>NZ_BAAHYR010000001.1:0-4947103 GCF_054657455.1 Thermostilla marina | reverse complement strand
CCCAACGACATGCCGATGTGGGTGATCGCCTTACCCCACATCATCACGCCCAACCCCCAGGCCAAACTGGCCACGCACATCACCGCCAGCTTCCATTGCGGGAAGTCCGAGTAGACGCCGCCGATCCCCTTCATCAAGATCGCCGTAGCGGCGATGGGGACGACGAACATCGTCAGCAAAAAGAACAGCCCCCAGGTGTTTTCGAACTTGAAATCCTTGGTGAACTTGCCGGGAAGGGCATACAATCCCAACATGATCCCGGCGACGATCGCCCACATGACTCCCACCAACATGACGTCATCTCCTGTTCGGAATACGCTGGAACGGGTTTCTCTCGCTGCGACCGCCTTTACACGTTACAGTCGTTCGATGACGACGTAGTACACTCCCCACCGCTTGCCCGAGGTATCGTAGAACCACGCGTGCAAATCCACCGGACCTTCGGGCAGTTCGACATCGAAGACGACTTCACGATCGTCGGGACCGACCGGCCGTACTTCGTCGAAGTCACCGATCGCCAGCCGTGCCCGCACGGCGTCGATGCGACCGGTTGGAGCACGATACCCCTTCGAAATCGCATGCTTTTGCGGATCGAGTTGAGGGGGCGGCACGACATCGCGGATCGCGACGTCGAGTTCCTCGGGCCAACGCCGCAGAGCGATGCGATAACGTCCTTTTCGAGCGACCTTCAAATCCCAGAAGCCCTCGGCATCCATCGCCTGCCGAACCATCTGCTGGCTGTAGGGGATATGCTCCCCGTGCCATTGCTGACAAGTGAGGACGGTTTTCGGTTGTGCCTCGCTGCCGACGACGACGCGGGCGTAATCGTCGAAGCGTGTCGAAATGTGAGCCCACCATGCCTCGTAGGCCTGCATCAAACGGGCGACCACTTCGGGATGTTCCCCGGCCAGGTCGTGCTTTTGCCCCGGGTCGTCTTCGATCGCGTACAATTCACGTTTCTCCGGACCGTCGCCGACCAGCCGCCACGTCTCGGTGAGGACGGAAAAGTCCTTGTACTTGATGGGGCGATCGTCGACCAGCGGCTGGTTGAAACGGCCTTGGTGATGGACGAACAAGGTGCGTTCCGGCCAAGGGGCGTTCGGGTCTTTCAACAGCGGCGCAAGGCTCTTTCCGTCGAAATCGACCGGGCGCGGCAGTTTCAATCGGCAGAGCTCGATCAACGTGGGCAAGAGATCAAAATGGGCGGCCAGGCGGTCGACGTCGCGTCCCCCGTAAAGACCGCCCGCGGGCCAGTATATAAAGCAAGCCGCGCGGTGGCCGCCCTCGTATGCCGTCGCTTTCGAGCCTCGCATTCCCGCGTTGTATACCTGCACGCCGGCGGTGCCGCCGTTGTCGGTCAAGAAAACAAGGATCGTGTTCTCGGCAAGCCCCAGTTCGTCGAGTTTGCGGCGGAACCGGCCGAGGTTTTCGTCGATGTTCGCGATCATGCCGAAAAACCGCGCCGTGCGGTCGCCCAATTCGGCATAAGGCTCGGCGTATTTCCAGGGAACATGATGGGGCCCATGCGCGGCGTTCGTGGGCAAGTAGATGAAAAACGGCCGATCGCGCGTCGATTCGATGAAGCGGATCGCTTCCTCGAACCAGACGTCGGTGCAGTAGCCGCGAACTGCTTCACGGCATCCGTTGCGCACGTAGATATCGTTGTAGTTGTCGTTTCCCCAGAAGTCGGGCGCTTCGCCGACGACGCCCCCGCCGTGCACGAGCGATTCTTGGAAGCCGCGGTCGACGGGCCGGTACGGGTAATTATCGCCCAGGTGCCACTTGCCGAAGACGGCCGTCCGATACCCATTGGCCGAGAAAATATCACCGGCGGTAAGTTCGTCGGGCCACGGTCGGTGCCTGCCCGCATACGTCAGCCAGACGCCTACGCGACTCGAATAGCGCCCGGTCATCAGCGCGGCGCGCGTGGGGGAGCATGTAGGGTCGACGTGGAAATCGGTGAAGCGGACGGCCTCGTCGTGCAAGGCATCGATATTCGGCGTCTTCAGATACGGATTGCCGTGACACGACATATCGGCATACCCTTGGTCGTCGGTCATGATGAGGACGACGTTGGGCCGCCGAACGGTTTCCGCGGAGCAGGTTGCCGCGAAGAACGCGCACAGGATCGCGTGGCAGACGATTGCCCGGCGGTGTGCGAGTAGCTGGAACATGATGCCGCCTCGACGCGAGAACCGAACAGAGGCGAGTATCGTGGGGCGACCTTCCGGTCCTGCCCGTGATTTCGCGCCCGTTGATCACATCAACCATACGTGTCGATTGTATACAATCGACAATCGTTTTCAAGGTTTTGGTTCAACCTTTTCTGCAAATCGGCACCTCGCCGCCGCAGAACCCGGTGCAGCCGCGTGCGCTCGCGGCCCTCCAGCGGTCCCAAAACAAAGACGGCGAGACGACCTGATCGCCTCGCCGCCGGCAGAAATCATTCGTTCGACATTCGCGCCTGTCGAAAACGCGGGAATCACAACACGTCGTTCGCGCCGCCGGCTTGCAATTGCTCGATGATCTTGCGGACGTCCTCCTCGCGGTTCTTGTCGGCGACCAACACGGCATCGGGGGTTACGACGACGATCAGGTTCTCGACGCCCAAGGTCGCGACCACGCGCGCTGCATCGCCGCAGCGGATGATCGAATCCTTCGTGTCGATCGCCACCGCACGGGCGGCATCGATCACGTTTCCGTTTGCGTCTTTGTCTTTGAGACGTTCCAGAGAACGCCAGCCGCCCACGTCGTCCCACTCGAACGGCGCTTCGATCACGATCACCCGATCGGCCTTTTCCATCACGGCGTAGTCGATCGAGATCTTGGGCATTGCCGCGAATTCTTCGGCCAACACGCGTTCGTAGTCGGGCGTGCCGATCGCCTTGTCGATCGCGTCCAGACGGGTTGTGATTTCCGGTTCGTATCGCCGCAGGGCTTCGAGGATCGTCTTCGCTTTCCACACGAAGATCCCGGCATTCCACGAAAACGTGCCTGCCGCGAGATACTCGCGGGCGACCTCGACGCTCGGCTTTTCACGGAAGCGCGCCACTTCGTGCACGGGGATCGAGCCGTCGACCTTCGGCGACTGCAACGCCTCGCCTCGCTCGATGTAGCCGAACGACGGCGACGGATACGTCGGCTTGATGCCGAAGGTGATCAGCCGTGAGGGATCCTCCTCGACCAGGTCGGACGCCAGTTGCAAGGCCGCCTGGAATCGCTCGGGCGGAAAGATGACATGATCGGCAGGCATCACGGCCATCGTTCCTTCCGGATCCTTGCGGACGACGAACAGTGCCGCCAACGCAATACACGGCGCCGTGTTCCGCGGACACGGCTCGGCCAGGATCGCCTCGGGCGGAAGAAACGAAAGCTCTTCACCGATCCGCGGAGCGAGTGCCTGCGTGGTCGCAATGAGCACGTTTTCCCGCGGAACCAACTCACCCAAGCGATCGACCGTCGCGCGAATCATCGTCCGGTCGTCCGTGATCTTGAGCAGTTGTTTCGGACGGTCGGCGCGACTCTCGGGCCACAAGCGGGTGCCTGAGCCTCCGGCCATGATCACTGCGTGCAACATCGTCGGACCTCCGTTTGATGATGTTCCCTCGTGTGTGACGACTTTCGCACGACCGGGGCCGCGTAAACCGTCAGGCGAAGTACGTCGGCTCGACGACCTTCGTCCCGGCGGGCAGCTTCGTGCGCAGCTCATCGACATCGAGCGCAAACAACGGCGAAACCTCCACCGCTACGCCGTCGGCGACTTCGGCTCCGGCCGCTTCCAACCATTTGCGATAGAAAGCGACGATCGCCTCGCGGACCGCCTCGGGCGTGTCCTCGGCGGCCCCCGGGGCATTCTTCAAGGGGGCGAAGTGTTCCGCAGCGTCGACCTCGACGACGATCGCGTTTTCGGCCTGCGGAATCAAATCGAAGATGAACCGCTCGAACTTGATCGCGTTCGGGCTTTCCGGCTTATGGGCTTGGCCCTGCAAATCGACGTAGGGCACTTTCTTGCGGGCGATGTGGAACGGCAACGCCTCGGCCAGATCACTCATGCGGGCGAGGAAATCGAGATTGATCACGTGCACGCCGATGCTGCCCGCCCACAAGAGCAACGAACCGTCTTCTGCGGTGCGACGGGCCAGTTCGTCGGGCAGGTCGCTGTACTCGATCACGTGAAGCCGATCACCGACCTGGACGACATTACCCACCCGGTCCAGCGGCGTTTTCTTCGCGACCACCTCGGTCGTCATCTCGGAACCGGAGAGCAAGTGGTATCCGATCACCTCGGGCGCGGCGATATCGACCAGCGGATTGTCGACCTGGAAGTAGAACAAATAGCGGATGCCCCGCGACCGCAGCTTCTCCATCGTGCCGCTTTTCACCAACGCCGCAAGCATCCCCCCATGCCCGTCGGGACTGACGGCCAACCGGTCGGGCGCCGCCAGCAACAACTTGCCGGTTTGCGCGTCGACCGCGGGCATCGTCCCTTGGCAAAACACCAACAAGTCGTCCACGGGCAAGCCGAACCGCTCGTGTTCGGCGAAGAAGGCGATCGTTTCGTCGTTCGTCGCCGGGCTGGTCATCAACGCCAACGGGATGGGCTTTCCGTAACGTCGCGAACGGGCGCGTATCTTCTCGACGTGAATCTGGAACAAGGTGCGATTCGATACCGGCCCGATTTCGAACATCCCTTTCGGATGCGGAAATCCCAGCCGTGTTCCTTGGCCTCCGGCGACCAAGAGCGCGGCCACTTCGCCTGCGGCCAGGGCCTGTTCTCCTCGACGGCGTGCTTCTTCGGGCGAGTACTCCGAGGGTCGCCCCAGCCGCACCGCCCGGGGCGAAGTCGCTTGGGCCAGCAACCCCGCCACATCGACCACCGCATCACGGTTCGCGTACAACCGGGCGATCAAATCGAAGTCGACCTCGGCGATCTGCGCCGCCAACGAGTCACGCTGTTGCACGTCCAACTGATCCCAGAACGCCAACAGGTGCTCTTGCCCATGTTTTTCCAGCTTTCCTAAAAGCTGCTGTTTATCAGTGTTGCCCATTCGTACACCTGAGTTTGTTGCTCGGACGCTCGGTTCCCAATCCGCAATGTTGCCGCGCTCCGGCCGATCTTGCGGCCCCCGTCAGGCGGGGGCGTCCATTGCGATCGGCGTTCACCTCGCGGAACCGGCTCGACGAGGGAGCGCTCGTTGGGGGGGATGGGAATCGTGATTTGTATCTTGAGTTCGCTCTCAGCTCGACTGTGGAGCGCTGCCCGGCGGCGACGAACACCGGACTTCGCGTTCCTCGGAAAGCGGGGGAAACTCGATCCCCGCCAGTGGGATCCGCAGCCCGTCGTAGGCCGGTCGGACGTTCTCCGGCAGGCTCGCTTCGAGTTCGGCGTGATCGAGCCGATGACACATGTGCGTGAAATAGCACCGCTTGGGACGAAGTTCTTCCACAGCGACCAAGGCCTCGTCGAGCGACATGTGCGTCGGATGAGGCTCTTTTCGCAAACAGTCCAGGATCAAACAATCGAGGTCGTACAACTGCGCCTTCGACGGCTCGGGAATCGTTTTCACATCGGTACAGTAGGCCGTCTTGCCGATGCGGAAGCCCAAGATGTCCCAGCTACCGTGGGCCAATCGCACGGGAACGATTTCGGCCCCCAGCAAGTCGAACGGCTCGGGACCGATCCGATGGATTTGCAGCTCTGGGATCCCTCCGTGGGGAAGGCGACGCGCCGCCTCCGAAAAGGCGTAATCGAACGCCCGCCGGATGCGGTTTTCTACCTGCTCTTCGCAAAAAAGGGGCACTCCGCCGCCCAGGTACTTGTTCATGATCCGCAGATCGTCCAGCCCGAACAGGTGGTCGGCATGACCGTGGGTGAACGCGACCGCGTGAATGACGCCGATTCGCTCCCGCGTCAGTTGCAACCGCAACTCCGGCGGGGTATCGATCAAGAGATTGCCGAACGGCAGGCCGAAGACGACGGCGCAACGGGTACGGCGGTTGCGCGGATCGTTGCTTCGGCAGACGCGGCATCCGCAACCGATCAGCGGTACCCCGTGCGAGGTTCCCGTCCCCAAGAAGACGAGTTCCCCCCGAATCGATTCGTTGAGCAGTTCTTTGGGCACGGGAGGGCCCTTTTCGGCAAAAGTCGTGTCGTGATGATTACCGCAAGCGGTGTGAAGGCAGCGTCTCCCGGCGCACGCCGCAAAAACATCTATTCTCGGGAATAGCCCCGCTTGCCGAAAGGGGACGTGCGATATCCCCGGCCTCGTCTCCCTCTACACGGGGGAACGCTCTTCAGATTCGGCTTTCAGAACGAAAAGGTGATTCCCGAGACGAGTTGGTTGAGCTCGGTCGTTCCCACGTCGAGGTATTCGTACCCGATAAAGGGTTCGAAGCGTCCCGCGGCAGCCCCGATCGTCGTGCGGAACCGAAACAGCGAGGTGTCGCCGAGCGTCCCCAAGTCGATTTGGGTCGACGAGACGAACGGACGCGCGAAGAAGAGGTCGAAGCCGTAGGTCGTGTTCACACCGGCGTCGAATTGCCCTTCGCCCTCGAGCCAGTTGAAGCCGACCCCGATGTAGAAGTAGCCGCGTTCCGACTCGGCGAAGCGGTAGTGGATGTCGGCATCGCCGAGTGTCATGTGATCGTACGAGCCGTCCCCGAGACGTTCTTCGAACCAATGCGCCTGCGCGTCGACTCCGAAGCGGTTCGCCCCGGAGAGAAACAAACTGCCGCCGACACGATACAGGTCGTCGACGGGCGTCGCAAAGTCGATCGAGGCCCGGCCCCAAAGGGCCTGCTCCAACGACCAACTTGCCGCATTCGCCGGATCACGGTACAGACATCCGCAGTCGGGCTCTTGATACGGATAGTCGACGAAGCGGGTGACATGGTCGTGCTCGTCTTCCAATACGGCCATCGGTACCCAGACGGGCGAGGCGACGACCGGCCACACCAATTCTTCCCCCACGTACAACCAAAACGACGTCTCGCCGTCGCAGGTCTCGCAGTCGACATCGTTGCAATCGTGTCGCGAAACGTGCGTTTTGCGGGTGCGATCGCCCGCCCCCGATGAAGCCTTCGACGGCGCGTTCCGTCCGGCAGCCTCGGCCAGTATGCTCTCGACGATGCCGCCCGAAACGTTCGGCGCACGCGCGAGAAGGTGCGCCGCAAGGACGCCCACGACCGTAATTCCAAATGCCGTTCGACCGAACATGCTTTTCTTCTGCTGATCGTCGAGTCGTTTTGCCGAGGGAAGCGGCGCACGGTAGCAATTTTCAGTGTGGACGGCAAGAGAAAGCGATGCGGGATTGCCGCTCGCCTCGTGTTTCAGATACCTCGCATCAATGAATCCGACACGCAGCGGTTGTCTCGCTTCGCTGCGGCAATTACCGTACAGCGAAAGCGACAGTATAGTCCCCCAACCGCAACCGAACGATGTTGCAGGAGGAAGGCGTATGTTGCGGGCTTTTCTGTATGGTGTTGCGACGGTGTGTCTTACGGTATCGGCAACGGCAAAAGCCGCGGCCGCCGAGAGTCCCAACATCCTGTGGATCACGTGTGAAGATATCAGTCCCGACTTGGGCTGTTACGGCACTCCGAATGCACATACGCCGAATCTCGATCGGCTGGCCGCCGAGGGGACGCGTTATACGAATGCATACGGCATTACCGGCGTTTGCTCGCCGAACCGTAGTTGCCTGATCACCGGCGTATACCCCTCGACGCTCGGCAGTCACGGCATGCGCAGTACCACCTGGTTGCCCGAGGCGGTAAAGTGCTTTCCGGAATATCTGCGTCGCGCGGGCTATTACTGCACGAACAACGTGAAGACCGACTACAACTTCGCCGTGCCGCCCGAAGCGTGGGACGAATCGAGTCGCGCGGCGCACTGGCGGAATCGCAAGCCGGGACAACCGTTTTTCGCCGTATTCAATTTCACCGTTACGCATGAGAGCCAAATTCGCGTGCCCGAGGCCGCCTATCGCCGGAATACGGCCCGGCTGAAACCTGAGGAATTCCACGACCCGAACGAAGTCGTCGTTCCGCCGTTTCATCCCGACACCCCCCAGTCGCGCAGAGACTGGGCCCGCTATCACGACAACATCACCGCGATGGACTATCAGGCGGGCGACATCTTGAAGCAATTGGAGGAAGACGGCCTGGCCGACGACACGATCGTGTTTTTCTTTTCCGACCACGGAGCCGGAATGCCGGGCGTCAAGAAATGGGTTTGGGGCCCGGGCCTGAAGGTTCCGTTTCTCGTCCGCTTTCCCAAGAAGTACGCCCAATGGGCTCCGACACCGCCGGGCGGCACGACCGACCGCCTGGTCAGCTTCGTCGATTTCGCGCCCACGGTGTTGAGCCTGGCCGGCGTGTCCATCCCCAAAGCGATGCAAGGTGTACCGTTTTTGGGACCGCAGGCCGGACCGCCGCGGAAATATGTCTACGCGATCCGCGACCGCATGGCTGAACGGTTCGACATGGTTCGCGTGGTCCGCAGCGCCCGATTCCAATACAACCGCAACTTCTATCCGCACTTGCCTTGGTCGCAATATGTCGAATACACCGAACAGATGCCCACGATGAAGGTCTGGCGCCGCCTGCACGAAGAGGGCAAGTTGAATCCCGTCCAGGATCGCTACTTCCAGCCCAAGCCGGTCGAAGAATTGTACGACACCGCCGCCGATCCGTATCAGGTGCACAATCTGGCCGATGACCCGCAGTATGCCGACGTGCTCGCCGAAATGCGCGCCGAGTGCCGCCGTTGGATGATCGCGACGGGCGACTTGGGGCTCTTACCCGAACAAGCAATGCTCGACCGCGCCGAAGGAAGAACGCCCTACGATGTCGCCTTCGACAGAAAGGCGAACCCGGTCGCCGAACTGCTCGACGCCGCCGAAATCGCAAGCCGGCGCGATCCGAAGTGTCTGGAGGATCTCGTCGCGTTGGCGGGGCACGGCGACCCTGTGTTTCGCTACTGGGGGGTGACGGGGCTTGTCGCCTTGGGCGAACAGGCCGCGCCGGCCCGATCGGTCGCAAAGCAAATTGCCGGAACCCCCTCCGAGCCGGGTTACAACCGGGCCGTCGCCGCCGAGGTTCTCTACAAGCTGGGCGACGTCCAAACAGCCCTCGACGTACTGACCGAATTGCTCGAATCGCCCTCGCCGCTGGTTCGATTGCGGGCGATCAACGTGCTCGATCGCATGGGGGAAGACGCCCTTCCCGCCGTGGAGGCGATGAAGCGGGCATCGATGAAAAACGCCGGTCACGTGGGGGGATATCTCAACCAGATGACCCGCTACGTTCCCGCCCGGCTCGAAGCGAACGCCGACAAGCAGTAACCGCTTACCTGCGTGTGCAGGCGGTGTCCGAGGAAAAATCGCGTCATCCGCGCACCGACCGATGCCCGGCCGCGCCGTCGGCCCGCGCCCCCATTGTCCGCGCATAGGCCGATTTCGATCGAATAGGCCGATTGGCGACCTCTGCATCACCAAAGCCGCCGTCCGAATTCATTGCCGCGGCGCATTTTTGCGAAATAATGTCGGCGTCAGTTGACATTATTCTTGTAGGGCGGTGCTCATGCGTGGTCGGTCGTTGCTCGTCGTGGTGGGGGTGTGGGGGCTCGTTTTCGCAAACGCGACGGTGGGGCGCTCGGCCGACTCGAAGCCGGTCGATTTCGTGCACGAGGTCGTCCCCATCCTTGAAAACCGCTGTATCGGTTGCCACGCCGACGGCGTCTACGAAGGCGGCGTTTCGTTCGACGATCGCCGTGCCCTGTTACGAAGCCTGGTCGTCGTGCCGGGGCGGCCCGAAGGCAGCGAGCTGATCGACCGCGTCACCAGCAGCGATCCCGACTATCGCATGCCGCCGGAAGGCGATCCGCTGTCGGCCGACGAAATCGACGTCTTGAAACATTGGATCGCCCAAGAGGTTCCCTGGGAACCGGGCTTCACGTTCGCAACAGCCGACACGTTCACGCGACCGCCGGCGCTGCGCGAGGTCGCCGTCCCGAAGACGCACGCACATCCGCTCGACGCCCTGCTGCATGCGTACTACGCGCGAAACGGCATCGCCGCGCCCGAACCGTGTGACGATGCCGTGTTCCTGCGTCGGGCTTCGTTGGACCTGACGGGCCTTCTACCGACGCCGGAAGAACGCGACGCATTCGTGAACGACACCCGCCCCGATCGCGATGCGCGGCTCGTTCGACGGCTTCTCGACGATCGCCGCGCGTATGCCGATCATTGGTTGACCTATTGGAACGATCTCTTGCGCAACGATTACGCGGGCACAGGCTACATCGACGGAGGGCGCAAGCAGATCACCGGCTGGTTGTATCGATCGCTGCTGGAGAACAAACCGTTCGACGAATTCGTGCGGGAACTGCTCGCTCCAAAGCCCGAAGCCGAAGGCTTCATCCGCGGCATTCGTTGGCGGGGAAACGTGAACGCGAGCCAATCGACCGAACTTCAGTTCGCGCAGACGACCAGCCAGGTCTTTCTCGGCATCAACATGAAGTGCGCCTCGTGCCATGACAGTTTCATCGACCGCTGGACGCTCGACGACGCCTATGGGCTGGCGGCGATCACTGCCGATGAGCCGCTGGAAATCTTCCGCTGCGACAAGCCCACCGGGCGAACCGCGCAGGCCCATTACTTGTTCCCCGAGCTGGGCGACATCGACCCTCACGCGCCGCGTGAAGAACGCCTTGCCCAATTCGCGGCATTGACCACCTCGCCTGCGAACGGCCGTTTTTCCCGCACGATCGTGAACCGACTGTGGCATCGTTTGTTCGGCCGCGGGCTGGTCGAGCCGGTCGACATGATGCAAAACCCGGCATTCGATGAGGACATTCTCGATTACCTGGCCGGCTACCTGGTCGCGCACGATTACGACTTGAAAGAGCTGCTGTTCCACATCGCCACATCACAGGCGTATCGCGCGACGTGCGACACCCGACCGGCCGAGGCACGCGACGATTTCCGCGGCCCGATTCCCAAACGATTGACTGCCGAACAGTTCACCGACGCCGTGTGGTCGCTTGCCGACGCCGCTCCGGCGAAGCCCGAGGCGGCGTTACCGCCCGAAGCGCCGCCGGCACGGTTCGTCCGCGCGTCGTTGGTGCGTGCCGACGCCATGCAACGGGCGCTGGGGCGTCCCAATCGGGAACAGGTCGTCTCGACACGACCGAGCGACCTCGACACGCTGCAAGCATTGGAGCTGACCAACGGCCCCACGTTTGCCGCGCTGGCGGCCCGGGCCGGAACCCGCCTGACGGCCGACCATCCTTCAACGAGAGAGCTCGTTCGTCATGTGTACCTCGCGACGCTATGTCGCGAACCGAGCGCCGACGAACTCGCCGAAGCGACGGCGTTCTTGGGCGACACGCCGCAGGCCGAGCACGTGGCCGATCTGCTTTGGGTGATCTTGATGCAGCCCGAATTCTTTTTTGTTCATTGATTTCGAGGGCGAGGAACGGTCCATGCGATCCGACGTATTCGATCGAGAAAATCACAGTCGACGAGCGTTCTTGAAGTCGACCACCGCGGCTGTGCTCGCGGCCCTGGCAGGCCCGATTCCGAAGCTGTCTGCCGAAACCGTTCCCCCGGCTCCGAAGGCCGATGCGTGCATCTTGTTGTGGATGGCAGGCGGCATGGCGGCCCCCGACACGTTCGATCCCAAGCGGTACGAACCGTTCGAAATCGGACTGCCTGCCGAAAAAATCCTGAGCACCTTTCCCGCGATCGATACCGTCGTCGACGACATCAAGATTTCACAGCATCTCGACCGGATTGCGTCGATCATGGATCGCGGCACGCTGATCCGTTCACACGTGCTGGCCGATCTGGGGCATATCCTTCATTCTCGGCATCAGTATCATTGGCACACCGGATATGTTCCGCCGCAAACCGTGGCGGCACCGCACATGGGCGCATGGATCGCCAAGTTGCTCGGGCCGCGTGATCCGGCGATTCCCGCCTTCATCGACATCGGCCAGCGACTGGAAGGCGTCGGCGAGAAGGAAGAGCTGAAGGCGTTCCATCAGGCCGGTTTTTTCGGCACCGAGTTCGGCCCGTTTCTGTTGCCGTATCCCGACGATGCGATCCGGGCCGTCCGACCGCCCGAGGGAATGACCCCCACGCGGTTCGAAGCCCGACACCAGTTCTACCGCCGCTTGGTCGAGAAGAATCCGGCGTATCATCACGCCTCGGCCGAGCACCGTGAAGCGATGCTGCGTTCGGTCGAAAACGCGCATCGTCTTTTGGTTTCCCCCAAACGCAAGGCGTTCGACCTTTCGGAAGAGCCGAAGGCCGTCTACGACACCTACAATACGGGACGGTTCGGGCTGGGGTGCCTGTTGGCTCGTCGGCTGGTCGAAGCCGGTGCCCGCTTCATCGAAGTCACGACCGAGTACGTCCCTTTCGAAGGCTGGGACACCCACGAAAACGGCCACACCCGCGCCGCCGCGATGAAGCAAATGATCGACAGACCCGTGGCGCAGTTGATCCTGGATCTCGAAGAACGCGGCCTGCTCGACCGCACGCTGGTCGTGCTGGCCAGCGAATTCAGCCGCGACATGATGGTGGAAGGGGTGCCGGGGAGCACGGCCCGGGACCAATCGCGGGCGAAGGCCGACAAGATGTCGGAACTCAAACAATACGGCCTGCACCGCCATTTCACGGGATCGAGCTCGGTCCTGATGTTCGGCGGCGGCATCAAACGCGGATACCTGCACGGCGAAACGGCCGAGGAACGTCCCTTCCTCGTGACTCGTGACCCGGTCTCGATCTCCGACCTGCACGCCACCATCTACACGGCGCTGGGTATTTCTCCGCGAACGTCGTTTGAAATCGAGAAACGCCCCTTCTACGCCACCGAAAACGGTGAGGGCAAACCGGTCGAGGCACTCTTCGCGTAAACCGCGAATCACGCGAGTCGTTTGCGTTCTGCGAAACCGGTGACTAGATTCGACTTCGGCGACGGGCGATCGCCTTGTCGCACGCGGGGGAAGTGCGTGCTTGCAACAGGGGTGTTGCCGAACCGAGGACCGATCATGTTTCGCACTTCTCGCTTCGTCGCTGCTTTTCTGCTTGCCGCGTGCCTGGCGCCGCTGGTGCCGGCGGCCGAAACAGTACGACCGAATGTGCTGCTGATCTTCGTCGACGATCAGGGCTATTACGATCTAGGGTGCTACGGGGCGACCGAGGTGAAAACGCCTCGCATCGACGCGATCGCTGCGGGGGGAATCCGTTTCACCGACTACTACGCGGCCGCGCCGATTTGCAGTCCGTCGCGGGCAGGGTTGCTTACCGGCTGCTATCCGAGGCGCGTAGGAAACCACATTTGGGTCCACCGCGCCGATTCGAAGTCGGGCATCCATCCCGACGAATTGACCTTGGCCGAACTGTTCCATTCGCAAGGCTATGCGACCGCGTGCATCGGCAAATGGCATCTCGGTTTCCGAGAACCGTTCCTGCCGTGGAATCAGGGCTTCGACGAATATTTCGGCCTGCTGCACAACCTCGACCCGGTGGAGACCGTCTACTTCGAGGATGAGGGCGGCGTGCCGCTGCTTCGCAACGGCACGGTCGTCAAACGGCCCGTCGATCCCGCCGAGTTGACCCGCCTTTACACCGACGAAGCCATCCGCTTCATCGAAGCGAACAAGGATCATCCGTTTTTCCTTTATCTGCCGCACACGATGTTGCACAATCCGCTGGGGGTGAGCCCCGAGTTCCAAGGCAGCTCGAACTGGGGCGAATACGGCGACGCGATTCAAGAGTTGGACTATCACGTCGGCCGGCTGATGGACACCCTCGAACGACTCGACATCGCCGACCGCACGATCGTGCTGTACCTTTCCGACAACGGCCGCGGGCCGGGCAGGAACCCGCAACAGCCGATCCGCGGACACAAGCTCTCCACGTTCGAAGGCGGTATCCGCGTACCTGCGATCGCCTGGGGGCCGGGATCGGGCATTCAAAGCGGCGTCGTCTGTCGCGAGGTCGTGCGGGCCATGGATTGGTATCCGACGCTGGCGACGCTGGCAGGCATCCGTGTGCCCGACGGCGTCGTCATCGACGGCCGCGATCTCGCGCCGCTGCTTCAGGGAAAGACTTCGACCGTGCCCGCAGCGGGAACCGGCGGGTCGTTGAATGCCGACATACCGCTGCGCCGCTGGTGGGATCCGCCTCGCGAGTGGGCCGAGTTGATCACCCGCGACGAGTACGACGAAGCCTTTTTCTATCACGGCAGCCAAGGGGCGTTGGCCGCCGTCCGCTGGCGACAATGGAAACTCTACTTGAATCCCACGCTCACGTTGTACGACCTGTCGGCCGATCCCGGTGAACAGCATCCGGTTTCGAACGGCCGAATCGCGCGCAAGTTGCGCGGCATGGCCATCCTGTTCCAGGAAGAGATGCGCAAGACCGCCCGCCCCGCCGGTGATGCGCTTTGGGATGACGCCCGCTAGTCGGATCGCAAGTCCTCATCCCACGCGAACGATCCCCGCTTCGTCGGGCGTCGAGCGAACATCCGTCGCTCCGGATGATGCCTTCCGCGACGGCTGCTCGGTGCCGCTTGCGGTATCAGGCGAGCAAATCTTCGACGACGTTGCCGTGGACGTCGGTCAAGCGGAAGTCGCGTCCTTGGTACTTGTACGTGAGTCGCTTGTGGTCGATGCCCAGGCAATGCAGGATCGTGGCGTTCAAGTCGTGGATGTGCACCGGGTTCTCGGTGATGTTGTAGCTGAAGTCGTCCGTCTCGCCGTAGACGATTCCCGGCTTGATGCCGCCGCCGGCCAACCACATGGTGTAGCAACGCGGATGGTGATCGCGGCCGTAGTTGTCTTTCGTGAGTGTGCCTTGGCAGTAGATCGTGCGTCCGAACTCACCGCCCCAGACGATCAGCGTATCTTCCAGCAGACCACGGCGTTTGAGATCGAGAATCAATCCGCGACACGCGCGGTCGATGTCTTTGCATTGCAACGGCAAGTCCCGCGGCAACTGCCCGTGCTGATCCCATCCGCGATGGAAAATCTGTACGAATCGCACGTCGCGCTCGACCAACCGCCGGGCCAACAAGCAATTGGCCGCGAACGTACCGGGCGTGCGGGCATCTTCCCCGTACAGGGCGAAGGTCTCTTCCGGTTCCTTGCTGATATCGGTCAACTCGGGCACCGAGAATTGCATGCGATACGCCATTTCGTACTGGGCGATGCGTGTTTGGATCTCGGGATCGCCCAGTTCGTCGTACAGCTTCTTGTTCAACGCGACCACACCGTCGATCATCATGCGGCGGGATTTTTCGTCGACGCCCGGCGGATTCGACAGGTACAGCACCGGATCGCCTTGCGAGCGAAAACTCACCCCCTGATATTTCGACGGCAAGAACCCCGATCCCCACAACCGCGCGTAGATGGCCTGGGCGTCGCGTTTGGAGCTCCACGTCGAGTGGAGAACCACGAACGTCGGCAGATCGGCGTTCATCGATCCCAACCCGTACGAAAGCCATGCGCCCATGCACGGCCGGCCCGGCACCTGCGCGCCGGTGAACAAGTACGTAATCGCCGGATCGTGATTGATCGCCTCGGTGTACATGCTTTTGACGATGGCGATTTCGCCCGCCACGTCGGCGATGTTCGGCAGCAATTCGCTGATCCACGCGCCCGAGGGGCCGTATTGCTTGAACTTGTAGATCGACGGTGCGATGGGGAACCGCTTTTGGCCGGAGGTCATCGTCGTCAGCCGCTGCCCCATCCGTACCGAGTCGGGCAGGTCGACGTCGAACATCTCCTGCATCTTCGGCTTGTAATCGAACAGGTCGATTTGCGACGGCGCCCCGTTCATGACCAGGTAGATGACGCGTTTCGCCCGCGGCTTCACGTGCAGCCGTTGCAACACGCCGCCTGCTCCCGGATTTCGCAGCGGGTCGTCGCCCGCGGACGAACCGGCAAACAGACGCGGATTCAACAGGGCCGCCAAAGCGATCGGGCCGAGCCCCCGTGCGGCGCGGCCGAAGAACTGACGCCGGGTTTCCAGCAGGGCATTTTCTTCGCGGGGATCCATGGTCGACTCCGCTTTCAATCGTTCAACTAGAAATTCATATTCGGATCGAACGTCTTCGGGACCGCAGCCTGCGCAGCAGGGCAATCGTCCTCCTACCACGGCCCGACGGCTATTTGCAGATCGTTTCGTCGATATTCAACAGCACGTTGGCGGTCATCGTCCACGCGGCCAGGTCGACCGGCGGAAGCGATTCGTCGCGCGGCGATTCGCCGACGCCCAGCAGTTGCTCGGCCGCTTCGGGACGCGACTGGAAGTAGGCTCGCTGGTTGCGGTATTGATCCAGCAACACGGCAAGTTCGATCTCGTCGGGGAAGCGTGCCGTCACCAGGCGGAAACCGAACGCGGCTTTCGCCTCGGCCGTGTCGCCGCCTTCGTGCATCAATCGTTCGGCCAGTTTGCGGGCCGCTTCGACCTGCGCGGTTTCGTTCATCAACGCCAGCGCTTGCAACGGCGTGTTCGTGCGAGGACGACGGGCGACGCACTCTTCGCGGCTGGGAGCGTCGAACAGGATCATCACCGGCGGGGGCGATGTCCGCTTCCAGAACAGGTACAAACTGCGCCGATACAGTGCTTCACCGTGGTCTTGCACGTAACGGGCCGTGTTGCTGCTCTCGTATCCGACCGCTTCCCACAATCCGGACGGCTGATACGGCTTGACGCCTTTACCGCCGAGTCGATCGACCAGAAGCCCAGAGACGAACAATGCGGTGTCGCGGATCATCTCGCCGTCCATGCGGTACCGCGGACCGCGCGCGAGCAGTCGGTTGTCGGGATCGATCGCCAGAAGTTCCGGCGTCGTCTTCGCCGACTGCCGGTAGGTCGCCGAAGTCACCATCAGCCGCATCATGTGTTTGACGTCCCAGCCGCTTTCTCGGAACTCGACGGCCAACCAATCGAGCAATCGGGGATGGCTGGGACGCTCGCCCTGCGAGCCGAAGTCTTCGGCCGTTTTCACAATGCCCGTCCCAAAGACCTGTTGCCAAAACCGGTTTACCGTGACCCGTGCCGTCAACGGATGCTCGGGTGCGACCAGCCACCGGGCCAGCCCCAAGCGGTTGTGAGGTGCATCGTTCGGCATCGGGGGGAGGACGGCGAGCACATCCGGTTCAACGGCTTCTTTCGGCTTGTCGTATTCACCCCGGTCCAAGCGGTGTGCTTGACGCGGCTTGGGCAAATCGGCCGAAACCAACGTCCCGGGGATCTGCTTTTCGAGCTCGTCCAGTTCCTTTTGCAGCTTGTCTCGTTTCTCGTTCCACGGCGCAAAACGTTCGCGGTACTCGGCACACACGTGCCGCAGGAAGTGGCGGAAGAGTTGTTTCGTCTGGTTTTCGTTTCGTTTTTCGGGCGAAAGCTTGGCAATATCGGCCAACGGTTTCGGAAGCCCGGCTCCTTGGGCGTCGCGGACGAACACCTCCCACCGTCGAAAAGACCGAAACGACGTGCCCGCCTGCGGTGTTTTGGTGCGTAGCCCGGCGGCATCCCAGTACACCGTGCCGCCGTGCTGTGTGAAGGCCCAGCCTTGCACCTTGGCGCCGGGTTGGAAGCCGACTTCGTCGACCGGCACTTCGAGCCGCACCCATTCGCCTGCCGCGGGCAAATCGCCCAATCGCCGATGGGCGGGCGAGTCCTTGTCGCCGCCGTACGGAATCAATCCGTCGCCCCAGTAAGCGCGATGTTCCCACGAGCCGTCGTTCCATTGCAGCATGATTTCCTGCGGCGGGTTCTCGGGATCGAGATACACGCTCACGAAAAAGACGTCTCCTTTACCGATCTCCAGCGGGACGGCATTGACGAAATAGTGCTGCGCCAGGCCCTCGGCGGCGCGGCGCATGACCTTTTCGCCTGCAACGGCCGGCGGAACGCCGTCCTTCCCTCCGGCGACGAATTCCCACGGTTGCCCGTCGGCCGAAAGCTTCGCGCCTTGCGGAACGTCGTCGTCGACCCACAAGTAATCCTGCGGTTCGGAAACGGAGGGCACCTCGGCATCGTCCAGAGGATCGGCGTATTCGCTTTCGAGTTTCGTCAACTCGGCCTCGATCGAACGGTCGATTTCGGCGATACGTTCGACGAGTGCAGCTTTCATTTCGGCCTGCTCGGGCGAGGGCACTTTCACGAACGGCGGAGTCAGCTCGGCGTTTCCGTCCATCGCCGGATCGGCCATGCTGTAAAAGAAGGCGTAAAGCTGGTAGAACTCCTTCTGACTGATCGGATCGTACTTGTGGTCGTGACAGACGGCGCAGCCGACGGTCAGCCCCATCCAGGCCGTCCCCATCGTTTTCGTGCGGTCGACCGCGTAACGCACGAGGAATTCCTCGGCAATCGCCCCGCCTTCGCTGGTCGTGATGTTGCAGCGGTTGAAGCCCGATGCGATCTTGTCGTCCAGCGACGCATCGGGCAACAGGTCGCCGGCGAGCTGCTTCACCGTGAATTGATCGAACGGCAGATTCTCGTTGAACGCCTTCACGACCCAGTCGCGATAGGGCCACATCGAGCGGTAATTGTCCAGGTGCAGGCCGTGCGTGTCGCCGTAACGGGCCACGTCGAGCCAGTACCGCGCCATGTGTTCGCCGTAATGCGGCGAGGCCAACAACCGGTCGACCACTTTTTCGTAGGCATCGGGCGAATCGTCGGCCAGAAACGCATCGACCTCTTCGGGCGTCGGCGGAAGGCCGGTCAAGTCGTAGGTCACGCGGCGGAGCAGGCGCGTTTTCTCGGCCTCGGGTGAAGGCTTCAATCCCTCGCTTTCCAACCGCGCCAGAATGAAGCGATCGATCGGATTGCGACACCACGATTCGTTTTGCACTTCGGGCAGTGCCGGTCGTTGCGGGGGCACGAACGCCCAGTGCGATTCCCACGGGGCGCCTTCGTCGATCCAACGGCCGATGAGTTCGATTTGGTCGGGAGTCAACTTCTTGCCCGACTCGGGCGGCGGCATCTGTTCGTATTCGTCTGTCGAGCTGATGCGGTAGAACAGTTCGCTTTCGTCCCGACTTCCGGGAACGACGACCCCGGGTTCGTCTTCCGTGCCCAGGGCCCCTTCGGGTTGATCGAGACGCAAGTCCGCTTCCCGCGTTTCGGGATCGGGACCGTGACAGAAAAAGCAATTATCCGAAAGGATCGGCCGAATCTGGCTGTCGAACTGCACGGGCCGATCTTCGGCGGAAGGCATCGCGTCGCCGGCGACTCCGACGGTTGCAACGGCGCCTGCCAAGAACAATCCGGTGATCGCACCGAAAAACAGTGTTCGACGGGATGAACGTCGCCCGGCAGTCGGCGCGATGAACAGGTTCGCTTGCGTGTCGATTCGCATGTGCCGTCCTTTCGAGTGCCTCACGGATCGAGCAACAGGGGTGTTGTGGTGTGCTCGGGCTACATGACCAGCGGAGCGGTGCTGTCGGCGAACCGGTCGATGTCCATGCCGATCTCGTGCAACATTTTCAGGTACAAGTTTGCCAGCGGCGTGTTCTTTTCGTACACCAGGTGCCGTCCCGGACGGACCGCTCCGTTTCCTTTGCCCAGCAGGATGATGGGCAGGTCGTCGTGATTGTGCCGATTTCCGTCGCTGATGCCGCTGCCGTACATGATCAACGCCGAGTCGAGCAACGATGCACCGTCGAAAGCGACTTCGGCCGCTTGTTTCAGGAAGTATCCGAACTGCTCGATGTGATGACGATTGATCTTGGCCAGCAAGTCGAGCTTGCGGGGATCGTTTTGGTGGTGCGACAGGCTGTGATGCCCTTCCTTCGCCCCCACCTCGGGATACGTGCGGTTGCTACCGGCGTTGCACACCATGCACGTGACGACGCGTGTCGCATCGGTTTGTAGGGCCAGGATCATCATGTCCATCAACAGTCGCAATCGTTCGACGAATGCGCGCGGCGGTTGGGCGGGCGGAGCCTTGCGTGCAGCCGCCTGCATCGCGTCCTCTGCCTCGATTCGCTCCAAGCGCCGCTCGATCTGCCGCACGGCGTAGAGGTATTCGTCCAGCTTCCGCCGGTCGCCCGGGCCGAGCTGCGCCCGCAACGAAGCCGCCTCCTCGGCGGCGAAGTCGAGAACGCTCTTGCGATACATCGCCTGCCGATCCGTTCGTCCGACCGACGTTTTCGCATCACCGAACAGTCGTTCGAAGATCGCCCGCGGATTGGTTTCTTTGGCGACCGGCGACGTCGGCGAACGCCACGAGATCGTCGACACGTAGGCACAACTGTACCCCGAGTCGCATCGGCCGGCCTGGGCGCTCGGATCCAACCCGACTTCCAGTGATGGAAACCGCGTTTCCTTTCCCAACACCTGCGCCGCCTGCTGATCCACCGAGATGCCGTTGCGAATGTCGGCACCGTCGGTCTTGTGCGGATGAGCCCCGGTCAAGAAAGCCGCGGCCGAACGTGCATGATCGCCCGGTCCGTCACCCAACGAGCGAGCCCCGTTGAGCGTCAATTCGCTCAGAATCGTGAGGTAGTCCTTGAATTCGGTAAGCGGTTCCAACGACGGCGGCAGCGTGCCCAGCGGCCCGGCTTCCTTCGGACGCCAGGCGGGCATGTGGATCCCGTTGGGCACGTAAAAGTAGACCAGCCGCATCGGCGGCTTCGACTCGATTCCGAGCGCGGGACGCATCGCGTCGAGCCACGGCAAGAACAACGCCGTCCCCAGACCGCGCAGCACGGTTCGTCGTGATAGGTGTTTTCGTTTCATCTTGCACCGACTTTCCTCGTGCGACCGCCTTCGTTCTCGTTCCAGCCTTCGTGGTACGTGTGGGATCACGTTTCGTCTTCCGTTGCGTGCGACACCCGCACCTTGCGGAAGGTGTCGCTGCGGACGACGGCCAAAATCGCATCGCGCAGGCTGCCGTCGGTTTCGAGTATCTCATCGACGATCGCCCGTACCGTGCAGGCGTCGGACTCTTCCAGCCCGCGGCCCAAGGCGTAGATCATCAGCTTGCGGACGACGCATTCGACGAACTCGCGCTGCGACGTTTCGCGGAGCATGCGGCGGAAGGTGTCGGGCCCGTCGAAACGGCGTCCGTCGGGCAGCACGTCGGCCGCGTCGATCGGTTGCCCCCCGTCGCTCGTTCGCCAGCGTCCGATCGCGTCGAAGTTTTCCAGCGCGAAACCCAACGGATCCATCTGCTTGTGGCAAACGGCACAAGTCGGGTCGCTGCGGTGTTTTTCCATGCGTTGCCGAAGCGAGCCGGTGACGGGTCCGCCGCCGTCGTCGGGCAGCATCGGCACGTTCGGCGGCGGATCGGGCGGCGACGTGCCCAGGATGTTTTCCATAATCCATTTGCCGCGTTTGACCGGCGACGTCCGCGTCGGGTTCCCCGTCACGGCCAACACGGCCCCCAGCGTGATCAAGCCGCCCCGATGCGTTCCCTCGAGCGAGACACGCCGAAAACCTTCGTCGAACTCACCCTCCAGGCCGTAATACGCCGCCAGCCGCCGATCGACAAAAGTGAAATCGCAATCGAGCAACTCCACGATCGGACGATCTTCCCGCACAAACGCCTCGACCAAGCGGATCGCCTCCTCACGCAGGCTGCTCCGCAACTTGGCATCGAACACGGGGAAGAGCGTCGGATCGGGTTCGAGGTCGTCCAGATTCCGCAGTTGCAACCATTGCTCGGTGAAGTCGGTGACGAAATCGCGGGAACGCGGACTGTCCAACAGGCGATTCGCCTCCGCTTCGAGTTCATCCAGGCGTTGGAGATCCCCCGCCGAAGCCTTCACGAACAACGGTTCGTCGGGCATCGAGACGGTCAAGAAATACGACAACCGAACAGCCAGCTCGAAATCGTCGAGCGGTCGCACGGCGCCGTCGGGCAGTTCGGGCGGATCACGCTCGATCCGAAACAGGAAGTGAGGCGAGATCAACAACGCCTCGACCGCCAACCGCCGGCACGTCTCCGGGGTTTCGCCGTCTTGATACGCCGACTCGACCATGCGCCAAAGGCGTTCGAATTCGTCGTCCTGCACCGGACGCCGGTAGGCCCGCGTCATCAACGTGCGCAATTCGGCCTTCGCGTACGCGACGGGATCGCTCTCGGGCAGCGGCGGAACTTCGACTTGCCGCGCGACGTCCTCCGCCAGCGCCAAGTATTTATCCATCAGCATCGGCGGAAGCGAGAGCACGTCGGCGATACTGTCGAAGCCGTAACCGACGTCGTCGGGCGGAAGCGCATCGGCCGCGACCTCGACGCCCAACAAGTCGCGAACGGTATTCACGTATTGCCGCCGGTTGAGACGCCGAATGGTCGTCCTCCCCGGATCGACCGGCCCCGAGCAATCGAGCTGCTCGACGTATTCGGCGATCCACGCGGCAACCTCGGCCGCCTGATCGGGATCGGGTCGCGGCATGTCCTCCGGCGGCATCTGTCCCGTCGCGATCATGCGCTCGACGCGACGCCACCGGTCGCGATCGGCCGGAATATCCTCCGCCGAGGTAAACGCAGCGAGGTCGATCCCGGCTTCCGCATCGGGACCGCTGTGGCAATCGAAACAATGCTGCGAAAAGAACGGCCGCACCGTCGCTTGGGCGAAGTCGGCAGGCCAAGCTTTCGGGCTTTCGGACGCGGGAGACGAACGCGCCGGACCGAGCAGCCAAACGGCCGCCGACAAGACGACGACCAAACGAAGGCGACCAAGAAACCACGCCGAGGAAAACCCGGCGCTGTTCAGCCGGTAAGCCGGAGGGGAGTAAATCATGATCGGCCGCTGGGTGCGGAGGGATAGGAACCGAACGCGGTGCCGCCGACGGAAACGCGACCCGCCGAAGGCATCGGCCGGGCCGAAAACAGGAGGGGGGACATCTCGACGCCGCCGCGGGCATTATAGATCGGGGATCGATCGTATTGCAACAATTTTTCCTGTTTCATATGACAGTCGTCAGCGTTACTTTCCCTTTCCTGTCGGGGATCGTCGCTCCGATGCCGCCGACTGCGTCTTTCATTCGCCCAGGAACTTTCGCGACGCAAAATCCAGGAAAAACAGATAAAGCCGACAAAGCAAAAATAGCACGGGCGGGGGTAATGCAAACAGCCCACAAGATGCATTCTGATCGCCATCTCGGGAACGATATTCTCCTTTTCCCGGGATAGCCGATTCGAGGGGGATGTGCGAAAATTACTTGGATTCGTCCCCTCGACTCGGCGAAGACTCTTTCGTTTTCTGCAGTTTGTCGCCGTGGACCGTCGATCATTTGCCGCGCGATTTCCCCGGATTGGGACACCGAAAGCTCGTTCGAAATCAACCTTTTTGTTTTATGACCCGCAACGATCCGTTCAACACGACCGACCGGCGGCGCGCGGCCCTCGAGTTCCTGTACGCCCGCACGAACTACGAGCGGTTTCTCACCCCGCCGTACACCGCAAAAGCCTTGAAGCTCGCCCGGATGCGCGAGTTGTTGAAGCGTTTGGGCGATCCGCAGGACGCGGCCCCGATCGTGCACATCGCCGGCACCAAAGGCAAAGGTTCGACGGCGGTGATGATCGGAAACATGCTCAAGGAGGCCGGATATCGCGTCGGCGTGTTCACGTCGCCACACCTGGAGCGGGTCGAGGAACGTCTGGCCGTCGACGGAAGCCCCTGTTCTTTCGACACGTTCATCGAACTGCTCAGCGAGATGATGCCGATCATCGCCGAGATGGATCGGCAGGCCGTCGCAGAAGAAGGCACCGAGTTCGGCCCCACATACTTCGAAATCTTGACGGCCCTCGCCTTGTTGCACTTCGCCCGCGCGAACGTTGATTTCATCGTCCTCGAAGTCGGGCTGGGCGGAAGACTCGATTCGACGAACGTATGCCGGCCTGTGGTGACGGCGATTACCAGCATCAGCTACGATCATACGCAACAATTGGGCGACACGCTGGAACGCATCGCGTGGGAAAAGGCGGGAATCGTCAAACGCGGCATACCGCTGGTGTGCGGCGTCGAATCACCGATTCCGCGGGAGGTGATTCACGGCGTTTGCCGCGAGATGGAAGCGCCGGTCATCCAGGCGGGAATCCATTATCGTTATCGTTACCGGGCGACACCTTCCCCCGCCGCACCCTTGGGCGGTCGCTTCGATTTCGTCTATCACCGCGACCGGTCGGAATTGGGACTTCGGGACGTCGTCTTGGCACCGCCGGGCGCCCATCAGGCGGCGAATGCCTCGGTCGCGCTGGCCATGGCCTTGGTGCTCTCCGAAAAAGGATTCACGATCCGTGAAGACGCCGTTCGCCGCGCCTTGGCCACGACGGTCGTTCCCGCCCGCATCGAAATCGTCGGCATGCGGCCGCTCACGGTTCTCGATGCGTCGCACAACGTGGCCTCGGTGCGGGCCTTGTTGGACACGCTTCAGGGGGCCGAATGCAGCGGCAAGCGGATTGCCGTTTTCGGCACCACCCAAGGTAAAGACTACCGAGGCATGCTTCAGGAGTTGGCCGCCGGCACCGATCGGGTAATCTTGACGCAATACACCGAGAATCCGCGCGCAGTGCCGCTGGGCGAACTAGCCGCCGCCTGGCCCACCGAACCGACCCGTGCGGTACGGTTGCTTGCCGCAACGCCCGAAAAGGCCTGGCAAACAGCGGCAGAACTCGCATCGCCCGACGATATCGTGTTCGTCGCCGGCTCCTTCTTCCTGGCGGCCGAGATTCGCCCGACTTTGCGACGCTTGCCTTTGGGCCGACCGGCGGCGGAGGCGGCCGACGAGGTGTCGGCTTCGAGGGAAGGAAGCGACGGGTAAGGCGATTTCAGCCGCCCAGTTCGACGCGCACGCGGCTCTCGCCGTGCGATTGCGGGTCGAAGTCGACAAGGGCGTAGTATCCGCGGCGTGCCGGACCGCAGTTGAGCAACGTTGCTTCATGCCATTGCTGCGTTCCGCGGGCTTCGTGAATGTGTCCGCAAACGCACAAATCGACGCGGTGGGACACGAGGAAATCGCGGACGGCCCTGCTTCCCACGTGGCATCCGAACAAGGTGCGGTCGAGGTTCGTATCGCGGGGAGGAACGTGCGCGAGCAGGATGCGGGCGTCGAGGTGTTCCACCTCGGCGAATCCTCGGGCGAGACGTTCGGCTAGTTCCTCTTCGGTGAACTGATACATCCCCGAACGCCAGGTTGGAATGCCCGAGAGCCCGAAGAATCCGACGTCGTCCAACTCGCAACCGCGTCCGTCGAGAGAAACGTCCAGCGATTCGAGCTCACGCTGGATCTCGGCGTCGTCGCAATTGCCGGCTACGGCGAACACGCTGCGGGCGATCGGTCGCACGATTTCGACGATGCGGGCGGCGTCGGAAGCCGACCCGAAATGGGTCAAATCGCCCGCCAGCAAGGCAACGTCGCACGTACCGACCGAATCGGCAATCTGCCGCAGCCGGTCGAAACCGTTGTGGATGTCGCCGATCGCCAGAATTCGCATGAGGCTCGATACCGTAGGTGATTCGTCCACACAGCAGCCGAAGCGTTGCCGAGGCCCCCGGCGAAACGCAAAAAGGCTTTCGCCTACCTGAAAACAAGACAGAAAACTTGCACGGCCGAAGCAAGTCCGCTTGCTTCGAGGCCGAGTGCGCGGAACATTATAGGGTGGAAAGCGTCGTCGATCGAGATCCGCCGGACGGCGTCCGGCGGTTCGCTGTCGACATTCGCCCCTAGCAATTATCGGAGTGTGGCCGATGTGCGAAGAAATGGAAACCGGTAGTCGCCCGCAAGACGAGTGGGACCTCATTTACCGCGAAGAGACGCCGCCGTGGGAAACGGGGCGTCCCGCGACGGAATTGGTCCGCGTGCTCGACGAAGGGATCATTCCGCCGGGAACGGCGATCGAGCTGGGATGCGGTACCGGTGCCGACGCGATCTACATCGCGAGCAAGGGGTTCGAGCTGACGGCAATCGATTTCTCGCCCACGGCCATCGAGCGCGCCCGCACGCGAGCCGAACAATACGACGTCAACATCCGCTTCGTCCTCGACGACGTTTACGAGTTTTGCAAGCGTTGTGAACCGGTCGACTTCGTGTACGACGCGGGATTCTACCACCACGCGCGTCAGCACGATCTCAAAAAGTTTCTCGACCTGTTGTGGCGAATCACGAAGCCGGGCTCGTACTATCTGTCGCTGGCCGGTGCGACCGGCGAAGAGGCCTCCGGCGGACCGCCGCAGGTTTCCGAGAAAGAAATCCGCTTCGAACTGGGGCGATTGTTCGAGTTCGTTCATCTCCGGCACTTCCGGTTCGAAAGCCCCTTCCGCCGCGAAGGATTCTTGGGCTGGTCGATCTTGATGCGTCGCCCCGAACCGATGTCGTTGTAAAAGGCGCCCCTTCGCGCGAAAGCTCGTGCCGCGCTCGTTCCACGCGGCGACTAGCCGCCGTCGGAAGCCGGTTCGCTTCCGATGCGGTCGGCGGCCGCTTCGTCGTTCGACGGTTCGGCGAGTTCGTCTTCGGCAGAAGGTTGCTCACCGAGCGCCGCGCGTGCGCGGTCGACGAGGTCCGATGCCCACGAGCGATCGCCGTACAACTCGATTACCGCGTGACGAATCTTGGCTGCTTCGATCGGATGCGTTGCGGCGATCGAATCGGCGTAATCCAGCCGCTTGATGATGCTTTCGCGATGCGAAGCCAACACCGGCTCGAGCTGTTGCTCCAGCATGCTCAGGCGGCGACGTGCGAGTTCAACGCACCGCTCGCGAGGTGAATTCGGCAGCGGACGGGGGTCGTCCCCGTTCGATTCGGCACGTTCGGAGTCGGCGCGTGTGCCGTACAAGTCGATCAGCGCCCGCAACTTTTCGATCGCCTCTTCCGGCTGTTCTTCGGCCAGCCGCAAGGCGTCCAGATAATCCCGCTCGATGGGAACGACGACCTGGTTGGTCATTTCGTGACGCAGACGGAACTGAAGGCGGCGTTCGAGACGGATCAACTCGATTTCCGACGCGTATTCGCGCAGCAAAGGCGCACGCCGGTCGCCCGGGAAACGACTCAAGAAATCGGTGATGTCGTCTTCGGCTTCCAAGAGAGAGCTTTCGCTGCGGTCGGCGACTTTGGCTTGAATTCGATCGTACAGCGTATCGGCGTCGACCGGCTGAAGCATGTACCAGACGAACCCGGCGATCGCCACCAGACCGGCGACGAGCACGCCCGTGCGAAGCGAAAAGATCGGCGTCTTTTCGATCGGCTCGACCTCGAAACGATCCAAGTCTTCTTCGGTGACGACGACGAACCGTGAGCTTCCCGCCCGTTTGGTGCCGCCGGAATCGGCCGCTTCGGCGTTGCCCTTCTCGCCGGAAGCAGCGGTCTCGGAAACCTTGCGCGGCGTGGAATCGGATATCCCAGGAGACACTGCGGATGTGGCCGCGTCTGTCGATGGGCCGTCGGATGCCGGTTGCGCCTCGGCGCGCGTTGCTGCCGAAGCGTCTTCGGGCGACTCGCCGGCGGCATCGGTCGTGTACTCGCCGGTGGGCCGGTCGGCTTCGGCTGCGGCGTCTTCGGCCAGTTTGCGCAGGAACGAAGTCTCCAGCGTCGCTTCCGACGATTCGGGCTTGTCGGGCACGTCGAGGGTCGGCTCGGCCCCGGGGTTCGTCTGATCGCGTTCACCGGGTACGCCGAAGGTAAGCGGCCCTTGCGAAGGATCGATTTCTTCCAACTGGTGCTCGATCGCCTCGCGTCGGCTTTCGGCCAGCTTTTCCAGTCGTTCGGGCGAAAGCGCGTGCTTCATCGCCTGAAGTCGACGCGTCAGCAACAGGGCGTTGGCGACGCGATCCTCGGGTTTCTTGGCCAGAAGTTCGGCAATGATGCGCTCGAGTTCGGCCGGCACGTCGGGCGCGTAGCGGCGAACGGGCTCGGGTGTTTCCGTTCGATGCTTGCGCAGCATTTCGGCGAACACTTTCGAGCGAAAGGGCGGTCTGCCCGCCAACAGCGCATACATCACCCCGCCGAGACTGTACAAATCGGAGCGAGGATCGACCCGCACGCCGGCCGCCTGCTCCGGCGACATGTATTCGATCGTCCCCAGCACACTGCCGGCCGCCGTTTGCCGGGTGTTGCCGAACAACCGCGCGATGCCGAAGTCCGACAGCTTGACCACCGCGTCGGAAGCCAACAGCAGATTCGCGGGCTTGATGTCGCGATGGATCACACCGCGATCGTGCGCGTGTCGCAGGGCCTGGCCGATTTGAATCGCGAAGTCGAGCACTTCGCGCCAATGGAAAACGCGCCCTCGGCGGATCTCGTCCTCCAAGCTGGGACCGTCGACCAGCTCCATGGCATAGAACAAGATGCCGTCCTGCTCGCCGAACCCGAGCAGGCGAACGATGTTCGGGTGCCGCAATTTCTTGAGCGTTTCGATCTCGGTTTCGAACCGCACCCGAAAATCTTCTTCCTCGGCGAGGCTGAACGAGAGCATCTTCACCGCGGCCGGCTCGCCGGTTTCGTCATGGACGCCCTCGAACACCGTCCCCATGCCGCCGCGGCCGAGCTTTCGGACGAGTCGATACGGCCCCAGTCGTTCGATCTTCATCGTGTCGGTCCTGCGATCCGCTCGAAGCGCGAGCCGCCGTTCGGCTCCCGTGCGCCGTGTTGGCTTTCCGATCCCATTGTATCGTTCTTTGACAACATTCGGTGCATTTTTGGGCCGAAACCCTACCTGTGTCGGATACGCGGCGTGCGAGGGATCGTCTCGGCGCACGGTCATTCCGAGGACACTTCACCAGATCGCGAAGACATGCCCTCCGCGAACACAAGCTGCCGTGCGCGTACAGAGGGCGTAAGGATGCCGTGGCCGGGCGCCTTGTCGAAACGTCTCTAGCGGGCGTCGGTAGTGCGTTGCGCCGTCAATTGCCGCGCCGCGTTCACGGCGGCTTCGAGCATCACGTCGCGAGTAGAGGACGCTTCCGAAGGGGTGCTTCCTGCCGGCTGCCATCCATCGATCGGCCGGGCCGTCGTCCGCACCAACAAATCGGGATTTACGCCTACGTGACTGTAGGGCTGCCCCTTCGGCGAGAAGAACTTGGCGGTCGTCAATCGCAGCCCGCTGCTACCGTCGGCCAACGGAAAGATTCCTTGGACGGAACCTTTCCCGTAGCTGCGGGTTCCCACGATCGTGCCGCGGCCGTGGTCATGAATCGCCCCGGCGAAGATTTCGGCGGCGCTGGCGCTGTCGCGGTCGATGATGACGATCAACGGCACGCGCCACGTTCCCGCTTCGTTGGCGGTATAGGTGAAATTCTCCTGCCGGTTGCGGCCTTGCGTGGTCACGACGACACCGCGTTCGATGAATTTGTCGGCGGCTTCGACGCCCGCCACCAGCAACCCCCCGGGATTGCCTCGCAGGTCGATGATCAACGACCGCATCCCCTTCCGATAAAGATCCCACAACGCGGTTTCCAGGTCATGGGCAGTCGTCCGCTGGAACGACGTGATTTTCAAGTACGCCGTACCGGTCGCCGGATCGAGAATCTTCGCGTCGGTCACGCTGGGCACTTCGACGCGTCTTCGTTCCACAGTCACAACCCGTGGTTCGGCACCCGGCGAGACGACGCCCAGTTGCACTCGCGAACCTTCGGGACCTTGAAGCATGTCGGCGGCTTGGTCGGTGGAAACCTCGGCGGTCGTGCGGCCGTCGACCGAAACAATACGATCCTGCGGCCGGATACCCGCGGCCTCCGCCGGACTGCCCGGAATCACGCGGACGATCGTCAGCGCGCCGTTCTCAGCCTTCAGTTCGACTCCCAGCCCCACGAAGTTTCCCTCGATTTGCGAATAGATGTCGTTGAGTTGTTTGGGCGTAAGAAAGGCCGAATACATATCCAGCGAGTTGACCGCCCCGCAAATGAACTCGAACACGACCGCCGACTCGGGAATCCGCAATTGCTGCGAAGCCAGTCTCGAAATGACGGCCACGGTATCGCGGGCATCGGCTCGCGTGCGAATCACCTGCCGAGCGGCGTACTCGTGCAATCGCGCGGCGAACCCTTCGACCACGTCGAGCGATACGTTCGGCAAGAAGGCTGTCCGAAACAACGGCTCGTCGAGCGCGATTTCCAGCTCGTGCGTTCCCCGTTCGACGATCTCGCTCCAGTGAGGCGTATCGACGTAGTGCGATTGCAGTTTCACCAAGGTTTCGTCGTACAAGGCCATCGCGGCGTCGCGGTCGGTTCGCGTCACGAGCGATATGTAGCTGTGGTCGCCGCAACGACGAATCAAGTCGAAGTGCAGGCGGGCTTCGGTGAAACGCTGCTGCAAGATCGGCAGATCGGGATATTCCCGCAACGCCTCTTCATAAAGCGCGACGGCTTCGCCCCACTGGGCTTGCCGTTCGAGTGCCGCACCGCGTACGAGCAACTCGGTAATCGCCGGATCGGCGGCCTCGGAACCGACTGCCTGATGGGGAAGTACGGTCGGTGCCGGGGCATTCGGAGCGACGGGCAACAGCTCGGGTGCAGCCCCTACGGCCGCTTGCGGTTCGACGATGCGGATCGTCTGCGCCGCCGTAAGCGAGGGCGACCAAACAATGCACCACGCCAAAAATTGGCCGAGAAGGACGTGACCGATTCGCCGCACCGTGGATCGTCTCATCGAAGCTGTGCCTTCATCGAGGGAGGCATCCGGCCGGAAGCCCCGACACGCTCGTCGACGATCGATCGTTCCCGGTGATCGATGCGGATTCCCTTCTCACTTCGATGATCCATCCGGGACGCTCGATCCGAACGTCCCTTTTCGGCGGCGGGGGTCGTCTCCTGTCTTTCCCCTACGTACCGAATCGCATGCGGTTCCCATTTTCACCGAGTCGACTACGATGCGATGCGTGTTCGGCCGCCGTCCAGGCACACCGCCGCAAATCCGCTACGATCGCCACAATTGCGCGCTCGTAACCGATTGCGTGGGGCGTGTCGTCTCCGTACGTGTTCCTCCCGATTCTCCTTGGGATACTGGTTGCCGTAAGAAGCCGGACAACCATAGAACACAAAACGGGCGGCGTCAAAAAATCGAAGGCAAATCCAGCCCCCATTTTTCCCGCGAATCCCGTACACCCCGAACGGAAGCGTCGCCTTATACCGGCAGGCGGCGTCGTATGGTTTTTGCGCACACCGTCACATGTAGCGAGCAGCCGACTTCCAAAAACTTCGCATGCCCGCGCGAAGCGGTTGCACCAGACGGCACAAACAGGAAAACTTTACCGACAACCGAAAAGGTTGCGGCACTGCCGAATCAGCCGCGCGGTCGAGAATTTGTGGCGAAAGACTTCTGAGAGGTAAGCCCCGAGAACGGTCAAATCTTGAAATTGAATGTGCGGCGGAAAGCACGCCACACCCGCTGCCCGATGGTCTGCCAGTGCGCCCGATCCATGTAGATTTTCGCCTTTCCGCGAAGCCCGCTGCGCAAAAGGCCGTCTTCGTTGGGCAACGGCACGCGGGCCTGGTACGACGTGCTGATCGGTCGTTCGATGCCCGTGCGGGGATCGGTGACCGTCGGCAAGTCGCCGCCGGCCTTCCCCGACAGACGGCGAGAAGCCGCCTCGAGTTCAACCTCGGCGATCTCGGCAATCTCACCGGAATAGGTCGACCAAGGAAGCTCGTTGACCTTCAGCTTGACCGATTGTCCCGGCGCGACGAAGTCGATGTCGGCCTGGTCGATGATGAGAATGGCTTCCATCTTGGTCGGATCGCCGATCAGGCAGAACAGATCGCTCTCTTGCAGATACGCACCGAGGTTGTGCGATTCCAAGGGGGTTGCCGACCAGCCGGGCAACGGACCTTCGGGATCGTCCTGTTCTTCCCGCCACGGCGGTGGAAACACTACGCCCGCGCACGGGGCGGTCAAGGTCAGGCGTTTGTAGTCCTCTTCCTTTTCGGCCAATTGTTTTTTGACGGTTTCCAAGGCTTGCATTGCCGCGGGAAGTTGATCGCGGGCTTCGGGGTCGTCGAACTGCCGTCGCTGAAGACTATCGACTCGAACGGCGTACTGGTCCCGCAGTTCCCGCAGCTTGGCCAATTCGAGATCCAGATCGACGTCTTCCAAGCGGGCCAGCGGCTGTCCCTTTTCGACCCGGTCGCCTTGGCGGACGTACACCTCGACCAGCCGGCCGGGTACATCGACGTACACCGGCGCGGCGTCCTGCGGTTGAATCTCCAAGGTGCACATCACGCGGTAGGGCAACGGCACGAATAGAATGAACGCCGCCAACAATCCCAAGCCGGCCAGGGTGGCGTACAGACGCGGTTTCTTCACCTGGCTCCACCTCCCGGGCACGTAAAAAAACTTGCCCAACTGATACAGCGGCTGCACGGCCAAACCGTAGATCGATCCGAGGGCGATCGCCTGGCCGATAATTTGCAACCGATAGGGTTTGAACACCTTGTACAAGAACAACAAGATCGACAACACGACCACCCAACGGTAGATCGCCGCGGCAATCGAGTAGGCGATGAACAGGCCCTTGTTCCGCTGCGGCAAGAACGGATCGTCGGGCGGTTCCAAGCCCAAAAACCATTGCCCGGCGGTGCGGCTGAGGATTTGCGTCGCCTTCTGCCGCAGGTTCGGAATCTCGAGAATATCGGCGAGGACGTAGTAGCCGTCGTATCGCAACAGCGGGTTGCCGTTGAACAGCACGGTACTCACCGAACATACGAACATGATGTTGAGCGCCGTGTGGTTGACGACGCCCGGCTCGCTGAACCACCACACGAACGTGGCCAGCGAGGCGAGCGTAAGCTCGACGAAGATACCGGCCGCGCCGATCGCCGCCCGATGCCACTTGTTGGGCAACATCCACGAATCGGAAACGTTGCAATACAAGCAGGGCGTCAACACGAGAAACATCACGCCCATCTCATGGCATTCGCCGCCGAAGTGTTTACACGACAGCCCGTGCCCGAACTCGTGCAAGATCTTCGTCACCGCCAGCACTGCGGCCATCCACAGGGCGTTGGTGGGCGTGAAGAACTGGTAGAACTCGGGCAGCCGCGAGCGAAACACCTGAAATTCGACCGTGATCAACAGCGCCGCGGCAATCCATGTGATGACGGCCGCCCAAAGCACCACCGGATGAAACATCCAGCGAACCCACGGATAGAGCGCATTCAAGATCCGTTCAGGATCGATACCCTTGAACCGCAAGGCGAGGATATTGCTGACTGCCGCAATCAGTTCCTGTTTCTTTCGCTCGCCGCGGCGTTTGTGAAGTTGGCGGCCCTGGTCGGGAACGGCGGCGATCACCAATCCGCTGCGATGCAGCATCCCCAAGAACTGCTGAAGTTCTTCCAAGGTGATCTTTTGCGGCGGGAACTCGGCCTCGAAGCGATCCTTGATCTCTTCCAAGCTGACGTTGCCGTCGAGCATGTTGAGGATCGCGAATTCTTCTTCCTGAAACCGATAGTAGTTCAGGCCGACCGGATCCTTGACGACCCAGTACGTTTCGCCCAAGTACTGTTGGCGGCGCGCAAAGAGGTCCGGCCGCTTGCGGATGGGAAGTTTCCGCTCGGCACTGGAAACCAGGCTGTCGGCCAACGTCGCCATACGATCGTTTCCGTCCCGGGGTTCGTCGTGTCGCCTCGTGCGAGGCACGACGGCTTGTCGATGCTTTCGCTTTCCTACCGCCTTGCCGCCGAGTTCATTTCTTCAAAAGCAACGCGTCGAAACTTTTGCCGACGCACATTCCCGGCCCCCCGGCAAGAAGGCGGAAATCACGGGCCGACCTGGATCGCCAACTCACCCGACAGCCCCGGCCGCAACAACCAGTGCTTGCCGCCGGGGTCGAGGACGTTGTCGACCTCCGCCCACACTTGGAATTTCATGCCCACGTCGACCAACGGACTGACGAACACGATGTTTCCTTGGAACGAGCGGGGATTGCCGTCCGGCAGCATGACGGTGAACGTCACCGGTTTGCCGTCGACCTGCGAGGGCACCACGGTCGTCGCGTCGAGCGTGGTGGCGATCCGCAGGCGGTTCATGCGGACGACGCGAAACACCGGTTCACCCGGCTTGACCCATTCGCCCGCCTGATGGAATCGCTCGACCACGATCCCATCCAACGGCGCAAGAATCTTGTGCATGTTCACGTTTTCGGTGGCCGCCGCCAGTTCGGCCTCGCGGACTTTGACCGTCAACTTCGCGATCGTCAAATCGTGATCGGCCTGTTCGATGCCCAACTGGGTGCGTCCCCATTCGAGCATCAAGCGGCGCAGTTCGGCTTGGGTGTACGAGCGGGCGGCCGTCTTGTTCGCATCGAGGGCCTGTTGGTACTCGGCCTTGGCAACCATCTCGGACCATTTGGCATAGCGGACGTTGACGTCGTTTTCCGCCTGCTCCTTGGCAACGTCGAGCTGGTACTTGGCAATTTCCATCTGCCGGTTCACCTGGGCGTCGTCGATGCGCCCGAGGACGTCGTCCTTCTTCACCGGCGTTCCCGGCTCGACGGAAAGCTCGATCAATTGCCCTTCGACCCTCGCCGGAACGTTGACGTCGTCGATCAACGACACGAGACAATTCGACACTCGCAGCACTTGCGGCGATTGGCCTGCGGCGGGCAACGCGGTCGTCCACAGCACCACGGTTGCGCACCACGCAACCGCCGCACGCAAGTGTGTGCTTCGCCGCCGGATTTGACTCTTGTTCGAGGGCATCGTCGTTTCCGTTTCGTCTCGATACATCCTGTGTTTCCTCGGTTTTCATCACCACAACCCGAAGAGGATGCGGGTTTGGATGAAGGCGATCACGTCGTGGAACCACACGTACCCGAGGGGCTTCTTACCGCAGAGGATTTTCGCACTCACGGTCGCCCCGGGCCGCAGTTCGCTCGGATCGAATTCGTCTTCGTCGACGGCCACCTTGATCAGGACGACGTTCCCTTCTTCGCCCATCACCTCGGCGGCCATGTGGATTTCGGTGATCTTGCCGATGTGGGTCTTGCCCGGTTCGGTCGCCAACACGAACTCGACCGACAAATCGTCGTCGGGATCATCGTTGCGCAGCCGCTGCCGAGCCTTGGTCACGTCGCCGATGCGGTATTCGGGCATCTGGAGTTCAAGTTGCCAACCGTCGGACGTGTCGGCCACCCGCATCAATACTTGACCTCGATTCACGGGGCGGTAGATCAGCCGGTTGTACACGTCCCAGGTGACGACCTCGCCGGTCATGGGGCTGGTGACTTCGAGTTCCTTTTCCTTTTCGCGGAGGACTTCACGCTGGGCCGTCAGGTTGATTTGGCGGGCTTCCAGTTCGGCCAATTGCCCCGACAGGCGATTGCGCTCCTGGGCCGAGAGCATCCGCGACTCGGTCAACTCTTTGCGCAAGGCGGCGATTTGTTTGAGATTCGTGGCGATCTGACCTTCGATTTCGACGAGCGATTGTTTCAATTCGGTATTGCGCAACCGCACCAAGAGTTGCCCTTCGGCAACCTGTTGTCCGTGGCGAACGGCAACCTCGTCGACGACGCCTTCGACTCCGGCGAACACGTCGCGGCGCTGAATCGGTTCCAGAGTTCCCTTGCAATGCACCTTGAAATCCCAGGGGACGAAAATCATCGCCAAGATGAACGCGATCACCGCGCCCGCCGCCAACAACGTCTTGGGCAAATGCCGAGCGGCAACGATCACCTTCGACTTGCCCAAAGCTCGCCACAACGGCATCAAGAACAACTCGTGATGCTCGACGGCGTTCGCCAAGGCCACCGAGGCGTGCCGGACGACGGTATCGACCCGCTGGCGAAGCTGCGGTGTGATGCGGTCGTCTTCGATCTGCTCGACGATCAAGGCGCCTACCGGCTTTGGCGGTGCATCGCGGACGTCTTGCTCTTCTTCGTCGGTGGTTACCGGCGGCGGAGGCGGCACCAGCGGCACGACGATCACCGTCTTCGAATGCGATTCGTCGACGTATTCGTGGATGGCGTCTTCGACTTGCGGTGCCAGGTTCGTCGTATCGCCGCAGTACCATACGGCTTCTTCTCCGGCCACGACGACCTTGGCCAGATTCCCCAACATCCGAACCGTATTCGAGCGTTTATTGACGACGTCCTGCCCGCTGATCGCCTCGATCGGACAATTCCAGCCTTTCTTCAACGCCACGCTCACGCGGTCGCATTCGATCAGGCGCCGGGCCTCGTTCGCGATGATGTAGGCCGTTTCCTGCGGATCCAAGCTGGAGTGAATCAGGCGAGTGAACTCCTCCAGCCGCGACCACATCACCTGGCGATCGGAGAAATGCCGCAACTGCTTCGACTTGAAGTAGTCGCCGGCGATTTCGCACATCTGTTCGACGAACCGCAGGTACCCCTTTTGGGCCTGCGGTGCGGCATCGGCCCGCTGAAAGATTTCGACCAGGCCGACGACCTCCAGCTCCGTGCGGATCAACCCCATCACCAACAAGCTGTTGACGGGGTTGCGGATTTGGCGGTGTTCATCGCCGAACGAAGCATTCGGCCCGATGATCCGGTTCTCGCCTTCCTGGATGACGTGCTGCAACAGTTGTCCGTGCGCTTGTTGTACCTCGGGATTGTCGAGCCCGGTCTCGTGGAGGTTCATCTGGAAGGCGAGCGAAACGCGGTTGCCTTCGAACACCCAAAAGGCCCCGCCCACGGCCGCCAGCGCAGAAACGACACGCGGTGTGAACTCGGCTGCGAATTCCTCGGGGGCCAGATCCGAGCGCGCAAGCTGGGCGATCTCGGAGACCAACGTGCGAATATGCTGCCTGGTCTGTTCGATCAGATGCGGATCGAGTGGTTGTTCCGTGCTCATGTTCTTCCGTCGTCAATCCGAGCCCAGTCGGCCCCGTTACCGGTCGAACCGTTGTTTTCCGGCCCCACATCAAGCAAGCGCCAAGGTCGCCGACGCCGATCACCCCTAGGCGGGTATAGCGGTTTTCGGCCGTATGTACAACGCCGGCTTCGAGTTACAGCTTGGGAGCCGAATGGGGGGCTATCGTATTGTTCGCGTCTGTCCGATCGCGAGGAAACCTCGGCGAGCGTGATTTTTCATCCGGCGGCAGCTCGCGCGCACTCTCCCGGTAATCATTGCCGATAAGCACGCGGCAAGTGCCGCCTCGACACCGAAATTCTTTGCCTACCGGCAGAAAAGGACCGCAACGCGTTCCGGTGGTTCCAGAAAACCGAATCGCACCGGCCCTACGCACGAAACGACGCCTTTTGGGACAACTGCATCCCAAAAGGCGTGTGAATTTTCGAAGTCGGCAGAGCGATTCGCAATCGCTTCCCCGGCCCCATCAAGTCGTTTTCGCCTCTTCTTCGGCAGAGACCGGACCGGGAAGCGGAGGTTCCGTCGGCTTTTGCGTCTCTTGTCGCTGCGGCAGCGTAGGTTGCTGATCGGCAGGATCGCTGCTGTTCGTTCCGGCAGCCGGTGCCGACGGCGACGCCGGAACCGAATTCCATGCCCCGCTGTCGACCGTCGGTGCCGCACAGGGATCGATCGGCACCACGCACGGATCGACCGGCTCACGATAGCACACGACCTTGGGCCGGTAGCATGTCACCGTTTCGGGCACCAATTTGCGAACGGTTCGCGGCACCTGGATTTCCTTTTCCTCGGCGACCATTTTGCACGTGCGGACGGGAATTTGCTCAACCCGATCTTCATACACCCATTTGTACGTGGTTACCGGGATCTTCTTGACCACCGTTTCGGTCACGAGACGGCAGGTTTGAACCGGCACTTTCTTGACCACCCGCTCGACGACCGGTTTGCAGACGGTAACGGGTACCTTGCGGACTTCTTCCCGTTGCACGTAGCGGCAGGTTCGCACGGGCACCTTCCGGCACACCTTTTCGGGCACCATCGTGGTCACCTGGACGGGAACCTGCTCGGTGATCGTTTTCGCGACGTACTGGGTGACGGGCACCTGGACCGGCACCGGGTTCGGCTGCCACACGCGTTTGACCTCGTAGCGTCCTCGGTTTGAAGGTACCCAATACAGGCCCGACTGTTGCCACTGCACCATGCCGGTCGCCGGATCGACGATCGGCCGTCCGGCTTGGCGCGAGAGCGCGCTGGAAAACAGCCCCGGCTTGAGCACCAGTTGATCGACGTAACATCCTTGGTCGACGTATTGCGTCTTGTACGTGACGACCGGCTCTTGAACGGTGCGACACTGCGTGCGGTAGACCGTCTGGACAACCGGCTTGAGGACGGTCGTACACTCTTCCCGCTCGCTGGTTTCCCAGACGGGTTCGGTCACGGTGTAGCGTTCTTCCCGCTCGGTCGTCTCTTGCACGTACCGAACGACGTTGTAGGCCTCTTCCCGATACGAGGTTTCCCAAACCGGTTTTTGGACGGTGTAGGTCTGCTCGCGTTCGGCGGTCTCGGCCACCAAACGGCCGACCTTGTACCGGCGTTCCTGGTACGAGGTTTCCCAGACGGGCTTGTAGGTGACGACCTTGCGAGTTTCGTACGCGGTCTCGCACACTTCTTTATAGCGCGTCACCTGGTACGGCTCGTAGATCGTCTGGTAGACGATGCGGTACTCGGGCCCGACCGAGCCGACGTACACCGCCTGGGCCTGCGCGGTGCAGGCCGCAAGCCACACCGCCATACCGGCAACAACAGCGATCACGCGCGTCATCGTTTCGATCTCCTCCGCTTTCCTGCGAGAGATCCGTGCCCGGGCAAGTCGTTCGCCCGAGCAACCGCCTTGATTCCAAACCGATCCCGCAGCCTCCATCCCGGCAGCCGCGAAAGCGAGTTCCTCTTTTCGCTCCGATATTGCGAGCGCATGCGCGCACGAGGCACGCGCACCCTCTAATTGAATTTGCCGGACGTTTTTCGAAATTGCAAACGGAAAAGTTTCACACGAATGGAAATTCGGATCGTTAGTCCTCTTCCCGAAGCAACTTGCGAATCCCCGGTTTTTTTCAAGAAATTCGAGGGTTCGGCCGACACCTTGCCGATCCGGCCACGCCGGCAACCTGACAATCTTGCGCTGCCCGCATATCCGGCGCAATTGTCAGTTTTTGTCACGTTTTGACCCGCTAGCGTCTGCCGTCGCCCGTGCCCGTGAAAAGCCGTCCGGTCTACGAACCGGAGAAAATGCTTGAAGATCGAAAAGTCATACAATATTATGTTACCAGCCGCGTGCCGGTGGCGCATCGACCGCGATGCGACAACCGTGCCTTTCCCACCCCGGGCTACCGATTGAATCGCCTTTCCGTACTTCCATTTCCAACCGAGGGCCCGATTCATGTCGCTGCGATCGCTTCTACCGCGTTTCGTGTTACCTGTGTGCTTTCTCACCATGCTTTGCGCGCTGCCGGCCGAGGCACGCGAGGTCCTGTCGCTCGACGGCCCGTGGCAGATCGTGTTCGATCGGGAAAACGAAGGCCGGGCCGCCGACTGGTTCCACGATGCGAACTTTCCGACCGATCGGGCGCGGACGATCGACGTGCCTTCGTGCTGGGAACGCATTGAAAAAGATTACGAGGGCGTTGCGTTCTATCGGCGGACGTTCCGGGTCCCCGAGTCGTGGAAGGGCAAGATCGTTCGCTTGGAGTTCGATGCCGTCAATTTCCTTGCCGAAGTTTGGGTGAACGACACGGCTGTGGGATGCCACGAAGGCGGTTTCACACCGTTTTCCCTTCGGGTCGACCCGGTGTTGCGCCCCGGGGAAGAGAACACGCTGATCGTTCGCGTGATGGGGCCGATCCTGCTGACCGATCAGCGGATCGAGGGCTACGGGCCCATGGAGACGCCCCAATGGCGAGGCGCCATCACCGGCGGTATTTGGCAATCGGTTCGGTTGATCGCGACCGGCGATTGTTACCTCGACGACGTGTTCATCGAACCGAAACTCGACGCGAAAGAAGCCGCATTCCATGTCGTCGTGCGGAACGAAGGGGAAGCCGTGCATCCCGTGCGGCTCGACGTGGCGATTCGGCCCTCGCAAACCCCCGACGCAAAACCGGTTGCCTCGGCCGTACGGCAGCAGACGGTCGTTCCCGGGCGATTGACGTTGGACGAGAGCCTGCGTTGGACCGACGTCCATCCGTGGTCGCCCGACGATCCGTTCCTGTACACCGCCGAGTTGACGCTCAAGATCGGCGATACGGTTTCGGACCGCCGGACGATCCGTTTCGGCATGCGGGAGTTCACGATCCGCGACAAGCAGTTCTATCTCAACGGCAAACCGTTCTTCTTGAAAGCAACCTTTTTCGAGGGGCTGTACCCGAACAAGCTGGCCGTGCCCGACAGTCTCGACATGGCACGCCGCGAAATCCTGTTGGCCAAGCAGGCGGGCTTCAACATGATCCGTCCGTGGCGAAAGCCGGCGCCGCCGGAATGGCTCGATCTGGCCGACGAAATGGGCGTGCTGGTCGTCGGCTCGATGGCGATCGAGTGCATGGACTACCCGGTGGAAACGGCGCGGCTGCCCGGCTGGGTCGAAAACGAGATTCGCAGTACGATTCTCCGCGACCGGAACCGCGCGTGCATTGTTCAGTGGGAGCTGTTCAACGAGCTGAAACGCCCGGTCCTCAAGCAACTGTTGCATCGCAGTGCCCTGCTTGCCCGCGAACTCGATCCTACGCGGTTGATCTTGGACGAGTCGGGCGGATGGGCACAAGGGGCGAACATCTACCTGCCGTATCAGTCGCAGCCGATCAAATTCAACGACATTCACGAGTATCCCGGCCCGCAAATCAACGACGAGGTCTTCCTCAAGCTGGTGCTCACCGGAACGAAGACACACGAAGAAATGCGGGCAATGGGGCTTACCGGTCGCCTGCCCGGCCGAAACGTCGTCATGGGCTTAATGACGTTCTTCTCGGAACTCGGCTACGGCAGCTTGCCGAATTTGGTCGACAACAATCGCCGCTTCGCCGAGTCGGGAAACCCGATCGTGCCGCCGTATCGCTATACGAAGCGGTTGGCCGAGGATCACGAGAAGGCGCTGGCCGCTTCGGGGCTGGACGAGGTCTATCCCGACCTGGAACGCTTTTGCCTCGATCAACAACAAGTGCACGGGCTGGCCAATCGGCGCATGATCGAGGCGGTGCGATGCAATCCGCATGTGCGGGGTTACTGCATCCACGCGTTGGTCGCCGGCGATTGGATCGTCGGGGCCGGGTTGCTCGATCTGTTCCGCAACCCGAAAACGGCGGCCTACGAACAAACAAAGGCGGCCAATCGACCGCAAATCGTCGTCGCGCGATTGAATCCACGGAACATCTATCAGGCCAAGGGGACGACGTTGACGATCACCGGCGTCAACGAAGGCCCGCCCGTTCCGGCGCAATTGACGATCTCGATTCTCGATATCGACGAACAGGCGAACCTGCTCGACGGCGACCCGCAGGACGACACCGGACCGGTCGTTTCGACTCGCACGCTCGATGTCGAACTGGGAAGCGGTATCTCGCCGCTTGTGGAAGAAAAACTCGACACCTCGTCGCTCGACGGACGCTACGTGCTGGCGGTATCGCTCACCGACCGCAAGGGCGATCTCATCGCCGAAAACCGCTTCGAATTCGCCGTTTTCCCGCCTGCACGATTGCGGCCGCCGCGCAAACCGATCGCCGTCGTCGACTTCACGAATCGGGTGACGCGATTCTTGGATCGCCTCGAGGTTCCGTACTCGCGGTTCTCGGACCAAACGCCGAAAGACGTGCCCGTGTTCGTCACACAAAGTAACGCAGCCAACGATCAGCAAAAGGAAGTCTTCGATGCACTGAAACGTTTCGCCGAAGCAGGCGGGACGGTCGTGTACCTCGACGGCGCACTTTCCGGTGGAACATGGCGAGGGCCGTCGTCGCCGCACGTCCCCGTTCGCGGTGAGATGCGGGCGTCCATCGGTTTGTGGACCTGCATGCCGCACATCGTGCGCAAGCACCCGATCTTCGACGGACTACCCGTCGAGTGCATGATGGGGCCGATCTACGAACACGTTTGGGCCGATCGCACGCTCAAGGATCCGGACCATCCGGGCAAACCGATCGTGGGAACGGTCGCCTTCGATTGGTTCCCCGATTACGACTTGAGCAAGCGGCACTACTACGGACCGGGCGACACGTGGTGGGGAGCCGATGTCGCAGCTTTCGAGGTGGGCAAAGGGCGATGCGTTCTCTCGCACCTGCGCGTGACGCCGTACCTCGGCCGCGATCCGGTCGCCGATCGGCTGCTGTTCAACATGATTCGTTGGACCACCGGCGAAACGGCCCCGTAAATTCGGTCTGAGCATCGAAAGCGATTGCGGAGCACATGCTTTTCGCACATGCAGAACAGAGAGCCCCCTGTGTGCGCCGTGTAATCGAGAAAAATTGAAAAGGCGTCGATTCAGTTGACATCAAGGGGAGACGGGTCAGAATAGGCGGGATCGGCAAAGCCCGCACCCGCGGTCGGTACGTGCTGCGCATTTACACGATCCGCGGCGGGCTTCCCCGTTCCAAGCAGGCAGGTCCGGCATTCTCAGCAAGAGGAGTTTTCCCATGAACGAATCGACTCGCCCTTCACGGCGCACCTTTTTGAAAACGACGGGTGCGGCGGCCGCGATGGCCACTGTGGCTTCCGGTTTGCCGGCCGTGCACGCCGCCGAAGACAACACGCTTCGCGTGGTGCTGGTCGGTTGCGGCGGACGCGGTACCGGTGCGGCGGCGAACGCTCTTTCGGTCAAGGCGGTTCCCGTCAAACTGGTGGCGATGGCCGACGTGTTTGAAGATCGCCTCACCAGCAGCTTCAACAATCTCAAGAACCGGTTCGGCGAGCAAGTCGACGTGCCCGACGACCGCAAGTTCCTCGGCTTCGACGCGTACAAAAAGGCGATGGACTGCCTGCGGCCGGGCGATGTGGCCATCTTCGCGACGCCGCCGGCTTTCCGCTGGGTGCATTTCACCTACGCGATCGAAAAGAACCTGAACGTGTTCATGGAAAAGCCGGTGACCGTCGACGGCCCTACCAGCCGACGCATGTTCGACCTGGCGAAGAAATCGGTCGAAAAGAACCTCAAGGTGGGCGTGGGACTCATGTCGCGTCACAGCCGCGCCCTGCAAGAGCTGGCGAAGCGCGTCCACGACGGGCAGATCGGCCAGGTGATCGCGATGCGCGGTTACCGGATGAGCGGCCCCATCGGTTCGTTCGCCTCGACGCCCAAGCCTGAAGGCATGAGCGAGCTGGAGTACCAGATCCGCCGTTTCCACAGCTTCATTTGGGCCAGCGGCGGCTGCTACAGCGACTTCTATATTCACATCATCGACCACCTGTGCTGGATGAAGAACGACTGGCCGATCGAGGCCCAGGCGTTGGGCGGTCGTCATTACAAGACGGCCAACGACGGTACGCCGTTTGTCGACCAGAACTTCGACGCTTACGCCGTCGAGTACACCTTCGGCGACGGGACGAAGTTCTTCCTCGACGGCCGGTGCATGTCCGGTTGCGAATCGCTGTACTCGAGCTATCTGCACGGGGCGAAGGGATCGGCCGTTGCCTCGAAGCACGGCGATTGCGGGCCGCCTTCGAGCATCTACACCACGCAGCAACCCAGCGACGACAGCAAGGTCTGGGAATCGGAGATACCGGCCGACCAGCGCAATCCGTACCAGAACGAATGGGATGACCTGGTCGCCGCCATCTTGGCCGATCAGCCTTACAACGAAGCCGAGCGCGGCGTGCAGGCCAGTTTGGTCACGTCGATGGGCCGCATGGCGGCGCACACGGGCCAAATCGTCACCTACGATCAGATCCTCAACTCGGATCACGAAATGGCGCCGGGGTTGGACAAACTGACCTACGATTCGCCCGCCCCGCTTCAGGCCGACGAGTCGGGCGACTATCCGAAGCCGATGCCCGGCTTGAAGAAAGACCGCGAGTATTGATCGGCGGATGATCCGCTATGTCACATGATGGTTCGCGCGGCCCATTGTCGACAGTCGACAACGGGCCGCGTTTTCGTATCGGGCGGCCGTCACGGTTCGCCCGTGGCGTCTTCGGATGATGCTTCCGCCAACAACGCCGCCAGTCGCTCGAGATCGCCTTCGAGTTGTGCGCGGATCGAACTTCCCGCGAAGGGGGCGAACAAACGCATAGGGCCGAGATAACGGGCGGTCATCGTCTCTTCCAGCTTCGTGCTTCCGCCCTCTTGCGGTTCGAGTCGATACGACGTCGTCACCGTGAACATCGAACTGGTGAGGCGAACCTCGAGCAGTTCGTTCGGTTCATACCGAAGGATCTCGTCCTCAAGGATGAATTTCGTGCCGTCTTCCGTTTCGATCACGACGCGGGCTTTCGCCCCGGGTTCGTTCTGCTTCTCGCCCAGCGGCTCGATTGCGACGACGCCTTCCATCCAGCGACACAGCATTGCATCGTCGGTAAGGGCAAAGAAGACGTCTTGGGGTGCGGCGTCGAGCGTGCGGGCGACCGTGTAGCGATACTCGCGACCGCCCAGCCACCACAACACGGCACCGACCACGAGGATCCCGGCCAGTCCGCCCCCCACGGTCCAGGCGAGCAACCTCCGCAGCGAACGCATGCGGATTCCGCCGTGCGATGGTACGCGGGCGTCGGCGTCTTCGGCGGAGACATCTTCCCCCTCGTCCGGCGCATCGCGAGAGGTTTCCCGTTCTCGGTCGATCGAGTGCGGATCCTCCACGTCGTCTTCCTCCGGCTCCCGTGCATCGTCTTCCGGTCGGACATGTTCCGGAGGACCGTCTGACGACGAAGCGCTTTCCGCCGTCGGCTCGCCGGTTTCGGCGAACGCATCGGCTTGGGGGCGATTTCGTTTTCGTTTCCGTCGAGCGGCCATGAATCGATTCTCTGCAGCTTGTGATTCGGCGGTCCCTTACGACCACGTTCCGGTATATCATACAGGACATGCGGCATCCGGCCCAACCGGCACCAGTCGGGGCCAAGTCGCCCGCGGTGTCCATTGCTGTGTTAGAACGCCCCATCGTGGAGTCATTCGATGGACGAACCGATTCGTGTCGGCATCTCGGCCTGCCTATTGGGAAATGCCGTGCGTTACGACGGCGGACACAAGCGCGACCCGTACCTGGTCGAAACGCTCGGTCGGTTTTTTACCTGGGTTCCCGTCTGCCCCGAGGTCGAGTTGGGCCTGGGCACGCCGCGGCCGACCATCCGCATTGAATGGACGGGAAGCACTCATGCCTTGGTCGAACCGAAGTCCCGCACCGACCTTTCCGCCCGCATGATCCGCTATGCCAAGCGAAAGGTCAAAGAACTTCGCGACCTCGATTTGTCGGGGTTTGTGCTCAAGAAGAACTCGCCCAGTTGCGGCATGGAGCGCGTGCGCGTGTATCGCGAAAACGGCGCACAGTACGACAAGCGAGGGCAGGGATTCTTCGCCCGCGAACTATGCGAGGCGTTCCCTTGCCTGCCGATCGAAGAAGAAGGCCGCCTTCACGATCCGCGGATTCGCGACAATTGGATTACTCGCGTATTCGCGTATCACCGATTGCAACGGCTGTTTCGGGGCCGTTGGACGTTGGGGGACTTGGTGCGATTCCACACCGCGCACAAACTTCTGTTGATGGCCCATTCGCCGTCGCACTATCGCACGCTGGGAAAGCTCGTTGCCGAGGCCAAACGCATTCCCCGTTCGACGCTGCGCGATACGTACACCGCCGAGTTCATGACTGCCCTGGCGCGCCGGGCGACGATCGCCAAGAACGTCAACGTGCTGCAACACATCCTCGGTTATTTCAGGCGGGATTTGCCGCCGGAGGTGCGTGCCGAGTTGCACGCCGCAGTCGAAGACTTTCGCGCCGGAATCGTGCCGTTGGTCGTCCCGGTCACGTTGATCGCGCATTACGCGAAACGGCTGGAGGTCGATTACCTGCTCGACCAGGTGTACCTCCAGCCGCATCCGAAAGAACTGGGACTGCGTAGTTTCGTGTAGCGCAGCTTACCGCCGACGGGTGTCAGCGGTTCAAACGGAGGGGCTCACCACCGTATTGCACACGGATCTCGTTGTGCGCCGAAATCTGGAAATGGCCCCGCGCGTTGATCGCGTCGATGATGCCGGCTCTCGCCTCAACCGAGCGTGCGGCGATCACCGGCCGCAAGATCTTCTCGTTCACATCGCGGAACCACGAGGCGAACTCCCGTTTGGCCTCGCCTTCATCGGTCTGCACCGCCTTCCAGAATTTTTCCTTCCAAACGGTGTATTCCGCCAATTCTTTTTCCAGACGCGGGTCGTCGATATCGGTCGACGGATACACACGCGGTGCGTCGGCCACCCAGTCGATCAAGTACGTGTACGACCGGTTCGGACCTTCGACCATGCACGGCACGCCGTCGACCAACAAGACGGTGATCATCGGCTCGCGATAGGTGCCGTATTCGGCATAGATTGCCGGGCGACCGTACACGTCGTACACCAGGTACTTGCCCGCCCGCCGTCCATCGAGATACTCGGCGATGAGCATCGGCCGACTGGTCTCGGGGTAGTACAGCACGCCTATTCCGTGGAAACTCGTCCGCATAAACTGGCAGGCGAAATAGCGGGTCCCTTCTCGGTCGGTCCGCACGTATGTGGGCGGAGCCTTGCCGCGTTCCGTGAAAAACGACTTCACGGATCTGCCTTGCCGAAAAGCGTCGAAGAATTGCTTCAACCGTTCATATCCTTGCTCGATCGAACTCGCCCAGTTCTCCGGCGGTGCGACGCGATCGGCGGAAATCCGTTCCCCGTTGGGCAACGCAACCGTCGGAAACCGGACGTGATCCACCGACATGAACGCCGGCACGATGCTGTTTTGCGCGTCCATGGCGGGCCGTACGTCCATCCGAACCACCGGCGCAAACGACACCATCGGCGTAAAAGGGCGATTGTTTTCGAGCTGCTCCTCGATGTTTTCGGCCGTGATCGCCAACGCGCTGTCGGTCAGCAAGCCCGTCGTATCGACTACCACACCCAACAGTTCGCCGTCGGCGTTGAACACCGGTGCACCGTTCGCGCGCACACCGCCCGACAACTTCGCCCGTAACCACCGCGTCTTCCCGTTCCAGCGCGGAAGCGCCAACTCGGTCTGATCGGCGGAGGGAGCTAACAAGGTGCGCACGTTTTCGATCGGCAGATAGGCCATGATTTCCGATTCGATGATCGGCGATCCGCCTTGGCCGGCGGGGATGATGAAACATCCTTCACCCTCAGGCGGTTCGCGTCCGGCCAGTTTCACACCTTCGGGAAGCCCGTCGATCTGCGCCGGCTTGAGTAACGCAAGATCGCAGCCGAGCGATACCCGAAAACGCGAAGCCACCGTTTTCGTCCCGTTTGCGAACTCGAGCTGAACTCTCTGCGCCCCCTCTACCGCTCCGTGCGTCGTCACGACGACCCTGGGCTTTTCCAGCAACACGCCGGTCGCCCGCGTTTCGCCCAGATCCGAAAAGGCAACCACCGTCACCACGGCTTCCCGGGCCTTCGGATATTCCAACGACGTGGTCACGACCGGCACTTCGGGGGTTTCCGGTTCTTCGACGGGCTGGAAAGGATTCTCGGTCGAATCGGTCGGTTCTTGCGGCGGCTCGGCCGGTGCCGGTTCTTCCGGCGGCGCTTGTTCGGACGCCGTTTCCGGCGCCGCGGGAGGCGTCGTTTCCGGTTTCGGCGCCGGCGCTGTATTCGCCTGCGCCGTCTCTTCCACGGGGCGCGGCTCGTACCGCTCCATGTTCATCATCAAGGCGACCACGCCGATCATCACCAATAGCGCCACGGCAATGCTGCCGACGACCAGCGTCGTCTGGTGACCGTTTCCACGCTTCCTGACGGCGGCCTTTTGCGTTGCGGGCAAGCGCTCCGTGCGAATCTGCGGAAACGCCTCCGCTCCCGGAAGTGACGCCACTCCCTGTACATGCTGCTGCACTTGCTGCAACAGGCGGTCGTAGGCCTGTCGGCGGGCGGGATCCGACAACGTCAGGCGTGCCTGCGTCACCTCGTTCATCAACCGGGATGCCTCGGCCGCGTACGCACCGCCGGTCTTCGTGCGGAGAAACGCCAGCCGCTGATCGGCGGCCGCTTCGATGACGTTCGGATCGCTCTCGAATAGCGCAAGCCCCAACAGTCGATAGTAGTTGGGCGGTTGCTCACTCGGCGGGATCCCGAACCACGCATGATACGGATCGAACGCACTGCTCATGATCTGCCCCTTTCGTCGGACAACGTTGCCTTCGATTCGGAACAAAGGAACCGTTGCCTCTTTTCTGCCCCGTCGATCGTGCCGCTCGCGCACGCTGCGGCACCGGCCGTCTTGCGTCGACCTCACACCTCAAGTCAAGGGAACGCAACGCCGTACTTTCGCGTCAAATACCGTTTTGTTTGATCCTGACGTTTACCGATCTCCTCGAGTTTTACGCACAAGGCGGCAAACCGAAGTTGATCCACTTGCGTCAATAGGCCTTGCTGTAACACCGTTGCGTTGAAATCGGCAAAGGCGGCAAGCCACGCCTGAACTTCTCGCCCCCACTCCAGTGCAGCCGGATCGACGGTTTCGACTTCCAGAGCCGACAACAACGCGGCCGAACTTATCGCTTGATTTCGCACACGCTGGAGAAACAACTGGGGCGGCAGTTCGCCCGCGTCGTCTAAAGACGCCAGAAACTCCGCGACGGTAGCAGTGGCAATTCCCCAATAGATAAGCGTGGTCAGAGCAACCTGCGCATCCACGCCGTCCAATGCCACATCCCCGCCCAGGTCCGGCTGAAACGGCTCCAGTTGCATCCGTGCCAGCCGATCGACGACATCCAGTGACGACACACAGAAATTCGTGTTTTCGACGCCCGCTTCAAACAAGCCGAGCGTGTTGACTCCGACGACTCTTGCAATTTCGTCGAGCAAGGGACCGCCGCTGTTGCCGTGGTTGATCGTTGTATCGGTCTGAATCCACATCCGGCAATCGTAAGGCATTCCCGAAAGCTCAGGGATCGTGGTGGTCAACTCATCACTCGATCTCAACGCGCTCACCACACCGCGTGTCAGCGTGCCGGAAAGCCCTTTGGGGGCGCCGTAGGCGTAGGTCGGTTCACCGACGATCGGTTTCGTCGTTCGCAACTCGAGAATTTGCGGCGCCCGGAGTCCCGTACATCGCAGGAAAGCGAGGTCGGTTTTCGGAAATCGCTGGATCTGATCGACCCGCAACGTCGTGCCGTCGTACAGTTCGACGGTGAGTGCAATCGCCCCTTGGACGACGTGGTAGTTCGTGATGATCACCGGCTTACCATCGGGAGCCTCCACGAAAAAGCCGCTGCCTAGACTACTGCCATCGCTCCTCTGGTTCCGCACGACGACCGTCGCGCGGCGGACATGGGCGATCCAGGCCTCGCTGCCGGGGGTCGGCTTGTCTTTCGGCTTGGATGGTTCGTCCGGCTCGGGCGGTACCTCGTTTCGTTCCGGTTCGGGGGGAGGGGGAGCCGACGGTGCCGGCTCTTCCTCGGCCAAATCATACGATTCCTCCGCCGACTCGGACGAAGACCCCGGTTCGGCAGCCGGCGTGTCGACTTCTTCTTTGGTTTCGAACGTTGCTGGTTTGTTGCTTTCTGCTTGCGCCGTCTGGACTTCTGCACGCTTGCCCGCGGTCACACCGATGACGATGCCGGCCAGCAAAATCAACACCAGGCAGCCGGCCGCAACGGCATAATAGGCCCGCCACTCACGGAAACGGAATCGATCCGGTAGTGATCGTCGGGACACTTCCGCCGACTGCGGTGACTCGGGCAGTCGCGGCGGCCGGGCAAGCGGCTCGACTTTTTCTTCTTTATTATCTTGCGGTTGCGGCGCAGCGGGTTTCGCCCGCTGGTCCAAACGCGGCGCCGCCGGCACGTTGTGCGACGCTTGAATCGCCTCGAGCACGCGACCGAGGGGCATCCATGTGCCGCCGTCGATCGACGCCTTGGCGTCGAGGGAGATTCGCCCCTGTTGCAACCATCGGACGATATCGGCCAAGCTGAACGGCCCGCGAATCTGCCCCTGGATTTCAAGATAGATCAATGTGCGGAACCCGGTCACGATCACCTGCCCCCGACTGACTGTCGTGTGTTCGACAAGTTGTCGCACGACGAATCTTACGTCTCTTTCTTCGTTACTGTAACACGGATATCGGCTGTTCAAAGGCCTTAATCGTATTTTCGCATCAAGGTTGGACATAGTGTGTCCAACCTAACGTGTATATTGGACGACGGATGGTCGATCTCGCGAATATGCGGCCGATTCACGATGGGAAAGCGCTCTGCCGTACGACGTTTCGCGGTATCATATGCTAGAACTTTCTGTGTGACGATCGGTCGTCGTGCGACGTAAAAGCACATCGGTCGATCACCGCGGCCGGACGAAGGGCAGATCGTGATACCATCCGGCCCGCGTCACTTCAACAAAGGGGCAATGCGATGAATTTTGGGGCAATTCTTCCTCGCACCGTTGCGCTGTTGGGGTTGTTCTGTGTTCTTCTTTTCGTTGCGGGGTGTCCGCGGCCCGATTCAGCATCTTCGACCTCGCAGGAAGAAACGCAAACCGAAAGCGATGCCTCGCAAGCAGATAGTGCTGCGGGCGGCGATGCATCGACGGATCCCGCCGACAGCTCCGAGAACGCTTCCGAAACCTCGCAAGGTTCTTCCGCCGGCACACGGGGCGGTAGTCCGGCAGACGGTCCCGACGGTCGTCCGGCGGGGAGCGAGGGGCGGGATTCTTTCGGCAACCAAGGCGGGGATGCTTCCCGCTCCGGCGGTTCACAGGCCGGCGGCGGCAACGGAGCTTCGGGTGAAGACGCGGGAACGGACATCGGCGGCACGTCCGGCGCGGGCGGTAATGACGACGCCGGTGCCATCCCCGGACTACCCGGCGGCAAGCTCCCCCCCAGCGCCGCGAGCGGCGCGCCGACCGGTTCGCCCCGCGAACGCCAAGCCGCCGTTGCCGCGGCTGAAGCGGCGTTGAAGAACGCCGGTTCGGGATCGGCTGAATCACGCTATCGCCGCTTGCTGGAAGCCTACCAGGCATTGGCTCCCTTCGTCGATCAGGACGCGCAATGCCGCGGATTGGCCGGTCGACTATTGAGCGAAATGGAACGCATCGGCGGCGGTGTGGCCCCCGGTCGCGTCCCCGACGCCGACAAACCGCTGATCGCCGAATAGTTCTCTTCTCGACAACGACGGCAGGCTTATGAGCACAAGCAACTCGAAAAAGCGTTACAAGGTACGGCAGACGATTCTTTGTCCGCACTGCTGGCACACGTTTCCGGTGTACGACATCCTGTTCATCACCGAGCATCCGGACCTGCTCGGCGATCCCCGCTTGGGGAACGACTACCAGCGGCGTTTTCGCCCCAGTCGTTTCACACCGAATTGCGAGGCGATCGATCCGAAAGGGATGCCCTGCAACAAGACCGCCTGCCCGAACTGCCACCTCGAGATTCCGCGAGGATGTATCGAGCTGGCGCCGCGGATCGTTTCTATCATCGGTGCGCCCGCGTGCGGGAAGTCGTATTTCATCACCTCGCAAGCGTGGATGCTGCGAAACGTTCTGAGCCGGCATTTTCACGTCGCGTTCGCCGATGCCGACCCGATGATCAACCAGCGTCTCAACGAGTACGAGACGTTGTTGTTCTTGAACCAAAACGAGGAGGACTTGGTCGAACTTCCGAAGACGGAAACCTTCGGCGAGCACTACAGCAGCGTGCTCTTCGGCAGCCGATCGGTTCAATACCTGAAACCGTTCTTGTTCACGCTCAAGCCGCTGCGCACTCATCCGAACGCTGCGGCGATGCAATCGTTGGGGCGACTGATTTCGATCTACGACAACGCGGGCGAAAGTTTTCTGCCCGGTCAAGAAACGGGCCAACAGCCGGTCACGCGCCACCTGAGTGCGTCGGACTTGTTCATGTTTTTGTTCGATCCCACGCAGGATGTGCGTTTCTCGCGCGCGTTGCAGGCCGCAAGCAACGGCGATCCGGCCTCGGCGATCCATCACCGGCGGGTGGCGATGCGGCAAGAGACCGTACTCAGCGAGGCCGCACAACGGATCATTCGTAGCACGAAACACACCCGCAAAGAAGACCGTCCGCCGTTGATCGTCGTCGTCACCAAGTGCGATACCTGGCGGCACTTGATCGACGAACCTCTCGATCCGCCGTGGCGTTATGTGGAAAAGGCCGGGTTGTGCGGAGTGACGGTCGAAAAGGTCGAGCGGGTGTCGGACCAAGTCCGCGACCTGTTGTGCCGCTTGACGCCGGAAATCGTCAACACCGCCGAGGACCTTTGCGATCGCGTGGTGTACGTTCCGGTATCGGCCACAGGCTGCGTCCCGCGTCGCGCCGAAGACGAGGACCGTTGGGGGTTTCGCCCCAAAGACTTATCGCCGATCTGGACGGAAGTTCCGATGCTCTACTACCTGGCCAAGTGGGAGCGGGGCATCATCGGGCAGGCGAAAGAAGCCGCTCGCATGGCAACGCCGCCCGCTCCCCGGAACTCTCCCGCACATTGAACGGCGCGATGGGTAACCGCGTTCCGAATCGTAACGGTCACAAGGGGGACAAACACACGTGAGCTACGAACTCTGGCATACCTCGGCACCTAAAGGGCTTCGCGGCAGCGGTTTTTGTACGGTGAAGGCGACCCGCGGCTTGCCGATCGACATCGAGCGGCAACTGGAGCGACTGAGCGCCTACTCGCACATCTTCCCGCCCGATGCGAACGGCAACAACCCTGTTGCGTACAACCACGTACTGTTGCGGCACAGCGGCAGCGTGTGGCACGTGCTGTCGCGGGTATGCGACGCGGGGCGAGACTATTCCGGCCGCACGAACAAGTTCGCGCATCATCTCGTGCTCACCCCGCAAGAGCTTCCGCCGGGCGGCCCCGCCTGGTTGGCAATGCAGCCGGGCGTTTTTGAAAGGCAATGGGACGGCCAAGTCGGCCTCCTCAACGGCGCACGACCGCTGCCTCACGGCGACGTCGATCCGCAACCGTGCCGCCGGTGGGAAGCCCTTGCCGGAGACGCCGGTTGGGCGGGCCTGCTGGCCGAAACGGCCCTCGCAGCGAAGAATCCGACCGCCTATATCATCGCCGCACCGCAGATGGATACGCTTGCGCTGATCGCCGAAGCCCTGGCCCTGTTGCCGCCCGATCGGCGTTGGAAGGTCGGTTTCACGACCTATTTTTGTGACCAGTTTCCGCCCGAACTCGAGGTACCGTGGAAGGTGTGCATCGAGGGCACGCCCGCGGCCGAAGCGGCCGTGCATCGCCGCCATTGTCTGGTGATCAACCTGCTTGCGCCGCAGCCCGTTCCCGAGCCCACGCCGTCGGTCGTCGCTGCGAGGGAAGGCCGCATGTTGGCACCGGCGAAACCTTCCGCCGCCCCCAGGCCCGCGATCGCGCCCGTCAGCGAACCGCAGGCGCCGATCGTCAACGATGTTCCACGGCCGGGATCGCCGCCGCCGCCCAGCTTCAAGGAACCGTCGCGTCCTCCCGCCCGGCATACGGCGGTCGAAGCCCCCATGTCCATTACGCCAACGCCGGTCACACGGGAAAGACGCTCGTCGGCATGGTCGTTGGTCCTGATGGTCGCAGGCTTCCTACTCGTGCTGGGCGTCGGGATGGCCTTGGGCGTTGCTTTTTCGGGGGCGCCTTTCTTGCTCGCCGCAGGCGGAGGCAAGGATACGCCGGCCGCTGCGACACGTCGCGAACCCGGCCCCGGAAACGACCAGCCCGCCAAGTCGCCCACGAATACCGAAGCGACCACGGGAAACTCGGAAACTTCCGAAGAGGCGTCGCCCCGGAACGAATCGCAGACACAAGGCGATTCCGCCCCACCGACATCACACGATCCTGAGCAGCCGACACCACACGATCCCGACCCGGGCGAGCAACGTGCTGGTGAGGGCGGGGAAAACGCCGCTCCACCGTCCCAGGAAGGGCCGCCCGGCGACAACTCGGGCAAGCAGAAATCGTCCAACCCCAAAGGGTCAAAGCCTGTGCCGCCCGTCGACCAAGGGGAAACGGCCGGCAACACGCCGCGGGAAGGGCTGCCCGACGAAAATCGCAAACCACCGGCTGAGCAACCGAACGATCCGCCCAGGAGATCATCCGGCCCGATTCTGGTCGATCTGAACAAACGGGTCGTCTGGCGACAGTTGGTCACGTCGTCCGCGCAGCATCGGGTCTTCGAATTGATTTCCGCCGACGGCGGCACGAAAGGCGGGAACGGACCGGAGACCGGCGATCTCGTGCGATTAGGGGACGGGCAATATGCGATCTTCTGCCAAAGCGACGCGTTTCCTAAGCCAAGCGACGCGTTTTCTAAGCAAGTAGTCACCCTGCGAAAAGAGGACAAAAGCAATCCAAACCAACAAAAAATCGTGCTCGAATTTTCTTTCCCCCCTGACGGGGAAAATGTCAACTGGACGGATTTCGAGAGTGTGACCGTTAGTACGCTGGAAATTTCCCCGCTATCCGGGGCAACCGATTCGACGTTCCGGTTGGACGCACAAAACGGAATCAAGTTGACGAAAGGGAAGCCGGGGCGCGGAAGCCTCAAGCCGAAATCCAATCAGGATGGTGACTCATTGAGCGTGACCGTCAAGATGGAACTACAAGGGCTGGTGCTGGAAATCACCGTTCCCAAGAAAGAGTACGAGATGTTCCGGAACGGGACCGTTACACTCGAGGGAAGTGCGACACTAGAGAAGATCAAAGTGACGGTGCCGTCCGGACCGCAAGGCCGCGAAATAACCGAAATAGTCACGTTCCCAGAGATTCAATTCAAAGCCGAATGACTTTGGCGGTTTCCATTCGGAACCGCGCAACGCGATGCGACAAGTCGAAACGAAAGAGACATGAGCACACGCACGTATCAGCACGTCATCGACGACATTCGCGCGGCGGTCGCATCGCCGGCCGACGTCGACAGTGATCGCATGGCGACCTTGGCCGAAGAATACGTCGAGCTTTGTCGAACGGTCCAAAACCGCATCTCGGAATGTCTCGATCTTGTACGCAAGGGAGAGACCGCCGAGGCGTTGCGGCTGGCCGAACACGATCCGCGGTTGATCGACCTGATGACGCTGCTCGACTTTCCGGAGCGGGAAACCTGGATCGATCTCTGCCGGCTACTCGGTCTGACCGCGCCGCCGTCCTTGCAGGTCTCCCACTTGGATATCTTGCAAGAGATCTACCAATCGTCCGCCGGTGCCGAGGCGTTGCGCCGACAATGGTGCTACTTGAATATCGTGCGGGCGCCGCTGGTCAAACGGATCGAATGTCTACGTCAGCTCGTTCAGGCGGATCCTCTCAATCTTGCCTGGCAGGAAGACCTGCACGCCTTCGAGTCGGCACGTCACGAAGAAATCGGCCGCGAAATCCAGGCCGCGGTGAAGAACGGCGACCGCGACGCACTCGAACGTTTGTACGAAGAGCTGAATTCGTTCGATTGGGCGAAGGCGCCGCCTTCCAAACTGACCGCCCTCGCCGAAAAGGAGCTGACAAAGCTGCGTCTGCGGGACAAGAAAGAACGATTGCACGAACTGGCGAAAAGAATTCACGAAGCGTACGCAAAAGGAGATGTCGACGAAACCGAATCGTTGCTCGTCGAGTTCGACGATCTACGAAGCGAACTCGGCGTCGGCGACGACGCCTCGGTGTCGCGCGAGGTCCTTCCCGCCCGCGAATGGACCGCACAACAACGCGATGAACAACACCGTCTCCAGGAGGAACGCCGCGCCGTGCGGGCACTGGAAACGGCGATCGACCGCGAGGCTTCCCTCGAAGAGCTGAACAAGCTGTATCAGTTGGCTACGCGCACGGGCCGCGAACTTCCCGTCGAATTGCGCCGTCGCTATGCCTTGGCGTGTCGAGAACGCGAGACCGAGGCCCGCCGCGGCTACCAATTCAAGTTGGCACTGGTCGGCGCAGCGGCGACTGTCCTGGTCGCCACCGTCTTCTTCGTCGTCATGCAGGTGACCGAACGCCGCCAGCGCAGCGACGTGATCGCAACCATCCGCACGTTCATCCAAGAGCGCAATTTCGACGCGGCGCAAGAGTATGTCGAACGTCTGCGGAACGAAAAACCGGAACTGGCCGGCCATCCGCAAGTTCAGGCGGCCGTCGCCGAGCTGGACACCGCCTGCGCCGAAGAAGAAGGGCGGCGGCGTCAATTCGAAGCCCTCGAGAGCCGAATCGAAAAGGCGATTGCCGATCGCGATCCGGCATCGGCCCCGATCGAGCAGCTCGAAGCCCTTGCCGTTTCGAACGAAGAAACAGCGGTCGTCCTCAAACTGAAAAGTCGTCTCGGCGAAGTGAAGGCCGAATTGGAACGTGAAGCCCGCGCCGCTTGGCAAACGGCCTTCCACGATCTACAGGAAGAAATCCGCAAACTCGAAACGGCCGACCTGGCGACGCTCAGCGAAAACGATTTTTCGGTGCTGCGGTCGAAGATCGAAGCGTTGTTGAGCGACCCCGCCGTTCCCGAAACGCAATCCGCCGCGGCGAAGGCGCTGTTGCCGCGCATCGACCTGGTCAAAGAACGGTTCGACGAATTCCAAAAGTTTCGTGCCTGGCTCGAACCTTTGACCGCGGCCGTCGGGGATCGATTCGAATACGAGCGGATGTTGGAACGAGCGGCCGCTAAAAACGATGCCGTTTCGGCCGATTGCAAGACGGCGTTGCAGATGTTGCCGTGGGACGGCGTCGACGATTGGAACGACCTCGCCCGCGAATGGAACGCCTGGTGCCGCACTCTTTCGGTCGAACAGGCCAAGGCGTTGGCGGCGCAGCTCGAAGATCGCACCGTACCGCCGGATATCGCCGATATCGACATTCCCGGCAGCCTCGTGCCCTATGTGCAGTCCATAGCGAAACGTGACGCCGTCATCCGGAAATTGAGAACGACGTGGGACAAACCGCCTCTGAATTGTTGCCGCTGGCTGGAGACGGCGACCGGTACACGCTTCGAGCGAGTCGCCTACCTCTGGAACCTGTCGGGCAGCCCTTCCAATCCCGAACAGCTCGTGGGCATCGAAATGCAGGACCCCTACGACGCGTGGTTCGGTGAACCGGTGGAAGAAGACCAGGAGAAGAAAAAAGTCGACGCTGTTCTCAAGCTGGGCGACGTAATCTATTACGGGCCGTCCGGTCAAAGCGTATTGGCCCGGAAGGTGACCGCGGCGATCGAAGACCTTGACGCAGCGTCGCCGACCTTCGAAGCCGACATCGGCCGAATTCTTCGTTTGATGGTCGAGTTTCAGCGTGAGCGAATCGTTCACTGGACGAAACCCGACGATCCGTGGCAGACGCCGAGGCCGAATTCCACAGGCGAGGTGCCGTCTCCGCCGCCGATCAACGATTTGTTGTTCGGCCGATTGTTCGTACACACGATCGAGTCGCTGGGCGACGAGGGCGACTTCATTCGCAAACCGGCCGAGGAAGTGTTCACACGTTTCATCCGTCGGGTTGAGCGCGAGAAAGACAAATCGACGGGTGCGTACGAGTTTCAAACCGAACTCGAGCCGGAATCGCGCGAGGCGAAATTCCTGCCTTCCGAGGAAGAACTTGCAGCCTTCGAAAAAGCCATGGCCGAGCAAACAGCCGCTGCAAGCCGTCCGCTGCCGATGTTGCGATGGATCGGATTCGTCTACACGGACAAGGAGCGCTCGTTGCATGTGCAATTCGATCCGGACGCCCCGCAGCCCGCGGCGGGTACGTCGCTGATCGTGTTCCCGTTCTCGGGCAAGACGTCCGACATCCGCTACGCCCGTCGGATCGCCCGTATCGGCGAAGACGGGGCAATCGAATGGTCGGTCCCGCGACTGCCCAGCGGGATGCCCGTGTTCATTTTCGAGACGCCGACCGGTTCCTGATCGCCGTCATGTTCCAACCCGATCGATTGTTCGATTCCGACACGAGGTGAACGATGAGCGAAGCCACCAATTCGGTGTACTACGTCCAGGTTCGCGGCAAGGCCTTGGGGCCGTTGCGGTTCGACCAGGTGAAACAACTGATCGATCGCGGCCAACTGACCCGTTCGCATCCCGTCTCGAAGGACGGCAACGGATGGTGTGCCGCGGGCAACCTGGCCGAGCTGTTTCCGCCCGATCCGACGCCGGAACCCGATCCCGAACCGGCCGCCGAATCGGCGTCGAGCGGCGACAAACCTCCGCAAACGGCCGACGAAACCAAGTGGTACTACGAAATCGACGCGCAAGAGTTCGGCCCGGTGCCCGAATCTCAGATACGTTCCCTGATCGCCTCCGGCGCGCTGACGGCCAAGAACCACGTGTGGTGCGCCGGCATGGAGTCTTGGACACCGCTTCACGCCACGGCATTGGCCAAATACTTGCCCGCGGCCGATACGAACCGCAAAGAGTCGAAAACGAATTCCAAGAAACGCCGAAACGTCGTGACCGGCCCCGATTTGCCGACGCGGTCCGAGGCCCATCTCGGCGAATTGTTCGAGCTCCCTCCCGAAACCAAAGTGCTCCTTTCGCAGTGCAGCACGTGGTCGTTGATCACCGGCATCGGGTTGGCCTTGATCTCCGGCGTCGGCCTGCTGATCTGCATCGCCGGGATCGTGGCAAGCGAGAACCCTCCCGAGCGTTTCGGCGCCATCATGGCCACGATCGGCCACGTGGCGATGTTGATCGCGGTCCTTTCGTTGTTCCGCGCCGTGGGCGTGATCGCCTCGGTTCAAACGTTCGCCACGTGGCGGCAATTCAACGACTTGTTTCGCCATTGGCGAGTGTTTTGGACCATCTCCGGCATAATTTGTGTATTCTGGATGCTCTTACTGCTGCTTTTATTGATCATCGTGCTGGCCGCCGGCGCTGGAAATTAGGCATCATCGTGAGAGGCGTTCGTTCGGCCGAACACATCCGCTCGAACTTCAAGATTCGAATTCGGAGAAATCATGTTCGAGTTTTCGCCATACGTTTCTGAGCCCGGCCAGTCGGTCGAAGCTGCATTGCAGTGGCACCGGCACGATCCCGAGCAACGTTTCGGGATTCGCGGCGGGCGATTCACCCGCGTCAATGCGATGTTTTCGGCCCTGGTGGCCGCGATCTTGACGGGACTTCTGTTCGGAGCGTTGACCCTGGCACCCGCCGATTGGGTTCCTTGGGCCGACATCTTGCTTCACCGCGGGCCGACGCAGTACGCCACCACATATCTGGCCGTGTGGTCCTTGGTGCTGCTGTTCATCAAGTGGCGCAAGTTGGTGTTTCAGCGAAAAGCACTGCGCTATCCCGTCGTGCCCGATTCGCCCGATTTCGTCCTCTCGCCGTTGACGGTCGATCAGGTCGTGGATCACGTGTTTGCGGCGGCGGACGAACCGCGGAACTTCATCCTCTACAACCGAATCCTGGGCGCCTTGTCGAACCTGCGCAACCTCGGTCAAGTGGGCGACGTCGATCGTATCCTTCGCTCCGCCGCCGAGCAGGACGAAGACGCACTCGAAACCAGTTACAGCCTGGTTCAAGGTTTTGTGTGGGCGATTCCCGTATTGGGTTTCATCGGGACGGTGCTCGGTCTGTCGCAGTCGATCGGCTCGTTCAGCCAAGTGCTGGCGCAAGGCGGCGACATGGCGAGCCTGACCAACGGGTTGCGCCAGGTGACCGGCGGCTTGGGTACGGCCTTCGATACGACCTTGCTGGCGCTGGTTTGCGCGCTGGTCATTCAACTGGCGATCACCGTGTTGAAAAAGGCCGAATACGAATTCCTCGAAGCGTGCTCGGAATATTGCAGCCGACACGTCGTCGGCCGCCTGCGACTGATCTTCGACGAGGTCACATCCGACAGCCATGCGTAGACGAAGCGGACCGAGCGTCAGCCTGTTTTCGTTCCAAGACATCATCACCTCGGTGATGGGGATCCTGCTGTTCGTCGCGCTGCTGTTGGCGTTGAAGTTGTTCCAAACGTCCGTGCAGGCGCAGCAGACGGCGACGATCGACATCGAGGCTTTGCGGCAAGAGATCGCCGAACTCGAACGCGAAATCGAAGCCCAAGAAGCCCAGATCAGCCGGCTCGCCGAAGCCCAAGGCAACATCCAAACGATCGACGCCGAACAAATCGAACAGCTCGCGCAGCGGGTCGAAAACCTGGAAAGCCGACTCGAAGAACTGATCGCAGAGGTCGCCTCCTTGCGGCAGGAACACCAAGAAATCGCCCTTCAAACCGGCCGGTTCGCCGAAGCCGCCCAACAAGAACTCAAAGACCTCGACGCCGAGCTGCGCAAGCTCAACGGCCTGGTCGCCCGCTTCAGCAGCGGCGAGTTGACCGTGTTCAACGTCGCGGGCTTCGAAACGCACGTCCGCTACGTACTCGACATGGGCAACGACGTGTGGATCGTCACTCGGCTCGACCAGGCGGGCAACGCAGTCGAACATTTTTCATTCACCGGTTCGCCCGGCGAGCGATTCAGGAAAGCCCTGGACTGGATCGAGTCGTTGTCCCGGCAAAGCTATGTGTTTCTGTTGATCCGACCCTCGATGCAGGACTACGGATGGAATCTCAACGAAAAGCTTCGGGAATCCGGCGTGCCGCACGGCTTCGAGCCGATCGGCGAATCGATGCAAGTCTCTTTCGCACCGCCCGTTCAACCGTAACGCGGGAGAAGTCATCGTGAAACGTGCCGGCGTCGGCGACAGCTTCGAGCTGATGCTCGATACGATCTGCAACACCTTCGGCGGGATCGTGCTGATTACGATCTTGCTGGCCGTGCTCACGCGCAATTCCGTCGAGTCAAAAGAGAAACAGCTTCTGGAACAACAACAGGCGGTCGTGTTGCAACAAGAGCGCGACCGCTTGCGCGAAAAGCAAGAGATGCTGCGTGAAGACATGGCCCGGCTGAACGAGGCGGCCGAAGGGCTGCCCGCCGAAATACGAGAACGTTGGCAAGCATACGCGGAATTGCTCGAACGGGAACGCATTCTCCAGACCGACATCGCCGCGCGCACGGACGAGATCGATCAACTTCGTACCGAGATCGCGCAGATGAATGCCGAGCGTAGCGCCCTCGAGCAGGAATTGGAGGAAAAACAAAAGGCGGTCGCCGACGCGCGCGAAAAAGTGAAAGATACCCTAGGCGCAAGCCAATCGGCCGTCGCTCTGCCGGGCGAGCGCGACAAATCAGGCGAAATCCGCGGCAGCATTGCATTGATCATTCGTTACGATCGCCTGTACGTGTGGCACCGGTACGTAAACGGATATCCCGTCGGATTGAACACCGCAGACTTCATCATCTTGTCGGATGGTTTGCTCGCGACGACCGTCACGCCGCGCCCCGATCGCGGTATTCCCATCACCAAAGCAAACGCCGGTCAAATTCTGCAACGGCTTCGACAATGCCAGGGCCGTCCTCGCGGAATCATTCTGCAAGTAGGCCTTTGGTCCGATTCGTTCGACGTGTGGCCTACCTTTCGCGAGATCGTCGTTTCGGCAGGTTATCATTATCGCCTGTTGATGCTGGAAGAAGGCGAATCATTGCAGGATCGCGGCGCCACCGACACTTATCACCAGTAACGTGACCGTGCCGAATGCGCGCACGTTCGACGCCGATTCGCATCGGAACCGCCGCGGCGATCAGCGGGGTTGTACGTTGGCGGCGGGGAGCGCGATCCGGTAACCGCCGTCGGCGAACCCCAACAGAAACAAATCGGTCCTCGGTTCGTCTCCGTCGATCACGATGATCTCGAGGGCGGCGTAGGGCTTCATGTTCGGCGTGTAACCCAGCGCGGCGACGCGGGCGGCGACCTGCTCGGGGGCGACCAAGGGAGTCGCCTCGGCACCGATCAACTCGTGGTCGAGAATGTCTTGGAATCGCGCACGGTAGGCGGCGACGACCTCGTCGGTCGCTCCGGCCGTGTAGGCCAATTCCATGACTGCCGAAACATCACCGCGATCGTGCGCCAAGCAATATTTTTCCAAGAAAGATTCGCGAAGCTCGACTTCGGCCTCGGTAAACGGCTCGGGCACTGTGAACACTTGGCGCGAGGCTTCGGTGTTCTGGGCGAACATGCGGAAGGCCGCCACACCGGCGACCACAACCACAATCGAGACGACTAGCGCAAAACGGGAACGCATCAGGTGGGTCCTCTCTGTTCCGTGCCCCTGGAAGGAAATAGCATGCAATCACCCGTCTGTCGGTTTCAACCCGACACAATCACGGGCAGTTTCGCAAAAAACGCACGTCGCAACGTGCGAGGCGGGAATACATCGGGTACAGGCCGCAAATTCGGCTCTGCCGACGGCCGGACGACCGCCCCCCGAAAGCAGTTCAATCGTCGAGGTCGATCAGGTCGGCCTTGGTAATACGGTAGGAACAAAAGCGGGTGCCGATGAAGATGCGCCGCTTGCCGGGAACGGCCCATTCCGGCGGCATCTTCAAATGGTCGTATGAATCGGTGTATTGGATGATCGGAATGCGGTTGACCATGACGGTGACGCCGTCGGCAGTCACCTCATAACTTACATAGTTCGGACGTTTCGAGCGCAGCAGCTTGTTCGGTCGAAATGTCGGATTCGACGAATCGGGGCCCTTGCCGTCGTACAACGCCAAGAATGCCGCATTCCCCTGCCGGCCCAAGCTCCAATCGAGTACCGCAGTAAACCAATAGTTTCGCCACGGCAAGCCGACGATGAATCCTTCCCGACCGGGGAGCTTTTCGCGATCTTCTTCTTTGCCGGCGGCCGCCAGCGGCTCGATCACCAAATCCAGCCGGTAGCGATCCGGCGCGAACACGTTGAATTGGACGCGCGGCGCGGGTTCCAGTGACGAAACCAATCCGCCTACCCGCTGCCAACTGCCCAACATCAGGGCCTTTCGCTTCATCGCCAAGTCGAGGAGGTCGATAATGCGTCCCGATTCGACGGCTCTTTCGCGGGCGCGTTCGAGTTCTTCACCGCGCAACTGCGGTCCGGCCAAGATGTACCACCAACCGGCCCGTCGTCGCGCGCCGCTTTTCAGCGGTTCTTCCAACGTATCGGCAAGCGCCCACCAATCGTCCGCGAGTTGAAGTTGCGATCGAGGCGACGTGGGCTTGGCGAGATCGGCCTGAGCGACCGTCTTCATCATGGCGTTGTCGCCTTTGACGAGCATCGGCAAGCCGCGTGTCCATTGGCGCTTGGCGAAACAATAGAAGGCACCGGCAATTGTATTGGCGTTCGGATCGTCGGGCGATTCGACCAATTGCGCCAGCGCCGCCTTGGCTTGCAGATAGGCTTGCTCGATCTGCTTCGCCCGCTCTTGTTTTGCTTCGAGATAGTCCCGCAATGCCAGGTCGCGCAGCTTCGTCGCCGTCATCGCGCCCGCTTTGACCAAAGGCGGCACGACGTCGTAACGATCGGCGTCGATCGCCGAGTCGATCAACCGATCGACCAATTGCACAAGTTCGTCCCGGGCCTTGGTCGCACCGACCTCTTTGGCCAATTGCTCGACCGTCTCGACGTGCAACTGCCAGGTGTCGACATCGAAGTACAGCCCCATCGAATCGACCGCCTCGATCGCCAACGACGGCGCTTCCCCGTCGACGGCCAGCGTGCGGGCTTCGTCGTACAACGTATAACGGACCGCGGGATTGTCACCGGTTTCGGCCGCTTCCTTCAACAGCGTCCGGGCGAGCAGGGCGCGGGCCTCGGTCGAACTGCGGGCGTCGCGATATTCCTTCTCGAATACGCCGTGGATGTCCAACCGCGCCGCGTCGATTGCGGCCAAATCGGGCACGGGTTGCTTGCCGCCGGCGACGACTTCCTCAGGTGAGGCCGGTTCGGTCTCGGTCGGTTGTCCGGCCGTGCCTTGGGCGAGTTGCTCGGGGGTCAACAACGAAAAGCCCGGCGCGATCTCGACGCGACCGATCGTCGCCGCCTCGTGCATCTTGGCCAGCAGCACGTTGTCGTACACGATCGCTATCAGGGCTCCGGAACCATCTTCCGGCGATTCGCCCGCCGACGCATCGGGTGGTGTTTCTTCAGGCAAGGCCGAAGGCGACTCCAACGCCCGGATCGTCAACTGCTGCTGACTACCGAAGTCGCTACCGGCCAACATCCACTGCAAATAATGGTCGCCCTGCGTAAAGACGCGACGAGACGCGTTCGCTGCGCCGTACTGCGATCCGGCTTGGGCCAGTAATGCACCGTCGAGATATACCGCCGAAACCGTATCGACCGACCCGTCACCGACGAGCTGGACCAGGGCGGTCGTCGTCCTGGAAACGCGAACGATCGCTTCAAGTTGCAACCGGCGTTCATCCGTCTCGGGTAGTCCGAACTGCCGGAGACACTGCTTCACGATGCTTTCGTTGAAGCTGTTTCCCGGTTGATACCGCAACACGACCCCGGCGTCGGTCGAGCCGACGACCATCCGGCCGATCATTCCCGGCCGATCGAAATCGTGCGCCGGATCGACGCCCGGCACGGGCGGTAAATTCAGGCCGCCGGGTAATGTTCCGCCGGGGGTAGGAACGACTGACGGCGGGCCCGATTCGGTCGGGACACCCGATTCGGGCGTGCCGCCGTTCTCGGTTCCCGCTGCCGATCCGCTTGGTAGCTGCGAAGCTTCCCCCGACGATTCCCCGGCAACCGCCGTGCTGCCGGTGTTCGGCGTCGCACCTGCATCGCCGGGCGCGTTCCCTTCGCGCGGCGTCGCCGGTGCCTGTCCGCCTTCTGAACCGCCGGTATCGGTCGACGGATTGGTCGCCGTCATGCCCGGCATCGCAGGGCCTTGAATCGCGGGTATCACCAGCACCGCCGCCACGATCAAAATGATGACCGCAGCCAGCGAGGCCGTCACATTCGGATGGGTCCACAAATAGGTCACCACTCCGAGCAGCGAGCGGACCGGCGAACGCCGCCGCACCAAAGGCCTGTCGGCATCGATGCTTATCCCCGCCTGCGAAAGTTGGGCGTCGTAAGCCGCTTTCGATTCGGGATTCAACAGTACGATTTTCGCGGCGTTGATTTCCTGAAGCAGCCGCGAAGCTTCCTCGGCATGTTCGCCCGCGAGAAACTGGCGAACGAAGATCGTCTGGCGATCCGCGGCCTTTTCGATGATGTCGGGGTCCGATTCGAACAGACTGATCCCCAACAGCCGATAGTAGTCAGGCGGCTGATCTTTTGGAGGAATTCCCAGCCAGACGTGATAGGGATCGAATGCAGCCATCGACGGTTCCTCTTGCTCTGTTCGCGAGGCGGCCGCGCCGCGATCTGCCGTCGGGCCTCTAAACCGACGACGAAACCGGCCGAAGGAACGGTTGCCGACGGCACTTTCTTCGACGTGCCGTGCCGAAAACGCCCTCGGACATCGCAGACCGCCAATATTCTATTATCGTCCGGCACCGAAACGACACAACCGCGAAACGGGCACAAACACCCACTCCAAAGGACAGGTTGCTTCCGTCTGGAGGGGGGCAGAGTCGAACGAACGGGAACCCCGGATCGCGCCGGAATTCGATGGGCGTCGAGTCGCAATCGCGACAAAACCCGTTTCAGGAGGAACCCGAAGTCTCTCTTCGAGCGACAAGAACCGCGAAAGCAATTCTTGGGGGGCGCCGCGGCCGCCGTGGCCGGTTGATTGCCGCAAGCGGCGGTTGAAAACCCTACTTTTCGTCCAACGGACCCGATGCGTGCATCAACGTGCCCCACGAGGCATGCGCCCCGCTCCACGGCTCGGGCCGAATCTGGGCGACGACCTGCCGCGTGAACGGCATTTCCAGGCCGGCGCGATCGTGATAATGGTGATAAACTCGCTCGTAAATACTCGAAAAACGGCCGCGAGCTTTATCCGAAATCGAACGATAGAAGTAGCGCCCCTCGTAACTGCGGTAAGGTACGTAGGGCACATCATGGCCGAGGTTGTATTTCGCGGTGTATTCGAAGCCTTTGGCCAGGCGGTTGTCGTAGGCCCCATACAGGTCGATGCCCTGCTTCCAGGCGATTCCGGCGGCGCAGCCCAGGTATCCCAAGCCCATCTGGGTATGTGCCTGGTCGCGGCCGGATTCTTGACACTCGCCGAACTCGTTGATGTAGTTGCGGACGGCTCCGTTTCCGACGCCGTTGAGGTAGTAATCGACCGCTCTCTTGAACATCGCCCGATCATCCAAAAACACGCCCATCGCCATCATCGTCTGGATCATCGAGGCGTCCCAGTTGCCGTTGGCCGAAGGATAGAAATCTTCGATGACGGCGTAAAACTGCTCGCGTAAGAATCGCTCGAAACGTCGCCTGCTTTCTTCCGGCCAACCCGAGGGCGTATGGCGAAGGATCTCGGCCGCGTTCGTATACGTGATGCCTACCATGCCCACCAGCAACTTCGCGTCGTGGCCGCCGATCGAGCGGACCGTTTTCGCGTACGCGTCGAGGATCTCGATCGCCTTTTCGGCATGTGCCTTGTTGCCGGTCACGTACCACTGGATGGCGTGGGAATACGCGGAAGCACCATCCCGAATCAGGTTCGTACCGCCGATATCAGGACGATTGCTCGGCCCGCGAACGATATCGGCCCGCGGTCGAGGCTGCCAATCGAGTTGCGAAAAATCGTGACTGCGCAGCTCGTCCCAGGCATCCTTCCAAGGTTGTTCTCCGGCCTTCACCTTGGCCTGGACGAATTCGAGTTCTTCGCGGCTGTGGAGAATGCCCGGATGCACAAACGCATCGGGAATTTCCACTTCGACGGCAGAAAGGGACTTTCCGAAAGAAAACGAGGCGGTCGCCAACAGACCGCACAGGGCAAGACGTACAGAAGACATGGAAAACCTCGTGAAGCAACTTCGATCGGGGGGACGATTTGCCGGTCGCACGAGGCGAGAGGATACGCAACGACCGGCGTACCAGGGCGGGATCACTATCGGCCGGCATCTGCGCAGGCTGGTGACCGCGATTCTTTACCCATTTTTGCCAAGGGTCCGTGGAACCGCAATGGCCTTTCGATTCAGCGCACCCGCGATCGGTTGCCCAATCCGACCGGTATCTGGCGGGGCACGATTTCCAACAGTCGCTCGAGCGATTCCCAACCCGAATTGCCGTTCGGCAGAATCCCGCCCCGCGACATGTTCGTTTCACGAGACTCTTCATCGCCTTGCGAGGAAATCACGTCGAAGAAGACAGGCTTGCCGAACACGAATTCTTGCGGCGGTCGCCCCAGGGCCACCGGCTGCAAGCGCACCGGTCCCGATCCGAGCTTCGATGCGGCAACGTCGATCGTGCCTTCTTCACCCAGGCAACGCCCGACCACGCGAGTATCCGATCGCACGACTAGGGCGAAAGCCCCGGGGCAGCGCAGGCGGAAAGTGATCGTCTCGTCTTCTCGCACGCGGACCGTAGGCGTCACCTCCTGTTCGAGAACCATGTCGTGATTGGCGAGGCGCACTTCCCACACCCGAGAACCGCAACTTGCAGCGACGTTGTCCAGCGTGCCGGTGATCCGCAAGCGATGGTAACCATCGGCAAATTGAGCGGTGTCGAAGTCGATTTCGCCGCCGGGTGCACAACTTCCGACATGACGGGTGTCGAGGTACGCATCGAAGCGGGCGACCGGGGTCGAGATCGGCTCCGCGATCGTCGGTCGCAGCACGACCGTACCCGACCAAGGTTTTGCCGTGTCGAGGTTTTCACACGCAGGCTCGGGGATCTCGGCCCAAGGACGACAAAGCGGATCGCCCACGATCAACAATTGATACGGTCCGAACACCGACTGATAGAAGGCCTCGACGGCGGTGCATCCACGAGCGTAATGCACATGCAACGTCGGAAAGGGAAACTTGGCCTGGATTGCATACGGCTCGACGACCGTTCCCGACGAAGCGGCGGCACCGTGGCGCAGAAACTCCGAAAGAGGCGTTTGAAACGCGGGTTTGGCCATCACACCTCCCAGGCTGGTCAAATGCTCACAGATCGCCCCGGGAAGGATCGTCGAACCGGAATCTTCCCACTCGAAAAACGCGGTTCCCATCATCACGCCCGCGCAATCGGGACGATTGTCGGGCATTTTGCCGACGACGATCTCGGCGTGAACCCCCAACTTCTCGAGCTGCGCCGCGACTTCGGGATAGGTATCGTGTCGCGTGCGCGAGCGGACGTCGTCGTTCTTCACGAAATAGATGGTGCCCGGCGGATGTGTACCGTCGGCCGCCGCGGAACGCCGCAGATAGGCGAGAATCTCATCGACCGTATTGCCGCGAGTATTCTCATCGTCGACGACGCCCAAGACCATCGACGCCAAATATTTCAATCCGCCCGAAGAGAGCAACTCGCCGTGCGCGCCGAATTGCAGATCGCTGCGAAAGGGCAGGGTGGGATGCCCCGCTTGCTCGGGAATCGCCCGCCGCATGTACTGGTTCGCCCGCAGGCTCATGTAGTATTGCGGCATCCGATTCATCACGCCCTCGGCCAGGTAGGTGAGCCCGTTGAGCGATCCCCGCATGGTCAGCGTCTTCGGCCATCTCGGTTTGTCGCTCGAATCGTCGGAGCCTTCGGCTTCTTGCTCTTTCAAGTAGCGCGCCACGTCACGGTTCACGTCGATTCCCCAGGGAAAGCCGGCGGAATAGACGACGCAATCGATCCTTGCCTTTTCGGCGCGGTCGCGGACCTCGGCCAAAACGGGCTTCAAAATGCGCTCGCGAAACGTATCGACATCGGTGATGTTCACGGTGGGGTCGAACGGCACGTACAAGACGTTTTCGGGCGGAATTTGCCGTAACGACCGATAATGGTTGGCGATCGTCAACGAATCGCGACATTCGGGATTGACGACCAGCAACACGTTCTCGGGTGCCAGGGCCTGCGCACACGCGGTCCAAACCAGGGCGATCCAACAAACGATTCCGATGTGCGATACGGCCCTGAAAAACAGCCGCCCTCGCGGTGCGACTCCGTTCATTGCAGGAACTCCTTGCGGAGAAACTCGGCTGCGGTGTCCCAATGTTCGACGGCTTGCTCGAAGTCGATCGGCATGGCTTTGATTTCGCGCGGCGTCTTGACCCGCACGTGAACATCGCATTCGTCGTGCAAGGGAATTTGCGCACTCGGACCGCCCGCCAAACGGGTTTCCACTTCTTTCGACAGCAGATAGTCGGCCAGTTGCTCGGCCGCTTCGGGATGCGGACATCCCTCGACGATCGCGATCGTGTTCGGAATGAACAACGTGCCGATTTGATCGGGGCCTTGATCGGGATAGACGATCCACACCGGACTGCCCCGCTCGATCTGAACGATGGCGTCGTCGGTGTCGGTCAAACCGAAGGCGATCTCGCCGGTCGAAACCGCCTGCGCCACCTGCTTGTTCCCTTCGAGAACGAGCACGTCGTTTTCCTTCAGCCGCCGGAAGAATCCGCGGGCTTCGTCGTCGCCGAGATGCGCAAACAGGCACGCGGCATGCGTGGCGGTCGTGCCGAAAAGCGGTTTGGCGATCGCCGTTTGCCCTTTCCACTTCGGATCGGCCAGGTCGAAAATCGAAGTCGGGGCTTCGTCTTCGGCGACACCTTTGTTGACGATCAACACGCGTGCGCGGGCGGCGAACCCGTACCAGGTTCCCTGCGATGAGCGAAACGCCTCAGGAAAATGCTCGGCTTGCGACGGATAGAACGGACGCAGCAGCCCTTCGCGATCGAGTCGCAGCGTGTTGAGGATTTCGTTGTTCCAAAACACGTCGCAACGGGGACGTTGCCGCTCGGCGCGGATGGCCTCGGCCAGCCCGACCGTCTTCGTTGCTTCGACGTCGTACTTGGCCGCAACGCGTGTGCCCGTACGGTGTTCGAATTCCTTGAGGATCGGCTCCGAAAACGGTTGATCGAGCGCCGTGTAGACGACGACCGTATTCGCCGAATCGTCCCGGCATCCCGGCATACAGAGCAGAATCGCCAGAACGATCAGCCAACCCCGCCGCGTGGTGTTCATGCTTGTGCCCCTTCGCGTGTTCGTTCGCGTTCGGTCGTCGAGGCCCGCCCCCGACGCGATTTCGTACCAGTGTATCGCAAGGCGGCCGGGGATTCAGCCCGCCTTGATTTCTCGCCGCTCTTTGCTGCAAGAAACGTTTTTTCTGGACTTCCGCGGCGCGCGATGGTTCAATGACCGGCGGTCGTTGTTCGGAATTCGTGCAGCGACGACACATCCGACTTCGTCCCGCTTCGTCAGTTACCTCGTGGAGGGTCCTACCATGACGCGTTATTCCCGCCGTCGTTTCCTCGGTACGGCCGCCGGCGGACTGGCCGCCGGGGTCGCGGTTCCCCTGTTCGCCCATTCGGCGCACGGCAGTATCTTCGGCGCGAACGAGACGATCAACGTCGGCGTGGCCGGTATCAACGGTCGCGGTCAGGCGCACATGGCCGCATTTGCACAAATGGAGAACGTCCGTGTCACATACCTGATCGATCCCGACAGCCGCCTATTCCCAAGCCGCGCGAAGAAGATCGAAGAACTCGGCGGCAATACCCCCACCTGCGTGCAGGACATCCGCAAGGCGCTCGAAGACGACGACCTCGATGCGGTCTCGGTGGCCACGTGCAATCATTGGCATTCGCTGATCACGATTTGGGCCTGCCAGGCGGGCAAAGACGTGTACGTCGAAAAGCCGTGCAGCCACAATCCGTTCGAAGGACGCAAGTGTGTCGAAGCCGCACGCAAGTACGGTCGCATCGTCGCCCACGGCACCCAAAGCCGCTCGAGCCGCAGTTGGGCCGTGATGACGGCCGCCGCCCGCAGCGGCAAGTACGGAAAGCTGCTGGTCTCGAAAGGCTATGCCAGCAAGCCCCGCTGGTCGATCGGGTACAAAGAAGTCAAGGATCCGCCGCCGGAACTCGACTACGATATTTGGCTCGGCCCGGCCCCCGAACTGCCCTATCACGAAAATCTCGTGCACTACAACTGGCATTGGTTCTGGCCGACCGGCAACGGCGAAATCGGCAATCAAGGCGTTCACCAGATGGACATAGCCCGCTGGGCGATCGGCAAGACGCTCCCCGACTGGGTCGTCAGCGCCGGAGGTCGTTACGTCGACGAACCGGACCACAACTGGAAAGATCAGGGCGAAACCCCGAACATGCAGATCACGATGATGGGCTTCGGCGATGTCATCCTGTTGTTCGAGGTGTGCGGGCTGGTCGGCAAATCGTGGAACGGCAACCGAAAATTCGACGCCAAGGTGACCAACGAGTTCTATACGACCGAGGGCGTCATTCGCGGCGGAAAGTTCTTCCCGCACGGATCGGACGAAGGCGAATCGCTGGACGTCGAGGTCGAGATGGGCCCCGAGAGCGACCATTTCCGCAACTTCATGGCGGCCGTCCGCAGCCGCAATCCGAAGGATCTCAATGCCGAGATCGAAACGGCACACTATTCGGCGGCGTTGTGCCACTTGGGGAACATTTCGTACCGCACCGGCGGCGAGGCGTCATTCGCCGAAGCAGCCGAAGCGTTCGCCGAAAACGATCTTGCGGCCGCGAGCTGGAAGTATCTCGAAGAGAATCTCGCCGGTGCCTTGGGCGTCGACCTGAACAAGCTCACCTGCACGCTGGGTAAACGCCTGCGGTTCAACCCGGCCGAGGAACGCTTCATCGACGCCCCCGAGGCCGACAAGCTCCTTACCCGCGACTACCGCGAACCGTACGTCGTGCCGCAAGAAGTGTAGGACCGGTTGCCGGTCTGTTTTCGATGCGATCCCGTCGGGCGCGGCACCACGGTGCGGCGCCCGCGTGTTTGTTGGAAAACGGTTAATTCCGACGACGACCGTGGAAACCGTCCCGTACCGTGTCTAGAATTTTCGCCGAGGTGATCGCAGGTATTGCCTTTCCATCGCCTTGTGTCCGGTTGCGCGATTGTGATACCGGGGCGTGCCACCAATGTCCAAGAATGAGGAGGAATCAGCAGTGATGAACCGCATTCCACGGCGCAACGTGTTGGCGGGGGCCTTGGCCGCGCTGGGCGGGTGTGTGTGGGGACGATCCGCTACGGCGAAGGCCGCGGCGACGGCGGCTCCCGCCGGTTTTCGGTTCGTCCACCTGACGGATATTCATGTGCAGCCGGAATTGCGGGCGGCCGAGGGACTGGCGGCATGCCTTCAGGCGGTCAACAAGCTGGACCCCAAGCCCGACTTCATCCTCACCGGCGGCGATCTCATCATGGACGCCTTGGAGCAGTCGGCCGAGCGATCCTCCATGTTGTTCGATCTCTTGAAGAAGGTGCTGGCCGACAACACCGACATCCCCGTCCGGCACTGCATGGGCAATCATGACGTCTTCGGTTGGGGGCGCAAGCACGGCGTGACGGAGGAAACGGCGGGCTTCGGTAAAAAGATGTATTGCGAAAAATTGGAGATCGAACGGCCGTATTACGCCTTCGATCACGGGGGATGGCGGTTTTATGTGCTGGACAGCGTGCAACCGACCGAGTCGGGCCTCTACCGAGGCGGACTCGACGAGGAGCAACTGGCCTGGTTGCGCCGGGATCTGAGCGACAAGCCCGCCGACACGCCCGCCGTCGTCGTCAGTCACATCCCCTTCCTCACGGTCACCGTCTTGCCCAACGCGGTCAACGACGGCGCATTCAAGATCTCGGCGTCGACGATGTGCACGGGCGCGCAGACGCTGGCCTCGCTATTCGCCGAGCACAACGTGCGCCTGGCCGTCTCGGGACACATCCACATGCTGGACGAGGTCCTCTATCGCGGCGTGAAGTACGTCTGCAACGCAGCCGTGTCGGGACGCTGGTGGAAGGGCGCCCACAAGGGCTTTCCCGAGGGCTTCGGCCTCTTCGACCTGACTTCGGACGGCGAGTCGCATTTCGCGTATCACACGTACGGCTGGAATGCCGAAGGGCAGGGTTGATCGCGTCTCGCTCGGCACGGCCCGTGACCGTTTGCTTCGTAGAAACTTGGTCCGGCCGTTCCGCGGCGACGGCCGATAAGATCGGTCCCGGTGCTTTCCATGCGCCGGGACCGCATGTTGTTTCGGGCCGGACGAGCCGATGGGGGGCGGGGTGCCGGTTCCGGCCCAAGGTTACGTGGCAGAAGTCGCCGGCGAATCCTCGCTCGCCGAACGCCCGCCCGGTGTGTTGCTCGGCCCCGCACTGCGGCGTTTTTCCCAAAGGGCGCGTCTTTCCCCGTTGCGGCCCGTCGGCGAGAATTGGTCTTTGCCCGGCTGAAACGCAGCCGAAAGGTCGTTAATCCTATTGACGACCTACCGGTCCAGAATTATTCTATCGAACATCGATATCGGATTTCGATACCATGAGTCGCGAGTTGCTTCGCCATTTTTTCGGGGGATTTGTGCGGCTCCACATCCTGTACCACGCGGCCAAGGAGCCGATTTGGGGTACGGCGATGATGGAGGAGTTGCGACGCCACGGGTACAAGATGGGCCCGGGCACGCTCTACCCCATCCTGCATCAGTTGGAAGAGGACGGCATCCTGGTCTCGAACGACAACGTGGTCGCCGGTAAACGACGCAAAGAATATCGCATCACGCCCAAGGGCAAACGTGTCCTCAAGAGCGCCCGCGCCAAACTTCGAGAACTCGTCGATGAAGTCCTCAAAGACAAGGACCGCATGCACGAGGATTGAACGAAATGGCAGCGAACCACATCGCCCCGCGCCGAGGCATCGACCTGTTGCAACTAGGTGTTGTCAAAAAACTGTTCACGGCGAAGTGGTTCCCCTACCTGTTTCAGCTTGTGCTGTTGGGCTTGTTCGTAGCATTCGCCTTGTACGGTTGGAATCGTTTTCCGCCCGAAGGCGTCGAGACGAAACAGTTTGCCAAGACGAACATCGTCAATCTCGTGATTTGGGGCATGTGGTGGCCGGCGATGGTGTGGGCGGCCGTTCTCTTCGGCCGCGTTTGGTGTGCCGTGTGTCCTCTGGAACTGGTCTCGAATGGGACCGAGCGTCTCGCCCGCGCCGTCGGCTGGCCGCAAATGGTCCTCCGTCGCGCCCTTCACAGCGGAGTGTTGATCTTTTTGGCCTATGCGGCCATTCAATTGTGCATCGCCGGCGCCCAGCTTCATCGGATCCCGCATTACACGTCGATATTCTTGTTCATCTTGTTGGCCGCCGCGGCACTGACGGGAATCTTGTGGAAAGATCGCGCGTTTTGCCGCGGATTCTGCCCGGTCGGCCTGTTGTTGGCGGTGTACGGGCGGGGCGGAATGCTGGCCGTCCGCTCGAAACGCCGTGACACTTGCGACGCTTGCGAAGGCAAGAACTGCCATGCGGTCGAACTTCGCACCAAGCCCGACGGCCGAAGTTGCCCGAGTTTGCTCAACCCTGAAAAACTGGCCGACAGCTACGACTGTCTGTATTGCGGCCAATGTATGAAGGCCTGCCCGCACGACAACATGGGGCTGTACTTGCGACCGCTGTTCGCAGCCGAAGATCGCCGTCGCGAGATCGCCTCGTGGCCGGTCACCTTGTTCGTCATGCTCGTTTCGGGGTTCGTCACCTACGAGCTGTTCAGCGAATGGAAGGCGGCCCAGGCGTATTATCTGTGGATTCCGCACCAGGTCGCCGAAGCACTCTCGGGCCTCGTTTCGGAAGGCTGGATCAAAGGCGTGTGGATGCTGTTCGTTGTGCCGGCCGTTGTGTGGACAGTCCTCGGCGGAATCGTGTGGCTCTTGCGGGGCGCCGAAAACCTTTTGGACGCATGGCGGCGATTGGCGCTGCCGATGGCCCTGGTCGTCGCGGCCGGACACATGTCGAAAGGACTGGCAAAGTTTACTTCGTGGGGAGTGTACCTGCCGATGGCGCTTCGCGAGCCGGGCGGCAAGAATTCGGCATTGGCCATTACGGCCGGCGACCTGGCCAAGCCCGCCGCCATGTTGCCGATGACCGTCGTCTCGATCGCGGGACTCGTTCTGATCGCGATCGGCTGCTTGTTCGCCGTGCGGGAAAGCCGCCTGGGAGATGCGCCACGTCATGCGGCCCGGCTGCCCGCCATCCTGCTGGCTGCCGCCGGTGCGGCGGTCCTCATCTACGGCTGGGGATTCGGCGCTTGATTGCATCCATCCCATACGGCCGATCGTCCACCCCAACTCTGCACCCCCAATACGGGTGATTTTGCCGCGCAGGCCCGAAAAATCGTTGCGACCGGCACTTGGTTGAGCCGATGAATGGTTGCGTACCGAGCCCAACTTCGCGGTTGCTTCCCCCGTTGCAATCAGACGCAAGGTTTCCCATAATGGGGGCATCTTGCGTGGGCGCTAGCCCTGCAACGGTCGGCGCCGTAGCCAAGTGGCTAAGGCAGCGGATTGCAAATCCGCCATCCCCGGTTCGAATCCGGGCGGCGCCTTTTATGACAGTTTGTGACAGCTTGTGCCAAGTCGTGCCATAGCAAGCAGGTACGGCTGCCACAGTTTTTTTCCGGCCCGTCTGAATAACGACGGGCAGTGCCAACAAAGGTCATAAAAAGTCAAATTCGAGGGGACCCATTGAGGGACCCAAAATTCTCGGCTCCTCACGTCTCCGCCCCCTTCGCCTTGGTCCCCTCGGTCAATTGCGGTAACGCCAAGCCCGCCACTGCCTGCCCGAGGTCGGTTATGCCCAGCTTTGTGTAGGTCCGGGCCGTCAGCTTCGGGTCGCTGTGCCTCAAGAGGGCTTGGGCTGTTTGCAGATTGATCCCCTGCCTTGCCAGCAGCGTGGCATACGTCGCCCGCAGAGCGTGGAAATCCAGCACCTGTCCGCTTACCTCGGAGGCGATCCCTGCGGCTTTAAGGTCGGTCTTGAGCATCTGTGCAGCCTTCTGCCACCACGAACCCGGCCACAACCGGACAGTCCCCACCGGCCGAATCGGCCTTGAGGCAAGCCAAGCGGCCAAATACTCGGCTGCGTCGCCGGGCAGGGGCAGCACGTCTTGCTTTCGGTTCTTCGCATAGGCCGCCCTCACAGCCAACGTGGGCGGGTCGCCAGTCAGGTTCAGGTCTGCTGCGGTTAGATGCTTCAGTTCGCTTACGCGCAAGCCTGAATAGGCCGCCATCACATACAATGCCGCCCGGGCGTGGCCGTCCAAACCTCGGAATGTCCAGGTGGAAGCCTCGGCCGTGCGAATCAATTGCCCCAGTTCATCAGCTCGTAGCGCCCGCCGAATCACCCTCCGGTCGGCATCCGCGTTCCACTTCGACAGGCCGGCCAGAGGGTCTTCGGTCAGTCGCCCTTGCCGCCACAACCAGCGGCAAAACATCTTGATTGCCGTGAGGTAGTGGTTGACTGTTTCAGTTGCCAAGCCCTCTTGGCGAAGCGCAAGCAGGGCATCGACCACCCGGGCCGAGGTCACATCGCCCAGTCGCCGGACACCGCTTTTGGATAATACAGCCCGAATCCGTTGCAAGGTCCCCCGGATATGCTTGGCCGTTCGGCCTCGGGCCTCAAGGGCTGCTTGGTAATCGGCTAAGTGTTTTGTCACCGGATCGGCCAAGTACGTATCCGCCGGTCGGCTTAGTCCCGCTGCCTCACGGGCTGCGTTGCGTTGTAGCTGAACGGCCAGGGCTTGGGTTGCCATTTTGTCGGTATAGCCGCACACTTCCCGCACCCGGCCATCCGGCAGCCGATAGCGGATATACCACTTGCGGCTTTTCTCAGTTCGCTTTTCCACCACCCGGCCTTGGGCTTCGAGCCGCTTGGCCTCGGCCGCTGTCACCCGCCGTCCGTCAGCCACGTAGCGGACACGTTTTTTGCGAAAGACCCGAGCCATGGGCTAGCCCCCTTTCTTCGGCCGCGTGCCCTTCCGCTTCGCCGGTTGGGCCACCACTTCAAGACCAAGCACATCAGCCAGTCTGTCCAGGGTGGCGAGGGATAACCCCCGGTCGCCATTTACAAACCGGCTCATGGCCGCCTTGTCGATTCCTGTGAGTTTGCAAAGGGCGTACTGTGACAGACCGCTTTGCTTGACGGCTTGGCGTATCTGGTCGGACAAGGGAAGTCGCTTACTCATGGCCGGTATCATAGGCATAATTGCCGTACCGTCAACTACGTTTCTGGAAAGGCTAGTCCGAACAGGTTTCTGGGGGTTGAATCTGGACGTGCGAAGCCTGCTTCCGGCGTCACGCTTCGACCGCTGTAGGCCAGCCTCGGGCCGTGCCCGTCGGCGGTTTTCGGTCCGGTCGATAGCCCGCCGTGCATCCGACAGCGCCCATTGGGGGGCCGGTCGTGCTCGAAGTCCTAGGCCGGTGGCTCTTGGCAGGACCGGCCACACCTTGGGCAACACCAGCGGAGCCCAGACGGGCTGTCCCAGCAAACGGCCACCACAAAGCGGCAGTGTTCGCACCAATGCCGCCGGGCCTCCCGAATCTCGAAAAACGGGGCCAACTCGCACCACCACTGCGGCAACGAAATTTGCTTTGGCCAGCCAGGGGGCGGTTGGCATCTGCGGCGCAGCTGGCGCTTCAGCCGTAATATGTCTTCGACCAAGTCGGGCGTGAGGACCGTCGCTGGCCACAACCGAATCTTGCCGCCCGGTCGGGGTTCGATCCGGCGAACGCCCACCTGCCACAACCGTTTTGCCAGGGCATCAACCGGGCTGGGTGTTGCGGTTGCTTCGTGAATCACAAGTCTGCCCCTCCGTCGTCCTCCAGAAACGCTTCATCGAGCAGCCAGTTAACAACCTCGGGATCGGGATTGCCGGCGATAACCCCGCTTTCAGGTTCATCGGAACAGTTCACGCTTGTGGGGGGTGTGGGTTTCGGTGTTGCCTCCCTCACTGGATGGGGTTCCGGGGTTTTGTCGGCATTGTTGTTACTGCCGACGCCGACGAAAATCAAAGAATCACCGGTTTTATGGGAATTTCGTCGGCGTCGGCGCTTGTCACCAAGGCAGAAAACGCGCGTCGGCCTACCCCTCTTTTGGTCAAAGGAAGTGTCTTTCCACACGCCGAAACCGTTCTCGACTAGGGATTGCAGCGCGGCTTCGGCCTCAGCGGTTTTCTTGTTGTAGCGTCGCAGGTTGCGGGTCAGGTCACGGCTCGTGACCTCGCCGCCTTGCTTTTCGATCCACTCGATAAGCCGCCGGGTTTCCTTGTCCGCCGTTTCGCCCAACAGCAAGGCGTATACCCGCTTGGTTTCGCGCTTGTGCCACTCCGTCAAGGCAATCGCGCGTTGCATACTGTCGGCGTCCACGATGTCCGGGTCCACGTCTTCGCCGGCCGCGTACCGGACCATGTGGAAGATGGTAGCCAGCCGCAAAGGCAATTCCTCGAGCTTCGAGAACGCCGCCGCCAATTCCCCTTCGACTTCGTTCTGTTCTTCCGCGTGTTGGTTGTAAAACTTGGTGTAGCGCAGTTTTGCGTCCGGGGTCCATTTCAGCTTTAGCGGCACCGGGTTGCCGTCTTTGTCGTAGCCATGCTCCAGGGAGCACAGACGCTCAAAAACCTGCGCCACCGCCGAAACGGTTTCCGGGGACGTGTCTTCCTCGGTCCAACGTTTACAGCGACGCGGGGGCATTACCAGCAAGAGACGCGCCAACAGTCCGTTTTCACGGTGGCCGGCACTCAATACCCGTTGCAGCACGGCCGGTTGAATGCCGCCGGTTACCGACACCGCCGCCGACTGAACGTAAATCGTGCCGCTCGTCTTGCGGTCCACGGTGATCGGATACGCGGTGTGCATCGACAACCAGGCCGTCACGTCTTTGCCGCGGGTTTGGGCGTAGCGGTCGAAGCCGGTCAGCCAGCCGGCCAACTCGTCGCAAGCCAAGAGTACGCCGCGGGGGTTGTCCCGCAGGATTGCGGCCAGGCCTTCGACGGTGATGTCTTGGACCAGCGCACGCCGTGACACGGGGGGACGGGGCTTTTGCGGTTGCGATGTACCGTCTTTGCTCCGTCTCCACTCGCTTGCGGCTTTCTCGTACTCCGCTTGCTCCGCTTCGTACCGTTCCCGGTCGGCTTCGTTTTGGGCCGCCAGGTCGCGTTCCTTCGACTGAGCAAACTGTATCGCCGCTTTCAACGCCGGCGTTTTCTGGCTCCCGCTTTCGCCCACCAACGCCGTCCAGAGAATCGGGAACACTTTCCAATTGTCTTTGGGGTGCAGACAACGTGTCGTCCCGATTGCCGCCCCGGCAGCCGTTAACAGGGGCATGGCGACATAGCAGGCGTCGCACCCGATCGCCTTCCTGGTTTCTTCCACAAACCGCCGGAACGGCTCGGGTAGGGCCTCCGTGGGATACGGCTCCCACGCCGGAATATCCGATGTCGCCGGATCGTCCGGCGCAGGAACCGCAGGTTCGTTCTCCGCCGTCGCAAGTATCCACCGGCCCACGTCTTCCCGGGTGACCGATTCCGCAAGGGGCAACCCGCACCAGTCGGGCGACTCCAGCACGTCGGCCAGGTCGCCGCGGGTAGGCAGCCTCGGGGCGTATTTCGCCAGCCGCACGATACGCACGCGAACCGCACCGGCCTTGTAGGCCGACTCGGCCACGTCGTCGGCATAGCGTTCCCCCGCGTCATCGTGGTCGGGAAGGATAATCACGTCCCGACCGGCCAGGGGCGACCAGTCGGTTTTCTTCGCGGCCTTGCTGCCGCCACTCGATGTCACGGCCGTCAGTCCGCATTGTCGGGCTGCCTCGGCCGTTTTCTCGCCCTCGACCACCACGACAGGGCCGTCGGTCGTTAGCAGTTCAGGCAAGCCGTACAACGGCCGCGGTTCGGGCATGGCCGCAATGCGCCAGCCGTCGGCGTACTTGGCAATCGGCCGGATTTCCTTGGTGCCGTCGGGCTTGTCCCAACGAACCACCAGGCCGCACGGGTTGCCTTCGGCGTCGTAATACTCCCAATAGTCCCATTTGGCCGATTCTTGCTTGTGCCGCTTGCGTAGGGCCTTGAGGGCCTCGTCGGCGCTCGAGTAGGTCTGGCCCTTCGGTTTGCTGCCCGTTCGCGCGGTGCGGCCCGCAGCGGCCTTTGAGGAGCCGTCGTGCGACGGCATTAAGTCGGTCATCTCCAGCCCGAGGGCCGCCACGATACGTTCAGGGCTACATCGTGTGTTCCCATGGCAGTAAAGCAGTACACGGCCGTCATCACCCAGGCCGATCGATAGGCTGGGCGTGTGCCGCTGGCCATCGCATTCGTGGGACGGGCAAAATGCCTGCCAGCCCTTGCTGGCCACCCGTGGTTTGCATCCAGCCGTTTCTAAAGCCGCCAGCACTTTGTCAATCGGAGCGTTAGCGATTGCGGACATGGCGTTCGACCTCCTTGCCATGGAGCGCGGCTTCAATATCCTGCCGCCGCCAACGGACTGTCCGCGGCGCAAGGCGGATGGGCTGCGGCAGCCGCCCCGCAGATACCCAACGCCAAACCGTCCGTGGGCTTACAGCCAACGCTGTGGCAACGTCCTTGACCGTCAACAGTGACCGGGACTCTTGCATCGGGACCTCCTTTCGGGTTCCGGAAGTGGAACACGCCCCGTAAGTCCACGGTCAGCCCGCCTAGAATTGCGTTGCGATTGCCTTGCGTGTGACCAAGAAACACGTAAGGCCCGAGAAAATAAGGGCTTAGAAAAAATGTAAATTTGCTCAAATGATTGCGTTGCAGAAACGCAATTGCTCAGAATTCCACCCCTTCGCCGGAATTGCTTTTGTCAATGCCCTCCACTTGCCGCCGGCCTTCGTCGTCGATAGCTACAAACCCTCGCGGCTTTCTGCTCGGTTGGCGTGCCGCTTTCTGTGCTGCCAGCTTGAACGCCTGATACGTCTCGTTCCGGCAGATTGTGCTTGGGCTGACTTTGACCCGCCGGGCAACTTCGGCATCCGCTATAAACGGGTCGTCTTTCACAATCTCCAAAGCCGCGGCTAGCCAGGCTTGTTTGTAGTGCCGCGTGGGTTTGGGTGATTGCTGATCCTCGCCGCGTTCGGTCAACTCGGGAGCGGGTTCGGCGATCTCGGATTCAGTCTGAGCCTCGGGGGGAGCCGGCAGCCCCCCAAGCGTCTTTGCCGCGTCCGCTGCTTCGATGCCGTCACACTGCGACTGCCCTTCAGGGGGTTGCGTCTGCCCTCCTCGCTGGGACAGGGCGGCAACCTGCATCGACGAGGAAGGGGCACAGTCGGTAGGACCAGGTGCGAACCCCGGCGAGGGAACCGGCAACTCCGCCTGCGTTAGCTGGGCGCGCATCTTCAGAATACGTTTCTGAGTTCGTTCGCACTCCAAATACAAGTCGCGGTAGACAGCATCAAGCTCATAGGGCAGGTGACGTGTAACGCGGTGGAGCTCGTCAAGGGGCACAACCCAACAGTCAGCACAGACCAGCCGGTGCAGGTCTTGCAATTGACTCTGAATGCGCAACAACGTTTCCGGGTCTTGTTGAAGCTCGGCTAAGGTCCGAAACCGAAACCGCCATCGGGGCGGTGGTTCATAAGGCCCATCCCCTTCGTAATTCCCGAAGTCATCGTGGCACTGACTCCAATGCGTCTGTGCGTAAGACTGCCAAGCGGCGTCAACTTCGTGTTGCATGTGCTTGTCCAGCAGTTCCAACTCCTGCGCGTTTAACTTAGACACGTAGTGCAAGGCCACACACTTGCTGCCGATGTCAAGAAACAAATAGGCGGGACAAACAATAGTCACGGCTGCTGCCTCCTCCGTGGTTAGAGACGCCGCAAGCAAAAAACGGGGCGGGCACCGCGTGCGGCGTTCGCGGGTTCGCTGCGTCCAGCTAGCACGCCCAGCCCGGAATTTACCAAATGGTGTCACGGGCTGTCGGCCCCCTTGAAATGGGGGCTCCAAGCAACCAGATTTCGCGCGCAAGAAGGCGTGGGGACACTGCAGTTAAGAGTGTCGCCAGAATTTTGGCCCCCTTCGGTGAACGTGGGCACACACCGTTCCGAACTCGCAGGATCGCAGTACGTCGGCCGATATTGCCCTTCCTTAGCGAATGCCCGGCCGAGTTCGTCAACCAAAGAAAATACGTGGCCGGCACGTTTCAACAGATCAGCCGGAAAGAATGAGTCTGCCATGCTTTTGCCTTTCGTTGTCCGGGCCGGCTTGAGCCGGGCGGGGCGAAAGGCAAAAGAGAAACTCCCCGCGCCGGCCCAGGCCGCTTGGCGTGCCGGGTGGCCACCCAGCAGCGCCGTCCCGAAAACCCTGTTCTACCGTTGCCGGCTTTTCAGCCAGTCAGGCCGGTCCTTCGTACGGCCGATGGTTGCGAACAACCGTTCTTCTCGATGGGCCTCTTGGCAACTTCGATAAGTCAGGTCATGGCACTTTCGACAGCCGAAGTATTTTGCTCCAGGCGGAAGATACAGCTTGGCACATCGCCGGTTGCAGGCAAGGCCGCCCACGATCAACGGGCAGGTAAACCACCACCGCTTGCCACCGAATTGCGCCGGCGTGGTTTGCAGGTGAATGGGAATCCGCACGTTTTCACTATCTCGCCAGCGGTATTGCAGCGTGATAGTCGGCGTGTCGCCCCAGGTCACGACATAGCCGATGGAACTCTTGTTGCCCCCGCTCCAAGTCCAGGTAATCGTACCCGATGAATGGGGATAGATTCGGCCGCGAAAATCACGTATCGCAAGCGCCAGCGATTCTTCGACCGTCAATTTCTTGTCGAACCGATACCAGTTTCCACTTCCCATGCCCCCCTAACCCCGCCTAATTTTTGCCAAAATCAATTGGGTTTTGTGTAACTCTCGGCCTACCGACAGAACGATTGAAGTAACAACCGATCTTGCTCGGCTTGTTGCCGTTCGGCCTCAATTTCCTGCCGCCGAGCCGCGATTTCGCGGTCAGCCGCTTCCGTAGGCCCCGTCTCGACTTCTTCTGCCGCCAACACGGTCAACTGCCGTGTTTCCATCCCCAGCAGCCACTTTGCCAGCCAGTCGCGCGCCTTTGCGTCGCCCGCCAACGCATCATCGACCGCCCGCTTGCAGATGGCTCGCCAGGTATCAATCGACACGACCTCGTTCAGTGTCGCCAGATACTCCCGCTCAATCGGCCGGCGTTGCGTCCGTTTGCCGTTCGCTTTCATCGCGCCAGTTCTCCGTGGGTAAAATGGCTTCCAACTCCAATTCTACCGCATCGGCCCGATTTCGCAGCCCGTTGCACAAGCGGGTTTTGCGGATCGTTTGAGGTCGAATAAGGTCCGGCGGCAGTTTGGGCCGTCCAAGCCGGAATTGCGCCGGGCAGCCGACGCTGTTTATCCGCCGGGATGAGATCCCCGAACCGCCGGGTGCCGCGTTTTATCGCAAGCTGAACGCGCTTCTGGCGAAACACGACTTCGATCGACGGGCGGAAGCACTGTGTGCCCCGTACTATGCCCAAACCGGCCGCCCCTCGACACCGATCGGCGTGGTGATCCGGATGCTTCTGTTCGGTTTTCTGGAAGGTATCGGCTCGCAACGCGGGATCGCCGCCCGCTGTGCCGACAGCCTCTCGGCCAGAATCTTTTTGGGCTGCGAGATCACGGAACCGACGCCGTGCCACAGCACGCTCAGCCGCACGCGGCAACGCCTGCCGCTGGAGGTCTTTTTCGAGCTGTTCGCCATGGTCGTCGAGATCGCCCGCAAAGAAGGCCTGTTGCGCGGCAAGACCTTGGGCGTCGACGCGACCTTCCTGGAAGGCAATGCGGCCTTGAAGTCGCTGCAACATAAAGAGGAAGGAGAAAGCTGGAAGGAGTTTGTCCGCAAGATCTACATGGAAGAGAACCCCGAGGCAGACGAACCGACCGACGACGAGCTGCGTCGTTTCGACCGACAGCGGCAAGACAAGAGGCTTTCGAACCGGGACTGGGAATCGCCGGTCGATCCGGACGCGAGGATCGCCAAGCTGAAAGACGGCCGCACCCACATGGCCTACAAGGCGGAGCACGCGGTCGAACTTGGATCGGGGATGATCCTGGCGGCGGAGGTGTACACGGCCGACACGCCCGACACGGCGAGCATCGAAGAGACGTTGGCGACAGCCGACAAGGTCGCGATCAAGGCGAACATGGCGCCGGCCGAAGAGGTGGTCGCGGACAAGGGATATCACAAGGCGGAAACGCTTTCGCGGCTGCAGCACGCCGGTGGTTGGAGGACATACATTCCGGAAAAACGTCTTCGGCACAAGCGTCGTTGGACGGACAAGCCGAGCGAGCACGAAGCAGCGTATCGCGCGAACCGTCGACGTTGCCTGGGAGCCCGCGGGAAACGGCTTCAGCGGAAGCGCTCGGAGGTCTGCGAGCGGACGTTCGCGCACGTCTGCGATACCGGCGGTAGTCGTCGGGTATGGCTGCGGGGCCTGACGGAAGTCAGGAAATGGTACCTGGTGCGGGTGATGGGCTACAACCTGGCGGTGATCCTGCGCTTGCTGTTCGGCCTTGCCTCGCCGCGGAGCCTGACTCGCGTCGTCTGTCTTTTCTATTTTGTCATTGTGACTGTTTATCTTCACACCACGTCGCTATTCGGCCGATTGGGCCGCATGCTCGGCTTTGTGACGCCGGTTTGTCGATATTCCGCCTTGCGCGGTCCAAACTACCGCCGGACCTTATTCGACCTCAAACGATCCCCAAAACCGGCTTGTGCAACGGGCTGGTAGGCTGCGAAACGGTTTTGGAACGGGCTGTTAGGCCGCCTTCCAATCTCACAGGCCGAGTAAATCCCACCGTTCCAGGAATTGTCCTTCTGGACACGAAATTTCCGTACAGGATTATCTTTATGCGGCTGACCTGATTTTCCCGGCATCCCTAACCAATTTTGATGATCAGTCCTAACAAAATCAGCTACCACCTTGCTGGGAACAATGTAGAAATCTGGCCGCTCGCCAGAACCCTTCAGATTCACGAATACATAGAACAGGCTGTCAGAATAGAAACTCTCGGCCTTTTTGTTCAGTACCCACTCGGGTTTAGCTCCCTGATGTGTCTTTACCTGGATTGCAATTTGCTTTGCAGCGCTAGCATTTGAAGCAAGGATATCAATACCTCTTGTGTTACGCAGAGTAATTGAGGCAACGTAACCGCGACGTGACAGTTCCGCTGCCACAAAATATTCTCCTGCTACACCAGTTAGCCCTTTTGCCAGTTTGTCAGACGGCATAAATGATCTCCCAGGCAGTAATAGCGAAAACTCAATTCTAGCGGCCTAACTTGGTTTTAGAATGGTCAACGTATCACGCTGTAGGCTGCAAGGCTGTCAGCCTAACGCGCGGGACGCCGATTGTCGTAAGTCACAGTATAGTCTTTGGTTGTTTCGTTGTCATGCTTCTCGCTGCGTGCTAGCAGCCCGTTGCGCAAGCGGATTTTGCGGATCGTTTGAGGTCGAATAAGTCCCAGCGCCAGTTTGGATCGAGGGAGGCGGAATATCGACAGAGCGGCGTCACAAAGCCGAGCATGCGACCTAATCGGCCGAATATCAACGTGGTGTGAAGATAAATAACCACGATGACAAAATAGAAAAGGCAACCGACGCGAGTCAGGCTCCGCGGGGAAGATCAGTCTGAACAACAAGCACAGGATCACCGCCAGGTTATCCCGGTTACCCGCACCAAGTACCACTTCGTTACTTCCGCCAGGCCTTACACTGAAGAATCCGTTCCTTGCTGTTTCGGGGCATTGAAGTACGGATTCCCTTTCGTCTAGAAACGACTTACACTGAAGAATCCGTTCCTTGCTGTTTCGGGGCGCTGTCTTCTACGGTCGCCTGCAAATCGCAGGGGGGAAACCCGGTGCACGCTGGCCGACAGTCTTTGAGAGTTTGCAGAATGGACACACGTTGTCCAGCCTTGAGTTGTATAGCGTTGACGGTCACTGCTATGATATGAGGGCGCAAATCACAAGCCTTCAACGTGGGCAGAAAGGCAATGTCGAACGATTCGTTCAAGCAGTTCTTTGTGCAGGCTATCGGTGAATGTCCATTACCGTACCAGGAACGCCTGGCTTGCGGGAAAGAACTACCAAGACTACTTGATATCCCAACCGGTCTCGGCAAGACTGCCGCGGCTGTTCTCGCCTGGGTTTGGCGCCGGCGGTTCGCGGAGGAGTCGATCCGCAAGCACACACCTCGCCGGCTGGTATACTGCCTTCCGATGCGTGTCCTCGTCGAACAGACATTCGCCGAGACCGTTCGTTGGCTGGATCGGCTGGGACTCTTGGCTGGCAAAGCATCTTGGAGGCCTTCGGGAAAAGATTCGGGAAAAGAGTTGCCGCTTCCATCTTCCCGGCTTGATCGTTACGAGTGCGATCCGGCAGACGAAAGTCCCGTCGGATGGGCCCGCCAGCATGGCGATCAGGGAACGAAATGCATTGCCGTGCATTTGCTGATGGGCGGCGAGGAACGTACGGACTGGGCACTGTGGCCCGAACGCGATGCCATTCTCATCGGCACGCAGGACATGCTCCTCTCGCGGGCACTGAATCGAGGTTACGCGGCCCGCCGTGCACGTTGGCCGATGGAGTTCGGGTTGCTGAACAGCGACTGCCTGTGGGTGTTCGACGAAATCCAGATCATGGATACCAGTCTAGCAACCAGTTTACAGTTGGATGCTTGGCGAAGGAGCTTGCAACTTCGTTCTAGCCGTGACGGATTTCCGACAAAGAATGAGAACCATTTGCCGAAGCCCTGCCACTCTCTCTGGATGAGCGCCACGATGGCGAAGCATTGGCTCGAGCGAGCCGTCGACTGGTCGCTGAGGAACGATGAATGGGAAAACCGACACCAGCTTTCAGAAGAGGAGAAAACAAATTCGCAGCTACGTAGCGGTAAACTCTTTCAGATAAAAAAGAGTCTCTCGAAAACGCCGATCGATCCGTTGAAGCAACCGAAGACGAAGAAGAACCAAGCGGACCGGAAACAGTGTGTTTTGCAACAATTGGCCGATCACATCAGCAAACCCGACAACCATGCGGCATCCGGCTTGACGCTGGTCATTGTGAACACGGTCGCCCACGCGACAAAACTCTTCAAACTACTGAAGGAGAAACCGGATCTCAAAGGCGTTCCGGTTAAACTCATCCATTCACGCTTTCGGTCGTATGAGCGTCAACAATGGGAGTTCTGGAACCAGAGGGACGATTCACGTTGCATACTGATCGCGACTCAGGTTGTCGAAGCCGGTGTCGATCTTTCAGCGAAGGTGCTGTACACGGAGCTGGCCCCTTGGGCTTCGCTCGTGCAAAGGTTTGGTCGCTGCGCCAGATACCCTGGCGAGTCCGGCCAGGTTTTCTGGGTCGATCTGGATTTGGGCCACGACGGGAAGCCAGTCGATGATTGGGCGAAACCGTATGAGCGGTCGGAGTTGCTTGCCGCGCGTGAACGACTGAACGCACTCAAAGATGTCGGCCTGTCGTCGTTGGCTTCCATCAAGCAGCAGATCGACGGCGACGAGACCGGCCAGCAGGCCACAACGCTTTTCCCCTACGATCCCCGCTTCGTTCCGCGCGACAAGGATCTGTTTGATCTGTTCGATACGACGCCGGACCTCACAGGGGCCGATATCGATATCTCTCGTTACATTCGTGACGGCGAGGAACTCGACGTGCAGGTCTTCTGGCGTGAAATCCACGACGGCCAGGAACCGGACAGGAAGGTTCGACCCGACCGCCGCGAGCTGTGCCCTGTGCCGTTTCACCGCTTCCGAGAGTTTGCCAAGCAAGTCCTGAAACGTCATCGCATTTGGCGGCTGAGGTACTCGACAGGACGCAATCGACCGAGCCCCTGGGAATGCCTTGATTCCGGCAGCGTGGATCAGGTGGTCTATCCGGGCCAGGTGTTTCTTCTTGAAAAGGCGTGCGGTGGCTATTCGCCCGAATTCGGTTGGACCGGCGATCCACAACACACCGAATTCCAATTGTTCCAACTGCCTCCCGACATAGAGGTGGCGGAGGCAACTGCCCCGGACGACGACGATGATGCCGACGATCTCTCACAGATCGATCAATGGCTATCGATTTTGGACCACTCGCGTGACGTGTACCAGAAGCTGCAAGAGATTATTCATGACCCGGCCGGGCTGACGGACTCGGAGGTCAAGGTTCTGCGGCTTGCGGCCCGCTGGCATGACCGGGGCAAGGCGCACCCGGCCTTCATCGCAAAAATCAAGGCTGAAATTCTGAAGGATCCAGACGTACAGCAAAAGCTCGGTGGCGAACCTCCAGCGAAAGCCCCCATTGATGCGTGGCGCCGAGACCAAATCCGTCCACAATCGCCAGATACCCCCACAGAAGAGCGTGACAAACGCCGTCCCGGCCACCGACACGAACTAGCGAGCGCCCTGGCGATCCTGGAGTCACTGTATCAAGCCGAACCTAATCACGATACATTTGCGTGGCCTGACGGACTCGATAGAGCCGAGTTCGGCAAACCGCCAGACGACGCACCTACACCCGGCTTGGCCCAAAACACGCTCCTGCAAGAACTTATCTCGCTGAATCCCGACGAGTTAGACCTACTCGTGTACCTTGTAGCCGCTCATCACGGCAAAGTCCGCATGTCGCTGCGCAGCTCGCCAGATGACGAACGCGACGACGTACCTGACCCTTGCCCCCCGGACAAGCGGCAGGCCCGCGGCGTCCGTGACGGGGATAAATTGCGGTCGTGCCGAATTCCCGCCGCGAACGAGAAGGCAGCGGGAATCGTCGCACCGGAAGTCACGCTCCTACTTGATCCGATGGAACTGGGCCTCTCGCTTCGCTATGGCGCTTCCTGGCGGGAACGGATGCAACTGTTGCTGGAACGACTTGGCCCATTCCGACTGGGTTATCTCGAAGCTCTACTACGAGCGGCCGATTGCCGCGCCAGCATCGAGGAGAAGCACGCTGGCGGCCGGACGACAAGCATCCCTTCGCCGTCAACGCAGGGCTGCTCACCCGCCGGGCAAGAGAATCACGCCGGCGGAGGGGAGGGCAACTGATGCCAGGAAATATTCTTGCGCTTCGCGGCTGCACGCCTGAACCGCTCGGGAACTATCTGAAGGGCCTGGGCGTCTTCCGCCTCATCGCCGAACAAGCTGATCCGCAAGCGAGGGCGTGGTGGAAGGATGGTTTTTTGCACGTTCATACCAAATGGTCGCGAGATGAAGTCACCGCGTTCTTCCTCCATGGTCTTGACGATGTTCAGGCCAAAGAGGACCGAGTCTACTCGCCCACTCCAATTTTCGCGCCGTGGGGCGGACGGCCAGGGTTTTTCAAAGATAGTACAAAAGAGACTAAGCAACGTTTGGACCGTATCGTGTGCGGGTCGCGGAGAAATCAACGATTCGCGCCCGCTGCCGAGACAATTCGGATTATTCGAGATGCTTTGTGCACTCACGGGTGGCATAGATCCAAGCCAAAAAAGAAGCAGGAGAAATCTCAACTCGTTGCGATATGTCGGAATGCGTGGAATAGTCGGGCAGTGGATTGGCTCGATGCATGCCTGGCACTCGAAGAGGAAAAGTTGTCCCTTGGTTTTCTTTACGGAACCGGCGGTAACGAAGGCAGCGCCGATATTACGAACAATTTTTGGGAATTTATTGAGGAAGTGATCGGGCTTTTCGAGACGAAGCTGGACTCCCGGGATCTGCTGCTCGCCAGCATCTTCGGCGATTCCCGGATAGGCGGCGCGACCAAAACGGCCGGCCAACACTTTCCGCTTGCCGCTGGTTCTTATAATTGCGGTCAGGAGTTTTTGGACCCCCGTTCCAATAATCCCCCCTCCTCTTCCACGAACCCCTGGGATGTCGTGTTGATGATGGAGGGAGCGGTCCTCTTTGCGGGCGCGACGACAAAGAGGTTGTCTCAGTTCGGCAAGGGCAAATCCGCATTCCCGTTCATGATTGATCACTTGCCGCTGGGTGAGGCTTCCACTTCAATAAAAGACGAAGCTAAGCAAGGCGTTCAAGTCACACGCTGTCGCGCTGAATTCTGGATGCCGCTCTGGCACTCGCCGACGTCTCTCCAAGGCGTACGCGCGCTGCTTTCCGAGGGGCGACTCCAACGTCCGTCCGGGGAACACGCCGAGCACTCCCTGCATGCGATAGAAGCGATCAAGTCACTCGGAGTGTCCCGGGGCATCGACACGTTTTATCGTGTCGCACTTTTTGAGCGACGCGGCAAAGGCTCCTACCTGGCATCATCTCTTGGCTTCCACCCGACATCGCGTTCATCAACGACGTTTGCGCCCTTGTTGGCCGAACTCGATGAATTCCGTCGCCATGTCTATCGCAATCTTCGGGAGGGGCCACAGCTTCCCGAACGAGTCGTGCGGGCTCGGCAAAGATTCCACTCTGCGCTGGCGAAGCTTCTGGAACATAACGAATATGGCACGATCACGGTGTCCGATGCACTGCGAGAAGTTCTCGTCACAGCATCGCGCATTGAACGCGAAGTGATGGTTCTCAAGGATCGATCTAAGCTGCTATCGCCATGTCCTGCTTTGAATTCCGCTTGGCTCAAACAGGATGATGATGGTCACGAGTATCGCCTTGCCCGTGCCGTTGCCGGCATCGTCGCCTGGGGAGAGAAGTCGGCTGACAGCGGACCTAGCGTAGCCGTGGAAACGATCCGCGCTAATCTGCTTCCGGTCGTGCGGCGTGGCAGAGCCTGGGTGTGGGATGACACCAGCCACTCTTCCGTCTGGTCGCGCGGTGCATCGCTGGAAGTCAATCTTACTGCCGTGTTAAAGCGGCGGCTGATCGATGCCGAGAAAGGGAGCGGCGACGGACTACCGCTGTGGAGTTCCTACGGTGCCGGCTTCGGCGATCTGCTGGCCTTCTGGCATGGGGAAATCAACGACGAGCGAATGAGCGACCTGATTTACGGCCTGGCGTTGGTCGACACCGGTAGATGGGGGCCATCGAGTATCGACAACCGGCAGCAGCGAGACGAGCCGACGCCTGATCTCCAGACTGGTGCCGTCTGGTTCGACGCGGACGACGAAGCCCGTATCAGGTTGACGTCGATCCGGTGGCGCGGCCGGCCGCTTGTCTCCAGTGACGATCTCCAAGCGGCCTTTGAACTTCCCCGCGTCTATCACTTGCTCAAGCTTTGCTTCGTCGGTGGTCGGTTGCCGAAACGGCCGGTCGAAGGGCAAATTGCGGCCCGCACCGGCGACGAACCGTTCCCGCCCCGGTGCCTCGACGTCCTGACGCTGCTGCAAGCAGGACGCCTGGCGGATGCCGCACGGCTGGCCGCGCAGCGACTCCAAGCCAAAGGTTATCCCCCGCTACTGCGCGACGACGACTTGCAAACCCTTGGCATGAGCGTCCGTGAATGCCGGCGGCTGGCCGGCATGCTGCTGATACCCGTCTGCCAGCCGGGCGTCTGCGCCGCGTTGGCGATCAAACCCGCAATCACCATCTAAAAGGAGAACCAACGATGCCGCTCGATCTTTCGCCGCTCGATTCTGCATCCCGGTTGCTGGTGGAGGCAACATTGCGCGTTCCACCGGGAACGGGAGGGCGATTTCAGCCAACGGGGTTCCCCGATCTCGGTCCCGCTCTCTACAAGGGCGTTCGCGCCAACTCCGAGGCGACGCAGGAGAATCATGGGACAGAGATAGTGGACATGTTGCTCGTCGAGTCCGTGCAGTCGATGGCAAACCGACTGGAAGAGGTATGTCTGCAAGGTGAAGACTATAACGCCGACTGCCAGGGTATTCCTTACGTCCGAGTGCTGGACGGTCATTTGTTCCTCACGTCGTCCGTCCGCGAACCACACCGCCTCGCGTCGCCTTATGTCCTTGGAGCCAAGAATGGTAACAAGGTTTACCGTGATGAACTGAAATCCGCACTGCGGGCCAACAAGCAGCAACCCGTTCACATCTGGCGAATGGTACCCGCGATTTTCGAACGCGATCCGGGGTGCGTCCTCCATGGCGTGTTTCTCGAAGAAATCGACGGCCGCATTCGGCTGCCTCGACTCGTCTCAGCCTGCATAGAAGCATCTTCACCCAACCTGGCCAATTCCGGCGGTGTCTACCGTGGCGAAGTGACGGCAAAGGACAACATCCCGTATCAGCGGCAGGAGTTCACGTCGACCGCTATCACCGCTTCGTTCATCTTTCACCAGTCGACATTGAAAGGATACGGCCTTGACGAGGAGAAGAACAGATTTCTACAGGCATGGGCTCTTTATAAGATCGACCGCTTCCTGCATCAGCACCTCCGACTTAGGACGGCGTGCGAATTCGAAGTTGCTGACCTGAAAGTGACTGTTGACGGCAAACCTGCAGACCTCGGCGGCGGCGAGGGGAAGTGGCCATCGTCATCTGACATCCTACAAGCATTCACCACCGCTCGGGATACCTGCTTCCCTCGGCAGACGGAAGGCGACGAATGGGCACAGCGGCGCGTAACAGTTCTTATCTTTAAAAGGGGAGGCGCCACTTGAAAATGATGTGACGGCTGATTCGTTCGATCTCACTGGATTCGACGGGCGAGCCGAAGTGAAAGAAGTGACACGCAAGAAGCAGAAGGTGACGGTTCTGGAACTCACAGGAGATTGGCAGGACGAGGATGATCAACAGAAGCTGTTGAAGCAAAACCCAAAGACGAAAATGACGGCTGATGGGGAAGAAGTAGAGAATCCAGCGCACGCAGTCGTCAAAGAAGCGTTAAAGAGCTGGCATACGGCTTGGAAAAAAGTGCAGAAAAAGATGGAGGGAACCGAGGAAAGCGGGGATGAAGAATGAGCCTTGCAATCTCAATCCGTTTTCTGACCGGGCGGGCGCACTTGCATTCTTGGCAGACGCACCACAGCGAAGGCCGTGTCGAGTGGCCGCCGTCTCAATGGCGGTTGCTTCGCGCTCTTGTCGCCGTCGCAGGCCGCGGACTGACATCGCTGCCCTATCCGGATTTCATCGTAGACCCCGGTAAGAAGCCGCGTTCGACGAAGAAAAACCCTACGCCGGTCTGGCCCGCACCTGACTACGTTGCTCTGCCGGACAATTGGGCCGGTGAGTGCAACGACGAGATACCGCTCTCACGGCTCGCCACACTATTGCACGCCCTTTCCGCAACGCCGACAATCTGGCTGCCAAAGACCGCCGGCGGTCATACACGCCAGTACTTTCCGATTCATAAAAGCGGCGGCGTCATGAACACCGGATCGACTGTCTTCGACACTTTTGCCGCCGTTCGAAAAGACCAACCACTCCTATTTGATTGGAGGGACATTGATCTCAGCGATCAGCAGTTGGCCGACCTGCGACTGTTGCTCAGCCGGATGACCTACTACGGTCGAGCAGAATCGTGGTGCCGGGCAGAGGCACATACGTGTTCGCTGAAAGACATCACCGCACAGGGCATGAGCCCGATCGTACCGAACACAACGCATTGGGAATGCCGCTGCATCGAGGGGGAGAACGGCAAACCACCCGGGCACGAATATCACGATTACCTGCTGGAACGTCGGTTGGCGCCGCTCGCAGACTTGACAAAGGAAGCGATCGAACTCTTGTCGCGCACAAAGAAGCCCAACGGCAACAAGTGTAAAGCCAGCCAAGCTAAGAGGCTGAAGGAAGTCCTCGAGAAAGAGGCGGAACAGTCGCCCGGGAAGCTGCTGCTGCGCTGCCTCCTCCGCGAATCCGGGCAGGACATCAAGGACGGACTTGAAAGGCCGATCGGAACACGTTGGGTGCATTACGCCGTTCCGCACGCGGTGTACGACGTGCCCCGTCCCAGGCCTCGCCCGCGATCGAGGGCAAAAGAGGATGTCAATCTCGTCCGGTACGCCCTGAACACCGCCACGATCGGCCGCGCCGTTCTCCCCGCAGTTACCGACACGCTGCTCGTCGCCGACAAGTTCCGCAGTGCCGTCATGGCCCTTTCTCGTCGTCCAAGTTCCAGATTGAGCGGCCATCAACCGAATGGTTCACCCTGCACGAATCATCAGCACGCCTACTGGTGGCCGATGGATGAAGACAATGACGGGTTCATCGACCATGTCATGGTTTGGGCACGATGCGGATTTGAACAAAGCGACATCGATGCCTTGCGGCGACTGACCCGGCTGAGGCAGCGAGGCGGCCGACCCGATCTGCTTGTCACACCGACTTATGTCGGCAAGGCGGAAGACTATCCGCCGTGGCAATCCACCGACTCCGAAAACGGCCCAATGGTCCTCGTCTCTGCCACGCCCTACTTCTGTCCGGTCCACCTTTCGCACGGCCGAAAGAGCTCCGGACGCATGCGATCCTTGAAACACGAAGTCGTTAGAAGCCTGCAAATTCAAGGCCTAATCGAAGCTGCCGAGGACGTTGCGAAAATCGAAGAAATCGTCTTCGATTACATGCCCGATGAGCTTTCGGCCCTCGTAAAGAATCTTCCTGCCGACACGGCAAGTAAGCCGTTGCCGCCTCGTCAATACTTTCCCGTCATCGACGCGCCCGCAGATTATCCGCCGCTGGCAAGACCGACGCTCATCCACGAAAGCCGCTACGTAGGAGCGGCACTCAAAGATCCCGATGCGGGATACTGCTTCGGATTGAATATAGGACTGCGCGTCGACGGCGGAAACCGATTCATCCGGGCTGCGAGCTTCTGCCGAAGACGTCGACACCATAAAGTCACGGGTTGCGGCCGGATGCTGCGGATCACCTTCGCACGCCCAAGGTCGCCTCAACCGTTTGCCATCGGAAATCAGAGCCACTTCGGTCTCGGGCTTTTCATCCCCTCAGTTGGAAACGACGGCAAGCAACGCGCTTCGGAAGAATTGTCCGAGACGCATTCATAAGGCGGAAATTACCGGAAATAACTTTTGCCCCAATCGCGTTTTCTATCGCTCGCACAAGACAAGAAAACTTCCCCCCGCCTTTCGCCGACAATCCGAACCAAGCATGACCGTCATGCACAAAGGGGCAGATCATGGCCGATTTCGGCGCGAACGTGAATCGGGATGTTCCCGACCTCGTTCCGGCTCGCATGCTCAATGAGTTTTGCTATTGCCCCCGCCTCGCCTATCTCGAATGGGTGCAAGGTGAATTCGCAGACAATCTCGACACCCGCGAAGGCCGTTTCCTCCACCGACGAGTCGACCATCGCGACAATCGGCCGATTCCCGATGCCGACCGATCGGACGATCACGAGGCGTTTCACGCTCGGTCGCTCCTTCTGTCGGCACCGCAGGAACGTCTAATCGCCAAAATCGACCTGGTGGAAATCGAAGCCGGTCATGCCGTGCCCGTCGACTACAAACGCGGACGGGCTCCCGACATTCCCGAAGGCGCCTGGGAACCTGATCGAGTTCAGTTGTGCGCCCAAGGCTTGATTTTGCGTGCCAACGGCTACACCTGTGAGCGTGGGATCCTCTACTATGCCGAGTCGCGACGGCGCGTGACGATCCCTTTCGATCCGCCGCTGATCGCGCGCACACGCGAACGGATCACGGCGATCATCGATATGGCCGCTTCGGGAAAGATTCCCCCTCCTCTGAAAACAAGCTCCAAATGCCCTCGATGTTCTCTCGTCGGCATCTGTCTGCCCGACGAAACGTGTTTTGCGGCGGACGATCACACAACGACCGCGGCGTCGCCCCGCCGATTGATCCCCGCTGCGCATGTGGCCCATCCTCTATACATCAACGAACAAGGCGTCACGCTCGGCAAGACCGGCGACGTTTTGACGATCAAGCGTCGCAGCGACATCCTTCGCAAAGCCCGGTTGCTCGACGTATCCCAAGTCTGCCTTTTCGGCAACGTACAGATCACGTCGCAGGCCCTTCGCGAAATTACGGCCGCCGGCATTCCGATCGTTCATTTCTCGTACGGCGGATGGTTTCATGCACTCACCACGGGGCTTATTCACAAGAATGTCGAACTGCGTGCGGCCCAATTCGCCGCTGCCGCCGACCCGAAACGCAGCTTGCGATTGGCTCGGCGCTTCGTCGTCGGCAAGATCAAGAACGCACGCACGATGTTGCGGCGCCATCTGAAACCGGCCGATCCGAGACTGTTGCATCGACTCAAAGACGCCGTTGAACGGGCCGAACGAGCCCCCGATATCGCCTCACTCATGGGCATCGAAGGGCAGGCCGCCAAAGAGTACTTCGCCGGGTTCGCACGCTTGCTGAGCGATCGTCAAGGATTCGACATCAGCCATCGAAATCGGCGTCCGCCGCGAGATCCCGTGAATGCCCTGCTTTCGTTCGTGTATGCGATGATGGTCAAAGAGTGGACGATCGTCTTGCATTCGGTCGGCTTCGATCCGATGCAAGGATTCCTACATCGTCCCCGATACGGGCGCCCCTCGCTCGCGCTCGATATGGCGGAAGAGTTTCGGCCGATCATCGGCGACTCGGTCGTCCTCACGGTCGTCAACAATCAGGAGGTCGCGGCCGATTCGTTCATCCGTCGAGCAGGTAGCGTTGCCTTGACCGACTCCGGACGCCGAGCCGTACTTGCCGCCTTCGAACGCCGCATGAATACCGAGATCAAACATCCCATCTTCAAGTACCGAGTCAGTTATCGCCGTATCTTCGAAGTCCAGGCACGACTCTTGGCCCGCACCCTCACCGGTGAAATTCCGAACTATCCGCCGTTTGTCACCCGCTAGAAGCAACCCGCGACGGGCAAAACCGCTTCATTGTCGATCAAAGACGATGCGCAACGTATTCTTGATCTGTTACGACATCGCCGACCCGAAACGACTGCGTCGCACATACAAGAAAATGTGCGGCTTCGGAGACCCTGTTCAATTTTCCGTCTTTCGTTGCGAGCTCTCGCCGAGCGAAAAGCAGCAGTTGAAAGAGGCCTTGTGGGAAATCTTGAACTGGGAGCACGACCGCGTGATGCTTGTCGATCTGGGACCGATCGGAGGGCGAGGCGACACGTGCATCGAGTTTTGGGGACAGCCCAGAATCGATCCTTCAGATCGCGGGCCGATTATCATTTAAATCGCACCGCAAGGGAATTGTTTTCGGCCGCATCAGGAGTTAACATGCAGGTTACAATCGGGAATTGCGAGTGGTCCGGTGCTGCCGGGAATCCTGGGGACCTCTCGCAAGCGTAAGTTCTTTAGAAACAGAAACTTACAGAAGGTGTGGCGTGCGCGCAATGCAGATTGAGCTTCGTCGAGCCGTAGGTCTCGCAAATCGTGTTCTACGTCGTGATTTGACAAGGACTTGCAAGGCCCGCGTTTCCACGGCTGAAAAGCCGTGGCCCCATTGAAGCCGTCAGCCGTCGCCGTTTCCGCTCGCGCCGCAGCCGCGTTTCCACGGCTGAAAAGCCGTGGCCCCATTGAAGCAATCATGATCCGAGAAATTGAGATTCAGAATGTGGGGTTTCCACGGCTGAAAAGCCGTGGCCCCATTGAAGCCTGGTTCACGGGCAAGTGATAAGGGCACCTGTTTCGGGTTTCCACGGCTGAAAAGCCGTGGCCCCATTGAAGCGCGAACCGGCACCGGCGGCAACCGGCCGGGCCGAGGCGTTTCCACGGCTGAAAAGCCGTGGCCCCATTGAAGCTAGCATACTTATCGGCGAAGGCAAGGGGAATCCTCGAGTTTCCACGGCTGAAAAGCCGTGGCCCCATTGAAGCGACCAGGTGCCGGTGGATAATCAGCAGGTCGCGCAGGTGTTTCCACGGCTGAAAAGCCGTGGCCCCATTGAAGCGTGGACCTGGAATCCTCCGGGCAACGATACGCAAGCGTTTCCACGGCTGAAAAGCCGTGGCCCCATTGAAGCGCCGTCATCGGGTAGGCGATTCGCAGGTGGTCGGGAGTTTCCACGGCTGAAAAGCCGTGGCCCCATTGAAGCTGTCCGCAAGCTCGGCGTTCGTACAAACGGAACAGCGGGTTTCCACGGCTGAAAAGCCGTGGCCCCATTGAAGCATGGAATTCTTTCACCGAACGAAGTTCGTGAACTTGGTTTCCACGGCTGAAAAGCCGTGGCCCCATTGAAGCACTATCCCCTCCGAGCGGCCTTCTATACAACTGCATGGGTTTCCACGGCTGAAAAGCCGTGGCCCCATTGAAGCGCTCATGTCGCGACGCGGCTCCGTTGTCGGGCTTCCGGTTTCCACGGCTGAAAAGCCGTGGCCCCATTGAAGCAGAATGGCCGCGCGCTGCGTGTGAATCACGCGAACGGTTTCCACGGCTGAAAAGCCGTGGCCCCATTGAAGCTGGACGCGGCGCGCGAAGGGGGCCCGCGTGCTGGTGAGTTTCCACGGCTGAAAAGCCGTGGCCCCATTGAAGCCCATACCTGTCGGCCAGGGCCTTCTTCCGGCATTCGAGTTTCCACGGCTGAAAAGCCGTGGCCCCATTGAAGCCGTACTTAATGTTCCTCACTGAGCAGTTCAAGCAGTTGTTTCCACGGCTGAAAAGCCGTGGCCCCATTGAAGCGCTCATGTCGCGACGCGGCTCCGTTGTCGGGCTTCCGGTTTCCACGGCTGAAAAGCCGTGGCCCCATTGAAGCTATCGCGGATCATGCCGATCGCACGGGCGATGGCGGAGTTTCCACGGCTGAAAAGCCGTGGCCCCATTGAAGCAGAATGGCCGCGCGCTGCGTGTGAATCACGCGAACGGTTTCCACGGCTGAAAAGCCGTGGCCCCATTGAAGCACCATATCGGCCACTCGCTCGCTCGTTGCGGCGAGCTGGTTTCCACGGCTGAAAAGCCGTGGCCCCATTGAAGCTATCGCGGATCATGCCGATCGCACGGGCGATGGCGGAGTTTCCACGGCTGAAAAGCCGTGGCCCCATTGAAGCCTTTTCAGGCGAGACACAGGCACAAAAAACGCCCACGGGGAAGTTATTCATCCCGCGGGCTGTCCTGGCCGTCGTAGCGATTCCAGAATTGCCGCCTTTCGTTCGGTACGCAGGGTCGGCCGGCCGGCGCGAAGTTCGGGGGATAAGCTGGAGCGGAAACTACGTCATAGACGCAATCTGTCCAATCCGGTCACACCTCGCAGTCTTCCGTTTCCTGACATCCATCCACCGCTTTCTTTAAGAAATAGGGGACCCTTTGAGGGACCCACAACACATCCGTCGTCATAATCCTTGGCAGGGTGGTGTGTTACGGCGACAGAGCAGCGGATTGCAAATCCGCCATCCCCGGTTCAAATCCGGGCGGCGCCTTTTATCGCAACCATTCTAAACCTCGCAAGTTCCCCCGCTTGCGAGGTTTCTTTTTGCCCAAAGACCGACTTCGGCGCAGTTGACCATTCTTTTTTGAAAAACGCCGGAGAAAAGACGGTGCGACCCCGTTTGGTCGCAGCGGCGGCACGGCTCCAAACCGAGATCCCCTCGTCGGCGATCACGCGCGGGGCTGATCGTTCAGATAGGTTCGAACCTCGTCATGCACCTTTTCGACGATCGGTTTCCACCGGTCGTACAGGCGTTGCAGCGTCTCGGTCGGCTGGCCCGTCTTGACGGCCCCTTCCAGCGCGTAACCGATTTCCTTGCCGATTTCGACTCCCAGGTAGCGCATCGAGCCGGCCAAGGTGTGGGCCATGCGCCGTGCCCGTTCGCGATCATCGCGTTCGATCGCTTCGGCCAACTCGTGCAACTGTTTGGGAGCCTCTTCGAGAAAGATGGCCAGAAGCTCGTTCAACAGTTCGCGATTGTTTTCGACCGTGTGCAAGGCGTGCGTCCAATCGACGGCGGCGCGGGCGAGGTCCGACGCGGCATCGCCCTCCAGCGTCTTCGGATCGAAGGCGGGATAGGCGCCGCTTTCGGCCGCCGCCGGTTTCGCTTCCGGCGGCTTTGATTCGGCCTTCGCCTCGTCGGAATCGGGAACGGGCGGCAAGGCCGAGGCCTGGTCTGCAGCGGCAACTTCGGTTTCCGTCGGTGTTTCCGGCGGTTCCACGCCGTGAAGCGTCGATTCGGGCAAGCGGCCGAACCGAACAAGGACCTCGGCCATGGTGCGGAAAAGCTCGCTCACGCGGATCGGCTTGGCGACGTAGCCGTCCATACCCGCCGCCAGCGCCCGCTCGCGATCTCCCTTCATGGCGTGGGCGGTCATGGCGATGATCGGCTGATGCTTACCGCCTGACTGTTCGCTTTTGCGGATTTCTGCGGTCGCGGCAAAGCCGTCCATCTCGGGCATCTGGATGTCCATCAAGACGACGTCGAATTCCCGCTCGGCCAGCCGATCGAGCGCTTGCCGTCCGTTTTCCGCCACCGTCACGCGGTGTCCTCGTCGTTCCAACAACGAGACGGCCAGTTTGCGGTTGAACTCGCTGTCTTCGGCCAACAGGATTTCCAGCGGCGGCAAATCGGGGATGCGCGGTTCGATTTCGGCGGCGATCGCGGGACGACGCGGGCTTGTGCCCAATGCCTCGGCGACCGCATCGAACAGTTCCGATTGTTTCACCGGCTTACGCAACACGGCCGCCAGGCGAAGCTCGTCGCGACGGCGGAAATCGTCCACGCCGTCGCCGGAAGTCAGTACGATGATCGGCAAATCGGCCGTCTTGGGATCGTCGCGCAATCGGCGGCATAGCGAAAAGCCGTCGACTTCGGGCATGTGGGCGTCGGTGATGACCAACTCGATCGGTTTACCGGCGGCGGCCGCTTGTTCCAGGCATTGTTGCGCCTCGGCGGCCGAGGCCGCCGTCGTCGTGGCCAAACCCCAGTTGCCGATCATTTCGGCCAGAATCCGGCGGTTCGTTTCGTTGTCGTCGACGATCAGAATCGGCGTGTCGCGCGGCGGGAATTGATACTCGGCCTGCCGGCCTTCCGCCGTCACATCGAGTTTGACTCGGAAAGTGAACGTGCTGCCCTTGCCGACTTCGCTTTTCAAACTGAGCGTGCCGCCCATCAACTGGACCAACCGGGACGAAATCGCCAACCCCAGGCCGGTTCCGCCGTAGCGCCGTGTGGTGCTCGAGTCGGCCTGCTCGAACGCTTCGAAAATGGCTTGTTGCTTTTCAGGAGGAATCCCGATCCCGGTATCGCGAACCTGGAACTCCAAGACGACGGCATCGTCCTTTTGCTCGGCCAGATCGACATTGACGACGACTTCGCCTTCCTCGGTGAACTTGATCGCGTTGTCGACGAGATTCGTCACCACCTGCCGCAATCGCAAGGGATCGCCGACGACGGTTTCGGGCACGCGCGGATCGACCCGGTAAGCCAGCTCGATCCCCTTGCGATAGGCCTTGACGGCCAGCCCCTTCATCGTATCGCCCAGGCTTTCGCGGAGCGCGAAGGGCGTGCGATCGAGATCCAACCGCCCCGCCTCGATCTTCGAGAAGTCGAGGATGTCGTTGATGATCGACAAGAGCGCCTCGCCGGCTTCCTTGATGATTTGGGCGTATTCGCGTTGTTCTTCCGACAGTTCGGTGTCGGCCAGCAATTCCGCCATCCCCAAGATGGCGTTCATGGGCGTGCGGATTTCGTGACTCATGTTGGCCAAGAAGATACTCTTGGCTCGGTTGGCGGCCTCGGCGGCCTCCTTCGCCCGTTTGAGTCCTTCTTCGGCCAGCTTTTGCTCGGTCACGTCCCAGAAGACCGCCTGCACGCCGACGATGCGACCGTCGGCATCGCGGACGGGCGACTTCTTGACCTGCACGAAGTGCGTTTCGCCGTCGCGTTCGTGCTCTTCGATGTCCTCGAAGATTTCGCCCGTCTCGATCACCCGGCGATCGTCCTGGCGGTACTTCGAAGCCAAGTCGGGCGGATAGAAATCGAAGTCGGTCTTGCCGCGTATCTCATCCAGCGAAAGCCCCAACAATTCACACAGCGAGCTGTTGGCGAAGGTGAACCTGCCGTCGAGGTCTTTGCGCAACACGTGCAACGGCAGGCTTTCGACCAACGACATGTACAAGGCCTGCGTATCACGGATGACCGCTTCGGCGCGTTCCCGCTCGGCGATCTCTTCCTTGAGCTTGCGGTTCGCCTCTTTCAGTTCGGCGGTGCGTTCGACGACCAGTTGGGCGACGGTCATCGCCCTGCCCGCCAAGACGTTCACGTACATCGCCACCGCCAGCGACATTGCAATGCCGATGGCCAAGATCGTCCACGACGTCCAGCTTTGACGCTGTCCGGCGAATGAGGGCAGCGCCCGGCATTCGATCGCCCAGGTCGGCCCGGCCAATTGGACCATTTCGGTCCATTGCAACGGTCGCAGCAGCGTGCGAACCGGCGGGGCGTCGGGATCGAACCCCGGATCGCTGTACAACACGCGATCCCCTTCCACCGACCATTGATCCTCGATGCGCATCACGATGCCGGGGTCGAGAAGAAACGCGGGCAACGCGGCCTCGACCATCCGATCGACGTCGATCACCACCGCAGCCACGCCCAAAAGGTGATACCGGGCGTCTTCGTCGGGACCGACTCCCTCGCCGCTGAAGACGGGCGTGAGGATCATCACGCCGTGTCGACCGGCGAGTTCGTCCTCTGGGACCGGCGGGGGAACCCGATCGGCCGCGGCGTCCGTCGAAGAGAACCAATCGTCATCCGTCGTCGGGACTTGCTCGGCAGGGACGACCATGCGGCCGAAAAAGTGGTTGCACTCGATCAGCGTCGTATCGGCCCGCGCGCATGTCCGTCGCAGGCCGTCCAAGAATTCGGGGTCGCTTCCCAAGTCGTATCCCACCCACCACGAGACGTCGCCTTGTCCCTCGGCGTACAGCACCGGAAAGATCTCGGCCCGCGTCGAGGCGAACACCGGCTCCCCCTGCTGCCACTCCCACACTTCGAAGTCGCGAAAATGTTCCTCTTCCTCCACTTGCATGTGGAGCGTGAGCAGGTCCTCCGGCGTAAGGCGCGGAATCCACATCGCCGCACGGACCTCGCCGTACCGTTCGAACAACGGACGGCAAAACGCGCGGAATTCGTCGCGCGTCACCTCTTGAGAACCCGCGTAGAAAGCATTCAAGAAGTGTCCAGCGTCGACGTCGCGCAAGACGCGTGCCTTGATCGCCTGGACGCGGTCGGCGGCATTCGAGCGGAACTGACCGAACAGCCGCCCCTGCTCGCGCAAGATCGCGAACCGCCATAAAAGCAGCGTCACCGCCAACCCCAAGGCAAGGGCCGCGGCCGTCGCCCACCATCGGAGGACGAAATGCCCCATTCGCCGCACAAACGACGGCCTTCGACGAACGTCCGCGGCGACGTTGTCGGAAGCCGTCGCGGGCGATGCATTGTCGCGGGGGGCTGTCATGCTGAACTCGAAACCGGCTGAGAACCTGGCTCGCCGCCGCCGTAGGCGACGCGGTATTCGGCAGAGGTACCGGCCGATCCGTCCGCCGGTCGGTCCTCCATTACCATTCTACTTTGGTTTGAAGAAAGATAACCCACCCATTTGGGGGCATCCAAAGGGAATCTCCGTATTGAGTACCCTTCCCATACCGGACCGCACGAGCTGAGCCAATGCGATATCCCTCGTGCACAGCCCCCACAACGGTGGATGCCATATAATATAGCACGGATTTTCCTTGACAGCGAGTGACCTCACAAAGAGGAGCACATCCCCCGCTTGAATTAGGGGTGCTAGGCGGTTGTGTCGGTTTCCCCCACCGAAAACGCTCTCACCTCACACGTCAGAAAAAGGGCCGATCGCGGGCCGAGAGGATGCCCACGCCTCACACGTGGCCCCGAAGGAACCCAAAAGCCGAGCTCCCGAGGGCGAGCGCGGCCGGATTCGAAACCAGGCCACCTTTACCGATGGGTGGTCATTGCTGCACGACCAAGATCGAGTAAATCGGCAGTTGGTCGACCGTCGTGACGGCACGACCGTCGCGCCACGTAAACGGCAACGCTTTCCCTTCCGGCTGTAGCACGATCGCCTTCGGTTCGGCCGCAAGGCGTACGGAAACCGTCAGCGGGCCGATCGGTTCGATCTCGCGGATACCGTCTTCCGGAGGATTCGCATGCGGCCCCGACGTGTTGACCAGGTGGATCGACAACACGCCGTCGAGAGTACGGGGCGATACGTCCACATCGCTCGAACCGGTTACCGTCACGATCGGGTCGGGAAACAAGCGGCGCAGCGCCGCAGTGAAGCGTTCGTCGACCGCGGGCACGGCGACGATGTTCGCAGCATGCGATTCGAGTTTGTGAGCGAACAAGGCGGCGGGACCTTCGCCGACCAAAAGGAGCTTGCCGCCGTCGTCGGCGTAAGCGGCCAGCTCGTCACGGAAGTCGGGCTCGAGGTAATCCCAGTCGGGTACGACCACGATCGGCCAGTCGCGCACATGTCCTCGCACGTGGTGCTCGCTGACGATCTGCACCCCGTAGTTTTCCTGCAAGATGGCCGTCAGGGCTTGCCGTAAAACGACGACATGGGGCTCGGACCAGTGAAAAAGACGATTCGACGTGCGATAGTGCCCGGCCGTGGAGTACAGTAGCGCAACTTGCGGGACGGCCTTCGAGCGGTGGCAGAAGGATTGTCGGGCACGACAGAACTCGGCGACTTCGGCCATTGTGTCCATCTGCGACAGGTCTTTGACGGCTCCGTCGCGGTCTTGGCGAAAGTAGGCCTGGTATCCGCCGCCCATCGCGAGGACGACGGCCGCTTCTTGCTTGAGTTGTGCGGCGGGTTTCTGCCGCCATGTTTTGCGGCTGAACGACCACGACATCAAGTCCCAGGGCATGCCCTGGTTTTCGATACAGCGTCCGGCGAAACGGGCGGAATTCACACTGTCGTCGGGCGAGAAATCGCCCGAAAGGGAAACCACATCGGCCGAAACCGGCTCGGGCATGTGGTCGCTGAACGCCCAATTGCTGATCACCTGGAACTGCGGATGCGAAGCCTTCATCGCGTCGACGTAGTGCCGCAAATACCGGCGAAATCCTTCGCGGTGGAATTCGAGCCACTCGAACCAGTACGGTTCGCCGGGGCCCTTCGGTGCAGCGGTTGCGCCCGTTTGCTCGCAAAACATCTTCACGACGCGTTCGCGGTAATCGGGGACCGTTGCCCAGCAATCGCCGTCGACCCACACGCCGTCGACGCCGTAGACGTCGGCCAGCTCTCGCAACTGCGGAATCATCAACTCGTCGACGTAAGGGCCGAAGACGGACGTCGCGCGCTCGTGCGGCTTGCCGTTCGCCTGGACCGCGGCCCACTCGGGATGCAGCTCGACGGCCCGGCCGTCCCACACGCCCGAATAGTGCATGAACAACGACACGCCGCGGCGCTTCGTCACTTCGCGCCACACGACCAGCGGATCGCCGACGAAACCGGGGGCGGGATTGCCGACCTTCGTCGGATAGCTCGAATAGCCGGGGTGCCCTTTGCAGTCGATCTGAATAAAGTCGGGACGCACCTTGTCGATGATCGTTTCGACCATTTCGGGTGTCGTGCGGGCGCCCACCTGCGTGCAGTCGGGGCCGGCGTGAAAATCGAAGTGGATCCCCAAGAACGCCTCGGCACGGGGGATCCGCGGCGGTGCTTCCTCGGCAACACCCGTGTTGCACGCTGTAAACATCCCGAATACGCACAAGTATAAGAACAACGCGACTCCGAGCGAGTTGATCGGTGAGACGGTGAATCGTTGCAACCGCATCAGTGCTGCCTCCGCTTCCACATGGTGAGGGGTACCGGTACGGGACATGTCCGAAAGTATTCCGGTCGAAGGTGCTCCCATCTTGATCGAGGCGATCGGCGATTGCCAGTCGGGACGAGAATTTTCGGCAGGCGTTTTCGATGGGGGCGAGGGCGCACGAAAAACGCCGCCGCGAGCGAAAGGTTCCGTCGGGCGGCGAACAGCGTTCAACGATTGCGACGAGGTACCGCTACTGAATATTGGCGATCAGGGCTTCTTCGGCGCGACGGCGATCGCCGTTGCGGATCGCGTCGAGAATGCCCTTGTGCTCGCGGTAGCTGTCCATCATGTTGCCCAAGCGGCTGTAATGAAGCATCATCCGGCTGACGATGGGTAGCCAGATCGCCAGCAAGTCGGGGTTGTCGACCGCCTCGACGATGATGCGGTGCATGGCCACGTCGTGTCGAACGATTTCGCTCAGCTCGCCGTCGCGACATGCCGGTTCGAGCAGCTCGACGGTTTCCTCCAACTTCGGGAGCCATTCGTTCGCCAGTCGATCGAACGCCTTTTGCAAAGCAAACACCTCGATTTGACGGCGCAGTTCGACGATCAGGGGCTGAATTTCTTGATCGGCGGCAGAACCGACCCGAACCCCGCAGTTCGGCTTGGCCACCAACAGGCCCTCTTGCGTCAACTGGAGCAAGGCATCGCGGATGGGTGCCCGGCTGACGCCGTAGCGCTCGGCCAGCTCTTGCTCGCGAAGCCGCTCCCCTTCGGTGAGGCGGCCCGAAAGGATATCCGCCCGAATGAGATCGGCGATTTGCTCACGGATCGTGCGGTACACAGGCATCGAAGGACTCATGGCGACAAACTCGCGGTCTTGGGGGGACAGAAGACGAATACAGAAAAGCCGTCCAACGGTCGTGACGGTGTCTCGGAAATTTTCGATTTGATCACCAGCGACCGATAATTTTCTTATTTTACGTGGTGTGCCGACCAATGCCCAGCAATTGCATATCATTGGTACTTCGTTTGATGCAGAAAGAACCTAAAGTTTTTCGGTTTGCAGCACACCTCCCCCGCAAAAGGCGACGGTTCACCGCAATATTTCGAAATGATAGCGCAGGAGGACACTTCGCCCGGGGCACAAGAATAACGGGCACGTATCGACGGCGGCCGTCGGAGGCATGCGCATTGCCCGGCTTTTGCGAGGCATCGCGGCCGGGCGATCCCTCAGTCGAGCCAATCGCCGTCTCGCAGCCGCTGCGGGGCGTATTCTTCGGTCACATAGCTGATGTCGCGCGAGATCAAGGCTTCCACTTCCAGCTTGAAACCGTTGTCGAGCAGTTTTTGAATCTCGCGCTGCCAAGCCTTTTTGTGCTGGAACCAGGGGTATTGCATGATCTGTTTCGCCCGCTTGCGGTCGGTGTCGGTCAACGCAATCGTGACGCTTTCCGAAAGACCGCACCGTTCGAAATCGATCGACCGCAATCCCAAGAAACGTGCATCGGGAATGGCCATCCGCTGTGACTCGTAGGCCAGGTTGATCGAGCCTTGCTTGATCACGCTGTAGATGTAGTACCCCCAGGGGTCGTTATCGAGCAGGCAGTAGACGGGCAATCCCAGTTCGTTGTGCATGCGGTGCAGCAGGCGGCGGACGCCGCGCGGCGGTTGCCCCATGCCGTGTGTCAAAATGCATTTGTGCTTGCGCCAGAACTTGTCTTCGTTGAAGCGGCGCCAGACGGTGTCCTTTTCGACGTGCAGGATGAATTTCGCGTCGCACTTGAGGAACTGGATGACGTCGGGCTCGACGATCGACGGAATGGCGTAGCCGCCCGATCCCATGCGCGTGCAGTCGATTTCGTCGCCCGAGTCGCGAATGACGATTTCGCCGACCATGGCGCCGCGGTTCGAGGCGTACACGTGCAACTCTTCCCGCAATGCGCCGAGCGTGACTTCGACGTCTTCGATCACGGGGTCGCATTCGCTCTGATCGTTGAACGTCTCCTCTTTGGTCCCTTCAATGGTGTGTTTGAGCATGTAGAAAAGACCACGGATGCTGGTCGATTTTCCGTCTTCGACCAGGCGCTTGCAGCCGCTGGCGACGAGCATCGTTTGCATGTAGCTTTTCGCCTGCGACAGATTGAACAAGTGCCGGCGGTTCTTCGCTTTGCCCATTTCGATGAACCGCTTGTGCTTGTTGTAGTGAACGTTCGAGAGCGTACGCGACGGGATTTCGAGGTACGGTTCGCGTCGCTTTTTGGCGGCCTGGACGACGTGGTCTGCCAATCCGGTCAAGCGTTCGAGCGTGCGCCGATCGTTGTCGGTCAATTGGACGCTCGACCGGCCGTTGGTCTGGGAAGCCTTGTTTTTCGAGACCTTCTTCTTGGCCATGTAAGGAATCCCCGAAACAAGCAAAGACGAAACACGAAACGGACGCGATCACGGGCGACTAGAAGAGTTGCTTTTGGTGCGTGGTGTCGCCGTTGCGTTTTTCGGCCAACAACTGTTCTCCATCGACGACGTTTTCTTCGTCGACGATCAACACACCTCCGCCGTAATCTTCCTCTTCCTCCACGATGCGACCGCGTTCGTCGAGCTTCATGTCGGCCTCGGCGGTCTTTTTCTTGGCGACTTGCACGAGGTCTTCATAGACTTCTTCGGCGGGCGCGCCGTTGATGGTCGACACGGCCTGGGCCACTTCGCCGAGGTAACGCAGGAAGATGTTCCGCCGCTCGCTTTGCTGGCGAACCTTTTGCCGTCGACGCAGGTACAGGCCCAGCTTTCGCCCGACCGCCTGGAACGCCAGTCGCAGCTCTTTCTGGATTTCGGGATAGAGGGCAATCGCCTCTTTCGATTCGCTGGTGAACGGCACCCACACACTGATGATGTGTACGAACAGCGTGAGCGGTCCCGAGGGCAGCGAACCGCGCGACTGCGACAGCCCGTATGTTCGCCAGTTCGTGTTGATCACCGTCTGCGTGATGGCGCAGGCCCCGGCCTGGAATTGAAGCGGCACGCGGTTCGCATACCGCAAGATGTTCATCGACTGCCCTTCGGTCAAGTTCACGCTTTGCAGCGCCTCGACGAGCCGGCGGCGTTCTTTTTCTTTGAGTCGCCCCGGCGACATGCGGGCGCGAAGCTTCGCCTGGCGGATGATCTTGTCGGCCCCGTCGGGACCGATGCCGTCGAAGGTATACGTGAGAAATTGCCGTAGCGTGCGGGTATCGGTTTCCGAAATCAACTCGTCGAGAATCTCGGGAGAAACGCGGTACACCGCCGCGGCCCCGCCGTAGGCCAATCCAACCTCCACCTGGAAGGGGTTGCCGCGATAGACCGAGGCGGGACGAGTAGTGGCCGCGTAAAATTTGCCGGGGACGACCTGCCGCAACCCGCGCAAAATCAGCTCCTCGCCGATCGGCGACAAACAATCGGTCGAGGGGGCGGTGATCTTCGTCGACTGGATCGCCTCGAACAGCTTTTCGGCCTGTTCCCGGCCCAATCGCCGAACGTGGGTCCGCGGCCCGAGCCCCGCTTTTTCGATAATCTCTGAAGCCACGCGGGGACTGACCCGCGAAAACGAACCGGTCAAAAAGCCGCTCAGCGTCGTCGACTTCGAGTCTTTCATCATCGTGATCAGCCGACCGAGTTCGACGCCGTAGGGATGCGGCTTGATTTCTTTCGGTTCCGGCGGCAGTTGATCGGTGACCCGCTCGTAGGTTTTCTCGTTGCCTTCGGGATCGACGAAGTGCAACGTGACATGCGGGTTGGCGATTGCGGTTTGTTCGAGGTACTCGTCGACGCTGCCGCGACCTCGCTGGTAGCGTCCTTCCATCTCGATGGCCACGAGCGTTCCGTGATCGACCGGCTGCCACGGAATACCGTATTCTTCGGCCAGCGTTTTGCTTTCGGTGCCCGGTTCGATATCGACGCCGTTACCGCGGCCGTTGACGATTTCCGGCTTGTTGCGTTTCGTGTCGATTTGCACCTGGTAAAAGTGGGCAGGCTTCCGAGGCCCGGTCTTCGACACGATGTCGACCGGCTTGCCGGTGGTCAGCAGGCCGTACATACCGGCCGCACTGATCCCGATCCCTTGTTGACCGCGGCTTTGTCGCAGGCGGTGGAATTTCGAGCCGTACAGCAGCTTTCCGAAGATGAGCGGAATTTGCTTCTTGACGATACCGGGCCCGCAGTCCTGAACGATGACCCGGTACCGGCCGTTGGTGGGATTGTCAAGGCGCACCCAGATTTCGGGCAAAATACCGGCTTCTTCGCACGCATCCAGGGCATTGTCGACGGCCTCTTTGACGGCGGTCAGCAAGGCCCGTCGCGGGCTGTCGAAGCCCAGCAGATGGCGGTTCTTGGCGAAAAACTCACTGACGGATATTTCGCGTTGTCCGGCGGCCATGGCCTCGGCCGAGCGACGTCGCTTCGGCTTGCCGTTCGCGCCGACATTCGATTCCGTGACGGAAGCTGGCGTGGTCAACGTGGCGACTCCCCCAGATGGCATCCGTGTGTCTTCGATCTCCGATTGGCTCGCTCGGCGCGGCAGGCACCGAGCGCCCCTCCATGCCGACTCCCTCGATCGAGGCTTGGGCGGGGGCGAATTGGGAAGATTATACCGACTTCCCCCTTCCCTCGAAACTCCAGAGAGCGCCGTCGAAATGGGGTCCACGACGTTTCCGAAACGCGCCACATTCGGCCGGTGGGGATCACGTCCCCGAAGGTCGGGGCTCGCTTTCAGCGGGGGCGCCCCTTGTGAATCGGTGGATAGCAAAGGGAGCCCCAGTCTTCGCCGGCCCCCGATTCCACCCAAATCAGCAGAAACGTCCGCACGAGATGATCCAGCATCGTGTTACACAGCCGGACCGACGTCCGATTCAGTTTCCCCTGACACGTGGCCGCTCCGTGGACCAGTTGGCAACGCAGCAGATAGATGCGCTGCAACACGCGGTCGAGGATCAACGTCCATTGTCGGTTCAGGTACCACGTATGGGATTCGTGTTTTCCTCTTTTTGCGCGTTTTGCCCGGTTTGGGGTGGGATCCTCCCAGAAGTGCCTGCTCAAATACTCATCATCGAGGATGGCCTGCACGAGCCGTTTGTGTTCCTGCAAGATGGACGCGATATGTCCGTTCGCGTCGAGACGCACCATGCGATCGACGAACGCTCGCCATCCGGCAAGGTCAGGCTCCGGCTCGCGGCGGTCGTCGTCCCATTTTCCGTAGAGGGCGTTGAAGGCGATCCACCGCCCGACCAAGGCGAAATCGGCGAACGCCTCGTCGGCCGCTTCGGCCTGTTGCAGCCAACTGCACGCCCGATGAAAGCGGATATTCGTGGCCGCACCTTCCTCGGTTTCGGCCAATCGTTCTTTGTGCGGCTTCCACATGCGCCGCAATTCGCGCACGGAGTACGTTTCGGTCATGCTCCCCCCTCGCGGCAACCGGCAACACGCCGATCGTATCCGACGTCCGCCGCCTTTGGCAAGCGGTGCGCTACCGTCGTTCATCCGGCGTCAATGCGGCGCTGCGGAGGAAAACATGCCCAAGCAGCCGGTTGCCGTACGGGCCGAATAACAGAAATGTGCACTGCGTAGAGACGCGTCAGGTCCGCCAAGGTCGCGAGTGCGCCCTCGGCGGACCGTACCCCATTTGCGCGGTTCGATTCAAGTACTTCCGGTGAACGTCGTGTGTCGTCCTCGGCACGCCCAAAGCCATGAGCGGCTGGCACGCCGGTACAACACCGCGAACCGACGAACTATTGGTAGGTTTCCTTCCATTTCTGCAATTCCTTTCCCCACTTGCCGGGGCGCACGTCGGCCGGGGTGAGGATCGGCTTGTCGGCGTTGTACTTGAACCCTTCCATCGTCACGTTTTCGATTATGACGTGATAGTGACCTTCGGTGTTGTCCCGCACGGCCCCGATGGACGGCCCCTCGAAAAACTTGTCGAACCATCGGAGCTTCAGGTCGTCGTAGTACTCTTCCGGGATTTCCAAGATCGAATGGGTTTTGATTTGTGCGTGCATACCGAATACAGCGTGAATGTTCTTGACGTAGCTGCCTTCGGCAAAACTGCCGTTCGTCGCATCGGGGTCGATTTTCTCTTGGCCTTCTTTCACACCGCCCAACCCGATCGTGACGGCATAGGCGCTGCTGACGGTCCGTACCCCGTCGACCTTCACCACCCCGTTGACGGCACTGTGCGGTCCGAGCATCACGGCGCACCGACCGTTCTTGTTGACGACGTTTCGGGCCGTGATATCGTACACGCCGGTCTGCGGACCGACGGCACCCGTTTCGAGTCGCAGCGTCACACCGCCTTTTGCGCGAATGTTTTCGAAATGGACCGACTGCGCGCCGTGCAACTGGGTCAGGCCGTATCCGGGACTGGCGTTGATGATCCGGCAATTTCGCACGGTCCCGTCGGTCGCTCGCGAAACCGGCCAATCACTGGTGTCTCGCTTGGTCTGTAGCGGCGTGAGCGTGATTCCGCAGTAGGTCGTGAAATTGTCTTTTATGAGCAGATCGGCGATGAGGAAGTTTCGCACCATGGTGGCCAGCACTGCGCGTACGCCTTCTCCCTTTTTCGGCTCGCGGTCCGAATAGTCGACGATCCAGCGTCCGCCCAAGCCTCGCAGGCTGACGTTCTCGATAAACGCCTTTTCGTCGGCTTCGGTCGCTTTTCCTTTCGGAGGCCGTTCGGCGTCGAGGAGGAACACGACCGTCTTCGTTCCCGGCGGCCAATTCGGCTTGATGACCGTCCCTGCCTCGAACAGCAGGTGGATGTTCGACTTCAATCGCACGCCGGCCAGTCGATAGGTTCCCTTGGGGACGATGATCCGCCCGCCGCCGCTTGCCGCCAGCTCATCGATCGCCCGCTGAAAGACGGCGCTTTGATCGCTTGCCGCACCGTCGTCGACAAGCCCGTAATCGGCGACCAGGTTCTTTTCGGGCATATCGGGCGTCATGGTCTCGGTGTATGCACCGAAGACCAACCCCGATGCCATCACGCACACTGCCGCCATCGCCGAAAGGATCGTGGAAAACCTCATGCGTCTCTTTCTCCGTAGTTCAGGTTGTGAATCGCCGATTCGTGATTTCTTGATGCAGGGGCTGCCTCGTCAATCGGTCCGCTTTACGCGGTGCGACGCTCGCCGTTGCCGCATCGTGTGCCGTCTGTACATGTACCCGATACCAACGACCGCGCCGATTCCACACAAACCGGCGATACTGTTCGGCTCGGGCACCGGCGCTACGGCAGCCACTCGAAAACCTGTAGTGGCCCACGTCGCGCCGGGGTTGATCCATTTCATATAGCCGGCCTTGTATGCTCGCTTTTTGCCGTAGTGGTCGCTCAATGCCGCAGCCAAATCGTTATTGACCGTCACGAAATCTTCCATCCATTCACCGATATTTCCCGCCTGGTCGAACGTACCGAACGGACCGTACGCCTCGGTATACGCACCGACAGGCGTAGGCCCTCCAGCAATATTGTTGAGGTTCGCACTAACGGCGTCTCCCGGCGGTACAGACGCCACCGGCGGCGTGTTCGACCGCGTGGCGTAGTCGTAGTACGCGCCGGCGGCCGGGTTGTAAAACGCCGCTTTGTACCACTCGTCGAAGTTCGGCAAGAACCATGCCGCATCGGCGTGGCGGACAAGCGCCGTACCTTCGACGATGTCGTAAGCACCGTGATCGCAAACCGACTCGATGTCGGCGATCCCGGCCGAGGTGCCCAAGACAGGTTGCCCGTTCTGCAACCAGTTCACGAAGCGCGCCGCGTTCCAAATCGAGACGTAATTGACGGGCCAGTCTTCACGCCCGCTCTTCGGTGAGTAGTGATGGCCGGGCGCGGCGTTACCATCGTAGACGATACCGCCTGCCTGGGCGTTGCTACCCATGTTATTGTGGTACAGCTTCAACGGCTTGATGCCGTTCGGGTCGACGGCGTTTAGAAACGCCGCGTACTGGGCATTCGTCACCTCGTACTGCCCAATCGCGTAGACATAGCCCACCGCACCGTAACCGGTATCGTCGGCAGGATTGCCGGGCGAGCCGATCGTGACAAGGGAAAATGAAACGACCGCAGCATGACCGACTGCGTTTGCGCACAACAAGGCCGCAACCGCGACCGTACCTACGACGAGACGCCCCATGGTCACTACCTCCCACGCTGATGTCGATGCAGAACGCAGGCACCGCAACAAGACAAGACAACAAGACACCACCGGGGACGAGAACTCGCGACAATTATTAGGATGCCCACAACCGTTATCATTGCACGCGTCCAGATTAGATTGACAAAAACTAGAGCAGTTCGTTTTTTCAATTACATCACCCAAAGAAACCGCCGCCGGATGTGTTTTTTCACGAGAAGAAATATGTCTAACAACGACTAAGCCGAGTCACCCCGGCAAGGTCCGTCGAAAATCGTCATACGGATCGCCCGGCGGCAAGCTGCGTGCGTCGTGTCGGCTCAAAATAACTTTGTTTTCGGGTGGCGCCGGCGTACAATTGCATCGTTGGTAGGAAAAGTGCCGTACGCTTCCGTGATTCGCTCGCTGCCGGGCTCTTTTCTCACTGTTTCATGTTCTTTTCTCACAAGGAGTTTCCGGATGCGAGTATGGGTGTCGCTTGCGCCCCTCGTCGTGCTCGCAGCGACGAGTGCGGTTGCGCAGGAACAAACGACCGTCGAGGGAACGGTCGCCGAACAGGCCGATTCGCCGCCGTTGGCGTCGGCCGGGTTGGATTGGCTCGTCGGCCGTTGGATCGACAAAGGCGACGACGCCGTCGTTACGACCGAGTGCGAATGGACGCTGAACAAGCGTTTCTTGAAGCGAACCTTTCGGGTCGAAACCGATGGAAAGACTGTCCTCGAAGGAACCCAGTTCGTCGGCTGGGATCCCGTCGCCCGACAGATTCACTCTTGGACGTTCGATTCCGAGGGCGGCGTCGGGGAAGGCGTATGGATTCGAGACGACAACCGCTGGTTGGTGAAGAAGGTGTTCGTATTGGCAGACGGCCGTCGGGCTTCGGCCATTAACGTACTCACCCGCGTCGACGAAAACACGATTCGATGGCAATCGACCAACCGAGAAATCGACGGTGAGTTGCAACCGAACATTCCCGAGGTCACCGTCGTCCGGCAGGAAGACGAGGCCCCGCAAGCGAACGAGGAGGCCTCGCAATGAACGTCCGTGGTCGTCTGTTTCTTCCCATTGTGATCGCTTCGGCGGCGTGTCTGATCGCCGATGGTGCGTGGGCCCAGCGAGTCGGCGGACGGATCGGAGGCGTGGCTCGCCCCTCGATCAACCGCTCACCGTCGATGAGCCGTCCGTCGGTGAGTCGTCCATCGGTGAGCCGTCCGATGCCAAGCCGACCTCCGGTGAGCCGCCCCACCGTACCGAGTCGCCCATCGATCAGTGTCCCGTCAGGTGCGCGTCCGTCGGTTCCGAGCCGGCCGAGCATCAACTTGCCGTCCAGCAGTACGCGTCCGGCAACGCCGAGCCGGCCGAGCATCAACCTGCCCTCGAGCGGCGCGCGTCCGGCAATTGATCGGGGCAAGCTTCAAAACCAGATCGGCACATTACCGACGCAACGTCCCTCGATGCCCGACTGGTTCAAGCCGGGCCAAGTACCTTCGACCAAGCCGGCCACGCCGCCTGCGGCACAGCTTCCGGCTCGCCCCGGTGCGAATCTGCCGAGCGGTACACGACCGGGCAGCCCCGGCACTACGCCTCCTGCGGTGCAATTGCCGGCGAGACCGGGCAACGGCGGCGGTTCTCCGCCCGGTGCGGGAGATCGACCGGGCGATCGGCCTCCGGGCATCCGACCACCGGGCTCCGGGAATCCGGGCACGACACCTCCGGCAGTCCAGTTGCCTTCGCTGCCGGGCGAGGGGCTTCTTCCGGGGAACCGGCCCCCTGGAACGAAGCCGCCGGGGAACCGGCCGCCCGGTGAACAGCCGCCGGGTGTACGACCACCGAATCGGCCGCCGGTTTATCCGCCGGTGAGCGGGCGACCGCCGTATCCGTGGTATCCCGGCCATCCCGGCTACCGGCCCGATTACTGGTGGCGTTGGGCGACCGCCGGTGCGATCACCGGTTGGGTGCTCCATCGTTGGACGCATCCGATCTACTACAGCTACGGATCGGGCGGCACCGTGTACTACGAAAACAACGTCGTCTACGTCGACGGCGAAAAGTACGGCACCGCCGACGAGTATTACGCAGACACCTGTGAGATTGCCGCCTCCGTTCCGGAAATCCACGAAGACGAAGCGGCCGAGTTGGAGTGGCTGCCGCTTGGAGTATTCGCCCTAACGGCCGAAGGCGTCAATGCGTCGAGCATGTACCTCCAGTTGGCCGTCACCAAGAACGGTATCGTCGGCGGAACGTTCTACAACGAATCGACCGGCACAACGCATCCGGTCGAAGGAATGGTCGACGAAAAGACACAACGTGCCGTGTGGAAGGCCGCCGACGGCTCGAACCCCGACATCGTGATGGAAACCGGGATCTACAACCTCACCCAGGACCAGGCCCCGGCGCTGGTGCACTTCGGCCCCGAACGCACGCAAGAAATCCTTTTGGTGCGATTGGAAGAATCCGAACGTCCTGAAGAATAAATCGCAGGGTTCGGGCGTGAACGGCCGAACTTCGCAAGAAGATCATCGGGCGGGAGCCTCTTGGGAGCTCCCGCCTTTTTCGCGGCCCTGTTCGACGTCGATGCGTGCCTGCATGTCGCGTTCGAAGGACTTTCCGTCAAGCGAAACGACGACAATCTTGCGCGTGGGGTCACCGTTCAGGCAAACCTGACCTTCGGACGCATCGATTCCCGAGCTCCCAAAACACGCGACGTGCCGGCGTGGCCGGGTCGCAGTGCGCCTTCGGCGCGCCTCACCATGCCGCCGTGACACCGACGCAAGGCTATTCCGAAACGAACGCCAACGATTTCAATTCGTCGGCCGAGAGAACCCGATTGAAGACGGCCGCACCGTCGATGAACAGTTGCGAACCATGCGCGATCGGCTCATCGCCCAACCCCAATGCACGGCCGAAAGTGAACGGCGCCCCTTCACGCAAGGGATACCGAATCTCGTCGCCCACCCGCCGCCAGGTGCCGCCTTCTTGCACCTCGAGCGCAGCGACGATCTCGACACCCGGCCGCAGTTCCAGCACAGGGGGCAACGTGATCGCCGCCCCCTCTTTCGCCTCGAACGACGCGGGCGGAAATGGGCCGGCCCCTTCGACGGCGAATCGGACGCGATACGAATCTGCGATTGCGGCGCCCGGCACGCAACTTCGATGATAGGCGACCGTCCGCTTAACGGTGTCGATTTGAAGCCAGTGCTCGTACACGCCCGAGGCGGCGTCGTAGCCGTTGAATTTCAGCACAAACGCCCGGGGGGAATAGATGGGCCACGGAAAATGGTACGGATTGGCCGACGGCGGGGCCTGATCGCCGAAGACGTCTGCGGCAACCGGATCGATCAGCTCGCAGGGCGTTGCCTTACCGTTGCAGTACACGGTAAGCATCCGGCTTTGGGGATCGAACGTCATCGCCACGGTCGTCCAGCGATGATTGTCGAATCCACGGCCGTCCACTGCGCGGCAGCGGGCGTACTGGGAGCCGGGAGCGGTCGACTGCGGATAGCTTGCCGCCCCCGTCGCCGAGATGTTCCCGATTACACCCCGCGAACCGAATAGGCCGCCGAACAACGCGATCTGCCGGCGTCCGCCGTATTTCTTCCAACCGCCTTCATCCCATATGCCGGCAATCATGTGCCGCTTGCCGACGAACTTCATCCACGCGATCAGGGTGAACGGACGACTGCCGCAGATATCCAGCGGCGAGCCGTCGAATGCGGCACGCGGAACTTCGCCGAAGATGAACCCCTGATTGAATCGAACGGCGTGCCCGAACGGACCGGATGTGTCGATCGTCAGCCGCGCGTCTTCATCGTGGTAGGGCCAATCGTCGGGCGGGTAGCGTTTCGGATCACCGATCCGCCGAAGATACACCGGGTAGGAACGATCCACGACCTGCGGATCGTAGTACGAGCCCCACGTCGCGCCTTCACGATGAGAGAAGTCCCAAAAGGCGATGAGCCCGGGCGTACGGGCCACTTGTGCCATGCGATCCGCAGGCGACTCGGCCGAGGTCGCAACTCCCGCCGGGCATGCAACCGCAACCGCGAACAACAACGTAGTGACTCGCATAATCTGTCGCTCCACGATGTAAAGGGGCGGGTGTCTGCGTTCCGATGCCGTTGAAAGGACGTTACCTCGAGGAGGTCGTCCCCGGATGAATCATGGTTCCCCGATCCGCTCTCGGCAAGGTAACGGCTGAAGGCCCGCGAGTTGACATGCCGCAGGCTACGGTCCAAAGTGGAAGGACATCGTTTCGCGAGCGATTCGGCTCCCCCCGCGGTCGCCTTCTGCTTCACCCCGCAATTTGAAATTCGTGCACAGGAGCCTCAACGTGATTCGTCAACGGCATCGTCTGCTCGGATGGATACTCACCGGTTGGATCGTAGCGATGGGCAACACCCTTGTTGCCGCGGCCGAGCGGCCGAACATCGTTTTCATTCTCGCCGATGATCTGGGCATTCGCGATTTGAGCAACGAGGGCTCCACCTTTTACGAAAGCCCGAACATCGACCGCATTGCCGCGATGGGGATGAAATTCACCCGCGGCTACGCCACGTGCCAGGTGTGCAGTCCGTCGCGGTCGTCGATTTTGACGGGCAAGTATCCGGTGAAGACGGGGATCACCACCTGGATCGGCGATCGCTCGGGCGAAGAATGGCGCAAGGCCGGGCGATTCGACAGCCATCTGCCGCCCGCGTACGAACACGCCTTGCGGGCGTCGGAAATCACGCTTGCCGAGGTGCTCCGCGATGCGGGATACAGCACGTTCTTCGCCGGCAAGTGGCACCTGGGCGGCAAGGGATCGTGGCCCACCGATCACGGATTTCAGATCAACAAAGGCGGCTGGGACGCCGGAAGCCCGGCAGGCGGTTATTTCTCGCCCTATAACAACCCGAACCTGGAAGACGGGCCGCCGGGCGAATCCCTTCCGCTTCGCTTGGGACGCGAAACGTGCCGCTTCATCGAGTCGCATCGCGACGGGCCGTTTCTGGCCTACCTGTCGTTCTACTCGGTGCACGGCCCCATCCAGACGAATCGCGAATTATGGAAGAAGTACCGCGACAAGGCCGTCGCCGCGGGTCCGGCCGAAAAGCGCTTCGCGTGGGATCGCCGACTACCCGTCCGGCAGGTGCAAGATTGCCCGATCTACGCCGGAATGATCGAAGCGATGGATACTGCGGTCGGCATGGTGCTCGACACGCTGGAAAAGAACGGACTGTTGGAAAACACGATCATTTGTTTCACCTCGGACAACGGCGGTGTTTCGTCGGGCGATGCGTTTTCGACGTCGAACCTGCCGTATCGCGGCGGTAAGGGGCGTCAATGGGAAGGCGGTATCCGCGAGCCGTTCTACTTGTACGCCCCGGGTGTGACGACACCGGGTTCGACCTGCGATGTGCCCGTCAGCGGAATCGACTGGTACCCGACGCTCTTGGACTTGGCCGGTATTCCCGTACCGCCGGCACAAGACATCGACGGTGTGAGTCTCGTACCGCTCCTCCGCGGCGAATCGATTCCCGAGCGTCCGCTGTTCTGGCACTATCCGCACTATGGAAACCAGGGCGGCGAGCCGTCGTCGATCATTTTGGAAGGCGATTGGAAGTTGATCTATTATCACGAAGACGGGCACTACGAGCTGTACAACGTCGCCGAAGACATCGGCGAGCAGCACGACATGGCCTCGGCGATGCCCGAACGGGTCGAGGCCATGAAGTCCCGTTTGTGGGCATGGCTCGAAGCGACCGACGCAAAGTTCCCGACGCCCGATCCGCAGTTCGACCCGGCCGCACGGGCCGCCCGCTGGGAACGCCTGAAAACCGAAGGCATGCGGCAATTGGAGCAACGGCACGCCCGCTACCTGGACGCCGACTTCCAACCGAACGCCGATTGGTGGGGAAGCGCCGTCGCCGATTGACCTGCCGCAGACATCATAGGCACCGGTCGCGGCCTCCTTGCCGCAGTACGGGCGGTTTTCATCCTGCTGGCCGATCGACTATTCACGCGGCGTAAGCGGTTCGCGGATCGTCACGTCGAGAAAACGAAACAGTCCGCACGGGACATCGACCGTTATGTTGCGCTCGGTAGTCGAGATCGTTTCGCCCGTGACCAGATCGCGAACTTCGACCGGCGTCACGGAATGGAACGCGATCCGGGCTCGCCGGTCGTTCGGGTTCAGATAACCGCCGTCGATCACCGTCAGCCGGATGTGATGCGGCGCCGATACCGCAGCAACCCAAGCGACTTGTCCAGCGACGGTCACCGGCAGTTTTGCGGCTGCCTGCTCGATCGCCTGCGCCACCGTGCGGTAATACGTGTGCGGCGGTTGTTTCTTGCCGTCGGGGGTGTAGTACCAGCGTCCGTCGGTGACGAATTCTTGCATGATGTCGCGATACAAGGGATGCAAGTTCTCCCGCAGCCGGCGATCGAACGTTTCACCGTGCGGACCGATCAGCACGAGTCCGTGCGGATAGGAAGGGAGAAAGTTCTGCCGCCGCTCCCAGGCCCCGGCTGCAAAGCGAGAGAAATCCCACTCGGTAAGCGGTGCACCCGGCCAGGAACCGTTGATGCGTTCGAACACGAAACGGTTGTTCCGTTCGTACTCGGGATCGAAAAAGGTCGTCCATTTCACGTTGTTGCCCTGGTCCTCGAAGTCGGGATCAGGCTCGATCATGCCCAGGCGGACGGGGGAAAAGCTGACGATCTCGCCGCGCTTGGGAACGTACAAAACACCCTTGGCGATCAGTTCCCACAACACGCTCATATATTCTTGATCGACCGAGACGTTGTTCATGTACCGCGCGCCGTACGCGATGGTGAATACCTGATTTCGCAAGAAGTGGTTCGGCAACATCTGATGCGAAAACTGCCGCATGCGGTCGAAGCTGGGATTATCGCGGGCGCAGCGTGATCCCCAGTCGTCGGTGCAACCGGCCGCCCACACACCCAGCCGCGCGGCAACACTCAACTCTTGCGTCTTGTCGGTCGTTTCTTCCATGCTGGGCACGAAGACGTCGGCGAACTCGCCGCTCAGCAATCGCGACCACATCGGGTGGTAGATCGCCGTCTCCCAAAAGAAATGTTTCGTGCGGAGGTACACCTTGTCGCCGGTCTTTTGCGCGGTTTCGGCCAGCGGATAGAGCAGGTCGTTCAACACATACGCGAATTCGTCGCTGGGATCCTCGAGTTCGGGGTAGATGACGACCACAAGTTTGTCGCCCGCTGCTTCGAGCACGCGCCGCAACGTGCGCAGACTGATCTGGTACGGATCGTTGCCGTGGCCTCCCCAAAAGGCAATTCCCGGGTAGCCCTCCAGCGCCGATGTTAATTTCGCATAGATTTCGTCGCTGGTAGCGGTGTACTGTTTTCGCCGGTCGCGCTTTTCCCGGTACGTCTCGCTGGCCATGTGCGCGCGGTCCCAGTTTTCGGCCTCCTTGAACCACACGCCGTTGAGAAAGATCGGCGTGCCGAATTCATCGGCCCAGCGTTTCGTCTTCTCCTGCATAGTCTCGGGCACACGCTCGGTCATGAAGATCACCGGCAGCGGAGCGCGAGGATGCATCGCGGGCAACCGGTCGACCGCCGTCCGAAGCGACCGGGTGTTCTCGAGAATCTTCGCAATCTTGCCGGGCGGTTCGAGTTGCGAATAGGCCTGTTTCCATGCAGCCGAAGCCGGGTCGATCACGTGGATGCAGCTCCCACCGCTTTGGCTGGAGGCCAGCACGATCTTGCCCGACACGGGATCGGCCCAAATGTCGTAAAACGAATAGCGGCAAGGAAGAACTTCCGCTTCGGACTCGTTCGGATGGGCAGGATCGAGCAACAATAACCGCGATCCGAGCAACACCGCCAACTTTCGCGTACCGAGCGAATCGACGATTTCTGTTTGGAGAACGCGGTAACCGTTGCCGTCGAGCTGTTTCCGCCAATCGTTGTGTGCGTAGATGTCGATCGCTTCGACCGATTCGGTCGCGGGTGAGACGACGGCGCACACGGCCTCGGTCAAGGTCGTCGTGCCGGCGAGAATCTCTTCATTGCCGTCACCGTCCGGATCCCGTGCGCGAATATCGCCGAACGGCCGACCGGCCGGAAGCTGCACGATCTTACACGGCTCGTTTTCCTCGGGCCGGAAGAAATAGAGCGATCCGCCGCCGCTGAGAGAATACACGATCCCGTGGACGGCCAGCAGTTCGGAGCCGTCTTTCAACCGCACCGGCCGCAAATAGTTGATCGAGTGCTCTCCCGGAGGCGGCACGCGCTTGGGGCCTTTCCCCCACGTCTTTTCCCGCGAATAAGCCGAAGAAGGAATCGACCGGTATTTCTTCGTGACCGGATCGAGCAGATACAAGTTCTTGTCGAATCCGCCTGCGGCAATCAGCGGGGTACCGTCGGCCTTCCTCACGACACATACCGAAACCATCGGCGGTCCTTGGCCGGGAAATCGCCACAACACACGCCCCGTATGATCGACGCAATACACGGCGCCGTCCGCATTCGCCAGGAAGATTTCGTCGTTCGCGTCGCCGTCGATGTCGCGGCAAAACACGTCGAAGTTCATGTACCCTGAAAGCGGTTGCTTCCACAGCACGCGACCGCCGAAATCGACGGCCAATACCGTTCCTTCGTAGCTCGACGCGACGATGTACGAACGGCCGTCGGCGCGGGCGACGCGGACCTTCTGGATCGTGTACGGCGACAGATCGAAACTTCGAATCGCCTCACCCGCCTGCAATGCCGCAGACAGACACATCCACGCCGACACCACCAACCACCAGCGCATGATGCAATTCCTCCTCTTGCTGTTCCTTTCTTTGCGCACCGACGCATCCACATGACGAACGGAGACGGCGCCCCGTCGCGGCCGACGATCGACGGCACCTCGCAACGGGGCTGTTGCGTTTTCCGGCCCTGTTCAATCGTCACGGCGAAAACGTTTGGCCTCGACGGACCGTCCACACGTCGCGATCGGGATCGCCCAGCATGACGGTGTACGTTCCCGGCGCGAACACCCACGGACGCACGCGGTTTTCCTGCAATCGCAGGGCATACACCAATTCGCCGTTCGATTCGTCGATCATCTTGAGCACGGGGCGATCGACGTCGCAGGTGATCTCGGGCAAGTACCCTGCCGGCTTGCGGGCATAATTGTCGCGCAAGGTCAATTCGACCGGCCATCCGGGCATTTGTGCCGTCGAAGGATCGTCGAGATCTGCCAGAATGCGATAGCACTCGACGGTGATACGTCCGGTGGGCTTGTGGAAGCGGACGAGTCCGAACCCGGATCGTTTCTGATCGAGCAATTCCAGATCACCGGCGTCCTCACCGCCTCCGGCACCGGTGAAGATGATCGGATTGCCCACCGCGTAGAACGTCAACGGATGGCCCCAGCGGCTCATGAATCGGCCCAAATACGGCGGCAGGTCGCCGGAATACGTCGGCCGTGCCAGGTCGTCGGGCATCGGTCCCTCGGGCGCGAAGCCCAAGCGGTCGGGTCGCCATTCCCGCGGAAAGCCCGCAGCGATCGACGGAACGGTAAAACTCACGCCCGCATCTTCCCACGTATCGATCCCATGATGGACGACGGTGGGCAGATGATTGTCGCCTGCGTACATGAAGGCGTGCGCCTTTCGGATGACGCGCAGCGCACGATCGCGTCCCGGCGGCGGCCATCCGTTGGCGTCGACGTCCTGCACCCACGTGCGGCCTTGTTTTCCGCCGTAGGTATGGCACTGCGCGAAGACGGTTTGACTGAGGGTGACTTTGGCGTCTTGGTTTTTCCAGTCGCCCGCCCACTGCTCCAAGAAGGCGAGTTGACGCTTGCCCAACAGCGGCGCTTCTTCCAGGGACCAGACCTCGGGAACCATCGGAGGACCGGCCTTGAACTTGCGGTCTTCAAGAATCGCCATGCCCACGCGGCCGTAGGTCATGTCCGTGAAGTAGACGGTGATTCCTTGCTCGATGGGTCGCGGATCGACCGGGTCGGGCAGATGCCCGGTTTGCGTCCGCTGCACCATGTTCACCCATTCCGGCGGCATGATGTAACCGCCCTTGTTGATGTTGTCGGTGGGAATCCCGCCTGCGCCCCAGATGTTCCCCTGATACACGTCGTGATCGTCGGGCAGGATGATCGACGGCCGGTCTTTCATCAATTCGCCGAACGACCAGCCGAGCAAATACCACTTGCGCAGGTAATCGAGCGCGGCAACCGAAACCGGCTCGCGGGTAATGCCGAAGCCGGCGTTTCCTTCGTAGATTTGATCGCCCGAGAAGAAAAGCACGTCGGGATCCAGCCGCTGCACGTTCGCCACGATCGTCGGGTTCGGAAAACCGTAGTCCTTGTGACCGGTGAAGCCGGCGATCGTGATCTCGTCCTTTTCGACCGGATCGTGCCGCACCGTGCCGCTGTAGGCGTACTCACGACCGTTCCACGTGTAATGCACGGTGTACGGCGTATCACGAGAAGCGTCCCAATGCTCGACGCGGAAGAGGACCGTCCGCGACAAGGGATCCATCTCTGCCCGCACCTCGCGCGCCCGGTCGCCTTCGCCGTACCGCAGCAAGGCCGAGGTTTCTCCCTGTCCCTCGGTGGGCGCCAATTGAGCCTGTAGCTTGAGCACGCCTTCGTCGAGGGTGTATTGCGTCCACAAGATCGGGCCGAAGTTCTGCTGCGGTCCGCCGGACAGATGGGTTCCGCGAATCGCGAAACGGCTGAAGGCGGCCACCGGATCGCCGGGCAAAGCTCGCTTCGGCTTACCTTGATAGAGGATCGCCACGTTTCCGCGAATGCGTTGTGAAGGAACGACGACCGCCGATCGTCCGACTACCTTTCCGCCTGCGTCGGTCGCCGCGAGCGCGACGCGATGCGTGCCGTCACCGTCGGGGGCAAGATCGAGCACGAGCGTCAGGGGGAAGGAGAACTCGCCGCCGACCGACGAATCGGCCAACACGAGCTTCCCCGTCGTCGACACGCCCGCGACGATGCCTTTCCCCCAAATCGCGTTGTACCGATAGTCGTCGAGTTTTCCTTGGATGCCGAAGGCCAAACCGCACGTCGCTTGTTGCGTGCGATCGACCGAATCGATCACCAACTCGATGTGCGCTTCGCTTTGGGCGGTGAGTTGATACGTGAGCAAATGCACGCTGCGATTCGCCCCCGGTGCCAGGCACTCGAGCTTGCCGTCGGCGATCCGCCAATCTTGAAGCGGGTTCGCCCAGTACTCCGGCCCGGCCCAAACGCCGTCGGGCGTCCGGTCGAAACGGCTCTCGAATTCGACGGCCGACGCCGACGACACCACTACCGGCAGCAATAACGCGAGCGATACGATTCGAAACACGATGACGACCTCCAAACAAAGGGGGAATCGACCTACCGGGGCGCGCGCTGAACCCGCACATACAAAACCGGAAAAGCCTCGACGGCTGTCAGGAAGGGAATCGAACGGAGAAAACGCGAACCGTCAGGGAGTGGGGATTATGTAATATCATATGCGTAACCCAATCGTGCGCACCGGGAATACGCCGACATCGCAAGGAATCGCGGGTTACCCGAATACGGTTCTTCCGAATTGCCGCAAATTGCGGCCGGCCGGTCTTTCGGCGACAAGCGGCGACCGACTTGCGACCAACGTCAAGCCGCGGTTCCCGGTGCGGAAAGCTGGCCTTTCGGTTGTCGACAATATACCATAAAAGCGTTGGGGGGGATGGTGACGTCCCCAAACGGGCGAGTCTTCGTCCGGCGGAATTGTCGGCCGGCTTCCGCGATTCCGCACTTCTCATGCAATTCGGAGGTTCGACATCGGAAGTCGAGCCGAAAGCAAGGCATGGTAGCCGTGGGGACAACGTTCTTGTCTTATGGGAACGGTGTCGTGGACGCCGCTCCCAAGGGGCTCGGGGGAATGCAACGACTCACGGATCGCCACTCCGCCTTCATGGCGTTGTTTGTACGCCATGAACCGGCGATTCACGCGTTCTTGGTCTCCTTGCTTGTCGATCCCGACGATGCCGAGGTCGTCATGCAAGAGACCAGCATGGCCATGTGGCGGAAGTTCGATCAATTCCAAGAGGGAACCAGCTTCCGAAAGTGGGCCTTTCAAATCGCCCGCTTCGAAGCGATGAACTACCGCCGCAAAAAAGCCCGCGACCGGCACCTTTTCAACGACGAACTGTTGGCAACGCTCGCCCGCGAAGCGGAAGAGCAAGCCGCAGAATTGGAAGAAGAACGACGTGCCTTGTCGCACTGCATCGCAAAACTTCGCGAGCAAGACCGCGCGGTACTCGAAGCCGCCTACGGCAGCGAGCAAACCTTGGTCGAGTACGCCGAAAAACTTGGAAAGACGCCCAATGCCGTCCGCAAACACCTGGCGCGCGTGCGGGCGATGTTGTTTTCGTGCGTACGCAAGACGATGGCCTTGCAAGGACATTGAATGCGGAACATGAGATCGGCAAACGACAACCGCGAAGAGCTGATCGAACTCATCGAGACGTTCGTGCAGGGCGATGCTTCGTCCGCGCAGGTTGCTGCATTGGAATCGCGCTTGGCAGAAGACGCCGAGGCGAGGCGTGTCTACCTGCGTTACCTGAACATGCACTCGTCGCTGGCTCGCCGGTTCTCGTACCGCGACGACGGCCCTGCAACCGCCGAAAACGCTCCGCCGCGCGCGCGATTGCCGCGCTCGCTATGGACACCGACATGGTGGTTCGCCGGAATCCTCGTTGGGGTCGTGCTGGTCGCCGTTATGGTGACGACGCGGGAATATCTCACGTCCCCCGAATCCCGGTCGATTGCCCGCATCGTCGCGGCGCAGGGTACCTTTCAGTTCATCGGCGACGGCGGGATCGTCCGCGACGACGTAATCGTCGGCGAATCACTGCCCGACGGAACGCTCGAAGGGCTTTCTCCCGATACCTGGATCGAACTCGAATTCACCGACGGTAGCCGGGTCCATATCACCGGCGTATCGAGCGTGACGTTCAACGACGCCGGTCACAAGCGTTTACACCTGCGTCAGGGAGCCATGCGCTGCGAGGCGAAACCGCAGCCCGCCGAGCGGCCGATGCGGGTGTTTACGCGCTCGGCGCAGCTCGACGTGTTGGGCACCCGTTTCGAGGTCGCAACGGAAGCCGTTCTGACGATGGTGCGTGTGGACGAGGGGAAGGTGCGCGTGCGCCGATTGCCCGACGGGGCGGATGTCGAGGTTCCCGCCCGCCACTGCGTGATTGCCGGGCCGTATCGCGACTTGACCCCCGTCCCTGTTGCCGATGCCGTTCCGTACTGGACAAGCGACTTGGAATCGGGCGTCGGTTACACCCGAGGCGAATGGGTACCGGGTACCGAAACCCGCGCCCCGGCCTTGCGAGCAACAGCCCCTTCAGAGAATAGCGGCATGTACGGTGTTTCGTTCCGGCTGGCCCGCCCGGCCGAGCCGCTGGTCGTCCTCAAACCGGGTTGCCGACTCGTCGTTCAGGGCCGCATGGCCGAAGCGGCCGATTTGGTAGTGGGCATGACGCTTTGGAATAAAGACAATCGCTTCGCCGGAAACTTCCAGATTCGTTTTCCCGCGACCCAGTTTCAGTCAGGCGAGCCGTTCTCCCTCGCCCTGCCGGTCGAAGGTTTTGCACTGGTGCCGAACCTGCGATCACAGGCGGAAGAGTTTCCGGCTACCCCGGTCGGCTCGATCGTCCAAAGCATTTGGATACACACCCTGAAAGTACCTGCCGGGCTGGAGGTAACACACGTTCGCATCGAAGGCCCGCTCGAATCACCCGAGGTGCAAACCGGTTCCGCGGTCACGCCGCCGATCGACGTTTGGACGGCCGCTTCTACAGGCGACCTGAAAACGCTGGAGGAGCACGCGCGTTGCGGCACGCCGTTGGATGCCGTGCTGCAAGGCCAAGGGGTTCCCGGTGCGGGCGCTACGCCGCTGCATTTGGCGGTACTGTGCAATCGTCCCGAGGTCGCCCGATTCCTAATTTCGCGCGGCGTCGATCTGAATCGCCATGCCGCCGACAGCTTCGGCGGCACGCCGCTGCATTGGGCCGCAGCATTGGGACGGCTGGAGCTGGTCCGGCTCCTCCTGGAGGCCGGGGCCGACGTCAACGCACTCGACTATCGCAAAGCGACCCCGCTGGACGCGGCGAACAGCCATCCCGGTCTTTCCGGCAAGACGCGGACGGCGATCCGCGAACTGATTCGCGCGCACGGCGGCCGTTCGGCGAAACAGGCCTCGCAGTCCCCTCCCGCCGCCCTCGATGCTGATGCCCCTGCGGCATGACGGCCGGACTCTTTCCTGAGACTAAAGAGCCGAATTCCACGGGCGCAATTTTCCGGCCTGCAAAAGATTTGCCCGATCACACACGGCAAGTTATTCTGTGGACAATATAAATATATGTGAAGGTTTTTTTCCATGTCGGGTTCCGTACGGTGTCGGGTGGCTGCGACCGGCGGCAAGGGAGATTTGACGATGCGGCGTATTCTCGGCGTGCTGGTGTTTTTGGCGGCAGGATGGTTCTCTGTGGTGCAGGCGGCGAAGCCCGATCTGCTGTTGATCATGCCCGACCAAATGCGGGGCGATTGTCTTTCGTGCCTGGGCCATCCGGTCGTCGAAACACCGACTTTCGATCGGCTGGCCCGAGAGGGCGTGTTGTTTCGCCGGGCATACGCCACCGTCCCCTCGTGCATTCCGGCGCGGTACGCGCTGTTGACGGGCTTGTATCCGCAAACCAGCGGCGTGGTCGGCTTCCGCCAGAAGCCGGTTACGCGCCCCACGATGCCGCAATTGTTGACGGCTCAAGGCTATCTATCGATTCTCGTCGGCCGCACGATGCACCAACGGGAAAGCGACGAGGCGCTCGGCTACACGATCCACCGGGCATGCTCCACATATGTGCGCGGCGACGAATACGCAAAGGCGATCGAAGCCGAGTTCGATGAGATTCGCGAGTTTCACGCGTGGGTGACCGATACCTTGGGACTCTCGTACAACTTGTGGCCGGCGCGGGCCTGGCCGATCGACGAAAGCTGGCATCCGACGGTTTGGATCGTACGTACCGCCGAAGAGGTTTTGGCCGAGATACCCGACGATCGGCCGGTGTTTTTGACGGCTTCGTTCTACGCGCCGCATCCGCCGTTGTTTCCTCCGCCGCAGTACTTCGACAAGTACATGCAGGCCGATCTGCCTGCTCCCGCCCACGGCGACTGGGTCGATTGGGACGCCCTCACGCCGCAAGGGGCCGAGGGAGGTCACCGCGTGCTGCTCACCGGCGAGACATTGCGCCGCGCCCAGGCCGGTTACTTCGGGCTGATCGAGCAACTCGATCGCGAGGTCGCTTCGCTGGTGCAGGCATTCGTCGCCCGCGCGGAAAAAGCCGGCAGGCCGTGGCTGATCGCCGTGACCAGTGATCACGGCGAAATGCTCGGCGACCACGGGTATTTCCGCAAGTGCGAACCGTTGGAAGGCTCGGCGAACGTGCCGATGATCCTCGCCGGCTCGCCGGAACTGAAGTTGACGGCCGGAACACGCATCGACCGCCCCGTGTGTCTCGAAGACCTGTTGCCGACGTTCCTCGACGCCGCCGGCGCCGCGCCGCCGGAGGATATCGACGGCGTGAGCCTGTTGCCTGCCGCACGAGGCAAGGACACGCTCATTCGCCCGTGGCTGCACTTCGAGCATGCCCCGTGTTACAGCAAGGCCCAAGCGTTCCATGCGTTGACCGACGGGCGGATAAAGTACATTTGGCGTCCGACCGACGGAAGCGAACTGCTGTTCGATCTAGTAAACGATCCGAAAGAAGAACACAACCTGGCCGATGATCCGACGCACGCCGAAACGTTGCGTCACTGGCGGTCGATCCTCATCGAGCGACTTGCCCGTCGTCCCGAAGGATTCACCGACGGGAAACGTCTGATCCCGGGGCGGCCCTATCCGGCGTTGAACGACGGGGTTCCTCCTGCCGAATGAACCGCTACCGTTTCGGAAGATCCGCCCGACGACCGCAGAAACAGAACATGTTCGCACAACGCGGGGTTTTTGCCCTCTGTAGCCGAATAGTTGACACCTCCGAAAGCGTAGGCCACGTTATTGCGTAGCGGGGCTGCGGCAAAATGTCCGCGGCATCCGCGACACGATCGCTTCGATTGCGGCAACCGACAGGAGCCGACCATGGCCGAGCTTTGGAAAGACGATGCCGGACTGTTCTCCATCATTCGGCAAGAACTGACGACCGCCGTGGTGGGCGAAGTCCTCGACGAATTGGGAATGCGCAACCAATTCTTGCCGCCCGGTATGACGCCGCTGGACGCCAAGGTCTCGCTGGTCGGTCGCGCCATGCCGGTCATGCACGCCGATTGCTGCGACTCCTATTCGCCCAGCGGTATGAACCCGTCGATCGCCAAGCCGTTCGGGCTGATGTTGCAAGCCCTGGACGATCTGCGGGCGGGCGAAGTCTACGTCGCCGGCGGCGCGAGCAAAAACCTGGCCCTGTGGAACGAGCTGATGACGCTGCGGGCGCTCAAGTTGCAGGCGGCGGGGGCCGTCGTCGATGCGTGCGTTCGCGACAGCCATGCGATTGCCCGACTACAATTTCCCATCTTCTCGCGTGGAATCTTCGCCCAAGATCAGCGTACCCGCACAAAGGTGGTCGATTTTCGCGTCGCCATCGAATTGGACGGCGTACGGATCCGGCCCGGGGACCTCATCTTCGGCGACGCCGAGGGCGTTTGCGTGATCCCCAACGGTGCCGAACGCGATGTCGTGCAGCAGGCTCTTGAGCGAAGCCAAAAACGAACGAAGGTGCGTCAAGCGATCGAGGCGGGTGAATCGGCCGTCGAAATCTTCAAGAAGTACAATCTGATGTGATCGCAGTCCGACGAGGGACCGCACCCCCGCGCGTCGACCGCGCCCGTCGATCTCCGTCCGATCGATGTGGTTACTCGGCGCCGGTTTGCAACACCAGGCCCAGGGCATCCATGACGGCACCGCGGCGCGCAATCACGCCCACCACCGGCAAACCGGTATTTCCCAGCGTCTCCGGGCTTTCGCTCGGCTCACCGATCCAATCCGAGGTGTACGAATCGGCGAGGTCGAGCTTACCCTCGGGTGTCAGCTTCGCGAATGTCACGCGCACGCCGCGGACCAGATCGTCGGCATGGACCTCGAGGCCGGCCACGACGTATCCCTCGCGGGCGACGACCGTCCGTTCGTTGGCCGGCACGTGATCGTAGATCGGTTCGAGAATGGCCAGCGCCGCTTTCCCTGCCCAGCTCCCCTCAGTGAAGATGAATCCGACGACGGGCCGGTTCTGGGGTTGCGACAGGTACAGCATGCCGCCGGTGCCGCCGACCAACTTCGTCGCTCCGGGCGGTGGCTCGGTGATGGGGGCCAGGCGTTGCCCGACGCCCGTTGACGGTGGACGACCTCTGCCGGAAACCGTCGGGGGCGCGCTCGGCGAGGGGCGCCCCGAGGGAACACTCCCCGGTTGACGCATCGAACCGACTCCGCGTCCTGATCCCGGTATCGGCGGCCCGCCGCGCATGCCCCCGGGGCCGAAGCCCTCCGACGCGCCTCGCGGAGAAGGCGGTCCGCGGTCTTCCTGTTCGGGTTCGGGGTTCGGTTTCGCGTTTATCCCGGCCCGTTTTTCCAGTTCGGACATGTGTTCGAGAACCCGCTCCCTCGGGTCGTTCGCAGCACGCTGGAACCCCGCGCCGGGCATCTGGGCAGGCACGTTCGGAAGGTTCGCCTGCGCTTGTTGACGCGGCGCCGGCCCCTGGGGCTTGAACGGTTCCCGCTGAACCATGTAGAACATCAAGCATCCGACGAAGAGGACGCTTCCCAGGCCCAACCCCGCCACGGCCGCTCCCCAGCCGACCGTCGGCCGAACGTACCGTTCGGGCAGGCGAGCTCCGTCTTCCACGACGACGCCCTTGGCCCTCAGTTTTTCGACGACCTTTTTCCACCGCCGCTTCGGAATACCGATGATATCTTCGCCGCCGGGCCATTCGAGCAACATGACGGCGAACGATTTCTTCAACCGCTCAGGCGGAATGATCGTACAGCGTTGAATCTCGCTGTAGTACCAAGTCGTCGCCTCAGCCCGCATGATGGGGAATCCGCCGACGATACGTTGCCGCGTGATGCGGTTGTGATAGAGGAAAACCCCGCCCGACACGTTCGAGGGGCCGACAAAAGAGATCGCCGCCGCGAATCCGGCGCCGAGCCCGCCGCCGAGCAGGAAGGAAGTAACGATGTAGGTGTAATACGTGCCCGGCCGTTTGCTGACCCCGGTCAACACCAGCATGATCGCCGTGCCGATCAGGGCACCGGCGAGGATGAAGCTTAGGCGAATGGGTAATTCGCCGCGAAGTCGGACCCGGTAAAGCCCCGGTTCTTGAAAGTTGTAGAAGGTGAGCTTGGAAAAGGTCCGCCTGATAAAGCCCCACACGCCGCCCGGACTTTCTTGTTCCCTCTCACCGACGGAAGCGCCGTGTGGCGTCGGTGCTTGCGGCAGCGGAGTCGGGGCGGGGGCGCTCGGTAACGGTCCCTGCGGAAGATTCGGAATGTTCGTCCCCGGATGTCCGACCAGCAATTGCTGTTTGCAGTTCGGACACATGACCAACCGGCCGATCCACGCCTCTTGCACGCTAAGAGACGTCCCGCATGAACACTGAATCGTGAAAGGCATCGCGACGTTCCCCGAAACCGCGCCAACGGGGGCAAGTATAGTCGCGTTCAGCGAGAATTCCGGTGCCGATCGTGCTGCGAAACGCGCTCGCCTGCGATCGTGAACCTGTCCTCCGCGAATGATACCAGCCGTTCACGGCAAACTCAACGTTTTGTTGAATCCCGCTATTGGCGACACGGGCGATTCTCGCCGCGCCCGCCCACAGCGCGAAGCGTTTCTGCACAAAAAGCCGAGGGCCGGCGCGGGATGTTCCCGACCGACCCTCGTTCAGCACAACACCCGCTCCCTGCGTGGGAGGAAGGGAGGTAGGAGTTTCGTCGATGAACCGCCCCCTACAGTTCCGAAGAACGCTCGGCGGCGCCTCCGATGGATCGGCAGTCTCGATCCGGAATCATTACAGACATCGCAAGAAGGCGACCAGGTCGGCCTTCTCTTGCTCGGTCAGCTTCGTACCGAGAACCAGGTTGTGAAACTCGACCGTGTCTTCCAACGTCAACAAACGGCCGTCGTGATGGTAGGGCGGCGAATCCTTGATTCCCCGCAACGGGAAGGTCTTGATCGGGCCGTCGCCGACCATCATGTGGCCCTGCACCGCGTGCGGTTCGAAGAACCGCTCGGTGTGGAAATCGTGCATCAGGTTGTCGGTGTAATAGGGCGGCTTGTGACAGAAGGCGCAACGCCCTTTCTCGAAGAACACCTTCTGGCCTCGCAACTCCTGCTCCGTCGCCTTTTCTGGGTCGAGCATTCCGAAGACGTTCAACTTCGGCGCGGGCGGAAAGTCGAGAATCGCCAGGAACTCCGACATGAAATGGACCTGGCTTGCCCGTTCCAAGACGTTCACGCCTTTTTTCGTTGCGATGACGGGATCGCCGTCGAAATAGGCCGCCCGCTGCTCGAACTCGGTGAAGTCTTCCACCGTCTTCAGCGCCCGCTGCGATCCGAACAGCCGTTGCACGTTCACGCCCCGCAGCGACGGCGTGTCGAGCCGGTGGCGAAATTCTTGCGGTCGAATGTCGCCCACCAGGTGCGTGGCCGCGTTCGTGTGTCCGTTCACGTGGCAGTCGAAACAGGTGACGCCCAAGCTCGGCTTGAGACAGCGGCGGTCTTCGGTGGCGTTGAACTGTTGCTGCGGAAACGGCGTCACCAACAGGCGCAACCCTTCCAACTGCTTGGGATTCAAGATCCCGTTGAACAGACGATGGTAGTTTTGCAGCGTCACGACTTCTCCGTGCGACACGTCGCCCAGATCGGGACGCGTCGTCAGGAAGATCGCCGGCGGATATTCCGGCAGCAAGTGAGCCGGGAGGTCGTAATCGAGATCGAACCGGGTGAGGTCGCGGCCTTCTTGCTTCAGGATCTCATCGATATGATGCCGCGGAAAGACCATCCCGCCTTCCAGATGGTTCGGATGCGGCAACGGCAGAAAGCCCTTCGGCCACAATCCGCGACGCCGAATCTCGTCGGGTGACAGCGAGGCCAGCTCCTGCCACGACGAGACGCCTTCGGGCAGCTTCACGCGAACGCCCTGCTGCACCGGCTTGCCTCGCGACATCGTGACGCCCTCGAGCGGCCGATCGCTCAGGTCGTAGCGTTCTTCCAGCAATGTCATGTGCGCCTCGCGAATCGCCGGCTTGGCGGCCTGCATCCGCTCGACGATCGCCTCGAAACGCTCGTGGATCACCACCGGCGCATAACTGGAAGGCTCGGATTGTTGGGCTCCGGCCCTCATCCCCCACAACGCCGCGCCGATAAACACGGCGACGGCTGCCGTTTTCAAGTCGAAACCGTAACGACACATCGTTCACCCCCGCGCATGTGCGAAAACGATCCGGCCGCCGTGCTTCCTGGAACGTCGGCCTGTCGGTTCGTGGAGCCTTCGCGCGCCCTCGTGGTCGCGCACGGCATCTTAAGCCTCTTAAACACGGCAAACGCCCGCAGGTTTCGCGAATCGACAAGGATTTTTTATGTTTGCTGCAATCGACTTGTTTTCTAGAGGATATATCACGACGGCCAGCCGTGAAAAACGGTATCGCACACTGCATACCGCGCATAACCGAAGATGCACCAGCTCCCCGGCGGCCGAAACGGCTGGTCAGAAAAGAACGAACGGCCCTGCGGCGATCACGGCGACAGCTTCCAGATGCGTAACCGCTTGTCGATGTCGCGGGCGATCAGATAACGCCCGTCGGGAGAGAACGCAACCGGCGCCCCGAAGCCTTCAAATACGGCATGACACCGCCCCGAGGCCACGTTCCACAGACGCACTTCGCTGCGGCCGGTGGGCGACGGCGGCGGCGAGCCGCTGACCAAGGTGCGACCATCGGGCGAAAACGTAAGCGACGTGATGAAACACGGCGTTTCGTCGAATTGCCGGATCAGTTCGAGCGAGCGGGCATCGTACAAGAAGATGGCCGGTAATGCGGTGCTGACCGCCGCCAGGTATTCGCCGTCGGGACTGAAAACCATGTCGGCGGGTGCACGGGTCTGTAACCGCGTCTGCGACACGAGCTTCCACTCGTTCGTATCCCACAATTGGATGTAGCCGAGATCGGTGCCCACGGCGAGACGTGCATCGACCGGAGAAAGCGACAGCATCACCGGCGCACCTTGCTCTCCCGAAATAGCCTCGATCGATTCCGCGGTAGACGTCGCGAAATCGTATCGAAACAGGCTTCCGTTGCGATGACCGGAATACAGGTAGTGCCCGTCATGCGACACGACCAGCGAGGCCGGTCCGCCCGGCAGCCCTTTCAACGTCTTGACGGCTTCCAACGTGCGGGCGTTGCGGAGGACGAGCTGACCGTTCCTTTCTATGCACACGAATTGCGAGCCGTCGGGCAAGATCGCAAACCGCCGCGCTTGCGTCTGCCCGCTCTCCGTTCGTGCCAAACGTTTGCCGTTGTTCAGGTTCCACAAACTGAGCAGGCTGTCCGGCGGACCGCCTTCGACGGTTACCAGCCGATTCGTACCCGGCAAGAATTGTGCTGCGTTGACCGGAAGCGTCGTCCCTCCCAGCGTGTCGGGAATCTCCGGAGCGTTCAAATCCCAAATGCTGAGAATTCCTTCCGACACGGTGTACACCGTGTGATCGTCGGGTGCGAACACCGCCGAAACGGCGTGCCCTAAGTGTGCCGTCAACTCACGGACGGGCGATAGCGTTTCCACGTCCCAGATGCGGGCGGCGAAGTCTTCACCCGAGGTAATCACCTTCGTCCCGTCGCTGGAAAAGCCGACCGAACGCACGGGGAACAAGTGGGCTTCCCGAATGTACCGCTTTTCCGCGTTTTCGAAATCGTACAACAGCAAATGGCGGGCACCGACCGCCGCAAGCGTATCACCGTCGGGCGAAAACGCGACCGACAAAATCGGCGCGCGAAACTCGCGCCACGTTTCCAGCGGCGCCAAATCGGGCCATGACACGATGTGAATTTCGCCGTTGCCTAACCCCAGGGCCAATCGAGAACCGTCGGGAGAAAAGGCGGCCGAGCGCACCCCCGGCTTGACCTCCAGCGAGGGCATTTCGAATCCGCCGGGAACGTCCCATACCCGCAATCCGTAATCGGTTCCGGCAACCAACACACCGCCGTCGCGGCTGAATTCGACGCACCAGGCGACGCCCGACTCGATGAACGCTTGCGATTCCTGCTCACCAGTGACCGCATCCCAAATCCGCAAGGTTTGATCGTAGGCGGCCGACGCCAGATGTCGACCATCGGGGGAAAAGGCCAGGCAGGCGATCCAGTCGGTGTGTCCGTACAGGTTGGACACCTCGGCGCGGGATTCCATGTCCCAGATCGCGATGTCGCCGCTCCAGGTTCCGCAGGCCAGGCGGCGCCCGTCTTTCGACAGGGCGATACGCCGAATCCAACGGTCCTTCGAGGCCTGGCTGCCGATCGTCGTCCGACCGGCGGTGCACATTGTCCGCAATATCTGCCAAGCCGCATCGCGCAGATCGGTCGGGCATTTCTCGGGATCGTCGAGGATCACCAGCGCCTGGGCCGGGTTTTGCGCCATCAGTTCACGGACGTGCGCCAGCGTCTCGGCGTAGGCCTGCTGCCGGCTGCGGTCGCGTTGCGAGACGATCTCTTCGGCCTGCGAGCGGGCGACCTGCTCCCATCGCTCGCTGGCTCGGCTGGCCGACACGAACCGCTCGCGATACCACCACATGCCGCCGCTGATGACGGCGGCCACCAGCAACAGCACCGCCGAGGCGATCACCGCGTCGCGATGCCGCTTGGCCCACTTCCACACGTGTTCCCACCACGGCGCGGGACGGGCCAATATCACGCGCCCTTGCAAGAAGCGACGCAGATCTTCCGCCAACTCTTCGGCGGTCATGTAGCGGTCGTCGGGATCTTTCTCCAAGCATTTGAGGCAAATCGTCACCAGGTCCCGCGGCAAATCGGCTCGCAATCGAGACGGCGAGATCGGATCGGCCGTCCGAACCTGCACGAGCGTGTCGATCGTCGAGCGGCCGCGAAACGGCGGGCGTCCCACCAAGAGTTCATATAGAATCGCACCCAGCGCGTAGATGTCGGCTCGGGGGCCGATCTCCCACGGCCGACCGCCGGCCTGCTCCGGGGCCATGTAGCACGGCGTGCCGATCAACTCCTCGCCGCGCGTGGCGGTCGAGTCGTCGTCCAGCATCTTCGCCAGGCTGAAATCGGCCAGTTTCGGGGTCCCGTTTTTTTCCAGCAGCACATTCGCGGGCTTCAAGTCGCGATGCAGCACCCAGCGATGATGGGCGTAGGCGATCGCCTCGGTCAATTGCAAAATCAGCTCGGCGGCGCGACGCGGCTCCCATGCCGCATCTTGGCGATCGGCCAACGAACCGCCTTCCACCAGCTCCATCGCCACCAACTGGCACTGGTCCGTTTCGGCGATTTCAAACACCTGGACGATGTTCGGATGGCGGAGTCTCGCGGCCGCTTCGACCTCGCGCCGAAACTTCCGGCGTATCGAGCGATCGAGATCCGGTCCCGTGCGGATCACCTTCAACGCGACGATGCGGTTGAGCTTCAAATCTTTGGCGCGATAGACGACCCCCGACGCCCCTTGACCGAGAATATCGAGCAACTCGTAATGCGCCAGACGGCGCCGCAAGGTTTCGCCTTCGGCTTCCTCGAATTCGGTCTCGGAATCGGGATCGCGATCGGCCGCATCGTGCTCGATGTCGGTTTCGTCGAAGGCGTCATCGGTCCCCGCGAGGCCCCAGGGGAGGGTATCGGCCTGCGAGTGGACGGCTTCGTGGACAAAGAAAAGTTCTTCGAGGTCGTTCCCCCGATCGGGGAATCGTTCGAAGTACTCGTCGAGATCCGGTTTTTCGCCCGCCCGACAGCGCGCCGCGTACTCGGTATAGATGAGTTCGAGCACTTGTTCGCTCGTCAATCGCGCGGGGCCGAGTTCCTCGATGAACGTCTCCGCCCGCGCAGGGTTGCCCGCGGCGATCCGCCGCTCCAACGCCGCGCACGCCGCTTGAAAGCGTTCCTCGAAGACCTCGTCGGGCGAGGTTCCGGAAGGATCGAATTTCGGAAAGTGGGTGTCTTGCGGCACGTGTGCGATCGGTCCCAGAAAGAGCGAAAAAACCGGTTCCACCGGCAGCACGATCGAGGGGACCGCTTCGAATCGGGTTTCTTGCTTTGTTTCGCGCCCAATTCGATTATAATATCCTTCGCCGAATCGAACGCACGAAATCCCAACGGGAATGCGTACCCCGTCCCAGGTGGAAGGGCTTTCGATTTCGGTGGGGAGCTGCCGCCCGATTGCACATCGTCAGTGAATACACGGGACTCTGATTGGTGGCAGGCAAGAATACAGTCAACTACACGGAATCCGCCGAGCGGGGGTTTGCGCAACTCGTCGAGGCCGCTCAGACCGACGACGATGCCTTGACCGCTCTTTTGGAACGGTGCGAATCGAAGTTTCGCATCGTCGCACGGGTATCTCTCGGCCCGATGCTGCGCTCGCAGGTCGATACGCTCGACCTGGTTCAATCGATGAAGCGAGTGCTCATCCCCGGATTGCGCACGGGACGCTTCGATCTCGCTTCCCCCGAACAACTTGTCGCGCTGGCGGCCACGATCATCCGCCGCAAGGTGGCACTTTATTGGCGGCGACAACAGCGACGGCAGGTCTATTCATTGGCCGACGAGAAAGACCTCCCTCTGGGGTTGATCTCGGTCGAAGACAACGGGGCCGAACACCTCGACGACGAGGAACTGCTCAACAGCCTGTTGGATCATCTCGATCCTGAAGACCGCGAGATCTTTCAAATGCAATTGGACGGGTTGAGCATCGTCGAGATTGCGCGGCGGACGGGGCGTCGCGCCGGTCCGTTGCGGGCACACCTGAGCCGATTGCGCCGCAAGCTGCGGGAAAAGATCGACGCCCGCCTGCGCTGATCGGCCGCCGACGGTCAGACATTCACCGATCACTCCCTTTTTCTTTTGCTGCCCCCTCGGAATGGGCGTCGCGGCCGTCGCACTCGGCACTTTCGGTAGAAGACGAAGCGTTTCGACGACTCAGCAGCTCACTTTGCCTTTCCGCCGCCCGCCTGTCTTCCCGATCATACTATTCCGGATGGGCCCCTCGGTATTGTCTCTCGCTTTCGGCGGTTCTCCGGCGATCGTCCGGCTCGCGGAATGCCGTCCTTCAGCACCGCGCCCGGTCGCCGACAGCACGTTACGGCCGTCTCGTTTCAATTCTCGTGTGAAGATCAAGTATGGAGTAACGAAAGGAAGGAAAGCCGAATGATCGCACGGATGACTATCTCGACGCTACGGATCGTCACACTCGGCATCTCGGCAATGATCGCCTTGTGTTCTCTCGCCGACCGGGCCGAGGCCCAACACCGTTACGGCGAGTCGATCAAGCCGATCCTGCAAGACTTGTTCCTTGGGGAGTCGGTTTATCCGCAAGAACGCGGTGAGTGGCAAGTCACCACCGGCTTCATGTGGGCCAAAGAACACGAAGACGATTTCGAGATTCCCGCCCTGATCGAATACGGCATCACCGACCGTCTCCAGTTCGGTGTCGAAGTGCCGACGACGTTTCTGCGACACGGAGCGGAAGACCACGAGGGCGTGGGCAACATCGAGCTGGATACGTACTACAACTTCTGGAACGATCCCTGCTCGCGCACGGCCTACGGTGTAGGCTTCACCGTTGGATTGCCCGAGGCGACGCCCCACGTGGGCAACGATGCCGTCATTTATGAACCGTACTTCGTCGCGTACGGCGAAAACGACCTGTTCGCAACAAACGTGTACACGGCGATCGAAATCGAAGACCCGTTGGACGAACACGAGGACACGACCGTCGGGGCGCAATTCGATGTCGCTTGCTTCACCGAGATCGGTCCGTTCGTGCCGTTGCTGGAATTGGGCGTGGAGATCGAAGAGCACGGCGAAACACCGGTTCGTCTGGCTCCGGGAATCTATTGGAAACCGCGGGCGTGGCCCGAAACCGAATTCGGTGTCTCACTGCCGATCGGGCTGAACGAAGAGGCGCCCGATCTCGGCGCATTCGTGTTCTTGACCTGGGAATTCGGTGCCGAGGCGCACGAGCGGCACACACATCACGGCATGCTCGAGGGGCTGGAATGACGCTTCGCCGTCTTCACACCTATCCGCGATTGCTGCTTTGGCTCGGGATGGGTCTGTCGGCCGCGATAACCGTGGCGCTGGTCGTATGGACGCGAACGCAACGCCTTCAAACCCGACTTGATGCGTGGCAAAGCACTCGTGCGACCCTGGAACAGCTCAACGCGCTCGACGCCGCGACACTCCGCCTGGTCAAAGAGGCCGGGGAATGCGCGCGCCTTCACGACATTGAACCTGAAGTGAACGAAGAATATGCCGCAGCGCGAGAGACATTGGCGAGCATTCTCAACCACCTCCGGCAACGGAATCGGTTGGAACAAAAGTGGGTCGACGACGAAGACGATTCGGCATCCGAAGTTACTGAGGAACGCGAGCTGGCGGGGTTGCAACACGAGTACGAACGGTTTTTGCGCGAGATCGATCACGCTCTTGCGGGGCTGCCGATCGCCGATCCCCAAATCGTGGAACGAAATCTTCACCTAGTGACCGAAGCCCAATATGACGGGAAAATTTTTCCGGTCATCCGGGCCCTACACGAGGAAGAATCGGCGCAGGTCGAACGACGACACGCCCAAATGCAGCAAGCCCTGACCGACCTCAGTACAGCGGTCGGCGTGGGGGGCGTTTTGGCGGTGATCATCATCGCGCTTTCCAGCCTCGCGGCGCTGCGGGCCTACCGCGAAACCGTCCTGGCCGAGCGGGCCGCGCGGCGTCTCGAACAAGCCAAGACGCGGTTCCTGGCCAACATGAGCCACGAGATCCGCACGCCGATGACGGCCATCCTCGGCTACGCCGAAATCCTTCAAAACCGCCTCGAGTCGACGGAAGATGCCGAAGCCGTCGACATCATCCTGCACAACGGACGCCACTTGCTGGAAATCATCAACGACATTCTCGACTTGTCGAAGATCGAGGCGGGCAAGCTCAAGATTTGCCCCGTCCGATGCTCACCGTGTACGGTTGTGTCCGAGGTCGTTTCGCTGATGCGTGTGCGGGCGAGCGCGAAGAACCTGAAGCTGGTCGTCCGCTATGCCTCGCCGATCCCCGAAACGATTACCACCGACCCGGTCCGACTGCGTCAAATCTTGTTGAACCTGGTCGGGAATGCGGTCAAATTCACGTCCCGCGGCGAGGTACGCATCGTCGTTCGCACGATCGATGTCGACACCGGCCGTCCGCAGATGGTCTTCGAGGTATCCGACACCGGTCCCGGCATCTCGAAAGAACAAATCGCCCGCTTGTTCCAGCCCTTCCAGCAACTTGAACAACGAACCGTTGCCGACGAAACCGGCACAGGGTTGGGGCTTGTCATCAGCCGCCGCCTGGCCCAAGAGTTGGGCGGCGACATCGAAGTCGAATCGGAACCGGGCAAAGGCAGCACCTTCCGCGTGACGATCGACGTCGGATCGCTCGACGGGATCCGCCTGCTCGACAATCCCAAAGAGGCCGAACGACGAGTCGCACCGAAGCGTGCCGCCAAGAGCATGCGATTCCGCGGGCGCGTGTTGCTCGCCGAAGACGGCCCCGAAAACCGCCGACTGATTACTTATATTCTCGAAAAAGCCGGGGTCGAGGTAACGGCGGTGGAAGACGGTCGACAAGCCGTTCACGCCGCGATCGAAGCCTTGAAGAAAGAGGAACCCTTCGACCTGATCCTGATGGATATGCAGATGCCCGTCATGGACGGCTACGAAGCCGTTCGACAGCTACGGGCCGAAGGATACAAGCATCCGATCGCCGCACTCACGGCCCATGCCATGGAGTCGGATCGACAAGTCTGCCTCGAGGCGGGATGCGACGCCTACGCCACCAAGCCGATCGACCGCGAAAACCTGTTCGCGCTGCTGCGGCAATATCTGACCGTACTCGAACCGGCAGCGTCGTAGTACCCGGGATTTCCGGGGCGGTTGTCAGCGACGGAAGCCGACCGCAGGTCGAATGGCTTGTTCTACACCGCCGGGTGCCGCGCGCCCGCGCAGTCGCACATCGTCGATCGACGCTTCCCCGATGCCCGTCAAGTAGAACCGGACGGCCATCGGCCCGGAAAAGGCCGCCGTGCGATAGAAGCTGAAATGGTGCCAGCCGACCGTTTCTCCCAGGCGTAACGCCGTCGGCATGCCGTGCTGCGTGTCGGTGATCATCAATCCGTCGATACCGGCGGTGATCGGCCGTGGAATGTAAACCCAGCCGTCGATCTGCACCGTCTCTCCCGCCCGCACTTCGACGGAAGGCGAGGTCATTACCACCGGCGGCGCGTCCAACAACAATTGCTGTTCGTCGGTGGTGGGGCGCACTTCCAGGTGCAACCCGAATCGTCCCGTGCGTGCGGAAGCCGACGCCAACTCGGCGCGGCCGACCACACCCTCGACCGGCAACACGACGTGTTGCCATCCGACCCGGGGCACCAATGCGGGATCCTCGAAATCCCCGGCGGGCAGTCGGTTCATCCCTCCCACCTCGGCCATCACGCGGGGAGCATATGCGCGATGGAGCGGCAACGTGTCGAACCGCACGGCCGTGGGAATCGAGATCGGATCGTCGAGTGCCCGCGCGACCTCCCGCCATACCTCGCGTTCCAACAGACGCACCGGACGTTCCGCCCGCACCGCAGCCAGAAACGCTTCGGCGGTCACGTTCGTGGCGAAAAAGCCTTCGGACCACTGCAATTGCAGTTGCGAGGCGCGAATCCATTCGCCGGCCTGTTCGCGTTCGACGCCCGTTCGTGGATATAATTCGCGAACGCGATCCAACCGTTCTTTCGCCAGCATGCGTTGCAGCTCGGCCATGCGGCGCCCCGATTCGGCCGTCGCTCGCGACAAGCGCTGCAAGATCAAGGGATCTTGGGTGAGCACGACCAACGAGGTCGGACCGAATTCGTCGATCGTCACCCGTACACCGCCGGTCACACGCTTATACCGGATCGGTTCCAGGCTGCCCGGCAACAGAAGATAGGCCGTCCAATCGGGCACGCCGGGCACGACGAACGACACCGTCTCGCCCGACGACTGTCCGGCGACGTATTGGGCTTGGGCATCGAGCCAAAGGGGGGCGATCAGGCGTCCCCGTTCGACTCGGAAGAGTGCCGCTTTCGCCTGAGGTACACTGCCGTCGACCATCCCTTGGAACCGGCCGCCTGCCAGGAACGGTTCGATGCAATCGAGTTCCTTGTTGAGAAGTTCCAGCGCGGTCGCCCGCATCCGCGTTGCGGGATCGTTTTCTTCCAAGGACCGATGCGATCGAAACAACAATCCCCGGGCGCCTCCGGCCAGGCTCAAATAGGTCAACAGGCGGATTTGTTCCGGCGCGATCGTATCCAACTGCCGGGGATCGGCTCCTGCGGCTTGCCACTGCTCGAGGAGTACGGGATCGGGTTGGGTTTGGACGACCGTCCAAAGCGGCGTTCCCGGCCGGGCAAGCAAGGGACGGGTCCGCAGCCAGGCGGCATAATCGACCAGCTCGAGACTCGTTCCGCAAGGCTCCCGCCCCAACACGACGATGTCGACCGCTCGGCTGGCCTCGCGCAGCTTCGTTTCGGGCCAGGCAATCAACGGGCGAGACGACACCGGATCCTTCGCACGCACGAAACGGGCGTCGGCCGCCAAGGCCGTCGATTCTTCGGGGGTCGCGCGATAACCCAAGTCCCAGGCGATGACGACGTTCCAGGTCTTTCCGACCGTGACGACCGACTCTTGCGGACCGGCGGACCAAGGCGGCGGACAAATCACCTTCAACCCCGCCGCGGCCGCCTGCAACAAGAACGCTCGATCGGGAACCCGATGCAACCAGACCGTGTTGAACCCCAGACGGCGAATCGTCTCCAACGACTCGCCCTGGTACTCGATCGCCCGCGGATAGAAGGGGTTCCCCTCGATCATCAATTGCGTACCGTTCAAAGCCGTCGGTGCAGCCGCGGGAAGCCCGGGCAATCCGACCACCGGTGCCGCCGAGGCCCCAGGGCGCGTTGCCACCGAGCCCAAGGAACCGCCGACCGGCGGCGCGACGGGAGCCGCAGCCCCGCTGTTCGGAACGGAACCGAGAGGCGGCGAGACCGCCACACCACCGGGACGTGCATCGGGCAGATAACCGGCCAGCGACAGATCGTCGAGCCAAACTTGCGTGTTTCCCGGCCCGCCGTACACGTTCACTTGAACCGCCCGCAAATAGGCACCGCGGGTCTCGATGTTCTGCTGAAGCTCCAACCGCAACGCTCGAGCAAGACGCTGAATGTGCGCCGGAAAGTCTTCCACCCGTAGGGCCTCCCAGGCCCGCGTGATCCGAACTTGCGCGCCGGGAATCCGCAACGACAAGGGCTTTCCCGTGTTCGGATCGATCGTGTACGGCAAGACGACGATCCCATGAAGCGAAACGCCCGGCCGATCGGCGCGAACCCACAACTCGACGGCCGTTTCATCGATGACCGGAGCCGGTTTCAAGGGGTATTCGTAGTAGACGGCCGTGCCCGGCCCAGCTTCGATGGCGACGAATTCGGCCCCTCCGGGCGAATGCACGACATCGCTTACCTGCCGGTGTTGAAGCTCACGATAGACGGCATCGCCGCCGATCGCACTCCACCGCACCGCCGGCGAGTCGAACGCGTCGATCAATACGCCGCCGACAAGCGTGGTCGACGCCGGCGGCTTCGACGACTCTGTTGCCGGCGACATCGTTTGTGCCGAACCCGCCTGCATCCCGAGCCACAACACCATGACTCCCGCAACGACCGCAAACGACCGGCGCGCACAGCCATCGGAATGCCAAGCTGTACGGGGAGATTGCCATTGGGAAGCACGTTTCATGGGACGTGACGACTCGGTGTCGATCGGGTGAGACGGCGTTCCGGTAGTGTGCGGCCACCGCAGACGGGAAGTGTCGCCTTCGGGCAACAGGCCGCAACGGTTCGGTGTTCTCGACGTAAGTTCCGCTTGTATCAGGATTTGCCGTTTTCGTCCAGATCGAATGTCGCCTCGGGGCAACACACCGGCGGACGATCACCCGAATCGGCAAGTTTTCGGCATTTTTTGTATCTTCTAGAGAGTTCGCAACTTACAACTACGAATGCCGCCATGTCGACCGTTTCGGGTACGGGCGTTGCAATTGCTTAACAACCGGAAGCAAGCAACACCGGAGGAGACGCCCCCATGACCCAGCCGCGACCGATTCACCCGACCCAACAGGCAACCGTCCCCCAAGAGTTGAGCGAACTCGTGCAGGTGATCGGCGAGTTGCCCGTCCAGTATCGCGAAATCGTCGAACCGGCCCTCAATCGCGTCATCGAGGCCACCAAGCGGCGACGCCGAATCTTGAGCATGGTCCAAGACGCCTTGGGGCAACTCCGACTCGACATGAAATACATGATGTTCGATCTCGAAGCGACTCGCCGGGAACGCGACGAGTACCGGCGCAAACTAAACGAGATCGACGGCTCGAACGACTTTTGAGCTACGACTTCGCATTCTTCCCAACCCGCCGCGACATTGCGACGGTTCACCATAAAGCCCTGCGGGCGCGTCAGGACGACACCGATCTAAGGACGGATTTTCCTCGACAACCCGGATTTTTCCGGCTTACATATTCGCAATCGTTCAGGCAATATCGAGATTCAGGCAACGATCGGCACAGGAGACATCGAGGGGACGCCGCGCGGCGTCCCCTCCCTCTGAAATACACTCTCTTCCTCTTCCACTGGTGCCCCAGGAAGCCGTGTTCGCCGTTCATGAATGGTTACGGCTGCCCCCTGCCGCAACGATTCACATGGCGTGCGACGGTTTCCGACACAGAGCTCTGATCCGAATGTGCCCCGGATCGGAGCTCTGTTTATGCGCCGCCTTCGCCGGAAACCGAGCGGAAGACAAAGCGAAACGTCTCGCCAAGATTCAGCTTTCTTGTGCGAATATCCCCAAAAACACTCCCAAGCAGGCGGCGAGCCGTCCGTACGGGGGGGCTGGTTTGTTGCGTGTTTTGCCGTCTCGGAATACGATAGAAGGATCGGGCCGGCACGAATTCACGAGGCGATCCGCAATCGCGGCCGGTGGTCGCTTGCGCATCTTCGCGTGTTTTCTCAAGTTGCGCTCATACATCGAAGACGCGATCGACGTGCGCCCGTGCGGTCCCGCAAGAACCAGAGGAAACTCGTCAACCACCTTAACCTGTGGGGCAGGATGACGCGGTCTCCGTGGAACAGCAGCACTGATTCTCATCTACCCCGGTGAACGGAGAAGGTAAGGCATGTCGCCGATGAGCAGTGAACAACTGGGGCAACGCATTATCGACCTGGGCTTGGTCGATGCGGCTCAATTGGAAGACGTTCGAAAAGAGTTCGGTTCTCAAGAAGTACCGGGCGATCAGTTTTGTCAGGCGCTCGTTCGCCGCGGGCTGCTCACGAATTACCAAGTCGACAAGCTGCTCAAAGGAGATACCTCGGGGTACTTCTTCGGCGACTACTGCGTGATGTATCTGGTGGGTGCCGGTTCGTTCGCACGCGTCTATCGGGCCAAGCATAGGCATTCCGGCGAAGTCGTCGCCCTGAAGGTTCTGCGACACCGCTACAGCAACAATCCCGAGGCGGCGGCACAGTTCGTCCGCGAAGGCCGACTCGGAATGGCCCTCCGGCACCCGAACATCGTGGCCGTGTACGACGTCATCTCCGAAGGTCGCACGCACTTCATGGTGATGGAGTTCGTCGAGGGGCAAAACCTGCGGGAATTCGTCAAGGTCCGCGGACGTTTGGACCCGGTCGTCGCCACCCGCATCGCCTTGGATATCGCCTCGGGACTCGACTACGCCATGCGGCAGGGCATGACCCACCGCGACATGAAATTGAGTAACGTCTTGATCGCCAGCGACGGGACGGCCAAGCTGGTCGACTTCGGCTTGGCCGCTGTCGACGAGGCGGTCGAAGCCAACTTGCCCGAGGTGCCGCCCAACGCGCGGGCCATCGACTACGCCGCACTCGAAAAGGCCACCGGTGCCCCGAAGGGCGATCCCCGCAGCGACATCTATTTCCTCGGCTGCATGTATTACCACATGCTTACCGGCGAAGCCCCGCTGCTCGAAACGAAAGACCGCATCAAGCGGATGAACAAGGCCCGACTGCTCGACGTCGTGCCGATCAGCCAGCGGATGCCCGATCTTCCCAAGCCGCTGTGCATGATCGTCGAAAAGGCCATGGAGCTGGAACCATCCCGCCGCTATCAGACCGCGGGCGAAATGGCACTCGACCTGAAAGCCGCCGCTCAGCGTCTGATCGACGGTACGATCAACCACGTCGAAAAGCTCAACGACGTCAAAGAAGAACTCCAGCAACAGCAGGTCGTACTGGTCGTCGAATCGAACGTCAAGCTTCAAAATTTATTGAGAGACAGTCTCAAGAAGGTCGGCTATCGGGTTCTCGTGATGGCCGATCCCGAAAGGGCGGTCAATCGGCTGCTCGACGATCCGGACATGATCGATTGCGTTGTGTTCAATGCCCAAGAGCTCGGGCAGGCAGCCATCGACGCCTTCAACAAGCTGGGCGACGATCCCCGCACGCATTTGGTGCCGGCGGTCCTCATGCTCGACAATCATCAGCAAGGTTATGCCCTCGCTGCGAACACCGCCGACCATCGCCGAGTTCTTCAAATGCCGATCAAGGTCCGCGACCTGCGAAACACGGTTGCCGAACTGGTCGCCATCAAGGCTCCGTCGTAATCATCGGCAATCGGGCGCATCGCGCGTCGGTTTATTCCGTTGCCCGCCTAAACCGCCCAGACCTTCCGTCTTTCCCCGCGCCGAATCGGCAGATTTTGCGTCCTTCGAAAGCGTACCTTGTATATAATATCAAGTACCAGCGGCACATACGTCGCAACGTCGTCGATCGACGACAACGGCTGCGTCCCGGTCGGGCAAACGACCGGAACACACCTTTCCGAAACCCATGGCGGCGTTTCGGGGTTTGATAAAGTGGTGGTGTGTGCGCGGGCTGCATCCACGGGAATGGGGGAAACCGATCTATCGACGGCATTCCGCCGGTAACCTATTCGGTGCCTTCTATCCGCCGACCGTACGACCGTCCACCGTACTACCCTTCCGTGACCAAAGCCATCATTCCGAACGATCCCTTCTTCGGCCCGCTGATCGCGGCGACCGAATAAAACAGAGGTATTCGAATCATGTCCCAGCGAACCGGCTCACAAGCGTCGAAGATCGATCGCGATCGGCAAGGACGCTCGACCTGGGTGATTGCGGCGGCAATCGCCGTCGTCGTCGGCGTGCCGCTGGTCGTGTTCGCCTTGGTGCCCGACTTTTCGTTGCCGTGGGGTGCGGCCGACGAAAAGCCCCTGATGGTCGCCGTCCGCCGCGGTGATTTCGTCCATGAGCTGACCGAGCGCGGTGACGTGGAAAGCGCCAGCAACGTGGAAATCATTTGCGAAGTCGAAAGCCAAAACAGCAGCGGCGCCACGATTCTCGACATCGTTCCCGAGGGTACTTGGGTCGAAGAAGGCGACATCGTCTGCACGCTCGACTCTTCGGCGCTTGAGGACCAGTACACCAAGCAAGAAATCGCCGTCGCGAACGCCAAGGCGGCCCTCATCCAGGCGCAAAACGCCTACGACACGGCGGTGATCGCCAAGAAGGAATATCTGGAAGGCCAGTACCGGCAACAATACCTGAGCGCCCAGATCAATGTCTTTGTCGCCGAAGAGAACAAACGGCGTGCCGAAGACTATCTGAAATATAGCCAGTCGCTGGCGCAGAAGGGGTATATCACGCAAGCGCAACTCGAAGCCGACCAGTTCGCCCTGGAAAAGGCGGTCAAAGAACTCGAATCGGCGGTCACCGCCCTTGAAGTCCTCGAACAATTCACCAAACCCAAGATGGTCCGGCAACTCGATGCCGATATCGAGACCGCCAAGGCGAAGCTCGAATCGCAACAACATGCGTACGACCTGGAGGTCGAGCAACTCGAATACATCAAAGAGCAAATCGATAAGTGCACGATTCGCGCCCCGGCGGCCGGACAAGTCGTCTACGCCAACCGCGTTGGCGTCCGCGGGCAAAACGACATCATCATCGAGCCCGGCGCCCGCGTGCGGGAACGGCAGACGATCGTTCGGTTGCCCAATCCCGCCGAAATGCAGGTGAAAACCAAGGTCAACGAGTCGAAGATCGGTTTGGTGCATGTCGGCACGCCGGCGATCATCCGCGTCGATGCACTCGACGGGGCCGAAATGGAAGGCGAAGTCGTCGAAGTGGGCAAATATCCGATGCCCACCTCATGGTTCAACTCGAACGTCAAAGAGTACGAAACCGTCGTCCGCATCAAGCAGCCGGTCGAGGGCCTGCGAGCCGGGTTGACGGCCGAGGTCCGCATCATCGCCGAGCGCTACGAAGACGTCCTCATGGTGCCCGTTCATACCGTCTTCGAACACCGCGGACAAACCTGGTGCATCACCTACGAGAACGGCAAGCTCAAGCCGGTACCGGTCGAAATCGGCTCGACCAACGATAAGGTCGTGATCATCAAATCGGGGCTGAACGAAGGCGACGAAGTCGTCCAAAATGCCGCCGCTTATCGCGAAAAGGTCGGAATGGCCGAAGTCCACTCGCGTGAAGACGAGGCGTCGCAGACCGGAGCCGATGCTTCGGGATCGCGTTCCGGCGGTGAGGAGAGCGGCGAAGCGGGCGGACCGCGCGGACGACGCCCGGGCGAGGGCGGAACGCCGCAAGCCGCAGGTGAAGGCGGCCGACGACCCGGCGGCGGCCCCGGCGGCTTCGATCCGGCTGCCATCGTCGATCGCATCTTTGCCACACTCGATGCGAACAACAACGGCAAGATCGACGCCGACGAAATTCCCGCCGATCGTCGCGACGAAATGTTGAAAAACGACTCCGACGGCGACGGGGCGATCAGCAAGGCCGAAATGCAGGCAGGCATCGCCGCACGCGGCGGCGGACGCCCCGGCGGAAATGGACCTCGAGCCGGCGACGGCAACTAAAGGAGACCGCTTCGGTGACGCTGGCTGCCTCGGTACGCAACCTGGTCAAAGAATACCATCTCGGCGGCGAAGTGGTGCGGGCGCTGCGCGGCGTGTCGTTCGACGTGCCCGAAGGCGACTACATCGCCATCATGGGAGCGTCGGGCTCGGGGAAGAGTACGCTCTTGAACCTGCTGGGATGTCTCGATCGACCGACCTCCGGCGAGTTGTACCTGGGCGATCAGAACGTCGCCTCACTCGACGACGACGCCCTTTCCGAGATTCGTGCCTCGCGGATCGGCTTCGTCTTCCAGTCGTTCAACTTGATTCCGCAACTGACCGTACTGGAAAACATCGAAGTTCCGCTGTACTACCAAGGAAGAGTCACTCGCGACAATCGGCAACGCTGTATCGAGCTGGCCGAGATGGTCGGGCTGGGCGACCGGTTGTATCACCGGCCGACGCAGCTTTCCGGCGGTCAGCAACAACGGGTGGCCATCGCCCGCAGCCTTGTGAACGATCCTTTTTTCATTCTTGCCGACGAGCCGACCGGCAACCTCGACTCGGTCACGACCGAGGAAATCCTCGAGTTGTTCGACCAACTGCACGCCCGAGGAAAAACGATCATCCTCGTGACGCATGAAGATGCCGTCGGCGCCAGGGCGAAACGAATCATCCGCTTGAAAGACGGCCAAATCGAGGCCGTCATCGAAAACACTTCGGCGACCTCCTCCCCGGTTCGCTCGTAGGCCCGACAGAATCGACGCGACAACCATGAGCATTTGGCTGCGAACGCTACAACTGGGTGTCAAGAGCCTGATGCTGCACCCGCTGCGGTCTTTGCTGACCGTTTTGGGCATCCTGATCGGCGTTTCCAGCGTCATTTGGTTACTGGCGATCGGCGAAGGCATCAGCCGCAAGGCCCAAGAACAGATCGAAAGTCTCGGGGCCAGCAATATCATCGTGCGCACGATCAAGCCGCCGACCGAAGAAATTCAACAATCGTCGGGCTTCTTGACCTACGGCTTGACCCGCGCCGACTTCGGGCAGCTTACCGAGACGCTTACCACCGTCAAAGGTGCAATTCCCATCCGCGAGCTGCGCAGCCGGTTCAGCTATCACGGTCGGATGGTCGACGGTCGGCTGGTCGGCTGCACGCCCGAGTACCAAGATACGGTCGGGCTCGAGATTGCCCGCGGACGATTTCTCAAACCGGTCGATAGTATCCGCCGCCACAACTACTGCGTCCTTTCGGCCGAGGTCGCCGAGCGGTTGTTCCCCTTCGAAGATCCGATCGACAAGGCGGTGCGGGTCGAGGAACAGTACTACGTGGTCGTCGGCGTGTGCAAACCGAAGATGCCCTCGGCGGCCATCGGCGGCTCGTTCGCCGCCCAGGACTTTTCCCGCGACGTCTACATTCCCATCGAGACGCTTTGGAGCCGAATCGGCGACATGGTATTCACCCGCCGTGCCGGATCGTTCGAGGCCGAGCGGGTCGAATTGAGCCAGATCACCTTGCGGATCGACGAGGTAAAACACGTCATTCCCACCGCCGAATTGGTCAAAGCGATTCTCGAAAAACGCCACAATTACCAAGATTACGGCGTTACCGTGCCGCTTGAACTGTTGGAACAAGCCCGCATCACGCGATTGATGTTCATCGTGTTCATGGGGCTGATTGCGGCGATCTCGCTGGTGGTCGGCGGAATCGGCATCATGAATATCATGCTGGCGACGGTCACCGAGCGAACACGGGAAATCGGCATCCGCCGCGCGCTGGGTGCCAAACGGCGGGACATCATCCGCCAGTTCTTGGCCGAAACGGTCGTGTTGTCGACCGTCGGCGGCCTGGTGGGAATCCTGGTCGGATTCACCTGTCCGCTGTTCAGCGAGGCCCTCAAGGCGATCATCCATCACAGCATGCCCAAGGTCTTCGAGAGTCTGCCCGAGGTCGTCACGACCATGCGGCCGGTCATCGTTCCCTGGTCGTTGCCTTTGGCATTCGGAATCGCCGTGTTCATCGGAATCGTCTTCGGCTTGTACCCGGCCGTCCGCGCCGCCAAAATGGATCCCATCGAGGCCTTGCGGCACGAATGATCGACCGGTGACCGTGAACCGCGCAACCGGCCGCCTCGTATCGATATTTGCCGCCTGCACACCGTCGAGCTTTTCATCGCCGGGAAAGCAATATGCCGTCACCCGAAAAGAGCGAACAAACCCACGAATCCGGTCGCACCGTCCGACGCCGACGCCGGACGTTCCAGGAATGGTACCGCGAGGTGGAAAACGACGCCGTTTGGAGCCTCGTGTTCGGGATTCTCTCGCTGTTGTGCTTTTTTACCGTATGGCTGATCCCGCTGCCGATCGCCGGGTTGGCGTTGGGAATCCGGGCGCGACGCAAGATTCGCAAGGCTCCCGACGTACGCATCGGCGACGCCTACGCGAAGGCGGGAATTTGGATGTCGTTGGTATTCGGACTGGTCGGTTCCTCGTGGGTGATCTACGACTACCTGGCCAACGCACCGCCGGGCTACGAGTTGATAAACTTCGCCGAACTACAACCCGCCCCCGACGATCCCTATCAGCGAATCCCCGAAAAAGCCAAACAGTTGGGCGATGAAAACAAGAAGGTTTTCGTGTGGGGCTACATGGTGCCCACCGATCGCCGCACGCGTATCAAGAATTTCATCCTCGTCGGTTCGATCAGCCACTGCAAATTCTGCCAACAGGGGCTCAAGCCTACGCAGATGATCGAAGTCGAGTTGATGCACGACTTGGAACTGGACTACTCGACGCAAAAGATCGGGGTGGGCGGCAAGTTCTACGTGCATCCCGAGCCGACCGAGTCCCAATTCGGCGGCGTCGCCTACAAGATCGAAGCCGACGTCGTCCGCTGAGCCCCGGCAACACCCCCGTTGCAAAAACGGCCGTTCGTGCCTTGCGCGCCGCGGGTCAAGGCGTCGCGTCGTCGCCTTCCGATGGTGCGCCGGCGGTCTCTTTCCCTCGGCGGCGTTCCTGCAACGCGGCCACACAATTGGCGATAGCCAGGTCACCGGTCACGTTGACGACCGTCCGCGACATGTCGAGCAGCCGGTCGATCCCCAGGATGATGCCGATTCCCTCGCCGGGCACGCCGACTGACTGCAAGACGACGACAATCAGCGGCAGGGAACCGCCCGGTACGCCCGCGGTGCCCACACCGGCCAAGACGGACATCAATACGACGATGATCTGCTGCGTCAACGTCAGATCGACGCCGAACACCTGAGCCAGGAACAGGACGACCACCCCCTCATAGAGCGCCGTTCCGTTCTGATTGCCGGTGGCGCCGATCGTCAGCACGAAGCGTGAGATCTTCTTGGGCAAATGCAGCTTTTCGTCGGCGGTTTGTAAGGCGACCGGCAACGTCGCATTGGACGACGAGGTTCCGAAGGCCACCAACATCGTTTCTGAAACGGCCGCGAAAAAACGCCACGGCCGGGTGCCGCCGAACAACCACAACACGACCGAGTAGACGACCACCAGTTGAATCGCCAAGCCGCCCATTACGGTTGCGATCAATCCGGCCAACGGCATGAAGATCGACACGCCCAACCGCGCCGTCACGCCGAACATCAACAGCGCCACCCCATAAGGTGCCAGTCGCATGGCAAAATCGATGATCACCATCGACACCTCGTACAGCCCCTCGATGCAACCGGTAAGCGTCTTGGCCCGGTCGCCGGCAATCGCCAAGGCCACCCCGAACATCAAGGCGAAGAACATGACCGCCAGCATGCCGTTCCCCTTGCTCGAGGCGTCGAGTGCACCGACGGCCTCTTGCAGCGGGTTTTCGGGAATGATGTCGAGGAGAATGTCTTTCAGCGGCTTGGCCTGTTGGGCTCTTGCAATATTCTGTTCGGCTCCGGCGGTATACTGCTCCAGAATTGCTTCCCGTTGCTTGGCGGGCAGCATCTCACCCGGCCGAATCGTGTCGACCAGAAAAATGCCGAGGACGACCGCCATCAACGAAAAGCCCAGCGTGAACCAAAGCGTTTGGAAGCCGAGTTTGCCCAATTGACGCACATCGCCGATTTCCACAGCTCCCAAGGTCAGCGCCGAAAAGACCAGCGGCAAGACGATCATGAAGATCAATCGCAAGAACACCCGCCCCGCCGGATCGGTCACTTGCAGCACGACCCAGTCCAGCGTATCGTGCACCCCGTTGGCGTCGGTATCGAGCGGATCGACCACTCCGGGGACGACATCGCGGGCGGCCATTCGGTTCGCCGCCAATCCCAGTGCCGCACCCAGCACCAGTCCGATCAGAATCTTCCAATGCAACGCCAGCTTGCCGCGTGTTTCCTTTTCGCTCACGGTTCTCCTCGAATTTTCAAGGCCGTGGATTCCCGGGCGCGCATCGAAGCTGATGCGACGGTAATGTCTTTGCCGAGGGTACTATCCCCAGGGTCGCGCGACAACCCGCTGCTTTTCTTCAGCGGTCAATCGACGGCATGATCGACGGGCGCTTCTCGCCGATATTCACGCGCCGCCAGCCACAGTTGTCCGACGGCGATCGATCCGTCGCCGCACGGAAGTTCACGGCCGACAAGGACGCGCCGGTCAGGCAAGCGACGGCGGATTTGGTCGACCAACACACGATTCAAGAAGCACCCGCCGCCCAGTGCAACCGTCGGTACGTCGAAATGCGCCGCTGCTTGTGCCACGACATCCGCCAGCGCGGCGTGAAACCCAAAAGCCGCTTGTTCCGCCGACAGGCCGCGTCGAATGCCCTCGGCCAGCGAGCGAATCAACGGCTCCCAATCGACGGTGATCGGATCGTCGCCGACGAAGCGGCACGGTTCGACGAACGGTACATCGTCGGGCATGTGTTCGACCGACGCAAGGAACCGCTCGGCGGCAAACTCGAGGAACACTGCTGCGCGGCCTTCGAACCCGACCTTCCCGCGGAACCCGCACACGGCCGCCGCCGTATCGAATAACCGCCCCATGCTGCTGGTAAGCGGTGATGCGATTCTGCGCGAAAGCGCCTGCGCGAAAATGCGGGCTTCGTCTTCGGAAAACTCGACGCCCGGCATCGCGAAAGCGTTTTCGCCTTCCAATTCAAAAAAGACGCCCAGCGCCGAACGTCGCGGTTCGCGGACGGCTTTGTCGCCGCCCGGCAGTCGGAACCGGCGCAAGTGTGCCGCGCGACGCATCGTGTCGCCGTCGAACAAGAAGAACTCGCCGCCCCACACGCTTCCGTCGCGCCCGTAGCCGGTGCCGTCCCACGAAACGCCGAGCACCGGCAAGGGCGGCAACGCTTTGTCGTGGTGCTCCGCCTCGGCCAGCACCGCAGCCAGGTGCGCTTCATGATGCTGAACGCGCACCAACGGCACGCCGAACCGTGCGGCCAAATCTTCGGCCACGCGCGTCGACGCATAGTCCGGATGCAAATCGCACGCGATGCACTCCGGTGCGCGGCGAAAAAACCGTAACAGATCATCGACCACGCGCCGGTGAACGGCGACCGCCGGCCGATTGTCCAAATCGCCCACGTGCGAACTGACGACGATCCGATCCTCGATCGACAGGGCCGTCGTGTTCTTCAAATGCCCGCCCACCGCCAACACGACGGGCAAGCGACACGGCATCACCAGCGGCTGCGGCGCGTAACCTCGCGCGCGGCGGACCATCCGTATCCCCGGCGCACGATCGTCCGGCATCACGACCGAATCGTCCACCGGCCGCACGATCGGCCGATCGTGGAGAAGGAATACGTCGGCGATTTCTCCCAGCCGGCGCAAGGCATCGGCATCGTCGATCGCCATCGGTTCTTCCGACAGATTTCCGCTGGTGCACACTACGGGCCGCTCCACCAATCCAAGCAACAAGTGATGCAGCGGCGTGTACGGCACCATCACGCCCAAATACGGATTGTCGGGTGCAACGGCCTCCGCGATCACGGGCGTCTGCGACGTCGGTCGCCGTTTCAACAGCACGATCGGGGCGGCGCCCGAGTGCAGCGCCTCGCGTGCCGCCGCAGGCACTTCGACGTAGCGTGGCACCGATTCGGCCGTCACCATCACGGCGAACGGCTTGTCGGGCCGGCGCTTTCGCTCGCGCAATCGCAAAACGGCCTCTTCGTCGGTCGCATCGCACACGAGTTGGTAACCGCCCAATCCTTTGAGTGCCAAGATCTTGCCTTCGAGCACGGCCCGGGCGGCACGCTGCAAGGCTTCTTCCTCCTTAGCACACACCCGGTCGAGCGAAAAGCGAGGCGCCACGTCGCTCGGTTCGATCAATGCCAACTGCGGCCCGCAACGCGGACACGCGATCGGCTGCGCGTGGAATCGTCGATCGAGGGGCGATTCGTACTCGCGACGGCAGTCGTCGCACATCTCGAAGATCCGCATCGACGTGAGCGGCCGATCGTACGGTACGCCCTCGATGATCGACCAACGCGGCCCGCATTCGGTGCAGTTGATGAACGGATAGCGATACCGGCGATCGTCGGGATCGGCCATCTCGGCAAGGCACTTTTCGCACACAGCCAAATCGGGCGGTATCCCCGGCAACACGCGGTCCGATGCCTCGCTCGCGGTGATCGCGAAACGCGTTTCGCCTTCGGTCGGAACCTCGGAAACCTCGAACCGCTCGTATCGGGCCCAGGCGGGCCGCTCCGTTTTCAACCGTTCGACGAACGCTTCCGTCGATTCCTGCGGCCCTTCGATCTCGATCGTCACCCGCCCCGATTCGTTCCGCACCCAACCGCCCATCCCGAGCGCGTGCGCAAGGCGATACACGAACGGCCGAAAGCCGATGCCTTGCACCGTTCCCTCGACGACGATTCGCTTTCGCCGAATTTCAGAGCGATTCAAACGAGCGTTCCCTCTCCCTTGCGCACGCCAAGCCTGCCCGAATGTGTCTAGTGTATCCCCAGATTGCGGGATTCCCAACCGGCGTCGAAGCGTCGGCGCGGCACGTTCGCCTCACCCTCTAGACTTTTCAGCCGGCTAGGGGTAATGTGAAAGTAACTTGTCGGCACGGTCGCGGAGGCGGTGCAATCGAGTCGTGCGTGCCGGCGGGTTGACCGCGCGAAGTCGGCCTTTATGACGTGCCGGAAGAGAAAAACATATCGTCGCGCGCCTGTAGCTCAATTGGATAGAGCATCGGTCTTCGGAACCGAGGGTTGGGGGTTCGAGTCCTCCCGGGCGTGCTGGTCACAAAAGCCTCGGGCTTCGGTCCGGGGTTTTTTCTTTTCTTGCTGGAGGTCGTCCTTCGACGTCCCACCGACGGATCCCGCTTCCGAAGAGGCTTCCTTCTCGCAACCGCCCGTTTGCGTACCCTCGGCCGGCGGTGCAGACCCGGCGGCATCGCAGCGTTCCGACCTGTCGGCCGTTGGGGCGGGGCACAGAAATCGGCGGTGATTGCCCAGCTTCGGCTGAGGTAGGGCAGGTGCAGAAGATGTGTTCCGTTTTCCGCAGGCTGCGTTTTCGGATACGATAAAGAGGTTGATGTCGGCCGCGCCGAGCCGTTTGCGGAATGCCCGCTGCGGCAAAGCGGTCGATCGTCGTCATGAATTCATTCGTCCTTCGATACCGAGGGAACCGATGCCGCAATATGTCGTCCGATACGGCGCCATGCGACTGATCGGCGTCTTCAATCCGCCCAAGGGCGATTCGCCGCCGATCCGGCGAGGCGACCAGGTGATCGTCCGCACCGACCGCGGGCTCGAAGTGGGAGAAGTCTTGTGCGAAGCGACCGAGCGGGTCGTCGCACGGTTGGACAATCCGGGGGAAGGAACGATCCTCCGGTTGATGACCAATGATGATCGACGTGAGGCCGAGCGGCTGCGCAAGCAATCCATCGACGAGATGGATGTATGCTGGAAATGGATTCGTAAGCTCGGTTTACAAATGGACCTGGTCGACGTCGAACACCTGTTCGGCGGCGAGCGGATCATCGTCTACTACCTGGCCGACGGGCGTGTCGATTTCCGCGAGCTGGTTCGCAAGCTGGCGGCCGAGTTTCAAACCCGCATCGAGATGCGGCAGATTGGTGTGCGGGACGAAGCGAAGCTGCTGGCCGACTACGGCGACTGCGGCAAACCGGTCTGCTGCAATACGCACCTGGTCAAGATGGCGCCCGTTTCGATGCGAATGGCCAAGATTCAAAAGGCCACGCTCGATCCGGCGAAGATTTCCGGTCGCTGCGGCCGGTTGAAGTGCTGCCTGCGCTACGAATATCAGCAGTACGAAGAGATGCAACGGCAGCTTCCGAAAATCGGTGCGCGTGTCGAAACGGCCGACGGCCCCGCCCGCGTGGTGGGACAAGAAATCCTGGCGCAACAGGTACTCATCGAGACGGAAAACCGCGTTCGCAAATTGGTGCCGGTCGACGCCGTAAAGGTGGTAGACAAGACGTCCGGCGGAGCCGATGATGAATCAAAGGAAGAAGAATAACCAGTGACCGGGGGCGACCTTGAACGAGATCGGTCGCCGCGCAATCGATTTCAGCCACTCGAGGCAGCGGCCATGATGCTCAGTCCTTCACATCCGTTGTGGAAACTGGTCCGCGAAGACAAACGATACAAAATCGACGCGTACTTCTTCGTGTTCGACGCCCTGCGGTTTGCGCAACAGGAGTTGGGCATGGGGCACGAGGCCCCGAACGAGCCGATGGAAGACGACGAAGACGACCAACCGCATCGACACGTCACCGGCCAAGAGCTGTGTCACGCGATTCGGGAGTACGCGATCCGTCAGTTCGGTTACATGGCCAAGACGGTGCTCAACAACTGGGGCATTTACAAAACCGGCGATTTCGGCGAGATCGTGTACAATTTGATCCGCTTGGGCATGATGCGGAAAACGAAGGAAGATCGCCGGGAAGATTTCGACGACGTGTACGACTTCGAACAGGTCTTTTGCCGGGACTTTCAGATTCGCGTTCCCGACGAAAAGGAACTGCCGATATGACGCGGCGGAAGGAACGACGCGTGCCCGCACCGAGAGCCTCGGCGACGGCGTATCGTCCCGATCCCCCCACTGCCCGGCAGCGTCTGCAACTGATCGCCGCGGCGACGGTGCTGGCGTTGTGGCTGTTTTGCCTGATCGTGCTCAGTGTCGTGGGGTGAAGCGCCGGCCGCGCGACGGCGGGGTCAATTGAGGGAGGGGGCTTTGGGCCGAATCCGCGGTTTGAGAAGTTGGGCCAGTTCTTCGCGCCCGATCCGGTAGATCAGGCGGCGCCACACGTCGGCAGATTCGTCGAAGACGATATCGGGATCGGCCGGAGTCACCAACCATGAGCCGGTCGCCAACTCGGCCTCGAGTTGTCCGCCGGCCCAGCCGGAATGCCCCAAGAACAGGCGGCAGTTGCCGCGATCCTCGGCGGCGAGCTGTTCAAGATGCTCGCGTTGGGCCGAGAAGTAAACGCCGGGAATGACTTCCAGCTCGGAACACGCGGCGTTGTCGTGCAGCGCCATCAGCGGTCCGGGGACAGGCCCGCCGATGTGGAGCAGCCCACGCCGCTCGCAGGGTGTATCGGAGACCTCTTGCCACAGCTCGGCCACGCTTTTGTCGTGCCGCCGATTGACGACGAGCCCGAACGCCCCCTCCTCGCTGTGGTGGACCATCAAGACGACCGTCTGGACAAAATTCGGGTCGACGAGGTAGGGGGACGCCACCAAGAAATGCCCCTTCAAGCTGTTCATCGTCCACGTCCTCCCACCTTCGAATACGACCAATCCTCTAACCTAGTGACGTCGGTACGGCGATTCGGGTTCCCTCCCCTCTCGCGACAGTCCCTCAATCAGGTGGTGATACGATCCGGTTGTGAGACAGTGTATCGCGCGTTCGGGATTTGACCAGCCCCAAGCAGCGGCCGGTCCATCGCCCTGCCGGTCGTCGATTGGTTGCTTTTCACGACACGTTCCCTCGGCTAAGGTAACTGTTGCGCTGGGGAGACATCTTCTTGCCTGCGATCGAACGAGGGGAGGGCATCGCGATGGACACCCAATCGCTCGGCAAGTGGATCATGATCATCGGTATCGTGACGGCGGCGATCGGCGGCCTCATTTGGTTGTTCGGTCGACTGGGGTTTCCCTTGGGCCGTTTACCCGGCGATATTCACCTAGGGGGTGATCGGTGGTCGGTCCATTTCCCGCTGGTGACCTGTTTGGTGTTGAGCATTCTTTTGACAGTGATTCTCAATCTCGTTGCCCGTTTTTTGCGATGAACATCCAATTCCGCAACCGCCGTCGGCGTATGCTCAGCCCCGCACAAGACGGAGTCGTTCTGTGAGGATCGCCCTGGTGTCGACCGAACGCGACTGGGGCGGCGGCGAGGTCCAGCTCGCCCGCCTCGGCATGCTCTCGGCAGAGCACGGTGACGACGTCCTGTTTCTCGCCTCGGCCGCCGGCAAATTACGAGATGCCGTTTCCACCGGCGATCTCCCCTGCGCCGTCCAGACGTTTCCCGGTCGAGGTCGTTCGCCCTGGGCTTGGCTGCGGATACGCGCCGCTTTGCGGGCGTTTCGGCCGCAGATCGTCTACCTGAACGACCCGCGCGCCGTGTCGGCAGGCGGCGTCGCATCGATCGGCCTCGGGATTCGTCGGATCGCAGCCCGGCGAGCCGCGTTTCCCATCCGATCGCCCGGCAAATACCGCCGATTCGCCGATCGGATCATTTGCGTTTCGAAGCGGGTAGCGGCGATCTGTCGTGATTCGGGCCTGCCTGCCGAGCGCTTGCGGGTCGTCTACGACGGTGTCGATGTCGAACGCTACGCCGAAATCGATCGCACCGAGGCGCGTGCGGCCGTTCGCGCCCTGATCGGTGAACATCACGGCCGCCACGACGGCGCTCCCGTCTTGCTGACCGCCGGAAAACTGACCGCCTGCAAGGGCCATCACGTGCTGCTCGACGCCTTGTCGCGTCTGGCCGACCGACGATGGGTGTTGATCCTATTGGGCGAGGGGGAACGCCGCGAGGCGCTCGCCGATCAGGCTGCTGCATTGGGGATCGCCGACCGCGTCCTGATGCCGGGCTTCCGCGACGATTTGCCCCGCCTGTTGTGCGGTGCCGATGTATTTGTGTTTCCTTCACTGGAGGAAGGACTAGGCTCGACGGTGATCGAGGCGATGGCCGCGGGCGTGCCGATCGTAGCGACGACCGCCGGCGGCCTTCCCGAGCTCTTGCAGCCCGACGACGGCCCGCCGATCGGACTTTCCGTTCCGCCGGGCGATGCCGCGACCTTGGCAGCGGCGATGGCGGCAATGCTCGACGATCCCGGCGCACATGCCGATACCCGGCGGGCGCGAGAACTTGCCGGGCAACGCTTTTCCTTCGATCGAATGGTCCGCGACACGCGCGCGGTGATGGAGGAACTGGTCGCTTGACCGCGCAACCGGTCGCGAAGCCGTTTGCCCCGGCAATTTACGTGTCTTCTTCTTCGTCGCCGGGGCGATTGTTGCCGTACAAGTTCTGTCCCAGCTTCAGCACACGCCGTTCGCCGTCGAGTTCGATTTCGACGTCACGCAATCCGATCTTGAGCACGCGGGCGGAGCGATCGCCGACCTCGAAACTCTCGTTTTCGTGGAGATTGTACGTTTCGCCGCTGGTGCGTTCGCGGATCCACACCTCGCGAAGCCGCCGGCCGTTCTTGATCACCTCGACGATGCCGTCGACGAATGTGTACTTGACCGGGTCGAATTCCGGCTTGGGCGGCGGTTCGGGACGGGGCGGCGGTTCCGGGCGCTGGACGATCGGTCGCGGCGGCTCGTACGGCCGGAAGAGACGTCGCTCGACGATCGAATTACGGTAGACGTCCAGTTCGGCGATGTCGAATCGCGGCGGGGCATCGGGCAACGCGTCGACGGCTTCGGCGTCGTCCAGGGAAATCGCCTCGATGGCAATCGTGATTTCCAGGTCGGAACTCTCTTTGATCGGGTTGATCGTGAGCCGTGTAATCTCGTGCAGGTATCCCTTCGAGTAAAACCCGTGCAGGAACCGCGTCAGATCGTCCATCGAGGCCACACCGCGGACGGTGTACGGAAACCGCGTGAACAGGTCTTTCTCACGACGCGCCTCGCCCGAGTACACCTGTTCCTCGTCCAAGCCCGAATCTTGAACGAGTTTCAGCAACCAGTTTTGGTACTCGCGGCGGGCGACGCTTTCTTCGGCGGGAAGCGACTGCTTCTTCCACGCATCGATCTTTTGCTGAATACGGCGGGCGTTGGCCAGTTGTCGCTGCTTGAGATTGTATTCCGAGGCGAATTTGTCGGCGTTGGCCTTCGCCGTGAGTACGGGCGAGACCAACAACGTCCAGCCGGCACGCCCGACGGCCAAGGCCGCCAACAGACCGAGAACCCCCAGCAGCAGCGTTTCTCGTCGTAATTGCGGCATTACTCGGCCTCCTTTGCAGCGGGCGTTTGCGGGTCGGCCGGTTCGATCAACACCATGGTCGTGAACCGCAAGGTGTAGGGGCGTTGCGACTCGTCGGAGCTCTTGTCCTTACTGACGACGTGATGCGTCGCATCGTGCAGCGAGTCTTCGAGCTTCTCGACGGCTTCGACGTCGCGGGCCAAGCCGTCGAGCACGAGTTCGCCGCCCGATCCGCCCGCCCCGGCCGAGATCTTCGTGAGCATGACTTCCTCGGCCGAGGGCCCCTTGTCGCACAATCGCCGAATCTCTTCGAGCCAGCAGATGTCGCGGTCTTGCCAGCGATCGACCGCGGTCGCCAGCTTGCGCAGTTCATCGGCGTCTTGAAGCTCTTTGTCGAGTTTCTTGATGCCGGCCGACAGGTTTCTCGCCCGATCGAGCTGGGCCGCCCTCAAGCTCCAACTGGCCACGACCATCGCAACGATCAACAACAACCCCGTGAGGATCGCCAACGCTGCGCGGTTGCGGGCCGAAGGCGGTTCCGGCGGTTTATGCGGATGCAGAAAATCGAGCGGCGGATCGACGCCTTCCAGCTCGTCGGCCGCCATCCCCAACAACGGTGCGAAACGGCCGGGATGGTCGGGGATCTGCGATGCCAACCGATCGGAAACGGCAAACGGAGCAAACGGATCGCAGCACTCGACGCGGATACGCAGTTTCTCGCCCAATCGCGAAGCCAACTGCTCGTGGGCGGATGTGGCCCCGAACAAAACGATCCGTTCGATCGGACGGCCTCCAAGCTGGTTTTGCGCGGCTGCCATCGTCCGGCGAATCTCGCCTTGCAGCGACAGAATCGACGCATTCGGGGCGAGCGGATCACCGGTCAACCGCGCGGTCCGCATCAAGACGACGCGATTCCCTTCCAGCACGGTCAGGTCGATTTCCTCCGCCAGCAGGTCGACCAACAAGGTGACCTCGTCGGCGGTTCGCGACAAACGGCGATTCACCAGCACGGCGGCGCCGGTCGGCCGCAACATCATGCGGGCGATTTTCAATTCTGCGGCGTCGGCGGTTTCTTCGATTTGACGGCGGATCGCCGGCGGCATGGCGGCCACCAGCAGGCGACGCGGCTGCGAAGGATCGTCGTCCAACGGCAGATAATCGACCAACCAGTCGGCATCGACGTGGGGAAACTCTCGCTCGACCTGAAAGCGAACCATCTCGGGCAGGTCGGTATCGGCAGCCGGCGGAAACGACATCTGCCGCAATTCGATCAAGGAGCGGCTGATCGACACGACGACCTCGCCCTTGCCCACCCGATGAGCCGCCATCGCGGCGGCGATCTTTTCGCCCACTTCGGCCGGCGATAGGACTTGAAGTGCGGCCACCTCGCCGCTTTCTTCGGGATCCTCCGGCACGGTGCCGTCGTCGTTCGATTCATCGGGAAGGACGACCCGACCGGCCAGCGGCGCACTGAAGGCGTGCTCGACGCACATCTGGTTGCGCCGCTTCGTCGCGACGACACACCGGAGTTCTTCGTCGTCCCATTCCAGGGCGATGACTCTCGAAGCCATGATCTCCACCACCAGCAAAAAAACACGAGCGCGGAAAGCCCTCCCCCCTTCGACAGCAGGGGGGGTAGAACCTCCGCCGCGACGCGGACGGAACGCGATACCCTTCGGAGAGGGAATCCCCTATTGATTTTACCCACGAACCGGAGGCGCGGATTCGCAGAAATTCTCTATTTTGCCGCACAAACCGAAAAAGTGCGTGCCGAACCCTTCGGAGCCCCTAAAAGGGTGAACTAAAGCCCCCATTAAAGAGCTAGTAGCCCAGTTGTAGGGTTTCTACCGAGAACCCTCGGCCGAGGTGGCTCAAATCGCGCCAGAACAGGATGCGGGCCGGGCGAACCGTGGCGTCGAGGATCGCTTCCACCCGCACGGCCGGCCCCCGTTCTTCGAAGTAACCCACCACTTGTGCCTTGTAAACGCTTCCGCCGCAGGTCACAAACGGCATCAGTTGTTTCATCTCGTCGAGGCTCACAAGACCTTCGGTGTACAACCATGTTTCGTGCTGATAGTTCGGATCGTCGGTCGATTCGGGATCGAGCGGTCGCATGCTCAAGATGCCGTCGACCACATCGGGCGGCATGTTCGGAATGCCGTACAAGAGGATGTCCGGCGCTTCGTTGATGTTGATCCGCCCGGCCAGCACCTGCGCCGAGTTCGCCGTCATGTTCTCCATCACCGTGGGCAGATACAGGGAAGCGGCCAACGGATCGTCGGGGAAGACCGGTTCGAAGGCCACCGGATCGTCCTCTCCTTCGACGTTCATACGCACGCTCACCCCGATCAAATCGAGCACCGAAGTCAACTGGAACTTCGCCGGTTTCGAGAGATCGGGATAGACATCCTCGGACATCGGACGCAATTCGTCGTTGCCCGTGTACGGACCGTTCTGGCGATACCCGATGATGAATGCCGCCCACACCGGACCGAATTCGGTGTAGAGCTGATCGTACAGCGTCTCCAGGTCGTCGCTATTGAGATCGATCTTGGCCGAACCGTCGGGCCGCACGTTCAGTTCCATGCCGTACAGGGTCAAGTACGCGGCCCAGCCCCGCATCATCGACGGATCGCTCGGGTCGACCAGCGTCGCCGTTACGTCGAGCGAATCGAAGGAGTCGGGGTAGGTTTCACCATCATCGATGATGCCGTTGCGGTTCGTGTCGGCACCGAATAACAACGCGGGCGTGACGCCGCGCACCAGGAGCAACTCTTCGATCGTTTCCAACGGACCGTTCTTCGGTGCGTACGGCGGGTCGAGCGTGCCGTAGTATTCGATCTCGGCGCCGAACTCGCGCGGTTCGTCGTCGGCATCGAGCCAGTCGAGGATGGCGTCGGCCACGTCTTCGGTCATGCCGGGCAAGGCCATCAGCACGGTCCGGCCGCCGTTCTCGGCGTACTTGTCGGCCAACAGCACGCTATTGATGTTCAGCTTTGCCGACTCGTTCTCCAGACCGAAACGGATGCTTTGCGCGTAACTGTCGGTCGTGTCGGGGGCGACGACCGAGAAGTAGCCCCGGTCCTGCGGCGAAAGCGAATCCTGTACAAGCACGCCGGAAAACCAATCCGGGTTGTCGTACCAACCGCCCATCTCTTCCAAGCTGGTCGGATCGAGCGACACGAGATAACGCGCGGCCTCGACGCCCGAATCGGCCAGCGCCGTCGCAGTCATCAGGCGCCCCGACATGTCGACGCCTTCCCGTTCGGCGAGCATCAGCTCCGAAAAGCTCAAGCCGCCCAATGCCAGCAACGAGACGGTGACGAGAACGATCAACAATACCATCGCCCGGCGACGCATCCAGCGCCGCAGTCGCGACCGGACGGAATGTCGGCGATGCACGGTTCGCGTCATCGTCCACCTCCTCCGGGACCGCCGGAAGAATCGGGCGCAGGCAACGGAGTCGGTTGCGGAATCTGCCGATCGAAACCGGGCGCATTGCCTCCGGAACCACCGTCGCCGGAAGGCACATCGGGGACGGGCTGCGATCCGCCCGAGCCGCCGGATTCCGGAGTTTCACCGCCCGATTCGCTTCCTGCCGAGCCGCCGGATTCCGTTTCGGAAGCAGGCAACGCCGTCACGTTCAACTCGCCGACCGGATGTGCCGCAGGCAGATACACCACGCGCCGATAGGCGTGGATTGTTCCTTCCTCTTCGTCGATCGGTAGCAGGACCGAGGGCGCCACGTCTCGCGAACGCAGGTACAACACGACCTCGACCGCGGTGGGCAGCGAACCGTTGAGATCGGAATCCCACGAGCTTTGCCACGTCGAACCGTCGAAATACGAGAATTGAATATCGACGACTTCCGGCGCGACCGGTTCGAGTTCTTCGTCGACCAGGTCGAGCAAACCGCTTTCACTTGCGTATTGGGTGACCGCCCGATCCAGCTCACGACGCACCAGGCCGCCCGACTCTTCGAAGTCGCTGATGCCCGGCCGATTCGAATAGGTGTAACTGCTCGCCGAGTCGGCATCGACCACGAAATAGGCCACCGACTTCACGTCGCTCACCCGATCGACGGTCAACCCGTCGGCCGAATAGATTACGTCGGTCGTCATTTGGTCGGGACGCGGAAGCCGACTCACGTCGACCTGCAACCAACTGCTGTCGCCGAACAAGCCCGGCACGGGATGCGGCAAGGTGAGCGCCGTCAAATCGTCGGTCGTGCTTTCGTCTTCGGTGCTGCTGCCGGTGGAAGTACCGAACAGAATGTCGGAGTCGAAGCCGCCCTCCTCGCCTACTTCCCCCAAGTCTCCGGCACTGGTGGTCGTCACCATGCCCGGCACGAGTTGCTCGAAGTCGATCGGATCATACGGCACCGCCCCGCGAATATCGCGGGCGATACGTTCCAACAGTGCCCGCGCCAGTTGTTGTTCTTCGATCTGCGATCGCACGTGGGCCACGGCGCGAAAATGAAAGTCGATCGCCGATCCCAGCGCGGCCACCAAGATGGCGACCAGGCTCAGGGCCAAGATCACCTCGATCAAGGTGAAGCCGCGAGCGGCGAACAGGTGCGTTCGGCGAGGGGCGATCGGCGACTGCGTCATAGCGCACCCTCCGTTCCCTCGGTCGATTCGTCGGTGCCTTCGTCGTCCAGCCCCAATTCGTCGGTCGCTTCGGCGTAGGGATCGTACCCGATCTCGGGAAATTCGGTTTCGGGGTCGATCATCCATTCGGTCATCGAAAAGCTCACCGGTTGCGAATCTTGCGGACGATCGCGAGTGACCGTCACCGTCACGCTCAACAGGCCGTAATCGTCGATCGACGTCACGTCGACCGAGTACAACCACGCCGTGTCGTCCATGGCGAAGGTCTCTTCGTTGAGCGTTTCGTCCAAGGGACTGTCCGACACGCTTTCCAGCGGTAATTCACCGGTACGAAGTTGGGCCAAGATGCTGGCACAAGCGAGCTGCGCGGTGCACTGTTCGCGTGCGATGCGGGCGTTGCGCATCGCCAGGTAGTTCAACTGGACGAGAATCGCCAGCGACAACAACAAGATCGCCAGGGCGAGAACGACCTCGACGAGCGTGAATCCGCGGCGTGTTCGAAGGCGACGTCGCATCAGTAGCCTCCTTGCTGCGATTCACCTTCGATGCGGAACATGTCGGAGACGACCGCCGTGCCCGTCAGCCCGCGAAGCGACAATTCGATCGCCTGCCCGTACCGGTTTTTCAAGACCACCCGCGCGGCGGTGGCGGTGCCGTCGGGATAAAACAGGATGGGTTGCGCCTCGGTCCCCAAAGGCGGCTCACCCGGCTCGGGTTCCTCCCAACTGAGCCCGAGAGCCGAATCGGTGACGGCGGTGTTCACCAGCGAGGTATCGTCGGTCGTGTAGGCATCGCTTTGCGCCGTCCAATCGACCTCGACCTCGGCGAAGACGACGTCTTCGGGCAGATGCTGGACCGTGCGGAAGATCGGCGGCAATCCGCCCTCGGTATTCACGGTTTGCCCCGACCAGGCCGCCGCGTCGATGGTCGTCGAACTCTCGTCGGCGGGCACGTACTCGATGATGAACTGATCGCTTTCCAACAGGCACCGGAAGCGGAACGGCGTTCCGGCGGCCATCGCCCGGTTTCGTGCGCGACTCCATGCCGCGCGGACCTGTTCGGCCCCGATCGCCAAGCGTCGCGAGGCGACCGGCCGCGTCATCGCACTGAGCGTAAGGGCGACCACGATGAGGATGATCGTCGCGACCAACAAGACTTCGACCAGCGTGAAGCCCCGGCGACGAGTGCGCAGGCACAACCGCGGGCCGTCGCGCCGAACCGGCGGCGACCGTCGGTCGGAGCGAATTGCCCGCGATCCACCGGCGATCATTGTTCACCGCAACACGTCAAGCCGCCGTGACGGTATCCTGCGCCCGGCGACGTCGGTTACTGCCAACTGGTGATGTCGTCCTCGGTTCCGTCGAGGCCGTCGGCTCCCAATGACCAAATATCGGGCTTCTCGGGATCGTATTGCCCGGGATACTGATACTGGTAGGGATGTCCCCACGGATCCAGCGGCACAGCTTGCGCGTCGAGATACGGCCCTTGCCAGGCGTCGGGATTCGTCGCGTCGGCCGGCGGAGCGATCAACGCTTCGAGTCCTTGGCTGGTGCTGGGGAACTCGTTCATGTCTTGGTAATACAGTTGGAGCGGCTGTTCGAATGCCTTGATTTGCGTTCGCGCCGCGTTGTTGTACGCGCGCCGCTGCATGGGAACGTAGGCCGTCACCGCCAGCGAAGCGATGATCAGCAGGATCACCAGTACGAGCAACACTTCGACGAGGGTGAACCCGCCGCGTCGCGTGTTTCGTCGTTTCTTTTGCATGCAAGGAACCTCTTTTCCAAACAATCAGTGATTACGATGCGGATTCGACGTCGACGGTCGATCTCGGCTCGAAGCCGCGGCGTCAGATCGACATACCCATCTTGAACACCGGCAGCAGCAAGGCCAAGACGACGACCAACACGGCGCCGGCCAGCAGGATCAACAGGATCGGTTCGAGCAACCGGACGACGATGTCCAACCGGCGCCACGTTCGACGTTCCAACGAGTCGGCGATTTCCAACAATACGGTTTCCAGGGTGTTGGCTTCTTCGGCGACCGAGATCATCTCGACGACCATTTGGGGAAAACATCCGCCCGAGGCCAACGGTCCGGCCAGCGACTGCCCCGCCGAAACATTCTCGGTCGCTTTGCGGACCGATTCACCCAACACTTTGTTTCCTGTGGAATCGGCGGCGATATCCAACGCCCGCAAGATCGGTACACCGTTGCGCAGCAACGTTCCCAACACACGGCAAAAGCGGGCGACGGCAAAATTCAGCACGACCGATCCGACCATCGGCACCATGATGATGTAGCGATCCCAGATCATGCGGCCGGTGTCGGTCCGAAACCACTGGCGCAAAGCCCACACGCCGAAAATGGCCGCCGGGAACACCCAAAGCCCCCAGCTTTGCAGCCAGGTGCTCACACCCAGCAGCCATTCGGTCAAGGCGGGCATTTCGTTGCGCTGTCGCAAGTTCTCGAACAAGGTTTCGAACTTCGGCACCAAGAATACCAATAGGCCGATGATCACCAACGTGCCCATTCCCATCAGCAGCACGGGATAGGCCATCGCACCGACGACGCGCTTTTTCAAGTCGTCGCTGGCCTCGGTGAATTCGGCCACGCGCATCAAGGCCTCTTCGAGAAACCCGCCTTCGTGCCCGGCACGGATCATGCTGACGGACATCTCGTCGAAGACGTTCGGAAAGCGGAGCATGGCGTCGGCCAGTCCCGCTCCGTCTTCTACGCGGCGGTGGATTTCCGAGAGAATGTCCTTCAAGCCTTGGTGCGACGTCTGCGAGCGGATGATGTTGATTGCCCGCAACAACGGAACACCGCTTTTCAGCAGATCGGCCAACTGGCCGTAGACGACGGCCATGGTTTGGGCGGGAATCCGCCGAACGCGTTTGCGGACCTCGGTGATTTCTTCACCACTGACCGAGACCGGGTACAAATCGCGCGCGCTGATCGCCGCGACGGCCTCGCGTTTCGTCGCCGCCGAAACGGTGCCGTCGACCTTCTTCCCTTGGCTGTCGAGTGCCGTATATTGGAATTCAGGCATGAGCGTGTCGACTCAACATTCCGCCGTCGCGGACGGTTTGCAGATCACCATTCCTCGGCCCGGGTAACGCGTTCGATCTCTTCGATCGAGGTCTTCCCGTCGAGGACCTTCTTCCAGGCGTCTTGCCGCAACGTGCGCATTCCTTCTTCGATCGCCGCCTGGCGAATCGACCAACTGCTTGCCCGCTCGCGGGCCAATTCGCGAATGCGTTCGGTCGTGAGCAATAGTTCAAAAATACCCAATCGCCCCTTGTATCCCACGTTGCGACAGGCCCGACAACCGACCGCGCGGTAGAAGGTCACGCCTTTGTCGAGGGCGTCTTTCGGGAAGTCGGGCGGACGCTCGTCTTCGGCGGGAACGTACGGCTCTTTGCACTCCGGACACAGCGTGCGTACCAACCGCTGGGCCATCACGGCCTCGACCGTGCTCGAGACCAAGAACGGCTCGACCCCCATATCCGTCAAGCGGGTGTAGGCCCCGGCGGCGTCGTTCGTGTGCAAGGTACTGAACACCAAGTGCCCCGTCAGCGAGGCCTGAATGGCGTTTTCGGCCGTCTCCAAGTCACGGATTTCACCCACCAGGATGATGTCGGGGTCGTGACGCAGGATGCTTCGCAACGAGTTGGCGAACGTCAACCCGATCTTCGGATGGACTTGGATCTGGCAAATACCTTCCAGCTGGTATTCGACCGGATCTTCGGTCGTGATGATCTTCGTGGCCTCGCTGCGAATCTCCAACAGCGAACTGTACAAGGTCGTCGATTTACCCGAACCGGTCGGGCCGGTGACCAGGATGATCCCGTGCGGCAACCGGATGAGCTTGCGGAACTGGGCGTAGTTGTCGGCTTCCATCCCCAGCTTGGCGAGGCTAAACTCCATGGCGCTCTTGTCGAGCAAACGAAGAACGATGCCCTCGCCGTGCACCATGGGAATGACCGACACACGAACATCGACCTCGCGTCCTTTCACCCGCAACTGAATGCGGCCGTCTTGCGGCAAGCGTCGCTCGGCGATGTTCAACCGGGCCATGATCTTCAAGCGGCTGATGATCGCCGCCCGAAAACGATTGATCTCGGGCGGAACCGGTTGCTTGTGCAACACGCCGTCGATGCGGTAACGGATGGAAAGCCCCGACGGCTGCGACTCGATATGGACGTCGCTGGCCCGCAGCTCGACGGCCTCCCACAAGATTTCGTTGACCAGCCGGACCACCGACGGCTCTTGCGCCAATTGCGACAGCTCGGAGCCGTCGCCTTCCATCTCGCCCAGGATTTCGACGTCTTCGTCTTCCGACTGGGCGATCAACTGATCGATCGTGTCGCTGCCGACGCCGAAGTGCCGCTTGATAAGCTTGTCGATCTCGCTGCGTGCGGCAAGGACCGGCTGGACCGTCTTCCCGAGCGTCGTCGAAAGCTCGTCCAAGGGGTACAGGTTGAACGGGTCGCTCGTGGCGACGACGACCGCCCCGTTCTCCTCCCGCAGCGGAAAGAGGTTTTCGCGATAGATGAACTTGACGGGAAACTTCGCAATCAGCTTTTCGTCGACTTTCACATCGACCAGGTCGACGAATTCGATTCCCAATTCTTCTCCGAGCGCGCGCAGGGCCTGTTCTTCGGAGACCAGTCCCATTTCGACCGCCGCCTGGTCCAGACGCTTGTCTTCCGACTTGGCGCGCTGCGCCTGTTTGAGTTGTTCTTCGCTCAGCAGGCCTTTGCGTAACAGGATTTCACCGGCTTCCATGACACTCACTGACTTTACTGATTCGTGCGACGCGGCGGAACGGAGCCGTTGTCGGCCGCGGCCGCCACCATCCCGCGCATTTCGATATCATATTCGATCGTTCGATCCCGCCCTTGGGCACGGGATCCGATTTTGGTCCATCCGGAGGGAAGGCAAGCCGATTCCCGCGCTTCCGAGGAGAGCGTTCGCTCGCACTGTGGAATGCCTACGTCGCCCGGCGCCGTTCGAAGCGCCAAGCCCGCTTCACGAACGTGTTCGCCGAAAAGCGACCTCAATTCTCAACGTAAAGCGTGCCCGGCCGATAATCCAGCAAAAAACTCGCGCAACGCAGGTCCGCGGCGCGGTTCGAAACCTCCCTAAATTTCCAACCCCGTATCCGGGAGCAACGGACCGCAAGAAACCGAATATCTCGACGAACGCATCCCGCACAGGACGCATTGCCACGTTATTGATACACCTCGACCGTCGCCGGGGTCGTTAGAAAACCACCTGCCCCCTTCCATAAAGGGGAAGGGAGACACCCGATCCGGGCATCTCCCTTGCGTTCCGCGCTATCGCCTATCCAACAGTTCGGGGGGACGCTGGATGGCTTGTTTCACGATCGGCTTAGACGATCAATTGCCCCCGCGCGGACCGCCGCCCCGGGGACCGCCTTGACCGCCGCGTCCTTGGAACCGACCCTGGCCGGGCCCCTGGCCTTGGCCGCGACCCCGGAACAGGGCACTCCGATCCAATTCGAAGGGCTCGCCCTTGAGTTCCTCGAACTTCTTCTTTTGTTCCGAGGTCAACACGGCGAGAACGTCCTTTTCGATCTGCTCGCGCAGCTTGGTGAATCGTTCACGCATGGCTTCCGGATCGGGCCGTTGCCCATCGCCGCCGCGCATGCCCTGGAAGGCTTCCCGCATCTTCTCGCGGGCTTGCTCTTGCACCTTCTGGATTTTTTCCTTCTGGGCGTCGGTGATGTTGAGCTTCTTGGCCACTTCCGGATCATTGAGGGCCTGGATGCCCATCAATTGGATCCGAATCTGCTCGAGGCGTTCGAGCTGGTGCGGAAGCAGGATCTTTTCGACTTCGGCCTGAAGCTTCTTTTGCTGCTCCTGCATCTTCTTTTGGATTTCCTCTCGCCGCTGTTGCATCTCTTCGCGGCTGAGGTTGCGGAAGTCGCCGAAGACTTCCCGCATGGCTTCGCGGGCTTTTTCACCCAGCTTTTCGAGATCGGCCTTTTGATCGTCCAACAGCTCGATCTCTTTCTGGACTTGCTCGATCCGGAGGAGCCCCAAGATTCCCATACCGCCCCCGCCGGGCCCGCCTGGGCCGGCAAACATGCCGGGCCCGCGTTGTCCGCCCGGGCCGCCACCGGGACCACCGCGACCACCCGGTTGCGCCATCGCCGATCCGGCGATCATTCCGACCACGGCAAGCGCCAACAGCGCTGCACCAACTTTGAACCACCTGACCATGTCCTGACCTCCTCACATTTGACCAAACGGGTCGGACCTTCCGACCGGAAACGCCGTCACCACGCGCGAACAGCCCGCGTGACAACGCTTCTAAACCCGATACGTCGAACGAGGTTCCGCCAATATGGTCGTTTTCTTCCCGATTGTGCGTCACCAGCTCGGCCGGATTGGGGTTACTATAGGTAGGACGGACGTCTGGGTTCGGCGTGCGCGCGAAGCCGGCCGTTCGGCTCGATCGTCGAGACTCGGCGGCTCCCCCGAAGCGGAGGTGTCCCCATGCAGCTTGTATCCATCCTGTTCCGTCGACAGACGAAATACTTGTGGGCGGCTCTAATCCCCCTTTTGGCGGCAAGCCTGGCTATCGGCCAGCCCCCTGGTTTTCGGGGGGGCGGCGGCTACGACCGCGGGCGTGGCGGGGACGATCGCGGTCGGTCCGAGGACCCCGAAGAGCGGGCACGGCGTTTTGCCGAGTTCATGAGCCGACTTGACCAGAACCATGATGGAACGCTCTCCCGCGAAGAAATTGAAGGAAATCGCATGGGCCAATTCCTTGCCGGCCGCCTGAAGGAGCGCACCGGCATGGACCCTTCAAGAGGGATCCGCATCAAGGATGCCCAAAGCAAACTCGTCGAGTACTACAAGCGCGAGGCCGAAGGCGGCGACCGGTCGTCGGGCGGTTCGCGATCTTCTTCCGGGACGGCGACACCCTCGGTCCCGGGTTTCGGTGTCGAGCGAACGCTTCCCGAGGTCCCCGGTTTCGGGACCGATGCCAAACCCGGCTACACCGTCGGCGGCCCCTTGCTCCCGCCCAGACCGACGAGCACCGGAAGCAGTTCGAGCTCCGGTTCGGCCGGTTCCGGCGGGGGCGATGCCAAACCAGAATCGACTCCCGAGTTGGATGAACGCGTAAAACGCTACGCGCAAGGGCTGCTCAATCGCTACGACAAGAACAAGAACGGCAAGCTCGAAAAAGACGAATGGTCCGAAATGCGCGGCGACCCGGCCGCTGCCGACCGCGACAAAGACGGCGTCATCACGCTCGACGAGCTGACGCTTCGGTTGATGAACTACAGCCGCGGTTCATCGTCCAATTCGAGTTCTTCCGGCTCGTCGTCCTCGTCGGGTTCGTCGACGAGCAACTCGGAACGTCGCCATTACCGGTACACGCCGCCCACCGAACGGTTGCCCTCCGGTTTGCCCGACTGGTTCCGCAGCCGTGACGAGAACGGCGACGGGCAGATCATGATGAACGAGTACACCGGCTTTTGGGACGAGGAGACCGCCCGCGAATTCGCCCGCTACGACCTGAACAACGACGGGGTCATCACCCCTCAAGAATGCCTCAAGGTCGAAGGCGAATGATGTCCGCGTCCCTCCGAATATGACGCAGCCGGGCGTGCCGCTTTAAGCTCACCGACATATGGTGCGGCCGGTCGCGATGACAAGCCGACTGCCGGTGATTGCCGCTCGCGTTGCAGGCATTCGCCGGTCGGACTCGGCAATCTATCCCCTCTTGGGCCGGCCTTCGGCCTCCGGCTCTCTCGAAGAAGATGTTGCGTTTCGCTTGCCCTCCCTATCGGAGGAAGCCCTCATCGGTACCGGCAGGTGAAGTCATTCGCCGAGCCGTTCGGTTGTGCAGGCGAAAGGGATTTCGCCGAATGCACGTCCTTTTCCTTACCGTGTAGGCGGCGACGAACGGTCGATTCCGGTCGGGTATCCGGCTCGTCGAGAGCTAGACTTGCCGAAGGGGCACGCGGTCTCGAACCGCGGGATCGGTCCGGGGTAACTGCCGCCACCCATTGCAATCGCTACAATCGCCCCTGCCGCAACGGCATGACCGGGGAACACGTCCGGGAAAAGCAAGGGCTTGTGCGCCCGTCGGGCACAGCGGGTACAATCGACGTTATGTTGCGGTGCCTCGACTCGCCCGCACGCTCGACCGATCGGTTCGGCGAGGGCGGGCCCGCGTTCTCCGGCAACCGATGCGATCGCGCTGCGATGATCGAAGTCCATCACCTCACAAAACATTACACCGACTACCGGCGGGGAACGTTCAAGGCCGTCGACGGGCTGACCTTCCGCGCCGAACCGGGCGAAGTCTTCGGGTTGTTGGGACCGAACGGGGCGGGGAAGACGACGACCATCCGCATCCTGAGCACCCTGCTGCGGCCCACCGGCGGCTGGGCACGCATCAACGGTTACGACGTCGTCGCGCAGCCCGACCAGGTGCGCCGCAACATCGGCTTCATGTCGACCAATACGGCCGTGTACGACCGGATGACCGCCTGGGAGATGGTCGAATACTTCGGGCTGCTATACGGCATTCCCAAGGACGAATTGCATCGGCGGATGGAACACCTGTTCGACCGGCTGAAGATGAACGACATCCGGGACCGCATGGGCGGAAAGATGTCGACCGGCATGAAGCAAAAGGTCTCGGTCGCCCGCGCCCTCGTGCACGATCCGCCGGTCGTCATCTTCGACGAGCCCACCGTCGGCCTCGACGTGCTCGTCGCGCGGTCGCTGCTGAATACCGTGGCCGAGTTGCGCGACCAGGGGAAGTGCATCCTTTTTTGCACGCACATCATGCGCGAGGCGGAACGGCTGTGCAATCGCATTGCGATCGTCTACCGCGGGCGATTGCTGGCTTCGGGCACCTTGGAAGAACTTCGGGACACGTACCGACAAAACGATTTGGAAGATTTGTTTTTCGACCTAATTTCGCAACACGAGGCGGAACTCGGCGAAACGGTGGAATCCTGATCGCCTCAAGCGGCGACGCTTGGGCGGATGAGCGAGTCGACGATCCACATGACCTGGCGGAACGTGAAATTGGTGTTCGGTCGCGAGATCCGCGACCAGCTACGGGACCGGCGCACGGTATTCATGGTGGCCGTGTTGCCGGTGCTGCTCTATCCGCTTTTGGGGATCAGCTTCTTCCAGATTTCGCAGTTCATGCAAGACAAACCCAGTCGTGTACTGGTAGTCGGTGCGCGGGAACTGGGGGATCCGCCGCTATTTGAAAACAATCGCTTTGCCGCCGACTTGTTTCCCAAGCCCGAGCAGGCGAGGGATATTGAAATCGTCTTCGCCCGTTCCGAAGGGCGCGAGCTGTCGCGCGAAGAAGTTCGGCGAGCTGTCTTGGGCGGCCAATACGACGCGGCGCTCTATTTTCCGCCGGGATTCGCCGATCGTCTCGAAGCCTTCCGCGAGGCCATTCGACGAGGTGAAATCGACGGAACCGACACGGCAGACGCCGTGGAAATCGACGACACACTCGATGCCGACGGCGAATCGAGCGGCGTGCCGGTCGGCGACGACACACTCGAGATTCCCAGCCCCGAGGTGATCCACTCGACGGCCACCGAGCGATCGCAACTGGCCGTCCAGCGATTACAACCGGTGATCCGCGAATGGCTCGACCGCGTCGGCGAGCGGAACCTGGCGGCCAAGAACTTGTCGCCCAAGGCCGTGCGGCCGTTCCAGGTACGGCAGGAAGACGTCGCCGAACACACGGGACTGCGCGGCGCGGTGGTGTGGTCGAAGATTCTGCCCGTGCTGCTGGTCGTATGGACGCTCACCGGGGCGTTCTATCCGGCGGTCGACTTGTGTGCCGGTGAAAAGGAACGCGGCACTCTCGAAACATTGCTTTCCAGTCCGGCGCGGCGATCCGAAATCGTCTTGGGAAAGCTCGGCGCGGTGATGGTCTTCAGCATGGTCACTGCTGCGCTCAATTTGGTGAGCATGGGCATCACCGGGGTATTTGCCTTTTCGCAGGTGGGCAATTTCGGGCGTCCGCCGTTGTTGGCCGTCGTTTGGCTGGCGTTGGCGCTTCCTCCGGCGGCAGCCGTGTTCAGCGCGTTGGCGTTGGCGATCGCCGCCTTCGCCCGCAGCACAAAGGAAGGCCAATACTACCTGATGCCGCTGCTGTTCATCACGTTGCCCTTGGTCGGGTTGCCGGTTGCACAGCGGCTGGAGCTGAACCTGGGCAACAGCCTCATCCCCGTCACGGGATTGGTCCTCTTGCTCAAAAATCTGATCGAGGGCAACTACGCCGAGACGCTTCCCTACGTGTTGCCGGTTTCGGCGGTCACGTTGGCGGGTGTGTATTTTTCGGTCCGCTGGGCAGTCGAGCAGTTCAACTCCGAAAATGCCCTGTTCCGCGGCGGGGAGCGTTTGGAACTGGGACCGTGGCTTCGGTACGCCTTCGCCCGTCGTGAGGCGACACCGACCTTGGCCGCAGCGGTTACCTGCGGCTTGGTCATCATCTTCTTGCGGTTCTTCGCAACCAACGCACTGGGCAGTTGGGCGGCGAAACTCGATTTCCTGCAACTCGCGTTGGTCACGCAAATCGGCCTCCTCTTGCCCCCGGTGTTGCTGATGACGTTCGCGATGACGTCCAGCCCGAAACAAACGTTGTTGTTGCGTCTGCCGCGCTGGTGGGCGGTTCCGGCGGCGATCGGCCTGGCCTTGCTGATGCATCCGGCCGTGCTGACGTTGCAACAATGGGTCATGCGGCTATACCCGATGAATTCGAAGCTGCAAGCCGCCCTACAGGCGTACATGCAGGTCGACATCCCATTGTGGCAAATGCTTTTGGTCGTGGCCGTCACGCCCGCATTGGTCGAAGAACTGGCCTACCGCGGGTTCGTCCTTTCTGGCGCTCGGCGAATGCGTTCGCAATGGCACGCGGTGTTGCTGGCGTCTTTCTTCTTTGCCGCCGGTCACAGTATTTTGCAACAGGCGATCATCGCCTTTTTCGTCGGGCTGGTCATCGGCTGGTTGGCCGTCAAGACCGACAGCATCTTGCCGTGCATGGCGTTCCACTTTACGCACAACGCATTGGGCGTACTGTGGTCGCGGGCATCGGCCGATTGGTTCCTCCACAACCGTTGGGTGGAACACTTCGTCCTGTTTCGCGAGGGCGAAATCCTCGTCCGCTGGCCCGTCGTGATGACCAGCTTCTCGTTGGCGATCTTGATCTTGTATGCGTTCCGCAACGCGGCCAAGTCGCGACGCCGAGCGCTGCGCGCCGCGTAACCGGCTCTCGGCAAGCGGCAAGGAGGTGTCTGTGCCTTCCGGCAAGCGAACCGTTCATGTCTTTTCGGCCGCTCGACTGGCGGGCATCGACGCGATACCGAGCCTTCGAGGGGCGCGCGTGTACACCGAAGCCGGTCGCGTCGTCGGTATCACCGGAATAGTTGCGGGCACCGGCGGCGAACCGTTTGCGATCGGCAATATTCCCTCGGATGACGCCCTCATTCACCTCGAGCGGCACGCCTTGGGCGAAGTCGTCCTCACTCCGGCGTTCGTCGATGCGCACGTCCACCTCGAACTGTCGCAATGGAACGAGCCGCTTCCCGGCGGCGAATCGTTCACCGAGTGGGTGCGCCGCGTGATCGCTTTTCGGCAAAGTGAGGCGTACGATCGCCGCGCGGCCGTTGCCGAGGGAACGGCAGAATGTCTCGCGGCGGGGACGCTCGCCGTCGAAGACATCGCCCAGCCGGGCACCACCGGCGCCGATTACCGCATCGCACGGCAACAGGGGTGTTGCCGCACCGGCGAATCCGACGGCGAAGATATTCCGATCGACATCACGGCCTATTTCGAGATCATTGATCCGGGGGGCGACCGCGAAGAACAATGGTTGCCCGCAGCGGAAGCCTTCATCGACGATTGCCGGCGGCACGGTATTCGGCCGGGATTGTCGCCGCATGCGCCTTACACGGTGCCTTTTCCCGTGCTGCAAAAGGTGATCGACCTGGCGTGTCGCAAGTGCGTGCCGGTAGCGATGCATGTCGCCGAAACCGCTGCCGAAGCCGAGTTACTCGCCCATCGCACGGGACCGTTTCGGCGATTGCTGGAAGAGCGCGGTCTGTGGAACGAATCGCTGCGACCTCGCGAAATCACGATGGGTGATTACCTGCGCGAACTCGCCCGCGCTCCTGCCGCGCGAATCATTCACGGCCGGTACCTGCGCGACGCCGAGTTACGGTTCGTCGCCGAACATGCCGACCGAATGGCGTTGGTCGTGTGTCCGCTCACGCACGAGCAATTCGGCCGCGAGGCGTATCCGGTCGCGTTTGCGAAGCTGCCGAACGTCGCCGTGGGCAGCGACAGCCGCGCATCGTCACCGGTGTTGCGGGTTTCCACCTCGTTGGAACGCCTCCGGGCATGGGGATGGGCCCGGGGAATGCGCTTGTGGGAAATCGGCACGGGGCGGACCCTTTCACACGGGCCGCTTTTTCCGGCCGTCGGGGCGCAGGCCGATTTCCTCGTGTGGCGCGTCGAAGGCGACGGCGATAGGGTCTCGGACCGGGCCGACACGTGGTATGATGCAATTCTCGATGGGGGTGAATTGCAGGCGATCTACCGACGGGGACGGCGACTCGTTCCTTTCGGCGATCCCGCCTGACGGGTCACCTCGACACCCCCGGTCGAAGGCAACACCGGTGTTCCGCACTCGAAACGCGATTCGACTTCAACGAGATGGCTTCGCGCATTCCCTTGGACCGCTGTTGGATCCTCTCGGGCGCCACCGCCTCGGGCAAGACCGAGCTGGGACTGTTGCTGGCCGAACGGCTCGACGGCGAGATTCTTTCGCTCGATTCGATGAGCGTCTATCGCCTGATGGATATCGGAACGGCAAAGCCCGACGCGCAGCAGCGCGACCGCGTGCCGCATCACCTGATCGACTTGGTGTGGCCCGACGAAGCCTACAGCCTCGCCCGCTATCTCGACGACGCCGCGGCCGCCGTCGCCGACGTGCTTGCGCGGGGCAAGACGCCCATCTTCGTGGGCGGAACGCCGTTGTATTTGAAGGCGTTGTTGCGAGGCATCTTCGAAGGCCCTCCGGCCGATCCGGCGTTGCGTGAAGAATTGCGCAGGCAGGCGGAATCGCAACTGCCCGGCCGGCTTCACGCCGAGTTGGCGAAGGTCGACCCCGAATCGGCGGCGCGCCTGCATCCGAACGACACGAAGCGAATCATCCGTGCGTTGGAAGTGTATCGCTTGACGGGCCGCCCCATCAGCGCGCTGCAACGGGAGTTCGACCGGCCCGTTCCGACTCGGGAATGTCGCGTATTCGTGTTGGACTGGAATCGCGACGAGCTGGCCGAACGGATCGCCCGTCGCGTCGATCGCATGTTTGCCGAAGGGCTCGTCGACGAGGTCGCCCGCATTCAAGCGGGGGCGCATCCGCTGGGCCCCACGGCCTCGCAAGCGATCGGATACCGCGAAGTTCTCGATCACCTGGCGGGAAGGTTCGATCTCGACCGCTGCCGCGAATGGACGATCCGCCACACCCGCCAGTTCGCCAAGCGCCAACGCACGTGGTTTCGCAGCCTGTCGGAATGCCGGTTCGTGCCCGTCTCGGCCGACACCGATTGGGAAGCATTGGCGCAAGAAATTGCTTCCGGCGGCGAACGGTTCTTGGCAGAAAGTGAATAACCTCGCGTTCCCGGCAAGAGGGGAGAGCCGTACCGCCTCACGGCCGGTCGCGTTTTTTGGGTTTCCTTCCCCCTGTGGTGTGCTACAAATGGGTAGAGGACTTGTTACGCTGGGCGCATTGCCGCGATTGTATCGATTCGGCGGAATGTGCCGTAAATAGCACCACGATCGGCGGCAAGCTGCCCGGTGGTTGCCGTCCGGCACGCACCGAGCGCCGCCCGATTCCCAGGAGAAACGGCCGTGACGAAATTCCTGCAAGCGATCAATGCCTTCCTCGGCCTGGTGTTGACGGTCGTCGTTTTGGGCGCCGTGGCCGCAGGCGGCTGGTGGGTCTATTCGAACTACTACGCCGAGAAGCAGGCTTCCGACGATCTGCGGAAGGAACTCAACGAACGCAAGCAAGAACTGGCCGATCTCCGGCGCGAATTGAGCAGCAAGCTCGTCGCCATTGAAGAGCTGAACCGCACCGTCGCCGATCTGCAACAAGATCTCCGGGAGAAAGAAAAGGAAATCAAGCGTCTGGCAACCGCGGTCAAGTTGTTGAAGGTCGATCGCCGGGTGGCGTTTGTGGATGTTCTCGATCAGGATCGCGACGATCAGGGTAATATCGTCCGCACCGAGTTCCGGTTCGTCGAGGTCGACGACAGCGGCAAGCCCCTGGCCGAATCGCGCACATTCACCGTCGAGGGCGACAAGGTGTTTCTGGATGCGCTGGTAATCAAATTCGACGACCATTTCGTCGAAGAAGGCGACCCGTTGCGGGCGACCAGTTTGTGCCTGTTCCAGCGCGTGTACGGCGAAAAGCAGGCCCCGGCCGAAGGATTTCGCCTCGACCCCGAGGGCGATCGCCCCGCAGCCTACGCGACAGGCAACCCGATGTCGCCGTTCGAGCGCGAATTGTGGTCGAAGTTCTGGGAATACGCAGCCGACGTCGAAAAGTCTCGCGATGCGGGCATTCGTGCCGCACACGGGCAAGTCGTCTACCTGAAAGTCCGTGAAGGGGTGCGTTACAAAGTGACGCTGCGGGCCTCCGACGGATTGACGATGGTGCCCGAGGGCGCCGTTCCCGAAGTCGAAGAAGGCACACTCTGACGACCGCCTTTTTCGCCCGAAAAAACGCCGACGATGCGTCTCGGTGCGCGCCGGGTGCATCAACTGTTCCGCGGGACCGCCTCTCATTCGCCCCGATTCGCGTTGTCCGTTTCCTGCGCATGGGGGTAAGATGATGAAAAGCGATGCGGGCTCGGCGTGTGCTTGTAAAGAAAAGAACCCCCGTCGCGGTTTTCGCCGCGACGATCCAGCGGAGACGATCGCATGACGGCCGCCCACCGGAAAACCTCCTCGAAAACGAAACGTCGGCCCGAGCGCCGCCGTGCTGCACGCCAACCGAAAGACGCGCCCGCACCCCAAAACGCATCGGCCGACGTGCCGCCGCGATTCGGACGTTGGGTCTACGGGACGATCGGTGTGTTGCTGGTCGCCGGAGCGGCCGTCGGAACGTGGTGGTACGCCGGCGGCAATTCTTCGGCCGGGCAGTACGTCTCCGACCTGACGCTCGATCAGATTCCCTTCGACGGCAGGCGGGCCTTCGGCTACCTCGAAGCGCTCTGTGCGATCGGTCCTCGGCCCAGCGATTCGCCCGGCATGGCCAGGCAACAGGAATACCTGATCAAACACTTCGAGGCGTTGGGGGCAAAAGTCGAACGCCAAGAGTTCTACGTACCGCATCCGCGGGAACGCCGCCGCGTCAAGATGACGAATCTCATCGTCCGCTGGCATCCCGAAAGCAACGAGCGTCTGTTGCTGGCCGCGCACTACGATACGCTGCCGTTTCCGATGCTCGATCCGAAGAATCCGCGGGGAACGTTCGTCGGCGCGAACGACAACGCAGGCGGCGTCGCCATCTTGATGGAACTGGGCAATCGCATTCCCGATATGAAACTCGATTACGGTGTCGATTTCGTCTTCTTCGACGGAGAAGAGTTCATCTTCAGCCCCTACGACAAGTACTTTTGGGGCTCGGAATACTTCTCGCGGAAGTATCGGGAAGGGCGCCGCAACTACCGTTATCGCGCGGCCGTGTTGCTCGACATGGTTTCCGACAAAGACCTGCAACTGTACTACGAGCGGAACAGCGTCTGGTGGCGAGATTCACGCTGGATCTCGGAAGACATTTGGGCGACGGCGGCGCGATTGCAGGTTCGCGAATTCATTCCTCGCAAAAAGCACGAAGTGCGCGACGATCATTTGGCGCTGCACAACATCGGCGGCATCCCCGCCTGTGACGTGATCGACTTCGATTACCCGCCGTGGCACACACAGGCCGATGTCCCGGCGAATTGTTCCGCCTTGAGCATGGCGAAGGTCGGGTGGGTTCTCGAAGAATGGATGAAGGCCTTGCGCTTTCCGCCGCAGGCGCGCTGATCGTTCGTCGTTTCCGGATCAGCGAGTTTTCCGGTTGTCAAGAGTTGCACGAAAGAATGCCTGCGCGACGACTTGCTTTTCGGTCGCGTTTCTCTTGCGATGCTTCGCTCGCTCCCGTTACGATGGATTTGTTGGGTGTGTCCTCATTCGTATTTTCGATCTGCGTGACGTCGGTAACGGCGTCACCGGGAGAGCGGGCCGATGATTCGTTACTCGTGCGACCTTTGTAGGCGGGAAATCGATCCCGATCTCGAATGCCGATACGTCGTCAAGATCGAGGTCTCCGCCGCCTTCGATCCGACGGTCGACGATGAGGACGATGATCGCGACCACCTGGAAGAAATACAGGAACTGCTCTGCCGCCTGGAGGCCGACGAGCGGGACGGCATCTTCGAACCGGCCGTCCAAAACTTCCGTTTCGATCTTTGCCCCGAGTGCCGCAAGCGTTTTCTCCGCAACCCGCTAGGACGAGATTCGAGCAAGATCTTGGACTTCAGTCAAAACTGAACGCGATCCGCAGCGGCGGGAAGAAGGGATTCGCACCATACGCCGAACACGATGCCGTTCCCGGCTGTGGGCCGGTTTCCGTCATCGTATGCCGTGAGGAAGGAACCCGATGCGCATCCGGATGTCTCGTCGCAAGATCCCCCTCGATACCCCGAAGGGGATGACGCTGCTGGTCGTAATTCTCGTCGCCGTCACCCTCTGGATGCGATGGCAGCGTATTTCTCGAATCGAAACCCGCAGTGACCCCGACTACGCCGTCGTCGAGCGAGTGGTCGACGGTGACACGCTTCTGCTGGCCGACGGGACGCGCGTGCGGTTGATCGGTATCGACACCCCCGAGACGGTGGCGCCGAACCGGCCCGTCGAACCCTTCGGCCCCGAAGCAACCCGATTCGTCAAAGAGCAACTAGCCGCGTCGCAGATGATCGTGCGGCTGGAATACGACGGCCCACGCACCGACAAATTCGGCCGCACGTTGGCCCACGTGTGGATCGCCGAAGACGACGGCGAGCGATTGCTTTCGGAACTGATCGTGCGGGCAGGTTTGGCGACCGTCGAAGACCGGTACACGTTTTCGGAAGCCGTCAAAGAACGCCTTCGCCGCGCCGAGGCCGAAGCCCGCGCCGCCAAGCGCGGCATTTGGTCGCTTCCCGATCAGTCGCGTGCGAACGTTCCCCTGCCGCAATGGGTGTGTACCGCGACGCCCCTCTTGCCGATGAGCGTGACGGTCGGCCCCCGCGTGACGCGCAAACAAGAACGCGCCGCGTAGCACACGGCGCGCGGGTATCCGTCCGATTCTTGCCTTCTTATGTTGCGTTTACGGATTGAACGCCGGGGCGGGCGGTGCATCTGCCGGATATCCCCCGTCTCCACTGGGAGGCGCCGGAATGCCCAAGCTTCCTCCCGCCGTTTCCGCCGTTTCGACCGCCGCTTTTCCGAACACGCCGAAAACACGTTCCAGTCGCACTTCGCCTTCTTCGTCATCGGAAGCCGCATCATCCGCAGCGCTTTCCGTGGCGGCTGCCGGAAAACTCATGCCGGTTTCGTCGGCGTTCGAGGTGCTGTCTTGAACATCGGCCGGGGCCGCCGTTTCATCGGTACTTGCAGCACCGGAAGCATCATGCGGTGTGGCCGTCGATTCTTCGGCCGCATCGGTTGTTCCACCCGCCGGTTCGGCCGGCCTTTGACACCCCAGTGTGAATAGTCCCAGGCACAAAAGCACACCGAGTGAAAGACAGAACGTACGCATCGTCGGATTCCTTGCAAAGTGAAAAAGCTGCTATCCGGTCTTCCGCCCACGCGGACCGCTCTTATCATAGCAAATCCCCAAGGGCGAAGGAAATCGGCCGAGCGAACGCACCAACCGCTGCGGGGCGTTCTTTGAAGCCCGCCGGATCTTGCCGAGACCGACGAAACCTCGTTTTCTTCCCAAAACCCCCAAATTGGCCTTTGTGGATCGACGTCGGTTCGCTATCATGCCTGCGATGCCGAGACGCTTGGCGGATCCCTCTGCGCCTCGGTTTTCCCCGGTGAACGGATTGACGACTTTTCCTATGGCGGGGGCCCATCCATGGACGGACGGGAATACACCGGCCGTTTTAACCGACTAGTTGCGATTGCGGCGACGCTTGGCGTCTGCGCGACGACGCTGGTCGGATGCCTGGGCTACCGCATCGACCCCACCGGCGAACGACTGTTCATCCCGGCCAATACGCCCGTCGAACCCGGCTCACCGGCGAACGCAGTGATCGACCCCGGTCCGTATCGCGCGGTCCCTTCGCGCGGCTCGCTATGTTCCGATCTGGTCGTCACGCCGGCCGAAACGGCGATGCCGGTCGGCAGTGAAGTCGTTTTGATCGCCAGCGTCGTCGGTAAAGACGACTACATGGTCACGAACCAGCGGGTCGAGTGGACGATCCCGCCGGAAAGTGTCGGCGAGTTCGTCGATTTTGCCAAAGCCGGTTTGACCGATTATCTGGTGGGCGACTTTACGCGTCCGCGTAAGATCACCGACCGGTTCGTCGTCACCAGTTCCGTCCGCAAGTATCTCCAACTCACGCGCGGCACCGTTTCGCCCGACGACGACGTCTATATTCGTCCCGGTCAAGCGTGGGTGACGGTCACTTCACACGTCGAAGGAACGAGCGTCGTCAGCGCGTACGCTCCCTGCGTTCAAGACTGGCAGCGCCGCGTGCAAACGGCCGTCATTCATTGGGTCGATGCCGAATGGATGTTCCCTTCGCCGGTCATTCTGCCGGCCGGAGGACGCGGAACGCTGACGACCAAGGTCACCCATCGCAGCGACGGCAGCCCCTGTTCGGGCTGGAAGGTGCGGTACGAAATCACCGGCGGCGCTGCGGCGGCGTTCGGGCCTTCGGGCGGCCAGGTCGCCGAAGTGCCCGTCGACTCGATGGGCCAGGCGACCGTGGATGTCTACCAGACGCAAGCCCTCGGAGGCACGACGCAGGTTCGCATTCAAATCATCCGTCCCGGCGACGCCCCCGGGGCGGGCGGAAAACAATTGAATATCGGTTGCGGTTCGACGATGGTCACCTGGTCGGCGCCGCAATTGAGCGTTCGCGTCACGGGACCGGGCGTCGTCGGACGCGGCGGCAGCGGCACGTACACGATCGAGGTATCGAATCCCGGCGATCTGCCCGCCCAAAACGTCGTGCTCACCCATCCGGTCATGCAGGGGGCGATGTTCCAGGCGTCGAGTCCTCCGGCCGTCAATTCCGGCACCCAATTGCAATGGCAGGTCGGAACCCTTTCAGCGCACGAAACGCGAAACTTCCAGGTGACCTACTCGTTCCCCAATACCGGCGCGCTGTCGTGCTGCGCCCAGGCCACCGCCGACGGCGGACTCTCGGCGCAAAACTGCACCAACACGACCGTCGGCACGTCGCAACTCGAACTGGTCGTTCGCGGCCCCGACCAGGCAACCGTCGGTCAAGAGGTCACCTACATCGTCGAACTGATCAATCGCGGACAGGTTGCCGCGCCGAACATCGTCGTTCGCGATACGTTCGATCGCGGCTTGCAGCATCCGGCGGCGGTCGGCGGCATCGAACGCGCCTTACCCGGCGGCGTGAATCCGGGCGAGACAAAACGCATCAGCATCACGTTCCGCGTGGTCGAAGCGGGAAGCTGGTGCCACACGGTCACGATCTTTTCCGACGGACAAGCCGCGGCAAGCCGCCAGATGTGCCTGACGGCCTCGGCGGCGCCGCAACCTGCCCAACCGACACCGAGTGCGACCGGCGCCGCACCGCCGACGCCGCAGCCCGGTGCAACCAGCAACCCCGGCACGAGCCCGCTGGAAGGCGGAATCGGAATTTCACCCGGAACGTCGCCCCCGCCGGGTTCTTCTACCCCAAGCGTTCCGACGACACCGCCGCTCGGCGGGTCGGGAACGGGTGCTGTCGGCGAGGGAGGACCGTCGACGCCCGGCGAAACGTCGACCGGAGCGTCTGCCGGCACTTTGCCGCCGTTGCCGGGAACGAACGCCGGAGCGATGCCGCCGGAAACCGGCTCCGGCACTTCCGCCGTGCAGCCGCCGGGACCGGCGCCTGTCGATGTCACCTTCACCGGCAGCCCGAACGTGCGCTTGGGCGAGTCGGCCCGCTACCAGGTCGAAATCATCAATCGCGGCACGACCTCGCTGGAGGGCGTGCGCGTGCTGATCGACTACGATGAAACCCTCGAACCGACGCACGGCAGCAGCGGTTACACGTTCGTCGGCAATGCCTTGCAATGGGTGGTCGATCTCGAACCGAACAAAGGCGTGCGTCTTACGCTCAACTGCAAGGCGACGCAGGTCAAAGAGCAGGCCTGTGTGAACGTCAAAATCTCGATTCCCGACGGGCGAGAACTCGAACGAACGGCCTGCACCCGCGTCGAACCGATCGGCTTTCCCGGCACGCTTCCACCCGGCACCGAAACTCCTTTGCCGGAGGGCAACACCGGTGTTCCGGCCTCGCCGACCGGGGCGAGCGACTCACCGACCATGCCGCCTGCGGCACCGGGCGGATCGGCCGATCCGCTCCTGCTGTCGGTGGTCGATCGGTACAACCCGATTGCCGTCGGTCGCACGAAACAAGTCGTCTTCAAGGTGATCAACCAAGGCTCGACCGCGGCGAACGATGTCGTCTTGAAGGTCGAAAGTTCGCCCTCGCTCCGTCTCGATCGGGTTCAAAGCCGCGGACCGACCGCCTTGGACGGCCGCAGTTCGGCTCAGTCGATCATCTTTCAACCGATGTCGACCCTCGGCCCCGGCGAACAGGTCGAGTACAATGTCGTCATGTCGGCCGAATCGCCGGGTGAGGCGGTCGTCTCGGCCGAGGTCCAAGCCGCCGGACTGTCTCCGGTCGTCCGACAGGTCACGACGACCGTCGTCGGGGCCCCCTGAGCGAATCGCCGCCGAGCACCGAGACGGCGGACTTCTTCCTGCTTTGCGTGATGCCGTCATGCCGCGATTGGTTGTCTTGAAACACGATGCGCCCCGCGGCCTGCATTGGGACTTACTTCTGGAAACCCACACGCGGCTGTGGACGTTTGCCGTCTCCGAGCCGCCCCGAGATTGGGTGAAACGCGAGCGCATGCCGGTCGAACGTCTGCCCGATCACCGAAGACGCTACCTCGAATACGAAGGCCCGATCAGCGACAATCGCGGCGCCGTGTCGCGCTGCGACGCGGGCGACTACGTCGTCCTCTTGCGGCGAGACGGCCGACTGCGATTGGCGGTCGAAACGCGATTGTTGCGAGGAATTCTCGAACTATCGGCCTCGACGACTGCCGAGGCGCCGTCGCGATGGACGTTGTCGTTTCGCGAAGCGAACCCGAGCGGCCGTTGATGCTTCCCCAAGAACGTCGAACCTCCGTTGTGCCGTGTGATCGCAAGCCTACGTGCAAACCACATCATGTTTGAAACCTTCGACCACACCGCCGATATCGGATTGCGGGTCGCCGCCGATACCCTCAAGGACCTGTTCGCCGAGGCGACGCTCGGCTTGTACACTCTCTTGTGCCCGGACCTCGAAAGTGTTCGTTCTGAGGAAAGGCGGAACATCGTCCTCCCCTTTCCGGCCGCGGCGGGCGAAGCCTGCGAACCCGACTACGCCGAATTGCTGCACGATTGGCTGGCCGAAGTGTTGTACGTCTTCGATGTCGAGCGGTTTCTCGCCTGCCGCGTTCACGTATCCTTCCACGAAGGCGAGCTCCACGGCGTGCTCGAAGGGGAACGGTTCGACGCCGATCGCCATACACTCGACTTGGAAATCAAGGCGGTGACCTATCACGGCCTTACCGTCGAACGCACAGCGGAAGGCTGGCGGGCCGAGATCATCTTCGACCTGTAATCGAGAAAAAACTTCACCGATTCACTGGTCAATCAGGTTCCAGGCTCACCCTCGCCGGGGTGTTCGCACCAGGGTATACTTGCCGTTACACTGGAATGCGATTGGATCGACACCGACTTCGTCACACTCCTTCGCCCCTTTTGCGACCGGTCGTCATGGCCCGCGTGTTGATGTTGATATCGTCCGACTCCCGCTCGCTCGCCGCCGGAAAGGCGCTCGACCGCATTGCGCAAGAGTTGGGCGAAATCGACGGCGTCGACGTGTCTCGCATTCCGTCGCTGTACGATCTTCCCGACACCCATCCACTTTTCGCGCAGTTGGCCCGCGAAACGCGACCGATCGGCATCGTTTCGCACTTGGCACCGCGGGCGATCTACTGGTTGCTTCGTGCCCGCGGAATCGACGCGCGGTATTACCTGGGAATCGACGGCATTCCGCTGACGAACGATCGCAAACGCACGCGGCCTGAGGATGCACCGGAAATTCGCTGTATCACCGTGCCGCCGGAACCCCGAATCGAGCGATTGACGACGGCGGTACGACGGTGGATCGGTGATCTCGACGCCGTCGGCGATGATGCAGTGGGCGCCGTCGAGATCGAACGCGACGAGGCCGTGTCCGAACGTTGGTATCCGGTCGTCGATTTCGAACGTTGCACCGACTGCTACGAGTGCCTGAATTTCTGCTTGTTCGGCGTATACGATCTCGACGAGAATTCACGGATCTTCGTGGCGATGCCCGACGAGTGCCGGCCGGGCTGTCCCGCGTGCAGTCGGGTGTGTCCCACGGGTGCGATTCTCTTTCCTCGGCACGACGATCCGGCCGTCTCGGGCCGTAGTGTAAACGACGGCGACCGACGGCTCGATCCGAGTACGGCCGCCGAAGAGCGGGCCGCCGCGTTGCGGGAACAAAAGCCGACCGACCCCGAAGCCGAATCGGAAGAATGGATCACACCGCTCAGCGATCTGGAACGCTGGGTCAAAGAAATCGACGACTTCGAAGGCTGACCCTCGGCGATCATGTCAACCGCCGTCCGGCTTGGAACAAGCCCCCTTCCGTGCGGGCGATGCCCAAAACAACAGCCCGGCCAATACCGGCGGTCCGGCGATCAGCAACCAGGCGACGACGTCGCCTTGATCGAACGTCAGTCCCACGTACCCTGCCGCTGCGAGCCAATACAAGCACGCACCGACCCTCGGCCGTAGCCACGCCGTCGCGAGTATCCCTGCGGCAATCGCCGCCGGAATCAAATGAATCGCGAAGGCCAAGACGGTCTCGCCGAACGGCCGGCCGCTGCCGAAGACGTCCGTCGCAAACAATGCCAGAAAAACGGCGTACAGTGAACCTACAAACCGCGGCAACCAATAACGAAGTGCGTCGGTCCACATTCGGGCATCCTCATCGATGAACCATCGCCGGCGACGATCGTCGGTGTGGGCGAAAGGCTCCGTCACCTGTCGTCGGCCTTCGTCGGGGAAAGGTGTAGTTGTCCGCCGAAAGGGCAAAGGGTACCTTTATCTTGGCGACTCTTTCTTCAAAGATCCCTTCGATTGGCCGCTTTTTCGCCGATTTTTTGGAGCTTGCCATGTATTGCCGACACGGATGGACGGGTACGCGATTGCTCGCGTGCCTGGTGGTGTATCTCGCGGCGGTTGTTTCGACCGGCCCGGTGAACGGTCAGATCCGGGGCGAAGCCTACCTGGGTAACCCCTTCGGCGTGGCGAAAATCGACTTTCCCGCCGATGCCCGTTTCGTCCCCGAAGGACTCGGCGTCCAAGGTGTGTTGATCGAGGAAAAAGACGATCGGGTGCTGTATCCGGTCGTCGCCGGTCCGCCGTTGGGCGGATTCTTCGCCGATTTGGTCGGCGCGGCACCGCCGGGGACCGTCTATTTTTTGTTTCGCGGACAGACTCCCTTGCAGATCACGCTCGTCGGCAGGCAGCCCGTGGCGGTCGTCGTTCAGCCCCGAACCGATCCCCGCGGTTACATGCGGTTGCTGGATGCTTGGTGGGGAAAATACGCCGGTCAGAAATCGCAATCCGACTATCCGCCGTTCGTCGACGTGTACCTGAGGTCGATGCTGGCCTACCGCTTCGGACTGAAACCGCCTGCCGCCGAAGACGACTCGTGGGAAGAATGGTTTCGCTCGAAACTGGGACTGGCGCTCAGCAGCGAGCCGTTGCGGTTGGACATGATCCGCGACCGTTTTTTCCACGGCGACGCCTATCGGCAGACGGCCGATCAGCCGTTGCCCGAGCCGTGGGACGAATCGGCCCCTGTCGAAATTCCCGAGGCCGAAAAGGTCGAGGTCGAGCCGATCGCCGAGCACGTACCGCAGGAATGTTTCTACATTCGTTTCGGCAGCTTCGAAAATTTTCTTTGGCTACAAGATACAATGGCCCGCTGGGGCGGCGATTTCCAAAACCTCGTGGCCCTACGATCGCTGAATTACGGCGTCAAGGAAAAGATCGAGCAACAATTGGTCGTCAAGCAAAGCGCGCTGGCCCGCATGTTCGGCGGAGCGATCGTCGCCGATGTGGCCATGATCGGCCGCGACTTGTATTTTCAGGAAGGCCCGTCGTTCGGGCTGTTGTTCCAGGTGAACAACGGACCGCTGTTTCTTTCCGACTTGCTCAATCGCCGGGCCGAACGGGTGAAGCGGGGTGAAGCGGTCGACGAAAAGATTCAGATCGCCGGACATGAAGTTTCGTACCTGCATTCCCCGGACGGGCGGATCCGCTCGTATCTCGCCTCCGACGGCAATTTTCACCTGGTGACGACCAGTCGGACGATCGTCGAACGGTTTTTCGAAGCCGGAGCGGGTAAAGGGGCGTTGGCGGGACTGTCCGAGTTCCGCCATGCCCGCAAGCTCTTCCCCGTCGCGCGCGACGACACCGCCTTCGTGTATCTGTCGCGGCCGTTCCTGCAAGGGTTGACCGGCCCGGCATACCGCATCGAAACCGAACGCCGTTTGCAGGCGCTGGCCGACATGGACATGCTCCAACTGGCGTTGCTGGCGGCCGCCTCCGAAGGCCACGACATCACCACGATCGAAGACCTGAAACAAGGCGGATGGCTGCCCAAGGACTTCGGACCGCGTCCCGACGGCAGCCGAACCGTTCTCAGCAAGACGGGCGACGTCGTCGACTCGGTCCGCGGTGCGCGCGGGGCCTTCGTCCCGATCGCCGATGTCCCCGTCGAACGGATCACTCCGCACGAGCGCGAGATCTACGCGCGGTTTCTCTCGCATTATGCGCGCGAGTGGCAACGGCTTGATCCGATCACCGTCGCCCTTGCCCGCGACGAACCGAAAGAAGGGCCGGTGCGTTTGATCGTCGACGCCCGCATCACCCCCTTCGCCAAAGAAAACTATCGGCAGGTCATGGAAAAACTGGGGCCGGCCGACCGTTTCCGCCTGGCGCCGATCGAAGGAAACATCGCCCAGTTCGAGGTGATTTTGAATCGAGGGCGCCTGTTCGGCGGCTTGATGGACATGACGCCTCCGCTCGAAATCGAACAGGGCAAGATCGTTCCTACGGGGCGTCTGCGGGACATCTTCGTCGGCTATCTGGGCACAACCGGCGAGGTGGGATGGCTGGGACAAATGAACCGATGGTTCAGTCGTCCGCCGGACGAAAATGGCTACACGGTCGGATTGTTCGGCCTGTGGCGCCGTGAGATGCAGGGGGCGACCGTCTTTTCCTTCCAGCCCGAGGTGCTGGCCCATGCGACGTCGCAATTGCGTTACGAAGAAACCGACCACGAAGTGCATGGCCGCATCGAGATCGGCAACATCGCCCAGGCCCGCATCACTCCCTTGGTCAACGATTTCGTGTACTGGCGGACGCGCCGCACCTCGCTGGGCAACATTCGTCTGTTGCATTCGCTCGAACAGCAGCTTCATGTACCCGGCGAAGACTGCAAGACGCTGGCCGAGATGTTGCTCGACGTCGAACTGCGCTGTCCCTTGGGCGGCGAGTACGAGTACCGGCAAGACGAATTCGGAATCGGCCGATGGACCTCGACGGCACTGCGGCCGGGAGAGGGCGACGGTTTTCTCTCTGCCAAGGCCCCCCAAGGATTCTTGACGCCTCCATTGACTTGGTTTCGCGGATTGAAAGCCGAAGCGCTCGCCTCGCCCGAAGGCGTCGCCGCCCATGCCGAAATCTTGATGGAAATGCCGGATACGCCGCCGAACACCGCCGAGTAATCACCGACGCGAGGCGATCGTCATCCTTTTCGTGTAACGAACATCCCTCGGAGCACGTCCATTGGAAATCGACGGTCGAACGGGTTTTCGACCGAACGACGAGACCGCCACGGAGGAGACGGAGCCGATGTCGAACACGATCGTCATCTTCGGAGCATCGGGCGACCTGACGCGCCGCAAGCTGATTCCCGCCCTGTACGAGCTGTTCCGCAAGAAGCGGTTGCCCGAGCAGACGCGCATCGTCGGTTTTTCGCGCACGCCGTTCGAGCATCAAGCGTGGCGCGACAAACTTGCCGAGCACGCCAAGGAATTCCTAGGCGACAAGTTCGACCAGGCGACATGGGACGCCTTTTGTCCGGCAGTGTATTATCTTCCCGGCGACATCACGAACGTCGACGACTTCCACCGCTTGAAAGCGTTTCTCGACGAAGTGGAAGGCGGCAGACCGGCCGTCCGCGTATACTACCTGTCGACGGCCCCGAAGTTCTACGAACCCGCGGTTGCGCACCTGGGAGCGACGGGCCTGGCGGTCGAAGAACAAGCACCGCGACGTCTGGTCGTCGAAAAGCCCTTCGGCCGCGACCTGGCCGGTGCCCGGGCGCTCAACGATGCGATTCACCGCGTATTCGCCGAACATCAGGTTTACCGCATCGATCACTACCTGGGCAAAGAGACGGTCGCGAACGTTCTCGTGTTGCGATTCGCCAACACGATTTTCGAGCCGATCTGGAATCGCAACTACGTCGACCACGTGCAGATCACCGCCGCCGAATCGGTCACCGTCGGTTACCGGGCCGAGTTCTACGAGACCGCGGGCATCCTCCGCGACATGTTCCAGAATCACCTCATGCAATTGCTCACGTTGACGGCCATGGAGCCGCCGTCGCGACTCGATGCCGATGCGATTCGTGACGAAAAGGTGAAGGTGCTGCGGGCGATTCGGCCGCTGGATGCCGAACGGATCGCCTCGCACACGCTGCGCGGACAGTATCGCAAGTACCGCGACGAACCCGGCGTTCCTCCCGACAGCCAAACTGCAACCTACGGTGTGGTCAAGTTGTACGTCGACAATTGGCGGTGGCAGGGGGTACCGTTCTACTTGCGGTCGGGGAAGGCGATGTCGTGCCGCACGACCCAGGTCGTGATCCAGTTCCGCAGACCGCCGCACATGATGTTCGAAGAAGAAGGCAGCCGCTTGCACGAATCGAACCGGTTGGTGCTGCAAATCCAACCGGCCGAGGGCATTCAATTGCATTTCCAAACGAAAGTCCCCGACGCGGGCATGAAGTTGCGGCTGACCGACCTCGACTTCAACTTTCAAGAGAAATTCGCCGGAGAAATGCCCAAGGCGTACGAGCGTTTGTTGCTCGATGCGATCACCGGCGACGCGAGCTTGTTCGCCCGCTCCGACGAAGTCGAACTGGCATGGGGAATCATCGATCCGATTCAGCAAGCGTGGGACGCGGGCGGACCGCCGCACCTGGAATTGTACGAAGAAGGCGGCTGGGGCCCCCCGATCGCGAACAAGTGGATGGCGCAGGAAGGCCGTCAATGGTTCGACGTGTGTCCCGTGCTTACGTGACACATCGAAGACCGTCGCGTGCTCCCCGGAGGAGCCTCACTCGGCGGTGTCTTCGTCCAACGCATCGCGCAGGTAGATCGCGGGGCTCGAATCGTACAGCGGCATGTGCCGGTAATAGACTTCGAGCGTGCAGACGGCCAAGGCGGTCGAGTAGATGCGTCCTCCCTGGTTGCCGAACCGCTCGATCGGGTCCCAGCTTCCGGCGTCGGGACCGTCCGTCCGCTGCGTGCTCAACAACAGTCGCTGCATGGCCGGGTTCCAGCGTTTCCACACGTCGCCGCCCATGTGGTGCATGACCTGGCTGGCGTAATACATGTAATAGAACCAGGGCTCCGACCGATCGAATTCGGCGGGCGGCATGTGGTTACTCAGCAGGTAGTAGACTCCCACTTTCAGGCCGCGATGGTCGCGAGGCCAGCCCAGGTATTGGCGGCAGAGCAACCCTTCGGCGGTCATCGTCATGGTCGGTGAACTGCCCGGCAAGTACGAATAACGACCGCCGTACTTGTCGGTCTGCGCCGAATCGAGAAATCGCGCAGCCCCTTCGAACACCGAATCGGGAACGCGCAAATACGCCATGCGGGCGCTGCGCAAGGCCATCAATTGCCATCCCAACACGCTCGTGTCGCCCGCCTGGCCCGGGTTGTATCGCCAACCCCCGTTCTTGTGTTGGGCCTTGATGATGAAATCGACGGCCTTCTGCGCCGGTTCGCGAAGTTGCTTGTCGCCGGTCAGGGCGTACGCTTCGCACAAGACGATCGTGGCCTGGCCGTGGGCATACATGTCGCCGATGCCTTCGCCTCGCAAGTCGCCGTCTTTGCCTTGGTGCGTCACCAGCCAATTCAATCCGCGCAGCACGACGAAACGGTAATCGCCTTGGGCGTGCGTCTGCCCGGCCCCCAAGAAGGCCATCAAGGCAAGCGCCGTGCCGGCGGTATCGCTTTTCTGGCCTTGGCCGGTTTCCGAACCGCTTGCCCCGGGAGCCATATGGAACTTGTCGAGACTCCAGCTTCCGTCGGCATTTTGATGACGGGCGAGCCATCGCAGGCCGCGGGCGACGGCCGCTTCGGTCGCGTTCGTTCCCCCTTGCTCGTTCAATAATCGCGAGCGGACGCGAGGATCTCGCCCGGCGAACATGTACCCGATTTGAGCCGGTTCCTGCGACGGCTCGGGCACGTCGAGGGCCATTTCGGTATCGTCGGGAACCTGCGGGATGATGTCGGAGATACCCGACAGATTGACCTCGGCCGCGCCGGGGGCGAACTCTTCGACCAAATCCATCGGTTCGAAATCGCCGGCATCTTCGAATTCGAACGGCTCCGCCAGACGTTCTTCCAGCAACCCCTCTTCACCGGGTGTATCACGATAATTGATCGACGTCGACAACGTGATGCTCGGAGGCGGCGGCTCGTACGCGATGTTCAACAGGCCCAATAATAGAATGAAAATCAAGTGGACGATCAGGCTGATCAGCCAGGCAGGCAAGTCGGTCAGGATCGCCTCGCCGAGACTTCGCCACCGGGCGGGATGCAGAACATGCCGCAGCACGTCGGCTCGCGACACCGGCGGCGATTCTTCGACCGGATCGCTCCAGGGCGATTCGCGGCGTTTTCGCAGCCGCCTTTCGGGAACATGCGGTGCCGGTGCCGGTTGCGGGGCTGCGACCGGCGCGCTCCCGTTGCCCGCCGGACCGCGACGCATCGTCGAGCGAATTCGCGAGGCCCCTTCGATCTCGGCGGCCTGTCGCTTTTGCCAATCGTCGAGCAAACGACGAGCGTATTCTTCTTGCTCTTCGGTCAGCTCGACACTCGTCCCGCAGCGAAAGCAATCGGCCAACGCCAACCAAAGCCGGATCGACATCGGCGCACCGCATTCGGGGCAGGCGCACGCCAGCACGCCGCCGTCGAGCCAGATTTCGCTCGGTGCTTCGACCGACGAATCCGAACTCGGCCCGTCTAATTCGGTGCTCGATTCGTTTAGCCGAGTCATGCCTGCCGGGATTTAAGTCCGTTCGATCGCCGAACCCGCCGCGACCACGCGATCGCTCTCGCGCGTCGGCAGTTTGCCGCGATCGCCGAACAATCGTGTCCTATACGTTCAAGAAAAGTAGACCGATGAGACGCCGGGCCGTGCTGCGAACTCCAAGGACCCCACGGCCGCACGTGTTGTCACGACGTTTTCTGCCCTGTCTCCCCATTATAACGGCGATGGTGCCGGAAGTCCTAGGCGAACTCCTCGTTGCGGTAGTGAGCAACACATCGAGAGCAGTTCGCCGAAGTTGCCGAAATGAGGACGCGTTTCACGGCCGCATTGCGGTTCCTATGCCGAAGATTCGCCCTCCGACACCGAATATTCGGCAAAATTGCGATCAGTCGTAACCTTGCGCCGTGGCACCGGGTTGGGTTCATTGGGAGCGCCGCGCATTTGCCCGCGACGGAAAGCCGAAACGAAAACTAACGAGCTGTCCTGTCCCGATCGTTTCTCGAACCGATCGGGGGGGGTGCCGTCGCAGTTATAGGGGATTCCCGCTCTCTCGTTATCCGATTCGAAGGTCGTCCCGCGCCGCAAAGCGGTTTTGTTGGGGGAAACACGGCACCGGGCCCACCACCACGCGAAATGAATCGTTGTCCACATCCGGCGGCAAGGGCGGCTTTGACGACTCGACAGTCATTTGTCGTACGACGGGGGTGGATTACCCCTCATCGGGTGATTCGCCCAATCACGAGTTCCGGCGTACACTTGCGTAGCATCCTTATTCGCGAGACCATAGACGATGAAAACCGACTCGACGACCCATTCGCCCTCAACGACCACCCCGATCGATTGGTCTGGCGGTTCTGTCAAGGGTGAAATGAAAAATTCCCGAAATCAAGGGCCGGTCGCTTCCATGAACGACGAATCTATTCCGGCCGCCGTCGAACAGATCGAGCGGCTGCGCGAAAACATCAACCGTGTCGTCCTCGGCAAGGACGACGTCGTCCGCATGTGCCTGCTGGCCTTGCTGGCGGGCGAGCATTTGCTGTTGGAAGACGTCCCCGGTGTCGGCAAGACGTTGTTGGGCCGGGCGATTGCACGGAGCGTTTCGGGCAAGTTCCGGCGCATCCAATTCACGCCCGATCTGCTGCCGGCCGATGTCACCGGCAGCTCGATGTTCGACAACCGCGAACAGCGGTTCGTGTTTCATGAAGGGCCGATCTTTGCGAACATCGTGCTGGCCGACGAAATCAACCGCACGACGCCGCGAACCCAAAGCGCCTTGCTCGAAGCGATGTCGGAGGGTCGTGTGTCGGTCGACGGCAACAGCTACGACCTGCCGCGTCCCTTCCTGGTCATTGCGACCCAGAACCCGGTCGAATTCGAAGGAACCTATCCGTTGCCCGAAAGTCAGCTCGACCGATTTTTGTTGCGTGTATCGATCGGGTACCCCGGTCGCGAAGAAGAACGGCGGTTGTTTTCCGACCATCGTGACGGCGAACCGGTCGACAAACTCGAACCGGTCCTGAGTGCCGAAGAAGTCCATCACTTGCAGAAACTCGTCCGCAACGTAAAAGTCGACGACTCGCTGTCCGGATACATCATGGACATCGTCGAGGCGACGCGAAACTGCAACGAATTGCGGGTGGGCGTGAGTGTCCGCGGATCGCTTGCCCTGTATCGTGCCGTGCAGGCCTTGGCGCTGCTGAACGGCCGAGATTACGCCGTGCCCGACGACATCAAACAATTGGCCGTGCCGGTGTTGGCGCACCGGGTGATCGCACACGGATACCTGCACGGAGGCCAGCGTGAGGCGGTCGAGGCGATCGTGCAGCGTTTGGTCGACGACATTCCCGTTCCTCATTGATCGCCGCATTGGACGACAGCCCGTAGACGATCGCTCGTCGGCACTGCGGCGGTGAACGGATATCCTCATCATGGCTCGGCCGAAAACTCTCAAATCGACGTGGCGTACCCGACTGACCCGCGTAGGCTGGTACTATCTCGTGCTGGCCGGCGCGGTGATCGCCGCGGCGACAATCCGGCAGGTCAACTTGATGCTGTTGATCGGCGGCCTGGTATCGGGACCGCTGTTTTTGAGTTGGTGGACGGCAAGGGCGAATCTGAAGCGTCTCTCCGTCCGCCGCCGACTGCCGCGCGAAGTGTGCGTCGGCGATCCGCTCGTCGTTCGGATCGACCTCGAGAGCGGCTATCGTTTGCGCGGCGTGTGGTCGGTAGTGGTGGAAGACGTTCTCACCGGTCCCGAGGCAGGCGACCCCGAACTCGTCCGCGGCGCCGTCTTGTTTCGGTACCTGACGCCTCGCAAACGGCAGGCCCTCTCGTACGAAGCGAGACTTTCGCGGCGAGGACGCTATCGAGTAGGCCCCGTGCACATCTCGACACGCTTCCCCTTCGGGTTGTTCCGCGTCGTGCGGACGGTCGAGTTGCCCGACGAAGTGATCGTCTTCCCGCGAATCGGAACCTTGCGTCCCGATTGGTTTCCCAGTCATCACGCTTTCGAAGGTCGAACACGGCGCGAGACGCGGGCGCATCGGGCCACGGGAGATTTCTTCGGCGTGCGTGAATACCAGCAAGGCGACAGTGCCCGATACATTCACTGGCGACAGTCGGTCAAGCACGGCGAATTGGTCGTCCGCCAATTCGAAAAACCCCGCAACCGCGACGTCGTCGTGCTGCTCGACTTGCACTGGAGCGACGCGGACGGTGAACGTCCCACGGAGGATACGAAAGATCCCGTAGAACTCGCCGTCGGGCTTACCGCCACTTTGATCGACGGCTTGAGTCGGCGCGGCGGTGCCGGCATCGCCCTGGGATTGGGCGGCAACAAGGCGACGTGGATCCGCGGCCCCGTCTCCAGCGGCATGTTGGGCATGGCGATGGAAACCCTGGCCACGATCCAACCGGCCGAACGGTCGCAACTGCCCGAATTGCTGAACAAGGCGGGCAACGGGGCATTCGCCGCAGGCGAGGTGATCGTGGTTTCCACCCGGCCGGTCGTCGGCGAGGCGTACGATCGACTCATGCAGCGCGTGGCCGCCACCGTCCCCGCGCCGCGATTACGAATCGTCGATACGTCCCAATCGGAGGTGTTCCGATTCTTCTCGCCGATACGCGAAGAGACGAATCCGCGACGACGGCAAACGAAATCGACGTCGTCGACCGAAACGAAAGAGCCCGAGCCGGTCGCCGTGTCGAGCGACCGCGACGAAAGGAAACCGTAGCCGAAAGGCTCCTGCGATCGAGTTCAACGTCGGTTCGAAGAACCAGGTAGCATCCCGTGGCAAGCATTGCGGTCCCCGCCGACAACACGAATCTCGACGAGACGTTTCCGGAACGGACGACGCGGATCGAGCGTTTGTTGCAGATTGCCGTTGCGATTTTGGCGGCGTTGGCGACGACGATGTTGGGCATCGGTGCGCAAAACCCGTGGCTGCCCGTTCTGGCCGTCTTGGCGTCGATCGTCTCGCTGTGGTGGACGGATATCGGCGGCAAGCTTTACCTCAGCCGCACGTTGGTCAACGTCGCCATGCTGGCGGCCCTGGCGGTCGTCGTGTGGCAGGTGTTCACCTTCCAAGGAACGCTGCAAGTCTTCAGTGCGGCGAACTTGCTGGTCTACTTGCAGGTCATTCTGCAATTCCGGCGAAAGACGTTGAAAACCTACCGCTACCTGGTCGCCCTGAGCCTGTTTCAAGTCGTTTCGGCCGCGGCATTCGTTCAAGGGGCCTTGTTCGGGCTTTTGCTGCTGCTGTACCTGGGAACGGGGATCGCCACGTTACTGCTGCTGCAAATGCACGAGACCGAATTGCGGTTCGTGCACGAGTATTGCCGCAGTACCGGTGAACTTTCGGAAGGCAACGGAAAGCGACCGCCGACGCGCACCTTCGGGGCACCTCCTTCCGGCGATGCCGCCGAGGTTCGCCTGGGCTGGCCGTTGTGGCGCCGCATGCTGGGACTGGGATTCGGCACGATCCTGCTGACATTGGCGATGTTTTTCATCATTCCCCGCATCGGCGGCGAACCGTGGCGAGGGCATCAGACGCGGCCCGCGTCGATGGTCGGGTTCTCACCGACCGTCCGGCTCGGCGAGTTGGGCGAAATCATCGAAGATCCGCGGCCGATCATGCGGGTGAAACTCATCCGTACCGACACGAACAAGACCTTCCGCGCCGTCAGCCCGTTGTATCTGCGCGGCGCGGTGTTGACGCAGTATTACCGCGGACTGTGGGCCCATCACGGCCCCGGCGGACGCCGGTATCGTCGCCTCGAATCGGGCCCCATCGGCCCGGACGCCGACAAGCCCTTCACCATTCAGCAAATCACGATCGAACCGAGCGAACGCCCCGAACTGTTCGCCGTCTGGCCGTGCTTCAACATCCGCGAAGAACAGCGCGTGTATTACGACGCCTTGCGACAACGGTTGTTTCGGCCTCGCGAACTGACGAACCAGCGGTTCGCCTACGAGCTGGGAACGACCGCCTTTCGCGGACAAGACCTGGATGCGCTCACCCCTTCGACCGAACTGTTCAACATTTGGGTCCACATGCAATTGCCGCAGGATCCCACGCAGTTCGGGTTGCGTCGGCTGCGGGAACTGGCGGCCCAATGGGCTGAAGAATCGGAGGTTCCTCCCGACGATCACTACCGGCTGGCGATCTATTTCACTTCACGATTTCGCGATTCGAACGAGTTCGCCTACACGCTCAATCCGCCGGAACGCGATCCCGAGGTGGATCCGATCGAAGACTTCCTCTTCGTTCACCGGCAGGGACATTGCGAATACTTCGCGACGGCACTCGCGTTGATGCTCCGCAGCCGCGGAATTCCCGCCCGCGTAGTGGTCGGATACAAGACCGACGAATTCAACCGTTTCGGCCAGTACTACCAGGTACGGCAATTACACGCCCATGCGTGGGTCGAAATCTACCTCGGTCCGAACAAGATTCCTTCGTATCTGCTGGCCGGTGGAGAAAACGCCCGCGACCGGTACTTGCGCGGCGGCTGGCTGCGTTTGGATCCGACTCCCTACGCCCGCGACGAGCAGATTGCCCGACGCAACATCTTCGTGCGTATGGGCAGCGCCTTGAACTGGCTGGACTACCTTTGGGTGCATTACATCGCCGATTTGGACCAGGGCCGCCAAGAGCAAACCATCTACCGCCCGTTGGCCGAAACCGTAACCAAGCAAGTCAAATCGGCGTTCGACCGCGAATGGTGGGCGCGGTTTCGCGCCGGGTGGATACATTACGCGTCGCAAAATCGCGGACGCCTGATCTTCATGGGATCGGCGGTGTTGATCGTTGCGGCACTACTGATCACGTTATGGCGGGCGTTGCGGAACAAGTATCGCGTCCTCTTGTGGCTGTACCGAAAGTTCGGTTTCCGACCCAAGCGCTGGGCCGACGCCGACCGAATCGCGATCGAATTCTATCGCAACCTCGAACGTCTTTTGGCCCGCTACGGCATGAAACGACCGATCAATCAAACGCCGCAGCGGTTCATCGAAGTGGTCGGCGCTCAACTGGCTGCCGAAACGGGAGAAAGCGACCTGACGCCCGGCATTGTTCGCATCGTCGAAACCTATTACCAGGTTCGTTACGGGGCGCATCCGTTGAGCATCGAACAGGCGGCCGAGGTCGACCGGGCGCTGAGTCGATTGGAGCAGGTGTTGAGAAGCAATGTGGGCCGCCGATTCAAACGCCTTCGACGCACTCTGGGCAAAACGGGGCGACGACTGATCCGGCGCAGTCGCGAATGAGGCTTTCGCGCGCTGTTTCGGCAACACGGCCGTTGCCGGCGCAGGCCGCGTTCGACGTCAGGAGGATTCCTTTGCTCTGGCCGCGTCGCGCTCGCGGCGGGCCAATTCCAACGTCGAGGGGCGAAGACCTTCCGTACCGTCGCTCTCGGCACCGACCGGTCCCGCATCGACCGGCGGGCGCGGCGGTTCGTACACCTTTACGTAGTCGAGGTCGAAGTCGTGCCAGCCGGCGTCGGCGGTACCTTCGAAACGGACGAGTACGCGGCCGTTGCGGTTGACGGCCACCACGCGCCCCTTCTTTCCGGCAAATCGGCCGAAGCGTGCCGGATCGGCATCGACGACCACTTCCCGGCCGACGTATTCGCTTTGCAGTTGCTCCCAGCGTGATTCGTGCATCGAGAATCCTCGCTGTCGTTCGGCGTTGCCCGAAGAATCCCGCTTTCGAGATTCGAGCCGTGCCGGCGACTTCCCGCTCGTTCCGCAACGGAGGTCAGCTCGCAGGGGCGTTCTGCACGCGCCACCGCAGGTACGATTCGAGAAAACCGTCGATTTCGCCGTCCATCACGGCATGAAAATTGGAAACCAAGTGCCCCGTTCGCGTGTCTTTCACACGTTGCTCGGGGTGCAAAAAGTAGCTACGAATTTGCGAGCCGAAGCCGACCTTCGGCTGCATTTTGTACTTCGCGGCCTCTTCGGCCTCGCGTTTTTCTTCTTCCAGCCGAGCCAGCCGCGCGCGAAGCATCTTCATCGCGGTAGCCCGGTTTTGGTGCTGGCTCCGTTCGTTTTGGCACTGCACGACGATGCCGGTCGGCAGGTGCGTGAGCCGGATGGCGCTGGAGGTCTTGTTCACGTGCTGACCGCCCGCCCCACCGGCGCGGAAAACGTCTTCGCGGATGTCTTCGTCGCGAATTTCGATTTCGACCTGATTGTTGATCTCCGGCGATACGTCGACCGCGGCAAAACTGGTCTGGCGTTTGCCTTCGGCGTTGAACGGGCTGATTCGCACGAGGCGGTGGATGCCCGTCTCCCCTTTCAGGTAACCGTACGCCATCGGTCCGCGGACGGCGATCGTCGCGCTTTGGATTCCCGCCTCTTCGTTGTCTTGCCGGTCCAGCAACTCGACTTCGTAGTCGTTCTTTTCGGCCCAGTTGATGTACATCCGCAAGAGCATTTCGGCCCAGTCGTTGGCGTCGGTTCCACCGTCGCGGGCGTTGATCGCAATGATCGCGTTGTTCGCATCATGGGGACCGTTGAGCAGGGCCTTGACTTCGAGCTGCTCCCGCAACGTTTCGAGTTTGTCGAGCGTTTCGGGAACCTCGGCGGCAAACGACTCGTCTTCCTCGGCCAGCTCGAGCATGGTATCGACTTCTTCGAGCAATCCGAGGGCTTCGTCGAGCGGCTTGAGAATCGCCTTCAGCCCTTTCAATTCACCGACGAGTTCCTGGCTTTTCTCCTGGTCGTTCCAGAAGTCGGGGCTGCTCATCGCCTGTTCGATTTCATCGGCCCGTTCACGTTTGCGGGCGTAGTCAAAGGGAGTCCCGCAGTTCGACGATTTGCTCGCGAAGCTCCCGGGCACGATCGACGTATTCTCGCGGTACGGCCATTTCTGTTCTTTCCGTCGGTTATCGCTCGGTTCCTGAGTGGTCCGGTTCACGGCTTCTCGCCGTCGCCCGCACGCAAGCATTCGCGTCGGACGAACCGATCATTATAGCAAACCGCCGTCGGCCGCAAACGGCCCGACAAGCCCGCGGCTCATGAACTCGAGTCGTCCGCAACCTCGCCGGCCGCGGCATCGATCGATTGCAAGAACTCGGCGACTTCGGGCGAAAGCGTTTCGAGATCGAGCGGCAAGGGCCGTCCCGAAAACCGCTTCTGCCAGGTTTCTACGAACTCACGGAACTGTTTTCGGAGCAGTCCCGAGTGGGGTTCCAACTCCAAGGCTCGAGCCTGCGATTGAATCGCCTTCGAGAGCAATCCCTGACGGAAATACGCGCGACCCAGCGTATCGTGATACGCCGAGGTATTCGGTTCGAGTTCGACCGCCGTCTCGGCCAAACGCACCGCTTCCCCGAAGGGATCTTCGGTGTTCGCCAACAACCAAGCCAGTTGGTTGTAATTGGTCGGCGACTTGGGGTTCGACTCGATCTCGTCGCGATAGCGATCGACGGCGGCGGCGATCTTGTCGACGATCTCTTTCCGTAGGTCGGGGCGATCCTCGCTAAACCGATAGAAGGCGATCAACGTGTCGATCTCGAAGGGATAGATTTCCAACGCTCGCCGTAAGGACGCGAGTTGTTTTTCGGCGTCGCCTTCGGCGGCATACTTGCATGCTCGGAAGTATTCGCCGCGTGCCTGCAATTCGCGGAACAGTTCGTCCCGGCCGAATTGCAGGTTTTCCACGGTATCCCCGAACTTGGCGAAGTAGGCGTCGACCGTCTTGGCGGCCTCTTCGTCGAGTCCTTGGTCGTGCCGCATTTCGGCCAGTGCCGAACACCCGAATCGCCCGGCCAATAGTTCGTCGGAATTGCACAGGATTTCGAATTCACCCGCCGCCCAATCGATCAGGCCGCGCTCGCGCAACTTGTAACCGGCCGTGAGGTGGGCTTCGAGAGACTCGCTGTCGATCGTCCCCATCCGCGACCGAGCTTCGCGGACATAGCGTTCGGCATCGTCGTTGCGTCCGGCCTTGCGCAATTGCTCGGCCGTTTCGTACAGTAGCAACACATCGATGCGAACTCCGTCGCCGGTAAGGCCGCCCTCGTTCCGCCGGAACCGATCGAGCACTTCCTCGGCAAAGGCGATACCGTCGGCGTCGGTGTGCAGCCGCTGAAAAGCAGCGACCGCCGCCGCGGGCAAATCGGCCTGGAAATCGGGCAGCTCGCCTAGGGCCGTCAAATAGGCCGCCAACTCACGACGCCCCGCCGGTCGCCGGTACAGCAACTCGTAAGCCGCGGTGAAGGCAGCCCCTTCGTCGGTTTCACAGTAGGCGATCCGTGCGAGCGCCGCCAGGCCGCGGTAATCGCCCAGCTCGCCCAGTTGCGAAATGATCTCCAATCGACGTGCCAACTCCGTTTGACCGTATGCCGCCATCAGGCGCTGCACTTCGGGCGGATCGGTCGGTTTCACCCATTCGATTTTGAGCCGTTGAAGGATGTATTCCGCCCGCGTCGCGATCTCGAGATCGTCGCTTTGCAGCGCTTGACGCAGCAAGGGGCGGACGGCGATCCCCATTTCCATCAACCGACGCTGCGCCTCTTCGCGGACGTAATAATCGGGATCGCCCAACCGGTGAACCCATTCGGCCGCATCCTCAGATGCCTCGGCAGCCTGCGCTATCCGGCTTCCCGGAACATCGACCGCCTGCACCGGGCCGCAAAGCCCACCGAGTGCGCACACCACAATCAATCGCACGAGGGCGGTTCGAACGCGCGCATCACCAAGTATCGACGCCATGGCTCACCATTTGAAAGAGTTCGACGAATCGCCGCGGAAGGCAACGCGGTCTGTACCGCCCAGATCGCAGCGATCGTCACCGGCTCATATATCCATTGTAGGCCGCGCCGACCGGGCAAGACTACCGATATTGCCGGTTTCGCAGACAATTCCCCTTTGCGCGGCCCGTTACCGCCGCTAAAGCGATTGCAGGTATTCGTTGAACGGTATCGACCGGAAGATGCGACGATACTCTTCGACTTGCCGAATGCGTTCTTTGTCGGCCACCGAAAGCGCGTCGGCGAATCGGTGTTCGGCAAAGACCGTCTTGGGCCGTTTGGGGAGAAAATCGAGCAGGTTCTTCGGCTTTTGTCGCAATCGCACCGAGACGGGCAACCGTTTCGCCGACCGCAGCTTCTTGTTGATTTCCAAGCGTAAAAGCGGCGGACGACTACCCGGCGTCAACAACGGATTCACCTTCGCCGACAGATCGCTGAAGGTCCAGTAGCGGGCAAGCATTTCTTTCGATTCGGCTTCGACCGTGTCGAATGTGTACGTAAGCCAAGGTGTGTCGAAAATCCAGGTGGCCCCGTCGTTTTCGGTTTCGACCTCGAATGTCGGATCGGCCAAGAATCTCAAGTAAGGATCGTCCTGCTTCGATGCCCAGGTGACCATCTCGGCGGTCAGTTTGTCGACCGTGTCGAATTCCAACTCGGTCATCTCGCGCCGGACAGGATTCAGCAGCACGACACGTTCGGCCTTCAGGTCGAATACCATGATTTCTTGCGGCGATTCGAGAAAGTCGTAGACCAAATCGCCCTGAAAGAGGGTGACGCTGCGGGTGGAGGGAGTTTGTTTCGATCCCACATAGATTTCGTGTTCGACACGAAATTCGACTCCCGACCCGGCATAGGGAACGCCGACGGCAACGCTGAAGATCAAGAGCATCCAAACGCGGCGTTGATCCATGTGTCGGCTCCGTGCGACGAGAATGAAGGAGAAAACTCACGCCTTGTGAACGAAAAGCGAGGTACCGTCAGCCCTCGGTCCGGCAGGGCCCAACGGGCCATCGCGCGGCCGGTGCCGATCCAAATCCACGCGAAATCCTTCCGCCGACCTTCCGCAGACTACCAAAAGAATCCGGCCGCGTTAACCCGGCTTGGGTGAGATCGTCCCCGCTCGCGAACCAATCGAAAACGGCAACGCCGCAAAGAGGGAAGGCTCGGTAACGAACGCAGCGAGAAGATGGGGGGTATGTGTAATATACGCAGCTTGTGTTGAACACAGGACAAACGGGCTGAATCCGGCGTTTCGGCTGTGTCCGTTTGCCCGAAGCGCTTGGCAATTCGATGGTTATTGCTTGCGGAGAGGCAAGGGGGGAATTAGAATTTTTTATGGTAGTCAGGGGGGGGCCGAACGTGAGGGCAATTGCATGTTGCATGCAATGTCAATCCTCACTCCGATTGAAACCTGCCGTTTCGGGAGTGTGGTCTCGCCGACTACCGTATCCCTCGTGTCGGCGTGGGTCGCCCTGCATTGTACCGTTGCCGTAATCACCCGACAGATGCTCCCCCGATCGGCGCCCCGCCGGATTGTTATGGCCTACCGTACCTGCCAGATTCGCCTCGCTGCCACGCGATTCCGTTGACCATGCGCATTCGTCTTACCGTCGTTCGAGGCAAGACCGACAAAAAGTCGGTGCAACTCTTGTTGCCGGCCGTCATCGGCCGCAGCCGCGAGGCCGACTTGACGATCGTGCATCCGATGATCAGCCGGAGGCACTGTGAATTGCGTGAAGAGGGCGGTTTGGTGCGGGTGCGCGACCTGGGCGCCCTGAACGGTACGTTCCTCGGCGATCGTCAAATCCACGATGAAATCGTCCGCCCCGGCGATCTCCTCACGATCGGGCCCATGACCTTCGAAGTCGACTACGAGCCCAAGCCGTCCTCCGAATCGACCGACAAATGTCATGTCGGGCCGCTCTCTGAGGAGCAGCTTTCCGACATGGTCGTGGGCTCGGGTGTCGCCTCGTCACATTCGCGCGAGCGACATTACGACTTGGAAACCGAACCGCAACCGGCCGCGACTGCCGCCTTGGAAGAGAACGCCGAATCGCCCGGCGAAGCGGAACCGGCGACGTCCCCGCCCGAATTGCCGGCCGTTGCACCGCAGAATGAACAGGAATTCTCGGTGGACGGCGAAGCGAAACAAGGCGACGGGCCGGACGACGTTTCGGCGCCGTCGATCGCCCCGGAACCCGGCGAGAGCGATTCCGACGTGCAGATTTCGCCCGACGCCGCCGACGACACCGAAGTGGAAAAACCGGAAGCATCGCCCGAAACAACGGACGAAGCGGACACCGAACCGCCGGGTATCGCACCGCCGGACGGTGCACTGCCCGACTTTTCCGCCTTGGCCGCGGCATGGGACAACCCGCCGTACGAGGTTTCGAGCGAACCGACGTCACCGGTCGTCACCGGCGAAGCGTCGGACACCGAACCGGTCGAAGCCGCAGGGGCGAGTGAAGAGGCCCCTGCCGCCGACGACGTCGAACAGGACGCCCTACCGTCGGATGAACAACCCGACATCGCCATCAGGCCAAGCTTCAGCACTCCGACCAAGCCCGCGTCGACATCGAACGACCGTTCGGGCAAGGGCTGGTGGCCCTTCTCTCGGCGCTGAGGCGCCCATTCGAAGCCGAGCCTGACCGGATACGGCGCACTTCCCGGCAAACCGTCGACCTGCGGGGCTGCGTGTGCGCGCATGCAGCATGTGCTACCATTGACGGAAGGGGCGAAGGCCGCGCCGTGCATCCACCGCCCCCTTTCCGCCTACCGAATCAACGAACTGCCGTCATGCGAAAACCGCCGATCAAACCCGTCCGAACATGGAGTCGCAAGTTTGGGGATGCGTTCCGCGGCTTGTGGTACGGGATTGCAGGGCAGAGTAGTTTTCTCGTGCATTTCGTCGTTGCCGCGATCGTGGTGATTTGCGGCTTGGTGTTGCGCGTGTCGCCGATCGAATGGTGTTTGCTGGCGACCGCGATCGTCGGCGTGTTTGCCGCCGAGTTGTTCAACAGCGCCTTGGAGTGGCTGGCCCCGGCCATCACCGAAGAGTACGACGACCATATCCGCACGGCCCTGGATGTCGCCAGCGCTGCGGTTCTGTGTGCCTCGTGCGGCGCGGCCGTCGTCGGCTTGATCGTTTTTACGCCGCATCTTCTGCGATTGTTGCCGTAGTGTGCGGCGCGTCTTTTCACTTGCCGGCGGACGTTCTTCCGTCGGCTCCTTCGGCGGCATCGGCGCCGTTGCGCTGGGGCAAGGGTACCTCGAACACGGGCGTACCGTAAGGAATCTCAGGCTGGTAGTATTCGGCGGATTCGAGGGCCGTAATGATCCAGCCGCCGCTTCGTTTTTCGAGCGTAAAACGCTGGCGCTCGCTGCGATCTTCGTAGACCAGGTCCACATCGAGAACGACACGTTCTTCCGACGATTCGGGCGCACGGATCATGTTCAGGGCCTTGAGCCCCTGTGCCGTTTGCTTCAAAGCGCGCCGGAAAGCATCCGCCCCTTGCTCGCGCCGTGTCGCTTCGAGCCGATTCTTCAGTTCGCCGTCGGTCAACCGCAGGTAAGCGGAATCGTCCCCGGCCTCGGCGGCGTCGAAAAAGGCGGTGACGGCCCGCTCGGGCGAGTCGGGCAACCGGTTTCGACGCTGAAGCACGACCGCCAACACGATCAATGCGGCAACCAGTGCGATTTGCCATCCCCGGCGTTTCACGGTCGGGCCTCGAACACGTTGAGTTCCATTCGGTCGGCGACCTTGTCGTCAAGCATCACTTTTTGCATGCGCGGTACGACTTCTTCCAGGGTTTGCAGCAGCAGACGCCGTTCGATGCGTTCCCGCCCCAAGGCCAATTCGTTTCGCAGCGATTCGAACCGCTCGACATCGCCGTGGGCCTTGGCGAGGACGCTTTCGCGGTAGCCGGTCGCCTCGGCCAAAATCTGTTCGATGCGGCCTTCGGTTTGCGGCTTCAGGCTTGCCGCGTAGCCCTCGGCCTCGCGGACGAGTCGCTGCTTGTCCTCCAGTGCGGCGGTGACGTCGCGAAATGCCTCTTGGACCTCGCGAGGCGGGGCGGCCCGCTCCAAGGTCACGCCGGTGATCTCGACGCCCAGGTCGTAACTGCGAAGCTCCTGCATGGCCCGGTCGCGAACGAACTGTTGGACGACCGGCCGTTCGGTGGTCAGAACGGCATCGACGGTCTTCCCGCTGACCGCGCGGGCCAAGGCGGCCGAGGCGGCATCGGCGACGATCTTGGGAACATCGGCCGCATGGTACAAATAAGCCTTCGGATCGGCAACCCGATACTGGACCACCGCGGTGATCTGGACGAGGTTTCGATCACCGGTCAGATACTCGGCAGCCTGCTGATCGGTGGGCCGCCCCAAGTCGCGATCGACGATCGAACCGCCCACCGTCACCCGCTTTTGCTCCGAAACGCGCACCCGATCGACGCGATCCAGTCCCCAGGGCAAACCGAAATGCAAACCGGGCTGCCGGATCTCGGACAACACGCGACCGAATCGGCGCACCACCGCCCGCTCGTTGGGAGAGACGGTGTATACGCCCGTTGCCGCGTAGACGACCGCGCCCCAAAACACCAGCGCCGCCCACGGGAAAGGCTTTTTCGGTCGAACGGGTTCGGGATGATACGTCCGGTGCACGGTCGGTATTCCGTTTCTACATGGCGTTCAACGCGCTGTTCAACTCTTTGCAACTCAGTGGGCCGTTTCGTTCGATACCGGCTCTGCCGAAACGGCCTCCTGGTCGCTCGATTCCAGCGTGCCGTTCAAGTATCGAAACAGCGGCGAATCGCCGCGCAGGAAAACGGTCGTCTTTTCGTCGAGGATCTTGCGATACGCTTCGAGCGTTCGCAGAAATTCGAAGAACTGCGGATCCTTGGCGTACGCTTCGGCGTACAGTCGAGCGGCCTCGGCCTCGCCTTCGCCGCGGAGCTTGGCGGCCTCGGCTTCGGCCTGGGCGATCAAGATCTGGGCGTTCTTGTCGGCCTCGGCGCGAATTTGCGTCGACTGTTGTTCGCCTTCGGCGCGATACTGGCGAGCAAGGCGGGCACGTTCCGCCCGCATCCGCTGGAAGACGCTTTCCCGCACTTGGGCGGGCAACCCGATCCGCTTGATTTCCACGTCGACCAGCGCGATGCCGTAGCTTTCCGAGGCTTGCTTGCGGCAGGCCTCCGCCACGCGTTCGACATGCTCGGCCAGTCGGTGTGATTCGGGCTGATCGGTTACCAGCTCGTCGAGCGGGGTGCGCCCGATCTCGGCGGCCATCGCGGCAAAGACGATGTCGTGCAGTCTCGCTTCGGCTCCGGAAACGTCTCCCACCGTATTCAAGAACGCCATCGGATCGGCGACTTTCCAGCACACGAACAGGTCCAGGTCGAGGTTCTTTTTTTCGACGGTCAGGAATTCGGAAGGCCGCGGATCGTAGATTTGCAGCCGCTTGTCGATCCGCAACGCCGATTGATAGGGCGGCTTGACGTGCAATCCCGGATCGTCGAGGACCGCCACCGGCTTGCCGAACTGCGTCACGATCACGTATTGGGTTTCGTCGACGAAGACGACGCTGCGCACGCCGGCGACGATGAAGATCCCAAACAGCAACAAGATCCACACCCGTTTCATGGGACGTTCTCGACTATCACGATTCGACGTTGGTAGCGGTAATCGGGTATCGTCACGGATTGTAGGCGTCCGGTGGGAGTTCCGGTTCGACGGGGCTCGGTTGCGGCAACAGCCCTGTTGCACCGGGCCACCACCACACGCGGCGCGAACCGGTGCCGGCATCGAGAATCCACTTCCGCCTGCCCGACAGAATCGATTCTTGGGTCTCGATCCGGTGCCGGAATTCGGCGGCTTGCGGATCGATTCGATAGGCCTCGGCCAAGGCCCCGAGACGTGCCGCTTCGCCCTGAGCGACGCTGATCGCTTGTGTCTTTTCCGCCTCTCCGCGGGCTTTCGTTGCGGCGGCTTCGGCCCGACTTTGCCGATCCTTTTCGGCCTGGTAGGCCAGCGCCTCGCTGATGGCCGCTTCTTTTTCTTCCATGGCAGCGGCTACGTCGCGGAACGCCGACACGACCTCCAGCGGCGGATGAATGTCGCCCAGACACACCGATTCGATCTTCAAGCCGGTCTTCCACGCATCGAGTTTTGCCTGTGCCGCGGCGGCGATCATGTCTTCCAACTCGTGACGATCCGAGGCCAGTACGGCGTCGCTTTCGCGGCGGGCCATTTCTTCCCGCAAACACGCCTCGCAGGCGGCACGCACGAGACGATCCCAGCGGTTTTCTTTCGTCACATCGGGCAGCACCTGCGGCGGGACTGGCTCCGAAGCCGTCGCGGTTTGTGCGGCGTCGGTTGGGACCGGCGCCGCAGGCTTCGGTTCGACAGGCGGACGGCGCACCCATCCGAGCAAGGCCGACCATACGTTTCGCAAATCGGTCGCAAGGCGGCGTCGTGTGTCGTCACTTCCTCCGGCCGAAAACAACGCGGTCGCCGGATCGACCACTTGGTACTGGACGATCACGTTGATGTCGACGAGGTTCTGATCGCCCGCCCACAACTCGGCTTCTTCGGGCACGCGGGTGTATTGCCCGCCGCGATGCTGCACGTTCCATTCGTAGGAAGGCGGTTCGGCGGCCAAGCCTTCCTGCACGCGAAAACCGATCGGCACGCGGCGCGTCAACGCGGTCCGCACGCGATCCACCTTGCCCAACGGATACGGCCATGTGACGTGCAAGCCCGGCCCGACCGGCTCGCCGACGTACCTTCCGAACACCCGAACGATCGCCGTCTCGTTGGGGCCGACGACGTATACGCCCGAGGCGGCGTACGCGAGTAACGCGATTGCAACGGTCCCTCCGGCCCACAAGGGGCGGCGCCGTCGCACGTCTTCGCGAAAGTGCTTCCACCGATGCTTGATCTCGTGACCGTCGACCAACAATCGCAGTGAATTGAGGACGACCGTCAGCGAACTGACCTGGTGGATGATCGCCCCGGCCACCGGGCTGATCCAGCCCATCGCGGCGGCCAGCACCGCGGCAATGTTGAACAGCAAGGCAAAGGCGATGATGTTCTGCCAAATAACCTTGAGCATCAAGCGGCTACGGCGGACGGCCTCGGCCAGCTTGCGGAGATCGTCGCCGACGAGGATCAAGTCGGCCGCTTCGATGGTGACGTCGGCGCCCATCTCGGCCGGAGCGATTCCGACGTCGGCCGCCGCCAGCGACGGCGCGTCGTTGATCCCGTCGCCCACCATCGCCACGGGTTGATAGTTGCGCCGGATGTCGCGGATCGCCTCGACCTTTTCGGCGGGCAACAGCTCGGCCCGCACGTCGTCGATCCCCAAACGCGAGGCGACCATCGCCGCAGCAGGGCGGGTGTCGCCGGTGAGCATCGCGATCCGTTCGACCCCGTAGCGACGAAGCCTCGCGACGGCGGTCGGGGCCTCGGGACGCAACGTGTCGGCCACGGCGATCAGACCGATGACGCGATCCTCTTGGACCACGTACACCACCGACCCTCCCTCGCCGGCCAGCCGTTGTGCGGTTTGCGAAACGTCTTCGCTCCATGCGGCGCCGCATTGTTCGACGAGTCGTCGATTCCCCACCCACACGAGCTTGCCGTCGACGACGCCTTTGGCGCCCAAACCGGGCAGGGCCTCGAATGCTTCGACCGGCGGAACCGAGAGGTTCTCGGCCGCCTCGACGATGACCTGCGCAATCGGATGCTCGGAATGCGACTCGACGGCCGCCGCCGTTGCCAACACGTCCGACTTCTCGACGCCGTCGAAGGCCGCTACTTCGGCCAATCGGAGTTTGGCTTGCGTCAAGGTGCCCGTCTTGTCGAAAACGACCGCCTGCACACGGCCGAGCGTCTCGAGGACGGCGCCGCCCTTGGCGAGCACGCCCTTGCGAACCAGGCCGCCGAGCGTCGCGGCCACGGCGGTCGGCGTTGCGAGCACCAGTGCGCACGGACAGGCAACTACCAAGATTGTGACCGAGCGGCTCACGTCCCGCGTGATCAGGTACGCTGCGGCGGCTGCAATGAGCACGATGGGCACGAACCACGAGGCGTAACGATCGGCCAATCGCTGGGCGGGTGCCTTCGCTTCTTCGGCGTGTTCGACCAGATGAATGATCTTTTCGAGCGTCGTTTCGTGCCCCAATCGCTCGACGGCCACTACCAACGAACCGTTGAGATTGATCGTCCCGGCGAACACTTCGTCACCGGGTGCCTTGTCGACGGGCAAATGTTCGCCGGTGATCGTGCTTTGATCGACGGCGGAATTCCCGGTAAGAACGCGACCGTCGACGGGAATCTTGTCGCCCGGCCGCAAGAGAACGACATCTCCGGCTTGGATTTCCTTGGCCGGAATGACCATCACCACATCGTCGCGCCGCACACGTGCGGTCTCGGGCCGCAACGCCAACAGCGAAGCGATTCCCGCCCGCGTCCTACCCACGGCGTAGTGCTCGAGACTCTCGCCGATGAGCATGATGAAGATGACTTCGGCGGCGACGTCGTACTGTCCGATCCAAAGCGCCGCCAAGGCCGCCAGGGCCACGGCCAGATCGGCGGTGATCTTCCTCCGAAAGAGGGAACCGACCGCCGTCGCAAAAATGGGATACCCCCCGACGAGGGCAAGAATCAGCGCCAGGTCGAAGCCCATCAGCGCGCGGACCGAACCGGTCACATACGCGGCCAAGCCCGCGCCGACCAACACCGTCAACAAGAAATGACGCCGGTGCGGATCACCGAACAGGTCCGAAAACATGCTGCTCTCGCCAAGGATGCCCTGTTTTGCCTAACTTGTCCAGAATAATCCGGGCGGGGGACTACCGCAATCTGAGTGTGGTGTCGGCGAGAACCGCAACGGCGCCTAGCGGCTCACTTCGAGCACGTACCACAACGTACCGGAGTCTTCCAGTTCGAGTTCCCAGCCGTCGCCGGATCGAGCAAGCGGAATGGATCGGTCGGTGGGCGCGCCGACCGTGGTCAGGGGAACCGCTCGAACGCCTGCGGCGTCGATGCCCTCCAGGCGAATCCGGCCGGTGACCGGGACGGTTCGAATCGGGGCTCGTCCCCACTCGGCGAGCGTCTTTCGATCGGCTTCCCACTTTTGGCCCGTGTTGCACGTCTTGGCGGTCGTAACCAACAACAACCGAGTGGCCTGCGTGATCGCCGAATCGTCCAGACTGGTCAGGACGATCGCGGCAAACTCGGTTTCGACCTGCGGCGCCAGGCACGTCGTGCGATGGGGGGTTCCTCCTACATATCCGACGACCGCTTGCGTGCGGGGCGAATCGACGGTAACAACCCCGCGGTTCTTATCCGCGTCGAGCCATCGTAGTTCGCCCGTATCCGAGACGATCTCGCTCTCGGGCGCCGCCTGCGGAAACGGATCACTCGGTCGGCCGTCGAGCGCAAATCGGGTTGCGTGGACCAGGCCCGCGCTGCGGGGGAAGCCGGGCGTGAAGAACGGGCTCTCGTTGCGGTCCATCCGCAGGGCTTCGACGATCGTCTGCTCGTCGTAACGACGGACGACCGTCTTCCGCGAGGGAGCCACATCCTTGCGGTGCCAAATCAGGCCGCACACCGCGGTGTTCACGACCTTCATCGGATCGACGCTGAAGTCGAACCATCCCCGATTCCGAATGCCGGCCGCGGGATCGTTGTACCGGCCCCGGCTCCACGAAAACCAATAGATGCCGTCCCAATCGTGAAACAGCGCGTAGACCGTCAAGATGGGAAAACCTTCGCAGGCATACTCGTGGGGAAAGGGATGATTCGTTTCCGAGATCGTGAACGGCAATCCTTCCACCGGCGAGCGGGCGAACTGCACCACCGTCGAATCGAGCGGATCGTTCACCATCGGCGTATTTTGAATGCGGGTTTTCTCGCCCAACGACGGATGCTGCCAGTAACCGTGCCCGTCGATGTAATCGAACACCATATTCGACGCGATATGGGCATAGGCGGCGTAGCGATCGTTGTGATCGGCTGTTCCCACCAGCAGCGAGCGGACACCCAATTCGTCCCGCAGCAGGCGGCGCATCCCCTCGAAAAAACGGCGTTCGACATCCATGTAAAAACGGGCTTCGGTTCCGAACCGCAAGGCCGAAGCCTGCCCGAACTGGTCGGGCCGCAACCGCGGAATCAGTTCCCCCTCGGCCGTACCGCACTCGTTGCGAATTCGAGTCAAGACGTCGGGCGCGACGTTTTCCTTCAACCACCGGTTGTACAGCTCGGTCAGTTCCGCGGCATACGAAACAGGGATCGGCGACCACGTACTCGGGCTTTCTTCGTTTTTGCCGACCAAGCGCCAATTCACCCACCCTTCGAGGACCGAGTTCTCGTTGACCATTTCGACGACGGCAACCGCCGGTTCATGCCGGTACTCGTTGCCCGTGTACCGATTGCGGTGCGTCAAGAGCCGGCGCGCATACTCGTGCTGTAATTCGATCAGCCGCGGATTGAAATACGTCGCCGATTTGCCGATCCCCAAATACTCGTAGTCGCGGACGCCGTCGCCCGGCCGATACCGGCGCAACACGTTCAGGTTCAAGTTCGTGTAAATCCCGCGTTGTTTCAGTTGGTAGACGAAGTAGTCGAGCCGTTCGAGGTTTTCTTCGTCGAGCGTGCGGGTGGTGTCGCTGTCCGCCGGAAAGATGCTCCGGCCCCAAGTCGAATCGAGATGATGGAAACGCACGATGTTGAAACCCAGCCGCGCGAAGTCGCGGGCGATTCGTTCGGCTTGGTCGTGATCGGGAAAGCAGTCGCTCCCGCATACGTTCGTACCCCACAGACGCAGCCGCTTGCCCGAAGCCGTCACCAGGTGCGAGCCTTCGACGCGGACGAAGCCTTCCTTGCCCGCGGGCGCTTGGAGGTATGGCGACAAGTCGAGCACCGATTCGTCGAACCGTTCCCAATCGAAGCGGATCGGCACGGTGCCTTCGTCGGCGGGAATCAGCCGAGGGGATTCCTCGCCAAACAAGACGGTTGAATTTCCGCAAAGCACCCAGCTCGCCGCCAGTACGACTGCGGCAATACAAACCAGCCGCATGCACGTTTGCCGCAAGCCAATCGATACGAACGTCATGGATGTCCTCTCCCCGTTCCTATGTGCCTATTCGTGCAAGACGTTGCTCGAACGCAATTCGTCCGAGTCGGATTCGTATCGCCTTACGATAATCACCTCTTGATCGGGATGCCAATTCCGAATTCTGCAAGCGGTTGGGCACCCGCAGAAGCCGGGCTTTGCTTTCCTTCACTCGCCAACGCGACTACCATAGAAAAGAAGCGTTTCCCACCCTTCCCAGTCGATCCAGTCCCGCACATTCCTCACTACACATCGGAGATGAACTCATGAAGACTCGCTTTTCGCGTCGCGGCGTTTTGGGAACGATGCTGGCTTCGGGTGCCGCAGTCGCGGCGTTCGTCCGCGGCGGTCGCACGCCTGCCTTCGGTGCCGAGCCGCTGAAGGGAAACATCAATCATTCGGTCTGCCGCTGGTGTTACGGCAAGATTTCGTTGGAAGACCTGTGCCAAGCGGCCAAGCGAATCGGCTTGAAGTCGATCGAACTGTTGGGCCCCAACGAATGGCCCGTGCTGAAAGAATACGGACTGACCTGCGCCATCGCTCAGTCGGGAACCGGACTGACCAAGGGATTCAACAATCCGGCCGAGCATGAACGCTTGATCAAGGCCTACGAAGAGCTGATCCCGGCGGCGGCGAAACACGGCATCCCCAGCGTGATTTGCTTCTCGGGCAACCGCAACGGCATCAGCGACGAAGAAGGCCTGAAGAATTGCGCCGAAGGGATCAAGAAGATTATCGGCCTGTGCGAAAAGCACAAAGTCAACCTGGTGATGGAGCTGCTCAACAGCAAGGTCAACCACAAAGATTATCAATGCGATCACACGGCCTGGGGCGTCGAGCTGTGCAAGATGATCGGCTCGGAACGCTTCGGCCTGTTGTACGACATCTATCACATGCAGATCATGGAAGGCGACTTGATTCGCACGATCAAGGAAAACGCCCAGTACCTCAAACACTACCACACCGGCGGCAATCCGGGGCGTCACGAGATCGACGAAACGCAAGAGATCTATTATCCCGCGGTGATGCGGGCGATCGTCGAAACCGGCTACACCGGCTACGTGGGTCAGGAGTTCATCCCGACCGGTCCGGATCCGTTGGCTTCACTGGAAAAGTGCGTCCGCATTTGTGACGTGTAACAATAAAGCGGGGCATTCGCCGGGCGCGTCGCGTCCGGCGAGGTTCCCGAACGCCGTCATCCCGGAAATCATGGATCGTTGAAAGGGGGCGTCGTCGCGCGCATTCGGCGTCGGTCGTACAGTGCGCCGAGAATCGTCTTTCCGGGGCGGCGGACCGTCTTCTCGATACCGGGAGCCGTAGCTGGTGATCGTCGCGTGGGCCAAACAGATTTGCCGACTCTTCAGCGTGATGGATGCGCTGTATGTGGTCGGCAATTTCTTGTACAAGCGCAGCTTGCGGTACACGGTGGCCTCGGCCACGGTGGCGTTGGTAGGTTACCTGGGAAATCTCCTGCCCGGCGTCGAGACGTATCCGGCGAAGGTGGCGTTGCTGTTGCCGCTGTGCGTGGGCGGTACGACGATCACCCTCGGCCTCCTGCTGAAGATAATTCCCAGTCTCATTCAGTCGCGGCTGGTCACGGTCGCCCAGGCCGCCGACCTCGACTTGATGGAGAACTACCGCAAGTGGCGACGCGAACGCCATCTCGAATCGTTGTGGAAACGCGTTTACCGGTTTGAATGGCAGTTGGGAACGCACGTTTGCCGCATCCGCCCGCATCCGGAAGAATGCCCCCCCGAGATCTACGACACCGAACCGGACGGTCCCACCGACGAATCAACCGGCCGTGACCAATTCTTGCGGCGTGCGCGGTTCGCGCTCGATCGCGATCAGCCCGAGCCGCGGCAGCGTTATTATCTGGGGTTGGACCTGCGCTACCTGGAAGATTGGTACAACGGCGCGTACTTCGACCCCAGCGACCGCAAGTTGATGGAGCAGTTCGCGGCAGCTTCAACGTTGGTCAAGGTGCGCAATGCCGCCGGTTATCGCGGAACGACCTCGTTGGCGGATCTGCCGTTGACGCTCTTCGGCCGGTTTTGGTTCGCCATGCTGTGCCGGGCCGTCGAAATGCGAATCGGCGAGTCGGTCGAATGCCTGAACCGGCAATTTCACACCGATGCCTTCAACGCCCAAGCAATCCTTTGGCCGGGAGAAGAAGAGGAGGCCTGGATCGCCGACTTCGGCCCCCAAGCCAAGCCCGCCGTGTTGTACCACCGACGGCGCCTTCTTTGGCGCATTTTCGGCGACAACGACACCGAGATGTTCCGTATCGTCGACCGATTCGTGTGGCCGCAACTGGTCACGGCTTCGACATTGCGGGCAATGTACGACCCGGAATACGTCGACGGTTCCTTGGGCTACGACGTGTTCACCGACCTGGCCGACGGTCCGCTTTCCGAGGCCAAGAAGCACCGGCTCAAGCGGCTGAAGCACCGAGCCGAAGAAGACCGCCCGCGGCTGAACGCCTGCCTCCAGCATAAGGTATTCACCCGGCTGACGCCGCATCCGCTGGAAGACGACGAAACGTATCGTGCCCTGCGCATCGCGGTGCATACGAACCGGCGTTCTTTGCGCGACATGCTCGGCAAGTTCGCCGCGAAGCCGCATCGTCGTACGGAACTGGCGTTGGCGATGCTTCCGGCGGTCGAGTTCGTCGTGTCGCACCGTCGGATGTTCACGAATCACCTGCTGGCCCTGCGCGTGCATCACGAGCTTGCCCGCCTTCAGCGAAACGAATACCGGCAGTTGCTTTCCGATTTGCTGGCATCGTGTCGCGATGTCGATCCGCTGGTCCCCCCGGAAATGTCGCCCGCCGAGTGCGGACGACGCGAGACATCCGCCTGGGAGACGGTCGCCGACGCCCTCTCGGAGTGATCTCGCCTTCGAACGTCCTCCATCGTCCCTTCCTACCGAGCCAATGAAAGTTCGACCATGCAATCGATGAAACACGCTCATCGTTTCGACACGTTTGCCGCCTTCCTGCAACAGCGGTGTTGCCGAACGCCGCTGGTCGTCTTCCGTGCGATCGGACCATTTGTCGCCTGGGCGTTCCTCCTGTGCGGAGCGGTCTCGGCCGCTGATTGGTGGGTCGACGCGAACACGACCGCCGAGGGTGACGGCTCACGCGGAAAACCGTTCGCAACCATCCAGGCGGCCGCCGAAGTCGCCATGCCCGGCGACACGATCCACGTGTTGCCCGGCGTGTATCGTGAACGGGTGATGCCGCCACGCGGCGGGGAACCGGGCAAGCCGATCGTCTATCGCAGCGAAGTCCGCCACGGCGCGATCGTCAAGGGATCCGACGAGTGGACACCCGCATGGCGCAACGAACAAGGCGGGCTGTTCTCGGCGGAAGTCGATCCGACGATGTTCACCGACACCGGCTACGTCGACGGCGGCAATCCGTATCGTATTTCGTACGATTGGGACCAACAGCGAAACAACCGTCCCCCCTATCCATTCAAAAAAGTCGACTGGACGCTCGGTCAGGTGTTTGTCGACGGCCGCCCGCTGCGGGAAACATCGTCGCACGACGAGCTTGTCGCAGCGCCCGCCTCGTGGCGATACGATGCCGAGACGAACCGCATTTGGATCCATCTGCAAGGCGACACTCCTGCGGCGCACTTGATCGAACTCACGACTCGCCGCGGCGTGTTTCGACCGTTGAAAAAAGGGCTAGGATACATCGAGGTCCGCGGCTTCGTGTTCGAGCACTGCGGAAACCAATTTCCGGCCCAGTTCTGGCAAAAGGCTTCGAATGCGCAAAGCGGAATGGTCGGCACGCGCGGCGGGCATCATTGGGTCATCGCCGACAACATCATCCGCTACGCGAAGTCGGTCGGACTCACCTTCGGCGTCAGCGGCGGCCGATCGCACTCCGTCTACGACAACGAACGGCCCGCACAAGCCGAACCCGACCGCGAACAGTCCGGCTTCCACCGCATCGAGAACAACATCATCTGCGCAAACGGAGCCGTCGGTGCGATGGGATGCGGTCACCGCGACGTCGTCATCCGCCGAAACCTCTTTTTCGACAACAATCGACTGCAAAACACCGCCTACGAAACCGGCGGCATCAAGACGCATCAGGCCTTCGGACTGCGCATCGAAGAGAACTGGTTCGTCGACAACCGCTGTATGGGCGTGTGGCTCGACAACACCTGGCGCAATTGCCGCGTGTCTCGTAATATCTTCGTCAACAATCGTGGACGCGGCTTGTTCCTCGAAATGGACGACAACACGCCCGAGACGGCGTGCCTGGTCGATTGCAACGTGTTCTTGAACGGACCGCCGCGTTTCAACCCCGGCGGCAAGCCGGACGAATCACAGACGATCCCCACACGTCCCTGGTCGGTCGGCATCTACGGCCACGATGCCGACGGCGTCCGTTGTGTGCGGAATTTGATCGCCGGAAGCGGCTACGGATTCTATTTCCGCAAGATTACCAATCGCAAAGGCGGGGCGGCGTACATCGAGGCCGCGGGCAATTTGTTGGTGGGCGACTTGACGGCCGTCTGCCTTCCCGCCGATCACCCTCCGACCGCGCACCACAATCGCTTCGACGCGAACGTTTACCCCGGAAGACCGTCGGACGTCCGGTTCGCGTTGACGGCCTGGTGCGGCGATGCGGGGCAGAAGTTGCCCGAGCTGCTCGAACGAATCGAAGCGACAATACGCGGTCGGGGCGACGATCCGATTCCGTTTGCGAATCCCGGACAAGCTGCCGACGGTTATCGCCTGACGATCGACCAATGGCGGCGCCTGACCGGTTTCGATGCGCACAGCGTCACGGCGTCGAGCCGATGTCTTGTGGATCGTAAAACCTGGCAGTTGACGCTGACGTTGCCCGACGAAGCCGCCCGCGTTGCTGTTCCTCGCGATCCTCGCGTGACGGTCGACATGCTCGGAAAGCCGTTCGCAGGCGACGAACCGCCGGGACCGTTTGCCGGTTGGAAGGGCGGAACGGCCGTGTTTGCGTTGCCCAAACCGCCCCTCGAGGCGGCTGCGGCTTCGCCTCACGATCGTTGATGTTCATCCTGCGGGCTTCTGAATCGCCCCGGACGCACCGACAAAGCAAAGTTGCCGCCTCGCCGCTCGTTCGATCTGGGCGATCGATCGCTCCGCGTTCGCGACCTGCGTTTCGCCCGGTTGCGGCCCTTTCGGCGTCGAATCAGAATAGGGCGACGATCATACCGTGGGCAGAGGTTGTCCCATCGGCGGTTTTCGCAAACAAGTTGTGGGGGATGGTCGAATGCACTTGCGCTGCGTGTTGCATCTGTGCACACCGGGAATCTTGTGGGTAGTGTTTGCCGGATTCACGCCCGTCGTTGCCGAGTCGCCGGGCGGCGTGCTGATCGGCGGGCCCGACCCGACGGCGGTGGCGATCTCGCGGGAAACGCCCGAAGGAACGAAGTACGACTATTACGCGGTCGTCACCGGTCGCGGGATTCCGATCTTGCACTCGACCGACTTGAGGTCGTGGGAGCCGGTGGGGCGCGTCTTCCCCAAGGCGGTTCCTTCCTGGGCCGCCCGCGAAGTGCCCGGCAGTACGGGAATCTGGGCGCCCGATCTCAGTTTTCATGACGGTCTGTATTACCTGTACTACTCTGTTTCGACCTTCGGCAGTCAACGCTCGGTGATCGGGCTGGCCGTCAACAAGGCGATCGATCCAAACGATCCCGACTATCGCTGGATCGACCGCGGGAAAGTAATCGAATCGCTCCCCGGCAAGTGCGACTACAACGCGATCGATCCGAACCTGGTCGTCGCCGACGACGGTCGGTGGTATTTGTTCTTCGGTTCGTTCTGGTCGGGGTTGAAGGCGATCGAACTCGATCGGACTTCGGGCAAGCCGAAAGCCGATGCGCCGCTCGTGCCCGTGGCGTCGCGGCCAAACCATCCGACGCACGCCATCGAAGGCGCCTACGTGATTCGCCGCGGCGAATACTACTACTTGTTCGCCTCGTGGGATCGCTGCTGCGACGGTGCGAACAGCGATTACAAGGTCGTCGTGGGCCGGTCGAAAAACGTGCTCGGCCCCTACGTCGATGCCGCGGGCCGCCGGATGCTCGACGGCGGCGGAACAGTCGTGTTGCAGGGCGACCGGCGATGGAAAGGCCCCGGTCATAACGGCATCGTGCACACGCGCGAAGGATGGTGGATGATCCACCACACCTACGACGTGCGGCATCTGGACCGACACCGCATTCTTCAGGTGCGACCGATGCGCTGGACGGAGAACGGTTGGCCCTTAGTCGGCGATCCGCTGGTCGAATGAGTTCCGACGTGAGCCGAATACCTCCTCCGACTCGTCGGCGCGTTGGGGACGCCTCTCCCGGTGTTTTCATGCCGGAAATGCCGTACCGACAGCTTGCGCGAAGGCACGCTTTCGGGTATGCTGTCAGATGGTGTCCCCCGCCCGACCGCATGGTCGGGTTTCGGGAGTCTCGGATTGCACCGCCGAAACAGGAGCGTGAATCTTCGAGCAGCCGACAACATCGGCCGGAGCGACTGCATGGCGCTGAAAGAAAACGCCGTCTACTGCATGGATTGCATCGAAGGGATGCGTCGCCTGGAGGACGGCGTCGTCGATCTGGTGTTTGCCGATCCCCCCTTCAACATCGGCTACAAATACGACGTGTACCCCGACCAGCGCGACGACGAAGAGTACCTCGATTGGTGCCGCGAATGGACCGGCGAAATCTGTCGCGTCCTCAAGTCCGACGGTACGTTCTGGCTGGCGATCGGCGACGAATACGCCGCTGATTTGAAGGTGATGATTCAGCGGGAACACCGGATGGTGTGTCGAAGCTGGGTCATTTGGTATTACACCTTCGGCGTGCACTGCAAGAAGAACTTCGCGCGTTCCCACACGCATTTGTTTTACTTCGTCAAGCATCCGAAACGCTATACGTTCTTGCCGGATGAGATCCGCGTACCCTCGGCTCGGCAACTGGTCTACGGCGATTCGCGTGCGAATCCGACAGGCCGATTGCCCGACAACACGTGGATTTTGCGGCCGCAAGACGTCGTCGACGGATTCGGTCCCGAAGAAGACGTGTGGTACTTTCCGCGGGTATGCGGCACGTTCAAAGAGCGGACGGGCAGGCACGGCTGTCAAATGCCCGAGCAGCTCTTGGGCCGCATCATCAAGGCGTGCAGTCGCGAGAATGAATTGGTCCTCGATCCGTTCGGCGGCAGCGGGACGACGCCCGCAGTCGCCAAGAAGCTGAAGCGGCGGTACCTGGCGTTCGACATTTCGGAGAATTACGTCCGACTGATGCAGGAACGCCTGGATGCGATTCGTCCGGGCGATCCCCTCGAGGGATCGGAAAATCCGCTGACCAGCGTCCCGAAAACCGCTGAAGGGCGGCGACTGGATGCGGTTGAGCCGAAGCCCAAACGACGCAGAATCGTCCGCCGCAAGGCGAAGGCGACCGACAACGGGTGACGCCGTTCTGCCGAGTCACGGACCGAGGCCTGGACGTTCAAACATCGGAGGGGGACTTCTGTTATGGCCTCGACGTCGCGTCAACGTGTCGAACAGGCGATTCGCCACGAAGAACCGGACATTCTACCGCTCGACCTCGGCGGCACGCCCGTCACGGGCATGCATGTGACCAGCGTCTACAAGTTACGCCAGGCACTCAAGCTCGATCCGCCGGGAACGCCGGTGAAGGTCGTCGAACCGTACCAGATGCTCGGCGAGATCGACGAAAAATTGATCGATGCTTTGGGGGTCGACGTCGTTCCGCTGGGACGACGCAAAAACATGTTCGGCTTCGAAAACAAAGATTGGAAACCGTGGACCTTTTGGGACGGCACGCCCCTGTTGGTCCCCGGCGACTTCAACACCGAACCCGAACCCAACGGCGACCTGTTGATGTATCCCGAGGGCGATCGTTCGGCGCCGCCTTCGGGACGAATGCCCAAGGACGGCTTCTATTTCGACACGATCGTGCGCCAAGAGCCGATCGACGACGACAAGCTCGATCCGAAAGACAACCTCGAAGAATTCGGGCCGATCGACGACGACGAGTTGCAATACCTGGCGACCGAGGCCGATCGGTTGTACCGCGAGACCGACAAGGCGATCGCCGCGAACTTCGGCGGAACGGCCTTCGGCGACATCGCCTTGGTGCCGGCTCCCTTCTTGAAGCACCCCAAAGGCATTCGCGACGTGGCCGAGTGGTACATGAGCACCGTCACGCGGATCGACTACGTCCGCGAGGTCTTTCGCCGACAATGTGAGATCGGCATCGAAAATCTCAAGCGAATCTACGAGGCGGTGGGCGATCGGGTGTCGGTCGTGTTCGTCACCGGGACCGACTTCGGCACGCAGGACGGCCCGTTCATCAGCCCCAAGGCCTACCGCGAGCTGTACAAGCCGTTTCACCGGGCGGTCAACGATTGGGTCCACGAGAACACGCCATGGAAGACGTTCATCCACTCGTGCGGATCGGTGGTCGCCTTCATCGACGACTTCATCGAGGCGGGGTTCGACGTGCTCAACCCGGTGCAGTGTTCGGCGGCGGGGATGGATCCGCAAACGCTCAAGGCCAAGTACGGGGACCGCATCACCTTCTGGGGCGGCGGCGTCGACACGCAAAAAACGCTTCCTTTCGGCACGCCCGACGATGTGAAACGCGAAGTCGAAGAACGCATCGCGGTCTTTTCGCCCGGCGGCGGATTCGTCTTCAATTCGGTGCACAACATTCAGGCCCAAACACCCGTCGAAAACCTGTTGGCCCTGTACGAGACGGTGAATCGCTGCCGCGGATTGCCGTTTCCTGCTGCGTAATCTCGATGCCGATGCCAAATAAGAACGCCCGCGCGTCGCGTGTACGTGCGGGCGTTTGCTCGTTTCATGCCGTCGAATGAGAATCGACGACCGTTTCAAAGATCATGACTGCGGACCGGACGACTTCAACTCGATCGTCACCGGTTCCATGCCCGGCTGCACGTTGATCGTAATCCCGGACGTTTTCGGGCTGGCGTAGAGAGGAGGCGTTTCGTACTCGATGGGCACGATTTCGCCCTCTTCCACCGGCGGGGCATTGGGGTTTTCTTTTTCTTTCGTGACAGCCACGGCGCACATCCCCACCTGGACGCCGTCGCCGGGTTCGTAGGTCTGCAGGACGAAACGGCCCTGCGCATCGGTCACGCCGGTCGCGGGCCTTCCGCCTTCCTGCGGCTCAAACAGTACGGTCGCCCCTTCTAACGGCTGTCCGTCGAGCGTGACGACACCTTCCAGCGGCGTGAGCTGAGGTCCTTTCTTGCCGCATCCGGTCAAGGAAAGTCCTCCGACCGCCGCCAACACCAAAGTGAAACTTGCCACACGATGAATCATCGTCGTATGTACCTTTCTTTCGCGTCGAAAAAAACTTGCGTCTACACGCGAGACATCCCGATTCGGCACGTATTCACGCACCAAAGACACGCCCGCACGGGATCCCGAACGTCGCCGAAGCCGGAAGCCCTGTGCGGTCCGGCTTCGGCCTTTCGGAGGTGGAGTTTCCCCGAGCGTTACGGAATCTTGGCCGTGTGGCCGTCGTCTTTTCCGCCGAGATACTGGAACGTCCAGTGGTCGATCGTCTCGGGCAGGAAGTGCACCGATCCGTCGCCGAACAGGAAGTTCGCACCACCGGGGTGCTGCGACTTGAAGCTGAACTCGGTGCTCCAGTTCGCATACCAGTGGCAGGGCCCCTGCGACTGATCTTTGAAACTGGTGTCGTAATTGATCGGATAGATCGTACTGATCATTCCTTGGCCGTTACTGGCATGGGCCCATCCACGCTGGACAGTCTTCGCCGAGTCACCGCGAATCTCGCCGACGAAGATCGTGTTCGACGTTCCGTCGAGAATATCGGCCATGCGGGCGCAATAGTCACGTCCGCGGCGGGTGAACGGACCCGCGGGCTTCTTGTCGCTGGTACTCAAGGCATACGTGGCCCACGCGGCACGCTCGGGGCACCTCCCGGCGGGGTTATCGCCGGTAAGCGTCGGCCCCTTCGAAGCTGCGTAGCTGAACAAGGCCAAATTGTCTTTCGGTACGGGACCGACGTTCTCGTCATTGCGGTCGGGAGCCGCGTCGCTGGGACATCGGTACACCGAGATGATCGTCCCGGCGATGTACGGCGGTTGGCCGCTGACCGGCGTCGTGAACTGTTGGAACGCATACGCGTCGATCGGTTTGAACTGCTGGTAGGTTTGGTTTTGCTCGACGTAAGGCAACAGGTGCAACAACATCGAGCCGCGATTCTTCGCGAAGTTCGCGGCACTGACGTTGTTCGTGTACCACAGACCACCGGGCGGGAACACGCCCAAAGTATCGTGGTAGTTGTGTAACCCAATGCCGATCTGCTTCAGATTGTTCGTGCATTGGGATCGACGAGCCGCCTCGCGGGCCGCTTGCACGGCGGGCAACAGCAAGGCAATCAAGATGCCGATGATGGCGATGACGACCAACAACTCGACGAGCGTGAAGCCGCCTTCGCGTCGGGGGGACAGTGAACGGATGCGCATGGACGAAACCTCCGATAACAAGAAAAAAGAACAACCGGCGACGAATCGACGCGTCGACCGAAAGGGGATCTCGTTAGGAACGCGATCGGCAGGATCGCCTCCGCGGCGAACGAGAAGGCTCTCTTAAGGGGATGCCCAACCTCACCGTATGCTCAGTATACACCTCCTCGGTGCGCGAAATCAAATATTTTGATCCTGTATTCTTTTCATGGCACGCCGAGAAAAGGTGTCACATTATTTTGTTGGTTTTTGGTTCCTTGCGGCTCCGAGAATGGAGTCCGGCACGTTGAGGAACGAACAACAAGCCAAAAAGAACACGCATACGCAGTATTCGCGCAACTCCTACCAAAGTGGGCGAGCCGGCGACGCACGAAGTTCGCCGCCAATCGCAGATTCCGGAAAAACGCCGCCACGTCGTTGTCCACGCGCAGCGCGCCCCGGTACATCGCAGTCGCAGTTTGCATTGACCACAATGCAACATCAAAACCGCTTCAGATACGCGACCGCCTCGCGCAATTCCCCCTCGACTTGCGAGGTCACCGTTTGAACGGCGAAGTAGCCGCGATAATCGTGCTCTTCGAGAAGCCCGAGCACTTCCGCCGGATCGAGGTCGCCCTGCCCCAAAGGAACTTGACGTTTGGCTCCTAATCCGCGCGTGCCCGATGCGTCGGTCAGGTGAACATGAAAGATGCGATGTCCCACCTCGCGGACCGTTTCGGCGGGATCGTGTCCATGGACGGCCAGGTGCGCCGTGTTCAGATCGAGCCCGATCGCTCCTTCGGGCAACTCGTCGAGAATCGGCTTCCAATCGACGCCCGATTCTTGGCCCGTCTCGCCCAACAGCGCCGCACCGGCACGTTCGGCATGCCGAGCGAGATCATGGAGCACCTCGGTGAGTATTGCGCGGGCGGGATCGTCTTCGGGCGGAATGTTTCCGAGGCGATTGATGACCTTGCCCGCGCCGAGTTGATAGGCGATCTCCATCGCCAGTTTCGTGCCGGCGATCCGTTCTTCGATGCGGATCGGGCTGTCGTAGCCGTACCGCGTGGGAAAGCGGACGGCCGACACCTGCAAGCGGCGGTCTTCGAGGATTTTTCGGACTTCGCGGACGGCCGTGCGTCCGAACTCCTCGGGGCGCAAAGGAGGCGTCAGCGGAAAGACGACCGCCTCGGCGCCCGACTTGGCCGCCAGGTCGATCGCCTCGCGCAACGGCAGTTTCGTACTTTCCAAGTCGACCGAGGTTTTGATCCGCAGCATGTCTGCCTCGTGTTCCCGGGTGCCGACGACGATACGTTCCGATGCACACTCCGCCGCGTTCGGCACACCGCCGGAAAAGGCCGATTTTGCTGAACACACAAAAAACACCGCCCCTAACGAAATCGGGCGACTTTTCCGACGCGCACGGCCGATAGCCCCCAATGAGGAAGCGTGCGCGCTCTCCGCAGTGACGGCCGTTTTTGTTGTCCATCCGTGACGCGGCTTTGTCGATGCATTTCATCTTACCCCTGTTGCTGGTCTTCGCGAATACCGGGCAGGCTCCTGCGCATCCCGAAGGGGCCGTCGAGGTCTACCATTGCGCCTTCGATGAATCTCGCGACGTGAACTACGACACCTGGCCCGACGAATGGACCCGCCGGACCGGGGACGGCTACCCCGCCTATCTCAAGATCGAAATCGTCGACGAACCTTCGCCCGAAAGCGTCCGCAGCTTACAGGTGCGATTGGACGGCGGCGCAGCGGCCATCTACACCGATGCGATTCGAGTCTCGTGGATGTTCGGTTACGTTGTCGACGTGTGGGTGAAAACCGAGGAGTTGAAATACGACTCGGTGTTCATCTCGGCGAACGTCGTGGATGCCAAAGAGACCCCGCTACAGAGTTTTCACTCAGCGGCCGTTCGGCAGACGGACGGCTGGCGGCGACTGCGGCTGGGACCGTTCGAATTCGACGATGAAAAGGCCGACCGCATGGTGTTGGGGCTGCACGTGGTTCCCGGTTCGCGGGCGGACCTGACCGGGCGGGTGTTGTTCGGCGGCATTTGGGTCGGACGCGTGCCGCGGCTGTCGATGAGTTTGAACCAACCGCGCAAAGTGTACCTGATGCCCGCCGACATCGAACTCGAGGCGAACGTCGCGGGCATCGACGCCCGAACGAAAGAAATCGATTTCGAGGCCGTCGATATTCTGGGCAACGTCATTGCAGCAGAAACCGTACCTTTGGATTTGGAACCCGCGTTTGCACACGGCGAGCTGACGTTGGATCCGACGCTGCGGGAACATCCGCCCATGCTGGGCACGGCGAAGTGGAAGCCCTCTTTCGACGAACCAGGATATTACCGGCTGACGGCGGCCTTGCGAGCGCCCGATGGAACGACGTACCGGCGGCATGTCGCCTTGGCGGTCATCGAACCGGTACCGATCCCTTCCGACGGTGAGTTCGGCTGGTCGTTTACTGCGCAACCGGCCCGCATTCCCTTGCGCGAATTGGCGTTCTTGATTGCCAACTCGGGGGTTTCGTGGATCAAATACCCGGTATGGATCGATGATCAGACGCCCGCCGACGCAACAAACGATCTGGCCGATTTCGTGTCGCGGTTGGTGGCCCAAGGAATCATGGTCGTCGGTGAGTTGTGCGATCCGCCGCAAAGCGTGCTCGACGTGTTCGGGCACGGTACACCGCCGCTTGCGGCCGAAGTGTTTTCGGCGGAACCGGAAACGTGGTATCCGTCGGTCGAGTGGACGCTTTCCCGCTTCGGTACGCTCATCAATTGGTGGCAAGTGGGGCACGATCACGACACCAGCTTCAACGGCTATCCGCACGTCGTCGACCGGTTGGCCCGAATCAAAGAGACCTTGGACAAGGTCGTCTACGACGTTCGTTTGGGCATGGCGTGGAATTGGATGGCCGACCCTCCCGACAACGAAGGCAAGAAGGTGTGGCGTTTCCTCTCGTACACCGCCGACCCGCCGCTGACGGCGTCCGAGCTGGAAACCTATCTGCCGCATGTCCGGTCGACGCAACATGAGACCTGGACGGCGATCGATCCGCTCGACCGCGACGGTTATCCGCTGGAAGTGCGCGTGCGCGACCTGGTCGAGCGAATGATGGCCGCCAAGATGAACGGCGCCGATGTCAGCTTCCTTGTGGATCCGATCAACAATCGACGAGGGTTGTTCCTGGGCGATGGGACACCGACGGAGCTGTATTTGCCGTGGCGCACGACCGCCTTGGTGCTGAGCGGTTGTCGATACGTCGGCTCGATGCGGTTGCCGGGCGGGTCTGAAAACCGCATCTTCCGTCGAAAGGATCAGGCCGTGATGGTCTTGTGGAACCGACGCCCGACCCTGGAGGAGCTATATCTCGGCGAAGACGCACGTCAATTCGACGTCTGGGGCCGAAACCGCCCCATCGAGACGCACGAAGGCCGGCAACGCGTCGTTGCCGAACCCTTGCCGGGATTCGTCGTCGGCGTCGAGCTCCCTTTGGTTCAGTGGCGGCAATCGTGCCGACTCGAGTCGGACAACATTCCCAGCGTGTACGGTCGTCCGTTCTTGAACAAACTGATCTTCACCAACGGATTCAACCAAGGTGTGTCGGGCACCGCCCGCATCGTCGCCCCCGAAGGCTGGATGATCGAGCCGGCGGTGATTCCCTTCAAGCTGACCGAGCAGGAACAGGCTGTTCAACCGATCACGATCACGCTTCCTTACGATGCGACGTCGGGACGGCAACCGATCCGCATCGATTTTCTCGTGCGGGCCGAACGCACGTATCGATTCAGCGTGTTCCGCCATATCGACGTCGGGTTGGGCGATATCTATCTCGAAGTCACTACCCACCTGAACGCCGACGGCGAGCTGGAAGTCGAACAGCATTTCGTCAACGACACCGCCGTACCGGTGAGCTTCCGCTGCGAATTGTTTGCTCCCGACCGACGCCGCATGACGACCACGATCACCGAGCAGGGAACCGGGCGCCGGGTGACCATCTTTCGCTTGAGCAACGGACAAGAGTTGATCGGCAAGACGCTTTGGTTGCGGGCGGAAGAAATCGGCGGACCGCGAATTCTCAATTATCGCTTTCGCGCCGTGCCGTAACGCATTCAAAAAAACTGTCGCGGCGCAAAACGACACGGCGACCGGCTCGATGGCCGATCGCCGCGATCGCGCGTGAATTGCGAGTCTGATCACCCCGAAGCAAGCGGGGCTTCTCGGCTACTTGGCCAACTGATTGGCACCGGGGCACACTTCTTTCAAATTCGGCACCGGATCGAAGTCGACTTCGCCCAACGCCCAGGCGAAGGCGGCGACGATGATTTGCCGCATGACGTCGCTGGTCCACACGTCTTCCCGATGGCCGAGCGAGGTGTAGAAGACGCGGCCTTCACCGTACTTCTTGGCCCAGGTGGCGGGGAAGGGCGGCCGATTGTACGGCTGGCCTTCCATGCCTTCGGTCTCTTGCACGAGGATCACGTGCATGTCTTCGGCGATGTCTTTCAGCGTGTACCACTCTTCCAGCATGCGGATCGACTTACCGAGCTTCTCCAAACCGGGGAAGCCGGGCACGACGGTGTTCGTGGCCTCTTGCTGCTTTCCGTGGCCCGCAAAACGACCGCCGATCATCTGCGTGTAGGGCGAGACCGGGCCGGGGCCGCCGGTCGCGTCGGTCGCGGCATGGAAGCCGACGACCGGTTTTCCGGCTTTCACGGCATTCAAGAAGTTTTCCAACCCCTTTTCGGTGACCGGTACGGCGTTGTCAGCCTTGCCGGGCTTCAACCAGTCGCCGGTCGCGTACAGGGCGATCGCGTCGTATTGATCCAGGTCGCCGTCGAACACGCTGCCGTCCTTCGAGCAAACGACCTCGACGCCGTATTCTTTACCGAGATCGGTAAGAACCTTTTCCGAGAAAGCCAGTTCGCCGTCCTTACGAGCGACGACCGAGTGTTGGAAGCCCGCCGACCGCGTGTAATACAGCACCTTGTACGGCTTGCTGAACGAGGCCTTCGCGAACCGGAACGGAAGAGCCGACAGCACGGCCGCCGCACCGGCGGTCGCCAAGAATTCACGACGTTTCATTTGCGTATTCTCCGAAAAACGAGGATCGAAGCGACGTAGCGTTTCGGCACAGCGAGTACCCTCTGCCCTCGACCGTTCCGGCGCGCTCGGCGCGCACGGACAACGGCATGCGCGGGCATCCGATGCTTTCCAAGATAGTCCGCGCCGAAGCCGCTGCCAAGGGAAAGTTGCCGCGCCGTCCCATTTTGCAATGTCACCGCAAACCACCCCAACGGGCCTCGGCGAGTGGCGACCCGCGGCGGTTCGTGTATACTACCTTTCCGAGCAGACGCCGACGTTTTATGCAGCCCGGTCGGCACGTCGGAATCCTGCAAAGTTGCGTTTCCCCGGTCCCGAGAGGGTCTCGTTGTTGCACCAGGTTGGAGGTATCCTCGCGATGTTTTCTTTGCCAGCACTGACCATCCTTTTGGGAATGGCGGCCGCGCCGGCCCCGGCCGAAGCCGCATCCCCCGAGCGGCCCAACGTGGTCTTCATTCTTACCGACGACCAGCGGTGGGACGAATTGAGCTGCGAAGGTCACCCGTTCCTGAAAACGCCGAATCTCGATCGAATCGCGGCCGAAGGCGCCCGCTTCAAGAACATGTTCGTCACGACCTCGCTTTGTTCGCCCTCGCGGGCGAGTTTCATGTCGGGGTTGTACGCCCATACGCACGGCGTGATCAACAACTTCACCGATTATCCTCGCGACTTGCCCAGTTTTCCGCGGCAATTGCAGTCCATCGGCTACGAGACGGCATACATCGGCAAGTGGCACATGGGCGAAGACGATGATTCGCCGCGCCCCGGCTTCGACTATTGGGCCAGTCACCGGGGGCAGGGCAAGTACTTCGACAACGAGTTCAACATCAACGGCAAGCGGGTACAACTGAAAGGCTACTACACACACCGCGTGACCGACCTGGCAATCGACTGGTTGAAGCGGCCGCGCAACAAGCCGTTCCTGTTGTGCCTGGGGCACAAGGCGCCGCATACGCCGTTCACCCCCGAACCGAAGTACGAACACATCTACGATCATGTCGATATCCGCTATCCGCAATCGGCGTTCCAACTGGAAGGCAAGCCCGAGTGGGTGAAGGAGCGGTTGATCACGTGGCATGGAATCTACGGCCCGTTGTTCGGATTCCGCGAAAAATTCCCCGATACTCGCCCCGAAGCCGTAGAAGACTTCGCCCGCTTCGTCCGGGCGTACACTGCGACGATCAAGTCGGTGGACGACAGCGTCGGCCGCATCCTGAAAACGCTTGAAGAGATGGGCGAGCTGGACAATACGCTCGTGATCTTCACCTCGGACAACGGTTTCTTCCTGGGCGAATACGGCATGACCGACAAGCGGACGATGCACGAACCGAGCATTCGTGTGCCGCTGCTGGTGCGCTATCCGCCGCTGGTCAAACCGGGCACGATCGTCGACGAAATGGTTTTGAACATCGACATGGCTCCCAGCGTTCTCGACATTTGCAACGCGCCGCCGTTGCCCAAGGTGCACGGTATGTCGTGGAAACCGCTGCTGGAAGGCAAAGACGTCGATTGGCGCAAGGCCTGGTACTACGAGTACAATTACGAAAAGCAGTTCCCCTACACGCCCAACGTCCGCGGTGTGCGGACGGATCGTTTCAAGTACGTCCACTATCCGCATGGTGACGGCGGCCCCGATCGCCACAAGGCCGAACTGTACGACTTGAAAAACGATCCGTACGAGCGGCACAACCTGATCGACGATCCCGAGTACGCCGACGTGCTCGCCCGGATGAAGAAACTCTTGCACAAACTGCAAGAAGAAACCGGCGCCCTGCCCGATCGCATGCCGATCGACGAAGGCGTGAAGACGGAACTTCCTGAAGAGTCGATTCGCTGATCGCGCCGACTCGCATTCCGGCCGGCACCGGCCGCGGCGCGCCTTGATGTGTCGCGGCCGATCTTGCATCTTATCAGCGTGAACGACGGCTCCGACTCGCCCGAGGGACTGCCGATGGTTTCCAAGACGGGGCAGATGGACAACCTGGTGATTCGTGCTTCCGCCGGAACCGGCAAGACGTACCGACTGAGCAACCGGTTCTTGCGCATCTTGGCCGACGGGCATCCGCCCGAATCGATCTTGGCGGCCACTTTTACCCGCGCCGCCGCGGGGGAAATCCTCGATCGGGTGATCCGCCGGTTGGCCGAGGCTGCGGCCGACGCCGACAAGGCCGCCGAACTCGGCGAAGCGATCGGCGTTTCCCTCACCGAAACGACCTGCCGCGCCCTGCTCCGCACGGTTCTTGCGAAGCTGCATCGACTGCAAGTGAGCACGCTCGACAGCTTCGCCGTCCGCATCGCCAAGGCATTCGAACTCGAGCTGGGACTTCCGCCCGGTTGGCAGATTCTCGACGAAGTGACGCTCGAATCGCTGCGTTACGAGGCCGTCGCCCGCGCGCTGGCTTACGATTCCCCCAAGAACATGGCCGCCTGGATGGGCCTGCTCGACAAGGGAAAGACAAAACGGGGCGTGGCGCGTCAATTGAACGAGTTGGCGAAGGCAATCTACGAGCGGGTATTCCTCCGTTGTGCCCCCGACGCCTGGGACGTGTTGCAGCCCCGCAAGGCGCTCTCGCAAGCCGAGATCGACCAAGCGCTCGATTCGCTGCAAAGATTGGCGGACACCGATCTTGCAAACAAGCGTCTCAACACGGCCATTAAAAAGGACATCGAAAAGATCACCGCCGGCGACTGGGCAAGACTCCTCACGACGGGCTTGGCCCCCAAAATCCTGGCCGGTGCCGGTTACTTCAACAAACCGATTCCCGACGAGGTCGCCGTCGTCTATCGGCCGCTCATCGAGCACGCCTTGGCGTTGGAAATCAATCTGGTGGTCTCGCAAAACCGGGCCACGCGGGAACTGTTGGCCCGCTTCGATCGTGCCTTTCGTGAAGTCAAGCAGGATGCCCGCGGGGCGTCGTTCAGCGACGTGACACGCATGTTGGCACACGCCCTGGAACAGGGGCAGGGCTTCGTTTCACGCGATCGGGTCGGTTATCGCCTCGACGGTCTGGTTCGGCATCTGTTGTTGGACGAATTTCAAGACACCTCGCCGGAACAGTGGCGCGTGCTGCGTCCGTTCGCAGAACGCGTGTGTTCCACCCACGACGGCAAGCATTCCTTCTTTTGCGTGGGCGACGTCAAGCAGGCGATTTACGGCTGGCGAGGCGGCGTCGCCCGCATCTTCGACCTGATCGACAAACAGCTTCCCGGCCTGGCGGGGGAATCCCTCGAGAAAAGCTACCGTTCCGCGCGACCGATCATCGAATTGGTGAACACCGTATTCGGCGATTTGCCGGGCAACAGAACCATTCGACAACAAATCGAGGGCGACACACCGGACAAGGCGGCCGCCTTTCAAGCATCGGTCACGGCGTGGCACGAACGTTTCCGCGAGCACGATACCGCCCGCGACGACCTGACGGGCTACTGGTGCCTGAAGACTTTTCCGCTGCCGACCGACGACGAAACCGACGTCGACGTGCTGATTGCCGCCACGGCTCGCGAAGTCGCGGAATTGCGCGAGAAGGCCCCGAGCGCTTCGATCGGGGTGTTGATGCGGGCGAACGAGCACATCCCCGCAATCTGCCGTCGGCTGCGACGGCTCGGCATTCCCACCAGTCAGGAAGGCGGAACGCCTTTGAGCGAATCGTTTGCCGTACGTTTGATTTTGGCGGCTTTGCAACTGTCGGAACATCCGGGCGACACCGCCGCGGCGTTCTTGACGGCCCATTCCGAGCTGGCCTCGTTGCTCGGTCTGGCCGACTATCCCACGCTCACGAAATCGGAACAGGAACGACGGCGGAATCGTGTGTCGTTCGAAATCCGCCGCAAGATTCAGCGCGACGGCATGGGATGCACGGTGCGCGATTGGGTAACCGCGCTTGCGCCGCATGTCGACAAGGGCGACCAGGCAAGCCTGAAACGACTCCTTGAACGCGCCTACCGTTTCGACGCCGAAGGTGGCCTCCATGCCGACGATTTTCTCGACCAGATCGACGCCGAAAAGATTGCCGACCCGTCGGCCGCCGTCGTGCGCGTGATGACGATTCACAACTCGAAAGGCCTTCAATTCGACGCGGTCATCCTGCCCGACTTGGACCGGTCGTTGCTCGGACGCCCGGACCGGGTCATGTATCGTGAAAACGACGACGGAAGCGTCGTCGAGGTCGCAACACGGTACGTTCGAAGCGAGCTTCAGCCGCACTTGCCCGACAAGCTGCGAGCGGCCATCCGCTGGAAACTGGCCGAAAATATCACCGAGGCGTTGTGCGTGCTTTACGTGGCGATCACGCGGGCGATCCGTTCGGTGACGATGCTCGTTCGCCCGACCGTCGTGGAAGACGAAAACGGTCGCATCGAATCGATCAAACAGCACGGCAGCGCCTCGGACTCGGCGGCGGCCATTTTGGCGTCGGCGCTGGCACGCGACGTTCCCCGCACGCCCGATGCGTTGTTGTGCGAGGGCGGCGATCCGAAATGGTACGGCACTTTGCCGCCGGAACAACCACCGACCGACGCGCCGACCGCGCCCGCAGTCGTCCGCCTGCAACCGTCCCGCCGCGTGCGGGAGCTGGAAGGTTTTTCGCCGTCGCATCTCGAAGGCGCGGGCACGAAACCGCTTGGTGCGTACATCCAGGCCCCCGCCGCAGGTGCCGCGGACCGCGGTACATTGCTGCACGCATGGTTCGAGCAAGTTCGCTTCTTGGACGAAGGTGAACCCGACGAGTCGCTCCTGCGACAAATCGGCGAACGCCTCGAGTTTCCCGCCCATGAGATCGACGACATCTTGCGACAATTTCGGCGGATGCTTGCGCAACCGCTCATTCGCCGCGTGTTGGCCCGCGAAACATACCGCGGCAAGCCGCCCGCCGACCGGCATGAATCCAGCGCCGTCCACGTAACCGACGCCGTCCGAAATCCCCGCTGGGAACTGCGCACCGAATCGGCGTTTTCCGTGCGGGTGGAGGACAAACTCTGCCGCGGCTCGATCGACCGATTGATGATCCTGTTCGACGGCGACCGGCGTGTTGCCGCCGACATCATCGACTACAAAAGCGACGGCGTCTCGCCCGATTCGGGCGACGTGTTCACCGATCGCGTCGAGTTCTATCGGCCGCAACTGGAGGCTTACCGCAAGGCGGCCGCGGCATGGCTGAAGCTGCCCGAAGAAAATGTCTCGATTCGCCTGCTGTTCGTCGGCGCACCGGCGATCGTTCGCTTGGATTGAGAGCCGGCAGCCGCATCCAATGCCCCCTAATTGAAAAGGCCTTGACCGCCGGATGACGGCCAAGGCGTGAGTTGGAGGACGAACGATCGTGCCGCGTCGCCGGTCGCATGCGGTCGGTGAAAAGCCTCGGCTTGTCGGAAGCCGCGTGACCACACCGTCGCCGCAACGGACACGATTGGGGTGAATTACCGGGGATTATGAATTTGCTTTACGGCAACTCGGGCGGTTCGACCGCCGGAATGTCGCCCGACAAGGCTTTCAGGAATTCGACCAGATCCTTCTGTTGTTCAGGCGTGATCTTGGCTTCCCGAACGGTGTCGAACATATCGGAACGGTGCGGGTTGTCTTTTCCACCGGCGGCCATCAAGGCGACGGCCTCTTCCAATGTCGCGGCACTGCCGTCGTGGAAGTACGGTGCCGTGTCGGCCACGTTCCGCAGCGAAGGCACGCGGAACGCGCCGGTATCGGCATCGTCGCCGGTCACTTCCTTCCGACCGATGTCGGGGTTTTCTTTATCCATACCGACGCCCGCGTTGTAGTATTCGTAGCTGCTGAACAACGGCGGTGTGTGGCAGTCGGCACATCCGACTTCTTCGAACAGGTTCATGCCGCGAACCGCCGCTTCCGACATCGCCGACTCGTCGCCGGCCTGATAACGATCATAGGGTGAATTCCCCGCCAAGATCGTGCGTTCGAAAGCCGCTACGGCCTTGGCGAAACCGTCGGCGGTGGGCTCGGTGCCGAACACCTTTTCGAATCGGTCGACGTAGCCGGGAATTCCCTTGAGCGTCTCGACCATGTTCTCCAGCGTATTCCCCATTTCGATCGGGTTGGCCACGGGACCGACGGCCTGCTCCTCCAGCGAGGCCGCGCGACCGTCCCAGAATTGGGCCGGGGCATACGCGGCATTCAGGACGGTAGGTGCATTTCGGCCGCCGACCTGCTTCCCGATTCCCGTGCTGGTGGGCGTGTGTTCAGCCCACCCCTTTTTCGGATCGTGGCAGGTGGCGCACGAAATCGTTCCGTCTTTGCTCATCCGCGGATCGAAGTAGAGCAAGTTGCCCAGCTCGACCTTTTCGGTGGTCATTGGATTGTCGTCGGGTACGGGAACCGGCGGCAATCCGGCTGGAACTTGGATCTCGAAAGGCTGCTCCGCCGCACTTTCAGCCTCACTGGTTTCCGATTCCGCCGATTCGGCCGGCGACTGCTCGTCGGTCGCTTCCGGCGCCGTCACTTCGGCAGGCTCGGCCGCCGATTCTGTTTCCGGCTGTTCCATTGCCGGTTTTTCCGCCTCTTCCGCGGGCGCCGGTTCGGTTTCCTCGGCTTCCGTCGGCTCGGCATTTTCGGGTGCCGTCAACTCGACGGCGGGCTGTTCTTCAGCCGGAGCAGCTTCCTCTGCCGTTTCTTCGGCGGGAGCCGCGGTTTCTTCTTCGGGTGGAAGGCTTTCCAACCGCCACTCGCTGTCGCCGTCGTCGACCGGGGTACCCGTGACCCCTTCGACCGGTGCTTCACTGGGCGGCGGGGTGCAGCCCGTCGTCCACAACGCCAAGGCCAATCCTGCCGCAGCAAGTGTCGCCACATTTCGGCCGAACTTGAACGCCCACATTGATGTCATTGCCGTCACCTGTCTTTCGTTCCCGGAAACAATACGACCATCCTCCACCGCGGCCGCCGAGTGCCGCGCGAGCGAACCTCGGTTGCCCGTTCATTATTGGGAAGCAGCCCCGAAAATCAACACAATTCTCGCTAATCCAGGTGTCCATGTTAGACACGGCGTCCGCGACACTTTGGCAACCGATGCGACGAGATAACCGTGGTACCGAACCATCAATCCTGGGGAGCTAAAGCAGGGTGAATAGGTGAGCTGCGAGGCCTTGCCCCGCAACAGCTTAAGTTGCGACAGGCAGGGGATTTACCCTCAAAAACGAAAAGTCGTCGGGTTGTTCATGCAAGCCCCCCTGAGCGGGCTAGGGTGTTTTCCGTAATCAAACCGTGATTTGCTTGACTGTACGCAAGTTCCGATCTATTCTACAGTACATGTGGTCCGTCTGCGCTCGGCGCGCGGGGGGTGTGTCCCCGGCGTGGTCGATGTCGCTCGCAGCGAAGGATGACGGGTATGTTGGTTCTGTCGCGTAAGAAAAACGAAAGTATCGTCATCAACGACGACATTCGGATCGTCGTTGTCGACATCCGCGGAGACAAAGTCCGTCTCGGCGTGGAAGCACCGAAGGAAGTGCCGGTCCACCGCCGGGAGGTCTTCGAAGCCATCCAGCGGAGCATGGAAAACGCACCGAAAGACCCCGGTCCTTCGACGTGACACCGAAGTGCACACCATCGGAGGGCCGCGGCCCTCCGTTTTTTGTTTCTTGAGGATCGCGAATCGAAAATCGAAACCTTGTGCGCAATACCTCGATCCGAAGGAAGTCACGCCCCTCCCCCCTTGACGATTCCACCTTCGAGGAGCTATATATTTAGATCTTTCGCGGTGGGCGTTTCGCCACTGCATGCTGGCCCCGTCGTCTAGCCAGGTCTAGGACACAGGCCTTTCAAGCCTGCAACACGGGTTCAAATCCCGTCGGGGTCACTTGGGTGTTTTGCAACCCGCAAACTCTTACAAAAGCCGACTGTCGTCGAACCGGCGGAGTCGGCTTTCTGCATGTTCCCAGGCGGTTCCGCCGTGTACTGCGCCGCATTTTGCGCCGCCTTTTCGTAGTCGGAATCGAGCACTTGCAGATAGTGGCGACTTGCCACGGCGCGGCTGTTTCCCATCCACGTACACACCACATGCGACGGAAACCGTTGTTCTAAATCCGTCTGCCTCGACGCTCGCAGGTTGTGCCACAACCTCGGCCACGGTTCCAGCCCCGCCCGCCGGATCGCCGCCAGTAGGCGCGTACGCAGGGTGCCCAGTGTAGTGGTTCGCAACTTCGGCAAGATGAACGTTTCGCCTTCGGAAGCCCGCTCAAGCGGTTCAACCAGCTCCGGGAACAACGGGATAACTCGCGATTCGTGGCCGTAACGTTCCGTTTTGGGGCTTGGAACGCGAAGCCGTTTTTGTTCCCAGTTCACGCAATCCCACGTCAATTCCCGCGGCTCGCTAATCACTCGCAGGCCGCCCCAGCGGGCCAACACGAACAGCAACCGCAAGTCGGGATCGCCGATTTCGCGAAGCACAATCTGGCCCACTGTGCCGTGTATGGCAGCGTTACCTGATGCCCTTGCCGATTTCGACCCACTGGCCCATATCGTCGTCGATCACGCGTGCGGAGGCGACGCCGCTTCGTTCGATGCTGCGGCGCAACTGTTCGGTCGAGACCCGGCGACTTTGGGGCATGCCCAGGTATCTTCCGCCGACGAACGCCACGCCGCCGGGGCGCAACACGCGGTATAGCTCCTTGACGGCCCGAGGCCGATCACTCCAGATCAGCACCGGCCCCACACCGGCTACCAGGTCGAAGCTCTCTGCGGGAAAGGGCAGCTCTTCGATAGAACCGAGGCGGCAGTGCACGCGTCTGTCGAGCCGGGCATCGCGCAGCCGTTGCTGGGCACTTTCGACGGCTTCCTGGGTCGGATAAATCGCTGTGATTTGCAGCTCTGTGCTTTCGATCAAGCCTTGTTGGAGAGCTTGTTCCAGAGCGCCGTCGCTCCGATGGACCAACAGGCAGCGTCCCGCGGTGATCCCATAGTCGGCAACCAGGCGTCCAGCCAGCATTTGCGGTCCGGCCTGGAAATGGCGTGCTGCTTCGGGGGCCTTGGGGCCGACGATCTTGACCCACTGCCCACGCTGCTCGATCACCTCGGCACCCTTGACGCCCGACTGCTCGACAATCTTGCGCAGGCGCTCGGTGCTGATCTTGTGGGCTTGGGGGGCATAGAGATAACGACCTCCCACAAAGGCCACGCCGGTGGGCTTAAGCACGCGATCCACTTCGCGCAGAAACTTGGCGATATCGGGAATGAAGATCAGGGTGCCCCGGCTGACAATCACGTCGGCGAAATCGTCGGGAAACGGCATTTGTTGGGCATCGCCCAGAACGAAGCAGATGCGGTCCGACAGGCCGGCACGGCGCACCGTCTTTTCGAACCGCGGCTGCATCTCGGGATCGATATCCAGCCCGTGGATCGTGAACTCCGAGCGCCGGGCAAGCTCAACGGCCAATTGGCCGGTGCCGCAGCCCACATCGATCAGCACTCCCTGGCGAATCCCGCCAATTTCGCCCAACATGCGCTGGGCCGTCATCGGATAGGTATGGGCCAGTCGGTTTTCCACCACCCACTCATACGAGGCCGCGCTGCGGTCCGGCACGATGGTAAAGCCTGCCTTGGACTGGGACCACAGGCGGTGCGCCTGAGGACTTCCGAGAAAGCGAACCACACGGGCTGTCTCCGGCTCGGCCGTCAACGCCGCGGCGCGCACCGGTTCGAAGGTGGGATACTTCCAGGCGACCGGCCGGGCAGCAGCGCGGCTGCGGACGCCTTCGGGCACTTTTGGGCCCCGCTCCATCCAAACCACCACGCCAGTCACGGCTGTATCCTCTTCCAGGCGACGCGTCAGCTCTGCGATCTCCAGAAACTCCACGCGCAGCCCGACACCGGTAAGCCGTTGGTATTGGTCGAGGATAGCCCGCAAGGGTTCCTCCAGGCGACTGTCGGCCAAAACCATGCAGGTGGACGGTGCCTGCGCCGAAGGGTTGTCGTTCGTTGCGGGTGCGGTGCCGCTCGCCGCCAGTACTATCGCCCCGCTCAGGGGCAACAGGCAAATGCGAGCCAGGCAACGCTGGACGGCAGTCCGCATCGCTGACCACCCAGGTCTCTGTCGGGGAGATACCATTTGCTCGCCCTTCGAATTACCGTGCCTGTTGGAGCAAAACGCCCCATGCGGATGCGACACCGGCCGTCGAGCCGTGCTTCTCAACTACAGACCGATCGCGGCTCTGTTCGACCCTGCGGAGGAACACCGTCGGCTTGTGCATCCGAGACTGTCTGCACTGCGCCTCCGCAGCTGGCAGCAATTGTGCGGGCATACTCTTTACGCAAGTCTCTCCAGCGTTTACTTTTCCTCAAAACAAATCAGTGCACCGTCGACTGTGACCATATACAGCCGACCGTCGGCCGCGATCAGGCCGTCGAAAGCCGGCAACCGATCCAGCTTCATTTCGGCCAGCTTCTTGCCGTCCGTCTTGGAGAAAACCTGCATCACCCCACCGTACTCTCCGCGCAGCCAAGCCGCCTGCTCGGCCATTTTTTGCTGGAAGATTTTTTCATTTGAGCGGCCCCACATTTTCTTCTCGTCCACCACGTCGCGCGGCCCGGCAATGAACAGCCGATCGTCGGCCAAGACCATGGCCCGGGCCATTACGTCCGGCTCTTCGTGAATCCATTGGTAGTCCAGTGCCGTAAGCTGCTCGGACGGCAATTGTGCAAGCTTCTTCCAGTCCACCGACTGACCTGCCAGCGGAACCGTGGCCGGATACTTGCCTTTGATCCACTGGCCTTCCAGCGAGCGGACGCCCACCTTGCGCGTCGGATACTTGCCCGCGCAGTACAGGCGGTATTCCGTCACCGAAGTGTTGCATAGCAGCTCCGGATCGCGGCCATAGGCATAGGCATTGGTTTCGTCGGTGCACATGATCCGGCCGTAGGGCACGCGCTTGGGCGGCAACTGGAACTCAGCCCAGCCCTCGCCGGCCGCCCGGCCGAACAGCCAGTAGGTGCGCTGGTGCCACGCATCGTCGAGAAAGGAGATGGGGGCGAACAAATGGACCTCTTCGTCATACTGGGTATCCGGACGCAGCGGCCGGATTCGCACGCGTCGGCCGTCGAGTGTGAAGGTCTGCGATTTCATATATACGTATTTGCCGTCGCTGGAAAGGATATCGGGCAGGGCCACCGGCATGTGTTTGCCCATGAGCAGATCGTCGAGGATCTGATCGGAGCCCGGAACGCGGCGATCCATCACGTTTTCGGCCAGCAGGCGGCCGGTGGAAGGATCGAGGATGATCATGCGCAGTCCGCCGTCGAGGAACATCGAGCGACCGGCTATACAGTAGAGTTTATCTTGCTCCACGAGGACACTGCCATGCAGGGGCCAGACCGATTCGAGCTGACCGTAGGAGATCAGCTGGCGATCGTTAGGTGCCGCCTGAAACTTCCAGACCAGCCGGCCGTCATCCAGCTTCAGGGCATAAACCCAACCGTCGCCGCAACCGAACAGGGCCATGCCCCGATAGATCGTCGGCGGCGAGTTGACCCGGCCGCTGGCGACAAAGCGCCAGAGCGGCCCGCCGGTTCGGGCGTCGAAGGCATACACCGCGTGTTGATCGACTGCGCTGACAAGTAGTTTGCCCTCGGCCACCACCGGCTGGCTGAGCTTGGTGCCGAACTGTTTCTCCCAGGCGGGTTTCACCTCCGGCGAAACTTCGGTGCGGACATAGCCGCTGCGCGTGTTGTCGTGACGAAAGACCGGCCATTCGGATGCTGCATATTCGGCCCGCTTGCCGACTTGGCCGTAGGCAGGACCTTTGACCAGACGCAGCTCGGCCGGGGGTGCCTGGGCCGATTGCGGCTCGGGCGAGAGGGCATTGAAACCGTTGAGCTTCGATTGATAGTAACAAGCGCAGGCATGCGGTACAGCATAGACCATACCGTTAGCCGGCATGACACCGTAGATGCAACCGCCGCGTACCCAGTGGTTGTCGTACCATTCGTTTTGTTCGATGTCGTAAACCTGGATGCCCATGATCGGCGGCAGCAGATAGCGCACCGTGGCCCGACCGGGATAGCAGCGTTGGTGAATATAGAAGGACTCAATGGGATTGCGGTATTCGGCCAACTTCTCGCCGGTCTTCAGGCTATAAGTGGTAAACACTCCATTGTTGTTTCGGCCAAGCACCCAAACCTTGTCGCCGATGACGTAGAAGTCCTCCAGGCTGAAATGACCGGACTGGGGCTTGTTCTTGACCACCCAGAGGACCTCGCCGGTCTGGGCGGAGACTGTGACGATCCAGCCCTTGGGAGCAAACACCACCCGGTCACCGCAGAGGATCAGTCGCGGGCCCGCATATCCGGTGGGGATCAAAGGCATTTCCACCGAGGGCGTCTTCCAGAGCTGCTTGCCTGTATTACGGTCGAAGGCTACCAGCGAGGCGCCGTCATGGACGCAGACCATGCGGCTGTCGGCTGCCAAGCTCATGGGGGCCACGGGCATCTTATGCTGCCAGAGGAGTTCGCCATCCTCGGCGCGAATGGCTTTTAGCACGCGCTCGCCGCTCTCAGGCCGCCAGCCCCAGTAATTGTTGGCTCGCCTGGATTCGGTCCAGCAGTTCGCGTTCTGCTGGTTATAGTCACACAGTGTAGACTCAGGGTCCACTGCGGCGAAGATCACGCCGTCGGAGACGATCAACTCGAATGTGGTGGCCGTCTCTTGGTATTCCCGCAGGACTTCGCCCGTGACCGCATCCAGACACAGCAAATTCTGTCCCACTCCCGGTGCGATGTACACCCGATCGCCGACCGCCACCAGTCGCCTCGGTAGCCAGCCCGGACCGGCTTTGAGCGGATACAGCGGATTCCACCAGTCGTGCAGTCGGCGTTTCCACAGCACCACCCCGTTAAACGCATCGCGTGCCGTCAGATAAAACGCCGGCGGCAACTGGATCGAAGCCACCGGGCCTTCGTCCATTACGTAGAAAACTCGCCCAGATGCCGAGACCATGGCGGTCATGCTGGCCGTATGCTCGTGGCTGCGGACCCAAAATGGACCGCCAGTCCAGCGTAGCCCCCGGGGGTGTCCGGCCACGCGATCCTGCGAAAGCGCGGTGCCCTCGGGGTCGTGCAAATAATGTGTCCACTCATCGAACTGCTCGGGCCAAGGTTTGACGGTCTTGCGCCAAGCTTCCCCCTGTTTGATGAGGGCTACTCCGCCGGGACGCAGCACCCGCAACACTTCCGCCATTGGTACCTCGCCCAAATCTTCCGCCAACACCAGGTTGACCACGTCGTTCACATAGGGAAGCTGTCGGCCGTCGAAGAGCGCGGCGGAGACGCTGCCATTGAGGCCAAGCTCGGCGAAGTGCTCTCTGGCCGTCGCCACCTTGACTGGATCGGTATCCAGTCCTTGGACCACGAAGGCCTTACCGGTTCTCAGCGCGGCGGTCAGTTGTCCATCGCCACAGCCGACATGAACGATCACGCCGCCGGTCACACCCGCCGTGCGGATCAGCTCCTGGGCTGACTGGTCGGCCGGGGCCGGCGCCGGCATCGTCCACACAATCAGTGTGAGTACAACAATCACGGCTCGCATGGTGACCTCCCTTGAACAGTGGGCAATTGGTTTCGAAACAATACTCTCGCCGAAAAAGTCTTGCACACCGCAGGCCGGCCGGGGGCGAAGTGTCCACTTGCCGGCGGATCTCACCGCCCCGCCCGAGCGCCTTGCAGTGTCATTCACGCATTGTCTGATGTCAATCGCGTCGGGGTGACAAGCCGAACAGACTACGAGAACTCGCCCGGTGCACGCTTGCGGCCGCTATTACTGCCAGGTTGGGATAGGGGCGGTCGAAATACGGCTGGTGTCCCCCTGTTCGTGCCGCCGGAATGCCTAGCAGCCCGTTGCAAAACCTCGTTGCGACCCGCGGACAATTGTAGCGAATAGCCGCACGAAACGGCGAGAAACAACCTTTTTGTCGGCACGATGCTCGGACGTAGGAAAAGGATTTGTCCGCTGACGTTTCTCGCTTGAATGGCACAATTTCGGCTTGGGCGGCCCAAACCGCCGCCGGACCTTATTCGACCTCACACGATGCCCAAAACCCGCTTGTGCAACGGGCTGATAACGGTGGTTTTTCCTGAACGGGAGCAACTATTCTTCCTTGCGCTCTACCGTGCTGTCGTCAGATGAGGACAGTCGTTTGGCACACACGGTAGATTCCGGCTGGCGTTGATTGTTGGTTTCTAGAATGGCAAGAACCGCATTGAGCACTCGACTTTCCACATAAGCTGCTCCGAACCCCGAAAGATGGATGCGGTCGTGGAAGAGCTGGTGGCCGTGTTCGTCGCAAAAGCGGATATTTCTTTGTTCGTCCAGGAACAAATCATCCACGTGTACGACATGAACGCGCTTGGATTCCAAAGAATCGAGAAATCGGCGTGCTTTTTCTCGCTTCTCGGTGTTTCGCTCCTCCTCGCAAACCGGATGCATACCGGTTTTGCGAAAAGATGCTCGCGAAGCGTCCTTTGGAAGAATTGGTGGTTGCGAAATTAGGATGACGTGAGAGGAATACTTTAGAATCTCTTCTACAGCAACTTTTACGTTGTCTTCGAATCCAGCCGTGTCGACCCTGCTGGCCCATGCCGCAACAAACACGGTTACATCCGGTCGCGTTTCAGCGAGAAAACGAATTGATTCCTCATATTGTCGGTTTCCCGGGAATGGATTTCCACCGGCGACGCTGATGACATTCACGTTAATCCCGTACAGTGTCGCCAGTTTCTTCATGATGATGCCGTACATTGATGCTTCACTGTCGCCCATTAACACGACATGTGGCGCACGATGGGAAGTTGAAAAAGTTCGACCACCATGTGCAATTGTGTCTACGGAAGCGTTGATGTAGTTATCCATACGAACCGAATACCCTACGAGCGTGAGTGTAATTGTGGCGACAGCAAAACCGGCATATGCGAACGATCGCATGTGTGGTCGATTCAATAGCCGACGTGCTGGTTGCTCTAGGACATAATACGAGGTGGTTGAAACTAGCAGCATGAGGCAGATCTTGAGTGCCCATCGAACAGGAGGGCTTGCTGCAAATAGGTGGTAGTCCACGAAGCAAAAGATGGGCCAATGCCAGAGGTAAAGGGAGTACGACAACTTGCCGACGTAGACTAGAGCAGGGTGGGCAAGTACGCGTTCGGTGAATGGCGAGGAATCAGGATTCCAGCCGATCAGCAATACTGTGCCAATCACCGGTAGAGCGGCTACAAATCCGGGAAAAGAATTTGACTCGCGCAAGAAAGCGAAAGAAAGCAAAATCATGGCGAGCCCAAGCAGTGCCACAGAACTGTGATACCTGAGGGGAGTCTTTCTTTCAGCAACAAAAACGGCCAAGGCGGCGCCAGCCAGCAATTCCCAGGCTCGTGTCGGCAACAAGTAAAACGCCCAGGTTGGGTTGGTTTGAGTTAGCAATACGCAACCGAGAAAGCTGGCCAAGGAGATTGCGAGTAGGCTGCCTAGTACTTGTTTGGCCGTAAGCCGTGATTTCGTAGTGAGTACCAGAAAGAGCGGCAAGAATACGTAAAACTGCTCTTCGACGGAAAGCGACCAGAAGTGCAAGAACGGTTGCGCGTCGGGAGATAGCTCAAAGTAGTTGCCTTGGAGCATAAACTTGACGTTGGCGAGAGACAGGCTAGCCGCCGTGGCGACGGCGCCTGCAGAAGCAAAGTCCTGCGGGGAGTAGATGTAAGAAGCAGCAGCCAATGTGACGGCAATTGTTGCCAGTAAAACAGGAAAAATACGGGTAATTCGGCGTTGGTAAAATCTGGCTAATGAGAAAACGCCAGATTGGCACTCGCGATAAACGATGGAGGTTATCAAATAGCCGGAAATTACAAAGAAGACGTCGACGCCGACGAAGCCGCCCGGCAGGAAGGCTTTGTTGAAATGGAATAGAAGCACTCCCAGTACGGCGATGCATCGCATTCCGTCAATCGAGGGTCGATAACAGCCCGTTGTAAAACCTCTTTGCAGCCAGTGGCTGATTGTAGAAAATAGCGGCACGAACCGACAAGGAATAAGCCTCTGGGACCAAGATTCTGACGGCACGATGCTCGGACGCAGAAAAAGGCTTCGACAGCCGACGCTGTTTATCCGCCGGGATGAAATCCCCGAACCGCCGGGTGCCGCGTTCTATCGCAAGCTGAACGCGCTTCTGGCGAAACACGACTTCGACCGACGAGCAGAAGCACTGTGTGCCCCGTACTATGCCCGAACCGGCCGCCCCTCGACACCGATCGGCGTGGTAATCCGGATGCTCCTGTTCGGCTTTCTGGAAGGCATCGGCTCGCAACGCGGGATCGCCGCCCGCTGTGCCGACAGCCTCTCGGCCAGAATCTTTTTGGGCTGCGAGATCACGGAACCGACGCCGTGCCACAGCACGCTCAGCCGCACGCGGCAACGCCTGCCGCTGGAGGTCTTTTTCGAGCTGTTCGCCATGGTCGTCGAGATCGCCCGCAAAGAAGGCCTGTTGCGCGGCAAGACCTTGGGCGTCGACGCGACCTTCCTGGAAGGCAATGCGGCCTTGAAGTCGCTGCAACATAAAGAGGAAGGAGAAAGCTGGAAGGAGTTTGTCCGCAAGATCTACATGGAAGAGAACCCCGAGGCTGACGAACCGACCGACGACGAGCTGCGTCGTTTCGACCGACAGCGGCAAGACAAGAGGCTTTCGAACCGGGACTGGGAATCGCCGGTCGATCCGGACGCGAGGATCGCCAAGCTGAAAGACGGCCGGACCCACATGGCCTACAAGGCGGAGCACGCGGTCGAACTCGGATCGGGGATGATCCTGGCGGCGGAGGTGTACACGGCCGACACGCCCGACACGACAAGCATCGAACAGACGCTGCAGGCGGCGGACAAGGTCGCGATCAAGGCGGACACCGAACCGGCCGAGGAAGTCGTTGCCGACAAGGGCTATCACAAGGCGGAAACACTTTCGCGGCTGCAACACGTAAAGGGTTGGCGGACGTACATTCCGGAAAAACGTCTTCGACACAAGCGTCGTTGGACGGACAAGCCGAGCGAGCACGAGGAAGCGTATCGCGCGAACCGTCGACGTTGCCTGGGAGCCCGCGGGAAACGGCTTCAGCGGAAGCGCTCGGTGGTCTGCGAGCGGACGTTCGCGCACGTCTGCGATACCGGCGGTAGTCGGCGGGTATGGCTGCGGGGCCTGACGGAAGTCAGGAAATGGTACCTGGTGCGGGTGATGGGCTACAACCTGGCGGTGATCCTGCGCTTGCTGTTCGGCCTTGCCTCGCCGCGGAGCCTGACTCGCGTCGTCTGTCTTTTCTATTTTGTCATTGTGACTGTTTATCTTCACACCACGTCGCTATTCGGCCGATTGGGCCGCATGCTCGGCTTTGTGACGCCGGTTTGTCGATATTCCGCCTTGCGCGGTCCAAACTACCGCCGGACCTTATTCGACCTCAAACCATGCCCAAAACCGGCTTGTGCAACGGGCTGATAAGGAATGGTTGCCAATGCCTTTTCCTCACAGCAGTAAGCTCAGTCGCCGAAGTCAGCACGTGGACACGTCCCTGCTGCTAGGGGCTCGAACAAGAGAAGTTCGTCGTCCACTCTCGCTGCTACCCACATTGGAGAATCAAGCCCGATAAACTCCATGCTCCTAATTATAGATTACTCCGGAGGTCTTCGCGTAGGAGTGGAGAACGTGTACCGAGGAAGATGCCGGTTTGTTCTTCCAAGAAACACCTTGGCGGATCGCCGGTGGGGGACGATCCGCCAAGGAAAAAGGAGGAGGGATAACCTTCTCGGTCCATGTTTTGCCGAACCGGCGCAGGCGGCCGGCTCATCCGGCATCAGGCGGTCGAGTCGTCGCCGTTTTCACCGCCGACGCCCGCGACTTCGCCTTCCGGCTTTTCTTCGCTCGATTCCTCCGACTTGATCGGCTCGAAGGTGAACTGCTTCTTGTCGCCGACTTCTTTCACCTTTACGACGATCGTGTCGGCGCCTTCGAACGCGCCGCGGAGCAATTCCTCCGAGAGCGGGTCTTCGATCGAATTTTCGATCGCCCGTCGCAGCGGTCGGGCCCCGAAGTCGAGGTTGCTCCCGCGTTTGATCAGCAGCTTCTTGGCCTCGTCGTCGAGGACCAGAGACAAGCCGCGTTCGGCCAGCCGGCTGCGGACCTTGGCCAGTTCGAGTTCCACGACCTCGCCCAGGTCTTTCTGGGTCAGGTGCCGGAACACGATGATGTCGTCGACACGGTTGAGGAACTCGGGCCGGAAGACCTTTTCGATCTGCTCCTGTACGCGAGCCTTCATGCTCTCGTAATTGGCGTCGTCATCGGGCTTCTGGAACCCGAAGGCCGATTCGTTCTTGATCGCCTCGGCTCCGGCGTTGGTCGTCATGATGATGATCGTGTTGCGGAAGTCGACGTTCCGGCCGAAGCTGTCGGTCAGGCGGCCCTCTTCCATCACCTGCAACAACATGTTGAACACGTCGGGGTGGGCCTTTTCGATTTCGTCCAAAAGGACGACCGAGTACGGCCGACGCCGAATCTTTTCGGTCAACTGGCCGCCTTCTTCGTAGCCCACGTATCCCGGAGGCGCCCCGACCAACCGGCTGACGTTGTGTTTCTCCATGTACTCGCTCATGTCGATTTGGATGAGGGCGTCCTCATCGCCGAACATGAACTCGGCCAGGGCCTTGGCCAGCAACGTCTTCCCGACGCCGGTGGGACCGGCGAAGATGAAGCAGCCGGTAGGACGCTTGGGATCTTTCAGGCCGCTGCGGCTGCGCCGGACGGCCTTCGAAATCGACTTGATCGCTTCGTCTTGGCTGACGACCCGCTTGTGCAGCTCTTCCTCCATCTTGAGCAGGCGGATGGAGTCTTCGGTCGTCATCCGTGTGAGCGGAATGCCGGTCATCTTCGAGACGACCTCGGCGACGACCTCGGCATCGACGACGCCGTCGGTTTTGAGGGTCTTTTCCCGCCACTCGCGGGTAATGGCCGCTTTCTTCTGTTTGAGCTTGTCGGCCTGGTCACGAAGATGAGCGGCCTTCTCGAAGTCCTGGTTTGCAACGGCCAGTTCCTTCTCTTTGTTGAGCCGCTCGACTTCTTCGTCGATGTCCTTCAAGTCGGGCGGACGGGTCATCGACTTCAAGTGCACGCGGGCACCGGCTTCGTCGATCACGTCGATCGCCTTGTCGGGCAGGCATCGGCCGCTGATGTAGCGGTTCGACAACTCGACGGCCGCCTCGATCGCGTCGTCGGTGATCTGCACATGGTGGTGCTTTTCGTACCGGTCGCGCAGTCCGCGCAGAATCGCGATCGCCTCGTCGGTCGTGTTGGGTTCGACCATCACGACCTGGAACCGACGGTCCAGCGCGCTGTCTTTTTCGATGTACTTGCGGTACTCGTCGAGGGTCGTGGCCCCGATGCACTGGATTTCGCCGCGTGCCAAGGCCGGCTTGAGGACGTTCGAAGCGTCGATGGCCCCTTCGGCACCGCCGGCACCGACCAGCGTGTGCAACTCGTCGATGAACAGGATCACGTTCTTGACGCGTCGCACCTCGTTCATCACGGCCTTGATGCGTTCTTCGAACTGGCCGCGGTACTTCGTTCCGGCGACCATCATGGCCAGGTCGAGGACGACGATCCGCCGATCAAGAAGCAGTTCGGGGACGTCGCCGTTGACGACACGTTGGGCGAAACCTTCGACGATGGCCGTCTTCCCCACACCGGCTTCACCCAGCAGGACGGGGTTGTTCTTCGTGCGGCGGCAGAGGATCTGCATCGTCCGCTCGATTTCTTTTTCCCGGCCGATGACGGGATCCAGCTTGCCTTGGCGGGCCAGTTCGGTCAGGTCGCGGCCGAAGCTGTCCAATGCCGGCGTGCGGGAACGGCCGCCGCGGGTTTCGCCGCTCGATTCATCGTCGTCTGAGCCGGTGCGTCCGGAACGTTCCGGATCGTCGCCGCTGTCGCTGCCGTGTCCCAGCAGGTTGAGTACTTCTTCTCGAACGTCTTCCAGCTTCAAGCCCAAATTCATCAAGACTTGGGCCGCCACGCCTTCTTGCTCACGCAACAAGCCGAGCAGCAAGTGCTCGGTGCCCACGTAGTTGTGGCTGAGCGTGCGGGCCTCTTCGGTGGCATACTCAAGGACTTTGCGGGCGCGAGGGGTCAGCGGCAACCGGCCCATCGTGACCATATCGGGGCCGCTTTGGACCAGCTTTTCGACCTCCAGTCGAATCTTGCGCAGATCGACATCCATGTTGCGGAGGACGTTCGCAGCGACTCCACTCCCCTCTTTGATCAGCCCCAGCAAGATATGCTCGGTGCCGACGTACTCGTGGTTGAATCGCTGGGCCTCTTGGTTGGCCAGCTGCATGACCTTCCGCGCACGGTCGGTGAAACGTTCAAACATGGGATCCGAAAACTCCTTCACAAGCTATTGTTCGCAATCGAAAACGGGACAGGCGAAATCGGCCGAATCGCGGGCGATTCGCAGTTCGCCGACACCCGATTGCGGGTTACGAATTCCTCGGGGAACCCCCAAGGCGAGGGGAGGCTCGCGTCATCAACCAATTCCCAATGCGGCGGATGCCTCCCAAATGTACTACGTAATTTGTTGCCCGTCCGGGCATCTCTGTTGTTATTTTTTGGACAATATCATCTGTTCTAATTACGGTTTCCGAGACGGGAGGGTTCACGGCCCTCGCCGCTCCGTTGGGCCGCCCGCCGGGGGCACCGCGGAATTCTCAGCGGGTCTATGGGCATTCTACGTGGCGGGACGGGTTTTGACGACCGGGATTTTTCTTCTTCGCAACCGGAATGACCGGAAAACTCGGTTTGTCTTGTGTGTTCGGTCTGGCTTGACCGGTTTTGTGTAAAAATGGGGTGGTGGGGAAAGATGCAATCACGCTGCGGCAGAAGGCTGCTCTTCGTGCGCTGCGGCGGTGTTTTCTGCGGTGGAAGGGGCATCAAGCGATTCCGAATCGTGCGATTCGGATTGATCCCGCTCGATCAACATGAGTTCACGGTCGATTTCCAGCGACCAGGCCGCTGCTGCCTCCAATCGCCGGAGCCGTGCCAACAGTTGGCCCGCCTCGTCCAGCCGCCCCCGCCGGCGCCAAAGTGTCGCCAACAACAGGGCTGCTTCGACATCGTGCCGGTTGCGGCGCAGGAGCCGGGCGAGAATGCGTTCGGCTTCGAACCAGTTGCCCTTCAGATAGGCCTCTTGAGCCTTGGGGAACAGGTCGGTGTTCGGATCAACCGACCGTCGGGCATTTTCTCGGCGGTTCCACCAAGCCGTTCCGATCAGCATGAGGCCCCAGCACATTCCCAAGGCAAACCAAAGCGCGGTACGCACGCGAGGGGCGAGCAATTCGGGCCAGAGAACGGTAGCCGCCAAGGCCAAGTTGAAGGCTGCACCGAAGACGAGCGCAACGATCGCCCCCCACCAGCAGGTGGACCGAACGAGGGGCCACAGGCCCGGCCAAAGGTAACACCAGCGAGCAATCCGGCTCATCGAGGCGGTCTCCGTGCGCGCAGCCGTCCTCCATGGTTGACGGCACCGGGCATTCTAGTGAGCCGCCGTTTTTCCATCAAGGCGAACGTGTTCGCCTCCCACGCGGCTACAAGAGGCCGGATCTTGTGAAGTCGGGGAAGCAGAACGACGTTCCCGGCCGAAAGCCCGTTGAAGACGCCACACAAAAGTGGGCCGAAGTCTGACGGGAGACTTCGGCCCGCGGATGTTCGACCGTCCATTGGATATGCCGGTGGGCGATCAGACGTCCTTGATCTTGCAGTCGGGCAGCAATTCTTTCAGCTTTGCGACGCCTTCTTCGCTGATGCCCGAGTTGACCACCGAAAGCGACTTCAGTGATTTCAGCTTGGCCAGCACGTCCACCGAGGCATCGGTGATTCCTTTGACGTTGTCCAAGACCAGTGATTCGAGCTTGCCGAGCGAGGCCAGCGCGGCAAGGCCGTCGTCGGTAATGGGAGTACCGTCGAGGTTCAATTCGCGCAGTTCGGACAACCCGGCTACGTGTTTCAGGCCTTCGTCGCTGATCTGCGTATTCCACAGATTCAGTACTTTGAGTTTCTTGAACGCTGCAACGGACTCCAAGGCGTCATCGCCGGCCATCGTTTCGGCCAGATCAAGTTCTTCAAGGTTTTCCAACGCGGCAAGTTCGGCCAGGCACGAACCGTCGATGTAGAGACCGCGGATGAGTAGACGGCGAATCTTGGTGCAGCCGGCCAATTCCTTGAGCCCCGCATCGGTGACGCCGTACGCCCGCATCAGGTCGAGAATTTCCAGGTCGGGCAGGCTCGCGATGTATTTCATCCCTGCATCGGTGATACCGGTGTCTTCCAATGACAGATCCTTGATTTTCGTGAGCTTGGCAATGTGTTCCAGGCCGGCATCGGTAAGCGAAGCCTGGCTGCGCAACTTGAGCGCCCGCAATTCAGTGAGAGGTGTCAACTTTTCCATGCCCATGTCCGTCAGGAGCATGCATCCGCGCAGGTCGAGGACCTTGAGATTCTTGAGCTTGGCCACATGGTCCATTCCTGCGTCGGTGAAGTTGTTGTACAACAGCGCGAGTTGTTCCAAATCGGGAAGTTCGGCGAGGAAGGCGAGTCCGGCGTCGGTCAGATTCGTGCTCCGCCGCAGGTTCAGGGAGCGGAGCGTCTTGATCTGTCCCAGCGGGGCCGTGCCCTCGTTGCTGATACTCGTGTTTTCGAGAACGAGATCGCGCAGCTTGGGAAACTTGGTCAAGTGGGGGATGCCGGCGTCGGTGATGTCGGCCCCGTAGAGAACCATCTTGACTACGTCGGTCAGGCACGTGAAGGTTTCGAGATCGGCGTCGGAGGTCTGCCGATTGTACAGGTCGATGGCGACCACCCGCCCCTGCTCGTCGTAGGTCACCGTGCCGCGAAGTTCTTCGATTCGGGCGACGGCGGCCTTCTGTTCTTCCGTCAGCTCGACCGGTTCGGCGACTTCAGTTCCCGCTTCTTCGGCGGTCGGTTTTCCGGACTCGCCGCTCGGTTTGGGCTGAGGGGTGGGGCATCCGACGACCAACGCCGCCAGCATCAACAATGCGGTTGAGAACCACAACTTTTGCATGAATCGTTCTCCTTCCCAAGAAGCCGCTACGCAGTGTTACCGAAATTTTCTATCTATCGATCGGCCGACATCCCGTGGCGGCGCGTACTCATCGCGCCGAGGCGGTCTTTGCTGCGGTCGCTTCCCCGCTTCCAAGGTGGGATATCAGCGATGATGACCAAAATATGATGGTCCCGCGGTCAGGCCGGTCGGATCGGGGACGTCTTCCTCGACCGTTCCTAGCCTACTCGATCGGTTTGCCGATCGCAAAGGGGCGCTTGATCCTCCGGCGCATGCACGGTGAATTCGGAACCGCGCGGTGAATGGAGGGGCCGTCGGGTGGAAAGGCCGTCCCACCGATGTTCCGTGCGATCGGTCACACGGCCGATTCCCCGCCGCGGGTGAGCAGCAACAGCAGGAAGAAGGGGCCGCCCAGCATGGCGGTGATCACGCCCACCGGCAGCTCCGTGGGGGCCACGACCGTGCGGGCGACGGTGTCGCAGATGACCAGAAACGTGCCGCCCGCGATCATCGCTCCCGGCAAAAGCCGCCGATGGTCCGGCCCGAGTAGTAATCGGCACACGTGCGGCACGATCAAGCCGACGAAGCCGATCGGTCCGCAGACGGCCACGACGGCGGCGACCATCAAACTCACGGCCGTGAACACGACGATTTTGATTCGATCGACGGCTACACCGCGTGCGGCCGCCAGTTCTTCACCGGTGATCAGCAGGTTGAGTTCCCGCGGGAGCACGGCCAGGCAAAGCAAACACGGCACGGCCAAGACGAGAACGCTTTTCAGATCGGTGAAGCCGACGACGCCTTCCAGTCCGCCGAGCATCCAGCGGAACATGCGGTAGGTGCGCGAGGGATCGGCCAGGTATTGCAGCACGATGACGGCGCTGGAATAGAAAAAGTTGAGTGCCACTCCGGCCAGCAAAAGCGTGGCCGTCGAGAATCCCGCGCGAATGCGCGTGAGTCCGTATACAAGCACGATCGTCGCCACGGCCCCCAGGAAAGCGCAGGCGGCACCGCCGGAGAGCCATCCCAGAGTGAACGACCATCCGGCGAAGATGGCGACCGCCGCACCTAGAGAAGCGCCGCCGGCGATTCCCAGCGTGAACGGCGTGGCCAACGGATTGCGAAACATGGCCTGGAAGGCGACGCCCCCGGCCGCCAACACGGCGCCGACGACGAATCCCGTCCACACGCGAGGAATCCGCAGTTCCCAGAGGATGCGGGACGCGGTGCCGTCGTCATGCCAAAGGGCGTGCAACGGCACGTCGTGCATGCCCACCAAAGGCGCACCCGCCAATACGGCGACCGCCGTCGGAACCGACACGAGCAGAATCCAGTCGGCGCGCCTCATTCAGCACCTCCCGGCTGCGGCGGCACGACCAACGGTAATTTCGCAGTGGGGTGCTCGACCAACGTAAGCGGCGTGTCGTAAATCGACCGCAGGCGTTCCGGTTCCATCAGCCGAGCGGGCGGACCGTCGAAGACGACGCGTCCCTTGCGCATGGCGATGATGCGTCCTCCTGCCAGAACGGCCCCGTTCACGTCGTGGGTCACCGTGAGCACGGTCGTGCCCTGTTCGCGATTCAATCGCACCAATAAGTCTTGGATTTCGTGTCGGTGTTTGTAGTCGAGATAGGTCGTCGGCTCGTCGAGAAGCAACAGCGGAGCCTGTTGGGCCACGGCCGCGGCGACGAACACTTTTCGGCGTTCGCCTCCGCTGAGCGTATCGAGCCTGCGGTGCCGGAGGGGTTCGACGTCGGTGATCCGTAGCGCATCGTCGACGGCCAGCCGATCTTCGCGGGTGGGAGTCTTGAACGGACCACCGTACGGATAGCGGGCCATGGCCACGAACGCTTCGACGCAAAAGGGAATGGCCGTCGTCTCGGCCTGCGGGACGTAGGCAATGCGTCGAGCCAATTGCACTTGCGACAACGTTGCCAGCGGACGTCCCAAAATGCGAATTTCGCCTCGCTCCGCTTGCGTGCGGCGAAGCAGGGTCCGCAGCAAGGTCGTCTTCCCGGCACCGTTGGGACCGATGATCGACACGTATTCGCCTTGGTGCACCGTAAACGACACGTCGCGCAAAATGGAGGTTCGACCGAGCGAAACGGCGAGGCCTTTCACCGCAATCGCCGGTTCGTGTGTCGTGCTGTCGTGATGTACAGCCGAGGGCGAATCGGACATCGAACGTGCGTCAGGGGACGGAAACGGGGTTCGGGACTTCGGTGGCCGAGGTCGGATCGAGTCGGGCATCCCAGTCGATTTCGGGATGAATCCGCCGGGCCATGAATTCGAGAAGCTCGTTGAAACGCGGACCGGGAACGACCGTCACGTCGGGGCCGACCAAATAGACGCGGCCCGTCCGCACCGCTTCGACTTGGTCGAGACGTTGCCAGGCGGCCAACAGTTCTTCGCGTCGCTTTCGTGCCTGCTCGGTCGTGTCGTCGCTGCGCGGGGCCACCTTGCCGACCAGGTCGAAGACGATTTCGGGATTCATCTGCAAGATGCCCTCGGCCGATACGATCGGAAACCGGGCCGTTGCGCGGCACACGTTTTCACCGCCGGCCAGCGTGCACAAATGGTCGAGGTATCCGTCTTGCGCCGCAGCGTACACGTCTTGAAGCCGATTGCCGTCGACCGTGCGATCGACGGTAATCAAGACTTTCGGTCGCGGCAGTCCTTCGACGAGGCGAGCGATTGCCTGCATGCGCGCCTCGCAACGTCGGCGCAAGGCGCGTCCGCGCTCGGGAACGCCGAGGCGTTCGCCCAAAACGTCGAACGTTTCCAATACACCTTCGACACTCCGGTTTTCGACGACCAACATCGGCAAGCCGATCCGTTCGACGGCCTCGGCAGGCGACTGTTCGCCCTTCGGCACCACGACCAGATCCGGTTTCAGGGCGACGATCGCCTCGAGGTTGGGCGTAAGGTAGCCGCCGACGGTCGGTAGTCTTTTCGCCTCCGGAGGATATTCGCAGTAGTCGGTCACTCCGACGACGCGATCGCCCGCTCCCAGCGCGAAAAGCGTTTCGGTAATGCTCGGCGCCAGCGAGACGATTCGCTTGGGAACGGCGGCCGATTCGCCGGTGCCGGTTGTCGTTCCCGTGTCGTCGATCGGCCGACAACCGAACACGAGCAACGACACGACCATCATTCCAAGCACGCTCGGAAACCGACAAGCCGGTTCGCGTCGTTCCGTCCGTTGCACGACGCCCGACGTCAACGATCGGGCTTCCGGCACCGGAGTGCGGTTTTGCGGACACCGGCAGACGCTTTGTGCAGTCGTCGAATGTTGCGGGATCGGTGATCTCTGCATTGTCGGTAATGTCGCGTTCAAGCTCCCGACGCATCGATCGGTGCGGTCGGTTCGTTTTTGAGCGGCCTTGTGGCGCCGGTCCGGGGGGCACCGTCGAAATGATTGGATTCGGCCATCGTCGTGCGCCGATAGTGTGTCCCAAGTATGCATCTTCTGCGACAGCCGGCCGAATCGGTGATGGATCATTCAAGAATTCGGGAAATCAACAAACCGGTACGGCGACATTTCGGCCACCGTCCCCGTTCGCGGGCCGGCATGCCTTCTGCGGTGCGCATTCCCTGCGGATTCTTCTGCCGATTCGAATCGTGCGCCGGTGCGCCGCGTCAGTGGCGGTACACACAATCTATCGGAGTCGGAGGGCGGCCGTCGAGGGCTTCCGCCGCCGAGGCTGCCGACGGGCTATTTTCTCTAGTTTACCAAGAAACGGAAATGCGGCACCCGGTGGGGCGGCCGTTGCGCAAAACGCGAGATCGCGGCGACGTGTGTTGCGGCGTTTGAGAAAACTTGGTGCGAATCCTTGCAAAGACGGGTAGCTTGTGTCAACAATAAGCCCTGCATCTTCGAGAGACAGGAGCTTTCGATTTCCATCCCCGCCCGAGGTTCCGCAACGGAATCTCGCCACGATTCGTCGTTTCCTCCATTCCCGCCTCGGTCGGGAATCGCCCCAATCGGTGGGCTTTCCCGTCGATCGCCGAACGAAGGAAAGGATGCTTTTTGTCGTAGTCGTTGCATCAGCGTGGTGTGACGTTTCGATACACGCGTGTGTTTCGTGTTTGAATGTTTTCTTTGGGAGAGTTTGACGATGAATCAGAACAAGCCTTCGCGTCGTGACTTCTTGAAGACGTCGTCGGCGGTGACGGCGGGTGCGTCGGTACTCGGCGGATTGAGCCTCGCCCGCAGCGTCCATGCCCAAGGCAGCGACGAGATCAAGTTCGTCTTGATCGGGTGCGGCGGTCGTGGTACCGGTGCGGCTGCCCAGTTCATGAACGCCCACAAGAACAACAAGCTGGTCGGTATGGCCGACGCATTCGACAACCGCTTGAGCGGTTCGTTGAATACGTTGAAGCAGCGGTACGCCGATCAGGTTCTCGTGACCGACGATACGACCTTCACCGGGTTGGAAGCATATCGGAAGGTGCTGGAAGTCGATTGCGACCTGGTCATGATCGCCACGCCGCCGGGATTCCGGCCGACCCAATTCAAGGCCGCGATCGAAGCCGGTAAGCACGTGTTCATGGAAAAGCCGTGCTGTGTCGACGGTCCCGGCTACCGCATGTTGATCGACGCCTGCAAGCTGGCCGACGAGAAGAACCTGATGGTCGCCACCGGATTGCAACGTCGTCACGAGCCGCGGTACAAGGATACGGTCAAGCGGTTGCAAGACGGTGCGATCGGCAAGATCCAGTTCCTCCGCGTCTACTGGAACGGCGGCGGCATCTGGAATCGTGCTCGTGAGCCCGGCATGACCGAAATCCAATACCAGGTCCACAACTGGTATCACTTCTGCTGGCTCAGCGGCGACAACATCACCGAGCAGCATATCCACAACCTCGACGTGGGCAACTGGGTGATGGGCGACCAGCACCCGGTCGAGGCGAACGGGATGGGCGGTTGCACGGCCCGCTACTTGGGCGACGCCAAAGGCACGGGCCAGATCTTCGACCACCACTTCGTCGAGTTCACCTTCGCCGACGGCACCAAGATGTACAGCCAGTGCCGCCACATGCGCAATTGTTTCAACTCGGTGTCGGAACACGCGCACGGCGACAAGGGTGTGTGCAACGTGGGCGGCGGTACGATCGAGTTCTTCGACGGTACTTCGTGGAAGACCGAGGAGAAGGGCGTCAGCGGTCACCAGCAAGAGCAGATCGACCTGTCGAACGCGTTGCGCGCCGGCGAACGCTACAACGAGGGCTACTATGCGGCCAACAGCAGCATGACCTCGGTCCTCGGTCGCGTGGCGAACTACACCGGTAAGGTCGTCAAGTGGGACGACATCGTCAACAACGGCCCGACGGAATTCCCCGAAGGTCCGCTCTCGTGGGAGACGCCGGCTCCCGTCCAAAAGGACGAGAACGGCGACTACCCGATTCCGATCCCCGGCCAATACACCCGGCTGGTCTGACGCCGATCGGCGATCGGTCCGTCGTTTTCCTGCATTGCAGGCGTCGCGGCGGTAACCGACTCGTGCCGGTCTGAAAAAAGCATTGCGGCGGTGCTGTCTCGAGCAGGCGGCTCCGCCGCTTCTTCTTTCGGCAATCGGGCGCAACCGCCTGCCGATGACGTGCAGGCAAAACAGCCGTCCCGTTACGAACGCCCGACGTTTGCAACGAATCAGACCTCGTCGGCCGACCAACCCTCTTGCCCGATCAGCGGCACGAAGCGACAGCCGATCAGCGATTCCGACTCGAATCGGTCGCCGTGGCGACGAATACGCTCGAGGCGTTGCAGATCGCGATCGCCCACCGGCGCCAAAAGCATGCCGCCGTCTTTCAGTTGCGCCAGCAGGCTGTCGGGGGCACGCGGTGCCGCGGCGGTGATCAAAATGCGGTCGTACGGTCCTTTCTCAGGGCAGCCCAACGTGCCGTCGGCACACAGGATTTCGACGTTTTCCAAACCTAACGCCGCGATGCGCCGACGGGCGGTCTCGGCCAGTTCCGGAATGCGTTCGATGCTCACGACCGATCGGGCCGTCAGTGCCAGGATCGCGCACTGGTAACCGCTGCCGGTGCCGATCTCGAGGACGTGTTCGCTGCCGGTCAATTCGAGTTCCTGCGTCATCAACGCGACGATGTACGGTTGACTGATCGTCTGTCCGCACTCGATCGGCAGCGCACTGTCGAGATATGCCGACGCTCGTCGCTCCGGCGGAACGAACGCCTCTCGCGGAACACGGCGCATGGCGTCGAGCACACGATCGTCGGATATGCCGCGGTTGCGCAGCTGGGCGAGCAGGCGTCGTTTGTCGGCTTCCAGACGCTTCTCGGGTTTCGTGCCGAAAGCACGAGACGTGTCGGCTGTTCCCTGCGATTTCGAAACGGAAGAGCTCGAATTTTTCGGATCGACGGTCATTTCGTCGGTGACGGCTTGTAATTCGGGTTCGGCCGCGGATACTGGGCCCCTACCGAATCGCGCCACGCCTGGAGTTTCGCCCGCAGACGCTTCGCGAGATCGGGCCTTTCGGCGGCCAAATCGTGCTGTTCGCGCAGGTCCTCCTTCAAATTGTACAGTTCGAGGTGACCGTCTTCGAAGAACTCGATCAACTTCCAGTCCCTTGCCCGCACGGCGCTGTAGGGTGTCGCCCCGCCGGGATGATAGTGCGGATAGTGCCAGTAGATCGCGTCGCGCGGAAGCGTTTCGGCGCCGTCGAACAGGGGGACGATGCTGAGTCCGTCGACGTGTTGTTCGGGCTTGGGCGGAAGCCCGGCCAAATCGAGGATCGTCGGATAATAGTCGGTCGTGATGATGGGTTCGTGCGATACGCTTCCTTTGGGAACGCGTTTCGGCCAGCGAATGATCGCCGGGACGCGGACGCCGCCCTCGTAGGTGGAGCCTTTGCCCGCCCGCAACGGCGAGTTGTCCGTCGGCGGAATGCCGTCCAATCGCGGCAACGTGAGCCCGCCGTTGTCGGAGGTGAAGATGATGATCGTGTCGTCGAGCAGGTTCCGCCGGTCGAGGTCGGCGACGATGCGTCCGACACTCTCGTCGACGCTATGGACCATTGCCGCGTACACGTCGCAACGTTGCTTGCCGGTGTCGATGCCCGAGTCGAGCTTTTGCCGGTAATGGGCGATCAACTCCTCCTTGGCTTGCAAGGGTGTGTGTACCGCATAATGGGCGAAGTAGATGAAAAACGGTTCCTCGGCGTGGGCGTCGATGAAGCGGAGCGCCTCATCGGTCAGTCGATCGGTGAGATACTCGCCCTCGTGTCCACCCTCGATCGGTGTCTTTCGCTGCTTGTTGGCATACGGCCAAAAGTACGAGGCAGGTTGGCCGTACCGGTCGCCGCCGATGTTCACGTCGAAGCCTTGATGCTCGGGATAGTAGGGCGGATCACCCAGATGCCACTTTCCGATGTGGGCGGTGGCATAACCAGCTTCTTTTAGGGCCTCGGCCAGCGTGGTTTCTTCCAAGGGCAAATACATTCGCCAGTCGGGCGGCAGCAGCTTGGCGTTCGGTCGCCGGTGGCCCGCGATCCAGTCGGTCAGGTGCAGACGGGCCGGATATTTGCCGCTCATCACCGCGGCGCGGGTCGGCGAACACACGGTACACGCGGCATACGCATCGGTGAAGCGCATTCCTTCGGCTGCCAACCGGTCGATGTGCGGGGTTTCGTACAGCTTGCTGCCCATGCAGCTCAGGTCGGTCCATCCCATATCGTCGATCAGAAAGAAGATCACGTTGGGCCGCCGCTCGGCCGCCGAAACACGCGGCGTTGTGCCGTTCGCGATCAGCAAGACGGCTGCCGACGCGATGAGCCAGTACATCGACGGAAGGCGACGGAAACGATCGAACCAACGGTGGCGCATCGGGAAGTCCTCCTCTGATATGGCTAGCTGGTGTGTGTTGTGTACAATGTGTCGGTTTTGGGGAAACGAACCGAGGTCGGCCTGGGAGTGTGATTTCGCCCGCGTTCGCACGCGAGTTGTCGCCCTGCCCCGCGGAACGCTACGATGAAACAATCGTGAACGGGAGATCGTCCGCACGCAAGTTTTTTGCCGGTCGTCACTTGCCGAAGAGAATTCCATGGAATTGCCGCTGCGGTTGTTGGCCGACGACGAACGCTGGGATTGCCGGGGATGCGGCATCTGTTGTCGCAGCGTGATCATCAAGCTCAGCGACGAGGAATACCGCCGGATTCGGGATCAGCACTGGGAAGAAGATCCTCGCTTTCGCGGCAAGAAGCTGTTCGTGCGGATGAGTCTGTTTCCTCCTGTCTACCGGTTGGCGCATCGGTCCGACGGCTTTTGTGTGTTCCTCAACGACGAAAAGCGCTGCAGCATTCACGCCAAGTTCGGGGCCGAGGCCAAACCCTTACTGTGCCGGATGTTTCCTTATCAGGTCGTGCCGCTCGAACGGTTTGCGTACCTGACCGTTCGTCGAAATTGCCCCTCGGCCGCGCTCCAGGAGGGGCCGACGTTGGCCGAGCAGGAGAGCGAATGGCGGCCGATGGTGAAGACCGACCGGCTGCGTCCGCGTCCGAAGCAGGTGCCGCCGCTTACCAGGCATTACCGCGTGTCGTGGCGGCGATTCCTGGCTGCCGCCGAGGTGCTGGAAGAGTTGACGTGCGATCGGCGTTTTCCCATCGTTCGGCGGTTGGCGGCCGGATTGACGTTTTGCCGGTCGCTGGACGGCTGTCGTTTGGCGACGTTGTCGAATGCCGAGTATGCCGAGCTGTTGCGGCTGCTGAGAGATGCATCGCACGAGGAAGCCGCCGATTTCTTTCGGGAACGTAAGCCGCCTGGTTGGGCGACGCGGCTGATCTTTCGCCGTGTGCTGGCCGACTATCTGCGTTTACATCCGCGGTACGTGCTCGAAAATTCGTGGCGAGGCCGATTCCGCTGGGCGAAGCTGGGTATCCGAATGGCCCTAGGAAGGGGTACAATGCATGAGCTGGCCCCGGACTTTCCGGCCGCCGATTGGAAGCACCTCGAAAGCCCTTTGGGAACACTTTCGGCCGATGTGTTGCGACCGTTGGATGACTATTTCGAATCGCTGGCGAAGACGAAGCGGTTCGCCGTGGCCGGGCGAAAAGGCTGGGCTCTCACGGAACGGTATCGCGCCGTGGCCGTGAGTTTTGCCGCCGCCATGTGGTTCTTGCGATTGACCGCTTTCGAACGTCCCGTCGCGACCGACGACGTCGTTCAGGCTGTGATCACGATCGAACGAGGCGAGGGACATGCGCCCTTGGGCAGTGCGACTTATCGCAAGCGGCTGCGGGCGGTGGAGTATCGGAACGAGTTGGGGCGACTGATTGCCTGGTATGCGCGTTAGCCGCGATAAGCACGATGCGGTCCGATCGTCGTCGTTTTCGCCGGTGCGGGCTGGTGGAAAGCGGCAATCGGTCGGCGGTTCGGCGAGGGGGGCTCATGCCCCGGCGACGCTGAAATAGGAGACGAAGTTTCATGGACTTGAAGATTCATCCGATTGCGTTACCGCTGCGTCATCCGTTCACCATCTCCCGAGGCACGACCGAGGTCTACGAAGCGGCGATCGTCGAGCTGTCACAAGACGGGGTTTCCGGTTACGGGGAACTCGTTCCGGCCGCATGCTACGGACAGCACGTCGACGAAGCGATTTCCAAGATCGAATCGTTGCGGTCGGAGATCGTCGGGACTGAAGTGAAGCATCCGGCCGTGTTGTGGGAAAAGTGGTGTGCCTTGTTTCCTTCGATGCCGTCGGTCGTGAACGCTCTGGATTGTGCTTGCTACGACCTGTGGGGCAAACTGCGCAGCCAACCGATCTGGCGCTACTGGAACTTGCCGTTGGATCGCACGCCGGCCAGCAGCATCACCATCGGCATCGATACGCTCGATCGCATGGTCGAGAAGCTCCTTGAAGTCGCCGATTGGCCGGTCATCAAGATCAAGCTGGGGACGGAAGACGACCTGGCGATCGTGCGAGAGTTGCGGCGTCACACGAAGGCGCGGTTTCGCGTCGATGCGAACGAGGCCTGGAAGCCGGCGGAAACGATCGAGAATGCCAAGGCGATGGCCGAATTGGACGTCGAATTCATCGAGCAGCCGCTGCCTGCTGAAGATTGGGAAGGCATGCGGGAGGTCGTCCGCCAAAGCGAGTTGCCGATCATCGCCGACGAGAGCTGCGTCGTCGAGGCCGACATCGACCGGTGCGTATCGTACTTCCACGGCGTGAACATCAAGCTCGTGAAATGCGGCGGGCCCACGGCTGCAAGACGGATGTTGCTGCGCGCGCGTCACTTGCAGCTATCGACGATGATCGGCTGCATGACCGAGACGAGCGTGGGCATCTCGGCGGCGGCGAATCTCGCCCCGTTGGCCGACTATCTCGACCTGGACGGGGCCGTCTTGCTGGCACAGGATTGGGCCGACGGCGTCGTGCTGGATCACGGGCGACTCGAATTCCCGCCGCGGGGCGGGTTCGGAATCCTGCCTCGGGAACAGATCGCCGAGGCTTCTGCCGTCGATTCATAGGCAATGTGAGAAAATGCGGCAAAATGAACGGTGTGCCGCATTCGGGAATTGACGCGCGTCGATCGTCGGACAATCCTAGTCTTGCCGGTCGATGAGTGCGGCAAGTGCGCACCGGACGGCTTCGGCCTGCCGAGAGCCGAGCGACCGGCACCCGTTCCCCCCGTAGCTTGCCTTCCCGTCGTTGCCCGGAGTTTGCCGGAAGCGTCCTCGCGGTTGCGACGCGGGTAATCGATTCCGGAATCTGTCAGGAGCGCGTCGATGAAACGAATGTTTGCTTGGACGGCTGTTTGGACGGTGATCGCCTGGGGCGTATGGTCGATAACGGCCTCCGCCGCCGAAAAACCCCCGGTCGTGTTGCTCGAGGCCGAGCAATTTGATTCGTGGGGAGGGTGGTGCCACGACACGCAGTTCATGCACGTGATGGGATCGCCTTATCTGCTGGCCCACGGTCTCGGCGAGCCGGTCGAGGATGCCGTGACGGAAGTGACGTTTCCCCGGCCCGGTACCTACCGCGTATGGGTCCGTACCCGCGACTGGGTGGCTACGTGGGACGCCCCCGGCGCTCCGGGGCGGTTCCAGGTGCTCGTCGACGGCAAGCCGTTGGAAACCGTGTTTGGTATCGAAGGTGCCGAATGGCACTGGCAGGACGGGGGGACGATTCGCGTCGATCCCGACAAACGCTCGTTGGAGATTCGATTGCACGACCTGACCGGTTTCGAAGGTCGGTGCGATGCGATTGTTTTCACGGCCGACTTGGACAATCCGCCGCCGAACGATGAAACGCTCGACGCGTGGCGGCGCGAGATTTTGGGCCTGCCTGAGATTTCCCGTGACGTGGGGCCGTTCGATTTGGTCGTCGTCGGCGGCGGGATGTCGGGGACGTGTGCTGCGGTATCGGCCGCACGATTGGGCCTGAAGGTCGCCTTGATTCAGGATCGACGTGTACTCGGCGGAAACAACAGCAGCGAGGTCCGGGTGTGGTTGAACGGCGCGATCAATTGCGAGCCGTATCCGCGGGTAGGTGACGTGGTCGCCGAGCTCGATCCCGTCAAGCGGGCGCACAACGGGCCGGAAAATACCGGCGAAATCTACGAAGACGACCGACGTCTCGCCTTGGTGAAGGCGGAACCGAATTTGACCTTGTTGACCGGCTATCGTGCTTACGACGTCGAGACGGAAGGCGGTCGCATCACCGCGGTACTGGCCCAGGAGACGGTCTCTGCCGAGCGGATTCGTTGCCGGGGTACGTGGTTTGCCGACTGCACCGGCGACGGCACGATCGGTGCGGCGGCAGGGGCCGACTTCGAAATGACCGTTCCCGGCCACATGGGCTGCACGAACCTATGGTGGGTGTACGATACCGGCAAGCCGACGTCGTTTCCCCGGTGTCCCTGGGCGCTCGACTTGACCGAAAAGCCGTTCCCCGGCAGGCATGTCTCCATCGGCGACGTTCCCGCCGACAAGCGAGGACCCGAGGCCCTGGGCGCGTGGTTCTGGGAGAGCGGTTTCGATCACGATCCGATCGTGAAAGGAGAATACATTCGTGATTGGAACTTCCGCGCCATGTACGGCGCGTGGGATGCGCTGAAGAACGTGGACAAAGACTACGCGACGTACAAGATCGGTTGGGCGGCGTACATCGCCGGTCCGCGGGAGTCGCGCCGCTTGATGGGCGACGTCGTTTTGACGAAGGAAGACATCCTTTCGGGCCGTGAATTTCCCGACGGGTGCGTACCGACCGGCTGGTCGATCGACATTCACGTTCCCGATCCGCGGTACAACAAAGGCTTCGAAGGCGACGCGTTCATCTCGAAGGCGATCTTTACCCGTTATCCGACGCCCTACTGGATTCCGTATCGTTGTTTGTACAGCCGGAATGTGCCGAATTTGTTCATGGCCGGACGGTGCATCAGCGTGACGCACGAGGCGTTGGGAACGGTTCGCGTGATGCGGACGTGCGGGTGCATGGGCGAGATCGTCGGCATGGCGGCCTCGCTCTGCAAAAAGTTCGACACCTCGCCTCGCGGCGTTTACCGGCAGCACTTGGAGGAGCTCAAGGCCCTCATGCGCAAGGGGGTGGGACGTCGCACTGAAAAGGTGGCGAAGTACCTGCAACCGGCAGAAAAGGTGGCCGCACTCGGTGTAAACCTGGCACCGAAGGCCTCGTTGTCGACATCCGAATCGTACGCCGCCGACAAGAATCCGCCCGCGCGGATCAACGACGGCAAGATCGACCTGTTGGACAACGGCGGTCGGTGGCTGAGTGCCGCCGAACTGCCCGCCGTCGTCGAATTGAAGTTCGATACTCCGCAACGCTTGACGGCTGCGAGACTCGTCTCGGGCTACTTGGAACCGGGAGATCGAATCAGCGCTTGGATCGAAGCCTTCAAGCTGCAATGGTTCGACGGCACCTCGTGGCGTGATTGGGGCGAGCCGGTCGAGGGAAACGAGGACGTGGATCGGATCGTCGATCTGCCGACGGTGACGACCGACCGCGTGCGTCTGGAGGTTACAGCCGCCCCCGGGAATATCGCCCGCATTTGGGAATTCGCCGTGTTCGGCGAAAAATGAGCCGATGCCGCTACAGGCGGAAGTATTCCTCGAAGCCGGGTAGATACGGTTGCCGCGGCGGGTGGGCGCGCTCGTAGTAACGCAGCCGATATGCCTCGGCCAGGTGGATCATGATCTCCAATGCCAACAGGTCGGCGCGGCTCATGACGTGCCGACTACTGCGGGCGCCCAGGCCGCGAATCAGCTCGCCTACGACATGCACATGAAGCTGCATCACTTGCTGCGATCCGACTCCGGCGACGGCGAACATTTCGGCCAATCGCCCCAGTTCGCCGGCCAGATTTCCCGAACCCATGATCACGTAAGCGCGGAGCAGTTCCCGATAGTGGACGACCAATTCGTCGGGTAGGCCCGGAATGTGAACGTCGCGGCCCTCGGTGGGGCTCGTTTCCGCCTCGGTCTCTTGGGCTTCCTCGTCGCGCGAATCGAGCAGACGATCGCTCAGCGTCCCCACGTCGGCAATCAGCTGCCGTTGCTGGCGCAGCAGCCGTTCGGCCTCTTCGTGTTCCCGCTGAAGCCGTTGGCGTTCGGCCTGGACGAGTCGCCTGTTTTCCCGCAACAAGCGATGATGTTGTACGGCGCGGGTGACCATCCAAATCAGGCCCCGCGTCGTACCGGTGTGAATGCACACGTAGCCGTCGGCCCCGGCCTCGTAGCAGTAGACGGCCATTTCCTGTTCGGATTGACTGCCGAGGATGATGATCGGCTCGTCGGCGCCTCCGGCGCGAAATCCCTCGGTCAGATCAAGCGCATCGAGTTCACCTGGATCGTGGGTGACGAGGACGGCGTCGAAGACTTCGTCCCGCAGTCGGCTCAAGCCTGCCGTGCTTCCGACCGCTTCGCACAGTTCGATTTCGACGGCGCTGTCGTGGGCCAGGGCGTCGGCCAGCCACCCACCCGTCCGGCGTTTATCGCAAATGTGCAATACGCGCAGCCGTTGCGGCAGCCCTTGCCAGGCGACGGTAGGGACTTGGTTGGCCGTGCGGGCGGTCGGCATGGCGTGAGACCGGAGAACGAATCGGAAGGTTCGCTGGGACGAAATCTTACCCAATAAGAGCCTATCGAGGCGGAACTCTAGCGAACCGCCGAACACCGGTCAAGACGAACCGATAGCGAAGAAAGACAATGTGGCCCGGGTGCGCAAAACAGGTAAAGTATTGTCCGCCACATCCGGGTGGATTAGACTAACCACGCTTTCGGAGACGGAAGCGTCGATCGTTCGAGTCTGTTTGCGACCAAGGAGAAATGGGACATGGCACACACCATGAATCGACGAGAGTTGTTGGCGGCGGGAGCCGCGGTCGGATTGGCTGCGTCGCCGTTGGTCCGCCTGTTTGCCGCCGATGAAAAACGACTGTACAAAATCGGCGCCTGCGATTGGTCGATCGGCAAACGCCAGAACATCGAGGCGTTCGACGTCGCCAAGGCGATCGGCCTCGATGGAGTGCAGGTGAGCTTTAGCGAGCCCGGCAAGCCGTTCGACTTGAGGGAAAAGGCCGTTCGTGATCAGTACTTGGCCAAGTCGAAAGAAACGGGCGTCGAGATTGCTTCGCTGGCGATGGGGGTGCTCAACGGTGTGCCCTTCGCAACCGAGCCCCAAACGGAAAAGTGGGTCGAAGAATGCATTGAAGTCATGGCCGCAATGGGGCAGAAGATCGTCTTGTTGGCGTTCTTCGGCAAGGGCGATATCCGCGGCAAGCCCGATCGGCAAGAGGCCGTCATCGCCAAACTCAAACGACTGGCCCCGAAGGCGGAGAAGGCCGGTGTCATCTTGGGCGTCGAAAGCACGCTGAACGTCGACGACCACTTGAAGATCCTCAACGGCGTCGATTCTCCCGCCGTGCAGGTTTACTATGACGTGGCGAACATGCACTACAACGGCTACGACATCTTCGCCGAGCTGCGCACGCTGGGGGCCGATCGCATTTGCCAAATCCACTGCAAGGAACGTGGGTGCCTGTTGGGCAAGGGACCGATCGACTTTAAGAAGGTGCGCGACGTTTTGGGCGAGATCGGCTACTACGATTGGCTCATTATCGAGGGAGCCACCGAGAAGGGACGCAGCATGGAGGAATGCTACGTCGACAATCAGAAGTATCTGCGCAGCCTTTTCCCGACGGCAGGTTGAATCGTTCCGAGGGCAAAGGATGTCCGATCCATTTGCTGAATGTCATCGTCGAGGCGCGGCAATCCGTTGGGTTGCCGCGCCTTGATGTTTCGGTGTGCGTGCGCTAGGCGAGAGGGAAGGCAACGGACTACGAAAGGGGAACGCGATGCGCGCGGTGTCGGTCAAGGTCGTCGTGTTGTTGGTTGCAGTATCGTCGATCGCTGCGGAGGTTCACGCTGCCGTCGAGGCGGCCGGGGGAAGACGGCAGATCTCCTTGGACGGCACATGGCAGATCGCCGAGGGTGATTGGGAAACGGTCCCCGGCGAATTTCCTGCGCAGGTGCCGGTTCCGGGATTGGTCGATCTGGCCGAACCGAAGTTCGAACAGGTCGGACAGAAGAGTTCGCGTCGCACGGCGTTTTGGTATCGCCGCGAATTCACGATCGACGGGCCGGTGCCCGAGATCGCCCTGTTGAAATTGCACAAGGCGAAATACGGTAGCAAAGTCTGGTTGAACGGGCGCCTCGTCGGTGAGCATCTGCCGTGTTTTACGCCCGGCTATTTCGACGTGAAGCCGGCGCTTCGCGGGGAAGGGCGAACGAACGAGCTGATTATCCGCGTGGGAGCCGATCGCGAGGCGATTCCGCCCGACGTTCCCTCGGGCTGGGATTTCGAAAAGTACCGCTATATTCCCGGGATTTACGACTCGGTCGAATTGATCCTCACGCAAAAGCCGGCGATTCGTAACGTCCAGATCGTGCCCGACATCGACCGGAAACAGGTCCGTGTGATTGCCGAAATCGACGGTGCGACCGATCGATCGGCGTTGGGCGTCCGCATCACGACTGCCGTCGGGGAGAGCCTCGTCGCCGAAAAACGCATTCCGCTCGCGGAAGGTCAAGAGACGGCCGAGGTCGTCCTATCGATTCCGAATTGTCGTTTGTGGTCGCCCGAAGATCCGTTTTTGTACCGGGCGACGGTGACCACCGAGGCCGATGGGATGAGCGTGCGTTTCGGCATGCGGTCGTTCGGTTTCGATCCCGTTCTCAAGCGGGCGCTGCTCAACGGAAAGCAGTATCCGCTGCGAGGCAGCAATATCACGCTGTATCGCTTTTTCGAAGACGACCGGCGAGGCGACTTGCCGTGGAACAAAGAATGGGTTCGGAAGCTGCATCGGCGATGCAAAGAGATGCATTGGAATGCGCTGCGGTACTGCATCGGTTTTCCGCCGGAATTCTGGTACGACATCGCCGACGAGGAAGGCATTCTGATCCAGGACGAGTTCCCTATTTGGCTGCTTTCCGGCGAGAAGAGCGGATGCCCCGAGTATCCCGTCGCCGAAAAGCTCGTTCCGCAGTATCGCGACTGGATGCGCGAGCGGTGGAACCATCCGTGCGTCGTGATCTGGGACGCGCAGAACGAGAGTTTCACGCCCGAAACGGGCAAGGCACTTTCGCAAGTGCGGCACCTCGACCGGTCGAACCGGCCTTGGGAAAACGGTTGGGGCGAACCGCAAAGCCACACCGATTGCGTCGAATCGCACCCGTATTTGTTCATTCGCGATTGGACCGGCCGCGAGCCGTTCCGCTTGAGTGAACTTGCGCGGCACGACGGCACGCCGCGATTGCAAGAACCGCAGAAGAAACGCGATGTAACGATCATCATCAACGAGTATGCGTGGTTGTGGCTCACCCGCGAGGGCGATCCGACCTCGCTCACCCACGAGGTTTACGAGAACCTGCTCGGTCCGAATTCGACCCGCGAACAGCGGCAGGAATTGTATGCCCGCTACTTGGCGGCGTTGACCGAGTTTTGGCGGGCCAAGGGGAAGTGTGCGGGCGTGCTCGAGTTTTGCATGTTGGGCTATTCCCGGCCCGGCGACAAACCTCGCCCCGAAGGCGGCGCCACCAGTGACCACTGGATCGACGTGGAAAATCTGGTTTGGGAACCGCACTATGCGAAGTACGTGCGCGATGCCTTTGCGCCGGTCGGCGTGATGCTCGACTTGTGGGACGAAAAACTGCCGCGTGGTGAAAAACGCGAGGTCGCCGTGTACCTCCTCAACGACCTGCAATCGAAATGGCACGGAACATTACGCGTGCGCTACGACGGCGATGCGAAACCGATCTTCGAGGAAACGATCGAGTTGATGCCGGTGTCGAAAAGGGTGGTTTCGGTTCTCATTCCGATTCCCGCCGTGCCGGGCAAGTACACGATCGTCGCCGAGTTGGTTGCCGGTAGCTCCACGACCAAGAGCGTGCGCGACTTCGTGGTCGAGTGAGGGTTTCGGTGCGGAACACCCCCGTTGCACGCGGTGCGATGCGCGTCCGCCATCCGTCAGTGATGGGGCCATTCGGCGTACATTTCAAGGACTTTTGCGCCCCAGGTCCCGTACCAGGCGTAGCCGGTCCGCCGCTCGGGACCGACTTCTTCGAGATGATAGCGAACCACCGAATCGCGATCGCTGAAGATGGGCCGGTTCGTACCGATCTCGTAGAAACGCGCCCACAACGTCGGTGCGTCGGGGTCGGGAACCAAGGCTGGGCCCGTGCCTTTTCCCGTGTAGCGATAACCCTCGATCTTGACGGCATCGAACCACGCGACGCCCGCCTTGACCGCACGCACGACCTCGGGGCTCGGAGTATCCAACCGCATGAGGAATTCGAGGATCCAGGCACTTTCGGCGCCGCTGAGCGACGCCGGTTCGAAGCTGCGGGCCGGGACCGGCTCTAGCGTTTCGGCGTGATGCTGCGCGCACCAGACGGTCGGCGTTCCCTCGACGATCACCTGGCATTTCAAAATACAGTCGATGCCGCGCTCGACGGCTTGGCGGGCGGCCTCGCGACGCGGCGCATCGAGAAACGCGTATTCGTCCTTTTCGGCGACGTCGCGGAGGAGCTCCAGCAATCGAATCATTGCGTTGTCGTTGAAAGTGATGTGCCGGTGATAGCCGTCGCCCGGCGGATAGTATTGGGGCCATCCGCCGTTGGGGTACTGGGCTTCGAGGATATGATCGAAGCCACGCACGAAGGCGGTCCGACAACGCTCGTCGCCGGTAACGCGAAACGCCTTGGCCAACGCCCTCAATTCGCCTACCGTGGCGCCGTTGTCGAAGGTGCCCGCGGGCTTCTCGCCTTTGCCGGAAAACGCCGTTGCGGTCGTATCCATGTTCTTAGGCCAGTCGCCGCGGGCGGTTTGCCACGACAGGATGTTGTCGATCGCTTCGCGGCCTGCTTCCGAGCGGAACCAGTCGTCGGATTTCTTGAGCAGGTTTTCAGCCGGTGTTCCGGCTACGACCGGTGCAGCGACCAGCGCGGCAAGCACAAGCGAGGGTATGCGCAACATGGCGAGCTCCTCGATGGAAGTGGAGAAACGACCAAGCGGTCGAGCACGGCCGGTTGCGTACGGCCGAACCCATGATACTTGCGCGCAGGCGGGGAAGCCAATCGGCTCGATCGCGGCGGCTACTTCCAGGGGAAGACGAGCTGGAGTTGCGGCAAGATGGCCGAAATCTGTGAAACACCCAAGATGGCCGTCCACACGATCAAGACGGCGCCGACGCCCATGATACTCAGGCCGCGCGGATTGCGGGCGACTTCGACATCTTGCAGGCGGCGGGCCAGCTCGCGATGGAACTGCTGCCAGCTCAGGTAGTTTTGACGCCGGCCGACGGCAATCAGAGAGACGTTTCGCAGGCTTGTCCAAGCCGAGACGTAAAGCTGAATGCCCATGTTCGGCATCGACAGGCAGTCACCCGCCCAGCGGGCATCGGGGTCGAGATGCTTGACCATGTCGGAGAGAACCGGCCGCAGTTCGTGCGGAGCGATGTTGTAAATGATCAGCCGCGGCGGTGCCAACAGCGACACCAAGACGACCAGCAACAGGTACATCGCGAGCATCAGCACCCACACGAACTCACCCATGTGGATGAACGCCAGAAGCGGAAAGAAGAGTTGCATCGGGCCGACCATGACCAGCCCGGCCAAAGCAAGCCCGAGCGTCATCCAGTCGCGCATTCCCGAAACGACCACCGGCGTCTTTCGTCCGTTCAACGCGCCGACGGTCACCAAGTAGAACGCCAACGGCAGAATAGCCAAACACCACAGCGGAAAATTCATGCCTTGGCTTGTGCCTCGTAAAAAGTTCCGTGTCGGATGCGATGCGACGGCAAGCCGCAAATCGCATAATTCCTGATTCTGGCCGTGTCGATCCGAAGACGCAAGAGCGGACCGTCACTTGCAAGCGACGGCCCGCTCGATGGTGCAAATCCGTGTTGATTCAGGGCCGAATTACAGGGCGGCCAATTTCTCGATCAAATCGACGGTGCGGCAGCTATAGCCCCACTCGTTGTCGTACCACGAGACGATCTTGACCATCGTGTCGGAGATCACCTGCGTGAACGGCGCCGCGAAGATCGAGCTGTGCGAATCGTCGATGATGTCGCTGGAGACGATCGGATCTTCGGTGTAGGCCAAGATGCCCTTGAGTTCGTTTTCCGAAGCACGCTTGACGGCGGCGTTGATGGCGTCGGCCGTGGCGGGCTTGGAAAGTTCGGCGACCAGGTCGACCACGCTGCCGGTGGGGACCGGAACCCGCATCGCGATGCCCGTCAATTTGCCCTTCAGTTCCGGAATCACCAACCCGACGGCCTTTGCCGCACCGGTCGTCGTCGGGATGATGTTTTGGGCGGCTGCGCGGGCACGATACAGGTCCGAGTGCGGCAAGTCCAGCACGCGCTGATCGTTCGTGTAGGCGTGAACGGTGGTCATCAAGCCGCGCACGATACCGAAGTTTTCGTGCAGAACCTTCGCCACCGGCGCCAGGCAGTTCGTCGTGCAGCTCGCATTCGAAACGCACTTGTGCTCGGCGGTGAGCAGGTTGTCGTTCACACCCAACACGCAGGTCAGGTCGGGATCGTCTTTCGCCGGGGCGCTGATGACGACCTTCTTCGCGCCGGCTTCGAGATGCGATGCATACCCGGGCTTGCCGTCGCCGCCGCGAGCGCGGAACACACCGGTGCTTTCGACGACCACTTCCGCACCCAAATCACCCCACGGCAACTTCGAGGGATCGCGTTCGGCCGAGACCGGAATCTTCTTGCCGTCGACGATCAGGTTCGCGTCGTCGTAGCTCACTTCGCCGGGGTAACGGCCGTGGACGCTGTCGTACTTGAACAGCATCGCCAGGGTTTTGTTGTCGGTAATGTCGTTGATACCGACGATCTCAAATTTGTCGCCCAATTGAAGGATGCGACGGGCCACCAAGCGGCCGATACGACCAAAACCGTTGATTCCAACACGAATCGCCACTGTTTCGTCTCCTTTGACCAGAGATATCCCTCGAAAGAGCTAACGAAGCCGACCTCCCGAAAGCGCCGTCCCCGGACGCTTTGGTTAACTCAGTACGAAACAGCAGATTATACTGGCGGTGCGAACCCCCATCAACCACCAGCGAATCGAGCCGTCGATGGGTGAACACGATGCAAATCGGTCTCTGCCGGGTGTCCCCCACGGCGTTTGGGAGTATGCCCAATCTCCCGAATTGCCCCATATTTACGACCATGCGTTTGCGACCAACGACCTGTTCGTGCTCGACGAACAAGTGATCGGAAAGTATCTCACGCGGCCGGGGGTGGTAATCGACCTGGGATGCGGTACGGGCAGAACGCTGTTACCCCTTGCGGGGCGGGGATTTCGAGCGATCGGTGTCGACCTGTCGCGAACAATGCTGCAAGCGGTTCGGAAGAAGGCCCTCGCTCGCCGTCTCGACGTGGCGTGCGTTCAAGCCAATCTCGTGCAATTGAACTGTTTTCGAAATAATATTGCCGATTTTGTGCTGTGCCTTTTCAGTACCCTGGGGATGATCGCGCCCCGTCCGAATCGCCGCGCGGTTCTCGAGCATGTCCACCGCATCCTGAAACCGGGAGGAATCCTCGTTCTCCATGTCCACAACGTGTGGTTCAACCTGTGGGATTCCCTGGAAAGAAGGTGGCTCTTGCGGCACCTGGTCGAGGTGATGCGCGGCAAGTGCGCACTCGGCGACCGCTGGTTCCACTTTGCGGGAGCGCGGAATGTATTCGTCCATGCGTATACCCGCCGCGAGCTGCTGGTCGATCTCCGGGCGGCGCGATTGCACGTGATCGAGCGGATCCCGTTGGGGAAAGATCGCCGTCGGCCGCTGCGGATGCGCCGGTGGCTCGAATCGTTGCGAGCGAACGGTTGGATCGTGGTCGTGCGAAAGGAAGCGGATGATTGAAGGCCGCTTTTCGCCTTAGTTCGCGACGTCGGCGATCAGATACGGACCCTTCGGCATCACGGCGATGGTTGCGTCGCGTCCGTAGCGGGCGAAGCAGTCGTCCAATGCGGCCGCGACGCTGGGCGCCGATTCGACATACAGTCGAGAGAGCTGTTCTGCCGAAAGTCCCTCGGTGACCATGACCACGCGGGCTTTGCGAAGAACCTTGGCAAGCTCTTCCAATTGCCACTGGTCCATGCGGAAATAGTCGCCGCCTTCGAGTTTCGCCATGAAGGTATCGATCGAGTCGTTTTCCTCGAAGATGCGGCAGAATTCGGGGCTACCGATTCCCTCGGAGATTTCCGCCGCGATGATCACCGTGCCGCCGGGCTTGACGATCGGTTCGGCGGCCACCATGCCTTTGATCGACTGGTAGTACGTGGCGTCCAGCGGGTAACCTGCCGAGCTGGTGATGACGATATCGACCGGTTCGGGAACGGTGTCGCACACGCATTGCCGTACGAAGGCGACCCCGTCGTGGAATGCGGCCTCCATGTCGCCGGCGCTCACGTGCAGGATGCTTCGGTCTTCACCCAGGGCGACATTGACGATGAAGTCGCACCCGGCCTTGCGGGCGATCCAGGTGTTTTCTTCGTGGACGGGGTTTTGTTCCAGCGTGCCCGCCCGGGCGTTGGGGTGTTCGAGGAATTGCGGCGAGTGCCACACTTTCACCGTTTCCAAGGCCGCCAGGCCGGGGCAGATGAGTTTACGGCCGCCCGAAAAGCCCGCCATGAAGTGCGGCTCGATCAGGCCGACGGTGATCTTCAAGTCGGCCTCGACGTAGCGTCGGTCGATCCAAACGGGCACGCCTCGCGGACTCGTTCCCAAGTTCACATGTTCGTCGAGGTTTTGGCCGTGGTGGTTTTCGACGCGATAGGCACGAACGATCTCGGGAGAGAGGATTTGTTCGAGTTCTTCGCCTTCGTTCGGCCGATGCAGCCCCGTCGCGATCAGGATGAGGATTTTGTCCCGCGGAATGCCGGCCGATTCGAGGATCGGCAGCACTTCATTCAAGATCAGTGCGTTGGGAACCGGCCGGGTGATATCGCAAACGACGATGCAGGCATTCTTGCGGCCCTTGGCCAATTCGGCCAGCGGAGGCGTGCCGATCGGCGCGTTCAGACGCTCGCGCAGAGCCGCTTTCGGATCGGCCAAGGCCGGGGCGGGACGATACTGGAGGACCTTGAGCACGTTTTCCTCGGGCAGATCGACCGTCATCCCGTTGCGACCGTATTCCAGGTGAACTTGCATCGCCTTGCTCCGCATTTGAACGATCCACAAGCATTGCCGGGCTCGAAACTCGACATTGTAACGGCGACCGTCTGGAATTCATCCGGAAGTCGTGATTTTTTCGCAATTTGCGCCAATAAGACAACGCCGCGTTTTCCTGCGCATCAACGGGCGATGCCGCGAGCAAGAACGAAAAAACGAGCCTCGGACAAGCGAGGCTCGTTTCGTAGTTTGTAAACGGTGGTGTCCGGCGACGGCGACGATCACTTCTCCTCGTCGCTTTCGGGGCCCTTCTTCTTTTTCTTCTTCTTCATTGAGATCTTTTGCACGCGAACCTTGGGCAAGTGCAGCGGATCGTCGCCTTCGCTCCAACGGTCGGCGTCTTTCAATCGCTGAAGACGCTCGGCTCGCGTAAGAACACTGCGGACCTTTACCAAGGCCCGACGAATGCGGAGACTTCGGTCCATGGTCATGGCTGGACGCTCCTCGAAAAAATAGTCGAGTGTATTTCGGATTTCCGTCGCGACCGGAGGGCATCCCCACAAAGGGACGGTGCGCCGCCGGAAGGGCGTTCCTCGGTCTGATTCGGCTTGTGTTGCGATCAATCGCACGGCCGAACGGAGGCAGGGGCCCCGATCGAGACGACGACTTTCGCGGAAAACGCTTCAGTATAGCGGGACCGTCCCGGCCTTTCAATCGGTCGTTTAGGGCGTTTTGCAAATCCCCCCGCTCTTCCCGGTTTGCCCGGCTGTTTTCGTTTATCGGGGGAAGAAAAAACCGCGTCGACGTATAGGCGACGCGGTCGAGTGATCGTTCGTGTGGAGAGTTGTGTCTCAGAAGGCGAACGGGTTTGCCGGTTGAGCGGGTTCGCCTTCGGGGGCGGCACCGCCGGGCACCGCAGCGGGCACGTTTCCGGCTGTGTCGGCGGCTGCTTCGGCCGTGTCTTTGGCGGCTTGGCCGAACACGCCGAGGACGCGACCGAGATTGACGTCGCCTTCCGCGTCATTCGACGCCGACTCGGGGGCGAACGGGTTGCCGGCCGGGGCGGGCGGTTGCGCCGGCGGGGCCGGTTGCACCGGAGGCATCGGCGGTTGGGCCGGAGCAGCGGGTTGTGCAGGCGGTTGCGCCGGGACTGCCGGTTGGGCCGGAGCCGCCTCGGCACCGGGGATACCGACGGCCGGTTGGGCCGGTTGCAACACACGTTCTTCTTCACGACGCAGTTGTTCGTAACGCTCGCGGCGGATGCGTTCGGCTTCTTGAAGAGCCGCCAGGCGGGCTTCGAGACGATATTTCTGAAGGAGTCGGCGATCGGGGCCTTGAACCCGTTCCAATGACCGCCCTACGGCGTAAAAGCCGCTCACGTCGGCGGCCTCGAGCTTTGCGCCCTGTTCGAAATCGAGTTTTGCTTCGTCTTCACGGCCGAGCCGCAGGTAGGTCAGGCCGCGATAGTAATAGCATCGCGGGTCTTCGCTGCCGTTGTCGATGGCCGTGGTCAGGTGTTGGAACGCCTTGGCGTAATCGCCCGAAAAATATGCGTGAACGCCCAAGCCGTAATAGTGCGACAACACGGCGCTCTGCGCCCAAATGGTTCCCGTTCCGATCACGGCACACGCTGCAACCAGCAGAAGCACCTTCCGAAGCATCGAATCAACTCCCACGAGCGAGTGTTACGGTGAAATGGGATCGGCTGGACGGATGCATCCTGCACGCTCGGTCCCGTCCGACCGATTCTCTGCGTTACCACGAATAGACTAGCTTCTGAAGACGGCTGGGGCGTGGGAGGTCCGTTCCGCAAGAGCCCATCACCGAAACGCGGGGCCAAGAAAGGAGCCTCGTACCTGCTCCGGTGACATGACACATGTTAACTAGGGGGTGTGGGAATTTCAAGCAAGCAAAAAAGAGCGAATAATTTAGGGAAAAGTGGGGTGTTCGGCCCACCCGACTTGCCCGTTCCCGATAGTTTTGCAGTTTTGCCGTTTCACGTGTGGGCCGGTCGGTGACGTTGCGCTCGTTCGCGCGGCAAAGGGTTAGGTTGACCGCCTGAAAAAGCGTTGCCGCATCCCAAATCCGGTCCGAATATCTCGATTGGGTGAACTATGATTGACAAGGAGATGACGGTCGCCGGAAATCCTCGGTTGCTTCACTCCCATTGGGGGGGTGATGTGCTTGACTGGGGAGAAACCGGCTGGCTATACTAGCTTGACTGAACTAATCTTGCGCAGAATTCCCAAATTCCTGGGCCGTGGTCGGTTGCGGGGAATTGGGCAAGCGAGGACGGAGACGCCTATCCCATCGGAAATCGGTGGTGGGCCGTGTCGTGACGACTCTTCCGACCGCGGTGGAGCGGGCTTGTCTACAAGGGATATCGTCTGATGAGAGAATCGATCTTCCGGTGGTTGGCGGTGGCGGCGATCGTGACAGGCGCATGGTTCACCTCGGTCGCCCGATCGCAGGCACAGCAGCCCGCAGCAGACGGAACGCAACCGCCGGTAGCGCAATCGCAGCTTTTGGGGCCGCCTCGCAAGTTGGCACCGGGCGTGTTGACGGTCGTCAAGCCCGAGCTGGAGTACAGCGAAACGCACGACACGCATTCCATCGTCGAGCTGACGACGCTCGATCCTTCGTTTACGTTTGCCGAAAACGTCGATTTTCGGCGGGATATTTGGGGGCTGGAGTTCGCTTTCAAGCCGGTCCGCATGATTTACGTCGATCTCCCCCAGCCCAGCGGTTTAATGCAGCGCAAGTTGATCTGGTACATGGTGTACCGGGTGACGAACAATATGAAGGTGCTGCATCCGGTTGCGCAGGCCGACGGTACGTACGCGATTGAAGAGATCGAAAAGCCGATTCGTTTCGTGCCGCATTTCGTGCTGGAAAGCGACGAGGTCAACAAGCGTTATCCCGACCGGATCATCCCGTTGGCGGTGATGGCGATCCAGCAGCGTGAAGACCCGAATATTCGCTTCTACAATACCGCCGAAATGGCCCGCGAAATCGCACCGGGCGAAACGCTCTGGGGCGTCGTCACGTGGGAAGATGTCGATCCAAATATCGATCGGTTCTCGATTTACGTAACGGGTCTGACGAACGCTTACCGCTGGACCGATCCGCCCGGGGCTTATAAAGTGGGCGATCCGATCGGGCAGGGGCGTCAGTTCGTTCGGAAGGAACTGAAGCTCAATTTCTGGCGTCCCGGTGACGATCTGTTCGAGCACGAGGAAGAAATCCGAATCGGCGGGCCCGACCAGGTTGACTACGAGTGGATCTATCGCTAAAAAATAGGTTTCCACTCAAGCTGGGGAATGTTCTCAGTCGCCGGTTCTTCGCGTCGGTCGTCTTGGCGACACGCCTTCCGGCGTACGCTCGCAGATCGAGACGTCAAGCACACGGGAGTGTTTTGCGATGGCACATAAGAAAGGTCAAGGCTCGAGCCGCAACGGTCGCGATTCCAATCCGCAATATCGCGGTGTGAAGAAGTACGCCGGTGAGCACGTGCGGGCCGGCAGCATCATCGTCCGGCAGGTCGGCACCAAGTTTCACCCCGGTCGCGGCGTAGGCATGGGAAACGACTACACGATCTATGCGTTGATCGACGGGGTCGTCCAGTTCGACAAGTCGGGACGCCGTGTGAACGTCGTTTCGGCGAACTGATTGATCGACCGACAAGCGAACCGTCACCGGGGATAAACACTGCGTTATCCCCGTTTTTCGTGCGCCGAGCCGAGTACCGGCCGCTGGTCTCCAACGGGAGAGAAACCGTTGTTCGTCGATGAAGTCGAAATCCTGGTCGAGGGAGGACGCGGCGGAAACGGGTGCGTCAGTTTCCGGCGCGAAAAGTACGTTCCCAAGGGCGGTCCCGACGGCGGCGACGGCGGTGACGGCGGTAGCGTGATCATCGTTGCCGAAGAGGGCGTCAACAATCTGGCCGCCCTGGCGCACCGCAAACACTGGCGGGCGGAACGCGGCAAGCACGGCAGCGGCGGTTGCAGGCAAGGGGCCTCGGGAAGCGATTTGATCATTCGGGTGCCTCCCGGCACGATCGTGTTCGACGCCCAAACGAACCTGGTGTTCAAGGATCTGAAGAAGGCAGGGGACCGGGTGATCGTCGCGCACGGCGGCAAAGGCGGAAAAGGAAACGCGCATTTCAAGTCGGCTACGAACCGCGCACCGCGCGAAGCGACGCCGGGGGCGCCGGGAGAAAGCCGAAAAATCCGCCTGGAGTTGAAGCTCATTGCGGACGTAGGCCTGGTGGGCAAGCCGAATGCGGGCAAGAGCACGTTGTTGAGTCGGCTTTCGCGGGCACGGCCGAAAATCGCCTCCTACCCGTTCACCACGATCCATCCGAATCTCGGCCTGGTGCAGGTCGACATGGATCGTCGCTTCGTGATGGCCGACATTCCGGGATTGATCGAGGGCGCCCACGAAGGGGCTGGGCTGGGGCACGAGTTCTTGCGACATATTCAGCGGGCGGGCATCCTCGTCCACCTGGTCGAGCCGTGTCCCGACGACGGTACCGATCCGATCGAAAACTATCGTGCGATCCGCCGCGAGTTGGAGCAATTCGACGCCAAACTGGCGAAACGCCGCGAGATCGTCGTCGTGACCAAATGTGATTTGCCTGAGGCCGCCCCGGTTCGCGATCGTCTGGCACAAGAGACCGGTAAGCCGGTGTTGCTCATTTCTGCCGTCACCGGCGAAGGACTCAATCGACTGTTGGGCAAGATTTCGGCCGTTCTGGAGGCTCGCGATCGGGCACGGCGACGCAAGCAGCAGGCAGCCGCGGGTTCCGGCGATGACGGATCCGCGGATTGATGCGCGGCGCGAAATGAAAGTTATCCCGGAATAACAGCCGAACTCCGGACGTTTCGGCTGCGTAGACGCGTCGGAAGACTATAATTCGATTCCGGTAACACTAATCTCGATCTGCACGGACGATCACGCGGCGACGGCTGCGTGGAATCCCGATAGTGAAGCAATCCGATGGAAACCGTATTTCCGCGGCCAATTGTGGCTGTCGATATTGGCAATCGTCGCGCCAAATTGGGGATGTATCGCTGCGTTCCGCCGGTTGATTGCCTCGGCCCCGATCGCGTCTTCTTTTTGCGGCACGAAGATCCGACCGATGCGCTCGGCGAGTGGTTGGCCGGGATCGATTCGGCGGTTTCATGGTACATCGGCAGCGTGAACCGGGCCGGCACGACGCGACTGTTGGAGTGGCAGCGCACGCACCGGCCGCAGGATCGCGTCGTGTTGTTGACGTATGAAGATGTGCCGATCGACGTGCGGATACCCGATCCCGATATGGTCGGGATTGATCGTTTGCTCGATGCCGCGGCTGCCGATCGCCTGCGCAGCAAGGGCGTGCCCGCGGTCGTCGTCGACTTGGGGACGGCGATTACGGTGGATCTGGTTTCGGCCGACGGCGGCTTCTTGGGTGGGGCGATCTTGCCCGGTTTGGCGATGGCCGCGCGGGCGCTGCACGAGTACACCGATCTCTTGCCGTTGATCGACGTCGCGGAATTCGATGCACCGCCCGACCCGCTGGGAACTTCAACCGAGGCCGCGATGTCGGCCGGGTTGTTCTGGGGGCCGGTCGGCGGTGTGCGGGAACTGGTGGCGCGACACGAAGAACGCCTAGCCGCGAAGGCGGAGATCTTTGTGACCGGCGGCAATGCGTCGCAGGTCGTCGAAGCGTTGGGCGAGCGGGCGCGGCTGGTGCCCGACTTGACGTTGGCCGGCACGGCGTGGACCGCCGCCCGCTTGGAGTCGCTGTGCTAAGGGCGTTGCGTGGTCGCCGCTTCAAAACGGGCGTTCTTTCGCTTCGAGAGCGATGTCTTCGACTTCCTCCGGCTTGAGCATCCGCACGCGAATCGATCGGATCGCACCGGTCGTCATCCACGTCGAAAAACCGAACGGCTTGCACAAGTCGACCTCGAATCGGGTCGAGAACTGGTGCCCCTTACGAACGAGATCGACGACTTTCTCTTTGTCGATCCACACTTCGACCTTGGCGTCCGACACGCGAACGCGGAATTTGTACCACTGCTTGTCTTTGAAGTCGAAAAAGCCCGTGGTGATGTTGTCGGAGGCGTCGTAGAAGTCGACCGACGAAATGCCGATCGTCGTGCCGCCCCAGCCGCCGTTGACGAACGAGCAGAACTCATCGCCCACGGGAAACGTGACCGTCGCGAAGAAGTCGCTGCCGTCGAGCCGACAGGCCTCGTATTCGAACTCGTAGTTGTTCTTGGGGAAGTCTTTGCCGGTGTAGACGATGCCCGTCATCGGGTCGCCGTAATGCATGACGATTTGGCCGTCTTTGACTTCGACCTTGCCTTCACCGCCGAATTCGGGGGCCTTCCAGCCTTTGAGCGTCTTGCCGTCGAACAGGTTCCGCCACGCATAGGGCGACGGCTTTTCTTGTTTTTGGGAAGCCCCGGCCTTTTCCGATTCGGCGGCCGGTTTCGCAGGCGCCTTTTCGTCGGCCGACGATGATGCGACCGGGCCTGCACACACGAGCAACACCGCCGTTCCCCAGGCGAGCAAGACGGAAGACTGGATTCGGCTGCGCATCGGATCGGCTCCTCGTTGTATCGGGTCTTCGAGCGGGAGGGAAGAAAACGGCGTTGGTTCTCAATCGGTACGACTTCGGCGGGCCGTTTCGTACCACCGGAGTACTTCTTTGAGATTAACGTGCAGGTAGGGCTCATCGCAAGCCGGTGTGAATCTTCCGGCTTCCGCCGCGTACAGGTCGAGCGACTCGGGCAGCATGATCGCATCGTGCAGGTTGGACTCCATGGCGACCGGGCGCTTGATGATTTCGATCATGTCGCCCACGGTAATGCGACCGTACCTCGCGTGAAGACGCTCGCTGAGAACTTCCGCTCGCCGATCGGCCGAAATGAGGATGCAATCGTCCGGAACGCGCGGCAACAAAGGATGCTGCTCGCCGGGGTGCAGGACGAGAAATTCATCGGGTGTCGCACGGATGCCGACCATCGCGCCGGTGCGATCGGAAAGCACGTAGTAGTATTCGCAGGTGCGCTTTGCCCGTCGCAGGATGTCGACGGCCTGATCGACGTTTTCCGCCCGTTCCATCACATCGCGCAACAGTAAACTCATCGGCGTGCCGTCCCAAAGGCCCTCGCCGCGGCCCCCCATTTCGCCTACGGCAAGGCCTTTTTCGTTCATCGCCGTGACCGTGCCGACGAAGCCGGCATAGCCGACCGACATCCACGTGTGATAACCGTCGGGACGAAAGACGGTGACCACCGATGCGTTTTGCAGGCCGATGTCTCGCATATAATCGAGTACGCGGGCGTGGATCACACGGCCGTCGGCAGTGGCCTTGCCGCGGACGGCGACGCCGCTGCAATGGAATCGCTCGGGAAACAAGTTCGCCAACCGTGCATCGCGATGCGGTATGTTCAACTCGTCCGCCATGGCGTCGATTTCTTCCAGGAATCGCGCGGGAATGAACGGAAGCGTGCGGCGCCGGATCTCGTCCATCGTGTCGAAAAACCACTTGCCCTCGGCCACGCTGTCGAACGCTCCCACGCCGTACAAGACTCGCTCGACAAGGTAGTGACATTCGCGTGTCAGCAATCGTGCATGGGCACGGCCCATTTGTTCAGGCGATCCTTCGACGACCATCACTCGCCGACCGTCGACGTGAAACAGGACGCCGTGACCGTCGGGATCCCGGCCGGCAACGCGAAACGAGCGGACCGCCCGCGGAAGCGGCATTGTCGGCGGCACCTCGACCCGCGGTGCCGTTTCGGCATCGGTTGCGACATCGGCGGACGAAAGCGGTTGTTGGGCAAGCGTCGTCGGCACCGAGAAAACGACGCACAGCACGGCAACTACGAGGCCGTTTGCGACGTTCAGCGTTTGGTTTGCGAAAGGTCGGCTTCGTTGCATGGCGGTTGTCGCTTCTGGAAGCTTCGGGCGATCAGGGGAGAGTCTGTTCGACGGCAAAATGGACGACGGCGGCGATCATCCGATACAGATCGTCGGAATTCACCGGATGCCGTTCACCTTCCGGCGGCTGGAACAACGGGTCGACCGCCGGGGCATCGAGTTGAAACACGCCGACGGTAGTCGTACCGTGCACATTGCCGACATGGAATTCGATCGCGGCCGGTCGCGAACCGTCGGGTGCGAACGTAAAGCGAAAGACGATTTGCGGATTGTCGACCGCCTGCGCGATCACGACGGGACGGCCCTGCGGATCGACGCCGTCTTTGTACTCGGCGTAGCGGGTAAGCAACTGCGGGGTCATCGTTGCCCCTGCCGCCGCGCCGAGGACCATCTTCGCTTGCAGGACAAGCCGTTCGTCGACGTACACCAACGGAGACTTGGCGGGCGTCTCACGTCCTTCGAAAACGGTGCCGGTCCGGGACAGCAGCCACGGACGATCCGATTGCCCGAGAGCGATTTTGCCCAACTCGGGAATGTCGCCTTCAAGGCGGAACCGCTCCCCGTTTCCGCGGATCACCGTCAACGTACCGCGAAACGGTTGCGCCGCCTCGCCCGCTCGCATCGGATCGACCGAGCCTTCGACCGAAAGTTGAATCATGTGGCAACGATTCGCTTTCGGCGGCGTAAGGAAAAAGCGCGTGACTTGTTGGACGAGTTGCGCAATGCGCGCGGCCGGCGTTTCGGCGACGATCGATTCGGGCGGATGGACATCGTCGGGCAGATCGGCGGCAAAGAAGGCGATCGTTTCGTCGAGCACCTGCGGCAACGCCGCCATCGTCGTGTAGTGCCCCAGTTTTTCGAGCCAATGGACGCGATCTTCCATGCCTACGGCGCGGGCGAGCTTTTCCGTACATTCGCGAGGGATGACTTCGTCTTCTGCGGCATTGATCATCAACACACGTCCTGCCGCGGCACGCTCCCGCAGTCGGTCGGCCATCCGCAAGGGATCGACCTCGTCGATCATCGCCCACAAAGCCGTTTGTTCCTCGGGGGAGAGTTCCGCCAAACCGCGGCGTAACAGCTCGGTTTCGGGGGCCGAGGCGATGATGGTGCGCAGATCGCCGCCGGAGAGGATCAAGGCGGCCTTGTACAACCGCGGTTCACGCTCGGCGGCCGAGGCCGAGACGATCCCCCCAAGGCTGATTCCCGCGATACCGACTTTGTCGTCGTCGATTTCGGGGAAGCAGGCCAACAGATCGATTGTCCGGCGGACGTCTTCTGCCGTTTGTCGCACGGCGTCGACCAAAAGCTGAGGGTTGCGGCCGAACGCCCGCGGACCGTCGGCATAGCCGCGGCTTCCGTAATAGGGCAGGTTGAACGTGATCGCGGGGATGCCTCGCCGGGCCAGGTTCGAAGCCATGATCTCGACCAGCTCCATTTGTCCCGACAGGATGTGCAGGCAGATGACCCCGGGCCGCGGTTTCGATTCGGCGGTCAGATCGGCAGGCAAAAAGAGCGTCGCCGGGATCGTATTGTTCGGCTCGTAGGCCGTGCGGACCGGCGAAGGATACGCCAGTTTCACGACCCGATACAGTTGTTGATCGTCGATCGACACGACGCGGCAGGTGAAGGGGCGACCGTCGTGCGTCGAGGAGACGGTGAATTCTTGCCCCGGTTCGAGCGTGACCGCGCGAGGTTGGGCGGCAAACGACTCGGCACGAAGCAGCGGCAGACATGCCGAGACGACGAGCCAAACGAGCAGACGACGTGACCGCAAGGACGGCAGATGAAACGTGAGCGGCATGATGGTGCGTTGTCGCTGGACAAGTATGCGAAAGGGATGATCGTTCGGGATCGGTTTTCTCCTTGGAGCGGCGACGTGCCCGCAAACCTCTCCCAGATTGCGTGCATTGTATCAGTTGGCACCTGTAGGAAAGAAGGCGAATCGGGAAGGTCGGTGTGACCGCAGTCGAACACATCTGTCGTGTATTGTGTATTTTGTGTTGTTTGCGCATGTTCCGAGGCGAAGGAAACTGGTCTTGGAGGGACAGGCTGAGGGTGCGAGAATAGCGGCGCCCGGTCGTGGGACGGCTTGGATCCCCGGCGAAGGCAGGACGCCTCGACTCGATTCCAAGGAAGGAATGTAGGGCTCATGTGGCGAACGGCAATCGACTATGCGGTCTATCTGGTCGTGCGGACGGCCATTTGCGCGGCCCAGATGATCCCCATCGAAATGGCGGCCGTGGTGTGTGATGCGGTCGCGTTCGTATTCAACGACGTGCTCCACGTCCGCCGTCGCGTGGTCGAGGAGAATCTCCGCCATGCATTTCCCGCGTTGTCGGACGCGGCGCGGCATAAGCTCGCCCGACGCATGTGGCGGCACCTTTTCTTGTTGGCGTTCGAAGCGGCCCACGCCCCGCGCAAGATTCACAAAGAGAACTGGCAGCGGCACATCCGCTTGACGAACGTCGAATCGTTGGTAAATGCCTTCTTGGACGATCGGCCGTTGATCTTGGTGACCGGCCATTTCGGCAATTTCGAAATGGGGGGATATCTCTTGGGCGTATTCGGGCTGTATACCAGCGCCGTCGCCCGCACGTTGGACAATCCCTTCCTGCATCGCTTCGTCGAGCGCTTTCGCGGTGCGACCGGACAGAAATTGATACCCAAGGTCGGCGGCTACGATCAAATCTTGGAGGTTCTCGCCTCGAAGCAGACGCTTTCGGTACTGGCCGACCAGAGCGCCGGCCCCAAGGGGTGCTGGGTCGATTTCTTCGGACGACCGGCTTCGACATACAAGGCGATCGCCTTGTTCGCCATGCAGTACGATGCACCGATCATCGTGGCAGGCGCCCGGCGGCTCGACGGTCCCATGCGGTTCGAGCTGTTTTGTGAAGACGTCCTAGACCCGCGGACGGTGACCGATCCGATCGCTGCGGTTCGTGACATTACGCAGTGGTACACGAAACGGCTGGAAGATATGATCCGGCGTGATCCGGACCAATACTGGTGGGTTCATCGCCGGTGGAAAGACACCCGCCGCAAAAAAGCGAAGAAGGCCGACACGCTTCCCAAAGCCGCCTGATTCGCCGGTTCGCCCTCTTGGGGAAACAGGGCCGACAACCTTCTCGCGATTCGGCGCGCAATCTTGTGATTTAATTCTTTCCAGTTTCGCTATTTTGTCTTGTTTGTCGCGCGATCGCCGGGGGTTCTTTCGAATTACGGAAAATTCCGGCTGTAGCAAAAGAAACTGTTAGGCGATTGGGGCAAGATTTGCCGATTACAAGGCTAGTCGGGTGGATGCCGACCATGCGCGGATACCGTGAAGTATCCCCTGAACAGAGGGGGCGACGGCAAGACCGACACGTACGCCTCGCCCGTTGTTGGAGCCGCTCCACCACCCCGAATCGATTCCTTGCGAAGACAGGGCAAACGAACGATGACCCGAGGCATGAAGCGATTGGGCATGAAAGCACGGAAAGAGCGACAGCGTTCCCGATCTCGGCGATTGCGTCTGGAGAATCTGGAGGCTCGGCACCTGCTGAGCGGGATCGGCCTCCAGGTGCCGATCGTCCCCTTGACGACGGGCGGACCGGGACCGGCCGTCGAATCGCAGGCGATTTCGGGAGATCAAGACACCTCGGTCCAATCGACTGCTGCGGCGTCGCAGAAATACACGGCGCCTTCCGACACACAGGCGTGGCGCGACGGCTCGACCGTCCACTACCAAGTGTTCGATCCGACCACCTCCACGTGGAAATCGGGCTCCACGACCTACACGTCGAACCAGGTAATCGTCGATCTGGTGCATGAAGACGGCGTGGTGGCGTGGACCGTTGCCCGCAAGTACGAAGGCAACGGGACGATTCCGCATCTGGTCGGCTTTGCGGTCTACGATACCGACGCGGGCGCATGGGTGACCGGCGAGTCGGACAACCTCGGCGTGTTGAGCGTCGAATCGCTTTCGACGAAGGACGGCGTCGTGGCGTGGACGGTCGGGTATCCGACCGGAACGGGCGGCTACAAGGCCCGCGAGGTGGGCGGTGCCGTTTACGATCAAGCCTTGGGCGCGTGGCAGAAGTTCCAAACGATCGGTTCTCAAGGGCTCAAGAGCATCGAGACCTTGGTGAACGAAAACGGTATGCTGGCCTGGACGATCGGCACGCCGGACGGCTCCGGTGGGTACGACGAATCGGCCGTGGCCGCTGCGACTTACGACTACACGGCCCAGGCGTGGCAGCGCTACCAGGTGAACGCGCAGGCGGGAACGACGGTTTCCGGCCTCGACGCTTCGAAAGACGCGGTCGTGTGGAAGATCAACTACGGTTCGTCGGCCGGCGACGTCGGGGCACTGCTGTACGATACCGCCTTACAAAAATGGCGGGCGTTCGCCTCGCACACCGGCGCATCGACCCGCGTGTACGATGTGAGTGTGGCCGAGGGCACCATCGCGTGGACCTTCGGCGCGTCGGGCGCGTCGTCGAGGACCGGCGTCGGCGTCGCAATCTACGACGTCGTCCGCGGCGGGTGGCAAAGCGACAGTGTCTCGTATGCCGACGGCCGGACCGTCGGAGAATTGACCAACGGCGACGGCGTCGTTGCCTGGTCGCTCGTGCGGAGTACCGGCAGCGGAACGCAGGCCGATGTCGCCTTCACGACCTTCGACACCGCTTCGCGTCGTTGGGTTTTCGGTACGGCCGAAAATCCCTCGATGATGGACGTGGCCGAACTCACGAACGTCGACGGGATCGTCGCCTGGATTTATCGCGAGCCTTCCACGGGCATTCAACGTTCGGTCGGGGCGGCCGTGTTCGACCCGGGCCGCGGCGAATGGAAACATTTCCTCGAAGGAAGTACGTCCATCAGCAAAGTCGCCGACTTGCAAAACGCCGGCGGTTTGGTGGGCTGGAAAGTCACCTACACGGGAAGCGCCGGTGATGTGGCCCGTGATGTCGTCGTCGTCGCTTACGATTACGGTCTGGGCCGATGGCAGCGGAATTTCACCAACTACGACGCCTCGGCGCAGATCACACACATGGTCGTGGCCGACGGCATCGCCGCCTGGGCGACGGTCAACGACATCCATCTGTTGACCTACGATCGCCTGCAAGACGCTTGGAAGTCGTACGACAGCACAAACTCACCGTTGGTCCGCGTGTACGAACTCGAAGCCGAATCGGGACTGGCGGCGTGGACGTTGGCCTACGTCGACACGTCGGTCAGCGCCGATCCGAAACCGCGCGACGTGGGATATGCGATCTACGATCCCGCCGCGCAGGCGTGGAATCAGACCGTCGATACCTACCTGGCGGACGACATCATCGAGTGGCTCGTCATTCGGGACGTCTCGGTTCAGTATTCCCGCGGCGGAACGACCTACGTGCGGGCATTCGATGCCACGAACCAGGTGTGGTTCACCGACGAGGCCGTTCCGCAATCGGTGTTCGTCGTCGAACCGACGGCCGTCACGGCCAAACGGGCGATTCGGTTTTCCGACATGTCGCTGGGAGCGACCGACTGGCAGTGGGATTTTGGTGACGGATATCAATCGCAGTATCGCAGTACGACCCACGCGTTCGCCGATGTGGGCGTGTACCAGGTCGTCCAAACGGTGACCGGCCCCGGCGGGTCGGATACCTCGACGACGAAGATCGCCGTCGTACCGAGTGATACGCCGACCGATCTGGGAACGGTTTCATCCACCATCTTGGCGAGTCAGTCGCCGACCGACGGTGTCTTGTGGTATCAGTTGTCGCCGAATGCCGACGGTGCCTTCACCGTGGCCGTTTCGGGGGCGGGTGTGTCGCCCGACACGGCGATTTCGTTCGTCACCGTCGATTCGCAAGGTCTCTATTCGCTGCTGGGATCGGGAACGACGAGCGTAGGCGTCTCGGGCGTCACCGCGGGAACCACCTATTACGTGGCGATCAGCGGCCTGACCGATGACGTGAACGTGCAACTGGACAATCCCGCGACGTTGCCCTTGGCGGCCTCGCAGCAGACGCTGTTCGGGACCAACGGTGACGATGTGATCGACGTGTCGTATAGCGGTGGATTCATCGTCACGATCAACGGGGAAACCGTTCACCTCGATGCGGCGATCGTCGATCTCGAGATTCTCGGTTTCGACGGAAACGACACGATTACACTGCACGGCGGCAACGACGCCGAAACCGCGATCGTTCGCGACGGCCACGTGTCGGTGGCGGCCGGGCCGGTCAGCTTCGTCGGCGATTCGTTCGAGACGATCGTCTACGATGCAGCCGGGGGTGCCGACGTCGTTCATCTGTACGACACTGCCGGCGACGACGTGTTTACCGCCAAACAGGGTGCGGGGTCGCTGGTCGGCGGCGGGCTGAGCGTGTCGGTCCAGAACGTCGAGTACCTGCATGGCTACGCGACCGCCGGCGGAACCGACGTCGCTCACCTGTTCGACTCGGCGGCCAAGGATGTGCTCACCGCCACCGCCGATTGGACGAGGTTGACCGGCGGCGGATACCTCGCCCGGGCGAAAGGTTTCGAATACGTCCACGGCTACTCGACCGCGGGTGGAAACGACTCGGCCGTGATGACCGGTACCGCAAGCGACGACACCTTTGTCGCAACGCCCGAATGGGCCCGGTTGACGATGCCCGGAGCGATGGTGCGGGCGAAAGGGTTCGAGAGCGTTACCGCCTCGGGGAAGAGCGGTAACGATACCGCCTGGCTGTACGGTTCCAGCGGCGACGACGTGTACACGGTGGGGCCCGACACGGCCTCGATGACCGGCAGCGGATACCGCAACACCGCCGTTGCGTTCGAAACGGTCGTCGGCGTCGCCGGTAGCGGTAACGACATCGCCCACCTGTACGATACTACCGGCGACGACGTGTTTACCGCGAGCACCCGTCAGGCTTCGCTCGTCGGCGGCGGATTCGATTTCCAGGCCCGCAACTTCGACTACGTGCATGCCTACGGCACGAACGGCGGAACGGATGTGGCTCACTTGTACGACACCGCCGGTAACGACACGTTCGAAGCGACCAGTGTCTACGGTCGGCTTCGCGGAACCGGGTACGTCGCTCGGGCGAAGTTCTTCGAGTACGTTCACGCGTACAGCACAGCGGGAGAAGACGTGGCCCGCCTGTACGATACCGCGGGAAACGATCTCTTCTCCGGCAATCCGTTGTTCAGCATCCTCAGCGGATCGGGCTACTACAACCGGGCGAAAGGTTTCGCCAAGGTGTATGCGTATGCCTCCGGTGGGAACGACAAAGCCGATATGAAAGACTCGGCGGGTGACGACATCCTTGAAGCCGGCAGTAACTGGGTCCGACTGCGTGACAACCAGGCCGCCGTCGACTTCCTGTTCGCCGTGTACAACTTCGACAAGGTCGATGCGAAGTCGAGTACCGGAAACGATACCAGTTCGCTCGACCCGTCGTCTTCGGCCTTCCTGACGGCAACCGGTTGGTGACGACCGCGTGAAGCGACCGTTTACGGCGAATCGACCCGTCGGGCGACGCCTAGATCGAGCAGTCCGCGGGCAAGCTGATACCACGGAAACGGCTTCCCGATGACGAGCGAGGCGCCCAGGCGGCCGGCCGTGCGGATATCTTCGAGCCGGGGATAACCCAAGAACAGAACTCGCGGAACCGAGGGGAAATGGACGGCCGCTTGGGCGACCAGGCGGCCGTCTTCGTTGAGGTCGCCTTCGGCATCGACGAACACGACCGCCGGAACCGGATTGGTCGGCCATTGGCCGTAGCTCGACGGCGACAGCCACACGGCCCGGCCGCCCGCCATCTCCACCGCTGCCGAAAGCCCCTCGAAACCGTCGCGACGGCGGGCGATCACGACTACCGGCAATCGATCGTCGCGCAGGTGCCGCGGGCGCACGAGCCTGATGCGCGGGCAGGGTTCGGCTGCCAGGTAATCGGCCGACTGAGCCGTCGGCGGAAGCGTCCACGAGCACCTTTCTCCCGCACGCCGTCGGTCGAGTTGCTCGGCGGCACACAACCGCCACTGGTGCCACCACACGCGAGCGGCTCCCGGCATCGGCGTGCCTGATCGCTCTTCGCCTTCGCACAGTGTGCCCAGCACGGCGACCCACGGCGACAGCGGGAACATCGTGCGGATTTCGTGCTGGAACGCGCCCGCAAATTCGCCGGGACGCGATTGCAGCCACACGATCAGGTCGGGATCGCCGTCTTGGAACACGCCGGCGGGCAACTCGGCCCGGTGCTGCTGGAGGATTACGATCACGCGGTTCGGTACGCCGTCATCGGCCTGAAAGTCCTCGGGGGCCAGCCACACCACGCGATCGCAGGCAGAAAAGGCCGACGGTACGTGCGCGAATTCGCGGCGTCGCACGTCGCCGATCATCAGGATTCGCAGCCCCACCGCATCCATCGCGTGTCGTCCTTCGTTTCCGCGGCGGCTTTCAGTCGGCGTAGCCGTCGGGATGTTTCTCGAACCAGTTCCACGCCGTGGCGACGATCTCATCGATATCGATGTAGTTCGGTTTCCAGCCCAGTTCCCGCTGGATCTTCTCCGAGTTGGCGAACAGGATCGCGGGATCGCCCTGGCGGCGGTCGCCGTAAGCCACGGGGATGTCGCGGCCCGTGACGCGCTTCGCGGCGTCGAGCACCTCTTTCACCGAATAACCGCGTCCGATGCCCAGGTTGTAGAAGCGACCTTCTCCCGGCCCGAGGGCTTCCATGGCCGTGATGTGCGCTGCGCACAAATCGTCGACGTGAATGTAGTCGCGGATGCACGTACCGTCGGGAGTGGCGTAATCGGTGCCGAAGATCGTGAACGTGTCGCGCTTGCCCAAGGCGGTCAACAAGATCGACGGGATCAGGTGTGTTTCGGGATCGTGGTCTTCGCCCAGCGTGCCGTCGGCGGCACAACCGGCGACGTTGAAGTAGCGCAACGCGACGAAGGAGAACTTCGGTTCCGAGGCGAGATAGTCTTTCAGCACGCGCTCGACACACCATTTCGACCAACCGTAGGGGTTGATCGGCGATTGCGGCGTGGTTTCGACGATGGGGATTTCCTCCGGCTCGCCGTAGGTGGCACAGGTCGAGCTGAAGACCATCTTGTGCACGCCGGCCTTTTGCATCGCCTGAAGCATGCTCACCGTTCCGGCGGTGTTGTTTTCGTAGTAGGTCAACGGCTGCGTGACCGATTCGCCCACGTAGGCCAGCGCCGCGAAGTGCATGACGCAGTCGATCGCGTGTTGCGAGAGGATCTCGGCCAGGCGATCGGTTGCGGCGAGGGAAACTTGGTAAAAAGGCACGTCGGCAGGAACGGCCTGTCGGTGTCCCCGGAAAAGATTGTCGATCACGACCGGCGTGTGACCGGTCGACTTGAGCAGCTTGACGGCATGCGAACCGATATAGCCGGCACCACCGGCGACCAAGACATTCATGTGGATTTCCTTACGACTTGATTGGCTCGATACACACCCCTTGACGTACGGCGAGGCTCACATCGGTGAGGTCGCGTCGCATGCGCCAATCGGCGCGCGTCGTTCCTCCGAGCGTGCGCGGTCGCCGAGGACGAGATCGGCTCGAAATCGCCGTACGCAAAGGTGATGGGAGACGCAGACGAACCGGGAAAACCTGCACAAAACTTTACTGTTTACTACATTTTGCCTTGTTTCGGAAGGTTTCCCTGTTGGATCGGAGGTAGTTCGCCTGTTCCGGCGTTTTCCACCCGAAGGGCGCACGGCGAGCCGTCGTAGGCGGGTTTTTCTTGTATGTGGCCGGGGGCCTGTTTATTCTAGGCAAGTCGTCTCGAATGGCCGGTGATTGCGGGGGTGTGCGGCGGGTTTTTGACCGTGTGAATCATTCCAACGGCTTAGAGGGTCCAATCAATGCGGAAGTCCACAATTCTTGCGGCGGTCGTAATGTCGGTCACGGCGTTGTCCGGATTGGCGGCAGAAAAAGGCAAACCGGCAGCGAAACCCGGCGGCGACGAAGCCGGATTCGTTTCGCTGTTCGACGGGAAGACGCTCAACGGTTGGGAGGGCGACCCGCGGTTTTGGTCGGTCGAAAACGGCGTCATCGTGGGCACCACCGACAAGACGCCCACTGACCACAATACGTTCCTCTGCTCGACCAAAGAGTATTCGAACTTCGTGCTGAAGATCGAGTTCAAGCTGCGCAATCACAACTCGGGCGTGCAGGTCCGCAGTAAGCGGTTGGACGACTTCGTCGTTACCGGCTATCAGGCCGACATCGCCGAGAAGCGTTATATGGGCATCTTGTACGAAGAAAAAGGCCGCGGCATCCTCGCCGACGTAAATCCCGAAGAAGTCGCACCGCACGTCAACTGGGGCGACTGGAACGAGTACGTCATCGTCTGCAAAGGGCCGCACATTCAGCAGTATCTCAACGGTTACCAGACGGTCGACTACGTCGAGAAAGATCCCGAACGCGGCGCCGCCAAGGGCATCATTGCGTTGCAGCTACACCAAGGTCCTGCGATGCGGGTGGAGTTCCGCAATATTCGCATCAAAGAGCTGCCCGACGTTCCCCCTCGAAAGGCGAAACCCGCCAAGTAGTCGTAGCGGTCGGCCGACGTTTGCTTTTCCCCCAACCCCAATTGACAGCGAACGGGAGAGTCTCGCGATGCCATCGCGTCGAATGGTTGCGTTTTGGTGTGTGTCGATGTGTTTGACGCTGGCGACGGTTGCCGTGAGCAGCGCTTTTGCCGCTGAAAAAGCCGACGGGGCGGGTAAGAAGATCGTGTTCGTCGCGGGCAGACCCAGCCACGGATTTGCTTCGCACGAACACAATGCCGGATGCAAGTTGTTGGCTGAGTGGCTGAAAAAGGGCGTCGATGGTGTCGAGACCGTCGTCATCAGCGGCGGATGGCCGGAAGATTTCAGCGTTTTCGACGATGCCGATGCGGTCGTTCAGTTTTCGGACGGCGGCGGTGGTAACCCCATGTTGTCCCACCTCGACGACATTCAAAAACTGATCGATCGCGGCGTGGGCTTCGCCTGCATTCATTACGCAGTCGAAGTACCGAAAGAGACGGCCGGGGAGCGTCTGCGGAGCTGGATCGGCGGTTGCTACGAACAGTGGTGGTCGGTGAATCCGCATTGGGAAGCGAAATTCACCGTATTCCCCGATCATCCTGTTGCGAAAGGGCTGGTGCCGTTCACAATCGCCGACGAGTGGTACTACCACATGCGGTTTCGTCCCGGTCTCGAGGGCGTCACGCCGATCTTGACGGCGGTTCCTCCCGACTCGGCCCGGTCGCGACCCGACGGACCGCACAGTAATAACCCGGTCGTGCGGGCGCGACGCGACATGCCCGAACACGTGTGTTGGGTGTACGAGCGTCCCGACGGCGGACGCGGATTCGGCTTTACGGGCGGCCACTTCCATTGGAACTGGGGCCACGACATGTTCCGCAAGACGGTCCTCAACGGGATCGCCTGGATCGCGAAAATCGACATCCCCGAAGGGGGAATCGAGACGCCGACGCCGACTTTGGACGAATTGTTGGAGAATCAGGACAACCCGGTTCCCGCGAATTTCGATCGGCAGGCGATCGAAACAAAGTTGCAACAGTGGAAGGACGAAGTCGCGCAGGCAAAAGCCGAAGAGGCCGAACGAACCGCTCGGCGGTTGCCCGCGAGGCCGAACATCATCTTCATTTTGGCCGACGATTTGGGTTACGGTGACTTGGGCTGCTACGGGCAACGACAGTTTACCACGCCGAACGTGGATCGGCTGGCTGCCGAAGGAATGCGGTTCACCGACGCTTACGCCGGCTCGACGGTGTGCGCACCGTCGCGCTGTTGCTTGATGACCGGACTGCACACCGGACATGCGCGCGTGCGGGGAAATGCCCGCGTTCCGTTGTTGCCCGAAGATGTCACCGTCGCCGAGATCCTCAAGCAGGCCGGGTATCGTACCGGCATCATCGGAAAGTGGGGACTGGGTGAACCGGACACGACCGGGATTCCCAACCGCCAGGGGTTCGATTACTGGTTCGGATATCTGAATCAGCGGCACGCCCACAATTACTATCCCGAATACTTGTGGCGAAACGAGGAGAAGGTCTCGCTTCCGAACGTCGTCGAGCACGTGATCAACGGACAGGATCGAACGCCCGGCGGCGTGGCCGTCGAAAAGAAGGTGTACAGCCACGACCTGTTCACCGAAGAAGCGTTGCAGTTCGTTGAAAAGAACAAGGAAGGGCCGTTCTTCCTATACCTGGCCTACACGATTCCGCACGCGAACAACGAGGCCGGGAACAAGGGAATGGAGGTGCCCGATTACGGTCCGTACGCCGACAAAGATTGGCCCGAGCCCGAAAAAGGCCGCGCCGCGATGATCGCGCGATTGGATGCCGACGTCGGGCGACTGATCGAAAAGTTACGCGATCTCGGGCTCGACCGAAATACGATCGTGTTTTTCACCTCGGATAACGGTCCGCACAAAGAGGGCGGTTCCGATCCGTATTTCTTCCGCAGCATGGGACCGCTCAACGGTTACAAACGTTCGCTGCACGACGGCGGAATTCGCGTGCCGATGATCGTTTGGTGGCCGCAATACGTGCAGGCCGGAAGCGTAAACACGTATCCGTGGGCATTCTGGGACTTTTTGCCGACGGCGGCCGAACTGGCCGGTGTCGAGCCGCCTGAAGGGATCGACGGAATCAGCGTGCTGCCGACAATTCTGGGACGCGGTGCGCAACCGGAGCATCCGCCGTTCTACTGGGAGTTCCACGAAGGGAAGGCCTCGAAGCAGGCGGCCCGATGGGGACAGTGGAAGGGCGTGTGGACGGCCGGCGGCCCGACCGCCGTCTACGACCTGATCGACGATGTCGGCGAAGAACACGATCTGGCGGAAGATTTCCCGCAGATCGCCGAGAAGTTGGCCGCCTTCATGGACGGCGCGCGAAGTGAGAATCCCAATTTTCCGCTTCGTACCGTGAAGACGACAAAATAGCGGTTCGCCTCGAACCCAAAGGAAAAGCGGCTCGACCGGGGGTTCGATCGAGCCGCTCGTCACGGTTGACCAGACCTTACTTCTGTGGGACAGAAGTGAGGGAGGTGATTATCGGGGTCGGCACTTCGCCCGGCGACGAATCGCCGGGCATCAGCCGATTGCGATCACGTGGTCGTGCCTTCGGCCGGGGCCGGAGCCGCTTCCGTCGGTTCGGCGGGAACCGCCTCTTCGACCGGAGCATCGCAGGCGCTGCAACCGGTTTCACAGGGTTCGCAGCACTTGCAGCAACGCGGGACGCGGCACCGCACTTGGACGGGCACCATCTCGCAGACCACCTTGGGCACGCAGCGGGTCACCGTGTAGGGGACCTTCTTGCATTCCCAGCGGACGCAGTTGACCGTCTTCGTGCATTGAACCGGCTTGCAGACCGTGTAGCACACACGCTTCGTGCAGGTCGTCGGCACCATCTTGCACACTTTGTAGGTGCAGGTGCGGACACGTTGCTCGGGCACCATCTTGCAGACCTTGTAGGTGCAGGTCCGTTGTTCGGGCACCCACTTGCAGACCTTGTAGGTGCAGGTCCGTTCTTCGGGCACCATCTTGCACACTTTGTAGGTGCAGGTGCGGACGCGTTGCTCGGGCACCCACTTGCAGACCTTGTAGGTGCAGGTCCGTTCTTCGGGCACCATCTTGCACACTTTGTAGGTGCAGGTGCGAACACGTTGCTCGGGCACCATCTTGCAGACCTTGTAGGTGCAGGTCCGTTGTTCGGGCACCCACTTGCACACCTTGTAGGTGCAGGTGCGGACGCGTTGCTCGGGCACCATCTTGCAGACCTTGTAGGTGCAGGTCCGTTGTTCGGGCACCCACTTGCACACCTTGTAGGTGCAGGTGCGTTCTTCGGGCACCATCTTGCACACCTTGTAGGTGCAGGTACGGACGCGTTGCTCGGGCACCATCTTGCAGACCTTGTAGGTGCAGGTCCGTTGCTCGGGCACCCACTTGCACACCTTGTAGGTGCAGGTGCGGACGCACTTTTCAGGCACCAGCTTGCAGACCTTGTACGGCACCTTCTTGACGCAGGTCTCGCGGACGTACTTGACGCACTCGACCTCGCATTCCTTGACTTCGGGCACCCAAACCCGCTTGCAGACCTTGACCGGCGGGCACTGGACCTGGACCTTCTTCACCTCGCCGGGGCAGTAGACGCAGCGGCAGGTGCAGGGATCCCAGACCCACTTGCCGGGCTCTTGGATGCACTTCGTCACGACCGGGCCGGGCTTCTCGCAAACCTGCGTTTCCCAATGGCCCGAGCACACTTTGACCGTCTTCGTGTACTTGACCGGCTTGCAGACCGTATAGCACACCTCACGGTAGCAGGTCTCGACGACGCGACGATACGTCGTGTAGCACACTTCCTTGGTGCGGGTTTCCCAGACCGGCTTGCAGACGGTGTACGTCCGCTGACGCGTTTCCCAGACCGGCTTGCAGACCGTGTAGGGGATTTCCTTGGTGCGGGTTTCCCACACGGGCTTGCAGACGGTGTAGGTTCGCTGGCGGGTTTCCCAGACCGGCTTGCAGACCGTGTAGGTGCGTTCGCGGGTTTCCCAAACCGGCTTGTAGACGGTGTAGGGGATTTCCTTGGTGCGGGTTTCCCACACGGGCTTGCAGACGGTGTAGGTCCGCTGGCGGGTTTCCCAGACCGGCTTGCAGACAGTGTAGGGGATTTCCTTGGTGCGGGTTTCCCACACGGGCTTGCAGACGGTGTAGGTCCGCTGGCGGGTTTCCCAGACCGGCTTGCAGACAGTGTAGGGGATTTCCTTGGTGCGGGTTTCCCAAACCGGCTTGCAAACGGTGTAGGTTCGCTGGCGGGTTTCCCAGACCGGCTTGCAGACGGTGTAAGTCCGCTGGCGGGTTTCCCAAACCGGCTTGCAGACAGTGTAGGGGATTTCCTTGGTGCGGGTTTCCCAGACCGGCTTGCAGACCGTGTAGGTCACGTCTTTATAGCGGGTCTCGGGTACGTACTTCGTGTAGGTCACCTGCCGCGGTTCGACGACGCGTTGGTAGCACGTCTTGTAGCAAGTGATCTCTTGTTTCTCATACACGACCTTGCGAACCGGCTTCATGACCGTGTGCACGGTGGTACACGGGTCGCAAGCACGTGCGATGCGTGCCGCGCCGCAATAGCCGGCGTCGGCGGTCCCTGCCGTGATCGCCGTCAGCAGGACAGCGACCATCGACACCCCCAACAGTGCTCTCATCTGAATGCCTCCTTCGAATCACCTGGTACGAGTAGGGCCTGGTCCGATGGGCGGGTTCCATCAGTAGCTTATTCGACTACCCCGGATTGCCCACGTTAACAATACTGTTGAACTCGCAAACATTGCGGGATCGCGAGTCGTTTTGTGGCTTGCCTGCGCTGCAAGCACACGGCACTACATATGTTGACATCGGCGATTTGGGGTGTGCGGCTAAATTAAAACTGGTAATCAGGCTGGAAAGAGTCGGTGTAATGCATTGTTTGCGTAGCACGGAAAATATGGGTTGACGGGCGTGCGCCGCGAGAGAGTGTTGTGCCCGTGCGGGAGATACGCTCTCGCCGTGAATCATGCCACACGGTAAGGCCCAAGGGGGGCCCTCGATGCTCGGAATTCGGGCCTCGCGAAAGCGATCGGTGTGGGTCGTGCGACTCGCGGAAGGAGCGTCGATTCTGAAGGTTCCGTGGCCCCTCCAATTCGGGGAGTACCGAGGCCGACGGCGACCCCGATCGATCCGCTTGACGGGTTTTCAGGGTCGGGACGTGCGGGTTGTGCTGAAGGTGTATGCCCTTCGCTGTGGGCGGATAACGGACCCCCCGAAAATAATTTGACCCTCTCGATCGCGTGACCTAGGTAATTTACAAACGGCCATCTGCGGAGGCGGAACAGAGAAGGTTGCCGCCGCAGGGTCGCGGGGGCAGACGGTGACGTTGGTCGGAAGCGCGTCGCGGGTGAGTTGTATCACCAAAAGAGGCTCGCCGAGGTCACATCAAGCCGTGATCGATTTCGGCGGCGGGCCGGCTGGGGACGGATCGGTATTCGGGGCGAACAAATCGGTTCTGCACGCCGTTCGGTGCCGCTTTTATGAAGTGCCCCACGGCTGCGAAGCGTGCAAGCATCGACAACACAGAATGAGGGGTCGTCACACATGACCAAGAAACATCGCAACGCCTTTACACTGATCGAGGTTCTGATCGTCGTCGTCATCATGGCCATTCTTGCGGCGGTCATCATCCCGCAGTTCACGGCCTCCACCGATGATGCCAAGGAAAGCTCCACTGCTTTCAACACCCACGTGTTGCGGTCGCAGTTGGAGCTGTACAAGATCAACCACGGTTCGTATCCGGCCGATCTCAACCTGCTCACGATTGCCACCGACAAGGACGGAAACCCGGGCGGCGATTACGGCCCGTACATCGACCAGATTCCCGTCGAACCGAGTACCGGCAGCAACACCGTCGCCACGCAGCCTTCCAAGCCTGCGGCTCCGGTGGCGGGTGGTGCCGGTTGGGTGTACGTTCCGACGACCGGTGAGATCTACCCGAATACGGTTGAAGGCCTTCAATGAGGTGATCGGTTCGGCCGACTGACCGGCCGACCGTCCCAAGCGAATTCCGGCAGAAGAGGCCCGCGGGGGACACGTCGATTCGAGGTGTCCTCCGCGGTCGTTTCTTGTCCGGCAGGCTCACTGCCCGATCGAGGGAAAACTCGGCGTAACCCGCCGTGCGAGGCCGTTTCTTGACCCTCGGCAGGCAACTCCATAAGATGACGAACGATTTCCTACCGATGGGAAATCGATGATCAACACGGTGATTTTTTGCGTGTCGACCGATCGGGACCGGTGGTCCCCTAAGCACGATTGGAGGATTCCACGGCCATGGCTCATGTGGTTTGCAAGCCCTGCTACGAGTGCAAGTACACCGATTGTGTGGTGGTCTGCCCGGTCGAATGCTTCTACGAAGGGGAAAAGATGGTCTACATCCACCCCGACGAGTGCATCGACTGCGAGGCCTGCGTGCCGGAATGCCCGGTAGATGCCATTTTCTTGGACGAAAACGTCCCTGAAGAGTGGCAGGAATACATCCAAATCAACGCCGAAATGGCGCCGCAGTGTCCTGTGATCACCGAAAAGAAAACGCCCCTTTGCGAGCAGTGATCACACGGCCTACCGGCGGAATCGCTTAGGCCGACGGTGCCGCGGATCGAATCGGGGATCGCCGCAGGAAACAGCGCAGGTGATCCCCGTCTTCATGCGCTAACGAATTGAAACACCGCAAGGCGGCCCGTCTTTCGATCGGGCACGGGACGTTTCGGGCTCGTCAGGCTCGCAGCCGATGACCATAATGGGGCCGTGACGGAATCGGAAGCCAAGCCAACGAAGCGAAAGTGTCATGCCTGCGGTGGATGCGATCGGACAAATCATCGGTTTGAGTTTGCTGCTGATCGGCGGTGGGATGATGTGGGTACAAAAGGCGGCCTGGGAACGGGCCGAGCGAAAAGCCCGCATCAGCGCGGCCGAACGTGATTTTCTCCGTCGCAAGCTTCGCCGTCGCAACGTGGTCGGCATGATCGTCGCCGGGCTCGGCGTGATGTTCTTTGCCGGCGCGTATCTGGAACTCTTGGCCATCTCGGCGTGGTGGCTCATCGGCTACTGGTTTTTAGCCGGCTTGGCTTGTTTGTGGTTGGGGCTGTTGGCTGCCGCCGACATGCTTGCCGCCTGGCATTTCTACGGTAAACAACGTGACCGCGTGCAACTGGAAGAACTCAAGTTGCGTTACCAGGCCCGGCTTGCCGAGAAGCGAGCGCAAGAGGAAAGCGGCCCGTCGCGTGCCGAATCGGCCGATGCCGAAGCCGACGCCGCCGAGTCGCCGGATCATGAGTCCGGAGAATGATCGGCCGTTGGATAAAATCTTGTTGCTGCGACGAACGACGAAAAGGCGTTCAGCGGACTGCGCGATGCCAACCTGTCGCCGTGTCGTTCGGTATATGCGGAGCGGCGGGCGCTTCGTGAAAGGCGGTCGGCACGGCCGTGTCGGCAGGGGCCGCGGCTCGCGTCGTCGGCAAGGTAGGCTGTTCGGTCGACCGGCCAGCCGCGTTGGGAACTGCCGCTTGCGGATCGAACAAGAGGGGAGCCGGAGGCACGCTCGATTCGGAGGCCGCCGCGGAACCCTCGCTCGGGATAACCGCCGATTCGCCGGGTGATGAGGTCGTTCCGGTCGTCTTTTCTTCCGGCAAGCGACGCGGCTCTTGCGGGAGCGGTTTTGCCGGACCGGCCGCCAACGGTGCGGGCGGCATGCCCGGCGGGTCCACGTATTCCACGACGTCCAATTCCAGCGGGCTTTCGGCTTGAAGACGACGGCCGTCGTCGGTCGTATATCGGACATACAACCGAAGGTTCCGATGGACCGGCGGCTCGGCAGGCCAATGCAACCGCAACGGGATACCGCCGGACTTCGAGGCATCGACCAACAGGCGGCGAACTTCGTCTCGGCTCAAGTCCCAGCGAGCGATTCGCGACGATAGTCCCGGTAAGGCGGGATCAAGCACCACCACGGAAATCTCGGCGGGCGCAAAAAGCAGATTGCCGTCCGCGTCGAACGGACGCAACACGAACGTGATACCGTCGTCGCCGGGGCGTCCATCCTCTTCGAAACCGGAGGTCTTGCGAGGGTCGATCGCCACCGCAGTGACCTTTGTGCTGCCGGGGGTGACGGGAGTTCGGTACTCGGTGCGTGCGACCTCGCTCGGACGCGCGACGGAGGCTCCGTCGTCCGAATCGGGCGCGGCGCCCAGACTCTTCAACGCTTCTTCCGGCGGTGTTTCGTGATCGGGAAGCTCGACCTTCGGCAGCGAGACATCCGGCACGGTCGGGGCATCGGGCATCGAAGGAACCTCGACGGCAGGCGCATCGCCGACGGGTAGCCCCTGCTGTGCCCGCAGCTTCGCGTTTTCGGCCTTGCAGGCCTCCAGAGCGGCGTGGGCCTGCTCGAGGTGATCGGCCAATTGGTAGATGCGGTTTTCCAGGGCGAAGTTTTCTTGTTCCAACGCCGTGATCTCGGGACGCGCGCGGCACCCCGCCGTGCCGAGCACAATCGCGACGCACACGATCCACCAAGTCGATCTCATGGGAGGGAGGTTCCTGCAAACGCGCGGCAAGGTTTCGTATCGAGACGCATCGTCCGGTCGACGGTCGTTCCGACGCATCACACCGAGAGAACGGCCGACAGTCCGGCGAACGCGACTCTTTACCGATCCCGCACGCAGTAACGCAAGAGAGATCGCGCAAGATGCGTGAAATAGAGAAGGTGTGTTGTACGGGCGGGCAGTCGGCAGCGTTAATGCGAATCGTCCGAGGTCTCGTTTGCGGCGGCCAGTCGGCGGAGACGTTCGATCGTGTTCAGGATCGCCCGCGTGTTGTGGTAAGGGCCTTTCCACACTTGGGCCAAGTCGGCCGATTCGTCCGGTCCGTCTTCGGTGACAGTGGCGTACCATTCGCCGTACAGCGGATGAATTTGGTGGGCTTCGATGAAACGCCATTGACGGTAGAAGGCATTCCAGTACACGGCGTCGGGGGCGGGGAATCGCTCGTGCATCAATAGCAGGGCGTTCAAACCTTCGGCCTGCGTCCACCAAACTTTGTCGAGGGCGTAGGCCGGTTGAAAAGCGAATCCGCGATCGTAGAAACCGCCTTGTTTTTCGTCCCAGCCGTATTGCAGCGCGTGATCGACGAGGCTGCGGGCGACGGTAAGCGTTTTGGGATCGTGGGCCAGCCCCATGACTTCGGCGGCCTCGAGGAGCAGATAAGCCGTCTCGACATCGTGACCGAACGAGTCATGGTCGGGCACGGCGCGCCAGTCTCGCGTGAAATACAAATTCATGCATCCCGGTTCGACGACGATCTTGTCCCGCACGATGCGGAAGACTTCGTCGAGTCGTCGCCGCACGCCCGGATCGGGCCATACGCGATAGAGTTCGGTCAAAGCTTCGAGCAAATGAATGTGGCTGTTCATCGACTTGTAACCGTAGGGCGTTCCGAGCAAGTCGCGTTCGGTGTTCTGCCTGCCGTTCGTGCCGGGCTTGGGGCTTTCGAGGATCGGCCGTCCGGAGCGATGGAAGGCCTCGAAGTAGCCGCCGTACGACGGATCGTGTGCGTGCGCCTCGAGCCAGCGGAAGGTGTCTTGGGCCAGTTGCAACGCCTCGGGCGATTGGGCGGCGCGATAGGCTGTCGCGGCGGCATACATGCCGAACGACGTTCCGTAGAGATGCTTCTCGGTGCCGTAACGCGGGATCGGATTTCCCCGGCGGTCGAGTCCCCAATAGAATCCGCCGTCGCGATCGTCCCACATCGTTTGTTGCAAGAACCGAATGCCGTGCTCGACGAACGGACGAAATTCGTCCGCTCGCTCGGACGAGTGGAGCATGACGGCCGCCGCCGTCCAGGTCATGCGGGCCTGAAAGACGATCGTCTTGTCGTTGTTTTCTCCCGGCGTGTTGTCGTGCCGAACGTGCGGCAGAAAACCGCCGTACTCCCGATCGACGCACCGCGGATACCAGAACGGCAGCAGACGCTCGAAGCAATACGTTTCGAGATGGTCGGCAAGTTCGGCATATTCCCGGGCGGTGGGTTGCGGAATGGGGGCTTCGGCGGCGGATGCGGACGGCCTTTCCACGCATGTCGTGAATGTTAGAACAAGCCCGGCAAGGCACGGTAGCGTCGTTGTCATCGAAAAACGCGAGTATCGCGAATGCAGGAATGCCGATCGTCGGGTCATGGTACGATTCCTCCGCGAGTATGGGACGGCAATTTGGTGGGGAAGCCGCTGCGCCGTGCCGCGGCGAGCTGTGCACGGTGGCTCCGGCATCGGCTGCGGGAAGAACCGGTTTTCGCACAACGTCGGAGCGCCGTCCGGCAACACAGGATACTCGGCGGTGTTGCTTTTCGGCAACAAACTATCCCTTTCGACCGTGTGGCCGGTCGCGGCAGCGGGGGAAATTGTCCACGTTGAATGTCGATGCGGCAACCTGTAAACGTCGTATTTCGAGGCAAAACAGCGTTCTGGCATGAGGCGGCGACCGATTCTCGCGGTCTACGTGGGCATTAGGGTGAGAAACGGCATGCGGGTTGCTCCCTCTCCAGAGGAGACACACATGGCCGCATCCCTTCCGGCTTGCGTGTGGGGGCTCAACGGGGCAAACGCTTCCGGACAACCGGAAACGCCGGCGCTGTACGCGAAAAGGCAACGCCGGCTTCCGACGATCGGCACCAAGGAACTGCATCTGGAGACTGTCGGCATCTCATGCAGGCTCACGAATTTGCTGAACTTGCCACCCTTGTCGCCACCCACGGCCCGTCGCTTGTCCGATTGCCCGGTGAAATTCCGCGCGACGGTCTCGAAGATTATTGGATTGCTTCGAAGACGCGATTGGATGCCTGGGCGTCGTTTCTCAAACGTGTCGGCGACGACTCGTACAAGAAGCTGCGAAATCATCTGGCGGGCACGATCGAAGAAATCATCGTCAGCGAGATGCTTACGCGCGTTTGGGGGGCCGTGTTGACCGCCCACGACGAATTGCGGGAAGACGCCCTGGCCGGACCGATCGGCAAAACGATCATGTTGGGGCACGTGGAGATCCGAAATCGGGCGCTCCGGCACCTGGTTGATGGAAAAGTGCCGCTGTACGACGCGGTTCGGCTCAACCGCCTGGTCGAAAAGACGGAGCGCTGGACCGATCTGCTCGTAGGCCGCATCATGACACTGGCCGACGTTTCCGTCTTCGCGTTCGACGCAGGCCGCGCCCGCGACTTCTGCGACGATCTGTCGCGCCGAAAGGAAGATCCGGGCAGCCGACTGATTTGGCCGTTGCTGTTGTCGTCGTTGCGGGCGGGATATCGGCGATCGTTGTGTCCTCTCCAACCGCACACCGAATTGAACGATCGTGTAGCCGCGGCGGTGGTGTCGTGTTTCAAGGCCGAGATCTTCAGCGAGTCGGGAGTTCCCCGCCCGTACTGGTTGGCCCGATTGCTCACGCTGACCCACGATGCCCAGATGATCCTCGACGAAGCGATGACGTCCTTTCTCCGCGACGAAGGAACGCTCGAAGAGAACCGTCGTTGGAAGCGACTGCGGCGGTTCGGCCTGTAAGCACCCGAGGAGCGGCTACGTTCCCGCGGCGGCAAGGGCCTCGTCGATCAGCTTGCCGACCTCGGCGATGGTCGAACGCAGGTAGGCTTCGTCCCAGTTCTTGACGGGCGAAACCGTTTCGAGGATGCGCTTGGGAATGTGCAAGCGGTCGAGTGAAAAGCCTTCGCGGAACTTGTAGGCGTATTTTTCGGCGTAGATGCGGCGTCCGATCGATTCCAGTGCATGGGCGTCGAGGTCGATGCCCACGCTCGCCAAACATTGTTGAACGAGATCGTCGTCATAGATGCCGCGAGCGAAAAAGCACATCACCAGGCTGGACAGAATCTGCCGACGTACTTCTTCGTCGACGATGCGCCGGGCGGTTTCGGACGGCGACAACAGTTCCTTGACCAAGACCTTTTGGTCCAGGCTGTACCCGGCGTTGTCGAGATGGCTGTGCCGCGCGCCGACCAGAAAACCCAAATGGGAGGCCGGACCGGTGTGATAGCCGGGCATCTCGTTGCGCCCGTACGTCAAGGCGAAATCGGTGCCGCCGTACTTTTCGGCAACGGCATCGACCCCGCGGGCGAGCAGACGATAGAACTCGGTCGGCTGCGATACGATTCGCCGAGCGATCTCGCAATAGGTATCGGCATCGCCCCAGGCCGGCGTAAGACCGTCCGTCTCGGCGGTCGAGATCAATTTCTTCTCGAACGCCTCGGTGGTCCACGCCAAGGCGACGCCCGCCGTCATGGCGTCGAGCGCCGAATGCTCGATGGTGTCGACCAGTCGCAAGTAGCCGGCAGGATCACCGATCCCCAGCATCGAGCCGAGGGCGTACAACGTTTCGTAGTCGTACGAGATCATCGACGTCTTGTAGAAGTACGGCTCGTCCTCGCAGGGTTCACGCAGTGCCGCGATGTGAATGCAGGCGACCGGGCAATGCGAACAGGCGATGCGCCGCCCAAGGTAGTTTTCGGCCATCGCTTCTCCCGAGATCGCCTCGGCGTGTTCGAACCGTGAAGCCGTGAGGTTTCGCGTGGGAAGGCCGCTCATCGCGTTGAGCGGGGCGACGTTTTCGGCCGTGCCCAGATCGTGATATTTCTTCATCACGGCCGACTCGGTCGCCTCGTCGTAAATGCGGTCATAGAGCCGCCGATACAGCTTGCGGTCGGCGACGGGTAACGATCGTTTTCCGGCGACGACCAAGGCCTTGAGCTTCTTGGAGCCGAACACGGCCCCTAGGCCGAGCCGTCCGAAGTGGCGGTAGGTTTCGCAGGTAACGGCCGAATAGGTGACCAGGTTCTCGCCCGCTTTGCCGATCCGCATGATCGTGCGCAATCCGGCGCCGGTTTCGTTTTCGCGGATGATTTTTCCTGCCGTGAAGGCCGAGCCCATGCCCCACAGCGTGGTTGCGTCGCGAAAGCGAACCTTGTCGCCGTGGACGGAGACGTACACCGGCAGGTCGCTCGCTCCGCGGATGACGATCGCCCCGTAACCGGCCATGCGGATGGCGACGGCGCTGCGCCCGCCGCAATGGCTTTCACCCAGATTGCCGGTGTGCGGCGACTTGAACGCGGCGACCGTCTTCGAAGCCAGGGGAAAGTGGCCCGTCAGCGGACCGACGGCCAGGACGATCGGATTGTCGGGCCCGAGCGGATCGCATCCTTCCGGCGCGAGTTCGGTCAACAATCGGACGGCCGTTCCCGCCCCGCCGAGCACCTCGTCGACGAGATCTTCCCGCCGTTCGACATAGGATGTCTTGCGCGTCAGGTCGATATGCAGGACATTCGCAACCGGATCATTCGGAAGCATGGGCGACCTCGCGTTTTTCGAGCAAGAGTACCCCGTGCGGACAGAACTTGGCGCAGTAGCCGCAATGGATGCAGATCATCGGTTTCTCGGCCTCGTCGTCCCAAAAGACCGCGTCCAGGATGCAAGCGGTGCGGCAATGCCCGCAGCCGATGCAACGTTCGGCGACGAACTTGACTCCGCCCCCCTCGCGCAGTTCGAGGGCTTCGGTGGGGCAAACGCGGGCACAGGGCGGATCGACACATGCCCGACATACGATGACCGAAAAACCTCGCTCCATGCCGCCGGTCGATCGAATGCCGATACACGTTTCGGCCAGCCCGGTCCCGTGGCGACGGGCACAGGCGAACATGCAAAGCTGACAACCGACGCAGCGTTCCGTATCGACGACGGATAGTCGCATGAGGGACCTCCAGCAGGCGAATCGGCAAGCCGGTACGTCGGTAGCGCCGACGCAGCCGCGACCTTATTTCTTCGTTCTCGGGTGGAAAACCTTTTGCCGGTACGAAATAGTCGAGCCCTTGCGTAATCGATCCCATCGTCACACATCCCGGCGGCAACCACAAGCAAATGGACGGAGCGTTTGGGCGGCATCGCCTTTTCCCCACGGCAGGGAGACCCTCGAAAGTGATGAAAGCCGGCATTTGTCGGGAAACAAAATGTCTCCCTCGACGGGGGTGAGGGGTGTACCGAAAACGCAGTTTCGAAGGATGATCGCGGCTGCGTTCCACACGCTTTGCCCCCCTTGGGGACCGTACCGTCGCAAATCGTGGGGTAGGTTTACGTATCGAGAGCGAAACTTCGCCCACCAGGTTGTGCTTCTTTGACCCAAGTATCTTCTCAAGGTGCCCCATTGATGTCGAATTCCGAGTACCCTAAGGATCCGACGCCGGCCCGTCGACCGGCCCATAAACTGAACTGCTGGGAATTCTTCACGCAGGAGTCGGACTCCCGAAAGTGCGATGCGTGTCCCGTACGCGATGCCGTCGAATTTGACGGGATCAACGGTGGGACAAACGGCGGCCGGGCTTGCTGGGCGGTGCCGAAGGCACGCGCAGGCAACATCGCGGGGCCTGCGTTGCGATCTGCCGAGTGTGCCGTGTGTCCGTTCTATCAGCTCGTTGCATGCGAAGAAATGCCCGAAGTGATCGACAAGCGCCGCAATTCGCATGAATTCGGTTGTCACGACGATTTGTCGCTACCGCCGCCGGTCGTATCGTTTGTGCGCCGCTCGCGGTGATCCGCCGTAAACCGCCGAATTTCTGGAACTTTTCGCTTTCGGCCTGCTACCATTGAGAGGAGTGGTATGGCAGACGCCTTTCTTTAGAAGTTTCCTGATCGCCCGGCGGCGAGCGGAATTTGGAGTCGAGGAACATCATGGCGGCAAGTCGAGGATACCGGCGGCACATCGAATCGGCCGCAAGGATAGTCGGAGCGATGCTGTTGGCCGCTACCGTCTTCCTTGGCTCGCCTGGTTCGAAATGGAGTTTCGCGGAGGAGACGAACGATCTCCCTGGAGCCGCGGAGAGCGGCGACGATGCGACACCGGCGTTGCCGGCCGACGTTTTCGACAAACTGCGCTCGGTCGATTTTCAGCAAAAGATGACGCCGGTCTTGTCGGCGTTTCGGCAAGGGAATGCCGCGGCAGTGTTTCCTCGCTTGCAGGCCGAGGGGCTTGCGGGCTTGGTCTACCTGTTGGACAAGGCCTTTCCCGAGACGGCGATCGCCGGACCGTTAGAGATCGACGATCCCGAAATCGATCGGTTGATTGCCCAGATGGGCGATGCCCGTTCCGTCGTGCGCGAGCGGGCGTTTCGGCAACTGCTCGAACGAGGGCCGGTCGTCATCGGACGGCTGCGGCGAGAACTTACATCAGGCGATCCCGAAATCGCCTACCGGGCGAGTTTGATCATCGAGCAGTGGGAAACCAACGACGAGATCAACAAAGGCCAGTTCTACCATCAACTGTTCGGGTACATTCGCATGTTGCATGCCCCGGCCGAGGTTGAAGAGCTGATTCGACGGGCAAAGGAGATCGGAGTCCAGCCCGCCCCCGATCAATATCGGCAACAGTTCGTCGCCATGGCGATCGATCGTGCGATGGCGGTCGATCCGCAAAAGTATTCGACGGAGTTGATTCCGCTGGTCACGGCGCCCAGTGTGCAGATTCGCACGAACGTCGCCCGCTACGCCATGATGCGGGGAGTATCGACGCCGTTGGCCGAGGCCGTGTTGGCGTCGGATGATCCCCAAGTGCTGAACATGGCGTTGGCGATGCTGTCGGCCGTCCCTCCCGACCGGGAAGAGAAGATCAAGGGAATCTTGAAGAAACAGTTTCGCTCGGAAGATGCCTCGATTGCGGAGTGTGCCGCGAGCGGATTGTGGAAGTTGTTTCGCGACGAAGAGGCCGTCGACTACCTGATCGAACGTATCGAGTCGTATCAGGGCAATCCGCCGGCTTCGCTGATGTACGGGCTGAATCGGCCGCCCACTTACGGCGAAGGTCCGCCCCCGGAGAAGATCGCCGCGATCGTCGATGAGCTGCTGGCCGTCGACAACAATGCGACGCGGCAGGCGGCGGTTCGCACGCTTTTCTCGTATCGTGATCGCAGTGTTCTCGAACGCACCGTGAAACTGGTCGGCGACGAAGATCAGCCGTTTTCGAATTACGTGATCAGTATCTTGCGGACACAAGGGAAGGCGTACTATCCGAAGGATCTCTTGATCGAACTTCTCGAATCGGAACGCGATCGGTACGACTCGCCCGAAATCAAGAGCCGTTTCGATTCCCTTCTGACGCTGTTGAAGACCGGCGAGCCGAGTACGCCTCGTTGAAGTTCCGGCGACGCGGTTCGGGACGCATGCGGCTTTGCCGCACCGGACGTGTTTCGGATATTTCCCGACTTGCACGCCCGGCGATCGCGGGCGAAGATAGGCCTTCCCTTCCTCTTGCGAGCGGGCTTCAGGACGATTCGATGCTCGACGCCGAAATGTCGGGCGCGGTCGTGTGGTCGAGACGGCGCATCGTCGCCCCGGTACACCGGTACGGTAGGCAACCATGGAATTGGCTTCGCGATTCGTGTTTCTCACCTGTCGGATTGGCGCCGAACGGGTGGTCAAGACGCTCGTCGCGCGCGAATACCCGAATTTGCGGTTCGCGTTTTCACGGCCGGGGTTCTTGACGTTCAAGACGGCCGACGATTCGCACGTGGCCGAGGGATATCGGTTGGAATGCCCTTTCGCACGTCGCTGGGGCTTGTCGCTGGGCAAAGTACCGATCGACGAGCCCGATTGGCCGCAGCGGATTTGGGCTGCCGTCGAAGGAGCACGGGTTCGGGCGGTGCACGTTTGGCCGCGCGATCCAAGCGGAGGCGATCCGGATGAGACGAGTGCGCCTTGGCCGGAAGAAGTGCGCGCCGTTGAACGCAGACTCTTGGAAGCGGCACCGGCCGACCTCCGCCCACGACTGACGGAAGTGAGCTCGCAATTGCCGGAATTGCCGCAGGGTTCGGTCGATGATACGCAATCGAACGACCAGGACGCCTTTTGGCATTTGGATGCCCACAAGACATCCCTTGCCGCGGGGGATTGGGTGCTTGATTGTGTCGTCGTCGATCCGGGAGAATATTGGTTCGGCTGTCATCTGGTGACGGACGACATTCAATCCCACTGGATCGGGGGGCGGCCGCCGATCGCCCTACCGAAACATGCCGTCTCCAGGGCCTATTTGAAGATGGAAGAGGCCTTGCGGTGGTCGGCGTTTCCGATCCCGCCGGGTGCCCGCTGGGCCGAGTTGGGAAGTGCCCCCGGCGGTGCTTCCCAGGCGCTGCTCGATCGAGGGTATGAGGTCCTCGGTGTCGATCCCGCCGAAATGCATCCTGCGGTTGCGTCTCACCCACGGTTTCGACATCTGCGGCGGCGCGTTCCGCAAGCGCGGCGACGCGAATTCCGCAAAGTTCGATGGTTGGCGGCCGACATGAACGTCGCGCCCGGCTACACCCTCAACGCCGTGGAAGGCATCGTGACCTATCCGGAATGCCGCGTTCGGGGCTTGATCCTCACGCTGAAACTGACGGATTGGAAGCTCGTCGACGCGTTGCCCGCCGCCGTCGATCGGATTGCCTCTTGGGGGTATGAGACGATCCGTTTGCGACAACTTTGGCACAATCGACAAGAAATATGTGTCGCGGCCTACCGATCGGGTGTGCATCGTCGTGACTGAAATCAATTTCAAGGGCGCACAGTCACTGCAATCGATGTAGACGGATTTATTCGTTCGTTAGGCACATCCTGACGAAGTCGGGGGACACGCGCGTTGCATATGTTCGGTGTCACAAGTAAGTTGCACGATACTGCTATGAAAACGGCGACAGGGACCGATTGATATCGTGTGCGTTATCTGGTCAATCTGAGTTGCCGGTTTAAGCGGCGCAAAATGTAGCACCTGGGCTGCTCAGGCAGAGGGGCCGTGGGGACCGGTCGGGTGCGGTCGCACGACTCGGTGAGCTGCCCGCAGCAATTTTTGGGTGATAAACGACTATGAGGACTCACATTCACGGCGCAGTGGTCTTGGTTGCCTTGGGCATCGGATTCTCGGCAGGCGGAATCTCGCCGGCCGAAACGGAGGTTGCCTCCACCGAAAGCGGAGCGGTTCGATTTCATGTGGAAGTCGTGCCGGGCGACGATACGTTCGATCCGCTGCCTCTCGACGAAGCGGAGCCCGAAACCCGTGTCGGTGAATGGTTCGAGTCGGTCGATCTCTTTCCCGCCTTGGTCGATGTCATGCCCTACGGAGAACCGCTCGACGACTTCGCTGTGCGCTTCGATGAAGACGTTGTCGATGAGGCGGCCGGCGAAGATGCCGCTTCCGACGGACCGGAACTGGGCGTTCCGATGACGGACGAAAAGGCCGAAGAATCTGTCGATCACTCGAAATCGGACGCCCCCGAAGGCGGGGCCCCGGCGGCGGATCAACGCGAAGCGACCGAACCCGATTCGCAATCGCAAGAAGCAAAAGAAGAAACGCCGAACGAAGAAAAACCGGAACCGGTCGGAGCCGATCGGGAAAAGCAGCGAGAGAAAGTGCTTCGCGAATTCGGGCAAGCAATGGCCGATGCGTTGGATGCGAAAGTCGGCCACCCCGAGGCGGCCGGGATTGCGGCGTTGCTTCGCCCCGAAATCGAAACGCAGCTTGAAAGTCGGCGTATCGATTCGCGGTTCCGCACGTTTCGATCGTACTTGGCCGGTCGGTTGCGGGCGACGGATCGCGAGTATACCGGCTCGGAGGTCAACGGATTGTGCCGTCTTTCGTGGTACGAGCAGTTGTATCTCGATCCGCTTTCGGCACCGGCGGCCGCCGAAGAATTTACCCGCAAGCTCCATGCCGGATTGAAACGGGCCGATGCCGTCGGCACGACCGCGGCGCTGGCGGTAGCACGGCCGAAGATGGACGTGCCCGCGGCGACCGAGCGGTTCGTCTTGCCGAAACCCGCTTCGCCGGAGGAAGCCGTCCTTTCGGTCCAGTCGGTGTTGCTTCAGGCGCACCGGAACTACGCGGCGATGATCGAGCCGCTGGAAGAAAAAGAAGTCGCCGACATGGCGCGGAACCTCTATTCGACCCTTACGACCAACGCCAGCGTGGGGCACACGGTGAACAGTCGCAGTTACGCACGGCGTTTATGCAAGCTGATGTTGAAGATGAACCGGTCGGCCCAATTCGATTTGGCCGAAACCCTGGCCCAGTTGCTCGCGACCGATTTGTTGACCGAATTGGCGAAGCTCGACGGCACCGGCGATGCCTCGTTGAGCGTGGAAGGGATCACCGGGCCGATCGTTCGCGTCATCGAAACCGAAACCGGCACGATCGTCATCGGCGGCTCGGCGTCGAATCAATACGATCTCGAGACGGCGAAGCAGGTTCGCGCCGTGATCGATCTGGGCGGGAACGACGTCTATCTCGAAGGTACCGCAAATGTCTCGCGACCCGTACTCATCGTGATCGACCTGGCGGGCGACGACCGCTATCAAGGTAAACAGCCCGGTATCCAGGGCGGATCGCTCTTGGCCGGATCGATCCTCATCGATGCGTCGGGCGACGATGTCTACCAGGCGCAAAGCGTGGCCCAAGGTTCGACATTGGCCGGTGTCGGAATCTTGGCCGATCTGAACGGTAATGACCGATACGTCGGTCTGCGACGTGTCCAAGGCCAGGCGCTCGGCGGCGTCGGCCTGTTGATCGAAGGGGCCGGAACCGACGACTACCACGCCGCGATGTGGGACCAGGGATTTGCCGGCCCGCTCGGTTTCGGCGTCCTTGAAGACATCTCCGGGAACGATCACTACTACACGGGTGGTCGCTATTACGACTCATATCCCGAAACGCCCGGTTACGAAGGTTGGGGGCAAGGCGTCGGCTCGGGGCTGCGCGGCGTCGCCGACGGCGGATTGGGCGTGCTCCTGGAAGGTTCCGGTGACGACACCTACGAGTACGACTACTTCGCTCAAGGCGGCGGATATTGGCTCGGCATGGGATTCGCCCGCGACTTCGAGGGGAACGACAACCGACTCGGGGCGACCTTGAAAGCCTACACGGGATCGTCTCGGACGGAACGCCGGTTCCAACGCTTTGCCAATGGATTCGGCTGTCACTACGCCCTCGGATTTTTGATCGACGATGCCGGCAACGATGCCTACGGCGGCACGATCATGAACATCGGGTTTGCCTGGGATGCTTCGATCGGCGTGTTGATGGAGTTCGCCGGCGACGACCAATACCTGGCGACCGGCAGCGGTTCGCAAGGCAGCGGGGCTCAGGGAAGCCTCGGCATCTTGTTCGACTACCGCGGCGCCGATATCTACAAAGGCTACGGGCAAGGTTATGCCTCGTCGAACATCACGTATCACAATCCGTCGGCCTGCGGCGGAAACTTTAGTTTCGTGATCGACTACGGCAACACCGATACCTACGGTTGTCGCGCGGCAAACAACCGGATCAGCCGGCGCGGAACGTCGGGCGGGTTCATCGTTGATCGGCCCGCCCCGGGCGAACTCGAAGCCACCACCACTGCCGCAGAAAAATAACGCAATCTTCGCCGATATGCGCGACGGAACATCTGCGGGAACCGGTCGGCATACGCCGGCCGGTTCGCTTCGTATCGCTCAGGAAGCGTCGAGAACCGTGCCCGAGATGATCTCTTCCAGGTGGCCGTCCACCTCCAGCAGCAAACCGCCGTCGGAGGAAATCCCGCGACACACGCCGCGCACGACGCGATTCGCCGTCGAGGCGGTCAGAACGCGTCCTTTGTCGCAGCACCAGCGGTTGGCTCGGCGGGCGATGTCCGTCGCGTGCAGGCGCTCAAAGGAAAGATGCGAGACGACGTTCTGCGTCAGTCTCGCCAATAGCTCGGTGCGATCGAGGGGGCGGCCGACGACGTCGCGGAGCGAGACGACGCGGGATTGTAGTTCGGCAGGCGCCTCGTTCACCGAGTTGTTGACGTTCACGCCGATGCCGACGATCAATTTGCCGTCGGCAACCTCGACGAGTATCCCGCTCACCTTGCGTTCGACCAGGTAGATGTCGTTCGGCCACCGCATGCCGACGTCGACCGAATGCAAAGCGTTCTCGGCTTGCAACACACCCGTGACGACTTCGCAAACGGCCGCACCGGTTGCCAGGGCAAACAGCCCGAATTGCTGCGTAGGCCATTGCCGGGGAGACGGCAGCACGATCGTGAACGCAAGACTTCCCTCACCGGTCCACCAGCGGTTCGAGCCGCGTCCTCGACCCGCGGTCTGGCGTTCGGCCGTGATCAACCACGGGCGATCGTCCGACAGACGAACGTCGGGTTCTTTCGCCCGGTCGTTTGTCGAGCCGATTTCGTGGTGAAACTCGACATGCACACCGGGGCATGATTCGGCGAGTCGGTCGAGGTCGAGGCGGTCGGACATCTTCAATCACGTGCGGACAAAGTCGGGAGAGTCTTTCTTTGACTTGCTTTTCCAGGTTGCGAATATTGCCCCTGTTGTGCAAGCTGGCGGGTTTGTCTTGACGAGACCGTGTCGGACTGGTATCGGTTCCCGGCATTTCGGCCGACAGGCGGTCTATCTTTGCAGCCTTCAAGGACGCGGGGTGCCGCGTTGCGGGCCGAAACAAGGCGGTTTCGAACCGAAAATCATCGTGTGAACGGATCGTACCATGATCGACCGATACGGGCGAGGGGTGTGGCTCGGCCTGGCGTTGGCCGGCTGGATCTTCGCGACCAGCGAGGCATCGGGGCAGCGTGTGCGGTTTCCCGGCGGCGTGCAGGCAAAGCCGCTGACCGCCTCGCAGACGGCGCAAAGCGTCTACCAGCAACCGGGCACGACCGGCGGCGCGGCCGCATCGACGACGTCACCGTGGGCGCCCGCGGGCACGTTGCCGAGTACGCCGAGCTCGCCGGGGGCACCTTCGGCGGGCGTGGGAACCGGGGTGAGCGCCCCGGCGGTGCCGGGCGCGCCCGCAGCTGCGACTCCTTCGGCTTCGACGACACCGAGCCCCTGGTTGCCGCCGAATCCGGCGATTGCACCGAGTTCGCCTTCACCGGGTGTTCCTGCGATGAATTATCCGCCGGGATCGACGCCCTACTACGGACCGGCCGGGCCGACGACGCCTCCGGCGCCGGGGGCCGTATACCAGGGGATGGGGCCGCCGCCGAACTCGTGGGATCCGTACGCGACGCCGGGCGAGCAGTCGACGTTGTTTCCACAGAATCCCGTGTTTCCTACGCCCGGCGACGACAGTTGGGCCTCGAAAATCGTCAAGTTCCGTCAGGCGGTAGGTGTCGACTACACCTTCATCGCCGGGAACGGCGGTGACGAGCTGGGAATCAACGATTTCCAGTTCTACGGCACGTTTGCGTTCCCGTTTTTGTACAATCCCGAAACACCGCTGCTGGTGACGCCGGGGTTCGGATTGCAGCTTTGGTCGGGGCCGATCTCGACGGCCGCCGACGATTCGCCCGACATGCCGCCGACGACCTTCGACGGTTACATTCAAGCCGCATGGAATCCGCAGTTGAATCAGATCGTGGGCGGTGAACTGGCCTTCGCCGTGGGCGTGCATTCCGACTTCAAGAAGCTCACCGCCGACAGCTTTCGCTACACCGGTCACGGGTATTTGACGTTGGCTCTCTCGCCGAATTGGCGGGTCAAAGGCGGCATCATCTACTTGGATCGCGTGCGCGTGTCGTTGCTGCCGGCGGGTGGTGCCACGTGGGTCAGCTCGGCGATCGACCCGAAAATTCAGCTCGACCTTTTGTTTCCGAATCCGCGGTTGACGATCCGCCTGGCCGATCGCGGAAACACGCATTGGTGGTGGTATGTCCGGGGCGATTACGGCGGCGGATCGTGGTACATCGAGCGGACGACGGGCATTCTTGCCGGAGAACATGAGCGCGTCGATTACAACGATATCCGCATCGCCACCGGTTTCGAATTCGAGGGATGGCGGGGCCTGCAAGGGAGTATGGAGATCGGCGTGGCCACTGCCCGCGAACTGGTCTATGAACGCGGATTGACCGACAACGTGAAACCCAACACGCAGTTATTGGTGGGCGCCACCTTGGCGTTTTGACGATCGCCCCGCCGAACGCGCCGGTGCACAAAAAGATCGAACCCAACAGTGACGGAATCTCGTATGGACCGGGTCAAGGAACGAAACGAACGCACGTCCACACGGCGAAGGGGGCGGGCAGTCGCGACGGTTTGCAGTGCATTCTTGGTATTGTCGGCAATGTCCGGCGTCTTCGCGCAGGGCTGGAGTTTGCCGCAGGCGTTGCCGCCTTCTCGCCCGATGACGTACGGAAGTGCCGACGGTGATTCACCGGCCGTGTCGTTTTTCTCGGAGTCGACTCCGCTGACGCCCGGCGGCACGATCGGGACGATTCCGCCTGCCCAAAACGACTGGTTGATCGAAGGAACACCCGAGGCCGGTTCGATCGTCTCGCGCCGATATCCCGAAGCCGGGTCGCCTTTGTTCGAGCGGGGAAGGCCGTTGGCAGCCGACGACCGTCCCGCCGATGCCCGCACGGGCTTCTTCCAGGGGATCGATTTCAAAGCCGTTTGGTTGGCTTCGGGCAAGCGAGACGGACTGGGCGTCACGGCGCTGGACGGCTCGGCGACCTTCGCCGTTCCGGCGCCGTCGCGTGATTGGCCGCTTTTGATCACCCCCGATTTCACGGTGTACTACCTGACCGGTCCCAAGTCGATCGACGTGCCTCCGCGACTGTACGATGCCTACACCGAGTTTCGTTGGTTGCCGCGATTGGGGCCGAATTTTCGTATCGAGACGGCCTTGCAGATCGGGGCTTTCAGCGATTTCGAGCAATCCAGCGACGAGGCTTTCCGCATCACCGGCCGCGGCTTGGGTATTTGGGATTGGAGGCCCGGTGTGAAACTGGTCGGCGGTGTCGCCTACCTGGATCGGTACGACATCGACGTCTTGCCGGTCGGCGGAATCATCTGGAAACCGAACGACCTGTGGGAGTTCAACCTGCTGTTTCCCAAGCCGAAGATCGCCCGGCGGATTCTCTGGCACGGGGCGCTGTCGGACGACAAGCAAGATTGGTTTTACGTGGCCGGAGATTACAATCCGCACGTGTGGGCGGTCGAACGTGTGGGCGGATTCGCCGACGAACTCACCTACCGCGACGTCATGCTCATCGTCGGCTTGGAACGCCGGAACATCCCCGGTATCGATTACAAGCTCGAACTGGGGTACGTCTTCTCTCGCCGCTTGCACTATCGCGCGGACGACATCGAACGCGAGCTGGACGACACCGTCATGCTGAGGGCGATCGTCCACTACTGAGCGGCCGTCGTTGCGCCGCCGATCGCTGTTGATTCCGTCGTTCGCAAAATCCTTGCGCCGATTGCACTCGTTTCGACGGCGAACTAGCGTAATGGATGCGGTCGCGCCGGCGGTGCGGCTGCGCGCAAGCTGGTACTGTCGAAACGATCCGAGCAGAGAGAGGGTTGGGCATGCGTTGCGGAAGATATGCACCGGTCGTGTGGATGGTGCTCTTGGCGAGTGCGAGCGGAATCGTCTCGGCGGTCGAGCCGGTCGATCCCGAATTGATTCCCGAAGGAAGGAAGGTGCTTGAGTATCTTCACGAAATCTACGGGCAAAAGACGCTCGCCGGAATCGCCAGCTACGGCGGAAGACGGCCGGTGCAAGAGATCTGCGGTCGCTTGCCCGCCGTCTACGGCGAAGATGCGTTCGGCTGGAACAAGCCGAAATGGGGCGACAGCTACACCAGCGTCATGGAACGCAACTTCCAAGACATCCATGACTGGTGGCACATCCACGGCGGTATCCCGCAAATGCAGTTTCACTGGGGAAAGCCGGGGGATCCCAACGGATCGGCCTGGGTAAGCGGCAACAAAGGGACCGGCCCCGTCGATATCAAAGCCACGATCACGCCGGGCACGCCCGAGCACGAGGCCGCAATGGAAGATCTGCGGCGCACGGCCGATTACCTCCAACGTTTGCACGAGGCCCAGGTGCCCATCTTGTGGCGTCCCTTCCACGAGATCGAAGGCGGATGGTTCTGGTGGACCGACAAGGAAACGCCCGAGAATACCGCCGCCTTGTGGCGGATGATGTACGACTATCTGGTCAAGGAACGCAAGCTGCACAACTTGATTTGGGTGTATAGTTCGGCCTTGCGGCCCGGCGGCTTGCCCAAGGATGCGAGTCTCGAAGACGAAATCGCCTTCCGCAAACGTTACTATCCCGGCGACGAATACGTCGACTTCATCGGAATCGACATCTACCCCAACGACTACTATGGATGGGGAAAACCGACTGAAGACACCTACCGCAAGGCATTCGAAATCATGGAGAAGGTCGCGCCGGGCAAAATGATCGCCTTGTGTGAATGTGCGGCGATTCCCAATCCCGACCTGCTCGCCGAAAAAGGACCGGGCTGGTTGTACGCGCTGCCCTGGTTCGTGGGCGGTCAGAATCCGCCGGAATGGATCGCGAAGACGTATTCGCACGAGCAGATCATCACGCTCGACGAGATGCCGCAGTTCGTGCCGCACAACATTTCACCGACGGCCCGAATTGCCTCGCCTGCCGACGGCGCCCAAGTTCCCACCGAGTTCACCTTGGCCGTCAACTTGAAGGATCGCGACGGCAACTTGATCTCGGCTTCGTTGTACGCCTTACCCGGAACCTGGAAGGATTGGGCGATGCGGTCGGAACAAGACATCCTCGATCTCGTTCCCCAATCACGTTTGCTTTCGGAACGGGCGACCAGCCGCGAATGGATCGGAATGTCGGCCCAGCTCGAACCGGGACTGTACGACCTGATGGTAATGGCCCGCGATAGTGCGGGCATGGTCGGTCAATCGAATGTCGTGCGGGTGATCGTGGGGCTACAAGACCTTGCGCGCGGGAAACCGGCCGAGGCATCTTCGCGCCCGGAAACGGCCGCCGCCGCAGTCGACGGCAACATGTACACGCCGTGGTCCGGGGCCAAAGAAGGCGAACAGTGGATCGCCGTCGATCTGCAACAACCGCAGCAGGTGGGGGCCGTCGTCGCCACCTGGTGGAAGGCGTATGCGAAAGCGTATCGCGTCGAACTATCGACCGACGGTAATACGTGGACGCCCGTCGCCGAAGTCGCCGACAAACGCGGATACGAAGGCGATAGCGATATTTTCCGTTTCGAGCCGCAGACCGCCCGCTACGTGCGGCTGGTGTGCCGCGAGCCGGGAACCAGTTGGGGCGGCTACACCTTGTATAACCTTTCGGTGTTTGAAAAGCTCCCCGAATGATCGACCGGCCCGGTCGGTTTTTCCTCCCTGCATATCGGAGAACCCGCCCATGCATCGCCCCCCTTGTGCGCCGAATTCCATCGTTTCGCAGACCGTTTTCTCTGTCCGTTTCGTCTTGATCGCTACGGTGATCGGAATGCTCGCTGTGGGCGCGGGACGCAAGCCGGCATTCGCCGACGGAGCGATCCATTCCGCCTTGTGGGGCGAACACGGTGAGTTGTGGACGCCGCAAAGTCGCCTGCCCGACTTCTCGATGGCGGGATATCGCCGGGGAGAAGAACCTTTCCGCGAGCCTGCCGAGTCGATTTCGGTCGTCGATTTCGGTGCCGTACCGAACGACGGAAAAGACGACACCGCCGCCTTTCAAAAGGCGATCGCCGCCGGTGAGAACAAGGTGGTTCTCGTGCCGCCGGGTCGCTTCGTGCTGAACGACATTCTGCGGATTACGCATTCGAATACGGTGTTGCGCGGGGCGGGTTCCGATAGGACGACGCTTGTCTGGCTGCGGCCGGGTGACGCGATCGAACCGCGCCCGTCGAAAACGGACGGCAACTCACCCACCACCGGTTGGTCTTGGGCGTTGGGATTGATCGAGATCGACGCCCCTGTGCGCACGTCGGACGTGACCGTCCGCGTTGCCGAGGAGGCAAAACGCGGCGATACCGAACTCGTCTTGCAACGGTCTTCCTTCGTCGCAGGCGATGAAATCGAGTTGACGTTGTTCGACGACGCGGAGAAGTCGTTGCTCGAATACCTGTATCGCGGACAGCCGGGAAATATCTCGGGACTCAACGATTGGCGAGTCAAGCAGATCTTTCGCGTGCGAAAGGTCGAGGGCGAACGGATCGTCTTGGATCGCCCGTTGCGATTCGATGTTCGCTCGGAATGGCGACCCACGATTACACGCTTCGTTCCGGCGGTGACCGACGTCGCCGTCGAAGGCTTTCGATTCGAGTTTCCACCCGAGCCGTACAAGGGCCATTTCAAAGAGAAGGGCTACAACCCCGTGGAGATCGGTCGCAACGCGGCACACTGCGTGCTGCGCGACCTGCTCATCCGCAACGCCGACAGCGGCCCGTACGTGAAAGGCGCGTTCTGTACGCTCGAAAAAATCATCTTGCAGGCCGATCCCGAGCGGTACTCGTCGCAGGGTGTCGTGGGACATCACGGTATTTCGCTGTACGGTCACGACTTGCTGTGTACCGACTTCGCCGTCGAAGCCCCGTTCATTCACGACTTGACCGTGCAAAGTGCGATCGGCTGCGTCTACGCTCACGGAAAGGCGGTCGATCTTTCGATGGATCATCATCGCTGGGCACCGTACGAAAACCTGTACACCGACATCGACGCCGGCAAGGGGAATCGACTGTTCGCGTCGAGCGGCGGGGGCATGCGCGGCAATCACACCGCCGGAGGTGAAACGTTTTGGGGGATCCGCACGGCGAAGCCCGTCCGTTGGCCGACGAATCTGGGAATCGACGCTATCAACATCGTGGGGATCGAGGTGGCCGATGCCGAACGCGCCGTTCCCGAAAATCCGAAACCTACCGACCTGTTCGGCCGTTGGCTGGAATCGTGTCCCGCGGATCAAATCGTTCCGCGCAACCTGTACGAGGCGATGAGGGCGCGACGGTCCACCTCGGCGGCCGCCGAGACGCACTGAGCACGTCGTGCGGCCGATGTGCCATTCGATAACGAGGCAATCATGATCGAGCGATACGCGCGTTTGAGAATCGGAATCGTTGAGACGATCGGCGGATTGGCGATCTTTGCGGCGGGGCTTGTCGGCGGGGCGATATTCGCCGTCGAGGTGCCGCCGGGCTTGTCGCCGTTGAGCTTCGGCAATCCCGGCGACTTGCCGGTGCCCGCGCTGCGACCGCCGTCCGCGCATTCACTCGACGAGTTGGGGAACAAGCCGTGGGCGGAAAAGGGATTCCTGGACGTGACGGCACCGCCGTTTTCCGCCGATGCGACGGGGCAACGCGATTCGACGCAGGCGATTCAACAGGCGGTCGACTTCGCCCGCGAAAACAGGCTTGTGTGTTTCTTCCCCCCGGGGCGTTACCGCGTGAGCGATACCATCGTTTGCGAGCAGTATCGCAAGCTGAAACCCGACGGCCGCTCGCGTTACGGCGATCGCAACTTTCCGTGCGTGCTGGTCGGTTCGCGGTCGGGGCCGCGACCGCAGATCGTATTGGCCGGCCGGAGCCCCGGGTTTGACGATCCGACGCATCGCAAGTACGTGATTCATTTTTGGGCCCCCGGCGCAGGACGCGAAGCCCCCGTCGATCAACGGCAGCCCAATATTTCGATGAACCAGATGCTGATCGGGATCGACATCGTCATCGAACCGGGAAATCCCGGCGCGGTGGGGATTCGGCATCGCGCGGCCCAAGGGTCGGGCGTGCAAGATTGCACGATCGATGCCCGCGGTGCTTTCTGCGGGCTGGAAGGCGGGGCCGGATCGGGAGGAAGTCATGCGAACGTTACGATCATCGGGGGGCGCATCGGGCTGGACCTGCGGGAAACGCAACCCGCCCCGACCGTCACCGGCTTCACTCTGATCGACCAGGAAGAGGCCGCCGTTGTCGTGAGCAGTCGGCAGTCGGCGGTGTTGGTCGGAACGAAGATCGTCAAACGCACGCCGGGCCCCGCCGTAGCAACGTTTCGTCCCTGGGGGGCGCACAACGGCCAACTATGCATGATCGATTCGAGTATCGAGTACCGCGGCACGATCGCACCCACGGCCGTTCACGCCGAGGCCGGGGTGTACCTGCGCAATGTGTACGTGCGCGGCGCGGAAAACCTCGTAAAACAACCGGGAAAACCTCCTCTCACGCCCCCCGGCGAGCGCAAGGCAGCGGAACACTGGTGTTGCATTCGCGAGTATGCGGGAGGGATGCCGCAAGATACGGTCGCTCGATCGTGGAACGGCAAGCGATACGAGTATCCTTCGGTTGTGTACATCGACGGAAAACGGGTCGACCGGCCGTTCGTTGCCGAGATCGCGATGGACGTTGTGCCTCCCGGCGACCTGCAATCGCGACACCTGTGGTCCGACGAGTTTCCGCATTGGCAGCAGGAAGACGTGGTCGATGTACGGATGCCGCCGTACAATGCGGCCGGCGACGGTACCACCGATGATTGGGCGGCGATCCAAAAGGCCGTCGACGAAGCGCAGGTCGTGTTCCTGCCGAAGGGGACATACGCTCTGGGCCGTACGCTCCACCTGCGGAAAGACACCGTCTTGCTCGGTGCCCATCGGTGTTTCAGTTGGCTGGTTCCCAAAGCCGTCGAAGGCGGCGATTTCATGGATCCGGCGAATCCGCAACCGGTCGTCGATACGCCCGATGACGCCTCGGCGCGAACGACGCTGGCGTTCCTGGGGATCGGCACGCTCGAAGATTCACGAGCCGCCTACTGCCTGCGCTGGCGGGCGGGAAGGAACTCGATCTTCCGCGAGGTGAACATCCGGTTCGATCTGCGGGCCCCGGCGCAGGGGTTGGCGTACCCTGAAGATCGGACAAGTCTGTTCGATCATCCGTTGGTGCTCGTTACCGGACACGGCGGCGGCAAGTGGTACGACTTCCACCAAGAGAGCTCTCGCGGACACGGGCCGAATTACCGGCATTTACTGGTCGAGGGCACCACGGAGCCGCTGCATTTCTATCAGTGCAATCCCGAGCATGCCCGCAGCGAGGCGAACTTCGAAATCCGCAACGCGCAGAATGTCTTTCTCTACGGTGTAAAAGGCGAATACTACCGGCCGATCGTGATGATCACCGACAGTCGCAAGGTCGGTGTGTTCGGCTACGGGGGCAATGCGGCCGCCGAGCCGGGACATGCCTTGTTCGTCGTCCGCCGCTCGCACGATTACGTGCTGGCGAACCTGGCCGATTCCGTGCGGTTTCCGCGGGGCGAACCGGACACCTTTTTTGCCGGCGACGGCGTCGATCCCGAGCAATGGTTCATGGTCGAAGAAACACTCAGCGACGGCACGACCGTCCGGCTGCCGCCGTTGGAACGACCGGTTCTGTATCGACGCGGAAACCTGTGAGGCCGGACGCGGTGCCGCGCGGCTCAGTGGACGCGGTGGCCGGGCAGAGCGCCTTCGTCGGGCGACAAGAGAAAGATGTCTTTTCCGCCGGCGCCTGCCGCGAGGATCATCCCCTCGCTGGTACCGAATTTCATCTTGCGCGGGGCAAGGTTCGCAACACAAATGACCAGCCGTCCCACGAGGTCTTCCGGTTTGTAGACCTTTTTGATCCCGGCGAAGACGGTTTTGCGCACGTCGCCGCCGAGACTGAGTGTCAATTTCAGCAGCTTGTTCGCTTCGGGGACGTCCTCGGCCGCCACGATGCGCGCTACCCGCAGGTCCACCTTGACGAAGTCGTCGATCGAGATCGTCTCGGGAACCAACGGCTCTTGTTCGAGCGGTTCTGCCGGATCGTTCCACGGATCGGCACCGGCGGCTTGGGCTTGACGCTGGGCGTCTTCTTCGCGGCTTTCTTCGATCATGGCTTCGACGTCCTCCTTTTTCACGCGTTGCATCATATGTTCGAAGGGGGCGAGCGGCGTGCCCGTCAGCGGTGTTTGCGATTGGCTCCACGACGTGATCGGATCGTTGAGTAGTTTTCCGGTCTTCTCGGCCAATTGCGGCAAGACGGGCGCCAAGTAGACGGCCAGTTGCCGGAACAGATTCAACGCCACCGTACAAACGTTGCGCAGTTCGTCGGCCTTGGCCGGATCCTTCTTGAGCTGCCACGGGGCCATTTGTTCGACGTACCGGTTGGCACGGTCTCCCGCGGCCATGATCAGCCGCATGGCCTTGTTGTAGTCACCGATTTCGTAGGCCTCGGCGATGGCTTTGCCGTCTTCGGCCGCCTGCCGGAACAAGCCGCCGTCGTCGGGATAGGTGTCGGCCAGTTTTCCGCCGCTCAGCAGACGCGCGGCCCGACTGGCAAGATTGACGACGTTGCCGACCAGGTCGGCATTCACCCGCGTGCGAAACTCCTCAAGGTTCAGGTCGATGTCTTCCACTCGCGGCGTGAGCTTCGACGCGTAATAGTAACGCAAATACGAGGGATCGAGGTGTTTCAGATACACCGCCGCCCGCACGAACGTACCTTTCGACTTCGACATCTTCTCGCCGTTGACCGTCAAGAAGCCGTGAATGTGGATCTTGCGGGGCAGCGAGAAGCCGGCCGTCTTGAGCATCGCAGGCCAGAAGAGCGTATGGAAGTAAGTGATGTCTTTTCCGATGAAGTGATGGATTTCGGTGTCGTCGCTTTCCCACCAGTCGGCCAGGTTCTCACCGTGTCGGCGGCACCATTGCAACGTCGAACCGATGTATCCGATCGGTGCATCGAACCACACGTACCAATAATTGCCGGGACTGTCGGGAATCGGGAAGCCGAAATAGGGCTCCGGCCGCGAGACGTCCCAGTCGCGCAGCGGTTCGCCGAGGAAGTGGCCTTTCAAGTAATTGGCGATTTCGGGCTGAAGATGATCGCCCGTTTGCGTCCATTCAGTCAAGAAATCGTGCAGTTTTTCGATGTTCACGAACAGGTGCTTGGCCGTGCGCAACTCGGGCTTGGCACCCGACAGCGTGCTGACCGGGTCGATCAGCTCGGTGGGGCTGTGCGTATGGCCGCAACGATCGCAACTGTCGCCGTACTGGTCGGGCGCGCGGCAGTTCGGATTCGGACACGTACCTTTGACGAAGCGATCGGCCAGAAACGTTCCCTCGACCGGGTCGTAGAGCTGCGTCACGTCGCGTTCGATGACCATGTCGGCCTTGCGGAGCGCCTCCCACACGCGATGACAGATCTCGCGGCTCTCGTCGCTGTGCGTACTGCCGTAGTTGTCGAAGACAATGTCGAACCCGGTGAAGTCGGCCAGATGGGCCTTGTGCATCCGGTCGATCAATTCTTCTTCGGAGATGCCTTCGCGCCGCGCCGAGATCATGATCGCCGTGCCGTGGGTGTCGTCGGCACAGATGTAGATGCAGCGATTGCCCATCAATTTTTGGAAACGCACCCAAATGTCGGTCTGGATGTATTCCACCAGGTGGCCGATGTGGATCGGACCGTTGGCGTACGGTAGGGCACTGGTCACCAGGATGCGACGAGCGGTCATGAAATCATCCTCAGTTTTCTCAGGGCCGTAAGAACGACGATCAGGCGGCGGAGACATCGCTGCGCCGTCGGCCGAAAAGGCCCATTCTACCGAGAAGCCCCCGTCCGCGGGAGTGCGGTAGCGGCGCCGGGCATGTCGTGACGCCGAAAGCGGCATCCATCGGACGGATGGCGCGAGCGCGATTGTGGTGGCATCCGTCCCCCATTTGTGCCATCATAGCGCTTTACGCGCCGCAGCGTGGAAAAAACGAAAGCAGCGTTTTCCTTCGGCAAAGCCCCCAACGAAAAGATCGCCGGGGCCGCGCGATGCTTCGCGGTCGCGCACTCGCTGGATGGGAACCCCGTCCGCGGCGCGAACCCGGCAACGAAAGCAAGGCTCATTCCTCCATTGCCCGGTGTGTTTTGGGGTGAATGGGTAATATCGGAAGAGATATAGACACGGAATCGACGAAACCGATGCCGCAAGATCAGAACGACGCGTTGGTGTCCGATACCTCGGCCCTTGTCCGCGCAGAGGCGTCCGAGCCGGTCGTTGCGCAGGACGATGATGCGCCGCGGCCGACGATTCTGGAATTGGTCGACGTTGCCCGTACGTTTCAAATGGGCGAGGTCGTCGTCACCGCGCTTGCCGAGGTGACGATGAACGTCTTCGAAGGCGAATTTTTGGTGATCGTGGGGCCCAGCGGATCGGGAAAGTCGACGCTGTTGAATTTGATCGGGGGCATCGACACGCCGACTTCCGGTGATATCCGCTATCGGGGACGATCGATCACCCACTTTTCCGCCCGCGAACTGACGCAGTACCGCCGCGACAAGGTCGGATTCGTATTTCAGTTCTACAACTTGGTGGCGAACCTGACGGCGTTGGAAAACGTGATGGTGGCGACCGAGATCGTCGACGAGCCGCTCGACCCGGTCGAAGCCCTGCGTTTGGTGGGCTTGGATGACCGCAAGGACCATTTTCCTTCGCAGCTTTCAGGAGGAGAGCAGCAGCGCGTGGCGATTGCCCGCGCATTGGCCAAGAATCCCGACCTGGTTTTATGTGACGAGCCGACCGGTGCGCTCGACTTCGAGACGGGCAAGCGGGTATTGCGGTTGCTGGCCGACGTACAAACGAACTTGGGTAAAACCATCGTCCTCATCACGCACAACACGGCCATCGCGCAAATGGCCGACCGCGTGGCACGGCTGCGCAGCGGCCGCGTGATCGAACTCCACGAGAACGAACGCAAGGTGCCGCCCGAGGAGATCCAGTGGTGAGCGTGCTCGATCGCAAATTGCTTCGCGACATGCGATCGTCGGGAATCCTTTTGGCTTCGATCATCGGGATCACGGCCTTGGGGGTGTCGTTGTACGTGGCTATGGGCTCGGCGCACCGGAACTTGTCGGAGACGAAGCGGCGCTATTACGTCGAAGGTCGTATGGCCGACTTCAGTATTTCTCTGAAGAAGGCGCCCGAGACCGAGATTCGACGCCTGTTGGAGATTCCCGGCGTTACTGAGATACGCTCGCGGATCCGGTTCTATACGACGATCGACCTGCCGCATTTGTCGCGGTCGGTGAATGGGATGGTTTTGTCGTTGCCCGATCGGCGACGACAGGCGATCAACGATATTCACATCCTTACCGGCGGATACTTTACCGACCGGCGGCGGAACGAAGTCATTTTGAACGACGCCTTCGCCCGCGAGCACGACTTGGGGCCCGGTGATTGGATCACCGTGGTCATGAACGATCGTCGCGAGCGATTGTACGTAGTGGGGACGGCGCTGAGTTGCGAGTTCATCTACCTGGTCGGGCCGGGAAGTTTTGTGCCCGATCGCAAGTATTTCGGGGTGCTGTACGTCAAACGCTCGTATGCCGAAGACGTCTATCAGTATGCCGGTGCGGCGAACCAGGTGTTGGGACGGCTTTCGCCCGACGCCCACCCTCGCGTGCGGGAGATACTCCGCCGTGCCGAAGCCATGCTCGACGATTACGGCGTGTTCAGCACGACCCCGTTGGACGAACAACCGTCGAACCGCTACGTCAGTCAAGAGATCGAAGGACTGCGAACCTTCGGCTTCGTCATTCCGGGGATCTTTCTCGTCGTGGTGGCCGTCGTATTGAACGTACTCATGCGGCGGATGGTCGATCATCAGCGGGCGGTCACCGGCACCCTGAAGGCGCTCGGTTATTCCGACGCGGCGATCTTTCTGCACTTTCTGAAGTATTCGGTGATGGTCGGGTTGGCGGGCGGCATCGTCGGTTGTGCTCTGGGCTATCGATTGGCCGACCTGATGACGATCATGTACCGCGAGGTGTTCGAGTTTCCCGAATTGATCACGCGATTCTATCCCGACATTCATTTTGAGGCGTTGGGCGTCGCTTTGTTGTTTGCGGTGGTCGGCGGAATCCGCGGCAGTCGAATGGCCTTGCGGCTGCAACCGGCCGAAGCGATGCGGCCGAAGCCTCCCGCCAAAGGTGGAAGCGTGTGGCTGGAACGTTTTCCCCGGTTGTGGAGTCGTGTGTCGACTTCATGGCGGATGGTTCTTCGCCAGTTGTTGCGGAATCGCCTGCGCACGTCGGCCGGCGTTTTCGTCTCGACGCTGGGGGCTTCCATCTTGATGATGATCTTCACGATGGCGCTTTCGGTGGAGCGCCTGGTCGATTTTCAATTCCGTTGGACGTATCGCAGCGACCTGGATATCACGCTGCGGGACGAGCACGGCTGGGACGTGCTCTTGGAAGCACGGCGTTTGCCCGGTGTTCGTGCGGCCGAGCCGATCCTCGACGTGCCGTGCACGTTTTACTCCGGCCCGATCGAAAAGAAGGGGGCGATTACCGGGATTCTGCCTGATGCCCAATTGACCGTTCCGCGCGACAAACAAGGACGGCGCGTGCCGCTGCCCGAGTCGGGGTTGCTGATGAGTCGAACGCTCGCCCGCATCTTGCACGTGAAGCCGGGAGACGAAATTGCGTTTCGGCCCGTCAAGGGCGATCGGGTGACGCGGACGGCACGGATCGAGGCTTTGGTCGACGGCTACCTGGGAACCGTCGTCTACGCCGATCTGCGCTATTTGAACCGCTTGCTGGGCGAGGAAGACGCCGTCAGCCGCATCCAACTCGGGCTCAGCGGCGACGATGCCTCACGCGAGGCCGTCTATCGGCAACTGAAGCAAACGGCCGCAGTCGAAGGCATATCGGCCCGGGCCGATATGATCGACAACCTGTATTCCACGGTTCTCAAGAACCTTTGGGCGTTTTTGTCGGTCGAGATTCTGTTCGGGGGAATGTTGTTCTTCGGCAATATCCTCAATTCGTCGATGGTCAGCCTGGCCGAGCGGCAACGCGAATTGGCGACTTTGCGGGTACTGGGCTACGGGCCGTGGGAAATCGGCTCGTTGTTGCTGCGGGAAAGCATGATCGTCACCTTGGCGGGAACCGTGATCGGCTTGCCTTTAGGTTACGTGTTGACGATCTACGCCGTCCATTCGTATCAAACCGAAATGTTTCGCATGCCGTTGGTGTTTTCGGCCTGGACGGCTTTGCAAACGATCCTGTGGGCCGTTGTATTCACCCTCGCCGCCCACGCGATCGTCCAGCGATCGGTTCATCGATTCGACTGGTTTGAAGCGGTGAAAACGAGAGAATAGACACAAACGGGGAAGCTCGGGCAAAACGCACGCGGGAGCAAGACACCGATGATCGGGGAAATCAAGGTCAAGCGAACGACGTCGCGCCGGTTGATTTGGGGCGTTGCCGGAGTGGCGGCAATCGTGGTCGTCGTGTGGATGGTCTTCGGCGGCACGGGAGGTGCGGAGGTCGAAGTCGTCCGCACGCGACGCGGTCCGATCCGCGAGGTGGTCGAAGAGCGCGGGATGACCCGTTTGCCCGAAACGCACGAGATCACGATGCCGATCAGCGGGCGGGTGGAGCGAATCGCCCTCCGCGAGGGAACGCCCGTCGAAAAGGGGCAGGTCGTCGCCAAGCTGGTCGATCTCGACATCCAGTTACCCGTCCAGCAGGCGCAGGCCGCGGTCGATCGATTGGAAGCCGCCATCAAACGGAACGCCGATACGACCGTCGAGACGACGGCGTTGGCGCAAGCCCAGAAATTCGTCGAGTCCATGCAGGCGACCGTCGACGCGGCAAAGGCGCGCGTCGAAGCCGGTGAGGCCCAATTCAATTATGCCGAAGCGAACTTCGGACGCGTTCAGAAGCTCTATCAGTCGAACGTGCAAACGCAGGACGACCTCGACCGCGCATACCTGCAAAAGGTGCAGGCGGCGGTCAGCTATCGGCAGGATCGGCTCGTGTATGCCTCGTTGGTTGCCTTGCAGGCGGCCACCGACTTGATGCCGCAGCTCATTCGCCAATATATCGACCGCAAGCTGCTCACCCAGGCCGAGTTGGAGAAACAGCGGGCCGAAGCGACCGTCCAATTGCTCGCTGCACGCGAAAACCAGCGGCGGGCCGTGATGACCAGTCCGGTCGACGGTGTCGTCTTGAAGCGGTACGTCGACGACGAGCAATTCTTGGCCGCCGGTACACCGCTGTTGGAAATCGGAAACCTGGACGAACTCGAAATCGAAGCAGACATTCTCTCGTTGGAGGTGACCCGCATCCAGCCCGGGGATCCGGTCGAGATTTTCTTGGGGTCCACTTACCGACGACCTGCCGCACGCGGTAAAGTAGAGCGTATCTACCCGGCCGCGTTTACCAAGATCAGTTCATTGGGGGTCGAAGAACAGCGCGTCAAGGTGATCGTATCCCTGGAACCGGAAGAAATCCGGCGATTGCGCGCCGAATATCAACTAGGCGTCGGGTTCAGAGTGCGGGTGCGGATCGTCACCGACGAAAAGCAGGATGCGATCGTATTGCCGCGGTCGAGCGTCATCCGCAATGCGGCCGGTGATGCCTACGTGTTCGCGGTCGAAAACGGCCGACTCGTTCGGCGTCCGGTAGAGTTGGGGCTTCGCAACGATGAGTTGGTCGAGATCGTCGAGGGAGTCGGTGCGGGCGACCTCGTGCTTCGCTCGCCCGATTTGACGGCCGAGGCCGGCACGAAAGTCCGGGCCGTCGAATTGGAATACTGAAACGAAGACTCGTTCCCGTAGGGAGGGCCGAAACGCCCATGATGACACGTTACGAACACGTCTACGTCGTCGATGTCATGTCGAATGACCGGCCCGGGATCGTGGCGGCGGTCAGCAGAGCCATCGAGTCGATGGGAGGGAACATCGACTCGTGCAGCCAGACGGTTTTGGGCGGGTATTTCACGCTGATTATGATCGCCAGCCTGCCCCAACCGGTCGATCCGGAGGAGCTCGGCGACCAGGTCAGGAAAGCCGGAGGAAGCTCGGAGTACCAGGTCCTCGTCCGCAAAGCCGACGCCGAGTCGCCCGATGCCGGGAAAAAGCCGGTCGATCGCTTCGTCATCACGGCGTTCGGAAAAGACCAGTCGGGGATCGTCCGGCGGTTCAGTCAGTATCTGGCAGGCAAGGACATCAATATCCTCGACCTGTACGGCGATCGGTCGGGTGACGAGTTCGTGCTCATCGGTCAGGTCGAGGTGCCCCGTCAATGGGACATCCGACTGCTTCAAGCCGACTTGGAAGAAATGGGGCGGGAACTCGGCTTCACCGTGAAACTTCAACATGAAAACGTGTTCGTCGCCACGAACGAATTACGATTGAGCCACAGCAATATCGAACCGCGGTGATCCCATTTTCGGGGATTACGTCTTCGGGGCTTCCTGACGAATCAGCCTATCCACCAGCGAAACAGCCATGTTGCGAACCGACCAGATTCTATCGACGATCGAAATGCTGCACGCCGAACATCTCGACGTGCGAGCGGTGACGTTGGCCTTGAACATCGAGGATTGTGCCGCGCCCAATGCCGACCACATGTGTCGCAAGCTTTACTCGAAAATCACCAGCCGGGCCAGTCGGCTCGTCGAAGTGTGCGACCAGGTGGGGGCGAAGTACGGGATTCCCGTCATCAACAAGCGGCTGGCGATCTCGCCCGCCTCGACCATCTTGGCCGGACACGGCCAGGCGGCGGCGCTGCAAGTTGCGCAAACGCTCGACGAGGCGGCTGCAAAGTGCGGTGTCGATTTCGTCGGCGGATTCACCGCCTTGGTGCAAAAAGGCATTTCACAGGGCGATCAGGTCGTCATCGACAGCCTGCCGCAAGTTCTGGCGCAAACGAAAAAGGTGTGCGCCTCGGTGAACGTGGCGACACGTCGCGCGGGCATCAATATGGACGCCGTCCGCCGCATGGGCGAAGTCATCATCGAAACCGCCGCGGCCACCGCCGATCAAAAAGGGTTCGGTTGCGCCAAGCTGGTCGTTTTTGCAAACATCCCCGAAGACAACCCCTTCATGGCCGGGGCCTACATGGGGGCCGGGGAACCCGAGGCAACCGTCAATATCGGTGTTTCGGGTCCGGGAGTCGTGTGCAGCGCATTGCGCCGACGTCTTGAACGCGGCGAGCCGGTGACGCTGGGAGATTTGGCCGAGGAAATCAAGATTACGAGTTTTCGTGTGACCCGCGTGGGTGAGTTGATCGGCCGCGAAGTCGCCGCGGAACTGGGCTTGGCTTTCGGCATCGTCGATTTGTCGTTGGCCCCCACGCCGCAGATCGGGGACAGCGTGGGCGAAATCCTCAAGACGCTCGGCATCCAGAACATCGGTGCACCGGGATCGACGGCCGCCGTCGCCATGCTCAACGATGCTGTGAAAAAGGGCGGGCTGTTCGCCTCGAGTTCGGTGGGAGGCCTCAGCGGCGCGTTCATTCCCGTAAGTGAAGATTCGACACTTGCCGATGCCGTGGCGCAGCACCACTTGTCACTCGAAAAGCTCGAAGCGATGACGTCGGTCTGTTCCGTCGGCTTGGATATGGTCCTCATCCCCGGCGATACGTCGGCGGAGACCGTTGCCGCGATCATTGCCGACGAGATGGCCATCGGCGTCATCAACGACAAGACGACCGCCTGCCGTTTGATCCCCGTTCCCGGTGCGAAGGCGGGCGAGATCGTCGATTTCGGCGGGCTGTTCGGTCGTGCGCCGGTCATCGAGCTTCGCAACAATGGTGCGGGCGACGCCTTCGTCCGCTTCGGCGGTCGCATCCCCGCCCCCTTGCAATCGCTCAAGAATTGACGGTGCCGCTTGTGCGAGAACCGGTACGTCTGCATCGGCGGCGGGTACTTGCACGTACCACTCTTTGGGCTGTTCTTCCGGCGGCTCGGGAATGCTCAGGGGGTTCGGAGTGAACCCTACGATCAAAAAGGCCAACGTCGCCCAACCCAGGATCGTGCGCCCCCATCCGAGCGGAACATGGTCGTTACACGTGGGCGGATGGGCCGGTCCCATCCACATCAGCAAAAAGAGCATCAACAACCAGCCCCACAGCCCGAACAAGACGACCGCCGCCGTGGCACCCCACAAAATGGCCATCGCCACGCCATGCGCACGGCGGCGCAGCAGTGCGTATAGGATGTGGCCTCCGTCGAGTTGACCGATCGGAAACAGGTTCAGCGCGGTGATCAACAGGCCCACCCAACCGGCGAATCCCAACGGACCGATGAATAGTTCGTAGCCTTCGGGGATCGGGCCGTGGATCAGTCGGGCCAGAATTTTGAACAACAGCGGTTCGCCGAGTTCGAAGCCGGTGCCCCGGAACACGTCGACTTTCGCGTTGAAAATACCGATCACGGTGAAGATCAGCGTGGGGACCAGGCCGGCTAACGGCCCGGAAATGCCGATGTCGAACAGCGCTTTGCGGTCGGGGATGCGAGAGTCCATCCCGATTACCGCGCCCAACGTGCCGATCGGCGTGAACGGCATCGGCAGGAAGATCGGGTAACTCGAATAGACGCCGTATCGCCGCGTCTGGAGAAAATGCCCCATTTCGTGGCACAGCAAAATGAACATCACCGCCGCCGAATAGATGGCACCGTAGTAGGGATCGAATCCACCGAAGGTGAGGCCCGAACCGGCGATGAACGTGCTCAAACAGGTGGCCAAGAACAAGATCACCGGCAGCGTCAAGCGCCGTTGCCGAGGCCGTACGGGAGGCCTTGGTTCGACGATTTCGGCGGTGACGATCTCGTCGTCTTCGTCGAGCGGTTTCAGCCGGAAGTCGGAACCGAGAATCATCGGTCGCGGCAACGGCGGCGGTGTATCGGTCGGGCCGTCCGGCGGAAACGGCGTATCGGGCTCCATTGGGGATTGAGGACGATCCATCGACATGCTCGTGTGTTTGTGTCTGCGGTTCGAACGGTGAGCTTGTCTCGGCGGAGACGGTCGGTGCGGGGCCGTCCTCCCGCGGCTTGCGCCCGTCGCCGCCGAGTTCATTCATCGTAGCCCTCACCGGCGACAAGGCCAACCTCGGCGGTAAAGTTTCGCTTGTCGGCAAGGGGCGACCTTCCCCTCTCCAGTGGTCTCGTCAAAGTTTTCGTGATCGAAGGGACCGGTTTATCTTCGGCGCCGAACAGGCGTTCGTTCGGCAGAAATCGCCTTGCATCACGTGAAGATGGTGTATGGTTGCTTGGGCGAACACGATGCCGGTGGAAAGACGGTCTTCCCGCCGGCGTCCCCACCACGTTCACAACCTACCCGGCAACCCCCCTGTTGCCGTTGCGGAAAGGACATCCGACCTTCACACGGGGATGAGACCATGCCGCGTATGGCAGCCGTTGTAGCCGTATTGGGGCTGACGGCGTTCTCGATCGGTTTCAACATCGTCCGCTATCCCGCCGTGCGCGATACGGCGGCGAAGCTGGCCGATGCCGCACCCCGTAGCGAAGTCGCTTCGACCGACGAACCGGCCGAACTCGATTCGGAGAAAGGTATCGCCGATACGCCTCGCCGCGAATCGAACAGTCGCCGAACGGTGCGACTCGATCAATCGAATTCGGAGACCGACGACACTACCGAGAGGCCGCTGGTCTCGTACACGTGGGGACCTTCGGACGACGATCGTTCGAAGGGGAGTTCACGTTCCGTCGAAGTGCAGCGGGTAGAAGCGCAAGAGCCCGATTGCTCGGTCACCGATCCGGCGACGACCGCCTGGAACGACGAATCGCCCGAATCGGACTCGCTCACACAAGAACAAAACGCCCTCGAGACCGCGGAAAACGCCGGTTTCGTCGGGGACCGCTACCGGGCGGAGACCGAATCGGCAACGTCCACTGAAGAATGCGACGAGCCGGATCTCACAACGCAGAAACCCCGGTCGAAAAACGGGCCGTCGAACCGAAAGAAAAACCGTCAGGCCGATGGGGTTCGGGAAACCGTGGCTGCCGACGAATCGGACGCAGAATCGGCAGGTAATGGGGATGCTACGGATCCCGAGGCGACGTCGGAATACAGCGGCATCGACGACACGGTGGACGACGGTTACTCGTATGCATCGCAACCGCAATCGCCTCGCGATGCCGACTACGCCGACGAACCGTATGCCGCGCAGACGGGCGCACACTACGGTTCCGATTACGAAACGGCCACGCGATCGTCGGCCGAAACGGCGTCTGCCGGTACTTGGATCGAGGCATATCGTCGGGCCGTCGATCATCAGTTGACGCCCCAAAATACGGTCGATCGGGGGATTCTCAGCTACAACGCCCCGCAGCGTGAAGCGGCGCCCCCCGAAACTTCGCCGTCGAGTCGTGAAAGCGGTGCACCGAATGCGATCGTTCCCCTGGAGCCGGTTTCCGACACGTGGCCGGAAGACGCAGTGCGATCGCCGACTCGAACCGGCAGTCCGTACGCAAACGGGCAGACGACGTACGACCGCCAGGCAAGCATCGAGGACGTCGGCCCGCTCGTGCCGATCGCGCGTCCGGCGAAAGAACGGGCCGCCCCCCTGGGCACGATGTTGGCGGCCGACAGTCCGTCCGATTCTGTTCGGGACGGTTCGCCGGTATTGAGTCTTGATCGTCGGGCGCGTGAAGCCGATACGCCTCTCGCCGAGGATCACGAGGCGTTGCCGCCGACGGCGCGCGAAGAAGATACCGCGATCACATTGGTACGGCGGTTGCCGCCGCTCGACGCCGTCGCACCGTCGCCGTATGCCTACGATGCGGGCCTGTCGGCCGATGCGCCGATTCCATACTATCCGGCTACCGGCCGTTGAACATGACCGGCGTTCGCAGATTTCTCGAACCCGCGAGCGCCGATCACGCTTTGGCCTGGTCGGCCGTCTCCACGGTTTCCGACTCGGCCGAGGGTCGATTCAGCACGCTGGAGATCGACTCGACGGCTTTCTTCGTTCGCTCGCAATTGGCGAGAAACGTTTCGGGAATCCACACCGCCGGTAGTCGAAACACTTCGCGGCCCGCTTGCCGGAAGACGACATCACCGCACCGCAAGCCCGCCTGACCCGGCAGTCGTTCGATTTCGACCGAATCGAATGCGTCGAAGTCCAACGCAGCGACCTCGCGGGCGGGAAAGCCGGCAACGACCACCACCCGCGACGTCGTTATGCGGTAACGCCTCGCCACCCAGGGGATCAGGCGTCGGAAATACAATGCCAACGCAACCGGAATGCCTGCGATCGAAAGCAAGGGGTGCGTTTCCCACAGCTTGCCGACCCAGCGGCCCGAAGGCCACATGCCGATCGACGGCCAGGCTTCGTAAACCAGGGACTCGGCGACGGGGAGTTTCGTACCGCGGGCGGAAGATTCTCGACTCATCGTTGTCACAAATTTGGAGATCAAGGGAATCGTCACGGCCGCGACGCACGCGGCAAGCTCTCCAAATTATACGCGAACCGCCTTGCGCTTGACGACCGACTCCGTCTGTTTGTGCGCCAATTTCAGGGCGTCCAAGGCGAGCGAACCGTCGAGGAAGGCCGAGGTTTCCCCCTTGGCGATGCAGCGGGCGACCTCTTTCATCTCGGCGGCGAAGTCGTCGACCGGATCGCCGCCTTTGAGCTTGGGACGCCGCACGCGTCCGTCTTCGGTAAGGACGGTGACCGGCAGCTCGGCCCACGAATCGAACACCAGCGTTGCTTTTTCGAGGTGGATTTCGTAGGCGTTCGTGAACGGACGCCCCTGCTGGTTGATGACGCCGCTGGTGGCCGTGACGACCAGGTTCGGGTCGTCGTACAGGAACTGCGAGCTGAAGTACTCGGCGACCTCGCCGCGCATTCGACCGACGCTTTGCACGCGCTTGGGCATGCCGAACAACAATCGGATGAAATGCGCATCGTGGATGTGCAAGTCGATCGCTGGGCCGCCGCAAACCTTGGGATCGTAGAAGTGGGGCAGCCACAGGGGATCCGAAATCACGCGGGTGAAGTGGCCGCCGAGCAGTTTACCGTACTTGCCCGACACCACCGCCTTGTATGCGAAGTTGTACGCCGCGAAGAAGGGCAGCACGTGACCGATGAGAAGTTGTTTGCCCGCCTTCCGGGCGGCCTTGACCATGCTTTGGGCCTCGGGAACGGTCAGGGCGATCGGCTTTTCGCAAAACACGTGTTTGCCCGCCTCGAGCGCCGTGATGGTCGCCTGCGGATGCAGCGACGGCGGCAGGCACACGTCGATCACATCGACGTTCGGATCGGCGACGATATCTTCCAGGTTTTCATAAGTTGCGATCCCCGACAGGTTCATCTTGCGGCCCTTGGGGCCGAAGTTCCCCTTGATGTCGCGCCAATCGCCTTCCAGTCGCTTGCGGATCTTTTCACAGATCGCCACGACCTTCACGCCCCGCACCCGCTGGTACGCCAGGTAGTGGATCATGCCCATGAATCCGATGCCGACGATACCCACGCGGACCATGACGAAACCTCCTGTAGTCTTGAAGTCGGTCGGCGGGCGCCACACCACGATGCACCGTCGCCCGCATGTTCGAAACAAAAGAAACGCCGCCCGGTTTGCATTCCGAGCGGCGTTTATTGTGGCCTATCGGTTCGTCGCAATCAATCGAACGGCGGTGCGAACCTTACGCCTGCCGGCACACGGTCAGGTAGCGCTCGTAGGCGTCATCCCAGGCGGCGGTATTCTGCGGTTCGTACTCGTCCAGCGGGAAGCTGTCGCGGATGACCTGTCGGGCCTCGGCGATCGTCGAAACTTCACCGGCCGCCAGGGCTTGAACCATCAGGTTGCCGATGGCGGTCGCCTCGACCGGTCCTGCGGCGACGGGACGGCCGCACGCGTCCGCCGCGGCTTGGCACAGCAGCTTGTTCTTCGTTCCGCCGCCGACGATATGAATCCGCTCGATCCGCTTGCCGATGAGCGTTTCGCACATTTCCAACACCTCGCGGAACCGGAAGGCGATGCTGTCCAGTGCGCAGCGCAACACGGCACCTTCGGTGTCGGGGATTTGCTGACCCGTCCGCTTCGTGAATTCGCGGATCGTTTCCGGCATGTTCGACGGTGTGAGGAAGTCGCGGGCGTCGGGGTTGATGAACGATACCAGCGACGGGGCCGACGCAGTCATCCGGTTCAGGTCTTCCCAATCCCAGTCGTTGCCCGCCTCGTTCCACACGCGACGGCACTCCTGCACCAGCCACAATCCGGTGATGTTCTTGAGCAGGCGGATGGTGTTTCCTACACCGCCTTCGTTCGTGAAGTTGAGTTCCAGCGCCTTGTCGTTCACGACCGGCCGAGGCGACTCAACCCCCATCAAGGCCCATGTTCCCAGGCTGATGTAACACCAGTCGGGGATTTCGCCGGGCTTGCTGTCGGCCGGAACGGCGGCCACGGCGCTGGCCGTGTCGTGCGAGCCGGGCAGGACGACCTCGGCGGCCGAAAGATGCGTCGCTTCGGCGACCGACGGCCGCAGTTTGCCCAGGTTCGTACCGGGAGGAACGACTTCGCCGAGAATCGACGTGGGTAAACCGAATTTCTCGAGCAGCTCGGTGGCCCAGCGGTTTTCGACCGGATTGAAGAATTGCGACGTGGTGGCCTCGGTGTATTCGTTGCACGCGTTGCCGGTGAGCATCCAATGGAACACGTCGGGGATCATCAACAGCTTGTCGGCGGCGGCCAATTGCGGCGAATTTTCGACCTTCATTGCCAACAATTGGTACAGCGTGTTCAACTGCAAGAATTGAATGCCCGTGTGACGGAAGATTTCTTCCTTGGGCACGATCGAGAAGGCCTTTTCGAGCATGCCGTCGGTTCGCGGATCCCGATAGTGCCGGGGATTGCCCAACAATTCTCCGGCCGCATCGAGCAGTCCATAGTCGACCCCCCAGGTGTCGACGCCTACCGAGACGATCTTCTCACCGTACTTCGTTCCGGCGGCGGTGAGACCGTTGCGAACGTGTTGCCACTGGCCGAGGACGTCCCAATAGAGCTTGTCGAGCACTTCGACCGGCCCGTTGGGGAACCGGTAGACCTCTTCGAGAATGAGCTTGCGTCCGTCGAAACGGCCGACCACGTGGCGGCCGCTCGAAGCTCCCATATCGATCGCCAAGAACGCCTTTTCGGCCATCGTGTACGTTCCTCCTCGGTATGCCTATTGCCGGATGTAAGAACGAGACAGGTTCGTCCGCCGGAATCCCAGCCTCTACCGGCGGAGACGACGAGGACCGGTCGGCTGGGGCAAAAGCCGTCCGCCCCGGTTCGTACCGCGTCATCGTGAACGGTGCGACAAAGGGCGTCAAGCCCCGGACCTTGTCGCAAATAGTGAGGTTCGTTCCGGGAACCGGGTGCGAATTCCGGTCGGCGCGGCGCAGGCGGTCTGAATTCCGTTATGGCGGTTTGCCAAAGTGTCTTCTCGGCAGGGGAAAGCGTCCTCCGGTTCCCCGTCGGGCCGGTCGGGCCGTAGCAATCAGGCGATTTACAGCATCGTCGGGCGACACAGTTCTAAGGTGTTATCCCCCAAATTAGGGGAAATGCGGCAGTTGCGGCACCTCTGTTCCGCTACGTGGTCCGGCTTCTTTGATGCGGTAGATAAGCGAAAAGACGGGTTAAGGCGAATCGACCGGTTCGACCGATACAATCGGCAGGCGGTATCTTGCGTTTGTTTATCAACAATTGTATGATTGGATCGAGCGAGGGATGAAGAGCGGTTTCGCCGAGGAGAAAGGTCATGGCCAACGTCATCTTGGAGGCGACGGGAGCCCAAATGGACAACAATCGTGATAAAATTACTAATGACGCTGCGCCTGCGGTCCAAAAGACCGCTTGCGGCGGTTGCTCCGAGGACCGGCATCGCGAGACGGCGGCCCGGGCGACTCCGCAGGTCCGCGTCCCCACCGAGGAAGAGTTGGCGTTTCTCGCCGAGGCCGACCGGCGGCTTGAGCCGTTGACCGCCGAAGAGCGTTTGGCCTGGGCGGTGGAGCACTACTTTCCTCGATTGACGATGGCCACGGCCTTCGGTCCCGAGGGCTGCTTGATCTTGTCGTTGTTGGCGAAGATCGAGCCGCGCGTGCGGGTGTTCAACCTGGATACCGGTTATCAGTTCCAGGAAACGATCGATACCCGCAATCGCATCGCCGAAAAATACGGGATCGAGGTCGAGTTGGCGCAACCCGATCAAACGGTCGAAGAATTCGAAGCGGCGCACGGCGGGCCGTTGTACGAGACGGACCCCGACCGGTGCTGCTTCTTGCGAAAGATCGTCGTGTTGCGTCGGGAAATCGTCGGGTACGAGGCGTGGATCAGCGGGATTCGTCGGGATCAAAGCCCGCACCGGGCCAATGCACCGATCGTCGGTTGGGACAAGAAATTCGGCTTGGTCAAGCTGAATCCCCTTGCCGATTGGACGAAAGCCCAGGTGTGGAAACGCATCCTCGACGAGGGAGTGCCGTACAATCCGCTGCACGATCGCGGGTATCCCAGCGTGGGATGTAAGCCGTGCACGCGACCGGTGCTGCCCGGCGAGGATGAGCGGGCCGGACGTTGGAGCGGACGCGGCAAGACCGAGTGCGGGTTGCACCTGGCCGACGAACCGCCGGCCGACGCACAACCCCCGGAGAAATACTCCACCTTGTGATCCGTCGGGCGAGTGGTTCCCGCGGTGCGGCGTCGAACAGCCCGGCACGATCGAGACGGCAAGCACAATCGGATGGACCGGTATCGATCGCCGGTAACGCGGACAACCGAACGACAGTCCACTGATCCAAGCGACGGATGGTCTCCATGAAGATTTCAGCGAAAACCGAATATGCGTGTGTGGCGATGCTCGAGTTGGCGTCGCGATACGGGTCGGGGGAGCCGATCCGTATCCGCAAGATCGCCGAGCGGCACGCCGTACCGCCGCGTTTTCTGGTTCAAATCCTGCTGCAACTCAAGGGTGCGGGATTGGTTACCAGCACGCGGGGGGCGGCCGGGGGATACCACCTCGTCGTGCCGCCCGACAAGGTCACGCTCGGGCAGGTGATGGACGTGATCGAGGGCAAAGGCGCCGAGGGAAACGGCTTCGTGGCCAGTTCGTCGCCCGACTCGCCTGCCGTCAAAGCCCTGGCCGCCGCGTGGAATCGCGTGCGGCAGAAGGAAAAGGAAATGCTCGACCAGATCACCTTCGCCCAGTTGCTGGAAGATGCGCGGCAACACGACACGCAGATGTACTACATCTGACCGTCGTTTGTCGGCGAACGTCATTCGGTATTTCGGTGCGAACATGAAAACGCCCCCGGCAGCAGCGGCTTCCGAGGGCGTTTTTCGATTGTCGGGAAATCGTCGCGGCCGATCAGGCTTCCGTTTCGACCGCTGCCGGTTCGACATCCGTACCCGTCCGGAACTGGCTGACGAGCTCTTGCAACGCCGTTGCCTGAGCCCCTAGTTCTTCGCTGCTGGAGGCCAATTCCTCACTGCCGGCCGCCGATTGCTCGGTGACTTCCATGATGTTCGAGACCGCCCGCGAGATTTCTTCGGCACCGGTCGCCTGTTCGACGGTGGCGGTGGCAATCTCGCCGATCTTGCCGGCCGTCTGCGTGACGCCCTCGATGATCTGTTGGAGGGCTTCGGCGGTTTGCTGGCTGAGGACGACGCCTTCTTCCACACGCTCGGTCGAATCCTTGATCAAGCGAGTGATTTCGTCGGCAGCCTGGTTCGACCGTTCGGCCAGCTTGCGGACCTCGTCGGCGACGACGGCGAAGCCCATGCCGTGTTCGCCCGCCCGGGCTGCTTCGATTGCCGCGTTCAAGGCCAACAAGTTCGTCTGGCTCGCGATCTCCGAAATGACCTGGATGATCTCGGCGATTTGTTGCGAGCTGTTGCGGATGAGATCCATCGCCTCGGTCGACTTGCGGACGGCCTCGCCCCCTTGCTCGGCCAGATGATTCGTCTGCCGGGCGATGCGGTCGGCCTCTTGGGCGTTTTCTTTGACCGCCTCGATCGAACGGGTCAATTGCTCGATCGAAGCATTCATCTCTTCGACCGCGGCCGATTGTTGTTGCGCGCCGCCGGCCAAGCTTTGCGAGCTTTCGGCGACCACGCGGGAACCTTCGGCGAACTGCATGGCGCTTTCGGTGATTTCGCGGATCGCCGCCCGCACCGATCGAATCGCCCGGTTTAGGGCCTCGGCCATGTCGCCCAGTTCGTCGTTCGACGACACGTGCGTTTCCTGCGTGTAGTCTCCCTCGGCGACGCCGGTGAGGACCTTGACGACCTCGCGCACCGCACCGGTGACCGATCCGGCGATCCACCACGCCAAGCCGAGTCCGCCGATCGCCGCCGCCAAAGCCACCATGGCGACCGCCCACTGGCAACCGGCGGCGAACGAACGTGCCGAGTCTTGCGCTTCGGCGACGACCTCGCCGACGAGCGTTTCCAAGCCTTCGGGGCCTTCGCCCAGGTTTTCGCAGATTTGCGCGCGGACGACGTCGAATTGTTCGTTCAGTTTGTCTTGTTGCGAGGCGATCGTAAGCAGCTGGACGGAGTCGTCCCGCACCTTTTGCCCGCGAGCGAAATACTCGTTCACGGCCTTGCGGAGATCGGCGGGCAGAGTTGCCGCCGCCTCGGTCGCCGTTTTCTTGACTTCATCGAACTGGCCGGCGAGCGTGGAAACTTCGTCGCTTCCGCGTTTCATGACCATCCATTGGAGGGTTTCGTAGGCGGCGTCGACGGCCTCCGCGGTCCGGCGGGCGGCGTCCGCTTCCTTACCCTTGTGCGACTCGGCAAATTCCGTCAGTTGATCGCAGGTCGCGTCTGTCAAGGGATCGACGGCTTCCATTTCTTTGGCAGGATTGGCCACGAGTTCGACGTACTGCTTTTGCAGGACAGCCATCTGGTCGGCAAGACCGAGCAATTGGGCGAACGCCTCTTGAGCACGTTGGACCGCAGCGGCCGTTTTCTCGCCCGCAGGATAGATCGTCTCTCCCGCTCGTTCCGTATTCCACAGCTCGAGCATCGATTTTCCGGCATATTCCCCGCGTTCGACCGTCTTCGACGCGAAGACGTCCGTCCCTTCGGTGATTGCTGTGCAGAACATCTCGAAGGCCGCGGCGGCATCGTCGATTTCCGACATCAGGGTATCGATTTCGGCAGGATCACGGGCCGATCGCAGGGCCTCGGTGGCCGCGTCCAGGTCTTGGGCGGCGATTCGGGCTTCCATCGCCATATCGAGCAGGGGAACCTTTTCGACCATGATCGTCTCTTGGGTCGAGAGAGTGGGGAACTCACGGCCCAATAACCCAGCGCGCCGACGACGACCAACGCCGCAACGAGCACGCCCGAAAGCGTGTAGAGTTTCTTCCCGACTGTGATTCTCATCCGTCAACCTCCTGGAAAGGGTAGGTGAGTGAGTGATTGGGGGGCGAATTGCACGAACACAAAGAAATCGCGCGAATCGTGTTTCCTCGAAACGATAGATCGCAATTCGTGCGCCTGACGGAAAAATAGCGGGCGATAGTCTAGGCCCTTTTTTGGGAAGGAAAGGTCGTGTCAGAGGCGAAAGAGGGTAGTTTTCGCGCGTCGGCTTCGAAAAAGTGGGGTCGTAAGGATGGTCGGACTTGAGATACGCCGAGAGGAAACCCCGGCATCTCCCCCGATCAGCCGGGTGTATGCGTGGTATTCGCGGCAAGCGGCACAGTCGCTACGTTCGGATACCCACGTCGAGGAATCGGGATTTTTTCAGGATTTCCAGCATGCAAAGTGCCGGAAAAAGCGATTTCGTCGGTGAAGCTAAAGGGTTCTCCGATCGCCGCGATTCCGCGATGCGGTTCACCTGCGCGACCACAGCGTGCCGACGACATAGACGCCCGCGGCCGAAAGAACGATCGCCGCTTCGGGACTGACGGCCGTTCCGTACACGGCGATGCGAGGCAACGTCGTCAGAACCAGTGACAGGACGGTTGAGAGCAGCATAAGCCGCTTCATGCTTTGCACATAGTGGCCGGCGGTCGCCGCCGGAAGCGTCAGCAACGCGATGACCAAGATCAGACCCACCACCTGCGTCAGGCAGATGACCGTCAACGCGACCAGGCACAGCAAGAGCATGTTGGTTCCCAGCACCGAGATGCCCTGCAATTCGGCCTGTTCCGGATCGAGACATACCGCCATCAATCGCTTGTGGCACGAGAGGACGGTGACCAGCACGATCAGGTCCAAACATCCGATCCAAACGATTTGACGCCAATGAACGAACGATAGGCTGCCGAACAGGTAGCCGATCAGCTCGCCTTGATAGCCGGGCGTGAACTTGCTCAGCAGGACGCCGACGGCCATGCCCACCGCCCACATGGCGCCGATGAGGGTATCGGTCCCTTCGTGCATGTGATGCCGCAACCAGGCGATGAGAACGGCCGCGATCAGGGCTGCCGCGGTGGCTCCGTAGAGCGGATCGCACCAGGCGAAGTATTGCGGAAAGCGATGGGAAAGGAACAAGGCCGCCCCCACGCCGCCCACGGCGATATGGGCGATCGCTCCGCTGAGAAAGGTAATTCGCCGGGTGACGACGTACGGACCGACGCATCCGCAGGCGACCGCGGCCAGGATGCCCGCGAGCAGCCCCGTCAGCAAGAACGGGTTCACCGTCATGTCGGCAAAGAAGTCGATCACGGCGACTCTCCTGGCGACGGTTCGGGGCGGTCGGTCGATGTGTGCGTGTCGGGCTCGCAACCGTGTCCGCAACCGGGATCGGCCAGCGGACACGAGGAATCGTGGGCCACCACCCGCACGTGATCGTGGTAGAGGTGCGAGTACGTCTCGAGGCTGATTTCGTCGGCACGGTGGACGGTAAGGCGACGATTCAGGCACGCGACGCGTTTCAAGTGCGTCGAGATGAACGAGACGTCGTGGCTGACGATGACGATCGGCAGGCGTCGGTTTAGTTGATGGAGCAGGTCGTTGAGGTTCTCTTCGACGTAGGGGTCGATGCCGGCGGTCGGTTCGTCGAGGAGGAGGATTTCGGCCTCGGCGGCGAGCGCCCTGGCGATGAGGACGCGTTGCCGCTGTCCGCCCGACAGCGTATCGAGGCGGCGGCCGGCCAGGTCGGCCGTGCCCGTCTGTTCCAACACGGCCATGGCGATCTCACGATCCCGCTTGGCGTAGCGAAAACCCCATCGGGAACGCCCGACGCGACCGGTGAGCACGACGTCGAGCACGGTCGCGGGCACGTGGTCGTCGATTTTCGCGTGCTGGGGGACGTAGCCGACGCGGTGCCGGTTTTCGGCGGGGGAACCGCCGAGGACGGTGATGCGGCCGCGGTCAGGAACGAGTAGACCGAGAATCAATTTCAACAGGGTCGTTTTCCCGCCCCCGTTCGGGCCGATCACGCCCAGAAAGTCGTCGGCCGACAGCGTGAACGAGACGTCCTCCAGCACCGGGCGCCGTTCACCCCGCTGCATGTACGAAAACCACACCCCTTCGACGGCCAACACGATCTCGGAAGGCCGTGGCTCGCCGGATTGTACCGCCTGCGATGCGTTCACCGTCGTTTGCCGATCGACAAGGGGCGAAAGAATCGTTTTCTCGGACGAAGGGCCGATCACCTGCCGCCGGACGACCGCGCAGCAGAAAGTGTGTCGGCCAAGGTGCGCAATACCGTCGGCACGTCTTCGGCCAACGGATCGCACGAAACCGTCTTCAATCGGGCCGATTGCGCTACCGCCTCGACCGCGGGCGACGTGATTTGCGGTTGCACGATCAATACCTTCAGTGTCGCTTGGGCGGCTTCTTCCTGCAACCGGCTCAAGGTGCGATCGTCGGGCGGTTTGCCGTCTTGCTCGACGGCCGTTTCGATCAGCCCGTATTCCTCGGCAAAGGCGCCGTAGGCCGGGTGATAGACGAAGAAGCGTTCTCCCCGAAGCGGCGCGAGCTTTTCGCGCAACTCGGCGTCCAAGGCGTCCAACTCGCGGATCGTTCGTTCGGCGGCGGCGCGGAATTCTGCGGCGTGTGCGGGAGACAGTTCGCCGAAAAGCGCTGCCAGACGCTCGGCTTCGGCCTTCAACCACGCGATGCTGAGCCACACATGCGGGCCGTGGTCGTGGTCATGTGAGTGGTCGCCGGATGCTTCTTCAGAATCGTGAGTGCATTCAGGGGCTCCGGCGACGCGAATCGCGTTCGATTCGAGCAACGAGCGACACCACGGCGCCTGCTCGAACGGCATGCCGATCGGCAGGAACACGTCGGCCTGCATCAGGCGGGTGATCTGGGCGTCGGTCGGATGAAATGCGTGCGGGTTGACGCCCGAGTCGACCAGGCAAAAGACCTCGACGCGATCGCCGCCGATTTTCTTGACCAACCACGCCTGCGGCGGCACGCTGACGGCAACCCGGAGCAGACCGTCGCGGCGCGCCGTGTCGTGACCGAACCGACAGCCGGAGAGAACGGCTGCCAACGGTACGAGCAAGCAGATCAACATGCGGATACGGGATCGCGGCACCGGAATGATCCTCTCGGTCATTTTGCGTGCTGAGGTGTCGGCGAGTTGACCGGAGCGATCGAGACCGTCGGTATCGCTTCGCCCCGCAAATAGAGGACAAGTTTGATTCGTGGACCGTGTCCCCGTTTGGGGATGTCTTTTCACTAACCGATTGTACGGGAAGGCCGAGAAACCGGTAAGGGATTCCGAGTGGGCTCGTGCGGGGGGGCTGCACCCGCATTGCGGAACCGGCTGCGTCGATTGCCGGTTTTCAGCACAGTCAGCCGCTTCCATCCGGTACTAGGCCCGATCATAATACGGCCACAAACAAGACGTCGCGGAAAGGGACGCATGACGCAGGATCGAAATTTGCGAAACGGAAATACCGAGAGCCTCGGCGATCGGTGGGGAAAATGATTGTGAAACCTCATGGGGGAAAGATGGATGTCTTGGAAACACGTACGTGCCTGGATGTTCGTGTTGACGTGTACCGTCGGACTGGTCGCGATCGGTTGCGCGAAACCGTCGGGTTCCGAACCGGCGGAAACGCGGGCTGAGGGGGACACCGCGACGACCGCCGTAGACGAAACGACGGCGGCCGACGAAAGTGTTCCGCAACCGGCTGCGGAAGATCAAGGTGCAGAGAGCTCGGGGGCATCCGCTGAGAGCCCGGCAGAGCCGACCGAACAGCCGCAGGCGACCGACGAAATCAACCCGTCGGAAGCCGCGCCGTCACAGCCGTCGGCACCGGTTCAACAACCGGCATCCGAGACGAACGAAGAGGCCGAACCGGCGCCGGCCGAGCCGCCTGTTGCCGAGGCGATGTCTGCCGGCGAAGGGACGCCTGCTTCCGCCGCGAACGGTTATTGGCCTCGCTTCCATGGGCCGAATCAGGACAATATTTCGACCGAGACCGGATTGCTCGACCAATGGCCCGAAGAGGGGCCGCCGTTGCTCTGGACGGCCGAGGGGATCGGTGAAGGCTTCGCAACCGTGGCGATCGACCAAGGCCGCATTTTGACGGCGGGAAACATCGAGGAAGATATGGTCGTCACCTGCCTCGATCTCGAGGGCAACATCGTTTGGCAGACGAAGGCCGGCGAAGCCTGGACGGTCAACTTTCCCGGCTCGCGCGGCACGCCCGTGATCGACGGCGATCGCGTCTACTTCGAAGGACCCTCGGGATACCTGGCGTGTCTGAAGTTGGAGAACGGCGAAACGATTTGGAGTGTGAACATCCTCGATAAATTCGGAGGAAAGGTTCCCAAGTGGGCATTGGCCGAATCCGTTCTCATCGACGGGAACAAGGTCATCTGCACGCCCGGCGGGCCGAACACGTGCGTGGTTGCGCTCGACAAAATGACCGGCGAGGTCGTGTGGCAGTCGGAATCGGCCGACGGCGACGAAGCCAGTTACGCGACGCCCGTGCTGGCCGAATACCAAGGTCTGCGGATGGTCATCACGATGACCGCCAAGGCGGTGGTGGGCGTCGACGCCGATACCGGGCATCTCTTGTTCCGGCATCCGCACGAAACGAAATACGATGTCAATGCGGCGATGCCGATCTTCCACGACGGGAAGGTGTTCGTGAGTACCGGGTACGGAGCCGGTTCGCAGTTGATCAAGCTCACCGTCGACGGAAAGAACGTGACCGTCGAGCAAGTATGGGAAAACAAAGAACTCGACAATCACCACGGCGGCGTGATCCTGTACGAAGGTTACCTGTATGGGGCGAACTTCAAGCAGGAATGGATGTGCCTCGATTGGGAAACCGGCGAAACGAAGTACAAGGAACGCGGCGTCGGCAAGGGTTCCGCCACGTTGGCCGAAGGCTTGCTCTACACGTTCAGTGAGAACCGAAAGCTGGGTATCGTGAAGGCCACGCCCGAAGGCCACGCGGTGATCAGCCAGTTCGAGATTCCTTCGGGAGGAAGCGGCAAGTCGTGGGCGCACCCGGTCGTTTGCGGCAAGCGTTTGTACATTCGCCACGGTAACTATTTGTACGTCTACGACATTGCCAAAAAGTGACGTCGAGTTCGAAATTGCTTTCGGAGTCGAAAAGAAACGCCGCGAGGAAACCGTTCCCCGCGGCGTTGTTGCTTCGTGGTAGGCGGTATTCGTCGGCTACGGTCGCACCGGCGGCCGGCCGATGCTGTAGTACGTGAATCCCAGCAATCGCATGCGGTTGGGATTGTACAAGTTGCGGCCGTCGAAGATGACGGGGCTGTTCATTTTCTCGCGGATGACGTCGAAGTCGGGTTGCACGAATTGCTTCCACTCGGTGACCACGGCCAAGGCGTCGGCACCCTCGAGAGCATCGTCGCGGCTGTCGCAATAGATCAACCGCTCGCCGTACAGCTTGCGGACGTTGTCCATCGCCTCGGGGTCATACACGCGGACCTGCGCGCCGTGTTTCAGCAATCCGTCGATCAACACCAGCGAGGGCGCCTCGCGGATATCGTCGGTGGCGGGCTTGAATGAAAGCCCCCACACGGCGATCGTCTTGTCCGAAAGCGCACCGCCGAAGTGTTCTCGAATCTTCCGTAAGAGCGTTCCCTTTTGGTATTCGTTGACCTCGTGGACGGAATCGAGGATGCGCGGCGACACATCGTGCGAGCGGGCGACGGCCGCCAAGGCGCGAACGTCTTTCGGGAAGCAACTTCCGCCGTACCCCGCCCCCGGGAACAGAAACGCGAACCCGATGCGGCTGTCGTGGCCGATGCCGCGCCGAACGTCGTTGATGTCGGCACCGGTGCGCTCGCAAATCGCGGCGATCTCGTTGATGAAGCTGATCTTCGTCGCCAGCATGGCATTGGCGGCGTACTTGGTCATCTCGGCGCTTTCGGGCGTCATGTGCAGGATCGGCTTGTCCGTCCGCAGGTACGGTTGGTAAAGCTCCCACAGACGCTCGAACACGGCATCACGGCGGGCACCGATGACGACCCGATCGGGCTTCATGAAGTCGTCGACGGCGGCGCCTTCTTTGAGAAATTCGGGGTTACTGGCGACATCGACCTGACGCCCCGTCAACTCGCGCAAGCGGGCCGTCACCGCGGCATTCGTGCCGACCGGGACGGTGCTTTTGACGACCACGACGGCATCTTCTCGCAAATGCGGTGCGATTTGATCGACCGCGGCGTGGAGATAGGAGAGGTCGACCGAACCGTCGTCTTGCGGCGGCGTGCCGACGGCCAAGAAGACGAGTTCGGCCCAAGCGGCCGCCTCGGCCAAGTCGGTCGTGAATCGCAGGCGTCCTTCTTCGGCATTTCGCCGAATGAGTTCTTCCAGTCCCGGTTCGTAGATGGGAACCTCGCCGCGATTCAACGCGTCGATCTTTTCTTCATTGCAATCGACACAAACGACGTCGTTTCCCGTCTCGGCAAAGCAGGTTCCGGTCACCAGCCCCACGTAGCCGGTCCCAACCATCGTGATTTTCACGGTCCGAACTCCTTGCCCCTGGGCGAATTTGTGGCTTCAAAAGCTGCCCCCACCTTTTGGGAGGGGATGTCTGCTGCGTCTTGGAAACATACCACACGAATAGGAACACGGGGCATCCGGTCGAAGCGGCCAAGAATTCGGCAATCGACCGGTTTCCCATTTTCCACCGAGCAGACATGTGCCACTTTAGTGGTATTGGCTTTTTGTCTGAAGTGGGGTAAAATGCCTAGCCGACAGAAGGGAATGCCTATCAGTCGCTACATGCAGCAAATACGATCGATTGTATGCTGTTTTTGCTCATTTTTTGGGCGGCTGGTGAAAAGTCGGCGACCGAGTTTCTCTGTGGCATGTTTGAATGACGATAAGGATGGCGCGTCGGCCGCGGAGAGGAACCAGGCGACGTGCCGTTCAAGACGGAAAGCTTCACGACGAACAGCACCGTTGACGTTGCCGCAACGAGGGGAGGATAGGAGGTTGACCCCAAGTCCGGCGATCCACGCCGGGGAAAGGCGGACACGGTGAATCCCGAGTCGGCGGTGATCTTTGCCGGCTGTGTTGCCGCGATGTGGGCGGCGATCAAAGCCGTTCGCCGAAGCAGACAGGGCGGCGTGCACTGGGCGCCTGCCCTTGCGTTCTTCGTTTTGGCCGTCCGCCAGTCGATTCTTTTCTGGGGAACGTGGACCGGTCGTTTCCAGGCGTCGTGGTCGCTCGAAGCGATGGTTCTCTTGGTGCCTGTCGTGTACCTGGTCGGCGATTGGTCGGGCGGGCAGTCGCAGACGTCGGCCGTGGCGCCGAGGGAACTTGAAGGCAAGTACGAAGAGCCGGTGTCCGTGGCAACGCGACGTGAGGCCCGCGAGTTGATTCATCGGCACGAACAAGAACAGCAGATGTTGGCCTACGAGATCCACGACGGTTTCGTGCAAGAGGCGGCTGCGGCGTTGATGAATCTTCAGGCGTGGCAAGCCCGGTCCGTCCAGAACGGTGAGGATGGAATCGAACTGATCGACCAAGCCGAACGGTTGTTGCGCGAGGCGATCGGCGATGCCCGTCGTTTGGTGCGTGGATTGCGACCGGCGCTTTTGGATGAAGGCGGTCCGGTGCCTGCGATCGAGAACTTCTTGCAAGAAACGGCAGCCCGTCATCCGGATATCGCCTTCGAGTTTGAGAATGAAACTCGCTTCCACCGTTTGCCGCTGCCGTTGGAGACCGCCGTTTTTCGCATTGTGCAAGAGGCCGTCAATAACGCGGTTCGGCATGCCCGGGCATCGAAAATCGTCGTGCGATTGGAGCAGGTGAACGACGACCTGGTGATCGAAGTGAGAGACGACGGACGCGGCTTCGATCCGCGAAACGTGCCCGTCGGTCATTTCGGCGTGGTCGGAATCTACGATCGGGCGGCCTCGTTCGGCGGACACGCCGAGATCGACTCCGCACCGGGGCGCGGTACGATTGTTCGCGCCGTATTGCCGCTGCGCGAGACGGATCGCACCCCCGAGTCGGAGTCGTCGCCTTCGCAGTATGCGTGAAAGCGGCAAGTCGCGTTTCGCTGTTTCTCGCGGGGCTGTGGTTTCTCCTCGAAAACGCATCGTATCTTGAGGAACTGCCCGGCGCGCGGTGTTCGCGCTTGCAATGGGCCGGTTACAATGAGCGGTCGATCGTATGCTCTCGCCGGCGGTCCGAGTCGTCGACCGCACAAACGAGTGAGCGACGCGTCCCCCCGCCTTTTCGACGGTTTGCCGTTGCACGCAAATTCGGGATTCGGGAAACAAAAAGGGAACACGATGGCGGCTGAAATCATCAGCGGGAAAGAAGTTGCCAAGGCAATCCGGAGCGAACTGGCCGAGGCCGTGTCCCGGCTCAAAGACGAAGTCGGTATCACCCCCGGCCTGGCGACCGTGCTCGTGGGGGACGATCCGGCCTCCGTGTCTTATGTGACTGCCAAGAATCGCACGTGCGCCGAGTTGGGGATGACGTCGTTTCATCACCATTTGGCCGCCGACACCGGCGAAGACGAATTGCTCGAACTGATCGACCGGTTGAACGGCGATCCGGCGGTGCACGGGATCTTGGTGCAACTTCCATTGCCCAAACACATTTCCGAATCGAAGGTGCTCAACGCGATCGATCCGAACAAGGATGTCGACGGGTTTCATCCGGTGAATGTCGGGCGGTTGTTGATCGGCGAGGAATTGTTTCCGCCGTGCACACCTGCGGGCGTCGTCGAATTGATCGCTCGCTCGGGAACGCCTCTGGAGGGTGCCGAGGTGGTCGTCGTCGGGCGCAGCAACATCGTCGGAAAGCCGGTCGCGGTCATGCTCATGCAGAAGCGCGAACGGGGCAATGCGACGGTGACCGTCTGCCACACGCGCACGAAAGATATCGCCGCCCATACGCGACGTGCCGACATTCTCATCGTAGCGGCCGGCAAGCCGAAGGCCGTCACAGCCGACATGATCAAGCCGGGCGCCACCGTCATCGACGTCGGGGTGAATCGGGTGGGGACGACGGCTTCCGGCAAGGCGAAGCTGGTCGGTGATGTCGATTTCGAACCCGCGTGCGAGGTGGCCGGGAAGATCACCCCGGTTCCCGGCGGCGTCGGTCCCATGACGATCACCATGCTGATGCGGAACACGCTGGAAGCGGCCAAGATCGCCGCCAAGTTGGGGGGGTGATGTTTTCCGGGCAAGACGCCGACTGTTCCGTCCCCTGTTGTGGGGGTGGCCCGGAATTTACTACCCGTTTTCCGGCGTTTCTGGTATATTGCTGGGATATTGCCGGTTGCCGTGCGCGGGCGCAATCCTTTTGCGATCATTGCTGTATGTCCTTTTGAAGTACGGGATTGCGGCGTGAGTTCGGCAACGCGTCGGGGGCAATGGGGCGAGCCGAGGTCGGCCGTCCGCCCGGTCTTGCGCTGTATCGTGTTGTCTCCAGTCTTGCCAAGGAGGGTACCGATGGGTTCGCGTATCCCCGTCAGTCAGGCGGCGTTGTATCAGCGAGAACTCGAAGAGAAGCTCGCCATGAGCACCGCCGAGATGGACTTGTCCGTCCGCACGACGAATTGTTTGGAAGAAAAAGGGATCGTTACCGTCGGGCAGTTACTTCAACGCGAGCCGAAAGATTTGCTGAGTATTGCGAACTTCGGGCAGAAGACGTTGGAGGAGGTGTACGAGGCGCTGGAGAAAATCGGTTTCTACCGCGCCAGTAAAGGTGTGACCGAAAACGGTATGCGGGTCGTTTTTCGGCCGACTCGTGAAGAGTTCAGTCACGCTCGCCGGTTGCGACCGAAGAAGTTTACCGACGGGTGACACGTTCGCCCGGCGACGGTAAGGCCTCGAAATCAATCGTGTTTTCCGGATACGGAGGGTGTCGCCTTGGCGCCCAGGCTGCGACTGTTTGCCAAGAAACGCGGACACCGGCGCTCGACGTCGAAACAGTTGGCTGCCGCCTGGGAAGGCGGTTTGTTCGCGTTGCTGACGGTCGTGGGAATCGCCGGCTCGTGGGCTGTCTTGTCGATGCTCATCTTGCCCGAGTTTCGGGCCAACAACCGCTTCGAACGCGGCGAAGCGCACGTCCTCGATCGACGGATCGGACAAACTCGACGCGACGGGATGCTGCTTTATCGGCCCGAAATCCTGATCGAATACGACGCGGGCGATCGGGTGCTCCAACGCTGGACGTACGACATTCACACCGTGCGCGGAAACGGTTATACGACCGACCGCGACGCGATCAAAGAAGTGCTGGCTCAGTTTCCCATCGACGAGAGCCGTGCCGTTCCGTGCTGGTACAATCCGGAAAACCCCGAAGAGGTGATTCTCGTTCGCGGGTATCGCTGGTGGTTTTGGGCCGTGTTATTGGTGCCGGTTTCGCTGTTCTTGATCGGCAGCGGCGGCCTGATCTACATGTGGTGGACCTGGGGTAAGTCGACTGAAAGGCTGGCCGTCGAACGCCCGACCCCCTTGCCGATCGGCAAACGAGAGGGCCGACGCGATGCCCGCGATTGGCCCGGCGTGCCGCCTATCCCCGCCCAAGTCGAGACGCCCGGTGAACGCTTGGCATATCGACTGCCGACGAACGCGTCACCGGTGCGGCGCGTGCTTCCCTGGCTTGCGGCCGCGGGATTCTGGAACGGCATCGTACTGGTTGCCTTTTTGATCAATTGGCAGTTCGGGTATACCGCGACGTGGAGTTGGGGAACGACGCTGTTCTGGCTGCTGGCGTTGTGTGTCGGCGTGTACCTGATCATGCAGATGCTGCGCCAGGCTTTTTCGACGGTCGGTATCGGGCCGACGATCGTGGAAACCTCGGACTATCCGTTGCTTCCCGGTGAACGCTATCGCGTGTTCGTCAAGCAAGCGGGCGCCCTGCAAGTCAAACGCTTCGAGGTGTTTCTGGAATGCGAAGAAGAGGCGACCTTCGAGCACGGCACGAACACCCGGCGGGAGTCGCGGCGCGTGTTTCGTGAGACGATTGCCCGTCACGAGAAGTTCGCGATTCTCAACGCGGTTCCTTACGAGTGCGAGTGTGAAATCGAAATCCCCGAGCGGGCGATGCACTCGTTCAAATCGGAACACAACGAGGTGCGATGGCGGCTGGTGGTGCGGATCGAGGCGGACGGCTGGCCGCCGATCGAGCGGGCGGCACCGCTGATCGTGCGTCCGGTGCGCGTGCAGTTGACCCGGCAGGCCGTACGACGCGAGGCGGCCTTTCCTGCGGCAAACGAGATTCACAATTCGGCTTCGCTCGACGTTTCGCCACAGGTGCGGCCATGAGTTCCGTGTCGATCGATATCCGCTTGGACGGTCGCAAGGTGCGATACGAACCCGGGGATGTGCTCTCGGGTGAGTTCGTCCTCCGCGATGTACGCCGCAGCGAAATTCGCGCCGTCGAGCTTTCGGTGTTGTGGTACACCGACGGCAAGGGAGACCAGGACCTGCACGTCCATCATTTTCGACGCTGGTCGAGCGAGCAGGGGGACTGGATCGATCCGCGTCGTCCCGTGCGGTTTGAAACCGAGTTGCCTGCCAGTCCGCTGAGTTACGAAGGGCTCATCGTGCGCGTGCAATGGTGCGTGCGTGTTCGAGTATTCTTGACCGACGGGCGCGACGAACTCGTCGAGATACCGTTTCGGCTGGGCGGCGTGGCCCGGGCGCGAGTGAAGGTTCGTTGATGCCCGATTCAGTCGGTCCGATCGAGAATCCGTTCGTTGCCCGGTTGGTGCGTCCGGGCGCGATCGAGTATCTACCGCCGCCGGATGTCGACCTGGACTGCCTGATCGAGCGTTTTTTCGCGCTACGATGCCGAGGTTCGATCGTCGGACCGCACGGCACGGGGAAATCGGCCTTTACCGGCGAGTTCGCTCGCCGTTTGACCGAACGCCACAAGTCGGTCGTGTTCATCGAATTGCATCAGGCTGCGAATCGGTTGCCGCGCCGCACGTTTGCGAAGGCCGTACCGGGAGCGGTCATGGTCGTCGACGGTTTCGAGCAGCTTTCGGCCGTCCTGCGTCGATCGCTTCGAGTGTGGACCCGAATGCGGCGGTGCGGCTTGTTCGTGACCGGCCACCGCCCTTTGGGATTGCCCGTGCTGTATCGAACCCGCCCCGACCGGGAACAAGCACGCCGGATCGTCGCGCATCTGCAACAGTCGCACGAAGCCCCGAATCTGATCGAACCGGCCGACGTCGATGCCGCGTTCGATCGTCACGGCGGCAATCTGCGGGAAATCATGTTCGATCTCTACGACCTGTACGAAGTTCGACGCCATCGTTTGGGGCAAAACGCGCTCGAATGATCTTGCGTCGGATCGCTTTTCCGCCGCGTTTGCGTGCTTCAACGCCGGTTATCGGTCGCCGTTGTGCCGTCCGGCTCAAAAAAGGTATGTGAACAAATGAATATGTTTGGGCGTACGAACACTTGCCGACGCGGCGGCGACTTGCTCGCGGATTTTGCCGGGACGACCTAACCGGACAAATTTGACGGAAGAGTCGGCCTTGCCGGAAAAGTTGCCCCAAACGGAACGACGGAATCTGTTGAATTTTGGCTACAGTCGCCCGGCGGTGGGCTATACTTTTTCGAGGGATGTATCGTGGTGCGCTCCCCGGAGTGCCACGAACCCCTTTCTTTCGACGACGGTGACGTGCCGATGAAACTCGACCTGACGAGGAGTGGAATGATGCGGAACGCGGTTGTGCGAAGCGGATTCGCGGTGCTTGTGCTCGCGGCGTGTATCGGGCAGAGCCGCGACGCGTGGGCGCAAGGGTGCTTGAGCCGTTTGTTCGGCGGGGATTCGGCGACCACCTATTCGGCATCGTATGCGACGTACATGCCGGTCGCCGGTACGACGTACACGGCTGCCTACACGCCGTATACGGCGGCCTACGTGCCCGCGACAAGCTACACGGCATATCGCCCGGTTACGTATACTCCGGTTCAGCCGGTGCAGATCGTGGCATACCGTCCGCAGTCGCGGTGGTCGTGGCGTCCTTTCTGGCGATCGCGGACGCTGGTTACGACCTACTATACGCCGTACACCAGCTACTACGGTTCGACGAGCAGTTGTAGTACGTGCGCACCGACGATCGTCGTCGAGCAACGTCCCGGCTTGTTCGAGCGGATTCGGAATGTCTTCCGGCGGCCGGTCGTGACCGTACCGGTGGCGACGAGCTGTCCCGTCGCTTGTCCTTCGCCGTGCGACACGGCCGCGTGCACGTCGTGTGGAACGGCCGGCGTGGTCGGAAGTTCGTTCGCGGCGAGTTCGGGGTGTTCTTCGTGCGCGAGCGGTGTGAGCGATCCGGCATCGACCGTTCCCACGTTGCCGATGAACGCATTGCCCTCGGGAACGCCGTCTCCCGCCCCTTCGACGTATGAGGGCACAGGCGACGTCGACATGCGGCTGAAACCTTCCGTCGAGGAGCCTGCCGAACCGAAAAAGGAAGAGGGAACCAAGGCCGAAGAGACCGGCGTGGAGCTGGTCGGCCCGCAGTTCCGCCAGGCCTCGTACGAAGCCCCGATTCCTTACTTCGGCCCGTCGGAGCAGACCCCCGAGATCTACGAACCGCCGGTCGTGCAGATTCGCCGTCCGTGATCCGCCACCGATCGCGTGCGACTCTACCGATATCTCGAAGCGGCAAGGTTGCAGCGGCCTTGCCGCTTGCCGTTTCTTGTCGTGTACGCACGTCGTCGGGCAGGGGCGCGCGACTAGTCGATTCGCCCTGCGTCGGCTAGACTGCATGAAGACGGGAAAGCAGCCCCGCCGGGAGCAGCGGCGGCTTGCACGAGCACGACTAATCCGGGGTTAGGATGACGGACGACGCGATTCGAACGCCATGCCAGCAAACCTGACAGCGCAATATCTCAAGGCCGAACAGGAGTATCGTCGTGCGGCGACCCTGGAAGAGGAGCTCAAGTGGCTCCAGATCATGCTCCAAGAGATTCCCAAGCACAAGGGAACCGACCATCTTCAAGCCGACCTGAAACGCAAGATCAGTGAAACGAAGAAGGCGCTTCAGGTCGAAAAGAGCTCGGGACGGCGCAGCCGCGGGATTCGCATTCCTCGACAAGGGGCGGGCACGGTCGTTTTACTGGGGGGACCGAATGCCGGCAAGAGTCAGCTGCTCACGACGTTGACGCGGGCGACTCCCGAGGTCGCTCCCTATCCGTTCACGACCAAATTACCCACCCCGGGCATGATGCCTTGGGAAGACGTGTTCGTCCAATTGGTCGATACGCCCCCGATCACGCGCGACTTCATGGAATCGTTCATGCACGGCATCATTCGCGGTGCCGACCTGGCCTTGCTGATGGTCGATTTGGGGGCCGATGAAGGCATCGAGCAATGTCTCGAGGTGGTCGAGAAATTGAACACGACGAAAACGCGTCTGGCGGCCTCGTCGTCGCTGAGCGAGGAGGACGTCGGCCTGTCGTACACCAAGACATTCTTGGTGCCCAACAAGATCGACGGGGACGAGGCTGCCGATCGGCTCGAGTTGTTGCACGAGGTCGCCGATTTCGAGTTTCCCGAGTTCGTCATCTCGGCAAAGGAAGGTACGGGGCTCGAACCGTTACGTAAGGCCATCTACGAATCGCTCGATGTCGTCCGCGTGTATTCGAAAGAGCCCAAGGCCAAAGAGCCCGACATGGACCGGCCGTTTACGCTGCCGCGAGGAAGCACGGTGCTCGACATGGCCGAACAGGTCCACAAGGACATCGCCAAGAACCTGAAATACGCGCGGGTTTGGGGGGAGGCCGTGCACGACGGTACGATCGTCAAGGGCGACTACGTGTTGCACGACAAGGACATCGTCGAGCTGCACGCGTGATCTTTTCGGCTCGAATACAATTCACGCGACATCGTGCCGGCGGCCTGGGCAGGAGTGGGAGACCGGCACGCTCCGGAAGCTCATGAGGATCGACGAACGTGACGAACACCGATATCGCCGCCGTCTTCGAGGAACTTGCCGATTTGCTCGAGTTTCGAGGCGAGAACCCTTTCCGCGTGCGGGCCTATCGTAATGCCGCTCGCACGATCGCCGAATTGCCCGAAGAAATCGGAGCCATCGCAGCCGACCCCGTTCGCGCGCTGACCGATTTGCCCGGTATTGGAAAAGATCTTGCCGAAAAGATTCACACGCTGCTCGAAACCGGCTCCCTCCCGCAGTTGGAAGAGCTGAAAGCCGAGATCCCCGAAAGCGTGCTGGCCATGCTCCGCGTGCCGGGATTGGGACCGAAGCGGGCGGCCGTCTTGTTTCGAGAATTGAACATTACGTCGCTCGACGAATTGGCCGAAGCGTGCCGGAGCCGGCAGATTCGCAAGCTCAAAGGGTTTGGAGCGAAGACCGAGGAATCGATCCTCAAAGGCATTGCGATCGCCGCCTCGGCCGATGAACGCACGCTTTGGTATTTTGCCGACAAATACGTGCAGGAAATCCTGACGCATTTGGAATCGTGTCCGGCCGTCGAGCGTTTGGAGCCGGCCGGCAGCTATCGTCGCTGTCGGGAGACGGTCGGCGACCTCGATTTTCTCGTCGATTCCTCCGATCCCGCGGCGGTCATGGATCGCTTTGCCGAGTATGCGCGCATCGACGAAGTCTTGCTGCGCGGTGATACGAAAATGTCCGTGCGGCTGGTGGACGGCATTCAAGTGGACTTGCGCGTCGTACCCGCCGAGTCGTTCGGCGCAGCCTTGCAGTATTTCACCGGCTCGAAAGAGCACAATGTCATTTTGCGCGGCATGGCGAAAGATCGCGGCTTGAAGATCAACGAATACGGCGTGTTCCGCGGTGAAAAGCGGATCGCCGGGGCCGAGGAGGCCGACGTGTACGCCGCGCTCGATCTGCCGTGGATTCCGCCGGAATTGCGGGAAGGACGCCGCGAATTCGAGTGGGCCGCCGAAGGCACGTTGCCGGAACTCATCGAGCTGGACGATATTCGCGGCGATCTCCACATGCACACCGACTGGAGCGACGGCGCCGATTCGATCGAAGCCATGGTCGATGCGGCCAAGTCGCACGGATACGAGTACATCGCCATTACCGATCACTCGAAACGGGTTACGATCGCGGGCGGTCTCGACGCCGACCGCCTGCTGAAACAGTGGGAAGAGATCGACCGAATCAACGCCAAGGTGAAGGGAATTCGTGTTCTCAAAGGTGTCGAAGTCGACATCTTGGAAGACGGCCCGTTGGATCTGCCCGACGACGTGTTGGCCCAGGCCGATTGGGTGGTCGCGAGCGTCCATTTCGGGCAATCGCAGTCGCGAGACCGCATCACGAAGCGGGTCGTCGACGCCTTGGCGCATCCGGCAGTCTGCGCGATCGCCCATCCGACCGGTCGATTGCTGCTGGAACGCGATCCGTACGCGATTGATATGGACGCCGTCTTTGCGGCGGCGGCCGAGCACAAGAAACTGCTCGAGCTGAACGCTCATCCGCGACGTCTTGATTTGAACGATGTTCATTTAGCGGCGGCGAAACAATACGGCATTCCTATTGCAATTTCGACAGACGCACATAACATAAATCGGCTGGATCACATGATCTGCGGAATTCGGCAAGCCCGGCGGGCCGGGTTGACCAAAGACGACGTCGCCAACACGCGGTCGTGGCGGGAGTTCAAGAAGCTGTTGCCGAAGTACCCTCGGTGACGATTCGCAGCCGACGTCGCTTGGCTGGGGGGCGAATCACCGCCGAGTATTGCAACGCGAGGGACGGTTGCAACGCGTTGCCCCCGTTCGATCGACACGTTTTTTATTTTGCGCCGGTGGAGTTTGCATGAAGATCCACGAATACCAAGCGAAGGAATTGTTTCGGCAATATGGTGTCGCCGTGCCGCAAGGAAAAGTCGTCGATTCGCCGACTGCTGCGGCCGAGGCCTTCGTCGAGTTGGGCGGCGAACTCGCCGTCGTCAAGGCGCAGATCCATGCCGGAGGACGCGGCAAGGGAACCTTCCGCGAAATTCCCGAACAACACGGTGTCCAGTTGGTTCGGAACGACGCCGAGGCGGAAGAGGCCGCTTCCCGCATGCTGGGGAACACGTTGGTGACGATCCAAACCGGCGAAGCCGGACGTGTCGTCAATCGCCTGTTGATCGAAGAAGGCTGTCGGATCGAACGCGAATTGTACTTGGGGATCGTCGTTGATCGGTCGCGCGGTTGCCCCGTGTTCATCGCCTCGCAAGAAGGCGGCATGGAGATCGAAAAGGTCGCCGCCGAGAATCCCCGGGCGATCATCCAAGAACCGTTCAGCGTCTTCGTCGGTTTGCGGCCTTATCAAGCCCGCAAGCTGGCTTGGAAGCTCGGGCTGACCGGCGACGCCGCTAAGTCGGCTGTGAGGTTTATGACCGCCCTGGCGAGGCTTTTCTTGGAGAAGGATTGCAGCCTGGTCGAGATCAATCCGGCGGTAGTCACCACCGACGGCAAGTTGTCGGCGCTCGACGCGAAGATCAATTTTGACGACAACGCGCTGTTCCGACATCCGGAGTTGCAGGAACTGCGTGACTTGGCGGAGGAAGAACCTGCCGAGGTGCGGGCGCAGAAAGCCGGTCTCAGCTACGTGAAACTCGACGGCAGCATCGGGTGTCTGGTCAACGGGGCCGGTTTGGCCATGAGCACGATGGACCTGATCAAGTTGCACGGCGGCGAGCCGGCCAACTTTCTCGACGTGGGGGGCGGCGCCGACGTCGACCAGGTCACCGAGGCGTTCCGCATCTTGTTGGAAGATGAAAACGTCAAGGCCGTGTTGGTGAACATCTTCGGCGGCATCATGCGTTGTACGACGATTGCCGAGGCGATCACTGCGGCGTACAAGTCGGTGGGCTTCCACGTGCCGCTGGTCGTTCGCCTGGAAGGAACCGAGGTCGAACAGGGTAAGGAAATCCTTGCGAAAAGCGGACTCGAAATCATCACCGCCGACGACCTCACCGACGCCGCGAAAAAGGTCGTGGCCGCAGCCGGCTGATCGAAACTTCGACGCATTGCCGCCGGTGGGGCGATCCATCCATCTTCGAAGCGACTTGGAAGGCGAACATGAGTATTCTTGTCGACGCGAATACGAAGGTCATTTGCCAAGGGATTACCGGGAAGGCCGGTTGGTTCCATACACGCCATTGCCGAGAATACGGCACGAACATCGTCGGCGGCGTGACTCCCGGCAAGGGCGGAACCGACATGGAAGGTATTCCCGTCTTCGACACGGTGGCCGAGGCCGTCGAGAAGACCGGGGCCGACGCCACGATGATCTTCGTGCCGCCCCCGTTCGCCGCGGATGCGATCGAGGAGGCCGCCGACGCCGGGATCCGCGTGATCGTCGCCATTACCGAAGGGATTCCCGTCCTCGATATGGCGAGGGCGATCAGCAAGGTGAAACATGCGGGAGCCCGCTTGATCGGCCCGAACTGTCCGGGCATCATCACTCCAGAAGAATGCAAAATCGGCATCATGCCGGGCTATATTCACAAGAAAGGTTCCATCGGCGTCATCAGCCGATCGGGAACGTTGACCTACGAGGCCGTGTGGCAACTAAGCAACTTGGGGCTGGGACAATCGACGTGCGTCGGGTTGGGCGGCGACCCGATCGTCGGATCTACGTTCATCGATTTGTTGAAGTTGTTTGCCGACGATCCGCAAACCGAAGGCGTGCTGATGATCGGCGAAATCGGGGGGACGGCCGAAGAAGAAGCCGCCGCATTCATCAAGGAAAACTTTTCCAAGCCGGTAGCGGCCTTCATTGCCGGGCGGACCGCACCGCCGGGGAAGCGGATGGGGCATGCCGGTGCCGTCATCACCGGCGGCAAAGGCACCGCTGCCGACAAGATTGCCGCGCTTCAGGCTGCGGGGATCGAGGTTGCCGAAAGCCCTGCCGACATGGGCGCCGCCATGCAACGGGCGCTGCGTCGGTAGAAGTTTCCCGGCGCGAAGAGAAGCGACGCATAATCGCTTGATCATGCCCACCGCCTTCGGCTCATCGGTCGATCGAAGCCGAAGAAGAGTCGGGCAACGGCGTGTCCGCAATAAATGCGATTTGGGCTGCGGGCGTCTACACGTCGGTGCCGACAGCTTCCGGCTCGACGGCGGAGCCCGCTTCTTCCGGTTCCGGGCGGTTCCGGCCTCGGCCGAACGCCAAGACGGCCTCGATCACCAACCATGCGGCGATGAACATCACCGTTACGGTGACGACGATCATCGGCGTATCGCCGTTCTTGATGAATTCGACCAGCTTCAGGCTCATCGCCCAAACGGCCATCACCAGCATCAAAACCATCGGTGCGATCGTGTAGATGACGGGCCGGTTGCGCTGGTACAGGTACAAGCTGACGGTAAGCAGTGTCAATCCGGCGAGGAGTTGATTCGTCGAGCCGAATAGTGTCCACAAAGTCGCCCCGTTGGGCGTGAGAGCGAAAAAGGCGATTGCCAGCACGGCCGCGAGCGAACCGAAGTAACGGTTGGCCAGGAAGTTCAGCTTTAGCGACCGACACAACTCTTCGACGTTGAAACGCAACAGGCGTGTTGCCGAGTCGAGTGTGGTCATGGCAAACGCGGTAATCGTGACGGCGAGTACGGTCGTTCCGATCCGCACGGGGATGCCCACGTGCGAAAGGAACGCGGCACCGCCTTGCACGACCGCACTCAGCTTGACGCCCAGGCCGCCGCCGATGGCTTTCCAGTCGGCGTACAATCCTCCTTCACCCCAGGCGGTCGCGCCCAGCCCCGCGATGCACGCGGCAATCACCAAGATCGCCAGCACGCCTTCCACGAGCATCGCGCCGTAGCCGATGGGTAAGGCGTCGGTTTCGCGGTTGAGTTGTTTGACGGTCGTGCCGCTGGAAACCAGGGCATGAAACCCGCTCACCGCGCCGCAGGCGATCGTCACAAACAGGATCGGGAACATCGGCGGGGCGTTCGTGACGTTCGGACGAAACGCCGGGGCGTTGATGTGTACTTCAGGGGCGCCCAAGAACGCGGCGATCACCAACCCGACCGACAGGGTCAACAACGCGAAGTACAACTGAAAGCTGTTGATGTAATCGCGCGGTTGCAACAGCAGCCACACCGGCAGGACCGAGGCAAAGAAGGCGTACACCAACAAGCCGACGATCCAAGCGAGATTGGCTTTTCCCAACGCCGTGTGAGCATCTTTCGGCGAGCCCAGCTCGTCGACGGCTTTCGTATTGCCCGTTGCCGACAGATACTCGATCGCGGCCGCGGCACCGTAGGGTTTCTCGAAGGTCGGGCCGCCTTCTTCGGCCGGAGCGTGTTTCGCGGTTTCCAGTGCTTGCCGCGTTTCGGGCGAACAGAACCATTCGTACGAGGGTACGGGTTGTTCGACGCCCCACAGGATCAGCCCGGCAAACACGAGTAGTGCCACGCCGGTCGTGAGTCCCAGCGGTGCCTTGAATCGATAGACGAGTACCCCGACTACGATCGCCACCACGATCAGCCCGAACGAGGGAATGATCGCGTCGGGGTTGAAGTTGACGAACAGGCTTGCGATGGCATTGCAAAACGCGCCCATGGCCAACGCCATGAGGAAGAAGATGATCAACAGCGAGAGGATTCTTGCCCGACCGTTGATGACGTGACAGGCGACTTCGCCCACCGAGCGTCCCTCGTGACGCATGCTGACCGCCAACGCGCCCAAGTCGTGCAAGGCGCCGATGAAGATGCATCCGAGCACGACCCAAATCACGGCGGGCACCCAGCCCCAAATGACGGCGATCGCCGGACCCAAAATCGGTCCCAGTCCGGCGATGCTGGCAAAGTGATGGCCGAACAAGACGGGCAGTCGAGTCGGTACGTAATCGATGCCGTCCTGCATTGTGTGCGCGGGTGTGGGACGATTCGGATCGAATCGGAACAGTCGTCGGGCGAGAAAACGTCCGTAAGTCAGGTAAGCCAGTCCTAAGCACGCGATGGCGACGACGACGACCAGTGCCACGTTCTCGGTCATAGAAGTGCCCTTTGTGAGGAGTTGCCCGTCGCAGAGCGGATCGCACACGAAACGCATTCCGGCGGTCGGTTTCGGCGACCTTGAAAAAGATCGTAACGACCGTCGCGCCTTTACGATAGCCCGATTCGTTGTCGGCGGCAACCGATCGGTGGACGGCCCCCGTCCTCGCCCTATAATGACTCTTTCCGGGATCGACTTTGCCTATCCCCAGGTGGAAGACATACAAGGAGCACGTCATCGTGGCGGAAAACGTGATCATCATCGGCAGCGGACCGGCCGGTTGGACTGCGGCAATCTATTGTGCTCGCGCGGCACTTGAACCCCTCGTGTTCGAGGGGGCCGTAACCCCCGAAAATCAGCAAAAAGGCACGCTGCCGTTGGGACAGCTTGCATTGACGACCGAGGTAGAGAACTTTCCCGGTTTTCCGAAAGGGAATCTCGAGGCCTATCTGGACGACGCGATCGACGAAAATCGCCGCATGGTAATGCCGCCTCACCAAAAAGAAGGTGTCAGCGGCCCCGAATTGATGGAACTCATGCGGCAGCAGGCGATCAACTTCGGGACGCGGGTGATTACCGAAGACATCGTCGAGGTCGATTTCGAGAATCGGCCGTTCAAACTGAAGGCTTCCGACGGCAATACCTACGAGGCCAAGGCGGTCATCGTCGCCACCGGCGCCCGGGCGAATTACTTGGGGTTGCCCTCCGAAGAACGTTTCAAGAACAAAGGTGTCAGTGCGTGTGCCGTGTGTGACGGGGCCTTGCCGCGGTTCCGCAACAAGCCTGTTGCCGTGGTCGGCGGCGGCGATTCGGCCGTCGAAGAAGCCGACTATCTGGCCAAATTTGCTTCGAAGGTCTATATGATCCATCGCCGGGATCAGTTGCGGGCGTCGAAAATCATGGCCCAGCGGGCGATCGACCATCCCAAGATCGAGATCCTTTGGAACCGCATCGTCGACGAGGTGCTCGGCGACGACGAAAACGGCGTCACCGGTGTGCGGCTGAAGAGTACCGTCGGTGAAGAGGACTTGACGGTCGAGATCAGCGGGTTCTTCTTGGCGATCGGCCACACTCCGAATACCGATTTTCTCAAAGGAAAGCTCGAGCTGGACGAGAAGGGCTACATCGTCCGCCCTGTGCCTTTTCGCTCGAATACCAGCGTCGAAGGCGTGTTTGCAGCCGGCGACGTGGCCGACGACTACTACCGCCAGGCGGTCACGGCCGCAGGCAGCGGTTGCATGGCCGCGCTCGATGCCGAGCGTTGGCTTGCCGCGCAAGGGGAGTGAGGCACCCGTGACGGCTCGGGGGTGATCAGGAAAACGCTCCGTCCGCGTGATCCGGGAGATGCGTCGATGGAAAAGATCTCGGTGGCCCAGGCCAGGAAGAAAGAGTCGATCGGTCGCGAGGTATTGCTTCAAGGATGGCTGCGGACACGCCGCGACTCGAAGGGCGGGTTCAGCTTCTTGGAGCTGAACGACGGTAGTTGCTTGGGCAATATCCAGATCATCGCCGAAGCCTCGCTCGAAAACTACGAATCGGAAATCAAACACTTGACGACCGGGGCGAGTTTGGCCGTCGAAGGGACCGTCCGCGAATCGCCCGGCAAGGGCCAGGAGACCGAGGTTCTGGCCTCTCGCGTGCATGTTTACGGCACGGCCGATCCCGAGAAATTTCCGCTCCAGAAGAAGCGACACTCGTTCGAGTTCTTGCGGACGATCGCGCATCTGCGTCCGCGGACGAACACGTTCGGCGCCGTCTGCCGCGTGCGGAACACCGTGTGCCGCAGCATCCACCAGTTCTTTCAAGAGGAAGGATTCTACTACGTCCACACGCCGATCATCACCGCCAGCGACTGCGAAGGTGCCGGAGCGATGTTCCGCGTCACGACGCTGGAACCGGGAAAACCGATTCCCGAAGGCGAGGAGGACTTCTTCGGCAAGCCCACGTACTTGACCGTCAGCGGGCAACTCGAAGCCGAAACGTACGCCTGCGCTTTGGGTAAGGTCTACACCTTCGGGCCGACCTTTCGAGCCGAGAACTCGAACACGACGCGGCATCTCGCCGAGTTTTGGATGGTCGAGCCCGAGGCGGCCTTCTTCGAGTTGGCCGACAACATGGACCTGGCCGAGCGGTTCCTCAAACGCATCCTCGGCGATGTCCTCGCCCAATGCGAAGAGGATATGCAGTTCTTCGACCGTTGGATCGCCAAGGGCATCGTCGAAACATTGCAAGGCGTCGTCGAAAGCGAGTTCGTCAGGCTGCCGTACACCGAGGCGATCGCGATCCTCGAGAAGTCGGGCGAATCGTTCGAGTTTCCCGTTGCTTGGGGAAACGATCTGCAATCGGAACATGAACGGTATCTGACCGAGAAGCACTTCCGCAAGCCCGTCATCCTGTTCGATTATCCGCGGACGATCAAACCGTTTTACATGCGGTTGAACGACGACGAGAAGACCGTGCGTGCGATGGACGTGCTCGTGCCGCAAGTGGGTGAAATCATCGGCGGCAGCCAGCGCGAAGAACGCCTGGACGTTCTCGAAAGTCGCATGGAAGAACAAGGGCTGAAGCGTGACGATTACTGGTGGTATCTCGATTTGCGGCGGTTCGGCACGGTGCCGCATTCGGGGTTCGGCCTGGGGCTCGAGCGGGCCGTACAGTTCATCACCGGCATGGGAAACATCCGCGACGTAATTCCCTTCCCCCGTACACCGGGGAACGCCGAATTCTGACGCTTCTTAGAAACAAAGCGCCCGGCGACCTGTGCCGGCAAGGTGATCGGGCACGCAGTGCGCGCATCGAAGCGATCGAAAACGTGTGACGGCCGTCGCGGCAGACTATAATACCCGCGACTCGACAACCGGCCCCCGGCGCGAAGATCGTTGCGCCGAGACGCCTGCAACCGTTCATTCGTTCGCCCTTCCGCATGGAGTCCCGCCGATGTGCGTCTTCCAAAGAGCCCTTGCGTCGTGCGCTGTATGGTTCGCTTCTGTGGTTGCCGTATCCTATGCCGCGGCCGCTGATTGGCCGCAATGGGGTGGAAACCCCATACGCAATATGGTCGGCGGCGAAACCGGATTGCCGATCACGATCGACCGGGGAACCTCCGACGCACCGGGAAACGTCCGTTGGACGGCCAAGCTGGGCACGAACGTATACGGTAACCCGACCGTGTGTGACGGACGGGTGTACGTGGGGACGAACGGCCAGGCGCTCGACGACGATCGGTTCTCGTCGCGTCACGTGGGCGTGTTGATGTGTCTCGACGAAAAGGACGGTTCGCTGCTTTGGCAACTTGCAATTCCCAAGCGAATCCACGATTTACCGGCCGAACATCATTTCGTGCTTCAAAACTGCGGCGTGTGTTCCTCGCCCACGGTCGACGGCGATCGCGTGTATATCGTCAGCAGTGCGGCCGAAATCTTGTGTCTCGACGTAAACGGGTTGGCCGACGGCAATGACGGCCCCTTTCGCGACGAGGCGCAGTATATGGCCGGTCATGGTGAACCGCCCGTCGAATTGAAGGAGCACGATGCCGACATCATCTGGTGTTATCCGTTGATCGAAGAGTTGGGTGTCTGTCCCCACGATGCGGTCAGTTGCTCGGTTTTGATCGACGGCGATGTGTTGTACACCAACACGTCGAACGGGGTGGGCGGGCCGCCGGGTGCCCCGTGGCCGGAAAAGCACTCGTATCCCGTCAACCCGAAGGCGCCCGAATTTATTGCCCTCGACAAGCGTACCGGCAAATTGCTGGCTTACGAAAACGAAGGCATTTCGCAGCGGATTTGGCATTCCGAGTGGTCGTCGCCCTCATTGGGCGTGGTGAACGGCAGGAAGCTCGTGTTTCTAGGCGGCGGTGACGGCTTTTGCTATGCGTTCGAAGCCCTCACAAACATTCCCGACGAGCCGGTGCCGCTCAAGTTGGCGTGGAAGTACGACTGCAATCCGCCCGAGTATCGTTTTCCCGGCGGCGAACCGGTCGAATACTACAAGGGCGACAAGCGACAAAAATACAGCACGAACAAGAACGACGGGCAGTACGTCGGTCCCAGCCAGGTCATCGCGACACCGGTGTTCTACGACAACCGCGTTTACATTGCGATCGGCCAGGATCCCGCCCACGGCCGCGGAAAAGGAATGCTCCACTGCATCGACGCAACGCAATCGGGCGATGTGACGAAGACCGCTTGCGTGTGGCGCTACGACGGCATCGAACGCACCCTGGCCACCGCCGCCGTCGCCGACGGCCTGGTGTACATTCCCGATCTGTCGGGCAAGGTCCATTGTCTCGACGCCGACACCGGTGAGGTCTATTGGGTGTACGACACCGGCGCGGAAACGTGGGGCAGCGTGCTGGTCGCCGACGGTCGGTTGTACCTGGGAAACGTCCGTTATCTGTTCACACTCAAAGCGGGTAAAGAAACGGAGCTGCTGGCGAAGACTCGCCTGGGTGCTCCCATCTACAGTACCGCTGTTGCGGCAAACAGAACCCTGTTCGTGGCCACCAGTCGCGGACTTTGGGTGGCCGAATCGCAAGCGGCGAAATGACCGACGCCGATTCGCACCGGTTTGCGAAAGCGCGAGCGGGAAGGTGAGGAAATCAGTTCGATGAGAGGGATGGTTCTGGTTCTATGGGGCATCGTTGTGTGGGCTTCGGCTGCGGCCGTGGTGCCCGCCGTCGCTGCGGCGGAAGCCGACCGCATCCTGCCGCGCGGACCGCATTGGTACGGCGATATTCCCGATCGGCCCGGTGATGAGCGGTTTCGTCGCCTCTACGTCGATAAGGCGACGTTGTACCACGAGGACGGGCGCGAGGTGGCCTTGTGGGGCGTGAACATGCAGGCGTGCATGTCGGCCGAATATCAACGGTACATGCGCATCGTGAACAAGTGGTCCGAGTTCGATCCGCAGCACTGGAAGGCCGTCACCGACGCCACCTTCGACGAAATCGAACGAATGGGGTGCGACGTCATCCGCACGCACTTGTGCCCCGCTGACTTCTCCGACGCCGAGGGCAATCTCGTCGAAAATGAATGGCTCGACATGGTCGACTACGTGATGGCCGAATGCCGCAGACGCGGAATCTACATCTACTTCACGTTGTTCAATCATTGGGGCGGCGTCGTCGAAGAGTCACCCTTCCACGGGAAGGTTGCGCAGGAAACCAAATGGGAATGGATCGTTCGCCCCGACTATCTTGCGGCGGGCGAGAACTTCGTGCGGCAGTTCGTCAATCGCCGCAATCCGTACGACGGCGACCGGCCGTACAAACACAATCCGGCTTGGATTATCGCCGAGTTGATCAACGAGCCGATGTTTCCCAAGGAGCCGCCCTTGCCGGGAACGCACCCCGAAGCGACGGCCGTTTACCGTGATTGGTGTGCAGAACAGCAGTTGCCGCCCGGTGAGGTGACGACCTGGAATCGTTTTCGTTATGCGGCCATGAGGGCGTATATCGATCGGATGGATCGGCTCTTGTACGAACAAAAAGTGCCGGCGGTGCCTTGTTGGAATTTGTATTGGTCGAAAGGGCCGATTCACCAAGGTTGGGAGGGCTACCAGGCAGCCGCCGATTCGACCGTGCCGGTCGTCTCGTTTTCTACGTATCCCGGCCAGGACCTGAGCAAAGTCGACCAGAATCAGCATCAGCGCAACCTGTTACCGTACATTCAGCAGTCGTACGACAACGCCGATTGGCAAGGGTGGCTGCGCGACCCTCGATTCTTGGGCCGCAAGGCCCGCATCGTGTACGAATACGAAACATGGCACAACCAGTCGACCTACCTGTACCCGGCGCTGGCCAAGTACTTTCGTTCGCAAGGGGCCCAGATCGCCTGCATGTGGACGTACAACATGCACGGCGAAGGCCGCTACATGGGAAAGAGTCGCTCGCACAACCTGAGCCTGATCACCACGCCCCGCAAGGCGGCGAGCTTCATCGTGGCCGGAGAAATCTTTCGGAAGACGCCGCGGTTCATTCCGTATTCGACGACCGCGGCCGACGCCGATCGATTCGGCCACGCGGCATTGTCGTTGCCGCGTGATTTGTCGGCCTGGGCAGACGACGACGTCTTCGTTCACACCGGCGACATCGGAGGCGACTTCGTTCCGATTCCTGAGAATCCGGGACGGATCATCGGTTACGGGAGCTCGCCGTTCGTCGAGTATGCGGGCAAGGGCCTGTATTTTCTCGTGCGCACGGGGCCGCGGACATGGAATTTGGAGGTGATGCCGCACGCCGAATTCACCGACATCGAGCCGCCCGCCGAGAAACCGCCGTGGGGCGAGCCGATTCCGCCGGGTGTGGAAATCGACGAAACGACGGCCGTGCCGATGACGCTCCGCCTGCCGGGGGTGAACGCTCCGTGCACGGTGCACAGAATCGAGGGCGAGGCCCGCATTCTCGTGCCCGCTTCGTTCAAAAACGGCGCCCTCCGAATCGAGGTTGTCCCGGGACGCTATCAGATCACGGCCCGGAGAGACGGCGCGTGAAGCAAGGATGCGAGACAATGCCGTCGGGAACCCGGAAGAGTGTGAGTGCCAGAAAAAACGCGGACGTGGGCCAACCCCATCCTCGGCAGGACATTTCCGCGACCCACGTCCGCTGCTTGCCTTCCTTTGATTGCAACCCGGGAATCATTCCGGCCGGGGCATTCCGCGAATGCGCCCGCCGATTCCGGATCAATTAGATTTCTTTCGTCACCCCAGGGACGGGGCAGGGATAGATACCGTCCGGTCCTTCGACGATCGGCGGTTCGCTGTCGAAGGTGAGATGGTCGATGTCGGCCACGTACTGGAAGGTCGACTGTTCGGCCTGCTCGATGGTCACGAATTGCCCCGTGTGGGCGGCCATGCGGCCCATCAAGGCGACCATGTTCGCCTTCGCCGCGCGTTGCGATTCGTTGTGCGGCTTGTCTTGGCGGATGGCATCGAGCAACTCTTGCCATTCGACGACGTACGGATTCGGTTCCCGGTCTTCGTACCGCCACACGAGCGCATCGTCGGTCATCCGCAGGTTGTTGTAGATGCGCGTTTTCGGCTGCGACAGGTTCGTCATCAAGACGGCCGCGCCTTTGGTGCCATGTGCGTAGTCGGAATACGTGGACCAGCATCCGACCATGTGCCGCGAGTAACAGTACAGCTTGGCCCCGTCGGCGAAGGTGTACTCGACGGCATAGTGGTCGAGCAAGTTGCCCGCCCGGGCGTCGGTACGACCGGCCAGCCCGTGTGCTTCGACGGGCCAATCGCCCTTGGCCCAGCAGGCGACATCGATGTTGTGGCAATGCCAATCGATGAAGAATCCACTGCACACCCAGTTGAATCGTGCACCGTTGCGCAGTTGGAACTCGATCTGGTTCATATCGGCCGGCCGCGTCGGACAGAAGACCGGTCCGTGCATGCGATAAATTCGCAACGTGTGCAGATCGCCGATGGCGCCGTCGTGAATGCGGTTGATGACCTCTTGTCGAGCCTTCGAGTGTCGCCACATGAACCCGACGCCCACCTTGAGGCCTTTTTCGACCGACTTGTTCGCGGCCGCCTCGAGGCGATGATTGGCGGGCGCATCGACCGCGAACGACTTCTCCATGAACACGTTCACACCGCGTTCGACCGCGTATTCGAAATGCAGCGGCCGAAACACCGAGTGTGTCGTGAGGATGACGACATCGCCGGGCCGCAACGAGTCGATGACCTTCTTGTAGGCGTCGAAGCCCAGGAACCGTCGTTCGGGCGGAACGTCGATCTTGTCGCCGAACTGTTTTTCCAATCGCGTGCGGCTGCCTTCAAGACGATCTTCGAACAGGTCGCCCATCGCGTACAGCTTGACGGGGCCGCCTTCGGTCGACAGGGCGTTACCGACGGCCCCGGTGCCGCGCCCGCCGCAACCGACGATGCCCAAGCGAATGGTGTTGTCTTCGGCGGCATGAACGGCCGGAATGGAAGATGCGAGCATCACGCCCGCGGTCGTGCCTGCCGACAGCTTCAAGAATCGACGGCGGCTGCCTTTTCGAGAGGGGGAAGACGGCATCGCAAGGACCTCCGAACTGCTGGGACGATCACCCAATGACGGCGCAGGAACGCGTGCCGACACATTGGACGACAAAAGGGTGCGATCCCCGTTCGGTAGGCCTTGCGCGAAATGAGCCCCACGCAAGACAAGGGGCATGTTAGGCACAAGCCGGCGTGTTGTCAACGATCGACACTCAATTAGAGAAAAAAAGAACGGCGATGATATCGCCGTTCGTCGGTGTGCACTGCACGATGTCGGATTTCTATTTCCATCGAATGGGTTCGAATCCCAGACCGGGACCGTTCAGGATGGCCGTGCCCAAGGTCCCGTCGGTTACGCGGAACATCTCGGGATAGCGCTCTTCCCAACCGGCGTTGGCGGCGGGGCAGTATTGACGGCCGTTTCCTTCGATGGCCGCGACGCCCGGAATGCGGGCGGAGAGCGACGCCGAATGCAGGAACGAGTAGCCGGGGCAAGTCAAATCTTGCACGCACAAGAACAACCCGAACTTTTGGGCGGCCGCACCCATCAGCAGGGCCTCGGTGTGGCCCTTGCACGCCTTCAGCGCCACGCCCGAATAACCCAGCTCGCGACTGAGCAACAGGCTTTCGAAGTCGACCAACGATTCGTCGATCACCACCGGCTTGATCTTCGCCGCTTCGTGCATCCGGTTTTCGGGATTGGCTTTCAGGTCGCGGTGTGTCGGTTGTTCGATGTATTGCAGGCGTTGCATCGCGGCCGGAGAAGCCGCCTCGATGCGGCGCAAGAACTCCAGCACGTACTCGACGTTTTCGCACCGCTCGTTGAAGTCGGCCGAGTAGTACCACTCGGTGCAGCCTCGCTTGGCCTGCGTTTCGGCGGTGATGCGGTCGATGGCCAAGACGCGATCGACGTCCCAATCGAGATCGTCACCATTGAGCTTGATCTTCAGGTGCGTCAAACCGTTCGCTTCGATCCACTCGGGCAACGTTTCGGGAAGACCGTCGTCGAGTCGATCAGGAATGTCGGCATCGGTGAGCGGGTCCAACGCGCCCACCAGGTGATAAAGGGGCATCCGCGGCTTGGGTTCCCGAAGCGTGTAGCGGTCGAGATACTCTCCGGCAAATTCGGCGGAAAGATACGCCGCGAGGTCCCGTTCGACGAATTCAGGCCCCAGAAGATTGTACGCGTTCGCATCCAAGGCGCGTCCGAAGGCATCGTGGATCGCCGCTTCCAACGGGCTGGCGGCAACCAGTTGGGCGAGCTTGGGCATCGTCTCGCCCAGGTTCATTTCACTCTCGATTTCGGCGGCCGTGGGGGCGTACTCGGCGGCCAGCTCGAGGCAAACGTCGAGCGGATGTCCGGAGCCGGCGTATGCGTTCGCCTTTTCGACGATTCGTTCTCCGAAGCGAACCATGGCGGCGAGGGTCTGCTCCCCGGCGACCGTGCGGCTCGGCCAGGCCCACACATTGCCGACCGGCATCGAGCCGTAGCCGCGCCCGCGGCGTCCGTCGCGGGTTTCGACTTCGACGATGACGTTCCGCAGAACCACGTCGGTGACCACGCGCCCGCCGAATTTCATGGGCGTCCGGTAGGCGTATCGTTCCGTGTTCGTTTCGACGCTCTTCAGGGCGATATCGGTCGGTTTCGGCATGGCAAACCTTTCGCGCAGCGGGAATGTCACGGCCGGGCAATCGATCTCGTATTCGAATCGTCGATCACCGTCGGGTGTCTCAAAGGGTAGCGGTACGATCGGGGTGCATCAAGACTCCCCGATAGATCCTGTCTATTTTGTGTTTTGGGTAAATTTTCGTGTCATGGCGCAAAATGTTTGGCGGAGATGCGATCGGGGCATACAATAGGCACCGCTGGAACATCGGAGAAGAGTGAGTTCGGTTCATCGTGATCGCGGGCAAGGGATTCTCTTGCGGCCGGCGCATGGTGAAACCGACTCAAGTGGGGCATGCTTTTCTCGTTTTCCCGTTTCGCGGGAAAGGAAAGCCGATGATCCGAAACCGTTTGCGCGTCGCCGAAACGAAGTCTGTTCGTCGCCGTTTCGGTCCTCTTTCGGGGAGTCCTCTGGTTCCGGTACTCGGTTCGTTCGGATTTCTCCTCATCCATTGGGCGGCGCCGGTACTCGGCTTCGATACGGTTTCCGACCCGTTGCCCACCGTGCCCTGGCCCGAGACCGAATCGGCCGAGACCGCGGAAGGCGTTGCCGTTCTCCCCGTCTTGCGGGTGTCGCCGGATGAGACACTCGCTGTACCGATTTGCGTGGCCAATTTGAGGGAGAAACCTCGTGTCTACTGGGCCGACTGGTCCGAGAACATGTATTCGGTCGGTTGGTTTCCGGAACTTGTTTCCTTGCGGACGGGACAAGTCTATCGCCGTCGTGTTCCCCCGGGTGCCCCGGCGGAGAAAACCCGGCTGACGTTGCTTCCCGCCCGATCGGCAACCATGAGCCGGATCGACTTGAGCAGCTTTTACGAGGCACATGGCGGGGCGATCGAGCCGGGGCAGTATATGCTCCGGGTGAGGATCGACGTGCCGGAAAACGGGGCTTTGGCGATGTCCGGCCTGAAATCGGGTCGCGCCTCCTTGCCGGTGGCCATTCTCGAGATCCGGCCGCGTACGACCAGAACAGAAGCCGGTTTTCCCCTGCTTCCTGCGAACTGGGCGTGGGTGCCGTGGATGCTTGTGATGGGCGCGATCGCGGGAATCCTTCTCTTTCTGTCGCGTCGGCTTCGAGTGGGGCGAAAAACCGTTCTGACGGCCCCTTCCGGCGGGTGATTCACGTGTACTCGCCGGTGGCTCGTCCACACGGCGGGTTGTCGCCGGAAGTGCTTCGGTTTAAGGTAGTTGGGATACGCGCTTTGTACGGCTCGGCCCCGTACGCTTTTGCGGGCGGCAGCCCTTCCGGGTCGAGTGTCCCTAGTTCCCTGCCGAACCAATTAAAGGCGACGTGCGCTCTCTGTTTTTCCCAGAGAGCGCAGATTGCCATAATCTTTGTCCGAATTGATGATGCTCGCCTGCGATCGGCTCGGCTTTACGGTCTGTCGAAGGATGGCGGTATACAATTTGCACGGATGGGGCGATAGTCGCCGATGGGTGGTCCGGCGAGGGGCCGGAGCGACGCAGCGGCTGCTTCGCTAAGTGCGGGGTTGTGAGTCAGCGACCGAGAGTCGATCGAAAAGCGGAAGTTTATGTCTCGGCAAATGAAAAACGGCGTCCGCCGGACGTTCTTTTCTCGATACGGCGTCACGATCTTGACGATCGTCTCGTTCCTCATCCCGATCATGTGGGTGGGGACGGAGCGGAGTCTGTCCAGCAACAAGAACGACGTCAAAAACTGGTTGCCCGACCGTTACGAGGAGACGTCGATTTTCGAGTGGTATCGAAGCCACTTCGAAAGCGACATGTTCATCCTCGTCAGTTGGGAAGGTTGCGTGTTGGGCGACTCTCGGCTCGAAGAAATCGCGGCACGGCTTGTTCCCGCCGAGGGGGAACCGCTCTCGTCCGAAACATTTTTCAAAGAAGCCATCACCGGTACGCAACTGGTCGATCGGCTGGTCGCACGTGAAGGGCTCACCCGCGACGAAGCGATCAAACGGCTTCAGGGGTTCATGGTCGGTGCCGACGGCAAACAAACCTGTCTGGTGCTTTCCGTCGATCCCGAGGCCGAAGCCCGCTGGAACCGGGCGCATCCGCATGCCCGGCAGAAATTCCTCCACGTCGTGATCGACGCGGTTTACGCCGCGGCCGAGTCGAGCGGGATACCCCGCGAAGAAGTCCACATGGGCGGGCCGCCGGTCGACAACGTGGCCATCGACATCGAAGGCCAGCGTTCGTTGTTTCGCTTGGCGGGCGTGTGCGGCTTCATCGGCCTGGTGATGGCCTGGTGGTGCCTGCGAAGCTGGAAGTTGACCTTCATGGTCTTCACCAGCGGGCTGTACAGCGCCGGATTGAGCTTGGTTGTTGTCTGGCTGTCGGGCGTCCACATGAACGCCATTCTTTTGACGATGCCTGCCCTGGTCTACGTGGCGGCCATTTCCGGCGCGATTCACCTGGCAAACTACTATCGGGATGCCGTCCGGGCGAACACCCAAAAGGGGTTACTCGATCCGACCGTCGGGGCTGCCGACCAGGCGGCGTCGAAGGCGTGGTTGCCGTTGTTTTTGGCCACCGGCACGACGGCCTTCGGCTTGGCGTCGTTGTCGATTTCCGAGCTGGTGCCCATCAAGCAGTTCGGGATTTTTTCAGCGGCGGGGGTGGTCGTCAGTTTCGTGTTCATACTCACCTACTTGCCTTCGATGCTCGAACTGTGGCCGGTGCGGCGCATTGCCGAACCCCGCGGGGCGAGCGCGATCGACCCGGGGCGATGGGCCGGTTGGCGGAAAGTCGGCGATTTCGTCCTGCGGCGGCCGGGGTGGGTGATTGCCGCCTGCCTGTTGATGATGGCCGTGGGCGTATACGGGGCGCGACAGGTGAAGACTTCGGTCAAGCTGATGCGGTTCTTTTCGCCCGAATCGACCATCATTCGCGATTACGCCTGGCTCGAAGAAAAGCTCGGTCCGCTCGTGCCGATGGAAGTCGTCATCCGCATCGATCCCGAAAAGAGCAAGCTCGACCTGCTCGAACAGATGCGATTGGTGGCGGCGGTGCAACGTTCGATCGACCAATTGGATGATGTCGGCAGCGTGCTGGCCGCGCCGACTTTCGCACGTGATCTGCCGAACCGTCCCGGCGTCATGGAGCGGCGAACGTGGATCGTGCAGCTGCAACGGCACCGCGACGATTTGGCAGACTATTGGGCGCAGGAGAACGGCGACGAACTGTGGCGGGTGAGCACTCGCGTCCGCGCACTGACCGACTTGGATTACGAGGATTACGTGACCGACATCCGGCAGGCGGTCGAGCCGATCTTGGCGAAATATCGTGCGGCGGGCGTCGAGGGGATCTCGGCGACGTACACGGGATTGGTGCCGTTGATCTACAAGGCCCAACACTCGCTGCTGGACGGGTTGATTCTGGGATTCGCCGGCGACCTGCTCTTGATCGGCGTGGCGATGATCTTCTTCATGCGCGATTGGTCGTCGGGGGTGTTGTTGGGGCTGGCGAGCCTGTTTCCCATCACGGTCGTGTTCGGCGCGATGGGTTTGCTGGGGATCGTCGTCGACGTGGGTACGGTGATGACGCCTGCGGTCGCCTTGGGGGTGACGGTCGACGACGCCATCCACTTCATGATTTGGTGCCGTCACGGTCGCGAGCGCGGGATGAGCCGTTACGGCTCGATCATGTTCGCCTACGAAGATTGCGCCCGGGCGATCTACCAGAGCTGGGGCGTCATCGGCTTGGGGCTTTCGGCATTCGCCCTCAGCTCGTTTTCGCCGACGCAACGTTTCGGCGTGCTGATGTTTGTGATGCTGACGGCTTCGTCCTTTGGAAATCTGGTCCTGTTGCCGGCGCTGCTGGCGAGTCCGTTGGGGCACTTCTTCTGGAAAGGGGCCGACAAGGTCGTCGCCCGCCAAAAAGCCAAGGCCGCACGTCAACACGAACAGGAATCGGCCGAGGTGGAAACGGAGGAGGACGAATTACCGCTCCCGGCTGAGACGGGGATCGGCTGTGCGATCTATTCCGACGACTATCTGAAGCCCGAACCGCTGGAAGACGAGACGGTCGTGCCCTCGCCGCTTTCCGGGAAAGGCGGCGGTCGTCTGCGAAAAGACCGTTCGCATCGCTTCCGTCGCGGTAAGTAGGTCCGGAGCGGACCGGGAATGCCCGCGCCGAAGGCCACGCACCGATTCTTAACCGCGTGCCGAGTGCGCAAACGGAGTCTCTGGCAAAAAAGATTTTAAAAAACTTTCTTTTGCGATCAGAACTCCCGGTGAAGACGCGGGGTGCGAGTGTTCGCACGCGTCGAAGCGACCTTATCTTGACCTCGGAAGCGAGCGCTATACTTTCTGTGGTGCGGCTCTTCTGGCGGCGGATATATTATTCAAGACACAGGTATTTTCATAATTCTTGATTGCGAGGTCTAGCTATGTCTCACCTTCGGTTCGGCTCTCGTCGCGGCTTCACGTTGGTGGAGCTTCTCGTGGTGATCGCGATCATCGGCATTTTGATCGCCTTGTTGTTGCCTGCCGTTCAGGCGGCTCGCGAAGCCGCACGGCGCAGTCAGTGCACGAACAACCTGAAACAGCTCGGGTTGGCCTTGCATAACTACCATGACTCCAACAAGGTCTTCCCGTATCGCAAAGGCGGCACCAACGGTTGCTCGTCGAACAGTTGGTGTTCCAACCGCGGGCGGCGCAGCGGATTCGTTTCCCTGCTGCCGTACTTCGAGCAGCGAGCCATGTACGATCGGATCCAGGCGGGCGATCCCGACGGTTCCGTGACCGGTCACGTCGTGCCGCCGGGCGGGCCGGCAGGGTGGCAAGGCTGGTCGGTGTGGAACGACTCGCCGGATACGCTCCTGTGCCCGTCGGATAACGGATACCCCGATCGCAGCGGTCCGAATAACTCCTACGCGTTCAGCGTGGGCGACGACATGGATTCGATTCGCGACGGGAAAAACGTTCGCGGCTTGTTCCCCAACAAAAACCACTATGGTATGGCCGATATCACCGACGGCTCGAGCAACACGATCGCGATGAGCGAACGGCTTTGCCAGGAAAACGGCCCGCGGGGCCAATCGCCGACGACTGTATCCGCCGGACAAATCGAACATGTTCAGGGCGTGGCGATCGGCATTGGGGGGCTGCGCAGCTCGCCGAACGTGTGCTTGACGGTGACCGACGGCAAGTATTTCACTGCCGGCGTCGGTGTTCAATCACATTTCGGGACGCGTTGGACCGACGGCCAACCGTCGAAAATCGCCTTCAACACGGTTCTTCCTCCGAATGCCCCGGCTTGTAGCGAAGACGCCAGTAACCACGGCGACCAGAATCATCTAGTGATTCCGCCTGCCAGCCGCCATCCGGGAGGTGTGAATGCCTTGATGGCCGACGGCTCGGTCCACTTTATTCGCGAGACGATCGACACCGGAAACTTGGCGGCCCCGCAGCCCAGTTACGGGCAGAGTCCCTACGGGGTTTGGGGGGCTCTTGGTTCCAAGGACGGCGGCGAGGTCGTCCAAATCCCGTGATCGATCTGAAAGAAAGGGGAAAAACGTGCTGATGAAATCGCATCGCGCCTTTGCCACGGCATTGGGCCTGTGTGCTGTCGGAATGCTGACGTTCACTCTGGGATGTTCGAAAGGTACCGATCGACCGAAGACCTACCCGGTGACCGGCAAAGTGACTTACCAAGGGCAGCCGGTGCCCGGGGCGACGGTCGTCTTCGTGCCCGAGGAACCCGGGACAGGCGAAAACGCGCTGAAACCGGCCGTCGGACAGACGGACGATCAGGGCGTCTATCGTCTCAAGGCCTTCGCCGATACCGACGGCGCCATGCCCGGCCGATACCGAGTGAAGGTCACGAAGTTCGATAACCCGGTTGCAACGACCGGTTCCGGTGGTGGTGACGAGGGGGAAGAGTACGTACCACCCGAGGAATCGGGTGATACGGGGGCCGTACCCCAAAACGTCCTCCCGGAAAAGTATGCCAACGAAGCCACCTCGGGATTGACTTTCACCGTCGAGGCGAAGGAAAACACCTTCGATATCAACCTCGAATGACGCTGAGCCCCCACGAGGGGAAAGCGAAGAATCACAAGCCGCGAGTCCCGAATTCGGGGCCCGCGGTTTTGTGTTTCGGCTCGACAATTAACGGTTTGTTTTTTGTCTAGACAAGCAGTCAAAAAAGATTGGGTGATACGAGACCGCGCGGTCGTCGGTGGAGTTCAATATTGTGCGGGCGGATCAGGGCAGAGGCGGTCCTTTCCCCCGTCGCTGTCGAAGCGTGGGGCGTTTTCGACGTGCGACCACGACCTTGTCGACAATATGATGTACTAGGGAGTGGGGGATTGGGCAGAAGCTCCCTCCCTTGGTTCGGCCGATTCGTGTGTTCGGGTGGGGGTGTTCCGCCCAGAGGTCGTTTTCCCCGGGCCGATTCCTGTTTTCCCTCCTAACTCTTGCGGATGTGTGAGCCGATGAAGCGATTCGGTTTTCTTGCCCTCACGTGTCTGGCGGCGGTTCTGGGAAATGTGAGCGATCGGGCGGTCTACGGCCGGGCACCGATTGAGCCCTTCGAAGCGATCGATGTCGACGTGCCGGCGACGCCTATCGACCGGCTCGTTTCGACGCGACTGAAAGAGCTCGGCATCGAGCCTGCACCGTTGTGTTCCGATGCCGTGTTCGTGCGACGGGTGTACCTCGACGTGTTGGGGACGTTGCCCACCGCCGAAGAAGCAAAGCGGTTCATCGACGATCCCTCGCCGAAAAAGCGAGCGAAGTTGATCGACGCGTTGCTTGAGCGTCCCGAGTTCGACGACTATCGGGCGCTCAAATGGGGCGACCTGCTGCGGATCAAGTCGGAGTTTCCCATCAAGTTGTGGCCGAATGCAGTTCAAGCCTATTCGCAATGGGTGCATGCGGCGTTGGAGGACAATGTCTCGTACGATTACTTCGTCCGCCGGTTGCTGACCGCCTCGGGGAGCAATTTCCGTGAACCGCCGGTCAACTTCTATCGCTCGGTGCAGAGTCGCGATCCGAAGTCGATCGCCCAGGCCGTAGCGTTGACGTTCATGGGCGTGCGGCCCGAGGCTTGGACCGATGCGCAATGGGAGGCGATGTCGGTCTTCTTCTCGTGTATCGAGTACAAATCGACCGACGAGTGGAAGGAAGAAATCGTTTCGTTCGACATCGAGAAGTCGCTGGAGCCCGAGATTGCCGCGCGACTGAAAGAGGCCCGATTCCCCGACGGGACGAAGGCGACGATTCCGCCGGGCACCGATCCTCGATCGGTATTCGCCGATTGGCTCATCCGCCCCGACAATCCGTGGTTCGCACGAAACATCGTCAACCGCGTGTGGTATCGGTTGCTGGGCCGAGGCATCATCCACGAGCCGGACGACATTCGGGACGACAACCCGCCGAGCAATCCCGCCCTGTTGGCGTACCTCGAAAAACAGTTCATCGAATCGGGGTACGATCTGGTCGAGTTGTATCGCCTCATCTTGAACTCGCGAACGTATCAGCAGTCGTCGATACCGGCGTCGGGGAAGGCCGATCCGACGGCCGAAGCGAACTTTGCGTACTACATCACGCGGCGCTTGGACGCCGAGGTGTTGATCGACGCGATTTGCAGCATCACCGGCACGAGCGAGGAATACGTCAGCCCGATCCCGGAACCGTTCACGTACATCCCCGAGGACCTACGGACGGTCCAGCTTTTCGATGGTTCGATTACCAGTTCTTACCTGGAGATGTTCGGTCGACCGTCACGCGACACGGGGTTGGAATCGGAACGGAAAAACCTGCCGACCGCCTCGCAGCGACTGTACTGGCTCAACTCCAGCCACATTCAGCGAAAGTTGACGAACGGTCCGAAGATTCGCGAACTGCTGACCGCCGCGAAAGATCCGCGGGAACGCTTGACGCGAATTTACCTCACGATTTTGTCGCGGTATCCCACGCTGCAAGAGATGGCGGCGATTCGAGACTACGCGCAGAAGAACGTGCCGGCTGCCCTTCGAACCCAGGCGAGAAACGGCAAGCTCAGCCAGGCTGCCAGGGTGGCGGCTTGGCGAGCATCGCAGGATTTGATTTGGGCGTTGATCAACACGGACGAGTTTTTGTGTCGCCACTGAGCCGATGCGCAGGCGGCACGTCTCGGTTCGGTGTCAACTTGTATTCTGTGTATGCTGTATACAAAATAATCGACAGCGGGGCCGGTCGAGATCGACAGAGAACGAGGTGCCGCACGACGGCCGCGCGAGTAGGCGTCGTCCTGTCTTGAAAGAGGGGAGGTCTCCATCATGATGCCCGAAAACGGAATGCCCGGCGATCGGGATCATTTGAGTCGGCGTGAGTTATTCCGGCGAAGCCTGTTGGCCTCGGCCGGGATGTTCATCGGCGGATGCTGGGGGATCCCCGCCTGGGCGCGCCCCACCGATGCCGGTAAAGCCAAGTCGGTCATCCAGATTTGGCTTTGGGGAGGGGCATCTCATCTCGACACGTTCGATCCCAAGCCCGACGCGGGCTACGACTACTGCGGGGCATTGGCCTCGCCGATCAAGACGAACGTCGACGGCATCATCATCGGCGAACTCTTGCCGCAGTTGGCCAAGCAGGCCGATAAGTTCAGCCTCATCCGCAGTATGACCCACGGCGTCAACGCGCACGAGACGGCGTCGTACCTGGTCCAAACGGGGCGGGAGGCCGGAGGACGCCGTGTGTTTCCGTGCGTGGGCGCGGTCGTCGGCATGTTTCGCGGCTACGACTACGGCTATACCGGGTTGATACCGCCCTACATCGTCGTCACCCAACCGCAAGGACGTTTCTCGGAAGCCGGTTTTCTGGGACCGAAATACAAGCCGTTTGCGACCGGCGGCGATCCGGCGAAAACGCCGTTCGTCGTCGAGGGCGTCGTGGCCGAAGGTATCACGCCCCAGCGCCAACGCGCGCGACGCGACTTGTTACACGATCTGAACAGTTTCGGAAACGTCGCGGCGCCCGCCAGCATCGAGCATGTGGAAGCCTTGCACAAGGCCGAAGAACAGGCCTACGACTTGATTCTCGGCGAAAGCGGCAAGGTGTTCGATCTGAGCACCGAAGACGAAGACTTGCGCACCCGCTACGGACGCAACACGTTCGGCCAATCGTGCTTGCTGGCTCGCCGTCTCGTGGAACAAGGCGTGCCGTACATCACCATCAACTATAAAGGCTGGGACACCCACAAGCAGCACTTCCAAACGATGCGGCGCAAGCTGCCCGAACTGGATCAAGGCCTGGCAACGTTGCTGGAGGATCTTTCCGGTCGCGGGTTGTTGGACAACACGATCGTGTGGTGCTGCGGCGAGTTCGGCCGCACGCCGAAGGTTCTGTGGGATCCGCCGTGGAACGGTGGTCGCGGCCACTGGGGGCATGTGTTCTCGGTGCTGGTCGCAGGCGGCGGCTTCCGCGGCGGGCAGGTGGTTGGGGCATCCGACGAGAAAGGCATGCAGGTCAAGGATCGGCCCGTCTATCCGGCCGACCTCATCGGCACCATTTACGACCTGCTGGGGATTCCGGCGGACACCGTCTTGCCGAACCCCGAAGGCGAAAAGATCACCCTGGTTCCCTCGGCCGCCGAAGGCGTCAAAACCGCCGGCAAGCTGACCGAAATCACCTGACATTTTGGGGACGCGACGATTCGGTTCCTTCGGGCGGCAGCGGCCCGAATCGCCCGCGGCAACACCGGTGTTGCAGGCAAAAACCGATTTCGACGACATGTTCGACAGTTGCGGGAGCGTGGAAATGAACGTCCGGCGAATCGTATCGGCTGTGATCGTGTCGGCATTGTGCGTCGTGGACGCCGCGGCCCAGCAGCCGCAGAACTTGCCGCACATCGCCTACGTGTACCCCGCCGGGGTCCGCCGTGGAGAAACGGCCCGTGTGGTCGTCGGCGGACAGCGCTTCAGAGAAGGGGCCACCCTGCTATTTTCGGGCGAAGGTTTGACAGCCCAGGTGGTGGAATACAAACGCCCCCTGACGCAAAAAGAGTTCAACGACCTGCGGATGCGGGCACAGGAGCTTCAGAATCAAAAGAAAACGCCCGAGGTGCTGGCAGAGCTGGCGGAAATCCGCAAGAAGTTGATGACTTTCAATCGCAACCAGAATCCGGCGTTGGCCGAATCGCTGGTCGTCGAGATCACGGCCGCTCCCGATGCGCCGTTGGGAAGGCACGAGTTCCGCGTCCTTACGCCGGCAGGGGTGTCGAATCCCGTCGTGTTCGAGGTCGGCGTCTTGCCCGAATACGTCGAGCACGAGGAGTACGATTTCCGCAATCCCGGGAAGAACATGGACCAAGGGGCGATCGAAGTCGAAACGCCGGTGGTCATCAACGGACAAACGCTGCCCGGCGACAAGGATCGCTATCGCTTTTCGGCGAAAAAAGGGCAAAAGCTGGTCGTCGTCACTGAAGCCCGCACGTTGATTCCCTATCTGGCCGATGCCGTGCCCGGCTGGTTCCAGGCGGTTCTCACCCTGTACGATGCCGACGGCAACAAGCTCGAATTCGACGACGACTTCCGCTTTCATCCCGATCCCGTGCTATTCTTCGAGGTGCCCGAGGACGGCGAATACGAACTGGAGATCCGCGATTCGATCTTTCGCGGACGCGAAGACTTCGTGTACCGCGTTTCGGTCGGCGAGTTGCCGTTCGTGACAAATATCTTCCCGCTCGGTGCTCCGAAGGGGCGCAAGCTGGAGGTGCACGTGACCGGCTGGAACCTCCCCGTCGACTCGTTGACGGTCGACACGGCCGACATGGAACCGGGGATTCACTACCTGCAAGTCAAGGCGGGCAAAGTGCCGTCGAATCGGGTGCCCTTCCTGGTGAGCGAGCTGCCCGAACAATTCGAACAGGAGAACAACAATACCAACAACAAGGCACAGTTTGTTCCATTGGGGCAGATCGTCAACGGTCGCATCGATGTGCCCGGCGATTGGGACGTGTTCGCTTTTGATGGAAAGAAAGGACAAAAGGTCGTCGTCGAGGTGACGGCGCGACGGCTCGAGTCGCCGGTCGATTCCCTGGTGCGGATTGCCGACGCGAAAGGCAACTTGATCGCGGCGAACGACGACTACAAAGACCCGGCATTCGGATTGATTACCCACCATGCCGACTCGTATGTGATGTGCGAGCTGCCGGAGGACGGGCGTTACTACGTGCAACTCGGTGAAACCCAGCAACACGGCGGTTCCGAGTACGCTTACCGGCTGCGGATCAGCAAGCCGCGACCGGACTTCGAGCTACGTCTGGCTCCGGCGAGCTTGACGGTCCGCAGCGGAGTGCCGGCGCCGGTGATGGTCTACGCCGTACGGCGCGATGGTTTCGACGGGCCGATCGATTTGCGTTTGCGGCATCGGGGAGAAGGATTCGTGCTGGCGGGGGGGAGAATTCCGGCCGGTGCCGACAAGGTCCCCGTCACGTTGACGGTGCCCTCACCGCGACCTCGCCCGTATCTCCCGCAAATCGAAGGGACGGCGACCATCGCGGGCAAGGAAATCAGCCGCATCGCCGTTCCCGCCGAAGACATGATGCAGGCGTTCATCTATCAACATTTGGTGCCTGCCGAAAACTGGATGGTTTACGCGACCGGGCGATTCTTGAAAGGACCGGTACCGAACCTGCTGGTGACGCGATCGGTCGAGATCCCCCGCGGAGGTTCGGCGGAAGTGATCGTGCGGCTGCCTCGCTACATCCCTCAGGGGGGAGAGTTGAAGTTTGAGCTGAAGAATCCGCCCGAGGGGATCGCCGTCGAAAACGTGCGGATGACCGACGCCAACGCCGTATTGACGCTGTACGCCGATGAGGAAAAGGTGGCTCAAGGACAGGCCGGAAACTTGATCGTCGCGATTTCGCTGTCACGAAAACGTGATCCGGGTAACGGCGCACCGGTTCGCGTGACGGTCGCGCCCATCGGTGTCTTGCCGGCGATTCCGTACCGCATTGGTCCAGGAGACGGCTGATCGTTGCGGCATGCAGGCGCCGACAGCATTGCCGTCTTGGGCCGCATAAACGCTCTGGTCTTGGCCGCGAAAAGTCGGTACTCTTCTCCGGTTGCGCTGCCGAACATGGTGGTTCGGGCGGCGTTTTTCCTACGAAAGCCGGGGAACACAGGACGGCACCCGCCTCGTTCTGCGAGGAAGTCGTGCGGGGCAGCAGGGAATGGCTCGAGCAAACAAGATAGATCGTGAACCGTGCGTCGAATGTCCGTGGTGGCGGCCCGCATGTCGATTGGCAGGCGGATCGGCCTGGAGCGGGTGCCGGCTGGGAGGCCCGATCATGTCCCGACCCGATCAAACGCCGAAACACGTTGCAAAGCCGACGCAGCCGACGATGCACTCGGTGGCCGTCAGTGTCGTTGCCGCTCCCGCTGAAGAGACTGCACGCGTATTGGATGCCGATCATATCACGGCCCATTTGATTCGCGCGGCCGAGGCCGTCTTTCTCGACGTGTGCTACCATCATCTCCATTCCGACACACCGGCGGCCGCGCAGGCACGACAATTTCTTGCCGGCATCGGATGTCGCCTCGAGGGGCTGCGTCGTTTGCCGCTGGGGTTGTATCCCCTACGCGACGAACTGGTTCGCCGGTGGCGAGCGCAGGGAATTCGCCGTGAGATCGTCGAACGTGCACGCCTGGCCGGAGATGATCGGTTGGTCGGCATGTTGGTATGGCCGGTGGTCGATGCCGCGGGCAATTTGGTCACGCTGTACGCCCGCGATCCGATACCGCAACAGCCGCGAATGCTCGTCCGCGATCCGTGGCGAGACCTCGTACCGGCTTGGGGGATTGATCACGCGCGAGCGGCGGGCAGGAAAGGATGGCTCGCCGTCGAACGATTTCTCGATGCTTTAGTCCTGTGGTCGCACGGCATCGGACCGACGATCGTGTTCGAAGATCCCTTCGATCAGATCGGATTGGAACGCTGGAAGGCCTTGTTCACGTTACCGTTGGAGAGTCTTACGTTCCTGCCCTTCGGTCATCGCGACGAAGCGCCTTCGTTGAGTCGGTTGCGAACACAGCTTCGCACTTGCGGAAGCAACGTAGCCTTGTGGGCGGTACCGGCCCGACGCCTCGGCGCTTCGGCCGGTGAATGGTTGCATCGAGCGGCTGCTGCCGACCCTACGGCATGGGTCGTGGAACATCGTGTGCCTCTGGCGACGACGGAGCGAGTGCGTTTGACGATGGCGGTCGACGTGCCGCCGAAAATCGGGGCAAACACCTCGCAAACCGCCTCGGTTGCTGGGGAAAGCTCGGTAAAGCCCGCAGAAGAACCGCCGACGCCTCGCCGCAAACGCGCCAAGAAAAAGCGGGGAAAGCAGGCAACCGCCCCGTCGCCCGAGGGTACGGGTGGGGCAACAGCCGTACCGCCGGTGGAAAGAACGCCCGAAGGCGAATGCGGTATGCACCATTGCCCGACCACCGATTGCTTTTGCTTCGATTGATTTCTATTTCGGCCGATCGTGGGCTTCGGCCCGGCTTCTCTGTGGGCGTCTGGTCGAACAGGCCCAAGACTTAGAAACGGATGCATTCGGCGATAAAACGCCCGATGGCCTCGCGGGCTTCGTCGCGGTATCTTTCCGGGGCGACGGGCTTGGGTGTGATGATTTCCAACCGCGCATTGGGAATCTCGCGGGCTAGCAGCTCGCCGTAGCGAATCGGATGGACCGGATCGCGTTCGGTGGCGAGGACCAGTGTCGGCACGTCGATCTGTCGCAGCGTCGCAAGGTCGTCGACGACCGTTTGCGGGGCGATGCGGATGAACTTCTTCGCCGTGCGTTCGATTCCCTCTTGCAGGCACAAACCTGCAAGTGATTCGGCCAAATCGGGAGCTTCGCGGGCAATGTCTTGATACGTCGGGCTTTCACGAAAGCACCTCGCCGCCTCGATACCGCCGTGCGACTCGATGAGACGTCCGATCTCGGCAAAGACGCGGGCATGCGGCGGATCCGGTTCGTGGAGCCAGCACGGACGGCATAGCACCAATCCTGCGACTCGCTCCGGGGCAAGAAGCGCAAGGCTCACCGCGATCGCCGCTCCCATCGAAATACCGCCGACCGTCGCCCGAGAAATCCCCTCGGCATCGAGTACGGCGAGCATGTCGCGGGCAAGCGTGCGAAATGTGAAATCGTCGATGGGGCCGAGTTCCGATCGACCGTGTCCGCGGGCATCGGCCGCGATCACGCGAAGCCCCGGCAAGCCCTCGGCCAAGTCGAGCGCGCGCGTATGGTCTCCGCCGCAGCCGTGCTGAAACAAAAACGGTGAGCCGTGACCGTGTGCTTCGTAGTAGATCGAGACGCCCTCGGAAGCGACGTGCGGCATGATTCCGTACTCTCAAAGACGAACGAAAGCCGGTCGGGCGGAAAGCTTGGGCCGGAACCGAATGGACCGTCCCGGTTAGTCGATAGTGTCTTCCAGGTAGGTGTAGCTGTCGAGAGCGGACTGGTAAAACCGCAGCAGGCGCCCTGCTTGGCGATCGTCGATGCGTCCTTGCCGGATGGCTTTTTCGACGTCCGTCCGTATACGCACCAAAAGCGAGGCACAATCGAATTCGACGTACGAGAGCACGTCACGAACCGTATCGCCGGTGATCAGTGCTTCGACGACGGGTGAGCCGTCTTCTTCATCGAGCGAGACGTGCACGGCATGTGTATCGCCGAACAAGTTGTGCAGGTCGCCCAGGATCTCTTGGTAGGCCCCGATCAGGAACACGCCCAAGTAATACGGTTCGCCGCGAAACTCATGCAACGGCAAGGCACGCTTCACCTCGCGACGATCGACAAACCGGTCGATCTTGCCGTCGGAATCGCAAGTGATGTCGCCCAATATCGCATACCGCGTGGGACGCTCGTGCAACCGATGAATGGGCATGATCGGAAACAGTTGCTCGATTGCCCAAGCGTCGGGCAACGATTGAAAGAGTGAAAAGTTGCAGTAATAGATTTCGCTCAGCAACGAGTCAAGAACCTGAAGTTCTTCGGGAATGCGGCCCAGCTGTTTCATGCGGGCGCGAATCTTGCGGCAGATCGCCCAGAACAGGCTCTCGGACATGGCCCGCTGTTCGATCGGCATGTAACCGCTGTTGAAAAGGTGAATTGCACGATCGAGCGCTTCCTGGGCGTCATGAAAACTTTCCAACAGGTTCCGGTCGTGGATGCCCTGGTACGTTTCCATCAGGTCGAACACCGGCTGTTCGACGTCTTCGGGAAGTGATTTGGGGAGATGATTTTCGCCCCGCTCGGCAACGCCCAAAACATTGAAGACCAAAACACTGTTGTAAGCAACCACGGCGCGACCACTTTCGGAGAAGATCATCGGATGCGGTACTTCGGCTTCGTCGCACACGTTTTGAATGTGGAAGACGACGTCGTTCGCGTATTCTTGCAGCGTGTAATTGATGCTCGAATCGAACGTCGTTTGGGAACCGTCGTAGTCGACTCCCAACCCGCCGCCGACATCCATGATTTCGAGACCGGTTCCCAACCGCTTCAATTCGGCGTACACGTGGGCGGCCTCGATCAGCCCTGCCTTGATGAAGCGAATGTTTGTGATCTGGCTGCCGAGGTGGAAATGAAGCAACTTCAGGCAATCGGACATACCGGCTTCCTGGAGCTCCTTCGCGCCGCGCAAGGCCTCGTTGATCGTCAGCCCGAATTTCGAGCGGTGTCCGCCGGAAGATTGCCATCGTCCGGAGCCGACCGCGGCCAATTTGATGCGAAAGCCGATCTGAGGGCGGACATCGAGCTGCTTCGATCGCTCCAAGATGTACGAGAGGTCGGTGTATTTTTCGACGACCAAGAAAATGTGTCGGCCCATCTTCTGGGCCAACAAAGCGGTCTCGATGAAGCGGGCGTCTTTGAAACCGTTGCACACGATGGGCGTGTCGTCGGATGCCAAGGCGATCACGGCCAAGAGTTCGGGTTTGCTGCCGGCCTCGAGCCCGTAATGGTACTGTGAGCCGAATTCCAAGATTTCTTCGACGACCTGCCTCTCTTGGTTGACCTTGATGGGATAAATCAGGCGATACTCGCCTTGGTAGCCGTGTTCCGTGATTGCGCTTTCGAAGGAATCATGGATTTGCTGAATGCGGTCGCGGAGAATGCCCTTGAAACGAAACAGAACGGGGGGTTCGATGCCGCGGTTCCGGAGGCGATCGACCAGGTGCTTCAGGTCGATCGATCGGTCGGAGCGTCGATCGGGATGGATCAGGATGTGGCCGTTTTCAGCGACCGAGAAGTAGCCTTGCCCCCAGGCGGCGACTTCGTACAGATCGGCCGCGTCGGCGACGGTCCAACGCTTGGTATCGGAATCGATGCGGCTCATTGTATCGGGGCTCCGACGTGGGGTAGACCGCTCTCGGAAATCGCGCGAATTCGCAATGAAAAATCGATGGGCAAGAGAGCGATGGCAACAGGGTGGCCGGGCGAACACGAGTCGGCGGACGGTGCGAACTACCCGCCGAGAAACAATCGAATATTACACGCCGGCGAGGGTGTGAAAAGGGGCAAGGTTGTCGAAAACAGTGGATTGTCCGCGGCCCCGAAAGGGGGCGATTACAAGTCGATGTGCTTCCAGCCGCCGTGTTGGAAACGTCGAAAAATCAAGACCGCTCGCACCCACAAGTCGATCACCATTGCGCACCAAGCGCCCAACACGCCCATCCCTTTTGCCGCCACCGTCAGCCCCAGCCAGGGAATCGTGAACTCGGGGAGGGCCAACCAGTAGGCCAGGGGAATGCGAATGCCCAGCAGTCCCAACATCGATACCAGCAACGGCCAGCGCGTATCACCGGCACCTCGCAGGGCGCCGCTTAGGATCATCACCGAGGCCAAGGCCGGAATGCCCAAGGCGACTGTTCTCAACAGAGGGGCGGCGGTCTGGACGACCTCGGCGTTTTTTCCGCCGGCGATCAGGGTGGCAAGTTGCGGCGCCGCCGTGAAGAACACGGCTGCCCCTATCAGCATGATGCCGCCGCCGATTCCGCAAGCTGCCAAAACGCTGCGGTTGGCTTTGTCGAACATCTTCGCGCCCAGGTATTGTCCGGCCATCGTGGCTGCCGCCAGTTGAAAAGCGGCACCCGGCAGAAACGCCAGCGATTCGACTCGGATGGCGACGCCGTGCGCGGCCGCCGCCGTGTCGCCTAGCGAGTTAATCACCGAAAGAAACCACAACTGGCAAGCGATCACCGTGGCCATTTCGGCGCCGCCGGGAATCCCCACCCAAAGCAGTTTGCGGATCAATCGAATATCGGGGCGAAAGTCGCGCAGCCGCAGGTACAAGCCGGTCTTGCCGAAAACGAGGATCCCCAGCGAAACGACGCTGCCTGTTGCGTAGCCGCATGCCGTGCCCAGCGCAATGCCTCGCCATCCCAGCGTCGGAAGTCCGAAAAGGCCAAGGCAGAGTACCCAGCTTACCGCGATATTGACGACGTTTACGATCCCCATCACGATCAGGCCGCGAACCATGTCGCCCGCCCCACGCAACGAAGCGATGACGACGCTGTTGATCATTACGCACGGCAATACGGGCAAGATGATGTGAAAGTATCGCACAGCCGAAGCGGCAGACTCACCTTTGAGCTGCAATAGCGCAATGAAATGATCGCCGAACGGAACGGCGACGGCAAAACCCAATAAGGCGATGACCGTCCCGACGAGAAACGACTGATGAACGACCATGCGGGCGAGGCCGGGTTTGCCTGCCCCAAAGTAGCGGGCGACGAGCGCCGTCGCCCCGAGAGCCACGATGCTGAACAGTCCGTAGACCATCCAAAGCACGTAGGCCATCAACGTGATGGCCGCCAATTGTTCTTTGGCGAGATAGTGGCCGGTGAGAATCGTGTCGGAGAAGCCGACCAACATCGCCAAGAACTGCTCGGCCAACACCGGTGCCGCCAGGCGCAACAAGGGACGGACGACGCCGGGTTCGTCGATCCAATCGTTGGAAATCGTGTTGGAAAGCGGAATCGCGCTGTCGGCCATCGGTGGGGGAGCGGTCGGGGAGAACCCGGCCGGTTGAAAGCGATCGAGGTGGCGGTGAATGCGGAAGAAGCGTCCAATTCGAGTCGCGTACGGCAATCCGTGAAAGATTGAAGTATACTCGGAACCGGCCTGCCGTGCGTAGAGAAGCCTGCCGGCTTGCGACCCCATCTTTTAGGGGGATTCCGCTGTTACGTTGGTCGAAGCCGACAGTCGGAAGAGTGAGAAAAAGCCCTGAAAAAATTTCGCCTCGACAATCGAATGAAAATTGTGTCTCCCTTGAGGGGGTGTGTTATTGTGCTGCATGTGTTCGATTTTGCTGTAGCAAAATAAAACAGGCGAGCCAGCATTCGTTCGGGCTTCGAATCCTGGCTCGCCGTCGTTGCTCGGAAGCCGGTACTTCCGACCCGTCGGGAGGGTTCCTCGTCCGTAAAGAGGAGAGCATCGTTGTTGGGGGGTCCCGACGGTGCCTCTTCGATCACCGAAAGGCCTCTTCGTGCCGGCCCCACTAGGAGCAAACTGCGTTCCGGCCCTAAAACCGTGGTGCGTACTCTTGAAAGAAGCGGACCTTCCCGCAGTTGTTCCCCTAACCTCTTCTCCAGCCAATGTTCCGAAATTTGCCTCTTCTCCGAGGATTCCGAAAAAAGCCTCTTCTCTGTTCCTGGACCGCCCGATGGGGAGTCGGGCGGAAAGCTCGGAGGTGTGTCTTCGGCCCATTGCCTGAATCCGTTGTTAGTAGCATTGCAAAGCCCGTGCCAAAACCGCGGGAATACGGTTTCGACGCCAAAAGAGCGCGATCAGGTCACGGACAGGTCCCCCAACTTGCATGGAAGATGTATTGTCGACAAAGCGAAGAAGGGGCGCGTTCAGGCGCTCGCGCGAAGATCTTCCGGTCCGGTTGCGTGCAGACGGCGGTAGAAGCCGCACCGACTCAATAGTTCGGCGTGACTGCCCATATCGAGGATGCGGCCGTCGTGCATGACGACGATGACGTCCGCCAGAGAAACGGCCGCCAAGCGATGGGTGATGATGATCGTCGTTCGCCCTTGCACGAATTCTTCCAGCGCGTCTTGGATGAGCTGTTCGCTTTCCATATCGATTTGGCTGGTTGCCTCGTCGAGGATGAGAATCGCGGGATCCCGCAAGATTGCCCGCGCAAGGGCGATGCGTTGGCGTTGCCCCCCCGACAAGTTGCTCCCCATCGGCCCGACCCGCGTGGCATAGCCGTCGGCCAGCTCGTTCACGATGAAGTCGTGGGCATGTGCTTTCTTGGCGGCGGCGACCACTTCGGCTTCGCCGGCATTGGGCGATCCGTAGCGGATGTTGTTGAACACCGTGTCGTCGAACAGGGTCGGTTCCTGCGTGACGAGGCCGATCTGTCGGCGGAGACTCTTGAGGCGGATTTTGGGGAGCGGAATGCCGTCGAGCAGTACGCTGCCCGAATCGGGATCGGCGAATCGCGGAACGAGCGACGCCAGCGTGCTTTTTCCGCAGCCGCTCGGTCCTACGATAACGACCGTGCGCCCGTAAGGAATGCGAAGGGACACGTCGTGCAAGACCGGCCGGCCCGGGTGGTAGGAGAACGTCACGTTTTCGAACGTCAGGTCGCGATGGTGGCGAGGAATCTCGACGGCCCGGCGGTCGTCGCGAATACGCGGTTTGCGATCGTACATGGCGTAGATGCGTTCCGCCGCCGCCGCGGCTCGCTGCAAGCCGACGAACACGTCGGACAATTTGCGAATCGGGTCGGCGGCACCGGCCAACAGGGCGAAGAACAGCACCAACGAGGGCATCGAGAGGCTCGCCCGCGATGCCGAAGGTCCCATGACCATGTACGCGCCGCCGAGGATCGCAAGGCTGATGATCGTCATCCCGAGCATTTCGGTGAGGGGGTGCGAAAGCGCGTTGTATCGCGCGATCTTCATGCCCATTCGCAGGTAGCGGCGGCCGGTTTCGAAAAAGCGGCGGGACTCGCGTCGTTCGGTCGTGAATGCCTGCACGACACGGATCGAACGCAGTGTTTCTTCCAGCACGCCGTACAGTTGAGCCATTTCTTCCATGGCGTGCCGGTTCGATCGCTTGAGCATGCGGCTGAGCCACCGTATGGCGAATGCGGCAGGCGGAACGACCAACAGCGCCACAAGCAACAACCGCCACGAGATGATTGCCGCACCGGTGAGGCACACGGCCATTTTCATCGGTTCGCGCACCAGTTTGCCGAACAAAAGCATGATGCCTGCGCGAACCTGTTCCATGTCGTGCGTGAATCGACTCATCAGGTCGGCGGTGCCGTCGGAGTCGAGTAGGTTGACATCCAATCGAAGCGTGCGGCGGAAGAACCGTTGGCGCAGCTCGAAGGTAGCCCGATAGGCCAACCACGCGACGATGACCGAATTCGCGACCACCGCCGCGCTCTTCACGGCGGTACCCAACAAGAGTAGTCCGACGATCAACACCAGATCCCAGAATGGATCGTCGGGCGTGTACGATTTGATCCAGGGGGCCAGTGTTTCGTACCGCGTCAGGAGGGCCGTTTGACGTTCGATTTCGGCCTCGTGAAATTGCCGATCGGCCGAGGCGTTTTCGGATGCTTGCAATGCAGCGCGTTCTTCGGCGATCGCCTGTCGGCACTCGTCGATCTTCAGATCGATCCATCCATGCAACGACGTACCGCGAAACGCGACTTCGACGACCGGATACAGGGTGCCGATATTGCCGCCCCACAGCACGCCGACCGCCAATGCCGAAAGGATGGCGCAAGCCAGCGCGAGGCGACGGCGAAAGACAAGTCTCAGCACGCGTGCGAATTGCTTCATCCCTGAAGAACCCGAAGAATCCGTCCTTGGTATGCACGCCGAGCACCCTGAGGGTGTATCCGACGGCGATCTGGTTTGTCCGATCGGATTGCCGTTGTATCACATTTGCGAGCGATGACAAAGACCGACCGATTCAGCGCGAACGCCCCAGGGCGATCCATGCAAACGGGGGACTGGGATAAGTAGAGGGAATAGGTGGTGTCGTCGTTGGGCGTTTTTCGTTGTCAGCGATGCACGGGCGATTTATACTGGCACGCAGATTCCCCGCCATTGGGGTGGTGAGGTCGTTTGGTGTCCTGCCCGCCGAAGGGTGCAGATGTCCTTTCAATTGCCGTAGGACCGGCTGAAAACCATCTGCACTCACACATCAGGTTGCCTGCCCAGCCCGTCTCGTACCCTCGATTGGAGAAGTTCGATGCGGTTGTTCTCGTGCGTCTGCTGGACGCTTTGTGGTGTTTGGACCGCGTTTGCGTTGGGAGCGGTCGAAGCGGCCGATTATCTCGGGCCGACCGAGGTGGTCGCCTCACCCGATGGAATGCGAGTGTACATTCTCGAAGCCGATGCCGGCCGGATCGACGTGCTGGCAACGGCTGAAATGAAGGTCGTGCAGCAGATTCCGGTTCCCGAGCAACCCAACGACATGACGTTGGGGCCGAAGGGGCAACGACTATTTGTGTCGGCCGGCGTGTCTGATGGAAGCGTGGTGGAAATCGATGCGGCCACAGGCAAGGTGCTGCGACGATTCGACGTGGGACACACGCCCGGCGGGTTGGTGGTCACGCCCGACGGAACGAAACTGTTCGTGTGCAACCGCTTCGACAACGATGTGAGCGTCATCGACCTGAACAGCGGCACGACGATCCGGCGCGTGAAAGCCGTGCGCGAGCCGATCGAGGCGGCGGTGTCGCCCGATGGAAGTACCGTCTACGTGACGAATCTGCTTCCGTTGGATCGTGCCGACAGCTACGACGTATCGGCCGAGATCACTTGGATCGATGCTGGATCGGGCGAGTCGGGAAACATCCGATTGCTCAACGGAACGACCGGTCTGCGGGGGATCACGGTATCGCCGGACGGCAAGTATGTGTTCGCCGTACATATCTTGGCGCGGTATCAAATGCCGACCACGCAGTTGGAACGCGGCTGGATGAACACGAACGCCATGACGATCATCGACACTGCCTCGCGCAAGCCGATCAACACGGTGTTGCTCGACGATGTCGATCTGGGGGCGGCGGTTCCGCATGCAGTTGCCTGCACGGCCGACGGAAGCAAGGTGTGCATCACCACGGCGTCGACCGACGAACTGATCGTCGTCGACGTGCCGGGCATGATGGAAAAGCTCGCCGCTTTACCGACGGACCCCGCGGCGGCCACGATCGAGTACGACGGCACGCGGGCATCGTTCGTCGCCTCGGACGTTCCCAACGACTTGTCGTTCTTGGTGGGGCTCAAACAGCGGATGGCCTTAAGCGGCGGACCGCTGTACGCGTACACGTTGGAATCGGGCGACAAGCCGCCGATCAAGGGCGCCCGCGGACTGGCGATCGTGGGCAACCGCGTGTTCGTCGCCGTGTATTACAGCGACGTGCTGGCGGTGGTCGATCTTGCGGCTTCGCCGTATGAGCGGTTTTCGCACATCGCATTGGGGCCCACACCCGAGTGGACGATCGAGCGACGCGGCGAAGTGTATTTCAATGATGCGGCGCTTTGCTTCCAGCATTGGCAAAGTTGTGCGAGCTGTCATCCCGACGCCCGGGTCGACGGGCTGAATTGGGATTTGCTCAACGACGGCATCGGCACGCCGAAGAACAACAAGAGTTTGCTTTTTGCACACGAGACGCCGCCTTCGATGTGGGAAGGCGTGCGGGCGACTGCGGAAGAAGCTGTCCGGTCGGGAATCAAGCACATTCAGTTCGCCGTCCGGCCGGAAGAAGACGCCCAAGCGATCGATGCGTATCTGCGCTCGCTTCGACCGGTGCCCAGTCCGTACCTGGTGAACGGGAAACTCAGCGAGGCTGCCGAGAGGGGAAAAGCCCTGTTTTTCAGCGAACGCGTGGGCTGCTATCACTGCCATCATGGACCGTATTACACCGATCAACGGATGCACAACGTCGGCTCGCAAGGTAAGTACGATCGGGCCGTCGAGTTCGACACGCCGACGCTGATCGAGGTGTGGCGGACGGCCCCCTACATGCACGACGGACACTACCTGACCGTCGAAGAACTGATTCGCGAGGGAAAACACGGCGCCCGCGGTGGCGATATCGAGTCGCTCACCGATCAAGAGTTGCACGACTTGTGTGAGTTCGTTCGCTCACTGTAATCGTCGATCGCGGCAACGGCACCGTTCCTGCGCGGAAGCCGACGACATTGTTTCGAGGAGAGTTCGGTGATGCGCCATAACTTTCGGTTATCGAGACGTGAGTGCTTGGCGGGGCTTTCGGCATTCGGCTTGGGCGCGATGTGCGGGTTTCGCCCCGCGTGTGCCCAGGACGCCGCGGCCGATCCGCCCAATGTGATCGCCACACGCAAGCCGCCGGAAGGACTCGAGATCGTTCGCGTCGAAACCTTCACCTTGCCGCAAGTCACGCTGGTGCGATTGACGACCAAGAGCGGCTTGACCGGTTTCGGACAGACGGCACCCTACAACGCCGACATCACCGCTACCGTCCTGCACCGTCAAGTGGCTCGCTTGGCCTTGCAGGCGAATATCTACGAGCCGGAGGCCTTCTCGCAGTGGGTCGTCGAAGCGACGTACAAGTTCCCCGGATCGTACGTGCGGCGGGCGCTTACCGGCGTCGAAACGGCCATGTGGGATTTGCGAGGGAAGGTCGAAGGCAAGAGCGTGTGTGAGCTGCTGGGCGGCACCGTGGGAAAAGTGGCCGTCTACGGTTCGAGCATGCGACGCGACATCAAACCGCAAGACGAGGCCGATCGGCTCAAGCGGCTCAAAGAGGAGTTCGGCTTCGACGCGTTCAAGATTCGCATCGGCAGGGTGAACGGACACGACCAAGATCAGTGGCCGGGGCGAACCGAAGAGATCGTCCCGACCGTCCGCAAGGCGATCGGCGACGAAACGGCGCTGCTGGTCGATGCGAACAGTTGCTACACGCCGAAGAAGGCGATCGAGGTCGGAAAATTGCTGGCCGACAACGACGTGTGTCACTTCGAAGAGCCGTGTCCCTACTGGGAATACGAATGGACGGCCGAAGTCACCCGTGCTCTCGACGTGCCCGTCGCCGGCGGCGAGCAAGATTGCTTTCTGCCCGGCTGGCGGCGGATGATTGCGATGCGGGCGGTCGATATCGCCCAGCCCGATGTGTGCTACATCGGCGGCATTTCCCGCGCCCGACAAGTCGCTAAGATGGCCGAAGCCGCTCAAATGAGTTGCGTGCCGCACTCGGCGAACCTGTCGATGGTGACCTTGTTCACCGCGCATCTGCTGCGAGCGATTCCGAACGCCGGCCCGTTCATGGAGTTCTCGATCGAGCCGAACGGATGGACGGGCGAACTCTACCGTCCGCAGTTCCAGGTCGTCGACGGCGAGGTGTCCGTGCCTGAAGGACCGGGCTGGGGGGTCGAGGTTCCGCCGGAAACCCTCGACAAGGCGGAGCGACAGGTCACCGAGGCGTGAGGTCGGGCGGTGGGGCACCGCTCGCGGCCGGACGTGTGCTTCGCGCGGGACATTGCTCGCGCAGATCGCTGTAATTCATATCTTCGGTGTAATGCAAAGGTCTTGCCGCGTCTTCGTACGCGGCGTCTGTCTTTCTTGCTTGCCTGCTTGCGTTTTGTTGCGCAGATTTTCACGTGACCGTTTGTTTACATTCCCGACGGCTCGATCGTTCCTCGGCAAAATCGGTATAAACCATGAGCACGGAACTGATTCCGTTTCCCGTCGAATGTCCCGACCAGGCCGACGATCGGCTCAAGGTCTTGATCGTCGACGACGAGCCGGTATTGGTTGAAGTGTTGTGCATGCGGCTGGAGGGGCAGGGATTCAAGACGATCGGTGTCTACGACGGCCGATCGGCCTTGCGGGCGGCCAGGGAAGAGAAGCCCGACGCCGTCATCCTCGATTTGCACCTGCCCGACACGCACGGATTGGACGTGTGCCGCGTGTTGGCCGAGAATCCCGACACGGCAAGTATTCCGGTGATCATCCTCAGTGGATCGGACGAACCGGAGGTCATACGCAAGATTCGCGCGGCCGGTGGGTGTTACTTCGTCGCCAAGCCGTACGATCCGAACGTCTTGCTCCTCGTGCTGCACCAGGCACTCGAGTCTTCCTGGGGCTGGTGATCGGGGGCGTTTGTCGCGTTCCGCGGTAACGGTTTCGCACCCAAACACGTTCCGGAGTGCGTCGCTGTAATCGTTGCTATCCGCGCAATCGGAACGCGCAGTCGAAAGAACCGTTAGATCGGGAAGGGCAAAGGCAAGTCGACAAGCTGCGCAGCCGAGACAAGAAAAAACCGTGCCCGAGTTGGTGAGGCTGTTTCAAGCGGGGCGATCCGTGCCCCGAAAGCCCAATCCGTGATGATTCGCAACCCTGGGTTGATCGGGTGACACAGAACCGGGATGCGTGAGCACGAAAGAAACCAACTCGGGCTCGGTGTATCGGGAATTCGTCGCGTGTGAACGGACTCGTGACGAACGCACTTTTTCACTGCGACAGGTGCTGGAACAGGGCCGAGAACTTCGGCATCTGCCGTTCCAGGTAGTGTCGCCATCGGTCGGGGTGCCAAATCTCGATGCATACGGCGGCACCGACGACCATCACGTTACCGCCGGCTTCGACACCCAAAAACTCTCGAAATCCCTCGGGAATCAACAACCGCCCTCGCTGGGTGATGCTCACCGGTCGATAGCGGCTGGACAAAAGCCTGCCGAACCGTTGGACGGCCGACAGTTCCCCTTCGAGGCGGCCGAGACGAATCTTTTGACGGATCAGCTCGACACCGGCTTCCCAGCGTTCCCGCCAGCCGGGGGCGTCCCACAGGCTGAGACACCCGCGCCGTTCCTTGACCAGTACGAAATCCACGTTTTCGTCGCCGGTGCCCGACCAGGCCGCGAGCAATTCGGCCGGGATCGACAAGCGATATCGCTCGTCCAGCGTTCGCTGGAATTCACCGATGATCATTGGGGCGTCGTTGGGCATCGACGTACGGCGACTGGCTGCTGGGAGTGTGCGGACATCCTCCGTAACAAATGGATCCTTTTTGATTATATGGGCTGGTTTCCCACAAAACCAACGATAAATGCTCGTAATTTGGGATGTGTTTCCCAACCACTTCGCCTAATGTAACGGATTTTCTGGCGAGGGCAAGTCTTCGGCGCGCACTTTTCCCGCGTACCGAGCCGAGGACGCTTGGCGAGGGCGGCGGGGGACAAGATTCGACTTGCCCGATCAGCGTAGGACGCCGGGCAGATCAGGCGTCGCCGATCTGGCGGCGCTTCCGCAGCAGATGGTGATAATGCTGGGCGAATCGATGCGCTTCGTCCCGCACGTACTGAAGAAGCCGCAGCGCGAACGCGTGCCGACTCAATCGCAGCGGTTTCTCGATGCCGGGGAGATAGATCTCTTCGTTCTTCTTGGCCAACGAGAGAACGACCTTCGGGCGAAAATCACGGCGGCCGAGCGCTTCCAAGGCGGCGTGAAGCTGCCCCTTGCCTCCGTCGATCAGGAGAATGTCCGGCGGGGGATCGGCGTCTTCGTGCACGCGAAATCGGCGGGCGATCACTTCGCGGATGCTCGCGTAGTCGTCCACGCCCTGAACCGAGCGGATCCGATATCGGCGGTAGCCCGGCTTGAAGGGCAAGCCGTCGATGAAACGGACGAGAGACGCGACCGTTTCGGTGCCCGCCAGGTGTGCGATATCGACGCCCTCGATCGTACGCGGCGTTTCGGCGAGTTTCAGAACACGGCGTAGGCCTTCCAGGCCTTTCTTGGGATCGACGTGAAAGACCTCCGGCTGCACGTGCTCGTCCAGCTTGCCGCGTTCATCCAGCTTTTCCAGAAGCGTGATTTCGTCGCGGATGCGTGCGGCATCTTCGAACCGAAGTTCGGCGGCCGCCTGTTTCATCTCTCGTCGCAACTCGCTCAACAGTTGCGTTTTGCCCCCTTCGAGAAAGCGAATCAATCGCCGGATGTCGCGGCGGTAGTCCTCTTTCGAAATCCGCAGGTTACAGGGGGCGGTGCACTGGTTGATCGACGCCAATAGGCACGGACGGAACCATCGCCAACGTTCGTCGCCTTCCTCGATGTCCAGGTTGCACGTGCGAAAGCGAAAGATCTTCTGCATCACCTGGATCGCCCCGCGCAGCGCCCGCGGGCTGGCGAACGGACCGAACAACCGTGTTCCCGAGCTTTGCGGCTCGCGGGTGAATCGCACGCGGGGAAAGTCTTCCCGCATCACGATTTCGAGGTAGGGGAAAGTCTTGTCGTCCTTGAGTTCTTTGTTGTACTTCGGCTGGATGTCCTTGATCAGCCGGGCTTCCATCAACAGGGCATCGACCTCGCTGTCGGCTTCAAGATAGTCGATGTCGCAGATTTCTTGAACCAACCGCGCGGTACGGGGATCTTCGGCGGCTGCCTTGAGGAAATACGACCCGGCACGATTCCGCAGATCTTTCGCCTTGCCTACGTAAATGACGACGCCCGCCGCATCCTTCATCAGGTACACACCGGGCGCATGCGGAAAGTTCTTCACCTTCCGTGCGGCAGGGGTGTCTCGATGCGGATACTCGGAGTCACTCATGGATTCACAAACAGGCAAAGGATATCGTCGTCACAAGTGACGCTCAAACCAGCGAAGCGTATGTCGCCACATCGTTTCGGTCAAAGCGTGGCCGGCACCGGGTTCGATGAAACTGCCGAACGCTTCGGGAGTCCCGGCCGCCGCATACGCCCGCCGAATCGTCGTCAAGCCCTTGCGAACTTCGTCGATCGGACTTCCGGCGTCTTTTTCCCCAAAATTCATCCACAGCGGTTTCGGTGCACACGAGGCGACGATGTCGGGCGTGTCGCCGTAGGCCAGCCAGCCGGGGACGAAATTGCTGAAGCAATGAATGATATGCTCGCGGTGAATGCCGTAGTAGGTGGGCAGACAGCAGTTTGCGACCAATGCCTTGAGTCGTTCTTCGAAGGCTCCCACCAACCACGTGAACGTAGCCCCCATCGAATGGCCGAAGCAACCGATGCGTGTCCCGTCGACTTCGGGCAAACTTTCAAGGATGTCGATCGCCCGGCGCATGTCGAGAATATTTTTCCAGGCCAGGCATTTTCCTTCGACGACGTACCGCAAAAAGAGAAAACGCTCGTACGCGTCGCCGATCAGGCGATCATCGCGACGATCTTCGAAGGCGGCGGCATCCGGGCACAGGACCACGTATCCTTCGCGAGCCAACCGCGGACCGACATGCTGCGCCGGATCGCCCGCCAGACCGGCCGGTTCGCTCTTTCCCAGCTCCCATTGGTTGTTGTGCTGATGCCACACGGCGACGGCCGGACGAGGGTTTTCGCTCGATGCCTCATCGGGCACGAGAAGCCACGCCGAAACACGTTCTTCCGGCTCGACCTGGTAGCTTACCGACAGTCGCCGAAAGCCTTCTTCCTGCGACGTGGAATCGACGGTCAGCTCCAGCGGACCGCATTCGGGCCACGGACCGCCTAGGCATTTCAGCAACGCGGCACGCTTCGTTTCGGTGTCGGGCGTCATCGCGATTCATTCTCTTGAGGTTTGAGCAAGCGAATGCACAAAGAGTCCGCGGATTGCCGTTGATCGTGAAATCCGAGGGAAGGACTGTCAAGCGGCGGCTTGCGTGTTGCCGTCGCAGGCCGCAACGAGCTTTGGACGAATTTCTTGCGATCGGCCTGCGCCGGTGACTACGCTAGCGGCATCGGGGTTCGACATCCATCGAGGAGAGCCGATTCGCGTCTACGAAATGGGAGATTTGCCGTGATCGATCGCTTCTTTCGTTGTGCTGCGTATCTTGTATTGGCTGCCGGAATCGTGTGCGGATGGTCGATCGGCGTCCGCGGCGACGAGCCGTTGCCCGAGGGGTTCGTGTCGATGTTCAACGGACGCGACCTGACCGGCTGGGAGGGAAAACCCGGTTGGTGGCATGTTGAAGACGGCGCGATCACCTGCGAAAGCACGCCGGAGCATCCGTGCACGAAACACAATTACCTCATTTGGCGCGGCGGCACACCGGGCGATTTCGAGTTGCGGCTGAAGTACCGCATTCAAGGCGGCAATTCCGGTGTACAGTTCCGCAGTCGCGAGATACCCGATTTCGACACGCGGGGATACCAGGCCGACATCGATGCTGCCGGAAAGTGGACCGGTGCTTTGTTCGAACACGCCCGCGGGGGTGTCGCCCTTCGGGGACAACGGGTGGTCATCGATCCTGACGGTACGCGGCACGAAACGCAATTCGCGGATCCGGCCGAACTGCTGAAGTACGTGCATACCGACGGTTGGAACGAGTACCGCATCGTGGCCAAGGGAAACCACATCGTTTTGTCGATCAATGGTCACGTTACCGCCGAGGTATACGACGACCAGGAAGGCCAGGCCGCTCGCAAAGGCATCATCGCCCTGCAAATGCATCCCGGCCCGCCCATGAAGGTCCAGTTCAAGGACCTCATGATCCGGATCGACGATCCGAAAGAAGCTGCGTCGGGCTCTGATCGCCGGTGAATGTCTTGTGTTTGTTTTCTAGATTGCCTGTTTTGCCTGGGAGTCCCGTTGACAGCGACGATGGGAATTTGGGATGATCCCGCCCCGGCGCGGACGGTCCGCGCGCAATGGGTTCCGAATTCTCGACGGACGACGAAGGCGTGGCTTTCGGGCATCGGCATTCGACTTGTTGCTCCTCGGCGGCTTCCCATGTGGACGGTCGGCGACCGCAATGCGCGCGCGAGCGCCCACGGCTCGTGCCGATGCTGATCGTGTTCGCCGTCGGAACGGCCTTCGCGTGGAACGGGCAGGCGCAGACGTTGGATGTCGTGTCGGGGGCTGTGTCGCCGGACCTGCCGGCGGACGGTGCGCTCGTTGCCGGAGTCTCGCAATCGCAGGTCCGGCTTGACGGTGCCCCGGGAGAGGATTTACACGTCGTTTCGCCTCCACCGTTGATCGGTGCGCAGGACGATGCGTTTGCCGGAACTGCGTTGGTCTCTCCGGCCGAGCCGTCGGCGACGGGGACGGTATTTTCCCACGCACCGGGGCAGCCTGATCCGCTTGCGCCGGCGGGGCAATTGGGACCGGGGTTGTGGTTCGGGCCGCCGCCTGCCTCGCGCCCCCTGCTTCAACGATTGCACACCTGGATCATGCCCGTTCGGCCCGACGACTACGAGACCTGGTTGCATCGCCCGTTCAGCTTCGGGTGGTACGCCGGTTTCGTACACGGGACGCCTTTGGTCGACGACTGGTTGGCCGAGGGTGCAGGTTTTTGGGGCGGATACCGTCTCGGTTGGGACTACGACGCCCATTGGGGCGCCGAAACGCGATTGGGTTTGGGGAGCGTGCGAGTGTGGGACAGTGCCGCGGCCAAGGCCGAACAGACCTCCACCGCGTACGACAAGCGCGATAGCTGGTTGTGGCAGTGGGATTTGGTGCTCTTGTATTACCAGCGCGACGTCGATCCGTGGCGACCGTACCTGTTGTGGGGTGTGGGGCTGGCCGGAATGAAGGTCACCGACCGGCTCGACGAGGACTACAGCGGCACGTATTTCGCCATGCCGATCGGCGTGGGCGTGAAATTCCGGCGTCAGCGATGGCTGGCGTTCCGGCTCGAATTCGTCGACAACATCGTCTTCCCGAACGATCTCAACACGACACATCATTGGTCGCTGAATGCCGGTTTGGAATATCGTTTCGGCGGGTCGCGGCGCACCTATTGGCCGTGGGTGCCCGGCCGCAGCTACATGTGGTGACCGCCGATGCACGCCTGACCGGCGTTTTTCAAGCGGCGAAGCAAATGAAAACGCCCGCGCGAAACACGCGGGCGTGAGGTACATGGTCGGCGCTTCTCGAAACCGCAGCCGCTTAGATCTGCGAGGCCTTCGACGGCTTCAAGATGATGTTCGTGATGTTCGAAACGGTCTCGGCGTATTGCGGATCGTTTTTCAGCGATTGCCAGTCGGGGTGCGCGAGAAACTTGCCCCATGCCTCTTTTTGGGCGGCTTCATTCTCAAAGCCGAGCATGTAGGTCAAGTTCGGCAGCTTGCCGCCGATGATCGCCTGACCGAAGAACACGGGGTTCATGCCGCACGCCCGGAAGATGCGCAGCTCGCCGCCGTCGTTGAACATTTCAACCTTCTTGAAATGCTTTTGCAGATTGTGGCTTTCGTAGATCCGCAACTGGAACACCCGGCCTTCGACGTCGGTGGGGCATTCCACCTTCGGACAGCCCTTGAACGACAACAGTAGCGAGCTTTCGATACGCTCGTACAGGGGATCTTTTTGCGGATCGGTCAACGCCGGTTTCGCTGCTTCCACGAATGTTGCATCGGCGAGAAGTGCCGCGGGCGTGTCGAGGACCGATTGCACGTTCGGGTGCGGTAGGAGCACGTACAGACCCAGGGTTTCGTCGGTAGGCAGGAACACCCCGACCGGCTCGATACCCAAACGGTTCCAGGCGGGCACGAACGCTTTGGCAAGGACGTCTTCCAATGCCGCCAACTTTTCTTGCGAGGCAACGGTGTAGTATTGAAGCTCCAACACCTGGCGATTGTCTCCTTCGGCGGCATCGACCGACTGTCCGGCGGCCAACGCACCCAAACCGGCCGCGACCGAAGCGGCAACGAATTCGCGACGTTTCATGGTGTTTTCCCTCGCGTGGATGAGACGAACCTCTTGCGTAAACATCCAAGACGCCGCGCGACGGCGGCCGTCTCGGCGGATCATTCATCGAATTCTGTGGTGCAAGTGTAGTCGGGGCGCCGGAGGAACGCAAACCTTTCGCGTTTCCGGTCGCGACCGCGCGCAGAAAACGCCGGTTCCCCGGAAACCGGCGTCTTGGGCGAACATGGAATCGGTCGATGGTCCGGACCCGGACACAAGCGGCGGCCTACACGGGGCGTGCCTGCAACACTTGTATTGTCGGCGGACTTACGCAGCGCCGACGGCGTCGGGGACGCAGTTGATCGCGGTTTCTTGGAGCTGTTCGGGCAAGAAGGGCTTGGCAATGAAGTCCTGTGCACCTTGCCGAATGGCCTCGGAAATCAGCTTCGTTTGATTCAAGGCGCTGACCACGATCACTTTCGCAGCGGGATCGTATTCCATGATTCCCTTGAGGGCATGGATGCCGTCCGTGCCGGGCATGACGATATCGAGCGTCACCAGATCGGGGTGCAACTCTTTGTACTTTTCGATAGCTTCTTCGCCGTTACAAGCGTGTCCGACGACTTCCCACCCCGCTTCGGTGAGCGTCTCGGAAACCATGCGTCGCATGAGCATCGAGTCGTCGACAACAAGTACGCGCTTTGCCATTGCCGGCCTCCAATTCGTTCGGCAAGTTCCTGGATCGTTCGAGTGCGTGACGCCTTGCACCCGTTTGCACGTCTGCCCCGTGCAAGGGCAAGGCACTCCTGAATTCCATGGACGACGAGGCCTGCGTCAAACCGGTGGCGTCACTTCGAGGGGGTGCATGTCGAACGCACCGACGCCGAGGGGGCTTACGTCTCGGCTACCAAGGCGTCGTGCGGATCGCCTCGTGTCTGTCTGAGCAAATATAGAATCCCTTTTCGGGCAGTCGGCGGAATCGCGTCGTTTTTTGTTCCCCCTTTCCCGAATCGAGGGAACCGAGAACAGCTTCCTGCGACCCGGATCGGAGGAATGCGGTGGCGCATTTCCGGCAAAAACGACATTGCTTGCGAAACCGTATCGGGTGATGCGGCTTCTCCGGTTTCAATGTCCCAATCGATCGATCGGTCGGACGCGATTCGTCCGATGTATGGGATGAGGATGCCTCACACGTTATGCGGCCCTGCCCGCAAAATGCGAGCATCTCGTTTCAGCGTCACGATAAGAAACACCCTGCCGATCGGTATTGTCGGATCGGATGTCCGGTGGGTGAAAGGAGAAACGACCATGCAACTTTCGCGTCATCACTATTTCGTCGCCGGAGTGTTGCTTCTGTTTTTCGGATTGGAAGTGAAATTTCTCGATTCGGTCGTGCTTACTCCCGAGGCCACGAAGATCCTGGCCGAAAAGACGGGCCACCCCGTGGCGGCGACGAGTGAGGCCGTATCGGCGGCCACGGGCAGTCCGCTGCCGACGCCGCCGTTCAAATTCCAGCCGCCCGACTGGCTGGCACATTGTGCGCTGTCGGTCGCCTCGGTCCTGCTCTTGTATAGTTGGTTGCTGCCGCGCACGGGGTAGACGCGTGGTCTCCGGCGATCGGCCATTTCTCTAGAATCGGCGCAGCTCGTCGTAATCGGCGACGGGATCGAAGCGTTGAATGCGAACGCCGGTGACGACGGTACGGTAGACGCCGGAACCGGGTACGGTCAACGACAGCGACAAACGGCCATAGGTGCCGTGTTCGCGCGGTTCGAAATGCGACGGAAACGGCAGATGCACGGTCGCGCGGCCGAACCGAAAGTCGTCGCTCGCCAACGGTACGGTCCACCGCAGCGTTTCGCGTTGCCGTGATCGCAACGATCCTCGATCGGCTCGGTAGACCGTCAGTTCGGCGGTGAGGGTTCCTTCGGCGGCGCAGGGGCGGTTCTCGGCGTCGTAAGCGTAGAGGACGACCGCTAGTTCGTCTTGATCGGTCTGCGGATCATATCGCCCCAGATCGGCCGTGGCTTCGATGGATTCGACACGCGGCAAGTGCGACTTTGCGATTTCCCGGTTGGTCGAACGGGACGCCGAGACGAAACTCGCCGTTACCCCGGTTTCGTCCGGCAGATGACGCCGCACGGTGATCGAGGCGGAACGCGGCGCGGTATCCCGAACCATCCACCCGTCGTGTCGAGCCAGTGTTTCGCGGAACGCGGTCCCGGTGACGGGGGCGCTTTCGAACATCGGCGAGGTGACCGAGACGATATCGTCCCAGGCGACGTAGCGCACCAACGTGATCGAGCCCTCGCGGCTGCGCACTGCCAGACGTTCCGCGTCGGTGGCGGCATCGATCATGCCCGCAAGCACGCGACCGTCTTTTGTGTGGACGATCGTGCGCGAGTCGGCAGGCGGTGCGGCGAGTTCGGCGCCGTGGGCGGGCTTCGTGAAGGTCATCTCTCCGTGGGCCAGCATGCTGCCGATCCATGCCGCGACCCCCAGCCCCAGCAGGATGAAGCCTCCGACGACCAAGATGCGCAGCAATTCGTTCCGGTCGGAATGCATGGAAGTCCAGCCCGATGATGAGGTGAGAAGAGACGGCGACCGTCCGATTCTCGATTGCGATGCGGTCGCCGGGTTCGCCTTCTGGAAGAGTCGCAATCGGGGCGCCGCACGTCGGGCGAATGATTGCTATGCGGTGTAAGTGATTGATGTGCAGGAAGTTGCGTCGATCGGTGGCGATTGTGTGGTGCGCCGAATCGTCGCCTTTCGGCAACATTCTTGGAAGCGGCTGTCGTTTGCGGGCAACAGAGGGCCTTGGAATCGGCCCACGGTTCGAGCTTTGTGCGAAACCGTGTTCTAGGGTTTCAAGGGAGATGGTGCGCCCGAACCGAAACCGAGAAACCGATCATGCCGGCCACACGAACGAACGTTTTGCCGATTTCCGAAAGGAGGAGGACCATGCGCAGGGGGCAGCGTGTTCTGTTGCGGACGGTCGTTTTCTGTCTCGTCTTCGGAGCAGGGCTGGTCGCCTGGTCGGAAGAAGCCAAGTCGCCGTATTGGCAAATCCGACCGTCGTACACCAAGCTTGAAGAGCCTGAAGGCGTCGTCGAGACGCCGCAGGCGCAGTTCCGTGAAGGAACCGTGCTTCGCGACGCGCCGGGCGTCTTCCGCAAGACCGGCGAGCGCTACACCTTCTTTGCCGAAGAAAACGGCGGACGCTTCGTCGTCTTGGAAAATCTGAACCTCGATCGCATTGCCCGCACGCTGCAAGACAACCCTACCGTCGGGCATTGGACGGTGACCGGCACCATCACCGAGTTTCAAGGGACGAATTACCTGCTGATTCAGCGGGCGGTGATCAGCAATTCGATTGCGGACGTCCCTTTGCCCGCCGAGCCGACGCCGTGACTTGAGTTTTGCGATACATGCTCAAACGCGGGCGGCGTATTGGGGGGCTCTTGCGGCCGGTCTATTGACGCCCGTTGGAACGGTTCTAAGATGAAGACGTGTCGGTTCGCGGGTGAAACGTCTCGACCGGCAGCCGCTGGACGCATGCTGTTCGCTGAAGATCTCATCGGTCGGTTGCCTTATCCGGTGCGCGAAACCTCGGCGCGCCGTTGACCAGGCACCCCCGCTGCGAGGATAATCAAGATCTGCGGTCGGCAGCGATCCACCCGATCGAGGAAGCACGTTCGGTGCGCGGCAAGCCGTCATCGTGGGGTGTTTCTGCAAACGGCCGCATGAGGGCCGTCGCGCACGGCCGACATCGTAAGCCACTCGTACGGCGTCAGCCGTTACCCCGATTCTACGGAGTTTCGATCCATGACAGATTTGCGTCACATCGAGCTGCACGATTCCGGCGACGTGACGGTCGTCCACTTCAAAGATCGCAAGATCATCGAAGACTTGAGCATCCAAGAGCTGGCTTACGAATTGTTCCGGCTGGTCGAGCAAGAAAACCGGAAGAAGCTGTTGCTGAACTTTGCCAATGTCGATTTTCTCTCGAGCGGCATGTTGGGACAGTTGATGTCGCTGGAGAAGAAGGTGAAAGCCCACGACGGTGTGTTGAAGCTCTGCTGCATTCAACCGGCGATCATGGAGGTGTTCACGATCACGCAATTGGATGCGGTGTTCGACATCTATCCGACCGAGGCCGACGCGTTGGCCGCGTTCTAAACGGGCGGTTCGGCGATCGCTTTTTGCTGCAACATCGAGGATGCACTCGAAATGAAGGGCGAATCGGCAGCATGGTGCCGGCGGTGGACAATACCCGGTACCCTTGCCGCCGCCATGCCGATCGTCGACCGAATTCTCGCCCGCCTGCGGGAGCTGGGATGGGCGGATCGTGACGTGTTCGCCGTTCATCTGGCATTGACCGAGGCGATTTCCAACGCCGTTGAGCATGGGAATCGCAAAGATCCTCGCAAGTCCCTGCGTATCGCCGTCGATTTGACCGCAAAGCGCATTCGTATTGCGATCGAGGATGAAGGCAGCGGCTTTCTCCCGGAAGAAGTTCCCGATCCGACGCATCCCGACCGCATCGGGCATCCTCGCGGCCGCGGCCTGCACCTCATTCGGTGCTTCATGAATCACGTCGCCTTCGAGGAGGGTGGACGTCGCATCGTGATGGCGAAGGATCGCTCCGACGTGCCCTGCTCCGGATGATCCGCTTCTGGGATTGCCGTCCGACGGATCAATATTTTCCGCGAATGAAGGCGGCCGTCTTTTCCGTATACAGGCGCCGCAGCGCGTCGTGGATTTCGGGGGAAAGGGGCGGCAAATCACTCGCCGCCGCGTTGTCGCGTGCCTGATCGGGACGCCGTGCGCCGGGGATGACCGTCAACACGGCGTCGAAATCGAGGCACCATCGCAGGGCGAATTGGGCCATCGTCATGTTCGGCGGAACCAGCGGTCGAATTTCTTCGACGAGTTCCAGCCCCTTTTCGAACGGCAAGCCGGCGAACGTCTCGCCGACGTTGAACTTTTCGCCGTTGCGATTGAAGTTGCGGTGGTCGTTGGGGGCAAACTGCGTGTCGCGCGTGAACTTGCCTGCCAACAGCCCGCTGGCCAGCGGCAAGCGTACAATCAGTCCCACACCTTTGGCCTTCGCCTTCTCGAACAACACGTCGATGGGCTTCTGCCGGAAGATGTTGAAAATGATCTGGAGGGAAGCGAGCCCCTCGACGTCGAGGCAGAACAGGGCTTCGTCCATGCTCTCGACGCTGGCGCCGAAGTTTTTGATCTTTCCCTGTGCTTTCAGCTCACGCAGATGATCGAACAGCCCCGTGTCTCGCATGACTTCCAGCGGCAGGCTGTGCGTTTGGGTCAGGTCGAGGGCATCGACGCCCAAGCGACGAAGCGAATCTTCGGTGTGCTGAAACACCCATTTGCGCTCGAAGTTGTGCGGCCTGCCGGGATCGGGCCGAAGTCCGAGCTTCGTGGCGACGAAGAACCGATCGCGGTCGGAGCGTTCCTTGAGGAATCGACCGATCAGGGTTTCGCTGCGCCCCATGCCGTAGATATCGGCGGTGTCGATGAAGGTGATTCCCGCGTCGGCCGCGGCTCGCAACGTATCGAGTGCTGCATCCTCGGGAACGTCCCCCCATTCCGTGCCGCCGAGCTGCCAGGTGCCGATACCGATTTCGGAGACGGGAACGTTTCCGGCCTGAAACGTGCGATACTTCATCGTAATTCAGCCCTTTCGGAGGGAAAGCACGAGCGGACGCCGACCTTCGGCCGCACGGTCGAAAGCACACGCCGGCCGGCCGAGGACGTGGATGGGATTATACTCACCGCGCCCTGCCGCGACGAGGGACGCGGCCGTTCATTTCCTGCCGGCCTGGGGTACTCGGCGGTTTCCGGATCAGTCGAGAACGACCTCGTCCAAGTATTCCGGGACCGAGACCTGCCATCCGAATTCGTCACGTACCTGTTCGGCAAAGGCCAAGGCAGAAGATTCTTCGCCGTGGGTGACGAACACTTGACGCGGCGTATTGCCGAACTTTCGCAACCATGCGAGCAGGCTGGTGCGGTCGGCATGGCCCGAAATTCCGCTGATCTGCTCGACCCGGGCCCGGAGCGGCCACATCTTGCCGTGGATACGGATTTCGCGGTTCTTGTCCAGGATTTGTCGCCCCAGGGTGCCGCGACCTTGATATCCCACGAAAAGCAACGTCGATTCGGGACGCACGATGTTGTGCTTGAGATGGTGTTTGATGCGACCGGCCGTACACATGCCCGAGGTCGCCATGATGATCGACGGTACCCGCTGTTCGTTGATGCGTTTCGATTCTTCGACCGACGAAACGAGTTTGAGTGTGGGGAAATTGAGCGGCGACTCGTCGGAATCGATCAGGCGCCGCATCTCTTCGTCGTAGCACTCTTTGTGCCGACGAAAGACATCGGTCACCCGCACGGCCATCGGGCTGTCGAGATACACCGGAACCGCCGGCATGCGATTTTCGTGGTACAGGCGGCTGAAGTAATACAACAGTTCCTGGGCGCGTTCGACCGCGAAAACGGGGATGACCACGTTGCCCCCGCGGGCCAGGGTCTCGTTGACGACCGTGGCAAGCTGATCTTGGATCGGGGCGGTCGGATTGTGGTCGCGGTCGCCGTACGTCGATTCGGTGACGATATAGTCGGCCTTGTGCAGCTCGGTCGGATCGCGAATGATCGGTCGATCGTGTTGTCCTAGATCGCCCGAGAAGACGATCCGTCGAGCCGCTCCGTTTTCTTTGACGGCAATGCACAGAAGCGCCGAGCCCAGGATATGCCCTGCGTCGAAGAAACGAACGGTGATGCTGTCGCTGATTTCGACCGGCTGTTCATATTCGATACCGCGCAGGGCGGGCAACGCCAGTTCGACGTCGTCGGTCGTGTACAACGGGACTTCCGGGTATTTGCCCTTACGGCCTTCTTTGCGGTGCCGCTTTTTCTTGTACGCGGCATCTTCCATCTGGATGTGTGCCGAGTCGCGGAGGATGATCTCGGTCAGATCGGCCGTGGCCGCCGTGCAGTAGATCTTGCCGTGAAAACCTTCTTTGACCAATTTCGGGATCAAGCCGCAATGGTCCAGGTGCGCATGCGTGAGCACGACCCCATCGATTTCACGCGGTGGAATGGGGCTGGGTTCCCAGTTCCGGCCTTGAAATTGGCGTTCCTGAAACATGCCGCAATCGACGAGGATGCGGCTGCGTCCGGCCTGAAGATAGTACTGCGAACCGGTGACTTGGCGCGCGGCGCCCAAGAATTGAATCTTCACGTGGAGGTCCTCGCTCGGTGCGGATGGGCGGAGCTATCTGGTTCTCTTTGGGGGGCGATAATCGGCGAATGGGCATCCGTGAGACATTGCACCCCCGATCAGGGAACTCTACAATTCCTTCGCTAGTAGGGGAAGCGGCGATTGCGACACGAAGCGAGATCGCACATAAAACCGCCCCTCGTTTCTATCGGCATGATCGCCGTGCCCGCATGCACCGGGCCGTACGCGTCGCCGACCTTGTCGGTTGTGTCGATCGAATGGACGGGCAGACGGTAGAAGCGAAGCGGCTGGAAGTGCCCGTCGAATGCGACGGTATTCGGCTGTGTCGGATGGTGAAGAGGACGGTTGGATTCTGATTTCTTCGAAGCGGGGCCTTACTTGAGGTGCAGCGATGAGTCGAGAAGTCGCATTGGCGATGGTGACACTTTCGGAGCCGGTCCTTCCGAATGCCGAGGTGCTTGCCGGTATGCACGAACGATTGTGGCCCGGCAGCGAGCGGCTCGTTTTTGATTCGGCGGGCGCCCACGACGAAGCGCCGGGATTCGACGAGCCGACCAGCGTCATCTTTCAATGGGACGATGCAACGGCGGCGTTTTCTTTGATGCCGGCTCCGATTCCGTCCGAAGATATCGGCGGCGCCGCCGAACTGGCCCGTTGGTACTGGCCCGAGGCCCCCGAGACACTTGCGCAACATCGAGCCCATTGGGTCGTGATCTTACTGGGCGGTCCGACCGATCCGATCGAGCGTGCGATGAAGTTGACCGAACTCACGGCGACGGCGGCCGCATCACTCGACGAGGCTACCGGCATTTATTGGGGGGCGTCGAACTTGCTGCATCCTCGCGATCAGTTCGTGGCCCGCGCCCGCGAAATGGATCGGGAATCGCCGCCGATCGAGCTGTGGGTCAATTTCCGCCTCAGCGGCGACGACAACGACACCGTTTCGCTGCTCACGTTGGGGATGGATCAATTCGGACACAAGGAAATCGAGGTCCATCAAAGCCGACGGGATCCGCAATTCATCCTCGATCGCGTGTATAACATCGCCGCCTATTTGCTCGAAAACGGGCCGGTCATCGAAGACGGTCACACGGTAGGGCAATCGGCGGACGAGAAATTCACCGTCCACATCGGCCCGTCGAAATTCGACGAGTCGATGACCGTCTTGCGGATCGACATGTGACGCGACGCGCACGGCGGAGAGTACGGTTGCCGCACGGAGAACATCCCGCCGGATCGCTTCCGCGCTGATCGTTTCTGCCGATTTACGGCAGATCGATTGCCCGAAGTTCGAAGGGGAGCGTCGTCTTCAACAAGCCCGTCGGCAGCCGGATCACGAAGTCGTAATCGTCGATCGATTCGTTCGGTTCGAGGACGAACACGGCGGTCGCGGCGATCGTGTTCGGCTCGGGCAGCGTACTTTCCAGGCCGGCGAGTTCTACACGTCGTTCACCGGCCTCGAGGTGGGCTTGGAAGTCGGACACCCAATCGAAATGCGATTCCATGCCGCCTTGGGCGTCCTTCATGCGGATCAAGAGACCGACTTCGTACACGTCCTCGTCGGCCTCGCGAACGTCTTGCAACGTCAGCTGCACATCGCCGTGCTGCGTCGTCTTGCCGATGGAACGCAGGGACAGACGGACATCTTCATAGTTGCCCGACAGCAGGATGCCCAGTTCGCCTTTCAGTCTTGCGATTTGCTGCGTTCGCCGCGGCGGCAGACTCAAGGGGACGGTCAATTCCACGGCGGCGACACCTGCGGCCACGGGAATTTCCGGTCGAATCGGCACGGCCGGCTTGGGGAAGGGGCCCCCGTGCTCATCGTAAGCTTCGATCGACTCGCCGGGCAGCCAGATGTTGACCGGTCGAAGACGCGGTTCCCAACTAACCTGCAAATCGAGCCGCAAACTGTTGTTGCCCGGATTCGCGAGACTGCGGGCGGCGATTACTTGCGTCGGCTCCAAGCGGAACGATTCGACGTACACCGCGCGACGCGAGCGGGCGATCTGGCCCGGCTGCCTCTCGACGACCTGAAGAGTGCCTGCGGGGGCGTACGGATACAAGTCGGCCATGGCTTCGTCGAGGACTCGATCGACGCCCTCCCAAAACGTGACGTTTTGCAAGTCGAGCGATACGGGGTGGTCGAGAATCGAGCCGACGCCTTCCACGACGACGTCGTTTTTCGTCGCGCGGGCGATTTCTTTCAAAGCCTCGTGCAACGGCCGGTCGTCGAAGGAAAGCGACACGCGCCGCACGGCCGCGAGCGACTTGGTTTGGGCCTCGAACAACGCCGTGCGTATGCGTGCCAGCCGGGTTTGCAGTTCGGCCGAAGTCGTCTCGTCGGGCTTGGGAAGCAACGGCAGGATTGCCGGTCCCAGTGCGATCAGGTCCTGTTCGGCTTGTTCCCGCTCGACCAGCACGTTCGAGTCGAGTCGCCGGAGCAACACCCGCACCCGAAGAGCGGCCTCGTCGTCGGCCCGGGCCGCCTTGGGCGGTGAATCGGCGGGCGCCTGGGCCCGAATGGTCGATTCGGCGATCGGATCCCCGAAGACCGCCCACGCGAAAACGATCGACAGCAGAACACGCGTGCCGAACCGTTCTTTCGGGCGCAAACAGCGAATGCGGAAGAGCGCCGTTGCGATGATGCGGGACATGGCTTTTCCTGTTTGAAAGTCCGGAGTCGACGGTACAGATTGCGGTTTCCGGATAAGAGCCGCAACCGGGGGACGTATTGCCCCCTTGTTATTTTAGCCGCGGTAGCTGGAAGATTCGCCTTGGTTTGGGCCGTCCCCGCCGGAGTGGGGCGATTTGCCGTTGCGGTTTTGCACGATTTGCGACTATCATACGCTCCGAACGGCGAGGCCGCCGGTTGCGATTGCGCGCCGAAGTTTCCGACGGCCTGTCGGCAAGGATACGGCATGGATGCCGATCGTACCGAGTCGGCGAAACTCGACGCAAGGAGTGCGACCTTGGATGATCCGCGGCAAGCTTCCGAGAAACTGCGGGCAATCTTGATGCTGGGCATCTTTGTCGTGTTGCCCGTGCTGGCGGCTACCTGGCCGACCGTCCGGCAATTCGTCTTTGCGCCCGTGGCCGGTCACGACGAATCGCCCGTGGCAACCTTGCCGAACGAGCCGCTCTTGGCGATCGAATCGCCGTCCGCTCCGAAGGATGAGGCAACAGGAAACCCGTTCGCCTCCGAACTTGCCGAACCTTCGCGAGTCGTCGCGCAGTCGACGTCCGACGTTTTCCCGGCGGGTTCCCTTCCAGCGGAGAACACAGGCAGTTCGCCGCCGCAGTATGCCCCTTACGCGCAATGGCCCGCCGATTCAGGAAATCCCCGTCCGATCGAAACGGCCGCCGTCGATTCGCAGCCGGTCGCGGTGCCTGCTTTCGGCGAGATGCCTTCGAATTCGGTTCAGCCTTCGAACACGATTCGACCATCGGCCGCGCCGAACACGGCTATGAACGAGCCGACCGGTACACTTGCCGGCGGCACGCCGTCACTGAGCCCGGGCATGCCGTTTCCGGCGTCGCCCGGCATGAGCGGCTCGGTCGGACCCGCGCCGACGGGCGGTTTGCCGGCCATCGAACGACCGCCGCTTTCTCCCGAACAGGCCCAAGCTGCCGTGGCCGCCATTCAACAGCGATTGCAGTCGCTGGGGGCCATGCGGTACCGATTGGAACCATGGGGAAATGCAGGGCAGTTCTATCGGTTTACCTGCGACGTTTCGATCGACGGTTCAGCCGAGCGTTTGCAGCACTGGGAATCGATCGATCGGGATCCCGTGCGGGCCATGCAGGACGTCCTTTCGCGCGTGGAATCGTGGACGGCCCAAGTGCGGCGCGCCGGCACGTGGCAGCGCTGACCCGACTTTTCTCGGTGTGAAGGAGTCGCTAGGCTCACACGGTGGTGGGCGTCGCCGCAAAGCTACTCGTGTCTCATGCCGTCGGGAGACCCAATGAGATTTGGCAATCCGTATGCCGTTCCGTGGCTTGGCCGCATGAAGAAAAAGCATGCGGAAGGTTTGCGCGGACGCGCGGCGGAGCAGGTCCGATGGGGCATGCCGTTTCGTCGAGGCCGGCAAGCGACCAGCGGGATCGCGCCGCAACCGGCGGGCGGCTCGCGCCCCGAAACCGAGGAAGATGCCGCTGTACGGGAGCCGGAATTGGCGAGGCTGGAAGCGGCCCTCTTTCTTGCTAAAGCCCCCCTTTCGGGTGGAAAATTGTCGCAGTTGGCCGACTTGCCGCCCCGCACACGTACCGATGTCCTCGTTCGACGGTTGAATGAACTGTACGATCGACGTGGGTGCGCTTTTCGCGTGGTTTCCGTGGCAAAAGGATATCAATTGAGGACGCGACCGGAATTCGCGTCTTGGCTGCGGCGATTACGACGCCTTCCCTTGGAAGTGCGTCTTTCGTCACCCGCACTGGAAACGCTTGCCGTGGTCGCCTACCGACAGCCCATTTTGCGGACGGAAATCGAAGCGATCCGCGGCGTTCAATGCGGGGAAATCCTACGACAATTGATCGAGCGAGGGTTGGTCAAGGTCGTCGGCCGAAGCGACGAGTTGGGACGGCCGTATCTATACGGGACGACTTCGTATTTTCTGGAAGTTTTTGGGTTACGGGATCTGGACGAACTTCCATTTCCCGAGTACCGTAAGCCGATCGAAGCAAACGTGTCGACCGCTGCTTCCGTAGAGGAGGCGGAGGAGAACGAAGATTCCGGTCTCGGTGACCCATCGGCATCCGAAGGCGCCTAAACACTTCCCTCACGACTCGGAGAGGCATAGGATGGGTTGGCGTTGCCGAGGACGAATCGTCAGCTGCGACGGCGCGTCGATCTATTCGCAAAATAGCGTGGATTCGGCGCACGGACTGCCGATAATCGGATACACGTGTCGTTTCCGGGAAGGGGAGGTCCCCGGTTCCTCGGACGATGAACGGTTGTTTGCCACCCAACATCCTTTTTGGAAACAAGGGGATTGAGCCGTGAAGATTGCAGGCACTGTGGAATTCGTCGGCAATCGGTCGTGGGGTGTAGAAGAACGGGCGTGGTGGGAGCAAGACGAGCGAGAGTCGCTGCCCCTGGCCTATGGCATGGATGACGACGACGATTGGGACGACGAGGAATGGGACGACGAGGACGAGGACTGGGAGGAGGACGAAGAAGACGAATGGGAAGAAGAATGGGAGGAAGTTGAAGACGAAGATCTTGACGAAGAAGACGAGGAGGATTGGGAAGACGACGAAGACGAGTGGGAAGAAGACGAAGACTGGGACGACGACGAAGAAGACGAAGACTGGGATGACGAATGGGACGACGAAGATGATGAGTGAGGGCGTCGCCCACGTCTTGCCGTCGTGTTGAATGTCCTCCGACCAGTGCCCGCACGACGAAAATTTCGCGGCATATAGCAAGGCCGCCTGGATGATCCCGGCGGCCTGTTCGTATGCGCGCAGGCGATTGCCCGTTGTGGCCTGAACCGCCCTCGGATCACTCGTTCGGATCGCTCAAGCGGAAGAGTTTCTTGACCGCTTCCAACAGGGTTCCGGCGGTCGGTTCCCGTAGCGATTCCAAGGGCGGATGCAACAGCTTGTTGACCAGCCGATCGAAGGCGATCCGGATTTCGCGTTTCGATCTGTCGTCCAGGTCGGGAAGCTTGTTGAACAGGCGCGCCAGCTCGGCTTCTTTGACTTCGTGCCAATCTTCCCGCAGGCGGCGAATGAGCGGGCCGCTGACCCGTTGTTGCAGCGTCGTGAGAAAGTTTTGCGTTTCTTGATCGACGATCTTTTCGGCGATGGGGATCTCGCGATCGCGTTCTCGGCGGTTGCGGGCGCAGGCTTCTTCGAGGTCGTCGATGCAGTAGAGGTAGACGCCGGGCAGATCACCGACCGCCCGCTCGAAGTCCATCGGCACGGCCAAATCGAGGATGAACAACGGACGTTCGTAGCGAGGGGAAACGGTCTTGCGAAAGTCGTCCGCCCGCACGATCGGTTCGCCGGCGCCGGTCGTGCTTACGACGATGTCGGCGGCATCCAGGGCGGCGAATCGCTGGTCCCAGGGAAGAGCGGTCCCCTTCCATTTGCCGGCGAGTTCCTTGGCCTTGTCGGGGCTGCGATTGACGACCGAGACCATTACGGCCCCTTCTTCGCGGAGGTAGCGAAGTGTTTCGTCGGCCATTTCGCCCGCCCCGATGACGAGTACCATCTTGTCGTCGAACCGTTCGAAAATACGGCGTCCGAAGTCGCCGACGGCGACGCTGGGAATGCTCACCCGTCGCTGTTGTAAGGCCGTTTCCGACGCGACCCGACGAGCGGTTTTCAACGCCGATTGGAACCACGCATGCGTGATCGGGCCGGTGGTTTCGGTTTCGACGGCGATGCGATAAGCCTCTTTCACTTGGGACAGGATTTGGGCCTCACCGACGACCATGCTGTCGAGGCTGGCGGCCACGCGGAAGAGATGTCGCACGGCCTCGGCGTGTCGGTAGTGGTAGAACGCATCGGACGGCACCTGATCTGCTGCGGGACGATGCGAGACGAGAAAGCGAACGACGTCGTCGAACGAGGGCAACCGTTCTTCGGCGGCCGTATAGATTTCGACGCGGTTGCAAGTCGAGACGATGACGACCTCGGTGCCCGGAAAACGATCGACGAAAGCCTCGAGTACGCGCGGAAGCTCATCGGCCGCCAATGCCAGCCGTTGGCGCATCTCGACGGAAGCGGTGCGGTGATTGCAGCCGATGACTTGCACGTTCATTACGCATCACCTCGTCGGCAGAGGTGATCGGGCGACGGAATCATGGCCGAGACCGCGGCCGTGGAGGATTTTGCAGCGGATACGTTTTGGGGGTTGCTTGCCGGTGGTGCGGTGTCGTCGCGACGTCCGCCGTGTTGCGTCACGCGCGAAAGGACCGTGCCCAACGCCAGCACGAGGAACACGAAACTGACCAGCGTCAAATAGGCGACCTTGCGGCCTTCGCGAGCCGGACGATAGAACGTGCCCAGTCCGACCATCAGCACGAGCCATCCGAACATTCCGGCGGTCGCCAGCACGACCGGATCGTACCAGGGCAAACGAGGCTCACCGGCTTCCACCGAAATCACGTTCAACACGACCCCCGAAAAAATGCCGACGGCCAGCGCCGCGATGGCCACGCCGATCGCGCGGATGTTCGTCCGCCGAAGCCATTCCAGACTCGGCAGCGGCAATCGCCCGAAGCGTTTGTGCTTCAGGCGAAAGCTTTGCCCCAAGTACATCACGCCCGCCGAGAAAGCCACCAGCACCGACAAGCTGGCAACCAACAGCGAGATGCCGTGAACGGCACCGAGAACCTGGGATGCCGGACCGCGGGCGAACGGTTGCGCGTCGGCCAAAAAATAGCCTACCGCCAGCAACGCCAGAGCCAACGGCAAGAGACAAACGGCAAAAGCCCGCCGCGTGTCGAATCGGCTCCACAGCAGGTAGATCAACACCAGCCCCCAAGCTGCTCCGAAATACCAATCTTGCTTGATCCCGAACAGGGAAAGACCGGGTGAAGTTTGATAGACGACCGCTAGTCGGTACATCAGGTAGATGGTGTGGACGAGCCAACCGGCGGTGACGCATCCCAAGCTGAACGGCCGTCGGAACGACCAGTTGTGTCGCAGACCGGCAAATTCGATGACCAGCGCCGCGGCGTAGGCGATCGCCAGACAAACAATGATCGCCGTGGTCATGATCGAGGCTCCCCTTCCGATGGCTTCCGAGCGAGCGGCCGGTCGACCGGCCGCCGGAAGATAAAACGCGGCGGCCGCGCGTCAATCGTCATGATCGTCGGTTTCTTGGAGTCCGTATTCCTTGATCTTCTTGTGCAACGTATTGCGATTGATACCCAACTTGGCCGCTGCCTTGATTTGCACGTTGTCGCAAGCGGCGAGCACTTGGGCCAACAACTCTCGCTCGACGCGGCTGACGATCTTGGCGTGCAGGGCGTCTTCGTCCGGACCGGCGGTCGCCAGGCCGACACGAACCAGTTCGCCGACGAGCGAATCGAGGTCGGCGGTGCGCCGTTTTCCGATCCGCGGCGTTTGCCGACCGAGGACGACGTCGGGCAGCAGGTCGCAGGTGATTTCATCGCCCGGGGCCAACACCACCGCCCGCTCGATGTAGTTCTGTAGTTCGCGCACGTTGCCCGGCCAGTCGTAGTCTTGTAACGCCTGCATCGCCTTGCGATCGACGTGGGGCACGTGACGGTTGTTTCGCTCATTGTAGATGCGAAGGAAATGGCCGACCAGTTCGGGAATGTCTTCCCGCCGTTCTCGAAGCGGCGGAACGTAGATCGTCACCACGTTCAGCCGGTAGTAAAGGTCTTCGCGAAACCGTTCTTCTTCGACTTCTTGGACCAGGTCCCGGTTGCTGGCGGCCACGACGCGGACATCGACCCGAATCGTTTTCGTATCGCCGACGCGTTCGAATTCGTGTTCCTGCAACACCCGCAGAAGTTTGACTTGCAATGTGGGGCTGGTCGAATTGATTTCGTCGAGGAAGATCGTACCGGTGTGAGCGGCCTCGAATCGCCCGGTACGGTTGTCGACGGCCCCGGTGAAAGCGCCGCGGACATGGCCGAACAATTCGCTTTCCAGCAGACTTTCGACCAATGCTCCGCAATTGACCCGCACGAACGGACCGCTGCCGCGATGCGAAAGACGGTGGATCGCCTTGGCAATCAGTTCTTTGCCGGTACCGGTTTCCCCGAGCAATAGGACGGACGCGTCGGAGTCCGCGACGCGACGCGTCAGGTGATAGACTTCGCGCATCGCCCGCGACGAACCGATCAACTCGGGAATCGGAGGGCTCGCCGCCTTGTCGTCGGTACGCATTACCGGGCCTCGTCCGTTTCCGTTCCTGTTCTCGCAACGCAATTAGGGGGAAGTTCGCGGTCGGAGGGCGGTGCGAGTCGACCGCCGAACCGACCAGGGTAGGCTCACGTCTCGGGGCGACCGGTGGCGGTTTGCATTTGCCGAATCTTCATCGGCGCTTCGATGATGTCGAGGATCAAACTGAACACCTTCTGCGTACCGGGGTCCATCGTTTCGCTGGCGTTGTAGCGATCGTACTGGAGCATGATTTCGTCGGTGGTGAGCATCACGCCGTGCTGCTCGACGTTCCGCCGGAAGGCGTCGACGGCCGCCACCCGCAGCGGTAAGGGAAGGCTGACGCGGCCCGCGAAATCGACCAGCGCCTTTTGCGCCCGATGTGTGCCGACCAGCGCCAGAATCGCCGTACCGCGATCTTGAAGCTCGGCGACCGTCAGAGCGTGCAGGCCGACGCCCTCGACGTCCAGCGACGGATACGCCGGACTCGGACGCTCGTACAACGCGCGAATCCAGTCCAAAGCCGTTTGGGCCTGGCGGATGCGTTCGTCTCGCGATAGATAATCCCGATCGGGCAGTGCCAAGAGACGCGATGTCTGTTCCTGGACGCTTTCCTGGTCGTGCGGTCGCGCGAAGGCCAAGACCCAACGATCCCGCTCGGCCAACTTGCGGGCGCGATCGAGTTGATCGGCGGTAGCGAAGATCCCCACGGGTATCCGCGCCGTCCCTTGGATTTGTCGTAGCGGATCCAGCATCAACGAAAGCGAAGGCCCTTGGATCGAGGCCGAAAGGAAAATCAACTCGAAGTCGGGCGAAGAAGAAACCGCCCGTAACACCTCACGACCGGCGGCGACGGTAACCACGTCGAAACCTTCACGTTCCAAGTGTCCGGCGATCCGCATCGAGTCGGCGACGGAGGGGCCGGCGACGATGGCGCGTCGTTTGCCCGTCGTCGAGGCGAAGTACACGAGGCTGTCCGACACGTATCCCGCACCGGGGAAGGGGCTACCTGCGTTGAGCTTCAATGCGGCCTGCATCGCCGCGAAGCGCACGCGACGGTCGCCGAACCGCATCGCGTCGACCAGTGGTGAGACGCTTTCTTTCCGCTCGTAGAGGACCGACAGGTCGCCCCGGTGTTCCAGCACGCGGACCGCTCCCATCGATGCGGCGACCAGTTCTTCGTCGAGACACCTCTCCAAGACCAGCGACAACTCGCCTGTCGTGAAGTCTTCTACCACGGCCGCAAGCTGCGGATCCCATTCCCACATCAACCGATCGATGCCGAATCGAAACGCCTCGTCTTCCAGTGCGGCTTGGGCGTACAAGCAGCGTAGCGCGGGATCGTCCTCTTGCCCGCGAAGTGCCGCCGCGGCAAAGCGAGCGGCTCGACGGCGTCGGGCCTCTTCCCGGTCGATCTTCAAAATCTCAAGTTTGTTCGCCTGGTCATTCCAGAGGGCGTAGTCGACCTCCGTCGGATCGTCCGGGCCGAAGGCCGTAGGCGGTTGCAACGCGGCTGTTGCTTTAGCGGCCAACAGGCGTATCGACTCGTTCGGCGAGGGCAGACGCCCCATCAGCTTGAGCACGGCAGCCTCGGCCAACTCGCGGATCTCTTGGGAGGTCTCGGGATCCATCCGAACCGACAGCAGATCGTAGATCGTTTCGCGTTCTCCGAGGGCGGCCAAGGCGAGAATCGCGTGCCGGCGGATCTCCGGATCGTCGGCGTCCAACAAGGCCCCCAGCGGACCGGCGGCGTTGCTGCCCAGTGCGGCCAACGCCTGGCGGATGCGGGCCGTGTGAGCTGCTTGGGTCGGATCGACGAGCTGTTCGACGAGCGGACCGACGGCCGCCTGACCGGCCTGCCGCAAGCCGTCGACGGCGAACCAAAGTGCGTCCCCTTCAGCGGTTTTCAACTCGTCGATCAGTCGGGCGATGCGTTGCGGATCCCGATTACGACGCTCGACGGCGGCGAAAATGGCCAAGCTCAATTCTCGCCCCGACGGCGCCAAGTCACGATCGGCCGCCAACGCGTACAACTTCGAAGCGCCGATCTGGTCGGCCAGCGAGACCAACGTGGCGTCGTCCAGGTCGGCTCCCAGCAGATCGTCGACGAACGTTTTGGCCTTGTCGACGGCGCCGAGATCGACCAGCACGATCGCCGCGCGGAGCTTCTCCAAAGGCGTACTCGGATTGGTCGCCAGCAGGGCCGCTACGGCAGGATCTTCCGGTTCCGGCGGCGGTGGAAGCTCGACTTCTTCTCTTGCCTCGGTCCTCGGGCCGGCGGGCTCGCCTTGCGGAACCCCGAACGGATTCTCTTGGGCAAGCCCCATGCGAGAAACGGTCGCAACGACCGACACGACGACCAGGATGTGTATCGCTCGACGCATGATATCGTTCTCGTTCGATCCGGTTGCTCGTTTCTGCCGGCCGCCGCGACGGCGGCGACTTTCTCGCACTACGTCGTTGGTGTTTCCGACAAAATAGGGCATCGGTCGCAGGCGGCAATGGTGCGGTACGACCGTTCACGTCGGGAAACACACTATAATCTAGGACGTCGCTTCACCGGCGCACCACTATCCCATTGTCATGCCGAACCAATGACGGGAACGGCACGCCTGGATCAGGAGGCATATGCCGGTTATGTCGATTCGACGGGCCGGACGGGCCGAACCGGTCGGTCCCGCGACCCCGACGAGCAACAGCGGTGTTCCGCACCGCGGCTGCGATCAGTCGTCTTCCGAGACGAGATTCAACCTCTCCTTCCAGCGGAGGATTTGCTGCCGAACCTGGTCCGGGGCCGTCGAACCGTAGCTTTGCATGGCTTTTACGGTGTTTTCGACGCCCAGCACGTTGTAAACGCTTTCGTCCAGGCTCGGTTCCGCCTCCCGCAATTCGTCGAGCGACAGTTCTCGCAGCGGACAGCCTTTTTCCATGGCCTTGCGGACGAGTCTTCCCACCAGCCCGTGTGCCGTTCGCTGCGGAATGCCGCGGCGGATGAGGTACTCCATGAGCGTCGTTGCGTCGAGATAACCGTGCTCGAGTCGAGCGGCAATCGCTTCTCGATTCAGCTCGGCGCCCGCCACCAGCGGTGCCGCCAGTTCGAGGCAAATCTCGACGGTATCGAAGGCATCGAACAACGACGGTTTGTCTTCTTGCAAATCCCGGTTGTAGGCCGTCGGCAGCCCTTTGACCAACACGATCAACTGCTGGAGGTCGCCGACGACGCGCCCCGTCTTTCCTCGAATCAGCTCGAGTACATCGGGGTTCACTTTTTGCGGCATGATCGACGAGCCGGTGCAAAACGACTGCGGTAGCTTCAAAAAGCCGTATTCGACCGTCGACCACAAGATCCACTCTTCGGCCAGCGTGCTCAGGTGCAATGCCGTTTGGGTCAGGGCGAACACGAACTCGAGGATGTAGTCGCGGTCGCTTACCGAGTCGAGGCTGTTGTCGCTGGGGCGGTCGAACCCGAGCGCCTCGGCCGTGGCGTGCCGATCGATCGGCAGCGTGGTTCCGGCAAGGGCGGCCGAACCCAGCGGACACACGTTTACCCGCTTGCGGCAGTCGGCCAGTCGTTCGCGGTCGCGGGCGAACTTCTCGCAGTAGGCCAGCCAATAGTGCGGTGCCAAGACGGGTTGCGCCCTCTGCAAGTGTGTGTAGCCGGGCAAGATGACGTTGAAATCACGCTCACAACGCGAGACGAACGCCTTTTGCAGTTCCGACAGCAAGCCGTCGATCCGGTCGATCGCGTCGCGTATCCAAAGACGGGTGTCGGTAGCGATTTGGTCGTTTCGGCTGCGGGCGGTGTGGAGCTTGCGCCCCGTGTCGCCGATCTTTTCGATCAGCGCCCGCTCGATATGCATGTGGATGTCTTCCAGTTCGATCCGGTACGTGAATCGCCCCGATTCGATTTCGTCGCGGATCTCGAGCAGGCCCTGCTTGATTTCGCGGCACTCTTGCTCGGTCAACAGGCCTACGCGGGCGAGCATCTCGGCATGTGCGATCGATCCGGTGATGTCATGGGCGTAGAGTCGGCGGTCGAAGCTGATGCTTTCGCTGAACCGTTCGACACGGCGATCCGTTGCCTCTTGAAATACGCCAGACCAAGGTTTGTCCGCCACCGCCGATCCTTTCCGTGGGCAGAAACCGGAATCTTCCCAATTTGCACCAACTTCCCTACTCTAAATGCCTTACGGCGACATGTCAACGTGCCGCCAAAGCGCGCAAGCGTGTCCCGCCGTGCACAATTCGACGTCGCCGACATTCCGAGCGGCATGACAAAAGGGGATGTTTGCGTAGAGCAGGAAAACAAGAGACGAGGCGATTTCGGGCGGGCGTTAGTATTCCTTCCGCGAACCGAAGCCGCGCATGCAGACGGCCCCGATCAGAATGACGACCACGAACAGGACCATCCATTCTCGCACGTTCAAATGGCACAGCTTGTTCAGTCCGCGATCGGCCCAATAGAGGACGATTTGGAGGAGCGTCTTGTTGCCGTATTTGTACAGGTACGCTAACAACATGGTTGTCATTCCACGTTACGCGACCGAATCCGAATCGGTCGTCCCAGCCGAAGGTTGTGCGAACGGAAATCGTGTTCTGCCCATCATAAGTCTAGGTTATTTTGCGGTGATCCGACGGCAGGAACGAGCGGGATGGGGGCTTGTCGGAAGCGCTGCCGGGATTGGAAAACGCACTGGAGGGGGCCTTGTCGAAGACGCGGGCGGGTCGGCAAAATAGAACTCATCGGCGGGATCGGAAGAGCCGATTCGATCCGGACGGAACGAGCGGCAAGCGGCAGATGAATTTGGCCCGATCCCCCTTGCAAGTCGTCTTCGGCGACCTATATAATCGAAAATCTCCCGCGTGAGGGATTGTTCTCTCTCATGCGACGGTCGAATCGACCGGTCGGGGGTGTAGCTCAATTGGTTAGAGTACTGGACTGTCGATCCAGTGGTTGCGGGTTCGAGTCCCGTCACCCTCGCTTTCCACGCGGCGCATTGCGTCGCGTTTTTTTGTTTCTTGCGGCACCCCGAGCATAATGCGAGGCTGGTGCGGCCGATTTCTGGGGGGGATACAGTCACATAATAGGCGGGGTCATCTGTTTGGGCGTCTAAATACGGGTAGCGGCGCGCGCAAGCAGCGGGGCATCGATGGGATGCCGGGACGGCCTACCTTACACGGAAGATTCCCTGCCAAGAAACGGAGAAAGCCCGGGATTTCCGGGCTTTGCGATTGGGTGCCAAGTGTACCCGTCAGGAATCGGGGCGGCCGGATTCGAACCGGCGACTTTCTGCTCCCAAAGCAGACGCGCTAACCAGGCTGCGCTACGCCCCGAAGCGGTTGTGAATCGTGTTGCGGGTGACGCCGAGCTGTCGGGTCGGTTCGATCCGTCGCACAAGCTGCATCAGACGGGCGAGCACCCGGCCATGAATTGCATATTGTCGACAACCGAGCCTTGCGGCTCGGCGTGTGCCGATTGCGATCCTTGCATCCTAACTCGGCCGCGTTGCCGCGGCAATGGGAGGACGCTGCACGTTGCCGGGCGAAAATTCGCATCGGCAGGCCGATCGCCCGGCGACCGAGTCCGCTCACGTTTCTTCATCGAGCGGCCCGCAGATGTAGTCGCGCAATCGCTCGAACTCTTCATGCGATCGGAAGGAGATGACGATTTTGCCGCGGCCGTTTCCGTTGTGGACCAGTTTCACCTTCGAACCGAGTGCCCGACGGAATTCCTGTTCGAGTGCGGCTAGGTGGTCCCCGGGCACGGTGGCCACGGCGGAGGATTTCTTGCCTGCCGATTTCGACGGCGACGTCCCGGGGCGTTCGCCTCGTAGCCACGCTTGGACGAGGGCCTCGGTCTTTCGAACGCTGAGCCCTTCTTGCTCGACGTACTTGCCCGCCTCGATTTGATCCTCGGCGGTGGGCAGCCCCAGCAGAGCGCGGGCGTGGCCTTGCGTCAGCCGGTTTTGCCGGAGGGCTTCTTGCAGCGGCTCGGGCAGATCGAGCAGACGAATCAGGTTGGCCACGGTAGAGCGGTCGATGTTCAGTCGCGAGGCGAGCTCGTCTTGGGTTGCGTCGTATTCTTGGAGGTATCGCCGGAACGAAGCGGCCTTTTCGAGCGGGTTCAAGTCTTTGCGCTGCAAGTTTTCGACGATGGCCAGTTCGGCCATTTCTCGTTCGTCGGCCTCGATGATGCGGACGGGAACCCGTTTCCATCCGGCCTCCTTTGCGGCCCGTAGTCGCCGTTCTCCGGCCACCAACTGGTAGCGGTCGCCGGCCTTTCGGACGATCAACGGTTGCAGCAGGCCGTGTGATTTGAGGCTGTCGGCCAGGGCGCGGATTTCATCGTCGTCGAACTGTTCCCGGGGTTGGAAAGGGTTCGGATCGATGCGGTCGACGTCGAGTTCATCGCCCGGCCTCGGCAGGTCGGCGACGGGAATGCCCGTCGAATGGACCGGGCCGTGGAGCTTGCGCGTCACCGGCTTCGTACCGGCCGGCCGGTCGGGGATCTCATAGAGTTGTTCGACCGAGTTCCCGTAAGGGGCTTCGCCTTCGCCTGCGGCGGGTACATGCGGCTTGGGCACACCGTCGGGCGATTCGCCGGGAGCTTCCGGCACGCGTCCCAGAAGGGCCTCTAAACCACGACCCAATCGTTTGTCTTTACTCACTTTCGAGCACCTCCATGCACAATTCGACGTATGCTCGGGCGCCGCGACTGCGGGGAGCATACTCGATGACGGGCAATCCGTGACTGGGCGCCTCGCTGACGGCGACGTCGCGAGGGATCACCGTGTGAAAGACGATTTCTCCGAAGAACTCGCGGACTTCCTGTTCGACTTCGAGGGTCAGCTCCAAGGCGGGATCGTACATCGTCAGCAAGATGCCGCCGAACTGGAGCTGGTTGGGGTATTCGGTCATTACGAGGCGGATGACCTCGATCATTTGGGCAAGCCCCTCCATGGCGAAGTATTCGCACTGGATGGGCATCAGGATCTCTTGCGACCCGGCCAAGGCGGTTCGGGTCAGGCTTCCCAGCGACGGCGGACAATCGAGCAATACGTAATCGTATCCGGCCGGTCCGGCCAGTAATTGGCGGCGCAAGCGGGCCGAGTAGGTGCCGTCGTCGCGGGCCAGGGCGTCGACGTCGCGGAAACTGCGGCTGCCGGGCAGCAGGTGCAGGCCGTCGATCCGGGTGCGGCGGATGTCCTCCCTTAACGGCCGACCGGCGACCAACGGATGGTCCGTGGTCGGCATTTCTCCCAAACCTGAGGTGGCATTGCACTGCGGATCGAGGTCGATCAGCAAGACACGCGAAGAGGCCTTGGCCAGACACGCGGCCAGATTTACGGCGGTGGTCGTCTTGCCCACGCCGCCTTTCTGATTGGCCACGCAAATGACTTTCGGCACGAAGAGCCTCCTTGCCCGATGGTGCCGGTCGCGATGTCGGTCGGATCCTGCTGCGCGCGGAAGACGCGTGGTCTTCGCGTCAAACGTCATCGGCGATTCTAGCAAACGCCCGCGGGGTGAAAAATGCCAGTTTGCCGCGGGAGAGCCCGCGCCTGCCGCTGCCGGGCGGCCCTCGAGGCGGAGAGGTTCCTGCGTGCGAGGCGGGTTGTTTCACGTGGAACGCAAACTTTGCGAAACTTCTGTAAGTAGCCGAGGCGTGTTTCACGTGAAACCTTGCCGCGTTTGACCGGCCTGATTTTTCCGATCCGGTGTCGGGAAACCTGAGTCGCAACGTAGAGATCGAAGTTGCAAGGGGATATACTGCGGGAACCCTCGGAGGTGCGATGCGCCGACGACGATCGCTGACTCGCGTGTCGTCCATGATGATGCGGCTTCGTCGCCATCCATTCTTTTCCGCACATGCGGGGCAATCTCATGTCGACGATTCGAATCCGGTGTCCTCGATGCGGGCAGGGATACGCGATCCAGCCGCACATGCAGGGCAAGCAGGTAGCGTGTGCACGCTGCAAGACGTCGTTTACCGCAGGTAGCGATCCCCGGCAGGCATTCGACGCAACGAAACCGAGAGAGGGGCGAGCCGGGCCGAAGTCGGACGCCGAACTGGGTGCCGTCGCCCGGCACGTGTTGGGATGTTTTCGCGGCACGTTGCCACCGATCGGGATTTCGTTCCGCTATCAACTCGGCGTTTTGGTGTGCACGATCGTCTTGTTGTTACTGGCGGCGATCTATCTGGGATTGATCGTCGGGGCCGCCTATTTCACGTATCGGCACGCCGTGAATGACACCTTCTGGATGGCGGCGGGCCGAGGCTGGGGATTCCTTGCGTATTTGATCGGCCTGATCGCCGGCGTCACGGTGGTGGCTGCGTTGATCGTCCCGCTGTTCATCCGGAGGAAGAACGCCACGAACTTCTATCGATTGACCCGCGAGGCCGAACCGGCGTTGTTCGCCTTGATCGACAAGCTCGTCGAAGAGGTCGGCTCGCCGTCTCCTCGCCGGGTGTCGGTCAACTTGGAAAACAATGCCACGGCAATCCGGCACGGTCTTGGAGGACTGGAACTGCACGTCGGCCTTCCGCTCGTTGCCGGGTTGAAAACCGATCAACTTGCCGGTGTCATCGCGCACGAACTGGGCCACTTTACCCAAGGTTGGGCGTCGACTTTACTGCGGTTGAACGGCCGCATCATATCGTGGCTGGGGTACGTCGTATTTGAAAGCGAATGGCATGACCGCATCGTTGGTTGGTGCAAGCGAGCAGGCGGGGGTTTCGAGTTCTTCGGCATTGTTACCGGCCTGGTCATGCGGGGCGTGCGATTGATCTTTTGGGGCTTATTCCATGCGGCGGTGGCGGTCGCGGGATTCATGATGCGGGAGCAGGAGTACGACGCCGACCAGTTCGAGATTTGGCTGAACGGTTCCCGCAAGTTCGGCCACACGCAAACACGCCTGATGGAGTTGACTTTTGCCGAATCCCGCATCTCGGATCGGCTGGAAGAGTTCTACCGCAGTGGGAGGCTGCCCGACAGCTTTCCGCATTTTTTGGTGAGCGAGTGGGAGACGACGCCGGAGGACTTGCGGTCGGTCGTGTATCACACGCTGGGGCGTCAGAAGACCCGCTGGAGCGATACACATCCGTCGACGCCCGATCGGATTCGAAGGGCGTTGTCGTTGGAGGCCCCCGGCGTGCTTCACTGCGATCTGCCGGCGGCCGCCTTGTTTCGCGATTTCGACGGATTGTGCCGGCAGGTCACGCTCGACCACTACCGGCACGTGTTGGGCGATCGTTTTCGGCCCGACTTGATTCGCCCGGTAAATGAGCTGGCGGACGCGCTGAAGAAAGAGAGCGCGGCCGAATTGGCCTATCGGCGATTCTTCCAAGCGGCGATTCGCGTGACGCGTCCCTTGAGATTCGAGCCGCTGTGGGGGCAGGAAGAACTCACCGTATCGCAACTGAAGGCGGCGTTGGAAGAGCGACGGCGCGAGATTCTTGCACGCGGGGATACCACCCGCGCCCTACTCGAAAAGTGGGACGAACGATATGAAGAACTGAAAATCGTCGAAACGCTTCGGATCGTGGTCGACGTGGGGTTGTCGGTGGATCCGTCGAAAATGCCGCGTGGATTCGGAACGTCGGCCCAAGCCGCCGCGGTCGAAGCCGAAATTCGAGGCGAACTTGCGCAGATCGGCCGATCGCTGACCGAATGGGAAAACCTGCTCGCTCGGCGATTGTTTGACTCGCTGCGATTGCTGGGATCGCCGGAAGTCCTCAAGCGGATTCCCGACGGGCAGGCTCTTTACCGCGAGGCCGAGAGACTGATGCCGGCGACGCGGGCGATCGGCGACGCCCTCGGCACCTTGGAGCAGTTGGGAATGCTGTGCAACCGCTTTCAGTTCATCGCTGAGGTTGCTACAAACGTCAAACCGAATCGAGCCGTGATGTCGCGGTTGGAAAACGTGTGGAGTCGAACGGGGAACGAGATTGCATCGTTGACCCGATCGTTGCTCGACAGTTGGAATGCCATTCCCTTTCCCCTGGAACACGTGCAAGCGGGAATGACGCTCGGGGCCTACGTGTACGCGCCCGATTCCGAATCGCAGAATGAACCGCTGATTCAATCGTACAAGGTCGGGAACGCCCTGTTGGATCGTACCGGCGAGTTGCTGCGGCGATGCTACGCGCGACTGGCCATGATCGGCGAACAGATCGAAGCCGCCGTCGGCCTGCCTCCGCTTCCTTCGCCTGCAGTCGCCAAAGACGAAGATTGAACGGCGTGCCTCTGTGGAGTGGTGTTGTGTGGCCCAGTAGAACTAGAAACGGGTCTCGGTTGTTTGGGGCCGAGACCCGTTTGGCATTCTTGCGAGGTCGCGATTCGTCGCTTGCTCACGTGCACTTGCGCGCTTATTCGAGCGGATTGATGACCAATCCCGAGGCGAGTTTGGGGTAGAAGTACGTGCTCTTGGCAGGCATTCGTTCGCCCGACAGGCTGACGTTGCGGATGTCGTCCACCGAAGCGGGCAACACCAGCGCCGCCATCGGGTATTCGCCCGATTCGAGTCCTTCGACGACTTCACGTACCAGGTGGACGTAAGCGGGCTTGGGCAATTCGGTGACGCCCAACAGATTCTCGATCACCAGGCGGTGGAGAATGGCTACACCGAGCGATCGCCATGCTTCGGTATGATCGGCGGCCACCTGTTCCATGCGTTCCTGCCCGGCGGGCGTGATGCGGGCCAAGGTCCAGGTGTCGTCTTTGCGGGTGTACAGTGCAAGCGAGCCTTGGTTGCCGTCTTGTTCGATTCGCTCCCAAAGTTGATGGGCCGCCTGCGGACCTTGCGCAACCGTCTCGGTCTCGAACGCGTCGCCGAGCTTGGCCGCCAGTTCCCCGGCGTCGAGTTCCGGCACGCCCGTGAACAGCCGGTGCGTGGGGAGTACGGTCAGGCCGGGATCCTCCATCGCCACGCACATCATCAGCACGTAGCGAGCCGGGTGTTCGGGGTGCAAAAGTCCCATCTCGGCGACGTGGCGCATGTATTCAAGGGCCGTTTCGTAGCGGTGATGACCGTCGGCGATGAAAACGGGGCGATTGCTCATTGCCGAGGTCACGGCGGCGATGACGTCGACATCGGTAGCCGGCCACAGTCGGTGCTCGACCCCCAGGTGATCACGGGCGACCAACGGTGTCTTGTCGGCGACGGCGGCGTCGAGCGCGGCTTGTACTTCGGTTTGGGGATCGGGATACAAACCGAAGATTTGGCTGAGATTCGCCTTGCAGACGGTCATCAGCATCAGGCGGTCCATCTTGGGACCGGGAAGGGTTTCTTCGTGCGGGAAGACGGTACCCGTCCCGAAGGGCTCCAGTTTCGAACGGGCCATGAAGCCTCGCCGCACGAATCGGCGGCCTTCGACTTCGAATTCTTGGTGATAGACGTAGATGGCCGGATCGGCTTCGGTGACCAGCACGCCCTGTTTGAGCCAAGTGTCGAGAAACTTTTTCGCCCGAATGTAGCGGTTGTCGGCCTCGTCGTCGGCCGGCTCCTGCCGGTTGAGAATCAATCGCACCACGTTGCAGGGATGCTTTTTGTACAGTTCGTCCTGAAGGTGTTCGTCGATCACGTCGTAAGGCGGTGCGATCACGTCGCTCAACGCGCCGACTTGACCCAGGTTGTAACGAATCCCACGAAAGGCTTGAATCTCGGGCATGGAAGCGTCGGTGGACTTTCTAAAGCGGGAACGATTCGTTTTCGAATGACGAGACCCAATTCAAAAACCGGCACGACCGGACAGACGCACCTGTCCGGCCGTGTCGGCGTTGTGCGGTACCGCACGGCGGCGGATTCAAGCGACCGAACGCATCGACGATCGAAAACGCCGGTCGATCGAGGCGGAATCAGTACCGGTAGAAATCAGGTTTGAACGGACCTTCGACCGGCACACCCAGGTACTCGGCCTGCTTGGGGGTCAGTTTGGTGAGCTTCACACCAAGCTGTTCCAGGTGCAAGCGGGCGACTTCTTCGTCGAGCTTCTTGGGCAGGCAATGGACGCCGACCGGATACTTTTCGGGTTCCGTCCACAGGGCGATCTGCGCCAGCACCTGGTTCGTGAACGAGTTCGACATCACGAACGAGGGATGGCCGGTGGCACACCCCAGATTCACCAGGCGCCCTTCGGCCAAGAGGATGACCGAGTGCCCGTCGGGGAACACGTACCGATCGACCAGCGGTTTGATGTTGACACGCTTGGCGCCCGATTGGTTTTCCAGCCAGGCCACGTCGATCTCGGTGTCGAAGTGACCGATGTTGCACACGATGGCGCCGTCTTTCATTTGCTGCATGTGCTCGCCGCGGATGACGTCGCAGCAACCGGTCGCGGTGACGAAGATGTCGCCGATCGGGGCGGCCTCTTCCATGGTCGTCACCTCGTAGCCTTCCATGGCGGCTTGCAGAGCGCAGATCGGGTCGATCTCGGTGATCAGCACCCGCGCACCGTACGATCGCATCGACTGGGCACAACCTTTGCCCACGTCGCCGTAACCGGCCACGACGACGATTTTACCGGCCACCATGATGTCGGTCGCGCGTTTGATGCCGTCGGCCAGCGATTCCCGGCAGCCGTAGAGATTGTCGAATTTGCTCTTGGTGACCGAGTCGTTGACGTTGATCGCGGGAACCTTCAGCTCGCCGCGGGCATGCATTTGGTACAGGCGATGCACGCCGGTGGTGGTTTCTTCCGACAGGCCGCGGATGCCCGGCAACAGGTGGGCATACTTTTCGCTATGGACCATCGCGGTCAAATCGCCGCCGTCGTCGACGATCAGGTTCAACGGTTCACCATCGGGGAAGATCAACGTTTGTTCGATGCACCAGTCGTATTCTTCGTCGGTTTCGCCTTTCCAGGCGTAGACGGGAACGCCCGTCGCCGCAATAGCGGCGGCCGCGTGGTCCTGCGTCGAGAACTTGTTGCAACTGCTCCACTGGACCTCGGCCCCGAGCTCGGTCAGGGTCTCGATGAGAACCGCCGTTTGGATCGTCATGTGCAGACATCCCGCGATGCGGGCGCCCTTGAGCGGCTTTTGCGGGCCGTACTTGCGCCGCAGGGCCATCAACCCCGGCATTTCTTTTTCGGCCAGTTCGATTTCTTTGCGGCCCCAGTCCGCCAATGAAATGTCGGCCACCTTGTACGGCAATTTCGTTTCGACGTTCGCCATGGGCGTTTTACCTCGCCTTGTGAAAAAGACTCTACGTTAGCTTGCGATTGGGTGCTTTACGATCTTCGGGTGATATGCCAAGGATGCGGGCTACCGATAAATGAGGAGAAACCTTTGGACGCTTGCCCGTTCGTTTGCCGTCGTGCGGCGATGAAATCTTTCCTGTGCGATCGGTCGGTAAGGGAGCCGAAACCTGGTCGCCCTTCTTGTGAATCGACTAATCGACGGATCTACTATCCGGCTCATGATAGAGGGACCGATCCCCCTTTGGCAACCCCTCGGTGTTCGCACGAGACATCCTCGCGTGGGGTGTCGTGCCGTGCCGCTCGGCCCTCGAATGGGTGCTGAACGCAGGCAGCTAGGGCTCCATCCACGCCGAGCGGGCATTCTCGACAAACTGGAACAGTTTTTCGCGAGACTTGCGGCCGGGAGATTCTTCGACGCCGCTGGCCACGTCGACGGCCCTCGGATGGACCAGGCGGATCGCTTCAGCCACGTTGTCGGGGCTCAACCCACCGGCAAGGATCAACGGAGGCATCGCGGGCAACTTCGTGAATTCGACGGCGATTCGCCAATCGAAGGTTTGGCCCGTGCCGCCGTAGTTCTTCGGAGTCCGCGCGTCGAACAAGACCATCTGTGGTCGCCGGGCCTGTTCGTGCAGTTTGGCAAGCTGTTCTTCGATCGGCAGTAATCCCCGCCCGTCGACTCGAAACGCCTTGATATACGGAACGTTGGGAAGCAGCGTGATCGCTTCCGGGGATTCGTCCCCGTGCAGTTGGACGGCGTCGAGACCGACCTCGGCCACGATCTTCCGAATCGTCGGGGGATGTTCGTTTACGAAGATGCCGACGGTGATCACGTCCCGCGGGATGGAATCGACGATTGCTTTCGCCGTTTCGGGCGACACGTAGCGCGGGCTGGGGGGATAGAAGTTCAGGCCGATGGCGTCCACTCCGGCCTCGACCGCGTCGATCGCGTCACGAACTGAGGTAATCCCGCAGACCTTGATCTGAAACATTTTTGCCTTGGATCTTGTCTAGATTGCCTATGTTGGCTCGTTGAGTGTCGATACTGTTCGTTTGGAAATCGATCGGTGTTGGGTGGAATGATTTCCGGTTTAGGGGACGACTCGGAATGGCGCGGCGGAGTACCCTCGCCGGCGCGAGAGGCGCTTCCCGGCTGCAAAATCCGTTTTTCCTGTGGGATCCGTTTAAAGGTTCCGATCTCCCCGAACCGATGTCGACTTCCGGAGTGTTGGCTTCCGGGCGATCGCGCGTGCGCCGACGGCGCGAGAGTTAAGGATGCACCATTGCGGAAGCTCATGATGGACCACCCATATTAAGGGGGCGAGTCAAACCGTTGTGCGGTGGTCCTCATCGACGGGAGAAAAAGCTCTCAGTTTGTAGTTCCACTTACCTAACTAATTTTACGTTGCGTGTTTTCGTGGAGGTCGTCACGAATTCATTTTTTGCGTCGAACTGCACGATCGTAGGGTGTCGACAGCCCGCAAAGTTTTGGTAATCCCGACCTTTCGATGGGGCGTTCGACGGACGAACGGTTCCGAATCGAAGTTCGGAGAAACATTATTGTACTCCTGCCCAACCGGGCGTCGATCCCCCAGACGTGCGGGGCACTGGAGCTGCCGAGCCGTGAGCCGCCGATAAGAGATTGACGACTATGTCGCGCATCCGAGGGAATCTTGATCGACTCCATTGGCCGGGGGCCTTGGTGAGCGCCCTCGTCGTCTTTGCGATCTCTTGCGGCGGGTGGCTGCTCCGACCGACGGCGAACGACGCCGCGCCGTCGACTCGCGAGGTGATGCGGGCGGAAACGTCTCCTGCGATGAGGATCGAATGGCGCGGTGACGACCGGGCGGCCAACCCGGCGGTTGCGGTTTCTGACGAGGGGGCACGTCTTCATGAAGCACTGCGCGAGCGGGCACACGAGGCTCTTCGGCAGCTCGCGGTAGACTTGGAGACGGCTTTGGCCGAACAGGGGTTGGACGCCGATGTGACGCTTTCGCTGGGGCCGAGCGACGGATGCCTGACCGTCCGAGCGCGGCAATCGCTTGCGCCCGGTCGGATTCTTGCAATCGAACAGGTCGTCCGCGACCAATTGCAACGCATGCAGTCGGATCGTTATCACGATTACGCAAATCGCCACGAGGACGCCTTGGCGGCGGAACGGCAATTGTATCAGACGCGGGCCTTGTGCGATCGGTTCTTGAACGGCTTTTTCCAGGAGATTCGCGAATCGGGGCGGCGTCTCGCCTTGCTGAATCCTTCCGATTTGACCGCTCAACAGCCGGCGCCGCCGGTAGGGGCCCAGTGGGGATCGTCGTTGTTCGGTCGCGCGCGGCGAACAATCGATCCGCAAAGCGATCTCGCAAGACGTGAGCTTCACGAAATCGAAAACCGGTTGATGGCCCTGCGCGAAGAACGTGCGGCAAAATCGGCGACTTTTACCGAGCAACATCCGGATATCATCCGATTGGACCACGACATCGCCGGATTGGAGGTCCGACGTGCGGCGATCCTCCGACAAATCGGCGAAGCGAACGCGTCGTCCGACAAGCCGCGCATCATGACGCCGGCTCCCGGTACGCAAACCGACGAAATGCGATCACAGATCGTTTCCCAGGCCGAGGCCCCAAATTTCGACGATCTGCGGGAACACGGTCGTTCGCTCTGGACGGCCACATGCCGTTATGATCAATTTCGTGAGCTATCAGCCGGGCAAGAAGCCCGATGGCGAGAAGCAAAACTGGCCGAATCGGAAGCATGGTTGCGGTTGCGGGCCGTCGAAGGCTTGCGACTAGTGCCGGTTTCTACGGCACATGTCGTTTTCGAGTCCACCGCCGACGCCGACGTACCCGTCCACCGGATTACGACCGCCTTGTTGATCGGGATCATCTGTGCTGCCGGGGCGGCCATGATGTGGCTGCTGCTTACCCGGGACCGCGTGGTAGCGAGCGTGCGTGAGGCCGAGCAGGCTTCCGGATTGCCGGTCGTCGATGTCGTGCCGCAAGGCGACGAGGATGCCGACCGGCGGACGACGATCCGAATCGTCCGATAGCCGAAAGCGTCGAGACCGGGGGAATGCCTCCCCGTCGACGAAACCAAGGAAGGAACCGACAGGGGTAACGGAGTACCGATGTACGAAGAACATTTCGGTTTTCAACGTCGACCTTTTCCGGCGGCGTGCGATTGCGATTTGTACGTGCTGGTCGAACCGTTCGACGAGGCGCTCGAGCGATTGACGCGGACGATCGCCCGCGCCGAAGGCGTCGGATTGGTGGTCGGCCCGACGGGGACCGGAAAAAGCCTGTTGTGTCGCCTGTTGATCGAGCAATTTCGCGATCGGATGGAAATTTGTCATCTGGCAGGCGGACGCTTGGGCCGACCGCGGCTTCTGTTACAGGCCTTGTTGTTCGCACTGGGGCAGCCTTATCGCGGGATGGACGACGGCGAGTTGCGATTGGCGCTCGATGCGTATTTGACGCGCCGACCGTTCGAGTACGAGGCCGTGCTGGTGATCGTCGACGAGGCACACACGCTCCCGCAACGTGTGCTGGAAGAATTGCGTTTGTTGCTGAACTTGACGGTCGACGACCAGCCTCGCGTGCGCATGGTGTTGGCCGGGGGATCGGCCTTGGAAGAAAGGCTTGCGTCGCCCCGTTTGGAAGCCTTCAGTCAGCGGATCACCGCTCGCTGCTACCTCGACGCGCTGAGTTTTGCCGAGACGAAAGCGTACGTTCGCGGCCAGGTCGACGCAGCCGGCGGCGACGGTGCACGTGTGTTTCCCGGCGAGGCTGTCGAAGCGATCTATCAGGCGACCGGCGGCGTTCCGCGGCTTATCAATCAACTTGCCGATCACGCCCTGGTGACGGCGTTCGCCGAAGGAATGGAATCCGTTTCTCGCCACGCGGTCGAGTGGGCATGGGCCGATCTCCAGCAGCTTCCTACGCCGTTTCACGAAGCGGCGCCGTCTTCTTCGGCATCGACCGGCGGAAGCGCTTCGACGATCGAGTTCGGCAGCTTGCAGGACGACTTCGACGAGACGCTGGAGACCGCCTCGGAACGCGTTGAACAGGTGATCGAAGAAGAATCGGCCGCGGTCGTCGAATTCGGGAGCCTCGACGACGAGGACGACGCCTCCCATGCGTCCGCCGATGAGCCGTCTACCGATCTTGCGGAGGTCGATCCGCCGGTGTCGCCGACGCGCACGGCCCACGAGGAGTTCGTCGCGGCGACACCTACTGAACGGCTCGAGATGGCCGAAGCGGCGATCGAATCGCTCCAAGAGGATTACGAGCCGGAATCCCACGAACGCCACAGCGAGTTGGAGGTCATCTTCGAAGATTGGGGAAACCCGTTCGAGGAACAGTTCGAGGAAGAAGTGCCCGTCGCCGTTCGCGGCACGGATCGGACCGCAGCAGGAACGCCCGAAGATTCCGGCGCCGTTTCACATGTGCCGAATCCTGTCGTGAAGACGCGTGCGAAGGCACCGTCTGAAGCGGTCGACGGACAGTCGATGCCGCTTGCAGAGCACGCGCCGGCGCCGCCCACTGTAAAGACGCCTGCTGAGCCGTCGATCGTGGCAAGTGAGGTTTCGGACTTCGCGCCGGTCGAGATGACGGTCGGTCCGGTAGCGGGCGATTTGCCGTTGGACGCTGTGTGCGTGTCGGCATCGACACCGACGCTCGGCGATGGCGATGACACCGTCGGCGGCGAGTCGCTCGACACGTTGGCGCCGGTCGAACCGTTGGCCGAATTCACGTCGTTGGACGTGCCGGAGATCGGCCAAGTGTCGCAAGAGGTTGCTCCGGTCGCACGAGCCGACACAAAGGAATCGGACCGGAACGCCGCTTCCGAAAAAGAGGCATCGGAACGGCGGTCGGAGGACGCCGCCGAGGAGCGTGCCCGCGTGTTGCGTATCGTTGCGAATGTCGAAGACGATGATCGCTTTCCCGCCGGGAAGCGTGCGGTGCGACGTCGCGAGTTCGGTCGCTTGTTTTCGAGGCTCAGGCGAATCAGTTGACGTGCGGTGAGGACGTTTGCACCGCAAGCCGCGCCGCGCTGGAAGTAGTGTAGGTGAACACGATGAGCAAGATGCTCGATGCCCTGCAACGATTGGAGAAGAAGACGCGGCAGACGTCCGAGGCGGGCGAGGTTGCGTCGCCGGCTTCGCAAGAGAACAGCTCCGTCGAGCAAGATGCCGAACGAACCGGCACCGTGGCTTCCGACTCGCAAGAGGAAGCGGAACAAGACGTTTCTTCTCTCAGAACTGATGAAGCGGAAGAAGTCGTTCCGAACGGCCCGTTCGATCTGGCTGCCGCCGTTTCCGCGGCCGATGCGGTAATGGGTAGCGACGATGTCGGGCCGCAACCGATCCATTCCCCTTTCCACGTCGAAAACGCCTTTGAATCGTCGGAGGAAGAGGAATCGGACGCTGCACCCGAGTCGGTTGCGATCACAGAGCGATCGACTCGCAAGCCGCAAGCTCGATTGCAACTGGCGGCCGATACGTTCACTCCGGCGGTGGCGCACGAAGTACGTCTCTTTCGCATGCGATTCCACACGATGGCGCGGCGATATCGTCACGAGGCGATTTCCGTCGCCGACGCCGTTTGCGGAGCCGCAGCGTCGATCGGGCCGGCGGTGGTCGCGTTGCCGCGAATGGGGCAGAGCGACGGCAGGGAGATTCTTCCGGCCGTTGCGGTCGAATTGCAGGCCCGGCTGAACGGCGAAGTCCTGCTCGTCGACGGTGATTACCGGGAGAACGCGCTCACACGGCGGTTGGATTGTCTGTCGTGGCACGCCTTCGGCGATGTCGTGCTGGGCGCGATGCCGTGGTCCGATCCGGCGATGTTCAGCGGGATCGAAGGCGTTACCTTTTTGCCCGGCGGACCGTTGCCCGGAGCCGATCTCTCGCTTCCGCAGTGGGTCGACGCCGAGGAACTCTACGCCCGTTGGCGCGACAAATTTCACGTAACGCTTATCACCTTGCCGCCGCCTTCCGACGGAATTGCGGCACGGCTGGCAGCGCAGGCCGACCTTGTCTTTCCGTGGTGCGAAAGCGGTTGTTGCGGCCGGCGGGAACTCGCCCGCGAGATGAAACGCCTGCGCAAACAATCGGCCTGTTGCGTATCGGTGATCATGATCTTTGGGCGGTAATCGACCGGCGGGAAGGCACCGGCGGTTTCTCTCGTCTTCGGCGCGGCATAGAATGGACGCGGATGGTCCGTTTGCTTTCTGCGAGGATGCCTGCCGATGACCGTAGCTTCGGATGCCCGCGCATCGATCCGTTTGCGCATCGAAGGAATGCACTGTGCGGGGTGCGTCGCCCGGGCGCAACGAGCGCTCGAACACGTGCCCGGCGTGCGCGCGGCTTCGGTGAACCTGGTTACCTCCGAGGCGGTCGTGGAAGGCGAGATCGACGATCCGCAACCGTTGATCGACGCGATCGCGTCGGCGGGGTACAAGGCTTCGATTATCGAAACGGGCGGTGATTCACCCGACGAGTTGTTCGTCCGTCAAGAAGAAGAGACGCTCGCCTGGAAGCAGCGTTTCTATCTTTCGGCGTTGCTCTTGATCCTGTTGATTGCAGGCAGTTACATCGGCATCTTGCACGGTCGCTGGCTGCTCGGGGCGCAATGCATACTCGCCGGCATCATTCAGTTCGTCATCGGGTACCCGTACTTGCGCGGAGCGGCACGATCGCTCGTGCGCGGCGGCCTGAACATGGACACGCTGATCGCGTTGGGAACCCTGACGGCGTTTTCGGCAGGTGTGGTCGTGCTCGTCCGATCGATCATCGATCCGGCGTTTCACGTCGAATGGCACGGTCGGATGTATTTTCTCGACGCGTCGATGATTATCACGTTTGTCACGCTGGGCAAGTTTCTCGAACATTACGCCCGCGGAAAAACGACGGATGCCATTCGAGCCCTGGTCGAGCTCGCGCCGGAAACGGCCGTCGTCGTTCGTGCCGGCCAAGCGGCGGAAGTGCCGCTTGTTGAGGTCGGGATCGACGAGACGATAATCGTCCGCCAGGGCGAGCGCATTCCGTTGGATGCCGTGGTTCTCGACGGTACCTCGGAAGTCGATGAATCGTGGCTTACCGGCGAGTCGATGCCCGTGGCGAAAGGCCCCGGCGACTTGGTGTTGGCGGGCACGGTCAACGGCAATGCCGCGCTGACTTGTCGTGTGTTGCGGCGTAGCGACGAGACGATGCTGGCCCGCGTCGTGCAACTGGTCGAGCAGGCGCAGGCCTCGAAACCGCCGATCGCTCGGCTCGCCGATCGGGTGACGGCATGGTTCGTGCCGGTCGTTTTGTTGATTGCATTCGGGGCATTCGCGACATGGGGAATTGCCGGTGATTGGCCCACGGCGCTGCGCAGCTTGGTGGCCGTGCTGGTGATCGCGTGTCCGTGTGCCTTGGGATTGGCGACGCCGACGGCCGTGGTCGCGGCAAGCGGGACGGCAGCCCGTTTCGGGATCTTGGTCAAAGACGGGGCTGCGCTCGAGGCGATCACCCGCGTCGAAGTCGTCGTGCTCGACAAGACCGGCACGCTCACGTTGGGCAAACCGGTCGTTTGTGAAGTGTCGCTGGCGACGGGAGTGACCGAAGCCGAATTGTTGGCAGCGGCGGCCGCAGCCGAAGCGGGCTCCGGCCATCCGACGGCCGCAGCAATTCTGGCGGCGGCCCGCGAGCAAAACGTTGCCGTCGAGCCGGCCCGCGACCTTCGCATCGAGCCGGGAAAGGGGGTCTGCGGAACGTGGCGCGGAAAGCGACTTCTGGTCGGTACCCGCGAGTTGCTCGTCGGCGAAATCGGCGAGTTCGAGACGGCGACCGCCGAGATCGAAGGCCGTTTGGTCGTTCACGTGGCGTTGGGTGAGCGGCGTTTGGGGCGGATCGTTCTCGAAGATGTCGTTTCGGAAACGAGTCGCGAGGCCGTCTCGCAATTGCGGGCAGAGGGGCTGCGTGTCCGTATGGTTACCGGCGATAGACGCCCCGTCGCCGAACGCGTGGCCGAGGAATTGGGCATTCTCGAATGGGATGCTGAACGCACGCCCGAGCAAAAACACGCCGTAGTACGAAAACTGCAAGAAGCCGGTACACCGGTCGCGATGGTCGGCGATGGAATCAACGATGCCGCGGCACTGGCCGAGGCGAGCGTCGGCATTGCGATCGGCACAGGCGCCGACGTGGCCGTCGAATCGGCCGACGTGGTGCTGGCCGAAAACGATTTGCGAGCGGTCGTTCGGTTCGTGCGCTTGGGCAGGCGAACGTTGCGGATCATCCGGCAAAATCTTGCCTGGGCGCTGGTGTACAACGTGATTTTGATTCCGTGTGCCGCCGGGGTATTGATTCCGCTGTGGGGCGTCGGAATTCCGCCGGCCGCAGCGGCGGGCGCCATGGCGGCCAGCAGCGTCAGCGTGGTGACGAACAGCCTGCGCTTGCGACGATTTCGTTGACGGCGATGCGCGAGCGGCCGACGTCTTGCACCTTGGAAGCGGCGGGACGGTCGGCAAGAATGGGTGCCGATTCGCAAGCGGCGCGATGCGGATCGCCCGATCGGGGGCAATGTCAATGGCGGATCGAGCCAATCACTACGAGGCGGCATTCGAGGCGTTCTTACGGCACTACCGCGTGCCTTATATCGCCGTCGACGAGGCCAAACGCAGCCTGTGCGAAGCGGATCAGTCGATCAAGAGTCTCGATTTCGTCGTCACGGCTAAAGGCGTCAACTGGCTGGTCGACGTCAAAGGACGCCGTTTTCCTTCGGGGCCTCGCGGTTCCGACTATTGGCGAAATTGGGCGTTCGAGGAGGACCTCGTTTCGCTCGACCGTTGGGAAAAGCTGTTCGGTCCCGGCTTTGCCGGGTTGTTCGTCTTCGCGTATCACCTGGTGAAAGATCGCTCCCCCTTGCCTGCCGAACAATTGTTCGAGCATCAGCAGCGGTTGTATGCCTTCGTGGGGGTCGAGCTGGCCGTCTATCGGCAAAAAGCCGTCGAGATTTCGCCCAGTTGGCAAACGGTTGCCGTGCCGCGTCGTGAATTTCGGCGGATGGTACGCCCCGTATGGGAATTGCTGGGAATCTCGCCCGAGCTCAGGCGGCCCGATGCAACAGGGGTGTTGCCGAATGCGTGTCCAGCTCAGGAGACCAATTCGAGTCCCGCCCATAAACTGGGATCGGAAGCAAACGGTAATGACGGCGAGTCGACCGATAGCGTTTGGTGACCGAGTTCACGATCGACGACCAGGTAGTTGAATCCCAGCCGGGGATGCTCTTCGGGATCGTAACCGGTGAGTGCGTCGGCTTCGAAGTAGATGTCGAGCCGATACCCCTTATCCAGGAGTCGGGAACGACAGTGCACGGCATCGGGACGTCGGGGATGCGGGGTGCCCTGCGCACGCGGGATCGGCACGGCCGCCCGCACAGGCGATTTTTCGTCGGCACCGCCGCCGAACGGCAGGATGACGAACCGATGGCAAAACCGTGAGGCCCGGTGGACGTCGCGCACGCCGCGCGTGTCGATCCAAAGGTGTAAGCCGTCGCTGTCTTCGATACGGCTGCGCCGACACCAAGGCGACTGTTTCTTGCCGGTCACCGTCAATCGAACGGCCAATCCCGAAGGGTTCCAGCCGACCGCAACGTCGGCAAACGAGCGGCGACCGTCGATTGCCGACGTGTTCGGCAAGATGTCCTCGTCGCGCAGAGGTGTTCCCGTTTCGGTCCAAAGGGTGTCGTGTCGGCGGACGGGAAACGTCCAACGAAACAACAACCGGCCGGGAATCAAATCGTCGAGCATCGGAACCATTCTCCGGGAATCTCATCGCGTGCGTGGGATTTCATACGAACACAAAGCGAGGTCACTTCTTCCGGTCAGGACGATCGAATTGGGCTTCGGCGCATTCCTTGAGCAATGCCGACAGTTCGGTCGGGTTCACGTCGGCAAGGGTTTTGAATCGCAGACGGACGTGATCGAGGTCGGCTCGTGAACCGTCGATCGACGGCGATCGGCCGATCGACAAGATGCGACCTTGCGTGATGCGATTCTTGGGGACCGGTAAGACCAGCCGCAGGGCGTTCGGTCGTTTCGTGTGCAAGATCGCCCAAGCGGTCCCCGTTTCGGGATGGATGAACGGTACGGTGACTTTGTTTTTCCAACCAACGCGGCTGTTCGGTACGACTTCCAACAGCAACTCGCAGAGCCGGTCCAAGAGTTCGGGTTTCCAACGCCGCGACGTGCCCGCGGGAAACCCTCGATCGAGAGTGTGCCATTTCTTGCCGAGTGCTTTCCAGGGGAGCAGGTCTTGCGGATTCGTTTCGGCCTTTTCGACGACGCGCAAGAATCCGTCCATCGCGCGATCCAAGAACGACCAGAATTCGGGGCGATCGATTTCGGCGAACGAGTGGACTCGCAATTCGATTTCTTGCCACGGCGACCGATTCGTCACGTGCGTGCGCGGTTCGCGGCCGTACAACGGCAAGTCGGGCATTTCGTTGAGCGGTTTCAGGTCGAGCTGTTCGATCAACTCTTTGGCGTCGAAGGTGTTCCGCGCCGTACGGAACTTCATCTTCAGCAGCCAGCGCTCGCCGGTGATGGCGTGGAAGAACCAACCGGCCGATTTTTTCTTGGCGCGAATCTCGACGATCGTCTGCGAATTCCAATCGACGGGACTGAAACGGTCGGTGGCGTCGATGTAATCGACGACCGCAGCAAGCGCGCGACCGTCCCAGCGGACTTCTTCGCCCGAGCGACTCGTTCGCAACTCGGTGTGCCATCGGCGGCCGTCCGTTTCCCAAGGCATGGGAATTTCGGCACCGACTTCCTCGATGTCGAGGTCGCCTTCGCGGCGTTTCGCTTCGGTCTCGGGATCGTATTTCTTGCGTTCCACGTAAGGTCCGGCGTCGAGAACCGGAGCGAGAGCTTCACCGGTGTACGAATAGAAGACGGTGCCGACTTCGGGGACTTCGGCGATCGTTTCGGCATCGTTCAAGAAACGGACGGATGATGCTTTCCGTCGCTGTTTCCCGTCGAATGCGTTTCGCATTTCGCGGAAGCGGTCGGCATGGCGACGGATGTCCTCGGGGGTGCCGCAGGCGACGACGTATCCGCCCTCGGTGCCCGCTTCAGGTCCCAGGTCGATGACCCAATCGGCGGTTTTGATGACGTCCAAGTTGTGCTCGATTACGACGACTGTGTTGCCCAGGTCGACCAGGCGTGCCAACACCTCGAGCAACCGTGAGAGGTCTTCAAAGTGCAGCCCGGTGGTGGGTTCGTCGAGAAGGTACAGCGTCTTGCCGGTGTCGGGACGCGCCAACTCGGCGGCCAGTTTGACGCGTTGTGCCTCGCCGCCGGAAAGAGTATTCGACGGTTGACCGAGGCGGACGTAGCCCAACCCGACGTCGCACAAGAGTTGGAGGATGCGGCGGATCTTGGGAATGTTTTCAAACAGCCGCAACGCTTGGGCACACGGCATTTCCAGTACGTCGGCGATACTTTGGCCGTGGTATTTGACGGCCAAGGTTTCAGCATCGTACCGTTTGCCCTTGCAGGCGTCACATTCGACCCACACGTCGGGCAAGAAGTGCATTTCGATCTTACGATAGCCGGCGCCTTCGCACTTCTCGCAACGTCCGCCGGGAACGTTGAAGCTGAATCGCCGGGCCGAAAAACCCCGCATCTTCGCTTCGGGTAATTGGGCGAAAAGTTGCCGGATCAAGTCGAACACGCCGGTGAAGGTGGCCGGGTTCGACGTCGGTGTTTGGCCGAGCGGTTGTTGGTCGACACGAATCACCTTGTTGATCAGCTCGATTCCCAAGACGGCATCGTGTGCTCCCGGCGTCGTTCCCGCCCGATGAAGTTGTCGGGCGAGTGCCTGGTAGAGGATGTCTTCGACCAGCGAGCTTTTTCCACTGCCGCTGACGCCGGTGACGGCGGTAAGGGTACCCAGCGGGATAGCCGTGTCGATGCCCTTCAAATTGTGATGGGCGGCGCCGCGAATCTCGAGCCAACCGCCGCCGGGAGGCACGATCTTCGAACGGTCGGCCCGGTGCACGAAGGGCCCGAAGGTGGTCTTCTTTTTCTTTTGACTCGACGCCGTTGCGGCCGCTTCGGTCAGGTGCGGCATACGGCGATTTTCGGGGATAGGAATTGCTTTCTTGCCGACCAAGTAGGGGCCGGTGACCGACTTGCGTTTCTTCGCGATCGCTTCAGGCGTGCCGTGCGCGACGATTTCGCCTCCGGCATGTCCGGCCTTGGGGCCGAAGTCGAGCACATGATCGGCCGCGGCGATGACCTCTCGGTCGTGTTCTACCAGGAGTAAGGTATTGCCCAGGTCCCGCAATTTCTTCAAGGCGTTGAGCAACCGGCGGTTGTCGCGGGGATGGAGTCCGATCGTCGGTTCGTCCAAAACGTACAGCACGCCGCACAGCCCGCTGCCCACTTGCGCCGCCAGCCGGATACGCTGCGATTCGCCGCCGGAAAGCGTCGGCGCCGGACGATTGAGCGTCAGATAATCGAGACCCACGTCGACCAAGAACCGCGTGCGATCGAGGATTTCGCGAACGACGTCTCCGGCAATCGATTGTTCGCGGGAGTCGAGTTGCCAGCTTTCAACCTCTTCCAACAGCCGCCGCAGCGGCAGGCGACACCAACCGTCGATCGTGCGACCGCGGAAGCGTACGGCGGCCGCATCCGCCCGCAGGCGACTTCCGTAGCACAACGAGCATTCGACCTCGTCCATGATGTCGCCGAGCAGCGAGCGGACACGATTCGACATTCGCGAGGCGTTTGTCAGCGCCGTGTTGATTCCTTCGTAACTGAAGCGGCACACCTCAGGGTTTCGCGAGGCGGTTGCATGAAAAACGCGAGCATCCGTCGGATACTTGCCCGCTTCGGCCGCCGTCAGCAAGGCACGCGGGACGACGAACTCACGATCGTCGGCACCGTGAAAGATTATTCGGCGATGCCGGGCGTCAAGTTCGCGGAACGGTATGTCGTGCGGGATTCCGGTCTCTCGACAAAAGGCCCACAACATCGCGCGGGCCAACGGCGATCGGTCGGCGGGCCAAAGGTGTACGGCGCCTTCGTCGAGGGATCGTTCGGGATTTCGAATCAAGAACGAGGCGTTCTCACCCCGTTGCACGCCCAGCCCTTCACACGCGGGGCACCAACCCAGCGGGCTGTTGAACGAAAAGTTGTTCGGCGACAACTGCTCGAAACTCTCGCCGCACGAATCGCATGCGTAGTGCATGCTGTGAACGGCGACCGGCCAATGCTTTTCGGGCTTGTCGTCTTGCGGATACACCACGTGAACAACGCCTTTTCCCAAGTCGAGGGCCGTTTCGAGACTCTGCGCGATGCGGGCGCGGTTGTCTTTTCGGATGACCAACCGATCGACGATCACTTGAACCTCGTGACGCCGTCGTCGATCCATCGGGGGGACTTCATCGAGCGAATAGGTAATTCCGTCGATGCGCACGCGGGCGTATCCCGATGCCCGTAGTTCATCCCAGAGGTCTTCGTACTTTTCACCCACATGAACTTCGACCGGCGAAGCCAGGAACAATCGCGTCCCTTCGGGGTGATCACATACCTTGGCGACGATTTCGTCGGTCGTTTGCGTGCCGATGGGAATGTCGCAATTGGGGCAATACGGTTGGCCCAGTCGCGCCATGAGGATGCGGAAATAATCGTAGATTTCGGTAATCGTACCCACCGTCGAACGCGGTGTTCCTCCGGCGCGTTTCTGCTCGATGGCGACCGCCGGCGACAGTCCTTCGATATGATCGATGCGAGGTTTTTGCATCTGGCCGACGAACTGACGGGCGTAGGCGCTGAGACTTTCCACGTAGCGGCGTTGGCCCTCGGCGTAGACGGTATCCATCGCCAGCGAACTCTTGCCCGATCCGCTGGGCCCACAGCAGACCGTCATGCGGTCGCGCGGAATCTTGACGTCGATACTCTTAAGGTTGTGCTCCGATGCTCCTCGCACGACGATCGCTTTGTGCACCGCGTTTTTCTTGCGAGGGTGCTTCGGCTTACCGTTTTTCGGCTGCTTCGAAGCGGTCGAGCCGGGGAGAGTTTTGCCGGCCAGAACCTTTGCCAGTACGCGGCCGGTGTGCGACTCGGTGCACCGCGCCACGTCTTCCGGCGTTCCGGCGGCGACGATGCGCCCCCCGCGATCGCCGCCTTCGGGGCCTAAGTCGATGATCCAATCGGCGGTCTTGATGACGTCGATATTGTGTTCGACGACGACCACCGTGTTGCCGGCTTCGACGAAACCGTGCAACACTTTGAGCAACAATTCAATATCGGCGAAATGAAGGCCCGTGGTCGGCTCGTCGAGCAGATAGATCGTTCGGCCGGTGCTGATTTTGACCAGCTCGCGGGCGAGTTTGACGCGCTGCGCTTCGCCGCCGGAAAGTGTGGGTGACGGTTGTCCCAGTTTGATGTAGTCCAGGCCGACGTCGTGCAGCGTTTTCAGTTTGCGCACCACCGGGGGCACGTGTTCGAAGTGTTCGAGTGCCTCTTGCACATCCATTTCGAGCACGTCGGCGATCGACTTGCCGCGGTAACGGACCTGAAGCGTTTCGCGGTTGAAACGTTTTCCGTCACAGACGGGACAGGTGACCCATACGTCTGCCAAAAAGTCCATTTCCAGTTTCGTCGCCCCGTTCCCTTCGCAGGCTTCGCAGCGGCCTCCGGCCACGTTGAAGCTGAATCGCCCCGGCTTGTAGCCGCGGGCCTTCGCGTCGGGAAGCATGGCGTACCAGCGGCGAATTTCGTCGAACAACTTGATGTATGTGGCCGGGTTCGATCGCGGGGTGCGTCCGATGGGCGATTGGTCGATCGCGATCATCTTGTCGAGGTGTTCCAGCCCTTCGATGCCGCGATGTTTACCGGGCGTCCCGTTCCCGTGGTTCAGGTCGCGGCGGAGGACTTCGACCAGGATGTCGTTGACCAGTGAGCTCTTGCCCGATCCCGATACCCCGGTGATGCAGATGAACGTCCCCAACGGAAATTCGACGTCGATATTCTTGAGGTTGTTTTGCGCGGCACCGCGAATGACCAGCTTGTGACCGTTGCCCGCTCGTCGCTGGGAGGGAACGGGAATCTCCCGCTCGCCGGACAGGTAACGGCCGGTGATACTTCGTTTTTCGTTGAGGATGTTTTCCAGCGGTCCGGCGGCGACGACTTCGCCCCCGCGGACGCCCGGGCCGGGCCCGAAGTCGACGAGAAAGTCGGCCGCCCGCATCGTGTCTTCATCGTGTTCCACGACGACAACCGTATTGCCCTGGTCGCGCAACCGGGCCAGTGTTTCGAGCAACCGATCGTTGTCGCGCGGATGCAATCCGATCGACGGTTCGTCGAGGATGTACAAGACCCCCACCAGGCCGCAGCCGATTTGTCCGGCCAGTCGAATCCGCTGCATCTCACCGCCGGAAAGCGTCGGTGCCGAGCGGTCCAGGGTGAGATAATCGAGTCCCACGTTGCGGAGAAATTGAAGTCGGCCGCGGATTTCTTTGAGCGGTTCGGCCGCAATCTTTTCGCCGATGGCGTCGGTCTCGAGCGCGGCGAAGAATTCGGCGGCATCGCTGACGGCCAGGGCGACGACCTCGGGCAACGAAAGCTCGGGCCGGTCGTCGAACTTGGGTGAGGCCGTTCGCAGCTTCACGGCGCAGGCGCGGCGGTTGAGTCGTTTCCCGCCGCAGGCGGGGCACGAGATCACATCCATGTATTTTTCGAAATAGCGACGATGGATACGGCTTCGCGTGCCGTGGTATCGGTCGAGAAGTTGAGGGATGATGCCGGCGTACTTTCCACCCCATTTGCGACCCGACGGACCGGCCCGCCAGGTAAACGTGATGTGATCGTCGCCGGTGCCCCACAGCAGTTTGTGCCGGATCTCCTCGGGAAGTTCTTCCCACGCGGTTTCGAGGACGGTACCCGGCTCCAGGCCGTAGTCCTTTTCGAGTTTTTCTGCGACGCCTCGAAAGATATGCCGCTTCCAGCGGCCCATTTCTTTCCAGGTGCCGAGCGGTTCGATGCAGCCCTGTTGGAAGGATCGTGACGGATCGGGAATCAACCGATCGGGCGCGAAGGTGTGAACGCGCCCCAGCCCGTTGCATTCGTGGCACATGCCTTCGGGGCTGTTGAAACTGAACAGTTGCGGACTGGGCGGATCGAAACTCTTCCGGCACGACGGGCAGGCATACTCCGACGAAAAACGAAGTTCTGCGGCAGAACCGGCGTCGCCTTCCGGTTGTTCGTGAAAAACGACGAGCACTTCGCCCTCGCTCAAGCGGAGGGCGCTTTCCACTGCTTCGGCCAAGCGGGCTCGGCCCGTCGGACCGATCCGCACGCGATCGACGACCACTTCGACGTGGTGCCGCATATTGCGGTCGAGGGGAATCTCGTCGTCGAGTTTGAGGATGTCGCCGTCGACCCGTGCCCGGGCGTAACCTTGTTTCCGCAGGTCGGCGAACATATCGCGGAATTCGCCCTTTTGGCCGCGCACGACCGGGGCCAGTATCAACACCTGCTTGCCGCCGGCCTGTTCCAGGATTTGTTCGACGATTTGCTGTCGCGTTTGCGAGCTGATCGGAAGCTGACAATCGGGGCAATATCCCGTGCCTACCCGCGCGTACAAGATACGCAGGTAATCGTAGATCTCGGTGATCGTTCCGACGGTGGAACGCGGGTTTTGTCCTGCCGTTTTCTGGGCAATCGAGATCGAGGGGCTTAGTCCGTCGATCCGGTCGACGTTCGGTTTGGGCATCTGGCCGAGAAACTGCCGCGCGAACGTCGAAAGGCTTTCGACGTAACGGCGTTGCCCCTCTGCATACAACGTGTCGAACGCCAACGAGCTCTTGCCCGAACCGCTGACACCCGTCAGACACACGAGCGAGTGGCGCGGCAAGACGAGATCGACGTTCCGGAGGTTGTGTTCGCGGGCGCCGTGGACGTGAATGTCGGGTACGCTCATAGGGTTGTCGTATCTATTTGCCGATTCGGCGGATATGTCAAAATTGGCGGCCCTGGTCGGGCAGTGTCTTTGGTGATTTTAGGGAAAGTTTGCAGGCAAAGATTGGCCCCTGCGAGCGTGGAAATCCGCTCCTGGAGCTCGGTTTCGCCCGGCTGCACACACGGAGAGACTCGACGACCGAGACGATTCGACCGTCGCACGTTCCGGGGGCGTGCGTCATGAGCCTCCGTGCCTGATGAAAAGCGGTTCATGGGGGAAATGATCCAAAAAGTGCCAACCCGCAATTATAGGGGCGGCCGCACGAGAGCGACAAGCGAGCGAAAGAACGCTCGTTCGGACCAACGACGCCGGAGCTTTTTCCGGGCTTCAAAAGTCCGCATGTTCTCTACTATGCGCATCTCTTGTGTCTTGTGCGTATTACGCCAAAAGCTTTCTTGATGTCGGCGGCCGTGGTTTGGTAGGATTCGCGGCCCGACGGCGAAGGAACGGTCCGAGGTGCTGTCGGGACAAACCGGCGAAGCGAACACGATGGTGGGCATGGACGATTTTCCAATCGGACGATGTACGCGGCACTGCGCCGTCACCGAGCGAGAATTGACGCCCGGCGAGGTCTACTATGCTGCGCTGGTGGAAGACGGTGACGGCTGGAAGCGGCTCGATTTTTCGGCCGAAGCCTGGAAGGGACCGCCCGAAGGTTGTGTCGGATGGTGGAAGTCGCGGGTGCCCGAGCAAAACGCGAAACGGCGTCGTTGGGCCCCCACCGACATCATGTTGCGACTGTTGGACGCTTTGGCCGATCGGCCCGATCGGGCCGACATGCGTTACGTGCTGGCGCTGTTTTTGATTCGCCGTCGGTTGTTGCGGGAAGAAGAACGCGCCGGGGAAGGCGATTCGCAGATCTTGACCGTCTACTCGCCGCGGCTGGATCGAACGTGGGACATTCCCGTCGTCTATCCTGCTGAAGAGCGAGTGCGCCAAATCCAAGACGAACTGACGAAGTTGCTTCAGGGCGAAGGCGTCGACGAATTCATTTCCGACGACGAGACCGACGACGATTCGACAGAGGAATCGGACCAGGACGCGACGACCGACGAATCGACGGAATAGTTCGCCGCGTTGTCGAATAAACGCGAGGGAGTCATGGACGACAGCCCAAGACGAACGACCGGCCGCCTTTCGGAGAAGTCCCGGCAATGCGGGCACAGAATCTTGGCTTCGGCGTTGTTGGTTTTGTTGCCGCTGGTGTCGGCGTGCCAATATCTGCGTCCGCCCGTCGAAACGTACACAGGGCCGACCTTGCCGCCTTCTCCCTCGTTGGAACAGGTGGCGAACTTCGTCAACACGAATGCCCGTCAAATTCAGTCGTTCACGGCCGACCAGGCGAGCATTTCGGGGCCCGGATTTCCTTCCTTGCGTTCGCAAATCGTCTTCGAGCGGCCGCGGCGACTACGGATTCTCGGGGAGACGAGTTTGACCGGCTTGGAGTTGGATGTCGGCAGTAACGACGAACTGTTTTGGTTTTGGGTGCGCCGGAACGAGCCGCCGGCAACGTACTTTTGCCGATATGACCGGTATTACACTTCTGCGGCGCGGCAACTGGTGCCCATCGATCCCGAATACCTGATCGATGCGCTCGGGTTGGTCGAGATCGATCCGGCGAAGGTCATTTCGGGACCTGTGCCGGTGGCGGGCAACCGGCTTGAGATTCGCTCCCGGATCGATTCCCCCGAAGGACCGCTCACCCAGGTCTTGCTCGTCGACGCCAAGTACGGCTTGGTGACGGCTCAGCACTTGTACGACGAGAGCGGACGCTTGATCGCCTCGGCTACGAATTTGAACCATCGTCGCGACCCCGTCACGGGACTGACGCTGCCGCGGCGAGTCAAGATCGAGATCCCGCGTTCCGAGTTGTCTCTGCTGATCAATCTCGGCAATGCGAAAATCAACCGGGTCGTCGGCGACCGGACGCATTTGTGGACGATGCCGAATTACGCGGGCTATCCGTTGGTCGATCTTTCCGATCCGCGGATCCAAGCGATTCCTGCGGCCGCTACTCGATCGGAGGAACGCCGCCCCGCGTTCACGCTTCGGTAGGAGCGAGCGTCGAACGCCTTTCTCGTTTCTCGCCGACGCATCGCGCATGTCGGCAAGGTGCGTAGCTTGGAAAGAATGGAGAGGTTACGGCGTCGATTGAGAACCGAGCCGACGCAGGCGACTCCGGGCGCGGGAAAGAATCGGACCGATACTGTTCACCGGAAGGCCGACTTCCTGCGCGATCTCTTTGTAGCTGCGACCTTCGAGGTGATACATTCGGACGATCACGGCTTCGGGACCATCCAAACGTCGTAAGAGATGTTCGACTTCTTCGCGGTTCTCGATCCGCCGCTCGGGTGCACCGTGGCCTGCGGTGCGATCCAAAGCAGCGTCGCTCAAGCCGGCAGGCGCTTTGTTTCGACGCAACAGTTCACGAACGACCACACGCCGGGCAACGACCGTCAAATAGGTCGCCAAACTGCATTGGCCGCGGAAATGACGCAAGACGGCAAAATCGTCGCGGACCAAGGTCAAGAAGACCTCGGCGCAAAGGTCGTCGCGGTCGGCGTCGGTCAGTCGAATGCTGCGGGCCTGGGCCGAATGGTTCACGACGTGCACCACCAACCCCAAGAAACGATCGACGAAGTCTTCCCACGCGCGCGGTTTGCGTTCGAGGCAGCGCTGCAACAAGTGTCGATCGATTTCCGACAAGACCACGATTTCACCCTCGCATAGGGCCGACAGTCGCCTGGCCGAGGCCGCCGTGCCGAGCGATCCAAGCGTCACCGGTCCCGAGTTTGCTCGCGAAGGGGCGTTCCCGCTTGCCGAAAGAATTCGAAAAGGGGGAGAAGCTTTGGTCGATACCGGCCCGCAAGTCCCTTCGCTATCAATGATTGTACGCGAATTGCTCGACACGCGGCAAGGAAAATGACCACCTGACGGTGGGGAGCGGCCTACCGGTGAGATTGCCCGATCGACCTCACCGGAGGACTGTCCCCGGCATCCTACCCCGCCCGAAAGCTCGGGATTGCCTGCTCTCGGACCAATGCAGGGTTCCCTTACCAAATAAACCCCGCGCTTGGCAAGGTCGATCGAATTTCGGGGGATTAAAATGCACAGAATTGGGAGGCGGCAAAATATCGAAAAGGGAGGGGCTTTGCAGTAAGCAGAAAACGATCGGATTCTTGTCGTGACAACCGATCCTGAAAGGGGAATCCCCCTTGTCGTAATTGCTTCGTCGGCCTAGATTATCTTGTGGTTGCTCAAGCGGGGAAGCCTTGTTTCTCCCGCTATCGAGGGGTAACCGCGAAGGAGTTTGGGCTCCGCGCTACCCGGTGGTGTAATGGTAACACAAGGGATTTTGGCTCCCTCGTTCCAGGTTCGAGTCCTGGCCGGGTAGCTTTTCTTTTGCGCCGGTGAGATGGGGGAGGCGCGTTCATTGAGCGGGATGAGCAAAGTGCCGGTCCGGCGATCGCGGCGGACGGGGAGGCACATCGGCCGGGGCGCGGCGGCATGACGACATGCCTTTGGTTGCGTCGGCGATTTCAGCACGGCCCATCCGACTGGTATCTCTGTGACGGCGAGGCTTGCTTGTCCGACCGCTTTCAGCTCTGGTAGAGTTGCGGCCGGAAGGCGTCTTCGTCACCGTCGGCGATGCGGGCCATGTCGGCCCGGGCTCGGAAGAACGCTTCGACCACTTGCGGGTCCCATTGGCGTCCCGAGTTCGAGCGAAAGATTTCGTCGATCTTTTCTTCGGGAAGCCGGTTCCGATAGGGACGATTGCTCGACATGGCGTCGTACGAATCGGCCACGGCGACGATTCGGGCGAGCATGGGGATTTCATCGCCGGCGAGCCGGTCCGGGTAGCCGCGACCGTCCCACGATTCATGATGGTGCAGAATGCCTGGGAGGATGTCTTCGAGTTTCTTGAGTCGGCACAAGATGCGGTGGCCGATCGTGGGATGCCGCTTGATGTGTTCGAATTCGTCGTCGTCGAGCTTGCCCGGCTTGCGGAGAACGGCATCGACGACGCCGATCTTGCCGATGTCGTGCAATAAGCCGGCCAGGTAGATATCGGGCAGGCTTTCTTGGGAATATCCCAATTCCATGGCCAAGCGAACCGACATGCGTGCCACCCGATCGCTGTGGCCGCAAGTATATTCGTCTTTGGCGTCGATCGCCGAGGTCAGCGCCCGAATAACGCCTTCGAGCAGGTCGGCTTGTTCACGGTACAATACCAAGTTGCCGCTGTGAATGCCGATGATCGTGGCGACCGACTGCATCAAGTTGCCCTCGACGCTGCCGAATTCCAGGCCTTCGCGGTGGTTCGCCACGGCCAAGTATCCGAACAGCTTTTCTCCTTCACAAATCGCCACGGCGACTAGTTGACGCACATCGCCGCAACTCAAGCGAATTGCACTGTTCGCCGGCGTGTTGCGGACGACCGGCTTGCCGGCGCTTTGCACGTCGAACATTTCGGCCAATTGAAGGATCGACTCGGTATCGAGCGAAAATTCGCCCCGCGAGATCAGGATCGGCTCGGCGTCGGGGCATTGGTCGCCGGGGTGATAGGCCTTCGGGAAAAGGAGACCGGCCAATCCTTCGGCCGGGATGACTTCTTCCAGCCATTCCAAGGCCATCGCCGTCAATTCGCGGTGGTTCTTGGAAATGCGCAGATTGTTCGTAAGGCGATGAAGGAGGCTGATTTCTTCGTACGTCGATGCCAGGTGATTCGACAATTCGTCGCTTTCGAGGTGAAGTTGGGCGATCTGACGTCGCAACCGGTTTCGGTCGAGAACCAACGCAGCGACGCTCAACAAAGACTGGGGCGACCAAGGTGTTTGCCGTACGGCCCAGGCCGTCAAGCGATCGGGATCGGCGCCGGTTTCCTGCGCGGCCTCGGTCAATGTTTCCTGCGGTTGGACCAAGCGCGTCACGAACGGCGCCAAGGCGACCACGGTATCGCCGTTGGTTCCGTCTTCGGGCATCAAAGGAATCGCCAAGACGGCGATCGGATCGACTTCCCAGGCGATTTCGGGAAATTGCCGCGATGCGAAGCTGCGACACACGGTTTGCAGCATTTCCCAATCCAGGTCGGGCAACGTCTCGGGCACGCGGAAGGCTTCCCGCCCTTTCGGATCGACAAAGACGAACGGCGTGCCGAAGGTTTGCTGCAAGACTTCATGCAGTGCGTGCGTCGGGGTAACGGCCGCAGCTTGTCGTACGGTGGAGGCCGTCGCTCGTTTCAGTGCTTCGAGAGAGTTCTCGTTCATGGTCGCCCACTTCATGTGACGTGATTGGGAAGTCGACTCGTTCTTAGGCATTCCCGCAGCCGCAAAGCAGCGGGAGTCGGAAGCGTCGAACGCGAGGGATCGGTTCCTCGGTCGAGGGGACTTTTCTATGTTCTGTAACCCAAAAAGTTTGTCCTCGTAACTCTACCTCGCGCAAACGGGGGGGCAAATCCGAGGGAACCCTTCCACACCCGGGCCGAGGTTTCCACAATCGAAGATGTTGTGTTTGTCGATTGCGCAAGGAAGGTAAAACTGTCTGTGCGGATCGTGGTGATTGTTGAGATCGTGTCGCAGGGCCGGGGTGTGCGCATTGAGCTGAGGTGTTTTCACCGTGCCCGGTGAGCCGAATTTGCCGAGGGTGAACAGGAGAGCGATTGTGACCGACGATGTGAGCGGCAACGGGAAACGCTGCGAAACCGTCTTTCGTGCCGGGCGAGTGCATGTCGTGAAGGCGCAACCGACGGGCACGTTTTCGCATGTGAAGCCGCGTTATTACTTGGAGCATCCGGGGGCCGTCGCGATTTTGCCGATCGCCTCGCGCGATCCGCTGCGGGTCGTGTTGATTGAAAACTTCCGGCACACGATCGACGGCCGATTGCTCGAGATACCGGCGGGGACGCTCGAACCGGGCGAAGACCCGACCGAAGCCGCGCGTCGCGAACTGGCCGAAGAGACCGGCTATCTGGCCGGATCACTGAAGCACCTGTTCACGTTCATGCCGTCGCCGGGGTTGTTGAGCGAACGGATGCACTTGTTCCTGGCGACCGATCTGGAGCCGGGCACGCAACGTACCGAGGCCGACGAAGATATCCGCGTCGTCGAACTCGACTGGACGTCGCTGTGGGCTCGCCTGGGCGAGGCGGCCGACGCCGGTGCGATCGACGGCAAGACGCTTCTCGCCCTGTTGTACGCGCGCAGCGTGTGGTTTTCGGGGTTGCCGGTCGCGGGATTTACGGAATGAAGCCGACGGACGACAAGTCGCCGGTGATACCGCTCCAAAGTCCTCCCGTCTCACTGCCGAATGAACTGATCGCACCGATGCAGGCCATTAAGATGAACGCCAGCATGACGGCATACTCGACGGCGGTGGCCGCCTCATCTTCCCGTACGAACCGTTGAAGAATCTGCACGAAACGCATGATGCTACCCGAATGGGTTGATCGTCGATAAGGATTGCAAACGTTCTATTGATGAGCATGGTTCAACCCCGGTCGTGGGACCGCGGAATCGAGAAGCCCCGAATCGGAAGAGACGCGAACAAAGGGACTTCATCACAACCCTATCTCACCCCGCATGATAGTCAAACAGGGGGCCACGTCGCGGAACGAGCAAGGGCGACACCGGTTGCTCTCGCTCGACATGCAGTCGATTGTCGACTGGTGTGTGTCGGCGGTTTTTGTCGAAAGAACGCATCATGCCGATTGAATTCTCCTCCGAAATCCGGCTCGCGACTGGACACGCGCCGAAGCTCGATTGATAATGCGTCCGATCTTGAGACGGTGCGGTTTGCCGTTTCGACACGAGCGTTCGTGAAATCCCGATGTAGACCATTGGCATCGCCGGAGGAGTTTGCTCCATGAGCCAATCGCCCGAGACGTCCGCCGCCGTCGCGGAAGACAAGCGTCCCTGGTACAAGTTGTTGACGAAATATCACTGGTTCGTATTGATCGTGTGTACGTTGGGCTGGGCGTTCGACACGTTCGATCAGCAGTTGTTTAATATCGCCCGGCAGCCGGCGGTCCAATCGTTGTTGGAATCGCCGACGAAAGATGCCGTCAGCTTTTACGCCGGGCTTTCGACCTCGCTGATGTTGATCGGTTGGGCGACCGGCGGCATCATCTTCGGTATATTGGGCGATCGCTGGGGGCGCGCCCGCACGATGGTGTTGACCATCTTGGGCTACTCGCTGTTCACCGGCTTGTCGGCCTTTTCGGTGACGATCTGGGATTTCTTGGCATATCGCTTCATTGCCGGGTTGGGGATCGGCGGCCAGTTCGGGCTCGGGGCCGCGCTGGTGGCCGAGACGCTACCCGATCGGGCACGGCCGCGAGCGCTGGGAATGCTCCAGGCGTTTTCGGCCTTCGGCAACATGGCGGCAGGACTCATCGGATTGGTGCTGGCGCAGTTGTTGTTGGCCGGAGCCATCGACGTGAAGCCGTGGCGGCTCATGTTCGGTGTGGGCATTCTGCCCGCCTTCTTGGCGGTGTTGGTCATGATGCGGTTGCAAGAGCCGGAACGCTGGAAGCAGTCCGTCGGCGGAAAAGAAGGCGACGGCAAGAAGCAGAAAGCCGGGTCGATCGCCGAGTTGTTCGGCGATCCGCGATGGCGCAAGAACGTACTGGTGGGTATCACGATCGCCGCCGCCGGCGTCATCGGACTGTGGGGAATCGGCTTCTTCTCGATCGACTTGAACCAAAGCATCTTCCGGGAACGCTTTCGTGAAGAGTATCGCGCCGAAGGCCAGGCCGATGAAGATTTGAAACTGGTCGCGCTGGTATATCGCGAGCCGCAAGCGCTCGAAGAACTGAAAGACGCCGAGATTTCGCCGAAAGACCTCTTAGGCACGGATCGGCACGATCAGGACGCTTCGCTGTTGCTGGCGGCGGCCCTGACCCTGGAAGAAGCGGGAAAACCCGTCACGCCCGAGGCGGCGCTCGACTTGCTGGATGCGCCGTCGCAACCGAGCGGCGGAGCGACGCCCTTGGATGTGTTCGCGCCCAAGCGCAAGACGCAGTCGCCCGAGGACCGCACCCGACGCGAAAAACTGTTGGCCGAGCAAGAAGGCGATTTGGGGACCGTGGCGGCACACGTCGACCGCATTCGAACTCGGAACAAGGACATGGACGGCCGCACCGCGGTGTGGGGCAGCATCACCTCGTTGTTGTTCAATATCGGTGCGTTCTTCGGTATCTATGCCTTCAGCATCGTGACCACACACTTGGGACGGCGACCGACGTTTGCGTTGTTCTTCCTGGCGGCGTTGGTCAGCACGGTCATCGCGTTCATGTTCATGAACGATCCGATCGATGTGTACTGGATGGTGCCGCTGATGGGATTCTGCCAGCTTTCGGTGTTCGGCGGATACGCGATTTACTTCCCCGAATTGTTCCCGACGCGGCTGCGCAGCACGGGGACGTCGTTCTGCTACAACATCGGCCGGTACGTCTCGGCGGCGGGACCGGCACTGCTGGGAACGCTCAGCGGGTTCGTCTTCGCGGGAACCGAAGAGCCGATGCGTTGGGCGGGCGTGACCATGTGTGCGTTCTTCCTGTTGGGCGTGTTGGTGTTGCCGCTGGCACCCGAAACGAAGGATCAGCCGTTGCCGGAATGAGCCGACGGGGCGATCGGATTCGTTTCCGGTTCGGCTCGTCGCCGCGGTTCGGTTTCGAGGTCAGGCTACGGAGTGCGACCGAGTGCGCGAGTTCATCGAGACGCTGTGCTACCCGGAACCCGTCGTCGCCGAAAAGCGTAGGCACGTTCGAGAATCGCTGCTGGCGAAAGCCGACGTGATCGACGGGCCGAATTTTTCGGGGTTTTCGACGCTCGATCTCGAGAACCTCGTGTGGCTGTACGATCGGCATTTTTTCGAGCACCGCATCGTGCTGGATTGGGGCGAGTTGTTGCGTTTCGACATCTCTCGCCGATTGGTCCGCTCGGCCGGGAACACGCGGTTCAAGTATGCCGACCGGTCGAAAAAACGACTCTTGACGGTGACGATCCAGGTGTCGTCGTCGATCATCTTCAGTTCTTTCGAAGACGGCACCGACTCGCTGGAAGTCGGAGGAATCGTCTGTCGTAATCGGATGGACGCCTTGCAGTGCATCGTCGAGCACGAGTTGATTCACCTGGTCGAGGGCGTGTTGTACGGCAACACGAGTTGCAGTCGTCCGCGATTCCAGGACATGGCGCGACGCATCTTCGGCCACACGACCAATTGTCACATGCTCGTGACGCCCGCCGTTCGTGCTTATCGCAAATTCGGCGTGCGCCCCGGGCAAATGGTCGCGTTCGAGTGGGAGGGACGTCGGCTGGTCGGGCTGGTGAACCGCATTACCCGCCGGGCGACCGTGTTGGTCGAAAACCCCCGCGGCGCCCGCTATAGCAACGGCAAACGTTACTTCAAGTTCTACGTGCCGCCGGACAAGTTGACGGTAATCGAAGATCCTGAGAAACGCCGTGCGGCGGGCAATTCGTAGCTGTTCGAAATCGGCCGCAAACGCGTCGTTTCGTTGCCGACTTCTTACGAAGACGTATCGTTGCCTTGGCCGATGCGCCGCGCGATCAAGGCATCGAGCTCTTCCAACAGGCGAGGGACGACTTCGTCGTAGGAAAAACGGCCGATCGTTTCCGGACCGCGTTTCAAATTGACGTAGTTCGGACCGCACCACAAACCCAAATCGGCATCGTCCGTCTCGCCGGGACCGTTTACGCGGCAGCCCATGACGGCGATCGTGAACGGATAGTCGGCCGCGTATCGGGTTGCCTCGCGGACGGTTTGGGCCAATTCGACGAAGGCTTCGTTTTCCACGCGGGCGCAACTCGGACAACTGACGATGTCGAGGCCGCGCGATTGCGGAACGCGATCGTCGGCTATCGTTCCGCTCGCCACGTTTTCGAGGATCATGCGGCCGGCGGCAATCTCTTCGTGCTTGCGGTCGTTGGGAACCGTGAGAGAGACGCGAATCGTGTCGCCGATCCCTTCCCACAGCAACGGTTCCAAGGCACGACGGGTTTTCTCGATGCCTTCCGGCGGCATTCCGGCCTCGGTGACGCCCAGGTGCAGCGGCACGTCGGGGCGAATCGCGGCGAACCGGCGATTCAGCTCGAGAACGTGTGCCGGGTCGGAGTCTTTCAACGACACGCAATAGCGGGTGAAGCCGAGTCGATCCAGCAAATCGCAGTGTTCTTCGGCCGATGCCAACATCGGCGCGAGCTTGTCGTTCGGATAGCGATCCAGTTTTTCGGGATCGACCGATCCGGCGTTGACGCCCACGCGCAGCGCGCAGTCGTGCGTTTGGGCGATTTCGACCAGGTAGCGCACCTTGTCTCGCCAATCCTTTTCACGCTCGTGGTGGTACAAATGCCCGGGATTGTACCGCAGCTTGTCGACGTAAGGGGCCACTTGCTCGGCCAGACGGTAATTCTCTTGCAAATCGACCGAAAGATTCGCCCGCGTGTGTTCGCGAATGCGGGGCAACGCGGCCGCGTCCCGCGCAGAATCGACGGCCACGCGGACCAGGTCGGCCCCCGCTTCGACCAGCATCGTGATCTGGGCGACGACCCGATCGACGTCTTGGGTCTTCACGGCGCACATGCTTTGGACGGCGATGGGATGTCCGGCGCCGATCGTGATCGAGCCGATGGGAACGGCCCGCGTGGGCTTCCGGGGGGGACGTGGTTCGCTTTTGCGAGACGCGTTTTCAGGTGCCATGTTTCCCTCAAGCAGGGGGGTGTGCGAACATTCTCCCCTCATTGTTTGGGGCAGGTCGGCCGGTTTCAACCCGATTCGTGCCCTTGCTAGAGGAGAGCCCCGTACCCCGAGCGTATCCGAACGCGGCTTTTCTGAGGGATTTTCGGGGTAACGGCCCGAGTGTAGCGGAAAAATGAAGTTTTCCGGTTGTTGTGACTGGAGAAAATGGGGCGGGTTTGACGATAAGGGTTCTGCCGCGGAAGGTCTCTGCTTTGAGGTGGTGTGCGGCGCGGGCACGAATTGTGGTTCGAGTGAGCGAAGGGTCCCGATGGGTTCCCGGCGAGCCAAACACGAACACGGACGAGCGACGACGGGCGTCGCGTGCGCAATATCGGCGGCGATCGTGCTGCTGGCTTGCGGTTGCTCGATGATGCCGGTCGTCCGGCATCGGCCCACCGTCCACAATCCGTTTCCACAGTTGGCGAAAGTGGCCGTCGCGCCCTTCTTCAACTTGAGCGCCGAACCGACCGTCGACGGACGACGGTTTGCAAACGCCTACTACAACGAATTGCAACAGATCCCGGGGTTCGAGGTCATCCCGGTGAGCGTCGTCGAGCAGGCGATGCGGTCGAACAACATCAATCTGACCGGCGCGGCCGAGGCACGGCGGTTGGCCCAAATCCTGGGAGCCGATGCGGTCGTCATCGGCGCAATTACCGAATACGATCCCTACTATCCGCCGCGGTTGGGGCTTCAGGTCGAATGGTACGCCGCGAATCCGGGCTTTCATCCGATTCCACCGGGATACGGCCTGCCGTGGGGGACCGCCGAAGAGACCGAGATTCCCGATCGCCTGGTCTTCGAGGCCGAATTCGCACTCGCCCGCGAACAACTGGCGACGCAAACACCGCAATGCCCGATGTCTCCGGAAAGCGAGTCGCCGCAAGCGGTCCCCGGCGATACGACCGACGAAATGAGCGATGCACGGGTTCGTCCGGCGGGGTACGACGCGCCGGTTTCGGGATCGGCGGTGGGGACGATCTTCGCCCGGGCGGAACGTCGTGCCGCCGCGTTGCCTGCCGATTGGCCCGACCCGCGAGGATTGGTGCCGCCCGGTCCGCAGCCTTCGCCGGCGCCCTGTTTGCCGAGCGACGAGCCGGTCTTGCGGCATACGAAGATCTACCACGGGAACGACCCCGATTTCACCGCGGCGTTGGCTGAGTATTACGAATTTCGCAACGAAGCACGCTTCGGCGGCTGGCAGGCGTATCTCGAACGCAGCGACGATTTCATCCGCTTTTGTTGTCGGATGCACATTTGGGAAATGCTGACCGCCCGAGGCGGAGCCGGCAAATCGGAAGTCGTGTGGCGATTTCCCAAAATGCGGTAACCGGCAACCAGCAGCGAATCCCGAACAACTACCGGAAAATAGGCAAAACAGAAAAACTGGTGCGGTTTAGAGGGGTGAGACAAAGCGACGGGAAGGATTCATCTTTCTCGGTCGGGATGTCCGAAGAAACGAACGAGTCGGTTTGTGCCGATCTTGGAAAACCGGAACACCTTCCGGGAGGAGGAGCCGGTGCGGGGCGGGTGAGTGTTCATTGCCCGATCGCCGAACCTTTTCCCTTGGCGATTGTACGACTGCCGGGAGAATTGCGACGTGAGCCGTGAAATCAGCGTGGTGGCCCTCATCAAGGGTGACGAGCGGTACGTCTTTCTGTACGACGACGACAACCGGGCGGAGGTACTGCGGACACTCGGTCGGTACGCGTCCAATCCCGAGTTGAGTTTCACGTGGTATGATGCCGCCGTCCTCTCCCAGCGCATCCGGCAAGAGGCGAAAAAACGCGTGTTGCACAATCGCTTTCAGATGGCTCAGCCGGCCGACCCCGACGAGCTCTTCTGACGTTCGAGGTCCCGCGAGCCGTCTGGTCATTTCTCGGGAACGACGCCCGTCGAGTACTTCCCATGCAAACTGCCGTGGCGCGATTCTTGCGGTACTTGGCCGTCGAACGGAATGCCTCGGATCTGACGATCAAAAGCTATCGCGAGGATCTTTTCGCGCTGTGCGACTATCTGAAAGAGTTGCACGGCGGGCGGTTGCCGAAGCCGAACGAGGTGACCGTCTTCGATTTGCGCGGTTACGTGGCCGCGTTGCACGACGCCGAATATGCGCCCTCGACGATCGCGAGGCGGCTCGCCTCGATGCGTAGTTTTTTCAAGTTCGGACAACGCGAAGGTTGGATCGAGCAGAACCCGGCCAAGCCGTTGCGGAACCCGCGACAACGGCGAAAACTACCGCACTGTCTCTCGTCCTCCGAGTTGAAGCGATTGCTCGAAGCGCCGCCTGCCGACGAACCGGCGGGGCGTCGCGATCGGGCGATCCTCGAGACGATGTATTCCGCCGGGTTGCGAATCAGCGAGCTGGTGGGCCTGAACGACGGCGACTTGGATTTGCGGGCGGGCGTCGTTCGCGTGCGGGGGAAGGGCAAGAAAGAACGGCTTGCGCCGTTGGGCCGCTATGCCGTTTCGGCCTTGCGGCGGTGGTTGGAGGTTCGCAAGGTGTCGCCGAAAGAGCCGGACGGTCCCGATCGTCCCGTTTTCGTGAACCGGTTCGGCCGGCGAATCACGACGCGAAGCGTCGCCCGCATGCTGGAAAAATACTTGAAAGAAACCGGGCTCGATGCCCGCACGACGCCCCATTCACTGCGGCACAGCTTCGCCACGCACTTGTTGGACAACGGGGCCGATATCCGCAGCGTTCAGGAGTTGTTGGGGCATAAGAGCCTGGCCACCACGCAAATCTATACGCACCTGACGACCACCGGACTTCAAGAGCTGTATCGCAAGGCGCATCCCCGCGCCAAGGCACGCAAGTAGGCGTCAGCGGCGGATCGGCTGTCTTCGTGCGAAATATGCTTTCAGGTGTAGATCACAATGGCGACCGGCCGACGTCGCTTGCGTCGTCGGCGTTGGACGGTTCAAGGTGCGTATCGAGCCACGCGATAACGTCGGCGACGACGCGGTCGCGTTCCGTCTCGCTGAGGACCTCGTGATAAAAACCGGGATACAGCTTGAGAGTCTTGTCGTGCGAGCCCGCCAGCCGATGGAATAGTTCGCTGCCGCCGGCTCGGGCAAGCACATCCCCGGTTCCGTGTAGTAAGAGCAGCGGCGTCTGGAAGCGCGCGGCGACCTTGCGAAGGCGACGCGAGGCTTGCAAGACTTCTCCTGCCAGCCGCGTACTCAATCGGCCGCGATATACCAGCGGATCGTTGCGAAAATCATCGACCACGCGAGGATCGTGGCTGAGATACTTGGCACCGAACTTCATCAAGACGGGCGTATTCATCTTGACCAACCGCAAACCGGGAAAAAGGCGGCTGATCGTCAGGGCGACGTAACGCAATAGCGGCATCATCGGCCCGCCCACGATCACCGGCGGCGCACTGAGGATGATGCCTTTCACCGGCGGTCGGCGCAGCGCCCCGTACAATCCCATGATGGCGGCGCCCATGCTGTGCCCCAACAGGAAATCGGGATACGCACCCTCGGCTTCGAGTTCGGACAAGACGGCGTCGACGTCGTCGAGGTATTGATCGAAGCGTTGTACGTGCGCGCGGGGACCTTCCGACTTGCCGTGGCCGCGCAGGTCGATCATCCGCAAGGCGTATCCGGCGCGGGTCAGGTCCTCGGCGAGACGGGCGTATCGCCCGGAATGCTCACAGATCCCGTGCACGCCGAAGACGGTCGCTTTGCACGGCGTTTCGGGCGACCAATGCCGCGAAAACAGTTGCAAAGTGCCGCGGCCCGCCGGAGTGTCGGGAACCGTGAAGGTGCGTTGTGTTTCTTGCATGGCGACGGGTGATCGTTTCTGTCGACACAACCCAAGAGAAAGAGCCGGAAGCCATCGCGACGATCACTCGGAATAGCGATCTTGATAGACTCTCAGTCGCAGTTTGCGGGCGGCGCTTTCCGAGGTCACGTAGCGTATCTTACCGAAAACAGGTCGTTCCGGACCCCAGGCACGATCGTAGCGGCCCAGTACCCAGAAGATACCAGAATACGAGTTGGGATCATTCCCGTCGATAGCGTAACGGTTGTTCAGCGCGATCATGACGGCAAGCGCGTCTTGGGGCGTGGGTGTCCAGTGGAGGATCTTCTTGCCCCACAGCATCCGCAGGTAATTGTGAATGACGCCCTCCCGCCGCAATTGCCGTTGGGCCGCGTTCCACAAGGGATCGTGCGTTCCTGCCGCGGCGAACTGTTCCAGCGAATAGGAGTACGGACGTGGGTCGGCGGCGTGTGCTTCGAGGGTTTCTCTCGCCCAGTCGGGCAGCGATGCGTACGCGTCGTAGTCGTCGCGGTGAAAGCACATGTTCATTCCCAGTTCGCGCCAGGTGACGAGTTGATCGAGAAACGCCTCGTGGGATTCGGGCATTCCCCACCAACCTTCGCGCGAGCCTCGACTGGCCTTTCCCAGGTCGTCCGGCGACCAACCGCAGTTGTCGGCCAATCGGGCGAATACCTCGTGCGGCGAAAGAAACCCCTCGTGCAGCCAAGGCGACAGGCCGCTGGTCGCGTCGTCGTCCGGGTGATTGCGGCCTGCTGCGTATTTCGGCAGTTTGTCGCGGAGAAACGCTTCGAGCATGCACCTCGCCGCGGCAATTCCTCCGGTCGCCGGAACGACCTCGTCGGTCGCCCCGAAGTCTTTCCGCAGCAGCGACGGATCGTTCGTGCGGCCAGCCTGCAACAGCATGCGGCCGGTTTCGATCGCCGATTTCGGCAATTTGAGCGAGTCGCCTGTCGGCGCCGTCCAACGCGGCAAGCCTTCATGCGGTGTCGGTGACGGGTTCGGCGCGTCGAGCAGATGGTCGCGTAACGATTTCTGAAGGAAACGCCGGAAACCGTGCGCCGAGGGAAACGCCCGCGGCGTCGCTGCAACGGGGAAGAGGCCCAGGCCGTCGATCGATTCGATCCGGCAGGGTGAATCGTCCGCCAAATGCTTGAGGGCGCAACGATCTTCACGGAGCACGCCCAAGTCGGCGACGACGAGACTCGCCTTGCGGGCGAGGCGCGTGACCAGCTCGGGCCGATCGTCACGGAGGACGCCGGGTACATAGCCGACACCGTATCGTTCCGCCCAGGCCGCATGTTCGGTCATCGCGCCGGCGACGAACATCACGTGACGCCGTCCGATCCATCGATGCAGGGAAACCGTTTCGACGATGCACAGGGGCACGCCCAACGCTTCGGCATGTGCCAGCGAGTGGTCCAAGGCGAAGTTCCACGACGTCCGGCGGGCCGTTCGCATCCAGTACAACACGAACGCGCCGTCGCGGATCGGTCTGTCGTTCTCGATACGCCGTCGCGACGAAGGAACCGACATCGTGCTCGTCTTCTCGTGAAAGGGCAGCCTGCGATGTGTGATGGTACGGCACGCTGCATGGTAGCGCGGCGCGGGGCGAAAGAAAAGCGCTCACGCCGTTGGACGGTTGTTTTCGGGGCTCGGCGAAATAGGATAGGCACGGGCGGGAGTCTGTTGCGATCGTCGTCGACAAGCAAAACAATCAAGGAATCTCCAGCGACAGCGAGAGGTGCAAGAATGACCGAGCGAATGCGATTCGTCAGAATCGTGTTGTTGGCCGCGGGAATCGCGTGGTTCGGATTTCTCCGACAGGCGGGACGTTCTGCGAGGGCCGCCGAGCCGCCGCGACCGAACATCGTCTTTCTGTTGGCCGACGATCTGGGGTGGGGCGATCCAAGTTGCTACGGCAATCGACGGTTCCGTACGCCGAACCTCGATCGACTCGCGAAAGAAGGCATCCTGTTCACGCACTATTACCAGAACGGATCGGTGTGCTCGCCCGCGCGGTGCAGCCTGATGACGAGTCGCTATCCGGCCGAGATGCGTATCCACGGCCATTTGGCAACGCACGAACAAAACGTCCGCCGTGACATGCCGGACTTGCTCGATCCGTCGGTGCCCACGTTGCCGAAGTTGTTGCGACAAGCCGGGTACAAGACGATTCACATCGGCAAATGGCATCTGGGGCGGCCCTCCGGCTCGAACGGCTTGGAGGCCTACGGGTTCGATGTCGCGCGATGGATCGACGTGCGCGAGGGCGAACGCAATCTTTGGAGCGTCGCGGAACGGCCGCACGCTTCGAAAGAGTTGGTCGATGCGGCAACCGCAGAATTGGAACACGTGGGCGATTCGCCGTTTTTCATGCAGGTGTGGTTCAACGATCCGCATGCCCCGCTGGCACCGAGTCCCGAGCAGATGGCGCGATTCCGCCGGGGCGAGCCGGAAGGCTTCACCAGTCCCTACATGGTATACGCTGCAACCGTGACCGAGATGGATCGCCAGATCGGCAGGCTTTTGGATAAGCTGGACGAACTGAAATTGACCGAGAACACGTTGGTCATCTTTTCGTCGGACAACGGCCCCGAGGACATCGACATCAGCAACGCGACCTGGTCGGCCTACGGCAGTCCGGGGCCGTTGCGGGGACGAAAACGCAGTCTGTACGAGGGGGGAATCCGCGTGCCGTTCATCGCCCGTTGGCCGAAAGCGGCTCCTGCAGGACAAGTGAACGATCATTCGATCATTTCGGGCGTCGACTTGCTGCCTACGTTGTGCGAGCTGGCCGGGGCGGAAGTCCCCGACGACCTGCGTGAAGTGATGCACGGCGAAAGTTTCGCGGCCGCGCTGCGGGGCGACGAGACGTACCAGCGTTCTTCGCCGTTGATGTGGGAATGGCGGTTCCGAGTGTTCAACCACCCGTGGAATCGTTGTCCGATGCTGGCGATTCGCGATGGTAACTGGAAGCTGCTGATGAATCCGGATCGTTCACGCGTCGAACTGTACGACGTAGTCGCTGATCCCGGCGAGTATCAGAACGAAGCCGAAGACTACCCCGAGGTGGTCGAGCGGCTCGCCGCCGAGGTGCTGGCTTGGCAGAAGACGCTTCCGCCGGGATTGATCGAAGATGCTGCCGGAAAGAACGATTATCCCTGGCCGTCCGACGATTGAAGCGGTGCGCATTCCCCGTCGAGGGTTCTACTTCGAGCTGCGCGGGCGAAACGCGGCACTGGCCCGATCGGCTCCGGTTGCGTAAACTTAGGAAGTGTCCGCTCTGCCGGGGGGGCGTGCCGATAGCCGCTCTTTCCCGCGGGAGCTGTCATGCTCAGCGGAATTGTCGAAGCATCGGCCGCCGACGCGAAGGGGACTCGAAAGCAGGATAGGCCCTGCGAAGTCCCGCCCGCGGCCGATTGTATTTTGTCGATCGTTTTTTGTCGGTCTCACCTACCACGAGTGTTCTTCCATGCCCAGTATTCACGAACTGTACGACGAAGCCGTCGCCCTTCAGCAACAAGGCGACTTGGACGGGGCCATCGAAAAATTGCACGCGCTGCTCGAGCAGGAGCCTTCCTACGCGTTGGCACATGCCGCGCTGGCAGTTTTCTACGAGAAGAAGGAAGAACACGACAAGGCCGTCGAGCACGCCAAGAAGGTCTGCGAATTGGAGTCGGAAGATCCCTTCAGCTACGTGGCGTTGAGCCTGATTTGCCAAAAGGCCGGCCGCATCGCCGAAGCCGAAGATGCCATGTGGCGTGCCCGACAAGCCCAAGTGGCTGTCTTGCAAAAGCAACAGCAGCAACAGCAAGGCGGACAGTCCGGCTGAGAGACGATCTTGCCGAGGCAAGGCAGTCACGCCTCAATCCGATTCGGCGATTCGTTTGAGGACGAACAGTTCCAGATCGCTCGGGGCGGGCCATGGTTTCGGGCGTGGTCGGTCGCGATTCCGGTCGAGTGTTTCCCATCGCAAGAGATAAGCCGTGGGGCCGTCGCTGCCGAGGTTGCGATCCCACGTGGTTTGCACGTGCATGCCCGGAAAGTCGGATTGCAGCCGGACGATCTCTCGCGGCAGGCGTTCCCGGGGAATCGTCCCGATCGGACGCAATGTCTTTTCGTCCAGCACCCAACGTCCCGAGCCGTATTTCACGTGCCGGTAGTCCTGGATCAGGCGTCCACGGTCATCGACTCGCACGGCCGAGAGGCCCACTTCGCTATTGATCGAGCCTCCACCGCGGAACTCCCAGCGGTACTTCCAGTCGGTGACGCGGTAGACGACCCATTTGCCGGGCGCTTCGAGTCTCGCGTTGTATAGCTGAAGATTCCCTTCGTCGTCGTACTTGTGGTACGAAGCGATCGGACGGTCCTGCCCGTCGAATCCCAAGCGGATATTGCTGTTGAGCAGGCCGCCGCCCGGCGGCACGGGATCGATGACTTCCCCCGTTTCGAGGGTGATCGGCAGGGCGAGCGGCCGGCCGGTCGAGTCGGTCCAATGCACGAGATCGACGCTGCGGGCGTACGACAGGTCGTGGTTCGTTGCGCAATCGGGGGTGTCGCGCCATACCCAAATCATGTGATACACGCCTCTTGAGTCTTGCAGGGGGCCGTTGGGGTAGGCGTTCATCAGGCCTTTTCCTGAGGTAAGCGGTTGGTCGATCAACCGTCGCCATCGACGGGTCGATTCATCGTACACGTTCCACAGCCGATCTCCGTTGCCGCTGGATCCGTCGCGGTAGACGAAGACCAGACGTCCTTTGGGATCGGTCAGAAACTTCGGATACGTGCAACGATCTTCCCGTTCGCCCACCATGTGCTCCACTCGCCGAAAGGTGGTGATGTCGTACGGCTCTTCCGTGCGAAAGTACACCAGCGGATCGACATGCATGTTGCCTGCCAGATGCAGGCAGCCGGTGGCGTCGATCGCCATCGTGATGGAGTTGTGAGAATCCCATCCCACCTGCTCGTCGAGCTTGACGGTCGTCCAGCGTCGTTCGTTCAAGCGGCGGGCGGCGACCGTCATGCGACGCTCGGCATCGTAATAGGCGGCAAACTGATGATCGCCCTCGGTGAGCAGGCAGAAGCCCACCGGATGCCCCGCCCACACTTTTTCCAGCGGGATTCGATCGACGACGCGCCACGAATCGACCGCCTGAGCCTGAACCGTGAATAGACCGGCAAGACACAATCCCGCGATCAAGGTCGGGAGTATCGTTTCAACGGGGAACGCGCATCGTCGCATGGGGAAGGCTCCGAACGAGTCCGACATGATGATGATAAACACCCTTCGACGTGTGCCGACGATAGTCGAGCGAAGCCGTGAATGCAAATCGTCTTCGGCCTGCGGTGGATTTTGCACGACCGATCGGCGGGAACTACAATGCAGCCTTGCTACAGGAAGACCCGCTTCGCATGTCGACGGCAATGGCGCCGAACGACGCGGGGTGCGGGCGGCCGTTTGTCGCGGGGGATCGTTGGGTATGTGGTGTCCGTTCCGGCAACACCGCTGTTGCAACGGGATGCCGCGAGTCCGGACCGGTCAAACGGAAGGAGATTGACGATGTCACGATTTTGGGTGTATGGTGCGGCCGTCGTGGCGACGGTCGCCGCGCTTTCGATGATTCCACAAGTGCGAGCGGCCGATGACCTGCCGAATATCTTGTGGCTGACGACCGAAGACATCGGGCCCGAACTGGGGTGCTACGGCGATACCTATGCCGACACGCCGAACCTCGACGCCCTAGCCGCCAAGGGGACGATCTATCTCCACGCCTGGTCGAATGCGCCGGTTTGCGCGCCGGCACGCACGTGCATCATCTCGGGAATGTATGCGCCTACCGCCGGGGCCCAGCACATGCGCAGCATGACGAAGTTGCCCGAGGCCATGCAGTTTTATCCGCAGATTCTCCGCGAAGCCGGTTATTACTGCACGAACAACAGCAAGGAAGACTACAACCTGGCCAAGCCGGGGGAGGTCTGGGATGAGTCTTCGGGGCGAGCGCACTGGAAAAACCGCAAACCGGGACAGCCCTTCTTTGCCGTATTCAACTATACGGGAACGCACGAAAGCCAAATCCGCAAGCGTCCGCACGAATGGGTTCACGACATCGATTCGGCTCCCGTTCCTGCGTACCACCCCGATGTCCGCGAGGTTCGTGAAGATTGGGCTCAGTATTACGACAACATCACGAAAATGGACGGATGGGCGGCGGAACGGCTGAAGGAGATCGAGGACGCCGGTTTGGCCGACGATACGATCGTGTTCTTCTACGGCGATCACGGTTCCGGCATGCCGCGGTCGAAACGGTGTCCGTACAACTCGGGCCTTCAGGTGCCTTTGATCGTGTACATTCCGCCGAAGTATCGGCATTTGGCCACGCCTGACTACGGTGAAGGGGCAAAATCGGAACGCCTGGTCGCGTTCGTCGACTTGGGGCCTACGGTGATCAGCCTAGCCGGGAAGAAACCGCCCGAGTACATGCAGGGACGCGCTTTTTTGGGTAAGTATGCGACGCCCGCGCCGAAGTACAATTTCGGTTTCCGCGGCCGCATGGACGAACGTACCGACCTGATGCGGTCGGTGACCGACGGTCGCTACGTCTACATCCGCAACTTCCGGCCCGATCTGCCGATGGGCCAACACGTCGGGTACATGTTCGTCACGCCGACGACCCGCGTGTGGAAGCAACTGTACGACGAGGGCAAACTCACGCCCGAGCAGGCGTACTTCTGGCAGACGCCGCGGGCGCCGGAGGAGTTGTACGACCTGCAAAATGATCCCGACGAGGTCCACAATCTGGCCGGCGAGCCGGAATTTCAGGGGGTACTGGAGGGGATGCGGCGCGTGCTGCGACAGCATATCCTCGACACTCGCGATTTGGGCTTCTTGCCCGAAAACGAAATCCACGAACGTGCCGGCGACGGTGCGCCCTACAGCTACGGTCATAGCGACAAGTATCCGTTGGAAAAGATCCTGTCGGTGGCCGAATTGGCGTCCTCGCTCGATCCCGATTCGGTGCCCGCGCTGATCGAGGCCATGCACGACGAGGATAGCGCTGTTCGATACTGGGGCGCCCTGGGGTGCCGTATGCGAGGCGAAAAGGCGGTCGAGCAGGCCCACGACGCCTTGGTCGAGGCATTGGACGACGAGGCCAAGGCCGTTCGCATCGCCGCTGCCTGGGCACTGGGCGATTACGGTTCGAAGAAAGATCTCAAAAAGGCCCTCGACACGCTTGCCGAGTTGATCCCTTACGGAGAGAACGGCCCGTACGTTTCCCGCATGGCCCTGGAGGTCGTCGACAATCTGGGCGAAAAATCGCTCCCGCTGGCCGACGTGGTGAAGGCCTACAAGCGGGAACCGGGGTGGAACGATACCCGCGTCGACGGCTACGGTGCCCGCCTCAAAGAATGGTGGTTGGAACGTATGGGGTTGACGAAGTAGTCGTCCCGTGACACTTGCCGCTTCGGCGGTAAGCGAACCGAAATCGAATGCGGGAGCGAGGCCGCGCGGTCCGCTCCCGTGTTCGTTGTCTAGAGGGGGCGTCGCACCGATCGACGTAGAGGGGGCCGTCCCCGCCCGGCCTGCGCAAAAAAACGGCGGCTGGGAAAAACGCCCTAGGACGCTACAATAGGGTTTTCCCGGCTCGGGGGCGACAGGTCTTCGCTGCTTTGCGTTGCGGGGGCGCCGAAAAGGCGATCGCCCGCGTTTCCTTACGTGTTTGTGGTGCACGTCGATGAGTACCGGCGATTTCGACGTTCGAAGTTTGGCTATCTACCTGCACACGACGCCCGATCGCGTGCTGCGGCTGGCGGAACGCGGGAACATTCCGGGCCGTAAGGTGGGCGGGCAATGGCGTTTTTCGCGGGCGGAAATCCATCATTGGCTCGAACGTCGTATGGGCGTATCGGATGACGACGAGCTGGCCCAGATGGAGGATACCCTCGCCCCGCAGGACGCGTCGGCCCAGGCACTCTCGGTCGCCGATATGCTGCCCGTCGAAGCGATTGAGATTCCCTTGCTGGCCCGCACGAAAAACTCCGTCATTCGCCGAATGGTCGAAGTGGCCGCCAATACCGGGTGGCTGTGGGACGTCGATGCCATGGCCGAAGCCGTCGCCAAACGCGAAGAGTTGTACCCGACGGCGTTGGAAAACGGCGCGGCCCTTTTGCACCCACGACGGCCGATGAGCTCGATCCTGGGCGAGGCCTTTTTGGCGTTCGGTCGGACGCCGCGCGGGATTCCCTTCGGTAGTGATCGCGGCGTGCTGACCGACTGCTTCTTCCTGATATGTTCGGTCGATGATCGAGGCCACCTGCGGACGTTGGCCCGCCTGAGCCGTCTTATGGCCAATCCGTACTTTTTGCCGCAACTGCGGGAAGTCGAAGATCCGCACGAGGTGCGCCGACTGATCGCCGAATTCGAAGCGAAACTCTGATCGTGCTTTTGCAAACTGGCAAGGCGCGCCGGGGCGAACTAAGATGAAACTCGCACTGCGGGGCTTGCGTGCTTGGGGGGGCCGCGAGCCGTGCAGGTGATCATTCTTTCGGGTGAATCGTCGAGGCGGTGTGAGTGGCACCGGTCTTACCAAAAAGGAGTAGCTTTCATGAGTCGGGTATGCGCGTGGGCGACGATCGTTGCCGCCATGCTGTTCGGTTCGGCGGCGGTTTCGGCAGGTGAGTTTCGCGTCGAGAAGACCGATCACGGAGCGACCGTCACTTGCGACGGAAAGCTCGTCACGAATTACCTGATCGACGTCGGTCACAAGCCGATTCTGTGGCCGATTATCGGTCCCACGGGGAAGTCTATGACTCGCGCGTGGCCGATGGCGAAAGGCCCCAACGAAAAGCAGGATCATCCGCACCACAAGTCCCTTTGGTTTACGCACGGAAGCGTCGGCGGAACGAGCTTTTGGGAATCGACCGACGAAGCGGGATACGTGAAGCATCGGGAGTTTCTCCGTCTCGAAGGCGGAAAAGCCGCCGTCATTCAAACGGTCAACGACTGGATCACCCCCGAGGGCAAGAAACTGCTCGAAGACGAACGGACCATTCGCATTTGGGATGCCGACGGCAAGCGTTACATCGACTTCGACATCGTTCTGAAGGCCGTCGGAGAACCGGTGAAATTCGGTGATACCAAAGAGGGATCGTTCGGTATTCGAGTGCCCGGCACGATGAAGGTCGACGCCGGTCTGGGGGGCCATATCGTCAACAGTAACGGTCAGAAGGACCGAGAGGCCTGGGGGAAGCGCGCTGCCTGGGTTGATTACTACGGTCCCGTCGAGGGAGAAACACTCGGTATCGCGATCTTGAATCACCCCGACAGTTTCCGATTTCCGACGTACTGGCACGTCCGAACCTACGGGCTATTTGCGGCGAATCCGTTCGGATGGCACGACTTCGTCGGCTCGACCGAGGTCGACGGTTCGTACACCGTTTCACCGGCCAAGCCGATTTCGCTCTATTATCGAGTCGTGTTGCACAAAGGCGACGTGAGCGAGGGCAAGATCGCCGACGAGTTCGACGCCTACGCGAAGACCGCCAAATAGTGTCCTTTTCGGGGCGATTCGCGGACGATTTGCGCAAGCAAAACCTTCGTACGAAATCGTGAACCCCGGCAGGTAGCCGCCTGCCGGGGTTTTTTGTCAGAAACGAAAAGATTTTCGTACGGCAGCTACATTCGCTGGTTCTCTCTTTTTGGCTAAGGACTTCAAAACGCCTACAAATTCCAAAGCGTGCAAACTTCGCAAAACCGGGAGACAATCGCGAAGATAATGGCCCTATCTTGCCGATAGTGTGTGTTGTCAGCAGATTTCCTTTTTGCAGTATTCTCACTGCATTGGCTAGTTTGTCCAATATCATGCAGCTAGGGAGAATGCGCCGAAGATGAGCCGACCTTGTGCCCGCCTGACCACGATCGAGGAACTTCGAGAATATGTTTACCACACGCTTTGTGAACACGACTTTCTTCAGCCCGACTACTTTCCCATGACGGAGCGGATGCTCTTTCGGAAGGGGAAACCGTGCGGGATCTTCTTTTGCGTTCACGGTCCTCGTGCCGTGAAGCTGACGGCGATCTGGGAGACCGAACAGAACCAGATCCTCTTTTACGGCTCCACTGGGGAGCGTTTCTTGGTGGTTCAGTTGGCTGAATCACCGGCCTTACAGGAGCCCGCCGTGCATGCTGCATAGGGGGCACGACGCATGGCCTGCGGGACCCGCCGGATCGGACCGAGCGGGCAGGCCGAAACGCGACGATGAGTCGCACGAGAATTGGGTATCGACCAGGCAAGGAGGTTTGACAGGTAAGGACGCTCAACGGCGAACGGCGCCGCGCCGATGTCGGCGGCGGCACGTGCATCCACCGAACGCAGTGCGACGATTCGATCGACCCATTTCGCGAGTTGCGCAAGAAATCGAACGTCGATGCCCGCCGCTGTGTTTGGACGAGACGGCGTTCCGAGCATTCACGACGATTACCTCGACGGGAAATCGCCGGCCGACCCGCGGTGTCCGGCCCCCGCGATGCGGCTTCGGCGATCCCCTTTCGCCGCCCGGGGGAAGACGATCGCCACAGGGCCCTAAGCGATCGAATGTGTCGAGGAACGGGAACGTCGTCGACGGGATGGCGTGCCGCCGGGGGAAGGGCGATACGACCGCCCGCGGCGCATCACGTTAAGCGGCCTTGACGCCAAGCCGCAGCCTGGTATACATATATACAGATTCAACAAGGAGGAGAAACCGTGCTTGTACTCTCTCGGAAGGAAAACGAACGGATTCGGTTGGGAGACTCGATCGTCGTGACGGTCGTTCGCGTCGGAGGCGATCGCGTGCGGTTGGGTATCGAGGCTCCCCCCGACGTGCCCATATTACGTGACGAACTGGAAGCCTTTCCTCGCGAGAAGGACAGCGGTGAGCCACCGAAACTGAAAGCGGCCGGATAAGACGCGTATGGAATGAGGCACCGATCCGGCGATCGAGTGGCAATGGTCGATGCCGAGCGGCGCCGGTGGGAACGGCAAACGAAATACCGCCGGGAGAGGACAGTCCCTCCCCGGCGGTTTGCGTTTTCTTGGCAAGAGAGCTTTCCGAGGCGATCGAGACGCGTAGGAAGATGTAGAGGAGCAGCTAGCCTCGGACAGGCGTAGAACGGACTATTCGCCGATGTTCAGACGGCCGCTCAGTCCGCTGTAGTCGGTGCGGTCGAGAGGATGCCACAGGGGCAGCCCCTTGCGGACGCGTTCGGCCAAGACCTCGATTTTCGCCCGGGAACCCGCAGGAGCGTCCGTGGGGACAAACTCCTCGGTTTCCACGGGCGTGAAGTCCTCATCGTGCCCGTTCTCCATGATGGCGTCAAAAACGTTGCGCATTCTACCTCACTCCTCTGCAAACAAACGATTCGACATGCACCCAATTGCCGTATATGTACCGGGTCCGCTCGGGTCTCGATGAGCGAAGACGGTGACCGCCCTCGAGAAAAACCGAATCGGAACCCGCCGGGAGAAAGACTCTTCGCTGCGATTCAACCTGCTCCCGGCGTCACTTGAGAGCCGACGCCCATCGGGCGTACGGGAAGCCGCCACAGGTCAGGCGTTCCATTATGCACGGTTGTGTCGGCGAGTCAATACCAAATTCCGACGTTTTTTCCAACCTTTGTTCGGGGCTCGAGTTACGAAGGTCATTGACGCGCCACAGTTTGCGCTTTGCTTTGTGTACTGTGGCGAAATCGCCTCGTTGTCTCACGCCCCGCACAAAAAATGGATACGACGAAATCCATACTCGGTTCGCGCGGCCGCGAATTTTCAGGGATTTTGGGATTCAGCCGTTTGTCGGCTGAAAAATATGCCCTTAAAGGGGGGCTAAGATTCGGCTGGTGTATCGGTCGATTCGGTGTTATCTGGGTGGCGCTGTTCGTATTCTGCATCCTGCATGGAGGGGCACGTTTCCTCGACGCCGCACTGCGGGCACACGATGCGGATCAGCTCGCTACTGCTGAATTGTAGATGGTTCCGCTCGCACAGCTCGAACAATTCTTTGAGATGTTTGCAGCTCACCGGTTTGCGACTCCCCTGGGATTGGCCGACGTGAATACGACAACTTTTGAGACGGGGCAGCGAAGTGTCGTCATTGTAGCCGTCCGGAATGCCCGCGGAAACACCTTTCTGGGGGAATCGTCTCCTCCGTATACTCACATATCGTGACGCATCGAAACACAGCGCCGCATGCCGCGATCGGCGCGAAATACGGAAGAGGAGTTGACGCGATGGAATTTGTCCAACGCGAGTTGTCATTGCCCGCAATGTCAAAGGGGTTCCATCCGATCACGCGTCGAATCGTCGAGGCCGTGCCCGAGATTTCGGAGTTCGAGACGGGGTTGTTGCACGTGTTCATCCGCCACACCTCGGCCTCGCTGACGATCAATGAGAGCGCCGATCCGGACGTGCCGGACGATTTGGATCGCCTGATGGACCACGTGGCGCCCGAGGATTTCCCGTATCGTCATACGATCGAAGGTCGGGACGATATGCCCGCCCACGGAAAGAACTCGCTGTTGGGCTGCGAAGTAACGGTACCCGTCGCCCGCGGCAAGCTGATGCTTGGCACCTGGCAAGGCATCTTTCTGTGTGAACACCGGCGTCGGGCGGGCAGTCGTAAACTGGTCGTGACCTTGTACGGCGTGCGCAAGCGGTAAAAGGGCGTCTTGGACCCGTTGTCGGCTACAAAATGAAGCTCGCGCGGCGGGCGATCATCCGGTCGAGGTCTTCCAGCCAGGCGTGAATGAGGATTTGCTGGTTCGCGTAGCGATCGACCTGCTCCAACGCCGTGAGGCAACGTTCGGCACATCCGACGGCGACGACGGCATCGGCCGGCCAGCGACCGGCGGCCTTCTTGACCGGTGGTGAGAAAAGCGGATCGGACAACGTGTCTTCGCCTTCCAAGAAACCGGCCAAGTTTCGGTAGAAGCGGGCTGAAAACAAGAGGACCTGCCGCAGCCGCGCGCGTTTGTCGACGGCTTGGCTTCCGGCCTTGTCCACGAATTCCCGTACGGCCTCGACCCGGCGCGGCACGTCGATTCGTACCTCGGCAAACGCCGCGAAGAGCTGCTCGACGAAATCCCATAGTTCGGGATCGGCCAGTTCCATCGCCCAACGAACGCTTCCTCCGCAGTACTGCGAAAGAGAACGAGCCAATTCCGGATCGCCGACAAGTTCCTTTTCCAACAGGATCTTTTCGACGACCGCCGGGGCGAGCGGACGAAACCGGATCAACTGGCATCGGGATCGAATCGTGGGCAACTGCCGGGCGGGGGACGTGCCGATCAAGATCAACACCGAACCCGGCGGCGGTTCTTCGAGCGTCTTGAGCAGGGCGTTTACCCCTTCCACCGCCAGCAGATCGGCATCATCGATGACGGCGATCTTGCGTTTCTTGCTGTGCGGGCGCAGCGAAAGATGGTGAATGATGCCCGACTCGCCGCGATGGTCCTTGTCGCCGATCAACAGGTCGATCGGAATATTCGACCGATCCGGCGGGCATTCGATCGCCAGAAAGTCCGGATGCGAGGCCGCGGCGATCTGTTTGCATGCCGGGCACGTTTCGCACGGATCGAATTCGGTTTCGGGCCGTGTTTCGCACAGGAGGGCTTGGGCCAGTCGATCGGCGAACATCCGCTTCCCGATGCCCGGGGGACCCACGAACAAGAACGTGCTGGCCAGCCGTCCGCGCGCAATCGCCCGCCGAAAGCGTGCCGCAATCTCGTCGTGGCCTTCGATGCCGTGCCAAGCCATGGGTGCATCCGGGGTGTCAAGCGAAATCGCGTACCAGCCCGCGCTCGAGCAGGACTTGCCAGATCGCGTGATGAACCTCGTCGATCGAGCCTGCGGCCGAGAGCACGACCGCCGAATCGCCCAGGCGTTCGGCCTCGCGGAGAAAGCCTTCCCGCACGCGCCGATGGTACTCGGGACCGCGGCGTTCCAGGCGATCTTCGGCCGGTCCGTTCCGCCGCATCGCCTGATCGACATCGAGGTCGAGGACGATCACCAAATCGGGGAAGATGCCGCCGATCGCGGTCTTGCCGACCTGCCACAAGGCGTCGATCTCCAGTCCTCCACCATACCCCTGATAGACGACGTTGGAAAGCAGAAAGCGATCGGAGATGACCGTCTTTCGCGCTTCGAGTGCCGGGCGGATGATCGCGTCGACCAATTGGGCGCGGGCGGCCATGTACAACAGCATTTCTGCACGCGCCGAGACGTCGATTTCGATTCGGTGAAGGATCAGCTCGCGGACCGCCTCACCCAACGGCGTGCTGCCGGGATCGCGGCAGGCGACCACGTCGCAGCCGAGCGAGGAAAGGCGCGCGACAAGCCGCTGCACCTGCGTGCTCTTTCCCGTACCGTCGCCCCCCTCGATGGTGATGAACATCCGCCGATCCCTACATGAAATCTTCGCACTCGCTTGACGAGCCGTCATTTACCTGCTTCCCGTAAATCGCCCATTGTAGGAGGCAAGCGAGGCGACTGAAATAGCGCGCCGAGTCGGAATCGCCCTATGCAAGAAAAAACAAAAGAGGGGGCAGGACGATCGTCTTTCCCCCTCCGTTCATTCGTAACGGCGATTTCACGCACTCGTCGAGCGCCCTTTAGTTGCCCGAGGCGCCTTCCGCCGGGGCGGGCTGCTCTGCGGGTTGTTCTTCGGCCGGCTGTTCTGCGGGCTGTTCAGCCGGTTGCTCGGCGGGCTGTTCCGCGGCAGGTTGTTCCGAAGGCTGTTCGGCCGGAGCTTCGGCTGCCGGCTGCTCGGCCGGTTGTTCCGCAGGTTGCTCAGCCGCAGGTTGTTCGGCCGGTTGTTCCGCGGGCTGCTCGGCTGCGGGCTGCTCGGCCGTGGGTTCTGCCGCCGGTTGTTCCGGCGCGGGTTGTTCGGCGGGTTGGGCGGGTGGTTCGGGTTGGGCCGGGAACTCGACCATCGGGGCGGGCGTTTCCGGCGGCGGCACCGGGGCTTCGGCCTCGTCGGTCGTGCCGCCGGTATCGGGCGTGGTCGGTGCCGATTCGTCCGTCGCCGCTTCGGTGGCTGGTTCTGCGGTCGTCGTGTCGCTCGACTCTTGGTCGGTGGTCGTGGCGGCCGGTTGTTCATCGGTTGCGCCGCCTTGATCTGCCGGTTTCGGGCAGCCCAACATCACGCTCAACCCAAGCATCAACCCCACAAGCATGAAAAACCTTCGCATCGCTCCTCTCCTCCTGCGAGAGACGGAAGTGGAAAACACGCCGGGCAACGACCTCAAACGTGAGCCGTCCGAGGTTCCGGCGTCACAACAGTTCTGAACAAATACGGTCGCACTGTGTCCTTCCCCCAACGGGGACGTGATGTCGACTATCGAGAAGCCGCCCATGCGGCATCGCTTCCTGCGGGTGGGGCGAATCGAAGGAAAAAATCGGAAAGATCACGTTTCGCGTATTGTCGACCGCAAACGTTAGCATAGCGATACCGCGCCCGATTGCAACCAGATTCGTTGCCGAAACGCGGCGATTGTTTCTTGTGACGGGCGACGCGCGTGCTTAGGATCATGGAAACGGGAGGGCCTTCGTTTCGAGGCCTTTTTGTCATGTGGAGGATGGGTGAATGGTGTTTACATTGCAACAAGGGGCGAGGCATGTGATTGCGTGGATCGGACTAGGCGCGGCAATCGTGTGGGGCGCAGCGGTCGCATCTCCTGCAGCGCAGGCAGCCGAAGGCAAGGTTTCGCCTCCGAACATCGTCGTTCTGTTTTCCGACGATGCAGGCTATGCCGACTTCGGTTTTCAAGGCAGTCGCCAGATGAAAACGCCGCATCTGGACCGATTGGCCGCCGACGGTGTGCGCTTCACGCAGTTTTACATGACGGCCTCGGTATGCGGGCCGTCGCGCGCGGGATTGATGACCGGTCGGTACCAGCAGCGATTCGGTTTCGAAGAGAACAACGTACCCGGCATCATGAGCCCCAACAGCGCCTACCTGGACGAAGAAATGGGCTTGCCGACCAACCTGCGGACGATGGCCGACTACCTGCACGACCTGGGGTATCGGACGGCTGCGTTCGGCAAATGGCATCTCGGCGGGACCGATCGATATCATCCGACCAAACGCGGATTCGATGAGTTCTACGGTTTTCGCGGCGGCGCCCGCAGCTACTTTGCTTATCGTGGCGCCATGTACGAACAGGCCGGGTCGCAGCGTTGGCTGGAACGAGGATTCCGAAACTTCGAAGAGCCCGAAAAATATCTCACCGCGGCCCTCGCCGACGAGGCTTGTGCCTTCATTGAGCGAAACCGCGATCGTCCTTTCTTCGCTTACGTGGCCTTCAATGCCGTGCATCTGCCCATGCAGGTGGATTCGCACGACGCCGACGCGTTTTCTGAATTGGAAGGTAAGCGGCGAACACTCGCGCAAATGAATCTCGCTTTGGATCGGGCGTGCGGTCGCATCATCGAGAAGTTGAAGGAAGCGGGCGTCTACGAAAACACGCTGATCGTGTTTACGAACGACAACGGTGGGCCCAGCGACCGGAACGCTTCGTGCAACTACCCGTTTGCGGGCGTGAAGGCGACCTTGCTGGAAGGTGGAATTCGGGTGCCGTGTGTGATGACCTGGCCGAATCGACTACCGAAGGGCGTCGATTACGACGAACCGGCTTCGGCACTCGATTTGTTGCCGACCTTCGTATCGGCCGCGGGCGGCGTGATTCCTGCCGATGCCGAGTTGGACGGCGTCGACTTGTTGCCGTACTTGTTGGGCGAAAAGCAAGGCCGACCGCACGAAACGTTGTATTGGAAGAAAGACGTGCGTGCTGCGATTCGCGACGGCGATTGGAAATTGTTGCGGTACCCCGACCGGCCTGCCGAGTTGTTCAATTTGGCCGAAGATCCGGGCGAGCAGCACAACCTTGCCGCGACGCACCCTGAAATCGTGCAACGGCTCTTCAAGAAGTTGTTCGCCTGGGAAGTCACCTTGGAGCGGCCGATGTTCATGCTGCGACAGGCGGAGGAACAATGGGCGGCCGAGCGAACGGATCAGTTCCGCAAACCGCCCGCCGCCGAGTTCTGAGCTTCTGAAAAGGCGGTCGAATTTCCGTTCGGCTACTGAAACTGAAAGATTCCGAACATTGCGGGAGTGATCGTCGCCCGTTCGGTTTCGACGAACGATTCGATTCCCCAGCCGGGGATGATTCGCCGAACGCCCATCGCCCAGGCGGCGCCCGATTGCGGAAAATCGGCCGTGATCGCCTCGAAGGGGATCGCGGCTTCCACCCGCCAACGATCGGTTTGCCGGTCGACGGCAATGAACCAGTCGGGATTCCAGCTTGTGAAACGCCATAGGGCGTCGTGCGGATATCCCCGGCAATCGACCGCCAGTAAATACCACGTGCAGTAGTCCCGGTCGAGATCGATCATCCACTCGATGCGATCCAGCCGCGAGGCATCGACGTCGCGTCGGCGCGGCCGGTCGTCGTCGGGCGGATAGACGACTGTCGGCGCTTTCGGGCATTCTGCGTACAGGTAAAGGAACGCCTCGTCATAGGCAAAACGCAGGACGGCCGTCGGTCCCTCGTGGCCGGAGGCAGGGGCCAGTGTGATCGGCGGGCCCCAATCGGGCTCGTCGGCTTTTCCGTCGAGATAGGGCTTGGTTTGCATTCGCGAAACCAAGATCAGCGGCTTCGGCGGCGGTGTTTGCTCGGCGGGCGTCCAACGTTCGGCCAGTGCGCAGGCGCGCCAAGGATCGTTCGCCGGACGGTAACCGAAAGGCAAGAGAAGTTTTTCGGCGTCGGCAGGGTAGCCGCGTTGTCTTGCCACGGCCGCCAGAGGGAAACGTATCTGCGGCGAAGCCCCCCACAGAGACGATTCGCGGCCGAGCTGCGACTTCCACCTGTCGGCTTGATCGAGGAACGTGTCGGGGCCGTCGATTGCCGGTGCGGAACCGCCCGGGCCGACGACCCGATCGGCCAACCGACGCTGTGCCCGGATTTCGCCTGATGCCTGCATCTGAATCAGCCGTTCGACGATGATCGGATAATAGGTCGTTTCACGGCAACGTGATGCAGCGGAATGGAGCACCTCGACGGCTGCATCCCACTGATTGCGTTCGGCCAATAGATCCGCCAGCCGCAATAGCCGCTCGGCTGCCGCATCGCCGGGTAGATCGCCGACGACGATTTCGAGTTGGGCGGGCAGTGATACCGGTTCGATCTTGCCGGCTGCCGCCGAGGTCAACACGGCATCACTGCGCCGCCGTGCGGCCGCACGACGTTGGGCTTCGGCCAAAGTGTTCGGATCGATTTCGCGCCACAACCGGCGAGCGCCGCCTCCGGGAGCGAGCGCCAATCCGGCGAAGGGGTGACTCGCCGCTGGAGGGAACGAGGCGTCTGCCGTTTCGCGTTGCAAGTAGACAGTCTTGTGTGCGACGTCCGGCGGTACGTGAAGTAGGCTTTCGGCTCGCGCCGCCAAGTCGCCGAGCGTCGTTTCGCGGTGAGGCAAGAATTCCTCGGGCGCAAGGGGGATGTCGCCACGATCGCCGATCGTCGTAATAGCGAATACGCGCTTGGGTTGCCACGCACGTAATCGCGTGAGGGTGATCTGTTCGGCGAATGCCGAGGGATCGCCGGCTTGGCGTACGGCGTCGGGTACGAGCTGTTCCAGCAAGTGCCCGATCGGATCGTGACGCGTCGGATCGGATCGACGGTAGACGACGACCTCGGGACGCCAGGTGCGGATCGCCCGCACCAAATCGGCCGAAACCCATTGGCGTGCACGACCGTCGTGCGAAAGGTCCCATTCGCGCAACACGTCGTCGGGTGAGCGGTACAGGGCATCGTCGTCGACGGCGAAACCGGGAACGACATCGAACGCCGAGACGCCCGTTTCGGCGGCGGCCGCTTCGGCACGCAGCACGAGATCGGTTCGCGACCCGGTACCCGCAGGCCGATCGGCGAGGACGGCGACCGCCGTGAGATAGCCGTCTTCCGCCGCGTACCGGGCGGGCAACTGCCAGGCGATTTGGTCGGGCGAAGCGGCAAAGCACAGGAGAGCCGCGTGCGTACCTCCGGCAGCGACCGGCGTCCACGACTCGCCGCCGTCATCGGTCTTCAAGATCGTCCCCAACTCGCCGACCGCCCAGCCGGTCTTCTCATCGATAAAAAACAATTTGCGGATCGCGGCGGACACTCCGGTAGGGACAAGCTTCCACGATTGTCCTATATCGTGACTGGTCAGGACGACCGAACCGGGGGATCCGGCCGCCCACACGCTTGCACCGACGGCCGTGATCGTGCGGAAGTCGATGAGCGATTCGACGCCGTCGGGCAACGGGCCCGCGGGCACTTGCCAACTGCGACCGGCGTCGGCGGTCACGCGGATCAGCCCTCGATCGCCGGCCAGCCAGCCGTAAGCGGGCGGCAGTAATCGAATGTCACGAACGACTTGTCGCAATCCGCCGGTTTGCGCGAGCACGATCCGATCCCCGGCGACGATGCTTACAAAGCCGTTGTTTCCGGCGATCATCCCCAGATCGGGACGCCAAAAAGCCGCCGTGCGGGCGACGGCTTCGTTCTCGGCCTGGGCGGGGACCCAAGTGCGACCGCCGTCGGTGGTCAAGAACAGACCGACCGGCGCGATCGGTCCGGGGGCGGTCACCGCCCATCCACGACCGGCGTCGAAGAATCCGATCTTGAGAATCAGCGGTGTGCTTCCGCGCGCGACGGGTGTCCAGGTTCGGCCGCCGTCGTCGGTTTTGAGGACGATTCCGGTAGAAACGTGCGAGCCGGGGAGAACTTCTCCGCCCGCCGCCCAGCCGGTCCTTTCGTCGAGAAAGTAAACCGACCGCAACGAGGCCTGGACACCGGATTCCTGGAACTCCCAGTTTTTGCCGTCGGAAGTATGCCGGATCGTGCCGTGTTCACCGACGGCCCAACCGCGGCTTCCCCGAAAGACCACATCGTGCAGAGCGGCGTCGTGTTGCCACAATTCACCGTTGTTCGGCGGGATTGTGGCGGCCTGGAGAAGGGAATCGACCGGGCAAGTCGCCGCAGCGGCAAGGAAAACGGCCGTCCACGCCGACGACCGCATGATCGTCATGACGGGGGCCGGTACCGATGATGAGGGGCCGGTTCGCCGCAATTCCATCTTCGTCCTCCGTGGGGTGTCGAGTCGTCCAAGCTCGACATCGAACGTCCGTCGTTAGCGACGATCGATTGTACGCGAAAACACTGCATCGGCGGTACACGAAAAAAGGGCAGTCGAGAGAGGAAAAGCGCGGCCTCGCCGCTTTCCTTGTTGCCTGCAAAATCGGTGTAACCCGAACGTGGCGACGCAGAACGATCGGTCGATGTGGGGTTGTGCGGCCTCTTGTCAGGGGGCGAAGAAGTCCGTGTCGCCTCGTCGTTTGCAACCGGCCGCACTCTGACCTAGAGTTTGGTAGCCGGAGTGTTGCGCGGCGATTGAGTCGGTGACGCTTCGGCCCTTTTCCCGGCGGTTTTCGCGGACCGAAACGCTTCGGTCCGAGTCGGCTCATCCAGGAAGACCGCCAACTGACGATATTCGTGCGATTGATCATCCTTCGACCTCGCCTGCATTGCGCGAGGGTTTTCGACCTTCGATAGCGAAATCCCGACTCGTCACGGCGACGTACGGACGTTCGCGGTTACACGACGCGCGGGCATGCTCGCAGTGCGATGCGGCAGGCGAAGGGAATGATAGACGCCGAAACAGCCGGCGGCTGCGTGCGTTCGGCGTTTCGACAAAGCAAGGACAGCGCCGTGCCTGACGAAACACTCGTACAACACATCGATACCGACGAACTCCGCCGTTGTTTGAGCGAGTTCGCGGCGGGGCAGGACGAGTTCAACCACGCGCTGGTCGAGTGGTTCGATCGGCTCGAACGAGTCTCGTTGGATCTCTTGGAAAGGCAGCGTCAATGGTGGTCGCAGCAGCGAGAGGGCGAGGAGGCCTTGCGTCGTCGCGAGGAGGCCCTCCGCGAACGCGAACAACGGTTGGAGCAGCTCGAACAGGAGTTGGCCGAAAAACGCCGCAAGCTGCTCGAACGCGAAGCCGTGCTGCCGGAGATCGGCGAAGGCGGCCAGGAAGCCCTGGCGCGGATCGAAGGTTTGCTCGCCAGGTGGGAAGAGGTCGGAAAAAGACTCGAATCGTTGCCCGAGGCGGGCGGATCGGCCGACGCGGAACGTATTGCCGAGCAGATCCGCGAATTGTTGGGCGAGCAGCAAACGGGCGGCGAAATCCTCACGCAACTCAAAGAAGAACTATCTCGCCTAGGGGGGGTGCCGGAAGAGGTCCGCAGCCTGAAAGGCGAGCTGCAAGATACGTTGGCGGATCTCGATCGACGCTGGTCCGAAATGCTCGCCGATCGCGGCAACGGCGAGCAGGACGAAACCGTCCGCGAGTTGGAAGCCAAATTGCGCCGTTTGGAAGAAGAACTTTCGGCGGCGGAGCAAGACCGTATCGCGTTGGAGACCGAGCTGGAAGTCGTCCGCAACCGTGCCGCCGAGTTGCTCGACATGCTCTCGGAACAGCGGCGACAGATGGCCGAGGAGCGTTCGCATTGGTCGGGCGAGCTGAAACGCTTGCGGCGACTGATGGAAGTGTTGCTCGACCGCCAGATCGACACCGGCGCACCCGGCGAGTACGAAGCTGCAGGTCAGTCGCATCCTCGCGTCGTCGGTTACGAAGAACAGGAGCGGACGCGGGCGGTGGCCTCCGGCGGATCGGTCGATCCCGTGCTCGAATCGGTTTCCGCCCAGTTTGAGATCCTGCAAAAAGATCTTTCCCGTAGAAGACGAAACAACACCGGTTGATACGACATCGGGGCAGGTCGTTGCCTGACGGAGAACGCGTATGGGCGTCGGATATGCAAAATGGCCGGCACTGACGACGATCGCCGGCGGTGCCGCGGCGCTGGGCTGGGGATGCCTGGCCGGGACCCCGCTGCTCGGCGGGGGCGGCGCGATCGCCGTCGGATTCGGTTTGTGGGGACTGACTCGCAAGAATCGCAACAGGCCGTTTCGGCCCACGGGAGCGAGCAGTTCGGCCGAACCCCAACCGGGTGAGCCGTCGGATCCCGAGAGCCTCGTTCGCCTGTTATTGGGGCAGGGGCGGTTCGCCCTGTTGTTGCGACGGCAATTGGCCGAGAATTTGAGCAAAGAACAATTCGAGCGTGCTCGGGAGGCCCTGGAAGAAAACATGGCCCTCGTTCCCGATGGGGAAGTGACGCTCATTCGGACCCTGGAAATCCCTACCGATTCGTTGGACGACGACGAGCCGGTTCCGCGGTCGCGACGCGTGGTTCGCGTGCGGCATTTCTTTCTCGATCGTTATCCGGTCACGAACGCCCAATATCGCGAGTTTGTGTTGGCGGGCGGATACGAACAGGCGGCGTTGTGGGATCCGACCATCTTGCCGGCCGTCCTCGATTTCGTCGATCAAACCGGGCACCCCGGTCCGGCGTTTTGGAAGCACGGGTGTTACGAGCCGGGTGAGGAGGATCATCCGGTAGTCGGTGTCAATTGGTACGAGGCCTGTGCTTACGCCCGATGGGCGGGCAAACGCCTTCCTACCGATGCCGAATGGGTCAAGGCCGCGAGTTGGCCGGTTACTTTGCCCGACGGTAGTCGCGTGCAACGACGGTATCCGTGGGGTGATTCGATGGAGCCGCGACGAGCGAACATTTGGGGCCAAGGGCCGGGGCGAATCGTGTCGGTCGACCAATTCGCCTCGGGCGTGAGCGTGGGCGGCGTGTACCAACTCGTCGGCAACGTGTGGGAATGGACCTGGAGCGACTATCGCCCCTTCGACACCGAAGACGGCGAAATCCAGTTGCCGTGCCCGATGAAGAGCATTCGCGGTGGGGCGTTCGATACCTACTTCGATAGTCAAGCAACCTGCCAGTTCCAAAGCGGAGATCGTCCCACCGCGAGGAAACACAACATCGGCTTCCGCTGTGCGTTGGGCATTGCCGACATCGTCCTTGCGTATCCCGGCGATGCCGCGCAGATGGGAGAAGACGACGTCGAGATCGACGCCGACATCGCCGACGAAGCGACCGAGGAGATTCCGGCATGACCAAGGGCGTGATCGTACCTCTCGAGTCGTACCGCTTGGCGGAGTATTCCCGCCCGGTCGATTGCTACATTTGCGAGGGGCAAAACAACTTCGATGCCGAGTTCTGCCGGTATTGCGGTGCGCCGATCGCGTTGGCTCATCAGGCCGCCTCCAGCAGCCGCGACCCGCAATTGGTCGCCATGATCGGGGCCAGCGGCGTAGGCAAAACGGTGTACCTCGGCATGCTGATGGACATGCTGTCGCGGCAGCCGAACCGTATCCAGCTTCTCGCCCGCGGGGCGTTTTCGATCACCCTCCAGCAGACGACGATTGCCGCTTTGGCGCGATGTCGGTTTCCGGCCAAGACGCCGAACGAACCGGACCGATGGCATTGGGTGCACTGCGAAATTCGCCGTCCGCGACGTCGCCAACCGATCAACCTCATCATTCCCGACATGGCCGGAGAGGCCTTGCTCGAAGAGGTCGATCACCCGAACACCTACAAGGCGATCGCCAACTACATGCAGAAAGCCACCGCCGCGATCGTGTTGATCGACGCCGCCAAGATCAAGGAAGGCAACCGCAACCAAGAATACTTCACGATGAAGCTGGCCGGTTACCTGGCAGAACTCGCCGCCGGCGGCAATGCCAAAGCGTGGCGGAAGAAGCCCGTCGCTTTCGTGTTCACCAAGGCCGACCAATGTGATGAATGCCTGCGCGATCCGGTGGGCTTCGCACAATCACGGGCGACCGGCTTGTGGCAACAGGCCAAGGAGCGGTTTCCCAACAGCAAGTTTTTTGCAGCCACGGTCACCGGCGCGTGCGCCTGGCACGTCAGCCCCAACGACGGAAAAACATTCGTTCCCTTGAGAATCGAACCGCACGGCATCGTCGAGCCGTTCTTCTGGTTGCTCGAGGGGCTCAAATAGATACGGCGGTCGATGCCCGTCCGCCGATTGCGAGGCCGGCAGCGGCCGAACATCACCATGGATACGTCACCGTTCGATCGGACCGATCGCCGAGAGCGGTTCGGTCGGCGGTGTTCGGGGCAGTTTCGATAGCTTCTCTTCCGGGAACGGCGGAAATCATGGAATTCGTGGAACAGGCGGTTTTCACTTCGGCCGAAACGGATACGCGCCTCGGTTACCAGCTTGTGGGAGCAAGCCGGGGAATCGAGGAACAGGATTTGCGCGCGCTGGCCACCTGGGGACCGTCGCATGACGGCTTGGCGCCGCACGTCGAGCGTGCAAGTGTCAACTTTCATCCCTTGCCGAGTGGAAAGTACGCCGTCAGCCGCAGTTTGATCCACGGAAGCGAGTATAGCGGGCGAGGCGGCGGCCGACTCTACACGCAGTACTTGATCGTCGACCCGCCCGTGTTGCGCAAGTTCGCCAACAATCCTTTTGCGTTGATCAACGCCGCGATCGCCTCCGAGGCGTTACGCTTGTACGACCGGGTTCCGCGCGTGCTGGAACCGATTCGCATTTTGGGACGAGCGGCCGATCTCGACGTGCCGTGCGTCGAGCGGGCAATGCATCGTTTCGGTGGGGGGTGGTTTCCGATCGCGGCCGAGCTGTTGCTGACGACCGACGTGCCCGTCGCCGTCGCCGGGGCGGAATATCTCGACAAGTGGGTCGCTGCACTATTACATCTGTTGCCGCCTCCGTGGCGACCGCTGGTGAGCTTTTCGACGGGGCTACGATTTTCGGTGCAACGGCCGTTTCGGCTGATCACGACCGTCCGCGGCAGCGCCGACGCCGGAGTTCTCCAACGTCGCTACGGTTTTCAGGTGCTGGATATTACCGCCGAGCCGCCCGAGGGGCTGACATTGTCGCACCCGTGGGCGCGGTTCCTCGATCGCTTCTTGCGCCGACCTCGATTGATCGCGTTGAAAACGCTTTATCGGCGTTTGCGGTTGGTCGATGACTGTGATCCTGCGGCGTTCGAAACGTGGGCCCGCGACGTGCTGCAAGAGACGATTGGAGAACCGTCCGCCGGGGAGTCGGTGGGGGCTCGATACGATGCACAGTCTCCCAGGCCTATACGTTCCGTCGACATAGGGCGTGACGATCGAAATCCCTTCGCATCGGGAGACGACGACTGCGAGCGGCTCCCGAGGCCGGATGGTGAACCCGGTACGTGTCGCCTGTGTCTGGCCGAAGGGACGACACCGGAAACAGAGGATGGATGGGAATCTGCGTGTCCGGGAGATGCCTCCATGCCCGACGATGTAAACATGAACGCGACACTGCCGCGCGCGACCGCCCGTCGTCCGGCCGAATCGCCCACTGCGGGAAATCTCGCTCTGGCGGCCGAGCCGCGGATCGATGCGGCGCCGCGTGCGAAGCCGCGTCCCGATGATCCGTGGGTCATCGAGCGACTCGAATTCCTCGATGACTTGGTATTTGAGGCGATCAAGGGGGACGATGAGGCGACACGACGGCTTTTCTCGGTGTGGCCGCAGATTCGAGACGAGTTGGGAATGGAGTTGCTGGCCGAAGCCTGTGCACAATATTTGCGGTTCGCCGCCGGCGTGTGGGAGCGGGGCTTGGCCGAGGAAGATGAGGCCGGCCTCGAAACAGCGTTCCGCGCATTGAACGTGGCCGAATTGCTGTTCGACGGACGTTGGTAGCAGACGCGCCTCGCAAACCGCGCAAGCAAGAACGCGAAAAGGGCGTCTCACGATCGAGACGCCCTTTCTCATTTCGTTTCACGTGTTCGCTTCATCGGAAGCGACGGGTTGCCCGATGGTGGCTTGCCGCCGCTTGTGGGAGAGCGGCAATCAGGATGTCGGATCATGCCGGGGCGGGCCGATTATTTGTTTTTCGTGGCTCCGCATGCCTGCGGTCGATGATCGACGGGGTCGCCGGTTCCCAACAGCGGAAGCGAATGATCGTCATTTTTCTCAGTTGCAACCGCAAGCCGGTTCGCAAGCGGGCTCACAAGCCGGAGCGCAGCAGGCTCGCTTGGCAGCGCAGTGAGCCTTGATGCGGGCCAAGAGTCCCGGGCGGCAGCACGGATCGCAAGCGGGCTCGCAGGCCGGTTCGCAGGCAGGCTCGCAAGCCGGTTCGCAGGCGGGTTCGCAGCACGCACGCTTGGCAGCGCAGCGGGCCTTGATGCGGGCCAAGAGTCCCGGACGGCAGCACGGATCGCAAGCGGGCTCGCAGGCCGGTTCACAAGCGGGTTCACAGGCCGGTTCGCAAGCCGGTTCGCAGGCGGGCGCGCAGCACGCACGCTTGGCAGCGCAGCGGGCCTTAATGCGGGCCAAGAGTCCCGGACGGCAGCACGGATCGCAAGCGGGCTCGCAGGCCGGTTCACAAGCGGGTTCACAGGCAGGCTCGCAAGCCGGAGCACATGCAGGCTGACAACAAGCCTTGTGGAACAAACCGGCGTTTGCCGAAGCGGCGAAGACAAATGCCGCGGCAACCGCCGCCACCGACAGGAGGGCAGTACGCTTCATCGGAAACACTCTCCTTTAACGAAGGAAAACTGGGAACGTTCGAACACATCCACAGGACGCCTAATCGACGCTATCCTAGCTGTGTGTATCGTCTTGCTAGATTTCGGCGATTAGCTAGACGTCCTATTTTTGCTGTCTTCTCGGCGGACTTTGGTCCAGCTGTGCTGGTGCTCGGAACTGAAGCCGATAGGCGGGTTGTAGCGGTTAGGAAGGTTGTTGTGGCAAGGGAAGGTGTTGGCAGGAAAGTGGGGGCTTTGAGTCGGTCCTACCGCTAATCTCACCACTATCATGCCCCGTGAGACATCCAAAAGCAAGCCTCGGAAGGAAAAATTATCGGATTGGATCGGATGATCTGCCGGCGAAAAATACGGGTGCTGGCAATTGTGCAGGAGACAAGTTGGGATTACCGGCAGAGGGGAATGGGTAGAAGAAGTCTGCTTCTCGCACCCCACGAGATGTGAGCTATGTTTGGATGAAAGCCGATCTTGCGACCGGATGCCGAACTCCCCGTTCGGTTGCCAATGCACGAATCGCGAAACGATCTTGAACGATGCTTCTGGAAACGAGGGTGATGGGAACATGACTGTACAGCAAATCGACGAACCGCTGTATTCGACATATGGAGACGATCCGGATTTGGGCGAACTCGTGGAAATGTTCGTCGAAGAAATGCCCGATCGCATGCGAACATTGAACGAGTACTACGAAGCCAAAGACTGGGAAGAGCTCCGCAAGGTGACGCATCAGCTCAAAGGTGCGGCGGGCAGTTACGGTTTCGAACCGATCACATTCGCGGCAGCCGCGCTGGAAGATTGTCTGCGCCGCGCTCCGTCCGAAGAAAACGTCTCGGCGCTCTTTGAATCGTTGATCGATTTGTGTCGTCGCGCCAGGGCGGGTGCGCCGAAATAGAATTCCTCAAGGTTCCGGTCGTAGGCGACGCACGCCGACGGGCCGGAAGACGTCTCAGCCTGGGTAACCGCAAAGGCGTTCCGCGTGCGGATGTGGAACGCCTTTGCCTGTTTCTTGCTTGCAGGTAATCGTCAACCTTCTCAAATTGCCTGTTCTTTCGATAGGATGGGGTACGGGGCCTCGGAATCGGAATCACCGAGTGCCCCTGCCGTCGGGGCGTGCACACACCGTCGAAGCGGTTGCATTGAGAAGCACGTGAACGAAGGAAGTCGCAAAGGGGATCTTCGATCGGCCATCCGTTCGGCCATGCTGGCCGACCGCTTTCGGTTGCGCCGAGATCTGGACCGTATCCGGCAAGAACAGGCCGCGGGCAAGCCTGTCGAAGCGAAACTCAGCGCTTGGCAGACTCGGCTCGAGGCCTCGATTGAACGTTGCCGCACGCGAAAATCGCGTGTACCGGCCGTCGGCTTCGATCCGGCGTTGCCGATCACCGAGCGATTGGACGAGATTGCCGCCGCGATCCAAGACAACCCGGTCGTGATCGTGTGCGGCGAAACCGGCTCGGGAAAATCGACGCAACTGCCCAAATTGTGCCTGCAACTGGGGCGTGGCGTGGCGGGGATGATCGGGCACACGCAGCCGCGGCGCATCGCCGCCCGCAGCGTGGCCGCCCGCGTCGCCGAAGAGCTTGGTGTGCCGCTCGGTCGTGAGGTCGGTTACAAGGTTCGTTTCGCCGATGCCACCGATCCCGACACGCTCATCAAGCTGATGACCGACGGCATGTTGCTGGCCGAGACTCAGACCGACCGTTTTCTCGAACAGTACGATACGATCATCGTCGACGAGGCCCACGAGCGGTCGTTGAACATCGACTTCTTGTTGGGATATCTCCATCGTTTGCTGCAAAAGCGTCGCGACCTGAAAGTGATCATCACTTCGGCGACGATCGATGCCGCGCGATTCGCGAAGCATTTTCGCACGCCCGCAGGCGATGCGCCGGTGATCGAGGTCGCCGGGCGGATGTATCCCGTCGAGGTCCGTTATCGGCCCCCGATCGCCGAAGACGGGGCCGACGAAGTCGATTGGCAGCAAGGTGTACTCGATGCCGTCGACGAACTGATGGGGGAAGCACGCGGCGATATCCTCGTGTTCATGCCGACCGAGCGGCATATCCACGAGACGGCCAAGCTGTTGCGGGCGAAGGCGAACGCAGGCGATGCGGCATTGCGCCGTTGCGAGTTGTTGCCGTTGTACGCAAGACTTCCGGCCAAAGAACAACAACGGATCTTCCAGCCGCACAATAAACGGCGGATCGTCATCGCCACGAATGTCGCCGAATCGTCGTTGACGGTGCCGGGTATTCGTTGCGTGATCGACTCGGGGACGGCCCGCATCAGTCGATATGCGCCGCGCACCAAGACCCAACGACTGCCCATCGAGCCGATTTCGCAGGCCTCTGCCGAACAACGAAAAGGTCGATGCGGGCGCGAGGGACCGGGCATTTGCATCCGGCTCTATGCCGAAGAAGACCTGTTGCAACGCGACCGGTTCACACCGCCCGAAATCCAACGAACGAACCTGGCCGCCGTCATCTTGCGATTGAAGGCGCTGCGGCTGGGCGAGATCGAGGGTTTTCCTTTTCTCGACCCGCCACGACGCGACGCCGTTCGCGACGGGCTGAAAACCCTGTTCGAGTTGGGGGCGATCGACGAGAAGCACCGTTTGACCGAGGTCGGTCGCCGCCTCGCCGAATTGCCGGTCGATCCGCGAATCGGCAAGATGATCCTGACGGCGGTCGAGGAAGGATGCCTGACCGAAATCCTCATCATCGCCGCGGCCTTGGAATGCGAAGATCCGCGACGCCGCCCCATCGAACAAGCTGCCGAAGCCGACAACGCGCACGCACTGTTTCAACATCCGGAATCCGACTTCTTCGGTTTCTTGAAGTTGTGGGATTTCTACCACGACTTGAAGAGCAAGCTTTCCCGCAGTCGTTTGCGAAAAGCGTGTGCACAACATTTTCTTTCGTACAACCGCATGCGCGAGTGGGCCGAACTGTACCTCGAGCTGCGACGGTTGGTCGTCGCTCAAGGGTGGAAGCCCGGCAAACGCCGCGACGATTACACGGCCGTCCATCGCGCCGTGTTGAGCGGATTGTTGTCGAACACGGCGTTTCGCAAGACGAAACACGAATACGTGGTGGCGGGCGGGAACAAGTGCGTCCTGTGGCCCGGTTCGGCCCTGTTTGCCGAAAAGCCGGCATGGATCGTCGCAGCCGAGGTACTCGAAACCGGTCGTCGCTATTTGCGGACCTGCGCCCGCATCGACCCTGAATGGGTGGAAGACCTTGCCCCGCACCTGGTCAAGAAGCAGTACGTCGATCCTTACTGGAGCGCGAAACGCGGGGCGGCCATGGCCTATGAAAAGGTGTTGTTGTTCGGCTTGCCGGTGGTGCCTCGGCGGCGCGTGCCTTACGGACCGGTCGATCCGGCGGCCGCTCGCGCCATGTTGATCCAGCACGGATTGATCGAAGGGCAAACGCGGCTGCGTGCGGCGTTCTTGCGGCACAACCGGGCCCTGCGCGAGGCGATGGAATCGGCCCAAATCAAGCTGCGGCGTGCCGATCTGCTGTTGGGCGAATGGGCACAGTTCGATTTCTACGACGCCCGTATTCCGCACCACGTGTACGACGTGAACACACTGGTCAAATGGCTCAGGAAGGCCGAGCGCAAAGATCGCCGTGTGCTGTTCATGTCGGAGAGTGATTTCGTCCGCGAGCGGCTGCCGTCGTCGTTGCCCGACGATTTTCCCGACACCATGCCGCTGGACGACGCCGCGTTGCCGTTGGAGTATACCTTCGCCCCCGGCGACGTGCGCGACGGCGTTACGCTGACCGTACCGGTCGAGGCGTTGGGAAGCATCGATCCGCAGCGGCTGGAATGGCTGGTACCGGGATTGTTCGAAGAGAAGGTGACGGCGTTGATCCGCTCGTTACCGAAAAACCTGCGCCGCTTGCTCATTCCTGCGGCCGAGACCGCCCGCACCGTGGCGCAAACCATTCGCTTCGGCGAAGGACGCATGTTGCCGGCCGTCGCGTCGGTGTTGAGCCGTATTGCCGGGCGACCGGTGTCGGTCGACGATTTCGACATGAGCAAGGTGCCGCCCGAGCTGGTGATGAACTTGCGGGTGGTGGATCGGTCGGGCAACGTACTGGCCGAAGGTCGCGACTGGGAGGATTTGCGCCGTCGCATGGGCGTCGAACATCGCGGTTGCGGCACGGTCGCCGATCCCCGTTGGAATCGCGACGCGATCACCGATTGGGATTTCGGTGAGCTACCCGAGTCGATTACCGTTTCTCGCGGCGGTATTCGCATTACGGCCTACCCCATGCTGGTCGATTGTGGGAACTCGGTCGCCTTACGATTGGCCGATCAGCCGCACCGGGCCGAAAGCGAAACCCGCTTCGCCCTGCGGCGATTGTTTGCGATGAAGTTCCGCGGGCCGTTGCGAACACAGTTGGAGTGGTTTCCCGACCGGCAAAAGCTGGCGATGCAGGCGACGGTGATTCCCGACTTCGATCTGCAAGAGGAACTCGAACTGCTCGTTGCCGACCGCGCCTGCTGGGCTGAGGCCGCGATTCCCCGTAGCGAAGAAGAGTATCGCCGGCTGTTGGCCGAAGGCAAGAAACGGTTGCCGGTCGCCGTCCAAGAGGTCGTGGCCGTGGTGCGTCCCTTGTTGGAACAGTGTTACCAAGCACACCTGGCGGTCGAGAAGACGCAAAGCACGCAGTGGGAAGACGTGGTTACCGACATCCGTCGGCAAATGGATCGCTTGTTGCGTCCTCATTTTCTCACGGCAACACCGTGGCGCTGGCTGCGGTGCTTTCCACGATATTTCCAAGCGATTTGCCTTCGGCTCGAAGCGTTGCACAGCGGGAACCTGTTTCGCGACCGCGAAGCGATGGAAACCATCCGTCGTTACGAGGAAATGTACGACCGGCGCAAGCGTCTGCACGACGAGATGGACATCGTCGATCCCGAACTGGAGCACTTCCGCTGGATGATCGAGGAGTTCCGCGTATCGATGTTCGCCCAGCGGCTCGGGACGGAGGTCACCGTTTCGACGAAGCGACTCGATCGTCAATGGGAAAAGGTTCGCCGCTGAAACCGGTCGTGCATAGAATTGCCGCGGGCGAGTGCAAAGGTCTCTGCGTGAAGAGAGAATCCATATGGCCGGTCGACCGCCGCGACGGTTGCAACGAGAAAAAAAGACGGTTCAAGCGATGATCCGCCTTTATTGCCGAGATCATCACCGTTCAAGTAATGAATCGGCTGCCGGCAATCTGTGCGATGCCTGCGCCGAGCTTTTGGAATATGCGTTCTGCCGTATCGATCGATGCCCGTTCGGCGGCGAAAAGCCGACCTGCGCGAACTGCCCGATTCATTGCTACCGGCCGCAGATGAGGGAATCGATTCGAGCCGTGATGCGCTATGCCGGTCCGCGGATGCTCGGCCGTCATCCGTACCTGGCCCTCATGCATCTCCTGGTCGACGGCCGGCGTCGCCCACCCGAAAAGCCGCCGAAACGGGCGGAGGAAAACCGCTGAAACGTCGCAGGTGCCCGCCGACTTGTTCCAAGTTCGGCTACAAGATCAACAACGTCGCGACGGAGAAATAGATCACGATACCCGTGACGTCGACCAGCGTGGCGACGGCGGGGTTCGATGCAAAACCGGGGTCGATTCCCAGCCGTTGAAACCCGATCGGGAGCATCGTGCCGACCAGCGTTCCCCACAGGCAAATGACGGCGATTGCCAAACCGACGACCGTTGCCAGCATCCATCGCGATATCTCGCCCAGCGAGACGGCGGGGGTCATTGCCCCGTACAAGAAGCCGATGACGCCCAACGCCGCGCCCATCGCCAACCCCATGAGAACCTCGCGGCGGACGACGCGCCACCAATCGCCGACGGTGATTTCGCCCAAAGCCAATGCTCGAATCACCAAGGCGGCCGCCTGCGAACCGGAGTTTCCGCCGGTCGAAATACACAAGGGAACGAAGAAGCTCAAGGCCAGCACGGCGGCCATGGCCGATTCGAATCGCGTCATGGCCACGATCGTCAGGGATTCGCCGACCAACAACAGGGCGAGCCAACCTACCCGCTTGCGCCAAATGTTGAAGAAGCGCGCGTCGAGGTAACTGCGTTCCAAAGGCGTCACGGCACCCATCATGTGGGCGTCTTCGGTGGCCTCGTCGACGAACACGTCGATCACGTCGTCGTGAGTGACGATACCCAGCAAGTGTCGCTCGTCGTCGACGACGGGGATCGCCAGCAAGTCGTAGTCGGCCACCTTGCGGGCAACGTCGGCTTGATCGTCGTTGACGTGCACCGTGATCAGCTCGGTTTCCATCAGATCACGAACGAGCACGTTCGGCTTACCCAAGGCCGCCAATAGTTGCCGGGCCGAAACGACGCCGTCGAGGTGGTTTTCTTCGTCGACAACGTAAATGTAGTAGATGGTTTCGAGCTCTTCGGCCTGGCGGCCGATTTCTTCGAGCGCGGTCCGGGGGGTGACGTTTCGGTTGATGCGGGCGAACTCGGTCGTCATGATCGCCCCGGCGGTGTCTTCCGGGTACGAAGACAGCCGCATGATGTCGCGCCGTTCCTGCGTCGGAACGTACCGCATCAGGGCCTCGACCAGTTCCGGTTCGAGGTCTTGCAGGATGTCGACCCGATCGTCGGGGGGCAACTGACCGATGAACGGTCCCATCTCGGTCGGATCGCCGCGACGGAGGATTTCCAACTGGCGCTCACGATCGAAGTAGAGGAAAATCTCCACCCGCGTGGCGTCGTCGGCAAAGCGCAGGACTTCCCACGCTTCGTCGGGGGTGAGCCCCTCCATGAATTCGGCGGTTCGCGCGGGGTGGAGCGCTGAACAGAACTCGCGGAGACCGTTCTCGTCCCGCTCCGCCAGCATCTCGCGCAGCTCCGGTAGATAGAGCGTGTTGATCATGACGCACCTCGCGGAATCAGCCGAATACCGATGACGTAACCCCGGCCGAAAACAGCCCTTCCGACCGGGGTTTGTATTGACGACAATAAAAAAATGTGGAATGTTGGACGTCGGGGCCGGCGTTTGCGGCGGACGGTTCAGCGCTTGCACACCGTATCCGTGAAACGACGCCATTGGGCAATCTTAACCCCTGGCCGACTTCGGGCAAGTGCCCAGTATGGGGCTGTCGGGGCGTTGCGGTGTCGGAGGCGTCGTGTGGTGCCGCGGCGCTTCGTCGGCGGGCACGAGCGAGCCGAAGAAGACCCCGTCGGCTTTGCGGACCGCTTTGGTCATAAGTTATCATACAGCGGCAGGTTGCGATATGCGCGATCAGGTGTCGCTGCGTCGAAATCCTTGGTGTTCCCCAAATTATACCGGAGCCTTCCATGAGCCACGAAAAGCGGACCGGGGCTCGGCTGTCGTCTTTCCTGTTGATGCTGGTTCGTGTGGGGATCGGCTGGCATCTGGCGTACGCCGGGTGGGTCAAATGGAACGATCCTCTGTGGACGGCGGCGCCTTACTTGAACGGCGCCGTCGGCCCGTTGGCACCGTTTTATCATTGGTTGGCTTCGGATCCGCGCGTTTTGCAGGCAGTCGACCTGTTGAACGTATGGGGACTTTTGCTCTTGGGGGCCGCGTTGGTTTTGGGGGCGATGACGCGTCTTTCGGCCGGGCTCGGGGCCTTGCTGTTGTTCCTGTATTATTTCGCCTATCCGCCCGCGTTCGGCCAGCCTGCGCCCGGCGGGCAAGGACCGGTACTGTTCGTCAATCCGACGCTGATCGAGGCGATCATGCTGCTGGTGATCGCCGCCGTTCCACCGAATCTGTGGGGATTGGACGGCATCGTCGAGTACTGGGCCGAAGCCCGCCGCCGCCGCCGCGTGGTTCCCTCCGATGCCGACGCGATCGCGCCGCCCGAAACACCGAGCGGCAAACTGGCGCGGCGACGACTGCTGGCCTCGCTGACGGGTGTGCCGTTTTTCGGCGGCTTGGTGTGGGCGTGCCTGGAAGAAAAGGGGTACCGGTCGCACGAACAGGACGATTTGCTTGCTCGACTCGACGCGACGGCCTCCCCGTCGATCAAGGTGTTCAGCTTTGAGACGCTCGACAAGCTCGAAAAACCGGTGCCCAAGGCGAAGATCAACGATTTGACCCTCAGTCGCGTCATCTTGGGCGGAAACCTGATGAACGGGTTTGCCCACGCGCGCGACTTGATCTACGTGTCGAAGCTCATCCGTGCGTACCACACGCCCGACCGGATTTTCGCGACGTTTCGATTGGCCGAGGCATGCGGTATCGACACGATTCTGACGAATCCCATGTTGGCCCCGATCATCAACGAGTATTGGGATCGTGGTATCGGCAAAATCCAGTTCATTGCTCAATGCAAGGGGAAGGATCGCAAAGGGCTGCTCGAAAACATTGCTTACTCGTTGGACCACGGCGCGTGTGCGGCGTACGTGCAGGGAGCGGCTGCCGACGAATACGTCAAGGCGGGGCATATCGACTGGATTGCCGAAGCGCTCGACAAATTCCGCGAGGCGGGAATTCCGGCGGGGATCGGCGGACACCATCTGGAAACGATCCGGGCATGTGTCGAGGCCGGATTGACGCCCGATTTCTGGATGAAGACCTTCCATCACCACAATTACTGGTCGGCCGACCTGGAAGATCAGCACGATAACGTATGGTGCTTCGATCCCGACGAAACCAAGGCCTACATGGCCCAATTGCCGCAACCGTGGATCGCCTTCAAGGTGTTGGCGGCCGGCGCGATCAAGCCGAAAGAAGCCTTTCGTTACGCGTTCGAAAACGGGGCCGACGTCGTCTGTGCCGGGATGTACGACTTTCAAGTCGTCGAGAACGCGAACCTCGTGACGTCGATTCTCGACGGAAAGCTCGATCGGGTGCGGCCGTGGCGGGCATGATCCGAGGCGGATCCGTCGGATCGCGTCGACCGGTGCGTACAATCCCGCCGAAACGCGGGGCTTGACACCCCGATCGACTTCCCCCTCAAATTGTACAAGCAACCTGCGGTCTAGGTGCGCGCCGGGGCGACACAGTTCGTCGTCTTGGAGAAAAACTGTGGCGTAATCGCAGAGGTGTTTCTCTGCGTCCGTTTTGGGATTCCTGTCCGTCGAGGGTTATACGATATGCGTTTGTGGACTGCGATTCGGGCGTTCTTTGCGACGTTGTTCGACGGCCGGCGAGCCGAACAGGTGGCCGGTCTGTTGGCGGCGCCGCCGGACAAACCCGCTCTGGAAAAACCGGCTGCGGCAAAAGTGAAGCCGGAGCCCAAGAAGCCGACCAAGAGTGAGGCCTTGATCTTACTCGAAGCCTTGCAGCGCGAAGCCCGCTTCTTGGATTTCATGCAAGAGTCGCTCGACGCCTACGACGACGCGCAAATCGGCGCCGCCGTGCGCGACGTGCATCGGCAGGCCCGCGAGGTCTTGAAGCGGATGTTCGACTTCGGCCCCGTCGTCGAGCAAGAGGAAGGCAGCACGGTGGAAGTGCCCGCCGGATACGATCCGGGCATCTTTCGCGTTGTGGGGAACGTGGGCGAGCCGCCGTTGACCGGCAAGCTCACTCATCACGGGTGGAAGGCGAATCGGTGCGACCTGCCGTCGTGGTCGGGATCGGCCGAAGCCGCCCTGGTCGTCGCTCCGGCGGAAGTCGAAGTCGGTTGACCCTTTCCCGTGCTTCGAATGCGCTTTGCGGCAGCAGGACGCCCGGCGGCGTGTCGTGCCGTGTCGCCTTGCGGTTCGCAGGGACCGTCCGTTGCCGTTCGTGCTGCATTGCCGGTCGGCGTGCGGTCGGTGCTCTGTGACGCTCGAGCAGTTCTCGTATCGCATCGAAAACGTGCCTCGCAATGAATTGAGGAAAAACTCGCCATGAGCGCTCGCTATATTTTGGGAATCGACCTGGGAACGACGAACAGCGTGATCGCATATGTTCCCAATCAGGAGGAGGACGCCGAAGTGGCGATCCTCGAAGTGCCGCAGTTGACCGCCCCCGGGACGGTCGAATCGCGGGGATCGTTGCCGTCGTTTTTGTACCTCGGCACGCCCGAAGAAAAAGAGAAGAAGTCGCTCGATCTACCGTGGGCCGAGGGACGGGAATACGCCGTCGGCGAGCTGGCGCGACGGCGATCGGCCGAATCGCCGCAGCGAACGGTCGGGGCGGCGAAGTCGTGGTTGTGTCACAGCCGAGTCGATCGACGGCAACCGATCCTGCCGTGGAACGCGCCAGAGGAGGTGACCAAAGTCTCGCCCGTGGCCGCCACGCAACGCTACTTGGAGCATCTGGCGGCGGCATGGGAAGAAGCCTTTCCCGATGCACCGATTGCCGGGCAACGCGTCGTGCTGACCGTCCCGGCCTCGTTCGATGCCGCGGCACGCGAGCTCACTCGCGAGGCCGCGCTGGCGGCCGGATTGCCCGACGATCTGGTGTTGCTCGAAGAACCGCAAGCGGCCGTTTACGCGTGGCTGGCCGAGACCGGTGATCGCTGGCGAAAGCATTTGAAGGTCGGCGAGAAGGTGTTGGTCTGCGACGTGGGAGGAGGCACCACCGACCTGACGTTGGTCGGTGTCTCGGAGGAAGATGGTGAACTCGTGTTGCGCCGGATCGCGGTCGGCAATCATTTGCTCGTAGGCGGCGACAACATGGACCTGACGTTGGCCCATTTCGTGGCCGGCAAGCTCGCCGAACAGGGAACGAAGCTCGATCCCTGGCAGTCGGTCGCGTTGTGGCATGCCTGCCGGGCGGCCAAGGAAGCCTTGTTGGCCCCCGACGGTCCCGAAAAACACAAGATTTCGGTCTTGGGACGCGGCAGTCGGCTGATTGGGGGGACCGTCTCGCTGGAAGTCGATCGCGAGTCGGTGGCGCAGCTGTTGGTCGACGGTTTCTTCCCGGTTTGCGATGTCGAGGATCGACCGGCAAAACGCCGGGCGTCGGGCTTCCGCGAAATCGGGTTGCCGTTCGAGACGGATACCGGGGTCACGCGACACCTGGCGGCATTCTTGAGTGCCCACGGAGGCGACGGCGGCGAGCCGGCCGTGCCCAATTTCGTGTTGCTCAACGGCGGTGTATTCAAGGCCCAACGGCTGCAAGACCGCTTGATCGACGTGTTGGGCCGCTGGTTTTCCGAGCAATCGCCGCAACTGTTGCCGGGACAACGCGATCTGGATCGGGCGGTCGCCAAAGGAGCCGCCTACTACGGATGGGCCAAGGAGCACGGCGGCGTGCGGATTCGCGGCGGCACGGCCCGGGCGTACTACGTCGGGATCGAGACGGCCGGACTGGCCGTGCCCGGGGCCCCGCGCCCGCTCAATGCCTTGTGTGTGGCTCCCTTCGGTATGGAAGAAGGGACCGAATGCGACGTGCCTGGCGGTCCGGTCGGACTGGTTGTCGGCGAAACCGTTCAGTTTCGTTTCTTCAGCTCTTCCGTGCGCAAACAGGATCGGCCCGGCACGCTGTTGACCCAGTGGGATGAGGATGAGCTCGTCGAGACCGACTCGATGGAAGCGTGTCTGCCCGCCGAGGACAACGAGGGTGAGTATGTGCCCGTCCGGTTCCATGCCAAAGTCACCGAGCTGGGAATGCTCGAGCTTTGGTGTTTGAGCACGCAGGACGATCGACGCTGGAAGCTCGAGTTCAGCGTGCGGGAAGAAGACACGGATGAGGCCTGAACCGGGAAGATCGTTTTTCGAACGGCCTCGCCTCGCCGGCCGATGGGGCCGAAGGCTTTTGACGTTTGACGATAGAACCAGGACGAAACGAACGCGATGACCACCGAGGTTACGGGAAATGAACGGCGTTACGTCGTCGGCATGGACCTGGGGACGACGAACTCGGCGGTGTGCTACATCGACACGCACCGCGTGCCGTGGCAGGTCGAGGTCTTGCGAATTCCCCAGTTGACGGCGCCGGGGCAAGTCGAATCCTTGGAGGTCCTGCCCTCGTTCCACTACGAACCGGCCGAAGGCGAGTTTCCCAGCCACGCATTGTGTTTGCCGTTCGACGACGAACCGCTCGGGTACGTGGTGGGCGCGTTCGCCAGAGATCAAGGGACGCTCGTGCCCGGTCGCGTGATCGCCTCGGCGAAATCGTGGTTGTGTCACGCGGGCGTGGATAGGACGGCGCCGCTGTTGCCGTGGCAGGGAGCGGTCGATGTTCAGCGGTTGTCGCCGGTGGATGTTTCGTCCCGCTACCTGGAGCACGTTCGCCGCGCGTGGGACGTCCGTTTCCCCGGCCATCCCTTGGCCTCGCAAGATTTCGTACTCACGATTCCCGCGTCGTTCGACGAGGTGGCGCGACGGTTGACGATCAAGGCGGCCGCCCGCGCCGGATTGAATCGGCTGGTCCTCATCGAGGAACCCCAAGCAGCGTTTTACGCCTGGATCGATCGGCATCGCGACGATTGGGAGTCGTTCGTCCAACCGGGGCACAAGATCTTGGTGTGCGACATCGGCGGCGGAACGTCGGACTTCACCCTGATTCGCGTGCGGGGCGACGAATCGGGCCGAGTCAAGTTCCACCGAGTGGCCGTCGGCGAGCATTTGATCCTCGGGGGCGATAATCTCGACCTGGCCCTGGCGAAACACCTTGAAGAACGGATTCAACAAACTCTTTCGCCGCGGCAATGGTCGGCGCTCGTGCAGCGGTGTCGTACGGCGAAAGAGGTGCTGCTCGGAGACAACCCTCCCGAAACGTATTCGTTGACGATTCCCGGTGAAGGTTCGAAACTGATCGGCGGCGGGATTCGTGTCGAAGTCACACGCGACGAGGTCGAGTCGGTCTTGCTCGACGGCTTCTTTCCGGCGGTCGATTTGGAATCGCGCCCGCAAACACAACGGTCGGGGTTCCGGGAGTTCGGGCTTCCCTACGCCCCCGATCCGGCGGTGACACGCTATCTGGCGGCGTTCTTGACGGCGCATCGGCACGTAACCGTCGGAGACGAGCCGCTTCCCGACGATCACGACCCCGCACGTCCCGACATCGTCTTGTTCAACGGCGGCATGTTTGCCGCCGCAGCGGTGCGTGAAAGAGTCGTCTCTGTGCTGAAACGATGGTTCGGTTCCGGTGATTGGGAACCGCTGGTTCTTGAAAACGACCAGCTTCATCTGGCCGTCGCTCGTGGGGCTGCGTACTACGGGATGGTGCGCCGCGGCGAAGGTGTTCGCATTGCCGCGGGATTGGCGAGGACGTATTACCTGGGGGTTGCCGTAGAAAACGACGAGTGTCGGCAATCGGTCGTCACCGATGACGCCGCGGAAGATTCGCAGGCGGAGGAGGATGTCTCGGCCGATTCGTCGCCGGAGATGTCGGCGAAAACGGCACCGACGGCATTGTGCGTCGTTCCGGCAGGGATCGAGCCGGGTCAGGAAGTGCGTCTGTCCGACCGGACGTTCACTTTGCGGTTGGGCGAGCCGGTCGAGTTTCCGATTTTCTATTCGAGTACGCGGTTGACCGATCGTCCCGGAACCTTGGTGCAGTACCAAGAGGAACAATTGACGGCCTTGCCGCCGATCCGCACGGTCTTGCAAACCCGCAAGCGGAGCGAGGTCGGAGAGATTCCCGTTGAACTGCACGCGGCATTGACCGAGATCGGAACGCTCGAACTGTGGTGTGCCGAAGCCGAAGGCAAACGCTCGTGGCGATTGGAATTCGACGTGCGTTCGGCGACTCGAACGGAGATCGAGGCCCGCGGGACCGTCGGCGAAATGGCCGGCGTTCTCGATGAAGAAACGTGGAATACCGTCGAGTCGCTTATTACGGCAACTTTCGCTCCCAAGGGGAAGGATAAACCCGAAGGGCTGATGAAGCGGCTTTCGCGTGCGCTGGAAATGAATCGCAACATGTGGCCGCCCACCTTGTTGCGGCGTATTTGGGCGGTACTCATCGAGTGTGAGGCCGGGCGTCGCCGCAGCCCGGTCCACGAGGCGCGTTGGCTGAACTTATTGGGGTTTTCGCTTCGTCCGGGGTACGGACTTTCGGCCGACGATTGGCGTGTCGAGCAAACGTGGAAGCAATTGCAGGGACGGCTGATCCATGCCGGTCCGATGTGTCGGAGTGAATGGTGGATTTTGTGGCGGCGCGTTGCCGGGGGATTGACGCCCGGGCAGCAACAGTCGCTCGCCGGACCGTTGCTTTCGGCGTTGCGCAGCCTTCACAGGCAGGCCGTCGGCGGCAAGGGCGGCTCCGATTTCAATTTCGGGACGCACGAAACGGCGGAAATCCTCCGTTTGTTGGGGGCGCTCGAGCTGTTGCCGACCGCTTGGAAGATCGAGCTGGGCGACATGCTGTTGGACCTGATGCCGAAGCGGCGGATGGAACCGGTCCGGGATGCCGTCTGTTGGACGATGGGGCGACTCGGCGCCCGCGTGCCGATGTACGGGCCGCTCAATTGCGTCGTCCCGCCGGAAACGGCCGCGGCTTGGTTGTCGCGATTGATGGACTCGCCGTACACGGGGCCGCTGTTGTCGTTCGCCGTCATGCAACTTGCGCGGCGTTGCGACGATCGTTACCGCGACGTGCCGGAACGACTGCGGGAAAAGGTTGTGGTGTGGCTATCGCGCGAAGAAGCTCCGGAACACTTCGTCACCTTGGTTCGCGAAGGAGGCTCGCTCGAGGCGGATGAGGCCAAAATGGTCTTCGGCGAATCGCTTCCGTTGGGGCTTCGGCTTGCGTGAATCCCTCGTTCGGAGGTGGTGATAAACGACGATTCCAGTCGGCAAGAAAACTCCGCTTTGCTTGTTGACCCGTTTCCGGTCCCCTGATACAGTGAATTGCACAATTGGGCATTGGTGGTCGAGCCGATCGCTGATCGGTTCGACGAACAGGGAATCCGGTGAGAATCCGGAACGGTCCCCGCCGCTGTGACCGAGCGTGTCGACGGTTTTCCGTCGATAAGGTCTGCCCAGTCTCGACGGCCATTGTCGCAGCTCGACGTACAACCTTGGAACGCGACGAGAAGGCCGGGTCGGACCGATGCTCGGGAGTCAGAAGACCTACCAATGCAGGGCTGCCGGTCTCTGCGAGGGACGGAGACGGTCGAGCTGAGTCTGTCGGCTTAGGTGGTTTTCGTGGCGATTCGCGTTGTTTCTCGCTGTTGGTCTCGCGCAAGATCTGTGCGCCCCGCAAGTGCGCGCGGCTTCACGTTGGTCGAGTTGCTGGTGGTGATGGCCATCATCGGCATCTTGATCTCGCTGTTGTTGCCCGCCGTACAGATGGCGCGAGAAGCGGCGCGACGGGCGTCGTGCCTGAACAACTTGCGGCAAATGGGTGTGGGGCTTCACAACTATCACGACACGCTGGGTACGTTTCCGCCCGGCGGAATCGAGCCTCGCACGTTCATGCAGCCCGACGGCCGGCAGTTCGCCTGGTCGATGCTGCTGTTGCCGTTCATCGAACAGGAAAACCTGTACCGGAAGATCGACACCGGCAAACCGTTCGATGCGGACGAGAACGCCGAAGCGGCCGCCGTCGTGCTCGATGTCTACGTGTGCCCCAGCGCACCGAATGCGTACGATCTGCGTGAGGGACGCGGGCCTTGCTTGTACGGTGGGATCTATGGCGAACGAATCACCAGCCCGAACAATCCGCCGAAAGGAATGATGCTGTACGATCGGGCCTTGGCGATCACCGACGTTCTCGACGGAACGTCGAACACGTTGATCATCTCGGAAGACTCCGAATTCAAGGACGGTCAGTGGATCAACGGACGAAACGTGTTCGATCAGGCCTACGCCATCAATCAAGCACCCGCCTTCGAAAACGATATCCGCAGTGAACATCCCGGAGGAGCCAACGCTTTGCTGACCGACGGGTCGGCCCGGTTCCTGCGGGAAACGATGGATACGAAGATTCTCGCCGCATTGTGTACGCGTGCAGGCGGCGAAACCATCGGTGGCGGGTGGTGAAGCCGGGGCAGCCTCGATCATTCGATCGCGAGAAGTGCCTGTGTGTTGCGGTGTCGGGAGGACGCCGCGTGATGGAATCACGCCGGGGCAATGGATACCGTAGGTGTCGATCGGACGACCGATTGACGGGCAGCTATCGAATTTCGACAACATGAGGAGGTATCGTCAGATGCGCAGACTGGTGTTTTGGTGCACCCTCACGGCTCTCATTGCGACGAGCGCAACCGCCGTCGCCGGCGTGGTCGACTTTGAAGATGTCGGTGCCGGATTGGCCGCCGACAGCCACTGGAACGGGGCGCCGAACGACGGCGACAACACGTTCGTCTCGAACGGCTTCACCTTCCACAACAATTACAATGCCGCGTGGGGAAGCTGGTCGGGATTCAGTTATTCGAACGAGACCGACACGACCGACTACGGTGCCAACCAGTGGCAACACCAGTGGACCGCCGTTCCCGGCACGGGGGCCGGCGGATCCCAAACGTATGCCGTGGGCTTTTACTCGCTATTCGGCGGCAACAAGGCCGTGATCGACGTGCCGGCCGGTGTCGATCTGGTTTCCGCCGATTTCACGAACAACACCTACGCCTACTATTCCATGCTCCACGGCGACAGCTTCGCCAAGAAATTCGGCGGCTCGTCGGGGAGCGATCCCGATTGGTTCCTGTTGAGTATCATCGGCAAGACGACCGAAGGTACGATCCTCGACACCGTCGAGTTCTACTTGGCCGATTTTCGCTTTGACGACAACAGCCTCGACTATATCGTCGATACCTGGACGACGGTCGATCTGTCACCGATCGCGGCGGCGGAGCAGCTTGTTTTCGAGCTGAGTTCAAGTGACGTCGGTACATGGGGCATGAACACCCCGGCCTATTTTGCGATGGACAACCTCGTGTTCAGCTCGGCCGTGGCGCCCGTGCCGGAACCCGCAAGCGCGGTATTGCTTGCAACCGGCGCCGTCGGGCTCGGTTGGCTCGTGCGTCGTCGCCGTCGCAAAGCGAAGGTTTGAGTCGACGAAAGCAAGGTACGGTTGCGGAAGGCGACGTCGCCCCGTACCGCCTGTGAACGATGGACACAAGAATGCGTCTGTAACGCGCGGCACCCGAGTGTCGGCGCAGACGCCGACAAATCCCCTCCGAGGACGCCGAGACGTTATCGGCGTTCAAAGACCCCGGGTCCCCTCCCCGGGGTCTGTTGTTTTTGAGAGCGGCACGGTTTTCTTTCCGAGGTCGGGCGCTTCGGCAGCCGGGCCGGCTCACCGATCGAACAAGATCCGGCGTAACTGGAGGACGGCCTCTACCAGGTCGCCGACACCGTGGCGAAAGATGTCGCAGGCGGGCAAGGCCAGGCGTCGGCGGGCCTCGAGGCAGGTTCTTTCGGCTTCGCGGTCGTCCAATCGGCTAGTATTGATGGACACACCGACGGCGCGGCACGGATGCATCAAACTGGCCGCCAGCTCGTACACGCGGCGCAGTTCTTCGGGGCGCGGCAACGCTACTTGCGGCATCCCGCCGACGTGCGTTCGACCGGCTTCCCAGCACAAGATGAGGCCGTGCGGTCGGATGCCGTGCAACAGCCCGAGCGTAACGCACGAATACCGTGGATGAAACAGGCTTCCTTGGCCCTCGACGACGATGACCTCGTGATGTTGGTTCGCCCGTACGAGGTTTTCGGCCGCTCCCGGCACGAAATCGCTGATCACGCGATCGACGGGGCAGCCGTCGCCCTCTACCATGATGCCGGTTTGACCGGTAGCGACGAACTTGGCATCGACGCTGGCCCGCTTCAGGCCTTCGGTCAACTCGATCGCCGTGACCATCTTCCCGACACCGCAGTCGTTGCCGACCGTGTGGATTCGCAGACAGTCGTCCCGTATGCCCTCCCACGTGGCGACGTCACGTTCTCTGTTGTCGCGGACATCGATCAATTGCACGCCCGCCCGTTCGGCGGCGGCGGTGAATTCCGGATCGTCTCGGAGAAAATCATGCAACCCCGAGACCACGTTCCAGTCGCGGGCGATCGCCTCGAGCACGATCGGGCGCCATTGAGGCGGGATCTTTCCGCCCGGCGGCGCGATGCCGATGACCAACGCCCCGGCATCCGGTACGTCGGCGAGCCGTCCGACGATCGGCACGTTGCCGCCCACGCCGTAGGCTTCGCCGGCGGTTCTTCCGGTGCAGGCTCGATCCACCACGGCCACGACCTCATGCGAACGATAACGGAGAATACTGTAGGCCGTCTTCGCCCGCTGAGGATCGTTGTAGCCGTCGACCAATAGAACCATCCGCCGATTCGCCGTCACGGAGACCCTCCTGAGGAACTTGGATTTGCAGGTGACCAACACGCCGAAAAACGGTGACCGCTCTCATCTGTCGGGGTCGTATTGTACCGATTGTTTGCGTTGATGGGGGGATGTCGCTTGCGCCTAGCTCCATCGGGTGTCGAACGTATCTATTGTCGTGGATGTTCAGGTGCCCGCAAAGTTTGCGTAGTTTCTCTGTTTGTTCGGTCGATTCCGAACGATGAGCTAGCCTTGTAGCGCCGAGGAATGCGCGGCATTTCGGCGAAAGAGCGTAGGGGCACGACGCCCGGCCATTTGCGCGTGGGGCAATCACCAGTTTTTGAACGGGAACGACCGTATGACCAGCCTCAGCAATATCCTGTTGGACAAAGAGATTCTCCTCGAAAGCGGCACGAACGAACTGGAGATTCTCGTCTTCGAGGTGGCCGACTACACGTTCGGCATCAACGTGGCAAAGGTGCGCGAGGTTCTTCCCGCTCCCGAGATCACGCATTTACCCAAGGCGCATCCGTCGGTTCGCGGTGTGTTCAAGCTGCGCAACCGGGTGATTCCCTGCGTGTCGTTGTTGGATCATCTGGGGATCTATCCGACAAGAGAACGCAGCGAATCGACCTTGATTTTGACCGATTTGAACCAACAACAGACGGGTTTCTTGGTCGATCAGGTCGATCGCATCTACCGCTTGAGCTGGAAGAATGTGTTGTCGATGCCGGGGCTTTCGGCGTTGTCGCACACGCCGGTTACGGCCTTGACCCGTTGCGACGATCGGCTGATCGTGATGCTCGATTTCGAGATGATTCTCGATACGATCACCGAACAGTTCTTCCGAACCGACCCGATCGACAACCCACTGGGGCTCCCCCGCGAAGAGTTGCGCGTTCTGGTCGCCGAAGATTCGCCGACGGTACGTCAGGCGATCGAATCGACCTTGCGAAACAGCGGATACGCTCAGTTGGAGTTCTTCGACAACGGCGAAACAGCATGGCAGTGGTTGGAAGCCCGTTGGGAAGAGACGCACGACGTCTCCCAAATCGCCGACCTGTTGATCTGTGACGTCGAGATGCCGCAGGTCGACGGGTTCCATCTTACAAAACGAATCAAGAGCCACTCCGAGTTGAACCGCATCCCGGTGTTGCTCTATTCGTCGATCATTACGCCCGACAATCTCAAAAAAGGCAAGGCGGTAGGCGCCGATGCCCAGGTGGCAAAACCCGAATTGAATCGGGTGGTCGAATTGGCCGACGAGTTGATCGCCAACCAGCAGAAGAAGTCGAGGGCCGAGGATTTTCAGGCCGTGGCCTCGCTCGTGGCGCAGGTGCAAGAAGATGCGACCGGCGAAACGCCGGTAGACGCTCCCGAAGCACCCGCGGCTACGGCAGAAAGTATTCCGACCGCGCCGGTTTCGGAACCGGCTGCCGACGTCGCACCGAAAACCGCCGACGAACCGCCGGCAGTCGACGAATCGGAACCGGCCGTCGAGACGACCTCGGCAGACCCCGAAGCCGTGTCGACCGCCGAAGCCGAGAACGAGGCATCCACCGCACAAGCGCCGGAAACCAACGTTTCCAGCGAGGACGGTGCGGCTTTGGAGTTCATGCCGGCCGAGCCGGAAGGAGTCGATCCGAAACTCTGGCAAACGTTTATGCACGAGTTGTTCACCCACCGCAAGGCGTTGCTCGGGCTGATGGAACAGATCACCGGCGATCGACCGGAATTGGACGTCAGCTTCCAGATCGCCCGCACGTTGCACACGATCAAATCGGCAGCGACCGTCGTGCCCTTGGACCAGGTGACACGTTGCACTCACCTGATGGAAAGCTTGTTGGTAAAGCGGGAAGAAGGCGGCGAATGGCCGCGTGACATGTTGAACCGTTACATCGGCTGGCTCGACATGCTGATGAATCCGCCGGAAGACGATCTTGCCGGTGCGCTGGCTTCGGGCGAGCGCTTGGCCAAAGATCTTGAGAAGGCGCTCGATGCGTGAGCGACGTCACGCATCGTCTTCAGAAGCGGGGACGATTTTGTCGGTCGTGGTGCTGCCGTGTTGCGACGGCGGCCGGCGGGATATTCGCAGTAGATACAGCAGTGCCAGCAGGTCGTACACGGCATGAGCGGTAATCGGCGCGGCAAGATCGCCCGACCACAACCACAATAAGCTCAGGTACACGCCCAAGCCGCCGGTGACGGCCATGTAGGTCTTCGACACCGGGTGGGCACAAGCGAACAACAAGTTCGCGACCACAATGCCCATCACGATGCCGGTGCTTCCTTCCCAACGGTCGGCGACGAATCCCTGAAGCAGTCCGCGGAACAAGAGTTCTTCCCCCCACCCGGCCGCGGTTGCCAAGATCGCAAGCTGCATGATCGACATCTTGCGAAACGGCGGCACGAGCACCTCTTCGATGGTTTCGCGTAGCTCGACGAACACCCGCCACGGCACGTGCACGCTGAGCACCAGAAATCCGATCATCGGGATGGTTGCTACCGTGCCGAGAAGAAGTCCCGAAGAGGACCATTGCAGCGTTTGAAGGACATCCCAGCCGATCACCCGGCCGGCGATCAAGGCCGCAATCCCGGCCCCCAATTCGAACAGCACGCCGATGAGAAAGAGCTTGGTGCCCAAGAGGCCTCGGTCGTCTTCGAGATTCTTCATGCGGAGGGGCGAACCTTTCGACCGGATGTTGCGAAATAACCGAAAACCGTGCCGTCGAATCGGTCAACGCTATTGCGATTATCATGCCGAGATCCACGGGACACAAGACGGCACCGCAAGCGGGCTTCGTAGCGCATGAATCGCGTAACGGCTAGAGAATCGAGGAGATAGGTAATCGATGGTCGCGCTGCAATCACATGGCCCCAATTTGGGGTTCCTTGACGGTTCACCCCCCCACCGATAAACTGCGCAATTTCTGTTTTGTGTCACTCGCCCGCCGCAAAGGGGACCGACCGTCGCTTCCACTCGATTCGCCGGGAGGGCAACCTCGGTCAAATTTGTCAGTAGAAAATGAGGGTGCCGTCGGCAGTGCGGTTGCCCGAACAATCCGACCGGTCGGCACGACATCGGCAGGTTGAGATCTTCGATATACCAGCGACACGGAGGCGACACGGACAGGCCGCTTCCGGGACAACACGTTCACTTTCCATCTCTTTTTTGAGGGTAACAGATCATGGCAAGCAAATACGTCTATTTCTTCGGTCCGAAGGGGACGGAAGGAACCGCCGAGATGCGCGAATTGCTCGGTGGTAAAGGTGCGAACTTGGCCGAAATGGCGAACTTGGGCCTGCCCGTTCCGGCCGGCTTCACGATCACCACCGAGGTCTGCACCTACTTCATGAAGCACGACGGCCAATATCCTGAAGGGCTCAAAGAGCAGGTCGAAGAAGCCCTGAAGAAGACGGAAGAGGCCATGGGGATGAAATTCGGTGATCCCGAAAATCCCCTGCTCGTTTCGTGTCGTTCGGGTGCCCGGCAAAGTATGCCCGGCATGATGGAGACGGTGTTGAACGTCGGGCTGTGCAGCGCCACGATTCCCGGCCTGATCAAGAAAACCGGCAACGAACGCTTCGTGTACGACGCTTATCGCCGCTTGATCACCATGTATTCCGACGTGGTGATGGAAAAGGCCGAAGGCATCGAGCCCGCGGAAGGCAAGGGCATTCGTCAGCAGCTCGAAAAGCTGATGGACGAAATGAAAGAGGCCAAAGGGTACACGGCCGACACCGACCTGACCGCCGACGACCTCAAAGAGCTGTGCGAGCAGTACAAGGCGAAGGTCCAGGAAGTCCTCGGCAAGCCTTTCCCGGATGACGCCTTCGAGCAACTGTGGGGCGGGATCGGTGCCGTCTTCAAGAGCTGGAACGGCAAGCGGGCCGTGGCGTACCGGCGCATCGAAGGAATCCCTGACGACTGGGGTACGGCCACGAACGTGCAAAGCATGGTCTTCGGGAACATGGGTGAGAATTCGGCGACCGGTGTGGCCTTCAGCCGCAACCCGGCCACCGGTGAAAACAAGTTCTACGGCGAATGGCTGGTCAACGCCCAAGGTGAGGACGTGGTGGCCGGTATCCGCACGCCGAACCCGTTGAACGAAGAGACCAAGAACGAGCAGAACAAGCATCTCCCGTCGCTGGAAACCGAGATGCCCGAGCTCTACAAGCAGCTCGTCGACATTCGCAATAAGCTGGAACAGCACTACCGCGACATGCAGGACATCGAGTTCACCATCCAAGAGGGAACTCTCTGGATGTTGCAGTGCCGTAACGGTAAGCGAACGGGGACGGCGGCGCTGAATATGGCGATGGATATGCTCGATGAGGGGCTGATCGACGAGAAGACGGCCGTCACCCGCGTGTCGCCGAACCAGCTCGATGAGCTGTTGCATCCGTTGGTCGATCCGAACGCCGAGAAGTCGGCCGAGGTGCTTTGTGAGGGATTGCCCGCCGGTCCCGGCGGCGCCGTCGGAGAAATCGTCTTCACCAGCGACGACGCCAAGGCGGCAGCCAAGGCGGGCCGCAAGGTCATCCTGGTTCGGGAAGAAACGAACCCCGAAGACGTCGAAGGTATGCGAGCGGCCGTCGGGATCCTCACGCAGCGCGGTGGTATGACCAGCCACGCCGCCTTGGTTGCCCGCGGTTGGGGTAAGTGCTGCATCGTCGGTGCCGGTGCCTTGAAAATCGACGTGGCCGGCAAGACGTTGACCGTCGGTGACGTGACGCTCAAGGAAGGCGATCTGATCACGTTGAACGGAACCAAGGGGAAGGTCTACAAGGGAGAACTTCCCTTGATCGATGCGACCGAGAATCCGCGGTTCCAGAAGTTCATGGCGATGGCCGACAAGTTCCGCAAGTTGGGCGTGCGGACGAACGCCGATACGCCGGCCGACGCGAAGGTCGCCCGCGATTTCGGTGCCGAAGGCATCGGACTCTTCCGGACCGAGCATATGTTCTACGGCGAAGGTTCCGACGAGCCTTTGTTCGCGTTGCGTAAGATGATCCTGTCGAGTTCCGACGAAGAACGGCAACAGGCCATCGACGAGCTGGCCGTGTTCGTCAAACGCGACATCAAGAACACGCTGGAAGCGATGGACGGTCTTCCCGTCACCATCCGGCTGCTCGACCCGCCGTTGCACGAGTTCGTGCCGCAAGATCCTTCGGTGCAGGCCGAACTGGCGAAAGCGTTGGGCATCACCGTCGACGAGGTCAACAAGCGCGGCAAAGAGCTGCACGAAGTCAACCCGATGATGGGACATCGCGGTGTGCGACTGGGCATCACCTACCCGGCCGTCACCGAGATGCAAATTCGGGCGATCCTCGAAGCGGCCGCCGAACTGAAGGCCGAGGGCAAGGATCCGCATCCGGAGATCATGGTTCCGGTTACCTGCGACGTGAACGAACTCGACGTCGTCAAGAAGATCGTCGATCGTGTGAGCGCCGACGTCGAACAGAAGACCGGCCAAAAGGTCGACTTCCTGTACGGGACGATGATCGAGATTCCGCGGGCGTGCCTGCTGGCCGACCGCATGGCGAAGACCGCCCAGTTCTTCTCGTTCGGTACGAACGACCTGACGCAGATGACTTTCGGCTTCAGCCGTGATGATGTCGGCGGCTTCCTGCCCGATTATATCGAGAACGGTATCCTTGCGGCCGATCCGTTCCAGACGATCGACCAGGACGGCGTCGGGCAGTTGATCAAGATGGCCGTCGAAAAGGGACGCGGTACCCGCGGCGACCTGAAGATCGGTATCTGCGGCGAACAGGGCGGCGAGCCGGCCTCGGTCGAATTCTGCTTCAAGACCGGGCTGAACTACGTGAGCTGCTCGCCGTACCGCGTGCCGGTCGCGCGTTTGGCCGCGGCGCAGGCCGCCATCAAGGCCGAGAAATAGTTTGATGGTGAACCCCACGCGATTGATCGGCCGGTATTCGGTCGAAAGAGTGTGAAGCACCGAGTCGACATCCGACCGATCGAGTGCGATCAATCGTGAGATCCCGGGCCGAGAATCCGCCTTTTGGTCGGTTCTCGGCCTTTTTTGTGGGCAAATGAGGGGCCGCCGTTCTGAAAGATGTTGTCGTGATCAGCCGGTGCAATCGCCGCCGGCATTCACGCACGAACACGATCAGAGCTCCCTGTCGGCGGTGCCGACCGGCATGTCACGCCGGTGTGGAAGCGCCGAATCGGCAGCCTACATGCGGTCGACGACCTGAATGCCCAACAGGTCCAGACCTTGACGGATGACGCGAGCGGTCAAATCGCACAATAGCAAGCGACTGTTCCGCACGGATTCGTCTTCGGCCTTCAGCACGGGGCAATTTTCGTAGAAGGTCGTGAAACGGGCGGCCAGATCGTACAGGTAGCCGGTCAGTACGTTCGGGCGGTAATCGACCGGGACCATTTCGAGTGTTTCCGAGAACCGCAGTAGCTCGAGCCCCAGCGCCCGCTCGGCCGGTTCTCGAAGATGAATCGTCGCCGCCGACTTGCGAAGCGCGTCGATGTCGATGCCGCCTTTGGCAAAGATGTTTCGGATGCGGGCGTACGCATATTGCATGTACGTGCCCGTGTTCCCGTTCATCGCCAACATTTTGTCGTAGCTGAACACGTAGTCGCTGGTTCGGTTTTGCGACAAGTCGGCATACTTCAAAGCACCGATTCCGACCACTTCGGCGACGCGGCGGCGTTCTTCGGGCGAAAGCTCCGGACCGTTCGGCTTGGCGTCGTCGTTGGCGGCCACGATCTCCCCGGCGCGACGAACGGCTTCGTCCAGCAATCCTTCCAGCGCCACAGTGTCGCCGGAACGTGTCTTGAACGGACGGCCGTCGTTACCCAGCACCGTCCCGAACGCCACGTGGACGAGCTCGACATCGTTGAAACCAAGCATGCGCGCGGCTGTGAAAAGCTGCGTGAAATGCAAGCTCTGCCGATGATCGACCACGTACAAGATCGCGTCGGGACGCCACGTTTCCATCCGGTAGGCCAGCGTTGCCAGGTCGGTCGTTGCGTACAAGAAAGCACCGTCTTTCTTGCGGACGATCATCGGCACGTCGATGTCGTCGAAAAAGATGCACACGGCACCGTCGCTGAGTTTCGCAATGCCGCGAGAAAGCAGCTCATCGACCAGCGGCTTCAGACGGTCGTGATAGAAACTTTCGCCCAGCGTGTGATCGAACGACACTCCCAGCCGGCGATAGATCCGATTGATTTCGTCGAGGCTGTGCGGCAGGAATTCCTTCCACAGCCGTACGTTTTCCGGATCACCGGCGTGCAGCTTGGCCGTCTCTTCGAGGACGGCTTCGCCGATGTTCGGATGGGCTGCCGCTTTGGCCGCCAGGTCGGCGTCGCCCTCGACGGCGGCGATTTTCGATTCGAGGCCTTCGATCGTTTCACGCAAGGCGGCCAAGTGTGTTTCGGCCCGTTGCAGGTCGCGTTTGGCTTTCTTGCGTTCTTTGCCCTCGGCGGCGTCGAGTGTCTTACGGAGTTTCGCGACTTGGGCCTCGCGTTCGGGTAATTCGGCCCTCAGGTCGTCGATCCGCTCCTTGGCGGCGTGATAGTCCATCAATTGCCGCACCAGGCGATACAACCGGGCCAATTCGGCAACAGGGGTGTTGCGGTAGGCTTCTTCGTCGCGGAAGTGCTTGTAGCCGTAGATGATCATTCCGAACTGGGTGCCCCAGTCGCCGATGTGGTTGTCGCTGATCACCCGGTGGCCGAGAAACCGCAGCGTACGGCAAATGCTGTCGCCGATGACCGTCGAACGGATGTGGCCCACGTGCATCGGTTTGGCGACGTTCGGGGCCGAATAGTCGACGACGTATGTTTTCGGTTCGGCGGCCGGCGTGACCCCCAGGCGTTCGTCGTGCAAAGCGGCGTTCAAGCGTTCTTCGAGCCACGCGTCTTGCAGACGCACGTTGATGAACCCCGGCCCGGCGACCTCGGGAGGGGCGGCCAAATCGTCGATCTTCAGCGAGGAAACGACCTCGCCCGCCAGTTCCCGCGGATTCTTGCCCAGCCTTTTGCCCAACGGCATCGCGAAGTTGGCTTGGTAGTCGCCGAATTTCGGATCTTGGCTTTGCCGTACCAAGTCCAGGTATTCGCCGGGATCGATCGACAGCGACCGGAGTGCGTCGGCAAAGCGGGCTTTCAGTTCGTTGAGGATGTTCATGGTGAGTACCAGGCGTTTTCCAAGGGAAAAGGCGACGATTCAGGAACGCTCCCTCGAGAGCCGACCGTCGCAGACCGTAGCGTTGCAAGCCGGCGGACGGCCCGTCGTCGCTTGCGTGCCGAAGGGAAGCGGCAATCGCGGTTCAATCGTCCGATTCGTCCGGCGAAAGGTCGTCGTCGAAATCGTCCTCGGGCAGGGAGGGAACGTCGTCATCGTCGAAATCGAACGATTCCGCTTCGGCTTCTTCGTCCCAATCGTCTTCCCATTCTTCGAAATCTTCTTCGGCTTCGGTAGGCGTCGATTGCTCGAGGGGCGTTTCGGGGAGCCCGGTCGGTACACGCTCGGCATTCGCCCAAAGTTCTTCCAAGGCGTAAAAATCGCGAACTTCAGGGGCAAATAGGTGGACGACGACGTCGCCGTAATCGAGTAGAATCCAGCGGGATTCCTGGTATCCTTCGACGCCGAGGCGCCGATCGCCGACGTCTTGCTCGAGGGCGCGGTCGATTTCTTCGCTCATCGCGTGCATTTGACGCCGGCTTGTTCCGGTCGCGATCACGAAGTAATCGAACAGATCGGTCATCTTGCGCATGTCGAGGATGACGATGTCGCGTCCTCGGTTGTCGTAGGCAACGCGCGCGGCGATCTTGGCTCGTTCGAGAGCCGACGGTAGCTTCTTCCCGCTTTGTTTGCCGGTCGGATCGGGCATGTTTCCGGCCTGCTCGTCACTCACGATCGATAGCTCCCTCGTTTGGCGACATGGAGTTTCAAGGAATATCGTATTTTACGTTCCGAGCTGCCCGATCGGGAGGGGGAATGTCGGAAGTTCCTAATTCCCTAAGAAATCTGAGCGCCGCTCCGCCCCCGAGCGGAATACTTTCGGCTTGCCTTCGCGGCAATGCTCGTAGAATTCACATTCTCAAGGTGATAGACGGATCCGCTTCGGCGGCTGCCGAAAGAATATGCGGACGGTCGAAAGTTTCGGCAACACACCCGTTGCTCACCAACAAATGAGGGAGGACGAAAATGAGCGAATGGATCGAAGTCGGCAAGAAAGCCCCCGATTTCAGCCTGCCTGCCGACAACGGCGAGAAAATTCGGCTTCGCAATTTGCGAGGCAAACCGGTGGTGCTCTATTTCTATCCGCGCGACAACACGCCCGGTTGTACGCGCGAAGCGTGCGCGTTTCGTGATCGCTCGAGGGAACTCGAAAAGCTCGGCGCGGTCGTATTGGGCGTCAGCACCGACAGCGTCGAAAGTCATCAGAAGTTTCGTGACAAGTATCAGCTCAACTTCCCGCTGTTGGCCGACGTCGATCACAAGGTAGCCGAACGATACGGCGCATGGCGCGAGAAAGTCCGCTTCGGCAAGAAGTCGATGGGCATCCAACGTTCGACGTTCATCATCGACGCCGAGGGCGTTGTCCGCAAGATGTGGAAAAGCGTCAAGGTCGACGGACACGACGAGCAGGTACTGAAAGCGCTGCGCGAAATCCTCGACAACGAGTAACCGGCCGAAGTACGCTGGTTAGATTGAGGAACCGGGCCGCGACGAGGCGGTGGTGCCGACGGTTTGTGCGCTTGCAACGGCCCGGCTCGCAGCGGCGGTTCCGTTTGAAATCGGCTCGTCGAGGTGGCTCATGCGCGTGCGAACGGTGTTGCTTGGACGGCGAACGCTTTTGGCGGTCCTTTTGTCGGTGGTATGCGTCGGCGGGTGCAACCGAACAAAGCCCGTCAAATTGATGGTGTACTGTGGTGCGGGACTGCGTCCGCCGGTCGCCGAGGCGGTCGAGTTGTTCTCTCAGCGAGAAGGCATCGAAGTCGAGTGCGATTTCGCCGGAAGCGAGGTCCTTTTTTCACGCGTCAAGCTGTCGCGGCAAGGTGATGTGTATATTCCCGGCGAGGCAAGCTACGTGGAGCAGGCCGAGGCGGAAGGATTGGTGGCCGATCGGGCCGATTTGTGTTATTTCGTGCCCGTCATATTGGTTCCCAAGGGGAATCCGGGCAACGTGACCGGAATCGAAGATTTCACTCGCGACACGCTGCGCATCGGTCTGGGCGACGCGGGCGCCTGCGCGGTGGGACGTGTGGCGTCGAAGATTTTCGAGAAAAACGGGATCGATGAGTCGAAACTCGATGTCGATTTCCGGTCGTTGACGGTCAACGAGCTGGCCAACAGCGTGAAGCTCGGCCATCTCGATGCGGCAATCGTGTGGGACGCCGTAGCGGCGTTGGTCGGCGACGACACCGAGATCGTGCCTATTTCCGCGGAAAAGAATGTGATCTCGACCGTGCCGGTCGCCCTGCTGACCACCTCGCAGAATCCCGAGGCGGCACGCCGCTTGTTCGATTTTCTGCAATCGTCCGAGGGGCGGACCGTATTCGAAAAACACCATTACACGGTCGAATTGCCGCAGCCGTAGGCGATTTCGCTGCGGGGTGGAATGAGTTGTTGCGTGCGCGAACGGCGTGCGGGGGAATGCAATCGTTGGTGATTTTCGGTGAACGGGCCGCGCAGAAAGCGCCGTTCGCTGTGCAGCGGCTTTTCCGGCTCGATTGGTCGAACAGGGGATCATGCCGAATTTGCTGGGCAACACAACGCGACCTATGCGACCCGTGGCGGGCTGGTCGAGCCGCATCTTCGCCGGCACGGTGATCGGCTTCGTGGCCGTGTTCGTGCTGGGGTGGGCGCTTCTGATTCAGGCCGACATCGGTTATACGCAGCCGGATTCGTTGCGCGTGGTGTTCACCGCTCCCGAGATTCGGGCGGCGGCCTGGCTTTCGGTGTGGACGAGTGTGTTGACGACGGTCATCGGATTGGTGTTCGCCGTGCCGATCGGATATGCCCTCAGTCGCTATCGCCTGCCGCTACATGCAGTAATCGATTCGATCGTCGATTTGCCCATCCTCATGCCGCCGTTGATCGTGGGATTGTCGCTTTTGGTCTTTTTTCAGACCGATTTCGGGCGGACGCTCGAAGATTGGGGGCTGAAGTTCGTGTTTCAGAAACGCGGCATCGTGTTGTGTCAGTTTCTGGCCTCGGCCTCCTTCGGCATTCGGGCGATGAAGATTTGCTTCGACGGCATCGATCCGCGACTGGAACACGTGGCAATGACGCTCGGCAGCACGCGGGCCCATGCGTTCTTTTCGGTCGCGTTGCCTTTGGCCTGGCGCGGTGTGATCGCGGCCGGGATCTTGATTTGGACCCGCGCGTTCGGGATCTTCGGCCCGCTGATGGTGTTCGTCGGTGCCGTCCGCATGCGGACGGAAGTGCTGCCCACGACGATCTACCTGGAACAGTCGGTGGGACGCATCGAGGTGGCGTTGGCGGTTGCGCTGGTGATGTTGGCCCTGGCCGCTGCCGGGTTGATCGTGGTCCGGGTGATCGGCATGCGAAGTGAGACGGCCTGAATGAATGAAACGGTGACGAATTCGCCTTGGACGTAGGCGCGATCGTGACGCGGGAGGACGACGGGACGCAATGCTCGAGATCCACAAACTCGCTCTTTCGGTCGGCGCCTTCGCTCTGAAAGAGCTGTCGTTGACGATCGACGACGGCGAATACTTCGTACTGCTCGGACCCAGCGGATCGGGAAAAACGCTGTTTCTCGAATCGCTGTGCGGGCTCACTCGTATCGACGCGGGACGCATCGTCCTCGACGGCGTCGACATTACCAGGTTGGAGCCGCGGCATCGTCGGATCGGCTACGTCCCGCAAGACTACGCCTTGTTTCCGCATCGCACCGTCCGCAGGAACGTCGGGTTCGGACGGCGCCGCCAAGTCGACGGGAAAGCAGAAGTCGGTGTCGATCTCTTGATGGAGCGAACCGGTATCGCCCATCTGGCCGATCGCAAGCCCGCCCGACTTTCGGGCGGTGAAAAGCAACGCGTGGCATTGGCGCGGGCGTTGGCCATCTCGCCGCGGTTGCTGCTCCTCGACGAGCCGGTGAGCGCTCTCGACGAACTTACCCGCGAAGAGATCCTCCCGTATTTGAAGACCCTGCACCGGCAAATCGGTGCGATGACGATTCACGTGTGCCACAACTTTTCGGAGATGATGGCCGTTGCCGATCGCGTCGGCTTGATCTTCGGCGGAAAACTGTTGCAAGTCGGCAAACCGCGAGAGATTTTGGAACGCCCGCGGACGGTTGCCGCCGCCAAGTTCGTGGGCATGAAAAACGTCTTCAGCGGCCGAGCGACGACGTACGATCGGTTCGTCCGGTTGGAAACCGAAAGCGGTGAAGAGTTTTGGGCCGAGTTGCCCGACCGGCCGCTACTCGATCACCGGCGACATTTCGGTTTTCGCGCCGAGCATGTTCAGCTTGCGCCCGCGGCGTCGGGAGAACGTGTCCAGGACGAAGTCGGTGTGACGCGGTTGCACGGTGTCGTGCGGTCGGTAATCGACCAGGGAAGCTATGCGAGTGTATCGACGGTCGTCGGGAATCTGACGCTGATCGCGGAGGTGTCGCGTTCGGAATATCTGCGGATGAAGCCGAATCCAGGCGATTCAGTGTCGGTCGTCATCGAAGCGTCGCACGTGTGTTTGCTGGAAGACGACACTTGACGATCCGAGTGTCACACGGTGCTGCGCGTCGGTCGGCGCGCGAGAAAACGCTTGTCCGGCGGCAACAATCGCCGACAATTCTTGCGGACGGCGCACGTTTGCCGGAACGTTTGCAACGTGCGTTGCTTTTTCCAGTTGCTCACCGACAGTGTCCGCATGAAAGGGATTCACGATGGCGAGCGATCCGCAGTCGACCGAATCGTTATTGACGAAAAAATGCGTACCTTGCGAGGGCGGCGTGCCGCGATTGTCGCCCGCCGAGGCGAGAGAACAGCTTGCCCGATTGCAAGGCTGGGAACTCGATGCCGAAGCGACTCGCATCCGCAAGCGGTGGGTCGCCGAGGATTTTGCCGCAGCGGTCGAGTTTCTCAATCGGCTGGCGGCCGTCGCCGAGGACGAAGGGCATCACCCCGATCTTCATCTCGAACGGTATCGGCACGTGACGATCGAACTGTGGACGCACGCCATCGGCGGGTTGTCGCTGAACGATTTCATCGTCGCCGCGAAAATCGACCGGCTTCCTGTGCGATTGCAGAAAGCGTGACGGGGCGAATCGACGATTCTCGCCGAATAGCACATAATCGACGTCGGCCAGCGTGCTGTTGTCACACAAATCATTCCACCCGGAGACCGACACATGACCTCGGATAATGCGTTGGAAGGCATTTTCTCGCCTGCCTCGTTGATCGACTATCAGGCCGATGCGATCGTGAGCCGAACGCTGATCAAGCACCCGGGAACGGGTTCGTTGACGGTGTTTGCCGTCGACGCCGGACAGGAAATCAGCGAGCATACCGCACCTTTCGATGCGATGATCCAAGTGCTCGACGGCAAGGCCAAGGTTTCCGTCGGCGGGAAATGGAACGACGTGCCGGCCGGAAAATGCATCTTTTTGCCGGCCGGTGTGCCGCACGCCCTGAAAGCCGAACAACGCTTCAAAATGCTGCTGGTGATGATCAAAGCCGAAGCGTGATCTGCACGCGCTGCGCGGCGGTTTTCCCGTTCACAGTGAACCGGCACAGGCTGCGTCAGACCGTCCAAGGCGGTGCCTTTTCGGGGTCGATGTCCAGCTCGCGAATCGCGGTGGAGAGCTTTTCGCCGGGGAAGCGTCCGCCTTTGGCCAGTTCGTACAGCGCTGCCAGTGCGATGTGTTCGGCATCGACTTCGAAGAAGCGACGCAATCTTCGACGATCTTCACTGCGTCCGAAGCCGTCGGTACCCAGTACACTGTAGTTGCCGGGCATCCATTTCGCCAAGGTGAGCGGCACGGATGTGACGTAGTCGCTGGCCGCGATGACGGTGTGGGCATCTTCAGCCAGCGTACTGCGGACATACGGCGTTGCTGCCGGTCGATCGGGATGCAGACGATTTTCCCGCTCGGTCTTGCGGGCGTCTTCGATCAGGCATTTCCAACTTGTTACACTGTACACCCGACTCGATACGGCGAATTTCTCGTCGAGAATTTCGGCCGCGCGTTGGACCTCGCGGAGGATCGCGCCGCTGCCCATCAAGTCGACCACGGGGCGATCGTCGCCGAGATTCTTTTCTTCCAGGGGATACATCCCGCGGCAAATGCCTTCGGTAGCGCCCATCGGCAGGATCGGATGAACGTAGTTTTCGTTCATCAAGGTGATGTAGTAGAAGATGTCTTCTTCGTCGAAGTACATGCGTCGCAGTCCGTCGAGGACGATGACGGAGACTTCGTAGGCGTAACACGGGTCGTAGGCCTGCAAAGTCGGGTAGGCCAATGCGAACAGGTGGCTGTTGCCGTCTTGATGTTGCAGGCCCTCGCCGGCCAGGGTGGTGCGTCCGGCCGTTCCCCCCAGCAGAAAACCACGGCATCGCATGTCGCCAGCGGCCCAAATCAGATCCCCGACCCGCTGGAGCCCGAACATCGAGTAGTAGATGAAAAACGGAATCATGTTGATGCCGTGTGTCGAATGCGCCGTTCCGGCGGCGATGAAGGACGCCATCGAGCCGGCCTCGGTGATGCCTTCTTCGAGGATTTGACCGTCGGTGGCTTCGCGATAGTACAAGATCGTGTCGGAGTCGACCGGCTCATAAAGCTGGCCGACGTGCGAGTAGATCCCGAACTGACGGAACAGCGCTTCCATGCCGAACGTGCGGGCTTCGTCGGGAACGATCGGTACGACGTATTGGCCCAGGTTCTTGTCTCGCATCAACCGGGCCAACAAACGCACGAACGCCATGGTGGTCGAGACCGGTCGGCCGTCGCTGCCGCCGAAGAATTCGGCGAACTCTTCCCACTTCGGCGGTTTGAGTTTCATCGTGGGGGAACGGCGACTGGGGACGGGCCCGCCGAGCTTCTTGCGGCGTTCTTTCACGTAGCGAACTTCCGGACTGTCGTCCGGCGGCCGGTAGAAGGGGGCGTCGGCGACCTGTTCTTCGGGAATCGGGATGTCGAAGCGGCGGCGGAATTCCCGCAGCTCGTCTTCGTTGAGCTTCTTTTGCTGGTGCGTGATGTTCCGCCCTTCTCCGGCCTCGCCCATTCCGTAGCCTTTGATCGTTTTTGCGAGGATGACGGTAGGCGAGCCCTTGTGTTCGAACGCCGCCTTGTAGGCCGCGTACACCTTCACCGGATCGTGCCCGCCGCGTTTGAGCCGGCGAATCTGCTCGTCGGTCAAATCGGCGACCAGCGCTTCGAGCTTCGGATCGACGCCGAAGAAATGCTTGCGGATGTAGCTGCCGGGCATCACCGTGTACTTTTGGTATTGCCCGTCGATGACCTCGGTCATTCGGCGAACGAGTACGCCGTCGGCGTCTTTGGCCAACAGCGGATCCCAGTCGGTGCCCCAGATCACCTTGATCACGTTCCAGCCGGCGCCGCGGAAAGCGCCTTCGAGTTCCTGGATGATTTTACCGTTGCCGCGAACAGGACCGTCGAGCCGTTGTAAATTGCAGTTGATGACGAAGATCAGGTTGTCGAGCTTTTCACGACCGGCGAGCGTGATCGCGCCCAACGATTCGGGCTCGTCCGTTTCGCCGTCGCCCATGAAATACCACACCTTCGATTCGCGGGCCTTGGGAAGAATTCCGCGGTCGGCAAGATACTGGTTGAACCGAGCCTGGTAGATCGCCATGATCGGGCCCAAGCCCATCGACACGGTCGGGTATTCCCAGAAGCCGGGCATCAACCACGGGTGCGGATACGACGACAAACCGCCGCCTTCGGCCAGTTCACGCCGGAAGTTCATCAAGTCTTGTTCGGTCAACCGACCTTCCAGGAACGCGCGGGCGTAGATGCCCGGTGCCGCGTGTCCTTGAAAATACACCTGGTCGGGCGGCATGTCGCCCTGTTTGCCGCGGAAGAAGTGATTGAACCCCACCTCGTACAACGTGGCCGCCGAGGCGAACGTCGAAATGTGGCCGCCGATTCCCGGGCTTTCACGGTTCGCCCGCACGACCATCGCCAAAGCATTCCAGCGGATGATGCTCTTGATCTTGCGTTCCAACGCCCGATCGCCGGGATAAGGCGGTTCCTTCTCGGGCGGAATCGTGTTCACGTAAGGCGTGGTTGCACTCGAGGTGAACGGAACGCCCTCGCGGAAAGCTTTTTCTTTGAGTCGCTCCAGCAGATACACGGCTCGATCCGGTCCTTCGGTACGGATCACGTACTCGAGGGCTTCGAGCCACTCCTGCGTTTCACGGGGATCGTCGTCATGACGCAAAGCGGGCAACGCACCTTCAGGCAGCGTGCCGTTGGGGACATTTTTCCCGGCTTTGGATTGGTTACTCTTCATGATCGTCCGTTGGTAAATTGGTAGTGCGGAACGAAATGCGGCTTTACGGCGACCGCTTTGCGACGTAGTTCAAGTCCTCGGCGACCGCTCGTTTGGGGACGCTGAAAATCAGATTATTACCCTGGGCCGAACGTTTGCCAAACCCAAGTGAGTCGATACTCGGTAACCGGGGAAGCAAGACCCCGAGTTCTTTCGACACCCCATCGGGGAAATACCGTCGAGAGACCGTCGCGCCGTACGGCCTGATTGTCGTGGTGTAACTTCGGAATTGTCAAAGAGTTGAGCAGGAACAGACTAGTTCCGAAAACGTGGAAACGCACGGCGCAACGGCGTTCGTCGGCAGCGAAGCGGACTTCCTTGTCGCAAGGCCGGATCGGTTTGCCGGCCCGCGATTGGAAAGTTTCGCCCTAAAGTGGACATCGGCCGGGAAAGATTACTGCTGTGCCGATGGTTTCGTGTGGCGTGCGGCATGGTCTTGTGCGACGGCCGCCGCCCGTTCGAGACGTTCGCGGATTACCTCGGCAAGCGAAGCCGAGGCGTAACGCAGGGCCTGTTGGTAGTAGATCTTCGCGACGCCGGGTTTGTCGGCGCGAAGCGCTTGGTCGCCGCGGGCCAGGTAATCGCGGGCTTGCGCGTCACGTGCACGCTGTTCTTCTTGTCGAGCTTCGACCGCCGCGTGCAGACCGGCGACGGGTTTTTCGGCCGAACTGAGTGTGTTCTCGGCCGGTGTGGCCGAGCTGCCGCCGAGGACCAGTTCGGGCTCGCGTCCAGCGGAACCCTGTGGTTCGAGCGAAGGCGATGCAGGAGACGTCGCCGGCTCGTTGTCGGCGGTTTGAACGTCAACCGATCGGCTTTCCGGAGAAGAAACGCCGTACGGTTTGCCGGTGAGCGGGTCGATCCAAATCGGCCTGACAGGCGAGGCGGCCATCGACGCTCCGCCCAAACCGGGCACCGGCACGATGCCCGTCACAAAGGGACGCCACTGAGCACCCGACACGCTTCCCAAGCCGCCGTGGGGTACGACAACCGTCGGGCTGATTCCGGTGGCGGATCGCTGTGTGCCGTGCGACCAATCGACCGAGATTCCGCCGGAAACAGGGCCGCCGGAAGTGCCCAGCCCGAATGTTTGGGGCTGCGCCCAGTCGGGACCTCCGAACCGCGCAAACCAATTCGGACCGCGAAGAGCCCAAACGATGCCCGATCGCTCGTAGTATTGCTCGTGGAGGCCGATGGAAGGCACGGTAACGGCGGTTTCTTGAGCGGCGACCGGTTTTGGGACGAGCAGACACATGCAACCTGTGACGAGCGCCGAGAAGATCGCGGTACGACCGCCGAGAAGGCGAATCGACACGCGACTGACAACCGACCGTCGGTCGGATACCGACATTGTGTTGTCTCCAATTCGGGGCACGTATGCCCGGAGAATTACCGGCCTGAAAAACGGGCTTGGGGACTGCACTACCGGAAAGAACTTCTAACCATATTCTACCAGTCGCGGGTGAGAGGATTCAAAGTGTTTTGGGCCGGGACGTTGAAACGGAAAGGCGAACGCCCTCGTTGCTCGCCCGCGTTGTCGCTGCTTCGTGTGAAAGCCTGACGGTCGTGCATGCGGTAGGGCCCCGTAGGCAGGACGAGACACGATTCGGGAAAAATTTTTCGGCGGGGGCCCTTGGAGACGGTTTGCAGTGTTGGTAAAAACATCCCTTACCGTTGGTCACGGCGAGGCCGCGACGACGGGCAAAGCTGCCGGAGACGGCCGCGGAAAGAAAATCCGAAAATCGCTCCGAAAGGGGCTTTTCAGATCGGCCGCGATTTGGTAGCTTTGAAATTCTCGCGGGTGGCACAAGGCAGGCCGCATGGCGGGTGTCTTGCCCGGCACTCGGAAAGGCGAGTGGACAAGGAAAATCCGCGAGACCCCTCAAGTCGGGCGTCGAACTTGCCGACCAATAAGCTCAAGCCCGACCGGTTTCGGCGGCTGCGAAGACGCAGCGAAAACGGAGTGGCGAAAAAATCGCTCGCCCCCGTTGACAGTCGTCGGGACAGGGGTAAAATCACAAGTGGTCGGTTGGTTGAAAGGGTTGCGGCTCTAGAAAACCTGCCGGCCAAATTTGTTCTTTGACAACTTGGCAGTGACAGCGTAAGCGAGCCCCTCATCTTCCGGCAAAGTCGGAAATGAGATGAATCAGCTTCGAGCGCGACCTCGAAGCAACTCAAACCTTTCGATTGGCTAGCCATGAGCCTTCGGGCTCTAAGCCGATACATTAAGTGAAGGGTTTGATCCTGGCTCAGAATGAACGTTGGCGGCGTGGATTAGGCATGCAAGTCGTGCGGAAAGGCCCCTTCGGGGGTACTCGAGCGGCGAAAGGGAGAGTAATGCGTGGATTACCTGCCCCCAGGACCGGGATAGCCGCGGGAAACTGCGGGTAATACCGGATAATGTCTCCGGACCAAAGGTGCGAGTCCGCCTGGGGAGGGGTTCACGTGCTACTAGCTTGTTGGTGGGGTAACGGCCCACCAAGGCTAAGATGGCTATGGGGTGTGAGAGCATGGCCCCACTCACTGGGACTGAGACACTGCCCAGACACCTACGGGTGGCTGCAGTCGAGAATCTTCGGCAATGGGCGCAAGCCTGACCGAGCGACGCCGCGTGCGGGATGAAGGCCTTCGGGTTGTAAACCGCTGTCAGTTGGGAGGAAATGTCGTCCCTCAGGGGCGGCTTGACCGATCTTCAGAGGAAGGACGGGCTAAGTTCGTGCCAGCAGCCGCGGTAAGACGAACCGTCCAAACGTTATTCGGAATTACTGGGCTTAAAGGGTGCGTAGGCGGTCTGGTAAGTTGGGTGTGAAAGCCCTCGGCTCAACCGAGGAATTGCGCTCAATACTGCCAGGCTAGAGGGAGACAGAGGTGAGCGGAACTTGGGGTGGAGCGGTGAAATGCATTGATATCCCAAGGAACACCAGAGGCGAAAGCGGCTCACTGGGTCTCTTCTGACGCTGAGGCACGAAAGCTAGGGTAGCGAACGGGATTAGATACCCCGGTAGTCCTAGCCCTAAACGATGAGCACTAGGCTTGGGCGTTCTCCATGACGTCTGAGCCGTAGCGAAAGCGTTAAGTGCTCCGCCTGGGGAGTATGGTCGCAAGGCTGAAACTCAAAGGAATTGACGGGGGCTCACACAAGCGGTGGAGGATGTGGCTTAATTCGAGGCTACGCGAAGAACCTTATCCTGGTCTTGACATGCACGGATTAACCTCGTGAAAGCGAGGCCACGCTGCTTCGCAGTGGAACGTGCACAGGTGCTGCATGGCTGTCGTCAGCTCGTGTCGTGAGATGTCGGGTTAAGTCCCTTAACGAGCGAAACCCCTGTCGCTAGTTGCCAGCGGGTAATGCCGGGTACTTTAGCGAGACTGCCGGTGTTAAACCGGAGGAAGGTGGGGATGACGTCAAGTCCTCATGGCCTTTATGACCAGGGCTGCACACGTCCTACAATGGCGCGTACAAAAGGACGCCAACCCGCGAGGGGGAGCAAATCCAAAAAGCGCGCCTCAGTTCGGATTGCAGGCTGCAACTCGCCTGCATGAAGCCGGAATCGCTAGTAATCGCGGATCAGCATGCCGCGGTGAATGTGTTCCTGAGCCTTGTACACACCGCCCGTCAAGCCACGAAAGTGGGGGGCATCCGAAGTCGCCGGGCTAACCCGCAAGGGAGGCAGGCGCCGAAGATGAACTCCGCGATTGGGACTAAGTCGTAACAAGGTAGCCGTAGGGGAACCTGCGGCTGGATCACCTCCTTTCTAAGGATGACTAGACTTCGGCGGCCAAAAGCCGTCGTCGTAAAAGTCATGGAGCCGACTTCGGTCGGAAGATGGCTCGCGGTTGTCACTGCCATGTGTATATAAAACCGGCGGCTCGGTTAACGGGTCGCCGGTTTCTTTTTTGGCTTTCGTCGATGCGCGCCGTGCTACATTTGGGAGAAAGGTCGTACATGGACCCTTTGGTTCGGGGGAATACGATGAACGTCTTTTGCCGTGTGTTCGAGGGGTGGCCGGGAGGGTTGCCCCGGCGGGGCGTGGTTGTGACGACGTTGAATGAACAGATACCGTTCAGCGATTTTCGGGTTGCGGAAGATGCAGTTTACGTTGTTCGGACGACACCCGACGCGATCGGAAGTCGCTCCGTCATCTTGGCATGGGAGTCGATCGCTGCGTTGAAATTCGTCGACGAGGTGCGGCCGAAAGTGATGGCGGAGTTGGGTTTCGAGAATGAGAAGTAGGGGGATGGCGTTTTTGGGGAGCGCGCACTTCGGGTCGTAAGGCGGGTAGCGTCTGATCGGCGAGGATGGGGAAATCCGGGGGGAGAACGGGCCACATTTCGCGGTCGGCAGCCCTGGGGTGTGGTATTTTCTCGTAGATCGGTGTAGTTGCATCCGGCGTTCGCGCTTGGCAAAAACACCGATTCCGCTTAGATTTAGGGATGTTAACGGGGGTTAGCGCGAAAATCCCCCGATGGGGTGGTGGCTATCGAAGTGAATAATGGAACGGAACACCAAGATGGCCGGGCTGTGCCCGGTAGCACGAGGGTTCCGAGGCACACGTTTTCTGAACGCGAAAAGGATAAGGGAGCGATCATGGCCGACGAAAAGGAAAAAAAGGATCAGGAGCAGGCTCAAGAGAATCAAGAGCAAAACGCGCAGGCGGCACCGCAGCCGCAGGCCCAGCAGCGACCGGTTCAGGGGGTGCGCGTGACGATCGACGACTCGGGAGCCGAATCGAGTTACGCGAATTTTTGCCGCGTGACCGGTACGCCTGAAGAATTGATCATCGACTTTGGGTTGAACCCGCAGCCGGTCGGCGTTCCGACACAGCCGATCAAGATCAGTCAGCGAATCATCACGAATTATTACACGGCCAAGCGTATGCTTCAGGCGCTCACGCTGACGATCCAGCGTCACGAAGCGACGTTCGGCGTGTTGGAAACCGACGTGCAGAAGCGGGTGCGCCCCGGTTTGGTCGCCCGCGCACAAGCCCAGGCGCAACAAGCCCAGCAGCCTGCCGAAAACAGCTGATCCCGGCAATCGCAGAACTGCCGGGAACGAGTCCGTTTACAACGGCCGCCGAATCGTATTCGGCGGCTTTTTTGGTTCTTGAACGCGAGAAGGATCGGCCTACTTGGAATCTATCAGGACACGGGAGCCCGTTCGGCGAGGGGCACGGCGAATGAGAATTCGGTGTGCAAAGGTTGTGTCGCGGGCTCCTTTTCCTATATTGGGTATTCTGCGGCTTCTCGCCACGTGGACGTCCGACAGGGCCGCGAGCGGTCGCATTCGTTGTGCGGCAGATCACGCATTCGGTGCGCTGATTCGGCTGAGCACGAAGCGCGGGTTCAATCATAAAGGTGAGCAGGCACGATGAGCGTCGGCGAATGGGTAAGCACGCGGGTCTTTACCTTGGTGCATCGGCATAATTTGGTTTACAACACCTGTTGGGAGGATCCGCGACTGGACCGCGAGGCGCTCGAACTCGGGCCCGACGACACGGTATTGGTCATCACCTCCGCCGGATGCAATTCGCTCGATTACGCGCTCACCGGCGTATCCCACGTGTACGCGGTCGACATGAATCCGCGTCAAAATGCCTTGTTGCAATTGAAACAGGCCGGTATTCGGAATCTCGATTTTGAGACGTTCTTCCAGATTTTCGGCCTGGGCCATCACGACGAGATCGTTTCGATTTATCGGGATGCCCTGCGGGACGACCTCGACGACTTTGCGAAACGGTACTGGGACAAGAAAATTCGACGCTATTTCGGCGGCAAGCGGTCGTTCTATTTCCATGGTACGTCGGGCCTGTTTGCCCGCATGATCAACCTGTACTTGCGGCGAATGGCCCGATTGAACCGTTGGGTTGATGCCGTTCTCGAAGCCAAAGATTTCGAAGAGCAACGCCGTATTTACGACGAGCATTTGCGCGAGCAGATCTGGACGCCGCTGTTGCGGTTCATCATGCGGCGCGATGCCACGTTGTCGTTGGTGGGGGTTCCGCGTGCGCAGCGGCAACAGATCGAAACCCAGTACAAAGGCGGAATCGTCCAATTCGTGAAAGACTGCCTCGATGCGGTCTTCGGCGAGATTCCGTTGATGGACAACTATTTTTGGCGGGTGTACATGACCGGTCGTTATACCCGCGAGTGCTGTCCTGAGTATCTCAAGCCCGAAAACTTCGAGAAGCTCAAAGCGGGATTGGTCGATCGCATATCGACACACACCAACACGGTCGAAGGTTTCTTGAACGAGCACGACGTGCCGATTTCGCGGTTCGTGCTTTTGGACCACATGGATTGGATGTCGGGGCGGTACTTCGATTGGCTCGAAGCCGAGTGGCAAGCGATTTTCCGACGTGCGGCGCCGGGGGCCCGGGCGATTTGGCGCAGCGGCGGCTTGCGGACCGATTTCGTCGACCGCGTGCGGGTTGAGATCGACGGTCGCGAGACGACGTTGGGCGACCAGTTGACCTACTATCGCGAGAAGGCCGCCGAGCTGCATAAACGCTGCCGCGTGCACACTTACGGCAGTTTCTACATTGCCGATCTGAACGTGTGACCGGGCATCGCGTCTTTCGAAAGAACGACGCCGTTTACGGTGCTGTTTTCATGGTCGCAACGGGACGACGCGTAGAAAGTGATTCGCGATGGGCGTGTTTTCCGATCTGAAAATTCTCTACCACATGGTGGTGCGGCCCGGGCGAGGTAAAGATCACGCCGAGCGGCTCGAAAACTTCTACGCGGGACAAGCGGAACATTACGACGAATTTCGCAAACGCCTGCTCCAGGGCCGTGAAGACTTGTGGAAAGCGCTCGGTGTTCCGGCCGGCGGCGTATGGGTCGATATCGGCGCAGGAACCGGTTCCAATGCCGAGTATTTCGGGGATCGGATCGGCGAACTTCGCAAGCTGATCTTGGTCGACTTGTCGCGATCGCTGTTGAATGTGGCCGATCGGCGGATCGAGAAGCACGGTTGGACGAACGTCGTCACACAAGAGGCCGATGCCACCACCTATCGCCCTGATGAACCGGTCGACGTAGTTACGTTTTCCTATTCGTTGACGATGATTCCCGACTGGTTCGCGGCGATCGACAACGCCTTGGCCATGCTGAAGCCGGGCGGAAAGATCGGAGTCGTCGATTTTTATGTGTCGCGAAAACATCCCGACGAGGGAATGCGTCGCCACGGCGCAGTGACGCGCTTGTTTTGGACGGGGTGGTTCAACTACGACAATGTCTTTCCCTCGCCCGACCACATTCCCTACTTGAAGCGGCGCTTGAAGTGCGTGCACCTGGAAGAACGGAAAGCGAAGGTGCCTTATTTGCCGTTGGTGCGGGCGCCGTATTACATCTTCATCGGCGAGAAGACCGCTTGATCGCACGCGGCAAACTGCGCTCGAAAATTACCGACAGCGTGCGCGAAAAGGCGTCCGGCCGACCGTCTCAGGATGACCGATCGACCGGACGTGCTCACGTTCTTGGCGGGAGGTAATCACATCGGGAGGGCGGCGACGGACGCTGACCGAACCGGCCGGCCGCCGCCGGCGCGTTCGCGCAGAACGCTCGACCGGCAAGAACTCCATCAGACCGATCGCGAAGCAAACGATCGGACCCAGTCGATCGTTTGCCGACTCGAGGGTGACACACCGTCCCCGGACCGCACCGAGGCGATTCAGCTTACGACATCACAACAGCGATACCGGCTGCTTTCACCGTTTCGGGTGGCAGGGGTTCGTCGAGAAACCTCAGCCTGTAGGGCCCGGAGTCAGGTACGTTGTGTTGGCAGGCGGGACGGTGGTCGTGCCGCAGGTGTCACAACCCGGTTCGACGACCGTCCCCACCACCGGTGCACACGGATCGACGCACGGATCGACGACTTCCGCTCGCGGACGGAACAACGCGCCGCGCCGGAACCAACTGCAATTCTGACATCCCACCGTGACGCCCAGGGTGGCGACGACCGCCAACAACACGATGGCTTTTCTCATGGTTCGTTTCTCCTCACACATGGTGGCTTGGGTTCGCCACGAACGCCGGCGACCGGATTGTCGGCGAACAGGGCGACGTACCGCCGCGCACCGACAAACCGCTCGTCCGAAACAGCCCAGGTATTGACCAAGCAACACTACACCACCGTTCGTGAGGTGCAAACGCAACAGTCGATTCAGGGCAACATTTTTCGGCGGTTTTCGCTGGCCTTGGACGCGTTGTGAGCTACATTTGGGTTGGGTCGGCTTGGTAAACCTTGCGCGTGCCCTCCGCCGTCCGAGCGGTCGACGCGGTTGCCCCCGGGGGTGGCGGATCGTTACGACCCGCACAAATGCGCAACACCGGCGCCGGCGGCTCCTGCAATTGCGAGGGATATACCGATGAAAACGTTTGCTGCTTGCCTGCGGATGGTCGCCGCTTCGGCGATGATCGTGTCGGCGATCGGCAACACCCCTGTTGCAGCTTCCGAGCCCGTCCGGGACGATGCGTCGCCGAGCGTGTGGTTGGTCGACTCGCGGGAAAGCGGATGCGAAGGCGAGCAGCCGACGGTTTATCGGGTTCAAAAGGGGGGACAAGTCGAATCGGTACCGACGGAGGAAGCGTATGCCGCTTTAGGCGACGGACGGCCGATCGTCGTATTCATCCACGGAAACCTCATGGAACGCGCCGACGCGTTGCGGGCGACTTGGGCGCTGCGCGATGCCCTCCTTGCAGAGGAGAATAACGCTCGGCCTGAGATCAAGCCGCACTTCGTGGCATGGTGTTGGCCGGCGGGAAAGGTGCGATGTCGGGTGCGCAAGGACGCCCAGATCAAGGCGCTTCGCAGCGACGGCGAATCGTGCGATGTTGCCGGGTGGTTGAGAATCCCCGCCCGACATTCGCCGGTCGTCTTAGTGGGGTACAGTTTCGGAGCCCGCACAGCCGGCGGCACGGCAAAGCTCCTGACAGGCGAGAGCTATCGCGGCAAACGCCTCGCCGAAGACGTGCTCGATGCGAAACGGCCGGAGTCGACTTTCGTCGAGGTGGCTGCCGCGGACGCAGAAGACGCTGAAGTATTGCCCGTTGTTTCGCTGGTGTGGATTGCCGCAGGATTGAGTGCTTCCTGGACGGCCCCCGGCGGTGAGTTCGATCCCGACGATTTGCACGCGGCGCGCCTGGTAATCACGGTCAACCGTCAAGATCCCGCCTTGCGGTGGTATCGTCGGTTGTGGGGATGCGGCGGCACCGACGCCATGGGATATGTCGGCCCGTCCTGCATCGACGCAGACGACACCGACGTCGAAGTGCTCGACGTGACCTGTGAGGTAGGACGGACCCACGATTGGTGCGCCTATCTGAAGGCAGCGCCGGTACGTGCCGCGCTGCGCGCAATCTTGGACGAACTATCTCCGTGAAACGCGCGGTTCGACACGTACGAGGCACCGGCGTTTTTCCCCCAATTGTGCGGTGACGACCTCTGCGCGATAATAACGGGCGAATGCCGTCTTTGCCCGTTGCGGCCGAACGCCGAAGCGGTCTTATGCTCTTTTCTCGCTGAGGAAATTCGACGCGATGCCGGAACCGATCGCCTATCTCTCGGGCCGTTATGTTCCCGAATCGGCCATGCAGATTTCGGTGGTCGATGCCGGATTCGTGCTGGGCGCTGCGGTAACGGAGCAATTGCGAACCTTCAAGGGGCGGATCTTCTGTGTTCAGCAGCACTTTGAGCGATTGGAAAAGTCGTTGCGGATCGTCTTCGGCCGGCCGCCGATCGACCTGGGGGAACTGGCTGCCGTTGCGGAGCGCGTAACCGCCGAGAACCACCGGCTGGGGGATCCGGAAGACGATCTGGGCGTTTCGATTTTCGTAACACCGGGATTGTATCCAGCCTACGCCGGCGGCGTTTCCGCCGGTCCGACGGTGGGCGTCCATACCTATCGGTTGCCCTTTCGCTTGTGGGCCGAGAAGTACGCGACAGGACAGCATTTGAGGACGGTTGCCGTGCGCCAGGTGCCTGCCGATTGCTGGCCGCCGAGTCTGAAGTGCCGTAGTCGAATGCACTATTATCTTGCTGATCGCGAGGCCTCGGCGCGTGAGCCGGGCGCCAGGGCACTCTTGTTGGACCACGACGATCGCGTGACCGAGACGTCGACGGCGAACATCGTTGCCTGTTTCGGAAACGAACTGCGGTTCGTTTCTCGTAATCGAACGCTGCTTGGAATCAGCGAGGCATACGTGGAGGCACTTGCGCGCGACCTCGGAATGGCGACATGCGAGTTCGATCCGCGGGTCGACGAACTATTGCAAGCCGATGAGCTTTTCTTGACCAGTACGCCGTTTTGCTTGCTGCCGGTGACGGCGATCGACGGTCGTCCGATCGGGGGCGGAAAGCCGGGGCCGATCTTTACTCGGCTCATCAGCGCCTGGAGTGAACGCGTGGGCGTCGACATCGTCGCACAGGCCCGCCGGTTCACCGAGCGATGAGGGCTGGGTTCGGCGGTTCTTCTGGCTGTATGGATTGAGGCAATTGTGCCGGCCGTGCTTGCGTCGTGCGGTTTTCTGCTCCCTCATTGGGAGGTCCATGCGGATTTGACAAAGCCTGCGGCTGGGGTAGGGTTTGCCGGAGAAATTACGCGCCGATCGATTACCCTCCCGCCCGATGCGGGCGTGCCCCCCTACAGGCGTCGAGCCGCCGCGATCCTTCCGCGAGGCGGGATGACGCCGTACCTACCGAGATGATGCCCCGTTTCCGCGTTCCGGGCGACGGACGGTATTCCTCGAAACGAACGGCGATAGCGGAATATTCGGTCGCGGAACGAATGATTGCCGGAGACGACCTATGAAACGGTCACTTCCCCGCTCAAAACGTAAGGCCGCCGTCTTGATCCTGGCGGCGGTGTCCATCATTTTCATGCTGGCACTGGTGGCCTTCGCCGTCGACATGGGCTACGTCGTGCTCGTGCGGACGCAGCTCCAAGCGGCCGCCGATTCGGCGGCCATTGCCGCGGCAACCCAACTAGGGAAAGACAAAGGCGAGCTGTTTCAGGTCGCAAAAGAATACGCCGAATACCACGTCGCCGGGGGTCAGCAAGTCTCGCTGCTGCCCGACGATGTCGAATTGGGCGTGTGGGACAGCGACACGCGCACCTTCATGCCGAATTCCGCGGGTGGAAACGCTGTGCGGGTAACCACGCGGCGGGATGCCCGGCACGGGGGTGAGGCGCCGCTGTTCTTCGCCAAGGCGCTCGATCTGAATTCGTTCACGATGGAAGCCCGCGCCGTGGCGATCGGAAATCCGCGGGATATCTGCTTTGTCGTCGATTTGTCGGGATCGATGAACGACGACACCGAGGGCGCGTGGGCGACGGACGTCATCAACGACGAGTTCGCCGCGCAAGGGTACGGGACGATCGGGACGCAGTTGATGCAAGATATTTACGCCGACTTCGGGTTCGGTGCCTATCCGGGACGACTCGAGTACATCGGTGAACCGTTCGGCGTGCCGAAAAACTCCTACGCCTATGCCGAGCTGACCAAAGACGGCGGTGTGTTGACACGCAATAACGTACCGTCGCGATACCGTATCCGAAAAGGTGATAGCGAATTGGTCCGCAAGCAGAAGGCGTACTCGGCGATCATCGACTACCAGTTGGCCAAGTTGATGCCCGCCGCGAAACCGACGCCCGACAGCCGCACGAACTACGCATATTGGGAAAAATACCTGGACTACGTGATTCGGCCGAAGAGGATCAGTTCGAGTTCCGGTGGGGGAAGCAAGAAATCACCACCGAAGAAAAAAGGCGGTTCGTCGAAGAAAAGCTCGCCGCCCAAGTCGAGTCCGCCGAAGCGGCCGTCGCCGCCGAAGCCGCCGACGGGGCGGTGGATTCCTGAGGCGAACCCGGCGTCGCTATTCGCCGAAGCGGGTGTTTCCCACGCCTTCGGTTTGCATCCCGACGGAACGATCGGGCACGGTTGGAACGCCGTTTTCTTGGGAACGACGTGCGCGGTTTCGGCGGATTGGTTTTTCGGCGCTTATGGATCGCCTCCGTACAACCGAGGTTATCTACCTCCACGGCAAGACAGCGACCGAATCTACCGGTTCAACAACCCTAACCGCACGACGTTTCCCGGTGCAAGCTCCCAGCTGGTTTATCGCTACCTGAACCAGGTCGGTTATTTGACCTATGTGCAGTTCATGTTGGACCACGGGCGCGATTTGAAGCCTGACGGCAGGAACTACGTGCCGCTGTCGCAGTACAGTCCCCATTGTCCGTGGCACAGCGAGTCGACTGCAGGGGGGACGTTCAGCTTTCCGCCGCGTGAACAGCCGATGCATGCGGCACGACGTGCCTTGATCGCGGCGATCCAGGTGATCAAAGAACGGAACGAGGCGATCCGTAATCCTGATCAGCGGGATTGGGTATCGATCGTGACGTTCGACGTGCTCTCAGGTGGCGGCCCGGTAGTCGTTCAGCCGTTGACGGGTGATTACCGCTCGGCAATGGTGCGTTGCACGACGCTGCAAGCCTGCGGCGACAAGGGAGCGTCGACGGCGACGGAAGCCGGTCTCATCGCCGCCCGCGAGCATCTCAAGCCGAAGAGTGAGGGCGGGTTCGGCCGCGAGGCCACGAACAAGATCGTCGTTCTGTTGACCGACGGCGTACCCAACTTGTACGTCAGTCCGCCGTCGGAGATCGATCAGTTCATCGGGAACAATCCCAATCCCGACTTTTACAACAACGGGGCGTACTGGTACGATGCCGCCTTGATGCAGGCGATGGAAATCCAGCTCGACAACTGGCAGTTGTTTCCCGTGGGGGTCGGCTTGGGGACCGATTACGACTTCATGGACCGCATGGCCCGCATGGGAGCCACGGCCAACGACGACGGTCAAAGCCCGCGGGGTAGCGGCAACCCGGCCGAGTACGAACAGCGGCTGAGCGAAATCTTTCGCCGGATCATCGAGTCGCCGCGCGTGCGGTTGGTGCAATGAATGCAGCGGAAAACGTCGGCTTTCGCAGGTAGGTGATCATCCCGCCGCCCGCATCGAGGCCGGGGCCGCGTCGGGCAAGGGCCATTCGAGAGCAAGACGTACGGCTTCGGCACCCCGTTGTGCCTTCGGCCGAGGAACGGCGCATCGCTTGTACAAATAGGCGTTTCCGCGTTTGCCGATGCGTTCGGTCGCTCCGGCGTGGAACAAACAATAGGCAATGCGGCGGGCCTTCCAACGGTCGATGTTCAAGGCGTCGGCCAAGTCTCGGGTGTGGAACGGCTCGGGAAGGTGTTCCTCGATCAACGCCCACAGGTCGCCTGCCGTTTCCAGGCACAACGTTTCGCGGATGCGGATCAGACGCTGATCGAGCACGGAATGATTCGGCGACATCCATCGTCGCCGGCGTTTGGGACGCGGATACCGGTATTCTTCGATGTCGATGAACGGCACCTCCAGCCGCAGGCGCCGATGCGGATACACTTGCATGAAGTGTAAGAGATCTTCGAATACGTCGAGCATCGAACCGCGAAAGGGGGATCGTCGCACGTCGGCGATCGGGCCGTTCTTCTTCGTCAATTTGATCAGTCGTTTGCGGGCGATGATCGGTTTGACGATCGTGACGGAATGCTCTTCGAGCAACGCCGCGATCTTACGCCGGATGATGCCCAGCGGGCCGTGTTGAATTTCGATCAGCCGCTTGCCGCGAACGACGTCGACGCGGTACTCACCGAGCGTCACTTCCGTCCGACCGCGGGGACCGGCGTACAGCTCCTTGAGTTGCCGATGTAGTGAGGTCTCCATCCCTCACTCCTTTGAAATTGAGAATCGCTCTCTTCGGCGCCGCTGTCGCATCAGTCGCCGGGCGGTTCGATGCCGAAGTCGCGGATCGTGAACAACGCGTCGAATTTCAACCCGGCTTGTGCGAAGGCTTCACGTCCGCCCTGCATTCGATCGACTATCGCCAAGACGCGAACGACCTCGAGGCCGAATTCCCGGCAGCGCTCGATCGCCAGCAGCGACGACCCGCCGGTGGTGACGACGTCCTCGACGATGGCGACCCGCTCGCCCGGTGAGACGGGGCCCTCGATGTAACGGTTCGTACCGTGGTCTTTGGCTTGTTTGCGGACCATGAAGCCGCGGACGGGCTTTCCTTGCACGCCCGCGATCGTGATGACCGCGGCGGTGATCGGATCGGCACCGATCGACATGCCGCCGACGGCATCCGGTAGGTCATCGCCGAGCAAATCGAGCAGGCCTTCGCCGATCAGTTTGGCGCCCAGGGGATCGAGCGTCACTTGTTTCCCGTCGAGGTAATAAGTCGACGTCTTACCCGAGGCCAGCGTGAACTGTCCGAATTTCAGCGCCTTTTCGCGAATCAATGCGTGCAATGCTTGGCGATCGTACACCGAATCCATCTCCCGAATTGTCGCAACAAAAAAGCCGGCGAGGCAAAGGCAAAGGAAGTAGTCTCTTGTCGAAAGTGCCCCGAGCGAGGGGGCAAAGTAACCATCATCCTAAAGCATCGCGGCTGTCGGGAAAAGCCGGATTGCCGGGCGGACCAGGGACGACCGCATCGGTGAGATGTGAATCCCTGTCGGTTGAATCGGCCGAAGGGAAGGTGCGCGTGCTGCCTCGTGCGCCTGAAGATCCGTTCCCGAAAGGGTTGCCGACGTTTCGAGACCGAGTGTGTCGTCGGCTTCTTTCGAGTCGATAACGGACGTGGAGAGCTCTCGTATTTCGGCCTTTTCGGAGATTGCGCGCGAACCGGAAGGGTCGCCATCGTACGGCGCCGAAATCCCCTGTGATCGATCATGTCGAATATGCACAATGTGCGGCGTGATTTGGCGGCATTGTTTTTGCTGCTTGCGACGGCCTTCGTCGGCGTGAGCCTGGCGAGTTACGATCCTGCCGATCCACCGGCGAATCTCGTGTATCCCCCCAATGCCGAAGTGCACAACATTTGCGGGCGATGGGGTGCGCGAACGGCTCACGGAATGCTCGAACTCTTTGGGGTGGGTGCCTACTTCACCGTCGCCTCGTTGGCGGTCGTGACGGCGGTCTTGCTGCTGCGCCGATCGGTGGAGCGACCGGCAATTCGCACTGCCGGTTGGTTTGCGGCACTCGGTGGGATATGTGTGTTGGCGGTGATTTTCCTGCCGGCATGGAGTCCCGGTTCGATTTTCGGCCCCGGGGGATTGGTTGGTGCCGTGCTGACCGCCTTCTTGCGGGAACAATTCGGTACGACCGGTACGCTGATGCTGGCGATCGGGGCGTTTACCGCCGGGATGCTTTTGGCGTGCGATCGGCACTTCATCAAGTTCGTGCGTTTCCTGGTCGGTTGGCCGCTCCGCGGGATCATCGCCGGAGCCGGAGAAGTTGCCCGCGCGTACGGCTTGATGCGCACTGCTGAAGCGGCAGCCGATGCCGACGTGGAAGACGAAGTCGACGAGGCAGAGGAGATCGACGAGGAAGACGTGTGCGACGAAGAAAGCGAGGAAGAAGAGGAAGAAGAAATCGAGGATGAGGAAGAAAACGACGCCGAACGTCGCGTTCGGATCTTGGCCCCCAAAGCCAAGAAGTCGCCGAAGGAAGAAAAACCGGTCGTTGCCGAGCCGCCCGTTGCGAAGCCCAAGTTGGGCTTGCGAATCCGCAAACCCAAAAAGCCTGCCCGCGAGCAACTGTTGGAAGAAATCGAAGCCGCCGCGCGAGAGAAGAAGGCTGTTGACTACGAGCTGCCGTCGCTGGAGCTGCTTTCGCCGCCGGAACCGTTTCGATTCGAGGAGCACGAACGCGATGTGCGCCGAAAGGCGAAGATCCTGGAAAAGACGTTCGCCGATTTCGGATTCAACGTGCGGGTGGTCGAAATTCAGACCGGGCCGGTCATCGCTCAGTTCGAGGTTGCCCTCGAGGCCGGCTTGCGGTTGAGCAAGATTACCGGATTGGCCGACGATTTGGCGATCGCCCTGCGTGTGCCCAGTGTGCGCATCGTGGCCCCGATACCGGGCAAGAACACGGTGGGGATCGAAGTTCCCAACGGCGAACGGCAAATCGTGCGTCTGCGCGAGGTGATGGAGGAAAGTTCCGGTCGCCACCAGAATATGCGTATTCCCATCTTTCTAGGGAAGGACGTGGCGGGGAATCCGCTGGTCGTCGACTTGTCGACCATGCCGCATTTGTTGATCGCCGGGCGTACCGGTACGGGAAAGAGCGTCTGTTTGAATTCGATCATCGTGTCGATCTTGATGACACGCCAGCCCGACGATGTGCGGTTCTTGTTGATCGACCCGAAGATGGTCGAATTGAGCCCGTACAAACGCATTCCGCACTTGATGCACCCGGTCGTCACCGACATGCGCAAGGCCGAAGCGTTATTGGCCTGGGCCGTCGAAAAGATGGAAGAGCGGTACGCTTTGCTGGCCCGCGCGGGTGTGCGGCACCTCAGCTCGTACAACCAGCTCGGGGAAGAGGAACTTCGGGCGCGAATGCGGCCCGAGTCGGAAGCCGAGTGGGAAACCATCCCCAAACACATGCCGTATATCGTGATCGTGGCCGACGAAATGGCCGACTTGATGATGACCGCCGCCAAAGAGGTCGAAACCCACATCATCCGGCTGGCCCAGAAGAGCCGGGCGGTCGGCATTCACCTCGTATTGGCCACGCAAAAACCGACCGTCGACGTGATCACCGGATTGATCAAGTCGAACCTGCCGGCGCGAATCTGTTTCGAGGTGTCGAGTCGGACCGATAGCCGCGTCGTCCTCGACGAAATGGGTGCCGAAAAGCTCCTCGGCAGCGGCGATATGCTCTTCCTGCGACCGGGAACCAGTACATTGGTCCGCGGACAGGGAACCTACGTGAGCGACGAAGAGATCAACCGAGTCATCGACGCGGTCGCCACCAGCGAGCCCGATTTCATCGACGAATTGGTGGCCTTGAACGCGGGGGATGCCGGCCCCGCGGCGGGCAAAGGGTTTGCCGAGCGAGACGAGTTGTATCCGGCTGCGGTCGATATCGTCGTGCGCGAGGGACGCGGCAGCGTGTCGCTGCTCCAACGGGCACTGGGAATTGGTTACGGACGCGCCGCGCGTTTGATCGACTTCATGGCCGAAGACGGCATCGTCGGGCCTTACAACGGGTCGCAGGCCCGCGAAGTGCTCGTCACAGTCGAACAATGGGAGGCCATGCAGAACGGCGCGGCTGAACCGCAGGCACCTGCGCCTCCTTCGGCTCGTAATCGTATCGTGTTGCCTCAACCTGGTACGGCGAAGGGCAATGGGTCGTCCGCCGATTCGAAGCCTTCGGAACCCGCCCCGTGGGAAGAGGATTTCGCACAAGAGGAGACAGACGAAGAAGCACCGGAAGCCGACGACGAAGAGTACGACGAAACCGACGACGCGTATGAAGAAACATGGGAAGACGACGAAGCCGAGGAAGCTGAAGACTACGACGACGAAGATTGGGAAGAGGAGGAGTACGATGAAGACGACGACGAATACCAGGCCGAAAGTGCCTGAAGCAGACTCGTCGTCGAGGCGGCCCTCTTCTCGTTCCCGAGCGGTCATTCCAAGAGAAAGCAGTAGACGCCCAGGAGATTTCGCACGTACAAGCGTCCGGGCAAAACGATCGGGTGCGACCACACTTCACGATCGACGTCGGCAACGTCATCGAACAGGGACATCCGACCCAGGACTTCGGGGCGTTCCCGCGTGGGGCGGACGAGATAAACCGCTCCCTGTTGTGTGACGATCAATACCCGGTCGTCACCGGCGATCAGCGCGGCGTAATCACGGAGCGGCTCTTCTTCCAGCGTCCAGCACGTTTCGAGCGTGGTCTTGTCGAGGCAAACCAGCTTGCCGTCGCAGCCCAAAAGGAAGTCGCCGACGATGACGGGCGTCGAAATGTCGGGCGCCAAAGCGTCGGCGTGTGTTTTCAAGATCGGTTCCGGTTGGTTCGCCGACCAGCGAAAGCGACGCGTGCCGTTATTTTCGGTGGTCACCCAAAGGTCATCGCCCACTGCGATCGGCGTGGGTACGTTGAAGTCGCCTTCGAATTCGGGCACGATTCGCCACAGCCGTCGGCCGTCGTCCGGATCCCATCCGCACAGCGAGACGGCGTCGTGCCCCACGATTTGCGGCCGGCCGGTCGGGCGGGCGAGCACGAAACTACCGTAGCCGGGGCCGTCGCCGGGCGACCGCCATACTTCTTTTCCCGATCGGCGATCCAGCGCGACAACCGAGGCTTCGGTATTGCCCGGATTGACGATCAAGAGATCATCGACGACAAGCGGCGTCGAACACGTACCCCAGGTCGGCGGTTCGGCCCCGAAATCCTCGATGATGTTTCGCCGCCAAACGACTTCACCCGATTCGAGCTTCACGCATGCCAACTCGCCGAACGCCCCTAGCAGGTAGACGTCGTTTCCGCAGATCACCGGGTTGGCGCGCGGTGAGTTCGTGAAATCCAGCTCGCCTTCGGCCGGCCACGTGACCCGCCACAGCTCGGCGCCGGTATCGGCGTCCAGGCAATGCCACACGTCGTGGGTTTGCGTCAAATCTTTGTCGGCGACGACGAGGCATCCTTCGGCTGCTGCCAGGCCCGACATGCCCGGTCCGGTCAGGGTGCGGGACCAAAGCAGACGCTTCGTGGTCGGAAGGTGCACAGGGACGTGCGGCGAGACGGCGAGGCGTCGTTCGCCTCGCCAGTCGGTCCAGCGGCGTGCCGCGGCAGACGCTTGATAGTAGCTCGTGCCGGTGAAACCCTCCCGGCTTTTCAAGGCGGCCAGGGCTTGCGGTCGATGTTTCAAACGCTCGAATGCTTCGAGTAGTGCCGCGCGTTCTCGCGTATTGAGGTCGACGGCGAATACCGTGATGAACGGCACGGGATCCGTCCGAATCAACACACGTAACGCGCCCTTGTCGACGGTGCCGCAACCTTCGACCAGCGGCATCGCGTACGACGAAATGACCGCCGCGTCGGCTTCGCGTTCGACGACCGCCAACGCCGCCGAGGCGCAACTCGGCGATACCGTTTGCGGTGCCGACGTGGAAATTGCGAACGCCTCCATCAACGCCAAGGCCGAACCGTGTTTCTCGTCGGCCTCCGGCGGGCCGAGCAAGATGCGCCGATCGGTCAAGTCGACCATGCCGCGGGCGGGATCGTCCCGGCGCACGACGACCAATCCTTCGACGCAGACGTCGCCGTTTTCGTCGGTCAAGAATGCCGTGGGGCGAAGCGACAGTCCCAGGCGTTTCAGGTCGGCCGCCATTTCCCCGTACTTTCCGACGACGAGATCGACCTTGCGGACGTCACCTGCCTGCGGCAACAGGAGACTTTCTGCATAGATCAGCTCGACCGGACGCCCCAGTACGTCTTCCAGAACGGCAGCCGCCGACGTGTAGTCGCGATCAGCGTAACCGGCGACGCAGTCGCAAGCCAGTTCGCGACACAACGGATCGGCAATCACGATGCGAAACGGTTCAGGGGAATTGGTCGTCTGGCCCGTTGCCGACCGTTCGCAAACCGGAAACCCGGCACCGAAGAATACCAGCAGAAGCAGCAAGCAGAGACGGCGCATGACGGAAATGTCCTACCTATTGGGCGGCGATCGTGGAATCAGTCGCTTTGTTTGCGGGCGAGCACACGGATGATTCCGTTCTTGTAGTCCATCACGAACACGCGGTCGGCGTCGGGGGCGACGGCGATGGCAATATTGCTGCACGAGGCGGCCATTCGACCGGCCGAAGTGAATCGTGCCACACCGACGTAGCCGACCAGGTCGAGGTATTCCCCTTGCGGGGAGTAACGTTTGACGCGGCCCAATCCCGATTCGGCCGTGTACAGCGAGCCGTCGTTGCCGAACGACAAATTCATCGGGTTGCAGCAACTGCCGAAGTTTTCGAGCCCGGTTCGCCCGGCGGCTCCCCATTTGGCCAATACCTTCCCTTGGACATTCAGGCAGACGACCCGGTGAGCGGCGTTTTCGGCTAGGTAAAGGACACCGTCCCGGTAGACCAGATCACAGCGTTGGCAACATCCCCGCAATCCCTCGGCCAGTTGCACCGGTTCGGAAAGATCGCGACGGAACCGGTACAGCTTCGATTTCGAGCCGAGACTCCATCCCGAGCCGAAGGCCACGAATACGTAGTCGTCGGAGAGGGCCATGCCCGAGCATCGCAGCGGACGCATCGCCATCCGACGCTGTTGGCTTTGCGGCGTTGCGGCGTCGTCGGGAATCGGGACGGTTTGTTGGACATGGCCGTGACGATCCAAGCGGGCGAGGGTGCCGCCGCCCCCGACGTAAACCACGTCGACTCCTACGGCGACCGCCTCGGGGGGAAAGTCGAGCGTCCATGTCTCCAAAATCGTTCCTTGGTAGTCGAGGATGTGGATCTCCTTGGTCTTGCCGTCTCCGGCCAAAAGCTTGCCTGGGGCAAACCAGCGCAACACCGTCAGCTCACCGAAGGAAACCGGCAAGGGCTCGATTTCGACGTGTGTCGCCGTATCGGCCCCTTCGTCGATCTGGCCGGCTCGCGGGCCGGTCGGCGATTCTTCGGCGAAACCAAGGTTGATTGCGCAGCAAAGAACGGCAAACGCCGCTATCGACGAACAGGCAGTTCGCATCGTCACGCCACTCCACGGGTAATGGAACGAAAACCGGCAGATCATGGACAGGCTCCTAGAAAACGAAAACCGATCGGCGACCGACAGGTTCCAACACTTTGCCGAACAAAGTCGACGCTGTCGACAATATACATTGGCAGGGCCGTGAAGTCTTCCCGCGGGGAGATTTCTTTTTTTCGCCTTTGTTCGCTATTTCCGTCGAACTCCCTAGTCGTTTGGTGTGTCTGATGTACGATGAACAATTCGGGCCTATCGACGGGGCGACGGTTTCGGATCGTTGCGGCTGTGCGGCCGAGGGAGTTTCGTGGCGATCCGAGTACGGGGAGGATCGCTTCCGGCGGATGTAGGAAGCATCGGCGACCGGTGCGCCGTTCTTCTGCCTCCCCGATTCTCTGGATGACCCGAGGAAAAGCCGCGGCACGTTACCGTGCGCGCCGAACGCCGTTTCGGACGTGCCGTCGTTCCCGCGGCGGGGGAAGTGCTGCCGACCATGTAACAAGAGTGTCCCATGATTCGGGAGGAAGCCGACAATTCGTTGCCGATGCCCGGTCCAAGCGGTGGTGATGCTGCGCGCCGCGCACGACCGGCCGATCGTATTTACGACTCCACCTTTTGGTTGGCCGCTACGGCGAACACGATCACCATCGTGGGGGCGTCACTCCTGTATCGCTATGCCGACCTGGTCAAAGCATTGGGAGGAACCGACTTCGACTTGGGGTGGATCGTGGGGATCGGGGTGGTCGGCAGTTTGGTGTCGCGGTTATTCCTGGGAAACGCCATCGACCGCTATGGAGCCCGGCCGTTCTGGTTGGCGGGCTTACTGCTGACGGCGGCCAGTTGCGCCGTGCATCCGGCTTTGACGACGTGCCGTAGTCCTGTGATCTACCTTGCGCGGATCGCATTTTGTTTGGGGGTGGCGGCGATCTTCAGCGCGTCGATCAGTTTCTTGGCGGCACGCGTATCACGGGCGCAAGCGGCAGAAATGATCGGCATGATCGGTTCGGCAGGATTCGCCGGGATGTTGATCGGGGCTCAGGTCGCCGATTTCCTGGTGTCGCTGGGGGGGAGCGAGCGTCAGGCCATCGATCGACTGTTTTATGCTGCCGCCGTGTTGACGCTGGTTGCCCTCCCCTTTGCCTGGGCGGCGACCCGCAGAGAACGGCCGATCGGACGTGCCGTGAATCACTCGGCCTGGCGAATTACAGTACAGTACAGTACAGCCGGTGGCCGGTCGTGGTCACCGCGGCGGTCGTCGGGGCTGCCTTTGCGATTCCATTTTCGTTTCTGGCATCGTATGCCAAAGAGCTGCAAATCACCGAGTTGGCGGCATACTATTCGATCTATTCCATAGCGGCGATCACTACCCGTGTGGCCGGGCGAAAGGTGACCCGACGACTCGGCTCGACTCCCACGATTGTGCTCGGACTGATCTTTCTGGCCGTCGGCCTGGTCGCCATGTGGCCGATTCGCACCGGCACCGATCTATGGTTTTCGGGAATCATGTGCGGACTCGGACACGGCGTCGTGTATCCGTTTTTGACGGCCGCGGGAACGGCTCGCTTTCCGCAGGAACATCGAGGACTGGGCACGACGGTCATGATTGCCATATTCGACTTCGGGCAGTTTGTGGGCGCTCCGATTTTCGGTACGATTCTCGCCTTGGCGGCAAGGGCGGGCGCACCGCCCTATCCCACGCTGCTGGTGAGCGTCGCAGCCCTACTGGTCGCAACAGCGGCAGGCTACGCCTGGGTCATGCGAAAAGAAACGCAAGGCGAATGCCCCTCTCGCCCCCGATACACCGTCGAACCGGCGACCGCGGAAGATGCGTCACCGGCGGTGGTTTCCGCGATCGCACGGTCGGCGAGCGAGTTTTCGGCTGTTGCCGAGGTCGACGATTGACCGGCAAAACAGGTTTCGAATCGGATTCGGACGGGGCTATGCAAGTTCGACTTGCAAGGCGGCCTGCGGTTCGACCTCGACCGGCCGGGCAAGCGTGATTTCGACGAACGTCTCTTTGGCGGATAGGGTCGCCGGAATCGATCGTTCGCCCAGCGTAACGCGGACGTCGCTCGCTGCGAAGCCGGGTGCCAGCCGAATCTTCCGCAACCGAAGTCTTCCGTGCCGAACCGTGAAAGTCGCCTGAAGCGACTCTTGCGCAGCCTCTTGAGTGAAGGTTCCCCATCCTTCGGCTGCGATGAACGCTGCTTTGAAACGCTCGGGATGAATCCGGGGAGCGAAGCCGATCGTCTGTTTCGGGCCGTGATAGTAGTAGCCGCACAGGGCCAAATACACGGCATAGCTGGCCATCGAGCGGGCGTAGTGGTCGCCGCATTCGATCTCGTTGTACGGGTTGCGTTTCGAAGGATGGTATCGATCGTGGATGGCGCGCGCGACGGCCAACCCTTCTTCGACGAGCCCCTCCGAGATCATGTGCGCCGCGGCCTGGTATTCGAAGCCGTTCATACACTCGTTGAGGTAACCGGCGAAGGTGTGTCCCGGTTTGCCGCCGCGGGCTTCCTGTTCCCCTCCGTGGGGAAACGTGCACATGATCAAACCGGCCTCGCCCGGCATGGCGTACCAGCGGCCGGTGATGTACTTTTCGCGGTACGGGCCGACGTCGGGCGCGAAGTTGTATCGCCACAAGTGCCTTAGGGCGACGACGGTTTCTTCCTTGGGGAGCGCGTCCGGCAAACCGAGTTGGTGCGTCCAAAAATCGCCCAAGGCCTGGTCGATATGACAACCGATTCCCGAACCGATGGCTTCGGGATGCGCCGGATCACGAATCTGGTAGAAGTACTCGCCGTTGAAAAGGCGTTTGACGATTTCCTGCTTGCCGCGTTCGGCGATGGCCGTGCATTGCCGCGCGAAGTCGTGATCACCCATTTCTTCGGCCATCTGCGCGCCTGCCCGCAACGCGGCGACATACATCGAGCTGATCCACGAGATCGGGCCGTACCAGGTCGCATCGAGGGTGTTGTATTGTCCGCCTTCGAGCAGGCCGTTCGCGTCGCCGTCTTGTTCGATCAAGTATTGAACGGATTGCTTGACGCGAGGCCAAATCCGTCGCAAGAACCGGTCGTCGGCCGACATTTGGTGTTCCCGCAGCGTGCGAAGAATGTTGCCGCATTGTCCGTCGATCGCCTCGCGGGTGGCGTATTCGCCCCGATAGGCGATGTGTCCGTCCGGCTGGAAGGCGATGCCGTAGTCGACGCGTTCGCGTAGGATGCGTTCCAGTTCGGGCAACACTCTCGCCGCCGCTTGTGCGTAATGCCACACGTGCGTGCACGTTCCAGGGCAGCACCGAACGCCCTCCCAGCCCCAGAATCGGCCGTCCGACAGCCGAAAGCATGTGCTCGTCGCCAATGTCGAGACATTGATGAACGTGCGGTCCAACAGCCAGTACGGGAGAGTCGAGTCGTACCAGGTCCGCACCCAAAGCCGCGTTCGATCGGTAAAGCGGCGGAAGTTTGCCGCCGTATACTCGGCCGCGGCACGGCTGGAGGGAAACCGCTGCGCGTAGTAATGCCCCGCCCCGACGCGAGGAATCTCGACGTTCGGGAACCGCCACGCAACGAGAAATACGACTTCGCGCCGTTCGCCGGGAGCAAGCGTAAACGACGCCCCGACCGATCCGCGCGGACGATCCTGCGGCGTTCCAACCGCCGTTTCATGAGCCTCGGCACCGGAATTCTTGCGATCATCGGCATCGAGGACGGCGGTATCGCCGCCGTCGAGCAACGCCAACGTCATATCACCCCAATCGGGTCGGGTGTCGAGCGGTCGATCGGCTTGCGGCGGACGATCCGAGAAAACGATGTAATCGACGCCGATGTTTCCCCATCCACCGGAAACATTGTCGACTATCTGCAATTGCGCCTTCTTGCCTTGCAGATTTCGCACGTCGAACGAGGCCGCGTGCAGGCGGTTATCGTCGCGCCCCGTCGCTGAAGCGACGACTTTCCCGTCAACCAGCAAATTCAGGCAGGTTTGCCCCTTATGCGAGCCGCCCCCGATTAGAAAGTTGATGAAGTTCCGTTCGATGGTGAACGGCTTCGAGGTCATCACACCGGTGTGGGCGTCGCCGCCGCGAACGTCTTCGCCTTGTCGCGTGTTGTGCGAATTGACCAGTCGTTTGCCGTGGGCCCCGACGTCGCCCTGATACGCTGGCATTTGGGCCGCGACGATCGGCCCGTCGCCGAACGCCGTTCCTTCGACCGTCCAATTCTCGTAGTTCGACGACTCAAAATCATCGAACACGACATCGGGCCGTTGTTCGGGGACTTCGCTCGGTTTCTCGCGGGCGGTGAAATAAACCAAAGAGAGCCCGTCTTGTCGGATGCAGCGGTTCGTCAATTCCGCCGGGCCGGTCGAGCCGCTATACAGCAAAACCGGGTTCGACAGTCGGCCGCGGAGCGTGCCCTCGACGCGCTCGGAGGAACGATTGGCCAACGTGAATCGCATCACGACGACTGGCAGCGACGAATCGTCCACCTCGAGCGGGCAAAACGGCGAAAAAGCTTCCAGCTCGACTGCTACGGGGCACGCCTGGTCCCGGTACGAAACGTGCCCGATCGGGTACTCGCCGCGGAACGTGATGTCGCGGAAGCCCGAGCGGTCGAGCGAGCGTTCGGGCTCGCGATCGGATCCGATCGACAGCGAAAAGGACAGGTCGATCGGCGATTCGACTTCCATTGGATGTGCGTAGTGATCGGCGCCCGTTCGGATCGGCTGGTTGAAGATGTCCCAGTGCCACAATCGACCGTCGCCGCCCAAGTACACTTGGCCGCAACAAATGCCGCCGATCGGCATGCCGATGTACCGTAGCAGTTCGCCGGCGTAGCGTTCCGGTTCGCCGCGTTCGAACAGCGAACGAATCCATTCGGGGGAAAGGTTCTTGTCGGCGGGAATGAGTTTTTCGAAATCGTCGACGACCGGCGGAAGCGGAGCGGCGCCGACCGTACCGTAGAGGGTTGAAACCGTTCCCAACGCGGCCAATTTCAAGAGATCACGGCGCGGAAAACCGGCCGCATGCGCACAATTGCACTTCGGGGCGCATGCCCGACGGGGGGACTTTTCATCGTGCATCGTCGCGGTCCTTGTCTCGAATCCGAGATGTTGATGAAGAAGTATCTTCCAGGCAACGGCTCGACCGTACGCGCACCGCAATCCCCATCCCCCGTCGTCTGTGAGGATGCAATTTTAGCCAGCCGCGCCGCGGCGTGTAAAGAAAATTGCTGCGATTGTGTGGTGAACCGAGACGCAGAGCGGAAGAATTCGTGTGTGTCGGCGCGACGCACCGCACAGCAAGAAATCACCGTTTCACGATCGATCGGTAGTATTCAATCGACCGCCGAAGGCCTTCCAAGAAGTCGACCTGCGGTTCGTAACCGAGCACCTGGCGAGCCAGTGTGATGTCGGCCATGCTTTCACGGATGTCGCCGGGGCGGGGCGGGGCGAATTCGGGTTCGACGTTCGTGCCCAGTACCTCGTTGATGGCCGCCAAGAGCTCCAACAGCGTGATACTCTTGCCGTTTGCGGCATTGAAGACCTTACCGGCGGCTCCTTCGGCGTCGGCCGCCAGCAGGTTCGCGTGAACGACGTTCGCCACGTAGGTGAAGTCGCGCGACTGGTGTCCGTCGCCGAAGACGATCGGTCTCTTGCCCGAGAGGATCGCCGTAATGAAAAGCGGAATGACCGCCGAATAGGGGCTGTTCGGATCTTGTCGCGGCCCGAACACGTTGAAATACCGGATCGCGACCGTCTCGAAGCCGTACGTAGCGTAAAAGGCGCGGCAATAGTATTCGGCGGCCAGCTTCGCGGCTCCGTAGGGCGAGATCGGATCGGGCAAATCGGTTTCACGCTTGGAAGAAAACGGTTGGTCGCCGTACGCGCTGCTCGATGCGGCATATACCAGACGTCGGACGCCCGCTCGACGAGCCGCATCCAGCAGGTTCAACGTACCGGTGACGCATGCGGCATGGGTATCGAGCGGTCGTTCGACGCTGCGCGGCACGCTGGCGAGCGCGGCCTCGTGGAAGATGCAATCGATCCCGTCGACCGCCTGTTGGACGGTCGGATAATCGAGCAGGTCGCCTTCGATGAATTCGACCCGGTCACCCAGATGAGCCAGATTTTCGCGGAAGCCGGTGCTCAGGTTGTCGAGCACGCGAACGGCATCTCCGCGCTCGACGAGCGCTTCGGCGATATGTGAGCCGATGAAACCGGCGCCACCGGTGACCAGGAATCGACGCATGACGACCTCTCGGACAGGGTTGTATACAATCGACAAAACGGACGCAAAATCGCGCGAAGGGCGAGGCACGAGGGCCGCGAAAGTGTCCTTTCGCCCTCCCAGGCCTCGGATATACCGTGCGATACGGCCTTTTGTTTTTCAGGATTGCCAAAAGACTCCGACGGTAAACTATACTCTACCTGATCCGCACGTGACGGAGAAACCGCCCCCAAAACGGTTCCAGCCCCCGATGCAACGCCATGCTTGAGCGTACTCGCCTGATTCTCGTTGGAGGATTCCTCGGTGCGGGCAAGACGACCTTGCTGCGCCGTGCCGCCGGAAAACTGATGGCACAAGGCCGCCGCGTGGCGCTGCTGGCCAACGATCAGGCCGAAGGATTGGTGGATACGTCTTTGTTGCGCGAGACCGGTGCCGATGTGGACGAGGTGGGAGGCGGTTGTTTTTGTTGCCGCTTTCCGCAGATGATGGCGGCCGTCGAACGCTTGATGCGCCGTTCCCGCCCCGAGATCATCATCGCCGAGCCCGTCGGAAGTTGCACCGACCTGGCGGCAACCGTCATCCGACCGATTCGCAAGATGTTCGGCGAACAAATCGAAGTCGCCCCGTTTTCCGTTCTGATCGACGTGCATCAAATGCAGATCATGCAGGACCTCGGGCGCGAGTTCGACGAACGCGTTTCGCGGTTGCCCGATTCGGTCTTGCACATCTACCGAACGCAGTTGGAAGAGGCCGACGTGGTCGTGCTGAACAAGTGCGATCTCGTTTCGTCCGACGATCTCGCCGTACTGGAAACCTCATTGGCGGAATTGCTCGGCGATCGGCCGCGGTTTGCGATCTCGGCGGAAGCGGGCACGGGCGTCGATGCCTGGTTGCAGGCGGTGGCATCCGGTGAAACCAAGGCCCGCACCGCCCAGGTCGACTACGACGTGTACGCCGAAGGCGAGGCGTCGATGGGGTGGCTCAACGCGAACGGAACCGTGACGTGCGAAACCGACGTCGATTGGACCGACTTCATGCGGGGATTGATGCAGCGACTTCAAGACGATATCGCCGCCGCAGGTGGGACGATCCAACACTTGAAGTGCTTTCTCACTGTCCCGCGTAAGGGGCACGTCGCCGGTAATTGTGTCGACAATGGACGTCCGCCGGTGGTTCGAGGAAAGCTCGAATCGTCCGTCCGAAAGACGAGCCTATTGATCAACGCGAGGGTGTTGATCGGGGCGGAAACGCTTCGACGTGTGGTCGCCGAGGCGATCGACCGCGTGCGTGCAGAAACGGCAGTCGAAATACGATTGAACGTCGTTCGCAGTTTCCACCCTGATCGGCCCGAGCCGGTCCACCGGATGCTCGATTCTTAGCGCGGTCGAACGGTACGTTTACCCCGAAAGTTCCCATTCGGGCGGCAGCTCGCGAAGCCCGACGAGTCGCACCTGCCGGATGGCGGAAAAGGGAACCACGACCAACGACTGCTCGCCGTTTTCTTCGACGACCAGGCCGATGAATTCGGCCGAGACCGGATCCCGTGCGAGTTTGATCGGGCGGAGAACCGTCCCGCCGGTCAAATGCACCTCGAATCGTCCGGATTCGCGTGAGGCCCACAATACTTCGAATGTTCGAAGCCAACCGTCGGGGGATGCCGTGCCTGCGGCAATGCGAGAGTCGCCGTTCGCCGCGACGGCCGGTTCGCTGTGGGCGATCGTAGTTGCCGAATCGGGCCCCAGGTTGGTTTCCACCGTCAGGGAGTCGCTCAGTGCCTCGGGGGTGATGAGCGGTTGTTCCTCGGCCAGCGAAAGTCGGGTGTCGCTTTCAGCTTCTCCTTCCGGAACGGACTCGTAGCTTGGAATACGAAACCGCATGCCGCATTCGGGGCATTGGCCGGGGCGCCCCTGGAGACGTTTCGGTCCAAAGAGCCGGTGTCCGTTCGGGCACAGAAACTCGATTTGTTCTTCGATTTCGGCGTTTTCGAGTTTCGACAAATCACCCGAGGCGGCCGCGCGAACCTCTTCCAAGGTGGGAACGCGGAACTTGACACCGCATTGGGGACATTTTGCGGCCAGCCCGGCCTTGTCGTCGCCGCAACGAATGCGATGTCCGTTCGGACAAAGAAATTCGATCGTCATGATGCCGACCCTCGCCGGTTCCCTCTGTTCCGGAATCGCGGTAGCTGCCGAACGGCGCTCGTGAGGACGGCGACGAGTGCCGCTTGCCGCCCGGTTCCGCCGTCGGCGCGACCGATAGATGGATGAGATCGGGATGAGCCTTTCGACGGCCAGTGTACCCGACCGACCCGTGCCGCGAAAAGCGCCGCCATCGGAAATTTGAGGGGACACATCTTCGGCAACGGGGGCGTTGCGGCGCAGGGAGCGAAAAAGAAGGACCCGTCCCCCCTTTGCGGGCGGCGGGTCCTTTGCGATTTATCGGCACTGCGAAATGGAACCGCGACGTTCGACCGGCGTCACACCAGGTTTCGGCTGACGAGGACGACGTCTTGCTCGGACTTTTCGTCGAGCTCGAAGCCGCGGTTGCGGAAGGTGGCGAGCATGCGGGCGTTGTCCTTGGACGTTTCGGCCACGACCTTCTTCACGCCCCACTTCTTGGCTACCTCGAGGCAGTAGTCGGTCAGCAGACCGCCCAGGCCGTGCCCGTGCCAGCGGTCGACGACGATCACGGCGTATTCGGCGGTTTCGTGGTTCATGTCGGCCACCAGTCGACCCACACCGATCAGTTTTCGCTGACCGTCTTCTTCGACCTCGGCCACGATCCCCAATTCGCGGTCGTAGTCGATGAAGCAGTACCGCGTGGCCATCTCGTGCGTCGTCTGCTTGAACAAATAGCTGAAGCGGAACCACAGCGACTGCGTCGAGCAACTGGCCAAAAGCTCATGCCACATCGGTTCGTCTTCGGGCTTGATCGGCCGAAGCACGACCGCCGTACCGTCTTTGAGCTTGCGCTCGGTGACGAATTCTTCGGGATACGGTCGGATTGCCAAGTGGGCGTACGGCCGGACCGAATGGACGATCGCCTCGCGGTCGATGATCACCCGTGCGTCGAGGGCGACGACTTCTTCGGGCGTCACCAGCAGCGGGTTGACGTCGAGTTCCTTGATTTCGGGATAGTCGGCCACGAGGTACGAGAACCGCATGAGAACCTCGATCAGCCGGTCGATGTTGACACCGGGGCGACCGCGGTAACCGCGCAACAGCGGCCACGACTTGAGCGATTCGAGCGCCCGGCGGGCCAGCGCCTCGTTCAACGGCGGCAAGGCCAACGCGCGATCACGGAAGACCTCGGCGGCCACGCCGCCCATACCGACCATGATCACCGATCCGAACACCGGGTCTCGCTTGGTGCCGATGATCAACTCGAAACTGTTCGGATAGCTGACCATCTTCTGGACCGTGACACCGATGATGTCGGCATCGGGGCGTTTTTCTTTCGCCCGATTGGTCATCTTTTCGAACGCCTCGCGAACAGCCTGTTCGCTGGACAGGTTCAGCATGACGCCGCCGACATCGGTCTTGTGGGTGATCTGCGGCGAGTGGATTTTGAGGACGACCGGCATCCCGATGCGGGCTGCGATTTCGGCGGCCTCGTCGGCCGAACGGGCCACGTGCGGCTTGGTGACCGGAATTTCGTACGCCTCGAGGAAGGCCTTGGAGACCGTTTCCGAAAGGATTTCGCTTCCCTCGGTGAGAATGCTCTCGAAGACGTTCCGCAGTCGTTGGCGGTCGAACGAAAACGACATCGGAATATCGCGGGGCGTTTCGTGGAGCATGCTCAAGTTGCGGGCGTACGAAACCAGATGCATGAATGCCCGCACGGCCTTTTCGGGGGTCGTGTAGCTCGCCACGCCCGCTTCGTTGAGCACCTTCAAGCCTTCGGCGACCATGTGACCGCCCATCCACGCGGCCAGCACGGGCTTGTTGCTCTTCTTGGCGATTTCGCCGACGGCGCGGGCCGTTCCGGTGCAGTCGGTCATGGCCTGCGGCGTGAGGATCACCAACGCGGCGTCGACGCCCGGATCATCCAGGACTGCTTCCAACGCCTTGGCGAAACGTTCCGGGGGTGCGTCTCCCAATACGTCGACCGGGTTCCCGTGCGACCAAAACGGCGGCAGGAACTCGTTCATCTTTTCGATTGTTTCCGGGGAGAGCTTCGCCAGATGTCCGTCGCGGGCGATGAGGCTGTCGGTCGTCATCACACCGGGACCGCCGGCGTTGGTGACGATCGCCAAGCGGTCACCCTTGGGCGGTTGCTGCCGGGCCAACAGCTCGGCACAGTCGAACATGTCCTCGATTTGGAAGATGCGTTCGATACCCGCCCGTTGGAAAGCGGCCTCGTACACCGCATCGACGCCCGCCATCGCACCGGTGTGCGACGCTGCGGCTTGGGCCGATTCGGCGAAGCGACCGGCCTTGTAGGCGACGATCGGCTTGGTGCGGGCGAAGGCGCGGGCAGCCGACATGAACTCGCGGGCTTCGGTGATCGACTCGATGTACAGAATGATCGACTGCGTGTCGGTTTGCGTACCGAAATAGTCGATCAGGTCGGCGATCGTGACGTCGATCATGTTTCCGACCGAAACGAAGTACGAGAAGCCGATCCCTTCGTCGATTGCCCAGTCGAGTACCGAGGTGCACAACGCACCCGACTGCGAAATGAATCCGATGTGTCCCTTCTGCGGGGTCGCGGCGGCAAAGCTGGCGTTCAGGCAGATGCCGGGCACGATAATGCCCAAGCAGTTCGGGCCGATGATCCGCATGCCGGGGAAGCGATTTTTCTCTTCCAGCAACTGCCGTTCGAGTTCCCGCCCTTCTTCACCGATTTCACGGAAACCGGCCGAGATGACGACGATCCCGCGCGTGCCGATTTCGCCCAAACTGCGGACCAGCCCGGGGACGGTCCGCGACGGCGTGCAAATGACTGCCAAATCGGGAGCGTGCGGCAAGGCCTCGACGCTGTTGTACGCGTGGATTCCCTGAACCGATTCCCGCTTGGCATTGACGGGATAGACGACGCCTCGAAAGCCCGATCCGATCAAGTTTCGCAAGACCGTGTACCCGACGCTGGTGGGGGTGTCACTGGCCCCGATGACCGCCACACGTTCCGGGTTGAAGATCTTGTGAAGGTTTTCGATGCTCACGACTCGCTCCTGCTAAACGTTCGACCAAATGTGCTAAATGTCCCAGATGCACCTCGGAAGCGGCAAATCGTGAAGGTTTGTCGCTCGCATGCTATCCACGTAACCACTTGAGGCTGCCCGACTAAATCCGATGAGCCGGGCAAAATGCGAACGGTCACCGAAGTGGTCGAACAGTGGCCGCGCCGTACAAAAACGAAAGATAGCTAGTATAGCGTTTCGGCGTAGTTTGCGGAAGGATTGATGACTACAGGAGATATCTCGCGTTACTCGTTTTTTCTGGATTGCAGCTTCTTTGACGGGGAAGCCCGATCGTACGGAATTTCTCGGCCGATGCCCGCTGGCTGAGGGATTTTTGCCTTGGTTTTCTGGTTTGCCGTGCTTGACACTCGCAATTGGCCTGGTTGCGGCGAATTTTGACTGGTCGAATTGGTATCGGCCGGGGCGATCGGTCCGTCACCGATCGGCACTTCCGCATCATTTTCTCGCTACGCACGTCCATCCCCGTTGGTTTGGCAATTGCGGCAGTTTATATCGGTAGGAAGGTCGGCAGGGCGAAGCGGGCATTGTCTCCCCCAATCGAGTGTAGCTTGTGAAATCGTAGGCATGCCGGTAGAGTAGACGTGCCTCTTTTTCGCTGCTCGACGATCACCAAAAAATCCAGCGATTTCCAACCCCCACCATGGCGCAGACGCCCAGCGACATCCAGCTCCTCGAACAGGCACGCACCGGAGACTTTGCGGCGTTCGAACAGCTCGTAGCCCGTTACGAGCGGCGGATTTTTGCGCTGGCCCTGCGGATTCTCAATCACCGGCATGACGCCGAGGAAGTCGTCCAACAGACGTTTCTTTCACTGCTGGAGCATCTGGAGGATTTTCGCGGCGACTCGGCCTTTTCGACGTGGTTGCTGCGGATTGCCACGAACAACGCTCTGGGATTGCTGCGCAAGAAAAAGGTGCGGCAAACGACGCCGTTGGGGGAAGGGGGCCGCGAAGACGAGATTCCGTTTCCGCAGTACATCGCTCAATGGAAAGAAACCCCCGAGGAAATCGCTCGCCGCAAAGAAGTGCAGCAACTCTTGCAGGAAGCCCTCGACGAGCTGGACGACAAATATCGCCTGGTCTTCTTGTTGCGCGACGTCGAAGGGATGTCGACCGCCGAAACGGCGGAAATTCTAGGGATTTCTGAAGCCAACACGAAGGTGCGTCTGCTGCGCGCAAGGCTGATGTTGCGCGAAAAGCTCACTCGCGCCCTCGGCGACGAGACGACGCGACTCGAACCGCATCGTCACGACTGAGCTCGATTCGCGCCGGCGGCTCGCTTTTGATGAACATGGCGAACGGGCGAACCGGAGTGCGCCCGCGGCTTGAGCGTCACTTCTTACGACGTTTGCGCCGGTACAGCATCCAACGGCCGACCGCCAAGACCACGATCAAGGGGGCCGAGAACATCACCAACACTTGGCTCCAGCCCGCCACGAGCAGAATCTTGTGGACCAGGTCATTATGGTCGTCGGCGTTCTTCGGCATTTGGCCTGTGGCTTCGGCCACGTGATGCAGCAGGTCGACGGCGAACGAGCCTTTCGGAATCTCCTGATGACAAGCGAGGCACACGCCTTGCCTGTCCATGGCCGCGCGCTCTTCGTTGTTCAGTGCCCGAGACTGGGTGAAGTGGTGGCCGACCGTCATGAGCTGGTTGCCTTGCTCGTCGACGATGCGGGACCAGTCGGTTTCGAGTCCGTCGATGCCGGGCCGCTGCACCTGGTATCGTTTGGGCAAAACCTGCTTGTCGGCGGTTTCGAGGTCGACGACGATGTCTTCGTTCCAGGGACGCAATGTGCGTCCGCCGTCGATTCCGTAGCCGAGCGCCTTTTCGGAAAGGTGGCACGACTCGCACGGTCGCGCGCGGCCGGTGTTCGTGTGCGGCTGCAACGGGCTCATGTCGAGCGTGGGCTGCCCCTCGGGACCGCTGCCTTCCGTTCCCGGCGGAGAACGGTAGAGATGGTTGACCATGATCGGCTTGCCGTCCGGCCCGATGATCGTGATGACCGGTTGGCATCCCGGGGCGACGGGCGTGATGCGCCGTTCGCCGTTGACGCCTAAGATCGGGTCTTCCCAACGCAAGTAGGATCGCTGTTCTTCGATTTTTCCGGGAATCGTGTTGGGATACCCGGTTTCGCCGCCTTCGCAGGCGCGTTCGGGGCTCGAAGCGTGGTGATGTCCCGCCCCCAGCCAATCGAAGCAGGTATTGCCGTTGGAATAATCGATGCGCACGTGGCAGCCGTAGCATTGGGGAGCCCAACCCGCGTGGCAGGTGTAGCATTCCATCTTGGCTACGTGGTCCGCGACGGCGACCATGCCCGTGCGGGCGGCCGTGCCCAGCAGTTTTTCTTCAACCATCGCCTTGAGCGGTTTGAGTTCCAGGTCGTTGCCCGCGGCCGTATGAACGACGACGGTGTTCTTGCGTCGTACGACGTTTCGCAGGGGATTACCGCGGGCAGTCAGCAGAAAACCGTCTTCGGCGGGATAGACGGTGGCCTGCTTGATGTGTTCGGGCAAATCGTTCGTCGTGCCTCGCGGAGGGCCTTCGGCCGACGACGGATCGAATTCGTCGCCGTAACCCAGGGGCAACTCCCAAGGATAGCGGTCGGGCGTGCCGTGGCAGTCGGTGCATTCGATCTCGACCGCTCCTAGGTTGGCGCAAGCCAAGAAGCCGTCCCCGTGCACATCGCCGGAGGTATGGCAGTCCATGCACAACATCCCTTTTTGGTAATGGACGTCCTGTTCCATTGCCAAATAGTGTTTTGTGTGCAATGCCGGTTGATGAGCTCCCTCATCGGAAAACGGCGACTCATAGGCGGTTTCCATCAGACCTTGAAACGACACGCCGATACGTTTGCCGCGGTCGTGGCAGGTCGTGCATGTTTCGACCGGAATGCCGCTGTAGGCGACGTCGTGTACTTTCACGACCACGTCGCGGGTGGCCTGAATCGAGTGGACGAGCATATGCCCCGGTTCGTCGTGGGGGACGTGCTTGTCGTTTCCCTCGTAATAGCCTTCGTTGCTGTACGGGATGTGACACGACGAGCAGCCCATACCGCGGAAATCGCCGCGAACTTGCCGTCCTTTGACCGCATGATGGCAGCGCAGACATTGGTTCCGCAGGTATGTGAACGCGGCGTATTCGGGGTTTTTGGCGATTTCGTCGGGATCGGCGGGCGCTTCGGGCAGGGCGTGAATTTCGTCGACGAAAACCTGAGGTTCGCGCTTTGTGAGCCTGGCCATGTACGTGCGGTAGGCATCGGTACCTAAGCGGTACGCCGGATCGTCGGGATTCTTGTAGTCGTAGTTTCCGAAGTAGTGTTCGTAGGGCGACTCGGCCCCAAAAGCAGTGTGCAGGCCGCCGAACGTCCAGCAGACGCCCTGAATCTTACCCGCCTCGGTCATCATCAGACTCGACCATTGGACGTCGACGTGTTCCATGTGGCATTGACCGCACGTGTTCTCATTGATCCAAGGAGATCCGGGATCGGGATAGAAATCGCCGCTGTGGGCCGCTTTGGGAGTGTCGGCTTCGGGATCGCCGCCGTGGCAAATCGTGCATCCCTCGGGATCACCCAAATCGGCTCCCATGTCGCGAATCTCGTGCATCATCCGCGAGTCGGGCGGCATGATCGGCTCGAGGCCTGCGTGACAATCGGCGCACCCTTTGATGTTCGTAGAAGGCGAGGGTGTCGATTCCGTTGATTCAGCGGCTTCGACAAGCGGCGCAGGCTCGGGGGCGTCGGATGCTTCGGGGCGGGGAAGTTCGGCAGGGACGTCGGAAGCCTGGGCCTCTCCTGCCGGCTCAGCGGCGACGACCTCAATCCGCACTCTTTCCGAATCGACGTGCGACTCTTCGGCCGAAAGCGGCGCGTTCAGCGACACGAGGCCGAAAGTGGCGACCGCGACGATGAGTAATCGACCCGGCATCCTTGCGGCGAGACGACGATCGAATTCCGACGCTTGAAAGCTGGACATCGTGCGCATCGCGGCGTCTCCTTACCACACAGCGTTGTGATCGGCTCGGTTTCCGCCGATCGGTTTACCACGACGATTCAAGATCGTCTCGGCCGAGCAGCTCCGTGCGAACCCATCGCGAGCCGACCTCGACGAACCGTTTGGCCCAACCGGTCGGCACGACGTTGACCTTCCCGCCGGTCGCTCGATCGAGGCAACGGCGAAGTTCTTCCGGCGATCGGATGGGTTCCAAACGAACCGTTGCGGTTCGTTCGTCGAATTCGAAATACCACAACGGCCGGTCGAGCGAAGCCGACCAGAGTCCGTCGATTTCGACCCGTTCGTTTTCGAGGTGAATCCGTCCTTGCGTTCGCAACCAAGGGTAGATCGGCGCTGCCGAGGCGACGCGGCCTCCGGTTTGCAATCGGGCAGCATTCCCGAAATCCCACGGGCGGGTAAAGACGCATTCGTCGTTGTAATTCGTCGGAACGGCCGGGGGAACGGCTGCGAGAATGGTCGTTCCTTCCGGCAGATTGCCCGCGGTGCTCACCCGCTGAAACTCGCCCAAGATGCGCCGTTGCAGTTCCCACCCGGCAAGATAATTGTCTCGTTGGACGAGAAACGATTGGGTTGCCGCCACCACGAGCGCCGCCAATATACCGCACCGCAGCCGAAACACAAAACGATCGCTGCGGTGCGTTTTTGCGTCGGTTGCGGACTGGGTTTCAAGGTCGCGCTTATTCCGGGATACCAACAACGAAGCCAAAAGCGCGAAGGCGACCCAAAACGATGTCAGCTTGCGGTTGTCGTAGCCGTACACGACTGCATAACTGCCGGAAAGCACGAACAATCCGGCCGAAGCGACGAGACAGGCCGTGCACAACGCGGCCAATCGGCTTGGAGTCCAGTGCGAAACATTGGTTCGTTGATGTGTGCACTTCTCTTTTGGGGCGGCGCCCTTTGGTAACGATGTCTTGCGCTTCGTTCGGGCATTCATCCGGCGAGCGGGGAGCAACAGCACACAGATCGCGGCGGTCAGGGCCAGGGCAACGAGCCCATGCCTCAGCAAGCCGGGACGGCGCAGGCCGTCGGCCAAGAGCAACGGAATTTGACCGATCAGCGATAGCCAATACACACTCGATCGAACGACCCCGCCCATACCGCCCGGCTGAAGCCGCGACATATCCGACCAGACCAAAGGCGCAATCCCTTTTTGGTAAACGGCCGCGGCAACGACGACGCCCAACGGAGGCAGCACGTAACGCACGACGAAACGACGCGGTATCCCGGATGCGTTCCGCCGCGCGGGTTCGGGAACATCTTGGGGAAGAACGGCCCCAAGCCGGTACGGCAACACGATATTCAATAACAGAAGCGGTAAAAAGATTTCATAGATCAACAGCCCGGCAAACAGGAGGCCGTTTGCGGTGATCAACAGCAAGGTAGACTTACGAGGGCTCCCCGCGGCGCGGATCGTCAAGGCAAGCGAAGCCGCCCACAAGAGCATCGACCACGCGGCAAGTTGTTGCATGCACACCGAGAATACAAGCGTCGACGCGATGCACGGGACGGCTGCAAGCATCAGGAACGCTACGGCCGGTCGTAGGCCCGCAACGCGACGCCACACGACCGCCGTTACGGCGACGGCTGCAAGCCATGCCCCGACCAGGAAGGTCGCGTAGGCCTGCGGCCCGGCGCCGAAAGGGGCGCACAACGTCGAAACGCCCACGAGTACCGCAGGCGCAAGCGGGCGCGCCGCGAACAAGGGAAACCACTCGCGGTACCGCGTAATCGGATTGGGGAAGTCACGAACGGAGGCGACGACCATCCAATCGTCGCACACGAATCCAGCGCCGCGAATCCACGGAACGAATACCGCCGCGATGAAGACGACGGCGACCGCAACGAGAACACGAGGCGCAGGATGTTCGCTGTCCACGTCCATCGGCACTCCGGCTTGGCGACGGTGTTTGCGGGAAGGCCGATTCCCGCCGGTTTGCGACGGCAATCGATTGCACCCGGCAACGGACGGTGATCATAATAGCACATCCTCCGGCCGACGGCATCGGCGATCCGCCCGCAGCTATGAAATGCCTTTGTCGTTCGGCTCTCCGCCGACTTCCTACCGTTTGTAATCGTCCTCACCCCCGAGAGGAGGCTTTTCCCATGCGACCGTCCTTGTATTTTCGCCTTCTGCATTCCGGGCCGTCTTTCGTGGCGGGCAGATTCGGGAGCTTGCTGCGAAACGTGGTAGTGCACGGCATTTTCGTGGCTTGGGCGATCTGCGGAATCGGGGTGACGCACGCTTGTGCCGCTGACGGGGATCTGTGGACCTACGCGAAAGAGAATGCGGCGAAGCATCGATTTTCGACCTTGTTTACCGCACATGACGTGCGGGATTCTTTGGGCGACGATGCCGCAATCGACGAGGCGATCGCGTGGTGCAAGGCCACGGGGGTTACAAAGGTCTACATCGAGAGTTTTCGCAGCAATTATCAGGCTCCGCGGGAGCTATTGATTCACGCGCGCGATCGGTTCCGGGAAGCCGGTTTTGAAGTGTGCGGCTGCGTGACGACGACGATCGTCGGCAAGCAGTCGACCGGTTGGAACTTGATCTCGTGTTATACCGATTCGGCGACGCAAGAACGAATCGCCGAAATCTTCCGCTACACGGCGGCGATTTTCGACGAGATCATGATCGACGACTTTTGGTTTACCGACTGCGCTTGCGCCGATTGTGATCGAGCAAGGAAAGCGCGGACGGTCACCGTCGGAAAGAATACCTATCCCGTGGCGGGCGATTCATGGGCCGACTATCGCTGCGAGCTCATGGTCCGCGTTTCGCAAGAGAAGATTCTGGCCGCCGCCAAAGCGGTGAATCCCGATGTGGTCGTCATCATCAAATATCCGCAGTGGTACGAGCGGTTCCACGAGCGCGGATACGAGGTTGCCCGCGAAACCGCCGATTTCGACAAGATATGGGTCGGTACCGAAACCCGTGATTACGACGATCCGCGTTGGGGCGGCCACGTGCAGTACGGGGCGTATTTCCTCATGCGTTGGTTGGGCGGCATCGGCGGCGACAAATGCGGCGGCGGATGGTTCGACCCGCTGGGAACGACCGAGGCGACCTATATCGAGCAGGCCCGGCAAACGGTGTTGGGCGGCGCGGCCGAGTCGATGCTGTTTTGTTACGGGGCGCTCCATCGGGATCACGGACCGGAAGATATCGTCGCCTTCCGTCGGCATGCTGCCGAGTTGATTCGCGTCGGCGGCGAAGTCCGCAAGCGCACGCCGGTCGGCGTCGCGGCGTATCGGCCCGTCAACGCCGATGCTTTCGACGAACAACGGATTTTCGATTACTTGGGCATGATGGGGTTGCCGCTGGTTCCCTGTCACGAGTTTCCGGCAGATGCTCAGGCCGCAGTGTTCACCGTTCACGCGATGAAGGACCCGGACTGCGCGACAAAACTCGCTCGGTTGGTCGAACGCGGGATACCGATCGCCGTTACCGACGGGCTCGCCCGCCGGCTTGAAGGCCGGGTCGATTTGAACCGCCCGAACGTGCGCATCGTGCCTGTGGGCGGAAAGCCGAAAGACTTGCTCGACTGGGATCGGTCGCGGTTGGATGGCTTGCGCGCATTTCTGCTTCGGCCATTGGGCCGGTCGTTTTCGGCGCCCAACGGCGTCGGGCTCTACTTGTTTGCGGACGGCAGTTGGGTGGTCGAGAACTTCAACGACACATCAGCCGAGGTCGCACTGGACGGCACGACGATGACGATCCCGCCGCGCGACTGGAAATACGAGTGGAAATAACCGGTCGGGGAAAGCAAACTACAGGCACGGGAAAAGGGCCGACGACGTCGGCAACGGGGGTGTGGCAGATCGGTAGGTCAACGCCAAACGACTTGCGAGGAGGTCGACACGATGAATCAACGTCGTCGGGATTTCGTCTTGGGAACCGCAGCCGTCGCTGCCGGTGTGTTCGTGGGCGGTCGATGGGCTTCGGCCGAGGAGGATGCGAAACGGCCGAAGAAATCGCCGGAGGCCGGGAAGAAAGCGAAACCAAAAGCGGCCAAGCCGCAGGTGGGCATCCAGTTGTTTGCCGTCCGCGGCGAGTTCGCCAAGGATGTGCCGGGCACCCTCGAAGCGATCGCCAAGGCCGGATATGCCGGCGTCGAATTTTGGGGCTACGGGGGCGGACCGAATGTCTATCAAGATTGGACGGCCCCGAAGCTTCGCAAGCTGTTGGACGATCTCGGCCTGGTCTGCTGCGGGATGCATGTGTCGGTTGCTGCGATCGGCGACGACAAACTGACCGGCACGATCGACGTGAATCACATCCTGGGAAATCCTCGAGTGATCGTGGCCGCGGCAAAACAGCAGATGGCCGATCTCGATTCGATCGCGAAGTACGCCGACTACCTGGAACATGCCGCCGACAAGGCCGCACCCGACAAGATCCGCATCGGCTACCATTGCCATCCCTTCGACATGGAATTGATCGACGGAAAGCCGAAATGGGTGCACTTGTTCAGTCGTTTGTCGCCCGAAATCATCATGCAGGTCGATTGCGGAAACTGCGCGGCAGGCGGCGGCGATCCGTTCGACATTATCAAGTTGTTCCCGGGGCGATCCGAGAGCGTCCACCTGAAAGAATTCGGCGACATGACGTTCGCTGAAAACGGCGGCCGCCTGCGACAATTTGTGCGGCTTGCGACGACCGTGGGCCGGGCGCAATGGTTGGTCGTCGAGCAAGGCGGCGAAGGGGGAAACGGTTTCGACATTCCCGCTCGATGTCGCCGTGTTTTGGCAAGCTGGGGCCTGTGAACCAATTGCATCGAGACCTCGCACCGTCGTTCGACGCGAAGGAATTCCTGCACCTACGACGCCGGGCGGTCGGCTCGCGAAGTGACGATCGCCCGGCCGTTCCCGCCGAATCGACCCGCCTACCTCCAATGGAGAATCATTATGCCGCGAAAAGTGTTGCTTGGTGTCGCTGTTGCCTGCATGTTGTGCGGTGCCGTTTCGCCCCATCCGGTTCGTGCCGAAAATGACTCGCTGCGGTTGCCGACCGCCGAAACGGTCTTGAAAACGCTGCGCAAGGAACATCCTCGGTTGATCGGAATTCCCGAGGAAGAAGCCCGCCTGAAACGTGCCTTGAAAACCGATCCCAAAGCGCAGGCCATCTACGCTGCGGTCAAACGCGAAGCCGATGCGATGCTGACCGCCGCACCCATCGAACACAAGTTGGTTGGACCGCGACTGCTCACGCAAAGTCGTCGGTGCCTGGACCGCGTCGTCACGCTGGCGACCGTTTACCGAATCGAAGGCGATCGAAAGTACGCCGATCGGGCGATCCGCGAGATGCTGACGGCCGCTTCGTTCAAGGACTGGAATCCGTCGCACTTCCTCGATACGGCCGAGATGACCAACGCCCTGGCGATCGGCTACGACTGGCTGTACGACGTGCTCACACCGGAACAGCGCGAGACGATTCGCAAGGCGATCGTCGAAAAGGGGCTGCTCGAAGCCCGCAAGATCTACGAAAAGAAGTCGTGGTGGACGCAAACCGCCTACAACTGGAACCAGGTGTGCAACGGCGGGATCGGTAACGGGGCCTTGGCGATTGCCGACGAAGAACCGGAGTTGGCAGCTTACATTCTCGACCAGGCGCTGCATTCGATTCCCAAGGCGATGGCCACCTACGCACCCGACGGTGCTTGGGATGAGGGGCCCGGCTATTGGAACTACGCAACGCGTTACACGGTCTACTTCCTCGCCGGGCTGACCACGGCGTTGGGAACCGATTTCGGGCTCAGTAATGCAGAAGGCTTCGACCACGCCGGTGATTTTCGCATCCAGCTCGTCGGGCCGACGAAATTGTCGTTCAATTTCGCCGACGGCCACGAGGGAACGGGTTCGGCCGCGTGCATGTTCTGGCTCGCCCGTCGGTTCGACAACCCGGTGTATGCCTGGCACGAACGGGAATACATCGGCGGAAAGACGGCCTGGCACTTGTGGTGGTACGATCCGCGAGGCAACGGATTCGGCGACATGCCTGCCGATTGTTGGTTCAAGCGGGCGGGGATCGTCCTCTTGCGCAGCGGTTGGGACGACGAGGACACATTCGTCGGCTTCAAGGGCGGCAGCAACGCCGTCAATCATAGTCATCTCGAAGCCGGAATGTTCGTCCTCGACATGATCGGCGAGCGATGGATTTTTGACCTCGGTTCCGACAACTACAATCTGCCGGCTTACTTCGGTGGAAAACGTTGGACCTACTACCGCTTGGGGACGATCGGGCAGAATACGCTCGTGATCGGTGGTGAAAACCAGAACCCCAAGGGGAAGGGCGAAATCGTCGCCTTCCATTCCGACGCCGCAAGCTCTTCGGCGGTAATCGATCTATCGTCGGCGTATCCGAACGCGAAGAAGGTTCAGCGCGGAATTCGTATCTTCGACCGGACCGGCGACGTCCTCGTGCAAGACGAAGTCGTCGACACGCACGGACAAGAGATCGTTTGGCAGGCGCACACGAAGGCGAAAGTATCGCTGGAGGGCAGCGAGGCCGTCTTGTCGCTCGACGGAAAGAAACTGTACGCGAAAGTCTTCGCCCCGGCCGATGCCCGCTTTACGACGCTGCCGTGCACGCCGCCGGAACCGCAGAACCAGAATCGCGGGGTGACGAAGCTGGGTGTCCGTATCGACGACCCGGGCGAGTCGGTCGTCATCGCGGTCGGATTCTCGGCGAGACCGATACCCGCCAAGACGGTGCGATTGCAACCGCTCGCCGACTGGCCGAAGGAATGATTCTCCCTCTTGTGGGTGGTGTGACCGGTAGTTGACAACCGCAAGGTCGCTGCCGAAAATATCGGGTTTCCCGGAAGTGGATTAGACGTGGTCGGGGGCTTGCCTGCGGGGTGAGGCCCTCGACCGGTTCGTTTTCGGGATCGAGCGTTTTTTCACGAACCCGGCCCGCGCATGCCGGGTCGTTCTTGTTTTCCGGCCCGGTCGATGTTTCGTTTCGGGAGAGTGTTGTGGGGTCCGGCTTGTTTACCGACCGTTCGGCCGCGACGATTCGGCGGCCGGTTCGAAAGCGGAGGGTTTTCTCGTTGGAAAAGGCGATCGAAAAGGCGGACGTGCTCATCGAGGCGTTGCGGTGGATTCGCCAGTTCCGCGGCAAGATTACCGTATTGAAGCTCGGCGGCAGCGTCATGGAAGACGCCCAGGCCATGACGCATCTGCTGTTGGACATCCTGTTCATGGAGACCGTCGGCATGCAACCGGTGGTCGTCCACGGGGGCGGGGCCGCCATCAGCCGTGCCATGAAGGAGGCGGGCATCAATGCTCGGTTCGTCGAAGGTCGCCGGTACACCGACCAGGCCACGCTCGAGATTGTCGAGCGCGTCTTGGCACAGGAGGTCAATGAACGTCTCGCCCGCCAGATCGAAGACTTGGGCGGCCGCGCCAAGCCGCTGAACTTTCGCACGAAACCGGTGTTGTTCGGCCGAAAGATCGACCTGCGGGACCGATTCGGCCAACCGGTCGACTTGGGATTCGTCGGCGAGGTCACCCGCGTCGATGCCGATGCCATTCGCGAGTTGTGTGCAGACGGTGTCGTCCCGATCATCCCCTCGATGTGCCTGGCCGACGACGGGACGAAACTGAACGTGAACGCCGATACCGCGGCCATGGCCGTCGCCAAAGCGCTTGCGGCAGAAAAGCTCGTGTTTTTGAGCGATGTGAACGGCGTGCGGATGGACAAGGACGATCCCGATACGCTCATCCACACCCTGACCGCTGCCAAAGCCCGCGAGCTGATCAAGCAAGGCGTGATCGAGTCGGGGATGATTCCCAAAGTTCAGGCATGCTTGGACATCCTGGATCAAGGAGTGAACAAGATCCACATCGTAGACGGGCGGTTGCGTCACTCGCTGCTGTTGGAAGTGTACACGAGCAAGGGGGTGGGAACGGAAATCGTTCGCGACGTTCCCGAAGATGCAGCGTTGTAGATGCAGTGTTTCGCCGGCCGATTGTCGATTGTATGTAAAACCGAAAACGGACGAGATCCATGAGCCGATCGCACTCGCTGTCGTCACAAGAGATCATCGGGCTGTTCGAAAAGCACCTCGTGCCGAACTATCGCCGGTTTCCCGTGGCGCTGGTCAAAGGCGAGGGCGTGTACGTGTGGGACGCCGAGGGAAACCGTTACTTGGATCTCTTTCCCGGCTGGGGATGCAACCTTTTGGGGCATTGCCCGCCGCGCGTCGTCGAGGCTGTGCAACGGCAGGTCGCGCGACTGATTCATGTGCCCAATACGTGGTACACCTACGAGCAAGGACGCTGGGCCGAACTGCTTTCTGAGCGAAGTTTCGGCGCGAAAGCATTTTTCTGCAATTCGGGAACGGAGGCCAACGAGGCCGCCATCAAGCTGATTCGGCTGCACACGCCGAAATCGAAGTACAAGATCATTACGTTTACCGGCGGTTTTCACGGCCGCACGCTGGGATCGACCTCGGCGACCGCCCAACCGAAGTATCACGACGGCATCGAGCCGCTGGTGCCCGGCTTCGTCTACTGCCCGTTCGGCGATCTCGACGCCGTTGCCCGCGCGATCGACGACGAAACGGCCGGTATCTTGGTCGAGCCGGTGCAGGGCGAAGGCGGTGTCGTCCTGCCGCCGGAAGGTTTCTTGCAGGGCTTGCGGAAACTCGCCGACGAACACGGCCTGGTGTTGGCGTTCGACGAGGTACAGACCGGGTGCGGACGAACGGGTGAATGGTTCGGCTACCAGCACTTCGGCGTCGAACCCGACATCATCACCCTGGCCAAGGCGATTTGCGGCGGCCTGGCGGGGGCTGCGATGCTCACACGCCCCGAGATCGCTCCGAGTTTGCGACCGGGCATGCATGCCGCGACGTACGGTGGTAACCCGATCGCCGCGGCGGCCGGAATTGCCGTGATCGAAACCATCGAACAAGAAGGCCTGCTCGAAAATGCCAAACGCGTCAGCGCGTTGTTCCAAGAACGACTCAACGACCTGGCCGACAAGATTTCCTACATCCGTGAAGTGCGCCTCCTCGGCCTGATGATCGGCATCCAGCTCGATATCGACGGGGCTCCCATCGTGCAAAAGTGCATGGAGCAAAAGCTCCTCATCAATTGCACGCAGGGGACCGTATTGCGCTTGTTGCCGGCAATGACGATGACGGAAGACGAAGTGAACCAAGGCTGCGACATTCTCGCCGATGTGCTCGGTCGCTGCGGCTGAGCGTTTCGGGATGTCCGCCGTGTCCTAACAGTGATCCTGTCGACAAAGCCATGACCGAGAAGAAATCGCCGCGTCACTTGATTTCGTTGGATGATCTTTCGGCCGCCGAAATCGAACGCATTTTCGCCATTTCGGCCGATTTGAAAGCGAAGCTCGCCGAAGGCGTGCGGGAGCCGCTCTTGCCCAATCGGGTGCTGGCCCTGTTGTTCGAGAAGCCGTCGTTGCGGACGCGCGTGAGTTTCGAGGCGGGCATGGCACATCTGGGCGGCAGCACGCTGTTCTTGGCCGACGATACCGGCTTCGGCAAACGTGAGAGCATGGCCGACTTCAGTCGCGTGCTCAGCCAGTACGTCGACGGGATTGTGATGCGAACCAAGAAACACGAGACGATCGTCGAGGTCGCCCGCTACGCCGAATGCTCGGTCATCAACGGGCTTTCCGACGTCGAACACCCCTGTCAGGCGTTGGCCGATTTGTTCACCGTTCGCGAGATCGCCGGTTCGGTCAAAGGTCACACGCTGGCCTGGGTGGGTGACGGGAACAACGTTGCCCGCAGTTTGGCCTTGGCGTGCGGAAAGCTGGGGATGCGAATGGTTATGGCTTGCCCCGCCGAGTATCGGTTCGACGAGGCGTTCAAGGCCCGGTTGAAAACGTCGGTGCCGCAATTGGAACTCGAGGAATTCGACGATCCGGCCGAGGCCGTTCGCGATGCGTTGGTCGTGTATACCGACGTCTGGGTGAGCATGGGCCAAGAAGCCGAAAAAGAGAAGCGGCTGCGCGACTTCGCCCCGTACCAGGTCAACGAAAAATTGATGGCCAACACGCAAAAGGGCGCCGTCTTCATGCACTGCTTGCCTGCGCATCGCGGCGAGGAAGTGACCGACGAAGTCATCGACGGCCCGCAAAGCGTGGTCGTCCAACAGGCTGCGAATCGTATGCACGTCCAAAAAGGTATTCTGGCTTGGTTGCTGGCCTCGCAGTGAACCGTCGCAGGCGGTCGGCGGTGCAGTGAACGACGAAAGGGAAGGCAATGGGCGATACGGAACATTTGCGAACGGTCCGGATCGAACGAGGCTTTCCTTCGGCCGCTCCCGGCAGCGTATTGATTTCGGCCGGTGAGACGGTCGTGTTGTGTACCGCTTCGGTCGCCGACGAAGTGCCTCCCTGGCGAGAAGAACTTGGTGCCGGTTGGGTGACGGCCGAGTATGCGATGCTGCCGGGCAGTACCTCGCCCCGCAAGCGACGTGAACGCGACAAAGTCGACAGCCGCTCGATCGAAATCCAACGCCTGATCGGCCGCAGTTTGCGGGCGGTCGTCGATTTTCAAGCTCTCGGCCCGCGAACGGTGACGGTCGATTGTGACGTCGTCAAGGCCGACGGTGGAACGCGAACGCTGGCGATCACCGGCGGGTTCGTCGCTTTGGTCGAAGCGCTCCGATCGTTGCCCAAATTCGCCCAGGGAACGCTGCCGCTGGTCGATTCGGTGGCAGCGGTCAGTGTGGGAATCGTCGGCGGAACGCCCGTTCTCGATTTGGACTATGCCGCCGACAGCAACGCCCAGGTCGACATGAACATCGTCATGACCGGCGGCGGACGCTTCGTCGAAATCCAAGGTACGGCCGAACAGATGCCCTTCGACGATGCGCAGCTTGCCTCGCTTCTGAGCATGGCGAGAGAAGGCATCCGGCGACTTACCGCGTTGCAACGCGACGCACTGGGCGACGCTTGGCCGTTCGAGTGACGTCTTAATTTTCCTCGAAACCCGCGGTTGTCGGCCGACGCGGGTGGAATCGCCAATCTTTGCTCACCTGAATCGGGCACCGAAGGACGGTGTTGTTCTCGAGGACGGTTTGCGGGGCATTCGACACCAAGATTCCCCGCACGAACGAATCGCGGATGAAGCAGCCGTGGATCGTACCGGTCGCGTTGAATAGGGCGACCGCATCGTCGCCGGTGGCGATGAACCGGCAGTTCGCGACCAGGTGGCCCGCAGTGGGCGGATCGTTCGGTTGTCCGATTTGAGGTCCGCCGCCCGGCGTTGCGAGACACGGCGTTTGGCCCTCGATGGGCGGCGCTCGATCGATGACGCATTCGACGATTTGGACGTGTTCGAATCCACCTCGGAACACGCCGCGACTCTTGTGCGTCCATTTGACGCGTTCGAAGCGGAAGTCGGCCCCGCCGTAGAACCAATAGGCCTGACCGTCGAATTCGCTGTTGCTTTGGCTGTGTTTCGATTTGATGCCGATCAGGTCGCCCGGCTTGTAGCCGGGAGCGAGCTTGCGTGGCTTGAGGGTGAGTTCCCAGCGGTTTCCGAAAAGACGGCGGGCATGCGTCCAGGGGATTTGTGCGTTGTCTTCTTGGATGATCTGCGGATCGGTCCGGCTGTTCGTATAGCGTTGCAAAAAACGGCCTTGGTCGCTTAACGGATTGAAGATGGCCTGCGGCGTCGGGAAGCCGTCTTGGATGTCGAGCACGACCTTGCCCGGGCCGACGTCGACGACGATGCCTTGGCTGACCGTGTAATGGTCGCGGGTCATATGCATGTCGGCGAAGGTGATCCGATAGACGTTCCGTCCGTACAAGGCGTGCTTGTTGTCGGCAAACACGAGCGTCGTTTTCTCCATCCCTTTTCCGTGAACGATCAGGCGCCCATGCGGTCCCGGTTCGATGCCGCTCAGATCGAGGGTGCCCTTGCGGGCGCCGGCATCCTCCAGCAAGAAGCGCCCGGCGTCCAGTTCGAGAACGACGATGTCGTTCGGCGACTTGCGAAAGTGGGCCTCGGCGGCGTCGATGGCCCGTTGAAGCCCCGCCGCGTCGAGCCCGAACCGGGCTTGGACGTTCCAGCGAACCGTTTCGCTGTACCCTGTCGCTACAAGCATTACAACGCAAAAAACGGCGACGACAGCAGGCGTGTAGCGCATGGGTGGGGTGTTTCGTAGAGCAAGGAAACCGAGGCAAAAAGAGCACGATATGGTTTCGACCGAACTTGGTGAGGCCGGCAATATCGCCCACAGCCGAGACTGTCGAGTATAGATTCGCCGGTGTAGTACCGGCAAACAGGTGTTTTCGCGGTCCCGCTCCGGCGGCAAGGGTCCGGATAGTCGAGCTGAATCGGAAATGCCGCGACGAAAGCGACCACCACCGCCAATACACCCAAAATAGGGGGCGGCAGTACTAATCTTTCTCCAGTCTACCGGCCGACGTATCCAAATGAGATGATTCGATGCCCCGGCCGCCAATCCGGTTGCGAGCATTGAGTTTGATGGTTGAAAAGTCTGCGAAATCTAAGGAGGACTTGTCGGCATCGGGATTGTTTGAATTCGGTTAATCGGCAGCAAGCCCCTTGTTGCTTGGTGCCGAGCCCGGTACGATACCTCGTTTTCACGGTTGTTCGCGGGCGCTTTGTTCTTGCTTCCAGTGTGGAGGTGTGGTGATGAACGAAGCACTCAAAGAGCGTCGTGAAAGAATTCGACAGGAGCTTCAAACAGAAGAGGGCAGGAGGCGGATCATCGCACGATTGAAGGAACTCAAGGGAATTCCGCCTCACGAACCGTTACCCAATGGAACGCCGATCATTACCGAACTGATCCGGCTCGAGGATGCTCACCAAGCCGGAGCCGAGGCCGCGGCGCCGGCCTGATTTCCGCCGGTCGAAGCGTTTCCACCTTGTGTTTGATCCGCTCGGCGTGCGCGCTCGACCGCAGAAGGACTGCCGGTCGGCTCGGTTCAGTTCGCGGGTCGACGTTTTCCCCCTACGATCGAAGATTGTTTCCCCCTGGCAACTCAATGGAGTGACGACGGCAAGATGTATTACTCCCAAGCAATCGAAAATGCGACGGCCATCTGTGACCCGTCGCGGCGAGTGGAAAAGCTCGCTCGCGAACGGTTCCGGAAAAGTTCGTATCCGGCCATTCGCCGACTGGATTGTGTTTGCGACGGTCATCGTCTGGTGATTCGGGGCAAGGTGGCCAGCTATTTCCACAAGCAGTTGGCCCAGGAAAGCCTGGCCGACTTGCGACGCGATCTCGAGATCGTGAACGAGACGGTCGTCGAAAAGCCCCGCTGAAACGTCTTTTCGACGTTCGAAGACGCAATACCTTTCAGGAATGCCCATCGCAAGGCAGTCGCTGCGGAAAAGCCGTTGCGGCTGCCGTTTTGTATGCGCGCCGAGCGTGTGAACCCATCGAGCGAATTGCATGCTGGAGACGCTTCGCTCACAATCCGCAAACAGGGGATTTGCGAATTGGTCCCCTTGTCGAAACGATACATGCCGAAGAAAGGATGTCCGCGATGACCGGCGATGAAATCTTGCAGTTGACCGAGGGTTACCAGGCCGTGTGCGTGCTGGGGGCTGCGGCGGAATTGGGATTGTTCGACGCGATTGACGAGGCAGGCACGACGCTCGACGCGTTGTGCGCGCGATTGGCTGCCGACCGTCGCGGTTTGCGAATTCTGTGCGACGCGCTGGCCGCCTTGGGCGTACTCGACAAGGCGGCGGACGGACGCTACCTGGTGCCCGAAGATTCTCGCCCGTATCTACGAGAAGAGTCGCCTCGCAGCGTTGTGCCGATGATTTTGCACCGCATGAATATTCTGCGGGGGTGGAGTCAACTCGCGTGGACGGTGCGAGCCGGCATACCGGCGCCGCGAACGGCGAGTATTCGCGGCTGTGAGGCCGACCGCCGGGCGTTCATTCGGGCGATGGACGTCGTAACTCGCGACGTGGCCGACGAGCTGGTCGCCAAGCTGGCGCCGCTCGACTTCAAACGTTTGATCGACGTGGGGGGAGCCTCGGGAACTTGGACGTTCGCTTTTTTGCGGGCGCACCCTCGAGCGAAAGCCGTCATCTTCGACCTGCCGCACGCAATTGCCGAGGCGCGGCGGCGTGTGGAATCGCAGGGAATGAGCGATCGTGTCGAGCTGGTCGCCGGCGACTTCTATTGCGATCCGCTGCCCGGAGGCGATTTCGCCTGGGTCAGCGCAATCGTGCACATGCACTCGCGCGAACACAACCGGCGGCTGTACCGCAAGGTGTTCGAAGCGTTGACGCCGGGGGGCCGAATCGCTGTTCGCGACATTGTAATGCAAGCCGATCGCGTGCACCCGACCGTCGGGGCGATGTTCGCCGTGAATATGCTGGCGAACACCGCCTCGGGCGATACGTTCACCTTCGACGAGTTCCGGGAAGACCTGGAACAGGCCGGGTTTACGAACGTCGTGTTGCAGGTTCCCGACGAGGGAATGAACGCGGTCGTCTGTGCCCGCAAGCCGAGCGCATAGTATACCGCTTGCCCAGGCGGACGACGGTTGCGATCGTGGCGGCCGACGAGGCCGCGACGAGGATCAAGCGACCATCCGGATGACTTCGGCCGGTTTGCGGACGGCTTCGACGAACTCCTCGAAGATTCGCATGTCCAAGGCCGAGGCGGCGTTGCATTCCGGATGGAACTGCGTTCCCACGGCGATCCAGTCGGGGTGTTCGAATTCGATCGCCTCGACAATTCCGTCGGGAGCTTTGGCCGTGGCGCGGAAGCCCTCGGCAACCTCGTAGATTGCCATGTGGTGGCGGCTGGCGACGCGGATATCTCCGTCGCCGTACACACGGCCGACGAGCGACTTGGGCTCGACCGTCAGGCTATGGCGGTGATAGGGGTCCATGCGGTCGAAGTGCGGGATCGCGTTGGGGAAGTCTTCCGGGATGTGATAGCTCAACGAACCGCCCATCGTGATGTTCAGCAATTGCATGCCCGCCCCGATGGCCAACACGGGAATGCGGCGTTTGGCGATACGGCGCATCAAGACGCGGTCGAAGTCTTCACGGCGGGGATCGAGCAGTTTCATCGAGGTGTGCACTTCGTACCCGTCGCGGCGAGGATCGAGATCGGCTCCGCCGATCATCACGAAGGCGTCCACGCGGTCGAGAATCTGGTCGATGTCGTCGGTATCGACCAACGGCGGGACGATGAGGGGAATCGCATCGGCGCGGATGACGCAATCGAAATACCCGGCGCTGAGGTATCCGAAAGCCTCTCCGTCTTTCTGGCGAGCAGGGCAATAATCCATGTTCAGGCCGATGACCAGTCGCTGCGACATGAGTCGAATCTCCTTACGCTGGGGGACACATCCATTGTCCCGGTAAAGAAGGGCGACTCGACCAACGAGGGAACGTGCTGGACGACCGGTTGGGCTGTGGCAAGACAGGTCGGGTGGGAGAGTTGAGCGGAATCGGTGAACTGAGTCGAATAGCGACGAGCGCGAAAGGAATCGGAGGAGAACCATCCATCCCTGGAGTCCTTTCGCGTCATCCCCCACCCTCCGCCGGGTGTGTTTTCTTCACCCGGTTGTCACGACATCCCTATCGTTGGCTGAGTCAGATCTTACGCGGACTCGCTCGCCCGCGTGACCCGATGACTGTACGCAGTTTACGCCGAAGTCCTCGTTTCCCGAAGGATGGTGCATATTTTGATCGAGAATTATTCAAGACCGCAACCTGTTGTGGTGCAATCAGTGCTAGCACTTCGCCGAGTATGACCCGATCTAGGGGGCGAGCTCGTGACGTATCTGCTTGACGGTTAGGAAGTTACAGTAGTCTTTGACGTGTGAGGAAAACTTGCGGGCGGGCGCAGTGGTTGTCCAGGCCAATTTCGGCCGCAATTCGACGGCCGATTGTTTTTTTCGTCAGGCGAGTCGAGTCGATTGTTTGAAAGGCGGGAACCAGCTTGGGGGCCCGTCGGCTTTACGGCAGGTGTTCCTGCGGCTATCCTACGAGTTTGCGACGCGTACCGGCTTGCCGTGACGTGGGACCGACAATACGCTCATCTTCCGCCGAGTTCGTTCGAACCGATTCGGTAACGAATCGGCGGCATTCGACGTACTTAGACGAGTCATCCATGCTGTTTGAAAACGTCTGTATCGAGGCGATCAGCTATACGCTTCCCGACGAAGTCGTCACCTCGGAAGAAATCGAACGCCGCCTGGCACCCGCCTACAATCGGCTGAAGTTGCCGCCGGGGCGGCTGGAAGCCATGTCGGGGATTCGGGAACGCCGTGTGTGGCCGCGCGGAACCCTGCCCGGACGCATCAGCGCGATCACGGCCCGCAAGGCGTTGGAGCAGGCGAAGCTCGATCCTCACCGTGTGGGCGCGTTGGTTCACGGCTCGGTGTGTCGCGATTACCTCGAGCCGGCGACCGCCTGCGGGGTCCACCAAGCGTTGGGTTTGCCCGAACGATGCCTGGTGTTCGATCTGTCGAACGCCTGCCTGGGGTTACTCAACGGCGTGCTCCAGGTGGCTCAACTGATCGAGCTGGGGCAAATCGAGGCGGGGTTGGTGGTCGGCACCGAAAGTAGTCGGCACTTGCTCGAATCGACGATCGAGCGGTTGAATCGCGATACCACGATTACCCGCAAACAGGCGAAATTGGCTTTTGCCTCGCTGACGATCGGATCGGCGTCGGCGGCGATATTGCTTACCCATCGCGACATCAGCCGAACGGGAAATCGCTTGCTCGGCGGCGCCTGGCTGGCCAACACGCAGCAGTCGCATCTGTGCCGAAGCGCGAGGGACGAGACGGTTGCCGACAACGACGACGCGGAAGCCGGTTTGCTGATGTGGACCGATTCCGAGACGTTGATGCAGGAAGGGATCGCCACGGCCGTGAAGGCGTTTGCCGCCTTTCGTGACGAATTGGGCTGGCGCCCCGATTCGATCGACAAGACGTTTTGTCACCAGGTCGGACGCTTTCATCAGAAGCTGCTCTTCGAGTCGCTGGAACTGGACCCGGACGCCGACTTTTCAACGCTTTCGTGGTTGGGGAATACCGGATCGGTGGCCTTGCCGACGACCGCGGCTATAGGGATCGAACAAGGGCACCTCCAACGCGGCGACAAAACGGCCCTGTTGGGGATCGGTTCGGGAATCAACGTCGTGATGCTCGGTGTCCAATGGCAGCGATCTCCGCTCGAGGCGGACATCAACGGCGCGCACATCCGTTCGAGCGAGCTTCGGCGAACGCACGATTCTCGCTTGGCGCCGGCCGGTGAACCGTGACGTTGCCGCTTCAGTCGTTCACGACCCGCTTGACGATTTCTTGATCGAAGTAGTTGATCGCCATTCCGGCATCGACGACGATCTTTTGCGCGTTGATCCCCGACGCCCGCGGGCTGAGAAGAAACACGGCCGCCGCAGCGGCTTCGTCGGTTTGGACGGCTTCTTTGCGGGGGATGATCTGTTCGGCGAACAAGTAGGCATCGAGATAGCCGGGAATGCCCGCCGATGCCGAAGTCTTGAGCAAACCGGGGCAAACCGCATTGAACCGCACTTTCGAAAAACGGCTGAAGGACTTCGCCAGGAAGACGACACTGCTTTCCAACGCGGCCTTGATCGGAGCCATGTAGCCGTAGCTTTCGCTTGCCATCGTGGTCGTCGAAATAGAGATCGTGACGACCGAGGCATCTTCTGCCAAAAGCGGCGCGAACGCCCTGCTGATACGAATCAACGAGTAGCAGGAAATATCGATCGCCTGGAGAAAGGCCTTCTTGGGGGTTTCGTGGAACGGTCGGATTCCCTCCGAGTAGTCGGCGTAGGCGATTGAGTGGACCAGCCCGTCGAGCCGGTCGTGTCGGCGGCCGATTTGTTCCGCCACGGCGTCGATTTGCGATTCGTCTTCGACATCGCAGGTGTATATCTCGGTGTTGGGCAGGAGCTTCGCGACCCGCTCGCGAATTGCCTCGTTTTGAACCACGGCAATGCACTCGGCTCCGACTTCTTCGAGTTGCTTGGTGATGTGATACGCCACGCTCTTGCGGTTGGCGATGCCGAAGACGACGATCTTCTTACCTTGCAGGCCGAGGTAATCGGGATTGCTCATGGCTCTCTTCGCTTCCAGATGTGTCGTGCGGTGCGGCTGCCGTTTTTGACTACGGCCGACTCAGTCGGACGGTGCCAGCGTACAGGCAAATTCGAGTCGCGCGGCCGTCTTGCCGTCGACCGAAACCTTCGCCGTCAAGAAGAACGCGTTGCCGACGCGGTCGTCGAGTTCGACGTCGAGTGTGATCGTGTCGCCCGGTTTGACCATTCGTTTGAATCGCACGTTGTTCATTCGCGTAGCGACCGGGACACTGTGGTTCCCTGAATCGACGAGGCCAGCCAGCAGTATCGCGCCGCATTGCATGGCGGCCTCGCACAACAACACACCGGGTACGATCGGGTTGCCGGGATAATGTCCGGCGAAGAAATACTCTTCGCCCGTGAAACGCTTGACGCCGCGAATCCGATTTTCTGTAAGTTCGACGATTTCGTCGACCAACAAGAACGGCTCGCGATGCGGAATGCGTTGCTCGATTTCCTGACGTTGCATGGTCTTGCCGATGGGTGAAGTGCCGAAGAAGACGCCGGCGAATGCCGGTTGCCGTCCGTTGAATCGATCCAGGCCGAGGTCAAGACGCGGCGGCCGAAGGTTCCATCAAGAGGGCATCGACGTCGTTCGCCACGATGACGCCGTAATTGACCGTCCCCAACCAGCCCGACATGATAATGCCCACGCTGCCGGCGTGGTAGAGTCCGCGGATTTGTCGAGGCAGCCCGCGACTGACCGCCAATCCTTCGAACTTCGTTCCGAAGCTGGCGCCGGCCAGATGGCCGGTGTAATGTTCGAACGTCCGCGGTGTGGCGCATTCGACGACTTCGACCTTTTGCCGAATATTCGGCACGTAGCGTTCGACGTGGTCCAGCGTTTCGTCGATGAGGCGTTGCTTCGCCGCTCGGTACGCATCTTCGGAAAGATCAGCCCAATCTTCGTAGCGGGCGTTCGTGCTCGACACGATCAGGCAGCGATCGTATCCCGGGCGTGTTTTCGGATAGTAGAACGAGTATGTGCGGCTGGTGACGTTCTTGCTGAGCAATAACTCGGTTTCGAATCGGTCGGCGGTCGAGGTGAACAACAAGTCGCCGCACTGCGATTCATCGAGCATTACTCCCGGCTTCAGCCCCATGTAGACTTGCGTGCTGGAGTTGTTCAAACGCACGGCTTGCGCCTCGCGAATGAATGATTCGTCGAAGTGCGATTCGCCGACCATTTCGAAGATCGTTCGCAACAGATTGGCATTCGAGACGACCGCCTTGGTCGCAATTTCGCGGCCGCGAACGACGACCGACCGCACGCGGCGGGGCGATTCGTCCACAAGGATGCGTTCTACCGGCGAATTGATGGCGATGTCGACGCCGTTGGCCTTCAACTCTTGTTGCATCAAACCGATCAAGCGATCCGTTCCGCCGCGGAAGGTGAACACCCCTTTCGACATGAAATTCGAGAAAACGATGCCGTAGGTGACCGCCGGGTCTTCCAGCGTCGAACCGTTGGCGTAGGTGATCGGCTCCATCAGCAGGCGGACGACGTCTTCGCGGCCGGGAAAGAACTCGTCGAACAACTCACCGGTCGTGCGACGATTGTCGTCGTAGAAGTTCATGCTGCGGGCGGTGTCGAAGAACGCCTGCACGCGATCGGCATCGACTTTGAACCGTTCGACCAACAGGCGGGTAAAATCTTCCCGGTTGTAGGTCGTCTCCAGTCGGAACATGGGGTTGTCGAAGCGGATGTGCTTCAACTGGACGATCGAATCGGCGATTTCACGTGACCAGTAGCGCCGGCAGCTTTTGATCATGCCGACGGGAAAGCCGTGCAACGAGATGTCGAAAATGTAGCCCTTAGGACGCCGAAACCAGGTAGCCAGCCCGCCCAACTTGTAGTGCTGTTCGAGCAACAGCACCGAATATCCGGCTCGAGCCAGAATGTTCGCTGCGGTCATGCCGCCCAAGCCCGAGCCGATGACCACGACGTCGTAGTTCGGTTTGACGTGTGCCAGGAAATCTTTCGGCATGAGGAGTCCTCGGTAGGTCGCTTGTCGAACCGCTGTTTCGACGAGCGTTCGCGTACATGTTTACGAAGCCGGTTCATCGACCATGCAGCGTGCGGCCATGGCGACGCCGCTGACCATGCTGCCGACGATGCCCAGGTAACCTTGGTCTGTTCCGCACAACAACAGGTTGCGCCACGGCGTGCTGCCGTCGTGGCGTTTGTCGGGCGACCCGTATACGGCCCCTTGCCGACGTCCCGTGTACCGGGTGATCGTCGTCGGCGTGAACAAGTCGCGGTCGATCACGTGTTCGGAAAAGTCGGGAACGTATAGCGAGGCGACTTCCATCAGTTGCTCGAAGACTTCTTCTTTGGCCCGCCGATAGGCCGCTTCGTCCAACGCGGCCCAGCGGTCGTAGTCGGCCAACGCGGTGACGCGAACCATCGGTTCCAACCGGGGATCGCGTTGTTGGAATGCATCGGGCACACACACCACGCCGCTGCGCGTGCCGATCAAGTCGTTCGGCGAACGATAGGCAAACCGGTCGTCGCGATTGAAGAAGATGATCGTGTCTTGGTGGCCCATCTCACACACGCTTCGATCCAAGACGGCAATCGCTTCGCAGAACGATAGTGCCCCCGGCCGCGGGGGAGAGGACGCCTGCGCGATCGGGGAATCTTCGATCGACCGGACGAGATCGAACGTCTCCGGCCCGCCAGCCGACGAAAGCACTTTGCGGGGGTGTAACGTCGTACCGTCGTCCAACTCCACGGCCGTGACACGATCGTTTTCGGCGATCAGCGACTTGACGCCGCATCGCAACCGCAACGTGCCGCCGGTTTCACGGAATTTCTCGATCAGCACCTTCAACAGGCCGCGAATGCCGCCGGCCGGACGCCCCATCCCTTCCAGAAAGATCGAGCGGAACAGGATTGCGAACTGGCCGAACGGCATGTCGTCGGGGGTCGCGGCCCCGTAGTACATCAAGGGGCACAACAACATTTCGCAAAGCAGCGGATTCGACAGGTGCTCGGCCAGGAATTCGCGGGCGGATCGCGAGTCGGCCGCGTCGATGCCCTTCAGCCGCGGAATCGCTTGGACCACCCGATCGAAGCCGGCGACCTGGTCGGGAAAGGTTTCGGCGATCGACGACCGTAAGCGATCGATACCGTTGGAGAACGTCAATCGAGCGTCGGGGAACACGACCGCCGATTGACGCTGCGGCACGAATCCGATCGCATCGGGATCGATTTCGAGTTGTCGCAACGTGCGGTAGAGGACCGCGCCGCGGTCTTCTCGCGGCGCAATATTCGTCATGGCGTGCAGGCCGACTTCATAATCGTGGCCGTTGCGGCGGTAGAAAGAATTCAAACCGCCGATCGTGTAGTGCCGCTCGCAGAGGACGACCCGCTTTCCGAATAGACCGAGCCGGATTCCGGCCGCCAAGCCGGACAGTCCGGCACCGATGATCAGCACGTCGCAATCGGCGGAAGTAACCTGGCGGTCGTTCATCTGGCGGACGGGTGGCTGACACGGGCTCGACGCGGCGGCACGTCGAAACGGCGACGCCGACCGAGCCGGTCGTACTAAAGATCCTTCATCAGCGGTTCCAGGTAATCGATCGTGCTGTTCATCGTGACCAGCTTCGGATAGTCCTCTTCCGGAATCTGAATCCGGTATTTCCGACGCAGGGCCAGCACGATGTCCAACAGGTCCATGCTGTCCATATCGAGCTGGTCTCGCAACGGCTTGGCGTCGTCGATCGAATCGAGATCGTCATCGGGCGAGATGTCGGCGAGAATATCGATAATGGCTTGTCGGATTTCTTCCCTCGTCATGCCGCATTCACTCCACGTGGCTTCCCAATCAGGTTGATGTGTCCCAGGTATCCTCTCGCCGTCGGGCGGCGGGAGGGCAAGTTTCACGTTTCAAACCGCCTAACGTCCTCACGGGACGTTTCAGACTTTTTGGACGATCACGACCGAATTGATGCCCAGCATGCCGAACGACGTGTTCAAAATCGTGGAGACCTTTCCTTTTTCGAACGGTTCCCGTGCGACTAAGTTCGGAATTTCGCATTCGGGATCGAGTCGATCCAGGTTAATCGTTGCGTGAACGACGCCGTCTTCGAAGGCGGGCAGATTGCCGGCCAGCTCCAAGGCTCCGGCCGCCCCCATCGCGTGACCGATGAAGCTCTTGGTGTTGTTGAAGTACGTGTTGCGACTGCCGTCGAAGACTCGCCGGATCGCCATCGCCTCTTGAATGTCGCCGGTGGTCGTCCCGGTCGCGTGGGTGCTGACGATGTCGATATCGTCGGGCGACAATCCCGCCCTCGCCAGTGCCGCTTCGATGCACTCGGCTTGTCGCTCGTAATTGGGGTGGACGAAATCAGTGGCGTCGCTGTTGGTCGCATAGCCGACGACTTCGCCGTAGATTCGTGCCCCGCGGCGTTTTGCGTCGGCCAGACGCTCGAGAGTGAAGACGCATCCTCCTTCGGCGACGACGATACCGTTCCGATCGACATCGAACGGTCGGGATGCCTTGGTCGGATCCTCGTGCGATGCCAACGCCCCTTGGGCATGAAATGCCGCAAAGATTCCGAACGTGTGAATGCTTTCGGAAACCCCGCCGCAGAGGGCTAAGTCGCACTCGCCCAACCGCAGCATTTGAACGCCTTGGATGATTCCGGCGTTTCCGGCGGCGCAGGCGGCTCCGATGGTGTAATGCGGGCCGGTAATGCCCATGTTGAGCGTAACCTCACCGGCCGGATTGTTCGCTACGGTACGCGGGTTGTGATGATGCGACCAAACGCTGGTATCGTAATCGTACTGCTTTAGTTCGTAAATTTCGTTTTCGGTTTCGACGTTGCCGTGCTCGGTAATGCCCAAATACACGCCGACGCGGTGCTTCTCGACGTTTTCCCAATCGATTCCGGCGTCGGCAACCGCCTCGTTCGCGCAGTAGATGGCGATGCTGCCTGCTCGCGTTCCGCGTCGTACCTCTTTACGGCGCTGGTACCGCAACACGTCGCAATCGCAAATCCCGGCGACCGTCTTGCCGAAATAGCGGATTTCGTAATCGCGGACGCCGCTTTTGCCGGAAAGTAGGGCCTCTCGATACTCGCGCAGACTGTTCCCGTTCGGCGCCGTGAGCCCGACACCGGTGATGACTACCCGCTGCGTATCGTCCAGATTCCGTGTCATAGTCTTTCAGTTTCCGCATGGACAGAAACTTAGAGATTACCCGTTTCGCGAGGGGAAGGCAAGCCACGCAAGATCGCGCGGCGCCCCCAAACGGAGGGCAGATCAGCCCGCTTCAAAGGCTGCCCTTACCATGATCATTCTTCGCGCAACCACTTTGCGAGACGCTGCATGCCCTCTTCGTGCGAGACCACCGGCTCGTAGCCGAGGCACTCTCTCGCGTTTGTGATGTCAAAATAGTGTGGTTGGGCGAGTTGGAGAGCCAGAAATCGCGTCATGGGCGGTTCGATGTGCTTGGGAAGCAGGCGGAAGATCCATTCGCAGACGTACCCGATCCGATAGGCCGTGGAAAGCGAAATCGATTTACGGACCGGTGGAACGCCTGCCAGCGCGAGGATTTCGTCGATCCATTCCCAGCATCGCACAGGCCGACCTTGGGAAATGAAAAAGGCGCGACCGCCGACTTGCTCGGGGCGTTCGTGAAGCGCTCGATCGGCGACAAGCTGCGCTTCGACGGCGTTGTCGATGTATACGTTGTCGATCAGGTTGGAGCCGTCGCCCACGCGGCGAAGCCTGCCGGATTTCGCCCTTGCGATCAGGCGAGGGATCAGGTGCCGGTCGCCCGGTCCCCAAATCAAATGGGGGCGTAGGGCACAAGTGGACATACCGTCTTCTCCGTGCTGCGCCAGTACGGCTTGCTCGGCCAGGGCTTTCGAGCGCGGATAGTGTGCCAGCCACCGGCTCGGATAGGGGGCCGATTCGTCGACGTTCTCTTGCGGCGATCCGTCGAAAGTCACGCTGGGACTGCTGGTGAAAACGAACCGGCGCACGCCCGCCCTGCGTGCAGCGTCGAGTAACTGAATCGTGCCCAAAGTGTTCGTTTCGTAATAATCTCGCCATCTCCCCCAGATTCCCGGCAGTGCCGCGGTGTGATGGACTGTTTCGACGCCGGTGGTCGCTTTTTTCAGACTTTCGCGATCACGCAGGTCGCCGACGACGATTTCAGCGTCGAGCGATTCGACGGCCGGCGTAATGCGGCGGACGAATACGCGAAGGGGCGCACCTTCGCGGCTGAGACGAGCCGCCAAGGCCCCTCCCAGGAAGCCGGTGGCACCGGTGACGAGGATTTTCTTTTCGCTCACGGGTCGATCCGATCGAGCACGAGGTGGGAGCAACAAAGACGGTAGCCGCGCCATCGAGGAAGCGCGACGCCCGATCTCGAAAAGTGATTGTAGCCGTCGGCTCAGGCCGATGAAATGTGTCGCGCAGCGACGGAGATCAAGGGCGACGACGCGGTGTGCTCCGCGGAGCACGCCCGGTCCGGCGGTCTTCCTCCTGCTGGATCGTTTCGAACCGCTTCATCAATTCCGGGTCGTCAGAGAATCCCGGTCCCGGGTCGGCCGATTGGTCGTCTTCCAGGCCGGGAATCGGAATGGCTTCGTCATATTCCTCTTCAGGTTCGTCTTTCGGCTTCGCGGTCGGTTCCGTATTCGGCTTTTCCGCAACGGCTGCTTCGTCGGCCTGCGGTCGACGCATCAGGCCCGGGCGGTCCGGTTCCATATCGGGCGCGAGTTTTACCTGCGAGACAGGCACGTAAAGCGAAAATTCGCCCTCTTCGCCGAAGGCCGAAGCCGGGAGTTTCAGTTCGAGGTCTTTCAAACCGGCCGGATCGGTAACGCCTTCGGGGAGCTCGAACACGAGAACTTCGTCGATCGTGTCTCCCGGCGGAATCGTGCCTTGGGCCTGTTGCCCCACGACCTTCATGCCGCGCAAAGCCTTTTGTTTGAGCGGTTGTTCGCCGCGTTGCGTGACGGTGATCTCGTTGCCGCTGAGCGACCATGACCGATACGAAAGCGGCTTGTCGCCGCTGCGATTGGTCAGTTCCATGCGAAGAATCAAGTACGGATTGGCCGTGTGACCGGTGGTCGCTCCGGCTTCGACGCGGACGCGTCCGATTTCGGCCGAAACGATCTGCACGCGGGCCGCGGCGGTTTCGTCGCTCAGCTTCGAAAACTCACCGCCGAAGGCCGCGGCGGCCTGTCGGGCCGAATCGAGTTCGTCGCCGCCGGGGGCCGCAGGCGAGGTGCTCACCGCAGTCGTGGAAACGCCGAGTTCGGAACCCAATTCGTCGAGGATCGGTTTGCCGTCGCTGTCGATCGGCAGATCCGGCACGTTCGGCTCGGCGGATGCTTGCGCCGTCGGAGACGACGTTGAAGACGATTGCACCGGCGGCCGAATCAGCACGACGATCAAAATCACCGCTCCGATGACCAGCCCCACCAGTCCACTTACGACGAGTGTCTTTTGTTTTCGGCGACGCAGCCGACGACGACGGGCGAAATCGTCGGCAGTCAGCGGTTTTTCCTTCGAGGCACTTGGTGCTTTTGTCCGCGGGGATGCGACCGAACGCGTGGCCGCAGGCGGGGCTTCCAGCGGCTTGGCGACCGGCGGTTGCGCGGCGGTTCCGGCGGAGGTGGATGTCGACTTCGCCTCGTCGAACAGGCCGCGAACCTTTTCTGCCGGGTACCACGGTCCCTCGGCCGATTGGGCGACCATATCGCCCGGTCGGACGCGACCTTCGTCGGCGTATCGACGCAACGTTTCAGCCTCGATCGGTCCGTAGACCTGGGGATTGCCCTGCTGTCGGAGAAACCAAGTGCCGGCCATCGTCCTGTTCGTCGCGTGAGAAGGGTTCCGAGGGATGAGGCGCCACGTGCCGCAACCGGGCGGCTTCTCTTTGTCTTCAATGTAATCGCTCGTCACTTGTGGGGCTACCGCCGACCCTACCGTCGGCGGAGGTTCACTCGCTCGAGCGATTGCCGATCAGTCGGTCGCTTTGTCGCGGCGATACGCTTTGTCCAGACGCTTCGCGGCCCATTCGGCAAGTTGTTCGCGGAAGATCTTCGAGTTGTGGCGAATATCGACCGGAAAACCGGGATGAATCAAAAAACGGCGAATGGAGCGCGTTTTCTCCTTGCCGTCGGCGGCGCGGGCGACGGCTTCGAGTAACTCGCGATCGGAGGAGGTAATACCCGATTCACGGGGCGACGACCGCTCGATGATCGCAACGGGGACCTGACGGCCCTGCGGCCCGACGCCGACAAGCGCGCTGCGAAACACGCCGGGAACCTGGTTGAGAATCGCCTCGCAGGGAATCGTGAACAGGGTTTCGGTCGCGGTGACCACGCGATGAGCCTTGCGCCCGCAATACCAAAAACGGTCGTCTTCGTCGAGGTAACCGACGTCGCCCATGCGGTGCCAGATTGCGTCGCCGTCGGTAATCTTGGCGAGCGGATTGGCGTCGGTACGGGTGACGTACTTGCGGGTGACCGCCGGGCCGGTGACGATCAGCTCGCCTATTTCACCCGGCGGCAGCGGTTCGGCTTCTGCCAAAGTGCGGATCGGTTCGTCGGTGATGCGGATGACCTGCCATCGAACATCGGGGAAGCGGCGACCGACGCACACGCCGGCCCCTTCGCGCGTGCGGTGGATCGTTTCGCCCAACACCTCACTCGCGGCGATCGACGCAACGGGCAAGGCCTCGGTCGCTCCGTACGGCGTGTACATTTCGCCCTCGGGGTGGATCGAGGCCGTCATGTTTTCGAGCACGTGATCGGGGACCGGGGCGCCTGCCGAGTAGATTCGCCGAACCGAATCGAGTCGAATGTCGTGCTCGCGACAATATCGCCCGACGCGGTTCCACATCGCTGGCGAGCCGAACATTTGGGTGGCTTCCCATGCCCTCGCCGCAGCCACGATGTTTCGAGGATCGACTTGCGCAGGCCGCGTGGGATCCATCCGCGGGATGATCGTGGTGACGCCCATCGCGGCGTTGAACAGGCCGAAAAGCGGAAAGCCGGGGACGTCGGTGCCGCCGGGGGCAATCGCGTAATGGTCGCGGATCTGCACGACCTGGCTGTCGAATGTTTGCTGGGTGTACAACACGCCTTTGGGTGGACCGGTGCTGCCGGTGGTGAAGATGATTGCCGCGGGCGAATCGGGCTCCGTCGGTGCGACGGAAAGCTCCGGACGCCCCATCTTTTTCAGTTGATCCAGGGTGACGCCGCCCCAAAACCAACGTTTTCCTACGGTGACGTGGAATCGTGAGCGGGGGAAGCGACCCCGCAAAACCGAGCGCACGGCATGAACCGGAGGGATCGCCACGAAGCCGTCCGGCTCGGCCTCCGCCAGGCAGCGAATCAAGTTTCGCTTGCCCATGCCCGGGTCGATCAGGATCGTGACGGCTCCCGATTTCAACAGTCCGAACACCAGCGTGACGAAGTCGATTCCCGGCCGCACCAACAGCGCCAACCGATGTCCGGGTTCGACCCCCAGTTTCCACAGGCCCGACGCGATGCGGTTGCTGTCTTCTTCGAGTTGTCCGAAGTCGATCGTGCGGTAGTCGTCGCGTTTTCCCACGTCGGGACCGATCGGCTCGGCGACCGCCGTGCGATCGGGTATCTCGGCGGCGAATCGGGTGAGGTGACGCGTAACGTTTAGCATGGGGACTACATCGACTCGGCAACGGGAATCGCAGGGAATACGTCTCGGCGGCCGAGGCCGACCGCCCGGGAGCGATTTCGCCATCTTACCCGATCGTGTCGCAAGATGTAGAGCCCGCGCAGCGGCTGCGCGAAAGGCGCGTCCCGCCGACCGCCCGGCAACTTCGGCTCTTTGGGGAACATGCGCGTTGCCGCGGCGGCGTTTCTCACGAGTGCGAAAAAAGAACGAGCGGGCGAAGACACCGGCCTTGCCCGCTCGAAGAGGTTCCGACAAATACGCTACCCGTTGCGCTCGGGTTTGAAGATCACGGCTCCCAAAGGCGGCAATACGATTTGCATCGACGCCGGTTGATCGTGCCACGGGAGCGGTTCGGCCTGCACACCGGGGAAGTTCCCCAGATTGCTGCCGCCGTAATACTCCGAATCGCTGTTGAAGATTTCACGGTACCAGCAATTTTCAGGCACGCCGATGCGGTGTTGCAGCCGCGGGACGGGCGTGAAGTTACACGCGATTACGAGGTAATCGCTCGGATCTTCGGCGCGGCGGATGTAGCTGAGCGTGCTTTCTTCCCAATTGTGGCAGTCGATCCATTGGAATCCGTGCCAATCGTAGTCTTGCTGGTGAAGCGCCTTTTCGTTGCGCAAGAGCCGATTCAAATCGGCCATGCATCGCTGGATCCCCTGGTGGGTTTCCCACTGGAGCAGATGCCAATCGAGGCTTTTGTCGAAGTTCCATTCGGCCCATTGGCCGAACTCACCACCCATGAACAACAGCTTCTTGCCCGGATGCGTCCACATGTAGCTGTACAACAGACGCAAGTTGGCGAATTTTTGCCACAGGTCGCCGGGCATCTGATCCAGTAGCGATCCCTTTCCGTGGACGACCTCGTCGTGCGACAGCGGCAACACGAAGTTTTCGTGGAACGCGTAGATCAGACTGAAGGTGAGTTGGTCGTGGTGGTAACGGCGGTAGATCGGATCACGGTGCATGTACGACCGGGTGTCGTTCATCCACCCCATGTTCCACTTCATCGTGAAGCCCAAGCCGCCGTCGTAGGTGGGTTTCGTCACGCCGGGCCAAGCGGTCGATTCTTCGGCGATGGTGAGCACGCCGGGATAGTTCTGATGGACCTGTTCATTGAACAGTTTGAGGAACGCGATCGCCTGAAGGTTTTCGCGGCCGCCGAATTCGTTGGGTATCCAGTCGCCCGGTTCGCGGCTGTAGTCGAGGTACAGCATGCTGGCGACGGCATCTACCCGCAGACCGTCGACGTGATACTTGTCGAGCCAAAACAAGGCATTCGCGATGAGGAAGTTACGGACCTCGTAACGTCCGTAGTTGAAAATGTGGGTTCCCCAGTCGCGGTGTTCGCCTTGGCGCGGGTCTTCGTGTTCGTACAAGGCGGTACCATCGAAACGTCGCAGGCCGTGGGCGTCGCGAGGGAAATGGGCGGGAACCCAGTCGACGATCACGCCGATGCCGTTCTGGTGGCAGTAATCGACGAAGTACATGAAATCTTCGGGGGTCCCGTAGCGCGACGTAGGCGCGAAGTAGCCCGTCACCTGGTAGCCCCAACTCGCCGACAACGGGTGCTCGGCCACCGGCAACAACTCGATGTGCGTGTAGCCCATCTCCTTGACGTAATCGACCAGTTGATGAACCAGGTCGCGGTAGCCCAACCACAACTGGGGCGTGTCGGGCGAGCGTCGCCAGCTTCCAAGATGCACTTCGTAGATCGAGACGGGCTCTTTCAACCAGTCGGTCTCGGCGCGTCGCGCCATCCACTCGGCGTCGTTCCACTGGTGGTGCGACAAGTCGGCGACCTTCGAGGCGGTGCCGGGGGGCACTTCGGCGGCGAAGGCGAACGGATCGGCCTTGTCGAATACCTGGTCGTAATGCCGGATCCGGAACTTGTAAAGATCGCCTTCCTTGACGCCGGGAATGAACAATTCCCAGAAACCGCTGGGAATGTGTTTTCGCATTTGATGCGCGCGACCGTCCCAGTCGTTGAACGTGCCGACCACGCTTACGCTCGTTGCGTTCGGTGCCCACACGGCGAAGTTCACCCCGCGGACGCCGTCGATTTCGCGGATTTGGGCGCCGAGCTTTTCGTAGCAACGCCAATGCCGCCCCTCGTTGAGAAGGTAGCGATCGAAGTCGCTCAACAACGGCGGAAAGGCGTAGGGATCGTGCATGGTGATGCTCTTACCATCTTCCTCCGCTACCCGGAGGAGGTACTTGGGCGGATCGCCCTCCGTCGCCGGACAAACCGCTTCGAACAGGCCCGCCGGATGAATTCGACGCATCGGGCGCGGTACCCCGTTGTGGGCCAGGTCGATGACCCAAGCCTGCTTCGATCGCGGCAAATATGCACGAACGGCCACGGCCTTGCGGTCGCCGTCGCGGACGACGTGCGGCCCCAAGATTTCAAACGGATTTTCGTGGCGCCCCTCGATCAACTGGCCGACATGTTCAAGTGGAACAGTGGTTCGCACCTGGACCTCCTTGGTGTTTGCTTCCATTGCTGTCGAGTTTCCTACCCCAAAAGTCGGACCATCCTGCCCGTCCCGAAGCGATCTGTGCTTCGCGGTCGTCCTTGCTAAAACTCCTAAAATTCGTGTCTTTCCTTGAATTCGCTTCCTGCCTCAAAGTCCCAGGTGACCAGTATTCCAATAGGTAGCATATGCTCGTCAGGGATGTCCGGGCAACCGGTCACCATGTGAATCCGGCGGGAAAATGCCCCATGGCTCAATACCGACAACGCGTCGGCGGCAGGGGAGCCTTGGGCGGGGGAAGTACCCCCCAGTCTTCCAGCAAGCGCCGCGTGAGGGCTTGCCAGCGACGGACGTATTCGTTCGCCGTCCACCGCTTCCACCACGCACGCAACCTGTGTACGAAAGGCTTGAGCATCTGCCGGCCTGTTCGGTCGTGATGCTTGTCGATCGAACCGAACGGGACGCCGGAAAACCGATGCGCAAGGTGGGGACGCGGTCGATGGGCGCGGTCGACGCGGAAACGCACCCCTCCCATCGAGCCCGATCGCGTTCGGCAACCGTCCGATTCGCTTTGGGACGTTTGGAAGGCGGTGTGCGGTCGCGGCCGTTGGGCATGAGCCCGGTCGATGCGCCACGTGCGGCAATCGACGCGGTGAATGCGCATTGCCCGATCGAGTCGTTCCCACAGGTCTCGGTGGGGAACAGGCACCAACTCGCCGAAACGCTCCCAGCGCCACTCCGCCCGCTTCCATTCCGCCATGCCGACGGCGATGCCTTCTTTGACGAAATGGTTCGAGGTGACGACGGTCACCCACGAGGGGCAATTGAGGGCTTCCAACCCTCGGACGGTCGTCAACAACGCGAGCCGATCGCCGCGGAGTTCGGGTTCGTAGTCGTCGGCCGTGAACCGATCCGAGCCGTCTTGGGATCGCAAAACGAACCGCCATCGGCCGGGATCGCCGTCCAGGTCGACATCGACGAACAAATAATAGTGCGGAAGCGGATCGAGTCGATCTCCGGCGGCCGTCGGGATGTACGGGCTGGTGAGGGGCATGGTCGCGTTTCCTGGTTGCCGCACCAAGATGCCTGCCCGTCCGTGGAAACCTGCAATGTGCTCGATCGTTGCCCTTGTCCCGCAAACACTTCTCCGTCAGCGTTTGGGCGGCAAGGGATTTCCGGCTAATCTCGCTCACGCGACATCCGAGATGCCGCTCCGAAATGTTCGCTTGGTTGGTTCTTGTTTGCTATATTTCCCATCTTCTCTGGTCGGTCGATCAGAATATCGTCATGCGGCTGGTGAATGATCCAGTCTTCCGGTCCTCAATCCGGCGTGTTCTCGGGCTGGAAACTGCTTGAGTGGTGGGGTCGTGCAAACGGTTCGGGCTGGTCGAGGGGTAAGGAATAGGCAGGCGGGGTGTCTTTCTCCAGATTCGAGACGGCCGATTGCCGATGCACATGCCTTGGGTGATTCGACCGCTTTTCCGCGAGGATGGTTTCGATGGACGCGCTCGCCGATTTGGTGGAAGTTCTCGTCTTGGCCGTTGTCCAAGGGTTGGGCGAGTTCTTGCCGATCAGTTCCTCGGGACACGTCGTGATCGCGGCGGCGGTCTTCGATCGGTTTGGGCAAGTGCTGCACGAGAAACTGACCGTCAACATCATTTTGCACCTCGGCACGTTGTTGGCCATTCTCATTTTTTACCGGCGCCGAATCGTCGGCCTGTTGACCCGCGACCGGCGAACGATCGGTTTGTTGCTGGTGGGGACGATTCCGGCAGGTGTGATCGGTGTGGCCTACAAGAAGTTCCTGGGCGAGCTGCTCGTCGGTGCCTGGGGATTCGATCCGCTGGAAAACGCCTTGACCGCCGGAGTGATGTTGCTGGGAACCGGCGTGATGTTGCTGGCGGCCGAGCGGGCACCGGCCGGAGACAAAGATTGCCGCGATTTGAGCTACATCCAAGCCCTGTTGATCGGCGTCGCCCAGGCGATCGCAATCTTGCCCGGCATTTCGCGGAGCGGCAGCACGATCGTGGCCGGATTGTTCTGTCGCCTCAAACGCGAAGAAGCGGCGGCCTTTTCGTTTTTGTTGGCGATTCCGGCCATTGCGGGCGCCGGGCTGATCGAATCGCTCGATTTGCTCGACCGCCCGGCTCTCGACACTTCGGTGCCGGTGCTCGTGCTCGGAGCGGCGGTGGCATGCGTCGTCGGCCTGGCCGCGTTGCGTTGGGTGATCGACTGGTTGCTGCGAGGGCGGTTGCGCTGGTTTGCCGCTTGGGTGTTCGCCGTCGGCGGCATTGTGCTTCTGTGGCAAATCGCCGAATATCTGCTTGCCTGAGCGAGCCGCGCGGGACGATGGCGAATGCGCCGACCGCGCGCACCGATGTGCCTTCTTCCACGAACTTCGACAATTGGCACCAGCCACCTTCGCCCCACGGCCGATCGGCCGTTTTTCGCCTACGCGCTTTTCCCGGCACATGCTGCGAAACATACTCGAATTGCCGAGTTCGAGATCGCCGTTCTCGGCAAACGAGCTTTTTACCTGCAAGAGCCACGGAAGAGGAGGGGAAACGATGAGGCACGCACGATTCATCGTTGCGGCATTTTGGTGCGCAGTAGCGGTCGGGCCCGCCGTTCTTTCAGCGGCCGACGAGGCCAAGCAGCTCGTCTACGGCCGACCGCGAATCGGCATGAACCTGAGCGGTCCGGCCGATTGGAATACCGAGCTGCCGTTCGTCGACGTATTTCGGATGTCTCGCCCTTGGATCAGTCAGCGGGCAGGGGCCGGCTGGGGACAAGGTCCGGAATTGGAACTCGACCGTTGGGGCTGGGTCAAACGTCTCGAACCGGGATGCTACGCCGAGACGATGCTCTGCACGATTGCGGGCGGACACTATCCGGCGGGCCGATATACCGTACTTTACGACGGGGAAGGTGAACTGGCTTTTGCAAAGAACGCACGCATCGTTTCGCAAGAGCCGGGCAAGATCGTCATCGAAGTCGACGCGTCGCGGGGTGGTTTCTCGCTGCAAATCCGCAAGACGAATCCGGCCGATTACGTTCGGAACATCCACGTCATCATGCCGGGATTCGAGGACACGTGGCAGGAAAACCCGTTCCATCCCGCATTCTTGCGTCGATGGCAGGGCATGGCGTGCTTCCGTTTCATGGACTGGATGCATACGAACGGTTCCGAAGTCGAGCATTGGGACGATCGGCCCACGTTGCAGCATGCCACGTTTTCGAAGCGAGGCGTGGCGTTGGAGTTCATGATCGACCTGTGCAATCGCACGAAGACCGATCCGTGGTTCTGCATGCCGCACAAGGCCGACGACGAGTTCGTCCGCCGCTTTGCCCGGATGGTGCACGAGCGGCTGGATCCGTCGTTGCACGTGTATATCGAATATTCCAACGAAGTGTGGAACGGCCAGTTTCCGCAGAACCATTACGCGGGCGAACGGGGAATCGCCCTCGGTCTGGGCCCGCAAGACCGCCCTTGGGAAGCCGCATGGCATTACACGGCGGTGCGGTCGGTCGAGATCTTCAAGATTTGGGAAGACGTGTTCGGCGGCCACGAACGGCTGATTCGCGTCTTGCCGTCGCAAGCGGCCAACACGCATGTGGCGGAACAAATCTTGAGCTTTCGCAATGCGGCCGAACATGCCGACGTGCTTGCCGTTGCGCCGTACATGTCGTTTTCGGTCGGACGCGGCAAGTTGGGCGACATGGCCGACGAAATGCAAGACTGGTCCGTCGAGCAATTGCTCGATTCCTTCGAACAGACCGGGTTTGCCGATAGCCTTCGGTGGATGGAGGCGAACAAACAGATCGCCGACAAGTACGGCCTGGGACTGGTGGCCTACGAGGGCGGTCAGCATATGGTTGCCTTTGTGAGAGATCGGGAGGTGTCCGACAAATTGACCGCCTTGATGCACGCAGCGAACCGACATCCGCGGATGGGTGAGCTGTACAAGCGATATCTCGACCATTGGGCCGAGATCGGCGGCGGCACGTTCGCCAATTTCTCGTCGATCGGCCGTTGGAGCGTCCACGGCTCGTGGGGGTTGGCGGAATATTACGACAGCACGCCCGACGAATATCCCAAGTTGAAGGCCGTTCTCGAATGGGCGGCGGCACACGGCCAAAACGTGTACCTTCCGTGAGCCGGCCGGATTGATTGGCCAAATGCCCAAGCGGTTCTGCGGCGAAACCGCCGGCGACGAATGTCGAGCGGTGAGGAGATCGATTTGCCGGCTTTTGCCCGGCCGCGTTGCTTGCCGCAGCGACTTCGCCGGAGTAGAATGGCGAGCTAATGGGATTTGCGGCCGCTTGCAGCCATAATCTGCTAAAGTGCCATCGTCGTCCCATCGGGTGACGATCTCAACTTGAGCCGAATCGATCGCGACCGCCCCATGGTTTGGTGAGTCGCGATTTTTCGTTCTTGGTTCGGGCAGAGTTCGGCTACCTGCGCCGCGAAACGAAAAGTCGTCTCCGGCATCTGATGCTTGCCCTTTGACCTTCCGAACGACAGCAGCAGTAACTATGTCCGACCAACAAAGCCCGAAACGTCCTGGATTGTCTACGTTGTGCGTGCACGGCGGCGAAGCCCGCGTCAAGCCGGGGTTCGCGATGACCGATGCCATCTTTCAAACGGCGACCTACACCTTCGAGAACACCGCCGCGGTGCTCGATTACCTCGCGGAAAAGGTCGAACGTGAAGAGTACGGCCGCTACGGAAATCCCTCCGAGAAGGTCGTCGAAAAGAAACTCGCCGAACTCGAAGGCGGCGAGGCCTGCGTGACTTTTTCGTCCGGGATGGCGGCCGTGGCCGGGTACTTGCTGGCGAAGGTCAAAGCGGGCGACGAAATCGTCCTGTTCGACGAATGCTATCACCGCACCCGTCAGTTCTGTCGAGAAACCTTGGGGAAATTGGGCGTCAAGACGCATCAGATTCCCGCGTGCGATTACGAAAAGATGGAAGCCGCGATCAATGAAAACACGCGGATCCTCATCAGCGAGTCGCCGACCAATCCGCACATGAGCGTCGTCGATCTCGAACGGTTTGCGGCGCTCGGCAAAAAGTACGGGGTCGAAACGCTGATCGATGCGACTTTGGCCACGCCGTACAACGTCCGGCCGTTGGAATACGGTATCGACGCCGTGTTGCATTCGTGCACGAAGTATCTCGGCGGGCACAACGATTTGCTGCTGGGGGCAGTGATCGGCCGCGAAGAGATAATCGAACCGGTGCGTGATCTGCGCGGCGTGATGGGAACGAACAGCACGCCGATGAACGTCTACCTGCTGCAACGCGGCTTGAAGACGTTCGAGCTTCGAATGCAGCGACACAATGAAAACGGCCTGGGGTTGGCGTCGTTTCTGGAGAACCATCCGAAGGTCGAAAAGGTGTACTATCCCGGCTTGCCGAGTCACCGCGATTACGAAGTCGCCAAACGGACGATGCGTGGCTTCGGCGGCCTTGTGACGTTCCTCGTCAAGGATGCCGATGCCGACGCCACCGCCCGCGTGATCGACGCCGTCAAGATTCCGCGCATCGGTCCCAGCTTGGGCGGCGCCGAATCGCTGATCGAGCAACCGATGTATATGAGCTATCACAGCCACACGCGCGAGCAGCGATTGGCCGTGGGAATCCCCGATAACATGATCCGCGTTGCCTGCGGCCTCGAGAATCTCGATGACTTGATCGAAGACTTTGCCCAGGCTTTGGATCAAATTTGAGTTGCAGGCGGGGATTGCTTTCATTTTCGCGGCGAACTGTTTTGTGCCCGGCGGCGATGCGCAGCGAAGTGCCGCACGACGTTTCTCCGGCAATTCGCGGCCTTCCGGTGATTCTGTTGTATGATCGCGGCGGCAAAACGTCCGGGGCCGCGATTATTCGATCGGAGCCGACTCATGCGATTTCGAACACGAGCGATTCACGTGGGCAACAGCCCCGATCCCGAGACGGGCGCCGTCGTGCGGCCGATCTACACGGCCGCAACCTATGTGCAGCCCGGTGCCGGTGAATGGGGGCGATTCGACTATTCCCGCAGCGGCAATCCCACCCGCGCGTGTTTCGAAGAAACCATCGCGTCGCTCGAAGGCGGTTGCGGAGCGCTGGCTTACGCGTCGGGAATGGCCGCGGTCCACGGCGCCATGATGCTCTTGTCGCCGGGCGATCACGTGATTGCCGGGGAGGATATTTACGGGGGCACGTACCGGTTGCTGCATAAAATCTTGCAACCGGCGGGCATAGGCGTCACTTTGGTCGACACGAAAGATACCGGACGACTCGATGAGGCCCTGCGTGAACGCCCCCAGACGAAACTCGTGTGGATCGAGTCGCCGGGGAATCCGTTGATGTCGATTACCGACATTGCCGCGTGTGCCGAAATCGCCCATCGCCACGGGGCGCTTTTGGGAGTGGACAACACATTCGCCACGCCGGTGTTGACCCGTCCGCTCGAATTGGCGGCCGACATCGTCATGCATTCGACGACGAAATACATCGGCGGGCACAGCGATGTGCTCGGAGGAGTCGTCGTCGTTCGCGACAAGGAACTGTTCGATCGGCTCTACTTCATTCAGAATGCAACCGGGGCGGTGATGGGGCCGTTCGAGGCGTACTTGTGTTCGCGCGGATTGAAAACCCTCGAATTGCGCGTGAGGGAACAGTGCCGCAGCGCGGCGGTCCTGGCGGAACGGCTCCTGAAACACCCGAAAGTTGCCCGCGTGTTGTATCCCGGGTTGGGGGGACATCCCGGTCATGCCGTTGCCGCGCGGCAGATGGACGGCGGTTTCGGGGCGATGCTCAGTTTCGAGCTGGACGGTACCTACGAGCAGACCAAGAAACTCGTCGAATCTACCCGTTTGTTTCAACTCGCCGTAAGTCTTGGGGCGGTCGAGTCGTTGATCGAGCAACCGGCGGCGATGTCGCACGCCAGTTACGACCGTGAAGACCGTCTGGCCCACGGTATCACCGACGGCCTGATTCGCATCTCGGTCGGCCTTGAAGATCCGGATGATCTTTGGGAGGACTTGGCCCAAGCAATCACCGCTGCGACGACCTGACAGCGCTCGGCGGCGCACCCCCTGAAAGACGGGGGCGTGTTAAAATTTGCGGATTATATCGACTTTAACGGAAGAATCGACCGCCTTCGGTTCGATACATCTCTCGGCAAGATGGACTGCGCACGGTTTGCCCGCTGGTGCGGGCGGACGAAACCCCGTCGGATCGCCCTCCACGGCAAGGGGGGGTTCGGCGAAGCGCATGGATGACTATTCCGAGAGGTGTCGAACATGTCCTCCCTGAAATTCTCCGCGGTGGTACTCGGCTTGTTGGGGGCTGTCTGGGCGGTTCCCACGTTTGGACAAACAGCCTACATAGCCCAAACTCAAGCGTCTCAGTCGCGCGGGCCGTTGACGCACTGGCTTTTCCAGAACCCACGGGCCACGACGCGTGTGGGCGGCGCCCACGTTCATACGGTGTCGCAGCAGACACCGGAGCTGATTCCGACCCCGGCCGCTGAGAACGGCGAAGAGATCGTTCTGGGCGAGGGCGAGATCATGGGGCCGATCGTCGACGACGGCCTGCAACCCGGCGACGTCGTTCAGGGCGCCGTGCCCGGCGATTGCGTCGCCTGTGCTTCCAGTGGTCCCTGCCCCTTGCATGGCGGTCCGATGATGGACGGGTGCTACTATCCCGGGCCGGTCATGCGGCTGTTGTGCAGTGGGTGGTATCGTAACCTCGATGTTTCTTTCGGGGCCCACGGCTTCAAAGGGCCGGCCGATCTGGGGCGGAACGGTAATTTCGGTTTCAACTACGCATTGAACTGGGGTGCCCCCTTGGGGGATCCGTGGGGAATCGGCTACCAAGTGGGGGCTCGGGTCGTGCACAGCGATTTTCCCGGTCACGCCGCGCTGACCGCCGTTGATGGAAGCGCCGTTTGGGGTGCCAACCGCACGCAATTCTTCATGACTGCCGGGATTTTCCATCGGCCCGAGTGTTCGCGACTGCAATGGGGCGTCGTGTTCGACTGGATGCACGACAGTTACTACGACGACGCCGACGCGAAGCAGATCCGGAGTGAAGTTTCGTTGTGGCTCGACGACCGACGCGAGATCGGTTATTTCGGGGCTTACGGCGTGGGCGACGGGCAATTGGCGGTCGACAATCTTGAAAATCGCCTGTCGACGCCGCTGGAGCCGACCGACGTGTTTGCGGTCTTCTACCGGCGACACTTTTCGGGCGGAGGTGAAGGTCGCTTGTGGGTCGGTGCGTCGGGAAACGGCGACGGCGTGCTCGGGGCCGATGCGACGATTCCCCTGGGAACCAGTTGGGCCTTGGAAAACGTCGTGACCTACCTCAGCCCCGACGAGGGGACCGGTGCCGACGGCATGAAGGAAGAGAGTTGGGCGGTCGCCATCCGGCTGGTGTGGTACCCCGGCCGTTCGTCGATCGAGGCGATCAACTCCAAGTTTCGGCCGCTCTTCCGTGTTGCCGACAATGGAGCCTTCCTCACCGATGCGCCCGGCGTGACGCCGTAACCGACCGGATAGCAACCCGGCCGCCGCACTACGGCGAAACCGTTACGAACGCGTGATGTCCGAGAAGTGTCCTTGCAAAGGATGCTTCTCGGATTTTCATTTTCCGCCGTCGAGATGCGCCGATCGCCGATCGGTCGATGGCGATGCCGCCGCAACCGAGCGTCGACCGAGGTGCCGAAAAAGCAAATGGCGGAGGCGCAAAACAAAAAGTCGGTCCCAAGATCTGGAAAGATCGGCCGAATCGTGGCAAGATGACCACTGGCGAAGACGTCGTGTGCGGCGGTGTTGCCGGTGTTCGGGGCCTCCTGTGTCGCCGACAAATACCTCAGCGACGTCGTTCTTTCCCGCAAGCGTTCTTTTCCGGTGTGTTAGAATAACCCGGATTCCGGACCTTGATGCCGACTCCCTTGGTGAGCAAAACGGAAACGGCTATCCGACGATGTCCCCGTTGGCGAGCACGAACAGCATGAAGATTTTCAGCGGTCGCTCGAACCGTCCTCTGGCCGAACGCGTGGCGGAATACCTTGGTTTGGCCCTGGGAAAAATCACGATCACGAATTTTCCCGACGGCGAAATCTACTGCAAGATCGAAGAAGACGTCCGCGGGCGAGATATCTTCATCGTTCAGTCGACGTGCGATCCGGTGAACTCGAACCTGATGGAACTGTTGATCATGATCGACAGTTTCAAGCGGGCGAGTGCCGAACGCATCACGGCGGTGATTCCCTATTTCGGCTATGCACGGCAGGACCGCAAAGATGAAGGTCGCGTGCCGATCACGGCCAAGCTGGTGGCGAACTTGATCACGCGGGCCGGGGCCGATCGCGTGCTCACGATGGATCTGCACGCCGCGCAGATTCAGGGCTTTTTTGATATCCCGGTCGATCATCTTTATGCGGCACCCGTTCTGGACGCCTACTTCCTCGAAATGGGGTATCCCATGGAGGATATTGTCGTCGTCAGCCCCGATGCGGGCAGCATCAAGCGGGCGCTGATGCACGTATCGACTTTCGGCGGGAAGTTGGCAATCGTCGACAAACGCCGCGACGCATCGGGAACGGCCCACCAGGCCCACCTGATCGGCGACGATCTCAAGGGCAAGATTGCCCTGATTTTCGACGACATGATCAGCACGGCGGGGTCGATCTGCGGCGCTGCCGAGATGGTCCGCGAGGCTGGTGCCGCAAAAATCTATCTGGCTGCCACGCATGGGGTGTTCTGCGGTCCCGCGATCGAGCGGCTTCGCGCAGCCGAGGTCGAAGAGATTGTCGTCACCGATACGATTCCGCTTCCGGCGGATCGACGGTTGCCGAATATGCGGGTCGAGACCGTTTCGCACTTGCTCGGGGAAGCCGTCAAGCGAATCCACCGCAACGAGTCGGTCAGCCACTTGTTCCGCACGTATCGGGAGATCGGGCGGTTGCCGCGATCCGTCGTTCCGGTCCATCAGGCGGCGCAGCGTTCTTCCGACGCCGAGGTCACCTCGTAAGACGCTGCGATAGATCGGCAGTCTGCAGAAAATGCGGCGAGAACGTTGTCCTTGCCGGTTTGGGCGGGACGCGTTTCGTCGCTTCTTGTTGTTGCCGAGCCGGTGGGGCTTGCAATTCTCTCGATTTTCGTGAAAATCACTGGTTTCGACTCCCGAGCGGATGGCTGCTTCTGGGAGGAGAAATCACAAGTGTGAACAGGATGGATGCTCGTTGTCGGGATTGTGGGCCCGGGTGGGGCTGGTTTCGATCCGCCGGTTGGCTGATAATGGGCATCTTGTAGATATTCCGCACGGCGTTGAGTGTGCCGTCGAGGGGGAGCGTATCGTCCTTCGCACGGTGCGAACGGCTGATTCAGGTGGAGCCCATGAGCGAAACATTGCATGTCGAGGTTCGCAACGTATTCGGCAAGCGAAACGCACGGCGCTTGCGCGCCCGAGGTTTGATTCCGGCCAACTTGTACGGCCACAAGCAAGAGTGTGTCGCCTTGTCGGTTCCGGCTTCCGAGATGGAGGCGGCCGTTCGGCACGGTTCGCGTATGGTCCGGCTCGACGGCGGCGTGCAGGAAGACGCCGTGATTCGGGAAGTGCAATGGGACACCTGGGGGCTGGAAATTCTGCACGTGGATTTTTTGCGGGTATCGAAGGGGGAGTCGGTCGAGGTGACCGTGCCCATCGAAATTCGCGGCGAAGCTCCCGGCGTGAAGGAAGGTGGTGTGCTCAAGGTCCATCTCCACGAGTTGGAGATGGCATGCCCGGCCACCTCGATTCCCGAAAAAGTTGTCGTGAAGGTGAACAACCTCGAGATCGGGCAGCACATTACGATTGGTGATTTGGCGTTGCCCGAGGGAGCGAAGGTCGATATCGATCCGTCCACGGCCGTCGTCAGTTGCGACGCTGCCGGTGAGGCCGCCGAAGAGGAAGAAGAAGCGGCCGAAACCGGTGCCGCCGAGCCGGAATTGATCGGTCGGAAGAAGGAGGAGGACGAGCAGGGCGACCAGTAACGACGGTCGAGGTGATCCGTGCTGCGGCGTTTCCTGGCGTGGCTGACCCGCGGCGAACGAGCCGGTTCGTCCGGGCGGGAGCCGATCATGAAGCTTGTGGTCGGGTTGGGAAATCCGGGGCGTCGCTACGAGGGTACACGACATAACGTCGGCTTCGAAGTACTTCGCAGACTTGCTGCGGAATGGGCCGACGGAAAGCCTCGAAAGCAGTTTCACGGCGAAACCGTCGAGGCGCGGATCGCCGGATTGAAGGTCCTGCTGTTGAGTCCGACGACATACATGAACCGGAGCGGGACGAGTGTTGCGGCCTGCGCCGGGTTTTACCGACTGGAGCCGAAAGATATCCTGGTCGTCTGCGACGACCTTGATTTGCCGCTAGGGAAACTCCGGTTGCGGCCGAAAGGTTCCCCGGGCGGACACAACGGGCTGGCCGACATCATCCGCATGTTGGGGAGAGACGATTTTCCCCGTCTGCGGGTGGGCATCGGGCGGCCTCCGGCCGGTGCCGAGGCGGCCGATTATGTGTTGGATCGTTTTTCGAGCGAGCAACGCCCCGTCATCGAGTCGGCGTTCTCCAGAGCGGCCGAAGCGGTCGTTACTTGGGTGGAACGCGGAATCGACGAGGCGATGAATCGATACAACGGATGACTCGGCGAACGTCGACGGCGACGATTCGGCGAGTGGCGAGGCGGGCTGATCGCTTCGCACGAGAGGGCCGCGAAAGCGTTTTTCGCGGGGATGATACAGATCACTGGTTCGAGCCGATCGCCGTCGGGGCGACGGTTCCCTGGTTCGAAAGTCGGTTGTTACGCGCGTACAGCCACTGAAGGAGCGTGGTCTTGGCTCAGAACTTCTACGAAGGCTTGTACATTTTGGATTCCGGTCAATTCGCCCGGGACCCCAATGGTGTCGTCCAACAGTTCATCAAGGTGATCGAGGATGCCGGCGGGGAGTTCCTCGTCAGCCGCATTTGGGAAGAACGCCGCTTGGCGTATCCGATCGAGGGACACCGTAAGGGCACGTATTGGCTGACCTACTTCAAGATCGACGGGCGCAAGCTCGATGAGGTCAGCAAGCAATTGCGCCACGCCCCGGGAATCTTGCGGTTCCTGTTCGTGAAATTGGATCCGCGTATCGTGGAAGTGCTGATTGCACACGCCACCGGCGAGGCGATTGAAGAAACTCCGGAATCGGCCGGCGAGGAATCGTCCGAAGAATTCGAATCCGACGCCGCCGCCGTGCAAACCGAGGGCGAGACCGCCTGATCGACGGGATCGGCGCGTGCGGTGTGCATTCCGACTCGTGTACGTGGGGCAAGGAGTCGACACATGGCCAGTTACAATCGCGTGATCCTGGTGGGGAACCTGACGCGGCATCCCGAGTTGCGTTCGACTCCCAGCGGAATGCACGTGTGCGAGATCGGTGTGGCGGTGAACGACCGGCGGAAGAACGCCAACGGTGAGTGGATCGAGGAAGCCACGTTCGTCGACGTCACCTTTTGGGGGCGAACGGCCGAAATCATTTGCGAGTACCTGACCAAAGGCTCGCCGATTTTGATCGAAGGTCGACTGAAGTTGGATACCTGGGAAACCCAGGACGGCCAAAAGCGATCGAAGTTGCGGGTCGTCGGCGAGCGAATGCAGTTTTTGGCCGGGCCTCGCAACGAGGGCGGCTCGCGTCCGAGTGCGTCGCGGCCCATGCCTTCTGAAAGCGAAGCGCCGGGAGACGATTTCGCCGACGACTTCGGCGACGATGTCCCGTTCTGATCCGAACAGCGCGTCGTACCGACGTACAAACCAACGACAACCATGTAGTGAACACCACGCTCCGGGCGTGGTCGGATGAAACCAACGAGGGTGACCATGGCCAGTCCGAAATCGAAGCGGAAGAAGAAATCGGGGCTTCGCGGAGGGAAACTCCCCAAGGGGCCCAACGGTGGGGTTCAGCTCCTCTTGGTCCAGTCGATCGAACACTTGGGCAAAGTGGGCGATGTGGTCGAGGTGAAGCGCGGCTACGCCGTCAACTACTTGCTTCCTCAGGGGCTCGCCACGATCGCGACCGATCATCACAAGCGGATGGTCGAGAAACACAAGGCGAAGTTGCTCGAGATCGAGCGGGCGCGGCTCGCCTCGCTGCGACAATTGGCCGACAACATCGCCCAATTGAGCGTGAGCATCGAAGCGAACGCGAACGAGGAAGGGCACCTGTACGGCTCGGTCGGCGCGACGGAGATCGTCCAGGCCTTGAAGAAGGAAAACGTTTCGATCAAGCCCGAGCAGGTTCGCTTGGAAGGACCGCTGAAGGAGCTCGGCTTGTACACGGTGAAGATTCACCTCGGTCCCGAAGTTGATACCGAATTGAAGGTGTGGGTCGTGCCCGCCGTCGCCGACGGTGCCGCCCAGGCCTGAATCGATTGAAAGCCTGCACAGGCGGAAGCTCTCGACGACGAGTTTCCGCCTTTTGTCTTTCTTGAGGCACAAAAGGCCATCGGTCGCAAGTTTCCAACATCGATTCCCCGCGAAAGGCGGAATGTACCCGCATCGGTGGGCGGCTTCGGTACGGAACAGGGCCCCGCTCCCGCGGAATGGAGGTTTCGTCCGCCGGCTGGTCAATTGACGGTACCTGACTTCCGATCGAGGACGGCGCTTGCAACCGGAAGTGCCCAGGGGCAAACTGGGTGGCGCACAGCTTGACGCAACCCGATTCATACGGTCGGACGCTATACGGGCTACGGAAGGGAAACGACAATGGATTCGCTCGACGCGCAGACTCGCCGACGACAGGATGCTTCGCACCACTCGCTGGTCGATCGCGCGCCGCCGCACGACGAAGGGATCGAGCGTCAGGTCCTCGGGTCGATCCTGATCGATCCCGAAGTGCTCGACGACGTGATTCCGATCGTGCACGAAAACGATTTCTACGTCGATGCGCATCGGCGTATCTATCATCAGCTCGTCGAGATGCACTCGAACGCCGAGCAGATCGACGTCGTCTTGTTGACCGACCGGCTGAAGCGGGCGGGTGAGTTGGAAGCGATCGGCGGGGCGGCCTATCTGGCCGAAATCGTCGGATCGGTCGCTCATGCCGCACATGCGACGCATTATGCGAACATCGTCCGCAACTACGCGACCGCCCGCGCGTTGATTCATGCAGGCACCGAGATCGTGCGGGAATCGTACGATCTTTCGATTCCGCCCGAATCACTGGTGAATCGGGCCGAAGAACGCGTGTTCGCCGTCCGTAACGAGCGCAGCCCGACCGAGGCCGTCTCGATGGAAGAGGTGTTGGTCGATGCCTTCGAAGAAATCGACCACATGCTCGAGCACGGCGGCGCGGTAGGCGTGCCCACCGGTTTCGTCGATCTCGACAAGATGACCGGCGGATTGCACGAATCGGAGCTGATCATCTTGGCCGCGCGGCCGAGTATGGGAAAGACCGCCTTTGCCACGAACATCGCCGATTACGTGAGTGTCGAAGCGCAGGCGACGACGCTGTTTGTCAGCTTGGAAATGTCCCGGATCGAGCTGGCCAAGCGAATGTTGTGCAGCCGCGGAAAACTGAACGGGCAGAAATTCCGCAGCGGGTTTCTGTCGGCGTCGGACCGCGAAAAGTTGGTCGAGGCGGTCGATAAACTCAATCAGGCAAAACTGTACATCGACGACAATCCTTCCCGCACCGTCACCGAAATCGCCGCGACCGCTCGACGCCTGAAACGGAAAGACGACCTGAAACTGATCATCATCGACTACTTGCAGCTTATCGAGCCCGAAAATCCTCGTGATCCGCGTCAGGAGCAAGTGGCGAAGATGACCCGCCGGTTGAAGGTGCTCGCCCGCGAATTGAAAGTGCCGATCATCTGCCTGGCCCAGCTCAACCGGCAGACGGAAATCGCCAAAGACAACCGACCGCGCCTGAGTCACTTGCGCGAGTCGGGAGCCATCGAGCAGGACGCCGACGTCGTCATGTTCGTGCACCGCGAAGAGTATTACCACAAGCGGGAAGAGGCCGAGGCCAAAGGACTGGTCGGTATCGCCGAGATCATCGTCGCCAAGCAGCGAAACGGGCCGGTCGGCGATGTCAAATTGGCCTGGCGGCATGAATATACGAAATTCGAGAACCTCGCCCCCGACGAAATGGGAGACTACTCGTACGACGGTGATTCGTACGATCCCGGCGTCGATGCCGCAGGCGATTTCGGAGGCGGCGGATACGACGATTTCTCGGAATACGCCGATCCCGCCGGTGATTATGATGCCCCGTTTTGACGATCGCCGCGGTCAACGGTGTTCGTCCGTCGAATTTTTCGCCGGAGGAATCTCGAACAATGGGGCGGGATAGCCTTCACTAGTGGCGTACAAGGTCTTGCCGTCGCTGCCGTAACACAACGCTTCGCCTTGCCGCCGTTGCGGAAGCACGATACGCCGGGGCGGGCGTGCGAAGGCTTCCTTCCATGTTTCTCCCTCGTGGCGGGTGAACTCGTAGGCGTCACCGTAGGTGCCCACGACGGCCCGGTGTCCGTCGGACGAAACGTCCAACGCCGTGACCTCGGGCAATGCCAATTCGGCGATTTTGCGGGCGGTGACGGCGGGAAGAACCTCGTTCCCCTTGACTTCCTTCGGCCACGGCAACGCATACGCATTGCAGCCGATCCCGTGTTCCTTCGCGATCAACAGGATCGTGCCGTCGGTCGAATCGACGGCCACGGCCTCGCAATCGTGGAAGTCGTCTTCATAGCGATAATAGATCGTCAACACGACCGGCAGAGTGTGTTCGAGTGCGACCGCGGATCGTTCGTCGACGGGCGGCGCAATGTCGGGTTCTTCGACCACGTGCAGGATCTGAATTTCGGAGGCAAGCCCGTTGTTGCCCGAGTCGGCGACGAGGATGTAGGGCTTTCCGTTTCGGCGGAACGAGGCGATATCTTCCCAGTCGTAGGCGATCACGTTTTCCAGCGGAAAGACGCCTCCTTCGCGACCGGCGGCGTCGAAGCGATACAGTCGCGAATCGTTGCCCGAGTCGTTGTGCGTGTAGAACCAACCGGGAAAGCGAATCGATGCGGCGATGCCGCTGCTTTCGTCGACGTTTCGGGAATGCAGTCGGGCGACCAGTCGACCCGGGGCGTAGGGGACCGCCAGCGGATCGTCGCCTTCGGCCAATTTGATCGAGGCCAAATCGCGCTTTTCGACCTCGGCGACGTATTCCTGATCTTCTTTGCTCAGCGTGTCGAGAGGGATTTCGAACAAGCGACCGTCGTCTCGCCGTAGCCAAACGCGGCCCGGGGCGTACGCTTCGAGTGCCGCGTCGACGGTCTGTCGGCCGTCGCGATGCGTCCACTGGCGAATCGGACTTCGCGCTTTGCGCTGTGCATAAATGACCGACGATGCCGTGACGACAAAGCCGATCGACAAAATAATGATTAAGGCAACGCGGACCGGGTGCGCACATTTGCCGCAGCCGCTTTGATGTCGGGAATGGGAACGGCACGTCATTTTGGTTTCCTCGATCGGTTTCGCGAGAGGATACTCGACGAAAAGGCGGGAGAATTCAGCATCGGAATGGTACGTTGCCCGCATCACGCTGCCAAGGCGCGCCTTGAAAAATGCGACGCGTCCAGTGAGGTTTTTGGCCGATAGAACCGATTTGTTGCGCCGCGTGGGTGCCTCTGATATACTAAAAAGTCGCACGCAAATTGCCGTGCGGCAAAAGACGACGTGCGACCGCTCGGTCGTTTTCTTTTTTGCCGCGTCGGTGCGTTTGCTTCCCGCCGGTTTGGGTCTCGCCTGTGTCGACATTCTGGCCGCGCGGCAAGTTGTCGTCGGCCGACGATTGCCGCGATGGAAAACGTATCTGATGGTTCGTCATCCGTTGATAATCTTGGTTCCTGGTTGCCTCGCCGTGCTCGGGCTGGGTGCGCTTGCGGTCTGGCTCACGGCGGTGCCCGAAGTGCCTCTCGAAGCCCGCGTGCCCGGACTCGATAAGCCTTCCGACCTGCGTACGCAAGAGCAGGCGGCTGAACGCGTCGAGTTGAAAGGCTACTTGACGACGGGCGAAGGAAAACCGTCGAGCGTCGAGGGAAGCTGGTCGCGGTTTCGCGGCGATCGGTTCGACAACATCTACGACGATCCGACGCCCTTGGCCGATCGCTGGGACGGGCTGCCGCCCAAGGTGTGGTCGATCGAAGTCGGCGAAGGGTTCGCTTCGCCGGTGGTGCGCGCGGGCCGCGTGTACATGATCGATTACGACCGCGACGCGAAAGAAGACGTCGTTCGATGTCTTTCGTTGGACGATGGTCGGGATATCTGGCAATTCCGCTACGCCGACGAGGTCAAACGGAATCACGGAATGTCGCGGACCATCCCCGCCGTCACCGACGAGTATCTCGTTACGATCGGCCCGAAATGTCGCGTTGCGTGCCTGCATCCCGAAACGGGGGAGGCGTACTGGCTGATCGACCTCGTCCGGCAATACGGGACGGTCGTGCCGCCGTGGTACGCGGGACAATGTCCGCTGATCGACGGCGAGCGTGTGATTCTCGCGCCGGGCGGTCCCGACGTACTGATGACCGCCCTGGACGCAAAAACGGGGCAAACCGTGTGGGAATGCCCCAATCCGCACGGATGGAAGATGACCCATTCGTCGATCATGCCTATGGACGTGGGCGGGCGCAAGACCTACGTCTATTGCGCGAGCGGCGGGGTCGTCGGCGTCGACGCCGAAACCGGCGAGCTGCTGTGGGATACCGACGCCTGGAAGGTGAGCATGGCGACCGTGCCTTCGCCGTTGGTCATCGATCAACAGCGGATTTTCTTCTGCGGCGGATACAACAGCGGCGCATTGATGCTTCAACTCGAACCGGCCGGCGACGGCAAGTTCGTGCCGAACGTCCTTTATCGGTTGAAACCGAAACAATTCAGCTCGACACAGCAAACGCCCATTCTGTACGAAGGGCATATCTACGGGGTGCGCGAGGCCGACAAGCAACTGGTGTGTCTCGATCTCGATGGAAACGAAGTCTGGGCGAGCGGTTCCCAATTCGTCTTCGGACTCGGGCCGTACATGGTCGTTCAAGACAAGATCTACGCCATGGACGACGAAGGGCTGTTGACGATCTGCGAGTTGACGTCCGAGGCGTTTCGGCTGGTCGGGCAATACCGGTTGCTCGACGGACACGACTCTTGGGGCCCCATGACGATGGTCGCAGGACGATTGATCGTTCGTGACATGACACAAATGGCCTGCTACGACATGCGGGCCGAGGCCGCAACCGGCGGGCAATAACACCGATGGCAGATTCCAATGCAAACAATTTGGTGCGACCTCCCGATCCGCGGCCCCGCGGAAAGATGGGTGTAGGCGTCGGGGTGGTCGTTGCTGCGGCGCTGCTCGTCGCGGTGGTTGCCGTATGGCGAATGAATCCGCGACAAACCGGCGATCGGGCGCTTTCCGACCGTTTTGCGTACGACTTGGACGATTACCTGCACGTCGATCCGTCGCTGATCGGCTACGAAGCTGTCGCTGAATTATCGCTTGCGGAAACCGGCATCACCCATCCCAAGGCACTAGCTGCGACAGAACAAGGAACGCTTGTGGTCGTCGGGACGACGGAGGACGGCGCCGGCCGGTGCGCCCGACTGGACGACGCGGGAGTCATGCTCGGCACCTTCGACGTGCTGGGAGAGCCGTCCTGCGCGGCGATCGACGTGTACGATGACGATCCTCGTACCGACGGCGTTCGGTACCTGATCGGCTTGGGGCGTCGCGTCGCGCTCTATTCGCCGCAAGGCGAACGACTCGCCGTGTGGGAGGCCTTCGGCGACAAGGCGTACATCACGGCGGCGGCGGCGAGTCCGACCGAAATCTTCGTGGCCGATTCGGGAAACCGCGTCGTGTGGCGGTTGGATCGGGAGGGAAACATTCTCGGCGAATTGGGACGACGCGATCCCGAGCAAGGCATCGTGGGATTCGTGATTCCGAGTCCGTATTTCGATCTGGCCGTCGGGGCCGACGGCATGCTGCGCGTCGTGAATCCCGGCGTTCATCGAATCGAGATTTACACGCCCGAGGGAGACCTCGAGTTGTATTGGGGCAAAGCGGCAACGGCCATCGAAGGGTTTTGCGGTTGCTGCAATCCGGCGAATATCGCGCTGTTGCCGGACGGAGCGGTCGTCACCGCCGAGAAAGGTCTGCCGCGGGTGAAGGTGTACGATGCGCACGGCACGTTCAAATGTGTCGTCGCCGCACCGGATTACTTCAGCGCGCTGCCCAAGATCTTGGAAGAGACGCGGGAAGATGTGCGGCTGCCGGTGATCGACGTGGCCGCCGACGGGCAAGGTCGTATTTTCATCCTCGATCCGGCGCGGCGGGAAATCGTCGTGTTCCAAGCAAAAGACAACGAGGCCTCGTGATGCATCAAAGCCCCCGACGTTCTACGGCAAAAACCGGCGAATCGAGTCGGCGACGATTCGTGGAGGCCGTTCTCCGCAACAGTGCTGTTGCCGTTCTGCTCGGCGGAGGCGGATTCTTGTTGGCCGCGCAAGACGGTGCTCGAGCGTGCGCGTCGGGGCCGTGTTCGGGATGCGGCGTCTTCTCTCGCTGCGGATTGCCGAAGGCCGTGGCTTTCCGCAGGCAAAACGAGTCGTCTTCGGAAGACCGTCGGCGAAGCACGTCGACCGACGAATTGCGGCGGGTGAACCGCAATCGGTGAGACGAAGCACGAAGGAGCCGAAACGATGGCATCCGACAAGGTGAACCCGGATCGTCGAGACGTGTTGAAAAGCGGCGTCCGCACGCTGGGCGCGTTGCTGCTGGGCGGGTTGGGCGGATACGCCCTCAACAGCCGCGCCGACGCCGACGAAATGCTTTGGCAAATCGATCCCGAGAAATGTGTCGCCTGCGGCAACTGCGCCACGCATTGCGTGCTGGATCAATCGGCGGTGCGCTGCGTGAACAGTTACGAGATGTGCGGTTACTGTGATTTGTGCACCGGTTACTTCCCTCCCGATCCGCCTGCCTTGAACACCGGCGCCGAAAACCAGCTTTGTCCCACCGGTGCGATCATCCGCAAGTTCGTCGAAGATCCGTACTACGAATACAAAGTCGATGTATCGCTGTGCATTGCTTGCGGCAAGTGCGTGATCGGCTGTGCGGCGTTCGGGAACGGATCATTGTACTTGCAAATCCAGCACGACATCTGCGTGCATTGCAATCAATGTTCGATCGCATTGGCGTGTCCGTCCGAGGCGTTCGTTCGCGTTCCTCGATCGCAACCGTACTTGCTGAAGACGCGGGAAACGACGCCCGGCGATTCACAGTCGGGATGAAGTTCGCGAGGTGTTTCCTTCCGCTTGTTGCCGCACAAGGCCGAACGGCTCCACGAATCATCCAGTCGAGACCAGCCCGCCATGAACCATTGCCGGAAGACCGATCGTCCCGAGGCTTCCCCACGATTCGTTGGAGGCACCTGCCGACGTCTGACGGGGGCCGCGATCGTCCTATTGTGGGTGCTGAGCATTTGGTGGATGAACGGCGGTGCGAAGGTGCTGGGAATCGAACGGTTCCCGCCGCCGGAGTTTACCACGTCGTACGAGATGCCCAAGGTGGAGACACCCCCGCCCGCTTCGCCTTTTTACGAAATCGTCGACGTGATCGTGCTTGCGGCGGCGTTGGGCGTTTCGGCTCTCTTGTCGCATCGCTGGCGGAACCGGACCGGGTTGTTCGCCTTGGCGATCTTCGGGCTGGTCTGGTTCGGCTTCGTGCGGCGAGGTTGCGTCTGTTCGATCGGCGCGATTCAAAACGTCGCCCAGGCGCTCGGTTCGCAGGCCGGGCTGACGTCGGGGTACGTGATCTCGTTCGGAGCAGTCGCATTTTTCGTGCTGCCGTTGGTGTTCGCTTTGTTGTTCGGTCGTACTTTTTGTGCCGGGGTGTGTCCGTTGGGTGCGATCCAAGAGTTGACCGCCATCCGGCCGCAACGCGTGCCGGCTTGGATCGATCACGCATTGGGCCTTTTTCCCTGGATCTACCTGGGGGTGGCCGTGCTTTATGCGGCGACCGGTACGGCCTACGTGATTTGCGAATACGATCCGTTCGTGGCGTTCTTCCGGCGGACCGGTTCGGTCGAGATGGTGATTTTCGGGGCGGCGCTTTTGGTGATCGGCGTGTTTGTGGGGCGGCCGTATTGCCGGTTCTTGTGCCCGTACGGGGCGTTGTTGGGATTGTGCTCGAAGGTGGCGAACAAGCGTGTCCGGATTCCGCCGGAGGATTGCATTCGCTGCCGCTTGTGCGAAGACTCCTGTCCGTATGAAGCGATTCTGACGCCTGCCGAGCCTTTGTCGCCGTCGCAGCGACCGCATGCGAAGCGCCGGGCGCTCGCCGCCTTGTTGCTGTTTCCGGTGTTTCTCGCAGCCGGCGGAGCGGTGGGGTACGTCGTTCATCCGGCATTGCAGCAGCTTGATTTCGAAACGCGGTTGGCCGGTTGGACGGCCGTTCGAGGCGAGGAGCCCGCCGACGACGAGGCGGCGCCGCAAAGCGAAGAAGACAAATTCGTGCACGATGCCCTCGACGCGTTCGCCAAGACCCGTCAACCTCGCGCGGCCCTATTCGCCCGCGTGGCCGCGAAGAAACGGATGTTCGCCTTCGGCGGAACGCTGCTCGGCGTGTGGGTCGGTTTGGTGTTCGCCTTGAAGTGGATGCAATTGTCGCTGCATCGTGTGCGACGTGAGTTCGAACCCGATCCGCAACGGTGCGTCGCCTGTGGACGCTGCTTCTGGTACTGCCCGGAAGAGCAGGTCCGTCGCGGATGGATTGAACGAGATCAATTGGTGCACATCGTCGACGACGTACGGCAGTCGTGACTCGGCACGAGCAGAAGCCGCCTGCATCGTCGGCCGTGCGCCGCCGAGAGAACAACTACCTTGTGAGACGATCATGTCCGAATCACGCAATTCACCCGAGCGAGAATCGGCCGATTCCCAAAGTGTCCCGAATGAAAACGCGGGACAGACGACCTCGCCCGAGTCGATCGCCTTTTACGCGGCGTACTACAGTGCCGTGACGGCGGTGGCGTTCTCGGCATTGACGGCCGTGCTGTTGTTGGCCTCGCTATTGCAGCGAGTGGGAAAAGACCCTCTCGATTCGCCCGCGTACCAGGCCCTGCTCCAACAGCTCGCCGAAGATCCGCAAAACGAGACGCTCAAGGCGCAGATTCGCGAGGAAGATTTGCGACTGCGTAAGGAATATTTCGCTCAGCGTCGGTTTGTCGCCTGGGGCGGCATGTTGTTGGCTGCCGGGTTGGTGATTGCCGTCGCTGCGGGCAAACTGGCGTCGGTGTTGCGTCGCCCCATGCCGCAGCCCGAAGGAGAACTGCCCTCTATTCCGCCCTCGGAAGGGGCGTCGCCTCGGTTTGCCGTTTTGATCACGGCCGTTGTTCTGGCGGCGGTATGCGCCTACTTGGGGATGGTGTACGCGCAGAATCCGGTTTGGGAGGCGATCGCCCTCGCCGAACGGGGTACGCTTCCGGGAGAATCGCCGGAAGCCGGCGAGGGGACGGCCGACGCGGCACACGCGCCGGAAACCACCGACGGCGAAACGGTTCCGGCGAACATTCCCGATCCGAACGATCCTTCGTTTCCCGCCGATGAAGAGTATTTCGCCCAGTGGCCGCGGTTTCGCGGACCGGACGGTTCCGGATGCTCGCCGCACCCGAACGCGCCCGTCGAATGGGACGCAACCTCGGGAAAGAACGTCATCTGGAAAGTTCCCGTGCCGTTGCCGGGGAATTCATCGCCGATCGTGTGGGGGGATCGCGTATTCGTGACCGGGGCCGATGAGTCGCGGCGCGAGGTGTATTGTTTCGACGCCGCGTCGGGCAAGCTACTTTGGGCCTCGGAATTAACCGGCACACCCGAGAGTACATCCGAACCCCCCGAGGTCATGGAAGATACCGGTTTCGCCGCTCCCACGCCGGTTACCGACGGACGGCGCGTGTTTGCGATCTTCGCCAACGGAGACGTGGGGGCTTTCGATTACGCGGGCAACGTGCTTTGGTCGCACAGTCTGGGCATTCCCGACAATGCGTACGGTCATGCAAGCTCACTCGCCCTGTACCACGATTTGGTCATCGTTCAGTTCGACCAAGGGGCGCCGGATGACGACAAATCGCGCTTGATCGCTTACAAAGCCGCGACGGGTGAAGTCGGCTGGGAAATCACCCGCCCCGTGGCGAATTCGTGGACGACGCCGTTGGTCGTATTCGATCACGATCCGCCGATGATCGTCACCTGCGCCGATCCGTATGTCACTGCGTACAATGCCCAAGATGGAAGTGAACTGTGGCGACTGGAAGGAACGACCGGCGATTGCGGGCCGTCGGCGGTGTTTTCCGACGGCGTTGTGTACGTCGGCAACGAATACAGTTACCTGTTCGCGATTCCGACCGACAAATCGGGCGAGTTGACCGAGGACGACGCCTTGTGGATCGGTGAAGAGGGGCTGCCGGACTTGTGCAGTCCTTTGGTCGTCGGCGATATGGTGCTCGTCGTTGCGTACGGGGCCTTGACGGCATACGACGCCGCCGGAGGCGAGGTGTTGTGGACCTTCGAATTCGACGACGCCGACTTCTCGTCGTCGCCGTCGTTAGCCGAAGGACGTTTGTATTTGTTCGATAAGGAAGGCAAATGCTTTGTCCTCGAGGCCGACCGCGAGGGCGCGAAAATCGTATCGGAACCGGTGTTGGGCGAGCCGTGCGTCACTTCGCCCGCGTTCCAACCGGGCAGACTGTACATCCGCGGTGCCGAGCATCTGTATTGCATCGGTGAGTCCGACGGATGAAAGATGACCTTCCCACAGGGGAGTGGCCGGTACGGCCGAAACGTGGGCCGCTATCCGGCTCGTATCGCAAAGAAGAACCGAGCCACCGTCCATGATCACCCACCGCACGCAATCGGAGACCCGCGAAATCGATCTGACGTTCGTCGATGAAACCGTGCGCTGTTACGGAACGAGTCCCGACGCGGTCATCCCGATCCTGCAAGCCATCCAGACGCATTATCGGTATCTGCCGAAAGAGGCCTTGGAGCGGGTATGCGAGCTGACCGAGATTCGTCCGTCGACGATCGTCGGCGTTTCGACGTTCTATTCGCAGTTCCGGCATCGACCCGTCGGCGAACACATGATTCACGTGTGTCACGGGACGGCGTGCCACGTGAAAGGGGCCGCACAAGTCCAAGAGGCCCTCGAACATCAACTGAAGATTCCCAAAGGCGACGACACCGATCCCGACGGTAAGTTTACGATTCAGCCGGTGGCCTGCCTGGGGTGCTGCACACTGGCGCCGGTCGTCCAAATCGACGATTCGACCTACGGCAGACTCAATGCCACGGATGTCGCCGGCGTGTTGGAAGATTTTCTCGCGGCGAAAAGGAACGGACAAGTGCGCCGCGCAAGCGGCCGGAAGAAGCCGTTCGAGGCGATCGGGGAAGTCCGCGTCGGGCTAGGATCATGCTGCCAGGCACAAGGGAGTCGGCAAGTTTACGAAGAAGTCGAGCGGGTGTTGGCCGAGTTGGCCGTACCCATCCGCGTGAAGCGCGTCGGATGCGTCGGCATGTGCCATCAAACTCCACTCTTGGAAATTGTGCCGCCGGAATCGGAGGAGACGAAACTTTATGCGAAGGTGACCGCCGACGACGTCGAAGCGATCCTCACCGAGCATTTTCGTCCGCGCGGACTGTTCCGCCGGATGGGAACGTCGCTGGCGCGTTGGTTCGATCAATGGATCTTCGATGCCGACGAATCCCCCGTCGTCAAGCACGGTATCGACGTGCGCGACGGTCCGGTCGAGGCGTTCCTGGGACGCCAGGTTCGCATCGCCACCGAGTTTTCCGGCGAAATCGACCCGCTCGACTACGACGAATACGTGCGCCGCGGCGGGTTCTCGGCGACCGCCAAGGCACTCAAAGAACGCCGGCCGCAAGAGGTCATCGACGAAGTGCTGCGCTCGGGCCTGCGGGGACGCGGCGGCGCGGGGTTCCCGACGGGTAAGAAGTGGCAGATCGTGCACGACACCCCCGCCGACGAAAAATACGTCATTTGCAACGGCGACGAAGGCGATCCCGGCGCGTTCATGGATCGCATGTTGCTCGAGTCGTTCCCCTTCCGTGTGATCGAAGGGATGATCCTGGCCGCGTATGCCGTCGGAGCCGGGAAGGGGTACTTCTACATTCGGGCCGAGTATCCTTTGGCGGTGGAACGTATTCGCGAAGCCCTGGCTGTTTGCCGCGAACAGGGCGTGCTGGGCGAAAACGTGTTGGGGTCGAATATGGCCTTCGACATCGAGATCAAGGAAGGCGCTGGGGCGTTCGTGTGCGGCGAAGAGACCGCCTTGATCGCATCGATCGAAGGGAAACGCGGTATGCCGCGGTTACGGCCTCCTTACCCCGCGCAAGAAGGTTTGTGGGGCAAACCGACGTTGGTCAACAACGTCGAAACGTTGTGTACGGTACCGTGGATCATCCGGCGCGGAGCCGACGCCTACGCGCGCTTCGGTACCGAGTCGAGCAAGGGCACGAAGGTGTTCGCCTTGGCCGGCAAGATCCGGCGCGGCGGCCTGATCGAAGTGCCGATGGGAATCACCCTCCGGCAAATCGTCGATGAGATCGGCGGGGGCGTTGCCGGGGGAAAGAAACTGAAAGCGATCCAGGTCGGAGGTCCTTCCGGCGGATGCGTCCCTGCCGAATTGGCCGATACGCCGGTCGACTTCGAGGCCTTGACCGCCTGCGGCGCGATCATGGGGTCGGGGGGCTTGGTCGTCCTCGACGAAACCGATTGCATGGTCGACATTGCCCGCTATTTCTTACGCTTTACGCAAGACCAGTCGTGCGGCAAGTGCACGCTGTGCCGCGTGGGAACGCGCCGGATGCTCGACATCCTGGATCGTATATGCGAGGGGAAGGGCAAACCGGGCGATTTGGAAACGCTGGAAGATTTGGCGTCGTCGGTCACGGCCGGAAGCATCTGCGGATTGGGGAAGACGGCGCCGAACCCTGTGCTGTCGACGCTACGATACTTCCGGCACGAATACGAAGCTCATCTCGAGGGACGTTGTCCGGCGGGACGTTGTCCGGCGCTCATCGCGTACCGCATCGACGCCGATCGGTGCATCGGCTGCACTGTGTGTTCGCAACACTGCCCCGCAGAGGCGATTCCCTTCACCCCGTACAAGAAGCACCGAATCATCGACGACGCGTGTACCCGCTGCGACACCTGCCGCACGGTGTGTCCGACCGAGGCCGTCATCGTGCGGCCGCGCAACGAGACAGCCCCGGCCACCGTCCCGTTGCCGGTCACCTTGTGACGACGATGCGATCACCGCCGATTGAGGCGAGAGACGAACCATGCCGAAACTGACGATCGACGGAAAAACGGTGGAAGTTCCCCCCGGCGCGACGATTCTCGACGCCGCAGAGCAACTGGGAATCGAGATTCCCACTCTTTGCTACATGAAGGGTATCCGGCCGCAAACGTCGTGCCTGGTGTGCCTGGTCAAGGTGACTTCGGGCGGCCGTTCGCGGATGGTGCCCTCCTGCGGAACGCCCGCCGAAGACGGGATGATCGTTGCCAGCGACGATCCCGAGGTGTACAAGGTCCGCAAGACCTCGCTCGAATTGCTTCTGAGCGATCACGTGGGCGACTGCTTGGCACCGTGTCATTTTACGTGCCCTGCGCACATGGATATTCCCACCATGCTGCGGGAAATCCAGGAGAACGATCTTGTCGGCGCGATTGTGACGATCAAGCAAGACATCGCGCTTCCCGCGATTTTGGGACGTGTATGTCCGAAACCGTGTGAGAAAGGATGCCGCCGGAACAAGGCCGACGGTGCCGTGGCCGTGTGCAGTTTGAAGCGGTACGTCGCCGATCAGGACTTGGCGAGCGGGCGTCCGTACTTGCCCGATCTTCCGCCCGATTCAGGGAAGCGCGTTGCCGTGGTAGGTGCCGGGCCGAGCGGCCTTTCGGCTGCCTATTACCTGCGACGGCGCGGACATGCGGTCGTATTGTTCGATGCCCGACCGCAAGCCGGCGGACGTGTTCGTTTCGGCGACGGCGACATGCCGCAGGTGCCGCCGGAGATTCTCGACGGCGAGATCGGGACGATTCTCGCGACCGGTGTCGAATTTCGGCCCGAAACGCGACTGGGCCGCGATGCGACCCTGGACGAGCTTCGTGCGCAGTTCGATGCAGTGGTCCTGGCAGTCGGAACCGAAGGTGCCGCCGAGGCGAAGGAGTGGGGCGTGGCCGTCAAACCGCGTGGGATCGAGGTCGACCGCGAAACCTACCGCACGAATATCGACGGTGTCTTCGCAATCGGGAACGCCATCCGTCGCAACGGGTTGGTGGTGCGAAGTTGTGCCGACGGAAAGGAGGTCGCCGCCTGCGTCGACGGCTATTTGAACGGACGCGTCATACCCGCGCCGCAGATGCCGTTTTCAGTACGCATCGGACGCGTGTCGCCGGACGAATTGGACCAATTGGCATCCGTTTCGGCCAAGCGCCCTCGGCAGGAGCCCGAGGATGTCAACGTCGATTTCGATCCGCAAACGGCCATGGCCCAGGCCGAACGGTGTTTTCACTGTGATTGTCGGGCGCTCACGACGTGTCGATTGCGCAAGTACGCCGAAGAATACGGTGCCGAGCCGCAACGATTCGCGGGCGAACGGGCCGGATTGGAGATCCAATTTCAGCACTCGAACGTGATCTACGAGCCGGGCAAGTGCATTTCGTGCGGTCTGTGCGTCGAGATTGCCGAGCAAGCCCGTGCTCCGCTGGGATTGAGTTTCGTGGGGCGCGGGTTCGATGTCCGCATCGGCGTGCCGTTCGATCGCACGCTGGAAGAAGCCCTCGGAAAAGTGGCCGAGGCCTGCGTGGTCGCCTGTCCGACGGCCGCCTTGTCGTTCCTGAAAGAGCCGGACGAACTGAGCTTGCCCGTCTTACCGCAACGGTGAGCCGACGCCCTGCTTTCCGACGTTCGGCTGCATTCTCGTCTACTGACGATTCGGCGGCACGGCTCTTACGGCGGGAGAAGCATGCCCGCCCTGTGGGAATTGATCGGCGCCGGTACAATGGCGCAAAAGCGGGCAAACACTCTGCGCGAAACGGTCGTCGGCGGGGTGAAAGTCTTGCGGTTGCGATTCGACTCGACCACGAAGAGGCGGGAAATCGGCGATGAAAAACGGATTGGAACTATTGGCTCCGGCGGGCGATCCGGCGTCCCTCGAGGCGGCCGTGCTGGCGGGTGCCGATGCCGTTTATCTGGGGCTCCAAGTGCTCAACGCCAGACGGCGCGCCAGGAATTTCTCGCGGGAAGAATTGCAACGTGCCGTCGAATTCGCCCATGCGCGGAACTGCCGTGTCTATCTGACGCTCAATACCGACATTGCCGAGGACGAGTTGCCTGCCGCGTGCCGTGTGCTCGAGACGGCCGTCGCGTGCGGTGTCGACGCGTTATTGGTTCGCGATCCGGCCCTGCTGTTGTTGAAGGAGCGTCTGCCGGATCTGGAGTTCCACTTGAGCACGCAGGCCTCGGTGTGCAACAGTTGGGATGTGGCCGAAGCTGCCGAGCTGGGGCTGAAGCGAGTCGTGCTCGCCCGCGAAATGACGCTCGCGGAAATCGCGAGCGCATCGCAAGCCGCCCCGATCGCAACCGAGGTGTTCGCGCAAGGTGCGTTGTGCTTCTCGGTGTCGGGACGATGCATGATGTCCAGTTGGGTAGGCGGCCGTAGCGGCAATCGCGGGACGTGTACCAGCCCTTGCCGCGTTCCTTGGACGCTTGAGGGAATGCCGGTCGGGCGTCCCCTGTCGATGCACGATTGGTGCACGGTGGACCGCATCGGCGAGCTGGCGAAAGCCGGTGTTGCGGCCTTGAAAATCGAGGGGCGGCTCAAGAACGATACTTGGGTCGGGAAGGCCGTGGCGTTGTATCGCAAGGCAATCGACACGGCGAACGAGTTTTCGACGAACGGTGAGGTTGCCGCCGAACTTCGCGCCCGCGCCGAAGAGCTGACCGGTTATTCGGGCCGTTCGTTGACGGCGGGATACTTGGACGGGCAGTTTGCCGACTTGACTGGCGGCAACCGCGGCCGGGCTTCCTCGGTCCAGGCGATGCCGCGAGACGACGCGGAAGGCCCGGAAGCATCCGAGCCGGCCGAACACAAACCGGCGCAGGCGACGACCGGCTATCGGTTGACCATCTTGACCGGCGGTCGCTCGATCGAGTGCAAATGGGAATGGGGCGATACCTGTATCGAATGGACGTTGCCGAAAACGGTCGTCCGTCGCCCGAAAAAGGCGATGAGCGTGGGCGATCTGTTGGGCTTTCTATCCGACTATCCGCTGCACGGCGTGTTGCCCGCCGAAATGCGATGCGACGACGCCGAGTTTTTGGTGGTACCGCGCGCGGCAAACGGCGTGATCGATCGCATCGCCGCCGAAATCCATCGTGCCCGCAAGCGATCGGCACACCCCAAGCAAGACGAATTACCGGCATGGGCGATGGAGGCGGCACAGGAATGGGAACCGTCGAAAGCGAACGACAGGTGTCTCGGAAAGACGCCGAACCGAGTGCGACTGCACGTCGATCAGGTGGACGAGTTCCGAGCCGGCGTCAAGTTCTCGCGGTGGATCTTGGAAGGTGCGACCGGCGAATGGCTGACGGAGCGACGGCGTTTGTGTCGTCGTGTACGGCCGGTGATTGCGCTGCCGATCGTTGCATTCGAAGACTCGCTTCCTGAGCTTCGGCATCTGTTGGAAACGTGCCGTGAATTGCATTTGGCCGTCGAAGTGAATAGCTGGGGCCAACTGCGCGCAGCCAGGGAAGCCGGGTGTCGTTTCGAGGCCGGGCCGGGATTGGCGGTATTGAACTCGCTGGCCGTCGCACAACTTCGAAAACTGGGGGCACGTTGCGTGACCGTTTCGCTGGAAGCCGATCGGCGGCAGTTGGAGCGGCTTTCGCAACGGGCTCCGGGGGCGTTGTCCATCTATGTGTTCTCGCGGCCGGTGCTGGCCGTCAGTCGTGCCGAACTGCCTGCCGAATTCCTGGAACGCGAATTCGCCGATCGTCGCGGCTTGCGAATGATCCCTCGGCGGGAAGCGGGCCTGTGGACCTTCCGTTCGGCCGATCCCTTCGATTGGCGCGACATTCAGAACGAGAACATCCGGGCACGGTATTTGGTCGTCGATCTCACTGCCTCGCCCGATCCGGTCGGCGAATGGCTACGCACGACGCGCACGACCCAAGAACCGTTCCGCTTCAACTACGAGCGGACGTTGAAGTGAAAGTCGCGATCGCACGGGCCACGTGACGACTCTTCGTGCAGCATTTGGAGAGTGCTCGAACTAGAATAGGCACCAGCCGGCGCCGTACGGTGCGCTCTCGATCATTACCGGCTTTTCCAGGAGGTCGTCATGCGCCGACGCACGTTCTTGCGATCGATCGCCGGAGGGCTTGCGCTTAGCGGGATCGACACGAGTCGGATCGGCGCCGCCGAAACGCCGTCGCGTGATCGGTTCGGCGGTTGGACGGGCAAGAAATTCGAGGCCACCGGGTTTTTTCGGGTTGAGAAGGACGATCGTTGGTGGCTCGTCACTCCCGAAGGCAATGCTTTTTTGAGTTTTGGGATCAATCATCTGTACCCCGATTTGTTTCAGCAAGAATACAACCGCGAGGCGTGGCGCCGCCGATTGGGCTTGGACGACATGAGTTGGCCCAAGTTCGCTCCCGCCTTGCGCAGGTGGTTTCTCGATGTCTGCCGTGAATGGGGCTTCAACACCGTCGGCGTCCACAACGCCTTGGCGATCGTCAATACGCCCGAACCGGTTCTGGCATACATGCGACCGATCCGCTTCGTCGATATTCCGCACTGGAAAAGCGAGGTGCCCGACGACAGTTTTCTCGACGTTTTCTCCGACGAATTTGCGCGGCATTGCGATCGCTTGGCTGCGGAACTTGCGGCGCCGTTGCGAGAAGATCCGTATCTGCTCGCGTATGCAATGACCGATTGCCCCCTGTTTACCGAGGAGGATTGCCGCGAACGCCCGGACGTCATCGGCGGGGCACGCCGCGCATCGCGGATCGGGTGGCCGCGACGGTTGCGAAATCTCGGCCCCGACGCACCGGGTAAACGCGCCTATGTCGAGACGATCCGCGAACTGTATCGCGATCGCATCGAGGAGTTCAACACCGTCTACGGAACGTCCTTTGCCGCCTTCACCGAGCTGCTTCACGCGAGAAATTGGCGCCCCGAGACGGACCTGGCGAACGCAAACGAGACACGCGACAACGTCGTGTTTTTGCAACGAACGATCGAACAATACTATCGAACGGCGCGGGACGCGATTCGCCGCTACGATCCGAATCACATGTTCTTTGGCGACAAAATCAACGCGAATACCGATTCACTCGACACCGTCTTGCCGATCACGGCGAAGTATACCGATGTCGTCTTCTACCAAATGTATGCGCGATACGAGGTGCAAGAACCGGGATTGGATCGCTGGTCACGGCGAGTCCACAAACCGTTCATCAACGGCGACTCGGCGTTTACGATGATCACCGAACACATGCCGCGGCCGTATGGTCCGGTAGCCGACGACGTGATACAGCGTGCGGAATGGACCGAGGAATTCTTCCGGCGTGCGTTTGCGCGGCCCGATTTCGTCGGCTGGCATTATTGCGGGCTGATCGATGCTCCGAATCTTGTGCCGCGGAAGCGGGATCGTCAACATTCCGGGCTGATCGACGGGTTCGGGAATCCGTACCCCGAACTCAAGCGCGCGATCCGGGCATGCACTCGCGATCTGTACGACCTGGCAGCGGGAAATCGTTGACCGGCGACAGATTTTGCCGGAAATACGGTGCCGACAGATTCGTTCGATCTATACTGAAAAAGAGGGGAGTTTTTCCGCGAATGCCGTTTCGGAATAGACATCCGGCAATCGACGCATCGAATGTGAGCAAATGGTGATGACAAGTCGACGTTTTGCAATCGGCGCATTTTTGGGGATTTGCTTGGCGGGCTTGGCGGCGCCTTCGGTGTTCGCCCAGTTCAAGACGCCCGAAGAGGCTCCCGGCGGGGCCGTCTTGGCCGAGCCGGTCGTCCAACGCTGGAAGGCGGGGATCATCATCACGGCAACCGGCGGTCCTTGTCGAAACGTCGTGGCCACGGCTCCCATTCCTCGGAACTGGCCCGAGCAGGAAGTCGAGATCGAAGAAGAAGACTTCAGCGAGGGCATTCGCGTACGCTATCAAAACGTCGATAACCTCGTCGACCAGATGGTCGTGACGATTCCGTCGCTGAATACCGGCGAAGAAGCGCGTGCGGTGGTGATCTTGAAGATTCGGCGCTATCAAATCTACGCCCCTGAAGATACCTCGGTGTTCAAGATTCCCGCGTCGGCTTCCGAGGTCGACCGCAGCGCCGTACGGTTCTTGTCCCCGAGTCCCAAGATCGAATCGACCGATCGCAAGATACGCGACAAGGCCAAAGAGATTCTGCCCGCCGAAGGCACCGACTGGGAGAAGGTCGAGGCCATTTATGACTTCGTACGCGAGCACGTGACTTACGAACAGAACGCACCGCTGCGGGGCGCCATTTATGCGCTGGAGCACCAGACGGGCGATTGCGAAGACATGACCTCGCTGTTCATCGCACTGTGTCGTGCGTCGGGCATTCCGGCGCGTACCGTTTGGGTGCCCGGACACTGTTACCCCGAGTTCTACTTGAACGACGCCGAGGGGAACGGACACTGGTTCCCCTGCCAGGTCGCGGGCAGTCGCGCTTTCGGCGAGATGCCGCAGACGTTGCCGATCCTCCAGAAGGGGGACAATTTCCGTTCGCCGGTGAATCCGCGGGAACGCATTCGGTACCTGTACGAAACCGCCCGTGGTGCCCGATTGGGCGGGCAACCTCGGATCACTACCGTGCGAGAACTCTTGCCCGAATAAGCAATTCAGGGCGTGCTGTGCTCGCCTCCCGTCCTTGATACCCCCGCGTTTCACGTGCGGGGTGTGGCTCGCGCGGCTCGGCTTGCGGTCCGGGAAGGCGGCTGTGCGCCGAGTGCCCTTCCTTTTCCCTAGCGAGCTGTTAACTCCCCGTTGCAGGCGGAGTGCTTTTCAGTCATCGTGGAGGTATTCTTGTGCCGTGTCTCCCTCGATAGAGGGGGCATGCGTCTCGTTGGGAAAAATTCTCCTCCGATTTCCCAAGATCGACCGTGAAACAGCGAACAACTTTTCGGAGCGGCATTCCGTCCGTGTGTCGTCATTAGCCCATTGGGCCGGAAACGTCATGTTCGGGGTCGTGTTGTCGAGCTTGGTCGATCACTTGCGGGTAAGCGAGGAGAAACGAGTCATGTTGAAAAAAATCTTGATCGGAACGGGAATCGTCGTGTTGGTTTCCGGCTTTTTCTTCGGTCGGGACCTGTTCAGCTATGTGAAAACGTCGATGGGGTACGCTCACGATGCCGTCGTCGATGCCGTGCCGATGGAATTCCAGATTGAAAGGGCACGGGGCATGATCGAGGATCTTCTGCCCGAGATCCGAAAGAACATGCTGGCAATTGCCAAAGAGGAAGTCGAAGTCGAGCGGCTCGAAAAGCAGATCGCGCAAGCCCGGGAGAATTTGGAAGTCCAGAAATCGCACATCCTGCGATTGAAGGACGATCTTGCCGGGGGTAAGGTCGAATTCGTGTATGCCGGGCGAAAGTACTCCGCCGACGAGGTCAAAGCCGATCTGGCGGCACGCTTCGAGCGGTATCGGACCTCCGAGGCGACCTTGGCCGACCTGGAAAACATCTACCGCGCTCGGGTGAAGAGCTTGGAAGCCGCCCGCAAGAAAATGGACGGAATGCTGGCGGCAAAACGTCAGTTGGAGGTCGAAGTCGAAAACCTGCAAGCCCGCTTGCAGATGATCCAGGCCGCAGAGACGACCAGCGCGTACCAGTTCGACGAGACGCGCTTGGGCCGGGCACGCGAGCTGGTCGATGAGTTGAAGAGTAAGCTCGACGTGGCTGAGAAACTTGTCAGTTCCGAGGGAACGTACACAGGCGAAATTCCGCTCGACGAACCTTCCCGCGAGGACATCGTCGAACAGGTCAGCGCTTACTTCGCCGAGCAACCCGAGGTGTCGCAAGTCGCCGGTACCGAATGAAACGGCGATCGCGAGACGGTCGCGACGAAACCCGGCATGTCGCCGAGAGAAGCGGGCAAGGAAGCCCGCGAGTCGGTCGTATCCATGGTCGTGCTGTCGGTGAGACGACGATGCGGAACGAGCCCGTACAAGCTTGTTGTTCGATTGAGCACGCCCGATCAGCGGACGATATCACCATGGTTTTCGGATCGAAGCGAAATGTGAAACGGCTCGTCCTTTGGATCGACGGCGTGGGTAGCCGCTTGATATGTTTGCAGGACGAGATCGTTCTCGGGCGAGAAGCGGTCGGCGGCGGTGCCGATATCGCCTTTCAGGCCGAATTGGCCAAGCGACACGTGCGATTGCGACGCGACGGCGAAGGGTACATGCTCGAAGCGTTTCATCCGACGTGGGTCGACGGCCGCCCCGTCCAGGGCGTCACGATTCTGCCCACGACATGCACGATTCGATTGGGAGAATTCGTCGCGCTGCAATGGCGGCGTCCGAATGCCTTGGCGGGAACGGCCTGCCTGATGCCGGTGAGTCGGCATCGTGTTCGCCCCGGCGGGTGCGACGGGGCTGTTTTGTGGGCCGACACTTGCATCCTCGGACCGAAGCGCAGCGCGCACGTGTTGTGCCGCATTTGGGAACGGGATGTGATCCTCTTTCGACAAGACGACGGGCTCTTTTGCCGTGCCGAAGGGAAATACACCGTCGACGGTCGAAGTGCGGCAGGGCGCACACGGCTGCGCGCCCATTCCCGGGTCGAAGGCGAAGATTTCGCTTTCTATTTCGAACCCGTTGACGAACGGTAAGGGCGTTGAATGAACGTTCGGAGGTGACGATCGAACCAAAACCTCGTGTTACGGCGTTCCATCCGGCAGTACAATGAACCCAGGTCCTCAAGAGGAAGCGTGTTGCCTGCCGGCTTCGTTCCGACAGGAGAGCCCTCATGAACCAAACGGTGAGCCACGTGAATACCCAGGACCCCAAGCACAACCCGACGCGTCCCGGCGAAGACGGTGAAGTTTCGGGAAAACGCCCTGCGGGTCGCTTTTCGATTGCCGGGGGCTCGCGGCCGCTTGACGGCTACACCATCAAACGAGGCATCGGGCACGGAGGGTTCGGCGATGTCTATTACGCCGTCAGCGATGCCGGAAAAGAGGTGGCGCTCAAGGTCATTCGACGGAATCTCGATGTCGAGCTGCGCGGGATTCGCGAATGCTTGAACTTCAAACATCCGAACTTGCTGCAAATCTACGACATCCGAACCGATGCCGACGGCAACCATTGGGTCATCATGGAGTTCGTTTCCGGACAGTCGCTCGAAGAACGATTGAGCGAGCATCCGGAAGGGCTTCCGATCGACGAGGTGTTGCATTGGTTCCGTGGGATCGCCGCCGGTGTCGCGTATCTGCATGAGCACGGCGTCGTCCATCGCGATTTGAAGCCGGGCAACGTGTTCGCGGATGAAGGGATCGTCAAGGTCGGCGATTACGGCTTGTCGAAGTTCATCGCTTGTTCCCGGCGAAGTGGGCACACCGGCAGCGTCGGTACCGTGCATTACATGGCGCCCGAGATCGGCGGCGGAAACTACGGACGCGGCGTCGACATCTATGCGTTGGGCGTCGTCTTGTACGAGATGCTCACCGGTCGCGTGCCTTTCGATGGCGAATCGGTCGGCGAGATCCTCATGAAACATATGACCGCCGTGCCCGATTTGACGCTCGTTCCGGCGGCGTTTCGGCCGGTCATCGCGAAAGCACTCGAAAAAGATCCCGAAAAGCGGTTTCGGACGGTCGAGGAGATGGTCGCCGCACTTCCCGGTGGAACGTTCGGGAAGAGCGAATCGGCGGCTGCCCCCTTCGAGGAAACCCAATACACGGCACAAAATCCATCGACATTCGAGGCGGAGATCGTCGAGGAAGGCGAAGAGACGTATGACGAGGACGACGAGCCGATCTTGCGAGGTGTGAAGAGCGGTTGCCGCCAGGTCGTTCGGTCGTGGGAAAAGGCCGGTTTCAGCACGCCCGTGCGGGCGCTGTTGCTCACCGCGTTGATCCTTGCGTTCATCGTAAACGCCGGCGTTCTCATCCCGCTGGGCGTCTCACTGTTGTTTGCCTACGGTGTCTATCGTGTGGTGCTGTGGGCGATGGCGTCGCACAATCGCGACGAACGTGTGCGGGAAGCAGTGGACGGGACCACTCGCCGGCCGGTTGCCGAGGCCGTTCACCGGCCCCCGCGGTGGATGCGGCGACGGCAATCGCAAGTCGTGTTGCCGCTACGCCCCCTTCGCGAGCAACTTGCCGATTGGCTCGGTGCCCTGGTCGGTTCGGCCGCTGTTTCGGCGGTCATGTGTTTGGTGCTGTCGCTGATCGTCGGATTCCGATCGCAAATGTTCGATATCCGCCAGATCGTGTGGCTATGGACGATCGGAACCTTGGGGGCGTGGATGGTGCTCACCTTCGGCGCGTTTTGGAACGAACGGGAAGGCGACAACGTCGTACGCCGCTTCGTGATGATGGTCGTGGGCATGGTGCTCGGTGTCGTCGCGTTTGCCGCCGCGACCTACATGGGCGTGGATCTGTTCTACGATCCTCGGTTCTCGACGCCGCAAACGTGGCAGTTGTCGAGCGATTTTTATCGGGACGGCGTGCCGCAACTGTGGGCGTATGTGGCGGTGTTCGGATCACTCTTCCTGTTCGTGCGTTGGTGGCGACTGGCCGACCAACGCCGCCGTGTTCGCCTGTCGTTGTTGGCGGTGGGGATCTGCGCGGGGATGGCGTGGCCGGCTGCAGCCTTGTGGATGTTTCCTCTGCAATGGCTTTTGATGGTCGCCGTGACGATGAGCGTCGCCGTTCAAACAGCCGCGCCGATGATGACTGCGAAGGAACGCCTTGAACTGGAAGAGCAAGATTGGTGACGCGCGGCTGCTGCGTCACGCCTTCGATGCGCAGTCGGCAGGCGGGAGAAAAGCCAATGATGTTCGGTGTCTTCGAGTTGATCATCATCGCCGGAGTGTGTCTCGTGCCGGCGGCGATCGTTACGGCCGTCATGATAGCGTTGCTGAGCAGGCAATCGCGCGAGTGGCGGAACGGCCTGCATGTTTTCTTTTGGACCGTCGTGGCGTTGTTGATCGTCGGACTGCCGGTTGTGGTCGGCTCGTTGTTTCTTTGGACGATGCGTAGTGCCTCGCTTCTGCCGCCTGGAATCGTGGCTCCTACCGACGCTTTCGATCGGTCGAGGGAGTTGGAAATCGAGCCGCAAATGCCGCCGAAAGTCATTCCGCTGCAAGAGACTGTCGACGTCGAACCGGAGTCTACGACCACGTCCGAATCGGCTGCGAGGGAGGCGGGGGAGCAAGCGGCGGAGCCGGAAGCCGTTGAACATGGTGACGACGCCCCGACATCCACAGAAGACGAGTCAGGTGCTTCCGACGCCGTGTCGGCACGACCGCAATGGGTCGGCGGTGAGCCGAAAATGGTCGACGGTGTTTACCAGTGGCCGATTTCGGTCGGCCCTTATCTGAGCGAAGGCGAATGCCGCGCACGATTACGGGACGAAGTGGAACACGCGATCACACGCTACGTCGCCGAATGCGAAGGCGAAGCAGTCGCCGTCCGACTGCCGTGGTCGTACGTCGAAGAGCACCTCCTTGCCGATACGTATCTCGAAACGCGCGAGGTGAACATCTCGTCGACCGATCGACAACCGGTGGTGATTTTGCACGCCTTGTTGCGGTTCGACCATCAGGCGAACGCGACGATCCGCGATGCGGCTTTGCGCGTGAAGTACACGAATCGAGCGTTGACGGCGGCAGCGGGCTTGGGTGGCCTCTTGTGGTTGCTGAGCCTGGTTTGGGCGTATTTGCGGATCGATATTGCAACGAAAGGACGTTACCGCGGACGCTTGCGGTTGGCGCTGGCCGCCGTGATGGCCGTGCCTGTGATTGCCGCCGCGCTGGTCATCGCGTGACAGGGGAAGCGACCGAGCCGAATCCCTGTTCGCGGGAAGGTGCGCCGTTTCCCAACACTTTCAGAAAGAAAAAACGGAGCGACCGCTCAAACGATCGCTCCGCTTCCAAAGGGGCAGTCAGTAGAGTGCAGTTTTCAGCCGCCGGCCTTCGCTTTGAGGGCCTTGGCTTTGGCGGCGGTTTGCGGGTTCTTCGTCGCGCCCAGCACACGATCCATGGCTGCGGCGACGGCTTTCGCATCCGAGCGGATCACCGTCTCACCGATCGCGACCGCGGTCGCTGCCGCTTGGTCGGCCAACGACGCATGGTCTTCCATGATGTCGCAAGCCAGATCAAGAGTGGCCTTCGAAGGATTTCGTTGGAGGACGTCGAGCACTAGGATGCGCTCGTCGTCGCGAGCGGCGACCTCGAGGGCAGCCTTGCACATGGCAAGTCGTTCCCGCGGCGGCACGTTCAGTTGCCGCGCGATGCGGATGTAACCCCGCAAACAACGGATGCCGTATTTGCCGCGCGGATCGGCCTTTGCGATGGCGAGTAGTTCGTCGGCGGCCTCGGCACTCATCCATTCACCGAGCAAACGTGTGCCGGCATCTTTCAGTGTTTCATTGTCACTGTTTGCGGCTTCGGCGACGGCTTGGAGTGCCTTTTCCCCGCCTACCGCGGCCAGCAACTCGAGGATTTCGACCTTCGCGTCGTCGGACGCGTCGGCCATCGTGCCGATGAGTAGTTCCGAGCAGGCGTCGGGGGAAGGCATCCGCCGGACGGCGTTTCGCAGCGACTCCTTGATAAGGTCGCGTTCTTCGGAATTTTGCGTCGAAGTCAGCAGGGCAATCAACTTCGGTAGTTGCGGTGCTTCGAAGGTCGTCCCCGCCGCTTGGATGGCAGCATGCCGGGTTTCATCGTCCTTCGAGGAAAGCAAGGGGACGATGGCATCGGCCGCTTGCGTGAGGTACCGATCGCCCGCCGCCTTCAAGAGCATGAGGCGAGTCTTGCCTTCGGCTTGCTGCAATCCGGCGATGATCGCTCGATCGATTTCGGCGCCGCGAATCGTGACCAGCGATTCGTAACCGACGCGAGCGAGATCTTCATCGTCCGACTGAGCCGCCTTGAGCATGATCGGCAGATCTTCGGGCTTGCCGATCGCGGCCAGCAATCGCAAGGCGTCGAGTCGGTTTTCCTTTTCGCCGTTATCGGCCACGGATCGGACGATCGGCAAAGCGGCATCGGGATCGATTTCGGCCAAGGTGGCCAGTAGAACGAGCGCCCGCGTGCCCGATTCTTTGTCCAATTGGGCTTGAACGACTTTCGACGCATCGGTGCCGACCAGGCGAGCGGCCTTCAGACCGACGCGGAAGAAATGCTTCTCGGTCGAGGCGAGTTGTTCGGCAAGCACCTCCAAACCGGCATCACCCCCGTACACGATCAAGCCTTGCGTGGCCGCGACGAGGCAATATTCGGGGACGTCGGCTTCTTCGACGGCCTTCAACAGGTCGAGAGCCGCCGGGGTGTCGCCCTTCTCTGCGAGACGTTCGGCGGCCATCAAGGCCCCGTCGGCGGACGCGGCACGCGTCGTCGGATTCGTCGCGGCAAGCATTTCTTTCAAGACGTCTGCCGATTCGGCCGTGGCGATTTGTGCCAACGCGTGTGCCGTCGCACTGACGACCTGCGCATCGTCGGAGGTGGACAGCTCTTTTAGCTTGTCGATCGCGCCGGCGTCTTTTCGGACACCGATCGAGTTGACGACCCCCGCCAAAAGACGTCCATCGACCTTGTCCAACGCGGCGCGAAGGGCCTCATCGGCAGTCGGCGAAGGATTGGGTTCCAGCCCGAACCGGGCATAGTGGGAAAGCTTGGGATCGGTGAGCAGTTCCGCCAGGACGGGCACGGCCTTCGCGTCGCCGACCACCGCCAGTTTCTTGCACGCGACGGCCTTGGCGTGCAGGTCGGCATCGGCCGATTGCAGAATTGCGATCAGCTCGTCGGAGGTTTCGGTGATTTGGGCGAAGGCGGGAACGGCGGTCGAAAATGCCGCCGCGGCAAGCATCCACGCCGCTACCAAGCTGACTGAATATCGAACACGCATGATACGCCTCACGGAAATTTTTTGTAGGTGATGGATGGTTCGTCGTCGATTACCGTACCGATCAAATGTGCCAAGGTTCACGCATGGCGCGGCAGCGCATGCGGTTGGCCTCGTCATCGTCGATGAATTCGTTCTTTTGCGGATCGAACTTGAGCGTCCGCCCGAGTTGCCAAGCCACGTATGCGGCGTGGCAAGCGATGTGCGATTGGGCGACCACGTCGGCGTACGACTTCGGCTTCGTCCGCGTTTTCACGCAGTTGAGGAAGTCGCGAACATGATTGATCGGATCGGTCCCGGCCATCGTGAAGACCGGCAACTCGCTGCGCAGCGAATCGGGGTAGACGACGATCCGGCCCGTGTCGCCGGTTTCGACCCAGCCTTCGTCGCCTTCGAAGCGGACACAGCAGGTTCCCAGTCCCAACCAACCGTCGGGCCGCATGACGAGCTTGACGCCGTTGGCATAGCGGCAATAGACGTTGTCGCCTTCGGGCGTGTATTCGATCGGCGCAGTATCGTCGGCCTTGTTGGCCCACTGGCACAAATCGACGGTATGCGCCCCCCATTCAAGAATTCCGCCGCCGTGGAAATCGAAGTAGCCTCGCCAGCCGCCGGCGATGTAACGGCTGTTGTACGGGCGCCACGGCGCGGGGCCCAACCACAAATCCCAGTCGACGACTTCTTTCGGCGGTTCAGGTTCGGCAGGCAGCCAGTCGTGTGTCGTCGCCGGAGGTCGCGTGTTGGCATGCACCGTGTGGATCTTGCCGAGCTTGCCGCTGTGCGCAAGATTGATGGCGAAGATGAAGTTGTCGATATTTCGGCGTTGCGTTCCCGCTTGATAGATCCGCCCGTACCGCGGAATCGTCTTGCCCAGCGCGATGCTTTCTTCGATCGACAGCGAGCACGGCTTTTCGCAGTAGATGTCCTTTCCGAACTTGGCGGCGGTGATCGACGCCATCGTGTGCCACCGGTCGCCGGTGGCGATCAGCACGACGTCGATGTCTTCGCGACCGAGGAATTCGAACATGTCGCGATACATCCGGCAATCTTTGTTGCCGTAATGCGTATCGACCATGGCCTTGACGGCTTGTCGGCGTTCTTCACGAGCATCGCAGATCGCGACGAACTGAACGTCGGGGTTCGGCAGGAACCGGCTCAAGTCGGTGGTGCCGCGACGACCGATCCCCAGCCCTCCCATGACGATCCGCTCACTGGGGGCGACGACGCCGTTGTAGCCCAGGGCCGTTCCGGGAATGACCGACGGCACAGCCGCCAACGCGCCGAGACCGACCGCTGTTCGCAGCAGGCGACGGCGGGAAACGCGAACATTGGTATTCAGCATGGGAACCTTCCTCGAAATTCAGTGACAGACACGAAAAAGCGCAGTCTCAGTTCGCAGCGGTGCTGCCGGGGCACGATCCGATACCGTGCCCGGCAGTCGGCGGGGGGACGATTGCAGCAAATCACAAGGTAGGATATGCGAATTTGTCAGCAGCGCACATTGTGTCTGCTGCGATTCGGGAAGTCAAACGTTGTGAACGATCGGTTTGATATACCGTCGACAGTATTCCTAACCGTTGGGGATCCCCCCGGGCGGTGTCGTGCGGCGGGGTGCTGCAATACGCGAAATGCTTGAAATCGGGGGGTGACTGTGACACACTGCCGTTACATCCTTCACGATTCGCTTCTCTCATGTGCATCTTTTACCTAAACGCCCAAATCCACTGTCCAAGATCGCCGCGTTGTGGGCGAATAATAAACACGTAGAGGACGCATCTTGGACGCGTCCTCCTGTCCCTTTGCTTGGGAGTTTCGGGCCATGATTTGGGTGTTTGTGATCTGCGCCGTGATCGGCGGAACGCTATTGCTGGCCCAATTGGCCATGCAGTTGATCGGGCTCAGCCACGACTTTGACGGCGATTTCGGCGGCGACGTCGACGCCCCGGATGTGCACTTCGACTTTCACGGCGATGCGGGGGATGTCGATCCGTTGGGGCATCCCGACGCGGGATTCCACGGGACGGCCCATCTCGACGGCAGCAACATCGCCGACGCGCATGCGGTCGACCATCCCGCCACCGGATCGGTCTTCCGTGTTGTTTCGGTTCGAACGGTCGTAGCGGCAATGACCTTTTTTGGATTGGGAGGACTGACCGCACATTCGGCCGGGCAACCGCCGATGATTTCGCTGTTGATCGCCGTCGGCTCAGGAATCGCGGCGATGTTGATCGTGTACAAGCTGATGCAATTCCTGTATTCGCTGCAAGCGGAAGGAACGGTGCGCATTCAGCGTGCGTTGGGAAAGCGTGCTACGGTTTACTTGAAGATTCCCGGTCACCGTTCCGGCAAAGGCAAAGTCCACCTCGTGTTGCAAAAGCGGACGGCCGAATACGCGGCCGTTACCGACGCCGATACCATTCCGGCGGGTAGCGAGGTGGTCGTGCGACAAGTGCTCGATCCCGAGACCGTGTTAGTCGAACCCGACACACCCGCCGGCGATTCCCACCCGCAAGGAACGGCCGAATGACGATCGTATTGCTCGCGGCACTGCGACCTGCGGTGTTTGCCGTCGTTCTGGCGCCGGTTGTTGTGTTGGCCGTCGCCGTCGGCGTGGTGCAGCGACGCCTGAAACGGTGTCCCAGCAATCGCGTGTTGGTCGTTTATGACCGAAAAGTGAAAGACCCGGCCCGCGCCGAACACGGCGTGCGTTTCTACCACGGCGGTTTGGTGTTCGTGTGGCCGTTGATCCAACGATATGCCTGGATCGTGTTGGATACGATCCGCTTGGAGGTGCCGTTGTTTTGCGAAAAGCACGGCAACGATGACCACACGGAAGGATTGTGCTGCACGATGTCCGTCGCCGTCGGTACGAGTGAGCCGTTGTTGCGAGCGGCCGCCGCGAGGTTCATAAACCGATCGATGGGGCAGATCAAGGAACAGGTCGAGCCGATCGTGCGCGAAACGGTACGGGAGTTCACCGCGAAAATGACGCCGGAACAAGTGGATCGCAACCGGACGCAATGTGTCGACGAGTTGCAACCGGTATTGGCAGAACGGTTGTCGCAGGTCGGATTGAGCGTGCTGCACGTCGGAATCGGGGGAACACCAACCTCTTTATCGAGAACGTGAAGGAGCCTTGGCCATGACTGTCGCCTTGCCGTTGGCACAAGTGTTCGACAATCCGGGATTCTGGATCGTCGTGATCGTCGCGATGGCGACGGCGTTCTTGTTCGGCATCTTGATGTTGCTGCTCAAGCAATACAAACGCTGTCCCAGTAACCGGATCTTGGTGATTTACGGAAAGTCGGGCGGCGCGGGCGAAGCCGCGACGTGCGTCCACGGCGGCGCGCGGTTCGTCATTCCGTTGCTGCAAGACTACGCGTGGCTGAGCCTCGAGCCGATGCAAATCGAGATTCCGCTGCGCGGGGCGTTGTCGATCGAAAATATCCGTGTGAACGTGCCCAGCGTGTTCACGGTCGCGATCGGGACCACGCCCGAGTTGATGCAGAACGCGGCGATCCGCTTGCTTGGATTGAGTTCCGGCGAAATCAAGAAACAGGCCGAAGACATTATCTTCGGGCAGTTGCGCCAAGTGATCGCTTCGATGCAGATCGAAGAGATCAACCGCGACCGGGAAGCGTTCCTCACGAACATTCAGAACTCGTTGGAGCCGGAACTCAAGAAGATCGGTCTTGTTCTCATCAATGTGAACATCACCGACATCACCGACGAGTCGGGGTACATCGAGGCGATCGGTCAAAAAGCGGCGTCGGCGGCGATCCAAAAAGCCCGTGGTGACGTGGCCGAAAACGAGAAAAACGGTGAAATCCGTGTGGCCGAAGCCGAGCGGGAGAAGGCCATCCGTGTGGCCGAGGCTCGCAAAGTCCGCGAAATCGGTACCCGCGAAGCCGAGCGGGAACAAGCGATCCGAATCGCCGAGTTGGAAAAGGAACAACGCGTCGGCGAACAACGTGCCGCGTTCGAACGCGAAGCGCAGGTCAAGGAAGCCGAGCAACAAATGCGTATTCGAACGGCCGACGCCGAAGCGAAGGCCATCGAGGGTGAAAACCTGGCCAAGGCCCAAATCGCCCAGTCACAGGCCGCGTTACAGGTGAAGCAAGCCGAAGCGTTCCAGCTTGGTGAAACGCGCAAGCGGGAAGCCGAGGCTGCCGTTCTCGAAGCCCAGCACCGAGCGATGGCCAAAGCGGCGCTCGCCGAGGCCGAACGCATCGAGGCGAAACGCCGTGCCGAACTGGAAGCACCCGCCAAGGCCGAAAAGGCGAAGAAAATCGTCGAGGCCGAAGCCGAAGCCGAAAAGCGACGCATCGAGGCGGAAGGTGAAGCGTCGGCCATCTTCGCAAAGTTGGAAGCCGAGGCCCGCGGTCAATACGAAATCCTTGCCAAGAAGGCCGAAGGTTTGCGGCAGATCATCGAGGCCTGCGGCGGCGCCGAAAAGGCCTTCCAGATGTTGCTGCTGGAACACTTCGACGACCTCGTGCACGCCTCGGCACAGGCGATCTCGAACATCAAGTTCGACAAGATCGTCGTGTGGGAAGGCAACGGAAAAGACGGGACTTCGGCGACCGCCAATTGGTTGCACAACATGGCCCGCACCTTGCCGCCGATGATGCAAGTCATGAAAGACATCGGCGGAATCGAGATTCCCGAGACGCTCGCCAGCGTGGCTTCGGCCGTCGGTATCGACGGTACGAAAGACGAAGCAGGCAAGCCGAAAGATACATCGGCAGAGTGATCGACGGAGTGAACTATCGCTTCGTAAATCTCGGCCAAGCTGCACGTGGAGCCGCTCTTTCGAGGGCGGCTCTTTACTTTTCGGCGTACGAGGCGCCGTGATGCGTATTTCGGTGAGAAATCCTATCGTCTTTTCGCATTCTCTCTTACAATGACGGATGACTGTCGTGATGCGACGGACGATCGCCGGGGATCAAGAATACGTTGCGTTGCGACGGAGAGACCGCGGTCGGTGGGGACGGGAGGATTTTTCACGATGACAAACGAACACGAACCTTCGCTCGAAGCATTCTTGGAGGAACATCGCGATTTGCTCGATGTCATGAGCAAGATCGACAAGGCTCTCGAAGCCCGCACGGCGACCTTGGCCGAAATCGCCCAACTGCTCGGACAACTCGGGGATCGCCTGGTCAAACATTTCGCCTTCGAGGAAGAAGGCGGTTACCTGAGCGAGGCACTGTTGGAGGCGCCACGATTGGTCGCCAAGGCGAACGAGCTTTTGGCGCAGCATCCGCAGATGGTCCAATTCACTCGCGAGATAGTTCGCGAGATCGACGACGTCGAGCATCCGACCGATCAATGGTGGGCCGAAACGCATCGCAAGTTTCGCGAATTCCAAGAATTGCTCATCCGCCACGAACGAGAAGAGAATACGCTCGTGCAAGACGCCTTCAGCACCGATCTCGGCGCGACCGACTGAATCGGGCGGTGTCGGTGATTCGGAGATCGACGGAACGGGAACACACACGCGGCCCCCGACCGGGCCGCTTTTCATTTGCGCCTTGAGAACCGGTCACGCGAAATTACAATGCATGCGGGTTCGGGCTACCGTCGAAGCCCACGGACCATCAAAGGCGCGTTCGCTCCGGCGTGCGCGTTGTTTGCGCCGTTTCGTTACGCCCTATCGGTGCATCGGCCAATCAGGAGGACGCTCTCGTGTTTCGAATGTCAAAACGGTGTAGCTTCCCTCGTTTGTCGAATCGGCTTGTAATTTCGGTCGTGATCGCGTGGGCGGTGGCGACTTCGGCTAGGGCCGATGAGCCGTTCACGGCCGTCGAACAGTCGGCGAGGGCCATTCCGATCGCCAGGCAAGTCGACGTGGTCGTCGTCGGCGGAACAACCGGGGCGGTTGAAGCGGCCGTCGCGGCGGCGGAAAAGGGCGCCAGCGTGTTCTTGATTGCGCCCAGGCATTACCTTGGTGAAGACATGACCGCCACGTTGCGGTTGTGGCTCGAGGAAGACGAGGAACCGCAAACAGAGCTTGCTGCGAAGATCTACGCCGATCCGCTACGAGGACAAGCGGGGCCCGATCCGAATCGGCTGGCGTACACGTATACCACCGATGTCGTGTCTGCCAAAATGCATGCCGACACCGATCCGCCGTCGGTATTGAACGACGGGCGATGGGGCTATGCACCGACCGAAAGCGTCCAGTACGACGGCGACGTGACGATCGTCGCCGACCTGGGCCGGCCGCAACCGATCGCCAAGATTCGTCTTATCCCCTATTGGCGAGACAGCAGCGACATCCCGCAGGCATTCAAGATCGACGGATTCGAATGGTCCGTCGGCAACGACGGGAAGCAATGGAGCGACCCGGTTTGGGTACCAGTGAACCAGGCCGATCAGCAACCGGTCAACGAACAGGCGTTTTCGATCACCGTCGATGCGAATGCGGAGGCCCGATATGTCCGAATCAAGGTGAAAAAATCGGAAGACGCGGGTCGCATCTTGCTGGGCGAACTGGAGATCGTCGGCCCGGCAAAGGCACCGACAAAGCCGCAGCGTCCCGTGCCGCCGCGGCCGATGCACGTCAAGAAAACATTGGACGACGCCTTACTCGACGCGGGCGTGCCGTTTCTGTATGCCTGTTATCCGACCGACATCGTTCGCGACGCGAAAGGGCGTGTCTGCGGCGTGGTGATGGTGAATCGGGCGGGCAGACAGGCGATCTTGGCGAAAACCGTCATCGACGCGACCGAGCGTGCCGTGGTGGCCCGATTGGCGGGGGCACGCTTCACGCCCTATCCGGCCGGTGAGCATGTGTTCAAACGGGTCGTGATCGGCGGCAAAGTACGCGAGGCGGAAAACGTCACCGCGCGACTTGTCGAGCCGGCGTTTCCGCGACAATCGGTGAATAGTTCCCTGACCGAGTCGGGCTCCTATCCGATCATCGAGTACACACTTCGTATTCCGGTCAAGGACGCAAGTTGGGCCGCACGCGCGGAGGCCGAACAGATCGCGCGCGACTTGACCGATGATCCCGAACAGCAATTCAGCTCGGATCTGCTGTTCGAGGTACCCCCCGATTACATGCTGGCGGAAGAGCAAGCCGAAGGACCGTGGACCTCGGCCGAGGCCGTGCCTTTGGGGGCATTCAAGCCGCAAGGGATTGCGGGCGTGTATGTGTTGGGCGGATGTGCCGGGGTTGCACGCGAAGCCGCCGCGAAATTGTTGCGCCCGGTCAACTTGACGGCCGTGGGACGGCGCATCGGCGCTGCTGCGGCCGACGAGGCCGCCAAACGCGGTGATATCGAGCGTCCTGCCGTGGCTGCCCGCAAGTTGGACGATGTGAAGCAGTTAGGCGAGATCGGCGAATTCCTGCAAGGTTTGCGTCCGGTCGGCGAGTTTCCGACGATTCCGCAAGAGACATCGGCGTTGCCCGTCTTGGGACGCTACGACGTGATCGTCGTCGGCGGCGGCACCGGCGGCGCTCCGGCGGGGATCGCAGCCGGGCGGCAAGGCGCCAAGACGCTCGTCGTCGAGTATCTCTCGACGCTCGGAGGCGTAGGAACCGCCGGAGCCATTTCGAGTTACTATTGGGGCAATCGGGTCGGCTTTACCGCAAGCGTGTTGGCCGACAAGAAAGTGAATACCCGTTGGAATATCGAAGAAAAGCACCAGTGGTGGCGTCGTGAACTTCGCAAGGCGGGGGCCGACGTCTGGATCGCTTCGATGGGATGCGGGGCGTTGGTCGACGACGGACGCGTACGCGGCGTGGTTGTTGCTACGCCGTTCGGACGAGGTGTCGTGTTGGCCGACGTCGTCGTCGATTCCACCGGAAACGTCGATATCGCCGCTGCCGCCGGCGCCGAGACGATGTACACCGGTGCCGACGAGCTCGCCGTGCAGGGGACGGGCCTTCCGCCGCGGAATCTCGGTGCCTCGTACACGAATACCGATTTCACGATCGTCGACGAAACCGACGCGATGGACATCTGGCGCGTGTTCGTGTACGCCAAAGAGAAATACGCGAACGCCTTCGACCAAGGACAGCTCATCGACACCCGCGAACGAAGGCGGATCGTGGGGGAGTTCACGATGCGGTTCATCGACCAGGTGCTCGGACGCGCCTATCCCGACACGATCGCCGTGTCATACAGCAACTTTGATACGCACGGGTACACGGTCGATCCGGTGTTGGAACTGGAGCACCCGGAGAAGGTCGGTTTCCGCGTGAACGAGCCGTATCGCATGTTGTTGCCGAAAGGATTGGAAGGGATCCTCGTGACCGGCTTGGGGGTGAGTGCGCATCGCGACGCGTTGCCGCTGATCCGCATGCAGGCCGACATTCAAAACCAGGGGTATGCCGCGGGGTGTGCCGCGGCGATGGCGGCTGCGGAAGACATCCCGCTGCGCGAGATCGACATTCGCAAGCTTCAAAAGCACCTGATCGAAATCGGTAATTTGCCCGAAGAGGTATTGACCGAAGAGGACAACTTTCCGCCCGACGACGCGCAATTGGCGAAGGCGGTGGAGAGCGTTCGAGACCATTATCACGGTGCGGCGGTTATTTTTGCTCGGCCCGATGATGCCCTGCCGCTGCTCCGCGAGGCGTATCGGCAGGAACAAGACCCTGAAGCCAAGCTGATTTATGCCCACATTCTCGCCGTCCTGGGCGATCCGACCGGCGTCGACACACTGGCGGCGAAGGTCGATGAATATACCGACTGGGACCAAGGTTGGAATTACCGCGGAATGGGACAATTCGGCTCGGCGTTGAGTCCTCTCGATCGCTATATCATCGCGTTGGGCCGGTCGGGCGACCCGCGGGCACTGCCGGTTATCTTGCGTAAGCTCAAGAAGCTTTCGCCCGAGTCTGAGTTTTCCCATCATCGAGCGGTTGCCTTGGCGTTGGAGATGCTCGGCGACCAGAGGGCGGCACAACCGTTGGCCGAACTGCTCAGCATGCCCGGCATGACCGGATATGTACAACGGACGATCGACGACGCCAAGCGAATCGACGCGGCCAGTCCCGGCGGAACGAACGCGGTGGCGCCGCGGCGCGACGCCTTGCGTGAACTGGGACTGGCGAGAGCCCTGTTCCGCTGCGGCGACTACAACGGCCTGGGGAAGCGGATTCTGCAAGCCTATACGGAAGATTTGCGGGGACACTTTGCCCGGCATGCGAAGGCCGTGCTCGAATCGGCGGCGCCGCGATCCCAAGAGTGACCTCCGTCGCCTGTGGAGCGGATCGGTAAACGCATGAAAAAAGCGAAGGCGATGTCGATTCGACGTCGCCTTCGCCGAGTGAACCCCGAAGGTGCGGTTACTTGCCCGCCTCTCGGGCGATATCGATGTCGTGGTAGACTTCCTTGGTCAAAGCCTGCCAGTCGATGATACCGACCCGATTCAGTTCGATGGGGTTGACGTATCGTGATGAGGCGGCTTCGACGTAGCGGTCCCACCACGCGGCGGCGTCGCTCAGCTCGGCAACAGCCTTGTTGCGATCTTCTGCTTTGCCGGTTTTGCGGGCGAGTGCCACATAGGTCGATCCGGCGATCTTGTGGGCGTAGTATTTGCCCAGGAAGGCGATCGTGCGAATGTCGTCGAGCGTCGCTTTCAGTTCCGGATCCTTGCCGCGGGGCAACTCTTCCAGGATCGCCAACGCTTTATCAGCGTGATCGTGAAGTTGTTCGACGATTTCCGGCGGCGTCGTTCCGTCGAGTTCCTTGCCTTCGACCGTCGCTTCGACGTATTCGGGAATGCCGACGTTGTCGGTGCCCGGATGCGGCGGCAGATTGATGAAGCGATTCACGTCATGGAAGCCCGACTTCGTCTGCGCATAACTCGGGCGACTCACACAACCTTCGATGTACCACTGGAAATCGAGTGAACCCCAGTGAAAGCCGGTCGTGACCGGGTAGATCATCGAAGCCTCGTGCCACGCCTGGAACAGCTTGGCTGCATCGGTTTCGGGGAAGCGAGCCGCCAGTATCGCGATCAGCCGCTCGTTACCGAGTTCGGGATCGTAACCCAACCGACCGAAGAGCATCCAGTGATACCAGTGTTTTTGCATGTCGAGCATGCCGCGGCGGGAGGAATCTCGATCGAGGAAGTCACGTCCCCAGATCCAGCCGTCGGAGCCGTAGTAGTAACCGCGCGACACGTCGTACGGAATGTGAGCGATGAACCGACGGACGAAGTCGGCCGATCCCCAACGGAAATAGTAGTTGCTGTCGTTTCGCAACGTCCAAATGGTTTTCAGGTCGCCCAGTTCTTTCACGAAATCTTCGCAATAGGGCTGATGGACGGCGCTGAAGCAGTGCGCCTTGGCGTATTTGAAGCTGAAAATGAAGTCGATGTCGGGATGGTCGATCAAGGGGCGGAATCGATCGGCGATCTGCTGAGCGCCGGTTTGATGCTGCCGATGGATGAAGGTGATCTTGCGTCCGGGCAATTCCTCGGCGGCGTCGAGCACGCCTTGTCCGTAGGCGGCGAACACCCAGTCTTCTTTTTCGGCAGCACTCATGCCGCCCATGTTTTCACCCGACGTGATACCGATTCCCGCGAGGTCGGGGTAGGTCAAAAACAGTTGTTTGACGCTTTTGCGGAAGTAGTCGATCGTCGTCTTGTTGTCGGGCTTGTCGGTCAGACCGTGCTTGCCCTCGGTGCCCAGTACGAAGATGTTCCAGGTTACGATGTAGACATCAACATTACGCTCCTTGGCGTAGCGCATCACTTTGCGCCAAAAGTCGATCTTTTCGTCCATTGACATCTTGATCGTGCCGTCGACCGTTTGGATGTCGTCCAACGCGATGTCTTCGTAACCCGGCACGCGGACCATCGACGGGAACGGATGGAGATTCCACAGCGACAGGTAGTTGTACCGGTAGCGGGCCATGTCGTCGAGGTAGGCTTTCCAGAAGTCGAAGTCCCACATGACGGCCACGTTTTTCCGCTGGGAATCGCCGGTATGTGCATGGTAGGTGGGCGTTCGTTCGTCGAGCGGGCAATTGTACTTGATGCCCCGCAGCGCCATGTACGGGTTCTGGTCGGTATCGACGACGCCTTCCAGTCCGTAGCAACGCACCTGTTCCGCGAGTTCCAAGCCGCCGTACATCGTGCCGGCTTCGTCGGCTCCGAGTATCCAGTAGATCGTTGCCTGGTCGGTTTTGGTCTTGCGGATGCCGAAGCCTTCGGGTTTCAGATTTGCGGGAACGACGCCGCATCGTTCGGCTTGCGCTTTGACCGCTTTGTCGGTGCACGAGCCCAAGACGATGAGATCGCCTTGCAGCCGTGCGAAGGCTTCAGCCGACAGCGGTTTGCAGCTTGCGCCGATTTGCTTTTCGGCCAACGCTGCCTGCAATTCTTGAACGGCGAAGGAAACCTGCGGCGCGTTCGGTTCGGCCAGGATCACGACCTCGGCTCGCGCGGACGAAGCGGCAAACGCCGCGGCGAGCACGAAGATTCCGACAAGGTGAAGATGTCTCATCTCTGTCCTCCCACACAGTTACAAGAGACGCAAATGGAAAACGATGAGCGCACAGCCCCATTGGCGATCCGCGAAGTACAGCCGGATCGGCTTCCGACGAGAACGCAGCCAGTATGCGCGGCGTGCGCAGCGGTGTAAATACACCGCCGCGGTTCACGACTAGCGATGGTTTGGGCCTTTGTACGCGGCCGGTGGATTGGGGGCCACGACGGCCAGGACCGATTGCGTGAGATACTCCCGGGCGACGCGAAGAACGTCCTCCCGCGTGACGGATGCAATTTGCTTCGGGAAAAGAACGTCGTGGTCGTATCCCAAGCCGTACAACTCGTCGAGGGCGGCCTTCAATGCCTGATCTGCCGCGGTCGTGTTTTCCTGCGCATGCAGGTTGATGATCATTTCCTTCGCCCGGGCGAGTTCTTCGTCGGAGAAATCGCCGGACTTTGCCTTGTCGATATTCTTGCGGATGCGCGCGATGACCTCGTCGACCGTCTCCGGTGCCGTTTGGGCATTGACTGCGAAGAAACCCGGTGCCGGGCCGCTGATGAGGAATGCGTGAACGGCGTACACCAATCCCGCGCCTCGCAACTCGTTGTGCAACCATCCGCCGGGGTACTGGTAGCCCGACGACATCGCATCGAGGACCGTCAAAGCCGCGTAATCGGCTTTGTCGCGCACACTCACTCCGCGATAACCGAGCAAAACGATGCCGGTGGGTTGCGAGGTTGCCTTGTAGACCACACGGTCCTGCGGAATCAGGTTCGGGCGATCGAAGTTAATGGCGGGCGCTTCTTTGTGGGCCGCCAAGGGGGCGAAAAGACGCTTGACCAGCGTCACGGCTTCGTCGGGATCGACATCGCCGTAGACCGCCACGACCGTGTTTTGCGGAACCATGCATCGCTCGTACCATCGCCGGATGTCATCGACGGTAACGGGGGTGAGGCTCTCTTTCGTGCCGCCGTTGATCACGTGGTACGGCGATTCGGCGGGAAGGGCTTGCTGGAAGGTCTCCATTGCCGAAGCCATCGGATTGTCGGCGCGTCGTGCGACGGCGGCAAGCATGAGTTGTTTGACCTTGGAAAACTCTTCTTCAGGAAAGGCCGGCCGAGTCAGGCATTCGGCAAACCGTTCGGCGGCTTGGGGAAAGTCTTCCCGCAACACGGTCAGACCGCCCAGGATCGTGCTGCGCCCGGCCGAAAAAGAAACCTTCGCTCCGATCGAATCAAAATATTCGGCGATTTCGACCGCCGTATGACGATCGGTGCCCTTGTTGAACATTGCGGCCATCATCGCCGAGCGTCCTGCCGTCTCGTCGTTTTCGAGCAACGCGCTACCCAGGGTGACTACCTGGAGATGGACGAGTGGTAAGTGGCTTTGACGTTTGACGAGCACGCGGAGGCCGTTATCGAGCACGATCTTGCGGACGGGCGATTCGATCGAGCCTGCCGCCTCGGCTGCCTGTTGCGGCAGCTGTCCCGGTGGGGCTATGACGACCGTATTCAATCGCTGAGGAACGAAGTACCGTTGCGCGGCGGTACGGATTTGTTCGGCGGTCACTTGTTCGATTTCTTTCACATATTGAACATCGAACAACGGATCCCCGGTCGACAGGTAGCTGCGGCCCAAGCTCTCCGCGGCGTCTTGAACGGTTTGACGGCCGAAGACCAGTTCGGCGGCCTTTTGCTTTTTCGCCTTTGCGAGCTCGTCCGGCGATACCGGTTCCGTCCGCAACCGTTCGACTTCCTGGAGAATGATTTTGCGGACCTCGGGATAATTCTCCGGCAAGCAGGATCCCATCACGCCGAACCAGCCGTGAACGAAGTGCGGCGTGTAGCTGACGGCCTCGACCGAAAGCGCCAGCGGCCGTTCGAGTTTCAATCGCCGTGATAGTCGAGAACTGGTGCCTTCACCCAACACGTACGCGGCCACGTCGAGCGGGTAAAGATCGGAATGGCTCAACTTGACGGTCGGCCACGCAATGACGAAATCGATGGTTTGTCCCTCCATTTCGCGGTACGATTCCCGCGGCGACAGTTGAGGCGGTTCGTCGGGCAGCGGAATGTACGTTTCGAACCCTCGCCGCGTGCCCCGATAGCTCTCGGCGACCTGTTCGAGAACGTGATCGGTCGAGACCTTACCGACGACCACGAACACCTGGTTGTTGGGAATGTAGCGGCTTCGATAGAAGTCGATAATGGCCTGATTGCTCGTGCGGTTGAGTACGTCGAGATAGCCGATCGTCGGGTGTTGCGCCGGATGCACGTGGTAGAGCGTCGCGTTCACCATCTTCCAAAGGACGCGTTGCCGATTGACTTCCCCGTCGGCCAGTTCGCGTCGGACGACGCGCAATTCGCGTTCGAATTCGTTCGGCTCGAAAGTGATATGCTGCATCGAATCGGCGACCAGTTCGATGGCTGTATCGACCTTGTCGGCGGGACAATCGATGTAATAGGCCGTATGTGCGGTCGTCGTGTAGGCATTTGTCGCCCCGCCCATGCCGTCGACGATGGCTTCGATCTCTTTTTCGGTTCGTTTGGTCGTCGTCCCGCCCGACACGACGTGTTCGAGCACGTGACTCAGTCCGGCGCCGAGATACTTTCCTTCGTTGATCGCCCCGGTGTTTTTTACGAAACAACGGACGGTGGCTACCGGAGCCGCGTGGTTTTCTTGCACGATGACGGTCAGGCCGTTCGACAACTTCGCCAGGGTGACGGCTTCGGGCAGATGTTGAATTTCGACGATCTGCGGGACGTCGTTTCCCTCGGCACGCGGTTGCGATTCTTGTTGTGCCGAAGCGGTGCCGGCAGAAAGGACCGCAGCACACAGCAATACGGCTACCGCCGACCGGCGTGTGACGAACTTCGTCGCTTGTCGTTTCAGATACGGAAGTCGAGTCGTGCTCATTCGGTACACCCTTGCGTGATCTGTTTGTGAAGCCCTTCGATCGTCGCCGAAGATAGTAGATGTCGGATTGCGCCGATCGTAATAAGTGTAGCGGAACTGCCGACAATTTGCGCCGCTTGCGGCGCATGGAAAAGCTATAGTTGACGTGGGCATTGTACACAATAGGGGCATTGCGGACGAAGAGTCGGCATCCTCGTGCAGTGGTCGGGGGATACATGGCAGCCACGGGTGAACAGGCACTAGCCTCGGCATATCAGGATTTTCCCGCTATCTTGGCCGGGTTGGAACGGCGACGGGCGGAAGACGCATCGCCCGAGGTCATTCAGCGCGCGGCGGTTGCTACGTTTGGACGTCGAGCTGCCGTGGCGCCGTCGTCGGAAGTGCTCTTACAGGACGCGTTTTGCCTGTTGGGCGAAGTGCTCGAAGCGTCGCACGTCGCTTATACCGAAAAGCTGGCCGATTCGGGACGTTGGCGAACGCGGATCATCGTGCCCGGCAAGCCGCAGGAAGAACAAGTACGCGAACACGATTTGGAGACCGATTCAGCCGTCCGCTATGCGATCGAATTGGCCGAGCCCGTCTTGTTCGAGGATTTGAAGACGGAGACGCGTTTTGGTGATGCGTTTTTGCGCGGACTGAAGATTGCGACGGGCGTCGTGGCCCCGTTGTTGACGCGTACCGGCGTCGAAGGCATCCTCGCCGCATATCGCGGAAAAGGCGAACCCTTTACTCGCGGCGATCTCGAATTCGCCGAGAGCTTGGCGCATCTGTTGGCGGCGACTTCCGCTCGCGAAAAGGCCGAATCGGAGCTGGCCGACAAGGAAACTCTGGCTCGCGTGGTCGTCGATTCGTTGCAGGCGCCCGTCATTTCAGTCGACTTCACCGGACGCATTCGCAGCGTCAACCTGGCTTGCGTCGAACTCAGCGGCAAGGGCGAGCGGGAACTCTGCGACCACTTGTTCTGGGAGGTGTTCGCCGCACCCGAGGAGCAACCGCAGGTGCGCCAGGCATTCGAAGAAAGCCGCGGCAAACGCGGGATGCAGTTGTTCCATTCGCATCCGGTCGGCGGCGGAATGAAACGTACGTTGGCTTGGCGGATGATCAACAACTTCGACGGCGACGGCGCCGTTCGCAGCATCACGATGCTGGCCCAAGATTTGACCGAGCTTCTTGCCCTGCAAGAAGAGATCGATCGCTACCGTCAATTGATCGACCAACAAGGCTCGGGCGACGACAAACCGGGAAATCCGGCCGAGTCGGTGGGCGTGCAAGTCGAGGCCCGATCGCCGGTGGGATACGAACGGCGCTCCAGTCCGCGGTTGGCGTTTCCTTACACGCAGCGGATCGCACCGGTTTTCGGCGGTGTGATTCCATCCCGCCGACGTTTTTTCGAGGTGCGGTGTCGCGACATTTCGGCAGGTGGGATCTCGTTCTTGTTGGAGTCGCCGCCTGAATTCGAGTCGTTGGTGGTTGCTTTGGGACATCCGCCCGCCGAATCGTTCTTTACGGCTCGCGTGGTTCGCGTTCAGGAGTGTCGTGAAGGCGACAAGACGTGGATCCTCGTCGGCTGTCGATTCACAGGACGGGTGTACCTGTGAACTTGTGATTGTACGGTGTGGAAACGATCGACCGAAAAACGAAAGACGAGCGACAAGGTGGCACGATGAGTGAATCGGTCCATCCATCGCAAACGAGTGCCGGTCAAACGACGGCCGAAGAGCGGCGTCGGCGACCGCGAAGCAATTTCCCCTATCGACAGCGAATTGCGCCGGTGGTTTCCGGGCGGTTACCGTCGCCCTCGCAATTCTTTGAGGTCCATTGCAAAGACGTGTCGACCGGCGGCTTCGCCTTCGTCCTGGAATACCGGCCCGAGTTTACCGAGCTCGTCGTGGCGCTGGGACTGCCCGGGGAAGAGACGTACATCTCCGCCGAGGTGGCGTACGTTCGACCTCTCGAGGAAGATCCCGAAAAGTTCCTGATCGGTTGTCGGTTCGTGCAGCGGGAACAAGAGAAATACGCCCGGACGCCCGCCGAAATCGACTGATGGAAGCCGTCGGTTTTGGGACTCGCGGTTGACACGAAGAGGGAAAGAAAACGACCGGCCGAGCATCTCGACCGGTCGTGACTGCTTCTACTTCGTCCGGCAACGGCCGGAGGGAGGCGATGCCTACTCCTCCTTGTGGAAGACGGCGTGGCAGTCGTCGCAGGCCTTCGTCATTTCTTCGACGGCGGCATTGACGGCGTCTTCATTGCCTTCGTGGGCGGCCTTGTTGATCTTGGCCGCAGCATCCCGCATCGCCGCACAGAAGGCGAACCATTGATCAGCGGCGTTCGGATCATCCGTTTCGTCGTAGTTGGCCATGCTGGCTTGGGCCAAAACGGCCAATGCCGCGGCGTCGACGCCGATATCTTCCGCCTCGCGTTCGAAGCGACGCAGACCGCGCTTCAACGAAGAGTTGATCAACGGGACTTGTTCCATCAATTCTTTGAGCGAAGCGACCTTCTGCCATTTGAGGCTTGACGGATCGCCCTTCGATGTGAGCGCGGCGCTCAGCTCTTCGCCGCCGGCCTTCGCGGCGGCGTATTCGGTAGCGGCGGCAATCTTGTTGGCCGCGGCGATGATCGCAGGGGCGGCGGCCTTGTACTTGTTGTCTTGGTCGTGCAAACCCAACGCAAGCGCCAAGGCGGCGATCGTGTCGGCGTCCTTCTTCACCTTGGATTGCGAGTCGGCATACTCTTCCGGGTCGGCCACATCATCCAAAACCCGTTCGACGTAGTAGTCCAACTTGGCGATGATGTCTTCGGCCGGAGCAAACTCCGAAACCGGCGGGGCTTTCGGCAAATCAACCGCCGAGGCCGTTTGCTGCGCCGCCAAGGTCAACGCCAGAACTGCCAATGTCGGAAGGAAAAGTTTCGTCATGCGTCCCTCTCCTGCTAAGACGTGTTGCGGGAACCTTCGTGGACAATAATTCCGTGGTTGTATCGGCTATCGATGTGTCTTGCGTGATGAACCTCCGAACGACCGGGTCGGCCATCCGGAGTGTGAAGGCGGGCTGATTTTCGGCAGCCGAACAAAGACACGTTCGTTGTAGGCTGAAACGGCTCATCACCCCCGTCCGACGGCTGGGTTATTGTCCTTCTTTTGGGGGTGGCTCGCTTGCTCCTCGTTGGTGTTACGCAAACAGGCTTGTTCGGGATCGCGCCGGGCGGGACAAAAGTTGGCGGCCATCTAGTCTTTCGATGCGCCTGAACCGACCGGGCGCACCGAAGCCCGGTCCCAGAAAGCCACCTAGCCTATCAAGTTTGACCTGTCCTAGATTGCGTGTCAAGTTTGCGGAGTGTGCTGATAAGGAGGGGTGCGCAGAACAGGATAACGGCAAGGCTTGGCCTGTGGCGTGGGAACCTATGCTCGCGCTCCCGTCTGAGGGCCGGACGCTCGCTTGCGGTATATCCCGGAAGAATAAGGGAGGAACGCCATTGCTCGACCAAGGTTCGTAACCTAGGTTTGGCTAGACGATTATATAGGATTTTGCCGTCTGTGATCCGATCGTGTGAGGAACAGCCCAATGGCCGCACTCTCGCAAACCGTGCGAGAACCGACGCCTGCCGAGGCGGCTGCCAAAAGAATCCATGAAATCTCGACTTTGCCGCAGGTAGCGCTTCGGATCATGCAGGTCGCCTCCGATCCCACGACGGGAGCGGCGGACCTGAAAGAGGTCATGGAAACCGACGCCGCGCTCAGCGCACGCGTGTTGCGTTGCGTCAATTCGGCCGCGCACGGTCTACGGACGAAGATTACCAATCTACAACAGGCGATCGCCTATCTCGGTTTGAAACAGGTGCGGAACCTGGCCGTGACGGCGGGGGTGTCCGACTTGTTTCGCCGGGGTGATGCGATCGGTGCCTATCGACGGAGTGAATTGTGGCGGCACCTAGTGACCGTCGGACTCGCCGCACGCATGATTGCGATGCGTTTGCGATTCCCCGACTTTGAAGACGTCTTCCTGGCCGGCTTGTTGCACGACCTGGGAATCATTTTGATCGACCAGCACGACAACGCGCGGTTCGTGCGGGTGATCGACGAAGCCGTCGACGGAACCACTCTGTGCGAAGTCGAAAAGCACGTGCTGGGGTACGCGCACACCGAACTGGCCGAAGCCGTCGGGAAGATGTGGTCGTTTCCCGAGGCGGTCGTGGTGGCCGGACGATACCACCATAGTCCCGGCGATTACCGAGGCGAACACCTCAATTTGCTGCGTGCCGTCGTCGTGGCAAACCTGATTTGTACGCTCAAAGGGATTTCTTCGATCGGAAGAAATCTGTTACGTGTATCTCCCGTGTGCATTCTCGGTTTGGGATTGCAAAAGGAAGATCTGCGTGTGTTGGCGGAAGATTTGGATCAGGAAATTGCGGCCAACGTGGGGCTCTACCAAATCTGACCCGAATCGCGTTCGTGTGGAAAAGACGATCGAATGGAAATCGCTTTTCAAAACCTGGATGAACTGCTCGCTTCGCTGGATGAGACCGAAAAGGCCAGTCCCGGCGAAACCCTTTTGAATCGCAAGTTCTGCGCCCGCGAAGATCTCGGATGGATGATCTTCGACGGCAACGGAAAGCTGCTTGCGACCGCCGATGAGTTGGCCGCCATGCGTCGCGAACGGCTCAACGCGTTGGGACGCGAAACCGTGGAGAACCTGCGGGAATCGCCCGCGTGCGCGTTTCGGGTTCCCACGGCGTCTCAGTCCGTCGTCGTGTTGGCCGTACGACTGGCCGAAGAAGATGTGATCGCCGTGCGGCTCCAGCGTGCGTCGGACGACGAAGAGTTGCCTTCGGATCCGATCGAAATCTTTCGCCGCGTCTGCGCCGGCGCCTTGCAGTCGGCGACTCAACTGCGCGAGGAGTGTCGGCGACTGCAAACCCGCATGCAGCATCGGCAAGCCGAACTGGAAATGATGGAAAGCCTCCAGCAAGAGGCTTTCGCCGGTTCGCTGGCCGAACGTGAAGAGCGGATGCGACAACAAGAATTGAAAGCCGAATGGGAACGCTTGTGTCACGAGGCCGAAAGTGCAGCCAGGGCAAAGAACGAGTTTCTGTCGAATGTCAGCCATGAATTGCGCACACCGCTGACTGCCGTTCTGGGCTACACCGAAATGCTTCTCGGCGAGTCGGGCGATATCGCCGACTACCGGTCGCAACTCGAAACGATCCGCCGTAACGGCGAGACGCTGCTGCGCTTGATCGACGATATTCTGTGCCTCTCGAAATTGGAAAGCGGCAAACTCGAAATCAGGACGACTTCCGTCGCACCGTGGGAACTCATCGAAGAAGTCGCGGCGATGATGCGTCCGCGGGCGGAAGAACGCGGTTTGGAGTTGCGGGTCGAGTACGCCTTTCCGTTGCCGGAACGCATCCAGACGGATCCATTCCGCTTACGGCAAATCCTGGTCAACCTCGTCGGCAACGCGATCAAGTTCACCGAAGAAGGGTATATCGAAATTCGAGCTCGCTGCGTGCGCACAGCGGGGGGGAATTCGGCGTTTCAGATCGATGTCGCCGATACCGGCGTGGGAATCGAACCACGCGTGTTGCAACAGCTATTTGCACCGTTTGCACAGCATGGGAACACCCGGCAGCCGTCACCGCAAGGGATCGGGTTAGGCTTGACCGTCGCCCAGCGAATGGCGCGTGTCTTGGGCGGACGCCTCGAGGCATGCAGTTACCCGGGCAAGGGGAGTGTATTCACCGTTTCGGTCGATCCGGGATCGCTCGAAGGTGTCGCGACGGTAGCCGCGATTCCGGGCCTCGGCGTGTCGGCATCGGCATCGGCGGCGGCAGAAAAGCCGGTTCGGCCGCACCGCATTTTGCTTGCCGAGGACGGCCCCGACAATCAGCGGCTTATTCGGCATTTGTTGACAAAGGCCGGTTACGAAGTCGATCTGGCCGAAAACGGCCGGGAGGCCTGGCGGATGGCCGTCGACTCGGCGGCTAAAGGTTGCCCTTACGATCTGATCTTGATGGACATGCACATGCCCGAGATGAACGGGTACGAGGCGACACGGCGTCTGCGCGAAAACGGCTGGGGTGGTCCCATCGTTGCGCTGACCGCCCACGCATTGCCCGACGATCGGGAAAAATGTCTGCAAGTCGGTTGCGACGGTTATCTGTCGAAGCCGATCAAACGGGAGCAACTCTTGGAATACGTTCGCGAGAAACTCGCCGACGACGATTCGACGCCCGATTCACCTGCGGACGATTGTCCTCTTGCAGAAAGCGAACCGGGGGCCTCGGCAGGCTCAACGCCCCCGTTGGGTGCCCCCGATCCTCTGACCGGCGCACCTGAAACGCCGCTGTTACCGTAAAAAGGCCGCCGTTTCACCGGCGGCTCACAGGTGCACGATTCGTCTCACTGTGCACGAATTGCCTGCGATTACGGTTCGGCGTCGAGAATGACGGGCACGTCCACTTCGTGTCCTTCTCGCAACACGCGGAACACGACCTGCTGCCCCGGCGATTTCTCGTCGAGGACGCTGAAGTAGTCCTCGACCGATTTGACGGGGTTGCCGTCGATCGCGATGATCAGATCGGCCGCCGATCGGTCGATGTGTGTCGATTCGTAGATGAACGGCCCTTGGCGACGCGTTTCACGCACGATCTTCGGACCGCGCAGTCCCGCACGTTCAGCCGCTCCGCCCGGTCGCAAGGCCGCAATGAGCAGCCCCGCTTCCGTCTCGTAAACGCGCAGAATCCCGGCATCGGCACGTACGACACGACCCGAGACGATCAATTGCGGGACGACGCGGGCAATCGTGTTGATCGGGGTGGCGAATCCGACGCCTGCGTTTTCGCCGGTCGTGCTTGCAATCGCTGTGTTCATGCCGATCATGCGTCCTTGGCTGTCGAGCAAGGGGCCTCCCGAGTTGCCGGGGTTGATGGCTGCATCGACCTGGATGACCTGTTTCAGCACGCGGCTGCGCCGAGGGGCCGGCAAGGTGCGGTTGAGGCTGGAAATAACGCCGGTGGTGAACGTCCTTTCGAGGCCGAAGGGATTGCCGATCGCAAACACTCGCTGCCCCACACGAAGTTTCGTCGAGTCACCGAAGACCAACGGAAAGAGTTTGTCGGCAGGGGCGTCGATCTTCAAAACGGCGATGTCGGTCGCCGGATCCTGGCCCACCATTTTGCCCTCGTACACCATTCCGTCGAAAAGAATCACGTTGATTTCGCGGGCGTCGGCCACCACGTGATAGTTCGTGACGATGTGCCCCTGTTTGTCGATGACGACCCCGCTGCCTTGACCTTCGGAGATCGTACCGGTCATGAGGAAATAGTCGGGCTCGATGCTCCTGGTGCGAATGTTGACCACCGCCCGGTTACAGCGGTCGTACACCGAGATAGCGATCAGTTCTTCCTGAGAATACTGAACGGGGGTGGTGTCTTGCGGGATGCTCACGACCGTTGCGTTGTCTGCCAAAACGGCAGTCGGTCCTGCGGCCTTCGGCGCGGGTGACCATGGGAGTTCTTGGGCCGACGAGGGGTGAAAGAGCAGCGTTCCCGACGTAAGTCCTACGGCCAAGAGGGCTCCGAGCAATCCACCGACCACACCGATAAGCAGGTAGCGTTTCATGGTCCCCCTCCTTTGTGCTGCGAGTTGCGCGTACATCCAATAGGATTGCAAGTCGCATGCCAGAGAAAGCTCTTGGTGGGGCGGCTGCGGAAAAGCACTTCCCATATACCCAAGATGGCGGGAGTTTCTGGAACCCCTGCATTCAATAGACGTTCTTCCACTTGGGCAAACCTCTTAGTTTCGCGGAAAAGTTGATGACATTTTTACAATCCGAGGTGGTCATCTCCGCGTAACCGTTTTCGACTACGTTACAGCCAGAACGGCCGCAAAAGTTTTCATACTTTCTGTGTTCCGTATATCGCCACCCTTGTCCAGTTGCCCCAAGATTTCTGTATTCATCGATCGATATCCCTTACGGCGGTCGCAGTTCGGTTGAAGTTCACGTTCTGGCTTTCTCGAATTCACTATCTTCATGAGCGCTGCTGCGCGTGGTGAGGAGGTATCTTGGGATGAGGAAGTTTCTATTGACGGGCGCATTCTTCGGCGCGTGTTGCGCCGCAGTGTTGACCCTGGGGCCGACGTCGGCCTCACGGGCCGCCGCCCAAGCCGACGAGCCGACCGTGTACGCCGTGTGGGAGGAAAACGGCGAGTATCGTTGGGAACCTATTTATCCGAGTTCGGCGGAGTCCGCGGATAAAACGAACGAACAGGAGACGAGCACTGAATCGACGGATGGGTACGACGAAGCGGGCAGCGATCTAGGATACGATCCTTACGAGTACGATCCCTATCTCTACGAGTCCTATGAAGACGAAGGTTGGTATGCCGACGACTTCGTCGACGCGATGAGCGATGAGGCCGGCACATTCCAATCGACGTTGGAATCGTACAGCGAATACTACGACGAGTTCGGTCAACCCTACGAAGACTACTGGTACCGCAACTACACCGGGATCACCGGCGATGTGCCCTCGGCCGATTTCTTCGTCGTCGACGATGAGGCTTCGCAACAGGATGAATCGGTCGATGCCGGGGACGACGGTTGGTACGCCGCCGGCTACGAGGACGGTGTGGGCGATGAGTACGACGTCGACGATGCGTACGAATCGTACGACGAGTACTACGACGAGTACGAAACCGAAATGGAGGGTTCGTACGACGGCTACGATGAGGCCGACGAGTACTACCGCTACGATGAAGGGTACGGCTACGACGCGTACTACAGCGGTGTCTACGACGAGTCGATGGACGACTACGAGTACGGGGAATATCCCTACGACGCGGGCTCCGACGACTTGGGTGACGCCGCCGACGACACCTCGTGGTGGACCGGTGACGATGACTCCGGCGACACGATCGAGGCACCCGCGGACAACGAAGACGATGCCGAAAGCGACGACGATTCCTGGGACTACCCCTACTACTACGGGTGCCGCTGGGATGATTCCGAGCCGGAACCCGGTTCTGAAGAGGCGGCCCACGAAGGCGTCGACGTCGATTACGGCATGCAGCGCGCCGATGAATTGACTTCTGCCGAAGTTCAGCCGCAAGTGGGCGGCGATTTTACGGACGGCGATTCCGAGTGGTACTACGAAGAGTCGTGGTACTACGACGATTCACAGGACGAAGAAGCTGTCGAGTCGGACGACGAGGAATACGGCTTCGAAGACGCTTACGGCGAAAGCTACACCTACGAGTACGAAGCATACGAACCTGCCGCGGAAGAAACCGACGCCGCCGAAACGTACTCCGATTATTGGTACGACGAGTACGAATACTACGACGAAACGGACGACGTGTACGACGCCGAAGTCGAGCAAGCCGAGCCGTCGTCCTTTACCCGCATGCGATCGTTCCCTGCCGATCCCGACGTTTCGCCGATGGGCAACGAGCGGGATTACGAAGCGGAAGTCGCCGCCGAGTGGATGGCGTCGGAATATGCGGCCTCCGAGCCGGCCGATTGGCAGGATTGGGAATACGTCTATGAAGAGACGTCCGTAGACGACGACACCTCGTGGCGAGTGTTCGACACGCCCTTGGAAGGCGAGCCCGGCGAACCGACCGCCACGTACGCGATCGACGAGATGGACGACATCGCCGGCGAGTGCTTCCGACAGGATGAAGCGGTCGACACGTTCGATGTCTACGACGAGTACGAGGAATACGAGTACGCCGATCCGTACGATTATTACGGTGACGACTACGAAGACGGCTACCTGGGCGACGAGGGAGCCGCCGTCGAGTACGACGATCCGTGGGAAACGGCCTCGGAGACCGAGGCGACCTCGTTCGATGAAGCTTCTTCGAACCTGTTGGCCGCTTGGGCGCCGGGCCAACTATTGACACCGGAAGACCAAGACTTTCTCGGTGTGCTCGAATCGCTGGCCGAAGAATCGTCGGGTGTGCGTCGGGCCGAATTCAGTCGTTACCTGGATCAGGTCGGCCTGGACGCCTTGGATTTGGCCGCCCGCTTTGAAGAGCAAACGGGAATCGACACGCTCGGGTTGGCCGACGACATTCCCGGTGTGGCTGCCTTCCTGGGAGTCGTTCGGTTGATCGAGATGGGCGACATCGACATCGACGAAGCGGTGACGTTGTTGCGTCAGAACTTGTCGCACATGCCCTTGGAATGGATCGAAGGAGCGACGAGCACGGCCGCCGATCACTATCCGAGCGACATTCCACGCGAACGGCCAGGTCGGCTGATGCCCACGCTGGGCAACATGCTCTTCCAGGCGGGCGTCTCGCTGGCGGTTACGATGCAAGCCGGTTTCCGTCAAACCGGTGAACACTTCACCGGTACCTTGGAAAGGATGACCGCCAAGTTGCGAGCGGCGGCCGACATGCATACGTTCATGCGGTGATGCGCGTCGACAGGCGTTGTCGAAACGGCACGCCGCAACAGAAAAAAGTTAGGGACACGTCGACCGAATCGGCGTGTCCCTTTCTCGTCGTGTCTTGGGTGCCGGAACAAGTCCGGTGCAGCGAAAGGTGGTCGCGTTTGGATGAGAAGACTACCGCCGAGCCTTCTTGGTCGCCTTCTTCTTGGCGGTCTTCTTCACGGCTTTCTTTTTGGCGGTTTTCTTGGCGACTTTCTTCTTCGCGGTTTTTTTGGTCGCCTTCTTCTTGGCGGTCTTCTTCGCCGTCTTCTTCACGGCTTTCTTTTTCGCGGTTTTCTTGGCGACCTTCTTCTTGGCCGTCTTCTTCACCGCTTTCTTGGCCACCTTCTTCGCTGCTTTCTTCTTGGCCACCTCTACGTCCTCCTAGCTAACGTCTTGGGCGATCTCCTTGCCGTCGTCGGGCTGGGGCCGAAGCTCGACAGGTGTGTCGCCCCGGAAACAAAACACTACGCTAACAGCAACCACGTGCCGAAATCGCTACGAAAGCGATGTTCCATCCGTTGGGTCGGTTCCTTAACTTCAACTTGTTGCAGCTTCGTGTTGTCTTCGGGCGACTCAAGCGAACGCATGCGTCCACGCAAAGCCATTTGCATTACAACTTGTGAATTATCGTACCCGATTCAGAAAATCTTGCAAGGCGATTTTTGCTTGCGCGCTGCGTGTGAATCGCATGAACAACACATCGCTCACGAAAACCATAGCACATGCAGTGCAGAAGTACGTTGATGCGATCACTTTTCTTGCGCGACTTCGCTTTGTGTCGGGGATGACGTCTCGCGATGTTCGTTTCGTTTTTCGACGAAGGTGCAAATCGATTTGCCCGCCTATTTGCCGCATGAAATGCATGCGTGAAAAAACAGAGTGTTTGCAAGAGGCGAATCGCATGCGCACCGTGTGCAACGCGCGTGTTGCCGTCGTCGACGTGTGCATTGCGTTGTTCGCAACATCGTTGCGTGCCGTGAATCGATCGACGGCGTTTCGATTCGTTTTCGAGAACGCAAGGTAGGACAACTTCGCGATGAAGGAATCGCTTGCAACGATCGGTCGCGGGCGTTTGCAATTGTCGAGTTCTTCTCAGAGGCTCATGACGAAGCGCGATGTGCGTTGTGTGTGCGAGTTGCCCGCGGCTGCGATTGGTCTTACGCGTCGCCGAAAGATGCAAGCTGCCGGTCGGCGCGACAGCGTTTCACTCGGCAGAAGCGATACGTGCGGAGGTGCGATCGGTGCGTCGTGAAAGCCGTACGGTCGCTTCGATCGTTACGACGCGATGGGGACAGCGTCGTTTTCGAACAATGCGCAAGAGAAACGGGGAAACCTCACGCTCGAAGCTTCCCCGTGTGACGTTTCGTGTCGGTCAGGCCGACGGGAAACCGGTCAGATCGGTTGGCCCGTGAACGAGGCCAACGCTTTCATGTAGTTGCCGCGCTCGAACGCTTCGGGATCGGGCGAGTTGCGATGGCTGAGGCTTCCGCACATCTGGCGGACGGATTCGTATTCCCGCTCACCCATCCAACGTTCCAGTTCGCTGAGCATCGTGCCCACGCAGCCGAAGCCTTGCTTGTAGAGCGCCGAGGCGATTTGAACGGCATCGGCACCGGCGAGGATCGCCTTGATCAGGCTCGGGGCGCTGTGTACGCCGCTGGTGATGGCCAGCGAGGCGCCCACCCGACCGTGCAGAATCGCAATCCACCGCAGAGGTAAGAGCGATTCGAACTCGGTGCTGAGGACCAGATGCGGCTTCGCTTCGAGCGTTTCCAGATCGATGTCGGGTTGCAAGAAGCGGTTGAACAGGACGAGGCCCTTGGCGCCTGTGTCGACGATACGGCGACACATGTAGCCGATCGAGCTGAAGTAGGGCCCGACCTTCACGGCGACCGGAATGGAAACCGATTCGGTCACCGTCTTGACCAAATCGAGGTAACGTTTTTCGACGTCGGCCGAGGTTTCCTCGGTGTTCGCCGCGATCAGGTAGACATTCAGCTCGAGGGCGTCGGCTCCGGCTTCTTCGATCAGCTTGGCGTAGCGGACCCATCCGCCTTCGGTCGTGCCGTTGAGGCTGCCGATGACGGGGACACCGACGCTTTCTTTCGCCTTGCGAACCTTTTCAAGATATTCGTCGGGCGCGAAGCGGTACTCTTCCGGTTCGGGGAAGAAACTGAGCGATTCGGCGTAGCTTTCGGTCCCGAACTGGTGCGCTTCGGAAATGTTGACGGCTTCGTGCTCGATCTGTTCTTCGAACAGCGAAGGGAGCACGACGGCGGCGATGCCGGCTTCTTCGAGACGCTTGATGTTGTCGAGCGAATCGGTCAGCGAGCTGGCGGCCGCCACGAGCGGATTCTTCAACTTCAAACCGAGATATTCGGCAGACAAATCGACGGACATTTCGTTCCTCCTGGTGATTTACTCGGACTGACGACCGTTGCCCGTTGCCGAGCCGGCGTGTGCGAGCGCCTTCGACAACTCTTCGTACAGGGCGTAGCGGTAATTGATGTCGCCTTGACCCAGTTGCAGCAATTCCTTGGCCCGATCGGGCTTCGACCGTTGCAGGATCGCAAAGCGGGCCTGCTTTCCGGCGAATTCCTCGAACGGCACGCTGGGCGTGCGGCTGTCGAGGTGGAACGGCTGCTCGGTGTCGCGCGGATCGTAGTGATACAGCGGCCAGTAGCCCGAGGCCACCGCTTCTTTCTGGTAGTCCATGCCCTTCGACATGTCGATTCCCCAGCCGATGCAGTGCGACAGGGCGACGATCAGCGACGGGCCCTTGTACGATTCGGCCGCCAGGATCGTGCGGATGGCGTGCATCGGGTTCGCGCCCAGGGCGATCTGACCGACGAACACGCTGCCGTACGACATGGCGATCAAGCCGAGATCTTTCTTGCGGGTGGGCTTTCCGCCCGCGGCGAACTTGGCCACGGCACCGCGGAAGGTCGCCTTCGACGCCTGACCGCCGGTGTTCGAATAGACTTCGGTATCCATCACCAAGAGGTTGATGTCGCGGCCGGAGGCCAACACGTGGTCCAAACCGCCGAAGCCGATGTCGTAGGCCCACCCGTCGCCGCCGAAGCTCCACACGCTGCGTCGGATCAGGAACTCCGCCGAACCGGCCAGCAACTTGGCATCTTCGCCGGGGATGTCGGCGAGCTTCTTTTGCAGCTCGGCGACCAACGCCCGCTGCTTGGCGATGTCGGCATCGGTCTCTTGCGGATTCTCGAGCAGCGCCTTGACCAGCTCATCTCCGAGCTGACCGGCCAGCTTCTTGAGTAGCGTTTGTGCAAACTCGGTTTGTTGATCGACGGCCAAACGCATGCCCAAGCCGAATTCGGCCGCGTCTTCGAACAGCGAGTTGTTCCAGGTCGGGCCTTTGCCTTCGTGGTTGGTCGTGTACGGCGTGCAGGGCAGGTTGCCGCCGTAGATCGACGAACACCCCGTCGCGTTGGCGATCATCATGCGGTCGCCGAAGAACTGGGTGACCAGTTTCACGTAGGGTGTTTCGCCGCAACCGGCACAAGCACCCGAGAACTCGAACAGCGGCAACAGCAACTGCGAACCCTTGACCGTGTTGATCTTGACTTTCGAGCGGTCGATATCGGGAATCTTGAGGAAGTATTCGAAGTTCGCCCGCTCGGCTTCCAAGTGGTCGAGCTTCGGCAACATGTCGATCGCCTTGTGCTTGGCGACCTCTTTGTCCTTGGCCGGGCAGACGTTCACGCACACGGCGCAGCCCGTGCAGTCGTCGGGGGCGACTTGGATCGTCGTCAACATGCCCGGGAATTCCTTACCGCGGCATTCGGCCGTTTGGAAGGTCTCCGGTGCATCGGACACCGCCGACGGGTCGAATACCTTCATGCGGATTGCCGCGTGCGGGCAGACCAGCGAGCACAGACCGCATTGGATGCAGATCTTGGGATCCCAGATCGGGATCTCCAACGCGATGCTCCGCTTTTCGTACTTGGTCGTGCCGGTCGGGAACGTGCCGTCGCAGGGCAACTTGCTGACGGGCAGGTCGTCCCCTCGGTAGGCGATCATCATGCCCAACACGTCCTTGACGAATTCGGGCGAGTCGTCCGGTACGGCAGGCACCATGTGAATCTTCGAGGTGACCTCGCCGGGAACCTTGACCTCGTGCAGCGACTCGAGGGCCATGTCGACGGCCTTGTTGTTCCGCTCGACGATGATGCCGCCGCCCTTCTTCCCGTAGGTCTTCTTGATCATTTCCTTGATCTCGGTGATCGCCTGGTCGGTCGGGATCACCTGGGCCAAGGCGAAGAAGCAGGTCTGCATCACCGTGTTGATGCGGACGCCCAATTCGGCCTTTTTCGCGACCGTGTACGCGTCGACGACGTAGAACTTGAGTTTCTTGTCGATGATCTGCTTTTGGACTTCGGCGGGAATCTTGTCCCACACTTCGTCCGGGCCGAAGGGGCTGTTCAACAGGAAGGTTGCGCCCGGCTCGGCCATCGCAAGGACGTCGATCCGTTCCAGGAAGTGGAATTGGTGGCACGCCACGAAGTTCGCCCGATGCACCAGGTACGACCCCTTGATCGGACGCGGACTGAACCGCACGTGCGAGGTCGTCATCGACCCTGCTTTCCGCGAGTCGTACACGAAATAGCCTTGGGCGTAGTTCGGCGTGTTCTCGCCGATGATCTTCACCGAGCTGCGGTTCGCGCTGACGGTTCCGTCGCTCCCCAGCCCGAAGAAGACGGCCCGGACGACGTCGTCTTTCTCGGTGTTGAAGCTCGGATCGTAGTCGATGCTGTTCCCGGTGACATCGTCGACGATGCCCACTACGAAGTGGTTCTTGGGAGCATCCTTGGTCAATTCGGTGAACACCCCGGCGGCCATGGCGGGGGTGAATTCCTTCGACGAGAGACCGAAGCGACCGCCTACGATTTGCGGAGCAGCACTGCCGTGGACACCGGCCCAGTATTCGGCGATCGCCGAGATGACGTCGGCATGCAGCGGTTCGCACACAGCACCGGGCTCTTTCGTACGATCGAGCACGGCGATCTTCTTGACCGTTTTCGGCAGGGCCTTGACGAAGGCTTCTCCGGCGAAGGGACGGTACAGGCGGACTTTGATCAAGCCGACCTTCTCGCCGTCTTCGACGAGCTTGTCGACGGCCTCTTCGACCACACCGCAACCGCTGCCCATCACGACGACGACGCGTTCGGCGTCCGGTGCACCGACGTAGTCGAACAGGTGGTACTTGCGGCCGACCAGTTCACCGAACTGGTCCATGACCTCTTGGACGATTTGCGGCGTCTTCTGATAGTACGGATTGCAAGCCTCGCGGGCTTGGAAGAAGACGTCGGGGTTCTGTGCGGTACCGCGCAGAACGGGACGCTCAGGCGACATCGCCCGCTCGCGATGCCGGTTCACCGCATTGAGATCGATCATCGCCTTGACGTCGTCTTCGGTGAGTTGCTCGATCTTGGCGACTTCGTGCGAGGTGCGGAATCCGTCGTAGAAGTGTAAGAACGGCACACTCGCCTTGATCGTGGCGGCGTGCGCGATCATGGCCATGTCTTGCGCCTCTTGGACGGATCCAGCCGCCAGCAGGGCGAACCCCGTCGCCCGACAGGCCATTACGTCGCTGTGATCGCCGAAAATCGACAGGGCGTGGGTGGCCACCGTGCGGGCGGTTACGTGAAAGACGGCCGGCGTCAATTCGCCGGCGATCTTGTACATGTTGGGGATCATCAACAACAGGCCTTGCGAGGCGGTGAAGGTCGCCGACAGGGCCCCTCCTTGCAGCGAGCCGTGGACTGCGCCTGCGGCACCGGCTTCGCTCTGCATTTCCACCACATGCGGCACCGTGCCGAAAATGTTCTTTCGGCCGGCGGCAGCCCATGCATCCGCCATCTCTCCCAGGTTCGACGAGGGAGTGATGGGGTAGATCGCCATGACCTCAGAGCAGAGGTGAGCGATGTTGGCCGCCGCTTCATTGCCATCCACGGTCACGAAGCGTCGTTCTGCCACTGCTGGTCTCCTCATTTATAAAAACGAGATCTGTCGAGGCATTACCATCCGCCGAACCCGTCCATCGAGTGTCGAGAACGAAACGAGACGTTTTGCTTTCTCGACATTGGACCGGCCCTGCGATCCGCAAACCATTTTCGCACCTGCCGAAAGCAAGATGCGATCGTCGTTTCAAAACCCGCGGTGTATCTTCACCGGTCGTGGATCGTTCGAACAGGAAATCGGAAAACGTCCGCGAACCTTTGGGACGCTGCGGTCTTCTTAATGTGCGGAAAGCGACAACTGCTATTTGCCGAAACCGACCAATAAAACCGTTCGCGTCGAATGTTTGCGTGTTGTGACGATAGCCGACCGGGTTCTCGTCATCTCCGCCACGATGTGCAAGTGAAGTGTCGCGTTTCGACCGCACATCGTCGCGACATTACGATCGGCGCACCGTGAAAGGGCGCCGCGGTGGAGTCGTCTCGCGAGACGTCCCCCCCAGGCTTGCGTTGCGGTCGCGTCGTTTCGTCCATCCTTCCGTACGTCCGAAAACGACAACGCGCAAACTTACGTTCGCGTCGGCCGCAACCTGCTCCACCGTTTGTCGAGATGCATCATTCGGGACGGGAAATACGCACTCTGTGGGACACAAAGACGAATTCCCAAACCGTTACGTTACCCCTTTCCAACCACTTTCGCAAGTGTCCAATTCCCCCGAATCGAAGGGGGGATTCACAAGCCCCGCATAGGCGTCAATTGCTCCCATCGAAATTACCTGTTTCCAACCGTCGTTCGATCGACGGCCTCTGACCGAAGTTAAGTCGTTTGTCCCGACGACCGCGCGAGTGTCCCTTGTAAGGCGCACGCGACCGGATTGTGGGGGCATTTCTCGGCCCCCCTTGCCTTCGTACCGTCAGCCGCATCAATTCCCCTGCAATGTTCGATTGTTCTGCGTTGCGATAGGGAATCTTGATTGGTGTGGAGGTAACGAATGATTTTGCGTTGGAATCGGTCGGTCGTCGCTTTTGCGGTAGTGTCGTTGTCGGTATTTTCGGGCGGAATCCTTTCGGCGTTTGAGCCCACGTCGTCGGAACCGTCGAAAAAGGAGCTGAAAGTCGGAGATCCGGCGCCCGACTTCGCCTTGCCCGGGAGCGATGGAAAGCTGCACAAACTCTCGCAATACCGAGGCAAGTACGTGGTCGTGGCGTGGTTTCCGAAGGCATTTACCGGGGGGTGCACCCGCGAATGTACGGCGTTCGCTCAAAAAGGCGACCTTTTCAAGGACCTGCCGGTCGTCTATTTCACTGCCAGTGTGGATACGTTGGAAGAGAACACTCGGTTCGCCAAATCGGTGGGGGCGTCATATCCCATCCTCAGTGATCCTACGAAGGGGACCGCCAAGGCTTACGGCGTGGTGGATGCCGGACGGCCTGTTCCGTACCGATGGACCTTCATCATCGACAAGAACGGCAAGATCGCGCACATCGACAAGGCGGTGAAGGTGGATTCGCATCCGGAAGACGTGTTGGCCGTTCTCAAGAAGCTGATTGCCGCCGAAAAGGCCGGCGACTGAGCGCCGGACGGCGTCAAACCGATTCGCCCCGCAAGAGTTGCTCGAATTGTTCCTCGGTCAACACGGGGATTCCCAACTGTTGCGCCTTGGTGAGTTTGCTTCCGGCCTTTTCACCGGCCACGACGTAATCGGTTTTTTTCGAAACGCTCGATGCCGCCCGGCCGCCGTGCTTTTCGATCAGGGCTTCGATTTCGTCGCGGGTGTAACGGGTGAGCTTGCCGGTGACGACGAGCGTCTTTCCGTCGAGCACCTGCGCAACGTCGTCGGTTTCGATATCCTCGGTCAATTTGACGCCCAACGAGCGGAGATCGTCGATGACGGCTCGGCCGTGTTCGCTGTGCAAAAAGTCATAGACGCTCTGCGCGATGACGTCGCCGATCTCGTGAATTTGTGCCAACTCGTGGACGCTTGCGCGGGAAAGAAGATCGATATCGGGGTAGTGCTTTGTGAGAACGGCGGCGACTCGCGGGCCGACGTGGCGAATGGCCAACGCGGTGAGTACACGACATAGTCCTCGGGTCTTGCTCGCTTCGATTCCCGCCAGGAGGTTTTCGGCCTTTTTCTTGCCCATTCGTTCCAATTTGATGAGCTGGTCGGCCGTTAGGCGGTACAGATCGCCGTAAGTGCGAACAAGGCCCGAATCGACGAGTTGTTCCACGAGTTTCGTGCCCAGACCTTCGATGTCCATGCAATCCCGCGAGGCGAAGTAGCGAAGACGTTCTTTCAACTGCGCCGGACATTGCAGGTTCGGGCAGCGGATATACACCCCGCCTTCGTCTTGAACGAGTCGCGTTTCGCACACCGGGCAACGTGTCGGAAATCGGAACTTGGGAAGTTCGCCTTTGCGGGCATGCTTTTCCACCCGCACGATATGCGGGATGATCTTGCCGGCTTTTTCGACGACGACCGTATCGCCGATGCGGACATCTTTGCGGGCGATTTCTTCGGCGTTGTGTAGGCTTGCCCGCGAAACGATCGTACCTGCCAGCTCGACCGGTTCCAGGTCGGCTACGGGCGTGATCGTACCGGTTTTTCCGACCTGTACGCGAATGTCGTTGACGCGGGTGACGGCTTCGTATTTTTCGAACTTGTACGCTACCACCCAGCGAGGGCTTTTCGAGGTCGCGCCCAAGCGTTCCCGTTGATCGAACCGGTTGACTTTGAGAACCAGGCCGTCGATCTCGAAGTCGAGTTCGTGCAGTCGCTCGATGACTTCGTTGCAATATTCGACGGCAGCGTCGAAATCGGCGAAGCATCGGGCCATGGGGGTGATCGGAATGCCGTACGAGGCGACCTCGTCCAAGAACTCCATGTGCGTTTTCGCACGCAAGCCTTCGCAGTAGCCCACGCCGTGGCACAGGAACCGCAAATGGCGCTCGGCGCAAATCCGAGGATCGAGTAGTCGAATCGAGCCGGCGGTCACGTTCCTGGTGTTTGCAAACGGCGGGAGGCCCTTGGCGGCTTGTTCTTCGTTCAAACGGACCAGATCGGCATTGGTCATGTAGACTTCGCCGCGTGCCTCCAGTACGGCCGGCGGCTTGTCGGTCGTCAGACGCAAAGGAACGCCTTGAACGGTTTTCACATTGTGTGTGATGTCGTCGCCGACTTCGCCGTCGCCGCGCGTCGCGCCGCGCACGAGGACACCGTCTTCGTAGATCAGCGAAACCGCCACGCCGTCGATTTTCAGTTCGACGACCCACTCGACCGGCTCGTTGTCGAGTAGTCGAGTGACGCGGTTTGCGAACTCCCGCAGCTCACCGAGACTGTACGTGTTCTCGATCGACAACATCGGCACGCGATGCCGCACCTGTGTGAGCTCGGGAACAGGCCGATCGCCGACGCGTTGAGTGGGACTGTCGGGGGTAATGAGTTCCGGATGGGCGGCCTCGAGTTCCTTGAGCCGCTGCATCAAGCGGTCGTATTCGAGGTCGCTGATTTCCGGGGCAGCTTCAACGTAGTATTTGCGATCGTGGTAGCGGATGAGATCCCGTAGTTCGGCGATTTCCCGGGCGACGTCGCGCGTCATTGATGAGTCCCTTCACGTGGCGAAGCAACGAAACCGACCGAATCACCGCTCCCAACGGCGGGTAACGTCGGGCTCGGCGGCTCGTGCGATGATTGTGCCCGGCGTCACGGTCACTCGCAACCGCAGGCGGTCATGCACCCCGGATCGAGGCCCCGCAACGGCAGCGGAATCAGGCACAGAAAACGCAACGGTCCCGAGCCGGTGTTGCGGAACTGGTGTACCTCGTTCGGCTCGACGAACACCACCGTTCCGGGCTGCAAGGGGTGTTCGGTGTCCCCTTGAAGGACTACGCCTTGGCCTTCGAGGACGAACACCTCGTGTTCGTAGGGATGTTGATGCTTCGGCGTATGGCCACCCGGGGCCACGTCGAACTGTCGCATCGAGAAACTGGGGGCTCCATCGTCTTGGCCGATCAGGCAGCGCATCGCGCAGCCGACCGCACCCGACACTTCCACCGACTGTGACGGAACACTACGAAAATCGACGACCTTCACCGGATACGGGCTCCTAACCAAGAGATAACGAACGAGGGGGCTTCACTGCTGCGTAGAGATTGTACGCCACCTATTATCCAATGCCTATCGACAAAACGGTAGGACCGGATCTTCTGCCCCGCTTAGGGGGGCGGTTTTCTGCGAAACTGCCTGACGCGGGTTGGACCGAGTGGTAGAATTGAGAGACTTCCCGACCGGATTGGGTGACATCCAAGCGGGGTGCTATTGTGGACGAACATGTGACGCGTCTCGCGGCTCGTCGGGTGCGTAAGCTGGCGCGACAGATCGCCAAGCAGTACGACGGACTCGAAGTCGCCGGAGACCCGGAGTACATCCACCGCGCCAGGGTGGCCTCACGTCGCCTGCGCGCGGCACTCGATGTCTTTTCTTCTGTATTCGGCAAAAAAGTCAGCGGACGCTATCGGGATGAAATCGGCAAGTTTGCGAGGGCGTTGAGCAAGCCTCGCGACTTGGACGTTCAACTCTTGGCTGTGCGTGATCTACTTGCCGCCGTCGACGATTCCGAACTCGTGCCGGGAGTGGCCTACTTATTCGCCCGCTTTCAGCGGGAACGCGCCGAGCTGCAACCGAAGGTCGTGCGGGCGCTGGAACGGTTCATGAAGGCCGAAACGGTCGAGCGATTGGCCGAGTTTGCCGAGAAGCTCGAAAAGAAAGCCCGCAAGAAAGTTGAAAAGTCGGGTACCAACGGCAGCGGCGACCGGCTCAGCAAAGAAGTACGCCGATTGGCGAAAAAGAAAATTCTGCGACGGTTCGGGCACCTTCTCGATCTGGCGGGATGTCTCGAAGATCCTGCGGATGTGACCGGGCATCATCAAATGCGGATTGCCGCCAAGAAATTGCGGTACACACTGGAGATCTTCGGTTCGCCCTACGGGGGTTTGTTGGACGAGACCACGACGGTGGTCAAGCAGCTCCAAACCTACTTGGGCGATATTCACGATTGCGATGTATGGGAAGAGACGTTGGAGTCATTGGCCAGCCGCATCGGTGCCAGCGGCGGAACGGATATGCCCGACTGCGTGAATCCTCAATCGTTGATGCCGGGAATCCGCTGGATGCAGGCCCATTACGCGCGGCGACGCGAAGAGCTTTATCTGGATTTGTGCCGTTTTTGGCACAGCGAAGAAACCCAGGAGACGTTGCAAAACCTGCCTTCGCTTCTGGACTGCGAGCCGCCTCCGAAAAAGAAAAAAGGTGGTCACGAGGCGTCGGGGACTTCCGGTCGATCCGAGGATGAGAAGCCGGAGGCAGGCGTCGAGCCTGACGTCGCCGACGATCAGTCGGAGAAGCAGCCGTCTCACAACGGCAGGAGCCATCTCGCCGGGCCGCACGCCGAGAAGGCGAAGGCAGCCGATTCTTCTTCGGTTGTCTCGTGAATCGATGCCGATCGGCTGATTTGCGGCTTGTCCATCTTTTCTAGTTAATTGCCTATTTTGTCTACGCGGTCGACAGCCGGGGCGATGTCGTATTGCCGCATGATGGCCACGGCGCTTATCGACATAGACGCAAACCTTGCGAGTGTGGTACATTGCGCACGCGGGGCAATCTGTTCCGGCCGATCTGGGATGAAAAACAAGGGTGGCCGGAACGCATTGTCACAGGGACGTCGACACGAGCGACCGCCTGGATCGCAGAAAAACGCGACAGGCCGCCCTCGCGGCTCGGTGAACACGGAAGCGCACGGATGCATACGAAGCTATCGCAATTTTTGCAATCGGGCACACGACCCCGCATCTTCTTGGCGGGCGACGTGATGCTGGATCACTACCTGTGGGGCAAGGTCGAACGCATCAGCCCCGAGGCGCCGATTCCTATCTTGCACGTCGATCGAGAGGAGTTCCGCTTGGGCGGGGCCGGTTCGGTGGCGACCATGCTGGCGGCGCTCGAGGCGGATGTCGTGCTCGGCGGTGTGATCGGTGAAGACGCTGCCGGAGAACGTGTTCGCGGGATGCTCGACGCCCTGGGAATCGACACCGAATCCCTGTTGGTCGATCGCTCGCGGCGCACGACCGTCAAACAAAGGCTATTGGGCGGAAGCTGGCAGCGCACGCCGCATCACATGATGCGCGTCGACTGGGAGGATCGGCACACGATTGCCGACGATCTGTGCGATTCGATCTTGCGATCGTTGCGACTGCGGGCGGCACAAATCGACCTGGTCTTGATTTCGGATTACGCCAAGGGCGTATGCGGTGATCGTTTGCTGCGCGGGGCGATCGAGATCGCCGCCGAATCGGGCGTGCCGGTCATTGCCGATCCGATCCGTGACGCCGATTACGCTCGCTACGCAGGGTGCGCGTGCATCACGCCCAATCGTGTCGAGGCCTCGCAAGCGACGGGCATCACGATCAAGACGGTCGAAGACGCCCTTGCCGCAGGTGAAAGGCTAGTCGACCTGGGGATCGAAGCGGTCGCCGTCACCTTGGATCGCGACGGGATCGTGTGGGTCGACCGAGAGGGCAATCTTGCACATTTCCCGTGCCGGGCTCGGCAAGTGGCCGACGTGACCGGGGCGGGCGACATGGTGTTGTCGGTCATCGGTACCGCTTTCGCCCTGGGGGCCGATTTCACCGTGGCCATGGAACTGGCCAACTTGGCGGGCGGCCTGGAAGTCGAACACTTGGGGGTCGTGCCGTTGACCCGCGCCGATCTGCTGCGGGAACTCAACGAACAACTGGCGATTCGCGCCGCCGGGACGAAAGTCGTGACGGTGGAGCAACTGTTGCCCGAATTGCGCCGGTTGCGGGCAGCGGGCAAGCAAATCGTCATGACCAACGGTTGTTTCGACCTCTTGCATCCCGGGCATGTGGCATCGCTTCAAGAGGCCAAACGGCTCGGCGATTGCCTGGTGGTGGGATTGAACAGTGATCGCAGTGTCAAGGAGCTCAAGGGGCCGCAGCGGCCGGTCATCGATCAACAAGGACGGGCCGAGATGTTGGCCGCGTTGGAGTGTGTCGATTACGTGGTCGTGTTCGACGAGGCGAGCGTGGCGCCTTTGGTCGAGAAGATCAAGCCCGACGTCCTCGTCAAAGCGTCGCAATATCCGAAGGAACAAATCGTCGGTTGGCAAATCGTCGAGGAGAACGGCGGACGCGTCGTCCCCGTGCCCATGAAGGGCGATTATTCGACGACCCGTTTGATCGAAAAGGCCCGAGGCGTCGATTCCCGTCAGCGTCGCGCATCGTAGCCGTCGGCTCGGGCAGTCGGGAACGGTTGCGAACGTTCTCGTCCCCGGGAGGAAATCCCATGAAAGTCGGCCTCTTTCTTCCGAACTGGTTGGGCGACCTGGTGATGGCCGGACCGGCCGTCCGCGCCGTGCGCCGGCATTTCGGCGGCGATGCGAGGATCGTCGGCATCTTGCGACCGAACCTTGCCGACGTGTTCGACGGAACCGACTGGCTCGACGCGCAATGGTATTTCGATCCGCGCGATCGCGATGAACGCGTCGGCACGGCCCGGCTGATTCACTGCTTGCGCCGCGAGCGCTTCGACACGGTCCTTTTGTTTACAAATTCGTTGCGGACGGCGTTGATTGCGCTGTTCGGCGGTGCGAAACGGCGCGTCGGATACGCCCGCAACGGCCGCGGGCCGCTGTTGACCGACGCCTTGCCGTATCACGGCGGTAGGCATTTGCCCTCGCCGATGGTCGATTACTACCTGGCGTTGGCCGGAGCGATCGGATGCCCGGCGGACGACCGAACCTTGGAATTGCACACCACGCCGGTGGGCGAACTGGCCGCGGAACGCATCTGGCGCGACCTTCGATTGCGACGCGACGGACGCGTCGTCGCCCTGCATACCGGGGGCGCCTACGGGGCGGCGAAACGTTGGCCGGTAGAGCATGCGGCGGCGTTGGCACGTCGCATCGTCGACGAACTGCAATACGAGGTTTTGGTCCTGTGCGGTCCTAAAGAACGCGAAACGGCCTCGCAGATCGGTGCCGCGGCCGACCGGCCGCAGGTGCGGACGTTGGCAGGGCAACCCTTGAGCCTGGCCGCCGTCAAATCGTGTTTGGCACGTTGCTGTTTGTTCGTGGGAACGGACAGCGGGCCTCGCCATGTAGCGGCGGCGCTCGGTAAACCGGTAGTGACGTTGTTTGGTCCGACATCGCCGCGGTGGGTCGAAAACTCCACTGTCGCGGCAGTCGATGTCGTCAATTTGTTGCCGTGCGCCCCCTGCGCGCGACGAACCTGCCCTGAAAAACATCACCGCTGCATGCAGGAACTGTCGCCGGACACCGTTTTTGAACAGGTCGCCGGGCTACTTCGCGGCGGGGCGGTTCGCGCCGCGTGAATCTCGCCGCCGAACCGCTTGCAACGGGGACTATGAGAACCGATCGGGAGGAATTTGCGGTCATGAAGCCGCCGATCACCGTGTTGATTCCGTGCAAGAACGAAGTGCATCACATCGCGGCTTGCATCGCCTCGGCCAAGCCGATTGCCGATGAGATCTTGATCGCCGATAGCGGCTCGACCGACGGCACATTGGAACTAGTGCGCTCGCTCGGCGACTACCGAATCATCGAACGTGAGTATGTTCACTCGGCCGACTTCAAGAACTGGGCAATTCCGCAGGCGAAGAACGATTGGATCCTGGTTCTCGATGCCGACGAGCGTTTGACGCCCGCGCTGCGGGAAGAAATTCAGGCCCTCTTTGCGAACGGGGCGCCGCCGCAAGACGGCTACCGCGTGCGATTCGCGCCGTATTTCTTGGGGAGGCCGATCCGCCATTGCGGGTGGAACACGACGACCTCGATCCGACTGTTTCGACGCAGCGTGGGACGTTACAGTACGCGCCGCGTTCATGCCGACGTGATCGTCGAGTCGGGGAAGGTCGGCATGTTGCACCACAAGATCGAGCATTACACGTGCACGTCGCTGGAACGCTGGATGGAGAAACGCAATCGCTACACCGAACGCGGGGCCGAAGAGCTTTTCGCCGCCGGTCGCAAGGTTTCGCCGTTAGAGTTGTTTTTCCGGCCGTGCTTTCACTTCTTCAAGTCGTACGTGCTGCGGGCGGGTTTCCTCGACGGAACCGCTGGCTTGATCGTTTGTCTCGATGATGCGTTTTCGGCGTTCTTGAAGTACGCCAAGCTGTGGGAAAAGTACGAGACGATGCGACAACGGCAGGCCGATGCCGAGACGAACCATCAGACCGTGCGCCGGCCGTATTTCGCTGAACGCGAAAAGACCGAAAAGATGTCGGGGCGTTAAACGGCAGCGGCCGTCGGCCCGGATACCTCACGAACGTGAGGGACGACGCGGAGGAGGGCAGCAGTCCGCCGGGCACACAAGGGGACATGCCGGAATCGTACCGGCGCTCGGCGAAGTGCGACCTGCGGCCAGGTCGTCAACCATATCGGCGATCATCGTGACGAAACGGGGATGCGTTCCGGCCGTTTCGGCTCGCACCAGCGGAATCCCCAATTCCGACGCGACAGTCGCAGCCTCCACGTCCAAATCGTACAAGACTTCCAAGTGATCCGAGAGAAACCCGATCGGGCAAAGCAACACGGCTGTTTCAGGTGATTCGGCCGCAATCGCGCGTAAATGATTGAGGATGTCGGGTTCCAGCCACGGAACGTGGGGCGGGCCGCTGCGGCTTTGGTATACCAATTCCCACGATTCGATTCCGACTCGTTCGGCAGTGAGACGACACGCCTCGCGCAATTGATCGCAATACGGGCTCGTCTCGGCCATCGCAAGCGGAATGCTGTGGGCGGTGAAGACCAATCGCACTTGGGATGGTGCCGAATCGGTTAACCGCTGAAGCGCCTCTTGCACGCGATCGACCATTGTGTCGATGAAACCGGGATGCAGTCCGCAAAGCGGCAACCGGTCGATAGCCGGTGCCTTGTCTCCCACGGCGGCGCGTGCGCGGGCGATATCTTCCAGGTATTGCCGACATCCCGAATACGACCCAAAGGCCGAAGTAATGAATGCCGCCGCGCGATGAATGCCGGCCTCGGCCATCTCGGAAAGCGTTTCTTCCAAGAGCGGATGCCAATTCCGGTTGCCCAGGTAGCAACGGAGCGGCCGATTACGGCGGGCAAACTCATCGGTCAGTGCCTTCAACAACGCTCGATTCTGGTCGTTGATCGGGCTTCGGCCGCCGAAGTGGTAATAATGCTCGGCGACTTCTTCGAGGCGTTCACGCGGCACGTTTCTTCCGGCGACCACGCGTTCCAAAAACGGCATCACATCGTCGGCACATTCCGGCCCGCCGAACGAGACGAGCAGGAAAGCGTCGAACGGACTGCCGTTCTCCTCGCGAGATGCAACATGTGGGCTTGAAGGTCGATCCGCCATTATTTCCTACGGTAACGCGGCGCGGTTACTTTTTGGTCTTGAGCTTTTTGGGAGCGCAGAGGTGCTTTTTCTTGGCGGCATAGCGACCGCAGTCCTTGCACTTGAATTTTGCGTCCTTCGTTCGTTCCGGGGGCAGGCCTTCTTCACAAGCTTTTTTCGACATGGTCGTTCCGATCGATTCGTCACTACGAAAACGACGAGTGTTCACAAGGGGCATTGTTCGCCCCGAAACCGTCCAGGGCAAGACGCCCGCGCCGACAAAGGAACCGACCGCCGCGGATCGGAGTGAATCCGGGCGGTCGGCGGGCCCTCTCGTGGTGGACGCGTGGGGGCTCCCGTTGCCGCGGCGATCTCGGCCGTCGCAGGCGCGACTCACGAAGCAAGGCAACGGGCGTCGAAGGACGTTTTCTGATTTGTTGCTCAAATCTCCGGATGGTCGGACGGATCGTCGACGATCGACAGAAATCGACCGCCGCTTTCGTACCACCCGTGCCGCGTGAATTGACACCATCGCAAATCCATCAGTAGGCTCAATCGACGTTCGCCGGTGTCAAGGGTGGCGATGACCCGCCGGTAGGGCAAAGGCTTCGGATGGTAGAATCCCAGGCCTGCCTCCGAAATGGACTTGCCGACGACGACGCTCGCCGGGCCGATGGGCGACGTTCCTTGATCGCCTACCGGGGAGATTCGGATCAAAAAAGGAAACGGAAACCGTTGTTCACAGCGCCGTTCTTCCAGTTCCGCGGGATCATAGACCGAAAGCACGAGGCCGCGGACCTGCGAGCGGATTTCAACCGGCACGGCCGATTCTGCGTCGATTGCCGGAACTCCCGAATCGCCGCGGAACACCGAATTGGCCAATAACGTTTCCATTGCTCGATTCTCCCGGACTATCGACGATGCCGTTGCGGCACCGTGGGCATCCTTTGCGCAGATGCACCGCCGGAGCCGCATTCACAGTTTGTGCTCGCAGAAGGGTCCTCGGCCCGTGTCGCGGCGCGGAATCTCTCGCTCGATTTCCGTTGCGGGGATGCCGAAACCGCGAGACAAATCGATCCGGTCGCCGTGTTCGGCAAATCGTCGGTCGACGAAGGGGCGTAGATCACGCACCCCTCTTAGACAAGGACGCTTTTTGTATTGCCCCCCGATCTGGTGATTGTTTAGGCTCACCAACGAAAACCTAGGTCACAATCCGGGGGGAGTCAAATCGAAAAGTCCGAGGTGCGCGGGGCCGGGAGAAGCCTGCCGACGCTTGTGCCGTTTGTTCGGGCGGTGGTCTTAGAACGAGACGGCGCTTTCCGTCCGTTCCCGCGATTCGACTTGCGAGACGAGTTCGGCCAGCGAATTCTGCGGAAGAAGACGACCGGCCTGTTCGACGAGTCGGCGGGCGTCGTCGAAACGGCCTTGATCGCAAAGCGCGGCGACTTGACGGCGTTGCAGTTGAAGATAATTGCGAACCAACGGCGGATAGCGGTTGTCGCAACGCAATCCCTCTTCGATCAAGCGAACCGCTCCCGAGACATTTTCCTGCGAGGCCAGTGAGATCGCCCAGTTGTTGAGCGTGGCCAGCAGGTTTTCCCTAGCCGTCCGGTTGTCCGGATCGAGCAGAAGCGATTTGCGGTTGGCCGCTGCGGCATCGGCAAAGTGTCCGTCGAGCAGTAAGTCGACGCCTAGGTTGTAGTAGATCGTACCTACCAGTTCGACCGGTGTGACGGCCCGGGCGAGAGTTGCCGATTCGTTTTCGGTACCGCTGCGTTTGAGCCACTTGTCGCGCAGTTCTTGCCACACCTCGGCCGAATCGCGACCTTCGATGAGTTCGAACCAGCGGGCGCAGGTCGTTTCGACGACCAAGGGGCCTTCCGGTGTCGTAACGCGACAGTAGGCGTGTGAGGGAAGTTGGATGTTCGTTACGACCAGCCCGACCGACTCGCCGAGATAGCGAAAGATCAAACTGCCGGTGACGCAGTTGAATTGCCCGTCGTCGAGTACCTGCGCGGGAGACGAGGCTTGCAGACGGTATCCCGACGTCGTGATATGGGCGTACATGTACTCGAACACCGCTTTCGCCCTTTGGCGGACGGATAATCGCTCGACGCCTGCATCGCGAAGTGCCTGTGCGTGCGATTCGAAACGCACGCGATAGGCATCGAGCTGCTCGCGGTCGGCAACACCCCCGGCGATCAAGGCGGCCTCCAGGTAGCTGAAATCGTCCCAGCGGCCGTCCAAGCCGTCACGGAGCATCCGCCGTTCCAGGCCGCGAACTTGTTGCAGGACTTCTTCGGGCGAGCCCCAATCGACGTTCCGAGACAAGTCGGCCGATTCGTCGGCGGATTGCACCGACGTCGAAGACGATTCGCTTGCTCGTGTGTTCGGATCTAGAGGAAGCCGTCCGGCGAACGACTCGGCCGGTGCTACGCGATTGTCCGTGTGCTTTTGTTTTGGTGCTGCGGCGGCGGCACCGGGTAAGCACCAAGCGAGCAACGCCGTCGTCGTCAGCAACAGGCGTGTTGCACGGGTGAAACTTTGAGCGACCGGTGTGAAACGCACAGATTCCGGCACAGGCGATGTTTCCGTCATGCGTGGTGGGGCGATGGGTGGGATTGTGCGGTTTGCAACGGTTCGGTGTGTGGGGTAAACACCCCGGGTTGCCGAAACTATACGTCGCAAAAAGGCAACATGCCAAACCGCTCCGCACTCTTTGGGAGGGGTTTTTTGAGAAGCTGTTTCGGTCGTAGCGGAAGTGCGGAATAGGAATCGCCCGGCGCCCGCGGAAGGTTTCTGACGCGGCCCACGTTGCCGTCGTGATCGGTGGGGTAACATGCCTCGACGTTGCAGGCGGTCGAACGGCGGCCGACGAGGCGGAAATTCTTTCTTCGGGGCTTATCGGTGATTAGGATGGTGAGCACCGGTACGGTTGGAACATTTGTCAACCTCGCTTGTGGGGGAAGATGTGCCATGAGACACGACGGTAAGTGGATTTCATACCGGACCGCAGCAATCTTGGTCGTGCTTGCAGCGATGGGCGTTGCGGCGACAGCCGCGCCGCCGGGAACGAATTATGACGAGGCCAAGGTGCCGAAGTACGAGCTTCCCGATCCGCTGGTGTGCGAAGACGGTACCCCCGTCCGGGATGCGAAGACCTGGTTCGAGAAACGCCGCCCCGAATTGCTGGCATTGTTCGAGTCGGAAGTGTACGGCAAGATGCCGCCGCGTCCGCCGGAAATGAGTTTTCGCGTCCGTTCGACGGCCGACGACGCATTGGAAGGGAAGGCCGTCCGGCGCGAAGTCCGCGTGTATTTTTCGGCGAAAAAGGATGAGGGTCCGTGGATGGATATCTTGATCTATTTGCCGAAACAGGCGAAGCGGCCCGTGCCGGTTTTCGTCGGACTCAACTTCTCGGGGAATCACGCGATCCATTCCGATCCGGGAATCACGCTATCGACGTCGTGGATGCGCGACAAGACGCCGGGCGTCGTCGATCATCGCGCGACCGAGGCGTCGCGGGGTGTCAGCGCGTCGCGATGGCCGGTGGAGTACATCTTGGAGAACGGCTTCGGACTGGCAACCATCTATTACGGCGACATCGATCCCGACTTCGATGACGGTTTTCAAAACGGCGTTCATCCGCTGTTCTACAAACCGGGACAAACGAAACCGGCACCGGACGAATGGGGTTCGATCGGCGCGTGGGCCTGGGGCTTGAGCCGAGCGATGGACTATTTCGAGACCGACGACGACATCGATCATCGCCGCGTAGCGGTCTTGGGCCATTCGCGTTTGGGAAAGACGGCGCTTTGGGCGGGAGCCTCCGATCCGCGATTCGCGCTGGTCATTTCGAACGATTCCGGGTGCGGCGGTGCAGCCTTGAGCCGTCGCCGATTCGGCGAGACGGTCGCGCGGATCAATACCGTCTTCCCGCACTGGTTTTGCGATAACTTCAATCGTTACAACGACAACGAAGACGCTCTGCCGGTCGATCAGCACGAATTGATCGCGTTGATCGCACCGCGACCCGTGTACATTGCCAGCGCGTCGGAGGACTTGTGGGCCGATCCGCACGGCGAATTTTTGGCGGCGAAAGCGGCCGACCCCGTGTATCGGTTGCTTATCGGTGAAGGACTGCCGGTCGACGAGATGCCGCCGGTCGATCAGCCCGTCATGGGACGCATCGGATATCATATCCGCACCGGCAAACACGACCTGACGTTGTACGACTGGCAACAGTACGTTGCATTCGCCAAGCGGTGGCTGATGCCCGACGCCGACAAATAAAGGGCTTCCGGCGTGTGTCTTTTGTCCTCGCGACAGTGAGCGCAGAAAAAAGGCCCCCGGAAAGGCGGCGTCCCAGGGGGGCGGAGGACACATGACGTTTCCGGGAGCGATTGGATTGTTGCGGCCCGTGTTTGGACCGCCGATTGCCGTCGGATTCCCGTTGCCTAGGCGCACCTTCGGCGCCGTGCGTTTGGGGGAATCCCTCTCGGTTATGCCCGAAGCCGCCTGGAAAAGCCTCCATGCCTCCGGTCGGCTTCGCGGTTCGCGGGTTTCGCCGGAAGGCGCCCCAATGCGAACCCATCCACGTGGATGACGCGTGGTTTGTCGATGTCTATTCGGCGTGTTCGAGGATGTTCCGCACGCCGCACGACGATCATTGTTTCGTTCGTAGGGCGAAAGGTTAGGACTTTTCGCCGAGGCGGTCAAGGTCGATTTGTCGGCTTTTGGACGTCCGTTCTGCACTTGCTTGAAGAACGCCGTCGAACCCTCGAATCGGCCTCGACTTGTTCCGGAGCATATCGCATTTTCGCCGAATCGGGCAAGAGCAGTTCGAAGCGATTTCTGTCGCTGCACGACTAGGTCGCCGGATATGGAAAAATCCCCTCGCGACCGTCGGATCACGATGAAAAGACGCGAATTCCGAGCGTCGATCGGTCTTACTTCGGGGCCGATTCCGCCGAGCTTTCGTCGAAATCGGCGGCCTCGATTTGCCGGATCAGGGATTCGAACGCATCGCGTTCCGGAGGCGGGATTTCGCCGACGTCGAATCGGGGATCCTCGCGGGCGGCATCCAATTCGGCGGCTGCGGCGACCTTGTCGCCCGACAGCCACAGGGCGTGGATCAGGTGGAAGCGAGCCAGCGTCGATTCGGCTTCTGAGAGTGCCCGGCGTGCCGTGACGACGGCATCGGCATAAGCACCCTGACGGATTTGCACCAAGGCCAACGTGTCGCAAAGGTCGCCCGACGGGCCGAGATGGTCGATCGCCCGCTCGATCAAGGTACGGGCTTCGTCGGCACCTCCATCGGTGACGACCAACGCATAAGCCATGTTGTTTTGCACCGTCGCCAACTCCAACGGGGTCAGGTCGTCACGCTTGAGAATCTCACGGTACAGAGGAACGAGCCGATCGTACTCGCCTAGATGATGGTAGAAGTTGGCCTCTTGTAGGGGAACGACCTTGTCGCCGGGGAGCTTTTCTTTCGCCTCGGCGAGATAGGCTTCGATGCGTTCGGCAATCGGCTCGGGAATTTGACGTGTGTATTTGACCGTGCCGACGACCGTCTTCAGTAAAAGCGGGAGAGGGATGCTTTCTTTCAATGTGTCACACAGGTCGAGGGCTTCCTCGGTACGGCCTCGACGCCCTAAGAAGGCCGCCAACGACAACGCCGCTTGGGGTTGAGATTCGGCTGCCCGACGCAGATAGCGTTCCGCCGCATCGTACAGCTCGAGCTGTTCGGCGAGATCGGCGCAGGCGGCCAAGACCGATAGTTTGCGCGATTCATCGGTGCTCGCGATCAGGTCGTCGAGTAGGGCAACAGCCCTGTTGCGGTCGCCGTCTCGAACAGCCAGACGAACTTCCAACGCGGTCGTCGAAGGATTGTTCGGTTGCAGCTTGCGGAGGGCTTCCAATCGGGGCGTGATTTCTTCCTTGGGGGCGTTATGCTCGATCAACCGGCGGCAAAAGGTCGTCAAGTACAACGGATTCTGTGGGTCCGTTTCGAGCAGCGCGATCATTTCGACGCGGCAATCGCCCCACCGATTCAATTCGTCGTAGAGCACCGCCAAGCGGAAACGGTCTTCCGCGGGCAGGCCGCCCAGGCGACGACGGATCGTTTCGTACAGTTCGACCGCCTCATTGCGGAAACGGCGCTCGGGTCTGCCGGCTAGAAGACGGGCCAGCACGATCCGGTCGATGTCGGTCGTCTCTTCGTTCAGGTTCGCTTCGATGAGGGAACGGGATTGTTGGAACGCTCGGTAATCGTTTGATGCCGCCAAGGCCGCCGCCAATTCGCGGCGCACGGCGCGAATCAGAGTGCCGTGGTCACTTTCGCGTTCGGCAAGTTGGAAAGCACGGCGAAGTTTGGTTTGAGCGTCATCGACGGCGCCGCGTCGCATGTCGAAGGCCGCCGCGCGGCGCAGCAAGGTCACATCGTCGGGTGATTGTTTGAGCAGGCGGTCGTAGGCCGCCGCCGCTTCACGCGGGTTCCCCAAGATTTCCCAGGCGACCGCCCGAACGCGATCGAGCGCAATGTCATTCAGGTGTGCCTCGGCCTTTTCCAGGGCCGCCGAGGCTTCGTCGCGATTGCCCGCTTGAGCCAAGACGCCGATCAGGCCCGCCCAAGCGTCGGGCCAGTCGGGAGCCAGGTCGACGAGACGGCGGAATGCATCGATAGATTCGTCCAAGCGGCCGACGCGGGCGGTAAGGCGACCGTACCAAAGTAGCTCGATCGGCGCGGGCGAATCGCCGAGGCTTGTCTTGGCTGTTTCGACGGCCGCTTGCGGGGCGCCCGACCGCAACAAAAGCTCGGCGTCGATTTTTTTCATCCCCGACGAAAGCCGCTGTTCGGGCAGTGAGGCCAGAATCGAGCGGGCCTCGTCAAACCGGCCCAACACGAACAACAGCCGAACGAGACGCTCGACCATCCGCCCCGAGAGCAACCCTTGCGAGTAGACCTCACCATACAAGCGTACCGCTTCTTCCAAGTCGCCTGTCAGCAGCGCGCAGTCGCCTTGAAGACGTCGCGTTTCGTTCCAGCCCGGTTGTAGTTTCTCGACTCGTTCCAGCATTTCGCGGGCACGGGAGACGTGTTCGTTGCGTGCAGCGGGCGAATCGGCACGCTGCGCGAGAGCCAGCGATCGGACGGCCTCGGCGTAGGCGGCCGCTGCGGATGACTCGCCGGCTAAGTCGGCGATCTCTTGGGCACGTCGTTCGATCGCCTCGATGTCACCTTGCTCACGCGCCAGCTCCAGCAACAGGCGTCGCGTTTCGATGTCTTGGGGATCGAGTGTGGCAACACGCTCCCAGCAGGTCTTCGCGGCATCCAAATCGCCTGCGCGAAGGTAAGCGGCTGCCGTCAAACGCAATAAATCGGCCTGCACGGTGTCATCGAGTTCTTGCAGAGAACGTTCGATGTGCGCGAGACGTTCTTCGGCTTGGGAAGGGTCGAGGTATGCCGTCGCGCTGATTTCGGCGCGAAGGAAGGCGGCCGAATCGTCGGCCTCGGCCTTACCGGCTTCAAGCACGTCGAAGGCCTCGTCGACGCGACCGGCCGCGCAGAGGATCTTGGCTTTTGCGATCGGCAATAGTGCCTTCGAATCGTCGGACGCGGTGCCGGAGGCTTGAGCGTCGGACGACTCAGCATCGAGGTCGGCCAGTGCCTTGTCCACTTCGCCCAAGGCGGCCAGGTATTCGGCGTGTAAGATTCGCAGTCGCACCGGCGGCACGCTTCCGGCCTTTTCGACCTGTCGGTAGATTTCGCCGAATCGCTTGCGCAAGGTTGCGTCGAGGGGACGACGGCCGACCGCCGCCGCCAGGCAACGCAGTCGTGCACCCGCCAACGCCGGCTGGCGTACGAGCCAGCTTTCGCCCTGTGTCGCGGCCAGATCATCCAACTCGCGCAGGGCAGCCTCAAAACGATTCAGATGGTATAACGCCAAAGCGTGATTGGCCCGAAGCAGCAGCGACGACGGATGATCGCGCAGTAGCACTTCGTAGATTCCCAAGGCGCGATCCCACCAACCGCGTCGAGCATGGCATTCGGCCAGCCCGCGACCGACTTCCAATCGCAGGTGCGGGTTCTGTACCGATTGGAGCCATAATCGTTCGTACGTTTGAATCGCCGTGTCGATTTCACCGCGTGCCGCTGCGATTTTTGCCGTCCAGAATTCGAGGACGGTTCGCTCGAATCCGGCCTGACGCATTCGATCGAGCACGTCGTTGGCGGCTTCGAGATCGGGGGGCCGCCGTTGAAGGTAGACTTCGGCCAGATCGATCAGGTGTTTTGGATCACGGTCGGCCAACTTCGACAAGGCCGTCGCCACCAAGTCGTGATCGCCGGTTTCTTCGCCCAACTTCAATTCGGCGGTCAATACCCGCTGGTCGTTCTGGGCGTTCTTGCGGGCTTCAGCCAACAGGGTCGAGGCTTTTTCGAGGTCGCCCTCGTGTAATGCCAAGGCGAATCCGACGAGAATCGTTTCCAGATCATGGCCCAAGCCGGACTTCGACGCGGCCTCGTAATCGGCGCGAGCCCGAATGAGGGCTTGCTTTCGTTCTTGTGGTATCGAGGTGGTTTCGGCGACCCACACGTAATAGGCTGCACGCTGCGTCAACGCCGCGGGCACATCCGCATTGTTGGCCACCATCGCGTCGATGACGGCTTCGGCCGACTCCGTGTCGCGCAACGCTTCGCTCCGGTACGTTTGGGCCAGCAGCACGTAGGCTTCCAAGCAGTCGGGGCGGCGTCGGATGACCTCTTGCAGCTCCGCTACGGCTTCCGTTTCGCGAGCGAGAGCCAGATGGCAACGTGCGCGATTCAATCGCAACTTCGGATCGTCGGGTCGGCGTTCCAAGAGCGTGTCGAGGTAGCCTTCGGCGGCATCCCAAATGCGCAAGCGAACGGCCAAATCTGCCAGGCCTTCCAGGACATCCTCGTTGTCGGGAACCTTGTTGGCTGCGATACGCAGCGTTTGATACGCATTGTGCGCAAGCTGCGCGTTGTCGGGTGAGTTGAGAAATTGGGCGTAAACGGCAAGGGCCAAGCGTACGCGAACCTGCGAGTCCCCCGGGCGCATGCGAAGATATTCATCGTAGTTTCGGACGGCCTCGGACAATTGCTTGGCGTACGTCTCGCGGTCGCCCTGCGCTTTGGCTTCTTCCGCAGCTTGCTCGGCTGCTTCGGCCCGAGCCAGGATTCGCTCTGTCGTTTCGCCGAGCTGCTTGCCGTGCCACCATCGAACGGCGAAGACGAGTACCGCCACCACCGCAATTGAAACGAGAATCAACGGCCAATTGGGTTTCCAGCGTTTAGCGGCGGATGCCTGCATGACGGATCGTGCTCTCCGCGGAAGCGGTTGACGAGGGATTGCCGGGAGCTCCCTGCTTCAGGGGGAAGTCTCACTGCCCAAAGAGTTCATCTTTGTTGACGTTCCGACCGAAATCAAGGCGTTGCAGTTTTGGGGCGGATTGGCGGAGAGATTCTCTCAAAACGACCGGAACGGGAAGAATCGGAAAAGTTGCTGGTAAGGTTTGCCGATTATTCCGACAGCACTGGTTATGCCGGTCGTGCCGCGCCGTCGTCGATGACGGTCGAATAGCCCCTGACAGGGGGTGAGGAAAACGTGTCCGGCAGGCAAGTTTCGTAATCTGCGTGGTCTGTTCAAGAAAAGCAGACTGCGTCGAGTTGTGTGTTCGGCACCAGACATGGGTTCAATCGGGGTACGCCCAACCATGATCGGCTTTCGACATCCCTTCGCCGCTTCGGTGTGTGTGGCCGTGTTGCTGGCCGCGACGGTCGGTTGTCAGGCGGTGAACTACCATCAGGCCTTCCAACAGCAGGGCACGCAGCCGCCGGCGGTGGAGCCGCCGCGGGAGCTGGCCAAGGTCTCGCTGCCGGCCTATCGTCTGGAACCGCCGGACATCGTCCAGATCGAGGTCCAGAAGATGGTCCCGTTGCCGCCGTATCGGCTGGAGGTCTACGACGTGCTCCAGATCGATGTGTTGGGGACGTTGTTGGATCAGCCGATCAACGGGTATTTCATGGTCGAGTCGGAGGGGACGATCAATCTCGGTCCGGCCTACGGCTCGGTGCGGGTGGTCGGGATGACGTTGGAGGAGGCCCGCTGGGCGATCGATGCCCACTTGCGGCAGATCCTCAAGGCGCCGGAGGTTTCGGTGCAGCTTGCGCGGGCGAGCGGTTTGCAGCCGATCACGGGGACGTACCTGGTGAGCCCCGACGGGACGATCAACTTGCGTCAGTACGGGGCGGTGTATGTGGCGGGGATGACGCTTCCCGAGGCCCGCGAGGCGATCGAGCGGCACTTGAGCCGATTTTTGGACAGTCCCGAGGTGTCGTTGGACGTGGCGGCGTACAACAGCAAGGTGTACTACGTGATCACGGCGGGGCCGGCGGAAGACGATTCGGTGGTGCGATTGCCCTGCACGGGCAACGAGACGGTGTTGGACGCGATTGCCCAGGTGGGCGGCATATCGCAGGTGTCGAGCAAGAAGATCTGGGTGGCGCGTCCGTCTCCGGCGGAGAACGGATGCGAGCAGATCTTGCCGGTCGATTGGGAGGCGATCACTCGGGGCGGGGACACGTCGACGAACTACCAGTTGTTGCCGGGGGACCGGGTGTTCATCGCCCACGACGAAATGATTGCGTTCAACACGTGGGTCGACAAGATGGTGGCCCCGTTCGAGCGGATCTTCGCCTTCACCTCGCTCGGTGCATCGACCGTGCGAAACGTGAAATACGTCAACAGCGACCGCGGCCTGAGCGGGTTCTAGTCGAACCACGCACGACGTTTGCAACGAGTGAAATCAAGCCGGAACAAACCGTTCTCGGATGAGGCAGTGAGACGGTAATCCGACGAATTCGAAAAAGGACGACCGAACAATCGATTGACGGGCATGTTTTCCCGGACGGCGAAGCGCGAGACTTTGCCGTTGCGGAACATCAGGAGATCGAATCGATGTTTGCACCTGGTACCACGAGGAACCGGTACATGAACAACGGCAGGAATGAGCGAACGGCACACGTCGGGGGGATGTGTGATCGACGTGTGTGGGTGGGCGGTTTGATCCTGTTGTCGATGGTGTTCCTGCCGCTTCCGGTTCATGCCGGCGGACACCGGCACCTCCACTCCGGCGGCGTGGTCGTCGCCGGGTGTCCCGATTGTGCGGCGAACGTGAGTTATTTCGGGCACTATCCGACGCACTGGCGTCCGTGGCCGGGTGAAACGCGGAAGGACACCTCTTTCCCGCAGGCGATCGGGGCCGAGACGATCCGTCGTCCGCAAGGAAGTCCGCCGCCTCAACTTCCGGTGGAAGAGGTCGAACCGGTCGTGCCGCGTCCGAGTCCGGGGCTGCTGCCCGACTCGATGATGGCGCCTCCTGAAGTGCCTGTTTCGCCGGTGGTGCCCGGCGACGTTCCGGCAACCCCGGCTCCGTCGGTACAACCTTCTCCCGAGCCGGCTCCTCCGGCGGTCGGTGAGCCCGCACCGTTCGAATTTGAACCGGCCGCCCCGGCCGCACAACCGGCACCGGTCGAATCGCAGCCGGCGCCGGCCGGCCCCGTCGTCCCCGCTGCCCCGGTTTCACCGGAACCGGCGGCACCGGAATCGCAGCCGCAACCGAACGTCGAACCGATGAGTCGGTTGCCGTCCGATCCCGTCCTGCCGGCTCTCAACGTACCGCGAAACGATCGTGAAATTCCGGCAAGCGTTCCGTTGCAGGTTCCGTTCGGTCAGGCAATGGTTCCCGACTCCTTCGGGCCTGCCCAGCCGCGTATCGACACGGAGTTGGGGGTTCCGAAATTGGGGCCGAGGCCGTCGTTGACGCAAACGCCCGCGAACAAATCGAGTACAGCAAAGTGGGTACCGGAGGTCCAGCCGATCCCGTGGAATGTTCCCACCGACGTGCCTGCTCCTGCGCCTGCCCGGCCGACCGGCTTCCAGGCGACGGCTCCCCAGGCCGTGGGTGATTGGGCGGAACAAGCGCAACCGCACCCGCAACCGATCGCCGAACAACCGGCCGCGGTTTTACCGGCGACGCCCGGGGTGGACGGCTATTGTCCCGTCGAGTTGGTCGAAAATGAGCGTTGGGTGCTCGGCGACGAACGGTGGGCGGTCGAGCATCGCGGGCGGACCTACCTGATGTCGGGACCGGAGCAGCAGCAAAAGTTCCTTGCCAATCCGGATCGGTACGCTCCCGTCTTGTCGGGATTGGACCCGGTGGCGTTCTTGGACGGCCGGCAATCGACCGCGGGGGTTACCGAATACTGTGTTGTCTATGACGGCCGACTCTATATGTTCTCCAGTGCGGACCATTTGGCCCGCTTCCGTCAAAATCCTTCGCGCTATGCGGCGTTGGCGCGGCGAACCATGTACTAGCCGAAACGCCGCAGCAAGACGAGTCGTCGAGTCGGCCCTCGATGAGCGTGCACGATTTCGGACGCCGATAAGTCCGCGATGCGCTCATTGCCGGCCGCGGGCGAGTGCCACAGCCGACTATTCAGACGGCGATCGAATGGAAGGATCGTCCGGTCCGAAGTAGCCGCGGTACTTTTCGACCGGATATTTCGCGGCATTCTTTTTCAGTTTCGCTGCGACGGTCGAGGCGATGTCGATCTGTAGTCGATTGGCCAATGCGAACGCATAACACAGGACGTCGGCCAACTCTTCTCCGACGGCTTCTTTTTTCACGGCGTCGCGTGCGATCACGTCGGATTGCTCCGGTGTGAGCCACTGGAAATGTTCCATCAGCTCGGCCGCTTCGATCGCCAACGACATGGCCAGGTTTTTGGGCGTGTGGAAGCGCCCCCAGTCGCGCTGATCGGCGAATTCGGCCACGGCTTGCCGAAGTCGTGCAACGGGGGTGTTGTCGTCGGAAAGGTCGAATTCGTTCATGGTACGCACCGGCCGATTGACGGAAGATCGAGGAACGGAGGTGTCATCGCGGCGGCGTCCTCACACCGTCGGCGAATCGTGTGTAATCGTACCCGATCGCTCCGGCGTGCGGCAGTGGCGGTGACAGGCGGCGACACTCATTTTGCCTGTTGTTCGGCCTTGGGCGGAATCGGTCGCTGCGGCCCCTCGCCGTACATTCGATGCAGCGGTGCCGCCAACGTGTCGATGAGTGAGCGGTATTGCGGATCGTCGGCTAGATTGTGCCATTCGCCCGGATCCTGCCGGTGATCGTACAACTCGACACCGGCGGCGCCGTCGTTCCACAACACCAATCGCCAACGATCGGTACGCACCGAATAGCCGGGATAGGGGTTTTGTGAGAAGGCAGCCTCTTTGCCCGGTAATGTCGGATCATCGAGCAGCGCGGCGAAACTCTTGCCGTCCAAGCGGTGGTCGGTTTCGGGGAGTCCGCAAAGCTCCTGCAAAGTCGGAAAAATATCGACGAACTCGACGATCGACGCGCAAGGTTTTCCGGCGGCTTTCATGCCCGGCTTCCACACCAAAAGCGGCGTGCGGGCGGAGTATTCGAACAGGGTATTCTTGTTCCACCAACCGCGTTCACCCAGATGGTAACCGTGGTCGGCAATGAATACGACGATGGTATCGTTCCACAAGTCTTGGCGATCCAACTCGGCCGCTACCTTGCCCCACTGGGCGTCGGTAAAGCTGGTGCACGCATAATACGCGCGGAGAAACTCGCGTTTTTCGCGGTCGGTGAATTTGGCGAACTCACGTTTCCATCCCCCCAACGCGGCGTCGAGCGTGGGCGACATGTCGTCGGGATCGCGGTGAATACGGATCGACTCGGGCGGATACAGGTCGAAGTACTTCTTCGGTGCGACGAACGGGTCGTGCGGCTTGTGGAATCCCAACGCGAGGAAGAAAGGTTTATCCTTGGGGCGGTTTGCGAGAAACTCGGTGCCGAAGCGGGCGATCTGGCCGTCAGGCTGGTCTTCGTCGTCGCCTTCGGCCATTCCCCACCAACACCATCGGACACGGCCGTCGGTGAGATTGCGTTTGATCTTGCAGCGACCTTCGGGGGTGGTCTTCAATCCGGCGGTCAAGTCCCAGGTGGCGGCATCGTCGTCGGGATCGTGCCCGTGAAAGATCTTGCCGCAGCCGGCGGTAAAATAGCCCGCCCGACGAAAGAGCTGCGGCAGCGTTTCAATCTCGGGCAGCATCTGCCGGTAATAGACGTTGTTGCTGTAGACCCGCGTGCGATTGGGACGCATGCCGGTCAGAAAGGACGTCCGACTCGGATTGCAGAAAGTCATCTGTACGTATGCCCGATCGAACCGCATGCCGCGCTCGGCCAACCGATCGATATTGGGCGAATGGATGTGATCGCAACCGTAACATCCCAGCTCGGGACGCAAGTCGTCGACGATCACCAAGACGACGTTCGGACGCTCCGTCGATTCGGCAGCAAAGGTAGGAGTAATCGCGGCGACGCCGGTGAAAATCACGGACAATACGGCAAGGCGAAGCGACATGGGGGAGCCCTCGCGGGAATTTGGAAGGATGAAATCATGAGGCGACCGAGAGACGCACGGCACGTCTCTCGGTCGATGTCGGTCGTCGTCGCACTTCCCCCGCCCGCCGCTTGACTACAGGGTGATTTGCGTGCCGAGGACTTTCAAGAATTTGGAGAGCCATTCGGGATGCGCGGGCCAGGCCGGCGCAGTGACGAGTTTACCGTCGACCAAGGCGCGATCGAGCGGAATCTCGATGTACTCGCCTCCGGCCGCCGTCACTTCGGGACCGACCGCCGGATACGCACTGCACTTGCGACCTTTCAGCACACCGGCCGCAGCGAGCAGTTGCGGACCGTGACAGACTGCGGCGATCGGCTTGTCGTTTTCGGCAAAGTGCTTGACGATCTCGATGACGCGAGGATTCAGCCGAAGGTACTCCGGTGCGCGGCCGCCGGGAATCAGCAGCGCGTCGTATCCGGCCGGATCGACTTCGTCGAAGGTCGCATTGAGCGTGAAGTTGTGGCCTCGTAACTCGCAATACGTCTGGGCGCCGTCGAAGTCGTGCACGGCCGTGCGGACTTGTTCTCCTGCTTTCTTGCCGGGACACACGGCATCGACCGAATGGCCCACCGTTTGCAGCGTTTGGAACGGCACCATGCATTCGTAGTCTTCGACGTAATCTCCGACGAGCATCAGAATACGCATGAGACGGCCTCCTGTTCGTGTTTTCCTGGGAATCGGATATCCCGTTGCGACCTTGCGACAACGGTGGAAACGACCGGCCGGCGGCAGAAACTCGAACGGCCGCGCGGCGCGTCGTTCGGCCGTATTATACGAAAGCGAATCGACCTTCGTCGATCGGCGGTCGAGCAACGAGACGGATCGGCCTCGGCCTGCAACGGCCTTGCCTACGGCTGTTGCTCCGTTTTCGGGGCGAAGTAGCGTTCAAGAATGCGGCCGAGGATCGCCTCGCCCTTGGCGTTCGCGTGGATGTAATCACGCTTGAACCAGTGGATGTCTTCGCCGCACGTGCGCAAGTAGCGTCCCCAGGGACCGGTCATGTCGAGAAATTCGACTTGTTCTTCTTCGGCCAGTCGTTTGAGGCGGGCGCGAAAGCTGTCGTCGTCGGGCACTTCGTACGACCAGGCGGGATCGTCGCGAGGATCCGTCGGCCCGAACACCGGCGTCATCAGAAGGATTTCGGGATCCGGATCCAGCGCCTCGCGAACCTGCCGAATCACGGCGCGAATCGACTCGATATCGTTGCGGTGGCTGATACCCCCGATCATCAACAAGTCGGGTTTGTGCCGCAAAACGTACGCCTCGAGTTGCTCGGGATCGCGGTAGTACCAGCAGCCGGTCGAACCGCGGACGGAGTTGACTTTCTCGATCCGGCAGCGGGGATACATCCGCTCGACCAGTTTTTCCCAGCCCGATCGACTCGTGTCGTTGACGATGCTGTCGCCGAGCATGACGACCTTCAGCTTGGGCCCGCATCGTAAGCGATCGATCGTTCGCGAAAGACGTTGCCACCGATCGGCGGGCGGATCGTACTCGAGCGGCTGCATGTCGGCGTAGATTGCGTCGATGCGACGAAGCGTCGGGTCGTCCTCGTCCGCACCGCGAGCACTGAGCCACCCGACGAAGACGAACTCGCCGGCAAGCATCAACGTGAGCAGCAACACGAGGACCGGCCGATACGTCGACTTAGGCTTCGAATCCAGAGGCATAAACAGGAACCCTTGTGCGTCTCCGAACGCTAAACGCTGTAAGAACTGCGTGCAACCGTCCGACGGTCGTTTGCCCCTAGACCTCTTCTCGAAGCAGCAATGGCCGTGGTGTTCCGGTCAGAACGACGCAAGAGAACTCAGCCTGCGGCCGATATGCATCGTCGTTTGTCTAATGAGTGTAGCCCGTCGTTGTCTTGTCGACAATATCCGACCGCCGTTCGGGTGTGGGCGTGTCCCCCGTGGTCGATCACTTGTGTCGGCGGTCGTCCGAGTTACGATAGAGGCCGTTCACGTCCTGCCGAGCGTCGGTGTCTCCCCGCGACTTCGTAGCTTGGATGCCGGTTTTGTGCACCGAAAAGAAACGGTGCACACACGCCGCTTTGATTCGGAGAGGATTCGATGTCTACACCGGATGCCGACGGCCGTAATTCGAGCGGAGCACCTGCTCAGGATTCGGGAAGTTTCAGCTACGTATTGCTCTTGGCCGGTGTGGCCGCATTGGGCGGCCTGTTGTTCGGATACGATACCGCCGTGATCGCGGGGGCCATCGGCTATCTGAAGCAGTTCATGGCGCTGACTGAGGACGGCGAAGGGTGGGCCGTGGCGAACGTCCTTTTGGGCTGTGCCGTGGGAGCGGCGTTCATCGGCCCCCTGGCCGATCGCTTCGGTCGCAAACGCATGCTGATCCTGACGGCGGTGTTGTTCGCCGTCTCGGCGGTGGCTTCGGCATTTCCGAATACGTTGTGGCCGTTCGTGTTTGCCCGCATGCTGGGCGGTTTGGCCGTCGGGGCGGCGGCATTGCTGTCTCCGGCTTACATTGCCGAAGTGGCGCCCGCCCGCTTGCGAGGAAGCCTGGTGACGTTGTGCCAAATCGCGATCATCTCGGGCATGCTGGTGGTGTCGATCGTGAATTGGCAGATCGCCCGCGCCGGAGACGAGGCCTGGAACGTCGCTGTCGGCTGGCGTTGGATGTTTGCCTCGGAAACCCTTCCGGCGATCTTCTTTTTCGTATGTCTGCTGTTCGTGCCGGAAAGTCCCCGTTGGTTGGTCAAACGAGGACGGCTCGACGAGGCACGCCGCGTGTTGGCTCGAGTGTCGGGGGCTTCGGCGGCCGATCGGGAAATCGCCGAAATCGAAGAAGCGATGAACGCCGAGCAAGGAACGTGGCGAGAACTGCTTTCTCCCGGTTATCGCACGATTCTCTGGTTGGCGATCGCCTTGGCCGTGTTACAGCAAGTGACCGGCATCAATGCGATCGTTTACTACACACCGAAAATCTTCGCCAGCGCGGGGGCCAGCGATACCACGGCCCTGCTGCGCACGGCGGTCATGCAAGGAGTGAACTTGGCGGTGACGGTCGTCGCCTTGCTGGTGATCGATCGGTTGGGCCGCAAGCCGCTTTTGTTGTGTACGTCGGCGGCCATGTTTCTTGCGCTGGCATTTTTGGCCGGGGTATTCGCCGTGCAGCCGTCGCCGAACCTGGTGTTCATCGGCGTATTGGCCTACATCGCCGCATTCGCGATCGGCATGGGGCCTGTGGTGTGGGTGGTGCTGGCCGAGATCTTTCCGAACCGTACGCGAGGACAAGCAATGGGAATCGCTACCGTGGCCCTGTGGTTGGCCGACTTTCTCGTCAGCCAGACGGCACCGATGCTCTACGAGAGGGCCGGGCCGAGCACGGCCTTCGGCTTATACGCGATCATGTGCGTGGTTTCGTTCGTGGTCGTGGCGAAATTCCTGCCCGAAACACGCGGAAGAACCTTGGAAGAAATCGAACGTGAGCTGCTGTTTCAGCGCGATTGATCGACCGCGCGCGATCGCATGTTACGCGCTGCGGCGATGAGGGTAGTTCATACGTTCCGGCGGCTGCCGGTCGGTCACCAGCCCATCACCATGTTCGACTCGATCACTTTTTTGGCCCGTTCGAGGTCGGTGCCGGTTTCCTGCATATATAAACGAATCGCGTGGACTTTGTCGCCGGCCGCCTTGGCGAGACATTCGCGGGCGACATTGCAGGGGTCGAACGTGCCGGTGATACCGAGGGCCGCTTTGGAGATGACCCACGTGTCGCGCGGGCGCTTCGTGGTTCGCACGATCTGCTCGTGGGGATAGTTTTCTTGAACGACCGCCTTGGCGGCGTGTTCGTCTTCGGCCCATGTGATAACGATATGAGACTGCGTCTCAATCTCGAAGAGCGGCATCGTCCTGCTCCATCTTGATCTTACTGGCTCGTGCGGGGCATAACCGGTACGCCTACGTTTCGGGCATCGGAGGCACCGGGGCCCAGGGCTGCCTTTGATTCTATCCCGCAATACGAAGCTCGAAAAGGCGATCAGCCGGCACGCAATGCCGGGACGGCATCGCTCGGACGACGCCTGATACCGTTTGCGACCTTGCCGATCGTTTCCCCTTATTGAGGGGGAACGGGTTGAATCGGGCGCCGAATCAGTGATAACATGGTGAGATTTTATACCCGCGCGGGCGGTACGGCGGCTGGCCTGTTTCCGGCTTGGGGCCCTCCGGTTCACTTGATCGAGGGGGTTGCGCTCCAATGAGGGTGGCCGTCGAAAAGGGAGTGTCTGCGCGTAGCCCTGCGACGTGTCCTACTTCGGAATCGGCCTTCGAACGAACAAAGGTTATTCACGGTGCCACGACGAACCGACATCCATCGCATTCTGCTCATCGGGTCCGGACCGATCGTCATCGGGCAGGCCTGCGAATTCGACTATTCGGGAACGCAGGCGTGTAAGGCATTGCGGGAAGAGGGATACGAGGTCGTCCTCGTCAACTCGAATCCCGCCACGATCATGACCGATCCCGAGATGGCCGATCGAACCTACATCGAGCCGTTGGAGTGGGAGACGGTCGCCAAGATCATCGAAAGGGAACGTCCCGACGCATTGCTACCCACCTTGGGAGGGCAAACCGGACTCAATCTGGCGATGGATCTCGTCCATCACGGCGTGCTCGATCAATACGGGGTCGAGATGATCGGCGCCAAGGCCGACGTCATTGCCAAGGCCGAAGAACGGGACCAGTTCCGCCTGGCGATGGAAAAAATCGGCCTCGACGTGTGCCGGGGCGAGACGGTCCACAACCTCGACGAAGCGCACAAGCTGCTGGAAGAAATCGGCTTGCCGTGCGTGGTGCGCCCGAGTTTCACCTTGGGCGGGACGGGGTCCAGCATTGCATACAATCGACAACAGTTCGACGAACTCGTCAGCCGCGGGCTCGCCGCCTCACCGATTAACGAAGTGCTTCTGGAAGAGTCGGTCATCGGCTGGAAAGAGTTCGAGATGGAGGTCATGCGCGACGGCGACGACAACGTCGTCATCATTTGCTCCATCGAAAACTTCGACCCGATGGGCGTGCATACCGGCGATTCGATCACCGTCGCGCCCGCCCAAACGCTGACCGACAAAGAATACCAGCGGATGCGCGACGCCTCGATCGCCGTGATTCGCGAGATCGGTGTCGATACGGGCGGATCGAACATTCAGTTTGCGATTCATCCGCAGACCGGTCGCATGGTCGTCATCGAGATGAATCCGCGGGTGAGCCGATCGAGTGCGTTGGCCTCGAAGGCGACCGGTTTTCCCATCGCGAAGATTGCCGCCAAGTTGGCCGTCGGCTACCGCCTGCATGAATTGGCCAACGACATTACCCGCGAAACGAAGGCCTGCTTCGAGCCGACGATCGACTACGTCGTCACGAAGGTGCCGCGGTTTGCCTTCGAAAAATTCGCCGAGGCCGATCCAATCTTGACGACGCAGATGAAAAGCGTCGGTGAAACGATGGCCATCGGTCGCACGTTCAAAGAATCGCTGCAAAAGGCCTTGCGCGGCTTGGAGGTCGGTTCGTTCGGCCTGGGGTGCGACGGCAAAGACCTTTGGGGCACGCCGCAGCAACCCTCGATCGACGAAATTCGCCACAAGCTTTCACATCCCAACTCGCAGCGGATCTGGTACATCCGCTACGCGATGAAGGCGGGTATGTCGCTCGACGAAATCCACGAACTGACGGCCATCGATCCGTGGTTCCTGGAAAATATCCGCCAGATCGTCGACATGGAAGAGAAGCTGCGGACGTACCGGCATATCGACGAGGTCGACGACGAACTGTTGCGCGAAGCCAAGCGGTACGGGTTTTCGGATCGCCAGTTGGGCCACTTGTGGAACATGGGCGAAATGGAGGTCCGTCGCAAGCGGAAAGAACGCGGGATCGTGCCCGTGTTCAAGGCCGTCGATACCTGTGCCGCCGAGTTCGAGGCCTACACGCCGTACTACTATTCGACTTACGAGGACGAAGATGAAACACCGCCGAAGAAGCCCGACAAGAAACGAATCATGATTCTCGGCGGCGGCCCGAACCGAATCGGCCAGGGTATCGAGTTCGACTACTGTTGCTGCCATGCCAGCTTCGCCTTGCGCGAGTTGGGCATGGAGTCGGTGATGGTCAACTCGAACCCGGAAACCGTCAGTACCGACTACGATACCAGCGACATCTTGTTCTTCGAGCCGCTCACGTGTGAGGATGTTCTCAACATCCAGGACCGCATCCAAGCCGACGGCGTGATCGTGCAGTTCGGCGGTCAAACACCGCTGAATTTGTCGCGTGCACTGCAAACCGCGGGCGTGCCCATCGTCGGGACGAGCGTCGATACGATCGAAGACGCCGAAGACCGCGAAAAATTCGCGAAGTTGTTGGACCGCGTCGGCCTGAAGCAGCCGCCCAATGCCATCGCCAAGACGATGGACGAAGCCCTGGCCGCCGTCGAGCAGGTCGGTTTTCCCGTCCTGGTGCGACCGAGTTTCGTGCTCGGCGGTCGGGCGATGGAAATCTGCTACGACATGAACCAGTTCCGGAAGTTCGTGACCGAGGCGTTCCTGGCGGCCGAGGGGCAACCCGTTCTCATCGACCAATTCTTGGAAGACGCCATCGAAGTCGACGTCGATGCCATCGCCGACGGTGAACAAGTATTGGTGGCGGGCGTGATGGAGCACATCGAAGAAGCAGGCGTGCACTCCGGCGATTCGGCGTGCGCGATTCCGCCTTACAGCCTGCCCGGTCCGATCGTGCAGGAAATCAAGGAAGCCACCTACGCCTTGGCAAAGGCGTTGAACGTGCGCGGGTTGATGAACGTGCAATACGCCGTGAAACGGGGCAAAGAAACGCGTCCGCAAGTCTACGTGCTCGAGGTCAACCCGCGTGCCAGCCGAACCGTGCCGTTCGTGTCGAAAGCCGTCGGCTGCCCGTTGGCCAAGGCGGCGGCAAAAGTGATGGTCGGCGTTTCGCTGGCCGCGCAAGGATGGCTCAAAGAGCCGGTGCCGTCGAACGTGTCCGTGAAAGAGGCCGTCTTCCCCTTCGTCAAGTTCTCCGGGGTCGACATCGTACTCGGTCCCGAGATGAAGTCGACCGGCGAGGTGATGGGCATCAGCAGTCGATTTTCGATCGCCTTCGCCAAGAGTCAGATTGCGGCGGGGACCGTTTTGCCGAGGGAAGGAACGATTTTCCTGAGCGTTGCCGACCGGGCGAAAGACCAGATCGTGAACCTGGCCCGCCGTCTGGAAAAAATGGGCTATCGCATCATTTCGACGAAGGGAACGGCGGCCCGGCTGGAAGAAGCCGGCGTCAAGGTGGAACGGGTCAAGAAAATCAAGGAAGGCCATCCCAACGTGCTCGATGTGATGCTCGACGGGAAGACCCAACTGGTGATCAACACGCCGAGCGGACGCGGTGCTCGAACGGACGAAGGCCGCATCCGCGCGATGGCCGTCGCGTTGGGAATTCCCTGCATCACGACCGTTCAGGCCGCCGAAGCCGCCGTGCTGGCGATGGAGTCGATGCGAAACGAGTCGTTCACCGTCCAGGCGGTCCAAGATCGATTCCCCGAGTACGGCGTGCCGCGGTGAACTCTGTCGATTATAATGCAGCGGTCGTTACGGCGGACGGCTTTTCCCGCCGTGCTCCATCGCTCTATGGTTTCGACGGAGGTCCCCCCGATGGTTTTTCGACCGCGTTGGTTGCCGGCTTGCATCTGTGCGGCACTATGTCTAGTCGGTGAAGGCACGGCGGTAAGCGATGAACCGACCGAGGATGTACGTCGTCCGAACTTCATCGTGTTTCTGATGGACGATGTCGGCTACGGCGACATCGGCGTGCAGGGAGCGAAAGGTTTTCAGACGCCGAACATCGACCGCATGGCCGCCGAGGGAATGCGGTTCACGGATTTCTATGTCCATCCGGTGTGCGGCGTGACGCGCGCGGCCTTGATGACCGGTTGCTACGCGATGCGCGTCGGCGAGGTCGGCAACGTCAAGCATCAGCATCCGGTCTTGCATCCGCAGGAAATCACCGTCGCCGAGCTGCTCAAACAAGCCGGCTATGCGACGGCCCTCATCGGCAAGTGGCATCTTGCCGGCGAACACCGTCCGGGGACGTGGCCGAAAGAACTCATGCCCAACGCGCAGGGGTTCGACTATTGGTTCGGGACTCCGTCGCATAACGGAACGACTCGCACGATCGAAGCCGGACGCTATCGCGCCCAGCTCATGCGCAATATGGAAACACTCGATCCCTCGATCGACCAGTCCGAAATGGACATGCTCACTCGTCGCTACACGCAAGAGGCGGTGACTTGGATTCGGGAACATCGCGACGAACCGTTTTTTCTGTACGTGGCCCACAACATGGCGCACGTCGTGCTGGGGGCGAGTCCCGAGTTCCGCGGCAGCTCCGACCGCGGGCTGTACGGCGACGTGATGCAAGAGTTGGATTGGTCGCTCGGTGAAATACTGAACACGTTGCGCGAATTGAAGATCGACCGGAATACGCTCGTCGTCTTAGCCTCGGACAACGGACCGTGGGTCGAAAAACACCTGGCCGGCAAAACGCCCAAGGACGACCATTACGGTCGCGCGACGCCTTTGCGCGGATACAAGATGACGACCTGGGAAGGCGGGGTTCGCGTGCCGTGCATCTTTTGGATGCCGCAGACCGTGCCCGCCGGCGTCGTGTGCCGGGAACCTGTCGCCGTGTTCGATTTGTTTCCTACCTTTGCGGCCATGGCCGGCGCGGCGATTCCGGGCGATCGCGTCATCGACGGACGCGATCTGACGCCTTTGTTGACGGGAAGGCCCGGTGCGACCTCGCCGCACGAGGCAATCTATTATTACTCTTTCGTGCACTTACAAGCCGTGCGCAGCGGGCGCTGGAAGCTCGTGTTGCCCCGACCGAAGAATCCCCCTTGGACCGGTTGGTCCGCCCGCATGCAGGAAGCCGTTCCGGAACCGCAGCTTTACGATTTGGTCGAAGACATCTCGGAGAAACACGACGTCGCCGCCGAGCATCCCGAGGTGGTCGACCGCTTGATGAATCTTGTCGACAAAGCCCGTGCCGAGTTGGGGGATTACGACCGCATCGGCCCGGGCCAACGATTCTTCGAACCGGGGCCGCGGCGTAGTGAGAGCCGCCGGTGGATTCAGCCGAAAACGCCGCAGGCCGCTTCGCGGTAAGCGTTCCGTTCCGGCTTTTTCGACAAACGGGAGTCTCGTAAACCGCCTTTTCTTTCGCTTGGGTTGGGGGGAATGATAATGAGCTTGCGCAGTCGGCTGGGCAGAGATCGGCATGTGGGGCGTTGCGTTGCGTTCGTCGCGATGTCTTTTGCGGCATGGACGAGCGGTCTTGAAGCGGTCGCGCTCGGCGGATCGGGGAACGTTGAATACGCCGTCGTGGCACGCCGATCTACGGTCGACGATCCACAGTGGGGACAGGTGGTCGACGTGTTGAAAGCAAAGCACGAGGCGACCGTCGTCACTTACGGTAATCTGCCGGACGAGGCGTTGCCGCAACTAAGACGGCTCATGCCTCGTTACACGTGTTTCGTCGCGCCGCCGGAAGAAGCCGGACGTCAATATGTCGCGCGGGTTCATCATGCGACGCGACAATACGACGACGATCCGTATATCGACACGTTTTGGGGAATCCTGACCGGCTACGACGCCGAGAATGCAGTTGCGATCGCCCGCGAGTCGCGGCCCTTGACGATCGAACGCGTCGCCGCCGGAACGGCCTTTGCTATGGAGTGCGTCGTCGAAGGGCAATGGTATTCCGAAAGCGAACAAAACAAGCACGTCGTGAAGGAGCGCGGGAAAGAGCCCGAACAACGGCACGGTCCCGACGACCCTACGGCCGCATTGGTGCGAGTGCTCAACGAGTACCGACCGCAAATGTTCATCACCTCGGGCCATGCGACCGAACGCGATTGGCAGATCGGCTACGCCTACCGGGCCGGGCAGTTTCGTTGCCGCGACGGCAGACTATTCGGCATCGATTTGCAAGGAAACACGTATCCGATCGATTCCCCTAATCCGAAGGTCTACTTGCCGGTCGGCAATTGTCTGATGGGGCACGTCGACAGTCGGGACGCAATGGCCTTGGCCTGGATGAACTCCGGCGGCGTTCGCCAAATGATCGGCTACACGGTGCCGACCTGGTACGGGTTCATGGGTTGGGGCGTTCTCGACTACTTCGTCAAACAACCCGGGCGGTACACGCTGGTCGAATCGTTCACGGCAAACCATCATGCGCTCACGTGGCGATTGGAGAACGAATCGCTCTCGTCGCGGGATCGGCAGGGCTTGATGTACGATCGCGATACGGTAGCGCTGTACGGCGATCCTGCCTGGGAAGCGCGCTTGGCGCCCGGGAAGTGTCCGTATTCTCTCGAGGTGGATACTATCGCAACAGGGGGAGAGATACGCTGCACGATCGAAGCGGTCGCCGCCACGAAGATCGCCCCGGGGACTCGCCCGATCGTCGTCTTCCTGCCGCAGCGGATTCGGGATCCGAAGATCATCGTCACCCCTCGCCAAGCGTCCGTCATTCTCGACGATACCGTGTTGATCCCCCTGACAGAAGGGCTCAACGAAGGCGACAGGATCAAGCTTGTCTTCACGGCGAGTGTGCTCTAACGCAAATCTTTGCGCCGCATGATCTTACACGATGCGCGAATGCCCCGTGCAGGGGCGTGCAGGGCTTTCCGTGCGCGAGGGATGTCTTGTCTCCCTGGACATGCTCGCGGGTTTGGGATACAATTTTAGGCACTAAAACAATCAACATAGTAAACTATGTCGCGGGGCTGGGTGCACGATCGGCCTCCACGACAATCGGCAATTCTTGAATTCTTGTGAGGCTCGAAACAGAACCGGTGACAGGGCGTGGCGCCGGTAGTGATCCAATCGGAGAGGAATCATGGCAGAAAAAAACGATTCGGCCCCCAAAGAAAGCGGTGTAGAGAAGATCAAGCGCGAAAGCAATTACCTGCGGGGGACGCTCGCCGAGGAATTGACGAACGACGACCCGGCCTTCTCCAGCAACTCGGTCCAAATCGTCAAGTTCCACGGGATGTATCAGCAGGACGACCGCGACCAGCGGAAACGCAAAGGACCGGACGGCAAGCCGTTGGGCAAGGCGTACTCGCTGATGGTTCGCATCAAGTTGCCGGGGGGGGCGATGACCGGCGACCAACTGCTCGCGCAGATTGCCTTGTCGGATGAACTCGGTGATACGACACTGCGCATTACCGACCGGCAAGACTTGCAGTTGCACGGAATCTTGAAGAAGAACATCAAAGCGGCCGTGCGCCGAATCAACGAGGTTCAGTTGACCACATTGGGGGCCTGCGGCGATGTGAACCGCAACCCGATGTGCTGTCCGGCACCCTTGCGGGAAGACGGTGTTCGGGATCGTTTGCAGGAGCTTGCCAAGACCCTCTCCGATCATCTTTTGCCGCAAACGACGGCCTATCACGAGGTGTGGCTGACCGACGGTGACTCGGGCGAAAAAGAGCTCGTCGGCGGCGGTTCCGAGGGGCACGAGATCGAGCCGTTGTACGGGCCGCAGTATCTGCCGCGGAAATTCAAAGTCGCCTTTGCACTACCCGACGACAACTGTACCGACGTGTTCACCAACGACGTCGGTTACGTGGCCGACGTACAAGACGGAGAAATCGTCGGTTTCCATGTGTTCGTCGGCGGGGGGATGGGCGTGACGCCCAGCAATGCAAACACATTTCCCGCTGTGGCCAAGCCGTTCGCGTACACGGCCGTCGACGAGGTCATTCCGCTGACCGAGGCGATCCTCAAAGTGCAGCGCGATTTCGGAAACCGTGCCGACCGCAAACGCGCCCGCATGAAATACCTGATTGCCGATTGGGGAATCGAACGGTTTCGGGAAAAGGTGGCCGAATATTACGGCAAGCGACCGGCCGATCCGCGACCGGTCGATGTCGTCGATGTCGAAGATCACCTTGGGCGGCATCCGCAAGGCGACGGGAAGTGGTTCTACGGCCTGTTCGTCGAGAACGGGCGGTTGCTGGATCGCGAGGGGTATACGATCAAGTCGGCGGTGCGCGAGATTTGCGAAACCCTGCGTCCGAACATCCGATTCACGCCGCATCAGAACGTTCTGTTCATCGATCTCGACGAATCGCAATTGGACGAGCTGGAGTCGATTCTCGTGCGGCACGGCGTCAAGCGATCGGAGGACATTTCGACCGTTCGACGCTGGTCGATGGCCTGTGTCGCGTTGCCGACGTGTCCGTTGGCCGTCACCGAGAGCGAGCGGGCCTTGCCGGGAATCATGGATCGCCTGGAGGCCGAGTTGGACCGTCTCGGGCTGGCCGACGAGCGATTCACCGTTCGAATGACCGGTTGTCCGAACGGTTGTGCCCGACCGTATATTGCCGATGTCGGGTTGGTGGGGCGGACGGTGGGTAAGTACACAATCTTTCTGGGCGGATCGATCCTTGGAAACCGCCTGGCCGAAAAGTACGTCGATGCCGTGCCCGAGGCCGAATTGGTCCCGCGTCTTGTGCGCGTGTTCGAACTGTTCCGCGACAAGCGTAACGACGGGGAGACGTTCGGTGATTTTTGCAACCGCCTGGGAGTCGAGGAGATCCGCCGCGCGTGCGGCGAGGAGAGCTGATCGGCTGCCGCTGATTTGAACTATGCGACATACAACGCAATCGCACCGAAAAATCCCGGTTCGATTGCGTTTTTTTGTGCAATGAATAGGTGTGCGATTGCGATTTCCCCGAAATTGGACAGCCCGTGTATACACGATTACATTGGGAACCGTCGTCCGCGGCGGGCCGCTTTTACCACGGCACCGCCGAACGGCGAAGACGCGGCACGAATCCGTGCTCCGTACTCGAATCGAAATTCCGCTTGACCGGAGGAGTCTTTCCGATGCGCGTGCAAACGATCTTCTGCGTTTCAGTGATCGCGATTGCCGTTGTATGCGGCCGAGGTATCTCTGCGGCCGAACGGATGCATCCCAATGTCGTCGTGATCTTGGCCGACGATCAGGGTTGGGGAGATGTCTCGTTGCACGGCAATACAAACTTGCGAACACCGGCGATCGACAGCCTGGGACGCGACGGAACATTGTTCGATCGCTTCTTCGTGTGCCCGGTGTGTTCGCCTACGCGGGCGGAGTTTCTGACGGGGCGTTATCACTTGCGGGGCGGCGTGCGGGGGGTATCGACCGGCGGCGAACGACTGAATCTCGACGAACGAACGATCGCCGACGTGTTCAAGGCCGCGGGATACACGACGGCTTGCTTCGGCAAATGGCACAACGGAAGCCAGTATCCGTATCATCCCAACGGCCGCGGCTTCGAGGAGTATTTCGGGTTCACCTCGGGGCATTGGGGCATGTACTTCGATCCGCCGCTGGATCACAACGGGCAGCTCGTCCAAGGCAAGGGGTACATTACCGATATCCTCACCGAAAAGGCGATGGAGTTCATCGAACAAAACCGGGAACGACCGTTCTTCTGTTACCTGGCCTACAATGTGCCTCATTCGCCGTTTGAGGTGCCCGATCGTTTCTACCGCCGCTTCGCCGGCGCCGAAATCACGATGCGAAATCGCGATCCCGAAAAGGAAGAGCTCGACAAGACGCGCGCGGCCTTGGCAATGGTCGAATGCATGGACTGGAATATCGGCCGGTTGCTCGAAACGCTTGATCGGTTGGATCTCGAACAAGACACCATCGTCGTGTATTTCTCGGACAACGGCCCCAACTCCTGGCGTTGGAACGGCGGCATGAAGGGGCGTAAAGGCTCGACCGACGAGGGCGGCGTACGCGTGCCGTTCATGATCCGCTGGTCGGGCAAAATTCCCGCAGGCAAGAAGGTACAGCAGATAGCCGGGGCGATCGACCTGCTGCCCACGCTCGCCGAATTGTGCAACGTGCGTGTTCCTACGGACCGCCCCCTGGATGGTCGCAGTCTCGTGCCGCTTTTGCTCGAGGATGAACCCGAATGGGAAGACCGGATGATCTTTTCGCACTGGGGCGGGCGTGTCAGCGTTCGCACGCAACGATTTCGCTTGGACAACAACGGGCAACTTTTCGACATGCAAAACGACCCCGGCCAAACGAAAAACGTTGCCGACGCGTTTCCCGAGGTGGCGCACAAGCTCCGCGAGGCCCTGGCCGCCTGGAAAGAAGAGATGTTGCCGCACGGTGACGACGATCGTCCTTTCCCGGTCGGCTATCGGGAGCATCCGTTTACATATCTTCCGGCGAGGGACGGGCGGCCGCACGGCGGCGTGCTGCGCAGCGCCTCGGCGCCGAACTGTTCTTTCTTCACCCACTGGACCTCGCCCGACGACGCGATGACCTGGGACGTCGACGTGCACACGGCGGGGCGATACGAGGCGGTCGTCTACTACACGTGCCCCGAAGATTCCGTCGGGTCGACGATCGAACTTCGCTTGGGAGAAGCCGCTTTGAGCGGAAAAATCCGTGAGGCTTTCGATCCGCCGCTGCGCGGGGCGGAATACGACCGCGTGCCGCGAAATCGACCGGCACCCCCGAAAGCCGGTGCGCTCGTTGCAGGCGAGTCGTACGTCAAGGATTTCAAGCCGCTGCGATTGGGTGTCTTCGAGCTGCCGGCCGGTCGCGGAACATTGACCCTTCGCGCGCTGGACGTGCCCGGAAAATCGGTTGCCGACGTTCGCATGGTCACCCTGCGCCTATTGAAGGAATAGGCACCCGCCGATTGTCGGCGAACGGGCTGCAACACGTCAGGAAACGTTTGTCCCCCCGAAAGAGTCGAATTGCATCGCAAAAACCAAGAGGTGTCGGCTATGTGTCGAGCAAATGATCGGAATCGAAACGGCGGCTTCTTTCTGTTTCTCAGTGCGATTGTTGCCGTGTGTGCAACGATCGGATGGCGATCGGCGCAGGCTGCGGAAGCCGCGGTCGACAAGCCGAACATTCTGTTCATCATGGTCGACGATCTCGGAAAAGACTGGATTAGTTGTTACGGGGCCGACAATATCGAAACACCGGTGATCGATTCGTTGGCCGCCAAAGGAATGCGATTCGAGAACGCGTGGTGCATGCCGCAGTGTACACCGACGCGGGTGACCCTGCTGACGGGCCAATATCCGTGGCGAACCGGTTGGGTCAATCACTGGGACGTTCCTCGTTGGGGGGTGGGGTACTTCGACTGGGTGGCCTACGAGTCGGTGGCCCGCGTTCTCAAAAAAGCGGGATATGCGACCGCCATCGCGGGAAAGTGGCAAATCAACGACTTCCGTCTCGAGCCGCAGGCTTTGCGCAAACACGGCTTCGACGATTGGTGCGTATGGACCGGTTACGAAGGCGGTAATCCGCCCAGCGGTCATCGCTATTGGGATCCTTACATCAACACGCCGGAAGGCAGCCGAACATACGAAGGGAAATTCGGCCCCGATTTGTACAGCGACTTTTTGTGCAAGTTCATCCGCGAGCATGCCGACGGGCCGATGTTCTTGTATTACCCGATGGTACTTACGCACGGCGGGCTGGAACCGACGCCCGACGACCCCGACATCCCCAAAGGAAAAGAATTGCATGCCGCATGCGTGCGATACGTCGACAAGTTGGTCGGTAAGATACTGGCGGCATTGGAAGACGCCGGTGTTCGCGATCGCACGATCGTCATTTTCACCTGCGACAACGGAACCGCGGGCGGCATGCTGGGGACGATCAACGGCCATCGGCCTTCCGGCGGGAAAGCCTCGAAATACGAAGGCGGTGTGTGCATGCCGTTCATCGTCAGTTGTCCGGGTGTCGTGCCCGAAGGTGTCGTTACCGACGCCTTGGTCGATTTCAGCGACCTGTTGCCCACGTTTGCCGAACTGGCCGGAGCGCCGCTTCCCGAGGGACCTTTGGACGGAAAATCGTTTGCCCCGCTTTTGCTGGGCAAAGCCGACGATTCGCCTCGCGATTGGATCTTGGCGATGGGGCACGGAGCGGCAACGACCGACTCTGAAGGCGTGCGGGGCGTTCACGACTTTGCCGATCGCGTGCTTCGCGACAAACGTTTCAAAGTGTGGGTCAATACCGAAAAGCAGATCGATCAGTTTTACGACTTGAAGAACGATCCGTGGGAGGAGCACAATTTGCTCGACGCAAACGGCAAGTTGTTGCCCGAGGCGGATACGCCCGAGGCACGCGCCGCCTTGGCCAAGTTCCGGCGGGTGGTCGAATCGATGCCCGATCGGGATGCACGCCCGCAATATCGCAAACGTCCTCCCAACCCCTGGGACGTTCCGCTGGGTAGATACGAAAAGCGATTGGAAGAGACGCGGCAGAAGGCCTCGTCGGGCGAAGCCAAACGCAAGAAAAAAACGTGAGTGATTCCACCCACGCGCGCAATCGCCGAGGATATTTTGCAACGAACCGGCATCCCGAAGCATCGTGGTGAAAACCCTTGAGTTGCGGTTCGAGGGCTGGGACAAACGATTGTCTCATCGTTGCCGGTCGCCCGGCGTATCTCTGAGGAAGTCGTGACGACCGTCAGTGAATTCGCATGATTGGGTTCGCCGGGGCGTAATCCGGCGAGCCCTTTTCGAGGAGCGTTGAGGCGATTTGCCGTCATCGCTGCGGAACGGGGAAACCTTGCCGCACGCACCGATTGGGCGGACTGGACCTGCGGTGGCGCTGTTGGCGATTCTAGGCCGAAGGATCTCGAATTCTGCGGCCCGCGTCGCCGATTCGGTGAATCACCTGCCGTTCGTCCGCCGATCAACCCGCTAGGGAACGGTATCCACAGCGGGGATGGTACGTCATGTCGCGAAAGCTTCGGATCGTCTTGATGCTGGCGGCGCTGGCCGGTGTCTGGGTCGTCTTTCCGATGGTGAAAGGCGGCACGATCGGCACATGGTGGGAGAAGACGCAGTCGTCGGCGAAACAATGGTTCACAAGCGGCGACACACCGGCGACTTCTGCGACAGAGGAAACACAAGTCGTACCGGCGATCCCGTTTCCGAAGTTGCCTCCGGCTCGACAGGTCAAAGCGATCCGCATCGCGACATTCAACGTCGTGCCTCTCGATCAAGAGAAGGTTTTGCGGCCCGGCGTGGTCAAATTGTTGGCGGAGATCGTTCGCCGGTTCGATATCACCGTGCTTCAAGGCGTCGACTGCCGCGACCGCGGCGTCATTACCTCGCTCGTCGATGAAGTGAACGCCGGAGGCCGATTGTACAGCTACGCGACGGTACCCGACCCTCGCCGGCTGACGATCGCCCGGGGCACGCTGATCTTGTTCGATCAGCAAACCGTGGTTATCGATCGGACGACCGTTTCGCCGGTCGACGATCCCGAGCGACGTTTGAGCTTCTTGCCGCTGATGGCGGCCTTTCGGACCCGCAGTGCGAACGCGGAGGAAGCCTTCACGTTTTCGTTGGTGAGCGTCCACATCGACCCGACGAAGGCGGCTCTCGAGCGGGAATTACTGGACGATATTTTTCGAGCCGTTCGGGACGACGGCCGGGGCGAAGACGACGTCGTTTTGGTCGGCGACCTGGGTAGCGATTTTCGCTACATCGATGCCTTCCGGTCGTTGCCCGACGTTGCGGCGGTGGTCGTCGGCCTGCCGACCGTACTCGACGGAAGCCGCTCTGTCGACAACATCGTGTTCGATCGTCGGGCGACGGTGGAATACAACGGTCGCTTCGGAATCATCGACTTGGTACGCGAGTTCGACATCACCCCTGAGCAGGCCCTTTCGGTTGCCGATCACCTGCCGGTGTGGGCCGAGTTCAGCGTGCGCGAAGGCGGCGACTTGTAGATCGCACCGACTGCTTTCGAAGATCGCTTCTTCCGCTTCCTCGCTTGCGCAAAAAAACGGCGTTCTCAAATCCCCTCCGAGAACGCCGACGATCTAAAGTCTGCTCATGTGCCGGTTCCGGCGCGATGAATCTTTTAGACAAGGCCTTTGCGAACGGCCCAAACAGCCGCCTGCGTGCGATCGCTGACGGCGATCTTCCGCAAGATGTTTTGCACGTGCTCTTTGACCGTTTCGACACTGATATCGAGCGACCGGCCGATTTCTTTGTTCGACAATCCAAGGGCCACGTGACGCAACACCTGCAATTCACGTTGGGTCAGCGGCACGCTGTCGTCGTCGATGGTGGCGCGGGTCTGCATGGCATCGGCCACCCGGCGCAACTCGCCGGTGTGGGTCGGACCTTGCCCCGCCATTACGGCACGAATCGTATTGATGATCTCCTCGCGAGACGAGCCCTTGAGCACGTAGTCTCGGGCACCGAGCGCGGCCGAGCGAGCGACGTAAGTGGGGTTGTCGTAGGTCGAGAGGATGATCACCTTTGTTTCGATGCCTTTTTCGCGAAGCCGCTCGAGGACTTCCAGGCCATCGAGATCGGGCATGCGAATGTCGAGTAAGACGACGTCGGGCTTGGTCTGTTCGATCTTCTCGATGCATTCTGCCCCGGTGGCCGCTTCCGCAACAACCTCGATCTCCGTGCCTTTGAGAATAGCAACCAGCCCCTCACGGATCATCTGGTGGTCGTCGGCAATCAGTAGGCGAATCGACATGCCCAGTATCTCCCCTTGCCTGGACGGCAGACAGAAATGAAACAAAGGTTCCTGTACCTTTCAGCCCGATCTGCATTCGGCGACACGGGCCGTCGCAACTCTCGGCCACAATCAAGAGACGCCTAATCAACGATGAGCAACCGCCGAGACGGCCACCCTCAAGCAGGGTGGTCGGATAGGGGGAACCATCAACCCAACATGGTAAATAATAGTTCCTTGGTGGGATAAATGGTATAACTACTTGAGGGGTTGGTCGTGTAGCTCTTTTGGTGGGATAAGGATTTGCTGGCCGAAAATCACCCGCCGTTTCCCCCTGAAAAGTGGGGCCGATCAAGCTGGATTGGTGTTTCTCACGTTCTCTATCTGACGCTTTTTGACAGCGCGCCGCCTGTGACGTAGATATTTGGCGACACCCGACTTACGGGCGCGATGCCACAGAGGGACAAATCGTCGGCCGCACGATTCGATGTGAGCGGCCGAACGTCGCCGAAATGGAACACACGAGGACGGCTCATGATCAAGGGATCGCTGCTGCTGGTGGACGATGATCGCCAGATTTTGACCGCAATGGCAAGCTGGCTGCGCGAGCAGGGCTATCGTGTGGAAACAGCCGACTCGCTCGAAGCCGGCAAAGAGCGGCTCAAACGCGTCGAATTCGATGTCGCCTTGGTCGATATTCGATTGGGCGACGGCGACGGCTTCGAATTGTTGCGGTTCGCCAAACAATTTCGGCCCGACACGGCCGTCATCATGATCACCGGTTACGGCACGGTCGATACGGCCGTCGAAGCGATTCGATGCGGGGCGTTCGATTTTCTGACCAAGCCGCTGATCGACGAGGAGCTGGAAGTCGCCATCGAGCGGGCGCTCAATCAACAGAAGGTGATCGAGGAGAACAAGAACCTCAAGGCCCAGCTCGACCTCCGATTCGGGATGGACAACATCGTCGGCCGCGATCCCCGCATGCAAAAAATCTACGACGTCATCGACGCGGTCGCCGACACGAAAGCCACCGTGTTGATCACCGGCGAAAGCGGGACGGGGAAGTCGATGATCGCCCGCGCCATCCATCGCCGAAGCGGTCGCTGCGACGGCCCCTTCGTCGAGGTGGCATGCGGTGCCTTGCCCGAAACCTTGCTCGAAAGCGAACTGTTCGGTCACGTCGCCGGTGCGTTCACCGGGGCGACCGGCGATAAAATCGGTAAATTCAAGCAGGCTCACGGCGGCACCATCTTTCTGGACGAGATCGGTACGGCCACGCCCGCTATGCAGGTAAAGTTGCTGCGGGTGTTGCAGGACTATCAATTCGAACCGGTCGGCGGGACGGAAACCCACACCGTCGATGTGCGGGTGATTCTTGCCACCAACGAAGACTTGAGTAAGGCGGTTGCCGAGGGACGATTCCGCCAAGATTTGTACTATCGGATCAATGTCATCAACCTCGAATTGCCGCCTTTGCGGGAGCGGATTTCCGATATACCGCTGCTGGCCGAACATTTTCTCAAACGCATTTGTGAAGATACCGGCAAGCCGCTGAAGCGGCTCAGCGACGAAGCCTTGGCCGCCTTGCAATCGTACCGCTGGCCGGGGAACGTGAGAGAGCTCCAGAATGTTCTTGAACGGGCCGTGCTGCTCGGCCGCAGCGAGCAAATCACCTTGCAGGATTTACCGCCCGAGCTGGCGGCCTCGGCGCCCGTCGAACTCGAAGCCGGACCTGGGGCGCCGCTGAAGCAGGCGATGCAGCTTCCCGAGCGTCAGATCATTTTACAAACGCTCGAAGCGAACAATTGGAACCGCGTCGCGACGGCGAAGGCGTTGGGTATCAATCGCACGACCCTGTACAAAAAAATGCGGAAATTGAACATCGAGCCGCCCGCGCATGCTCGACGCTGAAACCGGCAAGTGAGTGGTCTCGGCGGTGAATCGTGCGTCCGCGGCGAGAGCTGTCGGTTGAATCGACAGGCTGTCGATTGCGGCACGGCTTCGGTTGAAAGGAGATTCCTTCCGCTGCGGCGGTCGCGATTTCGGGCCGCGCCGGAACTTGCCTTCCGTGCCCGATTTGGAAGCCACGATGCGTCGCTCGACGAATGTTCGGTCTCGCTTGGTCCGAAAGTTGCATTGCTCCCGGAAAATTCCCGGTCGCGGTACGCGCCGTCGCGTACAATGTGATTGCGCAGACGGCCGCCGACGAGGGACATCGAGAAGGTCGCGTTTCGAGCAAAGACAAATTCGAAAGGAAGGGGGAACCATGCGGTTCATGAATCGTCGTCTTCTGCCGGCACTGTTCGGAATTTTGGTGGGAATGATCGGCGGACAGGTCGCGACGGCGATCGGTCCCGACCCCGATGCCTACCACCGGGTGGTCGAACGCGGTCTGACGTACCTGGTCGAAAAAGGGCAGGCGCCCGACGGTTCGTTCAGCAGTCAGGCCGGTATCGGACCGACAGGGCTCGCGGTGGCCGCCATGCTGCGGAACGGGCGATCGGTCGATGATCCGGCCGTTCAGCGAGGGCTGAAATGGCTGCTCGATCATGTGCAGCAGGACGGTGGTATCTACTCCGACGGCTCGCTGTACAAGAACTACGAAACCAGCATCGCGTTGATGTGTTTATCGGAAGCTAACCGCGACGGCCGTTACGAGAAGGTCATTCGCGACGCCGAACGATTCGTCAAGGGCATTCAATGGGATGAAGGCGAAGGGAAAACGATCGCCGACCGCGAGTACGGCGGCGCAGGCTACGGCAGCCACAAGCGTCCCGATCTGTCGAACACGTCGTTCTTGATCGATGCGTTGCGCGCGTGCGGCAACGGTCCCGACGATCCTGCGATTCAAAAGGCCCTGATTTTCGTGTCGCGATGCCAGAATCTCGAAACCGAGCACAACACGACGCCGTTCGCCTCGAAGAATCCCGACGGTGGGTTTTATTACACCTGTGCCGGTGAAGGCGAGAGCAAGGCGGGAACCACTCCCAACGGCGGCCTGCGAAGTTACGCGTCGATGACCTATGCGGGCCTCAAGAGCATGATCTACGCGGGCGTGAGCAAAGACGATCCTCGTGTCAAAGCGGCGACCGAATGGATTCGCAAGTTTTACGATTTGTCGTCGAACCCGGGCATGGGCATGCAAGGACTGTACTACTATTATCACGTGTTCGCGAAGACGATGGATGCCCTTGGTGAAGACGAGTTCGTCGACGCGCAGGGGAAAAGGCATGATTGGCGCCGGGAACTGTTCGAAGTGCTGGCCGAGAAGCAACAACCCGACGGTTCCTGGGTCAACGAAGAAAGCCGTTGGCTGGAAGGGGATCCCAACCTGGTCACCTCGTATGCGCTACTGGCGCTTTCGTATTTGAAACCGTAACTTGCAATGCGGACAGCGGTGTATTAATAGAGAGGTCCGGTGCCGTTCCGGTTCCGGAAGCCGAATCCGCATCCGGCGGCCCAAAGGCGGCGGGCGACGGTTCCCAAGCGTAATCGCCCCTCGCGTTTGGGCTGCATCCTTTCTTGGGAGATCGCCGATGTCCGTACGCCGGCTCGTGACGATGGGGTTCGTCGTGATGTGTATTTTCGTCCTCGGAGCTTCCGTGTCGCTCGCGGGGGCCTTGGAAGATTACGTTCGACGTCCCGATGATTCGTTTGCCTGGAAGCACGTCGCTTCGATCGAGCATCACGAATGCCGCGTGCACGCACTTCGGTTGACGTCGCAGACGTGGCGTGGGATCGAGTGGAAGCATTGGCTGTACTTGATCGTGCCGCCGAATCGGACGGTCAACGACGGCGCCGTCCTGTTCATTACCGGTGGTTCGTCGAAAGACACGGATCCGCTGACCGGCGCAAAAGACGTGGATCGTTTCGTCCCCATCGCGAAAGGCGTCGGCGTGCCGGTCGCAATTCTGCGGCAAGTGCCCAATCAGCCGCTGTTCGACGGTTTGTACGAAGACGACATCATTTCCTTGACATTTGCGAATTATTTACGCGACGGCGACACCGATTGGCCGCTGCTGTTGCCGATGGTGAAAAGTGCGGTTGCCGCCATGGACGCCGTCCAAGCGTGCGCACAGGCAAAAGAAAACGCGACCATCGAGCGGTTTCTCGTGACCGGTGCCTCGAAACGCGGTTGGACGACGTGGCTCACCGCGGCGGTCGACGATCGCGTGTGCGGCATCGCGCCGATGGTCATCGACGTCTTGAACATGCCCGCGCAAATGAAACGCCAGTTGGCGAGCTATGGTGAGTACAGCCGTCAAATCATGCCGTACACGAAGCGGGGAATCCAAGACGCCATGCAGACTGCGGCTGGCGAACGGCTGACCGCGATCGTCGATCCGTTCACCTACCGCGATCGTTACACGATGCCGAAGTTGGTGCTCTTGGGGACCAACGATCCCTACTGGACGGTCGATGCCGCGTGGGAATACTTTCCATCCGTGCCGGGTCCGAAGGTCCTCTTCTACCTGCCGAACGCAGGGCACGGATTGGGCGGCGGGATCGTGCCCACGTTCACGGCGTTCGTCGACGCCGTCTTCAGCGGGAAAACGCTTCCCGAGGTGACGACCCGCTTGGAAGACGACAACCGACGCTTGATCGTCGAATGGACCGGCGAGAGGCCGACCGGTGCCGTCTTGTGGTCGGCCGAAAGCGACACACGCGACTTCCGCGAATCGCGATGGAACGCGACAAACGTGCCGATCGAAAACGGGCGTTGTGTCGTCGTCTTGGAGACGCCGCGAAAAGGTTACCGCGCGGCGTTCGTCGAGTTGCGATTTGAAGGTCGCACCGGGAGTTATGCCCTCTCGTCACTGATGAGCGTCGTGCCCGCGGCGTTTCCCTATCGAGTCGAAACCGGCGAGGACGGCAAGCCGCGCATCGTGCCCGACAATCGGCTTCGTTGACGGTAGCTTGCTCAAAGACCATCGGCGGCCGCCGAGCGGCGCAGTTGGCCGCACGCAGCGTCGATCTCATCGCCTTTGCGATGCCGGATCGTAACCGTCACGCCGTTTTTCGTGAGGATTTCGGCGAAGAACCCGACGGACCGGCGATCGGGCTTGCGATACGGCAACTCACGAATCGGATTGTACGGGATCAGGTTTACCAGTGCGTTTCGACCACGCAACAGATCTGCCAATTCGGCGGCGTGTTCCGGCCGGTCGTTGATATCGGCGAGCAATACGTATTCGTAGGTGACTCGCCGCCCCGTCTTTTCGAAGTAGCCGTCGGCCGCTTCGAGAATGGCACGAATGCCGACCTTGCGATTGACGGGCACGATTTCGTTTCGCAGCCGATCGTTCGGCGCGTGCAGCGAGACCGCCAGGTGATAAGGGGCGTCGGCCTCGGCGAGCCGACGGATTCCCGCGGGCAGACCGACCGACGAGATCGTGGTCCGCCGGGCGCTGATTCCCAGCCCCTTCTTGTCGGTAGCGACGGCCAACGCAGGAAGCAAGTTCTCCAAGTTCGCCGTCGGTTCACCCATGCCCATCACGACAATGTGGCTCAGCCGTTCTTCCGGCGACAACAATCGTTTGAATTGCAGGATCTCTTCGAGGATTTCGCCGGTGGTCAAGTTGCGCTCGACGCCGTCAAGGCCGCTCGCGCAGAAGACACAACCCATCGCACAACCGATTTGCGTGCTGATACACACTGTGCGGTTGCCCTTGTCGTCCCGCAAAAGCACGCATTCAATTCGCTTTTGGTCGTGCGTTTCGAGTAGTAGCTTTTCGGTTCCGTCCGAGGCGGTGCGGTGTGTGATCACCCGCATCGACCAGACGGCGAACGTCGAGGCCAGCTCTTCACGCAACGACTTGGGCAAGTTCGACATCTCCGCGAAGTCGATGCCGGGCGAATCGTACACCCAGCGCAGGATCTGGCCGGCGCGGAAGCCGGGCAATCCCCGCTTCGCGCACCAAGATTTCAGGCGTTCATGCGAATAATCGAGCAGATGTTCCACCGGTGTCCTCGCCGCGGAGAGTTCACTTGCCATCAACTCATTCTTTCGCCCTCCGCCTCGAAAGCCAAGGGCATCATGCCGTCGCAAGGGTGGAGGAAGCCGAAAACGCTCGCAGCCGCTGCAATGAAATGCGGCCAGTTGCCCCTCCCAAAAGAGGCTTGTCCGGTCACGAGCGAATCGGGTATTTTACTGGCGACAGGGTGACGCCCGTCAGAAATGGTGGTTGTTCGACCCGCATTTCATTGGAAGGGAGCGAGCCATGAGCCGACCGCCGGAAGCGTATACGCAAATGCCGGAATTTCCCTCGCAACCGGTCGAACCGCCGCAACAGGGGATGTCGCCGGGGGCGAAAACCTTGTTGATCGTCTTGGCCGTGCTTGGCGGACTCGCGGTCTTGTGCTGCGGCGGATTCCTTCTTGTCAGCGGTTGGTTCGGCTACAAGCTGGCCCAATCGGCAACGGAAGATCCTGCCGAAATCGTCAGGATCGCGCAGTCGATTTGTCCGCACGAGCTGCCCGACGGATTTCGACCCGACGTTGGAATGGACGTCGATTTCCCGTTCGATATGAAAATGGCAAGCTTTGTCGACAAGCAACAGAAGGGGACGATTACCTTCATGCTTGTCGACGTAACTCTTGATGACGCGGCCGGTGATGTCGACACGAGCGAGTTCGACGTTCCCGGGCAGGAAGTACTTGGTGATGCCGAGTACCGCGTTTTCTTACAAGGAACGTTCGTGCCGGTGAATGTTGTGGAAGACGAGGATTTGGGCACGTTTACGGCGGTCGCCCAACGCGATGACGGCAAGCACCAGGCGACGGTCGTGATAGAGCTCCAGCTCGAAGCCTATCCGGAACCGCGGCCGATCGTCGAGGAGTTTTTGCGGTCGATCAACCGAAAGGCCGGCAAGAACGAGGATATCCGCAACCCTACCTACCTGTCGCCGGAAGCGGAACCTGCGACGGCCGAGTAGACGGTGGTCGCTGCAATTCGTGAAGCGTCGTAGAGATTGTGCCGTCGATCGAGTCGATGGCCGCGATTGGGGGGAACTTGTGCCGGTACGTTGGGACGTGTTGGGAGTCGGCGCCGTAGCGGTCGATGACGTATTGTACGTGGATGGGTTCCCGCGCCCGAACGAAAAACGGCGTGTGTCGCGGGTTGTTCGTCGGTGTGGTGGACTGACGGGGGCTGCCCTTCTTGCGGCCGCCGCCTGGGGCGCAAGATGTCGCTACGGCGGGCGGTTGGGGACGGACGATGCCTCTCGATTCGTGGCGAAATGCTTTCGCAAATTCGGCGTCGAAATCGATGAAAACGCGCGGTCGCCGGAACACTCGGCGGCACACTCGACGATTCTGGTCGACACGTCGTCGGGCGATCGTACGGTATTGGCGCACCCCTGCGCGGGGTTGGGACCGATTTTCGGCCATCCGACCCGGGATGAGATCCGATCCGCCGGATGTGTCTTGGTCGATCACCACAGTCCGGATGAAACGTTGGCGATTGTGGAAACGGCACGCAACGTGGGTGTGCCGGTCGTCGCCGACCTGGAACGTCGTACCGAAGGGCCGTTCGAGGAAGTTGCCGCTCGCATCGATCATTTGATCATCGGGATTCGCTTCGCACGCGAATTTCTCGATCGGCCCCGTGCGACGGCGGCCGAGTTGGTAGACGCCTTGTGGACCGACGACCGTGTACTCGTCGCGATTACTGAAGGCGAAGGCGGATGCACGTTTCGCATGCGAGGCGAAGACGGAATCATGCATCAGCCGACGGCTCGGGTCGCGTCACGCGACACGACCGGTTGCGGCGACGTCTTTCACGGGATCTATGCCGCGGCCGTTGCGTGCGGCCAAAGTCCCGCCGCCGCGATTCGTCTTGCGACGGCCGCCGGGGCAGCCAAGGCGATGGGGCCGTCGACACCGCATGCCGTTCCGTTGCGGCACGACATTGAAGGCGTGCTTGACGACCTGCCTGCGGCGAGGCTATTGTGAGGTTCCGGTCGTCAGGCGGCCGACAAGCCGCCGCACGAACCGCCCGTCGCAGCGCCCGTGTGGCGTCGAAGAGGCTGTCGAACACGGCCGGTGTGTCGAAAAGCCGGCACCGAATTTCGGCAACACGCGGTGAGCGTTTTCCTGCGAATGTTCCCCGTTTGTCCCCCTGGAATCTGCTTCCGCAGAAGGAGACCGTGATGAAACGAACGTTGTTTTTCTGCGCCGCCTTGTCGTTTGTGTTGGGCGGCGTCGCTGACGTTTGGGCCGCCGACAACGAACTGACCGATCAGGAGAAGAAAGAAGGTTGGATCTTGCTGTTCGACGGCAAGAGCTACGACGGCTGGATTTGCAATAACGGCAAGCCGGTCGCCTCGCCGATCGAAGACGGTTGCATGCAGCCGTACAAGTCGGGCGGCTACATCGTCATCTACAAGAAGCCGTTTTGTGACTTCGTGCTCAAGTGTGACGTGAAAATGTCGGACCCGTGCAACTCGGGTATCTTTTTCCGCATCGAGGATCCGAAGAATCCGGTGCACACCGGCTTCGAGGTCCAGGTGGCCACCGGCGACGGCACGTCGTGCCATGACTTCGGAGCGTTGTACGACATCGTGCCGCTGAAGAAAAACGCCGCCAAGAAGCCCGGCGAATGGAATCACGTCGAAATCCGCGCCGAAGGTCCGAACATCTCGGTGAAGGTCAACGGCGAACTCGTCTGCGAGATGAATTGTGACGAATTCGACGAACCCGGCGAGCGGGCGATTCCCGGCGATCACAAGTTTCAGCTCAACGGGCAAAAGCGGGCGATCAAGGACTTCGCCCGATGCGGCTACCTGGGCTTCCAGGATCACGGCCATCCCGTTTGGTACAAGAACGTGAAGCTTTTGCCGCTGGACAAGAAAGAGAAGAAATAGCGGTAATCTTGGTCGCCGGATGACCGAAATCGGCGACAATCGTAACGACATCATCGAACACGGAGGCGACGTTCGCGTCGGATGACCGGCGGCGGGCGTCGCCTTTCGTCATGCGCCGATTCCGAATCGCGGACACCGAATCCGGACGGATCACGCACTACGCCGCAACGCGAGTTCGAGCGGATCGACAAAGCGATCGGTGAACCAACGTTGCATCCGCAATAGGCGGCCGCGGAATGTCGGCGCAAAACTCGTGTACCGGAAACTCGTCGTGCGGCGGGTTTCCCAAGGCCGCTTGCTTTCGAGGTATCCCGTTCCCATGTCGATGCGGCGATCGCCGCGCCGGAACGAATCCTCGATCATCATCGCACGCAGGATCGTGCCGGGGCCCAGGGAGGCGTATGCCGGATCGAATCCCGTCCGCAGGCCGAAGATGGTCCCGTTCCAGTAATAGTTGTACGTGAAGGCGATCGGCTTGCCGTCGAGTCGCAACAGGTTCACGTCGAGGCAGCCGTCGCGGGCGGCGATCTCATGAAGTTCCGCCAGGAATTCGACGATTCGCGGGTGCGAGAGTACGTAGTTTTCAGGGGTGCAGGCTTGTCTGGATCGGGCGGAGATGTCGACGCACGCCTCGAACAGATCCCACCGTGGGTTCTGCCCGTCGGCCAGCCCTCCCTCGGGGCGATAGCGTTCGAAGTCCACCTCGCCGGCCGCTTCGATTCGCCGTCGCAAACGCCTTAGGTTTTCGCGGAATTTCGACGGTCGCGTCGCCAGGTACGATTCCCAATCGCCGTCGAGATCGATTACCGATCCATGCATCCACGGTTGCGCGTGGGGCGACAGGTCGTTCATCGCCATGGTGCGGGGTGTGCGATTGCGGTCGCTTTCGGGATCGGTCCATCGCAAATCCACGACATCCCAATCGCAGCGGCGGTCTCGCAGGTGACGCATGACGGCGTAAAGAATCGCCGTGCGTTGGATTCCGATCGGCCCGAACGACGTTCCCCAATTGTCCAAGGGATAGGTGAGTACCCGCACGGGACCGAAGCGGGATGGTTCCACCCGTAGTTCCAACGGCATGATCCCCACCGGTTCATCGCCCGAATAGGCGATCAGTACGCGCAATTGCTTGCCCTTGCCGAAATATCGCCAGTATGTTTCGAGCCAGCGGTAGCGTTGAAAGAACGAGGCGTCGGGCATTTCCAGCAGCAACGATCGCCAAGTCAGCCGATATTCGGCCAACCGGTCCAAGTTGTCGATCTCGATGACGTGCAACATGGGGTGTCGAGCGATCGTAAGTGACGGATGGAAAGATACGCTTCGCCGGCGGCAAGGCTTGAATGCATGAGACAAGCGTGCAAATCGCGTGCCCGGTCGCGCGAAAGCATCCTCTTCAATTGTGGGTTACCGAACGCGTCGGCGACGTATCGTTTTTGGGGCTTGTTGCCCGGCGATTCGAGACGCCCTTCGGCATCCTGCTACACGAAATATGCCTTGCGAACAGCACGAATGTCGCCGAAAGGCAACACCCTTGTTGCCGTTTGACGACGCAGGTGATCGGATCGCGTCACTTCGGCAGGGTTGATCGGTCGGGCAAGCGAAGCAAGGCGGTGGGCGTTTGGTCGGCGGGATAAACGGTGCAGATTGCGATGTTCGTTATGGAGCCGAACACGTCGATCATCGCGGACGTTCGGTCGTGGAGATGCCTTCCGGCCGCGTGGCGGCTATGATGTAGATGGCCTGCCCATCGTGTTCGAGGTGACGATCGAGGGCCGGATTCGCAACGTACACGCAAGGTCATCGTTGATGAACGAGAGAACGAATCGGTTCGAGGTTCGACGGCAGCGATGCGCCGTGGCGATCGTGCTGTCGACGGTGGTCGCCATTCTATTGCCGGAACGGGGCGCACTTGCCGATGCGAATGGCGACTTGGCCGCTGCCAGGGCGTCGATCGCGCAGGCCGACTTGATGCGAGGGGTCGCTTACTTGGCCTCCGACGAGTTGGAAGGTCGCGAGGCGGGAACATCCGGCGGACGCCGAGCGGGCGACTGGATCGCGGCCCGCCTGACCGAACTCGGACTCACGCCGGCCGGAACGGAAGGCTACTTTCAGCCGTTCGGCAACGACTATCGGAACGTGCTGGCCTATCTGCCGGGATCGGATTCTCAGGTCGGCGAAGAGATCATCGTCGTTTCGGCCCACTACGACCACATCGGCTACGGCACGAAAAAGAACACGCGCGACGGTCCCGGTAAAATCCACAACGGAGCCGACGACAACGCCAGCGGCACGTCGACCGTCTTGGAACTGGCCGAGGCGTTGATGCAATTGCCGTCACCGCCGCGGCGGAGTTATCTGTTTGCCTTGTGGGATGCCGAAGAAAAGGGCTTGCTCGGGTCGAAACACTGGGTCGAAAATCCCACTCTGCCGCTCGAGCGGGTCAAGCTGAATGTGAATGTCGACATGGTCGGCCGCCTGCGCGATGCGAAGCTTTATATGTACGGCACGCGGACGGCCGCGGGACTGCGAAGTTTGGCCGCCCGCGCGAATCGCGATAACGCGTTGGAATTACTGTTTTCGTGGCGCTATCGCCGCGACTCGGACCATTATTCCTTTTGTCGGCACGGCACACCCGCTTTGTTGGTGCATACGGGACTACACGACGACTATCATTCCGCGACCGACGATCCCGACAAGATCAACGCCGCGGGAATGGAATTGATCGGCAGGATGTTGTTCGATGTGCTCATCGAGTTGGATGCGGCTGAAGAGTTGCCTGACTATCGCCCGGCCGCCGAAAAGGAGTCCGACGCCGTTTTCAAGTCGTTGATCGAGGCGCCCGCCCGTTGGCGAGGACGCCTCAAGGTCAGGGTACAGGCTGATGACGGCAACGGGGTGATCGTCGTCGGTACCGATCCCGATTCGCCGCTCGAGAAGGCGGGGATCCGGCCCGGCGACCGCATTCGCAAGCTCGGCAAATTCGCGATCCAGGATCCGATCGACCTGACGGCCGCGGGACTGCTGGTGGATCGCGAGGTCGGACTCGTGTACGAACGGGAAGGCGAGGCCCCGCGGACCGTGACGATCGTGCTCGAGGGAGAACCGGTGCGGCTGGGGATCCAGTGGAAACCCGACGATGCCGAGCCGCACGCCGCGCTGGTGACCGGCGTGTTGCCGCATTCACCCGCCGCCCGTCTGGGGATCGAGCCGGGCGATTACGTCTTGGAAGTCGCCGGCACCCCGTTGGAGTCGGCGTCGCGATTACCGGCGTTGGTGCGTGCCGCGGGTGAGTCGCTTTCGATCACCTGGGAGCATAACGGGCGCATCCATCGTGCCCCGGTGCCCAAGCCGGGCGAACCGACGAGCGATACCGTTCGCAATGTTGTACCGCGTACCCGCGATGCTCTACGCGGGGAACTCAGCCGGCCCGCGTTGCAACAGGCGGGTTGAAGGTCCAGTGCTTGCGTTCGGTAGGTAATGCCTCAGCGGGCTTCTTTGGGACCGAACGCGATCACGGTGCCGCTGCGCAGCACGGTGACGATTCGTCCGCTCCGATCGACGGCAATCGACCAGCGAATGGGTGCCGAAGGCAACGGCCGCGCCCACGCGATCTGATCGCCGCGGCGTGCGACCAGGGCCCAACCGTCGTCGGTGTGTGCCGTGACCAGTTCGCCGTCGGGTGTGCGCACGACCTCGGGAGGCCACTGCGTCGAGGCGTCGTACACGGGAGCCTCGGGGACGGAGTAGAGGGGCTGACCGCCCACGATCACGCGATTGTCGACGATCTGCAATTCACGGCCACGCGGGGCGGTGCTTCCGGGCGTCGGCACGGGGCGATTCAGGCATTTTCCCGTTGCCGTGTCGAAGACGCCGGGGGAAAGGTAGTTGCCCCCGGCAAGATACAACTGCTCGCCGAACAAGAGCAGATCGCCTTGGCACGCCACACCTCGCCGTGATGCCGCGTCGAGATGTCCGGCCGTGTGGTTTTCCCAAAGCGGTGCGCCCGACTCGAGTTCGAGGGCGTAGACATGCGTCCCGTCGAAATCGTGCATTCCTGCGGCGCAGTAGACGACGTCGTTTTTCACGACGACCGGTGCCGTCGCGGGCCACGTCGATTGCAGGCGATCGTACACGAGAATACGGCGCAAAGCGGGGCCGGCTCGAAATCGCCACAACGCCCGGCCGGTCGCGGCGTCGAAGCACCACACGTAGCCGTCGCCGCCGCCGATGACGGCGCGTCCGGCGGCGATGGTCGGTGGATAGAAGACGGGGCCTCCGATCCAAGCCGTCCAGACGACGTTCCCCGTCCGGCTGTCGAGACATCGCACGTGTCCGTCGCGATCGGCCAAGAAGATGCGGTCTCCGACGCAAACCGGCGCGGTCGGTTCGGCCGTCGGGTTCAGATGGGCCGACCAGAGTTTCTCCGGATCGGCCGGAAGAACGACGTTTGTTCGCGCCGATCGCTGCGGATCGGCCCGGTACGTGGGCCAGTCGCTCGGCTCGGGGACGACACGCTCGGTGACGCCGTCGGCGAATACTTCGCGACTCGTCGGACCGCTTTTCGCATCGAAAGAGAAATCGCCCGCCGGTGCCAAGCTGATCGCACCGAAGGTTTGCAAATCGCAATCGCACACCCAGGGAACCCAATACAGGCGTCCGTGGGCGATGATCACGCCCACGTTGCACGAGGGACGCATCGGCGAGATCCAGCGAACGTCGCCTTCGTCGGGCACGATGCGGCCGGTGCCTTCGAACGCGCGGAAGAAGATGCTGTCGCACGAGCCTGTCGCGCGGGTGCAGGCCCGGCGCTTGATCGGCACGCGAGCCAGCTCTTCCCCCGTCGCAGGATCGAGCTTCAGCGATACACCTTCGGTCAGGTTTTGCGGACCGATGGCATACAGGCCGTCGTCGCGCAGGACGATCTGGAAATCTTTCGCCGGTCGCTGCCACAACAGTTTACCGGTCGCGGCCGAAATGGTGGTCAACCCGTTCACTTGAGGGCCGAGGATATACACGGCAAGGTCCGACGCCTTCATGTAAGCCGTGCTCTTCCAACCGCTGATGTAGCCGTGCCCCGGTCGATACGGCCCGATCGCGTCGAACACTTCCGGCGACGTTTGCGGCGTGCAACGCCACAATTCGCTGCCGTCGTCCGTCGAACGGGCGACAAGGTAGTTTCCGAACGAGCCGTAGAAAATACGTCCTCCGGCCGTGCACACCGTGCGGGCATCGATCGAGGGCGATTCGTGGATGTGCCAACGCACCGATTTGCTACGGACATCGATGGCGACGAGCGTATCACCGAAGCCCCATTTGTATTCCTCGGCGTTGTAGTCCCGCGAGATGCCGTTCCACGGCCAGCCGTGTTGCGTGCGCTTCCAGCGGGCGACGGCGTCGAGCGGTTCGTCTTCGCCCACCAACGCATAGAGTGTACCGTCGAGCAGGGCGATCCATTTCCAGAAGGATTGCGCTGCGATTTCGCGAGGAACAGCGATCTCGTCGATCGTCTCGCCGGTTGCGGCGTCCAAGACCTTGCAACGGCGGCCTTCGGCCAAATACAGCACCGACGGCGTGGCGACCATCATGCTGCGATCGACCATCAGGCCGGGCGGCAATGGACGTTTCCACAACATCAGGCCGTTGTAGCCGTCGACGGCTACCAGTGTGTTCAGCCATGGTTCTTCCCGCTGATGCCACGCGACGTGGCCCAACGCCATGAACACTCGGCCTCCGGAGGCCACCGCCGACTGGGGCGCCGGTGCGTAACGCGGATACGCGACGAATTGCGTCCAAAAGGGGGCTTTCGCAATCCGATCGGCCGATTGGGTGAAATTGTCGGGCGAATGATAGTGGTGCGACCAATCGTCGATGCCTTCAGGGATCGGCTTTCGCCGAAGATTGCCGCCGATCCACAGGGCTCCGCCGGGACGAACGGTACGCAAGGCTTCTCGCTCGATTTCAGAGGTGGGTTCGCGCAGCACGATCGTCAGGTTCGCAAGACCGTCGGCCGCGGCGATCCGTTCTTCCAGCGAGTATTCGAGGAACAATCGGGTGCGATTGACGTGCGCCGAATCCGCCTTTCGGCTCAATTCGACGTATTGCCGAAAATCGGCAAGTTGAATCAGCAATTTCCCTTCGCATTCTCGGGCGAGCGACACGACGGCGTCGAGCTGATCGGCGGGAATGCGTTCAGCCCAAACGACCGCGATCGCGGGCTCGGAAAGCGTTTGTTGCAAAAGTGTCGCGACGTTTGCCGTTTCCGACCGGGCGCTCGATGGGAAGACGACGACCGCGACGATCGCCCAAATCGCAGCGAGAAAGACCGAAAACCGGCACGATCGAGGGGGGCTTGCAATGCGCATGGTAGGTTCTCCCGCGAGAATGGTGGGTGACGGTACAGAGGTGAGAACCCGGGTGCCGATCCAAGAGGGCACCGCCATTATGTGAACGCAACTGCCCTCGCGCCAAGCTTTTTTTATCGTGGAAGAAAGCGTTCGCCGAGCGTCACAGGGTGGCGGGTAAAAAACCTATGGAATCAGGTGGTTCCCACTATCTAGCGGGGAACGTTTTTTGTTATCATGACAGCTACATCTCGTCGACAATGTTTCTGCCGATCGACAAAAAGAGTCCGCCCGGATCTCGGGAAAAACGATAGATCGGTCACATACGATTGGGAGTCGTCGCAATCGTCGTATCCTGGGCGGGTTGTGCTCTTATCGTACGATTCGGCATCGATGGAAGGTACGGATACGCCATGGCTCAAACGCGCGTCAAACGCCAGTCTATCCGCGAGCAGGTTCGCGATTTGATCTTGCACCGCATCGCCACGGGCGAGTTTCCTCCGGGCTTTCGGATTGTCGAAGCGAGGATCGCCGAAGAAGTCGGTGTCAGCCCGATTCCGGTGCGGGAAGCGATTCGCGAATTGACCGCGTTGGGCATGTTGGAATGTTCGCCGCACAAGGGTGCCCGAGTGCGGGAAGTGAGCATGGAAGAGACCATCTACGCCCTGGAAGTTCGCGCGGCGTTGGAATCTCTCACAGCCAAGACGGCCGTTCCGCTACCCGCCGACAAGATGGAAGAACTGGAAGAGTCGTTCGAAGGTATCTTGGAAACGGCGGCGCAACGCGATTTCATCGGGTTCTTGGAATACAACCAAGTATTTCATCGAACGCTGGTCGAGGCCTCGGGAAACACCGTGGCTTTGCGTCTATGGGAAACGTTGGCGTTCGAGGTCCGGACGAAATTCATCCTCGAGTTTTTGCGTTCGATCGATCCGGTGTTGATCGCCGAGGAGCATCGCGCCGTCGTCGAAGCCGTACGAAACGGCGATCCCGAAGCCGCCTCGGCCGCACTGGCCGCGCACTCCAATAGCCTGATTGCTTACTTGCGAGAAGAGTTCGAACGCCGACAGCGAGAAGAGGCCGACGCAAGCGAGAACGATTCGTGAGGTAATCTCGTGAACGCACGCCAAGCGATCGGATTCGGGGCCTTGTTTGCCGCATTTGCGGTCGCGGCCGCCGCGGCCGGCGCCCATGTGCTCAAGCGCGAAGTGGGGCTGATCGATTATCGGAATTTCGAAACCGCCGTCCGGTATCAACTTTGGCATTCGATGGCCATGGTGTTGGCAGGCTTGGTCTTGGCGGTCGATCCGAATCGCCGTGCGGCCCGATGGTCGGCTTTCGCGTTCTTGGCGGGAACGGGGCTTTTTTCCGGAGGCATCTACGCCGGGATTATCACCGGTGTCAAGGCTTGGGATTATGTTGTGCCCTTCGGAGGCACACTCTTGATCGTCGCGTGGGGGCTGTTGGCCATCGCCGGGTTTCGATTGACATTACCCCGATCGCGTCGCGACGAATCCGCTGGTCTCGATGCAAAACAAGACGATGCTGCCGCAGCGATCAAAGAAGGCTGATTTCCGGTCCGGCTATCGGAAGATCCAGTCGGTGTGTGTGCTGTAGTACCCTGGCTGTTTTGCCCAGCTTCGTTTGCCTGGGACACCCAGATTGCCCCATTGATACGGCTCGACGCCTTGAAAGACCGAGGATCGCGGTACCGGTTGCGGATGCCAGAATCGAGGCCGCACGAGATAAAACGGGTGTCGCGTTACGTAGACCGGTGACGCAACTGCGGGAGACGAACCGGGCTGCACAGTGATTGCGGGCGGCAGGACCGTTTCGGCGCCTTCGGCGGCGGACGCCACGCACATCCACACTAGACCTGCGGCACACGCCCACAGAATGATTGTGCGGATCGCGAGAACAGATGCGAGTCCCTCGTCGTAGGATTTTGGGGTTGTGGTATCACCCTGGGGGGCAGATTTCCATAGAGGGGATCGGAACACGGTCACGACTCCTGACGGGTCGACGTGGGGCGGCACAATATCTTCATCTTCGCGTTCTCTTTTCTTCGACGTTCTTGCTTCGGCGTCATCAAGCTTTCTTGTCGGGGAAAGATTTTGCGACCTGCGGATTAGGCCGCTTTCACCGGTCATGCTGACGGCGCGGGATTTAGGACGCATCCGCCACTGGTAAGTGCGTCGTAACGACGATTCAGGAATCGCTGTCTCCCTTAATCGAGGGGTGGTGATCTGTCGAGTGGTGTTCCCAAAAGATGGGGAGGACACAAAAGCAGGTGGCGGAGGAAAAAGTTGGGCAACTGGGCGGTTCCGGTGGATTTCGTGGCCTATGGTTTTTAAGAAGCGGGGCGCTGTGGGTATCCCTGTGGTGGGGATGCGCACCGAGGGAAGCAGCGTTACGATGACCGCGTTCACACGGAAGCTTTTCCGGTCGCCCACACCAGGCACGGTTGCGAGGACCGATTCGACCTTTGTACGGCGACGGAGGTCGGTTTGCGGGGTTACCGCCGGACGACATGCGGCTGCAACGGCCGTTGTTCCCATAGCGAGTTCGACACATCTTGCGCCCGAGTCATCGGAGGTGAGCGTTGCGTCACCACGAGTCCGCCATGCCGATCGGATGGATGCCGCAATCTCGGTTGCACATCGACCGTCGTTGGGTGTGGATGATCGCCCTGGTTTGGTGCGTTCTCTACATCGGGCTGATGCTCGGTTCGTACTGGGCCGACCCGCAGGTCCGCTCACCGGGCGTGATGGTTGCCGCCGCCCTCGTGTGGCTGGCGGGCATGTCGGGCATCATCTTCTTCGGCTACCGATTTTCGTCGCATGGGATGTTCGCGACGTGTCCTGTGCATCAAACCGAGTGCGGGCTCCCGTACCGTCTGCTCCTCGAATCGGCCAAGACCGGCATGATGGGGTATGACGCGAATGGGCGCATCACCTTCATCAACCGCTGGAGCGAGGAGATGATCGGCTACGGTGAGCACGAACTCGTCGGCCGATCGATTTTCGACATCGTCTGGCCGGAAGATCGTGACAAGGTCAAGCAAGGGTTTTGCGAGTGGCGGTCGGGTAAGGGGAGGACCTGCGAACTTCGCGTCCGGCGCAAGGACGGTTCATACTTGTGGATTCTGACCACCGCCAGCCCGTTGCTCTCGTCCAGCGGACAGTTTCGCGGCGCGATCGTGATGATGACCGACATCAGCGCACAGAAGCGCGTCGAAAGCGAGCTTCGCGAACACGCCAAGGCACTCGAAGAGGCCAATTCGCAATTGAAAGAGTTGCACGAGCGGGCGGCGGCCGCTTCTCGCGTCAAGGGCGAATTTCTCGCCAACGTCAGCCACGAAATCCGCACGCCGTTGACGGCGATCTTGGGCTACGCCGAAACGCTCCTGATCGAAGGCGACATCAGCAAGGCACCGCCCAGCCGCGTGCAGGCGATTCAGGTCATCATGCGCAACGGCCGCTACCTGCTGCGGATCGTCAACGACATCCTGGACCTTTCCAAGATGGAAGCGGGGCGGTTGGACGTCGAACAAACGCAGTGTTCGCCGTTGGGCGTCGTCAGCGACGTCGTTCGCTTGATGCAAGGCAAAGCCGATGCCAAAGGACTGACCTTCCGGACCGAATTCCGCACGCACATTCCGCGCGCGATTCACAGCGATCCCATTCGATTACGGCAGATCTTGATCAACCTGGTCGGAAACGCCATCAAGTTCACCGAATCGGGATCGGTACGAATCGTTCTCTCGTGTGACGAGGGATCGATTCCGCCGACGCTGAAGTTCGAGATCATCGACACGGGCGTCGGCATTCCCTCGGACAAGCTGGAGACGATCTTCGATCCCTTCTGCCAGGCCGATACCTCGGCCCGGCGGCGTTTCGGCGGTACCGGGCTGGGATTGTCGATCAGTCAACGCCTGGCATCGCGAATGGGCGGAAGTATCACGGTCGTCAGCGAAGAAGGATTGGGCAGCAACTTCCAATTGACGTTGCCGATCCGGGTGGCTTCGGGTGAGATCGAGTGGATCGAAAATCCCGCCGCGACGTTGAATACGCTCTTGGCGAATGTCCGCGGCGAGCTGCCCGAGTCGCGAAACATCCCGCTCAAAGGTCGCATCTTGTTGGCCGAAGACGCGTTGGACAACCAACGGCTGATCGCCCACATCTTGCGGAAAGCGGGGGCCGAGGTCGAAACCGTCGCCAACGGTCGCGACGCCGTCAAGCAGGCGCTCCGGGCCGCTCGCGAAGGGGATCCCTTCGACGTCATCTTGATGGACATGCAAATGCCCTTGATGGACGGCTACGAGGCGACTCGCCAGCTACGGCAAGCCGGGTACACGTCGCCGATCATTGCACTGACCGCACATGCGATGGCCGGTGAGCGTGAAAAGTGTATCGCCGCCGGATGCGACGAATACGCGACGAAACCTATCGACCGCGTGACGTTGTTGAATCTCGTTCGGAAGTATGCCGTCGATATCAGCACGTGCGAAAAGATCGCCGTGGACGGCTCAATGGCCGACGGCTGATTCCCAGTAATCGAGCGTTTCATATTGCCTGGTCGCCGCCTTTTTCCGGCGACCGTTGTTTTGCGCATAGCCGTCGACTTGGATGCGTGAAACTTGGCATTTTTCCGGCGCCGCTGGTACCATGAATGCCGAACGGCCGACGGATCGTTTGGTCGCGGAACGCATTGCCGATGAAAACGACCACGATCGGTGACGGCCGACGCTCATCTCGAAGGAGGTTCTCGTATGGCACGGGGGCACATCGGCGGTCGGTTGCATGTGCGGCAACACGCGCGTTGCGTAATCCTCTTGATTGCGGCGGCGGTTTCGGTGACGGTCGGTCGGCAGGTCCCGCCCGTCGCAGCCGGTGAAGATACCGCGATCGAGTCGCCGTATCGTGAGGGAACAAGCGGGCGCGGCGAGCTGCGGTTCGTCGACCGCGTGCCGTTGTTGATCCTTCGCGGCACGCCGCAACAAATCGGGCGTCAAGAAGCCGCGTTGTGTCAAAACGCCGGAAAGGACGTTCTTCTCGAATACCCCAAGCAGCTTGCGGAGTTGCTCGAAATCGACGGCGGCTGGAACGCCTTTGTCGAGGCGGGACGCCGACTGTTGCCGCAGATTCCCGCGCATCATCGACGAGAACTCGAAGCTCTGGCCGAGACGGCGGATATTCCCTTCGATGCGCTGGTGGCCGTGAACACGTTTCCCGACAGCTATCGGGGCATGATGGCGTGCTCGTCGTTGATGGTGGAACCGCCCGCCTCGAAGACCGGCGGCCTCCTGTTCGGGCGAAACCTCGATTTTTTCGCCCATCGAGAGATGTCGCGCTATACGATCGTCAAAGTATATGCGTCCCATGACGATTGCTTCGCGCTTGCCGCGGTCGGATTTCCGGGGATCGTCGGCGTGCTCAGCGGGATGAACGAGAAAGGCCTCGCATTGGCGGTTCACGAAGTTCGAATGTCGGCCGATCGCGCGCCCCAGTTCAACCCCGACGGGGTGCCGTACATGATGGCCATGCGGCGCGTGCTGGAAACCTGCTCGACCTGCGACGAGGCTGCGAAGATGCTCGAACGAATGCCGCGCACCACGCCCTTGAATATCGCGCTGGCCGATCGGAAGACGGCCTGCGTCGTCGAAATGACGCCGAAGACGGTCGCCGTCCGCAGGGCCGAAGACGACATCTGCGTCTGCACGAACCACTTTCGTACCGATCGGCTGGCCTGGATCGTATTCCCGTGGCGGTACGCGATTTTGCGCGAGGCCGTCGAGGCAAAGCCGCTCGGGATCGACGATGTAATCGGCTATCTCGACCGCGTGAACCTGCGGTTCTTGACCGTGCAATCGATGGTGTTCGAGACGACGCCATTGGTTCTCCACCTGGCCTGGGGAAAGACCCCGGCGACGAAATTGCCGTATCATCGCGTCGACTTGAAGCCGTGGTTGACATCCCAATCGAGCAGCGAGGAACACGCGACGGGTTCTCCGCAAGCAACGGCTGTGTTGCGGTGATCGACCGAAAGGCCTTGCGACGTCACCGTCGAGGTCCGATGAGCGAGTTGTTCGACGACAACATGAAGTGCTGGCTCGAGGCCGTCAGCGCCTGGAACGACGGGGTGCCGGCGCGGGCGTTGGCGCTTTCCGATCAGTTGGTTGCCGCCGGGTGGGATACGACCGAACTGCACGCCCTGCGTGCGGAATGCCTGCTGGCGCTGGATCAACCGCAAGAGGCGTTCGACGAAGCCAAACGCGTGGTCGATGATTCGCCGAACGACTTGGGGGCACAGTGGTTGTACGCGGTCGCGGCATGGCGGAATCGGCGTTTGATGTGGGCCCAAGAGGCCTTCGAAAAGGCGATCGAACTTTCGCAGCACGATCCGCGGTTGTGGTTGGAGTACGCTCATTTCATGGTCGTCGAGCGAGGTCCCAAGCTCGCCCTGGCTGCCGCCGAAAAGGCCGTCAAGCTCAATCCCGATTCTCCCATGGCGTGGGTCGTCATGGGCAAGGCCAGGCACCGCATGCACGATCGTAACGGCGCGCGAGAAGCTTATGCCGAGGCGTTGCGACTTGATCCGAATTTCGTGCCGGCCCAATTGGAAATGGCGGCTCTTTTGGAATCCAGCGGCGAAATCGACAAAGCGCTGGCACTGACCGAATTGGCCGAAGGTCATCGAGAAGCCGAGCCGGTCATCGAGGCAATCCGAAAAAGCGCGAAGAGAAAACAAATCGGCCGCTTGCTCGTCGAACGCGGTTTGATCAAAACCGAACCGGATCGCGGTGCGATGCGCGTTCGGCGACAGGTCTTTTGGGGTGTCGTGTCTTGTGCTGTACTTGCGGCCTTGGTACTGGCCGTGTGGGGTGAAGCGCCGGGCGCCGCTGCGATCATTGCCGTCATCGTGTTGGTGGGTATCTTGCGGTTTCTGTCGTGAAAAGGGCGGCATCGAGCATCGTAGCGCGATTTTCTTGCAACCTGCGGATGCGGTAAGCAGAATGACTTCGCCGCCCGGGGCACCGGGTCTCGGGCAGTCCGTCGATACCGTTCGCATAGTGACGGACCGTCGATACTCAAGAAGCGAGGTGTTGCCATGCGCCGAAATGCGCGAAGCCTGTCGGGATGGATTGTCGGTTGTTGCGCTTGTCTGGCTGCGGTCGTGGTCGTGGGCCAACAGCCTGATGTCGTTCACCAGCCGTACCTGCTGGACACCGGATTGGTCTCCCGATCGATCTCGTTCGAAAACCCGACCGGTGCTCCCGGCGAAGGTGGAAAAGCCGCCAGTCGGCTGGGTGTCGGGCGAAAAGGTTCACCCAGTCGGCCCATCAAACCGGGGCAGTCGTATGTTTTGTGCGATATCGACGGGCCGGGGACGATCCGCCACATCTGGTTGACGACCGATCAATCGCCGAAAAACCTCCGTAGCCTGGTGATTCGCGCGTACTGGGAAGGCCAGGAGCATCCCAGCATCGAATGTCCCGTCGGTGATTTCTTCGGGTTCGCACATGGGAAAGTCATGGCATATCAGTCGGCGGTCCATTCCGTCGGCCAGCGGGCGGGAATGAATATCTGGCTGCCCATGCCCTTTACCAAACATGCCAAGATCGTGCTGACGAACGAGACCGACGACGATCATACGCCGCCGATTTACTATCAAATCGACTACACACTGGGCGACAAGCACCCCGACGACGTCGGGCGGCTGCACGTGCTCTTCCGGCGCGAGAACCCCACGACGATCAAGCAAGACTTCGAATTGCTGCCCAAACGCGAGAACAAAGGGCGGTATATCGGCGCCGTCATCGGGATCCGCAATCTGCATCCGAACCGATGGTGGGGCGAAGGCGAAATCAAGGTGTACATGGACGGCGACACCGAATTTCCGACCATCTGCGGGACGGGAAGTGAAGATTATGTCGGCCTCTCGTGGGGAATTCAACAGACGCCGTTCTTGTACAACGGTTGTTCGTTGGCGCAGAAGGAATTCGTGTCGATGTATCGGTGGCACTTGCCCGATCCTGTCGCGTGGCAGAAAGAGGCACGCATCACGATCCAACAAATCGCCTGGGAAAAAGGGCTGACGGAAACGTCGGACGATTGGTCGTGTGCCACGTTTTGGTACGAGCCGACGCCGAGTGCCCCATTACCCCCGTTTCCCGATGTGAAGGCCCGCACGGCCGATATTTGGAGCGATTGACCCGCGCGTAGTTGCGGCAAAGCGAAATGGCATGTTGTCGATCCGCCTCGTGTCGCTTTGGTCAAAAAAGGAAAATCGACAATAGAGACTGCGTTATTCGCTGAATACAGTTTCTTGCTGTGAAGGAAGCCACTTGACGATCGTGTCATGAAAAACTAAATTGCCGCCTATCGAGTGCGAGCGGCCGCAATGGCCCTAACAGGGAAGACGGTGAAAATCCGTCGCGGACCCGCCGCCGTAACCGGGGACGAACGCCGCATCATGCCACTGCCGAACAGGTGGGAAGGCGCGGCTGGTAGGATGATCCGGAAGCCGGAAGACCTGCTCGTGCTCATCGTGTGATCGAATCCCTTCGTGGACCTGAGGGATGACACACTTGCCGCCGCGGACGAACCAGACGTCCCCGGAGCTGTGTTTCCAACAGGTCCGGGGACGTTTTTTCGCGCATGCACGGGACATTGCATCGTGGCGGCAAAGACTCTCATGTTCGTGCGACACGGGGCGACCGGCATTCGGGGCCGTTTCATCGGACGCTCGGATCCGCCTTTGGATCGAGCAGCCGCGAATGAGCTTCTTCCGCTTGCCGAGCGCCTGCGGAAAGCGAAGCCGGATCACGTTTTCTGCAGTCCGGCATTGCGCGCGCGAATGACCCGCGATGTGCTTCTCGACGGCGTCGAAATACCCACAACCGTCGTCGATGACTTGGCCGAAATCGATTTCGGCCGGTGGGAGAACAAAACGCTCGATGACGTGAATTGCGAGGCGAAAGGCACGTTAAAAGCCTGGTTTTCCGGCGAAGCGGGCTTTTGCTTTCCCGACGGTGAATCGACTTCGGCGTTTGCCGATCGCGTGGGAGTCGCACTCGAGGCGATTCTGGCAAGCCGTGCCGCAAGACCGTTGATTTGTACGCACGGCGGAGTGATTCGTGTCGCGCTGTGTCGGCTTCTCGATATTGCCCCCGACCGCCATTGGTGTTTTCGTGTCGATTCACCTTCGTTGACGACCGTACACGTCGAGAACGGTCGTGCCTGCTTGATGGAACTGAACTATCGCGGCGACCGTTAGCAGCCGAGCTTGGGAGGGATGTCGGTGGCACGCACGTACTTGGTGACCGGCGGCTGTCGGAGCGGGAAATCCCGGTTCGCGCAGCAACTGGCCGAAACAATCGGCAAGCGACGAATCTACATCGCTACCGGTGTCGTGACCGACGACGAGATGGCAAAACGCGTGGTACGTCATCGAGCCGAGCGCGACGGTCGCGGCTGGAAGACGATCGAAGCGCCTCTCGATCCGGCCGACGCGGTACGAGCGAACGCCGACTGTGACGTCGTACTGATCGATTGCTTGACGTTTTGGGTCAACAACCTGATGTACGAAGCACAACGCGCAGGAACGACGTCGGGCGAAGGCGAGATAGTTCGTCTTACTCGCGAACTTTGTGAGGCGGCTGCCGAATCGACGGCACAGATCGTCTTCGTGACGAACGAAGTCGGGTTGGGGATCGTTCCGGCGGAGGCCTCTGCGCGAATGTTTCGGGATTTGGCGGGGCGCTGCAACGCCCTTGTTGCCGAGGCGAGCGACGTCGTCGTTTTCGTGGTCAGTGGGATCCCCGTGGTGATCAAGGGAAGTCTCGATGCTTGAACTGAAGGACGTTCTTGGCGCAATTCGCGGTCGTGACAACGCTGCCTGCGAGAAAGCGAAAGCCCGACTGGAGCAGCTCACGATGCCGCATTGGGCGTTGGGCCGCTTAATGGACCTGGCGCTGGATTTGGCAGGAATCACCGGCGATCCGGCGTGGAGTCCTGCCCGCAAGGCGGTGGTTGTGTTGGCGGCCGATCACGGCGTGGCCGAAGAAGGCGTCAGCAAGTATCCGCAGGAAGTGACCCGTCAGATGGTGGCGAATATTTGTACCGGGGGAGCAGGAATCAATGCCCTGGCCGACCAAGCCGGTTGCGAGGTCCGGGTGATCGACGTGGGAGTGGCCTCTGATACGTCGGGTTTTGAAACGACCGGTCGCCTTTGGCGGATGCCGATCGCCCCGGGTACCCGGAACATGACGCAAGGTCCGGCGATGACGCGCGAGCAGGCCGTTGCCGCCGTCGAACGTGGTATCGAAGCGGCCCGCCGCTTGATCGACGAGGAAGGCGTCGACCTGCTCGGCGTCGGTGAAATGGGGATTGCGAACACGACGGCCAGTTCGGCAGTGATAGCGGCGCTGACGGGCAGGGCGCCCGCGGAAACCGTCGGACCGGGAACGGGACTCTCGGCGGAGCAGGTTCGACACAAAGTTGCCGTCGTCCAGCGTGCCCTCGAGGTGAATCGTCCGGATTCGAACGATCCGCTGGACGTGCTTGCCAAAGTGGGCGGTTTCGAGATCGGCGCCATCGCAGGTGTCGTGTTGGGGGCCGCATACTATCGCCGTCCGGTCGTGATCGACGGGTTGATCGCGTCGACGGGGGCCTTGATTGCCCAACGGTTGGCTGCCGCGGCCGCCGACGCCATGATTGCGGCGCATCGCAGCGCCGAACCGGGCCATCGGATCGTCTTGGAAGCTCTCGGCAAGGAACCGCTCCTCGATCTCGGTTTCCGTTTGGGCGAGGGGACGGGAGCCGCTTTGGCGACGAATCTAGTCGATGCCGCTTCGCGGTTGTTGACCGAGGTTCGCACGTTCGCCGAGGCGGCGGTGTCGGAGGCCGAAGCATGATGCGTTTCCTCGCCGCACTTTCGTTTCTCACGATCGTTCCCGTGCGGTTGCGCGACGACGCTTTTCCGTCGCTTGTAGCACGCAGCGTGTGGTGGTTTCCCGTCGTCGGCCTGTTGATCGGTTGTTGGTGCGCCGGAGTGTGGTCGCTCATCGATCCGTTGTTGTCGCCGACTGCCGAGGCGGTCGTGGGCACGGCGTTGTTGGCTGTGGCACACGGCGGGCTACATCTGGACGGGCTGGCGGATACCGCCGACGGATTCGCGGCACCGGTCGATCGTGTTCATGCGTTGGAAATCATGCGCGACAGTCGTATCGGAACGTTCGGCGTTCTTGCCTTGGTGCTGGGGTTGGGGCTGAAAGCTGCGGCGATCGGCGACATGCCGGAGGAATGCGTCCCGTGGGCGTTGGTCGTCGCCGCGGTAAGCGGACGCTGTGCCGTTTTGTGCGTGTCGGCGATTTTGCCGCCTGCCCGCGACGAGGGACTCGGGCGTTTGTTTGCCGATGCGTGTGGATGGAAGACGCTTGTCTACGCCGTCGTGATCGTTTTTGGGATCGGATTTGCGGGGCTTGGTGTTCGCGGAACGGCCGCGGCTTCGGCGGCGGTCGTCGGTACCGGAATCTGGGCGGCGATTGCGTACCGGCGACTGGGTGGCTTTACCGGAGACGTTCTCGGCGCCGCTTCGGAACTTGCAGAGATGATCGTGCTGGTTACTTGTGCGGTACCGTGAGGAAGGAAAGGACGAACCGGCGGTGAGAAGCTTTCGGCATGGTGGACAAGTCGACGACGCGGCACGTTCCGCCGGATGTCTGCCGGAGGAGCTGACGGACTTCAGCGCGGCGATCAACCCGCTGGGACCGCCCAGCGGCGCGCTGCATGCCGCCGCGTGCGCGTTGGACCGCATCGAACATTACCCCGATCCGTTTTGTCGGTCGCTTGCTTCGGCGCTCGCCCGCTTTCACAGTGTTGATGCCGATCGAGTCGTCTGCGGCAACGGCAGCAGCGAACTCCTCTACGCGCTGCCGAAGGTGTTTTCGCCTCGCCGCGTCGTGGTCGTTACACCGTGTTACGTCGACTACTTGGATGTTGCAACGCATCACGACATCGAGCTTGCGAGCATCGCATGTCGGCCGGAGACGGACTTTTCCATCGAGTGGGATGCGTTCGAAGCCGAATTGCAACGGGGCGATCTGGTGATCGTCGGCTTTCCGAACAATCCGACCGGTCGGACGTTTTCGCAAGAAACGTTCTCGGCGATTGTCGAACACCGGCGCGATGTCGATTTCGTCGTCGACGAGGCCTTTGCCGATTTCCTCGAGCCCCAACGATCGTTCGTCGGAACCGACCACGAGAACCTATTGGTCTTGCGGTCGTTGACGAAGTTCTACGCGATTCCCGGGCTTCGCTTGGGATACGCCGTCGGTCCCCGAGAGGTGATCTCGCGTCTGCGGAATTGTTTGCCGCCGTGGTCGGTCAATGCTGTAGCACAGGCCGTCGGTAGCGCGGCACTGGGCGATGAGGCGTATCGCCGAACGACGCGCGACACGATCGCTCGATTGCGTACCGAGCTTTGTACCGACCTGCAACGCGTGCCGGGGTTGCGCGTTTTCCCGTCGGAAGCGAACTACCTGTTGGTACGGACGACCGATCCTCAATGGACGGCAAGACGGTTGTACGCCGAACTGCTTTCACGCCGTATCGTCATCCGTTGCTGCGAGAATATTCCCTGCCTTGACGATTCGTATTTTCGTGTTGCGGTGCGGAACGAAGACGAGAATCGCCGATTGGTCGACGCCCTGCGGGCATGCGTGGGATCTCGCGACGAAGCGGGCGCAGGTTCGTTCATTCGCCGTCGCAAACCGGCGGTGATGCTACAAGGGACGGCTTCGAACGTCGGAAAGAGCGTGTTGGCCGCGGCTTTCTGCCGCATTTTGCTTCAGGAAGGGTATCGGGTAGTTCCCTTCAAGGCGCAAAACATGTCGCTGAACTCGTTCGTTACCCGCGAGGGAGGCGAAATGGGACGTGCGCAGGTGCTCCAGGCGGCGGCTTGTCGCCTCGAGCCCGACGTGCGAATGAACCCGGTTTTGTTGAAACCGAATTCGCAGACCGGCGCCCAGGTGATCGTGCTCGGAAAGCCGGTCGGCAACATGGGTGTTGTCGATTACCTGCAATACAAGCAGACGATCGTCGACACGGTGCGCCGCGCGTACGACGAACTTGCCGCCGACTTCGATGTCGTCGTCATCGAAGGGGCCGGTAGCCCGGCCGAAGTGAATTTGCAGCGACACGATATCGTCAACATGGCGACGGCACGACATGGAGACGCCGCAGTCTACCTCGTCGGCGACATCGATTGCGGCGGTGTGTTCGCCGCATTCGTAGGGACGTACGAACTCCTTCCGCCGACCGATCGACGACGGGTGGCCGGATTCATCATCAATCGTTTTCGTGGCAAGCCGGAGTTGCTCGATGACGCGCTCGCGTTTTTGACACGGCGGACGGGGCGACATGTCCTCGGCGTGGTACCGTACGTGTCGAACTTGGGCCTTCCCGAAGAAGACTCGGTATCGCTCAAATCGCAACGCAGTGCGGCGCCGTCGCCGCAGGACGCACGGACCATGTTGGACGTGGTGCTCGTCGATTTACCGCACATCTCGAATTTCACCGACATCGATCCGTTGCGAGTCGAACCGGACGTTCGGCTTCGCGTCGTTTCGAGCGCGGACGCATTCGGGAACCCCGATGTCGTTGTGCTGCCCGGTTCGAAGAATGTCCAGGCCGACTTGCACTGGCTCAAACACAGCGGACTGGCGGCTCGGATCGTCGAGGCGTATCGCTCGGGGCGAACGTTTCTGGTCGGTGTGTGCGGTGGTTTGCAAATGCTCGGAGGTCGCATTCGTGATGCGGTCGGCGTCGAGTCGCAGGGCACAGAGACGACCGGCTTGGGACTATTGCCGTTGGTTACGGAATATGCCGCCGAAAAGGTACTCACAGCGGTTGCAGCCCGCCATGTGCCCTCGGGGATCGAGATTCACGGATACGAGATTCACCACGGAAGAACCTCGGCCGACGGGTTGCGACCCGCGGTTGTGCGGAGCGACGGAACACCGATCGGATACCAATCGGCCGACGGTCGCATTGTGGCGACGTACTTGCACGGTCTGTTCGATACCGACGCATTTCGGCATTGGTATCTCGACGGCGTGCGGACGGCTTTGGGGCTTGGGGCGATCGGTGAGCGGCGGGCGGTGTACGACATCGAACCGGCTTTGGATCGATTGGCCGATATCGTCCGGGAGTCGGTCGATATGGAACAGATTTTTCGACGGATGGGGCTGCGATGAAACTTGCCGTGTGGTGCATTCCGCTGGCTTTGCTTCTGGATCTCTGTTTGGGAGATCCGCGGTGGATACCGCACCCGGTACGCGGGATCGGGGCCCTTGCGACCTGGGCGGAACGCGCCTGTCGATATGTCGTTCCTTCACCTCGGTTGGCCGGTATGGCTGCGGCGGTAATCGTCGTCGGCATCGCAACAGGCCTTGCATGGTGGCTGATCGAAGTGGCGTTCACGTTTTCTCGCGTTGCCGGCAACCTGTGTGCTGCGGTGGTCGTGTATACGACGATTGCACCTCGCGATCTGGTACACCACGCCTCGATGGTTCGCCGTGCGCTCGATCGTAAAGATCTCGCTCTTGCAAGGCGGCGAGTCGGTTTCTTGGTCGGCAGAGACACCGATCACATGACCGAAACGGAAGTCGTCCGAGCGACCGTCGAAAGCGTTGCCGAAAACTCGGTGGACGGCGTCTTTTCGCCGTTAATGTATGCATTTGTGTTCGGGCCGGTCGGTGCCGTCGCTTATCGCGCGGTCAACACGCTCGATGCGATGTTCGGGTATCGGAACGAACGATACCGCGAGTTCGGATGGGCTTCGGCGAGAATGGACGACGCGCTGAACTTCCTTCCGGCCCGCATGTGCGCTTTTGTGGTGGCGATCGTCGCTTTGCTGGTAGGCGGAAAACCGACCGACGTATTGCGCGCCGTGCGCCGCGACGCGCGACATCATCGCAGCCCGAACGCGGGGTATCCCGAGGCCGCTTTTGCCGGGGCACTGGGTGTTCAACTTGGAGGTCCGGTGAGGCGCGGCGGCGTTCCGGAGGCGATGCCGCTGATGGGGCCTCGCGGACGAACACCACGACAGGAAGATATCGATCGTGCTTCGCGATTGGTGTGGCTAGTCACGTTGACGGCGGTCGTTGCAGGAACCTGGGCAACCTATGCGGCGGGAGGATGGTCATGACACGTGCACTTCCTCGAAATCGCATCCTGTTGATGACCGGTCCCGGTAAGGGAAAAACGACCGCCGCCTTGGGCACGGCGCTTCGAGCCTGGGGACACGGGATGCGCGTGCTCGTCGTGCAGTTCGTCAAGGGGAATCGACGCACCGGGGAATGGGCCGCGTTGGAGAGACTTCCGGGCGTTGCGATCGATGTGGTGGGCAAGGGATTCTTGCCGCGGAACGATTCAGACGCGTTCGCCGAACACGTCGAAGCAGCCCGCGCGGGATTGCAACGGGTTCGCGAGCGAATCGAAAACGAAGAGTTTCACCTAGTGGTCTTGGATGAAGTCGCGTACGCCGCGGCGAGTGGTTTACTGACGGCGGACGACATTCGCAATGTCATCGAAGCGTCGCCGCAGGGGACCGTATTCGTTCTGACCGGGCGGAATGCGCCCGAGGCGTTGGTGCGATTGGCCGATACGGTTTCGGAAATCGCGGACCGAAAGCATGCCTATCGGAACGGCGTCGGACCGCAAGCGGGGGTTGAGTATTGAGCGGCCTGCTCGCTCGGAAAACAGGCCGTGAAACGGTAACAACCGGACGAAGCAAGTTCATGACACGTCGAACACCGTGCCTTTTGATCGCCGGAACGCAGAGCGGCAGCGGCAAGACTACTCTGGCCGTCGGCTTGGCGGCCGCGTTGCGCCGTCGCGGACTTCGCGTTCAGACGTACAAGGTCGGACCCGACTACCTCGACCCGACGTGGTTGACGGCGGCGTCGGGACGCCCGTGTTACAACCTCGACGGATGGATGCAAGGGAGGGAATACGTCACACACCTGTTCGAACGCACGTCGGCCGACGCCGATATCGCCGTGATCGAAGGCGTGATGGGGTTGTTCGACGGCGCTTCCGCCGATGCCGATTCCGGATCGGCGGCCGAGATCGGGCGGTGGTTGGACGCGGATGTTCTTCTTACGGTTCCGGCTGCAGGCGCCGCACGCAGTTTTGCCGCAATCGTCTTGGGCTTCTGCCGATTCGACGAGCGGCTGAGGATTGTCGGCGTCGTTGCCTCGAAAACGGCATCGGTGAAACACGAAGGGATTCTGCGGGAAGCGCTTCAGGCGGCGAAATTGCCTCCGCTGGTCGGCGCAATGCACACCGGGGAGTGTCCCGTTTTGCCCAGCCGACACTTGGGATTGGTGGGGGCCGGATGCGACCGCGCCGACATCCCGTCGTTGGTTTCGCAATTGGGCGAGGCGATCGAACGATGTTGTGACATCGACCGAATGCTGCAATTGCCGAAGGCAAGACGGCGAAGCGAGAGCGATGTGTGCATCGGTGAGAGTGGCGTGTGCGCGACCGGCGAACGTCGATGCGTTGCGGCGGCCTACGACGAAGCATTCCACTTCTACTATCCCGACGTCTTCGACGAGTTGGAGCGACAGGGGTGTGACATTTACTTCTTTTCGCCGTTGCGCAACCAGCGGCTGCCCGACAACGCCGACGCTCTGCTGCTTGGGGGCGGATATCCCGAGGAGCATGCAGCGACCCTGGCGGCGAATACGGCGACGGCAGAATCGATTCGCCGGTTCCACGAGCGAGGATACCCCATCTACGCCGAGTGCGGCGGACTGATCTATCTGTCGCAAGCGATCGTCGATCGACATGGACGGCGACATGCCATGCTGGGGATTTTGCCGGTCGAAACGCGCATGTTGCCCCGCCGAAAAAGGTTGGGCTATGTGGAGACGACGCTTACTGCCGACACGTTCTGGGGCCGTGCCGGAGACTGCCTGCGGGGCCACGAATTTCATTACGCCGAGTTGACTGCCGACCCTTCCAAGTCGCCGGGCTGGCAGGCGGTGTATCGCCGGCGATTTCGCGACGGCGAAACGTCGGAACCGGAAGGGTTTTGGTATCGCGAGCGAAACACGTTGGCAAGTTTCGTGCATCTGCATGTGGCGGCCGCGCCGGGAGCGATCGAGCGTTTCGTGGCGTGGCTGAAAGCGTGCGGCCGGAGTTGCGCACCCGTCACCCGAAAGACGAACGGCGACCATCGGCCCGCGGCTTGGCGAACTCGATGGATGGAATTGCCCGGGAAAAACGTAGACGCGAGGAGCGATCCTGAATGAAACGTGAGCGGGAAGCTGGGGCGAACACGACGGGCACGTTGTGGATCGTCGGCGAGGAACCGGAATCGCTTGCCGTTGGCCGGCTGTTCGCAGAAACCGGTGCGCGGATTCGCACGACGTTGTTGCCGTCAAACGGTTCAGCGCAACCCGGTGCCCCGACGTTCGACGCTGAACGATACGCTTGGGACGACGTCTCGCTGGTGTTGTGGGTCGGGGAGAGGACGCCCGCGGCGTCGGCCGTTTGCCGAGCGGCAGGCGAGAGAGGCGTGCCCGTTCGACAGGTACGGTTTATGGCCGACATGATGAACGAATCGGCGGCGGCAACCGAAACTCTTTGCGATTGCGAGAAGCACGTCGATGTCCGCGGCCCGGCGGCGTCGAAAGCATCGGGCGAGTTGATCTTGGTCGGTGCGGGACCGGGGGATGCGCGGTTGGTGACGCTCGCTGCGATCGAAGCGTTGCAGCGTGCAGACGTCGTTCTGTATGACCGACTCGTGTCGTCTGCGCTGCTGCGATACGCCCCGCAGGCGGAACACGTGCCCGTGGGACGTCACGAAGCGGGCAAGGTCGCCGAGACGCACGCCGCCATCGACCGGCGAATTGTCGAAGAAGCCTCCGCCGGACGCTGCGTCGTACGACTGAAAGGCGGAGATCCGCTCGTGTTCGGACGCGCCGCCCAAGAGTTGGAGGTCGCCAGAAAACACGGGATTCCGTGTTCGATCGTGCCGGGGGTAACGTCGGCTTGTGCCGCCGCGGCCGAGGAGGAGTTTCCGTTGACGGCTCGGGGGACGGCGGGCGCGGTCGTCTTCGTGACCGGGCATCGCATGCACGGGGTGCCTGAACCACGCTGGGAGTTGCTCGCCCGGAGCAATGAAACGCTCGTGGTGTACATGGGAGCGGCACGCGCGGCCGAGATTGCCCGTCGATTGATCGAAGGAGGCCGATCACCGAACGAGCCGACGGCGATCGTCCATGCGGCCTCTCGCGCGGAACAACGTGTTCGATATCAACGACTACAGGAACTGATCGACGGGAGCCTCACGGCGGCTTGTAAGCCTCCGTGTGTCATTGTGATCGGTCCCGTCGTGCGATTGGGGAAGAACTGTCCTGCCGAACTGGGTGGGGCGGTTTCCGATAGGTCCGAGGAATGCGTCTCTTTTGCAGAAAGGAGGGTAGACGCATGAAGGACAAGAAGACCGTGGAGAAACGGCGCATCATCGCCTATCGGCGAAGTTGCTCCGTGAAAGGCACCGGCTTGTCGCATTACATCATGATGCGGAAGAAGTAGTGCCTTGATCTCCGCTCGCCGGGTCGGGGTCTGCGGGCGCCGATCCGGCACCCTTTTCGACACGAACCGAAACCCGATCCAGTAATCAGGGAGCATGAATAATGAGTTCGATACTTCCGTCCTCGCGGGGACGCCTCGCGAATACCGGCCTGGGAATGCGATTGGTGCCTTTGGATATCGGCCACAACGAATACATGGCCGTTGTCGATCCCGAGACCGCCTTTTGGGCTCTCACGCCCCGCGACGAATTGGCCGAGACCCTTTGCGGCGGGCCGTTGCTTGAAGAGCCGGCGGCGAAGCGGGAAATTCTTCGCGACGAAATCGAGGGAATGCGGTTCCGATTGACGCCGATGGCGGTCTATTTCAACGCCACCGACCGTTGCAACCTCGATTGCACCTATTGTTACATTCCGCAAGAGATGCGCCGCAACGGGTGTCACATGTCGGCCGACGAGCTGTGCCGCGCTTTGACGATTCTTCGAGACTATTTTGCCGAAAACCTTCCGGCCGGCCGCAAACCGGACGTTATTTTCCACGGCGCCGAACCGCTACTCAATCGCGAGGCCGTATTCACCGGGATCGATCGATTTGCCGATGATTTCCGCTTCGGGATCCAGACCAACGGCACGTTGTTGGACGACGAAGCAATCGCGTTTCTGACGAGTCGAAAGGTGGGGATCGGCTTGTCTCTCGACGGTCACGAAGACGCGGTCGCCGACCGCACGCGGAAGACATGGGGCGGAGCAGGCACGTTCGCTTCCATCGACGGCCTCTTCGAAAAGCTCCGAGGATATCCCAACTACAACGTGCTGTGCACGGTCACGAAAGAGAACATGACTTCGTTGATTGAGTTGGTCGACTACCTGCACGCAAGGCACGTGCCGGTGTGCATGCTCAATCCGCTTCGCTGCACCAGCCCGGCGGCGCGACCGTTGAAGCCCGAAGATGCCGAGCTTGTACCGCACTACTTGCGGGCGTTGGAAAGGACGCACGAACTGTTCCGCGAAACCGGGCGCAAGTTGGTCGTCGCGAACTTCGCCAACATCGTGCTGTCGATCGTCGCACCGACGGCACGTCGGCTGTTATGCGACATTTCGCCGTGCGGCGGCGGACGAGCCTTTTTCGCTGTCGCGGCCGACGGCGGATTGTTTCCGTGCAGCGAATTCATCGGACTTTCCGAATTTCGCGGCGGAAATCTCTTCACCGACAAAATCGACGATGTCTTGCGCAGCGAGGCGTTCCGTACGGTGACGGAACGAAAAGTGGAAGATATCGCCGGATGTGCAACTTGTGCGATTCGGCACTTCTGCGGTTCACCGTGTCCGGCCGAGGCGCATGAAATGAACGGTTCGATGCAGGCCCCCGGGGCCTTTTGTGAACTCTACGAGGAACAGGTTCGATACGCGTTTCGGTTGATTGCCGACGGCCGTGAGACCGATTTCCTCTTGGACGATTGGGATGTCGATACGGAGAAGACGATCGACATCGGGGCCTGCTGATACCGACGACCGATACGAGACGAACCATGAAGCGACAACCAAGAATGCGGGCCTTGATGAACTCGCCGAAAAACGGAAGCGACATCGAGGCGATGTCCTTTCGGTTTATCGATGAATCGGCCGATCGAGACGCTTTCGACGACGAGCAGTGGCCGATCGTTCGTCGCATGATACATGCTGCGGGCGATCCGAGTCTCGCGGCACAGGTGCGGATATCCGCCGATGCCGTCGACGCCGGAATCCGGGCGTTGCGCGAAGGACGACCGTTGTACGTCGATACGAACATGGTTCGAGCAGGCTTGTCGTCGGCACGACTGCGACGGGCCTGCGCGAGCGGGAGAATCTCACCGATCTATTGCTTTGTCGGAGACGCCGACGTTGCCGACGAAGCCGCGCAGCTGGGACTGCCGAGGGCGGTTGCGGCGGTGCGCAAGGCGCGTCCGATTCTCGATGGTGCCGTCGTGGTGATTGGGAACTCGCCGACGGCCTTGCTGGAGGTCAACCGCCTGATCATCGAGGAAGGAGTCGGCCCGGCGATCGTGATCGGCGTTCCCGTCGGATTCGTTCACGTCGAGGAGAGCAAGAACGAACTGATGGAACTCGATGTTCCGTATATCAGCGTGCGGGGCACACGAGGCGGGAGCCCTCTCGCCGTAGCGGCCGTGCATGCGCTGGCCGAGGCTGCCGTGGCCGCACACAAGCCGGGTGCGGGGAGAGCCGGCGAATTCGAAGCCGTCGTCTTGCTGGGGCACGGCAGCCGGGTTGCAACCGCAAATGCTGCAATGTGCCGAATCGCTGAGGAGCTGGGGCGCCGGCGAGGGATTCCGGTGTTCGCGTGCAACATGTCGCAGCGTCCGCCGTACCTTGCCGAGACGTTGGCCCGCTGTGTAGAAGCGGACGCCCGCCGGGTGTTGGTCTTGCCTTACTTCGTGAACGAAGGCGTCCATGTGAAGGCCGACATTCCACGTTTGTTACAGGCCGAAGCGGCCAAGTACAGGAACCTGCGCATCGTCTTGGGACCGAATTTAGGCTACGACCCGGTGTTGGTGAACCTGGTGGAAAAACGCATGAGCGAGGCGGCACACATGCCCGATGTTCGTGCACTCGAGATTCCGGACGAAGACGAGATCGTCGACGATACCCAATCGGTCGGCGGAAGTGGGAATGCATGCTTCAGCAAGACGGAAAGGTAGAGACCACAAGTGAATCGAGTTGTCTTCCGATCGAAAAAATGGAAAACCGGCGTTTTTCCAGGGGCGACAGCAATTATGGCGATTGCGGGCGTGCTTTGTACTGCGCGGCCGGCTTTCGCCATGCACATCGCCGAAGGGATCCTGCCGGGGAGTTGGGCCGGGCTGTGGGGGGCGGCCGTGTTGCCGTTTCTGTACTTCGGTACGCAACGGATTCGTATCGTTGTCCGCCGTTCGCCCCGATTCAAGACCTTCTTGGCTTTGGTCGGGGCGGGTGTGTTCGTGATTTCGTGCATGCCCATCCCCGTGCCGGTCGTCGGTTCGTGTTCGCATCCGTGCGGAACCGGCTTGGCGGCGATCCTCGTGGGGCCGGGGCCCGCCGTCGTCTTGGCGATGATTGCGTTGTTTTTTCAAGCGATGTTCCTGGCACACGGCGGTCTGACCACGTTGGGGGCCAATATATTCACGATGGGCGTTTGCGGTGCGTGTGCGGGGTACGTCGTCTTTCGGATCGCATCGGCATGCCGTGTACCGGAAACTGCGGCGGCGTTCTTGGCGGGCGTGATCTCGGACTGGGCTACGTACACCGCGACGGCGCTGGTATTGGCCCTTTCCCTTCACGGCGACGCGCCATGGTTGCCTCTGTTCTGGGGGATCCTCGTGGCATTCATTCCGACGCAGTTGCCGTTGGGAATCGTAGAGGGCGTGCTTTCGGCCGGCGCGTACGCATTCGTTTCGGCGAGATCGCCCGAGTTGTTGGCGTTCGGGAAGTTGTCGGACGCGGCAGCGTAATGGGAATCGTTGAGAAGAATCGAAGAAATGGGGGCCGACGATGCAAAACGTCGTGAACGAACCGAAACCGAAAAGGCACGCCAGCCGTGTTCGAAATGCGTTACGACGCGCGATCGTCGCCGGGTTGGTCGGCGCGAGTCTTGCTTGGAGCGTTTCCTCTCACAGGTGTGCCGCGGAAAAATGGCACGGCGTCGATGAAACGGTCGTCGAACGATTTGCGGAAAGCGCGGGACGTGCCCCGGCCGATCCGCTGCTCAACACGGATCAAGGCGATTTGTTGCTGTTCGTGTTCTTGATCGCCGGAACGATCGGCGGATTCATCGCCGGTTATTCGTGGGCGTCGCTATTTCCCATCAATCGCGATTCGACGGACGAATGACCGATGGGCGGACGGCACCTTCATCTGCCGGTTTCGGCCGAGCGAAATCGGTTTGGAATGGACGCACGACTGAAGATCGTGATTGTCGTCCTGTTGCTCGTCGCCGCGCTGAACGCATCGAATCCGTTGTTTGCAGGGGTTGTGTGGGGGCTTGCGGTTGGAGGATTGCGGGCCGTTGGGATACCGGCAGCGAGGATCACTCGGCGTTTCATCGCCCTTTCGGTCGCCGTCGGGGTCGTCGCAGCGTTGCAAATCTTCATGGTAGGGAAGTCGCCGCTTTGGCAATTCGGCGCGGGCGATTGGCGAATATGCGTGTTTCGGGAGGGAACCGCTGCCGCAGTGAGAACGGCAGCACGGGTGTTTTGTGGAACATCTCTGCTGATGTTGCTCGTCGCCTCGACGCCGATGCCCGCTCTTTTGAAGGCGCTGCACTGGTTTCGCGTTCCCGAGACGTGGCTCGAACTGGTGTGGCTTACGTATCGCGCCGTCGTCACGCTGGGCGAAGACGGCGTCCGCGTCTTCGAAGCACAACGATTGAGGCTGGGGTATGCCTCGGTGAGGACGGGGACTCGCTCATTGGCACGCTTGGCGGGGGTGATTTTGGTACGCGCATTTTCTCGATCGGCCGACATGTACGACGCGATGGTCGTCCGAGGGTACACCGGCGAGTTTCGTTGCGAGCCGCCCGAGAAAATAGAGATCAGCCAGTGGGCGAGGTTTTGTGCCGTCGTTTCGATTGCCGCGATCTTGTTCATCGCGTGCGAAGTTTGGTGAGCGGACCGATGGAACCACAAGTCGCGATTGAATTCGACGCCGTTTCGTTCGCCTATCGTAAAGCGCGACCCGTGTTGCGCGGTGCGCAGTTGTCGGTTCCGCGGGGCAGTTTTTGCACGCTGTTGGGAGCCAACGGATCCGGAAAGACAACAGTCCTGAAGCTGGCTGCCGGGCTGTTGACACCGCGTGAGGGTTCCATTCGCTTGGGCGGCGAAAACGTATCGAAGATGGATCCGGCGGCACGGTGTCGGCGACTCGGATTCCTTTTCCAGAACCCGGGCGATCAATTGTTCGGTCTGACGGTGGAGGACGACGTGGCCTTCGGCCCCCGGAATCTCGGCCTTGCGCACGACGAAATCGTTGAACGCACCCGCACGGCGCTGGCGATGGTCGGTGCTTCGCACTTGTTGAGGCGTTCCATCGACGGTTTGAGTTTTGGAGAGCAGCGTCGGGCGGCGTTGGCCGGTGTGCTCGCCATGCAACCGGAAATTCTCTTATTGGACGAGGTGACCGCAGGCCTTGATCCACGCGGTGAGATCGAGATTTTGCGGTTGTTGGTCTCCTTGTCGCGTCGTTGCGGAATGACGCTCGTGCTGGCTACGCATTCGATCGATACCGTGCCGCTGGTGGCCGATGTCGTTGCCGTGTTGCACGATGGTCGGTTCCAAGCCGCCGGAACGCCGGCAGAGATCTTGGGACGCGTGGATCTGCTCGAGCGCGCGGGGTTACGGCCGCCTTACATCACGCAATGTTTCGATCGATTTTTCAGGGAAGCAGATATGAAGCGACGGCCACCGCTGACGGTGGAGGAGGGGATTTCTGAACTGCATTCGTTGTTCGGAAACCGTCGCGCCGACGATACGACTCCGGTTTGTGAATCGGAGCGTGAGTAAACCGAATTTGGGGAGAGGTTCGCGAGACGAATCGGATGACAAACGGCAACGTTCAGGAAACACCGCGATTGCGAGGCGGATTTACGACCGGTACTTGTGCTGCCGCCGCCGCAAAAGCGGCCGCGCTGGTGCTTTGCGGTCGTTGTTGCGAGGTTCGTGAAGTCGACGTGGCCTTGCTCGACGGAACCCGCGCGACGTTGCCCGTCGAGCGCGCAACATTGGTCGATGGGCGAGGCGTTGCCGTCGTGCGAAAGGATGCCGGAGACGATCCCGACGTGACGCACGGTGCACAAATTTTGGCGATCGTGCGGTTTGCCGAGGGTGGTGATATCGTGTTTCGGGCGGGAGAGGGCGTCGGAACCGTGACCAAGCCCGGTCTGAGCATGCCGCCGGGAGAACCGGCAATCAATCGAGGTCCGCGGGAAATGATCTGCCGGGCTCTGCGCGAAGTCACGATACGCCCACTTGTCGTGACGATTTCGATCCCCGGCGGCGAGGGCTTGGCCGAGAAGACGTTCAATCCGCGGTTGGGCATCGTAGGCGGATTGTCGATCCTCGGGACCACGGGCAGAGTGCGACCTTTCAGTTGCCGGGCCCTTCGCTGTGCGATTTCCTGTGCTTTTTCCGTGGCAAAAGAGGCCGGCGTGACGACTCCTGTTTTGGTTCCGGGAAACATCGGTGAGAAATCGGTGCGGCGTTTCTACCGCCTTACCGACGAGCAGGTGATTTCTGTCGGAAACGAGTGGTCTACAGCCTTCGATTGCCTGGAAGATATGTCGGCAACGGCCGTGTTGCTTTGGGGACATCCGGGGAAACTGGCCAAGTTGGCAATCGGCGCCTGGGACACCCATTCGTCTCGTTCCCCGTCGGCCGTCGAGGCATTGCGAAGGTTGTTTCCGGAGCATGACTTCAAGGAAGTTGCGACCGCCGAAAGCTTCTTCGCCGGCTTGGAGCCGAAGCAGCGTCGAACCTATGCCGAGCGCACTGCGCGGACGATTGCCCGCCGGGTCGGCGAACGCGCGTCGGGGCAGGTGCCGATCGCCGTGGGATTGATCGATTTGCAAGGTGAGGTATTGGGATATCACGGACCGATGGGAAGATGGACGAAAGCGAACACGATCGAATAGATATTGTCGGTTGCGGACCGGCAGGCGAAGAGTTCCTGACTTTTGCCGCAAAACGGGTGATCGAGGAAGCAGATGTGGTCGCGGGAACGCCGCGGCTGGTCGAAGCGTACGCGCAACCGCACCAGGAACGGCTTCCGCTCCACGGCGACTACCGGCAGGCGTTACGAACGTTGGAACAAAAAGCGGCGGGACGCCGCACGGTTTTGCTCGTAACGGGTGATCCGGGGATTTGCAGCCTCGCCCGACTGGCGATCGAACAATTCGGCTTTCAACGGTGTCGCGTGATTCCGGGGATCAGTTCCGTGCAGCTGGCCTTTGCGAGGTTCGGTCTCGATTGGACGGATGCTCGTATTGTGAGTGCCCATGCGTCGATATCCGACCTGAAAGACGAGCAGCCCGAGCGGTACTCTCGAATTGCTGTATTGGCCGGGCGATCGGGCGCCTGGCCGACGATCGCTGCATTTGCCGAGCGTGCCGGAGAACGACGAGTATTCGTCTGCGAAGAACTGGGAACCGTCGATGAGCGTATCGATGAAGTCTCGCTCGACCGACTGCGGAGAGGCCGGTTTTCCGAGCGATCGATCGTGCTGATCCTCGATCCGAACGTCTTGCATTCGCAGGAACCGTCGAAGGTAGAAACGGCACTCAGGTGTCACCAGCAGGAAACAAACCCATGAAACGAGGAACCCTATACGGAATCGGCATCGGGCCGGGGGATCCCGAACTGATCACCGTCAAAGGTGCCGCAATCCTGAACGCGTGTCGTCACGTCGTCGTACCGAAAGCCTCGGAAACGGCGGACAGCGTTGCGCTGAATATTGTGCGAACGTATCTAGCGAAGGACGCCGTCGTGCACGAGTGTGTCTTTCCGATGAGTCGCGACCGCCACGTATTGCAAACCCGGTGGCGCAAGGCGGCGTTGTTGGTGGCCGAGCTGACTGCCGACGGTCACGATGTGGCATTTGTCACACTCGGCGATCCGCTGTTGTATTCGACGTACATCTATTTGTTTAAAGCCGTGCGGGAAATCGTACCGGAACTCAACGTCGTTACCGTTCCGGGCGTGTCGGCATTCAATGCCGTTGCGGCCGCAGCCCATTTTCCCGTGGGCCGCGGCAAGGAGCCGGTGCACATCTTTCCCGCTGCCGACAACCCGCAGGCCTTGCAGTCGGCCGTGAACGCTTCGGGAACGGTCGTCTTGATGAAGATCGGGAAACGCCTTCCACAGGTTCTCGAATCCGTCGCCGTTGCGGACCGGCCGGTCGAAGCCGTATTCGGGGCCCACGTGGGCATGGAAAACGAGTACGTCGAGCATGATCTCGAACGTTTGCGGCAGGCCGCTGCCGACGTGGGGTATTTGTCGACCATGATCTTGCACGCCAAGCCGCGGGAGAAGAAATCGTGAAGGTGTATTTCGTAGGTGCCGGGCCCGGATCACCGGATTTGCTGACGCGCAAGGCCGAAGCCTTGTTGCGATCGGCCCGCAAGTGCATCTATGCCGGATCGCTGGTGTCGCCGGCCGTTTTGGATCTCATTCCTCATGACGCGGAGCGATACGATTCGGCCGGCATGACGCTCCCCCAGATTGTCGAGGTGATTCTGGACGCCCGGCGACGAAACGAAGACGTCGTGCGATTGCACTCAGGCGATCCGGCGATTTACGGGGCGATTGCCGAGCAAATTGCGGAACTGAACCGACGCGGAATCGATTACGAGGTCGTGCCCGGCGTCAGTTCGTTTCAAGCGGCCGCGGCCGCGCTCGGGTGGGAATTGACCCTGCCGGAGATTAGTCAAAGCATCGTCCTTACACGAACCGAGGGACGGACGACACTCCCGCCGGGCCAAACCCTGGAGTCCTTTGCGCAAACCGGTGCGACGTTGTGTTTGTTCCTTTCGGTGCACCGTTTGCGCGAGCATGCCGAGCGATTGATTCCGTACTACGGTCGCGATTGTCCGACGGCGGTCGTGTATCACGCTTCGTGGCCCGATCAGAAAATCGTACGCGGTACATTGGCCGACATCGCAGAACGAACGGCGGCCGAGGGAATCGAGCGAACGGCGATGATCATCGTCCGTCCGGGCGAAACGAACACACGCTCGCGGTTGTACGATCCGGAGTTCGAACACGGTTGCCGAACGAGGGAAGACGATGCCTGATCTGGTGACGCTGTCGGAACGCGGGCTGCGCCTGGCACGATACGTGGCCGAAAGGGTACCCGATTGCACGATCTACGTGCATCGCTCAGCGACCGATCACCAGCGGGTGGTTACGTTTTCCCGTACGGCCGACTTGATGGCCGAACGATTCGGCAAGTCCGACGGTATCGTGTTCATCGGTCCCTGCGGCGTGGCCGTGCGAACGATCGCCCCGCTGGCTCGAAGCAAACTTCGCGATCCGCCGGTGGTCGTCGTCGATGTCGGAGGGCGCTACGTGATCAGCCTTCTAGGTGGGCACGAAGCGGGGGCGAATCGTCTTGCCGTCCAAGTGGCCGACATTCTCGAGGCTGAACCGATCATTACGACCACCACCGAGGCAGCAAAGACCTTGATCGTGGGAATCGGGTGTCGCCGCGGGGTTGCCGCCGACACGATTCTGGACGTTTTGGACGAGGGATTGTCGCGGGTCGGACGTCGCCGCGAGGAAATTCGCTTTTTCGCCACCGCCGACATCAAGGCCGAGGAGCCCGGAATCCGCCGCGTAGCCGACAGGTTGGGGGTTCCGATCAGGATTATTTCGTCGCAGGCGATTCGAGAGTGTCGGCGGCCGGTGAACGTGTCGGAACTCGCGTTGGACAAAGTCGGACTACCCGCCGTCGCCGAACCGACGGCGTTGCTGGCCGGAAGGAGGACGAAGCTATTAGTACCGGTAATAAAGAAACAAGGAGTCACGGTGGCGATCGCCGAGGAAAATTGTTCGTGGTAGGGCTGGGGCCGGGGGGGGCCGCCGATCGCACTGCGCGGGCCGAAGCAGCCTTGAGGGCCAGTGAGGTGATCGTCGGTTATCGCCGCTACATGGAATATGTTGCCGACGTGATTGCGGGAAAGGAGACACATGCGTTCGGCATGCGGCACGAAACCGAACGCTGTCGCAAGGCGCTTGCGTGCGCTGCGGCCGGGAAGACGGTTGCTCTCGTCTGCTCGGGCGACGCCGGCATCTACGGGATGGCCGGCTTGACGCTCGAAATGGCCGACGAAACGGGCTGGGAAGTGGATATCGAAATCGTCCCCGGGGTGACGGCGGCCGGCGCGGCGGCTGCTCTCGTCGGAGCACCGCTGACGGCTGACTACGCAGCAATCAGTTTGAGCGATTTGCTCATCCCCTGGGACACGATCCGAAAGCGATTGGAGGCGGTCGCGGCTGCCGACCTGGTGGTCGCGTTGTACAATCCGCGATCTCGCGGTCGGAAGAAGCAGTTCGATGAAGCGATGGAGATTCTCCGACGCTACCGGAGTGTTTCAGTTCCCGTGGCTGTCGCTACGGCGATGGGATCGAATGAGCAACGAGTGTGCATCACGACGTTGGGCGAGATCGATCCGGAACAAGTCGACATGCGGACGATCGTCATCGTGGGAAACTCGCAGTCCCGAGTCTTGTCGTCCGGTCGATTCGTGACGTCTCGGGGGTATCGGCTGTGATTTTTCTGATAGGCGGTACGTCCGAATCGCTTCCCATCGCCCGCCGATTGGCTGCCCGCGGGATGCCCGTCTTACTGTCGACGGCAACGGACCTCCCGCTGAACGAACCTCTGCCGCAAGGTGTACAGCGTCGAATCGGTCGCTTGGACGCCGAGGGAATGGTCCGTGTGATCCGCGAGTTCAATTGTCGGGTCGTGGTGGATGCGAGCCATCCGTATGCCGAGGAAGTGTCACGGCAAGCTGCGGCGGCGGCACAAAAGGCGGGTGTGCCTTATACGGCATACGATCGACCGTCGGCTGTTCCACCGGCGGCGGCTGTCATTCGTGTCGTTGACCACGTGGAGGCTGCCCGAACGGCTTGTAGGTTCAAAGATCCCATATTGTTGACGATTGGGACGAACCACCTGGCACCGTATGTCACCGAAGCCCGTCGGGGGGCGGTGCGATTGGTCGTTCGCATTCTCGATGTTCCCGAATCGTGGATGCGGTGTCGTCGTCTCGGGCTGAAGGCCGACGACATCGTGGCCGGTCGGGGAAGCCTGGGATATGATCAGATGATCGACCTACTGAGGAGCCGACGGATCGGGGTTTTGGTGACGAAAGACAGCGGACTTGAAGGTGGGGTTCCGATCAAGCTGAAAGCCGCCGAGGCGACGGAATGCCGCGTGGTGGTGATCGAGCGGCCGCCGCGTCCACAACCGATCTTCAACGATATTGCCGCGTTGATCGACGCCGTCGAACGTGCTTGCGGCGACGGGCGATGTTCCCTCGGTTGTCGTGGTCGGTCGCCCCAAGTCTAGAAAAGCATCGTTTCCGATGTGCTTTTTCGCCCTGACATGGAAAACGCCGTTCGACCTCGAGTGGGCATTGTGCGCAATACAAAGCCCCCGCGGTACGGGGGCTTGGAGCCTGGTGTTTTTAACCTAGTGGGCGATGACGGATTCGAACCGCCGACATCCACGTTGTAAGCGTGGCGCTCTGACCAACTGAGCTAATCGCCCGGAGTCTTCGACCGGATCGCAGACCGGAAAGCCGCTTTGCGGGGCTGGATGAATATACTTCCGGAAGGCGAATGCATTCCATCCACGATCCGGAGCTTGGAATTTCATCGTAACGCCCCCTGCGAACGGATGCAACGGGCCCGAGATCCCGGAAATTGCCCTCCGTTGTGCGGCGGCGATAATGAACCATAGCTCGATTCGCGAAACTGAACGCTCTGGGCCGCCTGAGAGACTGGACGGGCCGATTGATGTCTCGAACGACAAGGATCAAACCACGCAATGGACGTGACGCTCGATGTACTGGTGGTGGCGCCTCATCCCGATGACGCCGAGTTGGGGATGGGGGGAACGATTTTGCGGTTTTTGAGTGAAGGGCTCAAGGTAGGCGTCGTCGACTTGACCGATGGTGAGCCGACGCCTTTCGGTACACCGGAGAAACGTGCCCAAGAGACTCAACGAGCGACGGCGGTACTGGGGCTTACCTGGCGGGAGAACTTGGGGCTGCCCAACCGATCGTTGACGGCCTCGTTGGAGGCCCGCCGCGCGCTGGCCGAGGTCTTCCGCCGCATGCGACCGCGTTGGATCTTCGCACCTTATTGGGAAGATGCCCATCCGGACCACACGGCGGCGACTTCGCTGGTAGAGGCCGCTCGGTTTTGGGGGAAATTGACGAAGACATCCATGACCGGCGAGCCGCACTATGCCGAGCGAATCTTTTACTACTACTGCACGCACCTGCGACACGTCCCGCAACCGGCGTTCATTGTCGATATCAGCCCGTTCCTGGAACGAAAGATGGAGGCGATTCGCTGCTATCACAGCCAGTTCCTTGAAGGGCGTCCGCAGGAAGAACTGGGATTACTGGATCGCCTGGAACACGTTGCTTCGGTCATGGGCTGGATGATCGGCAAGAAATACGGAGAGCCCTTCACGTGCCGCGAACCGATCGGGCTGACGGAAGGGCTCTCGTTGTGCTGAAACGGCCGTGCCGCGGGCGTCAATCGACGTCCAAGGCGTTGGCCAATTTGTGCAGTGCCTCGGTTTCGATTTGGCGAACGCGTTCCCGGGTGAGGCCCAATTTTTGGCCGATTTCTTTGAGCGTTTTCGGTTGGTTGTCGTCCAACCCGAACCGCATGCGAAGAACGGTTGCTTCCCGCGGATCCATCTCGTCGAGCAGACGCATCACGTGTTGCAGACTGTCGTGCTCGAGAAGTTGTTCTTCGGGCGAGCGGGAGTTCTCGTCCATGATCATCTCACCCAAAGACCAACCGTGATCCGATTGGTCGGTTTGCGGGGTGAGATTGTAGATCTTGATGGCTTTCTTGATGATCGGGAGTTTCTTGCGAGGAACACCCAGGACGCGGGCGACTTCTTCGGGGGTCGGCGTGCGGCCGAGTTCTTCGGCCAGGCGGTTGCTCGCTCGTCGCCATTTCGAAAGCAACTCGACCATGTACGCCGGAATGCGAACCGTCTTGGCGCAATTGATCAGCGCCCGCTTGATCGACTGCTTGATCCAATAGCTGGCGTACGTCGAGAACCGTGTTCCCATCGCGGGATCGAATCCTTCGACCGCCCGCAACAGTCCCAAGTTGCCTTCTTCGATCAAGTCTTGAAGGCTCAGGCCCTTGCCGGTGTATCCGCGGGCGATGTTGACCACCAAGCGAAGGTTGGCGCGTACCATGCGGTCGCGGGCCTCGGGATCGCCGTTGCCGACGGCGATCGCCAATTCCTGTTCCTCTTCGGGGGTCAGCAAGGGAGTTTCGTTGATCTCGCGCAGGTACGTTTCCAGCGGAGCTTGAACGCTCGACTTGCTCGGTCGTGTCGTTTTGGCAACAGTCATGGCAGCTCAACTATACGGTCAGTCTTGGCATTCGCATCTCCGTATCCAACTGATCGGCGGGGGGAGCAAGCGTTCTGCATACGGGGCAATGGATGACAAGTTGGCAAGAATGTGCGCGTGGTGTGGTTGGTATGGGATGGAACGTCTGGAGATGCCGTCTCCGTAGAATCGGTCCAGGTTGCGAAATCGACACGCTCGGGATCGGCAGAACAATCGTCCGCAAAAGGATGCGGCGGTTCACTTGCCGTACGAAAGAACGGCGCAAAGCGGTTGCGCTGCGGCAAGAAAGGAAAAGCGGACGGAAAACCGAGGTCGGTGTTCCGTCCGCGATAATAGTCAATTGTCCCCTGAAAGGGACTCCCTCTCGGGGCGGGCAACGATTTGCCCGCTGGGGTCGCGAGCTTTACTCGGCCTTTTCTTCGCCGGTTTCGTCGGCGGGTTGATCGCCCGCTTCCGATTCGGCTTCAGCTTCCGCCGCAGGAGCTTCGTCTGCGGTTTCCGCCGGTGCCGCGGCTTCTTCGGGCTCCGGTTCCTGGGTGGGCAGCGGTTGAATCAACGGACCGGAGCTACCCAAACCGCCCTTGAGCTCGACCTGCGGACGCTGTTTGGTCTTTTGTTGCTCATCAGCTTCGGCTTGAGCTTCATCTTCCTCGGCCCATTCGACCCGCTTGCGAGAAAGGCCGATCTTGCGCTCGTCGGTGTCGACACGCAAAATCTTGACCTCGATTTCTTCGCCCACCTTGACTACTTCTTCGGGGCTGTCGACCTTGTGATCGGCCAATTCCGAAATGTGCAGAAGACCTTCCAGCCCGTCTTCCAACCCCACGAACACACCGAAGTTCGTGATCTTCGTGACCGTACCCTTGACGATTTGACCCGGTGCGTAGCGCTGCGGGATGTCGTGTTCCCAGGGGTCCTCGGTCAGTTGTTTGAGGCCGAGTGCGATGCGATGCCGGTTCTGATCGACGCTCAGCACGCGGCATTCGATTTCTTGGCCCCGTTGCAAGATTTCGCTGGGGTGGCTGATCTTGCGCGTCCACGACATGTCGCTGACGTGCAAGAGACCGTCGATTCCCTCTTCTAATTCGATGAACGCACCGTAATTGGTGAGGTTGCGGACGACCCCCTTGACGATCGAGCCTTCGGGATACTTTTCGGCGGCACGATCCCACGGGTTCTCTTGCGTTTGCTTGATACCCAACGAGATTTCCTGCTTCTCTTTGTCGATTCGCAGGACCACGACTTCGATTTCGTCGCCCACTTGGACGACCTCGGTGGGGTGGTTGATCCGCTTGGTCCACGACATCTCGCTGATGTGTACCAGACCTTCGATGCCGTCTTCCAGCTTGACGAAGGCTCCGTAGGTCATCACGTTGACGACCGTCCCCTTCACGCGGCTGCCGACGGGGTACTTGACTTCGACGTCTTCCCACGGGCTGGGCGTCTTTTGCTTGAGGCCCAACGCCACTTTTTCTTTCTCGCGGTTCACGTCGAGGATGACGACTTCGATTTCGTCGTCGATGGAGACCATCTCGGACGGATGACCGATGCGTCCCCAGCTCATGTCGGTGATATGCAACAACCCGTCGAGACCGCCGAGATCGACGAACGCCCCGAAGTCGGCGATGTTCTTGACCACTCCCTTGCGAATTTGGCCGGGTTCGAGTTCGGCCAACAGTTTGGCTTTCTTCTCGGCGCGTTCGGCTTCGATCAGTGCGCGACGGCTGACGACGATGTTCCGCCGTGCCTGGTCGATCTTCAGCACGACGCACTTAATTTCTTTGTCGATGTACTCAGCGATGTCGCGAGGACGGCGGATATCGACCTGGCTGGCGGGCAAGAACACGTTCACGCCGATGTCGACCAGCAAGCCGCCTTTGATCTTGCGCGTGACTTTTCCGGTTACGACGTCGCCTTCCTTGACCGACTCCATCACCCGCATCCAGGCCTTGATTCGCTCGGCCTTTCGCTTGCTGAGGGTGATCATGCCGTAGTAGTCGTCACTGTCGAGGAAAGCGCTTTCCAGCTCTTCGACGAGGACTTCGATCGTGTCGCCGACTTTCGGCGGCTCTTCTTCTTCAGACCATTCGTTCAGCGGAATGATGCCTTCGCTCTTGTAGCCGACATCGACGACGACGAATTCTTTTTCGACCCGGACGACTTTGCCTTCGATGATGTTGTTGACGGCGATTTCTTCCCCGCCCCACTCCAGCTCGTCGGGGGTGCCGCCGGCCATCGCCTCGCTAAGTTCCTTTTCCCACTCTTCCGCCGACAGGTCGACACTACGAATCAGGTTACGGTTGACCATGAAAACATCCAGAAAACGACAATCGGAAACCTATTGCCAAGGAGAACGTCAAGGATGCCCGTCGGGCGTCCTGCTGTCGACGTTCCGCAATGCGAAAGGTTCGGACCGCTCGGTAACCTGTTCTCCGCCCACACGGAGAATCCCGCAAGCTACCGAAGAATCCGAAAGTATAGCAGAGCTACCGAACCCAAACAATTGATCCTCCAGGGAGTTGCGACGATTTTGCCGGGTTCTCCGTGTGTTGCGCCCCCAGAGAGAGGGGGTGCGGTGTCGAGGCTGGATCAGGGGCCCAATTTTCTGAAAATGTGGGCAATCCGGGGTGAGTGGGTAGAGGTGGTGTAGTGCTCTGCTAGGTCCGTCGTCGGAATTCGGGACGCTGTCGCAGCATTTCCCAGTACTCGCGTACTTTGTGTTCGACGACGTTCGTCAGTTCGTCCTCCGACCAAGCCGCGTATTCATCGGGCGCGATCGGGGCACCGTAGTGCACGTGCACCCTGCCCGGTAGGGGAAAAGGACGCGTTCGGGGCCACGCTTTGTACGCACCTTCGATGGCGATCGGCAAGATCGTGGCGCTCGTTTTCCTTGCCAATGCGGCAAATCCGGGCTTGAAGGGGTGAATCTCTCCGTCGGGGGTGCGGGAACCTTCGGGAAACATCAACAGCATTCGTTTCTGTTTCAATTGCACCAAGGCGGCGCGAATACCGGTGACCGGCGGAGCGTCCTGTCGCAGGGGAATCGCTCCGTACGAACGGATCAACGCGGCAAACGGCCTGAAGTCGAACAGGGTCGCCCGCGCAAGATACACCATATTCCGCGGCGAGCCCGCTCCAATCAGCGGCGGATCGAGATGGCTTTGGTGGTTTGCTACCGCCAAGACGGCGCCCTCGCGCGGAATGTTCTCGATCCCTGTGGCGCGAAACCGAAAGACGACGGAAGCCACGCTGCGTACGACGAACCGGCTCAGGCCGTACCAATAAGGATTGACGTGAACGTCGTAGTTCGTCTTGGCCATGGCGAACCCTCTACGGCCCGATCCTCATGATTTGGTCGGCGATTCCGTTTCGTCGTCGGTGGACGTTGTTTGCGCCCGCACAAGCAAAACGATTCGGTCCACGACCTCGTCGATCGACAGGCCGTCGGTGCACAAATCGACGGCGTTGGCCGGTTTGCGCAGCGGGCCGACCGATCTCGATTGATCGCGGCGGTCCCGCTCGACGATCTCACGCAGGACGTCGTCGAGGCTGGTCGGCATGCCGCGGGCAAGCAGTTCTCGGTATCGACGCCGGGCCCGTTCTTCAGGCGATGCCCAAAGGTAGATTTTGCATTCGGCATCCGGAAACACAACCGTGCCTTGGTCGCGGCCCTCGGTGACGAGATTTCGGCTTGCGCCGATTTCTCGCTGACGCCGGACCAGGTCGGCACGGACATTCGGGTTATCGGCGGCAAACCGAGTGACGGCGGTTACCTCGGGCGTGCGAACGGCCTCGGAGACGTCTTCTCCGTTCAGCAGGATGCGGTCGCCGTCGAAACGGATGTCGAGATTCGGCAATAACGCTTCGAGTTGTTCCGGCGCGTTCCAGTCGACACCCGCCCGCATACCGGCCAGCGCGACCGCCCGGTACATGGCACCGGTGTCGAGGTAGTCGAACCCCAATCGGCGTGCGGTGCGCTTGGCGACCGTGCTTTTTCCTGCACCGGCCGGTCCGTCGATAGTCACGATCATCGGCGTCGTTACGAGGTCGAAAGAAAACGAACGTGAACAGGCGAAGACCGTCGAAGCGGTCGATCAACACGGCGACCGTCGATTCTAGCGATTCGGAAACAGGACGTCAGTCGGGGCGGTTCCTTTTTCGCGTCGGGCACGGCGTTCGTGCCGCATCCGAATTCGGGGGCTAAAACAGTCGCACGGCCGTGCGAATGAATTGGTGCGGTCGAATCGGCACGACGACGGCATCGTCTTCGACGGTCAGTTCTTCCATGTCGTTGCCCAAGAGGTCTTGCTGTGCGGCTTTCTTGACGGGCCGGCAACAACGCAAGCGGACTTGTCCGCGTTTTCCTTCGGTTTCTTGAAGATGGGCGATTACCCCGACCAGTCGCCCGTCCTCCAGCCACGGTGTCCACGAGGCCGCAATCACGTTTTGGGCGTCGATGTGGAACAGCCAACCGGCCGTCGTCGAAGGAACGCTCGACAAGGGAACGGCGATCGGTTCGGTCAAGGTTCCCCAGGCTGCTTGGACCGGGTAACGCAAGTGATACCCGATTGCCAGGTCGAATTCGCGGCGCGACTCTCCCGCGGTCAACAAAATCGTGTCTAGTCGTCGCACGCCGATCTTGCGGTGATAGGGCAGGCCGCCGCAACATAGCGAGATTCCGTGTTTCGCACCACGGATATGCACCAGGCGAGGGCTTTCGATTCGCGTGGTATCGCCCGGTACTTTGAAACCGCCGCCTTGGCAGGTGAAGACGTCGGCCGTTTCGTCGCGCCACGCGAGGCGGAAGGCATAATAGTTCGCCCAGGGATCGCCTTCAGGCATCTTCTCGGGTTCCAGCTCGACGTGAAAGCGAATGAGCGGATCGCCGCGATACACGCGGACGACTTGCCGGAACCGGGCCGCCGTTTCGCCCAGGTGATCCAACAAGCGTCCTTTCGATTCGATCGCACCGCAGAACTCGGTGCTTTCGACGACGCGGATTTTCTCGGCGACCATCCGCGTGTAATGGCGTTCGGGATCGTCTTCTTCGATACCCGGCGATTTGGGCCGTGGCTTTCGTCTTGCCAATTGCTGGCCGAACAGGTTTCGGCCCTGCGGCAAGGGGAACACGCCTTGAATGCCGCCGCTCTGTTCGTCGATTTGCACCTGAAAGAACTCGTTGCGCAGTGCCAGTTCGGCGGCGATCAGGCCGTCGTCGTCTTCGGACGCCCCGAACAGCGAAGCGAGAAGACCGCGTTTGCGTTTGGGTTTCGATTGCCGAGACTCGGTTCCGCCCGGTTGCAGCACGCTGAATCCCATTCCGGGAATATCGACCACCGCGCCGTTGCCGCGGTCGGTCTCGCCCGTTGCTTTTACGATCTCGGAGGTTGCTGCGGGGGATTCCAGCGGCAGGTTGTCGAACGTCGTGCGCCGTGCGAACGAGTGCGGGTTGATCAGCAACACCGCGGGCGCCGTTTCGGAATTCGGCTCCTTCGGCTGTTTTCCCACCAGATGCTCGGCCGCCAAAGCGAGGCTCTTTCGGTAAACGTCGTCGACCGACTCCGCGAGAGCCGGCATTTCAGCAGGGCTATCGACGGCCCGATCGAGCGCGGTTGCAAGCCGGTCGATCGTCGCATCGAGTGCCTTCATCGAGTCGTTCCAAGTCTGCGCGGCGACGGCGGCCATGACCAGGCACGACCGGGCGGATTGCAATGAGGCGTGCAAGCGATGATAGGCGTCCCAACGCGACACGGGATCGACTTGTTGGGCCTCGACGGCCTGGCGCAGATAGGGCGTGCGGTACTTGGTCGGTGGGTACTTCGTTTTTGCTCCGACGTATTGCGTCGTGCGGAAATACTCGGCCAACGTGAGAAAACTGCCCAATACCGGCGAATGCTCGCAACCACGGCGGAGCAGAGCGTACCACCGGCAAGCCCCGTTCGGCCAATGGGCGAAGACCGCCGTCGAGGCGTGATCCAGGTCCATTGCCTGGCCCAGCGTCTGGGCGAGATGCAGAAATTCGGACGGCCGCGAGGCGTCGCACGGCACGCGAGCCAGCGCGGCGACCTCGGTGTCGTCAAGTCCCTGCCAGCGAATCTTGCTCTGGTTGCCCGTCGGGAAGATGCCGTCGTCCAACGCAAAATGAAAGACGCCTTTGCTGCCGATTTGAGCGGCAAGGCCCGGCAACCAGCAAGCCAGCGCGTACCGACGATGTCCGAGTACGACCGGCGCATCGGGCAGAAGTTCGGCGGCGGTGTGCGCGGCATCTGCCAGCGAGCGGGCCACGGCGTCGGCGGGCATCAACGGCAGTGGCGGTTCACCACGACTGCCGATCGCGGCCGAAAACGTCCCTCGCTCGGCGTTTTCTTGCATCTTGGCGAGCGTTTCGGGATAGTCTTGAGCGATGCGTTCCCACAAATCGACGGGGAACATCATGTTGCACCGGCCGGCGTCCAACTCGGCATCCAGTCCGCTGCCCAGCGTCGTCGGGGCTACCAGCGTCAAGTCGAGCAGGTGGGCCTCGACCGGATAAAAATATTCCCGGGCCTCCGTGAGCAGGTCGTAGCATTGCTGAAGGTGAGCGAGAGCGGTTTCGGCGTCGTTTTCCACAGCGGCGCCGGCTGCCTTGGTCAACTCCTCGCGAAAGCGGATTTCGTCGAGGTTGCTCATGTAGCGCAATTGTCGCGTCAACAGCTCCACCTGAAGGTAGCAATAGCCGAGGGCGAAGAACTCCTCGACCAGCGCGGGATCGACCGCGGGAAAGGGATCAGGCCATCGCTCGTGAAGCCGGGCTAGCAGCTCATCGAGATCGGCGAATCCGCGGAGGATCAGATTTGCTTCGGTATTGTGATCGTCGAGCCAACCGCCGGAGAGTTCCGCCAGCGAGCAGTCGGGAATGGTGATCACGGCTTTTTCGATACCGACCGGCGGATCGTTTGCCCGATCCCAAGTCGGAGTTTCGCCGCTCGCCTGAATCAACACCGGGTGAAACAAGCCGGCCCAAGCAGCCAAAAGCTGGTCGGCGTCTTCGTCGTTGCGGCTGACATCGAAGTCTTCCAGGCTATAGCAGGGAAGGAGGACGACCAGTTTTTCGTATCGTTGCATGGAAAATCGACTTTCGTTCGTTCGTCGGCGAGGGTACCCTCGAAAGACGCTTTTGTAGCAGACCGTTCGCCCTATGATACCACGCAGCGGGCGGTGTTACCGCCGTCGGCGAGCGCGGTCGGCGAGGATAGCCCGCTCGCCCGGAATCGGTACGGGACCCCGCAGGCAGGCGAGCGAACCGCTGCAAGATGCAATACTATATTGTCGACACCGAAGAGGTGGTCGTTGTTTTCGCGGTAAACAGGGCAAAAAGGGGTGAAGGTGGGAGGGCGATTGCCCCCTGCTTCCGGAGGGGTTGTTAGTTGACATGTGCGGGTCGGCGTCGATACATTGGAGGTTAGGAAAAATAGCGGATCCCGTAACGAATGTTCCTAATCTCGTAAGTATTTCTGACGGGCCGATTTCCACCGGGTAGGGCGGCTGTTTTCTTCTCGTGCTTGTCACCGTCTCCCTCCCGTTCACGGATCAGCGATTCATTCGAGGATTTTCTTCATGGCCAAGATCGATGCAGCCTGGGGTATCGACATTGGGAATGCAGCGTTGAAGGCGATTCGATTGCGTCCCGGCAACATGCCCGGACAGGTCGTGGCCGACGCCTTCGACTTCATCGAGTACCCTATGCTGCTCTCGCAGCCCGGGGCCGAGCGCGAAACCCTCGTCGAGACCGCCTTGCAGCAGTTCTTGTCGCGCAACGACGTTCGCGGAACTCGTGTTGCCGTCGCCGTTCCGGGACAAGCCGGTTTGGCGCGGTTCATCAAGCTGCCGCCGGTCGAGGCCAAGAAAATCCCGAATATCGTTCTCTTCGAGGCGAAGCAGCAGATCCCGTACGATCTGGACAGCGTCGTTTGGCGATTCCAGCGGATGGATGCCGACGTCGGCGAGTCGCAATTTGCGATCGAGCCAGAAATCGGGTTGTTCGCACTGAAAAAAGACCAGGTGATAGCGGCCTTGGAGCCGCTTCAAGCGGTGGGGGTCGAGGTCGACATCATTCAGTTGACGCCCCTGGCACTGTACAACTTCATCCGCTTCGACAAACTACGCGATTTGCCGCCGCCCGACGAATACGATCCCGACAATCCGCCGCCCTCGACGGTGATCGTCTCGGTGGGGACCGAATCGACCGACCTGGTCGTGACCAACGGTTTCCGCGTGTGGCAGCGAAACATCTCCGTCGGCGGGACGAGCTTTACGAAGGCGTTGAGCAAAGAGCTGAAGCTCACCTTCTCGAAGGCGGAACACCTCAAGAAAAATATCAACACGGCTCCCGACCCGAAACAGGCCTTCCAGGCCATGCGGCCGGTGTTCAACGAGCTTTTGGCGCAAATTCAACACTCGATCGGCTACTACACGACGATCGACCGGGCAGCCAAGATCGAAAGCGCCATCGCGGTCGGTAGTACGTTCCAACTACCCGGGCTGCGGAAATTCATCGAGCAAGGGTTGGGTGTGCCGGTCGAATTGGCCGAGGATTTCGAAACACTCGAAGGCCCCGAGGTAACGGCGTCTCCCGTCTTCCAGGAGCACCGACTCAGCTTCGGCGTGAGTTTCGGTTTGGCCCTGCAAGGCATCGATCTGGCGGCGATGAAGATCAACATGCTGCCGGACGAGATCGTCCGCGAGCGGGCGATTCGGGCCAAGAAACCGTGGCGTTTGGCCGGCGCAGCGACCGTCTTAACCGGCCTGGCGCTCAGTTTTGCCCTGCGTTCGATGGCTCTTTCGCAAGTGTCGCCGAAGGTGTTCGGCTCGGCCGAGCAGGCAGCCCAGGCGGTGATCGAGCGGGCGAACAATTACAAGAGCCAACTCACGACGGTCGAGGGGGAGTTCGACCGAATCGACACGCTGGGTAAAAACGTCACCGAGAACGTCGAAGGACGGCTGTTGTGGCTTGAGCTGTTGGCGGCCGTCAATCGATGCTTGCCGAGCGATCCGCCCGGCCAAGAGCCTGAAGACATTTCCCAGCGCGAAGTAATTTTTGTCGACAGTATTCAAAGCCAGAAGGTTGCCGATTTGGCGACCTGGTGGCAATTGGCGAAAAAGTGGTACCAGCCGATGGCCGCTGCAACCCCGGCCGTCGGTGCGCCCGTCGATCCGGCGACCGCCGACCCGAATGCCGTCGCGCCGCCGGTTTCGCCCGCCGGGGTCCCTTCGGCGCCGACGCCTCCTCCGGCCGGCGTCGGTGCGACCGGTACGACGGGAACGAGCACCGAGGAAGAGATTCCCGGGCCCGAGGGGGAAGGATACCTGATTCAGATCACCGCCCATCACTTCCACAACGCGCCTACCGAACGCGAACGGTTTGGTGCGGAATTCGTTCGGCAAACACTGATCAAGAACCTCGAGACTGCTTCGATTCAGTTCGGTAACGAAGTGGTCACGATGAAGGAACTGGGGATCAGTCATCCTTGCTTGATCAACCCTGGGCGGGTCGAAGAGATCATGGTCCCCGATCCGAACGCGCCGCCGCCGAAACCGGCGACGGTGCCCGGGGTGCCCGGCGCGGGGCCGACGAGTGTTCCGCCGGCAGCCGCGGCAGGGGAAGAAGAATCCGGCGAAGAAGGAGCGACCGGTGAACCGACCAACCTGATTACGCTACGGCGTTTTCGCTTCATCGTACAGTTTGCGTGGATTCCGAAGACGCCGCGTGAACGAGCGGAAGCCCGGCGCGCGGCGGCCGAAGCGGCAGCCGCAGCTGCCGCAGCCATGCCTGCTGCACCTCCTGTGGGTCAGCCCGGGATCCCGCCCGGCGCACCTACCGCCCCAGGGGCCGGCGCCCCTGCCGGGACTCCAGGCGGCGCGCCTCCGGCCGGTGTACCGGCGACACAACCGCAACCCGCCGCGGGCGGAAATGTCCCCGGCGGTCCGGCGGTGCCGGGTGCCGGTCCGGCTGCGCCCGCGACCGGGCCGCAACCGGTGCCTGGTGGGAATCTGCCTGGCGGCCCTGCGGCACCGGGAACGCTGCCTCCGACCGGAGCCGGTGGTGGAGCGGCGGCGCCGCCAGGGTCGGGAACGGGACCTGCGGCTCCTGGAACGGTACCAGGGCCTGCGACGGGTGCGCCGACGCCGCCTGCCGGTGGCGGGCCCGCAGCTCCCGTGACGCCTCCCGGTGGTCCGGTGCCCCCAACCGGCACGTGACATGACCGAGACAATCGAGCTAGCTGGAGAAAACTTGGAAGCGCACGTGGTTGAACTGTATTTCAGACCGCGTCGCTTGAGCGCGAACATCCTATCGACGCCCTAGGCGTCGCTTAAGCGAGCTTTTCGCCGACGAGGTCCGCCATGGACGAAATCAAACTTTTCCTTCCCAAAGAAAACAAGCACTTTCTTTTCTGGATTCTGATCACGGTCGCTCTCGTGTTGGGGATCGTGTTCTGGTTCCTGGGCTATCGTAAGGTTTCTGCCGATTACGAAGCACGCATCAGTGAGCTCGAGCAACTCAAGTCGCAGGTTGCCGCAATCGGGCCGGGCACGCCCAACCCGGGCGTCATTCAGGCGACTTCGCAGCAAGTCGAATTGCTCAAGGCCGAGGTCCTTTCGGCGTGGGATTTTCTTTACCGCGTGCAAAAGGCGAAGAACCGTTGGCCCGAGGCCCTCAGTCCGCAGTTTCGGCGGATGATTGAGAGTTTGCGGCCGGGCGATGAGATTCCGCAGCTCGCCCGGGAAGAGTATATGACGTTCATCGAGGATCATTTTCCAACGTTGTTCGAGATCATCGACCTGCGGCATCGCAAAGATCAAGATCTTAAAGAACTCGTGTCCCTGGACTCGGGACCGACCGCAGGCGGGGCCTACAGCGGGGGGTACCCCGGCTACGGCGGCGGCTATCCGGGCGCTACCGGTTACGAGGCCTACACCGGAGGTGAAGGAGAGGGGGAATACGGTGGTGAGTATGGGACCCCCGGAATGACCTCGCAAGAAATGGTCGGCACGGTGGAATGGGATCCGGCCAGCATCGGCTTGCTGAAGAGCCGGTTCGCGTGGCAAAGCGTGCCCGATTCCCAGACAATCTGGGACGCACAAGAAGACTTGTGGGTCTACGAGGCCTTGCTTCGCGTGATTCGTGATACCAACGAAGGGGCTACCGGTTTCCACAACGCGGCGATCAAGAAAATTGAAGAGCTTTCGATCGGTCCGGATGCCGCGCAGCGAATCCAATCGGGGCGGAGCGTGTTGTTTTCGGCCGGTGCCGTGCCGGGAGGATCGGGCGCTGCGATGATGGGCTCCGGCTACGAAGGGGAAGGTGAGTACGAGTACGAAGGCGGCGAGGGCGGCGAGATGATGGGGCCGCCAGGATACGGCCTGCCGCAGCAAAGGGCACGTTACGTGGATGCCGACGGGAACCCCGTCCCGCCGGGAAGCGATCCACCCTTTGCCGAATTCAAGATGATGCCCGTCTACTTACGGCTGATCATGGATCAGCGCCGCATCGATCGGTTGCTCGTGAACTGCGCCAACTCGAGTATGCCCGTGCGGGTGACGCGAGTGGCGATTCGGCCCGAAAAGACCGTACCGGCCAATTTGGGACGGCTGCCGAGTGCCGAAGGCGCTGAAGGTGAAGGTGAATACGGCTACGAAGGTGAGGGCGGTTACGAAGCGGCCGGGTACGGTGAGTATGGGGGCGGCTACGGTGCCGGTTATGGCGGTGGATATGGTGCCGATTACGGCGGATACGGTGAAGGTGAATACGAAGGCGGCAGCGGGTACGGAATGGGCGGTATGAGCGACGTGACCAACCAGCTCGGCGGCGAATATTCGCCGTACGATCTGCGTGTGGAGGTCGAAGGAATCATTTACATCTTCAACCCGCCCGATCGGGAAAAGCTCGGAACAGGAACCGAGTCCGACACGAATCCCGACAATGACGTGCCGGAAGCGACGCCCGTACCGGCAGGTGTGCCCGGTGGCACCCCGGCTGCTCCGACCGGGCCTGCACCGGGGACGGCCCCGCCCGCCGGTCCTGCAACGGGGGCTCCGCCTGCGGCTGCCGCACCCGCAGGTACGCCGACGCCCGGAGCACCTGCCCCCGGCGCTACCGTACCGGGCCCGGCAGGAACACCGCCTGCCGCGCCGGGAGCTTCCGGAGGGTCGCCGACCGCTCCGGGAACGCCGGCACCGACCAATTAGATCATCGGAGTACGTTGTTTCGATTCGATTTTCAAGACGCGTTTTCTGTCCAAAGTTTTCTTGAAAAGCGACACCTGCGAATCGCGGCCGGAAACGCACTTTCGTCGAGAGCCGATTCGAGAGCATAGCGCGGGAGAATGATCATGGCACAAGGGGATGTCGGAGGCCTGCCGAGTACCGGTCCGCGGATCGGCGATTACGCTGCCGTCGGAATCGGGGTTATCGTCTGCATCGCTTTCGTGGTGATGGCATTCATGGGCCGAGCAGACGTCGAGGTTTCGCCCGACTCGCTGGCCTCGTTGGCCTCGCAGGCGGACAGCAACATCAACAGCACACCGGCCCAACCCACGCGGCAGGTGTACCGCTATTCCCAGTACGCCGTGGGAATCAACGAAGAGGTCACCCAGGGTAAATACACCCTGGTAAAACCGTTTGAGGCACCGCTGTTTCAGCCGAAGAAGAAACGCGGCGAACCGACCGTCTATCCGGTGCTCGACCTGCAAGGCAAGGGGGGACACGCCGCTGTTCCGCAGCGACGAAAAACGCCGACCGGCGCAATGAGCGGCCCTCCAGGGTATGCCGGAGGAGAGGAAGAGTACACCGGCGGCGAAGAAGGCTACGGCGAAGAGGCCTACGAAGGCTATCCGGGCTATGGCGGTATGGGAGTTGCCGGACAGCAGACCGAGGGCGTCCGCTACGTCGTTCTCACCGGTTTGATCGACTGGGAAAAACAGCTCGAAGCGTATCGCGAAACATTCGAGAACGCGATGGGAAGTCGTTCCGGTACCTCGGCTTCTCCGTATGGCGGAGGCTACGAAGGCGGATACGAGGGAGAGGGTGAATACGGTTCCGGCGGTTATCCCGGCTATGGGCCAACCGGTCAAACGCAGACGGAAATGCCGCAATATCTCTACGTGGCCGTCGAGCGGGCGCTGGTGACCGACCCGAACGCGCCGGCCGACAGTCTGCAATGGGAACGAATCAATACGAACCAACGGGCGTTTGAAGAAAGCCTGTACACGGCGACTTCCACCCCGTATGTCCCGCGGGAATACATGGTTCCACGGGGACAGGTACCCATCACGTGGCCGTTGCGTCAGTTGGTCGGTGCGGAATGGGGGCCCGAAGTGGCGCACGAGCCTGAAATCCCCTTCATGAAACCGCGAGCGATGGGGGCCTACGGTTATCCGGGGTATCCCGGGTACGGGCCTGAAGGTCCGATGCCGCCGGGACAGCCGGGAGCCGAAGGGGAAGAAACGGAACCTGCCGAACCCGAGTTGCCGGAAATTCCGGAAGGACCGTTGGCGACTCCGGCGCCCGGAATGCCGGGGCTGCCCGGTGCCGGCGGATATCCCGGTAGCGGCTATCCCGGATATCCCGGCTATGGCAGCGGCAGCGGATATCCCGGTTATCCCGGCTACGGCATGGGTGAAGGAGAATACGAGGGCGAAAGCGAATACGGGAGCGGGTACGGTTCCGGAGGATACGGCGGCGGATACGGCCCGAGCGCAGCCGTTGCCGCGATGCAAGTCAAATACAAGTTGTTCCGTTTCGTCGATTACAAGGTCGAACCGGGACGCAAGTATCGCTATCGCGTGAAGCTTTACCTGGTGAATCCGAACGCGAATGTCGATCCGCGATTCTTGGAAGACGAATCGTTGGCCGAGAAGAAGTGGCTCGAAACCGAGTGGAGCGATCCGTCGCCGCCGATTGCCGTGCCTTACGATGCCGACATACTTGCCGGTGCCGCCAAGCCGGGACGCATTCCGTTCAGCGGCCCGAAGGCGACCGTCGGTGTGACCGTCTTCGATCCCGAGGACGGCTCGACGGCCTTCCATGAATTCGCCGATCTCGATCGAGGAACGGTGGTCAATTTCCTGGCCGATGAGGTAAAGAAGTCGCAACCCGTTCGGCGTGAACGCAAACCGAGACGCCCGGCGAGTCCTTACGGTGAGGAATACGGTAGCGAGTATTACGGGGAGGAAAGCGAAGGTTCGCCCTACGGTAGCGGACCTCCCGGCAGTCCTTACGGTCCGGCGGCTCCCAAAGAAGAAGAGGAAGACATCGACTACATCACGAACATGTTGATCGTCGATGTCTTGGGCGGCGATCCGACGCCGACACGTCAAGCCGCACCGGGAGAAATCCTCTTGATGGATCCCGACGGCAATTTGGTTGTGCGACGTGAAGTCGACGACGAAGAAAAATACAAAGAATTTACCGAAGAAAAGACGGCCTCACCGTACGGTGCGTACGGGTCTTACGGGGAAGGCGAAGAGGAATACCCCGAAGGATATTGATCGTTCCGCGGGGCGATCGGCGATTCGAAGCCGTCGATGAAAAAACGACCGACGCGCGTGTGTTTCACCGTGAAACGCACGCGCGTTTTTTGATGGTTCCACGGTAAGCGGGCACGCCGTTGCAGCGTCGTTTGACGATGAACGGGCCGTGTTTGCACGACGATGCCGATTGCGATCGAGAATTCTGTAAAACCGGCATTGACGCAGCCGTGGTTCTTTTGCACTATTCCCCCGCCTATGAACCGGTATTAGGAGGCATAGGGTCGTGAATTCCCGTCGTCGAAGCGATCGAAAGGGCGAAAAAGCAGGCCTCAGTCCGCCGTTGATCGGCGGTTCGGGCCGCGTTCGTCCTCCCGACCGACGGACGAAGAGAAGGACGACCGGCGACGTCTTCGAGACCGGTGCATCAAAAATCGAAAGCGGGAAGAATTGCCCTTGACCGCGTATGCGGCAATCGCTATTTATCCCGCTCACGATGGATAAGGCCGACAAAGCGTCGGAAAAAACGCTTGGCTGTGCGCCGAACCTGCGCTGCAAGTGCGCGTAGGCAATCGACGCCGGGTGATCGCATGGAGGCGATACCACGATGCCGTTATTTCGACAAACGTTACCGGAACCACGTGCGAGTGGAAGCTCTCTGCGAGGCATGGAACGGAGTCCTGCGAGTCTCGAAAGGAGAAACGGGTTGAAGACGACTGCACGAATCCTCACCAGCGTGATCGCGGTCGGTGTGGGGGTGCTGCTGGTCGCTTCCCAATTGAACGCTCAAGTCGTTCCAGGAAGCACCGGCAACCAAGGGCAAGCGCCCGACCAGTTGCGACAGCGATCGGACGACTTGTTGGCTCGGGCACGGCAGGCCATCGCCGAAAACGATTTGGATGGCGCCGAACGCCTGGTTCGCGAGGCCGAAGCCTTGGGTGTCGCGTATCCGCCGGTGTACCTCGGCGATACGCCGGCGAAGGTGCGGCGAGCGATCGAACAGGCCCGCAGCGGAAGCGGCCTGAATCGACTGCTCTCGGGCTTCAAGAACGAACCGAAGGTGCCCGACGCCACGCCTTTCGATTCCGCCGGAGGAGTCACACCGCTTCCACCGGTCGGCCAGGTGCGTCCCGTAACCCCACCGGGCGCCGCGGGTGATGCCGCCAAGCGGGCGAACAGCGATCGCTGGCTGCTCGAGGCTCGCCGGGCCTTGGCGGTCGGAGACGTGCGGACGGCCCGTAAGTATGTCGAGCAGGTCAAGTCACTGGGACTTCAATACGGCCGCTACGACGATTCGCCCGAACGCGTCACCGCTTTGATCGACGCTTATGAAAAGCTGACCGCCGACAAGGCGACCAAGGGCGGAACCGAGGCGTATCGTCGCTTGTACGCGAAGGTCCTCCTGGAACAAGCCGACGGCTTGCTCCGTTGGGGCGACCTCGACGAGGCCGAACGGCTCGCGTTGCTTGCTCAGCAGCAGAACGTCACCTTCAGCGCCTTCGAGATCAAACCCGAATCGTTGTTGCAGCGGATTCGTCAGGAACGTTCCGGCAACACCGCTGTTGCCGAAACCGACGGCCGTAAGCAAACGGTGGCACGTTTGGTCCGGCAAGCTCGTGCGGCGATGGCCCAGGGCGATGTGACGACTGCCGAAGTGTTGGCCGGGCAAGCGATGTCGATGAACGTTCCCGAGTCGGCATTCGGGCCCAACGAGGATCGGCCTAGCCTGGTGTGGAACGATATTCAGCGGGCGAAGGCCGCTTCGGGTGTCGTTCCCGCCGCCGCGCAACAGGTCGTTCCGGCTGGCGGCATGTATCCGCAAGCAGGTCAAGCCGCTCCGGCCGTTTACAATCCGAACAACGATCCGACCTGGAATCGCCTGGCCGGCGCACAACAACCGATGGGTATGGGAATGACGCTGGTCCGTCAGGCCGAAGACGCCATCCGCCGAGGCGACGAGGCAAGCGCCTTGCGGCTCTTCCGGCAAGCGATGGCGTACCGCAACGAGCTGGATCCCGTAACGGCCCAGCGCGTGCAGGATTACCTGACGCAGCACACGGCCCGCCCCACCGCCTACACGCAACCGGGTGGATACGGCGGCGGTGACGCCGGATTGGATCCCCAAGCCCAGCTCGACCTGCTGGTGCGGCAAATGGTGGCCGACCTGGCGCACCAGGAAGCCACGGCCATGAGCCTGCGCGACAAGGATCCGAAGCGTGCCGTGCAGATTCTCCAGGACTTCCGCAATAAGATCACAACGTCGGGACTCGATTCCGACAACCGCGATCAACTCTTACGTCGAGTCGACAAGCGCATCAGCGAGCTTCAGCAGTACATCGCGCAAAACGCGCCGAAACTGGAATTGCTGGAAAAGAACCGACGGATCGAAGCCGAGATCGCCGAAGAGCAAAAGGCGAAAATCGAAATCGATCAAAAGCTCGCCGATATGGTGAACGAGTATAACCAGTTGATGCGGGAACAGCGGTTCGCCGAGGCCGAAGTGATCGCCAAACGTGCGGCCGAAATGTATCCCGACAACCCGGTGACTTCGCAGTTGGTGCTCAACGCCCGCTTTATTCGACAGTATGCGTCGAACCAGGAGCTGAAAGCTCAAAAGGAGCAGGGGTTCCTCGACGCGTTGGCATCGGTGGATCGTGCCTCGACTCCGTTCGATGATTCGACGCCTTACGTGATGCCGAATGCGGTCGAATGGGAGAGCTTGACGGCCGCCCGCCGCAAGCAGATGGAACGTACCAATCGGCGTATGTCGGAGCAGGAATTGGAGATCGAGAAGAAACTCGACAGTCAGGTCATGCTCGACTTCGATAACACACCGTTGGTGAACGTGATCGACTTCATGGCGAAGTTGCACGACCTGAACATCCATCTCGATCCGCAAGGGTTGGCTGCCGAAGGCGTTTCGACCGACGTGCCGGTGAGCATCTCGTTGGTCCGGCCCGTGTCGCTGCGAAGTGCCTTGAACCTGATTCTCGAACCGCTGAACCTCTCCTACGTGATCAAGGACGACGTCCTCAAGATCACCAGTAAGCAGTACTGCGACAACGAGATATATGTCGAGGTCTACTCGGTGGCCGACCTCGTGACGCCGATTCCGAACTTCAACGGGTACGAGTCGCGAGGACTGGAAGCCGCCATGGACACGGCCTATCGCCGGATCGACGGACGTTCGGGCGTCGCCGGAGTGACGCCGGGCACGACCGTGTTGGCCGGCAACGGCGTGGCCGGCTCGGGCGTGATCAACCCGGCCGTGCTGGCCCAAATGTCCTCCAGCATTCCGCCGGGATCGGGTACACCCGCCATTCCGCCCATGCAGGGTGCGGGCGCCCAGGGCGGTGCCGCGTTGGCCGACTTCGACTCGTTGATCAGTCTCATTCAGAGCACGATCGCACCCACGTCGTGGGACGCCTTGGGCGGCACGGGCTCCATCCAGCCGTTCCCCACGAACCTCAGCCTGGTCGTGAGCAACACGCAAGAGGTTCACGAAGAAATCGCCGACCTGCTTGAGCAGTTGCGACGGATGCACGACTTGCAGGTCACCGTCGAGGTGCGGTTCATCACGCTCAACGACAATTTCTTCGAACGGATCGGTGTCGACTTCGACTTCGACATCGACGACAAGATCGACGGCCGCCGCGGCGTTCAATGGGGGCAGATTGTCGATCCCGGCGATCCTGCCGATCCCGACAGCCCGCCGGTACGGAACATCCATGACCTGGACCAAGGGAAGAACATCACCGTCGGTATGAGTGCTCCGAATACGTTCTCGGCCGACCTGGACATCCCGTTCCGACAAGGCAGCTTTGCCTTGGCCGTCCCGCAGTTCGGCGGGTACGATCCGACTGCGGGTGCCCAAATCGGGTTCGCCATCCTGAGCGAAATCGAGGCGTTCTTCTTCATCGAAGCGGCGCAAGCCGACCGACGGTCGAACGTCCTCCAGGCTCCCAAGGTTACGTTGTACAACGGTCAGTTGGCCACGATCGCCGACCAATCGCAAAGTCCGTTCGTGACCAGCGTGCGGCCGATCGTCGGCGACTTTGCCGCCGCCCAGGAACCGGTGATCGTCGTCCTCTCCGAAGGGACGTTCCTCACCGTGCAGGCGGTCGTTTCCGAAGACCGACGTTTTGTGCGGCTGACGGTCGTCCCGTTCTTCAGCACGATCGGCGACGTCAACGAGTTCACCTTCGTGGGCTCCGAGACGACGACCGAAAGCACGTCGGCGACGGGCAATCCCGACGAGCCGAACGACAACACGTCGAACGCGAACTCGCGAACGGTCGTCCGCGAGGGTACCACGGTGCAACAACCGACCTTCGCCTCGATGACCGTCAACACGACCGTCAGCGTGCCTGACGGCGGCACGGTCCTGCTCGGCGGTATCAAGCGGTTGAGCGAAGGGCGATCCGAGGCCGGGGTTCCGATCCTTGATAAGATCCCCTACGTCAATCGGCTGTTCAAGAACGTCGGTGTGGGCCGTGAAACCCAAAGCTTGATGATGACCGTCACGCCGCGGATCATCATCCAGGAAGAGGAAGAAGAAAAGCTCGGAATCGCTCCGTAACTCCTTTCCGGACCGAAGGATGGACTCCTTCACGAATGCCGTCGTCGGGATTTCTCGGCGACGGCATTTTCGTCATTCTTGGGCCGCCGCCGGTCGATCATGCCGCGGAATGGGCGGGGCGGGGGGAACGATCTCATCCGACGCAACGCGCCCACACGTCTTTGATCACGGCCTCGTCGACATCGTCACGGGCGACGACCTCGCCGATCCGCGTCGGCAAGATCAAACGCAGCCTGCCGTGTTGTACCTTTTTGTCGTGCCGCATGCATTCGTAGGCGGCGTCGGGATCGTTGAGGGACGCCGGCAACGACGTGGGCAGTCTCAAAGCTTCCAGCAGTTTCTGCTGTCGTGCGGCCGATTCAGCATCGAACATGCCGAGTTCGACCGCCAACTCGGCGGCACAGCGCATGCCGATGGCGACCGCCTCGCCGTGAAGCAACTCCCCGTAACCGGCCAACGTCTCGACGGCGTGGGCAAACGTGTGACCGTAGTTCAAGATCGCCCGGCGACCGCTCGTTTCTTTTTCGTCGGCCTCGACGACGTCGGCCTTCAGGCGGCAGCAACGGGCGACGATCCGTCGCAAAACGTCCGGATCGTGATCCAGCAAGCCCGCCACGTTCGCTTCGAGGTCGGCAAACAGGGCCTCGTCGAGGATGACGCCGTACTTGACGACCTCTCCCAGCCCCGAGATGTACTCGCGAGGCGGCAGCGTCGACAACGTGTCGATGTCGATTTGCACTCGCATCGGCTGGAGGAACGCACCGACCATGTTTTTCGCTTCGGCCAAATTGATGCCGACCTTGCCCCCGACGGAACTGTCGACCTGGGCCAACAGCGAGGTAGGAACCTGGAGAAAGCGAATCCCGCGAGCGAACGTGGCCGCGACGAATCCCGCCAGGTCGCCCACGACGCCTCCTCCGACCGCCACGACCACGCTTTTGCGGTCGGTGCCCTCGCGGAGCATCTCCTGCCAAAGCGTGTTCGCCATGTCGATCGACTTCGAGACCTCACCGGCCGGAACCACCATGACCGAGACATCGATGCCTGCATCGATGATGTGCTCGGCGACGTTCTGGCCGTGGGGATCCATGACGTTGTCGTCGGTGATGATCACCGAGTGAGTCACGCCCTGTTCCCGCAGATAGGCGGCGGTCTCGGGCAAGGTTCCCGAGCCGATTCGGATGTCGTAACTGGCCGGTCCAAGGGCTACATGCACGGTTTCGAATGCGTCCGACACCGACAAGACTCCTGTGCTTGGATTTTCGCGTCCCCATAACCAGGGGGTGACAGGCGGCAGGATGTACGTATTCAGCGTGGGTGAACGACTATTGTACCACCAATGACGGGAAACGCGACGGACGCCTGAATGCGTCCCCGAGCGGGGGGGATCGCCCTTGTAGCAGAATGACGCGATCGCGATACTGAAAGTTGTCGCCGAGCTTCGGTGTTGACGGTGGGCGTTGTTCTTCGAAGTCGGCAGCACGACATAAATCGGATTGATGGCAAACGTCCTCATTGCGTTGGGTAGCAATCTCGGCGATTCGTCTCAAATCGTCCAAAAGGCGATTTCCCAGATTGCGCAAGATTGCCAGGTTTCCGACTATGCCGCGAGCCGATTGCATCGGACCCCGCCGATAGGTGGCCCCGAAGGGCAAGGACCGTTCGTCAACGCAGCAATGGTGGGAGACACATCGCTAGAGCCGCGTGTCGTCCTCGATCGATTGCAGGTGATCGAGCGACGTTTCGGACGCGAGCGGCTCGAACGCTGGGGACCGCGGACGCTCGATTTGGACCTGATTTTGTACGGCGATCGCGTTCTGGATGAACCCGGGCTGATCGTGCCGCATCCGAGGATGGCGTGGCGCCGGTTCGTGCTGGATCCCGCGGCCGAAGTTGCCCCGGGCATGGTACATCCCATTTTTGAGCTGAGCGTCGCCGAGTTGAAGCGCCGGATCGACGATGCCTGTCGGCCCAAGATCGTCGTGTGGGGCGACACCGTTGAATCGACCCGCGAGCGAAGAGATGCTTTCGAGAAACGGCTGGTGAAGCGGATCGGCGATTCCGCCGAAGTCGAGGTTTGCTCGCTGGATGCCGTGGGTGGTTCGAACCGCACACCGGAAGAAACCCGCACCGATGGCACAGTCCGCCGTCCCAACCTGTACGTGGTCGGTCCGGCGACGCCGAATCCGTTGTATTGCCTTGAGGAACGTAGAGCATTGGAACATAACCATGTCCCCCAGGCCTCGGACGGCGTCCGTAATTCCCGGCACTGGACGCGGGCTTCGCGAATTTCCTATATAGTACAACGATATCGGACGGTTGCCCCGATCTTGGTCTTGCCGGAAAGGCGCGATGACGATATCGCCGATTGGGTGGAAGAAATCGTCGCTGCTGCGGCATCGATGCGATGACAGACAGGCCGTTTTCCCGGCGACGTCGTCCGATCCGAAAATGTGAACATCTTCCGATTCGAGAGCAGGCCATGACGAAAACGCCCGAACTGATCGATACGATCGCCGAGTTACGCCGCCGCGTGCGGCAAGCGAAATCGGAAGGGAAGAAGGTTGGGTTCGTGCCTACGATGGGGGCGCTGCACGAAGGGCATTTGAGTCTTGTGCGGGCGTCGACGACCGAGTGTGATGCCACCGTGGTTTCCATCTACGTCAATCCCACGCAATTCGGCAGAGGAGAAGACTTCGATCGGTACCCGCGAACACTGCCCCGGGATATCGAGCTTCTCACGCCGTTGGGCGTCGATTGGGTGTTCGCGCCCGGTGACGACGAGATGTATCCCGAAGGATTCGACACGTGGGTGACCGTCGGCAAGATAGCCGAACCGTGGGAGGGAGCTTGCCGGCCGGGACATTTCCGCGGAGTGGCGACGGTCGTGCTCAAGTTGTTTACCATGGTGGAACCTGATATTGCTTACTTCGGCGAGAAAGATTATCAACAACTGGCCGTCGTGCGGCGGATGACCGTCGACTTGAATTTGCCGGTCGAGATTCGCGGATGTCCGATCGTGCGCGAACCCGACGGCCTGGCCATGAGTTCGCGAAATCAGTATCTCGACGCCCGGCAGCGCCGCGAGGCGTTGGTGCTTTCTCAAGCCTTGAAGCTGGCCGGCGATATGGTTGCTCGGGGCGAAACCGACGCGGCGCAGATCATCGCCGAAATGGAGCGTCACATTCGGTCGGCGCCGAGTGCCCGCATCGACTACGTGGCGATCGTCGATCCCGAAACCTTCGAGTCGGTTCCTCGCGTCGAGCGGCCGGTGCAAGCATTGTTGGCGGTACGCATCGGCGATACGCGACTGATCGACAATGCACGCTTGACGCCGCCGAAAGGCTGATTCGGCTTTCGCGAGCGGCGCTCGCGGCCAAGAAAAGGATCTTGATGCCCGCATGTTGCAGACATTGTTCTACATACCGGAACGCCTGTGGGGGATGCCCGTTTTCGGGGCGGGACTGCTGTTGGCCGTGTGCGCACTGGCGGGCGTGATCGTCGTCGGATACCAGTTCGTGCGACGCGGTTGGAATGGTGAGACGGCCGGATACGCGGCGTTGTTTGTCGTCTTGGGCGCGGTAATCTATTTCGTGCTTCCCAATTTGTGCGTGCCGATCACTCGGCACGGCATGCCGTTGCCGGGGGCACCTCGCGGATTGCCGATTCGCGGGTACGGCACCATGTTGCTGCTGGCCGTACTGAGTTCCGTCGGCTTGGCCATGTATCGTGCCAAGCGTTGGGGAATCGATCCCGACGCTATTTTCGAGTTGGCGTTGTGGGGTATCGTTCCGGGGATCGTCGGTGCCCGCGCGTTCCATGTGATCGAATATTGGTCGGTCGATTACGCACCGATTCTACGCGAGCAAGGACTGGTGCCTGCCGTGTTGGCCGTGATCAACGTGCCCAAGGGAGGGCTGGTCGTTTACGGCTCGCTGATCGGGGGAATCGGAGGAATCGCGTATTACATCTTTCGGCGTCGATTACCTCTGTTGCCGGTGCTCGATTTGATTGCTCCAAGTTTAGTGTTGGGCCTGGCAATCGGACGAATCGGCTGTTTTCTGAACGGTTGTTGTTTCGGCGGCGCGTGCGAATTGCCGTGGGCGGTTCGCTTTCCCCCCGAATCTCCGGCATTCGTCCATCAGGTCGAAAACGGACTGCTGCCGATTCAAGGCATGATGCTGCGACCGGATCCGAAGCGGACGGACGGCTTACCCGTCATTTCGGCCGTCGTTCCCGACTCGCCTGCCGAGAAGGCCGGTGTAAAGCCGGGTGAGCATCCGGTGGAAATCAACGGTGTGCGACTGGCGGATCCGCGATTGGATGTGGCTCCGATCGTGGTTGCTATCCATTCGCTGGGGTATTCGTCGACCCCTGCGAAAACGATCCGGATCGTAACGGTCGAGGGGAACACCTATCGTTGGGCCGGGCATACCGCCGTTCCGGATCATTCGAGGCCGATCCATCCCACACAGTTGTACAGCAGCATCAATGCCTTCCTGCTATTCTTCTTTTTGCTTGCCTACGAGCCGTTTCGGAAACGGGACGGCGAGTTGTTTGCCGTACTGATGACGCTGTATCCGATCACGCGATTCGTTCTCGAGATCATCCGGACGGACGAGCCGGGGATCGTGGCCGGCTTGTCGATCTCGCAAACGGTCAGCGTTTTGATTCTGTGCGGCGTGACATGCCTGTGGTTCGTACTGTGGCGTCGTCCGATCGGTGTCACCTATCCTCGTCGCGACGACGAAAAGGCGGTCGCTGACGAGTGATCTTGAAAAGGTTTGCGGGGAGTCGGCTTCTGTGATGAGCACCATTTTGGACCGAATTACCGAAAAGAAACGCCTCGAGATCGAGCGGGCAAAGACCTTTGCCCCCTTGGAAGACTTGAAGCGAGCGGCGGAGCAGGCACCGGCCGCGCGCGACTTTTTCGCTGCCGTCCATCGGCCGGGCGAGGTCGCCTTGATCGCCGAGGTCAAGAAAGCGAGCCCTTCCAAGGGAGTCATTCGAGAAGAGTTTCGCCCGGTCGAAATCGCCCGCACGTACGAGGCACACGGGGCTGCGTGTATCAGCGTGCTAACCGACGAGTCGTTCTTCCAGGGACATCTCGAATACCTGAAATGGGTCAAGCAGGCGGTCGGGATTCCCGTATTGCGGAAGGATTTCATCCTCGACCCGTACCAGGTGTGGGAAGCTCGCGCGTACGGGGCCGACGCCGTTTTGCTGATTGCCGAGTGTCTCGACGACGAATCGCTTTCCTCGCTGTACGGCTTGATTCGCGAACTCGGAATGACCGCCCTGGTCGAATTGTACGATCCGGCCAACGTGGAACGTGTCGTCGATTGCGGCGCCCGATTGATCGGCATCAACAACCGTAACCTGCACACCTTCGAGGTCGATATCGAACACACGATTCACCTGCGCCGTGAGATTCCGGCCGATCGGGCGGTCGTCGCCGAAAGCGGGATCGCGTCGTACGCCGACGTATGCCGACTGCAACAAGCCGGTGTGCAGGCCATGCTCGTCGGCGAAAGCCTGATGCGTGAAGAAGATATCGGCGCCGCCGTCGACCGTCTGCTCGGCCGAACGCCCGAGCCGCACTCGGCCGACGGCTGATCACGACCGATGCGGGAGCTCCGATTGTTCGCGTGACCGGCGAACAGCGACGCCGGGCGAACCGTCCGCGTTCAGTTCGGCTCGATGCGAATGGCCACCGCTTGCGGACGGCACAGGGCGTGGACTTGCGAATCGATCTCGGCCGCTTCTTTCAAGGCCGCTTTCAATTCGACACCGCCGTCGCCGGGCCGGCCGTTGAACGGATCGGTGAAGCTCTTTCTCCACGCTTGGTACACACGGGCGTGCTTTTGTTGAAGCAATCCGAGGACGTCCGCGGCCTTCTTCGTCGTCGGAAAGGCCTCGATTTCCGAAACATTGATTCCGGCGGCCAACTGTGCAGCATCGAAGGTGCCGCAAGGAGTGTCGTCGGCGACGAGTGTGTAGGTGCCCGCCGGAAGGCCTCGAACGGTCAGCGTTTGCCGGTTGAATCGTTCGGCAAACCGTTCGACCGCCAACGATTCGGCATCCCATCGCGGATCTTTCGGCATGGGCAGAGGTGTCGTCCAGGTGAAGGCCACTGTGCGATTCCGGCACTCGAGATTCGATACGTTTTCGGAAGGGGTTGCCTTCGCTGCGGCGTCGACCTCCGCGGTGGACACAACCCCCGGGACCTTCCACGCCTCGAGGATTGTTTGCGCCATGAGCCAATGCCCGGTCGGATTGGGATGGACGGCGTCGGGCGACAGATAAAAGCTCACGCGTTCTCGACGACGAATTTCAAGATGGCGGGTAAGGGCCGTGTGAACGTCCGCTGCGGTCAGGTTGCGTTCCGCCGCAAATTGCAGCAACCATTCGCTGTAACGCGTGAGGGTTTCGTCGTAATCCACCGCGGGAAATTTGTAGCCGTAGGTCACCGCCTCGGGATTGCCGACGCGACGGCGGTAAGGATCGTACGGTGGTGGTGTGACGAGAACCAAGCGGGCCCCGCAATCGGCCGTCTTTTTCGCCAGCCAGGCGACCCCTTTTTGATACAGCGCGAACCGCTCTTCGTCGAACGGAAAATAATTGCCGTCGTTCATCCCGAAGCAGGCTACGACCACGTCGGGATTCCAGTCGGCGATGTCGCGATCGAAGCGACGTTTTGCATCGGGACGTCGCGGTTCATGATCCGGTTCGCTCGTTCCCGAGATCGTCTCGCTCGAGATACCGTGGTTGATTACGTCGAAGCGGGCGTCGGGAAATCGTGTTGCCAAGAAGGCGTCGACGTACACCACGTAGTGGCCCGCCTGGGTGATGCTGTCGCCGAAAAAGATGATGCGCTCGTTGCCGCGCAGGAAGGCATCATTCGCGGGTGCCGCGACCGGGCGGACGCACGCGACGATCGCAATGACGGCGATCCCGATACCAAACCGCAATACCGCTCGTCGAGAAATGCGGAGGGCCATGTCGTTTCTCTCCCGGATGTCGAACCGTTTGTTGACCGAGCCGGCGACGACACAACTTCGTCGACTGTCGAGACGAAACTCGATTATAGTTGCTTCTACACGCGCAAGCACGGCGGCGGGCGAGACTTTCCCTCCGTCGGAGAACGCGGTACCGTATGGGTAAGTCGGGAGCGGGAGGACCTGCTCAACTACCTTCGGAAACCTTTGCGGGGACGATCGGTCATGCAATCGATTCGAGAAATCATCGACCTGTTGGCGTGTCCCGAAACGCACGCGTCCCTTGCCGTGGCCGACGATGAACTCGTCGCAAAGCTGAACGAAGCCGTTCGGGCGGGCACGCTGGTCAATCGGGCCGGAGACAAGGTAAACGAACCCCTTCAAGGGGCGTTGGTCCGCGAGGACGGCCGCGTCGCGTATCCCGTCCGTGAGTCGATTCCCGTGCTGTTGATACCCAAGGGTATTCCGCTGGATCAACCGGCGCTGCGCGACCGAACTTGATGGGGCATTCCGGTGAGGAGGAAAAGACGATGAGTGAAAAGACCGTCTTCAAGAAGATTATCGATCGCGAGATTCCGGCGGACATCGTGTACGAAGACGATTGGTGTCTGGCGTTTCGCGACATCAATCCGCAGGCACCGGTCCATCTGATCGTGATCCCCAAGAAAGAGATCGTCAACGTCGACGACATGCGCGATGAAGACGTCGAGATCTTGGGGCGAATCTTTCTGGCGATCAAGAAGATTGCCGCGCAGGAAGGACTGGAAAAAGGCTACCGTGTGGTGACGAACAACGGCCGTGACGCCGGCCAAGAGGTGATGCACCTGCATTTCCACGTGTTGGCCGGTCGCGGCTTCGGGTGGCCGCCGGGCTGAGGAGGAGAACGGCCGGATGCTCGTTCGATGCGCAGCAGTCCGGCACATGCCTGCAATGCCGGCATTGCCTGCTTGCGGTGTGCAATGCGCTTGATTTTGTCGAAAGCCTGCGGTAAACCGAACCGCACGCAAGATGCGCCTCGGCTGGGTTGTTCCGCGAGGACACACGACCGCACCATACCAGCAAGGAGAGGGACCGATGCTCGGCGTTCAACTCGACCTGCCCGACTACCTGAAACGAATCGGCGACGAACTCGCAAAGATCAACCTCGGCGCGGTCGAACGGCTGTCGGAGAAGCTTTTCGAGGCTTACGAACAAGGTCGTTTCATCTTTATTTGTGGGAACGGCGGCTCGGCAACGAACGCCTCACACATCGCCGAAGATCTGGGAAAGAGCGCCTTCAAAGAGGCGGATTTGCAAGCCGATTGCATCAAGCGGCTGAAGATCATGAGCTTGACCGACAACGTCGGTTGGATCACAGCCCTGGGCAACGACATGGGCTACGATCAGATCTTCGTCCAGCAGCTCGCTTCGTATGCCGGCGAGGGCGACGTGCTGATCGCCATCAGTTGCTCGGGAAACAGCCGCAATGTGTTGACGGCCGTCGATTGGGCCAATCGGCACGGGATGTTCACATACGGCATGACCGGCTACGACGGTGGAAAACTCAAACAATTGGCACACGACGGTTTGCATGTCGCCGTGGCCGATACCGGCATGGTCGAGGCCTTGCACGGGTGCGTGTTCCACTGGGTCGTCGACGACTTATATGCGCGGGTGTACAAAACGGGGCGTTACGAAGCCGATCAGGCGTGCGTAAGCTGAGAACGCTGCGAGCGCTGTCCGCTTCTCATCGGCTCTACTTTGTCTAGTTTGCGCAGAATCGCTGGTTTGGAGCCTGGTGGTGACGATTCGGCGGTGAGAAACCGTTCGATCTTGTTCGACTCGGGTAAATGGGATAGCATTCGTAAGCTTGAGGCGCCGTCTCGGCTTTGCTGATTTGGCAAGAAAGCTCGTCTTGGAAAGGATTCCCGATTATGCCGGCGACGTTGAAAGAGCTTGCGGCTCTTGTGGGGGGCGATCTCCGTGGGCCCGGCAATTTGGTCGTCAACGGGGCGTGGCCGCTGGTCGAAGCGGGCCCCGGCGACATCACGATGCTCGATTCACCGGAAAACGCCGACAATCTGGCGAGATCGAAGGCGGGCGCATTCGTCGGGCCGCGGTCGCTCGAAAGGCCTGGTGCGGACGGCGAGGTTCCCGGCTTGCCGCTGCCTGCCATTCTCGTGGATGATCCGCACGCCGCTTTCACGAAGATCGTGATGCACTTTCGGCCGCAAACACACACGGCAACGTCGGGAGTCGATGCGGGGGCGTACGTCAGCCCCAAGGCGAAGCTGGGCGAGCGAGTCACGGTCTACCCGGGGGCATACATCGGAGACGGTGTGGAAATCGGTGACGATACGACGATTCACTCCGGTGTACGCATCCTGCCCGGTTGCAAGATCGGCAAGAACGTCGTGCTGTTTCCCAACGTGGTTCTGTACGAGAACACGCAGATCGGCGATCGGTGCATTCTGCATGCGGGTGCCGTGATCGGAGCGTACGGTTTCGGGTACACCAGCGAGAACGGGATTCACCGTCTCTCGGCCCAATTGGGCTTCGTCGTGATCGAAGACGATGTCGAAATCGGGGCCAATACGACGATCGATCGAGGAACCTACGGCCGGACCGTGATCGGGGCCGGAACCAAGATCGACAATCTGGTGATGATCGCGCACAACTGCCGTTTGGGCAAAGGAAACATCGTGTGTGCCCAAGTGGGGATTGCCGGCAGCACGACGACCGGCAATTATGTCGTCATGGCCGGACAGGTGGGCGTGCGGGATCATGTACACATCGGCGACGGGGCCGTGTTGGGAGCGATGTCGGGCGTGATCAACAATGTGCCCGCCGGGGCGCACGTGGTCGGTATTCCCGCGACTCCCGAAAAGGAACAAATGCTCAAACAGGCCGCGTTGTCGCGTCTGCCCGACATGCGACGCCAGTTGCGCCAGCTTCAGGAAGCCGTTCGTCGCTTGGAACAGCAAAGCGAAGTCGACAGCGCGGTAGAAACGCAAGGATGAATACGGGAGGGAACGCACCGATCGGCCTGGTCGCTGGATGGGGCCGGTTTCCGATCGTCGTGGCCGAAGAACTCAAACGACGCGGCGAGACCGTCGTGTGCGTCGGAGTGCGCGGACACGCCGACACCGTGTTGGCCGAGATTTGCGACGCCTACTATTGGATCGGTCTCGGCCAGCTCGGCAGGGCGATTCGACTTCTCAAGCGGCACGGCGTGCGACGGGCCACGATGGCCGGGAAGATCCACAAGGTCGTTCTCTTTCGGCGTTGGGCCTGGATTCGACATCTACCGGATTGGCGAGCCGTGAAAGCTTTTGCCCCTCACTTCTTGACCCGCAAAAAGGACAACCGCGACGACTCGTTGTTGACGACCCTCTGCGACGAGTTTGCGGCCGACGGGATTTCGTTCGAACCGGCCACCGATCTGGTGCCCAAGCTGCTGATCGGTCGCGGTATCTTGACTCGTACGAAACCGAATGCGTGGCAGCAAAAAGACATCGCTTTCGGTTGGCGAATGGCCAAGGAGATGGGGCGGCTCGACATCGGACAGAGCGTCGTCGTGAAAGACTTGGCCGTGTTGGCGGTCGAGGCCGTGGAAGGGACGGACGCCTGCATCCGCCGGGCGGGTGAACTTTGTGAGGCGGGCGGATTCACCGTCGTCAAGGTCGCCAAGCCGCAACAAGACATGCGTTTCGACGTGCCCACCATCGGAACCAGTACATTGCGCACGATTCTCGAGGCGGGCGGTCGCACGCTGGCGGTCGAGGCCGGAAAGACGATCCTGCTCGACGCCGAAGACGTCCTGCGATTCGCCGACAAGCACGATATGATCTTGGTCGCACTGACCGAGGACGACCTCGTATCCGCCGACAATGCTGCTTTGCGCGATGCCTCGGCCGCCGAACATTCACGTTGAGCGGCGTCGGCGGGCAATCAATCTTCGGAAGCGTCTTCTTGCGTCACGGGCGGAAGTCCGGCTTGGCGCCGAATTTCCACCGCCACGGCGGTCCAGTCCCAATCGCCGCGTCCCAGGGCTTTCGAACTCGTGTAGCGATCCTTCAATAGACTCACCAACGGCATGGGGGTTTCGCTCTCGAAGGCCGTCTGCGCTACGAGATTCAAGTCCTTCAACCCCAAACGCAGGCGGAACAGCGGTTCGTCGTGCTTGCCGGAAAGAATATGGGCCCCGTAGCCCTTGTAGATCAGGCAATTGAACAGGAATTCGGTGAGCGCTTCGTACAAGGCCTGCGGCGGTAAACCGTTTTTCTCGGCCAGTGTGAAAGCCTCGCCGAGCGATTCGATGACCGTGGCGATCAGAAAATTCGAGCACAGCTTGGCGACGTGGGCTTCCGTCGGGCCGTCGCCCAGTTCCAAGACCTGCCGGGCGATCGAAGCCAGAATCGGTTTGACTTTGGCACGGGCTTCGGGCGGCCCTGAAATGTAGTATGTCTGGGTCTTGGCGCGGATGGCATCCGGGCGACCCATGACGGGACAGGCCAAATAAATGCCGCCGAGCTCTCGGTGTCGCTCGGCCAGCAGGGCAGCCGTCTTGGGTGAAATCGTGCTCATCGAGACGTGAATGCCCTCCGGGCCGAGTCGACGGAAGAACTGTTCATCGGCGGTGATTTCCAGCAGTGCGGCGTCGTCCGATACACAGGTCATCACGATGCCGTTTTGAGGAACGGCCTCGGCCGGAGAAAAGACTTGGCGCGCCCCCAAATCAAGCAACGGGCCGGCCTTTCCCGGCGTGCGATTGTAGACGACCAGCGGATGGCCTTCCCGGCGAAAATTCGCCGCCATCGGGGCGCCCAATTGTCCCAGACCGATAAACCCAAGCGTCGGTTTGTTGTTCGTCGTATCGCTCATGTTACAGCTCCTCGCGGGCAAAGGCTCATCGCTCGGTAGCGTACCACGTGTTCCGCGCAACGCCAAGGAGCATAGAACTCAGCGCCGCCGAAGCGTGATGTGAGTCAGCTCGGGCGGACAGAAATAGCGGATCGGAAATTGGGCCGAAACGCCGCGGTTGACATACATCACCGTAGGCGGATATTCGAACAACCCTTCGGCGTGGCGAATCCCACTGCAACACGGGGCCAACAGCGGGCCGAATCCCGGAAGGCGAATCTGCCCGCCGTGCGTGTGGCCGGTGAGCAACAAACGAATCTCGTGCTTGCGGGCCCAGTCGATGCGGTCGGGCGTATGAGCCAGACCGATGCGGAATCCTCGCGGGGCGTGCTTTTCCAGCGGGACCGAGTCGATGGTGGACGGGATCCAGGGATGCTCATTGCCTGCCAGAAGGACTTCGGCATCATGATGGATGAGTACATGAACCTTGCCGCCCAAATCGACGAGGCCGCGTTCCGTCAAGGCCGATCGCAAACGTTGTACACCCACTCGAACATCGTGATTTCCCAAAATGAAAAACACGCCCAATCGTGCGTGGAATCGGGAAAACACGTTCGCCGCCGTTTCGATGCAGTCGGGATTGTCGACAAGGTCGCCGGTCAGTACGACAAGATCGGGATTCAGACAATTGGACCGGTCGACCACTGCATCGAAGAATCCGCGAGCGACGCGTCCCGTAAAATGCCAGTCGGTCAAGTGGCAAATCGTCAGACCGTCGAGAGCCTCCGGCAAATCGTCGAACGCAAGTGCCAGCCGTACGACACTCAAGCGTAGCGATTCGTTGCCCGGTACGTGGAGCACAGCCGACGGACGAAAAGGGACCGGCTCCGTTTCCCGGTCGATGGTCACGTCGACGTGCGGAGTGTCGTGATCGTTGTCGGCTAGATGGTGTTTTCGCAGGTCGTGGATTTCGTGCGATCGGTGCAATAGGGAAGGAACGCGACGGCGCAGGCGATGCCAAATGCGCAGCCACACGGCCAAAGGAAAGGCGGCGGCGCAGAGGACGATGTAGGCCCTCGGTACGACGGCGAGTCGCAAGAGATCGCGAGGTTCGACGACACCGGCGGCCGGCACGCTTCGGACGACGATGATCGGTACGACGAGCGTTGTCGCCAGCACGCCGGCCGAAAGATATTGGCACACACGGAAATCGATCCGCATGGCGTGCAGGCGGTTCCACACAGCCGCCCACAGGCAGAAATGGCCGGCCGCAAGCCAGAGAATCACGAAGCACCAAATCCAGATCATCGCGACGACCGGTCGAACCGAAGTGAATCTCGCAGAAGCGTGTTTCCCTGTTGCATCGGCGGCGGGAAGTTTTCGGCGACCGCCCGGCTACATTCCGTTGGAGGATTTGTCGAGAACCGGTCGCGGCTGCGGGGCTTGTTGCCCCTTCGCCGGGTTCGAACGCAAACGAACAGGGCGATTGATCACTTGCTCGACGGCGTCGAGCACTTTGGTCAGGAGGAGGCTCGAGTGGACGAACTGGTCGATGTGCCAAATCTGTCTGGCTTTGACGGCGATATGTTCGCGATCATAGCCGTCGTCGATCAACATGACGAAAGGTAGCGGCTCGATGGGGATCTCCTGGGCCACGCGTTCGATGAAGTCGATGCCGTTCATGTCGGGCAAGTACCGCGAACCGAAAATGACCGCGTATCCGCCCTCATTATTCGTAGCGCGGATCATGCCGATGGCGTCGGTGCCCGTGTTGGCTGTTTCGACGACGCATCCGAACGGTTCCAGGACCGAGTGGGCATTGCTGCGGACGTTGTCGTTCGGATGGACGACCAAGATGCGTTTGCCGCTGAGGAACTCCTTTTTCGGCGGCGGAGGTTGCGGGGAGGCGGTCGTCGGGGTGAGCGTTTCACCGATCTCGAGGATCAGCTTCTTCATGTGGCGAACGATTTGTCGCAGGCGTTCCACCCGTTTGATCGTTTCAGACGGCGGCAACTCCATGTACTGGTTGAGAATGCCGCTGGTAAGCCTGAGCATATCGTCGATCGGCAACGCCACCGCTCCATGAATTCGTTCGACGCTCTTGGCGGCTACGCTGTATTCCTCCTCGGCCAGCAAATCAAGCGTGTTGATGGCCACCGCGATGTTGTACGACAAGGCCTCGATACACTCTTTGTCGTACTGGGTGAAGGCACGCGGTTCGCGGCTTTCGACGTTGAACGTGCCGATGATGCGGTTCAACAACACCAAGGGGACGACGACGCAGCTTCTCGCCTCGGTGGCTCCCGGCAGATAGAGCGGGTCGGCTTGGGTGTCTTCACACAGATAGCTCTTGCCGGTCGCAGCGACGAAGCCGGTGATACCGTTGTTTTCGCAGGCCGCGTACAGTTCGCGGTCGGCGGCTTCGGGACTCATTCCGATGGCCAGCAAGCCCTTCAAGGCCGGCGGTCGATCCTTCTCGGCCGGCTCGTCCGGCTTCCGCTCGAGCAACCGAATTTCGATGACGTCGTAATTGAGGTCTTTGATGAGCTTCGCTATTCGCTGCTTGAGCAGTTCGATGCGCTCTTCCGCCCGCATACTCAGCAGTTGGTTGGGCGGAATATCGGCCAACAACATGGTGGCGTTGTGGATCGCCCGCAACTTCTTCTGCTGTTTGTTTTGTTCGGTCACGTCGCGGAGGCAGGCCACCATGTGGGAAAGTGTCGTGCCGTCGTTTTCGAAAATCGGGGCGACGTGCAGTTCGTATTGCCTTCGGCCGTTTACCCGCAGTGTCGTCTGTACGGGCTGATTGCCGGTTTTGACCGAGTGGAAGGGGCAAAAGTTGGGGCCGAGGATTTCCGCTTCTTCGGTGCCGTCCTCCGATTGAAACGGGGCGAAGAACGGTCGTCCGATGATCTCGTCGTGCGTGGAACCGGTCCACTCGCAGAAGAGCTTGTTTGCCCACAAGATCGTCTGATCCGGGGCAACGAGAACGACACCTTCGGGCAGATGATCCAGCAGATTTCCCGTCGGTGGACCGACCGGCCCGCGGAGCTGCTCGCGTCCCACGACCAGCAGGTCGAAATCGTCGTCGGCCGAGTGCCGGAGCGTATCCAGCGAGGAGGTGGTGTAAAGGATTTCGGCATGCTCGCCGACCTCCTTCCGTACGATTTCCTCGGCCGCTGGGCTGGGTTCGCCGATTACGAGGACTTTGGGTTTGGTCGACAAAGCAATCGCTCCGTCTCAGGTGGTTGGGACGATGCTGGTCCCGGTTGCCCCAGGCGGGACCCACCGTTGCTGGGAGGTGTCGATCTGTGGCGCGAGCCGATCTGTTATCAGCATCGTCCAGGGGAGGGCCGCAGGTTGATCTTCAGCGGGCGGCGGGTGCGGGATTCCGGGCAGGTCGCCCTATCCCCGTCGTAAATCCCGCCAAAACCCGCAGATATCTTAACAAGTTTCTTTCCGACTGTCCACGAAAATTATATCCCCTCCAGCAGCCGGGGAACAGCCGAAAAACGCCGACGCCCGCTAGCCACAGCATGTCGCTTGGTTTTTGTACTGTGGAATATTTTGATGAGCCAAAAAAGTGCCGGTGAGCCCGCCCGAATGCGGGTTTGCTCGTTACGATCCGCATCAACAGAACGCCGCAAGCGTGGTTCCGGCCGATCGGCGGCATGCGGTTGGATTTCCCGTCACGGCAACGCCGATCTCGATAGGCGGGAGCAGTTTGCGAGTGCCCGACGTATGCGCAGGCATAAACGCACTTGCCCGACGGAGGAAGTGAACCATGATGCGATCGTTTTTGTTGGCTTGCGGCCTGTTTATCATCTTCGTGGGCGCCCAATGCTTTGCCGTCGATCGCTTTGTGCTCAAAGACAGTGCGCCCGATGCCGTCAAACAGGCGGCGCAACAGGGGGAGGGAAAAGCCGTCCTCGTTCCCAACGATTGGGTTCCCTGGAGTTTGCTTTCAACCGGTACGATTCTGAGCTTGTTTGCGTTGACCGGCGAAAACAAGGGGTGAAGAACATTAGGGGGGCCGCTCCCCCTTGGTCGCACGGCCTCGCTGTTGAGGGGCGTAGGAACGGTTTTTTGGCGATCATGAGGATGAGAAAACGGGACTTCGGATGACGTACCAGGAACGGATTCAGTTTGCGACCTCCGGTCACGGCGCCATGCGGGATTTGACCGCCGACATTCAAGAGATCGTTTCGCGGTCGGGGATCGTCCAGGGAACTGTGAACGTCTTTGCAGTCGGCAGTACGGCGGCGATCGGGACGGTCGAATTTGAACCCGGATTGTGTCGCGACGTGCCCGAGCAACTGGATCGGATTTTTCCGCCGAGTCGTGATTACGGCCACGAGCAGACGTGGCACGACGGAAACGGGCATTCGCATCTTCAGGCGACGTTGATGGGGCCTGCGCTGACCGTGCCCGTCGACGAGGGACGCCTTGTGTTGGGAACGTGGCAGCAGGTGTTTCACCTCGAATGCGACGTACGTCCGCGAAACCGTACGGTCGTGGTAACCGTCCACGGTGATGCTTGAGGGGGGGCACGGCCTGATCATCCGATAAGGCGGTTGTTCTGAGGTGATCACCGGGGCACAATGGAGTTTTGCACGTCCCCGAGCGGGGTGGGGTGCGGCAGGACGCTCCGTGTCGCGGACGAGATTCCCATTCTCTCTTTTGGGCAAGGTGAATAGCCGATGAAAGTGTACGTCGTGCGCCACGCCTGGGCCGTCGATCGGACTGCGTGTCGCACCGATGCCGAGCGGCCGCTTACCGACGAAGGACGAAAACGCTTCGCGAAGTTCGTGCGCAAGTTGGTCAAGCGGGGACTTTCGATCGATCGCATTGCGACCAGTCCGCTGGTGCGGTGCCGCGAGACGGCCGAGATTCTTGCCGACGGCTTGCCGCGACGGCCCGAAATCGAACTGCTCGATGCGCTGCGTCCCGATTCGGACTTGGAAGCGATCGATCGTTGGTTGGCCGAACACCCCAATTGCAAATCGACGGCGTTGGTCGGTCATGCGCCCGACGTATGCACGATCGTTGAACGCATGATCGGGGGTGGGGCCGTGTGGTTCCCGAAGGGGGCTGCGGCGAGGGTGTCGTTCGATATGTCGATCGGTTTCGGATACGGCGAACTCGATTGGCTTGTCACGCCCAAGCTGCTCAATTGTTGAAGCCTCGGCGGGCGGCAGATGGGCGTTTCTTGTCTGCCCTCCGGGAGCGGCCTAAAATAGATTGTTTTCGCGGGCACAGACGGCGGGTGCGGTGCCTGCGGCTCGCGTGCGGCTTTCTTCCCGCGGTGGAATCGGGCCGCATTCCGGGGAGGTTCACGGATGCTCCGTGAAATGTTCGGCGGCACGCCGCAATGGATCGGACTTTGCAGATCGCGTGCCGCGACGAGCCGAAGATCGAACCCCGTTGCCTGGAAAAAGCGACGCGCGCTTTCGGTGACGACAAGCTACGAGACCGAAGACCATGTCGATCGACGAAGAAGAAATCTACCAGGAGCGAATCCTCGACCATTACGAGTCGCCGTACAATCGCGGGCATTGCGATCAATGTACGCACTGCCATGAGGATAAGAATCCTCTGTGCGGCGACGTCGTGCGCATGGAGTTGCAAATCGACGACCATGGCCGGATGCGCAAGGTGTATTTCGACGGCCACGGTTGCTGCATCAGTCAGGCGGCGGCTTCCATGCTGGTCGAGCGATTCGACGGCAAGACGGTCGACGAAGTCAAACAGTTCACCGCCGAAGATATGCTCAAGCTCTTCGGTCCGCGACTCACGCCCAATCGGCAAAAATGCTGCTTGTTGCCGTGGCGGGTATTGCAGGCAGCGATCTATTCACCGTGCGACGAGAACGGCAAGAAATCGTCCGACGCCGCGTCGTAAGGCGAAAGAATTCCGACGACGGGCGGTTTCCCCTTTCCATCGGCCGGTCGTCCTCTACAATGCGTTGACGTCGTGTCGACGAAACATGACGTGCGTCTTGTTTGCCCGCCCGCGACGGCCGGGAATGTTCGTGCATCCCCGGAAGGACTGTTTCTGAGAGAGCATGATGGCCGAGAATCTTCCGTTTACGTCCGAAGAACTGGACGCCGTTCGCAAGGATTTCCCGATCCTTTCTCGATGCGTACACGGCGATGTGCCGCTGGCGTACTTGGACAACGCTGCCAGCACGCAGCGGCCGCGACAGGTGATCGAAACGATCGTGGACGTGTACGAGAACCGTTACGCAAACGTCCATCGCGGCATCCATACACTGGCGGACGAGACGACGGAGCTGTACGAAAACGCACGCGAAGCGGTTCGACGCTTCGTCAATGCCCGTTCATGCGAAGAAATCGTGTTCACCTCGGGGGCGACCGCGGCGATCAATCTGGTGGCGCGGAGCTGGGGCGATGCCAACGTCGGCGAGGGTGATGAAATCCTCGTCACCGAAATGGAGCATCATTCGAACCTGGTACCTTGGTTTCAATTGGCTGAGCGAACCGGGGCCGTCGTGAAGCATGTGCCGATCACCGACGACGGCCGCATCGAATTGGACGAGTTCGGCCGGCGGATTACCGATCGCACGAAGTTAGTGGCCGTGACCGCGGTTTCGAACGTACTCGGAACAGTGAACCCGATTTCCGAGATGGTTTCCATCGCCCACGAGGCCGGTGCCCTGGTGCTGGTCGACGGGGCGCAGGGCGTCCCCCACCAAAGGACCGATGTGCAGGCATGGGACGTCGATTTTTTGGCGGCCGGCGGACATAAGATGTTAGGCCCCTCAGGAATCGGGTTTCTCTACGCGAAACGCGAACTGCTGGACGCGATGCCGCCGTTTATGGGCGGCGGCAGCATGATTCGTGACGTGTATCTCGACCGGTTCACGCCCGGCGACCTGCCCAGCCGATTCGAAGCGGGAACCCCGCCGATCGTGCCTGCGATCGGGATGACTCCGGCGATCGCCTACCTGGAACGGCTCGGCTTCGATCGGATCGCCGCCCACGAGCGGCAGTTGGTCGAAAAGACGCACGAAATGTTCCAGGCCCTAGGCGGCATTCGCATTTTCGGTCCGTCACCGGAACACAAGGCGGGCATCGTCAGTTTTCTGGTCGAGGGGGTCCATGCGCACGACGTTGCCCAACTGCTCGACCGGCAAGGTGTGGCCGTGCGGGCAGGACATCATTGCGCGCAACCTCTACACGAACGCTACGGTGTGGCGGCCACAGCGCGCGCAAGTTTCTATTTCTACAACACGCCGGAAGAGGTCGAACGCCTCGGAGAGGCCATCGAACAGGCGAGAGCCGTGTTTCGACGTCGCCGATCACGCCGCTGAATCGGCGTGTGTCGAAGGAGGCTGCGAGATAAGCAAAGCTTTATTCGCTTGCACGTAATAAAGTCGGCGAGCGGAACTTCGAGGCGCCGTCCCTTGGGGAATATCGCAGAGAAAGACGCTTCTCAGTCGTCGTTGCCGCAACCTTCAGCGCCGCCGGCGACCTTTTGCGACTCTTGAGCCTTGATAGCGTCATACACCTCGCGACGATGAACTTGCACATCCCGCGGTGCATCGACACCTAGGCGAACGTTGCCGCCGCGAACGGCGACCACGGTGACGACGATGTTGTCGCCGATGACGATCTGCTCGTTCGTCTTTCGGGAAAGAATCAGCATACCTCGACCATCCATTCTCAGAAGGCAGCAAAGGAGTACGCACGCCAAGGGACATCCTCGAAGCGCCTCAGCTAGGTGCGTACAGGCGCGAAACCGTACTCCTTCCGTGTCACCCTAATATCATTTTACGTAAAACGGATGGACTTGGTAAACGAAAAATCCCGAAAGAGACCGTCTTCTGAGGCAATACTTCCTCCGGAACGGCCGGTGAACACCCTCCCGCGGCACTGTAATCGCCCCCACGGAGTTGGCTGCGAATTGCCTCGCGATGAATCGTGCAGCGGATGTAAGTGTTTGCTAATAAGGGACTTGTGTCGTTTCTAAGTGGCTTCGGGAACGACCGGGCAGTCCACGGCGCGGGCGGGACAGTGATCGCAATTGCCTCGCCCCCCTCCCGAGGCGGGTTCCGCGATGTGCAATTGACGGACCTCGATGGTTGTTTGCCGACATGGCGGTTCGAACGTGACCGTCCGCGAAATCGGTTCGTTCTCGGCGGCAATAATCACATACCAATAGGCGCCCGCTCGATCGATGGCTTGGCGATTGAGGCCTTCCATCGTGGCGACCGCCTGTTCGTAACTCATGGTTTTGTCTTGGATTGCGTTTTGCTCGCGGCACACGCAGTTGGGAACGTCGAGCGGTGATTGAGGTTCCCAGCCCGAAGGCCACCAAATGCTGGCGATCTGGTATCGCAAGGGGGTGCATACCCGGCCTTGGGCCAGCAATTGACCTTTTCCGTCGGGATCGACGACCACGGCCCATTTCTTTTCGCCGTCGTCCGTGGCGCGACGGTTGTATTCGATCGCGGCGCGAAGCACATCGAAGAACGCTTCGCCCTCTGTAAGTACGCCGATCGGCGGACCGGGGTGATACGGGACGTCGTCGAACGAGTTCGGATGCCAGTTTGCGGGGCGGTCGATCAGGACGGCTTGGTATCGGGCCATCGAGGTATGCCTTCTCGAAAAGGTGGACGCAACGAATCACGCGGAGTTGACCGCTCCGGGGCCTACACGGCGACCAAGCGCCGTCTGCCCTGCTTCCGGAGAGAGCGGTCGCTCACCAGCTCATTGGATCGCTAGTCATCGTAGCAGACGAACGCGAATCCGGCAATTTTCGCACGCAACCAGAGCGTCGCTATTCCTCTTGTCGATCCTCGGCCGGTTCGCGCCGACCTTGCCACACGACGCCCGGATGATCCGCAAAATCGGTGTCTTGCAATTCGCAGGCCAAGAAGGTTCGTGGGGCGCCGTCGTAGGCCCTTCCTTGCATCTCTTGCACGTAGGCTTCGGCTTCTTCGGGATGGCGAGCCAGTACACCCCAGTACGTGACGTAGGCGGTCCAGTCTTCTTCGTCGGCGAATCGTTCAGGATACGTTTTCCAATCGTTCCCGAGTTCCTGCTGTACCGCGCAAACATAGTAATTCAGGTTCGTTTGCGAGGGACGCTGCATGCGAAACGGCTCGAACAGCTCGGGGGCAGCCAGGTTTGCCGCGATCAGCCGGTGAAAAATCACGTCCTCCAAGTCGGTGTCGTTCAGCTTCGCAGCGACCTTGCGAAGGCATTCGAGACAGTCCCGCACGCCCGCGCGGGTCAAACGCTCGACGGTATATAAGGGAATGTGCATCACCTGAGCGGCGAAATCCCGAAATTCACGTTTTGATTCATAGGACGCCAGCCACGCTTTGGCTGTCAAATACGCGAAGTCGCCGACATCTTCCGGATTCAGCTCTTCCAGCACCTCGGCGGCTTTTTCCGGTTGATCCAACGCCAAGAGAGATCGGACATATGAATAACGTTGCCAGGGATCGTTGCCGCCTAACGCAAAGTAGAACTTCAGATAGGTGGCTGCTTCGGTGAAACGATCCATGCTGTAGGCCAGGTAACCGGCTAAGTCGAACAACTCAAGCTCGCGCGCACCGGCTCGGATTGTCTCGTCCAACAGCACCAATGCGTCTCCGCCGCGTTCTTTTTGCATGTAGATGCGGGCGAGAATGAGGGCTGCCGTGACGTTTGTCCGATCTTCGGCGATCGCTCGCGAAAAACACCATTCCGCATCGTCCAACGCGCCGTTTTCGAGGAAGAACAATCCGGCGCGAGTAAAATGCCCCGACCCGTGCGGTTTCCTTTCGAGCGAGGTGCGGAACCAGCTTTCGAGTCGGTCCTTGTCGATGATCGCGTCGGGATCTTCGTCGTTCGCTTCGGCCTGGGATCGCATCAACGAACCAAGGAAGGCAACGATGTTGAGGAGGGCGGGGGCTTCCGGCAGGGTTGCGTGCATCTCTTGCGCCAATTGCCAGGCCTCCGGCAACCGGTCGGCCAATCGCGCGAACGCGCCCGCGAAATACAAAGTGACGGCAACCGAATTCGGATCTTCGAATGACCGCCAATCGACCGCCAGGACTTGATCCAACATCTCAGACGCGGTTTGTGCGGCTTCTTCGATCGTTTTTTCGTGCAGGCTGCGATAAACGCGATCGAATTCATCGCATTGCGGATACCATCCCGGCGACTTTTCTTCGTCGGGGGACGTTGTTGCGGCCTCCGGTGTGTCCGTCGAAGGAGCGGAGTCGCCGACCGCCGTTCCCGAGACGACGCCGCTTTTCGCATACGGTCCTTCGTCGGGAGATTCAAGAAGACCGATCGGCGTAGGCGGCACTCGCCCGTCGAGTAATCGACGAACACGATCGATATATAGATAGCTTCGCGCCGGTGATGCTTCGGCATAGAGTTCGTCCGCGATGCGTTGCGCGGCCTCGCGATCGCCTTTGGCTACGTACACGTTGGCCAGGCGCACGAGAACCTCACAGCGATCTCCGTGGATGCGGCGCGGTTTGAGACGATCGGCCCACGTTTGGAGGATTTCGGCGGCCTTGTCGAAATCGCCTGCGCAAAAGGCTTCGGCGGCTGCGGCCTGATCGACGACCAAATTCAAATACGGGTTTTCTTCGACGGAGGGCAGATTCTCCCATTTAAGTTCGCGGTAGTTTTCGGGGACGAAGCGTCGTACCTGGTCCGGATCGCCCCACAAAAGGGCAAGCATGTCGGTAGCCGCACGCGACGTGATTCGTGCTTCGACGGTTGCGTGGTACGAGTCGACCAGTGTCCACATGTCGTGAACCGCATCGACGGCATCCCGCAGACGGCCTGCTTCGGTCAACAGCATGACGACGTCGCGAGCCCCCACGAATCGCCGATCACCGTTTTGCGTGCCCGGCGGATGCGCGGCCACGCGACGCGCATTCTCGACCGCCATCACAAGATCGCCGCCCTCGCGGTAGACCGAAACGGCATATTCCCGAAAGCAACTGATGCAGTCGGTCTTGCCCGTGCGGTGACAGACGTTGAAGCCCTCTTCGACGATGTCCTGCAAATCGGGCGAGTTGTAGCCGCTTACCGCCGCCACGTGCTTGGCCAGGTTGTCGTAGGAGCAGGCCGTCATCCACTGCACCGTGTAGGCGTATTCGTCTTCGGAAAGCTGCGGATCGAACTGGTAGGCTTCTTCCTTCGATTCCAAGAACCCGATGTTTTCGACGGCCGCTTGACGCCCCGGTTCGGGTTCGTACAGCGATTGAGCTGCGTTCATCAAGTAGAAATTGGCCGTCAGATACGGAATGAGAGCTCGCTCCGAATGAGCCAGCGCTTTCATCTCTTCGGCGATCGTGAACGCGCTGTGCATGCGGGAAGCAAGGTAATGCTGCGACACGCGCTCGGTGTAGACGTCGAATTGAGAGTCGTCCATTCGAGTGTTTCCTCGTCGCTTTTGGGGGCCCGGTGATTCGACTTCGCGAGAGCGAATCGCGTCCTCGCAAAGCATGAACGCGACACGATCGGCACGTTCATTATCTGAATGGGGACGGCCGGAGCAAGAAAAGAACCGTGCCGTTTCACGTTTTCGTTCTTATTGGGGGGATTCGCCGTCGCGACGACCTTGAAGGGCTTCGGCTATCCAGGCCAGATCGTCTTGCATCAAATCATGGGCTTTTTCGTCCAGCGGGACTCCCGCGGCGGTCAAGGAGTGATAGACCATCAATCGCAGTACGGCCGGCAGCGGCATGCCCGGCCGTTGGTCGAGTGCCTTGCGGACGAGTTCGTTCGAACGGTTGAGTACCACCTGATGTTTTCGCTGTTCCGCCGGTTTGGCTTCGACGTGGCGATCGATCAGTTTTTGGAAGGCAGAAGGGATCTTGCCTTGCGTTCGTAGTTGCCGAAACGTCCGTTCGAGTTGCGGGCCGTCCGAAGGAAATACGTACACCGGCGTGCGGGTTCGGCCTTCGCCGATGTACACGTTGGTTTCATCGTTTCCGAGGAATGCCTGCCACCGATCTGCAACGGGTTCGAGCTCGCGGAGTCCCAGTACGGTTTCGGCGAACGAAGGCGACGCCGGAGAGGCCGGACGCAACATGACTGCCGTGTGCCGGGCCGCGGCATCGGAAGCCATCTGCTCCAGCAAAAGGTGCTCGAACGCCCGCACGGCATGGACGCACGGAAACGGCAAAGCCTGAAAGAGACTGTTGAGCAGACCTTCTTGACGACGGTTCGTGTTGCTCCAGACGATGCAATCACATTCCGATTCGGCGAGCGCGTTGCCGCGGCAGCGCGACAGAATTTCGTCGAAGGGAAGATCGCCTTGCGAGGTCGCAAACAGGTAATTGCGGGTGAGGAGTTCCCGGAGCTTGGGATGGTCCAACGCGGCTCCGGCAAATGCGTAGCGATGCCAGTCGACCAGCATCCGCAATTTGTCGCGGTCGCGTTGCTCGAGATCGAACAACTCGGCCAAGATCGATTCTTCGAGAACCGATTGCACCTGCCGCACGTGCACATTGTAAATGAGACTTTCTCGACTGGTCGTCGGTTGACAGTCGGAAAGCTCGACGATTCCTCGCACGAACGCCGCCCACGGCGGCATCAAGCCGTATAGACTCCGCGAGATCACCATGCGGTTCACCGTCACGACCACACCGGGATCCGATCCCGCATGCAACGTGCGCTGCGGTGTGACGTACAGTGCGCCTTTGACCGTGGTGGGCGAGGTCGTTTGCACGCTGAACACGTGTAGCGCGCGTTCCTGAAAGATGTTTTCGAGTTCCAGTTCGACGGCTTGAAGGTCCGGGGTGGGGTCGAGCCATGCCGCGGCCGCAACGTTCGCCCGTTGAGGACGATCGTCGATGTGGATCGGGATCGGCAGAAAGTCGGCGTAATGAACGATCGCCGATTCGAGCGATTTTTCGTCGGACGCGAAGTAGGTGAAGTTGGGCTTCAAGTCGACGAGCACGGTCGTGCCCGGTTCGTCGCGCGAACCCGGGCCGACGCGAATTCCCGATTTCAGGTCGGCTTCCCAACGGACCGGCGGTTCGTCTTGCTTGCGGGTTTCGACGACGATCCGATCGGCGATCAAGAACGCACTGAACAAGCCGACGCCGAATTGACCGATCAGCTCGCCTTCGACCGATTCGCCTTCGGCACGCTTGAGGGCACCGGTGGCCCCGGCTCCCAACGTGCCGAGATAACGACGCGCCTCGTCCATCGTCAGACCGATTCCGTCGTCGGAAAACTCGAGACGTTCTTCCTTCGGATGGCGGCGAACGTCGATTCGGCCGTGATATTCGATGTCGATTTGCCGTCGGCGCATGACGGCGTCGTGGGCGTTTTGGATCAGCTCCCTCACGGCCACTTCCGGCCGCGAGTAAAGCGATGTTCCCATCAAGTCGATGATGCCGGCGACGTCGACGTCGAAGGCAAGATGTTGATCGGACATGGCAAAAGTCGGCGTCTTTCCGAAGAGTTGCAGGTGAAAAATCGCGTTTGTGCCCGGCAAATCGCTTGGTCGTTCCGCCCCATCATATCAGGTGGCCGGGGGGAAGCCAGCGCAGACCGGCGAATCCCATCGTGGGAGGTCCGCATAGGTGTTGGAATCGATACGAGCCGTCCGCCAGGACATGGAGGCGCCGTGTCACTGCACAAGATTGCCTGTTTTTTCTAAAGCCAGCAGTTTGACATCGGCGGTTCTTGACCTAGTGTTCATTACGGAAGCGGGAAGCGAAAGCGACCCGAGTCCGAGGGCGGCCGCGAGGTCGCCCGACCGGCGAGCCGGTTGCGGTCGCGTGACCGCCGGTGAGCCGGAGAAAGGCCTGCCGCCTTTCATCCTCGATAAAGGCAAACCGGTCGTAAGGCCGGGGCGCAAAGCCAAGGGCCGGCCCGCGTGGGACGGTAGCCTGGCTGCCGAAGGGATGGCGTGTCCGGCGTGTACCGGGCCGAGGCGTTCCGACCACCTGTGTGGCGAACCCTCCCTGAGGACGTTTGGGCGTTTCGACGCCGAGACGAGGATGAGGCACAAGCGTTTCGGGTGTGTCGGGATCTTATCGGTACCGCGCAGGCCTGCGGCGTTGCGAGTGATCGGAGCGTCGTCGTACCGAAAAGATCCCCCTTTTCTCGGTTTACCGGAGAACCGCCACTTATCGATCTCCGGCCCAAATTCCTTGATGGAGGAACCAATGAAGTTGTTCGCTCAAAAAGTTCGTCGTTTCCTCGAATCCGAAGATGGCCCGACCGCCGTTGAATACGCCGTCATGCTGGCCTTGATCGTGGTGGTCTGCCTCACGGCGATCTCCTCGTTGGGTACCGCCGCGAACGCGACGTTCGAAGAGGTGGAATCGTCCATCAGCGCTTCGTGAGGACGTGACATCGTCCAGCCTGGTCCGTCGACCTTGGGCTGATTCAAACCATACGCCGGCTCCCTCGATCGCCGACTACGAGGGAGCCGCTTTCTTTTTCTTGGCTTGTTATTCCGTCTCGGAGCCGTTGGCCCTCCCAGGAGGGGGACGCTTGTGCGGCCTCAAGGCCAGGAAAAGATGGTTCAGTTTTTCTATATTCGCTCGCCCGTCCATTTTGTGTCTTAGAGTTTTGGTGGAGAGAAGTTTGCGCCGTCGGGGCGAGTGCGCCGAAATCAGCCGTTTCCGGCCCGACCGGCGAAAAGTCGTCACGTAACTTGCTGATGGAGTTTGCACGATGTTGGACAGCCTCGTAGCGAGCACGAATGCTCACTGGCCGGTGTGGGCGGTCTGTTGGTTCGTGACCGTCACGCTCGTTGTGGCCGCATGGATCGACGGACGACAATTGAAAGTGCCCAACTGGATTACCTTTCCCTTGATCGTTTCGGGGTGGATCGCCTCGGGCGTGATGTTCGGCTGGTCGGGGCTGGGGTGGAGCTTGCTCGGAACGGCCGTCGGTTTGGGACTGCTTTTGCCCGCCTACGCCATCGGCGGCATGGGAGCCGGTGACGTCAAACTGCTTGCCGGCGTCGGGGCCTGGGTCGGCATGACGCACACGCTTTGGGCGTTTGCGATCTCGGCGATCGTCGGGGCGGTGCTGGCCGTCATCATGGTCCTGGTCAAGGGAAAATGGCGGCATCACCAAAGTCAGTTTTTCGGCATCTTGATGGAGATCTTCTATATCCGCGATCCCGAAAAGCTGGCCGCCATTGCCGCCGAACGCAAACCGCGCATGATGCTGCTGCCCTACGGGATTCCGATCGCGATCGGAACGATTGCCTATTTTGCCTTTACGGGCATGCTTTTCCCAATTTGAAAATCGAGAGGCATTCAAGGGGATAGAAACGAATCGTCGGTGCCGCGAGGTCGTGTCGGTCGAACGGTACGAACTGCGGCGCCCTCGGCAACGGGAGCTCGTCTTTTCGTTCCAGGTCGATGTGTTGCGAGGTGCACCATGAGATTCTCCAGGCCACAGGCTTTTCCGCGGGGAGTGATCTCCCTGAAGCCCGACGTTGCCCGTCGTTTTGCAGGCAAAATCAAGGACGTCTGGTCACATAAACTGGAGAAACTTTGTCGGTTGTGCCGAAAACAACGACGAGGTGCCGCAGTCGTCGAATTCGCCATTGTGGCCCCGGTCTTCTTCCTGCTGTTGTTGGGGATGATCGAGTTTGGACGCATGATCATGGTCCAACAGATCATTACCAACGCGTCGCGGGAAGGGGCTCGCGTGGCCGTTTTGGACGGTACGACGACCGACGACGTGGTGGATACCGTCAACACGTACCTCACCAGTGCCGCGATCAACGGTGCGAATATAACGGTTGATCCGGATCCGCCTAGTGATGCGGGTTATGGCGAGCCGGTCACGGTTTCCGTGTCGGTGCCTTTTAGTCAAGTTAGTTGGCTTCCATCGCCAATGTTTCTTGGCGGGACCAATCTCAGCGCAACGACGGTGATGCGCCGGGAAACGGTCCAATAAATCCCGACATTCGGGATAAGGGAAACACCGCTCCCGCTTTGCTGTTGAGCCGGCGGGATCATCGACCGACGGACAATTGGAAACGTCCCCGCGGCCGAACAGTGGAAGACGCCGCCGGGCGGATCTGTGCGATTGAGAATCGGATACGACGGAACATCACGGAGGACACCGTTTCAACGCGAACACACACGGTCGGGAGGATGCCGACAGACCGTGGAAGCGGCCCTCGTCAATATCATGAAGGGTCGGGAAACGGGGACGGGAACCTATGCGAGCCAAGTCGATCGTACTTCTGGTCATGGCCTTGGGATGCGGCCTGGTGGCGGCCATCAGTATCACGCAAGTGATGGCCAAGAAAGATGCCGATCCTACGCCGGCTTCCGAGGAGATGACCTCGATCGTCGTTGCCGTCGACAACATCGGCATGGGCGACGCGGTCGCCAAGGAGCAGGTCAAGCTTGAAGAGTGGCCCAAGGACAAGGTACCCGAAGGCGCATTGACCGATCTCGCCGAGGTCGAAGGCCGGCGAACCAAGACGAAAATCTACAAAGGCTCGCCCTTGCTCGAAGACCAACTCTTGGAGAAAGGGGCGGTCGATGCCGGGGCGGCGCCGCTGATTCCGCGGGGATACCGCGTGGTGGCCGTCAAAGTCGATGCGGTCAGCGGTAGTGCGGCGATCATTCGGCCCAGTGACCGGGTCGACGTCGTGGTTCACTTCGCGGCCAACCCGGCCAAGGGGATCATGAAGAGCGTGACTCGCACGATCCTCCAGAATATCCGTGTGTTTGCCGTCGACGACAAGTACGTCATTACGCCCGAGGACGAAGAGACGAGTGCACCGACGACCGCCAAGACGGTTTCGTTGCTCGTAAAGCCCGAGCAGGCCGAGATGCTGACCGCCGCCAGCGAGTTGGGCAACATCAGGCTGGTGCTTCGCGGTTTGGGTGATGAAGAGACGACCTCGACGCCCGGCGTCGAACCGACCGAGTTGTTGGGTGAGAAGTCGAGCGAAGGCAATTCGGACGACGAGAAGCTGCCCGGCGAAGAGTTCATGAACCGTTTGCTGGCCGGTCAATCGGAACCGACGCCGCAACCGACGCCGGTTCTGCCGCCGACGCCGGATCGTTGGGCGATTCGTGTGATTTCGGGGCCCGTGGTCAGCGACGTGACATTGGAAGCCGAGGAAGCGATTGGTCCGACCGGTGATGGTGAGAAACGCTGGCGGGTGGTGGACGAATACGCAACCGGCGGCGCCGAGACGGGGGGCGTCTCGGATCCCTTCGCCGGCGGCGATGCTCCCCTCGTGCCCGAGCCCGAGCCGGAACCTGAGCCTGAACCTGAACCGTTGATCGGCCCCGAACAGGGCGACTGAGATTCGTTTATCAGCGATCGCGGTCGTGTAATAGAAACCGACAATTCCGCTTGATTTGCGAAGGCAACGGCGGAAGCCGTAATTGCATTTGGATCGCGCAGCGGGCACCGAACACGGTGTGTGCCGATCACGGACGATAGACCCGTCATCCGTTGGACGAGACGACGGTTCACCCTGCCATGCAAGGATGGTCAAGGATGATGAAACGAATTGGACGACTGACGGCGATCGTGCTTGTCTGGGCCGCATTCTGGGGCGGTCGACAATGGCTGCACGCACAGAATCCCGCTCCGCAGCCGCCGGGGAACACCGTAACACCCGCCTTGCAGACGGGGAACAGTGCGGTGTTCAAGGTCACCTCGTCGATGCAGCGGTTGGAGATTACCGTCAATTCCAGCCGCATCATCACGCTAGAGAAGCGCATCCCGCAGGCGCAGGTGAACAACCCCGAGATCTTGGAACTGACGGCGCTTTCGCCCAACCAGGTCCAAGTCTTCGCCAAGAAGGCCGGGGTCACGCAGGTCAATTTCTGGGACGAAGACGGCCGTATCTACACGGTCGATGTCATCGTCTTCGGCGACGCCCGCGAGTTGAGCCTACTGCTGAAGTCGCAATTTCCGAATGCCTCGATCGAGGTGATTCCGATCTCCAGCGGCGTGTTGTTGTCGGGTTACGTCGATCAGCAAGAGCATATTCCGCGCATCATGCAAATCGCCGAAGAGTATTATCCCAAGGTTATTTCGAACTTGACCGTCGGCGGCGTGCATGAAGTGTTGCTTCACGTAAAAGTCATGGAAGTGTCGCGGACGAAGCTCCGGGAACTGGGGTTCGATTGGGGCCAAATCTCGGGAAACAGCACGGTGCGGTCGAGTCCGTCGGGGCTTCTGAGCGCGGTAAATCCGGCCCAAACGTCGTACGATCCGTCGGTGGGCATCGTGATCGACAATCCGATCTCGGCGGTCACCTCGGGCGGCGAGACGTTCGCTTTCAGCGTGATCGACGGCGGCAGCGCCTTCTTCGGCGTGTTGGAAGCGTTGCGGCAAGACAACCTGATGAAGGTATTGGCCGAGCCGACGTTGGTTACCGTGAGCGGTCGGCCCGCGTTCTTCCAGGTCGGGGGTGAGTTTCCCATTCTCGTACCGCAAAGCCTCGGGACGGTTTCGATCGAATACAAGAAATACGGGACACAGGTCGACTTCGTGCCTATCGTGCTGGGCAACGGCCGAATTCGGTTGGAGGTACGGCCGCGGGTAAGTGAAATCGACAGCGCCCGCAGCGTGACCATCAACTCGACGACGGTGCCGGGCCTTCGCGTCCGCGAGGTCGACACGGGGGTCGAAATGCAGGCCGGTCAAACATTGGCGATTGCCGGTTTGGTTCAAACACGCACCGAAGCCGAACGTCGCGGGCTGCCGTGGGTTTCGGACGTGCCGTACTTGGGCATGGCCTTCCGCAAGGTCATGGAGCGGCAAAACGAAGTCGAATTGCTCATCTTGGTTACGCCCGAACTCGTCGACGCCATGGATCCCGAAGAAGTGCCGCCCTGCGGGCCGGGGACGCAGACGGCGAGCCCGACCGACGGCGAGCTGTATTTCAAGGGATACATCGAGACGCCGAGATGCTGTCCGCCCGGTTCGCCCGCCGGCGAAAAAGGAGCCGGAGGCGGAGGCCAAATGCTCGACATCACACCCCAGGGATTGACCGTCAAACCGGTCGATCCGCAGGCGTCGGCAAAGCCGGGAGTGATTCATCCGGCGTCGCAAGCGCAGAGCAAGCCGCAAACCTCTTCCGATCGTCAAAACCGGAACGAGTCGTCGTCTCCGCAGAAACTGCCCGGATTCATCGGTCCGGTCGGATACGAAGGCGCCCGCTGAATTTTGTGTGCCATAATTCAGTAGGTTTACCGAGACTTTGACGACAGGATGAGCTACCGCGCCGCGACGTCTTCCGCGGCGTGCAGGATGTGTCCTCGGGCGAGCCGTGCCGCGTTCGCCCTTTTCCTCGTATTTGACGAAACAGCCATGAGCAACGTACTGCGCCTCGCCATCGTCGACCCCAACGATCGCACTCGCGAAGAGCTGAAAAAGCTTTTGTTGGGCATGGATATGATTTGGCTCGAGGCGGAGTGCTCGCGTTACGAATTCTTTTGCGACGTGATCACTCAGACGACGCCCGACATCGGCGTCGTGGCGATCGATGCCGACCCGCAAAAGGGGCTCGACCTGGTCGCTCGTCTGAGTCAGCAAGCGCCCGACTGCGCGGTGTTGGTCGTCAGCTCGTCGTCCGACGGGAACATCATCCTTCAGGCGATGCGGGCGGGGGCCAAAGAATTCCTGCCGCTTCCCATTCGCTTGGACGACCTGCTGGCCGCCTTGGGGCGAATCAGCGAACGACGTTTCGGCAGCGGGGAAAAGCGGGCGCGAAGCTCGCAGGTCATCGCCGTGGCCGGAGCGACCGGCGGCGTCGGTTGCAGCACCATCGCGGTCAATCTGGGCTGTGCCCTGGCGGCCGACGAAAAGAACACCGTTGCCCTGGTCGATCTCGACTTTTGCCTGGGCGATGCCGACGTGCTCTTGGATACCATTCCCGACTACACGATCGTCGACGTGGCCCAAAACGTCACACGCTTGGATTATTCGCTGTTGAAGCGATCGCTCACCAAGCACTCGTCGGGCTTGTTCCTCCTGCCGCGACCGGTGCAACTGGAAGACGTGAGTCTCGTGGCGCCCGACGATTTGCAGCGCGTCATCGGCTTGCTCAAGGCGAGCTTTACGCACCTGGTCGTCGACCTCTCGAAGAGTTTCACTCCGATCGACATGGTGGCGCTCGAGATGGCGCAACACATCGTGTTGGTCACACAACTCGACCTGCCGTGTCTGCGGAACGTCGTTCGACTATTGATGTCGTTCCAGAACATGGAAGGAATGGTCGACAAAGTTCGTGTGATCGTCAATCGCGCCGGGTTGGACTCCGGACAAATCAACGCGAAAAAGGCGCAAGAGACGATCGGCCGGGAAATCTTCTGGCAGATTCCCAACGACTATCGCACGGTCAGCGAAGCCCGCAACAACGGTGTACCGCTCATCCAGCACGCGCCGAAGGCCAACATTACCCAACAAATCAACGACCTGGCCGTGGCGTTGTGTGCCGACGACCCCGCCCAGGTGGCCGAGGCCAAGAAGAAGAGTTCCGGCTTGGGCGGCCTTCTGAAGATGTTCGGCAAAAGCGGGAAATAGCCGGCTCGTCGCGTTGCACGCCGTACTTGGGGATTGGGGCGAGAGTGTGTCCGCGTCTCAAAGGTCCCTACGGTGGTTCACAATTCGCAAGTGTCCGTCAATAGGTCGGCGGTGTCTTTTTCCTCCTCTCGGTGTACCGCCGGCTGCGAACAGTGCTTACGAAGCCTCCTTCGATGGCGGGGTGTGATCTAGCCATAAGCTGTGCACTACTAATGGGGTAGTCGAGCCGCTATATTGGCTTATGGTTGCCGTTGTTTCGCTAAAAGAGGGGTTGGGAGTGTGAATACCCCATGTTCTGGCGGTAATTTCTGTTGAAATTGCACAATCAGGGGCCATAAAAGCTCCAAAAAAACGCCGTGAAGTGCCATTTTCCTGCCCCGTTTTAGAGTATACTTGTTGTTGGAGGGGATGGACTGAGGGCAAGGAGCAGGCACGTGGGATCAGGCCGCAGGATTCTCTTCGTTGACAGCCAGACCCTGTTTCGTGAGGCCGTTACAGCATTGTGTCGGGAACGCCCCGGGGTCGATGAGGCTGTCGCTGCGGGGACGGTGCGCGAGGCCGTCGATGTTCTGAAGTCGAGCGATTTCGATGTCGTCTTCACCGCACCGCGGATGCCCGACGGCACGCCGTTCGATATTCCACGACGTCTGCGCGCGGCACGCGAAAGCGCCCGCGTATTGATCCTCGATGAAGAATTCTCTTTGTTGCACGTGCGGGCGGCAGTTCAGCTTCAGGTGTACGGTTACTGGACCAAGCGGGCCGAGTTCGAGCACTTGATGACGGCCGTCGAACGGGTGATGGACGGGCGCTATGCGTATTGTCCGTGTACCAACTCGGTTGTGCGAATGACGCCTCGCGGGCCCATGTTCATCGTTCCGCCCGACCGCGACTTGCTGGGGCGATTGACCCACCGGGAGCTCGAAGTCTTGTTCCATCTCGCACGGGGCAAAACGTTGCGGGAATGTGCCGAGGAGTTGCAATTGTCGACGAGTACCGTCGACAACCACAAGACGCACATGATGCGCAAACTCGGGGTCAAACGCACCGTGGAACTGATCTCGGTCGCCTATCGCAACGGTCTACTCGATTGAGCCGGATGGATTGCACGGAGACGTCGATCATCGGTTTCGGCGTCCGACATGCGCAAACCGGAAGCGCCCTGCCGTCGACGGGCTCGGAACTGTCGCTTCTTGAACCGTCCTTGTCGCGCTTCCATCGGCATGCCATCCTTTAGCGTACGGGCAATCCTGGCCGAGCCGTGAAACTTGCGGCAAGACTTTCGAGGCCGAAACGCGACGTGGACCATCCTCGAGACGAGCACCAGATCACGCAGCGAGTCCGCCGAGGCGGCACGTGGATTGCCTGCGCGCAGGTCGCTTCGCAGGTTTGGGGATTTCTGATTCTGGCGATTCTCTATCGCTGGGTGGGAAACGTCCCTTACGGACTGTTGGGAATGGTGCTCGTGCCGGTGGCGCTGGCGCGAATTTTTCTCACCTCGGGGTTGGATGTCGCCGCCGTGCAGGATGAAAAGCTGACCGAGGATCAGCTTTCGGCCCTATTCTGGATGAACCAGATTCTCGGCGGCGTCACGGCACTGGCGATAGCCTGCTCGGCGCCGCTGTTGGCGGTTTTCTACCATGAGCCGCGAGTCGCGCCGGTGGCGTGGGCGATGGCCGGGACGACGGTCGTCACCGCGGTGGGATTGCAACATCAGGCGCTTTTGCAACGTCGATTGAGACTGGGTGTGTTGGCGGTATTGCGCGTGCTCAGTCAACTGGTAGGCGGGGTGGCGGCGGTGGCCGTCGCTTGGTCGATCGGCGGTGTGTGGGCGCTCGTTACGCAGCAATATGCCGAGCTCGTCACCCTGGCCGCTTTGGCGTGGTGGTTCGAGCCGTGGCGGCCGCGGCTGCGACTGTTTCGAGCGGGCACGCGGCGACTGTTGCGGTTCGGTACGAATTATACGCTCAGCAGCTTGATGTTCTTTTTGTCGACGAACATCGACAAGGCGCTGGTCGGTCACTTTTTCGGCGCTTCGGTGTTGGGGTTGTACGGTCAGGCCTTCAATTTGGCCATGAAACCCGTGCACACCATCGTGACGCCGTTGACCGGCATCATGCTCCCTGCTTTGTCGCGGGCGCAAAACGATCGACGTGCATATCATCGGCTGCTGCGGTCGTTTGTGCGGTTCCTGGCGTTGTCGCTCATGCCGTGCGGCGTGGGGCTGGCTCTCACGGCGCCCGAGGCAATTCTCGTATTGGGCGGAAAAAACTGGGCGGCGGCGGGGACGATGTTGGCGGTCCTGGCCGTGATGATTCCCTTTCAAGGCGTGTTGAACGCCCTGGGAAGCGTGTACGCGTCGGTCGGACGAGCCGATCGCCTGGCGGTCGCTTCCTGCGGCGTAGCCGGCGCGCTGACTGCGGCATTCGTGGCGGCTTGTTTCGGGCCGCACGAGGGAGCGGGAGTTCGGATGGCCGTTGCCTACACGGCAACCCTGGCGGTCGTAATCTTTTCGCCGTACCTATGGTGGGCGCTGCATACGGTAGGAATGTCGATCAAGGATCTTGCGAAAGAATGCTTTCGGCCGGTGTGGGCGTCGGGAGTGATGGGCGGCATCGTACTCGCCGTAAAAATCGGTTTGCCACAGTTGGTGTCGATGAGGCCTGAATTGTGGTTGCTCGTCGAGGTGAGCGTCGGCGTCGCCGTTTATGCCGTACTCATGCGCCGGGATTTGTTCGTGCTGTGGAAACACGGGAAGGAAGCTGTCCTTTCGTTGCGATAGTTTTCGGCAAACGCGGGATCGAAAGGCGTCGAATTCCTGCGAGTGGGCGTCCTTGGTCGGGAGGTGCCTCGGCGCTAGAATTAGTAAAGAGATCGGTCGTTGATCGACTTCGGTTTCGCGTGACGGCCGCACATCATGAATATCCTCGACGATCGAGTTTCGATGTCGCTGACTCTCCGAACGTTTCGTAATACCGACCCACCGCATCTGACGCGTATTTGGCGTGAATCGACCCGCGAAATGGCCGATGTGGCCTGCGGGACGTCGCCGGCGATGCTCGAGCGGTTGGTGTTCGGCCATCTCTTTTTCGATCCGGCCGGATTGATCGTCGCCGTGCGCGACGACTTGCCGGTCGGTTTTGCCCACGCCGGTTTTCCACCCGACGAGTCGGGCAAAGATGTTGGAGGTGGCGCGGGCGTCGTGTGTATGATCCGGATCATGCCCGACGAACCGATCGGCGAAACCGCGGTTGCCTTACTGAACGCGTGTGAGCGATATCTTGCCGAACGCGGTGCCGAAGAAGTCGAAGGCGGTTTGGTCACGCCGCATCATCCTTTTTACGCAGGGCTGTACGGCGGCTGCGTAATGCCGGGAATCGCAGAAACCGATCGCGTCGCCCGACAAGCATTCGAGGCGGCCGGATATACCGTCGAGCGTACCGTCGACATGTACCGATGCGAACTCGAATCGTACGTGAGGCCGATCGATCCGCGTTTGGTGGGTTTGCGGGCGACGGTTGAATTGAAGGTAGAAAGCGAGCCCGCGCCGAAATCCCGCTTCGAGGCGGCTTGCGAAGCCCAGTTTCGCCGTATGCGTTTTCGCCTGTACGATGCCGGTACGAAAAAGCCCGTGGCCGGCTTGATGATCCACGAAATCGAATGCGATCACTGCGGCGAGTTGCGGACGGGGATCTTGGATATGCGCGTGGTGCCGGCCAAGCGGAACCGAGGCTACGGGACCCTCCTCTTGACCGAGGTGTTGACGCAGCTTCGCGAACGATTTGAACGCGAAGGCAGCCCCAGTTGCGTGGATGCAGTCGTCGATCGAAGGAACGAATATGTCGGGCGAATGCTCACCCGCGTCGGGTTCGCCAAACGCGGTGCCGGTTACGTCTACCGAAAGTCGCTCAATTAGGCACGTCGCAAGGATCGCCGTCTTCTCGCGGCCGGGTGAGGACGATCTCTCGCTTCCAATCGGGTTCGTGAATGGGCCATGCGACGACGCGCACACCCTCTCCGGCGAGCGCGGTCCGATTTCCCGTCGTGTGCGTGCGTTCCCAGCATTTGCGCTCGGCGATAAGCAACGCACGCGGAACACGTCCTCCGTTGCCTCGCCGAAAGGTGATACGGCCGTGATCGACGATCGTGACCCATTTGGGCGACGGATGATCGAGCATCCGACGGGCGATCAACTCATGACTTGCCGTCGTGTAACGCCGTTTGAGCACCGGCAAATCCCAATCGCACGCAACGGCATCATCGAAAAACCAACGCTCAGGCAGCATGAGGCTGTTGGCGAAACGGTTCGCCGTCGCTTCCCGCAAATGCGGCGTGACCTCGCGAATGTCGGCGCTCAGTTGCGCGAATACCTTCCAAGCGAGCGTTTCACCCAATTCGTGGGCGACGGCCCAATGAAGCCGTTCGGGGCGTTCCTCGGGTTTCAGGGCAATCACGGGCCGGTTTGACGGCCTCGATTCCGTGCGGGCCGAGGCCGAACAGGCAGCCAGTTCGTACGCGGTCGAGCTTGCCGTTGTGCCCGATCCGCTTCCGGGAGAAACGGCGGTGTGCAACCGCACCAGCCGCGCCCGTTCCGACTGGCGTCGGTCGAACACCACGGTGATGTTCAGGTGCTTCGCAATCACGAAGGCGTCGACAGGCGGACGATCGATCCCTGCCTCGGTGAGGAGGTCTACAGCAGTTGCTTCGACGGCGCGCGCAAACTCCCAAGTAGTGACTTCGGCGATCATGCCCCTTCTGCCCCGTTCGGAGATCGGCGCGGCCGAATGTCGCTCGGTCGCGCACATCGGATTATGTCGGCGCACGGAAGAGCGCCGGCAGAATGCAATTCACACGACTCTTGGAGTGGTGTATATATGTATATTATCGCCGCGGCCGTGTGACTGTCAATCGGTTTTGGGCCGGGCCGGATGGCCACTTACCCAACTTGAAGGCGACGGATAGGATAGCAAAAGGTTGAGGACTCGATTGAGAATCGTGGTGAACGAGTTCGAGTAGTTGTTGGCGGGTGGTGTGTCCATCCGCCGGTTTCCGATGATGAGGAATTCCGTTGAGCGAGTTCGAGAACGCACACGTACCCAGCTTTAGCGTCGTCGCCTTGGGCTGTCCGAAGAATCTCGTCGATGCCGAGCGAATGTTGGGCCGGCTCGAGACGGAGGGCTTTCGCTTTTCGCCCCGTGTCGAAGGGGCCGATTTCGTCGTCGTCAATACCTGCGGCTTCATCCAGGCCGCCCGCGACGAATCACGGCATGTGATCGAGGAAATGCTCGAACTCAAGCGAAACGGGGTGCTGGGCGGAGTCGTGGTCGCGGGGTGTCTCGCCGAACGCGATCGCGAGCGGCTGTTGGAGATGTATCCCGAGGTCGATCAGATTCTCGGCGTTTTTGCGCGGGACGACATCGTTCAGATCGCGCGCAGAGTGATGCGCGGCCTTGAAGAGCAGCGGACACTCTTTCGACCTGCGCCGACCCGGGCCCTCGAAGATTCGCATCGCCTGCGGGTTACGCCGCGCCATCTGGCCTATTTGAAGATCTCCGAAGGCTGCGATCGGCTGTGCACGTTCTGCGCGATTCCCCTGATTCGCGGCAAACACGTGAGCAAACCGATCGATCAGGTGCTCGCGGAAGCCCGCGAGTTGGCCGAGGACGGCGTGCGTGAGTTGATCTTGGTCGCTCAAGATTTGACCTATTACGGTTTGGATCTCGAAGGTCGGCCGATGCTGGCCGACCTGCTTCCGCCGTTGGCCGAGATCGACGGGATCGAGTGGATTCGGTTGATGTACTTGTATCCGATGTACATCGACGACCGGCTCATCGAAGTGTTGGCCGGTTGCCCTAAGATTCTGCCGTATTTGGACATGCCGTTACAGCATTGCAACGACCGCATGCTCAAGCGGATGAAACGGCGTGTGACCCGATCGCAAATCGAGGCATTGATCGGCGAGTTGCGGTCGCGCATCGACGGGCTGGTCTTGCGGACGACGATGATCGTCGGTTTTCCCGGCGAGACGGAAGAAGAATTCGGCGAGCTGGTCCGCTTCGTGAAACAGCAGCGGTTCGAACGGTTGGGGGTGTTCGAGTATTCCCGCGAACCGGGAACGCCGGCCGACCGCATGCGGGACCATTTGCCGCCGGAAGTTGTCACTGCGCGCAAAGCACATTTGATGGAAGTGCAGCAGGAAATCACGTTCGAGTGGAACCGCCGGCAGTTGGGAAGGCGGCTGGATGTGATTTTGGACGCCAGGCTTCCGCAGCGGGAAGACGTGTTCGTCGGTCGCACGTATGCCGACGCGCCCGAGATCGACGGAGTCGTGTACGTTTCGGGGGAGGACCTGGAGATCGGTCGCATCGTGCCGTGCGAAATCTGCGAGGTCGACGGTTACGATCTCGTGGGGCGACCGTGCGGGCGATGATCGTGCCCGAATCCGAAAAACGCCAAGCAATGCCCTAAAGCGTTTTCGACGTGAGAGCCGATCGAAGAAATCCTGAGCGGTCCGGGGCGGCACCGTGCAGCCGCCCCGGCGCTCAGTAAAAAGCCCCATCGAGAAGCACCTGTCGGAGCGGCCGACCCAGAAACCGCATTTCCGACAAGCATTCTGCTTCGGCCCCAGGAGGGAGGGCTGCGTCACGTTCCCGCAACCGCGACGCAATCGATGGGACTTCCCGCTAGCACGCGTTGGGCTTGATGTCTCTCCTTGGTGTTCGTTGGATGTCGATGAATCGATACCTATTCGAGTTCCGGCCCCGGTTTGTCGTCGATCAAGTCAACGGCCAGCGAAGGTCGACCTCTTGGTACAGCCACTGTCGGGCGAACTGATAGTCGTCGATCAACGGTCGATGGTCGCCCGTCGGACGCCACGGTTTGTGGCCTCGACCGGCGATCAACACGGTGTCGCCTTCATCGGCCTCGTTGAGCGCCCAGGCGATCGCTTCGGCACGGTCGGCGATGCGGCGCAACGATTTCGGATCGGTCATGCCGGGGACGACGACGCCGCACAGGCGATCAAAGTCGTCGCGAGGCGAACCGGTCGTGAGCACGGGCACGTCGACGGAAGCCAAAGCCTTCGCCCACGCATCGGCCCGGGAACGCAAACCCCCCGGCGTAAAGACGCAAATCAGTCGTTTTTCCGTAGCGGCACGAACCGTATCGATCGCTCGTGTGAGCGACTGCGGCGTGTCTGCCGCATCGATGAACACTGCGAACGGTTGGCCGCAGGTGACCGGTTGCATACGGCCGGGGACGGTGTCGACCTGTTCCAGTCCGCGCACGACGGTTTCCATCGGAATGCCGTACACCAGCCCCACCGCGGCGGCTGCCAAGCAATTGTGGATGTGGTGTCGGCCCATCAGACGCGTTCGCACGGGGAATGTTTCCCAGCCGGCGGTCAGCAAGAAGGTCTCTTCCCCTAAGTGGCGTTCGACCTCGGTGCCGGTGATTTCGGCGGGCGCGTCGATGCCGACCGACAAGGCCGCTTTGTCGATGTGTGCCAAGGCTCGTCGCAACACGGGATCGTCGTTGTTGACGACCAGGAATCCGTCATCGGCCAAATTGTCGACGGCCGCGAGCGGCTTGCATCGCCCGCTTCGCGACGGCTTTTTGTTCTCGATCAAGGCCGAGGTGTTCGTCAGGCACAAGGCGTCCAGTTCCATGCCCGCCAGCCCTTCGCGAGCAATGGCGGCATCGGAGACTTCCAGCACCACATGTGTGCATCCGTGGCCGCGCATCTGTGCCAACTTCCGGGCGAGCTCGGGCGGTTTGGGGGTCGAGGTCGTCGCCGGGAGGGATTCTTCGCCGTCGAAGTATCCCAGCGAACTGAACATGCCGACCGAATGACCCGACTCGGCCAAGATCCGTGCGATCAGGCAGGCGGTGGTCGTTTTTCCTGCCTTGCCGGCCACGCCGATCACTCGCAGCTTTTTGGCGGGATGTCCCCAGCGGGCGTGACAGGCCTCACCGTATGCCCGGCGGACATTGCTTACACGGCACACCGGCACGGGCAGATCGGTGATGGGTAAATCGGTGACGACCGCCGAGCACCCTCGCGCGAGGGCTTGGCTCAACGCGTTTCGCAATTCGTTTGCCGAACGGGCCGAGGCGAAGAACAGGTCGCCCGTCCGCACGCGTCGCGGATCATCGGTGCAGCCCGCGACCGCAACGTTCTCACCGCAATAGTCCGCTTCCGGAAGCAGCGAACGCAGCGTTGTCGATGGACTGGAAGACGAACCCGAATGCATCGCCCAAGGCCTCCTTGCCCAGGCGGGCGGCATCTTGCGATTGCCCGATTTTTTCGTTTGGTGCGTTAGATTCCTTGTCCGATGGCGGACATCCTTGCCTCGCGATCGGAACGGCTCCTGAAAGTTCGGCTTCGGCTTCGTGGCCCTGCCGTCCGTTCAGGGTGAGGGGATTGTCTCAATTTCTCCGGATGTGTCAAGGCGGAATTCTTGACGCACAAACTCCCTCGCACGGGTGGTGGCAGCGTGAAGGCATGCATCTTTTCGCTGAGAACCGGAATATTTGAAGGTCTCGCCCTCTAAAGAGGGGTGGCGCAAGGGGAATGCGTTCCGGAAAACCCCGCTTGCCGGGGAGAAAATCCTATATTTTCTTGCCCGCACGAGTGTCCACAGTGCCGCGAGCCACCAACGATGCGCGGGTAGCGGTGTGATTGACCTAGGGCAGAGAAAGATCATGACTGGAGTGTCGCAACCGATCGCGAGCTTGCTTCAGCGAAAGAAACGCTGATGTCGGCGTCGTCGTGCGCGGTGTGCCGTAATGCGTCACGCAACAACCGACGGCCGAAATTCGTGCGATCGAACCGGGACAAGGATTGGACATGGCTCGTAATGATTTGTGTCGGGTCGTCAAACCGATCATCTTGACCGCGGTGTGCGCGGCCGCCGCCTGTGCCGTGTTGTCGACGATCGGGTTGTTGTGGCCCGATCATGGCGCGTGCACCGAAGTGTTCGTATGCCTCTCGGGGCTCAGCGGCTTATTGTGCGCCCTGATCGTAGGTGCGGCGATCGCGATCCGCCGTACTAAGTGCTTCGTCGATGAACAACTCGAAAAGGCGGCCGCAACCGAGCGCGAACTGGAACGAACCAAGGACGAGTTCCGTTTCACCATTGCCAAACAGGTGAAGCAATGGCGGTCGTTCGAGGGGGTGTTCCGCTGTTTCGCAGAGACGAGCGTCGACGCGATCGTCGTAGCCGACGACAACGGGCGGATTGTTTTTTGGAATCGCGGCGCCGAAGAACTGTTCGGCTGGCGATCCGAGGACGTCTTGGGCAAAGATCCTCACGCGATTTTGGCGCCGCCGGAAATGCGCGATACGGCATGTCAAGCATTTGCCGCATTCTTCTGGCATGGTGAGGGGCCATTGATCGGATCGATTCGCGAGTTGACCGCACGTACGAAAAACGGACAGGAAATCCCTGTCGAGGTATCCATTTCGCGGGTGCCGCGCGGCGAGCGATTCCAAGCAGTGGCGATCATCCGCGACATTTCTCATCGCAAGCTTGAAGAGTTTGCCGTTCAAAACCACATTGCGGCGTTGGAAGAGCTGCAATGGGCGCTTACCGACGCCCGCGATGCGGCGGTTGCCGCGGCAGAAGCCAAGTCGGCCGTGTTGGCGAACGTGGCTCATGAGTTGCGCACCCCCTTGGCCGCGATGATCGGATATGCCGATCAACTTTTCGAGACGGAAGAGGTCGAGGCGGCGCGGCGATTGGCCCGTTCCATCCGGCGAAACGGCGAGCACTTGCTGCAATTGCTCAACGACCTGCTCGACGTGGCAAAGGCCGATGCCGGGAAGATCCGCATCGAAATGGGCGACTGCGTCGTCTGCGATTTGATCGGCGACGTGGCGGCCACGTTCGCCAAGAAGGCGAGCGAAAAGGGCATCGATCTGAAATGCCGGTTCGAAACGCCGGTTCCCGAGCGGATCGTAAGCGACGTGCTACGCGTACGCCAGATCTTGTTCAACCTCGTGTCGAACGCCGTCAAGTTTACGCCCAAAGGTTCGGTGACGATTTCGACCCGCTGCGTGCACGGCGATGCCGACGGCAGCGCGCTCTTGTTCGATGTGATCGACACCGGGATCGGTATCGAACCGGATGCGTTAGAGCGGATTTTCGATCCGTTCCAGCAGGCCGACAACAAGACTGCGGTACGCTACGGCGGCACGGGATTGGGTTTGGCGGTCAGCCGACGTCTGGCCGAATTGCTGGGCGGCGAACTCTCGGCCTGGAGCGAGCCCGGCAAAGGAAGCACCTTCCGCCTTCGCCTGCCGACAGGAACGCTGGGTGATGTGCCGTTCCTTTCGCCGGACGAAGCCGAGGCGGCCGTCGAGGCGAAGTTCGAGCACAGCAGCACGAAAACCGATGCAGTCGAGCAGGGAAACCGGTTTACGGGCAAGGTATTGCTGGTCGAAGATTCCGAAGACAACCGGCTGATTGTAACCCATCTTCTGCGACGTTTGGGGGGCGACGTCGATTCAGCCGGCGACGGCCTTGCTGCCTGCGAAATGGTGCGACAGGCGCAGGCCGAAGGTGAACCGTACGATTTGGTGTTGATGGACATGGAAATGCCGCGGCTGGACGGTTGCGAGGCAACACGACGGTTGCGTCACGAAGGTTACACGCTTCCGATCATTGCACTTACGGCGCACACCGACGACGAGAAGCATCGCCAGGCCCTCGAGGCCGGTTGCAACGCGGTGTTGACAAAGCCCGTCCACCGCGAGGCACTGGCTGAGGCTTTGGCGACCCACGCGGCTTCGGCAAGCGGAACCCCATCTGAGCAAACATGCCCGCAGGCGGTACAATAGACGTCTCGCCCGTTGCCGTCTGAGAAGAGACGGCCTCTGAATCGTGCCGAATGCGTTTCTGCGAACCGATGTCCGACCTGCGTGCCGAGTCGCCGAGTACGCCCGTTTGTGATGTGCCGTTACCTTTGTTGGTGACGGGGTTGGCCGGTGTGGCCGGGTATCAGGCGTTTCGGTACTTTGTCCGTCGATATCCCGGGCAGGTCGTCGGGATTTTCGGTACTACGGGCGAGAAGTTACGCCTTCCCGATACGGTGGCTTGCGACATCGAGGACGGACCGGGGCTCGAGCGTCTCTTTCGGCGCGGTCGATTTGCGGCCGTTTTGGATTGTGCGGGAAACTGCGCGTTGAAACCCTGCGAACTCGAGCCTCGTATTGCGCAAACGATCAACGTCGAAGGGTGCCGCAATCTCCTGCGATTTGCTCGGCGGGACGTGCGATTGGTGCGGCTTTCGATCGACCTGGTTTTCTCCGGCGACAAGGGAGAACCGTACACGGAAGACGATCCGCCGGACCCGGTGACCGTCTACGGCAAGACGATGGCCGAAGCTGAAAAAATCGTGCTCGACACGCATCCGCAGGCCTGCGTTTTGCGAATCTCGTTGCCCATGGGCCGCAGTCCCGGCGGTCACGCGGGCGCTATCGACTGGATCGAGTCTCGGTTTGCAGCCGGACGGCCTGCGACACTCTACTACGACGAGATTCGAACGCCGACCTATTGCGATTGTCTCAATCGGGTATGTGAAGAGGTGCTGGGCGGTTCCCTGTCGGGGCTGTTTCACGCCGGCGGGCCACGGCCGCTGAGCTTGTACGAAATCGCCCAGATTATCAATCGCACCGGCGGCTACGATCCCGAGCTGCTGTACGGTATTCCCAGGCATCACGCGGGACCGATACCGCCGCGGGCGGGCGATGTAAGACTCGATTCGAGGCGACTGGCAACGGCATTGGGCCGAGAGCCGTTTTTGCCGTGGCCCGCGGATGACGGATTGCTTCCCACCGGTCGCGCGTGGCACTTTGCCGAAAAGGGCGACACGTGGCGAGGAACTCCCGCCGATGTGGACCGATTGCTGTGTCTCCCCGGAAAACGCGCAGTGGGCGAGCGGAAGGTGTGAACTTTCTCGCGCCGCGTCGAGGGAGAGTGATTCAGCTCCATGAACCGGTCCACTGGAGGTCGAGCATCGGTTCGCTCAAGTACGTTCGGCTGTCGTGACCGCCGTTTGTCGAGGCGGCGACCAACGAGGCGAATCCTCGCAACTCCGACATGGCGCCGGGATAGTAGATTTGCAACCGATCGGCCAGCACGTTTACTTTGTCGTTGCTGCTGGAATCGTTGATACGGCCGCTGTCATGACGGTCGCCGATCGCATATACGTGCTCGAACAGTTTGGCGCGATTGTAGAACCCGCTTCCGCGAAAGACCGTGTGCGTGCTCAACACGTAGGCATAATCGGCGCCGGACGAGCCGTACAGGTAGGCGGTGTCGTCGCCTTCCCCGGCGTACCCATGGACGTAATCGAAGTACTTCGCCCGCAGGTAGAAGCCGTTTCCTCGCATGACGCCCTGCGTCGGATTGGCGTTGAAGACGTCGTTTCCTGCCGAGTCGTACAGGTGAGCGACGTCCACCCCGCCGCTGCCGTATCCGTGGACGTATTCGAAGTTGGCGACCGTCACTGAGTAATTCGTGCCGGTCAAACGTCCGTACCCGGGACGGGCGGTGAATACGTCGTTTCCGGCGGTATCGTAGATCATCGCCACGTCGACGCTTCCCGCCTGGGCGTTCGCGTAGATGCTTTCGAACCGATCGACCGTCAGGTGGAACGTGTCGCCGCTGAAGGTCGTCGAACCGGGACGGGCGGTGAGCCAATCGTTGCCGGAGGAGCCCATCAGAACGGCCGAATCATTACCGCCCCAGCCGCGAACGACGACATTGCCGAAGTTCTTTGCCCGCAGGTAGTATCCGTCGCCGCGCAGAATCGCATACTCGGGCCGGAAGGTGAGACCGTCGTCGCCGTTCGAGCCGTCGAGGACGGCAACGTCATTGCCGGTCGAACGGTACCCGTGAACATATTCGAAATGTTTAGCTCGATTGTAAAACCCGTTGCCCCGCATGATCGCGTAGTCGGGCACGGCATAGAAGGAGTCGTCGCCGGCCGAATCGAGCATGTGGGCGACGTCCGTTCCGCCGGCGGTCGCGTACCCGTGGGCGTAATCGTAGTTCAGCGCCCGCAGGGCGTAACCCGGGCCTGTCAATTCGACCTCACCGGGCCGGGTCGTGAAGACGTCGTTGCCGGGCGAGTCGTACAAGTGGACGACGTCCAACCCGACACCGCCTTGAAGGGTGATATCTTCCACGCCCGTCATATCGACGGTCGTTTGTCCGGCATTGATATACAAATTGCTCGGTGAAGCCGTTGCCGTGTGGTCCAGGTTCACGGTCACATCGACCGAATCGGCTCCTGAGCCGGCATCGAATGCGAAATGAATCCCGCCGCCGAAATCACTCGGCGTGTAGCGATAGTCGAACCCGTTGACGACCAAATCGACCGTGTCGCCGATGGTCAAGTCGACATGGTCGTCGCCTGCTGTCCCGAAGAGAACGATGCCTTGTGCATCGGCCGACACGAGGTTCGCAATGCGGGCATCGACATTGCCGCCGGAAAGCTCGAGGAAGAACGTTTCGCCTTGCTGAACGATCCAGTCGAGCCGCTGCGTGTTGCCGGACAAGGTCGAGGCGGCGATCGCATTCCCTTGGGCGTCCCGCAACGTCGCCGTGCCGATGCTGCCGCCGGTGACGGCTACCGACAGAATCCCGTCGTGCGACGCTTCCAAGCGGTACCATACCGAGCCGTCGCCGGTTACGCCGTTCAACGCGGTATAATCGACCATCCCCAGATCGACGACCTGCACCGCACCGTCGGAATTGTAAAAATCGATTCCCGCGATTGTCTGACCCGCACTCAGCGTGACGGCGACACCGCCGGAAGTCGAACCGGTGTCTTCAGTGCCCACGGTCGCCTCGTGCCGCACGACATAGTCGCCCGCGGGCAGATTGTCGAATGCGTACGCACCCGTGGCATCCGTCACTGTAAACGGTTCGTTGTCGACGAATTCCAGCGACCAGCCTTCTAGAGTTCCTTGGTCCCAAGAGACGCTGTCTTGGATTTCGAGCGTCCAGGTTCCCTCGGCCGATTTGCCGTTGAATGCCGCCAAGGCTTCTTCGGGTCGGAAAGAACCGGTAAACGGGGCGCTGCCCAGATTGATGCTGATTTCGGCTTGATCGTCGAGGACCGTATTGATCAGGTTGTCCCCCGATCCGCCGATGCCCGAGAACAGTTGAACGCGGGTGCCGTCGGGACCGATCAACGAGACCGTCAAGTCCGAAAGATACGTGTGGGAGACATACAGCCGCACATTCAAGTCGCGCACGGTTCCCACACCGGTGACGTCGATCGTCGAATAGAGCGTTCCGGGATCGGGAATCGATTGAGGGGTATCCCGCGACTCGAAGACGGTCGTGCCCTGGTCTCGGTACCCGTCGTTGTCGAGATCGAGGTAGACGATTTCTCCCGCCTTGCCCGTTTCTCCGTCGTCGAGCCGGCCGTTGCCGTTGGTGTCGTCGTACACGTGTCCGGCGATCGTGCCTGTTTGCGGAGCGGCGTCGCCGAGCTGGAACATCGTCTCGGGGTCGCCCAACAGGTTCGTTTCGAAGTGGATCCAACGATAGGCTCCGGTGGCGGTCACACGGAACAGGTTGTCCATCTTCGAATCGAAGTTTGCCTGGCCGACATGCAGAATATTTTCGTTGAAGACGGCATCGAAGAACTCGAGCGCGTAGTAGTGGCTGCCTCCGGGAGTGCTGCCGGGGACGTACCAACCGTACCGCGAGTTCATCACCACGCCGAACGCGCCGTGATCGTCGACGACGTACTGTTCGGCGATCGAAACGTCGTGTGTGTCGATCGAACCGGCGTTGCAGCCCTGCGAGTACATGAAAAACGGAAACGGATTGGTCAACCCCGCGACGGTCGAATTGACCAATCGCGCGTTGTACACCTCGTTCGAATGTCCGAGATGGTTTACGAGGTTCGGTGAGGCGTTCAACTGGTCGACCAGTTGAGCGGCGGTCCATGTCGTTCCCGACGAATCGTACATCTCGATCACATTCCAATCCTGCGGAATGGCCGTGTTGCGGATCGGGATCGACGAATAGCTGCCGTACGTATTCGCGTCGAGTTGTTCACCCAACAGCAGGGCGGTCGTCGCATTGGGATGCGGCGTCGTTTCGTAGAGGATCGTCTTGTTGACGAAGTTCGCGGCTTCGGTCGTCGTGCTGACGGGCGCCCGGCCGACGTACACTTCGGGAATCAAGTCGATGTCGCCGCCGCCGATGCCGTCGTTTGCTTCGCCCCACACGGTATCGCCGTCACCGTTCCACGGGCCGTCGAGGCAGGCGTAGTACATGTCGGTCGGAAGGGCGTAGTCGACCGTGCTGCCTACCGAGGCGTACACACCGCGCACCGGAATGATTTCGGTATCGCCGCCCAACAGCACCCACCGGGTGCCGTGATTCGCGTACGAGTCGGCGATGAATTCGCGGATCTTGTCGGCCAGGTCGTGGTTTTCGGTACCTTGGTAGTTGGCCGCAATCCATTCGGTCGTGACCAATCGTGTGGTCAGACCGCGGCTTTCTTTTTGAGCCAACAGCGGCTGAAACTGATCGGCCAAGGCCGCGCCCGTGATGACGACATACTCGTACTGATCGGCAGCCCCCGAGGTCGTTGCGACCGTGTAGGTTTCGAGTGCCTGTGGATTGTCGACCATCTCGGCCACTGTCGCGAGTGCGACGGGGTCGGCTTGGGGAATGACGGCGACTTCGTCGCCGGCGGTCGTCGTGACGCGAAGTTGGATGTCGTTGACGTACGAAAGTACCTGCCCTGCCGCATCGTACAGCACAGGAAACACGCTCAGCGTGGCCAGGTTGTATCCGGCATAGGTGTAGTTGTTGAATCGGACGAGGTCGTCCAGATCGATGTTCGTGTCGAACACGGTCGTCCAATCGGTGCTGTCGACCGGCTCCCCGTCGAACGGAACCGCATTCGGTGCAGCCAGCAGCGGTGTTCCGGTGCCCAGTGTTTGCACCTCACCGACGCCGACGATCTGCACGTCGACGATACGTTGTCCCTGCGGTAACAAGAGCGTGGTCGAATCGACCGGCAACACGGGCTCGCCCGTATCGACCCAGGTTTCGGCGCCGTCCAACGTGACGATGGCTCCGTTGCCTAGATCGGTGACGGTCGGCGTTCCCTCGAAATGGAACGTCAAGTCGGCCACTTGTTGCGTTCCGTCGCCGTAAAACAGCCCCCAGCTCGACTCGGCCGCGACGGGGATCAATCCTTCGTCATTGGCGTACGTTGTCGGATCGATTCCGGGCGATACCGACAACATTTCACGGCGTTCCAAGGTCTCGATGCGCAACCCCGACCTTCGGCGTCGCGGTCGGTGTGCCGACTTCGTGTGGCGGGCGAATAGCGATGTGGCCCAGAAAAGCGAGTTCCAACCGGACCGTCGACTTCGCGCAGGCGCAAACATGGTGCTTACTTCCGGTGTTCCTCGCTCGGCACGCGCCGCGGCGAATGCGCAACGATGGACGGACTGCGCGACACGACAGCGACGAATCCGGCCGAGCGAAAATGTGCTGAATTGCGAACGTGAAAAGGATCAGAAAAGCTGTTCCGAAAAGGAAAACCCCGTGATCAGGGGCTTCTGTTGGAACTATAGGTCACGTTGCGTGCGCGCCCGGCCGTATCGCTTGAGAAAAAGGGGAAAAATCGGTCGGCAATCCGATTGGGATTCGCCCGCCGGTGTTCGGTTTGTAGTGACTGTACGGATCGTACGGACGTAGTTTCATTGGTCCGAGGATGAACCCGACCGGCATCGCTTGAGGTAGACCGACCGAATCGAAAAGGGAAAGTCCATCGATTCGGACGAGCGCGCGAGTCGTTCCGCGAACGCGCGCAGGGTTCCCCGAGACTTACGCAGGGTTTGTCCAGGTTGGACGCAATCTGTCCAAGGTTTCGGGTATAGTAGGAGGGACTTGTTGCTTTCCCGTCTGTTGAGGGGGTGGGGTGTTCGTGGCGTTCTCGTCGAAATCTGGGGCTGAAAACGGGGCAGATTCTCGTCTTGTCTTGCAAGAGAGGCGACACCGCGGCCTGTGTCGTGCCTCCGCGGGCGGATCTTTCAAGCTGGTTTCCATTACTAATTAAGGAGTGACGCTGATGGCCGAATCGGCAGCGACGTATTGGGCCCACAGCGAGAATGATGCCGGTGCCGGCATTCGGGAGACGCTTGCCGAGCATCTCCGACAAGTTGCGCGACTGGCTCGCGAGTTTGCCGAGGCGTTCGACGCCGGTCCGCAGGCCGAAGCCGCCGGACTGCTGCACGATCTCGGAAAGTACGGCGAAAGCTTCCAACGCCGCCTCGACGATCCTTCGGTGCGTGCCGGAGACCATTGGACGGCCGGTGCGCTTGCCGCTCTTCGGTTCTTGAAGGAGGCGGGCATCGCCCCGGCGCTGGCGATTCTCGGGCACCACGGCGGACTGCCTGCGGGTATGCCGCATCGCAGTGCCGACCGATTGGCTCAAGCCGTCGGGCGGGGGTTTATGAAAGATGAGTGCCTCGCCACCTCGAAAGATTTGCCCGGATTATTCGCACGCTGGCAGAAAGACGGACTTGCATTACCGGAAGCTTCGCCCGTCATCGCGGCGCATGAATACGATCGGCTGAAAAACGCGGCGACGATGCTCGACGTGCGGATGTTGTTTTCGTCGCTCGTCGACGCCGACTTCCTCGCGACCGAGGCGCACTTCTCCGGCGATGCCGAGACTCCGCGACGGCCGCGGCCCTCGGGCCTACCTCTCGACTGCGATCGAGCGATCGAGGCCCTCGAAGCCTATCGTCTTGCAGTCAAGGCAACGCATGCCTCGCATCCGATGGCCGAGCTTCGCGAACAACTGTACGAGAACTGCGTCGATGCGGCCTCGTTCGATCCGGGGGTATTCACGCTTTCTGCTCCGACCGGATCGGGAAAGACGCTTGCCATGTTGGCGTTTGCCTTGCATCACGCCAGACGGCACGGCATGCGGCGGATCGTCTTGGTGGTGCCGTATATCAACATCATCGATCAAACGGCGCGCGTGTACCGGGACATCTTCTCGCATTTACCGCCGGGGGCGGTATTGGAACACCACAGCCTCAACGAGGATATTCTCGGTGCGCGAAGCGAGGAACCTGAGGAACCTTCGGATACAAACGACGGACCCTCGCCACGTTTGTTGGCTGAGAACTGGGATGCGCCGGTCATCTTGACGACGACCGTGCAATTCTTCGAATCGTTGATGAGCCATCGCCCCTCGCGTTGCCGCAAATTACACCGGCTGGCCAAGAGTGTCGTCTTGTTCGACGAGGTCCAGTCGTTGCCGATTGAATTGGCGGTGGCGACCTTGGCCACCATTGCGAGACTGGCCGATCCCGACGGTCCGTTCCGAAGTTCGATCGTTTTCGCTACCGCCACGCAACCGGCGTTCGAGACGTTGGATGAGCCCGTCCGGCAATTTTGCTACCGCGGTTGGAAGCCGCGAGAAATCGTTCAAGACGTGCCGAACCTGTTTCGTGCCGCAAAAAATCGTGTGAACGTCGAATGGCGCCACGAAACGCGCATCGATTGGGACGAACTGGCCGCCGAAATCGCAGTTCATCGGCGAGTACTGGCGATCGTCAATTTGAAGCGGCACGCAATCGAGTTGGTCGACCGCTTGAAAGGGACGCTGGAAACAGAAGACGGTTTGCTCCACTTGTCGACCAGTATGTGCCCGGCGCATCGAAGTCGAACTCTCGACGAGGTACGGCGGCGTCTCGATTCGGACGAACGACTCGTCCTCGTATCGACTCAGTGTGTCGAAGCCGGCGTCGATCTCGATTTTCCGATCGTGTATCGGGCGTTGGCGCCCTTGGAAGCGATCGCGCAAGCGGCGGGCCGTTGCAATCGCCACGGATTGCTTGCTCGACCGGGAAAAGTCGTCGTATTCAAGCCCGACGACGAATACCTCTATCCGCCGGGATACGCACAGGCTGCCGGCTCGGCCGAAGCGTTTCTCAATGGTCGATTGCGGGAAGGCGGCTCCGGAAACATCATCGACGATCCTCACGAGCTTCAAAACTACTTCGCCCAATATTACCACCTGTGTGGTTACGCCTCGGCCGAGGAACAATCCGAAACGGAAATCCTTCGCGCCGTCGCAGCGCTGGACTATCCCGAGACGGATCGCCTGTACCGGTTGATTCGTCAAGACGCGATCAACGTCCTGGTGCCGTACGACCGCGATGAGTTCCATCGATTGCTGAACATGTTAGAACAGTGTCGTCGCTTGACACCTGAATTCCTACGGCGTTGGCGGGTCGTGGCACGCCCGTATGTCGTGTCGATCTTTCGCCCGCGAGACGGTTCTCCGATTTGGAATCGCCTCGAACCGTTACCCTTTCGACGCAATCCGCCGTTGGAGACGTGGGAGGCGACGTGGTTCCGACTATTGGACGACGATGGTTACGACGAGTTGATCGGTTGGCGGCCGAACATCGACGATACCTTGTTGAGCATTTGACCCTCTGTTTTGCGAAGGAGGTTGACTATGTCCGATTTCAAGACGCATTGGCTCGAGGTGTGGGGCGATTTCGCCTGTTTTTCTCGCCCCGAAATGAAGGTCGAGCGCTATTCGTATCCCTGCCCCACGCCGAGCGCCGCCAGGGGAATCTTTGAAGCGATCTACTTCAAGCCGCAGTTTCGTTGGCAGATCGATCGGATCGAGCTGTTGTCCCGTCCGGCCTATATTTCGCTTCGGCGAAACGAGGTCAAAGACAAGATCAGCACTGCCGCCGTCAAGAAGTGGATGAGCGGAAAAGCGGAGCCTGAGCCTCTTTGGGCCGACGGCGACAAAGGGATTCTGGGAACCGACCAGAAGGGGCGCACGCAACGGCAAACGATGGCCTTGCGGAATCCTCGTTTTCGCATCGCGGCGCACATCATTCCCAAGCCGAATACCGGCACGTCACAAAACGGATACGATGCCCAATTCGAACGCCGTGCGAAGCAGGGAAAATGCTTCCATCAACCGTGCTTGGGGTGTCGAGAATTCGTCGCATTCTTCCGGTACATCGACGATATCGAACGGGAACCGGCTCCCGAAAACTACACCCAAGATCTCGGCTGGATGCTGTACGACGTGTTCGATTTGACGGCCGCGAAACCGACCGGCACGCCCTGCATTTCGGTGTTTCGTGCCAAGATCGAAGACGGTGTCCTCGTCGTGCCCCCGTACGACAGCGCAGAAGTTCGAAAACCCGATCGCGAAAGGAGGGCAAGCTGATGCTGCACGCGCTTGCAGAATATGCCCGGCGCGAAGGCCTGGCGGCCGTGCCCGGCTTGGCGCCGAAGATGGTCCGGGCAGTCTTGCGGTTCACGCCGCAAGGCGAGTTTCTCGGTATTCTCGATCTGGCCGAAGGCAAAAAAAGTAAGGGACGGTTGATCAAAGGCTGTCCCGACCTCAGCCAGGGCGAGATGGTTTCCAGCGGATGTCGGCATTTCCTCGTCGATACGGCCGAAGTCGTGTTGCTTTTGATCAAGAAAGACAAACCCAACGACAAACAGATCGCGAAACATCGGTCGTTCGTCGACGTCTTAAGACAGGCAAGCGACATCCTTCCTGAATTGCAGAGCATCATCGATTCGCTGGAATCGGAAGAAGTGCTCGCCCAAATCCGCGAAAAAGCGGCCGAGATCAAGTTGAAGCCTACCGACAATGTGACCGTTGCGGTCGAAGATCGAGGGCGATCACGGCTCCTTGTCGAAGACACACGCTGGCATTCCTGGTGGCAAGACTTCCGTGCCGAAATCGCCGAAAAACGCAAAAAGCCCGCAAAACGCGGAAAGCCGCAGTCGCCCGTCCTGATGGCCGACTTGCTGACCGGCGACCTCGTCGAGCCGGTAGCGACGCAAGACAAGATCAAAGGACTGGCCGGCGTCGGCGGTGCGTCGTCCGGCGACGTGATTGCCGGCTTCGACAAAGATGCCTTCACATCGTACGGGCTTGAACAAGGCCAAAACGCAGCAATGAGCGAAAACAACGCCAAGCTTTGCGTGACGGCCTTGAACGATCTGATTCGCAACCGGTCCCACACCTTCGGCGGTACCAAGGTGTGTTACTGGTACAGCCGACAAGTGGAGGCTTCTGAAGATGTTGTTGCGACCCTCTGGGGAGATGAAGGAGGGGCGGTCGAAGCCGACGAGGAAACACCGGATGAGAGCGAGCAGCGACAGCTCGAAGATCGAGTCAGAAATCTGCTGCGGGCTGTGCGGGCCGGCGAACGTCCCGACCTTGCCGACGCAAGGTATTACAACCTGACTCTTTCCGGAAACGGCGGTCGCGTCATGGTTCGCGACTGGTTCGAGTGCAACTTCGAAACGCTCGCCGCCAACATTAGCAAATGGTTCGACGATCTCGCCATCATCCATCGCGACGGCAAATCGATCGTCTCACGGTTCAAATTCATGGCCGTGGTCGGGGCCGCCTATCGGGATCTCAAAGATGCTCCCGGCCGGGCGATCACGGCTCTGTGGAAGGCAGCCGTCGGTGGAAACATCATTCCGCACGATGTCGCCGCCCGAACGCTCGATCGCGTTCGCATCGACTTCATTCAAGGAGAAACACCCCGACATGCACGGTTGGGTTTACTGAAAGCCTTTGTCATTCGTAACCAAGGAGTCGAGACGATGAAACCGGAATTGAACGACTTGGAAAAGGATCCCGCCTACCTGTGCGGCCGGATCATGGCGCTCTTGGCCGCCATTCAACGCAAGGCGAATCCCGAAGTGCAGGCCGGCATCGTGCAGCGGTATTACGCTGCGGCCAGCGCCACTCCCGCCTTGGTCTTGGGGCGTCTTGTGCGATCGGCTCAGATCGCCCATCTGCCCAAGATCGAACCCGAAGGTCTGCGAATCTGGTTCGAAAACAAACTGGCCGAGCTGTGGAGTCGCCTGGACGCCTGTCCGCCGCGGACGCTGACCCTCGAAGGGCAGACCCGCTTCGCTCTGGGGTACTATCACCAATTGGCCGATCGCGGCCAGGTCAATAGCGACTTGCCCGAAACCTCCGAGGCCGAGGCCTGAGGTTTGACAACGTTCAAGCAAACCAATTCGTTTCCAACAACCTTACTCGTTGCAAAGGAAGTAGATCATGTCCGACATCAAGAACCGCTACGAATTCCTGTTCCTGTTCGATTGCGAAAACGGCAACCCCAACGGCGATCCCGATGCCGGCAATGCGCCTCGCATCGATCCCGAAGACATGCACGGGCTCGTCTCCGACGTCGCGCTCAAACGGCGCATCCGCAACTACGTGCAAATCGCCCGCGGCAACGAAATGCCCAATGCGATCTTCGTCGAGCACGCCTGCAACTTGAACAAGCACATCACGCGTGCGCACGAAGAGGCGAACGGCGGACTGCCTTCCGGCAAGAGCGGCAGCAAGCAGGCCGTCGACAACGCACGCGAGTGGATGTGCAAGAACTTCTACGACGTGCGCACGTTCGGCGCGGTCATGTCGACCGGGCCGAACGCCGGGCAGGTTCGCGGGCCGGTGCAACTCGCGTTTGCCCGCTCGGTCGATCCGGTCTTGCCGCTCGACGTTTCCATCACGCGAATGGCCGTGGCCGACAATCTGTCCGGCGCGAAAAGCTGGACCGACTACGAGAAGTGGGAACAGGAGCAACAGGAAGACAAGCTGCGTACCATGGGGCGCAAGTCGCTGATCTCGTACGGCTTGTACGTCGGCAAGGGATTCGTCAGCGCCCACTTGGCTCAACAAACGCACTTCACCAAGGAAGATCTCAAGCTTCTCTTCGAGGCCATCCTCAACATGTACGAGCATGACCGCTCGTCGAGCAAGGGGGTGATGACCGTCCGGCGGCCGATCTTCGTCGCCAAACACGTGGGCACCGACAGCGACGCAACGCAGCGCGAACGCCAAGCGATGCTCGGCTGTGCGCCCGCCCAGGTCCTCTTCGAGGATATCGTCGAAGTTCGGCGCAAAGACGGCGTTGAAACGCCGCGCGGCTTCGCCGACTACGAAGTGATCGTCCATGAGGACAAGGTGCCCGCCGGCGTCGAACTGCTTCGCCTTCCCGACGACATCGACCGCTTGTAATGTTCGGTCGCTTGTGAACCTCGAGGGAGCGGTGCGGCTGCCGGCGCGGTCATACCGCTCCTTTGCCCCTTTCTTGCATGCATCGATCAAAAGAACGCGGAATGCCATGTATCCCGAAGAGGAATGGATCGCGCTTTCGGCCGTCCAACAATATGCATACTGCGCCCGCCGTGCCGCGCTCATCCATTTCGAGCAGCTTTGGCAGGGTAACCGTTTCACTGCCGAAGGAATGAGGGTGCACAAAAAGGCCCATGATTCCACGCGAAGTGAGACGCGATCCGGCACTCGCATCGTTCGAGGGCTCGAGATCAAGTCGGCCGTGCTCGGCCTGAGCGGAAAGTGCGATGTCGTCGAATTCTACAAGAATGGGAAACGTCGCAAGATTCGCATCGTCGAATACAAGCGGGGAAAACCCAAGGGCGAGCTCGACAAGCCGTTTCAGGTCCAGTTGTGTGCGCAGGCGATGTGCCTGGAAGAAATGATGGACGTTGCCATACCGTACGGCTACATCTTCTTCGCCAAAATAAGACGGCGCGATAAAGTCGTCTTCGACGATTCACTTCGTAAAAAGGTGATCGAGATCGCCGAAAAGCTGCACGAGTTGGCAAGAACCCGGCGAACACCGCCGCCCGAATTTGGTGCCAAGTGCCGGAATTGTTCGCTTCATGACCTGTGCCTTCCCAAGATAGGCCGGATCCGCAAGACGGCGGCACGCTATTTGCGCGACATTATCAAGGCACAGGAATAGACCCGCGACGAGAGACGTAGCGAGAAGGTCGATGAAAAAGCACTTGAACACTCTATTTGTCACGACCGAGGGCGCCTACCTTTCGAAGGCAGGTGACGCCGTCGCCGTTCGGATTGAAAAGAAAGTACGATTGCGCGTGCCGCTCATCAATCTTGACGGCATTGTCTGCTTTGGACGCGTTGCGTGCTCGCCCGCGCTGCTGGGAAGCTGTGCCGCCGCCGGTGTGGCGGTTACCTTCTTGTCGCGACACGGCCGCTTACTCGCAACCGTGAGCGGTTTCACCCACGGAAACGTGTTGTTGCGTCGCGAGCAGTACCGCGCGGCCGACGATCCCCGCCGGTCGGCAATGATTGCCCGGTGTTGTGTGACCGGCAAAATAGCCAATTGCCGAACGCTGCTGCGCCGAAGTGCCCGCGAATTCGACGATGCGGAAGCCGTCGCGCGGTTGAACCGTGCAGCCGATCGCTTGGGCAGTTTGCTCACGTTGCTGGACGAAGATCGGGAATTGGACGTTGTTCGTGGATTCGAGGGCGAAGCGGCAACGAGTTACTTTCACGCCTTCGACTCGCTGATCCGCGCTGAAAAGCCCTTGTTTGCATTCCACGGAAGGAACCGGCGTCCGCCTACCGATCCCGTCAATGCACTGCTTTCGTTTGCCTACACGCTCTTGATGCACGATGTGCGCTCGGCGTGCGAGAGCACGGGCCTCGATTCGGCAGTGGGGTTTTTGCATCGAGACCGGCCCGGTCGGCACGGCTTGGCGTTGGACCTTATGGAAGAACTTCGCCCGGTTATTGCCGATCGGGTCGTGCTCAATCTGCTGAACCGACGACAGCTCAAGAAGGACGACTTTGTCTTCCAACCGAACGGCGCCGTCTTGTTGAACGAAAAAGGCCGCAAGACCTTTCTGTATGAATATCAGCAACGTCGCAACGAACCGGTAGTGCATCCCTTCTTGGGAGAGAAAATGACGGTCGGGCTCATACCGTTTATTCAAGCGCGCCTGTTGGCCCGGTTCTTGCGGGGCGACTTAGATGCTTACCCTCCATTTGCCTGGAAATGAGCGGGGAGGTTTTCGAAAATGATGGTTGTGGTAGCCTACGACGTGGCGACGACGACTCCCGAGGGGCGACGACGTTTGTCCCACGTGGCCAAGACGTGCCTTGACTACGGCCAGCGGGTGCAAAACTCTGTGTTCGAGTGCTCGGTGACGCCCGAGCAATGGGTGAATCTCAAGGGGAAACTCTTGGATATCGTCAACTTGGAAGAGGACAGCCTGCGGTTCTACTTTTTGGGGGCCAACTGGCGACGCCGTGTCGAACATCACGGCGCAAAGCAGACGTGGGACCCTGATGGTCCACTGCTGATCTGAATCGGAAATTCAGGGGGATGGAACGTCGCCGCGTACCCGAAGCGCGCGCAAAAATCCCGGGAGGTTCGCGGATGTCGGAAGATTCGATTAGGACGGGAGTTAAGTGTGGTCTTGTGTTTTGTATACAATCCAAATGTGCTGATTTTGTTGGGGTTCGCGGATTACGCTTCGTAACCTGTGGTAAATTAGAGACTTAGGCAGAGGCCATCGCCCTCTTCACGAGGGCGCGGATTGAAACCATCGGCTCAATGCCGTGGGCCGCGAGGATCGAACATCGCCCTCTTCACGAGGGCGCGGATTGAAACATCTACCGCCGCGGCGCCGACGAGGTGACGGTCATCGCCCTCTTCACGAGGGCGCGGATTGAAACGAACCGTTGATTCCATGCCTTGAGTTGCTCAGCACATCGCCCTCTTCACGAGGGCGCGGATTGAAACAAACCCGTGTCGCCGATCGACCGGCAAGCCAGCCCATCGCCCTCTTCACGAGGGCGCGGATTGAAACCTGGAATGGCAATGACGATACGCAAAGTACGAAGAATCGCCCTCTTCACGAGGGCGCGGATTGAAACATGCCATGCCCGGACTAACCAAAAAATCAATCGAGATCGCCCTCTTCACGAGGGCGCGGATTGAAACAGCAAAGCTCCGAGAAGCATCATCTAGGGCTTTCATCGCCCTCTTCACGAGGGCGCGGATTGAAACTCGAACGTCAAGATTAAATTTGTTGGCGACATCTCATCGCCCTCTTCACGAGGGCGCGGATTGAAACAGAATTCGACTACCAATGAGGATGATAACTCTAATCGCCCTCTTCACGAGGGCGCGGATTGAAACTTGCCGCCGGAAGCATGCTTTCAGGCACCGAAAGATCGCCCTCTTCACGAGGGCGCGGATTGAAACGCGAATCCTCGCCCAAGACAGCCAGAAGGCAGGCCATCGCCCTCTTCACGAGGGCGCGGATTGAAACGCACACGCACCCGGGACACGATTCGGGCGGAACGACATCGCCCTCTTCACGAGGGCGCGGATTGAAACTCAGCCGCCGGTGCGACCCCCTCGATCGTCGGCCTATCGCCCTCTTCACGAGGGCGCGGATTGAAACTGGTATTGCCGGAACTGGAACGATTCCAGCCCGTCATCGCCCTCTTCACGAGGGCGCGGATTGAAACCGCCGACGACCTGCTGTTCCGCGAGTGGGCGCCATCGCCCTCTTCACGAGGGCGCGGATTGAAACGCTCGTGGAGGCCGACGACGAGCGGCGAAAGGCATCGCCCTCTTCACGAGGGCGCGGATTGAAACGCGCAGCCGATCAACTACGGCTGCACCGAGCCGGATCGCCCTCTTCACGAGGGCGCGGATTGAAACCGATTCAGATTCGCACTTCCTTCCAGCCTGAACCATCGCCCTCTTCACGAGGGCGCGGATTGAAACTTCGTCAGCGTGATGCCGTCCGCGTCGGTCACTTCATCGCCCTCTTCACGAGGGCGCGGATTGAAACTACTACGCCGTATCGAAGCGGTACGGCCAGTGGATCGCCCTCTTCACGAGGGCGCGGATTGAAACATCTTCGGGCGAATTTGAGTTTTCCAAAGGTTCCTATCGCCCTCTTCACGAGGGCGCGGATTGAAACTTGTGGCATGCGACCATGTTCGCACCGTTCTCGATCGCCCTCTTCACGAGGGCGCGGATTGAAACTTTGATGGGCGGTGCCACAAGCTGGCTGATATCGATCGCCCTCTTCACGAGGGCGCGGATTGAAACAGCTAATTGGTCCCAACACAATCATCTTGCTGGATATCGCCCTCTTCACGAGGGCGCGGATTGAAACTTTTCGCTTCAATCAACCGGCAATTGGCGAGAGTTATCGCCCTCTTCACGAGGGCGCGGATTGAAACTACCACGTCGTCGTCGACAACCCGCAGCGTCCAACCATCGCCCTCTTCACGAGGGCGCGGATTGAAACAACAGCACGATATTCGGGCGATCCATTCGGCGGGCATCGCCCTCTTCACGAGGGCGCGGATTGAAACGAATGCTTCTTTCCCTTCAAGGATGTACGTGTGGATCGCCCTCTTCACGAGGGCGCGGATTGAAACAGCAATCTGTGCTGCGGTAGGATCAATGGATGCCGTATCGCCCTCTTCACGAGGGCGCGGATTGAAACCGGCTTGATTGCGTGAGTGAAAATCAACCGAAGAATCGCCCTCTTCACGAGGGCGCGGATTGAAACTACTACGCATATCACTTTCATTGCAAGTACCTTTATCGCCCTCTTCACGAGGGCGCGGATTGAAACTCCATCTCCTTGCCTAGTACGAGTAGCAAATTGCATCGCCCTCTTCACGAGGGCGCGGATTGAAACTTTCTGGAACAGGAACGTTCTTTCCCGGTTTCGGATCGCCCTCTTCACGAGGGCGCGGATTGAAACTGTCAAGGTACTTCTCCAAGTACTCGATAATAGTATCGCCCTCTTCACGAGGGCGCGGATTGAAACCGTTCTCTTTGTCGTGCGTAGCTTCACCATAGAGATCGCCCTCTTCACGAGGGCGCGGATTGAAACTGCCTGCGGGCGGCGACGTTCGACCGCAGGATGATCGCCCTCTTCACGAGGGCGCGGATTGAAACGAGCTGCGGCCGGATCATCCGGCGGTCACCGGCGAATCGCCCTCTTCACGAGGGCGCGGATTGAAACCGGGCCCGATCCCCGGGCCGCCGAAGCGGCCCTGATCGCCCTCTTCACGAGGGCGCGGATTGAAACCATTACGTGGCCTGGCTGCTAAAGGAGATGGGCATCGCCCTCTTCACGAGGGCGCGGATTGAAACCCAGGCCGTCCGCCCGACGCCTGAACAGATTGAAATCGCCCTCTTCACGAGGGCGCGGATTGAAACGAAGACCCGAGGCCTTGGAGTCGCGACCCCGGTATCGCCCTCTTCACGAGGGCGCGGATTGAAACTTTCTACGAACCCTTGTGCCTTGGCGTCGCCGTGATCGCCCTCTTCACGAGGGCGCGGATTGAAACAACTTAGCGCAGTCACGGTGAACTTAGGTCTGCCATCGCCCTCTTCACGAGGGCGCGGATTGAAACGAATTCCCCGACGAAGTCCTGGAAGCGGCCTTAATCGCCCTCTTCACGAGGGCGCGGATTGAAACTGTGCGTATAATACAGTAGGGGCAGGATGCCTCTCATCGCCCTCTTCACGAGGGCGCGGATTGAAACCTGGAGTATTCGCAGGTGGCTCATCCTGCAGCCATAAATCGCCCTCTTCACGAGGGCGCGGATTGAAACAACAAGCAATTCGCGATTCCCGTTGTCGGCGGTGACATCGCCCTCTTCACGAGGGCGCGGATTGAAACCCGAAGATCCTCGATCAAGACGGCCAAGGGGCTATCGCCCTCTTCACGAGGGCGCGGATTGAAACTTGGGCGGCTTGCGCTTTCCGCTCGGGGTTGACTATCGCCCTCTTCACGAGGGCGCGGATTGAAACCTCGGCTCCCCGCCAGAATTGGTTGTCGGTATTCATCGCCCTCTTCACGAGGGCGCGGATTGAAACTGTACCGCCGAAACCCGCATCGAGGCCTTGCTGATCGCCCTCTTCACGAGGGCGCGGATTGAAACTTGGAAGCTGACGACGATGGTCGTGCGCGTGGCCATCGCCCTCTTCACGAGGGCGCGGATTGAAACCGGCTGGATTACACGTAGTTGAAAACTCGAGGCATCGCCCTCTTCACGAGGGCGCGGATTGAAACGAGTAATCTCGATACTACCGTCTCTAGTCGTTCATCGCCCTCTTCACGAGGGCGCGGATTGAAACACACGTTTCGGATCGACCGGCGCAGCCGTTCCCATCGCCCTCTTCACGAGGGCGCGGATTGAAACACAATGGATTTGCGGCCTGGAAGCGAGGAACTCGCATCGCCCTCTTCACGAGGGCGCGGATTGAAACAGCTTAGAGGAGAAGCATAAAATATCGGCCATAAATCGCCCTCTTCACGAGGGCGCGGATTGAAACGTCTACGCGTGCGCCACCACAGAAGAGAAGAGAAGATCGCCCTCTTCACGAGGGCGCGGATTGAAACCCTGTTCGGAGTTTGACGCAGATGCACGTCGAACGATCGCCCTCTTCACGAGGGCGCGGATTGAAACTACCGGCCCAGCGACGTCGCCTTGCAGGAAGCCTGATCGCCCTCTTCACGAGGGCGCGGATTGAAACCCGCGGCCCCGGCCTGCGGGTTCTGGAGGACCTCTTATCGCCCTCTTCACGAGGGCGCGGATTGAAACATGGAGCGGCAGTGATAAGTCATCGGCCATCGTATCGCCCTCTTCACGAGGGCGCGGATTGAAACTTGCCGCATGGCGTGGGCGTGGGCCCAGGCTTCCTGATCGCCCTCTTCACGAGGGCGCGGATTGAAACCACCCGGGACAGGGTACCGGCGGCAAGAGAAATATCGCCCTCTTCACGAGGGCGCGGATTGAAACCTGCGCCCGGCACGCGCGGCCAAACCGGATCAGATCGCCCTCTTCACGAGGGCGCGGATTGAAACCATCATCGACCCGGCGCAGCTGTGGCTACCGAGATCGCCCTCTTCACGAGGGCGCGGATTGAAACCGGGATCCGCCGCAAGAGGGCGTCGACGGTCGCGGCATCGCCCTCTTCACGAGGGCGCGGATTGAAACACATCCATGATCGAGCAATTATACGCCGGCGGAATATCGCCCTCTTCACGAGGGCGCGGATTGAAACGACCCCGCCGGCGTCATCGTGACCGGCCTCTCGATATCGCCCTCTTCACGAGGGCGCGGATTGAAACGCCAGTCAACGCTTGCAAGGCGGCGATCCAGCAGGCATCGCCCTCTTCACGAGGGCGCGGATTGAAACGCGAACACGATCGCCGACGGCGGCGCCTGGTACGCATCGCCCTCTTCACGAGGGCGCGGATTGAAACCGCTCCACGCGCATGAAGTAATCGACGTCGCGCGATCGCCCTCTTCACGAGGGCGCGGATTGAAACAAAGAGTGGGGCGATACTTTCGGAGCTGAGGTCGGCATCGCCCTCTTCACGAGGGCGCGGATTGAAACGATCGCCGGCGGAAATGCAGAAGCCGCGCCTCCGAATCGCCCTCTTCACGAGGGCGCGGATTGAAACATGGTGATCTCGTCTCCAGAGCACTCCGCGATCGTATCGCCCTCTTCACGAGGGCGCGGATTGAAACCTTCACTTCGGCCAACAACAACTACCTGGAAGGTATCGCCCTCTTCACGAGGGCGCGGATTGAAACTACCGATATCGCCATTCGACTGGACGGTGCGCCGTATATCGCCCTCTTCACGAGGGCGCGGATTGAAACGTTCTGGATGGTCGTGCCGCTCGTCGCCACGGGGAATCGCCCTCTTCACGAGGGCGCGGATTGAAACCTGGACTATTACGACCGCCTGCGCCCGGATTGGCTATCGCCCTCTTCACGAGGGCGCGGATTGAAACGTAATTCGTCTCAGCCTGCGTCGGCACGTAGCACCATCGCCCTCTTCACGAGGGCGCGGATTGAAACTCGCATCAACTACGAGGCACCGCTCGCTGAAGGAATCGCCCTCTTCACGAGGGCGCGGATTGAAACAGTCGCGCCCCCATTGAGATCCCTAAATGGTGCAATCGCCCTCTTCACGAGGGCGCGGATTGAAACGGCTATTTCCTGCTTCCGAGATACGCTTTGCTCGACATCGCCCTCTTCACGAGGGCGCGGATTGAAACAGGTTTCGGCTGCTGGACCGCGACGGCGTGGAAATCATCGCCCTCTTCACGAGGGCGCGGATTGAAACTTTGGCACGCTTGCGAGCATCATCGCCGGAGTGGGGAATCGCCCTCTTCACGAGGGCGCGGATTGAAACATGCGGGCTTTCGCCCAGGGCCAATCCCGAAACAAATCGCCCTCTTCACGAGGGCGCGGATTGAAACCTTTTACGAATATAGATGGTACAAGTAATTCTTATCGCCCTCTTCACGAGGGCGCGGATTGAAACGTGCGATTCGCCGAGATAGTTGATATCTAGCGGTATCGCCCTCTTCACGAGGGCGCGGATTGAAACAAAATATGAGCCATAGCTGGAGCCGCGTTCCAGATCGCCCTCTTCACGAGGGCGCGGATTGAAACGAAGCGTTCGCCGAGGCACGGGGGGTGACCGAATATCGCCCTCTTCACGAGGGCGCGGATTGAAACAAGCGAGCCCTGGTGGCAATTTCCCGTAACCGGATCGCCCTCTTCACGAGGGCGCGGATTGAAACGCAGCGCCGTGTCGCTCGGCCGATACACCCGGGAATCGCCCTCTTCACGAGGGCGCGGATTGAAACGCACTCGATGCAGCTGAGCGAGAGCTTCAGCCAGATCGCCCTCTTCACGAGGGCGCGGATTGAAACTCGTCAGTGTCGGCGGCCTCCAGCAAGGCCGCGTTATCGCCCTCTTCACGAGGGCGCGGATTGAAACGATCTCTTCCGCAAGCGGCGGATCCGAGAGCGCCATCGCCCTCTTCACGAGGGCGCGGATTGAAACGGACGCATCGGCCGGAAAGAATCCGTCGAGCGATATCGCCCTCTTCACGAGGGCGCGGATTGAAACTCAATGTCGATCGCCAGAAACTGCGGTGGTACCAGCATCGCCCTCTTCACGAGGGCGCGGATTGAAACAAGCGAGTCGCACAGGTCGGGCCGGATGATTGGGATCGCCCTCTTCACGAGGGCGCGGATTGAAACTCAGGATAACGACTTAGGTCGACCAGGCCGCCGGATCGCCCTCTTCACGAGGGCGCGGATTGAAACCTTCGCCAATCAGATGAAAGCTTTGCGGGCAAAGAATCGCCCTCTTCACGAGGGCGCGGATTGAAACGGGTTGCGGTGCTCATTTCTCGGCCTCCACCAGCATCGCCCTCTTCACGAGGGCGCGGATTGAAACTGTGCTGCTTGCTCGAAGGCAGCCCACCAATCGGCATCGCCCTCTTCACGAGGGCGCGGATTGAAACGCACTCGCGGAACGGCTTCGAGTAATGACACGACGATCGCCCTCTTCACGAGGGCGCGGATTGAAACGGCCTTGCCACAATCCAGACGCGCAGGCCGTCGCATCGCCCTCTTCACGAGGGCGCGGATTGAAACCGGTACGGGAGTCAAGTGGGCCGTCGTTCGCCTCATCGCCCTCTTCACGAGGGCGCGGATTGAAACGTAGCCGCTCGCAAGATTGGTGATGCGATCATCATCGCCCTCTTCACGAGGGCGCGGATTGAAACGGGCGGGATGAGGTGGCAGTTATGTGCAAGTACTCATCGCCCTCTTCACGAGGGCGCGGATTGAAACCCAAGAGACCTTCGGCGCGGTGGCCACCGAAGCCTATCGCCCTCTTCACGAGGGCGCGGATTGAAACAAATCGCCGCTGATAGCGAAGAAATGGGAACCGAGATCGCCCTCTTCACGAGGGCGCGGATTGAAACGGAACGGATGGTAGCCGAGGAGCCGGAAGTAATCATCGCCCTCTTCACGAGGGCGCGGATTGAAACTGTTGAACGCGATCTGGTATGGGCGTTACGCCGTATCGCCCTCTTCACGAGGGCGCGGATTGAAACAATCGCGAAATCCCGATACCACGTTTTGTTGGCCATCGCCCTCTTCACGAGGGCGCGGATTGAAACAATCCACCGATCCGCAAAAATCTGCTTGAGGCCCATCGCCCTCTTCACGAGGGCGCGGATTGAAACTTCGTCCTGCTGGCGGCATTGCCGGTGCCCGAATCGCCCTCTTCACGAGGGCGCGGATTGAAACGTGCCGCAAGAGGATCAGGAAATCCGCATCGACCCATCGCCCTCTTCACGAGGGCGCGGATTGAAACCCTTTGGTCGCCGTCGCCTCGATTGTGATTTGCAATCGCCCTCTTCACGAGGGCGCGGATTGAAACTGCGCCCGATACGGGCGCCAATTACCGCCCTCGACATCGCCCTCTTCACGAGGGCGCGGATTGAAACGAGCTGATCGTCGACGTGGCCGAACTGCTCGACAATCGCCCTCTTCACGAGGGCGCGGATTGAAACCCTGCCGCTAAATATCGTGTTCTTCGAATACGAAAATCGCCCTCTTCACGAGGGCGCGGATTGAAACTGGTCACGGTGCCCCAGGAATGCTGGGAAGGGCTATCGCCCTCTTCACGAGGGCGCGGATTGAAACTTATTGGCTGTCGGTGCCGTAGCGTAGCTCCACATCGCCCTCTTCACGAGGGCGCGGATTGAAACGAGCAGGTGTACCAGTACGCAGATTTCTCGGGCCATCGCCCTCTTCACGAGGGCGCGGATTGAAACCAGTCGCTCAAACTCTGCCTTGTGGATGCCAGCCATCGCCCTCTTCACGAGGGCGCGGATTGAAACACCACTGAGCAGATCGCTCGCATGACCGGCTGCTATCGCCCTCTTCACGAGGGCGCGGATTGAAACCGCGGTGCTCGACAATTTGACGAAACGGCAGGGATATCGCCCTCTTCACGAGGGCGCGGATTGAAACTCTTCCCTCGTCGCTTTAGGTTTTTGCTTGCCCATCGCCCTCTTCACGAGGGCGCGGATTGAAACGTTCACAAGCACATCATCGAAGACGGTGAGTACGATCGCCCTCTTCACGAGGGCGCGGATTGAAACACCAGATCAAACGATACATCCTCGGGCAGACGCTGATCGCCCTCTTCACGAGGGCGCGGATTGAAACGCGGCGCGTGTCACCACGATCGGCGAGGAAGCGCACCATCGCCCTCTTCACGAGGGCGCGGATTGAAACGCAAACGTTCGATCAAACCTTCTGTCCAGCGAAAGATCGCCCTCTTCACGAGGGCGCGGATTGAAACGCGCTGGTTGGCATCCGCCGCAGCCGCCGCTCGCCGGATCGCCCTCTTCACGAGGGCGCGGATTGAAACGTCATGGGCGCCGACCGGAAAATCCCGTAGTTGCATCGCCCTCTTCACGAGGGCGCGGATTGAAACCGCCTATCCGACCCGCTGCGGCGAAACGGTCGATATCGCCCTCTTCACGAGGGCGCGGATTGAAACTTGCAGCCCCGGCTGTTGAATTCCATCAATGGCCGATCGCCCTCTTCACGAGGGCGCGGATTGAAACCGCATGTCGCCGCAACAATATCGGCAGCTGTTCGATCGCCCTCTTCACGAGGGCGCGGATTGAAACGAATCGTTCGTCGGCCACGCCGACACGGCCCGGATATCGCCCTCTTCACGAGGGCGCGGATTGAAACAACCGGCCCGGCTCGCGACGCACCCCGCGGGGCAATCGCCCTCTTCACGAGGGCGCGGATTGAAACGAGCAGGGCCAGGCGTTCCTTCTTCGCCTCGAGGATCGCCCTCTTCACGAGGGCGCGGATTGAAACGGGGCATACCGGCAAACGGGGCCGGTCCCATCCCGATCGCCCTCTTCACGAGGGCGCGGATTGAAACGGGCATACCGGATCCTCGGTCGCCGCGGGGATTCATCGCCCTCTTCACGAGGGCGCGGATTGAAACGCTCTCCGAGAGCCAGAAGTTTCTGCTTCGTAGCCATCGCCCTCTTCACGAGGGCGCGGATTGAAACGCGTCGTTGCGCATGCCGTCCCGGTTTGCTCCGGGATCGCCCTCTTCACGAGGGCGCGGATTGAAACCGTCCCCCTTTACGGCGTATCAAAACAACTGCGGATCGCCCTCTTCACGAGGGCGCGGATTGAAACCTTCGTGGACCTCAAGGTTCTTGCCGTCGCCCTGCGATCGCCCTCTTCACGAGGGCGCGGATTGAAACTCGCTTACTCCGCAACAATATTGCGGGCTGGAAGCCAATCGCCCTCTTCACGAGGGCGCGGATTGAAACGGCATGATCGCTGTGGCGTACATCGGCGAGGACAATCGCCCTCTTCACGAGGGCGCGGATTGAAACCAGCGCCAGATGCCAAGCGTGGGCAAAGAAAATATCGCCCTCTTCACGAGGGCGCGGATTGAAACTGTATTTGCTTCTGTTTCACGGCAGCCGCTTTCTCATCGCCCTCTTCACGAGGGCGCGGATTGAAACGCTCGCCGCAATGGCGAAGAAATTCACCGAGAACATCGCCCTCTTCACGAGGGCGCGGATTGAAACCTCAACCGGTTGAGCCTCGATGAAATTGAAGCATATCGCCCTCTTCACGAGGGCGCGGATTGAAACCGGAATCGCTTTGCGGTTCCGAACAAACTTCCGAATCGCCCTCTTCACGAGGGCGCGGATTGAAACCCGGTCGATCGTGGCCTCGATGCCGGCGGCCTTATCGCCCTCTTCACGAGGGCGCGGATTGAAACATCGGGCGACGCAGCCGGCGGTCCGGGGCCGTGTATCGCCCTCTTCACGAGGGCGCGGATTGAAACTGGCGTCGTATGCTGCGGCCTTTTGCTGTCGGCATATCGCCCTCTTCACGAGGGCGCGGATTGAAACTGCCCCCGGTGAACGAATATCACGTAGCGGTTGCTAGATCGCCCTCTTCACGAGGGCGCGGATTGAAACCTTTTACGGGTTGACCATCTACTAGAATATCGTGATCGCCCTCTTCACGAGGGCGCGGATTGAAACTACGTAATACCCTGATGAATTGATTGCATCATAGAATCGCCCTCTTCACGAGGGCGCGGATTGAAACATTTCACCATGGAATTGAAAGACCGAAGCACGAAAGATCGCCCTCTTCACGAGGGCGCGGATTGAAACTGCGAAGCGGACGACGACGAGAAAAAGGAGTGACATCGCCCTCTTCACGAGGGCGCGGATTGAAACCCCTGTTTCATCTACTGCGCAGTTCAATACAAGATCGCCCTCTTCACGAGGGCGCGGATTGAAACGATTTCGCCCGGCATTCTGGTAGGCGTTGATCGCATCGCCCTCTTCACGAGGGCGCGGATTGAAACCGCAAGGCCCGATCGGCATTCTGATGGAATCTGCCGAATCGCCCTCTTCACGAGGGCGCGGATTGAAACACAATTTCGGCTTTGGGCCATGCGCGACGAACCGCCATCGCCCTCTTCACGAGGGCGCGGATTGAAACTTTTTGAGACGTCTCCGGTACAATCACGTCGACCATCGCCCTCTTCACGAGGGCGCGGATTGAAACGGGAAACCCCGCGTCTTCGCGTGACAGCTCGAAATCGCCCTCTTCACGAGGGCGCGGATTGAAACACAACGGCGTCGGTTTCATGCTGCGCATATAGGTCATCGCCCTCTTCACGAGGGCGCGGATTGAAACCACCTCTTGCCGAATTTCCCGCAGGACGTTGCTGGATCGCCCTCTTCACGAGGGCGCGGATTGAAACTTTGATCCGCGCCAGCCGAAGATCAGATCGTCCTCCGATCGCCCTCTTCACGAGGGCGCGGATTGAAACGCGTAGCTGCGGCAGCCATGGCAATCCGGTATGGCATCGCCCTCTTCACGAGGGCGCGGATTGAAACTATCGTCGACTATGAGTTTACAGAAGAATCAATCATCGCCCTCTTCACGAGGGCGCGGATTGAAACCGACTCCCGCACGGGGCTTTAGGGTTTGTTGGCTATCGCCCTCTTCACGAGGGCGCGGATTGAAACCAAACGGAAGCGTGGACGACCGGGCGTTGGCATTGGATCGCCCTCTTCACGAGGGCGCGGATTGAAACCCTCCTATGGTACTCTGATATCGACGGCAGCCGGCAATCGCCCTCTTCACGAGGGCGCGGATTGAAACCAATCGCGCCAGGAACAGCGGCCGGAGCCGCTCCCAGATCGCCCTCTTCACGAGGGCGCGGATTGAAACGCCCAGCTCATTCCCCTTTCGTGATACGATCAGCCCATCGCCCTCTTCACGAGGGCGCGGATTGAAACGAAACGTTCGACGTAACGGCGACATTCGTCGCCAATCGCCCTCTTCACGAGGGCGCGGATTGAAACCTACCGGGTGCAGGGGATACTACGGCCGGTGAAATTATCGCCCTCTTCACGAGGGCGCGGATTGAAACACTTTGATACCGATTTGATCAGTTTCAAAGTATGCATCGCCCTCTTCACGAGGGCGCGGATTGAAACCGACCCGGGAACCGAGCCCGATTGCACGACGACCATCGCCCTCTTCACGAGGGCGCGGATTGAAACTCGCTGGAACACCGGCACGTGGCACGGCCAACACACATCGCCCTCTTCACGAGGGCGCGGATTGAAACCTTTTACGGGTTGACCATCTACTAGAATATCGTGATCGCCCTCTTCACGAGGGCGCGGATTGAAACTACGTAATACCCTGATGAATTGATTGCATCATAGAATCGCCCTCTTCACGAGGGCGCGGATTGAAACATTTCACCATGGAATTGAAAGACCGAAGCACGAAAGATCGCCCTCTTCACGAGGGCGCGGATTGAAACATGCAATACTTCTCGACGGTCGCCGCCGTCTTCATATCGCCCTCTTCACGAGGGCGCGGATTGAAACGACAGCCTCTACACCCAGCATGAAACGGACGCCGTGGATCGCCCTCTTCACGAGGGCGCGGATTGAAACAGGGCGTCGGTCAACGCGGCGGCGGCCTCGGCGGCCATCGCCCTCTTCACGAGGGCGCGGATTGAAACCGACCTTTCGGCGGATCCAGACCGTCCCGACCGCCATCGCCCTCTTCACGAGGGCGCGGATTGAAACTGGCACACTTTAGGATTTGTGCGGCCTCAGATACCATCGCCCTCTTCACGAGGGCGCGGATTGAAACATGCAATACTTCTCGACGGTCGCCGCCGTCTTCATATCGCCCTCTTCACGAGGGCGCGGATTGAAACGACAGCCTCTACACCCAGCATGAAACGGACGCCGTGGATCGCCCTCTTCACGAGGGCGCGGATTGAAACAGGGCGTCGGTCAACGCGGCGGCGGCCTCGGCGGCCATCGCCCTCTTCACGAGGGCGCGGATTGAAACCGACCTTTCGGCGGATCCAGACCGTCCCGACCGCCATCGCCCTCTTCACGAGGGCGCGGATTGAAACGAACTCCGGATCCGCCTCGCGCAGCTTGCGACCGCATCGCCCTCTTCACGAGGGCGCGGATTGAAACCAGCAAGTCCTTCGGCAACCAAGGCGTCGGCAATCGCCCTCTTCACGAGGGCGCGGATTGAAACCAGCAAGTCCTTCGGCAACCAAGGCGTCGGCAATCGCCCTCTTCACGAGGGCGCGGATTGAAACTTACCATTCGTTCGGTATTCTTGGCCGTCTTTTCATCGCCCTCTTCACGAGGGCGCGGATTGAAACTCCCTGGGCCGGTCATCGGGGCCACTGGCACCGGCATCGCCCTCTTCACGAGGGCGCGGATTGAAACCCAAAAGCTGTCCCAGAGCCCTTTCAGGTTCTCATCGCCCTCTTCACGAGGGCGCGGATTGAAACTCGCTGGAACACCGGCACGTGGCACGGCCAACACACATCGCCCTCTTCACGAGGGCGCGGATTGAAACCCTCCTATGGTACTCTGATATCGACGGCAGCCGGCAATCGCCCTCTTCACGAGGGCGCGGATTGAAACCAATCGCGCCAGGAACAGCGGCCGGAGCCGCTCCCAGATCGCCCTCTTCACGAGGGCGCGGATTGAAACGCCCAGCTCATTCCCCTTTCGTGATACGATCAGCCCATCGCCCTCTTCACGAGGGCGCGGATTGAAACGAAACGTTCGACGTAACGGCGACATTCGTCGCCAATCGCCCTCTTCACGAGGGCGCGGATTGAAACCTACCGGGTGCAGGGGATACTACGGCCGGTGAAATTATCGCCCTCTTCACGAGGGCGCGGATTGAAACACTTTGATACCGATTTGATCAGTTTCAAAGTATGCATCGCCCTCTTCACGAGGGCGCGGATTGAAACCGACCCGGGAACCGAGCCCGATTGCACGACGACCATCGCCCTCTTCACGAGGGCGCGGATTGAAACTCGCTGGAACACCGGCACGTGGCACGGCCAACACACATCGCCCTCTTCACGAGGGCGCGGATTGAAACCCTCCTATGGTACTCTGATATCGACGGCAGCCGGCAATCGCCCTCTTCACGAGGGCGCGGATTGAAACCAATCGCGCCAGGAACAGCGGCCGGAGCCGCTCCCAGATCGCCCTCTTCACGAGGGCGCGGATTGAAACAGGGCGAGATCACAAAGATACTCGACGACCTCAACATCGCCCTCTTCACGAGGGCGCGGATTGAAACTGCAGTTTCCACCGACGCATATTTTGAAACCGATATCGCCCTCTTCACGAGGGCGCGGATTGAAACGAACAACAACAATTTGGATTCCCCGGCCCCAAGCATCGCCCTCTTCACGAGGGCGCGGATTGAAACTGCCAAGCATTTCATCGAGAAGACAGGCGGATTATCGCCCTCTTCACGAGGGCGCGGATTGAAACCAGGCACCCGCCCCTTGCCGGCACCGACGACGGCATCGCCCTCTTCACGAGGGCGCGGATTGAAACAGTCCAAGCCGCGTGCGCGTTGAACGCAACCATATCGCCCTCTTCACGAGGGCGCGGATTGAAACTCGTCGTCGAATCGCAGCCAGTCAATGCGGCATTATCGCCCTCTTCACGAGGGCGCGGATTGAAACACGATTTACCCTATGAAAACGTGACATTTTCGGATATCGCCCTCTTCACGAGGGCGCGGATTGAAACTTGCGACACCGCCCGCGCCCGCCCCTGTGAAATTATCGCCCTCTTCACGAGGGCGCGGATTGAAACCACGCGATGCGGCGCGCCGCCGGTGCGCCCGTTGATCGCCCTCTTCACGAGGGCGCGGATTGAAACCGTCGAGGTTGAAGAAACGGATGCGGTCACGGAGGCATCGCCCTCTTCACGAGGGCGCGGATTGAAACGGCGCGTTGGGCGGGTGCTGAGGGCTCCAACTACGATCGCCCTCTTCACGAGGGCGCGGATTGAAACAGGGCGAGATCACAAAGATACTCGACGACCTCAACATCGCCCTCTTCACGAGGGCGCGGATTGAAACTGCAGTTTCCACCGACGCATATTTTGAAACCGATATCGCCCTCTTCACGAGGGCGCGGATTGAAACGAACAACAACAATTTGGATTCCCCGGCCCCAAGCATCGCCCTCTTCACGAGGGCGCGGATTGAAACGTCCGTGGCGATCTTTCGGAGCCGGCAACCCCAGCATCGCCCTCTTCACGAGGGCGCGGATTGAAACCGCATGCCCCGACGACTTGATGGTGAGGCTTTCGAATCGCCCTCTTCACGAGGGCGCGGATTGAAACGGACGGGCCAGTAGAAGGGGGCAAGGCTTTCGTATCGCCCTCTTCACGAGGGCGCGGATTGAAACATGGGCATGGACCGCTTGCGCCCGTCGGATGTTATCGCCCTCTTCACGAGGGCGCGGTAGCCTTCTGTGTCCCCGCGATGGTCCGAGGAAATACGTGGGCGGAAACGGCTCGGCGTTCGGCGGAGGCCGGGTGGCAAATGCGCTATACGCGCGGCGGTTTACTGTGGGCTGCCTCAGCCATCGACGATGCACAACTTGCCGAATTTCAACTCGATGCGGCGCCGGTATTCGACGGGGTGATTGCGGCTCGTGAAGGTTGTTCGTCTTGCTCGCCGACGGTCGCAACGTCTGTTTCGGCAAGTAAGAAGAATCGGCCCGACGTGTGAATGACGCCGGGCCAAGAGGGCAAACAGCTTGATGGCAATATGAACAGGCTGCTTCGGGAAGCGGTCATCGTCATTGACGACATACGATCGAACCGTCCTCCAACGCGATGTAAAGCCGCCCGTAGGCCGCCGCCATCCCGTCGAATCGCGGAGAGACGGGCAAATCGTGCTCGGCGAGGATTTTGCCGTCGGTCGCGTCCACCACGAGCAGCTTTCCTGCGTCGAGGATCGGTTGACCGTACAGGTGCGGTCGGGCTTTGTCGAGCGGATAACCCGCCAGGTACAACACGTCACCGGCCTTGATCATGGCTCGCACGTGAATTGGTAATTCGTCGGCAAGCGGTTCATGGACGATCGCCGTTCCCTCGCGAGGGAAATCCTTGGCCAATCGCCGGTCGATGTCGCGGATGTCCGTCTTGTACAAGGCGAGCGATTTCCATCCGCAGCCCCACAACGTGTTCTTGTCGAACACCAGGAAACGGCCGAGCGGCGAGGCAAATCCGCCCCACCGGCCCCGCGTGAGCCATTCGTAGGCGACGGGCAATCGGCTGAAGTCGCCGTTCCCGTAGAACCAGTGGGCACGGTACGATTCGTCTTCGTCCAGCAAGCTGGAAGTCGAGAACAGGTGATGCGTTCGTTCGTCGAGCGGTTTCAAGTCTCGGCTGAACTTTTGGTGCCGCAGGTAGATCGCCTCGTCGTCGGCGACGAGGATGTCGGAGAGATTGCCGTTCATCGAAAAGGCATCGCTGCGGTCTGGAGCGAGGAGAGTCTTGTAATCGACGGCGTTTTGCGAGAATGTTTCGGCCGTCGCATCAGGAGGAGGCTCGATCGCCGCGGCCGGCGGCAATTGCAGACGACGCCGGAATTTCACTTCCCCGGTGAGCGGGTTCAGACCGTACAGAAACAGGCCTCCGTCGATGTAGGTCGATCGGCCTGCCGTGAAATACGCGGTATCGTCGACGATGAGCACACTGCCGTGGACCGGCCACAGCGATTCGATCTGCTGCCGGCAGAGCGTCCGAATATCTGCCGGGGCCGCCCGGAATCGCCACACCAACGCGCCGTCGGAAAGACGGACGCAATCGACCGTGCCGCCGCGCGTGCCGAACAAAGCAACATCACCGTAAATTGTGGGCGGTGAGTCGATCGGGCCGTCGGCGATCAGCGACCAACGCTTTTCCCCGGTTTCGGCGTCCAGTGCCGTCAGTTCGTGCGTATCGGAAGTCGCCGCCAAGAAGGTGTTTCCGGCGATCACGGGCGCGGTCGGGCGTCCTTTCAGTGAGACACGCCAGACTTGCCGACCGGCCGAAGCCGACGCCGGAGTGAGCCCCGAGCGGCTGGGATCGTGTCGGTGCATGGGCCACTCGTCGGCGGCAGGAGAACCGCCGTGCACACGACCGAAAGCGGGACCTTTTTCGACAAGGCTGCCGAACGTGAGCGACTCGGGATCGAACGAAGAATCATTTGATTTCAGGCCCCACAGGCCGTACAGCTTCGCTTCGGGATAGCACGAGCAGTTGTGGGGGGGTAAATACACCATCCCGTTTGCCGGCAGGATTCCGTACTGGCAGATGCCGCGGATCCAGTTATGTCGGACGTTTTCGTTCCCTACCGTGTCGCGGAATTCGAGACCGCGGTAACCTTGAATCACGTAACGGTCGGTGGCCTTATTTCGGTAGCAGCGGTGATGGTGACCTGCGGTGACCAGCGTTTCGGAAAGATTCGTTTGCCGCACGATCTCGCCGGTGTGCAGGTCTCGACCGGTATCGAGGTCGGGACTCGTCCAAACCACGTCGCGCACGACAAGGATGTCGACCGAAGGTGTGCGGCCGAATGGTGTCCGGGCTTCGCACTGCCACAGCAGTTCGCCGGTGTCACGGTTGAGGGCTTGCAGTGTTTTCCCGTCGCACGAGAGGACGACGTCATCGTGAACGACCAGGGTGGCGTACGTCCAGCCCATCGAGCGGGCAAGAGCGTTCCCTTGGCCCTTTTTGGCGTTCTGTGTGCTGCCCGGCAAAGGCGTTCGCCAGCGGGGTGTGCCCGTGCGGGCATCGAGGCACAACGTCGTATTGCTTTCCTGCACGAACACGTTGCCCGACGCGACGGCTAGCGTTCTCGGCATGATCGCGGCGGCGCCTTCGGCAGGCCACGTCCACAGCGTCTTGCCCGATCGGGTATCGACGGCGACGAGTCGTTTCTGCTGAAAGGCAAAGGGATCGGCTCCTTTGCCTTGTTCGATCAACGCGTGTTCCGCCCCGTTTGTGCCGATCTGAACGTACAACACATCATCATCGAGGACGAATTCCTCTGCATGCCGAGTCGACTCGTACACGTCGAGGACTTCACCGTCTGCGGCATTCAGAACTGAAACAGGTTCGTCGAGTCCCAAGGTTACGAACACGCGCTTGCCGTCGGTGGCCAGCAGCCGCTGCAATTGCACCGGACCGCTGCGGAACTTGCGCATGAAGTCGGTCCACGAAGTGATCGGACGTCGCCACAGGAAGGCACCGTTGAAGGCATCCCGGGCCGTCACGAACCACTGCGCCGGTTCGTCGGGATCGAAGACCGGGCCGTAATCACTGATATAGAACAGTCGTCCTTCGGCAGTCACGGCCGTGGTGAAACTCGACAGGCGGTCGTGGTTTCGCGTCCACAACGGGTCGGCGAGGAACTGCATGTGACGCGGCGGACCGATGCGTCCGTCGTGGGCCACGGCGTTGTTGTCGGCTTCGTGCAGATAGTGCGTCCACTGGTCCATATCCGACGGAAGGGGCTTGACGATCACCTCGCCGCCGATCCATGCCTTGCCGAACGGATGAAGGACACGGAGGATTTCGTCTCGCGGGACGGCCGGCTTTTCGGCGACGATCAAGGTCACCGAGTCGTCGAGCAGCGGTATACGATTTCCGTCGTATTGGACGACGGTGACTCGGCCGTAGACACCTTCCGCATGCAGGCGAGTGCGAGCCTGCGCGACCTTCGCCGGATCGCGTTCCAACCCGCATACTACCGTGTTGTCGCTGCGACAGAGCTGCGCGGTAAGCGAGCCGTCCCCGCAATCCAAATGGACGATCAAGCCGCCGTGAAACTCGGTTTGCGACAAGATGTCGCCGGCATCGACGGCCAAGGTGACGCTGTTGGAAAAAACGCACAGACAGACGGCCGCCATGGCCGCCGATAGTCGCATCACTGTGGTTCTCATGGGAAGGGTTACCTCGATTCTGCGGACGTTTCCCGGGGGGGACCGATGACGCGTTTCGCGGCCGGAAATCAACGGCTTGCCGATCGGCAACAGCCGGATGCGAGCGAGGAAACACGCCTACAAACATGTACACACGGGCACAACTCCGCTTCTCGAACAGCAAGCGTCGATCATACCATGATCGGCCATGGCCGCAAAAGTATCGGCACGATCCTGGAAACCGCGGACGCATTGCGGTTGGCGGAAGGGGCAGGGAAGAGAGCTCGACGTCCGCGGTCGAGGAGCGGCGGGCAAACCGAGGGCGGGCACGAGGATCAATCGTGGTCGCATTTGTGGAGCTTCCACTCGCCCTCTTCGACAGTCCCGGCAAACCACGATTCGTAAGGACGCCATCTCGAGTCGCAATCCAGCTTGAGATAGATGAGGCAACCGCAATACGCGCACCGTGTCAGAAAGCCGGACGAGTTTGTGGAATGCGAAGTCGATGTAATCCGGGGTATGTATATGTATTGTGAATGGTTGTTCATCGTCGCCCCTCGTACATTCGACACCGCAGCATCGAGAACGTCATTTCCGCGAATTCCACGTGGTAATACGCCGAAGCGAGTCGTGGCGCGACAACGAATAGAGCGAATAAGAAGAGGCGTGTCGGGCGTTTGTACGATTGGGGCTGCAAGGGATGCCGGTAGTTGCCCCTTCGGGAGCGGGCGAATAGATTGAGGAGGGCACGACGATTGCCGAAGTGCTCCCGACAAGCCGGCGATTCGGAATTGTTCGGTTCGAGCGATCGTCGACGCACGCAAATGGGAAGGCAATTTCACGAGGATGGCAGGAGCGACCGCATGCGTCTTTTCTCGTTCTTGGCGGAAGATGGTGCTCGCATCGGGGCGATTCGCAACGGTACACCGGTCGACTTGACGGCCGCCGACGGCGAATTGCCGCGGTGCATGAAAACGTTGCTCGAACAAGGCGAGGACGGTATCGAGCGGGCGAGTGCTGCTTTGGACAAAGCGCCTGAAATTGCCGGCGAGATCGATTACTTGCCGGTCGTTCCCCGTCCGGGCAAGATCATCTGCGTGGGACTGAACTATGCCGACCACGCAAAAGAAAGCGGAATGGCGCCGCCGGAAGAGCCTGTGATCTTCAACAAGTTTCCGACGGCTGCCAATGCCCATCGCAAGCCCGTCGTCTTGCCGCCGATTTCGGACCAGGTCGACTACGAAGCGGAATTGGTCGTCGTGGTCGGTAAGCGGGCGAAGAACGTGTCGGAGGCCGACGCCCTCGGTATCGTGGCAGGTTACACCTGCGGCAACGACATATCCGCCCGCGATTGGCAGCGATTCAAGCCTGGGAAGCAATGGCTTTTGGGGAAGACGTTCGATACCTTCGCACCGATGGGGCCGTATTTGGTCACGGCCGACGAGATCGGCGATCCGGGCAATCTGCAAATTTCGCTTCGGTTGAACGGCGAAACGATGCAGCAGTCGAACACGAACCAGTTGATTTTCTCGGTTCCGCGTTTGCTGGCGTACATCTCGCAGGTGGCGGTATTGGAGCCGGGCGATGTGTTGTTCACCGGGACGCCGCCGGGAGTCGGCTTCGCCCGAACACCGCCGGTGTATCTCAAACCCGGCGACAAAACCGAGGTCGAAATCGAGAAGATCGGCGTCTTGGAGAACGACATCGTTGCGGCATGACCGACGATTGCATCCGATCGTAGTGATTGTGACGGCTCTGCGGCTTCGTCGGCATGTGTCCTTTCGGAATTTCGCCGATGCGCTTTGGAATGTGCTAAAGTTGAGCAGACCGGCCTCGAGCCGAGTCGCCTTTTCCGAAGTCTCTCATGCGTCGGTCGGCGGCGAACAGGTTGTGAGCCGTCCGTCCGGCATGTGTCGATCGGCGGGGTGGCGATCCGAGAGACCTTGTCTTGTCGAGCTTGTCTGTCGATTTACATAGCGAGTGTCGGATCATGACTTGCCGTGAGCTTGCAGCGGCCGTCGAACGGTTGCAACCGGAATTGAGCGCCCGCGATGTCGCGAGGGTGTGCTTGCTGATCGCCAATTATGTCGACGATCTCGATGCGATCGACGGCGATGAAGCCTTGTTGACCACGTGGCATCAAATGAGCGTGCGACTCGAAGCGGCAACCGATCAGCATGCCGCCATGACCGAGGAACTGGAGTCGTTGGCGTCGAAAGATCCGCGCGAGATGGGGATGGCCGATATCGCGGTACTCATTCGCGCGCTTAAAGTGCAAAGCCAGGTCTTGCAGATGTACGTGGGCACGACCGTGCCGCAGGAGACCTGACGCGAACCCCTTGTGCCGGCGGCGTCAACGCAGCGACGAGGATTCGCCGGGCCGACCGGCGATTCCGTTTTCGTCGTCGAATACCGTCCAAATCGGGATTTCTTGTTTCAGCTTGGCGACGTATTCGTCGAGCTTTTCTTTGCGCCGTTGCTCCTCGATCGCCTTACGAATTTGCGGTTGTGCCTCGGTAAAGGGGGTGCGATAGGCCTCTTCCCGTTCGAGCACGCGGACGATGTGAAAGCCGTCGTCGTCTTCGATGATCGGACTCAGTCGCCCGATCGGCAGAGAGAAAAGGGCTTCTTCGAGTTTTTTCGACTTGAGAGAACCGCGTGTCGTCCAGTCACGTTTGCCGCCGAGAATGGCGGTGGGACCTTCGGAGGCCGACTCGGCGACCTTTTCGAACGGCTCGCCGCGAAGAACCCGATTGCCCAGTTCGGCCAGCATGGCGTACTCTTGCGCGTCGGGGCGATCAGGCTTTTTCTTGATGGTCAATTGCTGCCACAACACCCGCGCGGGGTGGTCGAATTCGTCGATGTGTTCGCGGTAATAGGTCAGCAGTTCTTCGGGGCCGATTTCGGGAACGACGTCGTCCGGCGAGGCATCGGCCTGTTGTTGCAGCCATTGTTGGGCGATCACCGCTTCGATGAACGCCTGTTTTTCACGTTCGAGCGTCGTCCCGATCTTTTCGAGTTCTCGTTCCAGTTCGCGACGGGAATTGAGGTTGAGTTTCTTCAGTCGGCGCGGGATTTCCCGCTGCTCGAATTCGTCGGCGAGCTGCTGCTTGAACATGTCCAACGCCTCGGGCGGAAGCTTGCGTTTCACGTCTTGGTACAACAGCTTGGCATTGATACGGCGTTGGAGCAGGGCCTTCGTCAATTCACGACGTTGCGTTTTCAGGACTTCTTCGGGAACCTTGCCTTCGTACTCGGACAAGATTTCGTTGACCGCACCGACGATTTCTCCCGCCAGGATGACGTCGCTTCCGACGCGGGCGAGAATTTGTGCCGTTTCGACAGGTCGGCATTGGCTCAGGTCGATGTCGGTTGCCGCGGCCGCCTGCACGACGACACCTTGATTCGTCCAGGCCGACGAATACGCTTCGCGCGAAGGGCCTGCTTGTGTGACCGCCCCGTTGCTCGGCGACGGCGCCTGTTGCACTCGTTGCGTAGACATCACGCCAGGGGGGGCGACTCGCCCGGCATGTGACGGTTGCAGTTGCGAATAATCGGAAAACGGTGGAGACGTTTGCGATGACCGGGCGCTCGTCGGCGGCGAGGGATAACTCGGCACCGGTGGCGCCGACGGTGCGACTTGCGGAAACGGTTGCCGACCGCTCCACGGGGTAGAGCCCGACGGAGAGGCGGCAGACGCCGGAAGGTTCGAGGGATAGCCGAAACCGCGATTCGCCGTCGGACCGACCGAAGGTGCCGAATAACCGCCGTTGCGCGGAACGACAGGCGGTTGTGCGGAACGCGATGAAATTCCGCGGTCTATCGGCGGTTGCCGCGTCTGCGGTGCCGACATTCCCGCTGAAGGTGCGAAAGTGCCCGACGGCGGGCCGAAAGTGTTAAGTTGAGGACCGTTCCACGGGATCGGAGACGATGCCGAACCTCGGTAATCGCCGACCGCGGGGTAAGCGCCGTTCGGCGCGGCGTAAGGGGCAGCCGGCGAGGAGCCGTCGCTTGCGAAAGCGTTTCCCGGTTGCGACGCGACCGTACCGGAAGACGCCGTCGTCGTTCCCGCTTGCGGATAGAGATAGGAATAACCTGCGACCGGTTGTGTCGGACGTGCCGGAACGGCTTGGGCGACGGGAACGGAGGACTCGCGGGCGTATGGTGCGGCCGGGGCCGTGGACGAAGGGAAATACCGGTTGGGAGTATTCGTCACGGTCGGGCCGGGGATCGCCGCAGGTACCTGCGCCTGCGCACTGGCGACAGGGAGTTTCGGCAGCAGGGTGCTCCACTTGTCGAGGAGTGCAGCGGCATCCTTGAAGACGCCCGGCCGGACGGCCAGCAAAACGGCCGCCGTCGCGACCACCAACAATAGCGTGTTGTATAGATGGCGTTGCACGTCGAACGATTCCCTTCGTTCGTTGGGTGGCCCGTCCATGGTATCTCGCTCGGCAATCGGCCGAGGGGATCGCTTCCCGCTTCGCTTCGCACGGTTATGACGCGAAGACGGTACTTCCTGGAAAATGGCGGGGGATTATAGAGGCTTTCCCGCTGTCCTTGCAATGGCAATCTCGCTCGACCGTCGTTCATGCAAGCGAAGCCGCTCCCACGATCGGGGGGCTACTCCGGGCGTAAGAAGTCGATGATTTCGGCGATCATGGTGTCGATGTCGACCAGTCTGTCGAGCGGCAAGTAGGCGCTTTGCCGGTCGGCGATTCGCAGGCGGTTGCCTCGGGAACGATTGAGTTGCCGAATGCGCTCGGCGGAGGCGTACTGGAACACGACGAAAGTGTCTTCCGTGTGGACGTCGAGGATGGCCCACGTCGCCGCTCGAATGCGTAGTCGCTGCAACTCGACCAATCGCTTGACGACCTTGGGAGGCGATCCGAAGCGATCGGCCAATTCGGCAAGGAACTCTTCCAGTTCGGTTTCGGCGGTCGTGCGGGCAAGTCGACGATACAAATCGATTTTGAGCCGAATCTCCGGAATGTAGTCGTCGGGGAGATACGCGCGGCACGGTAGATCGACAGAAACTTCGGCGTAGGTTCGCGGCGGCAGATTCTGAAGCGAACGAACGGCGTTTTCCAGCAACGAGCAGTACAACTCGTAGCCCACCGCAGCGATGTGTCCGCTCTGTTGGGTGCCGAGGATGTTTCCGGCGCCGCGAATCTCGAGGTCGCGCATTGCGAGCGAAAACCCCGCCCCCAGGTGGCTGAATTCTTCCACCGCGCGCAAACGGCGCGCCGCATTGGGGCTGAGCATGTCGTTCGGATCGATCAACAGATAACAATACGCGCGATGTTTGTAGCGCCCCACGCGCCCGCGAAGTTGGTGCAGATCGGCCAGCCCGAACCGGTGCGCATGATCAATGAAGATCGTATTCGCATTCGGGATATCGAGCCCACTTTCGATGATGGTGGTCGTCAGCAGGACATCGAAACGGTGCGCCACGAAGTCGCACATGATTTGTTCGAGTTCGTGTTCGGGCAGTTGGGCATGGGCAATGCGTATCGATGCTTCGGGGACGATCCGCTGGAGTCTTGCCGCCAAGACAGGCATATCTTCGATGCGATTGTGGACAAAGTACACTTGTCCGTCGCGTTGCAGTTCGCGCAGGACGGCATGTCGGATCAAATCGTCGTCGAAACGGCATACGCGGGTTTCAACGGCCAGTCGATCCTCCGGGGGCGTTTCCAAGTTCGAGATGTCCCGCACGCCGACCAAGGCCATGTGCAAAGTGCGCGGGATCGGCGTGGCCGTCATGGTGAGAACGTCGACCGACTTCCGCAGGGCCTTGAGACGCTCCTTGATTTCGACGCCGAAGCGTTGCTCTTCGTCGATGATCAACAAACCGAGGTTGTGAAATTGCACGTCGGCCGATGCCAAGCGATGGGTTCCGATGACGATATCGACGGCGCCTGCCGAAAGGCGGGCGATCGTCTCGCGTTGCTCACGCGGTGTCGAAAACCGTGAAAGCGAGGCGATTTCGATGGGAAATTCGGCCATGCGGTCGCGGAACGTCCGCAGGTGTTGTTCGGCCAACACCGTCGTGGGGACGAGGACGGCCACTTGGTAGCCCGCATCGACGGCCTTGAATGCCGCTCGCATGGCGATTTCAGTCTTGCCGAAACCGACGTCGCCGCACAGCAACCGGTCCATGGGCACGGGCCGTTGCATATCGGCTTTGATGGCGTCCCAAGCCCGTAGCTGGTCGGGAGTTTCTTCAAAGGGGAACAAGGCGTCGAATTCGCGTTGCCACTCGGTGTCGGGCGGAAAGGCGATTCCGGGGCGAATCGCCCGATGTGCCTGGAGTTCCAGCATGTCGGCGGCAAGGTCGCGGACGGCCTTTTCGACCACGCTTTTTTGTCGTTGCCACATGCGGCCGCCCAGTTTCGACAATCGCGGCCGCCGCTTCGTCCCGCCGATGTATTTCTGAACGAGGTCGATTCGTGAGGCGGGCACAAAAAGTCGTGTGCCCTCGGCGAACTCCAGCTCGAGGTGTTCTTCGAGTCGATCACCTTTTTCCAGTTTTCGCAGACCGCGATACCGGGCGATTCCGTGCGAGACGTGGACGACCAGATCGCCTTCGGAAAGTTCGACGAACGAATCGATCGCACGTCCCGCGTAGCGGCGGACGGGCCGACGCACGTCGGCACGCCGGAACAGCTCGCCGCTGGAAATGACGACCGTCGACTCGGGGATGAGGCGGAAGCCTTCGTGGAGTCGACCTTCGACGTAGTGCAATCGGCCTTCCCGGGCCGGTGTGGTCGAGGCAAAGACCTCTTGCAGACGTTCGATTTCAGCCCGGTTGGCGCATACCAAGTAAACGTCGCAACCGGCGGTCGCCTCGCTCAGTTCATCACGGACTTTTTCGATGTCGCCGCTGAACCGTTCGACCGACTCGATCCGCAGTTGTCCCCGAGTTTCGTAGTCGGTCGGCGCGATCGCCCACATGGCGATCGAAGGAAATGCGATCAGGCCTTCCGCCGCATCTTCCCACGACCATAGTTGTTGAAAGTCGACCGCCCGTTCGAGAAAACGTTTGGCCGTTTGACGGATGTCGTCCAATTCAACGAAGGCCGTCCAGGTTCCGGTCGGCAGATAGTCGGTAAGGCGGCCGCGAGACGGCGCACCGGGAGAAAACGTCGTCAGATCGACCTGTTCCAGCCGAGCTACGCTCCGTTGGGTGGCGACTTCGAATTCACGAAGCGAATCGATCTCGTCGCCGAACAGCTCGATGCGCACGGGATTCGGCCAATCGACGGCGAAAATATCGACGATGCCGCCGCGCACGGAGAATTCGCCCGGCAGTTCGACGGCCGTCGTCGCATGATAGCCCGCCTCGGCCAAAAACCGCGTCAAGGCGGTGACCTCGATCCGATCGCCGACGCGCAGCGTGCGGGTTTTCGCTTCGAGCGATTGCCTCGCCGGGCACGGAACGAGCAATGCTTCAGGACAGGTGGCGACGGCCGCCGGTACGTCCTTCCGCAGGAAACGTTTGAGTAATCGCAACCGCTCACCGGCGTTGGGATCTTGCAGGCTCAAGTCGTCCGGCAGCGATTCTTGGGGCGGGAAGAAGGCCAGTTCGCGGTCGCTGAAACAGCGCCAGTCGTCGCCGAAGGCGTCCAGGTGCTCGGCCGACGGCAAGACGATCACGATGGGGCCCGCCGCTTCTCCGACCAGCGCCGCGGCCGCGAGCGCGCACGCCGACCCCCACACTCCGTCGAGTGTGACGGCGTGGCCGGAACGCAGGCCGGCGACGATGCGATCCAGCCCGTGGTCGGCGGTCAGCGATCGGCAAAGTCGGCTCAGCGGCGCCCCGGTGACGGATTGATCCACCCGTGGTACCGCCATCGCGTGTATTCTAGGAAACCTGTTCCTGCCTCGAAAAGGCGAGTTTTCTCGCACGACGTCGTCCGAGAACGAGCGGTGAGGGCGACGCTGGTTCGTGACGTTTGTCCGGAGAGCGACCGGTTGTTTGTTTAGCATGAAGATAATGAATATTGTGATGGGTTTTGCAAAAGCGAGATTCCAATCTTTGTGAATTGCGGCGGAGGGTGGTATTCTGTGGGCAATGTACGGCGGCAGACCAACAGACGCCGCACAGCGGTGATCCGGTCGTACACCCATGAACCCCACCGTTGAAAAAGGGAGTTCCAATGGAAAGCAAAAAGTCCGATCGTCGGCGTTTTTTGAACCGCACACTGCTGGGAACGGCGGCCGCCGGAGCCGCGCTGAGCCTGGAGGAGCAAATCCTACTGGCCGCGATGCAACAACAAGGCGATGCGGCAAGCGGTGAGCAGGCGTCTGCCGCGCAAGAACCCCTTCCCTGCGGGAAGATCAAGGGCATCGAAATCAGCCGGATGTTGATCGGGGGAAACCTGATCGGCGGTTGGGCGCACAGCCGTGATTTGATGTACGTGTCGGCGCTGTTCAAGGCCTACAACACACCCGAGAAGGTCATGGAGACCTTGGCCTTGGCCGAACAGCACGGGATCAACACGATCCAGATCGATCCTCGCTACCAGGATTTCGTCGTCGAATACAACGAGAAACACGGCGGGCACATGCAGTCCTTGGTGTGCATGATGCCCGACCCCAATGTTCAGAAGATGCGGGATCAGATCCGCACGATCGTCGACAAAGGGGCGACGCTCTTGTACACGCACGGCGGCGTCACCGAGCCGTTGGTGCGCGACGGCAAGCTCGACGTGATTGCGAAAGCGTTGGAGTTGATTCGTGCGGAAGGGCTTCCGGCCGGGATCGGAAGTCACGCCCTGGAGGTCCCGATGGCCGCCGAAGAACACGGCCTCGATCCCGACTTCTACGTGAAGACGTTCCATTCGGATCGTTACTGGTCGGCCACGCCCGAAGGATCGCGCGAGGCTTGGTGTTGGCATCTCCCCAACCGGGCCGATCACGATTGTTACAACGACAATATGTGGTGTTTGAACCCGGAAGAAACCGCCGAGTTCATGAAGAAAGTCGAAAAGCCGTGGATCGCCTTCAAGGTACTTGCCGCCGGAGCGATTCATCCGCGGATGGGATTCTCTTATGCCTTCCGCAACGGCGCCGACTTCATCATCGTCGGCATGTTCGATTTCCAGATTGCCGAAGACGTGTCGTTGGTGCGGCAGATTTTGCCGCGACTCGAAAATCGCGATCGACCGTGGCGGGCGTAGGCCCGATCCGGCGCAACAGCAACCGATTCTGGAAAAAAAGCGGCAAACGCGACATATAGTCGTGTTTGCCGCTTCGCTTGTCGAAACAGTGAGTTTACGTATCGGCGTCGCCGTCTGCCTTGAACGGAGGCGGCGTCTGTTCGCCGGCCGATTCGCTGCCGGAATCTTGCGAGGGTTCTTTGGCCCCGTCGTCGCCGGACTCGGCGTCGTTTGCCGATGAGGAATCGCTTCTCAAGGTCATCGAAAAGATGACGCACACGACGCCGGCAAACAAAGCGGGCCATTGCCAGATGGACGGCCAGGGACGCACGCAGGCAGCGGTGTACGCTTCTTTCGAGATTCGCATCTGGCTGGCGACCACCGCCGCGACATCTCCCTTGTCGAGAACCGGTGCGTGCGTGTCGAGATCCTGAAGCGCCATATCCAGTTCGGCAAAATTGAACTTGGGCGGTTCGCCTGCGACCTCGGTGAATTTCGCTTTGAATTCTTGCGATTCGGGATCGATCGCATCCAGGTCGAAAGTCGTGATGACGCCGTCGTCGTCGGTATCGAGCAGTCCCACCAGTTTGGGCCACGACGGCATGGGAACGGTCGTCGTTTCAGAACTCCCCGGCACGGCAGCGGTGATTTGAACCTGCGGCGGATAGTAATCGCTGATGAAACCGGCGACATGCGAACCGAGGAACCAACCGACCCCCAGCATCAGGAAAGAAATAAAGCTCTGCGCACTGGCCCGAAGCTCCTTCGGTACCTTCGTGTCGACATAGATGAACGAGCCGACGTAAACGAAACAGTAGCAGAAGCCGTGTACCAGCAAGGCGAGGATGACTAGCGGGAAGTTCAACGTCGAAAAGGCCAGGTAACGAATCGCCCACATCCCCATCCCGATTGCCAACACGCGTTCCAACCCGAACCGCGCGATGAACAAAGGTAGGGTGGCCATCACGAAGATTTCACTGAACTGGCACAACGTCATCAGCGTGGCCGGAGCAGGGCGGTCCGTTTCGGCCAGGAACAACGTCGCCTGCACGAAATACTGGACCGCGGGAATCGAAATCAGAAAAGCCGATACCACAAACAGTGTGAAACTCGGGTTCTTCAGCAGTCGCAACGCGCTCAAGCCCAGCACGTCTCCCCCGGCTTCTTTTCCCTTCGGCGGGGTATGGGGCAAGGTGAGACAGTACAGCCCCAGGGCGATTTCGATAACGCCGGCAAGCGTAAAAAACGTGGCGTTCGTTTCGCCGATCGCCAATCCGACGATCCATCCCGAGACGATCCAGCCGATCGTACCGAAGACGGCAATCCACGAAAACGTATTGGCGTCGTCGATGTTGGCGAAAGTCAACGAGTTCGATAGGGCCAGCGTGGGCATGTAGCACAGCGTGCTCGCCAGCAGGAGTCCGAAAAACGGCCAGAACGAAGTCTGCAATCCGGCTGCGATCATCAGGCCGCCGCCGAGCAGATGAAGCACGCACAAGATGCGTTCGGTGGCGAACCAGCGATCGGCCACATAGCCCACGAAAAGTGGGGAGATCATCGCGGCGATCGCCGTGCAGGAAAAGATCCAACCCATCTGCCCGCCGTCGAGCCCGAGAGCTTTCGGGCCGTACGCAGCAATGGGGACCATCCACGTCGCCCACACGAAAAACTGCAAGAACATCATCACTCGCAGTCGCAGCCGAATGAACCCGGAAGAAGCCATGCGTTACTCCTTCGCATTTGCACGGATTGCAGGATGACCGGCGGTTGCCGCATCGGTGGAGCGCCGTCCTCAATGCCGGATGCCGCGGCAAGCGTTCTGCATACCGCCCGATACGACGATTCCAAAGGTAGGCCCACGCGGGGTGCCTCGATTGTAGTCGGCGCGCGCCGTCAATGAAAGCAAAGCTCGCGCGAAAATGGGATTGTGGACAATATATTTCCTCCGCCGCGCCGTTTCCACCATGACGCTGCGCAAGAGGCTCGCGGCGACTACAAAAAATCCCCGGGATGTACCGAACCGGGGCTCCGAACACATTGAACCGCTCATCGCGCGCACGGTAAGCCGAAACGCTTTCCAACTATTCGGCGCCGGAAAACCGTGCGGCAGCTATTCGACCGGCGGTAGAGGATGGACGACCGGTACACCGTCTTGCGGCGGCAACGGGGCCGTTGCGGGGCGTGCCGGAGCATGGCTGGGCGGCATCGGGGGGAGGCTGCCCGACCGGCTCGAGTCGGAGGCACCGGTGGGCGGAAGCGGGGCCACGCGGGCGCGTGCCGTCGCCTGTTGAGGCGGAAGTGGTGCAGGAGAACGTGTAAGCGGTGCTTGCGACGAGTTGGGCGACGACGCGCCGGGGGCCGGGGCGCCGCTCGGCGGCAACGGGGCCGGCGGCAGCTTGATACGCGATGGTTCACGGCCGGAAGGCAGACCGGAGGTCGGACCCGCCGCGGCCGATTCTTGCCGCGATTGCGATTGCGAGGAGCTTTGCCCATTGACGCGATTGCTGGAGGAGGTCATCCGCGACGTTGTCGGCGAGGGAGATGCGGGTGCCGATGACGTTGCGGCTTCCTTTCGGAACGGCCAAAGGTTGCGAAACGGATTCAGCGTCGGTTGCGATTCGGGGCGTTGCGCGACCCGTTCAGGCGAACGCTGCGGACCGGTCGGCGACGCGGGCTCTCGCGCGGCCGGAATACCGCCGAGTGCCTGCAACCAGGCTTTGGCCTCTTCGAAATCCGGGTTTGCCTTGACCGCTTGTGCGAAATAGTACGCCGCCGACGCCCGATCACCCTTCTTTTGCAATAGAAAGCCGAGGTTGTAGTACGCGGTTGCCTCGTCGTGGACGGCTTTCAAGTGACGCAATGCCTGATCGATTTCGCCCATCTGCACGAGCACCGTCGCCAGGTTGTGACGGTACAAGGCCGACTTGGGGGCCAGTTCGACCGCCCGTTGCAAGGCACCCATCGATTCGGCGGGCATTTGACGCCGGGCATAACAGATCGCCAAATCATTGAAGGTCGTAGGATTGCTCGGTGCCGCATCACATGCACGGCGATAGTACTCGGTAGCCTCGGCAAGACGCCCTTGCCGGTCGAGCAAGTGCGCCAGACCAAACAGTGCCTCGAAGTAGTCGCCGTCCATTCGCAGGGCCTTGCGGTAGTACTCTTCGGCCTTGGTCGGATTGCCCGCCTGCTCCGCGAGCTTGGCGGTGGCCGTGTACAGTCGCGGTGACGGTTTCGCCTCGCTCGATAACGAGGTGGGGTCGTCGGTCGCTTCGGCGGGTTGCTCGAATGCCAAGAGCCGCCCGACGCTTTCGAACTTTGATTTCAAGCTGAATTTGAGATCGGCGAGTCCGGCCTCCGTCTTGCCTCGCAGCGTGTCGGCGATGCGTTCGACCTTCGAAGGGGCTTCGTATCCCAAGGCGGGCGACACCAACGGCCGTTGAGCAAATTCGCGATGATACTTGTCGTAGACCTCGCGGTATTCCTTTTGCGCCGGATTCGGCATTTCCAGCGGCTGTTGCACGATTCCCTCGCGATCGGCGCCGACGGCACCGGTCGTGCATCCGCCGCAAACGAACGTGACGGCAAGCGCGATCGCCCCGAACGTAAGAATCGGTGTTCGCACTTGGGATCCCTCCATGGTTTGCCGAATGAACCGACTACGTGCGCCGGTCTTCCATTCCTATACGTATTTCCTGTGGGTCGAATGCCGCGGCCGGACCCGGCACCGAAGCCCGTATCGTGCGGGATCTTTCGGCGCGGGATCGTCCCGCCGCAACACGTGCCCACATATCCCAATCGACCCGCCGGGCTTCGATCTAAAGCGGAAATGTTGGATTGGATAAGATTTGCCGATTGTGCAGGCCAATGATCCTGTCGGGGGGTAAACAACGCAGGGCGGGCTCGGTCGAAACCGGACCCGCCCTGTTGGTGTGTCGTATCTGCCCCCTGTTTCTTATGTGGTTGCTTTGGTCAGTTGCCTTGGCCGTCGTCCGACTTCGGTTCCGGCAAGCGCGGGTCGGGCATCGAGCTGGTGAACTTGCGATCGACGGCGTTCACACGCTCGGCAGGCCAACCGACCGGGGCCAGCGACGAAATCATGATCTTCGGTTCGACGCCTTCGGGCAGGTAGTTGGCCGCCCATTTGCGGATATTTTCCAGTCGTTCGGCCGTGTCTTCCGGCGACGCGCATCGTCGCAGGTAGATGATGCGGTGCGGCTTGGTAGCTTGGGTAAGGATCCATTCGATGCGGAGCTTGCCAGCGCCGTTCAGCTCGTTCGTCCCCGACTCGAAATGTTGATCGGCAATCAGGTTTTGCCGTTCCCAGCCGTTGCGGACCATCAAGACGAACGGGGCGCGAACGGCGGCGCGGTCGGCGGGAAGGAACGATTCGGGCCAGAGATTGTTCCGTGCAGTGTCGCGTCCGACGCTGTGGAAAAACTTCTCCAGGATCTGTGCCTCAGCCCGCGGCGCGACCGCCCAAAGCGACATCGTCAATGCAATCGCCGGAACGAAGATAACGGTCGATCGTTTCATCGTGAACTCTCCATCCGTGGGATGTTTCCTGAAGGCCGCAGCATACGCGGCGCGCAGCACGCCCTCACTCGTTCTTATCGGTCGGCGGATCGATCAAAGCGAGTCAAATCGCCGTAAAGCCGCTTCGTTGCCGAGAAAACGACCTTTCCGACGCCGGTCGGCTCGGGATACAATCGTAACGATCGTGAAACTTGCATCCGGGATGTCGTCGGTAGATATAGCAATATCGAGGGAATCTTATGTCGAATGAACCCATTCCCATGACCCGCGAGGGGTATAAGAAACTCAAGGCCGAACTGGACCATCTACAAAACGAGGTCATGTGGGAAGTCGAAAAACGGATCGCCGCTGCACGTGAAGAAGGCGACTTGCGAGAAAACGCCGAATACCACGGCGCACGGGAAACCCAGGGGATGATTCAGGCGAAAATCAACCTGCTGCGCGATAAACTGTCGCGAGCGGTCATCGTCGATCCCAGCGACTTGCCTTCCGACGAGGTAGCCTTCGGGTGTACTGTGAAGGTAAAAGATCTCGAATTCGACGAGATCGAAGAATATACCTTGGTCGGGGCCGGTGAGGACGACGCCGCCAACGGCCGTATTCTCATTACCAGCCCCTTGGCGCAGGGCCTCGTGGGCAAGAAGGTCGGCGACATCGCCGAGATCGAGGTCCCGATGGGAACGTTGAAACTGGAAATCTTGGAAATTCGTCGCGATACGTGATTGATTCCCCCCCGCTATGTGGTGGGGTGCTTGACATCGGATTGCGATTTCGACCGGCTGCCCCCTCTCCAGAAGGGGCGGCCGATTTTGCTTCTGTCTCTCGATTGGCTGATAAATGGGGTAAATACACAAAATAGACAAAAGAGGAGTTGTGAGAAAAAAATACGAGTGTATCATGGAAACGATTAACCGGAACCTTCGGTATGACCGGAACAGGGAGGTTACGGGAACGGCGTAAGTAGGAGGATTGGCGACTCGGGGCAAGACGCTGCCCGTACTCACTTTGGAGGCACCATGATGACGCACCTGTGGAGAGCTTGTTGGACGCTCGGCGCCTTGTTGGCGGCTTGGAGCGTCGGGGCGTCCGCCCAAGCGGCGCTCACGCTGACCCTCGATATCGAGGATGTTGTCGTCCCGTACTCGGATCTCGACCAGACCACCGATTTGGAAGTCTACTTCACGCTGGACAGTACCGACACGTCCGATCCGACCCTGACCGTCACGCAGATGTATTTTGCGTTGCAGTACGCGTTCAGCCACTCCGACATTACGCTCGAAGATACCGCGAGCGTCGGGTCGCACAACACGCTTGGTGTGGATGACCAGACGGTTGATTGGTTGTTTCATTCGGCAACCGACATCGCGACGATCGGTGCTAGTCGCTTGGATCCGGTTTTCAATACGGCAGACTACACAGCGGAGATTTCTTGGCCGACCGGTGTAAGCACGACCGTTGTTCCCGGCACGACGTATGAGCTTCTTCGGATTCCTGTCACGATCGCCGGGGGATTGGCGGAAGGTGTGTATCCGATCGAGTGGCTTTTCACATCATACTACAACGGCCAACCGCGAATGGGCGGCACTCTGGGATCGGAGACGTTCGTCGGTACGCCTCAAATTCTCGTGGAGGGAGACAACACGATCGGGAGCGAAAGTTTGTCCGTGAACGCTCTAGACGGCGGGATTACGATTACGAGCCCACCGCCGAACCCCGTTCCCGAACCGGCGACGTGGTTCGGCTTGATTTCGACGCTTGCCGCAGGCGGCTTGGGCTTGGCCTGGCGTCGGCGGCGTGCCGCGTGAGGCGTTGCTTCGGACAGCGTGCTTATGCGCATCACGTATAAGAACGGTCGTGACACACCACTGCCGGGGCTCACTTGAATGGGTGAGACCACCGCTTGGGTGTGATGGTACCTTCATCGCTACCTCCGCGAAGGGGTTGAGCCGAGCGGCTCAGGTGGGACCGCTCGGCTTGCCTTTTTCTTGACGCGGTGTTCCTTTATTGTGTCCGCGCTTTGCCCTCGGGGGTTGACCGTCTGCCGGGCAGTGCAACAATTGCCCCCAAACCGGTGTTTGGAATCGTCGCGATCCTGTACGCGAAGTGACATCGGAACCCCGATCCCGGATCGCACTGGACCCAACCGAAGGAGGAAGAACATGGCGGACATCACTTTGGAACAAGCTCAGGCGGTCGTCGCCGCGGCCGTGGCCAAAGCAGAAGAGATCGGAACCAAGATGGATATCGCCGTCGTCGATGCCGGCGCGAACTTGAAGGCGTTTGTCCGGATGGACGGGGCGTGGCTGGGATCCATCGACATCGCCGTCCGCAAGGCCAGGACGGCTCGCTTTTTCGACATGCCGACCGGCGAGATCGGCAAATTGTCGCAGCCGGGTGGTTCGCTGTACGGGATCGAGCATTCCAACGGCGGGTTGATCACCTTCCCCGGCGGTGTGCCGTTGAAGAACGCCGCGGGCGAGATCGTCGGAGCGATCGGTGTGTCCGGCAGCACGGTCGAAAACGACCACGCCGTGGCCGAAGCCGGGGCCGCGGCGCTTCAGGGCTGAATCGGTCGCCAGGAACCGGCAAGGATATTTCGGGACGTCGCGCCGTCCGACGGTGCGACGTCTCGGGCTTTCTTGTGAGGGTCCGAAGCAGGGATATAATCGGTCGTTTGGGCGGCCGGTGCGACGGGCTTGGCGTTCTGCAACCCATTTTCGAGCGAGTGTGACAACGATGATCGAGTTGGGGGTGAACATCGACCATGTGGCGACCGTGCGGCAAGCACGGCGAACCTACGAACCCGATCCCGTTTGGGCGGCCTCATTGGCCGAACTGGGGGGGGCGGACGGGATCACGATTCACTTGCGGGAAGACAGACGGCACATCCAGGATCGTGATTTGCGGTTGCTGCGAGAGACGGTCACCGTCAAGCTGAATCTTGAAATGGCCTGCGAGGCCGAGGTCACCGATATCGCTTGCCGCGTACGGCCCGATCAGGCCACGTTGGTGCCGGAACGCCGGGAAGAACTGACCACCGAGGGCGGCTTGGACGTCGTCGCCAATCAAGAGAAGGTGAAAGCGACGGTCGAACGGCTCGGCGAAACGGGGATTTCGGTCAGCCTGTTCCTCGATCCCGATCCCAAGCAGATTGAGACCGCCGCGGAATTGAAAGTCGACGCCGTCGAGCTTCACACGGGTTGCTATGCGAACGCAACGACCAAGGAAGAACGCGACAAGGAGTTGGCACGAATCGCTCAAGCGGCAAAGCATGTTCGCGAATGCGGACTGGCCCTGCACGCGGGGCACGGCCTGACGTATCGAAATGTCGCGCCGATTGCCGGCCTGCCCGACATGCGCGAATTGAACATCGGCCACAGTATCATTGCCCGCGCGATCATGGTGGGCATGGAAAGAGCCGTTCGCGAAATGAAAGAGATCATGCTGCGTGCGGCATCGCACCGGTGAGCGAAGTCTACTTATTTAGAGGGGATCGGTTGACTTCGCCCTTTGCATCGGGTATTCTTTTGTGCTTTGAATTTTGAGGGAGATTTCAGGCTGTCGTCATGTCCGTTCTCGTTCCTCCGGTCAACACGGTAATCGATCGTGGCGCCGTCGGCGTCATCGGCATTATCGTGATTATTGGCTGAGAGGGACCGCAAGGGCGGACGCGGCAGAATTACGAACAAAGCCGAAAGCCCCGAGGTCCCGAAAAGACCCCGGGGCTTTTTGTTTTTGAGCTTTCCGGGGCGGGACCTTTCGACACGACGTTGCGAGGCTTTTGTCGGCTGCCGCCGTTTTTCGAGCGAGGACCCTTTCCAATGCGACGCATCGAACTTTACGACACCACCTTGCGAGACGGTTCCCAGGCCGAAGGTGTTTCGTTTTCGCCGTACGACAAGGTCTTGCTGGCGAAGCGACTCGACGAGTTGGGCTTCGACTACATTGAAGGCGGCTACCCGGCGTCGAACGAGAAGGATTGCGAATTTTTCCGCAAGATCAAAGACGAAAATCTGAAGCACGCGACCGTCGCTGCGTTCGGGATGACCCGCCGCAAGGGGAAGAAGGTCGAAGACGATGCCGGATTACAGGCCCTGTTGGACTCGGGCACCTCGACCATCACGATCGTGGGGAAGGCGTCTTTGTTTCAGGTGACCGAAGTCCTCAAGACCGATCGCGAGGAAAATCTGCAAATGATCGCCGATACGGTCGGGTATCTGGTCGACCAAGGGCGGAGGGTCATCTTCGATGCCGAGCACTTCTTCGACGGGTACAAGTACGACGCGCCGTACGCCTTGCTGGCCGTCGAAACGGCAGCCGAGGCGGGGGCCTCGGCGGTTGTGTTGTGCGATACGAACGGCGGTAGCCTTCCCGAAGAAGTCGCCGACATCGTTCGGCACGTCGTGCGAACCGTTTCCGTACCGGTCGGTATCCATTGTCACAACGACGGGGATTTGGCCGTGGCGAACTCACTGGCGGCCGTCGATGCAGGCGCAACGCAGGTTCAGGGGACGATCAACGGCTTCGGCGAACGCTGCGGCAACGCCGATTTGATCTCGGTGGCGGCCAATCTCGCCTTGAAAAAAGGGTACGACGTGCTCAAGCCCGGGGCGCTTGTGCACTTCACCGAGCTTTCTCGGTTTGTCTTTGAGACGGTCAATTTGCCGCCGCGGAACAATCAGCCTTTCGTAGGACGAAGCGCCTTCGCGCACAAAGGCGGCATGCACGTCAGCGGTGTTGCCCGCACGACCGCCAGTTACGAACACATCGATCCCGCGTTGGTGGGGAACGAGCGGCGGATCTTGGTCAGCGAGCTGTCGGGCCGGTCGAATATCGTGGCGTTGGCGACCAAACGCAATATCGAGACGACGCCGCAATTGATGGACAAGATCCTGGCCAAGGTCGTTTCGATGGAACACGCCGGTTATCAGTACGAGGCCGCCGAGGGGTCGTTCGATCTTCTGGTGAAACGCTGTGCGGGCACCTTCACGCCGCATTTCGAGCGATTGTCGTATCGTGTGAACATCGAGATGGAATCGGACGGCCGAATCGTGACGGAGGCCACCGTAAAGATTCGCGTGGGGGACGAAATTCGGCACGAAGTGGCCGAAGGCGACGGCCCGGTCAACGCGCTCGATGCAGCCATCCGAAAGGCACTCAACGGCACCTTCCCCACCCTGGCGAAGATGCAATTGGTGGACTATAAAGTCCGGGTGATCAACTCCGAAGCCGGTACGGCCGCGGGCGTTCGCGTGATGATCGAATCACGCGACGAGCACGATACGTGGGGCACCGTCGGCGTGAGCGAAAACATCGTCGAAGCGAGTTGGATCGCCTTGGTCGACGCCTACGAATACAAGTTGTGTAAAGACGAAGAACAGGCGAACCGCGCCGTCGAGAACACCGAAGCTGCGAACAAACAGACGGAAGGATCAGCCGACCATGTCGGGAACACCATCCCTGCCTGAGCTGCCCAAACAATACGATCACAAAGCCGCCGAGGCTCGTTGGTACAAAGAGTGGGAAGCCAAGGGGTATTTCCACGCCGAGCCCGATCCCGATCGCGAACCGTTTACGATCGTGATTCCACCGCCGAACGTGACCGGCGCGTTGCATCTCGGGCATGCGCTGAACAACACGCTGCAAGACATCCTGATTCGCATGCGCCGCATGCAGGGATATTGCACGTTGTGGATGCCGGGCACGGATCACGCGGGCATCGCCACGCAAGCCGTGGTCGAACGTCGTCTGTTGCAAGAAGAGGGGATTACGCGCCACGACATCGGGCGTGAAGGGCTAGTCAAACGCATTTGGCAATGGAAAGACGCCTACGAAGCCCGCATCCTCAGCCAATTGAAGAGCATGGGATGCAGTTGTGATTGGGAACGGACGCGGTTCACGCTCGATCCCATCTGCGCCCGCGCCGTGCGGCACACGTTCTTCCGCTTGTTCCGTGATCGGTTGATCTATCGCGGTCGCCGCTTGGTCAACTGGGATACACACCTGCAAACGACGGTTTCCGACGACGAGGTGTTCCATGAACCGGTTCCGGGCCACTTTTGGTATTTCCGGTATCCGGTGATCGATCCGCAGCCCGGCGAGCCGGAATACGTGACGGTTGCCACCACGCGGCCCGAAACGATGCTCGGCGATACGGCGGTGGCGGTCCACCCCGATCCTGCCGCGGCGCTCGACAAGGTTGAAGCCGAGCTGAAAAAGCGTCTGCAATCGGCCCCCGAAAAGGAAAAAGCCGAGATCGAAGCCGAACTCGATGCGCTTGCCGAACGCCGGAAGGCGATGCTCGATCGGCTGGTGCAGTTGCGCGATATGGCCCTGGCAGGACGCAAGGTCAAGCTTCCGCTGATGGATCGCCCCATTCCTTTGATCGCAGACGAGTGGGCCAAGCCCGAGATGGGTACCGGCTGCGTGAAGATTACGCCGGCCCATGATCCCAACGACTACGAGGTCGGCCTGCGCTGCGGCTTGCCGATGATCAATATTTTGAACCTCGACGGCACGTTGAACGAGAATGCGGGCAAGTATGTCGGCCAAACGATCGCCGAAGCCCGCGAAAACGTCGTAGCCGACATGGACCGTCTGGGGCTGCTCGAGAAGGTGGAAGATCGGACGATCGACCTGGCGCATTCGGACCGCTCGAAGACGCCGATCGAGCCGTTGCTCACCGATCAATGGTTCGTCCGCATGGACGAACTCGCCCAAATGGCGATGGACGCGGTAACCGACGGTCGCGTGAAGATCACTCCCGCCCGTTACGCCAAAGGGTATTTGGACTGGCTCTCGGAAAAACGCGATTGGCCGATCAGTCGGCAGCTTTGGTGGGGGCATCAAATCCCCATTTGGTACTGCAAGACGGCGACCGAAGAAGAGCTCGAAAAGGCCTTTGCCGGCCGCGACGACGTCGTTTGGCAACGTGACGAAGAATACGACCAGTGGCTGATTTGTGTTCGCGAAGGCGAACTTGAGCCCGACGCGATTCCCGGCCACGAACTCACCCGCGAAGAGGACGTTCTCGATACGTGGTTCAGTTCGGCGTTGTGGCCCCATTCGACGTTGGGATGGCCCGAACAGACGCCGGAACTGAAGTACTTCTATCCGACCAGCGTGCTGATCACCAGTCGCGACATCATCACGCTGTGGGTCGCCCGAATGGTCCTGGCCGGGCTGTACAACACCGGCGAAATCCCCTTCCACGACGTGTACATTCACCCGAAGATCCTCGACGGATACGGCGAGGGGATGTCGAAATCGAAGGGCAACGGTGTCGACCCGGTAGACGTCATGGAAAAGTTCGGGGCCGACTCGCTGCGTTTCGGATTGGCAATCATGACGACCGAAACGCAGGACGTTCGCATGCCGGTGAGCTTCGAATGCCCGCATTGCGGTCACCTGTTGGAGCAGACGCGCGAAAACCGCATCTTGCCGCGAATCGAATGTCCTGCCTGCAAGGAACCGTTCGGGACGCAATGGGCCGAAAAGCCCGAAGACAAAGCGTTGAAACGGGGACCGGTCGTCAGTGAACGATTCGAGTTGGCTCGCAACTTCTGCAACAAGTTGTGGAATGCGTCCCGTTTCTGCTTGATGAACCTCGAAGGATTCACGCCGGGCACGGTTGCCGACGACGACCTTGCCCTGGAAGATCGTTGGTTGCTCAGCCGATTGGCCGGTGTGACCAACTCGGTCACAGAGGCGTTGAACGGCTTTCGCTATGCCGAGGCCGCCCGCACACTGTACGACTTCGCGTGGGACGAGTTTTGCAGCTTCTACGTCGAGATGGTCAAGCTGCGTTTACGGGATGAGTCGACACGTCCCACCGCCCAACGCGTGCTGGCCCATGCGCTCGACGTGTTGTTGCGGCTGTTGCATCCCATGATCCCGTTCTTGACCGAAGAAGTGTGGCAGCTCTTGGCGGCAACGGCGCCGAAACGCGGCCTTCCCGCACCGCAGGAGGCGGCCGAAAGCATCATGATTGCCCGCTGGCCGGAAGTCGTCGAAGCGCACATCAATCCCGAAAACGAAGCGCGTTTCAAGCGCTTCGAGCAGTTGTTGCGATCGTTGCGTGAATACCGAATGAAAAACGGTATTGCACCGTCGCGGGTATTGGAAGTGGAGATTCGGTGCGACGCAGAAACCGCCGCGTTGCTTGAGCCGATGCGGTCCTACTTCCATTCAATGGCGACCGCGTCGATTGTGTCGCTCGGCGAAGTCGATCCCGAGGGGCTGACGACTTCGGCGGCGGTGCTCGACGGTGTCGAAGTCCTCGTTCGTCTTTCGGACGAGGAACGCGAGGCCGAAATCGCACGCCAGAAAAAGGAGCTCGCGAAACTCGAACCGCTCATCGCCGCGAAGCAAAAGAAGCTCGCCAACGAGCAGTTCGTGACGCGTGCTCCGGCACAGGTCGTCGAAAAGGAACGCGAAACGCTTCGCCGACTCGAAGAACAAAAGGCGGCCGCCGAAGCGGTCTTGGCCAAATTAGGCGGGGTGTAATCGGGCGTTTGCCCGTTTGTTCGGTCTCCCGACGACGCCGGCATTTTCGGACGCGATGCGATGCCTGAGCTTCCCGAAGTCGAGACGATGTGTCGCGGCATTCGGCCGGTTGTGGGCGGTCGGATCATCGGCGTGCGACGACCGCGAAGCCGATTGCAGTCGATTACCTATCGGCCGGCGTTTCCTCGGCTCGCATCGCGTGTGAAGGGGCTTCGCGTCGAAGACGTGCTGCGGATCGGCAAACGCGTCGTGCTGGCGTTGCAGGAAGATTGGCGACTGGTGATCGAGCCTCGCATGACCGGTCGCGTGATGCTCGATCCATCGCAGACGTTTTCGCACGTTCGGTTGGAACTGGAGATCGAGGGACCGGCTCGTCGACGTCACCGCGTCGTCTTTCGCGACGTGCGAGGGTTAGGAGTCGTCTCGCTCTTGTCCGCAACGGACTTGTCGATTGCACTCGGGCCGTCGAAGCTCGGCCCCGACGCGCTCGAGATTTCGTGCGAAGAGTTCCGGCGTCGATTGGCGCCGCGGCGGTCTGCGGTGAAAACCGCGTTGCTCGATCAAAAGGCATTGGCGGGCGTCGGCAACATCTATGCTTCGGAATCACTTCATCGTGCGAAGATCCATCCGGCGATTCCTTGTTGTCGTTTGAAACCGTTGCAGTGGAAGCGGCTGCATGCCGCCTTGATCGCCGTTTTGCATCGCGCGATCGAGTTGCAAGGTTCCACATTGAGCGATGGTGCCTACGCCACCCCCGACAACGCAGCCGGCCGATTTCAGCGGGAATTCTTGGTCTACGGACGCGCCGGCGAGCGGTGTCTGCAATGCAATCGCGGCAAGATCCAACGGATTGTGCAGTCGCAACGCTCGACGTTCTTTTGCCCAGTTTGCCAGCGACTACCAAGAAGAAACGGCTGACCGCCGGTTGAGCCATCGCCTGCGGAAGCGGCGTTGGAGAAGTGTCCGGTGGCTTCTGTGCGGTCCAATTTCCTGGAAAGGCTTCCTGCTGTTCTCATTGGGATTGAGGGCTGCGGGGATCGACTCGTTCGGGGGATGTCCCGCGGCGCCCGGGCGCTTAAGGTTTGAAACATCAGGAATTTGCTTGCGTCGGTTGCGCGGGTAGTTACAATTTTGTCAGTGCAAATTGGCACAGAGCGGCCGTTTGCCTCGGTCGTGTCGGCCGAACTCGCCTTCCACCGGTCCCACCTGTAGCAGTCAGTGTATGTCCTCGGTATGGTCCCTCCGACGTGGTCTGCGGGAAATCGAAGGCTCCCGAACGACGCGTTTCGTCTTGCACCTCGGCTCACGCACCACCTCGGTACGCACGCGAGCGCGCGGGGTGATTTTTGCCGTGGACGGAGAAATAAGCCCTAAGGAGCGACGGGAATCGAGTTCTGAATTTCGCTCCGGCAGAGAGGAGAGTGAATCGTGAAAATCCAGCGATGTCGCGGAAACACGTTGTTCCAGTCGAATCGACGGGAGTTCTTGACCGTCGGTGCGTTGGGCGTGCTGGGCATGACGCTCGGAGACCTTTTGGGAATGAAGTCGAAGGTGCTGGGCGCGCCGGCCGGTTCGGGCGGAACGTTCGGAAAGGCCAAGAGCGTGTTGCACATCTACCTGCCGGGCGGAATGGCACAGCAGGAATCCTTCGACCCCAAACCGTATGCCCCGCTCGAATATCGTGGTTCGTTCGGGACGGTGAAGACGAACACGGGCGAGCTGTTCAGCGAAGCGTTTCCCAAGACGGCGCAAGTGGCCGACAAAGTCACAATCGTTCGTTCCATGACGCACGGCGAGGCCGCTCACGAACGCGGCACGCACAATATGTTCACCGGGTATCGCCCGAGCGCCGCAGTGCAGTATCCGAGTTTGGGGAGCATCGTCAGTCACGAGTTCGGACCGCGGGAAAATCTGCCGCCCTACGTGTGTGTGCCGAGCATGCCCAATCCGTACGCCGGGCCGGGATACCTGAGTTCGGCGTTCGGGCCGTTTTCGTTGGGGGCCGATCCGGCAAGCGAGAGTTTTCGTGTGCGCGACCTGGCGCTGCCGTCGGGCATCGATGAAGAACGATTCGCCCGGCGTCGTTCGGCCTTGGATGCGGTCAACGCGCATTTCGCGGCCATCGAAAAGTCCGACGCGGTAGACGCGATGGACACGTTTTACCAGCGGGCATACGAAATGATCAGTTCGCAGAAAGCCCGCGAGGCGTTCAATCTGGCGGCCGAGCCGGATGCCGTCCGGGATCGCTACGGGCGCAACCAGGCAGGTCAGCGGTTGTTGATGGCACGCCGCTTGATTGCCGCAGGCGTGCGCGTGGTGACCGTCACGTACGGTGGGTGGGATTTCCATCAGCAGATCGTTCCCGGAACGCAGCGACTTGCGCCGGCTTTGGATCAGGCCGTTGCTTCGCTGATCGCCGACATGTCGGCAAGCGGATTGCTGGACGAGACGATCGTCATGCTTTCGACCGAGTTCGGGCGGACTCCGAAAATCAACGGCAACGCAGGACGCGACCATTGGCCGAAGGTGTTCAGCATCTTGCTCGCAGGTGGAGCTTTCGCTCGCGGAAAAATTTTCGGGGCTTCCGATGCGACCGCGGCCGAACCCGAAAGCGACCCGCTCGGGCCGGAAGACCTGTTCGCCACCATCTATCACCAGTTGGGCATCGAATACGAGAAACGCCTGGTCGGGCCGGGCAATCGGCCGATCAACATCGTCCGCGGCGGCAAGGTCCGCGAAGGGTTGTTCGGCTGACACGCCGAAACACGTACGTTCGCTTCATGATCAACGAGGAATCCCATGTGGCAGTGGAAGACCGACGGTAGGCCGTGGACTTGTGCGGTGCTCGCTGTCTTTTCGGTATTGGCGGGCGCAACCTTTGCGACTGCCGCATCTCCGCAGATTACGCGACTTCTTCCCGAGGGAGGCCAACGCGGGACGACCGTCGAGTTGACCATCGGCGGCGCCCGACTCGCCGACGCCGAAGACTTGTTTCTCTACGAGCCGGGAATTGCCCTCGAAGAAATCGTCGAGAAGAACGCCTCGCGATTGCAATGTCGTTTGAAGCTTGCCGACGACTGCCCGTTCGGCGAGCACGGGTTGCGAGTCCGCACCGCCTCGGGAATCAGCAACTTGATGACGTTCCATGTGGGGCCGTATCCGATCGTCGATGAAGAAGAGCCCAACAATGACTTCGCCCAACCACAACCGATCGAATCGAACGTGACCGTTCACGGTGTCGTCGTCGAAGAAGACGTCGACTACTTCGCCGTCGAAGCGAAGGCTGGGGAACGGCTCAACGTCGAGATCGAAGGCGTACGCCTGGGGCTGACGTTTTTCGATCCGGCGGTGGCAATTCTCGATCGGGGACGTTTCGTATTGGCGTCGTCGGACGACACGCCGCTTGCGCGTCAAGACGCCGCCTGCGGGGTCGTCGTGCCCAAGGACGACACGTACATCATTCAGGTACGCGAAAGCTCGTTCCGCGGGTCGAATCAATGCCGATACCGTTTGCACGTGGGGCGTTTTCCGAGGCCGACCGCGGTGTTTCCGCCCGGCGGCAAAGCCGGAGAAACGGTGCACGTCCGTTATTTGGGTGATGCGGCCGGTGCCTGGGAAGCCGACCTCGTGTTACCGACCGATAGCGACGAAACGTGGGGGCATTTTCCCGAGCAGGACGGTTTGTTTGCGCCGTCGCCGGTCTACCTACGGGTAAACGAATTGCCGAATGCTTTGGAGCAGGAGCCGAATGACGGTATCGGCCAAGCGACGGTTGCAACGATTCCGGCCGGGTTCGCGGGCGTCATCGAAAAAGAAGGCGACGTCGATCACTTTCGATTTGCGGCGAAAAAAGGCCAGCGACTGGATATCCGCGTGTTTGCGCGAGCGTTACGGAGTCCGCTCGACAGTGTCCTTTCCGTCCATTCCGCCGACGGCAAGTCGATCGGTAGTAACGACGATTCGGGCTCGCCCGACAGTTACTACCGGCTGAACGTGCCGGCGGATGGGGAATATGTCGTACGGATTCGAGATCATCTGTTCCGCGGGGGCGACGACTTCGTCTATCGCATTGAAGTCGCACCCGTCGCCCCGAAACTGACGATGGGCCTACCCGAACGCACGCAGTACCAAGACGTCACCATCGCTGTTCCGTGCGGAAACCGATTGGCTGTGTTGGTGTCGGCGACACGGGAGGATTTCGGCGGCGACGTGACACCCGCGTGGAAAGACTTGCCCGCCGGCGTTTCGGCCGAGATCGTACCGATTCCCAACGGCCGACCGAACGCGGCGGTCTTGTTTACGGCTGCCGACGATGCCCCGCTTACCGCAGCGTTGGCCGGTTTGGAAGGTCTTGCCCATGTCGGTGACCGGGAGATTCGCGGCCGATTGTTGCAACGCACCTCGTTGGTGCGCGGTCAAAACAATCGCGAGATTTGGGAATACCGCCAAGACCGAGCGGCGACTGCGGTGGTCGAACCCGTGCCGTGTGTGATTCGCATCGTGCCGCCGAAGGTGCCGATCGTGCAGGGCGGCTCGATGAGACTGAAGATTGCGGCCGAGTATCAAGAGGGGTTCGACGGACCGGTGACGATTCAGATGCTGTCGCTGCCGCCGGGAGTATCGGCCCCGGCTTCCGTCACGATTCCCAAGGGGAAAAAAGAGGTCGTCATGCCGTTGACGGCGAATCCGAGCGCTGCGGTCGGGACCTGGAAGATCGTCGCGTTGGGACGGTTCGATACCGGCGACGGGCCGATTCTCATTTCGACTCAACTCGTCGACCTCGAGACGGCGGCTCCGTTCGTCGCGTTCACCTATCCGCAAGCAGCGATCGAGCACGGTCAGACGATTTCGCTGCCGATCGCCGTCGACGTGAAGACGCCCTTCGAGGGTAAGGCGAAGGTTGAATTGCTGGGGTTGCCGAGCGGAATCACGACCGAACCGCAGGAAATCGACGCCCAGTCGAAGCAGTGCGTGTTTTCGTTGACGAGCGACGACAAGGCGCCCGTCGGATTGCACAAGTCGCTGGTGTGTCGCGTGACGATCACCCAAGACGGCGAACCGATCGTGCATATGCTGCGAGGCGGCACGTTGCGCATTCAAAAGCCGCGTCCTGCACCGGCGGCGCAGCCGAAACCGAAGCCGCAGCCGAAGCCTGAACCTGCCGAGCCGGCCGAAAAGCCGCTGAGCCGGTTGGAGCAACTGCGGCTGGAGAGGGCACAGCAAGGGAATAATCCTTGAACACGCAGTGCCGCCGCGAATTGAGAATCGATGCGAAAAGCGAAAATAAACGAACCGTCTTACGAAAGCGCCGCGACGGCGGAGGAGAGAAGGATGATCCCACGACGAAAGTTCTCGATGGGAAAAGCGATCGTGCCGCTGCTTGCCGCGACGATTTTGGTTGGGCTTGCCGCTGCGGAGAGAACATCGGCGGCGGAAATCGCCTCGCTGGCCGTCTACCCGCCTGATCGCATTCGGCTCGAAACGGCGGCCGACCGGCAATCGTTCATCGTCGTGGCGACGCGGACCGACGGTGTGACGCTCGACGTGACCGACGCGGCCGAGGTGATTCTCGCCGATGCTTCGAAGGCGCGCCGTGAGGGGAACACGCTGTATCCGCTGGCCGACGGCGACACCGTGTTGCAAGTCTCGTATGCCGGGCAATCATTGACCGTGCCCGTGCAGGTGGTGGATGCGGCGCAGGAACGGCCCTTGAGTTTTCGTTTGGATGTCATGCCCGTCTTCATGCGGGCAGGATGCAATACCGGCGGTTGTCACGGTGCGGCAAGCGGGAAGGACGGGTTTCGCCTGTCGCTGTTCGGTTTCGATCCCGAAGGCGACTACTTCCGGATTACCCGCGAGGTGCCCTTCCGCCGCGTCAATCTGGCCGTGCCCGAAGAAAGCCTGCTGCTGCAAAAGGCGATCGGCGCCGTGCAACATACCGGCGGGAAACGCTTCGAACCGGAAAGCGAGTACTATCAAACGTTGTTTCGATGGCTTGCCGAAGGGGCACCGGCCGACGCGGGCGACGTCGCGTCCATCGTGAAAATCGAGGTCTTTCCCAAACAAATCGTGCTCGAAGGCGAGGGCGCAAGCCAGCGGATGGTCGTCAGGGCGCACTATTCCGACGGCACCGACCGCGATGTGACGCCCTTGACGCTGTTTGTGAGCAACAACGACTATGCCGTGCCCGTCGATCCCGCGGGTATCGTGTCGGCGGCCAACCGGGGTGAGGCTTTCATTTTGGCCCGCTTCGATACGAAATCGGTCGGTACCCAAGTGTTGGTGCTGCCGGAGGATGCCGCGCTCGAAACGGTGGCGGAGAAACCGGTCAATTACATCGACGAGTTGGTGGGCGAAAAGTTGCGAAAGCTTCGTATTCGCCCCAGCGGATTGTGTTCCGACGAAGAATTCTTGCGGCGCGTGACCCTCGATGTCGTCGGGTTGCTTCCGACCGAAGATGAATACGCCGAATTCATGGCCGATACCTCGCCCGACAAGCGGACAAAGCTCGTCGATCGGCTGCTGGCTCGAAAAGAATTCGCCGAATTGTGGGCCATGAAATGGGCCGAAGTGTTGATGGTGCGGTCGAACAACCAGGTCAGCTACAAATCGACGTACTTGTATTCGCAGTGGTTGACCGAAAAGATCGCCTCGGGTGAACCGTTCGATGAAGTCGTTCGGGAAATTCTGGCGGCCGACGGCGGGACGTTTACCAATCCGGCGACCAACTTCTACCAGGTCGAAACCGACACCCTCAAGACCGCTGAAAACGTGGCCCAGGTGTTTTTGGGTCGCCGCATTCAATGTGCCCAGTGCCATAACCATCCGTTCGATCGATGGACGATGGACGACTACTACAGCTTCGCGGCGTTCTTTTCGCAAATTGGAAGGAAGACAGGCGAAGATTACCGGGAAACGATCGTCTTCAATCGCGGGGCCGGCGAGGTGCGGCATCCCGTCGGGAACCGTACGATGGCACCGAAATTCCTCGGCGGCGATACGCCCGATACCCAAGGCAAGGACCGCCGAAAGGTTTTGGCGGAATGGATCACATCGAACGAGTGTCCCGACTTCTCGCGAAATGTCGCCAACCGTGTGTGGGCGCACTTTTTCGGCAAGGGGATCGTCGATCCGGTCGACGATGTGCGCATCAGCAATCCGCCGAGCAATCCCGAGTTGTACGATGCGCTGGCCCGTAAGTTGGTCGAATACAAATACGATATCAAGAAGCTCGTCCGCGACATTTGCTTGTCGAATACGTACCAGCGGTCGTGCGTGCCGAACGAGACGAACGCCGACGACGAACGCAACTTTTCACGGGCTTTGGTGCGTCGCGTGCAGGCCGAGATCATGCTCGATTGCGTGTGTCAGGTCACCGAATCGCCCGAGAAGTTCCGCGGTTTGCCGCTGGGTGCCCGTGCGGTTCAAATCGCCGACGGTACGACCAGCAATTACTTCTTGACGACTTTCGGGCGTTCGCCGCGCGACACGGTATGTGCGTGCGACGTTCGGACCGATCCTACGCTGTCACAGGCCCTTCACCTGCTCAACGGCACGACCGTCGAAAACAAGATCCGCAACGGCAAATTGATCGACCGCTGGTTGGCGGAGGGGCAAACGCCCGAGCGAGTCATCGAGCGATTGTACATTCGCTGCTTGACGCGAAAGCCGACTGCCGAAGAACGCGAAAAACTTACCGCGTTGCTTGCCGGCGCAGAAAATCCCGTGCCGGTGTTGCAGGACGTCTTTTGGGCGATTCTGAACTCTCGCGAGTTCATGTTCAATCATTGACATGGCGTGTAACCGCAGGATCGTGCAGCTCGCCAATCGAATCGTACGGAGCAACACCCCTGTTGCAGAAGAAACCAGGTGCTCACATGACAAGCCGAATCATCTCGGTCGCCGTCGTTTTCGTGTTGTCGCTGGGGATCGGTACTTCCGGCCGCGCGGCGGATGAGAAGATCACCTACGAAGACCACGTGAAACCGATTTTGAGGGAGCATTGTTTTGCGTGCCACAATCAAAACAAGGCCACGAATGATCTGGCCCTCGATTCGTACGAGATGCTGATGGAAGGCGGTGCCAGCGGCACGTGTATCGAAGCGGGCGATCCCGATTCGTCGTACTTGTGGTTGTTGGTTTCGCATCAAGACGAACCGGCGATGCCGCCCAACCAGGACAAGTTACCCGATGCCAAGCTGAGCATCATTCAACGCTGGATCGAAGGCGGTGCATTGAAAGACTCCGGTTCCACCGCGGCCGCGGCAAAGCCGAAGGTCGAGCTGGCGATGACGGGGCCCGTCGGCGCGAAAGCCGAGGCGATCATGCCCGAGGGCGTGGCAAAACAACCGCTCACCGTCACCTCGCATCGCGGCGCCGTGACGGCGTTGGCTGCCGCACCGGGGGCACCGTTGGCGGCCGTCGCCGGGCTCCGCCAGATTTGCCTGTATCACTTGGAGACGGGGGAGCTGCTGGGGATTTTACCCTTCGATCCGGGAATGCCCTACGATTTGAAGTTTTCGCGTTCCGGGGCCGTCTTGGCAGCCGGTGGAGGAACGGGGGCCAAGCTGGGGACCGTCGTCTTGTACGACGTGCGAACAGGAAAAGAGATCACACGCGTCGGCGACGAATTCGACGCCGTGCTTACTTGCGATATTAGTCCTGATCAGTCGTTCGTGGTGTTGGGCGGCCCGCAGCGACTCGTCCGCGTCTTCAATACCGCCGACGGTACGTTGGCGACACAAATCAAGAAACACACGGACTGGGTTTACGCCGCGGCCGTCAGCCCGGACGGCATCCTCATGGCAACCGCCGACCGCAGCGGGGGATTGTGGGTATGGGAAGCAGGCACCGACCGCGAGTTCTATCGTCTGGACGGTCACAAGGGAGCGATTACCGATCTGGCCTGGCGTCCCGACTCGAACGTGCTGGCCTCGTGTTCGGAAGACGGAACGGTGAAGCTGTGGAATATGCTCGACGGGAATCTTGTCCGTAGCATCAATGCCCACAACGGCGGTGTGGCGTCGATCGACTTCTTGCCCGACGGCAACGTCGTGTCGGGAGGACGCGACAAGACCGTCAAGGTCTGGGATGCCTCGGGGAAGGCGATCAAGACATTTCCGGCATTCTCCGAGATCGTCCTGGAGGTGACCGCGAGCCTCGACGGACGGCACATCATTGCCGGCGATTGGGCGGGGGAAGTTCGCGTGCTCGACGTCGAATCGGGAAAGACGACGGCCGTGCTTTCGCCCTACCCCCAGACGGACGCTCCGCCCGCAACCGCCTCTCCTTGACCCGGTTCGCCGGTTTCTGCCGAGGCCCGACAATCGGGGCTTTCTGCCTTCTTGTCGCTTTGTTCACCATTTGCAGGAGTCCCATTCGAACACGGCAAAAAGGGAAAGAAAAATTGACTTGACCCTGTGGGTAGACTTTACTTGGCATAGATCGACCGAGGGCCGAATGGGTTGTTTTCGGCCGCATCGGACGATTGGCTGTACGTTCCGTGCGAAATGATTGGAGGGAGAACCCGATGAAACGGCATCTTGTGGTGGGATTGACGTTGTTGGCGGCTTGCCTGGCAACGACGGTTGCGATTCGGCCTGTTTGGGCGATCTCGCAATTCAAGAAGGAGTTCGAGACGAAGTACGTCAAGCCCGACAGCAAAGACCCCAAAGACGTGGCATTTGCCCAGGCCGTGGCCGAAGCCAAGTGCAACATTTGCCACGAAGGAACGAGCAAGAAGAACCGAAACTTGTACGGGCAGGCACTCGACAAGTTGCTTGATCGTCGGCTCGACGCTCGAAATCCCGAGAAGATTCGCGAGGCCTTGGATGCCGTGGCGAAGATGCCGAGCCGTCCCCGCAAACCCGACGAACCGAAGGATGTCAAGATTCCGACCTTCGGCGAGCTGATCGCTCAAGGCAAGCTGCCCGTGCCGTTGCCGAAAAAGGAAGAGGAAAAATAAGCCTCGCCTCGCCGTGCGGCGTATCGGCAAACATGCGGCATTGAAAAGTAAAGCGGCGCGTTCCGTTCATGGAAGGCGCCGCTTCTTCAATTCTTGGGGCGAAACTCAGGTGCGTTCCCGATACGTTACGACGTGAGCAGCGGTTCGATTTCTTGTGCCAGCCGTTTGCGGGCGACGTGCAGTCGCCGCTTGATCGTGCCGATGGGCGAATCGAATCGACGACTCATCTCGGCCAGCGATTGGCCGTCGAAATAGAAGGCTTCGAGCGTATCGCGGTCGAGTCTCCCCAGTCGTTCCAGGCCGCGCCGGACGACTTCGGACCGCTCGGCGGCCAGCATGTCGGCCAGGGGCGAGGTTCCGTTACTCGGCTCGCTGTCGAGGAATTCCCCCGAGAGCATTCGATGCCGCTTGCCGCGGACGGCGCGATTGATCGCCATGCGGTTGGCGATCGTCCGCAACCAACCGGGGAACTTGCTGCCGTCGGTCAACTGGTCAAGCTTGCGGTAGGCTTGGATGAACACCTCTTGGACGGCCTCTTGGGTCTCGGATTCGTCGTGGATGACGGCGCGCACCGTCGCTCGCACCATACCGTGGAAGGCGTCGAACAACACTTCGAAGGCCCGTTCGTCGCCGGCTTGAGCCGCGGTCACCAGCGATTCGACGTCGATCGGAAGCTGTGTGTCGGAAATACGAGTATTCGGATTGGAGGAGAGTTCTTGGATTGCCATCGATTGGTTCCCTTCGTGCAAGCCGCCGCTTGCCGCAACGAGCAACGGTCCGACCTTCGGCGCGGTGCAGAAACAGCCCGCAGCCGGTGATCGGTCGCCCGGCGGGTCAAGCGTCGGTTCAGGTGGATGTCCCCGTGAGCGGGGCGTCAACAACCCGGACTACTTGACCCGTGCCGCGAGACCGATCCGAGGCGGCGTCGATGGTCCGCCGACCGGCTCGCGTGGGCATGAGACATCGAGACCACGCACATCGAATGCCGCATCAGACCGTTTGCCCGCAACAATCCGAGGGGTTCTCGCAATCGCAAGGCAAACCACAAAGCGGCCGCAGAAGCGCGCAGGGCGATACCGGCTACCGTCCGCGTCAGGGTAACGACGACGGCCTTCACTCGCGTGGTGCCGATGACGTCGCGTTTGACCACCTTGACGACTTTCGTGATGACGGTACCCATGATCAACCCCTACGCATTTGCGTGGTTTGAAGGGAACGACGAAACAACAAATTACACCTCGGCCCCGGTGCCGCGAGCCGGAGTTCGGTTTGTGCCCGGCGGCTACCTGAGGCCATTAAACCATCATACTCGTCCCGATCATCCATCGCGAGTGGGAAATCGGTGGTCCCCCAACAGAGTGTGGGGGCCGGCTCGGGGAGTACGAGGGCTATGACAGCAGATCGAACCGCGAGGTTCACGAATTCCGCCCGTTTTTTCCGGAAAACCGGAGATTCCCGGTCGATTCAGCCAGGCCTCCCTTCTGTAGAGGGGGTTGTGTTGGTGGTTAGACGGTGGCGTGCGGCCGATATCAAATCGACTGCCGCGGGCGCGGCGTGGGCGACGGCCAATGCCAAGAGTCCCGCAATCAGTTGGCCCCAATACTGATTGAATTCACGACCGACGGCCGCGAATGCCGCCAAGTAACTGCAAAGAGCATACGTCGTGCGACGTCCGAAGGGCGTATTCCAACCAAGCATTCCCAGCCACGCCGCCGCAAGATAGGCGGCCGCGACGGCCTGCGGAAGCACGATCAGGTAGGCGTTCATCTGCGTCAAGCTGATCAGAAATGCCGCGCCGCCGAACCGCAGCCAGCCGGGGCCCGCGGTTGCGCCTTCGGCAGGCATATGATGCATCACGTTCCACGCGTGCCGGGCGAAAAAGATTCCCCAAAGCCCGATGCCGGCCGCCCAACCGCAGGCTTCCCGGTAACGCCTTTCGCAAAGGGCCGTGAGACAAGATACGAGACAGTACAACACCGCCAGCTCGCGGATGAACGCGGCTGCGACTCCCAGGCCGATCGACCACCCGCCCCGGCCGAATCCCCACGCGACCAGTGAAAGACAAATCAGCACGCCCGCCCAAAGTTCGGTGGCCAGATATTGACGCCCCAGTGTTGCCGGAAGCAAGATCGCGCCGATAAGCAGCACTGCCGCAGTCGTTGGAATGAGCAATCCTCGGTCTTCGCGGGCCAGCAGTTCGAAGGCACCGGCTACGACGAGCACACTCAAGATCGTCAAGAGCACTTTGCCCCACGACGGCGACGGCAGAATCGCCAAACCTCGAAACAGAGTCGGCAGTCGCCAATTGAAGACACTTGTCGTCGGAAACCCGCGCGCGGGAAGTTCCGATGCAGCCACCGCGTAATAGTTTTCACCCGCCGACGTACGCGCGACTACCGCTTCGTACAAATCCATGTCGTTGGTCTTGCGCGGCGTGGCGGAGCGATTGCTTTCGGCCGCAGGTGAAAAGGTCAATGCGATCGCGGACGCACAGACCAACAGGGCGAGCACCAAAACGCCCCTGGCCGTTTGCGGAGACAAGCGTCGCAACGGTGTTGCGGACGGTCGCAAGAAGACTCGTTTTTCGTCGGGAACGCCGGGAGAATTGGGCATCGCAGGTAAACCGTCGAAATGTCCTTCGGTCCGTTTGCGCGGAAGGCTTGTAAACCTCTTAGAAATGTAGCTTGTCGTGCGTCTTACCTTGGAAACGGACGGGGTGTGCTGGTTTTAGCGAATGTGATGCTGCTATACTCGAAAAGAGCTACCTGCCGCCGTCGTGTCGAATGACGGCTTCGAACAGCGGTGTTGTCTTTCCCGGAAGAGAACCGTGCGGTCGAAGCGATCCGGGAGAGTCGAATTCGAGTCCCCAGCCGTGATCGTCTACGAGTATGCACAGCGACGCCACGATTCCGCAGGGCGGCGACGACCGCCGTCGATCACGGGAGATGAGTCTTTCTCACTCTCGGCCGCCTACAGACGTTCCCGGCTACGATCCGGAACGTTTGCTCGGCGTCGGCGCCTACGGTGAAGTATGGGTGGCCATCGAGCGGAATACCGGACGGCGGGTGGCGATCAAGTTCTACACTTCTCGCGGCGGCTTGGACTGGTCGTTGCTTTCGCGCGAGGTCGAAAAGCTGTCGTTCTTGTTCGCCGATCGCTACATCGTGCAGTTGATCGCCGTCGGATGGGATGCCGATCCACCGTACTACATCATGGAGTACATGGAGCACGGCTCGCTTGCCGATCGGCTTGAAAACGGTCCCTTACCGGTGGACGAGGCGGTTTCTTTGTTCCACGATATCGCCGTCGGGTTACTGCACGCGCACGGGAAAGGAGTGCTCCATTGCGATTTGAAACCGGCGAACGTCTTGCTCGATCAAGACGGCAAACCGCGTTTGGCGGACTTCGGTCAAGCGCGGCTTTCGCATGAACAGGCCCCGGCGTTGGGCACGCTGTTTCACATGGCGCCCGAACAGGCCGATTTGGCCGCTGTGCCCGATGCCCGTTGGGATGTGTACGCCTTGGGCTCGCTCGCGTATTGCATGCTCACCGGGCGCGTTCCGCACCGGAACGAGGAACGCATTCGCAAGCTGCGGGACATTGGCGACTTGGACAAGCGTTTGAAAGCCTACCGGCAGCTCATTCACCGCTTGGGGGTGCCGACCGATCTGCGCCGCGTGCCGGGTGTCGATCGCGGGCTGGTGGAAATCATCGAGCGTTGTCTCGAGCCGGATCCCCGGAAACGGTTTCCGAACGTCGAGTCGGTGTTGTCGGCGCTTGAGGGATGGTCCCGCCAAAAGGCCCGTCGCCCGTTGGTGTTATTGGGGTTGATCGGGCCGATGCTCTTGCTGATCATCACCGGGGTGTTCGCCCGACGCGGTTTCAACGCAGCGTTGGATAAGTCGGGGAATCACTTGACGATCCTTGCTTTGGAAAACAATCGTCTGACCGCCGAGTACGTGGCCGGCCTGGCGGGCAAAGAGATCCGTCGGCGTTACGAGGCCGTCGAGCAGGTGGCCGAGAATCCCGAGTTCCAAGCAGCGGTGCGGCGTTATTTGGATTCGTCCGAGATCCGCGCGCTTCGGGAACGGCTCAACGACGAGAATGCCGATGCCGCGACGCTTGCCGCTGCGCGGAAGGCCTTTCGCGCTGCGGAGGATCGTGAAGCGTTACAACAGTCGCTCGGCCGGGCGATTCCTCGATGGATGCGTCCCCCGGCCGAAGAACTACAAGACGCCGATGTTGCGAGTTGGTTTTTCTGCGATCCTGACGGGACTTCTGTTGCCCGCGAACCGTTTGCCGAAACGATCGGACGCAATTACGCATGGCGGAGTTTCTTCACCGGTTATGCCGACGACCTCGAGAAAGGGCGGCGTCCGCCGGCGGGCGTGCATCTCAAAAAGACGGCTCTTTCGGCGGTTTTTCGGAGCGAGGCCAACGGACTATGGATCGTGGCCGTGGCAACGCCCGTGGTCGATCGGGAAACCGGCCGCTTCATGGGGGTGGTGGCGCTGACCGTCGAGGTCAATCGGTTCATCGAGTTGCGGGGGACGCCGCGGCAATATCCGATCCTTGTCGAGATGCGGCCGTGCAGTTACCAGGGGATGGTTCTCCAGCATCCACTGTTTCACGAGATCTTGCAGCATCGTTCCCAGGTTCCCGAACACTTTCAAGAGTATCGCTTGGACTTGGACCACCTGCCGGTCCCCGTTCGTGAAGATGTCTCTCCTCCGGAGCCGACCATCCGGTTCGAGGATCCACTCGCAAAGGATCCCGAGGGGGCGGCTTACGCCAAGCGGTATCTGGCTCAGATGGCGGCAATCCGTGTTCCTGAAGCAAGCGAAAGTGAACGGCCGCGGGCTCGGGACGTCGGCTGGGCGGTGATCGTCGTCCAAGACTACGATTCGGCAATTACGGAGCCGCTCCAACAGATTCGCCGTAGCCTGGTCCGATGGGGGCTGGCCGGTATCATGGTGATAGGCGGGGTATTGCTGGGGCTTTGGGCGATGACCTGGCGCATGTTGAGAGATGCGGGGTCCCCGCGAGCTGCGCTATTCGGCGGTGACAGGGGGCGCTTCGCTGCGAGTACGCCGCGCGAGGGTGCACCCGACTCGCCGACTCCCGATGCCACCGTGCACTCCCGCGACACGATCGCCGCCGACGGCAACGACTCACCTCGACCGGGGTGATGAATCTTGAAAGTGACCTTTTTCGAGAAGTGTTGAAATCTTTCTAATACATGGCAGACCTGATCGCCCAAGGGGAATCCGAACACCATCGTTGGCGGCGTCCTCTGCCGGTGGGAACACCGGTGTTGCTCGGGCGACGGGAAGGCGGATGGGGCGTTCCTTGGGATCCGCGTATCTCGCGTCGGCACGCACGCTTACATTACGACGGAAAAGTGTTGACCGTCGTTCGGTTGCCTGAAGCGAAAAATCCCGTCTACCATCACGGACGCGAATCGGACGAAATCGAATTGCGTCCCGGCGACAGTTTCGTCATCGGTCGCACCACGTTTTCGCTGATCGACCAACAGGCGTCCATCGCGGTCGACGTTCCGCCGCCGGTCGAGGAGCAAGCGTACACGGCTTCGAGCCTGCGCGACGTCAGCTTTCGGAATCCCGATCATCGACTGGAAGTCTTGAGTCGTCTGCCCGACGTCCTTTCGTCGGGACGCGACGACCGCGAACGATATGACCGCTTGGTGAACATGCTTTTGTCGGGCATCCCGGCGGCCGACGCCGCGGCGGTGGTTTCTCTGGAAAACGAATCTTCGGACGGCGAAACGCCGATTCGGCTCGAACATTGGGATCGTCGTTTGTCGGCTTCGGGAGAGTTTCAGCCGAGTCGCGGGCTGATTCTCGATGCCTGCCGTAGTCGTCGAAGCGTGGTACATATTTGGCGCCATACGCACGATTCCCGGCATGCGTACACCGCACGGCAAGATATCGATTGGGCCGCGTGCACTCCGGTCTTGTCGGAAGGAAAGCCCCGCTGGGCCCTGTACGTGGCGGGAAATTTCCGCCGTCCGGCTTCGGAGCTGAGCGATTCGACGGCTCACGACCTGCGGGAAGATGTGAAGTTTCTCGAATTGACGGCCGGAATCTTCGCCGCCGTGCAGCGGATCCGGGCGCTCGAGCGGCGGGAAGCCGTTCTCAGCCGTTTTCTCTCGCCGGTGATCTTGGAATCGATCGCCGACGAGAACCCCGACGAAGTCCTTTCGCCTCGCGAGACCGAAGTCACCGTGATCTTCAGCGATTTGCGAGGGTTCTCGTTGGAAACCGAGCGATGGTCCGACAACCTGCTGAAGTTGCTCGCTCGAGTCGGGGATGCTTTAGGTGTCATGACACGCCATATCCTCGATAACGGCGGCGTGATCGGCGACTTCCAGGGTGATGCGGCTATGGGCTTTTGGGGCTGGCCGATCGAGCAGGACGACCGCATCGAGTCGGCCGCAAAAGCGGCCTTGGGAATACGTCGTGAGTTCGAGTCGCGGGCCAATTCGGCGGACGAGGAACGCTCCGCGTTTCGGGTGGGAATCGGTATCGCTACCGGTCGAGCCGTCGCAGGAAAGATCGGAACGGCCGATCACGCAAAGGTTTCAGTGTTCGGGCCGGTGGTGAACTTGGCCTCTCGCCTGGAGGGGATGACGAAACTACTACACGCCCCCGTGTTGTTGGACGAGGCGACCGCCCGACTGGTCCGCGAGATGGTGCCTCGCGATGTCGCTCGCGTACGCCGATTGGCCTCGGTACGCCCGTACGGCATGGACGTGTCGTTGATCGTCAGTGAGCTGGTGCCGCCGTACTCGGAGCTGCCGTTGCTGGAAGACGAACACTTGCGTTGCTGCGACGAAGCCGTCGAGGCCTTCGTGGCGGGCGATTGGAATGCGGCCTACGACCTGTTGCGCCGAATGCCCTCAAGAGATCGCGGGACCGACTTCTTGATGGTCCACATCGCCCAACACAATCGCACACCGCCCGACGATTGGGACGGTGCCGTCCGGCTCGCGGTCAAATAAGGGGGGCACTTCGGTTTCGCAGGGAATCAGCCGCACGCGAGCAGGTGTTCAAGGTGGACGGCCACCGAGTCGGCCAACGCTTCCGGGTTGTAGCCGCCTTCGAGTACGCTGACGAGTTTGCCGTCGCAGTGCTTGTCGGCCGCCTCGGCGACGATGTCGGTAAGCGTGCCGAAATCTTCGGTTTCCAGGCCCAAGCCCCCCAGGGGGTCGAGTCGGTGGGTGTCGAATCCCGCACTCACCAGGATCAGTTGCGGACGGATGCGGTCGGCCATCTTTTCGACGGCCTCGCGAAAGAGCGATACGTATTCTTCTCGCGAAATCCCGAATTCGACCGGTAAGTTCAAGATAGTCCCTGCGCCTTCGCCTTCGCCCTGTTCGTCTTCGCTCCCGGTGCCCGGGAAAAACGGCCAACGGTGGATGGAAAGGAAGCCGACTTTCGGATCTTGCCAGAAGATCGCTTGGGTACCGTTTCCGTGGTGGATGTCCCAGTCGACAACCAGGACGCGTTCCAAGTCGTACTCCCAAACGGCCGAGGCGGCGGCCAGGGCGACATTGTTGAAGATGCAAAAGCCCATCGCCCGGTCTCGCAGGGCGTGGTGGCCGGGCGGCCGCAACAGACAAAAGGCGTTGCGGTCCTCTCCTTGCAACACGCGTGCGACGGCATCGCATGCGGCACCCGCGGCCAGCAAGGCGACGTCGTACGAGGCCGGACTGCAAATCGTGTCGGGATCCAGGTCGCCGCCGCCTGATTTCGCCGTCGCCCAAACCTCGTCGACATAACGCGGCGTGTGCGCGTAGTTCAATCGTGTCCGCGAAATAGGCTTCCATTCGGGACGTGTGGACCGAGCCAAAAGCCCGAGCTTTTCCAAGTGCTCGGGGATGTGTCGAATACGATTGGCCGATTCGACGTGGTTGCCCGTCTCGTGGTGCAAGAACTGCGGACTGTAATAGAAAAGCGTCATGGCGATCGAATGTGGAACACTTTTGGGGAACGCCGATGAATCCGGCGTGGAACACTATGGGAGTTTTCGAATGTCCTATGGTAGCACTCCGCCGTCCGGGATGCACGCATCGGGCGGATAACGACTGGAAACATGAGGAACGAGGCAAGGTGCGGCAAATCGACAAGAAAACGAACTTTTCCCCATCGGGCGTGCTCATTACGATAAAAGAGGGCAAAGATACGTTCCCGCGGGGTGGAAGTTTGTTTGGTTCCACCGGGGGTTGGAGTCGAAACCGGTTTCGAGTAGGAGGGCGTCTACCTCTGTGAGCATCCGTGACATGCAGCGTAATTGGCCGCCGGTAGAAGAATCGGCGATTCTGGTGGGCGTATTTTTGGAAAATGCCGTCGTCGACGATCCGCCGCTGGGAGAGCTGGCCGGCTTGGCCGAGGCGGCCGGAGTCAAGGTAGTCGGCGAGTTGACGCAGAAACGCCGTGTTCCCGACCCGGCGACCTATCTCGGCAAAGGAAAGGTCGACGAACTGGCGGAGTTGGTCAAAAAGTACAATGCCGACCTGGCGATCTTCGACAACGATCTGTCGCCCGCCCAGGCGCGAAACCTCGAAAAAAGCCTCGGCGCCCGCGTGATCGACCGAACCGAATTGATTCTCGATATCTTTGCGAAGCGCGCCCGCACTTACGAGGCACGTTTGGCCGTCGAGCTGGCCCAACTCGAATATGCCCGTCCCCGCCTGAAACGACTATGGACGCACTTGGAACGCCAGACGAAAGGCGGTGTCGGCCTGCGCGGGCCCGGCGAAAAGCAACTCGAAGTCGACCGCCGTCTGGTCGATCGGCGGATTGCCGATTTGCGACGCGAGTTGGAAGTCGTCTATCGTCGTCGCGAACGTGAAGTGGCCTCGCGTCGGCGACATAAGACGGTTTCGCTCGTCGGTTATACGAATGCGGGCAAGAGTACGCTGCTCAACGCCTTGACGGGCGCCGACGTCTTCGTCAAAGACGCCCTGTTCGCCACGCTCGATACGCGAACCCGCCGATGGCAGCTTCCCGGCTGGGGCCCGGTCTTGCTCAGCGACACCGTCGGCTTCATTCGCAATCTTCCCCACCACTTGATTGCCAGCTTCAAGGCGACCTTGGAAGAAGCCCGCTGTGCCGACCTGTTGTTGCACGTGGCCGACGCGGGCAACGATGCGTTCTTCCAGCAAGTAAGTGCCGCTTACGATGTGCTTGCCGAGTTGGGGATCGACCAGAAAGATACCCTGTTGGTCGTCAATAAGATCGACAGGTTGGCCCATCGTGATCGGCTTGATGCGATTCTCACGCGATATCCGAATGCCATCGCCATCAGCGCCCGCACCGGGGAAGGGCTCGACCGGTTGGCGCATGCAGCGTCGGAAATGTTGGCCGGCAAGTTCCTCGAATTGGATGTCCGTTGCGACATCTCCAACGGCCGGTTGATGGCTTTCTTGGCCGAGAGGGGCGAGGTGCTCGCGAAGCATTATCATGACGATGCCTACGTCGTCGTCCATTGCCGACTTCCGAAAGAGTGGCTCGGCAAGGCGAAGCGGTTGGGCGCGCAAGTTCGTCGGCATCATAACGGGCGTCACGAGAGAAGGGCAGCGAACGGAAACGGTAACACCGAACCGTTCGAGGCGGCTTCCGAACTCGATTGAACGGCCGAGTGCCGTTCCCCGAACACGGAAGCGTCTGCAACCTGCGGCTTGTCGGTATTTCTCTCGGGGTCGTCGCCGTCGCGGCGGCATGCTACACTCATCGCTTTGGGGCCGTCGGAGGAAGACGGCTGCGATAAGCGCTCGTACGCTGCCGCAACAGGAAGGACGGACCATGGCCAAACGCACGATCAACGGAAAGCGAGCGGTCGTTACCGGGGCCTCGAGCGGAATCGGACGTGAGACCGCCCGGTTGCTTGCCGAGGCAGGGGCGGACGTCGTCGTCGTCGCACGCCGTCGTGAACGTCTCGAACAGATTGCCGAGCAAACGGCAGGTAAAGGTGGTCGCGTCGTGGCGTGTCCCGCCGACCTGACCGTTCCGGACGACCGCAAGCGGGTGATCGAGACGGCGACAACCGAGCTGGGCGGACTCGATATCCTCGTCAACAACGCCGGAATGGCGGCCTTGGGGTTATTTGAGGACACCGATCCCGACGTGTTGCGCCGGGTCATGGAATTGAATTTCTTTTCTGCCGTCGAGCTGACCTACTTGGCGATTCCGCTGTTGAAAGAAGGGAATCATCCGATCGTGGTGAACGTCGGTTCGGTGTTGGGCCACCGCGGAATCCCCTACCGAAGCTACTATTGCGCCAGCAAATTCGCCCTGCACGGGTTCAGCGAGGCGATTCGTTCGGAATTCCGCAAACACGGGATCGACGTCATGGTCGTAAGCCCGGGACGCACGAAGACGGAGCTGTTCGACAGTCCGCTGGAAAAGGGAGTCGAACCGCCGTGGCCCGAACCGGAGCCCGTTCCCCCCGAGCGCGTCGCCAAGGCAATCGTGAAAGGAATACGCAAGGGGAAGGCCGAGATCATTCCCCACGTTTGGGGGCAAGGCATGGTGTTTCTTAGTCGTGTGTTTCCCCGAATCATGGATCGCATCCTCGATCATTATTCGTGAAGGTTTGGCGGAAAATCTTGCCTGTTTTGCGCGGCTTTCGTATCCTTGCAGCAGGGGCGGGCATACAGCTACAGCGACCGAATTCGAGGGTGCATTCATGGGATGCCGCGTACAGTCGGGACGATTGTTCATCGGGGCGTTGGTGGTCGCTCTCTGCGGTTTGCCGTACTGCACAGGATGCGGCAACAGCGATGGAGGAGCCACCGGCCGTTCGGGAACCGAGGTCGCAACGACTCCCACGAGCGGGACCCAGGGAGCGCCCGATCCACAGGATGATCAGGTGCACTCGGCGGTCGTCCGCAAACTTCTCGAGGCGTTGGACGACAGTGACGCCTCACCCGACGAAAAGCGGGCGGTCCGCGAGCTGCTCTTGGAGGCCGATAAAGAGCTGATCGCCTCGCTGGAGGGAAACGCCCGCCGTCCCGACGCTGCTTCGACCAGCGGCCGCGAACAACCGTATTCACCGCCCAAGGCAATCGCCGACGCTCGGGCGCGGTTGGCCGAAAGGGGAATCGCCTCCCCCCAGGCCGGCGACGAGGCCCAAACGGTGATCGTCCGATCGCTTCTCCAATTGCTTGATGAGATTACCACCCCCGACGACGATTCCGAAGACGTCGTGCGCGACGCCTTATTGAATGCCGATGCCGAGTTGAGGGAAGCGCTCGGCAATCGCAAGACCTTGATTCAACGGGCGAATCGCCGTGCACCTTCACCTAGGGTGTTCAACCCTTCGCCTGCACGCTCGGGAGAGGGGGGACCGCAGAACACTTCTCCGCATGATGATTCCGAAACGGATTCCTCCGCCGAGGAAGGTTCCTCGTGACGCTGGTCACTGCGCCACGAGAGCGGTGGTCGGATTCAAGGGGGCCGCTCTTTCGGGGGAATTAGCTGGCGGCGTGGGAAAGCTAAGTCGTCTAGGTAAACTGTTTCGGTTCTCTTGATCGCGGAAGTTGCGCTCACCGAACATTTTTCTCAATCGGTGTGGTCGATTTCTTCGATACCTTGACCGTGGCGTGTTGTCACGACGTCACGCCATGCGCGCCCCGTTCGGTTCCGGATGGGGGCCAAGCGAGCCTAACCTGAGTTCCCTTTGAGCGGAACGAGTCGCGCGGCGAATGGAATCCGCGGTTCGTTCCGGTCGTTTCCAGCAAGCGATCGGTAACAGGGGAACGATTCTGTCGACGGGAAGTGAACGACATGGAAGTCATCAGCTACCGCGGGCGGGTCTGGATCACGGCGATGCTGGCGATCTGTGTCGTCGGGACGACGGTGGTCGCCGAAGAACAATCCGATCCGCCGAGAGTGCGGGTCGAGGTCGGCGAGTCCACGCTTACCGACGATACGGGGATGGTTTGGATCGCCGAGGGAAACGTTCCGGACGAGGCGTCCGCTCCGAGGGACGATTCCCCGGCGACGTTGGTAATTCGTCCGGCCGATCAGCCGGAAAAATCTGAGGCGAATCCTACACCGGCAACTCCCGTGACGGTCGTGCCGTCACGGCCGCCCGTGCGACCGGTCGAAGAAGTTCGAAACGCATTTTTGGCGACTGCGAAACGCCACGAGGTGCCCCAGTACACCGGTCCCAAGCCGCGGGTGGTGTTTCCTGCCCGCGCTGCCGCCGAACCGGCGAACAGCGCATCTGTACCGGCAAGACTTCCGGTGATCGAGAGTGCACCGGGATTTGTCGAAATCGAATCGGAACCGACGGCGCCGGTTGTTTCTGCCGCCGTACCCGAACAGAAGCCGGGAGTTCAGCCTGTCGACGTTCATCCGCCGACCGAGACGATCTCGAAATCGCCTGTGGTCGCACAGCCTGCCTCATCGCAGGGCGTGAAAAACGAGGTTGTGGATGAACACCCCATAGCCGAACGATCGCCTCCGCCGCAGTTGCCGGTTCCTTCGGTACTCGGGACGCCGACAAGCGGTCCAGCGAAGTTGCCGTCGCTTTCAGAGCGATTCGTGCAGCGGCAAGCATCGCCTTTCGCAGCAAACAATTCACCTGAAGAAAACGAATCGCGCATGGCGCGATCGGAAACGGTTTCGCGTGATATCGCCTCGCCCGCATTGAAATCGACTCCGACGACGGCCGTCCGATCGGAGACGACCGTTGCCGGACGGACGCCTCGCGAAAAAACGCCGGGCGTTACGGTGAGTATTCGAAATGCCGCGCCCGCCTCGGAGGTTGCAAAGACTTCGACGCCGAGAGATTCGGATTTCGAGCCGGTTGCGGCCGAGCAACCTGCGCCGGTACAGGAAAACGGACTGTTGGTCGACCTCGCCGAGGCACGGCGGCGTCTTCAGCAGGGTGCGTCACATGCGGAGGCTGCCGTCGCAGCCGAGACGGTAGAACCCAAAGCCGGCCCGAGCGAAATTCAGGTTTCGGCGAACGTTTCGAATTCCCAGGCCGAGGCGACGGGCGAACGGAGTGAACCCGAAGCAACGCAGAGCACGTCGCCGTCGGTTACGGCCGACAAACCAGCCGGAATTGCCGAACGGGCCGAACCGCGAGCGGCTATCCGGCTTCAGGCCGAATCGACGGCCTCGGCCGCGATCGCATCGGATACTCGGTCGGCGGCCGGGCAGGCGGTCGAATCACAGCCGATTGCGCAGCGACCACAATCGACGGAAAAGAGCTTTTCGCAGCCACAACCGACGTACCGGTTGGCGCAACAGTCAAGTCCGACCGTTCCGGCGCCGTCGGGAGGCGGTCCTGCAACATTGCCGGCGCAACGATTACCGCAACCTCCGGTGATTCAGGCACAGCCGCGAGTCTTGGTGCCGCAAGCGCCACAGGCTGTTCCGTCGAGGCCTCAACCGGCTGTGGCGCAGCCCGGTCCGGTGCTCGGGGCTTCGGCTTCGGGCGACGAAGCAAAAGGCCCTGCCGGGGTGAAGGACGACGCTTCTAAATTGGGACCGTTCGAAGTCATCGACGAGTCGGGCGAGTTGACGGTGATCGTGCGGCGGAGCAAGTTGCTGCGGACGAAGGTCGACATCTATCGTACGGCGGTCGTCGATCCGAGTATTTGCGACGTGGCGCATTACACGACCCGCGAAGTGGCCATCTTGGGCAAGTCGCAGGGGGCGACCCACGTCACCTTCTGGTTCGCCGACGAGAAATATCGGCCGGTCACCTATTTGGTGCGGGTGGTGCCCGATCCCGAAATCCAACTTCAACAAGAGGAACGATACCGCCTGTTGGAAAGCCATCTGCGGCGGTTGTTCCCCGAAAGCAAGGTCACGTTGACGGCGGTGGGCGACAAGCTGGTCGTCCGCGGCCAGGCACGCGACGCCGCCGAGGCCGCCCAGATCATGGCGATCATCCGCGGCGAAGTCGTTTCCGCCCGCGGGGTGGCCGAGGGGACGGCGGCCGATCCGGTGGGCAACGAGGCGACCAACCAGACGTTGCCCGCCTTGCAGGTGATCAACATGCTCCGGATCCCCGGACCGGCCCAGGTGGCCTTGAAGGTCAAGATCGCCGAGTTGAACCGCTCGGCGGCGCGGAACTTCGGCGTCGACATGGACATGAACTTCTCGCAGGGCGAGGTGCTGCTCCAGTCGTTGCTGAATCTGGCCTCCGGGGGAACGGCGTCGATCTTGGGTAACTTCGACGGGGGCGACATCCAGTTCGGCATCCACTACCTGGAGGAACACGGCGTCGTGCGGCTGTTGAGCGAGCCCACGTTGGTGACCCTCAGCGGCCGACCGGCCACGTTCATCGCCGGAGGCGAATTCGCCGTGCCGACTGCGGTGGGCGTCAACGGAGTGGGGGCGGTGACGACCGACTTCCGCGCGTACGGGGCGATCATTACCTTCTTGCCGACGGTACTGGACAAGGACCACATTCGGCTCGAAGTGGCGCCCGAGTTCAGCCAGATCGACGACGAGAACACGGTCAACGGGACGCCGGGGTTGAAGACGCGGGCGGTGACGACGACCGTCGAGATGCGGGAAGGGCAGACGCTGGCGATCGCCGGTCTGTTGGACGACGCGATGTCGGGCGACAACGCGGGCGACTTGCCGTTTGTGGCGCAGATCTTCGGCCGGCGAAGCATCTCGCGACGCGAGACCGAGCTGATCATCCTGGTCACGCCCGAATTGGTCGAGCCGATGGAGCCGGAAGAAGTGCCGCCGGTACCGGGCTTCGACGTGACCGAGCCGACGAACCACGAGTTCTATCTGAAGGGGCACATCGAAGGTCGGCCCACGCAGGAGTACGACAGCACGGTGTGGCCGCGGCTGCGTCGGCGGTACAACGCGGGCGGACCGGCACAGATTTCGGGCCCGTACGGACACGGCGACTGACGAAACACGGACGATCGCGCAGACAAAGCGAAGGACGCAAGGATGAATACGGTCGCAAGACGGATCTTGTTGGCATTGGGCGTGATGAGTGCGGCGGTGTCGGGCTGTCACACGACGCATGCCCCGCACGAGGCGAAGATGGGCCCCGCTTACGATCGACCGTTTCCCTTGGGGCAGGTGACCGACGCCCACTGGGAGACGATGCAGACGAACGCCGAGGCGGCCGACTTCATCTTCTACGATCACGAATTCGTAGGTCAGACGGCGGAGTTGACGCCGTTGGGCAAGCGGCACTTGTTGTCGGCGGCGTTGCGGTTGGAACACGTGCCGTTTCCGATCGTGATCGAAGAACTGCCCGAGGATCAGGATCCGCAGCTTTGCCTGGCGCGTCGTGCGCGGGTGATCGCGATGCTCGAGCAGTTGGGCTATGCAAAGGAGCAGATCGCCGGGCGGGTGATCGTGGCTCCCGCCTTTCCTCGCGGCTTGACGGCCATGGAAGGCGAAGCGGCGTATTACCGCACACTCAACGACACCTTCGGCGCGGCCGCCGGCGGCGCCGGTGCGGGGGGTAGCTACGGTGGTAGTGCGACCTATCGGTGACGCGTTCGGCAAGCACGAGCGGCTACGGGCGATCGCGAAGGAAAAATACTTCCAAGGAAGGTAAGAGGTCCAAACCATGGGATGGGGTCGCGTTGCGGCGTCGGTATCGGTTGTGGCGTTGCTCGTCACCGTCGGTTGCAAGAGCGACGGCTGGTCGTTGCCCAAGTTGCCGTTTGGGAAAAGTGACGCCTCACTGTCTGAAGCGCCTGCGTGGGGTGGAAGCCCGCTTGCAAAAAGCGACAAGAACGATTCCGCAGGTCCAAAACTCAGCGATGCCGAGTATGCGAGCCTGTTGACTCAAGCCCGCGGTCTCGAGCGGGCCGACAAACTCGATGAAGCCCGCAAATTGTACCGAAAGCTGATCGACGGTCGGCCTGATCGGTACGAGGCGTATCAGCGGTTGGGGGTCGTGGCCGATCGACAAAAGCGGTTCATCGAGGCCGAAGGACTGTATGCCGAAGCGATTCGCTTGAATCCCACCGAACCCGACCTGTTCAATGATTTGGGGTATTGCTATTTGCTTCAAGGTAAATTGCCGAAAGCCGAATCGGCCTTGTTGAAGGCAGTGACGCTCGATCCGTCGAATGAGCGATATCGCAACAATTTGGGGCTGGTGTACGCGTATCAAGGGCGTGACGACAAAGCGCTTGCCCAGTTTCGCATGGTCGGCAGCGAGGCCGACGCGTTATGCAATCTGGCCTACGTCTACTCGGTAAAGGGTGACCACGAGCGATCGCAACAGTGTCTCGAACTGGCTTTGCGGGCGGATCCGTATCACGAAGGTGCACGCACGGCCTTGGCGGCGTATGCCGACGGCTACTTGCCCGACGCCGTCGATTCAATGCCGCCGGTCTACGCCGAGAACGGTCGCCCATGGCGATACGCCGAAGTTCCCGGTGAGGCTGCTGCGGCCGTGGCGTCGGATGCCGATCCCGGCCAAGTGATGCCGACCTCGGCCGACGGCCCGGTGAACGCGCCTCGCTATTCATCTTCGTGGAGGACCGATTCTCAGGATCGTTTGCGCTCGGCACAATCGGTGTGGCAGGAGCATCTGCAGCGTCAGGCCATCCACTGAGCCGCCTGCAAGCTACCGAGAGTGCGGCGACCGGGATGCTTCACGCGATCAGTGGGTTTCTCCGAGGCTGCGCATGTAAGCCGACGACTGGCGGGCGGGATCGACTTGTTCCGTGATGGACCGCCATGTTTCGGCAGCTTGACGCAGCGCTGCGTCTGGTGGGAGATCGCCGGCAACCGCGGCCCGAACGGCTTCATCCAGCGCAGCGAGATATTCGTCGCGATGAGGAATCCGTAGCGTCATCACCGAGGGATGATCGACGCGATAGGCCGTTTCCAGGTGCGCGATATAGTCGAACGATTGGCCGGCCCATTCGTCTTCGACCCAAAGGCCGGGGCCCGGTTTCGCCGAACGCCGGACGGGTGATCCTTCGAGACTCTTGCCCGTGATGTCGTCGATTCGCGCGTCGCTTGCCAACCATGCAATCAGGCGACAGGCTGCTTCGGGCGATTTCGCCGAGGCACTCAGGGCGGCAACCGCCCCAAGTTCACCCAAGAGCGTGACTTGCCGAATTCCGCGGGGTTCCCATTGCTTCTTATTGGCGTTGTACACGATCTCGGCGCCCGGGAGGTCGATCAGTTCGGCGACGACGTCGGAGGCCTCCTCGGCGGGCGTTTCGGTCGATTCTTCGGCGGACTGTTCGGCCGGAGACTTGACACCCGGCCACGTGAAGGCGAGAAGGCACTCGCCGCTCCAGAACGCGCGGCGAACGTCTTCCGGGGTCATCGTCAAGCACTGATCAGGGCTTTTGGCTACCTCGGCGATAAGTTGTTGCAGCGTGATCAGGCAGGCTTCCGTTTCCAGTAGTGGTTCGGCATCGGAGAAGCGGATCCACGCTGAAAAATTGTCGGGATGGGCGACATATGCCGCGGATCGTGCGAGGAACCAGCGGCCCGCCCAGTTTTCGGCCAAGGGACAGGCGATCGGATAGTCGGGTAAGCCTTCGGCACCCTGTTGTTTAGCCTTGTTGAACGCGACAACGACGGCGGCCACCTCATTCCACGTTCTGGGGGGCTGCAAACCCAACTTGTCGAGCACGTCTTTTCGGACGTAGCACGAGAAGACAGGTCCGGAAAGGGGAATTGCCGCGGGCCGACCGTCCCATAGGGCTACCTTCGTCTTGAGTTGGTCGAACATGCCCGACCAGGCCTCCGACTCGGTAAACGACTCGGGAAACGGCTGAACGAGATCGGATTCGATGGCACCCCCCAGAAGTGGGGCCGGGAGTATGGCAATGTCGACCGCGGTCGCTTGATCGCGCCACGTCGAACGCTCGGCTTCCACGATTTCCAGGTTCCAGCCCGATTGATCGTGCCATTCGGCCCGCAGCGCCGCGAGATCGTCCGCCGGGACGGCGTCGTCGACGATCAACACGCGGAAGACCGTTCCCGGCGGCGGGCCGGTGGGTTTGTCCGGCTCTTTCTCAGGACATCCGGCACTCGCTGCAAGCAGCAACACAGCACCGACGACTGCTAACATCCGGGCACAGGAGAAACGCTTCATCATGGCTCATCCGGTGGGAAACAGTTCCGCGAACGACGAACACGCGAGCGGCTTCATTGCCGTTGTTACCGCCAGAGGCTCGGTTCGTTCATGGTAGTAGATTCCACGGTGTGCGGCTACAACGGGGCGGCGAAAGAGCGACGATCGACAGGAATCGGACTCGTCGTGTTCTTTTTGTTTTTATGTAGCTAAAAGGAAAGAAAACGAGTATACATCTGTCTGTCCCCAGTGTTTTGTTGCGGCCACACTTGCAGTTTTTCGTAACTTTTCGCCGTGCCGTCCATCTACATTGGCGTCCCCTTCGTGTCCGGCTTGCGGAGAGCGGGAGCGACCCGATTGGAATTGCAGCACGAACGATATTCGAGGATCGAACGATGAAATTGAGCGGTTTGTGGCATGTGTTGCGGACGACGATCCCGTTGTTGGGTGGGCTGGTCGTCTTGACGCTCATCATCCTGTGGCTATCGGGCTTTTTTGTGCCGGCCGTCGAACCGGGTGAGTCGGAACTCATTCGGCCCAAGCTCGATCCCACTACCGAAACGACGGCCGAGGTCGAGGTTGTTTACAAGCCCTACGTCGTCGAAACGGTCGGCGAGGTCAAGGCCGCCGAGCGAACCGTGGTTTCCGCCCGCGTGATGTCGACCATCGAGAAGATTCACGTTCGCGCGGGCGACGTCGTCAAGCAAGGCGATGTGTTGATCGAACTCGATAGAGCGGCTATTCAACGCAAGCTGAACCAGGCCGAAGCCGCTCTCGAAGCCGCCGAAGCCGCCGTGGCGCAAGCGAAAGATCGTTTTGATCGCGCGCAACGGTTGCGCGAGCAAAACCCCGGCGCCATGAGCGATCAGCAGTTCAACGAGATTGCCTCGGGATACCAACAGGCGTTGGCGCAACGAGACCAAGCGCAACAGGCGGTCGAAGAAGCGCGTGTGAATCTTTCGTACTGCACGATCACGGCTCCGCGGGACGGCAAGATCGTCGATCGTTTGGCCGAAGAGGGCGAAGTCGCGCAGCCCGGCGTACCGCTGTTGAGCATGTACGATCCGGCGACGCTTCGCCTTGAAGCACCCGTTATGGAACACCTGGCCGGGCACTTGGAAGTCGGCCAAAAGGTCGAGGTCGTTTTCGATTCGCTCGGCGGAACCACGATTACAGGCACGGTGGACGAAAAGGTACCGCAGGCCGACGCCCTGAGTCGCTCGGTGTTGGTGAAGGTGTCGCTTCCCCCTACTCCGGGATTGTTGGAAGGAATGACCGGTATCTTGCGAATACCGGCCGGCCAACGGCGACACTTGTGCTTGGACGTGCGAGCGATTCGACGGATCGGGCAACTCGAGTTCGTCGAGGTGGTCCGTGACGACGGCACCAAGGAACGTCGGATCGTCAAGATCGGACGGCTGGGACGTCCCGGGCACATCGAGGTACTCAGCGGTGTCGAGGCCGGTGAGAAGGTTGTCGTGCCGAAGGACGGAACGCCGCCTACCGAATGTCCCGATTGCGAGCCGACGACCGCGACCGAGGCAAACGCTTCGTCGTGATACGTGAATCGACGACGGAACAAACGTGTTGCCGAAAAGTGGCGTGCTTGCCGAAAGACGCCTTCGATTGCCGCTTTGAACCTGAACGAGCTTCGCAGCGAGGATCGCTACGATGACGCATTCCGCCGAACACGAAAAAGTTCCCTTCCTCACCCGCATCGTCGACGTGTTTTTGCGCGGCGATTCGGCGATCATGCTGACGGTCATCTCGCTGATCGTCGGTGCCGGGGCTTTGCTGGTGACGCCTCGCGAAGAAGAGCCGCAGATCGTGGTTCCGATGGCCGACGTGTTCGTCATGGCGCCCGGACTGTCGGCCGAGGAGATCGAGCAAAAGATCACCAGCCGCCTGGAACGGATTCTCTACCAGATCGACGGGGTCGAATACCTTTATTCGATGACGGGGCCCGGTCGGGCGGTGGTGACCGTGCGGTTTTACGTTGGTGAAGACCGCGAAGATTCGCTCGTCAAACTGCACAGCAAGATTCAATCGGCGATCGACGAAACGCCGCTTCCGGTTCAGGCCTGGGTCGTCAAACCCGTCGAAATCGACGATGTGCCCATCGTCAATATCACCTTGTGGTCCGAGAAGCCCGAGTTGGTGACCGACCACGAGCTGCGTCGTATCGCCGAGGAACTGCAAAACGAGCTGAAATCGGTTCCGAAGACGAATCGCGTCTCGGTGGTGGGCGGTCGACCGCGGCAAATTCGGGTCGAGCTGGACCCCAAGAAGCTTGCCGCGCGGAATATTTCGGCGCTCGAGATCGCGCAGGCCATCCAGGCAAGCAACGTGAACATGCCTGCCGGGACGTACGAGCAGCAGGACATGGAGTTCGTCGTCGAGGCGGGAACGTTCGTGCAGGATGCGATCGACTTGGGGCGGTTGGTGGTCAGCGTGTCCGACGGTCGGCCTGTGTATCTGGAGGACGTGGCGACCATCATCGACGGCCCGGCCGAGCCGACAAGCTATACGTGGATCGGTTTCGGACCGGCGGCCGCGAATCCGCACGATCCGTTGGACCGTCCACGGGGTGACGAGACACATCGAGTTGAAAACGGGCCCGAGGCATTTGCCAAGGACGAGGTTGAAGCGAAGTTCTATCCGGCGGTTACGATCGCGGTCGCAAAGCAAAAAGGCGCAAATGCCGTGTGGGTCGCCCGGGCGATCGAACAACGGATGGATGAGCTGGCCGCCGAACTGCTTCCCGACGGTGTCTATTACCGCTTTACCCGCGACTACGGTGAAACGGCCAACGAAAAGGTGAACGAGCTAGTCGAGGCATTGGTCGTCGCCGTGTTGACGGTGATCGGGCTGATCGGCTTGACGGTCGGCTGGCGTGCTGCATTGGTCGTCGCGTTGGCGATTCCCGTCTGCTACAGCATGACGCTGTTGGTCAACTACCTGGTCGGATACACGATCAACCGAGTGACGTTGTTTGCCCTGATCTTGGCTTTGGGTTTGTTGGTCGACGACCCGATCACCGATGTCGAGAACATTGCCCGTTATTTCTCGATGAAGATTCTGCCGCCGCGACAGGCGGTGTTGAAGGCGATTCAAGAGGTGCGACCGGCGTTGGTGATGTCGGTTCTGGCCATCATTGCCAGCTTCATTCCGCTCTCGTTCATCACCGGAATGATGGGGCCGTACATGGCGCCGATGGCGTTGAACGTGCCGTTGGCGGTCGGTTTCTCGATGCTGGTTTCGTTCGTGATTACACCTTGGATGGCGATGGTTGCGTTGCGGGGAAGTTCCCATTCACACGACGAAGGCGAAGCCTACGACGTCACGAAGCGGCCCTTGTACAAGATCACCACGTGGATTTTCCGGCCGATTTTGGGCTCGTCGTGGGTCGCTTGGGGCGTTTTGGTGCTCGTCGGCGTGTTGTTCGTCGGATCGTTGTTGCTGCCGGCGTTCCGCGTCGTTCCGCTGAAGATGCTTCCCTACGACAACAAGAACGAATTTCAAGTCGTTATCGACATGCCCGAGGGAAGCACCTTGGAAGAGACGGACGCCGTGTCGCGTCGTGTCGCCGAATACCTGGCGAAGCAGCGTGAAGTGAAGGATTTCCAGGTCTACAGCGGCTTGGCGTCGCCGATGGATTTCAACGGCATGGTGCGACACTATTTCCTGCGGCGGGGTAGCCACGTGGCCGATGTCCGCGTGAACCTGCTGCACAAGGATCATCGCAAACACCAGTCGCACGAGATCATTCTCCGTATTCGCAACGACATTGCAAAAATCGCCGAAGAGACGAACGCGAACATCAAGCTGGTCGAGGTGCCGCCGGGACCACCGGTGATCGCTACCATCACGGCCGAGGTATACGGTCCGCCCGATGCCGGCTACGACGAGCTGATCGCGACGGCCGAGCAGGTCGCGGCACGCATGGCACGTGAGCCGGGCGTGGTGGACGTCGATACCAGCGCCGAGGCCGATCAGCCGAAACGCGTTTTCGTGACCGATCAGGTCGAGGCGGCGCGGGCAGGTGTATCCAAGGCCGAAATCGCCGAAACGATCGCCATGGCCCTCGGCGGAAAGACCGTCACCGAGCTGCATCTGGCGAACGAAGTCGAACCGTTGCCGGTCGTCTTGCGATTGAATCGCGCGCAACGTTCGGCCGAGGACGACCTCGAAGAGATTTACGTGAAAGGTCGGGCCGGAAACATGGTCCAGGTCGGCGCTTTAGGAAACTTCGTCGATACGAATCCCGACGGTACGCCGCTGGTTGAAGACAAGACGATTTACCATAAGAACCTGCGTCGTGTGGCCTACGTCTTCGGCGAAGTGGCCGGACGACCTCCCGCCGACGCAATTCTCGATATGGAGTTCGACCGTTATACCGCCGATACGATGCCGAAGGTAGACGGGACGGTTCGGCCGCGGCCTGTCGAGGAACGCACATGGTTCCATCCCGGCGGGGGCGATCCGTGGTACGTGGCCGACGGTTTCGAGGTCGTGTGGGCGGGAGAAGGCGAATGGAAGATCACCCTGGATGTCTTCCGGGATTTAGGTATCGCCTTCGCCGCGGCGCTGGTGGTCATCTTCATCTTGTTGATGTTTGAGACGAAGTCGCGCGTATTGCCGCTGATCATCATGTTGGCCATTCCGCTGACGATGATCGGAATCATGCCCGGCTTCTGGTTGCTGAACGTATTGGTCGATCGGCCGGTGGGAGGTTACGCGAACCCGGTCTTCTTCACGGCGACGGCGATGATCGGGATGATCGGCTTGGCTGGAATCGTCGTGCGGAACTCGGTGGTGTTGATCGACTTCATCCATCACGGGTTGATGGACGGCTTGCCGCTCTCCGAAGCCTTGGTGCGCAGTGTCGCCGTCCGGATGCGGCCGATCTTGCTGACCTCGATGACTACCTTGTTGGGGAACTGGGTCATCACGTTGGACCCGATCTTTTCGGGATTGGCCTGGGCGATCATTTTCGGCATCTTCGCGTCGACGGCATTCACGTTGGTCGTCGTACCGACGGTCTACTGGATCCTCTACCGCCATAAGGGCGGCGCGATCCAGGTCGAGAAAACTGCGGGCGAGGAAGCATCCGCCTGACGCAACACACGTGTTGCCGGAAGATTACTGTTGCACGTCATACGCCGCGTGAACACGCGGCGTTTTCATGCGCGGAGAGAAAATTCTTTTTCGCCGACCTGGTCGCAACTATAACATAGGCGGTTGTCTTGAAGATTCGAATCGGCGGCAACGAGAGGAAGTCGACATGGCCGAACGGTCATTTTCGCGACGTCGTTTTCTTGCACGTGGGGCGGCGGCGGGTGTCGTCGCGGCGATGCCTCTTCCCCACATCCGCGCGCAACGATACGCCGCCGCGGAACGATTGAACGTGGCGCTGATCGGTGTAAGCGGACGCGGTGGTTGGTTCGTCGATGCGATCCCGCATATCGGCGAAAATGTGGTGGCCATGTGCGACGTGAACGACCGACGGGCGGCCGGAGCTTTCGCCAAGATTCCGCAAGCCAAACAGTTTCGCGATTTTCGGCGCATGTTCGATGCAATGGCCGACGCGATAGACGCGGTCGTCGTCGCCGTTCCCGATCACAACCATGCGGTCATCGCGAACACGGCGATCGTGCTTGAAAAGCACGTTTACTGCGAAAAACCGCTGACACATCACGTGCACGAGGCACGGCACCTGCGGGCGAACGCACGCAAGTACGGCGTGGCGACGCAAATGGGGAACCAAGGTACGGCAACGCATGCGTTTCGTGAAGGTGTCGAGATCGTCCAGTCGGGGATGATCGGTACGGTTCGCGAGGTGTACGTCTGGAAAGACAGCGGCGGGCCGGGGTTTCCGCCTGTGCCGACCGGCGGGCAACCGGTTCCCGAGTATCTCGATTGGGACGTATGGTTGGGCCCCGCTTCGGATCGGTCCTTCGATGAACGGTGGCTCAAGTGGCATACGTGGCGTGATTTCGGTACGGGAAATCTCGGCAACTGGGGATCGCACTCGACGAACATGGCTTTCATGGCCTTACGAGTGGATCGGCTCTGGGACGCAGAGGCTTTTCCGAAACGCGAGTCGCGCATCATCAAGGTGGTTGCCGAGGTCGACGCGCGAACGGAAACGTCCTTTCCGCGATGGGAACGTGTGCGGTGGTTTGTGCCTGCCCGGGGCGACTTGCCGCCGGTCGTGTTCGATTGGTTCAACGGCGCTCGCGCGCCGGGACGGCGCGAGCATATCGAGTCGATCTTGGGGCAAAAACTCGATTGGGGCGATGCCGGAGAAAGACGCTGGGCCGATCACGGCGGGTGCCTGATTCGCGGCGAGAAAGGACTGCTCAAGGCGACAGCGCACAATTCCGAGTACGTTTTACTGCCCGAGGATCGCTTCGCCGAGGTAAAATTGCCGAAACCGTATTTACCGCGATCGGGAAGCCACGAGCGGGAATGGACGACCGCCTGCAAGGGCGGCCCGATGCCGATGTCGCATTTCGACTATGCGAGCCGATTGATCGAGTTCTTGATGCTTGGGAACGTCGCGACGCTGTTTCCTGAAGAAGAACTCGAGTACGACCCCGTCGAAGGGGCGATTTGCAACCATCCGGCAGGCGATGCCGCGTTGCACCGTGAATACCGCAAAGGGTGGTCGCTCGCCTGAGAGGCACGATGTCTCGGTCGCCCGGTGATTGTGCTTAACTACGAAGGCAATACTGACACGTGGAATCGAACAAGAGGGAGATCCGGAACATGGTAGGTTGCGTGCGTTTGCAAGTTGCGGCGATGGTGGCGGTCGGGTTGCTGGGAACCATGCACGGTGGGCTTCTTCAGGGGGCGACGGCAGGAGAACCGTCGGGGAAGGATTCGCAGCGCCCCCCGAATATCGTCTTGATCATGGCCGACGATCTCGGTTACGCCGAGCTTGGCTGTTACGGTCAAAAGAAGATTCGTACGCCGAACCTCGACCGGATGGCGGCCGAAGGGATGCGGTTCGTGCAGTTTTACGCGGGCGCACCTGTTTGTGCTCCCTCGCGATGTGTGCTGATGACCGGCAAACACCTCGGCCATGCCGCGGTGCGCGACAACTCGGAATTACGTCCCGAGGGGCAGTGGCCGCTGCCCGAGGAAGAGGTCACCATCGGCGAAGTGCTTTCGGCTCGCGGTTACGCAACGGCGGCGATCGGCAAATGGGGCTTGGGCGCGCCGACGACCACCGGCGATCCGAATCGTCAAGGTTTCGACCTGTTTTTCGGCTACAACTGCCAGCGGCATGCGCACAACTTCTATCCGACTTGGTTGTACCGCAATCATGATCGCGTGCCGTTGGACAATCCGGAGTTTTCGCCGCACCAGCGGTTTCCTGCCGATGCTGATCCGCAGGATCCGGCAGCCTATAAGCGATATATCGGCAAGGATTACGCGCCCGATCGCATGTTGGCCGAGGCGTTGCGCTTCGTGCGGGAAAACCGGGATCGCCCGTTCTTCTTGTACTTTCCCACAACGGTTCCGCACTTGGCGTTACAGGTTCCGGAGGATTCCTTGCGCGAGTATTTGGGTGAGTTTCCTGAAACGCCGTACTTGGGAGATCGAGGGTATTTACCCTGCTACGCTCCGCGGGCGACCTATGCGGCGATGGTCACACGGATGGACCGCGACATCGGCCGATTGCTGGATGAGTTGAAACGGCTGGGCCTGGAAGAAAACACTCTGGTGGTGTTCACCTCGGACAACGGGCCTACCCACGGTCGCGGCGGCGGACCGGTGGACGGCGTCGGCGGTTCCGATTCGATCTTTTTCGAAAGCAACGGTCCGTTGAACGGCCTCAAAGGCAGTGTTTATGAAGGCGGGATCCGTGTCCCGATGATCGCCCGCTGGCCGGGGCATGTCCCGGCCGGGACGGTCAGTCACCACCTCGGCGCATTCTACGATTTCTTGCCGACCTTCGCCGAATTGGCGGGAGCCGATATACCGCAGGAAACAGACGGTATCAGTTTACTACCCACGCTCCTCGGCAGGCCGCAAGACCAACGCAAACATGAGTTCCTGTTGTGGGAGTTCTACGGCTACGGCGGGCAACAGGCCGTTCGGATGGGGCGTTGGAAGGCTTTGCGCACCGATTGCTACAAAGAGCCGCACGCGCCTTTGAAACTGTTCGACCTGGCGACCGACATCGGCGAAACGACCGATGTTGCCGCTCAACATCCCGAAATCGTCGCCCGGGCCGAGGAGATTCTGCGGCGCGAGCACACGCCTTCACCGTATTGGGATTTCGAAGCGAAGCGACGCGGTCCGCCGAAGACCTTCGAAGAGTGGCAGGCCATCGAGCGATCCCGACGAGCCGCGGACTGAGTCGCGTGTCATTCGCCCTCGAACTGCAAGAGGCTCACGGGCCGATACTTGGCCAGACGCTCGCTTCCTTTCAAGTCGACAAGGTCGATTACAAAGGCACAGCCGGTGACGTTCCCGCCTGCCTTTTCGATCAACTTACAGCAGGCTTCGACCGTTCCGCCGGTGGCCAACAGGTCGTCGACGACCAACACGTTCATTCCCGGCTTGACGGCGTCGACATGCATTTCCAGCGTGTCGGTGCCGTATTCGAGTTCGTAGCTGTAGGCGATCGTCTCGTAAGGCAGCTTTCCCGGTTTGCGGATCGGGATGAGGCCGACGCCCAGTTCGATCGCCAGCGGCGCGGCGAACAGGAAGCCGCGGGCTTCGGCGGCGGCGATCACGTCGATCGGCCGGTCTTTGACCTTGTCGGCCAGTTGAACGATGGCCGCCCGCAGCGCCTCGGGCGATTCCAATAGCGGAGTAATGTCACGAAAGAGAATCCCGGGCTTGGGAAAATCCGGAATCGAGCGAATGAACTGTGCCAAGTCCAAGGAACGCGGATCGGTCATCGTCGTCTGCTCTTTCGTGTCGATTGGATCGAGATGGTTTCGTGCCACGAATCGCCGGTGTGCGGGCGACGCGGAGCATGCAAATCGCTAACCAATATAGAAAATGCCCGATCAGCTTCCAAGTAGCATGCGATCGGACGCCGTCCAGGATCGGAGCGAAAAACCAGGAAGAATGCTGTGCCGGAATCCCGCTGCCGCCGGCGGGAACGGAGTTTCGTTTGTCCCGTATGACGCCCTCGACTATACTCGGCACACGATCTTCCGACGGCGGTCGGGAAGACGACCGAATGAGTAAGAAGCGTTGTTTCAAGTAGTCCGGCGTTTTCGAGCTAGGAGAATCGACTCATGTTGCGAACATTTGTAATGGTCTCGCTTGGTATCGGGTTGTTGGCGGCGGCGAACAGCGCTTTTGCCGACGGGGAAAAGGCCAAAAAAGAGACCGAAGCCGGCCTGCTGCGGCACGTGGTCTTGTTCCGATTCAAAGCCGATACGAAACCCGAAGACATCAAGGCGATCGAGAAGGCCTTTGCCGAACTCCCGAAGAAGATTCCGTCGATCGTCGGGTTCGAATGGGGCACCGATTGCAGTGTCGAAGGATTGTCGGATGGCTTTACGCATTGCTTCGTCGTCACGTTCAAAGACGCGAAAGGCCGCGAGGAGTACTTGCCGCATCCGGCGCACAAGGCGTTCGTGAAGCTGGCCGGTCCGCACTTCGACAAGGTCATGGTGATCGACTACGTGGCCAACAAGGTCAAGTGAGCAAAAAAGGCACGCCGATTCGGTTGCGCTTTCGCGACGAACACATGATTCGGGAGGATGTATCGTGCGCCGACGACGTCGCTTCATGATCGCATTTGTAGCGATGGCAGCGGTATGCGGTGTGGGGGCGGCCGCGTGTGCCGACGATTCGATGCCGGTGGTGGTCGTGCAGGCGCCGGCTGGCTGGAGTTCGACGATCGACGTGCCCGTTTCGGCCGAGATCGACTTGCCGCTCGATGCAGACCGGTGTCCCGAGGGCCTCGGCACATGGCCGCTGGGGATGGTCGAGGTCGATTCACAAGGGCGCCCGATCTCGGATCGCATCCTCCCGGCGCAGTTCGTTCCCAAAAGGGATTCGAATGAACGAAGCGCAGCTGTAGGGGGCGGAACGAAAGGAACGCTGTGGTGGCTCGTTCCACCGGTTGGTGATTCAAACAAGGCGAAACAACCGCGTCGGTTTCGCGTCGTGGAGTACGAATCGCCGGCGATGGTTCGCATCCAGGAGACCGACGCCGGCGCCTTTCGGTTCGTCCAACAGGCCGGCGATGCGGCAACACCCCTGTTGCAATACAATTGGGCGCCCGTGCCGGTGCCCGAAGGCGTACCGCCTCATTTTGCACCCGGCCAAAGCTACAAACGCGGCGACTACATTCATCCGCTGTATGGCCCCGGCGGACGGATTTTGACCGACGATTATCCGCTCGATCATCCGCACCATCGCGGCATTTGGTGGACTTGGCCGGTTGTTCGTTGGAACGATCGAGTCGGCGACATTTGGGCGGTCGTCGACGTGTGGGCGTTTCCTTTGGCGAAAGACCGCGTCATTTCGGGGCCGGTATTTGCCGAGTTGGCCCTCACCAACGTGTGGAAATTCGGTGCCGAGAAGACGCCCATCGTGCGTGAATCGGTGGCCATACGGGCGTTTCGTCGTTCGCCGCAAGGGGAAGGATTGCTGGATGTCGAGGTTCGCTTGCAGGCGCTGACCGAGGGGGTCGCGATCGGGGGACGTCCCAAGGGCGGCTACGGCGGTTTTTCGTTGCGGGCGGCACCGGCCGAAGGGCAAACGATCACGCCGTTCGTCGATCCGGAAGACGCAAGCGTGCGTCGCTCTTGGCTCGATTACGTTGCGAATTTCGACGGCCGGGGACCGGCCGGCATTACGCTCGTCGAGCATCCGGCAAACCCCGGGTACCCCAACCCCTGGTACGAATACCCCAACCTCAATTGTGTCATGCCGGCTTGGCCGGAAGAACGGGAAATCGCCGTTCCGCAAGACGAGCCGCTGGTGCTTCGGTATCGCGTATGGATCCATCCGGGAGTAACGAATGCCGTCGCATGTGAGGACGTCTGGCGGTCGGTGGCGGCCCCGCCGAGTTGTCGGATGGAGGTGGGACACTGAGGTTTTGTGAATTCAAGCGGCACACTTCCCTTCGGGCAAAGGCATCGTATCGAAGATGAAGGAGGTGAATGATGGCAGGGCACTCGCGTCAGGTCACCCGGCGGAAGTTTTTGGAGGGTACAGGCAAGGGGGCTGCCGTCGGCGTGCCGATGTTCGTGGCCGCCAAGACGCTCGGACAAGACGGAGCGACCGGTGCCAACGATCGGCTGCGAATCGGGTTGATCGGGTGCGGCGGCATGGGCGTCGCGAATTTGACCAATGCCGCACGGTATGACGACGTCGTCGTCACAGCGGCGTGCGACGTGCAACAAAACCGGCTCCAAGCCGTCGTCGATCGGTACAAAGCGACTTGTACGGGCTATCGTGACTATCGCGAATTGCTGGCGGCCGACGTCGTCGACGGCGTGATCATCGCCACGCCGCCGCACTGGCATTTCTTGATGGCGGTGGCGGCTTGCGAAGCCAAAGTCGATTTTTATCTTCAAAAGCCGATGACCCTTCACCTCGCCGAAAGTCTGGCCCTTTTGAAGGCAGTGCGGAAGCACGATCGAATCACGCAAATCGGCACGCAGATTCACGCGGGCGAGAATTATCGGCGTGTCGTCGAGTACGTCCGCTGCGGAAAGCTCGGCAAGATTTCGGTCGTGCGGACCTTCAACGTGATGAACCAAGGCCCCGAAGGCGTCGGCAAGGCGACCGATACCACGGTGCCGAAAGGCTTCGATTGGGAAATGTGGGTCGGACCGGCACCGATGCGTCCGTTCAACCCGATCCTCGTTGCGAATTCGTACAACCACGGCTCCTTCATGGATTACAGCGGCGGTTGGCTCCCCGGCATGGCGCCGCACATTATTGATTTGCCTATTTGGGCGTTGGAACTGGGGTATCCGACCAACACGAGTTGCGCCGGAGGCCGATTCGTGATCGACGACGACGGCGACGCGCCCGACGTTCAAGAGGTCTTGTGGCAATATCCCGATCTCACGATGACCTGGATGGGGATGTTGGCGAACAGCTACGGCTTCGATTTCCACGGCGATCCGGTTCCGAAGCGACGACTGGGAATCTATTTCCACGGCGTGAACGGAACGTTGTACTCGAACTACACGGAATACCACGTAGTGCCCGAGGGCAAGCGGTTGGCCGATCCGACGCCGCCGGAACCGTCCATCCCGTCTTCGCCGGGGCACGAACGAGAATGGCTCGACTGCCTGCGGACGCGCAAGCAACCGAGTTGCAATGTGTTCTATCACAGCAAGATCGACGTGCCGATCTTGTTGGCGAACTTGTCGTTGAAACTCGGTCGGTCGATCCGCTTCGACGGCAAGACGCGACAAATCGTCGGCGATGAAGAAGCACGACGGGCGGCCGTCCCCGAGTATCGTGCGCCGTGGCGGTTTCCCGACGAGTACCTCACTGAAGTGTGAAAGGACGAGCCATGCGAGCCGGTCGAGAAACGGTCTGTCGCCTCGCACGGGCGGCGGTCGCGTTCGTCGCGTTCGGTGCCGTGCTTTTCGCGGGAGAGGCGTGCCGCGCCGAGACGTGGTATCGCGCGAAAACGACCTGGAACGGATTCGACCGTTTCGAGTTCGAAATCAAGGGACGCCGGGCGTATGTGGTCGTCCCTCCGAAAACGGCGGAAGGCAAGCCGTGGATCTGGCGGGCGAGGTTTCCCGACTATCATGCCGAGATGGATATCGCTTTGGTGCGCCGCGGATTCCATGTCGGCTATGTGGACGTGGCCGGACTGTACGGTTCGCCCAAGGCGTTGGAGATCGGGGATGCCTTTTACGAATTCGTGACAGACAGCCTGGGGTTGGCGCCTCGACCGGTTCTGGAAGGTGTGAGCCGCGGTGGATTGTTCGTGTATAACTGGGCGGCGCGGCATCCCGACCGCGTGGCGTGCATCTATGCCGATACGCCTGTCATGGACATCCGAAGCTGGCCGGGCGGCAAAGGCCGAGGACGAGGTGCCCCCGCGAACTGGCAGGAATGCCTCGACGCGTACGGATTGACGCAGGACGAAGCGGCACATTTTGACGGCAACCCGATCGACCACGCGGCGATCATCGCGAAGGCACGAATCCCGATTTTGCACGTCGTTTCCGACAACGATTCCATCGTGCCGCCTGCCGAAAACACGGATCTGTTCGCCGAACGTTTGCGTGCGGCCGGGTGGAACATGGAGATTTTGCGGATCGCGCAGGGGACGGAATCTTCGGGCGGGCATCATTTCGTGCATCCCGATCCCGACCGCGTCGTGGATTTCATTCTGGTGAGCACCGGACTCTAGTAGGAATGTGGTGTTCCAGTTCCCTCTAGGGTTGTGTTTCGCGGCGGGAAGCTGGAATCGGCGAGCCGGTTGACACTCTTTCGTTTCCCCCGGAAAATCGCGGTTTGAGTTTCGCTCGCATGATGGTCGAACGCTCGACTTCGGCGGGTTGCGGCGCAAAATCCCTTCGGTCCTGTATGAAGCGCCGTTGACTTCCTCGGCAATCGTCCATCGGGCAAGCGGCCGAGCGTGCGCCCGAGCCTTGTCGCTAGGAGACCCCACACCGTGGACTTTATCACCGTCTTGGCGTTCATCGGATTGGCCCTCTTGATTTGGGATTGTATCGAGGTCGGACGCAACGACGCCGCGAACATCGTCAACGCCGTGTTCGGGGCACGAATTCTGCCGCGACGAGTTGCCGTCGCCTTTGCGGGGGTGGCGGTCGTCGCCGGTGCCACATTGGCTACGCCCGTGATGGAAACCGCGCGGAAAGGGATTTTCGAGCCCGGTATGTTGGGCACGATCGAGCGGGCGATGATCGTCTATATCAGCGTGTACTTGGTCGATACCGTCCTGCTCTACGTCTATTCGACTTTCGGAATGCCCGTGAGCACGACGGCTTGTCTGGTGTTCGAGCTCGTGGGGGCGTCGCTGGGGCTTGCCGGTGTCGAGATCGTGCACTGGGACAAGGTTCGGACGGTCGTCTTGGCGATCATTTTTTCGATCATCATGACGGGGATTGCCGGGTTTCTGGTGCAACGTGTCTTTCGGGCTGCGATTCGCGACAAGATCGATGATCGTGAGACCATATTGCTTCACGGCCCGTGGATTTGCGGGTTGATGCTGACCGGCCTGGGCTGGTTCATGGTTTTCAAAGGGATGAAAGGGGTCGCGCTGGTCCAACAGATTCGCGAGTCGACCATCGATGCGTACACGCCGACCCTGGCGTTCGTCGTTGCATGGGGGGGGGCCACGTTGGCCGTACACGTGTTCCTGACGGTCGCCGGTAAATGGGGCACGAAAATGCTCTTCCCCGGTATGGCCGTGTTGGGAATGCTCTGTTTGGCCTTTGCATTCGGGCAAAACGATCTTGCAAACTGTGCGTCGCCGGGGTTGTCTGCCTTTTGGCTGTGGCGCCATTCGACTGAGGAGGTCGCCGTTGCGACAAAGATTCCTATTCCACCCTATGTGCTGTTCGCCTGCGGCTGTTTGATCGTGGGTGGAATGTGGACACGCGACGCGCAGCGCGTGACCCGTGCGGCGGTCAACACGGGAAGCCAGTTCGACAAAGTGGCTCTGTATGCCCCGAATTGGTGTCGAGCGATTGCCCGCGGGATTCTGGCGGTCTTGCCGAAACGTCCCGAGCTGGCGCCGCCGCCGACAAAAAGCCCCGCCGGGAAGAAGGTGCACTACGATTCGCTGCGGGCTGCGGTGATCAGCTCGGTGAGTGCAGGGGTCATCGCGTTGGCTTCCAGCCGCGGATTACCCGTTTCGACCACGTATGTGGCGTTTGCCGCTGTGATCGCCACGGGATTGGCGGATCGCGTTTTGAGTCGCGGTGATGCCGACTTGAAGATCGGACGGGCGATTTGGGTGGTATTCTGTTGGTTCTTGGCTGCCGCTCTCGCCGTTGTAGCGACCGCGGGCGTGGCTCGAATCATCTTCCACATGGGAATTGCCGGTGTGGCGATCGCAGCCGGCGTGAATCTCGCTGTCCGTTTGTATGCAAAGCGACGTGCCGACGCTCAGGAAGAGCGAGTGCATCTGCGGGTGTCGAAAGAAGGCGGGGAGGACACTCTGGAAGCCGACCGAGATATCATCCGGTAATGCACTGCGTGGTGCAATTACGGCATCGTTCGCACGATCAGCGGCTGCCATCCCGACCCGCCGCGCGCCGCGGGAACCGTGGGACGACTGGGAGGCAACCACCGGCTGGATGTCGAGTGGCCATTCGAAACCGGCTGCCAGACCTCGGGACGGCGACTAAAGGGGTCGATCGACGGCGGGACCGACGTTGAACTCGTTCCTCGCGGGATCGGTGAAAAGGCCGACGATCGGTTGCCTCCCGCATTGAGCGGTTTGCCCAAATCGGCGAACGTGCGTTTGACCTTGGAGCGCAGATCGTTCCACCACGTTTCGAGGGTGTTGCCCGCCTTCTCGAACGGATTGCTTGCCGACGGCTCTTGAACACGTACCGGTGTCATCTGACCGCGGTAGAGGGAAGGCATTCCGCCGGTGGTCGGTGCAGGCAACGATTCCAGCGGCGTGATCTGACCGTCCGAACGAGGAACCGCCGGGCCGGCTTTTTCCGTTACGCGGGGAATGGTGGGGCGGAGCCGTTCCCACCAACGCGGCGCCTTCTCGGTCGCTGGCACCGCGGGCTGCATTGTCGGCTGCGGTTTGTCTTTGAGGATGCCCAATGCCCGCAGTAAACGGCCGTCCCCCAAGCGAAAGCCGCTTTGGCGTGCCTCTTGAGGTGGTATGGGGGGGCTTCCGGTGACTTTCCCTTGAGAAAGATAGGGCGCCGGGCTTCGGCGGGAAAAAGTCGGTGACGCCGGTGAGGGCGTGATCGGGTACCGGTGGTTTTCGGAATGTTGGCGACGGTCCGGCACGCCGAGAATCGACTGGCCTGGAGCACCGGGCGTGGCTACGGGCGCGGTCGCGTTGGAGGATGCTTGGGGCGTGATGATCGTCGGTGCACTCCTCTGGGGGCTCGGAAGTGGTGCGGCGGAACCGGGAGGCAGCGGACGCGGCGAATCACCCGACCTTGTCTCCGACAACGGTCGGAATGCCGAAGCCGGTAGACGTCCGAACGATCCCGAAGGAGCAGGATGTTCTCGCGTCACGGAAGTTGTCGGTGCCGGGGATCGTCGCTCGACGGCCCGCCAGCCTTGGGCTCCGTCCGAACGGGAGAGCGGCGTCGTCGGCGTCTCGTGCGGTGTGGGAAGCAGTAAGGGAGGACTGACCGCTCCCGGTGACGGGTCGAACAAGAGCGGACCGGGTTCTTCGGCGTTTCCCGAAGGCGGCGGCAGAATTGCCACGACGATCATCATCGTTGCGAACAGGAAACTGGCCGATAACCCGTCCGAGCGGAGAAAGTTTGATCGTTTTGGTACCGGCCTCGTGGATCCCGTAATCGGAACACTCTTTCGACGTTCTTGTGCTTGCCTAATCATGATCATTCTGATCGCCGTAAAACCGAGGCCTTCGATGTGAGACGGATAACGCCGCTTGCCCGTCGATCGATGCGGGCTGCGAAAGCGGACGAATACATTTCGGCAATCGTGTCATCGTCAGGCGAAGCGTCGAGAAAACGCCCTTTTGCCGGAGTGCCGTGTGATCGGCATACGACGTGTTTCGGGCACGATGCGGGCAGTTTCACCGGAACAAAGATTTGCCCCGATTCGTTGCAAACCGATCAAAGCATCGATTCGTCGTAAGACAAAAAGATCAGGCCCGAACGGGTTCTTCGACCTGTTCCGAGATATCGATTTCGAGATCGGGAACTTGAACGTTGGAGGGCACGACCGGCGACGGAAAGCTGCCGTCGTGCTGGAACGTGCGATTGCGACCGTAACGCTTTGCTTCTTGGAGCGTCGCCTCGATCCGCTCGTACAGCATCGAAACGGTATCGTCGGGCGTCGCCTCGGTGACCGCACCGCTGATGGTCATTTGGATCGTTTCGCCGTCGAGCCGGAAGACGGCCGATTCGATGGTTTGGCGAAGTTTTTCGATCTCTTGGATGGCCGTTCGGCCGTCGGCCTCGGGGAACAGGATGAAAAAGCGTTGCCCGCCCGTACGTGCGAGGAAATATTGTTCGGGCAAATGTTCCCGGATCGTGCGGGCAAAAGCCCGCAAGAAGCGGTTGCCCGCCGCTTGACCGTAACGATCGTTGATACGGGAAAAACGATCGAGATCGATTCCGGCGACCGTCAGACGCCGCAGAGACTGTTGATGGTCACGTCGCCATTGATCGAGGAACACCTCGAGTCCTGCGACGTTCGGCAAACCCGTCCACACGTCGGTTTTCTGGGAATCTTCCAAGGAATCGAGTCCGCCGGTAATCTTGGCCGCCTTCACGATCGCCGCTTCGATCTGGTCGAACATGTGGTGACCGCTGCGCACGATTCGACCGATTTCGATCCGCAGTTGCCGGTAGCATTCCTTCGGGTCGAAATCGTAGTCGAGGATTTCCATCTGTTTGCACGATCCTTCGACTTCACCGCGGTGACGCTCACACGCCGCGGTCAGCTCTTCGCAGAGCGTCTTCAGGTCGATATCGTCGTGTGTTTCGGACAGCAGGCGACATTGTTCACTCGTTTGTTCGACGTGTGCCAAACAGAGATCGCGAACCTCTTGGTCCAAGCTTTTGAGCGTCTCGGAATCGACTTCGTCGCCCAGGTTTCGCGCGCGATCATCGATGCGGCACATCTCTTCGTTGAACATTTCCAGGCGAGTGGAAAGAGCGGTCAAAGCCGAACGCGTGTCGAGGCCGGGTGCCTCGTCGTCGCTTGCCGCCGATTTTTCGTCGGAATCGAGGCCCTCTTCCAATGCGGCAAGTTTGGCTTCGACGTCCTCGGCGCGAATTTCGGCCGGGTCCGAATCCTCGACGTCGAGCGATTCGCCTTCGGGCCGCTGTTGACTCGCTTGTTCCGGTTCGTCCTCGTCCGCAACGGCGACCGTCGCGGGCTTGGGTTTGGGCGGTCTTGCCGAAGTGAGAGCGTCGATGTCGAGCGGTTTTCCACCGATGAGCTCCTCGAGATCGGCCCATTCGTCTTCTTCCTCTGCCGCAGCAGAAGGCGGCTCAGAAGAAGGCCGGCCCGCCGCCGAATCTTGGGAAGCAGGTTCGTCGGTCGTTTCTTGCAACGAGGAAGCCTTTTTGTGGCGTCCGAGGCTTGTGATTCTGCCGACAAGTTGTCGCAGTTTTCCTAGGAAGGTCGGGTTTTCAGCAGGTTGCTCCGTGCCGCCGGAAGGGAGATCCTCTTTCGCCATGGCCACTTGATTGGACAAGTACATGGCCGTGGCAAACCCGACGATCAGGTTCAGCACCGAGATGATCAGGATATATAGTAATACCGACACGGCGCAGCCCGTCCACCTGCCCTAGAAAACGGATCTTCCCTGAGGCGATTCTGCCCCCTGATACCTGCGTTCTACGTCCTGCCCACGTCGAAGGAACGCGGTATCTGCCCTGCTTTCAGCCCCAGCAAGTCGAGTCACGACTTCATGGAAAGCTTAGGTCATGAGCATCCTGCAGGGGGGCCTTGCGCGCCGTCAAAGTGGTCGGCGCAATCAATACACAATCTGGATGGCAGCAATTGCACCGGATTTGACGATTGTACGGGATCTCACGTGGTGCGATTTCAAGGACCAATCTCAGGCTGCAAAGAAAAACCGGACGCAAAAGGTCGCGTCCGGCAGAGTAACATGCCGTCTTGCGGCGTGATGAGCGATAGCCGATGTTCAATGAGCGACGTCGTAGCACATCAACGTATCATTTGCCCGCAGATACAGTTTTCCGTCGCTGATGACCGGATGCGGCCAGGCGGGACCGTCGACAACCGGTACTTTGAATTGTCCAAGCAGGCGGAAGCCGGTCGGCTCGGCGGCCACCAAGGCCATGGTCCCTCGCTCGTAGCGGTAATAGAGGCATCCGTCGGCATACAGCACGGCGGCCGATCGTTCTCCGATCGGCTCGTGCTCCCAAAGGATCTTGCCCGTCTTCAAGTCCAGGCATTTCAAGATGCCGTTGTTTTGGCCGGATCCGCCGTAAATGCAATCACCGACCAACACGACGCCGCCGTGATGGTTGTTGAAGTGTTCGTAATCGTAGAAATAAACCTCTTCGGCTTTGAACGCATCACCCTGTCGCGTAACTTCGATGAGGGCACACCCGGTCTTGTAGCTGGTTGTGACGAAAACGAGATTGTCCTTGATGACAGGGCATGTAATATTCGCGACACGATTGGCGATGCGGTTGTAATGCCACAAGAGCTTGCCCGTCTCGGCATCGACGCCCACCGCCCCACGTCCGACGATCGTAACGTATTGACGCACACCTTCGATCGTGGCCGGTACGATCGAGCAGTATCCGGCACCGTCTTTCCCTGCCGGTCCGAGGTCGCCGGCTTTGGTCTGCCAGATGGTTTTGCCCGAGCGCTTGTTGAGGGCCACCAACAGCGCGTTGTTTGCGCCGGGTGTGCACACGACCTTCTCGCCGTCGACCAACGGTGATTCGCTGAATCGCCAGACCGACATCATTTGGCCGCCGAAATCGTCGACGAGGCTCTTCTTCCACAGCAGTTTTCCGGTCTTCGCGTCGACGCATACCAAGTCGCCCGACGTGCCCAAGGCGAAAACGAGATCGCCGTCGACGGTGGGCGTGCATCGCGGGCCGTCGCGGTGGGGATCTCCGACTTCGCACGCCCACAGTTCTTTCCGTGTGGCGAGGTCGAACGCGAGCACGAATTGACGATCGCCATCGTCGGTGGGGCGGTCGCCCATCGTGTATAGTGTGCCGTTTGCGATCGACACCGTCGAATAGCCTTTGCCCAAGCCCTTCAACGTCCAAAGGAGCTTCGGGCCGCCGTCGGGCCATTGTTGTAGCAAACCCGTTTCGGCGCATAAGTTGTCCCGGTTGGGGCCGTGGAATTGAGGCCAGTCGTCGGCCCGCGTGTCGAGATGCCAAGATGCAGCGAAACCGATTCCGATCAGTAGGGCAAAGAATAACCGTTTCACGATCGTTCCCTCCTCGAATAGCTTTTTGCGTACTTGCGTTAAGGGGACGCAGTTGTCATTGTCTACAGTGCAAAGCGGCAGCGAACCATTTTGCTTGCGCGCCGGGCCGGGGTCAAAGAAAAAAGCTCACTCGCGATCGGGTTTCGAGTCGCGGCCTTTTTCGGGGGATGCAGCGGCCGTTTGAGCCAGCCTGGCGTCGAGGACGGGCAGTAGGTCGTCGGCCAGCTCGATCGCCGTACTTTGGTGGGCCAATTCACCCGGGGGTGACGGCGCGATCAGATACAGTTTGGTCAACGGTCGCGCAGCACCGTATCTCATCCTAGGAAACCGCGGAGAGGCCCATCCGGTTCCGTCGTTCCATGCCCAAAAAACGCGTAACCGCCTTGTGCCCATCGGTTCCGACTTGACGAACACCGCGGTCGTGAAGTCGGCGCCTCGTTTCTCGATCCTACCGTTCGTTTCGGCCGTGTATTCGATGCGGTAGGCTTGTGGTTCTCCTTCCATGACGAACCCGGCCCCGGGATAGCACGCATCAGGGGTATGGACAGATACAGAACGCGACGGTCCGGCGATCCAGAAGACCGAGACTTCATCGCCGGTGATCGTTTCGGTGAACTCGGCGGAAAACCAGCCGATCGCCCCGGTAGCCTCGAGGATGTGCGGATCGCTCGGTTTGGGGAGGCGTCTTCCGTGCCACGGGCCGACGATCGGCGGGACGCTTTCGACGGCCTCGGCCAATTGCCGAAATTGATCGTCGTCGGCGACGGTACGTCCCGACCATTGTCGCTCCAAAGCTCCGGCACCGAGGATGAGGAGGGCGGTCGCTGCAAACAAGACGACGCGAACCCGCCTGACCCGGCCGTGCAGACCGTTCGTCGTGGCGACTGGCATCGATTCGGAAAATTCCGACACGTTCATTTCCCGACGGGTTGCTTGGAAGCCGTCTTCGGTTCACGCGATTCGACGTCGATCGTGTATGCTCGGTAGTAGGACCGGTAGCGTCCCGCCGGTCCCCCGTTAAGCACGACGCCCAGAAGCGGCAATTCGACTTCTTCGAGGCGTTGGTAAGCTTCCAAGAGCAGCGGGAGCCGACTGTTGTCGCGGATTACCGACAGCAACACGCCGTCCATGAATCGCCCGACCGCCAGCGAATCGGCCGCCGTCAAGAGAGGTGACGTATCGACGACGACGAAATCGAACTCGCGCCGCAATACCTGAAACAGACGTTCGGGATCGGAGCGGGCAATCGCTTGTAGTGCCTCGGAGTCGCAACGCCCGGCCGGGATCAGCCATAGATTCTCGCGGTCGGTTTCCCGCACGATTTCTTCCAAAGTCGCCTCGCCGCGAAGGTACTCGCTCAACCCCGGCGCCAAATCCTGTTTCAAAACGCGATGAATACGCGGACGCCGCAAATCGCCGTCGACCAGGATCGTCTTCCGGCCTGCCCGCGCAAGGCTTGCAGCAAGCTGACTTGCGACGGTCGACTTGCCCTCGCGGGCGACTCCGCTGGTCACCATGACGACTTTCAGACCGTCTTTCTTCGCGCGATGGATCAACGTCGTCCGAATGTTGTCGACCGACTCGTGTAGCACCGCGCGAATGTCGTCCGGGACCGAGCCGTTGTACGCCGGGTTCGGCAACAGGCGACGCTTGTGAACCAGCGGCAGGCTGCCCACTACGTGAATGCCGAGGTCGTACGCCAACTGGTGCGTCGAGCTGACCGGCCGCGTGAGAAAATCGTAGCCGATGAACAATCCGGCAACGCCGACAAACGCGGCCAAGCCCATAAACAAGGCGAAACGGTATTTCTTGTCGATGTTCGATTCCCGCGGACGTGTGGCGGGAATCATTTCTTGAACCCGCAGCGGCGCGTCGCGTTCCACTTCCAAACGTTGGATTTCATCGCCCAGCTTCGCAGCGATCGACTTCAGACGCTCGCGTTCGGCCCGGGCGGCTTCCAATTCGGCGGTCGATTTCCCCATCGACTCGGCTTCGTGAGCCGCTTGAAGGAACTGCTCCATTGCCACTTTCAATTCGTCTTCGAGGACGGCCTTTTCCAGTTCGGCGTCGGCGATCGACGATTCGATTTTTTCGATCGTCGTGGGAGGCGTCTCGGTGCTGCCTGTGTCGATCTGTTCGCGAGCAAAGTCCTCCAGTCGAGGACGCAATTCGGCTTCGCGCTGCTTGATGGCGGCTTCCAGCGAGGCGAGTTGCTCTTCCATCCGTCGCACGGTCAAGGACAGCTCGGGATTACGCACTCGCTGCTTTTCTTCAAACAGACGGGATTCCAACGTCGCCTTTTGGGCGACCGCCTGCACCATCCAGGGGTCTTTGGCGAGTCCCTCTTCGACGATTTGCTCGATGACGGCCGCGTCGCGCCGCTTGCGTTCTTCTTCGGAGATGTTCGGACGTTGCTGCTTCAGATAGTCGATGCGCTTCTTGAGTAGGGTGATCTTTTGATCGAGACCGCTGATCTTGCGCCGCAGTTCGTTGACGCGGGCGCGGTGGTCGGCGAGCGTCTCTAAGGCGGTGATCGCCTTTTTGCGGGCAATTTCCGAGTCGGCGCTTCCTACGGCATTCGCCAACCGTTCATATTCACGCGATTGATTGTCGATTTGCTTGAGGATTTCGGCGTGCTTTCGCCGGAGTTGTTCCAGGCGCTCCAGGGCCGTTCGGTCGTCGGCACTGGCGACCTTGGCCATGTAGGCATCTTTCACGGCGTTGACGATCACCGGCAATTGCTGAGGATCTTCGCCGGTGAGCGAGATTTCCATGATTTCGCCCGAAAAACGAACATGGATTTGCGTTCCCAGCCATCGAACCGGATCGCCCTTTTCACGGATCATCGGCAATTGGGCGACGCCGGGCTGACGGAGGGCGTCGGCGAGCACCAATTCGCTGGTAATGAGCTTTGTTTGCGTCTGGCGATGAGCCAACAGGGGATCTTCGTTCTCGGTTTCGAAAAGAATATTGGGACGTTGCAGCGACATCCGTAACCAAGCCGTTGCGGTGTACTCGGTCGGTGTCAGTTTCCAGGTGAGATATCCGACCACCAGCGCGGCTAGAGTTCCCAGAGCGAGGATCCAAGGCCACCGCCGCCGAAGCGCGAAGAGCACGTCGTTCGGGGTAGGGTGGCCCGGCAGTTCACGCAGCCCGGGTGCAGCCACGACACCGTTGCGTCGTGCGAGCGGTCGCATGGCGGCTTGCATGGGTAACTTGCCGGTAGAAAGCGGCTTTTGTTTCGATTTCACCAACGTCCCTCGTCGCCGAGACGAACCGGCATATCGCCGGAATTACTCTTCCCTATTCCCAAGCCGAATTGGAACGGCCACCTTCATCCTGTCCGTTCCGGCATTCCTCGTCAACGATCTGCTGCCGTAATCGATTCGCGGCAGCAAAACCGGAACCCCCCAATCCGCAGGATCCGGTTATACATCTGAACCTCTCCAGGGTAATGCGAGCGATAAAATGGGTCAATTGGAAAAGACAGAAAGGATCGTGCAATACACCCGTAATGGGGGGCTAAATGTCGATCGGCGCGTCATTTTCTTCCCAAACGATCAGTCGATCGAGCAATGCCGCTAACAGCCCCAGTAGCAACACGGCGATGACAGGCATGGCGTAGCCGGCCCAATCGTGGAAGACCTTTTCGGCCAGTTTTCGATCCACCTCGACCATCAAGACCGCCGTCACGGTAATTCGAAGGATGTTGACAACCAAGGCGATCGGAACGGCGGCCAACAGGAAGACCGGGATTTGCCATTTGGGTAACCGCACGATCACGACCGTGGCGACACAAAGGGCAAAAAAGACTGTGGCCATTCGCAAACCGCTGCACTGTTCGACCACGCCGAGCTTAAGCGATCCCAGGCGGATGAAGTGTCCGGCTTCGTTCGCTGCCTCGTAACCGGCCAATTGGAGAAGGTACGTCGCCCCGTCGGCGGCGAGGCCCTGCAACGGCACGAGTAGACGCTGTTCCAGGGTGTACGGCAAAGGTGCCATCAACACGAGGAAAACGGCACTCGGCCACGCCAATTGAAAACCGTCTTTCCCGAGCACCAGCAGAAAAAGCCCCAGGGCACAAGGGCCGAAAGCGTACATCTCGGGGACGTCGAGTCCTAGCCGCGCGCATGCCAGCCAATACACGAGGCTCGACACAACGAGTCCGAACCCCAAGACATGAAACGGGATGGATTCCACCTGCGACGCTCGAGGCGACGAACCTGCTTGGGCTGACGCGGTTTCGATTTTCCGGACGACCGCTGCGTGTCCGAGGACGATTGCTCCCAGCGAAAACAACCAGCCGCGAACCGACAGCCCGAGAATGCTCATCTCGGTCCAACTTCCCTTGCCGAATGCGGCACCAGTCCAGAAAAGGATGACGATCAGCGCTGCCACCCACTCAAGGGGGGTAGCAGGGGAGAGGTCGTCCCGGTTGCCATGCCGGCGCAGCCAAAGCAGCACGGCGGCCAGGCCCGCCACCAGCCCGCCATGCGAGTACTGCGGCGTATTCCAGTAACGACCGATTTCCGCCAGCACCGGCGCGTATGCCGCGATTGCGGCCAGCATCAGACCGCTCAAAATCGCGGCAGTGCCGACGGAAGAAATTCGCATTGTCGACGACGCGGAAGGCATGGACGCCCAGGAACCCTTTGAATAAGAAAAGCCGGCCGTTGCTGGCCCCTATTGCTCCACTGTGGTCGGGTTTTGATCGGTGTCAACCCGTCCGGCCGACGCTTTGAAGGACGTTCGACCCCGGTGCGGATTGCCTCTGGTGGCATGAAGTGGGCGAAACCCGGGAAGAATCGGAAAAGTTGCTGGTAAGGTTTGCCGATTATTCCGACAGCACTGGTTATGCCGGTCGTGCCGCGCCGTCGTCGATGACGGTCGAATGGCCCCTGACAGGGGATGAGGAAAACGTGTCCGGCAGGCAAGTTTCGTAATCTGCGTGGTCTGTTCAAGAAAAGCAGACTGCGTCGAGTTGTGTGTTCGGCACCAGACATGGGTTCAATCGGGGTACGCCCAACCATGATCGGCTTTCGACATCCCTTCGCCGCTTCGGTGTGTGTGGCCGTGTTGCTGGCCGCGACGGTCGGTTGTCAGGCGGTGAACTACCATCAGGCCTTCCAACAGCAGGGCACGCAGCCGCCGGCGGTGGAGCCGCCGCGGGAGCTGGCCAAGGTCTCGCTGCCGGCCTATCGTCTGGAACCGCCGGACATCGTCCAGATCGAGGTCCAGAAGATGGTCCCGTTGCCGCCGTATCGGCTGGAGGTCTACGACGTGCTCCAGATCGATGTGTTGGGGACGTTGTTGGATCAGCCGATCAACGGGTATTTCATGGTCGAGTCGGAAGGGACGATCAATCTCGGTCCGGCCTACGGCTCGGTGCGGGTGGTCGGGATGACGTTGGAGGAGGCCCGCTGGGCGATCGATGCCCACTTGCGGCAGATCCTCAAGGCGCCGGAGGTTTCGGTGCAGCTTGCGCGGGCGAGCGGTTTGCAGCCGATCACGGGGACGTACCTGGTGAGCCCCGACGGGACGATCAACTTGCGTCAGTACGGGGCGGTGTATGTGGCGGGGATGACGCTTCCCGAGGCCCGCGAGGCGATCGAGCGGCACTTGAGCCGATTCTTGGACAGTCCCGAGGTGTCGTTGGACGTGGCGGCGTACAACAGCAAGGTGTACTACGTGATCACGGCGGGGCCGGCGGAAGACGATTCGGTGGTGCGATTGCCCTGCACGGGCAACGAGACGGTACTGGACGCGATTGCCCAGGTGGGCGGCATATCGCAGGTGTCGAGCAAGAAGATCTGGGTGGCGCGTCCGTCTCCGGCGGAGAACGGATGCGAGCAGATCTTGCCGGTCGATTGGGAGGCGATCACTCGGGGCGGGGACACGTCGACGAACTACCAGTTGTTGCCGGGGGACCGGGTGTTCATCGCCCACGACGAGATGATTGCGTTCAACACGTGGGTCGACAAGATGGTGGCCCCGTTCGAGCGGATCTTCGCCTTCACCTCGCTCGGTGCATCGACCGTGCGAAACGTGAAATACGTCAACAGCGACCGCGGCCTGAGCGGGTTCTAGTCGGCAAGCAACTCGTCAACCGCCGGATCGTTTTGGGAATCGTTTTGCAGGCAGGAAAGATCGGTTGAAATGTGCCGAACCCGCATCGGCGGGCGTACAATGAACAAGTCAGGAGAGGTCGTCGCGAAGGAACGACGCCGTCGGGCTTCGAGACGTCAAAATCGGACAGGGGACGGTAGTATGCAAAAGGGAACATGGCTTGCCTGTGTAATCTCGCTGTGCGTGGCGGTTTCGACGGGGCGGGCGCAAGTTCCGGGATCGCCCGACGCAGGATTGATGGTGCAGAACGTCCAGACGGTGCAGGCGACTCCCGTAGTCCCTGGTGCCGGGGTGCCGAATGGAGCCGTGGGGCAACCAAGGCCCACCTTGCCCGCTCCCCCCGCGGCCGCCCCGCCGTTAGCGCCGGTGCAATCACCGTCGTCGATGACGAAACAAGGTTCGGCACGCAGCACAATGCCGCTACCGCCGACGGCGACTGAGGGAGGATCGAGCTTCGGTTCGTCGGCCGGCTGGGTGGCAGGCGGACCGTTTCCGGCGTATATGATGGGCTACTCGCAGGAAATGGGCGGCAGTCTACCGCGGAGTCAGCCCGTGCAGACGCAAAAGCCCTTCTCGACATACAATCGCCCGCCTTCGGTGAGTCCGTATCTGAACTTGTATCGATCGGGATCGACCAACGGTATGGGGGCGGTCGGCAATTATTACACGCTGGTGCGGCCGATGTTGAATCAGCAGCGGACGAACCAAGCAGTCACGCGCAGTTTGCAGCAACTTCAGTCGGGGGCAGCTCGTGGGGCCTCCGCCGCACCCGGCGGCTACTTCATGAACTACTACGGCTATTTCCAGGGGCTGCGGTGAGGCGGCGGGCGCGCGTTCGGGCGGCACGCCGATGCTTTCATGGGCATGTTCATCGTTTGCCGCTTCGTTGGAGCGGCTTCTTGTAGCGTGAGAGGTTTCGCGTGCACGACGACGCAACGGCGACGACGGAGCTTCCTTTGGTCGCTTTTGCCGATCGAATCTTCTTTCCTGGTGTGGATGAGATCGTTGCGTTGCCCGGCGATGTGGCAACGTGGATCGAGCCCCACGATCCGACGGTCGTGTTGGCGTGGGAAGTCGTAGGAGACGAGCCCGCCGTCGAGACACTGCCTGCACCCGGTCCTGGAGGAAGGCGACTAGCGGTTCATGCTTGCATCGGTTCTTTTCTACCGGTTAGGAGGCGCGACGTGAGTCGGCTGGGCCGCATTCGCGGTGTGCGCCGCGGGCGATTGCTCGGCGTGCGCCCCGGCGCACAAGACGTTTTCCTGGCGTCCGTCCGGTTGCTCGACGACGTGGTGAGGGCGGGCGACATGCAGGTGGTTCCCGAGTTGCGGGCGGCGCTGATCGAAGCGGTCGAAAGAATTGCGGCGAAGATCAAGGGAACCGACGACTTATTGAAAGATCTGGCGCGGGCAGAGGTTTCGCTTGGGATGCTGTGCGACATTCTGGCTTTCACCTTGCCGCTTTCTGCAGAAGACAAGATCGCCATGCTCGCCGCGGTTCGTGTGGTCGATCGCGCGGCGTACTTGAATCGCATCCTGGAGCATGCAGAAAGCGATCCGCGATTTCATGGGGCGTTGCGAGGTCGTTTCTCATCGTCGCCTTCCAACAATTGATGCGCTCGCTGCTCGCCGGATCCTACCGGCAATCTTGCCGCTTGGGCCGTGACGGCAATGCTTGCATTGCTGTCGGATCATGTCGTGGCTCGGCCCCTGCGAGTTCATCCGCGTTCGTGCTATACTGATCGCTGGTCGCAACGGGCAGCAGGGGGTCGGGGTAACGCGGCCTTGAGCGGCGACGAGGGGAGCTTGTGATGAAATGTCCGAACTGTCAGGCCGACGATGACCGCGTCATCGACTCACGTTCCGTCGAAGACGGCTATTCGATTCGGCGACGCCGGCAATGCAATTGTTGCAATCACCGCTTTACGACTTACGAGCGCGTCGAACGAACGGTCGTCAAGGTGATCAAGAAAGACGGCAGTCGCGTTCCTTTCGACCGCGGTAAGCTCAAAGCGGGGCTCGAAAAGGCCTGTTGGAAACGCCCCGTCACCGACAACCAAATCGAGCGCATCATTCGTGCCATCGAGCAGGAACTAGCCGCACGTCCCGAGCCGGAAATCCCCTCGCGAACGATCGGCGAGTTGGCCATGGAACATCTCCGACGGGTAGACGAGGTCGCGTTCGTTCGATTTGCCAGCGTCTACCGCCAGTTCAAGGATGTGCGGGATTTTGTCGACGAAGTCAAGCCGATCCTCGACGAAAAACACACCGACCGTTGAATTGCTCGCGCGGATATCGAGCCGGCTACAAAAGCCCGTACTCTTCCAGGCACGTGCGAAGCTTGGCCTCACCCGCCTCGTCCAACGGGGTCATCGGCAGGCGGAGTTCGCCGGTATCGCGACCGAGCAGTTTCATGGCGCCTTTGACGGGGATCGGGTTGGTCGCCAGCGACAAGAGCGACTTCGCCAAGGGGAACAGCTTTTTGTGCCAACGTTGGGCCTCGGCGATGTCGCCCTGCTCCCAAGCGCGAAGCATGGCGATCATGTCACTGGGGACGATGTTCCCCAGTACGGAAACGACGCCGCGTCCGCCGATCGAAAGGATCGGTAGCGTCAAGCTGTCGTCGCCGCTGAGAACCGTCAGGTCGGTGGCGGCGATGATCTGCGACGCCTGGTCGAGCGAGCCGGTGGCCTCTTTGACCATGGCGATGTTCTGGAATTCGGCGAGCCGAATGATGGTCTCGGGTTCGATGTTCTTTCCCGTTCGGCCGGGAATGTTGTACACGCAGATCGGGATGTCGACCGCCTGGGCCAAGGCGCGGTAGTGCTGGTAGAACCCCTCTTGCGTGGGCTTGTTGTAGTAGGGAGCGACCACCAGCGCCGCATCGGCGCCGACCTGGGCGGCCCAACGAGTCAGCTCCAGGGCTTCTTCCGTGCTGTTCGAGCCGGTTCCCGCCATGACTTTCGCTCGACCGGCGGCGGCCTTGATCACCGCCGAGATCACTTCGCGGTGTTCGGGATGCGACAGGGTCGGTGACTCGCCGGTCGTGCCGACGGGGCAAAGGCACGTCGTACCCGCGGCAATCTGGAACTCGACCTGTTCTTCAAGCCGGGCGTAATCGACCTTGCCGTCTTTGAACGGTGTGATCAGGGCAACCGACAGACCGGCAAATTGTTCGGCTCTCGTCGTCATCGTGTTTCGCCTTGCATCTTTCGAACCTCGCGACCGATCGTGGCACGTCGAATGACGATCGGTTCCGTCGGAACTGGAAGTCGGCACCGATCGGGGCCGAGAAACCGATATTCTGCACCAAAAAGCGCGCCGATGGAATATCCGGCCGGTTCGCCGCAGGTCGATCCGAGGGCTCCCGCTATGTGCGGCGGTCCAATTGCATCCAATCGGGAATTCGCCGCAAGTTTCCCTGGCGGTCGACGATCGCCATTACGATATGCCCTTGGTAGAGCAATTCGTCGCCTCGGTAGATCAGGTACTCGTGTTCGATCTTGGCGGCCGTTACCCGTTTGACGATCGTTTTCTGGCGAAGAACGTCATCGTATCGGGCGGGCTTCAGGTATCGACATTCCGCCCTCACGACAACCACCAGAAGCCCTTCCTCTTCCATTTTCCGGTAGCTGCCCCCCGACGCCCGCAACAGTTCGGTGCGCCCCATTTCGAAGTAGACAAACACCCTGCTGTGGTGCAGGAATCCCATCGGGTCACACTCGGGATAGCGAACGCGGATTTCGATTTCGTGTTCGGTCAACATGGCTGTACATGCGTGTGTTCGATCGGGAAAAAGCGACGGACACCGACTATTGTGTCGGCGCGTTCGTCTATCGTAACGAGCGATCCGGTTCGCCCATAGGGTAGCCGCAAGACTGGGGCATGTTACGATGAAACGCAGGTGTTGCCCGGAAAGCAAGGCGATCGCTCGAATGGGCACCGGCGATCGCGCAAGTTACGTGTTCTGCAACAAATCGAGTGAACGTGATTCGAAACGGTTCCGAGCAAGGTTCGTCCGAAGTCGTCGCGTATGCACCGCTCCGGTTGGGGCGCGTCGACATCGATTTTCCTTTTGCGCTGGCTGCGTTGAGCGGATATAGCGACTGGCCGATGCGCGTGCTTGCCCGGCGGTTCGGTGCGGGGTTCACGTTCGCCGAGGTCATGCTCGACCGGTTCGTGTTGAGTGTCAGTCGGGGGCGAAAGGCAACCCGCTATTTGCGTGTCTCGGACGAAGACCGGCCTGCCGCGGCGCAATTGATGGGGAGCGAGCCCGACGAGTTCGCCCAGGCGGCCCGCGTGTTGTTGGGTGCGGGGTTCGATTGGATCGACTTGAACTTCGGGTGTCCCGTCCGCAAGGTCGTCGGAAAGTGTCGCGGCGGATGGTACCTAGGCAATCCCAACGCCGCCCTCGAGGTGATCGATCGTGTTCAGGAAGTCTTGCCGCCCGATGTGGCATTGACGGTCAAGATGCGCCGCGGAGTGGATGATTCAACAGCGAGCCGAGACGCATTCTTTCAAATTCTCGAAGGTGCCTTCGCACGCGGCGTCAATGCCGTGACGGTTCACGGTCGGACGGTCGAACAGCGATACGACGGTCTCAGCGATTGGAATTTCTTGCGGCAGGTGAAAGCGCATGCGGGCAACCGATTGATTTTCGGGTCGGGCGACCTGTTCACCGCCGAGGCCTGTTTTCGGATGATACGAGAGACCGGCGTCGATGCCGTCACCGTGGCGCGGGGGGCGATCGGCAATCCGTGGATTTTCGCCCGTCTGCGGGCCATGGCCGAACGACGTCCGTTGCCGCCGTTGCCGACCGTTCGGGAGCAACGCGAGGTTTTGGACGAACACTTGCGGTTGTCGTTGGAAACGTACGGCGAGAAGCTGGGATTGCGGACCGTGCGCAATCACGCGATCAAGTACGCGCGATTACATCCACGGTATTTGGAGGTGCGTAACGCGTTCGTTCGGGTCAAACGATTGGTCGATTGGCACGCCGTCCTGGATCAATTCTATCGGGACGATGCACCCGGTCGCGATCCCGTGCCCGACATGACCTGACCGGGCCTCGAAGTTCAGCGCCGCCTTCCCAGAATGTCCCAAGCACGCACGATGGAAATGCCGCGCGTGCGCATCTCGTCGATCGCAGCGTCCGCATCGCCGGGGTGAAGGTCGACACCGCGCGACGCATCGGCGATCACGAACGTCTTCCAGCCCAGTTCGGCGGCGTCGAGGGCGGTGAATTTCACGCAATAGTCGGTTGCCAACCCGCAGACGTAGACTTCCTCGACTTCCCGTTCGCGCAGGAACGCTTCGAGACCGGTGGCGCGACGCCGACCGTTGTCGAAAAAACCGCTATAACTGTCGATTTCGCGGTCGATGCCTTTTTGGAACACCCGCGCAATGGGCTGTGTGTCGAGGGCGGGGTGAAACTCGGCTCCTTTGGTATGTTGTATGCAATGCGGCGGCCAAAGGATTTGGGAAAGCCCGCCGAGCTCGACGACGTCCCCCGGCTTTTTGCCGGGATGTTGCGTGAAAAAACTGCCGTGATCGGCAGGATGCCAGTCCTGCGTGGCCGCTACCAGGTCGAAACACGGTATGAGACGATTGACCAAGGGGACGATTTGATCCCCTTCGGGGACGGGCAATGCCCCACCGGGACAAAAGTCGTTCTGAATGTCAACTAAGATAAGTGCTCGCATGGTCCATCGGTCGAGTGTTCGACCGCTACGCAGGTCGGCATGGATTCCGCCACATCGGTTGCCATGATGGCGGCAGACGCCGGCGTTGTCAATTGAGCCGTCCGCTGAGAAGACGAGCGAGAGGGCAATCGGCGGAATCCCCCGCTTGGGCGGTGACAATCAAGCGTCGGAGGACAAAGTATTATTGACCCAGACAGGCAAAATAGGTAAATTTCCGTGCAGGAAGTTTTTGCGCAACAAGAACTTGCGACATAAACTCGCCGGTTTGAATTCCTACCAACGAGGCGGGGGCGGTCGGATTGCAGCCTTCACACGCCGCGAGACGGAGACGCGGGGTTTCAGGTAGTGCGACAGCCCTCAGTCCTTCGGTCGGTTTTCGGCCGACGGTGTCTCCTCTTCTCCGGAAGACCCCTTAGGAATCCCACAATGAGTGTCCTGGAACAGATTCTCGATATCGGCACCGATGTGTTCGCCGTGGTCGGCCAGGCGGTCGAACGGTCGATCAGGGCCGTCTTCGGTTCGGCGAATGCTCGATATATCAAGCGATTGCAGCCTAAAGTCCAGGCCATCAACGACCTGGAACCGAAATATCAGCAGATGACCGACGCCGAGCTGCGCGAGCAGACGGCGAAGTTTCGCGAACGGTTGGCAGCCGGCGAAACGCTCGACGATTTGTTGATCGAGGCGTTCGCCGTCTGTCGCGAGGCGGGACGCCGTGTGCTCGGCATGCGGCATTACGATGTCCAATTGATGGGGGGAATGGTCCTGCACAGCGGCAATATCGCCGAGATGGTCACCGGTGAAGGTAAAACGCTGGTGGCCACCCTTCCGGCGTATTTGAACGCGCTCGAGGGCAAGGGCGTGCATGTCGTCACCGTGAACGACTATCTTGCCCGCCGCGACATGGAATGGATGGGGCCGTTGTACATGTTCTTGGGGCTGACCGTCGGCGCCATCCAGCACGATATGAAGGCCTCCGAGCGACAAAAGGCCTATTCCTGCGACATCACTTACGGGACGAACAACGAGTTCGGATTCGACTATTTGCGCGACAATATGCGCCCGGCGGCCAAAGGCGACCCGCGATTTCCCGTCGAATACCAACAGGTGCAAGGACCGCTTCATTACGCGATCATCGACGAAGTCGACAACATTTTGATCGACGAGGCGCGCACGCCGTTGATCATTTCCGGGCCGGCTCACGACGATGTCAGCCGGTATCGACGGGCCGACCAGATTGCGCGGCAGTTGATTCGCGATGTCCATTTCGAGGTCAATGAAAAAGACCGCACGTGCCATTTGACCGATGAAGGTATCCGGAAGGCCGAGCAACTGGCGGGTGTCGAAAGTTTTTATACGGTCGGCAACATGGAGTGGCCGCACCTGATCGACAACGCCTTGAAGGCCCATCATCTGTACAAGCGCGATGTGAATTATGTCGTCGAAAACGGCGAGGTGATCATCGTCGATGAATTCACCGGGCGTTTGATGAAAGGGCGTCAATGGTCCGACGGATTGCACCAGGCGGTCGAGGCGAAGGAAGGCGTTCGCATCAAAGAAGAAAACCAGACGCTCGCCACGATCACGATCCAGAACTATTTCAAGCTCTATGACAAGATCTGCGGCATGACCGGTACGGCCATGACCGAGGCCAACGAGTTCTGGAAGATCTACCAACTGGACGTGATCGCCATTCCGACGAACCGGCCCTTGCAGCGAATCAACTATCCCGATTCGATTTACCGAACGGAGCGGGAAAAGTACAAGGCGATCCTCGACGAGATCGAACGCATTCACAAGTGGGATACGATCTTCTACTCGCGCCACGAAGACGAGTACGACATCGGTGATATCAAAGAAGAGACCGAGGATCGTGTGATTTTCATTCCCAAGGGGAGCAAGGAACGGGTCATCATCCCGAAAGAGAAGATCTATCGCATCGAGCGGCGAGGACGTCCCGTCTTGGTGGGGACGGTGTCCGTCGAGAAGAGCGAATATCTTTCCGAAATGCTCAGTCGGCGCGGGATCAAACACCAGGTGCTCAATGCGAAGCACCACGCCCGCGAGGCCGAAATCGTCGCTCAGGCGGGGCGTAAAGGGGCGGTCACGATCGCCACGAACATGGCCGGCCGCGGTACCGACATCATTCTCGGCGGTAACCCCGAGGCGATGGCTTGGGCCATTTTGCAACACAAGTATCCCACCCGCCTCGACGTGCCCCAAGAGGAATGGGATGCGCTGGTCAACGAGATCGAGAAAAAGGAGCAGACCAAGGCCGAAGGCCGGGAAGTGGCCGCCTTGGGCGGACTGCACGTGATCGGCACCGAACGACACGAGGCCCGCCGCATCGACAACCAGTTGCGGGGCCGTTGCGGTCGTCAGGGCGATCCGGGAAGCAGCCGGTTCTTCGTGTCGCTCGAAGACGACTTGATGCGCATCTTCGGCGGCGATTGGGTCAAGAACTGGCTTACCCGCCTCGGCATGGAGGAAGGCCAGGCGATCGTCAGTCGGATGGTGACGCGTCGTATCGAGGGAGCTCAAAAGAAGGTCGAAGAACGCAACTTCGAGATTCGAAAAAACTTGCTCGAATACGACGAGGTCATGGACGAGCAGCGGAAGCGGGTGTACGGTTTCCGGCAAGAGATCCTCGAGGGGACCGATACCCGCGCCCGTATCATCGAGATGATCGATCGTCAGATCGATGTCTATGTGGATCGCTTCCTCGACCGGAATTACGGGATCGAAACGTTTGCGGAGTGGATCGGGCAGAAGCTTTCCTTTTCGTTCGAGCCGAAAGAATTTCGTGGGATGGACTTCGAAACGGCGACGGCTCACGCGGTCGATCAGGCCGAACGCCGCGTCGAGACCGAAGTGTTCGACTTGCTCGAGGAGAATCTGCCCGAAGAAGCCGACCCCAGTGAGTGGAACTGGGGGGCGTTGGTCAAGACGTTGGCCACACGCTGGGATGTGGGCGTGCGCGATCGGGACCTGAAAAAGATCCCCCGCGACGAACTCAACGAGTATCTCATCGAAAAGGTTCAAGAGGCGATCCGCAAGATCGATCTCTCTGACGGAGAACGCCTGCTCGACCCGAATTTCGGAAGACTTTCGGCGATTGCGTGGATTCACCGCAAGTTCGGCGTGGTTGTCGACTTGAAGGAGTTTGAAGACAAAGAGCCCGCGGAGATCCGCGAATACGTCAAGCAGCTTGCACGCGATACGTATCGGCAAAAAGAGATTGAATTTCCCGTGCGTGCGGGCTTTACCCACTTTTCTGCCCGCGATGCGGCGGGCCATCGTCGCTACGACCGAGAAGGCATTGCGCAATGGGCTGCAAGTCGATTCGGGGTCGAGCTGACGGCCGAAGACCTGAAGACCAAGCCCGGCCAAGAGATTTGGGATTTGCTGGTCGAAGCCAGCCGTCGTTCGTTCGAAGAAGGGGAGAGAGAGCGGGAAAACAACCTCGCGTTGCTCGATGAGCTGTTCGACGATGATGCGGACGATACTCCGCTTGTCGGCCATGTCGCCAAAGAGCGGCTTGTACGGCGGTTGAAGGATTTGGGGACTTCCGTCGAACCGGAACGACTGGAGAAAGTCACGCGTGCACAGGTCGAGCGGCTGCTGCGCGACGCGTTGAACGACAAATACTTTCCCGAAGTCCGCAAGATGGAACGGTACGTCCTCTTGCAGATTCTCGATTCCGCCTGGAAAGAACACCTGTTGGTGATGGACCACCTGCGAAGCTCGGTTTCGTTGCGGGGGTACGCCCAGGTCGATCCTAAGGTCGAATACAAGCGGGAAGGGATGCGGATCTTCAATCAAATGTGGGATTCGGTCGGCGAGCGAACGACCGACATCGTCTTCCGCATCGAACACCTGGACGATCGTTTCGTGGGGTCGATGTGGACGCAAGCCCGCGAAATCAAGGAAGAAGCCACTCCCGGTTCGGCCATCGCCGCGCAACAGCAGGCGGCCATCGAAGGTTCCCAGAGCCAGGAAAAGGCCAAGCCGTATCGGAAACGCGAGCCGCGGGTCGGGCGGAACGATCCGTGTCCCTGCGGCAGTGGAAAAAAATACAAGAATTGCTGCATGAAAAAACGCGGCGTGGCATGACCTTGATGCCGGTCGCGCAACGGGGAAAGGATGCCCGATGGCGACGTTGCTCGACGTTGTCTACCTCGGCTTGATAGCGGTTTTGTCGCCGTACCTGGCGTGGTCGGCGTGGCGCAAGGGAAAGTACCGCGAAGGATACGCCGAGAAACTCTTCGGCCTGGTTCCGCGGCGCGGGGGCGATCGCCCGTGCGTGTGGTTTCACGCCGTAAGCGTGGGCGAAGTCAACTTGTTGCCGCGATTGGTGGCCCGCTGGCGGGAACGGCATCCCGATTGGGACGTGGTTGTTTCGACGACCACGAAGACCGGCATGGAGTTGGCACGCCGTCGCTTTCCCGAGTGTACGGTGTTTTATTGTCCGCTCGATTTTTCGTGGGCCGTACGACGCGCCGTGCGCCGCGTTCGTCCGCATTTGCTCGTGCTGACCGAACTGGAGATTTGGCCCAACCTGATCCGCACCGCCAAGCGGCAGGGCGTACGTGTCGCCGTCATCAACGGGCGGCTGGGCGAGAAGAGTTTCCGTGGATACAGGCGACTGCGGTTCTTGCTGCGTCATGTCTTCGGCGTGCTCGATATGGTCGCGGCGCAGGACGGCGCCTCGGCCCGGCGATTCGTTGCGATGGGGACGCCGTCGTGGGCCGTCCGCGTGACGGGATCGATGAAATACGACGGCGCCGAAACGTCCCGTGACAATCCGAAGACGGTCGCCTTGCGGCGTCTGGCAGGGATCGAAGACGACGATATCATTTTCCTTGCCGGCAGCACGCAAGAAGGCGAAGAGGCCGTCGTCCTCGAGGTGTTCTCCCGCTTGGCGGAGCGCTTTCCCAAGTTGCGGCTGATTCTCGTTCCCCGACATCCCGAACGATTCGACAGCGTGGCCGAATTGATTGCCGCGACGCCGTTCCGTTGGATTCGCCGCTCGTCCTTGGAAGATGGGGGACCGCGAGACTGGCGAATCATGCTGGTCGACACGATCGGCGAATTGGGCGCTTGGTGGGGGACCGCCCGGTTGGCGTTCGTCGGAGGAAGCTTGGGGAACCGCGGTGGGCAAAACATGATCGAACCGGCCGCCTACGGCGCGGCCGTGTGCTACGGCCCGAACACCTGGAACTTTCGCGACATCACGACACACATGGCCGAGGCGAAAGCGGCGATCGTCGTCGACGGGGCGGACACTCTGGAACACTTTCTCGTGCGCTGTCTCGAAGAGCCCCGATACGCCGACGAGTTGGGCCGCCGCGCACGCGAACTGGTCGTCAAGCATCGCGGGGCGGTCGATCGCACGCTGGACCTGCTGGACTTGCTTCCGGACGCCTTGCAACCTTTGAATTGTCCCGCTTCGCCGAAAGCGTTGCGTGCCGGCGCGACGCGATCGGCCGACAAGAAGCTGCGACGCCCCGCTTGAGCCGGTGTGTGTCGTTGCCTTCTGCGATCCGAGGAAGCGGAGCTTACTCGGCGGTTTCTTGCGAGGGTGATTCGGCGGCTTCCGGCACGGAGGGGGCCGGAGTTTCGGGTGCCCCGCTTGCTGCCTTCGGTTGCGCCGCCGTCAGGATCAACGTGACGGGGGTTCCCAATGGAGGAATCCGCTCGGTAAAGGCTTCGAACAACAACGCTTCGTTCGACGAGGTGCTTTCGACGGGAAGGTCGAGGACCGAGGCGGGAAAATTCGACACGCAGATCAGCTCGCCCGTGGAATCGGCGTAGTAGTACTTCTTGCCGGTTTCTTCGTCTTCCAAAAACTGGCTGCCGGTGAATACCCAGGGATAATCCATCGCCGTTCCGTCGGAAGTTCGTCGTACCCAGTCTTGCGCACGGGCGCGTCGAATGGTGCCGTCTTCATCCTTCCAGACGACTTCGATCTCGACCTCCGGGCCCTCGGCCGGAACATATTCGGGGTAGAACTGCACCGGGTGTCCCGGCTCCAAACCGATCGCCAGCAGCCCTGCGTGGACCAAGAATGCCTTGGCGTCGATGGTGACGATCGATTCGTGCTCTTTCGATTGACGCAAACAGGCGAACAATTCGAGCGGGGCCTGACGCTGGCAAATCGTTCCCATCATGACGACTGCCTTTTTTTCGGGATCGACCCATACCGGATAGGTCGGGTCGAGACGCTGCAATCGACCAGGATCGTCGACCAGCGGCGGGCCGAGGTCGACGGGCTTCTCTTCGACCGGTTCCGGTTTGGGAGCCTCGTCGATAGGCAAAACGGCCTCGGCCCCGGCCAGCGACCGATCCCCACGCTCGATGTTCGATCGAACTTGCCACGTTCCGGCGGTCGTCGCATGAAACACGATCGTCAGCGTCGTTTGACCGCCGGGATCGAGTCGTGGGATGGTTTGCTCGAGTTTCGCGTCGGTGATCGTATCCCGCAGGCCGAAAAAGAGTGTCGATCGCAATCGTGCATCGTCGATCGCCGTATCGCTTTCATTGATGATCGTCCAGGTGATCGGGATGTCGTCGCCTTCCTCGGCTTGTTCCGGTACGTCGAGTACCAGGCGAATCCCAGTCGATTCGCCCGCGTTGGTTTCGGCTGAAGCGCCGTTTTGCCTAGTTGCCGAAGGCGCATCGGGCCCGGCCGCGGAAGGAGCGGTCGACGAGGAAATCGAACGCCCCGTCCCGGTCGCGGCAGAGGACGTATCGGAAGGGGCCGCAGGCGGATTGCTCGGCTGGGGACACCCGGTAAGCAGCACGAGTACGACAGCCGCCGAGAGAAGCGTCAGCGCCGAAGTATTTTTCGAACACCGAGCACCGATCGCGAGAATCTTCATGGTGATCCGTTCCTTATTTCCGTCTTGTCGGAAAAGATTCGCGCCGGGGACCTCCGCCGCCGGTTGCAAGTCTGAGGCGATCCGGCATGATTAGAAGTTGGCGTTGCGAATCATGGTCCGTGGTGTGGGGAACGCGGAAAGCCGAACCGGGCACCGACTATCCGGGGTACGGTCCTCTCATTCGGCGACCTCCCCATTGTCACTTCGGATTGTCGACCCATTATAGGAGGGGCGGGGTTCGATTCGCCAGCGTACGCCCATCGAGGCGGCAGGTGGAAGTTGCCGGCACCCTTGGGGATTGACTGGAAATCCATAACCGATCCGACGGTATTCATCTCATGACCGTGTTGAATTCAAGGCGGACGTTCGGAGAAGTGTCTGACGAAGCGCTGGATTTGCTTTGTTCCCTTTTCGGCACGCCGAAACACGAAGACCCTGCCGAAGTGTGTCGTCTCGTAGGGGAACGCTGGAATCCGGCGAAGCTGCGGGCGGCCGCGCGGAAGCATCCGTTCGCCTTGCCGGTCGACGATCCGGTTGCCGGGCGAACCACGTTATGGTTCTTGCCCGGACGAGCGAAGTGTCCGGTCGAGGGTATTCCTGAGATTGACGGCTGTGCAAAAGAAGGCTCGGCGACCGGGTATCGCGCGGTCCGAACGGCCCTCTACCGCATGTTGTGGGAAGACGAGACACCGACACCGGTGAGCCTGGGAATCTTGGCGGCGATGGCCGATCGCGCGTGGAAAGTCCGCGACGTGCCTCTGGCGGTGACGAATTCGGCCGCCTGGCTACACGTCGAGCTGCCCGCCTTGTTGTTATCGACGGGCGCCGAATTCGGCGACGAAGACGGCGATTTGTTGCTCGAAACCGCCTGTTCGCAAATCGATGCCTTGTTCGATGGAAAACGCAAGCTCCTTCCGCAAGCATTTACCGAGGCGGTCGATTTGCTTGCCGCTTGGGGGCGCATTCTGCTGTTGGGCGAAGCGATCGGGGCGAACAAGAAAACGCGGCGTAAATTGGCCGCCCGCATCGCGCGTTATCGTAACGCGTTACATGCGACTGCAATGGGGGCCACGCGGCCCCCGTTCGTCGATTTGTCTCGCCGACGATGGCAGATGCTTGGCGACTGGCTCGACGACCTGGCGGATGGGGCGGGCAGCGTCGGAAAAAGCGGCAAAGCCGAGAAGCCGCTCAGGCGAAAGGCCGTCTCGTGGGAAGATTTGGGAGTCACGATCGTCGGATCGCCGTCGGGTTCGCCGATCAGGGCTTCGTGGGTGTTTCCCGGCTCGCGTACGGAATTCGAATTGACGATCGACGACCGAATCTTTTTCCAAGGGCCTTGGCACATCGAATTGTCGAAAGACGGAGCCCCCGTCTTGCCGGAGGGCGAATGGGAAGAAGTGTGCCGATTTGCCGAAGACGGATTGGAATATCAGGAATTGGAACTCGCATGCACCGAGGCGACACATATCCAGCGGCATATCGCCGTCGACTTGCGCGACGGCGTCTTCCTGCTGGCCGATGCCGTGTTGTCCTCAGAAGAGGGCGATTGGGATTATCGTAGCTCGCTTTGCTTGGCCGATGCGAAGCGTCCTGCGGTACGCGCGTCGAAGAAACATCGGGAACTATTCCTACGGCGCGGCGACGGCGAGTTGGTCATCTTGCCGTTGGCCTTGAACGAATGGCGAATCGAGTCGAACGACATCCCGATCCAAGGGGCATGTGACGTGCGCGATCGGCAACTGGTATTGCATCAGCGCGCCCGCGGGAAACGAATGTTCGCACCGATTTTCGGTGCTTGGAAACACGGCTCGTGGCGGGGTGTTTCCCTTACGTGGCGAACCTTGACGGTCGCCGAACGGTTGTCGGCACTCCCCGCAGACCGCGCGGTCGGATATCGTGTGCAACTGGGGGACCGCCAATGGTTGTTGTACCGGTCGCTCGATGCGCCCGCGAATCGTACCGTGCTGGGGCACAACCTCGTTTCTGAGACACTGTTTGCTCGCTTCCATCGCGACGGCGGTGTCGAAGAACGGTTGGAAGTCGAGCCAAGTTGAAGTTTCTCCCTCATTGGGAGGTGGGGGGATGCGGGTTCCCGGTTGCCCAAACAAGGGGGTTGTTGTGCCCTGGCCGGTTAGGCTATTCTGCCTGTACCGTAGCGGCCAAGGTAGCGACGGCACTACGCGATGGGCTAGACTCGGCAACCTCCTCTTGTCAATAACTCTTCTCGAACGAACGGAAGCGTTTGAGAGGGAACCTCAAACAATTATCGTCAAGCGTCTTCTCGAATTGATTATGGAAGGGCAAGATCATGGGGCCTAGCGCTGCCTCTGAACGCGGAGAAGCGGGTGCCGGTCGATCTGTGGCTAAGAACAAGAAGGCCTCGCGAATTCGACTTGTGGTTTTTGTGGTGGCCGTGCTGCTCGGTTTGGCGTTGGCGGTCGGCGTGTCGGCATACGCATGGCGGAAGTCGACGGTCGATGAACTGACGCAGCTCAAACGGCAATGGGAAGCATCGGGCGAACCGATGACGTTGGCCGATTTGGCGCCGCCGCCGGTGCCGGACGAGGAAAATGCCTGGAGCATACTCAAAGAGTACGAGCAGCCTCTTTCGGGGTTGTTGGGAAAACTCGAGAACTCGTACGCGCCCGCGCCGGTGAAGGACGATCGTTTGACCGATCACGGCCGAAAGGCGTGGCCGCCGTTGTTCGCCGGCAGCGGCGATCTTCGTGAGGCGTTTGCCCGTGCCGCCGCCTGTCGCGATTACCGGGCCGACCTGCCTTACGAGGGAACGACGAGCGAATTCCTTCAACGTTGCGTAAATGCCGGGCAACTGCTGCGGAATGCCGCTCGCTATGCCCGCAATTCGGCAATTTATCACTACAACATCGGCGAACGCGAAGAAGGCCTGCGGGCGGCGCTCGATCTGCTGAAAATCGCTACCGCGGCCGCTGATCAACCCGGCTTGATGGGCTACCTGAATGCCGTGGCTGCTCAGGACGTGGCAATCCGTTATCTTGCTCTCGGACTGGGCCGCGAGCCGATCCCTGAAGAGTTGGCCGTCGAGATAGACCAGGCACTTGCCCGCGTGGAACCACGCAAGGCATTCATCGCAGCGGCAAAAGCCGATCGGGTGATCGGTTGGGAAATGCTGCAACAAGGCGGAGAAGACGAGTCGTGGCTCGACGAAACGACGAGACTGCGCTATCAAATCGCCTTTTTGAAGCTGGTCGATGAGTTCGTCGGCGAAGTCGAACGCGGCGACTACCAGGCGTTGGGGTCGATGCAATTGGTCGATCGTTTACCGGAAGACCAGGACTTCGCAAAGATCACGATGCCCGCCTACGAAACGGCGGCCGAACACGCTTTCCGCGTGGAAGCGCTCGCCCATGCAGCAAGAATTTTGTTGGCCCTTCACCAGTCGCCCGAGGCGAAACAACAAACCGGCAAGATCGAGCGGGCCATGATGCTGCAATTGGGCGTGCCCAACGAGGCCGTGCCGGACCCCTTCAGCGGGGGAGACATGATCGCCGTGCGATCGGGTGACGGTTGGCTCGTGTACTCCGTCGGCCCCGATGCGAAAGACGACGGGGGAAAGATCACCGGTCGCGATCCGCTCGATATCGGCTTCGACGGAAACGCGACGATCGTTGTCGACGAAGACGTTACGCCCGACCCCGGAGAAGCCTCGTCAGGGGCGGCCGTGCAGCCGGTCGAGTAGTTCACGGACACGATCGGCCGTGGCCGTGTCCGCACGCGCTGCCGCGTTCTCCAATGCGCGACGAAGGTTTTCCCGGTCGGCGGCCGTAATCTCCGGTGAATCGGAATTGTCGGAACCTGCTTCCGCCTGCTGCGCCGCAAGCAACAGTTCGACCGCCCGCAGCGCGTTCGCTGTGACCAGCCTTTGCAGAGCTGGCGAATCGCGCGGGGCTTCAGGCGGTTGGGCCGCAAAGATTTGCGTCCGCGGCGAAGCGGTGGGTTCGAGCGGATCTGTGAGCATCTCGCACAACACGGGAACGGCGCGTCGGTCGCCTCGCCTTGCCAGTGCCGCGGCGGCGTTGTATCGGACGAGCCGATCGTCGTCATCGAGCAGACGCCCCAACGTGTCCTTGGCGGAGGCGCCGTCGATCAACCCCAACGCAAACGCAGCCACCGACCGCACTTGCGAGTCGGGATCGCTCGCGGCATCAATCACGGCCGACACCAGCGATTGCGGGGGATCGGCGGCAAGATTCGGTTGCCGCGACAAGAGTTCGGCCAGCGACGCCGACGCAGCCGCTCGCACGGCGGAAAAGGAGGTTGCCTCGGGCGTACCGCGATGCAGCCGCGATGCGTCGGTCAAGGCGGCCGTCGCTTCCGGCCCCAGGGCGCCCAAGGCACGGCAGAGGTAAGCGGCGGTGAGGATGCGTTCCCGATTGCCCGCTTCGGCTGCGTTCAATTCGTGCTCTGCGATTTTCAAGATTCGATCGACGTGTGCCGGTGATACGGTTTCGTGTTTGTCGGCGAGTTGCAGCAGGTGGAATCGCAATTCGAGGGCGGCTTCCTGCCGGGGACCGCGGTCGTCCTCCAGTACGGTCAGAAGTCGATCGAGACCTTCCTGCGGGTAATGGCGCTGTCGGAGAAGGACATAGCCTGCCACGAACAGTCCCACGATGATTCCCGGCAACACGATCATGGACCAAATGCGGCTCCACGGTCGGGCGTCGACGGCATCAGGCGATCGTGAATCGTCTTCGGGGTGCGGCGCAGTCGGCATGGGAATATCGTTCGGCCGTGATGGTTTGATCAGTGACGGGCTTTTCGTCCATCTTAGCCGGTATGTGCGATTTCCACTATTCGCGTATTCCCGCCCGCGGTCGGCTCTCGTACGATGAACGAAAAACCGACCCGCCCGGCTCGCGAATGAATCATGAAACGTCTCGACCTGAGCTTGCCCACCCCGGAAGAGAATCTTGCGCTCGACGAGGCGCTGCTGGATGCCGCCTGCGAGGGAGACCGGTCGGATGAGGTTCTGCGCTTTTGGGAAAGCACCCAAACGGCCGTAGTCGTCGGCCGGGCTTCGAAGGTCGAAGAAGAGGTCGACACGACCGCTTGTCGGTCGCGCGGAGTGCCTGTACTGCGGCGGACAAGCGGTGGGGCCGCCGTCGTCATCGGCCCCGGGTGCCTGATGTATGCCCTGGTGCTTTGTCGACGGGCGCGGCCCGACCTGGTGAACGTCGACCGCATCCACCGGCATGTACTTCGCGGCATGGTGGCGGCGCTCCAGCGAGTCCATCCGGGGGTGTGTTACCGCGGGATCAACGATCTGACCTTGGGAGATCGCAAGTTTTGCGGGAACAGTCTGCGGGTGAAACGTGATTGGGTGCTCTATCACGGAACGCTGCTGTTGGCTCCGGCTGCGGACCTGATCGAATCGCTTTTGCGGATGCCGCCGCGACGGCCGGATTACCGCCGAAATCGGTCCCATCGCGAATTCGTTACCCATCTGCCTGCCGAATGTGCCGAAGTGCGCGAGGCGATTGCTGCCTATTGGCAAGCTGAAGAGTCGCTCGAGACGTGGCCGAAGTCTCGAACGGCAGAGCTGGTCGCCAAACGCTACGGGCGTTGCGAGTGGCATATGGAACGCTGACCGCGCATTCGTTTGCGGAGCTCGAAGGCAGAGAGAAGTCCCCCTCGTTCGATGGACTGGTTGTGCGATGATGCGACAAAGGAGTGCGATGTTGCAACAAAAAGAGTGAGAAACGTCGGTGTGCAAATTTGTGTTTGAGTCTTAACTTCTTTTCATATGCTGAGTTGCGTTCATTGTTCGGCGGTTCGGCATGCCGAATGCACAAAGGCTCGGACGGCATGACACGTTTCTTCTCTCCCGACCCAGGTTCATCGGACGAAAGGAGCCGAGCCATGAGAAGTCTTCTGTTGCCGGCCGCAGCGTTCGCGGCGTTCTGTTTGTCGGCCCCCGCTTTCGCGGATGGGTTCGAAATGTATTCCGGCGGTCTGCATTCGACCGTCTACTCGGGGGGATCGATGTCGGTCACGACCGTGGGGCACTTCGGCCATGGAGCTGGATGCACCTGCGGGCACTGTGGGCACGGGGGACCGACGATCATCCAGCCGCCTGTTCCTGGACATCCGACGGTGATCATTCCGCATCCTGGACATCCGCCGGTAGTGATTCCGCATCGCTATCCGCGATACTACACGCCGTACTACGGGCGTTCGTATCATCACCGTTCGGACCACGGCGGTTTCGGTTTTCAAACCCCGCGATTCGGCTTCCGCATTCTGTGGTGATACAAGGTCCGGCAAACGCCGACCAAGAATGAACAACCGCGGCGAATACGCAAGATGGAAACCCTTGGGAAACTCTAGCAGGAAACAACCCAACACGGCCGGTTGAATCGTCGACGCGCCACTAAAGAAAGGCCGAGAAGCGGCAACCCGTTGTAGATTTCGGCGAATTGTCAGGCACCGCAAGCCCGCTCCTACGATCGCCTCTTCGCCGGATCGACAACGGGTTGTTCGCTGCGCGCTGGGGCCATTGAGCCAAGTTCCGTGGTGGGGCAAATCGCGCGCAACCTAAGAGCGAAAGTCGTCGACGCGAGCTTGCCGGCGGATGGAGGCACGAAAGGGATCGCGCTTCGAGAATAGCCGGTCCGAACGGGGAAGAGAGACTACCGTTCGCGGTACGTGATGCGGCCTTTGGTCAGATCGTACGGTGACAGCTCTACCCGCACTTTGTCGCCGGGGACGATGCGGATGAAGTGCTTGCGCATCTTTCCGGCCACATAAGCGATGATTTCGTGGCCGGTTTCGAGTTTTACGCGAAACTGCGTATTCGCCAACGCCTCGGTAACCGTTCCGGTAACTTCGATTCCTTTTTCACGAGCCATGCAACACTCCGTCGACAGAGAAACAACCAAGAAAACGACGTGCCCACCGTGTGACGACGATGTTTCGTCATCCTACCAATTCACAAAGACGGCGCTAACCGCCTTCGTCCCGAATGCACCGAAAAGACGGTGCAGCCAAGCGTGAGAAACGTCGCGGCGGGCCGGATCCGTGGGGATTTGGACGGTCGGTGGCGTCGCTCGGCCTCCGCCCTGTTGCCCTCGGTACACGGACGAGCGACACCAAGGTCACATCAAGTATAACGTAGGCAAAACCTAAAAGAAAAAGGTTTTTCTCCGGACGAGCAGCGCGTTTTTTGACAGGTGTGTGTGGTTTAAATGCCGTGTCGGTTGCGATCGATCCGGCCCGGGCAAATAATCGGCCCCGGAAACCCGGCGATGCCGAACGGAACGTTGGTCGCAAACCGGGGTTAGTTTTCAGAAAGTGCTTTTTTGCGTGCCGTAAGCACAAAAAGCCGGTTCCGACGGATTCCTCAGTAGACAAGAGATTTGCGTCATGCGTGATTCATCGACGTCGGCGGCGTCCGCGATTTCAGCCGCAAACTCTGCTGATGCTAACACCGGACCGAAACGGCGACTTTCCGTCTTTGACTCGGTCTGCATCATCGTGGGCATCATTATCGGGGCCGGCATTTTCGAGACGTCGCCTGCGATTGCCGGGCTCGTGCCGAACCTGAAGTGGCTGGTTGCGGTGTGGCTCGCCGGAGGCGTCTTCTCGCTGGTCGGGGCGCTGTGCTACGCCGAACTGGCCACGGCGATCCCGTGTGAAGGCGGCGACTACGTTTTTCTGAATCGGGCGTACGGACGCTACGTGGGATTTCTGTTCGCTTGGTGTGAGCTGTGGATCGTGCGGCCCGCTTCGATCGGCATGATGGCGTTCGTCTTCGCCCGCTACGCGCAAGCCTTGGCTCCGATCTCGTTCGAGGCGGCGGAGCTACCGGGTGAACTTGCGTCGACGTTGCCGCTGTTGATCTATGCGGTGGCGGCCGTCGTCGTCTTGACGGGAATCAACCTGCTCGGCGTGCGCCAAGGGAAGTGGACGCAGAACATCTTGACGATTCTCAAGGTTTCGGCCCTCGCGGCAATCGTCGTCGTCGGATTCTTCGCGGCCGGGCCCCGGCTTCCAGACGCGGTTTCTACCAAGACGCCTTCGCTCAATTTGGGGTTGGCGATGGTGTTCGTGCTGTTTACCTACGGCGGCTGGAACGAAATGGCCTACGTGGGGGCCGAGGTCGTCAATCCTCGGCGGAACATCGTGCGCTCGTTGATCTTGGGCACCCTGGCCGTCACCAGCTTGTACTTGTTGGTGAACCTTGCTTTCGCGACGGGGCTCGGATGGGACGGTTTCCGGCAGAGCCAGGCGGTGGCGTCCGACTTGTTGGCCCGAGTTCTCGGACCTGCGGCGGGAAAGGTGATCGCCGTCGTGATTTGTATCGCGGCTTTGGGCTCGGCCAACGGCCAGATTTTTACCGGCGCGCGAGTGTACTATGCGATGGGGCAGGATCATGCCATGTTTCGCGCGTTGGGGCGGTGGAATCCGAACCGCGATGCCCCGGTGGCCTCGTTGTTGATCCAGGCGGCCGTTACGCTTGCGCTGGTAATCGGATTCGGATGGTACAACACGGGATTCGAAAACCTGTTGATCTTTTCGTCGCCGGTATTTTGGACGTTCTTCTTTTTGACGGGCTTTTCGGTCGTTGTTCTGCGGATTCGGCGACCGGACTTGGAACGGCCGTTTCGCGTTCCGTTCGGCCCCGTTTTTCCGCTGTTGTTCTGCGGTGGATGCGCCTACATGATCTACTCGTGCGTGATGTACGCCGTAAACAACGGGACCTACGAAGCGTTTTGGGCGCTCGGGGCATTGGCGTTAGGAATCGTCCTCGGCGTCTTCGCTGTTTGGCGGTTGCGTTCGGCGGCATGACGCGATTGCGTTCGAGAATCGACCGTGCTATCCGAGGATTCGCTTCCAGCGTTCGAGATTCCAACGCGCTTTTTCGGCGGGCGTCATACGGCTGAAATCCGGTTCTTCGCCGTCGGTATGGGACGGCGAAGCCATCGGCAACCTGCGACGCGTCGTCGAGGCATCGTAGTGTGCGGCCGTGTCCGTCCGCCGAAGATCGTCCTCGAGGGAACGATACGGCTGAATTCCCAGTTTTTTCAGGTCGGCGTGGTACGCGCGAACGGCCTCGGCAGGCTCGATTTCATCGTCGGCCACCAGTCGCAGGTAGCGGATGAACGTGAGCTGGTCTTCGGCATGATTGATTTTTCGGCCGTACAACGCCACGCGAGCCCCGTATTTTTTGGCTTCCCACAACATGTGAAAAGCGTCGAAGGATGTGCCCGCCGAGCCGCCGAGAATCCCTATCACCAACGACGAATCGTATCGGGCGAGGGCTTCCATCGCCTTGGGGCCGAAATATGGGATCTTCAAGAACAACGGTCGGCCGCGGGAAGTCACTCCGGCAAGCGTCCGGACGATGTGGTCGTTTACGAAACGGGCGACGTCTTCGGGGGCGTGATCACCCGGGGCGTTCGGGCTGAATACCTCGAGAAAATGCCGGAATCCCTTTCGCTCGGCCTCGATACGGAACGCCTTGTACGCCTCGAGCGTGGCAAGATCGCGTTCCGTGTCATTGTTGAACGTGACCGAGTAAAGTCCCAGATCGGCGCCCAGGCGGCGTTCCTCCGGGGTGCAGTCGGCCTTTCCGCACATGATGTGATCCAAGGTCGCTGTGCGGAACGGTCGGGAAGGTTGCGAGCCGTAGCGGGCGCCCGTGCCGGCGAGCCAGATGTCGGTCGTGTCGTTTGCCCGCACCGCGGGAGTCACCGGCGAATTATCGAACAGACGCTCGCGAATCGTCAGCAGCTCGTTTGTGCTCGCGCTGGTGAGGACGATGTCGACCAGTCCTTGGGCGACGACCTGGCGGATGATGTCCCGGTATTCGTCCAGTGTGCGAAAACGCCCTTCGTGCGCGTGATGTTCCGGGCTTTTTCCGGGAGCGGCCAAGCCGAACGCCATGTCGGCGTCTTTGGCGTCGGCGAGAATGAAATCGCGGCAGGAGCGATCGGCCAGGATCCGCCGTAACTTGATGTCGAGCGACTTTTCGACCACTTCCCGCCTCCCGTGACCGAGGGGTTTTTTTGCAGTATACTCCAGACAATATCGCAATGGAAAAGATACGGTTTCGGAAACGGAAAGGGAATGCCGACGCCGCGGTGTGGGGCCAGCATGCGTTCTTCGACCGGCAAGGCGGAAGGTGCTTGGGTACGCTGCCGAGCCGTACCTTTCCTTGAGAATCGACACATCGATGAGTGCAGCCAAGAAAAAGAAGAACAAGAAGCAGTCGAACGCCGAAAGCAACGAGCGGGTCGTGGCGCAGAACCGCAAGGCCCGACACGATTTCGACGTGCTCGAAACCCTGGAGTGCGGGATCGTCCTTCAAGGGAGCGAGGTCAAGAGTTTGCGCTGCAATCGGGTTTCGCTCGACGAGGCCTACGCCCGCGTGATGGACAATGAAGTTTGGCTGTTGGGCTGCGATATTCCGGAATACCGTGAGGCGAACGTCCTCAACCACAAGCCTAAGCGACCCCGCAAGTTGTTGTTGCATCGCCGCGAAATCAAGCGATTCGCCTCCCAGGCCTACCAAAAAGGACTAACGCTTGTCCCTCTGAAGATCTATTTTTCCCGGGGAAAAGCGAAGGTGTTGTTGGCGGTATGCCGCGGCCGGAAGCAGCACGACAAGCGCGAGCGGCTCAAACGGGAAGAATCCCAGCGCGAAATCCGCCGGACGATGCAACGCTGGCGCTAGGTGTGGCAACGAATTTCGTTAGACTTTGCCGGCGAGTCCGGCCGATCGAACCGCGTGATCGTTCATCACGTACCGACAGCGGCCGCTTTTCTCGTTCCGGCTTGAGAACTGCCCGGCCGATTTTGTGTCGGAGGACAACGTCGATGTCGATGCCCAACGAAGAGCAACCCCTGTTGTTGCTTAAAGACGTCTATAAATCGTTCATCGAACCCGGCGGCGGCGAGCTGCCGATTCTCGACATCCCGGAGTTTCGGGTCGAGGCGGGTGAGCAGGTTGTGATCGTCGGTGAAAGCGGCTGCGGCAAGACGACGCTGTTGCACATCATCGCCGGAATCAGTCGTCCGAACGAAGGGCAGGTGCGAATCGACGGCTGGGACATCACGCTGCTTTCCGAGGCGGAGTGCGATCGGTTTCGCGCCGAGCATCTGGGCTATGTCTTCCAGACATTCAATCTCTTGCCCGGCTTCACGGCGTTGGAAAATGTGATGCTCGGCATGAGCTTCGCCAAGGGGCGGACCGATGTCGATTGGGCGAAGCATCTGCTCGAACGCGTCGGGTTGGGGCATCGAATGAAACACAAGCCCGGACAAATGTCGGTCGGCGAACAGCAGCGTGTGTCGATCGCGCGGGCGATGGCCAATCATCCGAAGATCATTCTGGCCGACGAGCCGACGGCGAACGTCGACTCGGGAAATCAGCAGCAGATTATCGACTTGTTGCGGGAAACCAGCGCCGAAGAAAACGTGGCACTGATCATGGTGACTCACAGTCCCGAGGTCGCCTCGCAGTTCTCCCGCGTCGTCCGCCTCGAAGATATCAACATGGTGTTGAGCAAAAAATGAGCCTTTGGAAGATCGCGTGGCGCAGTATTCAGCATCGGGCCTTGGCCTCGACGTTGACGGCCCTTTCGATGGCGTTGGGGGTGGCGTTGGTCGTTGCCGTCTTGGTGGTCTACCAAGTGCTCGATCACTCATTTCACCGCAGCTCGCAAGGCTACGACTTGATCGTGGGCCCGGCCAAAGGCGGCTCGCTCGAGCTGGTGTTGGGAACGGTGTACTATCTTCAGCCGCCGCGCGGCACGATCCCGCTTTCGGTCTACGAAGAATTGCGTAGCGGGAAATATTCCTCGGAGGCCGAGGCTGCCGTACCCGTGTGCTTGGGGGCGTACTACAAAGGCTTTCCCGTCGTCGGTACGACTTCTGAGATGTTCGAGGTCTTCCGGTACCTCGAGGACCGCAAGTACGAATTTGCCGAGGGGGGGCGAAACTTCTCGGACGATGCGCCGTTCGAAGCGGTCATCGGCTCGCGAGTCGCCCGCGAAACAGGATTGGGGGTCGGCGACACCTTCCGGTGTAGCCACGGTGCCCCCGATTCGACCGAAGAGCATGCCGACGACTTTACCATCGTCGGTGTGATCGAACCGACGGGCACGCCTGTCGATCGTGCGCTGTACATCAACATCCAAGGGTTTTGGGCGATGCACGAGCACGAAGACGAGGCGGCCGCGGTCCTTCAAGAAGAAATCGAAAAGGCCAAGCTGCAACTGCAACAAGCGGAGCGAAGCGGCGAGGAACAGGCCTCGCACGCTGATTCGGAGGAAGAGCACGGTGACCATCCAGAGCCGGCCGACGATCTGGTCGCCTTGAGCGAAGAGGTGTCGCACGAACACCACAAGGGCGAACGGCGGATTACGGCTGTTTTGGTGCGTCGCGACTGGTCGAACGCCCCACGCGCGATGGCGCTGCCGGCTACATTGTCCGAAATTCCCGACGTGCAGACCGTCGAACCGGTCCAGGAAGTCGAGCGACTCTTCGATAGCTTGTTGGGGGATATCCAAGCGATTCTGCTGATTTTTGCCGTGATGATCGTGATCGTGGCCGGCATCGGGTTGATGGTGAGCATCTACAACTCGATGAGCGACCGCAAGCTTGAAATTGCGATCATGCGGGCGTTGGGGGCCCGACGGGCGACCGTGATGGCGATCATCCTCTTCGAAAGTATTCTGCTGTCGCTTGGCGGCGGGCTGATCGGCGCCTTGCTGGGGCACGGCCTGGTCGGCGTTCTTTCACCGGTCATTATGGAGAAAACCGGCGTCCAGGTCGGGTTTTTCAATTTCCAGCTAGTGGAATTGATCCTCGTGCCCGGGCTGATCGCCTTGGCGTCGGCAGTGGGCTATCTGCCCGCGGTGATCGCCTATCGTACCGATGTTGCCGACTCGCTAAAAGTCTGAATGGCTCTTGTGGGGTATATATAGTACACCGGAACGGGCAGGTCGTGCGGGCGTCCGCGGCAAGAATTGTCTGAAATATCGGCAAAAATTCCTTGCATTGAGGCGGTTGATCGATAAATTTGTCGTTAGAAAGGGACCGAGCATCCCCTCTCTGTGACTAGCCCCTTGTTGACGTCCTGCCGGGATGGCTCTCCCTTTCGGCGAACCGCTTGTAGGTTCGTAACCGAGCGGCCGGCTCCCTCGCCCTCGAACGACCGGACAACTTTCTCGATGAGTGGATTGCCCAATCCTTCCCCCTGAAACTGGTTCCGCTTCGTAGATTGTGTCGGTCGTTGGCCCTGGTGTACGTGACAACCCGCAACACGGCGGACGTCGACCTTCCGGAATTCGTAACGGCTCGTCGGGAAGGCGACGATCGAGGTTCTCTCGGTTGAATCGAATGGTTCCGGTCCCGCAACGGAACCCGATCACGTACACGTGAGCCGGTCGCTCGCACTTTTTCTTTCCCGCGCGTAGCGCAATCGGCGAGTTCCGGCCTGGAAGACGCTTTGACGTCTTCGAAATCTTCCGCCGTCGGCCGGCGGGGGTTCGGTGCCTTCGGTGTCATTGGGGTGATCGTGTCAATCGTCACAAACCATCTCTCGCTTGGAACGTTCACGGAACGCCCGAGGGGATGCCGAACGTGAATAGGGACTTGAAGTGATTTCCGTTCGCGCGACCGGCGCGCGGAAACAGTTCGACGGCGATATTGAGGTCGCCGAAGGTAGGAAGTAGAGCCCGACAGCTTTCGGTGTGCCGGCCGTACGATGAGCGACACCGATCCCGCCTGCAATGCGACGGCACTTTCCATCTTGTACACGGAAGGAGAACCCCGATGCTCGTTTTGTCTCGCCAACGCGATGAGAGCATCATCATCGGAGACAATATCGTTGTGACGATCGTCGATATCCGGGGTGACAAGGTTCGGCTGGGTATCGAGGCTCCGCAGGAGATCCCGGTACATCGTCGCGAGGTGTACGAGGCGATCCAGCGCGAGAACGGTCGTCGCGAAGCAGCGCGTCGCGGCTCCGGTGACGGGAAGTGAGCGGTGTGCCTTGCACGCCTGGTCGTGTCGACTTTATCGGCTGTAACGCCCCTGTCGATCTTGCGAATCACAGCGACTCGAACGGCATCTAACATTCGGTAAGTTCAGGATTTGCGGAAAATAACGCCCCGCGTTCCACGAAGGTCGGATCGCGGGGCTTTTTTCGTTTGGTCCGGTAATTCCACGTGCCGAATCGCAAAAATGGGAAGCGGCGGCTCAGAATTGCCGAAATTTGCCAAAACACCTAAAGCCCCTGCTTTGCCAAGTCGATATCCCCCCGTAGAGAACCGCGAAAGTCGGTCGCTTCATGCTGCCTGGATTCGAGTTTCAACGGAGTGGCGACTCGAAAAGGAGCAGGGCGGCAGGCGACGGACCCAGCGGGGATCGCAAGGCAAGTGACCTGCGGACCGGCCGGGAGGAATACCGTGCCTTCCCGGAACCGACGGTTCGATGGTGACCAACCCTTTTGAGGAGTTTCGCCATCCAGGCTGCGGCGTGTTCGCCCGTAACAATCCGCATCACGCGGCCATCGGCGTTCGTCTCGACGGCCTGATCACCCGATATATCCCGCACTCCATTCAGGCTTGGTCTACGCTTTAATTGGAAGAAAGGGTGTCCGGCAATGACCCGAATCAACACGAACATTAGTTCTCTCAATGCTCAGAAGACGTTGGCGAGGTCCAACGCTTCCTTGCAGGAATCGCTGACCCGGCTGAGCACGGGTCTGCGGATCAATGTCGGTAAGGATGACCCCGCCGGGTTGATCGCCAGCGAGACGTTGCGGGCGGATATCACGTCCGTCGAAAAGGCGATCACCAACAGTGAGCGGGCGAATCAGATGATCGCCACCGCCGACAGCGCTTTGGGGCAGGTCAGCTCGCTGTTGAACGACATTCGCGGTCTGGTTTCTGAAGCGGCCAACACCGGGGCCTTGAGTTCCGAGCAGATCGCAGCAAACCAATTGCAGATCGACTCGTCGCTCGAAGCCATCGACCGGATCGCGAACGTGACGCAGTTCCAAGGTCAGCGTTTGTTGGACGGTTCGCTCGATTTTATTACTTCGGGCGTCGATTCCGACAGCATCACCGAGCTGCAAATCGATCAGGCGAATTTCGGCAGCCTGTCGCAGATCGACGTGAATGTGAACGTCGTTTCGGTCGCGACCAAGGCCAGTTTGAATTACGACAAGGGCGCGCTGGCCGACGACGTCGTTCTCGAGGTCGGCGGTAAGGAAGGGTTCGAGGCCTTCAACTTTGCCGCGGGCAGCACGATCGAGGACATCGCCCAAGCGATCAACCTCGTTTCGGACGCCTTGGGGGTGACCGCCACGGTTCAAACCGAAGCGACCGCCGGCGAAGTCGTCGCGTCGAGTTTCGGTACCGAGAACGACATCACCATTACCGCGAATACGGCCGGTGAAGAGGCCGGCGATATTCGCGTGAAATACGTCAAGGGTACGACGTCGACGACCTCGGCCACGTACACGGCGGCTTCAGGCAACGATCCGGCCAAGTTGGTCGTCACCCTCGGTGTCGAAGAATGGGCCGCGGCTTCGGGCCAGGTCGACGATGCCAGTGACGTCAACAACGCGATCCAAATCGACGCCGATATCGCCGGTACGGAGTTCAACGGAGTCACGATCAACGTCACCGACACCGGTGGTGCGATCACCTTGTCCTACGATCATGACACCAAGACGTTGAACATCGGCATCAACGACGGCGTGACGACCGCGGATCAGTTGGTCACGGCGATCAACAACGACGCGCGGATCTCGGCCCTGTTTACCGCCAGCCATGTCGGTGAATCGGACGGTTCCGGGACGCTGTCGGTGGCCGGTATGAACGCCGCCGGATTGACGCTCAGCGGCGGTGTCGACGGCGGTACGGTGACCGCAACGGCCAACGACGTTGTTTCGGCGATCAACAGCGCCGCCGGTAGTTACGTGACGGCCGCGTTGGCCGACGGTAACAACGGCTACGGCACGGTAAGCGAATTCCAGGAATACGCCTACTACGGCGATGCGAATGCCAATAACCGTCTCCAATTCTTGGGACCGGAAGGCTCGCGGAACATTCGCTTCGTGTCGAACCCCGGCGAATCGTTGAGCGTGGACCTGACGACCGATCCGCAGGTGACGGGTTTTGCCTCGGCTGTCGTTCAAGGTGTGAACGCCAACAGCACGATCGAGATCACCTCGCGGTTCAAGGGTTCCGACTACGACGACGTGAGCATCGTCTTCAACGACGATACGTCGAACACCGTTGTTTGGGACGCCGAGAACAAGACGCTGACGTTCAACATCGATATCACCGGTGGTTACACCGCGCAAGATGTCGTCAACCTGTTGAACAACGACGACTACGCCGGAAAGTTCTTCCGGGCGAGCAACTTCGGTACCAGCGACGGTTCGGGCGCCATCGACGCCACGATGACCGGTACGTTGGCCACGACCAGCGGTGGGATCGAAAGCGAAGGAACGATCATCGTCCACCTCGCGACGACTTCCGACGGTATCGTGACTACGACGGCCCAGGACCTGATCGATTACTTCGACGATCCGTCGAACGCCGCGACATTGCAATCGCTGGGGATCAGCGTCAGCAATGCCGAAGGCAGCGACGGTTCGGGGCTGTTGGCCGCGACGACGAGCGATCTTGAGTTTGCGACCTCGGGTACGCAACTCGAAGACGCCCAAGCGTCGGGGACCACCTACGCTCAGAACGGGAAGAACGCCCGCATTCAGTTGACCGCCGTTCAACCCGGCACCGACTACGACGGCGTCCAACTGGTGTTCGAGGATACCGCGACCGCCGGCTCGGAAACCGTCAGTTGGGATGCGGCGACGAAGACGCTGACCATCGGCATCGAAGACGGCGTATCGACCGCGACGCAGGTCATCAACGCCATCAACAACGATGCGACCGCCAGCGCCCTGTTTACCGCAGCCAACGGTGGCGGCGGCAACGGCAGCGGTGCCGTGACGATCTCCGACTACGCCACGCTCAGCGGCGGCCAGGTCGATAACGGTACCGAAGACGGTGTCGCCCTGCTGGGGAACTCGGACGAGCAGAACACCGGACTCACGTTCGAGGCGACCGAGTACGGCTCCGATGCGTTCGTCTCGGTGAAGGCCCTCAGCGGTACGTTCCAGACGACCGATTCGGACGGCAACGTGGCCACCCGAGTCACCGGTACCGACGTGAACGTGCAGATCAACGGTATCGAGGCTGTGGGTAAGGGACTCAAAGCTTCGGTCAACACTTCGTCGCTCGACTTGAGCTTGACCCTGTCGAGCTCGGTGACCTCCGGCTCGCAACTGAGCTTCTCCATCACCTCGGGTGGTGCCCAGTTCCAGCTCGGTCCGGACGTGGTCTCGAACCAGCAGGCCCGTATCGGCATCCAAAGTGTGAACACCGCCAAGCTCGGCAGTTCGCGTGGCCGATTGAGCGACCTGCGGTCGGGCGGCAGCAAGTCGTTGACCAACGACGTGATCGGTGCTGCGGCGATCGTGGAGGACGTGATCACGCAGGTAACGACGCTTCGCGGGCGGTTGGGTGCGTTCCAGCGGACGACCTTGGAAACCAACATCGCCGCTTTGAACGACACCTTGGAAAACCTGACCGCGGCCGAAAGCGATATCCGCGATGCCGACTTCGCGGCCGAAAGCGCCAAGTTGACCCGTGCCCAGATTCTGGTCCAATCGGGTACGTCGGTGCTCTCGATCGCCAACAGTAACCCGCAAGCGGTCTTGTCGCTGCTGCGGTAGTGAATCAAAGGTACGGCCGCTATCGGGCCGAAACGGCTAGAGCGGCCGACCGATGACGACGTGACCTTCCGCACGCCCCTTCTTCCGAACCCGGAGGAAGGGGCGTTTTGTCGTCGATGTAAGGACAACGCCGCCCAGCCGGCCGAGTGTCGACCGAAAAGCATCGAGGCCACCGTCGGCACTTCGGCGATTGGACGGATCTTTCGGCCCGAGACTACAATAGGAGAAAGCGATTGCGATTCGGGGAGCGGCAGACGCAAGTTCGGGCGTCCGCTCGGAATCGATTGTCCGAACGGTATGGGACAAATGAGTACCGGCAACTCGGCAACTACGGCACGGCATCACGAGGCCATTTTGGCGGACGATCCGCCCCTGTTGGAATGGCACAATTGGCCGTTGCGCGATGAGCCGTTGGTAGGGATGATACTGGTTGTTTCGGTCGTCGCGGCGGGCGGGGCGGTATTCTGGACGACCGGCCGTATTCTGTGGACGGCGATTGCCTGCGGCGTTCTCTTGTTCGCCTTTATCCGCGCTGTTTTGCCCGCCACGTATCGAATGGGGCCGCGGGGTGTCGAACGAATCGTCTTCGGCCGGTTGCAGCGAATTCCGTGGCAGGCCATCGGCGCCGTGCGCATCGAACGCAACGGCTTGTTGCTTCTCGATACGGCCGAATTTTGCCCGATCGATTCGTTACGGGCGGTCTACGTTCCTTTTGCCGGGCATCGTGAGGCTATTCTTGCACGCCTTGAATATTATTTGGCACAGCGCGGCGCCCCATCCGCATGACGTTGTGCCCGATTCGCACGTCCTTCGGTTTGAACGCTTCGGCGTCTGTAATTACAGTAGCCCCGTTTGGTGATACGGGGTGTCTTCGAGCATCGAGAAGGAGTTTCGCCATGAGATACGGGGTCGTTCTGCCGTGCGCTGCGATTTTCTTTGCTGTCGTGTTGGGTGGAGTGGCCGCTGTTCGGGCCGACGAAGGTGGGGTTAAATTCGATAAGCGCTGCTTGATGGTGAGCCCCAACGAAGGCTGTACAGTCGCCGATGTCGACAAGGACGGGACGCTCGACATCATCGCCGGAACACACTGGTTTCGCGGTCCCGACTATATTCCGCATCCCGTTCGCGATTTGCCGCAAACGATGGAGGAATACTATCCCAACAACGCCGATCTGGCTTACGACGTGAACGGCGACGGCTGGATCGATGTGATTTCGGGCGGATGGCAGGAATCGGAACTGTACTGGTACGAAAACCCCGGCAAACTGGGGCTTGAACGCGGCTACAAGTGGACGCCGCATTTGTTGAAGGACACGCGAGGACAGAATGAAATCTTCGTGCTGCACGATTTCGACGGCGATGACGTTCCGGAGATTTTCGTCAGTTGTTGGATCAAACAAGACCCCGTCGTCGTCTGGAAGCTGACCAAGGATGAAAAAGGCAACCCGACCATCGAACGTCGCGTGATCGGCGAAAACGGCGGCGGACACGGTTACGGCTTCGGGGATATCAATGGCGACGGGCGCGAAGACGTATTGTGCGAAGTGGGGTTCTATGAACGCCCGGCCGGCGATCCGTGGGCGTCCCCTTGGAAGTTTCATCCCGAAACGGCTTTGCCGCACCCCAGTTGTCCTGGCTTGATCGTCGATGTCGACGGCGACGGGCGCAACGACATCGTGTGGGGCAAGGCTCACGACTACGGTTTGTATTGGTGGGAGCAAGGCGAACCGAAACCCGACGGAACGACGACCTGGACCGAGCATCTCATCGATCGGTCGTGGTCGCAGGTACACGCCATCGTATGGGCCGATATCGACGGCGACGGTGTCTGCGAGATCATTACGGGCAAACGCGTTCGCGGACATGCCGGGAACGATCCCGGCGGCAAGGAGCCCGAGTGCTTGTTTTACTATAAATGGCAGCCCGAAAGCCGCACGTTTCGCCGCTTCACGATTGCCGACTTCGGGGAAGGGGTAGGCACGGGAATGCAAATCAACGTCGTGGATCTGAACGACGACGGGCGACTCGACATTGCCGTTGCCGGAAAGACCGGAACGTGGGTCCTGCTGAATCGCGGTCGGGAAGACTGATTTTCCGCAGGCCGATCATTCGAAGAATCGCTTGGACTCTGTCGGGTCGGCGCGAAGTCCGCACGCCGGGCTCGCTCCGACCCGTCGGCCGTTTCAGCGGCGGCATTGACGGCACGCTCCGTTTCCCTAAAATACGTTCTTTTCGCAGGTTACATCGCGAGCGGTTGGGGTGCGCGCGCTTCGAACATGGAGTTGTCGGGACGACGCGCACAGCCTTCGCCCGCTACGACGACCATTCGATCGCAGTTGGTCGCTGCAACTTCTCACGTTTCAAACTCGCCAAAATGGGTTGTTTGGAAAAAATGCAAAACGGTAAGAATACCGCGGATTCCAATGTTCGGCAGTCCAACTCGGCTCCCGCGAGCTCGGGTCGAAAGAAGACCAAGATGAGTCCGCTGGAAAAGGCGCGGCGTGAGAAGTTGGAAAAAATTCGGCAACTCGGTCACGATCCGTGGGGTTCCCGGTTCGACGATCATCAGGCCATTGCGGCAATTCGATCGCGGGAAAACGAAATCGAAATCCTTCCTGCCGGTGATTGTGAGACCGGCAAACCGCCGGAGGAACGCGGGCCGCGGGTTCGCGCCGCAGGACGCATTCTCAGACAACGTCGTTCGGGGAAGCTCATCTTTCTCGATATCGCCGACTGGACCGGCAAGATCCAGGTGCTCATCGGCAAGGCCCAGGTAGGCGATGAAAACTGGGAATTGGCCCGATGTTTCGATTTGGGCGACATCATCGGCGTGGACGGCGAACTGAAACGCACGCGAACCGGCGAGCTGTCAATTTTCGCCGACGGTCTGAAATTCTTGTGCAAATCGATCGAAACACCGCCGGAAAAATGGCACGGACTGAACGATCCTGAACTCCGCAACCGCATGCGCTACCTCGACCTCGTCTACAGCGAGGGCGTCATGGAGCGATTTCTGCGGCGGACAAAGATCGTGCAGGCCGTCCGCAACACGCTGGCGGGCGAGGGGTTCGTCGAGATCGAAGGGCCCACGCTGCACGCGATTGCCGGCGGTGCTGCCGCCCGACCGTTCATCACGCACCACAATGCACTCGACATGCCGCTGTACTTGCGGATCGCGTTGGAGTTGCATTTGAAGCGACTGTTGGTCGGCGGAATGGAGCGGGTATACGAGCTGGGCCGTGTCTATCGCAACGAAGGCATCAGTCCGCGGCACAATCCCGAATTCACGATGCTCGAGGTTTATCAGGCCTATGGCGACTACCACTCGATGATGGACCTTACAGAGAAGATCATCGTCGAGGCAATCCAGGCGACCGGCCAATCGCTTCAGTTGCCGTGGGGCGACGTCACGATCGATTTCACACCGCCGTTTCAACGGGCGACTTACGCCGATTTGGTGCGGGAACATACCGGCATCGACGCCGACGATGCCGAAGGCCTGGCCCGATTTGCCGAGCAAAAAGGTCTCGAGCCGCAGGGCAAGCATCCCGACGTGGTGAAGAATGAAATCTTCGAGGAATTCGTCGAGCCGAAGCTGACAGGCCCGGTGTTCGTGATGGACTATCCGGCGGCGATTTGCCCGTTGACCAAACGGAAGGCCGATCGTCCCGAAATCGCCGAACGGTTCGAGCTGTTCGTTCAAGGGATGGAGTTGGCGAACGCGTATACCGAGTTGAACGATCCCGACCTGCAAGAGGAACTGTTCGCCCGGCAACTGGAAGGTCTGCCCGAGGAAGAATCGATGGCCCGCATGGATCGGGACTTCATTCGCGCCTTGCGGCATGGCATGCCTCCGGCGGGGGGGCTCGGAATTGGTATTGACCGGTTGGTCATGCTTCTCACAAACTGTCAGAGCATCCGCGAGGTGATTCTGTTCCCCTTGTACCGTCTCGAGACGGACTGATCGCTGCAACGCGCGGGGGAACGATCTTTCGCCCGCAAACCGCAGGAGACGGCAGTTCGCGAACAAGGAGGTTCGTATCGTCCGGGAAATCTGGCTTCGGCCGCACGGCTTCATGAGCGGTCGTCGTGTGCGCGCCGGTCGCACGCGGTTGCGTGCGGTAGGGCCGCTCGCCGCGACGAAGCCGATCGTTTCGGCGGCTTGTTTCCCGGCGATCGACAGGGAGTCGATTCGATGTACAAGCTTCTTTTGTGCTGGCGGTACCTGCGGACACGCTACATCGCCCTGGCGTCGATCATCAGTGTGATGTTGGGTGTGGCGACGATGATCGTCGTCAACAGCGTGATGCTCGGATTTCGCACCGAGATGCAGAATCGGCTTCACGGGATTCTTTCCGATATCATTTTCCAGTCTCGAAGTCTGGAAGGCTTTCCCGATGCGCAATGGCACATGGAGCAGATTCGCCGCGTGGCGGGCGATTCGATCGAGGCGATGACGCCGACGGTCGTGGTGCCGGCGATGCTCAGTTACCGTGTGGGCGACAATTGGATCACCCGCCAGGTCGACCTGATCGGTATCGATCCGGCCACGCAGGGGCAGGTGAGCGACTTCAGCCGCTATCTCCAGCACCCCGAGAATCGAAAACAACTCAGTTTCGAATTGCGCGAGGGAGGTTACGATACCCGCGACCATCAGGCCGGAGCCGAAGCCCCCGAACGGCCCGCGTTGGCGAATGCCGGGTGGCCGTACCGACGCGAAAAAGCGGCCACTGAAAAGATGCTTGCCCGGTTGGGGCTGGACGATTCCGCCGATGCATCTGCGGTTCCGGATTCCTCGGCCGCCGAAGCGAATCCGAATCCGAGCGTCGGCGGTGCGCTGAATCCGCCACACACCGGATCGGACATCCCCTCACCGATTCCCACCGATACGAACGATACCGGTTCGGAAGATGCCCCGTCGGTTCCCGGCACGAACCCGTTTGAGCGGTTCGGTCCGTCGACGACGCAGCCGATCACGTTCGATCCCGAGACGCAGCAATACACGGGCATTGTGTTGGGAATCGGGTTGGCCAGTTTTCGGAAAGACGGCGCGGATCATTTTCTGATTTTGCCCGGCGACGACGTCAAGCTGACGTTTCCGACAGCCGGTACGCCCCCCAAGGTGATTAGCGACAAGTTCACGGTCGTCGACTTGTACGAAAGCAAGATGAGCGAGTTCGACGCGAAATTCGCCTTCGTACCGATCGACGTATTGCAGAAGCTGCGAGGAATGATCGATCCGTCGACCGGCGTGGGCATGGTCAACGCGATTAGTATCAAGCTCAAGCCCGGTGCCGATATGGACGCGGTGCGCGATCGCTTGCGCGAAGCATTCGCCCCGCAGTACTACAGCATCGAAACATGGCGCGACAACCAAGGCCCGCTGTTGGCCGCGGTGAACATGGAGACGGCCATTTTGAACGTGCTGTTGTTCCTGATCATCTGCGTGGCCGGTTTCGGAATATTGGCAATTTTCTTTATGATCGTAGTCGAGAAAACGCGGGATATCGGCATTCTCAAGGCGCTTGGTGCGTCGAGTCGCGGTGTGATGAGCATCTTCTTGGGGTACGGCATGTTGTTGGGGCTATTCGGTTCGGGCGTCGGGCTCGTGATGGGATTGTTGTTCGTGCGCTACATCAACGAGATCGCCGATTTGCTCGGCCGTTTGACCGGTCATCCCGTGTTCGATCCTGATATCTACTACTTCTACAAGATTCCGGCGATCGTCGATCCGTGGACGGTCGCTTGGATCGTGATCGGGGCGGTCGCGATCGCCGTATTGGCGAGCATCGTGCCCGCCTACCGAGCCGCCCGCCTTCATCCTGTCGAGGCACTTCGCTATGAGTGACGAATTCCGTCAATGGTTGAACGAATCGCGCAACGAGCGAAAGCCCGCCGATCCGCGGTTGGCGGTCGTTCCCCGGATTCGTGGTGTGCCCTTGGTGGGCGGCCCTCGGCTCGATTTGGACGAGGACGAACCGGCAACGTCGCCGCGCGAGACGCAAACTGCCGATGGTCGAACCGTTCGTGTCGATGCCGCGCATGATCGGAGCGAACGGGCGCCGGCCGATCCGCAACTGACGGTTACGGGACTCGAAAAGGCGTATCGCAAAGGAAATCACGTCGTGCCCGTGCTTCGGGGAGTCGACCTGGAGATTCGTCGCGGCGAATTCGTGGCGATCGTCGGGCAAAGCGGGTCGGGAAAAAGCACGTTGCTGCATTTGATGGGATTGCTCGATTCACCCGACGCGGGCGAGATCGGGTTCGACGGCCGACGCGTCGACAATGCCCCGGTGCGCGTGCGCGAACGATTGCGCAACGAACGCATCGGCATGATCTTCCAGTTCTACCATCTGCTGCCCGAGTTGACGGCATTGGAAAACGTCCTGACACCGATCATGATCGGCCGGGGCGTTGTCCGGTATCTCGCTGAACGGCGCCGCCATCGAGCCGAAGCGCGACGACTGTTGGAAACCGTGGGGTTGTCGCACCGCTTGAAACACAAGCCGCGCGAGATGTCGGGAGGCGAAATGCAGCGTGCCGCGATCGCTCGCGCGCTGATTTCACAACCCGAGATCCTGCTTGCCGACGAGCCGACCGGCAATCTCGACCGTGCCACCGGCCAAGAAATCCTGGCTCTCTTGCGTGCCTTGAACGACCGGCACAACCTCACTATAGTCATGGTTACGCACGATCCTACCATTGCCGAACGCGCAGATCGGACTGTGCGTTTGGTCGACGGCCGCGTCGAAAGCGACGGGTAGATGCGAACGTGTCGGTCGCGGCGGGTGTCTTGAAAGCGTCCCTTTATCGACCGTTCCTCCCGCGCGAAACGGTATCACTTGAGCGTCTACACAACGCGCCGTTGTTCGCGCGCGGGATCGCAGGACCGTGACGGGGATGCCGTGTGTGCGTTCGACCGAAGCGTTGTCGCCGTTCCCTTCAAGCCATAGTCGGATTCCTTGCCATGTCACTGAAAGTCTATATCAACGGGAAACATTACGACAAAGAAGAAGCCGTCATCAGCGTCTACGATCACGGGCTGCTCTACGGGGACGGCGTGTTCGAAGGGATTCGCAGCTACGGCGGCAAGGTTTTCCGCATGCAGGAGCATCTGGATCGACTGTGGGATTCCGCCAAGGCGATCCTGTTGGAGATTCCCATCAGCAAAGAAGAAATGGCCCGGGCCATCGTCGAGACGTTGAAGATCAACAACATCGACGACGGCTACATTCGGGTCATCGTCACACGCGGCTCGGGGACTTTGGGGCTGGATCCGAATCGGTGCAGCGATCCGCAGGTGATCATCATCACCGACTACATTTCTCTCTACCCGAAAGAGCTTTATGAGAACGGCCTCGAGATCGTGACGGCGAGCACGATCCGGAATCATCCGGGGGCGTTGAGTCCGCGGATCAAGTCGTTGAATTACCTGAACAACATTCTCGCCAAGATCGAAGGTCTCAAAGCAGGCTGTGTCGAGGCCTTGATGCTCAATCATAAAGGCGAAGTGGCCGAGTGCACCGGCGACAACATCTTTCTCGTGCGCAACGGCAAGCTCTACACGCCGCCGACCGACGCCGGGATCCTCGAGGGGATCACCCGCAATGTCGTCATCGATTTGGCCCGCGAGGCAGGCTTGGAAGTGCTCGAAGTGCCGTTGACCCGTCACGACGTGTACACGGCCTCGGAGTGCTTTTTGACCGGAACGGCCGCCGAAGTCATTCCCGTCGTAAAAGTCGATAGTCGTCCCATCGGCGACGGGAAACCCGGGCCGATCACGCGGGACTTGATCGCTCGGTTCCATCGTCTGGTGCGCGGGGCGTAAACGGTCGTCGCGGGGCTTCGTGTTCCTGGGCTTTTCGAAGCGTTGATCGGCTGTTGCCGCTTGCAACGCGGTTTGCGTTTCGCGAGTCGTCGGATCACAATATTGCACGAATCGATCGGACGATGATCGTGCCGGTCGAAATGCGCAGGCGGCGAGCACTAGACCGCTTGTGGTCGGACGGTCGTCATCTCGGGAGGTCGAAGCGTGCGAGAGCCGGATCGAAATTGGTACACGACGTTGCGCCGCACGGCGATGATGGTCTTGGGTATCGCGTTGGTTGCTGTGACTTTCGCACGGGCCGACGATTGGCCCCAATGGCGCGGCCCGAACCGTGACGGAATTTGGCGCGAAGAAGGAATCGTTTCCCGATTCGACGGACCGCAACTCGAACCGTTATGGCGGGTGAAGATTTCCGGCGGCTACAGCGGTCCGACGGTCGCCGACGGGCGAGTCTTCGTTACCGACCGCGTTACCGATCCGGAAGAGATCGAGCGCGTGCACGCCTTCGACGCTGCGACCGGCCGGCGGTTGTGGACCTATGCGTATCCGGCGCCGTACGTGCGCGTGACGTACCGTACAGGCCCGCGGGCGTCGGTTACCATCCACGACGGCCGTGCTTACGGCTTCGGCACGATGGGGCACTTGCATTGCCTCGACGCAGCAACCGGCAAGGTGCTGTGGAAGAAAGTTCCCGGCGAAGATCTCGAAATCGAGATTCCGACCTGGGGGTGCGCCTCGGCACCGTTGGTCGAAGGCGATCTACTGATCGTCCAAATCGGCGCCGAAAACGGCTGCATTACGGCGTTCGAGCGTCGGACAGGGGATATCGTGTGGCAGGCGCTGGACGATCCGGCATCCTACAGTGCACCGATTGTTATCGAGCAAGGTGGGCGGCGCGTCCTCGTGTGTTGGACGGGGAAACGCGTCGTCGGTTTGGATCCGCAAACGGGCGAACTGTACTGGGAGTATCCGTTTACGCACAAACGCTGGATCGATCCGATCATCTCACCGGTGTACGATGCCGCGACGGGGCGTTTGTTTGTGAGTTGTTTCGACGACGGGGCGGCCATGTTGCAACTGACCCCTGACTTAAAGGTCCGCGAGCTGTGGCGGCGTCAAGGGAAGGACGGGCGTAACACCGATGCCGTGCACACGCTGATGGGGGCCCCGATTCTCGAGGGCGGCTACATCTATGCTGTCGACGGATACGGTCAATATCGCTGTTTGAACGCTGCAACCGGTGATCGCGTGTGGGAAGATTTGACCTTGACCTCGCTGGAACGCTGGGGCACGCTACATCCCGTACGGCACGGCGACGAGGTCTGGATGTTCAACGACATGGGCGAATTGATCGTCGCCCGTCTGTCGCCGCAAGGTGTCGAAGTTCTTTCGCGGGCGAGGTTGCTTTCTCCCACCCGCGGACAACTTTCTCGCGGCGAAGGCGTGACGTGGTCGCATCCCGCGTTTGCCGGCGGATGTGTTTTCAACCGCAACGACGAGGAGCTGATCTGCGTTTCGTTGCGGGCAAGCGACGAGTGACGTAATCGGGCTTACAGGGCGAACTTGACGACCAGAAATCCCCCGACGAGCAAGATCACAAAGGCGAGTGCGGCCAGGTCGAAATACTGTTCGATCAAACGTTTGACCCCGGGGCCGAACAGGTAGATAAAGGCCCCGACAAGGTAGAAACGCGCGAAACGACCCAATAGCGACGCGACAACCAGCACGGTCAATGGGACGTATTCGTGGAAGATTCCGGCTGCAATCGTGAACACCTTGTAGGGGATCGGTGTGAAACCTGCGGCAAGGATCGTCCAAAACGCATTGTCGCGGTAGAGCGTGCCGACATAGTCGATATTCTCTTGGGTGCAGCCGGGCACGTACGACATGAAAAAGTGGCCCAGCATCGTCCAAAAGGCAAAGCCGATGAGCCAACCGGCGATTCCGCCGAGTACCGAGCCCATGCCGCTGACCGTCGCGTAGAAAAACGACCGCTTCGGTTTGGATACCGATAAGGCAATTTGAAGTACGTCGGGAGGAACGGGGAAAAAGGAACTCTCGGCGAATGCCAGGACAAATAGTGCCGGCGTGCCGTACGGGGTATCGGCCCAATGCAAAACCCAATCGTACAGTCGGCGCAAGGGCCGGAACCGACTTCGTGGTGACGTGTCGGTGCGTTCGGGCAAGCTCGTCTTGTTGCCTTGTTGAGAGTCGGTGTCCATAGGAAGCCTGTTTCGCGTTCAAAGCGGGCTCGTGCGCCGGAAAACTACTCTTGTATTCTTGCGGTTGTCAAAAGATAGCTTCTCGAAAGGTGTCATCGTAATCGAGCGGTTCGTTCGGAAACAGGGCAACTGCCTCGGAACACCGGGGAACTTTTCGCGAAACCGCCCCGACGGTTCGGTGTTTCATCCGATAGCGCGGGTTTGTGCGCTGGAATTATGCGCCGACTCCAAGGCACTTTCGCCCTGAAGTCGAGATGATTTGCCCTCCTGTGCCCCCTGATCCGCTTTTACGGATTAGAATATACCGCCCAAAAGTATTGCCTTCCTGGCGGGGTTGCGTTTGACTTGGTGGTGTTATCATAGATGATGCATATCCGATTCTCTTTTACAGTCCGCATTTGGCGCACGAATGTCGATTGATTGCACTTGCAACGAAAGGTATGCCGAGAAAGACGAGGGGCAGGAGGCCGTACGGCCAGGTTTGATAAAGGTACCGGCCGTTGAGGATCGACTTCCTGGTTTGCCGCGTGAAAGTTGGCTTGGCCGTGCGGCAAGCTGTCGAACCGTTCGGCATCCTGTCGAGGCATTCGACCGTTTTGTTGACCGGCTAGTACGAAGGCGATAGAATCCGAACGTGAATAGGTAGGAATTTTGTCCATTTTTTGCGTGTGCCGTCGAGCCGAGACCGAGCCGAGACGACGTGCCGGCGTGGATCGGTTTGCGAAGGTGAAGGAACTTCGGAGCGGCAAGTGGCTCGAGGGCAACGTGCGGGGGCGTGATGCGACTGGTTTGGCAACGAGACGGCCTCCGAATCGAGACTCCGGCGAAAGTCAACCTGCATTTCGAATTGATTCGGCGACGCGAAGACGGGTTCCACGACGTGGAAACATTGGTGTGTCCCGTCGCCTTGTACGATACGCTGGTTTTCGAGAGCGGACCGGCAGGTGAAGTAAGTTTGGCCTGTCGTTGGGACTATCCGACGCGTGTCGTTCGGCGGGCAAGATTTCCCGAGATTCCCAATGACGAACGAAACCTCGTAATTCGGGCGGCTGAACGGTTGCGTTCCGAATACGGGGTACCCTACGGCGCACGCATTACGTTGATCAAGCGGATTCCCGCAGGGGCCGGATTGGGTGGCGGCTCCAGCGATGCCGCGGCCGCGTTGGTCGGATTGGCCTCGCTGTGGCGGTTGCCGTTGGAGTCCGACCGACTTCGGCGCTTGGGGGCATCGTTGGGAAGCGATGTTCCGCTGTTCCTGGTACGCGGAGCGAGTTTCGGCCGGGGACGTGGAGAGTTGGTGACGCCCGTTTCGGGACTTCCGCCGATGTGGTTCGTGATTGCCCGACCGGGTTTTTCAGTGGCCACCGCAGAAGTGTACCGGAATGTGAGCGTACCAAGCGATCCTGTGGTCGGGAATCCTTGGTCGGTGACACTGAGAAGAGGCAGTGTGGATGCGATCGGGCGGTTGTTCATCAATCGCTTGGAAGAAGGCGCCTGTCGTGTCGAGCCCCGAATGGACGAATTCCTCCGGCGGCTTCGACGCGTGCCGGGGCCGCTCTGGCGGATGACCGGCAGCGGATCCTGTTGCTACGCGTTGTGCGGCAACCGCCGACAAGCGCGGGCGACAGCGCGGCGGGCGGCCGCCCTTCCGGGCGTATGTTGGACCACCGTAGTCCCGGGAAGCTCCTAGGACTCCAAACGGAAGGAGGACGGCCGTGCAGATCACCGAGGTTCGCATCAAGCTTATGGACGAGCCGGGGGAACGGCTGAAGGCATTTTGTTCGATCACGTTCGACGATTGCTTCGTCATTCGCGATCTGAAAATCATCGAAGGGGCAAACGGTCCGTTCGTCGCCATGCCTAGCCGTAAGTTGACGGCGCGCTGTCCCAAATGCCGCACGAAAAATCATCTCCGTGCGCGGTATTGTAATCAGTGCGGAACCCACTTGAAGGAGCCGCACATTGCCAAGGACGAAGACGGACGCCCGAAGCTGTACGCCGATGTGGCTCACCCGATCAATCCCGAGTGCCGTGAGGCCATTCAGCGGGAAGTGATCGCAGCGTACGAGGAAGAATTGGAACGGGCGAAACAACCGGGGTACGTCTCGCGGTACGAAGATTACGACCTCGACGTTGTTTCTCCGTCGCAGAGCCGTCAGACGACGGCACATGTCGAACCGCCGGAGACGCCCGCGGGACCGCACAAGCCGCCGACCGACAACGTGCCGCACCGTGCTACCGAAGCCGACATCAAGCAAGATCGGCGGACCTGAGCAAAGACGGATCGTCACGCGGTTGCTGGTTCAGGCGAAGTAGGCGATCGCATTCTCGAACAGCCTTGCGCCACATGCGGCGTAATCGGCGTCGCCGCGCGTCCATCGCGGGTGATGCGTCCGGACGATATGACGTTCCGGATGCGGCATCAATCCCAGCACCCGCCCGCTTGCATCGCACATTCCCGCCACGTTGCCGATGGAACCGTTCGGGTTGTGAGGGAACGGCAACACGTCGGATTCATCTGTTCCGGTGGGCGTATCGTAACGAAGCACGAGCCTGCCGTCTTCGGCCAATCGGCGGAATACGGCTTCTCCGGCCGGTACGAACTTTCCCTCGGCGTGTGCGATGGGAAGATACAACCGCTCTATTCCGCGCAAGAAAACGCACTTGTCTCCTTCCACGCGAAGATATACCCAGCGGTCTTCGTAACGGCCCGAATCGTTCCACGTGAGGGTCGCTTCGGCCGTGCCGTCTTCGGCCGGAGGCAGAAGAATGCCCGACTTGAGCAGTACCTGAAAGCCATTGCAAATCCCCAGCACCAACGTATTGCGTTCGAGGAAATCACCGAAGGCGCCGGCCAAGTGGTGTCGAATCTGGACGGCCAGGATCTTGCCTGCAGCCACGTCGTCACCGTAGCTGAATCCACCGGGAACGCACGCGATTTGATACGCATCCAGCAGCGACGGATTTTCCAGCAGGCGGTTGATGTGGACGCGGTCGGCCTTGCCGCCGGCCTTTTCGAACGCGAAGGCGGTTTCTTCGTCGCAGTTCGTGCCCGGTGCTCGCAAAACCAGAACGCGGGGTGTGGCCATGGTGAATACTCGTAACCTTCTTTTTGAGTTCGTAGGTCTTGAAACCGGCTGTCCGCCTCACCAGTCGAGCGGCCCTTGCCAGGCAGCCTTCAGGTCGTCGATTTCGGCTCGGATCAGCGCCGCATCGCCTCGACGGACGACCAGACTCGTTCCATCGGAGACGACGCCTATTCGTGCGAACGGGATTCCAGCGAGCGCCTGTTCGAACGCGTCGGTTCGACTTGCATCGACCTCGACCAGAAACCGGCTGTTCGATTCCGAAAACAGAATTGCCGCCGAGGCCTCGGTTTCGTCGTCGCGTGGGACGGGTTCAATGTCGATTTCCGCACCGCATCCGCCCGAAAAAGCCATCTCTGCGAGGCTCACGGCGAGACCGCCTTCACTCAGATCATGGCAGGCTCGCACATAGCCGCTTTCGATCGCCCGATGGAGTGCGGCGAACAACGGCTTGGCAAGCTCGGGATCGACCGTCGGCGCGTCGCCGCCGGTAAGCTTGCGGACCTTGGCGAAATGTGAGCCCCCCATCTCGTTTCGCGTGAGTCCGACGATGTAGACGGGATTGCCCGGCGACTTGAAATCCATCGTGACGGCTTTTTCGACATCTTCGAGTTGGCCCATGGCACTGATGAGCAGCGACGGTGGAATCGCAATGGGCTCGCCGCTTTCGGGCCGGAATTCGTTGTTGAGGCTGTCTTTTCCGCTGATGAACGGGGTTTCGTAGGCCACGGCCAAATCACGGCAGGCCAGGGCCGCCCGCACCAACGATCCAAGCGTTTCCGGTCGGTCGGTATTACCCCAACAAAAGTTGTCGAGGATCGCAATGCGTCGCGGATCGGCCCCCACGGCTACGCAGTTGCGGATTGCCTCGTCGATAGCCGAGGCCGCCATCCGGTATGTGTCGAAGTCTCCGTAACAGGGATTCATTCCGCAAGCGATCGCCAGTCCGCGATTCGAGTCGATGCGCGGACGAACGACGGCGGCATCGCTCGGTCCGTCGCACGCGACGCCCACCAGCGGTTTGACGACGCTGCCGCCTTGCACCTCGTGATCGTACTGGCGAATGATCCAATGCTTGCTGCACACGTTGAGCGAACCGAGAACGCCCTTCAAGTCGGCGGTAAAGTCTTCGTCGGCAGGGAGCGTCAAAGAAACCGGTTGCGGCGGAGCGTATTCGGCCCGACGCACCACGGGCGGACGACCGTCGTGCAGGAAACGCATGTCAAGATCGGCAACCTGGTGTTCTCCGTACTTGAGGACGAGCCTGCCGGTCGGTACGAAACGACCGATGACGGTGGCTTCGACGTCCTCCGAGTCGCACAGAGCCTTCAGTTCCGGCCACTTGTCTTCGGGGACGGCGAGGACCATCCGTTCCTGGGCCTCCGAGATCCAGATTTCGGTGTACGAAAGCCCTTCGTACTTCAGCGGTACATTTTCGAGCTGAACTTCGGCACCGATCTTTTCCCCCATTTCACCGACCGCCGATGAGAAACCGCCGGCCCCGCAGTCGGTGACGGCATGATACAGTCCGCGATCGCGGGCGACCATCAGCACGTCCAACAGCATCTTTTCGACGATGGCATTCCCGATCTGGACCGCGCCGCCGGAAACCGTTTCACTCTCACTGGTCAGCTCGGCCGAACTGAAAGTCGCGCCGTGGATGCCGTCGCGGCCGGTGCGTCCGCCCAAGGCGACGATCAAGTCGCCCGGCTGCGGATTCTTTTCCGACTTGTCGCGAGGAATGATGCCCACGTTGCCGCAATACACCAGCGGATTTCCTAAATACCGTTCGTCGAAAAAGACGGCTCCGTTGATCGTGGGAATCCCCATGCGGTTGCCGTAGTCCCGCACACCGGCGACGACCCCCTTGATGACGCGTCGCGGATGCAGCACGCCCGGCGGCAGGGAATCGCCGGGGACATCCGGCGGTGCGAAGCAAAAGACGTCGGTATTGCAGATCGGTTTTGCGCCCAGCCCCGTTCCCATCGGGTCGCGAATGACGCCGCCGATGCCCGTATTCGCCCCACCGTAAGGTTCCAATGCCGAGGGGTGATTGTGCGTTTCGACTTTGAAGACGACGTTATACTCGTCGTCGAACCGTACGATTCCGGCATTGTCGCGGAAAACGCTCACACACCAATCGTCGGCACCGAGACGCTCCCGGATCGTCCGGGTGGCGGCGAAGATCGTCTCCTTCAGCATGTTTTCGAACCGGATCACGCCTTCCGGTCCGTGGTATTCGATGCGTCCGGCAAGCGTCTTGTGGCTGCAATGCTCACTCCACGTTTGCGCGATCGTTTCGAGTTCGACGTCGGTCGGATCCCGCCCGAGTTCGCGATAGTAGTTGCGGATCGTCTGCATTTCGGTCAGTGAAAGATACAACTGACCTTCGATGCTCAGCTTTTTCAGTGCTTCGTCGTCGAGTTCACGGATGGGAACCGTCTGAAGTGCGAAGCGGTACGGCCGACCGATTTCGAGGTGGTCGAGCTCGAGCGGACCGACGACCGTTTGTTCGATCGCGTCGTTGGCCAGCAGCTTGGCCGAGAGGATCGCTAAACGTTCGTCGTCGAGCCCGGCGACCCAATACTTTTTGAAGGTCCGAACGGCCTCGACTCGCAAGCCGAAGTCGGCGATCGCCTTTTTGGCGCTTTCGGCGACCGGGTCCATCACGCCGGGCTTGGGAAGGACATGAACGGCCCGCATTTCCGGTTGCGGCGGCCTCCGTAACGACTCGTCGCCCACCGGCGCGGTAATCGTGCGTTCAACAACCAAATCGGCGAGTAATTCTCGCGTCAAACGATCGACGTCGTCGGCCGAGAGGTCTCCTTGCAAAAGGTACCCGCGACCGGCGGTCAGCTCGAGATGGTCGGCAATTCCCAGGTCATGCGCATCACCGGCGAGCTGCTGCGCGACCACGTCGGGAAACCCCGGCGCGGCAAAGATGTCAACTTCCCAAAGCATCGCGGATTTTCTTGCCTTGTTCTAGAATGCGTTCCAGTGCCTGTGCGTCGCCCGCGGCAATCGCTTGCTCCATCGCGGCGATTACCTGTTTCCAACGAGCGACGGCTTCGAGAACGAATTGTCGATTGTCGGAGAAGATCTGGACCCACAACCCGGGATCGCCGGCCGCCAAGCGTGTCGTATCGGCCAATCCTGTTCCGCTGATGCGCAGGACTTCTTCGGGCATCGCGGCCGCGAGGGTGGTGGCGGCAAAATGGGGGAGATGGCTCGTCAGGGCGACGGCACGGTCGTGATCTTCAGGCGTCATTTTCATGACGACCGAGCCCAGCGACGACCAGAATTCCGACAACGTATCGTAGTCTTCTGCCCGCGTGTTCGCAGTCGGGGTGACGATGCAAATCTTCCCTTCGAAGAGGTCGGCCTGGGCGTGCGTGGGGCCGCGTTTTTCACTCCCCGCCAACGGGTGGGAGCCCAGAAAGCGGCACGTGTTGGGCAACGAACCGTCGAGTGCTTCGACGATTGAGCGTTTCGTGCTTCCGGCGTCGGTGATGAGCGTTCCGGGACGGCAGGCTTCGGCGGCTTGGCGAACATGGTCGATGATCATGTTGACCGGTGTGCACACGACGACCAGATCGGCCTCGGCAACGCCCTTGGCCAGTTCGATCGTGGTATTCGTAACCGCCCCGACGCGGCGTGCCGCCCGCAACGAAACCTGACGGCGTCCAATCCCGATCACCCGCTCGGCCAGCTTGCGCTTTTGCAGCGCCAGCCCGATCGAGCCGCCGATCAAACCTACCCCGACGATCGCCACCGTGTTCCAACGCGCCATATTCCCGGTCTCCGCAAGCAGAAGTCGAGCTTGCCATTGTAGCAAATTCCCCCCGCTTTTGAATTGACCCGGAAATCCGGTCAAATGGAGAGGCTGGGCAAGGAGAAGGATGCGGGTTGGTCTTTGTCACGCGCCGCCGACGGTAACGTAGTCGAAGGACGGCCCGGCTCGCAGCGGCGCTGTGGGTGAAATGTCCGGCGGGCAAGGTTGAACTCGTGACGAACCCCCGGGCAAAATTCATGTGGGCCGGCGTTAACGGATCTTGGCAGCGAGGATATCGGATGTCTTTGGGGAAGCTTCCCGAGTCGCGGTATTTTCCACCGGCGGAAGATGCCGATATGGACGGTATCGTCTGCATCGGGGGGGAGTTGTCGCCCGATTGGCTCATCGACGCGTACGTGCACGGGATCTTTCCGTGGCCGTTCGACGAGAATTTTCCGATTCCGTGGTGTTCACCCGATCCACGCGGCATCATTCCGTTGGACGGGTATCATTTCTCCCGTAGTCTGTGTCGCTTGTTGCGGAAGCGGCACTTTGAAGTCACGTGCGACCGGGCTTTTCGTCGCGTGCTGCGGCATTGCGCCGATGCGCACGGCGGAAGGGACCACACGTGGCTTACCGATGCGATGATCGATGCCTACGACGAACTGCATCACATAGGCTTCGCGCACAGTGTCGAGGCGTGGTTCGAGGGCAAACTCGTCGGCGGCGTGTACGGGGTGGCGATCGGCGGACTGTTCGCCGCCGAGTCGATGTTCTATCTGCTGCCGAACGCGTCGAAAGTCGCCCTCGCGCACCTGCTCATTCACGTGCGCCGACGCGGTTACCGCCTATTCGATATCCAGATGGTCACACCACACACGCGGACGTTCGGGGGAATCGAGATTTCGCGGTCGGAATATTTGCAGCGTCTCGCATTCGCCCTGGAGGTGGATATCGACTTCGGGCGTTGCCTCGAATGGTCCGAGGAAGACTTCCGGACGGCCCGCGGGCGGTAATCAAGCCCCTCGGTGTGATGGTGTGTCGCGTTTGCTTTCAGGGGGAGTCGCTTCTATAAATTAGCTGGTGTCGCATTCGACCGAGCGAAACGATTTCGCGGCACCGATTTACCCTTGTTTCCCGTCCAAGATGAAACGCATGGCGGCCCCTGCCGCAGCCGTCGAACGCGTCGCGCCGTCGGCGTTTGCCGTCGGCCCTACCTGGCAATGAAGGGATCGAACGCATGACCCGCCGAGTCTTTTGGTCGCGCTTGTGGGCTGCATTGTTTGCCGTGATGGTGGTTTCGACCGCCGTGTGGGCCTGTGACACCCCGGTGTATCGCTACGCGATGTATCGATGGTATCCCGACCCGTATCCGGTGCTCTACTTTTACGAAAACGAGCCCGACGAGGCCGACAAGGCGGTCAATGAAAAACTGAACACGATCGGCACGCCCGGTCCCGACGGTGCGAACTTGTACTTTCAAGCCCTGAACTTGGCCGAGGAATCGATCGACCAGTTCAGTGAGGACCTCCAGAAAGAGATCGAAGCCCATCGCGGAAAACCGTTCCACGTGATTTTGAATCCGTGGGGCGAGCCGATGTACACCGGCAGGCTTCAAGAGGCGGACGTCGATGCCCTGGTCGATTCGCCGATGCGGAGGAAGCTTGCGAGTTTGCTCGACGAAGGCAACGGGGTGGTGTTGTTGGTCGTTCACGGGAAGGACGCGACCGCCAACGAGTCCGCCGAAAAGGTGGTTCGTGACGCCATCGAGCAGATGACGGCCATGCAAGATCAGATGAACCGTGAGTACGCCGAATATCAACGAAAGATTCGCGAAGAATACGCCAAGGCGGCCAAGGAGCAAGAGGGAGAACAGGACGGCGACGACGCGGCCGACGAGGGCGAATCGAAAGCATCGTCCGCGGATGAGGCAGGTTCCTCTGATGAATCGACGGCAAACGAGACGGAAGAGGCCGCAAGCGAGGAGGAAGACACGTATCCGGATTCGGCCTATCTGCCGACCGATTTGGCCGTGTTGCCGCTGAAGGCGACCGTCGTTTCGCTCGATCCCGATGACAAGAACGAAACCTGGCTGTTGCGGATGCTCTCGCATTTGCGAAATCCCGAGTCCGATCCCGACGCTCCCGCCGTGTACGCGGTATTCGGACGGGGCCGGACGTTGCCTGCCTTGGTCGGTGACGAGATCAATCCCGACAACATGCTGGCCGTCCTCGATTTCTTGGCCGGTGCATGTTCGTGCACCGTCAAGGCGCAGAACCCGGGATGCGAGTTGGTATTCCGGTGGAACTGGGACGAGACGGCGGAAAAAATCGCTGCGACGGACCCGTCGCTGATGGCCGATCCGTATGAATACTCTCCTGACTTGGGCATGATCCCGCAGCTTTCCGAGCCGCTGTCGCCCGAAGATACGGCAGCCGGCACCGATTCGGATACGGGAGACGTTACCGAACAAACCGGCGAGACGGTCGAAGCGACCACGGTGGCGGTGACATCGGCCGACGTCGCAGCCGAGGCGGAGGTCGACGGGACGGCCGGGCAGGTCCCAACCGGCGGAGATGTCGAGGGATTGGCGATCTCGGGGGCCGGAACGACCGGTGCGGCGACCGTTCCGATCGATCCGGCAGAAACGCCTGCCGGTCGACAGCAAATCATCATGCGGTACGGGATGATTCTGGGCGTGGTCGTCTTGATCGTCATCGGAGGCAGCATCTTTTCGCTGGTCGTGGGAGGCCGACGACGCCATGATTGATCTTGAGCACGTTTCCAAACGCTATACGACACCGCACGGTGTAGTTGAAGCCTTGCGCGACGTGACGTTGCATGTCGAGGCCGGCGAATTTGCCGCCGTGCGCGGCCCCAGCGGCTGCGGAAAATCGACCATGTTGCTGCTGATCGGCGGATTGGCCCGGCCCAGCAGCGGCAAGATCGTCGTCGACGGTCGCGATTTGGGGAAGCTGTCGACGGCAGAGCGGGCGGCCTTTCGCGCGAAGACGATCGGGTTCGTCTTTCAGACGTTTCATTTGCTGCCCTACCTGAATGTCGTGCAAAACGTCGTCGTGGCGGCCGATCACGAACATCGCGCCGACGCCGTCCGGCGCGCTGTCGAAATGCTCGAGCGTTTCGGTTTGGCCGATCGCATGACGCATCGCCCCGCCGAGTTGAGCGCCGGAGAATGCCAACGGGTGGCGATCGCGCGGGCGCTGATCAATAGCCCGAAACTATTGCTGGCCGACGAACCGACCGGCAACCTCGACCGTGAGAGCGCTCAAGCGGTGTTGGAGTTGTTGCGAGACTTCAACCGGCAAGGCGGGACGGTCTTCTTGGTGACGCACGACGATTACGCCGCCGGATTCGCGTCGCGAACCGTGCAACTCGCAAAAGGCGAGTTGGTCGATCCGGCGGCACGCGAGCCGGTTTCTGCATGAGATCATCTATCCGGCGTCTTCGGCAGAAAACGTGGTCCGGGGTATCGCATCTGCGGTAATTCGGTGTAGTCGCTGTCGTTCTTGCTCACCCTTTTGGGTATTGCCGACAGTATTCGTAAAGGGCCATGATCGTGGCGCTGGCGGCGTTGTGGGCGTAGGGCCTTCCGTAGACCGGGATTTCGACGACCGCGTCGAGCATCGTGAGGATATCGTCGTCGATGCCCGTGCGTTCGTTGCCGATGATCAGCGCGCATCGCCTTGGGAAGGAAAAGTCGAACAGGCATTGCGAATGGGTCGTTTGTTCCAAACCGATCAGAGGAAAGCCTTCTTCCCGCAGTTTTTCGAGCACCGGTTTTTGGGAGCGGCGAAATTCGAAAACGAGTTCTTCACCGGTATCGCGGGCAATCTCGGGTAAGATTTTTGCATTGCCGCAGCAAATCATCCGGCGTATGCCGCAACAGCCCGCCGCACGAGCGATTCGCGACAGATTCACGTTGCTGCGCATGGGTGGACAAACGAGTACCAATTCGCGAGGACGTTCCAAAGCGACCGGCGGTTTGTGACGTTGCTGAACGAAACGCGGCATCGTGCTCAGGCTTACGTTTGAAGTTGCGGTTGGGTTTTCGTGTCGGCTTGTTGTCGCAGGCGGTCGATTCCGACTACGATAGAAATCTTCCATCATCGTAGCCCGATCGGCTTGCTTCGGGCAGGTCGGTCACCTCCATGAATCCCATTGTCGTCGATCGCACACGCCGCGGCATCATGTTGATCACTTGGCGCAGCATCGTTCTTTACGCCATCGGAGGCCTGGTGATTGCCGGGCTCGTGTGGGCGTTCAGTTTCAATACGATCGAGCGCGCCGACTTCACGTTTTGCAACGGAGCGGAGATCAAGACCGTCGATCCGGCAATCGTGACCGGGCAGCCCGAAGGGCGAGTCATTTGGGCGATTTTCGAGGGATTGTGTTCTTGGGATCCGAAAACACTCCAGCCTGTGCCCGGTGTCGCCGAACGCTGGGAAGTGTCGGAAGACGGCTTGGAGTATACGTTCTACTTGCGGGACAACGCCCGCTGGACCGACGGAACGCCCGTCGTCGCCGATGATTTTTACTATAGCTTTCGGCGGATGTTGCATCCGGAAACGGCGAGTGAATACGCCTACGAGCTTTGGTACATCGAGGGAGCCGAACGGTACACCACCGGTCGCGTCGAGCCGGGCGACTCGGTCGAAGTCGAATTACTCGAGAAACCGAAAGATGCTTTGCCTTTCGCTCGCGGCAGGATCGTCTGCGGGCGACTCGTCGAGGTGGAATCCGAGGGCGATAACACCGAGCCGGTGTACGTCGTCGAGATCGACGGGAAGAAACGCCGTTTCCAAAAACCGGCAGCGGGTGCCGAGACGCCTTCGGATCCCGCTGCCGAAAACTATGCCTGGATTCTGTACGATTTTCGGCAGGTGGGAATTCAGGTGACGGGCCCGCGGGAAATTCGCTTTCGCTTGAACCATCCCGTGCCCTACTTCGTGAACCTGTTGGGGTTTTACCCCATGTCGCCGGTCAATCGGCGGTGCGTGGAAACCTACGGGTATCCGGCGTGGACGAAGCCCGAACACATCGTGACCAACGGTCCGTTCATGCTGAAGGAGCGTCGCATCCGAGACCGCATCCGCCTGGTCAAGAACCCGTTGTATTGGGATGCCGAAAACGTGCATCTGGAAACGATCGACGTGTTGGCCGTCGAATCGGCGATTACGGGATTGAATCTGTTTTTGACCGGCGATGCCGATTGGATCACGACCGTACCGAATGAGCTGGTGCGTGACTTGATGGAGTCGCACCCCGAGAGTTTTCATCGGGCGCCGTACATGGTCGTCGAGTACTACCTGCTCAACTGCGAGCGTCCGCCGCTGGATGATCCCGAGGTTCGTCGTGCGTTGGGGCAGGCACTGAACAAGCAGGAGATTGTCGACCGGTTACTCAAGACGGGCCAGCAACCGGCGTACAGCCTGGTTCCTCCGGGGATCGGACAGTATATCGACTACACGCCGCCGGAATGCTTGCCGTACGATCCGGTTGCTGCACGGCGACGTTTGGAGGCGACCGATTTCCGCGAAGTTCTCGGTAAGCGGCGGCTCGAATTGTTGTACAACACGCTCGAATCGCACCAGGCGATTGCCGAGTTGATCCAAGCCCAATGGAAACGATCGCTCAACGTCGACGTCCGGCTTCAAAACCAGGATTGGGCCAGGTACCTGGCCAGCCGTCGCGAAGGCGCGTTCGACATCGCCAGAGCGGGCTGGATCGCCGACTATCTCGACCCGAACACCTTCTTGGAGATGTTCACCACCGGTAATCCGAACAATCACAGCCGATGGTCGAATCCCGAGTACGATCGCTTGATCGCCGAGGCCCAGCAAGAAAGCGACGTAACGCTGCGCCTGGAAAAATACGAACAAGCCGAAGCGATTTTGATGGACGAAATGCCCATCATCCCGATCTTTTTCGGCGTGACGCGAAATATGGTCCGTCCCGAGGTTCGCGGGTTCTACGACAACATGCTCGACGTGCATCCGCTGAAGTACATCGAGATCGAGAAGGACCCTTGAACCGAAGAGATTTCCTTGGGATGTTGCCGAAACGTGATTGAATGAACGAGCAATGATTGCCGCTTTTTTGGCCAAACGATTCTTGTGGATGATGCTGACGTTGTGGATCGTTTTCACCGTCAGTTTCTTCCTGATGCGCGCCGTTCCCGGCGGTCCGTTGGATCGCGAGCGGCAACTCGATCCGCAGATTGAAAAGAACCTCGCGGCGCGATACCACCTGGACGAACCACTTTACCGGCAGTATCTCCGCGAGCTGGGAAACGTCTGTCGGTTCGACCTGGGATACAGTTATCGCATGGCCGACTTCACGGTGAACGAGGTCATCGCTCAGGGCCTGCCGATTTCGGCGTCGTTGGGCATCGTCGCCTTGGCGTTCGCGATGGGGTTGGGGATTTCGGCCGGCGTCGTGTCGGCGGTGTGGCGAAACAGTGCAGTCGACCGCGTGTTGATGGCGCATGCGACTTTGGGCATCGCTCTACCGAATTTCGTGATCGCCGGTATCGTGATCATTTTTCTAGTGTTCATCTGGCCGTTGTTTCCCGCGGCCGGTTGGGGGTCGGCGCGGCATCTGTTGCTGCCCGCCTTTTGCCTGGGGGGACCGTATGCCGCGTACATCGCGCGTTTGACGCGAACGGGAATGCTCGACGTCTTGTCGCAAGATTTCATCCGCACGGCTTACGCCAAGGGGCTCTCGCCGGGGGCGGTGGTGATGCGTCATGCGTTGCGGGCGGCGCTGGTGCCGGTGGTGTCCTTCTTGGGGCCGGCCGTGGCCGGGATCCTGACCGGCTCGCCGGTCGTCGAGCAAATCTTTGCGATTCCCGGTTTGGGCGTCCATTTCGTGCAGGCGGCCATCCAGCGAGATTACACCTTGTCGATGGGGCTGGTATTGTTGTTTACGGTGTTGTTGTACGCGGCGAATGCGTTTGTCGACTTTGCGTACCTGGTGCTCGATCCACGCGTGCAACTCGATTGACGTGCCGGGAGTCTCGACAGCCTTTTGGCGAAGAACTCGAACGATCCATGACCACCACGGTTGAGCCGACTCGAACGACGGAAAGCGATCAGCGCAAGCCCTCCCGCTCGCTGTGGGGCGATGCATGGTACCGCCTGCGCAAGAACCGCATGGCGATGGTTTCGTTGTGGACGTTGGCGGCAATGGGCCTGTTGGCGGTGCTCACGCCGTTGCTGCCGCTGGCACCGCCGCGGCGGGTCGACATGGAACGAGCCTTCGCGCCGCCGCGTGTGTCGCCTTTGTTCGAGAAATCGTTTCCCTTGCCCGGTGCCGAGTCGCCGGCCGCGGCTTCGGAAGATGAAATCGTCGTCGACCCGATCGCGGAGGGGTTCGGCCGGCTCGATCCGGTCAGCGGGTTGCTGCTTTCGATTCGGCTGCGGTTGTTTGGCGCGTGGTCGCTCGGTCCCGTGTGCGGTACCGACAAGCTGGGGCGAGACGTGCTCTCGCGGGTCATGTGGGGCGGACGCATCTCGATTGCCGTGGGGATCGTCGCTACATTGGTCTCGCTGGTGATCGGCGTGACCTATGGGGCGATCTCGGGCTTCGTGGGCGGCTGGGTCGACAACCTGATGATGCGGCTGGTCGATATCTTGTACTCGATCCCGTTCATCTTCGTGGTCATTTTTCTGATCACGATTCTCAGTGCGGAACCGATCAAGAACACCTTGGAGGCCGAATACGGTATCAACCGGGTGGTCGTCTTCTTTTTCGTCGTCGGGGCAATCTATTGGTTGACGATGGCCCGCGTCGTGCGAGGGCAGGTGATCGTCCTCAAGAACGAACTGTTCGTCGAGGCGGCCCGGGCGATCGGGGCGGGCACGCCGCGGATCATCTTCCGCCACATCGTGCCGAACTTGATGAGTGTGGTGATCGTCTATCTGACGTTGACCATTCCGCGGGTGATGCTGTTCGAGGCGTTCCTCTCTTTCTTGGGATTGGGCGTCGAGCCGCCCGACGTGTCGTGGGGATTGCTGGCGAACGAGGGTTTGCAGGCCATCACGCCCGTGCGCATCTACTGGTGGCTGGTGGCCTTTCCCAGCTTGGCCTTGGCGGTGACCCTGTTCGCCCTGAATTTCCTCGGTGACGGACTGCGCGATGCCTTGGATCCGCGTTTGAAAAACCTTTAGGTTCGGTCCGACGCGATCCCGAAAATTGCCGCGGCGCTCACCGCAGGAAACCGACAAAGAAGCTGAACACTTGGTTCTCGTCGCCCGGGTTTTCGCTGACCGGGAACGCGAAATCGAGCGCGATCGGAGCGGGTCCCATCGCCGGGATGATGATTCGCAACCCGAAGCCGGGAGCGACACGATAGGTGTCGGTCCAATTGTCCAGCGAGGGTTCGACCGTTCCCGTATCGCAGAAGACGACGCCGCGTACCAAATCGTCGGCAGTGATCGGGAACATGTATTCGGCCGAGGCCAACACCAACGTGTTGCCGCCCACCACTTCGCCGTATTGCCGAGGCGATGCCCCGCGGTATCGGAAACCCCGCAGGTTGGTAAATCCGCCGGCGAAGTACCGATCGTAGACGGGCGTTTCGTCGCCCGTCCAGGCAAATCGGCCGCTCAAGCCGAGCACGTGCCGTCCCGATCCGTCGGGCCGTTCCCGGAGCATGAAGAAGCGTTTCATGCTGATGTCGAACCGCGGATAGCTGTAGCTGCCGATCACCTGTTCGAACGACGCCTGGAACAGGTGACCTTGGGTGGGCAGGAACGTACTGTCGCGCGTATCGTGAACCAAGCCGACCTCGAACCCATGCAAGGCGTTGTCGCCCACGGCCGCTTGAATGTCGGGGGGCACACCCCAGTAGGTTTCGACCGGGTCGCTGATTGCCACGTTTGCTCCACGATACGAGATCGTACCCGACAAGTCGTGCGTAAATTGATAGCCGAATCCGATATCGCCGCCGATGCGTTGTTCAAACCATTCGCTGTAGCCGCGATCGTAGTAGTAGCCTTTGAGGCTCAACGACACGTTGCGGTCGAATAGATACGGTTCTTGGAAACTGACCAGGTACCGTTGCAACTGGGTACCGGGCATCGCTTCCAAGCGGAAACGTTGCCCTGCCCCCCGCCACGCCGTTCCGTTGACGATTTCCCGAAAGCTGCGAGGCCAGCGTGTGATATCGAAGTTTTGTTCTTCAATGAGGGCCGTGCCGATCAAGCCCGAGTCGGAGTTCACTCCGACTGAAAACATCAGGCGTCCCGTGCGTGCCTCCTGAACGATTGCTTCCATCGGAAGATCGAGCAACGGATCGGCCAGTTGCTCGCCCGTGTAACCGGTCGTCGGATCGTATGGCGCCGTTTGCGGGCCGTAGAAGGGCGCGGTATTCGAGGGTGGTTCGGGGCCGGGGGCCACGTCGCGCATGAAGGGGGGAACTTCGCCCGGAATGATCGCCGTTTGGACGACGCCTGAATCTTCGGTAGAAGCGTATCCCGTTCCGTCGGCCGGAACGACGCCCGACGATTCGACGTAGGTACCGCCACCGCCGGTGTTGGACGTGTTCGTCGATGGTATCGGCTGATACGGTGGAGACGTTTGCGAGGTCGCTTGCGAGGATTGCGCTCGTGGCGACGACGGTTGCAGCCAAGGCGGTGTCGGGATCGTGGCGCCGCCTCCGGGCGTGTACTGGCCGCGAACGATGCGTTCGCCATCGGGAGCGTTCGACGCCGCAAGCGGCGGTTTTTCGGCCGTTCGGTACTGCGGCGGATTCTGCCCGCGGACTTCCCGGTCGGGAGCTTGCGGACGTTCGGCAACAGCCTTTTTTTGTTTCGGGCCGATGTCTTCCAGATCGGGAGGCGAATACACGATTTTCGGCTGGATGCCTCGAGCCATATCGACTTCGAACAATTCCGAGCGGCGCAAGCGGACTTCACTTGCCCGCATCTCGCGAACGTCGGCGATGTCGCCCGGTGCCAACGACATGCGATTGAGGACGGTCGTCACTTTCGTGTGCGGGAAGTCGCCCTTTACGCGCACATCGATCCGTCCCACGCGGTACTGGCTGCCTTCTTCGATGTTGAATACCAGGTCGAGTTGACCGGGAGCTTCCCGAAACCGCGGATCGACCTCGACGTCGGCGAACACGTAGCCGTGCGCGCCGTACTTGTCTTGCAGTTTGCGGATAGCCAGTTGGACTTTATCTTGGTTGAAATAGTCGCCCGGCTTCAGCTCGACTTTTTCGAGCAGTTCTTCGACCGGAAACTGCGTGTTGCCGAAGAAGCGAATATCGGCGATGCGGTAGCGGACGCCTTCGTCGATGACGTAAGTGATCTTCACCCATTCGAGCGAATCGTCGAACGGGTGAGGCAAAATATCGATCGTGCGGCCGACTTTTGCCTGAAAGAACCCGAGCTTTCGGTAGTATGCGGTAAGTCGCTCGACATCGGCATCGAGTTGTTCCCGCGAAAGGTTCCCTTGGAAAATCCATAGAAAGCCGGGCTTCATTTCGACCTGCGTCCGCAAGCGACCGTCGCTGGCGACGGTGTTGCCGACAAAGCCCGTCCACAGGATCTTCTGCCTTTTGCCTTCGTTGATCAGGAATACCGCGCCGGAATCCTTCGGTTTGTTGCCTTCGAGGATCGTGATTCGCGCGTCGGGATACCCGTGCTCGTGGTAATAGCTTTCGATGCGGCGCGCCGCTTCTTCGACTGCCCACGTGTCGAGCGGGTCGCCTTCGTTGATTTGAGCCTCTTGGGCGAGGCGTTTCTCGCTCACTTGGCGATTGCCGATGAACTTGACGTAGTGGAGCAGGGGACGCTCGAGCAGATCGAAGATGACGACGACTCCCTCGGGCGTGGCTTGCGTGTACGTGCGGACGTCGATGAACCAGCCCGAGCGAGTCAGCTCGCGGACATCTTCTTCCAGTTGGTCGAGTTCCAGTCGTCGGCCGGGGCGGGTCTTCAACAGTGGGAGCACTTTCTTGCGCACCAAGGCACTGGGACCCAAGATGCGCACGGCGACTACCGGTTGACCGGCCGCATCTTGCTTGTCGACGGTGACCTCCTCCCGGTACGACGGTTGTTCGGACGTAACCGGCGGCGCCAAAGGCGGTTGCGCCGAAACCGTTCCGGCGGTCGCCCACGCGGCGAGAAGGATCAGCAGGAGCCGAAAAGGTGTCTCGATACGCGTCATCGAAGCGAATCCCGATGAAGGAGAAGGCCGAGGCCTCCGGGCAGGCTTTCCAATCAAATATCCACCTGAAAGTGGGGTGTTTTCCCGTCGTAATGGGACCCTGGGGCACAAAGGGCGGTTAGGAATACCGAAACACGCCTGTTGCTGCAAGATGGATTTGCCCGCGTTGGATCGGGTAGTCAGTATGGGGGGGTAGACCAGAGAGGCCCGGTCTCGGCACAACGGGGCTGCCATCTTGAGTCGAATTACCGTTGTGACCGGATTTCTCGGCAAATTCCGGGAACTCGACGCGACCGATTTACGTCTAACACGCGATCCAGTCTGTACCGATCGGACCGGACGCCATCAGGGCCGGCGTCTGCGGGAACTTTCGACGGATGAGCCACTTGCGGATTGTAAAAAACGCGGAAACTGCGCAGTCTGGGTGGTTTATGCGTTGATTTTTCCCCCTCCTTGGATTTAAATCGATCTGTATGTGCGATATTGCCCCTCGGCAGTTTCGCGCGCCTTTTCGTGAGAAGAAAATCCAGTCGCTCCTAGAGAGATAGGCCGTTTCGGCCGCAGCATCCTTTGCTCGAGGGAGATTCGTCCATGGGGATCTGGGATCCTATCCGCTTTTTCTCGTCGGGTTGGCGCCAATCGAATCGCCGGAACTCCAAGCAACGCAAGAGAAGTAAGCGGTCGACACAGCGGCAGGCGTTGCGGCATCGTGGACTTCGAATGGAGCAATTCGAAGACCGCGTCCTACTTAGTATCAACCCGACCGGGATTGACAGGGCATGGGAAAGCGCCCTGCAACGCTCGATCGAGATTGCCTCGGATCTATCGCAGTACTCCCCGCAAGAGCTGCAAAGCACCCATCAATGGGTGGTGGGTGTCGACAAGAGCGTCGATTCGACGAAGCTCGCCGCTGCGGTCGGTGCCGAAGTCGCCGACGTGCCTACCAACATCAAAGGGGCGTTCGTGTGGCAGTTTGCCACCAGCGTCGATGCCGAAACGGCGGCAGCGCGACTGGAAAATGCGGAAGGCGTCACGTTCTTCTATCCGCTCGTGCCGCACACCTATGAAGAGCGTCTGATTCCCGCCGATCCACTCTTCCCCGATCAATGGCACCTGCGGAATACCGGACAAACCGGCGGAACCCCGGGTGAGGATGCGCACGTCACGACCGTTTGGGATTCCTATCAGGGTGACGGTGTGGTCATCGCGATCGTCGACGACGGTCTCGATACGACCCATCCTGACTTGGCGCCGAACTATCGCGCCGATCTGAGCTACGACTATAACTTCAACGATCCCGACCCCTCGCACGACCTGCCGAGCGACGCCCACGGCACTTCAGTGGCGGGCGTGGCCGCTGCCGCGGGCGAAAACGGTGTGGGCGTGGTCGGTGCCGCTTTCGACGCGCAGATTGCCGGGATTCGTTTGCTATCCGGGTTTTCGAACGATGCGATCGATGCGCAGGCATTGACGCACCGGTTCGATGAAATCGACATTTACAACAACAGTTGGGGACCGATCGGTCCGGGATTTCTCGGCTATTCGATCACGGCAGGACCGGGACCATTGGGTCAGCAAGCCTTGCACGACGGCGTTACGCAAGGTCGTGGCGGCTTGGGGAATATCTACGTGTTTGCCGGTGGTAACGACGGCGCAGAGGGCGACAACGTCAACTACGACGGTTGGGCCAGCTCGCGGTATACCATCGCCGTCGGTGCGGTCGACCACAACGGTGTGCAATCGCCTTACTCGGAACCCGGGGCGCCGTTGTTGGTTTCGGCGTATTCGAACGGTCCGGGGGCCGGAATCACGACCACCGACCGCCAAGGGGCCGACGGCTACGACGCCACCGACTACACGAACACGTTCGGTGGAACCTCTTCGGCGGCGCCTCTTGTGTCGGGTGTGATCGCCTTGATGCTTCAGGCGAACCCGAACCTGACCTATCGCGATGTGCAGCACATTCTGGTCGAAACGGCCCGAATGACCGATCCGACCGACGCCGACTGGGTCGTCAACGGCGCCGGCTACCACGTGAACCACAAGTACGGCTTCGGGGTGATCGATGCCGATGCCGCCGTCGCTGCGGCCGAGAATTGGACGAACGTATTGCCCGAGGAGGCGATCGACACGGGCACGATTACCGTCGGCGCGCCGATCCCGGACGACAGCCAAGCCGGTGTTTCGTCGGTCGTCAGCGTCGGGAACGCCGTCAACTCGATCGAGTGGGTGGAAGTCGACGTCGACATCACGCATCCGCGGGTGGGCGATCTGGAGTTGGTGCTCGTTTCTCCGTCGGGCACCGAGTCGGTCCTAGCCACGCCGCACACGCATGATCCCTCGGCCACGGGCTACCATTGGACCTTCACCAGCGCGCGGCATTGGGGCGAATCGGCCGCCGGTGATTGGACGTTGATCGTGCGCGATCTGGCGACCGGCGAGACGGGAACGCTCGACTCGTGGAGTCTGCGCGTGTACGGGCAGCAGATCCCGGGAGTCGGCCCCGAGTTGGTGGCCGTCATTCCGAACGAAGGCGGCTTGCTCGAAGAAGGAACGACCCTGCGCGTGGCGCCGCGGGAATTGATCTTGCGCTTCAACGAAGGACAAGACATCGACCCCGACACGCTCGGCGCGATTCAGTTCGTGCGATCCGGCGGCGACGGCACCTTCACCGACGGGAACGAAGTGAACGTGCCGATCGGTTGGATCGGGATCGGCGATCGACCCAACGAGGTGATCGTTCGCTTCGCCGAGAATCTGCCGGACGACAATTATCAATTGATCATCAAAGGGACGGGCAACGATCCCTTGATGAATCTCGGCTCGCCGAAGTTGCCCTTCCGGTACGACCCGGATACCGGCGAAGGCGCCGACTTGACGATGAATTTCGAGCTGGACTTGGGTGCCCAAGTCGTTTCGGTCGTCCCGCAACCGGTGGTCCGCGGCGACATCGTCATCACCAGTGTCGACGGCTCGCAGATATCAGACGGCGATACCTTCACGCTTTCCGACGGATCGATTACCGCGACGTTCGAGTTCGAAGATGCGAACGCAGGCGGCGGCGTGCAATCGGGCAACGTGCCGATCGTCTTCCAAGCAACCGATTCGGACCTCCTCATTGCCCAGAAGATCGCCGATGCGATCATCGGCCAGGCGATGAATCTGACCGTCACGGTCGCCGGCAATCAAGTGACGATCGCCGGGGCGGGGGCGACGATCGACGGCTCGGGCACGCCGTTTGCGATCCAGTCGCTGCACCAGCAACGCAACCTCATCGAGGTCTACTTCACCGACGACGAATTGGATGTCGATGCCGCGACCGATCCGAAGTTCTACCAGCTCATCTTCACCCAAGAGACGTTGCGGCCCGACGACGATCTCGTCATCAATCCTGTATCGGTCGCCTACGATGCCGACCGAAACCTCGTGACGTTGGATTTCGGTCAAGACCTGGCGAACCTGGGTACCGGTGCGGCTCGCTTGCGGATCGGCAACGAATATCAGCCGATCACGACCACCACGTTCGCACCCGGCGATGCGGGATCCAGCTTCGCTACGGCGACGGCCGTGCCGAACTTGGGGACCGGCACCGCGCCCGAGGCGGTCGTCATCAGCGCCTCGATCGACCCGCAAGGCTATCCCATGGATTGGCCCGGGGCGGTCGACGAACCGGGACACCGCGACCTGCCGTGGAACGAGGTCCTCATCGAGGATCACTATTTGACGGGTGAATCGTCGCCCGACGCGACCGACGGCATCACCGTCATTCCGTATCACTTCCCGCGGATCTACGGTACCGACCCGAACTCCGGCGCACCGTTGCTGAACCAGATCACCGAGGCCCAAAAACAACGGGCACGGGAAATCTTCGAGCTGTACGGCTACTATCTCGGCGTCAAGTTCGTCGAGACGGAAGATGCCGGCTTTGCGATCGCCACCGGCGACTTGAAGGCTGTGGGCATGGTGTCGGAGCCCGGCGGCGTGGCCGGTGTCGGCGGAATGGGCTTGGCCTTGATGGATAACGCCGAAAACTGGGGCTCCAGCGAGTTCGGCGGCGGATGGTTCCAGGTCGCCATGCACGAGATCGGGCACTTGCTCGGCTACGGGCATTCGTACGATTTGGTGCCCTTCACAATCATGGGGAGTTCGGAAGATGCCCAGGCGGCGACCGGATCGTTCGAACCGATCTTCCCCGGCGATTACGACATCGTGCACGGGCAGCACATGTATCGTCCCGACTCGGTCGACATCGACATGTACCGTGTCGACCTTCAGGAAGACGGTACCCTGAGCGCCGAATTGCTGGCCGAGCGGATGAACGACTCGAGCCTGCTCGACGGCACGATCACACTGTACCGGCAAGTCAATCAGACCGTCGAGTATGCCGTCGTCGAAAATGGGCAGACGGTCACCAAGGAATACGTGCAAACGACGTATGAGGTCGTGGCACGCAACGACGACTTCTTCAGCGAAGACTCGTTCCTCGAAATGCACCTGTCCGCGGGAACGTATTTCGTCGGCGTGACGGCGGCAGGCAACACCGAGTACGATCCGACGATCGAAGGAACGGGAATCGGCGGTGTTTCGCAGGGACAATACGAGTTGCGGCTCACGTTCAAGCCGGGCGGAGTCGATCCCGACAACCCCGACACGTTCAGCGATCCCGATCCGGCGAACCCGTCGCACTTGATCGATTCGACGAACACGCTGTTCGACGGCGATGCCGACGGCGTGCCCGGCGGTGTGTACAACTTTTGGTTCAACGTCCAACCCGAATCGAAAACGATCTTCGTCGACAAGACGGCCGCAGCGGCGAATGCCGACGGATCGTTGGCCAAGCCGTACAACAACATTCAGATGGCGCTGGCGGCGGCGCAACCGGGCGATATCGTCCGCATTTTGGGCAACAACACCGAGAACGACGATCCGACCGATCCGACCACGTTGTCGGACAACATCCCCTACGAGATCGGGCGCCGCTTGATCGACAACAGGCCGCTGGCCGACGGCGTTCGGTTCGAGGTACCGCAAGGCGTCACCGTGATGATCGACGCGGGGGCCGTGGTCAAGTTGTTCGGCTCGAACATCACCGTCGGCAGCCTGGCCGAGGGAATCGACCATAGCGGCGGTGCGCTGCAAGTGCTCGGGACGCCGGAAAACTTCGTCTACTTCACCTCGTATTACGACGAAGTCATCGGTCGCGATGCCGAGCCGACCAACAACACGACGCCGATGAAGGGCGACTGGGGCGGCATCGTGATCCGCAACGATCTCGATTACGACTTCATCGACGCCTACGATCCCGCTACCGGTTTGCCGCAACGGCAGGTGTTGGAAGACCAGGGGATCTTTCTCAATTACATCAACCATGCCGACATTCGCTACGGCGGCGGCGAGGTGATCGTCAACGGTGTGCGGTCGGTGTACGATCCGATCCACATGGTCGAAGCGCGGCCGACGATCACGTTCAACCGCATCACCCAAAGCGCCGATGCCGCCATGTCGGCCGACCCCAACAGCTTCGAAGAATCGAAGTACGGGTCGTGGGATCCGAACAGCCCGTACACGGTGAACTATGACCGTGTGGGGCCGATGATCCGCGGCAACATCGTCGTCGATAATACGGTCAACGGGTTGTATGTGCGGATCGCGACGCCCGCCGGTCAAGAGACGAAAGAACTCGAGACGGCCGGGCGCTGGGACGACTGGGACATCGTCCACTACGTGCCCGAAAACCTGTTCATCAACGGCACACCCGGCGGACCGATCGTCGAGCGGGCGACGACGAACATCCGCTTCAGCGACGATTTCCACATCGTGGCCCAACCCGGTTCAGGCATTGCCGACGGCGAGTACTTCTCGCTGTTCGACGGCCGCGCGAAGGTCACGTTCGAATTCGATGCGGGCGACGGCGTGCTGCCGGGGCGGTATCCGGTACTGTATCAGCCGACCGATACGATCGATCAGGTCGCCCAGGCAATCGCCGACGCGATCAACGGAGCGAATACGACTCGGGGGTTGGAGATTACGGCGACCGCCTCCGGCGGCGTGGTCACGTTGACCCAATTGGGCGCCGAGCTGAAGAGCGAAGGCGTGGGGAACGCCGTAGCCCGTCCCGACGGTCGCTTGCGCATCGATCCCGGCATGATCGTCAAGTTGCAAGGGAGCCGGATCGAGGCCGAGATGGGAGCCCAGCTCATCGCCGAAGGCCGCACCGGATACGAAGATACCGTGCCCGGTTACAAGGTCGTCTTTACCTCGGCACTCGACAACCGTTACGGTGCCGGAGGAACGTTCGATACCACTCAGAACACCAGCGGACAGGCACCCTCGCCGGGGGACTGGGGCGGTTTGAACTTTGGGCCGACGGCCGAAGGAAGCATCGACGAGGCGATCATCGCCTACGCCGGCGGGCAAACCCGCATCGAAGGCGGATTCGCCGGGTTCGACCCGATCGAAATTCGTCAGGCGCACGTGCGGGTGGCGAATACCCGCTTCGAGAACAACGCCGCCTCGAGCGCGGGCGACCGCAACGGGCGCGGATTCATCAGCCCGGCGACGATCTACGTCCGCGGGGCACAGCCCGTCATCGTCGATAACCAATTCATCGACAACCAAGGGCACGTCGTCAGCATCGACGTCAACTCGCTGAGCTGGCAGGAAGTACCCGACTGGGGGCGCAGCACGGGCCCGATCGCCGACTACGACCGTTTCGACGGTAACCAAGGTCCGTTGGTCCGCGCCAACCGCTTGGAAGGGAATGCGATCAACGGCATGGAGGTGCGCGGCGGCAACCTGACGACCGAAGGCGTGTGGGACGATACCGACATCGTCCACGTCCTGTACGACGAAATCGTCGTCCCGAACTTCCACCATTACGGCGGTCTGCGGCTGCAAAGCAGCCCCGAACAAAGCCTGGTGGTCAAACTGAAAGGGGCGAACGCCGGGATCACCGCCAGCGGACGACCGCTGGAAATCGATGATCGCATCGGCGGCGTCGTCCAGATCGTCGGGATGCCCGGAGCCCCGGTCGTGCTTACTTCCCTTTCGGACGACACGGTCGGTGCCGGACTGAATTTGCGCGGGGAACCGCAATTCGATACGAACGGGAACGGGCCGAGCGTCGGTTCGCCCGGTGAATGGCGAAGTATCCGCTTTGATCGATACAGTCACGATCGCAATGTGGCGATCATCAACGAGGCGGAACCGGCCACCGGTGCCACGAGTGATCGAAACGCCTATCCGGCGACGGCTCAGAACCTCGGTCAATTGGCACCGATGGACAAGGCCGGCGACGACAACCTGCGGTTGGGCTTCGATGTGCATGGGGCGATTCGCTTCGATGCGCGGAACGACGCCGACGTGTACAGCTTCGACGCTCCGGCCGGTACCGAAGTGTGGATCGACATCGACCGCACGACTTATGCGTTGGATGCGGTCGTCGAGTTGATCAATGCCGATGGGGAAGTGATCGCCCGCAGCGATAATTCTCCCAGCGAGCGTTCCGATGCCGAGGTCGACGGGATCGGGTTGGCCATGGATCGCGATCCGTGGCTGCGGCACGACAACCAGGGAGCCGGGGCGGCGGAAGACCTCCGTTTCGACTTCTACACGATCAACGAACGGGATCCCGGCATGCGTCTGGTCTTGCCGGGTAAAGAAGGCGAAGTTCGCACGTACTACGTGCGTGTGCGCAGCAATCTGAAGATCGGCGGAATCAAGCCCGGAAACCAACTGGCCGACGGCGCCCGGTTCTTGGTCTCCGATGCCTTCCAGACCGTCGTCTTCGAATTCGACAAGGACGGTTCCCTCAGCGATCCGAACGCGGTGGCCGTGGCGATCAACGACGGAATGCTTGCGGCCGACGTGGCCGACGCAATCGTCGCGTCGATCAACGGAGCAGCGGCTTCGAAGCAGCTCGAGCTGTCGGCCCGTCTCTCGGGCGGCGATGTGGCCATCGACGGCGTGCACGTGGGATTGAACACGCTGCAAAGCGGTCTGGTCAATCTGGCGAACACGGCCGGCGAATACCAGATGCAGATTCGTATCCGCGAGATGCAGGAAGTCGCCGGTTCGACGGTCCGCTATGCCGATATCCGTTACGCCACCGACGGCGTCGAAGTGCTCGGCTTCCCGCAACATCATCCGCTGTTGGGCGAAACCTCGGAAACGACCGCAAACAACGATTCGTTTGCCAATGCACAAGACATCGGCAATCTGTTGGCGGTCGATCAGAGCACGATCTCGCTGGCCGGAGCACTTTCCGGCGCGACCGACGTCGATTGGTATCGCGTGAGCGTCGATTACGAAGGCATCCAGTCGATCGGCGGGATCAACGATGCCGGTTCGCTGTGGTCGGCGATCTTCGATATCGACTACGCCGACGGGATGGCCCGTCCCGACTTGAGCATGTGGGTGTTCGATTCGAACGGTCGGTTGATTCTGACCGGTGAGAATTCGAACGTCGGCGACGACCAGCCCGATCCGCTCGACACGATGACGATCGAAAAGCTCGACCGCGGTTCGGTCGGCGCCCGCGATCCGTTCATCGGCACGGTGACGATGCCCGAAGGCAACGGGCAGGTCTACTACATTGCCGTCACGTCGACGCTGGCGGTTCCGCAGGCCCTCAACGATTCGAACCCGCTGACGCGGCGCGAACCGATCGACTCGGTGAACCGCATTGTCGAAGAACACGTCAACAGCGGCCCCGATTCGTTCGTACCGGCCTCTCGCTTGGAGCTGTATCCCGACGAGTTCACGCTCGGCGACGTGATCCTCTACACGAATACGAACACCGATCTGTACACGGTCGATCCGTTCACCGGTCAACGAGAGACGGTCGTGACCGACACGGGCGACCTGCCCGATTCGACCGGTACCGGCGGCGGGCGTCCGTACCGCTACGGCGATATCGCCATGCGGAACGACGGCCGGTTGTACGCCATCGCCGTGGGGCAGGACCCCGACGGCGGCGGAAACGGCCAACCGCCGGTCGTGTATCGCCGGCTCGATACCGGCGATGCCCGCAACTTCTTGACCAGTCAAGATGTGAACATCGTCGAATACCGTTTGAACAACCAAGGGAATGGGATCGAGGTTCATCCGGGCGGCGGCTTCCAGTTCATTGGTGCCATGGAGCACCTGCCCGACGGCAACCGGTACGTCTACATCGTCGGTGACTTGCGAAATGACAACTCCGGGCGGGCGATGCCGTGGCGGCATAACCTGATCTATCGCCTGAATGCCGACGGTACGCCCGACACGCTGGGCGAAGGGACCGATAACAAGTGGGGGACGAATATCCAGCCCTTGGGACAATTGGTTGCAGCTCCCACGCTGTTCACTACCGATGTAACGCAAACCGTCCCCAATTACGCGGCAAATCCGTCGGATATCCAGGACGGCGATATCGTTACCGTGACGACGACCGTCGGCGGCACGCCCACCTCGTACACGTTCGAGTACGATACGGGGTTCGATGTCCGCTTGGGGCCGGCCGGGGCGGCAAATGTCCGCGACGGCGATACGTTCAGCGTGAACGGGACGCTGTTCGAGTTCGAGGGCGGACCGGTGATCGTGCTGCCCGGTGCCTCACCCGCCTTGGACGGCGTGGTCGTGCGGGTGACGGGACGCGATCCGGCAAATAACAACGTTGTGTTCTACGACTTCGAGTTCGACAACAATAACAATACGCGATCCGGCAGCATTCCCGTCGGATTCACCAACAGCGACAGCGCCGGAAAGTTGGCTCTCAACCTGGCCAACGAGATCACCTCGGTGACCGACTTCAACGTGATCGCGCGTGCCAACAACAATCGAGTGACGCTCGAAAACGAAGAAGTCAACGGAATCGCATTCCAATTCGATCCGGGGTTGCTGACTCTGGAAGGTGATTGGGGAACGACCTCGGGGATCGCCGTTCCCTTCGAAGAAACCTGGAACCTGACCTACGGTTTGGCCGGACAATTCGGCAGCTCGATCGTCAACACCGTCGAAGCGAATGTGCCGGGCGTGAACGTGGGCTATGCCCATCGGACGGCCGGCAACACCGGTCAACTGAACGGGAACGGTGATCGGTTCACCTTCGGGACGGCGACTTCGGTCGACTTCTCGGGGGCCCCGGCGTTTACCGTCCGAGCCGGCAGCGGCCCCGGTGTCGGCGGCGGTCGGGTGCGTATTCCGGTGTCGGCCGAAGATCGAGCCCCGGATGTCGCCGCCGCAACGGCGTCGGCTGTCAACGGTGTTGCCGATCCCAACTTCCTAGTGAGCGCGACGGCGTTTGCGGGGTCGGTCGAGTTCACGACGCCGACAAACCTCGTCAATCCGGTGACGCTGAACGTGACGTACTCGGCGCCGTTCGACTTCGACGGCGAAGGCGTCGGCGGAAACGTGACCGGCCTGGCCTACGCCCCGAACGAAAACGGGGTGGGGTACACGATGTACGCCGTGACCGACACCGGCGGCCTGTATCGGATTACGAATCTCAATCAAGAGGGATTCGGCGTCGCACGCCCGCAGAACAGCTACCCGCGGATCTTCAAGATTGACGGTGCCGGTCCGCGGATGGAATTCATCGCTCAGGTCGTCGACGAGAACGGTGCCCCGGTCCGATTCCAGGGCCTGACTGCCGGGCCCGGACACGTCGAGCAGGGCAAGTACCAGAACATGCTCTTCGGCGTCGATAGCTTTGGACGCACCTACGCCTTCGATTACGAGGGCAATCTCCAGCCCATCTTTGTCGACGGTGCGACGCGGACGAACACCGGGACGGGGGCGACACATGGTATCGCGTTCTCGCCGGTCGATTACAACCTGTGGCATCGTACGAACGAACGCGGCGGCGACGACGGTCACGGGATCTACGCGACCTACGATACCAGCCGAACGGCCTCGATGGGCTACGGTGGGAATTCCACCTACGGCACTCGAAAGTCGGGCAGTACGAGCTGGTACTTCGGGTTGGACGATTCGGGTAACCGCATCGACCCATTGCCGTTTGCCGATTCGGAATATGGAAATGGCCCGAACACGAATCCGGGCGAGTTCTATCAGACCTATGATATGCCCGGCGGGGCCCACGGCTCGTTGGTCTCGGGAACGTTCAGCCTGAAAGGCTATACGCCCCAAGACCAACCGATGCTGTACTTCACGTACCGGGCGGAAACGCAGAATACCGACGACTACGACGGATTCCGCGTGTACATTTCGGCGGACGGCGCTAATTGGGAGCTTTTGGGAACGAATAACGATTTCAACAACCCATTGATCGGCGCCGATCTCGAAACGCCTTCTGATCCGAATCGCGTGATCAACGACCTGGTGGACGGTGATACGCCGGGCAATACGCAGTGGCGACAAGCCCGCGTGAACTTGGGTCGTTGGGCCGGTATGGACAACCTGCGATTGCGGTTCGATTTCAGTACGGCCGGCGCTTTCAACGTGGGCGACCTTTTCACCACCGGCGAGATCATCTCGGCAGTCGCCGGTTCGGACGTCGTCGACGGTGCGCTGGCCGCCGATTTGCCGGACGGTTCGCTGACGCTCACCGATACCGGCTTTACGATCGACGGTGTTCGGTTCGAGTTCGATCAGGGCTTCGGCGTGTTCGTACCGAACGCGGCCGGACGGAAGATTCCCGACGGCGAAACGCTCACGATCGACGACGGTCACGGAACGGTCGCCGTGTTCGAATTTGACAAGGACGGCAACGTCGCCTTGGGGAACATTCCCGTTGCGATTACCGACGACATGGCGACCAGCGAGGTCGTGGCCGCGTTGAGCGCTGCGATCGGGGCGAATACCGACGTGGTGCCCTACGCTGTCGACGGACGCATTTTCCTCAAGGGAGCCGTCGACGTGGTTGCCGATCCGGTGCCCACGCTGACGGTCTTCGGGGACGCCCCCGGCACGTTGACCAATCCTGCCGCCGTTCCCGTGCCTGTCAACGGCGATATGACCGCCGACGAAGTGTCGCAGGTTATCGCGAAAGTCGTCAACCAACGGTTCACCGGTGCCGATCGGATCATTCCGGCAACGCCGGACGCCACGTGGCACGGTCAAAAGTTCGCCGTTCGCGGTGTCGATTCCCGCGGGATTTACCGCACCGTCGTCTTCACGTTCGATGCCTCTGGATTCATGCCGAATCCCGACGGTACGGTGATCAACATCGCCGGGATGTCCAGTTCGAGCCAGGTGGCCGCGGCGATCATCAACGCGATCAACAACCAGACGGCAGTCTCCGACGCAACCTGGCAGGTTACCGCGACGGTCGGCCCGAACGGCAGCGTCGAATTGAGCGGCCCCGTGACTTTCTTCGACCCGGGCAACACGGCCCTGACGCGCGGTACGTACGAAGAGACCAGCATCAAGCGGGACGAAAACTACGTCAGCCGGTACGTCAGCGGCACGAACTACGACACCCCGATGGCCGAAGTTCGGATCGCTGTTACCGAGGATGCCGTCGGTCGGAACCTCGCCGGTACGATCACGCGGGCGAGCGACGGAACCCCCTTCGTGTTCAATGTCGGCCCGTTCGGGACGCGGTACGAGGCCGCCCAGGCGATTGCCGACGCAATCAACGCGCAGTACCCTGCCGACCTGCAAGCGTGGGTCGACAACGCGGCCGGGTACCAGGTGGTCGTGCGTGAGACGGTCGATAACGGTGAAAACCTGTTCTTCACGCCGGGGGCGACGAACGCCTTCTCGCAGAACGGCGGCATCACGACCTTCCAGCCGCTGCAACTGGTGGGTTACGACGATGTGGCCGAGTTGAACTTGATCGGTCACACGGTCGTCGATCCCGGCCCGCTGGGGCACTCGAATTCGTTGCCTGTCGATCCGGCCGGTCGGTTCCGGGATTTCCGACGCGGTCAAGACAACTCGCACGAAGGTGTGTACATCGACGACATCATCATCGGGTTCGCGGAGCGCGGCGAGATGGTGACGTCGGCGCCCGAAAACAACACGGGGTTCGATTTCTTCACTGCGGCGGTTCCGATCGTTACCACCGGTTCGTACCAGTTGGAAATTCGCCGGGGTGAAGATTACGGTTTGCGGCCCGTGCCGTTTTTCCCGCCCGACTGGATGGGCTTGGTGCAAACCTTCGATACGAACGACCGCATGTCGACGTCGGTCGTGCTTCAGGCACCTGCCGGAGTGGATATCGCCCACGGCGATCGCTTCAGCATCTACGACGGCGTCGATACCGTGAACTTCGTGTTCATCGATCCGGAGATCGGGATCGGCGGCGGAACGGATGCCGTGCCGATTTACTTCACGGCCGCCGACGGTGCCGCCGATATTGCCAACCTGATCGCCGACGCCGTGAATTACGCGTTCCAGGAAGGCATGTTCGATGTCCGGGCGACGTCGATCTTGACCAGCGATCGCGTCGATTTGATCGATGCGGTCGAGGTGACGGGGTTGCCGAGCATCGTGTTCGGTCCGGTCGACGACATTCCCGCCGAGGCGACCGCCGGTTCGATCTTCGGACGCGGGGACGAGAACCACGAGCGGCAAAAGGGTCAGATCACGATCGAGCAAAGCCGTATCGTCCACTCGGCCGATACGGGCATTGTCGTGGCCCCGGCCGCTCGCGAGCCCGGTTCGAACGCACCGTACCCGGCTTCGGGCCGCACGATGAACGCCCCGAACCAGTTGGTCGGCGGTGTGCTGATCGAAAACAACTTGGTGGCCTTCAGCGGTCAAACCGGCATTTCGATCAGCGGAGAAACCGGCCAACCGACCGGTGCGGTCCCCTTCACCCGCGTGGTGAACAATACGATCTACGGCGACACGACGCCGAAGGGGATCGGGATCGACGTTTCGAACAACGCGAGCCCGACGTTGTTGAACAACATCGTCGCCGGGTTGAACGTGGGTGTGCGCGTCGATGCCAGCTCGCTGGGTCAGGGCGTGGTTCTGGGCGGCATGGTCTATCAGTCGAATACCCAGAATACGCAAGGGACGAACGTCGGGACGTTTGCACGGTTGTTGCAACCGACGGATCCGTTGTTCGTCAATCCGGCCAAGGAGAACTTCTATCCGGACCGCGGATCGGAAGTCATCGACAGTGCCGTCGATTCGTTGGAGGAACGCCAAGCGTACTTCAACCAGATTCTCAACCCGGTCGGTATTCCGGTGTCGCCGATCATCTCACCCGATGTGGACCTGTACGGCCAGTTGCGGAAGGATGATCCCGACGTCAACCCGGCTTCCGGTGGTGGTTTCAGTGTCTTCAAGGATCGGGGGGCGATCGACCGTGTCGACTTCCGCGGTCCGACCGCCGGAATCATCGAACCGTTGGACAACGATCTGGCCGGTGTCGACCGCGATCCGGCACCGTACGACGTCTTCGTGGCCGGTCAGCGGTTGTTCGAGTTCCAGGTGCAGTTGACCGACGCAGGTGTGGGCATCGACGACGACACCGTCACGCCGGATACCGTGAAGGTGTACCGCGACGGCGTCGAGTTGACCCTCGATTCCGATTACTTCTTCAACTACCTGCCGACCGACAACGTGATCACCTTGATCCCGGCGTCGGGCGTCTGGACGATCGGCAGCGAGTACAAGATCGAGCTGGACAACCAGGCGATCCGCGACATCGCCAACAACCCGCTGCAAGCGAACCGGCCGGACGGTTCGACCTACTTCCTGGTGAATGTGGCCGGGATCGACTTCGGGGACGCGCCGGACGCTCCGTACCCGTCGTACGAATTGAACGACGGTGCGGCGCACATCTTGGCACCGAACTTCTACCTCGGTTCGGCCGTCAGCAGCGAACCGGACGCCAACGCGAATGCGACGGCCACCGGCGACACCTTCGACGATGGTGTGTTGATCCAAGCCGGAATTCTCATCGGCGGCGATACCGACGCAACGATCATCGCCTCGGCCGACGGTTTCCTCGACGCTTGGGTCGACTTCAATGCCGACGGCGACTGGAACGATGCGGGCGAGAAGATCTTCGACGCCTTGGCGTTGACCGCCGGCGAAAACCACGTCGTGATCACCGCTCCCGCCGGATTGACGGCACAAGCGACGTTCGCCCGGTTCCGCTTCAGCAGTACCGGCGGATTGCTGCCCACCGGCGTGGCGGACGATGGTGAGGTGGAAGACTACCAGGTGCAACTGGTGAATTTCCACGAAGACTTCGGCGACGCCCCCGATACGTACGGCACGACGCTGACGACCGATGGCGCCCGCCACAAGCTGGGCAACGGCCCCATCCTGGGAGCCGAGGTCGATCCGGAGGTCGACGGCCAGCCGAGCACGACGGCCCTGCGCGACGACGAGACCGGTGTGGACGACGAGGACGGTATCCGCTTCCTCGATGCGTTTGTGCCGGGCGGTATCGTCGAGGTCGAAGTGACCGCCTCGCAGGTGACCGCCGACAGCTATCTGCAAGCGTGGGTCGACTTCAACGCCGACGGCGATTGGGACGACGCGGGTGAGCAGGTACTGACCGATTTGTTGGTAACGGCCGACGGCACGTTCACGGCCCAGATCGATGTACCGGCCGATGCCAAACTGGGGCACACGTATGCTCGCTTCCGGTTGAGTACGCAATCGGGGCTGGGGCACGGCGGTGCGGCGATCGACGGTGAGGTGGAAGACTACGATGTGAACATCGTCGACGCTCCATTGGACTTCGGTGACGCACCCGCGCCGTATCCGACCTTGGCGGCCGACGGCGGGGCGCGACACCAGGTGGTCCGCGGGTTCTACCTCGGCCAGATCGCCGACTACGAAGATGACGGTTTGCCCAGCGCAAGCGCCAACGGCGACGATGCCGACAACCTGGCCGATGAAGACGGTGTGATCTTCAACACGCCGTTGCGAACCGGTCAGGAGGCGACCGTCACCGTGACGGCTTCGGCCGACGGCGGATACTTGAACGCTTGGATCGATTTCAATGCCGACGGCGATTGGGACGACGCGGGCGAACAAATCTTCGTCGATCAGGCCTTGGCTGCCGGAGCGAACGTGTTGACTTTCCGCGTGCCGCGCGACTTGGCGACCGCCGATACCTACGCACGCTTCCGGTTCAGCCACGAGCAAGGGTTAACGTACTCGACGCCGGCTTCGGCCGCCACCGTACCCGACGGCGAGGTCGAAGACTACCTGGTGACCGTCATCGCGGGTGAAGCGTCGATCAGCGGTTACAAGTTCAACGACCTGGATGGTGACGGTGTTTGGGACAAGCAACCCAGCAACGTCGTGCCTCCGGTGACGTTGCTACCGGTGAACGCCGGTGACGTCGTGTTGCCGCCGGCGGACGACGCCGTGTCGAGCGCGATCGATCTGGGATTCGACTTCGAGTTCTTCGGTCGAGCCTTTGATCGGATGTACGTATCGACGAACGGCGTCGTCTCGTTCACGAACCCGGTGAGTGCGTTCGGTGACGGTTCCTTCCCGACCGGCGAAGCCGTGCTGGCGCCGTTCTGGGCCGACGCCGATACTCGCGCGGGCGGACAAGTCCGTGTCGCCACCGGCACCAGCGTTCGCGGGAACCCGGTCGTTCAGGTGAACTGGATCGACGTGGGATACTTCGACCGCCACGCCGACAAGCAAAATACGTTCTCGTTGTACATCGAGGACGATCCGGGCGGCGACATCGTCGTCTTCAACTACTTCGACATGAACTGGACCACCGGCGACGGATTCGGCATCAACGGGTTCGGGGCGCCGGGGGCTCAGATCGGCTACGATGCAGGCAACGGAACCGATTTCCTGAGTGTCGCGCGTCCGTCCGATGCGACCGGATTGGCCGACTTGATGGCTCAAGGGCAGTATGCCTTCCGGTTCGATCCGAACACGGGCGATCCGTTGGGTGTCGAGCCGGGATTGGCCGGTTGGACGGTCTTCATCGACCTGAACAACAACGGCGTGCTCGACATCGACGAGCCGTCGACGGTGACGCAGGTCGACGATCCGGCGACGCCGGGTATCGACGAGACCGGTTACTACGAATTCACCGGATTGTTCGCGGGCGAATATACGGTCCGCGAGATTCTGCCCGATGCTTCGTGGATCCAGACGCGGCCCGATTCGTCGGTTGTGTTGCCCGACGGTCAGACACGACACCTCCGCGCGGCGGCCGGTTCGCTTCTCACCGACGGTGCGACGTTCTCGCTGTCGGACGGCACGGCAACAGCCGTGTTCGAGTTCGATAACGACGGCGTGGTCGGCTCGGGCAACATCGCCGTTCCGTTTACGACGGCCGATAGTGCCGGAGTAGTGGCGGCTTCGATCGTCGACGCGATCAACAACTCGGGCGTCGTGGCGATCACCGCCGGCGCCGAAGGCGACGTCATCACCTTGATCGGCCCGACGTCGATCTTCGACCCGCAAACCAGCCCGATCACCGACGTCACCTCGCACGGAAACGACGACGGAACGTACACCGTCACGTTGACTTCGCGCGAGGACTTGGCCGACGTCAACTTCGGGAACTTCAAGATCCCGCACGTGTCGATCGTCGACACGGCTGTGGCCGAAGGCGACACCGGCACGACGAAGGTGAACGTCACGCTCGAGTTGACCGATTCGTTCGGGGCCCCGGTGACCGTCGATTACGCGACGGCCGACGGCACGGCGACGACGGCCGACAGCGACTACATCCCGGCAACGGGGACGGTCACGTTCACGCCGCAGGGCGTGCCGGTTCCCACTTGGGGTATCGAGCTGCTCACCAGCAATAGCGTGAACGACTACGACTACAACGTCTGGCAAGACCGCGTCGTGTGGGAAACCTACGACGGCCAGGATTGGGAGATCTACCTGTTCGACGGCACGACTACCCGTCGGCTGACGAACAACACGACGAACGATCGGTTCGCAGCGATCTACGGGAATTACGTCGCCTGGGCCGGGTCGGACGGCAACGACTACGAAATCTATCTGTACGATATTGCCGCCGACACGACCATTCGCTTGACCGACAACGCCACCGACGACAAGAACCCGCAGCTCTCCGACGAGCTGGTGGTCTGGTGGGGTAACGACGGCAGCGACCAGGAAATCTACCTGTACGATCTGGCGAGCCACACCGGGCCGGTGAACATCTCGAACAACAGCACCGCCGACTACCTGCCGGTGGTTTCGGGACGAAACGTGGCCTGGTACGGCGACGACGGTTTCGACACGGAAATCTACGTGTACACCGGCGGCGCCGTACGGCAGGTGTCGAACAACACGCACGAGGATCGCTTGCCGCAGATCGACGGCGATCGCGTCGTGTGGGAACAGTTCGACGGGACCGACTTCGAGATCGCGTTGTACGACATCGCGGCCGACACGACGACCGTGCTGACCGACAACACGACCGACGACATTCACCCGGTGATTTCCGGCGATAACGTAGCCTGGCAAGGCAGCGACGGGACCGATTCTGAAATCTACGTCGCGAACCTGGCCTTGGGTGCCGTGCCGGTCAATATCTCGGACAACGTCCGAATCGACGAACTGCCGCAATTGGCCGGTGATCGCTTGGTGTGGCACTCGTTCGTGGGCGGCAACTGGGAGGTCATGTACCGTAACCTGTCTCGGAATGAGCTGCCGCGGAACATCTCCCGGAACGGTGCCTACGATTGGTATCCACAAATCACCGAGGATTTGGTGGTGTGGCGGTCGTACGAGTCGGGCAATTACGAGATCGTCGTTGCTCGCGAATTCGAGCCGGTGGCCACGACCACAGTTTCGCTCGAGGTGGTCGGCGACCTGAAGATCGAACCCGACGAATACTTCCTGGTGAACCTGACCGGTTCGAACCTGGCCGTGTTGGACGATACTCAGGCGACCGTCGGGATTTACAACGACGACGGCAATCTCGACCTCGGCGACGCACCGTCGCCGTACCCGACCCTGTTGGCCGACAACGGCGCGCGGCACCTGCAATCGAGTCTGCGACTCGGTGCGTTGTGGGATACCGAGGGCGACGGCCGACCGACGGCGAATGCCGACGGCGACGACACGCTCACATCGGACGATGAAGACGGCGTGATCTTCGCGGGTGATCTCGTTCGCGGCGGTACCGTCGGATTGACGGTCATGTCCAGCGGCAGCGGCAAGCTCGATGCCTGGGTCGACTTCAACGCCGACGGCGATTGGGACGACGCGGGCGAGCGGATCTTCGCCGGACAGGCCGTTTCGGCCGGTGCGAACGCACTCACGTTCGATATCCCGGTCGATGCGCATCTGGGCAAGACTTACGCTCGATTCCGATTGAGCAGTCAAGGCGTCGATTCGCCGGTCGGTTTTGCGACCGATGGTGAGGTCGAAGATTACGCGTTGGATATCGTCCAATCGACGGCCGACGTCAGCCTGGCCGGTCGTGTGTTGACGATCACCGGCGGCCCCGGCGAAGATCAATTGAGCGTCACCGTCTTGGGCAGCACGTATCGTGTGGTCGTCAACGGCACACAGTACGATTATGCGGCCGCCGACATCGACCAGATCGTCTTCAATGCCGATGGTGGACTGGACACCGTCAGCTTCACGGGAACGACGGTCGATGAAACGTTCGAAATCGGCCCGACTTCGGCCGTATTCAATACGCTCGGTTTGACGGCGACGGCGAACGATGTCGAGCGAGTCGTCGTGTTCGGCGGGAACGGCAACGATACCGCCTCGCTGATCGGTTCGGCCGGCGACGACGACCTCGATTCGCGACCCGGTCGCACCGTGTTGACCGGTCCGGGTTACACGCACGAGGTGAACGGCGTCGAGCGGATCACTGTGGACGGGCAAAGCGGTGACGATACCGCGATGTTGGTCGGCACCACCGGCGATGACAACTTCTTCGGTCGTCCCGGTTATGCACGGTTGATTACGCCGGATTCGCGGATCGACGTGCTGAACGTCGAGACGGTTTCCGTCGACGGCCAAGGCGGTGCGATGGACATCGCGAGTATGTACGACTCGCCCGGCAACGACGTGATGATCAGCACGCCTGCCGGTACCACCTTGAGCGGCCCCGGTTATTCGACGACCGTCGTCGATATGAAGTGGACCCACGGCTACTCGCGGTACGGCGGTGTCGACGTGGCCCACCTGTACGACCGGGCCGGCAACGATTCGTTCGTCGCTCTGCCCGCGTTCGCCAAGATGTACGCCGGGACCGACCCGTATGCGTCGGACTACTACGTCCGGGCGAAGGGCTTTGATTATGTCCACGGCTACGCCCGCTACGGCGGTGTCGACGTGGCCCACTTGTACGACTCGTCCGGTAACGAAACCGCCATCATGACGCCTGAGTATGCCAAGATCTACAATAGCAGCGGCTACTACGCTCGGGCGAAGGGATTCGAGTACGCACACACCTACTCGGTGTACGGCGGTTACGACGTCGCCCGGATGTTCGGCAGCTCGGGCAACGATCGGTTCTCCAATGAATGGTGGTACGCTCGCCTGGTCGGCGACGGATACAACATCCGTGCCAAGCTGTTCGATGCGGTCTACGCTTACGGTCGCGGCGGCTACGACGTCGCCACACTGAACGACTCCAGCGGCGTCGATCATCTGCACGCCACCGTCGATTACGTCGAGATCGAAAACGCCTTGATCTCGTACTACACGCTGCTGACCGATTTCGACAAGGTGACGGCCCGAGGCCGAAGCCCGCACAATACGAAGTCGGTCGAGGCGGCGGTCGACTACCTGATTACGACCGGCAATTGGACCGACATCTGATTCCGATCGATAATCGCGACGGAGTCCGATAGAGAAATCACCGGCCGAATGTTCCTCGATGGACGTTCGGCCGGTGTTTTATGACAATCAATCGGCCGGTGGGCTGCCGTCCTGGCCCCGCTGGGATAGGTACGATTGCCGATCGGCATCTCGTGCGATTTGTGTTCGATTGTCCGCATCGAAGAAACAATGCCCGAAGAAAGCCTCGAAGATCAGAAACGCATCTTGCGCCGACGCATGCGGTCGTTGACGGCATCGGTGAAGGACCGTGCAGGCCGTTCGGCTCGGATCGTCGATAAGCTGGTACGACTGGACTGTTATCGGGACGCCCGCACGTTGTTCGTATTCGTCGCCATGCCGCACGAAGTCGAAACGCGGTCGCTTATCGAAACCGCCTTGCGGGAAGGGAAGCGGGTGGGTGTGCCGTTCTGTCTGCCTCGACGACAATTGGGCGTGTTCGACTGTCGCCGGCTCGATGAGCTGGTGCCGGGAGAGTTCGGCATCGACGAGCCGCCTACCTCCCTGCGAGCATCGCCGGACAGACGCATTGCGCCGGAGGAAATCGATTTAGTCGTCGTTCCGGGCTTGGCCTTCGATCGCCGCGGGTATCGGTTAGGACACGGCGGCGGCTATTACGATCGGTTCTTGCCGTCGGCATCCGATGCCGTCCGCGCAGCGATCGCCTTCGATTGCCAGATTGTCGATGCCGTGCCGCACGACGAGCGGGATCAGCGCGTCGATCTGATCGTAACAGAGACCCAAGTCGTTGAGTGTCGTCGGCGAGCGTGATGTTTCCGGGGTGGGGCTGATCAGGCGTGCCGTCTTCTTCACAGGCCGAAAGGCCGTCGTGTGCAAAATTTGCGCGGTGTCCTCGCGAAATCCCGCGATTTGGGCCGTTTTCAACTTTGGTACGGAACATGCATCGACATTCTTTCGCAAGAAGCGGTCGAGGATAGCCTCCCGAGCGGGTGCGGCGGCCGTTTCGGCAGGTCACGTTTGACGGAGGGTCGGATCATGTTCCGGAAAATGGTATTCTGGGTGATCGCAGGTGTGCTGGTTTGGACGACGTCGGGGAACGTTCACGCTCAGCAAGCGCCGAAAGGTGCACCTGCGGCCAAAGCGGCGGCGCAGGATGTCCAGGTGCGGGCAGAATGGCATCGCACGATCGCGGCGTTGCTGGCCGAGCAAGCCAAGCCCCAGCCCGATGAAGAAAAGATCGCTTCGTTGCGGTCGCAATTGGCCGAATTGCGCACGCAGATGAACGCAGGTGTGCAGGTGCAAGGTTTCTGTCCGTACGGCGGCCCCGTGCAAGCACGCAGTCGAGTCGGCGCCGGAGGAGCCGGTGCGGGGTACGGTGCCGGATTGGCCGGGCGAGGCGGTTCGGCCGCAGGGCGTTGTCCGTACGGATTCTCTCCCGGTGCCGGCATGGGACAAGGTCGAGGGTTTGGTCGCGGGGCTGCCGCCGGAATCGGCGGCCGAGGGCGCGGCCCCGGCGGCATGCGGGGCGGATACGGCCGAGGAAGGTAAGTGCCGTTCGTCGGTGCAAACAACAACGGAATCTGCGACAATCGGGAAGGATTCCCGCAACTGGGAACACGGCTGTTGCGATGCGATCCCCGCCGGTTTTGGACCGGCGGGGTGACGTTGCCTTCCGCGGACGTTTGTGAAACAGTTCACACAGCTCGAATCGCAAGCAGGGTCGACGGCAGCCTTCCATGAAAGCGAGATTCACAGGAAAACGATTCGAGCTTCTTTCGTTCGCATTGCTGCTGTTGTTATGCGCCGTTTTGGCGATGTGGCAATGGCACGAATATCGTGACGACACAGCGGCGGCTCGCGAAAGTCTCGAACGGAGGGCCGAGACGATCTATCACGCCGTATCGGGCGGGCTGCGGTCGCATCGGCGACTCGGTGAATTCTTCGACGAGCAATTGGGGATCTTTCTCGACGAGCTGGTCGCCACGCGCGACGTGATCCGCATTACCTTGTTCGATGCCGACGGCGAACGCCTGCTGGGAGCCGGGGATGCCGACGTGAAGGTTCCTTTCGGCGAGCCCGGTGTGCGCTTGACCGACGCGGGATTGTCGTATGTCGCGGATATCGAGTTGCCGTCGCCGACGCCCGGTGGTCCGCGGGGACCGGGTTGGGGACGCATGGCGCGTGGAAACGCATCCCCTCCCTTCAAAGGCGGGACGCTGCGCTGTGTCATGCTTGTGGATCGACAACCGTACGATCAGGCGTGTCGTAGGTCGGTGCGTCTTCGGTCGGCCGTCGCGATTGCAGGCTGCCTTGTGCTTTCGGTTTTTTGGGGAATGGCGTTCACGTTGGCACGGTTGGCCGTAACGGAGCAACGACGTCAACTCGCCGAGGCCCGGGCGGCACACTGGCGAGAGCTGAGCCAGGCTGCCGCAGGATTGGCCCACGAGACGCGCAATCCGCTGGGCATCGTTCGCGGTTGGGCACAGCGGATAGCTGACGAAAGTGCAACCCCCGAGGAAAAGACGCGAGCCGAAACGATCGTCGAAGAGTGCGACCGTATCACCGCCCGCATCAACCAGTTCTTGTCGTTTACGAAACCTTGCCGGCCGAAACTCGCGTCGATCGACATCCGAGAGTTGCTCGAAGAAGTGCGTACGCTTGCATCGTCCGACTTGGAATCGCGGAATATCGATTGTCGTGTAGAAGTGGCCGAGGATGTCGAACGCGTATTTGCCGACGTCGAGTTGCTTCGGCAAGCGGTGTTCAACCTGGTTCACAATGCATCGCGTTTCGCGCCGCCGGAATCGAGGATCGACGTCAAGGTGTCGCGCACGCCGACGGGCGGTGTCCGGGTCGAGGTCGCCGATCGCGGACCGGGGATTCCGCCGGACGATGTGCCGAAACTCTTCACGCCGTACTTCACGACACGCAGCGACGGAACGGGACTGGGATTGGCGATCGTCCGTCGCATTGCCGTAGCGCATGGCGGAAGCGTGACCTATACTCCCCGCGACGGCGGAGGCGCCGTGTTTGCGCTCGAACTTCCGTCGCCGAGATTCCCTAAGACCGAAACAGAGCCGTTGCCGACATGACTTACCGATCAGGGAGCCGATGAGCGGACTACCGGGACCACCGAAGGGCGTCATTCTTATTGTCGACGACGAGCCGGAACACCGCCGGCTTTTCGCTGATGTTGTGTCGTCGCTGGGCTTCGTTCCCCAAGAGGCCGGTTCGGCGGAAGAGGCTGAAGCGGTGTTGACGACCGTCGATCCTGCGTTGATCTTGCTCGATGTACGTTTGCCGGGGATGGCGGGGACGGCGTGGTTGGAAAAATTGCGTCACGAAGGCGCGACGGTGCCGATCGTGTTGGTTACGGCCTTTGGGGAAGTGCGCGAAGCCGTCGAGTCGCTCAAGCGAGGCGCCGACGATTACCTCATCAAGCCGATCGATCTCGACGAGCTGAAGGTCGTGATCCGCGAGCACGTGCCGGAGGCGTTTGCCGGAGAGACGGATTCGCCCGAATTGCCGCCGCTGCCTGACGATGTGATTTGTCGTTCCGACGCTTTCCGCAAGGTGCTCGAAACCGTGGCCGTTGTGGCGCCTTCCGACGCGCCGGTGCTGATTCTTGGTCCCAGCGGGGCAGGCAAGGAAGTCGTTGCTCGGTTGGTCCGTGATTGGAGCACTCGGGCCGACAAGCCGATGATTACCGCCAATTGCGCCGGCTTGTCGGAGACGCTGATCGAGAGCGAGTTGTTCGGACACGCGAAAGGTGCCTTTACCGACGCGAAAGAGTCGCGACAAGGCGTCTTTCGCGCTGCCGACGGCGGGACGTTGTTTCTCGACGAAATCGGTGAATTGCCGCTGCACGTGCAGGCGAAGTTGCTGCGGGCGCTCGAGTCGGGAGAGATTACTCCCGTCGGCGAAGATCGGCCGGTGCGTGTCGATATCCGCTTGATTGCGGCGACGAATCGCGATCTGGAGCAAGAAGTCAAAGCGGGCCGGTTTCGGGAGGACTTGTATTACCGCATCAACGTCGTCGAGGTGCGCGTGCCGCCGCTGGCGGAGCGCCGGGAAGATATCCTTCCTTTAGCGAGGCATCTCGCGGCCGGTTTTCGTAAGGCTCCGGTGCGATTCTCGCCTCAGGCGTCCAACGCAATGTTGGCGTATTCGTGGCCGGGAAATGTACGAGAGCTGCGTAATGCCGTACAACGGGCCTGCCTTTTGGCACGCGGTGACGTCATCTTGCCTGAACACCTCCCGCCCAACGTGGCGGCGACCGCCGGCACACGGAAGGAAGCACCGGAAGGCGTGTTGTCCGCCATGGAGCGAGCGGCCATCCTGGCGACCTTGGAGGAATGCGGCGGGAACCGAACGCAGGCAGCGAAGAAGTTGGGCATCAGCCGCCGCGCACTAATCTACAAGTTGCGCGCGATCGAACGGGAAACCGGCCGGAAGCTCTGACGTCCATCGCGAGCCCCGACCGGTCGAAGATGTTCCCGACGCACGCCGAATGCCTCGGCCGGTATGTAAAAACGTACCTGCTTGGTCGTCAGGCCGCCCAATCACGTAGCGGACGGCTTCGCAGCCGATTGGCGTCGGCGTCATCGAACGTTTCGGTCTTGGGATCGAACGTCAGCTCGCGGTCGAGTACCCAGGCCAATGCCGCGGCATGGCACGCGATATGGGAATGTCGCATGACGTTTTCGTTGGCGGCCGTCTTCTCACGAGACCGCACACAATCGAAAAAGTTGCGTGCGTGAGCGGCGACATCGAGGCCGCGGGTGCGCATCACCTCAAGCGGAATCTCGCTTTTCAGCGAAGTGGGGTCGACTTCGATTCTGCCTTCGTCCCCGGTTTCGACCCAACCTTCATCGCCCACGAATCGAACCGGACAAGTGCCCAATGCCGTGATGAACTTCGGGCTTCGATCGCCGAAAGGTGTCTTGAGAAAGTCGAGGATCAGACGCACGCCGTTCTCGTAATGGCAGATGATCTTGTCTTCGGCCGGTTCGTACCGGACGGGCATCGTATCGTCGGCCTGGTTGGCCCATTGGCATTGATCGACCGTATGAGCCCCCCAGTCGAGCAGACGAGCGCCCGAGTCGAAGTCCCAGTATCCTCGCCATCCGCCGCGGATATATTCGCGGTTGAACGGCCGCCAGGGTGCCGGACCGAGCCACATGTTCCAATCGACCTCCTCGACGGGAGGCGCCGCTTCCCGAGGAAGCCAGTCGTTCTTGAGCGTCGGTTCGTACACCGAGGCATAAAGGGTGTGGATCTTGCCCAATTTTCCGCTGTGAGCCAATTGGACGGCGAATTGGAAGTTGGGGACGCTCCGCCGTTGCGTGCCCGCCTGAAAAATGCGCCCGGTGCGCTGGAACGTGTCGGCCAGCTTCTGGCACAACTCGATCGTCAGGCCGCACGGCTTTTCGGAGTAGACGTCTTTACCCGCCTCGGCCGCCATCATGGAAGCCGTCGCATGCCATCGATCGCCGGTGCCGATCAACACGGCGTCGATGTCGTCCCGGTCGAGTAATTCGCGGAAATCGCGGTAAATGCGGCAATCGGTGTTTCCGTAGAAGCCGTCGACCATGCCCTTGCCCGCTTCACGGCGCGTTTTCTGGACATCGGCAATGGCCACGCAACGCACGTCGGAGAGCTTGAGCATCGCCTGAAGGTCGTACGTCGCCCGCGGACCGATGCCGATCACTCCGAATTGAATGCGTTCACTCGGCGGTACGGCATTTTCGGCACCGGCGGCTGCGGCGGAAACGATCCAGGGAACCGATACGGCGGCCGCCCCTGCGGCAGTCGTTTCCAGGAATGTGCGCCGATTTTGACGAAGCGATTCTGTCATGACAGCCATCCCCCGTGAGCATTCGTGTTTCGAGTAAGCAATAACACGGCCTGTGAGGCAACGACCACAGACCGTGTATCACTGTAATCGACCGTGTGCAATGTGGCAAAAATCTCGCCGTTGTGCCGTTTTTCACGGGGGATCGAATGAGCGGACGTGCCGGGGAAGGATCAAAATTCCCAGTCGTGCTCGACGATCGCGCGTATCGGGTCATGCCGGCGAATCATGCGAATGCGGTCGATTTCGACATGACCGCTGGATTGCAATGGATCGATACGCAGCTCGCGGAGCGGCTCTTCGATTTCGATTTCGAATCGCAAGACGTGGAACTGCCCGTCACCGACATACGATTGCGAAAGTCGGGTTTCGGGCGAAATCTTCTTGGACCGTGTGGCGTAGTAAAAATCGCAGCGCCCGTCTTGTTCGGCCCGGATGGTGATCTCGATGCGTCGTCGGCCTGCGGGGCCGCCGGCGTAGGGATTTCGCAACTGGGGATCGGAACCGCGGGAATCAAGAATCAGCAGGTCGTTCTCGCGGCGGACTTCCAGTAGTTCGTTGCCCGTCCAGCCGAGAAACGAGGGCACGTAATTAGGGTTCGGCTTGGGAACAAGGGCTTTCGTGTCGGCGAGGAAGTCGTCGATGAGCCGATTCAATTCTGCGGCGCGGTCGGGAAATCGAGCCGCAAGATTGATTCGCTCGCCGATGTCCTCTTCCAGGTTGTACAGTTCGAGCCGATCTGTCTGGTTTGGTCCATCGCCGTAGCGGCGGATGAGTTTCCAGTTACCGACCCGCACACTCGTTGCCCAAAGGCTGCCCGTCGCGGGCGGCGCATGCGGAAAATGGCAGAAGACCGGCCGATCGGCAGGCAGTGTTTTACCGAAGAAGGCTGGCAGTATGCTGCGCCCGTCGCACGCCTGGTTTTCCGGTTGCGGGATGTCGAGTAGATCCAAGATCGTTGGGTAGTAATCCACCGAGCAAACCGGCAGGTCATTGACCGTGTCGGGAGTGATGTGGTCCTTCCAAGTGACGATCAGCGGAACCCGGTGGCCGCCTTCGAAGATGTTGCCCTTGCCGTTTCGTAACGGTGCATTGTTGGTGACCTCGAGATCCTCGACGAGGTTGTACATGTTCCCGCCGTTGTCCGAGGTAAAGATGATCAACGTATTCTCGGCCAGTCCCAGCCGGTCGAGCGTGTCGAGCACACGACCGACGTTGTCGTCCAACGTTTCGATCATCGCGCCCATGACCGGGTTGCGCTGGAAGTTGTCGGGATCGGCGGCCGCTTTTTGACGATATTTTTCGATCAGCGGTTCTTTGGCCTCGAACGGTGCGTGGACCGAATAGAACCACAAATTGAGCAAGAACGGACGATCGCGATTTTCTTCGATGAAGCGGACGGCCTCGGTCGTGATGGCATCGTCGATGTGTGTGCCGTCGGGGACTTTCGGGAGTGTGTCGCACGGCCAAGGGGCAAAGTATCCGCCCGGCGGTCCGGGATGTTCGCGGCCGCCCACGACCACGTCGAAACCTTGGTTGTCGGGCAGATAGGGATCGCGACCAAGATGCCACTTGCCCATGAATGCCGTGGCGTAGCCGCGTTCTTTGAGCAGTTCGGCGTAGGTAACGTATTCGTTGGGCAGGCGGGTGCGCGTTTGCGGGGTCGTAACGGGATGTTGGGGCGCGGCCCGGTCGGGCACGATCGGGTCGAGAACCACCTGGGGAACATGTCCCGACGGCGTCGTGAATCGAATCCGCCCGGGATCTTGACCGGTCAAAATGCTCGCCCGGGTAGGAGAGCACAGGGGACTGGCAGAATACGCATTTGTGAACCGCATGCCGCGTTCGGCCAGTTTCATGATGTTGGGCGTTTCGTAGAAGGTGCTCCCGTAGGGCGTCGTGTCGCGCCAACCGAGATCGTCGGCCAACATGAAAACGATGTTGGGCGGACGTTCCGCCTTCGTATCCGCTTGGGCGACGACCGGCCGAGCAACGTAAAGACAGGCGACCGTTATCAGCAGAGCGGCACACCAACGATCGACGCTATGTTTATACGGGATCATGACGATCATTCCCTTTTGAGCCACACGGCTGAATTCATGGAGAAAGGGCCACGAACGGACGCAACGTGAACTGCTCGCTGGATAGCGGGCTTCGTACCCCGGCTGTTCCCGTTTCGACGATTTACGTCCGTTTACGGGGACGGCGTCCACCAGGCATCGAGTTTGGCTTTCAACTCGCGCACGAGATCGGGATGCTCGTCGGCGAGATTCTTGGTTTCGTGCGGGTCGACGGTCACATGGAACAGTTCGACGACTCCGTCGGGGACGTTGACGGGGTTCGGCACGATCAGTTTCCACTCGCCCTGTACCGTCCACCGATAAAGCAGGCTCTTGGTCGGGTGATCGACGTCGGCCACGTCGTGCTCGTACACGCCGCCGTATACCGCGTTACGGGCTTTCAACGCGTCGGTGTCGAGCAAATCGATACCGGGCAGGTTTTCCGGCACGGCCACGCCGCAGGCGTTCAAGATCGTGGGCGCAAGGTCGACGCTGCTGACCGGTGTTTCGGTGTCGAATCGCGGCTCGATATGGCCCAGGCGTCGAACCATGATCGGCGTACGGACTCCACCTTCATACGGCGACCGCTTGCTTCGAGGGGCGTAACGGTTCGGGGTGTCGGGATCTTGGATCCAGCCGTTGTCACACACGTACACGACCAGCGTGTCTTCGGCGATGCCTTTGGTGTCGAGATAGTCCAGCAGTTCGCCGCAGGTTTGGTCGAACCATTCGCACATTGCCCAATAACGGGCCACCGCGGGCGTCGGGGCTTTGGGCAGGTACTTTGCAAGTAGCTCCTCCGGCGGGGTGTGCGGCGCGTGGGGCATGAACGGGGCGTACCACACGAAGAACGGTTTCTTTTCGGCGACCGCTCGATCCATGAAGTCGATGACCGGATCGAGGCCTTGACGGCCGATCGTCAATCCGGCATCGCCGTGGCGGCCGCCTCGTGCGGGATCGCCGTGCGTCATGCCTTCATCGAAGCCGCCGCGACGGTGATTGCCCTCCCACCATTTTCCGCATTGGAACGAGACGTATCCCGCTTCCTTCAGCAATCGGGGAAGCGTGGGGTGTTCCTCGATCCGATGCATCAGGGTTTCGTAATACCTCGCGTATTTCGGGTTTCTGCGTCCGGTCATCCCTCGCACTTTGGGATCGGGTAATCGCGGATCGTTACCCGTGATTCCGTGTTGATGAGGATAGAGGCCGGTGATCATCGTGGCCAACGAAGGGCGGCACAATGAATCGGGAACGTAGCCGCGGGTATAGGTTACGCCCTCTTTCGCCAGGCGGTCCAAGTTCGGCGTGCGGATCACCGGATGATCCATGAAGCTGTAATCGGTCCATGCTTGATCATCGGAAATGATCAACAACACGTTGGGATGGTCGGCTGCGTGAGCCCGGCCGGCGAACAGACAACACAAGATTCCACCGATCAATACCGGCAATAAGCGTCGCATGGAGCAACCTCCGTGGAATGCACGAAAAGGTAGGACTGGTGATGCCGTCGGCCGGGGGGACACGCTACATGCGTGGTCCAAGCCCCCCGGATGTCGCTTTGCGAGGACCCAATACCGCCGCATTGCGCAAAGGTGCAGACCATAAACGGTGTTTATTGTATGGCGACTCGGCTGCCGATTGCACGTGGTGAATGCTGTGATTAAGCAAAAAGTCTTGCGCAGTTTTGTCTCGGGCGCGACCCGGCGGCCCAGCCCCTCAGGGTAATTCCCCCCGGTTCAGGAAACAAATATTTTGCAATCCTGTGTTTCCACCAGCGGCCGAAAGGGGCCGTTTGGCCCACGAGGCGGATATTCCTGGAGGCATCGTGTACAATCTTCTAATAGTGTCGCCCAAACACAAATCCCCCAGGTGAACGCATTCCCGTCTCGTCTCCTCACGGCAACAGTACCATGGCACGCAAATCTCCGAAAAGAAAACGGATACGGCATCCTTCGCTCGACCGCAGCCGATCGAATGCCGCCGCTGAAGTCGCCGCTGCCGATGGGCGGAAGGGGCGAAGGCACCCCCGGCTGATCGCGGGAGCGGTCTTTGCCGTCGGGATGTTGGTCGTTGCGGCCTGGTGGGGGGTGAGGGTCAGCCAGAACGAAGTAGTTCCTGGGGGGACTGCCCCAGCCGAATGTCCCGAGGCTGAGGGGTTGAGGTGGCGGCACCCCTTCGATGGAGCGGTATTTCCCGCCGACATTGCCCCGGCTCTCTTCTGGTGGAGTAACGACAAGCCCGGGGTCGGCGGATACAAGCTGACCATCGCCTTCAGCGACGGCGAAGACCCGGTCGAGGTCGAAATCGACGGTTTCGAATGGCGGCCGAGTGTGAAACTGTGGGAGGCGATCAAACGGCGGACCACCGGGCAGACGGCAACGGCAACGATCGCGGCATTGGCCGACGACGGCTCGGCAACGGTTCTAGAACGAGCGGAAGTTCACTTCCAGACGTCGCCCGATGCGGTTGAGGCCCCCATCTTCTACCGGGAAGTCAATCTGCCGTTCATCGAAGCGGTGGAAGATCCGGCGGCATTCATCCGTTGGCGTTACGGGCCGGTTTCGTCACCGGAGCAACCGCCGATCGTTTTGGAGAAACTGCCCCTGTGCGGCAATTGTCATTCATTTTCGACCGACGGCAATGTGCTCGGAATGGATGTCGACTATGCCAGTGACAAGGGATCGTACGTGATCAGTCCCGTATCGCAAGAGATGGTCTTCGACAACGAGAAGATCATCACCTGGAGCGACTACAAACCGGAAGATAACCGCGGGACGTTAGGGTTGCTCTCGCAGGTTTCACCGGATGGACGTTACGTCATCAGCACGGTCAAGGATCGCTCGGTCTTCGCCGCCAAAGACGACTTCGAATTCAGCCAGTTGTTCTTCCCGATTCAAGGGATTCTGGCGTATTACGATCGCGAGACGAAAACGTTTCACGCGCTGCCGGGCGCCGACGATCCCAATTACGTGCAAACGAACGCGACCTGGAGTCCGGACGGAAAATACCTCGTGTTTGCCAAGGCTCCGGCATATTTCTCCGATGCATTCCGCGAGAAGCAACGGGGATTGACGCGGCCGGAAGATATTCGCGAATTTCTTAGCGGTGAGAAGACCTTCAAGTTCGAGTTGTGGCGAGTGCCGTTCAACGGCGGGAAAGGCGGCAAGGCCGAGCCGTTGGAAGGGGCCTCAGGAAACGGGATGAGCAACTACTTCCCCAAGTATTCGCCGGACGGCAAGTGGATTGTCTTTTGCCGGGCGAAGAGCTTCATGTTGTTGCAGCCCGACAGCGAATTGTGGATCATTCCGTCCGAAGGCGGCGAAGCCCGGCGATTGGAATGCAACACGAACCGCATGAATTCGTGGCATAGCTGGTCGCCCAACGGAAAATGGCTCGTTTTCTCGTCGAAGGCGCTTTCACCGTATACCCAGCTCTTCTTGACGCACATCGACGAGCAGGGGCATGCGAGCGTGCCTGTCGTGCTGGATCATTTTACGGCCGAAGACAAGGCGGCGAACATTCCCGAGTTCGTGAACAACAGTCCCGATGCGATTCGTCGAATTACTGCGGCATTCGTCGATGACCAGCGGTACTACACGGCCGGATCGTGGAACCTGAAAGACGGTGAGTACAAGCTGGCCGCCCACAATTTTCGCAAGGCCATCGAGTTGAATCCTCACAACATCGAAGCGCGCGTCGCGCTGGGAACCGCCCTAATCGGGTGCGAACGCTTCGACGAGGCCGAGCTGGAGCTACGGAAGGTACTGGAGCTGGATCCAAAGAACAAGGACGCCTACTGGTTGCTGGGGACGATCCGAGAAAAGACGGGGCGAGACGACGAAGCGACGGCGATCTACCGCGAAGCGATTCGCAAGGTGCCCGACAATGCCAAGGCGTATCATGCATTGGCCCTCGTGTTGCTGCGACGCGGTGAAAAAGAGGAAGGACGCCGTTTGTTGTTGGAGGCAGCAAGAGTGGCCCCGGACGATCCATTGCCGCTGGTCGATCTGGGCCACACGTACGCGCGCGACAAGCAGTGGATCCAGGCGGCGGAAATGTACCGCAATGCGATCCGACGCGATTCCGAGAACGAAGATGCCCTTTCCAGTCTGGCCGTCGTGTTGCTGGAGAACCCGGCCAAGACCCCGGCCGAGATCGACGAGGCGGTGACGGCGGCTGAAGCGAGTTATCGGCTGACCGGCGGGGAAGATCCGACCGCCGTCATGATCCTCACCCGCGCTTATGCCGCCGCGGGCCGCATCGAAGATGCCGTGAAGACCGCGTATCGTGCGCTGGCCGTTGCCGAGAAAACCCACAACGGTCAATTGGCCGTCGTAAGCCGAAGACTACTCGAAGAGTACCGCGGTAGTTTGCCGCCGGGAACACCGTATCCGCCGAAACTCGACTGAGTCTACGGTCGTTCGGGCGTTGTCGGGAATCTCATGCGCGTCGATGGAAACGCGGTCTCGATCAGCTCTTTTCGGCGGCGACCGAGGGATCGACTTCCGCTTGGTTTTCAATGCATTCGTCGCAAGGGACGTCGTAGGTGCGATCGTTCTCACTGCCGTTCACGTAGCGGTCGAGTGCGGCGCGGGCGAGTTTGCCGCCCCATTCGGTCGGATATTCGCCCGTGATACACGCCTGGCAAAGGTTCTCGGCGGGAAGATTGATCGCCCTCGCGACGGCATCGACCGGCAGGTAGCGGAGCGAATCGGCACCGAGGTCTTCCGCCATGCGGGCTTGGACGGCATCATCCAGGCGATCCGGCCCGTCGAGATATTGTCGCGCGAAGAGTTCCGAGTAACGCGACATGTCGATCCCGTAGAAGCACGGCGAAATGATCGGAGGACACGCGACCCGCACGTGGATTTCCTTCGGTTTTCCCAATTCTCGCATCCGGTGCAGTAACACGCGCATGGTCGTTGAACGGACGATCGAGTCTTCGACCAGCAGCACGCGTTTGCCTTCGAGCACTTCACGCAGGGGGGTGTATTTCAGGCGGGCCTTATCGGCCCGGCTGGTACCCGTGTCGATGAACGTTCGGCCCGTGTAGCGGTTGCGGATCAACCCTTCGAGGCACGGAACACCGAGCTTGTAGGCCATTGCGTCGGCCGCGGCCTTGCTGGTGTCGGGAACGGGCACGACGATCGTGTTCCCGTCGTCGGTGGGGACGTCTTCGAGAGAGGCTAGTTCTTCGCCCAGGGCTTTTCGAGCCATGTAGACGCCGCGACCGTCCAACGTGCTGGCGACATTGGAAAAGTAGATCCATTCGAAAAAGCAGTGGGCGCGACGAGGCGAATCGGCGAATCGTTTCTTGATGATGCGACCTTCGCAGATGACGATGGCTTCTCCCGGTTCCACGGCACGAATCGAATCGGGAGAAAACCCCAGGTTGACCAACGCCACGCTTTCACTTGCCGCCGCGAACAGCGGCCCTTCGACGGCGTAACTGAGCGGTTTGATCCCGTAGGGATCCCGCATGACCAGCATTTCGCCTAGGGCATTGAGAAAGACAAAACTGTACGCGCCGTCGAACTGCTCGCGGAACGACTTGCAGATGTCGAACAAATCGGGCACGAGGCGATCGGCCAAAGTACGGCAGATCACGTGCATCATTACTTCGGTGTCGGTTTCCCGCGACAGGTAGTTGTCGGGATCTTTCAGCAACTTGCGTCGCAGGTCGGGATAATTCGCGAGCTGACCGTTGAACGCGAAGGCGAACCACTTGTGTTTCTTGATGTGATGCCGTTCGAAGGGTTGGGCGTAGCTGCGATCGTCGGCCCCGCAGGTGGCGTAACGGACGTGCCCGATGGCGGCCGTGCCCGCATATTCCCGCATGAGGTTTTCGTACTTTGCTCGTTGCCCCAAGCCGAAGACTTCGGCGACCGTACCGACATCTTTGTGGGTGTCGATGAGCTGGTTGCGCGTGGCCAAATAGCTGGTCATGCCCGCGGCCAATTGGCCCCGATTCTGTACGTTGAGCAGCATTTGCGGGATCAACGCCGACGTTCGCGTCGGGTCACCGCCGGGGCATAAAGGGCTTACCTCGTCACCGGGCAGGTGGTAGACGGCAGCTATGCCGCACTCCTCATGCAGTTCACTCATGGCCGAAAGGATCTCCGGAAACAAGCCGTAGGAGGCCGGACGTCTCAGGTATCGGCGCCGCAGCAATCCATTCTAAAGGAATCCCCGCCGTTCGGGTAGGAACCTTTCGGCGGTCGGCAGGCTGAGGCGGAGCAAGGCCCCGCATCGTTTTCGGTGTGGAAAGGAGTGACTCGGCGAAAGGTCAATGGGGGTGATAGCGACTAGCATGTGTTGGGGGCACGGCACGACACCGCCGCCTCGGGCTGAGCGCCCGTCGCCGATTGCGGTCAATGAAAGATTCGATGCTTCAGGACCGGCGCGAATCTCGACTGCCGGAACCGTGATTTTTTCTCCGACGGCCCTATAATGAGGGCAAAGCGAGTCGCCGATCGGGGTGGCCGACGATCACACCATCGCTTTGTATCCTTCGGCGGCCGCTCTCAGAGGTGCCGAGTGTCCCGCGAGTTCGGAGAACCGTCATGTCGAATTCGTCGATCAATCCTGGTGATTTTTCTTGTCCCGTTCCGCAGACGGACTACGACACGGTTCAGATGGCCCACGGCGGCGGCGGCCGGTTGATGCGTCGGCTCATCGACGAGATGTTCTTGCCGGCTTTTCGCCGCGGCGGCGAGTGCGCCCAGGAGGCTTTACGTCAGCCGCCGCACGACAGCGCCGTCATTCGTCTGGGCGACGGCACACGGCTTGCCTTTACTACGGACAGTTTCGTCGTGAACCCGCTGTTCTTTCCCGGCGGCGACATCGGCAAGTTGGCCGTGTGCGGCACAGTCAACGATCTGGCGATGTCGGGCGCGAAGCCGCTGTGGATGAGCGCCGGCTTCATCCTCGAAGAAGGTTTCCCCCTGGCCGAATTGGAAAAAATCGTCGAGTCGATGCACGCCGTGTGTGAGGAGGTCGGTGTGCGGATCATCACCGGCGATACGAAAGTCGTCGATCGAGGGAAGGCCGACGGCGTATTCATCAATACGACCGGCTTGGGGTTGATCCCCGAGAACGTCGATGTGACGCCCGCACGGGTCCGACCAGGCGACAAGATCATCCTTTCCGGCGACGTGGGACGACATGGGATCGCCATCATGTCCGTCCGCGAAGGGCTGGAATTCGAAGGGGCTTTGCCGAGCGATTGTGCGCCGCTGCACGGGCTGGTGCGGACAATGGTCAAGAAGCGGCCGAAGGAAATCCATTGCCTGCGCGACCTGACCCGCGGTGGTCTGGCCTCGGCACTCAATGAGATCGCTCAGGATGTGCACGTGGGCATGGTGATCGACGAGGATGCCGTACCGATAGCGCCGCCGGTGGCTGCGGCTTGTGAAGTGCTGGGACTCGATCCGCTTTACGTGCCCAACGAAGGACGCATGATCGCGATCGTGGCCGCCGAAGCCGCCGGAGATCTCCTTGCGGCGATCGCCGATCATCCTCAAGCGGCCGGGCCGACGATCATCGGGGAGGTGATCGCCGACGATCCGGGCGTCGTCGAACTTCGGAATCGATTCGGTTCCTCGCGCGTGCTCGATTTCTTGTCGGGGGAGCAACTTCCGCGGATTTGCTGAACGCAAGACCGGGGAATGCAAACGGCTCTCCGCCGAATCACACGCTGAATCGGATCAGGAGAATGTCGTCTTCGTCGACGATGTAATCTTTCGATTCCATTCGAACGAGATTCTGTGCCTTCACTTCGCGCTCGCTGCCGAGGCGAATCAGGTCGCTGCATGACATCACTTCGGCTCGGATGAACCCGCGGGCCAGATCGGTATGAATGGCGGCGGCCGCTTCGACGGCCGTGCCGCCTTTGCGGAACATCCAGCTGCGAACTTCTTTGGGCCCGGCGGTCAGAAAGATCTGCTGTCCCGAGGTGTCCATCATCATCCGCAGTAATGCGTTGCGGTCGGCGCCCCCGACGCCCATTTCTTCTCGGAACGCCGCGGCTTCGTCGTCCGGCATTTGCGACAATTCCAGCTCCAGCCCCAAAGGAGCCGCAAACAAGGGAATTTCGGGCGGTACCATGCTCTTGAAACGGTCGAAGTCTTGTTCGTCGTCGGCGGTGTTGACCACGACCATTCGCGGTTTTTCCGTCAGCAGGCGGAAGCTGCGCGTGAATCGTTGTTGATCTGCCGTCATGTCGGCTTCCCGTAACGGATTACCCGACTCGAGGCCTTCCTGGACGGCTTTCAGCACGGCGAGCTCGATCTCGGTTTCTTCCCGGTCTTGTTTCGACCGCGGTTTTTTCAGAGCTTCTTGAACGCGTTCGATTCGGTTCGCCACGATTTGCAAATCGGCCAGCGTCAAGTCCTCTTCAAACGAGGTGAGTTCTTGGGCGGGATCTTTTCCGCCGAATGCGGGCACCACGAGGACAAGGCAGTCGACATCACGCAGCACGGCCAGTCGCGAGGCATTGCCTTCGTGAGAACGGTCGAGGCCGGGCGTATCGCAGATTTCCAGGCCCGCGTGGGTGACCTTCTTGGCGTCGTAGATTTTTCGCAACGCCTCCAAACGCGGGTCTTCGATCAGGGCAATCGCCGTTTGACCGACATGGGCCAGCGACAAATCCGGCTCGACGCCGGTCAACCACTGGAACAACGTCGTTTTTCCCGATCCTTGATATCCGACCAAGCCGATTTTCGCCGACATCGCCGACTCCCATCGTTGCCAATTCGATTTCTCATTCGACTTCGCACTATGAAGTCGTCAACGTGCAAGATAGCCGAAAACGCGACCCGACGAAAAGGGGCGGGGAAGGTTTGCCGCCGTCGAGGAAAAGGGGAACGCTCAATCGTCTTCGGCCTCTTCGCTCGTTTCGATTTGTTCCAAGGCCTTTTCGGTGCTCAACGGGTCGACGCGGCGGCAGCACTCGGTGATACGGTCGGCTAGTTCCTGCAGTTCGTCTTCCCATTCGTCGGGATCGCGTTCTGCCGGGGCAAGCTGCGAGAATTCACCCAACAACAAAATCATCCGCAGTAGGTGCCGAAAGACAATGCCTTCCTGGCGTTGCAGGCCCTTGCTGCTGATGTACTTCTGAAAGTCGCCGCCGAATTCGAGGATTTCACCGGCCACCCACACGGGATGGATTCGGACGTCGCGCACCGTGGGAAAGTCGTAGCGAAACAGAAGTTCGAGTTTTTCGGCAAGGCTGTACACACGCGGCCGCTCTTCGGCAAAACCGCGTCGCTGCCGTCGGCGTTTTTCGGCCTTTTGGGCTTCCAAGTCGAGCTCGTCGTCGTCTTCTTGTGCGAAGGAGCCGGTCAATTGATCGGGGAGCGCCAAACCAAGTTGCAGCAGCAACGGGTCCAAGCGTTCTCTCGCCAGCGAGCCGAGCGGAAGTTCGTCGTAGCCGGGGACGCGGACGACCGGTCCCACGGAATACGGAAATTCGAGCACGGCCTCCATCGCTTGAAGGCGTTCGTGAGGATCGGCGACCCCCAGCAGGTTGACCAGAAATACACCGAAGAGCGGATTCACGGACCGGAACAATTCGAGTTTCCAAAGCTGATCCGTAGGAACGGCACGCTGGGGACGGTAGTCGAACGTCGGGCCGGTCGTGTTGCTTGATGTTTCTTCCTTGGCCGAGAACTCCCAGCTTGTCTGCTCGCGGTCGATGCCGGTGTCTTGCGGACGCCGCGCCTCGAACGCTTCGGGAGGCGGGGCAGGTTCGAGTTCAACGTATCCTGCCCGCCACAGGGTCAGGAGCATGTCTTCGAGATCTTGCTGGGCTCGTTCACGTGCCTTGCCGCTGAGGAGCCTGCGGGCGACGAGTCGCCGAATCGGTTCGACATCGGGGGATGCGTCGAGCATGTGCGCCAGCAGGCGCCAGGGCAACGGCCCGCGGCTGACGAGTTTGCCCGGCGGGGCTTCTTTGAGCTTGTTGAACTGTTCCTCGTTCCAGTAGGTTTCGTTTTCCCGCCGTTTGGGCATCTTTTTCTTGAGCTGCTTTTTTTTCTTCAGCAGCACGGGATCTTTGGTGTCTTCGGGGATTTGGTCGTATTTTTCTTTCCAGCGGGCGATCCGAACGTCGTCTTCGTGGGCCAAGACGAACACGTAGCCTTGGGTGTCGTATTGGGGGCGTCCGGCCCGTCCGAACATCTGGTGTGCGCTGCTGGGATCGATCAAGCGCCGGCGATCGGGAGCCCCTTTGACCAGTTCGGGCAGGACGACGGAACGCGCGGGAAGATTGATGCCTGCGGCGAGCGTTTCGGTGCATACCGTGACCGCCAAGAGCTTTTGTTGAAACAGTTCTTCGACGATACGGCGATACTTCGGCAGTACGCCGGCATGATGCACGCCCACGCCGCGCTGCAACAGTTGTTTGAGCTTCGGACCGGCACCTTCCGACAGGTCGTAGTCTTCCAACGCCGCCAACAACGCTTTGCGTTGCGCGTCGTCGAGAAGTCGTCTTCCCCGAAGCTGATCGGCGATATCCCAGCAACGATTGCGGTTGAAACAAAAGATCAAAGCAGGCGTCTTGCGTTCCTCTTCATCGCCTTCGCACATCTTTTCGACATGATCGGCCAAGAACTCGTCACCGACCCATTGGAACGTGAGCGGTACTTTGCGTTGATCGCTGTGCACCAGTTCCAAATCGCGTCCGTGTTCCGTGCGCAGCCAGTGAAGAAACTCGACGGCGTTCCCGACCGTCGCCGAAAGCAATAGCGTGCGGACGTGCTTGGGAAGCAGGCCGAGGCTGAATTCCCACACGATGCCGCGTTCGGGATCGTTGAAACTGTGGAATTCGTCCATCACCACGGCGCTGACGTCGTCGAATTCGAACGCCTCTCGATGAAGCAGTCGATTGAACAGAATTTCGGCGACGACCACGAGGATGCGGGCGTCGGGATTCACCCGTCGATTGCCCGTCACGAGACCGACGTCGGTCGGCTCGAATCCCCAGCGGACCGCGGCTTCCTGCAATTCACGGAATTTCTGTTCGGTGAGGGCGATGAGCGGCGTGGTGTAGTAGGCTCGTGTTCCGTCGTGTAAGGCCTCGAAGACGGCGGCTTCGGCGATGAGCGTCTTGCCTGTGCCCGTCGGCGCACAGACGAGAACGCCCTGATCCGAAGAAAACCACGCCAACAGCGCTTCTTCCTGGACCGGATACGGCGTGAAGGGGAGTTGTTCGAAATAGCGTTCGGCGAGTTCCTCGCGGCTGGGTTGCGTCACGAGTCGCTTTCCTCGTCGTCGAATGAATGAAACTTACAGCGCGGACGAGCCGTCCCAATTTGCCCGCATGCCGGATGCAAGGTAACCGTTCAAGATACAAAAAAAGACCGATCATCGCAGGAGCCCGTTGCCCGAACGAGTTGGAATCCCGCGCCGATCGGTCTGGTTGTCGTGAAAAATGTTCGCTCGCTGAAGGGGGCGAGCGATTGGGGAGCACACCGACCGCACGTCAGCGCGGCCGAGTGTTGCTTTCCGAAGCGATCAGACTTTTCCCATTCGCTTCAGGTTTTGGAAGCACTTCTTGACCGATTCCAACGGCGAAACGCCTTCGGCGTATTGTTCCTGTTCGACGATGTACCACTCGGTGCCGCCGACCGTCTCGCAGAGGTGGAACACGCGAGGCCAATCGACATCTCCGTCACCGACACAGGTGCCCTTGGGGCCGCCGTGTTCTTTGAGGTGGATCGTTTTCGTACGCCCGGGGAATTGGGCGAGGATTTTGTAGGGATCGCCGCCGCCTCCCAGGCAATTGCCGGTATCCAGTTGCATGACGACGTTTTCGGCGGTGTTTTCGAAGAAGACTTCCCACGAGGTCTTCTCGCCGTCGATCTTGCGGAAGTCGCCGCCGTGGGCATGGTATCCGACGAGCATTCCGTCGCCGGCCACCTGTTCAGCCAGTTTGTTGAAGAGATCGGCCGTTTTCTTGGTGGCTTCCACGTCTTTGAAGTACTCTTGGCCCAGGTAGGGGCAAATCAAGTAACGGTTGCCGATGATGCGATTGAACTCGACGGTTGCCTTGAGTTGGTCGGGTTGAAGTGTGGGCCACTGCGCGTGCGTGCCGCAGCAGCGGATGCCGTTGTCGTCCAGCATTTTGCGGATTTCTTTCGGCGAATGATTGTAATAACCGGCAAATTCGACACCCTGGTAGCCGATCTTGGCGACCGCTTTGATCATGGCACCTAGATCTTTTGCGGCGTCTTCACGCAGGCTGTACATTTGCAGGCCCACAGGAATTTTCTTGCCGCCTTGGGCACCGCCTTCGGCGAGGGCCGTTGCCAGCTTGCCGCCGGCCAACATTCCGGCTGCCGCTGCGGCAGACGCCTTCAGCAAATCTCGACGTGTAAACATGGGGACTCCTCCTGCTTGGATGGGATTTCAACAGAAAATAGGGGACGAACGAATTCGACTTGCAATGCCGATGGAAACCGACGACTGCGTTTGCGAGTCGTCTAACTGGGGGCGGTCGTCGCCCCGGCGCGGAATGCTACCATTGATACAAGGTGGGAGTGCTTCCTGCACCGTCCGAATACGATTCTGTTAGTATAGCTTGGCGGCAGGGGCCGACGCTACAAATCGCGGAGCCGTAGAACTTCAAGTGTTTCGGGGGAGGATTTCGCGACCATCTCCCGTGACGTGTCGGGCGACAATGTGGTGAGCCGGTGGACGATTTCACGTTTTGGTCCGAATTCGATGCGTTGCTCGATCGGGTGGATGCCTGGATCGAACAGGTGCCTCGCTGGCATGCAGCGGAGGTATGTCGGAACATCGTCGCTTCGCTGCGGCCTCGGTTGGCGCGCATTCGAAGTCGGGCGGTGGCGCCGTTGATCGTTGCGACGCTGGGCGGCACGGGGACGGGAAAAAGTACGCTCATCAATGCCCTGGTAGGTGAAGAAGTCGTGCCGTCGGGACGGGAGCGGCCCACTACCCGCAAACCGATCGTGGTGTGTTCGCCCGAGGTCGATGTTCACACACTTTCGCTGCCGCTGGAAGAGTGTGAAATTCGCCGGGCGACCGGATCGATCTTGAACAACGCCGTACTCATCGACTGTCCCGATCCCGATTCGTGCGATTCGGCCGAAGATGCCGCGGGCAATCTGGCGCGGTTGCGGCGGATCCTGCCAGAGTGCGACGTGATCCTGGTTACCGCCACGCAGCAAAAATATCGCAACGCTGCTGTTGCCGCCGAATCGGCCAAAGTCGCCGTCGGTGCGAAACTGATCCTCGTACAAACCCATGCCGCAATCGACGACGACGTGCGCGACGATTGGAAGGCCCGGTGGAAAGACAAATACGGGATCGACGAAATCTATTTCGTCGACAGTATTCAGGCGTTCGCCGACCGACGTGAAGGAAAGCCGCCGCAGGGCGATTTTGCACGCTTGCGGTCGCAGCTCGAAGCGACTTCGGGCGTATCGGCAGTGTCGGCGATCCGGAAGGCAAATGCACTCGACCTGCTGGACGACGTGTTGCGCCGCTGCGCATCGCGTATCGAACGTGATCGTCCGGCACTCGATACACTTCGCAACAAACTCGACGAGGTGCGCACCGCGATCGGCAAAGCGGTGAGCGCCGAGCTGGAATCCGAACTTCGAGGGAATGCGTACGCTTGGCAGCAGCGTGTCTTGAGCGAAGTCGTGCAGAAGTGGGGTTGGGGCGTTTTTCCCTTGCTGGTGCGACTGTACGCCAACTTGGGCGGACTTCTGTCGGGAGCGGCGTTGATGCGGGCGCGGACGATTACGCAGGCTGCGATCGTCGGCGCCGTCGGTACGGCGCAGAATCTTCGTCGTCGGCTGCGAGGTCGCGCCGAGCTCCCCGGCCTCGAATCACTCAAAGCAAGGTTGCGCAACGCCGGAATACGACAAGCGGCATGGTCGCTCGACGGTTACTTGAGCGATTGCGGTCTCGACTTGCGCGTTCGCCGCAGCGACCATATCGAGAATACGCTGGAACAGTCGGCAGCCGAGATTGCGAGGTGCTTGTCGGTGGCTACCGAGCGCATCGCCGCCGATGCGGCAGTGCCTTTGACACGCTGGTGGCGACGAATCGGTTACGAACTCTTGCTCGATGCGATGGCCGGCGTACTGTTGTTTCGGCTTGGATCGAACTTCTTCTACGAAAGCTGGCTTGCCGAGAACGCGACGGCACTGTTGGGTTGGGATATCTACCTGCTGAGCCTGTTTTGGTTTTTGTTGTGGGGGGCGCTTTTGGTCGGGGGGTACGTTACCTCGTTGGGGAGAACCGTTCGTCGCTGTTTGCGGCGGAAGCTCGATGAGTATTTGAGCGATGCGTGGAAACGCACGCTGTTCGACGAACTCGAGCGAGAGTTGAACGCCGTCGACGAATTCTGTGCGACGCTCGATCGGTTGCAGACACAAGCCCGATCGCTGCGCCGGGCCGGCGAGGCGGCACACTGACCGAAACGACGCCTGCGGACCCGCTTCGTGCGACGAAGAAAAACTTCCGCATTCTTTTTCCGTGCCGAGGCCGGCCTCGCTATAATCACGGGCGAATCGCCGTGCGCCGAGACGGCTTCGGGCGATGATACCGATGACGGGGGATAGGTTCGCGCGACCCGGGTGTCGCCGTTTCTCGTGATTGACTCTGGATCAGGGAGAAGCCGGCCGATGATGATTGTGCCTGCTCGATCTGCGGAACAGCGGTGTTGCCGTACCAAGGAATCCGGCGACGGTCGCCGGTTCGGAACGTCGTGTTTAGTTGCGGTCGCGGCCGCCTTGTCGTGTATGGGAGCGGCATCGGCCCAGGATTGGAAGCCGGTTCCGATTCCGATCCGCACGCCGTTTGCCGAAACGGTTTCTCCGGAAGACGCCTGGCCGGAGTATCCGCGACCCGACTTGCGACGAGACGAATGGCTCAATCTGAACGGATTGTGGGACTATGCCGTCGTCGGACGTGCTCGCGAGTGGAAAGGCGGTCGGCTCGAAAATGCCCGTGCGTCGTTACTTGCCGGCGAGGCCCAGCCGCCCTCCCGCTGGTCGGGAAAGATCCTCGTACCGTTTTGCATCGAGTCGTCGCTTTCGGGGGTGGGCCGGATCGTGCGGCCCGATCAAACGCTGTGGTATCGGAGGACGTTTCGCGTGCCCGAGTCATGGGCAGGACGTCGCATCATCCTGAATTTCGAAGCGGTCGATTGGCATTGTCGCGTGTGGATCAACGGGCGGGAGATTGGTGAGCATCGCGGCGGCTACGATCCGTTCTCGTTCGACATCACCGACGCGCTGCGTTCCGGATCGGTCGAACAAGAGATTCTCGTCGGTGTGTGGGATCCGACGAACATGGGCGATCAGGCGGTGGGCAAGCAATCGTTGCCCGAGGCGCGTCGTGGCTATCGGTACACACCGACCACGGGCATTTGGCAAACGGTGTGGCTTGAACCGTTGCCCGAAAACGCGATTGCGGCGTTACGAATCGTCCCGTCGATCGACGGGCGGGTACGCGTTCACGCGACGACGACGGCCCCACGACCGGGCACGCAACTCGAGGTCGTCGTGGCGGAAAACGGCCGGTCGATCGCGCAGGGAAGAGGTTCTGCCGCCGGGCCGGTCGTGTGTCGTATTCCAAATCCGAAACTATGGACGCCCGACTCGCCGCATTTATACGAACTCACGGTGCGTTTGGTCGAAGGGGGGCAGGTGCTCGACGAAGTCGAAAGCTACGTGGGACTGCGCGAAGTTGCCGTCGAAAGAAACGTGGACGGTCCCTCGCGAATCGTTCTCAACGGGCGCCCCATCTTTCAATTCGGACCGTTGGATCAAGGATATTGGCCCGACGGCGTTCTCACGCCGCCTTCCGATGAAGCCGCCCGCTACGACGTGGCCTATCTCAAGCAGATCGGTTGCAATATGGTTCGCGTGCACGTGAAAGTGCATCCGCGGCGATGGTATTACCATTGCGATCGCTTGGGCCTTTTGGTGTGGCAGGACATGGTATGCACGCGAAAATTCGAGTCGAAGATCACGCCCGCAAGTGCCCGGCAATGGGAGGGCGAACAAGCCCGCATGATCGAGAGCTTGTTCAATCATCCGGCGATCATCATGTGGACCGTGTTCAACGAAGGATGGGGGCAGTACGATACCGAGCGACTCGTCGAGTGGACGCGATCGATCGATCCGACTCGCTTGGTGAACGCGGCCAGCGGATGGAAGGATGAAATCGTCGGCGATTTGCGAGATATCCATGATTATTCGTTTCATCCCGCGTTGCCGGATGCTCCCGATCCGTTGCAAAGGGCGTTCGTACTTGGCGAATGCGGCGGATTCGACGTGCTGATCGACGGCCACAAGTGGCACGTCGCGCAAACGCTCGTGCCGCAAATCGATCCGCTCGGCGACGGCGGCCGCGAGAAATACGAAACACCCCGGCAATGGGAACAGCGCTACGCGCAATGGATCGAGGGCTTGCGGTTGATGCGAACGGTCGGACTGCAAGCCGCCGTCTACACGCAGATCACCGATGTCGAACACGAACCGAACGGATGGCTGACGTACGATCGGCGCGTGTCGAAGATTCCCGTCGATCGATTAGCCGAATTCCATCGCACACTCTACGCCGATTCGCCCGAGCTTAGGCCGATCATTCCGGTAGCGCAGCTTGCCGGACGGGGAGCCACGTGGGCGTACCGTCTAGGATCAGTTCCGGAGGATTGGGCCTCGCCCGACATCGAGCCGGACGGGTTCGACCGGGGGAATGCTCCCTTTGGAAACGCGCGGACGGGGCCGCTCGCCGCGGCTACGCTGTGCAATGAACAATCCCTTTACCTGCGAACAACATTTCCGACACCCGAAGCCGATCGGCTGGCCGTGGTCGCACGAACGGCAGGGACGAGCGAAATCTATATCAACGGCACGCTGGTGAAACGTGTCGTCAACCGCGTACACGACGGGGACGTAACGATTTCCGTATTCGAATTGCCGGGCGAAACGGCGGAGTTGCTGCGTCCTGACGGGAACGTCCTCGCTGTTCGCGTGATTCCCGCGCAGAATGTCCGAGACGGCGTATGGCTCGCCGACTTCGGCTTGTACGCCGTCGGCCGTTGATCGCTGCCCCGCCCGAGTCGATCGTTTACTCGAGCGATTCGATCCAAGAACGGATTCGTTCGACCGCGATCGAATCCACGCGATCGCTTGCCAGCGGCGGCATTTGGCGTGGTCCACGCCGATCGATCCGGTAGAGTAGTTCACTCTTTTCAGGCCGGCCGGGGAACACGACCTGGGAATCGGGCGGTCCGAGCCGCCCCTGGCCGGGACTGCGCCCGATCAATTGTGCTTGGGCAATCGGCGTCGAAGCACGGAGATCGGGACGCCGTACGATTCCACCCGGTTGATGGCAAAAAGCGCAGTTGGCTTCCAGATACGCGCGGGCGAGAACCTCGGCGGAGGCTCCCTTCGGCGCAAACCAGTCTGGAAATGCCTCACGCACTTGCGGCGGCTTATTCGAAAAGGCGCCCAGTGATGCGAACAAGTCGATTTGGCTTTGTGTCGACGAAACCGGACGATTGAGTTGCCGCGTGTTGACGCCCAGAACCCGCCCGGCGGCTGCCGTGTGACAGGCCATACAATCGGAGCGGCTGGGATAGTACCACGATTGCACCGTTGGTCCGGCAGGAGACGCGACGGCAACGTCTTCGCGTCGCATCCCCTCAAGCAATTCGGCGTCGGTTTGGTCGCGGTTCCACACATATGTGTAGCCTTTCCAACCGTTTGCCGTGTTCACGAGCAGTCGCGTTTCAAGACGCCGCCAATTGAGGCGGTCGGACACCTGAGCGGCGGCGCGGCGAGGGTTCGATTCGGCCAGGGCGGCGGCTTCGCGCGTCTTCGGTAAGAAAAACGATTTTACGAGTACCGTTCCCCCGGGAAATTGCCACGGTTCATGGTCACGGTACTCGATTGTGCCGCCTTGGGGAAGCACGATCAGGCGTGTCTTGACGGCACCGTCGGACCAAAGCGGTACGTTGACGTCGTACGGCAAGACGCCTGCGGCAGGAGTCAACGCGTCGAGGTCGGCAAAGATGCCCGTCTGCGACAAGCGACGGGGGAATGCCTCGACGGCCGCCGCATCGAATTCGGACGGGCGGAGACGATACAAGTGCCCGTCGAACGAGGTGAACAGCATTTCGCCGTCTTGCGTTTCGCCGAAGGACGAGATCGGCATGCCGGTCGCGGCAACGTGTTTGACGGAGGTCGTTCGTCCTCGATCGTCGACCCACAGCGCCCAAATGTTACCGGTGCCGTAGTCGGCATAGAAATAGGCACCGTAATAATCTTCGAGCCGCTTGCCCCGGTAGACGACACCTCCGGTGACCGAGACGCCTTCGTGTCGAAAGTATTCGGCCAACGGATCGATCAAGACGTTGCCGGTCTGCTCAGCGCTCGGGTCAAAGGGATGAAAGCCTTCGCGAATCTTCCAGCCGTAGTTGCCGCCGCGAACGATGAGATCGACTTCCTCGTACCGGTTTTGCCCCACGTCGCCGGCGAAAAGACGCCCCGTCTCGCGATCGAAACTCATTCTCCATACGTTGCGCAAACCGTACGCCCAGATCTCGGGACAGGCACCCGGGCGGTCGACGAACGGGTTGTCTTTGGGGACGGCATACTCTTTGCCGGGATCCCGATGATCGACGTCGATTCGCAGAATGGAGCCGAGCAACGTGCCGAGATTCTGGCCGTTGCCGTGGGGATCGTTCGCCGATCCGCCGTCTCCCAACGAAATGTAAAGATAGCCGTCGGGGCCGAACCGCACGCACCCTCCGTTGTGATTTCCGTACGGTTGTTCGATCCGCATCAGGATTCGCTCGGATCGCCGATCGGCACGATTCGGGTTGTCGGGTGACACGCGAAACTCGGCGACGATCGACGCGCGGGGTTTTGTCGAATAGTAGACGTAAAACCGTCCATTGCTCGCGTATTGCGGATGGAAGGCCAAGCCGAGCAGGCCTTCTTCGTTATGGTCGCGGGAAACAACTTCGCGAATATCGAGAAAAACGCGGGCGGATGTCACATCGTCGTCATTTGGGAAAACGAAAATGCGCCCGCCCTGTTCCACGACGAACAGGCGATTCGAATCGTCCGGCGGTGCGACGACCTCCAAGGGACGCTCGAATTGAAGGTGCGGATACACACGTTCCGCCTCGAGCGGCAGGGGATCCGGATCGGCGGTCAGCGGTCGGGTATCGATGCCGAGTTCGGCGGAACCCTCCAATGCCGCGGGCGATACGGGAACGGGGGATAGCGCCTCGTGAGGCTTGTCGGCAACGAAAAACAACGTCAACAAGCCGACAACGGCGATACCGGCAAATACGGCAAGATACGTTCGCGTCATAACGTGACCTCGGCGTGACCAAAAGGCGACAAGTGGAGGGATGCGTGGAAAATGTCGCCGGTATTTTAGAGCCTCGCCTGGTAAAGGCCAGTCTTTGAAGCGAAGTGAACCGCAGGAGGGGGCGTTTTTCCGGCCGCTCGGCACATACATGGCAGGGGCCACATGCGGTCAGGTCGCGCAGGTCAAACAAAAACAGCGGATCGGTCGCGCACGACCAACCCGCTGCCCGATAGTTTCTCTTGTCGAATGTCGATCCGCTAAACCGATTACTTGAAGGCCTCGACGACGTCCTTCACCTCGGAGACGATTGTCTTGACGTCGTTGATCGAGCCGACCTTGGCCGTCAACTTGTGGACGTCTTCGAGAATCTTTGTCGCTTGCTCGAATCCGCCGTGTGCCTTGACGAATTCAGCGACTTCCGACAGTTCGGCCGTAACCTTGGCGGCCGACACGGAACGGTGGCTGCGAGACCCTTTCGAGATCGTCTTGGCAGTCACCTTATTGCAATGGGGACACACCACGGCGCGGGCAGCGACGATTTCGCCGCAATGCCGGCACAATTTGCGACCTCGCCCCAACGATTCTTTGGCAGCACTTTTCTTCGCCATGACGTCCATTCTCCACACAAATTCACAGGGCACAAAAACGGATACGCAAGCTGCCCCGCTGATTGTCGATTTGGTCGTCGGCCTCAACCACCCGTCGCAGTCGCAGGTTCTCGCGTCGATTCCGGCTTGAACACTCGTTCCTCCAACGGGCGATCCGTTTGCAGGCGGGACGGTCGGTGGAATATAAGGCCCAAAGCCGAATGCTTTCGCGACCAGATTCGCATTCGTAAAGCAATCAGTTTAACAGATTGTACCACAAGCTCAACGGGATGCTTACAAATTTGCAAAGAACATCCGTGTTTATCTCGTAAATTACTCGTACCACATTAGCATCCGGAACTAATCGCCTTGCCGATACTTGGTATCGCAGGAGCAACCGCGCAATGGCCGACAGACAACGGGGCGATTTGGGGCGGCGGGAATTCGACACGCAATAAGCCGAAGGTTCCCCTAGAACGGCGTGTTCCGGAGGGGCCACATTGAGGCTATGGGCGATGCTCCAGGACGTGTGTACGCTCTCGACACCGACGGTGGAGCGGTTGTGTTCCGCTCACGCGAAGGGGCGCAGGTGGCATACGATGATTCTTTGCGGTCGCGTTGGTGCCTCGGCGACCGAACCGACGAGCGCGAGGCGTTCGGCTGGACGAATAGTGGGCATTTGAACGGCCTGGTGCGGTATTTTCCGCACGATCGGCAAAAACGGCCGGGAGAAGGGAAAGTCTTCCGGTCGTTCCGGTCGTTTTCTCGCCATGACAATGGGATTCTCTAGACGCAGGGCCGGTGGTTTCCGAAGATGCAATAGCCGCAGGCGTGCCGGACGAACCGCGCGCTTGCCGCACCGTTGCGTTCGACTCATTAACGACGGGTACGGCTAACGAACAGGACGACAATGGCGACAGAGCTGCATCCTTGGTATTCGGGCAACACGGGGTTTTCGTCGCAGGATACGACCACCAGTTTCGTGCTGCGCCCCCGTCCGGTCGACGTCCGCTTTGCGCATTCTTTGCCGTATGGGGCCAATCTCCACGACGACGGCGTCCAATTCTCGATTTTCAGTCGATCCGCTACGGCCATGCGGATCTTGTTGTACGATCACGTCAACGATCGCGAGCCGTCGAAAGTCATCGAACTGGATCGCGACGAACATCGTTGGGGGCACGTGTGGTCGGTTTTCGTTCCCGGCCTGAAAGCGGGACAACTATATCATATTCAAGCCGACGGGCCGTTCGATCCTGCCGCCGGACAGCGATTCGATCCGAAAGCCCGGTTGATCGATCCGTATGCGAAGGCCCTGGCCGGCGATTTCCTGCCTGCCGAGGATGGAATCATCCGGCCTCCTAAATGTGTCGTCGTCGATGATGCCTTCGATTGGCAGGGAACGCGCCAATTGCGGCGTGATCTCGCCGATACGGTCATCTACGAGATGCATGTGCGGGGATTTACACGTTCCCGGACGTCGAACGCCCGGTTCCCCGGCACGTACTTGGGGGTCATCGAGAAGATCCCCTATCTCAAATCGCTGGGCGTGACGGCCGTCGAGTTGATGCCCGTCCATGAGTTTCCGATTCTCGATTGCCTCGGCCAAAAACCGGCCCGCCGCAATTACTGGGGATACGATCCGATGGCGTTCTTTGCCCCGCATCGCGGTTATGCTGCGGGCAGCGAGCCGGGATGCCAAACCCGCGAATTCAAGGAGATGGTTCGCGAGCTCCATAAGGCGGGCATCGAGGTCATTTTGGACGTCGTCTTCAACCATACAGCCGAAGGCAATCACGAAGGGCCCACGTTGTCGTTCAAAGGGCTCGAAAATCGCGTCTACTATATGCTGGAAAACGACGCCCGGTATTACCGGAACTATTCGGGGTGCGGGAACACCGTCAACAGTAATCACCCGGTCGTGCGCGAGATGATTTTCCATTGTCTGCGGCACTGGGTGTATCAATATCACGTCGACGGTTTTCGGTTCGACTTGGCGTCGATCCTCAGTCGTGATCGGTCGGGTAATTTGACGCCCAATCCGCCGCTCTTGGAGCGGATCACCGAAGACCCGCTGTTGGCCGACACGAAGATCATTGCCGAGGCTTGGGATGCCGCCGGTGCGTACCAGGTGGGAACCTTCGCCAGCTATTTCAGCGAAGACGGCTTCGCCCGCGGTCGCTGGGCCGAATGGAACGGTCGTTATCGCGACGATATCCGACGCTATTGGCGAGGCGATCCCGGTATGGTGCCCGCCTTGGCCACGCGGTTGGCCGGATCGGCCGACCTGTACGAGCATTGCGGTCGCCGGCCGTATCACAGTATCAATTTCATCACCTCGCACGACGGCTTCACACTCAACGACCTCGTTTCGTACAACCATAAGCACAACGAAGCCAACGGCGAGAACAATTGCGACGGCGACAACAACAATCACAGCTACAACTACGGACATGAAGGTCCGACGCGAAACCCCGGGATCGAGTTGATCCGCAATCGCCAGGTCAAAAACATGCTGGCGACGTTGTTTCTCAGTCAGGGCGTGCCCATGTTACTTTCCGGCGATGAGTGCCGCCGCACCCAGCACGGGAATAACAACGCCTATTGTCAGGACAACAGTATTTCCTGGTTCAATTGGCGGTTGGTCAAAGAACACGCCGATATTTGGCGGTTTTGTAGCGAATTGATTCGCTTCCGCAACGCCGAGCCGACGCTGCGTCGCCGTCGGTTTTACACCGGGCAAGCCGCGCGACCGGGGGGACTTCCCGATGTTGCCTGGTTCGGCCCCGATGGATACACCGTCGATTGGCATTCGGGCGAACGCAGCTTGGTATGCTTGACGGCTGCCGCCGTGGAGCGTGAAAACCCCAAGCGACCGAACCACCATCTGCTCATGTTTTTCCATGCCGATCCGGAACCGCGACGGTTTACGATTCCCCATCTGGCTCGCGGATTGGGATGGCGGTTGTTCATCGACACGGGACGCCGTAGTCCGCATGACATTTGGCCGGGGCTCGACGGTCCTAAACTCGGCAAGACGACGACCGAGATCCAACTTCAAGGTCGGTCGTTCGTCTGCTACGTCGCCGCCGATCTCTTCTGACCGAATCCGGCGGTAAGATCGAAGTCCAATCGCCGAATCGTCGAGTTTTTTCACGGGAACTCGGTAGTTCGGCTTTTTTTCTTTTGGCAGGATGCCGAACGGCAGAGCGACTTGATTCGCCCGGGAGGCTGGCTTGTTCAGCCCCGTGGGGTGATAATGAAACACTCGCGCGTGTCGGAATAAGGCATTGTAGCGCGATTTCAAAGCGGGGCGGCTGCATGCCGCGTCGAGGCGTGTCTTACAACATGCAATTCATGGGAGATCGGTCGGTCGTGAGTCGTTCCTATCCTCGTGTTCCTCGGTTTGCGTCGTCGGAAGAACTGCGTGCCTATCTTGCCTCGCTGGGGTGGGATATCCCGATCGACGAAAAGCCGCTTACTGCGGCCGAAGGTTCCCCTCTGGCCGAGCCGATGGAGATCGGCGGGTTCAAGGTCGGGAACCGCTGGTGCATCCATCCGATGGAAGGTTGGGACGGCACAGCGGACGGCAAACCGTCGGAACATACCGTTCGGCGCTGGCGGAACTTCGGTTTGTCGGGTGCGAAACTCATTTGGGGGGGCGAAGCCTTCGCCGTCCGGCACGACGGACGCGCCAACCCCAACCAGTTGTGTTATCGTCCCGAAAACGTCGATGCTATGCGGGCGTTGTTGGAATCGCTGCGCGAGGCGCACCGCGAGCGGTTCGGTAAAGCGGCGACCGACGATCTTTTGGTGGGACTGCAACTTACGCACTCGGGGCGGTTTTGCCGGCCCAATCGTAAAGATAAGCTCGAACCGCGAATCGTCTACCATCATCCCGTGCTCGATCCGAAGTTCGGAATCGATCCGAACGACGACTCGGTCGTGTTCACCGATGCCGAAATTCGCGAGTTGATCGACGATTACATCGTCAGCGCGAAGATGGCCCGGCAGGTCGGTTTTCACTTCGTCGACGTCAAGCACTGTCACGGGTACTTGGGGCACGAGTTTCTTTCGGCCTATGATCGCCCCGGGCCGTACGGCGGTTCGTTCGAGAATCGCACACGCTTCATGCGCGAAATCGTGGAAGGGATCCGCGCCGAATGCCCCGGTCTGATGATCGGCGTGCGATTGTCGCTGTTCGATATGCCGCCTTTTCTGCCCGATCCCGAGCTGACCGGCGGCGGCAAGTTCGGGCCCGGCATTCCGGCGGAGTATCCCGTGCCGTATCCGGGGTTTGGATGCCACCGCGAAAACCCGCTCGAAATCGATCTCACCGAACCGATTCGGCTGTTGCAAATGATGCGGGACGAGCTGAAGATCGAGCTGGTAAATCTCTCGGCGGGATCGCCATATTACAATCCGCATATCCAGCGACCCGCGTTGTATCCGCCCTCGGATGGTTACCAGCCGCCCGAGGATCCGTTGGCCGGTTGCTGTCGGCAAATCGACGCCGTGCGGAAGGCGGTCGAAGCGGTGCCGGGGCTGCCGACCGTCGGAACGGGCTACACTTATTTCCAAGAGTACCTGCCGCACGTCGCACAGGCGGTTGTGAGAGCGGGATGGGTGCATTTCGTCGGCGTCGGCCGGCTGGCCCTGGCTTACTGGGATTTACCCGCCGATGTGCTCGAAGGGAAACCGCTGCAAACGAAGCGGCTCTGCCGGACATTCAGCGATTGCACAACCGCTCCGCGAAACGGCTTGATCAGCGGCTGTTATCCACTAGATGAATACTATAAGCAAAGTGAAACGGGAGAGCAGCTCAAACAGATCAAAGCGGCGCTGCGGCAGTCGCTTTCGTGACAAGATACCCTCGTTGCGAGGTGTTTCTTACCCGGCTTTTTCTCATGGACAAGCAAAATCGAGGCGAGCTTCGATCGGCGGCGTCTTCGGCTGGTCAAAGTGACGGACCCGGTCGTGCCGATCGTGTCGCGGCGTTTTGGGTACGTCATCGCGGGTGGTTTCTGGCCTTCGGTTTGGTGTTGATGGGCATTGCGCTCATTCCCGCGGCGAGACTTCAATTCGATCGTCGGATCGAAAACATGTTCTCGAAGGACGATCCGTTGGTGATCGGATTCGAGAAGTTGAAACGCACGTTCGAGGGAAACGCCGTCGTGCCCGCGGTCTATCGGGATGCGGCAATCTTTTCGCCCGACGGTTCGGGGATGCGGCGATTGCAAACGTTGGTCGCGAAGCTCCGCGAGGTGCCCGGCGTCCGCGATGTGTGGAGTATCGATCAGCCGATCGGTCTCGAGGTGATTTCGGCAGACGACCCCGTTGCCCGACGGGTGCGAAAGTTGTTCGAAGGCTACACGCACGGAAGCGACGGAGAAACCGTCGCCGTATTGGTCGTACTTTATCCGCAGGAGGATGCGCCCGTCTCGTGGGAGACCAGCATTGCCGCGGTCAAGGACGTGATGCGATCGATGCCCGACGGCATGGTTGCCGGCGAGCCGGTCATGGTGGCCGAGGGATTTCGCTATGTCGAACAAGACGGAAGACGCTTGGGGTGGGCCACCAGCATCCTGTTGGGCCTGGTGATTTTGATTGCTTTTCGCCGGTTGCGATGGGTGGCGGCGGCGATCATGGTCGTTCAGGCGGCGTCGCTGTGGACGAAGGCCACGTTGGCGATCTTGGATGTGCCGATCAGCCTGGTCAGTTCGATGCTGACGGCGATCGTAACCGTCGTCGGAATCGCGACCGTCGTGCATGTGATCGTGCGCACCGAGGCAGCGCGGCGGGCGGGTGCGGGGAATGCCGCGGCGCTGCATTCGGCGTTGCGGCAATTGGTGGTGCCCGTCTTCTGGGCGATCGTGACCGACGCCGTCGGTTTTTTGTCTCTCTTGGTATCGGCCGTCGGGCCCGTGCGCGATTTCGGCATCATGATGAGTCTGGCGGCCGGTTGGGTTTTCGTGGCGTTCGTCTTGTTGGTTCCCGGTCTTGCGTGGTTGCCGTGGGAAAAGGACGGAGTAGGAAACGGGCGCATAACGCGGAGCCGTTTGAAGCGAGGACGCCTGCGACGCGTCTTCAGGCTGGGCAAAGCGGCGGCGGTCGCATCCGTACCGCTGGGTGCCTTGGCGATCGTCGGTTTGGGGCGACTGGAAGTCGAAACCGATTTTACGCGAAATTTTCGTAGCGACACGCCGTTGGTTCGCTCGTATGCGTACATCGAGGAGCATTTGGGCGGCGCGGGGGTGTGGGATGTCGTATTGCCCGCCCCCGACTACTTGAGCTGGCCCTATCTTGCGCAAGTCCTCGAATTTGAAGATCGCCTTCGCGAAGAGGTGGTCACCGCAGACGGCGAGCCCGGCTTGACGAAAGTCTTGAGTTTGGCCGATGCCGTGACGGCAGGCGCGCCGGTGCATCCCGCCCGCGTGCGCAGCCCATTAACCCGCAACAGCATGGTTCGGGCCGGGTTGCGGATGATGGAAAACCGCATGCCGGGATTGTATCACGCGCTGTACCAGGAAGATCCCGACTCACCAGGGCGATACTGTTTTCGGGTGATGCTGCGTTCGCGCGAACGGCAATCGGCGGCGGCCAAGTCGCAGATCATTCGGCAAGTCGAGGCCATTTGCCGCGAAGTCGATTTCTCTGCGATCGAGGATGAGAACGGCGGTGCATCCGACGAGCGGCCTTTGGTGACCGGTTATTTCGTATTGTTGGCGTCGCTGGTCGAAAGCATCGTCCGCGATCAATGGACGGCCTTCGCCGTGGCGACGCTCGGCGTTTGGGTGGTGATGTTGCTTGCCTTGCGGCATCCGTTGCTGGCCGCGGCGGCCCTCGTGCCGAACTTGCTGCCGATCGTCTTCGTGCTGGGATGGACGGGGTTGTTGGGCCTGAGGATCAATATGGGCACGGCGATGATTGCGGCCGTGTCGATGGGGTTGTCGATCGACTCGTCGATTCATTACTTGTACTGGTATCGCCTGCGCCGCAAACGTCGCTATTGGTTGCGGGCGCTGGCCGAAGCGCATCGTACGGTCGGACCGGCGATGGTTGTTTCGACGGCGGCGTTGGTACTGGGTTTCTCGGTGTTGCTCAGCAGTCCGTTCGTGCCCACGATCTATTTCGGGGCCTTGGTCGGGCTGACGATGATCGGCGGATTGCTGGGGAACTTGTTCGGACTGCCGTTGCTCCTTGCCGGGCTGCACCGCTGGTTCCCCTCCGTATGATGTCGGATCGCCGTAATCGTGAACGGCCGTCTTCAACCGCCTTTCGCTTCGGAACGGTTCGGGGTAAGCTCAAAGGTTTGAGGGGAGTTTCCGGCGCATCGGCTGTGAGCCCGTACGGTGCTGCGGGCTGCGACGACGGCGGCGCCGTTCGATGGCCGAAACCGGTACGAGTGAGAGACGCATTCGATGGAACGAGATTTTCACGAGAGCGGATTGTCGATCGTCGACAGTGAGCCGGTGCGGATGTCGCGCGATCGGCTCAAGCCCGGCGAAAATCTGTGCGACTACTGCACGGCGCGGTGTTGCCGATATATCGCCCTTCAAATCGAGACGCCGACCGACTGGAGCGACTTCGACACGCTCCGCTGGTTCATGTACCACGAGCGGATCGGACTGTTCGTGGACGACGGCGATTGGTACTTGATCGTCTACAACAAGTGTCGGCACCTGCAACCCGATCACCGCTGCGGCGTGTACGAAATCCGGCCGCAGATTTGTCGGGACTACAGTACCGACAATTGCGAGTACGACGATACGTGGGTGTACGACCAGTTCTTCGAGACACCCGAGCAACTGGTCGAGTACGCCGAAGCGGTTTTGGGACCGCGGGAAGGAACGAGTATTCGCAGCCGGCCGCCGAAGGCGGCGATACGTTAGGCGCAACTGCCCCATAAGACGAAGCGACCGACGTTTTCGATTCCGAATTTCTCTCTCGACTGAACGACACGATGGCGAAGCTGATTCAACCCCGCACCCTCAAAGGGTTTCGCGATTTCCTGCCGGAAGCGATGTTGCCGCGCGAACGATTGATCGACACGGCGCGGCGGGTATATCGTTCGTACGGATACAGCCCGATCGACACGCCCGCGTTGGAGTATCTCGAAATCCTTTCCGGCAAGGGAAGCGACGAAACCGACAAGCAACTCTATCGCTTTCGCGATCACGGGGGCCGCGACGTGGCATTGCGGTTCGACTTGACCGTGCCCGCCGCCCGCTTTACCGCGCAGCATATCAACGAATTGGTCGTTCCGTTCAAGCGGTACCACATCGCAACGGTCTGGCGCGGTGAAAATACGCAACGAGGGCGTTACCGTGAATTCATGCAGTGTGATTTCGACACGATCGGCACGGCTTCGCTTACCGCCGACATCGAAACGGCGCTGGTGATTCACGATCTGTTTCGGGCGCTAGGCTTCGAGCGATTCGTCATCCGGGTGAACAATCGGCGGGTGTTGAACGGGTTACTGGAGAAACTCGATTTGTCGGATCGCGCGGTGCCGATTTTGCGGGCGATCGACAAGCTGGCGAAGATCGGTCCCGACGGAGTGGCCGCCGAGATGATCGCCACGGCGCAGGTTTCGCAGAAACAGGCCGACGACATCTTGAAGCTCGTTGCCTTGGAAGGGGCCAATGACGCGATTCTGTGCGAACTGGATCGGTTGACCGAAGGAAGCGAGATCGGCCGCCAAGGCGTGACCGAGCTTCGCGACCTGATCGCAGCCGTCACCGCCGCAGGCGTTTCCGAAGATCGCATTCAGATCGACGTCGCCATCGCCCGCGGGCTCGACTACTACACCGGCACCATCTACGAAACGTTCCTCGACGATCTACCGGGCATCGGCAGTGTGTGTTCGGGCGGACGATACGACAATCTCACCGGCCTGTTCACCAAGCAGGTGTTGCCCGGCGTCGGTGCCTCGCTGGGACTGGATCGCCTGTTGGCGGCGATGGAAGAGTTGGGAATGATCGAAAAGACGGCCACTCCTGCGCCGATCTTCATTCCGTATTTCGATAAGGGGCATTTGCACGATTACCTGCGAATTGCCGGAACGCTGCGTGCGGCCGGGTTGGGAGTCGAGGTCTATCCCGAGCCGAAGAAGCTGGGTAAGCAAATGAAGTATGCCGATGCTCGCGGGTTCCGGGCGGCGATCATCATCGGCGAAGACGAGTTTGCGGCAGGGAAGTGCCTGGTGAAAGATTTGACGGTCGCAGAGCAAAGAGAGGTGCCTTTGGAAGCGGATTGCGCCTCGTTGATCGCCTATCTTCGCGAACTGCTGGGTTGCGCGTGAGCGTCGCCGCTGTTGTCCGGAAGCTTAGCGACGTGTTCCGGAAAGTCTTCTTCATAGCGGGCAAGCAAATCGTCGATCGTGCCGTGGAGTATATAAATCTTTCCGCGGCACGTCTTCGTTTCGCCGGGGGCCAAGCCGCCGAGCCGGAAGTCACTGTGTAAACAGCGGATGACGCCTTGAAACAGTTCCTGGTACGGTTCCCACGCCGTCGCCAAAATCCATTCGTCATCGGCGCTGAAACAGCCGATCAACCCGTTCGACGGGACGAGCGGACTGATCGGTCGTGGGTTCACGTCGGTTCGGGGAACACCTCGAGGGCACCACACTTGGCCCGGCGTGTAGCGGGCCTCCGTCGCCCAAACGGCCAAGGGCAGACGCTTCGGGGTTCCGTTCACGAAAACGAAGCACTTCGACAGGTAGGCGTATGCGTCGTCGGTCCTGTCGGCACCGAAACCGGTGAAATCACCGACGCGAATGCACGGTTGCGCCCAATGGCAAGCGGAGGCCTGCGACGTGGAATTGACCGCCGTGACTCGAAAGTCGACCTCGCCGTTTCCGGCGGTGATGACGTGGTCCACAACCACACCGTCGGCGATCACCGACTGCAGTTGCAGGCGTCTTCCGTCGGAGGAAGCGCTCAACAATCGCGTGCGGTGAGGAAGGACCGTTTCGTGCCAGTCGCGATCATGGGAATCGTTTCGACAAAAGGCTTCGAGATACCATACCTCGAGTTTGCCCGTCGGAAAGTCGCCCTCGATCGTCAAACGATCATCGGCCCACGAGAGCGACAAAGGCACACCGTTTCGCGGTGATCGCGCTTCGGCGGGCTTGCGGGCACCGTCCTTGGTTCGGTCGTCGGTTGCTTTCTCGTTCTCTCGCCGCACGAGTTTCAAAGCCCAATCGTCTTCGGGAACAGGGCTGTTCCCGGGAAACGGAGGACAGACAAACGTGCCGTCGGCTTTGGTCGTGAGCACGGTTTCGGAAAGCCATTTGCCGGTACGAGGATCGAACCACCGCGCCGCGTATCGGCTGCCGGGTTCCAACTGAGACAAGGTCGCTTGCCGGCAGCCTTTCTCGAAATAGGCGAGAATCAAGTCGTCATCTTCGGTAGCGGCGCAATACGCCCACCCGTCGCACGATTCAGGATCGCCTTCGCGGCTCGGGGAAAGCCGGTTGGGACACGGTACAAGATCGCGGTAGCGGTCGCCTGCCGAAAACAGGAACGCAACCATGTGCCGCATTTGATCGGCGGACGGCCAACGAATGACATCCCAGATGGGATAGGGCGATTCGGGCTCGACCTCACCGCTCCAGAGACCGCCTTGCCAGCCTCCGGCGCCGTAGATATGCCCTGCCAGACCGCCCGAGAGGACGCTGCCGTACGCGGCCGAGCGGCAGTAACGGGCGGCCTTTTCGGAACCCGGCTCGGCGTCGAGCATACCGTCGTAATACGGTTCGCCGTTCAGCCCCGGAATCGGCGGCGAGGCGTGGAAGATATCGGTCAGCTTCTCGTAGACGGCGTGCGTGCGGCGATTACCGATCTGGTGCAACGTAAGCCAGGGAGCCTGATCGACGTGGCCCCAGTTTTCCAGGGTCGATCCGCTCGCGTTCGTGCTACAAAGCGTGCCGAAAGGCGGTCTGCCGTATGTTTCCAGCACCTCTTTGGCGATTTCGTTCCATTCTTCTCGGGGGACACTTGCCGCAGGCGAATCGAAATGGATCGGGCTGAAGATGCAAATGTTCGCCTGGCAGCGGCTCCATACGTAACGCGCGTACCGGATGTATGAATCGGGCCAGGGATAGTATCGCTTCCACGCTTGGCCGACGTCGCGACGGGCGACTTCCATGAACGGTACGAATCCCTGACTGTTCATGTAGTCGATCTTGCGGTCCAGGGCTTGAAAGTACAGCGGATTGATGCGGGTAACGTCGGCGAACGTCTTCTCGTAACCGGGGATCTTGCCCGGAAAAAGGAATGGATAGTGTCCCTGCTCGTTGGGCATCGGCTTGGCGAGCTTGGTGCCGGTCTTTTTCCAAGCCATTCTAAGGACCGTGCCGTCTTCGGTTTTGAGCGCCGAGGGCAAACCGTCATTCGTCCAGTTCGGGAATCCGACGATAATCGCTAGCGCGTTGAATCCTTGCTCGCGGCGATATTGCAGGTAGTCCTGAAATCCCGCGTCCGGCCCGATAGGGCGCGGCTGCGCGTCGTTGCGCCACGGAAAGCGAAACGTCGGCGTTGCCCACCAGGTATCGCCTAACAGGAAAAACGGCGTTCCGTCGGCCCATTCCAGCGCATGACCGTTCTTCGTCGGACGGATCATTCCACGCCGACAAGGCACGGCCTGCTTTTCGGCCTCGCTCCACGGGATCGCCCAAAACGCTCCCGATTTGCCGACAAGCCCGGGATCGTCGGTCGATGCGCCGCTCGTCCAACGCCATTGTCCCGGCGAAGGAGCGAGGATGCGAACCCGAAAGACGTTTCCTCCGTCCCAAAATCCGTAGCAGCGTTTTCGAAAGCCGGGTCCTTCGAGGTCGACCCACACATCGACGTCCATGTACGGATTGTCGTACTCGCGTTCGGCGGTGAAGGTGAGCTCGACCTTTTCCCACACATGAACGGTCGGTGTTGCCTGCTCGGCCGCGAATCCCAAACTCGTGAACGCGACCGCAACAGAAAGGACGACGACCGCGACAGATTGCAAGATCGAGGAAAATCGGAGAAACCGCAACAACCGTTTCATGGCGCACCTCGCCGGCAAATGAGGAAGGCGGAGAACTGCCCCGAGGTGCGGCGGCCGTTTGAAGCGTGGGGACGACCGCCGCACTCCGCCCCCAATGGTCTTCCTGGCCCGGGGCGAGTGGTCTGCTCGCCGATGGTTTTCTTGCCAAGACCGGACGTCGGACGTGTCTAATAGAATAGCCTGACGACGCCGCCGGCACACGTTGTGCGTGCGAAATTCAGCACGGCCGGACGAGTCGCTTGCGTCGTCGGACGCGTGGCAGCACGAAGGTGCCGACCGTCGCAATTGCCGACAACCCCGAAAGCACGAGTCCCGGAAGCCAGCGCGTTCGGTAACAGACGCGAATCGGATCGCCCGCATAATCGTCGGGCAGTCGAACGCGGATCATGCCCGCGCGATCGGGCTCACAGAATAACGGTTTGTCCCCGCACACGGCTTGCATCGACGGGCGAAACAAATAACGGACATACAACCATTCGGAACCGCTCGAATCGTCTCGAGGACGCAGTACCAAGCCGTTGGAAACCGGCTCGCACGCCCACGTAATGCGAACGCCGTCGCCTCGCCGCGATTCGGCTCGCGGTTTGGAGGCGGGCAGGGCGTAAACGGCGATGACGTCGTCTGCGTAGACTGGGGAGGATGCACAAAGCCACGCGCGAAGTTTCGGATGGGTGAAAAACGACTCGGTTTCGGTTGCGCGGGCGGCCGCAGCGCCGCTCCGAACGGGGAGGACGGCCGTTCGGTGGAGGACGATGTGCGTGACCCCGTATCGTTGCAAGGTTCCGATCGGATCGGCTTCAAATGCATTCATGAATCGGCGGTATTCCGGTCCGTGGCGGACGAAGCCGGCGTATCCGAAAGCCGATTCGACAGCGGCGACACAGGCAAAGTTGTGCGTCAAACTGAGCGTGTATTTCGGCGCGGGCGAGCGATCGGGGGCGATCGGGAAAATACGCACATCTCGGCTACGGAGAACCGGCGGCAAGGTTTCGGCCGAAGGATAGGCCTTCTCGGAGTACGAGTAAAACGAACCGGTCAGCGTACCGGCGTGCCAAACGGAAACACCGACGGCCCCGGCGACGACTGCCCGAGTAAATTGCCGTCCGACCGTTTTCGGGAGACGACGAGCGAAGACCTCGACGGTCAACGCCCCGGATGTGATTGCGAAGAGGTGCACGAGCGGCAAATATTTCATCGGGTGGTACACACCCGAAAACAGCGGGAGTCGCGACTGGAGCGTCCACAAGCCTGCCTCGCTTCCCAAGCTCAACCACAAAGCGACAAGGCCGGAGAGCAACCAGGTGACCGTCGCCGCATCGAGATCGTACGCAATCGGAGTGGCGGCTTTGCGCCGCACGAATCGAGCGACGAACATTGCCAGACCAAGCAGCCACGCCCAGTGGAATACACCTCCCGCGAAATAAAAGCGAACGAGCGTTCCGTCGTGCGGATCGGCCCAGTCACTGGGACCGTGGTACGGAGCGATGGACGACGGAACGGGTTGAAACGGAACGAAGAGTTGAAACAGTCCGTCGAGGATACCCTCCGTCGGCCCGCCGGGGCGACTCGCGTGTCGTACGACCTCCAGTTGGGCAATCAGAAGCGGAGCCGCAATAGTGCCCGCGATAAGAAGCAACTGGACGAACGCCAACCAACAGTCGCGACGCAGTCGTTTGCACCACCATGCGGCGGCAAGCCAAATGAACAGCATTTGGCAGGTGAATAGCCACATTTGCGCGTTGCCCGCATGAAAAAAAAGGCCCAAGGCGATCCCCCCGATGAAGACGAATCGCCGACGGGGCCGCGGTGCGTCGTCGGGCGTTTCTTCGAGCAGGCGCTCGCAGCACCAAAAAATGAGCGGCACGTACAGGAACACCGGGGTCATGTAGTACCACGATCGACCGGCAACCAGCGCAAACCCCGACAAGCTCCAACACACGGCGCCCGCCGCGGAGACCGAAGGCCGGATTTGCTGCGCCCGCAGCAAAACGAACATAGCGGCGTACCCTGCCGCCAAATGCAGCACGCAGAACACGTCGATCAACGCCGTCGGTTGCCCGAGCAGCTTGTCGGCGACGAAGTACGATGCGATCGTACCGGGGTACGTCAACGCGAAGACGCCGGTCTCGACCAACGGCATGCCGAGAAATTGCCGCGGCGTCCACATCGGCAACGCGCCGTGTTGCAGACAGCGGGAGCCTTCCAACATGGCCGGGAGAAAGATCGCGAAGTTGTCGTCTTCCAGGAAAAACAGGGGAGAACGATATTCCTGCCAAGCGAAGGTTCCGGCGACGGCGACGAACCCCGCCAGCCCCCACCCCCAGCCGATGCGACGCGTCGGTTCGAGGCGTGTCGTCACATGCGAATCGCCCATCGGGGCGAATGCCATCCCCGACTTTTCGGCGAATGACCACACAAGCCACGCGAAAATACACCACATCCAAACGGCGGGGTGGATGATGACCCGAACGGGCCATGCAGCGGCAACATGAGTGGGTGCCGGGATGTTGACGATATCACTCGGGCGGCGACCGGCTTCAGCCGACGCGGGCAAAGGGATGAGAGGGTACAGCAAATAGTCGGGCGGGAGCGCAAGACTAGCGCGATCGGGGGGACATGAAAGGGCTCCGTGCTGAGAAACGGGCATCGCACTGGAAGGATCGACGTCAAGGCCGCGTGAGGCGTCTCCGATTTGAATCGCTACCCGGTGCAGGGGTGGGGCATCGGGAGCGACGGCCAAATACAGCCGCTTGATCCAACGGTGACGAATGTGCCAGCGAACCCTCCGTTCTGCGGGGGTGGCGAGGTAAGTTTCGTTAAACCATCGGTTTGGTAGAGATTCGTTCGCGGTTTCGCCGTGTGTGGATGCCTCGGGATACGGCTTGCGGAATTCGGGCCATACGACCGTGGTCGTGGTCGAAGAAGCACTGACCGGTTCGACGGTCTCCGCATATCCGCTTCGGTAGATGTGAATCAACTGGGCGTCGAATGGCCGGACGGGGGCTGCAAATTCGGCTTCGACGGTCACGGGCAGGGCAAATTCAGCTTGTTTAACCCCCCGATAGAGGAGAACGCATGCGATCCATGCTAGGCCGATCGCTGTGGTCGCTGCCAAACAAAGGCGTCGGCGGAGGGAGAAATCTCGATCGGATTGGGACATGACGAACCCGGACCGTGAGCAAACCGAAGCGGACCAAGAAGGCTATCGCTCTAGGATACCACGTACCGACCGGTCGAGCATTTCCTGTTCGGGGGGCTTTCGGCGGGGGGCGGGATACGCCCGGATTTTCGCCGTGGTTGACGTATCTTTCGGCGCCCGATATCTTTAGAAACTTACCCCGATCTGATCGGTCCAGTTCGGGGGGCGGATGGTGGTTCAGACCGGTTGAATGCTTTTTCGAACCAACGTCGGCGTTCCGCGCCGCGGACGAAGTCGGCGTGCCTTTTGCCAAGCAGGAGTTTGTACGTGGCTACGGTACTTGTCAAAGACTTGATCGAGGCGGGAGTTCATTTCGGGCATCGGTGCAGCTACTGGAATCCCAAGATGCGACCGTACATCTACGGTCGTCGGAACGATATTCATATCATCGACGTGCGCGAGACCCTGCGAGGGTTGTTGCGGGCGCGACGGTTTCTCCAACAGGTCGCGAGGCAAGGCGGTTTGATCTTGTTTGTCGGCACCAAACGCCAGGCCTCGGAAATCGTCGCTGCCGAGGCGACGCGTTGTGGAATGCCCTACGTGAACGACCGGTGGCTGGGCGGTACGCTGACCAACTTCCGCACCATTAGTAGCCGCGTCAGTCGTTTGGAAGAACTCGAAGCCCTGCGTGCCAGCGAGGCCATCAATACGTATTCGAAAAAGATGCAGTCGGCCTTGAACCGCGAGTACCGCAAGATCTACCGGAACCTCAACGGTATTCGGACGATGGATCGGTTGCCCGCCGCATTGGTCGTGATCGACCCGCGAAAAGAACGCAACGCGGTCCGTGAAGCCCGGAAGATGAAGATCCCGACGGTCGGGTTGATCGATACGGATTGCGATCCGGACGATGTCGATTTGCCCATTCCCGGCAACGACGACAGCATGCGGTCGATCGAATTGGTGTTGAAGTTGTTGGCCGATGCCGTCTTGGCTGGCCGCGCCGATTCGGGCGAATTGAAGACCGCCGAAGCGCCGGCCTCCGCCCCTGCGCCGGCCGCCGAATCGCAAACGGCCGAGGCCGCCACGGCGGCGGAAGGCGAAGCCACCGGCGAAAATCAAGGTTGACGCAATCGAATAGTCAGGGCGACCATCGGCAAGAGAGCCGGTTCGGACCGGTGAGTCGTCCTGCAACCGATATCACGCGAAGCAAAACATCCAGCCACTGGGAGGTTCACATGGCCAATATTACTGCTGCCGTCGTCAAAGAACTACGGGACAAGACCGGTTTGCCGATGATGGAGTGCAAGCGGGCCCTGGAGGAATCCGGCGGCGATATCGAACAAGCGATCGAGATCTTGCGCAAGGCCGGGCAAAAGGTGATGGCCAAGCGGGCGGATCGCGAGACGGCCTTCGGACGCATCGGCGTATTCACCGACGAAGCGAACAACGTCACCGGTTTGGTCGAGCTGTTGTGTGAGAGTGCCCCGGTCGCCAAGAACGACGAGTTTACCGCAATGGCCGACGAGCTTGCGAAGCAGTTGGCCGTCGGCCCCGGTGCGTCGTCGGTCGATGAACTGTTGTCGCAAAACAGTCCCGTCGAACCGTCGAAGACGCTCCAGGACCGACTCGGCGAGGTGATCAACCGCATCCGCGAGAAGTTCGTCGTCAATCGAATTCTTCGCGTGGAAGGTGCCTGCGGTGTCTACTTGCACCATGACGGTTCCAAGGCCGCCGTGGTGGAGATCAAAGGGGATGATGTCGGCCTTGCCCGCGAGATCGCCATGCACGTCGTGGCGATGCGGCCGATTGCCTTGAAGCCTGAAGATTTGCCCGAGGAGTTGGTGGCGAAAGAACGTGAAGTGTATTTGGAGCGGGCCAAGGCGAGTGGTAAGCCCGAGAATATCATCGAACGAATCGTCGAATCGAGCCTGAAGACCTTCTACTCGGAAAAGTGCCTGCTCGAGCAACCCTTCTTCAAAGAACCGAAGAAGACGGTCGGACAGGTAGCGAAAGCGGGCGGTATCGAGGTCGTCCGCTACACCTACTGGGAGATCGGAAAGGAGTAGGTCGCAATGTCCGACGGGCAGACGCAAGCCGTCTCACCGTATAAGCGGATCATTTTGAAGGTTTCGGGAGAGGCGTTCACGCAGGACGGACGCCGCGGAATCACGATGGCGTCCGTCGTGTCTCTTGCCGAGCAGACGGCTCGCGCCGCCCGCTTGGGGGCCAAGATCGCCATCGTCTTGGGTGGCGGAAACATTCTGCGGGGTGCGCAGTTCACTGCCGGAAACTCGTCGGTCCAGGAGCGGACCGCCCATTACATGGGCATGTTGGCGACGGTTATGAACGGCCTCGCATTGCAAGATGCCCTCGAATCGCTCGGATGCGATACGCGGTTGGCCTCGTCGATTCGCATCGAAGCCGTCGCCGAACCGTATGTGGTTCGGCGGGTCTTGCGACATTGGGAAAAAGGGCGGATCGTGATCCTGTCCGCCGGAACGGGGCGTCCCTTCGTGACGACCGACACGGCCGCCGCCCAGGCCGCTCAGGAACTGGGGGCCGACATCGTGATGAAGGCCACCCGTGTCGACGGTGTGTACAGCGACGACCCCGAAAAGAATCCTCATGCCGTCCTTTACAGTGAACTGTCGTACGACGACGTCATTCATCAAAAGTTGCGCGTGATGGATCCCGAGGCGGTCACCAAATGTGCCCAGTCGAAGTTGCCGATCTTGGTGTTCAACTTCCAGAAAGAAGGCAATATCGAGCGGGCGGTTCGCGGCGAGCGGCTGGGCACGCTCATTCGGGAACCGCAGGAGTAGGTACGCTGCGGGGAGGAGCCCGACGGCCGGTGATACACCCTTCGTGAGGAGAATCTTCCGCCATGACCGAAGATGAAATCTTGCTGACCGTCGAAGAGAAAATGGAAAAGGCCGTGGCTGTTCTGAAGCAGTCGCTGGCCGGTATTCGGACTGGTCGTGCCAACCCCGGCCTGGTCGAATCGCTGAAAGTCGAGGCGTACGGCTCTCCGACGCCGCTTAAGCAACTCGCGACGGTCGGAGCGCCCGAGCCGCAAACGATCGTCATTCGGCCGTTCGACCCGGGAACGCTCAAGGACATCGAAAAAGCGATACAGTCGAGCGAATTGGGCTTCAATCCACAGAACGACGGTCGCGTCATTCGGATCAACGTTCCTCCATTGTCGAACGAAGTACGCCAGAAGATGGTCCGTCGGATCAAGGACCTTTGTGAGGAAGCGAAGTTGGCGATCCGCAATATTCGGCGCGAGGGAAACAAGGCCGCCGATGCCGCCGAAAAAGCCAAGGAGTTGTCGGAGGACGATCGGGACCGTATCAAAGAACGGATTCAAGAGCTTACCAAGCAATACGAGGAAAAGGCCAACGAAGCGGCCAAAGCCCGGGAAAAGGAAGTCCTCGAAGACTGAAGCCGCGCCGGCGACCGGTTACTTGTCTTCGCGCAGGACGTACAGGTAAAAGAAGTCATCAAAGAACACGCCCGACGTCGTTTTTGACGCCGGGCGTTTCGTATTTCAAAGAGCGTTCTGAAAAGAAGCTGGGTGTCTTACTCGGGCAGCGTTTCCGGTTTGTATTCGTGGTCTCGTTTACGCAAGACCTTGGCTTCGAGAATCTTGTCGGGCTCGACGTCCGTATCACGCTGCGGATCTCGCGGTTGCAGCTTGTCGACGACGTCCATCCCCTTGATGACTCGGCCGAATACGGTGTGTTTTCCGTTGAGATGGCCCGTTGGCATGTAGGTAATGAAGAACTGCGAGCCGTTGGTATCGGGCTGGCCGGTATTCGCCATGCTCAGGCTTCCGCGGAAATGGAGTCTTGCGCCGGGCTGATCGTATTCATCGCGGATGCGATATCCCGGACCGCCCGTCCCGTCGCCTCTCGGATCACCGCCTTGAGCCATGAAGCCGGGGATCACGCGATGGAACGCGACGCCGTCGTAAAATCCCTTTTCGACCAACGAGATGAAATTCGCCACGGTATTGGGGGCTTGATCCTCGAACAGCTCGACGACGATTTCTCCTTTGGTCGTTTTCAACAGCACACGAGGAAGATCGTCGGCTTCGGCCTCGGCTTTTCGAAGCTCTTGTTCCTTGGCCCACGCCTTCTTGTAAAACTCGAGGCTGTTGTAGTAGTAGTCGGCTTCCTGATCTTGGATCCCCGAATCGCGTACCACTTTCAGATATTCTGCACACTTGTCCCACTCTTCCAACGCAAAGGCCGCTTTGGCCATCGCAATGTAGATTGCCGCGATGTGCACGTTGTGGTCGAGTAGCTTTTGGCCCAACGTCATGGCCTCTTGATAGCGACCGTTTTCGGCCCGGTAGTTGCAAATCTCGCACAAGAACGGGATCAGTTGGCCGCCGCCGTTCGGGTTCTCGTCGAACGCCTCTTCGGCGGCTTCGAACAACTTGGGCATCATGTCGTCGGTTTGGGCGATGAGCGACTCATATTCCTGCCGCAATTGAGCCCGTTTGACCGCCCCGGCGCTTTGGTACTCCAGCCGAATGTCCCGTACTCGGTCCAGCAATTCCGTCCACGATTTGTACATGCTTTCGAATTCTCGCAGTTTAGGGCCGACTTCAGTCTGTGCAGATGCGTTGCCGTCTTCGGCCCAAATTGCATCATGCCCCAGCGGCATTGCGATAAGCGCAGCGGCCGCAAGGCAAATGCCCAACTTCCCAACAACCGACGCGGGACGACTGGAAACGACACGACGTACCGGCAAGAATGAAGTCATCACAAACTATCCATCCGGAAAGAGGTCGGCCTTGAAGCCTCGCCGCAGCCCGATTGCAGGTGACGCTTCACAAGCCGTTGTTCCAACAATACACGCCGGGAAACGAAATCCCGGCTTGGACGAACGATAAACCCTTCATCTTAAGCATATTGACGGACGACGCAACAAGGCAAGCGTTTCGGCCGGCCTTGCGAGCGGTCCTCCGGTACCGCGACGGTCGATCGTGAACCGGTTGTTATTCGTTGCCGGCAAGTCGATCTTGCCCAAATATCGAGCCGACCACGGTAAGGCAATATATCGGATGACGCGACGACGACATGGCGAACTGCGGCGGAACAGTAAACGACCAGCGAAGGCTGGGAAGCGACCCGAAACGGTCGCCCCGGTCGGATTGCGGATCGTCGCCGGTCGGTTTCGCGGCCGGAAGCTCGCCTACAGCGGGGATCGTCGTGTGCGGCCCATGAAACAACGAGTCCGCGAGTCGTTGTTCAGCATCCTCGGCGGATCGCTGGAGGGATTCCAGGCCGTCGATTTGTTCGCGGGAACGGGGGCGTTGGCACTGGAATCGCTCAGCCGTGGGGCAAAACGGGCGGTTCTGGTCGAGCTGCATCGTCCGACGGCCGCCTGCTTACAAAAAAATATCACCGCCCTTGGGGTCGAGGCGGAAACGCGACTGATTGTCGGTGATGCGTTCAAACGGCAAGATGTTTGGTCGTACCTCGATGAAGGGCCGTGGGTCGTCTTCTGTTGTCCTCCCTATGAGCTGTTTCACTCGCGCCGTAACGAGATGATCCAACTGATCGAGGGGATCATCAAGCGTTTGCCGGCCGAAAGCGCGCTGGTAGTCGAGTCGGATGTCACGTTTCCGGCGTCGGCCTTACCCCAGGCCGAAAAATGGGACGTGCGACGATATCCTCCAGCCCAACTGGCGTTTTATTTCACCGACTCTGAAATCGAATCGGTCACCGGATCGTAGTTGCCGCCAAAATTGTAAAAAGAGAACGACGATGGACGTTCGGAACATCGACGAGATCGATCCGTTCATCACGAAGGACGGTTCCGAGATTCGCGAGTTGTTGGCCTATCGAAATTCGTGCATTCGGAACCAATCATTGGCTGAAGCGCGATTGCCGCCCGGCGGTGCCACCCAAGGACATCATCACGTCCGCACCGAGGAGATCTATTACATCCTCGAAGGCCGCGGGCGCATGCAATTGGGGAAGGAGACGCGCGATGTGCGGCCGGGAGATGCAATCGCCATCCCGCCGGGGGCCTATCATCGAATCGAGAACGTCGGAGATCGCCCGTTGGTCTTCCTCTGCTGCTGCGCCCCGTGTTACGAACATGACGACACAGTCACGGATGAAAAATAGCCATTGTTGGGGGGGTGTCTTTTCTGGATAGGGGTTTTTGGCCGTCTCCTTCGGCATAATCCGGCGTTTTGAGCCGTAGATCGGGTCCCTTCGGCGAATTCGGCGCGACTAGTCTCATATGCCTCTGCCGAATTTCCGATTCAAACCGATACCACGGACCATCTCGTGCGCCGATATGGCTTTGCCTGGATTGTGCAAATTTCCTCTCTTTTCGGCGTGCGGTCGCCGGTTCGCGGGTGGTGAGAACCGTGCCGATTTGTAACCCAACGGCGAAGCCGGACGTTCGTGCGGCAAGGGGGACGAGTATATGCAAAGGGAACGACGCGAGCCGACCTGGCCGTTCCTGGTGATTTTGGCATGTCTTTTCGTGCTGAGTGCCACGGCACCGCGCGCGTGGCGATCCGTCGAGCGGCAAGCCCCGCCGCATCTGCGCGGCGAGGTGGTGCAGCGTGTGCCCGAGCCGGTGCATGAAGAACCGGTTGCCCCGGCAACAGTGAGCCCGAAAGAGGCTCCCCGAATCGCCTCACCGCAGGATCCGCACGACGGCTTGACCTACGTTGCCCCTCGTCCGCGGGTGGGCGCCGACGCCGAATCGGCGCTGCTGAGTGAAATTGAAACAATGGTAGCACCTCCGGTCGAGTCGATGCCACCGCTGGACATCGCCGAAACCGAGACCGAACAGACACCGGCCGTCGATATCAACATTCCTTCGCAGCTGGAGGAAACTCCGGAAGATGCGTTCGATGTCGACATCGTGGAGCAACCGCCGATCGAATTGGGGCCTCGGCCGGAGATGAGGCCGTCGATTCCCGAGCCGCGTCCGGTCCCGCACGCACGATGGTCCTCCCCTGTTGCGCTGTTGCGCGACCTGGTCCCGTTCAAGGATGATCCGGTTGCCGGGGAGTGGGCGCGCGAAGTCACCGGGTTGTTGGAAGAACTCGGCCCGGCGATGGTCATGCACTCCGACGACTTGCCGGTCGTCCTCGACCGCCTGGTGGAATTGTCGGATCAGTCGGCCGTGATTCAGAATCGGCTGCGCGGTGACGACTTGTATGCGATGCAGTTCCGGCAGGTACGATACGCGTTGATTCGGCGCGTGAATCTGTATTGGAATATCGTCCAGTGCGGTGGGCTGACGGCCGTCGTCGGCGAACCCGACGCGGGATCGTGGAATCGGCTGAGCGCCGCCGTGCACCAGCTCGATCGCTTTCTAGGCGATCGTCCCCATGCCGATACGTGGCGAGGGTTCTTCCAGTTGCAACGGCTTCGTGACGCCGCGCGGCGTGAAGGAACGGAGCCTGCCGATGAAGTCGTCCGCGAAGTGGCGACCCAAGTGTGGCATACCCTTCATGCGGCGCGTTTGAGCGAAGACCAGCTTCGTTTCTTCGCACAACCGCCGATTGCCGCATTCTTGGATGAATTGTCGGCATGGCAGTCCGAGCCGATGTCGCTGGAGCAAGTGCTGGCACAGTTGGAACGCTACGAAAAGGCGGCATTACCGGCCGATGCCCGCGACGTGGCGCTGTTGCGTCGCCGTTTGCGATCGTCTGAGAACGTGAACGAGCGGATGTTGGGTGAGAATTTGGCCGTGTTGTATGACAACGCGAACCTCCGGGTCGTCGTGAGTTCCGATTTGCTCAACCGGATGGCGCCCCCGCGCGATCCGGAGCACGAATGCGTTCACGACACGATATTGGGTAAACCGGTACACGGCGAAAGCGTCACGGAGACCAAAGTGGCGTTCCGCATGATTCCGGATCCGAACAAAGCCCGGTTGGCATTGGTGATCGAAGGCGACGTCTTCTCACAAACGCAATCCGAAAGCGGGCCGGCCGTGTTGTACAACGATAGTTACGCCCACTACACGGCTGAAAAAGCCCTCGACGTCACCCCGCAGGGGATCACGACGTATCCGGCAGTCGTCGAGGTGGAGAACAAGACGGAATTGCGCGACGTCGAAACGCCGTTGGACCCCATTCCGATCTTGGGGAGTCTGGCGGAGGAAATCGCCCGCGATGAAGTCGCCAAGCGGTACTACGCCATGACGCAGGAAGTTCGAATGAAGGTGGCCGCCAAGGCGAAAAACCGTATCGACACCGAGGCCGACGCGCGCTTGGGTGAACTGAACGAACGATTCCAAAGCGGCGTGTTGCAGCCGTTGGCCGGGTTGTCTCTCGGTCCCGAGTGGTTGGCAAGTTACACGACCGACAGTCGGATGGTATTGCGTTGGCGATTGGGCGGGCCCGACCAACTGGGCGGACATACGTTGCGCCCCTGGGCACCGGCCGACAGTCTCGCCAGTTGCCAAATCCATCAGTCGGCGATCAACAATTTCATCGCCCGGCTGAGTCTCGAAGGAACCGATTACCGGCTGCCCGAGTTGCAACAGCGGTTGCGGGATCACCTCAACTTGCCCATCGAGGAGGATCCCGAAGCCGATGCGCACAGTGACGTGTTCATTCGCTTTGCCGAACGGAATGCGGCCTACGTCGAGATGGACGACGGCCGCTTGGGAATCGTTCTTTCCATCGACGAGTTACGACGCGCCCCATACCAATGGCGTGATTTCCAGGTTCGTGCGTATTACCGACCGCACATCGAAGGGAACCGCATCGAGCTGGAACGTGACGGCGTCGTGCAGTTGGCGGGAAAGCTCGATCTGAAATCCCAGATCGCTCTCCGCGGTGTGTTCAGTAAGACGTTTTCGAAGAACAAGCCGTGGGACATCACCCCGAAGTTTCTCGAAGAACGCCCCGGCCTGGAACGCATCGCCGTGACGCAATTCCAGATCGACGACGGTTGGATCGGTATTGCCTTGGGGCCGAAGATCGAAGGTCGCAAGCCGCTGATCGTCAGCCGTGAATCGAGCATCACGCGCTGATCGGTGGGCGTGTCACGAGGTATAACGGGAAACACTCAAAGTCGAAATCGTGAGAAAAGGGGCCGACGCCGTTCAATGAAGCGTCGGCCCGTGGACTTTTGAGCGAGTCCGTCGGCAAATCGATTCGCTCGGCGAATCGTGTATTTGCTCAGCCGAGAGCGAATTTGCGCAGGTCGCCTTCGACCGCCTCGAGCAGCGCGGCGGCTTCCTTGCGTGCGGCAGGTACCTCGGCAAATGTGCCCGGCGCGGCGTAGGCGAACATGTAGAATTTGATCTTCGGTTCGGTTCCCGAAGGCCGAACGGCGACGTAGTTGCCTTCCCGTTCCAATTCCAGGATGACAAGGTTGCCTTTTCTCGCGGCGTCCATCGCCCAAGCCAGATCATCGTCGTGTTCGACAACCGGTTGCTGGAGATCGCGGACGGCGGCGACTTTCAGACCGCCGAGCGATTCCGGCGGGGCCGTCCGAAACCGCTTCATGACCTCGTCCATCATTTGCTTGCCCTGCGAACCGGGCATCTTGACCGAAATCGTTTTTTCGGCATGCACACCATATTTGGCGAACAGGCGCTCCAATCGCATGTGCAAGGTTTCGCCCGCCGCTTTGCACTGAGCCGCCAATTCGGCCAACAGCATCGACGCGACGCCGGCATCCTTGTCGCGGGCATGATCGCCCACCAAAAAGCCGTACGATTCTTCGGCCCCGAGCACGAACTTTTCGGTGCCTTCGCTTTCCATCACGCCGCCGATCCACTTGAACCCGACCATCAAGTCGTCGATCACTCGGACGCCGTACGCGCGGGCGATCCGACCGATTAGTTTCGAGGTGACGATTGTTTCGACGACGTAATGTTCCGGCGTCAACTCGCCTTTGTTTTGCAAGTCACCGAGCAGATAGTCGGTCAGTAACGCTCCGATCTGGTTGCCGGTGAGAACGTCCCAGGTGGTCTTGTCGTCGAAGGCGACGGGTGCCGCGCAGCCGACGCGGTCGCAGTCGGGATCGGTCGCCAAGATGAGATCGGCGCCGACTTCCTTTGCGCGTTCCACGATCGCATCGAACACGGCAGGATTTTCAGGGTTGGCGACGTGATCAGGAACATTGGGAAAATCGCCGTTCGGTTCTGCGTGCGGCCCGAAGACCTCGACGTCTTTGAAACCTGCGGCTTCCAGGGCAGGCAACACCGCCGTCGCTCCCACGCCGTGAAGCGGCGAGTAAAGAATCTTCAAGTCTCGTGGACCGGGACGGCTTTGCGAAGCCACCGCCTGACGATATGCCGCATCCACCTCGTCTTGGCACACGATTACTTTGCCTGCGGCGACCGCCTCGTCGAACGGCAGCCGGGATACGTCCTGCACCTGCATGACGCGATCGATCATCCGCTTGTCGTGCGGCGGCAACACTTGTCCCCCGGTCGACCAATACACCTTGACGGCGTTGTCGCTGGGGGGATTGTGGCTGGCGGTCACCATGATGCCGCAGTCGCATTTCTTGTACCGCACGGCAAACGAAAGTTCCGGCGTGCTGCGGTGTCCGTCGAGGAAGTAAACCGTAAACCCGGCTGCGGCCATGATGCCGGCGCACAGTTCGGCGAACTCGCGCGAGCGGTGTCGTGTGTCGTATGCAATTGCACAAGACCACGGGCCTTCGGGTTTGACGCTTTTCACGTAATCGGCCACGCCCTGGGCGCTTTCGCCGATCGTGCGGTCGTTGATGGCGTTCGTGCCGACCGGAAACATGCGACCTCGTCGACCGCCTGTGCCGAACGGAATAACTTGCCAAAAGGCTTCGTCGAGTTCCTGCCAGGCATTTTCTGCGATCAGGCGAACGACCTCGGGCGCGTAATCGGCGTAGCGATCTTCGGTCAGCCAGGTTTCGATGTTCTTGGCGGCGGAGGCCGTAATCTTGCCTGCTTCGGCCGCTTGTTTGACTTGTTCCAATGCCGTTTGTCGATCGAGTTCCGTCATGGTTTGCATCCTCGCTTCTTCGCCCTTGGCAAATATTCGCGAATCGCGCAAGCTGTAACCAACCGGGCCGACCTCGGCAATGCCGGGGCGACCGACCGCGTCATGCGCGCCGTCGATTCGGCAGGTCTGGTTCCTTCGCAGCGCCGGTTCATCGTACGCCGTTTGTTGCTTTACGTTGCCGGAACCGGCCGATCCCTTGCAAGGAATTGTGTGGTTCAACGCAAGTCCATGCAAGGACGAGACTTAACGCGATGCCAATTGTACGGTAGGCGGTGCCCGGTCACAAGGGACCGGTAACCGGCACGACGATCTTTCTCCGCCCATTCGAAAGGTAGTGGTAAGCATGGCAGAACCGATCATCAGCGTTTCGGGGTTGCGCGGTATCGTTGGAGAAACGTTGACGCCCGAGGTCGTCGTTCGTTATACCGCGGCCTTCGCCGCGTTGGCACCCTCCGGAACGCTATTGGTCAGTCGCGACGGCCGCGCCGGAGGCGACATGATTCGATCGCTGGTCATCGGTTCGCTACAGGCTGCCGGACGCCGGGTCGTCGATGTGGGGATCGCGGCAACACCGACGGTGGGGGTGCTGGTGCGGGAGTGCGAAGCCGCCGGTGCCGTCCAGATTACCGCCAGCCACAATCCGCCCGAATACAACGGCTTGAAGCTTTTCTCGCCGGAAGGTCGCGTCATCCCCAAGGGGCCGGGAGAAAGTGTTCTGAAATGGTATCGCGAGCGCAAGCCGGTGTGGTCCCGGTATTCCGAGCTGGGGCAGGCGTCGCGGCTGACCGACAACATTTCGGCGCACCTCGATGCGGTATTGGCTACCGTCGATGTCGAGCGGATTCGGCAACGACATTTTCACGTGGTGCTCGATTCGAACCACGGCGCCGGCAGCATTCTTGGTGTGGCCTTGCTCGAGGAATTGGGATGCCGCGTCGTCCCGGTTGGAGACATTCCTGACGGGGCGTTCGAACATCCCCCGGAGCCGATCGCCGAAAATCTTGTCTCCATTACGTCGATCGTTCGTGAGGTCGGGGCGGACCTCGGGTTTTGTCAGGATCCCGACGCCGATCGATTGGCCGTCATCGATGCCGAGGGCAACTACTTGGGCGAAGAGTATACGCTCGCCATCTGTGTCGATCACGTCTTGAAACGCCGCAAGGGACCGATCGTAGCCAATTGTGCGACCAGCCGTATGTCGGCCGATACGGCCGCGAAATACGGCGTGCCGTTCTATCGTTCGGCGGTAGGCGAAGCGAACGTCGTCGATTCGATGTTGGCAAATCACGCCGTTTTCGGCGGTGAAGGCAACGGCGGACCGATCGATCCCGAGGTGGGGCTTGTCCGCGACAGCTTCGTCGGCATGGCGCAGATCTTGGACGCGATGGCCGCCGAAGACGCGACCGTCGCCGCATTGGCCGCCCGGTTGCCGAAATATTCGATCGTCAAAGAAAAATACCCCTTGAAAGGGGCAAAGTTGGAACGCGTCTTCGCCACGCTCCGCGCGAAGTTTCCCGAAGCACAATGCGACGATCAGGACGGCCTACGGCTCGACTGGCCTGATCGTTGGCTGCTGGTGCGCCCGAGCAACACCGAACCAATCGTGCGGGCGATTGCCGAGGCTGAGGACGCAGCGCACGCCAAAACCTTGTGCGAGGCGGCCGCCGAAGCGATTCGGCAGTCGGTCGAGTGATGCGGGAACAAAATTTGGGGCGAAAGCGAATGGATTCGCTCCGCCCTCATTGGCCATTTCCCCATCGCGGGGTGCGGCTAGAATCCGCGGCGATAACTGCGGCGAACGCGGATCGCGTGGAGACGTCGAACGGTATTGCCGTAGATGTGTCCCGGCCGATTCGGCCGCTCCAACAGCGGCATGCTGCGGATCATCTCACGGTACTGCGCGCGGCTCATCGCCGACGCATTCGCGGTAGGAAGCAAGCAAGCCAGGACGAACAGAGCCAATACACCAATCATCCAGCGTTTCATGAGTCGAGTCCTCCCCAAATGCGTTTCCAGGCTCTTGGCATGTTGGAGTGGGGTTGCAAGGAAAGGCAAAAAGGAAAGTATGGGGTTATGTGCGGGGTTAGGGAAGGTGCGGCAAGCCGAAAAAATATACGTCACAAAGTAACGACTTGCGCGGCCATGGGGATAAATTAGACGGCAATTTCGGCCGGATCCGACGCAGGATTTGCCGATCCTGCCGAATGTATTGGTTCTCATGGAAATACGGGGCGGCACGCCGCAAGATCTGGCTGGGGCATGTAATCTTCTTTTCTCCTAAGAGTTGCGACGCGGCACCTGCGTTACACGATTTGTCCTGTGCGGGGAACATTTCGTACGGCACGGGGATTGCACCCTATAGTGGCGGCCTGTCATGACAGGACGAGTGGGAATCCCGATTGGTGTTGCAAGGAGGCGTGCCGTGGAAGTTCAAAATGCCTTGGTCAAAGCGCTGGCGTCCCAACTCGGAGGTGAGGTGACCCGGACGCAAGGGACGGCCGCCGAAAAAGAATCACAGACCACAACGGCAAGTGAGGCGATTCTCGAAGCCGTCGGCACCCGGCAAGATGAGCTGTACGAGATCCTGCAAAAGTACGATATCACGCACATCACGCCCCGGGAAGTTGCCCGCATGCTGGACGATCTGCACACCGCGGGTATCATCGACGACGCCCAATTCAAGCAGCTCAGCGGGATTCTTCAAGATCTCCAAAAGGCGGATATCGAGCCGGACGAGGCTGTCGATCTGCTGCGGTTCTATCAGCAGCGAATGAAACGGCTGGCCATGTTCCAAGAGATGGGCATGACGGACAACGATTTACCGTCGGCCGACGACATGCAGGCTCGCTTGGAATGGCTGGAAAAGTACGAAGCCGCGCGAACCGGCATCCCCGAAGGGTTCGACGCCTTGGTCTGATACGCAACGCCGGCGATAGATGTCCGGGCGACTCAGCTCGTCCCGGGCAGGCGGAGCATTTGTTCGAGGGCCTTGAGGGCGTCGGCGGCCGTTTGATCATCCACCTGCACCACGTTGACCGGCGTGCCCGCGGCGAGGTTTTCGATCGCCCAACACAAGTGCGGCAAGTCGATGCGGTACATCGTCGCGCACATGCAGGCGGTGGGCGTCAGGAAGTGGATTTCCTGCTCGGGATGTTCCTTTTTCAAGCGGTTGACGAGGTGCAGCTCGGTCCCGATGGCCCAGCGCGTTCCCGGCGGTGCTTCTTCGACGGCCCGGATGATCTTCCCTGTCGAGCCGACGACGTCGGCTTTTTCGACCACCGTCCGCATGCACTCGGGATGGACCAAGATCTTGATATCGGGATAGCGCTCGCGAAACAGGTCGACGTGTTCCGGCCGGAACATTTGGTGGACACTGCAATAGCCTTGCCACAAGATCACTTTCGATCGTTCCAAGGCTTCGGGGGTGTTGCCGCCGAGTTCGTCGCAATGCGGATCCCAGACCGGCATTTGCGATTCGGGAATTCCCATCGCCAACGCCGTGTTGCGGCCCAGATGCTGATCGGGGAAAAAGAGGACGCGTTTCTTTTTTTCAAGCGCCCACTTCAAAGCGGCGTCGGCATTCGCCGAGGTGCATACCGTTCCCCCGTGGCGGCCGCAAAACGCTTTCAGGCTTGCCGCCGAGTTGACATACGTGACGGGCATGATCTCGTCGACATCGACGACTTCGGCAAGTTGATCCCAGCAATCTTCGACCTGATCGATATCGGCCATATCGGCCATCGAGCAACCGGCCGTCAGGTCGGGCAGGATCACAGGGATTCGTTCGCCGCCGCGCTCTTCGAGTCTTTCGGGACGATTGGCCAGAATGTCGGCGGTTTCGGCCATGAAATGGACCCCGCAGAACACGATTGCCCGGCACGTCTTGCTTTCAGCGGCCAAGGCGCTCAAGCGGTAGCTGTCGCCCCGTAGATCCGACAACTCGACGACTTCGTCACGCTGGTAGTGATGGCCCAAGATCAAAAGGGCATCTCCCATGCGCTCGCGAACCGCTTGAATGCGTGCGGTTAGTTCGCGGGCGTCGAGCGACTTGTACGGTTCCAGCGGATACGTTTCGGTTTGAATCGGTGTTGTCATCACGGCTCGTGTCGAAATAGGGAAACGCGGCACATTGGGTAGTTGCGCCGTTCAGTGTCGTGTTCGGAATTCAACGTCGATGATCTCGTCCTCGGTAACGGGTCCGTCGTCGAGCACGTCGTCAGGCTCGTCGGCGGCCGGATATCGGAACTCGAAGTGCGCGCCGCCGGGAAGGAGCCTGGCCTGAAGGTACTGTTTCAATCGGCGTAGGATCAATCTCCGCGTCGGCGGGATCAGCAATAGGAAGCCGATCGTGTCGGTCAGGAGTCCCGGCGTGATCAGCAACGCCCCGGCTACGAGGACCAACAGCCCGCCCAACATGCTGTCGGCCGGCAGCTCACCAGCGGCCAGCTTCTGATGAAATTCCCGCCAGCAGCGTGCGCCTTCCAGGCGAGCCAACCAGCCGCCGAGAATCGCCGTGCCCACGACCAGCGTCAGCGTCATGACCCAATTGGTCTTGTCGGCCACCCACAAAAGGAGGCTCAGTTCGACGAACGGGACAACCGTGAACAATACCAAGAGGCGCCAAAGCACGGGGGTACCTCACCGAAACGGGCTAGGGCTTCCGAGGACGCGCAAAAAAATCCGGCAGCCACCCTCTTTGTAGGATGCTACCGGATCGGTTAGGCAAAAGGCAAGGGCCGAATGATCGACCGTTCGGGCCCCAAGGTCAGCGTTGAACCGTGTCGCTGCTTCGTGCGGCGGCTTTTTCCATGGCGGATTCGGCTTCCTTGGTTTGCCCGAGTTCCCGATGCATCGTAGCGAGATTGGCATACGGAACCCCCAGGGTTGAGGGTTCGAGGATGCCTTGATCGACGGCGGTTTCGATCAACGCGATGCCCTCTTGCGTCAGTTCCAGGGCTTGTTGGGCTTTCCCAACCTGCCAATACGAAACGCCCATACTCACGAGGGTTTCGCCGAGCCGGGCCGACTGTTGATCGGTCAGGCCGACCTGTTGTGCCTTCTCGAGGACCGGCAGGCCTTTTTCGAACCATTTGACGGCATTTTCGTGATCTTCGCGGGCGATGGCGTAAATGGCACCCAAGCGGAAGTAGAGACGTCCCACCAAATACAAGTCCGAGGCCGAGCGTTCGCGGCTTTCTTCGGTGTCGAGGTACGCGACTGCCAGTTCCCCGTACTGAAGCGCCTGATCGTGCTGGTTGAGAAGCTGGTAGGTCTGAACGGCATCGTACAAGGCCGTGCCCAACTCCCAGCGCAACTGGGGCTTGCGGGCGGGCGAAGCGGCATCGACCAGCGACGGGCCGATTTCGACGGCCAGTTCGGCCCACGGCGTGGGATCGAGCTGGCCCTGAAGTCCGACACACGAAGCCAACGCGCGCGAGGCGACGCGGAGCAAGTATTCCGGGGAGCCGCCTTCATTGTCGACAAAGTCTTCGGCGAACGCGCGGGCCTTGTCGAGCCATCGTTCGACCGCAACTTCTTTTTGTTCCCAGTCGCCCCAGGTAATGTCGTTCGCCGCGCCGAGGTGGGCGTCGATCAGGGCCTCTTTGGCCGCGAGGCGGATTGCGGGGTGCGGATCGTCGCTGAGCGAGTCGGCGAGCTTCACTGCTTCACTGTGGTAACGCACCGCCGTGCGGTAATCGGGCGGGGTCTTTTGGCCGTACAGGTCGCCGAGCAGACACAACGCGCGTGCTTTCAAGTGAAGGCGATTCTCGGCCGACGCGACCGCCTTTTCGACTTCGGCGATGGCTTGGTCGATCTGATGCAGATCGCTGAGGATTTGGCCCGACGTGATGCGATATTGGGGATCGTTCGGTGCCAGCTCGACGGCCCTTTCGACGTGGGATTGTGCTTCGTTCAGCCGGTTCAACAGGGCGAGAGCGCGAGCGAGCAGCCAGTGTGCCCGCGCGTTGCCTTCGGCCATGCCCAAAGCCTGTTTCAAATCGGCGACGGAGGCTTCGGGATTGTCTTGCAAGGTCGTTTCACCGCGCAGAATGAACGTGTCGGGTGAGATCGGTTCAAGAATGATTTGGGTGACGGCCATCGACGCCGTCCCCGGTTTGTCGCCGGGCGCGAACGCGAACAAGACGCCGCGTTCCGGGAACGCTTGGCCCAAGATTTCACCGGCCGGGTTCGACACGAGAACGGGGCGAACATCCGTCAATTCAAGGTGTTGAGCGACCAGATCGGCCGGGAAGGCGCGATCGAAACGGACGATGATCGCGGTCACTTTGCTGTTCAGGTAGGTGACTTCGACGTGATTGAACGGCTCGATGCTGTACAGGTGGTATTCCAGTCCGTTCTGTTTCGCGACTTGCCGCGGTTCACCCCAAGCGGCTTTGACGTCGTCCATCGTGCTTACGCCCGGCGTAACGCCGTTGAAACCAGCGGCTTCGATCGGCGCAATCGTACTTCCGCCGCTGAGTTGCGGATCGGGGATGGGGTGAAGCGGTTCCTCGGTTTGGGGCGGTTCGTCTTGCGTCGGGACGGGAGCGGGGGCTGTATTGATCTCGACCGCCGGCTCATTTGCGTTCACCGATGGTTGGCTCGTCGAATCTCCCTGTGGGGCGGATGCCGTCGGTACCTCGGGCAATCCCGGCAAGGTGTCGGTACCCGACTCGTGCGACGGAGCGGCAGCGATTGCCGGTGTCGGTGTGTTCCTGGAGACGGTTTGCTGCGGATTCGATTTGCCGGGCAACGACGGTAGCGGCTCTCCGTAGCGACCGACGCGGGGTGCCGTCTCGGCGGATGGAAGTGTCGCTGCGGGTTGAGGTTCTTCCAACGGTGGAAGGGACGGGGCGTTCGATACCGGGCTCGCCGCGTCGCCGTCCAGCGCGCCGTCCGCTCCGCGAATTACCAACGCCACCCGCGGGACGTCGCCGTTCGAACCGCCGTCCGCAGCCCATACAGCGGCCGGAATGATCAACCAGGAAACGACGCCCGCGGCCGTCCAAACTGCGCGAGCCGAACGTTTTCGGGAAAACATCGCGTGTTCCTCCTGAACATCGCAAACGGTCTTCCAGGATCCGTTACCGCGGTTCCTTCCGCGCAGAGCGGAACGAGAGTTCTTCCGCGGTCGGGGGAGTGTAGCGATCGTGTGCGATCGATTCCAGATCGGTTTTAGACATTTCTTGCAGCGACCGTCTCAGAGCTGCCCTCCTGAAGAGGGGGTTCGGCGGCGAGAGTGCCGACAAGACCATCGTCCCGAACTCCGGTAACGGACACCTCGACCAATGCACCCGGTTGCGCCGTGGGGTCTTCGATCGCGACGGGCACGTACCGATCGGCCATGCCGAGTAAGGTGCGCGGCGGGCCGATCTTTTCGTCTTCCAGTAAGACCTGTGTGGTCCGACCGATTTGCGATTCGAGAAACCGCCGACGACATTCGGCGGCGAGTTCGTGCAACTCGGCCGATCGTCGGCGTTGGACGTCGCCGGGGACCGTGTCGGTCATTTCTGCGGCAGGCGTGCCCTCGCGAGCACTGAAACGGAAGATGTGACACTTTGCAAACCCGACTTCCGAGACGACCTCGCATGTTTGCCGGAAGTCTTCCTCTGTCTCACCGGGAAAACCGACGATGATGTCCGTCGTGATCGCCGGTCGATCCAAAATGTCCATCGCCATCCGGCAGCGTTCGAGAAAGGTTTCGCGATCGTAGTGACGCTTCATCCGGTCGAGTACGGCGGTCGAACCGCTTTGCAACGGAATATGGAGGTGCGGGCACACACGCCGACGAGCACCGGCCATCAACCGCAGAAGGGGCTCCTCGACCTGTTCGACTTGCAGACTCGAAAACCGCACGCGGACGCGATCCGAGGCCTCGAGGATCGTGGACAGAACGTCGCACAGGTTCTTCCCTTTGGCAGGGCCCGGCTCCTTGCCGTACAGCCCGAGGTGAACGCCGGTCACGACGACTTCGCGGTAGCCCGCCTCGGCCAGACGCCGGATTTCGGCCGCGATGTCCTCGAGGGGGCGGCTTTCCAGGTTCGGCCGGACTTGCGGGATGATGCAGTAAGTGCACGGCATGATGCAGCCGTCTTGGATTTTCACGTAGGCGCGGTGCCGTTTTTCGAACCCGGAAACGCCTCGCGGCGGATGGAGCAGGCCTCGCCGTTCCAAGAATTCGGGCAGACGCCGTTTGTCGGGGATGACCTCGGTGACGCCGGGCATGGCCAGGATTTCGTCCGGCTCACGCGTTGCGTAACAACCGGTGACGACGATTTCGGCTCCGGGGTTTTCGCGGGCCATGCGACGGATCAACTTGCGGCAATCGGCGTCGGCCATCTTTGTGACCGTGCATGTGTTGATGATGCACAAGTCGGCCGGTTCGCCGTCCACGGCGGTCCGATAGCCCAACAGCGCGAGACCTTCGCGCAGGTATTCCGTTTCGTACTGGTTGACTTTGCAACCGAGCGTGATGGTTTTCAGTACGGGCATGTTGCGTTCGGATAAACGAGAAGGCGAAGAAGCCACAATTGCAAGTTTGTGTTCGCAATTATGCGACAAGCGTCAATCGTCGGCCGGTTCGATCGAGGCCCACATCGACCCGGCACAATCGGCGACGTTAGGATCCGGGCCGTATGCGTGGATCTGATCCCGCTTCAGTTCGGCGTGTTCTTTCGTGGTCGTGAGCACAATACATCGCCCGGAAAGATGTACCGTTTGGGCCATCACGAAGCCGAGCGGTTCGGGGTGGCCGAACAGATCCTTGAGCATTCGGATCACGTATTCGAACGTGTGATCATCGTCGTTCCAAAGGACCACGTGATAACGCGGAATGGGCTTACGGTCGGCGTCGTTTTTCTTTTTTTTGCGTTTTCTACGCTTGGGGCGCACGACGATCGACTCGAGCCCTTGCGATTGTCCGCCGGCGGCCGCTTCGTCGCTCATCGTTCAATCGACCTCTTTCACACTGCGAAAGGGGCTGCACGGTCGGCACGAATGACGACACGTACGCACATCATTTTCCGACGATGGTTCCTCACCCACAGCGCCATTATATTGTTATATTCCGGAATTCACGATTGCTCATGCCCCCAGGGGCGTTTTTGATTCCGCGGATGAGGTTTCCGACATGCCCACTTTCGAGGAGTACGTTGCCGGTTCGCACGATCGGTTCGATGCCGTGTTGATCGATTTTCTGAAGATTCCGAGCGTCAGTGCCGCCTCGGAACACGCAAGCGACATGGAGGCGGCGGCTGCGTGGCTGCGCACGTTTTTCGACGAGATCGGTTTTTCGGTGGAGATCGTGCGCGGTGAAGGGCATCCGATCGTGGTTGCCCGCAGCCCCAAAAAAGACGATCGCCCCACAGTGTTGGTGTACGGCCATTACGACGTCCAACCACCCGAACCGTTGGAGTTGTGGGCCAGTCCGCCCTTCGAGCCGCAGGTGCGCGACGGCGCGGTCTACGCGCGCGGCGCGTGCGACAACAAGGGGCAAATCCTGACACACATGCTCAGTGTCCGCAGCATGTTGGAAACCGAGGGGGATTTGCCGGTCAATGTGATCTTCGTCGTCGAAGGCGAGGAGGAGATCGGTAGCCATTTGCTGGAAAAATATCTGGATGAACATGCCGCCGAGCTGGCGTGCGATTATGTGGTAGTCAGCGACAGTGCCCAGTTCGGCCCGGGGCAACCGGCCATTACTTGCGGTTTGCGGGGCATCGCCTACTTTGAACTACGGCTGCGAGGCGCAAAGCGGGACTTGCATTCCGGTACATTCGGCGGCGGTGTGACGAACCCGGCGAACGTGTTGGTCGAAATGCTCGCCTCGATGCGAAACCCGGATGGTTCCGTGGCCGTACCGGGGTTCTATGACGATGTCGTTCCGCTGAGCGACAAGGAACGCGAGCAGTTCGCTTCGTTGCCGTTCGACGAACAGGCGTATTTTGCCGAGCTCGAGGTGAACGGCGCGACGGGCGAAAAAGGATACACGATCTTGGAACGCCGTTGGGCGCGGCCCAGTTACGACGTCAACGGCCTCGATTCGGGTTACCAGGGCGAGGGCGCCAAGACGGTCATCCCCAACACGGCTGTCGCAAAGTTCAGTTTTCGACTCGTGCCCAATCAGCAACCCGACCGAGTCTATTCGCTCGTGAAGGAACACCTGCAACGGCGATGTCCCCCGGGAGTGACGATGGAACTGTTGGACCTGCACGGTTCGCCCGGCGTGTTGGTGTCGATGGACAGTCCGGGCCTGAAAGCGGCTTCGGCCGCCATCGAGCGGGCGTTCGGTAAGGCACCGGTCTACACCCGTGAAGGCGGCTCCATTCCGATCGTTGCGCGATTCCAGCAACGGTTGGGTGTCGATGTCCTGTTACTGGGATGGGCCCAGGACGACGACAACGCGCACGCGCCGAACGAGAAATTCCGGCTCGACGATTACCACAAGGCGATCATGGCTTCCGGATTTCTGTGGCGCGAGATTGCCGCACGCGCGAAAACGTGAATTCCGGCAAGGCGGCCTGCAACACCCCTGTTGCCGAACAGGACGCGGTGAGGCGGCGCGTACCGCGATGCGGGCGGCGAACCGGTCAAGGCTCGGTGGGCGTCGATGCGTCCGGTCGCGGCAACAACTTACGCGTGGTCTTGTCCCAGCGCACCGTGCGATGGGCCAGGCGGTGTCGTCCGTGGCAATCGGTGCACACGAGTTTGTCGGCAGGCGTGCCTCGAAGACCTCGCTTCAGATACGTGTTCACGATCGCGCGGGCGGGCACGTCGTGCGTTTCGTGACAATCACCGCACGCCTCGTCGATGTGGTTTCTTGCGTACATCACATCGGGCGGTGTCGTGTTGTTTTCGTCGTTACGATGCGCAAAGCTCTGGCCGTGGCAATCGACGCACCCGACGTTTTCGCGGGCATGTCGGACGGCCAACGGCTCTTCGGCAAAGTTGGCGTGGCACACGAAACAAGGGCTGTTGTCGGCCTGCGGTTTGTCGCCGGTTCCTTCCGACGGAATCGCCAGACGCGGCGCGTCGGGTGAGACTTCCAGCGGCGGTAAGGGATCGGCTTCCGCTGCGTCGTTCCGAATGCCGATCGTCGAACACCACAAGAGGAGGATTGCCAGGGATGCGATAAAGTAAAAGCCGGTGCGCATCTGGCGAGGATTCATCAGCGGCAACCTCATCGGTTTGAGACAGTCGGTGCGAAAGAGGCGTCGTCCTGGGGCTTTTACACGTATTCCCACTGTCGCAGCCAGGCGTAATTGGGAGGAAGCGCGGCCCAGGCCCGATCGACTGCTTCGCGAAGGTCGGCTTGCTCTTGGAGATCGAGCACGCGGCGTTCTTTGACCGCCAGGGCGGCGTTGTCGACCTGTTGCGGGGTGATCAAGCCGGGAATCGGCGCCGTGATCGCGGGATTACACAAGATGTACCGTAGTGTCAGCCGGGCGATCCGATTGTCCTCTTCGAAGAAGGGACTGTCCGGCGAGCTGTCCCCTTTGAATACCGAATTGCTCGCAAACGGCTTGATGCCGAACCAGCCGACGTCGTGCTTCTTGATCGCCGCCCAAAGGCCGCTTTCGTCGGTTACCATCGTGGTCTTCGCCGTATAGGGCGTGAGAATCACGTCGATGTGTTCGCCGTAATTGTCGAGAATCCATTTGAGATGGGGGCGATCGTGCGACGAAACACCGCCGAAGCGGGCACGACCGGTCTTCTTCGCCCAATCGAGCGCTTCGATGACGGCGTCGATTTCGGCGGTCGTGTGTTGGTGGCTGTCCACCAACAGGCTGATCCGCCACAGATCGACGTAGTCGAGTCCGGCTTCGCGCATTCCGGCATCCAGGCCTTCCTTGAGCTTGGCCGCGGATCGCCACTCAGGAAAACGGCTTTCGCGGATATGCCACGAATAACCGAAGTACATCTTGTCGCGCCGACCGCGAAGCGCGCGGCTGTAGGCCAGAATTTCTTCGCGACAGCACGCATCGACGTAGTTGATGCCGCGGTCGATGCAGCGCGAGACGACCTCGGCGCGGTTCTTCTGGAATGCGTCGCCGTCGATGTCCATCGTCATCCAGCCGGCCGGTTCCGTGCCCCCGATCACGTTGACGACTCGCTTCCAGTGTCCGCCCAGGCACACGGCGGAGACGAGCAGGTTCGTCTTGCCGCAACGGCGATATTCCATGTCGGGGTTGTAATTGAGGATGCCGCGAGTGTCGGTACCTTCGGGATTTCCTGCGCGAACGATCTTCGTTCCCGACCCGTTCCAGGCCGCGACACCTGCTGCGATTGCTGCTGCGGTCGCAGTGGTTTGTTTCACGAATTCACGGCGTGATAGTTCCCCGGATCTGCCGGGACCACTCGGCGCCTGCGGCGAGTACCGAGGGACATCGTCGTGGGGCGAATGCGGCATGGTTCGGCCTCCTGTGCGTGCGAGGAAACGCCGTCCGAACGGCGCGGAATCAACCGACACCGGGACCATGATGACGACGGCATCCATAGTACCGACCGATCACGCAGCAAACAAGAAAAACGGCCGACAAGAAATGAAAAACGGCGAAGCTGCCGAAAGCCGGTCTTCGCCGAGGAAATCGAAGTCGTCGTTGCGGGTAAATCTCCGGTCGGCCCGCGCTATTGCAACTTGAGACCGCGCCGAATGTGTTCTTCGCGTCGCGCCGTGTCGATCTTCTCGAAGGCTTCTTTGGGATTGTCGATTCCGACGACGTGCAGTTCCGGGTCCGAAGCGTCGTTCGACATGAGAATGATCGTGCCGATGCCCAAGATTCGATCCCAAAGCGTGCGGGAAAGCTTCATGTCGTTGATGTCGATGACTTCGAGCGTATCGACCGTATGGCGAAACAGGCCTTTTTCACTGTAGAAGCGATATGTGGTCAATCGATAGCGAATCGTCCAACGTCGCCACAGATAGACGCATCCGAAATAGATCCAAAGTAGCAACGGAACGGCCAGTAGGATGACCCAAGTAATGAACGTTCCGGGAATCCATTCCTTTTGAATCATCCAAAAGCCCGCCACGATGAACGCGAGGGTCAGCAGGCCCAACAAGATCCACGTGCCGGTCATTGCCTTGGACGAATACCGGCCGGTCCACAACTCGACATCGGGATCACTTCGAGAAGGGGCTTTGGGTTGCGTGGGCGTTTGTTGCGCCGTGGCCTGCCCGACGTTCGACGATTCGTTGCGTTCGCCCTGCGATGCGGGAGCGTCTCCGGCCGCATCGGTCGGCGGCGAGTCGGCTCCGGCGACCATCGACATGCAGTGTTCACAAAAGCCGGTTGCGGGATCGACCTCGTTACCGCACTTTTCGCATTTCATCGCGTGTCGTCCTTTCGTGCTTGTGCCCGATTGTGATGGTTCGCGCCGCGGTCATTGTACATTCCTTGTGCGTTGGGGTCACTATATCGGTGCCTCAAGTCCCCCCCGGAACCGCAAGACGCCGGATGTTTCTTCGAGACTAATTCGCACGTCGATCCGATATCTTGTTGCGGTCGCGGTTTATGGTTCCCTGTTCCGGGACAGCAAAACAGCGTGTCGTCCCTCGGATCCCTTGATAGAGGGGATGGGTTTGTTGAGAGATTCGGCGGTTTGTTGTAACGTGAAGGATGGTTGCCGCGTCGTAATGAGTGTCGGCTCCACCGGACAACGGGAACACTCCAGCGATGAAATGTGAAGAAATCCTCAAGGCGTTGAACGACTTCATCGACGGCGAACTCGATCCGTCGATGTGTGAAGAGCTGGAGGAGCATCTCAAGGGATGCAATCCGTGCCAGGTGGTGGTCGACAACATCCGCAAGACGATCACCCTGTACAAGGCCGGCGAGGTCTACGAACTGCCGCCGGAGTTTCACAAGCGCTTGTGCGAGTGCTTGAAGGCCAAGTTTCGGGAAAAGTTTCCCGTCTGAGATCAGGCAGGCGGTTCAGCGGCTGAGTTCCCAACGGTTGGTTTCAGCTCGGTTGATCGGCTTGTGCTGTCAGATTTAACTGGCAAATATGCTGATATCTTTCACTTCCCTGCTGGAGAAAAAACGAGGCAACCATGCCGTACCAAGATCTTCTGTTGATTCTTGTCGTGATCGGGCTTTGGTACGCCCTGAATCGGTGGATTTTACCGGCGCTCGGCATTCCTACCTGCATGAGCGGCGGGTGCTGCTCGACCACATCGTGCTCGATCGAGGATCGCGGTCCGGCCCGCTCGGGAGAGACGGAGGCCTCGGAGGCGGCCGCCCCGGCTCCAGCGGACGCCAAATCGCAGGAGGTCGCCGACGTTTGAAGCCTCGCTTTCTCATGGAATAGTGCCGCTCGGCAAAAAGTGTCCAGTCGAACTCGATGGACGTCAAGGATTATAGGATTTTCACCCGATCGAGTGGGGTTGGTGTCGCCAAAAAGGCGGCTGTTATTGGAAGAAGACGCCGACCGGCGTAAATGGTGGATCGAACGACGAGGAACAAAACGATGACAATCGAACGTGGTTTGCGGTTGATGGCCGGTATCGTTGTGCTGACCGGCAGCGTGCTTGCGGCCGTGCATAGTCCGTACTGGCTGCTGCTGACCGGTTTTGCGGGGCTCAATTTGCTGCAATCGGCATTTACGAATTGGTGTCCCGCGGTCTGGATGCTCCAGAAGTTGGGGCTTCCCGCATGCTGTTCCCGCGAGGCTGCCCCGGTTTCATAACATCTGTAAAGAGAATGGGTTAGGACGACAGGCTCCGCGTCCGATCCTTCGTCAGGTGCTCTCCTGCGAGGGCGTTCCGGTAGAACCGGGATGCCCTTTTTTGCTTTTGGCGACGAAAATGTGCGGCCGACAACCAAAGAGGAAAGCGTGCTGTGAACGCTTCGCGCGAATGTCGCCAACAAGGAAGCGAACTTCGCGTTCGGGAAGACAGTGGTCCGTAAGGGGAGGTTGTCACAGCCTCCCAACATAGTGGGGGCATTGCCCCCTAGGTGCCGGTCTTTGTTTGCCCGAGGCGTTACAATAGTGTTCGAGTTTTGTGGGACTAAAAGGTAAGCAAAGGTCGCGCTGTGGGCGCTTCTGCAACGTCTCAACAACAAGGAGTCGACCGAACATGCATTACCCGTGGTGGTATGTGCCGGGCATGACCGGCCCCATGGTCATTGCCTTAGTGGCGGTGCTTCACGTTCTCGTGTCGCACTACGCTGTTGGCGGCGGATTTTTCTTCGCCGTCGAGACGAATTATGCGTATCGCGAGGGGAACAAAGAGTATTTGGCCTACCTGAAACGGCATGCCCCGTTTTTCATTTTGCTGACGGTCGTTTTCGGGGCGATCAGCGGCGTCGGGATTTGGTGGACGATCGGCTTGGCCTCACCGCTGGCAACCGAGGTCCTTATCCGCAACTTCGTGTTCGGATGGGCTATCGAATGGGTTTTCTTCGTGATCGAACTGTCGGCAGCGTTCATCTTCTACTACTACTGGGGCAAACTGAAGCCGAAAACGCACGTTCAAGTGGCCTGGGTGTATGCTTCGGCAGCGTGGATCAGCCTGGTTTTGATCACCGGCATTACCGGTTTCATGTTGAACCCCGGTAAGTGGTTGGAAACGCACAACTTTTGGCACGGGCTGTTGAACCCGCAGTTCATTCCGCAAACGATTTCGCGGACAGGCGGGGCGTTGCTGCTGACTTCGCTGTACGTGTATTTGCACGCGTCGTTGACGATCAAGGATGCGGGCTTGCGTGATTTGATTGCGAAACGATCGGCGCGGCCGGCTTTGTTAGGGGCGGTTCTGATCACCGTCGGCGGGATCGGGTGGTACGTATTCATGCCCGAGTCGGCACGTCTGGCGCTCCAGGCGGCGGCGGTTCTGAACGTTTTCACCGCCCTGATTTTCGCGTTGACGGTGGCCGTCTTCTTCTTGTTGTACATCGGGCCTTACCGCAATCCCGGGTGGTTGTCGCCGGGCTTCGCCGTGACGCTGTTCATCTTCGGGATGGCGGCCTTCAGTACGGGCGAATTCATTCGTGAGGCCGTCCGCAAACCGTACATCGTGTACAACGTCGTGTTGGGAAACCAAGTGCTCCAGGAGGAAGTTGCCGGGCTTCGTGAGTCGGGATACTTGGAAGGCGGTCGCTGGACTCGGGCGTACATTGCCGAGAAGTATCCTCACGCTGTGGTCGACGGGAAGATCGACGAAGCCAAGCTCTTGGAGTTGCCGCAAGAGGACCGCGTTGCCGTCGGGCAGGTTATCTTCCAGTATCACTGCAACAACTGCCACGCTGCCAAGGAAGGCTACTCGGCTGCGGGGCCGCTGTTGTTCTCACGGCCCCCCGAGATGCTCGAGTCGATGATCTTGCATCTCCACGAGTCGCATTACTTCATGCCGCCTTGGTCGGGAACTCAGGAGGAAGCAAAACTGCTGGTCGACTACCTGGAAACCATCGCTCCGGAACGCCCCAAAGGCATGTTTCCGCAGCTCGAGGAATTGGAGGCTACCCCGTGATCGAGACTCTCGACGTGAACACCTTGCCGGGTATGCCGGCACCGTTTTGGTTCGTGCAGTTTTTCAAGGTGCTGGGGTTCGTCTTGCACTTGGTGCCCATGCATCTTTGGTTTGCCGGCTTGTTGCTGGCGGCGTTCGTCACAGGACGGAAAGACGATACACCGGCCGTTCAGTGGGGGAAACGTCTTGTCTCCACGATGCCGGTGCTCATCGCCTTCGGCGTCAATTTCGGAATCGTGCCGTTGCTGTTCATCCAGGTGGCGTATCCTTGGGCGTTCTATCCGGCGACGGTGCTGACCGCGTGGTTTTGGATGGCGATCATTGCCCTGTTGATTCCGGCCTATTACGGCGTGTATGCCTACGCCTTCGGTGTGCGAAGCGAACACGGCCCGAAGGCCTGGCAACGGGCCGCGGGATGGATCGCTGCACTGCTGTTTGTGATCATCGGCGTTTTGTTCGCCAACGGTTGGTCATTGATGGCTTCGCCCGGTAGCTGGAAATCGCTTTGGTTGAGCCACGAGGTCGGCGGGGCTGCGACGGGGACGGCGCACTTCCTGGCGAATCCGCAAACCTGGGCACGGTGGCTGTTGATGTTCGGTCTGGCACTGATCACCACCGGTGCCTGGACGATGGTGGATGCGGGCATTTTCGCAGCCAAAGACGACGAGGCATACCGTAAATGGGCACCGGGTTTTGCAATGAAGCTCGCAACAGTGGGTTTCGTGTGGTTTGCTCTGGCCGGTAGCTGGTACGTCTTCGGAACGTGGTCGAAAGAGATCGCTTCGGCCATGTGGTCGGCGCCTTGGATCGTCTTTACGATTCTGGCTGCCGTGACGCCGATTCTGCCTGTAGCCGTGTTGACTCTGCGGAAGGGCAAACCGGCCGACCCGACCGGCGCCTTGGCCGTGTTCGGAGCACAGGTCGTCGCGTTGGCTTCCAACGGCATTGCTCGCCAGATCGTACAAAACTTCGAGATCGCCCCGTTGGCCGAGGTTTGGAAGCAACAGACGGCCGTTCAATGGAGCCCCTTGATCGCCTTTCTCGCCGCGTTCGTGTTCGGGGCTTGTGTCGTCGGTTGGTTGCTGCGTCAAGTGCTCACGGCGGCCTCGGGGCCGGTAGAAGAACAGGCATGACGGGGGGCCGCGCACTCCCCGGCGATCGCATGGTTGCAAGAAAGCGGGACGGAAACGACCGGAATCGGTTTCCGTCCCGCGTGTATTATTGGGGGAGATAACGGCAGTCCGGCCTATTGCCGAACGTAGTCGGCGGCGAAAGACCGCTTGGGAACCTCGATGGGCATCGGTTGGATGTCGAACGGAATGCCCAACAATCGTTTGGGAATGTAGCCGATCGTCGGCATGCCGGGGACCGAGGAGCCGGGCTCGGCGGCAAAGGTCTTCATGATCTTGTGAATGCGCGGATCGAGATCGACCGTGCCGTCCGGGCGTTGGGTTCCGATTTTGTCAAAGCTGCCGATGGTCACCAGGCTCGCGTGCCGGTCGTGAAATTCCCAGGCCTCGTAGCCTTTTTCCCGCAAGGCGACGGTCAGTTGGTGTGCTTTCATCGCTGCCTCGGCCAATGTGCCCTTGGTCGAGGCGAGTCCTTCTTGGATGTCGCGTATCTTCTTTTGGTCCCAAACGACGTCGCCGGTGAAGTGCGCCACCATGACGCTGTACTTTCCGGGACAGTTGAGCAGGTTGTACTCGTAGCCGTCGTTCAGTTTGACGAGGAACTCATCCAGCCCGTTGGGACGGAAATACTCCTTCGGCAACAAGGGGTTGGTCGTCATGAAGGCGTGGCCCATCGGGCCTTTCGTCTTTTTCTCGTTGTCGTCGGAAAGCAGCGTTTGTTGGATGTAACGTAGCGCTGCGAAATTTCGCGAGGTCGATTTGCCTTCCGTCAGCTCGAGGCACTGAGGACGGAAATACTTGATCTTCTTGAGCGTCTCTTGAGCCTCGGGATCGTCAATGGCGGTAAAATCGCCGACCAGCACGGCGTATTCGGTCAACTCGTCGCCGATTTGGTATTTGACCGGTCGGACCGTATTGTCCCCCGCGTCGAATTTGAAGGTCTTTCGATACATGTAGGCCTTGAGCTTGTACCGCTTTCTCAGCTCGAGGACGAGTTCGTGGGCATCTTTCTCGGCGTTCGGACCGGAAAAAGAACACGCCAAAATCATCCAGGGACCGTTTTCTTCGGTCAATAAATACTCTTTGTTCGGATCGGCCTCGACCCGATCGAAGGTGAACAGGCGGTTCCAAGCGAAAGCCGACTCGGCCGTCCAGCCCACGGCAAATACGACCGCACAGAACAGCAAGTTTCGGATGAAGAGGTTCGCTCGCATGACTCGATTCTCCTACCGGAGACCACGTGGATTCCTTCGGTCGACGACTGCCGCGTCGGGAAGAGATAGGTTGCCGCCCGACCGGCGGCGATTGCCGAAAAGTCCCTACCGGCCGCTCCGTGCGCTCGGTAGGGGTGCGAAGCTTAGCAATCTTTGCTCGACAGCTCCAGACCAATCTGCGGCTGGAAGGTTAGGAAAGACAGGAGGGCAGAGAGGGTGGGCGGATCAGGCGTTTTCTTCAGTCTTGAAGATGGTCATTCCGCGTGCCTGATAGTTCGCCAGTGCTTGCGGATGGTCTTTGCTGCAGGTATGCACCCAAACCCGCCGGGCACCGGCTTCGAAGGCCGTCCGAATGGCATGTGTCAACAGATAACCCCCTAATCCTTTGCCGATAAACTGCGGGACTAAGCCAAAATAGGCAATCTCAGTGGAGGTTTCGTCGGTTCGCCGCAGTTCGTAGTATCCGGCAGGGGTTCCGCGGTGGTAGAGCATCCACGTTCGTAGCGAGGGGTCGTCGACGTAACGTTGCCAATCGTCGTCGCTCCACGAAAGCTTGTCGAACCACTGCCAGCGATCACCGACCAATCGGTACATGAAGCGGTTGAGCGGCCAGAGCTTGGGAATACATTCGTCGACACGATAGGGGCCCGGAGGGCATTCCTTTGAGTTCAGCCGGACCGGGTCGGTGATCTCGAGATAATAGATCGTGGTCATCGCGCGTCGTGACGAAAGAGTCGACGGAATAGGAGCCACCGCAGCCGCCCCAGCGGGCGATCATTGCACGTATTGAAGATACCACTGAACCAAGTGGAAGAAGACGGGGGCGGCAAAGCAAACCGAGTCGATTCGATCAAGCAACCCGCCGTGACCTTCCACCAAGGTTCCGTAGTCGCGCACGCCCCGGTCGCGTTTGATCGCCGACATGGTCATCGCACCGGCAAACCCCATCACGGCAATGACCAACGACATGCCCGCGGTGATCCAAACCGACTCGAAAGGCGTAACCGGCGTCAATAACGCGCCCAACAATGTGACGCTGGCACACCCGCCGAGCACGCCCTCCCAGGTGCGCGAGTTGTTGATGTTGGGGGCGATCACGTGCTTAGTGGGCAGGTGCGACCAGGCAAACTGTAGGGCATCGCTAAGTTGCGTGAGCAGCACAAAGAAGAAGAGCAATCGTGTGTTTCGGCCCCAGGCATCCTCGCCGCCCAAGGTAAGCAGCGCCGCGGCGAAGCTTAAAAAGTACACGCAAATCAGCAATCCCGATTGAATCTTGGCGCTTCGTTCGAGGAATCGCTTCGGATCGTTCGACAGGGCGATGCGGGCGGGCATCAAGGTCAAGGCAAACACCGGAATCACGACCGCGTACAAGTGATACCAGCCGAATCCGACGAAGACATACTGCACCGGCGTGCACAAAAAAAAGACCCAAAAAAGCGCACGGTGATCGCTGGGGCGAGTCGGGGTGAGGGTGATGAATTCCCGCAGTGCCCAGAACGATACGACACCGAAGAGAACGATGGTCGCCGTTTTTCCCAACAAGAGCGCTCCGGCCAAACCGGCGAACAGCAACCACCACGCTCGAACGCGACTCCAAAACGTTTCGACGATCGCGGGATTCAAGCCTTCATCGATGCGCCGTCTGGCGATCCGGACCACCGTGGTGGCCACGATCAGCAGGGCGAGAACGCCTCCCATCAATCCCCAGGTCACGGCATCCATGAGGCAACATCCTCAGTGTGGCGTCGATCCTGAAACAACGGTGTGCAGCATTGCCAAGGGTGATCAAAGATCCCGCAAACGCACCACGGCTTCCCGAGCGCGCCGCAGGAAGTGCTCCTTGGTTTCTCCCTTTTCCAGCCAAATGGGCGGTCCGAACGTGACGCGGCTGAGCAAAGGAACGGGAAATACCTCGCCCCGCGGCAAAATCCGATACATATTGTCGATGTAGATCGGGATCAATTCCAGGTCCGGGCGTCGCTTCGCCAGGTGATACAGGCCGCTTTTGAATTCGCCGACGTCCGTTCCGTCGCTGCGTCCCCCTTCGGGAAAGACGATCAGTGAATACGTATCGCCGATCTCCTCCAGCATCAGGCGCAACGGGTTCTGCTTGACCTTGATGTCTTTACGGTCGATGAGCAGCGCATTGAACACCTTGGCCGAAAGATAGCGACGAATCGGTCCGGCGGTCCAATAGTCTTTCGCAGCGACCGGCCGCGTCACCGCCCGCACGCTGGGCGGCAAAGATGCCCAAATTGCCACGGCGTCCAAGTGGCTGGTGTGATTGGCAAAATAGATCCGTTGGCATGTGTCGGGCTGGCAATCGACCCATCGAACAGTCGCGCCGCTGAGCAGCCTGGCGATGAGTACCAATATCGTGCGCAGGATACTGGGAATCATGCGGAGCTGCTTCCGACAAGGGGTGAGCGAATGACACCACCGGGGTTAGACGCCCCCGCCGCAAACGGGATAAGTTTCGATCGACTACTATCGTAGCCTACTCGTTTTGATTGGAACAGACCCGCACGCCGACGAGCGTGGGTGTTTGGTGTCGCGGCATGTTCGTCGCAGGGGCCGGTCGAACGACGGGGAGCTTTCAGGCCGTTACGCCCTCATGCGGCGGATAGACCCCGGCGGCATCCGAGAACCGTCAGCAGCAGGGCATTTACCTGCGGGATGATGCCGACGTCGTGGAACATACCGTTGATTACGTAGGCGAGAACGAGTCCCCAGACGACGAAGCTCGAGGCACGAAGCGACGGCGACGCCGCCCCGTTTTTCCAGGTGTGCCACGCTTCCCGCGTACAGAGTGCCAAGAACAGCACGAACAACCCCAGCCCGATAACCCCCGTTTCGGCCAGCACCGACAGGAAAACGTTGTGCTGCGTATACGGCTTGGCCATCGCGGGGGGATAGGGACTGTTCCGGTCGCCGAGGTAATCGAACTTGGCGACGTCGTAGCGAGCGAGTCCTACGCCCGTCAGCGGGTGGTCGGCGAACACGCGAAAGGCCATCCAGGCCAGAACGGGCCGCAATTCAACCGACTTGGCGACGTCGGCGGCGCTCAAATTTCGATCCCGCTTGAACGACATCAGCGACTTGTGGAATCCCAGAGCGATCAGGATCACGGCGAGGCAACCGGCTGCGGCGAGGATCGCGCGACCGCGTCGCTTGCCCTCGACGGCGAACCAGACGGCCGCGATGATTGCAACAGCCAGCCATACACTGCGTGTCAGCGTGGCGGCAAGTCCGACGGCAATGATACCCATCGCCGCCCACAGGAGGAGTTCACGAACGGTCCGCTCGCGCCGTCGCATCGACCAGGCGGTTAAACCTGCCCAAGTCAGGAACAATCCGTTTCCGACGGGATTGAGCAACGGGCCTCGCGCGCGGCCGAGGAACTCTTCGTAAAGGCTCGATGCAATGTATCGCGGGAAAACGAGTGTTGAAAGGCCGCTGACCTCGAAGAGGGCCGTGATGCCGAGGTATACGCCGAAACCGACGCTCGCGCGGTTGATCCACTTCTTGGCTTCCGGCGTGATCTTGCCGGAGCCCGCCGCCCAGTAGAGTCCGGCCGGAAAGGCGTAGAAGAACAGCCACCGGGCAAAAGCGTCCATCCGCGTGTCGGTCGGTTGCGTTGCCGCCGAGAGGAACAACACGAGGAGAAATGCAATCAGTACCGCGTCTGCTGCGCGAAGGCGTCGCAAGAAACACACGCCGCCGAACCATAACGCTCGCCCTTGGCCGACGGCGACGATACCCATCAAGAAAGCCCAGGCGATTCGGTCGACCGTGCACGGAACGGGCGACGTCTCGATTTTCCACCAGAATGCCCCGAAAACCGTTCCCAGCAGCAGGACGAAAACGGCACCGGTTGCTTGCGTCCACACGCGGCGCTCGCCCGTCAAATTTGCGACGATCGAAGAAGTCGCGGCACATTCGACGGGGCGGTCGGCGAAGTCGATCGGTGCGGCCATGGCAAGTGGAACCGGAGTGATCCAGGTAATGCGGCGAGCGGAAAAACCGCTGGGTGACGCGTTACGGCGTCGTGATTTCGTTTGTCATCATCTGAAGGCGCAGAAGCGCGTTCTTCAATGTTAGGGGCTTTCCGTCGCCTGCGACCGGGTCGAATGCCTCATTCTGCGCGGCTTCGACGACTTGCGGGGCTGTCGGCTCCGAATTCGGTGAAGCCTCGGCAACGCCCTCGGCAACAGTCGTGTTGCCGTCGCGAGGTGCCGATCCGGTTTCCGTCGGACGGTCCACCGGAAGTTCGATAGAAATCGGCGAGGCCGGTTCCGTCGCGGCTGATGGGAAGTGCGCGTTTTCAGCCGTCGTTTTGCCGTCGTCTGGTGTCGCAGGAGAGGACGCGCCGGCTTCCTTCACAGGTGTCGGGGAAAACGGCGTCTGCCGGTCGATCGTCGGTGTCCAATATGCCGGTGAAACCGGGATTCCGTAGGCGGCCGAACCGGCGGTAGGTGCGATCGGCAGCGGAACCGTCCATACGAAGACGGCAAACCCAAACAATAATCCGGCGGCCACGCCGGCGGCTGCGATGACCGCCCGAGACGGGCCGACCGGCTTGTCGGAAGTCTCAGCCTTGTCTACCGCCAGCAGCGGGCCTCCTGAGTTGCCGGCAAGTTGCAGCCGGGCTTCCGAAAGTTCGCTTTCGGCACGTTGCAACACGGCTTCTCGGCGGCGTTGTTCGGCCAATAACGACGAGTACCGGGTGCGTAGTTCCGCGAGTCTCGCCAGGCGTTGTTCGCATTCGTGCAACTGGCGGGAATAGGCGGCGGCTTGCTCCTGCAAGAGGGATTGCTCGGCTTCGAGGCCCTCGACGGCGGAATCGAGCTCCTGGAAGAGTTTCGCTTGAATTTCTTCTTTGGCCAGCTTCGCGGAAATGACCGTCGGATGTTCGTCGGACATATTCCCTCGCAGCGAGGCCAGTCGCAGCTCGGCGTCGATGAGCCCGTCTTTGAGACGTCGCAGCGCAGGTTGCGATTCCAGCAAGGTGTTCGGCGTGGCAAGAATTCGTTTTGGATCGGCTTTCACCTCGCGAAGCAGTTCCAGCAGGCTTTCGGTCGACTGCAATCGGGCGGTCGTTTGACGCAGCGAGGCCTGCACTTCGGCCAAATTTCGTCGCAGCGCACTTTCCCCCGACTGGTTCTCTTCCAACATGCGAAGCTCGGCCAGATCGGCGCCGACCGAGGTTTCCAACGCTCCTACGGCTTCGACCGACGCGGCCAGATCGGCTCGCGCGAGTTCGACGGCGTTTTCGAGTTCGGCTACCGCTTTCGATGTTTGTTCGCGTTTGAGTTCGTGAAACCGCTCGACCAATAAACCGGCCAGTCGTTCGGCCAAGGCCCTTGCCCGTTTGGGATTCTCGTCTCGGACCGTCAGGTAGAAGATATCGGTTTCGCCGAATTCGGCGCCCGCAGGCGGAAGGATACGCACCGCTTCTCGCAGGTCGGCGATCGTCTGACGGTCGGGATAGCCCTTGCTCGGTCGCTTACCTGCGGGCGGACCGACCGTTTTCAGGGCCGTTTCCAACAGGGGACGGCTGCGGAGCAGTTCCAGGGCCGTTTCTTGAACGGCCTTTCGAATTTCGGCTTCGTCGGCGAATGAATGATCTTTCAGTTGCGCGACTCCTTCGGTTCGCACGACGAACGCTTGACGGGCCTCCCAAACCTGCGGTTTGAGAACGGCGAAGGCCACGGCCGCGACCGCGATGACGACAGCCGGCAGCGCCCAACGTGCCGGATATCGGCAGGCCAACGTGAACCATCCGGGAGATGATGCGGTCGGCTGCGATTCGTAGGCGTCGGCGGAAGTCGTGGTTTCGGGACGGTAGTCGAGGTTCGTCATGTCGGACCTTTCCGCTCCTCATGGCGGTTCGAAGAAATTCGGCAGGCGCGCACCGGCGCCGCTCTCCTGCGGGAATATACGCCTTCGCGCGGTCGTCGGACGTCAAGAAGCCCGTGAATGCAAAGCTTATTGATCTTGGCGATTCGGCATAATCGGTCCGACCCCGATTCTCGACATAGCCGTTTCGAAGAACCGTCGGCAAATCGACCGCCGAACGACGAGGCGATTTGCGTGTCCCGTCTTAATGAGCGAAGTTTGCGGGGAGTCTGCACACCGCGCAGAGGAAATGTCCGAACCAAGTCTCCGCAGGCCGACGGACGTTGGAATCAATCGTTGCTTAGGAGGTCGCATCGGAATATGCACGTCGTTGCCTACCGGAACATCGAAAAAGCGGCCGCACTTGCCGGCTTTTGGGATCAACTTGCCCGCGGCATTCCGTTTCGGTCGTGGACCTGGTGTCGTCATTGGTGGAACGCATACGGCGATCAGCCCGTTCGCGAGTTGTTTGTCGTTGTCGTGTTCGATTCCGGCGGATGGCCGATCGCGATTGCGCCTTGGTACCGGGAACGGGATCCGCTGTGGGGCACCGTGATTCGATTCTTGGGGACCGGCGAAGTGTGCAGCGACCATCTGGGATTGCTCTGCGAGCCGGGCATGGAAATCACGGCTGCCGAAGTCTTGGCCGCGTGGTTGATGGGCGAAGAAGCTCCGACGGCACACGATCGCGAAGACAAGCCCGTCTATCCGCGAAATGCGACATTGCGTTTCGGCGCCGACGGCGACGATGCGGACGGCGACGGGCACGCCCGTGTCCTCGATAAACCGTTGCCGTGGGACATGCTTGAGCTGACCGGCGTCATTCAGGACAACGTCCAGGTCACGTTGTTCGTCGACGCCTTGCGTGAATACGGATGCCGTGTTTCACAAGAGCCGGGGCCGAATTTGTGGCGGATCCTCCTCGACAAAAGCTTCGAAGACTACCTTAAGCGGCTGTCGAGAAATCAGCGTCGCAATGCGCGGCGCCGTCTGCGCGATCACGTCGAATCAGGACATGCCGTATTGCACAGTGTTTCTTCTTTGGAAATGCTTCGACGCGGTTGCGATATTTTGATCGATTTGCATCAGCGACGCCGACAATCGCTTGGAGAACCGGGGTGTTTTGCCTCGGAACGCTTCCGGCGATTTCACCTCGATGCGATGCCGGACTTGCTGCGAAAAGGCATGCTCGGGCTCCACTGGGTCGAATACGACGGAGTACCCGTCGCCGTCGATTACCAACTTCAAGGGGCCGGCATCGTCTACGCCTATCAGGCCGGGATCGATCCCGATCGACTGGACGTCTCTCCCGGCCATCTCGCGAACCTGTTGACGATTCGCCGCGCCGTCGAGCACGGCGCACGTGTGTTCGACTTCTTGCGCGGGGATGAGCGTTACAAGGCCGACTTAGGGGCCGTGCCGTGTCCGACTGTCGAGTATCGCATCGTACCTCCCCGATTGCGGCCGCGAATGAACTTGGAATTGTGGCAATTGGGTAAACGGAGCAAACGGTTTGCGAAGGCGACCTTGCGGCGGTGGATGCCCGTTGCCCAACATTGATTGCAAGCGGGGAATCACGTGACGTTGGCCAATCGAAAACGTTGGACGGAACGGTGCCGCGCCGCGGCATTGGCAGGTTATCTCGGGGTGAGCATCCCCGTGCGGGTGAGCGTGCGTTGGTGGCTGGCCGCCAAACACATGGCACCCGTGGTCGTCTTTTTCTATCACCGGATTGCCGACGATCGACGGACACCGTGGTCGACTTCGTCGCAGGCGTTTCGCCGCCAAATCCGCCTCCTCAAGCGACTGTGTCGTGTGGTTCCGTTGTCTGAGGCGCATCGTGTATTGGTTTCGGGAAAGAACACCCGCACGCTGGCGGTGGTGACGTTCGACGACGGTTACGCCGACAACTTTCGCAATGCCCTGCCGGTGATCTTGGAAGAGGAAATCCCCGTTACATATTTTGTAACCGTCGAGAACATTCGCAGCGGAAAGCCGTTCGCCCACGATTTGCCCTACGGTGAACCGGCCGCGCCGAACACGATCGACGAGATTCGGGCGATGGCCGCGTCGGGAATCGAAATCGGTTCACACGCCTGGACGCATGCCGATTTCGGGCACTTGTTCGATCCGCATCGAATTCGGCACGAGCTGGTCGATTCGAAGCGGGCATTGGAAGATCTGCTCGGTCGTGAAGTTCGTTACTTCGCGTTTCCGTTCGGATGTCACGAAAATCTTTCCAAGCGTGCGTTCGCCTTGGCCGAAGAAGCCGGCTATCAGGCCGTGTGCACGGCGTACGGCGGCTACAACCTGCCCGGCGATGATCCTTTCAATATTCAGCGGTTTCACGGTGACGAAAGCCTGCTTCGGCTGATCCATCGCGCAACGATCGATCCGCGGTTGCTGCGCGTGCCCCGTTATGAATACGCGCTACCCGTCCCCGCGCCTTTGTGTGCTGCGTGCGACACACCGTATCGAAGACCCTGCGACGAGCCGACGCCGGAGGAAGCCGATCCGGGGCGAAGCGAATCGCTCGAAGAAGCCAAGTGTTTGGAAGAGGCGGCCGACGGTGTGACATGACCGAATCCGTGGCACGACCTTGAAGACCGACAACCGAGATTCAAAGCACCGATGACTCGAATCGCAGAACCGATCGAATCGCCGATCCCCGATACGAATCCGTCTTGCACCGGCGACGATGCATTGCCGACGACGTCGATGGCCGACACGGTCTTGTTGTTGTTGGTGTTGTCGGTCGTGCAACGATTGATCGGATTCGTCCGCGCGAGCTTGTTTTGCCGGTGGCTCGATCCGGCCGAACTTGGTCGGTGGGACATGTCGTTCGCCTTTCTGATGACGGCGGGGCCGCTGGTCGTTTTGGCCCTGGCGGGATGCTTGGGGCGATACGTCGAGTACTACCGACGCCGTTCACGGTTGCGCACGTTCATTCGGCGAACGGCATCGCTCTACTTCGGGTTGGCGGCGGCCGGTGCCGTCGTGGTATTCGCGGCTGCCGAACCGCTTTCGACGTTGATTTTCGGGACGCCGGAAGAGGTTGCCACCGTGCGCCTGCTGGCAGCGGCGCTGTTGGCGGTGACGACCTTCAACTACCTGTATGAACTTGCGGCGGCATTGCGGAATACCCGGCTGGCTGTATCTCTTCAGTTCATGAACAGTCTGCTGTTTGCCCTGCTGGGAGTCGGAATGCTGTTGGGAAGAGCGATCTCGGCGACCAGCGTGATCGTTGCCTACGCGGCGGCGTGCTCGATCACCGTGGTTCCCGCGGCTGTGTGGCTGGTTCGCAATTGGACGAAACTTCCCGAACGATCGACGTATGCCGACACTGAGCCGAATCGGTTCTGGCGTCCGTTGCTGTTCTACAGCGCTTGGGCGTGGGCGGCGGCGACGCTGTCGAACTTGTTCGAGGTGGCCGACCGTTACATGATCGTTCACTTCTCGACGGGCAAGGCAGATACCGCGTTGGCGTTGGTCGGTGATTATCACGCCTCGCGATTGGTGCCCGTCTTGATGGTTTCGGTAGCGGCGTTGGTCGGTTCGATCGTGACACCGCATTTGAGCCACGATTGGGAACAAGGAAGACAGGACCGCGTATCGCAACGGTTGAATCTGCTGGCGAAGCTGTTCGGCCTGCTGCTTCTTTGCGGCGGCGGTGTCGTGCTTACTGCGGCACCGTGGCTGTTCGGCAGTATTTTCGGCGGCAAATACGGCGGCGGCTTGGCGGTCCTGCCGCTGACGCTTACTTATTGTGTGTGGTTTTCCTTGTTCTTGATCTTGGAAAACTACGTGCTGTGTTGTGAACGGTCGCATTTGGTCGGAATTTCCATGGCCGCCGGGCTGGTCACGAACGTCGCGTTGAACATGTTGCTTTTGCCTCGGTTCGGATTGCCGGGTGCGGTCGCCGCAACGGCCGCGGGGAATGCCGTCGCGCTGGGAGCGATTCTGGGGTTTTCGTATCGCCACGGTCTCCGGTTCGACAGGGGAACGTTGTTGATGACCGTCGTGCCTGGGGTTTTCTTGCTGGGACCGATCGCCACTACCGGGGCGATCGTGTTGCTGGCGGGGGTGGCGGTCGCAAGCGACCGCATCTTATCGGCCGACGATAAACGAGAGATTGCCGCCTACCTGCGTTCACTCGCCGCCAAGATTCGCGGCAGAAAAGACGAGCATCGAGAGAAGGAAGAAACAGGCAACAGCGGCGCCCGTGCGATTGCAGCCGGCATGCTGGAATGGTGCGCCGAGCGATTGACCGGCCGGCCGAGCGAAGAACAATCAAGACGTCTCAAAGTGATGTTCGTGATCACGTGCATGCCGGTCGGCGGCGCGGAAACCTTGTTGGTGGAACTCGTGCGACGCCTCGACAGACGGCGATTCGATCCCGAAGTTTGTTGTCTGAAATACCGAGGGCCGTTGGGCGAGCTGCTGGCACGTGAGATACCCGTTCACACCGGGTTGCTTGCACACAAGTACGATGTACGTGTACTGCCGCGATTATGGCTGCTGATGTTGCGCCGACGGGTGGATGCGGTCGTGACCGTCGGCACAGGCGGCGACAAGATGTTCTGGGGACGGCTGGCGGCCTTCATGGCGAGAGTGCCGGTGATCTGTTCGGCGCTCCACTCGACAGGCCTTCCCGACCGCGTCGAGTGGCTGAATCGGCGACTTGCCTTCTTGACCGATGCGTTCATTGCCGTGGCCAAACCGCACGGAGTATATCTCGCCGAGCACGAGGGGTGTCCGGCACAAAAGGTGCGAGTGATTCCCAATGGTGTCGATACCGATCGGTTTTCACCCGGGCCGGCGCGCGGTGAACTGCTCGCCGAATTCGGGATCGAACCGGGAACTCCGGTGGTGACGATCGTTGCGGCGTTGCGCCCCGAAAAGAATCACGAGCTGTTCCTGAAGGTCGCGTCGCGAGTTCTCGAACGTTTGCCGCGGACGCATTTTCTTGTCGTCGGCGATGGTGAACGCCGCGACCAGTTGGTCGATTTTGCCCGGCGATTAGGGCTGCGCGAGTGCGTGCATTTCTTGGGGACACGTAGCGACATCGCCGAGATTTGGCGAATATCGACGGTCGGTGTGCTCACCTCGCACATGGAGGCCAATCCCGTTTCGTTGCTCGAAGCAATGGCGTGCGGAAAGCCCGTGGTGGCTCCGCGGGTGGGGTCGATTCCCGAAACGGTGCACGACGGCGAAAACGGCTTCCTCGTGCCGGCAGGGGATGTGGACGCCTTTGCGGAGCGGATCGTGGCGGTGCTGTCCGACTCCCAACTGGCCGCGAAGTTGGGGAAGAACGGTCGCGAGTACGTGCTGGCGCACTGGTCGATCGATCGGATGATCGCGGGTTACCAGGCGATGATCGAAGAAATCTACCGGCGCAAGCATCCGAACGTATTGCCGCACGAAACCGGCGATGCCTTCCTGCCCGCATCGCAGCGCGCAGCGCCGATCCTTACCGCTTTACTCGATTCACCGTGGAACGTCACCGAAGAACGTTCTACCGAGTCGCCCGATTGTTGCGGTGTCGGCTGACGATCGAGTTTGGGACGGCGACGCTCATTCCGCCGGTTCCAATCGAACTTCGTCGAGCCCGAACATGTAGGCCTTGATCGCCCTGGGGTTGGCACCGGTGATCGTGACCGAAAGGACGTGGTCGCCTTTGCTCAACTCGAGCGTGCCCAACGAAATCGGTTCCGTGCGAACGACGTCGGGATTGTACAGGTCGATCGGAGTGCCGATATCTTTACCGTCGACGGCAAATTGCACGATTCCATAATCGCGGGCCTTGGTAAGAACGACCGATAGGCGATACGTTCCGTCGGCTTTGACCGGCAAGAGGAGTTCGAGCTTGTCGCCGGGGCCGGCACCGGTCCACCACAGTTGATCGTTGTTCGTCCACTTGCCCAACGGAAATCCGCCCATCCCTTGAGTGCCGACGTTTCCGTTCGGCTCGTTGAGAATCTTGAATCCTCCCGCTTGCGGCGGTGTTTTCACGTAGTACCCGTGTCGGTCCTCGACCGGAACGAGTTCGTACGGGTCGTGGCCTTCGCCATCGAGGTACCAGCATACGGTCACGGCGTATTGCGTGCCCTTTTCTTCGGTGCGGAAATATTTTTCGATGTAACCGTCGAAAGCCGTGTGGAAGGGGATGTTGTCGACCAATTGCCAGCGCAGTACCGATTGGTGTCCGTGGTTGTTTTCGGTCATCGTTTGGGCGTGATAGGCCCTTTGGAACAAGTGCGGATCGCACCAGGCGTAGCCGAAGTAGTCTTCGGATCCCGTTCCGAAAGTGGAGGGGAATTTTTCGTTGTCGACAAAGAACTTTTCGTCGCCTTCGCCCCACCAGCCGCCTGCCGGGTTCCACACATGCAGCATGACGCCGACGTATCGACCTCGACCGGTCGTCCGCAACAGCGACCAATCGGGCCAACGGTCCGCAGGAACGGGGAAGGTGTCGCGATGCCACTTGCAGTGGAAATAACCCAGTTCGTGCATCGGCCGTTGGAGCGGTGTCAGCATCAACTCGCACGAGATGTTCCGAGGCTTGTCGCCTTCGTTCGTCAACGTAATGACGGCCGACTTTCCAAAAGGCATGTACCAGTAGGCGTAGCCGCCCTCTCCCGTGACGCCGGTAAGAAACGTGCGGTACAAATTCTTGCCGGGGGCCGTCCCGAAGAAATCGCCCACCGGACACCACACGGCCGGTTGCGACTGGTCGTCCCATGTGATCGACAGCGTTACATGACGAAGTGCCGCCATCTCGTCCTCGCGGTCGCCCAGTTCGATGCTTCCGCGGATTCCGACGACGGCTGCCGGGCCTTCGAGCGTGAACGTGCGGCTTTCACCGGCAGGCAAAGTGAAGCTTTCGGCGATTGAACGGACGTCGTCGTAGACCGGCGGCAGGTCGCCGATACGTTCGCCGAAAAACCGATCGACCTTGGTCAGTTCATCGGCATGTGCGGCGGCCAGCTCGCGGGAAAAGCTCGGCAGTTTTGTGTCCTTGGGGAATGTGTGATAGACGAACTGGTAATAGCGTCCCCAATTGGGTTCGGCCACGATCTTGCAAGATTTTTGATAGGGAATCGGAAAGTACAGGTTTTGTCCCCGGCAACCATCTTCCGCCAGATTGTACGATAGGTGCGGATACGCGAACGGAGCGGTCTTGCCGTTGAAATATTGTTCGAAGGGAAGGTCGACGGCCGGAGTTTCGGCGCCGTCAATATAAATCTTAACGTGTCCGGTTTGTGCCAAAGCCGACCAGATCCGCCAGATGCAGCCCGGTCCTTCCATTTCGGCAAGCACCTGCACGCCGTTTTCTTCGCGGATGAAATGATGGCCGTCGCCGTTGGCTGCCCAATTGACGTACGTGTCGGTTTCAGGATCATAACGACTGTTACGGTCCCAGCTCGACCATTGGCGACACGATTCGCCGTCTTGTGGTAGAACGGCCGCATGCGACGGATCAAGCATCAACCGGATAAGGTCAGAGTACGTGTATTCGGCGGCCGAGGCCATTCCCCAAAAACCGCAGACGGCAACTGCCAGCGAGATTTGCGCAAACAATCGAGCGAGACGCATGGGCGGATCCTCCTGTGTGGTACGAACACGTGCACACCCCGGCGGAAGGACATCGCCGAGCGATCGTATTCTACTTGCGTGCCGCGTGCCCTGCACGCAAATTCGCTTTTTTCTTCCACGCGTGCCGGGGTGAAAAACGCCGGGCCGACGGCAAGAAAAGAAATCCCCGCGAATGTGTCGCGGGGGAGCGTGATCGGTAGGCGACGACGTCAAGACCGATAGTGCGTTTGCCGACGCCCGGCAACGCCCACACCGGAATGCGAGTTTCAGGTCCTATTGTCCTTGCGAGTTCGGCGTTGAATCCGACGGCGCATCCTTGTCGCGCGATTGCGCCGCAATGAAGCCCATGCGTAATTCGTGCAAGATTTGTTCCAAGGCTTCTGTTTCTTCGAGCGTTCGACGCCCTTCCGTTTTCTCCTGCAACAAGGCGATCGAGTCGATGACGTGTCGGGCGCGATTGAGCATGACGGTCGGGCCGCCGGTGGCCGGGTTGGGAAGCAACCCCAAGTAGATCATGGCTTCCATCGCCAGATTTCCGGCAAGCTCGGTCAGCGTGGGAGGGGGTAACGGCGGATCGTCGAGCGGTTTGCCGGTATCTTTCGCTTCCGCCTTTTGCTGCTGTTGCTTGGCCAATTCTTCTTTTTCGCGTTCGACTTGCGATTTCCAGTCTTCGTCGATGTGCAGCTTTTTCTCGCTGTTCGGGGAATCGCTCATTTGTCTTGTCTCCCTCGTGTTGCCGATTCGACACATGCGTTCGACTCGACGTCCACTTCGACGAATCGGCCGCTTACTCTTGTCGCACCGAGCGGCGAGAGGCCGATCGACGACTGCGGTGTTCCAACGCCGCGCCGATGAACCCCTTGAACAAGGGATGGGCCTTGGTCGGCTGCGATTTGAACTCGGGATGGTATTGCACGGCCACGAACCACGGATGGTCGGGCAATTCGACTACCTCGACCAAATCCTTTTCGGGATGGATGCCGGCGATGTGTAAGCCGGCGTCGGTAAGCTGTTTTCGGTACGCGTTGTTGAACTCGTATCGGTGTCGGTGACGCTCCGAAATGGTCTCGGACCCGTACAGTGCGCGGGCGGTGGAACCTTCGGCCAACCGAGCCTCGTAGGCCCCCAGACGCATCGTCCCGCCCTTGTCGGTTACGGCATTTTGTTCTTCCAGCAAGCAGATGACCGGATGCGGTGTGTCTTTTTCGAACTCGGTTGAATTGGCTTCCGCCAGACCGGCAACGTTGCGAGCATACTCGATCACGGCGCACTGCATGCCCAGGCAAATGCCGAAGAAGGGGATACCCTTTTCGCGGGCGAAGCGGATTGCCTCGAGTTTGCCTTCGATACCGCGCTCGCCGAACCCGCCGGGAACCAGAATGCCGTCGACCGAACCGAGAATCGACTCGGCTTTTCCCGCTTCGATCGATTGGCTGTGAACGCGCTCGATGCGCACCTGCGCACGATGATGAATTCCGGCATGATCGAGCGCCTCGTAGATCGACTTGTACGCGTCGCGATGCTCGGCGTATTTCCCTACGACGGCGATGGTGACTTCGGCTTCAGGGTTGCGGATGCGATGAAGCAGGTCGTGCCAATGCGAAAGATCCAGCGGTCCGGCCGAAAGACCCAATCGTTTGATGATCAGTTCGTCCAGCTTGTTTTCGACAAGGCTGACGGGGACTTCGTAAATGGACAGCTCCTTGTCGCGTTCTTCGATGACGGCGTCGACCGGCACGTTACAAAACAGGGCGATCTTGGCGCGTTCGTCTTTGCCGATTTCCCGCTCGGTACGGCAAATCAGAATGTCGGGCTGAATACCGATCTGCCGTAGTTGGCCCACGGAGTGTTGCGTCGGTTTCGTCTTCAGCTCACCCGCCGCTTTCAGATAGGGAATCAACGTGAGGTGAATGTACAGGCAGTTTTCTCGCCCCAGGTCGATCGACAACTGTCGGATGGCTTCGAGAAAAGGAAGGCTTTCGATGTCGCCCACCGTGCCGCCGATTTCGGTGATGACGACGTCCACATCGGGACCGGCGAGTTTTGTGACCGCCGATTTGATTTCATTGGTGATATGCGGAATGACCTGGACGGTTTTCCCGAGAAACTCGCCGCGACGCTCCTTCGTGATGACCGACAGGTAAATCTTACCGGTCGTGTAGTTGCTGTCGGCGGTCAAGGGGCTGTTGGTGAATCGCTCGTAATGGCCCAGATCGAGGTCGGTTTCGCTGCCGTCGTCGAGGACGTAAACCTCTCCATGTTGGTAGGGGCTCATCGTACCCGGGTCGACGTTGATGTACGGATCCATTTTTTGCATCCGTACCGACAGCCCCCGAGCTTCCAGCAACATGCCGATCGAAGCGCTGGTCAAGCCTTTCCCCAACGAGCTTACCACGCCGCCGGTTACGAAGATGTGTTTCGTCATCGCCAGGTTCTTGCTCCCCTCGATTTGCACGCCTTTCTCGCGACGAGTCCCGCCCGAGAAACTCCAAAAGCCCGATTCTATTGTTCGGCGTACCGAATCGAAAGACCCCACTTGGGGTGGGTGGAATGCCGGCGATTTGGAGAAAGACGGAAGGCTGCTGAGCGACTCCGAGCAGTCGCATTGTTGCCGGCCGAAACTACGTCATGCCCTTTTTATGTCGTTCGACGAATCGCCGATAGTCCTCGAGGGTGTCGATTCCGGGTGCATGGTGGGGAATTTCACCGACGACGATTCGGTGACCGTACCATAACGCGCGAAGCTGCTCCAATCGCTCGGTTTCTTCCAAGGGCGACGGAGCATACTCCCGAAATCGCAACAGAAATTCGCGTCGATAGGCGTAAATGCCGACATGAAGGCGAAACAAGGGGGACGCCGCCGTCAGCAGGTCGTCGGACCATTCCCGCGGATGCGGGATGACGCTTCGGCTGAAGTACAGGGCATTGCCTGCGACGTCGGATACCACTTTCACGCACGAAGGATCTTCCAGAACGGCCCGGTCGCGGATCGGTGTGGCCAGGGTGGCCATATCGGCGTCCGGATTGCGTTCCAGCAGTTCGACGACCAAATCGATCGCACTCGGATCGATCTCCGGTTCATCACCTTGAAGATTGACAATCGGGTCGAAATAGGCAAATTGCGCTGCGACTGCGGCGATGCGATCGGTTCCACTGACCGCATTCGGATCGGTCAAGATCGCTTGCCCGCCGACGGCTTCGATCACGCTCTGGATTTCCGGTGAGTCGCAGGCGACGACGACCGCCTTCGGACGTCGGGCTGCCAACGCGCGCCGATACGTGTGAACGATCAACGGCAACCCCGTTTCGGCAAGCAACATCTTGCGAGGAAGTCGCGTCGATTGGAGTCTCGCCGGAATAATGACCGCCGGACCCGTTTCGGGAGAGCAATTGGGTTCGTTGCCGACCATGGTTCATCTCATCCGTGATGTTATTGCTCCCGTTACGGAACAGGAGACGCGGTCGTCGGTTTATCAGCCGCGGTAAGGATGCTGGTAGCCGTTACGGTATTCCCGCTTCAGCAGAGCGGCCGCGGCCGGATTGTCGACGATCTGTTCGGTCTTTTCGTTCCAGACGACCGGCGATTCCGACTCGTAAGCGATCATGCCCAGTTGGACGGTTGCAGTCGACTTGTACCCTTCGAGAATCGGGCAGTCGGGTTGCCGTCGCGTTCGGACCGCTTCGAGGAAGTCGGCCAGATGGAGCGTTTGGGCATCGGTGTCGTAGGTGAACTCTTGTCGGTTGGCGTTCTTTCGTTGCGGGATGACGACCCAGCGTTTGTCGATGGCGAAGATCGTTGCTTTGTCGCCGAAGAAAAAGATGCCGTTGTTGACTTCGGGCGTATATTCTTCGGCCCCCCAAAGGCGATGACGCCACACGACCGGGCACCGGTCGAATTCGAAGTGGACGGTCAAGGTGTCGGGAGTGGTGATTTTCCCTTTGAGATAATATAGACCGCCGGCGGCGACGATCCGGGACGGCATCGACAAGTCGAGGATCATTCGCGTGGCGTCGATCAAGTGAATTCCCCAGTCGACCAAGTGTCCGTGGCCGACCTCTTTTTCCAGCCGCCAGTGTTTGTGGCCTACCTGCGGACTGTAGGGGAGTTTCGGTCCGGGACCGCACCATAGATCCCAGTCCAGTTCGGGCGGAGGATCTTGCGGTGTCGGATCGACCGTGCCCGCCCGATAGTGAATTTGGGCATCGACCTGGACGATTTCCCCCGCCTTTCCCGAAGCAATGAAGTCTTTCACATCGTGGAAGGCCTCGTTTTCGCGACGTTGGAAACCGATTTGCACGACGCGATCCGAGGCGGCGACCGCGTCGACCATCGCGCGGCCTTCGCGGATATCGTAGGAAATCGGCTTTTCGCAATAGACGTCGAGTCCCGCCTTGATCGAGTCGATCAATTGCAACGCATGCCAGTGCGGCGGCGTGGCGATGATGACTGCATCGAGCTTCTCTTGCGCCAGCATGTCGGTGTACAGCTTGTACGTCTTCGGCGCAGTTCCTTGAAGTTGCTTGAGTTCGTCGGCTGCCGCTGCGAGATGACTGCTGTCGACGTCGCAAATCGCCGTAACTTCGACGCCCCCGGCCTTGAGCGCCGCCTTGGCATCGACCATTCCGTACCATCCCACGCCGATGACGCCGAGACGTAGCGTATTCTCGTTGCGGGCAGGTTGCGCTGCTGCATACAGGGCATGCGTCATACCCAACGCAACGGCCGACTGACCGAGAAAACGACGACGATTCGAACGCAGCATGATGCACCTCGATGGTTGTTCGGAACACACGAAAACGGCACGCTCGCGACGGAATATTCACGCCCCCACAACGTTCGCCTATTCTAAGCTCGCCGGGAACACCGGCTCAAGAACCGCGAACGAAAACATCGGATGTTCAGGTTTGAGCGACCGGTGCCGCGGAAATTTTCGGGTTCATCGTTGCTCGACGCCGAGGTGCGAGGCGAAAATAGGTTCCTCCCGTTGATGATGGATGAATATGCGCAATTATCGAACACACAGGAACGCTATCATGATTCGCAATCTACCCGAACTGAGTCGGCGAAGCTTGTTGATTTCGGGCGCGGTGACGGCTGCGGGCGTGTTGTCGTCGCAGGCTGCCGCGGTTGCCGAGACCGGTGACAAGAAACCGTTTCGTTACTGTTTCAACACCGGGACCGTATTGGGGAAAAAATTGCCGCTTCCGGAGATCGTCGATGCGGTCGGAAAGGCCGGTTACGACGGTATTGAACCGTGGATCCGCGAGATCGACGCCTACACGCAGTCCGGCGGAAGCCTGGCCGACCTTCGAAAACGGATCGCCGATGCCGGGCTGATCGTCGAAAGCGCCATCTCTTTTCCTGCGTGGGCCGTCGACGACGACCAGCGCCGAAAGGATGCTCTGGAACAAATCAAACGAGAGATGGAGATCATCTTGGAATTGGGCGGCACGCGAATCGCCGCACCGCCGTCGGGCATCAACCGAGCGGAGAAGATGGATCTGCGTGTGATCGCCGATCGCTATCGGGCGGTTCTCGAAATCGGCGATAAGATGGGCTGTACGCCTCAATTGGAAATTTGGGGCAGCGCAACGAATTTGGGGGCGTTGTGCGAGGCGGCGTTCGTGCTCACGGCGGTGGGCCATCCGAAAGCATGCGGGTTGTTCGACGTATTCCACCTCTACCGCGGAAACTCGCCGTTCGCCGGTTTGCGGCAACTCAACGGCGCGCAAATGCATGTGTTCCACATCAACGATTACCCGGCCGAACCGCCCAGAGAGGAAATCAACGATTCGTACCGGGTGCTTCCTGGTGACGGTACGGCGCCGATGCAGGAAATCGTGACGACCCTTTACGAGACGGGCTATCGCGGCGCGTTGTCGTTGGAGTTGTTCAACCGATCGCTGTGGGAGCGGGAACTCGACGAGATCGTCGCGCTCGGGTTGGCGAAGATGAAGACGGTCGTCCGCCGGGCGTTGGGCACGGCGTGATCGCCGGCCCGGGAACGCAGCCCGTCAATCCAGGACGTAGGGCGAGTCGTCGAGGTCTTCGTGCCGAATCTCGTCGACCGGCTCTTTCTTGCCCCAACCCGCATACAAACGATTGGGGGCATTGAACACGATGCCCGGCTTATCGCCGACGTTCTTGTACGCGTGGATGACGCCGGGTGGAACGAGAACGCGGGCGGGATTCGATTCGCCCACGATCAGCGTTTGCCGCACACCGAATGTGGGGCTGTCTTTCCGGCCGTCCCACAGGTAGAGCTTGAAATCGCCCGGTCCCAGAAAACAAAAGCAGTCGGTTTGGTCGACGTGTTCGTGCGGTCCGCGGGCAACGCCGGGAAGCGTTTCGCTCACGTAGGCCATCACCGGATGGACGTCGCGATCGAGTTCGTCGTGTCGGAACAGTTCGACCAGCCATCCGCGAGCGTCGGAAAACCGCTTCAAGGAATCGATCGTGATGTCGTGGATGGAGCCGTCTTGAAACTTCATGGTCGTGTCAGTCGCTTTCCAGGGACGTGTGAGACGATACGATGGATGCGAAGGAGCGCCGACGAATCGACATTCATACGATGCCCGGCGTTTCCAAGAGGTCGCGCAGATATTGCCCGTAGCTGTTGTTGTATTCATCGGCCAATCGGGCCAGTTGTTCGCGGTCGATGAACCCCTTGCGGTAGGCGACCTCTTCCACGCACGCGATTTTCAGCCCTTGACGATGTTCGATCGTTTCGACGAAGGTCGAGGCTTCCAGCAGCGATTCGTGCGTACCGGTGTCGAGCCAGGCGAATCCGCGGCCGAACAGTTCGACGTTCAGGCGGCCGCGTTCCAGGTAAATGCGGTTGACGTCGGTGATTTCGAGTTCGCCGCGGGCGCTGGGCTTGAGATTCGCTGCGATCTCGACGACATCGTTGTCGTAAAAGTACAACCCGGTTACCGCGTAATTCGATACGAATTCCTTCGGCTTTTCCACGATTCGTACCGGCTTTCCGGCGGCATCCAATTCGACGACACCGTAACGCTGCGGGTCGCGTACCAAGTAGGCGAAGACGGTGGCACCCTCGGGACGTGATGCCGCCCGCATGAGCATTGCCTGGAACCCCTGGCCGTAGAAGATATTGTCGCCCAGCACGAGGGCCACGTGGTCGTTGCCGACGAATTCGCGACCGATGATGAACGCCTGAGCGAGACCTTCCGGCTTCGGCTGCACGGCATACCGGATGGAAATCCCCCACTGGGAGCCGTCTCCCAGAAGTCGCTCGAACAGGCCGATATCCTGCGGCGTGGAAATGAGCAGGATATCGCGAATGCCGGCCAACATCAGCGTCGACAGCGGGTAATACACCATCGGTTTGTCGTAGATCGGCAATAACTGCTTGCTTACCGATCGCGTCAGCGGATGGAGTCGGGTTCCGGCGCCGCCGGCGAGGATGATACCTTTTTGACAAACCGATGCAGCTTGGGACATCGTTTCTGCCCTCGTGGCTGAGATGAATCGACAACCGACCGCGATTCACGGCGAATTGGCGCCCATCGCGGTGACGATCGTATGGTTGATGTCGGTATTGTCGATGTAGTCGCCCGAGAAATCCCACACTTTAGCGGCATGGGGATCCCGGCCGCGGACACACTGCAACAATAGCACACTTCCCGCTCCCTTGGCGAACACGGGGACGAGCATGTTCGAGTGTCCACCGGCATTGTAGTGAAGCCCCGGCATCTTGCCTGGACCGTTATCGACAATCGGTTGGAAGGGAACTTCGGCCGAGTCGGGGCCCCACGGAAGCCCGCAGTCGTGGTCGGCCGTCAGGATGAGCAAGGTTTCGTCCCAGGAGCTGTTTTCTTCAACCCATTCGACGACCGCTTCAACCGCTTTCATGAAGTCGTCGTATTCCTCGATCATGCGATGTTCTTGATTGGCGTGATTGGCCCAATCGACCGCGCCGCCCTCGACCATTAGGTAAAAACCGTCGGGATCGTCGTCGAGGCAGTTAAGGGCTGCCTTCGTCATGGTCGCCAGACTGGGGACGTTTGCATTCTTGGGAACGGCGAACGGCTCGCTTTGCGCCAGCCCACCCACGAGACCGCCTCTCTTTTGCTGCAAGGTCGTAGCGACCTGCGCCGTACCGACGATCTTGGAGGGGGCCTTGCCGGTGGTCAGCTTTTCGAATTCTGCCTTGGTTTGGATAAGCGTCCATCCGCCGGGATGGTTGCCGGTTACCAGTTGATTCCAAGTCGTCTTGCCGCCCACGTACTTGTAATCGGCGTCGCTTGTCTTTTCTTTCGGCTTTCCATTGTCGTCGAACTCGGGGTGTCCGGCGCCCATGATCACATTGAGGTAATCGGCCGCGAGCATTTCGGCGGCGATTTCCTGGTATGCGTTTCGGGACCGGTTGTGCGCACCGCCGAGAGTTGCGGGAGTCGCGTGCGAGAATTCGACCGAGGTGACCACACCCGCCCGTTTGCCGAGCTTGTGGGCGATTTCAGGGAGCGTTTCGCCGGACATCGGTTCGTCGGTGTCGGACCAATTGATGGCCGAATTGTAGGTCTTACGGCCGGTGGCCAATGCCGTGCCCGAGGCGGCCGAATCGGTGGCCGTGCTTTTCAGCCACTTGTAGCCGTCTTCGGAATCCCAGGCTTTGGCCGGATCGTAAACGATGCGTTCGTCTTGCGTGCCTTTTCCGGTTGCCGACTTCGATAGGTTGAGCGGATAGGTCGTGCATCCCAGCCGTACCCAACCTTCGCCGTCGTAAACTTCTTTGCCCAGGCGTCCGCGATACATCGCTCCTGCTCGCCACGTATTGAATCCCGCGCCGTCGGCCACCATCAAAATGACATTTTTTGCCGTCGGGGCTTGGGAGGACGAGCGCGGTTTGGCCGCTTCCGACGTGGAGCCGAACAACGACCACGAGAGACAAAAGACCAGAGCCGACGCAAACAGTGTTGTAACCAGACGACGCGACATGACGGCACTCCTGAAGTTCTGCACGAAATTTCTACCGGAGACTCTATGATACGCACACGCGTGGGGGAACGGCCACCTCTTAACGTAATTCAAACCGAGGGTGGTTGCGTGTAGGGGGACACGACGGCGCCACGGGACGAGGCGGTATTCCGGCGGCCGGGCGGGGTGATTCTGAGTGCTAAAGCGAAGCTCACGCCGGTTTCGGCGGCCCGTTCAGTGTGTTCCGCGAGCGAAGTACCAGATCCATCCGCAACGGGTATAACGGCGATTCTGTGCCACCGAAACGAGGTTGAGCGTAATTTCCAGCAGTTCCGCTTTGAGCTCCAAGGGAACTTCCGAGAGTTTGGCGATGCGGGCTTCCAGTTCGCTTCGACGCGCTTGGAGCGTGCGAATCGTTTCCTGTTCTTGAGGCGTCAGGTCCCGATATTTCGTGATCAAACAATTCGTGTCGCCCAACAGGAGATCCGCCTTTCCGTCGCCGTTGAGATCGCCCAACGCGGGATAAGAGGACCACCCGGGAACCGGTTCCCAAAGATTCGAGCCTTCCCGAACAGGGAAACTGAAAAGGTACTCGTCGGTGCACGGCGCAACCAGTGTCAACGGCGGATGCAGGCGAAGTCGACCGTCTTCCGAGGTGTTCCGGCACCACAGAACGCTCCCGTTGTGGCAGCCCAAGAGTAGATCGGCCTTGTCGTCGCCGTTCCAATCGCCCAAGACCGGGGCTGCATCGCCCGGCAAATGCAACTCGAGCGATTCGATCTTCAGCGGTTCCGGGGCCTTCCAGACGACGCGCCCGTCGATCGTCGTGGTGGTCGTAAAAAACACCCGGCCGGAAGCGTCACCCAGGACGATGTCGGGATTGTGATCTTCGTTGAGTTCACCAAGCCATGCGCCGGTCAAATACGGTACGCGCAACGTGCCTTCTCCCGTGGAAAGCGGGGTCGGCGGCGCAAACACGTTTGTGCCATTGTTGCGGCACAAGTATAAGCTGCCCTGGGAATCGGCCAGCAGCAAATCGCGGTCTCGATCCCCGTCGACATCGACGACCTGGTAGATGGTCGTGCCGAGATTTCCCAAAGACTTCCACGGCGCTTCAGGCTGCGGCGTGTCAGGGCCCATCCAACGATGGGCGCGGAATTCCGGTTGCCGCTCGCTTCCTACATTCAGGAAGACGTCGATACGTCCCCGCCGACGTGCCGAAACCACCAGGTCGCGTTTGCCGTCGTCGTTCCAGTCGGTCAGAAGCGGAATAGCCCCCTCTTCCATCGTGGTGACGGCCGTACCTTCCGCCTTTAGTTGCAGGGGAGGGGACAGGTCGGCGACGTACTGCTCGACCGGGTGTCCCAAGCGTCGCAGACTGTCGATGGCTTTCGTTGCCGCCCGCAGCAAGTCGACGGCCGTGTTTTCCGGTACTCGCAAGGCCGTGCCGTCGTCGAGTTGTGTTTCGTGAGGAAGGCTCGACGGCTGCGCGTCGATGATCGTTTCGAACAGGACACAGGCCGTCAGATAGTCGCCTGCCAGGCTCGGGCCATCGGCTGCAAGTCCTTGCTGGCCCAATGCGGCGGCTTCCCGTCGAGCGGCACTGATCGGCGCGACGACCAGGCGACCGTCGTCGACGAGTTTCGCCGCCAGTGCGAGTCGCTCGTTTTCATACGGTTCGGGATCGCCCGGTACCGGCGAACTGGCCCACACGATTCGATCGGCCAGCGTACTCAAATCGGCCAGATCGGCCGATATGTCGCTTTCGTGGCGTTGGATGAGGATTCGGTGCGGCGTTTCGAAAACGACGGCCACGTTCCACCGTGGCTGGTCGGACCCGCGCTGGACCAGAGCGGCGACGGCGTCGGCCAGGGAGACGCCCAACGACGATTTGTGTGTGATCTCCAGGTCGATTTGGTGCGCTTCGGCGAACGAGACCAACCAGCGAACGGTTGTTCCGCCCGTCCAAGGATCTTCTCCGAGAATCAGAATCGATATCTTGTTGTCTTTTGGGGCACTTGCGGCCGCCTCGGCCCGGGCAACGGCCGACGAAGCGAACACGGTCAACGCGACCGCGGCGGCGCAACAGGCCGACAACGTCCGAATCCACCGATGGTGAATCGGACGGCGAGCCGAATCGGCGTTTCTGCGTGGGGCACTCAGGGTGTTCAAGACGGATTCCCGTAAGCAAATCAGCATGATTCCGGCCGACCGGGGCCGGCGACTGAATCCCCATCATGTCTAGCCGTATCGGGGGGAGTCAACCATTTTGGCGGACCCGCGGCGCGTAAAAGTCGATTGCAGGCCGATCGCTCGAAAGTGCGCTCGCAGCCACGGTGGGGCGATGGCGGGTCGGGACCGCGTCAGGCCGACGCGGCCGGCGGGCCGATGCGTTCCTTGCCAACGTAGCTTTGCAGGGCCTCGGGAACGAGGACCGAACCGTCGGCCTGCTGGTAGTTCTCCAGGATCGCAATCAATGCCCGGCTGATCGCGACCGCCGTTCCGTTGAGCGTGTGGACGAACTCGGTCCCTTTTTGTCCCGGTCGACGGAAGCGGATGTTCAGGCGGCGCGCCTGGTAATCGGTGCAATTCGAGGTGCTCGTGATTTCGCCGAATTCCCCGCGGCCGGGCATCCAGGCCTCGAGGTCGTACTTGCGGTACGCGGGACCGCCCAAATCGCCCGATGCGGTGTCGATCACGCGGTAGGGAATCCCCAAACCGTCGAAAATGCGGCATTCGAGACTGCGGAGGTACTCCAGCATCTCGTCGCTTTGCTCCGGCAGCGTAAACGCAAACATTTCAACCTTGGTGAACTGGTGCACCCGGTAGATTCCGCGTGTCGCGCGGCCGTGTGCCCCCGCCTCGGTTCGGAAGCAGTGGCTGATGCCCACCAACTTGATAGGCAATTGATCGGCCTCGATCGTCTGTCCCGCCAGCCGACCGCCGAGGGTCACTTCGGCGGTGGCGATCAGGCTCAGATCGCTGTTCTCGATGCTGTAGATTTGCGTTTCGGGGCCGCGAGGCAGAAAACCGATACCTTCCAGAACCTCGTTTCGGGCCAAATCGGGCGTGATGACCGGGGTGAAGCCTTCTTGGACCAGCAAATCGACCGCGTATCGTTGCAGGGCCAGCTCGAGCAAGACGGCCTCGTTCAACAGGTAATAGAAGCCGTGTCCGGCGACGCGCGCCCCCGCTTCGAAATCGATCAGGTTCAGTTTTTCGGCCAACGTTACGTGGTCCAGCGGTTGGAAGTCGAACTCGCGGATCGGCGTCTTGCCGTGTCCGACTTCGCGGCTGTCTTCTTCTCCCCCGATCGGGGCGTCGGGATGGGTCATGTTGGGGATTCTGCGCTGAATGGCGTCGAGTTCGGCTTCGACGTCTTTCAGTTCGGCTTCGATTGCGTTTGCCTGCTCTCGCAAGCGGCGGCCTTCGGCTTTGCGGGCTTCACGTTCTTCAGGATCTTTGGTCTTGCCGATCGAGCGAGACACTTCGTTGGCCCGCCGATTGGCCTCGTCCAGATCGCTTCGAAGACTGCGAAACCGCGATTCGAGTTCGACGAAGCGGTCGATGTCCACCGAAACGCCGCGGTTGCGGCAATTCTCTTTGACGGCTTCCACGTTCTGAACGATGAACTTTCGGTCCAGCATGGGGATGTTTCCTCGTGTCGTTTCCGTCGTCGTCAAGTGGGGGCCCCGGTAAAGAACGAAAAATCGTTCGCCGAATGCGGTGCTCGGCCGTTTCTTGCTGCTGAGGTTCCTTCCCGTTGTACCGCGCCGAATTGGGATTGGGAACCGCAGCCGCGGCTCATGCATGTCGGGCGGGGGCGGCTTTCGGCAGCTTGGGAACTCTTCCGCAAGTGCGCCGGATCGATCTTGGGCGATGTAGGTCGCAGAATCACACCGTATCGGGGGACGTTGCGCACTTTTCTTTGGTAAGAAAACTGCCAGCCGATCGTTGGTAATCGATCACCGGGTGGATTAGGCTGATCCACACTCCCGGTCGCAAACACGTCGCACCCGGGACCCAGGAGACTACGACCGAGGGAAGGAGATCGATCGTGCGCGGGAAGAAATTCGGTATGACGGCAGTTGCGTTGGGGACGATCGCCGGGATGCTCGTCGCGACTTCGCTTCGTGCAGAAGTTCCATTGTCCCGAATTTCCGAACGTCTGGGCATTGCGGGTGGTGTGATCGCCTTCGTCCCCGAGGCGTTCTCCCCCGAGGAAGTGACCTTCGTTCGAGGCCGGCCGTTCGTCGTCCAGGTCCTGACCACGGATATGACAAGCGGGGCGACATGGCGCGAAATGCTGCTTTCGACCGACCTGCCGGAGCAGGTGTCGGTGGCCGATTACGACGGCGTCCGCCTCCCATACGTCGATCGTTTTGTCAACCTTCTCGTGGTTGATCGCGTCGGTCGTCTTTCGGCTGCCGAGTGCCGTCGCGTGGTGGCGCCGCTCGGGGGGATCGCCGTGCCGGAAGACGCCGGTGCATTGCGCCGATCCCTGGAGGCCGCAGGCGACGAATTCCGTGGGACCATGGCGGACTATGCGTTGTACCGTAAGCCGTGGCCCGAATCGCTTGATGAGTGGCCGCATGCCGAGCACGGACCGGACAACAACGCCGTGGCCGCCGATCGCGAAGTCGGCCCGCCCGCTCGTTTGCAGTGGACCTGCCGGCCGTTTTGGTCGAAACACCATGAACGGTATCCGCCGACGATTCCGTCGCTTGTCTCGTCTGCGGGGCGGGTTTTCTATTTCGAAGATGAAACCCCTCCGGCGGTCTTCAACGTGCGGGCCGACTGGTATCTTCTCGCCCGCGACGCTTTCAACGGGGTTCTCTTGTGGAAACGATCCGCTCCGGCGTGGGAGCCTGTCACGTGGCCCGGAGATATGGGCGGCGGTCTCTCCGGCGGCCCGATCGATTATCGACGACGGATGGTCGCGGTCGGCGACCGAATCTACGTCACCCTCGACTATCACGGACCGGTAGAGCAATTGGATGCTGCTACGGGGCGTACGTTGCGCACGTATCCCGGCACGGCAAGCGACGCGACCGAAATCGTATATGCGTTGGGGACGCTTTTCGTTGCCTGCAAGAACGCCGATGGGACGTTTCGGATCCTTCGCTTGAACCCCGACACGGGCGAGGTCTTGTGGGAAGCCGAAGGCGGCAACGGGATCGCGGTATCGGAACGCGAGCGTAAAGTTTTCTTCCTCGCCGGAAACGAGCTGGGAGCCCTGGACGCAGTGACGGGGAAGCGACTGTGGCGCGTGTCTCCGTTGGAAGAAGCCGACGACGTGCCGGTCACGAATACGCGAGGGCGGTCGATTCGTGCGCGACTGTACGGGCCGTTGCGCACGGGAGAAGGCATCGTCTTGACCTGTGCCGATGGTCGCGGACACGTGTTGGCCGTCTCATCGAAAGACGGCCGTTACCTGTGGAGCTTCCGCAATCAAGGATTTCGCTCGTTTTTCCGTCCCGTTACGGCATGGTTCATCGACGGCTTGGTGTGGTGCACGCAAGAGGGGATTCCGGACGGGGACGTGGCCGACGATTATTTCGCCGTGGGACTCGATCCGCAAACCGGCGAGATCAAACGCCGGGTGCCGTGCGGCGCGGTGTGGAACTGCGGGCATCATCAGCGGTGCTATCCGACCAAAGCCACCGAACAATTTTTGATCTTCAGTCGGCGCGGGGCCGAATTTTTGAGCCTCGATGATGCCGAGGTCACGTTGAACAACTGGATTCGCGGAACGTGCGGCTACGGCGTGATGCCCGCCAACGGGCTGCTGTACGCTCCGCCGCATTCGTGCCGTTGTTATTCCGAAGTAGCCCTGCGCGGCTTGAACGTCCTCGCTTCGAAGGCGCGAGGCCCCGTGCTGCCGCAGGTGCCCGCCGAGCGACTGACAGAAGGTCCGGCATTCGGCCGGACGATAGACGCCGTCGGCGTCCAGGTGGAGGACTGGCCGACGTTTCGGCATGATGCGGCCCGCAGCGGAGGGACTTCGGCACGCATCCCGGACACGTTGCGCGTCACTTGGGAACACCCCTTCGACACCACGTTGACGACGGCTGTTGGAGTGGGGGACACGCTGTACGTCGCCGAATCGCGTCGGGGTGTCGTGGATGCGATCGATGTCGCGTCGGGTCGCGTACGGTGGCGGTTTGCGACCTCGGGGCCGATCGATTCACCACCCACGTACGCGAAGGGGCGGTTGCTTGTAGGCTGTCGGGACGGCTACGTCTACGCATTGACGGCGAAGGACGGCGAACTCATCTGGCGGTTCCGGGCTGCGCCTCACGACGTACGAAACGGCGGCGACGGACGGATCGAATCGGTGTGGCCGGTTCACGGTTCCGTTCTGGTCGTAGACGACACGGCCTATTTTGCGGCGGGGCGAAACTCGTTCGTCGACGGCGGTCTGGACCTGTACGGGATCGACGTGACGACCGGCGAGGTGCGTTATCGGTATCATTACGAAGGTCCCGATACGGGGGCGGGCTTCACGCGGGAGAACCCGGGGCGAGGCTTCGTCATGCCCGGGGCGCTCTCCGACGTCCTCGTTGCCGACGACGAGGCCCTTTACATGCGCCATCTGAAATTCGATCGCCATTTGGAGCAGGCGGTCGACATGAAACCGAATTTCTACCCTGCACCGGTGCGACAAGGGGAAGAATTCGGCGGTGACCACAAGTTTTGGTGTGACCTGTTGGAGGTAGGTCCGCGGGCATTCGTCGGTCGGCCCGAATGGGACTACCGGTCGTACTTCAATAACTTTCCGGGCAAACGGTTGTACTCGACGACAGGGCTTTTGGATCCGTCGTGGCACATCCGTTCGTACTGGTCGTACGGACAAATCGTCGGGCAAAACATCGTGTTCGAAGGCGACGAAGGATACGCAGCCGTGGCGTATCCGAATGCAGCCCGATGGGCGGCATTTCAAGCCGGCCAGGGTTATGTTGTATACAAAGGAAAAACGGCGGTGCCTAAGCCGGGGGAGAAGCTATATGCCCTCAGACGCGAGGAACGCATTTGGCAGGCGACGGTGCCCGTTCGCCCGGTCGCCATGTGTCTGACGGCTGACGCCCTGCTTGTGGCGGGGCCGCCTGATTCCTCCGACCCCGAAGAAGCGACCGCCGCTTTGGAGGGCAAGCGGGGAGGCATACTGTTAGTTCTCGACCGCGAAGACGGCTCGATCCGCCGTCGCGTTCCTTTGTCGCAACCGCCGGTGAACGACGGAGTTCTAGTCCTTCGGTGTCGTGTCTTTCTGGTGACCGTGGATGGAAAATTGGTTTGCCTGGACGGCGAGTGAGCCGAGCTCGCTTCCGAAAGGCGATGGAGAATCGACGGTGATCCATGCATTCTTGATGAGGTGACGACCATGCACACGTTTCGAGTGGCGATTCTCGTGGCCGTTTCTTTGGGATGTGCTGCGGCGCTGAGGCCCGCCGCGGCGGATGAGCCCGTGCACTTGTTCATCCTGTCCGGGCAATCGAACATGCAAGGGTTGAACCCCGATTTGTCGTTCACGCCCACCGTCGAGAAGGCGTTCGGTGCCGACAAGGTCGTCGTGGTCAAGGATGCCTTGGGCGGTCAACCGATCCGTCGCTGGTACAAACAGTGGAAGCCCGCGGGCGAGACGAAGCCGTGGCCCGATCTCGGCGATTTGTACGATCGGCTCATGGAGAAAGTACGAGCGGCCATCGAGGGAAAAGAATTGGCTTCTGTGACATTCGTTTGGATGCAGGGCGAAAAAGACGCCCGCGAAGGCCACGGCGAAGTCTATGCCGAGAGCCTGAAGGGGCTCATCCGGCAACTTCAGCACGATTTGGGACGCGACGACATCAACGTCGTGATCGGTCGGGTCAACGACTTCGATATGAAGAACGAACGGTATCCGCACTGGACGAAAGTCCGCGAAGCGCAAGTGGCCGTTGCCGAGTCGCTGCCCCATGCTGCGTGGGTCGATACCGACGACTTGAACAACAAAGAACGCAACGGGCAACCGATCGACGACCTGCACATGACGCCCGACGGCTACAAGATCCTCGGCAAGCGTTTTGCCGAAGCGGCGATCCGTCTGATTCGCGAGCGCGAATGATCGCGTGGTCGATCCGCCGTCAGGCTCCGGGCGAATCGGCGTTCAGGTCGGTTTCACCGAGAATGACGAACTTGCTTTCGGCCAGCGTTTCGAGGGCAAGATCGAGCTGATCGACCATCAGGGCGACGACCGGACGTCCGTGCGAACGGACCATCAGGGGATACGCCTGCACGATGTTGATTTCCGCCCGCAGCAAGGCCGTGCAGATCTCTGCCAGCGGTTGCGGCGAATCGGGCAATTCGACCGCGATCAGATCGCTTTCGACGATGGCCAACCCGGCGCGTTCGAGAATCTCGCGGCCTTTCTCCGGGTCGGCGGGAAGGAAGCGAACGAACGCGCACTCGCAGGTATCGACCACCGACAAGGCCACGATGGGTACGCGGTTCGATTCGAACCGTCGTACCAATTCCAAGAGCTGTCCCACCCGGTTTTCCAGGAAAACCGTGAACTGGCGGAGCGTGGGGTAACGGCGTCCTTGCGCCGTCGGCAAAGATACCGGAGGAATGGAGTCCGAACTCATTGTCTCTCAAAAGGTTACGGCGCGCAATCGGGAAACGTGAAGACAATCCCGTACATTGCACACGCGAGCCACGGCGGCAACGGTAGCCCGGTCACGTTGGGCGTATCGCCATTTCTTCGAAGTTGATTGTATCGGTCGGCAATGGAGGCGAAAACCCGCGAACACGTTTGTTGCCGTCATGCACAGATCCAATTTTCCCCGGCGCAGAAGACAAAAACGGTCTAGGTGCTTCTCCAAGAGGGAGGCGGTGACGAGCCGTTGCCGATGGGGGCGGCGAACGAGGGTTCACGATCGCACGTAAGCCATTCGAGGCTGCTTGGAATGTCGGCAAGTTCAGTGTGTGAGTGTGGGGAATTAGGGGCAAGTAGGGTGTTTGGTTGCAGAAAATTGATGCTGATCGAATCGGGCGTTTCGGCTACACTGCTGTCGTGAATAACCGAGTGCTGTGGAACCTCGGACAAGCTGACGGTGTGTCCGAGCGGCGACGAACTACGGAAACATCCGACGAATCGATGGAGGGATCCATGAATCGGCGATGCTGGTTAGTGTTGGCCTTGGCGGCAGTTTGGTGGATGCCCGCCCGAACCGAGGCGGCCGGTCCGACGGCGCAAGCCGCCTTGCAATTGAAGCCGGTCCAGGCCGACGTGGATTACGACGTGCCCACTGGCGATGAGATCGCTGCCTGCAAGATCGAAGCCAAGAAGCTTGGGAATGCCGTCGGCTGGGAAGTCAGCAACGGCCAGGGGATTACCCTTCGGCGGTTCCTCGATACCAACGGCGACAATAAAGTCGACATGTGGTGCTACTTTGCCGGCGGTATCGAGGTCTATCGCGACATCGACAGCGACGGCAACGGCAAGGTCGATCAATATCGATGGTTGAATACCGCCGGAACCCGTTGGGGGATCGACACGAACGAAGACGGCAAAATCGACAAGTGGCAGGCCATCTCTCCGGAAGAAGTAGCCTACGAAGCCGTGAAGGCCTTGGCCGACGCCGACGAAGCTCGTTTCTTGCGATTGCTTCTTTCGGCCGAGGAACTCAAGCAATTGCCCCTTTCGGAAGAGCATGCCAAGAAAGTCGCCGAGCACCTTACGAAAGCACGATCGGCGTTTCGAACGGCCGTGACGGCCGCCGCGCTAAGCGAGGTCGACTGGGTTCAGTTCAATGCGAACCGGCCCGGCGTCATTCCCGGCAGTACCGCTTCGAAAGACCTGTATGTGTACGAAAACGCCCTGGCATTCACCGAACGTAAAGGGGAACCGCTTCAGTTGCTGCTGGGGACCTTGGTGCGTGTCGGGGATGCGTGGCGCCTGGTCGACGCACCTGCGCCCGTCAGCACCGAGACGGCCTCGACCGAGGGCATTTTCTTTACGCCTCCGGCGGTGGCATCTGCGACGCCGCAAATCCCCGAGGCTGCCTCGACGGCCCAAAGTGCCCCGAATGCCGAGCTGCAAAAACTGATCGAGACGATTGCCGAGATGGATCAAGCGATCGCCACGGCCTCGTCACTGGAACAGCAGGCCGAACTATACGAAAAGCGAACGCAAATCCTCGAACAGCTCATCGCCAAGAGCGAAACCGAACAAGATCGCGCGATGTGGATTCGTCAACTGGCGGACGAAACCAGTGCAGCCGTCCAGTCGGGGGCGTTTCCGAAGGGCATCGAACACCTCGCTGCCCTGTACGATGCCCTGAAAAAAGATCCCAAGCGTAAAGAGTTGGCGGCGCTGGTTCGCCTGCGTCAAATCACGGCCGAATACGGTCTTGCGATTCAGGATCCGAAAGCCGATTACGCCAAGGTTCAGGAAACCTGGATGAGCAACCTGGAGGGTTTCGTCAAGGATTACGGCGACGTGCCCGCCGCCGCCGAGGCGATGCTCCAGCTAGGGATCTCACTCGAGTACGCCGGCGAGACGGAAAAAGCCCAACAATGGTATCAGCAGTTGGTCGACCGATTCCCGAACTCTCCCGATGCCGCGAAAGCGAAAGGGGCCATCCGGCGGCTGAACCTGGTCGGCCAGCGGTTGGAGTTGCAGGGGCACGATCCGCAGGGCGGGCTGGTGGATCTGTCGGCTTACCGCGGCAAGGTCGTCCTCATCCAGTTTTGGGCAAGCTGGTGTGAGCCGTGCAAGCAGGACATGCCGCTGTTGAAGGATCTCATCAGCCGGTACGGCTCGAAGTTGGCCGTCATCGGGATCAATCTCGACAACAGCGCCGACCAGATGAAATCCTTCCTCGCCGAGAACCGGCTTCCGTGGCCGCAGATTTTCGAGGAAGGTGGTTTGGACAGCAAACCGGCCACCGACTTGGGCGTGTTCACCTTGCCGACGGTCATTCTCGTTGATCCGGAAGGACGCGTCGTCAGTTGCAACTTATCGACGGCGGGAATCGACGAGCAAATCAAGTCCATCGTTCGATAGCGACCCGGCGGGCACGAAGAAGTGCCGGACCTTCGGTGAGGCCGTTCGTTTCGGCTTGACGGGGGGGTGGGGAACGGCTATCGTGTCGCCGTTTTGTGACGATCGACTCCGACGACGGATCGCCGGCGACGATCGCATGGGGATATCGCAATCGGCACGAATCGCAAAGCAGGGATGCCATGAAGCGGTTCAACGGAAATCAAACGGCTTCCGACATTCGTCGGCCGAAAGACCGATGCCTTTCGCCGGGCAATTTCGGCTGGTTCGCCGTTGCCTTGACGGCCGCCGTCCTTTCGGCGGGCTGTTCCTTGTGGACCGGCGGCAAAACGCCCGATTCGGACGAGCTGGAGCAATGGGCCGAGACGTCGCAGCAGGAGTTCGTCGGTGATTTGGCGGTGCCCTTCGGGCTGCACCCCATCGCCGTGGAATCCATCGGCCTGGTTACCGGGCTGCAAGGCACCGGAGGCGACCCGTATCCTTCTCCGCAGCGGGCCTTCCTGCTTTCGGAGATGCAAAAGCGCGGTGTCGAAAAACCCAACACCGTGCTCGCTTCACCGACGACCGCGATGGTTATGGTGCGGGGATATCTGCGTCCCGGCATTCGGAAAGGCGACCGATTCGATATCGAGGTGCGCATCCCGTCGCGCAGCGATACCACGAGTCTGCGCGGCGGCTATCTGTTGGAGACCGATCTCCGCGAGATGGCCGTGTTGGGCAATGCGGTTCGGCAAGGCCACGTGTTGGGCGTCGCCCGCGGTCCCGTTTTGGTGGATCCCGCGGCCGATCCCCAAAAAGATCACGTTTACGCGACTCGCGGTGTGATCCTCGGCGGCGGGATTGCGAAGACCGATCGCACGTTGGGGCTCGTCCTCAAGCCGGATCATCGTTCGGTGTTCTACGCCGCCCGTATCGAAAAGGCGATCAATAAGCGGTTCTACGAAGTCAAACGCGGCATTCACGAGGGCATCGCGACCGCCAAGACGGATGAATATGTCGAACTGCGCGTACCCAAGCGGTACGCGAACAACGTAAATCGCTTCATGGACGTCGTTCGAGCGATTCCGCTGCGGGACACCGAGTACGAACGCGTACAACGCTTGGAAGATCTTCGCAACCGATTGTTGCGCCCGGAATCGGCCGCCCGGGCGGCCGTCGAGTTGGAAGCCCTCGGTCGTGAGGCGGTCGACACGCTCAAGGCCGGACTGGATTCTCCCGATGTCGAAGTTCGATTCTACGCGGCTGAAGCGCTGGCTTACCTCGACGAGCCGTGCGCGGCGGAGCCGCTGGGCGAAATCGCCCGCTCGGAACCGGCTTTCCGCGTGTTTGCCTTGGGCGCGTTGAGCACACTCGACGATCTGTCGTCCATCGAGCAATTGCACGCGTTGCTGTCGGTGTCGAGTGCCGAAACACGCTATGGTGCGTTCCGCGCCTTGTGGACGCTGAACCCGAACGATCCGTTGATCGCCGGGGAAATCATGAAGGACCGGTTCGCCTACCACGTGTTGGACGTTGCCGGCCCGCCCATGGTCCATGTGACGCGGTCGAAGCGTCCCGAGATCGTGTTGTTCGGCAAAAACCAGCGATTGCACGGTTCGTTCGCCCTGGAAGCAGGCAACAACATCCTGGTGACCTGTCACGAACCCGGTAAGGTCGTCGTTTCTCGGTTTGCCGTGGGAGAGCCCGACCAGAAACGCTTCGTCACTGAAGATCTCGACGAAATCATCCGGGCGATCGTAGATCTCGAAGGAACCTATCCCGACGTTGTTCAAATGGTGCAACAGGCGAAAGCCTCCGGCGCCCTGGAAAGTCGTTTCGAGGTGGATGCGTTGCCCGAGCCGGGACGGCACTTTTCGCGGGATGCACGCAGCCGCGACGAAAGCAGAAACGCCGAAGAAGCATCGGTCGGTCCCGAAACCGTTGAAGCAGCGACCGAGATCGACGCCCCCGACGATACCGCACGCGACGAGGACCGTTCCCTGTTGGGATGGTTGGGACTGGGAAAGAAAAGCGCCCCCGCTGGATCGGCAGAAAATGAGTAGTTCGCTCTTTTGGAGGGGGATTGGTCATCCCAGAGGGTGGTTCACCGGTCGTTCGGACGGATTGAGAGCGGGCAGCTTTTTCTCGAAATAGGGCTCAACGACACGATTCGGCTCGTGATAGAATAAAGGTTTCTCGTGGATTCCCTGCGTCCCCCGCGATTGGGGTGCGTCCCCTGATCGGGGTAAGTCGGGAGGGCCAATCACGTCGTCGATGGCGGAGTGTCGATGCTCAAAGCCCTGGAAATCATCGGATTCAAGAGTTTCGCCGACCGGACGCGATTCGAGTTTCCGCCCGGCATCACCGCCGTCGTCGGACCGAACGGTTCCGGAAAGTCGAACATCGTCGATGCCATCAAGTGGGTGCTCGGGGAACAAAGCGCCAAGAGTCTCCGCGGCAAGGAGATGGCCGACGTCATCTTCAACGGATCCGGCGAGCGACGGGCGCTGAACTCGGCCGAAATCACCCTCACGCTCGACAACAGCAAAGGCATCCTGCCGATCGAGACCGACGAGGTTCACATCACGCGGCGGGTGTACCGCAGCGGCGAAGGCGAGTACCTCATCAATCGGCAACCGGCGCGCTTGCGGGATATTCGGGATCTCTTGGCCGGGACCGGTTTGAGCACCCACGCGTACAGCATCATCGAGCAAGGAAAGATCGATCAGTTGCTTCAGGCCTCGCCTTTGGAGCGGCGGGCCGTCTTCGAAGAAGCCGCAGGCATCAGCCGATTCAAAAGCCGCAAGCTCGAAGCCCTCCGACGGTTGGAGCGAATCGACCAGAACCTGCTACGGCTTTCGGATATCGTCGACGAGGTCGAAAGTCGTTTGCGGGTGGTGCGTTCGCAAGCTGGGAAGGCTCGCCGGTACCGCGAGTATACCCAACGCTTGCGCGAATTGAGGACCCATGCCGCACGCATCGACTGGGCCGCGCTGACCGAACGAGCGGCCGCGGTCGACGAGCGATTGACGCGATTGCGGGAGGAACATGCCGCGTGCGCGGCCCAGGCACAGACGCTCGAAGCCAAATTGTTGGAAGACGACGCCGAAGCCGAACAAGTTGCCGAGGCTCTACGGACGATCGACGGTCGAATCGCCGAGAACCGTGAACAGATCGCGACGCTCGAATCGACGATCGAGCACGATCGCGAACGCATCGCCGAATTGGAAGCCGATCTGACGCGGTATCGAAAGACGCTTGAAGGAGTGTCTCGTCGCGCCGAAGGGGTCGAGTCGCAACGGGCCGAAACCGAAAAGAATGTCGAAGAAGCCCGCCGTGAGCATCAATCGCTGGCGGCACGCGTCGCCGAAGAAGAACGCATCCAAACCGAGATGCTGAAACGGCTCGACGCGCGGCGGACGCTGTACGAGCAACATCGCATCGACCACTGGAAGGCGTTCAACGAGGCCCTCGACCTCGGGAAACGAATCGCGAAGCTCGAGACGCACGTGGATGCTCTCGATGAGGCGCGTCGGCGCATCACCGCCGAGGTCGAATCGCTCACCGAACAAGTAAGGACCGCCGAAGAAGAGCGAGAACAGCGGGTTGCCTCGCTGGAAGAGGCCCGCCGAGAGGCCGAAGCGGCCGCCTTGGCGGCGGATCAGGCGGCGTCGGCCGTCGACGATGCCGAGGTCGATCTCAAACGCCGTCGGGAAGAGCTGGCGTCGCTCCGTGAAAAACGCAGCGCCCTCGCCGAGCGGATGAGCATTCTTACCGAACTCGAAGAACGCGCCGAGGGCGTCGGTCCTGCCGTTCGAGCGTTCATGGAGCAGTGGAAGGCCGGCAAGCTCGCTTGCGGCAACCACGTGCACGGCATGTTGGCCGACTTGATCGACGTCGGCCTCGAAGCGGCAACATTGATCGATATCGTACTGGGCGACATGACCCAGGCCGTCGTCGTCGACGCGGTCGAACCGCTGGTCGAAGCGGTCGCACGCGGTCGCATCCCGTTGGACGGTCGAATTACCTTCGTGCCGATCGCCGGTGATGCGCCGAACGTGTCGGCCAAGAGTAATCCCGAGGGCTTGCCCGGCGTGCTGGGGCCCGCCGTGCGATTCGTCGAAGTGAGCGACGCGATTCGGCCCCTCGTGATGCGACTTTTGGGGGACCTGTGGATCGTCGAAAACGTCGCGTGCGCTCTGGAGTTGCGAACGCGATTTCCCCATCTCCGTTGGATTACCCTTGCCGGTGAACTGCTTGACGCGGGTGGGAGATTTCAAGCGGGGCCGAAAACGGCGGGTGAAGGGATCTTGTCGCGGCGGAGTATGCTGCGCTCGCTCGCCGAGCAATCGGCTCGGCTGGACGCCGAATTGGAACAGGCGGCTGCGTTGTTGGAAAAAGCCGAGTTTCGACAGCGGCAAGCACGGGAGACGCACGACCGGGCGATCCTGCGACGACGCGAGACGGCTCAGGCGGCGGCCGAAGCTGAACGTCGGCTCCGCGAAAAAAAGGAGCATTGCGAGGAACTGCGACGGCGGTTGGAAACGGCTCGCAGCCAACTTGCAAAGACGGATCGCGAACACGAATCGACCACCACGCAATTGCAAGCAGCGGCTGCCGAAAAGGCCGAAGCCGACCGACGCTGCGATGGTCTCAAAAAGGAACTCGACCGACTGGGCGATGAAATTGCGACATTGGAAGATGAATTCAAGCAGCACGCCGCCCGCACGACTGAATCGAAAGTAGCGTTGGCCAAGTGTGAGGAACGCCTTGCCGGTCTTGAAGCCGAGTTGCGTCGGTTCGAGCAGGTGCGGGAAGAGCGACGTCGTGAGTTGGAGGAGGCCGGCCGATCGCTGACCGAGACCGAACAACGATTGAAGGCTGCGCGCGAGGCCGTCGCGCAAGCGGAAGCCCAAGCGGTCGAGCTGTATGAAATCAAAGAGCAACTCGAGAATCAGGCCAAAGAGATCATCGCCCGGCGCGAGGCAATCGGTGAACAACGGCGTCGGCGTGCGGCACAAATTCAAGAGGCACGCCGTAAGATCCACGCCTTGGAAGAAGAAACCCATGCCGCGGAGCTCGAGGCCAACGGTATCGAGCACGAAAAGCGGAATTTGGCCGAACGGCTGCGAGAAGACTACCAGATCGAAATTGCCGATCTGGAACGCGAGGTCGAAAACGAAGACGCGCGTTCACGCGACGAAATGCGTCAGGAAATCGAGGAATTACGGCGAAAGATCAATCACTTGGGCAACGTCAATTTGGAAGCGTTGGCCGAACTCGAAGAACTGGAAGAACGCTATACCCATCTCAAGTCGCAGTTCGACGACTTGACGTCGGCCAAGAGTTCGTTGTTGAAGATCATCGAGCGGATTGACGCCGACAGTCGCAAACTGTTTTCGGCGACGTTCCAGCAAATCAAGGAACATTTCTCGGTATTGTTCCGCGACCTATTCGGCGGAGGTCACGCCGACATCGTGCTGCAAGAAGGTGTGGACATTCTGGAGAGCACGATCGAGATCGTCGCCCGTCCGCCGGGAAAGGAACCGCGAAACATCACCCTTTTGAGCGGCGGCGAAAAGACGCTCACCTGCGTGGCGTTGCTGTTGGCGATATTCCGCAGTCGCCCGAGCCCGTTCTGTGTGCTGGATGAGGTAGACGCCGCGCTCGATGAGGCGAACATCGATCGGTTCACTCAAGTGCTGCGGGATTTTCTCTCGATCACGCAATTTGTCATCGTTACGCATTCGAAAAAGACGATGACCTGCGCCGACACGATGTACGGAATCACGATGCAAGAATCGGGGGTTTCGAAGCGGGTGTCGGTGCGATTCGAAGACGTCAGCGAGACGGGCGAAATTTTGCGCGGTCGTGATTCCGATGAGGTTTCGGCCCATGAGGTTGACGAAGAGCAGGCTGCGTAGCCCCGATCCGTCGGCCGGCCGGTTCACATCGACTTGGCGCCGCCTGGTAATTCTTCCTGTCTCGAAAGTCGAAGCGGCGGCTTTCCCTCGATGAGATCGGATGCTCCATATTTCGCGACCGTGCGGGTTGTACGGGTTAGGTCGAAGATACGGCCTCTCTATACCTTGCGCCGGTTCACGACCACCCCCGATCCGTAGAGTTGTTGTTCTTTGTCTCGGCTGCTTGACCGGACCTTCTGATACGATGGGCCAAACTTTTTAAAGTCTTTGACCGGTTTGGCTCGAAACTAACAATCGGAAGGCTTGCTCGGGAAGGGCATTGTACACCGGGTACGATCGCTCGAGCGGGTCTTAGGGGGGAAATGTTCGAGGAAGTCCTATCTTGGCAGGTCCGGAACGCCGACTCTCCAGCGGGCTTTCTACGCGCATCTCTCCTCTCGCATCCCTAACCCAAGGCCGAAAGTGCCGAGGAGTCAGTGTGTAGCAGGTAGGAAGGTTGATCGAAGCCTTTCCTATTTTACGAATTTTCGCTGACTTCCGGATGCTTTGGTTGCCGATGTGTTAAGTGAGGCGCGGGTCAGAGGGAGCTGAACCACGGCCAAGTGTGTGTAGAACCGTCCTCGTTATCCCGACCCAGCATGTTGGCGAGGCGTTTCCGAGAAGGAAACACGACCGCGACGGAGCGAACGGTCGTCACTCGCGAGCATGGGGAAGACGAGGTACAGCCGGCTCCCAATCCGGCTGGCGAGAAGTCCATACCTAGCGAATGAGATTTCGGAGAGCCTGCAATGAAGGTCTTCACTACAGGTCAGGTCGCCAAGATCTGTAAAGTAGCCCCGCGCACCGTGAGCAAGTGGTTCGATTCTGGTCGCCTCAAGGGGTACCGCATCCCCGGTTCGCAGGATCGGCGTATTCCGCGCGAATACCTGATCAAGTTCCTCAAGGAACACGGGATGCCCTTGGGTGAGTTGGAAGACGAGACGACCGCGAAGGTCCTGATCGTTGCCCAAGACCAGGTGTTGATCGAGAACTTGAAGCGAGAGCTTCCGCCGGAACGGTCTTTCAAAGTGGCCGTCGCGGCGAGCGGTTTCGACGCCGGTATCCAGGCCGAGAGTTTCCGGCCGGACTGCATGGTCGTCGACTTCTCGATCGGCCGCACCGAAGGTCTCCAGATTTGCCAGCACGTCCGCCGAAACTCGGAGTTCAACGACGTGATTTTGATCGCGTTGTTGCCCGACGACGGCAGCTCGATGAGCTTCGATCGCTCGGCGATCAACGAAACGTTCAAGAAGCCGTTCGACGCGTCGTTGCTGGCGGAACGTATCCGCACGCTCGTCGGTGCCAAGAAAGAGCTCGTGTAGTTCATTCCGGTCGCCGCCGGAAATCCCTTGCGAATAGACCGATCGCCGGTTCGCACAACCCGTCGCGGTAAGGCCCCCGCGACGGATAATTTTTCTTGTCGGATCTGCCCTTGCCTTCTTGAGACGCCCCGTTGCGAGGGCGCCGTTTCGTCGCCGATCAGCGGCAGCGCTCAATCCGGCGACGTAATCTCAAGAGCCGCAGAACGAAAGCGTCTTGGGGCCGAAGACCATTTCGAAGTCGCTGCTTGCGCCTGCGCGCGGCCGGTTGGATCAGGCTGCTCTTGCGCGGCCGGTCGATTCCTGTGGAAAATCTGTTTCACAGGTGACCGTGGCTTCCCCAAAGGGGCGGTCCGGCCGCAACACGGCGTACAAGCCCAACGACGTCAAGTAAACGACGAGAAACGAGCCCACGACATCGCCGGCGAAATGGCCTCCCTGGGTGATTCGCGCGAGCCCCTGCAGCCCACCCCAGGCAATTCCGCCCCAAAAAAAACAGCGAGCCAAGCCGGGACGCCTTCTGCGCAAGACGAGCCACGGGGCCATCAGCGCAAATCCCATGGCTGCGTGCCCCGACGGAAATGAAAAGCAATCACGCTCCTGTGTCGGCGACAGCACAGGGACGAATGCGCGATTGCCGCCGAACTGTTTCAGTTGAGCCGGTCGCGGTCGACAGAATCCGGGCTTCAGCAAATAGTTTACGAAGAGGCCGGGGCCTAAAGCAACAACCAACAAGAGGTAAAGCCAACATCGTACCCGCTTGCGGCAACCGACGATGAACGGGGAGGCAATCGTCAACAGGCAGGCAACGACACCCATTGCAAGAGTGGGCCATTCCCCGTAGCGATATGCGTACGACCAGGGCGCCGTTTCCCGACCGGTCCATGTGCCCGTCGAATAGGAGTAAAACTGTTCGCTGATCCAAATTTCCCACTGCGTACAATGAAACACGAACAACGGGATTACAGCGAGCACGACCGGCAGCCACATGTGGGCGGTTTCCAGCGACATGCGGATATAGCGTCGATGGCCGTTATTTGTGTCCATAGTGATCCTATTGAATGGCGGGGCTCCGAGACGTGGGCCATCTCTGGCGATGCCGTTATCGTTCGTAAGTCGCTTTCCCGCGAAATCCGGGCCGAAACATAGCAAGTTGTGGGGGGCTCGCCAAGAACGATTCGCTGAGCAATATGGATTCAATAGCGAGATATTCGCTGGAGCAGCACGATGCCGGGGACGGCAATACCGAGATCCGCAGCCCAATGGATCATCGGCACGAACAGCGGAGAGCCGATCAGGTTGTCGGCCAGCATGAGCAAAGGGTAGTAAATGGCCAAGACGGGCAAGAAGCACAAAAAGAAGATGGCCAGGAAGTTGTCGTTACGCCAGTAAATTGCGATCGGGCAGCCGATCAGGACGAAGCACAAACTGCTGAAACCGTTTGCCCAACGGCGGTGAGGCTCGCTTCGGATGCGGGCGATTTTGGTTTCGATATCGCGGAGTCGCTGTTGTTCGGCCGCGCGTTGTGGGCTGTCGGGGGCAGTCGCGGTTAGTCGCTGTCGAACGGCTTCTGCTTGCTTCTGCAAGTAGGCCACACACGCGGGAACCTCCCACGTGGCCAGCCAATCTCGGTGAATCGGTCGGTTCGTATGCTCAAAGGGGATTTCTTGACGCATTTCGTCGGGAAATTGGACGCGAACCTGGCCTTCTGCCTCGATCGTGCCTTTACGACAGATGATGATCAATGCGCCGGCACCTTTGTTCGCCCACAATTCAGCCTCTTCGGCGGTGAGCGTCACCGTCGGCGATCCCGGGCGACCGTGAATGGTAATCGTCGGTTGGATCAATTTGCGTCCCACGACCGATTTGACGGCAACGGAGAACTGAGGGGAAGCGAACGAACGGTTCTGTTTCAGCGTCCCGTAGGCAATTTCTTCGATCGACTCGGCGATTACCCGCTTCACACCGGGGCGTCCCCACGTGGCTTCCAGTTCGTACATCCAAACTGTAAACAGGCTCACGATGAAGGCGAAGAAAATCGCCGGCCAAATCGTCACCAGCGGACTGATACCGGCCGCTTTCAGGGCCGTGATTTCATTCGTGCCCGACATTCGCCCGAATACCTGGCTGACTGCCAGCAAGACGGCGACCGGCACCGTGATACCGAGGATTTCCGGCAACAGATAAGGAATCAATCGTGAGATCAACAGCGGGGGGAGTCCCGCACTCAAGCCTTCGCGCGCACCCATTCCCAGCGTCAGCAAGAGCGTCATCCCGCTGACGGCCGCGGCGAAGATCTTGAACACCTCGCTTTGGACGTAACGTGTGAGGATGTGCATCGTCTCGATATTTGCCGGGCGACGCCAAGCCGGTAGCTCTTGCCGCCGCAGAAATCATGTCTTGGGCGCCGCGACCGTTGCGGCTTCGTTCACGGACGCTGTTTCAACAGGCGATTCCGCCGTCGGCTGCTGGGTTTGGCGATACGCCATCCAGACCAAAATTGCGCCGACGATGAAGCTCGCCCACAAGACGCTTCCGGCGGCCGCAGTGACCTTCGATGCGTGACCGGCCACACCCGCAAGCCAGACGGCAAAGGCCGTCCAAACGGGGATCGGGAGTCGGTCTCGCCGAGCACCGATCCAGGCCAGCGCCGGTCCCGCCGCCGTGGGATGATACCCCCATACCACGGGCGAAATCCAGACCGTCGCCAGGGCGACCAGCCCCATTTCGGCTTTCGCTCGTTCCGAAGGTATGTTCGAGTACGGATACCGGAAGTACCAACCTAACGCCAACATCATGATGACGATGCAACCGCGATAAATCCAGGTCAACTCGCGGCCGGTCAGGTGGGCGATAGTCAGCCGATTGCGAGGGTTGCCGGGGCTGTGGCCGAAGTCGGTCAAGAATCGCCGCAACACGATCGGCAGCGATTGGTTCGTCAAACGGTCTTCGTCGATGAGGCCCGGTTCGGTCAACTGGCGCTTCGTGGTGGCCGAGGCATGTTGGGTCCACCATTGTTGGTGGGTTGCAACGGCACCTGCCGGCCCGAAAGCCGCCGCGCTCAAGATGACATCGATCATGATCGCCGTCGCGATTGCGACGATCGCGGGTGTGAATCGCCGTTTGAGGATCAGGTATGCCACAGCAACCACGGGGAGCAGCTTTACCCAAACGGCCGTTCCCACGATCAATCCGCCGGAAATCGACCGTCCTTCGGCAACCCGACCAAGGCCTTCGATCAGAAGCCAGACCATCGCCAAGTGAAAGGCACCGAGTACCATACCGTCGAGTGCCAGAGGAAAGACGGAAAGGATCGCTCCGAGCGCAGCCTGACGGCGAAGCGTCGGCTCGATGTCGGTGAGCACGTGTCGGTACAAAGCCCGCATCAAACCGAACAAGAAACCGACATTGACCAGGTAATACACCCCGGCGGCGACAGGCATCGGAAGCCATGCCAGAACGGCGAACGGCACGTCGATCGACGGCAGATAATTGTACAAGATCGATTTCGGATCACGGTCGTGGTGTTCGACGACGTACCGTCCTGCGGCATAAAACTCGGGAAAATCGGTGCCGCCCTTGTCGTGGTATGCCCGCAATACGGCCATTACGGAACCGACACATAAACCGACGACAAGAAGCAACCACCCTAAAGCTTCCCACGGATGGCGCCGAACGAAGCTCGCGACGTTGAACTTTGTCGGTTGCACGGTCGAAACGCTTTCGTCGGCATCGAGTTCGTGCGAGTTATCGTTCATCCGTGGCTCCTGGTATTGAATCCGCAGCCGTCCGTACCGCTTTTAGGCTGCGGAAATCATCGTCTGTCGCGTTTGGTCCGGCAAGTCGAGATCATCTTCGCAGACGGTATGCATTCTTCCCAGCCGGCAACAGGCCTGTTGCAGCAGACCCAGAAGCCCGTCATCGACCGACAAACGAGTTTCTTCAGGACGCTGCGACGCCAACGGGTCGTGCCATCCGTCGTGTGCATGAGGTGACTCGTCGGGGGCGGGTTCGGCGGGATGCAGGCCGATCTCCAGGTGTCGAACGCCGCGGGCGACCGCCTGCGGGATCAGGGATTCAAGCAGCGGCAGGCGTATCTTTCCGGCGTGATTGGCGCCGATGAACGCGTCGTTTGCGGCAAGTCCGGCAGCTCGAAGGCGACGACCGAACCGTCGCGCGAACGATTGCTTGACGACGGCGAGAGCGTAGTCGGACGGCGAGTGCTTCCCGTGGCGGAGGCCGACAAACGGACGCAGTTCGACTGCCCGACGCACGTATGGGATGGCGTATTCCCGGGCGAGTCGAACGACGATCGGTGCGATCGTCGGTGCCGTTTCGACGTACTCGTGGCCGTTGAGATGATCCGGCCGAATGCCGTGGTCGAGCAAGTACGTGATCTGCGCACGTAGTTCGGTTTCGATGGCTTGATGATGTCGCCGGCCGAAAAGGACCAGGCGGGGGAACAGTCGCCGGATTCCTAGAAAACATCCGTTCGAATCGGTGAAAGCCGTCGGAAAACCGTCGGTTAACGGCCTTCCCTCCGTTAGGTTCAGATGGACACCGAGATCGAATCGCTCGCTCCTATCGTCCAGCATCCTACGCTTGGCACTTGAGGCCAGTGCACGGTCCTTGCGGAGACCGTCCAGTTCTCGCCACATGGCCAGTGCGCGTTCGGCCGCCGGACCGTTCGCCAACAGACTTGTGCCGGTCAAGAGCCCCTCGACAAAAGCTCGGCGTATGCCCGCGTTTACCCAATTGCTCATGCCGAAATCGTCGGCGTGGAGGAACACGTTTATGCGACCGTTCGGCTTTGGGGGGCTCATGTTCGTACTCACCGGGATGACCACGCGGTTACATCATCTCCGTCGCCGGGCCTCGGTACGCGATAATAGAAAGAGTTATGCCGGGGCGAAAATCAGGCGGCCAATCGGTCGGCTCGATCGGGTTTCTGCTCGTCGAGTGCAGCCAGATCACGTTCCGAGAAGGCCGACGCAGGCGGAAACGCCTGGTCCAACGAGCGCCACCACAACCGCACTACTTCCCACAACATGGGCAATGCATGACGCGAAAGGGATAATGTCGACGAATACTCATTCAGCAAGCGAACCGGGATGCGGCGGTAGCGGTAACCCAATCGGCGGGCGAGTAAGACGATTTCGGTGTCGAAAGCAAATCCGTCGATCACGGCACGGGAAAAGATGTCGACGGCCGCTCGGCGACGAAACAGTTTGAGACCGCATTGGGTGTCTCCGACATCGCCCGAAACGAGCAGCTGCACGATCGATCGAAATACCCGCGTGGCCAACCGACGACTTAGACGGCGCGCGGCTTCCAATTCGGCACCGGGCACGTCTCGAGCACCGAAGATGATGTCCGTTTCGGCCGAGTCGATCAGCCGGTAGCCGTCGATCATCGCTTGCATGTCGTAGGGCAAATCGGCGTCGGTGAAGGCGACGATGCGACCGGTCGCTTGCAGCACGCCATGGCGAACGGCACGTCCTTTGCCGCCTTGCTGATCCATGACCAGAGTTGAAAAGCGCGATCCGAATCGCGCCGTGAGGTGCGGCGTCGCGTCGTGGCTTCCGTCGTCGACCACCAGCACGCGGCAATCGAAATCGACTTCCTCGACGAATCGGGCTAGCTGCCGCAATGTTGTAGGAAGACGGGCTTCTTCATTGTAGGCCGGGATGACGATCGTCAGGTCGTGATCGTTGGGGGCAAGGCGAACTCGGGTGCGACGACGGGCATCATGCGGTCGGCCCGATGCATGCGACGGATCCACGCGAATGCTCATGGGAACGTCCGTTTTCACCAAAAGCGACAAGCAAACGACGATGAGATGCCGGCTCTCCCGTCGCAATCCTATGCGGCGGGAAGTGCCCTCAACATATGGTTCGGTGCTTATGCCGCGAGAGCATCGCCCGAACCGGCGAAATCGCTACAGCTTTTCTTGGTTTTCCCGATTGCCGAGTTGCCCCCCACTCGCAGCGATCGGTCCGTATGGAGAAATGGACCCAAAATCTCCCCTTGAGTAAAGGTCAACTTGGCGAAAATCGACGTGTGCCCACCTTTGGGTGGGATGTCACCGCACGGTGGAGTCTTCCGGTAGGCCGAGTTCACGATAGAGAGCTCGGCGCCCCTGCTTGTCTTTTTCCAGGACGGCGCGGGCGTACTCGGCCGTTTTTTCCGCGAATCGGCGTGGAACGACGATGACGCCGTCTCCGTCGGCGACGATTACATCGCCCGGCATGACCAGGACTCCCCCGACTTCTACGGGACGATTGACCGACTCGATGAGGTTTCGTCCGGGCCGTATCCCTCTGCCGGGGTGTTTGAAGTAGAGCGGAATCTGCTCGATGGCGATTTCGTCGGTATCGCGGGCGGTCGCATCCGTTACGACGCCCACGCATCCTTGTTTTTTCCAGGCCATGATGTTGTTCGACCCGATGGAACCGACGTCCGCCGTGTCGGCATCATCGATGACCAAGGCGGTTCCCGGGCGTATCAGGGCCGTGAACGGCTCGGGCGACAGTTCTTGATACCACTTCCCCACCCATGTATCGAAGGATTCGGTCGATTCGAATCGTTCGGTAGGAAGATTGGCCGGCACGTAGCGTACCGTGACGGCGATTCCCACGAAGCGATGGGCCTGTGTTTTGGTGTCTTTCCAAGCGGCATGGATTTCGGGCGACATGAGTCCTTTGCCCGCCAGCCCCAGGCGATCCATTGCATCTGAGACGTCGGCCACGCGCAGTCCCTCGAAAAGGCTTAGAATTCGTGCATCGTCCTCTTCCGAATAGACCGGCGTCGGTAGGAAGTTGTAACCTGCCCGGAGTTCTTCCCGTGCGGGCGGTTCGGCCCCCAGGACGTTCACCGTGATGAGGAACGCGACGCCCCACATCACGAGTGTGAAAATCGTTGCGTACGATTTCGGCGTTCGTGTCGTGAGAAACTGCATGATGAGGGCTCCGATCGAGTGGAAGTCGTGAAGGCAACCTTGACCAAGGCGGTGGAAGATGTCGGCCGCGACGATCAGGGTAGTCGAATTCTGCCGGAAGGCAAGTTTCATCGATCGCAAAAACAGCCGGATGCTGCCGTCGAAAGCGTTGTCTTTTCGGCGGTCGTCGGCAGCCTTGACACGAACAAGGCGTCTGCCACACTAGGGGAATCGGCATTCTGAGCGGGCTGGAGAGACATGATCGGGCGGCGGCATCGCTCGAAATTGCGTCGTCAGGGGACGGCTTGCTCGGAGCGAGAAGGGACTTTTCCACGTAAGCGGTAGGTCATCATGGCGATCTTCGTAGTTTGTCCCGGTTGCAAAAAGCGGTTCACCGTCAGCGACAAGTTCGCGGGACAGCAGGGGCCTTGTCCCAGTTGCAAGACGGTCATCCGGATCCCTAAGCCCGAGGAGCAAGTCAAGATTCATGCTCCCGGCGAATTCGCCGACGGTGGTCGCGGGCTGGACGGGAAACTCGTGCTCAAGCCGATCGAGCGCAAACACGCACGATTGACGACGACGCAATGGATCTTGATTGCAGCAGGCGTTGTTCTCGTGCCCACGTTGGCATTTTTGGGCGGGATGGCCGGATTGTTCGACGGCATGATCGGCCGTCTCGTCGGCGTGCTGTTGGTGTCCCCGCTGTTGACGTTGTCGGGGCATGCGTTTTTGAAGCACCAAGATGACCTGGAGCCGCTTTCCGGAACCGAGTTGTATATCCGAGCGGCCATATGCGCGGTGGCCTACGTACTCTTGTGGTTGGCTTTCGAGTGGGTTGCCGGGCAGTTCATTACCGAGGAACTATGGACGTGGTTCGTAGCGGTCCCGTTCTTCTTTATCGGGGCGTTCATCGGACTGGGGGCGATGGACTTGGAATACGGCAGCGGTTTCGCGCATTTTACCTATTTCGCACTGGTGATCGTGATTCTGCGTGGTCTGGCCGGGGTGGGGTGGATTTGGGAGATCGGTCGCGACACGCTGCCGCTGATGTGATCGGCGGACGCTGTCGAATCTCGGCGGTGTGTGTCGGCCGCGCGCCCGTGCGGTCTTGAGATGACTGCGACGTAGCCGGTGCATATGCGGTTCGCGTTCGTCGAGAACGAAAGAAAAAGAAAACAGAATGCAGGCGATTGAAGACATCCCGGAGTTGCGGGCTCTCGACTCGCGTCGGAACCTGGTGCGCATTCCTCCGGAAACCGACGTTCCTCTCACGCCGCGGGTGCGTCACTTGCTCGATACGCCCGAGCTTCGCCGGTTGACCCGCATTTCGCAGTTGGGGTTGGTATCCTTGGTGTATCCGGCGGCCCACCATACGCGCTTCGAACATTCGCTCGGCGTCTACCGACTGGCGTTGCTCTTCCTGAAACACTTGGCCGGCGATCCGCGGTTCGCAAGACTCGTTCGCCCCGAAGATGCCGAATTGCTGATCGCAACGGCCCTGTTGCACGACGTGGGGCATTGGCCGTTTTGTCACCCGATCGAAGATCTTCATTTGCCGGGCGTTCCTTCGCACGAGCTGTTTGCCAACAGCTTCATCTTGGAAGGCGAAATTGCGGACGTCTTACGCGATGAATGGCACATCAATCCGCGCGACGTGGTCGATCTGCTTGGTGGAAAGAATGCCGACGACCCCGCCGCACGCATGTTGAGAAGCATCTTGTCGGGGCCCATCGACATCGACAAGATGGACTACCTGTTTCGCGACAGCCTTCATGCTGGCGTACCCTACGGACGCAATTTCGATCAACAACGCTTGATCGGCAGTTTATGCCTCAACGCGGCGGGCGATGGATTGGCGATTACCGAGAAAGGGAAGACCGCCGCCGAGTTGATGGTTTTCGCTCGCTATGTCATGTTCAGTGAAGTCTACTGGCACCACGCGGTGCGGTCGGCAACGGCTATGTTGCAACGGGCTTTTTACCTGGTGTACCGATCGCTCGATCTGGATCGCTTGTTTCGGTTGGGTGAGTGGGAATTCGTCGAGTCGATTCGGCAGCACGCGGGGGATCACGGGGCGGACGAACTGTTGGGCGGACTTTTCGGGCCGCGACGATCGCTGTACAAACGCGTACGACAGTTCGACGTCCTCGAAAACGCCGAACTACATCGGTATTTCCGCGGAAAGAGCTATGACTGGTTGGCGGCCTTCGGGGACAATTTGGCTGTGCTGTTGAGCAAACGCTTGCGACGCGTGATCGCTCCGCAGGAAATCCTCGTCGATGCGCCTCCGCCGGGACGCGAGATCCAATTCAAAGTCGATGTATTTTTCTTGAAGACCAGGGAATATCGGTCGCTGCACGAGACGTCTCCGGTCGTGCGGGCGCTGGCCGACGAGCAGTTCGACGATTATGTCAAACGCGTCCGCATTTTTGCGCATCCGCGAATCGCCGATGCCGTGCGAGATCTTCCGGATCTCGATGACTGCATTACCGAGACGATCGCCCGCATGGAATAATTGGGACTTCCTTCGAAAACACTCTCCTTGAGAAACGCTTCATGATTGCCGGATTGACCCCCAAGATCACGGTGGCTCCTCACGCCTTGAAGACGCTTGCGGCGCGGCACCCGTGGGTGCGCGCCGGGAGTATCGAGCGGATCGAGGGCGACCCGACCGACGGCGGCGAAGTCGACTTGTATTCGCACAAGGGACGATTCATCGGTCGCGGATTGTACAACGGGCGCAGCCGATTGCGGGTGAGGCTCTACCGCTGGGATGCCCCGGCGGCTCTCGATCGCAAGTTCTGGGAAGAGCGGATCGCTCGTGCCGTCCGATTACGACAAATGATCGGTTACGACGACGCGAACGGCGCCGCACGCGTGGTCTACAGCGAAGGCGACGGATTGAGCGGCCTGATCGTCGATCGCTACCGTGATTATTTGGTCGTCCAGGTGACGGGACTGGGCATTGCGCAGCGGATCGATACGTTCCTCGATATTCTGCAACAGCACTTTTCGCCGAAAGGGATCGTGTTGCGTACGGAGCCGTCGATCGCGAAAGCCGAAGGTTTGCAGATCGAGTCGGGAACGGTGCGAGGAAAGGCACCTGAGGGGCCGATCTTGATCGAAGAAAACGGCGTGACCTTTCGGGGTCGATCTGGTGGCCGGACACAAAACGGGGTTCTACCTCGATCAGCGCGAAAACCGTGCCGCCGCAGCCCGTTACATGAAAAAGCGGCGAGTGCTCGACGTCTTCTGCTACACCGGCGGATTCGCGGTTACGGCGGCACGGCTCGGCGGCGCACGCGAAGTTCTAGGAATCGACGGGGCGGCCGATGCGCTCTTGTTGGCAAAACTGAACGCGCAACAAAACGCGGCTTCCCAGGTGCGGTTTGAGCAGGGCGATGCCTTCAAAACGCTGGAGCAATTGGCGTCGTCGGGAGAACGGTTTGATGCGGTGATTCTCGATCCGCCGAAGTTCGCCCGCAGCCGCAAGCAACTGCGCGAGGCGCTCAAGGCATATCATTGGTTGAACCGCTTGGGTGTGTCGGTACTCGAACCGGGCGGTGTGCTGGTCACGTGCAGTTGCTCGGGAAGCGTTTCGCAGGAAGACTTCATCAAGATGCTGTACGGCGTAGCGCAGCAGACCCGCCGTGATCTGCAAATTCTCGAGGCGCGTCGTGCGGCTCCGGATCATCCGGTCGCCGTCACCTGTCGCGAAAACGACTACTTGAAGTGCTGCATTTGCCGGGTCGAATAGGGGCCCGATCTTCTCGCGAATGCCTCGTTACGGCTGCGATTCGCAGGCGACCGGGTTCAACTTGATGACGCGAACCATGCGCACGACGGCGTCGCCCTCGACGGCACGGACGGCCAGGTCGCATCCCCTGTACCCTTCAGCAGGAAACCAAGCGTCGTCCAGAATCCAGGTTACCGTTCGCAGTTTCCCTGAATGACCGCATTGCAGTCGGCGAACGCCTTCCAGCTCGCCGTGCGCGCCGGTGTGGTAAATGAGTTCCCACGTTGCATCGTCGCGATCGAAATAGGTCACCTTGACCGCCACGCGATGCGGACCGTCGAACAAAAATCGATCGTCGATTCCAAACCGAATCTCGCGTTGGCCGTTTTCGATGTTCGTACGCCGCGCCGTGTAATCGTACAAGTGATCGCGGTGAAACTCGAACATCTGCTCGGGCACGTCGACTTTTTCGCACGGTTCGGCAACCGCGCCGGGAGCGTCGCGTTGGAATAGCCACCGTTCGAAGTTCTTGATCGGTCGGGGCTTGCCCCCGGTTTCAGGGCGGCGATCGCGAACATTGCTTTCTCGCAGGTAGCACCATGCGTCGGGCGCCGTATCGACCGTTTTCCCAAGTTCCAAGGCGACGTAGTGCAGCAGCGGCGGGTTGATCAACCACGGGCCGCCTTCGGCCCAAAGAAAATTGCGACGCATTTGCAGCACGCGAAGCATCGACTCGTGGTACCGGTGCGGGAACGTCTCGATCGGTCCGAAACGGACTTCGTTGCGGTACTCTTCGTTTTCGTCGCCGGAAGCGCGGTTTTCGGCGATCAGCGGATGGCTTTCGTCGACGACCAGGTAGCCTTCCTCATCGACGAGTTGTCCCAGCCCGGGGTTCGGTGCGTGAAGCATATAGTGTTCCACGAAGCCGTTCCGTTGCCCCATGCCCAGCTTGATGGCCAGCTCCAAGTCTTCTTCACGATGGGAAACCAGGCACAACTTGTATTCGACACCGCGGAAGGCCGCAGCCCACGCCCGCAATCGTTCTTCAAACAGGGGACGTTGCGGATCCCCGGGCGGCGGCCCCGCCCCCTCTTCGCCGCGTGAAGCCGATTTCAGATGCAGGTAGCAGATATCCACTTCGGGCATCTGTGGGATACCGCTGCGGCCGAACGCGGCGACGGCTTTCAGGTAACGCTTGTGATACTCGGGATGGTAGATGTCGCAATTGACGACCTGAAACGGAGCGGAAGCGTTCGGTCGTTCTTCGATCAGCGGTACATCGTAATCGCGAATCCACAAGGGCGCACTGCCCGGCTCCGTGCGAACGATCGTGCGATCGTCCAAACTGCGAAAATAGCGGGTTTCCCACACCGAGGCCTGGAGACCGATTTTTACCGCGAACTTACCCCCTTGCGATGCCTCGAGGATGCGCCGCTTGGCGTCGGAGAAATCGAACGTTCCTTCTTGCGGCTCGATTTCCCGCCAGGTGATTGTGACGGCGTGCTGGTGTCGTCCGGGAAACGAATCGGGAACCTTCTTCTCGACGTTTTGAATCCCGCTGTAGCGCGATGCCTTGACCCACGGGGGCAACGACCAGTCTTCTCCGTCGATGATGTGATCTTCTTCACGCCATTGGTGGAAGGTGTATTCTTTCGTAAAATAGCGGGCCGCCTTTTGATTGAATTCTTCGGACGACGATTGCCCGTCGGCGTAACCGCCGACCGTCCCGCATAGACCGATCACGCAAAGTGCCGTCCAAAGGCGTCGCGTTGAGTCCGAACGAGTGACCATGAATCGCTCCTGCCTTTTGGATGTCGAGAGTCGAAAAAGGAATCAATCGTCGCCCCCCCCTTACGCGAGAGGGCGACCGAGTAAGTGTAACCGCAGGGTGTTCAATGCGTGTTTGGCCGCCGAGATCGTCAAGTACGCCGGATGTCCCCATAGGGTGATTTCGCGACCAATCACGCCTTGGTCGCCGGCGACGGCTACGGCCATCGAACGCGGTCGGTCGCTGCCGGGCATGGGGTCGAAAGGTGCCGCAACCAGCGCCGTATCGACGGCAAACAGTTTGCGGGTTTGTGCGGCCATCTGTTTCGCGGCTTGCAACGTCGAAAGAAGGGCGAGATCGTTTCCGATCTCCGACAGGTGCAAGACATGTTCCACTTCGTCGGGGCGTGCGAGTACGAGACCGCCCGCGTATACCTGCCGATTACCGTCGGCACGTTTCAGCCATTCGGCCAACATCCCGGCAGTGTTCCACTCGACAGTGGCGAGGGTTTGTCCTCGGTCTTGGAGCAGGCGGACGACTACGTCTTCGAGTTCATCGTCGCCTTCGCCGAAGACGAGATCGCCCAGGCAGTCGTAGATGGTTTTCGCGACCGGTTCGATCGCGCGGCGACATTCGTCTTCGGAGTCGCCTTCGGCGGTGATCCGCAAGATAATCGTATTCTTCGAAGCGTTGATGCCGACGGTCGGGTGCCGTCCTCGGCGAATCAAGTCGGGCAACATGGCCTCGATATTGCTTTCGCCCGCCCCGAAGCACTTGATATCGCGGCGGACGATCGTCTTTCCCCCGATGCCCGCAGCTTTCAGGCGATCTCGTACCTCGGGCCACATTTCTTGCATTTCGACCGGCACCCCCGGCAGGCAGAAGAAGCGACAAGGCTCGCGGCCGTCGCGCGGAATCGTCATGGCGATGCCCGGCGCCGTGCCGTTGGGGTTGGCGATGGGGTCGGCGCCGCGGGGGAACATGGCTTGGGTTGTGTTTCGTTCAGGCATCGGACGGTTTCGCCGCCGGAAGATTTCGCGGACGTGTTCCAACGCCTGAAGATTTTTTTCCAGCGGAAGCCCCACGGCGTTCGCCAGAGCCACCCGCGTGAGATCGTCGGCGGTCGGCCCGAGGCCGCCCGTGGTGATGACGACGTCGGATCGATCGATCGCTTGCCGAAAGGCGTGGACCATTGCCTGAAGTTCATCGCCGATCGTCGTATGATACAGCACGCGGACGCCGAGTTCGTCGGCCAAGTGCAAGCTCAGCCACTGACTGTTCGTATCGAGGATGCGCCCGGTGGTGATCTCGTCGCCGATCGAAATGACCTCGGCTTGAACGGCGCGATGCGATTCGTTCATCGATTCTTCTCTCGAATTGTCGTTCGGCACGGCAGCCGAACAGTGCGATCAATCGGCTGTCTTGCTTTGTAAGGGTGTGCCCGTTTCACGATCGAATTTGTCGGGGGTGAGCGTTTCAGGTACGACGTCGCGCGTCTGTTGCCGCCACGCATCCAATGCGTGACGCATTTTTTCCAAGATCGGTTCGTAATTCGGTTTTCCGGCCAGGTTGATCAGCGAATACGGATCGGCGGCCACGTCGTACAGCTCTTCCATTGGAGCGGGGACAGTGAAACATTGCATCTGCTCCGGCGGCAGTTTGCCTGCATCGCGCAGTTTGCGCATTTCCTGGAACGTAGGACTCCGAACGGCATCTGCTGGCGGCGTTCGAGGAACCTCGGGCACCCAGTTGCGGATATACATGTAATGCGCCGAACGTACGGCACGTTGATAGGCCATGTAATCATGCCAGTTGTGTTCGGCGTAAACATATTCGCGAATTCTTGCTTGCGGGTTTCGCAACAGTTCGGCGAAACTGACGCCTTGGAACGTGTCGGAACGTTTCAGTCCGGCCAGCTCGAGAATCGTCGGAGCGATGTCGACCGAGCTGACCAACCCGCCGCATGTCGAGCCGGGTTGAACGCGGCCGGGCCAACGAACGATCAGCGGAGTCCGAATACCGCTGTCGGTCACCCAGGTTTTGCAGCGGGGAAAGGGCCGACCGTTGTCGGAAAGGAAGATGACCACGGTGTCGTCGGCGACTCCTTGACGTTCCAGTTCTTCGAGCACTTGGCCCACATTGGCATCCAGGCGGCCGATTTCGTCGTAGTACATTGCCAGGTCACGCCGCACCTCGGGCGTGTCGGGAAGATAGGGCGGCACGACGACGTCTTTTTCGGTGTGTGGATTCGGGATCGTGCCGTCTTGATAGGGCCGGTGCGGATCGGTCGTCGCCAGCCAGAAGAAAAAGGGGCGGTCTTTTGGTCGTTCACGGAGCGTCGGTAGCCAATGGGCGTACGCACCGTCGCCGCCGCCCACTTTGACCACGTCGAATTGGTCCATGACCGCGTTACCTAGGTGCCACTTACCCAAAGCCGCGGTGAAATAGCCCGCCTGTTTGAGCAGCTTGGAAAATAGAACTTGATCGGCGGGAACCGGCTGGTGCAATTCGGGGGCGCCGGTGGCGTGCGGATAACGTCCCGTCATGATGCTCGCCCGGCTCGGGCTGCATGAACTGCATGTGAGGAACGCGTTGTCGAATCGCATTCCCTCGGCGGCCAGTCGATCGATATTGGGCGTGCGGATATGCGGATGGCCGTAGGCCCCGCAGTCTTCACAGGCCATGTCGTCGGCGATGATGATCACGAAGTTCGGGCGCTCGTCGGCCCTCAAACTCCATGTCGAGAAAACGGCCGCACACGCTACGAAAAGCGAGACAGACCGGGAGAGCATCATTCACCTCCGTAAGTAAGACGACGCGGCGGGGTTTGTTTCGATACGCATCGCTCACATTGTAGTTCGACCGGTCGGCGCACGCGATGTGCGGGGGGCATCGGGCGCGAACACTTTCCAAGAACGACCGCGGGCACAGGCCCCGAAGGGCTGTGCCCAATGGTCGGACGAGAAACCCGTTGTATGTCGTCGAGCAAATCTCAGTCGGTATGAAACACTTCGGGGATCGGCTTCCACCACGAACCTTCCGGCGTGTCGGGTAGCCGGATTTGGCACGGATCGGTTTCCTTCCACCAGCGTTGCGTTTCGGGATCGGCGGCGATCTTGGCCATGTCGGCTTCGAAATCGTCACCGACGTACTCGAAGTAGCTGAACAGGTACAGCTTGCCTTCCAATTCGGCCAGGTAAATCGAGTAATTGCGGATATTTGAGTCGTGAATACGTTTCAGGACGCCGGGCCACGTGTTGGCGTGCAGTTTGATGTAGTAGTCCCTCTTTTCGGGGCGCAGGCCGATGACTTGCCCGACACGCATGACCTTCTTGACGGGTTTGGCTTCGTCGGTTTGTTGTTGTGCGGGCGCGTTGTCATCGGCAAGGGCTTTTCGATCTTGCCGGATGCGGTCGAAGCCGATTCCGATCGCGATACCCAATCCCAATACAAACAGCATCAGTCCAACACGCGCAATCTTGGCTCTCATGGGGAACTCCTTACGACAGGTTAGGGGGACGAGTCATCGTCGCCGATTCGGGCGACCACGTCTCGATCGACCACACGTTTCGGCTGGTACCGATCGGTCGCCGAACAAGGACGGCGCCGTATTGGGGGTCGAAAAGCCGGTCGACCACGCAGTTTTCAAAGATAGTCGGCGGCTGCGATCCTCACAAGTTTCGGACCTCAATGGTTGGGGGCCGTACAACCTTGTGGTTCCACCCGGCATGTGACGAAAGCGAGTCATCGGTCGCAAAAACAAAAACGCTCCACCCCACTCAAGGGGGTAGAGCGTTTGTCGGCGAAGCAGTATCGGCTTCAATCGGAGGGGACAGCGAGACTCACTCAGCAGCGGCCGCGGTGCTGCCGGCGGGCGCGCCTTCGCCACCAGCCGGAGGATTGCAGCCCACCGCCAAGGTCAAGCAGAAGAGACCGACAAAGCAGATAGCCAAGATCTTTCGCAACATGATTCGAAACTCCCTGAAAGTGGTGCCAACGGACGACTAAAATTTCACATCTTACTTCTCTGAAGGGATTCTCGCAACCGCCTAAGAATAGTTCTCAAGAGGGGCATGGCGGCCCGCGCTTGACGGTCGCTTTTTGCGACTGGTACACTGCAAAGTTTGGGTTCCACTGTAACCACCTGTTATGACTTGGCTTGTTTGCAGTACATGGGCCCCCAAATCCGCACTACGTGGTTTGCGGGGCGTTGGTTTTTGCGCCCAGATAAGGAAGTTGCAATCGTGTCGGCTACTTGTGTCGTTGGCTTGCAATGGGGTGACGAGGCCAAAGGGAAGCTCGTCGATTTGCTGACCGAGGGGCATGATATCGTGGTGCGATATCAAGGCGGGGCGAATGCCGGGCACACGGTCGTCGTCGGCGGCGAAACGTACAAGCTTTCGCTCATTCCCAGCGGAATCTTCAATCCGAACGTTCGCTGCGTGATCGCCGGCGGCGTGGTCATCAATCCGAAAACGCTCTTGGCCGAGATCGACGGGTTGGTGGATCGCGGCATTCACGTGGCCGCCAACCTGATGATCAGCGATCGGGCGCACGTCATCTTCCCCTGGCACATGGAGGAGGATCGCATTCTCAACGCTTGTACGGGCGGAGAAGCGATCGGCACGACCATGCGGGGTATCGGGCCTTGCTATCGCGACAAGGTGGGACGCTCGTTGGCCGTCCGCGTAGGCGATCTGTACGCCCCCGATTTCAAGGAACGCATTCAGCGAATCGTCGAGGTCAAGAATCGAATGCTCGCCTGCCTGGTCGACGAAGGCGAGGTCGTGAAACTCGATCCCATTGCCGTGTACGACGAGTACAGTCGCTACGCCGAAAGGCTCGAGCCGATGGTAGCCGACACGACCGCCTATTTGCTCGATGCGGTGGATGCGAACCGGAAAATCCTGTTTGAAGGAGCGCAGGGATCGTTGTTGGACATCGACCACGGTACGTTTCCGTACGTCACCAGCAGCAATAGTTCGGCAGTGGGCGTAGCGGCCGGATCGGGCGTGCCGTTTCGTTACATCGACCGTGTGATCGGCGTCGCCAAGGCGTACACCACGCGCGTAGGCGGGGGGCCGTTTCCCACCGAGTTAGACAACGAAATCGGGCAACGGATTCGCGACCAAGGGAACGAGTACGGAACGGTCACGCGACGTCCGCGTCGGTGCGGTTGGCTCGACATCGTCGCTTTGCGGTATACTGCACGGTTGGGCGGTATCGACCGACTGGCGATCATGTTGTTGGATGTGCTGAGCGGCTTGAACGAGCTGGCAATTTGCACGGCGTACCGCATCGGCGGCGAAACCGTGACGCACTTCCCGAGTCAGGATCGGCTGTTGCGCGAGGCCGAACCGGTCCTCGAAACGATGCCCGGCTGGCAGGAAGACATCACGTCGGCCCGTCGTCTCGAAGATCTACCTGTCGCAGCGCGTAACTATCTCGACCGAATTGCCGAATTGGTCGGGCGGCCGATCGGACTCGTGTCGGTCGGGCCGGATCGCGAACAGACGATCGTCGTCGACCTGTAGTTTTCGTCGGGGCCTGTGGTTCCACATTCGGCGCGGCTCCACCCGGTCACGAATCCCTCGTCGGAAAACAACAGCAGAGCACGATGAACGACACCGGCAAGTATCGATCGATCGACGAGGTTCCACCCGAAAAACGTCCGCGCCATATTGCGGCCATCATGGACGGCAACGGGCGTTGGGCCCAGCGACGCGGCCTGCCGCGAATCGAGGGGCATCGTCGCGGTGTGGCCAGCGTGCGCCGCACGGTCGAAGAGTGCTCGCGACTTGGGATCGAGCAGTTGACTTTGTATTGTCTCTCCAGCGAGAACTGGAAACGTCCCCGAGCCGAGCTCGATTTCTTGATGCGATTGCTCGAGCAATACATGGTCGAGGAACGCCGAACGATCCTCGATCAGAACGTTCGCGTGCGGGTAATCGGTCGCCGCGACGGCATTCCCGACGACGTCTTGCGCGAAATGAACAAGACGATCGATCTTTCCGCCGAAAACGACGGCTTGACGTTGTGCCTGGCGATCAATTACGGCGGTCGTGTAGAGATCGTCGATGCCGTGCGGGCAATTGCCGAACAAGTCAGGTTAGGGCGGCTCGAAGCCGGCGAAATCGACGAGCACGTGATCGAGTCGCACTTGTATACCGCCGGTATGCCCGATCCCGATTTGTTGATCCGAACTGCCGGTGAAATGCGGCTGAGCAACTTCTTGTTGTGGCAGATCAGCTACGCCGAAATTTGGGTGACCGACGTGTGTTGGCCCGAGTTCGACGAGCCTCTTCTGCATCGTGCGATCGTCGACTATGCCAACCGCGAACGGCGTTTCGGCGGCCTCGCCCAGCCGAAAGAGTGCTGACTGACGCGGCCGGACGCACTTGCGGAGAGAACGCTCTCTCGCGCCGAGTGGCGTGTTCTCTGACGGGTCGATGCCTTACTCTTGTTGAACCCGACCGATGGCGGCCATAATGGATGGCCTAACATTATGGGTTGCCGACGATGGAACGGGGATTTGCGAAGCGAAACGGATGACCGTTCGGGGCAGGACGACGGCGTCGAATCTCGTTGCGGGACGCCGTGAGACGGCCGTGCGATGGTGCGAGTCGAACACTTTCTGGACGAAGCCGAGATTTCATGCCCACCACACGCATTTTGTTCGGCCTTTCTTTGGCGATGGGAGTCCTTGCCCTGGCATGGCTCGACTGGCAGACGATCGATTGGCCGGGCGTTTGGTTGTTTCCCGTTTTGTTCTTGTGCGTGGCGGTTGCGGGCATCGAGTCGATTCGCCTGTTCCCGGCGGCAGGCGTACCGTTGTTTCCCCGATTGACGATCGCCGGTTGCCTGGCGATGATCAGTGCGTGCTGGGGAACGGCGCTGAGTTGGATCGCCGCTCATCGTGACGCCGGGTTGACGGTCCGGCTGGCACGCGAGGTCGTCGGCGCTTCGAGTGTCGTGGTTTTCGTGGCGATGGCGTCGGTCGTCGCGGGGGCGTTCTTGACGGCGCTCGCGAGATATCGGAAAGCGGCGAAGGATGCCAAACCGTGCGGTGCCTTGGCTGCGGCGGTCGGCACCACGTTCGCCGTCGCCTACGTGGGCCTGCTATCGTGCTTTCTAGTGCAACTACGAATGGCTTTCGGAATGAAGGCGCTCGTTTCCCTGTTGGTCGTCATCAAACTGAGCGACACAGGAGCTTTCACGGCGGGAAGATTGATCGGAAAGCATCCCATGGCCCCGGTGCTCAGTCCGAACAAAACGATCGAGGGAGCCGTCGGTGCGATCGTTTCCGGAATCGCGGCATCGTGTGTGATGTTTCTGGTCATCGTTCCTTGGTTGGCCAAATCGCCGTTCTCCGGTTCGCTTTGGTCGGTCGTTTCGTACGGCTTGGTGTTGTCGATCGTCGGGATTTGGGGCGATTTGGCCGAGTCGTTGCTGAAACGCGAGGCCGACACCAAGGACTCCAGCCGCCTTATTCCCGGTCTCGGCGGCGCCCTCGATTTGCTGGATTCGACCCTCTTGGCGGCGCCTGTTGCTTATCTTTTTTGGTTGTTTTGGCTATTTTGACGCCGCTTGCCGCATTGGGGGCGTCTTGTAGGCGGAGCGTCTCTCACGGCTGTCCCACAAAAGGGGGTGAGAGGGGGTGATTTTGTGCCAATTGTGGGGGACAAAAGTGCGGAATAAAACTGGCTTCGATTGCGCGAAGTAGCTATCATCAATATTGAGGCTGAGCGGGTAATGACCACCGAGGACCGGCCCTCCGAAACGCCCGTTGGACGAAAAACTGGGGTAGCCGTTGATCCTTTGGAACGCGGTGGATGCGAGATTCGGTGGCCGTCTGCTCGGTTTTGCTTAGAACGCCCAAGAAAACGACCAACCTACCGAATCCCAAGGAGGCTGTTTTCGGTTTAACAGCTACGGAACGGGAGGGGCTTTGTCGGGCAAACGACGTACGACACCGAAGAGTTCCGGCCGGAGATAGTGCGTTCGTTGGAAAACCATCGCGAACGCGGCCGACGACACCGGGAATTGGAAGGACCTACCTGCCGAATAGCGTTTGCCCGCGGTGCGGATGAGGCCGTAGCGACGGCGAGCGGGATCTGCACCGGATCGGGAGTCACGCGGGTGAGCCGTAACGACGGCACGCGATGTCGTCAAGGACGCGACGACGCAACCGTCGGGGTGCTCGCAGGTGTTCGCTCATACGGGGCGGGTTGGGAGTCGTGCGATGCCGATCGAGGTCGTTTGTAGCAACGGGCATGTCTTGCGGGTAAAGGACTCGCTGGCCGGGAAGACAGGGCTGTGCCCGGTCTGTCGCGTTCGGGTTCGTGTTCCCGCACCGGCGAATGATCTGTCGGAAGCGGAGATCCTGGACATCCTTTCTGCCGGTCCCAAGGAGCCGGAAAAGGACGTCGAGTATCACCCCGCCGAAGAAGTTCCTCCCACGCCGCCGAAGAAGATCTGCCGCAAGTGCCAGCGGGAAATATTGGCGGCGACGCATATTTGTCCTTACTGCCGGACGTATATTGCCGGGTTGAGCGATTTCTTGACGAAATGACGGCTCTCTCTGACGATGCCGCGTTCAAGTCACGCTTTTGCCGGGCGAGGATGCGCGACGTCTGTTCCCGGCCTCTTTTGCGGATCGTTCTGCGAATATCTCTGCCCCCCCAGGAGGGGTGTGACGTGCCGAGCAGGAAGCGCGTAGAATACGGTGTTCTCAATCGGCAATACCCGGGTGAAAAAGGATTTCGCCTTGGCGCCGAAGCCCGGATGAAGGGATGATGAAGTCTAGAATTCCGGCGGCGATCACGCCGGGAGGTCGATACCGGCAGCTTTGCACAAGGAGTCTTGCGGAAAGGCCTCGATGTCACCACAAACACTTTCGGTTCTCAACGCAGAAACGTTGTTGGCAATTCTGGGGCCGTGTGATCAGTATTTGCGGATGATCCGGAATGCGCTTGGAGTACGGATCACCACGGCGGGAAACAACATCGAAGTGACAGGAAAAGACGCTTCGGTGGCCCAGGCGATTGAGGTGTTGGAGCGATTGCGGCTCGGCGTCAAGCAGAACGGGGCCATCGTTCGGGGCGACGTCGAACGGGCGCTGGCCGAAGTTCAGGCCGGGATTTCGCGCGCCGATTCGCGGCCGATCGAGGTTTACTCGGGGCGAAAAATCGTACCCCGGACGATCGGACAGGCAAAATACCTCGATGCCATCCGACGGCATGATATTGTTTTCTGTAGAGGGCCCGCGGGGACGGGGAAAACGTACTTGGCCGTTGCTGCTGCGGTTTCGGCGTTGCGCGGTCAGCAGATTCGGAAGATTGTTCTCGTCCGACCGGCCGTCGAAGCGGGGGAGAGCTTGGGGTTTCTTCCCGGCGACTTGCAGGCCAAGATCAACCCCTACCTGAGACCGCTGCTCGATGCATTGCACGAGATGGTCGACCACGATACGATTCGAAGGTTTACCGAAGAGCAACGCATCGAGGTATTGCCGTTGGCGTACATGCGGGGCCGAACGTTGAACGAGGCATTCATGATCCTTGACGAGGCGCAAAACACGACCGTCGCCCAAATGAAAATGTTCCTCACTCGAATGGGAACGGGATCCAAGATCGTCGTCTCGGGCGACACGACGCAAATCGATTTGCCCTCGCATACTCGCAGCGGATTGATCGACGCGTGGCGGCGTTTGAGTTCCGTGGAGGGGATCGCGCGGGTGGAATTGAGCAATCGCGACATCGTTCGGCATCCCTTGGTCCAGGCGATTGTGGACGCCTATGAGGCCGATGCTCCGGCATCGCCCAGGAGGGACAAGTAACCGCCATGGCTGCGGGAGGCTCACGACGGCGGCGCGCCGAACGCGCCGCCGGGTTTACGTTACCCCCGAGCAAGTGGGAACAGGCCTGGCGCAGTCTGCGTCAGCGCGAAGTCGTTTTGCGCATTGCGCTGGCGCTGGCAACGGCGGTTGTGATTTGTCTTGTGATGCGGGCGTGGAATCCGCCGTTGGGAAGTCGCCTTGGTGAGACGGTTGCCCAGGATGCCGCGTTGGGCTATCCCGGCGGCAACGCATATCTTCACTTGCGAGCCGACGATGTCGGTGCCGATCTGCCGGATCTGCTTGCCGATTATGAGCAATTCTTGGCGAAGCGTTCATGGAGCCAGAAGCTGGCCCGTTTCGGGGCCGTGTTTGTGGTCGTCGTCGCTTCATTGGCGTCCTGCGGTATCTATTTGTATTTTCGCGAACGCTGGCTCTTGGTCCGGCTGCCTCGCTTGCTGATGCTGCTCGGGGTGTACGTGTCGGCGATCGCTGCTGCGGTGTGGGCGTCGGGAGGGTCGCGGCATGCCGAGATCATCCCGTTGCTCTTGTTCGCCCAAACGTTGGCCATAGCGTACAACCAAGAACTGGCCTTGTTGTTCAGTGGCGTTTTGGTCTTCCTGCTCGCCTTGGCATTAGGCTTTGGCGTCGGTGCATGGCTGGTGTGGATGGGAACTTTGGCGGTTGCGGTGATTCAACTGAATCGCATTCGCAAACGTACAAAGTTGCTTTATGTGGGCATGATTTCGGCGGTTGCTTCGGCCTTGTTGCGAGTGGCCGTGGCATTCTTGAACGATACACCCGTCGATGAGGTGTTGCTGGCCGAGATCGGCTGGCAAACGTTGTGGATCGTCCTGTCGGGCTTTCTGATGACGGGATTTTTGCCGTTCGTGGAGCGGATGTTCGGCGTCCTCACCGACATGAGCTTGCTGGAGCTGACCGATCTATCGCATCCGCTGCTCCAAGAGTTGGCCCGCCGTGCTCCCAGCACGTACAACCATTCGATCAATGTCGGCGCAATCGCCGAAGCGGCAGCCGAGTCGATCGGTGCCCGCGGCCTGCTGGTGCGTGTGGGAGCATATTTCCACGACATCGGCAAGATGCTCAAGCCCGACTACTTCATCGAGAATCAAGAACCGGGAGAAAATCGGCACGAAACGCTGGAACCGCAACTCAGCAGCTTGGTGATCATCGCGCACGTGAAAGACGGGGCCGAGTTGGCCCGTCGTCACGGGTTGCCCGAACCGATCATCGATTTTATCGAACAGCATCACGGGACGACGCTGGTCGAATATTTTTACGGTCAGGCGCGGGCGAAAAACGAGTCTGAAAGACGCGAAGCCGGAGTCGACGAGTCGAGCTTTCGCTATCCGGGGCCGGCGCCTCAAACGAAAGAGACTGCGGTGCTCATGTTGGCCGACGCGCTCGAAAGTGCGACGCGCGCACTCAAAGAACCCTCGCCGGCCCGAATCGAAAGTCTTGTTCGCGAAATTGCCGGCCGAAAGCTCGAGCAGGGACAGTTCGACGAAAGCAATCTCACGTTGCGCGAGCTGCGGACGATCGAAGACAGCATCATCAAGTCGTTGGTAGCCATGTACCATGCCCGCATCAAGTATCCCGATCGCAAGGTAGTCGACAAACCGGGACGGACGGGAGAAAGCGGTAAGGACGGCAAGCCCCGCACCGATCAGGGAAAGAGCGTCGAACAATCGTCGCCGGCCGATGAATCGGCTGATTCGCCGGAAGACGCAAAAGTCGACGCAACCCAAGTGAACGAATCGACCCCCCAACCGGAGACGACTGAGTCGTCATGATCAGCGACCTCCGGCCGACGATACATCCGACCGGCAATTGGCACAGCGATGACCGAAGATTCCGACTCGCAGGTTGAATCTTACCGGATCACGATCGAGGACGAAACGGGCCGAGTTTCGAACGGCGTAGCGGCCAAGGTTCGTTCCGTCGTCGAGAACGCGCTTCGACGGTGGAACGTTCCGAAGGCCGAATTGGAATACCGTTTCGTCGACGATGCGACGATTTGGGATATCAATCGTCGTTTTCTGGGCCACGACTATCCCACCGACGTGATCAGTTTCCCGTTGGACGACGGCGATCGCTTGGAGGGAAGCATCGTGATCAGCGTCGACACCGCGGGGAAACAGGCCGAGGAGTTCGATACCTCGGTCGAGACCGAGTTGTTGTTGTATGTGGCGCACGGTACATTGCACTTGGTCGGCTTTGACGACGCCGAGGGAGAGGAACGCAGCCGCATGCGCCAGGCCGAGCGGGAAATCTTGCGGACGGTAGGTATCGAATTACCGGAATCGCATGATCAGACGTAATGCCCAGTCGGCATTCGTTCGGCGACAAGCGTAGAGAAGCGAGTCGACCGGTCGAGGCACAGCCCCGGCCGAACGGGCTCGCCGTAAGAACAAGTCGAGGAGGTGACCACCGCCCGTGGACGATGGCAGTATATGGTTCTGGACGGCGTTGATCGGTTATGCACTCACTTGCACAACCGCGACCGCTGCTCGAGCCTTGCGAGGGTTTTCCCGTAGCGACCTGTTGGACTTGGCAGAGCGGGATCACCGTGAGGATCGGTACCGGCAGGTCTTGACACGCCACGAGTCGATCGCGTGGGCGCTGGAAGGGGCGGAGTGCATCTTGGCGGTAGCGACCGTCGTCGCGTCCGTCTTCTATGCGACGGCCGATCAAAGCGTAGCTTCGCCCGGCCGAACAGCGACCGTCGTGGGAACGGCAGCGCTCGCTTTGCTCTTGGGACAAATTTGGATTGCCCGCAGCGTGGCTCGAATTTGGCCGGAAGTCGTCGTGTTTCGCCTGTGGCCGGTGTGGACGGCGATGGCTGCCCTCTTGACTCCTATTTCAAAGGTCGGACGCGGCGTGGATGTCGTGCTTCATCGGTTGGCCGGCAAGACACCGGCACTTCCCGACGAGGAATCGCTTTCGGAAGAAATTCGCAGCATCGTCTCGGAAGGGGAACGCAGCGGCGCCCTCGAGGAAGACGCCAAGGAAATGATCGAGCGAATCATCACCTTGGGCGAAGTCCTCGCGGCCGAGATCATGCGACCGCGTACCGAAATGATTTGCATGGCCGAATCGCTTTCGTGGGACGAAATGCTCGAATTCGTCGTTCATTGCGGGCATTCGCGAATTCCTGTCTATCGTACGAACCGAGACGATATCGTCGGGATTCTGTACGCCAAAGACCTGCTGCCCGAGATTTCCAAGCGGCGCGGCGGCGATCCGGGAACTCCGTGGCCTAAACTGCTGCGCAAACCGATGTTCGTCCCTGAAACCAAGCCCGTGGATGCCCTGCTGGAAGACTTCCAACGAACGCACAACCACATGGCGATCGTCTTGGATGAGTACGGGGGCGTGGCCGGGCTGGTCACCTTGGAGGACATCATCGAGGAAATCGTCGGCGAGATCGTCGACGAATTCGACACCGACGAAGTCGCCGGGATTCAGCGGCTCAACGGCAATTCGGCCGAAGTACTCGGCAACGTGCGGGTAGACGAGTTGAACCGAGAGTTTCGCATCGATTTGCCCGAAGGTCCCGATTTCGACACCGTTGCCGGATTGATCATGTCGCGGCTGGGCCATGTGCCTGTTCCCAAAGAAAGTGTCGAGGTAGACGGCGTCCGTCTTACCGTTCTCGATGCGACGCCGCGACGCGTGAACAAAGTGTTGGTCGAAGTGCTCGACGAGTAGCCTTCTGCACAACGGCCGGACGGAACACCCATGCCCGCCGAAAAGGATATCGCTATCGTCCTGCGCACGGTCGATTTCAGTGAATCGAGCGTGATTGCCACCCTCTTTACCCGTGAGCATGGCAAGATAAGCGGTTTGGCGAAGGGAGCGAAGCGACTGAAGAGTTCTTTCGACTCTGCTATTGACCTGCTTGGGGTGTGTCGAATAATCTTCCTCCGCAAATCGTCCGAGGCTTTGGACTTGTTGACCGAGGCCAAGGTCGTGCGCCGGTTCCGGTTGCGAGGTCGAAGCCTGGCCGGGTTTTATGCGGGCTGTTACGTCGTTGAGCTGGTGACACTGCTCACCCAAGACTACGACCCGCATCCCGACCTTTTCGATCTGACGGATCGAACGTTACAGGCGTTGGCGCAAAACGAAGACGTGCCCCGCCACGTACTCGCTTTCGAGATGGGCATTTTGAAGGTGTTGGGGTATTGGCCGTCGTTGGAAATTTGTGTCGGGTGCGGACGAGACATCGTGCCGCAACGAAACCGCGTGTTTTTTGGTTTACTCGACGGAGGTGTTCTGTGTCCTCGATGCCGACCGACGCGACGGTCGGTCATGGCATTGGGGGAAGTCGCTTGGCGTATTCTCAAAGAATCGCACTCGCCCGGTAATCGGGACGCGAGCGAGATGACCGGCACCTCGGCAACATGCCGCGGACCGTGGACGGAATGGAGTCCCCAAGTGCAGGGCGAGTTGCGGGGATTGATCAACGGATACATCAGAAACCTGTTGGGCCGAAAGCCACGGATGCATGAATACCTCGGCTTACTCACCTGACCGTGAATCCGATCAGCGTCGGCAAGGATGCCTCTCGACCGGCTTGGCTCGGCGTCCGCTCGATTATTCGAATCGAGGCTCGGTTCCTTCGTCGGGCGGCCTACGGTCCGTGATGCCCTTCTTTTTCATCGGTTTCCTGTCGGTCGTGGCGGGGTGTCATTGGGGGCTCGGTTTGCCCGACCGCGCGAAACAGGCCGGCTACGATCCGACGGTCGAATACGAAGAGGGCTGGCTTTTCCGCAGTGTCACAGGACAGCCGATCACCAAACGCACGCAACCACCGCGCCCCGCAGCCGAGGCAAACCGTGACAGTCGAGTCGCCGCGGCCGACGGTTCTGCGCTCGCCGACGGCTCTCGGGCCGTCCAAGCCTCGTATGAGGACTTTCCCACCGATCGCGAGCAGGAATACGTCGACGAATACGCGTCGATCGACGACGACAAGTGGGACGAATCGTTTCTCGACAAACTTGACCCTGTACGGCTCGTCAAGCAAGTCACCACGCCGAAGCCGAATCGACGCGTCGCCGAGGCATTGTTTCAGGAAGGCATGGAGCTGTACCGTCGCGGGCAATACCTGGCGGCAGCCGAAAAATTCGAGCGGGCGGCCAAACGTTGGCCGAATTCGATTCTCGAAGAGGATGCACTTTTCTACCAAGGTGAATCGGAATTCTTCGCCGACCGCTATCCCCAGGCGAACGAAACATACGACAAGCTGTTGAAAAAGTATCAGTATACGAAGTATCTCGACCGCGTCGTGGCCCGACAGTTCTCGATCGGGCGATACTGGGACCAGTTGGAAAACGCCGATCCTTCGTTCTTGGGCGTGTTGCATCTGGGAGATGCGACGCGCCCGAAATTCGACACGTGGCGCCGAGCCTTGAAGGCCTACCAGTCGGTGCGATTGTACGATCCTACCGGGCCTCTTGCCGACGATGCCGTTTACGCGATCGCGAACTCGCAGTTCTTGCGCAAACACTACGAGGAGTCGGCATATTATTACGATCAGTTGCGACGTGAGTACCCGCAGAGCGAACACTTGGTCGACGCCTACCTGTTGGGTATGAAGTCGAACTTGATGGCCTATCAAGGTCCGCTGTACGACGGTGCTTCGTTGGAACGGGCGGAAGAGATGGCCGACGAACTGTTGGCTCTTTATTCCGATCGGCTGGGCGACAGCCGTGAGAAGGTTCTTCAGGAACGTAATCGAATCTACGAAGAAAAAGCCGCCCGCGATTGGGCGGTCGGGCAATACTACGATCGCCGCCACTACTACGGTGCCGCGAGGCAGTATTACGAATACGTGATTCGTGAGTATCCGGGTACGGAAGCCGCCCAATTGGCGAGCCGACGCTTGGCGGAAATCGCTGGTTTGCCGCCCAAGCCGCCGGACCGTTTTGCCTGGCTTACACGTTGGTTTCCTTCGACCGAAGAGGATTGACCGCCTTTTGCGGCGCCGATATGGGTTCGAATCGATGACGGCATCCGTTCGCACACAACTTGAACCGATCTCGAGTGATCGAAGACGCCGTTGCGGAGGACGCTCCGGCCGGATCGTGCGGACGATGGGGGGCTTGCTGTTCGGTTGGATCGTCGCGGTAGGGTGTGCCGGATATCACGTGGGCACGGCCACGTTGTTTCGCGACGATATTCAGACCGTCTACGTCCCCGTCTTTCAGTCGATGAGTTTTCGACGAGGACTGGGCGAACAATTGACGGAAGCCGTTCAAAAAGCCATTGAGACGCAAACGCCCTACAAAGTGGTGGGAAACCCGGCCCAGGCCGACAGCATTCTTTCGGGGCGAATCGTCGGCGAATCGAAACGCGTATTGGCCGAAAACCCGTATGACGATCCCAGGGAATCGTTGATCAATTTGGTCGTCGAGGTGCGGTGGACCGACACACGCGGACAGCCGCTGGGCGATACGATCGCCGTTCCCCTGCCTCCCGAGCTGGAAACGGTCGCCGCCGAGTCGGCGTTCGTACCCGAGGTCGGGCAGTCCACGGCTACGGCCCAGTTGACGGCAATCGAGCGGGTCGCCGATCAAATCGTGGGGATGATGGAGCTTCCGTGGTAAAATTTCGTAGAGTCTGCGGAAGCCCGCTTCGGCACGGTCGCCGAACGATCACGGGAAAGCGGTCGTCATGGGATCGATACACACGCCTTCGTATTGGTCGGCGCGGGATCGCAAGATCGAGTTTCGCCGGCTTCCCCTCTTGATGGGCATTGTCAATGTTACCCCCGACAGTTTCTCGGACGGGGGGAAGTTTCTCGATGCCGATTCGGCAGTCGAACATGGGCTTCGTCTCGTGGCCGAGGGAGCCGACATTCTGGACATCGGCGGCGAGAGCACCCGCCCCTACGCCGAGCCGGTTCCACTCGACGAAGAACGGCGACGTGTACTGCCGGTGATCGAAAAGCTGAGTGCCGAGTGCGAAGTTCCGATTTCGGTCGATACCTCGAAGCCCGAAGTCGCCGAAGCGGCCTTGGAAGCCGGGGCTGTCATCGTCAACGACGTGACCGCTGCCGGTGACGCGCAGATGATCGAAGTCGTTCGGCGTTATTCCGCGGGCATCTGCCTGATGCACATGCAGGGCACCCCGCAAACCATGCAGGACGCACCACACTATCGGGATGTGATCGGTGAGATAAGCGCGTTTTTGAACGAGCGAGCCCGCGCTTGTGAGAACGCGGGGATCAGCCGAGATCAAATCGTGATTGATCCCGGGATCGGGTTCGGTAAGCTTCTGGATCACAATTTGCAGATTTTGCAGAGGATACGCGAATTCAAGGAGCTTGGGTTTCCGATTTTGGTGGGGCATTCGCGCAAGCGATTCTTGCGGCAGCTTGTTCCCGATTCGGAAACCGTCCCCCTCTACGGGACGATCGGTGTCGCGTTGGCGATGGCCAAAGCGGGAGTTCACCTGCTCCGGGTACACAACGTTCGTGCGGTTCGCGAAGCCATGACCACGTTCGCCGCAGCCGGTGGCGTGGAAGATTGATAAGGGATCGGCTGGATGCCTTAACTAATGATTTGGCAAGGGGTTGCGTTTGTCGGCCGGGTTGGCCGCCGCGTGAATTCGCCGTTGACGTCGATTGGTTGATGAGGGATACTTGCCATGGCATTGGGAGTCTTGCCGGAATGTTTTCCCAATGGGACGGAACCGGGATGCTCAGGATCTGTCTGCGGTTCTGAGAAGCTGCGAGGGGAACGCGAAGACGGCTGACGATCCGGTCGATTGGAGCAACTTGACGAGGAAAGCCGCGATGTCCATCGACGATTTTGAAAACCTGGAAGCCTATTGCTTGGAAGTGGCAAAACGGGCGAAGGAAGCTTCGCGCGAACTGGCCGGCGTGAGCGGCGAAGTCAAAGAGGCTTGGTTGCGGACGGGGGCGAAACTCCTGAAAGAGCGCTCCGTGGCGCTGGCCCAGGCGAACGCGGCCGATTTGAAGAACGCCCCTTCATTCGGGTTGACCGATGCCCAGATCGATCGGTTACGCTTGACGCCCGAACGGATCGACGGCATTGCGCGGGCGATGGAAGAGGTGGCTATGCTGCCCGAACCGATCGGTCGTGTCGTGTGGTCGAATGTGCGTCCGAACGGTTTGGTGGTGAACAAGGTTCGCGTCCCGTTGGGGGTCGTGTTTTTCATTTATGAATCGCGACCGAACGTGACCGCCGATGCTGCTGCGTTGTGCATCAAAAGCGGCAATGCGGTGATCTTGCGCGGCGGGAAGGAAGCCATTCACTCAAACCAGGCAATCGTCAATATCCTCTCCGAGGCGGCTGCCGACACCGGTCTTCCGCGAGATGCCGTGCAACTGGTCGAAACGACGGATCGCGAGGCGGTCGGGCATTTTCTGCAAATGGCCGACTACATCGATGTGGCAATCCCGCGTGGTGGAGAGGGGCTCATTCGTCGCGTTTCGGCCGAAGCACGCATGCCGGTAATCAAGCATTTTGCCGGTAATTGCCACGTGTATATCGACAAAGCGGCCGATCCCGACATGGCCGAAAAGATTCTCGTCAACTCGAAATGCCAGCGGATGGGCGTGTGCAACGCCGCCGAATCGTTGGTGATTCACGCCGAGGTTGCAGAGTCGTTGCTGCCGCGGTTGGCAAAGGCCCTGATCGAACGCGGGATTGAGATCCGCGGCGACGAAACGGTGTGTCGGTTCGTGCCCGAGGCAAAGCCGGCGTCCGAGGAAGACTACGCGGCCGAATACCTCGGTCCGATCATTTCGGCAAAGGTGGTCGACAGCCTGGATGCCGCGATCCGACACATCAACAAGTACAGTTCCCAACACACCGAGGCGATCGTCACGCAAGATATCGCGGCGGCTGACGAATTTTGCACACGTATCGACAGTTCCGCCGTCATGGTCAACGCGAGTACGCGGTTCAACGACGGTGGCGAATTCGGATTGGGGGCTGAAATCGGTATCAGCACCGACAAATTTCACGCCCGCGGACCGTGTGGGATCGAGGAGTTGACCAGCTACAAGTACGTGGTGTCGGGTAAAGGACAGATCAGGGAGTGATCCATGTCCGGAGACGTCCTCAGCCAAGCCGAGGTGGAAAACCTCCTCAACGCAATGGCCAAGTCGGCGCCCGCCGCCGACAAGGCCGGTGATGCGACCTCGGCCGGAGGAGGTGGAGACGGAGGGGGCAGAAAGCCGCCTCGCCGTAGTCGCGAGAAAGTCATGCCGTATGACTTCAAGCGACCCGAGCGCGTCGGTAAAGAGCAGATGCGCGCGCTGCAAACCCTCCACGAAGGGTTCAGCCGCAATTTTGCCGCCGGCCTTTCGGCCATGCTGCGCTGCATGGTCGAAGTCAAATTGACCAGCGTGGATCAGCTCACCTACGACGAATTCGTCTTCAGCCTCGACAATCCGACGTGCTTCAACCTGCTTCGTGCGGAACCGCTCGAGGGGCATCTCATTCTCGATATCAATCCGTCGATCCTCTACCCGATCATCGACCGGTTGCTGGGAGGAGGCCGCGAAAGCTCGCCTCCCGTTCGTCGGCCGTTGACCGACATCGAACGGCTTTTGGTCGGACGCATCACCGACCTGTTCCTGCAAGAACTCAAGCACGCTTGGGAAAACGTCCTCGAAATGAATCCCGAGGTCGTTCGGGTCGAAAGCAATCCGCAGCTCGTTCAGATCGTACCGCCCAACGAAGTCGTCGTCTTGATCAGCTTCGAATTGGCGCTGGGCGAAACACGAGGAATGGCGAACCTGTGTATTCCGTACAACACGCTGGAACGCATCAGCGGCAAGCTGACCGCCAACACGTGGGCGTCGTATGGTCGGAAACAGGTTTCGCCCGAGACGACCGAGAAGATCGGAAAGGCCCTGCGAAGCTCGGTAGTGGACGTACAGGTTCAATTGGCGAGCACGAAGGTAACGGCGGGCGATTTGATCGGCTTGCGGGTGGGCGACATCATCACCACGCAAAAAGACATCCACGAAACGTTGTTGGTGTTCGTCCGCGGGGTGCCGAAGTTCCGAGCTTCTCCCGGCGTCATCAAGGGACACAAAGCGATCCGCATCGAAGAAATCATTCCGGATCCGACCGATGCGATCGGCGACTGACCATCGTCCGGGGCGGGCTTAGGCGAAATCAGGTTTCGGCTTGGGGGCCCGGGGCGTTGTCGACCGTGTCGGAAGGGGCGTTTTCTTCGGCGGTTTCGCTTTCAGAGCCTTTGGCCCGCTTGTCGTTTCGACGACGGCGGTTCACTTCTTCTTCCGGAGTTGCCGGCGATGTCAAACTGACGATGACGTCACCCGGTTGAGGCGTAATCGGTGCGCCGGAAGAAAACACGAAGACTTCACGTTTTCGACGAATCAGGAAGACGGGCAGAATGGTGCGTCCGTGCATTCGCTGAAACGCGTCGAAGTCGAATTCTTTGCTCAGTCGGGTGGTGCGGACAGCCGGGTCGTAGCCGAACAATTCGGTTATCTCATGGAAGGTGATTTCGCGATCGAACAGGATCCGGCCTCGCTGCTCGCGCGAGACGGTTTCCATCCGCTGGCCGGGACCTCGCGGACGGCACGGCAGTTGATAGACCTCACTGCGGCCGAATTGCGGGGCGAATCGCTGGCAAGCGAGCGTGTTCAGTTCGTCGTTGGGAGTTACCGCAACAAGACGGCGCATCGACGACAGATCGAGCTCTTCTGTGGCCGATTGCGACAGCACGCTTCCGAAATACGCCGGTAATCCTTCCATCTTGGCCGCGGCCACTTTGGAGCGATCGCTGTCGATCAGCAGCACAGGGATGCCCTCTTGCTGTACGGCCGAAGCCAGCTTGCGAACCCACGGAAACGCTCCCACGAACACAATCCCCTGCGGATTGGGATGGATCAACCTCAATGCGCGGGCGAGCGGCAGGCTTGCCAGGCCGTAAATCGTGACCGTGCCCACGATGATCAAAAACGTCAGGGGAACGAGACGTTGCACGCCGGGGTCGCTGAGCTCGAGCAACTCCAAGGAAAAGACCGAGGCAATGGCGGCCGCCACGATACCACGCGGCGCCATGAAGGCCAGGAAAATGCGTTCCGCCCACGTCAGACTCGATCCCAACGATGCAATGAGCACCGCTAGTGGACGCACCACGAAGATCGCGGCCAGCAAGAATCCAAGCTCGGGCAAGCCCGTCGATAGCACGTCTTGCCACGTGAGCCGCGCCGCCAGCACGATGAACAACCCAGAAATGAGCAGGACGCTCAAGTTTTCTTTGAACTCGGCCACGTGGTGAATCGTGACCGACCGTTGGTTGGCGAGAATCATGCCCATCACGGTGACGGCCAATAATCCCGATTCTTCCTGGAAATGATTGGCCAATCCGAAGGTTGCCAGCACGAGCATCAACGTGACGGCATTTTCGAGAAAGTCTGGTATCAGATAACGTCGCAGAAACAGGATGAGTATGATGCCGGAGATCGCACCGGCGAGGGTTCCTACCAGCAAGGTTTGCCCGAATTCGATGCTCGTTTCCCAAACGGGAAAATGCAGCTCTCCGGCTCGAACCACCTGGAAAACGAGCACGGCGAAGATGGCACCCAAAGGGTCGATGACGATCCCTTCCCAACGCAGCAGAGAAGCGAGTCTTCCGCCGAGGCGAATATGTTGCAACAACGGCCCGATGACCGTCGGACCGGTAACGACCAGCACGGCACCCAGCAAGATCGAGATCGGCCAGCTCAATCCCAGCAGATAGTGAGCGACGAGAAACAGGCCTGCCCAGGTGACCAAGGCGCCGACGGTGATCAACCGCAGGAACACGCCGCCCGTGCCCTCGATGTCGCGAAACCGCAGACTCAGGCCGCCTTCAAACAGGATGACCGCCACCGAGAGTGATACGACCGGCAATAGTAAGTGCCCCATCAGATCGTCGGGCCGAATCCAACCGGTTACCGGCCCGGCCAGAAAACCAAGCAAGAGCAGCAACAAGATCGACGGCAACCGAAACCGCCATGCCAGCCATTGTCCGGTGATACCGAACGTGACGATCAAAACGAGAGACAACAGTGCGGTTTCCACGGATTACTCACCATCGTGGTGCAGAATATCGATCGGCGACAGGGACAGTATCGACAACGTTGCCGTCGAACCGTCCTTTGTCGCCACAAGCCCGTTCGAGCGGGCTACTCAAATGTAGCTTCCCGAAGGCCTCTTGAGGAGTCCCGAAGATCGCCGAAGGCGACGCCTCATTTTAGGGGTGAGTGTAAGGCCGGCCAACACCCGGAGTCGACGGCCGGCCTTTTGCGGACGGAGCGAAACCATACACGTCGCCGGTTTGCGGGTGAAGTGCCCGGAACCGTGGTCGATCACGAGCGTGTGTATTTGCTGCGTTACCGGTCGGCCAACGGGGAGCCCTGCGGATCGACCGGTTCCGACACCGAAACCGGCAGCAGCTCGGCGGTTTGCGAGACAAGTTCCGGCAAATCGTATTCCCGCAACACGCCGTGAATGACGTTCGCGTATTGGTTGCGGGCGGTCGGAGTGCGCACGACATCTTCCCAACTGCGAACCATGCGGCGCACCTCGAGTTGCGAAAACAGTTCCGGCGACGCGATCGCCGCGTGTAGGGCGGGGGGCGCCGTGCCTTCAGCGGCGGTGAGTTTGAGCTTTCCGCCGAACTTTTCCGTCCACGCCGGGCATTGCTTTCGAAGAAATTCGGCGATTTGAAGCGTGCATTCGGCCCTCAAGGCGAGTAACGATCGCCCGAGCAGATAGAGAATCGTTGCGTCGTTCAGCTCCGGTCCGAGGTCGGGTGCGTACCGGCGAGTGTCGCGACTCTCCAATTCGCCGATGCCGGGCAAATCGAAAAGGACCACGATCGTGCCGCTTTTCACCGCCTGCAAGACGTCATTCGTCGAGGCGGCCGCGTTTTTTCCTTCCGGCGGCAAGGAGAGCAGGACACTTCCGTCGGGGTGATCGGGAATCATCGCTACCATCGGCAAGGGAAGGCTTTCATCGGCGGCAACCCGCCATACCTCGATCCGGTAGTCCTCGCGGCGGATCGAGCGGACGAGCTTTCCCTCGGCCGGGGGAAGCGCCTTTCCGTACCGAATACCGGCGAAACGCAGCACACGACGGCGAAACGCTTCAGGCGATTCGCCCGCGTATTTTTCGTTTCGGGCCTTGCGATATTTTTCCGCCAGGGCGGCTGTTACTTCGTAAATGCTTCGAGCGCCCGGCAGTTTCAGGACTTGACCCGACGGCGTGCACAAACATTGTTCGTCGGTAAGAATGGGGCTTTCGTGCTCGACGATCGCATCGTCGATTTTCAAAAGCCAGCGTCGCATCCAACGTACGGCGCCGGTGCGAAGTTCCAGGGAGAACCCATGGGTGGCGTCCGTTTCGATCAGGTCGACCCGCTCGGCGAAGCCGAGCCGAGTATAGAATCGTTTCGCGTCACGGAAGGTTTCCCACGTGCCGTGAATGTCGAAGAAGTCGCGGGTGGCGCAACAGATGAGAGTCGGTTTCGGCGCTCGAGCGATCACATATTCGGCGTGGTCCATGCCGAAGGCCAACTGACCGAAGATGTTTTGCTCGGCGTCTTGCGGATTGATCGTGCGGATCACCGTCGGCAACGTCGTGAGATAGCAGCTTGGTGCGGCACATACAATCCGATCGTCAAGGGCCATTAAGTACGACGTCATCGTACCGCCGCCCGAGTTGCCCGTGCATCCGAGCCGTGTCGGATCGACCTCGTCGCGCGAAGCGAGATAGTCCATGCTCCGAAGACCGTCCCATATTCGATAGGTGGCCGTGTTCTGCCCGACGAGAATCGCACCGACGCCGAAGCGGCAATGCCCCTTGACGTTGCCGGGAGCAGGGTTGCCTTCGGCGTCGAACAATTGCAGACGCTCACCCTGGTCGATCGGATCGTAGCACAAGGCGGCGATTCCGTTCTTTGCCAACAAAATGCATACCCGCTGATACGGCTCGGAAGCCTTACCGTTGCTGCTGTGACCGCAGGGGACCAGCACACCAGGGAACGGCGGCGCTCCGTCGGGACGATAGAAAAGCGCCGTGACGAACACGCCGGGAATACTCTCGTAGATGACTTTTTCGACGGTATAGCCGTCGCGCGGGATCGTGTCGACGACCCGGGCATTCAACGGCGTGCGTTCCGGGAGTTCTCCAAGTTGTGCGAGGAAGAAGGTCCGAATTCGCTGTTGGTACGCGGCCAATTCTTCCGGCGTCTTGGCGGCTTCGTAGCGGTCGCGACGTGCTTGTTCGGCGGCGGCGACTTCGTTCAGTAGATAGCGGTGGAACGCGGGCTGTTCACGCTCTGCGGCATCGAGTGCGTTCAGCGAGTCGGCAGCGCCGGCCGTGTTGCGCGATGCTCCCAGGGACAATGTGAACGATAGGGCGAGAAGTCCGGCGACCAGCAGGCGGCCGGAGACAAAACGCAGGCGAAGTGAGCGGAAAGACGGCATGTCGCACCTCGTGGGCAAGAAAGGATACGGTGGGCGACGATCGAAATTCGCCCTCAGCGTATTCGGCCTGCCGGTGAAGATCAAGCAACTTACGCCGGCGGCGGGATCTACGGCTGCCTTGTCCGACAGTCGACAATTTGTCAAAAAATTGCGCGGAATGCGGCGGCTTGTGCTTCCAAAATCCATTTTTCTGCACGGGCGAACGCGGATGTTGCCCGACACCGTGAAGGGTTTGAGATTAGAATACAGTCTAAGGATCGACATCCTGTCGAGGGGAGATCGCCCCATCCAGGGTTCTTCAGCGGGGGAAGCGCATTCGTGTTTCACCCTATCTCGTACCGGTTTCTGATTTGTGGAAGGTGACAGACTATGGCCGATGCACGTGAAAATCGTCGTGGGTTCTTGAAAGCGGCCGCCGTGGGAGCAGCCGCCGCTTCCTTGGGTACGTGGAGTTCCGCCCCCGTCGAAGCGAAGTCCGGCGTCCGAGACTACCAAGCCGATGTTCCCTTCTCATTGGGTTTGGCTTCGTTCACGACTCGGAAGTTGAGTCTCGATGAGACGATCGAGGTGATTCACAAGCTCGACATGAAATATGTCTGCTTGAAGTCGTACCATCTGCCGCTCGATGCCTCGGACGACGAACTCAAGGCTACGCAAAAGAAGCTTGCCGACGCCGGCATTACCCTTTACGGCGGCGGGGTGATCTACATGCGTTCACCCGAAGAGATCGAGCAGGCCTTCCATTACGCGAAAACCGCCGGAATGGAAATGATCGTCGGGTCGACCTTGGCCGAGCTGATTCCCGCAGTCGACAAGAAGATCCGTGAGACGGGTGTGGCTGTCGCGATTCACAACCACGGCCCTGGTGACAAACACTTCCCGACCCCCGAAAGTGTGTACCAGAAGATTGAGAAGTGCGACAAGCGTTTCGGCTTGTGCATCGACGTCGGCCACACGCTGCGTGTCGGCGCCGACCCCGTGGCCGACATCGAACGTTTCGCCGATCGTTTGCTCGATTTGCACCTCAAGGACGTGAGCAAGGCCGATCCGAGCGGGAAGACGATTATTGCCGGGCGAGGGGTTCTCGATCTGCGCGGGGTTTTGGCGGCGCTGAAGAAGGTCGGGTTCTCGAAACGCGCCTCGTTCGAGTACGAAGCCGACGCCGATGATCCCCGAATGGGCCTCGCCGAATCGGTCGGATACGTGCGCGGCTTGTTGGCGACCCTGTAAAGAAGATTCACTTGAGAGCAGCATGAAGGACGGGCGACGTTCTGCAAAATGCGGGACGCCGCCCGGTTTGTTCAAAGGCCCCGGCTGGATCGTAGCGTCAAGTCGGCGGTGCCGGGTGAAACCCAATAAAGGGGAGTGCCGGACCGCACGACACGGCGCTTGCCTGCTTGAAAGCCCGTCCGGCTAGTTGGAGGCGTCTTTCACCAGTCCTTTCGGCGGTTTGGCAGAAGGTCCCAGTGCCATGAAGGCCGGGGTGATGGCCGAAACCGTTTCGTTTCCGACCTTCGTGGTGCCGACGACGACCAGATTGAAGATCACGTTTGCAGGCAGTTGGTTTGCGTAACGGATTTCCAATTCAGCCTCGTCTTGGTTCGGCGGCACCGTTACCAAACGCATCGTGACGCCCTTCGGCGGATCTTGCAACATCAGCCGGATGGGAGCGGTCACCGTCTTCTCTTTCTCGATTTTGACCTTCAGGAATGCGGTCCGCCCCGAGGCGAAGCGAATGTATCCCTCCGGCATTTCAGGGATCAGCTTAAAAGGCCCCGGTTCGAGGACGCTTACCAGCATTTCATCGGTCGGCAAGAAGTGGTGATAGTAAAAGGCCTGCATCACGTCTTCGGCGGGTAGGGCGGTTCGCACAACCGGCTTACCCGCAATTTCGGCCATGCCGACGATCTTGGGCGTGAACGGCTTCAACGGCGCATCGGCCGGTGCCGTGATCGAGAGGATCGTTTGGTCTTCGCCTTCGCCGATTACGGCCCCGCCGGCGGTGAAGCCGGGAGGAAGATCGTCGACCGAGACCGCAATCTCACCGTTGAACCCCCATTTGCGGAGTGCGCGAACGGTGAGCACGGCCGAGGATCCTTGACTGATTCGCGGCACGTCCGGCAGAACGCGAAGTTGGAAGTCGCCGACCGCAGGGGCAACCACAAGGCGGTATGAGAATTCGGGGCCGCCTTTTCCCTGAATGTCGGCCAGTCGGATGAGATAGTCACCTTCGGCCGGCAGGGCGACGGTCAATTGCGAGTCGGCGTGGTGTGTGATGTGCTGGAAGTACGGATCTTCCACATCGTCATTCTCGGCCAATTGCTTTCCGTTCGCGTCGAGAACCGTCACGATCGAGTCGAGCGGCGATTCGTATCGTCGCGCGGCCGTCTCGATCGCGAGCGTTTGCTTGCCCGATACGTGAATCTTGAAGAAGTCGACATCGCCCGGCTTGTCGATGCGGCCGTCGACGGAGACGGGAAACGGAACGGCTTGAGCCGTTTCGGCAGCGTCGTTCGGCTCGTTTTCGGCCGTTGAAGGCGGTGCCGTGACGGCCAAGGGAAGCTCGTTCGAGCGGATGCCTCCGGCATCGACCGAAACCGTGAGGGGCGCTCGGGGAAGGTCGGGGGCGACGACCTCGATCGTATTCGACGGCAGATTGACGCCGGCGAGTTGAATCGTGGCCTTTTGTCCGGGATTCAGCCCTCGGGGAAATACCGAGGTGATGAACGGAATCGTGCCGATCGTCAAACGGTAGACGAAATCATCGCGGCCGCGGAAGATCGAGTCACGTAACTCGACGGCGTATTCGCCGTCCTTGGGGACCTCGAAAATCAGCACCGGATCCGGATGGAAGTAATAATCGTCGACGTAAGCCAGTTGTTTGCCTTGCGAATCGAACAGGGTCAGCACGGCTTGGAACCAACCGGGGACGCCGTCGGCCAAGAACGGTCGTAGACGCTGGGCCTCGACGCGGCAAACGATGGTGTCGCCGGCCTTGGCGGCAAAGCGGAACACGTCGATGTCTGCCTGCGTAATCTGTCCGTCGATCGTAATAGGAGTCGATTCGATCTTTTGGGCTTGCGTGAACAGAGAATTCGGCTCGACCTCGCGAACTTGGGGCAAATCACCGACGGCGAAAATCGCTCGGTTCGTAAATCCTGCGGGCGAATGCAGACGCAGATCGCGCAGACCGACGGGAGCCTCGGCGTCGATCGTCAGTTCGACCACCGCGACGGCCTTGCTGGTTTTCGTCGGCGGCTTTGTTTCCACGACTTTACCGGTCACACCTCGCCCGGATACGCGAACTCCATCACATGCGGCGAGATCGTCGCCGACGACCTCGACTTGCAAGGTGGTGCCGCGTGTTCCGCCGGCCGGAAAAATGTGGTCGATGTGGCCGGTTACACCTTGACCGAACACGACGGCAGGAAGGAGCAACCACGCCGTGACCGCGAGGTGGGCCGTCGATCGCGGGATTCGCAGAAAACGAGCGACGTTCATCGTTGGCGGGCCTTCTCGTTGGCGGTTCAGATTGACCATAGAAAACGTTCGGATCGCATTCCAACCCGAGCGGACTACGAATTCGACTTTTTCGGGGAAGGGGACGCTTTAGGCGCAGGATTCGACGGGGTCGGTTTTGCGGTCGGTGAGAACACGGCTTTGACCTTGTCGGCCTGGAACCAGTGTTGGGCAAGCTTTTCGGCAGGAACGGACGCGTTACTCGACGTGTAGCGCAGCGCATCGGCCGAAGAACCGGTTGCGAAACCCGACGCCGTCACGGTGATCCATCGATCCGAACCGATGCCCAGTTGCACGCACGTAGCTAACGGCTTGTTCGTTGCGGCGTTCCAAATCTTGATCGTGCCGTCGTGTGCGCCGAACGCAGCAAGACGCCCGTCGGCGGTCGCGGCTGCGCTGTACAACCATTTGGTGCCGGGATACACGGCAATGTATCGGGCGCTGCCGACGTCTCCCACACGAACCTGGCCGCTCGATAGGGCAAAGTACGTTCGGTTCTTGCCGCTGCACCAAGCAATATCGGTAATCGTGCCCGGAGCGATAAGCGTTCGCCGGACGAACGGGCGGAAAGGCGTCGTCGCTTTCGGGTTCGGCATCACTGCGCGGAAGTAGCTGCCTTGCGCGTCGTCGGCCTCGGTCCCGTACAAGGCGAGACCATCGGGGCTGAACAGCAACGCACGGACGGGCGCGTTCATGTTGTAGGTAACGTGCGTCTTCCAGGAGTCGGTTTCGTAGGCTTCCATCCGGTAATTGCTCGTGCCGACGGCCAGCAGCTTGGCATCGCGGGTGAATGCGGCGGAAAGCACCCACGTGTCGGCGAATTCCAGCGTTTTGACACGTTTTCGATCGACCAGCGTCCACACATCGAGCGTGCCTGATGCGCCGCCTGCTGCCAGCATGGCGCCGTTGCCCGAGACGGCCAGGCAATATACGACGTCCCCTGCTTCGGCCAAGGGGGCGACGTCGCCGGACGCCGGATCGATCGTGACGACGAACCCGCTGCGACCGGGCTTTCCACCGCCGACAACGAGCGTGTTGCCGTCCGGCGTGAAGAGCAGGGTGTGCGCTTGCCCCGATGGATCGCCCAACGTGACCCGTCGGTTGAGGGTGCCGTCGGTCATGTTCCAAAGGAGCACTTCATTGCGCCCTCCGGATGCCAACAGCTTGCCGTCCGGTGAGAAGGCGAGTGCCGTAACGGGGCACGCCATGGGGCTGTCGGCGCGACACGATCCGGCAGGAAGGTAACCGGCGTCCGTCTTGACTCCGGGGATCGGGAACGTATACGTGATCGCCTGCGACGGCGAGGCGTTGCCGATCGCCAGTAGAGAAACGGTTACCATCGCGACCGGTATCGAACGTAGCAAGGCAAGGTGGCGAGTCATCGTTTCGGCGTGTTCCTGCTGTCAAAGGTGGAAGGCCGGTGGATCGTTGCGCTCCGGTACCGATGAACGGCGCCGGGACGGTTTTACATCGACTCACATGATTTCTGTCAGCATGCCGCCGCTGGGGACTTCGCCGCCCGTGGTCGGAGTGACGTAGGCGACGCATCCTCGCGGGTGCGGTAACGTGCCGTGCGGATCAATTCCCAGCAATCGGTACATGCTGGCCGAGATGTCCCACGGATAGATGGGGCGTTCGATCACGCGTTCGCCCCGCTGGTCGGTTTGACCGACGGCCACCCCGCCGCGGAAACCGCCTCCGGCGACGACTGCCGAGAATGCGTTACAGAAGTGGTGACGCCCGCCGTTCCACGGCGGCTCTTTGGCGATTTTCGGCGTGCGTCCGAATTCACCGAACCACGTGACGATCGTCGTTTCGAGCAAACCACGTTGATCCAGGTCTTCCAACAAGGCGGAGAAGCCTTGGTCCAATTGCGGTAGGAATTGGTCCATACGCTCGAAATGTTGTTTATGCGTATCCCAACCGCCCCAATTGATCGTGATAAAGGGAACCCCCCGTTCGACGAGTCGCCGTGCGAGCAGGCAGGACTGGCCGAAACGATTGCGGCCGTAGCGTTCGCGGAGCTTGTCCTCCTCTTGGGCGATGTCAAAGGCCTGTTTGGCTTCGCCGGTGATTAGGCTGTACGCCTTGTCTTGGTATTCGTCCATCGCGGCGGCATCGTCGCTTGCCTCGAATTCCTTTTGGAACCCGTCGAAGGCCTCGAGGAGTGTCTTTCTTCTCTGCAACCGGGCGATCCGTTGCTCGTTGGTGCTGATGCCCCCGATGTTGAAGCTGGCCGCATTCGGATCGCCTCCGGTCGAAAACATTTTGTAGGCGCTGCCGAGGAATCCGGCCTCCGAAAATCGGCCCAACGGAGAGGTGATTCCCACGTACGGCGGCAGGGCGCCGGTATATTCGCCCGACTCGATACGTTTGTAGGCGAGCACGGCGCCGGTGGAAGGATAGACGAGGTCGGAGTTGGGAGGAGTACCCGTCTGCATGATGTACGTGCCGATCTCGTGCGCATTGCTCATGTGCGTGACGCCGCGTAGCAGTGCGTATTTGTCGGCAATCTTGGCCATCATGGGCAATTTTTGGCCGATCAGGATACCGTCGACGTTCGTCTTGATCGGCTTGTTGTAGGGACCGCAGTAGTCCGGCCCGGCCTGCGGCTTTGGATCAAAGGTGTCGATGTGGCAGGGACCGCCGCCCATCCACAGTTGGATGACCGACCGGGCCTTGCCCTCGGTCGCCTTGGCGTAAGCCTTCAGGCGGAACCAGTCGGCGAGCGTCACGCCCGCCAACCCCAGTGTGCCGATGCGCAGGAAATCCCGTCGCGTGGAACGGGGCCGACTCGGTTCAAAACGGCCGTTCGAATAGTCCCACATGGCATCACCCTTTCGTCAAATACCGGCGTGTCGAGTGCCGGCACGCGGTGCCGGATTCCGCGTGCTTGATCGATGGTTCGGCAAGTTTTCGTTTCGGCGGCTGCCTCGGGAAAATTCGACCCGGGACCCAAACTCTAGCCTGCCGCTCAGTGCTGGAACAGGAACTCCTTGGAATTGAGCGCCGCCCACATCAAGTCTTGGACGGCCTGGGTTCTCGCCGATGCGTTCGTTGCGTTTTGCTTGAGGTAGTCGAGTGCGGTTGCCTTTTCTTGCTCCGAAGGCGGTCGTGAAAACGCCAGCAGGAACAACTCGTCGACGATCTGGTCGTCGGGCAGCTTGTTGCGTATCCACGCTTGGATTCGCGGACTACCGGTGACTTTCGATTCCAACGTGCTCGACGCCACCAGGTAGATTGCCTGGCGCATCGAGGGGGTGTTGTCGCGATCGCATTCGTACGACGTGTCCCGCGGCGGACGCCCGAACATTTCCAAGAACGGCGTGTTGACGCTTCCGTCGAACATCCGCGTGGCCCGGTAGCCCAACGGCCAGTTCGAATACGGTTCAGGTACGCGGCTTTCGAAACGGTCCCAACGCTGCGTGACGTCGCCGATCGCATCCGACAAGACCTCGGCACTCAGCCGACGCGGAACGTAATGGGAAAAGTACGTTTCGTCCTCTTCGTTGCCGGGCACCGTCTTCGACGACCGCTGGTAAGTGGCCGAATTCAGAATGAGACGGTAGACCGACTTCAAATCGTAGTCGTTTTTCACGAGTTCTTCCGCCAGGTAATCCAGTAAGGCGGGATTCGAAGGCGGATTCGTGGGGTGCATGTCGTCGGGTTCATGGACGATCCCTCGACCGAACAGCCAGAACCAGATACGGTTCACAATGTTCTTTGCGAAATAGGGATTTTCCGGCGAGGTCAACCAGTCGGCGAACACGGCACGCGGATCTGTATTCGGGGGTATTTCCGGCGTCTTGCCGTCGAGAAACCGCGGAACGACGGTTTGTCGTGTGATCGGGTGTCGGTACGTGATCCGCGGGTCGACGTAAACGATTTCCTCCTTCCACTCCTTTGTGCTCTTGAATCTCACTTGCGAGAAGAAAGCTCCCATCGCCACGTCGTCGTCGAGTGTCCACGGTTCGTTGGGGTGCCCATGGCAACGGGCGCACTCCAAACGGACACCCATGAACACCAAAGCCGTGCTTTCGGCGAAGGCGACCGGGTCGCGTTTTTCCATCGCACGGTAGTAGTTGGCGGGAGGATCACGAAAGTTGCTGCCCGACGACACCAAGAGTTCCCGAACGAATTCGTCGTAGGGCTTGTTTTGGGCGAACGAATCGCGAATCCAGCGATAGTAGGCGTGAACGGCGTTCGGCCATAAATTACTGGGGAATTCGGCCTTGATGCGCAGCAGATCGCCCCATTTAAGGGCCGCATTGTCGGCGAACTCGGTGCTTTCCAACAGCCGGTCGATCAGTTTGCTTCGCTTGTCGGGGCTCTTGTCGGCTAGAAAGGCTTTCACTTCCTGGGGAGTCGGTAGTCGACCGAGGGTATCCAGCGTCACTCGCCGGATAAACACGTCGTCGCTACACACATCGGAGGGCGGAATGCCTAGTTCTGCAAGTTTCGCCGACACGAGTTCGTCGATCCGGTTATTGCTCGCCGCTTGGGGAAAACCGCCTTCGAGCTTGCGAGGTACGACGATCCGAGCCAGGGCGAATCGGCGGTTGTACGCGACCCGTATGTGCGTTTGACCGTGACCGACCGCCGTGGGTACCCCTTGTGCATCGATTCGGCAAATGCGGTCGTCCAGCGATTCGAAACGAGCGAGAGAGGTGACGTCTCGCTGCGTTCCGTCGGAAAAAACGGCCTGCACCGTCAGTTTTTGGGAAGCTTGCGGGGCGAGTTTCACGTCGGCGGGGTCGACTTCGATCCGCTGCAACGTGACCCCGCTTGCCGGTTTCAGCGGTGCCCCGCGACGAATCCATTCCAAGAGGAGGTCGTATTCGGCCGCGTCCTTGTCCAGTCGCTTGCCGCCGCCGTGTTCGACGGCACCGGTGGCCTTCAGCAGGATCAGGCTTTCGGCAGGTGCGAAGGGATCGATTCGACGCCCTTCTTCCGCCCGGGTGACGGCGACGTATTCGAGTTGTCGGTCTGCCCCGAACATCGACAGGCGAAAGCCGCCCTTGCCCGCCGCGCTGCCGTGGCATTGGGCGCTGTTACAGCCGAGACTGTCCAAAAGCGGAGCGACATCGAGCATGAACGAAGGTGGTTCGGCGGCGCGTGCCGGGTCGGTTGCCGCGAAGCCGAAAACAACGATAGCCGCCAAAGCCGGTGACAATCGCGCAATGCGTTTCATGGTGGTGCTCGGTCGGGGAGGGGGAAATAAACGTTAAACCGATCGCGGAGGTGTGTCGGCAAATCGTTTGGGGGGCCTACCTTTTCTGACGTCGCAGGCAAACCGCACGTGGCCCGTTGCGACGCAGAATGGTTGGTTATTCGGGAAGCCTCATCCCCAAATCAGGCAGGGAGGAATGAGGCACCGGTTCCGCAAGAAACTGAATGGTCGACGTTTCAACCGGCCGAGAGAGTGTGAACCCCGCTTCCCCTGACGCGTCCCTCGGCGCTCGACGCTTATGGTAGCATCAAAAGACTTGTTCGTCCACAAAATAAACTTCGCTGTGCGAGCCGCGAAAAGTGTCCAGACAGAATGCGGCTCTTGTGACCTACATCGGCGAGACGGCCGCTTTACCGGGCCGGTGCCGGAGGAAGGGACGTGATGTCGACGATTTGCGGTTCGGAAGCGGCGGTAGAAGTCGCTTTCGTCGCAGCCGTGGAGGATGCGTTCTGCCGGGCCGGATAGAGCGTTCGCACGATGGGGCCGCGAGGGGCCGTTGCCGACGAGGATGGTGCCGGCGAGCTAGCCATGGCGCTTTCCATGGGGCGAAGTGCGGCATCGGCATTTGGACGCCAGCCGTCCTCGGTTGCAGACGATGCAGCCTGCGACGAAGCATTTTGGCGAGTTGAAGGCGTGGCGGCCGCGGGGGCTTCCTCCGACGGCTTTTCTGGAGGCGAGCTGTCGGGAGACGGTTCGAGTGCTGCGGCGGGGATCCGGATGACGTCGCCCTGTCGGGCGGGGATCGGTTCTTCGTAAGTAGCGGTTCTTACCGTGCCCGATGCCGTTTCGGCTGCAACGGTTTCCACACCGTGTTTCGACGGTGTGTCGGCTGTGGCAAGCCGGTCGGTTCGCGGTTCTTCGCCGTCGGCCAAGGGGGTAGTCGGCACATCGCCGGAGGCGGGGCGACGCCCGACGGCGGTCGGGTTCGCGTAGTAGGGATCGACCATCGCGGCAGCCCCGGTGGGCGGTGGGGGAACGGTCGTCGGCCCGAATAGCGGATCGACTCCTGGAGCGGCCGTCTCGTTCCCGCGACATCCCGCCAGCAGCAGGCAGATGATCAGCGGGTAAAGAACCCGGTTCATCGGTTGCGACTCCGTTCGACTGGTTCGTTCGACCAAACGTTGCCTTGGTCGTTTCCGCGACCCTCCTTTGCCGCGATCAAACAGATGAAAACCGCAAGGCCCGAAAAGATTAGCGACTTTCGCGCACAAGTCCAGACCAGTTTGGCAAAACGGAGTACGGGAACCGGTAAGAACAGGTCCGGCCTTCGCGATTGCGAATCATATATGATGGCGAGCCGAAGTCAGAACGCTTCGGTTGGGTGGATCATGCCATCGGTAGGGGGTGTGCCGCCACAATAGGGGTTTTGGATCCGGACCGGCTCGACATCGGCGGTCGTCGTTCGCAAGAAACGCTCGGTCGAGACGCTATAGAATGGATTGTTAATCACTTTGGGAATGATTTCGCCGTCCATTTTCGGATTGCAGTGTTGCCGCGTATCGCGTCGCTGGTGTTGGGAATGCGATGTGTCGCATCCACGCCATCCGTGTGGATAACCATATGGAAAGGCCACCGGGTACGAGAAATACACCGGTGGATGAGCCGCAAAATAGGGGACGGTCCGATCGTCGTACGGCGTATACGCGATTAAGGAAACGCCGCATACGGAGACCGCTTCCGGTTCGTGCGCGGCGATCGAGGCGTCGGCCGCACCGACGGAAAGCAACAAAACCGCCAGACAAGGGCAAGACAAGGCGAAGCGCATCGGATTCCCTCGATTGTGGGGCAAGATATGGAATCGCTCAAGGCGATTATATCTTACCCAAATACGCAAACCTGTCTATGCCGCGCAATTACTAAAATCGGGCCTTCCGTTATTCTCGGACGGCAAGTCATTGGGGAGGCGCTGCTTCGGTGGTGGTGTCCGAGACCTGGGGGGCGGGAGAATCGGGAGCTCCGCTGTTTTCAGGCGACGCGACGGAAGGCGCGATATCGCTCTCCTCTTCGGTCGGCTCTTCGGGGAGATCCGGGATCATGCGCTGAACGTCTTCCGGATCCAGAAGATGGGGGACGGAGTCGAATTGGAGCTCTCCCAGCTCTTCCAATGAAGGTTTTTGAGTATCGCACCCGACTGCGAGAAGCATTCCCGTCGCGAGAGCGATTGCCAGTCCGCTGCAACAAAGCCGGGAAAACCTGTTTCGTCGATGATCGCCTTGAGTTGCCATCGGCACCGTTCCTAGTGCGAAAAGCGGGGAAGATTGCGAGCCCGTGACGCGCCATTTTCCTAATGTACGCCTGACACCCAACGGCGCGAAGTAAAGGACACCCGGCCAAATCAATGTTTCGGCTTGGGAACGTACATGTCGTCCTTACCTAATTGGAACTTCTCGATGACCTCGAAACAACGCGACATGTCGATCGGTTTGTCGTCGAAGTTGTTTGTGCCCAAGGTAAACTTTGCGCCCATCGATTTGGCGAGCCGGATGAAACGATCGTGAGGCAGCCCGCTGCGGGCATTGATTTCGAAGGCGACGTTGTTTGCGACGGCCGCCTCGATGAGTCGTTTCATGCGGGCATCCGTCCACAGTTCGTCGTACAGGTGCTCGACCGGTGGCGGCAGATACGTCGGATTGGCGAGAATGGTGATCGGTTCCGACACTACCCGAAGATTGTGAGCCATGTAACGCTCCATCCAGGCTTCGGGATCCTCGATCGTGTACAACTCGGGCATCCACAGTTTGACCGGCTGGCTGTCGTCGTCGGGCATGGGCATGATCATCGTGTCGCCGAGGACGTAATCGAGGCGATCGAGCAATTTCTTGTCGAAATGCGTCATCCAATCGCGATCGTTGACTTGAACACCGACGAACACGGGCAGGCCTTCGACACTGTCGAGAAATTCGCGAAGCTGTTCGTTCGTTTCGATGGGCCAGCCCTTGCCCACGTTTCGCAGCACGCCCACGTTCACACCGGTAACGGCCTGTCTTTGGACGGCTTTTTCAGCGGTCATTCCGCCGCGCAGGTGAACGTGAAAATCGATCACGGGGATGAATCCGGCACCAAACTTGTCGATCACGTTTTCGGTGATGCCGTAGGGAGCGGTGTCGGGACGCGGTTCGGCGAACGGGTCGGCATCGTCGGGCAAAAGGCGGATTTCGACGGCTCGAAAAGCGACGCGGCTGCCCGGATCATGCCCTTGTAACGCGATCGTGCCGGTGCCCAGACGACGGCCGGTCATGCGGGCGCGCCGAATCGGATCGGCGGGTTCGACGTAGTCGACACAGAGGATGTCGTTGACCCATATTTGCACGCGGGGCACGACGACGCGGACGCGCATCGTAAACCATCGGTCGTTGGGAACGAAGTTCTTGTAGAGGTTTTGCACGGCGTAAAGACTGCCGGTTTGCTTCAGTTCGACGTAGTTTTCCGATCCGCTGTGTCCGTTGTTGATTTGCACCTCGTAGCCTTTTTCGGGCCAGCCCGATTCTTGGTACTCGGTGTGAAAGTAAACCCCGGAATTGCTGTGCGGCGCGGTCTTGGCGGTCACTCGCAGCTCGAAGTTCTTGAAGCGGTGATTACCGACAGGACCTGCGTAGAAAAGGTGACTGCGGGGACCATGGGCGACCAGGCAGCCGTTCTCGATCGTCCACGATTCCGGATGCTCGGCAGCCTTCCAGCCCTCGAACGACTTGCCGTCGAACAGTGGTTGCCAGGCGGGTTCGGCATTTGCCGACGCGCCGGCAAGCAGCAGGATGCAGCAGGCAGAAAAATATGTGGCGTTGGAAAGTTTTTTCATGGCGTCACCGCGCGAATGGGCCGAGGCAATCGATCGAATTCGGACATGCCTGCCCGCAAAGTGTTGCAGGCCGATGCGAGCGAAGCATTCGCACCAGCATAGTTGCCGATCGATCGGCGTGCCACCCATGCGCAAGCTGTGAATGCCGGGAGCATGCACCGGATTATCCCGAAAGGAATGCCTGGGGGGCGTTTTCGGCCGTTCGATCGTGGGCTACAACAGACGCATGAGGTTTTCGTTCTCGGCGGGCTGCATACACGATCAGTACAGGAAGCGAAGAACGATGTCGCAATCGTTTTCCCGGCGACTTTCAGAACAGGTATCTGCAAAAGCCAATCCGGCCTTGATCGGTATCGATCCCCATTTGCACTTGTTGCCGTCTTCGCTTCAAGTGCCGGACGATCTTTCCGGCCAAGCCGAGGCGGTGGCCACGTTTTGCCGCGGCATTATCGACGTGGTCGCCCCGCTGGTTCCGGCGCTGAAGTTCCAGTTGGCGTTCTTCGAGATGTTGGGCCCCGACGGCATGCGCGTGTTGGCCGACTGCGTCGCGCATGCTCGACAATACGATGCGATCGTGATTCTTGACGGCAAGCGGAACGATATTGGTTCGACGGCCGTGGCGTATGCGAAAGGATTGCTCGGCAGCCCGCAAGACAGCGCGTGGAACGGCGACGCACTGACGGTGAATCCCTACTTGGGCGGTGACAGTCTCCAGCCGTTCGTCGATGTGTGTACCGAACGCGGCTGCGGCATGTTCGTCTTGGTGAAAACGTCGAATCCCGGCGGAGGGATGTTTCAGGACCTCGTCGCCGCCGGGCGTCCGATCTACGCGCACGTTGCGGCCGAAGTCGAACGGCTCGCCGCAGAAACAGCGGCGACGTCCGATCCCGAAGACCGCTTCGGGGCCGTCGGTGCCGTGGTGGGAGCTACCTATCCCGCCCAACTCTCCGAGCTTCGAAACGCGATGCCGCATGCGTGGTTTCTCGTGCCGGGGTTCGGCAGCCAAGGGGGAACGGCTCGCGACGTGGCCGGGGCTTTCTTCGACGACGGCTTGGGGGCGATCGTCAATAGTTCGCGCGGCGTGTTGTTCGCATTTCGACGGAAGGAGTTTGCCGAATTCGGCGAATCTCGCTGGCAAGAGGCGGCCGAGGCGGCTGCCCGCGAGATGATCGACCAGTTGCGGGCGGAGACGCCTGCCGGTCGCCTTACCACAGGTCGTTAGTCGGACGCGTCGGCGGATCTTCTGCGCGAAAGTCGAGATCGTCGAAGAAGTCTTCGTACACGACTTGCGATTCGATGTCGGTTTCGAAGTGCCGGCGGACATCGGCATCGAGGAATCGCGATACCTGTGCGAAACCGCGTTCGCTCCGGCCGGACGTGTTGTAGTAGTAATAGTTCAGCGGGTACAGGATGCACAGGTGCCGTTTCGCACGTGTCATCGCTACGTAAAGAAGTCGGCGTTCCTCTTCGATTTCGTCGGGTGAGCCGGTTGCCATGTCGGAGGGGATGTGGCCGTCGCTGGCGTGGATGATGTAGACGGCCGACCACTCCAGGCCTTTGGCCGAATGAATGGTGCTGAGGACGAGGTAGTCGTCGTCCAGCAATGGTTCGTCGGCCATGTCCTGCGTCGAATTCGGCGGATCGAGCGTGATGTCGGCCAACAGCGAGCGACGATCGCGATACTTGGTCGCCATTTTCTCGATTTGTTCCAGGTCGCGTTCCCGCGGTTGCGGGTTGTCGTGCAGCTCGGGCAGCAACGGCGCATAGTATGTGCGCACGGCGTGGATTTGATCGGCCGGCGGCATTTTCGTGTCGGCGATTCGGATGAGCAACGTGACCAGATCCGGCCATCGGGATGCTGCTTGCTTGGGGATCTTTGCTTTCCGCCAGGCGGCGAAATCGCCTTTGTGTGTGAGCAAGTAGTCCATCAACTTGCGCGCCGTGGCAGGCCCGATACCCGGCAGCATGCACAAGATCCGCATGCCGGCGATCATATCGCGAGGATTTTCCGCCAGCCGCAGAAAAGCGAGCAAATCCTTGATGTGCGCCATCTCGAGGAACTTCAAGCCGCCGTATTTCCGGTACGGGATGTTGCGACGCGATAGTTCCCCTTCGAGCAAGATGCTATGGTGCGACGCACGAAACAACACGGCTTGATCTTTCAACGCGATCCCCTGTTCCCTGCGTTGAAGAATACGATCGATGACGGCGTTGCTTTGGGCATCTTCGTCGTCGCAACTAATCAGCTCGGGGATTTCACCTTCGGTTTTGTCGGAGAACAGGTTTTTCGTGAAGCGTTCTTTTGCCTTGGCCATCACCGCGTTGCTGGCCTCGAGAATCGGCATCGTACTGCGGTAGTTTTGCTCCAGTGTGACGACCCTGGCGTTCGGATAGTGTTTCGGAAAATCGAGAATGTTCCGGACCGTGGCGGCACGAAAAGAATAGATCGCTTGCGCGTCGTCGCCGACGACGGTGACCCCGGTGCCGTCCGGCGCCAGGCGGTATAGGATCTGCGACTGGAGGACGTTCGTATCTTGGTACTCGTCGACCAGCACGTACCGAAATCGCTTACGCAGCAACGTTGCGATGTCTTCGCGGCCCAGGAGGTGTTTCCAGTAGAGCAGAAGGTCGTCGTAGTCGAGTACGGCCGATTTCGACTTCCGTTCGACGTAGGCGTCGAACAGCTTGGCAAGTTCCTCTTGCCATTCTTCACACCACGGAAAGCGATTGCGGAGAACGTCGGGCAGCTTTTCCTGCGCGTTGATGCATCGGCTGTAAATGTTGACGCACGTTCCTTTCTTGGGAAACCGCCGATCGGTTTCCGCCAGCTTCAGCTCCGTTCGCAAGACGTTCATCAAGTCTTCAGCGTCGCCGCGGTCGAGGATCGTGAAATCGCTCGGGACGCCGATTGCCTGGCCGTACCGGCGTAACAACCTTGCGGCAACGGCGTGGAACGTTCCGCCGGAAACCCGTTGTAGGAGACCGCCGGGCAGCGAGGCGACCTTGATGCGTTGCAAGAGGTTTTGAGCCCGACGAAGCATTTCCTCTGCGGCGCGACGGGTGAACGTCAACAACAGGATTTCTTGCGGATGCACCCCTTGGATGATCAACCAGGCCAAACGCCGCACAAGGGTGGCCGTCTTCCCTGTTCCGGCTCCGGCGACGATCAACAACGGTGCGTCGCCGTGTACGACGGCCTCGCGCTGTTGTGGATTGAGCGATTCGAGGATGGTTTCTTCGGCGATCGAAGGGGCCATGATTCGCTTCCATGCCGAGGGAAAAGCGGAAGTCTTTCCGGAGTGGTCACGAAACGCTTGAGCGGGTTTTCTGCATCTTGCTGTTTGCCGGGCTGCGCCCCGCTTGCCGTCGCGACAAGCCGGGAAGACGGCGCAAACCTTGCACGTCGGTTGCTATACCCATGTTCATGGTATCGGACTCCGGCTTTAGTGTCGAGTTGACGCGGCGAAGGTTGTCGTGGGCCTCGCTCGTTCGCGAAGCGATTGAGAGATGAAACCCGGCAGGATGTGGGGCATGGAGAATCTTTGCCGAAAACGCGGCGTCACCACGGTGATTGGAGACGTGTTTTGAACAATAGAGTGTTGTATTTGCGGGAGCGGCAGATTACCTTCGTGAACATCGTCGAGTTGTTCCGGGACAGATTCCGAAGAGGCACGCTTGTTTCGCGTTGCGGGCTGTCAAGTGCACAGGAAGAAGGGCGCCGCAGGTGTACTGACTCCGGTACACGACGGAATCTTGTCCGGTCCGTCGGCGATGTCGAACGACGCCCAGAAGTCGGATCACCCACCAAGCTTCGGGGCTCATGCCCACCGATCCGATTCGTTGACGTCGTTGCGGGGGTGTGCCTACAGTGGAATTGCGGCCTGCCGTTGATCTACCCTCCCTAACGCCTGCCAACCCCTGGAAGGACATCGCATGATTCGGAAAATCTGCGACGACGGCGTCGGCTATTCGGTCGTCGGCCTGAACGATGTGCGCCATGTGTTCGCGGCCGCCGTGCCTCGCCGCGGCGAGACGCTCCACGAACAAGCCCAAGACGCACTAAAGACGATCGAATCGGTCATTCGGGAAGAGGGCACCGTCGGCTCGATCGTGCACCAGGCCGTTTTCCTTGCCGATATCTCGCAGATGGACGAATGCCGTCGCATCATGCGGGATTTCTATGGCGACGACTTGCCGGCCACGACCTACATCCCGCAGAAACCCTGCGAAGGCAAACTGTTGGCGATCGAGGCCTTAGGAGTCGGGCGTCGCAAGGGCGATGTGGCCATTCAGCGGATAAGCGAGCAGTTGGTCAGGGCCGAACACAACGGTATCGCTTGGGTCCATTGTGCGAACGTGCGACCGCAAATCGATTCGCCCGAGGTCTACGATCGGTCGCTCGATGCGTTCGCGAGGATGCGCGACTTGTTGGCTTCGGTCGATGTGCGTTTCGATCAGGTGATCCGCACGTGGTTGTATCTCGGCGGTATCGTCGAGGGCGAAGGAGACAAGCAGCGCTACAAGGAACTCAATCGGGCAAGGACCGATTTCTTTCAGGGCATCCGATTCATGGCCGATCGGCTGGTGAAGAAGGACGTCGGTTGCGTCTACCCGGCCAGTACGGGAATCGGGGCCGACGATCGTGAAATCGCGATGAGTTGCATCGCCTTGGCGACCGATCGATCCGACATCGTGGCCATGCCGCTGGAAAACCCCCGTCAAACGGCCGCCTTCGAGTACGGTGCGTTTTACAGTCCGAAAAGCCCGAAGTTTTCGCGGGCGGTGGCCCTATCGTGCGGCAACTATGCCACGATTCTGATCTCGGGAACGGCGAGCATCACGAATTCCGAAACGCAACACATCGGCGACGTCGAAGCGCAGACCCACGAAACGCTCGACAACATTGCCGCGTTGATCGGCGAACCGAATCTGGCGCGCCACGGATTACCGCAATTGGGGACGACCCTCGAAAATCTGGCTTTGGTGCGGGTGTACGTGAAGCGGCAGGAAGATTTCGAGAAGACGCGTGCCGTTTGCCAGGCACGTTTGGGTGACGTGCCGACCATTTACGCAATAGCCGACGTGTGCCGCGACGATTTGCTGGTCGAAATTGAAGGAATGGCGTTTTCACAACGCGGCGGCGCGCCCTGCGGCGACGGGCACGGCTGCTGAGCGGTTCGAAGCAGAGGAAATCACCACTTCTCAAGTGTCCAATGTGAGTCTGGATGTGAACGGAGGGAAAACACACCACCTCCTGTCAGGGGGGAATTTTGTTGTTCCCTCATGAGAGGGGTCTTTCCGGCTCATAAGTTGCATCGAGTGACGTAAAAGGTACACTCGCTTTAAGGGACGCGACACGTTCTTTTCTCTGCGACGGCATCTCTCGTGTGACTTGCGGTCCCGTTTTCGGCTTTACCGTCCCGCGGTATGGCTTGGTGTCTGTATCCGGGAGTGGGCGGGTACTTCTCGATCGGCGTTTCGATCATGTCACACGACCGACCTTCTGACGGTTCTTCCTTGCCCTTGACGGGTGTTGCCGCAATTTCTCTCGAGTCTTTGCTGCCCGTACTCGATGCGATGCCCGACTGTGTCATTCTCGCTGACGCAGAAGGCAATCTGGTCGCAGTCAACGAGGCCTTCACGAAACTGTACGGCTACACGCGCGACGAAGCGCGCACATTGAATGCGCTGCAACTGATCCGGCCTGACTACCATTCCGTTTTTGCCGAATTCCAAAAGCAATTGGCCGACACAGGTGTTTTTCACGGTCACACGATCGACGTCCGAAAAGACGGCACCGAGTTTCATACCGACGTGCACGGCCGCGCGGTCCGGGCGGGCGATCGGCTGTTTCTTTCGGCTATCATTCGCGACGTGACCGAGCTCCACAATTCACTGGCCGCCGCCGAACAACAGTCGCAAACACTCGCTCGCGAAGTCGATCGGCAGTCTGCACGTATTTCAGAGATCAGCCGAGAACTCGAGGATTTTGCATATTCGGTTTCGCACGATCTGAGGGCACCGCTGCGGCATATCGACAGCTTTGCCCAGTTGCTGGAGCGCCGTCTGGGAAAGCACGAGGACGAAAAAGTCGGCCATTACCTGAAGCGTATCCACGATGCTGCCGACCGCATGCAACGCTTGATCGACGACATTCTGCAGTATTCACGTGCGGGACGCGTCGAACTACGACTCAAACCGGTCGATATGGGGGAATTGGTCGACGAGGTGATCGCAAGTATGAAAGCGGCGGAAGCCGATCGCTGTATCGTGTGGTGCTGCGATGCGTTGCCGGTCGTACACGTCGATCGCGAACTGTTTCGACGGGTGTGGGAAAACCTCATCGGGAACGCCGTGAAGTTCACGGCAGACCGGGACGAGGCACATATTCATGTCGGCCTGCGAGAAACCGAGGGTGAGTACATCTTTTTCGTGAAAGACGACGGATGCGGGTTCGATCCCGAGTTCGGGTACAAACTGTTTCGACTGTTTCAGCGTTTACACGCCGACAGAGAAAAGACGGGATCAGGGGTCGGGCTGGCCAATGTGCGACGCATCGTCGGACGCCACAACGGTCGGGTGTGGGCCGAAGGGCAGCCGGGAAAAGGCTCCGCTTTTTATTTTTCACTTCCAAAGCCGCGGGGTTCTAATACCACACAGAATCCGGAACAGCAGGAGCTGCAACGATGAGCGGTCGAACTACCGTTCGGCGAATTTTATTGGCCGAGGACGACCCGAACGACGTCGAACTGACACTGACGGCCTTTGAAGATAGCCGGCTTGCCAACCGGGTCGATGTCGTGAACGACGGGCAAGAGGCATGGGAATATCTCACCTGCACTGGGAGATATGAAGGACGAACGACGGGACTTCCGGCGGTCGTTCTGTTGGATATCAAAATGCCCAAACTTAGCGGTTTGGAAGTTTTGAAGCGGATTCGCGAGACCGACTCGATGCGTCCTTTGCCCGTGGTCTTGCTGACCTCGTCACGCATGGAGAGCGATCTGTTGGCGGGATATTCGTTGGGCGCGAACGCCTACGTCGTCAAACCGGTGCAATTCGACGAGTTTGCCGAAGCGGTCCGACAACTGGGCCTTTTTTGGGCCGTTGTCAACGAGTTGCCTCCGGAAGGCTGACACCAGTTCGAGGGGGGCTGATTGTTGTTTATGTGACTATTTTGACAAGGCTGATAGAATTCCTTCGCGAAAAGTTGTGAAGGAGCAAGGAGAGTGAATAGTTTGCGCGTCTTGTATTTCGAAGACGATCCGTTCGATGTCGAACTTGTCGGCGAAACGCTCGAGGCCGAGGGCTTCGAGATCGATCTGACGGTGGTCGATGCCCCCGACGCGTACCATCGAATGCTGGATTCCCGCCGGTACGATCTGATTCTGGTCGATTATTCGCTGCCCGGCTACGACGGCAAAGCTGCCCTGCGCGCCGCCAAGAAAGCCCAGTCCGACGTGCCGGTGATATTGATTTCGGGGGCGATCGGCGAGGATCTGGCCATCGACGCAGTCAAGTCGGGTGCGACCGACTACGTGCTGAAGCGCCGGATTTCTCGACTGGGGCCGGCCGTCCGCCGTGCCTTGCACGAGGCGGAGGAAGCCCGCCGTCGAACCACCGCCGAGCGTTCGTTGGCCGAGGTTTCCGCAAGGTTGCGAGCGTTCATGGATGGTGCCCCCGACGCGTTTTTTATTTTCGATCAAGACTTTCGTTTGATTGACGTCAACGCCGCGGCGGTGGCGTGCATGGTGCCCGACCAAGATCCGCAACGGTTGCTGGGCATGTCGCTCGAGGAGATCGTTGCTGAATTCCTCGAACCGGAAGATGTGCATCGGCTGAAAGATATCGTCGAAACGGGGCAGCCCGCCGTCTTGTTGCGCCGCCGATATCGCTGGGGCGAACGTGAGGGCTGGATGGACGTCCGCGGGTTCCTTGCCGGATCGGGATTGGGGCTGATCGTTTCTGAGCGGACGGAACACTACCGCTTATTGGAAGAGCGGGAAGATCTCATCAGCGAACTGGAATTGAAAAACAGCGAACTCGAGCGGTTCGTCTATACCGTATCGCACGATCTAAAAAGCCCGTTGGTCACGATCAAGGGCTTTTTGGACCTGCTGCCGGAAGATATCGCCGAGGGGAACGAGGCCGCGTTTCACGAGGACCTCGGTCGGATTCGGAGGGCGGCCGACACGATGGAACGGTTGCTCGATGATCTGCTCCATTTGTCGCGAATCGGTCGTGTCGTGGGGCAAATCGAGACGATCGACACACGCAAGGTCGTCGACGAAGTCCTCGAAATATTGCACGGGCAGGTGTTCTCAAACGGAATCACCGTTTCGGTGGCGGAACGTTTGCCGCCGGTCAAGGGAGATCGGCGGCGAATCGTCGAACTGTTTCAGAACCTGATCGAAAACGCCTGCAAGCACATGGGGGAGGTCGACTCGCCGCGCATCGAAATCGGTGCGGAAGAGTTGCACGGAGAAGTCACGTTTTACGTTCGCGACAACGGCGAAGGCATTCCGCCGGAACATCAAGACAAGATTTTTGAGTTGTTTCGCCGGTTGAAAGCCGATGCGGGCGGCAGCGGCATCGGACTGGCGCTGGTACGTCGAATCGTTGAGACTCACGGAGGGCGCATTTGGGTCGAATCGGAAGGTCATGGACGCGGTGCGACCTTTCGGTTTACGTTGCCGGTCGTTTGCGAGGGGGCGATGGAAACGTCGTCGAACCGATGAAGGATTCGCCGATCGTCATCCTTTATGTCGAGGACAACCCGGATCACGCCATGTTGTTTCGCCGGGCGGTCGAGCGGTGTTGTTTGGGGTACCGGGTACAACATGCCGAAGACGGCGAAGCCGCACTCGACTACCTGTTTCACCGGGGAAAATTCGCCGACACGGTGAGTTTTCCCGATCCCGATCTGGTTGTGCTCGATCTGAAGTTGCCGCGAATCGACGGTTTGGATGTGCTCGATGCCATCAAGACGACCCACGAGTTGGAGCATTTGCCGGTGGTCGTGTTGACGTCTTCCGAATCGCCGGAAGATATCGATGCGGCATACGCACGTCGGGCGGCCGGATATCTGGTCAAGCCGATGGCCTCCATGCAATGGGAAACGATGGCCCGCAGTTTGACCGATTATTGGCGACGCTCCGATCGATGGAACTCGGAGCCGCGATGCTGATCGTTGAAATCTCCGTCTGCGATGGACGAAAAAGTCGCAGCGGACCGACGAACGGCCGCATGCCGGTATAAACGCCGGAACGTGCCTAAAGCGGTACGATACGCGGCGAACAAATCTTGGAGAAGCGATTATGCCCGACCGCCCCATTCGAGTCCTGTTGGTCGAAGACAATCCGGACCACGTAGAATTGATTCGGCGCACGGCCCGACGACGCGAACCGACGATCCGTTTCGAGGTGGCCGGCGACCTGCAAAGCGCCCGCGAACTGATGGGAAACCGACCGGTCGACCTCATCCTGGCCGACCTCGTTCTTCCCGACGGATTGGGGATCGATCTCTTGCCGGGCGATACCGAGCACTGCCGGGTTCCCGTCGTTGTGATGACGAGTCAGGGCAACGAAGAAGCGGCCGTGCGGGCGCTCAAGACGGGAGCCCTCGATTACATCGTCAAGTCGCAAACGACGCTCACCGACATGCCGCACATCGTGCTGAGCGCCCTCGACAAGTGGGAACAGATCACGCAGCGGCGCTTGGCGCAGGCCGAATTGCAGCGGGCACATGCCGAGCTGGAACGTCGTGTCGAAGAGCGTACACGCGAGCTGGCCGAAGCGAACCGGCAGTTGCAGGCCGAGATTGAAACACGCACCAAAGCCGAGGCCGAAGTTCGACGAGAACGTCAATTGTTGCGCGAGTTGCTCGACCTGCATGAACGGGATCGCAAAGTGTTGGCTTTCGAGATTCACGACGGGTTGGCCCAGCAACTGGCCGGGGCACACTTGATGTTGCAAACGCTGACTGCGGGCCGGGAAGAAGTGTCGGCGAACGTGCAACAAGTGATCGCGTCGGTCGAGCGGTTGCTCGACGAGTCGATCAAGGAGATCCGACGCTTGATCAACGGGTTGCGTCCGGCTGTCTTGGACGAGGAAGGCGTGCCTCCGGCAATCCGGCATGTCATCACCGAGATTCAGCGGGATGCTCCGGACCTGGAAATTCGCTACTCTTTTCCCGACGATTTCGGCCGATTGGCGTCGCCGTTGGAAAATGCCCTGTTCCGCATTGCTCAAGAGACGTTGACCAACGTTCGCAAACATGCGCATGCCTCGCATGTCGACGTCCGCTTGAAACGTTACGACGAAGATGTCGTCCTTGAGATCATCGATGACGGTTGCGGTTTTCACGTCGAGGAAGTGCCGGAAAAACGATTCGGACTCCAAGGCATTCGCGAACGTGCGCGGCTTTTGAATGGAACGGCTGAAATCGAAAGCGAGCCGGGGAAAGGAACCCGGGTGACCGTCCGGCTGCCGGTGCTGCCGCCCGCCGACGATCAGGCGAGTGCTTCTGTGAAGGCCTCCTCGACCGGTTCACGCTAGCAACGCACGGGGAAATTACCCGGCGATTTCCGGCGGGGCGGGAGATGTCCTCGGCCCGAATCGCCGATTAAGCCGATAGGGTGAACAAGCCCGGTAGGCTCGGTAAGCGAAACGCACGCCTACCGGTTTCGTTAGGCTGCTAGAAACGGCCTTCGAGAATCTGGGCTAAACGGACGGGCGTTCGCTCGAACCGTCGCACGTAGTCTTCGAAGCTGGGCAACAAACGGGTACGAAGCTTGGTTTCGTGGTGCAAGGCGATATCTTCCAGGCGGTGTTCCAGGAACGGATTCGCGAATCGATCCAATACCGTTCGCGCGAACGATTCCGGTTCCTCGACGCGATCTTCCACTGCCGGGATGATCTCTTCGAATAGGAGACCTTCGAGCCAGGAACGGATACCGGGATCCGATACGGCGTCGCGCACGGTTGCGAATCCTTTCGGCAGGGCGTACGCCACCAGGGCGGTGTGGGCGCCGTTGAGAATACGCACCTTGCGAAGTGAAAAGGCATCGACGTCGGCCACGCGCGACACAGCCGGATGGGCAGACAACACGTCCAGAATCGAAGGCAACGGTCGTGCTTCCGGCGGAAGCGGCTTTGGCGGTAGGTGTTCGATGTACCACGCCGCGAAGGGTTCCGCCACCGCCGCGAGCGGATCGGCGGCAAGCGGTTCACCGGCTTGCGGCGGCGCAACGATGCGGTCGACCAGTGTGTTGCACCAGCGACATTCCATCGTCAGGTAGTCCAACAAGTCGTCGTCGGCCGATTCCCGCTCCGCCTGTTCCAGTACCAGCCGCTTCAATCGTCCGGCGTTGCGATCCAGGAGCTCGCAGGGGAGGATGACCGGCCCGGGCAGACCCGCCTTGCGTCGGGCGTCCAACACCGAAAGCAATTTTGCCGGGTACGATTCCGGTGGTAAGCCGCGGCTGGTGTCGCCGTCGACCAACGCATAACCCGCTTCAGTAACGTTCGATACGATCGCGGCCAATCCCGGCGAGACGGCGAATTCGAGAACGCGAGGCCACTCGAATCCGGCCGCAGCCGCGTCGGCGACGGTGCGTACGGATACTTCCCGCTCGAGCCTCTTGCCGTCTTCGAGCCCTCGAATCGCCACGCGATAGGTGAAATGACGTTCGGCGAACAGGCTCGCACGATCGCCGCCTGTCGACTGGACGGCGAACACTCTGGCCGATACGAGGTGTCTATCGGCGAGATCTTGGAGGAACGTGTCTACGAACGCCCGGAGAAAACGGCCGGTTCCAAATTGGAGAATCCGAATCGGGATGTCTTCGTGTTGCATTGCTTCGAGGCCGGAAACTCGGACGACGGAAGCGGCTGCGAGATGGCGACCTGCCGGTTGCGATCTCGCGGAGCCAGATGCGACGGTTTCGTCCGATCGTACTCTGCGCGAAACGAATTGGCGAGCAGGGGCTCACCAGATTGCACCGAATATCGGTCGTTGTTGTGACACGCGTTCCCCTTTGCACGGATGCGCGTAACGGTATGTCATGATGGGGCGCTTGCATTCGGCTTCCAACCCGATGAGTTCAGGCAAGGTTACGGCATCGAGTCGAGGGCGAACGGGCAAGTCCGCAACGAGTTCCGGCCGGAGCCGAAAATCGAGAGCCTCGGAAGCTGCGAACGGGCTTTCCCGCAACGTCGTGAACACATTGTCGCGCGCAAGGTTTGCGGGAAACGATTCTCGAAATCGACCGTCGAACCAGTTCATTGCTGTCTGAACGTTCGAAAGCAATGCCCCCGAGCGGGCTTGTACGGCCTGTTGATTGCCTTCGGGACGTCCGGCCGCAGTGACGAAGTTCCCGTACAAAAGGGCTTCGGCACCGGGTGCCGAGAGATCGACGACGGGTGAAACGAACGGCGTGACGATCGTGTTGAACAGTGCATACAATGTGCCGTTGTGATCGCGGCCGCCGTCCTGACCGAAGTGGATCGTCGTGCGATTGCCGCGGCACTGTGGATCTTTGACGATGATGTTGCCCAACAGCACGGCATGGCTGTCGGGAGCGGCGGTGTCTTCGGCGTCGACCAGGTCGAATTCGCGGTTTGCGGAATCGTGGACGTAACAATAGGCGATCAGCATTTGGTGGGCGCGGCTCTTCACGTTGTGTCCCGTCAAGCTGTGATCGACTTCGCAAAACAAGAGTGCCGCACTCGTGCCGCCTAGATACAAATTGTGATTATATCCGGGATGCTCGAAATCGCCGTTGTGGTGGATGTGGCATTGAATGATCCGCTGCGATCGACCGCGACGGAGGGTGCCGTCGCCGTTCGACATGATGCCCATGTCGTTGTGGTGAATTTCGCAGTCGCGAATCGTCACATCGTTGGCTTGGTTGATGCGCACGCCCGCCCCGTTGTGGGAATGATTGTGTGCCCCGCTGAGAGAGAATCCGGCGAGTGTGCAGCCGTCGGCTCCGGGGTCGAACTGGAAGATGGCTCGCGGCGTCGAACCTCGGCCGCTGTATTCGAATCCCTTGCCCGAGATCGGCACGTACCGGCGCCCCGCGGCGGGGATGCCGCGGATCGTCAACTTCGGCTTGCGCACGAGTACCGCGGGCGTTTCGTACGGTTCATTGTTTTCAAGGGCGTAGACCTCGATCACATCGCCGGGATTCGCAGCGGTGACGGCATCTTCAATGCGAGCGAACGCCCGCCCCGGTCCGACCTGGAGTACCTCCGCCGCCGAAGTCGAAGCGAGAAAGGTCGTTACCGCCCACGACAGGCACGCAGCGACTGCGAGTGTAGGCGGAGTTCCGTTGCCGAAAGAAACGGGAAGAATCGACCGTCGCATGGCATCGCTCCTGCTTGAAAGGTGACGATGGGGACCGCCTGCATTCTGATTCGCGGCATCCTCCATGCCAAGCGATTCCGTCGGATACCCCGAGTTCAATCCGGCAGTTGTGCACGACGGCGGTTTTCGGTTGCTTGCGACGACAGCCGAGCCCGGTTCAACTCGTAGAGGAACACCCCTGTTGCCACGCCGAGATTCAACGAGTCGACTTCCGGGGCCATCGGGATCGTTACACACCGGTGGCAGATGCGTTGCCAGTTTGCGTCCAGGCCGTCGGTTTCGTGCCCCATGAGCACGGCCGTCCGGTCGCTCCACGAGAAGTCGACGATACATTCGGCCCGCGGATCGACGATCGTGGCCACCAGCTCGATCCCCCATCTCTTCGCGATGTCGGGGAGTTCGTCGATGAGACGTTTGGCGCGGTAGTATGGGACCATCATCGTGGCCCCCATCGATACCCGCAACGCCCGGCGAGAAAACGGATCGCAGCTTCGTTCACCTAGAATGACCGCATCCATTCCGAAAGCGCCGGCCGAGCGGAACACCAGTCCGACGTTCTCCGGCTTCGTGATGTGCGGGCAAACAACCAAACGTAAAGGCCCCTTTCGGGCGGGCGGCGGAAGCACGTCTTCCAACCGGGGATCGGGCTTGCGTCTACCGGCGGCCAAAACGCCTTGGTGGAACTTGATTCCGGCGATTTCGTGCATCAGTTCCCGATCGCCGACGTACAACGGCACCTCGGGGGGAACCCGTTCGAGATACATCGGCAGGTGTTCTTCATAGACGAACACCGACTCGGCCTCGAATGGGCTGTCGAGCAAACGCTGCGTCACGAAATGCCCTTCGGTCACGAAAATGCACTCGCCGCGCGCCGTTCTCTCTTTGAGGTTGCGATAGCGCGCCACGCGAGGATCGTCGAGGGTGGTAATCCGTTCGTAGGATCGTGACATGACACGAAGTTGCGTTTTCAGAATTTCAAGTGGCAGATCCCGACCGATTCGGGACGAAAGATAGAAGTGACACGCGGGCTGACGAGCTTGCCGCTGCGGCGTCGACGGCGGAGGAAGCCTGTTCGGCCGACGCTTGCTGTTGTAGAGCATTTGCCGTGTGAAGTAAAGGTGCCCGAAAACGCCGAAAACGAGCAATCGAGCCGCCTTTCGGACCTGTTCGGGCGGTCGGCGATGAGGCCTGTTGTGTTCCTACGGTACGGGCGAACGTAACCCTATTTGCGAGACGTCGATCGGAACGATTCCCATCTTCAATGCCGGGGAATCGGGGCGAAATTGAAAATCGCTTTTATCCACATCGATGAACAACGGGTCATCTGCGCAGCTGTGCAAATCGACGCCGATCTTGCGATGCTGCTCGATGACGGTTCGCCCTTTGTGTGGATCACGCATGCAGTAATAGACGTTTTCGTCGGCGTCCGCCTCGGCGAGCCGGGCGCTGGGTTGTCCTCGCCGGGCGGGCGATTCGTCGACGAACACGCATTCACTTTGCCGACAATAGAAGACATTGCGGCGAATGACCGCACCGGTCAACGGGCCTTCTCGCAGCGCCAAATAGTACCCTCGCGGCGGTGCGATTACGTCGGCCACCACGTTGTTGATGCACCGATTGTTCAATTTCAGAATGATTCCCTGCGACGTGCACCGGTACACGACATTCTCGGCGATGAGTGTGTCGCGTTGGCCGCCGTCGGTCCGGATGCCCGCCTGCATGGGCATGGGGGCGAGTAGGTCGTGGACGAAATTTCGGCGAATGACGTTGCCCGGTCCGGCACCACGGATGTAAATTCCGTTGCCGTCGCCGAGCTGTTCCATCGCGTGGTGGATTTCGTTGTACTCGATTTGGTTCTCGCGGCTATGCAAGAAAGGCTTCACATCGTCATAGGTGGGTGAGACCGGCAACTCCGGCAATTCGTGGCGTCGAATCGTGCGGACGAGTTCGCGGTCGTCGGGCTTCGCGAAGAAGTGAGACATGCAGCCCGAAACGATGATGCCCGAGTACGGCGTATGATGGACGAGGTTGTTGGCAATCCGATTATTGCCGCTTTGCCACACGAATATGCCGGGTGAATGCGGGTAGATTTCGCCGACGTGGTGGATGTGGTTGTTGAAGACGACATTGTTCTTGTTGACGTCTTTCGTGCCCGGGCCGTAGCCGCACAACAAGATTCCCGTCCCGCCGATGTGCTCGATGAGATTGCCTGCGATCGTATTCGCTTGTCCGTACAGATCGATCCGAACGGCGCCGCCCGCCGTATGCCGAAAGCGACACGCTTCGAGCGCGCAGCGTTCCGTTCCCCGAAATCGCACCAGGGCATTGTCGCGATCGTGCATTTCCCAGTCATGCTGTAGCCCGGCGTCGCGGTCGGTCATGCAAAAGCGGTCGCCGTGCATGAACGTAAGCCCGCGAAAACGAAGATTGCGAACGGGTACGTCGGTCGGCCCGTCCTTGTCGATTTTGCCTTCGACGCGGATCAATTCCCGCACCGCAGGCGCGACGATGTTTTCGGGCCGCTCGCCGTGACGCGGCCACAGGTAGAGCTTGTGCTGCGATGTGTCGAGCACCCACTCGCCTGGTTTGTCCAAGAACTCGAGCGCGTTTTCTACCCAGCACGATTGCGTATCGTGCAGAAAGTGCTGAGGACGCATCGCGTAGGTAGCCGATACGGCCGTGCGGGCGATCCCGGCATGCTCGTCGACCGACGCCAGCGGCAAGATGTTGACGATCCACGCCTGATACGGCCGAACGACGAGTTCCACGTCGCCCAGGTTCGGCCATGCCTTCAATCGATCGTCGGGAAATCGCAGCGTGTTTCGCGAACCGCCTTCCAGCGGGATAAAGCCTTCCGAGCGGGCGCGAGGAAGCAGCCCTTCATCGTCGAACAGCGCGAAAAACGAACCCGATACGTCCGCCGTCCACACGTGTTTTGCCGCCGCAGGCAACAATCCCGGCGATTCGGGATCGACACGACGCCATCGGGTGACCGGAAAGCCGCCGCTGAGGATCGGCGATTCCCCGGGATAGGCCGCGTAGGTGATCGTCTGCCCGGGAGCTCCACCGTCGTCGACACCGAAGACAATCGTCCGCTCGACACGATACACTCCTTCGCGGATCAAGACGACGATGTTACCCGACTTGTGCGAACGCAGTTTTTGGACGGCACTTTTGGCCCGGCCCAGAGTCGCAAACGGTCCGTCGGTTTTCGTCGCGTTCGGCAACGGCAGTGTTCCCGACCAAGCATCGTTGCCCGCGGGCGAAACGTACAAATCGGCCGTCGGTTCCGACGCGTGGGCAATTGCAAGAGCGACGAGCCAAACCGCGGCAATCGAGGCGATTCGACAAACAGTTGTGTTCACAGGACGACTCCCGGCGGCACGAGAAGGGCGATTCATCAAGTGGGATTGCGCCGTCGGCCGTTGTCGCACGAACCTGCGGCGGGTACTTGTTGGAGAACGCGGCGAGGTTGCCGGATCAGCCCCACAAAAGATAGGCCAGGATGCCGCCCGAGAGGAACAAGGCGACGATCAGGCCCGTCAGAATCCATGACAATTGCAGCGTTTTCTTCTGCCGCGATCCGGTCGCTGCGGCGTCACGGGCTTTCGAGGGACGTTTCCCGATCGGCAACGGGGCATCGGCCACGATTGACACACGTTCTTCTTGCAACTGCGGAAAGACCTCGCGGGCTTCTTTCCAGTTTCGCCATCCTTCTCGCCAAACCAACGAATCGGGGGTGACACGGCCCTCGTCGATCCAGCGTGCGAAGATATCGCCTTCGGCCGGGCCGTATTGTCCGCCCGACGGCGGACGCACGTACCACACGGCCGACGGGTCCTCGGCGATCGGATCCGGCAGCGGCGCCTCCTCCTCTCCCGAGATGAACGGTGGGGCGGTATCGGCATCCGATCGTACCGGCGGGGTGGCGCTCGGCGTTCCGGCGGGCGCCGATGCGGCAAACAACGGGGTGGGCGCCGATCGCACCGGCGCATCGTCCGTCGATCCCGTGTCCGTCCCTTGCAGGAACGCTTCTTCGTCCAATTTCGGCGGAAGCCCCTTCGGTGCTTCTCGCCGCGGGCTGCTTGTCGGTTGCGCGCTTTCGGCCCGGGCACGCAGTGCCTTTAGTTCTTTCGTGCTGCGCCGCGTGCTTTTCAGCGGGATGAGGACTTTTTCGCCGCAATAGGGGCAAATCCCCCGTTTGCCGGCCTGAAACGCCTTGACGTGCAGCTTGTGGCCGTTGGGACAGTAGAATCGGATACCCATGATCTTTTCACCGATCGCGGCCGGCCCCTGCCGCTTCGAGAAACCGACTTGCCGAGAATACCGGACACGACTTACCCGGCGCCTGCCCCACCCGCCTAATACCCTATTCTACCCCTACCGAACGACGATGGGAAACGATCGGGACGTCGATACGAAAGTCCGCGGAAGGAGCTAGCGATTCCAAAACCGCTTCTGATTCGTGCTGGTGTGCGGTTTTCGGATCGGGGCTTTCCGACCGGGGAGGTTGGGATTATTGAGGTCTCTTTCGTGACGAATGAATCGGTCGTGCTGGTTGTGTCGAGCTTGATCGATTGTGCGGTGCTTCCTCATCTTCGCCTGTCTGCGCATTCGTCAATCGTGAGCTAAGTTACTGGTGGGGTACGTCTACACGTGCCTTGGTGGTCGGGTTCGAACGGCGGTTCGGCGGGAGGCCGAGCTCGGCGGGCCGACCGCGGTCGCGGATTACTCACGACGGACAGCGTAGACGGGAATACGACTATGAGCTACGGACCTGGCGCTCGATCTCTTGCGGGATCCGATTCGAAGCAGCTTTCCTTCGACGAACTCAAGCAACGCATCCACAACAAGCTGGTCGATAAGCTCGACCTGAGCAAGGTCGGCCAACTCGAAGGCGATGTGTTGCGTCGCGAAATTCGGTTGGTCGTCGAGCATCTGTGCGACAGCGAAAACACGATGCTCAACCGCAGCGAGCGGGAACGGCTCATCGACGAGGTGCTCGACGAGACGTTCGGGCTGGGACCGCTCGAAGTGTTGCTCAAAGATCCCACGATCAGCGATATTCTGATCAACGGTCCCAAAAACATCTACGTGGAACGTCGCGGGAAGATGGAAAAGACGAACGTGACGTTCCGCGATAACGATCACCTGTTGCAAATCATCGACCGGATCATCTCGAAGGTCGGTCGTCGGGTGGACGAAAGCTGTCCGATGGTCGACGCCCGCATGCCCGACGGATCGCGTTTCAACGCTATCATTCCGCCGCTTGCGCTCGACGGTGCTGCGGTGTCGATTCGGCGTTTCGGCAGCAACCCGCTCAAGCTCGAAGACCTGTTGAATTACAAGGCGTTCACGCCCGAGATGGTGATGCTGTTGGAAGGCGCCATCAAGGCGCGGTTGAACGTGGTCATCTCCGGTGGTACCGGCTCCGGTAAGACGACGTTGTTGAACACGTTGTCGAGTTTCATTCCGAACAACGAGCGTATCGTCACGATCGAAGACGCGGCCGAGCTTCAGTTGCAGCAAGACCACGTCGTGCGATTGGAGACGCGTCCGCCGAATATCGAAGGCAAAGGGGCCGTGACGGCGACCGACTTGGTCCGGAACGCTCTGCGTATGCGTCCCGAGCGGATCATCATCGGTGAGTGCCGTGGTCCTGAAACGCTCGACATGCTCCAGGCGATGAACACCGGTCACGAAGGATCGATGACCACGTTGCACGCGAACTCGCCGCGCGACGCCGTCGCCCGGATGGAAACGATGATCATGATGGCCGGTTTCGAACTGCCCATCAAAGCGATGCGCACGCAGATTGCCAGTGCCGTCGACTTGATCATTCAGGCGAACCGGTTGCAAGGAGGCGTCCGGCGGATCACGCACATTACCGAGGTCGTCGGCATGGAGCAGGACACCGTGGTGATGCAAGACATTTTCAAGTACGAGCAAAAAGGGATCGACGAGAGCGGTCGTGCATACGGGCAGTTCGTCGCGATGGGGATTCGTCCGACGTTCATGCCTCGTTTGGAAGCCCGCGGGATTCGGCTGCCGTCGAATATTTTCCGCCAGCGCGTGATGATGGAGGACTAAGGCACCATGAACCCGCTGATCATCGTCGGAATCGCCGCATTCTTGGGAGTGGCGGCCCTGGTGGCGGGCATCTTGCTCCTGGTCGGGGGCAAGTCGGAGGAGAAGCTGCACGAGCGGCTGGAAATGTTCACCGGCACCGGAAGCGTCCGCGAAGGCAAAGAGAGAGGTGCCGGCGTCCTCGTGGAGGATTTTCGCGAGGAAGAATCCGTCTGGAACCGCATGTTCGGCGGGCTGGAGGACTTGCAGGCGTACATTCGCCAGGCCGAGATCAACATGCCGGTAGGCCAATTCATGGCATTTGCGGCGGTGATGGCCCTCGGCGGAGCGATTCTCGGCTTCGTGTTGAAGGTGTACGCGATTCTCATTCCCGTGATGGGGCTGGCGACCGGATCGCTGCCGTTTCTTTGGGTATGGTGGAAACGGCGGAAACGATTGAAGGCATTCGCCGTCCAGCTTCCCGACGCGTTGGACATGCTGGCCCGGTCTTTGCGGGCGGGCCAAAGCCTGGCGGCCGGATTTCAGGCGGTGTCGAACGAGATTCCGGCACCTTTGGGTGTCGAATTCGGACGCGTGTTCGAGGAGCAAAACCTAGGAGTGCCGCTCGAACAATCGTTGCGTGACTTGGCCGCCCGCATTCCGAATTTGGACCTCAAGTTTTTTGCCACGGCCGTGATTTTGCAGCGGCAGACGGGTGGTGACCTGGCCGAGATTCTCGACAAGATCGGCAGTTTGATCCGCGAGCGATTCCAGATTTGGGGGCAAATTCAGGCCCTGACCGGAGAAGGCCGGCTTTCGGGTTTGGTGCTGATGGGCCTGCCGGTGTTCTTGTTCGTGGTCATGTTCCAGATGAACCGCGAATACGTGTTGATGCTGTTTACCGACCCGCTCGGTCGGAAGATGCTCGCCGTGGCCGTCATCATGCAGATCATCGGCGCGTTGGTCATCCGCAAGATCGTAAACATCAAGGTGTGAGGAAAGCCGTGTTCATCGCCGAGCTGCTTACGTACGACAAAATCCTGCCGGTGGCCGTGTTCGGGGCCTTCACCGCGTTTGCGTGGTGGCTGTTCGACTTCCTGTCGAGTCGCAGCGGACGATCGGTCGAGCGGCTGGAAGAGTTGAAACGTCCGCGGCGACGTCGATCGTTGCTGGAAGAAGAGCCGGTCGAGGAAACGCCTCGGCGGGGCGACAAAATATCGAGGGTCTTGGACAAGGCCGCTCCAGCGTTGTCAAAGCCGCTGGAACCGAAAAGCGAAGGCGAAAAGAGCAAGCTTGCGTTGAAGTTGTCGTACGCCGGATTTCGCAGCGAAACGGCCGTGCAGAAGTTTCTGGGATTCAAGTTCCTAGGGTTGGTCGTGGGATTGGCGATCGGGGGCGCGACGTTCTTCGGAATGTACGGCCTGGGAAGGACATCCTCCACCGGTGCATTGATCGTCACGGCGTTTTTCTTCTATTTGCCTGATCTGGTCGTATGGTTTTTGGCTCGCCGACGCCAGACGGCTATCTTCCTTTCGTTGCCCGACGCCCTCGACCTGTTGGTCGTCTGCGTCGAGGCCGGCTTGGGGCTCGAACAGGCCATGCGTAAGGTGGCCGACGAATTGGAGATGACCCATCCGATCATCGCCAAAGAATTCGCCCGTGCGAACGTTCAATTGCAGATGGGACGTACGAAAGCCGAAGTGCTGCACGAAATGGGCGAACGCTCGGGCGTGCAAGACCTGCGAAGTCTTGCGGGCGTGATCATTCAGGCCGAAAAATTCGGATCGAGTATCGCGCAGGCACTCCGCGTGCAAAGTAACTCGATGCGGACGCGTCGGCGTCAAATCGCCGAAGAAAAGGCGGCAAAAACGGCCGTGCAACTCATCTTCCCGCTGGTCATGTTTATCTTCCCGGGAATCTTCGTCGTGCTCGTGGGACCGGCCGCAATCACAATGGTCCGCAACTTGTTCCCGTTGATGGCCGGCGGCTGATCGAGCCCGAGAACGGTCGCCGGCAACGCCCGTGTTGCCGCACTGTGGTGAAGACCGCGTCGAGGGGAACGGCTGCGGCCGTTGTCGGCAACACACTTGTTGTTTTGCGTTCGATGGATCAGCGGGGATCGCGCGCGGGGACTGTTTCGGACTGGGATCCGGCGAGCGCTTCGTGCAGGATTGTCTCCAAATTTACGACCAGCGGCGCGTCGATGTCTCGTCGCTCGGTTCGGCCCGGCGCTTTGACCAACAACGGCACATGCCGGTGATCTTGCGATGCTTTGTCTCGCAGCGGATCGGGATCGCGCCGCCAACTATGGTCCGAGGTGATCACCAAAAGCGAGCGATCGAATGCGCCGGACTGCCGTAGGTGTTGGGTGATTTCGCCGATCGTGTGATCCAAGAACAGCAGGTGCCGATGATAGTCGTCGGGCGTGCCGTACATGGTATCGCGGATGGGATCGTACGGTCCGCGGAAGGTGCCGTCGGGATCGAAGATGAACGGTCCATGCGGAAGCGGCCAGTGCACGAACGTCACTTGTCTTGCCGGCGAGTCCAACGCGGCGAAGGCTTCGCGGCGAATCGCCGCCTGTAAAGCGGCCCACCGCGAACTGAAGTAGCGTGCGTAGGCGCGGCGATAGAGCATTCGCGACAGCGGGTCCGTAAGGAATCGGCCGTTGTAAGCCAAGTATTCGAAGGTTCGCGGAACGAGGTCCGGGGCTTTGGGGTCGTTCGGATGGGCGATTGCTTCGACCTGGCGGCCGGCCAGCAGCAAGGGGTAAGGGTGATAAAACCCCACGACCTTCAATCGGTAGCCGCGGGCGAGCAACTCGTCGCAAAACAACGGCAGTTCAGCCGGTGACCGTTCGGTCTTGTCGTCGTGCCATCGCAACGTGCCGCGGGACGGTACGATTTCACCCTCGGTTTGCGCGAATAACAAACGCGGTAACGAGATCAAGGTTTCGTTGCCCGGTGATCGTGCCTGGTGATAAACCTCGCATCGATCGGCCAAGTCGCGAAGGTGGATGAACTCGGGTAAGAAGTCACCGTCGCCGAACGTGCGTTCATACGACCATTCGTCGAAAATGAATACGAAGACCGGTGGTTCGGTTTTGGTTTCCGACGACGAGGATTGCGACCGGGCCTCGGTCGGTTGTTGTTGATCGGAATTGGACGCCGATTGCGTGCCGATGTGACGGACGGTGTATAGCGGGGCATCCGTCGGCGTCACGAAGGCCGGCCATAGGAACGCCTGAGCCAGGACCAGCACGGGCAGGGGTGACGTCACCTGTAGGAACAAGACGGTCGGCTTCCAAAGGCATCGGCGCAAGGGAGTCAGCGCCGCCGCGATGATGGCCCAACCGAGCCAGAAAACCCAATCCCACTTGGACGTGAAACCGACGCCGACGAAGGTCGAAACACCCCATGAGGCGACGGCATCCGCCGTCAACAGCAGGAAGACGTAGCGCCCGATTTCGCGGATGCGACGTCCACCCGATCGGTCGATCGTTTCGGCGACAAGAAGAATGCCTAGGACGGTGAGCAGCCAGCCCAGCAAGAGCGCGACCGCGTCGGAAGCGTCCCAAAAGGCATGGTAGCGGTTATGCTCACTCGTCCACGATCCGAGCTGCCCGGCATACAGCCAGCCCGCCGCGGCTGCCGCGACCGCCACGCGGCGAAATCGAAAAGAGTGATTCGTTCGAGCCATCGGCCGTTTGGGGAAGTAAAGGAAGACGCCGGTTGCCGCACTTGCGGTTCTGCGCCGGTCGGGTGCCGTCGGGCAGAGGGGAACTCAGCGGCGCTTGCGCATCCACAGCAACACGCGTTTCGAGTCGGGAACGGGAAACTCTTCGAGAATGTCGAATCGTGCGGCGTACGTCCGCCGACAATCGGCCAAGGTCATGTCGGTGTACAAGTTGTCGCGGAAGCGTGTCAGCCGCTGGAACATATCGTCGTCGGGCGGAACGAATTCCAGCAGCAGGTAATCTTCGGTCAAGTCGGCGAAGAGGTCGCACGTTGCGTCGAGCGACAGGTTGCCCGACACCAATAGGTGATGGAGAAGTGCCAGGGCCAACACGCAATCGGGCCGAATCCGCTCGGCGAAGGTGGTGCGTTCGGTATTGCGGAAACCGACCGCCGGGCTCGGGTTCGTGATGTCGAGCGTCAACGGCAGGATTGATTTCGATGTGGTTCGCAGGTTTCGGTAAAGCACTTCGACCGAATCGTGATCTTGGTCGACGGCTGTCACGCGGGCGCCTGTTTCAGCCGCAGCCAGGCTGTATTCACCCGTGTTGCAACCCATGTCGAGCACATGTCGGCAGCGGGCTTGCGTGAGTTTTTCGGTGACGAAGCCTCGTTTTCCTTCCTCGGCCGATCGATCGTAATTGCAGATGTTGGTATACGACGTCCACAAACCCTGCGGCTTATAGCTTTGAGCAAGACGCAGGATCTTCTTCCGCAACCGACGCAAATTGAACAACAACGGCTCGCGGTTGACGGAAGGTTGCGACGGATTCTTGACCGGCGCCTGCGACGGTTTCTTTTCGGCCATGCGGCCGAGCAGCCAAGGGAAGGTGACATCGAGCCAGAGACCGGGGCGCCAACGCCCGAGGCGGCCGAACGCGTTCGCAACGAAATCGACGTCGCGCCCTCCCAGGTTGCCCAGGAAGTAGGATCGCAGGTCCCAACCGCGATAGCGAGCCATCAACAGGGGGAAAAGAAACATGCGGTTGAATTGCCCCAGGGCGTACCACAGGTCGAGCCGGGCGGGTACTTCGATCGAAGGGATGTCGATGAAGACCGGTTTGGCACCGATGAACTGGATGTTGAATGCGGTGGCGTCCTTGAGCGAAAAACCGGCTTCGAGCAACTCGATTTCAAGATCGAGCGTCAACACGGCGGCGTCGGCCAGCATCGATACCGTCCACTCGTAAGGATAGGTGACTTCTTCGATGCGCCGATGTTCCAGGAAGTGCCGATACCCGGCATGTTCCTGTTGCAGGGCGGCAAGCAATCGAGGCTCGGTGACAAAGCTCGTTTCGACGATGAAACCTCGCTCGATGAGTCGCTGGAGCAGCCCTTTTTCGGCAAGGCGTCGAATCGTCTTCGCGCAATTCTCGTCTACGGCGCGAAAGATTCGCCCCTCGCGCAGGAACACGTAGCCGGACGGATCGCGATACGAGCCCGCCACACGTCCAGAAGCCGAAGAGCGGGGAACGGTTTCGCTTTCACGCATCGATACTTCCCTGACGAATTCCTAGGTCAAACGGCGCGGGGTCGGCGGTTCTCGAGGGATGCCGCACCGGCCGCAAAGGTGAAAGGCCGTACGGGGGGGGCCGAGGCAGGCTTCAACCGGCGCGACGCAACGGTTCGGACGTCGGTTCTTCGATTTCGTTCGTCGGGGCCGCTTCGGTCGGGGCCTCGGCTTTGCTGAACCACGAGCGAACGGCATGCTTGATGCGGCTGAAGAAGGCCAGCGTTCCGATCGCACCGGCCAATAGGACTTGGAGGATGAGTGTTCCGGAGCCGGGGTCGATGTACCCTAACAAGAACGACATGGTCAGGTCCTCAATAAAGCGATAGGCAATCCGATGGCATTTCGCCGCGATTTCTCGCAGACATTCCGTCCGCAGGCGGCAAGAAAGAAAACGAGCGGTTTTCTACGAAATCGGCCTGGACGCGACAATACCAATTCGGCTTGGTTGTCGGGGCCCGGCTCGGCAGCGTATAGTGACGATTGCCGCTCGGGCTGCGCCGCCGAGAATTGCATAGCCGTGCCCCCCAAAGAAGTGGATCAGATTTCCAGAACCTGATGGGTCGTTTGCGCCTCTGAGATAGCAAGCACATGGGGCCATTGGTAATTGAGGGAGGGGCGTGAGAATTGGGCAAGAATGCGGGAACTGAAGTCGGTACCGGGAGTAAAGACGTGGAAGCGGAATCGGTGGTCGAGACGGGAAATCGGACGCGGTTGAGTCGTCGTGCGGCTTGGGCGGGCGGGGAGCCGATCGCCAACATCTTGATGGCGAAGGCGCTGGCCAATCCCGAAATCGTCTCGCTTGCAGCCGGGTTCGTCGACCAGCAGTCACTGCCGGTCGAACCTACGCAAAAGGCGCTCGACCGCCTGTTTTCCCATCGTGCCTCTGCCTTGGCGGCCCTGCAGTACGGAACGACGATCGGCTATCCCCCCCTGCGAGAGGTAATCGCTGCGAGGATGGCGGAGGCCGACGGAACGCGGCCGATCGATCCGAACCGGATCGTCGTGACCGCCGGAAGCAACCAGTTGCTTTACTTGGTGGCCGATTCGATCCTCGATCCCGGCGATATCGTCCTTTGCGGGGCGCCGACGTATTTCGTCTTTCTGGGGACTCTGCAAAACCTGGGGGCCAGGGCCGTCGGGGTGGCTTGCGACGACGAGGGGATCATTCCCGAAGCCGTCGAGGCACAGCTTGCCGATCTTGCCGCTCGCGGCGAATCTTCCCGTGTGAAGGCAATTTACGTCACGACCTATTTCGACAACCCCAGCGGATCGACCGTACCGGCCGACAGGCGAGCCGCGTTGGTCGAGATTGCCAAACGGTACTCGAAGGAACACACGATCTACGTGCTGGAGGACATGGCCTATCGCGAGCTGCGCTACTACGGCGACGACGTACCGTCGCTGTACAGCTTCGACGAGCAGCGCACGCACGTGGTGGCGGCGGGGACGTTTTCAAAGTCGTTTTCGCCGGGGATTCGTGTCGGGTGGGGCGTCTTGCCCGACGCGTTGATGGAACCGGTTCTGAGTCTCAAGGGCAATCTCGATTTCGGGTCTCCCAACTGGAACCAGACGCTGATGCACCTGGTGGTGGCCGAGGGATGGTTCGACGAACACTTGAAAACGCTCAGAGCGACCTACCGCACGAAGATCGACACGATGCTCGAGGCGGTCGAACGGCACATCGCCTCGGTCGCACCGGTGCATTCGATTCGTCCGACAGGCGGGCTTTACGTGTGGCTGACGCTGCCCGAAGGGGTCGATACCGGCGTCGATAGCCCCCTCTTCAAAGCCGCCGTCGAGGAAGGCGTTCTTTACGTGCCGGGCGGATATTGCTACCCTGCCGAAGGGTGTCCCGCGGCCCGAAACACGCTGCGATTGACCATCGGTATGCCCGATTGCGAGGCGATCGAGCGAGGCACGGCGGCCTTGGGGAGAGCTTTGCAGCGCGTGCTGTAAACTGTGCGTTTTCGCTGTCGGTAGTGCATCATCGCCAGGTTCTCACGGACGAGACATGAAGATCATCGACCGGTACGTCGTCAAGCAGTTTCTGGAGTCGCTGGCGATCTGCCTGTTGTGTCTCGTCGGCCTCTACGTCGTCTTCGACGTGTTCAGCAATATCGACGAGATCGCCCGCGTTGCCGAAAACCACGACGGTGTGTTCGGAATCTTGGTGCGCCACTACGTTCCACACTCGTTGGTGTTTTACGATCGTTTGTCGGGCATGCTCATCCTCGTGGCGGCCATGTTTACCACCGTATTGATGCAACGCCACAACGAGATGACCGCATTGTTGGCGGCGGGCGTCTCGCGTTCTCGCGTCGTCAAACCGGTGATCGTCGCTGCGATTGCGGTCGTCATCGCAACGGCCCTGTCGCGGGAGCTAGTGATTCCGAATTTTCGGGAAGACTTGGCCCGCTCGACAAAGGACCTCACCGGTGAGAAAGGGACCGAGCTCCAACCTCGGTATGACAACGTAACCGACGTGTTGATCCGGGGACGCAGGGCTTATCCGGCTCAACGACGAATCGCGGAACCGAACTTTCGGCTTCCCGCTTCGCTGAGCGACTTCGACAACGAGTTGGTGGCCGTCGACGCGTATTATCTTCCGCCGGAAGGCGATCGGCCCGGCGGATATCTGCTCGATCAAGTGATTCGACCGGTGGAGATCGTCGACAAACCGTCGCTGAAAGTCGAGGGACGGCCGATCGTAATCACGCCGGTCGACGCGCCTTGGCTCGAAAAAGACCAGGTGTTCGTCGTCAGCAGCATCGAATTCGACGTACTTGCCGGAGGACGCGAATGGCGGGAGTATTCGTCCACGTGGACGTTGATCCGCGGATTGCATAATCCGGCACTGGATCTGGGAGCCGACGTTCGGGTGGCGGTGCATCGGCGGATCGTGCAGCCACTCTTGGACATCAATCTGCTGTTTCTGGGGTTGCCGCTGGTTTTGCGGCGAGAACAGAAGAACGTCTTCGTGGCGATCGGGCTCGGCGGGCTGGTCGTTGCCGTGTTTACGTTGATCGTCCTGGGCTTTCAATACCTCGGCGAGACGTACACGATCGGAACGGCGACCGCGGCGTGGGGTCCTTTGTTTGTGGGCGTGCCCGCTTCGATTGCCTTGATTGATTGGCTCTGGGACTGAGCAGACGACGCGAGGGGCGACGCCGGAAGCCGATCGCAGGATCCTGTCCGGTCAGGAGCGAATGCCGACGCTCGCCGGTTCGGAAATCGGTTTCAGTCGGCCGGGCATCGCCGCCGAATGCGTGAACCGACGGCACGCCGGTAAAGGACCGCGAAGGCATCGACGGCGTTGCAACCATCGAGTTCCGGATCGACCGGCAAGGGTACGTGGTGGCGGTTGCGACCTTCTTTCCATGCTTCCACCACGATGCGGCGCAGTGCCGCGGGGCGGTTGGGAAGGAACGTCCGAACGTGCTCGCCCCCGTATTCGGCGGCAATGCCCCCGGCCGGTGCAACCACGGGAACGCCGTGCGCCATCGCCCGAAAGGCCCAGTGCTCATGCCGCATGCCGGGTTCGAGCACGACCAAGGCTCCGGCCGAGTGAATGGCCGACTCCAGAATCGAGTCGGTCAGGTCGTCGGGTTCGACGACGGTCACCAACGGCCCGAGCGACTGCAAGACCTCGCGGCTGCGCCGCTTGTCGGACCGGTCGGGCGAAGCGATCAATACCACCGGTATGCGAGTTCCCAGCATCGCCTTCAGCAGACACCGTAGCTGAGGGCCGACCTGAGGAACGAAGCACAGCACGTAACCGTCCACCCCGAATTGAACGTGAAACGGCAATTCGAACGGCAACAGCGGCGCCGGGGGAAGCACGGGGGGCGGGAGCACCATCATCTTGCGCCACGGCACTTGAAATCGACGGCGATAGGCCTGTGATTCGGCTTGCGAAAAGACGCCGACCACCGCCGCTCGGCGCATCGTGCGGCCGGCCAATGATCGGCGGGGAAGTCCCAGGCGATACAAAACTTCCTCGAGCCCGACGGCAAGGCGTTCTCGCCACGGAACCATGCCGTTCGGACACCCTCCGACGAACCAATCGCAAGGTGTCACGATCGTCGGTACGTTGTGTTTGGCGGCCTGCTGCTGGATCGATGCCACGTGCGGCGATGTGCCCAGCAAGTGGAGGCAATCGACTTTCTCGAAAGCGAGACGCCCTTCGTTGCAGTCGGCAATCGCAATACCTTTACGCGCCAACTGTTCACGAAGCGACGGCGAGAAGATGCCTCGTACCGAATCGCTGACATGATTCTCGCCGACGATTCCCACGCACAGGTGAACTGGGGAGAATGCCCCGACCGACGCCTGATTCGATGTGTCGAATTGCGGTTGCGAGTATTTTTCCGGTTCCATCCGGATTCGGCCTTCCTTGGCTGAAGTCTGATTCCCGGTTGTCGCATCCTACTGCCGCAGCGTGCCATGTTTCGGCCGAGGGAAAATGCGGCATTCGTGCGCGGCCGAACGTCATGTTCCGGCCGTCGATTTCGAGGCCATGTATAGGGGATGCTCGGCCTTTCGGTCAAGACGAGTCGTGACGCAATTGCTTGCTCCGCCAGTCGCCGGCGAGTATCCTGATCGGCACACGGACGGAGGTTGTGTGCCGTGGGTTTTTCTGGGAAGCCTTGCCGCACCGTTTTGGATTTGCTTTCCTGCCTGAGTGACCGGCTTCCGTTTCGCTCCTTACCTTGGAATCGAAGGTGTCTCCTATGATGGACCATCATCTCGAAACGGGCGCAAATCGATGGATCGTTTCGATCGCGGTGATTTGCGGCGCGATGATCGCCGGACCCCGGCTGCCGATATGGGCCGCGCAGGTCGATCGGATCGACAACGGGGGCTTTGAAGAAGGCATGAAAGGCTGGTTGCCCGACGCAAAGCACGAGTTGGTATCCGATCCCTCGGCGGCGCACACGGGTGCCTGCTGTTTGACGGGAGAAGTCACCGGTCCCCGCCAGGCGCTCACGTTGCGGAAGAAAATCGCCGTCAAAGCCGGTAACCGGTACGAATTCCGTGTGTGGGCGAAAGCGACCGGCAAGACGAAGCTTGTTTTGTGGCTGGTTTCGCCTGGTGATCCCAATCGAAAAATCGTCGCCGCCTGGGAAAACGTTCCCGCCCGTTGGACGGAGTATCGCGTTCCGCTCTCCTTCGCCCGTGATGGTACGGCTGAATTGCAGATCATCGCGCCCAGTTCGCACAGCGCACCGCCGGGACGCATTTGGATCGACGATATTCAGTTGATCGAAACCGAAATGCCGCCGCTCTTGCGGCTATCGGAGGAGGGAGTGTTCAACGACGAGCCAAGTTTCGGCGTTACGCGATCGGGAGCCGTGATTGCCGCCTGGAATGCGTTTTACAAGAATGCCGACCACTTGGCGATTGCGCGGTTGGAACCGATCGGTTCCGGGTACCGCGTCGCGCAAAGGTGGGAGGTATTAGGCGGCGAAGGCGAATACCTGCTTGCGCCGAAGGCCGTTTCGGCGGGGGATTCCGTCGCCGTATTGGCGGCGGTGGAAAAAAACAGGCAATGGGACATTCAGGTTGTTTGGCCGTTGGCCGATGGGACGACTTCTTGCCTTCCGATCACCTCTGATTCGGCGGTCGATACGGACCCCGTGGGAGCGGCGCGAGACGGCAAGTTGTTTGTCGCGTGGGAGACCAATCGCGGCGGGCATCGGGGCATCGCGTTCGCCTCGCTCGAGGGTGAGAACGTATCCGAGCCGACGGTGATCAGCCAACAAGGAGTCTCGGCATATGATCCCACGATCGCAATTGCCGAAGACGGGACGGTGGCCGTTGCGTGGCACGCCTTCGTGCAGAACAACTACGACATCTACTGGCGGCGGATGAAGAACGGCAAATGGGGGGCCGTTGAGCGACTTACGACCGCCCCCACCATCGACCGACACGCCGTGTTGGCGGCGTCGAACGGGGCGTGGTGGTTGGCCTACGAGAACGCGCAGGTAAAGGAATACCACGTAGGTGCTACAAACCAACGTCGCTTGGTGCTTGCCCGAATCGGCGACGATGGGTTGGAGACGCCCGTCGATTTCACCGACTCGCCGTTGTGGCAACGGTGCGAAGGGGCCTCGCTGGCGACGGATGGGCAAGGACGGATTTGGGTGGGATTCCTGCGTCCGCGTCTTCCACGGGCCGGATGGGAAGTTTGGCTTACCTGTTTCCATGGTTCCGGTTGGATGAAGCCGGTGCCGGTGGCCGACGGCAAAGGATTGGATCGTCCTCCGACGGTTGCCGCCGTCGACGGCCGAATCCTGGTCGGCTTTCAGATGGACGACTTGCCGAACAGTTGGAGCGACGTCGATTTGACTGCCAAGGCTGAAAGTCACGTTTACCTCGCCGACACAAAAGTGGCCGGCGTACCGCCGGTTACCGCGATGCGTCTCGCTCGGTGGGAGGAACCCGACGAGGAGTTCGTACCGGCAGAGTTGCGGTTGGAACACGGCGAAGATCGCCCGACGCCGACGATCGAATACCGGGGCCAAACCCTGAAGCTGTTCTTCGGCGATTTGCACGAGCATACGGACGTGTCGGTATGCAACCGGCTCGGCGATCAGACGATCGACGAAAGCTATCAGCATATGCGCGACATCGCACGCCACGACTTCGCGTGCGCCACCGATCATGGGTACAACCTCAGTCCGTACATGTGGAATTACACAGCAAAACTCGCCCGTACGAACGCCGATCCCGATCGGTTCTTGACGTTTTTGGCCGAGGAATGGACGTCCACCTTCGAGGAGTACTCGACCGAACACCCCTACGGCTTCTACGGTCACCGGAACTTGATCCTGGCCGACCCGTACTTTCCGCGATGGTGGAACGCGCGGAATCGGCAAACACCGGCCGAAGTATGGGAAGACTTGCGCAAGCTGAACGCAGATTTCGTCCATATTCCTCATCAGCTTGCCGATACCGGCAACGTGCCCACCGACTGGAATTTCACCGACGAAAAGGCACAGCCGGTGGCCGAGATTTTTCAAACGCGAGGTTCCTACGAGTACAAGGGGACACCAAGAGAAGCAGTGCGCACGACGCCGCCGGGGTATTTTTTGCAAGACGCCTGGGCCCGGGGCATCGTGATCGGCGTGATTGCCAGCCCCGACCACGGCGGCGGCTATGGAAAAGCCTGTGTGTACGCGCCGGAGCTGACCCGCGAGGCCATCCTCGAAGCGATTCGTCAACGGCACTGCTATGGGACGACGGCGGCCAAGATCTTCCTCGACGTGCGGGTAGACGGCCATTTGATGGGGGAAAAGGTGCGACAACCCGCGCCGGAAAACGTTTCCGTGGAAATCACCGTTTCCGCTCCGGCGGATATCGATCGTATCGAGGTGTGCCGCAACAACCGCTTCATCTTCCAGCAGCCCGGCGATGGTACCAAAGCCAATCTCACTTTCGTCGACCGTGACCCGCTACCCGGCCGCAGCTACTATTACGTCCGGGTGATTCAAAAGAACGGCGAAATCGCCTGGAGCAGCCCGGTGTGGTTCGGTGCCGAATAGATTTCCGATTGCCGCTTACCGTTCGCGGATGGGGCACGTCGGTGAGCGGGAAGGACGGGGGAGCTTTGTGCCGTCGTCGTTACGAAAGCGAGGGACGGCGGCGCCCAGGATTTCCTCTTGGCGGACCGGGGCGGAAAATCAGGTAAGTTCTGCTAATTAGCGTGGTTCGCAAGCAGCTTGCGCGTGGATGGACGGGTTTCTCCACGTTTTCTGGCCGACGCTGCGCCCCTCTCGATCTGATTGCAACAGTCGCCGTGTGCCCCTGCATACAAGGGGGGGCTAATACAAGTGCGGGTGAAAATAAAAAATACTTATATGTGCAAATTTGTTGACATTGTCGATTGTTAGTTGTTAGACTGCGCGTCGGCTGGGTTGAGCTCGATCGTCCGGCTGGTGGTGTGAGATTGATCGGATCGAGCTTCAGGCGACTACGCTTTTCTGTGTCGCTATGCACGTCGCCTTGTTCGGGGTAGGAATTCGGGCAGCAGGCAGCGGGGACGATGCGCGTCGAGTTGCCCGACTGGATCGACGTTGGATGGTGCGCTCTCGTTCGGAAACGCACCTTGGGGGTCTTTTCTCGCTCTAGTCGGAGGTAGCCATGACCAGGTTACGAGGACGCGGGGGATTCACGCTGGTGGAACTACTCGTGGTGATCGCGATCATCGGCATCTTGATTGCCCTCTTGTTACCGGCTGTGCAGGCCGCTCGCGAGGCGGCTCGCCGTGCGCAATGCACGAACAACCTGAAGCAGTTGGGGTTGGCGCTGCAGAACTACCACGACGGCCACAAATGCTTTCCGTACATGTCGGGAGGCACGCAGGGAGCCTACGGCGGCTTGCCCTGGGGATGGCAATCGAATCACGGCTGGCGCAGCGGCTTCGTTTCCATGTTGCCGTACATGGAACAAACGGCGTTGTATCAGCAGATCATGACGGGCGACCCGACGGGGACGACGAACAAGGGGCAACCTGTAGCGCCCGAAGGCGGGTGGCCGCACTGGGGATGGTCGGTCTGGAACGATTCCCCCGACGCTTTGCTGTGTCCCTCCGACGATGGATACCCCGACAAACGAGGACGCGACAACAGCTACGTGTTCTGCGAAGGGGATCAGGTGGACAACGCTCTGTATACCGGACGCCCTCGTGGCATGTTCGGGCACTTGGCCCATGTGCGGGTGGCCGATATTCGTGACGGGACGAGTAATACCATCGCTATGAGCGAGATCGTCTCGCAAAACCAAGGCGGGGTCGGCGATCACGGAAGCCCGACGACGGCTTCCGCAAATAGCGTCGAAAAAGTCAAGGCGATTGCCAGTGGTGTCGGCGGCCTGCGCGATACGCCCATCGTCTGTCGGGGAACCGTGGCCGGGTCATATTTTGTGGCCGGGACGCCGTTGGCCAGTCGGCGCGGGGTCAAGTGGACGTTTGGGCTCCCGACGTACGTCGGTTTCACCACCGTGTTGCCGCCCAACGATCCGGCATGTGCCGAATCGAACGCCGGCTGGGGGTGGGATCGAAACGTCGTGTTGCCGCCGTCGAGTCGTCATCCCGGCGGAGTCAACTGTCTGTTCGCTGACGGCTCCGTGCATTTCATTCGCGAAACGATCGACACGGGAAATCTTTCGGCGCGTCAATACGGCGGCCCCAGCGTGTACGGCGTGTGGGGAGCTCTGGGATCGAAAGCGGGCCAAGAGACCGCGCAAATCCCGTGATGTCGGTTTTTGCTATTCCACATCACTGTGCCCCCGACCGCTGGTTGCCCGGTCGTGGGTGATTAGGGGCCGTTGCAGGATGCGTCGGTCGCGGGCGAATCGCACGATTGCGAAAAGAAAGGGGATTCGAATATGCGCGTATCGAAAATCGTTGGTATCGCAATTACCTTGAACGTCGCGTTTTGGCTCGGTTGCGGCGGCAGCGGCGATCGACCAAAGACGTATCCCGTCGAAGGCACCGTTACGCTGAATGGAAAGCCGGTGGCGGGTGCAACCGTGGTGTTCGCGCCGGTGGTTGGTGGCGGGAGTGAATCGACACCGCAGGCCGCCCAGGGCAAAACGGACGCAAACGGTCGTTACGTGCTGTCGACGTTCGAAACGGGGGACGGTGCGATGCCGGGAGAATACACGGTTATCGTCACGAAATACGATGTCCAACCCACTCCAGGCGGCCCGGAACTCGAATCAGAGGAAGGGCAAATGCGGGCGTTCTTGGAGGCCCAACAGGGCGGTGACGATTCAGGGACGCGCAACCTGTTGCCGGCCAAGTACGCCAACGCCCAAACGTCCGGACTGCAATTTACGGTCAAACCGGATCACAATACCATCGATATTCCACTCGAAGAGTAACGGTTACGGTTCGACGACTCGAACGAATTGGCGGGCGGTGTCGATGCGCAATCGACGCCGCCCGCTTTGCTTTTTCGTTGTGGATCGGAAACCGAATCGATGTGGACGGCCCGGTGGACGTGTGAGGCGTTCGTAGACCGCCGCCATTGCAGATGGGGCGAGCGATACGGTACATTTAAGGTTTCCCTGCCGTCGCGGTGGGCGCGACAAGGCTGCTGAATTCGTTGGGGTTGCCTATGTTTGAGTCGCTGCAAACGGGTCTTACCGATGCTTTGCGCACCCTTGCCGGCCGCGGCAAGCTGACGGAAGCAAATATGCGGGAAGGGCTCCGGTTGGTGCAGAAAGCGCTGCTGGAGGCCGACGTCAGTCTGCCGGTGGTCAAAGAGTTCGTTGCGCGCGTATCGGAGGCGGCCCAGGGAGAAAAAATTCTTCGCTCCCTCAATCCCACCCAGCAGTTGTTTGGGGTGGTGCACCGGGAACTGGTCAACTTGATGGGCCCGGTCGATCACTCGTTGCACCTCAAGCCCGGCGGCACGGTAATCATGCTTTGCGGACTTCAGGGGTCGGGAAAAACCACGACCTGCGCAAAGCTGGGCCGGATGATCAAGGAGCGGGGCAAGTCGCCGATGCTCGTTGCGGCCGACCTTCAACGACCGGCCGCCATCGAACAATTGAAAGTGCTCGGCGACAGCTTGGAAATCCCGGTCTACACCGAGCCGGGGGCGACCGACCCGGTGGCCGTTTGTCGGCGGGCGGTCCAGCAGGCCAAGGCTTCGGGAATCGACGTGGTGATTCTCGACACGGCCGGACGGTTGCACGTGGACGACGAGCTGATGGAACAGCTCGAACAAATCGACCGCCGCGTGCAGCCCGAGCAGGTGTATCTGGTCGTGGACGCCATGACCGGGCAAGACGCCGTCAACAGCGCCAAGGCCTTCAACGATGCCTTGACGCTCGATGGAGTCATCTTGACCAAACTGGACGGTGACGCCCGCGGCGGGGCGGCATTGTCGGTGAAGTACGTGACCGGCGTTCCGATCAAGTTCATCGGGGTCGGCGAGCAGACGGATGCCCTCGAAGAATTCCATCCCGAGCGAATCGCAGGACGCATCCTGGGGCACGGCGATATCCTCTCGTTGGTCGAGCAGGCGCAGAAGAAACTCGATCAAGAGGAGATCGCACGCCAACAAGAACGGCTCAAGCAGGGCCAATTTACGCTCGACGATTTCCGCAAGTTGATCGACCAAACGCAACGCATGGGGCCGCTGCGGCAAGTGATGGGCATGATCCCCGGTATGGGGGGAATGTTGCGGCAGCTCGACTCCGTCGATGCGGATGCCGAGGGGGCCATGAAGCGGTTGCGGGGAATCATCGATTCGATGACGCCCGCCGAGCGTGCCGATCCGTCGATCATCGATCCTAGTCGTCGAAAGCGTATTGCCGCAGGGGCAGGCGTCATGCCCAATGAGGTCAACGACCTCATCAAGCAGTTCGAGCCGATGGCCAAGATCATGCAATCGATGGCCGGAATGGGGCTCCGCGATCGGATGCGGGCGATTCAGGGGCTGATGCAACAGGTCGGGAACTCCCCCACCGGACGGATCGGTAAAGTCAAGAAGGGGACGGGAAAAAGGCTTACCAAGGCCGAAAAAGAAAAACGTCGAAAGCAGCGGGAAAAGGAGCTTCGTCGCCGTCGCCGTGAAAAGAAGAGGGATCGCTAGCTATTGAGATGGGTGACGATAGGCTCGGTCGAGGGGGGTGGATTCTTTGGCCGGGGGGCTGGTCAAACGTCCGAATTTGTTGAAAATATTGGGTTTCCGAATGGGTGAAGGGGACTCGCCTGCCGGGGGAAGACGGCAGAGGAACCGGTCCACATCCCGGGTATCGTGTTTGCTGGACGATGAGCCTCCACGAAGGTGGTTTGCGGGTGCCGCCGTCGGCGAGAGGCGAATTTAGGATACACGCATACGTTCGATTCACGTAGCGAGGAGAGTAACTCCGTGGCAGTTCGAATCCGACTGAAGAAGATGGGCCGTCGGCATCGGCCGTTTTACCGGCTGTGTGCCATGGACGCGAGGGCGCCTCGGGACGGTCGTGTCATCGAAGAGCTGGGAATCTATGACCCGATGGTTCCCGAAACCGATGCCAGGGCGATCCTGAAAGCCGACCGAATTGCTTATTGGCTGAGCGTCGGTGCGCAGCCGACCGAAAAGGCGGCTATTTTGATCAAGAAGTACGGCCCGAACGGAACGCACCTCGAACAACAGAAGGCCGCGTTGGAACGCTTGGCTCAAAAACGCTCCGCTCCCGTGACGGTGGCCGCGCCGGCGCAGCCGGTCGCGAAGAAGGAGGAGAAGGCGCCGGAGCCTGAAGCGGAAGCGTCGTCCGACGCGCCGGTCGAGGAGAATAGCGCAGACACGACCGAATGACTCCGCCCGTCCCCGCGATTCGTTTCGATGTACTCACGCTGTTTCCGGGAATTTTCAGCGGTTATCTCGGAGAGAGTGTGTTGAAACTGGCGATCGAACGCGGGTTGGTCGATGTTCGGTTGCACAATATCCGTGACTGGACGTACGACAAGCATCACCAGGTCGATGACCGGCCGTACGGCGGTGGCCCCGGAATGGTGTTGATGGCTCCGCCGGTCGTGGAGTGTGTCGAAGACGTTCAGTCGCAAGCCGAGCCTCGCGGGCATTTGGTTATGTTGAGCCCGCAGGGACGGCCGTTGAATCAGCGGGTTGTCGAGGAGTTGGCCGAGCAGCCTCGAATCCTATTGCTGTGCGGCAGGTACGAAGGATTCGATGAACGCATTCGGGCCATCCTCGAGCCCGATGAAATATCGTTGGGCGACTTCGTGCTCAACGGCGGTGAGGTTGCCGCGATGGCGATCATCGACGCGGTGATTCGCCTCATCCCCGGGGTGTTGGGGGATGAAGACAGCAGCCGGCACGATTCGTTTTCGGGAGACGACCGGTTGTTGGACCATGCCCAGTACACGCGGCCCCGTACGTATCGGGGCTTGGGAGTCCCGGAAATCCTGCTTACCGGAAACCACGAGGCGATTCGCGAGTGGCGAAAACAGAACCAGATCGAGCGAACCCGTAGACGAAGGCCGGACTTACTGTCGCAGGATCGGGAGTCGCTCGGTAAGAGTTGTTTTCCGAAGGGAAGCGAACGGCCACGCGATCAACGCGATGTTTGAATCGAGCGAGGCTCGGTATTCGAGAGGCGTGCATTGCCGTGTCGAAAACTGAGTCTCTTAGGTGAGAAGGAAATAGAGCGTCCAAACCCGGCGATCACGAGTTTCTCACGTGCGAGAAACGGCGGATCGAGTGAGTGCGAGGAAGATCATGAACAAACAGGCACTGATCAACGCGGTCGAGCAAAGCTCGCTCAAACCCGAGGTCGAGTATTTCGAAATCGGCGACACGGTCGACGTCCATTGTCGTATTTTGGAGGGCGACAAGGAACGGATTCAAATCTTCAACGGCGTAGTCATCGCACGCAGTGGTTCCGGTTCCCGCGAGATGTTCACAGTACGTCGCATCGTTCAAGGCGAAGGGGTTGAACGGAAGTTCCCGCTGCATTCACCGCGGATCGCGAAAATCGAGGTCAAGCGTGCGGCGATCGTGCGACGGGCGAAGCTGTACTACTTGCGGGATCGGATCGGTAAAGCGGTTCGATTGCGAGAGCGTCGTCCCGACCAGATGGCGAAACGGGCCGCCCGCGAAGCTGCGTACCGGGAAAAGAAGGAAGCAAAAGCATGACGCCGATCACGGCCGGCTAGGTGCCGGCGTGGTACGCAAATCGGTTTGCAGAGCCAAGCTACCCAAAGGCCGTGTCTTCTCGCGTAGGAGACGACGGCCTTTGTTCTTTCGACATGCGGCGTCGGTGAGCCGCTTGCGGCCGGTCCGTCGTGCGATATGATGATCGCCGATTGAGTCGGTGATCGGCAGGGCGTTGCAGATCGTGGCGATTCTTATGGGGCAAGTTTATGTGGCTGTTCGTGCGGCGGCTGCGAATCCATTTGTTGGTTTGGGCCAATTTCTTCATCTATCACGGCGCCTACGCTCGTGATGGGATTCGCGAGCGGGTGCGCTTGTGGCGACTTTGGATTCGATCGCGAGGCAAACCGTCGCGGGTAAATTTTGGGCGGTGGGGCGAAAATGCCGCTTGTCGCTACCTGAAGAAGCAAGGGCTTCGCGTCGTCGCGAGGCGATCACGCAATCGGCTCGGCGAAATCGATATCATCGCCGTCGAGCCGCCCACGCGAACGGTCGTGTTCGTCGAGGTGAAGGCGCGCCGCACGGCTGAATTCGGCGGTCCTGCGGCCGCGGTGACGCGCGAAAAGAAACGCCGATTGTGCCGGGCCGTGCAATTGTTCATTCGCCGACACGATTTGGAAGAGCTGCCGACACGAATCGACGTGGTCACAGTCGTGCCCCGCGATGACGGCACGGCCCATATCGAATGGTTTCCGGGCGCGATCGAAGCTGAATGACTTGCGGAGCTAGGGTACGCCGGGATCGTCTCGTTTCGACGGGGTGGAGTCGTCGATGCCGATTCGGTTAGGGAGAACGCTTTCGCCCGGAAACATCCTCGGCAGGACGGCATATCGCAGTACCAGCCCGACCAAGATGAAAGCTGCGCCTGCGGCCGTCCACCAGGCGGCTTGTTCGCCCCAGAAAAGCAATGCCCAGGCCGGCACCAGCAGCGGTTCCAGCAAGCCGATAAGGATCGCTTCCTGGCTCGGGATTCGCTTTAACCCCTGAGACAACAGCACATAGGGAATGGCCATCTGAAAGGTACCGAAGGCCATCAGCCAGGCAAATTGGGGAAAGGTCGGCCACAATTCAAGTACGACCACGACCGGCAGCAGGAGGACGGCGGCGGTCGCGTGATTGAGGGCGATCAACCAGGCCGAATTCTCATCGCGCAGGTGTCGCAGACATGTGACGACGCCCGCGTACAAGATGCCCGAAAGCAATCCGCAGACGACGCCTAGGTGCGATCCGCCGTCGGTGCGCGTCAACTCGAATGCCAGGATGATGCCGATCCCGACCATTGCGAAGGCGAACGGGACGAGATCGTGTTTCGTAACTCGTTCGCCCAGCAGGAATATGCCGAACAGTAATACCCAAAACGGTGCCGTATTTTGAAGCCAAATGGCATTGGCCGCGGTACTTTGCGTCATGGCCAAAAGGTACGTGGCATTCATGCCCGCGAAGCATAGCACGAGGGGGACGAGACCCGGCCGCCATCGAGGGCGTCTCGCCGCCGGTGTGAGGATCACAGCCGCCGCCAAGGCACGCCAAAAAGCGAACAATAACCCGCGTTCGAACTCCGGAAAGGCGTCAAAAAACGAAGCCTTGGCGAATAGTCCGCTGCTGCTCCACAGCACGGCTGCGCCGACCACCAGAAGTCTGCCGACAAGCCGCCGGCGACCGGCTGACGATGATGCGCCGTCGGAATGGCGAGGATTTCGAGTCACGATTGTCGGACAAACCCGAGAAGAGGGGAGCGTAAAGCGACTGTGAATCATTCGGCCGATCGCAGCCGCTCGACGATTCTGCCTTGTGCCGTCCACTGCTTCCAGCGAGGCGATGGATAAGCGACTACCTCGTCCTCTTGGCCTTGTAGCACCAGACAAGCAACCTCAGGGAATCGTTCGGCCGTGGTCAAGCCTTTTTCGGGACCCAGCACGCTGACGCCGGTGGCTAGTGCGTCGGCTAGTGTGGCGTTCGGTGCGATGACGGTTACTTCGCTGTGTTGTGTCAACCCGACACCGGTTCTCGGATCGACGATATGCGAGTAGCGTTTGCCGTCCACCATGACGAATTGGTAGCGATCACCCGAAGTCGCGACGGCACAATGCGCGGCCTTCACAAAGTAGCCCGGCGGTTCACCGGGATTCAACGGTGCAATGCCGACCACCCAGGCGTCACGCCCCGGCGGTGGATCGCCGACGCCGATATCGCCTCCGGCGTCGACCAAGGCACGCGAAATACCGTGCTGCCGGAGCACGGCCAATGCCTGGTCGATTGCGTATCCTTTGGCGATTCCGCCGAAATCCAGTTTCATGCCGGCCACGGTCAGTTCGACGGCTTGGTGTTGTTCGTCGAAACGCACTTTGTCGAATCCGACGGCCGCTCTTGCTTCCCGGATACGGTATTCGCGGGGCAACTCCCGCAGCGTGCGGGCACGCCGCCAAAGTTGAATGAGCGGCCCGATGGTGACATCGAACGCACCGCCGGTTTTCTCGGCGAGATCGCGAGAAAGAACCAGAACATGCCAGAGATCGTCGCTGACGGGAACGGCTTCACCGGATCCGGCCGTCGCGCACAGCCGCGACACTTCGCTGTCGGGCAGGTAATCGCTGAAGACGTCGTTCAGCTCGCGAATTCGAGTGAAAGCGGCCCTTGCCGCCTGCCTGGCCTGATCTTCCGACGCGGCATAACAAACGATGCGGACGGGCACGGCCATTTCGATGCCGCGAAATTCGTATTTCGACAGCGCGTGGCTACAAGCAGGCGACTGGGCCGGCGCGGGTGAAGCGGCGACCGCGGTAAGAATCGCCCCAACGGACATTGCGATCGTCATGGTTTGGTATTGTCGACAACACAACATAGGCGGCGTCTTTCCTGCTCGTAATTGGTCGGCCGTACCGAGTGCGCGATAGCACAGCCGTCCATTGTAGCCGACGAACAGAGGATGGTGTGCTCTCGCCCCGGTTGTGCCCGTCGCCGTGAACCGGGACCGGCCGAATCACGTACGGATTCCGGAATCGGATTGTGTCATTCGAAACTGTGATAAACACCGGCAATCAGGAAAAGAACAACGTTTGGGAGGGCTTTTAGGACGTTTGCATCGCTTGAGGCGGTCACGTACAATAAGCATTCGGTTATCGGTCGGAATAGCCGGTAATGTGGTGCGGTCGGCGTTGTCCGAATCATGGAAGGAATAGAGCGATCAACAACAGGTTTCGGCGACTGTGTCGGCGAATCCGAAGGAAGAACTCGAGGTTCTCAAGCGGCGACCGCCAATGGAAGTTCCCGCCTATACCGTAACGGTCGTTGCACGTTCTCCCGGCGAATCTTGCTGACGGTTTTCCGGGAATCGCATGCAAACGACGACCCGATGTCGAGAGTCGCAGTCTGAATGATGCATCGGATCGTCGCCGAGAAAACGGGCGAATAAGGGACTCGGTGGAGAGTGATTCGCCGCGGCGACGCTGACTGCGGAGTGGTATTTTCCTTTGTCTTGCAGGAGCGAGGTACGACTGTATGCAGTGGACGAAGAAGTCATGGGCCGGCCTGATTGCGGCGGCAGCGATCCTGGGAATGGGGTTGTGCGCGGGCGCTGCGTTGGCCGACGAGGGCGCGCCGAATCCTGAACTGGACCCGGTTTTGAAGTGGCTTCCGAAGCCGTACCCGGTGCCCGACGCCGAGGCCAAGACCGAAGCCGAAATGAAACCCTATGCCGAAGTGATCGTCGGCACCGATCTCAAGATCGAGATGGTCCCGATCCCCGGCGGTAAGTTCATCATGGGAAGCCCGGAAGACGAAGAGGGACGCAAAGAAGACGAAGGTCCGCAACACGAGGTCATCATCGAGCCGTTCTGGATGGCCAAGTACGAAACGACCTGGGACTTGTATGAAACCTGGTCGTTCGAAATGGACATTCAGCGCCGCAAGATCGAGGGCAAAGAGCCCACCGAATGGGATCGTTTGGCCGACGCCGTCGCCCGACCGACCAAGCCCTACACCGACATGTCGTTCGAGATGGGTAAGCGGAACAAGCCGGCGATCTGCATGACGCTGTACGCCGCTCAACATTTCTGCAAATGGTTGTCGGCGAAGACCGGTCGTTATTATCGCATCCCGACCGAAGCCGAATGGGAATACGCGTGTCGAGCCGGCACGACGACGGCCTATTCCTTCGGCGACGATATGGACGATCTCGACGACTATGGTTGGTACTACGACAACAGTGACGACGAGTACCACGAAATCGGTGAGAAGAAGCCCAATCCGTGGGGCTTGTACGATATGCACGGCAACGTCGCCGAATGGGTTCTCGACCAATACGTTCCCAACGCGTATGAAACGTTTGCCGGGAAGACCGTGAAGAACCCGCTCGTTCCGGCGGTCAAAGAGTACCCGATCGTCGTCCGCGGCGGTTCGTGGCTGGACGATCCGGAAGATTGCCGCAGTGCAGCGCGGCGTGGGTCCGACCCCGATTGGAAGATGCAAGACCCGCAGATTCCGCAAAGCATCTGGTACTTGACCGACGCGCCGTTCGTGGGCTTCCGTGTTGTTCGACCGTTGCGAGTGCCGACGGAAGAGGAAGCGAAACGTTACGAGCCCGATCCCAAGATCCTGCTCGAGTACCGTGCCGCGCAGGGCGGGAAGGAGTAGACGCCTCTTTGAGGCATCGGTAACGACCTAGAAACGCGGTCTTCGGTCGCTACGTGGCCGAGGACCGCGTTTGCTTTGGTAGAAACGTATTGGCACCGTGCCGGCTTTGCCGGAAGATCGTGTCCCGTTCATTTGGCGCCCAAGTCACGCTCGATCTCTTGTGCTTGGCTGCTGTAAGATTCGACATCGGTAGGCGGAGTGTCCTGTCGGGCTTGCCTGGCGAGGATGGAGAGCGAGCTGGGAGGATCGGCGACGCCGCGCAAGTTCCAGCTCGAGCATCCCGTCGTCACCGTCGAAGCTGTCGCGAGCATTCCCAAGACAACTACAACAGGAAATCGGAAGCGACTTCGGTTCACGTGTGTCTCTCCTAGGCGGATTGTGAACGGTCGTAAAGTTGGCGGCGAATTTTCTTCATCTGGCCCAAACGCTGCAAGTGCAGTTTTGTGCTCGTCTTGATGGAGCTTTCCAAGATTGTGCATTTTGCGTGTCTTGATTCTTCGGTTGTGACTTGTCGGCTACACGACCGCTCGCCTACACTAGCGACGTGGAAAAAACCCGTTTTCCGGTCGTCGCGGAGGATACGCATTCGATGAAAGCACTTGTCCTGACCGCTTACAACCATCTGGAAATCCAAGAAGTGCCGGATCCGGTACCCGGCAAAGATGAGGTGCTGATCCGCGTGCGGGCGTGCGGGATTTGCGGCAGCGACGTACACGGGATGGACGGCAGCTCCGGCCGGCGAATTCCGCCGATCATCATGGGGCACGAGGCCTCCGGCGAGATCGTCGCGCTGGGGGCGGACGTCGGTGATTGGAAAGAAGGAACGCGGGTGACGTTCGATTCCACGATCTATTGCGGGCGGTGTTGGTATTGTCGTCGCGGCGCCGTCCATTTGTGCGATCAACGCCGCGTGCTGGGCGTATCGTGTGACGAATATCGCCGTCACGGGGCGTTCGCCGAGTACGTCGTCGTGCCCGAACATATTCTGTACGCGCTACCCGACGATGTCGGTTTCGTCGAGGCCGCGATGGTCGAACCTCTTTCCATCGCACTCCATGCAATTCAGCGGGCACCGCTGCGTCCGGCCGATACTGTGGTGATTTTCGGGGCGGGGACGATCGGTCTGATGCTCGTTCAAGCCGTGCGGGTTTGTGGTGCGGGGAAGGTGCTCGTCGTCGATCTCGAACCCCGGCGATTGGAGATTGCAGCAGAGCTCGGGGCCGATCATGTGCTCGATGCCTCCGCCATGGAACCCGCGGGCATTTTGGAAGCCGTGTTCGAGCAAACGGAGGGGCGTGGTGCCGACGTCGTCTTTGAGGCAGTTGGGGTGAAGCCGACGGTTTCTTCGGCGATCGACGCTGCACGCAAGGGAGGTTGCGTCGTGCTCGTCGGAAATGTGACGCCGAACGTGGAGCTGCCGTTGCAGCGTGTGGTCACGCGGGAGATTACGTTGGCCGGCTCGTGTGCGTCGCAGCACGATTATCCGCGGTGCCTCGAGTTGCTCGCCCGCAAGGCCGTCCAAACTGCGCCGCTGTTGAGCGGCGTTGCTTCGTTGGAACAGGGGCCCGAGATGTTCCGCCGGCTGCGTGACAATTCGGAAGGCCTATTGAAAGTCGTGCTCGAACCGTAAATAGCTTCCTGGGATGGGGTATGCCCACCTGATGGATGGGTTGAATCTTGACCGATGTCAGGCGGCCCCCTACACTGAGCCTTTTGGTTGGTCGCGCGTTCGGGCACGGCTTGTTGTGTGTCGTAACCGATTGGGATCCAAGGAGTAACGATGGATACGCTTCCGATCCGCCGAGCGTTGATCAGTGTCAGCGACAAGCTGGGACTCGGCGAGTTTGCACGTGGTCTGGCGGCCTGCGGTGTCGAGATCTATTCGACCGGTGGTACGCGTAAGTACTTGGAAGATCAGGGGATTGCGGTGCACGACGTGTCGGCGTACACCGGTTTTCCCGAGATGATGGATGGTCGGTTGAAGACGCTGCATCCGAAAGTATTCGGTGGGATCCTGTGCCGTCACGATCGAGAAGACGACATGGCGGCCTTGCAGGAACACGAGATTCTGACCTTCGAATTGGTGGTCGTCAACTTGTATCCGTTCGAGGCCACCATCGCCCGGCCCGATGTGACCGAGTCTCAGGCGATCGAAAAGATCGACATCGGCGGGCCGTCGCTTGTCCGAGCCGCAGCGAAGAACCATGCGTTCGTCACGATCGCGACCAGTCCGTTGCAATACGCCGAGATTTTGTCGCAAGTCGAATCGCAGGGGGGCACGAGCCTCGCATTACGGAAACGATTGGCAGCCGAGGCGTTCGCGCACACGGCCAAGTACGATCAGGCGATTTCGGGATGGTTTGCGGGACAGACCTCTGAAGGCCCGTTCCCGGGGACGTTGACGGCCACGTACCGTCGCCAGGCTGTGTTGCGTTACGGCGAAAATCCGCATCAACTAGCGGCGGTGTACGCGGCCTCGAATCGCCGGGGACCGAATCTGATTTCGGGCGTGCAGTTGCACGGGAAGGAGTTGTCGTACAACAACCTTCTCGACCTGGACGCGGCCCTCGAGATCGTACGTCATTTCGATGAACCTGCGGTGGCCGTGCTGAAGCACAACAATCCGTGCGGGGCGGCGGTGGCCGATACGCTCGTAAAAGCGGCCGAGAAGGCGATGGCGGGCGATCCTGTCAGCGCATTCGGTTCGATCTTGGGAATGAACCGCATCGTCGATGTCGAAACCGCCGAGCTGCTGGCACAGCCGGGATTGTTCATCGAGGCGATCGTGGCGCCCGACTTCCAATTGGGGGCGTTGGAAATCCTTACTACCAAGCCGAAGTGGCACAAGAACGTGCGACTGGTGAAGGTAGGCGAGCTGGATGATCAACGCGAACGATGGACGTATCGCTACATCAACGGCGGGCTCTTGATGCAAGAGGCCGACAACGGCCCCGATGATCCTTCGGAATGGAAGGTCGTCACCGAGGCCAAGCCCGACGAGACGCTATCCGCCGATTTGCAATTCGCTTGGGCGATCGTTCGATTCCTGAAGTCGAACGCAATTGCCTTGTGTAAAGACGGGATGCTGGTCGGGGCCGGGGCGGGACAAATGAGCCGGGTCGACTCGGTCGAGATTGCGATCAAGAAGGCGGGTGATCGCGTGGACGGTTCCGTGTTGGCCTCTGATGCATTCTTCCCGTTCCCTGATTCGATCGAGCATGCGGCGGCCGCGGGCGTGAAGGCCGTGATTCAACCCGGAGGTTCGATCCGCGATCAGGAAGTCATCGATGCCTGCAACAAGCACGGGCTGCCGATGATCTTCACCGGCCGGCGGCATTTCCGCCACTGAAGGGGATTCCGAGTTGTCGCCCCCGGATTTTGTCCGAGTCGTCATGAAGCGGAAACCTCGGGCAAACTTCGGGGGTTCTTTTTTGCGCCGAATTGGATTCGTTGTCGGAGAGGTGCAATTTGCGGCGATGCAGACTATGATCGAAACCGGTCGGGGCAGCGAGAAACGGGCCGACCTTTCGATGCCGAGGAGTACGCACGTGAGGATGACAACAGACATGTTTCGGTATTGGTTGCTTGGGGTGTTGATTTTCGTCGGGACGGCGATTTGTGTGTGCGGCGGTCGTGCCGTGCGGGCGCAGGACGAAACATCCGATACGATTTGCTTGTTCGACGGTAAGTCGCTCGACGGCTGGATGGTCAAGTGCCGGCCGCAAGACGACGACAAGCGGGGGTATTGGAAGGTCGTCGACGGGACGATTACGGCCGAAGTGCCCGAGGGCAGTAAGCATCATTACATCTGGCTGCTCACCAAGGACGAATTCGACGACTTCGAGCTGACGCTCGAAGTGCAAACCTATTCGACCTCGCGGGGAAACAGCGGCGTTCAGTTGCGTAGTCGCTATGACGACGAGGCCGGTTGGCTGGACGGCCCGCAGGTGGATATCAATCCGCCGGGTCCCTGGCGGTGTGGGTTCATCTACGACGAAACCCGCGAAGCCAAGGTGTGGTTATGGCCCGACGTGGGGCGGCCGGCCAACGCCAAGCCGGAACACGCGCCCCGCGGGTGGAAGTGGTTTCACGCTGACGATCCTCGGCACCCCGATGCTTGGAATACGATGCGGATCGTGTGTCGTGGAACGCACATTCAGACGTTCGTTAACGACGTACCGGTCGCCGACTACGACGGTGCGGGACGCTTGGACGACGAGGCACACCGTGCGCACGGCGTCGGTTTGAAAGGACACATCGGGTTGCAAATCCATCCCGGCGGGCCGTTGCTGATCCGCTTCCGCAATATCGAACTGAAGCCGTTGAAATAAATGATGACCGAAGCAGAGCGATATCCTCTTCAACCGGATTCGCAAGGCCATTGTGTAAGGGATGAGTGATGAGAAAAGCGACGTTTCCACTGGTTGCATTGATGGGAGTGGGGGCACTCACGGCGGCGTGTGCGGCCGCGCATGCGCGCGCCGAAACGGTCGAAGAAACGTTACGTGCACGCATGGAAAAACGGGTATATCGCAACGACGCGGGAGAATCCTTGCCGTATCGTCTGCTGGTGCCGGAAGGTTACGATGCGGGCAAGAAGTATCCGCTCATCTTGTTTCTCCACGGAGCGGGCGAACGGGGCGACGACAACGCGTTGCAACTGAAGCATGCGCAGGTATTGCACTTGGCCGCCGACCCGGCGCATCCGTGTTTCGTCGTGGCGCCGCAGTGTCCTGTGAATCGAAAGTGGGTCGAGGTGGCCTGGAGCTTCGACAAGCCGCACGAAACGCCTGAAAAGCCCTCATACGCGATGCGGTTGACGTTGGAAATCCTCGATGCTCTGGAGAAAGAGTTTTCCATTGATCCCGATCGCCGCTACGTGACCGGCTTGTCGATGGGCGGTTTCGGGACGTTCGACATCCTCGTGCGGCGGCCGAATTATTTTGCCGCGGCGATTCCGTTGTGCGGTGGTGCCGATGACGGCCGCGCGGCGGAATTCAAACACGTGCCGATATGGGTGTTTCACGGAGAAAAGGATCCGGCGGTACCGGTCGCCCGCTCGCGATCGGTCGTTGCCGTATTGAAGAACCTCGGGGCCGACGTGCGCTACACGGAATACCCCGGGGCAGGGCACAATATCTGGGAACGTGCTTATTACGAGCCGGGATTGCGAGAGTGGCTTTTCGCGCATGTCCGCAAACCGGCCGAGTAGCGTGAGAAGCAATCGGCGTACCGCGTTGGGAAGCGGGGGAACCGTGGAAAGGTGGTCGTTGCGCCGCCGTAAGTTCCGTGTTTCGGATGATGAGGAGTTCCCCCTATGAAGCGTTGGATCATTGCCTGGTTGAGCGTCGTCTCGTGCGGTATGTTGGTCGCCGGGGTCGGCGCCTGGAAGACGGCCGAAGCGGCACCGCGTCCCAATGTCGTGTTCATCTTGGCCGACGACTTGGGCTACACCGATTTAGGGTGTTACGGTAGTCGCTATTACGAAACGCCGAACATCGACCGCATGGCGGCCGAGGGCATGCGTTTCACCGACGGATACACCTGCGCGGCCAATTGTCAGCCGACGCGGGCGGCCTTGATGAGCGGGCAGTACGGCCCGCGGACGGGCGTTTACACCGTCGGCGGAATCTATCGGTTTCCTTGGCCGGTACGCCCGTTGCGTCCCGTCGACAATGTGACGGAACTACCGCTTGAAAAAATCACCATCGCCCAAGCGCTCAAACGTGCCGGCTATGCCACGGGAATGTTCGGTAAATGGCACTTGGGGGAAGATCCCGAGCATCATCCGGCCGCTCGCGGGTTCGACGAAGCGATCGTTTCGGCCGGACGCCATTTCAACTTCACGACGAATCCTCCCGTCAAGTATCCCAAGGGGACGTACTTGGCCGATTTTCTGACCGATCGGGCGATCGATTTCATCCAACGCCACAAAGACGGCCCGTTCTTCCTCTACTTGCCGCACTTCGGCGTTCACAGTCCTTGGCAGGCCAAGGAAGAGTGGATCGCGCATTTCGAGCCGAAAAAACCTGTCGGCGGACACCATGATCCGGTTTACGCGGGTATGATCGCCTCGGTGGACGAGAGTGTCGGGCGGATTTTGAAAACGCTCGACGAACTCGGCCTCGGCGAGAACACCCTGGTCATCTTTTCGAGCGACAACGGCGGCGTCGGCGGTTACTTGCGGGAAGGAATCAAAGGACGCGACGTAACCGACAACTGGCCCTTGCGCGGCGGCAAGGGGACGTTCCACGAGGGCGGCATCCGGGTGCCGTACATCTTTCGCTGGAAGGGCCGCATTGCCCCCGGTACTGTGTGTCATGATCCGATCAACAGCGTCGATTTATATCCCACGTTGTTGGAGATCACCGGTGCGCCGGTGCCGAAAGACTACGTGCTCGACGGCGTAAGTTACGCCTCGCTGCTGTTCGGCGGGACACCGGCGGAACGCAATCGCGGGCCGTTGTTCTGGCACTTTCCCGGTTACTTGGGATCGGGTGATTTCACGTGGCGGACGACGCCGGTCGGTGTCGTTCGTGACGGTGACTGGAAATTGATGGAGTTCTTCGAAGATGGTCGCCTGGAGTTGTACAACCTCAAAGACGACCTGAGCGAGCAGCACAACTTGGCTCAGGCCGAACCCGAGGTTGCCTCGCGGCTGTTGAAGACGCTCCACGATTGGCAAAAGGCAATCAAGGCGCCGATGCCCACGCCGAACGAGCACATCTACCCGCTCGACGAGTGGAAGAAGCTGTCACCGGAACAAAGACTGGCGGCTCAAAAGGGGAAGCCGATCCCATCCGGCAAGGGCTCCAAGAAAGCCAAGTGACCTAGAGCGCCCGACCGGCGATTACCCGGCCCGAGTCGTCCGGCGAAAGACGCTAGCGACACTCGGGCTTTTATGGTGCGCTCCGTCAGCGGGATTCGTCATTCGTTTTTTGAGGATCGAGCCATTTGGGGGCAGGGGTTGCCGGTGAGCGGGCGATCGGAATCAGCGATAGACGTATTCGTATTCCTCGTCGGCGTATTCGTACTCGTCGTCGTCCGTTTCTTCGTCGATCCCGCGGACGAAAAAGAAGTCGGCCGCCACCAGCAGGAGGAAACGGTAACCGATCAACAGCACGATCGCCGCCCCCATCGACACCAGAAAACCGAGGGGGCTGATGGGGTTGAAGTTTTCCAAGGGTAGTGCCGAGGTGAGCACCAACGGACCGACCATGGTTCCCAATATGCCCACTACCAGCACCCCGAAGGGGCCTCGTGGTTCGCGACCGGGAAGGATCGTCTTGGCCAATAGGCCCACAACGGCTCCGAACCCGATCCACACGAGGACCAGGTAGACCCATTGCAGGGCATCGGGCGATAGTTCCAATTGAGCGACGATCATGGCTTTCGGCCTCGAACGCACGCCACAGCACGATTGCCGACGTTCGTCGTCGGCCCGTCGGTGTCGCGCAAAGTCTTTCCTACGTCTGTCTTCGGCCTGATCCGATTCGACCGACGAGCCGAGGAGCAAATCGCGGTAGTGTCGCGGTGATCGCGCGACTTGCCGCGGGCGGAACGATCGACACCGAATCGCCGCTTCAATCCCTACATCTTGCCGGGCAAAGAGGAAAACTTACCGGATCATCCGACGGAATCGACCGGCGAAAGATTCACGGTGGTACCGCTTCGACCGATTGCGAGTGGAAACCGACAAGAGGAACGACACGTTCCGCCGTTACGCGTTGCGTACATCGGGGACACGGTACGGTTCCCGGTACGCGCGGCGGAACAGCGTCATCGCCTCGTCATCGTCACGGAACGTTTCCGTCTCGGGATCGATGTGTAGAACGCGGCCGCCGAGGCGGTAGCTGATGTTCGCGTAGAGAACCAACAAGGTACTGCGGTGACCGATCTGGATGTCGGCGTTGGGACGCTGCCGCGACCGCATGCACGCGAGGAAGTTCGCTTTGTGTTCCGGATCAGGAAATCGACCGTAGGCTTGTGCCTTGACGACCGGCTCACGGTTCTTGGGACGGTCGAACACCTGCCAACCGCCGCCGTGCCGTCCGACGACCATGACGCCTTCGCTGCCGTAGATCTCGATCCGTGTGGCACATTGCGACCACAAGGGAAACATGTCGCTGTTACGGACCTCGGGATCGATCTTGAGCATGTACGGTGTGTACAACGTCAATTCAAAGCTGACCACCAGATCGTCAAATTCATAGGTGGTGATTTGGGTATCCGGCGTTTCGGCTGCCCCTTCTGAATGAAACCGCCCACCGACGGAACGGACCGTTTTGGGCAGTTCGACACCCAGCAGCCAGCGGGCCAGATCGACCTGGTGGATCGAGTCGTTCACGGCATCTCCGCCGGAGTACCGCCAAAAGTGATGCCAATGATGGTGATAGGTGGGGTTGTATGGGCATTCCGGCGCGGGACCGTTCCACATGTCCCAGTTCAGTCCGGGCGGTGCCGGTCGGTCCGGTTCCCAGGGGAAGTTCGGCATCCCCTTTTGGTTCAGGATCCGGCAGAAGTGGATCTTTCCGAGCTTGCCTTGTTCGATGTATCGCTTGGCCTCCATCGCGTAAGGGGCGCTGCGCGATTGCGTCCCGACTTGAACGACGCGGTCATATCGTCGCGCCGCGGCGACCATCTGTTGCCCTTCCCAAGGTGAATGGCAGGCCGGCTTTTCGACGTAGACATCCTTGCCCGCTTGACACGCCCACACGGTTGTGAGCGCGTGCCAATGGTCGGGCGTCGCCGAAACGATCGCATCCACTTGGGGATCGTCGAGCGCGCGGCGAAAGTCGTCCAGCGGTCGACATTCGACGCCGGGTTGCAACTGTGACAACGTGCGGGCGGCACTTTCGGCCCGGGGACGGTTCGGATCGCACGCATACACGACTTGGCAATTCGGCTGTTCGGTAAAGCCGGGGCCCAACGCGCTGCCGCGACCCCCGCATCCCACCAGTGCCAAGCGGATGCGTTCACTTGCGGGGGCGCCGAACACCGATGCGGCGTCGACCAGGTACGAAGCCGCGACTGCGCCGACGGCACCTTTCAGCAACGTGCGACGATTCGTGCGCCGGTTGTTTCGGGGGCGAAAACGCGTCATGGCATTGGTCCTCGAACGTAGTGATGGGAGCAGTTCGCCGACAAAACGGCCGTCAACGGCGCGCTGCATCATACATGCACGATGAAGGCGTCTCAACGAACTTGTGAATTTCCACGTGTGGAAGTGAACCGGCTCGTTCACGCGACCGATTGTCGACGGTCGACAATGTGCCGCGCGAAGCGTTGCTTATCTTGTGGGAACAGGGAGATTGCTTGACCGGCCGTCGGCACGCGACTAAAGTCGAGCCGCACAATCGTGAAGCGAACTACCGTTGGAACGGCGGACAGAGAAAGGGGGAAACGATGACGTGGGAAGGGAACCGTCGTCGGTTTTTCGGGGTCGGGCTAGGTGCCGTTGCTACCGCGAAACTGGTGATATCGGGACGGGCCGCTGCTGCGGAACGCAACGTTCCTGCCGATGATCCGTTGGAACGATTCCGACAAGCCTGGACGGCAAGACTGCCTTGGGATCGCATTGTCGATTTGACGACGGTTGACGGCGCAAACTGGGACGAGCGTCTGGAAAGGGCGCAGGTACTGCTTGCGCACCAAGGCGGTGGTGTGGTCTACTTTCCGCCCGGCGAGTACAGCTTCCACGAGTCGATTCGGTTACGGGACGGCATCATTTTACGCGGTGCCGCGCCCGAGAAGTCGGATGCCCGCAGCGAAGCGTATGCACCACCTTCCCGCATCGTGTTCCCGAAATATATGCCGATCTTTTCGGGGGATGGAACGCCTGTCGCATCGGCCTTCAAGGGAATCGTGCTCGACGATCCGGCGGGCGCTTCGAATTGCGGGGTCGTGTTTTTGGCCATTGATCACGGGCACATTCATTTTGCCGAGGCGGAAGAACACCGTTGCGGAAGCAATCGGTTCGTGTGCGGATGCGTATTGACCAACGCCGCCGTGTGCAGCCCCGACGTGCCGAACTTGAGCGTGGGGCAAAAGCCTTGGCAACGATTTACGCAAAGACACTTTGCGGCGATCGGCATCTATGCTGAGGAAAACGTCCTCGTGGCCGCCAACCGTCTGCCGCCCAGTGATCATCATTTCGTCATGCCCGATTACGTGCTTCGCGGGCGCGGGAAGAGCGGGCCGGTGCGGATGGACGTGGTTTTCGATTACGACAATCGACCCGGAATCAAGGTCAACCATTTTTGCATCGGGGCCCCCGGCGGAGAGGAGCCGAGCGGCACACCTGAAACACACCCGTTCGGTTTTCGAAAGGGAACCGTGATCGTCGAGAACTACATCTACTCGACGGGACGGGCGGCAATCGCGTTCGCCGGTGACGGCGTCGTCTGTGCGCACAACGTCATCCGATTCAAGGACGACGTGTACCGTCCCACGACCGACGGCATCGGGACGACCTCCGGTTCGTCGACCAACGACAATCGCGCCGTCGAGATGCGAGGGTATCGCTGGATTCTCGAAGGCAACGATTATCGGGTGTATCGCAATTGGGCGGCCGACCGCAAGTACAAGATCAACGACGGCGAAGGCCTGATGCACGAAAACCACTGCAACTCGGCCATCGTCGACAGCGTGTTGGTGGGGAATCGTGGAAACACATATCTCTCGTTGTACAAGACGGGTCGCATCGACGGCCTCTTGGTCGAAAACAACGACATTCGTGTCGACGAGAAGTCTCGCGACGGTGTGAATCGAACCGTGGCGATCATGGTCGACGCCGATCATTCACCCGAGCGTAGGGGGCCGTGTCGAAACGTAAAGATCGTCGGCAACACGACCTCGGGCGGGATCTTGTTGGGCGGAAAGCCGAGTTCGAAAAACGAGATTCGTGACAACAAGAATGTCGGCACCGAGTCGGTCATCACGTTGCGGGCGGAAGCGATGGTAAAAAACAACCGCGGCTACCGCGTCGAAAAAGCATGACAAACACCGACGCTATTTGTCCGTCGACCGGACCGGTCATTTCTTGCCTTCGGCCCGCTTGCGGCGGAAGAACTCGGTGAGGATCGCGCCGCAAGCCTCCGCCTCGACTCCGGGAACGACTTCGCAGCGATGATTCAATCGCTGGTCGGTCAGTAGGGAGTAGAGCGATTGAACGGCACCGGCCTTCGGATCGGCGGCACCGTAAACGACCGTCGGAATCCGGGCTTGGACGATCGCACCGGCGCACATCGGGCACGGTTCGAGTGTGACATACAAAATGCAATCGTCCAGTCGCCACGAGCCGAGCGATTCGGCCGCTTGCGTGATGGCGATCATCTCGGCGTGCGCCGTCGGATCACGAAGTTGTTCCCGTTGATTGTGGGCCGCGGCGATCACTCGCCCCTGGTGCACGATTACGGCGCCGACCGGCACTTCGTCGGCCTCGAAAGCCGCTTTGGCTTGCTTCAAAGCCAATCGCATGAAGTGCACGTGCGGTAGCTGGTCGTGTTCGGGCGGATCGTTTGGTCGGATCATGAGGCAATGCGGTAACGTGAAGCTGGAAGGTTGATCGCTCGGATTACATCCGCGATTCGCGATGGCGTGGGGGTGGCCGACGGGCCACCTTGCCGGTATTCTACACACTATCTTTTCGGCTGTCTTTCGCCCCGAAATCTCCCCGAACCTGCCAAGGAGTGCGATCCTCATGCGTTGGGCCGTCTGTAACGAAACGTTTCAAGATCGTTCGTTGGAGGAAGGATTCGCGTTCGCTGCGGAATGCGGTTATCGAGGAATTGAGATTGCGCCGTTTACGCTTGCGCCGTTGATTACCGATCTTTCTGCGGCACGCAAGGCCGAGATCCGTAAGGCGATCGAATCGGCCGGGTTGGAATGTGTGGGGTTGCACTGGCTGCTGGCCAAGACGGAAGGGTTTCACGTGACGACCGCCGACGCCGACGTGCGCCGGCGTACGGCTGAGTACCTGGGCGCGTTGGCTCGCGCATGCGCCGAGTTGGGAGGTCGCGTTCTCGTGTTCGGGTCCCCGCAACAGCGGAATATCGAGCCGGGCATGACCTACGAACAGGCGGTTGATCACGCCGTCGAAGTGATTACGGCTGCGCTGCCGGAATTCGAGCGCGCAAACGTCGTACTGGCCTTGGAACCGCTTGGGCCTGAAGAAACGAATTTTTTGACGACGGCCGAAGAAGCCGTGCGACTGATCGAGCGAATCGGTTCGCCGAACGTCCGTTTGCACCTGGATTGCAAGGCGATGTCGACCGAGCCGCAACCGATCCCTGAAGTCATCCGGCAGAACGCGCAATACTTGGCGCACTTCCATGCGAACGACCCGAACCGGCAAGGGCCCGGGTTCGGTGAGGTCGATTTCGTACCCATCTTCCAAGCGCTTCGCGAGATCGATTATCGCGGTTGGGTGTCGGTCGAAGTGTTCGATTATTCACCGGGTATCGAACGCCTTGCTCGCGACAGTCTGCGCTATATGCAACAGTGCCTTGCCGCCGTTTCGTGACGAAGCAAGGGCGTTTCGTTCGGGCGAAACGGCTGTCCTGCGAGAATTCCTCGGTGAGTTTCCTGCTGCGCCGAAGGATACAGCCGACATGGAATTGTCGAGGCGGTCATTGCGCGCCGGCTAGTGCGCTTCGCGGCGCTCAAACGAGATTGCGGTGCGATTTTTCAAATTGCCGCAGAGCGGTGTTTCCGCTGTTCGTTGTTGTTCAATCGCGCGAATAATCGTGTCGGCGTGGCCGGAAAATCCTTGACTGACCAAACATGGCGGATTAGCTTTACTTTGTCGACAATGCACGGTCGGCGGCGAGGAGCGCGTTTGGCGTGCGTCGCCGAGCGGTTGTCGGCGCATCCGGAGGAGGTTCCCCGATGAGTGTGTGTCGATTTTCGGCAATCATCCTGGCGACGGTCGTCCTTTTTATCTGCGGTTCGGCGGCCCGGTTCGCGACTGCCGCGGACAAACCCAACATCGTTTATATCGTTTCCGACGAGTTGGGGTATTACGAGCTGTCGTGCATGGGGCATCCCCATTTCAAGACGCCGAACATTGATCGGATGGCGGCCGAAGGTATTCGATTTACCCAAGCTTTGGCAGGGGCTCCCGTTTGTGCGCCCACCCGCTGCACCTTATTGACGGGCAAGCACATGGGGCACGCTTCTGTTCGAAACAATCCCGGCGGCACCCCGATCCGTGCTGAAGAAGTGACCATCGGCTCGATGCTCAAGCAGGTGGGCTATGCCACCGGCGGTTTCGGTAAATGGGGAATCGGCGGACGCGGTTCGACGGGCGTCCCGGAGAAACACGGGTTCGACATTTTCTTCGGCTATTACGATCAGGTGCATGCGCACTCCTACTACACGCCTTACCTGTTGTGCAACAGCAAAGAAGTTCCTTTGCCCGGAAATCACGGCTTGAGCGTGGGCGAGACCTATTCGCATTACGTGATTTGGGAACAGGCCAAGAAGTTCATTCGTGAAAATCACGACCGGCCGTTCTTTTGCTACTTGCCCATCACACCGCCGCACGGCATTCACGACATTCCCGAGACCGACCCATCGTGGCAGTTGTACAAAGACAAGCCCTGGCCGCACGAGGCCAAAGTGTATGCCGCGATGGTGAACATGGTGGATCGGAACGTCGGCGAATTGTTGGCGATGCTGAAGGAGTTGGGGATCGAAGATAAAACGCTGGTTTTCTTGACCGGTGACAACGGTGCCGCGCCGTACTTTGCCGATGCGCAGCATCCTCGTGGTTTTCATGCCGGGAATGTTAATCCGATCACCGGCGTCGAATTCCGTGGTGGGAAGGGCAACCTGTACGAAGGCGGCTTGCGCGTGCCCGCTGTCGCCCGATGGCCGGGACACATCGAGCCGGGGCGCGTGAGTGATCTGCTGTGGTATTTTCCCGACATCATGCCCACGATCGCGGAGCTGGTGGGCGTCGAGCCGCCGAAGGACATCGACGGCATTTCGATTTTGCCGGAATTGATCGGCGAAGATGAAGCCGGGCATGCGCAACAACAGCACGAGTTCCTTTACTGGGAGTACGGGAAGCAGCGCGCGGTTCGGATGGGAAACTGGAAGGCGATCCAGCCCGGCACGAACGCCGAATGGGAGCTTTACGACCTGTCGAAGGATATTTCCGAGACGACCAATGTCGCTGCCGAGCATCCCGATATCCTCGCCAAGATGATCGCATATGCCGAGGCATCGAGTGTTCCCGCCGAGCCGGGGACGTTCCTTCAGCCCGAGTTGAACGAAAAAGACCGGCAAGCGAAATTCGGCGACCAGAAAGGGCAACCGAAGAGCAAGGTGAAAACGGATTTGCCGCGAGAGGGATTGGTACCTTACCGGCAAATGAAAATCGTGTCGGTCAGCAGCGAATCGAAGCATAACGGCCATTTGGCGATCCACGCGATCGACGGCGATCCCGCCACGTGGTGGCATAGCGAATTTGCGCCGGAGCTGCATGGTCATCCCCACGAGCTGGTGATCGATATGGGCAAGCGATATGTCGTTCGAGGGATCGCGTACTTGGCTCGGCAGGATTCGGGCTTCAACGGTACGATTGCTGAATGCGAAGTTTTCGTGGCCGATTCGACCGACTTCGACGGAATCGAGCCCGCTAAGGTAACGTTCAAACAAACGAAGAAGCCGCAAAGTGCCGAGTTTTCCCCGCGAACGGGCCGGTACGTGCGCATCCGCACGTTGTCGGAAGTCGGCGGTCATCCGTGGGCGTCGGCGGCCGAAATCGGGATCGTTGGAGAGCCGGCCGAGGAGTGATCGGCCGCCGCCTATTGCGATGAGGACATCGTGGGCGATCGGACCGACCCGATATCGGCAACCGGCAGCGATGCGCGGCGCAGTTACGGCGAAACGAAAACGTGTTGCGCTTCCGACAGGTTGTCGAGATCGAGTTCGGTTTTTGAAGGAGTTCGTCCACGATGTTCCCCCGAATCGTTGCGTTGGTATTGGCGAGTCTGTTTCTGTTTCCCGCCTGCGGACAGGCTGCCGACAATCTTCCCGTCAAGGTGTTCGTGCTCATCGGCCAATCGAACATGCAGGGCCAAGGGGCGGTCGGCACGCTCGATTGGCTGGGTGAAGATCCGACCTACGGCCATCTGCTGGCCAAGGTGAAAAAGCCCGACGGCACCTTTGTCGAACGGGACGACGTGTGGGTGTATTACCCGCGTCGTGAGGGCGAATTGAAAGTCGGCAAGCTGACCGTCGGCTTTGGCGCCAACGACGAAAAGATCGGGCCGGAGCTGTTTTTTGGTCACGTTGTGGGCGACTATCTCGAAAACCCCGTATTGATCGTCAAGGCCGCTTGGGGCGGAAAAAGCTTGGACGTCGATTTCCGGCCTCCCAGCGCCGGAGGAGAGGTCGGCCCCTACTACACGCAAACGATCGAGATCGTCAAGCAGGCGGTAGCGGCGCTTCCGGAGATCATTCCTGACTATGACGATCGCGGATACGAGATCGCAGGGTTCGTGTGGTTCCAGGGATGGAACGACTATGTGAATGCCGATCGTGTCGCCGCCTACGAAAAGAACATGGCGTGTTTCATCCGCGACTTGCGGAAAGACTTGGGCGTGCCGAACGCGCCGTTTGTCGTCGGCCAACTTGGCGTGGGGGGAGAAGAGTCGGCGAAAGAGAATCCCCGGATGGCCGATATCCGCAAGGCCCAGGCGGCGGTCGCCGACTACCCCGAATTCAAAGGCAATGTGGCCTCGGTGCCTACGTGGAAGTACTGGGACAAAATTGCCGCCGATCTGGTCAAAACGTACTGGATCAAGCGGAGATGGACCAATCCCGAGGCACAAGAGAAGTTCTCGAAGATGGGCAATCAGCCCCCTTATCACTACCTGGGAAACGCGAAAATCTTTTCGTTGATCGGCTACGCTTTCGGTGAAGCGATGGTCGATCTGCTCGAGAACGCGAAGAAGTAGCGGTTGTCGGTATCGGGTGACCGGCAATCGTATCTGCGGTGATTCCGAAGCGCGTCGGCGGTTGTCGCCGACGACGTATCAGGGGCATATTGTGCGCAAACAGGAGCCGAAAATGATCGACGAAATGGTTTTCTCGAAGTGTCGGCTGTATGCAGCAGCGGCGCTGATAGCCGTCTTGGTTGTCGGACACGGCGTCTCGGCCGAATCGCCGTCGACTCATGTCGCGAAATTGAAATCGTTTGGAACCTCCGGCAAAGCCGTGTATCCGTTTACCGAGGGAAGCAAGACGGAGGCCGAATTGTTCGCCTACGAGGGAGCCGGTTGTTTGACGCACATGTGGTTCGGCGGCAACTGGCCGGGATGGGAAGAGACGCGAATCCGCGTGTATGTGGACGGCGAGGAGAGTCCCTCGATCGATTTCGAACTATTCCTGGGACACGGTATCGGATTCCGCGACGAATTCGCCCCCTGGGGAACGAAACGCATCGGCAAGACGGGGCAACCGTCGGGTGTCTACAACACGTACCGAATTCCGTTCGGAAAGAGTGTGCGGGTGACGGCCCAATTGGCGCCCGGCGACGACAAGAACAAACGATTCTGGTACATCATCCGCGGTGTCGAAAACATGCCGATCGAGTTCGGTGGCGTGCGATTGCCGGAGACGGCTCGGCTGCATCTCTACAAGCGAGAGAACTACACCGCCCAGCCGCTCGAGGAATTCGACATCGTCGATGTCGAGTCGGCGGGAATGCTTTATCAAGTCACGATCGCGGCCCGCAGCACGGCGTTCACATTCTTGGAAAGCTGTGTGCGTGCTTACTTTGACGGGGCAACCGACCCGGTGTTGCTCTCTTCGGGGCTGGAAGATTACTTCCTCGGCACGTATTTCTTCAACCGCGGCATGTACCACACGGATGTTGCCGGCTTGACGCACATGGACAAAGAGGATCACAGCTTTTCGGCATACCGGTTTCACGAGGAAGATCCGATCTTTTTCCAAAAAGGGTTACGACTCACACTGCGTTGCGGAGAGCAAATCGGGAATCAACGCCACAATCCTCGGCTGCAAACCTGGAGGGCGCCGCCGACCACGTACACGACGTACGCGTGGGTTTATGAGTGGTAAACGAGCGAGGTCGAATGGTGCGTTCACTGGGGTATGTATTGAATGCGAGACACATGATGAAGAAAAAGACGCGGGTACTTGTAACGACGGCCGTCGTGGTGTGTTGCCTTGCCGCCGTGATGGAGACGAGCTATGCGGCTGAAATCGGGAATCATCCGTCTCCCGACGAAATCATGGCAAGCCTGATGCTCGACAACGGGGGAAAGACGGAGGTCGTGAAGCGATTCCCTGATAGCTTTCCCGAGGTGTTGACGGCTCGGGGAAAACCGATCATCTATACCCGCGAAAACTCGAAGAATTTCGAGTACATCGGCATGCCGATCGGCGGATTGTGCGCCGGCCAGTTGTACCTGGGCGGCGACGGTAAGTTGTGGTTTTGGGATATCTTTAATCTCAATTACAAGATCGGCCATTTGAAGGGGGTCGACGCGTATCAGTATCCGTACGAACGCAGCAAACCGAACGAAAAGGGGGCTCTCGCAATCGAGCAGGGGTTTGCCGTAAGTGTCGTGACCGACAAAGGCAAAATCACCAAGACACTCGATCGCGACGGCATTCGCGATATCGCCTTTCTGGGCCAGTATCCCATCGGCGAGGTGACGTACCGCGACCCGGAATTGCCGGTGGAAGTGCGTCTCGAGGCGTTTTCGCCGTTCATTCCGCTTGATTTGGATGATTCGAGTTTGCCCGCGACCGTACTGTGTTACACGGTCGAGAATACCTCGGCCGATAAGGTGGCCGTCGAGTTGAGCGGATGGATGGAGAATGCAGTCTTGATCGGATCGCGGAAACGCGGCCTGGAAGGAACACTGCGCAACCATGTCGAGCCGCTCGAAAACGGCGGGTTGCGGCTCGTGTGTACGGCGGAGGCGGCAAAAGCCGATTCGTCCGCGACGCGGCGCGACGATATCGTGCTGGAAGATTTTGAAAAAGGGTTTGTGAATTGGACGATCCAGGGCGACGCGTTCACCGGAGACGGCGTGCCGAACTACCATCAGCAGCCGTTGCGCGGATACCACGGCAAACGGCTGGCCGATTCGATGTACGGGAACACGGCTTCGCGCGTCAGCGATCGTGCAACCGGCAAGCTGACGTCACAGCCGTTTACGATCGACCGAAAATACTTGTCACTGTTGATCGGCGGCGGGAATCATCCCGGCAAGACGTGCGTGAACGTGCTTGTCGAGGGCCGAATCGTTGCCGCCGCCACCGGCAGGAATTCCGAGACGCTTGCGCCGGCGGTTCTCGATCTTAGCCGGTATCAGGGAAAGCAGGCCGTCATCGAAATCGTCGACGCAGAAACGGGCGGCTGGGGGCATGTGCTCGTCGACGACATCGTACTGACCGATCGCCCGACGCAACCGGTGGATCTCGAATCGTTGCCCGATTTCGGCACTATGACGTTGGCTGTCTTGGGCGGTCCGGGAGAAACATTTGCACTGCCGGGCGAAGATACGGAATGTTCGCTGTCGGCGACCGAACCGTTCGTCGGCAAACTTGGGCGGCGAGTGTCGCTTGACCCGGGCGAAAAACGACAGGTGACATTCCTGCTTACGTGGCACTTTCCGACAACACTCGTGTTGCAAGGTAAGCCCGAAACCCGTTACTACGCGAAACGATTCGTCGATGCAGCAGCCGTCTCGGACTTCGTCATCGATCGATTCGAGGAGCTCGCCTCGACCACTCGCTTGTGGCGCAAGACTTGGTACGATTCGACGTTGCCGTATTGGTTCCTCGATCGCACGTTCTTGAACACCTCGATCTTGGCGTCGAGTACCTCGACGTTGTTCCGCGATCGGCTCTTCTACGGAACGGAAGGCGGAAACCAAGGGCCTGGGACGTGCACGCACGTTTGGGGCTACGTGCAGGCGATGGGAAGGCTGTTTCCCGACTTGGAGAAGAGTTTGCGGGAACAAGTCGACTTTCGCCATCGTAAAGACGGCGGCGCCATGGACGACGACGGAATCATCAATTTTCGCTGGTTTACCGGCGGACTGGCTGTCGACGGACAATCGGGCGTCATCCTGAGGACGTATTTGTGTCATCAGATGTCGCCCGACGATTCGTGGTTGAAACGCGTCTATCCAGGCGTCAAACGTGCGATGCAGGGGCTCACACAAGCACGTGACGCCGATCACGACGGCATTTTGACCGGCCCGCAACACAACACATTGGATGCCGCATGGTACGGAAAGGTCACGTGGCTTAGCTTGCATTACACGGCGGCACTGCGGGCGACGGCCGAGATGGCCGACGAGGTCGGCGATCATGAATATGCCGCTTTCTGTCGCCAAACGGCGGACAAGGGACGTGAGTACATCGAAAACCACCTTTTCAACGGCGAATACTTCTTCCACGAGGCTGATCCGGAGCATCCTGAATCGCCCGGTATTTACAACGGATGCGAATACAGCCAGCTCTTCGGGCAAAGCTGGGCGTACCAGGTCGGACTGGGGCAAATCCTGGATCCGGTCAAGGTGCGAACGGCGCTCGAGTCACTGTGGCGATATAACTTCTCGACGGATGTGGGACCGTTCCGCGAAGCGCATCCCGCCGGTCGATGGTTTGCGATGCCGGGCGAAGGCGGCCTGATCGCTTGCACGTGGCCCCGCGGGGGAAGCGAGGTGCTCAAGAAAGGCAATCCGCACTTTGCCGCCTACAACAACGAATGCCAGAACGGCTACGAGTATGCGGCCACCAGCCTCATGATGTGGCACGGAATGCCGTATCATTCCCTGGCCCACGTATGGTATATGCACAACGATCGCTATCACGGTTCGAAACGGAATCCGTGGTGTGAGATCGAATGGGGAATCCACTATTCCCGTTCGATGGCCGGTTACGGCCATTTCATCGCCGCGTGCGGATTCGAATATCATGGTCCAAAGGGCTACATGGCGTTCTCGCCTCGCATTCGGCCCGAGGACTTCAAGGCGGCCTTCACCGCGGCCGAGGGATGGGGCACCTACCGGCAACTGTGGACGGAAAGCAAGGGAATGTGTACCGTCGCGCCCCTTTGGGGAAAACTACGATTGAAAACCTTTGCCGTGGATGTGGCAGAAGGCGTCGAAGCAGATCGAGCCGAAGTGACCCTCGCCGGGCGAACGCTGCCGCATGCTGTGACCCAGGAAGGCCGACGCGTCGTGATCACGTTGGATCAACCGGTGATTGTTCAGACGGGCGAAACGTTCGACGTCGTCTTGCATTGGTGATGCGTCTTCGCTCCGGCGTTCGTTGTTTCTAATCCTACGACGTTGCTTTGCGGCACCGGTGCAATTACGCTCACCAATGTCGTTTTCGTCGAACGGCGAAGGCCGTTTCGAAACGGCGCGTTGCTCCACGTTGAATAGCCATCCGCGGACAGAAGGTCCCGCCTGTCCATCGTTTCTTCGATTTTTAGGAGTCTAACGAAAGCCATGTCGAGAGTGCGTTTCGAATGGTCGAGGCATGTACGGTTTTTTGCTTCGGTTGCGTTGAGCACGTCGCTGTTGATGATGGGGGCGGCTTGGGGCCGTGACGTGCCGATCAAGCATAAGCCCGTGCAAGCCGTGCCGCCGGATCCGTCGGCCGAAGCCTTTCCGGGAACCGTGCCTGAAGATGCACCGCGCATCGTGCGAAACGTGCTCATCGATTGCAGTATTCCGCGGTGGCACAGCACAGGGGTGTACGCGGCGCCGGGTGAGGCGGTGCAGGTACAGGTTCCGCCGGCCTGGGCAAAAGCAAACCTGCGATTGCGAATCGGCTGTCACAAGGATCGGTTGCGTGAACCGAAGAAGCGGCCTTCGGAAATCACCCTTTCCGTGCCGATCGACAAGCCGGTCGTCGGTGCAGCGAATCCTTTCGGCGGCCTCGTCTATATCGAAGTGCCGAACGAGGTGCCCGCTGCGCTCGCGAGAACGCCGCTTGCCGTGCAGATCATGGGGGCTGTGCCGTCGCCGTACTTCGTGTTGGGGCGAACAACGAATGCACAATGGCGCGACGAACTGCGATCGCTTCCGGCTCCATGGGCAGAATTGGCGGGCCGGAAGATGATTCTGACCGTACCCGCGGAGTTGATTCGCAATCTCGACGATCCCGAGGCGTTGATGACGTTCTGGGATCGCGTGGTGGAGTGCCAGGACGAATTGGCCGCCACCACTCAGCGGCGGTCGCCCGAGCGAATCGTTCCCGATGTGCAAATTTCGGCCGGGTACATGCACTCGGGATACCCGATCATGGTGCAGTACCGATCGGCGCGCGTGATGGTCGACCTCGAACGCCTGCGAACAAACGGTCACGGCGACGTGTGGGGCTTTTTCCACGAATTGGGGCACAACCATCAGTCGTCGTGGTGGGTATTCGGCGGCAGTGTCGAAGTGTCGTGCAACTTTTTCACGCTCTATTGCATCGAGAAGTTGTGCGGCAATCAAAACCTGCGACGAGAGGCGAGGTGGGAGTACTGTGAGAAACGGCTGAAAGAGCACCTGGCGAAAGGCGCGCCGTTCGACGAGTGGCGTCGGGATCCGTTCTTGGGGTTGCAGACGTTTCGTTTGTTGCAGCGGGAATTCGGTTGGGAGCTTTACCGCGACACGTTCCGTGCCTATCAGCAATTGCCTCCGACCATGCGGCCTCGAAATGACGATGAAAAACGCGACATGTTCATCGTGATGCTGTCGCGGACGGCAGGTCGCGACTTGACGACCTACTTTGAAAAGTGGGGATTTCCCGTTTCGGAAGCGGCGAAGGCCCAAACGGCGTCTTTGCCGGTTTGGTTGCCCGAGATCATGCAACCCTGACGTGTCGGAATGGGGGCGGGCAATCGAACTGTGAGATGTCGGCAACAGGGGTGTTGCCGTGGTGTTTCGTTGTGGGGGAGGACGAATCATGTTCCGTCATTGGGCCGCATGGCTTTGTTGCCTGGGGACCGTTTTCTGTGCCGATTGTGTGATCGGGGCTCCGCCGGTCACGGAGCCGATCGCTTATCCGACGTTTCACTGCATCGGGTTGTACTGGTCGCCGCCGGGAGGGACGCGGGAACGCGACGTTCTCGTGCGGTTTCGCGAGAAAGGATCCGCGGAATGGCGAGCCGGATTGCCGATGCGCTACAATCCGATCGACGATACCGACGAGGACTTGGCCGACTATCGCGGCAGCATCGTTCATTTGCAGCCGAATACGACGTACGAAATCGAGTTGACGCTCGAAGGAACGAATCGGTCGACACGGTGCGAATGCACGACGTGGAACGAACATTTTCCCGAAGGGAAGACGGTTCGCGTGACGTCGAGAAGCGAACCGCTGGTCATCGACGAATCGGGATCTCCCGACGCCTGGCGCGTTTACGACGGAAGAGGTGCCGTCATCGACGTGAAACACCGGCACGATGCCTGCATCACGATCGACGCGTCGTACGTGATCGTGCGAGGTTTCACGCTCAAGGGAGCAGGTAGCGAGTCGAACAAGAGCGGATCGCCGATCGGCGCCGTTCGGATCGACGGCGGACACGACATCGTGATCGAAGATTGCGACATCTCCGACTGGGGGCGTCTCGATCCCGAACGCGGCTTCGGATTCAACATGGATTCGGCGATCCTTTCGCGCTCGTCCACGCTGTCGCGGTTGATCGTGCAGCGTTGCCGAATGCACCATCCGACCTACGACGGCAGTACATGGTACGAGCCGGTTCATCCCACCCATACCCGCGGACCGCAGTGTATCTCGCTGTTCAACACGGCGGGAAATCACGTTATCCGCTACAACGAGTGCTTTTCCGACCTCGAACACATGTACAACGACGTCATCGGCGGCGGGAGCAACGCGAGCTACCGGGGATCACCCAGTCACGATTCCGACATCTACGGAAACTTCATCGGCTATTGCTGGGACGACGGGCTCGAGATCGAAGGGAGTAACCGTAATGTCCGTGTGTGGAACAACTACATCTATCAGTCGATGATGATGATCGGCAATGCGGCGAGTTCGATCGGGCCTCTGTACATTTGGAACAACGTCGTCGAACGCAGCCAGTCGCAGCCCGAGGCAGGCGGCGGCAACTTCCTGAAGATGGGGTACGCTCACGGTGAAGAGTGGATTCGAGGCTATACGTATGTCTTTCACAACACGATGTTCCGCGGCGACGGTTGGTTGCCTACCGGCGGATTGGGCGGGAATCGCATCGTCAAACACACGATTTCGCGGAACAACATTCTCGAGGTACGATCGCCCGAAGGAAGATCGCTGAGCGAAGCACCGCAAAACACGAACAATGATTACGATTACGATCTGTACAACGGGCGGATTCCTGACGGTGCCGAACCGCATGGTATTCGCGGTGTGCCGGTGTACGAACCGGGAGCCGGCTTCGATCGAGACACGATGACCGGCAAATTTCGACTCTCACCGACGAGTCTCGGCGTGGCGGCCGGAGAAGCAATTCCCAATTTCAGTCCCCAGGGAGTGAGCAAGCCCGACATCGGGGCACACCAGCGCGGTGCCCCGCCGATGCGGTTCGGAATTTCCGCAGCGTCGCCCTGACGGACGGCCCGATGGTGGGGTCCGGGCCATGCGCTCGACAAACCGACTGCATCGCCGGGCCGGTTCTATTCGGAGCCTTGCGATGGAGGCGGCATCGTCGGTCCGTGGCCGGTAATCGACGCCAATCGCTCGATACGCCCTTGGCGGAAGGCCTCGGCCATGGCAAGGGGAACTTGGGCCTCGGCGGCGACCACCTGAGCACGATTGTAGGCGACTTTCGCTCGCATCTCCTGACCGCGGGCCATCGCCAAGGCACGTCGTTCTTCAGCCTTGGCACGGGCGACCCGCATGTCGGCTTCGGCCTGATCGGCTTGGAGCCGTGCGCCGATGTTTTGCCCCACGACGATGTCGGCAATGTCGATCGACACGATCTGGAACGCGGTTGCCTTGTCCAATCCCTTGTCGAGGACGGCTCGGGAAATCATCGCCGGATTCTCCAGCACCTCGAGATGCGTATTCGCCGAACCGATCGAGGTAATGATTCCCTCGCCCACGCGAGCGATGATCGTTTCTTCCGTTGCACCACCGATGAGAGATTCGATCTTCGTTCGAACGGTCACGCGGGCGCGCACGCGTAGTTCGACACCGTCTTTGGCAATGGCCGAGAGCATTTGTCGGCCCGAACGCGGATCGGGGCAGTCGATGACTTTCGGGTAGACGCTCGTCCGCACTGCGTCGAGCACGTCGCGCCCGGCCAGGTCGATGGCTGCCGCCTGGTCGAAAGTGAGCGGCAACTGGGCACGATGCGCCGCGATCAAGGCGCTGATGACGTTCATCACGTTGCCGCCGGCCAAATAATGGGCTTCGAGCTTGCGGGTCGTCACACCGCCCTCGCGGCTGCTGCTGAGACCGGCCTGCACGGCCATGATCTTGGCTTTGACAATCAAGCGGGCATTCACCTGACGAAGACTCATCCCGACCAGGCTTAGGATCGAGATCCGAGCGCTGGACATGTACGCCTGGAACCAGAGCGAGCCGTACATCAAGAGGATGATAATGAACACCAGCAGGAACAACCCGGCCACAACCGCGATGCCCGCCCAGATCATCCAGGGAGGAACTTGAGCCGTCAGGAACGGGAACATCAGGGCGACTCCTCTCTTGTGAACGACAAGATGCCGGGGCAAATTCGACCGGTTCCGTGCCCCCCGGCGGTTGACCCTAGGATACCGAAACGGTGCAACCTCTTCCAGCGTATTCGCATCGGAGGCGTCATTCTTGCGAACTGCACGCAGGAAAACTGGGTAGTTTGGGGTGGTTTGGTCGGTTTCGTGCTATTTGCGGGGCGGATCTGGAAAGACTTGACCGCGTTTCCCGTCTCGGGTGGACAAAGGCCGCTTCGTCGGCCGAAAGGGGGACTAGATAGCCGATCGGCGCGGCCGGGGTTCGCGAGTGCGCCGACCAAAGGCGGCCTCCGCGCGGCACTCTCCGCAAGCCGTCAGATCCTGCCATCGGACCCGGACGCGAAGAGAGCACCAACCTTTCGTTCGCCCACGTTTACAAGGTAATACCGCTATGCCGCTGTGGGATCATTCACGAGATGCACGCCGCCGTCGCGTGTTGCAGGAACTCGTGCTGCACCAGCCGGATCGTCGGGCAACGACTTCGGGATACGACGCGGACGAAGCTCCCTTGGTCGTGCATGCCTACGGGAGCGCATCCTTCCTGGATGATTTTCCCCGCCTGATCGATTACATTCCGCGACGCTGGATCGGCATCGGGGGGCTGCTCGTGCTGGCGGGGGCCACGGTGGCGGGTTTGTTGGCGGCCTATCAGACGTTGGGCCTGGCCGGTAACCGCTTTTTCCCTAATGGGTTGCAGTGCTTCGATTTGGACGGGCCGGCCAACCTCGCCGGCGTGTATTCCGCCGTCGCCCTGATGTTCGCGGCTCTATTTGCGTACCTGGTCTTGTCGATTCGCTCGTATCGCGTCGACGACTATGCCGGTACTTACCGCATTTGGGGGTGGGCTGCCGTCGTGTGGCTGTTCATGGCTGTCGACGAGTCGGCCGGGTTGCATCTGGCATTTCGCGACGTGATGGTGTCGATCACCCACAGCTACATTTTGGGCGACGGGAGTTTGTGGTGGATCGCTCTCTATGCGGTGGTGTTGTCGGCCGTGGGAATTCGGCTGTTGATCGACATGCGTCGCGATTGGGTCGGAGCGGCGATATTCCTGCTGGCAGGCGTGTGTTACGTGGCGGCCACGGTGAGTCAGTTTCCGCAAGTGCCCCAGGTTGCCGAGTTGGGCGGCGCCGTTCGGGTAATGGTCGAAGAAGGATGCGAGTTGGCCGGGCACACGCTGATTGCTGCGGCGATGATGGTACATGCTCGATTCATCTTACTGCAAGCCGAAGGGTTCTATCCTGCGCCTGCTATCTTGCGCCGGTCGGTTGCGGGTGAACTCGAGGTCGAACCGCGTCGCGGGTTCTTTCGGCGGTGGTTTCGGCGTGCGTCGCGGCCGTCTCTTCCCGTTCGGGGGCCTAGGCTGCTGCGGCAATCGCCGGAGGAAACGCTTGTGGTCCATCCGCCTCACCCGCGCGGTCGTTCCAAGGCAGTGCGACGCAAGACAAAGCGAAAGACGCCCCCGGCACTCTCGCGGGCGAGCAGCGCAAACGAGGGAACGAATGCTTTTTTGGCCGGATTCTTGGCCGCAGCCGACGCCCAGCCGGTGCCGCCGTCGCGTCCTGCCAAGCGAACGCGACAAACGACTACCCAGAACACCACCGGGGCTTCCGTTCCGGTGTCGTTACCCAATCGCAAGCTCACCAAAGAGGAGAAGAAGCGGCTCAAACAGCTCTATCGGCAGCAACAAGCCCAACGACGCACTGCCTAGCGGAACCCGGCCGCGTCGATCGGCGCTGCGTGGGAGGCGATTCTCTGGTATCCTGCGGTCGTGACGGAGTTTCCGCACTTCACGATCGAGGGCCTTGCCGATGCAGCTTTCCTTGCCCGCGCGACCGCGGATTCTCATTTGCCGTTTGACGGCGATCGGCGACACGATCCACACGTTGCCGGTTTTGTGTGCCTTGCGCGAGCGGTTTCCCGATGCGTTTTTAGCCTGGGTTGTGGAAGGGCGATCAGGGGACCTTTTGGAAGGGCATCGGGCGTTGGACGAACGGATCGTTGTTCCCCGCCGCTGGTTGAAACGTCCGGGAGAAGTCGTTCGCTTACGTAATCGCCTGCGGGCGTTGCGGTTCGATATCGCGATCGACGTCCAAGGGTTGAGTAAGAGCGCCGTGGCTGCCTGGCTGAGCGGTGCGCGATTTCGCATCGGTTTTTGTCCGCCTGCGGGACGCGAAGCCAGCTCTTGGCTGAACAACGTGCTGGTGAAAACGGTCGGCCCGCATGTGATCGACCACAATCTCCAACTGCTCGAAGCATTGGGGATCCGTCGTCCGAGAGTGGTTTTCGACATTCCCGAAGACGTGCACGCCGCCGAACGGGTTGCGCAATGGCTGAACGAAGTCGGCTTGTCGCCTCGCGGATACGTAATCATCAATCCCGGGGCGGGGTGGCCGTCGAAATTGTGGTGCCCTCATCGGTTTGCCGAGGTTGCCCAATACGTTTTCAAACAACATGGGTTGCCGAGCGTCGTCGTATGGGCGGGATCGCAAGAGCGAGAGTGGGCGGAAACGATCGTTCGTGAGGCGGCATCGGCGGCGATTTTGGCTCCTGATACGTCGCTTCGGGAACTGGCCGCCCTGGCTAGGCGTGCGCGGTTGTTCGTCGCCTCGGACACCGGACCGCTGCACATCGCCGCGGCATTGGGGACTCGCTGCGTGGGGTTGTACGGGCCGATGCCCGCCGAACGGAACGGGCCTTACGGCAAGGGGAATGTGTCGGTTCAAGCCGTGCGATTCGAAGGAACGTCGCGTGAACGACGCAACGCACCGCGACGCGTGATGTTGGCCGTCACCAGCGACATGGTCTGTGAAGCCTGCGACCTCGCTTTGCGAAACGACGCGGCCGACGGTAAGATCGCCGACGCGGTGGCATCGTGACGCTACAGGTGGGAGGTCGAGGTGTCGTCATGCTCGAGCGTGTGTTGGAAACCGAGGCGATGGATACGCCGACCGAGGCGGAATCGTACAACAGCATGGACCACGCCGAGGTGAATCGTGTGTTCGTTCGCGACTTCTTGGAATCGGGGGGCGACGTCGACTTCACGGTCGACGTGGGAACCGGAACGGCGCTGATTCCTATCGAGTTGTGTCGTAGTCGTTTCTCGGGAAAGGTCGTCGGTGTCGATATTGCCCGGCACATGCTGCGTGTCGGCAGGCGAAACGTCGTCACGCACTCGATGAGTGAGCGAATCGTCCTCGTGCAGTGCGATGCGCGGCGATTGCCGTTTCGCGACGGAAGTGTGCCGGCGGTGTGTTCCAACAGTATCGTGCACCACATTCCCGAACCGTCGGAAGTGCTGCGGGAATCGTGGCGAATCACGGCGCCGGGCGGACTGTTCTTCTTTCGCGATTTGGCGCGACCGAACGACGAGGAAGAACTGACATCGCTCGTTCAGACCTATACCGGCAACGAAAGCGCCTTTCAGCAGAAGATGTTTGCCGATTCGTTACGCGCCGCACTGCGGGTGGAAGAAGTACGCGAGCTCGCGGAGGCGATGGGTATCGATCCGCAAACCGTAACGATGACCAGCGACCGACATTGGACGTGGAGTGTCCGCAAACCTGCCTGAGCGGATGAGTGTTCGTTGCCGCGCAAAAGGAGAGACCGCGCTTGCAGGCGCGGTCTCTACGATGTGTGAATTCCGTCGGTATTTTCCGTTTGCCTCCGGCGGTTGAACGGTGGATCACTCGACGGTGATCGACTCGGTCGGGCAGACGTCGGCGCAGGCGCCGCAGTCGCTGCAGCTATCGGGATCGACGACGGCCTTGTCGTTTTCGATCGAGATCGCGTCCAACGGGCAGGCCTCGACGCACTCACCACAACCGTTGCAGGTTTCGACGTTGACAGTCGCGGGCATGGTACCTCACTCCGTACATTGGAATCTGGAAAACAAAAGCTCAAACGGTTCACCGCTCGCCGAATGCTTCCACCCCTGCGCCGAGCGCGAGGCTGCTTGGCGGTCGTACGACGATGCGGCGTGTACGTCCCCGACGATTACATCGTCCTCTGCCGCTTGGATGCGGCTCGAGGTGAAGTCGTTACAGATAACTCAGGATAGCACTTCCCCACGACGGCGCGAAGTGCGGAAACAATCGCGGGGACGTCTTCAGGTATGAGTTAAATTACCTAAATAGCGATCATTTTTGCCGACTGCCGTTCCTTCAATGAGCTGATAGCCGATGGCGTGGAACGCTTCTGCGTATCAGACCCGTTGGATGCACAAACTCGCGATTGCGGGCTTGGCACTGGGAATCATATTGCGCGCGGCACTCGTGTTTGGTCCCGGTGCTTTCGCTGACGATCCGGACGGTTATCGGTTGGTGGCTACAAACCTCGTGACCGAGGGTGTCTTTGGGTACGGTACCCGCCCCACCGCCTACCGGCCGCCGTTGTACCCCCTGTTGTTGGCGGTGTTGCGCCCAGATCGTCCGGGATTCGCCGTTCGGTTGGGATGTTGCCATTTCGTGCTCGGCTTGGCGACGGCGGCGCTCGTGTGGGTGATGGGATGCCGACACGGCTTGGGAAGGTTCGCGGCGGTACCCACGGCACTGGTGCTTCTCGATCCGCTGCTTGCGGCCCAATCGCGGTTGATAATGACCGAAACGGCAGCGGCCTTTCTCGTCATGGCGACCGTCGCAGTTTGGGAAGCGACCCAACGCATGGTGTTCCGGGACTTGGGCACGGAGCGAGAATCCGGCGAATCCGTTCCGTGGCCGCGAATCGCCCTTGGGGGCGGGTTCACCGGCATCCTCTTGGGGCTGACGTGCCTGTGTCGCCCCACGTTCTTGCTCTGGGGGGCCCTCGGGATCGTCGGGCTACCCTTGCTCGCGGTGGTCGGCGTGACGAAGGGAGAGATGCGACTTCGGCGGTTGAAACGAGCCGTCGGTGTAAGTGTTGTCATCGCAGCCGGTTGTGCAGCGGCGTTGGCACCGTGGGTGGGGCGAAATATCCTCGCACTAGGTTATCCGGTCGTGGGAACGACGCACGGCGGTTATACGCTCTATCTGGCAAACAACCCGTGGTTCTACGACTTTTTGAGGGGCAGCGAATCCCCTGTGTGGAATGCCGAGGAGTTCAATTTGCATTGGGAATCACGACGCCGGGCGTGCCGGGGTGACGAGGTTTGCGCCGATCGAACGGCGTACCGTCTGGCGTTTCGCGCCATTCAGGACGATCCGGCGGGCTTCGCGTGGGCATGTGTCGTTCGATTCGGTCGCTTCTGGTCACCACTTCCCCATCGATTGAACGAGCACGAGTCGTGGCACAGAACGGCGATTCGCGGTTTGGTTGGGGCATGGTATCTCGGCTGGACGGGGGCTTTCGTCCTCGGAATATTTCGCCGGTGGCGGTATTCAAAGTATCGCAGCGTGTGGAAGAACGGATGGGTTCTTTGGCCCGGACTTGCGTGCGCGGTTGCATTATCAGGGGCTCACACCCTGTTTTGGAGCAATATGCGCATGCGCGCCCCGTTGATGCCGGTGCTGTGGTTATGGACGGCTGTGGTGGTATGCGGCAACTTGGAAAAATGCGAAGGATGTGCAGAATGAGGTGGGGAGTGTTTCTCTTGTGTCGATGAAACGCGTTCCCTATAATCCCCCTCGCTCCCAAGGGAATGGTGAGCCGATACATGACGGTCGAACGCGGTTTCCCGAACTCCCCGGGCTCGTCGAAGACATCGCCGGACGCAGTACCAGGAGGAGTTTTCTCGACGCAGGCAAGTGTTCTCGGGAGCCGCGAACAATAGCACGGACGCGAACTGAGCCGCACGATCTTGTCTATCATCCCGCAAGACAATCCGGCTGGCGGCGATCGACCGAGCCGAGCACGGGCTTCGGCATCGGGTGTGCGCGCTCATTGTGCGGGTATCGGGTACCGATTTTCGATTGCAGCGGCGCTTCTCGTGGTTGTTTGGGCGACACGGGTAGCCGGGGCGCAGGAATCGCCGTTGCCCAAACCGGACCCCGCTTCGCCGATCTATCTTTCGGCCGAAGCAGGAAACCATTGGCGTCTGGGGGAATATGACGTCTGGATTCTTCGCGGCCGGGTCGAACTGAAACAAGACGACATTGTGTACCGTGCAAATGAGGCCGTCGTTTGGATCGACCGACTGGACGACGACCGCGATTTCTTTGTGTCGGATTCGGCGGGGAACTTGCGGGGCGATGCGGGGCAGGCCGGGCCGCCGTCTGCCGATTCGGGAAGCTCGCATGCATCGTCCTCGAATGGGGCGCATCTGTTGGCTTATTTCGAAGGGGACTTCGCGGCGCAAAGCGGTGGTCGGCATCCACGGGCCGAGCTGCATGATCGCACGTGGTACGGTCGATTCGATACACACGCACGGGTGTTCGTCGACGTGGAGCAGACGGCCGGGGAGCCGAACCCCATGCCGCCGGTCTTTGTCCGGGCGACTGCCCGCAAGAACGCGGAATTCGACAACGCCGTGCGGCGGACACAATATCTCGTCGATTCCGATTCGTCGATGACCGAAGGTTGGTTGGGGGCCCCCGCGCAGGCGAGCGGAACCCGGCGCATTCGCGTCTTTCCTCGTAGCGAGGTGCCCGTTCAGGCGAAATGGTTTCCCAATCCGCAAACGAACGAGTGGATCGCCGTGATCGACGCGGGGGTGAACCTCGTGGTAGACGGCCTCGATTACGTGGGAGCGATCGACGTCTCTACCGATCGATTGGTGATTTGGACGAAGGCGGAGGAAGAGCCCGATTTGACGGGCAACCGCGAAATCGACGGAAATGTGCCGTTGGAAATCTACATGGAAGGCAACATCGTCTTCCGCCAGGGCGAACGCGTGATTTACGCCGATCGCATGTACTATGACGTCACGCGGAACGTCGGCATCGTACTCAATGCCGAGATGCTTACGCCCGTCCCGAATTACGAGGGAATGCTTCGATTACGGGCGAGCGTGCTTCGCCAGCTCGATCAACATCGGTTTTTCGGCGAAAACGTGTTCATCACATCCAGCCGCATGGGTAAGCCCGGTTTCCGGTTGGAAAGCCGCGCAGCTTATGTCGAGGACGTGCAGCAACCGGCGATCGATCCGTTGACGGGTATTCCCCGCGTGGATGCGGAAACGGGTGAACCGATCATCGAACATCGTCATTGGGCCGTCAGTCGCGACAATGTGGTTTACCTCGGCGACTTGCCCGTCTTTTGGTGGCCGGTGTTGGCGACCGATTTGACCGAACCGTCGTACTACCTGCGCCGCTTTCAAATGAAAAACGACAACATTTACGGGACGCAGGTGCTCACGAATTGGGACGTGTACCAGTTGCTGGGCATTCGCAATAAGCCTGAAGGCACCGATTGGGATCTTTCCCTCGACTACATGAGCGAGCGAGGTTTCGGGTACGGCAGTACGTTCACGTACAGCCGCGACCGGTTTTTCGGGATTCCCGGATTTGCCGCTGGATTGCTCGATTTCTGGGCGATTTCGGATCACGGCGACGACGACCTGGGGCGTGATCGGCGGGCGATCGCTCCCGAAAAAGACTATCGATACCGCCTGCTGTGGCAGCATCGCCAATACTTGCCGCGCGACTATCAACTGACGGCCGAGGTCGGGCTGGTCAGCGATTACAACTTTCTCGAGCAGTACTTCGAGTCGGAGTGGGAAGAGCAGAAAGACCAATCGACCGGCGTCGAGCTGAAGAAAACGATCGACAACATGGCGTGGTCGTTGTCGATCGACTACCGAACGAACTACTTCGTGACCGAAACCGACTGGTTGCCGCGGTTCGATCACTACTGGCTGGGGCAACCGCTGTTACGCGATACCTTCACCTGGTATGAACATACCAGCGTGGGATACGCGCGATTGCGAACCGCCGGCACGCCCGACGATCCGGGAACCGAGAACGCCTTTTCGTACCTGCCGTGGGAAACCTCGGCCCTGACGGGCGATCCGCTGTCGACGGCGGGGGAACGCGTCGTCACTCGGCAAGAGCTGGATTGGCCTTTCTTGCTCGGACCGGTCAAGATCGTGCCTTATGCTCTGGGAGAACTGGGGCACTGGGGCGAAGACCGTTACGGCGAAGATTTTCAGCGGGCGTATGGTCAACTGGGAATCCGGGCGTCGTTGCCGGTGTGGTCCGTCAATCCGTATGTGGCCAGCGAATTGTGGAATCTCAACGGTCTGGCCCACAAGGTCAACTTCGAGTCGGAATTCTTCTGGGCCGATTCCAGCGCCGAGATGACCGATTTGCCCCTGTACGATTCCTTGGATGACAACTCGATCGAGGCGTTCCGACGGCGGTTTTCGGTTTTGTCCTATGGGCCCGGTACGGGCTTCGGCGGCCCACCCATACCGTATCGCTTCGATGAACGTTCGTACGCGTTGAGATCCGGCATGGCGGGGTGGGTGACAGCCCCGGGGTTGGAAATTGCCGACGATCTCATGCTGCTGCGATTGGGAGCTCGACAACGCTGGCAAACCAAACGCGGCATGCCGGGACAGGAACGGATCGTCGATTGGGTGACGCTGGATACCCACGTCAATTTCTATCCCGAGTCTTCCCGCGATAACTTCGGACGCTTTGTCGGCTTGTTGGATTACGATTTCCGATGGCATCCCGGCGACCGGCTGACGATCACGTCGTACGGGCTATTCGACTTTTTCGATTCGGGACAGCGTCTTTGGACGATCGGCGGATTTCTCAGTCGCCCGCCCCGGGGAAACCTGTATCTGGGGTTGCGATTCCTCGACGGACCGATTCACAGCACGATTTTGTCGGGTGCGTATTCGTACCGCATGAGCGAAAAGTGGCTGTCGACGCTCGGCATGTCGATCGATCTCGGTGAGGCGAACAACATCGGGCAGAACTTCTCGATAACGCGAATCGGGGAATCGTTCCTGGTGACTGCCGGTGTCACCGTCGATGCAAGTCGCGACAGCGTGGGCTTCAACTTTGCGGTGGAACCCCGCTTTCTGCCTCGCCGTCGGTTGGGAGAGTTCGACGGCGCGGTGATTCCCGTTGCCGGCTCCGAGGGGCTCGAATAACGCGCCGCGGCTTGTGACGGTTGGTACACGAAAACGGCCGCCGGATTTCCGGCGACCGTTGTTTACAAGCGACGGATTTTCGTTCCGGTCAGTGATTGTAGTATCCGCCGAAGATACCGGTCGCGTACCACACACCATTCGAGCCTCGTTTGATGTCGTAACCGAAGACCCGCTGCGGCGAACTGACGGCATGCCAATGGCCCGGCGACAGCCGCCAGCACCGTACGCATTCGATGGCCGACTCGAGTAGATGTTGTCCGGGCCAGCTTTCCGCGCATACCTCGCTGGCCAAGGTGCCCGGCGGGATGTGTTCGCTGATGCGGTGGAATCGCTGCTCCCAATTGTGGTGTCCTTGCAAGCGAATGCGGGCCTGATAAAGCGAGTGTTTCTCGGCCTCGGAAAGCAAATACCGGTCGAGCTTGCCGTCGGCACTCGCAGGATGCTCGGGATGCACGCGAACCGCATAGATCATCGTTCGCTGCGTCAGCGTGGCCGGCGGCAGGTTCAAGATGACGTTCATCTCTTTGTGCGTATATACGTGTCCATCTTGGAAGGGAAACACGCTTACGACCGTTCCGTAGTACTTTTCACCTTCCGAGGCGTAGTCGACGATCGCCAATCCCGGCAGATGGAGCATCTCGGCGAAAGACGGGTGGTCCAGAATAACGATTTCGCGTGCATCGCCTTTCTGGTTTTCGTTCTCGTCGACAGAAGATTCGTCGTGCATTACGGCGTCCATCGGCAGCTTGGCGAGAACGTAGGACTGCATGCGTTTGCGGATGTCGCCCAGCGAAAGGATGTCGTCCTCGAATCGGCGACACCATTCGGCTTGTTCGCCTTCGTCTGCGTAGAAATAGATGAGCAGCATTCGCCTTTCGGCCTTGGCGCGGCAGACCGCGTCGGCGTAGTCGGTCAACCATGGAAGGGGCAATCGACGCAGCTCTTCCTCGGCCGGAACGAACCAACCTGCGGGAACGACGGGGAGTTCCACGTCGGCCAGCGCGGCAAGATGGACGGCGGTCATCGGTTCTTCGGTCGGGTTCGCAATGCAGCGCAATACCGTACCTTTATCGGATCCGTCGCTGCGCAGATCGATCACCGCCCAGCCGGGAGCCTCGTGCAAATCGAGGAAGGCCCGGTATTCGAGCACTCGATGGAGTGTGCCGTTCGATTTCACCCGGGTCGAAAGAGGAACTTTTGCCCACACGGCCGTTTCGGCAAATGTACGCGCCTCGGGCAACGATACGAGCCGCGCGCGAGCCTCTTCGCACCACGAGTCGTCGGCGTCGTAGAACGCAACGATCAGAAGGCGATTGTCGGCGTCTGCCGCTTTGTAGGCCGTCGTGTAATCGGTAAACCAATCGCGGGCTCCCGTTGCAGTAGGTTCGAGCCCGAAACTCGAACTTCCGGTCGGTAAAGCAGTGCCTAAGGCGATAGTCAACCCGGTGACCAAAACGTAGAAGCGGATCGCGGTCGAAACGCGACCACACCGAAAGACATCGCCTGAATGGTTGTGCGACATTTGGGGGGTACCTCTCTTGTGTTGTTCCGTGCGTTGACGTACGTATGCAAAAACGGCTTCACGGGGCCGTTTTTCGATAGTCGAAACCGGAAAGCGGACCGAAGGTCGGTCCGTCAACATCGCAAAGGTGTTCGGGCGTCTGCCGCCTTGTGACGAGCGAGCCTGAAGGCTTCATCGCGCTCGCGATCGAGTTCCGATCAAGCATCGCAGCGGCGAATGCTGAGCAGCGCCCTGGCAAAGACGCCCGGAATCGTCTGGCGAGCCGGGACAACACGACCTTGACGCCGCCGGTTTCCGCCGGGGGCGCATCCGTGCTCGTCGACAACGTTCCAGGCAGACGCGACCGGCCGTTTGGAGGAAGCTCCAAACAACGCCTTGATATCGAGTCTCAGTTGCCGTGAGACTCGCGACCTTGCGCCGGCACTGTTGCCGAGAATTCCGCGACCTTGGGTATGCCGGAGACTGTCGCAAGACTTTCCTGCCGGCACCCCGATCTTTCCCTTCTACCCAAAACGCTTGGAAAAATCAAAGGGTTGCGTTATTTTTACAGTCGGCGTCGGCTGGAATGTTTGGGGGCTTTTTGCCGCTTCCCATGCCTTTCTGGAGGGTTGCGTCGTTTGCCGAATCGGCACAGATGAGCCGAGAACCATCCCCGAAATTCGCGGGAAAGAGAAACCGGGAAGAGTAGAGGAATTGCGTTGGCCGATGTTGGGTTACGGAGTCAGCTCAATCTCAAGGGAGTGTGTCATGAATAGTTCACCCGGCAGGGGGAGGGGGACGATGTGGGGGCTGATGCCCGCAGGCGCCGTTGTGCTTGTCGTCTCGGTTGTGTTCGCGTGCACGGCACGAGCGGAAGCTCCCCCAGTCAACATCAGCGGGCCGGTTGCGCAGGGGGCGATCAAGTGGGCGGCTTTGGCCGACCAGGTCGTTCAGGCGTATGCGCCTCCCACCGAAGAGGAGTTGCATCGAGCGCGAGCCGTCTTAACAGAGGCAATTGCTCGATTGGATGAGCGGTTAGAGAAGGATCCCGGCGGTGACGCCTGGCGACGATACCTGAGATGGAGCGACTTCGAGAAGATAGCTTCCGGCGAAGCCGATGCCGGTACGCTCGATACTGCCTACGCTCGACTAACGGCCGGTTATGAGGGGCTGAAGATTCGCTGTTTTGCCGATGTCGCCGACGCAATCTTCCGTTTGAAGACGTTGCGGCAAATGGCGGAGGCTGCCAATGGCGATCGGCAGTTTGCCGCGGTGGTGCGTCGCGTGTCGCAATTGGCGATCGACTACGCGGCAAAGCCTTCCGTCGATACGGAGGCGGATCTCGTTGCCTTGGTCAATTGGCTTGCGCTGTTTCCCGCAGCGGAACCATTGGTGCATGCCGTTGCCGAACGATTTTCGCAGCCCAATTTGCTGATACAAATCGACGAGGAGATCTTGGCGGCGGCCGCAACCGAGCCGGTCGATACGGTGCAGCCGGTGCACGAGCTGATCTTGGGAACAGATGTGCACGGTACCGGGCATGTCACCGGAACGCGAACGATCGAGCTGGTGCCTTGCTCGGATGCCGCGGTCGTGAATTTACTCGTTCGCGGGCAAGTCGACGCCGATACGATCGGATACAACGGTCCCGCCACGATTTACTCGAGGGCCGTGTCGCCGTTCGTTTCCCGAAAAGCCGTTCGCGTTACCGCCGAGGGGATCGAGATTGCCCCTACCGTGACCGAGGCGACCACTTCGACCGATATTTACGACATTCGGATGCGGTGCAACCATCAATTGGCGCAACGCATCGCCTGGAAGCGGGCGACGAAACAGAAGCCGCAAGCCGAGTACATTTCGGCACGCCGGGCCGAATATCGACTGAATCGTCAGATTGACGAACAGGCCGAAGCACAACTCGCGAAGCCTCAGACGAACTTTGAATCGAAATTCCGCGAGCCGCTGTTCAGTCGTGGATGGTTCCCGAACCGGTGCGATTTTCGCACGAGCGACGATGCCCTGTACGTGGAGGTTGTCGGGGCGATTCAGAATCATCCGGCCGCATGGAACGACGCCCCTCCGGTCGAGGACGGCGACCTCGTCGTTCGCGTGCATCAGACGTTCATCAACAATTATGCGGGAGTGGCGCTTGCGGGAACGATCGTCGACGAGGCGAAATTGCAAGAGCGCTTGGCAGATTTGCTGGGCGAAGTGCCGGACGAACTGAAGCCTGAGGAGGGCGAATCGCCGTGGACGATCTTCTTCTCGCAGCGATTGCCGGTGGCCGTTCAATTTGATGAGGGGCGGGTGACCGTTCATTTTCGCGGTCGCGAGTACGAAAGGGAGGGCAGCCGCTATCCCGGGATGAACGTTTCGGTGACGTACCGCATCGAGGATGGTGACGGCACGATCCGCTTGGTGCGCGAAGGCGATGTGGCCGTATTCCCGCCGGGATTCGATCCCGAAAGCGGGGCCCGGTTGTCCGTCCGACAGCAGATGATCCGCCGAATGCTTCAACGGCGGTTCGAGAAACTGTTCCCTGAATCGACGGTTGCCGAGCCGGCCGAATTGCCGGGTGAATTGGCCAAGGTCGGCAAAGTACAGTTGACGACGTGCCGTGCGGACGACGGTTGGCTCGTCCTCGCGTGGAAACGCCTGCCGTAGACAAACTTCGGTTTAGGCTTAGCGTCCGCGAGCGAATGCGAGAACGATCAAGGTAAGCACGCCGCCGACGACGAACACGGCAGCGAAGATCGCCCATTGCAGCCACATCTGCGCGCGCCGACGTTCGCGGCGCTCGATTTCTTCGCGCCGTTTGGCTCGGTATTCTTCGGTGGCTTCGTATCGAAGGCGAAGCACGGCACCGCAGTGAGGGCACATGGCGTCTTGGCCCAGCATGTCTCGCGGTGTTTCCAACAGGTGGCCCTGCGGACAACGTACGTGCAACAGCTCCTCGCTCGAGGATGTGGTCGGATCATGCACCACCGGGGTTTCGGTCCGAACCGTGGGCGGTTCGTCGCTCCAAGCGTTGCTGTGTGGTTCGGAAGGGGATTCCGGAGTGACGGAGGGGGAGGACGCGACATCGGACGCCGCGGCCTCGGGCGCGGGAGCATCTGGCGGCGATGGAATGACGAATTCCACGTCGCAGATGGGGCAGCGGGCTCGAGTACCCGACTCGTGGGGCTCTGCTTCCAATAAGTGATCGTTTGGGCAATAGAATTCGAACACGATCTGACCCCTCGGTTTACCGCGATTGCCGCCCTTGCGAGCGCTATTCTACCGAGAGAGTGCCGTGTTCGCCAAAACGGTCGGGCGCCTTTTGTCATTGATCCTCGATCACGGGGATGACGCAATCGGATTGGCAATCGTTTGTGTTTGCGTCGAAATCGGCGATATGGAATGAATTGGTTTGCGGTCCGAAATTTGCGGGGGCATACTGGGATCGTGTATCGACGACAAGCGTACCGGAGAGGAGTCCGGAATATCGTATTTTGTCAGCTTTCGTAGAGGAGACACATCGATGCGGAGACGTTTCTGGATTCCCATGCTGATCCTAGCCGTGTTGACGGCGTGTGCGGGATCACGGCTTTGGGCCGAGGAACTGAAGGTTCCTCCGATTCCCGAAGGGCCCTACACGACCGATTGGGACTCGCTGTCCAAGGTGAACGAAGCGCCGGATTGGTTCCGCGACGCGAAGTTCGGAATCTACTTCCATTGGGGCGTCTACAGTGTGCCGGCATTCGGGAGTGAGTGGTATCCCCGGAACATGCACATCAAGACGCGCCCGGAATACAAGCACCACGTCGAGACATACGGCGATCCGACCGAATTCGAGTATGCCGACTTCGTGCCCATGTTCAAGGCTGAGAACTTCGATGCCGATGAGTGGGCCGAATTGTTCAAGAAGGCCGGGGCCCGATTTGCCGGTCCGGTTGCCGAGCACCACGACGGTTTTTCGATGTGGGCGAGCAAGGTCACGCCGTGGAACGCAAAGGACAAAGGGCCCAAGCGCGACATCGTGGGCGAACTCGAAAAGGCCATTCGCGCCCGCGGCATGAAATTCGTGGCCACCTTCCACCATGCCCGAAACAATTTGTGGGAAAAATCGCCGGGCCAGTGGACCGGCCACTACGAGTACATCAAGAAAGACTTCCCGAGCTTGCTGGAAGATCCGGAGAACGCGATTCTCTACGGCTACATGCCGCGAGAACAGTTTCTCAAGATGTGGCTGATCAAGTTGACCGAGGTCATCGACAACTATCAGCCCGACCTGATCTGGTTCGACTCATGGTTGGACGAGATCCCCGAGGACTACCGCAAGGCGTTCCTGGCCTACTACTTCAACCGGGCGCACCAATGGGGACGCGAGGTCGTCGTAACGTTCAAGCAGCGTGACCTTCCGCGGACGACCGCCTTGGAAGATTTCGAAAAGGGGCGGTTGGACCACCTGACCGAGTATTGCTGGCTCACCGACGACACGATCAGCAAGGGGAGTTGGTGCTATACGCAAGACCTGCAAATCAAGGACACCCAGGAAGTTTTGCAGGTATTGATCGACATCGTCAGCAAGAACGGTTGCCTGTTGTTGAACATTTCGCCGAAGGCCGACGGGACGATTCCCGACAATCAGAAACAGGTGTTGTTGGGACTCGGTGAGTGGTTGAAAGTCAACGGTGAGGCGATCTACGAAACGCGTCCGTGGCTGGTTTACGGCGAAGGGCCGACGAAGATGGCCAAGGGCGGCGCGTTCGTCGGTTCCGTCCGCTATACGGGGCGTGACGTTCGTTACACGACCCGTGGCAACACGTTGTACGCGATTGCGCTGGATTGGCCGGATGCATCGCCGTTGGTGCTCCAGTCGGTCGAGGTCGACGAGGTGCCCGCCGATGCGAAGGTCGAGTTGCTCGGCTACGACAAGCCCATCGCCTTCGAGGTGACGGCCGACAAGAAATTGGCTTTGGCGATTCCCGAGCTTTCGCCCGAACAACGCCCGTGCAAGTACGCTTACGCGTTCAAAATCAGCGGCTTCAAGTACCGTTTGCATCCCGATGCGATGGTATCGGCGGTCGGTGCGACGGAAGTGACCGCCGACAAGGCGAAGCTTGAAGGTCGTTCCATTCGACTCGAGCAGCGCGGCGGCCTGCCGAACATCGGTTACTGGGACGATCCGCAAGACAAGGCCTACTGGATCGTGAACTTCCCGGTGGCGGGTAAGTATCAGGTTCGAGTGACGACCGCCTCGATGGAATCGAGCAAACTGACCGTCGAGGTGGCAAACTCGCAGGTTACCGGTACCGTGCAGGGACGCCGCAGCTTCGACGATGCCCGCACGTATGATCTCGGAGTGGTCGAAATCCCGAAACCCGGGCAGTACAAGGTGACGGTTCGTCCGGCCGACCCGGCAACCTGGAAGCCCGTCAATTTGTGGGAAGTAATTTTCGTTCCCCGCGATTGACGATCTTCGCGTTCGCACAATGATGTCCTGCGGACGCACGGCACGATCGCCTTCGACCGTCGATCGGAGGTGAGAAAGCTCCTATCCCCCTTTCGCAAACGGCAGGTCCCAAACGGGCCTGCCGTTTGGTATTTTGGGGGCGGCGGCAGTAGCTTATCCGTCTCATCGACTTGTGATAGAGGGAGCTTTGCTCATGAGGGCGACGTTGAAAGCGATTGTCGAAGAATCGACCACGGTCGGCGGCAAGGTGTTTGATCTTGCGATCCAGACGATGATTGCTTTCTCACTGGTGAGTTTTGCCGTCGAGACACTACCGGGGTTGTCGATAACGGCCCAGCGAGTGCTCTACTGGTGTGAACTCGCTACTGTCGTTGCATTTACGGTCGAGTACGTAGTCCGGTTGTGGGTCGCCGACAGCAAGATTCGATTCGTGTTCAGCTTTTTCGGGTTGATCGACTTGGCGGCCATTCTGCCGTTTTACGTAGCTGCCGGCATGGATTTGCGAGTCCTTCGCATATTTCGAATGATGCGGCTTTTTCGTGTCTTCAAGCTCGTTCGATATACGCGGGCGCTGGAACGATTCGCACGCGCTTTTTGGTTGATTCGCCATGAGCTTTGTGTGTACCTGATTGTGAGTGGATTTGTCCTCTACGTTGCGGCGGCAGGAATTTACTATTTCGAAGGCGAAACACAGCCGGAATCGTTTGGATCGATTTTTCACTGTTTGTGGTGGGCAATCGTCACATTGACAACGGTCGGGTATGGAGATTGTTACCCTGTGACGGTTGGGGGCAGAATATTCACCAGCGTACTCGTTGTGCTCGGGATTGGTGTAGTTGCCGTTCCGAGCGGTCTGTTGGCCTCCGCATTGACGGTCGTTCGCCAAGGCTCCGAAGAAACGGAGTCGGATTGAAAGTCGTCATGAGGTGTTTTATGGGGGCTGACTTTCGGGAATGCGCACGCGGAACTACCATGTAGTGGACGGAAAGCGGCGGTTGTGCGCGAGTTCAGCGTACGTGCATCTCTGCGAGAAAGGTTTTGCTCATGGGTAGCCGCTTCCCGTTCCGCTTCGGTTTCTTTTGGGGGCTGTCGTTAGGACTTTGGGGACTTGTCCTCGGTGATCTGTCGAGTGCCGGCGAAAAGCCGAACGTGCTCTACATTCTTTCGGACGACGTCGGATGGGGTGATCTGAGCGTCCACGGCGGCAAGGTTCCCACACCGAACATCGATCGCCTCTTTGCTCGCGGAGTCGAGTTGACGCAGTTCATGGGGTGGTGTGTTTGTTCTCCGACACGTGCCATGTTGCTGACGGGTAGACATCCCATACGTGTCGGTACGGCTCCGGAAACCGGGGGCGAATTGGATCCCGCTGAAACGACCATCGCCGAGGCCTTTCGGGCGAACGGCTATCGGACCGGGATCTTCGGCAAGTGGCACAACGGTACCGATCCCGACACACCGGAGTTCCGAGCGGCTTTCGCCGAGGCATTCAAGCACATGCCGAACAAGACCTTTCAAGGTGGGTACGGCGTGAACGTTCACGGATTCGACGAAGCTTGGGTGTATTACGGCGGCGGGGCCGACTATTTCAATCGTCGCACCGTCAAGGGTACCGGTCCCGTTTCGTGGTGGCACAATCGCGAGTACCGCCCCGACGACAAAGGCTACACCGACGATCTCGTGACGCAGTATGCGATCGAGTTCATCCGAGAGAATCGAGACCGTCCGTTCTTTTGTTACATTCCGTTTCACATCGCACACGCTCCTTTGCAAGCAAAAGGAGGCGACTTGGCTCGAATCGATCCGGCGTTGGCCGAGACATTACCCGCGGCAGGTGAAAACGTATCGGCCGAAGAAAAACGCAGCCACGCAGCGATGTTGCGCTCGATGGACGACAACGTTGCGAAGATTGTGGCCGAATTGGAAAGACTCGGATTGATAGAAAACACGATTCTCGTCTTTACCAGCGACAACGGTGCGATGGAAGCCGGTAGCAGTCTGCCGTTGCGCGGGCACAAGCACACGATTTACGATGGCGGAGTGCGGCTGCCGACGGTTTTCCATTGGCCCGCGGGCGGGCTTGTCGGCGGACGCAAATGGGACGGCTTGTGCGGATCGCTCGATATGTTACCTACGCTCATGGCAATGACGGAATGTCGGCTTCCGCCCACGCGGCCCTTGGATGGAAAGAACGTTTGGCCTGCACTTCGCGACGGGGGGCCCAGCCCTGTCGAAAGCTACTACTTCGTGTGGCGCGACGAGGATGCGATTCGGACCGCTCGTTGGAAACTCCATCGTTTCGCCGATCACTACGAATTGTACGACATCGTCGACGACGAGGCCGAATCTACCGACGTTGCCGATCGCTTTCCCGATGTGGTCCGCGAGTTGGAGGCGAAGATGGACGCCTGGGCCGAGTCGATCGGGGTGGCGCTCAGCCACCGTCCGGCGCCGGTTAGGTATCACGCACCGCCCGCGCCCGAGGGGGAAGTTCTCGCCGTGACGCTGACGGTGACCGACGATTCGCGTCCGGCCGATCGGGCAGTCATTCCCGTGGCAAACTGGAGCGGCACGCAATACGCCACCGATTGGATCGAATTCGATATTGCCTTCGGGGGCGACGTTCCGCGGCGGTATCCCTATTTTTCGACGATGCAGGGCAACAATCAGAAAGGATATTTGCCGTTCTTTCGGCCCGGCACCGCAGTCGATCAATTCGGCAGAGATCAGAGTAAAGGGCCGGGCATCGCCGCGCCGGGCACCGTGTGGGAGCACCGCATCGTCGGCCTGTCCAGCACGGCACCGGGGCCGCTGGGAAAACACGGTGTCGTGTTTTCCGGCGGGACGCCCGGCACGTACACGGTATATCTCGACAACATTCGCATTCGCCATGCCGACGGCTCGATCAGCCCGATTTGGAGTTCGAGCAAAGACACCCGGTTGGGGGCATTCCGCGATTCGAAGGCGTTCGAAAACCTCCAGGTTCGCACTGTCGACGTCTCGGAAGTCGGCAAGTAACGGTGTCGCCTTTGCGGGATGAAGAACGCTGTTGCGCGATGCTTGCCGTGTTGCTTTGTTTGCAGGAAAAACAAATGAGCGTTTGCGGTTTCAGTTCTGTTGCCTCGCTTTGTCGAATGAGACGAGCGAGTGTGATGGATGCCCGTCGGTTTCTGTGAAGGGGAATCGGATTGTTTTGTCGCGGCATTGATGATTGTATGCAATCAGGCGGCGCCGTGCGGAGCGGGAGTCCTGCCCCTTTTTTGTGGGATGGTATAGTAAATTCTCCATGAACGATCGGCCGCATTTTAACGCCGCCGCGTTGTGTACCCATTGTCCCCCCCATGACATCCGGAACAGTGCCATGAATGGGTTTTCGAAGATCGTCTGCGCGTTTCTGATTGCCTCGACCGCGTGTGCGGGCGTCTACGCTGCCGAGCTTCACGTAAGTCCAAGTGGAAACGATACGAATCCGGGGACGGCATCGGCGCCGCTGGCGACTCTCGACGGGGCCCGGCGAGCGATTCGTGCTCGGGAATGGAATGGACGCGAGCCGGTCACCGTCTGGATTCACGAGGGTACATATCATTTCACGAAACCGTTTCGTGTGGAAACCGCGGACTCCGGTTCCGAGGACGCTCCGATCGTCTATCGGGCTGTGCCCGGCGAACAAGTCGTGCTCAAGGGAAGTTTGCCGCTCGATCCCAAGGCGTGGCGGCCTTGGGAAAAGGGAATCTATCGGCAATCACTCGCCGGAACGCCTTTGGCGGGACGCCGAATCAATCAGCTTTTCATGAACGACAAGCGGATGGTACGGGCTCGCTTTCCGAACTGGGACTATCAGAATCCGCTGCGAACCGGGCGAGGGTACGTGCATGCCGTCAACAAGGCGTCGATGGAGATGCTCCAGTTCAATCCGGCCGACTTCGCCGGCCGTGAGGGGAAGTGGAAGCATCCCGAGACGGGAATCGTGCACGCTTTTCACGTGAACAATTGGGGAAACTTTCAGTTTCGTATTCGCGACGTCGATTGGAAGCAGCACACGATCCATTTTGCGGAAGGCGGCTGGCAAGCGCAACGCCGGTACGGCGTCGGAGTGAAGCGTCCGGGAACGCCCGGCTCGCCGTTCTATGTCGAGAATATCTTCGAAGAACTCGACGCGCCGTTCGAGTGGTTTCTGGACGACTCGCAACAAGTGTTGTATTTCAAACCGCCGGCGAACGTCGATCTATCGCAATCGGTCGTCGAGGCGGCTTTCGTCGCGTGGCTCATTGAAGTGATCGGTGCATCGCATGTCCATTTCGAAGGGCTGCACCTCACGCAGACACGCACTACCTTCATGGATCCGTATACCGATCTAGCACGCGGCGACTGGGCGATCCATCGCGGTGGAGCGATCTACTTCCACGATGCGCGCGACTGTAGTGTCCGGAATTGTCACGTGGAACAAGTCGGCGGCAATGGAATCTTCATCGACGGGCGCAACCGCGACGTCCATATCGTCGGTTGCCTGGTCGAAGACACGGGGGACAGCGCGGTCTGTTTTGTCGGCGATCCGAAGGCGGTGCGAGAATACCAAACTTGGGAGAAACCCGTTCCCGAAATTCGCGACCGCACACCCGGTCCGAAGACGGACGACTTCCCCGCGAATTGTAGCGTCCGTAATTGCATCCTGCGGGACGTGGGCGTCTACGGTAAGCAGACTTCGGGAGTCATCATTTCGATGGCGATGGATATCACCGTCGATCATTGCAGCATCTATCGTATCGCGAGGGCCGGTATCACGATCAACGACGGTACGTGGGGCGGCCACGTGGTTTCGAATTGCGATATCTACGATGCCGTGTTGGATACCGGCGAGCATGGCCCCTTCAACTCGTGGGGCCGAGAACGCTTTTGGCGGGGGCGACAACTCGACAAGAGTCTCGTACTCCTCGACGCGATCAAACCCAACCGGCTGTATCACAACCGTGTGGGCAACTATCGGCCCGCGGTAAGCGCCGGAAACTGGACCATCGATCTCGACGACGGCTCGTCGAATTACGAAATCGAGTGCAATTTGATGCTGGGATCGACGTTGAAATTGCGAGACGGCTACTACCGCAAGGTGCGCAACAACATCATGGTAAGCGCCGTCCCGGTCGGGTTGCACGTGTGGCCTGCCGACAACAGCGAAGACGTATTCGAACGCAACATCGTGGTCGTCGCCGGGGCCACTGAAGGCCACAATCGCGTGTACACCGACGTTCTCGGGCCGGTCATTATGCCTGAAGATCCGGCCGTGTGGGGAACATTCGACTACAACGTGTGGTGGAACCTGAACGCCGAGGATTTTGCAGCGGGGCGGTTCGCGCACAGCCTGGCCGAATGGCAACAAAAGCAAGGCCGGCATGATGTGTTTGCCGATCCGTTGTTTCTCGACCCCTTGCGCCGAGATTTTCGTGTTCGTTCCGATTCGCCCGCGCTCGTGCTCGGGTTCCGAAACTTCTCGATGGATGATTTCGGGCATCAAATGACGCGAATCGTGCCCGGCGATTGCGAGTTCGAGGACGGCCTCGAGGTCGTGGTTCGGCCCGACGAACGAGGCGGTGAAGTTCACTACACGCTCGACGGCAGCGTTCCCACGTTCGATTCACCGCGCTACGTGAAGCCGCTTCATATTACGGAAACGACGACGGTTCTCGCATGTACGTTCGACGCGTCGGGGAACCCGGTCGGCTTTCCCGACAAAGCGGTGTTCACCAAGGTCGAAAAAGTCAGACTTCAAAGCTGGTTGGCATCGTTGCTTGCCGGCAAGCTGGTGATTCCTGAACAAACGGCCGAGCCTGTTGGGCAAGAGGAATCGGCGCCGAAGCGAGAGCCGCTTCGTTGGGCCGGAATGACGCTGGTGACGATCTCGGAGTATCCCGATTATATCGATGCCTCGGGCGGACAGGCGTTCGGAGCCTTCGTTGTGAGCGTCGATCCCGACTCGGCGGCGGCACGTGCCGGGATACAAAGCGGCGATACGATCATTCGCGCCGCGGGCGTCGAAGTGCGGACGATCGACGACTTGCAATCGATCGTGCAGCAGAAAACGAACACGGTCGAGTGCGTCGTGTTCCGAGGCTACAAACACTATCGACTGACGATCGAGGCGGCGGACGAGTAGCTCGACTGCAATACGCCGGTGATCGGTCTTTCCCTGTGGAATTTTGGGGCGACGCGGCCTGAAAAACGTACCGTCGTGGTCGCTTTGGCGGGCGGATACCGGAAGAGAGGCGATATCGTGAAGATGATGCTGAGCAGACTTGTAATCGGTTTTTCCGTGTGGGTGTTGTTGGCGGCGACGGCGGACGCTTGGCAAATCCATGTTGCCGTCGACGGGAACGATCAAAGTCCGGGTACCGAGACGGCCCCTTTGGCAACGCCGACGGCGTCCCAACAGCGATTGCGGGCAAGCGGCAAACTCGGGAAAGAACCGTGCGAAGTCATCCTGCATGCGGGAACCTATCGCCTCGATGCTCCGCTGCGATTCGGGCCGGAAGACTCGGGCAGCGACGCCTGTCCCGTCGTTTGGCGAGCGGCCGGCGACGGCGAGGTCGTGCTTTCGGGCGCCGAGCTGCTCACACCAAAATGGGAACCGTACAAGGGCGGTATCTTGCGCACGAAGGTTCCCGGTAAGGCATCGATCGATCAGCTCTTCGTAAACGGCGCACGGCAGATCATGGCACGCTATCCCAATTACGGCGCGGGATTCGTGCCCGTCGGGAATGATCCTTCGACACGAGGAAAACGAGCCGGGACGGTTCCCTACGGCGGTTGTTCGCCGAATGCTTGGGATAAAGAAAAGGCCCGCGAATGGGCCGATCCCCACGGTGCGCTCATGCACGGGATGCATTCCGGTTTGTGGGGCAGCCAGCACTATCGCGTGCTGGGAAAGAATCCCGACGGTTCTCTGCGCTACGAAGGTGGTTGGCAGAACAATCGATGTTCGTCGCCCCATCAAGGGTATCGCATGATCGAGAATGTGTTCGAGGAACTCGACGCGCCGGGCGAATGGTACCACGACGCGAAGAACGGTGTGCTTTACTACATGCCGAGCGAAGGTATCGACTTGAAGACTGCTCGCGTCGAAGCGGTCCGCCAAGTCCGGCATCTTGTCGAGTTGTATGGTGAGGTGAAGCAACCGGTGGCCGAAATGCGCATCGAAGGTCCCGGCAACGGACTCGAGGTGATGACCGTCCGAACGTACGAGACGACCACGCCGGTGAAGCATCTCCGGTTCGTGGGGATTCGATTTGCGGGCACCGCTCGCACGTTCATGGAAACGAAAGAGCCGCTCCTGCGCAGCGATTGGACGATCTATCGCGGTGGGGCCGTGCATCTGCGAGGTACGGAAGATATCGTCATCCGCGATTGCCGGTTTGAAGAACTGGGCGGCAACGCTGTGTTCGTCGACGGTTACAACCGACGGGTAACGATTTCGGCCTGCCGATTCCGCGACAACGGAGCCTCGGATGTCAATTTCGTCGGATCGTTCGCCGCGGTGCGCAATCCCGCCTTTCGGTACAGTCAACCAAGCACGCCGCTCGACGAAATCGACACGACACCCGGTCCGAAAACCGAGGAATATCCGGCCGATTGCGTTGTCGAAGAATGCCTAATGACACGCTGTGGACGATTCGAAAAACAGGTCGCGGGTGTGAATTTGGCGATGGCTCGTCGGATCACGATTCGGCATAACACGATCAGCCATACCCCGCGGGCGGCGATCAATGTGTGCACGGGAGCCTGGGGCGGTCATGTGATCGAGTGGAACGACTGCTTCGAAACCGTCTTGGAAACCCATGATCACGGGGCCTTCAATAGCTGGGGACGTGATCGAATTTGGCATCGTGCGCATTTGAGCGGCCCCGTGGAAAGAGACCGGAACGGAAAACCTCTGATCAGTTACTACATCGAAAGATACCCCGATAGCCCGTTGTGGGATCCGTGCGAACCGATCATCATCCGGCACAATCGCATGCAATGCGATCACGGTTGGGATATCGACTTGGACGACGGCAGTACGAATTACAAGATCTACAACAATCTTTGCCTGAGGGGAGGCTTGAAGACACGCGAAGGATACTACCGTATTGTTACAAACAACGTAATCTTGGGTGGATTCACCTGCAACGTGCCGTATCCGAAGCCGACCCACGACGTCTTCGCGCACAACATCGTGTGGGGCCCAAAGGCGTACTATTCGTCGAACCCGGCTTTGTGGGGCGGTTCGCGGGACTACACGTTCGTGCACAATCCCGGCGCAACCGAAACCGTACCGGCGATCGGGTTGCAGAAAGAAACTTGGGACGACGCACACAGCCTTTACGGGAATGCAAAGTTTGTAGATCCCGAGCACGGCAATTTCCAGGTGGCCGACGATTCACCCGCCTTGAATGTCGGCTTCAAGAATTTTCCGATGACCGGGTTCGGAGTCACCGTGCCGCGTCTCAAGGCGGAAGCCGGTGCGCCGCCGATCCGGTTGCCCGAGGCCGCTGCGTCGAACGAGTATCAACCCGCACCGCAGGTCCGCGTTCTTGGAGCGAAAGCGAAGACGATCGAAACCGAGGCCGAGGTTACGGCGACGGGCATGCACGATCGGCTGGGGACGTACTTGATCGAAGTCCCCGACGACAGCCCGTTGGCGGCGTTCGGTTTTCGGACGGGCGACGTCGTGTGGATGATCGACGGCAAGATGACGTTTGTAGTTCGGGATTTCGTTTCCATCGTCGGCGGGCTACGTTCCGGAAAGCACGTTGCCCGAGTGTGGCGTGATCAGGAATGGAAAACGTTGGAGTTCACGAAGTAGTTTCTTTCGAAATCCCGGCTTTCAGGCCGTTGTCCAGGACGATTTTCGGCGGGTCCGGCAATGGTACCAGCGGCCGTGTGCGATCGAACGCTTCGGCCTGTGAGCCGTAATGTTCTTGCAAGACGGCTTCGACGTGTCGATGGTTCGCTGCCACCTGCGCGAACAACGGGGCGATCGTCACACCCAGACAGCGAGGACGGAAAGGGGCGACGTTCTCATCCGCGCGTTGCAACAAACGCCGTGCCCCGATCAGATTCCCGCGGCGCAGCCAGTACATCCCGACCGCAAGTTGGATGAGGCCTTGGATAAAGCGCCGTTCGGGAAGCGTGCGATCGTGCCACAGTTCTTCCCAGACTTCGTGGGCTTCGAAGTAATCGCCGCGATTGAATAGCGCAACGCCTTGTTCGAACAACTTGTTGTGAGGGGCTTCTGAACGGTTCATGATAGTTTCATTCTACGCAACAGCCCACTCGGGGGACATGGAAGCGGTCGGCACGGGAAGTGGAAAATGAAAACGCGAGCCGACCGTCGAAGGTGGCTCGCGCATTGCGTTCGGGTTCCAATAGGGCCGGCCGACGTGCCGTTCAATCGGTGAGATCGAACTCGAATCGATTATCGCCCTCGGCCGAAACGGTGCATTCCAGGTCCGTCGTTTCCGCCGATTTGTACTTGGCGGGAAGCAGGTCTTTCGGCTCGAACGCTGATTCGTCGCCTTCCGACTCCATCTCTTCCTCGTAGGCCTCTTCGTTTTCGCCGGTGACTTCCGGGGCCGTACTTTGCGTCTTGATGACGGTTACCTTGTACGTCCCGGGAAGGGCGCCTTCGCCCTGGGTGAACGTGCGGACGGTGGCCGTGCCGCTGCTGTCGGTGATACCCGAGGCTCCTTTGCCGTCGGGTGTTTGAGGAACCAACGACACCGTTGCCCCTTCGACCGGTTGCCCCTTGTACGTGATCTTGATCGACACGGGAAATGTTTCAGGCAGGTCGCTTGAGCCGCTGTTGCAGCCCACAAGGGACGCTGCGAGGCAAGCACCGGTCAACAAGACAATACAACGCCACATCATTCTCCTCCCCCACATCATGCGAGTGGTAAACAGGGCTAGCGCGAAACGAAAAAAGCATTGAAATTTTACGCTCACCCCTCGCTTCGTCTCCCAACATACCGAGGAGTCTCGCCGTTCGCAAGCTTCCGCTCCTGTCGGCATCGAAAACGGCTCGACGCTCGCATTGGTTCCCGGCGACCATTCGAGAATAGCCGTTCCTGAAGTGAGACCTTGGTTCGGCGGCTTGCTGGACGCTCAATGCCGCCACGTTAGCCGTTTGCAGGAGCGGCAAAAAATCGCAGGACGCAGCCAGCAGATGATTTTGGCGGAAAACGGTGAGTAGGTGCGAGGGAATATCGCCGTGGTCGGGAAGGGGATGACAATCCGTCCACGTGTCTGGCGACCATGGGGGCCGACGGAGAATACGCGACGAGCGTGTCGAAAGTGTACGGCCGTCGTGGGAGCCGTTGGCCGGACGGCCGACCGCTGTATTCCGGGTTCACGACGGTCCTGCCACCGAATGCTTCTAGTTGTGGATGGGATGCACGCGACCGGGAATGGGCAACCTGTTTGCCTACCAAGTTCCATCGGGGCGGGGGCGAACGTGTGCGGGGCGGCTGCTTCGCCCATTGCATGCGTGACACGATCGATACGGGCAACCTGGCTCAAAAAGAACTCGTCAAGGACGCAGGGACAGTCCCTTCGGAATTGGGGAGCTCTGGGAACGATTCAGGGAGGAGAGGTCATCGGCCAAGGGGCGTTCTAGCGGTCTGTCGGCTGAGCGAAATCGCTTGACAACTAGGTGATATCCATTCGCCCGACGCAAGTCGGGCTTTTTTTCGTGCCGAGACCGGAAGGAATGGACATTGATGTGGCACAATAGCAACAGTGTGTCTTTGTGTGTGTGTATTTGTGGTGGTTATGAAAGAAAATCATTACTGATTTCTTGCTGCGAAAACAAAAGACATGTAATGTATTTCATAAGGATCGTTCGCTCCAGGGTTCCTTCCGGTCGAGAGTGGTGCTCTTTTCCTTTTCTTTTGTTTTCGTGGGAGGTTGAGTCGTCATGTCTACTCGCCTTGTGTATGCTGCGTATACGCCGAAAGAGGAACGACGTGTGCGCGTCGGCTTCACACTGGTGGAGCTGTTGGTGGTCATTGCCATCATCGGTATTTTGATCGCGCTGCTGTTGCCTGCGGTTCAGGCCGCGCGGGAAGCCGCACGTCGGTCTCAGTGTACAAACAACCTGAAACAGCTGGGCTTGGCCCTACACAATTACCATGACACGAACGGGGCTTTCGCTTGCATGTCGGGGGGAACTAACGGGCCCGGCAGTAATCCGATGCACAATAGCCGGCGGTTGTCGGGTTTTGTGTCGTTGTTGGCTTTCATGGAGCAGCGGGCGCTGTACGACAAGATTTCCAGCCAATGGGACAGCAACGGCGACGGCACGCCCGACTGGCCTGCGTATGGTCCGCGCCCTTGGAACAGTAATTATCCCGGCTGGCGGTACGAAGTTGCCCAAATCGACTCGTTCCTGTGTCCGTCCGACGGCGTTTCCAAACGCAAGATCGGGCCCTATGGACATCGGTCTTACGTGATGTCGGTGGGAGATTCGATCCAGGGAAATCACGGCGGCAAACGGACTCGCGGATTGTTCGATCGCTATCGCTATCGCCGTTTCGCCGACATTATTGACGGGACGAGCAACACCGCCGCTTTCAGTGAACGAACGACCGGCGATCGTAAAGCGCGGCTGATTCGCGGAAACATCGCCGGCAACTTGGGCAGCGGGATGCGCGACAACCCGACGCTGTGCATGGCGACCTTGGGGCCGAATTCACAGTACGCTCCGGGCGTCGAAGTGTTGACTACCGATGTGGCCACGGGAACCACGCGAGCGTCCGGCTTGCGTTATCACGACGGCCAGCCTCTATGGAGCGGCTTCACAACGGTATTGCCGCCGAATGCACCGAGTTGCACGCCGGAGGTGTACCAGGGAACGAAGTGGGGGATTTGGACGCCCACCAGCAATCACCCCGGCGGCGTGAATGTGTGTATGGCGGACGGGTCGGTGCACTTCATCAAGGAAACGATCGACACGGGCAATCTGGCCGCCCCAGAGGGGGCTCGCCAAGGTCGTACCGATAGTCCGTACGGCGTCTGGGGTGCCTTGGGCACGATCCAAGGTGGTGAATCGATCGGAAACAAGGCACTCTGATCACCTCCCCAGCTCAGGACGGCCGGTAACCGGTGAACGGCTGATGGAGCCGCCTCGCTCGAGCGGGGCGGCTTTTCTTCTCGGTAGTCGGTGGTCGACAGGTCGATGCACCTTGAAGGGATCGGCGACCACGAGTATCTTGATAATTGCTCGGCGGGCAGTCTTGCGTTGCTGAACCGAGCAATGAGGGGATGTAGCTCAGTTGGGAGAGCGCCGCCCTTGCAAGGCGGAGGTCGTCGGTTCGAATCCGATCATCTCCACTTTTGTTTCTACGAGACGGCGATCCGTCGATCAAACGGCGCGCTGAAGCTCGACATCCGTCGTTTTGCAGGACCTCTTCCTTGTGAGGGAAGAGGTTTCTTCGTGCGCCTTGGCCTCGTAGGGGCGTTTCGCCTACCAGCAGCAGGGCGCACGAAAAACCGCCCGTCGGAAGTCGACAGGCGGCGAAGGGTGGCTGAGGGGACTCGAACCCCCAACTTCCAGATCCACAGTCTGGCGCTCTAACCGATTGAGCTACAGCCACCGTGCATGGTGTTTCGACTTTTCTCCGTTTGCATGGACGGCGTTCAAGGCATCTACTGATTTGTGCCCCTACACCGTGTATCAAACGGAAAGAAGCGGGCCGAAACAACCGGCCCGCCTCCCCGAGCCAGTGGAGCGGAGGAGATTCGAACTCCCGACCTCTAGAGTGCGATTCTAGCGCTCTCCCAACTGAGCTACCGCCCCGCGCAAGGTTCCCAATGCGGGAAAGGTTTCCGCGGCAGCATCGCTCCAACACGATGCCGACGCCCAAGATACGTCTGATTCTAGGATCGAACGGGCGGTTTGTCAAAGCGGGGTGGGGCCTGGATTCGGCAGATCGCCGTCGGGAATCGAAAACATCGAAGGGATTGTTTCGCGCCTCCGCGCAAACCGGTAGAGGGCATTCCTTTGGGGGGATGGTCGGGCAATGTCGGCCCGGTCGCGGCAACGCAAAAAGAGCGGTATGATGGCCGATCGGGGTCGAGGGAGTGTCCCCGGCACGCTACCAAGATGACGTTTTTCACTTCGTTCGACCATCGACGATGCGTTCTCCTCCGTTCGATATTTTGTTCGAGAGTGATTGGTGCCTGGTCGTCAACAAACCGTACGGCCTGCTGACCCAGGGGCCGCCTCTCGTGCCGAGCCTCGACAAGGAGGTGCGTGTGTTTTTGAAACGCCGGGAAGGCAAGGTCGGACAAGTGTATCTCGGCGTGCCGCACCGGTTGGACCGGCCGGTGAGCGGCGCGATCGTGTTCGGAAAGCATCGTCGGGCCACGCGACGGTTGACCGAGTGTTTTCAGGGGCGACTGATTCGGAAGGTGTACTGGGCGTGCACCGAAGGCGAGGTCACGCCGCCGGAAGGGGTATGGCGCGACCACATGCGAAAGATCCCGGATCAACCTCAGGCCGAAATCGTCCCGCCGGACCATCCTGACGCAAAATCGGCGGTGCTGCGTTACCGAACATTGGGACGCACCCCACGAGGATCGTGGTTGGAGATCGAGCTCGAAACCGGCCGCATGCATCAAATTCGGCTTCAGGCGGGATCGCGAGGATGGCCGATCGTCGGTGATCGACAATACGGCGCGACTACGACCTTCGGGGAGAAATGCGACGATTGGCGGCTTGAACCAATCGCGCTCCATGCCCGGTCGCTGGCATTCCCTGAACCGCAAACGATGGAGCCTCTCGAGATCATCGCCCCGCTACCCGAGGTGTGGCAAACGCTTTTACCGGGTGTCGAATAACTACCGGCGACAAAACGGCAGGCAGTGGAACGGCCCGTTGGTGGGGTGTGCGTCTGGCGGATTTTGCGCGAAGCCGATAGCATGAATCATTCCGAGGGAATCGCGAACGGCCGCTTCAGCGCGATTGAGGGACGGTATTTCGTTCCTCGATCGATTCAGCCGGTGTTGCGTATCGAATATGACTAACATTGGGAAGTAAGTGATGATGCAGCAGGCAAGCGATCGATTTGGAGTTCGAGGCACGATTGAGACGTCACAGGGAACGGTCGGGGTGTACCGACTCGACAAATTGCAGGAACAGGGACTTGCGCGGGTGGATCGGCTGCCCTATTCCATTCGCGTCTTGCTTGAGTGCCTCGTGCGGAATTGCGACGGCTTTGCCGTTACCGAAGAGGCTGTTCGCGCCTTGGCCGGTTGGAAGGCCGTGGGGCTTGAGCCGTGTGAGATTCCCTATTTGCCCGCCCGCGTGATCCTGCAAGACTTCACAGGCGTTCCGGCCGTTGTCGATCTTGCGGCCATGCGAAGCGCCATGCAGCGGTTGGGGGGCGATCCGGCAAAGATCAATCCCTTGATTCCCGTCGACTTGATCATCGACCATTCGGTGCAAGTCGATCGGTTCGGGGACAAGCAAGCCCTCGAAGAAAACATGAAGCTCGAGTTTCAGCGGAACCGCGAACGCTACGAGTTCTTACGCTGGGGCCAAGAAAACCTCGACAACTTTCGTGTGGTGCCGCCGGGTGTGGGGATCATCCACCAAGTGAATCTCGAGTATCTAGCCAAATGCGTGTTGGTGCGGGAAGACAGTGACGGTCCCATCGCGATTCCCGATACGTTGGTTGGTACCGACAGCCACACCACGATGATCAACGGATTGGGAGTCTTGGGCTGGGGCGTCGGCGGCATCGAGGCCGAGGCCGTCATGCTTGGGCAGCCCATCTACATGCTCACTCCCGAGGTTATCGGCTTGGAGTTGGTCGGCGAATTGCCGGAAGGGGCCACGGCGACCGATTTGGCGTTGACGGTCACGCAACTGCTGCGGGCGGAAGGTGTCGTCGGTAAGTTCGTCGAGTATTTCGGCGAGGGCGTGCGCCGGATGTCGCTCGCCGATCGGACGACCTTGGCGAACATGTCGCCCGAATATGGTGCTACGATGGGCTTCTTCCCGATCGACGAGCAGACCTTGCTTTTCCTGCGGCAAACCGGCCGCACCGATGAGGAAGTGGAACTCGTCGAGCGCTACACGAAGGAGCAACTGTTGTTCGCTTCGGCCGATGCACCGGTTCCCGAGTACACAAAGGTGCTGACCCTGGATCTGTCGACCGTCGAACCGAGCGTGGCGGGGCCGAAACGCCCTCAAGACCGTGTGCCGTTGGTGCAGTTGGGCAAGCGTTTCCGAGAAGCCTTGACGGCGCCCGTCGGGCCGCAGGGATTGGGGCTCGACGAAGCGGATCGCGACAAACGCGTCGAGGTGGATGTCGACGGTCGCAAGAGCGAACTTCATCACGGCAGCGTCGTCATCGCGGCGATCACCAGTTGTACGAACACGAGCAATCCGTCGGTGATGCTGGCGGCCGGGTTGGTGGCCAAGAAAGCCGTCGAATTGGGCCTGAGTGTGCCGCCGCACGTGAAAACGAGTCTTGCCCCGGGATCGCGGGTCGTCACCGATTATTTGGAAGCCTCGGGCTTGGCCGACTCGCTCGACAAGTTGGGATTCACGACGGTCGGCTACGGTTGTACGACCTGCATCGGAAACAGCGGACCGTTACCCGAACCCGTGGCCGAGGGCATCGACGCCGGTGATTTGGTCGCCGCGGCGGTGCTCAGTGGGAATCGCAACTTCGAGGGACGAATTAGTCCCAAGGTGAAGGCGAACTACCTCGCCAGTCCGCCGCTTGTCGTGGCGTACGCCATTGCCGGACGCGTCGATTTCGACGTCGAGACCGAACCGCTCGCTGTTGCACCCGACGGCCGTGAAGTGTTTCTCCGCGATATCTGGCCGTCGCGGGAGGAAGTCGAACAGGCGGTGGTATCGGCTTTTTCGCCGGAATTGTTCCGCAAGCGCTACGCCGACGTGTTCACTTCAAACGAAATGTGGAACAACATTCCCGTCGAATCCGGTTCCCTGTATCGATGGCGGGAAGACAGCACCTACATCCAAGAGCCGCCGTTCTTTGTCGACATGACCCGCGAACCGGGCGAGATCACACCGATTCATGGGGCCCGAGTGCTCGTGCTCTTGGGGGACTCGGTGACCACCGACCATATTTCACCTGCCGGGGCCATTGCGGTGGACAGTCCGGCCGGGAAGTATCTGCGGGAACACGGTGTCGATCCGGTCGATTTCAACAGCTACGGCTCGCGACGCGGCAACGATCGGGTCATGACCCGCGGTACGTTCGCGAACATCCGGATTCGAAACCAGTTGGTGCCCGGTAGTGAAGGCGGTGTCACCCGCTACTTGCCCACCGATGAGGTCATGCCGATCTACGACGCCGCCATGAAATATAAAGAGGCGAATACGCCGCTGGTGGTCGTCGCCGGTGCCGAGTACGGAACGGGAAGCAGCCGCGATTGGGCTGCTAAGGGAACGGTCTTATTGGGAGTCAAAGCCGTATTGGCTGCAAGTTTCGAGCGGATCCATCGCAGCAACTTGGTCGGCATGGGAGTGCTGCCCGTGCAATTGCCCGAAGGGCAAACGTGGCAATCGCTGGGAATTACCGGTGAAGAGGTTTTCGACATCGACTTTCCGCCCGAAGGATTGCAGCCGCGGGGCAAAGTGTTGGTGAAGGCCGTGCGGCACGACGGCACCGAGTTGTCGTTCGAGGCGACCGCCCGCATCGACACGCCGGTCGAACTCGAGTACTACCGCAACGGCGGTATTCTTCAAACGGTTATCCGCAAGCTGCTGTAGCTTGTGCGAGCGGTCGAGTGACACGCGACTCGAGCTTACTCACACCGGTCATCGGCGGTCGCATCGGAGTTGCAATTCGGTGCGACCGCTTTTCGATTGGGAGACATCGTGAAGTGCGGGGAAGGAACGGTCGGGTGTGCAGATTGGTTGTGCGGGGGATCATGCCGCACGATAGACCGCTTGCCGGCGACGTTGACCAATACCACAAAATCACTTTCGGCTCGCAAGGCAGCGAGTATTTCGACAGCTGTCGGCTGTTGCAGAGCATTTGGGGCCAATTCATAGACCAAGGCCCCGACGACGCCGTTTTCCAGCACCTCGTGAAGACACAACAACTGGGATCGATCCGGACGCCAGGCCTCGGGCCATGTTTCGCAACGATACCATGAACAGGTGAAATCGCGGCAGGTTTGGGGACGACTCGAGTACGCGCGGCAACCTCCGGCCGTAAGCATCGGGCACGGAATTCCCGCCGGCTTTGCACCGGGAGAAACGATTCCCGGAGAAATCGGTAACCACACGCAACACGCGGTACACGTGCCGCACGTGCGCGCGTTGGCGGGGGAGGCGGATACCTCGTTCCACACTTCCCGGTTCCGTTGAGACGAGCGAGATTTGCCGTCCATGGCGTCTACCGTTTGAGGCAATCAGAAAGTTCGGTGATGCTCCCCATGAGAATATCGGCGCTACGGGGGGCGTCCCTGCCGGAAAAGCGGGGGAAGATGTCTTTCTGGTGCTTTCCAAAGTTGCGCAAACTGCCTGTTTTCTCTGGCGGTCGGTTTCGGCGCCGGCGGCTTCCGAAACGCGAGGCTCGTTGAGGCGGTGCGACAACAGTGTTGCCCGGCCGCGACATCGAAAGATGCCGAAGCGAAGCGATCCTCTGCGCGCGGCGTTACAAACGGCCCTCAATCGCGCAAAGTCGTCGAGAAGCCACCGCTGATCGCGGTATCGGTCCGGCATCGTCGGCGATCATGGCCTATATTTCACAATGCCCGAACAAAGAAACCTCGCGCCTGTGCGGTCGTTACTTTTCTGCCTGTCTTGTCTTGGTGTTGCGGAGGTTCGGTTATGCTATCGCGTGCACACGGGCTGCTTCTGGGAATGCTGCGGCGGAAGGAAAACGCACGGCGCAAGGGGGCGATTCTCGTCCTCTCTGCCATCTGCATGGTTTTCTTGATGGGGTTGCTGGCTTTTGCCGTCGACCTGGGATACATCATGACCGTGCAAACAGAACTAAAGCGGGCGACCGATGCCGCGGCGTTGGCCGGGGCTAGTCAGTTGATACAAGGACAAGATGCCGCACAGATCGAGGCGTTCGAATTCTTGGCTCGGAACCCCGTCGCCGCGGTCAACTTGGCGGAAGATCCCAACTTCGAGGAGAACCTGCAACTGTTGCTGATGCAACACGAAAACGAATTCGAGGCCGAGGCAGGCGTTTGGGACGCGGAAAGCCGCACGTTTACGACTGGATCCGCCTATCCTTCAGCGCTGCGCGTGACCGCCGTGCACAACAACGCACCGTTGTTTTTCGCCAAGGTGTTCGGTCTTGACACGTTCAACGTGCGGGCGGAATCGATCGCGCGTTTCCAGCCTCGCGACATTGTGCTCGTGCTGGACTTCTCGGCATCGATGAACGACGACAGCGAGCTGCGCCGTATTCATGAATACGGTGAGTCCGTCCGCGAAACGGTTGAGGCGAATCTACTCGAAATCTATCAGGAATTGGGAAGCCCCAACTACGGTAGCTTGCCGGTCGAACCGGAGTACTTCACGCAAATTGGGCAAGCCCCGACGGCGCCGAATTTGCCGCAAATCACCGTCACGTTCAAGGATCGGGAAATCTATGTGACGTCGACGAAGGATCTCTCGAACGTCGTCATCGAGTACACCGATGGAAGTCGCCAAAAGTTCGACGGTTTGACCGGAAAGACGGGCACGTTCCGCGGTACCGGTTCGTACGCGAACAAGAAGATTAAGCGGTGCTGGATCAAGTCGGGAAGGAATAGCAGCGGCGAGGGGCCCGGTTACGGCGAACGGTTCGAAGACACGACCGAGAATATCATGGCGGCGTACGGTCTCGATTCGGTGCCGTATCCTTATCCTTCGGGTAGTTGGGCGAGTTACATCGATTACGTCAAAAACGGTTACTACGTTGAAAAGGCCGGTTACCGTAAGCAGTACGGGATGATGACGTTGATCAACTACTGGCTCGAGCAAAAGCCCGAGTACAGCCAAACGCCCGACTTGTGGATGGTCAGCGAGCAACCCGTCAAGCAATTGAAGGATGCCGTCGACCTCTTCTTCGACTTCATCGAGGAAGTGAATACCAACGATCGAGTCGGATTGGTGATATACAACTCGGACGATCAGACGGCATTGATCGAGCACCACCTGACCGACGACTTCGCTATGATCGAAGATACGGTCACGCATCGCCAGGCCGGCCACTACGACCGGTACACGAACATCGGGGCCGGGCTTTCCGATGCGATCGACGAATTGCTGGCCAACGCACGCCCCGGGGCGTTCAAGATGATCGTATTGATGACCGACGGTCGTGCCAACCGCCCGTACAGCACGTCGTACGCTCGATCATACGTATTGAACCAAGCCCAACGGGCAGCCGACAATCACTTCCCGATCTTCGCGATCAGTATGGGAATGGGGGCTGATCATTCGCTCATGGCCGACGTGGCCGAGATGTCGGAAGGGCAGGCCTTCGCGATTACGGGTGGCGCCACGATCAACGACTACCGCGAAGACCTCATCCAGGCCTTCCGCAAAATCGCCGATCACCGGCCTCTCGTGCTGGTGAAGTAACATTCGGCAGGTTCGGACGCGGCAGCCCGAACCGCTACTCGTTTCCTCTGCGAGTTCTCGACAGGCGCGACTCTCCGCCGGCGCCGGTTCCGTTCGCGGGACAGGTTGTCGGTGGAGAGCTTTCGTTTGGTAGCCTGCCGGCGCACACCGCGGATCGGAGACATCGCCCAAACGTCGGCAACGGTACTGTTGCGAGACGTTCACCAGGGGCGATAGGTGAACGTTTCGATCTCTAAGGCAGCAAGTTCGTCGATCAAGGCGTGTGGTGTTTGCGGCCGACGTAGCGGATCCTTCGCCAGTAATCTTGCGACGAATCTCGCAACCTTGGCGGGAACATGCGGGGCAAACGATCGCACGCTGGGAATGGTGCCGTCGCGGAACTGTTCGACCAATTCTTTCAAATTTCCGACGCGATACGGCAAATGGCCGGTGAGCATCCGGTACAGCACGACGCCGAGGCTGTAAATGTCGCTGCGCACGTCCGCTTCCCACGCAGCCAACACCTGCTCAGGAGCCAGGTAATTGCACGTTCCCATGATGCGCCGGGTGGCAACCGACGAAACCTCGTCGATTCGACGGGCGAATCCCAGGTCGATGACCGTCGTGTGTCCTTCTTCGTTTACCAGGATGTTTTCCGGCTTGAGATCGCTGTGAACGTATCCTGCGGAATACAACGCATCGAGTGCCTCGGCGGCCTGGCGAACGATCCATAACGCCGTCGGTACGTCGAAAGGACCGCAGGAACGAAGCTGTGATTCGAGCGTCGTTCCTTGCAGGCACGGCATCACCAGATACCGCGGCGGCGCGTCGAGCTGGGATGCCAGCACGGGAACCAAGTGAGGATGGGACACCTCGCGTCCGACCGTCGCTTCACGCCGCAACAGTTCCACGGCGCGTTGATCGTGCGTCCACGCTTGGCGCAGAACTTTTACGGCGTACATGGCCGGACGATCGGCATCGGCACCGGCGGGACGAGCGCGATAGATCGCCGTGATCGGTCCGACGGCGATCGGCGAAACCAATACCCAACCACCGACCCGAATCCGATTCGCGCCCGCTATCGATTTGGGTTGGGGGATCGCTTTCGCCATGATCCGAACATCCGAGGAGAAGAAGGTAGAGACGCTACGGCTCTATTCCTTTCCATCGGTCGGCGCTAAAGCGAAAGCAGAACGGATCGCCGTGGCACAATTCGACCGCGCAAGCCTATACAACCCGTTCATCCGTCGCCATGTGAACGACAGGCCGCTCCGACTCGATCGGAACGCCCGCTACCCTGGTAAGGTATTCGCCCTATTTCCCCATTCGTAGAAGTTATCGGCCCATCGCCGCCAACGCCTCTTTGGCTGCCTGACGGACAGCCGGATCCGGATCGTCGACCAGTTTCTTGACCGCCGCTTCAGCCGGAGCGGCCTTCGTTTGCAGACAAGCCAAAGCCCGCAAGGCTTCTTCCCGGACGCCCGGAATCTCGGATTTGAGGCGTTCGATGAGTTGGGGGAGCACGAGTTTGGCAACGTTTTCATCTTCCGGAGCGACGTGCGCCAGGGCGCACGATGCGGCGAATTCAAGGAATGAGTCGGCGCCGCCGACGCAGGCAAGCAAATCCGCCTTCGCGTCGCTCGCTGCTGTGCCCATTCGACACAGAGCATAACAAGCCGCATAGCGCACGTTCATGTCGCGATCTTTGAGGGCTTTGCGGACGGCAGGAAGAGCCGCTTCGGCGTGCGGCCCGATCGCACCCAAAGCGAACAGAATCTCACTGCGGACGGAAGGATCTTCGTCGTCCAACGCTTCAGCCAGGGCTTCGACGGCCGGAGCTGCCTCGGGGCCATAGTCGCCCAGTGCATAGGCCGCGGCGCGACGCAAGGCCGGAAACTGCAACGCTCGAGCGAGAATCGGAACGGCTCGGTCGCCCATCCGCTGGACGATAACCCCCACGATGTCTTCCGCCGTTTCGGGACGTGCCGATCGAATTGCCTTGGCGATGATGGGACGAGCGATTCGCGGCGGCGGGTCCAATTCCAAAAGGGCAGCCAGCGCTCCCCGTCGAATTCGTCGATCGGAGCTGAGAACTTGTTCGATCAAACGGGACACCGCCTCTTGCATGCGAGCTTCGTCGTCGGGGTTCGACTTGGCCAACGCCCACGACGCTGCTGCCGCCGTGATCGGATCATCCTTTTGAGCCAAAGCCTCGATTTTTGCAACGATGGTTGCATCCAAATCGCCGATGCGCACGAGGGCGTACATGGCGGGTACGGCCTGGACGGGATCATCCAACAGCTCGGAAAGCTTCGGTTTGGCCGCGACCGCTTTGGGGCCGATCGCACCCAACGCCAAAATGGCTTCGCGCCGCACATCGGGAGAATCGGATCGCTCGAGCAAATCGATCAGCTTGGCGGTCGCCGGGGCGGCATCGGGGCCGATTTCGGCCAGGATCAGGCATGCCCAGTAGGCGGTATCTTCGTCGTCGAGGGCCTTCGTCAGAGCGGGAACCGCGGCCGCGCCGTGTTCGGCAATGGTGGCAATCGTGCGCAGGCGAACGCCCGGATCCGCGTCTTCCAGCCGTGCGATCAACAACGGCCAGACCGTTTCGTCCTCTACGTCCAGCATATCCAGAGCGGCTACCGCGGCTCGGCGAACGACCGGATCGTCGTCCCCCAGGCCGCGCAACACTGCCTTGGTGACTACTTCTGAGGTGTCGCCGATCTTGCCCAACGCGTGCAAGGCGTGGGCGCGAATCACGGGCGAGTCGTTTTTGCTCAGGGAAAGTAGTTTTTCAACTGCCGGCTTCGCTGCTTCCCCCAATTGACCGAGTTTGTCGATCTTGACAATGGCCTCTTCTTCATGCGTCGGATCGAGTGAATTCAGCAATTGATCAAGCGATTCGGCCCGAACCGACGACGTGAGAGCGAAGACAAAAACGATCGAGGCCGGCAAGACGCTTCGGCCGAGCAAAAAACGCGACATCGGAAGATTCTCCCGTGAGACATTGGCGTGACGACAAGTCAAAGCCGAAGAGAGTCATTTGACTCGCTAGTTCACATTGCTACTATACTACGGGACAAATTGTTTGGGTCAACAATCAACATTCATAGATTTCCTCCTAAAGATATCCGAACGGACACCGAACAGACGCATAGATCGAAAGTGTGGTTTGCGAAACGCGAACGCGTTGTGAGGTGTTTAGGGTATTGGGGAAACACTGAAGCGCTTTTTTAATGCGGGCTTGGTGGATCGCACGAGGAATCCGTGATCGGGTGGGCGTAGACAATGAAAAAAGCACTTTTTGCGGCAACGGTTTTGAGTCTCATCGTGGCGGGGGCGGCCAGCGCCCAATACTACTGGGACCGCCCTTGGTTCGACGCTAGGGCGACGACGCCGACACAGGGGCTCCAGTACGGGGCCGCTGCCATGGCCCGCGCGGCAGGGGAACGCAACTATCTCAATTCCCAGGCTGCGATCAATTTGTCGGAATACCAACGCCGACAGATCGAGAACCGCAAGCTGTGGGCCGATACCTACTTTTCGATGCGGGAACGCAACGAGCAGTACAAGGCGGCAAATAGTAGGCCGCGTCCCACGATGGAGCAATTGGCCCGGCTGGCTCAGGCAGGACAACCCACGCCGTTGAGCCCCGCCGATCTGGATGCGTTGACCGGTCGCATCAACTGGCCGCTCGTTTTGCAGGCCGAGAAATTCGCGAGCAAACGCGTGCCGATCGAAACCCTCTTCACCGTACGCGCCCAGGTGGGGGCCTTGACCTACGAGCAGATTCAGGTTCTGGATGAAGCCGTCAGTAACTTGCTGAAGGCCCTCCAGGCGGAGATCAATTCGATTCAGCCGATGGATTACGTAGCCGCGAAGAAATTTGTCGAAAGCCTCCGCTACGAAGGCCGTCGTCCCGTCGAGTGACGCGACGGACTTTCCCCACAAAGCGATCCGGCCAAGCGCCGAACGGCTCCCCGTTGATGCGAGGGAGCCTTTTTTCTGCCGCTTACGCATCTTCTGCAGACGAAAGCGGCTTCGAAAGCCGTCTCGGGCTCGCCTCGGGTATGTCGGTGAGGCGGCGACAGGTGTTCGCCGTTCGTTCAATTGCTGCAAGCGTTGATGGGAATGAAAAAGCGGCGATTGGTTCGTCCGCATACCAATCGCCGCATGTGCGAAGACCGCCGTCACAAGGACCGCCACAGTCTTCTCATGGGGAGGTTCGGTTTGATCGGAATACTACGGGAGCTTGACGGTTTCGCCGCCTTCCCGCGTACCCAGGGCACCCCACACGCCGTAGGGCGACGGCCCTGAGTAGTCTTGCGGCCGGTTGCTTTGGACCGGTGGGCTGGGCATGTCGAAGACGGTCAAAGTCGGGTCGCCCGCATCGATCGTTTCTTGGACGAAATGCACCGAACCGTCGCACATCAGCACGTTGACGCCACCTGGGTGGTAGCTGCTGGCCGTAACGATCGCCCAGTTCTCGGCGTTTCGCCCACAACTGGGGCCGTTCGGCGGGAGCATCGGATAGTAGGTAGTGTACGGCGTGCGGCTGTCGGGCCACCGCCAGCCGATTTGCCAATCGCCGGTTTCGACGCTGCCGGTGAACTCGTTGTTGGCGCCGACTTCGGCCAAGCACAGGCTGGGCGGTGAACCGTTGTTCGAATTCACACCCCTAGCGAAGGCCTCGGTGACTTTGCGGCTGCCTTTGACGCCGATCTTGCATTCCGACGCGGCCATCGTGTTGCTCGAACCGTCGGGGATCGCGGCAAAGCTGACCACGACTTTGTTTCCACGACCGAACGTCCCGCGGCATTCCCACCAATCCCAGTTCAACCAATAGTCGCCGCGGTTGACATGGTAGCTGATGGGCGCCCGATTGTAACCTGAAATAGCCTTGCTGGCGCCGTCCGACGGGCACAAAAGCACGTCGATTCGCGTCTTGGTGAAATCGTTCGTCCACCACGGCCGCGTGATTCCCAGATGATTCTGCATGAACTCTTCGTAGAGAGCACGCTGTTCCATGTAGGGCAACAGCGAGCACGCGTAGCTCCACCGTGCCCAGCCGCCACGTCCGCTCGCGTTCGGCGGGTTGTGAAAGTTCATTTCGTGGGTGGCTGCCGGAAAACGCTTGTTTTGGTCATGGAAGTTGTGCAGCGCAACCCCGATTTGTTTGAGGTTGTTCGTGCACTGAGAACGACGAGCCGCTTCCCGTGCCGCTTGCACAGCGGGCAAAAGCAATGCGATCAAAATCCCGATGATCGCGATGACCACCAGCAGTTCCACCAGCGTGAAACCGCTCTTCCGAAGGGATCGTGCCATGACACACCTCCAATAACAACAAGACCAGGAACCAGAAAAGGACGGCATTTGTTTGCGGGGCACCCGGACGAAAAAAAACGGTGCATTGTGGGCAATGCAAACAAATGTCCTAAAATATTTTGTACATGACAGCATACGATCGTGCAAGTGTTTTGTTAAAAAAACAGACACCCCGCCTGGGGTTGTGTATTCAGGAACGTAACATGTTGTAAATCAAGAGGTTATCGCAATTGGGGTATTAACGGGGGGGCTTCGATCGGCACGCCGGGCACAAAAAAAGCCGCTTTTCCCAGGGGAGAAAAGCGACGTCGGCTGCGTTATTGAAGGTTTACGCTACGTGTTAAGTGAGATTCTCACTGCGAGCTTAGCTCGATTGGGGGAAGTTCAGTCTGGCCTTCGGTGACGGTGATCTTGATGCCCGATTGCCGGGGTAGGTTGTACTTTTTGGGGACGATGTACGTGAGGGTGTCGTTCGCGTACGGATTGTCGCCTCGGGCGGCTTCCTGCTCCTCGATTTCGTCGTCCGACAGGCCTTCTGTTGTATCTTCAGCCTGGTTTTTGATCACGCCTACATAGTACTCGCCCGGGAGGACGCCCGAGCCGGCAGCCACGGCGTATTCTTCGGGTACGCCGACCATGGTCAACGTGAATTTGCCTTGGGCATCCGTTTTGCCGTTGGCCGAGTAACGGCCTTCTCGCTCGACGGGGTGGAACATTACGGTGGCCCCTTCAAGCGGTTGACCGTCAAGCAGAACCTGCCCGGTTACCGGGACGCTGGGCAAAGTTTTTTTCGTTTCACAGCCGGCGACGGCGATCAGACCGACGCAACCCAACGCGATCCAGGACGCGCGATACAACATGTTTCTTTCCTCCCGTACAGGGTGACTGAGAAAAATTGCTCAAAAGTGTTGGGGATTGAAAAGACAGTTTAGACGATTCACAAGGCCGCGAACAGCCTGGTCGAGACTCCACGCGGCGTCGTTTGCTTTCGGGAATCGAGAAAAATGATACCCGATTCATCCAGAAACGCCAAACAATCGTTCTGCAAATAAAACAGGCGATCGGAGCCTGCGGTTCCGGTCGCCTGTTGTTCTCAATCTAAGCCATTCTAAAGATCACACCGCCGACGGTGCGTGATCTTACGGCAACTTGACGGTTTCGCCGCCTTCCCGCGTACCCAGGGCACCCCACACGCCGTAAGGCGACGGCCCCGAGTAGTCTTGCGGCCGGTTGCTTTGGACCGGTGGGCTGGGCATGTCGAAGACGGTCAAAGTCGGGTCGCCCGCATCGATCGTTTCTTGGACGAAATGCACCGAACCGTCGCACATCAGCACGTTGACGCCACCTGGGTGGTAGCTGCTGGCCGTAACGATCGCCCAGTTCTCGCCGTTTCGCCCACAGCTGGGGCCGTTCGGCGGGAGCATCGGATAGTAGGTAGTGTACGGCGTGCGGCTGTCGGGCCACCGCCAGCCGATTTGCCAATCGCCGGTTTCGACGCTGCCGGTGAACTCGTTGTTGGCGCCGACTTCGGCCAAGCACAGGCTGGGCGGTGAACCGTTGTTCGAATTCACACCCCTAGCGAAGGCCTCGGTGACTTTGCGGCTGCCTTTGACGCCGATCTTGCATTCCGACGCGGCCATCGTGTTGCTCGAACCGTCGGGGATCGCGGCAAAGCTGACCACGACTTTGTTTCCACGACCGAACGTCCCGCGGCATTCCCACCAATCCCAGTTCAACCAGTAGTCGCCGCGGTTGACATGGTAGCTGATGGGCGCCCGGTCGTAACCCGAAATCGCCTTGCTGGCACCGTCAGAGGGGCACAGATAGGCATCGATGCGGGTGCGTGTAAAGCTGTTTCCCCACCAAGGCCGCGTGATGCCGAGATGGTTCTGCATGAACTCATCGTACAGTGCACGTTGTTCCATGAACGGCAAGAGGGAGACTGCGTAGCTCCACCGTTCCCAGCCGCCACGTCCGCTCGCGTTCGGCGGGTTGTAGAAGTTCATTTCGTGCGTGGCTGCCGGAAAACGCTTGTTTTGGTCATGGAAGTTGTGCAGCGCAACCCCGATTTGCTTGAGGTTGTTTGTGCACTGAGAACGACGAGCCGCTTCCCGTGCCGCCTGAACGGCCGGCAACAACAAAGCAATCAAAATACCGATAATGGCGATCACCACCAGCAGTTCAACTAGGGTGAACCCGCCACGCCTCGTGGAATGGGACATAGCACACCTCCCCATAAGAAAAAACGGAAAAGACCTCAATCGGGTGAACGGCACCCGATGCGGACGACAAGTTGTCGGTGGATGTTCCCCAACACCCACACGAAAACATCGTACACGAAATGCATGACCTGAATCAAGGAATTTGCGGCTTTTTTCAAAACAAAAAATCGCACAAGATCTTAGGTTTATTTTTGTCAGGCCCTGTTGCTCTCCCTAAAAATGGGGGTGTTTGGAGGCATCCCAGCGACAGTCGGATGATGCGCTCGCGGGTTGATTGGCAGAATGTATACAACTCGTTTCGAATGTAGAAAAACCGGTAAACAGCTTCGCGAAGCAGACCGTGAGACACACCGGCGGGAGGAGCGTTTGGAAGAGGGAATCGGGAAAGAGAGGCCATGGACGATTCCGGCCAATAGAAAAGCGATCGGTGGAATGTATATCCACCGACCGCTTGTGCAGTTTACCGCGTTGCCGAATCCGCTACGTAGCGGCCGGCGCTGCGTAACCGGTTGATTACGGAATTTGCACGGTTTCGCCGCCCTCGATCGTGCCGAGTGCCCCCCACACGCCATAAGGCGACGGGCCGCCGTAGTCTTGCGGGCGGTTGGTGTCGACCGGCGGGGTCGGCATATCGAGAACGGTCAGACTCGGATCGCCCGCGTCGACCGTCTCTTGAATGAAGTGGACGGAACCGTCGCACATCAACACGTTCACGCCACCGGGATGGTAGCTGCTGGCGGTCACCATACACCAGTCTTCGCCGCGGTTGCCGCAGGTAGGGCCATTGGGGGGCAGCATGACTAGGAAAGTCGTGTAGGGGGTACGGCTGTCGGCCCATCGCCAACCCACCTGCCAGTCACCGGTTTCGACATTACCGGTGAACTCGTTGTTGGCCCCGACCTGGGCCAGGCACAAGCTGGGGGGCGCACCGTTGTAGGCACCGACGTCGCGTGCGACAGCCTCGGTCACCTTGCGGCTGCCCTTCACGCCGATCTTGCATTCCGACATCGCGATCGTGTTGCTCGAGCCGTCTTGAAGCGAGGCGAAGCTGATGATCTTCTTGTCGCCGCGACCAAAAGCGCCGCGACATTCATACCAATCCCAGTTCAGCCAGTAATCGCCCCGGTTGACATGGTAGCTGATCCCGGCCTGGTTCCGACCGGGGATTCCCTTCGACTGACCATCCGAGGGGCACAAAAGCGTGTCGATGGCGGCGCGCGTAAGGTTGTTGTCGTTCCACGGCCGCGTAATCCCCAGATGGTTTTGCATGAATTCATCGTACAGGGCACGTTGTTCCATGAACGGCAACAGGGAGCACGCGTAGCTCCATCGGTCCCAACCGCCGTTGCCGCTGGCATTGGGCGGATTGCGGAAGTTGAGCTCGTGCGTCGCAGCCGGGAACCGCTTGTTTGTGTCGTGGAAGTTGTGCAATGCCACGCCGAGCTGCTTGAGGTTGTTCGTGCACTGCGATCGCCGGGCGGCCTCACGGGCGGCCTGAACGGCAGGCAACAACAGGGCGATCAAGATCCCGATGATCGCGATGACCACCAGCAGTTCCACCAAGGTGAAACCGCGACTCCTACGTGAAAACTTCATTTGGACTCCTCCCCATGAGCAAGATATGGAGCATGCGAAAATGAAGGCAGAACCTCGGCTACCGCAGCCGAGAGACGTTCGCTTGGGATGACAGCCCCTGTGGAGAAAAGATTCTCAGCACACTCATCCTAAATATTGTAACTCCCCAACCGATCGAACGTCACCGGGGAATCCGAAAAATTTTCCCCGATTTCGCGGGACGCGCATTTCTTTCGTGTAGAAAAACCTGCCATGAAAGGCGATGTTCGCGAAATGCGATGGGTTTCGTCGGAGTTTTGTTGTGTCTCAAAAAAACCGCTAAAAATAAGGGTTTGCGCGTGATTGCCCATCGTTCGGCGGGCCACGAAAGAGAATCGCTGCGCGCAAGTCGGCGGTTCCCCCTGTAACGCGTGTGAGGGTTGTGCGAAGCGTTTCCAAAATACCGCAAGCGGAGAGCGCAACCGCGTCTTCCGGAGATCGTAAAAATTCTCAATTGAATGCCAGGGGGCGTTCCGCAAACCGGGGAGTTGGAGCTCGTCGTCGAGGAGGGCGGATGCTCGTTTCACGCGCTGCGACCATCACGGCGGAAGACCGCTTGAACTTGCTTGCGTGCCCTCTGCCGGGTGATTAGGCTTGAGACGCAATCTAGTAACGGCTGTGACAATTTCGACAACGCCGGCGACGCGGGTGAGTCACATGCGAGAAAGAAACGGCAAGCGGTGGTTGGTTTGGGGCGTGGTGTGTCTGGTTGCGTGTTGCGGAATGCCTCGGCGTGCGACGGCCGCCGAGTATTTCGTTTCGCCGTCGGGAAGCGACTCGGCGGCAGGCACTCGTGACGCCCCGTTTGCGAGTTTTGCGCGGGCACAGCAGGCCGTCCGAAATGCGCGGGCAAACGGTGAATCGGTTGTCGTCACGTTCTTTCCGGGGCACTACGTTCTTGACGAGCCGTTGCGGTTCGGGCCTGAAGATTCGGGAACGGTCGAGGCGCCCGTCGTGTACCGCAGTGAAGGCGGACCGGCTGTCTTCTCGGGCGGTGTGGCGGTCACGGGATGGTCGCCGCATCCCGACAAGCCGGGCGTGTGGCGGGCGAAGCTCCCGGGCGGCTTGTCGCCTAAGGCGATTTCGCAGTTGTGGGTCGACGGTCGTCGCGCGACACGGGCGCGAACGCCGAACGAGTGGCAGTTTCTTCCCATCTTGGCGGTGGTCGAGAAAGAACTCGACCCCGGACGCTTCCGGCACACGATTCGATTTCGAAGGGGAGCGTTGCAGTTCCTGAAGGGGCTTTCGGATGACGAGATTCACCGCGTCCTCATTGCCGTGTTCCACAAGTGGGACACCACGCACGAATGGCTCGTGTCGGCCGATCCGGAAACGGATGTGGTTACGACCATCGGCGGCAAGATGAAGCCGTGGAACCCGATGACGCGTGGTAGCCTGTGTTACTTCGAGAACTTGCCGGCGGCGCTGGATGCCCCGGGCGAGTGGTATGTCGATCCGAAGGGATGGATCGAGTACGTGCCCCGGTCCGGTGAAGACATGACGCGAGCCGACGTCGTGACCGCCCGGTTGACGAACTTGATCACGATTGCGGGCAATATCGACGACCGGAAAGGCACCGTCGAACCCGCAGCAAATATCGTTTTCGAAGGGTTGGCATTTGCACACGCTCAGTATCGCATTCCGGACGACGGTCTGCCGCCGTGGCAGGCCGCGATGAACGTCGAAGAAACCGCAATCATAGCGGATGGTGCCCAAAACATCGTCTTTCGCGATTGTCGCATCGAGCACATCGGTGGTACGGCGTTTTGGTTTCGCAAGGCGTGTTCCAATTGTCGCGTGGAAAAGACGCTCATTCGCGATCTGGGGATCAGCGGTGTGCGGATCGGCGAGCCGGCGTACGGGACGGATCCGCTTCGAACGCATCACATCACGATCGACAATTGCATCATTCACAGCGGCGGCCGTATTCTTCCGCAGGCGGTCGGCGTGTGGATCGGACACAGTCCCGACAACGCGTTGACCCACTGCGACATTGCCGATTTCTACTATTCAGGCGTGTCGGCGGGTTGGCACTGGGGGTACAAGGATAACGGGGCGAAGCGAAATCGGATCGAATACAATCACATTCACCATCTGGGTTATGGGATTTTGAGCGATATGGGTGGGGTGTATACCCTAGGCCCATCCGAAGGTACGAGCGTCAGTTACAACGTCATTCACGATGTGTATTGCACGCGTTACGGCGGCTGGGGATTGTATCCCGACGAAGGCAGCACCGGAATTCGGTACGAAAAGAACCTGGTTTACGATGTCGAGGACGGCTGCTTCCACCAGCACTACGGTAAGGAAAACCTCGTCGTCAACAACATTTTTGCGTTCAGCCGCCAAGGACAAATCGCTTTGTCGCGGGCGGAACCTCACTTGTCGTTCACGTGCCGGCGGAACATCGTCTATTGGGATTCCGGCGATGCGCTGGGGCATTCGGGGTGGAAGAATGGGAAGTTCGTGATCGACGAAAACTTATATTGGCGAAAGGACGGCGGTCCTTTCACCATGGCGGGAATGAGTTGGGAAGATTGGCAGGCGGCGGGGCACGATACACATTCGATCATTGCCGATCCGCTGTTTGTCGATGCGGACAGCCGCGACTTCCGCTTGTGGAAAGGAACACCCGCCGCGCAGATCGGTTTCGAGGTGTTCGATTTCAGTAAGGCGGGGTTGTACGGCGAGCCGGCGTGGCTCGACGAAGCGAAGAAAACGCGGTTTCCCAGCCCCTATGTTCCGCCGCCGCCCGAACCGTTGAGTTTTCAGGACGATTTCGAGACGCCCGAAGCGTCGGCGATCTTGTTGCTTGCGCGACTGAGTGTCGATCGGTTTCCCGAGCTGATTCGGATCGCGGCCGACGAACACTCGGAAGGGAACCACGTGTTGCGCGTGACCGATCGGGCCGGTCTCGAACGAGGCTTCGACCCGCACTTCTACCTCGATCCATACTGGACCGACGGGGCATTCACGATCGGTTTCAAGCTGCGATGTGAGCCCAAATCGAAAGGCTTTTTCGAGTGCCGCGATCGTGCCTCGCCTTATCGGGTAGGGCCGACGGTGGCCCTTCAAGGCGGGGTACTTTCCACCCGCGGCCGAAAGCTGGTCGACGTGCCGTTTGGAAAATGGATCGAGCTCGACATACGGGCGAAGCTCGGCGATGCGGCGGGAACCTGGATGTTGACGGTGCGGTTGCCCGACGGAACCGTTCGGCGATTCGACGACTTGCCGGTCGATCCCGGGTGGTGCGAGGTCCGTTGGGCGGGCTTCAGTGCCACGGGTGTGGAGGAGGCCGTGACCGAATTCGATGACGTCGTCTTCCAGAAGGAGGGCCGGTAAAGGACGAATAAGAAAAGGCCGCGGCTGTGTCAAAGCCGCGGCCGATCGTCTCGTTGCGAATCGGGGGGAATCACCAGTTTTCGGCCAAGATTTCGAAGAATGCCTGCGGATGAGCACATGCCGGGCAGGCGTTCGGGGCAGCGGGGCCTTCGTGTACGTAGCCGCAGTTCAGGCAACGCCACTTGATCGGCTCATCTCGTTTGAACACGCGGCCGTTGGTGACGTTTTCCCATAGCGCCCGGTATCGCCGTTCATGTTGTTTCTCGGCGATCGAGATCATGTCGAACACGGTCGCCACGGCGACGAAACCCTCTTCGCGGGCAATTTCGGCAAAGCCGGGGTACATGCTCGTCCACTCGTGTTTTTCGCCTTCGGCGGCGGCGAGAAGATTTTCGGCGGTCGTGCCGATGACGCCCGCCGGGAAGGAATATTGGATTTCCACTTCGCCCCCTTCGAGAAATTTGAAGAAGCGCTTCGCGTGTTCCTTTTCTTGGTTTGCGGTTTCTTCGAAAATTTGGGCGATTTGGACGAAGCCTTCTTTGCGAGCCTGTCCGGCGAAGTACGTGTAACGATTGCGGGCTTGTGATTCGCCGGCGAAGGCGGTCAGCAGATTCTTTTCGGTTCGTGAACCTTTCAGTTCCATCGTGCTCCCTCCCAATTTCCCGAGTAGTGGTCGTCGGCGCGGCCGCGCGCCGATGATTTATAACGTGTCAGTATATCGGAAATTCAGTACGTGAACACTGGTTTGGGGTGAGGAGAGATTACGGCAAAGCTGACACGGCGGGGTTCACTCGTGGCGAATGCGAATAGCCAGATAAATTCCTGCCGACACACATACCACGGCCGCGGCAAACCACCGCAGGCCGGCGAGGCGTCCTGACGCGTCTGTGGAAGGGATGCTCAGAATCAAATACTGCCCCGCACGGCCGGCGATGGGAAACAACTGATGCCGGTACCGCGTGCCGGCGTGTTCATCGTCAGCGTGAATAGGCTTGACCGGCATTTCGGCCAACAGGGAATTCAGGTTGGGCCAAGGGCAGGGCCAATGGTCGGCATCGGGATCGTCGGAGCTGTCGGGAGGAACGGCGAGAACGATTGCCTTTCCATCCGGTGCCGCTTGGACGACCATGACCATCGGCGCAACCGGCAAGCTAGGCGGCAGATCATCAGAGAGGTCGCCGAGTACGTCCGAATACTCGTCTACCGGCACGCTTGCCAGTTGCTTTGTCCAAGGAGAAATCTGTTCCTGTGGAATGATGGCTTCAGGCTTCGACATGCGATAAATTCCGCCGACGAGAAACACGAGTGCAAGCGTCCACGCGGTGAACAGCGCAAGAGCTCTCACGGCTGCGTCTCCTCTCGTGGCGCCGATGCGCCATTAAGGTGATTTTTGGCCGACTTCTTGTGGGATTTGGCTGCGCGTATCCGCAACCACAACACCAGTCCCGTCGAACTCAAGATGAGCATCGAAACAGCGGCGAGATCGGCCCATAGAAAGCCCCAATCGCGCGAAAGCAGTTTGCCGTCGTGCAATTCTTTGACGGTTTTGTGCCAGTTGACCGCGGGTTTTTTCTTGATTTCGATTGGGCAGCCCTGCGTGAGCGACCAGATGAATTCCGATTCGCCGGCTTCGGAGGTCCGTTTCGTCTTGATCTTGACGATCCATCCGCCGTGTTCTTCCTCGTATTTCAATTCAATCGCATTGAGCGGGGTTTCGCCAAAGCGGCTTCGGAAGGCTTGTTCGGCCGTTTCGAGGACGGGGATCGCCGTCGGCACGCAATCGGGGCCGCTTTGTAGGCGAAAATCGAGAAACGTGCGGCCGTGGGTTTCCGTCGGCTCGAGCTTTTCTATTTGTTCGGGGCTCCCTTTCAGACCGAGCCCTTCGGCGTGTACCAGCAAGATACCGGTGACGGCGACCACGATAATGGGCACCGCGATCGCGATACCCAACCAACGATGCAGGCGATACCAAGTCCGTATTTTCATCGATGCAATTTTCCTCTGCTCTATGTCGCGAGATGAAGCAGCAAGGTGAGCGGTACGTTTCACTCCTTCGGCTGCTTTCCACGGAGACGGTCCCAGTCGCCCTGGTTCGTAACGGTTACTACGTGCCCGTCCATGAAGAGTACGTTCATGTGTGCACCGTGAAACGGTTCCAGTGTGTACATACCGCGGAGCGGGCTCCACTTGATGTGGCCGTGTTTCCACGGTTCGGGAAGGTCGCGGGCGAGTTGGATCTGGCTGGTTCCCGTGCGATTTTCAGGTTTCAGTTCTTTGCCTTCGGCCATCTTTTTGACGTCCATGCCGATGACGTGCTGGTCGATGGTGCGGACGACTTGAAGCTTGGCTTTCTTTTTCTTGGTTTTCCATTCACCCTTTTTCGCGTCGTATTCCGTGACGGTTCGTTCGGGAATGTACGGTTGGCTGAGTGCGCGACCCTCGAGCTTGTAGCTGGTACCGAAGGTTTCCCAATAAGGGATGTCGGGATCTTCGGGAGAACCGACATCGCCGGGACAGCGAAAGATTTTTTCGTTGTTTTCGGCAAACGGCAGGATACCGTACATGGCCGACTGGTGCTTATCGGTCATGTCGCCCTCGCCGTAATGGAATGGTAAGACGCCGTCGAATTGCAGTGCGTAGTGGTGGACCGCAATGCCGATCTGACGGAGATTGCTTTTGCAATCGGCGCTGCGGGCGGCTTCTCGCGCCGATTGAACCGCCGGGAGCAGCAGACTGACCAGCATGCCGATGACGGCGATAACGACGAGTAACTCGACCAACGTGAACCCGGGCTTCTGTGGCTTTCGCGGCATGGCGACTTCCTCGCGTTAGGGCTTGGCGAACATGAATATCCAGAGACGGCTGAAGAGGAGGATATTGAAATTGAGTATCAGTATCGATAATTTGAGTATTGTAGCACGGCGATGCCGGATTGCAATCCCCATTTCTCAAACGCCGGCAGCCGTTCTTGAATTGGGCGGAGTCACTGCGGCAACGCAGTTTCTATGCCGAAATCGAAAGCCGGTTGTGTGGAATTGCAACTGTGGATTTCGCAAGGACTTAAGGAGGAACATCGCCCGCGGTTGAAGAGAAAGTCGACAGCGTCGGTGGTGTCGCCGACCTTCCAACCGACAGAAAGCGTCGATCGAATCGACAGGGCGTTCATGTGAAAGCGAGGTGTTGCCGCGGATACAGTCGGAGAATTCTCGTACTGCCGACGCGACCCGATTATGATGCACGCAGGCGGTTTGTAGGGGCATGTAATTCGACGTTGTGGGAGGGGTGTCAATGGCGACCGCGGGACTGCGAATCGGCGTTGTTGTGGCGATCGTCGCATGTTGGCTCGGCGCGAAACGTGTTTCGGCTGGGGAAGTTGCTCCGTTGCCCGAGGGGCCGGGGTTGTCGGCGAAGTATCCCGGCGATTGCGGAATCGATCGAGACCCAGCCGTATTGTTCGCCGATGACTTCGAGGCAGGAGACCTGGAGGCAATCTCCGAGCATTGGGGCCAGATGAGCAATAAAGGAGGGCGAGTCGTGCGGCTCGTGGAAGACGATCCGCTGGGGCGAGCCGGCCGCGCAATCGAAATGACCTCGACGTTGGGTGAAAACACCGGCGGCCACCTGTACACGCGGTTGAAACGGCCGGTTGAGAAGGTGTTTGCCCGCTTCTACGTAAAATTCCCACCTGAGACCGGCTACGTTCATCATTTCGTGCATTTAGGCGGCTATAATCCGCCGACGCCGTGGCCGCAGGGCGGGGCCGGCGAACGGCCGCGCGGCGATGATCGGATCACCGTCGGCATCGAACCGCACGGCAATCACGGGCGTTTCCCGCCGCCGGGGGTGTGGAGCTTCTACTGTTATTGGCACGAGATGAAGATTTCGGCCGACGGTCGCTATTGGGGGAATGCGATTCAGCCCGCGACACCGGCCGTCGTTCCCACGGGGCGATGGCAGTGTGTCGAAGTCATGCTCAAGTTGAATTCGAAGCCCGAACTGGCCGACGGCGAACTGGCTTTGTGGTTGGACGGCAAGCCGATCATGCACGTGTACAAGGGTGTCAAACGCACCCGTTGGACCGGCATGGGGTTCCAACTTGCCGACGACGGGGAGCCGTTCGAAGGTTTTCGGTGGCGGTCGAGCGAAGACCTCAAGATCAATTTCTTCTGGCTGCTTGATTACGTCACAGAAAACGCGGCGAGGCAGAACCGGGACCCGGGTCCGCCTCGTTCGCAGAGCGTGCGATTCGATAATGTCGTTGTTGCCGAAAAGTATATCGGCCCGTTGGTCGGCCGCTAGTCCGGTTCCGCGGTTGTATTTTCACCGGCAGTTTCGGGGGACGGTTCCTCGGCATGATAGCCGACCAGTCCGCGGCCCATTCCGAAACCGGGGCCCATTCCTCGTCCCATACCCATGCCCATTCCGCGACCGAATCCGGAACCGTGCGTCGTTCCTTCGCCCGCCTCGATTTGCGGGAAGCGGTCGCGCAAGGTCTGGAACAGCACCGCAGGCGGCACGCCTTTGCTTTCGGCGACATCGCGAATGCGTGCTTCGGGACCGGGGCATTCAAAGCCGGCTTCGACAAGTGTAGTAACGACCGCATCCGGCGGCAAATCGTACATTTCGGCCAGCCGGGCGACGGTGAATTCTTCGGCATGCGGGGCCGGCGCCGCCGGCGAGCGCGCTTCCCAGTAACGTTTGATTTGCTCGTTCCAGGCCATCACCGTCGAAAACGGCGGCAGACTGTAAAGCGTTCCGGCCACCACGAACACCGTCAACACGACCGCCAGACCCAGCTCGATCTTGCGGCCCCGTGTGGTGTTTACCTTCTTGGTCAGGTAGGCAATCAGTAGGCGCCAATTGAAATAGATGTGAAGCACTGCCGCGATCAAGAACAAGATGCTGTTGTTGATGTGGACGGCGGCCCATTCTTCTTTTCCCAGCCCCAGCAACGTCCAATCGGTCCATTTGGCGACGCGTCCCATGGGCGACAAATAGAGCATCACCCCCGAGACGAGCATCGCTGCAAACGAACAAAGCAACAATAGCGAGGTAAACGCCTGCATTTTGAACGCCGGACGACCGGATTTGCTGTTTGTGTCAGTGGTCGGGGTGGTTTCTGTGGGGGATTCGGCGGCCATCTCGCTTCCTCCAATAGGTGTGGGTAACACGACAAAACTGAAACGTGATCGAGGCAGGGGAGCACAAGACGTGCCGAACAGTTCTGAAATTCGTGGCGCGTCGGTGTTTGCTGTGCCGTCGCGGTAAAAAGGGGGCCGAACACGTTTCCCGCGGTCGGACCGTGCGCAGTGCGCGGGCCGGTTACGAGCCGCGGGTGTGCAAGATTTGCGCGCGATCGTTCTCTGGTTGAGATTGTTCCTGCATAGCCACCGGTGGAACGATGCCGCGCATGGACCGCGCGGAAGACGGGCGATCCAGTCCTTGGGACCGCCGCTACGATTGTGAGGGAGCGGCCTCGTCGAGCGACGCCGGTCGAGGAATCCCCAACAGGGCATACAAACGCGGATCGGCCAGAGAATCGACGACCAACGCGGCCATGCTGAAATCGTGGAGGGCGCTGTGATCGCCGGGTACGGCTACCGCGATGGTGCCGGCACGAGCTGCGGCCGTGCAACCGGTTTCGCTGTCTTCGAGCACGACCACTTCGTGCGGCGGAAAGCCCAATCGTTCGGCTGCCTTGAGATAGATCTCGGGATGCGGCTTGCCGTGCGTGATGTCGCTTGCCGTCAACGTGAACGCGAACCGCGGCTGCAAGTCGAATACGGCCAACGCGGCCTCCATCAGTCGTCGGCTGCTGCTGGTACCGATTGCTTTGGGGATGTTGTGTCGTTCGAGGGCGTCCAACAATTCCATGAGGCCCGGCATCGGCTGGATTCGCTCAGGAAGCAGGCGGATGAAAATCTCTTCGGACTCCCGAGCCAATTCTTCCCATGAATCGTTTAGGTTGTGCCACCGGATCATGACTTCGAAGCTGTCCTTAGGGGGACGACCCATCATGGCGTCGCTCAATTCCCGCGTAAAGCGATAGCCGCGCGGCTTGAGCAACTCGTCGCCCACCGAGAAGTAGAGATCCTCGGTGTTGAACATCAGGCCGTCCATGTCGAAAACAACCGCCTTGGGCCGGGTATCCGAGCGTTGCGGTGAGGTCATGTTTTTCGAGAAGTCGTCCGGTGAGAGCGGGGGCATGGCAAGTATGTTGATTGGAAATGTTGGGTTTTGGTGGGCGTTCCTTGCAGTTCGAACCAAGATCAACGCGAGGCGTTCAAGGCATCGCGGATCGTCCGGCTCAGCTGTTCCCGCGTGATGTCGCGGACGAGAAATTTCTTCTGCGAGGCGGTTTCTCCTGAGACCAGACTGATTTGCGATTTACGGACGCCCAAGGTTTTCTGTAGGAAGGCGACGATTGCCTTGTTCGCTTTACCCTTTTCCGGAGCTTGAGTGACGCATACTTTGAGAGCTCCTTGCTGCACGCCGCGCAGTTCGTTCTTTCGGGCGCCGGGTTGCGCACGAACAGGCAAGAGAACGCCTTCGGGATGGTCTTCCAGTTCCAATTCAGTCGGTTCTTGCGGCATGGTGCGGTCTTGCGTTCAGGCGTCGAGTCCTTCGAACAGGGCGCTGCCGATGCGGACCATCGTGGCTCCCTCGGCGATGGCGACCTCGAAATCGTTGGTCATGCCCATCGACAGGTGGTCCAGCCGGTGCGGCGGAGGACATTCGGCCGCGAGTCGGTCTCGCAATTCGCGCAAAGCGGCGAAGTCCCGGGCGGCGCCGGCAAGATCTCCGGCCCATCCGCCCATGCACATGAGCCCTTCAATCTTTAGCCGCCGGTATTTCGTCAAACCGCCGACGATTTCCGGCAAGGCTTCCGGAGCGAATCCGTGCTTGTTCGGATTCCCCGATATATTCACTTCGAGAAGTCCTCGGACTTCGCGGTTTTCCTCTTCGGCAATGCGCTCGATCGTGTCCAATAGGGCAACGCCGTCGAGTGAATGGATCAACTCGACGACCGGCAACGTGCGGCGCACTTTGTTTCGTTGCAAGTGCCCGATCAAATGCCATCGGATGGGCAGGTCGGCAAGCGCATGCGCCTTGTCGCACAATTGCTGGGGGCGACTTTCTCCCAGTACGGCCTGGCCAGCCTCGACAACGAGGCGAGTGATATCGGCGGAAACGTACTTCGTGACCGCCACGAGGGTGATTTCGTGCGGCGCGCGCCCCGCCCGTTCGGCTGCGGCGGTGATCCGCGATTGAATGCGGCGCAGGTTGTCGGTCACGATGGCCTGCCGGCGGTTCATGGTCTTTCCATCTTGCGTGGATTTCCCTCTCTTGTGCGACGACGCCTTTTCTCAGCATATGCGGGGACGAAGACCGTGCCAACCGGGGAATGCTCGCTTTACCCGATCCCCCCGATCCCGGATAATGCGGCCGTGGTCGGATGTTCTCGACGGCGCCCGGAGCGGTAACAGGACCGGCTCCGTCGAACGGATGAACTTGCCTTCGAATTCGATTCGGTGCGTTGGAACCCATGGAACACTACACGCAAGGACGAACGATGCGAGAGAGCTTTAGCCGGAGCCGGATGGGGATCTGGGGGATTCTAGCCTGCGTGATTTTCGTGACGGCCGCGGGATGCAGCGATCAATCGGGCGAATCGGCCAAATCGCAAGGGCAGACGAACGATGGCAGCGCCTCGCAGGCAGGTCCTGAAATCGTCCCCCCGGGAAATGCCGAGGTGAACGCTGCGGGGACGCCGCAGTCGATCGAAACACGATCGCCGCAAAAGATCCTCGAAGACATGGTCGCGACGTACCGGAAGGCGACTCGCTACGCCGATATGGGGCGTGTGTCGATGCGGGGAACGGTCGACGGGCAGCCCCTGGATGCCGTGTTTCCGTTGGTTACGGCCTTCGAACGTCCGAACAAGTTACGATTGGAGCTTAGTGAGGCCGTCGTCGTATGCGACGGCAAGGAATTCAAAGCAAGCATCCGAGCCGTTGTCAACCAGGTGCTCAACGTACCGGCACCTCCCGAAATCACCCTTGAGTCGTTGTTCGACGATCCGATGCTGGGACAGGGGTTGATGATGGGGCCGACGCAAGCCGTGTCGTGGCTGCCGCCGCCTTTGGTACTTATGTTGGCCGACGATCCTTTGAAGACGCTCCTATACCAATCGGATGAGCCGAAACTCTTGCCGCCGGGCACCTTGGAAGATCATTTCTGCAACCGCGTGCAAATCGATCGGCCCGACGGTTCGCTGATTCTGTGGATCGACCAGAAGTCGAACTTGCTCTTGCGCATCAACTATCCCATCGACGAATTCGAGCGGATGTTGCGTCTGCAAGGCGGCGCTCAAAACGTTTTGGGGCTGGGAATCACGGCCGACTTTGTCAACGCCGGAATCGACGGTGAACTGCCGGCCGAGGCGTTCGTGTTTGAAGTCCCGCCCGATCGCCGGATCGTCGAACGCTTCGAACCGTTCGGTTTCGAATTGCTCGGCAAGAAGCCGGAGGCGTTTTCTTTCACCGATCTTGAGGGGAACGCCGTCACCTCGGAGTCGCTCGCGGGAAAACCGGTCGTGCTCCAGTTTTGGTCGGTACGGCTCCCCGCCTCGCAACCCGTCTTGCAGGCGATGCAGAGTTTAGCGGCCGAGTACGGCGATCGAATCCATTGTTATGCCGTTTCGGTCGACGCCACCGCCGACACGCCCACTACACCGGCTATCCGCGATTCCATGTTGCAGTCACAGCTTGCGCAGTGGCAAGTGCAACTTCCGATTCTGCGAGATCCCGACGAGCACGCCGAAAAGGTGTTTGGGGTTCGCTTGGATAGCGAAATGCCCACGTTGCCCGCCACGGTCATCCTGAGCCCCGACGGCAAAGTGCAGGTGTTCAGTGTGGGATACGCGCCCGATTTGCCGGAGCAGGCGGCCGCATGGATCGACAAGTTGCTCAACGGCGTCGATGTAGCCGCCGAAGAACGGGCCCGTTTGGACGACATGCGAAGTGAAATGATCCGTATCGTCGGGCGTATGGTGGAACAAGGATTGTTCATCCCGCCTCGTGAAATCTTGCAACCGATCAGCGATGTCGAGCCGGTGCCCGCGTCGCTGCCGTCGGTGTTGAAGCGGGAGGACATTTTCTCGTGTGAGGCGCTCACGACTCCGGGCAATGTGTGTGTCTTCCAGTCCACCGAGGGCGCCGATCGCATTCTGGTGGTCGACAGCGGCAACACGATCGCCGAGCTTGATTGGCAGGGGAATGTCGTCGCCAAGCATCCCGTGCCGGTCGAATCGCCGGACCGGATCGATTTTCTTCGAACGGCGACCGAGGGCGACCGTCGCTATTTCGTGGCGTGGGGAATGGGTGGTCAACAGGTGTTCGTCCTGGATGAATCGTTCCAGACGGTGTTGCGTTATCCTGAAAAGGTTTCGTCACCGCACGACGGTACGGCCGATGTCGTGCCCGTCGATCTGGACGGCGACGGTAAGCTCGAATTGGCGGTCGGGTATTTGGGGATTGTCGGCGTGCACGTGATCGACCTGCAAGGCAAGCGAGAATGGGCCAATCGCACGGCGTCCGTCGCGTACCGATTGGTCGCCTTGCCGCCCGATGACCAAGGGAAGCGAAACCTGTTGGTGACGAATACCACAGCCAATGGGATGGTCGTATTCGACGCTGAAGGACGTCGTGTGAGCGAGGTTCTCGTGCCGGGACATCGGGTCGGGTGGATCGCCGGGACCGATCTCGACGGCGACGGTGAATTTGAATTTTGCGGTTTGGATCCCGTCCCCTTCGAGCGGATGATCGCTTTCGGATTCGATCTTCAGGGACGCAGCACGTGGGAACTACCGCTAATCGAAGCCCGCTCGCTGCCGATCGAGCAGATTTGTTGGGGCCCGTTTTTCGCCGCCGATACCCGGTGTTGGGTGTTGACGTTGGCCGACGGAACGATTCGGTTCGTCGACCGGCAAGGGAAATTGCTCGACGAGTTCGCGGTAGGGGGGCAAGTGGCCGGCATCGCCGTTTCGAAACAGCAGGGAAAGCCCGTCCTCTTGGTTTCGATTCGACAGGCAACCTCGAGCGGTATGACAGGACGCGTTGTTGCCTGGGCGTTCAGTCGAGCGGGCGACAACTAAAAACGCCCTCGACGTGGTATGTGATATCCCCTCGCAAGGACGGTCGGTTCTGGTCGGATTCGTTGGGGGGTGGTATTCTTTTGGTTTCGGGTGTGGGGACGCGGGGCCGCCTGTGTCCGAAGGTGGAAAACAATATCACGTGGCTCGTTTCTTGCAGCAACGGAGAGGGAAACATGGCGATTACCAAGGAACAAATGGAAGCCTGGCTGGAGCGGATTCTTGGGGCCGATGCCTCGTCGAATTTGGGGCTTACGGAATACCTCAAACGGATTCCCTGCGTCGATGCGCTGGATGCCCCTGCGGGAACGAAGGTACTGGTTCGCGGCGACGTTGATGCCAAGCCCGGCCCTTCGGTCGGCGACGGCGACATTCGGCTGCGCTCGATGAAAGAGACGCTTCAGCTCGGTCGCGACAAGGGATGGATTCAGGTCATCTTCGGTCACCGCGGCCGCGATCCCGAGCTTTCCCTCGACAAGGTGCACGCTCGGTTGAGCGAGATCATGGGCTGCGAGATCACGTTCGTCAAAGACTGGTTCGACGACGAGACCGATACGATCCGCCAAGAATTGGTCGACGTGTTGGCCAATGCCCAGCCGGGCGACATCATCCTGCTTGAAAATACCCGCAAGTACCAGATGGAGCGCATCCTCTGGAAAGCGAAGAAAGACCAGATTCCCGAGCTTTCGGAAAAACTCACAAAGATCGCCAACGAGTTCGCCGAGAAGATCGGAACGACCTACGTCCATGAGGCGTTTTCGGCCGGTAGCCTCGATTCGTCGTCGGTGGTCGTCACCGCGGCGATGGAAAAAGTCGCCCTCGGCAAATACGCCTACGGTGAATTTTCCGGCCCGCTTACCGAGTGCCTCAACGCGCAATTGGTGATTTCCAGCGGTCTGAAGATCGACAAGCTGGACGATCTCGAAGCAATGATCGCCCGCGGCAAGATTCGCTGGGTGTTCACGGCCGGTTCGCTCGCAATGGGCTTGAAGAAGGCTGCCGCCCAGCTCGACGGCGGCGACTTCTGCATCGGTGTGGCGGAGCATCCCGATCATGCCGACAAGCCGTATTACATTCCTGGTGAGCGGATCGAACAGGCGAAGAAGATTGTCGCCGGCGGCCGCGAAAACGGAATTCAATTCGTGATGCCGGTCGATTTCGTGCTCAGTGACGGCCGCGTCGTCGAACAGTTGGGCCCCGAAGATCAACAACTCGACGTCGGTCCCAAGACCTCGGAATTGTTCGAGCAGAAGATCGGTGAATTTATCGAGTGGGCAAAGTCGTTGGGTGAGACGCCCGTTGCCTTCCACAACGGTGTGTTCGGCAAGTTTGAAGAGGAGGCCTTCGAGCAGGGGACCAAACGCTTCATTCCGCAGCTCAAACGGATGAAGGATGCCGGTGTGAAGGTGTACGTGGGCGGCGGTGAAGGCGGAAAGGCGCTCGACAAGTACGGTCAACCCGACTGGGTGACGCACTGCTTTACCGCCGGCGGAACCGTGCTCAACGCGCTCGGTAGCGATCCTGTGCCTTATCTCGTGGCACTCGAAATGGTCGCTTCGCGTTGAAATGTGAGAAATGTCCGGCTTACGGCATGAATAGGCTGAAATCGGCCCCGGTCGTCGGATCGGGGCCGATCGTTTTTCCGGGAGCTGATGAAGCCTCGGCGGTCATTCATTGAGCTTCAACGCACGGGCCAGTCCGTCGCGATACTCGGAGACGTTCAGCTCGTTCCATTCGCGTATCCGAGTCAATCCGCTGACGGCCAGAGCGTCAAAGAAAGGTTCGAATCGCTTGCGGGCGAGCGAGGCGAGCGGTTCCGCATCGGGATTCGCGCGGGCGCGCTCGAGTATGGCGTAGTCGACACTCATCCGACCGATTTGAACGCGGCGCAGCAACACGTCGTCGGCGGCAACGGCATCTTCGGCTTGCTGCCACAGTTTGTCGGCCCGGGCCAATAGTTCGTCGGTCAAATGCGGGTGGGTCGGCGGCACCCAAATCGTCATGTGGATGTTCTCTTCGGCCACACGATCGTGAATCGCGTCGATGTACCGCCGGATGAACGGCGCCGCCTTTCCGTAGTAACCGTCCAAGAATTCGTTGATGGCGGTGTCTTCATCGTAATCGGGATTCCAGAGGAACTTGGCGGTAATGTAACCGTTCAGGGCCGCCAATTCGCTGCTGGGGGTGTTATAGGTGTCTTGCTCGAAGATTCCACGGACGTTGTTGGCGGCGAACAATCGGATGTTGTCGTTTCGTACCCGCAGATTCGGAAAGGGCAGTAAATAGTGCCGAAAGTCGGTTACGTAGTTCCACACCCACAAGCGATCGCAGATTTTGGCCCAGCCTTGAAGGTCTTCGACGAACCGCCGGTTCGCTTCCTGGTCGCATTCGGCCAGCGGGTGCGCGAAGCAGCATTCGATCGAACATAGCCGGATGATGACGTTCGGCCGCGGACGCATCGTCTTCGGTGGCTTTCGCGTCCACTGGTAGGCCAAGGTTTCGATCGCCTTGTCGGGGTATTTCTGGGCCACGGCTTCGGCGACACGATTGACCAGGAACAACACCGGCGCCATCTGGGATTCTTCGGATTCGGCTAGCGCACGGCAGCGGTCGCACGTGCAGTAGTTGTGCCAATCGTTTTGCGAAACCGAAAACACGAATGCCTCGGGATCGTTCTCGATCGCCCGCAATATGCCCTCGGTGCAAAGGCGAATGACGTCTTCATTCGTGCAGCACAGTTGCGTGCGTTCTTTGAGACGTTTTCCGTTCACCAGGGAGAAATATTCGGGGTGCGAGTCAAAGTACTGATCCGGCGGAACCAGTCGATTGAACGTGTGACAAAAGAAACCGCTGCCGAAGCGAATCTTGCCGCCATGTTTCGCGGTCAGGCGACCGGCCGAGGAGTTTACTCGGTTGCGGGCACACCAGTCACCGTCGAAGCAATCGTACGTGAACGGTTCTCGGTATTCGAAAAGAGGAATTTTCGTTTCGGAAATGGCCGGGAGACGGAGCGGATCACGTCGCGGGATCTTTTCGGCATCGGGAGTGAACCAACGGCAGCCGAGATGGTCTTCGAGCAGACCGTATACGCCGTAAAGCGTTCCCCGCGGCCTTCCGCCGGCGATGACGACGTATTCACTTCCGTCGGCCCTCCGTTGCGTTTGAAGCACATAGCCTTCGTGCCCCAGTTTTGCGAAATCGATCGAAACGCCTAGATTATCGAGATAGGCGTTCCTTCCTAGGAGGAACGCCTTGCGGGGAAGAGTACCGGTATCGTCGATCACAGGTAACTTGGCTCCCGAAAGCTTTTCGATGAATCGGGCAAGTTCCTCTGCGGCGTAGCGTTCCGACTCGATTGCATCGTTCGGGCAAACGATGATCCAATCGCTTCGGCCGTTTTCGGCAATCACCCATTCTTCGGCGACTCCCCGAGCGACAACTCCCAACGAGAACGTACAGGCGACAAGCAGTACCACAGCGCCGACGGTAAGTCGTCGGGGTTGCAAGTCGCTAAGGAATACCTTCGCGGCGAACGACGTGTTCATGACCGGTTCTCCCCGCTTAAAGCCGTAACGGTGCGACCGCCGAATTCGGCATGTAGCATGATGCGGGCTCATTGAAATATCAAGCAAATCGTGGCGAAACCACGATGGATAAGGGGACGATTGTCTCCAAGCGATAACCGGCGTCGGCGTGCTACACTTTTTCAGGGAAATGATTGTCGGAGTTCGCTTGTTTGTGTACATTGCGGATCTTGTGGAGTTTGTTGCTTTTCTCTCTTCGGCCGACGCGTTTGTGAGACGACGATGCGGAATACGAACACGCTGCGCTGCTGGGTTTGGATTGGTCTGATCGCGATTTTCGTGTTGGGGGACGGCATCGTCCCTTCGGCGTCTGCGCGGGACATTTTCGTCAACAATCGGTCGGGGGATGATCACTTTCTCGGTCGGCAGCCGACCGACGGAACGGGCTATGCAGGCCCGGTCCGCACGATCGAGAAGGCGCTTGCGTTGGCGCAGAGCGGCGATCGTATCGTAATTGCAGCCACGGGTATCCCGTACCGCGAATCGCTCACTGTGGCTACCGCTCGGCTTGGTGGGAATGCCGTTCGCGAGTTCATCATCGAGGGCAACGGGGCTGTGCTCGACGGGACGGTGCCCGTGCCTCGCGAGGCCTGGGAGCTGTACACACCGGCGTGGCGGGCCGAAAAGAAAGTCGTTTTTCGTTGTTGGCCGCCCCTAAAGGGAACGCAAATTCTGTACATCGGCGACAAGCCCGGTTTGCGCGTGCCTGCCGATTCGGCCGCCGAATTGCCGCCGATGCTGGAGCCCATGCAATGGTGTTATCATCGAGGAGCGTTGTACTTGGGGCTTCCCGAAAATGCCCGGCCGGAACAATACGATCTGCGTTACGCCGGCATGCGCAGCGGCCTCACGCTCCATCACGTGTCGAAGGTCGTCATCCGGGACCTGGTCATTCAAGGCTTTCAGACGGACGGGATCGCCGTGGCGAATACCGTCAAAGATTTGCGATTGGAACGGGTAGTGTGCCGTGGAAACGGTCGGGCAGGTATCAGCGTCGGGGCGGTTTCCCGCGTCGAGATCATCGATTCGTTGTTGGGCGACAACGGCGAATCGCAACTAATCGCGCACCATACGAGCGAGACCATCGTTCGCAACACGCAAATCATCGGGAATACGGCCCCGGCCGTCGTACGAAAAGGCGGTACGCTGGAAATCGACGGGAAGTCGGTCGAGTTGCTGGAAATTGCCGACGTCGAACCGCCCGCTGCCGGCTCTGCCAACCAGCAATGAACGCCGTTCACGTGTAGCCGACGACAGGCAAATCGGTCGCGTCACGAATCTGTGCGACGATGGAACGAAGTCGCTCGGGTTCCAAGGGCGCGACGAAGTTTTCAGCCGGTGCGCGGGCGACCGTGTAGATCTGAACCAGTCGAATTTGCCCGCCCGCGGATGTGATCTCGCGCAATCGGTCGATGTACGCGGCTATTTCCTGCTCGTCCGGCGGCAAGCCGTCGATTTTCATGAACAGTGTCTGAATGACGATCGGCCTTGCTTGGGCCGTTTGCGTGATGTTTTCCAAGATGCGTGCAAACGGAATTCGCGTGCGAGCGACGCGGCGATAGTACGCTTCTGTACCCGCATCGAGTTTCGCCCAAATCTCGCCGTTCGACCGGTCGAGGTGCTCCAATGCCCGCAGGACTGCGGGGCGATCGAGCATCGAGGCGTTCGTAATGACGACGGTTTTGACCTCTTGAGGTGCAAGCCGCGTTTTGATCCGGGTGCAGCGTTCGACGACCTGATCGAAGTTGCGCAACGTGGTCGGTTCGCCGTCTCCGCTGAAGGCAATGTCGTGAAGGTTCCGCATTTCGCGCGGCACCGCGGCGAACTTGGCGTCGTCGAACAGTTTCCCCGAGACGACCAATTCGAGGCCGGTCTCCAGTTCGTGCGCGAGTCGATCCAGCTCGACGAATGTCCGCGGAGGCATGTCGCGGCGATCCACCTGGCAATAGATGCAATGAAAATTGCAGTCCTTGCCGGGGTTCAAGTTGATGCCGAGCGAGATTCCGCCCGCTCGACGACTGAGAACCGGATAGACATATCGGTTCTCACGAAAGCTGCGCGGATGCGAGCTGAACAGAGATGCCGCTTCGGAATCGGGCATGGTTGAATGGGACGCAAAGGTGAGGATGTTCGACGCAAAACGGCCGACGACACTTGGTGTCTTCGGCCGAGGACTCGTTTGCTGGATTGTCGGAGATTTCGGCGGTTCGTCAAGCCGCAAGCAACCGACCGACACCGAATGCCGGCTCGGAGACCGTACTGAGGCGAGGAATAGCGGCAATTACGCGCAACGAATGGTCGTGTATTCGTCTACCGTGATCGTCGTCAGTTCACCGTCGGGATACTCGAGCAAGATCGTGTCGGAATACACGGGATCATCGGCGGCCCGATCGTGATGAAGGCTGCGCTTGACGCGTTCCGTTCGGACGACGGTTCCGGCGGTTTCCTTGATCCAATACCGGTTGCCGACGGTCACCCGTTGTTCGACCACGATTCGATCACCCGGTTTCAATTCTTCGTAGCAGGTGATTTTTGCGGTCGAAGTGTTTGCCGCGTGCCGTTTCGTCTTGCCCTTTTCTGAAGTTTGCATCGTCCCTCACCGCCAACAAAGCTCCATCCTCATCTGCCCAAGGGGGCAACCACCCCTTTTGGTTGCGCCGATAACATACCACACCGAGGGGGAACCAAACAAGCGTTTTGTGCTGTTTTTTTGCCGAATCTCGGATTTCCGTAGGAGTTGCCGTTACTCACGGAATATTCTACGAGCGCTGTCGTCCGGGGAACAGCGCTGTTCGATTTCGTTTTGTCGACAGTGTGCAATCAACTCTGCGGGTTCTGGGGGGCACGGTTTCCTTGCTCCGCCTTCCAATGCTTGGTGCCCCCCTGCGGCAGTGATATACTGAGAGCCTTTGCGGGGATCAGCCGCCCCCAAACCATCGGGTATCGTTTGCTTACGGGGAGCCGAGTCGTCATGCCGCACCCATTGATCGAATCGTTGGTGTCTGAGGGGATCATTCTTACAGACGGAGCCTGGGGGACCCAAATGCAGGCCCGCGGGTTGCCCATCGGGGCTTGTCCCGATGAGTGGAATCTTTCCCATCCCGACGATGTCGAAGCCGTTGCTGCGGCTTACGTCGAAGCCGGCAGCCGCATCATTCTCACGAATACGTTCGGGGCCAATCGGATCATCCTCGAACGGCATCAGTTGGCCGACAAAGCCGTCGAGATCAACCGTGCCGGGGCCGCTATTTCGCGCAGGGCGGCCGGCGATCGTGCCAAAGTTTTCGCGTCGATCGGGCCGACCGGCGTAATGCTCATGATGGGGGAACGCACCGAAGACGAGCTGCTCGCCGCCTTCGAAGAACAAGCCGGTGCGCTCGCCGAAGGCGGAGCCGACGGCATCGTCGTTGAAACGATGGCCGATACCGCCGAGGCCGTACTGGCCGTTGCCGCCGCCAAGCAGACCGGCTTGCCTGTGGTCGCCTGTATGACCTACGACTCGGGCAAGGATTTGGATCGCACGATGATGGGAATTACGCCGGAACAAGCGGCGGAAAAGCTGGCGGAAGCCGGCGCCGATGCGATCGGTGCGAACTGCGGGCAGGGCATCGAAGGGTACATCGGGATTTGCCGACGTCTGAAGGCGGCGACCGATTTGCCGATCTGGATCAAGGCGAACGCAGGCTTGCCCGAGATCGTTGATGGGAAAGCGGTATATCGCCAGACCCCCGAAGGGTTCGCGTCACGTTTACCCGAGCTGATCGAAGCAGGGGCGTCTTTCGTGGGGGGCTGTTGCGGTACGTCGCCGGAATTCATCGCCGCGGCGCGTAGGGTGTTGGACGATTTGGGCCGTTGACTTCCTCGCTCGGCACATAGCCGTCGATCGCGGCTCGGGAACGACATCGGCAATCCTCGGGAATGGGAAGGGGGAACTCGTGCTTGCTCGGGAACGCGTGCTCAAGGCGATCAATCACGAAGAACCGGATCGTGTTCCCATCGACGTGGGAGGCACACGGCAGTCCGGGATCGCCGCATCGACGTATCATCGGCTCAAGCGGCACTTGGGGATCGAGACACCCACGCGTGTGTACGACGTGTACCAGATGTTGGCCGAGATCGAACGGCCGATCTTGGAACGCTTTGGGGCCGACGTCGTCGGGTTGAATCGACTGTGTGTCGCCTTCGGCATTCGTAACGACCAAGGATGGAAGCCTTGGACGCTGTTCGACGGCACACCGGTCGAGGTGCCTGTCGGATTCACCCCGGAGACGGAGCCGGACGGCAACCTCGTGTTGCGTCACCCCGACGGTAGCTTGATGGCCCGCATGCCGAAAGGGGGCTATTACTTCGATCGGCTCGACAAGTATCCCGGAGCTGCGCACGCCGACCCGGAATCGTTGGAGCTCCCGATCATCAGCGACGAGGAGTGCGACTACCTGCGGGCGCAGGCGGAAGCGTACCGACAAAACAGCGACTTCGCGATCATCGCCCCCTTCGGCCCGCCGTACGAACTCTTCTTCGGATTGGGAACGGGGGATTTCTCGGCCTGGATGATGACCTTGGCTACGGAACCGGAATACGTCCATCGACTGTACGAACGCCTGACCGATGCCTGGATCGAGAACCTGCGAAAGTTTACCGACGCCGTCGGCGATCTGATCGATATCATCCAATTCAACGACGATCTCGGCACGCAAGAGGCGCCGTTCTTGTCGCCGAAAATGTTTCGCGAGTTGGTGTTCCCTTATTACAAGCGAGGCCTGGACTGGATTCACGAACACACCAAGCTGAAGGTGTTCATGCACAACGACGGCGCGATCTACCCGTTCATTCCCACGTTGATCGAGATGGGTGTGGACATTCTGAACCCGGTTCAGACCACGGCCAAGGGAATGGACCCGGTGAAGCTGAAGGCCGAATTCGGCGATCGTCTGACGTTTTGGGGCGCGGCGTGCGATTGTCAAAAGACACTTCCTTTCGGTACACCGGAGGAGGTTGCCGCAGAAGTCGAAGCAACGTTGGAGATACTCGCGCCCGGCGGCGGTTACGTGTTGGCTTCCGTCCACAACATTCAGGCGAACGTTCCGCCCGAAAATATCGTCGCCTTGTTCGAAACCGCATTGAGCAAAGGACGCTACCGGTAACGGTAAAGTGCGGTCGTAAGGAAAACCTGCGGAAGCGACGGCAACACGGGTGTTGCCGCAGGGCGATCTTAGACGGCGTGCGATGCCGACAAACGCGGGAAGCCGCCAAGATTTCGCGACGCAGGCGGCTGTATTTCTGGTGTTGTGCTTTTCATTTGCCGCATTTGGGGACGTGGCGACCGTCGACGGGTGGGGACGGGGCTGCTCCGAGTTGGGGGCGAACGTCCGGCAAACCTTGTCGTGGGGTGTTTCCCCGGGCACAATGACGGCATGGAATCATCGCTGCTTTTCGGCTGGTAGTCGATCAAGCCGCAAACTTGCGAAAAATGCCGTGGTGAGGGTGCCGGTGCGATACAAATTGATCAGTTGCGAAATTCTGTATCGCGAGGTGTGTGCGGTCGTCGCCCGCGCACGGCAGATCGTCGATATCGAGTTCATGCCCAAAGGACTGCACGATATCGGATCACCCGCCATGCATGCGGAATTGCAGGCTGCGATCGACCGTGTGGATAGGGAGAAATACGGGGCGATTTTGCTCGGCTACGCCTTGTGCAGCAACGGAATAGTAGGGCTGCGCTCACCGCATTTGCCGATGGTCATTCCCCGAGCGCACGATTGCATCACATTGTTTTTGGGCAGCAAAGAGCGATACGCCGATTTCTTCTCGTCGAACCCCGGCGTGTATTACAAGACGTCCGGGTGGATCGAGCGCGGGGAAGGCTTGGAACAACAGGATCCGTCGTCGATCGCCCGTCGAATGGGCCTTCTGGAAGATTTCGAATCGCTGGCGAAGCGGTACGGCGAGGAGAACGCAAAGTACATCTACGAACAATTGGGCGACTTGACGCGCAACTACACGAAACTGGTGTACATCGAAACCGGTGTCGAACCCGACGACCGATACGAAATTCACACTCGGCGGCTGGCGGAAGAAAAGGGCTGGCAGTATCAAAAGCTGATCGGTGATTTGAGCCTGTTGCAGGCGATGGTCGACGGCGATTGGAATGAATCACGCTTCTTGGTGGTGCCGCCGGGCGGAGAGGTCGTCGTCTCGTACGATGAGAAAATCATCGACCTGCGTCTGCCCGCCGACGGTTCCGCGGATGGGACCGGTAAACGAGATTCGTAGGAAAACAACGTCCCCCATCCCGTTCTGTTTCGAATCGCGTTTGGGAGAAGCTCGAAGTAGAGAAGGATAAGTTATGACACCTCGAGAGCGTGTGTTGGGGTTGTTGAAGGGTGAACGGGTCGATTGCGTTCCGTTAATGCCGATCACGATGATGTTCGCGGCCGATGTGGCGGGGGTAAAGTACGGCGACTACGCACGAGATTTCAACGTGCTGGTCGATGCCCAAATCAAGACGGCCGAGAAATTCGACTTCGATTACGTGTCGTGCATTTCGGATCCGGCACGCGAAGCCGCCGACTGCGGTGCGTTGATCCGTTACTACGACGACCAACCTCCGGCGATTGTGGAAGACGATGCGTTGTTGGCCGACAAGAATCGCTTGAACGATTTGAGTGTGCCGAATCCCTACAGTAACGGTCGGATGGAAGACCGTATCCAGGCGGCGGAACTCTTTCGTTCGAAAGTGGGGGACCGATACCTGATCGAAGGCTGGATCGAAGGTCCGTGTGCGGAAGGGGCCGACCTGCGCGGCATCAATCGGTTGATGATGGATTTCTTCGATGATCCCGACTTTGTCCGGCGGTTGTTCGACTTCACCCTGGAAATGGGCATTGCGTTCGCTCGGGCACAAATCGAGGCCGGTGTCGATTTGATCGGCGTTGGTGACGCGGCAGCTTCGTTGGTCGGGCCGCAAATCTATGAAGAGTTCGTATGGCCGTACGAAAAGCGGTTGGTGGATGCCATCCACGAGATGGGCGGTTTGGTGCGATTGCACATCTGCGGCAATATCACGAAAATCTTGGGGAAGATCGGGGAACTTGGGTGCGATATCGTCGATCTCGACTTCATGGTTCCCGTGGCCGATGCCCGTGCGGCCATGGGCGAACAAGTCGTACTCTTGGGAAACCTCGACCCGGTCAAGGCCGTGAAGAACGGCACGCCCGATTCGATCAAGGCCGAGGTGGCCAAGTGTCATCAGGAAGCCGGGCCACGCTTCATCGTCGGGGCGGGCTGCGAAATTCCTCGCGGCACACCCGATGAAAACGTCGCCGCGCTGAGGGACTATGCACGATCGCACAGACCCGAGGACGTGGTTTCGTAACGGGGCAAACGAGCAGTCGACGGCAGCCGTCGCAATGTATCGCCGTCACCGAACGGGGCGCCCTATCTTCGACGGACGGGGAGAGGCTCTCGTCGTCGAACGAAGAACCAAGGTGAGTCCTTTTCGGCAAGGGGATATTCAACGATGTTGAAACAGTGGGCTTTCCAAGTTACGACCCAAATTCAATTCGGCCCGAAAGTCGTCCGCAAACTCGGCGACGCCGCCCAAGAGTTCGGTTGGAACGCGCTCTTGGTAGGCTACAAAGAACACGAGGGCATGGAAGAAGTCTATGAGGCCGCTCAAAAATCCCTGCGCAAAGCCCGCGTGAAGGCGATTCCATTTCTCGAGATCGAGTCGGAACCCGCAGCCGAGACCGTGGAGCGCGGTGTCGCCTTGGCGAAGGAAAACCATGCCGAGATGATCATCGGCGTGGGCGGCGGCAGCGCCATCGACGGCGCAAAGGCGATCGCGGCGTTGGTCAAGCTCGAAGGGGCCCCTTGGGACTTCGTGAATGCCAATGACGGTCATCGACACGTGACCGATGCGCTACCGATCATCGCCGTTCCGACGACTGCCGGGACCGGCACGGAGATGACGTCGATCGCCGTGTTGACCTTCCTCGGCAAAGGGGATTATCCGGATTCGCCCCTGAAAGGGGCCATGGTCGGGCCGCCGTTACGTCCCGATGTGGCGATCGTCGATCCGACGTTGACCGTCGGATTGCCCAAGGAGGTGACTGCCGCGTGCGCCGCCGACGCCCTCGGGCAGGCCATCGAATCGTGTTTGAGCCGCATGGCCAATCCGTTTTCGACGGTATTGGGCGAACGCGCTGTTTCGTTGATCATCGACGCACTGCCGGTCGTCTTACGCGACCCCGACAATCTCGAGGCCCGATCCGATCTGTCGTTGGCGGCGACCATGTCGGGAGCGGCGTTCGAGGCGACGGGCGTAACATTGGCCCACGGATTGGCGCAAAGCCTGGGGGCGCTGCTGCATGTTCCGCACGGCCTTGCGGTCGGCATCGCAACCCCTTTGGGGTTGCGTAAACTCCAAGACGTATGCAGCGAGCAATTGGCGTACCTCGGCCGACATTGCCACATCATGGGCGATACCCAAGAGGCTCAAGCGGCCGCGTTCATCGAACGCATCGAGTCTCTGTTGCGCGAAGCGGGGATTCCGGAGAAGGTCAAAGTGCCCGACGACGCGCCGGAAGATCTGATCGACCGGTTGGTTCGGCACACAATGGCCGCGGCTCCGGAACCGATCACGTTGACACCGATGAAGGTCGACGAATCCTTGTTGCGGGAATGCTTCGAGGCACTCTTGGAGCGTTGAGTCGGCAAAGACGCCGTGCCGAGTCTTACACTTGCAGGTCTCGAAGTACGGTGATCATCTCTCCCAGGATCATGCACGTGGCCCCCCAGATGCGGTGATTTTGCCACTGGAAATGGGGCGCTCGGTATTCGCGGCCGTGATAGGTTCGGCGATGACAAGAGAGGCACTTTTCGTCGACCAGATGACCGACGGGAACTTCGAGCACTTCGGCCACTTCCGATGGATTGGGAATCAAAGCGGGCCGTGTGTCGGCTACCGCCACACAAGGAAACACCCGGAAATTGCTTGCGTCGACGTAAATGGGCGACAACCGTCCTACATGAACAGCCCGCGTGAGCGGTCCCAATTCTTCGCAGAATTCGCGGCCGGCGGCTGTTTCCGGTGATTCCTCGGATTCCATTGCACCACCGGGCAAAGATATCTGCCCGGGGTGATCGGGCAGGGATGCGCTCCGAACGGTAAGCGGAAGCCACCATCGCCCGGCGTGAGGATAGAGCAGGATCAACACGGCCGCAGCGCGGGCACCCTGCGGCGCGGCGCCGTAATGTCGTCCCAACGTGGGGAAGGGCTCGTATTTGCTACCGACCATCGGACCGGGAAGCGGGCCGGAAAGACGAGTCCGCAAGAGATGCCGCAACGTATCGGCAGACACGTCCTCGCACCACCCGACGGTGCGATCGGAGGCTGCCTGCAAATCGGATTCGTCGTTGCGTGGGTAATGCATCAGGGAAACTCCGGACCCCAAGGCACGGGAGGTCGGCCGCCGCGACGCGGGACGGCTGTTCGGCGAGGAAGGTACACGATATACGGATTTCCCCGTTCAAAGAAGACCGCTTCCAAGTCGAGCGGCTGATACCGCGTCGTCACGATGTAATCGCAGTCATATCGACGGCAGAGCTCGATGAGGCGTTCTTCGCCCAATTCCGAAAGGCTGCTGCACCAACGCAAACCGTAGACGGGATCTTCGACCGCATATATGTCGCGTAGCTTGTGCCACCAAGCGACGACCGATTCGGCATCCTGCGGGATCTCCTTCCAGTTCGCAACCTCACTGCGACCGGTGTACCATTTGAAGGTCGTAGCCATCCGAGGTGTGAGAAAGCGGGCGTCTGCCGGCGTGTTCTTGGGGTCGGCTACCCAATTGCACATCCGGCGCCACATGACGTAGCGGTAGGTGAGTCGTGCCCGTGTTTGGGCGTCGAGAAGATACGGCGAGGCGGTCTCGGCCCGAGGAACGGTCGGAATCGGACGCAACACTGCGTACATGCCGATATGCAGCAGAACCACGACCGTCAGAACGCCTCGGAAAACGCGGTCCCTTCTTCCAGACAATCGGTAGCGGAAGACAATTGTGCAGGCGGCCAGCGCCGTTCCCAACGGAACGGCCGTGTCGGCCAGGCGGAACCAGTAATAGCGCAACAGCGCCGCGCACCGGTCGGGCGCCCATGGAATCGCCAAGCTGATCACCCCACCCATCGTGGCAATGAGGACCGCGCCGAGCACGAACCCGCGAATGCCCGGCGCGTGACGGTGCCCGCGAAGATACAACTCCATGGTTGCCCAAAATGCCGTCATCGCCAAGAAGCAGACGACCAGGTTCCAAGGAAAGGCACCGGGCACCAAGTGGTGGGCCAAACGGCCGTAGGTGTAAATACGGTTCGCGAGATGGACGGTTTCGGGATCGACGCCGCGGGTGAGTGCCAGCGAGGGCAGCAGCCCCGGCAACGAAAGCGTTCCTCCCAGCAACAGCCAAGGAACCAGCGATTTCAGCGGTGGGCGTTCACGTGGCATTACCAGCCACGCAAATAACGCCGCGATGACCGACCAGCCTCCGACGAGCACATGAAACGCCGAGGCCGCGCCGAGCCACAGCCATACGCGATTCCAACGTCCGGCGTGCAATTCGGCAAGACCCGCAAAGACCAATGCATAGGCTACGCATTTTGCCTCGACGCCGCCGATGACCCATTCTCCGGCCATCGGGCCCCAATCGAGGCAACAAGCGAATAGGGCTCCGGAGAATACCGCCGCGCCGGGTTTGGGAATGACGGCCCGGCTCAAGCGACACCATCCCCATGCCAGCAGCCACCACGTGATTACGCGACCTATCCAAGCGAATGCGGGCAGCGGCAATCCGGCGGCCGTCAACCAACCAAACGTGAAATAGAACACGAGATGCGCGTCTCGCGATTGAAGGAAGTCGTCGCGAGCCGCCCAATTGGGGTTCCAGTAATGGGCCGCTTTACCCAGATAGTAGGGTTCATTGACATCGGGGACGGGCCAAGCCCCCTGAAGCGCGAAAATGAGAAACACCAACATGGTTTCCAACCATCGTCGGCGCAGGACAAACCGCAAACGATGCCGCCATGAAACGGCACCATCGGACGCAAACGATTTTGCGGTAAGCGCACGACCCATATCGTTTCGGCACACGGGGTGCCGCTTTGGTCAAATTGGGATACCGAGGAAATGCAAGGAGAAAACTTACTTGTACCCTGAAAAACGTATTGTTCACAAGGCGGAAACCTCGTCGGCCGGCCAGTTGTCGGCATGTCCCCGATGACCTACACTCGACACCATCCCCACGCACAGGAAATAGTCCCACCGATCCGGGTAAGCTGCAAAATCTGCATCGCGAGGAAGGAATGGCACGACTCGAAGGAATTTTGGGAACGGGGAACGCCAAAAAAGTCATCGAACTGCGCGACTTGTTCGCGTTTGTCGGTGTCGACTGGAAATCGTTGTCGGAAGTCCCCGAGGCGATTGAGGTCGAGGAAAACGGAGCCACTTTCGCCGAAAACGCCCGGTTGAAAGCGTGCGAGCAAGCCCGCCATTTGAACGCGTGGGTGCTTGCCGAAGACAGCGGATTGATGGTCGATGCGTTGGACGGTGAGCCTGGAGTGTTGTCGGCTCGATACGCAGGAACACACGGTGACGATTCGGCGAACAACCGAATGCTTTTGGAGGAACTGGGCAGTCTACCATTGGAAAAACGAACGGCGCAATTTGTGTGTCACATGGTGTTGGCCGATCCTCACGGTGAGGTGCGAGCCGAATCGGAGGGGAGATGTCGCGGCCGGATCGTCTTTGAGCCGCGAGGAAACGCCGGTTTCGGCTACGATCCCTTGTTCGAGATTCCCGAGTACCGGAAGACGATGGCCGAGTTGGGGCTGGTCGTGAAAAGCGCACTGAGCCATCGGGCCGGTGCCGCCCGCGCAATACTGCCACAGTTGGTGCACTTGGTCGATTCAGGCGAATGGGCAAAGGCATTGAAAGGCTGAGAGAGCGGTCGTTCGGTCGCCGAAAGCGAGGTTGGATTGCCCGCGCCGGGTGGCAATCGTCTTGCCGCCGAGCGGAATAAACGAACTCGGTTCGAGCTTCGGCGCAGCGGTCTCGACGGGGCCGGGGCCATTTGTTGACACCCCTACCACGCCTCCCTACAATGCGCGGATTAATCGGGGGAAGGAAAATCTCCGAATAATTAGCCGCACCATTTTTCACAGCTTGAGGGAGGTACTTCGATGGCAGAACAGGGCTCCGGAATCGACAATGTAATGAAGGAAGAGCGGAAGTTTCCGCCGCCTCCGGAATTCGTTGCCAAGGCCCGCATCAGTTCGATGGAACAGTACGAGCAGATGTGGCAGCGGGCGAAAGACGATCCGGAAGGTTTCTGGGGAGAGCTGGCGCAGGAGCTCCATTGGTTCAAGCCGTATGACCGCGTCTTGGAGTGGGAAGAGCCTTTCGCAAAGTGGTTCGTCGGTGGACAGACGAATATTTCGTACAACTGTCTCGACATCCACCTGGGAACGCCGCGACAGAACAAGGCCGCGATCATCTGGGAGGGCGAACCGGGAGACACTCGCATCTACACGTATCAGACACTGCACCGCGAGGTCTGCAAGTTCGCCAACGTGTTGAAGAGTCTGGGCATCGGCAAGGGCGACGTCGTCTCGATGTACATGCCCATGGTGCCCGAGTTGGCAATTGCCATGTTGGCGTGCGCCCGTATCGGCGCGATTCACACGGTCGTCTTCGGTGGATTTTCGGCCGAAGCGATCGCCGAGCGGAACAACGACGCCAAGGCGAAACTCACGATCACCGCCGACGGCGGTTGGCGTCGCGGGAAGGAATTGCCCCTGAAGGCCAATGTCGACGCCGCGTTGGAAAAATCGCCGACGGTCGAAAAGTGCATCGTTCTCAAGCGAACAGGCGGTAACGTCGAGTGGAAGGAAGGCCGGGACTTCTGGTGGCACGAGCTGATGGAAAACGCGTCGGCCGATTGTCCGGCAGAACCGCTCGACAGTGAGACTCCGCTGTTCATCTTGTACACCAGCGGTTCGACCGGAAAGCCGAAGGGCGTGCTCCACACGACCGCCGGCTACAACCTGTACACGAAGAAGACGACCGAATGGGTCTTCGATATCCGGGACGAGGACGTCTACTGGTGTACCGCCGACATCGGCTGGATCACCGGACACAGCTACATCGTCTACGGTCCGCTGGCCGCCGGTGCGACGTCTTTGATGTACGAGGGAGCGCCCAATTGGCCCGCCGAAGACCGCTGGTGGGATATCGTCGAGCGCTACGGCGTGACGATCCTGTACACCGCTCCGACGGCGATCCGCACGTTCATCAAATGGGGCGATGAGCACGTCGAAAAACACGATCTGTCGACGTTGCGGTTGCTGGGAACGGTGGGCGAAGGGATCAACCCCGAGGCCTGGATGTGGTATCACGAGAAGATCGGCGGCGGTAAGTGCCCCATCGTCGATACGTGGTGGCAAACGGAAACCGGCGGCATTATGATTTCACCCTTGCCCGGTGCGATCCCGACGAAACCCGGTAGCGCCACCAAGCCGCTGCCCGGCATCGTGCCCGAGATCGTCGATGAGTCGGGTAACCCCGTACCGCAAGGGAAAGGCGGTTGGCTGGTGATCACCAAGCCCTGGCCGAGCATGTTGCGAGGCATCTGGGGCGACCCGGAGCGGTACAAGAAGCAGTACTGGTCCGACGTGCCGCACAAGTACCTCGCCGGCGACAATGCCCGCTGCGACGAGGACGGCTATTACTGGATCATGGGCCGCATCGACGACGTGTTGAACGTCTCCGGCCACCGCTTGAGCACGATCGAGATCGAAAGTGCCGTGGTGAGTCATCCGGCTGTGGCAGAGGCCGCCGCCGTCGGACGTCCGCACGAGGTCAAGGGAGAAGCCGTTGCCGTGTTCGTAACCCTGGCCGACGGCTACAGCCCCAGTGACGAGCTGCGACAGGAATTGCGGCAACATGTCCGTAAGGAAATCGGACCGTTGGCCCAGCCCGACGACATTCGGTTCACGACGGCCCTGCCGAAGACGCGAAGCGGTAAGATCATGCGGCGACTCCTTCGCGACATTGCCGCCGGGCGAGAAACCGTCGGCGACACGACGACGCTGGAAGACTACAGCGTGCTGGCGAAGCTGCGGGCCGGCGAAGAAGGCTGAGTTCGCGGGGGATGCCTCGCTGAGACGTTCGGCTTGAGAGCCGTCGTCAGTTGAACGAAATCGAGCCCGAGACTCACGATGCGGGTCTCGGGCTCGTGTCGTTCACGGCTGCAGTTTCGGGCGACCGGAATGGATTATTCGTCTACGATTTCGTACACGCGGACGTAATCGACGTACCATGTTTCCGGCAAACGAGCTTTCGTGATGTCACCGGCCCAAGGACCGATCTCAACCGAAAGTTTGATGTATTCCGGCGACTGAGACACGCCGCCCGCGTTCGTTCGCCACGTTACCTTCCCGTCGACGTCGAACACATACTCGTCGGGTTTCCACCATACTCCGTATGTGTGATAGCCCTTGAGGGCCTCGGGCATCTTGAACTTGATGCCGTCGTGTTTGTGTTCCTTGCCGTAGCCGTCCCAATGAAGGTTGCTGGTCAAGGTGCCGTCGCGATAGGGCATTTCGATGACGTCGATTTCCGTTCCGTCGCGACCGTCATCACCGATGCGTCCGACCTGAGGCGACTGGAGCCAGAATGCCGCCCACATGCCCTGTTCCTTCGGATGCGTGCAGCGGCAAACCCAGTATCCATACCGATGCTGAAAACTGTCGTCGGTGCCCATGGCCCCCGACGTGTATCGGTCGCCGTCCTTCTTTGTTCGAATGACGAGATGGCCTTCGCCGTCGAGATAACAATCTTCATTCATCCAGAAGCCGCCCTTGCGAGGGCCGTCGCCGTACAGTTTCCACTTTGCTCGATCGATTTCGGTGCCGTCGAATTCGTCGGACCAGATCAGTTTCCACTTCTTGCCCGGCGGAAGCGGCGGTAAGTACGGAGCGTCTTCCGCCGCTTCGGGAGCGTGGAGGTCTTCGGGATCCGCCGCGCGTGTCGGGCTGCCGCACAGCAACACGATTGTTGCAGCAGCGAGCATCAAAAGTTGTCGTCGGTTCATTCTGCCTCTCTCATGATGTCGATTCGTGGGGAAAAGTTGCACTCGCTACTTGGTTTCCCGCGGAATTTCTCGAATGAAAATGTTCTTGAAGTAAAGCGTGTTACCGTGGTTTTGCAGTTCGATCGGTCCGGTCGAATAGATGGGCTTATCCCGTTCCCAGTAGTTTTCCATCACGACGTTGTCGACGACGAGCGTGTCGTTGAGCCACACCGTCACGCGATCACCGACCATCCGGATCCGGAACGTGTTCCACTCGCCGACGGGATTATCGGCACACACCAGCGGCTTGCTCGGATTCTTCTTGTTGTTGTACAGCCCGCCCGATCCCTCGGGGTGATCGTTCAGGTCCCAGATTTGAACCTGCGGACTACCTCGCAAGTAGATGCCGCTGTCGCCGTGGGGCAAGATTTTCCAATCGACCAGCAACTCGAAGTCGCCGTAATCTTTTTCGGTGCACAGATTCTGGCCCTTGCCGTCGAACACGAGGACACCATCGACGACCTTCCAGTGTTCCCGGGCCCGGGCGTTCGCTTGTTTCTGCGCTTCGGCGAGTTCTTCCGGCGACATCTTCGCCCGCGTGACCGGATTGCCGACAAGCCCCTTCCACCCGGTCAGGTCTTTGCCGTTGAATAATGCCTTGAACCCCGGCGGGGGAACGTTGTCCTCGCCGCGGGCGTCGGTACCAAGGTTGACAAGCAGTATTCCGACTGCGAAAGCGATGATCAAGCAAGACATGCGCTTCATGGGGAATCTCCTTTGAGAATGGAAAATGAATGCAGGAAATTTCAGTCCGACGCGTTGCCGCTTCGTAAGTGCGGCTTCATTTTGGCCGCCGACCGACGTAGGGAATTCGATCCCAGAAATCGGTTTCGCCCTTGGCCCGCGGGTCGCCGGTCGCTTCCATGAATGCCTTGAGACGTTGTGTCAGGTCGCGTTGGATGTGGGCGTACTCAGGCAGTCCGGCTAAATTGTGCATTTCGTCGGGATCTGTTTGCAAGTCGTACAACTCGAACTCGGGGCGTTTGGCAGTGGCCGCCAGGAAGAACGGGCGAATTGCCGGGTCGTCACGGCGTTGGAACATTTCGGTAAATGTGGGCGACCCGTCGATGTCGCCGAAGTCCCGGCCGGCCGATTCTTCCGGAGGATTGCCCGCCGGCCACAAGTCGGGCCGCAAATTCCAAATCAGATGGTACCGTTCGGTAAAGATCGTGCGGATCGGGTAACTGGCGTCGTTCGGACGGCAGCACGTGTGCCGTTCGCGGGCGGTGAACAAATGATCGCGTTCCGGATCGACGCGTCCCGATTTGTCGGAGAGCAAAACATTCAAGAAGCTGCGGCCGGTCATCTCGGGGAGCGGGGCCAGACTGGCAGCTTCCATCAACGTTGGTGCAACATCGGTGAGACTGACGAAGTCGTCGACGATTCGTCCGCCGGGTACCTTGGCTTTCCAACATACTGCCAGCGGGGCATGAGTGCCTGAGTCGTAGCAATTGGCCTTCGCACGCGGAAACGGCATTCCGTTGTCGCCGGTCATGATGACCAGCGTATTGTCGAGTCGCCCGGCTTGTGCGAGCACGTCGAGGATGTGACCGACCTCTTGGTCGAAACGTTGAACCTCGAAGTAGTAGTCGGCAATGTCGCTGCGGACCGTCGGCGTATCGGGCAAGAATCCCGGGACGCGGATTTTGGCGGGGTCGATTCCCGCCTCTCGGCCGCTGCCTTTCGCGTAAGGACGGTGCGGATCAAAGCCCCCGAACCAAAAACAAAACGGCTTGTCGGCGGGTACCGTCTTGAAGAACTCGTCGAAGCTGCGGAACGACGGACCGGCCGGATTGCGGACGCGGCCTGTGCCCTCGAGCGTACCCGGTCCCCAACCTTTGCGGGTAAGACCGACGACATATCCGGCTTTTTCCAGCTCGTCAGGATACACGCGAAACTTGGCGGGCAAGCGGCTCCACAAATTGCCGCCGTCTTCCAGACGCCAAATTGCTTGGCCTGTGAGGATACTACCTCGCGATGCCGTGCACGTGGGGGCGGCAGTGTGCGCCCGTGTAAACAACACACCTTCTTTGGCGATGCGATCGAACGTCGGTGTCTTTACGACCGGATCGCCGTACACCCCTGCATGAGGCCAAGCCCAATCGTCGGCAATGGCAAACAGGATATTCGGGCGATCGTCGGCCGATGCTCGCGAAAGCCCGACCAGCACGACGAGAAGACCGCATAGTGCCGATACGAGGTGTTTCGTGTGAAGGCGGGAAGTCACGATTGGCTCCTTGTGACGGGGAAACGAATGACGCAGGGGGAAACCACTAATCGTCGATCTTACTTGCCCGCTGTTCTGGTCGCCACCATGCGACAAGAAAGTCGGCCGATGGGGCCATTCGCCATCGCCTTGGAACACGAAAGGCCGCGCCTGCAAGACGCGGCCCTGACTTCACGAGGGTCGTGAACGCGGTTGCTACTCCTTGAGCACCAAGTCGATGCACAAGACAGCCCCGAGGATCAATTGCCGAACAGGATTATCCGGCGGGACCGCTTCGGAAATCTGAAGCACGTAGTTGTCGGCCGAGGTAAACAGTTCTTTTCCTAAGCCGGCCCACTTTTTGGTCACGTGGGCAAGTTCGGTTCCTTGATATTCGAATTTGAAATCCCAGCCTGTCCATTTCCCCTTGAGGGAGCACACTTCTTGATCGTTCGCGTCGAGTACCCGAAATGCACCGCCGATGGAAAAGAATTTTTGCTTGAACCCGCCGATGATGTTATCGTGCTCGTCTCGAACAGTCACTTTCGAGAGAAACAACGTCACACCGCGGTGTACTCGGATGACTTGGTTCCCGGCGGCGTCGCGCACTACCGAATTGAACGGCGTCATTCGTTTGTAATCGGTGAACCGCAACAGCTTCGTGAAAAAACCGAGGTTTTCTTCGCGGCATTCAAGCAGCTTGTTTCCGGTGGCCGGATCGTAGATGTCGTAGTTGCTGGCCGCCTTGAACATGCCCACATGTTCTTTGACCAAGAACACGTTGTACTGTTGCAAAATGGGATGCATGTCGGGAACTCCTGTGCCCCGAAGATTGGCGAAGGGAAAGCACTGTTTGTGCCTTGTTGTAGCAGCCCTGCGTTTGGTGAGCAAGTTTTTGGGCGTAAATTTGTGTCACAGCGTGTCGGGGGATGTGAGTGGTTTGCCGGGCAGCAGCATCATGTGCGAAAGGGTTCGGACGACCATGACACCTTCGGCGACCGCAGGCGTGCTGTTGCCGCCCTCGCCCAAATCCACACGGCCCAGTTCAAGAAACTCACGTCCCTCGGCCAAAACGACCATTTCACCGCCGCGCGACATGATGTAGATCTTGCCGTGGACACAAATCGGCGACGAAAAGAATTCGGCATCCAACCGTTCTCGCCAAACGATCGTGCCCTTTTCGATGTCGAAGCACGTGGCAATGCCGTTATCGGCGAAAATATACAACAAGCCGTCTTTGGCCAGCAGCGTGGGAACGTTCGGGAGCGAGCCTTTCAGATCGTAGACGAGTTCCGGTTCGGCGTCTTTGGACGCGGGAATCCGCACGCCCACCAATTGCCGGCCCGTTCCGCCCACGCCGGTATTCTGGAAGACCAAATCGCCCGCCAGTACCGGTGACGATACGACGCGAAACTTGAAAACGGGCAGCTCCCACAAGACGTTTCCCGTTCGCGGGGCCAAGGCGTACACCCCGTGGGCCCAGCTCGCGCAGATCAGTTGCGGATCGCCCTCGGCCGGGCGATATATGCAGGGAGTCGCGTACGCAGCCTTGAGACTTTCACGAGGCGTCTTCCACCGAATTTCGCCGGTTTCGCGGTCACAAGCAACGATGAAGCTCGTGCCGTCCTGTTCATTCGGGAGGATGACCAAATCTTCGAACAACATCGGCGACTGACCGTAACCGTGCTGCGAGACATACGGTCCCAAGTCGACTTCCCATACGTCGTCGCCGGTGAGGCGATCGACGGCTTTCAGCCGCAGGTGTTCCGGCGTCGCCCACGAGTAATACACGTGTTGATCATCGACCGCCGGCGTCGATGACGCCAGACTATTGAAATCGTGGACGTGGTAAACCGCACCCGGCAGAATTCGCTGCCACAGACGTTTTCCGTCGGTCAGACGGTAACATTCCAAGAACTGACGGCCGTCGTCGGGATCGGCCGACGACACGTACACTCGACCTTCGTACACCACAGGCGAGCCGTGTCCTTGACCGGGCAGGTCGATCTGCCATCGGTAATCCGAGGCCGTCCACGTGGCGGGCAAGTCGACATCGTCGCAAATTCCCTGCCCGTTCGGTCCGCGGAAGCGAACCCATTCTTCCGCCGATACGTTGTCGGCTGACGCAGCGGCAACGAAAGAAGCGACAAGAATCAAAATTGCCGGACGTAAGGGAAATCGCCGACTGACGTCCAAATGCAAGAGAGCCGCGTACATCGTTTGACCTCTTGAACGAATGGTGGTTTCGCGTCGAAGACTGCGCGGCAGCGACCGCGTCGCGGTGGATTGTAGTTGCCGCGTGCACCCGTGTCGAGAATATCCCACAGCCGCGTGCGGCTTCTCAATTGTCGGCCGGTCCTTCGCCGATGCGCACGAGCGTGCGCCCGCGGATCCGGCCGGCGAGCATCGCCTCGAAGACTTCGGGAAGTTCCTCCAACGTTGCCTCGCGCGTGACGATCTTGTCGAGGCAGTCGGGTTTCCATTCCTCCGCCAGTTTCTGCCACATGCCGTGGCGCAGCGGATCGGGTGCAAATGCGGCATCGATACCGGCCAAAGTGATGCCCCGCAAAATGAACGGATAGACGGTCATGTTCAAGTCGGGACCGCCGGCCAAGCCACATGCGGCGACACATCCGGAATGTTTCGTGGCCCGCAATATCGTGGTGAGAACATGCGTCCCCACCGTATCGATACCGCCCGCCCATTTGGCGGAAAGCATGGGGCGATCATCGGGCGACGAAAGCGCCTCACGCGGAAGCACCTCGGCGGCGCCCAGTTCCTTGAGCCATGTTTCTGCATCGGGTTTTCCGGTGACTGCGGTGACGTGATATCCCAACTTGCCCAGAATGGCAATCGCCGTCGAGCCGACGCCGCCGGTGGCTCCGGAAACGACTATGGGGCCAAAATCGGGCATTACGCCGTTGTGCCGCAGGGCGTTGACGCACATTGCCGCCGTCAAGCCCGCCGTGCCCCAGGTCATGCTTTCCCGCAGTTGCATGCCCGGCGGCAACAGAATGATCCAGTCCTGAGGTACGCGAATGTATTCGCAGAAACCGCCCCAGCGCGCGGCCCCCATATCGAAGCCGGTAACAAGGACCTTGTCGCCCGGAACGAACTCGAACGCTCCGCTGTCGACGACGACCCCGGCCGCGTCCACTCCCGGGACGTGCGGGAACGATTTAACGATTCCCGGATGTCCTGAGGCCGCCAAGGCGTCTTTGTAATTCACCGAGGAATACACGACGCGAATGATGACTTCGCCGGGAGGTAGTTCTTCCTTGCGGCATTCGGTAACACGACAGGAGATGTTTCCCTCGTCGGTCTTGTCGACGCGAAGGCAGCGAAAGACCTCGGGGGCTTCGGGGCAAAGATTGCGATAATCGGCTTCCGACACGGTCTTGCCTCGTGGTGAAGTGATGACAAAAGGCCGGTACACAGATTCAATGGGGACGGATCATGTTTCGCGGGTCGAGCGCTTCTTCGAGCTGGTCTTCGGGGAGGACTTGCTTTTCACGGCACAATTCGCGGATCGTCTTGCCCGTCTTGTAGGCTTCTTTTGCCAGCGCGGCGGCCTGTTCGTACCCGATCAGCGGATTGAGGCTGGTGACCAGCGACAGGCTCTTTTCGACGGCCGCTTCGCACGATCGACGGTCGGCTTCGATTCCGCGAAGACACTTCTCGTCGAAGACTTTCGTCGCGTTGGCGAGCAGCTCGATGCTTTCGAGTACCACGTGCGCCATGAGCGGCATCATGATGTTCAACTGGAATTGACCGCCGGCGGCGCCCGAGACGGCAATCGTTTGATCGTTCCCCATAACCCGTGCCGTCGCCTGCATGACGCTTTCGCAGATCACCGGATTCACCTTGCCCGGCATGATGCTGCTTCCCGGTTGTAGATCGGGAATCGCGATTTCGTGGAAACCGCAGCGCGGTCCGGAGCCCAACCAGCGGATATTGTTGGCCACGTTGAACAAGGTGACGGCGATTGCCCGCAGTTGTCCGTGGCATTCGACCAAACCGTCGCGTTGTGCATTGGCCTCGAAATGGTTTTGGGCCTCACGGAACGGGATGCCGGTTTCTTCGGCGAGGATGGCTGCCACGCGTTTTCCAAACTCAGGATGGGTATTGATGCCCGTGCCTACGGCCGTGCCGCCTACCGGCAATTCCAATACAGCGTTCCGTGCGCGCTCCGCCCGCTCGACGGAGAGCTCCAGTTGACGGGCGAATCCCGAGAATTCCTGCCCCAACGACAACGGCGTCGCATCGGCCAGATGCGTGCGACCGATTTTCAGAATATCGGCGAATTCTTCGGCCTTTTGGGCCAAGGTTGTGTGGGCTGCCTGCAATGCCGGAATGAGCTGTTGTTGGATTTGTTGCGCGGCGGCGACGTGAATCGCGGTGGGAAAGGTGTCGTTCGTGCTTTGCCCCATGTTGACATGGTCGTTCGGATGAATCGCTTTCTCGGGCGAAAAGCGGTCGCCGCCGGAAAGCTCGATCGCTCGGTTGGCGATCACTTCGTTGACGTTCATGTTGCTCGAGGTGCCCGAGCCGGTTTGGTAAACGTCGATGGGAAACTCGGCGTCGAAATGTCCCGCCGCCACTTCGCGAGCGGCTTTCAGTAAGGCGTCGACTTGAGCTTCGGTCAACGGCTTCTTTCCTGAGCCGGTCAGCCGTCCAAGCTGATGGTTTGCCGTGGCCGCCGCCCATTTCACCAATCCCATGGCGTGGATCATCGCCGGCGGAAGCCGACGGCCGGAAACGGGGAAATTCTCGACTGCCCGCTGGGTTTGGGCACCGTAATATGCTTGGGCGGGTAAGCGAACTTCACCCATCGAGTCGCGTTCGATTCGGTAGTCGGACATGGGACGAAACCTCGTGCATCATGGGACGATACGATTCGCGGACGTTGGACGGTATAGCCCGCGGTCGACGATAGAATTCTCCGGTCACGGCGTTCCAACGCCGCAGCCGGAGGCAACGGGAACATGTCCGATTGTATCGCTGCGCCGAAGGTCGACAACAGTCGCGTTGCAGACGCTTTTATCGTGGGGGTGAAGAAAACCCGCGAGGGGAAAGGTTTCCACCGACGCGGCAACTCGGCGCACGAGGCGTCAACCGAAGAGAGCGAAGTTGTGACGCAACACGAAGTAGATCCCAATCAGAATGAAAATGACGCCGCTACCGTAACGAACGGCCAGCTCGATTTTCGTCAAAATATTGAATGCTTTTCCCAATTGCTGCGCGGCGAAAGCGATTACCAAGGCAAATAGGAGAACCGGCAACCCCGTTCCCACCCCGTATAGAAGCGACGGCCAAAGCGGGCTCGTCTCGGCATTGGCGACGAGTGCCACGACGCCGCCGAAATAGGCTGCCGACGTGGGACAAAACGCCAGGGCAAACACGATTCCCAAAGGGAAGGCCGCATAGATGCCGAGCGAGTCGACCATCTTTTGCGCTTTTTCGCCCGACGCGCCGCCGGGAAGGCTGATCTTGATCAGGCCGACCAACACCATGCCGAGCAAAATCAGCACCGGCCCCAGCAGCAGATCACCGTATTTTCGTAAGACCAGCGAAAGCCCCGGTAGCGATGTCAAACCGGCTGCCAAGATGAAAGCCAACGCAATGTAGCAGGCGGCGCGCCCCAGCGTGTACAGTACTCCCGAGACGAGCACGGCCACGTTGCTTTCCACCCGCCTGCCGATGTACGAGATTGCAGCGACATTGGTCGCCATCGGACAGGGGGCCAGTGCCGTGGCCAATCCCAAACCGAAGGCGCCCAGTGCAGGACCTTGCTCGGTAAACCATTGGACATCGATCATCGGGGCATCCTTGAAAATCCGACGTTGTAATTGCGCAAGAGTCGATCGTGAGGGAGTCAGCTATAGCATACGACGGCACGGGGAATCACCGTGTCGGTTCGGATGTTCGAGCAGAGGCCGATTGGAGTTGTTCGAGGTAGGGGGTGATTTCGTCGGTGAGGTAGTGCGAAAACTTCTCTTCGTCGGCCAGCAGCGTCCACACCTTGTCGGCTTTCTTCCATGCGGCGACCTTGCCGTCGCGAACCAGCATCAAGACCAAGGTCGGTCTGCCGATTCGATAATACCGTGTGAATCCGGCGTTTTTCGGCGATTGGAAATCCATTAGCGTCCATTGGATGACGCCTTGCTTCAGTTCGTTCCCGTACTTCTTCACGAGCACATCGGCAATCGAATTGCCCACCCGCATGCAGGTCGGGCAGCGCTGCGTGCGATGGAAGTAACATGCGACTACGCGATCGGCCGCAGGCGGGCCTTGCAAGGCGGCCGCTTGCTCTTCCGGCGTCGGTGGCGCCGCGAGGACGCTCGCGGTCGCAAACAAGGTAAAGAGGGCCGTTCCGGATACGATGGCGAGAATTCGCTTCATTGGGAATCTCCTAGAAAACGCGCGCAAAAGAACCATACCTGATGGAAGAAACGGCCGGATTGTTGTCTTCCGCGACAAGCCGACAAATGGTGTCGATGTCAGCCGTTTTCGTTTTGGAGCATGGTTTGGATTTGGTCGGTCATGAAGGAATGGAACTGCTGCGGGTCGCCGACGAGCTGCCAGACTTCCATCAGGTTCTTGTAGGTCGTTTCCTTGCCGTCGCGAACGCGAGCGAGAACGACCGTCGGCGCGATGATTTCGTATTTTGTGATGTAGTCTTTGTTGCCTTCGGCTTCGTAGTTGATTTCCTTTGTGATGATTCGTCCATCGCGCAGCTCATCACGAAATGCCGCGTCGAGCACCTCCTTAGTGGTGGCTTCGATCTTCAGACAGGTCGGGCATCGGACGTTCCCGTGGAACATGTAGACGACCAGATAATCCTTCGGCATTTCGGCGGGTGTCGCTGATTCGTCGACGGGCGCATCCTCGGGGGGCTGGCCGTTTTCCGTCACGGCCGGCTCTTCGGCCGTGTTTCCCGTACCGACCCGCACGATCGTCGCGCCGACGGCAGCGACGACGAACAACAACAATACCGCAGTCAACGCAACCTTGGCGTTCATGAGATGATCCTCGCTCGTTGGGGATCGAAATCGGTTTCGTTCAGGCATTCTCCAGCAGTTTGCGACCTTCTTCGACGACCCGATCGACGGCCTCGCCGGTCACTTTGGTTTCACCTTTCTTGAATCCCATTGTATCGAGTCGAATGTGTTCAAACTTGGTGAATCCGGCTTCTTCCAGGCAGTGACGAACGCATTCCAGATCGCAACCGTCAATCGCCAGGATGGCCTGAGCGGCCTTGGTCGATTCCATGATGCCGCTGACGCGGCCGCCGACTCCGGCCAGACAAAACATCTTGCCGATTCCCTTGGCCGTCATTTGACGAGCCGCAAGATCGGCAAGTCGGCCCACGTCCGCCGCACCGGAGCAAGCGAAAATCAACTTGGGGGCCGCTTGGCATTCGCATGAAGGTGTCTTGGCATCGCTCATCGCTTCGTCCTTTCCGTAAAAAATCGTTGAGACGGCAATATCCGCCGCACCGCTGGGCGGCGACGGCTTTCGCTCAGCCCTCGGCCAACAATTTCTTGAGCTCTTCAGGGCTGGGTACGCTGCCGACGAGTTTCACTTCCCCGTCGACGGCCAACGCCGGCGTCATCATCACGCCGAAGCCCGTGATGACACCGATGTCGGTGATTTTTTCGACGGTTGCTTCCAATCCCAATTCGGCGACGGCTTGTTCGACGTTCGCCTTCAGCTTTTCGCACTTGGCACATCCGGTTCCCAAAATTTGAATCAGTTTCATGGTCGGGTTTCCTCTCATTTGTGGAATCGTGTACGTGACGATCGACAGCGAGCGAGGACCGCTGATCGTATCATCCGAAGATCATGCCGTACCCCATACCCACGCTCGCACTCATGACGACGACCAACGCGACGAACGTCGCCGTCTTCTTGAATCCGAATACGCTGTAGATCACCGCGATGCTCGGCAACGATAAGGCGGGACCGGCCAAAAGCAGTGCCAACGCGGGGCCTTGTCCCATACCCAGGCCGATCAATGCCTCGAGAATCGGAATTTCGGTCAATGTGGCGAAGTACCATGCCGCACCGATGACCGAAGCCGTCAAATTGGCCGTAATGCTGTTGCCGCCGACCAGCGCCCCGACAGCCTTTTCGGGCAAGATCGCGCCGACGAACCCGGTGGCGAGCACGCCGATAAACAACAACGGAATGATTTGCTTCGAAAACGACCATGTTTCTCCCATCCAGTGGGCCAACTCGGCCTTGTCGAACCAACTGAAGGCCAAAACGACGGTCAGCAGCAAGAAGACGCCGGCGACGTACCAGCGATTTCGGTACACGGACGCGGCCCATTCGTAGCCTTCGGGCGTGTATTGCTCCTTGGAGATTACTTGCGATTTGTCGACGTCGAATCGCACGCCTTTGTTGAGCGATCCGTGCGGCTCTTCCAGTTGAAATCGGTACTTCGACGCCGTTTCGAGCATGACCGCCACGATCAAAGGATCGTCGCCTTCGAGGACGATCGGCGTACCATCCATTTTGGTGACTGTAGCATCGGGGCGTAATTCGACCAGGGTGCGGCTCGGATCACTCCAATCGGAAAAGACCAAGAACAGGACCATTACGCCCAGGAACACGCCGTTTTGCCACATGGCACGGCGAGACGGCGGCGGGTCGGGCAAAGCCATGATCGCCTTGGTGCGCTGTTCTTCCTCTTTTCGAAAGATGACGGCCATGATCAAGCCGATTACGATGCCGAAGACGATGGCCCCAATGACGCGAGCGACGCCCAAGTGCACGCCCAGCACCCTGGCGGTCAGGAAGATGGCCATCACGTTGATCGCCGGGCCGGCGTACAGAAACGCGACGGCCGGACCCAATCCCGCCCCGACGCGGTAAATGCCGGCAAACATCGGCAGAACGCTGCAGGAGCACACCGCCAAGACCGTCCCGGAGACGGACGCCACACTGTATGCCTCGACCTTGTTTGCGTTGGGGCCCAGATGACGGAGTACCGCTTCTTTCGAGAGAAAGGCGGCAATGCCCCCGGCAATGAACATGGCCGGAACGACGCACGCGAGTGTGTGATTGCGGGCATACCATTGAAGCATCAAGAATGCCTCGCTGACCGCGTTCTGGATGCGCGGCGACGCGAAGTCGACAAAATAGGCGAAGCAAAAGACGGCCACGAGGGCGATCAGGATGCCGAGTTCTTTCTTGTTCATGGCGAATTCTCTTGGGGATTTGGCGTAGTGTGCAAATATTTCGTGAAAAAAACAAGGTCACTTCAAGGCGGTGACCAGTTCGCCGGGCGATCGTTTGGAACCGTTACGTTTGAAGTGTATTGAGTTGTTCGTTCAAATCCTCTTGCAGCACGCTATCGACGCAATCGAGGAAGTTCAAAATGCAGCGTACCCGAAGGCGGTAAAATACCTGGGCACCGCGTTTGTCGTCCTCGATCAACTTGGCGTTTTTCAGCAAGGCGAGATGACGGGAAACGGTCGACATATCGGCCCCGATCATTTCCGTCAACTCACACACGCATTTCTCTTCGCACCGCGACAGTTCCTGCACGATGAACAACCGCGTCGGATGGGCCAATGCCTTGAGGACTTTGACGCGTGCTTCGAGTCGCCGTTTGGTCTGCGAATCGATCATGGCAGCCTCTGGGTAGTTGAGACGCAACCTGTAGTGAATGCTTGTATTGTTTTGCCAAATGGCCAAATCTGTCAAGTCCCTCCTGGGCATTTTGTTCGGTTCGACTAGCAAGCGACCTTGAACCAAACCGGCGGAAGAGGGGGCTTATATCATATAAAGTGAGGGATAATGAATTCCGCCGTCAGACCGACTATGCTCGTACCCGAGACGGTTCGTCCTCCCAGCGGCCAGGCTTTTCCAGCGATCCGACATCCCGACGAACATATAGCCGAAACCAACGAGGAGTTTCCCATGCGTCCGTGGGTGTTAGCCGAAACGAACTACGGGCAGGTCAAACACACTGATTACGAGGTTGCCGTGCTGCCCTTGGGGGCAACCGAACCGCACAACCTCCATCTGCCCTACGGCATGGATACGTTCGAGGGAAACGTCATCGGGGAGCACATTTGCCGGGCGGCGTGGGAACGCGGTGCCAAGGTGATTCTCTTGCCGACGATCCCGTACGGCACGCAAAGCAACCAGCGGGAGTTTCCGTTCTCGCTCAATCTGAATCCGACGACGCTTTACGCCGTGTTGGCCGACCTGGTCGCCTCGTTGGAATATCAAGGCATTCGGAAGATCGTCTTGTTGAACAGTCACGGTGGGAACGAACTGAAGGGCTTTTTGCGGGAAATGTACGGCCGGTCCGATGCCCGCTTGTTCTTGTGCAATTGGTACACGGTATTTCGGGACGTCTACGACCAGATTTTCGACAATCCCGATGATCATGCCGGGGAGATGGAAACCTCGCTTGCATTGGCGTACTGGCCGGAGTTGGTGGCGAGGAACGATGATGGAACGCTTGTCGCCGACGAAGGGACCAAACGTCCTTCGCGATTTCGAGCGGTCGATCAAGGATGGGTGTCGATCACGCGGCCGTGGCATCTGCTGACCACCAATGCCGGGGCCGGTAATCCGCATCGAGCATCGGCGGAAAAGGGGCAGCGGCTCATGGAAATCTTGGTTGAGCGGCTGGGCACGTTTCTGGTCGAATTGGCCGAGTCGCCCTTGGACGAGGACTTTCCGTTTGTGGCTCGCCCGTAATACCTTTTGAGGGTTGTCATGAAATGGCTTGGTCAGGTGGGTATCGAGTCCGCTCCCCCGGGGTTGTCGATTTGTCGGTACCCTCGTTAGAATGGGGGTTTTCGTAGATTTGCCGGCAGGCCCGATCGAGGGCCGCGAACTATAAACGCGCGCCGGATGTGGAGATCGCCGGTAGGGGAACACAACCTATTCGTTTGCGGAGTCGATCATGCGAGCCCGACCTCGAACGGCCTTCAAAAAACTGCTGAAAGAGCGACGTTGTCCGAAATGCGGGGCCAAACTGAACACCCAACGCACTCGTTGCAAACGATGTGCACAGGTCGTGCCCCGTCCGAAGAAGAAGTAGGTTCCGGTCCACGGCGGATTTTCGGCGGCTCGTTCACTCGGCGGATGCCCGCTGGTCCTCTCCCGCACTTTGAGCCCGGGTAATCCTGCTCGAACGGGGCAGAAGCTCAATGCGCGATCGTATTCTTCATCTCGCCGATTTGCACTTGGGGGCAAATCCGGCGGCTTCTTTGTGCGCCGACTTTCCCGATGCTGCCGAGCAGTTCCGCCGGAACCGCGACGGCGTGCTGGAACGGATTGCTGACTGGGTCGAAGACGAGGCATCGCGAGTCGGGCTTGTCCTCATCGCGGGCGACCTCTTTCATCGTCATGATCCGCCCGACGAGGTGGCGGAGCGCGTTCGGCGGGCGCTCCATCGGATTGCCGGACAAGTCCCGCTCGTCGTGATTCCCGGCAATCACGACGAGTTGAGCTACTCGAACTGCATCTATCATCGGGGAACGTGGCCGGGTGTCCTCGTGCGCAACGCGTTGCCCGAGGTCGTTTGGCGAGGCCGAGTAGGCGATTGCGAGCTTGCGATCGCGGCGGCGGCCTACGAAGCCGGCGCGGCATCGCCGGGAATGCTTTTGGAGTTTCCGGAGGTTTCCCCGGGGGCGTGGACGGTGGCTGTCGTGCACGGAACCGTGACCGACCATTTCTCGGACTTGATCGCCGAAGGCGAACGGTGTTTTCGCGTGTCGCATCGACAAGTCGCTTCGGCCGGCTACCGATACCTGGCGTTGGGGCACTTTCATCGCCGTATGTCGTGGCGGATCGACGAATGCGTTGCGGCTTATCCTGCACCGTTGGTGAGTCCGTGGGGGGATGATCGCGAGGCGCCCTCGCTGCTTCTGGTCGAACCGACGGACGAGGGTGCGGTTTTGCACGAAACGAAACGTCCGGATGTCGTCGGGACGATGTGGGAGACGCGAAGAATTACAGTCGAGCTCGACGATACGCCCGATGCGATCGTTTCGACGCTTTCGCCCGATGGTGCAAACACGGCGTCGGGTGAGCGGTTGCTGCGCGTGGTGCTGTCCGGAATGACGCAGACGGATCGGTTCGCCGCGGGTGTGACCGATCGCCTTGCTGCGATGAAAAAGCCCGCGATAGTAATCGATAACGAGCTTGTTCACGTGCCCCCGCTGGATCCCGACGAAGCGGCGGCTGAACCGTCGCTGTTGGGGGAATTCGTTCGGTGTTGGAAGCGGTGGCGCGAAGCCGAAGAACCCGCCGAGGATTTTGCATCGCAGGTACTGGTCGAGGGGTTACGCGCCCTGCGCCGTGAGCCGAAGTGAGGAGGCAGGCGATGATCAGCTTGCGAATCGCGGCCGTCGAAGTGGAGAACTGCGGGCCTTGGCTCGGCCGGCGGCGAGTCGAGCTCCCTCCGGCGATCGGTGTTTGGGTGGCCGACAATGAAACGGGAAAATCGACGTTGCTGCGCGTGATCAGCGCCGTCCTGTGGGGCGACACCGCGCTGACGATGAATTGGCACGCCGCCTCGGGGAGTGCTTTTCGCGGGGCGGTGGAACTGAGCATTGTCCGCAAGTCGGGCGCGGAGGCTCGTGAGGCTTTCTACAGGATCGAGCGCGATTTTGCCGCGAATCATGTGCGGGCAGTCAAATTGGGGACGACCGGCGGCGCGAAAAACGCAAGGGAAGTCGTCGAAGAAGTGTTTGACGGCGCGCACTCGCCGTCGGGCCGAAAGGCTGAGCACAAAAAGTGGCCGCACCGATTGCTTTCGATCGGTGTTACGTGTGCGCCGGCATCGTTCCGACACGTTGCCGTGTTGTCGCAACCGTTGCCGGACAAGCTGCCTCGTGATGTGATCGAAAGCTTGCTTCAAGGATCCGGCAATCAAACTGCGCACGAGGCCCTCAGCCGTTTAGAGGAACGATATCGCGAGATTTCCAAGGCTAGCGGCGAAGCCGGGCTGAGCGACCGAAACGCAAACAACGATCGCGCGTTGGAAGTTGCCCGGCGAAAACGCGAGAAGCTTGCGAGTGAACTTCGTGAGGCAGACGCAATCCTGGCTCGCGTCGAGACACTTCGCAGAGAAAGGGAATCTCTCGAAAAAAAATTGGTTGCGTTGGGGGAAGAAATCGAACGGCTGTCCGGTCAACTCGATCGTATCGGCGAGTATCGTGTGCTCAAGCGACAGTGGACCGAGGCGGCCGAGGCGTCGCGTCGACTGGCGCGGGTTGTCGACGAAGTCAAGCGGCAGGAACAAATCCTCGCCTCGATCGACGATGAATTGGTAGGCTTGCCCGCGGGGCTGCGCGAGGCATCCGAGTCGGAGTTGGACGAAGCGCTCAAACAGCTTCGACGCCTGGAGACTGAAGTCTCCCAGATCCTTTCCGACGAGGAATTGGAGCTTCGGTTTGAAAAGCTGAAGACGGAGTTTGCGGACGTATGGTCGTGGCCGAACGATGCCGAAGAACGCATCGACGGTTACCGTCGTGCGGTTGACGCCCATCGCGAAGCCGAGCTTCGAGCGGCCCGTTTGGAGACGGAACGCGAAAAATGTCGGCCGACCCCCGATACCGCCCGGCGCTTACTCGTCGCCGGAGGTGTTGCCGCGACGGTGTGCGTGGTGTCGGGAATCGTGTTGGGCTGGTGGCTGGGGGCCCTTTGGGGAATCTTGCTGGGCGTTTTGTTCGGTGGGTGCAGTGCCGGAGCCACAGCATATTATTACCGGCCGATAAACGTGCCCGAAGGCCACGAGGCGATCGAGCGGCAATACCGTGAGTGCTTGGCCGAGCAAGGGCGAATCGCCGACGAGCTTCGACAGGCTCGCGCCCGATGTGATTTTTGTGAGTCGAACGATCTCGACGAATTGTATCGGCTCCTGGATCGTTGGAAGGAGGCTTTGAGGCGACGTCGAGAACTCGAACAGCTGCAACAAGAAAACGAAGAACGTCGCCGTAAGACCTCTGTGCCGGAACAGCCCCGGCCTTTGCGCGAGTGGATCGAGCATTTCGGGGGCATCGCAAAGACGATCGAGAGTGTCGACAAGTGTCGCAAGAAACAAAGCGAAAGACGTGTCGTTGTCGAAAAGATCACGACGGCCCTGGGAACCCACGAGTGTGCCAAGCTCGACGAACTAGAGTTGAAGTTGCAATCGTTGGAAGATCGCCGAACCGGCCTTCAGTCGAAAATGGATAGTCTGGTCGAAAACTCGGCGATGATCGAAGAACTCAAAGATGTACCGGCGGACCAACTCGATGCGCGTGTGGCGGAACTGACCGAGAAATTGAGAAGCAAGGAAGGAGAGCGAAAGCGGTTGGTCGATGATCTCGATACATTACGGACCGAACTTGCCCGCGCCGAGGCGGCTGCACCCTTGAATCTGGCGGACGGCGAGCTGCAACTGCGGCACCTCGATGCGAAAATCGAACGAATGCAGCGCGAGTGTGAGGCGATCGCGCAGGCTGGGAAACTGGTCAAAGAAGCTTCGGAGCAATTTTCTCGCTGCCATCGTGAAGTGATCGAGCGGGAAATCAACGATTACATGCAGGCCTGGACCGGCCGAACCGCACGCCGATTTCGTGTGAGTAATGATTTCACCGTGTCGTTGGCGGTCGACGGGCGCACGAACAGCACAGTTGATCCCGATATCGAAAACCTGAGCCAAGGGACATTGGACCAACTGATGCTCGCGGTTCGCTTGGCGGTGCTCGATCGTGTCGCCGAAGACATCATGTTGCCGCTCTTGATCGACGATGCATTCTTGACGTGGGACCAGGAACGTCGCGGGCGACTGAAGTCCGTGTTGCAGCGGATTGCCGAAACACGGCAAATTCTACTTGTCACCCACGATGCCTCTTTCCAAAATTGGGGGAACCCGGTGCAGATGAGCGAAGTATTCTGAGTGCACCGGCGGAAAACGGATGATGAGGCATCCTGTCGATTCCTGAACGCAGTCGTACCGGATCGTCCCGGTACGCGGCACGACTGCCGATGCTGTTGTGGGGGAAACTTGATGAATCTTGATCGTCGGACGTTCTTGTCGACACTAGGCAGTGCCGCGCTTTTCGGAGCCGTCGGGCATGCCTTCGAGACGACAGGCGGCACGGCGCCGTTCGAGTCGCAAGCGAATTCGCCGTTACCGATCATTGATACACATCAGCATTTGTGGGATCTGTCGGTGGTTCGGCTTCCGTGGCTGAAGAATGTGGCCGTTTTGAATCGCAGTTTCTTGCCGGACGACTACCGGCGCGCGTCGCAGGGACTTGCTATCGAGAAGGCGATTTACATGGAGGTCGGGGCGGCCGAGGCCGACCTGGCCAAGGAGGCCGCTTGGATCTTGCGGCTGTGCCGAGAATCCCACGGGGCGACGGCGGCAGCCGTCGTCGGTGGACGGCCCGGCAAACCGGGATTTGCCGACTACCTGAGACCGCTTCGCAATTCGCGCTTCGTGAAGGGAATCCGGCACATTCCCGCGGGCGGCGACGAAGGCGTCGCTCTTTGGCGATCGCGGGCGTTTCGGGACGACATACGGCGTCTCGGGGAGTGGGGCTTGAGTTTCGATATTGCCGTACCGCCTGTCATGTTGCCTGCGGCGGTTGCATTGGTCAAACGTTGTCCGGCGACGCAATTCATCTTGGATCACTGCGGGAATGCGGATCCGAAGATGTTCCCGCCATACTTGAAGGAGGACTCGCCGCGCGCCCGCAAATATCGCCAGAATTGGCGTGAAGGTGTTGCCGCGCTGGCGGAGTTGCCGAATGTCGTGTGCAAGATTTCCGGGCTTCTGGCGCGAATGCCCAAGAACGAGTGGCGGACGGAGCACTTGGCGCCCATCATCGAATTCTGTCTCAATGCGTTCGGCCCTGATCGCGTGATGTTTGCCGGAAACTGGCCGGTATGCACTCGCGGCGGATCGTTGAGGCAATGGGTGGAAGTCGTGCGGACGGTTACCGCGGCACGCCCCCTTGAAGAACGTCGGAAGCTGTTTTCTGAAAACGCGCGGCGGGTCTATCGGCTCGACTGACCGGTCAGCGATCGGGTGTGCCGGTGGGATCCTCGATCCAAAGTGCGTAGCAACGCACGCATAGGAAGAACGACATGCGACGATAGACTTGGTCCATGGCTTCCGTCGCTGAAAGGTCTTCCAAGTCGTCCAACACGTCGCGAAACGATTGGTTGAGATCGAATCGGCCGTGCAGTTCGTCGAGGCGAGGCGGAGACGGATCAGACAACGCCTCGATGGTGATTTGGTACAAATTACCGCTGCCGGGAGTCAATTCTTTACCGCAGCGTCGGCAGGCGACCGGCAGTTCGAGGGATTCGTCCGGCATGGATCGGGCCCCGCTGGCCGAGGATATCAAGCGACTGAACTGCCTGCCGATTATCGCAGATTTGACGCTGGGATGAAACGAGCGGGCGTGTTGTTTGATCAAGTCAAGCCGCTGTGCGGTCGGACCGACATTCGACGATCGAACCGGTGGGATTGCCCTGCCGTGCTCGTACGTATCTTGCGTTTGCATATTGTTTGAGAGAGCCGGCCAAGTATGCGATCCAGCCTGTTGCGTGCAAGTGTTCAGCCGTCAAAACGCATGCGAGCGGATACAAATGTGCCCACAGCCGTCGAAACGCGGTGTGCAGATGATAGTCGATCTGGTACGGAGTGACGGTGAAGATGAGCAGGATGGCGACGGCGACCATCCACCAAATTGTCTGCAACACGCGTGTTGCAGAAGATGCGCGGACTTTTCGGCCCATCAGAAACACCGCCGTGGCAACGGGCCAATAACAGCCCCACGCCAAGTGAACCCAATCGGAAGCGGCGAACCGAAGAACTTGGAAGGGACGATTACCCAACATCATCAACCACGTCGGGTCGAGTGTTTTGCCGTAGGAACGATAGTAGGGTGAGCGGCCCATTCCGGCGTGAACGACCAGCGAGAGTACGATAGCCGTGCCCACGAGGAACAGGCAAGTTCCGCCGGGAATTGCCGCTTTGAACAGATGTTTCGTCATCCGCACGGGCCGGGCACGATGACTCCACACGAAAGCGACAGCCGCGGCGACTATCGACGCGCCGAGCCACAGCACGGCGTCCTGCTTCGTCAACGGAGCGGTTCCCAGAAACACGCCGACCAGCAGCCATCGGCCGACGACAGAAGTGGTCGGCAGCAAACGAGCGTCCGTCGAGGATTCCCACGCCAGCAGAAGACCGGCTGTCAGAAAACTCGCCATGGGCAGATCGGCGGAGCCGGAAAGGCCGGCGCCCTCGGTAATGCCGTGAACGATGGGCGTAGCCAAGAACGCGATCGACCACCAAAGCCCGAATCGTTCACCCCAACGGGCGACCGTGCGGCCGATTAGTCCTGTCGTTGCCAGGGCAAATGCCGCAAACAGCAGGGGCAAGCCGGTGTCGGACCAGGTGTGGGGCGGTAATTGGTTGCGAAGAAAGAAAACGGGCGCTTCGAGTAATGAAACGGCAAACGGATAGCGGGCTTGGAAATGGGCCGCGTAAATATCCGAAAAATACTCGCCCTCGACGGATTCTCCGGCGGCGAGCAGTTTTGCTTTCAGCCCGTAGATGGCCTTGGCATCGTATCCCTCCAGATCGAGATGGGCAGCAGAGGCGAACATCAGCCCCGCCAAACCGGCCAAAAGCACGCACGCAGCCGGAGAGGTCTTCCAAGTCCGGGCGATCTGGAGACGATACGCTCCTGCGTGCGCCGCAAGGCGGGCGACACCGTAGCAGCCGGCCGCCGAGATCGCCGCCAAAAGACACCACCATGCGACCGGTGTGATGCGGCCCGCGGATGCCAATACGACGTACCCGGCGAGGACGAACAATCCCGCTCCCGCCAAGAATGACAGCGACAGGGAAGGAGGAAGTTCGTCGTCGCGATGGAAATATGCGACCAGCGGGAAACCTGCCGCCAGCAGAACAGCAGGCCATGCGAGAACCGATAGGTACCCGATCCAAGCGATGTCGATCATGGTAATGCAAACGGATATCGGATGACGGCGTTTGCCGGGGCTTGGAAATCAAACGAAGCGTACGCATTCAATCGGCGATCGTGGGCGAATCGAACCGGTTCGATCTCGAGTGTCGGAAGACGGTTCGTCCAGTATGGTTCGAGCGTTTCGTCCAGCTTGCCGCGACACTTTTTTTCCAACCAGCGGGTGCGGTGCCAGGAACAACTCAGTCGGCGCCATGTTTGCGGAGTAAGAAATACCTTGCGGGGGAAAACCTCGTACGAAAACGTGAACGCTTCCCAGCCGCCGTTGTAAAGCAATCGCGTGTTTTCGGGCAATTCGGTGCGGCATCGGCGAACGAATTCACGGTAGGCTTCCTCTTCCGGGTTCGTACGGACACTCGCCGTCGTCGGAAGACGACCGGATGCTTGCCACGTTCGTACCTGTCGTTCACACATTTCGCCGATGATGGCGACGGACAAAACGCCGTGGGTACACAGCAGTGCGATCAGAGCCCGCTCGCGAAGGCCGCCGCGCTTCCAAACATCGTCGACGGCCAAAAGGAATCGCTGCCAGCCGAGAATAGGACCGAATGGACGTGGAAATTTCGCGGAAAATACCAGCAGCATGGCAGCGGCCAGGGCCAAGGGCCAACCGAAATGGCGAAGCGACAGTTCGAACGGGCCGAACGTCCACGTGTTTGGAGCGATCAATCCCAGGATCGCCGCCGCCGAGGCGACCAATCCCGTCGGAAGGGCTATCGCGGCGATGAGGTAGTCGCGCCCACGATGTCGGTAAGTCGGTTCCATCGATGAGGCGCCGGCAACAGATGTGTTCGAGTGTTCCATCGTCGTCGCTCGGCCGGAGGATCGAATCACTTCGCGGTTTGTGGTTCACGCGGCTTTTCGGGTGGCCGCGGCTTTCCGCTTGCGGCCTACCATGATCAGTGACATTCCCGGAATGGGGAGGATATGATCGAGGACTTTGACCAGCGGCAGCAGGCGGTCGAACCAGATCATTTGTCGGGGACTCAATTGATCGCGACGGAATAGGTGGCCCGATACGGCCCACGCAATGGCACCGAGCTTGTTGAATCGGCGAGCGAATACGACTTCGAATCCGGCGGATTCCATCTTCCGGCGAAGTTCGTCTTCGGTGTAGCGGCGATAATGTCCCAACGCCTTGTCGAGGACGGTGAACAGTTTCTTGCCTGCCGGAACGACGATCACGCAATGGCCGCCGTCGACCAGCGTCTGGTGGAAGGATCGCAGGACATCGACGTCGGGTTCTAAGTGTTCGAGCACGTTCGAACAAAAGACGGTATCGAGTTGTTCCCGGTTCCAACGTTCGAAATCGTCCGGATTGGTCAAATCGACGCGGTCCACTCGCACGTTGCCCCGTTTGCCGAAACGGCGTTTGAGGAACTCGACGTACATCGGCTCGTAGTCGGTCAACACCAACCGCGATTTGTTCAAGAACGCCGTGCTCAAGTTTCCGATTCCCGATCCGGCCTCGAGCAGTCGATCCCCCAGGTATTTTTGCACCTGGGAGAGAATCCAGCGATTGTAGCCTCCGGCCTTGGCGACCGATCGCAAGATACGAAACCCCGTGTGATGCGTAAACCGCGTATCGACGAAGCGATAGTAGAACATCGCCCACAGGGCCTTGAGGCCGTCGATCGCCTTGATCTTTTTGCCTTCTTGGTAGGTTCGACCGGCGTACGAGACGGGTACCTCGTAGATGCGGGCGCCGAATTGTGCCAGGCGACAGGTAAGTTCTGGTTCAAAGGTGAACGTGTTCGATTGCAACCGCAACGACTTGAGGACATCTGCCCGCACGGCCTTGTAACAGGTTTCCATGTCGGTCAGATTCAAGTCGTTCAACATGTTGGAAACGAGGGTCAAAAATCGATTGATCAGTGCATGCCAGAAGAACAGGACGCGTCGTGGATGACCGACGAATCGTGAACCGAACACGGCGTCGGCGCGTCCGTCCAGAATCGGCGCCAACAAGGTGGGAAAATCGGCGGGATCGTATTCCAGATCGGCATCCTGCACGATGGCGATATCGCCGGTCATGTGTTCGATCGCCGTTCGGATCGCGGCTCCCTTGCCCCGGTTTTGTTCGTGGCGAACCACGCGGATGCGGGCGTCGGCTTCCGCCAGTTCGAGGGCGACATCGTACGAACCGTCGGTCGAGGCATCGTCGACGATGACGAGTTCGATGTCTAAGTCGATCGGGGCGTTTAGTACTCGGTTGACGATTTCGGGCAGTGTCCAGCGTTCGTTGAAGACGGGCATCAACACGGACAATGTGCGAAATTGTTTGCCCGCGGCAAACGTAGTCGCCGTATCGTCGAGGTAGGAGGCAGGGGGCGACGAGGTATCCATACCTGTACGCATGCGTGATTCGTCCATGATCGTTGATGCGTTGCTTTGATGAGAAAGGCCCCGTTTGTTGCTCAAGGCGGCGAGAATTCTTCCTAAATCCTCGCCGAAGGGGCCTCATGCTGTCCCGCGCCGATTCGAATCAAGAGATGGCCATTCTAGAAAAAACCGGTCGATTCACAAACCCTGATTCGTACTCGGCCTTGCTTCGAAGTCTTTTGAATGCTCGGCGTTCATGCCGTCTACGGAAAGATAGGGGGTATTCACGATAAAGTGGGCGGTCTGACGTGGAGGGTGTGTATGCGGCGTTTGGGAGGGACTGTCAGGTTTCTGTGTGGAGCCGGTATAATCAACCTTTCTGCCCGTTGAGGTTCGGGGGCGATTGGAAGCGGATTGAGTGGTGCGACAGACAGGGGTGAGATGAGGATGGAGCATTTCGAGTCGGCGTGGAATTTTCTTGCCTTACCCCAAGCGTTTGCAAGCCGGGACACCGCTCAGGTTTGGGTGTTGCCGATTCCCTATGAGGGGACGACAAGCTACGGGGCGGGCACACGACGCGGGCCCGCGGCCATCATCGAGGCGTCGCGGCAGGTCGAAACCTACGACCGGCTGCGACGTTGCGAACCCTGCTGTGAGTACGGCATTGCGACGCTTCCGCCTGTTGAGCTCGACATGACGTCCCCCGAGGCCATGACCAGAGCCATCCAACGGGCCGTCGCGGACCTGTATGAAGATGCCGGGCCGCGTTTGCTCGTCACTTTGGGGGGGGAACACACCGTTTCTGTCGGTGTGGTCCGCGGCTTGACCGATCGGAACATCTTGTCCGACGATGCGGTTGTCGTGCAGATCGACGCACACGCCGATCTTCGGGACACTTTTGAAAACACGCCGTTCAGTCACGCTTGTGCCGCGCGACGTATTGCCGAACTGTACCCGATCTTTCAGATCGGAGTCCGCAACATTTCGGAGGAAGGCGACCGTTTTCGACGCGACAGCGGACGGGTCGAAACCGTATTTGCCGACGAGCTTTCGGTACGAGACTATTTGGGGGAGCTGGCCGCCTTTGTTGCGGGAAAAACGGTGTATTTGACGATCGATCTCGACGGATTGGATCCGTCACTGATGCCGGCCGTCGGCACGCCGGAACCCGACGGACTTACTTGGTTCCAGACCATGGCAATTTGCGATGTGATTGCCCGCAACGCCGCCAAGGTGGCGGCATTCGACGTGGTCGAGCTCGCACCGCTGCCGGGAAACAGTGGTCCTGATTTCATCGCAGCAAAACTCGTCTACGAAGCCGTAACACGATTTGTGATGGGCCCGACGGCAAGAGAGAGTTGCGGCGGCTGAGCATGAAGCCGGGGATTGGAGAAAACATCGTCAACGAAAGGAGCCGAGAGAACGATGGCAAATCATCCGCACGATTGCCCCAACAAGAAGGAAATGCACGATCGTTTGCTTTCAGGACGCAGGATTCTTCCTCCGGGAGTGACGGCGCAAACCAGTCTGCCCGATTTGATTGATCAGACTTTTCTCGCGTACAACGGCGGCCGGTTTCGGGAGGCCGCGCAATTGTTCGTCCAACGGGTTCTCGAACCGGAGGTTACCGTCGGCGTGTCGCTTGCCGGAGCGTTGACCCCGGCCGGATTGGGCGCCTCTTGTATTGTTCCCTTGATTGAGGCTGGGTTTATCGATTGGATCGTCGCGACGGGGGCTAACCTGTATCACGATCTTCATTTCGCGTTCAATTGCAAGCTCGTGGCCGGCGATTTTCGACTCGACGACACGATGTTGCACGACGTCGGTGTGGTGCGGATCTACGATGTGTTGCTCTCGCAGGACGATTGCCTCATCGAAACGGATCACCGTTTGCGGGACATCTTGATGCAGGACGAATTTCAACGAAAGATGTCCACCGCCGAGTTGCACTATCGTCTTGGGCGTTACGCGGCCGAAGCCGAAGAGAAGGCCGGACTGCCCCATGTTTCGATCTTGGCCGCTGCTTACCGAAATGAAGTGCCGGTATACACCAGTTCTCCCGGCGATTCGACGATCGGCCTTGAACTCGCCCGCAATCGACTGGCCGGGTATACGTTGGAACTCGATCCGCTAGCCGATGTCAACGAGACGGCCGCCATCGTGACTTGGTCGAAATGGGAAGATCGTAAGGCCGCGGCAGTCATGTTCGGCGGGGGAAGCCCAAAGAACTTCGTCTTGCAGACGGTTCCGCACGTGAATGATATTCTGGCCGTGCCGCTGGAAGGCCAAGACTATTTCATTCAATTCACCGACGCACGACCGGATACGGGCGGCCTTTCGGGGGCGACGCCGCAAGAGGCGGTCAGTTGGGGGAAGGTCGATCCGAACCTGTTGCCCGAATCCGTCGTTTGCTATACCGACACGACCATCGCCATGCCGCTGTTGACGGCATATGCGTTGGCCAAGCGTTCCCCGCGGGAACCGAAACGGCTCTATTCCCGCCGAGACGAGTTTGTCGCCGCTCTCAAGGCGAGCTTCGATGAGGCGAGCGCAAATGAGGGCAAAAAGAGCTGAGGCACGCATGCCCGGCGGATGGGGCGAGTTCGTGTGCCTCATTCGAATCGCAGGATGGCGTATCGTTTTTTCCCTGCGCGAAGAACCATCGTTGTTTCACCCGCCAGGTCGGCCGGAGTCAGTCGGCGATCGATCGACTCGACGCGGCGATTATTGACGTAGCCGCCGCCTTGGCCGACGATACGGCGGGCTTCACTTTTGTTCTTCGCCAGGCCGCAGCGACAGAACGCATCCAAAATCGACAGGCCTTCACCTTCCAGTTCGGTCTTCGGGACCGTCGTGCTGGGTACATCGGCAAAGATCTGACCGAGTTCCCTGTCGCTGACGTTCTCGATCTCGGCGCCGAACAGGACGGCCGTAGCGCGTTCGGCGGCTGCTAGGCCTTCCTCACCGTGAACCAAACGCGTCAACTCGGCCGCAAGGCGGCGCTGACCCAGCCGCTTTTCCGGCGATTGGGAGTGTTCCTGCACCAGAGCATCGATTTCATCGACCGGCAGGTCGGTGAAGAACTTCAAGCATCGCTCGACCGAGGCGTCTTCAAGATTGATCCAGTACTGATAGAACTGATAGGGGCTTGTCTTGTCGGCATCCAGCCACAAGGCCCCCGACTCGGTTTTGCCCATCTTGGTCCCGTCGCTTTTGGTCAGCAACGGGCAAGTCATCCCGTACAATTGAACGCCGTGCAGACGACGCGCCAGATCGATACCCGCCGTAATGTTGCCCCATTGGTCGCTGCCGCCGACCTGTAGGCGGCAATCGTACGTTTCGTACAGGTGGACGAAATCGTAGGCCTGTAGCAGCATGTAGCTGAATTCGGTGTAGCTCAGGCCGCTGTCGGTCCGTTCCAGGCGACTGCGGACGGAATCCTTGGTCATCATGACATTGACAGGGAAGTGTTTTCCTACATCGCGCAAAAACTCCAGGTATCCGAATTTGCCCATCCAGTCGTAGTTGTTGACGAGAACGGCGGCGTTGTCACCGGCGTCGAAGTCCAAGAAGCGGGTGAGCTGACGTTGAACGGCCTCGACGTTTGCACGCAGCACATCGACCGATAGCAGTTTGCGTTCTTCGCTCTTGCCGCTGGGGTCCCCGATCATGCCGGTCGCGCCGCCCAATAACGCGATGGGGCGATGTCCGGCCTGCTGGAACCGTCGGAGGATCATGATCGCCATCAAGTGTCCCACGTGGAGACTGTCGGCGGTCGGGTCGAATCCCGCGTAGACCGTCCGCGGCGCTTCCGACAACCAGCCGGGCAGGTGTTCGTCGTCGGTCGTTTGATGGATCAAGCCTCGCAGGCGAAGTTCCGAGAAAACGTCTTGCATCGTGCTGCTCATGTCGATAGCTGGAAAGCTTTCGCCGATAACGCTTTTGTTTCATCCGGGGGCCCACACCGTTACCGCCACAAGTCGTCGTCGGCGAACGGATGAGCCGGGCGGTCCAATCGCGGTTTGGGAAGGACCTTGAGGATTTGTTCCGCCAACTTCAGGTCTTCTTTTCGGGTGATCTTGATGTTCATCGGTGACCCCTGGACGACGGTGACCGGCTTACCGAGTGATTCGATCAATTGGGCGTCGTCGGTCACGGGGTCGGCCGGTCGGTTTGCGTAGGCTTCGACCAGCCAGTCACGACGAAAGACCTGTGGGGTCTGTGCCGCCCAAAGTCCTGTTCTTGGAACGGTCGCCTCGATTTGGTTCTTTTCGCCGACTTTCTTGATTGTGTCGTTGACCGGGATTCCTAGAATGGCCGCTCCTGACTTCTTGGCGGCGTCGAATACCGCGTCGATCCACAAGTCGGAAAGGCACGGTCGTGCGGCGTCGTGAATACAGACAAAGTCGATGTCTTCCCGCACTTTTGCCAGACCCTTGCCGACCGAATCGACGCGTTCTTTCCCGCCTTCCACTACGTCGATCCCTAGAATGGCGACGTCGGAGGTGAATTTCATTTCGAAGTATTCGCGGTCGTCGGCGGCGATGACGACAATCACTTGCCGCACGTCGTCTCGCTGCGTGAATCGGTGGGCCGAGTGCAGCCAGACCGCTCGTCCGCCCAAAGGAGCAAACGGCTTCTTGTATACCGCGTCGCGGAACCGTGTTCCCGCACCTGCGGCCGGCAAAATAACGGCAAACGTGCTCACGATCTGTCTCCATGCGTACAGTCCTACGGACCGTGGAAACCATTTATTGTCGGGACCTTCGGGGGAGCGTCAAGTGTTTCATTTCGTCCGAAAGCGGCGGCACGCGTGTCGGGCGTCAGTGCCAGGGACGCATCAGCGAGGCGGGAATAGGCGTGGGGACATCGAAGAGCCGTCTCGCTTCGGCTAAGAGTTTTTCGGGGCCGGTCCGGACGGCCCAGTACATCAGCCCGCCGCGAGTCTTCGGAAACCCGAGGCCGAATACCATCCCCAAGTCAATGATCTCGGGGCTTGCGGCGGTTTCTTCGTCGAGCAAGCGTGCCGCTTCCAGCCACACCGGCAAAATCAAGCGGTAGGCGAGGTCGTCTTGCGATATCGTTTTCCGGTCGTCCACCCACGTTTCGACAAGCGGGGCCAGGTCGTCGTCCGGTTCACCCGGCGAATCCCACGATGTGGTTGATGTGTAGCGATAGAAGCCCACTCCCGTCTTTCGTCCCAATCGCTTGCGTTTGATCAAGGTAATCAAGATCGGCGAGATGTGAACACGGTCGGGAAACGCTTCCCAGATGACGCGGCCGGCCGCCAGCGTCGTATCGAGACCGATCTCGTCCATGATACGAAGCGGTCCCATCGCCATGCCGAAGTCGACCGCCGCGGCGTCGATGGTTTCCGGAGATATTCCTTGCTGCAAGAGTCGAAGGGCTTCGTTCAGGTACGGCATCAACAATCGGTTGACGACAAACCCCGGCCCATCGGCAACCACGATCGGTTGCTTGCCGATGGCGACCGCGTGACGCAGCAGGCGATCGCGCACGAGCGGGCTTGTGCGCTCACCGGGGATGATTTCGACCAACGATCGGTGCCGAACCGGATGAAAGAAATGCAGCCCGAGGAATCGTTCGGGATGCTCCAATCGACTTGCCAAACGACGAATCGGAATCGTCGACGTGTTCGTGGCGATCGGTACGTCGGGACGCACGACGTGTTCCAGATCGCGGTAGAGTGCCTGTTTAGCGTCGGGATTTTCAACGATCGATTCGATGACCAAGTCGCAGACAGCCAGATCGCGCACGTTATCGGTCGTTCGTAGCTTCGAGATGGCGTGCTCGGGCGATGGGCATCCCTGCAATCGTAGTTCTTCGCATACCCGTGCAGATGACGATTCTCTCGCCTCCCGGTTGCTGTCCAGCAATATGACCTGTCGACCGCATGCGAGATGCACCGCGGCGATCGCCGTTCCCATCAAACCCGCACCTGCGATGCCGACCGTTTCGACGGTATGTTCATCTCCCGCGGTTACTCGGCTTCGGCAAAAATGTTCCAGGTGGTGTAGGTAGTCTTCACACGAGCGTTCGTAGGGGAGCATGGCCTGATCTTGTCCTGAGGCGGCCATCGTTCGGCGATGACCAAAAAAAGAATTTTGATTAACGTCGAACGGTTTCCTCGAGCGTTTTCGCAGCGGCCGATTGTCGATACCATGTTCGCCAGGCTGCCATCCGTTTGCGAGGCGTTTCGTCGGCTGTCGATATCTGCGAGGCGACATCGGGCCATGTGCTTTCCAATCCGCGCAAGGCCGTCAGTCGTACGCTTTCGTCCTCATCGTCCAACAGCATCACGAGCGTGCCGAGGAACGTGCGGTCGCCGACTTCGGCCATGCACTGCGCGACTTCACGGCGAAATACTGCGTCGGGATCGTAGGCCCAGCGTTCCAGCGCGGCAAGGCCTTGTTCGTTTCGCACACGCGCCAAAGCGGTCGCCGCTGCCAAGGCAATCGCTTTATTGGGCGATGCCAGCTTCGCGCTTATCGCAGGCAGTGTCTTGTCGTCGGGGACGCGTCCCAAGGCATCGATAGCCGCTACGGCGACAGAATCGCTTTCGTCGTTAACCAGCGGTAGAAGTTTCTGCGGATCGGCGAGATCGGGATGTTTGCGGAAATAGACGCAGCCGCGACGGCGAATGTCGGCGATGGGATGCACCAGCGCAGCTTCATTCACGGCCGCCGCTTCGGGAGTGTTCGACGTCGAGGCCGCGTCGACGAGTGTCTGCCAGACCATGGGGTCCGACTCGTGACGCAGGTGGTCGACGATGTGTTTCAGGACGAGACGTGACAGCGGTTGTTGCCGTGCAGCCTTTGCCAGTTCGCCGGCAACTTGTCGCCGTTGTCCCAAGTCGCTTGCCGCCAGCAATTCGGCCGCTTGGTATTCAGGGATGAGTCGTTTTAGAAGCGGTACCCACGATGTTGCGATGGCGTGATTTTGTTCGAAAACGAGCCGCTCGATCGCGGCAAGACTTGCCCGAGGATTATGAGTTAGTCGTAGTTCAATCGCCCGGCGTTGGTTGGAAGCAAGGTGTTCGTCGGCGAGTTCTCGCCACGCATGTTCGAGCGCGTCCGTCGGCGACGATGATGAGCCCTTGTCGTGCGTTTCTGTTTTCGCCATAGGTCCGGCAGTTTTTTTATCGGCCGTCAAGATCGGTTTCAACTCTTCGAGCGCGGCGCGGCGCAATTCGGCCGGGCCGTTCCAAGGGAACGGCGGTAACGTCGAATGCTTTACCGCTAGGTGTTTCGACGCTTCACGCCGTACGATCAGCGAATCGCTTGCCAACGCGGTAAACAACATTCGGTCGCATTCCGATGCCGGAAGACGCGTTGCGGTCGCGACGGCGGCCAGCGCCACCGAAGGTACCGGATCGCGGATCAATTGCGAAAGCAAATTCGCTGCTTCCGGGTGATGCGACAACGATTCCGCCACCGCTCGGCGGATCTCGTGTCGTTTGTCGTTCGCGAGTTCCCGTGCCATGTCGGGCGTCTGGTTGATCAAGCTTCTGGCCGCAGCGGCAGCGATCACGGGGGAACGGTCGTTCAACAGCTCCCTGAGTTCGGCAACGCATTCAGGATGCCGGATGTGTCCAAGCACGTCGACGGCCTTCAAGCGAACTTGAAGATCGTAATCGGCAAGCATGCGGAGTGCCTGCGTACGACCGATTTCGGGATCGCAGACGGCAAGAGCCTCGAGCGCTGCCGACCGCACCTTGGGATGGGCATGATCGACCAGCGTCGAAATTCCTGCCGGCAAGGTGCTGGGGCGTGCTGCACAAATGTATTCCAGGGCTGTCGTGAGGACTTCCGGAGACTCGGAGTCGAGGGCCCGAGCAATTACCGGTTCCAGGCGACGGCGGATTTCGGCGGCACCGGATGCGTTCTCGCAGCGAAGCAACACGGACGAAGCGGCACGGACAAGCGCGGCATGCAACTCGGTCGTGTAGCCCGGGGCGCCCGCAGATGCCCACCGTTCGGCCAGCGACAGTAGCGGTTCGCCGGCAACCGCGGGCGGTAACAGTCCCAAGGCTTCGGCGGCGGCGCACCGCAAGGGTAACCGCAACCCACGATTTCCGACGGCTTCCACCAGGTCGGAGATCCCTTCGGCTTTGTTTAGGTGGGCCAAAGCGATGGCTGCTTGAATGCGTGCGACGCCTTGTTCATCTCGCCGAACGGTCACGAAGTCGGGACGCTGATCGGGAGGCAATCGCAGTGTTTGCTCAAGTTCTTCATGTTGCCATTGGCGGGCAAGTATCCGGTCTTGCGACGTGTCGGCAGATATGACTTGGGGCGGTACCGCACGATGCCAGCGGTCTTCGCTCCAAGGGCCGAGAGAAATTTCCGTTGCCGCCTTTGCCGACTCGGCAGGTCGGTCGTTTGTCGAACCGGCGGGAGTAGACGGGGACGCCTCCGTTTCTGTTGCGGCGGGATGCTCCCGACCTTGAGAGGAATCATCGAATGGGAGGTGCAGCGTAGAAAAGGACGAGCAGCCGGCAGCCAAGACGATCGCCAAAACCAACGGAGCAAGCTGGGCTTTCAGGTGTCTCTCCGCGCGCACCACAGAACGCAGGCCAGAATCCCTCCGTGGCTGAATGTGATTTCGCGACTCCATTGTGCCTTCCCTGGCTGATCGGAGTGAGCGAACGACGTTTGCCGGACGATGCAGGCAATAATCACGTACCTGACGCGTTGCTGCCGTTATTCGTGGAGGCACCGGCCGCGGCAGGAGCCGCAGGCGCGCGGATGAGCGCTTCCAACTGAACCAATAGCGGCGGCAAAGCCGTCAGCAGTTCTTCGGTCGGGTCCTTTTCGGGCTTGGCACCGGGGACACCGTAACCTGGGTACCCGGGATAGCCTTCCTCTTCGCCGTAATATTCGCTTCCGTACTCCTCGCCGTAGGTACTCCCCGGATATCCAGGCGGTCCGGTCCGACTCGGCTTCTTGGGTTTTTCTTCGGCGGTCGCTTTGTCGATCTCGCGACCGATGGCCGAAATCACTTTGGCGATCTGCGCCGAGAGCATTGCTTCTTGACTACCGGCCATTTCCGTGCCGATGCCGTCCAGGCATTTCTTAGGCGGACCGATGAAGCCGGCGAGCTCCTTCGGGTTCAACTTGGTGTCCTCGGTGCGGGCGCTTTGTACCCGCTCGGAAACCAGATCGTATGCCGTCTTGCCGGCTGCACGAGCCGCCGCCGCAACGTCGACGTTCGTGTTGCCCGCGTATCGAAGGTTTCCCAACGCGTAGCACGCGGCGAGACGCACACGGGGCGATTCTGCTTCGTCGGCCGCAACGGCGATCAAGGCCGCCGCCAACGAGCCGTCGTTGCCCGGCGAACGGAACATCCCCAGCACGTTGATGGCCCGGGCGCGGAACCAAGAATGAACTTCGGGATCCCGTCCGGCGGGCGGCGTTGCCGCCGTAGCTGTGGCGATCAGGGCCGGAATCAAGCGGCCGTCTCGCAAGTTGGCGTCGCCGATGCCGAGCGCGACATGACGTTCCAGCCCGGTCAACGCCGCAGCGCGAATGACGTCGGGTTGATTCGCATCTTCGAACAGTTGCATCAGCACCGGTAACGCCGGTTGATAAGGAACCGGCGGTTGGTTGCCGACCGGCTTTTCTTTGGCATTCAACTCACCGATGGCCAGCACGGCGTTGAATCGTACGGCGGGGTCGATTTGTGCGTTGACGGCGAAGTTGCGGAGGGTGTTGAATGCGAGTTGGACGACGTCGTCGTGCGGTTGGCCTCCGTTGCGGGCACCGCCGAGTTCCGAGCCGATCAGTTCTCTTCGGAACGCCGCCAGTTTGCCGCGGTTGTCGACGTGCGTCCATCGCGGCAACGCGTACTTGTTGTAGTAATCTTGAACGAGTTGTTGTCCACCCGCGACCGACGCGTAGTTGCCGTCGCGCAGGATTCGCTTGACGTCGCTTGCCCGTGCTTTCAGCGATTCGTCGATCGGCAGTTCGATGTACATGTCGGCCAGGGCAGCCACCGCGGGCGGCTGGGTACCGGCGCCTTGTGGGGCCGGTTGCACCTGGGCGACCACCGGCGCTGTTGCGAACGCAAACAACGCACCGGCGAAAATAGCGACGCCGTAAGGAATCCGATTCGGTCGGACAGAGATTGAAAAGATCGGCATGATTTTGCGCAAACTCCGGCAGCGAAAGGCCTTGTGTGGACAAGTACTCCCCTTAAAGGCTACCTAAAGCCGTGGCGACGTGTCAAGTTGTGACCATTGTTGCAAGTTGCCCAAAATGTCAATTTTGTGTTTCTTTGCAAAGGACCGTTGGGAGCCTATTTTTCTGCGATTGGATCGCCGCGGAAGAGATGGCAGTAGGCTTCGTAGCGACGTTCATCGATCCGCCCGTCCGCGACGGCGTCTTTGACGGCGCAATCCGCTTCGTGGATGTGGGTGCAATTCGGAAAGCGACAGCGGTTGATCCACGGTCGCAGATCCCGAAAGTAATTGACGACCTCCTCCGGAATGAGATCCCACGGCTGGAATTGTCGGATGCCCGGCGTATCGCAAATGTAACCACCAAATTTAAGGGGGTGTAATCGTGCGACAGTCGTGGTATGGCGTCCTTTCTCCGTTTCTCGGCTGACCTCTCGCACGGCCAGGTGCAAATCGGGATCAATCGCGTTGATCAACGACGATTTGCCGACCCCGCTTTGGCCTGCGACGACCGAGGTTTGATTGCGAAGGAGGTCGATCAGGTGCTCGATGCCGTAACCTGTGCGGGCGCTAAGCAGCAATGTGCGATAGCCCTGCCTGCCGTAGGAACCGATCAACGGTTGGAGGTCGGCGGGATCGACCAGGTCGACTTTGTTGATGCAGATTACCGCCTCGATGTTCGACTGCGCCGCGGTAACCAACATCCGGTCGATGAGTTCCGGCTTTAGGCGTGGTTGGGCTGCTGCCGCCACAATCAGAATTTGGTCGAGATTGCTTGCCAATACGTGTCGGCGGCCTTTCGATTCCCGGGAGATCGTATTCCGCCGGGGCTCAACCGATTCGATGACTCCCTCGTTTTCGGAAGAGCCTTCGATCGGCTGAAAGAGAACACGATCGCCGGCCACTACGACGCCTCGCTCCGAGGTGCTCAACGTTTTCAGTAAACGTCGAATCACACAGCGATAGACATTTCCGTGGTCGTCTTGCACGTCGGACAGACGCCCATGTACGGCCAAGACCAATCCGCGCCGACAGGCTTCGCGATCGACATCGGGTTGCACGGCCAGCGGTGACTCCAGGTCGTCGGGGATTACTTCGCCCACGACCGTGCGCTGTCGCGACATTTCGTCCTTCCCCGAGATACGCTCGACGTGCAGCGTATCTTCCGCTTCTTCCGAGCCTTCGGCAAAGCGGCGTGTCCAATCGCGGCGGCGCGTCTTGGGGGCGCGATTCTTGCGAAAGTCGGTACGAATTTTCTTGCGTTTCTTGGGCATAAACCGACCAACGTGCGTCGACTCGATCCGCATTCGTGCATGAAACGTTCGTTAAGCCTAAGCGAACCTTCGGCGCACGCCAAGCCCGCTAGTCGCACGGCAGAACGAAACCCAAATGCGAACCTTCGGCAACGGTCACGAATCGGTTGCCCGATCGTTTAGAATGTCGTAACGCCGATATTCGTGTTCTCGTGAAGCCGAGTCGCGTTCGCGCTCTTCGGACGTGCGCGGGCGCGAGAGCCCCGCTCGCTCCAACAGCGAGCGAGAAAAAATGTCGGCGTCGATGACTTCGGGCGGCGGCGGTCCAACCGCGCCCAATTCGACCGGCGAGTACCGAATTTCGTACTTGTGTCGGGCGATGGAGAGTTCGTCGCCGGGATCAAGTCGCTTTTCTCGAACGCGCACTCCGTTTACCTTGATGCCGTTCTTGCTGTTCAGATCGCGAACATACCAGTATCCTCCGACCACGAACAGCTCGCAGTGCCGCGACGAGACATTTGCGAATCGAAGCACGATGTCGCAGCTTTCGCGACGCCCCACGATAAGATTTTTCTTGAAGAGAGGGATTGGGTCACCGCCCCCAAGAGGGATCAATTCGCCGTACATGGGTGCCTACTTCCTGCTCCTTGAGATGAGTTGATCGAGCGAAGTGCCGCCCCTAAACTGACCCTGCTGCTTTTAGTCTAAATGCGTCAAGGAAAAACGTCAATCATATAGCATATCGGTCGAAGGTATGGCGGGTGCGAAACCGTTCTTGAGATCCAAAGGGCTGCGATATTACCCACTCTCTTTGTTTTATCGCCAGCAATTTGGGGGGACAACGTGGAAGGTGTGTCTCGACGCCGGTTTCTCATGCCCGAACGCCGACGGCACACTCGGGCGGGGGGGGTGCATCTTTTGTAACATTGAAAGTTTCGCGCCGGTTCGGCGAATGGCGTTGCCGAGCTTGAAGGAGCAATGGGAAAGGCAGATTTCTCGCCTCAAACGCCGCAAGATCGAACGTTTCGTCGCCTACCTCCAGACCGGTACGAACACCTACGCACCGATCGACGTGTTGAAGCGGGTTTTCGACGAAGTTGCGCAATTGCCCGGCATCAAGGGGGTGGCGATCGGAACACGCCCCGATTGCATAGCAGCCCCGGTTCTCGACGTGATTGCCTCGTTGAAGGAGCGGTTGTGGGTGTCGGTCGAGCTGGGGTTACAGTCGGCCCACGACTCGACATTGCAGCGGATCAATCGCCGTCACACGGCAGCCGATTTCTTCGAGGCAGTCCGCCGTTGTCGGGCGCGGGGAATTCACGTCGGCGTCCACGTAATCTTGGGGCTTCCCGGCGAAACGCGGGCGGATATGAACGAGACCGCCGAGCGGCTGGCGTTGTGCGACTACCAGTCTCTCAAATTGCACAATCTGTATGCAGCACGCGATACGCCGCTGGGCAAGGCTGTCGAGCGCGGTCAGATTCGACTGCTCGACCGCGAAGAATACGTGCAGGCCGTCGTCGATTTTTTGGAACGTACTCCGGAACATGTCGTCGTCGAACGGTTGACCGCGGAGACGGCGCCGGAATATCTCGTGGCGCCCGAATGGTGTCTCGACAAGGCCGGGCTGCGGCAGGCGATCATGAACGAGTTCGAACGCCGCGACAGTTACCAGGGCTGTCTGGTCGAGAGGCGGCCCGGTTGAGTGACGAGATGAGCGGAAGCCGCGTATAATAATACCGAGCCGAGAGAAGGTCAGGCGGTCGCTCGGCGATGGGCCGAATTTCGACCGGTCGCCGAGAGGAAAGTCCGGGCTCCACGGGATCACAGTGGTGGGTAACACCCACCGGCCGCGAGGCCAGGGAAAGTGCCACAGAAAACAGACCGCCTCACGGGTAACCGTGCGGTAAGGGTGAAACGGTGAGGTAAGAGCTCACCAGCAGGTCGGGTGACCGGCCTGGCTAGGCAAACCCCACTGGGAGCAAGGTCAAGCAGGAAGGAGGGATCCCTTTCGGATCCGCGGCTTGATCCCGGCCGTTTTCCTTCCGGGTGGACCGCTAGAGCCGACGGGCAACCGTTCGGCCCAGAGAAATGGCCGCCACACCCATAGGGGTGACAGAACCCGGCTTATCGACCTTCTCGAGGCTTTTCTGTTGCGCTTAGCCAGGGAGCAAATCCCGTTCGAGTCGCCCCGTCGACATGGTCGAAAAGCAGAATCGCTGCCCCGGCTGCGCGATTGGTCACGATTGTTCTTCGTGCTGTCGGCGTTCGCGACGGCCGGATGACCGGCGACCACCGAATTGCCTCGCTTGCGGCACGTACTCTTGATCGATGATCTGCAAGAGCTTGGAGATGCATAGCCTGTTGATGCTCGTGCGAAGTTCCCATGCTTCCTGAGCGAGGGCCTCTTGGATGCTCTTGGGGACCCGGACGGTAATCATCGTCAAGGGCTCATCCTTTTTGGGCTGATTGCCTTGCTGCGAGCGGAGCATCGTCAACAGATACTGCACGCGGTGGTAGGTCGGCGTGTTTTCGAAGGTCTTCCAATCCTCCGGTCGAGGAAACAACGATCGCACGAGGCCGTCCACCCCCAAGATTCGGTTAAAAAACGTGACCCAATCGGCGCCTTCGACGACGAGCTGGTCAGCGGCTTCTTCGATCTTGCGGCAACGCTGCTCGATGTCGGGGGTGAGGGCTTGAGGCGTGGCCTTTCCGGTCGTCATTTCGTGATCCTCCGTGGCGTGTTTCCGATTTCCGTGTCTCGCCCACAATCCTCGGCAAAGGGCAACCGACGACCGACACCGCCAACAGCAGAATCACTCCGTGTTTTCCGGCACACAAACTGTGGTTGTTGCGATATTGCAACGCGCAACTGTGGCGAATTGTCGGGGTGCTAGCGGTGCTTGCTGTGGCGCGGGTGAAAGCAGATTTTCGCGGATCGCAACCCTTTGCCCGAAAAGGAGTTGTGAGGAATGTCTCATTTCGAAAGTGTCTTCTTTAGGGAAGCTGCGGGGTTTTTGGGGGACGTGCCGGGTGGTTGCGTTGCGGCGAATATTGCATGGTCCTAATGGGTGGTAGGAATGCGGCCGGCGGTGCGTCTTGTGGGGCGGGAGGGGTTTTGTTTGACGGTCGTCGAGGGGAGCAATTAGAATGGAAAAAATAAATCGGCGTCGTATCTTCTCTTCTCTTGGTAAAATACGGCTGTGTGCCCGCTTTGGCGGGGGCTACGAGCCGAACGCCTGCCGTGGCGGCGCAATTTGGCCACCATCTCGGCAGATCGCAGCGCGAGTTGATGCAAGACGATTCCCCGCACAGCCCGAGATCTTCTTCTTCGGAGCAGATATCGATCACCTACTCCGAAAAGGGAGACGAAGCGCCCGGAAAGCAGCCGATCGGCGAATCGGTACCGACGTCCGATGATCAGCCGACGGTCATTTCGTCGCCCGGGAAACTGGCTCCCAGCGATACGAATTCGGACTTGGGGGTGCAGATCATTGCCCCGCGACTGGAGCCGGGAAGTCGCGTCGGCGAGTTCGAACTGTTGGCGTTCGTGGGCGGCGGCGGAATGGGCCGTGTGTTTCGGGCGCTGGATACTCGTCTCAACCGAGTGGTCGCTCTCAAGGTGTTGACGGCGGCACAGGCCTCGGATCCTCAGACGTACGCACGATTCGAGAACGAGGCGCGATCGGCAGCGAGGCTGAATCACCCGGGAATCTGCCAGGTGTACAGTTCCGGCATTGCCGACGGTACACCGTATATCGCGTTCGAGTTCATCGAGGGAACCAACGTTCGCAAGTTGGTCGAAGAACGCGGGCCGCTGCCGGTCGCCGATGCCGTACACTATACGATTCAGATCGCCGAGGCCCTCGAGCACGCCTCGAAACGATTTGTCGTGCACCGGGATATTAAGCCTTCGAACATTCTTATTACCCCTGAAGGTAAAGCGAAGCTGATCGATCTCGGCCTGGCGAAGATCCACACGCCCGACGCTCCGGGACAGGACCTGACGTCCAGCGGCGTCACGTTGGGAACCTTTGACTATATCGCTCCCGAGCAAGCGCGCGATCCGCGTGTTGCCGACGCACGCAGCGACATCTATTCCTTGGGATGCACGCTGTACCATATGCTTACGGGGCGACCGCCGTTTCCCGGCGGGACGGTGCTCCAGAAGCTGCTTCAGCACCAAGGTGACGATCCGCCGCCGATCACCGAGTTTCGGTCCGATGTGCCCGAGCCGATCTTGCGCGTACTGCGAAAGATGATGGCGAAGGCGCCGCGGAATCGGTATCAAACGCCCGGCGAGGTGGCCAAGGCTTTACTGCGGGCGGCATACGAATCCGGCGTCTTTCGACCGAGTGGGGGCGTTGGTGGAACGCCCGGCTCCGCGCGAAAAAACGCGAGCCGACACTTGCCGTGGGTTCTCCCGGCGGTCGCGACATTGGCGCTCATCATTCTGCTCGACTGGATGTGGACACCAGGAAGCGGTTCCATCGAGTTGCCGTCGCCACACGGTTTACAGATGCCGAATCCGGTGCGGCCTCTCGACACGCCGCCGGATCCCGTCGGCGGCACTGGCCCCTCGACGACGCCGTCGGGCGGGGGTGAGACGGCGATCGCCGAGGGAGGGACGACCGAGGAGGGGACAGCCGAAAGTGAACGTCTTGGTCAGGGGGAACCCGGCGGCGAGACAACGGCGACGGTTGCTCAGGGGACTGACGGAACGTTTCCCCGCGAAGAACCGTTTGGTCGGCGTGGGTTTCCCGGTGTGGGAACAGCGGCGATTTCGTCCGAGTCCGCCGTTCCGGTGGAGGCTTCCGGGCAGACCATCGTTGTACGCGCAGACGACGGTGAGGGGGACGGCGGCGTCGAATTCGAGCAGGCTTGCCGTTCGGCTGCCGACGGCGACACGGTCGCGCTCGACTTCGACGGGCCGATGGAGATTGCGCCGATCGATCTGCGGGCTAGGCGGTTGACGATTCGGGCCGCACCGGGGCGACGCCCCGTTCTCAAGTTTTCGTCCGAACGAATGTCGCCGTTGGCCGCGGGCCGGGATTGGATTCGGGCGGCCGGTGCCGAATTGACCTGGCAAGGGGTGCATATTGAAGCGGAGCTTCCGCGGGATGTGGTTTCGGGATATCGTGCGCTGTTTCAAGCCGATTTGGGAACCCGATTGGTGTTTCGGGACGCAGCGCTGACAATTCGGGCAACCGAAGAGTCGCTGGTCGCGGAACACGCCCCGGTAGTCTTCTTTCGGGTGGTGGACGATGCGCAATCGCGAGTTTTGCTAGGGGAAAGCTCGGAATCGCCGCGTATCGTCTTCGATTTGCGCGACAGCGTCGTGCGGGGCGAAGGAGCGCTGCTGCGCGTCGACGCCGCTGCAACGATCGATGTGGCCGTGCAAAATTGTTTTCTGGCCTTGCGGCAGCCTGCACTGAGTGTGTCGGGCCAGACGCAATCCCCGCCTTTGGATGCGGGCGTGAGAGTGCAACTGCTTCGAACCACGGCGTACTTGGGGGGGGGATTGTGTCAGATGGACCACGACGATCAGCGTATCTTTTCGTTGCCCGTTTCCGTGCAAAGCGCGGCAAGTATTTACATCGGATCGCCGGGCGTCTCATTCGTCGAGCAATTGGGAGTGACGACGATCGACGGGGCTGTCGCTTCGTTCATTTGGAAAGGTGAACGAAACTATTACGAACGTTTCACCGATTTCTGGACGATTCGATCGCTCGATCCGGCAACTCCGCCGTTGCGGTTGGGCTTTGACCGATGGAAGAGCTTTTGGGGATGGGAAGACGAAAAGCTGGCCGTCCAGAACGGTGTTCCTTGGGCGGAGGAATTGCTCCCTCACGACGCTCCGATTACCGCGCACGAACCGGCTCGTTATCGCTTGATCGATCCGCAGTTGGATGATTCGGCGTTGGGGGTGACGGGCGAGATCGGCTGTGACCTCTCGGACAGTACCATTTTGGAAGATGGCAAGATCGGGGGCGCCGAGTGATACGGCAACTTCGAAGACGGGCCAGTTTGCCTGAACGTCGCTCGTTGTCTAGTTGCCGTAAATTCTGATTGCCTTTGTGGCGCGGTCGTCAACGGCGCGAGACGCGACGCTGCGGGATGCCATGGAAGCAGCGCTTAGTGGCTTCTGTTGCGGCCACGCTGTTGGCCCTTCAAACTCTTTCGGTACAATAAGGGAGCCTTTCCCGGAGAACAAGTTTGGGCCGGGAATCGGTTGAAGGTGACACATGCCGCCGTGCGGGCCGATTCTTTTAGGGAACGGCGCGTGCGGTCGAAGGTATTCTCCGAACTGGCAGACAAGGTAAAAACGCGTTCATGAACGAAACATCCCCCAGAAGGCGGTCGGCCCAGGAGCCCGACGGCAATTTGCCTGTCGTGGCCGCGATCGACATCGGGTCGAATGCGATTCGCATGATGATCGCTCAGGTCGTTGCCCAGGGACAACTGGATGTGCTGGAGCGCGTGCATCGTCCGGTACGGATGGGTCGAGACACCTTCCGAACCGGACGTATCGGTGCACGAAGCATGCGAGCGGCGGTCGACATTCTGCGGGATTATCAGCAAATGATGAACGTCTACGGTGTGCAGCGTGTGCGTGCCGTGGCGACCAGCGCGTTACGTGAAGCGTCGAATGCCGACAACGTTCTTGACCGGATCTTCCTGGCATGCCGGTTCAACGTCGAGGTCATCAGCATCGCCGAGGAGAGTCGATTGACCGTCGATGCGGTGCTGCATTCGATCGGCGATATCGAGGGGATCGCAACGGGAAAAACGCTGATCGTGGACGTCGGAGGCGGCAGCACGCTGCTGACCGTCTTGGAAGATGGGCAGATCGCCAATTCGTTCGGATTGCGTTTGGGATCGGTCCGATTGAACGAAATCTTGGCCGGTGAGCGGGCCTCGCCGGAGAATGCCGAAGGGATCTTGCGCTATCAGATTCGCAGTGCCGTCGAGTCGGCCAAGCGGGCATTGCCGATCGAAGAGTGTGATTCGTTCGTTGCGGTGGGCGGCGACGTTCGGTTTGCCGCGCGTCATGTCGGTAAGACGAAATCGGCGAGAGCCCCCGTCGTCGCACACGCCGACTTTCGCAAGTTGCTGCAAAAACTTGCCGGGATGTCTCCGGAGAAGATTTCCAGCCGCTTCGGATTGCCCATGGAAGAGGCCGAAACGCTCTTTCCGGCACTGTTGGCGTACGACATCATGCTGACCGAGGTTGCCGCCGACGAGATGATCGTTTCCGACGTATCGATGCGCGACGGCTTGTTGTTGGAACTGGCCCGCGAGGTTACCGGCGAGGACGATGAGTCGTTTCGGGAGGGCGTTTGTCACGCTGCTAGGGCGTTGGCCGAACGTTATCGGGCCGACATGAACCATGCTGAAATGGTGGCCCAGTTGGCGGTCAAGCTGTTCGACGAGATGGAACCGGATCACGCTCTCGGATCGCGTTATCGGCTTTTGTTGTGGGTTGCGGCGATTTTGCACGAAATCGGCGGCTTCGTGAGCCTGATGGCCCATCACAAGCATAGCTATTACTTGATTTCGAATTCCGAGATCTTCGGGTTGACAAGGCAAGAGATGGAGCTGATTGCCCACGTGGCGCGTTACCATCGCCGAAGCCCTCCGAAAAATTCGCATACCGAATACGTGAGTTTGCCGCGGGAAAATCGAGTGATCGTCAACAAGTTGGCCGCGATTTTGCGGGTGGCCGACGCCTTGGCTCGCGGGACGATCAAGCGGTCGGAAAACGTCCGATTCGTGCGTCAGGAAGACGAATTGTTCATCGAGGTCGACGATGATACCGACCTTGTCCTCGAACGACGAGCGATGGCACTCAAAGGCGACATGTTCGAAGACGTTTACGGTATGAAAGTGCGATTGGAGGGCGGCGTTTCTCTGTAAGGAAAACGCATACGCTTCGGAGTCGCTTCCAGCAACGATCAAGTCTGAGTCCACACAAGCAAACAGATGGCGAAGAAAACGCAAAAAAAGAAAACGCCCGGCAGAGTCGATCGGTTTTTCAATCGCGAATTGAGTTGGTTGGAATTCAACGATCGCGTGTTGCGGGAGGGATTGTCGCAAGATTTGCCGCTTTTGGAACGCTTGAAATTCTTGGCCATCGTCAGCTCGAATCTCGATGAGTTCTTCATGATCCGAGTAGCCGGACTCCGGCAAATGGTCAAAGCCGGCGTGCGCAAACGTGATCCGGCGGGCATGTCGCCGCATCAACAGTTGCGGGCGATCGCCGCTCGGGTTCATCGGATGGTGGACGAGCAAAGCGGAGGAATTCGCGAAGTACTGTCGGCCCTGCGGGAACACGGGATCGTCGTGTTGACGCGGGACGAATGGACCGACGACGATCGCCGTTTTCTGGCCGGTTACTTCGAACGCGAGATCCAGCCGATTTTGACACCGTTGGCCATTGCCGAATTGGATCCGCCGCCTTTGCTGCCGGGGCTTCAATTGAACGTCGTCGCGAAGTTGGAACGCGTCGGCACCGAGGAAGATACGACGGCGGAAGGCGAAAAAAGCCGCTCGCGTCGAAAACCCGTTCGCCGCAAGAGCACGGAGGAGCCGGAGAATGGGGAGGATGTTCCGCGAATCGTCGTATTTCCGGTTCCGACTCGATATCCCCGATTCGTTGCCTTGCCGACCGAGACCGGGCATCGGTTTGCCTTGTTGGAAGACGTCGTGGCCGCGTTCGCCGAACGCATGTGCTCCGGTTATCGCGTGCAATCGGTCGGTGTATTCCGCATTACCCGCGATGCCGATGTGCCGATCCAAGATGACGACGCCAGCGACCTGTTGAACGTTGTCGAGCGGGCGGTTCTCGATCGCCGGCGGCGCGCCGCAGTCCGGCTGGAACATCAGCAATCGTTGGCCCAAGAATTGGTGAAATGGCTCGCGGACTGGTTGGAACTCGAAGACGATGCGGTCTATCCGATCGACGGAATTCTCGACGCGAAAGCCTTGTGGCAGATCGTGGGATTGTCCGGCTACGATCGCTTGAAGGATGCCGAATGGCCGCCCCAAACGCCGCGGGATTTGCTCGACGCGGAGGATCTGTGGGAAACGATCCGCGATCGCGACGTGTTGATTTCGTTGCCTTATGAAAGTTTCGAGCCGGTCGTTCGCTTGATTCGCGAAGCGGCGGAGGATCCGAACGTCTTGGCGATCAAGCAAACGCTTTATCGTACCAGCGGTGATTCGCCGATCATTGAAGCTCTAGAGCAAGCAGGCCAAAACGGCAAAGAAGTCACTGTTTTGGTCGAACTCAAGGCCCGATTCGACGAGGCGCGAAACGTTCAGTGGGCTCGCCGATTGGAGGATGCCGGCTGTCACGTGGTGTACGGTATCGCGCGGTACAAGACACATGCCAAGGCGCTGTTGATCGTGCGTCGCGAGACGGACCGCATCCGCCGCTATGTGCATTTGTCGACCGGCAATTACAACGACAGCACGGCGAAGCTCTACTCCGATATCGGGTTGATGACGGCGCACCCGGAAATCGCTTCGGACGTGGCGGCTTTTTTCAATCTCGTGACCGGGTATTCCGAAGCCGTCGGGTGGAAGCGCCTTACCGTCGAGCCCAAGCAACTTCGGGAGCGGTTCATCGAACTGATCGAGCGCGAACGGCAATTGTCGACACCGGAACAACCCGGATTGATCATGGCCAAATGCAACGCCTTGCAAGACAAAGAAGTATGCGAGGCACTCTACCGGGCGTCTCAAGCGGGCGTTCGCATTCGGCTGAATATTCGCGGCATTTGTTGCTTACGGCCGGGAGTGCCCGGGCTGAGCGAGAATATCGAAGTCCGGTCGATCGTCGATCGTTTCTTGGAGCACGCGCGCATCTTTTACTTTCACAACGGCGGTCACGAAGAGGTGTACCTGTCCAGTGCCGATTGGATGATGCGCAACTTGGAAAGGCGGTTGGAAACGATTTTCCCCGTGCTCGACCCGAATCAAGCCCAGCGGTTGATCGGCATGTTGAAGGTGTACTTTGCCGACAACGTCAAGGCGTGGCGATTGTTGCCCGACGGCAGCTACGAACGCGTGCCGCGCGAGGGTGAACCGATTCGGGCGCAAGAGTACTTTTATCGGGAAGCCGTGCGGGCGGCTCGTGACGCCGATCGGTCCACATTGCGATATAAACCGCTCAAGACCCCCGAAGGCTGATGTGCTGTAGCGCGCCGATGATTATTTGGCCAGGTGAAACAATCCGGCTTTTCGTCGCGTGCAAGCGTTGAATTGGTTAGCGGCTTCGGCGGTCGGAGCGACGACCAGCTCGACGAGTCGGTCTTCGGCAAACCGCTTGACGATCTCGGGAACCTCCAGTGAAGAGGTTCCGCCGGTACCGATGAAGATGACTTCGGGCCCCCCCCGGCACAAGCGGGCGAGGTCGCGCGGCACGACCTGCCGTTGCTGCTCGGTTTCGGTCGATTTCCAGAACTTGCGCTTCTTGGCTTGACCGCCTGCTTGGACGACGAAATCGACGCCGAAGCTCTTCTTGCCGACCAACGCCATGCCGTTGTCGATGATTTCGACGGTCGGGTATTGAGGCAAAATGCGGTAACGCTTCTTGAACGGATTGCGCCCCACCATCCGACGTGCCAAGGCCACCGCTCCCAGAACCACGGCGTCGTCGCCCAACCGCGAAAGACGGATATGCCCGCCCGGTCGTGCTCCGGGAAGCCGATCGGCCGCAACGATCTCGCGGATGATCGGCAACATGAATTCGCCGCAAGCCTCGATGACGCCGCCGCCGAGGACGATGACTTCGGGGTCGATCAAGTGCCGAATCGTCAGGCATGCGTTGCCGATCACGACGGACGCACGACGCATGATCCGCGTGACCAGCTCGTCGCCGGCTTCGAGCGCCTGACGCAGCGCACCGCTGCGAATGACGGACAAGTCTCCTTCGAGAATATCGGTGAGAACGGTCGACTCGCCCGAGTCGACGGCTGCTCGAATATCGCGCTCGATCGCGGCCCGTCCTGCCAATGCTTCGAAGCAACCACGGTTTTGGCATCCGCACACCGGGCCGTCGATCTCCATGACAATGTGCCCGACTTCGCAAGCAGCCTCGCGGGCGCCACGCCACAACTTGCCCTTGCGAACGAATCCGGCACCGATGCCGGTGCCTACGAGCATGGCAAAAACGCTTTTGGCGTTGCGGCCCGCTCCGATCCAAGCTTCACCCAAGGCGCCTAAATTGCAGTCATTACCTAAAGCCACAGGAACCCCGAAGCGAGGTTCCAACTCTTTCCGAATGGGGATGCCCCCCAGATTCATATTCGGAGTAACGACGATCATGCCCGAGGAGTGATCGACTACACCCGGGATGGCCAGCCCGATGGCGGCCAAGTCTTTTCGGTCGGCGCCTTTTTCGGCCAGCACGGCCTCGATGGCTTGCGCAATCGCCTCGACGACTGCTTGCGGTTCCGTATCGCGGGGGGTGGGAATTCGATGGGATTCAAGGATGCCGCCGGTTTCTTCGACCAACGAGGCCTGAATCTTCGTGCCGCCTACATCGACACCGATATACAGTCGGGCTGCCATAACTCCTACTCCCGAAAAGGTTCGCAATGCCGTTTGCTGTTTCGTGGGCCCCAAAAGAGAGTTGCCGCCGTGCTCCTGTTAATCGTAGCACGTCGATGACAAATTGCACCCCCATGCGCGGGATCGCGATTTGGCTCACCGGCATCTGTTTGACGCGGACAGATCGCTGCGCGAAACAGGCCGAGTTCCCGGCAAACGGAATGGTGCGGTGCCTTTGATAGCTATTTAGAGGGGGATAGGCGGAAAAATTTGCCGCAGCGCGTTCCATGCGCATAATTTATAAGGAACCCGCCAACGCTGAGCCTTGCCTTTCCTGCCCCGGCCTTACGTGCGACGGCACGCAACGATTCTCTGACGCAATCTCCATTGATATGTCCGAACGGCTTAGATTCCGGGGCACGGAAGCTGAAGAGCTGGTTGCCTTGCTTTTGTTTCCTATTTTGCCAGCCTTGCAGATTTGCCGTTGACAGTGACAGCGATGAATCCTTAAAGTAGCCGCGGACCGCCCATTTTTACAGGGTGTTCGACATTTCGGCGCGTCGTGAGTCGCTGCCGGAAGGAGTCCGCAATGGGGTGGGTTCCCGTTGGATGTCAGGGATTCGATGAACAGTCTTCTAGCGACGGGAGTGTATGGTCCCATGTTACGACGTGCAATTCTTGGTATCGTGTGTGCCGCGACCCTAAGCCTGCCAGCGTTCGGGCAGGAGTGGGCACGAAAGATGTTCTCGGACTTTGAGCACGATTTCGGCGTGGTGGCTCGCGGCGCGAAGGCCGAATATCGCTTTGTTTTCAAGAACCTGTATGTCGAAGACGTGCACGTGCTCAATGCCCGTTCGAGTTGCGGCTGCACGATCGTCAGTGTTGAGAATCCGACGGTCAAGACATATGAGGAAGGTGCGATCGTCGCCAGGGTGAACTCGACGGCTTTTCTCGGGGCGAGAGGTGCCACGATCACCGTCACGTTCGACAAACCGTACTATGCGGAGGTCCAGCTCCACGTCCGAAGCTACATCCGCAGCGACGTGGTGTTCAGTCCCGAAAGCGTTCAGTTCGGTACGGTGGAACAGGGCGAGGAAGCCGATCGCGAGGTCACGGTCACGTATGCCGGTCGAAGCGATTGGAAAATTGTCGGCGTCAAGACACCGCCGAACATGACTGCCGAGGTGGAGGAGGTTTCCCGCAGCTATAACCAAGTTGTCTACAAGCTGAAAGTGCATCTCGACAAATCGGCACCGGTGGGGTATTTGAACGACCACATCGTACTGGTGACAAACGACTATCGTTATGAGGAAGTCCCCGTCACGGTCGAGGGGATGGTGCAGTCGCCCATCACGGTCAGTCCTGGGAACCTGTTCTTGGGCGTCGTCAAACCCGGTCAAACGGTGACCAAGACACTCGTCATCCGTGGAAAGGAACCGTTCCGGATCTTGTCGATCTCGTGTGAAGGGGAAGGGTTCGAGTTCGACCTTTCCAAAGAGAAGGAATCCGAGCCGAAAACCGTGCACGTCGTCCCGGTGACTTTCAGGGCGGGAGAAGAACCCGGCAAGATCGCCGGAAACATCAAGATCGAGACTGATTTGGGAATCGAGCCGCCTGCTCCCACGGCAATGGCGGTCGTCAATCCGAACATTCCTTGATCGTCGACAAAACGATTCGTCATCGGACGCCTCGGCTGTACAGGTCGAGGCGTTTTTGTTTTCCGCCGGCGGTTGGTGCCGAGCCGCTTCATAGTCGACGCGATCTTCGACACTGTTCTCAACCGGGCGACGCGGAATTTCATTGCAGATTCGTGCCGGGGGACTACGCTGAACAGTCGCACGGCGCGGCGCAAGCACGCAACGCGTAAATCGCCGAGAGAGCGATTACAATTGTCGACCAGGGGGTGGGGGATGCCGACGGTTTCGGGCGGTGACTTGGGAGTGAACGGTGTTGAACCGTTCTGCCGTCCGTTCGTGGAAAGGTGATCTGTGGCCCCCATACGAGACAAAGCAATGGTAAAGCGAACAATCATCATTGCCGGATTTCTGGTTTCGGTCCTGGCATTGCGGTCCCTTGGGAGCGGTTTGGCCTTCGCTTCAGAGCGGCCCAACATCGTGTTGATCATGGCCGACGACATGGGGTTCTCGGATATCGGCTGCTACGGAAGCGAGATTCCGACTCCGAACTTGGATCGGCTGGCGCGAGAGGGTATTCGCTTTCGGCAGTTTTACAACACGGGGCGGTGCTGTCCGACTCGAGCTTCGTTGCTCACCGGGTTGTATTCGCACCAGGCCGGCGTCGGTCATATGACCTCCGACGCAGGAGAGAAGTTTCCCGGATACCGCGGACGGTTGATGCCTTGGTGTGTGACGATCGCCGAAGTATTGAGACCGGCGGGGTATTTCACGGCTATCGTCGGGAAGTGGCACGTGGGACACGCCGATCGCAGTTGGTGGCCGCTATCGCGAGGTTTCGATCGTTTCTTCGGCGTACCCGAAGGAGGCGGATTTTATTATACGCCGAATGCGGGACGTTCGATCGTGCTCGATAATCAAGTCGTTTACGATGTCGACCATCCGGCGCCCGATGGTTGGTATACGACCGACGCGTTCGTCGATTACGGAATCCGATTCGTCGACGAAGCGGTTTCCGAGCATAAACCGTTCTTTTTGTATGTGGCATTCAATGCACCGCACTGGCCGCTTCAGGCTCCGGCGGAGGATATCGCCCGCTTTGACGGCATGTACGATCGCGGGTGGGATGCGGTTCGTGAAGCCCGTCTGGCCCGCCAACGCGAGATGGGGTTGATCGACGAACATTGGGAGTTGTCGCCCCCGAATCGTGTCGAAAAAGATTGGAACGAATTGACGCCGGAAGCGCGCCGACGGGAAGCCGATGCCATGGAGGTATACGCGGCCGTGGTATGGAAGATGGATGCCGCGATCGGTCGGTTGTTACGGGCCCTGGAAGAACGCGGATTGGCCGACAATACCGTCGTCATGTTTCTTTCCGACAACGGCGGATGTGCCGAAGGCGGCGCAATGGCGAAAGATTCGGGCTCGCCGCCGCTCGGGGCGAAAAGCTCCTTTCTGCGATACGGTAAATCGTGGGCGAATGCATCGAATACCCCCTTCCGCTACTTCAAACACTACGTTCACGAGGGAGGAATCGCGACGCCGCTGATCGTCCGTTGGCCGAAGGGAATTCCTGAAAAGTTGTGCGGCAAGTATCAGGATCAGCCCGCGCACGTGATCGACTTGATGGCCACCTGCGCCGATCTTGCCGGAGCACGATATCCCGACACCCGTCAAGGACAAGCGGTCGTTCCGTTGGAAGGGAAAAGCATGGTACCGTTGTTCCAAGGCGGAAACGATCCGATTCATGACGCGCTTTTCTGGGAACACGAAGGAAATCGAGCCGTTCGCGTCGGCGATTGGAAACTGGTGGCTCGCGGTGCGAAATCGCCGTGGGAGCTGTACAACATGAAAACCGATCGCACCGAACTGCACGATCTGGCGGCCGAACAACCCGAGCGTGTAGCTGAAATGAGTCGCCTCTGGCACGAATGGGCAAAGCGGGCCCATGTCGTGCCCAATCCTCACGGTTGGTTCGAGTCGGAAACAAAGTAAACAAAAGATGCACAAGAAGCGAACCTGACTTCTTCCGAAAAGCCCGAAGTTGTCCCCGTTCGGAGGAATAGCGATGTATCGTCTCGTGGTTTTGTTGCTTGCATGGGCTTTCGCGTGGACGCCTTGTCTCGCCTCCGAAAAGCCCAACATTTTGATCTTGATTACCGACCAGCAACACTGGCGGATGATGAGTTGCGCGGGCGAAGAGTACGTGCACACGCCTGCTATGGACTCGATCGCAGCGGCGGGAACGCGATTCTCGTTGGCGTACGCGGCGAACCCGGTCTGTTCTCCCTCGCGGGTCAGCATGTTTACCGGCTATATGCCCAGTCGATTCGGGATGAGAAGCAACAATCAAGCGAAGCAGCCGTTTCCCAAAGATATGCTTCCCCAGACGATGGGCCACTTGTTGCGAAAAGCCGGTTACGAAACGGCTTTCGGCGGCAAGACGCACTGGATGCAGGGGATGACGCCCGAGTCGTTGGGTTTTCAGGACCTGGGCCGAGACACTCGCGACGGCTTGGCGGATGCCTGCGTGCAGTTTCTGCAAGAATCGCACGAGAAACCGTTTTGTTTGGTGGCGTCGTTTATCAATCCACACGACATTTGCTTCATGGCGATCGACGCCCACGCAAGGGCGACCGGCAAACCCGCATTCGAAACGGCACGTGTCGAGCGTCAAGAATTGGCCAAAGCGTTAGCGCTGCCCGCCGGTGTGTCGCGAGAAGAATTCTTCGAGAAATATTGCCCCCCTCTTCCGCCGAATTTTGCGATCGGTGACGACGAGGCCGAGTGCATCACGACGTGCTTCACGCAGTATCGACCGTTTCGGGAATACGTACGAAGGAACTGGACGGAAGAAGATTGGCGGATGCACCGGTGGGCGTATCGGCGGTTGACCGAGCGGGTGGATGGTCAGATCGGTCGCGTCCTCGATGCCTTGCGACGGACGGGGCTGGATCGCAACACCGTAATCATCTTTACCAGTGATCACGGGGATCACGATTCGGCGCATCACCTGGAACACAAATCGATCCCGTACGAAGAAGCCGCCCGCGTTCCGCTGATCGTGGCCTATCCGCCCGAAACCAAGCCGGGTACGGTCGACGAGACGCACCTGGTAAATGTGGGGCTCGACTTGATTCCGACGGTGTGTGATTACGCAGGGGCCGATGTGCCGGACGGGTTGCTCGGTCGGAGTTTGCGCGCTTTGGCCGCCGGGGCTCATGATGAGGCGTGGCGTGAATATGTCGTTTCGGAATGTAAGTGCGGACGCATGATCCGCAATGCCCGCTTCAAGTACATCGTCTACGAATCGGGCGCAAACAGGGAGCAGTTGTTCGACTTGCACGACGATCCGGGGGAGTTGCACAATCTTGCCGCACGCCCCGAACACAAGGACACGCTTCGGCAAATGCGAAAAGCGTTGGCCGAGTGGATGAGACAAACGAACGATCCGATGCGCGAAGTGTATCTCGTGCGATGAGCCGAGCCTTCGTCATCGTTGCCTACAAACCATCCGTCGCGTTTCCCGCCGCATTGTTTCCTGTCAGATTACGGGGGAGTGCAACATGTATCGAGTGTGGTTATCGACGATTGTGATGATGACCGGTCTGACCGCCGTGAACAGCCTGGCGGCGCAACCCGGTGACTATCCCATCCGCCCGGTGCCGTTTACGGCCGTTCATGTTGAAGATGGATTCTGGGCACCACGGATGGAGACGAACCGCAAGACGACCGTTTGGTACGATTTCCAGAAATGCGAAGAGACTGGCCGCATTGCCAATTTCGAGGTGGCCGGCGGGTTGAAGGAGGGCGGCTTCACGGGCATCTTCTTCAACGATTCCGATGTGTACAAGGTGATCGAAGGAGCCGCGTACACGCTGGCGATTGCATATGATCCCGAGCTGGATGCGTACCTCGACGATCTGATCGCGAAGATTGCCGCAGCCCAGGAAGACGACGGATATCTCTACACGGCGCGGACGATCAACGATCCCAAGTACAACTTTCCGGGAAAGGAAACCGGACGCTGGTCGGCACTTGCATCGAGTCATGAACTCTACAACGTCGGCCATTTGTACGAAGCCGCGGTGGCGCACTACCAAGTGACCGGCAAGCGGACGTTGCTGGACGTGGCGATCAAGAATGCTGATCTGGTGTGTAAGGTGTTCGGTCCGAACCCGGGGCAGCGAATCGACGTACCAGGGCACGAGGAAATCGAGATCGGGCTGGTTAAGCTCTACCGTGCCACCGGCGACGAAAAATACCTGAAGCAGGCGAAGTTCTTTATCGACATGCGGGGACGAGAAGATCTCCGCGAGCGCATCTACGGTTCGTATTGCCAGGACCATCTGCCGATCACCGAACAACTTGAAGCGGTCGGCCATGCGGTGCGCGGCGGCTACTTCTACGCCGGGGTCGCCGATGTTGCCGCGTTGACCGGCGATCGGGGGTACATCGAAGCCATCGACCGCATTTGGGAAGACGTCGTCAATCGCAAACTCTACCTAATCGGCAACGTCGGTCAGCACGGTGCGGGCGAAGGGTACGCGGGCGCGTACAAACTCGATAACCTGCGCGCGTACAACGAGACGTGCGCGGCGATTGCGCTGGCGCTCTGGAATCACCGCATGTTCTTGTTGCACGGCGACGCGAAATATGTCGACGTGTTGGAGCGGATCATCTACAACGCCTTCCCCGCGGGCGTGTCGTTGAAAGGGGATACATTCTTCTACCCGAACCCCCTGGAATGCGATATGCAATTCCGTTTCAACCACGGCAGCTTTGAACGGAGCCCTTGGTTTGGATGCTCGTGCTGCCCGGTGAACGTGGTTCGTTTCGTTCCCTCGCTGCCGGGCTATGTGTATGCGGTGAAAGACGAGTCGGTTTACGTAAACCTGTACGTCGGTAGTCGTGCAAGTGTGGAATTGCCGAGCGGCGAGATCGAACTCGTTCAACGCACCGATTATCCGTGGGAAGGATCGGTCGAGTTGACGGTTACTCCCGAAAAGCCCGCAAAGTTCGCGTTGCGAATGCGAATTCCCGGTTGGGCCGAGGGGCGTCCCATGCCGGGCGACCTTTACTGGTATGCGTCGCGTGATCATCGTCCGGTGAAGATCACACTCAACGGCGAAACGATTCATCCGCCGCGCGAAGCCGGGTATGCCGTCATCGATCGGGAATGGCGAGCCGGCGATGTCGTTTCGGTCACGTTCGACATGCCCGTGCGCCGCGTGTTGTGCAATGAAAACGTCGAATACAATCGCGGACGTGTCGCCGTCGAGCGGGGGCCGATCGTCTACTGCATGGAAGGCGCCGATCACGACGGCAAGGTGCTCGACATCTATCTGCCCGACGACGTCCGCCTCGAGCCGGAATACCGCAAAGATTTGCTCGGCGGCGTGACCGTGTTGAAGGGACAAGCACGCAGGGCCTACCGGGCGGACGACGGTTCGATCGAAGACCGCCCCGTCGGCGTGACGCTTATCCCGTACTGTGTGTGGTGTAATCGCGGGGCGAACGAAATGCAGGTCTGGATTCCTAGAAGCAAGGAACTGGCCAAGGTGCCGCCTCCTCCCACTTTGACGACTCGCTCGACCGTCGAAAGTTCGTACTGCTATCCAAATGATTCGGTGCAGGCGGTCAACGACGGGATTGAACCCGAGAATTCGATCGACCATGGTATTCCGCGATTGACGTGGTGGCCGCACAAAGGCACGGAAGAGTGGGTTCGGATCACGTTGCCGGAGAAGACGGAGGTATCCGAGTTTGCGGTCTATTGGTTCGACGACACGGGACGCGGCGGGTGTCGCGTGCCTGCCGGTTGGTCGCTGGCTTATCGCGACGAAAACGGAAACTGGCAGCCGGTAGAAACACAAGATGCGTTCGGTACGGCCAAGGACCGGTACAACCGCGTTCGGTTCGCGAAGGTGAAGACCGATGCATTGCAAATGACCGTGCACCTGCAAGACGACTTTTCCGGCGGAATTCTCGAGGTGGTCGTGAAATAGGTCTCGATGGAACACGCAGGTAGGAAATAACGCTCGGCGGGCGCCGGAACTAATTTCACCGCCCGCCGTTCTTGTATGCGAGCACCGTGGCGTAGAGATCACCGATGCACCTCCAGCGGCGGGACCGGGTGGCAAATCCCGCCCCGTTGTGGCATGATGGATAGGCACGCTTTTCGGCGGCTGACCACGAGCGTGCGAATGGTCGGAAAAGCGGCTCGATCGCAGAAACGATAACCGAAGACGGGCGGGCAATCGCCCGCCGGATCTCAAGACCACACGGCCGAACGAACATGATTTGCGTCAGTGTTGCACGGGGACGCCACCGGCACATGATTGCCGAATACCGGCACATGGCCGAGCAGGGCGCCGGACTTGTCGAACTGCGGATCGACTACATTCGCAGTTCGGTGAATATCAAGCGGTTGATCCAGGAGCGGCCTTGTCCTGTCATCGTGTCGTGTCGTCGCGAGCGGGACGGCGGACGTTTTTCAGGAACCGAGGAGCAGCGGCTGTTGCTTTTGCGGACGGCGATCGCCGAAGGTGTCGATTATGTCGACCTGGAGGACGATATCGCCGGGCAGATTCCCCGTTTCGGGCCGACCAAGCGAATCATCAGTCATCACGATTTTCGGAAGACGCCCGACAACCTGGAAGAAATCCACGCACGCATGGCGGCGATGGATGCCGACATCGTGAAGATTTGCACGATGGCGAACCATCCGCAAGACAACTTCCGCATGCTCGAATTGGTGTCGAAGGCGAACGTGCCCACGGTCGGGTTCTGTATGGGCGATATCGGTATACCGTCGCGTATTTTGTGCGGGAAATACGGTTCGCCGTTCACCTATGCGACCTTCCATCAAGAACGGGCGCTGGCGCCGGGGCAGCTCAGCTTCGATCAAGTGAAGAACGTGTATCGTTTCGACGAAATCAACGCCGAAACGGAGGTCTACGGCGTCATCGCCGACCCGGTCGGTCACAGCTTGAGCCCCCTGATCCACAACGCCGGCTTCAAGCAGGCAGGACTAAACAAGGTCTACCTGCCGATGCGGATTCCGCGGGAAGACGTGGCGGATTTCATCGATCAGGCCGAGAAATGGGACATCAAAGGCCTCAGCGTGACGATTCCGCACAAAGAAGCCGTGATTCCCAAGTTGACCAAGGCCGAAGCCTCGGTGAAGGGCATCGGTGCTTGCAACACGATCGTCTTTCAAGACGGCCAACGACTGGGCTACAACACCGACTGTAAAGCTGCCATCGACAGTATTCAAGCGGCGTTGGGACGGAAAGGTCCCGACTGCCTGAAAGGCTCGAAAGCACTAGTACTCGGGGCCGGGGGCGCCGGGAAAGCCGTGGCCTTCGGGCTGCTGCAATGTGGGGCCGACGTCGTCGTCACCGACGGCGACGCGGAAAAGGCGAGGCAGCTCGCCGAACGGTTCCGTTGCCGGTTTGTCGAGTGGGACGATCGTTATGACGTCGAGCCCGACTTGCTCGCCAACTGCACGCCCATCGGTATGCACCCGAACGTCGACGAAACGCCGTTTGCTTCGGACCACCTGCGGACGAGCATGCTCGTCTTCGACGCGGTATACAATCCGGAAAACACGCTGCTGATCAAAGAGGCGAGGGCCCGCAACTGCAAGGTCGTGACGGGCGTGGAAATGTTTGTCCGTCAGGCGTGCCTGCAATTCAAGTTGTTCACCGGCCGAGAAGGTCCGGCGCAATTGATGCGTGAGGTGATCAAGCGGGCGACTTCAGCCGCTAAGTGGTGAAACGCACCGTTGCAAGTGTGAGCATTTCCCGGTAAAGGAATTTTCGTGTCGATTGTCGACAATAGACCATGAACTTGATACTCATCGGATATCGCGCAACCGGAAAAACGACTGTCGCTCGTCTTTTGGCCGAACGGTTAGGCTGGGAATGGCATGATGTCGACCCTGAGATCGAACGTGAGGCCGGCAAGCCGATCGATCGCATCTTTGCCGAGGACGGGGAACCGCATTTTCGGGACATCGAGTCGCGCGTGTTGGCTCGCTTATGCGAGGGAAAGAGGCGGATCGTCGCTTGCGGCGGGGGAACTCCGCTGCGACCGCAGAATCAAGAGGTAATCCGCAAGGCGGGAAAGGCCGTGTGGTTGACCGCTACGCCCGAGACGATCCACCGGCGAATGACGCAAGATCCTTTGTCGGCCCAGCGGCGACCGAACTTGACGAACGTCGGCGGTCTTCAAGAGGTGATCGATCTGTTGGAAAAACGCTCGCCGATCTATCGCAAGGTGGCCGATTGGATCGTCGATACCGAGAATCGCTCGCCCGAAGAGATTGCCGAGGAGATCCTCACGCACTTTCGACCCTTCGTCGAGGGGAAAACGTGAACGGAATCGACGCGATTCCCGTCGGATGGCGATTGACGATTCTGGCCCTCGTCGGTTTTGCGGCAGGCGGGGCAGCCAACGCCGTCGTCGAGTTGCTGCTTCAGCCGTATCGTTCTCAGCCGAAGGGCAAGGCTTCGGCGCCGCCGAAACGCCCTTCGTTTTTTGTGTATTTGGGGCTCGCACCGCACGAGTTTTTTTCGCGGGCTCGCCGGCTGCGTTTTTTTCTCGTCGCCGCTGCGTTCGCGACGGCGCTGCCACTCTTGTATTGGTGGGAAGTTCAACAGTGCCGTCACATCTTGTGGGAGGGGCCGTTGCCCGACCGCTCGACGCTGTACGCCATTTTCTCGGCGCACGCGGTGCTGGCTTGGCTGATGCTGGCGGCTTCGTTGATCGACTGGGATGAGCAGATCATTCCCGATGCGATCGTCGTGCCCGGCACGTTGATCGGCTTGGCATTGGCGGCGTCCCTGCCGTGGTCGCTGTTGCCCGATGTCGTTCGTCCGAACTTGGATAGCGGGTTTCCGTTTTTGACCGGTCCCGGGCGGGGCGGTGCTTATCGATTCTTGACGTTGGCTTCGCCTCGCGCGTTTCCTGACTGGCTGGCCGGAGGGGCTGATTGGAAGCCGCTGGCCGTTGCCTTGGCCTGCTGGTGGTTCTGGTGTCTTGCGCTGATGCCTCGCACGTGGTATAGCCGTCACGGTTGGCGCAGGGCCGTGGAATTGGCATTGGCTCGATTGTGCCGTTCTCGATCGACATACGGCTTGGCCGGGCTCGGCGTGGTCGGATCGGTGGTGATTGCCGTCGTGTGGAAGCTCGACGGGCATCACTGGCAGGGGCTTCTTTCGTCGCTGGTGGGGATGATCGCCGCGTTTGGAATCACGTGGATTATCCGGATCGTCTTCAGTCTCGTCCTGGATCGTGAGGCGATGGGGTTCGGCGACGTGACCCTGATGGGGATGATCGGCGCGTTTTTGGGGTGGCAGGCTTCGTTGATGGCCTTTTTCGTGGCGCCGTTCTTCGGCTTGGCGTTGGGGCTTGTGATCCTGATTGCGACTCGAGATCACCGCATTCCCTACGGACCATTCTTGTGTTTGGGGGCGGCGACGGTGGTCATCTTTTGGTCGGGAATCTGGAGCGGCACGGTAAGTTGGTTTGCGTTGGGGCCGGTGCTCATTTTGCTCTTGGTTACGTGTATCGTGGGTTCGGCTTTCATTTTGTTGCTTTGGCGTTTTCTTCGCGGAGCCTAAAGAGTTTTTCTGCTTTTCCTGGATTGCCTATTTTCTTTTCCGGCTCGCCGAGGGTTGCAAAAAAACCGTCTTGTTTCGACGGTGGGCAATTGCTACCATCCTCGCCATCGCCGTAGAGGTTGCGACGACGTCGCAATAACGTGCCGCCCGCTTTCGGACCGGTTGCGCGGCCCGGCGATTCGGCCGATCACCTCCTTGCACGTGTTTTGGGAATGAACACAAAGCGTGCTCTCATCCAACATGGCTGGCTATGGTTAGCGGTTTCGGCCGTATTTCTTGCGGGTTGCGCGCAAAACGGCGGCCTGTTGAGTTCGACACAAACCGAGGAATGGAAAAAGCAACAACTCGCGATTTCCCGCCAACTGGATGAGTACCGGACGAAAGCGGCAACGCTCGACCGCGACAATCAGCAGCTCCAAACACTACTCGCCGAAGCCAATCAACGCACCAAGACCGCCCAGGAACAACTCGAGTTGTTACGGCAGCAACTAAAGGACACGACCGAGCAGCTCGCGCAGGCGAAAAAGGCGGCGGAGGAATCGCAACGGCAGGTACAAACGCTCACCGCCTCGCTGCATCGGCAAGGAAGCGTGGCGATCGATCCCAATAACAGTCTGTTGGATACCCTGCCGATGGTAAATGTCGGCGGAGCCGAGGTGATCCGCGACGGGGACGTCATCCGGATCATTGTTCCGGCCGATTCGTTGTTTGTCCCGGGGACGATGACGTTGCAATCCGGTGCGACCGAAATCATCTCGGCGATTGCCCGCGAAATTCTCAGACTCTATCCGGACCAGATGGTAGGGATCGAAGGTTTCACGGACAACGGGCCGATCGCAGGCAATTTGTGGAAAAACCACATGGAACTTTCCCTTTCGTGGGCGGCCGCCGTCCATCACGTGTTGGTAACGCAGACACGATTGTCTTCCGATCAACTCTTCGTCGTAGGTCACGGGGCGGCGCACCCTCGCGCGTCCAATGCAAGCGAGTCCGGCCGACGGACGAATCGCCGCGTCGAGTTCGTCCTCTATCCCGAACAGCGGCCGCGCTGAAGAACGTCTGGCGGAATAGGTCGTGATAGCGACCTTCGGTACCCACTTTCCGCATCGGCCGTAGGTTCCGGTCTTGGGCTTCCTCGACGATTTTTGCGTGCGCTTTGGATCGCAACTATAATTAAAACGCTGTGGGAAGGCTTCGAGATCGAGAAGCCTGTGGGGGATATTTTCGCAAGGGCCTACGGCGATTCGGTGAACGCGTTCTTTGCCGATTTTTCCGCAGGAATCCGCTAAGCGTGCGGCCTTGTCCATGAGGTTGGGCGTTTAAGAGCGGTTCCGCGTGGCTCTGCGCAAAATTTCTCAATCGCATGATACGACTGCGGCAGTTTTGGGACGGTTGAGGACGTGGCTCACCACTTTGCTACCGAAATGTTGCGCCGGCGGCATGCAGATGGTTGCTTCGACTGCACGCGGTAGAGACAATGCACACCGAACGTGCGACGGCACCGTGCCGGTGAATGCTTTGCGGCGAATTCCATGAAATGCAGATTCCCATCCCGAAGTGATCTCTTTGGGAACCCATGTAGAAAAAGGAAAGGATGTTGATGAGATCGTTGTACGCATTTTGGCTTTGGGCGGTTTTGTGGACGTTCTTCGGTGCAGGGGGGAACGGTCTCGGGCAGGAGATCGTCGATACCTGGCGGTTTATCGATCGACAACCGCCTCAGACTTGGAAAAACCCGACATTTGACGATTCCCGCTGGGCGGAAGGAAACGGAGGTTTCGGGACGCTGGAGACACCGGGGGCTCGTGTCGGCACGAATTGGGCGGGTCAGGAGATCTGGGCCCGAAAACGCTTCGTGCTCGACAAGTTGCCCGCCAAACCGGCTTTGCTCATGCATCACGACGAAGACGCCGAAGTCTACATCAACGGCAAGCTGGTCGGGGAATTCCCCGGCTTTTGGAAAGAGTATCGCGTTGTTCCGATCGAAGACCCGGCGGTTTTGGTGAAGGGCGAGAACGTGCTGGCCGTCCATTGTCGGCAGACGACCGGCGGCCAGTTCATCGACGTGCACGTGGTCGATGCGAATCATGTGCCGACGTTGCCCGAGCCTAAACGCAGCCTGAAGCCGTTTGTTTCCGAATTGATCACGCCCTGGGGCGAAAAGGTGACTCCCGAAAACGCGTGGCGTGAGTATCCTCGCCCTCAACTGGTGCGGACCGATTGGACGAACCTCAACGGGATTTGGCAATACGCGATCACCAGTGATCGTCAAAAGGCCGTGCCCGGCGAGTGGGACGGTGAGATTCTCGTGCCGTTCTGCCTGGAGTCCAAATTGGGCGGCGTCCAGCGTTTGCTGACGCCCGACGAAGCCCTGTGGTACCGACGCCCGTTTACCGTGAAGAAAACGCCCGGTCGTCGGACATTGTTGAATTTCGAGGCGGTCGATTACGCGTGCGAAGTCTATGTGAACGGAAAGCTTGTGGGGGCACACAAGGGCGGGTTTACGCCGTTTTCGTTTGATATTACCGATGCGGTCGTCGACGGCGACAACTTGCTGATCGTGAGGGTCGAAGACGAAACCGAAGGCTGGCAATTGCGGGGAAAGCAAACGTTGAATCCCCGCGGAATCTGGTACACGCAGGTATCCGGCATTTGGCAAACCGTGTGGCTGGAACAAGTGCCCGATGCCTACATTGCCGACCTGAAGATCACGACGGAAGCCGAGAAGGGCGTGATTCGAGTCGCCCCGATTACGAATCACAGGACCAAAGATCAGCGAGTTGAGGTGGTCGTCAAAGACGGTGATAAAGACGTGGCGCGGGCAGAAACCGACGGGGCATTGGTCGAGTTGACCGTGCCCGATGCGAAACTGTGGTCGCCCGACTCACCCCATCTTTACGATTTGGTCGTTCGGTTGTTGGATGCCCACGGAAACGTGGTCGATCAAGTGCGTTCTTACACCGGAATCCGCAGCGTCGGAAAAGTCAAAGACGAGAACGGCCATTGGCGGTTCACCTTGAACGGCAAGGTGATCTTCCACTTCGGCACCTTGGACCAAGGTTGGTGGCCCGACGGGCTCCTCACGCCGCCGTCCGACGAAGCGATCGTGGCCGACATTCAATTTCTGAAGAATGCCGGCTTCAACATGATGCGCAAACACATCAAGGTCGAACCGCGTCGTTATTACTATCACTGCGATCGGTTGGGCTTGATGGTTTGGCAGGATCATGTCAGCGGCGGCGCCAATCCGCCGTGGACCCGTTTGAAGCCCGATCCCGTCGATGCCGACTGGCCCGACGCCGAACATGCACAATTCATGCGTGAACTCGCCCGCATGATCGACACGCTCGAAAACCATCCCTCCATCGTCGTCTGGATCCCCTTCAACGAACGTTGGGGACAGCATCGAACGATGGAGGTCGGCGAGTGGGTCGTGCAACGGGATCCCACGCGACTGGTGAATATTGCCAGCGGGGGCAACTTCTGGCCGGTCGGAGATGTGGTCGATGCGCACGCGTATCCGCAGCCGCGTTTTCCCTTTGAAGATGGTGCGGGTGGACGATTCGACGACTTTATCAAGGTCGTCGGCGAATTCGGCGGTCACGGCTATCCTTTCCGAGAGCACTTGTGGGACGCGAATCGGCGTAACTGGGGATACGGCGGCCTGCCGCAAACCAAGGACGAATACGAACAGCGCTATCGAACCTCGATCGCACTGCTCGATGAATTGCGAAAACAAGGCATTGCCGGAGGCGTATACACGCAGACGACCGATGTCGAAGGTGAGATCAACGGTTTGATGACCTACGACCGAAAGGTCAAGAAGATGCCGGAGGCCGATCTGGCGGCGATCAATCGACGGTTGTACGAGCCGCTTCCCGAGACCGATTCGACAAAAGTGCAGCAGCGCGTAACCAAGACGGCCGTCGCAAAGCTGCCTGCGGTCATGTCGCCGGAGGAGATTCGACGGGGCTTGGCTTCCCACGATCGTGCTTTGTACATCAAGGCGGGATGGATCCGCGATCCGTACATCGTCTTGGGCCCCGACGACTATTACTACCTGACCGGAACCCAACCGAATCCGAACAATCCGCGCGAAGTCATTGAACCGCACAATACCGGCTTGGGCGAGGGAAGTATCGTCGGCGAGTACGTGCGGGTGTGGCGCAGCAAGGATTTGATCGAGTGGGAATACCTCGGTGAACCATTCAGCATTGCCGACAGCTTGCCGGCCAAAGTGCTGGGTAAGAAGCCCGATCGCCGATTGATTTGGGCACCTGAACTGCATTGGACGGGCGATCGTTGGACGCTGGTGCATTGCCCGTCGGTTGTTTCGACGTTCGCGTTGTCGGCGGGGCCCGAAATCGGCGGGCCGTGGGAGTATCCCCTGGGCGAAAACCAGCCCCGCATGCACGACCCGTCGATGTTTCGCGACGAGGATGGGACTTGGTATTTGTTGTGGGGAAACACCGTGATTGCACCGTTGGCTCCCGACTTTTCGCAGTTGACGGCCGAACCGGTGCGAATCGATCCGGCCGGGTATCGAATTCATCCGGTGACCGGCGAGAAGATCAACCGGATCGGCCACGAGGGCGCCACGATGAAAAAGATCGGCAACAAGTACGTCCACTTCGGGACTGCGTGGTCGACCGACCAGGGACGCAAGGGAACGTACAACCTCTACTATTGCACGGCCGACAAGCCGACCGGCCCATTCGGACCTCGGCGGTTTGTGGGGCGCTTTCTCGGCCATGGGACACCGTTCCAAGATCGTGACGGCAAGTGGTGGTGTACCGCGTTCTTCAATGCGAATGTACCGCCGCTTACCCCCGAAGAAGCGCGCTCGCGCGATCTCAGTGACAATGCCTATACGATCAACCGCCAGGGGGTCACGATCGTGCCGTTGGAAGTGCGCGAGCTCGTCGACGGCGATGTCTACATACGAGCCAAGGATCCGAATTACGCGACGCCCGGGCCCGAGGAAGTCCAGAAGTTCGACCTGTAAACCGCTGTGCGGTGAATTCCACCGCCGACTTGCATGTCGACTCGAAACGCGAGGCGGAAGAATTCGTCGGCCACGATCAGCCGGGAGGCGTCCTGGTACCACAGGATGTCTCCCCGTTTTCGTGGCTTCGGGGGCTTGGCGACACGCTTTTCTCTGTTCGATCACGAATTTACGGTTCCGTCTTCAGACGTGTCCCCCTTGATCGGCGGACGGGGCGCTGTAAGATGTTATGCTGTCGTCACGCTAACCCGTTTCGCACGAAATCGGGCTTGTATGTTGTCGTACGATTTGCTGAAGGGTGCGGCAAAACAAAACCGATATTCTGCGAGGTTGTGGTCGACTGCCGGAGAGGCTGTAGCTCAGCCGGTAGAGCAACGGACTTTTAATCCGTAGGTCTGGGGTTCGAATCCCCACAGCCTCACTTGCGATAGATGCCTGCGGTCTTTCCCAAAGCCGGTGACCGCAGGCGTTTTCGTGCGCTTCGGCGGCTTGTGACGCACGAATGCAGGCCGGCGTCCGGCCTGGTGTTTCTTGGGGGGCTCGCCCCCCCTGTGTTGTGCCCTTGGACTCCTTAGTTTTCTTGTCCGGGATCGGCGGATTGCACGCGGATCGGGCAGGCTTCTCGATACACGACCTTATCAGGCCGAATTTCTCCATAGTACTCGTGAACTTCTTGCGTCGGCGGTGCGTCCAAACGGCACATCACGGCAACGTAAATGCATCACCGGGGAGCGCAATGAGAAAAGGGGGGATTCCTCCAGTTTACGGGAATACCACCTTTGCGCCGCGGATCCTATCCGCAGAATGCGATGGCTCGCTTTCCGAAGCCGTTGGTGGGAGCACCGGGGATCAATTGCTTGGGTTGCGCCTGCTGCGACGGTTGTACCGAGCGCGCCGACGACTCTCAGTCTCGGGCCGTCGTGCGGGCATGCGGCGAGCTACGTTTGCAAAAGGAAACGAGGCGTAGATGTTGGGGCGTGCGACGCATTGGGCCTCGTCACTCGTGCGACATTTCCCGCGAGCGGGTAACAGCCGACCATTTCGCATGCCGTAGGAGTAACGAGCATTCTTTCTCTTGGCAGGATGCCAGAAGATCCCTCCCTCGCCGTAATGGGCGATTGCCGAAATAGATCGATTTTCAGGTAACGCGGGCATCGCGTCCCGTTCGGCCGAACATTTTCCTCCATGAATCAAGGTGGAGTCATGACGCTTCTCGGCAATTCTCGCTTCCGGTTGTATTCCTCGCTTTCCTACTGCGGACAATCATTGCCGCCGATTGTTCGTGCAGGGGGTTATGCGGCGGTTTTGGTATCTTTATTCGTTTGTCTCGGCTTGCGGTCGGTACCGGTGCGAGCTGAGGAAGCCTCCGAAACGCCGGCTGCGGTGGCCGAGACGGCTTCGCCGTCGCGTGAAACGGCACAGCCGGCCGATGCCGAATCGACCGCACCGGAAGACGACTCGTTCCGCGAGCGGACAATCTACATTCCCTACGACAAATTGCGCGAGGTTTTCGAGCGGGAAGGCCGCGGTGTTTACTTGCCGTACGAAGAATTTCGCGCCTTGTGGGAAGCGGCACGAGGCGAGCCGGAAGTCACACCTGAACCGGAATCGCCCTACGGTGCGTTGATCAACGAGGTTCGTAACGACGCATCGATCGAGACCGACGTAGTGCGCGTCAAGTCACAGTTGAGCATCACGTTGCTGCATAAAGGGTGGTTGACCGTGCCTGTCCGATTGGGCGACGCCGCGATCGTATCGGCCACTTGCGAGGGAAAACCGGCTCGACTCATCTCCCAGCAAGACGGTTACGCGTTGCTGCTTGAGCACAAGACCAAAGAGCCGCAAGATGTGACCGTCGAAATCGAGTTCGCGAAGGCGATCACTCGATCGCCCGGGAAAAACGCAGTTTCGTTTCAGGTTCCACAGGCGCCGATCGCTCGCTGGACCGTCCACATCGCGCAGCCGGGAATCAAAATGCAGATCACACCGATACTGGCGGCCACAGAGGCGCCGGAGAAGCCGGAATCGCCGGAAACGCCTTCCGACGCATCGGTGTTGTTGGCATTCGTCGGCGCCACACCGACGGTTACGCTCGAGTGGACGCCCAAGGCTGAAGGGGCGGCGGGGCTGGAGGCGCTGGTGAGCGTCGAGACCAAGACGCAAATGGTGATGGCCGAAGGCGTCGTTCGAACGCGGGCGGAGTTCGATTACACGATTCGTCGCGCGGCAGTCGACAAGCTCGACGTCGCCGTACCAGCCGATCAAAAGATCGTTTCGGTGTTCGATCCGAACATTCGCCAATGGTCGGTGCAACCTTCTGAAAAAGAGGGCGACCCGCAAGTTCTCTCGATCGTTCTTTTCGATCCCGCGACGCAGTCGCAGCATCTAACGATTGAATTGGAAAAGATTCTCGATCGCCAATCCGAGGTGTCGTTGCCCGTCCTGGAAGCCCGCGGTGTCGTCCGCCAGCAGGGGATCGTGGTTGTCGGGACCGAACAAGGCCTACGAGCGGAAGTCGTCGATCGGAAGGGCCTATTGCAAATCGACACGAACGAGGTGCCTCAATCGCTGAAGGAGGGGAACTGGAAATTCGGTTACCGATACGTGGCATTGCCGATCGAGGCGACATTCCGATTGGAGAAAGTGCAGCCGTTGGTTCACGCCAAGAGTTGGGCTGCCGTCGACATCGGAACGACGACATACAGTTTTACCGGCTTGACGCAATTCGATGTGCAGCGGGCGGGCGTTTTCCAACTGGCGTTGGAGGTGCCGCCGGAAATCCCGGTGAAGGTGTTGAATGTGCGAGGTGCAGACGTCGGCGGCACGCCGGTGCAGGTCGAACGCGTCGTTCGCGATCCCGATGATCCGAACCGCGTGTTGATCGATCTTTCTCGCCAGGCTTTCGGAAAGGTCGGCTTGCAATATCAGTACTCGGTGGCGTTCGATTCCAAGCGAGAATTGCAAGAGGTCGGACGAAAAATCGAGCTGACACCGGCGATTTCGCGGCCCGACGACGCCTCTGTCGAATCGAACGAAGGGGCTGTTGTCGTTCGCGCCGCTTCCAGTTTGTTGTGTGTACCCAAGCAGGTTCGCAACTTGCGGCCTGTCAGTCCGGAAGAAGCCTATGAAGGCTTGCAGGGTGACCGAGCAGGGCTGATCACCTCGCCGGGCAGGAATGTTCTCATTCAGGCATTCGCTTGGGCACAAGAGTCGCCGACGGTGACGTATACGCTCGAACGCCGCAAACCGCAGGTTGAAGTGCGGCATCTTCTCACCGTCGCCGTTGAAGACCGGGCGATTCGCTATACGGACGAATTCCGTTTCGACGTGCAGTACGGGGGCGTCGAGTCGTTCCGCATCGACATTCCTGAAGTCTTGGCCGATGAGTTTCGATTGACCACACGCAACTTTCGTGAGGAACGCATCACGCCGGATCCCGATGACCTCGAACCGGGGTATCAAGCATGGAAGTTCTCCGGGCCGCAAGAACTGTTGGGCAGTTATACACTCACTCTCACATGGACCCGCGAATTGTCGAACGAGCTCGACAAGGCTCGCGACGTGCCCGTCGATGTGCCGCGATTGATACCCCGCAACGTGGAACAGTCGTGGGGGCAAGTTGTCGTCCTGAAGGCCGAAAACATCGACGTTCGCGATGCACCGGGCGCCGAAGGCGTACGTCCGATCGATCCCCAGCACGACCTGATGGACGGGCTGCAATTTGAGAATGCCGCGGGCGCTTTCGAATTCCACGGGCCGTGGACGTTGCAACTACTGGCGACACGCTACCAAGTTCATCCCGGTAAGCCGACCGGCATCGAACGCGGCTTCGTCCGTGTGGTCGTGACCCGATCCGGTACGATGAGCGTGCAGGCGATTTACCGACTGCGGAGCGTTCAGCAGCGGTTGGCCGTCGAACTGCCCGAGGGGGCCGTGTTGGACGCCGAACAGCGGTTGAACGGCAATCGGTTCCATCCCGAGACGACGATCGATGAGACGGAACCGAATGCTGCGGCATCCGAAGCAGCAGACGCCGTCACGACCGAAGCCGAGTCGGCCGCTGCGCCGGCGGAAACGCCCGACGACGGCAGGACGCGGCGGCGATATTACGTCCCCTTGGTGGGAACCGAACCCGGCGAACCGGTCGTGCTCGAACTGCGTTACACGTTGCCGGGAGACGGGAGTGAGATTCCGCTACCTACGTTTCCAATCGATTCCGACGTCCAACCGCAGGCACCTGCCGTTCAAAAGATTTACTTGGGGATGTACCTGCCGGAAGAAATCTGTCTGTTTTCGCACAACGGCACTTGGACCGAGGAATTCACGTGGTCGCGTCTTCGGTTGGATCTGCGGGCTATGCCCGCAGTGAACGACAGTGACTTGCTCGAATGGGCGAGTGAGGGTGTTTCGGTGGGCACGTTTCCGACCGATGGAACGTTTTACGTTTTCTCGGCCGTCGATCCTCGCGACACACCTGAACAACGACTTCGTCTGACGCTGGTCGACAATCGGGTCTTGCATTTGATAGTTGCAGGGTGTGCTCTGTTGATCGGTATCGTGTTGTTGCCGTTCGGTTGGCGTACGCGAACCCTGGCGATAACAGGGCTCGTTGTTGCGTGGATCGTAATGTGGATCGTTGCACCGATTCCGGCGCAACAGATCGTCGGCAAAGGAATGGCGGCCGGAGCTGTCATCGTCGTGATCGTCTGGGGACTCCAGTGGGCGCGGCGATTGTTCCAGATCGTGTCGCGTTGGAAACCACCGCTTCCACCGCGAGACGGAGAACAGAGCGACGTCCCGCCGCAAGCTCCGGATGGTGATCACGGCGTCACGGAAGCCGAGCTTGTGGAACCCGAACGCGACGTCGAGCCGGTCGTCGACGCGGTTCCGACCGACGAAGAAGACACGCCGTTGTCGGACGACGACATACTCTTGGAGCCCGACTTCGACGAAGAGGACGATTCGTCGGGAGACATCGTGCTGGGGGACCCCTCGGAGGCGGATGACGACGAGCCCGCAGCGGGCGACGAGCACGCTGACGATGAGGAGCAGGAGGGCGACCGCCATGCGTGAGCATCATACATCGTGTACTCAAACCGATCGGGAATGCGAGAAGGCCGCGTGGCGAATACCCGGATGGCGCGCCGGACGCTTTGGCGTATTGAGTTTTACTGCCTTGGTGGTGTCGGTGTTGCTTGCAGGGGCCGTCACTGCGCAGCCGCAGGAAGTTCGGGAAATCTACGTGCCGTATGAGGATCTCAACGTTCTCTTGCAGCAAGCGCCGCGACGGGTGCTCGTCGACCGCGAAGAGTATGCGCGCTTGTTGAAAGCGGCGAAGGTGGAAGACGATACGGACCTGCCGCCGGTGGCGGGGGCGGCACTTTCGGCGGAACATCGTATCCAGGTTGTCGACGGGCGTGTGTTGTTGCGATCGTCAATCGTGTTTGAAGCCTTGAAAGACGAGCTTCAGGCCGTCCAGTTCGGTATCGACGGTGTGGGGCTGATTGCGGCGACGATCGACGGAAAACCGCTTCCCGTCGCCCGTCCCGATCCCGGCCGGCTGATCGCGTTTGTCGAAGGTTCCGGCCTGCATCGTCTGGAATTGATGTTTACCGCACCGTTGCAAACGACGGCCGCGGAACAATGGTTTCGCTTCCGCCTGCCGTCGGCGGCTGCCGAGCAAACGACCCTGGAGGTTGCCGGCGATGTGGAAGTGAAATCGGGGGCGAGCGTGGTGTCTCGGCGGTATGACGAGGCTGCTCGAAAGACCGTATTCGAAATCGTGTTGCCGAAACAAACCGTCGAGCTGCATTTGTCGCTCAATAGCCACACGTTGCAAGAAAAGGCACTAATCTTGGGACGGTCGGTGTTGGTCGACCGGGTTACCCGCGCCTACGAGCAACTCGACGCCGTCGTCGCCTTCGACATTCGGCATCGCGCCGTGCAGCAACTCGATTTGAGCATTCCCGGGGGATTCGAAGTCACCAAAGTCACGTCGCCGAGCTTGGCTCGCTGGGAGCTGGTGGAGTCGGGAGACACACGGCTTCTTCGATTGCACTTGAGGGAAGCGACGGCCGAGCCCGTTTCGTTCCAAATCACGCTGTTGCGCACGCCCGTCCAATTGGCGAACTGGTCTTTTCCGAAACTGGAACCGGTCGACGCCATCATGCGCACGGCCGTGGTCGGTTTGCTCTTGGACGAGCGGCTGAACGCCGAAACGATTTCGACAACAGGGGTGTTGCCGATCGATGCGGCGGCGGTCGGCGACGTGGCCACCGCGGGCGAAACGACCCCTCGGTGTCGGCCTCTCGCTGCCTGGTACGCGCCGACGGCCGATTACGCCGTAAGCGGAAACTTCTTCGAGCCCGAGCCCGAGTTGGACTGCATTGCAAACGCGCTATTGAGTGTTCGCCGACACGGCCTGGCGGTCCAGGGTGAATTCTTCCTGACGCCGCGCGTCGAACGGTTGGTAGAGTTTGCATTCCGCATGCCTTCGCAATGGCAAATCGAATCGGTGTCCGATTATCAGGGCCGCGCCTTGGCATACGAAGTGTATTCGGAAGAGGGTGGGACCAAGCGGGTCGAAGTACGCTTGCCCGTCGCCGTGGAACCCGGCGAGCAGGTGCGAGTCGACTTCGTCGCCAAAAATGTTCCCAAGGGCTGGTTGAACGAATGGACGGGGAAACGAACGATTCGTTTTCCGAACTTCGAGGGCGTCGGGACGACGCGCACCGTCGGTGCCATAGCCGTGCGGGAAGAAGACGACTTGGCTGTTCGACCGATCGCAACCGATCGTCTCGTGGCTTTGAGCGAGAAAGAAAAAGCCGACTTCGGGCTGGCGGCAGTTGAAACGAGGCTGGCTTACCGATTCGATGGAACCGACTTTCGTGCGACGTTCGATGTCGAAAAGACCAAGCCTCGAATCACCGCCTGTACGTACGCGTTCTTGCGGATTCAGCCCGACGGATTGGTGCCGCGCTACGAAATCGACTATTTCGTAGATCGTGCGGCGTGCGATGAATTGGCGTTCGTGCTTCCGAAGGAAACGCCTCCGAGTATCGACGTCTTCGGACTAGATGACGTCGAGATCAAAACCTACGTCGCCGAGGAAACGACTTCGGGACGACGTTGGAAAGTGACGCTCAAGGATGAGCGACGCGGACGCGTTCGGCTGGTGGCGGAATTCCGTATGCCCTTGCCGGAAGAGCAGCTCGAAAAATGGTTATTGCCGTTGTTGGAGCCCGAGGCGGCTTTTCGTTCCGGCTTCGTTGCGGTTGAGGGGCATGGTGAGCTCGAGGTGGAGATCGCCTCGAACGCCCGCAGTGTCGACATCGGCGAGTTGGTCGATGCCGAATATCAACCCGGCCGACAGATCTTGGGGGTGTACAGTTTTGTGGGGCACCGACCGACGGTCATTGCTTCGGTTCGACGATTGTCGGAAACGGCCGTGTCTGCGGCGCCGCCCGCCGTAGCAAAAGACTTGAAGGCCGTGAGCGTCATGGAGCTCGACGGCGCAGTTTCGACGCAGGTCACGTATCACGTGATTTGTAAGACTCCGTATCTGGCCATGCAGCTGCCCGGCAAATCGGAATTGTGGTCGGTCGCCGTGGACGGCAAACCGTTGCGTCCGCAGGAGAGAGATGGTCGATTGCTCTTGAGCATGGCGACCGACGACGCTTCTGCCGGTGGTGAGCGCGCCTTGGAAGTGTGTTACCGTCAACGAAAGCGACCGTTGGGAATGTGGGCCTCGGCCGTCGTCGAATTGCCCGCGTTGATGTTGCCTGAGCAGGATACGACCGGCAATCGCGATGTGCCGATTGCGGATGCCGAATGGTCGGTCCATGTGCCCAGACAGTACGAGGTCGTGCGCTGGGGGCCGCGGGGATATCGCATTACGAAACGTCGCTCGCCGGTTTTGCTGTCCATCGCAAAAGGATTTGCGGCCGCGTGTACCCCGATTGTGATCGGGTGCGGTGCCGCGGGGATGAGTGAGCCTCTGCCGACCGCAACCGCACCGGTTCAGGATGGGCTGGAAAAAGCGGTGGGGGATTTCGAGACGGGAGCCGAACTGCCGCAAGCCGCCGAAGAGATGCCGATGGAAACGGCCGACGAAGCTTTGGCCGAGGAGGAGGCCGCTGAAGCGGAGCCGCCGGTTCCCGAGGCACCGGTCGAAATGCAAGCGGCCGTTCCGCGGGCGGATCGCGACGAAAAACGTGCGCAGGTAGAACAACCGCAGCACAAGGCCGAGGGAGCCGTAATGTACGCGGGATTCCGGACGATGACCTTCGTTCCGGAAATGCTTCCCCGATACTACCACGAAGTCGATGTGCGATTTTTGGGAGAGTCTCCTTCGATTCAGATCGACGGCGTTGCCGCGGGGGGGCTCGAAGGCGCCACGTGGATCGCCGTGTTGCTGATCGTCATGTTCGCCGTCGTGTTGTATCGGCGGGGATTTCGGCTCAAGTGGCGTTGGGCGCTGTTGCTCATCGCTGCGGGAACGTTCCTTCCGTTGCTTCCGGGGCTTGACATGGCAGCACCGATCGGCGATGGAGTCGTGATCGCCGTCGTCATCTTGATGGTCGTCGATCCGCTATGGCGTGTGGCTTCCCTGTTCGTGACCGGCGTGGGGCGACTGCTCGTCGGCGGAATCGTTCGCGTGTATTGGTGGGCGGTGTCGTCGAAAGCCGGAAGCTGCATACTGCCGATCGTCGTCGCGCTGGCATGCCTCTTTCACGGCCGAGCCGTGCAGTCGCAGCAACCGGAGAAGTCTGTCGAGCACGATGGGGTCGTCGTCCAGGTGATTGACGCCCTCCCGCCGCTTGACGTACCCGAAGACGCGTTGTTGGTGCCCTATGATCCCGAGAGCGGATTGCCTCGTGACGCGGGGAATGTTTGGGTGCCGTACGACCGGTACCTGAAGTTGTTGGAAGCGACTCATCCGCGTCCGCAGCAGCTGCCGAAACCGCCCACCAAGTTCGCGGTATCTCCGGCGACGTTGACGGGCACCGCAAGTACAGGTGATTCGCTGGAAGTGACCCTCGACGTTGAAGTCACCGTGTTCGTCGACGAGCCGGTGGAGTTGCCGCTTCGGCCCGCGGGGGCCGGGGTCGTTGAAGCCGTTGTCGACGGAAAACCGGCGGTCGTCGGTCTGGCCCACGTCACACCGGACGACAAGACAAACCGGCAGGCACCGCATCCTGGGGGCTCACAAGTGGTCGTCGTGCGCTTCGGGGGCAAGGGAACGCACCGGTTGCAACTTCGTCTTCAGGTTCCGTTGCAGCGTGAAGGGGGATGGCGCGTAGCCGATTTTGTAATCGGCGGATTGCCGGGTGCGCAGTTCGACCTCCATGTGCCGGAGGCGGAAACCGAGGTGCGTTTCAGCGGCCAGCCCGATCGGGCTGATTACGTGACCTCGCAAGACGGGGAACACGTGGTCTCGGCCGTCGGTATGGATGGACATGTCGTGTTGCGATGGCGTCCCAAGATCTTGGCCGGACGAGTGGACCGCGCTTTGTCTACCGATGCGTCCATCCTCTTCCAGGTCGCCGAAGAAGGAATTCGCGTCGTGTGGGATACGGCGATTAGTTTTCCTCAATCGAAACGCGATGCCTTTCAGCTCAAAATTCCTGCCGGTTGGCATGTGTTGAGGGTCGAAGGACCAAACGTTCGAGGATGGGAATGGCGCCGTAACGAGGCCGGCGGCTCGGACACGATCGAGGTCGACCTGCTCGCGATGGCTGAAGATGCCGAGCACATTACCGTGGAGCTTCAACGCGGCGTATCGATCGGACATCAACCGACGCAACTCGACGTGCCGCAATTGGCGCTCGACGGGGCTGCGATCTCGCAAGGAACGATCATCGTACGTCGAAGTCCGCGTCTCGATCTCCAGATTCGAGAGACGGAAAACGTGACGTCGATCGATACGGCGAACTGGAAGCCGTCTGAGGCCGTCGTGCGGGCGTCCGCAGAGAGTCCGCTGGAACCGGTGGTCCATGCCGGATATCGATTTCAATCGGGCGATTATCGCATCACGATGCAAGCCGTGTCGAAGCAGCCGCGATTCGTTACGAGAATCGATGCTCTTTACCGTATCGGAACGTATCAACGTACATTGGAGGCGAGATTCGACATCAACGAAGTGAACCGGGTTCCGTTTTCGCATGTGCGCTTTGCATTGCCGCCGACGATGACGTCGTTGGACGATGTTTCCGTGCCGCCTGAGTGCAGTTGGTCCACCTCACAAAGCGAAGGACGCACGATATTGCACTTGTGGATGCCTCGTGGTGCCGTTCAAAACGTCAATGCCGTTGCGACGATGACGCTTCAACGTGAGCCTATCGGCGGCGAAATCGACGTGCCCGCGTTCGATTTCTTGGAGGGCAATGCGGCCATGCGGATGGCCGTGTTGATCGACCCGGTTTATCGGCTGCGACCGCTGGAATTGGAAGGTATGCGTCCGCAGCCGCTCGAGTCGGCTTCATGGGTACGTAGCGAATTGCGGTCCTTCGTGCAGTTGATATTGGCGTCGCAAGCGGAGGATGTGAAAGGACGTATTGCCGTCGAGCGGCGAAAGGCCGTGGTCTCGTATGACACGATCACCAATGTCCGCTTCACGGACCGAAGTATCGAAGACACAGTGTTGTTGGACTTCGATATCAAAGAGGCGGGGATTCGTGAACTGCGATTTTTATTGCCGGCCTCGATGCAAGGATGTCGGGTAGCGGCGCCGATGGTTCGTACAGAAGACATCGTCTTCGATGAAAAGGATCCGAACTCGCCGGTGGAAGTACGATTGACGTTCCAAGACGATGTGATGGACGACTTGCGAGTCTTGGTCCGGAACGACCGGTTGGTCGACGACCAACGCCACCCGGCACCCGTTCCATTTGCCGTGGCCGTCGACGACGGCATTGCGGTTCGCGCCGGTGAACGATATGTGACGTTGCAAAATGTGGGCCGTGACGAAGTTGTCGAGGAGACGGCCGAAGGTGTGGAAAAACTGACGCCCGAACGGCAAAAAGAATTGTGGCGCCGGATGCAGATCGGCGATGGAAAAGGATTCGTGACCGCGGCGTATCGCGTGCGTGCCGAACTCGCTCAGGCCGATCTCGCTTTTCGCGTCCGATCGCGGCCGTTGGCCATGACGTCGCCGGTGCGGATTCGCATGGCCGAATGTCTCCTGTCGCTGGGAGCCGATGGTGCCTACCGGGCCGAGCAAGTGTATTGGACGGAGAACCGATCCGAGCAGTTCTTGGTCGTCACGCTGCCGGAAAGTGCCCGCTTGTGGACGGCGATTGTCAACGGAAATCCCGTGAAACCCTTGGTAATGGACGGCGCCCGACCGGAGCGAATCCACGTTCCGATCGTTCGCACGGCACCCGGCGACCTGCCGTATCAAATCCAACTGAAATACGGAGGAACGATCTCGCTGTCGTCGTTGGTGACGCATGTTTCTTTTCCTCTGATTGAGCCGGAAGACGTGACGCCTGAATGGAGCCAGTTGCGATTGTATCTTCCCGACGAATTGCGCTGGCTGCATTTCGACGGGACGATGCGTGCGGTGGCTCCCGAGGAATTGGATGCCGGATTTACCGAGTTCGAGGCCCGAATCGTTCGGGATCTTGTAGAAACGGCAAGACACGGCGATCAGTTTTCGCGAGTTCGAGCGAAACAGAATGCCGGATTGTTTTCGTCGCTTACTTCGGAGTACGCCGACCGTCGGAGTTCGGGCGGGGTCATCGAAGAATCGCTTGCTCTGCTGCAGAATCTCGGCACCGAATACGATGATCAGGCGGAAGGCGAACGTGGTGCCGCCGCGCAGGTCGACAACACGGTTCAACTCGAGATGTTGTATCGTCAGCAGCGTGTCCGTCGGGGGAAAAACGTCGTCGAACGAGCGGTGTCGAACTGGGGGCTCGAAAGTAAGCCGTCCGGAGGGGCGGAAGCAGCCGGCGGGGCACGTGATGTCAACACCCGGTGGTTCGGGGAATTGGTCGGCAAAAAGGGACAGGCCGCTTCGGCGGCCAGCGGACCAATGCCGCAAGATCGCCCGACGACACCACCTCAAAATGCGCCCCTTCAAAGTCGTCGTCTTACAAGCCGATTCGAGGCGGCAGAAAAATCAAAGAGCGCTCCCGAATACAAGGAAAGTTACGAGGCCGAGATGGACGCATTGGGGCCGCAAAGAGCGAGGGCCGCAGACAAAGTCAAACAATACGAAGAACGATATTCGCAGGAAATTGCAGGCTTCGCCGGAGGAGGATTCGGCGGAGGCGTCGGTGGTGAGGCGATCGCCGGACGTCGCATGGACCGCGAAGTCGAGCAACTGGAACTCGGCCGGCAAGCGGGCGCAAACGAAGACGCCGCGCAGTCGTTTGCGATCGGCGGACAGCAGGTCGTTCCCCAATCACAGGAAGCCGGCATGTTGTTCGAAAATCTCACCAGCGTCGATGTTCCCATTCCGCGGCAAGGACGCGAATACACGTTCATCGCGCCGCAAGGTGCCGCACGAATCGGGGCATGGGCGGTCGACGAAGATACGGTGTCACGGGGACGGCAAGCCGGTGGGGCGACGGTTGTCCTGGTGTTGCTGCTGGCCGCCGGATACATCGTTCGCCGATACGTGGTTAAGTGGCAGCGATCCTGGTGGGGACGCGGCGCGTTTTTGATCGGCGGGTTGATCGGATTGTGTCTCGTTCCGGCTATCGGGCTGATGATGTTGTTGACGGCCGTTGGTGCGACGATCTACCACCTCTTCGGACAGACGGAACCGCAAAGTCGGTGACCGGACGCGTTGCGTCAAGAAGGCGATGCCATCGAGGCGTGTCTCTTTGATGAGGAAATCGGCCGTCAGCGGGCGTGGGGAATTTGCTCGCGACGGCTGAGATAGTCGGCCAGAGTTTCACCCATGTTTTCCGCGGTGTCGACGGGGACGAGTTCGACACGATTTCGACGGCAGATCTCGTCCAACGTTTCGAGGTAGGCGTCAAGTGCCTTGAGATAGGCGCGACGCAGGTCTTCCGGGCGGGTGAGCAGTTCATCCGCTTGTTCCAGACCGACGAATTTCACCATGCCCTCGAACGGAAACGTGCGCTCGTCGTGGTGCAGGATGTGAAAGACGACGACTTCGTGCCGATTGTACCGAAGTTGCTGTAAAGCTTCTTCCAAGGATTTGACGTCGGTGAAGCAGTCGCTGAAAAGCATCACGATTTCGCGTCTTCCGAAGCGGGCGGCGATTTCCCGGACGGCTGCGCCCAAGTCGGTCTTGCCTTGCGGCGCAACATTGTCGAGCGCCTCGGTCATCCGCACGATCTGCGCGAAGGAGTTGTTCGGCGGCACGTAACCGCGAATTCCGTCGTCCAGCAGTCCGAGCGAGGCCTTATCGCTTTGTCGGATGATCGTGTGCGCCAACGCACAGGCCAACTTCGAAGCGTAGTCCAATTTATTGGCCGAACCGTCGCCGTATCGCATCGACGCACTGACGTCCAACAATAGATGGCAAACGAAGTTTGTCTCCATTGCATATTGTTTGACGACGACGCGACGCCGGTTGAAATAGACCCGCCAGTCGATATGTTTGGGTTCGTCGCCGGGAACGTACTCCCGGTGGCCCATGAATTCCACGGCAAATCCTGAGAGGGGTGACCGATGGGATCCGGCCAGGTTGCCGTACACAAGGCCGCGAGGTTCCAAGCGTCGGCCACTGATACGGGCGAGAGCTTCGGGATCGAGATACCGGGAAAGGATGCTGCGTGCCATGGAACGAATCGAGTGGATCAAGGACGGGCCGAATCGACACGTCGATCAGCCGAGGGCGGGTTCTTCGGGACGCGAATATGTTCTGTCGGCCGGGACTGCCTCCAGGAGCATATCGATCAGGCCGTCGCTGGTCAGGTTGTGCGCCTGTGCCGAGTAGTTTCCCGCGATCCGATGGCGGAGAGCGGGTTTGACCAACGCCTGGACGTCGCCCATCGTGGCGTGAAAACGACCGTGAAGAGCCGCGCGCGCCTTGGCGCAGGTGATCAAGGTCAGTAGGCCGCGGGGGCCCGCCCCCCACGCTACCCAACGATCGACAAAATCAGGCGCGTCGGGCGTGCCGGGGCGAGACGATCGCACGAGCGTCCAAGCGTAGCCGAGCACCTGATCGGAGACCGGAATGCGGGTCACCAGTTGTTGAAAGGCAAGTAAGTCGTCGCCGCCCATCAGCGGCTCGATCGTGCCCATTTGACCTCCGGTGACGCGTCGCGCAATTTCCCATTCTTCTTCACCCGACGGATATTGCACCTTGATATACAGCAAGAAGCGGTCGAGCTGCGCTTCGGGCAGGGGATACGTACCCTCTTGTTCCAACGGGTTTTGAGTCGCCAAAACAAAAAACGGATCAGGCAAAGCGTGGGTGACGCCGCCGGTCGTGACCTGACGCTCCTGCATCGCCTCGAGCATGGCTGCTTGCGTTTTCGGCGGGGTGCGGTTGATCTCGTCGGCGAGGATCATGTTGGCAAAGATCGGACCGGGTAAGAATTTGTACTCGCGGGCGCCGGTTGCCGGATCCTCGTGAAGGATATCCGTTCCTGTTACGTCACTGGGCATCAGGTCGGGGGTAAACTGAATGCGCCGAAACGTCAGATGGGTCGCCTGGGCCAGCGAGCTGACCAGCAACGTTTTGGCAAGTCCAGGGACGCCTTCAAGCAACGCGTGGCCACGGGCGAGGACGGCGATCAAGATCTCCTCGATGACCTGTCTTTGGCCGACGATGACCTTGGACAATTCATCGCAAATGCGAACATAAGCTTGGTGACACCGTTCGACGGCAGCTTTATCTTCGCCGGAGATGGTATCGTGAGTCATGGTGGCTTCTCCAAAATCAATCGATGATTGTTCGGTGACGCGTGCTTCGGAATTCGATGTGATCAGTCTCGGTCGACGAACGTTACGACAAATCGTCCTCAGCGTTCGACGTCTTGAAAATATCGTTTCAGTCGCTCGGCATACCCCGGCGGAGCCGGTTGCTCCATGGCTGCCCGGATGGCTTTGCGGGTTTCCGGCGGTAAACTCATGATCCAGGACGAATTGCCGGAACTGTCGCCTGATTGGACGGCAATTTGGGCGGCATCACCCGACCGAGAATCGCCTTCGGGTGAATGGCCTTGGCTGGGCTGTGATGTGGCTGCTTGATTCGTCGAGGGTTGTTGCGACGGTGATTGCTGCGGCGGAGGGCCGTTAGGGGATTGCGGTTGCGATGGTTGGCCGGCCTCTTGGGCAACGAACGGATCCAAAGACGTTTCGCCCGACTGTGACGGTTGTGAAGACATTGCCTGCAACATGGCCGCCAACGCCGCCAGTTCGGGCGGCAGTGTTCCGGAGGTCGGTTCTTCGGGGGCTGCTTCGCCTTGCGACGCTGAAGACGCTTCGGGGAAACGTCCTTGAGCCACGGCTTTGTCCAATAGCTCAGGTAGACGTTCCGCCATCGATGCGATTTGGGCGAGTTCCTGTTCGCGTTCGGCGAGGGCGGCGGCCGCTTGGGCCATCGCTTCCGTCGTGCGTCGCGACTGGTCGGCAATCGTTTGGGGATGGCTCGGTGGGGTATTCCTACCCTGTCTCGCAGCATTCTCTGCCGCATGCAGCGAACCGGTGGCCTCGGGATCGACGGGAACCGCTTGGTCGCCCAGCGGTCTCGCGGTTTGTTCGTCGGTTGCAAGCTGGGGTTGAGCTTCGGCGGCCGCGTTGCGAATCTCTTGTGCCAGTTTTCCGGCGGCCTCTGCCAATTTACCGGCCGTTTCAATTTGTCGCGTTTCGGCGTATGGGTGGTTGCCGTCTTTCAGGGCCGCTTCGGCTGCACGTGATCGTGCCTCGGCCTCCGCCAGATCGGCCGCGACAGGAGACGTTTCATTCAGCGCCCGGCGTGCTTCTGCGACGGCTTCGCTGACGGCCTGCTGATGCTCTTGCGGCGACGTGTCTCGAGAGTTGGGCGACTCGGACGAGGGGGCGTCGCCGCTGGGTGATTCCTCGGCGGTACTTTCTGTGGGTGAAGTATCGGAGGGATCGCTGTTTGGAGGGCGCGCATCGACCTCCGTCCTCGCGTTTTCCGGCTCGGCGGCTTGTGATTCGCCCGACGGGGAGGATTGCGGTGCGTTCTCCGATGTTTGGGGCGGCGATTTCGCAGTGGACGATTCGGAGCGGCTAACGTCGGTTGCCGGCGAAGGACTCGCGGGCTCGGCGCGGGCGGCCTCGTCGGCCGCTCGTTTGGTTTCTTCGACAGCCGTCTCGACATCGGCGGCCTTTTCGATGGCCGCGGCCGCTCGTTCGTTTCCCAATGCGCGCTGTTGTTCCGCCGCTGCTTGAAAGACCTTTGCAGCGGCGTGCGCGAGGCGTTCCAATTCGGATTCCGCAGGCTTACGAGAGGCCAAGGCGTCTTCGACGGCACGGCGCGTTTCGGCCGCTTGTTCGCGTTGTCGGGCGGTTGTTTCCGCCAAGTCCCGAGCGAGTTGTTTTGCTTGTTCGAGCGCTCGGGCGCGTTCTTGCGGTGTCGAGGCTCGGGCGGCGCGATCGGCGGCTTGGGCGATTTCCGCGGCAAGACGCCGTTGATTTCGGTCGGCGATGGCTTGACGGGTCGTCGAAATTGCCTCGTCGATGGCTTGCTCGGTTCGTCGAGCGGACTCGGCACGTTCGGTGGTCTCTTCGGCGGACATGGCTTTGGATGCTTGTTCGGCTTGCTGCGAGGCACGCTCGATGGCAGATCGGACTTCCTCTGGAATGCGGGGCGACTCGGCAAGTTTGGAAAGGTCGCGGGCAATCGCCGATTCGTGTTGTGCGGCTTCCTGCGGACGGTCGGCAGCCGCCTCTGAGGCCGTTTGTTGGGCTTGCTTGGCTTCCTGGAGGGCTGCTTCCGTCTGCTCCAATGCGTCGACCTGCTGCGTCAGTTGTTCGGGGGAATCCGATTGCGGCGTTGCCGAAGAGGACGGTGCCCGGTCCAATTGTTCTGCCGCACGGGCCAACGTGTGGGCGGTTTCGGCTTGCTTGGCGACGGCTTCTTCCGTGTTGCCTTCGAATAGTTCAGCGGCCGCTTCGGCGGCTTGCTCCGCCGCCTCGGAAAGAGTCGCCCGGGCCTGGTCGAGTTGTTGGGCCAGTTCTGCAATCTCGTGCCGCAAGGCAAGTTGTTCCTCCGTGAGGCGGTCCATTTCGTCGGTAGTGACGTTCGGTGCCGCCGTTCGTTGCCGCAAGGCTTCTTGCTTGGCGGCCAGCTGTTCGACTGCTTCCTTTGCGGCATTACGGTCGGAGCGTTCCATTAAGCCTTGGGCCTGATGGATGCGTTCGAGCAGTTCTTCCAATGCAGCGATGATGTTCGTCTGTGCTACGGCGGCGTCGTTGTATTCGGCGGCTCGCATCGCGTCGAGAGCGGCGGCCAATTCACGGTCTACGCCGGCTTCTTGGAGGGCGGTTCGGGCCTTTTCGGCTGTTTGCGCAAGACGACCACCCCAGCCGGTTACCTCGTCCAACGCGGTGCGCATCTCATCGTAGAGCACGGCTACGTCTTGCTGATCTTCGAGAGCGGCGACCGCCAAAGCCGCGCGTTCGGCGGGGGCGGTTTCGGGAAGTGTCTGGGTACGGTCTCGAACGTCGGTTTGCTCGGCAATCAGCCGTTGCACACGTGCCTCGATCTCGGCGATCCGTAGTCGCCGCAAGAGTTTCTGCCGTTCGACTAGAAGGCGCACGAGGACTTGTCGGCTTTTTTCGCGGGCCTGGCGGAAGAAGTCGGGGCGTTGTTCGGGGGATGCATCGATTGTTTTCTCGAGCAAGGCGACGACCTCACTCATGTGGCGAACGACGAGTTCATCCAAATCGGAACGCATCGAACGGATTTCACTGTAGATATCGAGATCCGTCAGACCGTTCTCTTCCAATTGTCGCAATTGCGCATCGAGCAGGTCGGCCACCAATTGGCGGGCCATTTGGCGAACGCTTTCTTGGACGACTTTCTTTTGGAGAGTACCGTCGTCGACGGACACCGTGCCGGACGACTGCGCGGATACCCCTTCGGCCGCTGTAATGGCGATGGCCGCCGTAAGTAGTAAAGTAACGATCGTGCGCAAACGGGAGGCACACAAGCCATGAAAAACGGTATTGAAAACACCCGAAATCATGGTGCACCTCCTATCTGGAGCTGTCGCTCGATCATCTGTTCGAGCTGCTCGGCCGATTCGCGGTCCATTTCGGCCATGGCCGCCAGAATTCCTTGACGATCGGTGACTTCGATCTCCAACGGAAGGGATTCGGTCGCCTTTCCGGGGCGATCCTTGCCGCGGTAATCCGTTCCGACGACGATCAATTGTAACCGATCGCCTTTTTTCAATCGCCACGTTTCGAGCGCAAGCGGAAAGGACCGCTGAAGTGTTTTCGGCGGGCTGCTTTCCGAGAAATCGACGAGGTTCTGCGGTTCCAATTCCCGTATCGTGCCGTCGGGAAGCAAGACACGCCCGCGGACTTCGAGGCGAGCGATTCCGAAATCGTCGGCCGTATCGATCAGCACACTGGGGTGGGCGGTCGGTAAGACGAGTTTCGTCAACATTCGAGCCGACACACGCGGCGGATAATCGGCCTTTACCCGCACGATGCCTTGTAGCGGCGGGTCGACGTGAAGACCGTCGACATCGACCGCGTCGACCGAAAAGTGCACGGAGCCGACGATTTCCCGCAGCGGGGTGTTCTCCGCCGCAAGTCGCCACCTGTCGCGCTGATCGTTCGCAGTCAGTCGGTACTCGGTGTCGTTGATGGTGAGGGTTGCCGAGGTCAGGGGTTTGTTCGAGTCCAAGTACAAGTCGACGCGTGCGCCTTCCGGGACGATTACTTGTCTCAGGCCACGGACGGTTTTCGTCGTGTGGTCGGGAAGGTAATCGGGCGGAGTGACCACGAATCGCGGTTCGACCTCCGGCGGCGGGACGAGTTCCAAGCGAACAGGATACGTTTCGGCGTCGCCTAGACGGATGGTGAATTCGGAGTCTTCGGTCAAGCGATCGAGTTTCGCGTGAAATAAACCCTGTGTTCGTTTCGCCGGTTCCAACGGCAGATGGGCCTCGCGGTGTGTCTTTTCGCCTTGTAGGGTGAGTTCGCCGCTTGCCGGAACGCGCCCCTTGCAAGTGACTTCGAACACGATGGGGATGCCGGTCGGGCAGCGAACCAACCGCGTGTCGGGTTCCAGCGGACGGCCGCCCACGCTCACGGAATCGATCACGGTAGCCGTCGGATACGACGTGCGTTGAAACATCAGTCGCCGAAAGAAGGCTTCCAGGTAATCCGGCGCGAGATAACCCGCCGTCGTCGCGACCAGTAACGTCGCCGCCAGTGCGAACGTACGTCGTTTGAGCGGTGCCTTGGGGACGCCTTCGTCAAATCGTGCGGCCTGGGTGATCTCGACGGCGCGTTGCATCACGGCTTCTTCCAGTTCCCGAGACCCCCAAGATGCGGCTTCGGGACGCTCGAATTGCAGTGCCGCGACCAGGTCGGTATCCAGATGAACTTGCTTTTCGACCAGCAACGCCACGTCGAGTTCCGATTCGCCGTCGCGTAACCATGGGCTCACATAACGCCGCCATGCCCAAGTGCCGATGCCGACGAGAACCCCCAACGCGAGCAGGCGCTGCAACGACGACATCCGCAAGGCCCAATCCAAGAAAAAGAGCAGCCCCAGGCCCCATACCACCCCGCACACCAGTCCGAAGAACGCAATCGCCGAGCGAATCGCCCGGCGGCGACGGGAGATCCGGCGAAGCGTTCGATGGAGTCGGCTCAGCTCATTCACGCCAGATTTGCTCGCTTTCGGAAGAACCATTCACCGAACAACACGCCGACGACTGCCAGGAAGACCGGCCAGGTATTCCAGAGCGGAACCTCTTGAACGGTCGTTTCCGTCTTGCTGCCGGCCGGCAGATCGTCGATCAACTGCTCGAATTCGCGGAGTTCGTATGCGCGTCCGCCGGTTGTTTCGGCCAGACGGCGTTGAAGTTCAAGATTGCGGGATGCGACTTGCTTTTCCACCGATCGCGATTGAACCTGAAAACGGGATTCGGCCCAATCGCCGGTGATGGGATCACGGACCTGGAAGCGGTATTCACCGCCCGCGGCCGGGGAACTGCGAGTTTGAAACAAACCGGGGCGCACCATCGTCAGTCGCAATGCCTGCACCGACCGGTCCGAGACCAATCGCCCTTCGAGCACACCTCCGGTGAGATCGTCTCCGAGGGGATGATAGTCGGCATCGTATGCTTCGACCGTCAGTACTGCAGTGTCGCCCGCCTTGTATTCTTTGCGGTCGGTGCGTGCGACGAATCGTTTTTGTGTGCCTAACGCGTGGCGGAGTGCCAAGCGGTGGATGAGTTGTCCCCAAAACCGACGATAATACAGATTGCCGTATTTGCGACGCAGCCGCCACAGCTCGTTGAAGCCGATGTACACGACTTCTCCTTTTCCATAATTGGTAACGGCGATGATCGGCTGCGGCGTGACGCCGTCTATACATTTGTCGGTCGGGTGCACAGCCAGGGCGGTCGCCATGGGACGCAGCCGTTCCACGGGCTGATACCACGCAAGTGGACCGAGGTTGAGCCAGGCTTGATCGTTTTCCAACGGGTTGTCGCCCAGTTGCATGAAGTCGTACAGGTCGGCTTCGGCCGTTCGACGCAGACGAAAAGGACGGCCTTGCCGAATTTGCGAGTGTGCCCCAAGTTGGACCGGTAACATATCGCCCAACGGCGTGTTCATCAGCCGCCCCGCGCCAAAACGCGGACCGGCAAGCACGACCAGGCCGCCGCCCATCTCGCCGACGAATTCGCGAGTCATTTCGCAAAAACTCGACGTGAGCGCGGCATCGGGCATGTCGCCGAGAATGATGACGTCGTAGCTGAAAAACTCGCTTCGCGGTAGCGACAAGGTTTCCAGAAACAGCGGATTTCGGCGTCGCACGCTGAGGTCCGCCGATCGCAGATAGGTTCGGAAGCCCTCTTCGCCCACCAACCGATCGCGGTGAAAGACCTCTTTGACGAATCGCCACTCCCAGGTCGGTTCATATTCGGCGAACAGCAACCGAAGATAATATTCGCGAACGTAATTGTCCCGCACGCTGCGGTTGTTTTCGACGACGGTCTCTTCGGGGAGCGGATCGACCTGGGCGACGAACTCGAAGTGTCCTGCCTCGTGCGGTTCGATCGGCAACGTAACGTCGACCGAAGGTTGATCGAGAACGACCGTCCGCTCGCCGAGGGGCGTTTCGGCAGCCGGCGCCGAGGGATCGGAGGAGACGCGGCGCGCGGCGAACGCGACCCGGACGGTTTGTCCGTCGTAACCTTCGTGACGAACGACGGCCGTCAACAACGCACGCTCGTCTTTTTTCAATAGCGGCGGCAATTGGAGTTCCACGGCAACATCCGACGTCATCGCCCTTCCCAAGCCGACGGTAAACAACGGCACACCGAGTGTTTCGGCTGCTTGCAAAGGTGGTGGGCCCGCGTTTTGATTGAAGTCGCTGAGGATGACGACGGCACCCAAATTGACGCCGGCGCGACGGCGTGCGAGATCGGCTAAGGCGGCTCCCAAGGCGGTTACTTCGCCTTTTGCCGTCAACGCCTCTACGTCGGGTAAAACGGGGGCGGCCTCGGTGCGACTTTGCGCCGATTCGGCGGCCGGCAACAGGTCGACGCCTTCGGCGTTCGCCAAGCGATACCATTGCAACTGGAATTCTTTCGCAAGTCGTTCACGAAACAAATCCGACCGGTTGCGGAGTAGCGAACGCACGTAGTCGATACGACGCGGAGGGGCCTGCTCGCCGCCCGTCGTTTCGAACGCGGTTACTTGCCGAGTCGCCGCTTCTTCGGCCTTTGGGTGGGCATCGCGGATCGTCATGCTTTCGGTGTCGTCGACCAAGAACCAAACGACCGGGCGCAGCTTGCTGCGAAGGTGGATGACGGCGACGGGTTCGGCGAGCGTGAAGACCAGCAGCAGCAACACGGCAGTTCGTGCCGACGCGAGCGCGACACGACGAACGTTCGATTTCGCGGGTTGGAATCGCAAGTAGAATACCACGGCCAAGGCGACGACGGCGCAACCGGCGAATACCAGCCAAGCCGGGCCGTTGCGAACCCACGCGGCTGCGAACGAAAAGCGAATCTGTTCGATCTCGTCGGCCGTCGTGAACCCGAGTAATCGCGTCAAAATAGTCGTGATCACGGTGCGACCTCCTTGTCTTGACGCCGCGCCAACACGACCATCTCAAGCACAAGCCCCGTCAGGGCAGCTAGAATGAGCCAACGCCACCACGTCCCCCCGCGATTGGCCCTGCCCGCGACGGTCGCGCGGACGTCGTTTTGCCAAACGAACGAGGAGCCCTCGAAAGCCGAGGCATCGGCGTACGTGAGGTCCGATTCTTCCATGGGGCCCAGTGCAGCAAACCGGATGTTTCGATAAGAAGGGTTGCCGGATGCGTTGTCGCCGTCGTCGATTCGTAAGCGGTATTCCCCGCGCGAAGGAACGCCGTCGAGGGTGATTCCCCAGTGTTCGGCATCGACGGCACCGACAGGCAGGGCGGTCGTCGTACCGCCGGGATTCGTCAACCGACATTCTGCATGAGCCAATGAAGGGGGGACCGGAATCGTAAGGGAGTCCGCCGTGTGCACATTTCGATCCGGGAATGTTTCTTGCAGGAGTGTTCGCAACAAGCGATCGAGGTACAGCACTGCCGGGGTAACGGTCAACGTGTTCCAGTCGCGGAAAACGCCGCTGGTGAGGAAGACGACGCGGCCCAGGCCCAGGCGTCGTTCGAGGACGAAGGGGTGGCCGTTGTCGTACCGTGCCAACACGGCGACGGTGTCGGCAGGGGCGTCGTTTTTCGATCGGAACGTGAAGTCGCTTTCCGCCCAGGCGAGCCACGATTCCGGGAGCGTGATTCGAGTAGTAGTATCGGTTGGTGCAATGTCGGACGTTTTGACGTCGATTGGATACGCCTTGAAGAAGAACGCCGAGCGGTAGATTTGCTCCAATTCGTCACGTGTCGTGCCCGGGAGAAAGAAACTGTCGTCGGTACACGTGGCGAAATCGATTTGGAACGGGTGAATGGGCTCTGCCGTCTCGCGGGGCAACGCGCCGATCGGAATCAGGCCGACGGGACCGGGGAGAAAGCCTCGGCCGTCGTTCCAGGCGAGTTCATTCCACACCACCGGATCGAATTCGGTGCCGGGCGCGAGCAAAATACGACCGCCTTGCAAAACGAATTCTCGAAGCAAGGCCGCTTTGTCCTCCGGCGAACGCACGCCGGCGATGACGACGACGCGACTTTCGGCAAGCGCTTCGCGGTCGAGACGGTCGATCGTCGTGTGGCGGATAGCCGATCTCGGATCGGGACTCATCGGTCCGGCCGACAACAACAATCGTCGCAGTCGGAAGGTGTCTCCTAGTCGGTCGATGGTCGGATCTTCACGTTCTCCGTATTGATCGACGAAGGTGATCGGAAAACGATCGACGACGGGAAACATCCGGGTGCACGTGTCGTCGGTCGAAAGGTTATCGACAGGCAAAGAAACCTCGATCGCTACGAAACCGATGCCCCCGTCTGTGGGTACGTCGACCGGAATGTCGGAAAACTCCACCAACCGTGTTTGTCCCGGTTCGAGATCGATCGACTGCGTTCCCACGACCACTCCGTCCACGCGAATCGCCACCGGAATCCCATTGCGGGGGGCGGGGCCTTCGTAGCGAATTTCGGCTACGAACGTGGTAGGGGTATTTCGCTGGATGACGACGTCTTGTGATCGGAGATCGACGACGGCCGCATTTTCGACCACCGGCGGAACGATCTGGATGATCTCGATGGGGCACGGCGATCGCAGCTCGGCAGAGGCCGCCGAGTCCCGAAGATTCGACAATTGAGCGTCGGTAAAGACGACAATTTGCTTGGTTTCGGGAGCAGTTACGGCCTTCGCGGCCTCGACGGCTTGCATTACGGTTTCGAGTAAGTCGCCGGAGCGGTCTACAATCGCAATGCCGTCGATGGCTTGCTTTGCATCGCGAGGTGTACTGTACGCCGTCGGCACGGAGGTCGACGAGCATGTGCTCAAAACGGTGACGTGGCTTCCGGCAGGAAGTGTCTGAAGGTAATCTGCGGCACGGCGTTTGGCTTCGTTGAGTAAGGAGCGATCGAGCACCGTGTAGCCCATGCTCGTGCTGTTGTCGATGACGACGACTGCATGAATCGGACCGTAGGCGGCGGGCAGGCTGCCGGTGAAGTAGGGGCGTGCCATTCCGAGAGAAAACAGCAGGATGCACGCCGTTCGCAACAACATCAATAGTAAATCGCGAAGTTCGAAGATTCGCCGGTTTCGTCGCGTTGCCTGGAGCAAGAAGTCCATCGCCGCCCATTCGACCACACGGTAACGACGCCGATGCATCAGGTGAATGATGATCGGCCCGGCGGCGGCAACGGCTCCGGCGGCGAGAAACCAAGGCGATAGGAACATCGAAGGACGCGAACTCCGTGATGCGGCAATTAAAACAGGATCAGGCGGGCTGGCGGTTACTCCGGACTGGGATTGCCGAATTGGCGCTCGAGGCTGCCGATACGGCCTTCTTGAAGAATCGGCAGATAGCGGTTGGGAATCGCCAAGACGAAGCAGGCGACCGAGGTTGCATACAAATCACCCGGCTTGCCGCCGACGTGGCCCGAGGCTCGCCACATTCCGTGCTCGGCGGGCGAATCGGGATTGTGAATTTGCGAGGCAACGATCGAGTCACGCAACAAGGGATAATTGCGTTCCCAGTATTCCCCTCCCACTTGATACAGCGCTTGGGCGACATAGTACGTTGTGTACGGATCGAAGGGCATGCGCTTCGAGCGAGCGGCCTCATCAGGCTTCGCCTTGTTGCGGATTGCCTGTTCGATGACTTGCATGTTCTTGGCGATTCGCCAATCGTCGTATTGTCCGAATTCTTGAAGGCACACGACACCCGCGGCGGCCATGGCGACGCTGGCGTTACCGCCGCCTTTCGTGTAGGTGAATTGGCCTTTGTGGCGGCGTTGTTCTTCTTCGTCGGCATCGCGAGGGCAGTTTTGCGGCGTGTAATGCGCCCGCACACATCGGATTGCTTTTTGGACAGTGTCGGGCGAGACTTCGAGTCCGCTGTCGACGGCGCTTCGCAGCGCAAGCGATTGCATGACGACCAGACTAAGATCGTGCCCGTTAGGTTTCCGCTCTGCGACGTAATCCCAGCCTCCGTCGTCGCATTGGGTTTCGGCGATGACGCGAAGTGCACGGGCCAAGGCGGGACCGACGCGCGGATCGTTGCTCATTCCGTAGATTTGCCCGAGCATGAAGGTCGATAGCCCGTGATTGTACATCCCGCGTCGAGGGTCGGCGGCGTTCAAAAGCCCCGAAGCATCGGCATTGTGCAGGACGTAGTCGACCGCGCGATCGACCGTATCGGCGTAGCGTCCGCGTCCCGGCATGTGACCGGCGGCGAGAAAGGCGAGTACACCGGTGCTGACCAACCCCAGATCGTTGGACGACCAATTGCCCTCGGGCTCCTGGTTTTTCGCAAGCCATTCGAGTCCTAGATCGAGGGCGGCTTGGCTTTCCGAGGTGATTTCCCACTCACCTTCGGCAGAGGCACAGTCGCTTTGCACTGCGGTACCCAGGAGGCTCGCCCCTGTAACTGCAATCGACAGAATCCATCGCATCGATCGACTGGATCGGGAGCACACCATACCGCATTCCTGCAAGGAAAGAGGCGAAGCAGGATCGGACTACTCTGTTCCGTTCCGGGGAAGGGTGACCCTCGGCAGACAATGCGCCGAAATCACTATCGGTGACGCATTGCGCGAAGGTGAATGTTTCGATTTTGCATCCCGCGAGGGGGGATGTCAAACTGAAACGCTTGGGCATCGGACACGTCCCGCTATGGCGAGTGAACCGGCGGAGAACTATGATGCCTGAGTTGGAACGGTAGTTGTAGACGTCATTATGATCCTGACGAGAGCGAGTATGAGACGGCATCGAGGGAGTTGGGGGCTTCTATGCCTGAGCGTATGCGCCGACATTTTGGTAGCCGGGGTTTGTCACGGGGGATTGGTCGTTTCGGCATTAGGAAAGCGTTTCGTCCCCGATGCCGAGCGAACGATCCTATCGGTGCGCACATCCGACGGCGGTGGTAGCACGAGTGTGCGTAACAACGATGCCGCCCACCTCGAATGGAAGGAGGAAGGCTATTATCAGCGGAACCGTGATCTTGGCCAGGTATTCCTTGCCCGGGAGACGTTTCGGCTCGACGCGATCGTGCTGCGAACAGGGCCCTCCGACGCGGCCGTCAAGCCCGGGGCGCCCGGTGCCGAGCTTTTTGTCCAGTTTTTCGAGGTATCGGGCGAACCGCGGATCGACGACAACGGAACGCCGCCGGGCACGTCGGCGACGCACGGTTTTTCGAAGAATCATCGATGCGACGATTTCCTGACCGGGGTGACGTACCGTCCGATTCGCGTGGTTCGAGGGGGCACGTTTCCCGATTTGCCGCCGACGGTGGACGAACGGGGCAATCCGACCGGTGATGCAACCGGAAAGTTGCACTATTTGCGATTCGATTTCACCGGTGACGACGAATTAGTCTTTGAAAAAGGCAAACGGTACGCTTTTATGGTCGGTTTCGTGCATCCGGGGCCCCATCGAGCATTCACCCTTGGAAACCGAAACTTTGCTTCGTTGCCGGATCCGCCCGCGTTGGGGGATCGACATGACCTGTATCCCCAAGGATGGGGAATTCGACGCGAGGGAAACGGGCTGGTGCCGCCGACGATGATCGGCGAGAGTGCCCCGCCCGCGGCCGGTTCCCTGCGAGAAAAGCTGGTGGCCGAAAGCCTGTTTCCGCCGCTCCCTGATCGATTTCGCCTGACGCCCACCACCGACGGATATCCCGATGTCGACACTTATCGCGACTTCGAGTTTTACATCGAAGCGTGTGCGTCCGAGCAGCGTTGAGTGAGGGGCCGAGATCGTTGATTTCTCTGACGAGGAGAAAGATGATGCCGCGAGTTGCCTGGTGCGTATTGCTTGTGACCCTGGTGGGACCGTTGCCCGTTCGATCGGCGTCGGCTGCGAAACCCGGGACTCCGAACATCGTCTTGATTTACGCCGACGATCTCGGTTACGGTGACGCCCATTGCTACAATCCCCAGCGAGGTAAGATTCCCACGCCAAACATTGATCGGCTCGCGCGAGAGGGCATGCGCTTTACCGATGCGCACTCCAGCAGCGGCGTCTGCTCGCCGTCGCGATATACGATCTTGACGGGACGCTATCATTGGCGCACCCGATTACAACGCGGCATCGTCGGGGTATTCGGAACGCCCCTGATCGCGCCCGATCGACCTACGATCGGAACATTGGCACAAAAGAAGGGATACCGCACCGCGTGCATCGGCAAGTGGCACTTGGGTTGGGATTGGCCGATTCCGGAGGATAAGCGGGATCTCTTTGTCGTTCCCAACAAGCCCGGCTTACAAGCCGGTGAGACGCACAAGCAGGCGTGGAAGGAAGTCTTCTCGCAACGAATTCCCGGCGGGCCGACCACGCGCGGGTTTGACCTTTATTTCGGGACCAGCGTGCCGAATTGGCCGCCTTATTGTTTCATCGAGAACGATCGTACGGTGGGGATTCCGTCGGAGTTCCTGCCGGAACGCTTTTTCGGCCACGATCCGCTGTTGGCCAGTCGCCGAGGTCCGGCTGTGCCCGATTGGGAAATGACGCCGATCTTGCCGACCTTGGCCGAACGTGCCAAGGCATTCTTGCGAGAGTGCACCGAGTCGAATCGGCCGTTCTTGCTCTATTTCCCGCTGACGGCCCCCCACGAGCCGATCGCGGTAAACGATCCTTGGAAAGGCAAGAGCGGACTGAACGCATACGCCGACTTCGTAATGGAAACCGACGCGATCATCGGAACGATTCTTGACGAACTCGATCGGCTGGCGTTGACCGATGATACGTTGCTGATCTTTACCAGCGACAACGGCAAGGCCGCGTATACCGGCGCCGCAGAATTGGAGCAGATGGGTCACTATTCCAGCGGCCCGTTACGCGGGTACAAGACTTCGGTGTACGAAGGCGGGCATCGACTGCCTTTCATCGTGCGATGGCCGGGCGTCGTGGCGCCGGGGACTGTTTGCGATCAACTCGTGCACCAAGCCGATGTCTTCGCCACCGTTCGCGAGGTTTTAGACGTCACGGTTTCCGAGCCCGCGGGAGAAGATAGCTTCAGCCTCGTGCCCCTGTTGCGCGGTGAGGATCGCCCCATTCGTCCGCACGCGGTCAGTTGCGCGGCAAGCGGTTTGCCCGGTATGCGGGAAGGAACGTGGAAGTTCATTCCCGCCAAGAAACCCGAGTTGTATGATCTGAGCCGCGATATCGGCGAGACGACGAATCTTGCCGACCAAGAACCCGAACGCGTCGCTCACATGCGGGCACTTCTGGAAGAAATCATCAGCCGCGGTCGGAGTACACCCGGAGCGCCGTTGCCGAACGATGTTCCGGTGCGACGGTTTCCGTAACTGATATCGAAAAAGTCGCTTGCTTTTTCTCTCGCGATACCGCCCCAGGGCGTAGGACTGATCGCTATCGGTTTCCATCCAGCGGAAGGAATACGAGGCAAACAGGCTTACCGATCGTGATCTCACGACCCACAGGCGACGGCATGCCGTCGTTCGAATCGATTCGGTACAGCACGATGTTGTCGCTGTTTTGATTGGCACTCAACAAGAGTCGGCCGGTGGGATCGACGGCGATATTCCGGGGCGTTTGGCCGCCTGAAGGGACGTGTCCCTGCAAGGCGATGCGCCCGTCGGCACTAATTTTGAAGACGGCGATGCTGTCGTGGCCGCGATTCGACGTGTACAGGAACCGCCCTGTGGGATGCAAGACGATTTCAGCAGCAGTGTTTTGACCGTCGAAGTTTTCCGGCAAGGCGCTCACATGTTGAAGGCGAGTCGCCTTTCCGCCCTCTTGTACGGCGAAAACGGTGACTGTGGCGGTCAACTCATTCAGCACATACAATCGGTCGCCGTCGGCGTTGAAAACCGCATGTCGGGGGCCTGATCCGGGCGGAATTGCATATGAGGCAATCGGTGCCGGCTTCAACACGCCGTCGGGCGTAAAGGTGTACCGGAGAACTTTGTCGAGGCCTAAGTCCGGGACGAGAACGACTTGATTGTCGGGGGCGGGGAAAATCTGGTGCGCGTGCGGTTTGGTCTGCCGCGGATGTACACTCGAACCCTCATGCTGAATCACGGCGCCCGGTCGGCCCAAACGGCCGTCTTCCAACACGGGGTAGGCCGCCACGCTGCCGCCGCCGTAATTTGCGACGAAGGCCACTCGACCGGTTGCATCGACCGACACATGACATGGGCCGGCTCCGCCCGAAGGCTGAGTGCCCAGAAGCGTCAAGCGGCCGTCCACGTCGATCCGATACGCTTGCACGGCACCGGTCGGCTTGCCGTCGTACCCCGAGAATTCACCGACGGCGTAAAGCACCGGCTTGCGGGGATGGATCGCGAGAAAGGACGGATTCTTGGTTTCCGCCGCAAGAACCGGGTCGCCGGCGGTAGCCGAATCGACATCGATGTCGAAGTAGTAAATCCCGCGGCTGGATGTACCGGTGTATGTGCCCACGTATACCCGGTAATCGAAACCGTGTTCCCGGCCGACTGCGGTGACTACCGACAGAGGCCCCAAGAGACAGGCGCACAACACACCTACCGACAAAACGCGGAAGCGGGCGAGCATGGGGGCGTCCTCTCGAGTTGCGGCACTGGTTCTTTCCGACACGACGAAGCAATATCATCGTGATCCGCGAGAATTGTCGCGTCAACGTTCGTCTGCCGGCAAATGCTTGAGGCACCAGGCCATGTTGTCGGCGAGGTTGTCGATTGTCTGCAATCCTTCCGTGTCCCGCTCGATGTCGCCCTTCTCCAGTGCCAGGCCTACATTCCAATAGGTCGAGCCGGGGACGATCATTTCGTTGATCAGAAAGAAGAAATTGAGCTGGGCGAACGTGAAGTTCTCGCCGGCTCGGCGAGCGATGGCAATCGCCGCCCCGACCTTGCGTCGCAAGAAGTTCCGATTGCATCGGGCGACATATCCCACGCGATCGAGCAGGGCCATGACCTGCGGCGTAGCCGAACCGAAGTATACGGGTGAGCCGACGAGGATGCCGTCGGCGGCCATGAACTTTTCGATCATGCCTTCGAAGGCGGGATCGTTTTGAACACAACGGATGTCATCGACCGTTGCGCAACCTCGACACGCCATGCACGGTTTGATCGGTCGGTCGGCCAGTGAGAGAAATTCGGTTTCGAAACCGGCTTGCGCCAAGCGGTCCAACGCACGTTTGATCGCAATATCGGTGTTTCCGCCCACTCGTGGACTTCCAGAGATTCCCAGCACTCGCATCGTGATTTCCTCCCGGTCGAAAAGGTTGCGGCCGCGACCCACATGTCGGTTCGAAGCATTCGTACGTTGCCGCGCCGAGTCAGCGTTCTGTTATAGGATGCCGCAAGGCCACCGGAAAGAGAAGTAGGCCCCGGGAGTTTCGTTGCCCGGACGAAAACCAGGGAAAACGAACGGAGAAGGCGGTTAGCGGCCCGTTGCAAGTCAGCTTCGAGTTCTGCGTGCAATCGGAGAGAATGGCGCACGAAACGGCCGGAAATAAGTGTCGTGGTAGCTTTCTGTCTGTACGACGCGTGAACGCAGACAATCCTTTCCGCAGCCGGCGTTTTCCGGCCGGCCGTAGTTCTGCAAGCGGTAAGTTTATTCTTCTAGAGGGCAGTGCGCGATCGGCGAACGTGTACCCCGGAGAATCGTTTTCGGAAGAGATGTCGTGTGCCGAACAACCGAACGAGCACAAGACGGTCTATCGTGCGTACGACCGACGGTGCTCGCGGGCTACCAGTCATCGTCGGCGGTTCGGGGATTTCATCCCGCCGGAAAACCGATCCAAACGGTGAGAGCGATGTAGCGATGCTTTGTATCTGAGTACCGTGCCGATACAAAGCGGATCGAACAAGCCGTTTCGGCTGTTCGATGGCGCTTTTCCGAAGAGCCTTCCGCAGGTCGCACAGGGGGCAACGATTGCTAGAGCACGGCGACCACATTGCGGGCGACGGTCACCTGTACCGTACCGTCGGCAGGGTTGAAGCGAATGACTCGCCCCTGCGTGCCGCCGATGTGTTCGGCGACGATGCGAACTCCGAGCTGCTTCAGGAGAGAACGAACCGCTTGGATATTTTTCTCGCCGACATCGTTTGCCGTGCGGGAACCGAACATTGTCGCACCTCCGGCGATTTTGGCCAGGAGATCCGAGGGCATCGATCCCCAGGAACGCAGCTTTTGCATCATCGCGGGAACGGCTGTGTCGGCGTACTTCCCTACAGGGCCGGAACGTCCGGCGGAGTCGGATAGCATGATGTGTGCCAATGCCCCGTGCCGCCGCGCCCGATCCCAAAGCACGATACCCACACATGATCCCAAAAGGGTTTCGAGAAGCTGGCCTTCCTTCGCGAAATCCAATCCGGCCATGCTGACGCGGATAATGGTCGGGGCTTGGGCGACTGCCATGAGATTCTATCTCCCGCTTGGGAACGGCACATCTTGTCGCTTTTGAGCATTGCGGCCGCGTTTGTGGAGCTAGAAAAAAGTAGCTCACCTATCGCCCCAATCATCTATTGTCGGTACGTTTTTTGGTGCATTTTATCCGATAATTTGCGCCGAAATTCGGGTGAGGAACATCTCGTTGCACGGGGGCTTTCCCCCTATTGGTGTGGGGTGTGCGGTATGGCTGGAAATATGGGCCGGTGATTTTGGTTGAGTGACCTGTGCCGCGCCCGTCAGTCGGGGCCCGGAACATCGCGGTGAGCCAGCATCAGCGACGCTGTGATGATGCCCATCGTGCCGATCGCGACAAGAATGCTGCAATACCGCCATGTCATCGCCGTGGTCTCCGGCTCGAGGATGAGGATTTGCGGTTCGAAGGCCGAGAGAAACGAAAGGTAGGCCAAAAACTGACCGGCATCCCAAAGCCGAGCGACTAGCTTGATGATGATCGATATGGTGAACAATCCCAGCGTGATCCAGATGCATCGCCACCGGTTGCGAACGATTGCCGAAACGAACGTCGAGATTCCGACCAAAGCGAAACTCATGGACGCGAGGTTCAACACGGCAGGCCAGAATTCTCGCCAATCGACTGGTGGATCAAGCGGGACAGTGTAGAGGCCGACGGCGAGGCCGGTCCAAAGTGCGATCGAGAGAATCACGATTCCAACGAGCGTTGCAAGACTGGGAACGACGACGAACTGAAATCGCCGGCAGGGGAGCGTCGCGAGTAGTTCGAGAATGCCACGCTCGAGGTTGCCGGCAATCGTGTCGCTGCCGCGTCCCACGGCCCACCCCACGAAAATCAGCATCGGAACGGCGTGAACGAAAAGGATGCTCAATCTCCCTTTGGTACTGACCAACGCTGCGGGCGACATTCCCATTGCCTTGTGGATGAACTTGGGAAGTAGATTGAGCAGACTCGTCCACAATCCCAATTGCACGAGACTGCCCATCAGCCACACGAAAAGCCACGCGAAGCCGAACACGATCAGCACGCTGAAGACCAGTTGCCAAAACCCGTCGGCGAGGGCTCGTCGGAAGATCGCCGTATTCATGGGCCGCGACCACACAATGAGGAAGTCCGAGAAATGTTCATTTCATGATTCTCAGGTGGGCCATGTGTCGAGGCAAGTCTTTCACGTTTTGCCGTCGTGCGCGACGCTACCGTTTCGACTTGCGAAAAGAAAAGCGAGAGCACCGACAGAGGATGCTCTCGCGTCGCTGGCGACTGATTTCAAGGAGATTCGATTACTTTTGAAAGACTTCGCGGATCTTCGGATTGAGGCCCGGGTACTTGTCCATCTGCTCCGCACGTTGCTTGTCGAGAGCTTTCTGGCGCTTCTCGAACTCGGCCGGTGAGAACAGCTTTTCGGGATGGAACAGAATCGAATCGACGGTCCGAACCGCCGAGGGAACCAGGAGTCCGGTGGCTTCCGAATATGTCCAGTCTTCCAGGCCGCCTCGGAGGACAGAATCCAGAATGCCCATGGTATCTTGCAGTCGGATATCCCTGAAGGACTCGCCTTCTCCAACCCAACCGGTATTCAGCAGGAAACAATTGATGTGGGGATTGGCTTGGAGCAAGTCGTAGAACAAGTTGGCGTGTTCGGCACGGTCGCCGGCCACGAACGGGTCGTAGAAGAACACGTTCTTGATTTTACCGGCTTGCGTGGGGTCGCCCGCCGAAGACTCCATCGACTGTCCCAGCACCATGAAGGCGACGGCTTGCTCGAGCGTCAACTTGGCGACCGCGGGAATGATCGACCCGCGGGTGATCAGGAAAAGGTTGTCGACGCGGTCGGTGTTGATGTCGTTACTGCAATGCATAAAATCGCGTCGCTGGACGACGGCGCGACCGTTCGAGGTGCGTTCCAGGTTGAAGAAGTCGATGCTGCCGTCTTCTTCGATATGAACGTTTTCGAGGAAGGTCGTTCGCTTCAAAGCGCCGTAGTACGCTTCGATTTGATCGCCGGGATTGAGCTTGTCGGTCTTGATGAACAGGCCGCCGGCCTCGAAGCCGCGAAAGCGGCCGTCTCGGCAAAAACTGCCGCCGTCGTCTTGAATAAGCCACGAGCGTTCATGGCCCTTGCGGGCAAGCACTTTGCAGCTGGTGCTCGTTTTTCCGTTGGCGCTCAATGCGGCAAAGAGTGAAATGCTTGTCTTGTATCCCCCGTGGGAGGTTTCGAGGGTATCCTTGCGACAACCGACGTGCAGGAAGATGGCATCGCCGCTTTGCTTGACTCGGTAGTCCTCTCCGGCGAAGACTCCCTTTTTCCACTCGCCGAAGTAGTTGCTGTTGCGGACGATCTTGATCATCTTGCCGCCGTCGCCGAAGGCCAAACGGATCGTGATGTCTTTTTCGGGAAGCGGCTTTTCGACGTTGCCTTCATAGGCTTCGTCGGTGAAAAACACGACCTGGTATGTGGGATCGTCCGTCGAAGTCGGCTTGAACAACTTGACGCCGGCGTACGCGATATGGGCAAATCGCTTGGGGACGATCAAGCGAGCGGTGACGCCTTCTGCGCCGTCGCCGACTTCTACATCGATACTGACCAGTTCCTCTTGTGCCAATCGCCGCTTGGCAGCTTCCAAAAGGTCGTATTCGTCTTTTCCAAACTCGCTGTCGACGTTGTTTCGCGTAAACATGGCCGCCCGCGACATCGGTTCCGACTCGGCCATGATGCTGCCGTACTTGGTCTCGCGGACGTTCGGTTCCTCCAGTGCAAGTCCGCGCAAACGGGCCTCATCGGGGTTGCGAATCAATCGCCCGTCGTGCATTGCCGATTCGAAGATCGTCTTGGCTGCCTGTTGGAATTCGGCGAACATTCGTTTCTCCTTGTGGATTTGTGTGCTCGTGTTTGTATCGTATTCCCACGCCAGGCAATCAGGCCGCCGATCGACGGTAGTCGGTTTGCCTAGGCGACACAGTAGCGGACCGAGCGCCGGGGCAGCCCCGTTGCAGTCGACGGCGCGGTCGCGGCAGAGAAACATCGGGTATCATCGCCGCGACGATACGTACCGTTCTCGGGTGGCGTTGTTGGCGTTCTCGACAGTTCCACCACCCTGCGTCTAACCAAATCGGAGTATATGATGATGACACCAAGGGCTTATTGTCAGGATGGTCTGTTGTCGGTCAATCCCTCCATTCGGTGGCCGATCTTCCGCTCCACAGGACGGTTTGTCGAGGAGGAATAGGGGATTTCAACGCAGGGCAATGGCGTTTTGCTTGAGGAACTCCAAGAATGTTTGGCGAAACGATTCGATTTCGTCTCCCGTCAAGGTGTGGTCGTCGGCACCGATCCAGAAGCGGAACGTATAACTGAACTTGCCGGCAGGCAGACCTTTCCCTTTGTAGGTGTACAAAAAGTCGCGTTGTTTCAGCAGTGGATGGCTGAATTTCGCCAAGCAGTCGTCCAATGCCGCAAAGCCCGCGTTGGCGTCCCACAACAGCGAGAAGTCTTGCCACGAGCCGGGGTAGACCGGTGCAGGCCGATAAGGTTGTTCTGTGACGGGCAGCGCAGCCAGCCGGTCGAGATCGAGTTCGAAGACGATCACTTGACCTTCAGCGACTACCTTCTGAATCATCGCCCGCGGCAATACGGCAAGGTACCCGAGGTCTTGATTGTCGGATTTGATCGTTACCCAATGCTTGGCTTCCAACCACGGGAAAGATGACTTCCTCCCCGCCTCGATGCGAAACGGCCGTTTCAAAACGGCTGCCCCGATTTCTTCCACCGCGCCGCGGATCGAGCGAAAATGCTCTTCCAAACTTCCCAGGGCGCTCTGTTGAAAACTCACACCGCCTAAGTGCGTCGTTTCGACGCAACCATCACCGTCGGCGCGGTAAACATCGCCGATTTCAAACAGTCGAAAGGCGTCCCGGTGTACTCGGTTTGGGCGTACCAATGCCAAGAGATTCGGCAGCAGCGTGGTCCGCAAACGGCGATACGGTTGCGCGGCCGGGTTTTTCAGTTCCAAGGCGTCTTGCGGATCGAAACCGAGTTGGGTCAACCACTTGTCGTCGGTCCATGCATAGTTGTGGATTTCGATGAAGCGGTGTGCCTCGGCCAATACGCTGCGAACGGTGTGTTGGACGTCCAGCGGCCGGTTTTCCGGCAACGGGGCGATGGGGGATTCCGGCAAGCGCGGGGTCAATCGGCCGTACCCGTAGATCCGAAGAATTTCCTCGATGATATCTGCCGGAATGGAAACGTCTTTGCGGCTGCGGAACGGCGGCACGCCCACTTTGAGAACTTCACCCTGTCGCTCGGCTTCGAACCCCAAGGAACGAAGAATGGCGAGCACTTCGTCTTCGGGGAGATCTTGACCCGCCATGCGGGCGACGTCGCGCCAGGGCATTTCCAACGGCCGGTAGGCGTCATCGAGATCACCGGCGACCGTGAATCGCGACAGCACCTCGTAGGGGCGCCCCGCTTCTTCGATACAGGCGAGAATTCGAGCCACCGCCCATTTGACGATCACCGGCGGTTGACTCTTTTCGAATCGCTGGGCCGAATCGGTACGCAAATCGAGACGGACCGAAGTTTTGCGGATTCTCGCCGCTTTGAAGTTCGCCGATTCGAGCAGAACGCGCTGGGTCGAGGCGGTGACCTCGCTGTGCAAGCCGCCCATCACGCCGGCCAAGGCGACCGGTTCCTTTTCGTTCCAAATGAGCAGGTCCTCCGGCAGCATTTCACGCTCTTGGCCGTCGAGAGTCACGAACGTGCCGCGTTGTCCCATCGGTGCGACACGAATCTCGTGGACCAAGTCCCCGTCGAACGCATGGGTCGGCTGGCCGATCTCGAGCATGACGTAGTTCGTCAGATCGACCATCAAGTTGAAGGTTCGTTGACCGAGCGCGTGCAAGCGGCGTTGGACGATCAACGGGGACGGGACCGCAGCGTCGAGTTTGATATCCAGACAGGCGTAGCACGGGCAGTTTTCGGGATCTTCGACTTTCAGTGGATATGCCGGTAGGTTGTCGAAACGACTCAAGTCGACCTGCGGGAGCGGGCGCAGCGGACGACCGAAAATCGCCGCCAACTCGCGTGCGAAGCCGTAATGTCCCCAAAGGTCCGGACGATGTGTGAGGCTCTTGTTGTCCAACTCGATCAGGGTGTCGGTCGGCGGGATCCACCGGCTCAGCGGTGCTCCGTTTTCCAAGTCGGCGGGCAGGTCGAGAATTCCCTCGTGCCAACGGCTCATTCCCAATTCGGCCGCGGAGCACAACACACCTTCGCTGACGTGTCCAGCCAGCTCGCTTTTCGTGATGGTCGTTCCACCGGCCAACGTCACACCGGCGGGCGCGAAAGCCGACTTCATGCCCGAGCGAACGTTCGGAGCCCCGCAAACGGTTGTGAAACGCTGCTTCCCGCAGTCGACGACCACGCGGTGCAGAGTCTTTCCCTCGGCGGTGATCGGTTCGACTTCGACGAGCTCACCGACGAGTACCCCTTCGACCGATCGCTCGACGGTGATCAGGTCTTCGACCTCGGCAGTCGAAAGCGTCAACTTGTCGGCGATCGTCGTCGGATCGAGATCGGAAAGATCGACGTAGTCCGAGATCCAGTCCAGCGATATTTTCACCGAGTAAACCTCCCTCCGATGCGGGCCGAGCGGGTGTCGCTTCACGAACGGCCGCCGACGTCGATTCCATGCGCGTCGGCCGCGGGGCTATTCGAATTTTCCGCTCAAACGCTCGCAGGAAATTGACTGCAAAATCGGATGTCGCCCGAATTGAATAAACGGATATCGGGAATTCCGTATTTCATCATGGCCAAGCGCGTGAGTCCCATGCCGAAGGCGAAGCCGCTGTACACATCGGTATCGACGCGACCGTGCTCCAAAACCTTGGGATGTACCAGGCCGCAAGGGATCAATTCGATCCACCCCGTCGACTTGCAGGTCGAGCAGCCTTTTCCGTGACACAGCAGACATTGACAATCCAGTTCGAACCCCGGTTCGACAAAGGGAAAGAACCCCGGTCGCAGCCGCACGGTTACGTCGCGATGGAAGACCTCGCTGAGCAAGGTTTTCATCACGGCGATCAGGTTGGCCACCGAAATGTTTCGATCGACCAGCAGGCCTTCGAGTTGAAAGAACGTATTCTCGTGGCTGGCGTCGATGGCTTCGTACCGGAAACATCGCCCGGGGAAGATGGCGCGGATCGGGGCTCCGTACGTCTGTAGGGCACGTACCTGGTTCGCCGACGTGTGTGTTCGCATCAGCATCCCGTTGGTTAGCCAGAACGTGTCCTGCATATCGCGGGCAGGATGGTCGCCGGGGATGTTCAGTGCGTCGAAGTTGAAGTATTCGAGTTCGACTTCCGGACCGGTCAGCACGCGAAACCCGAGTCCTTTGAAGATGCGTTCCAGCTCCATCTGAACCAGCGAAATGGGATGCAACGATCCTCGGCGATGATCGGTGCCGGGCAACGTGAGGTCGAGATCCTTGAGAACGGTTCCGCCGCTTGTCTCTTTTGTCTTGGCTGCCTCTTTTGCCTGGCGAATCGCCTCTTCAGCGAATTTCTTGAGCGCGTTCAAACGCTGGCCGAAACTCCGTTTTTCTTCCGGAGAAAGCTTGCTGAAGTCCGTATTCTTCGCCAGCGTCGTTATGAGACCCTTGCGACCGAGGTATTTGATGCGAACGGCTTCGACGTCGTCGAGGCTGTTACAGCCTGCAAGGTCCGACGTCAATTGTTCTCGAATGTCGTCCACGGCTACCGCTCCTCGCAGTCAGTCGACGTTCGCCACGGTACAGAACGATGTACCCGTTGCGGCAGGGTCTCCCCTGCCGTGCTTCAAAACGTTCTATGATAGCAGCAATTCGTCTCACTGAGTATTGGGGAGCGGTAGGCTCTGTTTTTTCGGAGGGGGCGTTCTCCGCGGCCGGCACGGCGATCCGAAGGTTGCCGAGTTCATCGCCATTACGGTGAGAGCTGTACGGCGAACACGGACCCCGGAATCGTCAAGGACAATCGGCCGCCGATGGGTGAGCGACTTTCTTGTCGGACGATGTTTCCCGCTTCGTCCAGGTAGTCGATCCGGGAGCACGGGGGAACCGACCACGGGAGAGCATCCCACACGAGCTCGCATTCGGTGGTGTCGTCGGGCGGCGTGGGAAGGGGGATCACCTGAAGCGTATCCCCGGTTCGTTCCAGCTTCAGGGCTCCGGCCGTGACAATGCAGCCAAAATCGATCGGTTTGCCCGTCGGATTGATGCGTCGTTCGTAGGGATCGGCCTGTGCGGGAAGCGGTTCCCACCCCAGTTGCGGCCCCTTTTCGCTCGGAGTGACGATCAACGTACCCAGCCGTGTGCGATGTTCTCCGTCTTGCACGCCTTCGATGTCCAGACGGCGTCCGCCGTTAGGCATGTAAAAGCCGACACGCAGCTCGTAGTGTCCGGCGGTCGCTCGCCGTTCTTCCGGGACGATACCGAATGCCGCTGCGCCGAATCGTCCCGATCGCGTTCCGTCGAAGATGTTCGGTTGGTGTTGAGCCTGAAAGACGATCTCCCCTTGTTCGTCGCATAAGTGCAAAAACGGACGGTACTCGGCAGGCACAGGGCGCTCGCAGTCCCATTGAAGGTCGAGCTGGAATTTGCCGTCGCCTAGATCACGGAATCCGCGAACCGCAACTTTTGCCGGGAAACGGTCGCGATGCGGCTTGCGTCCGTTGACATATATCGATTTCACCGTCTTGCAGATTTCGGTGATGATACCGTTGCGTTTTTCGATCGCAATCGACCACGGACCATCTTGGGAACGGCCGATCGCCAGAAAGCCGTACGACGGCAAGATGTGGTCGTTCACGATCCAATCACCGCTGCCGCGGTTGACCCATACGCGAGTTCCGTTTTCCCATTCGACGAATTGACGGTGAATGTTCCCGTCGACGAAGTCGACGTTTCGGATTCGATCCAAGGCGACTGCTCGCGCGAAGGTCGAGAGTAGCCAGTACTTGCGAACGCAATCTCTGGAAAACGGCTCGGGCACCATCGGCGGGTGGCCCGTAAGCACTTCGGTGGCGATGTAATCGTCGCTGTAGATGCCGTGCATTTTGGCGTCGAGTCCGGCCTGGTAACGCCCCGAATAACCGGCTCCGTGAAGTACGAAGCGATCGTGGTGTGCGGCATCGAACCATGGAATACGTTCGGCGTCGGCGCACTTCCAGTTCCACACGGCCCACTTGTAATAACCTTCGGTCGGTTCGCCTACCCGCAGATGATTCGTCTGGGCACCGTCGAGCTTTCCGATGAGCTGGTCATGACCGCTTTCGGAGATTTGCGGCGCGTGGTTGCCTAGGAATTCGCGAATCCACGCAAAGTGGTCGCCCCACGAATTCCGTGTAAACACGCGATCGACGAATCGTCCGTCGGAAGTCCAGTAGTCGTACGGCTGAATGCTGGACCAAACATCGATGAAGTACGCCGTCGGTGCGAGATTCGCCCGAATGACCTCGAGATTGGCACGTAGGAACGGTTCGACGGCATCGGCTCGATACCGATACGATTGTGCGTCACGTCCTTGGTTGTACCAGGCCGGGACGGGACGCCCGTCGGCCGCAAAGGCGATGACGGTCTTGTAAGAAAAGCCCTGCGCATCGGGATAGAAATCGATGTAGTTGTCGTGTAAAGCAAACGGGACCCCGCTTGCTTTGCACGTTTCGATCATTTGCTTCAGTTCGGCTTCCGTACCCCATTGCGGATTGGGCGGATAGATTTCCGGCAGACGATAGTCGTATCCCCAGCGTTGCCAGTTGTGCCACACGACCATGCTGTGTGTGAGACCGTACCGGAGGCTTTTTCGAAGAGCGCGGTCGCTGTCGGCGTAGCGACCTCCCCAGAGGTCGAATACGAATCGCCCGGCAGCCGCGGGCACGCCGTCGGCCGCTTCGAGGCCGTTGACATCGTGCCACCGGCAGGCTCCAGACCATACCGACTCGGCCGGAATGATCGTCAGTCGTGAATCATGAGGAACGTACAGAGACACATGGCGCCGTTCCGGTGCGGTCACGAGTTCGGTGGGAGGGTTGTTCGTTCCGTGAACGATGTGCCAGTCGTTTCCGAGGTCGGTACCCACGAACGACGTCGCAAGACGATGGCCGTCGAAACGCAGCCGGTAGGCTTCCGGTTTCACGACGACGTTACCCGGTCCGGCGTAGACCGCCTCGATCGGTTCACTCCAACGCCCCAGTGCGATTTCTTCGATGTAGGCATGAAACCAGGGACGATCGGGCGGCGCTTCGATCAATTGAAATGCCGTGTCGAGAACGCCGTTTCGGACGGTGATCGTGCCGATAAGCGTCAAGTTGCCCAACGGCGACGACAACGCGTGCGTTGCCGTCAGCGTTTTGCCGTCCGGGCGATCGATGGTGATTTCTCGGAGTTGGCATGGGCTGTCGGCGTCTTCGAGATTCATCCCGAGAACGCGAACGTGGAACCCGTCGAGGTAAAGCGTCTTGCCGTTGCATTCGATACCGACAACGGCGTCCAGCAGTCCTCGCTTGCCGGGACGAACCCAATACGTGCATGGTTGAGAACCGATCCGGCCTCCGCCCAGAATGACCGCACCGTCGTTCGAGGCGGGCGGAAACGGAGGTTTCGAAGGCGGTGTTCCGCACACGAGAGTCGGCCTACCCCAACAGCACTGATCCCATCCGGTGTTTTTGTTGGGGCCGGGGTGGACCTGCAATTGCAGTCGGATTTCGTGCCCGGCCCATGACGAAAGGTCCGCTTCGCCGTTCTCGAACTTTCCGGGGGCGACGTGACGATCGAAGATCGGATCGCCCGATGTTCCATTCGGCGCGTCGAACGGGACGACGGACACGCGGAACGTTACGCCGTCGCTGTGATCGTCCGGAACGCCGTTGGCGAACCGAAGCACGATGGGAGACGTCTTCGGAAGCTTGAGAGGAATTTCGATCGTAAGCGTTCCCGCCTGCCCGTCTTTCCACGGCGGATGTTCACGAAACCCCGGTTCGGCTCGGCCGCCGACGACGATTCCCGGCTCAACGACCAGGGAAGCTCCGTTCGTCGCGTGGGCGCCTTTCCAACCGACTGGCATGACTTCCGGCGGATGATCGAAAACTTCGACGACGGCGCGATAGGTGGGGATTTGCCACAAGGCAAGCGTGCTTTCGGCATCCACCAAAACGGGAAGCCACGGCAACACCCGTGTTGCCGTAGGCGGGTTCGGGTGTTTTGCCTGCAATAGGAGGATCGGATGGGCAGCCCAAGGTTTCTCGCCTAATTTGCCGACCACGAAGGTGTGTACGGGATACCAAGCGTTGTGCGTTTGTTTGCTCGGTTGAATCGAGAATTGAACCGCGGCCGTGTCGCCGGCGGCAACCGTCAAATCACGTTCCGCCGGTTCCGCCGACCAATCGTCGATCACGCCCGGCCGAACGCGGGCGTGTAGCGGTGCATCGCTTTTGTTTTCCACCACCACCTTGGCGACAAACGGCTCGGCGATCGTACGGATTTCGGACGGCCCCTCGATTCGTACCGTCACCCCGTCGACCGTGTCGACCGGTGGATTGTACGCCAGGGCGTTCCCGCCTAGATACGCAGTCGCCAACGCGAGCGACGCAACAAAAGACGAGAAGAGCACGAAAGTCGGTGCTCGCTTGCAATCGGTGTTCGACGTGATGAACGGCCGAGGTACGCTGCGCTCGATCGGTAAGGCGGAAAGAAAGTCGAACATGGCAGGCCCCCGCTGAAAGGCGACTGACGGGTGGGACGACGGCGCACGATCCGATCGGCCGCCGTCGTGATATTGACTTCGGCCGACCGGAAAAATGACCACACGCAGTCTACCGTCCAAACCTGCCGCGTGCAAAACGATTTGTCCGTCAGGGACGAACGTCTTGCGGTACGTCGAAGCCGAAGTAGCGGGCGGCGTTGTTGTAGCAAATGTCGCACACCAATTCGCCGACGGCTTCCATGTCGTTCGGGATCAAGCCGTCGGCCATTTCACGCCCGAGCATGTCGCAGAGGATGCGGCGGAAATACTCATGACGAGTGAACGACAGGAACGAGCGGCTGTCGGTCAACATGCCTACGAAGCGGCTCAACAGGCCGTAATTCGAGAGGACTTCCATCTGCCGCAACATGCCGTCGCGCTGATCGAGAAACCACCAGGCGGCACCGTATTGCATCTTGCCCGGTTCCGAGCCGTCTTGGAAGTTGCCGATCATCGTCGCCATGACGTCGCTCTTCGACGGGTTGAGGTTGTAGACGATCGTCTTCGTTAGTTGGTCGTTACGGGCAAGCTGATCGAAGAACCGGGCCATCGGCTTGGCCAAAGGACCGTCGGCCATCGAGTCGAAGCCCGTGTCGGGACCGAGTTCCCGGAACATCTTCGTGTTGTTGTTCCGCAACGCTCCGACATGGAATTGCTGTGTCCAGCCCTTCTCGTGATTCATGCGGGCGCATTCAAGCAGGACCGCCATGCGGAACTTGTGTCGCTCCGGCAACGGGATCGGCCGATTCTTGGATGCTTCGCGGAAAATATTGGCGATCTCGGTGGCACTGAAAGTGGCATCGGGAAAGTTTTCGAGGCCGTGGTCCGAAAGGCGGCAGCCCATCTCGTGGAAGTAGTCGTGCCGCGACCGCAACGCCTCGATGAAGGTGTCGTAGTCCTTGATTTCCATGCCCGACACCTTCGCCAGTCGGTCGACCCAGCGATTGAAATCTTCGGGTGAATCGAGATTCATGGCCTTGTCGGGCCGAAACGTGGGGAGCACGACGATCGAGAACGACGCATCGGCCGCGATGGCCTTGTGGTGTTCGAGTGAATCCGTTGGATCGTCCGTCGTGCACAACGCGACGACATTCATTTGCTTCAGGATGCCGCGACAGGAGAATTCGGGCTGAGCCAGCTTCTCGTTACACTCCTTCCAGATGCCCTCTGCGGTTTCGGGGGAGAGCAAACGATCCTTGATTCCGAACGGGCGATTCAGCTCGAGATGCGTCCAATGGTACAGCGGATTGCGAATCGTCTTGGGAACCGTTTCGGCCCATTTGAGGAACTTTTCCCAATCCGAGGCATCGCCGGTGCAAAACCGTTCAGGCACACCGTTCGCCCGCATCGCACGCCATTTGTAGTGGTCGCCGTACAACCAAATCTGGGCCAAGTTTTCGAAACGATGGTCGCTTGCGATCTGGTCCGGCGGTAAATGTGAATGGTAGTCGAGGATCGGCATCTTCGCGGCGTAGTCGTGGTACAAACGACGCGCCTGTTCATTCGACAAGAGGAAGTCCTCGTGGATCAATGGTTGGTTGCGGTTCATGACGACTCCCTTGGTTTGAAACGATTTCGAACCGATGCGAGCCGGCGGCTGATCGAGCCCCGATTGCACGCGTCCGGTGGGGAACGCGGCGGCCGAAGGACGGCCGAGCCGTTGTCCCTATAGACGCCTTACGCATGGTTTTTTCCGCGTGGCGTGTTCGCTGTTAAGTCTGTCCCTAATGTAACAGTCTTCGGGGTAAGGCGACAGGACCCATCCGATGTGTTGCGAATTGAAAGGCTGTCGACTGTCGACAATGAGCCGCTTGTGCGTTCCCCTTCGGCCGGTCGTTTGGTTCCACTGCTTCAAGAAATAGAAACGTCACCGGCGGTGTTGAAACGAACCGGTGACGGGGATCGGTCGGCGAGCGAACCGTCGGCCTCACAGCGCCTCACATGGCACGATTGGTGAGAACGAGCGGGAGCTCAGGAAGCGGCGCATCGCTGCTTTCATCCGGAGCGGGAGCCGGGAGCGGCGCGGCCTCGTTCTTAGGGGACGGGGCGGTAGCCGGTTCTTCCGGAGTGAACGCAGGCGTCGGCGCCGGGGCTTGTTCGCCTGTGCCCATATCGCCGACGACGATTTCACCCTCTTCGTTTGCCGGCGAAACGATGGTTTCCGAGACGACGTGCACCGCACCGGGCTGCATCCGGAAGCACATCTGCCAGCCGCCGCCGAGTGCCTTGTACACGGCAATCAAGTGTTGGGCCACGTTTCCGCGGGCTTCGGCCAACGCATCCTGTTGTTGCACCAGGGCACGCTGAGAATCGATGACCCTCTGGAAGTCGATCAGCCCTTGCTGATATTGCAGCGTGGCCAGGTCGACCGATTTTGCAATCGCCTCGGTGGCCTTTTCGAGCTTGCGGACGCGATCTTGTTCTTTCAGGAAAGCCGTGATCATGCCTTCGACTTCTTCCGAGGCTCGCAGGACGGTCTCTTGATATCCTAAGACGGCCTGGCGAAAGCGGGCGTCTTCGGCGAGCACTTGGTTCTTGATACGGCCGTAATTGAGCACGTTCCAGCGGAAGGCCGGCCCGATCATTCCTGCAATACTGTCGGTATTGATCAAGTGGGCGAAGTCGTCCGCCTGAAAGGCGATTTGGCCGGTAATGGCGATGTGCGGGTAGAATTCGGCCTCGGCGACGCCGATACGCGCGCATTGTGCGGCGGCCATCCGTTCGGCCTTGCGAACGTCGGGCCGGCGACGCAACAGATCGGCCGGGATCCCGACCACGACCTCGGGCGGTACTTCGGGCAGTTTGGCCGGTCCCTGCAAAATGTCGTCGAGGCTTTGAGGCGGCTGGCCCAGCAGCGTACACAGACGGTTCTGTGCCAATCGACGTTGCAACTCGAGCATCGGAATGATCGAGCGGGTCGTTTCGAGGATCGCTTTGGCCTGGTTTACGTCCAGTTCGCTGACGAGTCCCTGGTCGAAGCGGGCTTGAACGAGTTGCAATGTCCGTTCTTGCAATTCGACGTTCTTGCGAGCCAAGGCCAAACGCTCTTCGGCCGTTCGCATTTGGATGTAGTTTTGCGCGACTTCGGCCTGAAGGAGGACGAGCGCGGCGTGGTAATCTTCCTGTTGGATTTGGACGTTCGCTTCAGCCGACTCGATCATCCGGCGGAAACGTCCCCAAAAATCGAGTTCCCACGCGGCCGTGGCGCCGAGCGAGAAGTCGTCGGCGCTGAGGCGGAATCCGGGAATATTCGAGAAGTCGCCGAAGGGGTAGGCGTTGTGACTAAGTTGCTGGCGTTGGTACGCGCCGACCACTTGCTGTTCTTGAGGAAGCAAGTAGCCTCGGGCAACGCCCAATTGATAGCGGGCTTCAAGGATCCGCAGGCAAGCGATCTTTAGCGGGATGTTTTCTTCGTAGGCCGAGAGAACCAACTCGTTGAGCTGGGGATCATTGAAGACGGTCCACCACTCCGAGTAGTCCATCTCACCGGTATTGACGCCCGGTTGTTCGCTGTCGATCCAGGCTTCGCCGACTTCAACCCCCGGTTGGTGGTAGTCTGGGCCGACTTTGAAACCTTGATGAATCCATTCCTTGAAGCTCGTCATGCATCCTGTGGTTGATGCCAAGACGATCGCGGCGAGCGCAAAGGCGGCCGCGCTACGGGGCCTTCCCGCAAACATGTCGTTTCCCCCCTGAAGGCTCGTTTGTCCGTTGTTTGTAACCGTTGGAAATACAGGGACTTACGTCTTCGTGTCCTGGGCGTTCTGCTCTTGCTACATCGGATGAGGGGGCGTGTCCCGCTTTTCCGGTGTAATCGGCGCAAAAAGAGCTATTCCGATAATCGACGCTTTCGTCACAGAACCTTCAGTCTTAAACCGTATCGTCACCAAAGTGACTGAACAGTCATTGTCGAAAACGAACAGGTCGATATAATGGTACGTAGAGTTTTTGACGGTGACGGCGCAGGCGAGCGAGTGACCTATAGTTTCACTGGGGCAGCCGGGGCGAGTTCAAAGGCGTTTGGTCCGCACTTGGAGAATACGCGATGGCCAATCTGACCGAGCGGTGCCGAGAGCTGGCGACCGCGGCAATGAAGGACGGGATCGCCGATGCGGCGATCGAGGTGCTCAAGCAGCACGGCTACGACGGGTTGACGATGGACCGCGTGGCCGAGGCTGCCGGTGTCGCCAAGGGGAGCATCTACAACTATTTCTCCGGCAAGCAGGATCTGGTGACGCACATCTTCGATCGGATTATCGAGCCGGCGATGACGCGGGGGGACAGAATCGCAGGATCGGAACAGTCGGCTTTGGAGAAGCTCAAGGCAACGCTGCGAATGTGGTTCGACCTGTTTGCCGAGCATCGTGGGCTGTTCGACTTCTTGTTCCGGCAGTCGGAAGTTCGAGAAATCTGTTTCAGTGCCCGGAGGAAGCGGGATCGCCGTACGATCGATCGTATTGCGGGAATCTTGAGACAGGGGATCGAGGAAGGCGTCGTGCGGGCACTGGATGCCGAGACGGCGGCCGAACTTCTCATTGGGGCGACGAACTTTCTCATCGAGCGGCAGCTCGACACGGGCGTCCGTCGCGACGGCGAAGAATGTGTACAGCACATTCTCGACACGTTTTTGCGCGGATTTCTTACCGATTCGGCACGGTCACAATGGTCGAGTTCGCATGTCCGCGAGGCGACCAATGGCGATTGAAGTTGTGATGGGCCGCGAGTAGATGTTGCCGCGAGACGGTTCTTTCGGACGGCGGCAACAAATCTTGGGATGGGACAACGGACAAAAAGAAGCGGGGACAAACGCGATACACCGTCTGGGTGTTGCGATTTTTCGGGAGGACGACAACATGGCAGGTCGACAACCAACCCGCCGTTTGGCGTGGATCGCTGGTGCAGGGGTGTTTACGGCCGTGATCGCGGTCGTTGCGGTGTTTGCCGAACGGTACCAGGGAGCAGAAGAAAAGCCGATTGCTTCGAGGGACGACGCGAAGCCGGTGTCGGCCGCCGAGGCAATGTCGGTCGTGCTGGCGGTTGCCGAGGAACGAACCTTCGAGGATCGCCTCCAGGTCGCCGGTAGTGTTTTGGCCGATCGCTTCGCTTTGGTTTCCGCCCGTATTCCGGGAACGCTCGACGACATTTTCGTCGACGAAGGCGACTATGTCGAAGCGGGCAAGACCGTCTTGTTTCAGACGGATTCCGTCAAGCTGAAAAATGCGGTCGAAATTGCGAAAGAGCAGGTTCGCGTGGCCGAATGCGCGGTCGCAGAAAAACAGGCACTGTTGGAAAAGACGCAAATCGCATTGAGTCAAGCGCAAACCGATTTGGAGCGATACCGCGACTTGAATGAACGGAACGCAATTGCCCGGCAGACTGTCGAGCATCAGCAGTTGCAAGTCGAGTCGCTCGAGGCCGAGGTACGCCATATCCGCACGTTGATTGATCTGGCGAAGGCGCAGCTCGAACAGGCCAAACTGAATCTGCGGATTGCCGAGAAGGATTTGGCCGATTCGCAGGTGAAGGCGCCCGTCAGCGGTCGCGTTTCGCAACGGATGAAAGAGCCGGGAGAAATGGCCGGAGCGGGAACGCCGGTGGTTCGCATCGACGATCTGTCACAGTTGGAAGTGAGCGTGTTCGTGCCCGCCGAGTATTACGAGCGAGTTCAGCCCGGCAAGACGATCATGCGCGTGCGTGTCGGCACGGTCGATTTGGGAGAGTTACCGGTCACGTACAAGAGTCCGGTGGTTGAGCCGAAACTGCGGACGTTCCAAGTAAAGGGGCGTATCACGTCACCGCCGGCCGAAGTCGTGCCCGGCTGTCTGGCGGATGTAACTTTGGTCTTTGATTCTCGCCGCGGTGTCGGCGTGCCGAGTAAGGCCGTTTTGGAGCGATTGGGGCGGTCGGTCGTGTTCATGGTCGTCGACGGTCGTGCGAAGATGGTGCCCGTTTCGCTCGGGTGGGACCAAGACGGCTTCCGCGAGGTTCTTTCCGGAATCACAGCGGGACAACCCGTGGTCGTCATGGGGCAATCGATGCTTGACGATGGGGATCCGGTGCGGGTAGTCGACCAGCAGGAGGGCGAGCAATGATCCTGTCGGATTTCGCCGTCAAACGACCGGTTGCGACGAGCTGCCTGATCATCGGGCTGACGCTCTTGGGAATCAATGCCTACCGAAACATGGGCTTGGAATTGATGCCCAAGGTCGACGTGCCGATTATCACGGTGGTTACCGTATATCCGGGGGCCGCACCCGATGAGTTGGAAGTGGATGTCGCGAAACGTCTCGAAGATGCCGTCTCGTCGGTCGAAGGATTGAAGCACGTCAGCTCGATCTGCATGGAGAACGTCTGCCAGACGTTGCTCGAGTTCGAGATGGGCGTCGATGTCGACATCGCTGCGACCGACGTGCGGGAAAAGATCGACCTGGTACGTTCCGAGTTGCCCGAGGACGTCGAAGATCCAATTATCCAGAAGTTCGATATCAATGCGAAGCCCGTCGTGACGATGGCCTTGGCGGGCGATCTGTCGATCGAAGAATTATACGACTTTGCCGACAATGAGCTTCGGGACCGTTTGACGGTGATCCAGGGTGTCGCCGACGTGCAACTGGTCGGCGGTGCCGAACGTGAAGTGCATGTCGAATTGGACCGCGACAAACTTGCGGCTCGCGGCCTTTCGACGATGGACATAGTCCAGGCGATCCGCGGGGCGGTAAGGTCGATTCCAGCGGGGCGAATTCGCGACAACGGAAAGGAGTATTCCGTCAAGTTCGATGCCGATTACGAGACCATCGAGGCGATGGCCGATTTGGAAATCGCCAACAGCGAGGGGCGGCGTTGTTATCTGCGCGACATCGGAAAGGTCGTGCTCTCGACTGCCGAAATGCGGCAGAAAGCGCTTTTGGACGGCAAGCCTTGCGTGGCGATCAAGGTGGTCAAAAAGGCCGACGCCAATGCCGTCGTCGTTGCCAACGCCGTGCGCGAGAAAATGGAGGCGATCAACGAGCAGTTGCCCGCGGGCATGAAGCTCGTTTGGGTCACCGACGACGCAACCTTCATCGAAGCGACGAACCTCGACGCCTGGAAGAACGTTGCGATCGGTATCGTGCTGACCGCGGCGATTCTGTTCCTGTTCCTGTACGACTTGCGGACCTTGTTCGTCGTTGCGATCACGATGCCGTTGACGATCGTGATTAGCCTGTTCTTCATGCATGCGGTGGGGTACACGCTCAACCTGGCGACGTTGATCGCCATCGGGCTTTCCGTCGGTATCCTCGTAACCAACTCGATCGTCGTCTTGGAGGCGATCGTCCGTCGTCTTCAGGAATCGAATGATCCCAAAGAGGCGGCAAGGCTCGGTGCGGGTGAAGTGTTCATCGCCGTTCTGGCCAGCGCGTTGACAAATGTGGTCGTGCTTTTCCCCTTGGCCGTCATGAAAACCCGGGTGGGTCTGTTCATCGCCCCTCTAGCCTTGACGATGTTGATCTTGACGGTCGTTTCGCTGTTCATCTCGTTCACGCTGACGCCCATGTTGTGCTCGCTGATCTTGCGGGCCGATTCGGGGCACAGTTCGCTGTTGAAATGGCTGGGACGGCAGTTCGACGGTATGTTCAATCGGCTCGTCGGCGTGTATCGGGCGTTCCTGCACTTTTGCGAAAGGCGTCGGTGGGCCGCGGCGCTGGTCATCCTGGCTGTTTTGGGGCTGATGGCGCACGGTTTTCTCGTGGCCGCCAAGAAAGTGGGAGCGGGCTTTTTCGCGGACTCCGACCGAGGCGAAGTTTACGTGCGGCTTGAATTTCCGACCGACTACAGTCTCGATGCGACCATGCAACGCGTGGCCGAAGCCGAGCGTCGCATTGCCGATGTGCCGCGGTTGCAACACGTGTTGACGACCATCGGTAAGGCGGAAGGGACCTTGGGCCAATCGAGCGAAGGCGTGTACTTGGCCCAAATGCTATTGAAATTCCCTCAGCGAACCGAGCGTCCCGAGACGATTTTCGACCTGATGGACGAGGTCCGGCGGCGTATGAACGGGTTTCCCGAAGCCGTCGTGACGGTGACGCAAACCTCGATCATCGGCGGACAGTCGAACCCGATCGAAATGGAAATAGCCGGCCAGGACCTCGAGGAGTTGAATCGCTTGGCGCTGGAGAGCCTGCGTGTGGCTCAAGACATTGCGGGGGTGGAGACGCCGGATACGTCTGTGCGACCGCCCAAGCCCGAGCTTCGCGTGCGACCGAAGCGAGAAGTTCTCGCCGATGTGGGGACGCCCGCCTTAGGAATGGGGATGGTCTTGCGCGGCAACCTTGAAGGGATCGAGGCCGGCACGTTCAAGTCGCGGGCTACCGCCCGAAACTACGACATTGTCGTCAAGTTTGCCGAACAAGAAGGAAAAGAGCAGGTCGAGGGATTTCTTTTCCCCGGCGGGCCGGGGCATCCCGTCGTGCTTGCCGCTTTGGGGGCAGTCGACGAACGGCGCATTCCGATTCAGATCATCCGCAAGGATAAGGAACGCATTACGAAGCTGACCGCCCAATTGGCTCCGGATCTTCCATTGGGGACGGCGGTTCAGTTGATTTCCCAAGGGATCGATGAGCGAGTCACCCTGCCGCCCGGCTATCGTTACACGTTTGCCGGCGTGTATGAAACGATGGCCGAAGGCTTCCAAGGCCTGATCGAGGCGGGCATCATCTCGGTCGTGCTCGTGTTCCTTTCATTGGCCGCCATCATCGAGAGCTTCCGGCGGACGTTTCTGGTCTTGGTGACGGTGCCGTTCGCGTTGCTGGGTACGATTTGGGCGCTGGCTTGGACCGGCCAAAGCCTCGATCTGTTTGCGATGATGGGCGTTGTCATGATGACCGGTATCGTGGTCAACAACGCCATTTTGATCGTCGACCAATTCAACGTGCTGGTCGAACAAGGTGTCGCACGCCACGAAGCGATGATCCAGGCCGCCTGCGATCGCTTCCGGCCGATCGTGATGATCACTTTGGCGGCAGTGCTGGGTATGTTGCCGTTGGCCTTGGGACGCGGTATCGGCGCCGAGCCTCGTGTGGGCGTCGGAGTTGCGACCGTCGGCGGAATCTTGGTTTCTGGTGTGCTCACGCAGATCACGCTGCCGATTCTGTACGACCTGTTCACTCGCAAGAAAGCGGCAAGCTCCTGATCGGGCCTCCTTTGGTAGCTCTCCGTGGTCCGGCGACCGCACATCGTGTGAGGACCACCCTGGTGGTCGCCGGACCGGCCTTTTCTTGCTCGGCAATCGACGCTTTCTGCGGTTTTTGGGTGGAATTCTCTGATCGCTTCGCCGTCCCAGATGCCCACCGCGAAATTTGGGAGAAACCCTCTTGCTATTTGGGTACTGCAATGCTAGAATTTTTGAGACTCGCTATCAATAACAGTTTCGGCTGGATGAGTCGCGGCTGCTTTGCGGTGTTGGTGAGGGAAGCCGCGGGTGGAGCTTTCCAGGAATTTTGCGATAATGGCGACTTGGCCGATTTCGGCCGGAACCCAACCCGGGAGTCGATTCAATGATCTCGTTCCGCCGTGTGGAGCAACGCATAACGGATGATCCTTCGCTGGTCCCGCTGCACCACCTGAAGCCGGGCGAAACGGGGTATATCGCCGAGCTGATCGGGGGCTCGGACGACGTGCATCGGCTCGAAGAGTTCGGTTTGCAGCCCGGCGTTCCCGTCGAGATGTTTCGCTCCGGCAAACCGTGCATCGTCCGCGTGCGAGGTCAAAAGCTGTGCCTGCGTCCGAATCGTCGCCTCGGTGTATTGGTACATCGCCCGGGCGCAGGATCGTCGAAATCGGTCGGGTAGGCGTACTTCTTTCGACACGCGGCAGGCTTCACGGCGTTTGTTTCGCAGAGGACCACCCGATCGAGCCAATGGGAAGAAAAGTAATATCTGTTCGGCCTGTTAATGATACTGAGTCTCGGTATTATGGGTTTTGGAAAATGTGTCGGCTACGGCCGGCGACCGAAGCGGATCTCAATGTGGATTGGGGGGCGAGCCGAATCGGGTTATGGCTCGGCGTAGGTGACGTGGGAACGAGCCCGCAAGAAAAGGGAGCCCGCGGGGGAGCGTCATGGCGGTAACGACCGGGAAGAAGAAGTTTACGGTTGCGGTGATCGGCAATCCCAACACCGGTAAATCGACGTTGTTTTCGGCGCTGGTCGGTGTTCGGCAGCGGGTCGGCAATTATCCCGGCGTTACCGTGGAAAAACGACTGGGGCGATTCGAGTCGAACGGAAAGGCGTTCGAGCTGGTTGACCTTCCCGGGCTGTACAGCTTGGCCCCACGTTCCCGCGACGAAATGGTCGCCGTCGACGTGCTCTTGAACCGCTTCAGCGATTGCGATCCGGTCGACGTCGTGTTGTGTATCGTCGACGCCTCAAACCTGGAACGCAACCTGTACCTGGTGACGCAGGTTCTCGAGCTTGGGCTGCCGGTGGTCGTCGCCGTGAATATGCTCGACGTCGCCGAATCCAAGCATGTGAAACTCGATCTCGACAAACTCGCTTCGCGTTTGGGGGTGCCGGTCGTCGGTGTGCAGGCGAACGTCCGGCGTGGCATCGATCGATTGCGAGAGGTGCTCGAACGCACGGCAGAAAGGACCGTTACGTCGAACCCCTATTGTTGTCGGTTCCCCGCGGCGTTTGAGGAAGAGGTTGCCGGTCTGTCGGCCGAATTGGCGGCGGCCGAGCCGTTCCAGCGAGTCTTGGAACTCGATCGTCGGGGCTGGGGGGCCGATACCGAGAACGCCGGGGAAGATCATCGCGAAGCGGTGTCTCCCAGCGTCAAACGGTATTTGGCGGTTCGGCTTTTGTTGGATGTTTCGGGCTTTTTGACGCAATCGTTGGGTGTTCACGCCGAAGATCCATGGCTTGTGCGATTGAAAGAGTCGCGAGAGCGGCTCAAGAAGGCCGGGATTCGGATTCCCGGCGTCGAGCCGGAAATCCGTTACGCCTGTGTTCGCGAACTGATTAGCGGGGCGGTCGAGGTGCCCGAGCGGTATCCGACGACCCTTTCGGACAAGCTCGACGCTCTGTTGACGCATCCGGTGTGGGGCATGTTCGTGTTCGCCGTCGTGATGACGACGATGTTCCAGGCGATATTTGCCGGGGCCGATCCGTTGATCGGACTAATCGAGTCGGCCATCGGGTATGTCGGTGAGGCGGCGACAACGGTCGTCCCCCCGGGGCCGCTGCAAAGTCTATTGGTCGACGGAGTAATCGGCGGAGTGGGGGCGGTGGTCGTCTTTCTGCCGCAGATTCTGATTCTGTTCGTGTTCCTGGGGATTCTGGAGGACTGTGGATACATTGCCCGCGCCGCGTACTTGATGGACCGGTTCATGGTCCGTCTGGGACTTTCGGGCAAGGCCTTCATTCCCATGCTGTCGAGTTTCGCCTGCGCCGTGCCGGGCATCATGGCCACGCGAACGATCGAAAACGAGCGGGACCGGTTGACGACGATCTTGGTAGCCCCGTTGATGACGTGTTCGGCGAGGTTGCCGGTTTACGCCTTGTTGATCGCAGTATTCGTACCCGACGTTCGCTTCTTGGGAGGTTGGATCGGTCTGCAAGGATTGGTGCTGACGGCCTTGTACCTGCTGGGAATCGTAGCAGCGGTATGTGTGGCCTTTGTATTGCGGCGCACCCTGTTGCGAGGGCGAAGCACCGCCTTCGTGATGGAATTACCGTCGTACAAGTTGCCCGATATCGGCACGGTAGCATGGCGCGTCTTGGAACGCGGTTGGGTATTTCTGCGTTCGGCGGGAACCCTGATCTTTGCGACGTCCATCGTCGTGTGGGCGCTCTTGTACTATCCGAGGCCGCCCGAGGTCGAAGCTCCGTTCGCCGCGCGGCGGGCCGAGTTGACGGCGTCTCTCGAGTCGCTGTCGCTCGATGCTCCGGAGCGAACTGCCGTCGAGGCGGAGTTGGCGAGTCTCGAACGTGAGATCGACTTGGCGTATCAGCAGCAAAGCTGGTTAGGCCGGATGGGCCGGTATATCGAACCGGTCGTGCGTCCTGTAGGGTGGGATTGGCGAGTCGGGACGGCGGTTTTGGCATCGTTTCCCGCCCGAGAGGTCGTGGTGGCCACACTCGGCGTGATGTTTCACTCGACCGGCGAGCCGGCAGACGGTGAGGACGATTCGCCGTTGCGACAGAGCTTGCGAACGGCGACATGGGAAGGAACGGATCGCCCCGTATTCACGCTGCCGGTAGCCCTTTCGATCATGGTTTTCTACGCCTTGTGCGCCCAGTGCGTTGCCACGCTGGCGGTGATCCGGCGTGAGACGGGAAGTTGGCGGTGGCCGATCTTCGCGTTCACGTATATGAGCTTGCTGGCATATCTGGGGGCCTGGGTGACGTTTCGAATTTCCGACGCCCTTTTGGGGTGACCTCGGGAAAACATCACGTGAACGATGGAGGTGCCGCGATGTTTGCGGCCTGGCAAGATTGGATCGTCATGGGGGCAGTTGCTGCGGCGGGCGTATATCTTGTACGGCGTTTGTTCCTGCCGAAGCGAACCCCGGGGGCTGTCTGTTGTTCGGGGTGCGAGCAGTGTCCCGCGGTGGGGACACGCCTGATTTCGCTCGGTCCGGCGGCTCCGTCGCTGAACGATTCGCCGCGATCGACGTGTGGTGAATGTGCAGGCGATGAATGCAGCACCGACCCGGTGTCCCGAAAATGACACCGGGCCGATTGCCGCTTCGGCGTTTTCCTGGCTCCCTTGGGGCCATTCACCTGATCACACGTTCGCGGGCGTGGGATGAACCCACGGTTCGCGATAGGGACGTGCCAGCCGGGCATTTGCCTCTTCGTCGCCGACGACCTGCTGGCGTTCGGCGTCCCATGTCAGGGATCGCCCGAGTTCCAACGACAGATTGGCCAAGATACAACTTGCACTCGAGATGAAGCCCTCTTCGATGTCAGCCACCGGCCGACCGCGGCTGGCGACGTTGTCCAGAAAGTTGCGAATATGACGCCGCATCGCAGGGGCGACGTGCTTTTCCAAATCCTTTTCGGTCTTGTCTTCCGGGTATTCCTCAAGCTCGTACAACACATCGCCGTGAAGCGGTGTGCCGTTACCGTAGGGCTGAAAGTCGTATCGGTGAACGCTGATCTTGAGGGTTCCCTTTTCGCCGTAGAGCGTGGCACCCCACGGATAATCGGGATCGACCGGATGCCCCCACGTGCGGTGTTGCCAAACGGCCGTCAGATCGTCGAATTCGAAAACGGCCGTTTGCGTGTCGGGCACATTGGCAATGCTCGTCTTGTCGACGAAGATGCCGCCGTGGGAAGAAATCCGCTTCGGCCATTTCAAATCGAGCATCCAACGAACGGTGTCGAGCATGTGGATGCACATGTCACCCAAAATGCCGTTGCCGTACTCTTTGAAGGAACGCCAACGACGCGGATGAATGAGTTCGTTGTAGGGACGCAGCGGTGCCGGTCCGCTCCACATGTCCCAATCCAAGTGGGGCGGGGGAGGTGAATTCGGCGGATTTCCCCTCGCCCGCATGTGGTAGTAACAATACATCTCCACATGCCCGACCTTGCCCAATAAACCTTCGCGGATCACGCGATCGCGAGCCTCGATCAGGTGCGGCGTACTTCGTCGTTGCGTGTTCACTTGGACGACGCGTCCATACTTGCGTGCCGCCGCCAGCATCGCCTGGCCTTCTACGACGTCGACGCTGACGGGCTTTTCTTCGTAGACGTCGGCGCCTGCCTTGACCGCTTCGATCATCGCCAAGGCATGCCAGTGATCGGGCGTCGAAACAAGGACGATTTCGGGCCGTTGTTCGGACAACATTTGCCGGAAATCGTGATAGGCCGGAGGACGCTTTCCCGATTCTTGCCGCGACGCAACCAATTCGACGGCATCGTCGAGCATCTTGCGATCGACATCACACAGCCCGACGACCTCGACCGGGGCCACCTGGATGAACCGCAACAGCGCGCTCTTGCCGTACCAGCCGGAACCGATCAAGGCCACACGCTTGACCGGCTCGGCCGCCCAGGCCGTACCGATCCCGCGGAGCATCGAAACGCCGGCAAGTCCGGCTACTGCCGTTTTCAAGAATCGACGTCGCTTCATGGGAACCGTCCTCCTGTGTGAGCGAAACGATGCCCCGACTCGATCTCGCTCGGAGCGGAGAGTCGGGGCGTATCTTTGTGAAGATGCGCGAACCGGGTCAATTCAGCTCGCGGATCTTGAGATTGCGGAAGTAGATCGGTGCCCCGGCATGTTTTCCCTGGAAGCCGATGCGGCCTTTCAGGGGTAGTTCGGCAACCGGGCGGTTGAGCCACGGCGGAATCTCACTGCCGTCGGGATTCGTCTTGGCCGAGGTCCATTTCCGCATGTCCATCATGGTGACGAGTTCGCCGTTGAGGACGACGTAAATCAGGCTGCCTTTGCAGGTGATCGTCATCCGGTTCCATTCCCCGGGCTTTTTGACGGCCGATTTTTTCGGGGCCAGATGTCCGAAGATCGCGGCGCAATGCCATGTGGCCGGGGCATTCGCCCATTTTTCGGCGTAGTCGTCGGCGATTTGGATTTCGACCGAGTTCGGAATCCAGTTCTTGATGTCGCTGCAATGGACGATGACGCCGCTGTTGGTACCCTCGGCGGTCTTGAACTCGAGGTCCAACACGAAATCCTCGTATTCACGGCTTGTCCAAATGGCTTCGTCTTTGGTGGCGGTCAGAATTCCGTCGTCGAATGACCAGACGCCTTCCGGATAAACGGCGTTGGAGAGATCCGCCGCGAACACATCGTCCCAATCGCTGCTGTCGGGATGTCCCTTGGGCGGCTCGGCGGACTGTAACGACGCGCCGACAACCAGGCAAAACACGAGGGAAAGACTCATCGCGTAACGACTCATGGAAAGCACCTTTCGGCAAAAGACACAGTTCATATCCTGCCGGAGCGGAAAGGCCGCCTCGGCCACAACCCCCCAAACGGTGTTCGCCTCGACGAGTCGATGACGAACGACTTCTTGAGCAAGATAATCTGCCGCAAACGGCAACGCAACCAACTACAAATTGCGCAAACCGGCGATGCCCTTTGACATGCGAGAAGCCGAAAACTTCCCGGTTGCCCGACGGCGACACGAGGTGTTCTCGTCAGTTTGCCGGTTTGGGAATCCGATAGATGTGAACGTCGAATGCTCCAAAGTGGTCTTCGAATTCACCGTTTCGACACGGGATGGTTCGTGCTTCGTCGACGACTGTGATCGTTGTCGATTCGTGCCACGGCGTTGATTTCGGAAATCGGAAGTGAACCGTCGTGGCGCGTTCGCGGTGGTCGTAATTGACCGCGAACACGTACCACACGCTTGCCGTTTCCGTTGCCTGAACGGCGACCCGCGTATCGTCCTCGGTTTGTGTCGTGATGCCGACGAAAGGCGACGCCGTCAAAGCGTCGGTCAGTCGCGTGATTTGTGCGTTGATTTCGGCTAACGCTTGCTGGTTTTGGGGCGGAACCCCGAATTGCTTGTACGAGGGTTGCCACACATGGGTGAAGTAGCCGATCGCCCTCGCGCCGTTACAAAGTGCCATCCACACTTCGGCGCGGATATGCCGGGGCGTGACCTCTTTTTGGCGTTCCAACGGTCCTGTGTATTGGCCGCCTTTGCTTGTTTCGATCCAGGCGTACACAGGCCGTGGAGCCGCAAGCTCGCGAAGCATGCCGGTCGCCCCGTAAACCAACTCGATCCATTCCGGCTTGTTCCACCCGTAGATGGGATAGATGTCATATCCCACCACGTCGGCCGCTTGAATATACGCACGATAGAGCGACGACCGTTCCGCGTCGTCCCACTTGCCGAAATGCGGATGGAAATAGCCCGTGAAGGTGACGAACACCGGCCGCGAGGGATCGCCTTCTTTGATTCGCCGGTATTCTTCGAGCACCTTGTCTGGGGCGGCACGCGGTACGTTGTGCGGCGGCGACTCGAGCACGTTCACGCCGGCTTCGTTCTTGGCGACGACCTCTCCCAGCGATCCCCAAACATTGGCACCCTCGTCGACGCGAACAATCTCGAAGGTCAACTCTTCAACACGGACGGGTTTGGGCAGACGGACCGTTTGAATGCCTTTTTTCGGTGCCAACGATTGTCGCACGAGCTCGCGTCCGCCGCTGGACCACACGATTTCTTTCGCGACACTCAGGCCGGTGGAAACCGTGAGTGAAACGCCGACTTCGACAATTTCGGATGGCTCGGCAGGGCGAATGGTCACGCGCGCACCTGCGAGAGGATCGAGAACGGACCACGACGTCTCCACTCCATCGACGAGTTTCCACAAGGGCGCTTTCGGATTCAGCCGCAGGTTCTCGGCAGGGATGACTTCAGCGTCGCTTACTTGGTGTGGCAGGTCCGGTTCGTCACCATGGATGTAGCCCAGCACGTGATCGTTCCCTCGAAGGTCGGGAGAGAACGGTACGACCGCGTATAGCCCGGCGTCTTTCACGAGAGAGACGTACTCGGTGACGTCTTTCGTTCCGCTCGATCCCGGCCAGTATCCGGCGACCGTGTTGATGCCGCATCGCCGCGCGGTCTCAAAGTTTTCGGCCGGTTGCAACCAAATCATGATCGGAATGAACGGTCGACCGTTGACCCGGAACTCTTGGCGGTTGCCGAGCTCGACGGTCTCGATAGGCAGCAAATCGTCCGCAAGGAGACTTGCCGTATCGAACACACAGAGCAAAGACATCAACGCGACGATGGTTCGCGGATTCATCGACGACCTCTCATGGGAAAGAAAAAGACTTGGTGGGGAGGCAGGAAGAACCGGTCGACGCGGTTGCATTTTAGTCGGCGATTCGGCGGAACGCACGCCCCGACGAATTTTGTGGGGGCTCGATGAATTAATAGGCTGACACTTTCGGGGGGGATCTGCGATGTTGCGTCTTTGCCCTTCCCTAATGGGGGCGAAATCTCGCTTGACCGATCACGCTGATATTGCGACACTGCGTGACCGATTCTGTTGGCGAAAACGTCTCGACCAGAAGAATCCAGGGCGACGGCGCGAACCGAGATACGAAGCGCAGAAAACGTGTTCAGGGAGGATATTCAATGGTACGCTTGGCACGATTCGGTGTGTGCGGATTGCTGTTGACGGCTTTGGTGATGGGATGCTCGAAAGGGGATTCGGCAAACCCCACGGAGAGTGGTCAGCAAGCCGACCCCGCGGCAAACGAGACATCGAAAACCAGTCCTGCCGCTGCCGCACGAGAATTCATGGAGGCGATTCGGACCGGCGACGACGAAAAAGTGACCGCCTTGTTGAGCAGTCAGGCCCGGGAACAGATCGGCAAAATGGGCTTCAACCTGGGCCCCAAGGGAAGCGATACGGCCAAGTACGAAGTCGGCGAAGTCGAACTCCTTCCGCCTGACGGCGCCCGCGTCGCCAGCATATGGACCGACTTGGACGACACCGGGAAGCCGCGATCCGACCAGATCGTGTGGATGCTGCGGAAAGAGTCGGAAGGCTGGCGTATTGCCGGAATGGCGGCTGAAGTTTTCCCCGGCGAACCGCCTTTGTTGTTGAACTTCGAAGATATGGAAGAAACCATGCGGAAATACCAGCAATTGGCGCTGGAAATCGAACGTCGCGCGATGGCGGAACGCCAACGCGTCACAGGGGCCGTTCGCACAGCCCAGACGCCGGACACTGGCGAATCGGCACCGGAAACCCGCTGATCGAGAGCCCCTCGACTCGGGGGGCTAGACAAATATGAGGGCGTAGGCATCGGTTGATTTCGGCCGATGCCTTTTTGTATGGCATGCGATCAGAAAGGTGGTGACGATGGGAGGCGATCCGGACATAGGGCCGTTTCACTGCGCAATCCCGTCTATGTGGACTGCCGACCGAGAAGACGTCAAGTCTTTCGTATATGTAACAGATGACCCATTTTGCCCGCCAGACTCTTGACAAACGGCTTATCCTTGCTAGTTTATCGTTCTGGATAACCTGAACCGCATTCCTTTCCCGGCCTACTCAATTTAGGACAGGGCGCTGGCTGGGATTCTTAGGAGGTGTGGTGCGAGTAGGCGGCTTCCCGCCTGTTGGCCGCCGGTTGGGGGGAAGTCTCAGAGGATTGTCGAACGGCTATTTGTTTGGATCGATTGTACGCTACGGTCCCTATCAGTTTGGAGGAACGTCGAATGAACCGCATCGTAGTTTCGAGCGTCGCCGCGTTGGCCGTGGTGCTCGGTGTCGCGCTGGCCGCCGACGCTGGCATTTTCAAGGGAAAGTCGGCTTGCTGTGAACCGGCTTGTGCTCCCGCTTGCGAGCAACCTGCTTGCGAACCCGTCGAAGAAGCTTGCGAACCGGCTTGTGAGCCTGCTTGCTGCGAACGCGTCGGCCTGTTGGCCCGCATTCGTGCGAAGTGCGCCGCGAAGAAGGCTTGCTGCGAGCCCGCTTGCGAACCGGCCTGCGAAGAGCCTGCTTGCGAACCCGTCGAAGAAGCTTGCGAACCGGCTTGCGAGCCTGCTTGCTGCGAACGCGTCGGCCTGTTGGCCCGCATTCGTGCGAAGTGCGCCGCGAAGAAGGCTTGCTGCGAGCCCGCTTGCGAACCGGCCTGCGAAGAGCCTGCTTGCGAACCCGTCGAAGAAGCTTGTGAACCGGCTTGCGAGCCTGCTTGCTGCGAACGCGTCGGCCTGTTGGCCCGCATTCGTGCGAAGTGCGCCGCGAAGAAGGCTTGCTGCGAGCCCGCTTGCGAACCGGCCTGCGAGCCCGCTTGTGAGTGACCGGTAAGAAATTCTCAGCTTTCGGCGGAGGAGTGGCCCTGTTGCCTCCGACGTGAAGCGTAAGAATCAGAAAAAGTCCAAGCCGATCCGTTCGCAATGAGCGGATCGGCTTTATTATTGCGCGGGATGATTACTGGAACGAGACGCCTTGAGTTATCGGAATGCCCAAAAAAGAAAGCGGACGGAACCGCGACGGTTCACGTCCGCACTATATTTCGAGTTCAGTCCGACGTCCGGGGTAAGGGACGGTCGCCGAATCAGACGCTTTTCCACAGCCCGTGCAGGTTGCAGTACGCGCGGGCAGAGATTTCTTTGGACGCATCGACTTTGAATACCGCTTCAGGGGCCCCTTCGACAGGCAAGTACTGGCGATGGGTCTGGCCGTCGGCATAGAAATCGACCCAGCCGATGTAATGGGTACGGGTCATGGGGTGCGGAATCGAGCCGACTTTGACCTTGTAGCCGCCCTCGATCTTCTCGATCACGGGGACGTGTTTCGCCGCACCTTCGCCGGTTGTCTGCTCTTCCAAGAGCTTCATCGGTTTGCCGCAATGAACCAACGTGGGCGGGCCGGGTTCGACGACCTCGACGATGGCCCCGCACTCTTCGCACACATAAACCTGTAAGCGCTTTTCAGCCGGACGGTCTTCGGCCCGGACGTTCGACGAACCGGTCGCGACGAACCCGGCGGTAGCCGCTCCGGCCGCAGCAAGGAAATGACGACGCTTCATGGAGACACCCTCTGCTTTACGTAGCATCAACGGAACGAAACAAAGTGATTCCCGGCTTACAAGCGGGAGAACAACAACCGCCACCTGTGTGGATTTGCGGGTCGGTGAACCGACTCCCTTGACGATTACCGGCAGGGGGCGGGGTATGCTTCGCCCGCCTCGTGTTTTCGTCGAATCGGAGCCGGATCGGTCATGGACCCGTGGGAATTGGTGAGGAACCGATTGTAAGTCGGCAGATTGTATGCAGCCGTTTCGTGATGGGCAAATTCCCTTTAGGGGGAAATTGGGGGCCATGCCGGCAATCTTGATGTTCTCGTCCGGATAGCACCGTTTTTGTCCTCGATAGAGGGGTGATCGGGCGTCTGTGGACCCCCTGAAAGTCTCCCGCGGAGGGAGCGGCAAGTTGGACAGTTTGGCCAAAGTTTTAAATGGGAGATGCCGTTCGAGCGCCGGTTTCATGTCGAAAAGTCCAAGCGGGCAGATTTGCGCGCAGAGTAGAAAAAATATTCGGATTGTGCGGGTTGTACTGCCGACATAACTACCGGCAGACATTGTGTCTGTTTGTCGAGATGTCCACCGGCCGTGCTTTTTGACACGCTGAAAGAGGAAAGTATGTTCGCACGAACATTCGCGGTATTGGGCGGACTGCTCGCACTCGTCGGGCTGACCGGATGCCGGATGTGTGCCTCGCCGTACGATTACACCGGACCGACGGAGATGCATGCGCAATGTACGCAGTGCGGATCGCAAGCCGGTCATTCCCGATCGCGTGCCGGTTCGGCCTTTGCGCCTGCCGACGCCATGGTCGAGCAAACCGCATCGGAAGAGATCATTATCGAGGAGTCCCAAGGAGAGGTACCGCTCGACATGCAGGCCCGCAGCCCCCTGCCTGGACGTGTCGTACCGACACCTCGGTTGCAAGCCCCGGAGATTGATTTCGGCGTGCCGCCGGAACACATCATTTCGATTACGGATCGGCGGGTGGACGAACCGACAGAATCTTCGGACAGCGCCGCGACCGTGGCTTCGAAACCGACTACAAGCGACGGTTGGTCCGCCAAGACCGTTTCGCGTCCCGTCGTTCGCTGACCTATACGACGCTGAACAGCAAGAGGTGCGCCGCGTGCCGAGAGTGGATTCTCTGCACGCGGTTTTCTATTTGGTTGCACAGCTTTCTTCGGCAACACACAATGGCGACACGCAAACGGCGTTTGCGTCGGCGTTTCAACGACATCAGCCGGAATGAAGGCGAGGGCCTGGGATGGGAAGCACGTCGCAGGACGACGGGTACCGTTCTACGAGAAGCGAGCTGCTGGTCGAGCGACGCAGCTCCGGTCGTGAAGAAGATCCGCCGCGAGATGTTTGGGGGATCGCGCGTCGACTCGGTCCCGGAATGATCATCGCGGCAGCCGTCGTCGGGTCGGGGGAGCTGATCGCCACAACCCGCACCGGCGCCGAGGCGGGCTTCACTCTGTTGTGGCTGATCCTGATCGGCTGCGTGATCAAGGTGTTCGTCCAGGTCGAATTGGGCCGATACGCGGTCGTCGCGGGACAACCGACCCTGGCTGCTTTGAACGAGCTGCCCGGCCCGCGACTACGCGTGAACTGGGTCTTGTGGTATTGGCTGGTGATGTTCATTGTCAGCCTCGCCCAGTTGGGCGGCATTGCCCACGGTGTCGGCCAGGCGCTGGCGATGGCCGTGCCTATCGACGGCAGCTTCGTGCAATTGATGAAAGATCAAGACGCCTGGGACGCCGAGAAGGCTAGGATCGAAAAGTCGCTCACCGAAGCCGGCTTTTCCGGTGGCGAATTCGCTTCGGAAGTCCAACGCAAAATGGGGCGTCCGCGGCCCGACTACGGGCAGCCGGGATACGGTATGACCGACGACGTCGTGTGGGCCTGTTTGTTGTGTCTGATCACGATTGTGCTGTTGGTTGTCGGAAGGTACGCGCTCATCCAACACGTGTGCACGGCTTTGGTCGTCGCCTTCACGGTGGTAACGGTTTTCTGCGTGGCGGCGATCCAGCTACAACCGGAATGGGCCGTTGGCTGGCACGAGATCGCATCGGGATTGGCGTTCCGTTTGCCTCCGGCCGTCGGCAAGTTGAATCCGCTGGCCACCGCTTTGGCTACGTTCGGGATCATCGGAATGGGTACCAACGAGTTGATCACGTATCCCTATTGGTGTTTGGAAAAGGGCTACGCGGGATATACCGGTCCGCGAGACGAAAGCCGCGAGTGGGCCGAACGCGCCCGCGGCTGGATGCGGATCATGCGAATCGACGCCTTCGGCTCAATGGTCATTTACACGTTTGCGACATTGGCTTTTTACCTGTTGGGGGCAGCCGTCTTGCATCGTGAAGGGTTGGTGCCGGCGGGAGCCGAAATGATCGAAATGTTGGCCGAGATGTACGTTCCCTTATTCGGTGCGTGGACGAAGTGGTTCTTCCTGTTCGGGGCTGTGGCGGTTTTGTATTCGACGTTCTTCTCGGCGAACGCAGGACACACCCGCGTGGCCGCCGATGCCGTCGAGGTATTTCGTGGAAAACCGATGGGGGACCGAGCACGTGCTGCCTGGGTGCGTGCGTATGCGATTATTTTGCCCTTGTTTGCGATGGCGACATTGCTGCTCATTCGACGGCCTGTACAGCTCATCTTGGCCAGCGGCGTTATGCAGGCGATCATGTTGCCGATGTTGGCCGGTGCGGCACTTTACTTCCGTTATCGACGTTGCGACCCGCGGCTGCGACCGAGCGTCGTTTGGGACGCGTGCTTATGGCTGTCGAGTGCCGGTTTGTTGGTCGCCGGTGTGGCCGGAGCGTATTTTACGCTGTTCAAATAGCACCGACGCTGCAATCACCGGAGTACGCTTAAGCAAAACGATGAACGGCCCATTGTCGACGGTCGACAACGGGCCGCTTTGTAATCAAGGCTACAAGGATCGCATCACATGCGGTGGCGACGGTCGTGTTTCTTTAGAGAGCCCAACCGTCGGGGAGGATGGTGTCTTTGGGGACGACGATGATCCCGTCGCGAATCATGTGCGTTTCGCATTCCTCTGTGTCGGTCGTTCCCGTGGTATTCGCGATACGCACATCGGTGCCGATTCGGCAGTTCTTGTCGATGATCGCGTTTTCGATCAGGCAGTTCGCGCCGATGCCGACCGGCGGCGCTCCCAGTTCGAGCGTTCGGGGACGCTCGCTGGTTTCAAAGTAGTCGGCTCCCATGACGATCGAATTGCGGATCACCGAGTTGGGGCCGATAAAGCAACGAAGCCCGATCACGCTGTTTTCGACGACCGCACCATCGGCGATGATGCAACCGTCGGCGATCAAGCTGTCACGGACGGTGGCTCGATCGAAGCGCGACGGCGGCAAGAATCGCGGGCGTGTGTACAAGGGAGCGTCGGGCGTGCCTAACGAGAACGGTCCATTGGGCCTCGCAAGGCTCAAATTGGCCTCGTAAAACGCACGGATCGTTCCGATGTCTTCCCAGTAGCCGTCGAACAGGTGCAACTGGACGTGGTGAGATTCGATTGAGCTGGGGAATACTTCTTTGCCGAAGTCTTGGTAATCGGTCTTTTCAAGCAGATCGACCAACACTTCTCGATTGAACAGGTAGATTCCCATGCTGGCCAGGCAGTCTCGGCCGCGGCTTTCGATGCCGTGGCGGTCGATCCACGCAGGATCCACGCGAACAGAATCGAGAGCCTCTTGCGTCTGCGGTTTTTCGCAAAAACCGACGACTTTCCCCGATTCGTCGACCCGCATGATTCCCAAAGCCGAAGCGACATCCGACGTGACCGGGACCGACGCGATCGTAACATCGGCCTTTGCTTGCCGATGCGTTTCGATCATTTCGCGAAAGTCCATGCGGTAAAGCTGATCGCCGGAAAGGATCAAGATGTAATCGACGTCGGGACGTTTCAGATAGTTCAGGTTTTGTCGGACGGCGTCGGCCGTACCTTGGTACCAATCGGCGCGGGTGAGTGTTTGTTGCGCGGCCAGAATCTCCACGAATCCGCGGCTGAACGGATCGAAGTTGTACGTGGCGCGGATGTGTCGATGCAAACTCACCGAATTGAACTGCGTCAGCACATAGACCCGCTTCACACCGCTGTTGATGCAGTTGGAGAGCGGAACGTCGATCAGGCGATATTTCCCCCCGATGGGCACGGCAGGTTTCGAGCGAACTTTCGTCAACGGGTAAAGCCGCGTTCCGCGACCGCCCCCTAATACCAATGCAATCACGTTCTTCATGGCCAAGCTCGTGTGAAAAGGATCTCTCCCGGAAGCATCGAAAGGAAACGGCAGCTCACGAAAAATCACCGGTTGGAAACTGCTTCACGCGAGTACCACCGGAGGAGCACCCTAAGAGTGTACAACAACCGCCGGGTATTGAAAACGAACGGGACAAACGGGCGGCTCAAGACGGAATGTTAGGAAACGGTTGCCGACAAACGCGGGAAGGCGGGGCCTTTATTGTCGGCGACGGCAAGATTGGGCCAAGGGGCGTTGGCTGAAATGTCCCGGCGATCGGCCCGCCGTTTCGAGCTCCTCCAGGCGGTGATCCTTTCGTCCGGACGGCTTGTCCCACAGGCCGGGAAGCGTATGATTTACATTCACGGATGCCTTGACGGCGGCCGAAGAGAAGGTCGTTTGTCGGTCGGTTGTGCTTGCCCTGAGGTTCGGTTTCCGGATGGGAGAAAACGATGCTTAGCGAACGAATGGCCAAGGCGTTGAACGATCAGATCAATGCCGAGTATTTTTCTTCGTATTTGTACCTTTCAATGGCGGCCCATTGCCAAACAATGAATCTGCCGGGCATGGCACACTGGATGATGATCCAGGTGCAGGAAGAAAACGCCCACGTCTTGAAATTCTTCAACTACATCATGGAGCGGCGCGGCACGATCGAGCTTCAGGGGATCGAGAAGCCGCAGCAAACCTGGGACAGCCCGTTGGCCTTGTTCGAGGCGGCATTTGCGCACGAGCAGTACATTAGCAGCCGCATCCATGAGCTGGTGAAGATCGCCCGGGAAGAGAACGATCCCGCTACCGAAAGCTTTCTCCGTTGGTTCGTCGACGAACAGGTGGAGGAGGAAGCCTCGGTCGACGAGATCGTGCAGCAGTTGAAGATGATCGGTGATAATCCGGCCGCCTTGTTCTTCATCGATCGCGAACTGGCGAAGCGGACGTTCGTTCCGCCGCCGGGATTAGACGGTGGTGCCGACGGTGGAGCGGCCTGAGGATCTCCTGAAGCTCTGACGTTCGCATCGAGAATCCGACGTACAAGACTGCATCCGCCCGAACCGCGTCGTCGACGGGTTTTCCGTTCGATGACGCGGTTGGGTGTTTCTTGTCGAGAGCCGCCGGATCGACGGCGGTTGAAGGGCGTCTCCGGCAAGAGCAGGCGTTTAGTGCATTTCCGTCGTGACCGGTGCCAGCGCGGGGCGATAGAAATTGAATTGCACGTTCGGGTGATCGGCCAGAAGCGACATCGGTACAGACGTATCGACGATGTGTTTCGAAATCATCAAAGCGGTCAGCCGCATGCCGAACGGGTTGTCGTGCATGCCGGCCTGCCAGATCGAGACCTTTTCGGCCTTCCACGTTTCGTGAGGACCGACGGTCGCTGCGCGCGTGGGGACGAGATCCAGTTGTCCGCCGCCTGATGTGCGGGCATTCTGCATGATCGTCATCGGGTGGAGATCGGTCACTCGTGTCTTGAGTTTGCGATATTCTTCGGGCGGAGGCGGTACGTCCTTCCACTTGCCGCGTCGCTTCGGCGGATCGTTGAACGCCCAGTGCTTGACGTCGCCTTGTCCTCCTTGCATGACGATGCACCGAATATCGTCGAACGTCTTCGAATATGGGTGCAGATCGCCGATCGGGAAGTGGAGATGATCCTTTGGGAGTTGAAGCCGCTTCTTGATTCGGTGGAAGCACAATTCGAGATCGGCCCGGGCGAAGCTCAAAGGATGATCGAGAGGTACCGGCGTCCCCGAATCATCGACCCATTCATCCATGCCCCAGAAATGGCCGTCACGAACATTCAAGTCCAAGTCGTTGACAAGGCGAGCGACCAACGGCAATTGCTCGGTCGGCCCGATCGGCCCGCAGATGCCGCACGGGTTGTCCGCTGTCGACTGCCGCCACGCGTCGATGTATTCGAGCGCTTCGGCCAAATAGAACTCCTCCAGTGTGTCGTACATGACGACCTTGAATCCTGGTCGGCTGAGTCGTTCTACCTGGCGGACGGTCAAACGTGCGGCGTCGCGCAAGATTTCACGGTCGAGCGTCGTGTAGTCCCACCAGTCGGCGGCAACTTTACTGATCGGACGGGCCATGGGTGTTCTCCAGGAATCGTGGATCGGCGGGCGACGGGTACTCACGGTGCGTTTATTGTGCAAGAGCACATCCGGTCGAGGCAAGCAAATTCGATGCAGCCTTGAGATGCCGACTCGTTGGGACCGACGAGTTATGCGGAGAGAACGCTCATGCCGATCGTGAGAGTCATGTCGACGGGAGCGATTGCGCTTCCACCGATAATCGATTTCGGGACCGGCGGGCCGAGACGTCGATACCGACGATGGCGTGTCGCCTGCGTTGAGAACTTCACCATTCGACTCGATGTAAAAACAAACACTGAAAGCGCACGGAACTCACCGGATGTCCACCATATTGGGGGAATAACGATGCGGAATGTCTCCTTGCTTTTGACGGCCGTGGCGATGACGTTCATTGCCGGGCAAGTATGGGCCGGATGTCCTACCTGCGGCGGCAATGCTTGGTACGGACAATTAGGGGCCGCACCGGGATCTTTTTCCGGTTACGGCAGCATGTTGGTGCCCGGCTGCTGTGAGCACACACCGAGCTGTGCCGATCACATTTGGGACGGGTATTGTGCGCAGAAGCGAACCGATTGTTGGCGTCCTCATTGCGGCAAGTGCCGTTCGTGTGCGCCGTGCCTGTCGGCTTCTCCTCGCTGTGTGCCCGCGCCGCGAGTGCACGAGGGATGCACGGCGTGCGAGGCCGTCCCCCAAGAACTGCCGGTGCGCCCGGAGACACAGGATGATGTTTCGCCCAGTCCGACTCCCGCTGAAAACGGACCGGAAAGCGCGCCGAAGATCGAGACGAAGATTCGATTCCCCTCATTGGAGCTGTCGGCCGAAGCACGAGTGCGTCGACTGCCGCGGCCCGATGAGTCGCGATCCTTCTAGCGGCACGCGCCCCCCATCAGAGTAGTGATATTTTGGGGGGAATGAAAATCCAGCTTAAGCAGGAAGCCGGGACGTCCGATACAAGAGTACCAGACCTATCGGGAGGGCGGGACAAAGCGTCCCATATTCTCAGGATGAAGATCATGACAGGTCGACGGAACGGCTTGTCATGATCTTTTTTGTTGCCCGCGGGCCATTGCTAATCGATGAGAGATACCGTGCGGCTGCGTCCCTCTTCGGTGATTCGCAGTTTGCCCTCACGAGCCAGCCAGCCGATGGCCTGCATGACGAGGTCTCGCGGCCGATTCACCGCCTTTACGACGGCGGTCATCGACATAGCCCCTTCGTCCCGGAGAGCGTGCCACACGGCACCGGCGGTTTCCCCGATTCGGTTGACGTACGTTTCTTCCGGCATGATTTCACCTTTACGAGGCAGCGAGCCGGTCGGCCAAGGTTGTCGAGACGTCTACCGAAGTATAGCGGATAAACAAAACGGTCAAAACAAAAACAATGCCACCAGCGGGGGGGGTAAATTCTGGTCTGGATTCATCAGATACCGGATGTCCGGCGCAGTCGGCGGGTCAATTCCAGCCGTCTTCGCCTCGGCCGCTGCGTTCTTTTTCTTCGGGAGTGAGCCGATCGTTGAGTTTGGTGATCCGCTTCTTGATTGCCAGTCGCGTGACAAGCGCGAGTTTGTTCGTGCCCAACTTGTGCATTGCGCTGTACTTGTGATTGTCGACCGTGCTGGGGGAGATTCCCAGGATGGCCGCAGCCTCTTTGACGGAACATCCCAGACTGACCAGGCGAATGACCTCCTTTTCGCGAGGAGAAAGGGCCTGACTCTTCCGGCGCGGTACAGTGCCCGATTTCGACGGGGCCGCCTTTTTGAGCCGCGCCGTTACCTTGGCTTTCTTGGGTGATTGTCGGGAGCGAGAGGCCTTGCTGCGCTTGGGTGTCGCCTTCTTGGCCCGTGCGGTGTTCTGCTTGGTGTGTCGTTTAGCCACGATGCACCTCTTCTTCGCTAGAGGAGATTCCCGACCAACAAAGCGCGGAAGCCGACCGGCGAGAACGGATCGTGTTCGTACTACCGGCCGGATCAAGGACCATGTGCATGATGGTGTGATACGAAGATTGAATTGGCAAAACGCAAGAGTGACCAAGTGTTACGCCACTCCAGGGGGCTCGGTGAATGCTCGATAATGTTCTCGGCGCCGACGTTCGAGCCGGTACGCCCATAGGCCGAGCCAGATTGGAACGCCCATAAAGACGGCGGCCATGGTCACGGCTTGGATAATGCCTCGAAGCTCGAACGAAAACAGGTGCCAAAAGAACATTATCGCGGCGCTTGCGCCGGGGATGGCGGCGATTCCCGCGGCCCCCATGCCGATCAGGCTGACGCCCAGAAAATTCTGTTTTAGCACCTGGATGCCGCCGACGATCAGTAGCACCCCTCCCAAGACCGAAAGCAACGTTGCCGCGCCCATAGAAAGAACACAGCAAGGCGACGGTATGACCATCCCGACCAAGAGCGGCACGCTCGCGGTCACCAACGTAACGAAACTTCCGTAGACGATGGCGGTTACGGCTTTCTTTCGCTCGGCCTGGCCCACGACGAATTCGAATGGAGGAATTTCCCGGGCCTTGCCGGAGGGAGAACGCGCGGCAGCGACGCGCGGGTCGAGGACGTCGGCCTCGATCGAGTCGCCGTCCTCCCACAAGGGAATCGATTCCGAGGGTGAACCTTCGCCGCCGCCGTCGTCGTCCTCTGTCGCCGCGAAAGGGATGGGAATCTGTAATTCGGCGCCGCATCGGCATTCGGCGCGACGGCCCGCCAACGAATCTTTGACGGCGTAGTTCTTGCCGCAATTCTCGCACCGAAAGTGTATTGCCATCGCGCAAACGACTCCCTGTGGCTTGGAACCACGTTTCTGAGCATCGATCGGTCAGGGACGCTCGATTTTCGATGCCCGCGGCTCGAACTACGAACGTCGGATCGACGTTGAGGAACGTAGTCATCACGAAGTCTGTCACAAAAAGTTATTCGCTTGGGGAACGTGGTGTTATCGACCGGTCGTCGGCCGGCGGAAATAGGGTGGCCAACAAGTCGTCTCGCGGGAAAGCATGACCTCGATGTTGGACAAACGCCTCGGCTGCTTGCACGCCGACCTCTCGGCCCCGTGCAATCGCTTGACGCCGCATCGACTCGATGTACTCATCGATGCCGTGATGAGCCAGCAACCATTCACGTTGGCTCGCGTGACAGGCCAGCATTTCGCCTTTGCGATCCAGGTAGTCGCCGATGTCGACGACGACGGTCGGTCGAATCGGTTTACCGTACGGATCGAGCCCTTCCGGCGGGTCGCAGTAGTACAGGTACGGGACGGCTGCCTGGGGCGGCACCGGAAACGCCGAGGCATTCGGAGCGGCGAACAGGAACGCCGCCGCGCGGGCCAGGGCGGCCGTCATTTCGTGGTCCATCATGTAGTCACGCAGCGCGTGGGTGAAAACGATCCCGGGGCCGATTCGGCGAAACAGATCGACTGCCTTGCGCAACGTCGGTTTGTCGTACACGACGAATCCGTCGCGTTCGTCGAGACAGTGGTATTGGGCTCCGAGAATTGCGGCGGCTCGTTGCGCCTCCTGCGTACGACGCGATGCGATGTCCCACGGTGTCTCGGTCGTCGTTCCGCAGTCCCCGGGAGTGAGGCTAGCGATATGGATTTCCCATCCCTGTTCGGCCAATCGCATCAACGTGCCGGCGCACGTAAACTCGGCGTCGTCGGGATGGGCCATGAAACTCAGGGCGATTCGTCTTGTGTTGGGAATTGGCGACATTGCGGCTCTCAGATCCACGAAACAGGAAACATCGAAGGAAGGATGGTTCCGCCGGCCGCAATTTAGACCGGTAGGGAAACGCGCGGACAAATCGTCCCAATCCTTTCAATTGTTACCTAGTATAAACACACCAAAGAGCAGCAGGGATCCACCAAATCGAGGGGGTGTCGCGGGTTCGGGGGCAAAACCGGGCCGGGAGGTGGGCCGATATTCCACGCGGCTGGTCGCCCGCTGGTTTCGCAGAAATCTATCCAATGGGATGAACATCCTGAGAAGGACCTCTTTCGGTCTGTTGTTTGAGCTACCTTTTCTTGACGGTTCAAAAAAAGCATCAATGACGATGCCTGCTTCGGACAGACGGAGGGAAGGAAGGCCATGGCCCCGGCACCGCGACGCATTTACCAATACTGGTCGGTGCGAGAACTTGTCTACCGGTTCGTGGATGGTACCGCCGTGTTGATCGGTGTGGCGGCGGCGAGCTGGGTGTTCGGATCGTTCGACGAACGCTATCTGCTTTCGGGTGTGGCCTCGATCTTGGTGTTTCACTTCGTGGCCGAGATCAGCGGACTGTACCGGAACTGGCGGGGGATTTCGCTCGAACGCGAATTACTGTGCGCCGTGTGGACGTGGATCTGCACGTTGCCGTTTCTTGTGACGATCGCGTATCTATTCGATTTCGTCGATCGGTATCCGAACGGCTATCCGTGGGTGTGGTTTACGGCAACACCGCTTGCGATGATCGTGTTTCGTTCGGCGATTCGGTACGTGTTGCGCTACTTGCGTGCAAGAGGATACAACACGCGCCGTTACGCCGTGGTGGGAATCAACTCATTGGCCTTCCGGTTGGTTGAAGCCTTGGAAGAGTCGCCCGATTTGGGGATGACGCTGTTGGGGTACTACGACGACCGCCCCGAGTCCCGAACAGAGGCCGTGCCCGAACACTTGGGCAGAAAGATTGGTGACATCGCCGAGTTGGTCGAGCACGCCCGCAATAATCAGGTGGATATGATCTACATCACCTTTCCAATGCGGGCGGAAAACCGGATTCGCGACATCCTCGAACGTCTGAGTGATACGACCGCTTCGGTGTATATCGTTCCGGACTTTTTCGTTTTCGAGTTGTTGCATTCGCGTTGGACGAACGTGGGCGGCTTGCCGGTCGTCAGTGTGTACGAAAACCCGTTCTACGGCATCGACGGCTTGGTGAAGCGATCGTTGGACGTCGTGTTGGCATTGGCGGCATTGGCCGTGTTCGCTTTGCCGATGGCGATCATCGCCGCACTGGTAAAGCTATCGTCCCCGGGGCCGGTGTTCTTCCGCCAGCGACGGTACGGACTCGACGGACGCGAAATCTGGGTGTGGAAATTTCGCACGATGCGGGTTTGCGAAGACGGCACGCAAGTGCGACAAGCGACCAAGGGCGATCCTCGCGTAACGAAGATCGGCGCCTTCTTGCGGAAAACCTCCCTCGACGAACTGCCGCAACTGTTCAACGTGTTGCAGGGCACGATGTCGTTGGTCGGCCCCCGACCGCACGCCAATGTGCACAACGAGGAGTATCGCACGATCATCCAGGGATACATGCTGCGTCACAAAGTGCGGCCCGGAATTACCGGGTTGGCTCAAGTGAACGGATTGCGCGGTGAAACGGATACCGTCGACAAGATGCGGCGCAGGGTCGAGTACGACTTGCGATACATCCGGGAATGGTCTTTGTGGCTGGATATCAAGATCTTGCTGCGCACCTTGTTTGTGGTGTGGAAACAGGAAAACGCCTATTGACGCATACCCCTTGCGTTCGTTGCATCAGGAGCTCACGATGCCGCCGGTACTCCCAAGGTTGAATGAATCGCCCGGCTCAAGTCGCAGCGTCGAAGCGACCGACCATTCGGATGAGCGCGACGTTCTGTCCGTCCTGCACGTCATCAACGGTGAGTATTACTCCGGCGCAGAACGTGTTCAGGATTTGCTCGCGGCACGATTGGGCGAGTTCGGTTACCGCGTCGATTTTGTTTGTCTCCGGCCCGATCTTTTTCCCAAGCGACGCAAGTACACGCAGTCAGCGGCGTTCGAGATGCCGATGAAGCACCGTTTCGACATGCGCCCCGTAAAGGCAGTCGTCGATTTGGTTCAGTCGGCGGGATATCGGTTGATTCATGCGCACACGCCTCGCAGTTTGATGATTGCCGCGGCAGTCGCTCGCAAGACGGGCCTTCCGCTGGTGTACCACGTTCACAGCCCTGCGGCGCGCGATTCGACGCACCGCCTTCGGAACCTTCTTTCGGCTGCGATGGAGCGGTGGGCATTGCGACGAGCTTCGGCGGTGATCACCGTGTCGAAAAGCTTGGCGCACCACATGGCTTGGGCAGAATCGTCGCGGTGCCGTGTCGTCGTCGTGCCGAACGGTGTGCCGGCGGGAGAGGCATTGACGCAGCGAGAACGGCCTTCGGGAGCATGGACGATTGGAACGGTGGCACTGTTTCGTCCCCGCAAAGGAACGGAAGTTCTTCTTGAAGCCGTCCAACGGCTGCGGCTGGCGGGGCACGATACCCGGCTTTTGGCAGTCGGACCGTTTGTGTCGCCGGCGTACGAGGCCTCATTGCGGGGATTGGCGGATCGCCTGGGGATCACCGATGCCGTCGAGTGGACCGGCTTTACATCGGATGTGGCCGGCCGATTTCGGGAGATGGACGTCTTCGTGTTGCCCAGCCTTTTCGGTGAAGGGCTGCCGATGGTCGTGCTCGAGGCGATGGCGGCCGGCATTCCCGTGGTTGCGTCGAAGGTCGAGGGGATTCCGGAAGTGGTCCGGCACGGCCGTGAGGGGCTTCTGGTCGAGCCGGGATCGGTCGATGACTTGGTTTCACAGCTCGAGGCGTTGATGAGCGGCAAACACGACTATCAATCCATGCGGCGAGCCGCGTTTGAACGGCAGCGCGATCAATATTCCGATCGAAGCATGGCGCGCGGCACGGCGGCGGTGTACGATTCACTCTGCCGTTCGCAAATTGTGACGTCGAGCCGTGAGTAGGTCTATTCGGGAAAGTAAACGACGTCGGGGGCAAGTAGCTCATTTCTTGTGTCTGTCCGGACGGCCGTTTGGAACCCGGGACGCAGCGCACCGGCGGCAAAATCGCCCGAAGCCGACAGGACGATGAAGGCAGCTTGTTCTCCCGGCTTCGGATCGCATTGTTCGGCAATACGGGCAAGAACCGTTTCGATCGCCTGGCGGCAATTCGCGCCGCGTCGCAGTGTTTCGACGGCCAGAAACGAGCCGCACACCCGCATGATCATTTCTCCGTGGCCGGTGGCGATCGCAGCGCCGATATTGGGATCGACGTACAACCCATGGCCGATGATCGGCGAATCGCCGACGCGACCGGGCCACTTGAACTTCAGGCCGCTGGTCGAGCATGCTCCCGCAATTCCACGTTCGGCGTCCCACGCCAACACGCCGACGGTATCGTGACCGTCGGGCATCGTGTGATCGGGCGAGAGCGGTCCTGTTCCGCCGCGCAGTGCAGCTTCGTGCGGATGTTCTTGTCGCCACGCCTCGAACGCCTTCCAGGCGGCTTCTGGAACGGCGGAAACTGTGTTCATGCCGAGTCGTGTTGCCAGACGATCGGCACCTTCCCCCACGAGCATTACGTGCGGTAAATGTTCCATGACGTAGCGAGCCAGACGCGTCGGATGCGGCGTAACGGTGACGCCCGCCACCGCTCCGCATTCCTTTGGTGAAAGCATGATGCACCCGTCGACCGAGAGCGTACCGGCGGCGTCGGGGTAACCTCGCCCGACGGTGAGGACGTCTTCAGAGTCTTCAACGGCTTCGCAGGCCGTCACTAACACGTCGAGAAGGGAGCGTTTTCGGTCGCATAAAACAGGCCACGCGGCATCGTTGGCGATACGCCCGAAGTGCCACGTACTCAACAGGAGTGGCGACATGATTGTTTTCTCCACCAGGGGACACCATCTATCGAATGGACTGTACGGGACAGGGTGTCTCTACGTCGCGCTACCCGCTCGCGATGCTTTCTTAGCGGCGGCAGGGCCAGTTCATGCGTATCTTTTGTGAAAAGTCGGCATCATCGCCGTATAGGTAGGCCAAGCGATTGATGCGGGCGTTTAACTTTGCTTGAGGAAACGACAGCTCGGTGTCGATCATGCCCAGTCGATAGGCCAGCTCGGGAAAGAGCCCCGGCAGAAGCACCTCGTAAGTGTATGGAATCTGTCGGTAACCGGCCCGATTGAAATGGCGGACGATGTTTGTCGTGCAGTTGTTCGTGAAGGTGTTGTAGAACTCGGGGCGACTGCGCAGCTTGTTGACGCGTTGCATTGCGTCGACGAACACGGCACGCACCTCTTCCTTCGACGCAAGTACCGGATAAAGGTAAACACCGTTGAGATAATGATCGGTGCACAATCGGATCAAGTCGCGTTCGTCGCCGACCACGTACATCAACTCGAATTGTCGCATGATTCCCTTGAGCGGGGCGTATGATTCGCCTTTTTCTTTGCGGATTTCAACCGACACGCCAAGGTAACGTCCGTCGCGAAAACCGAAGCTCATCATCATGTGCGCAAGCGTCGGGCTGGCCAAAAAAGGCATCGCGATCAGGTCGATCGTTTCGAGATCGTCGAGATTGTACGTGGCGTCGTAGTAATCGACGGTGTAGTCCTCGGCCGTGCGATATTTACAAAAGCGAATGTTGTGGACGGTTACCTCGTTTCCGTGAAACTCCGCCCACGGCAAAACGGCCTGATCGGGGGACCAATCGCGATCATTGGACGGTTTGAGGGCCTTCCAAAGATTACTCGGGGCCTGGGAGAGGTCCCGTTTGCCGAGTTTTAGTTCGCCCTCTTTGGCGGTTGAGTCGCCGACGTCGATCGTTTGCGGCGACGGACCGGCTTCGGCTCGCTGCGACAAAACTGCGCTCGACTCGACCGAGGAGAGTTTTGAATCGGGCGAGGTTTTGACGTGAAGCGCCGTCGGATGGATCGTTTGCGGACGCCCGAGTGGTTCCGACAGCGATGCGCAACCGACGAACGAGCAAACTAGCGCGCAGCTTACCATAATCGCCGTGTGAGCTCCCACGGCGGACCACGTATGTTTCGGCGATGAATAAGCGGATAGCCGGAGCACGAAATTCAGTCGGACGTTCGGCGCGATGATGATGCTTGCGATATTTCCTGGAAAACAGGGGGGCGAGAAAGGTTTTCTCGACGCAGAGAGATACCGAAAACCGGCAGACAAGACAAGAACAACCCGGTGGCATCGTTGAAGCGGACTTAGAGAATCTACGCAACAAAAAACGGCCCGGCCCTGCAAACGCGGGCCGAGCCGATACGAATGTTTGCCTTGACGCCGTGACTAACGCTTCGAGAACTGGGTTCCGCGCCGGGCACCGTGCAGACCGTATTTCTTTCGCTCTTTCACACGAGCATCGCGGGTCAACAATCCGGCGTCACGAAGCGTCTTTTCGAGCTCGGGGTCCATATTCTTGAGTGCCCGCGCAATGCCCAGCTTGATCGCATCGGCCTGACCGGTCAGCCCGCCGCCGTTGACACGGACGATCACATCGACGGACTCCAACCGTTCAGTCAACTTGAGCGGTTCAAGGACGGCGTTTTGGTGCAGCTTCAACGGAAAATAGTCTTCCAACGAACGGCGATTGATAGCGATTCGTCCTTGACCGGGACGAATTCGCACGCGTGCGACCGACGCTTTCCGGCGACCGGTTCCGAGAAAGTCGTTCGTGCCTTTACCTTCGATGATGACCTGTTCTGCCATGATTTCCTTCGTCCGCTGACAAACGAATGGTTAAACGTGTCCGAGGTGGGCTGCTCCTGCCGCCGGAGAATCAGGTGGCCAGCTTCTTGCGAAAGCGCCCCTTCTCCTTGATGCCCAATTCGATCGGTTCAGGTTGCTGCGCCTGATGCGGATGATCGGGGCCGACGTATACCTTCAGCTTCTTGAGCATTTGGCGGGCCAGCTTGTTCTTGGGCAACATCCGCCGCACGGCATCGATCAAAATCTTTTCGGGATGCTTTTCGCGACGTTCGGCGGCCGTTTCCGATCGCAGGCCCGGATAGCCGGTATACCATGTGTAGATCTTCTTCGACCACTTCTGCCCTGTGAAGGCGATCTTTTCGACGTTGGTGACGATTACGAAATCACCGGTGTCGACGTGCGGCGTGTACGTCGGCCGATGCTTTCCCATCAAGATCATCGCGATATCGCTCGCCAGTCGACCGACCACTTTGTCGGTGGCATCGACGACATACCACTTCTTTTCGAGCTCACCCGGCTTTGCGACGTAGGTTTTCTGTTGTGCCATTGTCGTTCTCGACTGCGAAAAAGAGTAGATCGCTGTATCTCTCGGCGACGCGGCAATTTCGGTCTCGCTGCGAGCAGCAGGCACAGTGCTCGCGCGAAACGGCCGACGATGATGAACTGCATTTTTCGGATCGGAAAACTCGTACTATACCGTGTACCGCATCCCCTGGCAAGTGGCAGGGGGACGCGATCGACTTTCCGCCATCGGGAAGCCGTGGCATAATTGGGGAGCGACGAAAAATGGAAAACCGCTGCGATAGGCTTGCAGGGCGAGCGGGAGTCTGCAAGCATTGCCGGCAAATCGTGGTACCGGGGGCAGACGAACGTTCTCGGTCTTGAGACACAACTCTTGAAGGCGAGAATCCGACGATGGTTGCGTCGTTCGAATACATCGAGCAGGTGATTCAATCGCTGAGAACCGCTACGGAGGCAAATTTCACGACGCCCGGTCGGTCGGGTAACGTCATCGAACTCACCCCCGAACTTGCCGACGAGGTGGTGATTACAGGGGATTTGCACGGCCATCGGCGAAATTTCAATGCCATTCGGCGGCATGCGGCGCTGGATCAACATCCCAAACGCCATCTCGTATTGCAGGAAGTCTGTCACGGAGGACCGACATATCCTTCCAACGGGGGGTGTATGTCGCACATGATGCTCGAGGATGTGGCGAAGTTGAAGGCCCAATACCCTGATCGGGTGCATTTCATCTTGGGCAACCACGAGTTGGCCGAGATGATCGACTACCCCATTCAGAAGAACAAGCAAATGCTCAATTTGCTGTTTCGCTTGGGGGTTCAGCAAGTGTACGGCCCGGCTGCCGAAAAGGTCCGCCAGGAGTACATTCCTTTTTTGAAGAGTTGTCCGCTGGCCGTGCGTCTGCCCGGCGGTGTGTTTGTTTCGCACAGTATTCCGGAAAACGTCGATCGCCGGGGATTCGACCGAACGGTGTTTGAACGCCCGATCGACGCCGTCGAGTTCTTGGAACACGGTCCGGTGTTTCGCTTAGTGTGGGGGCGCGATTATCGGCAGGAAAACGCCGATGCGTTTGCCCGACTGGTGGGAGCCGAAGTTCTGATCAACGGTCACGAGCCGTGTCCGAACGGGTATGCGACACCCAATTCACGACAGGTGATATTGGACTGCTGTAGTGAAAAAGCATGCCACGTAATATTGCCGGTGGGGCCGTCGCTCACACAAGAAGACGTGGTTCGTCGAATCGACAAGTGGAGCTGAACGTCTGCGCTGTACTCGGCTTGCCCTTGCCTCTCGTTGACAGCAGTTGAGCGGATGAGGCCATCATTCGGCCGGCTCTGCGGCTTTCTCGGGCGAGGTCTCCGGTTCGTGGCTATTGTCTTGTGGGGTTTTGTCGGCCGGTTTCGGCTTCGGTGGTGGCTCCTTTTCGGGATTCGGGGCTTGCGGCGTCCCGTTTTCGGGCTGTTTTTCGGGAACCGGCTCAGCGTCCTTGCGTTGCTCCTGTTCCTGATCTTTCGGGGACTCTTGTGGTTTCGGCGCCGGTTCGGCTTTCGGTGGAGGAGACGATTTCGGCGCTTCAGGTTCCTTTTGCGGCGCCTTATCCTTTTCTTCCGAGGCTTTTTCGTTGTCGTCTTTCGAATCGGCGGGCACTTCCTTCGACGCTTGGGCTGGACGGAGGCGGCCCGACATCAGGTCGTACATCAGCCCCAACAAGACGTCGCGAGGAATCAAGTAGGTTTCCGTTCGGCCGCCCCGGGCGATGTTCATGCCGATGACTTTGCCGTCCAGATTCAACACCGGGCCGCCGCATTGATCCGGAGGAATGACCGAATCGTGCTGTAAGACGACCGGAAAACCATCGCTACGTTTGCTGATTCCCACACCGGAACGGTTTTGCATTTCGCGTTTTTGCGTTCCCGGTGTTTCGATCGGCTTCAAGACCGCAGTCACGTCTGTGGTCTTGTCGTCACGGCGAATCGTCAGCTTCACCTGTTCTTTGGGACGATGGACGCGAATTGCGGCGACTACGTCGGCGGCCTTCGGCGTCTTCTTGCCGTCGACGGCCACGATGATGTCGCCGACTTTCAGCCCCGCATCTGCGGCGCCCGATTTGTCGACTACGCGGGCGATTTTGGCTCCGTCTTGCGTGTCCTGCAGGGAGATTCCCAAGATACCGGGTTGACGCGGAATCGCACGTCGCGGCGCTCCCACGACGCCCAAGGTGACGTGGTCGTCCTTCCGATCGGGATCGGAGATCGGGCAGACGATCCAGTGACCGGGCGGCGGGTCTTGGTCGGTGGCCCACGGGATCGGCGGCAGGCCGCGCGCGTCGACTTTGAGCATCGCGACGTCGAATTGTTCGTGAACCCCGACGAGTTCGGCCGGTAACTCGCGTCCGTCGGGCAACTTGCACACGGCCGGCCCTTTCAGCTCACTGGCTTTCGTCGCGATCCAGCCGTCGGGACCGACGATCGTTCCTAGTCCGACGACTTTGCCGTCACATAGCACCTGGGCCGTCCATTTCAGGCCTTCCTGCGCGATCGGTTCGACGACCGACTCGACCGGAGGGGAATCCCGCCCCGGCAGGGCATCGGACCAAACATCGCCTTTGGCCAACCTATCCCAACCGTTTCGGAACAGGTTCACCGGCACGTGGTAATTCATCGACGTGGATCCGGCGATACGGCTGTTGATGGCGACGACTTTCCCTTCGAGATCGAACACGGGGCCTCCAGAATCGCCTGCGACCAAGGGGCAGTCCGTGCGAATCACCGTGTCGTGGTTTCGCAGAACGCGGCCGAGTCGTACCACCGGCGGACGCCCCTTCGTATATCCCAACGGATGCCCCATTGCGACGACCCAGGCTCCTTCCGGCAAGTGTTCCGAGTCGCCCATTTCGACGTGGGGCCAGCCGCCTTCCGGTGCATCGCTGGTAATCTTCATCATGCCGGCGTCGACCTCGGTATTCATGCCTAAGGTTTTACCCTTGGCGGTCTTCCCGTCGGCAAAGATAAAAGTGACGTCCTGGTTCGGTTTGCCGACGACGTGTCCGGCCGTCAACACGAACCCGTCGCTCGACACGATTACCGCACTCCCCTGGCTCGCTCCGACGCGGACACCAACGACCGCCGGCATCACTTGTTTGAGTACCGCGTCGACTTTTCGTTCGATGGCACGCAAGTCGTCGATGCTGTTCGGGGCCGCCGCGACAACGCTTTGCGCCGTGGCCGGGGAAGAAGGCAAGGCGATCAGCCCGAAGGTAATCAGCGTCAGCAACATCAAAACCCGGCCCAACAAGTGAAAATAAGAAAGCTGTGGAAACGAGGGGCGTAACATGGAGCAAGACGACATTCGTAATCGCGTGTTCATGGTGATTAGCCGCGGGAAAGTGGACAATCGGAAACGGCGAGAAAGTGCAATGGGATGAGGACGCCACGGCTGCGACAATGGCTAGCCGAGAACTTCAAGTATAATTAGACGCTTGTCACACGCACAAGATGATTTTGTGGTCAATGCAAAGTGTCAGCCAGAAGGAACGCCCGAACCGATGGTGCTGACCAGCGATTCGGGCGTGCATGCAGTGTTCGGTCTGCACGAGAGTTAAGGGTTATTCGTGCATTGCGTGATCGGCGGGCTTCACACCTTTACGGAATTTGTTCATGCCGAAGGGTAACGCGTGGAATTCGCCGACGATCGCAACCTCGGCGCGTTTCGGGATCTCCATTCCCAGACACCAAAAGGCGCCGTTGACGATCATCCGGCGCACTCCCTCGCTCGGCAGGTCGCACGCAGCACCCATCGTCGTCGTAAAGGCCTTTCCTTTTTTGCCGCCGGGGACCTGATAACTTTTCGTCCAGGCGATCGGCATCATCGGGTCGTTCTTCTCGCCTTCGACAGGAGCATCGTCCGGTTTCATACCGGAGAGGACTTGGCCCAGGATGATGGGCGTGCTGTCGCCGGGCAGGGGAAGGCGAACCCGATACACGTCGGTGGGGCCCCAGATGTCTTCGCACCCATTGGTCAGCGGGTTGTCCTCTTGTCCGGGAGCGATTAGTCCGCGGGTACTTTCAACGGCATGATGGCCGTGATGTGCAATCCACGTTTCGCCCAGCACAACGCGGCCGAAGCCGTCTTCCCAGCCGGGAACTTTCGAGCGGAAATCGTAGCAATGGTATTTCCGGTCGGCGGGAATCTTGAACGCGTGCGTGGCCGTTCGGAGCCCGATGACCGGTTTGCCCGCTTTCAAATAGGCGTCGATGTGTGCCATTTGATCGTCGGGCAGATTTCGGAAACGGGTTGCGATGATCATCAAGTCGGCGGTGTCCAGAGCTTCCAGGCCCGGGATGTTGTCGAGCGTGTTCGGATCGATTTCACCGGTTTCCGGGTTGATGGCAAACAGCACCGTGCAGCGGAACCCATGATGTTTGGCGAGAATCTTGCCCAATTGCGGCAAGGCTTCTTCGGAACGATATTCTTCGTCGCCCGACACCAACACGATGTGTTTTCCAACGCCGGGGCCACTTTTGCCTTCGTAAACGACCCATTGTGGATCCGCCGCGTACGAAGTTGCGGCAGCAAAGGTTGCGAACAGAGCCAACATTCCGAGCGTGCGTGTCATCAGTTTCCTCCCTATGCAGGTCACGTTGGCCGACCCGTTAGGCCGGTGCCGTGGTCAATTCGTGTGGCTCCCGTAGGCTCGGGATTGCGTGATGCGTGCGTTGGGCGACCGGGCGTAGCCACCGCGGCCCCGGGACTGGAAGCACTTTTCCACACAGCGCATACGATAGTCACGCTATTTTCCCTGTGCAAACATCCAAGAGGCTTTGACCGCAATAAGACGAGAAACCTTCGGTTCAAATGCGCAATTGCGTCAGATATTGGAACAATGTCGACGCCGCGACGGATAGTGGCTCTATAGCGGGGGTCGAGGGCAAGGACACGGCTGTATAAGGTGGTTTGGTGCGGCTCGGAATGGGGGACGCCGCGGCGTCAAACTCTGGTTGACAGGGGGGGGATCGCCAACCACACTACAAGAGATTTCATCGCTTGAGATGCCGTACTCCGGCATGCAACACTCAGGACGGCGTATCCCATGGCGAAAAAGAAGGCGGCAAAACGGTCTTCCAGCTCTCGTGGAGCGACTCCCGCAACGTTGGCGCGGAAACTCAAGTCGTTGGACCAACAACTGGTCAAGTTGCTCAATGAGCGCGCAAAGGTGGCCGAAAAATTGGCGCGGCAACGCCGCGAGGCCGGAGAACAGCCTTTCGTGTTAGCTGAAGAAGATCGTTTGCTTTCCGAGATTCGTGCGGCAGCTCGGGGGCCGCTCGATCCCGACGCCGTCCAGGCGGTGTTTCGTGAACTCTTGAGCGGTTGTCGGGCGTTGGTGCAGCCGTTGCGGGTGGCTTTCTTGGGGCCTTTATACAGTTACAGTCATTTGGCAGCGGTGCGCCGATTCGGCAATTCGGTCGAGTTTTTGCCCGTCGCCACCATCGCCACCGTGTTCGAAGAGGTGCAACGAAAGCACGCAACGTACGGGATCGTGCCGTTGGAAAACTCGACCGACGGCCGTATTGCGGACACGCTCGAGATGTTCACGCGAGTCCCACTTCGGATTTGCGGGCAAGTGGATCTAGAAATTCACCACGCGCTTTTGGCGCGGTGTCCGCGCAGTGAAATCCACGAGATTTACAGCAAACCGCAGGCAATGTCGCAGTGTCGTAACTGGTTGGCGAAGCATGTGCCTGCGGCACGCATGATCGAGGTGACGAGCACGACGACCGCAGCGCAATTGGCAGCCGAAAAGCCGGGCGCGGCGGCAATCGCCAGCGTCGAGGCGGGAAAGTATTACGGATTGGATGTGCTGGCAGAGGCGATTGAAGACAATCCGAACAACAGCACGCGCTTTGCTGTAATCGGCGGCGAGGTTCCCCCTCGAACGGGCCGGGATAAAACCGCCCTTATGTTCCAGGTCGAGCACAAACCCGGCGCGCTGGCCGATGCGATGAACATCTTCAAACGCAACAAGCTGAACTTGACGTGGATCGAGTCGTTTCCGATTCGCGATTGCAAGGGGGCCTATCTGTTCTTCGTCGAATTCCAAGGCCACGAGAATGACCTCCGCGTCCGGCGCGCCTTGGAATCGCTGGGACGGAAGACGTTGCGATTGGAAGTGCTCGGGGCGTATCCTGCCGGCCCCAAATGTGGCTGAATTCATCCGCTTCAACAGGGGGGTGTGCGTTGCCCCCCTTGCGTTCTTATGGGCGATGCTGCATCATGTTATCTTTCGCGCCGGGGCCGGTTTGCGCCCAACGAACGGCTTCAGCACGCCCTTTGCCGCGATTGAATCTGGGCCGGGCAGTTATTTGGTAACAAGTTCACTTCGCAACGATATCCGGGAGTGAGGTTCCACATGCGTCGCATTTTCGTCGCCGGGAATTGGAAGATGAACATGGATCGCGCTTCGGCCGTGGCGTTGGCCGAGGGCGTCGTCGCTGCCGCAGAAAAGTACGACAAGGTCGACGTGGCAGTTTGCCCGCCGTTTGTCTACCTGGACGCAGTGGCGAGTGTGGTCAAGGGCACGAAAGTGGCGCTTGGGGCGCAAAACCTTTACCCGGCACCGAAGGGAGCGTACACCGGCGAGATTAGTCCTGCGATGCTGGTGGACATCGGCTGCTCGTTGGTAATTCTCGGGCATAGTGAACGGCGAGCGATGGGCGAGTCCAGCGAATTCGTGAACGAAAAAGTCGTCGCTGCGCTGGACGCCGGTTTGCAGCCGATTGTTTGCCTTGGCGAGACGCTGGCCCAGCGCAAGGCCGACAAGACTCTCGAGGTGATTCGCCGCCAGTTCGAGGGATCGTTCGCGGCACTCAGCGCCGAGCAAATGCTCAAGTGTGTGATTGCGTATGAGCCGGTTTGGGCGATCGGTACGGGCGAAACCGCCACGCCGCAGCAGGCCGAAGAGGTGCATGATGCACTTCGGAAGTTGCTGCGTGATCGCTACAATGCCGAGGTGGCCGATGCCGTGCGGATCCAATACGGCGGAAGCGTCAAACCGGACAATGCCGCCGACTTGTTTTCGCAGCCCGATGTGGACGGTGGTTTGATCGGCGGCGCGAGTCTGAAAGCGGACCAGTTCGAGGCGATCATTGCGGCCGGGCAGAAGGTATCCGAGTAATAAGTGAGTAGGGGACGTTCCCGCCGATCTACAGTTGGTACCGGCGGTGAGGCGGAATCGGCGAGTCGAAACCGATCGCTTGCACCCGTAACGGAATCGGATGGACCATGAGCTACCTGTTTTTGATTCTGTTGGTGTTCATGTCGCTTTTCATGATCGGGTTGATTCTCATCCAGAGAGGACGCGGCGGGGGACTTTCCGGCGCGTTCGGCGGAATGGGAGCGCAAAGCGTTTTCGGCACGAAGGCCGGCGACACGTTCACCCGCATCACGATCGGCGCGGCCGCCGTGTGGTTCCTGCTTTGCGTGCTGGCTGTGGGATACTTCCGAAACTACAACTCGTCGAAGCTGTTGAAAGACAATTCACCCGGCATTTCTGCCGACAGCAATGAGGAATCCGGCTCCGGGGCGACGAGCCACGATGTCGACTCGGGTGGTGGATCCTAATCGTTTCCCGTCGATGAGCAATCAACGGGAGGCCGTGGCGCCGTCCGATGACGGGGACCGGGGCGATGGGCGACGCGTCTTAATGATGACGGTGGTCTTGGACGGGAGTCGATGCATTGCTGCTGAGCATGACAGGTTTCGGTGAGGCGGTGGCCGAAAGCGACGGCCTTCGGATTCGCATTGAAACCCGCACCATCAACAGTCGCTATCTCAAGGTGTCGATCCGATCGAACGAAGCGATCGGCGCGTGCGAGCCGAAGATCGAATCGGCGGTCCGCGAGCGGATTCGACGAGGAACGGTTCAAGTTTCCGTCCGAATTGAGCGAGAACCGAACCCCGATGATTTTCGAATCCACGGAGAAGTCCTGGCTGCGTACTGGCAAAGAATTCAAGAATTGGCGAACGCGGGGCGGATTGTGGCTCCGCAGACGGTGGAATCGTTGCTCACATTGCCCGGTGTCGTGACCGAGGCGACTTCAGAATCCCAAACCGGTGAGGCCCTGTGGGCACTTCTCGAACCCGCGCTGTCGGAGGCTCTGGATCGACTCGATCAAATGCGCCGGGCCGAAGGCGAGGCGATGGCGAACGATTTGCGCGAAAACTGTCGCCGAATTGCCGAGCATCTCTCCCAAGTCGAGACGTTGGCACCGCAGGTAGTAGAAAACTATCGTGAACGGTTGATCGAGCGGGTGAATCGCATTCTGGCGGAGCACGATGTGGCCCTCGAACCGGGCGACGTTGTGCGGGAACTGGCGTTGTTTACCGACCGCTGTGATATTTCCGAAGAAATCGTTCGGCTGAAGAGTCACTTGGATCAATTTGACAAGCACATGCACAGCCGAGAGGTTTCCGGCCGGAAACTTGATTTTCTGACCCAAGAGATGGTTCGTGAGGTCAACACGATCGGCTCGAAGGCGAACAATGCCGACATCACCCGACACGTCGTAGAAATGAAGGCAATCGTCGAACGCATTCGTGAAATGGTGCAAAACGTGGAATGAAACCGAGCCGCGGCAGGATCGTGATCCTTTCAGGACCGTCGGGGGTGGGGAAGACGACCATCACCGATGCGCTGAGGGATGTCGCTCCCGTGCCGCTGGTACGAAGCGTATCGGCCACGACGCGAAAACCTAGGCCGGGCGAAAGAGACGGGGTCGATTATCATTTCCTTACGCCGGAGCAGTTCGAACAATTACGGAAAGAAGACCAGTTTCTCGAATGCTTCGAGGTGTTCGGAACGGGGGCGTGGTACGGTACCTTGCGGTCGACCGTCGAAAACGCCCTGGCCGAAGGAAAGTGGGTGTTGTTGGTCATCGATGTCCAAGGCGGACTCGAAGTCATGAGGCAATACCCCGAGGCGATCGGGATCTTTGTCGAACCGTCTTCCTGGGACGAACTCGAGCGTCGGTTGCGTGGACGAGGAACCGAAGACGAGACAACCATCCGGCGGCGGTTGGAGCAGGCTCGCAAGGAATTGCAAGCCGGTAAAAAATATCCGTATCGGGTTGTCAACGATCGCGTAGAACGGGCTGTTCGGGAAGTCTGTCGGATCCTGGAAAAAGAACGAGACAAGTTGGAGGCGGAGTCTGATGTATCCTGAGCTGAATGACGAATCGTTGACCGACATGGTTGGCGGTCGGTTCAAGTTGTCGGCCTTGATTCAGAAGCGACTGGTCGCATTGGTGAAAGGTGCACCGCCGTTGGTCAAACTCAATACCAACGACAAGATGAAGATTGTCTTGGAAGAGATTCGCCAAGGCAAGATTTATCTCGACACCGAGGGAGTCGTACAGCAGGAAGAGCCGGTTCCGGGTGAGGAACCAACCGATCTTCCCGACTTCGGTGCGCTGTAGTCGTCAGGCCGACCATGCAAGGGCGCGAGATCTTGATCGGCGTGACCGGCGGCATCGCCGCTTTCAAGACTGCTGCACTGGTCAGCAAGCTGGTGCAGGCAGGGGCCGGCGTCTCGGTCGTGATGACCGAATCGGCCACGCACTTGATCGGCCCGAAGACGTTCGAGGCCCTGACGGGACGACCGGTAGGCATCGATGTGTTCGGACCGTCGCCCCATCCGCATATCGAGCCGGCAGACAACGCCGAGTTGTTCTGCATCGCGCCGGCCACGGCGAACATTCTCGCCAAGGCGGCGTGCGGCATCGCCGATGATCTCGTGTCGACGTTGATTCTTTCTTTCCACGGCCCGATTCTCATGGCACCCGCGATGAACGTGCACATGTGGAACAAGCCTGCCGTCCAACGGAACGTGCGACAATTGCAGGACGACGGGCTTGTTCTCATCGAGCCCGAGGAAGGGTATCTTAGTTGTGGTGCACGCGGTAAAGGGCGTATGGCGTCGCCCGAGCGGATTCTCGACGAAATTCGACGTCGTCTGCCCGATGCTCGATGAGCAGGAACAAAGGACACAGCAAGAGGCGCCTCCAGCCTGCTTATTGCCGCGTGGGAATCCGTGTGACGTGAAACCAGGTGGCTTGCCATGCGGGTGCTGATTACCTCGGGCCCGACTCGTGAATACCTCGACCCGGTGCGCTATCTGTCGAACGCTTCGAGCGGGCGCATGGGAGCCGCCCTGGCAGAGGCGTTCTTGAAGGCAGGACACGAGGTTGTCGTCGTCTCCGGGCCCGTCCATATCCGGTATCCCGAAGATGCCCGCGTGGTATCGGTCGTGACCACGGATGAGATGCTCGACGCGGTACGTCGCGAGTTCGTCGCGTGCGACGGGATGATCGGCGCCGCAGCACCGTGCGACTACAGGCCGGCGACTTACTCGAGCCGAAAGATATCGAAACGCGGCCGGGGATGGCAGCTCGAGCTCATTGAAACCCCCGACATTCTTGCCGATTTGGGGACGGAGAAAGGGGATCGTTGGATCGTCGGTTTTGCTCTCGAAACGGAAAAACTCCACGAGCACGCGCTGGCAAAACTCGTTCGCAAGAATTGCGATTTGATCGTGGTCAATCGGGCCGAGGCGATCGACGCCGTGAGCACCGAAGTCGGGGTTCTCGATCCGACGGGTACGTGGATCGCTAAACTTGCAGGCGATAAGGCAAAAGTGGCTTCTGAGCTGTGTGCCTTGATTGAAGAACGATTGGGCCGTCGTTAAACGTATGGGGGCCTTCCGGGATGTCCGCGGATGAGGCATTTTGAGAATTTTTGTCTCAGAATTGAGATTTGTGTGACGCCCGGTCTCTTGGAACTGGTATTGTTTTCGGTGCGACGGTACCATTAAAAACACGTACGGCATCCCACTGCCGCTCGGTGCTCTTGCCTCAACTTGTTCCGTTGACCGTCTTCGGCAGCGGTGCGTCCCCCCGGAGGACAGGATGCCGGCGGATACCGAGGGCGAGGTCTTCCGCGAACGAATCTGTAGGGGAGCGATCGCGGGCGTTCTAGGTATCCCGCTTCTGAGTCGGTATGGGGATCGAGGGGAAATCGTTGGGGCCGTGACTGCAAAACGCGCCCGTAACCGTACTGCAATCATCGGAGGGGAACATGGCTGACTACTCGGGTCTTCACGATGCGATCCTTACGGGTGACGCCCGCAAGGCCGAGGAAGTGACCAAGCAGGCACTCGAAGAAGGTGCCGATCCGACCGAGCTCTTGAGCAAGTACATGATTCCGGCCATGGACGAGGTCGGGAACAAGTTCGAGTGCAACGAATACTTCGTGCCCGAACTCTTGATTGCGGCCCGCGCCATGAAGGCGGCGCTCGAGTTGCTCACACCTCGCCTGGCCGAGTCGGGCGCAAAGGCCGCCGGTCGAGTCGTCATCGGTACCGTCAAGGGCGATTTGCACGACATCGGAAAGAACTTGGTGGCCTCGATGCTCGAGGGCGGGGGATTCGAGGTGGTCGACTTGGGCGTCGATGTTCCGCCCGAAAAATTCGTCGAAGCGGCCAAAGAAAAAGAAGGCACGATCGTTGCGATGTCGGCGCTGCTCACGACCACGATGACGAATATGAGCACCGTCATCGAGGCGCTTGAACAAGCCGGTTTGCGCGACAAGGTGCGCGTGATGGTGGGCGGGGCTCCCGTAACGCAAGAATTTGCCGACCAGATCAAGGCCGACGGATACAGCGACAATGCCAGCGCAGCGGTGGCGTTGGCACGCCGTTTGGCCGGCGAACTGGCCTCTGCAGGGTAAACCGTCGCCATGACGCACGAGCAAGCGGGGGGACGCTTGGAGCGGGCACTGGCCGGGGAAAAGTTCATCATCGGGGCGGAAGTCGTCACGACACGCGGTTATCCGCAGCACGAGCAGGCTATTCCGTCCTACGATCTCGCCCGTGCGCTGTTGGAAGATGACCGGATCGGTTGGATCTCGATTACCGACAGTCCCGGCGGCACACCGATGTTGCCGCCGGACTGGCTGGCGGGATTCTTCCCTGAACAGCGAGAGCGGATCGTCGTTCACCTGACCTGTAAGGATTTGAACAGAAACGCCCTCGAAGCCTACGCATGGCGTTTGGCCGCCGAGGGAATACGCAACATCCTTGCCCTGACCGGCGACTATCCGACTGCCGGGTTCAAGGGAGCACCGCAGCCGGTCTTCGATCTCGACTCGGTGGGATTGATTTATCTCCTCTCCGAGATGAATCGCGGCCTCGAGGTGCCCGGCCGCGGCGGCAAGACGCAGAAATTGCCGCCGACCGATTTTTATGTCGGGTGTGCCGTTTCGCCGTTCAAGCGAACGGAGCGGGAGCTTGTTCCGCAATACTTCAAGTTGGTGCGCAAAATCGCCGCCGGAGCGCGTTGGGTCATTACCCAGCTCGGCTACGACATGCGCAAGTTTCACGAGGTGAAACTGTTCCTCGAGGCACGCGGGATCCGCAACGTGCCCGTCGTTGGTAATGTGTACGTGCTGACGAAGGGCGTGGCGAGGCTGTTTCACCAAGGTAAGCTGCCAGGGTGTGTCGTCAGCGACGAGCTTTGGGAGCTGTGCAACAAGTATGGTTCCGGCCCCGACAAAGGAAAAGAGTTTTTCCGCGAATTGGCCGCTAAGCAATTGGCGGTTTTCAAGGGGCTCGGCTTCAATGCCGGTTATTTGGGCGGTTTGGCTAAACCCGAAGATTTCTTCGACATCATCGAACGCGCCGATCGATTTGGAGAGAACGACTGGCGCGACTTCTTGCGGGAAATTCGGTTTTCTGTGCCGGATGAGTTTTTCTTTTTCGAGCACGATCCCGAAACCGGGTTGTCGTCGTCGGATCGGATCAATCCGGTGTATCTCGAGTCGAAAAAACGACCAGTGCGCAGTCGCGAGGTCACGTGGACGTATCGACTTTCTCGATTGGTTCACCGAATCGCTTTCACTCGCGACAAGGGGCTTTGGAAGTTGCTGAAGCGGCTGTACGCGCGGTGGGACAAGAAGCCGGGAGTCGCCGCCAAGGCAATGTACTCGCTTGAGAAGACCTCGAAGTTTTTCATGTACGGGTGCCGGGATTGCGGCGACTGCAGCTTGCCCGACTGCGCTTACTTGTGCCCTAAACGATGGTGCTCGAAGTGTGCGCGAAACGGTCCATGCGGCGGGTCGCACGACGGTATTTGCGAACTGGACGACAAGCCGTGCTTCTGGGCTCGCGTGTACGACCGCCTCAAGGCGTATGGCGAAGAAGAAGAGATGCTCACCGGCGATCCGGTTCTCTACGACGCGCGGCTGATGTACACTTCGGCCTGGGCGAACACCTACCTCGACCGGGATCATCACGCCTCCAAAGACAGGGCGGCGCGTGCGGAAGACGAGCCGGAAAAGAACGGCGGATCATGAACCAAAGGCCGGATGTTCGCGAGAACCGGCAGGATGACGCGACAACGGAAACCGGTCGCGATTTGTAGGACGCATCGCGGCCGGTAAACCAGTTTTGCTTTTCAGAAAGGTGTGACGATGGCAATCGAAGGGCTCACGCTGATCGGCGAAACGATCAATGATTCGGTACCGTCGACAAAGGCGAAGTTCGACGCCGGCGATATCGACGGAATCCTGGAACTTGCCCGCTTTCAAGACGAGAAAGGGGCCGATTACATCGATGTGAATGTCGGATCTCGTTCGCCCGAATTCATGGCGGAAATGGTTCGGAAGATTCAAGAGGTGACCAGCAAGCCGCTTTCGATCGACACGCCCGATCCGGCGATCGCGAAGGCCGGGCTCGAAGCCTACGACATGGACCGCGCCGGCGGCGTGAAACCGATTCTCAATTCGATCTCGCCGTTGCGCACCGAGATGTTCGAATTGTATTCCGTTTGTCCCTTCCGGCCGATTTTGTTGATTACGGAACGGTTGGTCGACGGCGACTCCGCCGCCTGTCGCACGGCCGAAGAAACGTATCAAGCGGCCAAAGACTTGGCGGCGACCGCACGGGAAAGAGTGCCCGGGATCACCAATGACGATTTCATCTTTGATCCCGGTATCGCGCCGCTGGCAGGAGATACGGAAGGCAATTTGAAGCGGTTGCTCGACGCGCTGCGAATGATTCATGAGGATCCCGACCTTGCGGGATCGCATGCCTCGGTAGGCTTGAGCAACTTCACCGTGATGTTGCCGTCGAAACGTAAAGACGGTTCGCCCGTCAAGAGTCCGCTTGAGAGCGCCTTCTTGACGATGGCAATGCCGTTGGGATTGGACATGGTCATCGGTTCCGTCAAGCGCAAGTACGCGTTGTTGGATGAAGAGCATCCGGCGATGCAGTGTTTGCGCGATGTCTTGGCTGCCGACGGCTTCGAGGCGATCATGCGCGTGCGTCAGTTCTACGCCGAGTAGGCGTGTCGATTGCTCGACGGCGGGCGACGAAACACAATGAAGGGGTGTCCACGGTTCGCCGGGACATCCCTTCGCGTTTTTGCCTCTCACCACTATCACGCCTGCCTGGAGAAGCTCGTATGGTTTGGGTTCTCAGCCGTTTCTCGCTTTTGACGTCCTTTCTGAACGGTTTGCTATTCGTCGTCTTGCTTGTCACGTGGACGGCTGCGGTGCCTGTCGTTCGAGCGGAGGCCCCGCAGTGGGGAAAGAGCGTGACCGATTTCGGAGTGTCGCCCGAGAATACTCCGGAAGCGAATCACCAGAAGCTTCAAGCGGCGATCGATTGGGCTTCGGAACGGGGAGCGATGTTGTTTGTACCTCCGGCGAGCGAACCGTACCGCGTCCGCAGCGGCTTGACGCTTCGCCGAAACGTCTCGCTGGTCGGAGCGAACGGACCGACCGGACGCGGAACGCGGCATCCCGAAAAGGCGCAACCGGTAGGTTCGGTGTTGGCAATCGAGGACGCCGATGCGCCTTTCATCACGGTAGAAGGCGGAACGCGAATCGAGGGACTCCAGTTTTGGTATCCTCGCCAGTCTCGCACGGATCCGACCAAGATCATAGCCTATCCGCCGACGATCCGAGCGTCGGATAAGACACCGGCCCAAGGCGTATTCTTGTCGCGGCTTACGTTCTACGGTGAGTTTTTCGCCATGGATTTTCGCACACGGCGCGGCAACTGCTGCGAGTTGGTGACGATCGAGCATTGCTACGGTTATCCGCTCAGCGGCCGGTTCGTAGCGATCGACTATTGTTACGATATCCCTCGCCTGCTGCACTGCCATGTGAATCCGTCCAACCAGCGATTTTTCGCGGGCGGTTTCAGCCGTGCCGTGATCGACAGCGTGATTGCCCGCAAGACGTTCGCTTATTCGATCGACCACACCGACAACGCACAACTGGTCGACGTCTTCACGTTCGGCACCTACGGCGGCATTCGCTTGGGACCGGCGACTTACGGCCAGTTGACCAACTTCAACTTCGATTGTGTGACGATCGGCATTCACAAGTCGGGCGACTCGACGAAAAACCGCAATTGGCAGATCGCTCAAGGATCGATCATCGCCAATTGCGCTGAGAGAGTCGAAGACATTCACCCCATCATCATCGACGGCCAAGGCCATACGTCGTTGGTCAACGTCGAGGCATTTTCCGGCCTCAACGGCGCGGTCACGGCGATCGGTCGCTCGTTCGACTTCTTGCTGGTCGAAGGCGATCAGAAGCTGACCGTCAGTCTGTTCGGTTGTCGAATGCGTGATTACGTGTCGCCCTCGCCGCTGACGATTCGCAATCCCAAGGCCGTCATTCAAGCCGTCGGATGCCTGGATCGGGACGAGAATCCGTATCGGTATCCCTAAGGGCTACTGCTTTATGAGGGCGGCCGTTCGTAGCACGACCGAGCCGACGACGCACGGTTTTCCGTCGGGACACGCGACGGTGACGACGTTCTCGTCGGCGATCCATTGGACGGGGATGGCGGCTATTTTGCAAACGGCGTATTCGTCGTTGCCGTAGTCGTCCAGTCGTTCGGCACAGTGTTCTTCCGCCAGCGGCACGACCCGACCGTTGAATCGAACGCGAACCTGGTGGTCGCTTCCTTGAGGGCGGCAGAGACCGATTCGCAGTTGTGCGTACTCCAAGTTTTCGCGATCGTCGACGGCGATCTTGAATTTGGCCGCAGAATCTTCGACCGCCACGACGACGGCATCCCCGTAATACGTTCGTTCGTCCACGCGATGCCGTTCAGGAATGGCGGCCGGATAATCGGCTCGAATCAACACCGCCTCGCCGCCGGCGATCGTGATCGGTCCGATTGCTTCCTCTCTCAGGTAAGGAGTGAAGTCCGCGTTTTGTCCCATGCGACGCACCACCGATCGTCGGGGACGAATCGGGTAGTTCATGTCGAATTGCACGTCGTGCGGTACGTCGGACAGATTGTTCATGACCAAGAAAAGCGTCTTGTCGTTCACGAATGCCCGAACTTGAATGTCGGGATCGTCGGCACGGCATACGACGCGCCGCCCTTCGACGTCGCGGAAGAATTCGTAAAAGTGGTGGAGTGCCGAAGGAACCCAGCGGGATCGGTCTTTGTAATCGTAGGGAGTATACAACGTGGCGTAATAGGTGGGATCCCACGACATTGATTCGAGCAGAATGAAAGGCACAGCCTTTTTGATGACGTGCGGATGATCCATGAATACCATTACATTGGCGACCGACGAGCGAAGTTGCAGCGCGTGATGGAGCGACCGCTTCTTGACCTCGCGTTCCCAACCTTGCTCGGTGAAGTTTTCCGCGAGTTGTTCGATCAAATCGTCGGCACCGTAACCGCCTGTTTCGGAGATTACGATCGGAACCTCGCGATTCCAGCGGTTGTGTGTGTAGTTTTCGACCAGATCGAACATGCCTTCCAGAGGCAGCCCGCCGGTGATGCGTCCGCCGAATTTCCCGTCGCGGTTGCGGTAGTAGTCGTACACGTGAAAAGAGTAGAAATCCAACCGGCACTCTGTGTCGTCGATGAATTGCCGAAGGCCTTTGAACGAGTTGTACTGGTTGCGGTAGAAGTAGGCGACGGAGAGACACGGCCCGCCGACTTGAACGCCGGGAACCTCGCGATGGACCGCTTCCATCGTCGCCAAATGCCACTTGGCGATATGGTCTTCGAGAAAATAGGACCAGTGCGGCTCGTTGATCGGCTCGTAGTATCGCGGGCGAGCGAAATCGGTGTACGCGTATTTCAACGCTGCTGCCGACAATTCGGCCGCGGCCTCGATGTTTTCGGGCAGCACGTTGTCACTGTGCTTGCCGTCGGCTTCTTTGTCGACTTGAGGCGTCGTGTGCCGGCCCATGAAGTCGGGGAACGCGCCGTGCTTTCCATGGGCGGCTACGTCCAACCCCTGCGGAAAGTCGCGTCGCATGACCTCGCTTGGCTGAGAAAGCCCTCGCTTGGCCAACTTTTGTTTGAAATGTTCCAGGTCGACGAATCCGGGGCGGGAAGCATCCTCTTGTACGTAGTTCCCGTATCGCACCAAGGGAGCGACGACGCCCAGATCTCGCCCAAACGAGATGCGCAGTTCGTTGACCAAATGGTTGTACCGTTCGGGATCGCGGCAGCGCCGGTCGAAATCACGCCCGGAATCCGAGAGAGAAAAATATACTTTGCGATCCAGTTCGCTTATTCCGCCGATCGTGCGGGTGGTCATCGGTTCCAAATGCACGACCACCTTGGGGAAGTCCGGCGTCTGGCCGTGTCCTTCCACCGGCACGGCGAGGAACTGGATGACAAAAGTCAGAACGGAAAAATACGACAATCGATTGTAGAGCATTCCGATGCAACTCCTTATCGGCGAACGAATCAACACGGAATGACGAACGTGGGGCGTTTCGTGGGCCAATCGCAGGTGGGACGGAAGCGGTGGGAAGGGCATATGAAACCCCGTAACAAATATGATTGGCTGAGGTTGCGCTCAGCCGGTAACGTCCATTTTCGCTTCGCAACAGGTTTTGGGACAAGTGGGTTCCGGAAAGTTTGTTTGAAAATGGAACGAGAAGTGTTGTTTTGTAGGCAATCGACAATATTGCGATGGTGAAAGAAATGACGAACGGCGGGGGTTTGTTGCACAGGACCGGTAGCCTTGATCACTGCGCCGAAGGAGTTGATAAAGGGCGGCGGTTCAAGCTCGACATTGCATCGAGACGAACAGCATGCCGGTGCCGATCCGTTGCGTCTACCGAATCCGAGGACTACGATGGTGAGAACCTTGCTACAGATTTCCCGCACAACCGTCGTCCGGAAACGGTCACGTTGATTCCCGGTTTTCCTCGCCTACCTCGTTCACCACGCTCTTGGGAAAGGCCCCCGATGAAGCCCACCAGCATTCTCAAGAACCGCATTTGGGCCCACTACATTCTGGGTTGCGTATGTTTGCTCGGCTGGGCAGCGATGGTTGCGGCAGCCGACCAACCTCAGTGGGGCGGGCGGTTTACACGCAACCAGGTATCCGAAGAAACCGGATTGCCCGACTCGTTCAATCCTGAGACGGGTGAGAACATCAAATGGACGGCCGACTTGGGCAGCAAGAACTATTCATCGCCGATTGTGGCGGAAGGTTGTGTTTTCATCGGAGCCAACAACGCTTCGCCTCGCGATCCCCGTCACGAAGGAGATCGCGCCATCTTGCTTTGCCTGGACGAGCAAACCGGCCGATTGCGCTGGCAGTTGGTTTGCCCTCGGCTGCGATGGGACAACGACATTTACCTCGATTGGCCGCAGATCGGTATGTGTTCTCCGCCGACGGTGGAGAACGGCTATGTGTATGTGGTGACCAACCGCTTCGAGGTCGTGTGTTTGGACATCGACGGTATGGCGGATGGAAACGACGGGCCGTTTGTCGATGAAGGACGGCACATGGTCCCCGAAGGGGATCCGCCCCTCGATGTCACCCCGATCGACGCCGATATCGTGTGGTTGTTTGATTTGCCTTCGCAGGCCCCGATGTGGCCGCACGACGGGGCGCACGTTTCGATCTTGATCGACGGGAACTACCTGTATCTGAATTCAGGCAACGGGGTCGACAACACGCACAAGACGATTCGTCGCCCAGATGCGCCCGGGTTGGTGGTACTCGACAAGCGGACCGGCGAGTATGTTGCCCGCGATTACGAACAAACCGCTCCCGACACGTTCCATTCGACGTGGTCGCCGCCGGCCATGGCCGAGGTGAATGGTGTCAAGCAAGTGTTCTTTTGCGGCGGCAACGGTGTCGTCTACTCGTTTCGTGCTTTACCGCAAGACTACGACGGGCCTCGGCCCGCGAAACTGGAATTGCTTTGGAAGTTCGATTTCGATCCTTCGGCGCCGAAGAGCGATATTCATAGCTACTTGCGCAATCGTCGTGAAAGCCCCTCGAACATTCTTTCGGCACCCGTTTTTTACGACAACCGTTTGTACGTGACCGGAGGTGGCGACATTTGGTGGGGCAAAGAGCAGGCTTGGTTGAAATGCATCGACCCGACCGGCGAAGGCGATGTGACCGATTCGGCCCTGCTGTGGAGCTACACGCTTTCGAAACACTGTTGCTCGACGGTGGCGGTTCAGGGGGATTTGTTGTTCGTGGCCGATTGCGGACGGCTCGTTCATTGCGTCGATGCCGACACAGGCAAGCCGTACTGGACACACGAAATGCGGGGCGACGCCTGGGGATCGACGCTGGTTGCCGACGGAAAGGTGTACGTGGGTTCGCGCCGTGGCGATTTCTGGATTTTCGAGGCATCGAAAGAAAAGAAAATCCTGGCTGAGATCGAGCTGGATAGCGGCGTTCAATCGACACCCACCGCCGCCAACGGAGTGCTGTATGTTCCAACGCTTCGCACTCTGTATGCCGTGAAAGCTGCCGACTGAGTATTGGCGAATGTCCAATGAGCCCGTTCGACGAGTAGCCCGTTACCGGTTTGCCTTGGTGGCTGCGTCGGAAAGTGCAGCGGGCGGTGTAAAGTAGTCGGGATGCCAATCCTGTGGATTGTCGAGCAGTCGGGGTTGCGTGTGAACGTAGTCGTTGTCGCCCTGAGCCGCCATCCAATCGGCGAGCATCTTCTTCATCTGCTGTACACGTTTCGTTTGTGCGGGATCGTCGATCAAGTTGTGTTGCTCCCACTTGTCTTCCGATACGTGGTACAGCTCGAATTCGTCTCTGCGGTAATATCGATCAAGAATCTCTTGTGCCTGCGGATCTGATTTTGCCGCTTCGGCCCATTCGTTCCAGTAGGCGCCGGCCAGTGGTTTGCGCAAGAGATCGGAATGGTTCGTGTGCGCGAATTCGGGATGCAGGTTGTGGATCAACTTCCAAGAACGTGTGCGAACGGCCCGAATCGGATAGATGTTCATCCGACCGTCGCCGGTGTGTGTGACGAAAATGACGTCACGGTGTTCGACTTTGTTGCCTCGCAAGACGTCGGCGAAGGACCGACCGTCGATATTTCCGGGTACGTCTCCCCCGGCGATGTCGATCAATGTGGGGAGAATATCGATCCAGCTAATCATGGCCTGCGACTTGCTGCCTGCGGGAATCACGCCCGGCCAAGCGGCGATGAAGGGGACTCGAATTCCGTAGTCGTACAGGTTCCATTTGCCGAACGGCCATTGCGCACCGTGGTCGCTGGTATGGATGAACAGGGTGTTTTTTCCAAGGTGACGATCGGCCAGGTGACGTAGGTCGCCCAACAAGGCGTCCAGATCCTCGATTTCTTGGTAGTACGCGGCACGATGTTCTCGAGTCGAAGGTGTGTCGAGGTGAATCGGCGGAATGTCGACCGCGGCCGGATCGAACGACGATTCAGCCGCCCACGGAACATGCGGGTTTGTCGTTCCGACAAACATGCATAGCGGTTTCGTCGAACGTCGATTTGTCAGGAACTCAGTGACGTCGGCACGCAGTTGAGTGATCGTTCGGCCCGGGCGGATGACGTCGAAGCCGAAACGTGCCGGGTTACTGTGAGCCACCTTGCCGAATGCGGCCACCTCATACCCGCATGCCTGGAGACGCGGGATCAAGCTTTCGATTTCTGAGCCGGGTTGCGTGTGATTCGCCCGAGCGCCGTTTCGGGCAGGCATCAGGCCTGTCAGCATTGCCGCCCGACTTGGTGCGCACGAAGGTGAGGCGACAAACGCCATCGAGAAGGTCATTCCATCGGCCGCGAGTCGTTCGAAGTTGGGGGTCGGAATATGAGGATTCCCATACAGGCTCGAATCGAATTGCGAGTGATCGTCCGAGATGTAGACGACGATGTTCGGCTTGGCTGTTTCAGCGGCAAGCGATCGATCCAAGATAAGCGAGAATCCGAAACAAACGGCAAGCAGCAAGACCGCATCGTGACGGCGCAGCATGAACGACCTCCGCGGCTGTGGGATTGGGGCAAATGCTATCCCCCTACGACCGCTAGAATTGCCGTCTGAAAGCAAAGTGCACGCACTAAGAAAGCGAATATACGAGTCGACATTGTCATCAATATGCCGTTAGGAGCTTTCTGCTTGGTTCGCCGCTTTGCCGATTCGGCCGACTACCGGAATGCGGATCATCGGGTGATGAGGGTGTGTCGTGTGGATTTCAATTTCGCCTTCGACGGTGCCGGCAGACGCATCGTCCGGAATGGCGACTGTGACCGGGATCACTTGCACGGTCTTGGCCGTTTCGGGGCGGACGATCGTCAATTGCGGTAGCGGTGTCGAAACTTGGGTGATCGAAAACGGCTGTCGGGCTTGAATGACGAGCGTTTTGCGGACTGTTTCGCCGGGACATAATTCGCCCAGCAACAACTCCGAGGGCCGAACCACCAGATCGGCTTGGACGATTCCTTCGACGGGCACGCTCAGGTTGCGGGCAGTTGTGCTGGAATCATTGGTGACCAGATCGATCGCACCGGTGAGATAGCCGGCCGGAGCATCCTCGGTGAGAGTCACTTCAAGTTCGTAGAGAACCGACCCGCCTGTGCGTGATTTGAGCGTCAGCTTTGGTTGCAGGTAGGGGACTCGTGCGGTGGCGGATACGATTTGCCACGAAGGGCTGCCGGCGTAGCGGATCTGCACGGAGCGAGTCACTCGCGTTCCCTGAGGAACCGTACCGAATTGTAACGTGCCCGGTTCGAAAACGACATCACTACGGATATACACGTAGGTATGGAGCTGAACCTCGGCCGGGAAGGGCTTGTCGAAGGTGACGGTCAACGTGGCATCTTTGCGGCCGGTGAATTGAGCGGTGTTGACCGTCGCGATGATTTGGCCGGTTTGGTACGTCTTGACAATGTCGGTCGTGTATCGCGGTTGCGTGCATCCGCACGACGTTCGCACCGAAGCGATATGGACATCTTCCAGGTACAGATTGCGGAAGGTGAAGACGTGTTCCACCTTTTCGCCGCGTGCGACCACGCCGAAATCGTGGCTCGTGTGGTCGAACATTTTTTCCGCCCATGCTTGTGCCCAAGCCGTTTGCGTGCCGAACAGGCAAAATACGGCGAGAAGGCAAAAACGGGTGAACATGTTGAGACCTCCTTGTATCGGGGCGGAATGAAGCAATACCATGTCCCGGCCGGCGACGACCCAGGCCCCAAGGGACCGTCCGACGAATCCGTCGCAAAGGGACAGACGCCGCTTGTTTATCTTGGGATTGTGCTCCGCTGTGAGAGTGCTGTCAAACGGGCTTGCGGCGTCGTGCCGGTCAAGAAACAAACCGACGGCGGATCGGCGACCGTTCCGCCATCGGTGCGGCACGTTGGGTGGGAGGCCGGTGCTATTTCTTGATTCCGGCCACTTCGGCAGCGTAGTGCATCGCATCGACCGCCGTTGGACCGTAAAAATCGCAGCCGGCCGTTTCGGCAAGCCGCTGCGTGGCTGCTGCGCCGCCGACCATCAACTTCGTCTTGTCGCGCAGCCCGGCTTCTTCAATCGCCTTGACGGTTTTCACTACCGATTCGAAGCAGGTCGTGAGGAGCAAGCTCATGCCGGTGACGACCGGTGAATGTGCTTGGATGGCCTCGACGAATTTTTCGGCCGGCACATCGACCCCCAAGTCGACGACCTCGAAGCCGGCTCCGGTAAGCATCATGACGACGATGTCTTTGCCGATGTCATGGACGTCGTGGCGAACCGTGCCGATTACGGCCTTGGGGCGGTCGGCCGTGACTTGCTCCCCGCCTTCGGCTGCCAGTTTCGGCCCCAATTCGGCCATGATGTTCTTCATGATGATCCCGCCGAACATCAAGTCGGGCAGAAAACAATCGCCGTCGCTGAAACGATTGCCCAGCTCGATCATGCCGCGATTACATTCTTGCAGCACCTCGACTGCGGGTACGCCTTGATCAAGCAGCTTGCGCAACTGCTCCATGGCGGCCGTTTCGTTGCACGTGGCCAGCGCTTCGGCCAGGCCGATGTTCTCATTCATGCGAATCCCCTCCGAGAACATGGGAACGGATAAAGCCGGAGATCACCGGCGGCAGACGATACCGCCGGTCGGAATCCCGGGGTGCCGAGTCGCGCTGTTCGATTTCCCCTCTCGAACATTGCGAACGGCGGCACAACCAACCGCTAGAACGACAGGAGAACCTGCCAGATGTACATGTAACCGAACTCGTCGACCTCTTCCCAAATGCGTTTGACCAACGGCTCATCGCTTTCGATGGGGGGAAGTTCCGCTTTGCGTTCCTCCCACGGAATGCAGACGCCGGGCTTCCGCTCGATATTTGGGCGTTCATTGGTTTCGCTCATGTCGATGGCTCCTGCCACTTCACGTTGTTTGCCAAGTTTCGGACACTGAAGATTCGGCTTGGGGTGTCACCTCGATAGGCCGGATCGGTCAATAGACACCGTATTCCCGCGTCGCTTCGGTCATGGCCCGCAAGTTTTCGGGCTTCGTATCGTTTTGCATGATGGCGCTGGCATCCATGATGTAGCCGCCGTCGCGGGCGACCTCCTCGATGACTTTCTTGCAGAACTCGCGAACGTCTTGCGGTGTTCCGAAGGCCAAAAGATCGTTGGGTACGCCGCCGCTGATGCAGAAGCGATCCCCCAGCACGCGGTGCGCCTCGAAGACGTCGGTTCTGTCGGCGTGGAAGATGATGCTGCCTTCGGGGAGTTCACGCATCCGTTCGAGATGCGGCGTCCAGTCACCTTCGGCGTAGAACAGCACTTGATGCCCGTGGTTCCAGATTTCCAGGATGATGGCTTTGAGCGAGGGCCAATAGAATTTTTCGAACTGGTCGGGCGAGATGAAGGGCACACATGCCCGATGCATCCACAGCCCGATCGGTACGTTCTTGTTCGGGTCGGCTCCCGAGAGGGCCACGTGCGTCAAGTGAGGTACGAGCGCGTCGCACGCGGCGAGAACCTTGTCGGGAACGCGGAACATGTCCATGCACAACCCACGATAGCCCCGCAATTTATCGGCCAAAATGTCGAACGGGGCCTTAAGGATGCCCGACAGGGCCGATACTGTGCCGCATTCCTTTCGCAGCAGTTCACCCTGTTCTCCCAGAGCGCGGAAATAATCGAGCATGGCCATGCCGCCTTTGAGAAACGACAGGTTGTTGCGGAAGGTGCTCGGTTCTCCGGGAGGGACGACCTCGGTCGAGACTCGCGGCAGCCACACGTTGAACAGATACCCGGTCGGGTCGGCGATCAAGGCGTCGTATTCGTCCGCCTTCATGAAGGCTTCTTCGTCGGGCGGTTCCAGGTATTGGAAGGTCACGTCGCCGGGAATTCCGACGCCCGGCACCGCGTAATATTTCAGGCCGATCGCCTGCACGAGTCCTGTCCACACGTAGACCATATTTCCGACGACCGCGTCCCAATCGAAGTCGGCGGCACACTTGCGAGCAGCCTCTAGGGCCTTGCGATAATCATGTGTGACCTCTTGGATCGTATACCCGGCATGCACGGCCGTGAACTCGGCCACGAAAGGCCGGATAGGCACCATGTCGGGCTTTTCGTTCCGCATGGCGGTCACGTAGCGTTTGAGACGAGCTTGATACAGAGCTTCAGTATCCGACGGCATGCAGATCCCCTCCTTCCCGTCGCACAGAGCGGCTCGGATTGCATGAAGAAGCCGGGAGCCGCTTTTCGCAATGACATGTCATACCGTGCGATCGAGAGCCCCTCAACATTCCCGGTCCCACGGTTGATCCGATGGTTGTCGTCGGCAGCCCGCCGCGATCGAGAGATGTACGCCTCCCCGCACGGTTTCGGCTGTTTGCAAGCGGCCCGCCGCCACTGCGGGCGTGCAAAAACCGATCCTTGTGGTCGAGACGCCTCTCGAACACGTAGCGGGGGGACGATTGCGAGCGCAGTATGGCAAACAGCTACTGCCGTGTCAATTGACCAGCCGATCCAAAAAGCCGGCTGATTGAAACGCTGTGAAATGATACGGCCTTGTTTGCGTTTGACGCGAGCTTCGATGTTTGCCGCTTACAATGTCCAGCCTTCTCGGTACTCCTTGCGGATGTAACGATCGGCGGCGGTCGTGTTTACTACCCGCATGTTGGGGCCATCCCATTCGAGTGTTTCTTGTGCTCGATAGGCGGCCAATCCGAGCAAGGCTGCTTCGGACAAGGGGCCGGAATACGAGAAGGGGCACGTCGTGGGCGTTCCTTCGAGACATCCTTGAACCCATTCCCGGTGATGGCCGACCGAGCTGGGAATCGTCGGTTCGGGCGGCTGGAAGTCGGCGAACTTTTCCTGCGGCCACAAGACGTGATTGCCGTAGTCGGCCAACAGCATCCCCGATTCACCGACAAAAAGGACACCCGCGCCGAAGTTCGGTAGGTTGGCTTCCTTCTGGATCGGAGGACGGCGTCCGCCGTCGTACCACGTGAGTTTGACGGCGGGAAGTTGACCCCGAGCGGGGAAGTCGTAGTAGACCGTCAGTTCCTTCGGAGTCGAATCGGGCAGCGGTTCAGGGCCGTCGGCCTGCACGCGCGTCGGATACTTGAGGTCCAACGCCCAAAAGGCCAAGTCGCAGTAGTGGCAGAAGAAATCACCCAGTGCTCCGCTACCGAAGTCGTACCAGCAACGCCACTTGAACGGCACGTATGCCGGATGATACGGCCGATAGGGAGCCGGGCCGAGCCACAGGTCCCAGTCCAAATACTCAGGAACGGGTGGTGTGTCGGTCGGCGTTGTTAGGCCGCCGTACGAGGCACCACACCAGACGTGGACCTCTTCGATCTTGCCGATCGTGCCTGCTTTCACCAATTCGACGACTCGCCGATAGTTGTCGCCGGCATGAATTTGCGTGCCGATTTGTGTGACCACACCTTTTTCGACTGCGATTTCGGTGAGTGGTCGCGCTTCGGCGACTTCGTGCGCCAGGGGCTTTTCGCAATAGCAGTGCTTGCCCATCCGCATGGCCATTGCGGCAGCCGGGGCGTGCGTGTGGTCGGGGGTGCTCACGACGACGGCGTCCAGCTTGTCGCCGAGGGTTTCCAGCATCTTTCGGAAGTCCCGGAACGTTTGGGCCGCCGAATGGGCTTGAGCGGCCTTCTCCAGATTTCGAGCATCGACATCGCACAAGGCAACGACGTCCACCGTCGGCTCGGACGAAATTGCGCCGAGATTCGCCGCCCCGCGCCCGGCCACACCGACGAACCCGACTTGCAGGCGACCATTCGGCGAAGTCGCAAACGAAGGAACTTTCGGCAAAGCCGCTACCGAAGCTGCGGCGGCAAGCCCGGTACCCAAGAAACGGCGGCGAGTGGTGTGCATGATCGGCCTCTCAGTTTGCGGAAGGTGAACTGAAACGGTTGGATCGAGGGAAGGAACCGAAGGGATTGCGTTTCGTTCGATTTGTTGGCGGTGGTCGTGCGAAGCAGCTATATTCGAACCACGCGAACCCGGCGAATCGGCAGTGATTCTGCGAGTCATTTTGTCGACAATATCATCGACGGCAAGGAATCGCAATCATTATCGACATTTCAGAGATCGCGCCGCAAATTTCGCGGCTGGTGTCGTCCACGGTTTGCGGCATTTTGGAAACGATTTTTCTTGGGAATGATCGCCATGGATTGCTTGTGTGCGGGGATCTTGTTTGCGGACATCGCCTGTGAACCGGTGGACCATCTGCCTGAGGAAGGCGAATTGGTGCCGACGCGTCGCATGCAGCTCGGGCTTGGCGGTTGTGCGGCAAACGTCGCGGTAGATTTGGCAAAGTTGGGGGTGGATGTCGGGGTGGCCGGGTGTGTGGGGGACGACGTCTTCGGCAGCTTCGTGATCGACTCGCTCGATGCGCACGGAATCGCCGTCGATGCAATTCGGCGATTGCCGCAGGTCGGGACTTCGAGCACGATGATCATCAACGTGCAAGGACAAGATCGTCGATTCATCAGCACTCCCGGCGCCAGTGCGGCTTTTTCCGTGGAACACATGGACCGATCTCGCGTGCTCGGAGCCAAGGTTTTCTACATCGGCGGATATCTGATGATGCCGTCGCTGGAGACGGAGGATCTCGTCGAACTCCTGCAAGCGGCTCGTGCGGCGGGCGTCATCACCGTATTGGATGTCGTGTTGATCGACCGCGAGCGGCTGATGGACCGCTTGGCGGCCGTGTTGCCGCATGTCGATTATTTTCTGCCGAACGATGATGAGGCACGTCTCATCACGGGCCTCTCGGATCCGTTGTACCAAGCGGAAAAGTTCCGTGCGTTGGGAGCCGGGCACGTCGTCATTACGATGGGCGGCGAGGGGACGATCATGGTAGGCCCCGATGTTCGCCTGCGGTGCGGGGTGTATCCGGTGGATTTCGTCGGTGGAGCCGGATCGGGCGACGCCTTCGACGCCGGGTTTATCGCCGGATTGCTGGCGGGGGAAGATCCCGCGGGATGCCTTCGTTGGGGAAGTGCGATGGGAGCAAGTTGCGTTCGGGCGATCGGAACCACCGACAGTGTGTTCACGCGTTCCGAGGCCGAAGCCTTCATGAAGAACAATCCCTTGCTTGTCGAACGGATGTGAGGCGCGGCCGGGAAAACCGCTCGCCGTGATCACCGATTCGATCCGATTCACCGATGCGATTGCGACGAGGACGCCGGTTGTACGCATGGTGACGGCTGGGCGAGGTGAAAAGATGGAGTCCACGTTTCACCCGCCGCCTGCCGATGTCGATCGATGGAATCGACTTTCCGGCTTCCATTACATGTCGCGCCGAGCGGCCGATCGCCAACGACGGCTTTCCGGCGCTAGACGAGGGATCAGTCATGCGGATCGGTGTGTTTTGCAGCGGCGGCGATGCGCCCGGCATGAATGCGTGTTTGCGGGCGGTTGTGCGTTCGGCGGTGTCGAAAGGCCACGAGGTCGTGGGGATCTACCGCGGCTACAAGGGGCTGCTGGCCGAAGACTTCTATCGCGACATCGACGGAAGTTTCACGATGTCGTTGCGATCGGTGTCCGGCCTTTCCAAACTGGGAGGCACGATCCTGCACAGCAGTCGGTGCCCGGAGTTCCGCACCGAAGAAGGGCGTGAAAAAGCGGTGAAGATACTCCGCAAACGGTGCATCGACGCCCTGATTCCCATCGGCGGTGACGGTACGTTCCACGGGGCGGTCGAATTGGGCAAGATTTGGGACGGCCAAATCGTCGGATGTCCCGGTACGATCGATAACGATTTGTGCGGAACGGATTACACGATCGGGTTCGCCACCGCCGTCCATACGGCGGTCGAGGCGGTCGACAAGCTGCGCGATACCGCCGAAAGTCATGAGCGACTGTTCCTGGTCGAGGTGATGGGACGCCACAGCGGGTACATCGGTTTGTACACGGCATTGGCTGCCGGTGCCGAGGCTGTTGCAATTCCCGAGACGCAGACGAACATCTCCGAAATCGTCGATCACCTGAAGGAGCTCAAAGCCCGCGGGAAGCATTCGATCATGATGATCGTCGCCGAAGGGGACGAAGCGGGCGGCGCGAACGTGCTCAACGAACGGCTGAAAGAGGCCGGGTGCCCGTTTGAAACCCGCGTCATCAATCTGGGCCATCTGCAGCGCGGCGGCTCACCCGTCCCCGCCGACCGCATTCTGGCGAGCCGGATGGGCGATTTTGCCGTCGAGGCTGTTTTGGATGGTCAGAGCGGTTGCATGACCGGTGAGCGGGACGGCGACATGGTGCTCGTTCCCTTCGAAGAAGCCTTCGCCGAGCATCATGCCGTGCCCGAAGATCTGCTTCGCTTGCTGCACGTGCTGGCGAGTTGATCGCGATGCCCTTGGCGGTATCCTTCGGCAACGCCCTTGTTGCCGTCGGCGGTGAGAAGGCTACGGGATCAAGATTCCGGCGATCGTGGCCGTCATGTAGCAGGCCAGCGTGCCGCCGATCATCGAACGCAGGCCGAGCGTGGCGAAGTCGAATCGCCGTTTCGGTTCCAGACTGCCCACGCCTCCGATCATCACGGCGATCGAACCGAAGTTCGCAAAGCCGCACAACGCGTAAGTGGCGATCGTGTACGAGCGGGGCGATACCAATTCGCGTACTCCGGTCATGTGCTGATAGGCGATGAACTCGTTGAGAACGGTTCGTTCGCCCAGCAACATGCCGACGGTCTTGGCGTCTTGCCAGGGAACGCCCATCAGCCACGCGAATGGGGCGAACACCCAGCCAAGGATGCGTTCCAACGTCAAGGGGCTGCCGCCGATGTCTCCGAAGCAGGAAAGTCCCCAGTTCAACATCGCCACAATCGCTACGAAGGCGATCAACATGGCGGCCACATTGAGGGCCAGTTTCAACCCGTCGGAGGCACCGCGACATGCCGCGTCGAGAATGTTCACGTCGCTCCGCGGAACTTGAATCTTGACGGTGCCTTTAGTAGGCGACTCTTCAATCTCGGGCACCATGATCTTGGCGATTACCAGAGACGCCGGTGCCGACATCAAGGACGCCGCCAAGATATGCCCGGCATCGGCTCCCATGGCCACATAAGCAGCCATCACGCTGCCGGCGATCGTGGCCATGCCGCTGGTCATCATCGCCATCAGCTCAGATCGCGTCATCGAAGCCAGGTAGGGGCGGATCAATAAAGGGGCTTCGGTCATGCCGAGATAGATGTTTCCCGCGGCTGCAAGTGACTCGGCTCCCGAGACGTCCATCACCCACACCATGATGCGGGCGAGCAATTTCACTAAGAATTGCAACACCCCCAAATGAAACAGAACGGCACTCACCGACGAAACGAAAATGATCACCGGCAGCACCGAAAATGCCACCAGATGTTCTCGAAAGTTCTCGCCGAAAACGAACGACGAGCCGGCATCGACGAAGTCTTGCAGCTTCGAGATGGCTTCGCGTGCGGCGATAAACGCCCCTTCGCCCACCGGTGTGCGCAGCAAGACGACGGCAATCAGAAACTGAAGGGCGAGGCCCGACAGAATCAACCGCCAGTGCATGCGGCGTCTGCGTTCCGACATCAACCAGGCGACGAACAGCATCACAAACAATCCCAACGCACCGGCCACGCGCGGCATCGAATCAGGCTCCTTCGTCGGGTGGACAATTCGGTTCGATAAAGAGACGCAGAGAGACCGCGGGAGGGCGGTTCAGGTAGATGCGCTACACATTCGGGGGGTAGGATAGCTCAACCGATTCGTTTCGACAAGTTGGCCGTACAGGGAAAGATTCGGTCGATGCGGAATCGGTCGGAACACCACGACAAGAAAAAAGCCCGGCTGGAGACGTTCCGACCGGGCTTTGGGCTCAATAGCGTCAATCGATTTGGGGAAATATCAATGACCGCCGCAACCGGGACAACCGCCGCCGCGCGGATAATTGGGGTTGTTGATGGCGAAACCCCGTCCCATCGGTCCGTCTTGGAAGTCGATGATCGTTCCATCGAGGTGTAAGGCGTACTTCTTACGGGTGACGATCTTGACGCCGTTGACTTCGTATGCGGCATCGATCGTGGGATCGAATTGATCGTCGAATCCCAAGGCGTATTGAAGGCCGGAACAGCCTCCACCGCCGATACCGATTCGCAGGTGCATGTCCGGATCCAACTTCTGTTCTTCGCGGATCCGTTTGACTTCCGAAGCCGCGACCGGTGTGAGTTCGATTGCCATCGACCAAAAACCTCCCGACGCAATGAAAAAGGACGGTTGTTTGTCTAAGAAGCCCGCACGTTCAGATCTCTAAAGCTATCGTACGCATCGGCGGTGCGATCGCCAAGTCGGTAATTCGCCGAACGGCCCGTGATCCGTCCGGTTTTCACCACGAATCCCCGAAATCCTCGTCCAATTGCCGGAGATAGTCCAGGGCCTCGTCGAGGTCGCACACCCGAACTCCCCATTTACGGCCTTGCCGGTCGCATTCGGCCAAAACGAGCAGCACGTCGTAGTCGGCATGTTCGCTGAGCCGCCGTCGCAGGCGGACACCTGCGGTGTTGTTCAATAGCGACTGGGCCTCCATGTGGTGCTCGATCAACCACGCCGTACGATCGGAGATGTATCCCTCCAATGCCTCCAGGCCCGCATGTACGTGGTCGCCGGGGTCGATCGCCTTTCCGACATCATGCAGCAAGGCCGCCAAAAGAAACTCCTCATCGTACGGAAGTTCTTCGCGGGCAAGTTCGAAAACTTGGAGACTGTGAAAGAGCGCGTCGCCTTCGGGATGATGTTCGGGGCTTTCACGCACGTTTTCCAACGGCAGCAAGAGGCTCTCGTACACTTGAAAGCGGTCCGAACGGCATTCACTCAGTTGAGCCGACTCACTCCCAGCCCCGTCGGGATGTTCTCGCGCGACGAGCGCCTCGAGGGCGGTGATGTCGGCGCGTTCCATGCGCTTGCCGGTGATGGAACAGCGAAAGGGAAACTTGACCTTGTCGGCCGGATAGACAGTCAGTTCAAAGCGAAATCGGCCGATCACGTGAATGTGCGTGAAGGTCTGTTCCTGGCCGTGTTTGACGACCCGCTTCCGCTCGATCGAGTAGGGGATTCCCTCCGCATCGAGGCACGCGGCCACTCGGTCGACGCTGTCGGAGAACACGTGAAGGTCGATGTCGGAATCGCGCCGGATGTGGCCGGTGAGCACGCTGCCGATCAGCTTTGGATGAAACGCCGCAAGGGTCTTCATCATCGCCAGTGCTTCACGTCGCATGTCGGCAAGCTGTTCGATCCGGGCCGAGCCTTCGAACTGCCGGGCAAGCGCGTTGAGTTGCTCGCGAATCTCTCGATTGCTGGGCAAGCTTGCGGTTCGCAGATGACCGTGGCCGAGCAACCTTGCGGCTTTGCGCTTGGCGCGGATGTACTCGGTTTCTTCCCGGTTGTACATCAACCGAGCGGCTTCCCAGGCGATCCGGCGGCGAATCTTGTCGGCTGCCATCACGGGACTCCGTTCTACGCGCGGCCGGCGTTGCCAGAAAACGCCGTGACGATCACCCCATATCGATTTCGAATTGTTTCCGTTTTTCGCGATCGAGGAAAGAGGCTGCTTGGTCGTCGCCGACGATCGTTTCGGCGACGGGATCCCAGCGGACGGCACGGTTCAATCGCGCCGCGATGCCGGCCAAGTGGCACGTGGTCAGGGCTCTGTGGTGGCTGAAAACGTCGGAGATCGGTTCTTTGCGCTCTCGCACCGCCTCGAAAAAGCTTCGCACGTGTGCCGTCGAGGCCGACGTGGCATTTTGGTCGAGGAGTTCACGGTCTTTGTATGCCTTACGGAACGCGTCTTCGGGCAGCGGATCATCGGCCAATGCGTCGACCGGTTCGCCCTGGAGACTTCCGCGATTGACGAAGATTCGGCCGTTCGTTCCTTCGATCAAGACGCCGTTTCGCTGGTGGCTTTCGATGAACAGCTCCGTGTCGTCTTCGTACAGAACGCGAATCTTGAACCGTGTGGCCGTGTTGTATCGGTCGGGAACCGTGGGATGACCATCCTTGAACGGGACGGGGTGTTCCACCTCGAGCGGCTCGACAAGGATCGGTCCGGTATTCGTCTTGTTCATTACCCACGTGGCGATATCGACATGGTGGGCTCCCCAGTCGGTGAGTTTGCCGCCCGAAAACTGGTACCACCAGCGAAATTCGTAATGGTTGTTGCTCCAGGCCCCCGTTTCGTTGCGGGCGCCGGCGAGATAGCGATAAGGGACTTCGGGAGTCGGGCCAAGCCAGGTGTTCCAATCGAGTGTAGCAGGGGGATCGACTGCCGGAATCTCGGGGCTCGTCGGCGCGCCGCCGATGCCGCATGTAAGCCGCTTCAACGTTCCCAATCGGCCGGTGTGTGCCATGGCCACGGCCGTCACGAATTTGCGGTCGCTGCGCTGTTGCGTGCCGACTTGCAGGATGCGTTTTGTCTTGCGCACGACGTTTGTGATGAGCTTGCCCTCGCCTATGGTGAGCGTGAGCGGCTTTTCGCTGTACACGTCTTTTCCTGCCAGCATTGCTTCGACGGCGACCTTGACGTGCCAGTGATCAGGCGTGAACACCAAAACGATGTCGATGTCGTCTCGTTCCAGCACGCGCCGGTAGTCGGAATAGCCGTCGGGGACGTGGCCGTTCCACTGCTCGACCAGTTTCTTGGCGGCGTCGACCCGAACGCTGTCGACATCACAGACCGCCACGTAGTCGCCCAACTTCGCAAATTCGGGGCCGACGCCGTAAGGGCGCCCGTTGGCCAACTGCCATCCCCATCGGCTTCCGCAACCGACAAGACCCAATCGCGGTCGTTCATTCGGTGATTGAGAGGCAAACAAACCGCGGTGCGGCAGCAAAACGGCGGCAGCAGCACCGGCCTGCAACAAGCGACGTCGTCGCATGACGAAACGGCGATAGGGTGATTGCATGATCTATCCTCGTGCGCAGCTGGGGCGAAAATCGAGCGGCACGCAACGCGCCGAAAAACAAGGTAATCGACGTCGAGCGTACCCTCCGACTGCGCGCGATTGCAAGTCGCCCTTCAGTTTTTTCCGCCGGCCGAGCCCGTGACGGCCGAAAGGGTCATTCCGCGGGAATCAACGCGGCAAAGTCCTCAACGTCCCCGTCGTCGAGACAGCACTCGATGATTCGTCGCCCCAATGCCGATAAGCCGGGGGCAAGGTACCGCTTGAGTTCTTGGTGGAAGAAATCTCGCAAAACGGCTGCTCCACGGTCGTAGCCGTCTTCACCGACTTCCGGTTGCGTATCGACTTGAAGAAACCACGATGTGACACGGGAGCCTTCGATCCGCATCGATCGGGGCGAATATCCCAATAGCGGGCACCGTGACGGGACGATCTGATCGGGTTTGAAGCGAGCGGAACCGCGGCGGGCAAGGTAATCGCGGGCAAGCCACTGCGGCATGAACCCCACTTTCCATGCGCCGATGTGCTGGTTGGGAACGAGGATATACCGCGTTTTCGGCGTCGATTCGATCTGTTTCAACAACAAATCGGCATGCGGCAACATCTGGTCGGTGGCGAACGGCCAATAACTGCCGACGCCCTCGCTGCTCATCTTCTTCGAATCCACGATGCTGGGATTGGCGTAGCCTCGGGGAGAAACCAGCCGCCACAACCAAGCCAAAGCCGGCGGCAGAATGTGTATCAAGCCGATGATGCCGTATGTCGGATCTTGACGCGTGCACGGAGGGGTCCGCACACCGAAACTGCGCACATCGATCGTGACCGGTTCATCGACGATATGTTCGACGATACGCCGCGGAATGATGACTCGCGGGTTGGGGCATCGCACGCCGGGACTGTCTTCGATGTGCTCCCAAATCAAGGCTCGCCCGTTGGGCGGTGCGTCGATGTTCAAGAAGACCAACGGTTCGGGAGGCGCCGCCGTGAGTTTTTCCAGGGTGGGATCGGTGCCGTACTCGGTGATATGATTGACGCGAATGAACCAGCCCGATTCGGCATCGGTCAATCGCAGCTTGCCGGTATCGGGTTTCTGAATCGACGGATGGCACAACGCCATGTCGTCACACACCGGCTCTAGTTCGCACAACCGCGGAATTTCGACGTACCGTCGTTCGCCGGTGACAATGTTTTGCCCCAACAACATGCGCCCGTCGGCCATACGGTGCGGCTGCTCGAGCATTTCGCTCTTGCCCCCGCCGCTGGCGCCTTCGTGCATGAAGGTCGTCACGTTGTCGTAAGGGGTGATGACCCGCACCGCCGAGCAGTGCGTGGTGATCCAGCCTTGCTCGATTCCCAATCGCAACAATGAGCCGTAGATGCCCTTCTTGGCGCTCGGACCGGGATACAAGTTGTATGCAAAAATTTCGTGGACGTCGTCCGTTCTGTTGTGCACGACCGCCTGCTTGCCACCGAAGACGATATGCCGAAACGGCGGGGCGACATACAGAATCGTGCGGGGGTTGAAGTTCTCCGGCACCTCGGAGTACGGAATGATCCCTTGCAGCATTGCCAAGCCGAGCGCGAAAAACGCGGCGTTGGCCGGGCAAACCGCCGTCGCATCTTCACCCATACCCATGCGGCCGGTACGAAAGGCAAAGACGGCCAACTCTTGTTCGCTGAGCCAATCCAAAGTCGCCTGCCGCAGCTCGTCGAAAGGCTTGCCGAAACGCTCTTGGAATCGCGGTTTGTCGGTCGGTTTGTCGTCGGCGATAAGCATGCAGTTCGGATCTCGCCGTCGCATGTACGGGTCGGGATAATTCACGACGATTCCGTTGCGGACACGTGCGACCGTCGCTTCGACGACGCGCTCGCCGTTCGGCAAATCGTAGGCGACCTCGAAAAAGTCGTTCTCCTTCGTGCCGCACGCCTTTTCGAGCATCTTTTCAGTCGAGTCGAAAAAGTGGACCGTCGAAGCGACTTTCAAGATATGTTCCAGATCGCTCGGCAGTTCGTGGGGAAGCGTGAAGAACGGCATAGGACTCCTTTTCGTCGTTGGTCGCGTGATCGTTGGGTGATTTGAAATCGCGGGGCTAATGCCGGTTGGGAATCAATGCGTCGGCACTTGCGGCCCTATTTCTTATCAAGCTAGCTTCGTAATCCTACCATATGACCGGAAATTTCGGCAGTGCTCGCCCTTTCTGGAAGGACCACGAGAAGGAGGTTCGCTGTTCCGGTCAGGTTCGCGAGGATTCTCGTGGAACGTTGTAAGTTGCTTTTTGCAAGTGGGTTGCGCCGATTTGCCCCGTCGTGGGCGCGAGGCGTTTTGCGGGGAATGCCGAAATATTCGGGGGAGCGAATCGACAGTTCGCCGCGGTCGCCGCAGGGGGAACGGACAGCGTATCGTGGACACAAAGCAACCTGTTCCTCGACTGTTTTGCTCGCTTTGTTTCACAAGCGAGGCCGGTTGCAGCGCGAACCGGTGTTGATTGTCGATTGCGCGCAGACTGAGGACCAGCCGACGGGGAAATGCTTGGTTTCAGTCTCCGTTTTGGCACACAACCGGCACCTCCGTGTGGATCCGAGGGGCCGCTGTGTCTTATCGGCGAAAATTGTGTTTTCAACTCGCAGTAAGATCTTTTGTCGTGATGGGGACGCCCGTATATTGATAGACCGACACGGGAGGGAACGCACGTTTGCGGCACAGCGAGTCGACATCCAAGAACGCTCGGTTCTAAGGGCTTCAATTAAGGAGAAAACACACGATGGCGTACGGTTTTGGAATCGTGGGATGCGGCCTGATTTCCAAGTTTCACGCGAAGGCGATCGCCGACGTCGAAGACGCGGAACTGGTCGCCTGTTTCGACGTGCGCAAGGAATCGGCCGAAAAGCTGGCGGCCGAATTCGGATGCACACCTTACGACGATCTGGAGAAGATGCTCGCCGATCCGAAGGTCGATGTCGTCACAATCGCGACCCCCAGCGGAGCGCACATGGAACCGGCCGTCGCCGCAGCCAAGGCCGGTAAACATGTGATCGTCGAAAAACCGTTGGAAATCACACTCGAGAAATGCGATGCGATCATCGATGCCTGCCGCGAAAGCGGAGTCGTTCTTTCGACGATCTTTCCGTCCCGCTTTCACGAATCGAGTCAGCTTTTGAAGCGGGCGGTCGAATCGGGCAAATTTGGGCGGCTGACCATCGGCGACGCCTTTGTAAAGTGGTGGCGCACGCAAGAATACTATGACAGCGGGGCGTGGCGTGGAACCTGGGCGCTCGACGGCGGCGGTGCCCTGATGAACCAGTCGATTCATAGCGTCGATCTATTGGCATGGTTGATGGGCGAGGTCGTCGAGATTCAAGCCGAGACGGCCCTGTTGGCCCATGAGCGAATCGAGGTGGAAGACGTCGCTTTGGCGTTGTTGCGGTTCAAGAACGGGGCGGTCGGCGTGATTGAGGCCACCACCGCCGCGTATCCCGGCTACTTGAAACGCATCGAGTTGCACGGGACGAAGGGCTCGGCCGTGATGGAAGAAGAAGACATCATCAAATGGGACTTTGCCGAGGAAACCGATGAGGATGCCGCCGTCAAGCAAGCCATGGCCGAAAAGAAAAGCGGCGGGGGCGGGGCGTCGGATCCTGCCGCGATCGGGCATCACGGCCACGCCCGCCAATTCGCCGACGTCATCGACGCCATTCGAACCGGTCGAAAACCGTTGATCGACGGGCCGGAGGGGCGACGCTCGGTCGAGATTATCTTGGCGGTCTACCAGGCGGCCGAAACGGGGAGCCGCGTGCAATTGCCGCTGCCTGCCGATCCGCAACTGAAAGCTCGCGAGATCGGCGTGGCGAACTTGCGCAAATGAAGCCGCGGTCCCCGCTGAGAAATCGGCCCTGATTGTACGGAACACGCGAAAGCAGCCCCGATCTCACCGTCGCATGGGATTGGGGCTGTCCCTTTATTTGACCCCGCGCTAGAATACCAATTCATACGATGGCGATTTCCGGCCGGTCTGCGTGATGGGCAAACGTCGCTGCCGGCGTATTCCACCGGGTCGGCAAGGTGGAGAATCCGACGTAACCACCCCATGAAGAGGGCTTTGGTAGCATGGCGAAGGAATTTGTGCTCCCTAATTTGGGGGAGAATGTGGAATCGGGCGATGTAGTGAATGTTCTCGTCTCGGAAGGGGAGACGATCACCGGCAATCAGGGGGTGATCGAGCTCGAAACCGATAAGGCCGTGCTCGAGATTCCGTGTCCGATCGCCGGAAAAATCGAGAAGATCCACGTTTCGAAAGGCGATACGGTATCGGTCGGTCAGGTCATCTTGACGGTCGAGCCGGAAGCCGATTCCACGAAAGAAGACAAAGAAGACGCGGAAGAGCCGTTGTCGGAATCTGTTGCCGTCGACGATGTTCCTGCCTCGCCGTCGGCACCGCCTGTCGCGGAAGCGACGCCTCCTTCGCCTCGGCCGCAAGCGGCTCGACCATCCGCGCCTTCCACTCCGCCGCCTGTTGCACCGGCACGCAGTGGCCCGATTCCTGCCGGACCGGCTGCACGCCGATTGGCTCGCGAATTGGGGATCGACCTACAAACGGTGACGGGAACCGGAAAGCACGGCCGCATTACCCCGGAAGACGTTCAAGCCGCCGCCCAGGGCGCGGGTTCCGGTGTCGCGGTTGCAGGCCCGGTTGTTCCGCCGGGTGTTCCCGATACCGATGCTTGGGGACCCGTTCGCCGTGATCGGATGAGCAAGATCCGCAAGACGATCGCCGCCCAGATGGTGAAGTCGTGGACCACCGTTCCGCGAGTCACGAATTTCGACGATGCCGACGTCACCGATCTGGAGGCAATCCGCAAGAGCGTGCCGAAGGATTTCATCGCCCCGGGGCTCAAGTTGACCTCGATGCCGTTCATTTTGAAGGCGGTGGCGTTGGCACTGCGGCACCATCCGGCCGTGAACGCTTCGATCGACGACGAAAACGAGGAAATCGTCTACAAAGAGTACGTCAACATCGGCGTGGCGGTCGATACGCCGAGAGGTCTGGTCGTGCCCGTGATTCGAAACGTCGATCGTTTGACGATCCCGCAGATTGCGACGGCCGTGGCCGAGGTGGCACGCAAGGCCCGCAATACCGAGTTCACACTCGAAGATTTGCGCGGCGGTACGTTTTCGGTGAGCAACTTGGGCGCCGTGGGCGGCACGTACAGCACGCCGATCGTGAATCATCCCGAGGTCGCGATCCTGTTGGTCGGTCGCTCCCGCTGGATGCCCGTCGTTCGCGACGGCCAAGTCGTGCCGCGCTTCATGATGCCGTTGAGTCTTTCTTATGACCATCGACTGGTCGATGGCGCTACGGCTGCACGGTTCCTCAACGAGGTTATCGACTGGCTCCAGTCGCCCGGCAAGCTACTGCTTGTGAGATGACATCGAAACGGGGGACGCCGAACGACGGCATCGAGAATTTCCTTTTGAAAGACACAACAAACAGAGAGAACGGGAAGCTCAGGATGGAAGCACAATTAGTGGTGTTAGGCGGCGGTCCGGGAGGGTATGCCGCGGCCTTCTTGGCGGCTGACTTGGGGATGGAGGTCGTCATCGTCGATCAAGAGGGACGACTCGGCGGTGTGTGCTTGCTGCGAGGGTGCATTCCATCGAAGGCCCTGCTGCACGTGGCCAAGGTCATGGAAGAGGCCTCGGAGCTTTCGAATTGGGGAGTCGCTTACGGCAAGCCGAAGATCGACCTTGATGCCGTTCGGGCGCGAAAAGAAAAAGTGATCGCGACGCTGAGCGGCGGCTTGGGGCAACTGGCGAAGAAACGCAAGGTACGTGTGATCCGGGCTCGCGGTACTTTTGCCGATGGAAACACGTTGCGGTTGCAGCCGATCGGTGACACGAAGTTGGACGACGAGACGCTTCGGTTCCAGCACTGCATTATTGCGACCGGCTCGCGTCCCACGGCGATTCCTGCCTTCGAGATCGGTAGCGAGCGCGTTCTCGATTCGACCGGTGCGCTGGCTTTGCCCGAAGTGCCCAAGCGGTTGTTGGTCGTCGGCGGCGGATACATCGGTTTGGAGCTCGGGACGGTATACGCCGCCCTAGGGAGCAAAGTGAGCGTGGTCGAACTGACGGACGGCTTGTTGCCGGGGGCCGATCGTGATCTCGTGCGCCCGTTGGCAAAGCGGCTGAAAGAGCGTTTCGAGGCGATCTACTTGAACACGAAGGTGGTGTCGCTAGCGGAGAAAAACAAGAAGATCGAGGTGACGCTCGAAGACGCCGACGGTAGCCGCGTCGAGAAGTACGACTACGTGCTCGTTTCGATCGGGCGCCGTCCGAATACCGAGAATCTGGGGCTGGAGAATACGCAAGTCGAAGTCGACCAGCATGGATTCATCAAGGTCGATGCACAGCTTAGAACAGCCGAGCCCTCGATTTTGGCGATCGGCGACGTGGCCGGGCAACCGATGCTGGCGCACAAAGCGGCGCACGAAGGCAGGACGGCGGTTGAAGGTCTGGCCGGGCACGCGGTCGCGTTCGAGCCGCGGGCAATTCCCGCGGTCGTGTTCACCGATCCGGAAATCGCCTGGGCTGGACTCACTGAAACCGAGGCGAAAGCCAAAGGGATTGAATACGAGGCCGCCGTGTTTCCGTGGGGAGCGAGCGGTCGGGCGCAGGCGGTGGGACGAACCGAAGGGCTTACGAAATGGCTCGTCGATCCAACTTCAGAACGCGTTTTAGGATGTGGAATCGTCGGGGTCGGGGCAGGCGATCTGATCGGAGAGGCCGTCCTTGCGATCGAGATGGGGGCTTCGATTCGCGACGTGACCGAGTCGATCCATCCGCATCCGACGCTGTGCGAAACATTGGGGTTCGCGGGAGAGGTGTTCTTCGGTACGGCAACCGACATGTACCGTCCAAAGCGCAAATGAGCACGCCGGGAAGCGGCTTCGCGCCCGGCAAGCGATGACGGCTCATTGCTGATAACGATCATAGGGCTTATTACGATCGCGCGGTTCGTCCTGCTGGATGGGCCGCGCGACTTCCTTATCGCTGACGATGCGACCGGCAGGGCTTCTTTCGTCGGCAAAGCCTTTTCACGTTCGCGCGGTTTCTGGTTCGAAATTACTGGCACCGCAAGGAAAGAATTCTCTGTTTATAGACCGGGTTCGCTCTTGTGTGCCCTGTGAATCGTGCAAACGATAAAAGTATCCTTTCCGTTTCAGCTCGCCTGTCGAACGTGCCCCACGTTGTTGATTTGCTGTTGCGATGAAAGCCTTCGTGGCTGAATTCTTTCTTTTGTTGTTCGATGGCGTGATTGCCCCAATCGAATCGTCACCACAGGAGGAGGCACCATGAAAAGATGTATTGTATTGTCGGCGGCATTGATGCTCGTTGCTGCCGCGATCCCGTCACAAGCCGCGGTCGTCAGCATGACGGTGTACCCGGACGACATTGCGGGCTACACGAACCCGGCGGTCGGTGTGCCCGGCGGTGCAGCTCCCGGTTGGGATTCCGGGAGTTGGCGGGCCAACGGTTCAGCAGTAACCGAGTTGTACTTGTCCGGTGAAGATCTCGCAGCCGCGTTGGGGCGAAGTGACATCAAGCTCGGCGATATCGCGGATATTTCGTATTGGACCAAGAAATCGACTCCGCACACCGGCAGCGACGTCGTCGATTGGTTCCTCACGATCTATACCACGCCGTTCGACGGCTCACCCGGTTCGGGATGGTACGGCTATCGAATCACCAGCGAGCCGTATTTTGCGAACAACCTGAGCGAAACGGTCGGCAAATGGAACCAATGGAGCATCGCGGGGACACAAAACCAGTTGCGATTTTTTGATTCGTCTTCCGGCTACTTCGGTGGATACAGCGATCCCCTGTTCGGCGAGTTTCTGATCCAGGACAGCGCTCGCGCTAGCGGTGCGACGATGGCCGGTGAGCCTGTCTTGTATTTCAAACTTTCAACCGCCACGGGCTGGGCGGACGGTTTTCTTGGTCAGGTTGACGGTTGGCGAATCGATCTGACCAACGGCGATCAAGTGTTGGTGAACCTTGAGACACCGGAACCGACCGCCGTTGCCGGATTACTGGGCCTGGCGATTTGCGGTGCGGGCACGTGGTGGCTGCGTCGTCGACGTGCCGCTGCGTAGATCGAAAACCGACGTTGTCACGAACTTACCTCTCTCGGTAGCCATCGACGGCCGCAGAAAACTGCGGCCGTTGTTGCGCGCGAATATCTGCAACGGTTCTCAAATGCCGCATCGGCAGAGACCCGGGCCCTCCAATTACGCTGCGAGGTCCCCGGGTTTACTTTTTTGTTTGCCTTCACCAAAGCTCGGAAACTCGCTATATTTGCCGAAAACATCCGCGGTTTTTGGATGGAATCGAAGCGGCTCAGAACTTTCGGCTCGTGTCGGCCGACGCGGGCTTCAGGAGAGACGACTCATGCGCGAACGCGAAGGAATCTTGCGCCGTGTGGCATGGACGGAGCTGTTTCCCGTATTGACGCTGTGGCCGTGCCTGCGTGTCGCGGCTTCGGTGCGGATGATCTTGTTGGCGTTCGCGGCCATCGGTTTCATGACGCTGGGGCACTGGCTGGTCGGAATGTTGCTGGGCGTGCCGAACGAGACCGCAGCGGAAACGGCCTTGCCGCGTGCCGCAGTTCCCGAGCCGTCCGAAACGGCATCGTGTCCGTGGGAATGGTGCGCTGCGGTAACGCCTTCGGAACCTCAGTGGGATCGGCTTCCGGTTACGGTCGGGCCGGACGGCGTCGTCTGGATGGGGCGGCGGCTGGTTTCCGACATTTTGCCGCTGACACGATATGTTCAGCTTTCGTGGCGGGATGCGGCTTACTTCGGCCTTTGCGGACTGTGGACGATCGGCGTCTTCGCCTTTTTCGGCGGATGCATGATGCGGACGGCGGCCGTTCGCATGGCACGACTCGAAAATGCGCGATTCGGCACGACCGTGCGATTCATCGGGGGGCGATGGTTGCAGTTCGTGGGAAGTGCGTTGGGGCCGATGTTGGCCATGGCGTCGATCGTCGTCGCCGTCATGCTTTTTGGAAGATTGCTGTTGACCTGGTCGGTCGGAACGGTCATCGGCGGGATCTTGTGGCCTGTCGTGCTGATCTTGGGTGTCGTTTTAGGCCTATTGGGCGTAGGGACACTGTTCGGTTGGCCGCTGGTCTGGGGCGCCGTTGCGATCGACAATAGCGATGGATTCAGTGCGGTTGGAAGCGGCTTTTCGTATGTCTTTCAACGGCCGTTGCATCTGCTGTTTTACGTGCTGGCAGCCGCAATCTTTAGTCGCTTGGGTTGGTACGTAGCAGGCAATCTGGCAGCTACGGTCGTTTACATGACGGGGTACGCTGCAGCGTTGGGGGATCCCCAATTGGCAACCGTGTTCTTCGATCGGGGGGCGTATCCTGGCGGTGTAGGGCCGGCGATGCTTCGATTTTGGACCGATTGCCTGAGAATACTGCCGGCCGCTTATTTGCTGGCGTACTTCTGGACGGCGTCTGCGCAAATCTATTTCTTGTTGCGTCGCAGCGTCGACGGGGCCGAGCTCGACGAAATGCACGTCGTCGAAGAGGAAGAGGTATACGATCTGCCTCCGATCGACTTCGACGAAGAATCGCCGCGGGGAAATGGAGAGAACGAAGGGCCGGTTTCCAAAGAGGCCGATGCACCGGGAAAACCGACCGACGCCGCCGATTCATCCGACCGATCGGCCGAGTAGCCCGTCGCGTAACCTTGTCAAACGGCTCCCGGTCCTTTAGAACCGTCGCTGATTTGGATCGTTTCCAAAACGGGCAATACGAAGATCTTGCCGTCGCCGATGGCCCCCTCGGTACCGGTGCGGGCTACCGAAGAGATCGTATCGATCGTGCGTTCGAGGAAATCGTCGTTTACGACGATTTCCAAAGCGACTTTTCGCAAGAGCGTCGTCTCGTATTCGTGGCCGCGATAGGCAGCCGTTTGGCCTCGCTGACGGGCAAGCCCCTGGGCGTCGCACACGGTCATCCGCCGAACCTCGATGCGTTCCAAGGCATCACGGACCGGATGAAGCTTTGGCGGCTGGATGACCGCGAGAACGTATTTCATGGTCGTCGGAGCCTCTTACCCTCTCCCGAGATTGTCGACCTTGATCGATTCGCTTGGATTGTATCGGCATCGAGGGCCGCTCGTCCAGAGAAGTGTCGAATCGATTCCATCGTGAGAATGGACCGTGTCGGACGGAGTCTCTCATTCGGCAGACAGAAAATCGGGGGGGAGTCGCGTAAATGTGATGAACTGGTAATTCCGGTCGATCCCGCGTTCCCAAAGCACGCCGATCGATCCGTCGGGCAAGGTCGTCAAATCGGAATACGCCGAAGGGCCTTCGTAGATGCGTTTCGGACGCGTAAACGTTCGGCCGTCGTCGTCGCTGACGAGGATTCGCAGATTCTGCCTGCCCGGCCCTTCCGGACCCGTCCAACAGAGGCGTTTACCGGTCGGTGACAGCCGTTCGATGGCGCACATCACCGGGGTGACGGTGACGCCCGGTCGTGGGGCGCTCCAATGTTCTCCTCCATCGTCGCTTTCGAACAGCCACCGGTGGGCGCCGTGTTGACGGCCGTCGAGAAGCAATTTGCCGTTGGAAAGCTCGACAACTTGGCATTCGTCGACAGCCGTACTGCCGGGTGTCTCGCCTCCTCGGGTCCATGTCTTGCCGTGATCGTCGCTGTACAACACGAATGCGCGGTACGGCGGAAAACGCCAGCAAGGCACGATCAAGCGCCCCTTGGATGTCTGAATTGCGCCACCGGGGCCGGGAACGGTGATGTTCCACTCGGCGTCAGTCATGTCGCGAGCGACCGAAGTCAAATCGATCGGCCGGCTCCATGTGGCGCCGTCGTCGTCGCTGAATCGCGCAAGCGTACAGGCGTCGTCCGTACCGGGACGTGCGCCGTGACTACCGCGGCCGGGCTTGCACCGGATGTAAAACACCCACACGCGGTTCGTATCGTGATCGAACACGGCAGAGGGATTGGCCGCCGACCACAACTCGCCCGGATCTTCGACGATTTGCATGGGCGTCCAGGTTCGCCCACCGTCGGTGCTGCGACGGAGAACCAAGTCGATGTCTTGGTTTTTGCCTCCGGGATCAAGTAAGTTGTGCTTACGTCCCTCGGCGAACGCCAGTACGGTCCCCGTGCCGGTCGTGACGACGGCAGGTATCCGATAGGCGAAATAGCCTTCCGCCCCCGAGATAAACACATCGACGGAATCAGGCCGCTCACCTGCTTCGATAGGTGAGAAACCGGCCGAACAGGACAACGTGAGCACAAAGGCTATTGCAATAGTCGTGCTTACGGGGGCAAGGCGCGGGACGGTTGGGAAGGTCGCGATCGGTCGGAGGGGGGACATGATAACATCTCATCGTGCGTTCAGGTGACAACGGCGATTCGGTTACCGAATCATAGTAGTCCGGATGGTTTTCCGAGGAAAGTCTGTAACCGAACAAGCGTCGGGATCGTCTGGACAATAATCGGCGTGGGGTCCGGCTTGGTGTGTGCTAGGAGGGTGGGCTTCGACCGGAAACGACGGATCGACGGGCACTGCTATGGCCTACCAGCCAGTGAATCGCCACAATAGGTTGCTGATTGCTCTTTCAATGTGATCCATCTTTCGACGCGGAAAAGAGGCTTTCGAGGTGTTCCAGGAGTCTTTGATGCAGCAAGGGCATATTCGGACGGAAGGGACGTCGTTGCCGAAGGAAACCCGTTGTGTAGCAGGCTGTCCTTCGCGGAGCCGCGCGGTTGCCGCTTTCAATCCGCGATTACCGAATATTGCGCGATGGCTGACCGTTGTGATCGTCGTGTGGTGTTTGTGCGGTTGGAGCCAGGCGATCGCTCAGTTCGCGCCGCCGGTTCCCGGTGGAGGACTCGGCGGATTCGGAGGGTTCGGCTCACCAAAGGTCACGGCCAAGGGGGTGATCGTGCCGCCGCGAGACGGCCGTCCGGCGCTGTTGTTCGTGCAGGCGTTGATCGAACCGGGATGGCACATCTATTCGACGACGCAGCAGCCCGGCGGACCGGTAGCGACCCGGATTACTCTGAAGGAGTCGCCCGACTATCGGTTGGCCGGCAGTTTTCAGTCGCATCCTTTGCCGCATGTGGGACAGGAACCGGCATTTCCCGGCGTCACGGTGGAAACCCACGAGGGGTCGGTGGTGTGGGTTGCCGCGCTCGAGATCGCCCCGGGTGTGGATGTTTCTCAGATGGTGATCGAGGGAACGGTTCGCGCCCAGCCGTGCGATGCCGATTCGTGCATGCCGCCGCAGCCGTTTCCATTTCGAGCGACGGTGGGCACGCCCCCTGAGGTGCCTGCGGCAGTGATTGAGGCGGCATTGCAAACGGCGGAAGCCGGTCGCCCGTCCACCGAGGAGGGACCACCTCCTCCGGTCTCGCCGGAAACGGTTCCGGAACCGCCGGAGGCCGAAATGGCATCGTTCGAGATACCTGGAATCACCATGGAGGTCGGCGACGAACTGCCTTGGCAGCCGTACCGGATGTCGCTGTTCCGGGCACTGGTCGGCCCGGATTTCGACCCGGAGGTGATGGCGCAGAACATGGCGATCCATTCCGAGCGCAAATGGTTGCTCGGGCAGATGGCGTTGGCCTTTATCGGTGGACTGATCCTCAATGTCATGCCGTGCGTCTTACCGGTGATCGGGCTGAAGATCGTTTCTTTTGTCGAGCAGGCAGGCGAGAGCCGGGGCCGAGCCTTCATGCTCAACCTTTGGTACTCGCTGGGGCTGTTGTCGGTGTTTTTTGTGCTGGCTTTGCTGGCAGTGATGCTCAATTTCGGGTGGGGGCACTTGTTCCGTCTGCCTGCCTTCAATGTGGTCATGGCGGCCGTCGTGTTTGCGATGGGCTTGGCGTTCTTGGGCGTTTGGCAAATCCCGATTCCCGGTTTTGCAGGCGGCACGAAAGCTGCGGAACTAGCGAGAAAAGAAGGATTCGCCGGCGCGTTCGCAAAAGGTGTGTTGACCACGTTCTTGGCGACCCCGTGTACGGGGCCTTACATGGGAACGGCTCTGGCTTGGGCGGTGAGCCAGCCTCCGGCAACGATTTTCGCCATTTTCATGAGCGTCGGGTTGGGGATGGCCTCGCCCTATTTGTTGATCGGGGCATTTCCGAAGCTGATCGGCTTTTTGCCGAAGCCCGGGGCCTGGATGGAGACGTTCGAACGCGTGATGGGATTCGTTTTGCTTGGGACGGTCGTCTACCTGTTCACCTTCATGCGGTTCTCGTACTTGGCGCCCACGTTCGGTTTGCTGGTGGCCGTTTGGGCCGGTTGTTGGTGGGTCGGGCGGCAGACACCGCTGGCAGGCTTCAGTAGCCGCCTTCGTGCTTGGCTTCAGGCTGCGGCATTCGTAGCATTGATCTGGATTCTGATGTTCCCAGGATTGGAACGCGTCCATCCGGCGCTTCCAGGTAGTTTGTTGGACGTCATGGAGGGACGCTTTGCGCGAAGGGCCGAGTCGGAAGTGCTCTGGAAACTTGCTCGCGAGGGCAAGACGATCGTGGCCGGGACCGACAAAGTCGAAGTGCCGCCGGGTGAGTATACCGTCATGGTCGATTGCACGGCCGATTGGTGTGCAACCTGCAAAACGCTCGAGGCAACCGTCCTCGACACCGAGCCGATTCGGGAGAAGATTGCCGAAAACCACATCGTGTTGCTGCAAGCCGACTGGACCGATGAGGCGCCCGAGGTGACGACCTTCCTCGATTGGTTGGGGTTCCGGCAGGTGCCTGTATTGGCAATCTTTCCTGCGGGCAGGCCGAACGAACCGATCGTGTTCACCGGTTTCTACACGCAGGAAGAGTTACTCGAGGCGCTGGAAGCAGCCGGTCCGACACGCCTTCGCGGTTCTTGACGGGAGTGCGCGCGGCGAAGACAAGTTCACCTCACGGATAACGTGTGAGGCCTAATCGGTCCACACGATATCGCCGTCGCCTTCGACGACGCGACCGATCTCGAACGCGGCGATTTCGTGTTTGCTCAGCTGTTGGATGATGCTGTCGGCGTAGTAGCTGCTTACGACCAGCACCATTCCGATGCCCATGTTGAACACGTGGGCCATTTCGCCGTCGTCGATATCGCCTAGACGCTGCAGCCAAGCAAAGACCGGCAGGACAGGCCAACTTTGCCTCCGGAGTTCCACTCGCACACCGGACGGAACGATCCGGGCGAGGTTGTCCACGATTCCGCCTCCGGTGATATGTGCGATTCCGTGGACGACTTTCTTGACCCGGTAATGTCGCAACACGCTGCGGACGGGCTTGACGTAAATTCGAGTCGGTTCGAGCAAAGCTTCTCCGGCCGTGCAGCCGAGTTCTTCAATCGGGGTGTCTACAGACAGACCGGCGATCTCGAACACAACCTTGCGGGCGAGACTATAGCCGTTGGAATGGAGCCCCGACGAGGCTAGGCCCAGCACGACGTCGTCGGGAGCGATCGCCTGACCGTTGATAATGTCGTCGGCCTCCACCACGCCGACACAGAACCCGGCCAAATCGAAATCGTCCGGGGCGTACAGGTCGGGGAGAATGGCGGTTTCGCCCCCGAGGAGGGAGCAATCGGCTTGAAGACAGCCTTCTGAAATACCTCGAACGAGCTGTTCCAACTTGGCCGGATCGTCCTTGGGCATGGCCACGTAGTCGAGAAAGAAGAGCGGTTCCGCTCCGCAGCATAGGGCGTCGTTGACACTCATTGCCACGAGGTCGATACCGACCGTATCGAACTTGCCCATCGACGCCGCCACTTTCAATTTCGTGCCGACACCGTCGGTGCACGAGACGAGCACTGGATTCTTGTACCGCCGGGCAAACAGACCGCCCGGCATGTCGAGCCGAAACAAGCCCGCGAATCCCTGGGGAAGATTGATGACGCGAGGACATCGCGTGCGATGCATCCACCGGGGCAACCGTTGCATCGCCTGTTCGTACAGTTCCAGGTCTACGCCCGCGTCTTTGTAGGTCGCCTTGGCCATCATGTCTCGATTCAGGGGAAAACGATCGAAAAAACACCGATTTGCCCATTGTAAAAGTTGGCAGCCCCCCGGGAAAGGAAGGCGGTGCGCGGCTTAGGAGGCCTCTTTGCGGGGGCGATGTGACTCGGTTTGGGGGATTTGCAAGTCGCCGTTGGCAAAATTCCGCAAAACGGATACATTTTCCCACGGATGGGGCCCGTCGACGCTGTGGCGGTCTTCTCGGGGCCGTACAGCGTGGGAACGGTTCGCTACACGCCGCCGGAGCTCATGGTCACCGATTGCGTCCCCCGTCCGATTCGCCGAGCAGGGATGCAGCCACGCCATTCGTCGGGAAGGGAATCCCATGGACGGATCGAAGACTCCGGAAATCGTGCCGTTTTCGGTCGGGCAGCAGTCGCAACGTTCCGCCGCGAATGAGCAATCGGCACCGGCGGGCGAGTGGCCGATGTTGCCGCCGATTGACGGTGTCGTCATCGCGTGGAACGATGTTCTCGTCGATACCTCGAGCTGGCGCCACTGGTTACAAAGGGTACTGCGACAGCGCGGCTTCGAGTTGATGGGAGAGGAGCTGTGGACGCTGTGGGGTGTCGGCGAGGTCGATGTTTTCGCGGGCCGTCGTTCGTTTTCTTCCGCCCTGATCGCTTTCTTGCAATCATTGGGGATTGAAGAGGGCGATGCACGCGAGCTGACCGCTGCCGTGTGGGGGCAAATGGCCCAGTGGGATGCCGAGGCGCGGTTGTTTCCCCAAGCGGCAGCCTTGCTCAGACGGATGAAATCCAGCAGCTTGAGAACGGTCGTACTGGCCGACACCGTCTACGACCGCGAGCTGTTCCTGGATCGCTTTTCGGGTACGGGCATCTTCGATTTGGTCGAGGCGGTATGCCTGTCGCGGGAGTCCGGCTTCGCCCTCCCGGAAGCAGGGGCGTTTGCTGCGGCATGGAATGCCTTGGGGATCGCCCCGACGCGAACCGCGTTCATCGCACGGCGTCGGGCCGACCTCGAGACGGCTCAGCGGTTGGGGATGGCGGCAATAGGCGTCTCCGGGCGTCTCGCTTCCGGGCCTTTTTACCGGGCGAGCAGCCTTGCCGAGATCGGAGATTGGTTGCTGGACCCCGCTCGCCGTCGCGGCATGTCGGCCGCCGGATGACGAATAGACGGCTTTGCCCCTTCTTGTAATACCCGGCCCGCTATGGTTGGGATTTGGTCACGCGAAAACGGATGTTTCGCGTTGTCGAAGGATCGGCCTGAAGATTGGCCGAAGACGCGTCTCGCCACCACACGCCGTTTACCCGCACGTTTTCGAAGAGGACGTTTTCGATTCGGTGATCGGCGTCGAAGCCCCGAATCGTGTTCGGTTGGGACATGGGACTCGTGACTTCGATGTTTCGAAAGACGAGGTCGGATATGCGTCCCAACGAGGGGCTATGTGCGAACTCGTTTTTTTGAATGGTCAGGTTGATCAGTCGCCAATGAGCGTTCTCGATTCGAATGTTCTCGAACAGATAGTCTCGCATATGCGCGGCACCGCCGTGAATCGAATCGAAAACGGCTTCGTTTTCGTTGTTCCATTCGTGTTCGACGCGGATGATATCGATGTTTGATACGTGAAAACCTTGGTTGTCGACGTTCATATTCCAACTGATCTGAAATGGAGCACCGTTCTCCATTTGCCAGATCACGCATTCGCGAACGATCATATTTGAGCAATAGAGCTTCACGGCGTCGTCGTTGCACTTGAAAAAGCATTGCTCGACGAGCGAATTTGCCCCGGTGCCGACACCGTCGGTATTGAAATACCAGCCCATCATTTTGACGTTGCGGATGACGCTTCGATTGCCCGTCACGATGAAAAACTGCGGCGAGGCGACCAGCGTGATCCCTTCGATGAGGACATCGTCGGAATTGCCTTTCAGGGAGATGAGGTGCCCCGTCCGGTGCGGGTAGGTTTCACCTGAGAGAATTCCACGCCCGCGGATTTGCACTCTGTGAGCATTTCGTCCGACGATTCGGCCTTTGACGTACGCACCGCGGGCAAGATACACCGTTTGCCCTGTCGCAACCTCGATATCGCCCGGCACATGGACACCCGGTCCGAAGTAGAGAACGTCGGAAGCCGCCCGATCACAAGGTGAAGTTTCCGGCGGGTTCGCAAACACCAATAACGGATGTTTCGGGGGATTCTCGAACTCGACCGAGAACTGTCCCGGCCGGTCGATGTCGAATTCGACGGTATTTCCCGCGATTCGCGGCTTAATGTTTCGCGCCGAAGGCAAGATGCGGCATGTTTCCACCTGCCCTCGCAAACGCCGCACGCGGACGGTCACGTTGCCGGTGAAGTCGAAAGATGCCCACGCCGTGTCGGGATGACGATTCGTTTTCCATTGAGATCGCGTGACGTACACGAAGACCGGGAAGCGTTGCTGCCCTTGCCGGAGTTCGATTTCGTACTCGTCGGACTGCGGCGCGTCGGCGCAACCCGTATCGGGGATGACGGCTGCTCTCGCTGTGCAAGGAGCAGCAAAGCACGTTTGGGCGATGCCGACCGTGGCAACCACGGTGAAAAACAAAGAACGAGCGGTCATGGAGAGATTCCTCATAACGTCGTTTGCAAGTTCAATCGCAGAGTGGCTGTTCGGCAGGGGCGCCGCAGTAGGACGGCGGCACCGACGACACGTCGAGCTCGATTCGTGCCCATCCAGTCGACGTGAGCGGTTTTGTCGACTTCGTAACCCTATCCCCAGAGTTATTCTATCATCGTCTTCAGCGGAATGGGCGCACGCAAAAGCCCCGGCGGCCTGCGGCTTTCGGGGCTTTTCGTTGTCGACAATGAAAGTCTTGTCGTGATCGAGCGTGTGGGAACTTGTTCCGAAGCTATGACGTTTCGTGGCTTGTCGGGGTCAGAACTCGTCTTCCTGGGAATACTTCTGTTCCATCTGATCGGCGGTAACGCTCGCGGCATCCACCGCCGTTCGCAGTGTTTCGCGATCGGCGTCGGCGGCGATCTGGACGGCAAAGACGGCGACATAGTCCTCTCCCGCTTTGACCACACGCCATGCGCCGAGCTTCACCTTGTCGTTGGCTTCGAGTAGAGCTTGAGTGTCGGCAGGGCGAGGGTTAGAGCCCATTCGAAAGCTCGGTGCCCACACTTCGCGGATCTCCAGCGGTCCCAGTTTCGATGTGTTTGAGTTTACGAACACGATCTGGGTTCGGTCGTCTTCGAAGCGAAAGATCAATTTGTAATCGCCGTCACTGTCGACTTCGTATTTCCATTGGATTTCGTCGAGCAGTTTCCCGATTCGCGCGTCACCTTGTTTGGCAGCCGCGCCCACTTGGGCGTAGGAATGATTACAGTAGCCGAGGCCGAGCACGAAAACCGTGAGCGAGAGAAGACAGGGCAAACGTGTGTACATGATACACCTCCGCGGGAAAAAGGGCATTCAGCCGGACGTGACCGGACAATCACCTGGACCGCTTTTCTCGCGAAGGTGTGGCCGGCCGTGAAAGGGCGGGACGCCGAACCAAGCTCGAATTTCGCGCGGCGGAGTCCCCTCGCCTAAACTCTAGCTTGAGACGCGTCGACGCACCGACGACTACGCCCATTGGACTCTGTCCTCATCGCGAGTGCAAGTCGATTTGGGGGAGTGATTCCATCAAAAAGGGAGGGGTAAAACCGGGGAACACCTTCGGAACGCGCAACAACCCTGTGCCGGGGAATGACGGTGTGGCAGCTTTAGGCAAACTTTATCGGCGGATGTGGTCTGAACGTGTCGTCGTGAAACTTTCGTTTTGCGCAACTTCTCGTGCCGATTCGTTTTTTGTGCGTGCACGTGGCAAATGGAATAGCTCCATTCTTGGGGGACAGGACGTACAGAATGTCAAACCCCTCCCGGGGATGTTTTACAGTATGGATGCTGTTGCTCGGATCGATCGCTCCGAGCATGTGGTTTGTTGTTGCGCCGTGCAAGGCGGAAACCTTGCCCGAAGCGTGGGTACGCGCGCTGGCGGTCGATCCCCGTTTGCAGGCCGAAGAAGAGCGATTGTATGCCGCGCACGCCGGATTTGCAGCGGCACGCGCGCAATACCGTCCGCGGGTGTTCGGCAACGCTTCATACACGTTTCTGTCGGATGAACCGGTGACGAACATCGGAGTACCGGGGCTTCCGCCGGTGGATGTGACGCTGACCGATTCGGACTTTCTGCTGACCGGAGTTTATTCCCAAATGCCCTTGTCGACGGGCGGACGGATTCGAGCCGACCAGCAAGCCGCCTGCGCTCGAATCGAAGAGGTGGAAGCGTCTCTAGGCGAACTCCGGTTGACGGTCAAACTCGAAGTCGCGGAAGCCTATGTGGCTGTTTTGTTGTCGCAGCGTCGATTGGAAGTCGCTCGAGCCGAGGTCGATTCCCTGGAATCGCATGTTCGCGATGTGGCCAATATGGTGCAGGCCCAGCTTGTTGCCCGCAACGATCTGTTGGCGTCGGAAGTTTCGTTGGCCGACGCGAGGCAGCGGTTGATTGAAGCCGAGAACGCTGTGTCGACCGCGAAGATTCGGCTCAACCGCTTGCTGGGGCGGTCTTGGGACGCGAAGGTCGTCCTTGCTGAATTACCGGCACCGACGCTTCCCGGCGACCTGGATGCCTGCTTGCAAACGGCGTATTCGCGACGCCCGATTTTGCGACAATTCGAGGCTCGATCGCGTGCTTTGGAATCCCGGGCCGAAGCGGAGCGAGCGGCTCTACGACCTCAATTTGATGTGGTCGGAGGATTTACCTATTTCGACAATCCCTACCTTGATCCGAACGGGCTTTGGGCGTTGGGGTTCAAGATGGAATGGGCGCCGTACGATGGCGGGGTTCGCCGGGCGAGGGCGAGCGGTCTCACCCGGGAAGCGGCGGCGCTTGCCCGCACACGAGAGTTCGTACGACGTGAGATCGAGGTCGAAGTGCGAAGTCGCTGGCTCGCCGTCAAGGAGGCATTGGCGCGGTTTTCGGTCGCCCAACAAGCGCTCGATCGAGCGCAAGAAAACGTACGCATCGCCAGTCGGCGGTTCGCGGTAGGTGCTGGAACCAATACCGAGGTGCTCGACGCCGTCCGACTGTTGACCGAGGCGAACCGCAATTACTACGCAGCCGTCTACGACGCGGCATTGCGGCGTCTACGACTTGATCGTGCGATAGGCATCCTCTGAAGCCGCGAACACCGCACCGGGCGGCGCGGCGTCGCGGCAGGGGACGCGGGGATCGACGACCTGGAAATCGAGTGACTCACCGAATTTATCAATCTTGCACGGGACCGAGGCCGGTGTGGGAATGAACCCGGCGCGACTGGGATCGGGAACGTCGGTTTGAGCACTGTTTGCGCGATCGCTCGCCGGCCGGTTTGTCGAATCCGCTTTGTTTCGGCGCTGCACGCCCGACTTCGATGGCAACGCCCCTACGCCTGAACGATAGGCAATCGGACGCACGCTCATTGGAAACGCCTCGAAAAGCGCGAGAAGAACAATTGTGCGGAAAAGTCGGGTCAGTCAGAAGGATTCGATCGGCTTTTTCCGCCGATTTCCGGCGTTGACGAAGCCGATTCCGTGGCGTTGAGGGGCCGCCCGCTTTGGTCCGAAAAATGGGACCGTCATGTGCTTATGGACTGTCGCCCCTTCGAGAAAACGGGATATCGGGGATGAGTTGGAAACCTGACGCCACGTCGGGCCGAGTGACGAAGAATGTTTCCTATTTAACTTCACAGGTTGCAAAATCGGCGAAGTCAAAGTCACAACCGCTTTGATTTTATTGGGTTACGAAAAAGAGAAAATATTATTGGACGACTAATGATTATCGCCTGAGCCGCGGCAGGGTACCGTGGGATGCGGGATGGACGGCCGTTTCGCTGCTCGGTGATTGCAGGCACAGGGGCAGTAAAGTGTTGCGACGTTGTCGTGCGCCGGATAGGGGCCATAATTGAGCTGAGATATCGTGTTTTGACGAGAGGGCGACGTTTGGTCGTCTGGGAATGCCGAACCATTGCGGAGATCGAATGAGTCCGTCCGACAATACGAAGCGTGGTCCCGATCGAGAACCTTCCCGCAAAGGAAAGGATCGTAATCGCGAACGCCGTCCGCCGCGAGGTCCGGGATTGCTATGGTACATGCTGGTCGGCTTGGCGATCAGCCTGCTGATCGCTAGCTTCGTGCGTGCCCCGACCTCCGACGAGATTCCGTACTCCGAGCTGGTGCGGCTGGTGAAGCAAGGGGCACCGGATCAGAATCCGGACGCGGCGATTGAGCTCGAACGCACCGAAATGAAAACCACGCTGCGGGTGCGGTACAGCAACTTGCGGGACATCGTCATTCGCCCCACCGAGATCGTCGGCAAGGTCGATCGGGAAATCCTTTCGCCGGAAGACCGCAAGAAAGGGCCGGAAACCGTATCGTTTCGGACGGCCCGGTTGGGCCTGAACAATGATGACAACGCCCTGTTGAACCTCTTCTTGGACAACGGTTTCACGAACGTTCGCGGCGGCGAACCGCCTTCGTTCTGGGAAGAATACGGCCCGCAATTGTTGCTGCTTGGGCTGTTCGTGGTGGTGTTGTTCTTCCTGTTGCGGCGTGTCGGCGGGCCGGGCTCGGCGATTGCCTTCGGACGAAGCCGGGGCCGAATGTACGCGCAAGAGGAGATCGGCGTCACCTTCGACGATGTTGCCGGTGTCGATGAGGCGGTCGAAGAAGTTCGTGAAATCGTCGAATTTTTGAAAAAGCCCGAAAAGTACCAAGCATTAGGGGGCAGAATCCCCAAGGGAGTGTTGCTGGTCGGCCCGCCGGGCACGGGCAAGACGCTTTTGGCCAAAGCCATCGCGGGAGAAGCCGGCGTGCCGTTTTTCAGCTTGTCCGGTTCCGACTTCGTGGAAATGTTCGTTGGTGTCGGGGCCGCCCGCGTGCGCGATATGTTCCAGCAGGCGCAGCAGCAGGCACCGTGCATCGTGTTCATCGACGAGTTGGACGCTTTGGGGAAAATGCGGGCACCGAGCGTCGTCAGTGGCCAAGACGAACGAGAACAGACGCTCAACGCCCTTTTGGTCGAGATGGACGGCTTTTCGAGCAACAGCGGCGTGATTGTCATCGCGGCCACCAACCGGCCCGAAACGCTCGACCCCGCCCTGTTGCGTCCCGGTCGCTTCGATCGACATATCTTGGTCGATCGACCGGATATCCGGGGAAGGGAAGCGATCCTCAAAGTGCATGCGAAGGACGTCAAGCTCGACCCGTCTGTCGATTTGGCGAAGGTGGCGGCGATGACGCCCGGTTTCGTGGGGGCCGACTTGAGCAACTTGATCAACGAGGCGGCATTGCTCGCAGCGCGAAACGACAAAGAAGCCGTCGGCATGGAGGAACTCACGGAGGCGATCGAGCGGGTCATCGCCGGCCTGGAAAAGCGAAAACGCGTCATCGGCGAAGAGGAAAAGCGGCGACTCGCATACCACGAAAGCGGTCACGCCCTGTTGGCGATGTGTCTGCCGAACACCGACCCCGTGCACAAGGTGTCGATCATCCCCCGCGGCTTGCAGGCGTTGGGCTATACGCTCCAACGCCCCGAGGGAGATCGCTATCTGTGGACGAAGGCAGAATTGGAAGCGAACATCAAGGTGCTTTTGGCCGGGACGGTCGCGGAGGAAATGAATTGCGACGACGTTTCTACGGGTGCGGCCAATGACCTGGATCGCGCTACCGAAATCGCCCGCCGAATGGTGACCGAATTCGGGATGAGCCGATTGGGACCGATCGTGTATCGCCGCGCTTCCGACACCGCAGACGGCTTCCCCGGTTTCCAAACCCCCCTCTTCAGCGAAACGACCGCCCGCGAAATCGACGAAGAGATCCGACGAATCATCCGCACGGCATTGGAGGAAGTACGGACGATCCTCAAGAAACGCGCTGCCACGCTGAAAGCGATTGCCGAGCGGTTGATCGAAAAAGAAGTGATCGATCAAGACGAACTACGGGAAATCATCGACGAGACGACGTCCGGACCGACGATTGCCCCCGGAACCGAGGCCGCCTCGCCTCGCCCCGGAGCATCGGGCGAACAGGAGACGCAGACCGATGCCGACCCCATGGCCGATGCACCCGAGAGTGAGGGGAACGAGCAAGAGGGGCGATCGGCGTCCGGCACATTTGATGACGGCGAAACCCGCCAAATCGGCGAGTAGCTTTCAGGCCCCGCAGACGTGAACACGCGCCTCCGGCAGGCACCGTCGAGGACTGCGAACGCGGGCCGGCAGAGAAAGGGTTACCGGTGTTCACCGGGCAGATCGTTGCCCGCGATGTCGGGCCACTGATAGCACATTTGCAAGGCGCGTTGCAGTGTCGCTTCGACCTGCCGGAAAGAAAAGGGCTTTGCCAAAATATCAAACGCGATTTGTCGTGCGCGTTCGATGATTTGCTCGTCGAGTTCCGCCGACATCAAAATGCACGGAAGAAGCGATTTGAGACGTTTGACCTCTTGAAGCGTCTCTAAGCCCGTCAACCTCGGCATGTGCATGTCGAGGAGGACGATGTGGACTGTCTCGCGTCGGACGATGTCGATCGCCTGTTCGCCGTCTTCGGCTGCGACGGTAGAATAGCCGCGCTCTTCGAGCAACGTTTTCAACGTTTCTCGAAGATTGGCGTCATCGTCGGTAATCAAGAGACGAGGTTGCGCGAGCTTCATCGTCCGAAAATGTCACGCCGAAAAAACTTAGTCGGAACGGTCCGCGAGTGAAGGCCCCAATCCTCGGCGGTGCAAACGACATGCCTTTCTCAATCCGCCAGGGGCCGTATGTTGCAAGTTTAGTTTACCGTCCTCATAGAAATCGTCGCAACATCAGATTTGGCAATCGGTTGGGAAAGATGCCGGAACGCGGCAGGGGCGGGATCAGACGATGGCGGTGTTCCCGCTGCGTGTTGATGACTGCGGGGAGGACTGTCAAAAAGGCAGCCCCTTGGCACGGCTCGGCCTGCATTGTGTGAACAATCAAGACAAAATAATGCCGTCTGAAGGGGGCTGGACATTTTTGACAGCTTGCGGTGACAACAAAAGAATGGCTATACTTCGCTATGCTCACCGGCGGTGACATCTGGCTGTGGGTGAGAAGCCGATGTCTCTGATGATGCATTGTTGTTCCCGGCTCCCTTTCTCGGGGGGCGGCTCGTTGGAATGAGGCTATGGCACAGCACGTCGATTTAGCGTCGCTTTTCGGGCGTCATGAATTCTTTTTTCGTCGCTGGCATTCCTTTACGGGAGTGATCCCCGTCGGAGGATTCCTGGTCTTCCACCTTGCGACGAATGCGTCGATTGCCGACGGCGTCGAGATTTTTCAGTTTCGGGTCGGTATGATCCACCGGCTCGGCCCGACCACGATCATGCTGCTGGAATGGCCGTTCATCTTTTTGCCGATCATCTTTCACGCGGTGGTCGGCATGATGATCGTCTCTCGCGGGAAGCGAAACCTTAGCCGGTATCCTTACATGGGAAATTGGCGCTACTCCCTGCAGCGGTGGACCGGCGTGATCGCCTTCTTCTTCATTTTTTGGCACGTCTTTCACATGCACGGTTGGTTCAAATTCGAATGGTGGCTGAAGCATGTGGCCGAGCCGTTGGGCGGGCATCGCTTCGATCCCGCCGACGCGTATACGGCAGCGCAGGCGATTCAATCATCGATCATCGTGCAGGCGATCTACGTGATAGGCGTGGCGAGCTGCGTTTATCACTTCGTCAACGGATTGTGGACGTTTGGAATCACCTGGGGAATTTGGACCGGTCCGCGGGCGCAACGCGCGGCGAACATTCCGGTCGGAATCATCGGCGTTGCGATGGCGGCGATCGGGATCGCTGCTTTGGTGGGGATGTTCGTTGCGGAGCCGCCCAGTCGCTCGCCGGCCGCGCAGGAACAGGTCGGCGACGAACTATTTCCTCCACTGGGTGCGGCTCCGGCGCCGACCGGTGACACATCATTTGCGATGGGTGAACACGAACCGGGCAGTGATCTTGAAGGCCGGGCAGCGGCAATTCATGAGAATAACGCCCGCGACGCGGCCCGCTTGCGCTGAAGAGACGGCTTCTCTCATCCGGGAATTGCTCCCGGGAGCAGATTCAATAACACGATTTCTTGACGGTAGCAAACAGAAAAACAACGCGACACGAAACGGTCGGAAGGCACGAGCATGGCGAAGCATCGCGTGATTGTCGTCGGCGGCGGATTGGCCGGGCTCTCGGCCACGATGAAGCTGGCCGAGTTGGGATTGGAGGTTTACCTGTTCAGTCTCACTCCGGTCAAACGCTCGCACAGTTGTTGCGCACAAGGCGGAATCAATGCGGTCAACAGCTTGACACGGCAGCTCGGCGATTCGGAATACAAGCATTTCGACGATACCGTCTACGGCGGCGACTTCCTGCAGCATCAACCGCCCGTCAAAGAAATGGCCGAATGGGCCCCCCGAATCATCGATCTCATGGACCGCCTCGGGGTCACGTTCAACCGCACCGCGGAAGGGTTTCGGGATCAACGGCGATTCGGTGGAACCTTGTATCCGCGGACGGCTTTCGCGGGAGCGACGACGGGCCAGCAACTGTTGTATGCGCTCGACGAGCAGGTGCGACGTTGGGAGGTCGGCGGGCTGGTCAAGAAATTCGAGTTCTGGGATTACTTGGCGCCGATTCTGGACGATCGCGGTGAATGTTGCGGGATCGTAGCCCAAGATCTCGTCAGTATGGAGATTCGCGCCTTTCCGGCGGATGTCGTCGTTATCGCTTCGGGAGGGTGCGGATTGGTCTACGGTCGTTCGACCATGTCGATGGCGTGCACCGGCAGCGCCGCCAGTCGGACGTTTCAGGCCGGCGCGAAGTACGGGAACGGTGAGTTCATCCAGGTACACCCCACGGCGGTACCGGGGGCCGACAAGCTGCGATTGATGAGCGAATCGGCCCGCGGCGAAGGCGGCCGCGTGTGGGTGCCTCGCAAGCCGCAAGATCCTCGGCATCCGCGGGATATCCCGGAAAGCGACCGGTACTACTTCTTGGAAGAGCGGTATCCGAAGTACGGAAATCTCGTTCCTCGCGACATTGCGACCCGCGAGATTTTCAATGTGTGCACGAAAGAAGGTCTCAGTGTCGAAAAAGACCGGATGTGCGTGTATCTCGATGTGTCGCACATTCCGCGTGATGTGTTGGATCGGAAGCTGGGCGGAATCCTGGAAATCTACGAGAAGTTTCAAGGCGTCGATCCCCGGGATGAACCGATGAAGATCTTCCCGGCCGTACATTATTCGATGGGCGGGCTGTGGACGGATTACCAGCGGACGGCCGAGGGAGGGCTTGAAATCGGGTCACCGCGCAATCAGCAGACGAGCATTCCACGACTGTACGCGATTGGTGAATGCGATTACCACTATCACGGGGCGAATCGTTTGGGGGCGAATTCGCTTCTGTCGTGTATTTTCTCCGGGTTGATGGTCTCGCCGAGTATCGGCGTGTTGCTCGAAAATCTCGAAAACGGTGATCATCGGGACGTGCCTTCATCGCTGTACGAAACTGCTCAAAAAGAACATCAGCAGCGGTTCGATGAGATGTTGGCACGCGGGGGAGAAGGCGAGAATCCGTACCAGGTGCACCGCGAGCTGGGCGAAGTCATGACGCGGGCGGCGACCGTGGTGCGTCACAACGAGGAACTGGATGCGGCCTACGCGACGGTCTGCGAGTTGGAAGAGCGTGCCCGCCGGGCAGGAATCTCCGACACGTCGACGTGGACGAACCAGAATGTGGTGTTCGCCAGGGCTTTGGTCGACATGTTCCCTTTGGCCAAGGTGATTCTCAAAGGCGCACGATTGCGGGATGAATGCCGTGGGGCTCATTACAAGCCCGAATTCGCGATGCCTGAGATTCACACCGACGATCCGGTCGAGGCCCGCCGTCAAGCCGAGGCGTGGTGTGATCGCTTCGAAGAGAACAACCGCCGCTGGCTCAAGTCGACCATCGCCGTGCTGAATGATGACGGCGAACCCGAGATCTCGTACGAAGAGGTCGATACCTCGCTGATACCGCCCCGACCGCGATTGTACGGCCTGGTCGGTGCCGAAGTTATCGAGGAAGTGTGGAAAGAACGCCAGACCGCACGCGAAAGCAAGGAAAAGCAGTAGCAAGTTGCGGCGGATTCCGGATGAGATCCACCGCCTTTGTTAGGAAAACGATTCGATCCTTGATGCGGGTTGTTTGAGCATGTCTACCGAAAAGCAATCGCCGTCACTCGGTTCGATGCCTAAGGATTTCATTGTTGAGGTCCGACGGCAGGACGGTCCTCAGCAAAGCGGCTACCGGCAACGCTTTCGTGTTCCCTACGAACGCGACATGAACGTGATCAGCGTTCTTCAAAAGATTGCCGCGATGGGACGCGACATCGACGGCAAGCCGACGGCACCGGTTGCGTGGGAGTGCAATTGCCTCGAGGAGATTTGCGGGGCATGCACCATGCTCATCAACGGACGCGTTCGCCAAGCCTGTACTGCCCTGGTGGATCAGTTGCTGGCCGAGGGCGAGGTGATCCGTTTGGAGCCGATGTCGAAATTCCCGGTCATCCGCGATCTCGTGGTTGATCGCTCGCGGATTTTCGGCATGCTCAAGCGGATTCAAGGATGGGTTCCGGTGGACAGTTATCTCGACATGGGCCCGGGACCCCGACAGCCGCAAGAACAGCAAGAACTCGCGTACATGTTGAGCAAATGCATGAGCTGCGGTTGTTGCATGGAGGCTTGTCCTCAATTCTTGAAAATCGAGTTGATTCGACAGCCGGGCGAATCGGAAGACGACTTCCGTCGTCGCGAGGCCGATGTGTGCAGTCGTGCCTTCATCGGAGCCGCCGGTGTGGCCCAGATCGACTTGTTCAACACGAATCCGATCGGGGCAATGAACAAGCGAGGACGCCTCGATGTCTTGATCGGCGAGGGAGGAATTCAGAACTGCGGCAACGCCCAAAATTGCGTAAAGGTATGTCCGAAAGAGATTCCGCTAACCCACTCGATCGGGCGTATGGGGCGAGCGGCAACGGTTCACATGTTGCGCAACTGGTTTGATCGTTGAGTCGGCATGTGACCGACGCCGGGGCAGCCGATCACTCGACCGGAATCAACTTTCGACTTCCAATTGCGGCTCTTCGTTGAGGGAGACGCCCCTTTCTGTCAGTCGTTTTCGCAGGTCGTCGACCGCCGCGGGATGGAGTGATTCACGAGGGCCGATTACCGCGGCGACTGCGGCTCGTAGAATTACCCCGCGCTCTACCGGTTCCGAGAAAACCGTTTGCGAAAGCTGAAAACGCCACGTTTCCGGTTGGTCGTCCGAGACGGGGCCGCCGGTCAATTCTGTAGGGATTTCCTGTGTTCCCACGTGTCCCAGCAGCACAGCATCGGTACCGTCGTGCAGATCGAACAAGAGAAAGTGGGGCGGAGGAAGCACAATCGTAGGGCATGTTCCGTCGTCTTTCGGTTGGGGGAGGCGGCAAACGGCGAGGACGGCCTCTTGCATTCCGGTGGGCTGATGAAAACTTGCAGCCGCGCAAACGGTACTGCGTAGATCGACACGACCGGCACATGTGGGAGCATCGGTCGTGTACGAGACCATCGTCAGGCATACGAATGCCTCGTTGGGCAAGTTCCAGCCGGTCGGTCGTGTGACACGGCACGCGTATTCGATTCGTCCCGGCCACGCAGGCGACGCCGACTCGTAAGCGGCGACCAGGCTCGTCCCCCTCGAATACGCATCGGTCAGTGAAAGCTCCGTCGGTGAGTGCAGACTGTGCAGACACATGTTCGCTGCCGACGTCTCGATCGGCTTGCCGACGTGAGACACCAGCAAGCCCCGTTCCGGGTGCCGTAAGTCGGCGATAACCCGATGGATCCCTTGCTCGAGCGTAAATCGATCGTCGGCACTGCCGGTCCAGACGTGATCGTCCATCGAAGACTCCCCAAATCCGCCGAATTAGTTCCCGAACAGAGGTCGACGTGCCGATGTGACGTTGCCTTGCGCCGATCGCTCGATTCTGAACAACCGCCGCAATCGTCTCGACTTTTCGCCGTCGGCAAGCCGATTGCTCAAGCAATTCTGGGCATTGCCGAGTCAACAAGCAAGATGGGGCGTTTTTACGCTGACGGCGGCCGTCGAAAATTTGTCACCGTCGGCCGCCGAATCGCAGAGAATGCTCGGAATGGTCGACGAAAAAACCCCGCCGCTCGCAGGCTGGGCGAAACGGCGGGGCCGGAACAGAGAAGAGGCCGAATCTTCGGGTAACAAAATCATGAACAATAACGTTGCCTCCGACTGAGTCGGAAGGCCAGCCACCTCCTCATTTATTCGATGATATCAGGCGAGCGGCATTTGTCCAGACTTTTGTCCGTAATTGCCCCCGATTTGGTGGGGCCGCCGGGGATTGCGCGGAAGAGGCGTGCACCTTGGGCAGTGACAGGAGAAGTGATGCGCCTCGTCGCCTAAGCCTGAGCGGGTATAATCAAAGATTCCCCTATCGCAGTACCGGGTTCTGGGAGGCGGTAGCCGGCCTTCACGGCGCGAAAGATCAATCGACGAATGCGATTTGATTCGTTTCGGTTTTTATTGTCGATTGTCGACAAAGCAGGCGAGCCGACGTGCGGGGTGACCATCGGCTGAAGAAAAAACGGGCCACCGACGTCAAGAGAATGAACAATCGATTTTGCGAGAGCGAGCACGTTCGATGATGACACAGAAGGAACACGTCGACGCCGACGATATTCAGACATTCATGGAGGTCTGTGAGAGAGCCCTTTGGGCTGGAGGCGCCGTGCTTCGGGAACGCTTAGGGAAGGCGGCGGTTTCTGAAAAAGGGACGGCCGATCTCGTGACCGAGGCAGACTATCGTTCGCAAGCGGCTGTTTTTGCCACCTTGCATTCGGCTTTTCCGGATCATGACGTTGTCGGTGAAGAGTCGGCGTCGGGCGTCGACGCAGGGGAGTATGCCGGAGATCGGCCCTTGGGAAAAGAGACGGGAAGTGAGTTTCGATGGATCGTCGATCCGTTGGACGGGACGACGAACTTCGTCCACCAGGTTCCTTTCTTCAGTGTTGCATTGGCTCTCGAACGGCACGGCAAACTGCTCGTATCCGGTGTCTACGATCCGATGGCCGACGAATGTTTTCTGGCCGGGCGCGGTCGAGGAGCGTTCTTGAACGGTAAGCCGATTCACACCAGCGGCGTGACGTCGTTGCGCAACGCCTTGGCGGCGCTCGGTTTGCCGGCCGTCGCGTATCCCGATTCTCCCGATTTGAAAATCTTTTGTGTGGCGGCTTCACGTTGTCAGGCCCTGCGTCGAACCGGCTCGGCTGCGCTCAATCTGGCGTATACCGCTGCGGGGCGATTCGACGTGTCGTGGGCCATGTCGACGAAAATCTGGGATATTGCCGCCGGTGTCTTGTTGATTCAAGAGGCCGGAGGAGTGGTCACCGGGCCTGACGGCGAGACAATCGATATCGCTCAAGGGGGATACTTGGCTGCCGCGAACCCCGAGCTGATGGGCCATTTGCAGCAGCTTGTTCGCGACGCGCTGGCTTGCTGATGCGAGCGATGTCATTCAGCCGGCGGCTTCACACACGAGAAGCGTCGCCTGTAGAAGTAAGTTGGGGGCAGCCCGTACGATAACAGGGTGAACACCTCGCCGAACATTCCTCTTTTGCCCAACCTTTTTGGCCTACCGACACGAACGGAAGCGCACCGAGAAAGACACGCACAATCGGCGAAACCGCTACAAAGCGCCTTCCTTGGGGCTGCAATTGCCGTGGAACACGTCCTTTTCGAGGTCTGAGAGGGGTTGCTGCTTTGTGCGGACCGGTCGTCCGGGTAAAATGGTAACGATGTGTGTCTTCTCATCGTTGCGCCGTTTTCAAACACGCGGCAGTTTGGCCATTTTAACACCCCCGATCTGGCGATTGTGGGACCTTCTGGTTGGTTGATTTTCTGATGGTCGCTTCGCCTATTGCTGCACATTTCCGGCGAGTGTGCCTTGTTTTGGCATTCGTTGCCGTTGCTTTCTCGGTGTATCCGGGAGTGCGCGCGGAACAGGCGGCAGACCAACTTCCTGTGCGAACTTTGGCACAAGACGAGCCCGCGTCACCGGCAGAAGAAGCGGAATCAGTCGAAGAGTCCGTCCCGGAGGCAGCTTTTCCGGTAGTCGCAGAGGCTAAACCTGATCTTCTCTATGTGCTCGACAAAGATGGTTCGCTCAAGCTGTTGCTTGGGTGGACGATGGAGCAGCTCGAAGAATTGGTCAAATTGAAAAATGGCGTGGAAGCCGCCGATCGGCCGCCGCCGTACGCAATCGAATCCGTGGACATCGACGGCCGAGTGATCGACGACCGAGCCGAGTTGACGATTGCGATTGAGTTTCGAGTAACCGACAGCCCCGCGGTACGGATTCCGCTGCGTTTGGATCAGATTGTCGTTCGACAAGAACCGGAGTCGTCGGGCCCCGGGGAGGTGTTACTGTTGCCGGATGCGGCAGGGACGGGCTACGTCCTTTATTACCGCAATGACGGGGCGAACGGGGACGACGAAGACGACGCGGGAAGTCGGCACACATTGCGCATCGAGGCGTGGGCGCGTGTTGTGCGGGTGGGAGACGAGAATCGTCTGCGATTGAGTGTGCCCAACGCGACGACCAGCACGTTGCATTTGACCGTCCCTGAACGCGACGCAACCGGCACGGTGACGCAAGGATCGTCGATGGTGCGATCGACGACCGGCGAGGAAGGGACGACGTTCGAAGTGGCCGGTGTGGGAGAAGGCTTCGAGCTGGTATGGCGGGCGCCGAAGCAAGAATCCGCAAGTACTCGTCCGGTGCTCGATGCGACGGCCGAGACGGTGGTTAAAGTCGGCTCGACAGCCGTTGATTATGAAACACGCTTGATTGCCCGCAGCTACGGAGGGCCTTTCGATCGTTTTCGAGTTCGGTTACCCGAACAAGCGGACCTGATCCCGATTACCTCGACGCAGTACGATTTGGAGGTCGTATCGGAAAAATCCGGCTCGGACAAAGACGTTTCGACGCCGGAACGACGCGTTGTCGAAGTCCGCCTGCCGGAGCCGACGCTCGGGCCGGTGGAAGTGCGGCTGGCGGCGCGACGCACGGAATCGTTGATGGAGACGGGCGGGTGGATCGAACTGGCCGGATTCGAAGTTCCCGAAGCGATACGCCAGTCCGGATTCGTCGGCGTTATGGTCGTCGGTGATCGGCTGCTGGTTTGGGGGCCGAGTCAAGGTGTGCGTCAGGTCGAAGAACTACCGAATTGGCAGCAGGAAGAGGAACTCGTCGCCGGGTTCGAGTATTTTGGTCAACCGTATTCTTTGACGGCTCGCGTGTTGCCACGGGCGACACGCATTACGGTGACTCCCGATTACCGGCTCGACGTATCTGCCGACCAGTCCACGTTGAGCGGCACGTTGAAGTTGGACGTTCGAGGCGCCCCGGCCACGTCGATCGAGATCGAGATCGGAGACTGGGTGCTGGATGACTTGGGGCCCATCAATTTGGTGGCGGCAGAAGGCGTGCAGGCCGACGGCGGCGGTGTGGTCACTGTGCCCTTGCTGGAACGAGCAAGCGGGGAACTGGAACTTAGCATCCGAGCCCATCGCGAACACAGCAGCGGCGAGTTGACGGTAGCTTTGCCGCAGCTTCGGGATGCGGCGGTCAACGATGGACGCTTGTCGGTCGTGCCTGCGGACAATATCGAATTGACTCCCGATCCGGACAAGGTGAAAGGATTGGTTCGTTTGTCCGGAATCGCGGCATGGAATGCGTCCCAAGGCAAACCGGCGGGATTGACGTATCGGTTGGAAGGTCCGCAAGCGGTTTTCGCGGCGAATATCGTGGTCCATCGCCAGAAAATCGTCACGGAAGTGGCCGCCGAGGTCGATTTGTCGCACGATAAGGCCTTGGTCGAGGAGCGTATTCGGTACGACATTGCTTACGTTCCGCGTGACAAAGCACTGGCTGTGGAGTTGCCCGAGGCTTTGGCCGCATCACGGGACCTTGCCGTTTCTATCAACGGAGAGGCGGTCAGCTTATTGCGGGACGCTGCGGACGAACCGTCGGCAAGGGCCGGTTGGGTGGTGCGGCGGATTCCACTGTCGCAGCCCTTGCTGGGCCGTATGGAAGTAGTTTTTCGCTATCCTTTGGCCCCACCCGAAACATCTCGCCGTGCATCCGCGCCGTGGACGATCGACCTTGTGCGTCCGCTGGACGGGACACCGGCCGGTCAAACGTTGACGATCACCTCGCCTGCCGGAATAGACATTCCGGCTTGCGAAGTACCTTGGGAAGTCACCTTGCCGTCGAAGGTCGGCGCCGACGGAATCTGTACGACGACCTTGACGACGTTGGAATCGGTCGCATCGGCCAAGGTTTCGGTTCGGTTGTGGGATGCCGCCGGCGTCGATTCGGTCATCGTCGATCGGGCCTTGATCGAAACGTGGATGGATCGGTCGGTGCGGCAGGACCGTGTCGTGTACCGGATAACGACACGTCAGGCGAGCTTGGAAGTCCGCTTGCCTTCCGAGGCCTCACTGGAAACGGCCCAAGTTTTCCTGGACGGCCGACCGGTGCAGGTTGAAGCTTCCGTAGGCGGATTGTTGATGGTGCCGTTGCACGCAGCGCGACACGCCGAAAACGGTGAACCCCGCTCGTACTTGCTGGAAATTTGGTATTCGGGACCGCGGCCTGCATCGCGCTGGGGACGATCACGGTTGGCGCTGCCTCAGATCGGACCGAATGCCTACGTGCGACGTGTCTATTGGCGGATTGCCATTCCCGGCGATGAGCACATCATTACGAACTTCGGAACGATGACGCCCGAATATCGTTGGGGATGGGCACGCGGCTATTGGGGCCGCATTCCTACGTTGACGGAACAGGAACTTGCCGATTGGATCGGCTGTGCGGCCGTCGGTACGCCGGGTGACCGCGAGGCCAGCCGCTACCTGTTCGGCGGATTGCAGCAACCGGCGGGTATGGACGTCTGGATCCTGAGACGGACGTGGATTGTTGGTGGTGCCTCTCTCGTCGTGTTGTTACTCGGATTGACGTTGATCTACGTGCCGATGATGCGCCGTCCCGCAACATTGATGGTATTGGCGACTGCCTGTGGGGCATTAGTTTTCCTTTCGCCGGCGATGGCGTTTTTGACGTCGCAAGCGGGAAGCCTAGGAGCGGGAATGGTATTGTTGGGCTTTCTGCTGAGGAGGGGTCTGACGCGACGGACACGCGTGTACATGGTTCCCGACACAACGGCCGTCGTCGAACGAGGGTCGACAGAAACGATGATCGGAGCGGGACCGCCGATCGACTTGACGATGACATCTTCGCGATAAGCATCGAATGAGTATTGCATACTAAATGAGGCTGTACGCGGCTTGGAAATCGAGGCGAGTGTGTTGTACGGTCCTGCTCGGTTGTGCGTGGCTTCTTTGCGCATTATGGCAGGTGTCGATCACTCTTGCGCAAACGTCGCCGACAACGTCAAAATCGCCCCCCGGAACCATTCTTGAAGCGGCGCCGTCGACCGAAAACGTCGTCCGATTTCGTCGTGTTCTTGTGCCCGAAGAGTACCTCGACAAGGCGCGAGAAGACCTTCCCTATCTGCCGATTGCCCTCGACGAGTTCGAACGATTGGTCCGCCGGAGCCGTGCAGCGCGGTTGCTCGCCCGGCTGCCGAAGGCGGCGATCGTGTACGCGGAGTACTCCGCACGTCTTGAAGGCGAGAGTTTGCGGGGACGTAACTCCTTTTGGGAGATTGCTTGTTGGGGGACGCGGGAAACGTTTTTGGCGTTGGGCAATCCTACGATCGCGTTGGATGCCGCGTATCGTCACGACGACGTGACGTCGCCGCTGACGTTTGGTTGTCTGGACGACGGGACAGTGGGGACGCTTGTCGATGGTTCCGGGCGAATCGACTTTACGTGGACTTCACGCGGACGGCATGACTTGGACGGAACGTTACGGTTCGATTTGCAATTTCCCCCGTGTGCAGCCGGATCGTTGATCCTGGAGCTTCCGCCGGACGTCAAGCCGATTGTCGATGACGGAGTCGTGATAGAACGCCGAAAATCGGGCGGCCCGGAAGCTGTCTCGTACCAAATCGGTTTGCCGGCCGATGGACGGTTGGTTCTTCGCATTTTGAAAACGCCGTTGAGCACGAAGTCTCGAACGTCTATCGCTGTTCGCGAACAGCGTCTCTACGACGTGTCGCCGCGCGGCGTGGATGCGGTTCTGCGTTTTTCCGTCGACGTGTTGGACCAGCCGCTCGACCGTTGTCGATTGCGTGTCGAACGGGATCTGCAAATCGTTTCCGTGTCGGTCGACGGGGCGGAGGTTTCGTGGAGCCATGCGACCGACGAGGTGACGCCGGCATCCCAAAACGCGGTGGGCAGAACCGATTCAGAGGAGAATACATCGGTCTCCTCAACCGAATCATCCGCTGCCGAACAGGGAATCGGGCAGGACGAGTGGGAGGTCATTGATCTGCAATTGACGCGACCGCTTGTCGGCACGTCTCGCAACATTCAGGTGAAGGCGGTCACACCGTGGTCACGGGAGATTCGGTTGCCTCGGGTGGTTGTGGAAAACGCTTTCTGGGAATCGGGAGAGGCAGGCGTTCTGGTACGCCGTCCCTTGACGACGACGGATCTCGAATATCAAGGGGCGAGATTGCTCGATGCCGGAGTTTCGCCGGGCGAGCAGCCGGGCGAAATGTTTGAATTTGGGTTGTTCGATCCCGATGCCGAGTTGGTGTGGACGACCCGTCTTGCGGAGGTTGCTTTGCGATTCGAGGAGACGACCTCGGCTTCGTTGGGCGAGGAGGAAGTCGTATCCGAGACGCAATTGCGAGTGTTGGCGACCGACGGCAACGCTTTTTCGTTGATGCTGTCCGTTCAGCCGGGATGGCGTGTGGAACAAGTCGACGGAGAAGACAGCGAGACGGTTCGGGATTGGAGTTTTCAGGCGGAAGGCGAAAATGACGCGGGGCGATTGGAGATCGTCTTGGCGTCTCCGGTGGGCCCGAGTCGTCCGGTGACACTTCGGATATCGGCTAGGGCGTCTATCCGTGTTTTACAATCTGGAGACGGCCCTGAATCGGGATATGACCGGCATGCTGTCGTATTGCCGTTGAAGGTGTTGCTGCCGCTGAAGTTGGCTAAAAAAGCTCCGGACCGGCGAGTCCTGCAGATAGCTTGCGGGCCCTCCCTCGAGTCGCAACTGGACTGGACGGGAGCCGACACCGGAGTGACGATTACCTCGGAAGCTGAAGTTTCCGCCGACGGTGAGGAACTATCGGGAACGGTTTCTGGGACTACAGGAACCGGTGATTCCCATTCATGGATTTTCGACGCGAGGCGTCCTTCGGCGTTGCCGATGCTGGTGTTTCGACGACGCGCAGCAAGATTCGATGTTGCGCGAACCGTTCGTTGGTTATTGCAAAAGCAAGGGGCGCAATTGGAATATCGTTTCGCTGTGACCGCAAAAGATCCGATTGCGTCGTTGCAAATCGCGTGCGACGATTGGGGCCGGTTGGGGAAGGTCGAATTAGCGTGGCATCGTTCCGATGACCCGATTCGGACGCGATTTGCCCCGCTGACGCTGACCGGTACCGGAAGCGTGCGAACCGTTCGATTGCCGCGTCCTACGGTTGACCCGTTCGAGATTCGATTGCGCAGTCGCGCTTCGGGGGCGATGGAGGCACTGCCGATACTCGAAGTGCTCGATGCGGCCGTCGAGACGCTACAAGTTCACGTGTTCGCCGAACACGGTGTTCTTCCGCGGATCGTCTGTCGAGGCCTGGAGCGTGTCGATGCGGCACCCGTTGAGGAACCGGGCTATCGGTACGTCGTCTCGTACCGCGACACAGGTAAGCAGGGCAAAACGAAGCCGCTCTTGCAGGTGCAAGGATTGATGCAAGATGCGGCGCCGAAGCTTTGGGCGTGGCAAGAGCGTCATCGTACACGAGTGACCAGTTCGGGAACGGCTTACCATCGGCTGGCCTATCTTCTGCATCAGGACCTGCCAGCCACGCCGACGTGGAAGTTGCCGAAGGGGGTGCTCTTATTCGATGAATTTGATGAACAAACGACCCGCTCTGCGGGCCGTGATGCGCGCTCCGACGTGCGGATGTTCATCGATCGCGTCTTGGTGGGGGGAGCCCCTGCGGTTTGGAGAATTGCCGAGCAACAAGGTGAACCGCAGTTGTTGGTGAACCTACCCGACACGATACCTGAGAAGAGCTTGGTAATTGAATATCGGGTGTTCGGTAAACCCGTGATTCCATTTGCGCACGTGCGGCGGGTTGCGCCTAAACCGTCTTTCGACGTGTTGCAATCGACGTGGGAGGTGCTCTTGCCTCCGGGATATCGAGGGTTGAGTCGAGACGAGTATGCCCGCTGGGGATCCCCGCCTAAGCGATGGTTGCCGAGGTTGTTCGGGCCGTTGGTTCGAGAAGAAGACCACAAACCGTTTCTGCCGGAGGAAGTGTGGACGCGAGTGCGTGACGGAAACGCCGCCCAGGCCGAGCGTGCTGTGCCCGTGTCGAATCGGCGGCTCGTGTTCGAACAGGCCCGCCGTTGGGCAGAATTGATCGATTCGCGGCTTGAAGGAAGGCTGGCTGCTGCTGAAACATTGGAAAACGTGGGCGGAACGACCGGTCGCGAGCTGACGTGGGGGGCATTGCTCACTTTTCCCGTAAGTGTACCGGAGCCCGGTCGCGCTGCCGTGCCCGTGTTGATCGATGTAGATGCGTTGGCCTCGCACGGTATTGATGCGTCGACTCCTGTGGCAATCGACGATGTGAAGGGCCGGAAGAGTTCTCTGCCTGCAGCCCCGGCGGCTGGCGAAGCATTACTCCGTGTCGATAGGTTGTTCCGCCGTGCGGGCTTGGTGATGATCGTTCTCGACGATCGCACGATTCTCACCGCGCGAGAACGATTGCCGTATGTCAATGGTCGGGTCTTGCGCAGCGATGGTCCGATTACGGAGATCGACGTTAATGCCGAGACGCCGCTTTTCCGTGGAAGCGTTGACGGTGTCTTTCCAGTCGAGTTGGTGCGTGTCGACACGTGGTGTCGACTGCCGGGGACGGAACGCTACGAGCCGTTTGATGCGGTGACGGATCATGCGGGAAGCACGCCGCAGGGCTGGACAATCGTTCCTGTGCCGATGCGGGACGATCCGGCGGAAATTCTTGTGGTTGATGATGCGGCGTGGCAGGCGGGACGTTGGATTGCGTTCTTGTTTGCGTTCGCTTTTTTCTGGTGGTTGCTGGGAAGACATTCGCGAGTATTGATTGCTGCCGCATTGTTGACGGCAGCAGTCGGGTGCATCGTGCCTCCCATCGCAACTGTACCGTTGTCGGGGATGTTGTTGGGGATCTTGGCGGCGTGGGGGGCTGCGTGGCTGCAAGCGGTGCGTGCGAAAACCGTTAAGGTTGATCTCCAGTCGCCTGCGAATTTGGAAAGCGTCAAGTCGTCCATCGTATTGAAAAGTTTTCTGGCCCTACTGGCAACGGCAGCGATGGCTAGCGGGTCGGTACAGGCGGAGCAGGGCGGCGGCTTGAAGGATTCGGCACAACGGGTCATCGTGCCTATCGGAGCGGACGGTAAGCCGACCGGTGAAGTGCAGGTGCCGGAAACACTGTATCAACTACTCCACCGCGCCGCGTCGCCGCCGATTCAACAATGGAATCGAGTTCTGGTCACGCGTGCCGAGTATCGAGGAGCGTTACGTCGCGGTTTGGGGCCCGACGTGTATCAGCTGGATCACGTGTATGCGCGATGGGTGATTTATGTCCCTCAGGACGAAACGGACGTTGTCCTGGCGGCCGGTTCGACGACCTCGCCGCTGGATCCGCAGCAAGTGCTGTTGGACGGTGCACCTCTCGAGGTCGAGTGGTCCGAAGCGGAGGGAGAACTGCGCTTTCACATCGCGCGAGCAGGAACATATCGTGTGGATGCCGTCTTTTCGCCGGTGTTGCAACGAGGGATTACCGCGACCGATTGTGATATTCCCATACCACGAGCGCCTTTCGCCGTACTGACACTGGATGTTCCTTCCGACTCGCCGGTGATCGAGTTTCCATCGTCACTGGGTGAAGCACAATTTGATGAAGAAGCCCTTCAGTGGATTGTAAGTTTGGGAAACGCCGACCGGCTCCGTATCCGGTGGCGTACGACTCAAGCAGCTGCGGCCGAAGGCCCGGTGATCGACGTTCGACAGCTAATGTGGTTGCACCTTGTGCCGGGGAATGTTCGCGTCGATGTGCGCTGGAATCTACGGGTGATCCGCGGCAAGGTGTCTGAGTTCGTCGTGTTGACCGATCCGCGGTTGGCATTACTGGAATCGGTTCAATCGGGCGTTCGTATCGAGACTGCGGATGTTGCGGCCAAGAACCGTGTCGTACGATTCGTGTTCGAGGAGGAGGTGACCGATCGAGTCGATTTAGCCGCCTCTTTTGCGTGGCAAGATGCCCAAGGTTTTGGGCAAATGACGGTACCGTTGATCTTGTTGCCCGAGGGTGATCTGACCCGCCGTTGGCTGGCGGTGTCCTATTCGCCGGAGATTCGGCACGTGTCGTCGGTGACGGGAGATACAAGGCCGTTGACCGTGTCGAGTTTTGCTGCAGAGTGGAGAGATGCGACGTCGGTACCGGATGAAGTCGTTGACTTGACGCGGAGTACGGCTCATTGGAGTGTCCGGCTGACACCGTACACACCGCCACGGCAATTCCGTGAATCGCTGACGGCGATCGTCGATCCCGACGCGATCGAGTATCGCTATTTGATTCGGTTTTCCGAGCCGATCGATCATATGGACTCGTGTCGGATTGTCGTACCGAGCAACGTAACAATCCTTGACGTTCAAACCGAGGATGAGAAGACTGTCCGTCCGTTGCGTTGGGCACGATCGGACACCGGCAAGGTGACGGTTTTCGGTGGGGCTCCGGGCGCCCCCATCGACACCGTGGAAATACGCGGTCTTTTGCATGTAGACGAGCAAGCATCGGTAGAGCTCCCCCTGATTTACGCCGAAGACGGAGAGTCCACAGGCTACCGATTGACGGTGGCCCGTCGGTCGTCGGCGCGATTGCAGTTCTTGCACATCGGTGATTTTGCCTCGGAAGACAGACTCGTAATATCGGATGCCGATATTCCAAACGATTGTCGTATCGTTGCCGCATGGGATGCGAAATCACCTCGGGTCGGACCGGCTTTGCGGGTCGAAGAGAATCGGCCACGGTTCGAATATACCGAGACGGCCGTGATTCACGCGGACGGACGGATTACCGTCTGGTTCGACCTGGAGGTCAAGGATGGAATCGTGGATTCCATCCTGATTGACGGTATTCGAGCCGCCGATATAGATCAGCCCGACTGGAAAGTCGAGCCGGAATCCTGGGAGATCGAGCAGGGGCCCGAACCTGATTCGATCGTTTTACGCCCGATGTTTCCGGTCATTTCGCAAGCTCGGTTTGCCGTCGAAGTGGCAGACGGATCGGGGGCCTTGTCGGACCTCGTCAATCTGATACCCGCGGGCGGACGGTTGCTCGCCTATCGAGTCGCCGTCGAAACGAACGCCGACGAGACGACGCGTCGCCTTGCCTCACTGAACATTGCGGGGCGAAATCTAACCTCCGAGGAGTTGAAACGATACCGTCTCGATGTTGCGGGAATTCTATACGAATTGCCGCCGGATTCCCGGCAGGAAGTATGGCAGGCGACCGTTCCCAGCGTAACACGCGGAGTCGACATGGAGGTGGCCTGCTTTTTGAAGGGAAGCAGCCGATTTCGTGCAGTAGCGCGGGCGCGGTTGATTCCCGGCGATGAAGGCGAACTATTGGTCGAGCTGCCCCATGATGTGGTCTTGTTGGGAGCGTGGGCAAACGGGGAGGCGGTTACACCTGTGCCCGCGGGAAACGGTTTGTGGGCAATACCGTCGGTTGCGCCGCGTCATTTCCTCGTGGTCGACTTGATCTATCGCGGAGACCTAGACGGAAACAAACCGGGTGCCGCCGAGGATCTGTCGGTGCGGGGACGATGCGCTGTCCCGTCGTTTCATTTGTCCGATCCGATTGCCGCTACGGTGTACCTGGTCGGCGACACCGGCATGTCGATTTCGGCTTCCGGACGCCGTGAGATCGACGTGATCGAAGCAAATTTGGCGCGTCTGGCGGATGCCGTGGCGGTCTTGCGTAAAACGGGGGCCGAGCGAGATTACGTCGACGAGCTGAGACAACATTGCCGGCAAGTGCTCGACGAACTGGAACGCGATCGATTGCTTAAAGCATCGAACCTTCCGGAATGGACAGTTGCGTCTCGCATTGAGGAGTTGCGTAAGGAAGTCACCAAAGAAGATGAAGCTTCCGGGGGCGAGCTTTTGCCGTTCGCCGGCAATCCTGAATGCTCAAGACGCTTGGCGATTGCCAAACGGGCGGCACGAGCCGCCGATGCCGTCATTGTGAGAACCGTAGGCGGCGAGCCCGTTCTGTGCGATGTGCGACAAGAGGTAATGCTGGTCGCGTCCTCTCAGGCATCCGTTGTGGCTGGGATACTTGTGCTGGTAATGCTAGCAACGATTGTCTTGTTCGGAAGACAACTGGATTCGCTGGCGAGGCGATTTCCTCATGCTCTGGGAACGATGTTGGGCTTGGCGTGGTGGCTTTGGCTTGAGCCGAGCATTCTCGGGTGGGGAATCGTTTTCTTCTCGGTGTTTACCCTGATCCGGTCGCGGTGGCGCTCGGCGGAGAGTAACGACTCGGTGGTGCCGATCATCGTGCGTCAGGAACCGGCGGCTTCGACGAATCATTGAGCCGTTGTTCGAGGTCTCGAGGGATTCTGCACCGGTAACGAAGCAACGCCCTCGGGGGCTGTTCTACGGCAATGAGTCGACAAATCGCAAGAATCGGGCATTGAGCATGTCGAAGTCGTTGCCGAAACACCGTGAGAAATCGTGTAGTCGGGCGGAGGTCTCGTATTTTCGGAATGCCGGTCGAGAAGCCGTAATGCGGAGATAACGAGCGAATTCACGCGGGTGCTTTTCGGTCAAGTAGAATACCAAGGCCCAGCTTTCAGGATATGCAAGGTCGACGTGATCTCGGAAGATGGCGTCACTACCCACCGTATAACGAATCACATCTGCCGTGTGGCGTTTGCGCAGAAGCGAACGAAACTCGGCCAGTCGCCGGGGATTGATACGGTCGGAAAGAGAAGGATGCGAGGAGGAATCGTGAACCCCCTCCGCTTCGAACATCGTGGCCAGCCCCTCGGCCAGCCAGAGAGGTGTTTCCCCGGTGCGTTCGTGTAGGCCGGTGTTGAAGGCCATTTGGTGGGTGGCTTCGTGGAGGATCACGGCGTCGTTGATCGACGCCGCACGCGAGCCGCCGAGCGAGCCCGCAAGATCGTAAATGAGGATGCGGTTGCTCAGCCGATCGTAATAACCCAGCACGTTGGCGGAAACCGTTTGGCCGCTCTGCTGCGACACGCGGAGGAATTCGTCTCGGTCGCGGCATACCACACCGACCAACGGGTAGGGTGGCGTTTTGGGCGAGAAGCCTCGCACGCCGAAATAGCGTACGAAGTTCCGATAGAGTTCTTCGAATCTCGCCGCCCAGCGGTCTTCCTCGCCCCTTGGATGGGCGATGAGATAGTGCGTCGTTCCGCTGACCTCGTAATCGTTTCCCAATTCGCGAAGCAATTCCGCCCGAAATTCAGAAGGCGCGTAGGGCCGAAAATGATCGCCTACTTGTTGCCACGAGTCGGCGGCCGCTCGCGGGAGATTCCACAGTTTGCCGTCCCGCGTCAAGAGGCAGACCGTATCGGTTCCGATCGCGAGCGGTGATCCCTCGATCGTCGTGCCTGAGATGGTCAATCGAAACATGCCGAGTTCGGGCTCCAATGCAGCGGCCGTAGCGGCGGCGGCCAGCGTTCCCAAGACGGCAACGCCCCAACGGAGGAGCAAGCCCACTTGTTCTCGAAGACGACGATGCATAAGCTGTCCGGTTTTCGGTCTTGCCGGTTTCGCGGTTGTCGGGAAAACTTGTGGTTCTCTCCCTAAAGAAACTGTACCTTATCGGACGCGCGCGCCGTCGATTTGCGGGTGGGGAGGGAAATGCGGAAGGAGGCGGGGGTGGCCTGTGGCGGGGTACTGCCGGAAGGTCATAATGAAAGTATGAAACGACTCAATTTCGATTACAACGCGACAACACCCATTCGGCCCGAGGTGGTCGAGGCGATGATTGCGTGCTGGAAGTCGGAATTCGGCAATCCGGCAAGTCAGCACGAGTTGGGGCGAAGAGCGGAACGCCGACTTCAAGAGGCCCGCGAGCATATCGTCGAACTGTTAGGCGGATCCGTTCGCGGCACGCAACCGGATCGATTGATCTTTACCAGCGGTGGTACCGAGTCGAACAACCTGGCCGTGTTGGGAATTGCCTCGGCGCGGGCGGTGTGGCGAGACGTCCACGTTGTCGTTTCGGCGATCGAGCATCCGAGTGTTTTGCGGGCTGCCGAGCACATCCTGGATTTGGGAGGGCGTTTCGATACCTTGAGCGTCACACCGCAAGGTGTCGTTGATCTCGATCGGTTGGAAGTGTTCCTCAAGCCCGACACGCGACTCGTCAGTGTGATGGTCGCGAACCACGAGATCGGCACGATCCAGCCTGTTCGACAAATCGCCGAGGTCTGCCGTCGGCACGGAATTGCTTGCCACACCGACGCAGTGCAGGCGGTCGGAAAGGTGCCCGTCCGATTTGCGGACCTGGGGGTCGACGCAATGAGCATCGCCGCACACAAGTTTCATGGGCCGGTCGGTGTCGGGGCGTTGCTTGTTCGCGCGGATGTTCCGATGACGCCCCGATTGTTCGGTGGTGAACAACAGTGGGGCCTGCGGCCGGGGACCGAAAGCGTCGCTTTGGCGGTGGGCATGGAAAAGGCTCTCGAGCTGGCGATGGGCGAACTCGAGAGCGAACAGGCCCGCCTGACGAAGCTGCGGGAGCGATTCGAGACCGGATTGAAACAACGTGTTCCTGCGGCGATCGTGCACGGAGAGACCGCTCCACGCTTGCCGCAAACGGTGAATGTGGCGTTTCCCGGGTTGGACGCCCAAGTGTTGTTTGCGGCGTTCGACCTGGCCGGTATCTCTTGCTCGGTCGGTTCGGCGTGTGCCAGCGGGGCCGCCGAAGCCTCGGCCACGCTGGCCGCGATGCAATTGGCAAAAGAGGAAGTTCGTGGTTCCGTGCGATTCAGCTTCGGACGCGAAACGTCTGAAGACATGATCGACGATGCCGTCGATCGAATCGCCCGCGTTGTCGGCCGGCTGAAGTAAGAAGCTCTACCCAACGAAAAAACGCGGAGATCGTCGATCTCCGCGTTCGTGGACAACAAGGGTGTTGTCGATCAGCCGAAACAAGCGGGCGGCTTCGGCGTCAGGCTTGTTCCCACTGTTGCCGCAAGAAGGCCATCGACTTGGGAATTTCGACCTCGCGATCACCGAGAACGCCGCACTCGAAGCTGCAATAGTCCTGATAACCGATGAACTTCAACCCGCGGAAACCGCCGATGAACGAGCGGTCGTCTTGGCCCGGCAACTTGCGTGTGCGGGAAGCCAGATGCACGTGGTGGAGGTAATCGCCGGCCGCGATGAAGGCCGCGTAGTCGCTGGTTTCCTCGATGTACATGTGGTAGAAGTCGCCCATCATGCACACACCGGGGCTGTTGATGTCGCGGCAAATTGCGGCGGCGTCGGCCAACTGCCGCAGGAAGAACGCTTCGCGCCGGTTGAGCGGTTCGAAGAGCACGCGCGACTTCACCTGAACGGCGTATTCGCCGATCTCGGGCATGATGTCGAGCAGGACTTTTCGGATTTCTTGATTGGTCAATTTCGTCTGTCCGTTGAAAGCGGGGACGAAGATTACTCCGGTCGAACCGACTTCGCCCGCTGCGGCCAACGTTTCCTTGAGTTGCTTGATGCCGTCGAGACGTTTGCTTTCGTCTTCCGAGACCAGCTTGCCGCCGCACGAACCCCAACACACGGCGCTGATCTTCAAGCCTGCGTTATCGGCAGCTTTCTTGTACGTTTCGCCTTTGGCGGCGACATCGCCGGGAAGTTCCACCGCATCGAAGCCCCACGCCTTCATCTTGGCGAGCTTTTCTTCGAGGCTGCCGCCGGGGATGACGCCCAATTGGCTCGATAATTTCAATTGGGCCCCGGGTTTCGGTTCCGGAGCCGGTTGCGCGGAAACCGACCTGGTCAACGCCAGCGCAGAAATGGCCGCACTGCCGGCCAACAATTCACGACGGGTCAGCGTCATCGATACCTCTCCTGTTGTTGTTTGTTTTGCAGATGAAGTCACATCGACACGCGATGCAAAGGAAGGACGCGAGCCCAGTCCTTGCTGCGTAGCCTTATTCTGGTTACCGCGACGGCTCACGTCAATTTGCGGTAAAGCGAAGCGACGACCAGCTTGACATCGACGACCGAACCTCCGGACGTGACGGCGCGGTTCCGGGAAGGGGGCGTGTGAACCGCTCGTGATCTTGGTTTAGTTCCGCGCAGACATGGCGGCCCGCTACACGTCTCCATGCGATTCACGGCTGATTGCAACGAATAGCGGCGTGACGGCAAGGAACCGTCTTTTCAGGGAGAGGCGGCCCGAAACTGGGGAAGTGTTACTTGGTGCGGGTGATGGGCTACAACCTGGCGGTGATCCTGCGCTTGCTGTTCGGCCTTGCCTCGCCGCGGAGCCTGACTCGCGTCCTCTGTCTTTTCTATTTTGTCATGGTGACTGTTTATCTTCACACCACGTCGCTATTCGGCCGATTGGGCCGCATGCTCGGCTTTGTGACGCCGGTTTGGCGATATTCCGCCTCGCGCAGTCCAAACCGCCGCTGGGCCTTATTCGACCTCAAACGATGCCCAAAACCGGCTTGTGCAACGGGCTGCTACCCATCAAAACGCAGCATTCCTTTCGCTTTTGCTACAAAGCCACGTTTTCGTTTAACACTCATTCTTTTTCTGCCCAAGATGGTGGCACTAGCTTTTTTCCTCTGCGCCACCTTTCGACGACGCAGCTTTGGAACCAGTCCTCAGCTATGTCAGCGTGATCTGTTACGATCATCTGGAAGTTAGGACTCAGTTCTTGAATCAGCCTTAATGATAGCCGATACATTCGCGCGACCGCCTCACGGTCTTCATTTTCGATTCCATCCATACTTCCATTGACGTCTTTATCAGCTGGGAAGTACACTTGTGACGGCTGATCAACGAAAAGGAAGCGCGGTACTGGTCGCCCCTGGTTTACAAACCATTTGTGCAAGGCAAAGTGGGCGATCAAGTGATAACCAACCCAGTTCTCTCCGCTACCCATTCGTTCCATAGGAATTGGCCCATCTTTTGTGTCTGCCACCACCGTAAGACGCTTCATATCAAGCCGAAGTGGATACTCTGAATGCTCTAATTGAAGTTCCTGAGCCCACGCACTCATATCGCGGCTCATGATGGATATAATAGACGCTAGCCTCTCCTGAACTACTTCGTCGCTAACTTCCGCTTCAAGTGCAGAAATCTTATGATTTAGCTCTTCGATTTCCTGGTTAAGATCGCTTCTATCCTCAAGGTGGGGTAAACTTTCTAAGTACAATCCAATCCTGCCTAGAATATGAGCTCGCCTCGCAGCACGATCACGGATCTCCTGCAGGCGCCTATTTGATGCCTGGACAGCATCCAAAGCCTCCCTGTTCTCGCGAAGCCGCCTCTTGACATCGTTCATACGTTCCTGAAGTGTTCGGATTACTTGGTCCATCTGCGGAGAACGTTCCTCTACAGACCGAACCTGTTCTTCTATTTGTTTTAACGAGCGCTCCAAATCCACTACAGAGGGAATAGCATCCTCAGGCAACTTTGCCTGACACACTGGGCACACAGGCGTAACGGTACTTTCATCAGTATCAAAAAGTTGTATACTTTTAAGCCTGTGCACATGGGCACCAGCCTCACGCGAATAACCTTGGCGATCAGAAGCTAGTGCCTTTGCAGCGGCTAGCTGATCCTTGATTTGGCGAAGTTCCTCGGTGAGGGTATTCCGCTCTTCATGGAGGCGTTCAAATGCATCTCCCTCTCTTGCAAGCTCTTCTTCCGGTTCGACTGGCGATGCTTGGACTTGCCGTAGCGCCTCAACACACTGCTCCCAAGTGTCAGGGACGATATTAACATCAAACAGGCCAATATCTTGCGCCTCTTTGAGGAGTGCCTGGGCACGACTGATGCCTCGCCCACGAATTCCTTCATGTTCGGCCAGTTTTCGTTCCAAGCCTCGGAGATCACGTCGAAGTTGTCGTAACTCCGCTACCCTCGCGACGTGATATTCATCAACTGCGCCCAAGAAATATGGTAATACGTCTTTGATTGCCTGTGGAATAAATTGCTCGCTTTGCTTGTGAAATAGATGCCTATTACTTATTACCTCGCTCTGTTGCTGAAACGAGAAGAATAAAGCGTGGCGAATGGTCGCGGTTAGAGCAGTACGAGTTTGCCCAAAACCTGGTTCATGAATGTTCTCCCCGATGCCAGCATGTTGGGAGAGGAGAAATTCGAGAGCTTTTGGAGTGATAGTCTGCCTTAATGATGAAGATTCAGGAATCTCAACCTTGGTCTTAATATCGTAGTAGATATCGGCAGAGACCTTTGCGCCTGGTCTAGGTAACCTCCGAGCAACAAATACCTGGCCATCCGTGACCTGCAAGCGAAGGCCCACCCATTCAACAGATTGTCGGATAATACCTTCCGGTATCTTGCACTCACTGCTCCCAAGGCAGTAATCGATGATTTCTATGAGAGCTGTCTTCCCGGTCTTCGATGCACCGGTAATAATGTTTAGTTCTCCAGGACGGAGCGATAGTAATCTTCGACGGCCATTGAATCCATATAGCACAACGTCGAGTATTTGGAAACTCATGGTCGGATCCCCCAAAGTGCCATTACTGTTTGTACCGAGCCAGCGGAAGCAAACCACTTTCCAACGAAGCGGCCCCGTTTTATGCAGTCCCTTGCCTCATCGCCCAACCTTCGGAGGAAGCGATCCACATCCACGTTATTCTTGGTCGTTTGTAATCTACCCCCTGTACCAATGGACAACCAGTCATGAAGAAGAGCAAACAGAATGGCCTCTCGCGTATAGGGCTTGAGTGAGATCGTTCGTTCTGGGAATAGAACGCGAGCTGACATATTCTCCTGAAGCCACGTGCCCATGGATGTCCGCATGGTTCGCGGGAGTGACTCACGGGTTTCTTTGTGTAGAACAATTGGCAAAATGATGAAGGACAAAGGGTACGGCATGCCAGCTTTATCAATGTCCGTGTACCCCACCACGGCAGAAGTCAGCGTAACACAGCAGAATGCTGGATTCAGTAAGTTGGCTTCTTCCACCGTCCGTTGGGCCCACGGTTTCATTCTCATGCCTCCTGTGGTTCCAGCAGCTTCTTGAGGCGTTTAAGGAACTCGGGATGCCACCCGACCCGTAATTTGTCCGCAAGGATTTGATAAGTACCACGAGCTATACATGGTTCGGTAACACCAGCGCGAATAGAACGATGGCTACTTGTTTCTACCCATTTGTACAGTGTTCTGGCGGCCTTCTTTTTTGCCTCCTCAGCCGCACCATCCCCAAGCTCGTCCCTCATGGATTCAAACAAAAGTTCCCATTCTTCCACCAAGCGATCCTCGTACCGATCGAGTTCTCCCACAAAAAGCAGATCTTCTCTAACCCATCTGGATCGCTGCTCAAAGGCCCTAAAGTAGTTCCGAATCGCGTAAAATATGCGTTGGTTGCCAATTTCAATTAGCAGCAATTGATGGACGAATGTTCTGTCTTGATATCCGGATGCATCCACTGCTGCATTCATGATGTCATCGTCGACTGGCAGGTTGTCTTGCTTAAACTGCTCGCGCAACCGCCCCTCTTCAGCCAAGAGTTCTTCGCTGAGAATTGGCTCTGATGTATTCCTCACCAACTGGTTGATTACTCTCCGAAACCACCAACCCTCAATCCTACTCACAAAAGAGTCCAAGAACCGTGGGTCTACTGCGTGAAACAATTCCTCTTTAAGAAGCCCGTCAAGGTCAGAAATACCGGGAGCGTTATCAAGCACGATGACGGCTTCAAGAAAATTGCGCTTCTTTTCCGCACTAAGGTTACGAAATACCTTGTAAGCGCGAGTGTTGGTCTTGTTTGTGGATGATTCGGCCGTCGCGTTGAGACGCTCAATAGCTTTTACGACGTCCCTCGATTCGCCAATTCTTAGATAGTAGGCAGCAGATCCTTCAGGAGCACAGGATGTTGTGATAAGAAAAAACGTTGAGTCTTCGGGTATGCTTCCATTCTCTAAATGCTCACACCAAGCCCGAAATGTTTTCCATATGTCAGGAGATGCATCGGTAAGATCGGCAGTGCTGGCAACGTGATGTTTGGTTTGAAGGAGGTCAACAGCCTCTCCAGATTTTTCAAAAACCACATCATCTAGTGTTTCGACTGAAACTGCAAAGTTCTCATTCTTTCGTAGTCTCCGTAGACTTTCCAGCAAGGCGTAACGACACTGGAACAAGTATCCCGTCGCGGAAGGAGCCGCTGAAAACGTAGATGGCGTTCGACCGTTCATAGTGCACCCCGGCTATCTCGTGAGACCCCATTCGCAGTCTGAATCCAGGTTGGTCCGGGTCATCTTGCGCCCTCTGGCTCTTAACTGCTTTAAGAAACGAACTTTCTTGCCACCATTACTTACCGGAATGATGTTGATAGTGCCGGGCGCGCAAGCATAGCAGCCCGTTGCACAAGCCGGTTTTGGACGCGGCGTGACGGCGGATAATGACCAATGGGCGTTGTGACCTTGCCAGGTCGAATATCGCCAAATAAGCGCCAAATGGCCGTTTATGCGGCCCAATCGGCCGAATAGCGACGTGGTGTGAAGATAAATAGCCGCAATGACAAAATAGAAAAGACAGAGGACGCGAGTCAGGCTCCGCGGCGAGGCAAGGCCGAACAGCAAGCGCAGGATCACCGCCAGGTTGTAGCCCATCACCGGCACCAGGTACCATTTCCTGACTTCCGTCAGGCCCCGCAGCCATACCCGACGACTACCGCCGGTATCGCAGACGTGCGCGAACGTCCGCTCGCAGACCTCCGAACGCTTTCGCTGAAGCCGTTTCCCGCGGGCTCCCAGGCAACGCCGGCGGTTCGCGCGATACGCTTCCTCGTGCTCGCTCGGCTTGTCCGTCCAACGACGCTTGTGCCGAAGACGCTTTTCCGGAATGTATGTCCGCCAACCCTTTACGTGTTGCAACTGCGAAAGCGTTTCCGCCTTGTGATAGCCCTTGTCGGCAACGACCTCCTCGGCCGGTTCGGTGTCCGCCTTGATCGCAACCTTGTCCGCCGCCTGCAGCGTCTGTTCGATGCTTGTCGTGTCGGGCGTGTCGGCCGTGTACACCTCCGCCGCCAGGATCATCCCCGATCCGGTTTCGACCGCGTGCTCCGCCTTGTAGGCCATGTGGGTCCGGCCGTCTTTCAGCTTGGCGATCCTCGCGTCCGGATCGACCGGCGATTCCCAGTCCCGGTTCGAAAGCCTCTTGTCTTGCCGCTGTCGGTCGAAACGACGCAGCTCGTCGTCGGTCGGTTCGTCAGCCTCGGGGTTCTCTTCCATGTAGATCTTGCGGACAAACTCCTTCCAGCTTTCTCTTTCCTCTTTATGTTGCAGTGACTTCAAGGCCGCATTGCCTTCCAGGAAGGTCGCGTCGACGCCCAAGGTCTTGCCGCGCAACAGGCCTTCTTTGCGGGCGATCTCGACGACCATGGCGAACAGCTCGAAAAAGACCTCCAGCGGCAGGCGTTGCCGCGTGCGGCTGAGCGTGCTGTGGCACGGCGTCGGTTCCGTGATCTCGCAGCCCAAAAAGATTCTGGCCGAGAGGCTGTCGGCACAGCGGGCGGCGATCCCGCGTTGCGAACCGATGCCCTCCAGAAAGCCGAACAGAAGCATCCGGATTACCACCCCGACCGGTGTCGAGGGGCGGCCGGTTTGGGCATAGTACGGGGCACACAGTGCTTCTGCTCGTTGATCGAAGTCGTGTTTCGCCAGAAGCGCGTTCAGCTTGCGATAGAACGCGGCACCCGGCGGTTCGGGAATTTCATCCCGGCGGATAAACAGCGTCGGCTGTCGAAGCCTTTTTCTGCGTCCGAGCATTGTGTCGTCAGAATCTTGGTCCCAGAGGCTTATTCCTTGCCGGTTCGTGCCACTATTTTCTACAATCAGCCGCAGTCTGCAAAGAGGTTTTACAACGGGCTGCTAACTGTTACGTCCGGGCTTCGCAAGCAGGCAGGCTCTGATCTCAGCTTCTGTAGCAGTGCGACATGACTTACCTCGTACGCCTGGCGGCCCCCATTTCATCTTCAGATCGTGAACTATTGGCGGTACAGGCACTGTGGATGGCACTGGAATAACGATTTCTGTAACGCGGTGTAGTCTCTTGCACCATACGCCCTTACCATGCGGGAGGCCCGTCCCAGTAAGAGGGTGCTTCGGCCCAAACCACCCATCGTAGATTTCACCACTCTTGTCGCCATAAATTGCAACATGGGTGAGACCGCAGGTACGTGCTATCTCGCCTTGACAGTCCTGCCGCTGTACAGGCTGACCGCACACGTAGAAGTTTTCGAGGCCACCCGGGTCAACAGCACACGGCACATTGTTCCCCACATACCGATACAAATTCCCATCACCGCCGTTGAAGCCAATCGGGTCCTCGCTTATCCAGCGGCCGACGGAAGGATCGTACCAGCGGTTGAGGTTATTTTGAAGACCGGTGTCGGGGTCGAAGGGACGGGCGGTGAAGAGGAACAGCGAGTCCACCGCCGGATTACTCTCGGCCCTCACCCAGCCAAAGGCGTCGTAGATGAGGTGATTGACCACGGTGGTCATGTCACTGCCCGGATCGTACTTGGCAATGTCCCACACCGTGTTCAAGTGGTCCGTCAAGGTCCATTGAACCAAATCCGCCGTGCCGCCGTCAACTTCTTCCTCTGCCAGAATCTGGTCCACCGCCGGGCCCTGGGCTTACGCCCGGGGCTCGTTCGGACGGTGATTTTGCCAATAGACGCACGCGGGCAGCCCGCCTGCTGATCGGAGGAAGGAGAAGCCGCTCCCTGACGGTCGCGTATCGGAGTCCGGTGGCGGTTGCTTGCGATGCCGCCGCGGGTTGCGATCGCAATCGTCGCCGTTCCCTCGCGCTGGCCGCTCGGGACGGGTTCTAACCGCCGGGGAGCGGGGGTTGCGGGTTGACTGGAAAGGTACGCCTGAGAGGATTCGAACCTCCGACCTACGGTTTAGGAAACCGCCGCTCTATCCGCTGAGCTACAGGCGCAAGTTGCAATGCAGTCGGTCGGGCGGAGAACTGATCGGCCGCACTGCATTGACGCAAACAACGTTGTCCGGGCACTTCATGAAGTTCCCTATTTTAGCAAATCATGCCGGGAACGGCCAAGTCGGTCGAGCCTACGACTTCGGCGGACGGCTTCGCGTCGTTTTCCTCAGCATTTCGGCACGCGGGGCCATGCGACACGAGACAATACGACCGCTCATGCGCCGTCGGTTTCACGGAAAGAGAAGGTCGGCGATTGTCGATCCGCGTGAAATGCTCCTTCGTGTGCGGAGCTGGGAATTTTCGGAGTGCGAAACGCGCCGACGGCACCCGACGGCGGTTCGTTTATTTCTGCATTGCATAAAGGATGCAATTCAGGCCGAGTCGTGCGGCGTCATCGGTCGTGTATCCTCGGCATTCGACGGAGTTCTGCTTCTCGAGGGCGCAGCTCAGGTCGTAAGGCGAAAAGATGACGCCCCAACGATCGCCGATTCGGATTCCCAGCAACTCGGGCGGAACCTTGCGTTCGAGAACGTTGACCGATTCGTCGCTGCGGCCGGGTTGCGGATCGCGTCGGGTGACTTGCCGCAGGTCGAAGCCTCCGAAGGCCGGCGAGAACAGCGGGTCGTCCGGCGGAATCGGTTCCAGCGGGTGTTCGGGAAAGATGGCGGACATTTCCTGGGCGAACGACGAGGCGAACGCTTGATTCGCACACACAGCGTCCCCCAAGATCGTGCCGCCGCGTTCGACGAACATGCGCAGTTGTTTGCGTTCGGCCTCGGTCAAGCGGAAGCCGTTCCGGCCGTGCATGAACGCCAGATGATGGTCGAACAATGCCGGGTCGGTGATGTCCAATTCGTCTTCTACCGCACGCACGCGGAGATGAAGTTCCTTTTCGGCATATTCGAGCAAGTTGGACAACGCGCGGGGCGCGACCGTACATCCTCCCGGGTGTCGCAGTGACGCCACGGCGAGGGCATTGCGACGGATTTCGCCTTGTTGTGTTGTTCTCGACGGCGATTGGAAGAACGCGTATTTGTATTCCAGCTTTCGATCCGTGGCATACGCCAAAATGTTGACCCCGATGCCGAGCGCGGCATCGATTTGCGCTTGCACTTCCGGCGCGTAATTCTCTCGTCCGACTCCGGCCAGTTCCCACAAGCACGACAACGCCGGGCGTCCTGAATCGTCGGGCAGGTAGACGACGCTCGTCCGACAACCGAATTCGATCCCCAACATGGGACGCAGATATTTCGGGGGAACGGGGGCTTCTGCACGCCAAATCGGGTGTTCCGGCGGCAGGAGCTTCAGTCGGTACTCCGGTTCGGGAAAGGCCGTTTCGAGCAGCTTGCGAAAACCGCGGTCGAACGTGCCGCCGGGACATGCCGGTTCCCCGACGACGAATCCGCCCCGATCGACATATGCCCTGAGTTTTCGGGCCAAGATTTCAAGCGACTGCGGATCGTCGGCCGGGGGGAAATCGTAGCCGCAAAAGTGGAGGACGGGAGATTGACGTAAATCCTCGACGGTTGCCGCTTGGAAATCCACGGTTTGCCACGAGAGGTCCATTTTCCATCGGGATTCGCAAAACGCCGTCAAGTTGGTCAGATCGGCGGGATGGCGATTCCAGGTAGGCGCAGCGGCGAATTTCATCTTGGCGATCAAGATCGGTCGTCGTCCTTTGGCCAAGAATAACAGTGCCAAGCTGGTGGCGATACGGGAATCCTGTTCCACCGTCCGCGAGGGACCGACCCAGCCTTCGCTGAGCGACGCGCCGCCGGCATCGCCGATGCGACCTGTTTTGAGTTTCAGTAGTTGCGCCGAACCTTCGCGGTACCAGTCGTGCTCTCCGATGAATCGTAGAGCGGAGAGCCTCCCGACACGCTCGAGGGCGTACAGGTAATAGAGGAGCCATTCTTCGCCGACCCCGGGATTGACCGCAACGGAATAGTGTTGTGCAAGCCAGGCCAACCCGCGGCGGACGGCATCGTCTTCCGCTTCAGCAGGACGGCAGCAATCGATCCTGTCGCCTTCGACACGAGCGCCCGGTGGCAATGCCATTTTGCGGGCGATGATGAGCGAAGCCAGACCGGCGCAGGTCATGCTGCCGGTCCCGGGCTGGCCCGCCCGATAACCCCACGAGCCGTCGGAATTCTGCATTCGCTCCCAGTACTTTTCGGCACGTTGCCAGGTTTCCGCCGAAACGGGGACGCCGGCGCGTTCGGCTTCGTAAAGAGCCAGCAAAGCGAACTGGCTGTTCGAATTGTCGGGAACAAGGCCGGGATAGGACCAGCCTCCGGCAAGGGGCGGTTCTTTGACTTGTGTCTTTTCGAACCAGCGCACGTTGTCGAGGATGGCGGCTCGGTCCCGCTCGGGCGACGCCCGACAGAAAACCATCGTCTGTAACGCCACCGAATAGGTAGCATCGATTTCTTCGGCTGAGTAGCTCCGTAGATAGGTCAGTGCCTTTTGGACAACGGGATCGTCCGGTGGGACGCCGGCGTACAACAACGCAAGCGTGCAGAGCGCCGATACGCCGCAAGGTTGGCCGGCCATTTCGGCCCATGAACCGTTCGCGTTTTGCTTTCCTTTGATGAATTCGACGCCGTCCTGGATGGCTTGCTGAATTCGACGAGGCAATTCTTCGGCTGTCGGTTGCGCGAAGACCGGCCGTGTCGCCGCTGCGGCAAACAGGATCGCCAGGGCCACGCCGGCGATCGGCGCCGCACGGCAAGATCTCGAAACTCCATTTACCTTCCGGTACGGCATTGCGAGCCCATCCCTTTAACGCCACGTTTGTCAGGCACTCTGCGTCGATTCCAGACGATCCAACCGGTGTAATCGACGTGAGCCAAGCCGATCGCCCTCATTGTACGGCAATTCCCGTCGAACCGTCAGCCAAAAGCTGACCGAAGATAGGGGATGAGATTCGATCATTCCCGACCGATGCGACCGACCGATAGGAAAAACAGAAAAATCAGGCAAGATCGGCAAAGTCGGCTGCTTCGTCACCGATCCGGTGGTCGGCTGTGACGCGACCGTGTGTCGGCAAGGGAGTGAGAAGTCCGTACAATGCAAGTGACTGATCCGTGTATTCAAGCGGTGACGGGCGAAGTTTTGTGGGCGATTCGGAATCGATAGAGGTGCGAGCTTGAGCGGAAAACCACGCAACTTAGGCGACGTTCTCCAGGAATTTGCTCAGCATCGTCGCGTGATGCAGGAGGAATTGCAAAAGGTCATCGTCGGCCAATCGGCGGTGATCGAGCAATTGTTTGCGGCGATTTTCACGCGAGGGCACTGCCTTCTGGAGGGTGTGCCGGGGTTGGCCAAAACATTGATGGTGAGCACGCTCGCCCGCATCTTGGATATCGACTTCAAACGGATCCAATTCACGCCCGACTTGATGCCCTCGGACATCACGGGAACGAACGTGTTGGAGGAAGACGACCAGGGCAAGCGATACTTTCGTTTCGTCGAGGGGCCGATCTTCACGAACATTCTATTGGCCGACGAGATCAACCGCACGCCGCCGAAGACGCAGGCGGCGCTGCTCCAGGCGATGCAGGAACGGGAAGTGACGGTCGGGCAAAAGACCTATCCGCTGCCCGATCCGTTTTTCACGATCGCCACGCAAAACCCGATCGAGCAGGAAGGAACGTATCCGCTGCCGGAGGCACAGTTGGACCGTTTCATGTTCAACATCAAGATCGACTATCCGACCCGCGAAGAAGAGGAGCAGATTCTTGCCCGCACGACGCGCAGCGAACGCGTGGAGGTGCGCAAGATTTTGTCGGCGAAGTCGATCTTGAATATTCAGAAGTTGGTCGGCTCGGTCGCGGTGAGCAAGTACGTCGTGCAGTACGTAGCGGCGTTGGTGCGGGCGACGCGTCCGAAAGATCCTTCGGCGCCCGAGTTGGTCCGCGAATTGGTCGATTGGGGAGCGGGGCCCCGCGCCGGACAATTCCTGATCCAAGGCGGCAAAGCGCTGGCCGCAATGGACGGAAGGTTTGCCGTATCGATCGAAGATGTGCAACGTCTTGCCGTACCGGTTTTGCGCCACCGTATCGCCGCGAATTTTCAGGCGCAGGCGGAAGGCATGACGACCGAGGACATCATTCGGCGGTTGGTCGAGATCGTCCCGCCTCCGGTCATTCCGAAGTATGACGACAAGGAAGCCCACGCCGGTTGATCTTTTATGTCGGTTGTATTACCGGCAAGCCGTATTTGCCTCGGCGGCCCATGAGCACCGTAGAACGTTATCTCAAGCCGGAAGTCGCTCGCCAGATCAAGCGGCTGGATCTACGCGCGCAGTTCATCGTGAAAGGATTTTTGCACGGGTTGCACGCCAGCCCGTTTCAAGGGTTTTCGGTCGAGTTCAGTGAACACCGCAAATACACCCCCGGCGACGATCCCAAGGATATCGACTGGCTGGTATACGCGAAGACGAACAAGTATTACGTCAAGAAGTTCGAAGCTGAGACGAACATTACCGGCTATCTGGCGGTCGACAGCAGTCGGTCGATGGGTTACACGTACCGGCAAGCGTCGACGAAATTCGATTATGCGATTTGTCTGGCCGCGGCGTTGTGCTACCTGATGATCCACCAACAGGATCCGGTCGGGCTTTGGGTGTTCGACGAAAAGATTCGCAAAAGCCTGCCGCCGAAATCACGCCGGGGGCATTTAGGGAGTGTGTTGTCGGTCTTGGCCAAGTTGGAACCGGAGGGTGAGACCGACATCCCCGGCAGCCTGGCGCAGATGGCCGCCATTCTTCGCCGCGCGAGCTTGGTCATGGTGTTTTCCGATTTGCTGAACGAACCCGAAGCGGTGATGCAGGGATTGTATCGTCTGCGCCATCGGGGCCACGATGTGATCGTGTTTCATATTCTGGACGAAGCCGAAGTCCGTTTTCCGTTCCGCGGATTGCTGGAGCTCGAGGATCCGGAGACGTTGCGACGCGTTCAAGTCGACGGTGCCTCGATCCGGGCCGACTACCTGGAGGAGCTGTCCCGTTTTCGAGAAACATATCGCCGGGAATGCTTTCGCGCAGGCATCGACTACGTTCCGCTCGATACGAGCATGCAGTTCGACAAGGCCTTGATGGAATTTCTGCTACGTCGTCGCGCGCGCGGATGACGTCGTAAGAATAAGACTCTCATGACGTTCGTAACGCCGTTTTTTGCATGGATTGGACTCGGCCTGGCCGCCGTCCCGGTGGTGCTGCATCTGATGATGCGCCGCAAACCGCAGCGGATTCCATTTCCGGCGTTGCTTCTGGTGCGATCCCGATTCCAACAAAACCGGCGGCGTATGCGGTTGCGTCACCTTTTGTTGCTCGCGTTGCGGACGCTTCTCTTCGTGCTGCTGGGCTTGGTGCTGGCACAACCGACCGTGAAATGGTCGGCTCCGGGTTCTGGTGAGGCGCCCGTCGCAGCGGCGCTGGTGTTCGACACGTCGCCGCGCATGCTTTATCGCTTTGAAAACCGGACGCGGTTGGAAGCGGCGAAAGAACAAGGAACATGGCTGTTGCGGCAATTGCCTCGCGATAGTGAGATCGCCGTATTCGACAGCGAGACGTCACCGCAGAATTTTTCGATCGATCGCGGCGCGGCGAAGCATCGAATCGAGCATTTGGCGATTACGGCGGCGCCGTCGCCTTTGACGGATGTGCTTACACGGGCGGCCGGCTTGCTTCGGTCGAGCGAATTGACTCGTCGAGAAATCTACGTGTTTACCGATTTTGCCGGGGCCTCGTGGCCGCCGCAGGCGCGCAAGAAGCTCAAGCAGACAATCGCCGACTTGGGCGATGTAGGGGTATACCTGATCGATGTCGGTGTTGAGGAGCCCGTCAATGCGGCCTTGACCAAGGTTGCGCCGCACAGCGAAACTGTGGCACGGGGAACGCCCGTCCAAATCGATGTGGATGTGAATGCTCAAGGAGAGGTGGGGAATCGCACGCTTTCTTTGTATATCAGCGACACACTCGATACACGTGTGACCGGTGACGGCGCACCGTCGCCTCGTGAGGCGATGGACGCTTCGGGTGATCGACGCGAAGTAGACGGCGTTCTGTACGAAAAACGCGGCGAGCAGTCCGTGTCGCTCGAAAATGGTGAATCGATGAGGGCCTCGTTTGCCGTCGGCGGGTTCGATGCGGGCGTGCACGTCGGGTTCGTCGAGATCGGTGAGGACGACGCGCTTCCGTGCGACAACCGTCGTTGGTTTGCGTTCGAGGTTCGGCCGCCTGCGTCGGTGCTCATCGCGGCACCCGATCCCCCTGAGCATTACGCCGTCTTTCTCGATCAGGCATTGGCACCGGAGGTTCTTCGTCGCATCGGTCGTGCGCGGTTCGAGACGCAAGTCGTATCGCAGCGTGCATTGGGAAGCGAGAAACTCGATGTGTACGATGCCGTTTTCGTGCTGGATCCGGCACCCATGGAGGACGCCCTATGGACGCGCTTGGCCGAGTACGTCGAAAGCGGTCATGGTTTGGCGATCGCATTGGGCAGGCGTGCTTCCGCCGTTGAAGCGTTCCACGGTTCGGCAGCGCAACGGGTCTTGCCCGGCCGATTGCTCGTGCAAGCACGCGCGGGAGACTCGCCTTTCATGCTGGCGCCGCGCGTTTATCAACATCCCGTGTTGAAAAGTTTTCGGTCCGTCGCGGGTACGATCCCTTGGCATCAATTTCCCGTGTTTCGTTACTGGGTGTTGGATGAGATTCCGGAAGACGTGCGAGTCGTAGCGTCGTACGACGACGATCGACCGGCTATCCTGGAGCGACGGCTGGGTAAGGGGCGCGTCGTCGTGTTTACCACGCCGCTCTCGGATCGGCCGGACGAGGCCCCGTGGAACCTGCTGCCGGTCGGTGAGGCATGGCCGTTCTTCATCTTGGTGAACGAAACGGCAGCGTATCTGGCAGGTGGAACCGGGCGTCGTGTGAATTACCTTGCCGGGGAGACAGTCGTCATCGACTTGCCCGATCAATTTGCGCATTTCAACGGTTACGTCTTGCAGATTCCACGGAACCCCTTCCGGGATGATTTGCCGCCCCCTTCCTTGAAGCTGACGCCCGATCGGGAAAAGCGACGCTTGGTCGTGACCGCAACCTCGCATCCGGGCTGTTATCGGGTCGAGGCCGGCGGAACGACCGGGTTCCGTGACGCCTTTGCCGTCGAGTTGCCGCCGGAGGTTACCGACTTGACACGTGTCGAGATCAAGAACCTGGTGGCCGATCTGGGAAAGGATGTGACGCGCACTACTCGAAATCGAGAACAACTCATTCGCGAGGTCACGAAGGGACGAGCAGGAACGAATCTCACGCCGTGGATCGTCTTGCTCATAACGCTAGTATTCGCCGCGGAATGGTTTTTGGCTAATCGGTTCTACCGGCAACCAACTGCCGCGAGCGTGTGATGTGAATTGATCGTCGGATGCCCTGATGCCGCAACTGGTCTTCAACCCGATCGGCGAGAGCCTTTGGCTTGCGTTGCTTGTCGCTTGCGCGCTGGCCGCGGTTGTATGGCTTGTCACGCCGCAAGAGGTTGAGCCGCGACGACGTCGATTCGTCCTCGTGGCATTGCGGTGGATGACGTTCGTGTTGCTGATCGTTTTGCTCCTACGGCCGACGTTGATTTACACGTCTTACAGTAGGATTTCGGCGTCGATTGCCATTTTGGTAGACGACTCGAAGAGTATGTCGGTGGCCGACGAGCTAAACGGTGCAACGCGTTACGAACGGGCCGCGAATATTTTGGCCGAAGCCGATAACGAACTGAAACGGCTCGCCGAGAATTTCGACGTACAGGCGTACACGTTTTCCGAGAACGTCGAGCCGGTTGCCTTGGAAAACGGCCGGCTTCGATTGCCGGAATCCCCTGAAGGCTCACAGACGGCAATCGGACGGGCGCTTGAAGAATTGAACCGGCAGGCGGCGGGCAAGCGTTTGTTGGGCGTCATTTTGTTGAGCGACGGCGCACAACGCGCGATTTTTCCAAACGACGTGCCGCCTCAAACAATCGCAACACGCATGGGAAGCGTGGGGCAAAGGATCTACCCGATTCGGCTGGGCAAGACACGCGCGGCCGAGGACGCGCGAGATTTGGCGGTCGAAGACATATTGGCCGACGACCGCGTATTCGTGAACAACTATTTGCACGTGACGACACATGTGCGCGCAACCGGCTTTGCCAACCGACAGGCCGTCGTCAGGTTGCTCTTCGAGACGCAACCGGGAACGATGGAGCCGGTTGCCGAGCAAACGATCACCATCGACGAGGCCGAACAGCGGATTCCCGTTCGTTTCCAATATCAACCGACCACGCCGGGGGAATGGAAAGCGACCGTCGAGATTGAACCGGATCCGAGTGAAACGGCATCGACGAACAACAGTCAAAGCACGCTCGTTCGGGTCCTCGAGGGGGGGATCCATGTCTTGTATGTGGAAGGATCGTTACGGCCCGAACAGCGATTCTTGCGGGCATCGCTCGATGCCTCGCCTGAAATTGCAGTTGATTACGTGCGCTTGGCGGCACCTGACGAGGCGGGGCGGCCCGCAGATTTTGCGGAACAAGTGAAATCCCGCGAGATCAACGTTTTCTTGATCGGCGACGTCGATTCAACGTGGTTCCGACAAGAAGAATTGGAGGTGATCCGGGATGCCGTGGAGAAGGGCGCAGGCTTGATGATGCTTGGGGGCTTTCAGAGTTTCGGAGCCGGCGGTTATGCCGAAACTCCCTTGGCCGAGGTGTTGCCGGTGGTAATGAATCGTTTCGAGCGTCAAGACCCGGACGAACCGATACGCAAGGACCTGCACTGGCCCGGACCGTTGCGTATGGCGCCCACGTTGATCGGTCGCAATCACTACCTGCTGATGCTGGCTCCGACACCACAATCGGCCGAGGCCGTGTGGCAGCGGCTCCCACCGCTCGACGGTGCCAATCGGTTTTCCAACGTAAAGCCGGGGGCGGTGATCTTGGCCGTCGATCAAGACAACCATCCGCTGCTCGTCGCCCAAAGTTACGGGCGGGGACGCGTGCTTGGCTTCGCCGGCGATTCGACATGGCGTTGGTGGATGCACGGGTTCGACCGGGAACACAAGCGTTTTTGGCGACAAGCCGTCCTCTGGCTGGCCCAGATGGACGAATCGCAAACGAACGAGGTTTGGGTGCGCATCGATCGCCGCCGCGTGCCCTTGGGCGAGACCGTCCCGTTCGAAGTCGGGGCCAACGATCCGATGGGCAATCCGATCGAGACGGCCCGTTTCGAGGTGGAGCTGCTGCGGCCGGACGGGTCGACCGAACCGGTCGAGGTGCGACGCGTCGACGATCGGTGGAAAGGGACAATTCGGCAAACGGATAGTCCCGGAGACTACACGGTTCGCGTTCGGGCCCTTGAGGACGGCCGGTCGTTCGGCCAAGACGAAGGTCGTTTCATCGTGTTGAAACAGGACTTGGAGCTGGAACGGCCGGCAGCCGATCTTCTCTTGCTCGAAGAGTTGGCCCGGCTTTCCGGCGGCGAAGTCGTCCCTCCTGAAGAATTAGGGGATCTGCTGAAACGACTTTTGGACTCGGCAGAGGATTTGGAGGTCCCCCTGGAGACGCGAAAGCCCCTGTGGGACACTTGGTGGATGCTGGTACTTTTCGTGGGCTTGATGACGGCCGAATGGATTCTCCGCAAGCATTGGGGACTGGTATGAACCGCCGACGCCATTGCGCCACAATCTTGCCTTCCTAGGGTAAACTGTGGAGCGTCAGGCGTCGGTGCCGGATGAAATCGTACGATCATGGACGCTTCCAACGTGCCTTCATGTGAGAACGTGGAAGGGCGTCGCGTGGCCTTTCTCGGCCGATTGGCGGGAATGTCGCGGCGCGACGCAACGCGACGCTTGCGCGAAAAGGGAGCAGTGGTCGTCGACCGGCCCGACGGTGAGATCGATTGGTTGGTCCTGGGGGAACAGGATTTATCGTGGACCGACTCGCCCGATTGGAGCGAGTTCCTCGATCGTCGAGCGCTTCAGGCAATTGAAGAAGGCCGCCTGGAAATCCTCACGGAGACGGAGTTGTGGCGGCGGCTGGGCCTGATCGATGAGGAGGATCAGGTCCAGAAGCTGTATACACCCGCCATGCTGGCCGAGTTGATCGGCGTTCCCGTTTCGGTGGTTCGGCGATGGCATCGCCGTGGTTTGATTACCCCGATTCGAGAAGTCCACAAGCTACCCTATTTCGACTATCGCGAGGTCGTGACGGCCCGGCGTCTGGCGGAACTGTTGGCCGCTGGCATGTCGCCTTCGATGATCGAGAAGAAACTGACGGGTTTGGCCAAGTTCGTGCCCGATCTTGCCCGTTCCTTGGCGCAGTTGTCGATCATCGTCGAAGGCAAAGAAATCCTCTTGCGAAGCGGTGAAGGATTGATCGACGCCAAGGGGCAGAAACACTTCGACTTCGAGGCCGCAGAGCGGCTCGCTCAAGAGGAGTCGGCGGACAACCACGAGGAACCGAACGTGGTGTCGCTGACCGGGATCTTGGCCGAAGTCGGGGGCGTCGAGCAACAAAAACCGAGCGTCGATGAACTGGTCGAAATGGCTCTTGATCTGGAAGATCACGGTCGACTCGCTGAAGCGGCCGACATGTATCGTGCCGCGTTGGCGGCAGGCGGGCCGAACAGCGAGTTGTGTTTCCGTTTAGCCGAACTACTTTATCGATTAGGCGATTTACACGGTGCGCGCGAGCGTTACCTGGCAGCGCTCGAAATCGATGAAGATTTCGTCGAGGCCCGGGCGAATCTTGGGTGCGTCCTCGCCGAATTGGGGGACCTGGAACTCGCGGCAGCAGCCTTTCGTGGGGCCTTGGCCTTTCACCCCGATTACGCCGATGCACACTACTTGCTGGCAAAAACCCTGACCGACATGGGCCGAGAAGAAGAGGCCGTCGTCCATTGGCAACAGTTTCTTGCCTTGGCGCCGGAAAGTCCCTGGGCGGCTCAGGCGAAGGCGGAGTTGGGGTTGGAACATTGACGAAAGCCGCATGGGATCCGTCGGCGAATATGCTCGAAAGTCAGGCAAGATACTCCTGCGAGTTCCTCGCAATCGACACAATTTGCCCACGGTCGAGGGGGTTTTCCAATCAACAGAGGGAAATACGGCCAGTTTGAGCCCTTTGGGGTCGATAGATCGACGATGGAACGGCGAATCCTCGCCTTTTCGACCGGGGTTGAACACAGCGGATCGAACCGACGCGATCGTCTATCATGTCCACGCTCATCGAACAATATCGCATGGACCCGACGACGTGGCTGTATGTCTCGTCGTTGATGACGATCGGTATATATTTCCGGTTTTATCGATTTTTCAGTATCCGTAATCTCGACCTGATCGGTTTGATCGCGTTGGCGCCGGGATTGTTGTTGTTACGGCACGGGCCCGAGTCGGCAGCGTACTTGTGGTTGTTCGGCGTTCTCGTCCTTTTCTTGATTCGATTGATGATCGATCCCGCGTTGAGACGCCGTCCGCTGGTCGCACCGAACCTTTCTTCCGACGGCATCACATTCACCGTTTTGGCATTGTTTGCCTTCTTGATTGCGAGTGTATTTACCGAGCGCGCCGTTCAGGTGGAACCCACCCGATGGTTCGACCCCGAAACTGCCGTTGCCGAAGGTGACCCCCAGGCGGATGCGGCAGAAGAACCGTTGCCGCGTGTGCCCGGTTTTCTACCGTTTTACCGGTTCGCCGGTGTCCCGGTAGCGGGTGCCTTTGTGGACCGAGCGGAAGCTGCCAAGTTTGCTTCGCAGGGGGTGGGGACCGGCATCAAGGTGGTGGCCGTGTTGGCGCACTTTGCGATCGTTATCGGGCTGATCGTGATCGGTACGTGGCATTTCGACAATTTTCAGGGGGGGATCGCCGCCGCTGCGTTGTATTTGCTCTTACCGTATACGGCTCAGTTTACCTTGCGGCTCGATCATATCTTGCCGGGGGCGTTTCTCGTTTGGGCTGTGGCGACCTATCGGCGGCCGGTCATTTCGGGATTGTTGATCGGCGCCTCGATGATCGTGTTTTATCCGGTAGCCTTGGTTCCGCTTTGGGCCGGATTTTATCGAAAACGCGGGTTGCTGCGGTTTTTGTTCGGCGTCGTTGCGGCTCTCGGGTGTTTGGTCCTGCTGCAATGGGCGCTATGGGGCGGTGGGACGTTGTTTCGTGAAGGGGTGGCGGCGTTGTTCGGACGCGGCTTGCTTTCGTCTGCGGGCCTCGACGGGTTTTGGGAGTACCATGCGCCCGCCCTGCGTATCCCGATTCTGGCCACATTGGCGGTGCTGGTGATCAGTTTGGGGCTGTGGCCGCTGGAGAAAGACTTCGGTAACCTTCTTTCGGGAACCACGTCGATCCTGATCGGTTGCCAATTTGTCCACGGTTACCAGGGCGGCATCTACATGGCGTGGTTTCTGCCCAGTCTCGTGCTGGTTATCTTTCGGCCGACGCTCATCGATCGAACGGCCGAGCGGACCGTTCCGGAACGTTGGTTTGCCCCAATTCCCGAAGGAAGGGATCCCATCCAGTGGTTGCGGCAGGTTTTCTTCGGCCGTCGGCGTAAATCACGCGATTAGACAACGCAGTCGGCCGGTCGCGTGCGATCCTCAATGCGCATGTCGAATCGTCGAGCGGTCTACGGCGTGGCAGGTTCGGCGGTTGCTTCGGCGCGGCGATTCTGAAGGGCCGATTGCGCTTGGGCGCGGCGCTGCTGCGCGTACCAGGCACGCCATCGCGCTTCGTCGAACCCAAAATTCACACCGCCGCTCAAATCGACTAGGGCCTCGAGAATCGGGCGGTTCATGACTTCTTGCTTTACATACTTCGGGGTGTTTCCGCCGAAACTCAGTCCGGGCAAGCGATTGCTTCCGTCGGTAGCGAAGGAGGCCGAGGTGCCCGCCCCCGACTGAGGGACGCGAACCTTGATCGTCATGACCAACGCGTCGATCAGGGCGGGGATCGCAGACGGATCCCCCAGCTCGCGCAAGGCCACGGCGGCCCGATGGACTCGTGTGAGTTCGTTTCCGCGTAGCTGAGAAGTGAAAAACGCAACGATTTCGTCGGAAGGCTGCTTCTTGAGAATCTCGATTGCTCGCAATCGGGCTTCTTCCAGCGGATCTTCAATGGCGACGAAGGCCAAGGCTCGCAGCGATTCGGCGGAAGGGATTTGGCCGAGCACGTCGACGAGCATGAGCCTTACGTGATCATCCTGTGAATTCTTCAAGGCGTTCAACAACGGGGGGACGGCGACCGGATCACGAATCGACTGAAGCGATTCTTCGGCCACGCGAGATCGTTCCGTGCCCAACCAGGTCAGCCACAACTGGATCTTTTTGGTCCATTCCTTTCGCTTTTCGTCTTGTGCTTCACGTTCTTCGAGAATCTGCACCTCCTGTGGTAACATCCAACGGCCCTTGTACCGGACGTAGCCTTGGGCTCGCATGATTTCGTCGCGGGTTTTCCACCCGTCTTCGGTTTTGACGTACCCCAACAAGGCTCTAGCGCGGGCATTGTCCGGATCGAGCTGGAGCACGCGACGCAGTTCCGCGCGACGCTCGTCGGTCAGATAGTGTTCGGCGCACCACTGCGCCAGTTCCAGATGGCCTTCGACGGTGTCAGGAGTGGTTTCCCGTATCGAGAGGTATTCTCGCTGGTCCGGTCGCAACCGCTCAATCTTATCGATTTGCGTGCGTTCGAAAGACAGTAAGACACCTTCGGGGGTGCGGATACGAATTTCGGGTTCGCCGTCCTCGCTTTCGATAGTTCCCTCGATCACGACGCCGGTAGGTAAGGTGACGCTGTCGGCAAGGCACAATTCGTACGATTCCGTGCCGAAAGCGAATATCGCCGCCGTGACAACGCCTAGAATTCGCACATTCATGTTGTTCCCCTCCAGCAGAGGGAGGTCGCCTTTGATTTCTCATCCCTTAGATGTAGTATAGGAGCGCCCGGTTCCCGCCAACAATGAAAATCTCGTCGAGGCGCCACAGGGTGTCGGTGCCGTATCTTGTCATCGGAGGCAATTGGCGTGACGAGTGTGCCCGAAGAACACCGGAAAGAGGCTCCCCGCGTCGTACGTTGCGTGGTCGTCACCGTCAGCGACACGCGCACCCGACAGACCGATAAAGGGGGCGACGTTCTGGAGTCGCTCTTGCGGACAGGTGGACACGAGGTTGTCGATCGTACGATCATCCCGGACGACCCGGCAAGGATCGAAACGGTCGTCAACGATTGTGTGCGTCGTGATGACGTCGATGCTGTCTTCCTGACGGGGGGAACCGGACTGGGCAGTCGCGATCACACCTACGAGACGGTATCGCGGCTCATTACACGCGAAATACCCGGCTACGGCGAACTGTTTCGGATGCTCAGCTTCCGGGAAATCGGTCCGGCGGCGATGCTCAGTCGCGCAACGGCCGGATTGATCGGGACGACGCTGATCGTGACGACGCCCGGTTCTCCGGGTGGTGTGCGGACGGCGATCCAAGAACTCATTCTGCCCGAACTGGGCCACCTGCTTCGCGAGGCCCGAAGATAGATGCCTCGTGTCGACAGCCGACGGCGAGCTATCTTGCTGCATCGATACCGGCCTTGACCGTTCGACGCGATTTGTCTAATGACCATGCATCTATTGACGGGGGATGTTCCCCTCAATGGTGTTGGGCTTCCCGCAGCGAACGTGGAAATACGATTCGGCCAAGGGGCGACGGGCGTTTATGGCTCAGACGGTATTGATTCTTGCGGCCGGGACGGCAACGCGGTGGACAGCCGATTTGCCCAAGCAATTGGCGCCATGCAACGGCGTACCGTTGATCGACCGCACGATTGCGTTGGCAACCGAGTTCGAATTCACACCGGTGGTCGTAGTGACGCACGATCCTCGCATTGTTCGACCTGCGACAAGCTGGTACATGCCGAGGCGACGCCGTTGGACGATTGAATCGCTGTACGAAACGCGGTCGTTGTGGGGCCAAAGAACCCTGGTGCTGCTGGGCGACGTCTTCTACACGCGCGAGGCGTTTGCCACGATTGCAAGTAGCTCATGCAGTTTGAGGTTCTTCGGTCGCTCCGGCCCGAGTCGATTCACGAAAAGCCCGCACGGTGAAATGTTCGCCGTGGTATTCGATCGGTCCCGGATCGATTGGATCGAAGAACATCTGCGTATAGCGATCGAGGACGCGCATCGAGGCGGCCGAGGCAAACTTTGGGAGCTGTATCGCTCAGTTGCCGGCTTTCCGCTGCGGCGACACCAAGTGGAGAACGTTCTGTTCCGGGAAATCGACGACTATACCGACGACATCGATACCGTCGCGGAATATCGCCGCAAACGGCGCATTTGGGAGCGACGTGTTCTAGCGGCAGAGAGTATCGCCGCCGCCTGTGATCCGCATCGATCCCGAGGATTTCACCTCTCCGGCACGCGAGGTTCCAGATTCGCTGCGTGAGGATACAAGGGCGGCCGAGTCGAGATGTCGAGGTGACTCCTTCCTCGAACGAATTCGGTTCGGTCGGCCTTGTGCTAATCAGTCTGAGGGGCGATTCTGGTGGGCCGCAACTCCGCACGGCCTGCGAATCATTGCATCGACACCCTGCTCGGAACACACTAAAGGCGAGGCGTGAACGTTCGACATGTTGTTTACAGCGGAGGAGCCTTCCATGAATCGTTTCGTTGCTCGCGTTGGCGCCGGATTGGTGCTCTTGGTTTGCGTGCAGGGGGCCGTTTGGGCCGAGGGGCCGACGCTGAAGCTTTGGCCGAACGGATTACCAGCCGACGCCAAGCCGTTGCCTCCGGAACGGATTGTCGAACTGAAGGCCGCCAGCCAGATCTCGCGAGTGACGGTTGTCGAAGATCCGGTGATGACGGTCTATCGTCCTTCCCCCGAAAAGGCGAACGGGGCGGCGGTCATCGTTTGTCCGGGCGGGGGCTACAACATTCTGGCCTTGGACAAAGAGGGCATCGAAATTGCCGAGTGGTTCAACTCGTTCGGTGTGACGGCGGTCGTCCTGCAATATCGAGTGCCGCGTCGTGATCCGGACCGACCGTACTGGGAACCTTTGCAGGACGCCCAGCGGGCCGTTCGCCTAACCCGGGCGCATGCCGAGGAGTGGGGAATCGATCCGCATCGAGTCGGCGTACTGGGGTTTTCGGCGGGCGGCCACCTGACTTGTATGACCGGGATGTATTGGCGTGAGCAAACGTACGAACCGGTTGACGAGGCGGACCGACTAAGCTGTCGCCCCGATTTCATCATGCCGATCTATGCCGCCTATCTTGGGCCTCAGATGGACGATTCGAAACCCGAATTGGGAGAGTTGGTTCGGATCGACAAGGAGACGCCGCCCGCGTTCATGGCTGTCACGGCCGACGACAAAGCCCGGGGATCACTGGCCGCGTTGTTCTTCGTCGAATTGACCAAAGCCGGTGTGCCGGCGGAGGTGCACGTGTTCACCAAAGGTGGGCACGGCTATGGGCTGCGTCCGAGCGAGCATCCCGTTGCGCAGACTTGGCCAAAGCTGGCCGAAGCTTGGATGCGCGACATGGGGTTGCTCGATCCGAAGAAGTAGTCTCTCGCAACGAAGATGAATACGATTGGGGGACGAAGCAGCGGCGCATTGTCGGTAATCGACAATGAGCCGTGTTTGAATCAAGTCGGATGGATCTTACGTGTACCGGGGGACAGCGATGGTTTTGCTCGAGTTCAGCATGTATCCGCTCGACAAGGGGGAAAGTCTCAGTCCGTATGTTGCGCGCAGCTTGGATATCATCGATCAAAGCGGGCTCGAGTATCAATGTCACGCGATGGGGACGACGCTCGAAGGGGAATTCGATCAAGTCATGGAAGTCGTTCGTCGTTGTTTCGAGCGGATGTCGCAGGATTGCAATCGAATCGAATGTATCATCAAGATCGATTATCGGGCAGGTAAATCAGGCCGTTTGCAGGCCAAAGTCGCCAGTGTCGAGGAGAAACTCGGCCGACCGGTCAAGAAATAATCGAACCGTAGCGAGGGCGGCGCATCGACGAAAAACGAAACGTGTCGGCGGCAAGACGCACGCTTTGCCGGGGCCGTGGAACGCGGTGATTTCTCAATAGTCGGCAAGTGCGAGAGCCGTTTCGACATAGGCGCGGATATTTTCCAGCGGCGTGTCGTACTCCAAGAAATCGACCGGTTGCAGGATAAAGCCGCCGCCCGGCTTGCCGTCGAGGATGGCCTTTTCGGTCGCCCGACGCACGTCTTCGACGGTACCCTTTTCGAGCACGTTCACCTGGTCGATGCCCGACAGCATTACGTAGGCCCCGTCGACCTGACGCTTGGCGGCAGCCAGATCGGCACAATCACCCAGCGGAGGTGGAGAAAACGGCTCGACGATTCGCGCACCGAGCTCCTTGTAGCTGTCGACCAAGTTCATGATCTGGCCGCAGTTGTGATACATCGCGGGAGTGCCGTTGCGTTGTACGAACGATATATATTCCTTCTCGAAGGGTAGGATGTACTTGTCGTAATTGGCCTTTCCGAGGAACCCGCCAGGGACGTTTCCGCCCACGCAGTGGACGTCGACTCCTGCTGCGTCGATCGCGGCCGTGTAGTCGAGGATACGGTTCATCGCAAACCGCATGAGCCGTTCATAAAACGGCGGATCGGTGCGAAACAGCATGTACAGTTCGTCTTGAGGATACAGCAGCGACGCGTTGTTGAAGGGGCCATGCGGCGTCCACGACCCGACGATGCCGTCGTCGCCGACATAATTCTTGATCTCAGCGATGTGCGCGCGAACTTTTTCCGGCCATCCGTCGGGCATTCCCGGTTCGTACTTCTCGGCAAGTTCCAAATCGCGGATCGTACGGATCGGTTTCTTCGTGCAGCAGTACAAGTACGTACCGGGTTTGACTTCGTTGATAGAGAACTCTTGTGAGAGTGTTCCTTCGGGAGTTTCGATTTCGGCATGTTCGACGCGTGTGCCTTCACGCTCTGACACCTGCTTGCAGACGCGCCACGTGTCGGTTTCCACCGCCGTGTTCAAACCGCCGAAATGAATCGAAAGCGGATCGTTGACGCCGAACAGCACACGCACGAAGACGTCGACCCCCATTTCCCGCTGAAAATCGACGACCCGCTTCTGGACGGCCAGATGGTCCCACTGATCCAAGTCGGGATGCAGCTTTGCGATGAAGTGGCCTTGGTCTTGAATGAACAGCGTGACAGGCACGCGGTCCGGCATTTCACCACGAAAGACGGCCAAGAAACGTTCGCGTCCGGTCATGACTGTCCCTTCCCCTGTTGTCGTGAGACCTGTCGCCGCCCCAAGCCGCCGGACGGCGTGGATATCGTCGAAGGGGGGACGTTCCGCGTGATCGACGACACAACAGTATTCGTTGCGAATGTGAGTCCTGAAAGGCTCCCTCAGTGTACCGGTCGAAAGAACCCGAGCATATGCCGCGCTACTTTCGACCGGAAAGAAGGATAAAAATCGGCATGTGCACGTTCGATGTTTTGCGTTGCGTTTAAGAATCCAGAGCGCGTTGGGCCGGGCAGGAAGGCTCGGGAAATCGAACGATGCGACACCCATTGAGAACGACGACCAGTGACGCGCCGACGTCGGCCAACACGGCCAACCACATGCCTGCCCAGCCGATCAGAGCAGCCGCCAACACGAACAGCTTGATTCCCAGGGCCAAGGCGATATTTTGGCGGATCAGGGCTTGCACGCGGCGTCCTAGCTCAACGACATAAGGCAGACGACAAACATGATTGCCCGTCCCGGCGATGTCGGCGACCTCGAGGGCGGTGTCGCTTGCTGTGGCGCCCAAGACAATCCCGACGTCGGCTACGGCTAGAGCAGGACCGTCGTTGATGCCGTCGCCCACCATGGCTACGGGGCCTTGTTCAGCCGAAAGCCGCCGGATCGCTTCGATCTTGTCCGCCGGAAGGAGGTCGCCGTGCGCTTTGTCGATCCCCAGCTCGCGGGCGGTCTTGTCGACGACCGCCTGCCGATCACCGGAGAGGATGATCGCTTCGATTCCCAAGCGTGTGAGGTTCTCGACGGCGGATTTTGCATCGACACGCGGTGTGTCGGCAAGCAGAATGACTCCCATCAATTCGCGGTCATTGCCGATGAAAACGGCCGTGTGCGCCGGTTCCCCGAGTTCAGCCAGCAGTTTGCTGCATTGTTCTCCCATACCTCGAGATTCACAATAATCGCGGCTTCCGACGAAGTACGATCGATCGTCGATCGAGCCCGTGATGCCTTGTCCCGGGAGTTCTTCACAATTACTGACGGCGTGCACCGTCACGGCTCGCTCACGAGCGTACTCGGTAACGGCTTTGGCGAGTGGATGGTCGCTAACGGCTTCAAGCGAGGCCGCGACGCGCACAAGAGCTTCTTCATCGCCCCTTCGGGGATGGACCGCAACGACCCGCGGACGGCCTTCTGTGAGTGTACCGGTTTTGTCGAAAGCGATCGTTCGTAGATTGGCGGCGGCCTCCAAGAACCGGCCGCCTTTGACGATGATGCCGGCTGCAGCGGCGCGATACAAACCTGCGACGATCGTTACTGGCGTCGAAATGACCAAAGCACAAGGACACGCAACGACCAAAACGACCAGCGCACGATAGGCCCATTCGGCCGGCGGAAGGGCGTCGGCACCACCGAAGCCTAGGACCGAGGCAGTTGCACCGATACCACCGACGGCCGTCGCTAGTGCGATAACCGCCGGGGTGTACCTCGCCGCGAATCGGTCGATCTGTGTTTCGACTCGTGATCGGTTGCTGCGCGCCTGATCGATCAGCCGCCGGATCCCCGACACAATCGATTGCTCGGGCTCAACGGTCGCCTCGAACACGAGCACCCCGGTTGTGTTCAACGATCCGCCGTAGACGGTATCGCCGGGCTTCTTTTCCTGTGGCATGCTCTCCCCGGTGATGGGAGCTTCGTCGACTGTCGACGTGCCGCGATAAACACGTCCGTCGGTAGGAATGCGTTCGCCCGGCTTCACGAGTATTCGATCGCCGGGGCGGATTGCCGAGACCGGAACGTCACGCATGTCATCGTCGGATTGCCAAAGGTGCGCAACCTGCGGGACAAGCGTGACGAGTCGGGTAATCGCATGCCGTGCTCGCGTGAGAGAGAAATCCTCGATCCAGAGAGACAAGCCGTACAGCACCACGGCGACGGCGCCCTCCCACGTGCTTTTTGTAAGCACGGCGCCGGTCACGGCAATCGTCATCAAGACGTTCATATCGAGCGTTTTCAATCGGATTGCCGTCCACGCTTCACGGAAAAGCGGAATACCCGCGGTCGCAATTGCGGCCAACAGAAAAGCCTGGATCAGCCGACTGGGGACGCCCAAAACCGCGTAATAGGAAACCGCCGCGAGTAGAAATACGATTCCGGCGACCAGCGTCGGCGGCAAAGGGACCATTCGAACGTCGGTTTCCGGCGGAATGTTCGCGTCGCGAAGCGGTATGATCGAAAACCCCGTTGTTCGCAAGGCGGTCGCCAACTCTTCTTCCGTGCAGGTGTCGGGGGCGAGCCGAATAGTCAGCTCACGGGCGACGTAGTCGGGTTCCAGCACAAGGTCGTCTTTCCATGCCCGTAGCGCCTTCTCGATCACCGCCGTTTCGTTCGGGCAGTGAAGCTCCGGAATGTGAAATCGCAATTCTTGGCGGCGTTCGCGGGACATCGCACACTCGCTGCTGCGCCGTCGTCGGTCACTCGTGCGGACGTGGCGGCGTATTCTCTGCTGGATTATGAGGGTTTCGGCAGGTCCTGCTGTTGCGGGCTTCCATATGATATCATATCGGGTTCCAAAAGAACGTGTCGCTTCGACGGTCGCAAGCAAGGTTGTGGGAGTCGCTCGAAATGAAGATTCACGGTACGACGATTCTGACCGTCCGAAAGGGCGATCGGGTTGCGATCGGCGGTGACGGACAGGTCACGCTGGGCTCTGCCGTCATGAAGGCCGATGCCGTCAAGATCCGGAAAATGGCCGACGGCCGGGTATTGACCGGATTCGCCGGGGCGACCGCCGACGCATTCGCGCTCTTCGAGCGATTCGACGCCAAGCTGAAAGACTATCCCGGTAATTTGCCGCGGGCGGCGACCGAACTGGCCAAGGAATGGCGAACCGATCGCGCGTTGCGACGGCTCGAGGCCATGTTGATCGCCGTTGATCGCGAACATACCTTGCTGATCACGGGAACCGGCGATGTGGTTCAGCCCGGTGACGGAATCCTGGGGATCGGCTCCGGGGGAAACTTCGCCGTCGCCGCCGCCAGAGCACTGGTGGCCCATTCAACGCTCTCGGCTTCGGAGATCGTTCGCGAAGCGTTGTTGATTGCCGCGGGCATCGACATCTATACGAACACGAACATCGTGGTGGAGGAGTTGCCGTGCACCAATTGACGCCCCGTGAAATCGTCGCCGAGCTGGATCGATTCATTGTGGGCCAAGAAAAAGCCAAACGGGCCGTCGCCGTCGCCGTTCGCAATCGCTGGCGGCGGAAACAGCTCGATGACGACATGCGCCGCGAGGTTTTGCCCAAGAATATCTTGATGATCGGTCCGACCGGTGTCGGAAAGACCGAAATTGCTCGCCGGCTGGCCGCTTTGACCGACTCGCCGTTCGTCAAGGTCGAGGCGACGAAGTATACCGAAGTGGGATACGTCGGTCGCGATGTCGAAAGCATGATTCGAGATCTGGTCGAGAATGCCATCGTGTTGGTTCGCGACCGCGAGCGAGAAAAAGTCCTCGATGAGGCGAAACGCCGTGTGGAGGACCGACTGGTGGGAATTTTGGCCGGACAGGAGGCGACGCCTGCGGACGGGCCCACGGCCGATCCCGAGCGGCGAAGCCGCACGTATGAAAAACTGCGAGAGATGCTCGCCGATGGAGTGTTCGATCAGCGACGCATCGAAGTCCGAATACATCAAAAGCCCCCGCGAATCTTCTTTTCCGGCGGGGGAATGGAGGACATCAGCACCGATTTTCAGTCGGTGATTGAACGGATCATGCCGCCGAAGTCGAAGACCGTCTCGCTCACCGTTGCGGAAGCGAAGAAGGTCTTGCTTGAAGAAGAGTGCGATGCTCTCGTCGACTTTGAAAAAGTGAAGTCCGAGGCACTTCATCTGGCGGAAGAATCGGGCATCGTCTTCATCGATGAAATCGATAAAGTGACCGCTCGCGAGGAGACCCGCGGTCCCGACGTCTCACGAGAAGGCGTGCAGCGCGATTTGCTGCCGATCATCGAAGGAACGACCGTCAAAACACGCCACGGGTACGTCAAGACGGATCACATTCTGTTCATTGCCGCGGGGGCATTTCACCGTAGCAATCCCAGCGATCTGATGCCGGAATTGCAGGGGCGGTTTCCGATTCGCGTCGAGTTGGAGGACCTGACGCGGGAAGATTTCATTCGGATCCTCAAAGAACCGCAGAACTCCCTGTTGAAACAATATCGGGCACTCTTGGAGACGGAAAACGTGCTGCTCGAGTTTCGCGAAGATGCCGTCGAAGCGATCGCCGATTATGCCTATCGTGTGAACCAGACGACGCAAAACATCGGCGCGCGACGCCTGTACACGATCATGGAGCGGCTGTTGGAAGATATCTGCTTCGACACCCCGGATTGCATTTCGGGCCGTATCGAACTCGACGCGAATTACGTCAATGAAAAATTGGCCGACGTCGCCGATAACGAAGACGTCAGCCGTTTTATTCTTTGACCGATTGCGTTCAAGCGTCGCGAAGCCGACGAAATCTCAAGAGATCGACCGCGTCGGATTGGTTTCCTCATTTTGCGGGATTTCCTGCCGTCGACGCGAAGAGGGCTTTGAGAGCCTGCTGAAGGTTCGTGCGCGTGGTGTTCGAGTATTCGATGTCCAGCCAGACGATGGTTCCTTCGGCATCGAGCAAATAGAGTCGGGGCAACTTTTCGGTTGCCACGGCGTCGAACAAGTTGCCGTCGATGTCCAGCAGCACGGCGTATTTCGCCCCGGCCTCGGAAACGGGTTTTTGGGCGATATCCGCCTCCGCCTTCTCACAAACAGCTACCACCTGCAATCCTGCGTCGTGATACGGTTCGAAGCAGTCGCGTTGAATGTCCTCCAGTAAATTCACGGCTTGCAACTCCGCCACGGGATCGTCTCCTGTCGCGAACAACACGATCAGCGTGGCCTTGCTTCCCAGAAGCGACTGCAAAGCGACGTTCGCATCGCCGAGCTGCGGTAGTTCGAAATCGAGCGGAAACGCCTCGCCCACGAAGACCTTGCACGTTTGCCGGTCGACCTCGCCCATGACGACCTCGGGGACGGTGGGCGGGGCGACTTCCGCCGCTTCTTCCGAGGTCGAGCCGGAGGAGTCGGCGGTCATTTCGGTTTCCGGCTCGTCGGCGGGCGTCGTGGCGTCGGGGAGATGTTCCGCGGGTGTTTCACTCGGTCCGACCGCTTCCGGAGAAGTTGCTTCTTCTGGCGAACTTGCGGCGGGCGTGGTTTCTTCGTTCGCAGCGGTGTTGCCTTCTTGTTGCGGTTTGGGGCAACCGACAGTCAAAGCCATGCCCAGAAGAACCACCACAAATACATTCCATCGCGTATCCAACTGTTTCATTGCTGTGCTCCCGCAGCCGGTTCAAATTCCCTTTTCCCGTTTTCGTCGGTGTGGAGACGTAAGAGAGTTCTTACGTTGTAGAGTTTTTGCTGCGATCTGTCAAAAAGAGAACACCGGCAGTGAGCGGCTCCGGTCCTGCCGGTGTATTTTGCTGCTGTCGAGGCCTGCCGCCGAGGCTAGGGAAACGAGCGGAGCCTCGTCGCCGATGTCCGGCGCGGACGGACGTTCCGGATGCCACGGTGCGGGAGCACGCGGAGTAGAACGTTAAAACATTCCGCACGCACCGGAATCGCATCGCCCAGTTTCTTTGTTGAATTGGCATGCCGAGCCGCACTCGGGGCTCTGTTGAACAGAAACAGAACAAAGCGACAGAAGTTTCATCATTCGCGTCGAACCGCACTTTTCGCAAGTGTGCTCGTCGGTGTTCCCGGCCTTTTCGAGAAACTCGGTCACGTGTCCGCAGTCTTCGCAGCGATACTCGAACAGTGGCATGTCGGTCACCTCGTTTGTGTATGTTGGCTATCTTTCCTGCGTTTTCCGGTTGCCGCGTTTTGGATTCTCTGCCGGCTGGTGATTTACCAGCTTTAATTATCGGCAGCCTCTGCCGGTTCGTCGAGAGCCGGACGGACCGGCCGTCGCCGTGGCCATCGTCGTATCGTCTTGTCTGTCCGACGGTTGCGTTGAGTATGTGGTGGGAGTGATTGCGGGCCGCCGTTTTTCCTTTCCTGTTCTCTCATGGATGTGCAAAATAGGGGGAAGGTTACAGCCCGATCCCGATAGCGCCCCCGCTCCAGCAGTTGCAATCACAGAGAGGGTGAGCTAGGTTGATGGGCTGGTGCGCGGCGGGGATGCGCGACTGGGTGATCGACACTTTTCCACACGTTTGCAATCGATTCCCGAACGGGAGAACGGAATTGAGTACGCGTCACGAGTTTGTGGACGAACTGGGACGGACGGTGTCGTTGCGGGATCCGGTGACGGCTGCCGTGTTGGCATGGCTCGTTCCGGGCCTTGGGCACTTGTATCAAGGCCGAAAGCACAAAGCGTTGCTGTACGCAGTATGCATTCTGGGCACCTTTTTCTATGGATGCTATTTGGGCAGCAGCCGGAACGTCGGGTATGCCCGCGTCGTGTATGCCTCGTTTCGCCCCGGTGATTCCCGGATGGCCTACCTGTGCCAGTTGGGGGCAGGATTGCCCGCCATGCCGGCGTTGATTCAATCCATGCGCATTCGGCAGGGCAAGCAGCCTCTTTTTGGTGGATTTATGGCCCCTCCACGTCTGGGGAACGATAACGGCGATCCGCCGACGTTGAATCGCATCCATAAAGAATTGCATGCCTACTTCGAGTTGGGATCGCTATACACGATGACGGCGGGACTGTTGAACATCTTGGTGGTGTTCGACGCATTTCTCGGCCCGGCTTTTCCGCCGGCGGAGGAAAAACAATCACGGAAGAAGCGTCGCAAGATAGATCGGAACCGAGACGAGGAAACGCCGCCCGACGAGGCCGAGAATCAGGCGGAAGGTTCTGCTTCCCCGACCGAAGCCTGATTGTGGGCAGAAGTTTTTCACAACCGGGAAAACGGCGTTTCGGATCGCAGAAGACGAGTGATCACAATGACGATCGGTTATTACTGGTACTTGCTCCCACTGTTGGTGGCCATCGCCTTGGTATATGCGGCGACACGGCAAGAGGTGATGTCGGCCATCTTGCCTCATGCGTGGCGAACGGCCGTGTGGATCGTCGGCTTCATGTTGATCATTTTCTTGTTGCTCTTTGCCGTGAATCGATTTGTTTGATCGCCGGATACAGCCATAGGGAAGATGAAGATCACGGGGCGATTGAGCCGAAAGGCGGTCCGGTTACGCCGATTGATGCTCGTGCCGTGATCCGGATATCGTTCGTAAACGGGACGAAGTCATGCGTATTTTGGTGTTGGGCGGCGGAACGATCGGAGCTTCGATAGCCGCGAATCTTTGCGAGCGACGGCACAGTGTTACCGTCGTCGACATGGATCCCGATGTCGTCCACCGAATCAATGAGGAGATGGACGTTCGCGCGTTGCGCGGCTCGGCCTCACAATCGAATACGCTCTTTCAGGCGGGAGCATTCGATGCCGACTTGTGCTTGGCGGTGACCAATACGGATGAAGTGAATCTGACCGCCGCCAGTGTGGCGAAGGCGATGGGAACGCGGCGTGCGGTGGCTCGCGTGTACTCGCCGGTGTTCCTCGATACGAGTACATTCGACTACCAGCGGCATTTCAAGATCGATCGATTGGTGAGTCTCGAACAGCTTTCGGCCATCGAGCTCGCGCGTGTGGTCCGGCACCCCAGTTCGATTGCTGTCGAGAACCTCGCTCGGGGTGAGCTGGAAATGCAAGACCTGGCCGTGACGGGGGAAACGTCGGCGGTCGGCGTGCCGTTGAAAAACCTGCGGTTGGGAAAGGGGGTCCGCGTCGGTTCGATTTATCGCGAAGGCGAGTTGTTCATCGCTTCCGCCGACGACGAGATTCTCGTCGGCGATCGCATCACGCTTCTGGGGAAACGTGACGACATCGACCGGGCCAAGTCGATGTTCGAGGTCGAGCCGCCGCAGAAACTTGGGATTGTGATTGCGGGCGGGGGAGAAACCGGTTTTCATCTCGCTCGGTTGCTGGATGGGCCCCGGCAGACGGTCGTGCTCATGGAGTCGGATCGTGCGCGTTGCGATTTTCTGGCGGCGCACCTTGAATATGCGACGGTGGTTCACACCGACGTACGCCGTAGGGTCTCGCTCGAAGAAGAGCGGGTCGGAAGCGCCGATATTTTCGTGGCCTGCACAGGTGACGACGAAAACAACATTGTCGCCTGTGTCGAAGCGAAAGAGCTGGGGGCGAAGCGTGTGGCGGCCATCGTCGAGCGACCGGACTACGGGGCAATCTTGAGCAAGCTGGGGATCGATCACGTTGTCAGTCCGCGTCGTGTGGTCGCCCGCGAAATCGAGGCGTTCCTCAATCCGGGCGTCGTCGTATCGCGTCGGCGCCTGATGGAAGGTACCGATATCGAAATCGTCGAATTGGAAGTACTTCCCGGTGCGGCCGCGACGGAACACGTGTTGGCTGCGGTGCCTTTCCCCGACCAGTGTTTGATCGCCGCGGTCATTCGAGAAGGATACGCTTTTTTGCCCGGTGCCGACGATCGCTTGGAGCCCGGCGACATCGCCGTGGCTTTGGCGCACGAGTCGGTGATCGAACAGATTGCCGAGTTGATGGCACACGGCGCAGGATGAGGGCTTTCCTTCGGGACGGTCTTGTCCAAATTCTCTATCAGGATGCCGATGAACGAAGCCGTCATCTACTTGAACAACGCGGCAACGTCTTTTCCCAAGCCGGAAGCCGTTTATCAAGCGGTCGAGCGAACACAACGCGAGTTCGGCGCGCCGGGACGTGGTGCCGGGTTGCCGGTCGATGCCGTCATTGGAAAGCTTCGTCGTGATTTGACCGATTTCATCGGCGGAGGCGACGGATCGATCGTGTTTACCTTCAACGGTACGGACGCATTGAATACGGCGATTCGAGGAGTCGTGCGGCCGGGCGATCATGTAGTCACGACGGTGACGGAACACAATAGCGTGCTTCGACCGCTTCGCTGGTTGGAGGAAGCCTGCGGTGTGCGCGTCAGTCGCGTGCCTTGTGATACTTTGGGGCGGGTTTCTGTTGCGTCGATAGTGGAGGCCGTATCGGCCGAAACGAAGCTCGTCGTACTCAATCACGCCTCGAACGTGACCGGCACGATTCTGCCGATCGAGGCGATCTGCGAGAAACTGCGACGTTTGCCCCACGGTCGTGACCTGCTCATCCTGCTCGATGCGGCGCAGTCGCTCGGGCACGTGCCGATCGATGTCGGTGCATGGCAGGTTGATATGGTGGCCTCACCCGGCCATAAGGGACTCCTTGGTCCGCTGGGAACCGGCATCTTGTACATGCGCTCGGGAATCGAAGACCGCGTGACGCCTTTGCGTTTCGGAGGGACGGGAACACAAAGTGACGACGATCGTCAGCCTTCTGAATTGCCCGACCGCTTCGAATCGGGCACGCTCAATGCGCCGGGATTGGCCGGCCTTGCGGCAGGATTGAACTTCGTCTTAGAGCGAGGCCTGGACGCGATCGCGGCCCATGAACAGCGGCTGACGGCCCGGTTCCTCGAAGGCGTGGCGACGATCTCGGGGGTATCCGTCGTCGGGCCGACGGATACCGTGGATCGAACGGCGGTGGTGAGTGTCGTGGTCCAAGGATATACCCCTGACGAGGTCGCCGGATTGTTGGCTTCTCACTTCCGTATCGCCGTCCGATCGGGGGTGCATTGTGCACCGTTGATTCACCGCGTTTTAGGGACGGAGAAGACGGGAACGGTGCGTTTCAGTTTCGGACCGTTCAACGACGACGAACAGATCGACGCCGCAGTCGAGGCCCTGCGACAAATCGCCGGGCATGCGCCGTAGCTTCGACCGGCCGAGTCGTCTTTTCTTTCTGCTTGGAATCACGGCGTGCGGCTTCGCGTCGCTTTCCCGTGAATCGCGGTCCTGTTGATTTGTGCCTGTTTTTCCTGTGGCAATTGACTTTTTTCCGGTGCAACGTAGTATTCCAGCAATCAGATGCTGTTGGAGGGGCCGAGGCTCGTCCGAATCGCCCCCATTCCGGGATTTCGATGTAACAAACGCGTGCAAGGATCATCGATGAGCGTCACATTGACAGATAAGGCTCTCGGCGAAGTCAAACGGTTGATGCAAGAGAACGATTTGCCCGATTCGACCGTGCTGCGGGTAGCAATTCTCAGCGGTGGTTGCAGCGGGTTTGAGTACTCTTTGTTGTTTGATGAATCGGCGGACGCCGAGAACGACGTACTTTGCGAACAGAGCGGCGTTCGCATTGCAGTGTCGCGAGAGCACTTGCAATACCTCAGTGGAACCGTGATTGATTACCACGACTCGCTCATGAAGCGTGGGTTCGTGTTCAACAACCCGATGGCTGTCCGTACCTGCGGCTGCGGTTCGTCGTTCGGTGTCGCGAAAGACGCGCCGGCACAATCGCAAAGCGGCGGTTCGTGTTGCGGGAACTGACGAGTGCCGAGGTTTGTATTCGCCGTCGGCGAATAAGGCCGACGAAGAAAATACCGTTTCGCGTCAGCGGTGGGTGGGTACCGCACGGCCTGCCCGCCGCGTCTTTTGTTCTTGACACGGCATTCGACCGCTGGACGCCGTCGAGTGCCGCGAACGCGTTCTACGCCGGGCGAGCGGTATCCGCCTCGTTCAATCTTTCAATACCGGTTCGAGGACCTGAATCCGCCGCATTCCTTCATCGGTTACGACGTCGACTTCCGCGGGATCGGGGACGTCGCGGTTGGTGAAGCGGATTGCCAATCGTCCCCCTTCGGCCAGGGCATCGTCGTCGGTCTTGCCGATCGCCAATACGTACGGTCCCATGAAATTGCCGGGCAAGATCAACGCGCAATCGGAACGACGACGGCGACGGAATAGGATCTCTAGACGTTTGTTTTCTTTGGCGTCACGTCCGACCACGTATTTGACGGAAGGATCCTTGCGCAGGTGCCTTCCGATCATCAACACTTCACCGTCCCAAAGTGTCGCATGGCGATCATGCGCAAATAGATCATGAATGCGCGGGGCGAAGGATGCTTCGGTCAGAACGCAGCCCGGCGAGGCGTCGGGGATGCGTTTGAGGCCGAGTTCCTTTGCCAATTGGATTTGTGCCTTCCGGCTTCGCCCGCTGAAGTCGTACAACTTGTTCCGATCGATGATGCCTTCCTGTTCGGGAATCGTCGGCGGGAGTCGTTTTGCCGACAGCGGACGCAGCAAGCGGCCTTCGAGACCCGCTTGAGCGGCAACCAACCCCATATCCCGAAACTTCTGGCTCATCGGACGTTGACCGACAACCTCTCCCGTCGCCACGACGCACGCGTCGTACTGGTCCATCAGCTTTTTGGCCAAACTTAGGTAATAGGAGCGGCAGTCGAGGCAGGGGTTGGCGCCTTTTCCGTAACCGTGTTTCGGATTTCGGAGGACCTCCATGTATTCGTCGCCGACGTAATGAGCGATCAAAGGTACGCCCAAATCGGCCGCCGCCCGCATTGCTCCCTTGGAGCTGCCGTTGAAGGGCATACGAAAATTGAAGCCGATTACATCGAGTCCCTGGAGCTGAAGAATGCGGGCTGCGAGCATGCTATCCAATCCGCCCGACATGAGAACGATTGCACGTGCCATCGTGTTCCTCGCTTTTCTTGCGAATCGAAACGACCTTCCGGCGATCGGCGTAGATCCGACCAATTTCACGTTTCGTTTTTGTCCGTTCCCGGAGGTGTTTCGTTGTTTTCCGTTGGAATCGGCGATTTGCCGTCGAGTTGTTCGTGCGCACCTTCCCTCATCGCCGGATCGACCGTTTCTCCCCGTTCCTGCATGAGGATGCTCCAAGCGTTGCAAGCCGCCTGTTGTTCGGCCTCTTTCTTGTTCTTGCCCCAGGCTGCCGGAAAGCGGCGATTGCCGATTTGCGCGGCGATTTGGAAGTTCTTGTTGTGATCGGGGCCCTTCTCGTCGAGCACCAGATATGCCGGTGTGGTCCCGTATTCCCGCTGCACAAGTTGTTGCAGCAACGATTTGAAATTCTTGCCGATTGCATTCGACGCAGCAGCATCGATTTCGTCGGCCATTGCTCGCATGATGAACTCTCTGGCGGGTTCGATGCCCGCGTCGAGATAAATGGCCGCAATGATCGCCTCGAGTACGGCGGCCAACAATGAGGAAGGCAGCGACGTTCGACCGCTCATACCCTTGCCGACGATCAAGCATTCTTCCAGCCCGAGCCGTCGGCTGACGCGCGCGCAGGTATTGCGACTGACAACGATGGATTTGAGGCGTGTCAGCTCGCCTTCGAGCTCCACCGGGAAACGCCGATAGAGTTCGTCGCACACGGTAAACCCGAGAACGGCATCGCCGAGGAACTCGAGTCGTTCATTGGAGGCCAATCGAGAGTCGGCTCCTGACGCGTGCGTCAAGGCAGATAGGAGCAATTCACGGTTCGTGAAACGGTATCCGATCCTCGCTTGGCATTGTTCCAGCTTTTCATCAACGATTTCGGCTCGCGCATCCGTTTGGTCCATCGGCTGCTCCCGCTCGTTCCACGGGAACGGGCCGGGCAAACCGACGCGGTCGTCGATCTGCCCGGTGCGTTCCAGCGTTCATTCGATACGATTCAGTCCCGTCGTTCGGTACAATCGACAATCGCAGCAAATCTCTCTTAAGTATATCGCGAAAGCCAACATGGCCAAACCTTGGTGCTCCCTCCATGGGAAGGACGGTTGCGGCCCGCGAGGGTGTTTACGCCTCGGTTTCCTCCGGTGGTGTACAATTGTTGGACGGCTGGTGGGTTTCGGCGAATTTGTCCAACCAAAGGCGACCGGGCTGATCGAGTTACGCCCACATCTTTTTTGAGAAGACAAGGAGAAAAGGCATGGCTCGTCACTGGACGGAACCTTCGTTGCCCCTCCGGAACGACCGACGAGGTGGTGTCGCGGCTTGCGCGCTTTCTTGGGGATTGATCGCAGTGGTCGGCGTGGCGATGGTCTTGCTGCACGAAAGTCCGCTGTGTGGCGGTGAGCCGACGACAACGAATCAACAGGCGGTTGCTCAGGCGAAGAGCCTCTCGGTAGCGTTTCGTAATGCCGCGAGAGCGGTGATTCCGACCGTCGTCCAGGTGCGAACCAGCCAACAACGTAAAGCTAAGGATCCTCTCTCGGATTTGTTCGGCGGGCCTCGGATCCCGAATGATGGAAACCGGGAAATGGGGCTCGGTTCCGGAGTGATTGTCGATCCGGAGGGTGTCGTGCTCACGAATCACCACGTCGTCGAAGATGCGGACACGGTCACGATCCAGCTGCCCGATGGTCGTGTGTACCCCGCCGACGATGTGCGATCGGATCCCGACAGCGATCTGGCCGTCGTACGATTTCATCCTGAGACTCCCTTGGAAAACGCCGCCGAATTGGGCGATTCGGATGCATTGGATATCGGCGATTGGGTCATCGCCGTCGGCAGTCCGTTCGAGCTGGAAGGCACCGTAAGTGCCGGCATCATCAGCGCACGGGATCGCACGTTACCCTCGGTCGGAAGAGCCCGATTCCTGCAAACCGACGCAGCGATCAACCCGGGAAACTCGGGCGGACCACTCGTCGACTTGGACGGGAAAGTCGTTGGAATCAACACGGCGATCTTTTCCCGCAACGGTGGGTACCAAGGAATCGGATTCGCCATCCCCATCAATCGTGCGAAGTGGGTGATGCAGCAGCTTCTCGAACATGGAAAGGTTCGACGAGCTTACATCGGCGTATCGATCGACAAGCTGACACCGCCGGATGCCGAATTGCTGGGTGTGCCTTTGGGACAGGGCGTGATCGTCAATCGCGTATTTCGCGAGAGTCCGGCCGACAAGGCCGGAGTTCTGGTCGACGATGTGATTCTTTCGTTTGATGGGGTGCCGGTGGCGGCTCCCGGCGACTTGCAAGAGGTCGTTGAACGCGCCGATCTCTCCAAACCGCACGAACTAGTCATCGTTCGTGACGGCAAACGATCGACGTTGTCGATCTCGGTGGAAATCATGCCCGAGACGACGGAGCTTACTCGTCGGTTGGAAGATGAAGATTCCTCGGAAACTCCCGACAAGCCGCGCAAACGCCACTACGACAAAGAGCTTGGTTTGATGATTTGCGATTACGACCGTGCTTTAGGGCGAACGCTGGGTGTCGATGCGCTCGGGGGTGTTGTTGTGATCGGCGCCGAAAGCGGCAAGCCGGCCCATCGCTCGGGGCTGCGATCGGGTATGGTCATCTTGCGGGCTGAGGGAACCCGTGTGGCCGATGTCGACGCCTTTCTGGCGATTTTGGAAACCGCCGATCTGACGCGGGGGATCGTTCTCGAAGTGGCTGATCGAAGCGGGCGTCAAGTCATTCGACTCAAATCCGCGGAATAATTGAGAGCTGGTCCGTCGCCTGCTCGGCGCGTCTTGACTCTGAACAGAGCCCTGCGAACAATGCCGTTGCCCTGCCGCGGCGTTTTCTATGGAAAATGAGCGGAAAACGTGATTCGGCAACAGGGGCATATCAAGCGAAATATGATTTTTTCTGTAGTCATTCGCGGAAAGGTGCCTCGGATGACACATATGGAATCCGGTAGGCCGTAGGCTCGACGTGAGGCTGTAGTCGGTCGACCGGGCTTTTGTCGCGTTTTGGTGTCGAAAGGAGTTTGCTCCCGTATGCCGGCGTTTCCCCGTCTTGCCCTGGGGGTGCATGGTTGCGACACCCGCGGCATGGAGCTTGTCGGTGCTTTTCTGATCTCGCTGCGGCGAGCCGGTCTTCAACCGCAGTGTTTTCTTACGCGGGCGGAGTTTCGCGGATTCAGAGAACTGGCGGCGTTTTCCGGAACGAGGCCGCGGCATCTGGATCGTTGGCTGATGTCGGCCGAGCAGGCTGTTCAAGCGATCATTCGGGGTATGCAGGGAGCCGATGTGGCGGTCGTCGTGTCATCGCCGCCCGGCCCTGGAAACCATTGGGATTGTAAATCGCAGGTCGATCCTGCATTGCTTGCGTTGGCGAGAGAATTGGGGCTGCCCTTGGTCGTGGCGCTCGCGATCAGCGATCTTTGCACGCTGCCGACACAACCGTTTCCTGCCGAAACAGCGGGCTTGCTTGCAGCAGCCGACATTTCCGATGTACCGGTTGAGTTGGTGACGGAACTCGAAGCGAGGTTCGGCGTCCCGGTTCTCGGAGTTCTGGCTGCTCAGGGGCGTGCCGCCCGAACGGCGTCCGCCAAGCGAACGCCGCGCTGGGCCTATTGGAATGCGCATCAGATGTGGCGGACATGTTTGGGATGTTCGCCGATCGAACAGCGCGGCACGTGCGATTCGTTACGAACGATCGGCCGGAAGCGAACGATTGCGATTGCTTGCGACGAGGCCTTTTTTTGTTACTATCCGCAGACCCTGGACTCGTTGGTTCGTCAGGGGGCCCGTATCGTTGATTTCTCACCGCTGCGGAGTGAGTCGTTGCCGCCTGGAACCGACGTCGTTTACTTTGGTTGCGGCGTCATCGAAGATTACCTGCCGCGACTCGCGATGAATCATTGTCTTATCGCTTCCCTCCGTCGCCACGTTCGTGCCGGGAAGCCCATCTACGCAGAAGGCGCGGGAGCAGCCTGGCTCTGTCAAGACGTTCAGTTGCAAAACGGACGACGAATAAGCGGGGCGAGCATTTTGCCCGCAACCGCGCACCGTGCGATGAAACCGGAGCCGCCTGCGCCGATCACTTTGACCATCGAACGCCCTACTTGGTTGGGCAGACGCGGCGAAGTGATCCGAGGTTATCGCAACCCCAAGTGGTGGTTTGAACCGATCGATTTGGGCACATCATTGATCCGCGAAAACGGATTTCAGTATGAATGGATCGGCGCAGGAAATATCGTGGGGAGCACGATTCACTGCGATTTTTCGCTCCATCCGCACTTTCTGACCCGTTTCTTCGGGAGTTCGGCCGGTCAGGCCGTCGAGGCAAAACGGCGATAGCGCAAGCCGTCGGAAATTAGATAGTGCAGTCGAACCATAAAAAGAGGGAACGACGCACATGTCGCGCCGTCCCCTCATTCGCTTTCGCTGTGCTGAGGCTCGGCACCAACCTAGGCCGAGAGTTGCTCGCAGACGAACTCCAGGCCGAGGGATTTCAGAGTGTCGGGTTTGGGAACACCGGTGGTCGTATCCCAGCCCATTTCCTCCAAGTATTCCCGCACCTGCGTATCGACGTCGACGGTCACGCCTTTGAGCGGGCCGTCTTCGAGCGGCGGCTGACCGATGATTCGTTTCGGCAGTTGGAAATCGACATTGCGGACCCCTTCGCGAATGTTGAAGGCCATTCGCAAGCTGGCGATTCTCCACCCGGTTCGGTCGACATCTTCCAGCGTGAATTGTTTGCCTGTCGTATACGTCAAGCAATCACAGATGGCATCGGCGCTCAGGCAGCTCCAGCCGAACATGCACAAGCCGGCACACGCCGAAGTGTGATAATGGTTGCTGACCAGCCGATATATTTTTCCTTTACCCTTGGGATCGTAGCGATCGACTTTCTTGTCGTACAACCCCGGCGGGGCGAACTGTCCTTCGACCGACCAGGCGCTCATTTGGGTGTGGCGTGCAGGGGTGGCATCCATTTTGTAGCTGGCGGCCAGGCCGGGATTCAGGCGGGGATCGTGCATCGGCACTTCTTCGCCGGCGATATGAATTGCGTATTCTTCTGAGCCTCGCCCGATGCGTTCGGCACCCACCTTGGCCCCGTCTTGAAGGACCTTGCCGAAGCCGACGCCGTCGGCAATTTGTTGCGTTAATTCGACAATCGCTTCGTGATTCCCCCACGTCAGTTGCAGACCGCCCGTATCGTCGGCCGTCAAGATTCCCCGTTCGAAACATTCGATTGCGAACGCGATCGTGCAACCGGTGCTGATGGTATCCAGCCCGGCGCGGTTGCAGATTTCGTTTGCCTTGTTGATCGACTCGACGTTGTCGTTGAGCGTCATCGTGCCGAAGGTACCGAGGGTCTCGTACTCCGGCTTGTGGTTTTTCGCGGCATACTTTCCTTCGGGGACTTCGGTTTCGCCGCCGCAGCCGATCGGGCAACGCCAACACGCGTATTTCCGCCGTTGAATTGCAATGACTGCGTCGTCACTGATTTTTTTCGCCGTGGGGAAATCTTTGGGGGTTCCAGCCCAATTTTTGATAGGTGCATCGCCGGTAGCGACGGCGCCCGCTGTGATACCGGCCGTGCCGTATTCACTGAGCACGTCGAACATCCCGACGGTCTTCATGACCTCACGATGTTTTTTGATGGCTTCGGCCATCCCGTCGGGATCGGCCATCGTGACCTCTTGGTTGCCGACGGCGACGACCGCCTTCAGTCGCTTCGAGCCCATGACGGCTCCGAGACCGCTGCGACCGGCCGCTCGCCCCTTGTCATTGATGATGCAGGCCAACAGGGCTTGGCGTTCACCCGGCGGTCCGATGCAGGCAATCCCGGCCTCTTTGCCGTACTTTTCTTTGCACAAGTCTTCCGTTTCGTTTGTGTCTTTACCCCACCACTCGTCGGCCGGAAGCAATTTCCCTTCGCCGTTTTCGATGAGCAGGTAGACCGGCTTCGGACTGATGCCGTAGAAGATCACCCCGTCGACGCCTGCGGCTTTGAGCTTGGGGCCGAACGTTCCGCCCGAGTTGGCGTCGCCCCAGGTTCCGGTCTTAGGGCTTTTACCGACGACGAAATATCGGTTGCCGGTGATCGCGCGGGTACCGGTCAGCAGGCCCGTGAAAAACCCAAGGTGTGCTTCGGGCCCCAGTGGATCGACTTTGGGCTTTTGCATGCGGAACAAATAGTAGGCGCCCAAGCCGTATCCCCCAAGGTAATTGAGGTATACCTCGTCCGGCGGCGTTTCCGAGCGAATTTCGCCGTTGGTGAGATCGACGATCAGTATTTTGCCCATCGTGCCCGGTACCGACATGGCGATCCTCCGTTTCTTGGCATGGTACTTCGCGTTGGCGGCGTTTCCGTCGTCGCAACGATGCCGCACTCCGCAACTTCGGCGCCGATTGTCCTCATGTATAAGGGACTCGCTTTGCCGTCGTCAAGCATTTCGACGGTGTTTCGCATTTGCGGGAAAATATCGGCCGACTCGTGATTCGCGTTTGTGTCGCGAGCGAGCCCGGATCCAAGCTCAGGCCGAAACACCGGCAGCTTTCGGCGGGCCGATGACTACTCGCATGTGCCGGTCCGGCGGATACTCCTCCAGCACGCGGTGCACGTCGTCCAAGGTGATGGACCGAACGATCTCCAGGTCGCTTTCGACCGAGTGATAGCGTCCGGTGAGCATCCATTCGAGTCCGACGCCGAACAATCGGTTTTGAGGCCGCTCGCTGCCCAAGACGATTCTCGCAGCGATCTTGTTCTTCGCCTTTTCGAGTTCGTCTTCACCGAAGCCGTCGCTGCGAAGGCTTGCCAACAACGCATCGCAGCGTTCGAGGTTTTCGTCGAGTCGCTCGGAATCGCAATTCAGGTACAAAGCGAAGACGCCTGTGTCTTCGTTCTCGTGGTATCCCATCGAGGCCGATTCGGCCCGGCCCGTGTCGACGAATTCCCAAAACAAGCGACTTCCCGCCGCATCGCCCACCATGTTCGCAGCGATGTGTGCCGCGTATCGCAGCTCGGAACTACTCGGCGGAGCCTTGCTCCATTGGACCACGTATTGCTGCGTGGCGGCCGGCTTTACAAGGCGTTCTTCGCCGCAAGCCGTGTCCGGATCTTCCAGCACACGCGTAGTTTCGACCGGTTCCCAGTCACCGCAACGTTTTTCCGTTTCAGTAACCAGAAGGTCGAAATCGACGCGTCCGCACGCGACGATCTTGATATTGCCCGGCGAATAGCGACGGTGGAAGTATTCCCGCATGGCGTCGACGGTCAGCGCCCGAATACTTTCAGTCGATCCGAGGACGCTTCGTGCCAAAGGATGTGAGCCGTAGAAGCGGGCACGGCATTCGTCGTCGGCCCGAAACGGGGGCTGGTCGTCGTACATATGGATTTCTTCGAGGATGACCTCCTTTTCCGTATTGAAGTCCTCTTCACGCAACGACGGACGCAGTATGTCGGCCCACAAATCGAGAACGGCGGTTTGGAATTCCGGCAATATGGCGGCGTAATAGACCGTGAATTCTTCGCTGGTGAACGCGTTGTAATACGCGCCGAGTTCGTCGAACTCGCGGTTGACGTCGTCGGCGGTTCGGCGCGGCGTTCCTTTGAATACCATGTGTTCGAGGAAGTGGCTGACGCCTGAAGTAGCGTCGTTTTCGTCGCGGGAACCGGCGCGGACGAAAAAACCGATTGCCAACGAGTGCGCGCGGGGATTGCATTCGGCGACGATTTGCAGGCCGTTTTCTAAAGTGTGCTCAATGAACTCCACCGGACACCTCCAACGGTTCGGGGCCAACGGTCACGATCGTGAAATCTCTTGGTGGATTACGCCGCAGGTAGTCGTTGATCGCTTCGTGCGACAAACCGTCGATCAGTGCAGCCAGCTCGTCCAACGTCCGGGTATGGCCCAGGTGATAGTAATCGTGAACCAAATTGCCCGCCCGCGAACTGCTCGATTCTTGCCGCATGACAAGCCCGCTTTTGACGCGGGCTTTCAAACGTTGTAACTCTTCGGGCAGAATGCCTTCGCCCAATCGTTTCAATTCGGCCAGCAGCACGTCGAGCGTTTGTTGCGCGCGATCCGCGGTCGTGCCGGCGTAGCAAAATACGCCCGCCGCATGCTTCAACGACCGGTAGGAAGCGCCCACGCTGTAGCAAAGACCTCGTTTTTCGCGAATCTCGGTGAATAAGCGGGCGCTCATGCCGCCGCTTAAGGCTCCCACGGCGCCGCGGGCGAGGAAGTAATCAGGGTGGCTGTACGGTACGGAAGGATACGCGACGGCAATATGTGTTTGCTGCGAATCGTATGGAATGTGCAGAATCCCACCTTCGGCCGGAGAGTCTTCGGGGATAGCAGCGCCGCGCGGTTCCCAGTCCCCGAGTAAACGTTCGATGTGGCCGCATACGTCGTCCCAGTCGAACTTGCCGGCAATTCCGATCAGGCAGCCGTTGGGACGGTAATTGCGGCGGTATTGCGTAATGAGGTCATCCAGGGTTGCCTTTTCGACAACTTCGCGTTCGCCGAGTGCCGGGCGCCCCCAGGGAAACGGAAAGAAGCGACGGCGGAGCGCTCGCATCACCTTGTCGCCCGGTTCATCCTCCACAGCTTGGATTTCCTGTAAGATGCCCGCACGGGCCGGTTCCAACTCGGCGGGATCGAACCGCGGACGCCGAAGCACGTCGGCAAAGATTTCCAGCGCCTGTGGAAGGCGATCGGCAACGCAGGCTCCGGTGAAGTACGTATGTGCCGCGGCTACCGTGTCGTCCCATTCGACCCCCAAGTTTTCCAGGGCCGTGATAAATCTGCGATTGTCGTACTTGCCGGCGCCGCGGAGTACCATTTCGGAAACCATGTGGCTGAGGCCGTTTCCGTCCACCGGATCCATCGCGGCGCCGCAGGGGACGGCAATCGCAAACGCTGCCGACGACAGCCACGGCATGTCCACCCCCAACACGATCAGGCCGTTGTCGAATTCTCTGCGGAAAGTCTGATCCGGCACGGATGCTGTCCTCTCGCTGCCTGGTCCACGAAATCACCGATTTGGGAAGGACGAACGAACCCTCAGCTTAGCACACCGGCAAAAAATTGTCGGCAGGGGGTAACCGGAGAAAAGGCATGCCCACGGCGACGCCTCGGCGCAAGCGTCGGCTTTCCGAGACTATTGCGGGCAGCGAGCTTCGACGACCCGATAGACCGTCTTGGTGGTCTTGAACCCCAAACGGCGGTAGAGCCGGATGGCACCCTCGTTTTCGGCGGTGACTTCAAGGTAGACACGACGCGCTCCGGCATCCTGAAAGCCCCGTAACGATTGAAGCAACAGGGCGCGGCCCAGGCCTCGGCACCGTTCTTCCGGCAACACGCCGACGTTCTGAATGCCGCCCAACTCGGGATCATTCAAGATTCCCTGAATCGTAGCGCAGTATTTGATCGCTGCCGGTCCATGTCGGGGGATTTCAACATCTTCTTCGCGGGCGATCAGCCAGGTCGCCTGCGGTAAGAAGCCGGATCGCGACGCGATTTCTCGCATCAGTCGCAAACAGCGATCGTATTCGAGAAAACACGCGAAGACGTTGGCGTCGATTTCATTCCGAAAACTGAGGTGTTTGACCCAAGCATGTTGTTCAATTAAGTCGGGGTGCCACGGTATGAAGCGATATCCCCGCGGTAGCCGAGGGCGCGGAAGACGCACCTGTGCCACGGCGATTTCCATTCGATATCGCTTGAAGTACACCCAGTGCATTGAACTCTGTCCAAGGCTCAGAACGTCGATCGCCGTATACCGAAGTCGTGATGGGGCGTCGCTTGCGCAGTTTAACGTAACTCTAGCCCACTAAAGGAATTCGGTCAACAAACCGACCTTGGGAAGGCAGATGACACCTTAGCCGGCACGGGTGGCGGCCTATTTGCGTTTCTTGATTAGATTGCGCAGTTGCCGCAAATTGACGCGATCCGCCATATCGCCGTCCAGTTCACCTTTGGGAGTTTCAAGACACATGGGAACCCCGCGAAATCGGCGGTCGTTTACGACGGAGGCAAACGGTTCCAGTCCCATTTGGCCCTGCCCGATGTGCGCATGGCGGTCGACTCGCGATCCGGCCGGTGTACGGCTGTCGTTTAGATGAAAAGCACGAATCCGTTCGAGGCCGAGGACCTTGTCGAATTCACGCATCGTCGCCAGATACCGGCGATGTGGTGCCAAGGGGTATCCGGCGGCGAACACGTGGCACGTGTCGAAACAGACGCCTAACCGCTCGGGAAATGCCGTTTCCTGGATAATTTCAGCGAGGTGTTCGAATCGGTGGCCGATCGAGGTGCCTTGGCCGGCAGTCGTTTCCAGCAGCAACAACGTAGCGACAGCCCGCGTCTTCCTAAAAATGTGGTCGATGGCCTTGACGATGCGCGCAATCCCTTTTTCTTCCGTGCTCGTTGTAAACGCACCGGGATGCGCGACCAGCCCGGGAATGCCCAGGCGATCGGCACGCTGCAATTCGACGATCATGGCGTCGATGGAACGCCGCCAAAGTGTGTCGTCGGGACTCGCCAAATTGATCAGGTACGAGTCATGGGCGATCGGGGGCGATAACTTCGCTTCTTCCAAGGCTCGTTGAAAACGGGACACCTGCTCCCGCGTCAGAGGCGGCGCATTCCACTGATTGTTGTTCTTCGTAAACACCTGGAAACAATCGCAGCCGGCTTCGACGGCCCTGTCGACGGCCTTGTCGAAACCTCCGGCGATGGACATGTGGGCGCCGAGACGCGGCCCTCGTTGTTGGGGCATCGGTGGAGGACTCCATCAATGTGGCAAGGTGTGTCCGATCAAGTGAGGCCGCGTGTTGTAACTCAACCGCGGTCGCTTCGAGCCAAGATCTGTAAGAACAGTTGACGGGCAAGCGGCTCGACACGATTGTAGATGCCCGGGCAAATGCTTTCACGTGGACCCGCAACATTTAAAACCAGAACATTCAAGCGAGCGATTGCTTCCGCCGCCGCGTCGATTTCGGAGGCGGAGACCTCGAAAGCGTCAAGAATGAACGTCCGATCGGGGCCTTTGGTTCGTTTCGCGTGATCGATGGTCAATTGTGTGCCGCTTCCGAACGACGGTCCCAAGAATACGACGGTCGCGTCGCTGTCTTCGATGTTCTTGCGCGTGCGAACAGCGTGTTCGGTTTCGTCGGTTTCGACAAGCTGATAACGTTTCGGGATCGTCTCGCCGAGTTCGGCTGTTCGACCTTTGGGACACCAACCCCCGTGAGGAATTCCCAGAGCAATCGCCGCGTCGAGGGCGGCTCGATCGACGCCGGTTTGGCCTCCCGACACCACGCCGAGTCGTCCACCGGCGTTGATGATCGTTTCGCGTAGCTCTTTCGGCGTCGGCATGGTTGCTCCAACGTGATTGAAAAGCGTACAGGAGGATGCTGCGTCCGTTCTTCAAATTTGCGCAGAAGGACGGCCTCGCGGAGATAACCGCAAGGCCGTTTAGTCGTTGCTTTGCGCAGCGTATAGACAGGAGCGTTGCGAAGTCAGGCTCGATTAGAAGAACCCGCCCCCGAATCCGCCCCCGAATCCACCGCCGAATCCGCCGCGGCCGAATCCGCCGCCGAATCCGCCGAGTCCACCGAAGCCGAGGCCGCCGGTACCGCCTCGAGAGGTTCCGGTGTCACCGTTGGCGAAGTTGAACGTGTTCACTTCACCGACGCCCGAAAACCGCGGCGACGGCGACACTCGCACGTATCGCCGATCGGCTGAGACGACGGCATAGGCCATCAGCATCGCACCTTCAGGGAGAACGGTGATTTCCGGTTGATATCCGACGGCTCCGTGGGCGATCGGCAAAAGCCCGGCCATTTGCGGCAAGTTGCCGCCTCGCGATTGGATGAACGAGGCCATCGACGATGTGTCGACTTCGGCCGCGGGAGCCTGTTCGCCGGGCAATTGCTGGGCCAGGATGCGTTGCCTCAGAGCCATTTGGCCGGCGACGGCAGCCGCCACCTGTTGCTCGGCCAGCGGAACTTGCAGCCGTCCCCGATCCAAATCGAATTGGACCAAGGCCCGGTCGTTTTTCAGTTCGATTTGCCGTGTTTCTTCAACCTGGTCTTTAGTGAACAGGTGACGATATACCGTCACGGTTACCTTGCCCGACGGGATTTCGCCCCATACCCGCCGGATCAGGACCCGGTACGTTCCGGCAAATCCGCGGGGCACGACATAATACTCTTCGTAGCCGTTCGTCCCTTGGCGTTCACCGGTGAAGGTGCCGTCGCCGATTAGAACACCGCCGGACGTCGTTCGGGGGTTCTGGAGCGAGCAGATGGTGCCGCCCGGTTCTTCGACGGTCAGATCGATATCGGCCTCGCCCAGCCACGAAACTTTGACCACGCAATCGCGAGCGACGGCTTCATCCAGGGCCGCTTCGAAGGCCTTCGCTTCGTCGTCGAGCCCGCGGGCCTTGAGGTCGTCCAGCGTCGCCTTGGCCACGCGGTACGCCTTCATCCAAATATCTTGGTGCTCTTTCGAGAACGCTTGGCTGAGGATGCCGCATGTCGCCCAACGGATGCCTTCGAGATCGTTCAGCTTTTCAGCCAGACGCAACCCGGCCACGTACGGTTCGGGCCACAACGGCGACAATCGGGCCGTTTGATGGTAAACCTCCAAGGCGCGGTGTTCGAGGCCGTGCCGTTCGAGGTAGATGCCTGCCACGAGCAGGTCCAACGGCGTATCGGCGAACTCAGCCGCCGACATGAGCGCCCGCTCAATCTCCTCGCTCGGCCCGCCGGTAGCTTCCAGCGACAGTGCCAACGCTTCGTACATCCACGGTTGCGGTTGGCCGTTACGCATCGCCGCATGGATCAAGGCGATGATTTCTTCAAACTTCCGGGCACCAAGCAGACGACGAACCGCCTCACGCACCTGGGCCTGGTCGGCCTCGGTCGCGGCAAAATACTCGTTCCAGTAATCTTCCGCCGAGACGCTGTCGGAAGCCTCGCCGGAGAGTACCGCGTCGACCCGCGAAAGGAGGTCGTCTTGCTGCTTGACCTTCGATTCGCGCGGCTGACCGTCGACATCGAGCGACAAGTCGTCTTCCACGGCGAAAGCGCGGAAATTGTTTCCGGCTGCGGCACCATTCTGGGCCGGGACGTCGAACATTCCCATGCCGCCGAAGCCGCCCATGCCTCCGAAGCCTCCCATGCCGCCGAAGCCTCCCATGCCTCCGAAGCCGCCTCCATAGCCGCCTCCGTAGCCGCCCATCCCCATACCGCCAAAGCCGCCCATCATTCCCATGCCGCCGCCACTAAGCAGGCCGGGCTGGACGACCAGGTCGGCCACCGGATACACCTTGGTGACCATGTCTTCATCGGCTCGTTCGGGCGTGGTGATCAGCAACACCTCATCCTTGATCATATAGGTGAGGTCGAAATCGCGGAGCAACAGCCGCAGCGCCGACCGCAGCGAAATGCCGCGCAGGCTCTTGGTCACAGGAATGCTACTGTCCAAACCGACGTCTTGCAGGGCGACGGTATCCAACTGGATTTCGATCTCATGCCGATCCTTGAGGTAATCGATGACTTCCGACAGTGGCGTGTCGATGAAGTCCAGTTCGGTCGGTTGCCGGAGCGCCTGCAAGATTTTCCGTTCGGCGGGCTTGGCTGCCATCAGGTCCATGGATTCGTAGCGCGCCTTTCGGCGTTCCGTCAGCTCTTGCCAAACCTCGGCAGGAGGATAGACGATCGGCGGTTCGTCCGGGAAAGGCATGTACGATTTCTCGACCTGATATAACGTGTCGACGATGGCGATTTGCCGCTTACGACGCAACTCCATCGCGTCTTGGAAGGCCATCGTGTGACGTGCGAAATGGTCGGCCAAGACGGGGACCGGTTCGTGCGGCGCCAGTTCGTGCGCCTCGGCGGCCGCTTCTTCATATGCCAACCGATACCGGCCTTCCTCCATCAACGAATTGAAGCGTTCCAACAGTTGTCGCAGCTTTTGCTGCTTGACCATCAGCGACTGTGTAATCAATTCGCGCTCTTTCGCCTGGGCCAGAACCTCATTTTCCCGCTGGCGGCGCTCATTCAACTCGACCACCCGCACATTGGCCTGGCGAATGGCCGTGCGAAGTTGTTCGATGAGTTGATCGCGAACCTCGGGATTCAGCTCGGGGACTCGCTCGACGCCTTCTAGTTCCAGCTTGAGGTCTTGCATCGCGGTTTCGGGATCGGTGCCCATCAGATTGCGGGCAGCCGAGATCGCCGCTTGTACCTGCTTGGTGATCGCTTGTTCGAGTAGAGTACGATCTTGCTCGACCGCCGCGGCCAACGCCCCGGCCGGCAAATTACCGTTGTTCGGTTCTTCACCGACGAGATTCAAGACGGGCACGTCCGAGGTGGCCGGTTGGGCCTTCGGCGCGACCGCCGGAGCCGCCGGTGCGGCGGGGGCCGCTTGCCCGTTTTGGATCTGAGCGACTTGGCGAATGATTCGCTTGGCCGCTTCGTTCTGCGGGTCACGAGCCAACGCCTCTTGGGCAATCCGCTCGGCTCCAGCCAGGTCGTTGACCTTCAGCGCTTGTTCGGCCAGTTCGCTCAGGTTGTAAGCCCCTACCGCGCTGGCCTCGGCAATTTCGTGCAGCCATTTTTTCCCGGCGATCGGAACCGTGACACCGTTGCTTCGCGCGGCCGCATCGACCACCTGCATCAAGTACGCATTGCCGGCGACAGGTTCCGGGGGGGCAAGTTCAATCGCGATGTTCTTGCCGTCGCTGGTGACGGCGGTCAGTTTGACCGGACCGGCGGCCGAAAGTTTGCCGACGATGATGTTTTCACGATCGGTTCGCAGCGGCGGCAGACGCTGAGGATAGACCTCGGCAACTGCGTCGTTCCATTGGGCCGACTGCGGCCAGAGGACGCCCGCTTGCGCTGCGGATGCGATCTTTGCGGCCAACGCGTCGGCGGGAACTTCCTCGTCGACGAAGACACGTCCACCCGTCAATTCTGCCAGCGAAGCCAAAAGAGGCAGGTCGAGTCGCGGGCCGACGGCGAAACTGTTCACCGAGATTTTCTTCGAGGCGAGGGTATCGGCCAACTTGCCGATTTTGGGCAGCGGCAGCAGGTTCGCACGGCTGAGACCGTCGCCGATGTAGACTACCGAAGCGCCGTTCGCCGCATCGCCGACGGCGTCCACGACGGCATTCAGGCCGGCTTCCAAGTCGCATGCTCCGAGCGGCACTCGGCCTTCGAGCTTTTTCAAGCCGGCTTCCAGTTCGGCGGAGCCCGCTGCAACGAAGCCCTGCGTCATCGGGGCGGCCTTGAGGTCGACGGCAAGGATGTGGACTTGCACGTCGGCCGGTAGTTTTGCCAAAAAGGCCTTCAACACGTCCATGCTGCGGACGCGATATTCCCCGGTTTGCGATGCCGCGGTATTGACAAGCACGACAATGTTGCGAGATGCCTGTGCCTGCGGCAGCTCGTCGGGGGAAACCTCGAGAGCAAAATACTTCGTCCCGTCGACATGCTGATAGACTTCCATTTCGGCCGCCTGCAACGAAGCAGTGAGGCCGAACGCCAGAGTCGCAGCAAGCCATAGGGCAACGCTGAAGGGACGCACTTTCGTCATGATTTGACTCTCCGAAATCGAGAACGCGTGTGGGCGCCCGCGCCTAGGGCTTTCCGCCCGAACACGTGTCGAGACAAGATTCCACTTGCAGAATTGCCTAGGAGTAACGTTCATTGTAGTCCACCCAAACGGTGGATTCCAAGGAAAAAACGAAGACTTGGTTGTTTGGCGAGGATAGTGAAAGTGTGCTGGTCGTTAAATTCGCTACTGCGACGTCCTATTCTTCCTATCCTCTTCATTTCATCATAGGCCGGGCTTCAGTGCAACGCAGCCCCCTCTCTTGTCGTATCCTACGGGGATTGTCCTCCCTGATAGCCTTGCGCCCGTACAAACCAAAGAACCCGTACAATTCCGACGATGAATTTCCCGTCCTCGAAAATTGTTGCCGCTGTCGGCTAATGGTGTTGCGGGCGCAAAGGCCTTCTAAGCTCCGCAATTGATACGCGCCGCCGGGGGCAAGAAGTTCCCGGTGAACCGGGTTTTGAGGCGGCAAGGGACGGATCGGCCGCCGCTCGAGGGAATGCAGAGGGGTGGCTAGCTCTATATGGGGGGGCGGCTAGCTAAAAGGACGGGCGAAGCTGAGCCATGTTCATTGGCTGCGCCGACCTTTGCGGGAGCCGGGGTTTCGAGGCGAGGCGGTTCGCTTGGCGACTTTGTTTTTCGAATTTTCGCGTTGTGCTCTTGCGCCCGCGGGCTTTCGGGGCCGGGAACGCTTGGGCGATCGATCTTCCAGGCGGCAGCGGCGTTTGTCGATCATGCGCTCGTTGGGGCAGATTTGAAGGACCACGCTCTTGGCGTCGGTTTCCGGCACGGTGTACTCTTCAAGGCGGCGGAGGGCCAGGTTCCGCATCAGGCCGAAGTGCCGAGCCTGACCCCGCTCTTCGACCCATGCCGGACCTTTCACCAGCAACATGCGGTCGAAAGTGTGCCAAAGAGGTCGAAGCCACCGCAAGAGTTTTGGAAGGGGGGCGACGGCGCGGACGGTGAGCGTATTGAATTGCTCGATACGAAGGACCTCCTCCGCGCGGGCAGTGAACACACGGATAGGTAAGTTCAGACGTTCGACCATATCGGCCAAGGCGCCGGCCTTTTTGGCTACCGATTCACAAAGGGCAACCTTGACATCGGGCCGTACGATCGCCAAAGGGATGCCGGGAACCCCGCCGCCCGAGCCGACGTCGAGTACCCGCTCTTTCGGTTCCAGGTACCGCGCCAGCGCCAGCGTGTCGACGATGTCTCTTGCTGCAAATCGATCGTAGGTCGTGTGACGCGTGAGGTTCATTTTGCCGTTCCATTCCCACAGAACGGCGCAATAACGTTCCAACAGTTCGACCTGGGGCGCGGGCAGGTCAATCCCGTAACGCTGTAGTGCTTCCGACAAATTTGATGATTCGGTCACGCGCGGCCTCGTTTCGGGCAAACACCGGATTCCTGTCGGTGCAGCGAGCGGGAAATGCCGCTTCGCCTCAACGACCAAACCATTGATTCTTGCCGGAACACGGGATTTCGACAACGCCCCCACGGCCGACGGCCTTGAGGGAGGGCGACGAGTATTCCGCCGAAGGCCTGCTGCTAAGCGGCCGGGCCGAACATCCGCTGGTGGGCGTCGAGGATGATCTCGACCGCCGTTTCTGTTCCCAGCCTTTCGATGTTCAGCACCATGTCATAGTAGTGCGGATCGGCTACGTCGCGACGGAAGAAATGTTGGACGAAGTCTCGTCGCCCTTTGTCGAGTTCTCGCACGAGTTTGCGGGCTTGTTGTTCCGAGATGCCTTTCTCTTGTTGTACCCGCCGAACGCGGTACTTCTCCGAGGCGACCAGCCGAACAGCCAATCCGGCGTTGTCGGGAAGGACGAACCGCGCACCTCGTCCGACGAAGATGACCTTGCCTTTGCGGGCGGCGGCAATGAAGATGCGTTCCAAGCACGACATGTACTTTTCGCGCGGCACGACTTTCGAATCGAACACCGGGCCGATGGCATTGTGTACCCAGTTGTTCTTGGCTTCGTCGACCTCGTCGAGCATCGAACGCGACAAGCAGTAGCGTTCGGCCACCAGATCGAGTGCGTTCTTGTCGAGAACGTCCCAGCCGAGTCGTTCGCCGAGGATGTAGGCGACGTCTTCGCCCCCGGCAGCGGCTTCGCGTGAGATCGTGATGAACGGCCCCAATTTCTTCCCGCTCTTCTTGGTGTGCGCCGAGTCGACGCGGATGACGGTTTCCGACAGTTCCTGCAGCAGCGAATGGCGCTTCATCTCGCGCTCCGCCGCCGCGACGATGCCGCGCGGTCGATGAGTGCTGTCCGGCATGGTCCCTTCTCCCAGAAAATAACAGACAAGACAAGTGGATTCGGTCACCGGTGGACCGATTTTCGCCTGTTTTGGGTTGGGGCCGTTTTCTTGCGACGTTCGCTCACGTTCTCGAGAACGCAGGCTTTCGTCGGGTCGTCCATGCCAAGGTGCGGCGACGGCCGGTGGGAATCGCGAATCGGGCACGCGATTCCGCCCGCCTCTTCATATATAGTGTACCCGAGCGCAACACCCGAGAAAACGAAAATGGTTCCCCTTGATCGAGGGGGCTCCCGGTTTCAAGTAGGAAAGGCATGGGACCGATGAAACGATTGCCCGGACTGCGAATGGGCATAGTGGCGTCAATGCTGTGCTTGTCGTTTTGGCCGCACGCGCCGACGAAGGCCGCCGAGTTGTCTTTGGAAGTGCCGGTAGACTCGATTGCAGCGTATGAGCCGGTTCAGATTCGCATCGGCGGCATTCCGACGACACGATATGCGAATCCCTTCGATCCCGGTGAGGTGCAAGTCGATCTGGAGGTTCAGTCACCCGACGGAACGACGCGTCAGGTGCCGTGCTTTTGGATGCAGCCGTTTACGTACCGCGTCATGAAGCAGGGAGCGCGCTCGAGCGACTGGCTGTATCCGGTCGAAGCCCCTGGGTGGTATGCGAGATTTGCGGCCGAAAAACCGGGTACGTATCGCCTGCGTGCTCGTTTGCACGATGCCGAGGGCGAACGATTCTCGCCGCCGGCGGAGGTGGTCTGCACGCCTTCCGAATCGCGCGGATTCTTGCGGATCGATTCCCGACGACCCGCCCATTTTGCTTTCGACGATGGAACGCCCTTTTTCGGTGTCGGGCAAAACTTGGCATTCATCGGTCACTCACAATACGTGACGCTTGGAAACCTCGATTCGATCCTGGCGAGATTGCGGGCAAACGGGGCGAATTTTCTGCGAGTGTGGGCAGGATGTGAAGATTGGGCAATGTGCATCGAAGGCCGCAAAAACGCTTGGGCGCGAACGTGGGAAGGCAAGAATCCCTACGTCGATTTGCCGCCCGAGGTTGAGGATCCGCCGTTGGGCGAAGGTGCCTTTTTGCCGCGGCGGGTTGTCGAATTGAGTGCGGCGGGGCGTAAGCTGGATCCGCCACACGGTATTGCCGTAATGCCGAACAAGCAATACACGTGTTCGCTTTTGGTTTGGATGGAGGCCGCCGGTTCGATTCGCATGACGACGGGAAATACCGAGTACCGCTTGGCGGAGACGGACCTCCCGGTCAAACAATGGGTGCGCCGCGACTGGGTGATCGAAACCGACAATGACCAATGGTGGTTGCGGTCACCGACACTTTTCGCGGAATCTGCCGGACGGGTTTTCTTGGCGGATATTTCGTTGCGGGAAACCCATTCGGCAGTCGAGTTGTTGCACGGCGTAAGGCCCGAGCCGCGGCGAGGGCGCTATCACCAACGTGATTGCGCGCTTCTGGATCGACTGATCGACTCGGCCCGAAGACACGACCAGTATCTTCAGCTTTGCCTGTTGACGCGCGACCTGTACATGGCGGATCTGTCCGATCCGGATAGCGAAACCTATCGGCGCGCCGTTGAAGACGCCAAGGCGTTCATGCGACACGCGGTCGCACGCTGGGGCGCTTATTGCCACGTGGCGGTATGGGAATACTTCAACGAAATGAACCCGAACCTGCCGACGGATTCGTTCTACGCCGAATTGGGGCGTTACCTGGACGAAATCGACCCCTACCGGCACTTGCGAACAACCAGTGCGTGGGGCCCGGCGCCGAAAGACTACCGTCACCGGTCGCTTGATATCGCCGAGGAACATCGCTATCTGCGTCCTCAAGAAACGGAGCGAGGGTTCGACGAGGTGTCGTTGATAATCGATCGTGTGCAGTCGGTTCGCGACGAAGCATCGGGCAAGCCGGTTTTGTTGGCCGAATTCGGATTGGCCGATGCCCGTTGGGGCGAGTCGCCCGCCATGGCCGAAGATAGTTCCCTCCGGCATTTCCACAATGCGTTGTGGGCCTCCGCGATGTCGGGAGCGGCCGGCACTGCGATGTTTTGGTGGTGGGAACGACTGGATCGGATGGACGCCTATTCGCACTATCGGCCGCTGGCGGAATTCGTGCATCGTGCCGGTCCGATCACGGAGGACGCACGCTTCGTACTGACCCCGTTTGAGGCTCCCGACGGTCGCGCGTTGATACTGTACGGAAAGCGCTCTTGCCGCTTTTGGCTCGTCCGCAACGATGCGACGTGGTTGAGCCGGAGTCGCGGTGGTCGACCGGCGGCGCCGGCCGCCGTGCAGTTGCGTTTGCCTTCGCTGTTGCCCGGGAAATATCGCGTCACATGGTGGAATACACATGAGGGAGTGCCGATCGGCGTGTCGGATTTCACGATCACATCGCAAGCGACCGTGCTTTCGACGCCGGTGTTCGGGGAGGATTTGGCGGGGTTCGTTCACGCCTTATAGCCGTCGCGTGGCGTTTGAGCGGCCGTTTTGTTGTGGATCGAGCGATTCTTGCTCCCAGGGAACATGCGATGGGTTATCCCGATCGACCGCAAATTGACTCGGGCGATGAGTCCGCAGGAACGCGCCCCGCCGGTTTCCCGGGGCGAACGAGGCTTTGGCCGCTCTTTGCCGCACTTGCCCTAGCCGAGGCCGCGCAGATCGTCTTCGGGGTCGGCACGTTCATCCTTTGGGGAGTCGGGGATGAGTTGCTTCGAACGGGTCGAATTCCGGCTGATCTGCGGGGGATTGCCGACGCTGCGCGAAACGCCATGATGGAACCGGCCGCCGTGCTGGTCGCTGCCGGGTTGGTAATGGGGGCGTTTACGACTATTGCGCTGATTGCGGCGGTCTGGTCGCCGGTTCCGCTGTCGGAACACTTGCGACTCGGTCGCCCGGCGGCTACACCGCGGTTGATTCTGATCGCTCTGGTAGGCATTATGGCGATCCAGTCGGCGGCGATGGCGTTGGGGGCCCTCGATTGGCTGCCCGAGTCGTCCGTCCTTGAACGGGCAGGCGAGGTAATCGCTTCGGTTCGAGGTCCCTGGGCGCTGATCGCAGTGCTCACCATCGGCGTCGCACCCGGCTTCGGCGAAGAGTTTCTTTTTCGAGGCTACGTCCAAACGCGTTTGTCGGAACGGTTTGGAGCTTGGCCTGCGATTTTGTTGACGGCCTTTCTGTTCGGGACGCTACACCTCGACATCGTGCAAGGTGTGTTCGCTTTCTTGATGGGGGTGTACCTCGGATTATTGGTCGAGCAGACCGACAGCATCTGGCCGGCCGTCCTTTGTCACGCTGTGAATAACTCGCTCGCCGTTACGGCTCAAATAGGGGGATTCACTCTGATAAGCCGAGAAAGAGCCGTTCTCGTGCTGATTGGTTCTTTGGTGATCGTGGTTGCAGCGGCGGTGGAAATCTCGCGTTTTCGCGCTTCCGACATCTCCTAATGTCACCATCTTTTCTGGGCTGCGGTTTGTTATTGTCGGCACTGTAAAAATGTGTGTTAAAAGTTAAGGATTGCGCAAGGAATGCCGATTGTAACGGATGTGCGGGACACCTGGTGGTGTGGGAAGTGCGCACTGCGCGCCACGACAGACAGCTCAATCCCTTTCAAGGCCGGAAGCGAAACAGGACTGCCATGCAAGGACGCACGCGAATTCGTTGGATTGCCCGGACGATCATCTGGGGCTGTTTGGTTGCCGTCACCACGATTCATCTGCCCGCCGTTGCCCAATCGACCGGCAACTATCAGGCATACTCTGTTCAAAACGGTGACCTTCAGAAAATTCGGGGGATATTGACGCAGGTTCTTCCTCCGGGGACGGACGTCGTCGTCGATCCCGCCGGGCGGCGTGTGCTTGTCTCGGGTGACGCCCAATCGCAGCAGTTGGCCGGGCAGCTCGTTCGATCGCTCGACGCGTCCCAGCCCAAAAATGCAGTGGAGCCTGCGGTGCGTTCACCCGCGACAACTCCGGCGGCCGGCAGCTCCTTGAAAGTCTATCGCTGTCCGCCGGATCGTTTGGCGAGCACGGCGGCTAGGTTGCAAGCGGCATTCGCCTCGAATCCGCAAGTTCGCATCGTGTCGGACGTTCGAACCTCCCAATTGTTGGTGACTGCTCCGGCTGATTTGCATCCGGTAATCGCGACGGAAATCCTGAATGCCTCGGCCGCGGAACCCGTTCAGTCGCAAGTGCCGCAACCGGCGCAGACGACGTCGGTTCATCAGGTTGGTTCGGCCGGAAGCAAGAACACCACAGTGGCGGACGTGCCGTTGTGGAATGTCTCGGGCGAACGACTCGCGCAGCTTTTGCGGGACAACTTGGGCGACCGCTTGGAGCCGGTCAACGATCCCTCGGCGCCGCCTCACACGTACCGCATTACGCTTTCGACCGGTGAGCCGATGGGGCTGGCCATCGACACGCAGGCGAACCGTGTGCGAATCGCCGCGCCGCAATGGGCGATGCCCACTGCGAAGCAGCTCGTTCAACTGCTCGACACGCCCGTTCCGTCCAGTAACCATACGATGACGTTGGTCGCGTTGCAGCAGACCGAAAGCAACACCGCACGTCGCGCAACCGAAGCGATTCGCTCGGCAAATCAAGAGGTTGCCCGGCCCGAGTCGGCACAACCGAGTGCTCAATTACAGGCGCGGACGCACAACCCGGTGGTGGACATGCTGTTGGCTCAGGCCGAAGTGCCTCAGTCTTCAGCCGAAGAGACCTCGCCCGAAGCCGGCGAAGAGGGAGAAGCGGCTCCGGCCGGTAATCTGACGGAAGGGCTCGAGGGCGGACTGATCGGTCCCGTCGAAATTGAATTTTTGGAAGGCTTGGACGTGCTGGTCGTTCGCGGGAATCGTCGTGACGTCCAGCGGGTCATGCAGATCATTCAACAGATCGAGCAGTTGAGCGTGCAGACGGAACCGGAGATTCGTGTGGTTCCCATGAAGCACGTCGATTGCGAAGCCTTGGCCGAGATCATCTATGACGTGTACGACGACGTATTCGCCGCTCGACGAGGCGACGTGAGCCTCACACCGTTGGTCAAGCCGAACGCCTTGCTGTTGGTCGGCCGAAAAGAGGCGATCGGTACCGTGCTTCAGTTGGTGGCAAAGTTGGACAAACCGGTCGATCCGGGAACCGAGTTCCGTGTGTTCCGATTGAAACACGCGTCGTCGACGACCGTGGAAGAAACCTTGACCAACTTCTATGAAGAACGTGGCGGACTGGGCACGAAGATTCTGGTTGCCTCGGATTACCGGTCGAACGCGGTCATCGTTCATGCCGCCGCACGCGACATGGCTGAGATCGAGGCGATGATCAACGAACTCGACACACCGACCAGCGAAGCGGTCAACGAAATCAAGGTCTTCAAGCTGAAGAACTCGCTGGCTTCGGAATTGGCGCCCGTCTTGCAAGAGGCGATCAGTGGTCAGCTCGGTTTGGGTAGAGGAACCATCGGTCAATCGGCGACCGGACAATTGGCCCGGGCGCAATCGATCGGCGGTCAGCAGACGAACGAGATTCGTTCCACCCGGCTGCGTTTGGTCACCGTCGACACGGCCCAAAACAAGCTGCTCGAGTCGGGAATCCTCACCGACGTGCGAATTACCGCCGATACGCGAACGAACTCGTTGATCGTTGCGGCACCGTCCGACAGCATGCCGCTGATTACGGCTTTGATCGAAGAATTGGACGATCTGCCCGCTGCCGAATCACAGGTGAAGGTGTTCACGATCCTCAACGGCGATGCCAGCAACTTGATGGACATGCTGCAAAGTCTGTTCGGGCAGACGACGGCAACGACCAGTCAACCCGCGTACCGTACCGGTGCGCAAGAAGGGGAAAGTTCTCTGATTCCGCTGCGATTTGCCGTCGATGTGCGCACGAACAGCATCATCGCCACCGGTTCGGAAGGTGATTTGACGATCGTGGAGGCGATCTTGCTGCGATTGGACGAAGCCGACGTGCAGGAGCGGGAGACGGCCGTCTTCCGTTTGAAGAATGCGCCGGCCGAAGACGTTGCGGAGGCGATCAACGAATTCTTGTCGAACGAGCGGAACATTCGCCAGTTCACGCCCGGCTTGATGAGTACGTTCGAGCTGGTTCAAAAAGAAGTCGTGATCGTGCCCGAGACGGTCAACAATGCTTTGATCGTTAGTGCCACACCACAGTTTTTCGACGAGATTTCTCGGTTGGTCGAGGAACTGGACGCCCGCCCGCCGATGGTTCTCATCCAGGTGCTCATCGCCGAAGTCTTGTTGAGCAACACCGACCAGTTCGGCGTCGAACTGGGGATTCAGGATCCGATCCTGTTCGATCGAAGCGTCGCCGGAGTGCCGGGGTTCCTGTTCAACTCGATGAACCCCTTGGGGAACAGCAGCAGTTCGAGCGCGTTGGCATCGTCCAATGTGGTCGGTGCGCAGGCGATTTCGAACTTCGGTGTCGGACGCGGCGATCCCACGTTGGGGTTCGGCGGCTTGGTGGTGCAGGCTTCGAGCGAGTCGGTGAACGTGCTGTTGCGGGCCTTGCGGGCGCAACGGCGATTGGACATCCTCAGCCGACCGCAAGTGATGGCCCTGGATAATCAGGCCGCCTACATCCAAGTCGGTCAACAGGTTCCCACGGTAACGGGAACGACGATCAACAGCAACGCCCAAACGAACAGCATCACGTACCAAAACACGGGTATCATTTTGTTGGTTCGGCCGCGGATCAGTCCCGACGGGCAGGTCATTATGGAAGTCAATGCCGAAAAGTCCGACGTAGGGCCGGAAAGCGAAGGCATTGCAATTTCGGTGGCGGCCGACGGTACGGTTCTGCGGGCGCCGCGTATCGATACCACGCGGGCGCAAACCACTGTCAGTGCGGCCGACGGCCAGACGATCATCCTCGGCGGGTTGATCACCAAACGGGGCGAGAAAGAGCAACGGCGCGTTCCGGGAATCGATTCGATTCCGATCATTCGGCACTTGTTCCGGTACGATGCCGATGATTGCGTCAAGACCGAGTTGCTGATCATTCTGACGCCCCACATCGTCAGTTCGGAGGCCGACCTGCAACGCCTGCGCGAGTTGGAGACCGCCCGCATGCATTGGTGCCTGGCCGATGTCATCTCGGTGCACGGCGATCTCGAAGGCGGCGAAGCAAAACTTCCGACCGAACTTCCGACTCGCGTGTTCTATGATGACGAACAGCAGACGCCGGCCCCGACTCCCGCACCGGCGCAACCGACGCCGGAGTTTCCAGAACCGCAGGCGGCGCCGCAACCGGTTCCGCAAGAAGGGGCGTTCGGACCGAACGTCGACGGCAATGCGTCGGTTGTGTACCAGCCTTACTACGTGGAACCGGCCGGCTCCCGAGAACAGCGCGGGCCGCAATTGAATCCTCTGCGTGTTGCGAATCGTTCCGCTAAATGACGACGCTTCGTTGCACGCGTGGTCCCCAAGCATTCGGAGAGATCGATCGAGGATGCGGTCATGAGCGATAAACTGTGGAAAGCGACGACGACAATTTTCGTGGCGGCGTGGGCGTGCCTGTTGGTGGGATGTAAAACGTTCGACATGAGTCGCCCGATTCCCTGGAAGATGGCCAACGATGATCAAGAAGTGGCCGAGGTGGTCGTTTTCTGGACGAACGCGATCATCGAACGTGCCGGGGCGCCGCCGCTTCGCGGCTTCGGCGGTCGTGTGTACTTCTACCCGGCCGATTCTGAACGTTCGATCGAGGTCACCGGCACTTTGGTGGTCTACGCCTTCGACGATTCGCAGCAAAAAACGGGAACGCCGCCGGTGCCGTTGCGAAAATACGTCTTCACACCCGAACAGCTGAAATCGACCTTGAGCGAGTCGAAGCTCGGTCCGTCGTACAATCTGTTGATTCCTTGGGACGACATGTTCGGCGACTCGCACAAACTAAGCTTGATTTGTCGATACATTCCGCCTCAAGGGCCGTCGGTGGTCAGCGAGCAAGCGCGTGTGTTCCTTCCCGGCACGCTGAAGCAGAAAGACGAAGAGAAAGGCGTCGCGGATAAGGATTCCGGAACCTCGCCGGTACGGCAAGTCGGGTACGAAGCTCCGTTCGACGATGAAGACAAGCCGGTTGTCGATATCGTGTCACGACCGCACGATTCGACCGAAAATTCGGCTGTCGCACCGCAGTCGACATCGAAGAAACGGAAACGCGGCATTGAAACGCTCACGATTCCATTGACCCATACGTTGAGCCGTCAACTCGAGGTTGATCCGGAGGAATACGCACGCCGATTGGCCGAACGCAGTGACCAGCGGTTGCGGCAAACTGCGAGCGAGAACACCGAAGCCCCCAGAGTGACACCGGTCGATCGTTCGCAGCCTTCGCAGTCGGCCCAACAGCAGAACGGAGTCGAATCGAGCTTCGACAATTCACTAGGGCGGTTTTGGGAGACAAACGCTATTGAGCGGCCGGCGCCTGCGAGTCGGGCGATTGCGAATTTGCCGCCGCCACAAGTATCTCGTTTCGCACCGCCCGGATCCCCGGCTCCAATAAGACCAACCGTTCCGCCAGCAAACGGTCGTGACCGGTAGGCACTTGACCGCTCAGTACGGCAGTGTCACCTTCCAGTCGCACGGTGATTGGTTGAACCTGCGGTACCCGGGCCAGAGGCGTGACGCGCAAAACACCTGTTTCGCCCGATGCCGTCGCGGAATGCGCACCGTCGACCGAAAACCCGACGCGTAATGCCGACCGGATCAGTTCGCCGTTACCGCGGCCGTAGCGAGAACGGGACGAATACGAAGAATAGCTCGAGCTGCGGCCGGATCGAGAATTCGTTCCGAATCCGGAACGCCCGAAGGACGACAACGTTGATCGTGACGAACTTCCGAAACGTGTCGTCGAGCTTCTAGAGCCGTTGGACATGCTGCGGACGTTTTCCGTGTCGGAACTGTCGGCACCGACGAAGCCTCCCGAGTCGGAAGAGCCGAGCATGTCTCCGGCCGTGTTGACTTCCGAGATATCGGAGAACTGGCCGAACCCCAGGTTCGAGATTTGGGAACCGGTCGTTCCGCGCGGCGAGTTAATGCTTCGGCCGAGATTGCTCGACGTGCTGAATTGGCCGAAAGCCGTGCTTGCGGCTGCCAACCAGATCACCGTTACCAAAGCGGTGAGCGAGGTAGCCCGGTGGCCTTTGGGTGGGTGATTTGTCCGCCTCATCGTGCAAATCCTCCTGCCGGATGCCGAACGCGCATGCGCGGTCGTGCGGGAACGATACCGTTGGATCGGTTCCGGGTGCGCAACGTTTTCCTACAACAAAGAACCCCGGCCGCGAACGCGGGGTTCGACATTCCCGCCAATCGCAACCCTAAAATCGCCATCCAGCCCGCTACTTCATTTTACCATCGTGCAATTTGGGAAGCGCACACTTCAAAAATCATTTCATCCGACAACAGCTACCGGCATTCTCTATCTGCCCTATCCTGTGTTGTCGACGCTCCTTGCAGGATAGGGGACAGCCAATCGGCGGCTTCACCATGACCGGTAACGACCAAGCGGCGAGTCGAGTTGTCGATGATTTGGAAGCAAACCTCCACTCGATCGGGGGGGAGTTGCTCGGTGACACGATCCGCCCATTCGATGACACAGATGCCGTCGCCCTCGAAGTATTCGTCGGGCCCTAAATCGGCGAATTCTTCCGGGGTGATTCGGTACACGTCGAAGTGGTACAACGGAACTCGACCGGCGTACTCGTGAATCAACACGAAAGTCGGACTCACGATCGATTCCGGCGGGACACCGAGCGCTTCGCCCATGCCCTGCACCCAGCGTGTCTTGCCGGCACCCAAATCGCCGACGAGCGCCACGACCGCCCCGGGCGGAAGTTGTTCCGTCACGCGACGGCCCAGCTCGCGCGTTTCATCCTCACTGTGCGACATGAATTGTGCGGACACAACATCTGGCATAAGCACAGGACCTGCAAAATCGCTAGTCGAAGCGATGCTCGTAACCCAGGTGGTCGGGCATGGGAATGCGGCGGTCTCCGTGCGCCAACCACACACCTTGTTCAGAAACGCATTCGCCGATGACGGTTACGGGGATATCGAAAGGATTCTCGTCGATGAGGCGATCTGCTTCCGCCGGAGGCAGTGTAAACAATAGCTCGAAATCTTCTCCGTCGCCGAGGGCATGTTCCGCGGGCGGCCTTTTGTCTTGCTTCGCCAACCGTTCGGCGTCGGCCGAGACGGGTATGCGGCCTTCATCGATCACGATACCGCAACCGCTTTCTGCCGCCAAATGTCCCGCATCGACGGCCAAGCCGTCGCTGATGTCGATCGCAGCCGTTACCCGGAACCGCTCGGTGAGCTGCCTTGCTTCTCGGATTCGAGGCTGAAACGTGAAATGCCGGCCGAGGATACTACCCCCGAGAAAGCCGGTAACCAGCAACCGGTCACCGGGGCGGGCGCCGCTTCTCAGTAAGATCCGATCCGGTTCGACCTCACCGAGAACCGTGACGGCCAGCGACAGCGGTCCGTCGTGCACGCCCACGTCGCCGCCGGCAACCGCCATGTCGAATTCCTCTGCAAGGGCAAGCATCCCATCATAAACGGCGTCAAGCTTCTCTCCCACACCCGATTTGGGTACCGATAAGCCGATGACGCACGCCGTCGGCACAGCTCCCATCGCCGCCAGGTCACTCAGGTTGACGGCCAGGGCTTTACGGCCTACCAGTCGGGGATCGCATTCGTCCAACAGGAAGTCGACTCCGTCGGCGATTACATCGACTGCGATGACCGGCAATTTCTCGGTAGACCAGTTGAGGACGGCCGCGTCATCACCGATGGGAACACGAAGTCGCGGCGAGGGCGCGACACGTGTTCGAAGGCGACGAAGGAATTCCTGCTCCATCGTGGCGACTCCTCAGGATGAGTCGGAGGCCGGAACGCCCGAGCGATTTTCTGGGCTCATTTTCCCGGGAGGGGGCTTTGACAAACTGCCGAAGAGAGGATTATCATACCATTTTCAGTGGGGGTGAGCAGGTGTTCCCGGTCTCGGGGCTTGAAACCTCCGCTGATGTTTGCGAACGCGTTTCGCTGGACAGGTAGCTCAGTTGGTAGAGCACAGGACTGAAAATCCTGGTGTCGGCGGTTCGATCCCGCCCCTGTCCACTTTGCTGTAACTCATTTCAGGCGAGTGAGTTGCGGCGTTTTGAGAGGAGCAGAAAACCAGGGCGTAAGTGTGTGTGCCTGCGTGGAGTGGGTACCCAACTTCTTGCGGCGAATCGTCGTCGCTTTTTTTATGCGCGGCGAGCGGGGGCCGGCACGGAGCTTCGTCCGGAGATGTTCGGATTCCGGTAAAGTGTGCCTTCGGATTGCGAACGGCGAAGCCGTGACGTGCGGCGTGATCTTTCCGACACACCTCGCCAAGCGGCGGTTATTCACTCGGCCAAATACGGGACTTGGTGTGGCGATTTGATGCGCGCGATGAGGGCCGACTACCGCGAGGTGCTGGTGAACGGCCTGGCAGACACGACGGCACGGCGCAATTCGCAACCGTGACAGTGCAACCGGCGACGCCGACGATCGCGGCGCCGCTGTTCGGAAGGGGAGCACGATGGAGTCGTTACAAAACCGGCGGACGGCAATCAGGTTGGGCCTCGTATTGCTCGCGGTTGCGTGTTCGTTGACCGGCAGTGTCCGGGCGTCCCAGTCGACAGGCGGCTCGCGTGTGTCTGGAGAACCGTTGAATGTCTTGTTCATTCTGACGGAGGATCAAGGCCCGCACTTGAGCATTATGGGGACGCCGGGGCTTGCAACCCCGCATATGGACGAATTGGCGCGCCGAGGCATGCTCTTTCGCAATGCGCACGTCGTTTACCCGGTTTGTTCCGCATCGAAAGCGGCGATCTATACCGGCCTTTACTGTCGAACGAACGGGGTTCGCGCGAACACATTGAACTATTTCAAACCGGCTGCGTCGGTAACGGCGGCCGAGAGGCAGCATCCACTCTACCGGCGGCTTTTCATTCGAAACAAATATCCCACGTTTGTCGAATTGTTGCACGACGCGGGCTACTTTCAGGGCGTGACACACAAGCTACACGTGTTGCCCAACGAAAAATTTCCGTTCGATTCTTGGGCGAAACCTGTAAACTACGAAACGGCAAGAACCTTCTTTCAGAAGGCGGCGGCCGAGGGCAAGCCGTGGTTTTTGATGTACAACATTCCGCATCCGCATCGGCCGTTTCGCGATAGCGATCGGGTGCCCATCGCGGTCGACCCCGCCGAAGTTGATCCTCCCGACTGGCTGCCCGATACACCACTCGTCCGCAAAGATTGGGCCGAGTATCTCGACGCCGTACAACTCGCCGATCAGGCTGCCGGCGAGGTCATGAGAGCATTGAACGATTCGGGCATGCAAGATCGGACGCTGATCGTCTTCATGGGCGACCATGGGCCGGGATTTCACCGGGCGAAAATGGCGTTGTACGACTCGGGAACGCACGTGCCGCTGGTGATTGCCGGGCCCGGGATCGCGGTAGGTGCGTGCGATGCACTCGTGTCGGAACTCGATCTCATGCCGACGATTTTGGAGGCAGCAGGAATTGAGCCGCCGCGCGTGCAACACGGACGTTCATTGTGGCCGGTGTTGCAAGGAAAGGGGGATTGTGAAGATCGAGAGTTCTTGGCTGCCGAAATTCATCATCAGGCGCAACAGCACGACCGGGGAATGATCGAAGTCGCCGTATTCGACGAGCGGTACCGGTTGATCCATCGATCACGGACCGAAGGTCCGCGCGACGTGAACGCCGATTTGCGAGACTGGAAGCCTTGGGGAAATCGCTCTTACCACGAGGTGGTCGCGCGCAAAGAAGAGTTTCCTTGGGCGTTCGAGTTGCTTCGGCAAATCGATCCGGCCCGTTTAGGCGGAACGTTACCCGAGTGGGAACTGTACGATCGGCAGAAGGATCCTTACGAGCTTTCCAATGTGGCCGACGAACCGGCATATCGTGCGGTGTTTGAGCGGATGAAGGCGAATTGGGATCGCTTTGAAGTCGATGTGCCGTTTCATCTCGAGGCAGAACATAAATGACTGCCGGAACCTGTCGGCGGTGTTGTTTTGTCGGTTGTCGACAAAGGGCCGGCCGAGTTCGCTTCAGCGGAAGACGGAGTTTGTTTCGGGGACGGCGACGTACATCGGCAGATATCGGTAATAGACCTCCAGACACAAGGTGGCCGTCGCCGTACTGTACACCGTTCCGCCGTAGCTTCCCCAGGTTGTGTTGGACGGCCAACTTCCGGCATCGGCTTGCATCGCCAAGAGATGTTCCTTCAACGCGCGATTCCACGTGGCCCACGCTTCACCTTGCTGGTAATACAACGCCATGGTGGCGTAATACCAGAAGTAGAGGTTGTCCTCACCCGTTCCGGGGCGGTGTTGAAGGATGAAAGCATCGGCTTCCCGTAACGTATCAGTCGAAATCGACTCTCCGAGCAATTGACGGCACACGAGGGCCTCTGCCGTCATGGCCGGTGAAACGGGTTCGCCCGGTCGATACGAGGCCAATCCGCCGTATCCGCCGGCACGGACATTCTTCAAGAATCGTTCCGCTTTCGTGAACGTGTCGGCAGGAACGGCAATACCGGCCAAACGCGCGCTGCGGAGAGACATCAGTTGCCAGCCCAATTGGCTGGTATCACCCGGATCACCCGGCCGATAACGCCAACCGCCGCCGCGGGGATCTTGAGCCGAGAGGGTAAACCCTACGGCCCGGCGGACGGGCACTTCCAACGCCGGGTCCCCGGTCATCCCGTAGGCCTCGGCCAAGGCGAGCGTGGCCATCGCGTGGCAATACATGAATTCATAGACGCGAGCCCGACCTGCAAGATGCCCTTGGGGGGCTTGCGATCGCACGAGAAAATCGACGGCCGCGGCTACGTTTGAGCGGTAGGGACCGTCGTGCTTGTGAGTGTGGCCTGCGCCGAGGAACGCCAACAAGGCCAATGCCGTGATGCCGCTTCGGGCGTGCGCACCGGCGCCGTTGCGATCCTTGCCCAACGTGTAGGTTTCTTTTCCTGCTCCGTGACGTACGGGATCCCAGCTGCCGTCCGGTTCTTGTTGGGAGACAAGCCAAGCCAAGGCCCGCCGCACGGCTCGTTCGGTCCGCTCGTCGGCACCATATCGTTCGGCGAGCGCGAGTTTGTCGGGATCGAAGCGAAGCCGATAGAGTTCCGGCACCGAATTTTTTCGCGATTCGCCGATTTGGGACGTCGGTTGCCTGACGGGAAGAACGGAAGCCGACTCGGTGTTTGGAATTGGGGGAACGCGAACTCCCGGTGTCGATGTCGTCGGCGAACGGGCCGCCGGGCGAACGATCGGTTCGGCCGGAAGTTCGACGATTTCGATCGCAGGAAATACGTCGATCGATGCCGGGGCTCCGGCGGAAGTCGGAGGAACGGCCTCCGTGAGAGAAGGGCCGTCGCGGATCGGCTGCACCGGATACGCCTTCGTCGACGCCTCGGCATGTGGGCTCACGTCCGTCACGCGCAACGGGTCGGGAAGGCCGGCTGCAATTTCAGGGTGAGGCCGCATGGGGCCGGGACTGCCGGTGTTTGCTTCTGGTGGAGATTGCCGCGTGGGAGCGACAGTCGGCACGACCGCGGCCGTCGCTTCATGAGGAGGAAACGAACTTTGCGTGATGGTTTCGTGTTGCTCGCTCGGCATAGGTGGGGACGAGGTCGGATGCCCGGCGGACGCCGTTTTTGACGGGACGGTGTTGGTTTCCGAAGATGGGGATGCTCTTGTAGGTGATGTCGCTGTTTCGTCGCCGCCGGTCAATTCGAACCAGACGACATCCCCGTCTCGACCGGGGGCGGCGGGCGTGACGATATCGATGGTGGTCGCCAATGCAATCAACACGATGTGGGCGACCGCCGAAAGAACGGCGTATTTATAGATCGGCTTCGACCGAACGAAATCGGTTCGCAATGACAAAAGGAGTGCTGCCGAGGCGGCGCATATCAACACCCAAAACCCGATCAGCATGAGCCGACCGGGTGTCAGCCATATTGCCGTGTGTGCCCATTCGACGATTGCTTCCATGCCGTGGTGTCGTTCGCTGTGGAATCACGTTTTGCGTTGAGTCGGCGGACCAATGCGGATCAATGCTTGGCGTGTGTCTCTTGAACCGAAACTCCCAGTTGCCGAATGCCGGCCGCTTTGCAGGCACTCATTGTGGCGGCCACATGTTGAAAGGCTCCGCTTCGATCGGCCCGAATCATGACGGAGGCACCGCTTCCCGCATGGCGCAATTTGCTTTCGAGTTCATCGAGGGTAATTCGATGCCCGTCAAGACGAAGCGAGCCGTCGCGATACACATCGACGGTGTGTCGTTCACTTGCGAGTTCGAGGGCCGGGTTGCGGGATACTTCGGGCAATTGCAGGCGAATCTTGCGTTCCAATTCTGAAAACTTCGTGCCGACCAGAAAGAAGATCAACAGCAAGAACACGACGTCGATCATCGGTGCCAAATTCAGCGTCGGCATGTCTTCGCGACTGGTACGCAGCGGCATGAGCTGTTCCCCATTTCGGCAGCAACGGTTACGCGGCCTTCTTGAGTTTGACGGTATCCCTCACCGGTTTGCGTTTGGGACGCGTTGTTTCGGCGGCTTCGCCGTCCTGCGATACCACCTGCACGAGGTTTTGTCCCATTGCATCGAGGGCCATGATCAGGCGGTCTACTTTGCCGACGAAATACAAGTACAACCCCAGTGCAGGAATGGCGACACACAGACCTGCGGCGGTCGTCAGGAGAGCTTCGCTGATGCCCGATGCCAACATCTCGGGACGTCCCAACGCATCGCTTTGCGCTACCATATTGAACGCACGAATCATCCCGGTGACCGTTCCCAGCAATCCCAAAAGCGGCGAAATCGTGGAAACGCCGTGAAATACCCGGAGATTCTTGCGCAGCTCGTTGCACACGCGTTCTCCTTCGTCGAGCACGGCTTGTTCGACTTCGACCGCCGGACGCCCCCAACGTCGCGCCCCGGCTGCGAGAACGCGAGCCGCGGGACTTCCGTTTTCTTCGCACAGTTCCAACACGCTGTCTCGGTCGAGTTCATCGTCGGCGATCTGGGCCAGCAAACGAGTCACGAACGCTTTCGGGATCACACGTCCGCGACGTAAGGCCGCCAGTCGTTCCAGGGTGAACGTGACCAAAAGCAGCGAGCAAAAGGCGATCGGCAGCATGAAAAAGCCGCCTTGGCGGACGACCTGCCACAGATTGCGAGCGGAAATCGATGGTTGTGGCGGCGATGTGTCGGGTCCTTGCGAGTCGGAGGCCGACAGCGGAGGAACCCGCGCGGCCGTCGTTGCCGCCTCCGGAAGCCGGACCGGTTCTGCAAGTGCATGGTGATCGGCGATGCCGTACAGGGGGAGGAGAGCGAGTAAACACGCGATAAGCGCCCAGACGCCCATTCGGGCTTTTGCCGAGCGAATGGGACGCACGTGCGCATTGCCCCGCAGCTTGCTATGACGCGGCATTGGTGGCCTCCCTGCCGACACGTCTTGCAGTTGTGGGTATTCGAAACAGCTGGAGACAAGTGAGCACCGGCGCGGCACACGACGGTCGCGACTCCCTACCGCGTACCGTCACGAGCGCGCGGGTACAGCCCTGCACAATACCTGCATCGGCAGATTGCCGGACCCGGTGCGGAATGATTGACCACTCCCACACAGACTGCCTCACCTTCCTATACTTCCGACGGTGATCGAAGTCGATGAACTACGCTGTGGAAGCGCAAAAAAGCCCCGGCGGTATCGTGAAGATGACCGCCGGGGCAGCGTCGCTTGTTGGGGAACGTGTCGCTCCTCCGCCCTGTGCCGCCTATGTCAGATCGACACGCTTATTTCCCCAAGGTAGGTGACGCTCCAATCGCTCCTCGGGCCGACACGATGTCACGCTTCGGTGAGAAGGGGTGGATCAATAACCGGTGTTGCTGCCCGCATCGGGATTCCCGACCATGTGCAAGTGGCTGTGGTCGATATAGATGACCTCGCGAGCGTCTTCGTTTTTCTCGGTGTAGGGAATCGGCCAGCCGGTGCGTTTGATCTCGGTGAAATAGATCGTGCACTTGTATCGGCAGTGGTGAAGCTGAGCCGGTCCCACGAGCGGATAGACACGGGGCGGATCGACGAAATCGGCGATCGGTTCGACGACGATCCGCACGTTGTCGCGCTCGACTTCGGACAGGAAGGGAAGACCTCCCTGGATGGGACGAGCCTTTTCCAGTGCCCGCATGACTTCGTCGTCGGAAGGCGGATCCAGCGCGGCATCCGGGATGCCTTCCCCCAGCGGGCCGAGAATCGGCATCTTGGCGTATCGTTCCTGGTCCCACGACTTGTCTTCGAGACGCTTTTGGAAGTAAGGACTGACGGGAATGGGAACATTGCCCACACCCCAATCTATGGGCGACATGGCCGTTCCGCAGCCGGTTGCGGCCGTCAAAGCCCCGGCTCCCACCAAAAGCGCAACGATCAAGAGTCTCTTCGACATGGACGAATCCTCGACGGTTGGAATAGCGATTGCTTTCGCTTGAACCGGCTTTTCGATCACGTTCCCTCGCTTTGCATGTCGCGAGCGCCGCGTGGGCGCCGTCGCCCTACGCTAATCTCTTTATCGTGTGAATCTGTGACGAACTTGCAGGTTTTTCGGAACGCTCGGGAAGTTTCGGAAACACTACATGAACGGGCTGTAAACGCCCGCGAATTGCCCTCGCCGATAGCGCGAATCGCACCGGCATTGAGCGCACGAGGAGCCATCAAACGTGGCGGTACGTTTAGTCGGCGATGCGAGAGCCGAGAGGTTCCACCCGACAGAGAAAAACCTCCGGAGAGCGAATCTCCGGAGGCTTCGGAATACGCCGGAATAATCCGATTGGGGATCCGGTGGGATGCAGCGACGACACGTACGGCCGACGGCTGCCTTATCGGCCGTCAATGATGACGCAGGGGACGGAACAATCCGGAGAACGGTCCATGCGTCGAGCCGTCATCGAAGTCGAGGAACCACCAGCCGTCATGCCATTCGAGGGTGACCTTCCGCCAGCCCAACGGGACCTGCGGATAGGGATAGAACGGACCGATGTAGGGCCACGCGGCCGGCGAGTATTGCTTGGGATAGGTAACTCCCGCATAGTTCGGATAGGCCGCGTAGCTCGGCCACGCGTAGTTGGGCATATGCGGCTGATCGTAGCGAGCCGGTGTCACTCCACCCACCGAGGCCACATAGGCCGGCAACGGACGCCCCGCGGCAGGTTGCGGTTGCGCGGCGATCGGCGCAGGGGCGGCTGCCGGTGCGGGGACGGGAGCCGGCGTGGGGGCCGGGGCGGCCGCCGGAGCCTGGCTGTAGGCGATCGGGATCGGACGCGGCGCAGCGGGCGTAGGCTGCGGGGCTTCGGTCATCACAATCTGGTTCAATTCGGGCGCCGCGAGGGCCGGTTCTTCGGCCGCCGTCGGCAAGGCGGGAGTCTTTTCGGCAACCGCGGGAACCGGATCGGCATGCTTGACGGCCAGCGGTTTCGTCACGGTTTCGCGAATGCGATCGATTAGTGACGGAGTCGTCGTGACCTTTTGTGCCGGGATGCCCGCGACCAGTCCGGCCGAGTTGGATCGGCTCACGCGTTCGGGAGCAAATGCCCCTTGAGCTTGCTTGAGCGTAGACTCGCTCGAAGCGGGTTGTTCGTGGGCGGTCGTTTGAACGACGTCACGTCGCACGACGGCCAAGTCGTTGATCACACGTTCGACACCGGGCGTCTGGTACGCCAAACGCACGGCGGCATTCATCTGTTCCTGATCGCTGACGGTTCCGCGGAGCCAAGCCGTGCCGTCTTGGAAGCGAACGCCGATCTTGTATCCCTGAAGCATGCCGCTGTTCTTCAGGGACGCGGCGATTTGCTCGGCGACCTCTTGGTTGCCTGCCCAAGCCGTCATCGGGCCTAACACAATCGCTGCCGCGATGAACCAACTGAATCGAAAACCTCGCATGCCTTTCCTCCTGTTAGGATCCGTCCCCGAACAAAGCTGCTTGGGGTGTGTTGCCTGCCGGGGCTGCGTACCGGCCGGAAGTGCGCTCAGCTTTGTGCGGACCTCCAAAGCGTGTTCCATTCAACGTCAAAAATACGTGATCACGCGGGCAGGGGATCCTCTTGGTACACACCGCGAAACGCCGGTGGTGTCCCTCGACGGCCCCCCTGGCGCAATCGAGAAAACGCCTATTACCCGACAATTAGTTTCGGTCGGCAATCGCGACGAAGGGGAGCATTTTTTCCGATTTTAGTGCTTCGGCTCATTGGACCGGGCTTGCCTGCGCCGTCAAAAGTTGCGCAGAACACGCACTTTTACAAACACCCCTCTCAAGGACCGGGGTTTTGCGTTAGATGGTCGGGGAGCAGAGAGGGGGGGCAACGAGAGCCTTTCAACGCGATTCCGTGGCCCAGAGCGGGCGATGACTTTATTCGGCGGCGACGGGAACGTCGGCCAAGCCGACCTCCAGCGTCAAAGGCCCCCACGGGCTCGTGAACGAGATCACCAAGGGGGTGACGTTCGAAGGAAAATGAACGTCGTGCTCGGTGCCTGTGATCACGTTGGGGAGGCTGACTGCGAGGTTGAATTCGGTTAGTTGCGCCTTCGCAGCACCGGCTACCATGTTAGTCAATTCGCCGACGGCATCAAGAACGTCGGCATCCAACTCGGTGGTTTCCATCATCAGCATCGTCGAGGCGGCCTTGAGGGCTACATCTCGTGACAGGGAGAGGACGACCGTGCCGACCGTATCGCCGGTAAGTCCGATCACCCCACTGATTTCGTGTGACGCTTTCGAGCCGTTCTTCAAGCTCAGCTCACCACGCTGCACCTCGCAGTTGAGCATCGTGGCGAACGTGTCCTTGAGCGATTGAATGAACGGATTGACGAATTCTACCCGCATCCGGCTACCTCGATCCGTGGGTCAGATGTCGATGGAGTATTCTGGGAACTCTAGTAGCAGGCGCCCGCCGACGCGAAGCAGAAAACCAACCCATGGAACAACGGCCGACAAAGGTTGGCATCGTATATGACAGGCGCTCAATCAATCCTAGGTTGTCGCAGTCGCGTGGCAACTCGGACCGAGTGCGGCAAAGCAAGAATTGGCTCTCGGGTAAACTGGAGTGCCGTCATGATCGGAAAAACCGAATTGATCCGTAGGCGCGCTCACGAGAGGCATATTTGGCAGAGAGGGAAGCTTGGTTTTGTGTTCTTCAGGTGCTTTTCTTGAGGGCGGGGCCTAAGAGCGGTTTCACGGATGTTATTCGCTTACAGCGTGTACGTGCACGAGGCAGCAAAGCCGCCGGATTCCCGGATTCGGATCATTAGCGATCGGACGTTCTTGCGGGTGCCGGGGGCAATCGTGTCCAGTAGTTGCTCGACCAGATGGCGGCAGAGCTGCTCGGAGGTCGTGTTGTCGACCGGCAGCAAGACGACATCTTCGTGAGGAAACAGCCAGCGCTTTGTACCGAAGCGAACCTCGACGCCGAGATCACAGGGATGCACATCGATGAGATTCCCGGCTCGCGGCAACAAAATCTTGTGATCCCATGATCGCACAAGCCGGTACAATGCCTCTTCGGCTTCTAGGAAATCGATTCCGTAGCCGAATGGCCCCAGTTGAGTGTCGATGACGGCATCGACGGTATAATCGTGCCCGTGCACGGATTCGATCGTTTCAGCGTCGAACGCAATGAAATGTGCCGCACTGAACCGCAGTCGCGGTGAGGCAATCTCGATTTGGTACGATGGCTCGAATGAGGATGCAAAGTCGGGCATAACGCTTTTCAGGTGGTGGAAAGCGGAAACACACGTGATCAGGGTTCCAAACGATTAGCCGGCTTTCGGCTGTACGATGCCCGGAATTATGAAAAATCGTCCGTCTCACCGATCCGGAGAGCGACGAGACGGACGTGTTCTATCACAGTACGAGGAACAGAGACAGACGGTTTACTCCACCGGGCCGGCCGCAGGCGTCCCGCCCTTGCGGTGTTTGCGGCGGTCGAGTTCGCGCCCGACGGCCTGGCTGACACGATCAGCCGTCCGATTGATGACCGTCACGAGATCGGCGTCGAGATCCTCGATCTTGATGACCTTTCCGCCGCGAAGAGAGACGAGCACACGGCAGTGCTTGTCGACACCTCCTTTCGGACCATTCACGTCTTCCAAGACCACATCCACCGAGTGGATCCAACCGTTGAACTGGCCCAGGGCAAAGTTCATTCGGCGGTCGAGAAGATCTCGGGTGACGGAGTCGAGATTGACGTGACGGGTCTGGACTCGAAGTTCCATGTCGACCTCCATTTGAGCCGTGGAAGAGAACCCATGTGCCCCGAAAGGCACGTCCACAGAAACTATACGGCCAAACCCCATCGGGGACAAATGGCAGATCTTCCCAATCGTCATTATAGTTGCCGGTGCAAGCCTGGAAACCATTTTGTGCCCCCCTGAAGGGAGGGGATTGTCCCATTAGGATAGATGCCGAATCTGCCGGGAAAGTTATCGAATTTCTGCGATTTTCGTTGTTAATCCATTCTGCACTCGGGAGATACGGTTCGCCGTGCGACGGAACCCCCGTTGCCGGTGTATATTCTGGCAGGACGGAGGATTAGCCGATTTCATGCTTGCCGAGTGGTGCCTCGAATCGGGACAAAAAGACCTGCATGTTGATAAACATTGAGGGAATTGGGATGCCCGTCACTGCAACCGTTTATGAGGACTTGCCGCGTACGCCCGCGATGAGGCTTGGAACTCTGGGCGTGTGTCTCATTGTGTGCGGCGGGCTGCTGAGTGCGGGTAAAGCGAACGCTGCGGGGCTCGATCTCTCTTATCTTCCCAATGACACCCGCTGGGTGTTGCACTTGGACATCGACGCCTTGAAGGAAGCCGAGTTGACCCGCACGGTTCTTCTTCGTGTATGGGAAAGAGATCCCTCGCATCGAGAAATCCGTAACGTGGCGACTTTATTCGGGATCGATTTGAGCGAAGACTTGCACTCGGTGACGTTTTTGGGGCGGAATTTCGACCCCGACGACGGTGCCGTCCTTGCGCATGTCGAGTTGGAGCAAAAGCGAGTGTTGGCGCTTTTCCAGTTGCGGGACGACTACCGTGCAGAGACCTACCGAGAGCATACCATCCATATTTGGAACGACGACAATTCCTCACGGCGGGTGTATGGAGTTTTCCTGGACGATGATCGAATCGTCTTTGGGCATGATCGAGATACGGTGAAAGCCGTGCTGGATGTTGTTGCCGGTGCTGCGCCGTCGTGGACGCGATCAAGTCCGGACGACAATCTTGCGGTTCCTCCGGGAACGATCGTGCATCTTTGGTTTGAAAAGGTTGGTGGCGTTCGACTTCCGTTTATGTCGCCTTTGATTCGCCGTATCCAACATGCGACCTTGATGATTGGGGAGTCCGGCCAAGAGGTATTCGTCGAGGGAACGGTTCGTCTCGACTCGGCGAGTATCGCCGTCGATTTGCGGGATGCGCTGGTTGGCATCATCGCACTCGGCAAGCTTCAGTTTGCCGACGAGGCCGATGTTACAGCCCTTTTGAATCTCGCACGCGTGACGGTTTCGGGAAACTTGGTGACCGGTACGTGGCGGGCGCCGCGTCAAACCGTCGGCGAGTTGCTCATGGAACGCTTCGGCGAGGTTGCAGCGCCGAAAGCAGACGAGGCAAAATGACGTGGATTGATATCTGGTCAAAGGAAAATCGCCGAGAACATAGATAGTCGATGCCGATCGAGCGTGCGTTGAGAACCTTGACGGATGAAGAATTGGTCGCCCTCGCGCAAGACGGCGCGATGGCGGCGTTCGAGGAACTCGTGCGCCGATACCAAGTACCGGTGCTTCACTTTTTGATACGCAAAGCCCGAGATCGGCACGAAGCGGAAGATTTGGTACAGGAGACGTTCGTCCGGGCGTTTCGAAAGCTTCACTTGTGTCGGACGGACGGCAGCTTCCGGCCGTGGTTGTTTACCTTGGCGCACCGCGTTTTGTTGAACGCCCAACGGAAGCGTCGGCCGGTGGCTAACGATGCCGCATTCGAAGGGCGACCGGCCGCGGAGGAAGATCCTTCAGGGGCCATCGAATCGGATGATTCGGGGCGATTCCTTTGGGCTACCGCCGCCGAGGTACTGGCCGAGGATCAGTTTACGGCATTGTGGCTGTTTTATGTCGAGGACATGAGCATCCGGGACGTGGCCTCCGTGTTGGAGATGTCGGAAACGGCGGTCAAGACGTCGTTATTCCGCGCCCGACGAAAACTCGTCCCGTACCTGGAAAAGTTGGATCCCACACCGCCGCAGCGCAGCAAGCGGACGACCGCTTCTCGCGTGAGGAAGGATTGAGACGGCCATGAACATCGACGAACGTAGAGCCGAAATCGAATTGGCGGAACGGCTGAAGACGGAGGCCGATTATTTGCGTCCGGCTTTTTCGGAAGACCGCCAAGAGCAAATCATGGCTGCCGTCTATCGGGAGGTCAGTCGGCGTTCGCGGCAGCGATGGAGTTTCGAGTCGATGCCGGTCTGGGTAGGAGTGCTTACCGGCATGACTTTGGGGATCTTGTTGATGGTCGGCATATTGTCCTTGTTGCAAAGGGACGGCGACAGCTCTCGACCGGTGGCTCAGGAAAATGCCCCCAACGAGACGCCGACGTTGCCGATGCCCGTTGACACGGAGTTGGTCGTGACCGGTGCGACAGACCGGGACGTGGTGGACGATCCCATCGAGCCGATCGAGGCCTTTGCCAGGACGCCGCAACGTGCTGCGGAAGAAGTTTCCTCCGCCGTCGAACAGCGGCTGAAATCGCGGAGTTGGGGAACACTCGATGACGACGCCGAAACTGCCAAACGGTTCGTGCGGAGCAAGCTGTCGCTGGGATTGATCGCCGCCGGAGGCAATTGAGCTCGACCGGTTGCGGTTTGGGGCCCTTCGTTTAGGGCGCTGCTGTTCCCTTTACCCGAAAATCGATCGACGCGTGCCCGATGCGATCACTGTTGACGTCGACTACGGTCAAGCGAAGCGTGTGTTTCCCCGACGAGATCGACTCCGGCAGGGCGAATTGGCAACTGATGAAGAAGTCGCGTCGGCGACCGCGACAGAATTCTTCGGCCGACGGATATTCGTAGTCGGCGATGCGATGCCCTTGTTCGTCGAAGATTTCGTAGCTGCATCGCCATGCGGTGTGGTATCCTTTCGGCGAGGCCACGGCTTCCAAGTTCTCGACTTCGGCATAAAGCAAAACTTTCTGGCCGGGAACGAATTCGTACTTGTCGAACGGTGTATAAACTCCCCAGCTTTGTACCGATGTGACGAATGCCACGTTTTTGACCATGACGTCGCATCGTTCTCCGAGACGGCTTGCCGCATGAAGCAAGTGGTCGCGAGCTTCGGCCAACTGTGCAGCAGACGGTTCATCGACCGATAGATTTTCAAGCAGCGAATAGACGAAAAACTGTGTGCTCCAGTAGTCTTGCAGCGCCGGATCGACGCCCGCGATTGGGTCCATGGATTCGTCGCGACGTCCCAAGGCCGCTTCGAGAAGACGCAGTTTCAATTGCAGCCGATAAGCTTCCTCTTGGTCGGTAGCGTCATCAATGCGCATGCGAAGGTGCTTGATCGCCGCTTCGACGGCTTCACGCCAGTCTTTGGGCAGAGAACACGTATCGGCCACCTCGTTTGCGGTGTCGTTGTCGGCAAGAGGGTCGCGGTCGGCCTCTGCAGGTGCCGATTTGTGGTTTTCGGCGCGCTCGTCGGGAATCTGTTTGCCGTTCGATATCGGCAACGACACGTTCGTGGAGGATGGCGGTCCTGAAGACGCCGACTCAGAATCGCCGGGAAAACGACCGGTTTCAGGCGCGGCCGGAGGGGAGGGAATGCCCGCCGTTGCAGGGATCACGGCCGTCCCGTACGGGCCGGGGGATATGTTCCCGGATACCGCGGTCGGGATTGTGTGAGAACCGGCCTGTTCCAGGTTCGCAAAGCTTTCCTCCACGCGTTGATGCGTTCGCTGCGCATGTTGCTTGCGATAACTCAAGGTAGCCCGAAACGTAGCGACGATTTGCGGCCACAATTGCGGCGGAGTCTGGGAAAGATCGTCGATGAGGCGCTGCCGCGATTGGGCGTCCAACAATCCTTCTCGGTCGAGTTCCGCGACAAGCGAGGCGACCGTCATGGGCGGCGCAGCCGATTCCGCGGCCGGCTGAGACGGTGAAGGAGTTTCAGGGGCGGACGACACCTCGGAAGACGGGCCCGGCGCAAATCCCGGTGATACATCCGGAACCGACGTTTCTTCATCCACCGCGTCCGGACGGCTCATCGCTTGATTCGAGATCGCGCCGGACGGAGACGGTTCTTCGATGTTTTCCGATCGCGCCGACGGCTTCCAAGGTACGCGAAAGACCGGTGTTGCGCAGCTTGCCATAACGATCGGAAGCAAAAGAACGCCGATCGTGGCAAGATGACGGAGTACCCGCCGCACTCGCCGGCGGGCGACGTGCCGCAGCAGCCGGACGCACCTCGTCTTCCTGCGATTCGCGGTTCGTCCTTCCATGGACCGTGGCTCTCGCGTGCGCAAACCATCCCTGTCGTTGTTTACCGATCGAGATCGTAAAGAAACCGAACCGGGACGACAAGGCTGGTTTACAACTTGAGGTTGCCCAGGTTGCGCCGTTTTTCTGTCTTTGCGGGCGGCAGGAGCCGGTCAGCCGCAGCCCCCTTTGGGGGCTTTCAGGGTCGTCTTCAAGTGAACCTTCTTGGTGTACTCTCGATTCAAGGTGGGAGTTTTGGCGTCCACTTGGGCAAACGCGGGGCGATCCCCCAGGGCGACCGGTGTAATTGTGGGATCGCGGTGGAAAGCGTCGGCGTAGCGAAACGTGTCATTTCCTTGAGGCGGCGTATCCGAATCGGGGATTTCCTTTTTCGCATAGAACAGGTCGAGCCAGCGATTGACGCCTCCCGCCAAAACGTACGCGTTCGTGTTGCGGAATACCGCCAGGCGTCGCCATGCTTCAACAGCAGCGGCTTCGTCATTCGACATGACGATGACGACTGCTTCCACCGGAATCGAGCGAATACGTTCGGGGGTCAACTCGTCGACGTCGATGCGCTGGGCGTCGCGCAAATGGAACAGATTGTAGTCGGGTTCGGGGCGAACATCCAAAAGCAGCACACGAAGCTGCCGGTTGTTCATCAGCTCGTAAACCTCGGCCGGATCGACAAACACTTCCCGTGAGTCGAGTTTTGCGGCAAGTTCGTGTTCCATCATGGTCATGCGCCGCTCGAGGTCGGGTTGACCGATGACGACAGTCGTCAAGACGATCGCGGTTCCTAAGCCGACGATGCCGGTGAGTGTTCGTTTCGAGACCGGTAGAACGGCACTTGGCTTGCGATTGCGTCCGATCGTGCGCTCCGCCAGTTCGGCGGCGGCAAACGCCCCGATTGCCATCACGAAGACGGCCAAGACAAGGATGCCCGCATCGACGTGAAGGACATCGGCCCACGTGAGACGTCCCATCGCCCCGGTAAATTCCCAAAAGCCGGCGTACGCGGGAGCGGTGACACCGAAGACGAAAATCCCGAATGCCACTCCCAACGCGAAGAACAAGCCGTCGATCTTCAGCGTGGCGGCCGAGACGAGGCTGGTGCCGGGACAATAACCGCCCAGAATAAAACCGAAGCCCAAAGCCAGTCCGCCGACCACTGCCGGTCCGAGATGGGTGGGCGGAACCCAGAGCATGTCGAAATCCAAGATCCCGATCGCCGAACAGGCAAATACCAGGATCATGGCCGTCACGATGGCGGTGAACATGACCTTCAGCACCCGCATATCGGTCAGGTAAAACTGCGCGGCAAGGTTTCGTGAATTGCCGAATCCGGCACGTTCCAACACGAAACCGAACAGAAACCCGATGACGAGCGTGGCGAGTGGTCCGGTCCAATTCAGCGGGGCGAACATCGTTTGATTCTCCTCGATCTCGACGATCGATTTTTTGTCGAAGGGCGGTAGGGCATTATGTCCACAGGCGGCGCATCGGCCAGGCGAGCAGGTATCCGCCGACGAAGATCATGATCATGAAGACCCAACTGCCGACAGAAAGCACGGCACCGCCCGAAAGGGCCTGTCCCGAGGTGCACCCTCGCGCCATCGCGGCGCCCCAACCCATGAGGCTTCCTCCGGCGAAGGCAAAGAGCCAGCGTGTGCGGATCCCAATACGGGGTCCTTTGTATGTTTGCGGCCGCAAACGGCCGGCTACAAATCCCGATACGAAACCGCCGAGGATGACCCCCAACGCCATCCACACCATGCGGTGATCCAGCGAGTTTGCCGCGCCGCCGCAAATGGGCGCAAAGTATAGATTACCGTTGCACACTCGCGGAGAAATCTTCTGGACGATCGCTCCCACGAGGTGAGATACTCCGCCGGAAGCCCCGAGTCCGGATCCGGCGACGAAGAACGAACCGAAGAGTACCAAGCCTAGCGCCGTCCCGGCTAGGTAGGGGTTCCAGTACGTTTGGGTCTTGTCGAACACCTGGGATTCGGAGTCGGATTGGATCGGGTTCATCGGAGTCACCTGCGCTGTTATCGTGCCGTGTTTCACGGAGGAGTTGTCATGTTGCAATCGTGCCGGAGCTTGCCGGCTCACCGTCGGTTTCGTCTTCCGTTTCTTCGTATCCGAAGATCATGGCCTTCAGATAGGTAGTCGGCGTGGGGCCGGTCGTGGTCAGATAGACGTGTGCGATCAGAAAGGCTCCGAACAGCCATGCCCCAGCCAAGTGAATTGCCGCCACGGTTCTCAGCCCACCCAAGACCGCAACGCTTTCGGGGCGATATTGAGCGCCCCACATGAGAAGGCCGCTCACAATTTGAAAAGGCAGCAACACATTCAAGATGCTCAGGTAAGTGATCTGCTGGAGCGGATTCAACCGGTGTTCCGGCGTTTTTTCGAGGGGATGTGGTTCACCGCGAAAGATGCCGACGAGATAGTACCTTGCCTGTTTGGCGGCGAGTGTCAAGAAGTCGTTGGGCTGCGGCAGGAATTGGCGGATCGTGCCCGTGGTAACGTAGTAGAACAATCCCAAAAAAGCATTGAGAACCAACAGCAACCCAAGCGCGTTGTGAATCCAGACGGCAAATTCCAAGCGAACAAAGGGAAGGTAATGCGGCGCATGGATGGCGATGCCGGTGAAGACCAACGTCAAAATGGCCGCCGCCTGGCACCAGTGCCAGATTCGTTCGTAGGCCGAGTACATGAGGACTCGCTTAGCCATGGTCGGGTTCTCGCTGAATGCGGAAATGTTCAGTGCGCAAACTTACCTGATGTGCGGGTTCGGGCGATCCGACGACCGGCGTGAACGGCGACGCCAAGTAACGTTGCGGCCGTGAGCAGCAATCCCACAATATCGATCGTCGATTGCGAACTGTGGCCGAGCAGGTAGTAGCCGTGCGATTCAACCTCCGGCCGGTAGGTCAATGTGCTCCGGTGGCGTTTGAATGTGCCGGTCGGGGCCAATCCCGTGCCCGGCGAAAGGGCGATCGAGGAGCCGTACGGTTCGGGACCGAAATCAAGCACGCGCGAAGCCGCCGACTGCGGATGGTGGCAACTTTCACAATCCTTGACGGCATCTTCGGCGCGGCCGACGCCGTGGTGCAGCTCGAAGGGAACCGCCTCGCCGACCAGCTTCGGATCGGCAATACCGACAGCCTCTAAACGTTTGCGAACGGCTTCGACCTTGGCCGCGGTATCCAAGACACGCTCTTTTTCGTCGAGCCGACCATCTTGGTTCGTGTCGAGCACGGCAAGGATATCGGGATGGTAGCCATCGCCGGCACGAACGGCGGCTTGAAGATCGGCCAGACGCACGGGCCGGGGGGCGTCGCCGCCGGTCATCCAATACCATGCCGCAACCAAATTGACGGGCGTCAGCCGGTCTTTGCCGTCTTGATCGGTACGCGGCAAGAGAACCGGCTCGAAGCCGGTAACCACCGAACTTGTCGCCTCTTCGGGATGTTCGATACCTCGCCACGTGATACGTGGATGGCCCTTTTCATCGATCGTCGTCCAATCGATCGATGCCAGGGCCGGCGCATAGGTCCGCGGAATGTGGCAGGCCTCACACGCCAATCGGTCGAAGTGTACACGGCGATAGGGAAGCCACTGGTGCGTCGACGCGGCGTCGTGGCAATCACGGCAGGATCGCATGGTATCGGTCAAGTGCGAGGCAATTCGGCCTTGTGCCGTGCTGCCTTTCGCAAAGTCGTGACTTGGGCGTTGAAGAAACTCTTCGGTAGTGATCCGACGGGGGTCGAACCGCAGATGCCTTGGACGCATATCCTGCGACGGCCGGTGCATTGCCGGATCATTCAAAGAGAAATGGCAACTTCGGCAATCGAGTATCGCTTGGGCATGGACGTCCCAAGGTCTTGCCAGCTTTTCGCGGTTTTTCAGGTTAACGGCCGACTCGGAAATCCGTTGCGGTGAGAACACTTGTCCCTTCGTGGCAGTCGACCATTGACGCGGTGAAAGCTCGATCATCAATGGTTCACGGCTAAACCACACTTTTCCGTGACAAGCACCGCAGTTTTCAGACTGGGGGACGCCAAGGCCGAGCGTTTCGGCGGAAACTTGGCCTTCGGTCAACTTCGACGGATCGACCGTCCAAGGAGCCTTATCCGATGAACGCGATACGACACCGGAGCCTGCAAGTGTAGCCGTGGCCGCCCAGGCGAAACGGCCTGCACCAAGTTCGGCGACCCGCGCTTCATTGTCGGGATGCTTCGTGTGGCAAAGGAAACAATTGAGCTCGACGACGCCGGAAGCTTGCCAATCCCACGCAATCGGTTTTCGGGTCGACGTGTCGAGCACCTGACGATTCGGATCGACACCGTTCTGGGGGGGAGACGATTCGGCGTCGGCCCGATCCAATGGTGTCTTGCCGAACCCTGTGACGGCCGGACCGCCGCCGGGATGACGCCAGCCGAAGATGCGAATCCAGTCGGCGATTCCCAAGTCGAGCTGGGAGTCGCCCGGCAGAGTAAGCTGCCGATACAGCAAGGGATTCCAACGCCCCCAACCGCCTTCGCCGGCATCCCAGGAATGCCCCGAGACGGTGCCGGCTTCGAGCGACTTTGGGTCCAATCCCAACCAAGCATGGTAGCAATGATCGGAAATGTACGCCGTGTCGTGGCAGGCACCGCAGGTACGCATGGGAGAAACCGGAGCCTGCGATTCGAGCACGTTATTGCCGTCGCGATCCAACAACGTGATCGGCGGATGCAGACGTGTTGGCCCGACGGTCGCCTCGCTTTCGACGGACGGCGGCGACGATTTCGTATCGGCCGAGGCATAGTATGGATCGACCATGCAGGCAATCATCACGGCGACCGGCATCGCGATAAGGAAGGCCGACGAACCGAGGCACCGTCTCGCCTGGGAAAACGATTGTCGAATTCGGAACGATAGCAAAGTCTTGGGCATCGTGATTTCCCGAGGATCACTTGGTGTTCGATCGGATACCGGTGCGAAGCAAACTCATTTGGCGACGATCGCCTCGAAAGGCCGGATCGCCGTCGAAGCCGAGTCGTTCCCAATCCATGCGGCCGCCGGCGCCGTGGCAGTCGGTGCATTGCAATGCCCGTTCTTTGGGTTGGACCATATGGGACAGCGGCCAGTACATGACCGTTTCGATGAAGTCGAATCGTCCACTGTAGGGGACGCCCGTAACCTCGGATCCCAAACGTAGCGCCTTGTCCCAATCGAATTCCGTCCAGTATCCACCAGGGCCCCAAGTTTTGGGCGTCAGCAAAACCAGATTCTCGGTATCGTAAGGCTGCTTTTGGTGGTGTACCTTGAAGGGCCAAATCTTTGCCTCGGGATCGTCGGGCCCGCCCAAAGGACGGTTGATATACACCGGCCCGTTCGGGTCGATCATTTGGCCGGTGATGTAACGCTCGGATCGCCCGTTGTACCAGTAGTATTCCGGCGGTATGTTCTGGGCGTACTCGAAGGCGCCCTTTTTCTTCAGGTAGACGAACCGACTTTCGATGCCGCGATCCTCACCGGCCTGTGACCAATCCCAGTACATTTGCGTCGGCACATCGATTGCCATGCGAGGAATATGGCACGTTTGGCAGGCGACGCTGCGCGTATGACCGTCCAATCGGTCGTCGTTGTGCGGGCGCTCGGCGTGGCAGTCCGTGCACTCGACGCGAGGCCGTCGGCCGGTTGAGACCGACATCGAGCAACCGGCGATTTGGTGGTGCTCGGTGCGATGGCACGTGACACAGGCGAAATCGAGACGCCCCATATGGACGTCGATTCGTTCCGTCGGTTCGTAGAGCGAACTATCCAGGTCGCCGTGTTTGACGCCGTCGCCGCCCGCGCCCGAAAAATGGCAGCCGCCGCAATTCACGCGAGTCGGACGTCCCACGCTTTTCGCCGCGGCGACCAGATCGACATCCGGCAACGGAAGCCCTGCTTCACCCTTGGCGTACGTATTCGAGTGGTCGTGGCAAACGAGGCAATCGACGTTCGTTTCCTCGTCGAACGTGTAATGCTCGTCTTCCCAGCCGTATCCGGCGTGGCACGAAGAACACTCGCCGATGTTGGGGAGCGCGTGGATACAGAAGTTGTTGATCACGTTTCGCTTTCCGATCGGAACGACGCGACCGTCGGGTAACACGGCTTCGTCGCCGAGCCATGTCCAGTGTTCCGTTTTCATGACCTCTTTGGCGGCGTCCGGATGACATTCCAGGCACTTACGGGTGACGTCAGGTCCGGTATTCAATTCGCCGGTGATTAGGTTGCTGTGGTCGGTGTGCGGTTTTGGGGGAGGCATTCTCGTCCAAGGATCGTCGGCCGGCGCCTTGCGGGGCGGACGCGTGACGTACAACGCGCCGCCGGCAATTCCGACAAGCACGGAAACAGCCAACGGGGTCAGCCATAAAACAGGTTTGCGGAACATGAGGACCCGTCCATCCCAAAAGTCGGTGTGCGTGGGATCGCTATCAATGCGTTCGATGCGGGAAAGGCGTTTTAGGTAACAGGTGCGTCCGAAAATGGGGCGTTGTCGGCTTCGACCGCCAAGTACCGCTTTTTCAAGAGGTCGGCGACCGCTTCTCGTAACAACGCGGCAGCTTGGACGATGCGCGGGTCGGCGAGCCGATACACCACGTGCTGTCCGGCTCGTTGAGGGGAAACGACCCCCTTTTCTCGCATCAGGCGTAAGTGTTGCGACACGTTTTGCAGCGTTACGCCCGCTTGCTCGGCCAACTCGGATACCGTTGCAGGTTTTTCTTTGAGCACGCAGAGAATTCGCAGCCTCGTGCGATTGGCAAACAGGGAGAAAAACCCCGCGAGCAATTCACATTCACGGTCATTGAGCATTGCAAAGTACCTGCATTGACGAATTGAAGTGCTTGTTTGCGTAGTTGCAATATATCGTACTTGCGCAATTCTGCAAGCCTGAGTTTCGCAGAATTTGGTTTTGTCGACGTAGTGCCTTTCTTGGTTGCCTGACCTGAAAATCTTGCCCAATCCAAACGATCCTCAAGATTCGCACAACCGGTGCCGATCTAGAGGGCAACAGTCGGGACATCTGTCTCGGGGTAAACCCCGGGTTCGTGTGCATCCCCGCAAAATAAGGGGGAATCCTATGGGTCAATTTGACGGTCGTGAACGCGAGGTCGGTCGGGAACGCCCCACTGTGAGGGATGAGGTTCACCGATCGAGTGATCGGGTCTTGGTCCGGTTGCCGGATCTCAATGAGCCGGAAGACGAGCTGCAGGCGGAAGAATCAACAGGAGCCTGGGCAAAAATGAACGGTAGTTCGACGAATTGGGTAAAAATCGCTGGGTCGGTTGTCGTCGGTGGGGTGCTCGTGCTGGCTGTGTGGGTGGCGTTGTCCAGCGGCTGGAAGGGCGATAAGGGCGATCAAGCGTGGATGCCCGAAAACCCTGCCCCCGATGCTCCCGAAGCGCCTTTGTGGAATCCGGAGGCAGCACAAGTGCCGGCGACTACCCAAGCGGAATCGCCCGAAAGTTTGGGCTTTGCTTGGGACGCGCAGCAGAGCACCGAGGCGACTGCGGAAGGTTACCAAGGTCCCACGAAATCAATGTTCGGCTACGACTTGCCGCCCGGTAATTCGTGGGGAAGCTCAAACGAGAATTCCGGCGTCGGGACGGTGCCGCCGACCGCTGCGATTCAAGGGCCGGGGAACGAATTGACACCCGCTCCGGTAAACGAGGCGGTCGGAGCTCGGGTTCCGAGTCCTGTCGGCGGCCCAGCCGCTTGGAGTGATCCGTCGATGGGCGGACAGGGGCCCGTGGGTTATCCCGCTCCCGACGCATCCGGCACCGGGTTCGCTCCCGAGCCGAGCGTGCAATATCCGCGGACGGACGCTTCCGCCGGATTCTATCCGGCGCAGCCCACGCTTGCGCAGAATCCTGCGAGCTATTCGCCGCAAGCCCCTGATATTGCGCCAAGTTATCCCGCTACCGGAAACGGACCGGCCGTTGCCAACCCGCAAGGTGTCACGTATTCGCAAGGGAGTTACGGGTATCCGTCGACAACAGGCGGCTACGGGCAAACGCCCGCGTCCGCATCGCAAACTTGGAGTGCGGACACGGCAGCACAGCCGGTCTACCCCCAGTCGTCGCCGAGTGGGATGACGGGCGCGGCAACGTACGATCAGCCCGCTTACCGGGTGGGGATGCGGCCGAGCAATGGAAATAGTTACGGGGCGTCAGTCTCGCCGCAGCGGTCGATTCCCAGTACGGGATATCCGGCCGATCCGATCGCTCAACCGACGACCCCGCAAGTGGTTTATCCGGCGGCGACAGGGGCGTCTTCACCGAACGCAAGTGTGACGCCGTACATTCCGTCGGCACCGGCGTATCAAACGCCTGTCGGCGGCTACGGCTACACGCCGCAAACGAGTGCGGGTTACGGGGCCGGGGCGTATCCGCCGAGCGGCGAGTACAACGGCTACCCCGGTTCGCAGCAAGGAACTCCTGCCTCTTATCCGGGAACGAACCGCTATGACGCCACTCGACCAGGCCTTTATTAAAGCCTACATGCATCGGCAACGATCGGGTGTGTCGGAGGCCGCGGCCCGTGGGACGATCGCTCTCGACGAGTTGTTGCTCGAGTTGGATGCGGAGGCCGACGCCGGTGAAACCAGCGATGTCAAAACTCCGGCCGGCGGCTTTCCCGCGGCAGCGAGCGATCGGGACGAGACGGCGAAGGCCGACGTGCCGCTGCGAATTCGCTTGTCCCAAGAAGACGAGATATCGTGTTCCGAGTCTCAGCCTTCCGCCGACGTGCCGCGCGAGCTCACGGAGGACGCTCCGAACACGGCCGTTTCCGAGTTTGTCGTGGCGCCGGCCGCTCGATGCGAAGAGCTGTTTGCGACATCGATGTCGGTAGCCGGTTCCATGACCGGTGCCTCGAAAGAGAACGCGATTGTTTCGAAAGAGAACGCGGGCACCGAGCCGGAGATCGACGGCGCTCCGATAAGTCGACCTCAAGTAACCGACGTGCAGGAACCGGCTGACGGGTCGTGTCGCCCGATCGACAAGAGTACCGCGCACGGCGAGGATGATCCGGCCGTTGAACCACAAACGGATGCGGTATGTTGCAATTCGGAGACGGACGCGAAGGACATCCTCGCTTCTTCGGTCGACCATGGGGCGGAAAGCCCTCGTCGCGGTGACGATGCCGGCGAGACGAACGACGCCGAAGATGAATTGCACGAAGACGATGCGGAGGCCATCGAAGACCTTCAAGCAGAGGCAAAGGACACGGCAGCGATCGAAGAGCGATCGGAGGAAGCGGAGACGTTCGATCCCCATCGATGGCGTCCAAGTTACCAAGTCGACGGCTTTCGTCGACCGGGCGAAGTCGTACGTCTTGCCGAGTCGGGGTTGTCTCGATTGGCGCGGCGGCTTGTCAAGCACGCCCACGCAACGGGCGAAACGCCTGTCATCGGCATCGAGGGCGAAACGGCGAAAGTCGGCGCGTCGACTATTGCGGTCGCACTTGCTTTTTGCTGCTCGCGATTGGGATGTCGCGTCTTACTGATCGACGGCGACACGAAAACCGCAGCTTTGGCGGGAATATTGCGGGTGAAAACTGATTTCGGATGGAACCGATGCGAGTCGATCGAAACGATGGCGGATTGTGCGATCGAGTCGCTCGCCGATCGAATCGTCTTGTTGCCCGCCGTGCGGAGTGAAACGAGCCGAGTTGCCGGTCGTCTGCGCGAGGCTTTAGTAAACCGGTTGCGAAGTCGCTACGATTTGGTCGTCGTGGACTTGGGTAGCCGAGCGAACGTAGAAAAAGCGACATCGGAAGTGGACGGCGTGATTCGAGTGCAGCGATCGGGACGGGTTTCGACGACGCTCGACAGTGCGCCCGGCGAGGCTTCGCCTCCGATTTTGGGAGTCATCGAGAATTTCGCCCGCCGGTCCACGGTGGAACGCCTTGCCGGTTGAACGCAGCGACCAGGATCGGAATCTGACCATGTACGAGGCATATTGGCAACTCGACTGCAAGGCCTTCGAGAACGGCACGGACGGGCGTTTCTATTTTCCAAGTGCCTCGCATCAGGCTGCATTGCTCAAACTACGGTATGCGGTCGAAAGCCGACACGGGGCGGCATTGTTGACGGGCGCAGGCGGCACGGGTAAGACCTTGATCGCCGATTTGATCCGATCGAATCTTCGAGAGCCTGCCGTGCCGGTGTTGCACGTGGGATTTCCGCAATTGCCTGCCGAAGAACTCTTGGCTTATTTGGCCATCGAGTTGGGGGCGATCTCTGAAGACGAGGCGGGGGCACGACCGGCAAAAGTCGTGCATCGAATTCAAGAGTTCTTGCAGGAAAACGCCAAGGAGGGGCGGCACGCCGTCCTGGTGCTCGACGAAGCCCACTTGATCGACGACCTCCGCGCGTGGGACACGCTTCGATTGTTGCTGAATTTCCATGCAGACGGGAAACCGCCGCTTACGCTGCTTATCGTGGGACAACCAGCCCTGCTTCCGTTTTTCGAACGCCACCCGCATTGGGAGCAACTGTTCGGGGTGAAATGTCTGCTCCGCCCTCTTCAACCTGCAGAAACCCGCGAGTACGTCGTCCATCGTTTGAAGGCCGCGGGATGTCCGCAAATTCCGTTCGACGATGATGCACTCGAGACGGTTTACTCGCTCACACACGGTGTGCCGCGAGTGATCAATCGACTGTGCGACTTGGCGTTGTTGATCGGCTATGCCGAGCAAAAAACGTCGCTTACCGCCTCGCTCGTGCGGGCCGTACATGAAGAGTTGACGACCGTTGCCGCGGACTAGAGGCGAAACGGTCTCTGCTCGCCCCCGTCGCCCGGAGGATCCGGCCCGATCTATAATAGGGCCATGATCCGGGAAGTAAGCGACAAGCGAAAGACGGTCCGGTGCGTTCGGTTTTCGGCAGCACTTCGACGGCAGCTGATTCCCTGGCTCGTTGCGGTCGCCGTTTTCGGAACGCTCATCGCTACGTCGCGCATGTTGCCGATGGCCTGGGACGAAGGAAATGCCATCGACAGGGCCGCGGCCGTCGAATCGTGGCTTCGATCGGTGGCCGCCGGTGTGCCGCTTTCTCAGGCGTTTTCTCGCGAAACCGTCCTGCAACATTGGCCTTATACGATTCAGCGGGAGGGCCATCCTGCGTTCTACGGACTTGTCATCGCGCTCGGCCACCTTGTCGCGCCGTCCACGTTCGACCCGTTGACACGTTGGCGCTGGGGACCGATGTTGCTTTTCGCGATTGCGGTCGGATGGGCGTTTCGAAAAATGGACAAACGATTTGGTAGCCGAGCCGCATGTGCGGCGACGGCGGCCATTGTTCTCTTTCCGCGAATGTTTGCCCACGCCCATTTTGCTTCGTTCGACGGGCCATTGACGGCATGTTGGTTGCTGGCATGGTGCGCTTTTCCTCATCGCTCGCCTGAATGGATCAAATGGGGTGGCTGGGGCGTGTTCTTGGGGCTGACGATGAGCTGTAAAGCCACGGGGTGGGTGGCTCCCGCGGCGTTCGCGTTCGTCGCACTTACGTACGAAAGAAAGCTTTGGGGGCGCTATTTGTTCGGTGTGGCGACGGCCCTGCTGGTGTTTGTCGCCGTGAATCCGCCTATTTGGTTTTCGCCGATGGATGGGATTGGGCGATTCTTGTGGATGAATTCACACCGAAGAGATCTCGGAGGACTCAACATTTCGACGATGTTCTTCGGGCGTTTGTACAACTTGGATTATCCGTTGCCGTGGTATAACGGACTCGTGTGGACGGCGATTGCCCTACCGGCGGGCACGTTGGTGTGTTTCGGGTGGGCCGTCGCGCAATGGGGCACATGGGCGTTCGGCCGGTTGCGGCGGTATGCCGAGAGAGCCACCGAAAGCGGCCGAGATTTGCCGGGCCTGGTCAAGAACGAGTTGATTGCCGTTCTTGTTGCGAATTGGGGGATATTGGTCGTGATTCGCGCGATTCCCGGTGTTCCGCCCCACGACGGAATTCGCCTCTTTCTGCCGAGCTTCATCTTTGCGGCACTTCTGGCCGGTGTCGGCTTCGATGCAATTTGGTCTACAGCGGGACGGTTTCGGCAGCGGCGACTCTTCCGACTCGGCATGGTGGCGATGCTTGCCGGGGGCATGGTGCCGATGATCGTATATGCACCTTCGTGGCTGTCGCACTACAACTTGCTTATCGGCGGATTGCCGGGGGCAACGAGGTGCGGGATGGAGCCGACATATTATTGGGATTCGCTTGATGACCGAACATTCGAGTGGCTCGACGCCCACACGCCGACCGACGCGACGGTCGGTTTCGCCGCGGCGCCGCCGGACAACCTGCGACTACTTCGCAATTGGGGGCGTTTCAATTTCGAGCCGGTGTTGGGAATGCGGGACGATACTCAGTGGTACGTCGTTCAGCATCGCCCCAGCGCGTGGAGTCGGTTGGACCGCGTATTGTTCTTTCAGGGGCGAGCCGCTTGGGAAAAACGATTGGGTGCGACGGGCGCTAAGGCGCTCGGACTTGACGAGGTACCGTTGATTCGGGTGTTCTCCCGAGGTGAATGCGAGCGAATATGGCGACTTGCGGGCGATTCGGTTCCGGAACGACGTGACTAGAGCCCCTTGACAGTGGGGTGTCACGTGCCGAAGAGTGTCGTTCTCCCCCCGGCTTGACCGATAGAATCGTTCCGTCCTGCTGTTGGGGGGATGCGCGGAGAATGCGAAGGATGCCATTGTTGCCAATGCGACCTTTGGCCGCAAGCTACACTTGATCAGCCCACCTGAGATTGGCGGCCGGGGGATCGCCCGGCGGGAGCATCTTGCCGCATTCGCTCGCGGAAGCGGCCGCTCTGTCATCTGCTTGATCGCTTCGCAAGGAGTCGACTCGTGAGGACGCGACGGAAGATCCGGGTATTGGTCGTCGACGATTCGATGGTCATGCGCCAGATGATCTCGGATTACCTGGCCAAGGCACCGGATATCGAAGTTGTCGGAACGGCAGCCGACGGACGGAAGGCCATCGCGGCGTGTTTGGCATTGTCGCCCGACGTGATCACGCTCGACATACAAATGCCCGGCATGGACGGGTTGCAAACGCTTGACGAGTTGCTGGCCAAAAAGCCGACACCGGTGGTCATGGTCAGCTCGTTGACGCACGCCGGCGCGACGATCACGATGGATGCTCTGGATCGCGGTGCGGTCGACTACGTTGCCAAGCCGGATCGAGGGGCTGCGGCCGAGCGCGTGTTGGGCGACGAATTGGTCCGGAAAGTGCGTTTGGCAGCCGGGTCGAATGTGCGACGAATTCTGGAAATCCGAAAACGTCGTCGCAATCGACCGACGGCGGCGCCTGCTCGGGCGGGGGGGACGCCGACCACACCGGCTCGTTCAACCCCGTCAGGTGAGGCAGAGCGGCTTCTTGCCGACAAATGTATTGCGTTGGGAATCTCGACCGGTGGTCCGCCGGCCTTGGGCGTGTTGTTCGAAGCCCTCAAACCGCCGATGCCGCCGATTCTCGTCGTGCAGCACATGCCCGCCCAATTTACCAAGCCCTTGGCATGGCGTCTTGACTCGCGATCGCAATTGACGATTCGCGAAGGGGCCGAGGGGGATGTCCTCAAGCCGAATCATGTCTACATCGCACCCGGGGCCTACCATATGCTTGTGCGAGGGCGTCCCGGTTCCGCCCGCGTGAGACTATCGAACTCGGAGCCCGTTTCCGGACACAAACCATCGGCCGACGTGCTCATGAAGTCGGCGGCTGCCGTGTTCGGACGAAATACTCTGGGCGTGATTATGACCGGAATGGGGCGTGACGGTGCCGATGGTTGCGGCGCGATCCGGGCGGCCGGCGGTTACGTCTTGGGGCAAGACGAGGCTTCCTCCGACGTGTACGGTATGAATAAGGTTGCCTTCGTCGAGGGGCATGTCGACAAGCAGTTTGGTCTTTATGACGGAGCGCGCGTTATCACGCATTTCGTGCATACGCGTTGGCTGCCGTCGCCGGCTGCGGCGCACTGAATTGCCGTACGCGTGGGCCGAGAAAAACTTTGCCTAGCGTTCAACGAGGTTCTCGGCGGCCTTCTTGTGGTTTAACTGGGCCATTTTTTTGCGCAAGCTCGGCGAGCAGTCGAGCAACTCGATGATTCGATGCCAATCGCAATCGGGGCCCAGCACATCGAAGATGACCTCGATGTGTTCGCGATCCTCGTCACCCTCCAGTGTCAGGCGGACGTCGTCGCGGTCGATCTCCGTCGGGCAGGGCAGCCATTCGAGCCGAAACTGCTTGGGACGCGAAATGATGTAGAGCGTGGGATCATGGCGATATTTTCCTTTCGCCGAACGTGCCGCCTTGTGAATTGCCCTGGGGAGAAACCACTCGCCGAAGACCGGTGAGGCCGAAAAAGTTGCCGGTTTTCCACATTTCAGCATGAACCCGATGTAGTCGGGCTTTTCCGATCGGCGGGAGGAAGCTTCGACGACGAGACGGTCCAACAGTGTGGGATCGATCAACGGCGAGAACGGCGGAATTCGGACTGCAGCGCGGCACGGAAACTCGGCCAAGGTTTCTGCCCAACAGCTTAAGACGTCGTCGGCGGTAGCCGCGTATAGCGGTACGTCCAACGGCACATGGCGCTTTAGGTGTTCTTTCTGCGCAGCATTGCGGGCGAGAACGATAACCCCGTCGAATTGCTGGGCCTCTGTTGCGCGGCGGACGACCCATTCGAGAACAGATTTCCCCCCTACCTGTCGCGTAACCCGCGAGAGCTCGGCGTTCGACTCGAAACACACGTCCACGATTCCGAGTGTGTCCAACATGCGGCTACCCTCCGTTGCCTGAGACAGGCCTTTCGCTCCATGCGATTTCTCGAAGGTGCCGAGCACGGTAAGTGCCCTGAATATAACACTTTACATCGTCGACGGTCAAGCAAAACACGGCGTCCACGAATGTTATCGAGCCGGCCGTCGGCACGGCGTCGTGCGGCGTGCGGTCGGTTGACACTCGTACCGGTCCCGCCACAATACGAAATGCCCTCCCGGAAAGAGGGGAACACGCGAGCAACGAACATTGGAGTGTCAAGAGGGAAACCGAATTCGGCCATGACCGATCGAGGAGCAAGAATCCATGGAAATGCGTCTATTGGGTAACACGGGCGTGTACGTTTCCAAATTGTGCCTGGGGACCATGACCTTCGGCGACAACCAGTGGGGGGTCGGAAACCTCGGCGAACGCGAGGTGACCGAAATGGTGCACGCCGCGTTGGATGCCGGAATCAACTTCTTCGATACCGCCGACGTTTATGCGTACGGGCAATCCGAAGAGTTGTTAGGAAAAGCTTTGGGAAGTCGCCGCAAGGACGTGATCTTAGCGACCAAAGTACGCATGCGGATGAGCGGCGATCCGAATCACGTCGGCTTGAGTCGACATCATATCCTGAATTCGGTCGATGCGTCGCTGCGGCGTCTCAAGACGGACTACATCGACCTCTACCAAGTCCATCTATGGGACCACCTCACGCCGCTCGAAGAAACGCTGCGGGCGCTCGACGACCTGGTGCGTTGGGGAAAAGTGCGATACATCGGGGCTTCCAACTATGCCGCGTGGCACATGATGAAAGCCCTGTGGATATCCGACAAGCACCATTATGTCGCGTTCCAGTCTTACCAGGGCTTGTACAACCTGTTGCACCGTGATATCGAAACCGAGATCGTTCCCATGTGCGACGACCGGAACTTGTCGATTCTCGCGTGGAGTCCGCTGGCCGGTGGACTGCTCACCGGCAAGCATCGGCCGGGCGCCGAACCGCCGAGCGATTCGCGGTTGAGCGGACCGATGGGAGGCTTTCTGCCGGTCGATGAAAAACGCCTCGCGACGATCTTGGCGACGCTCGAAGAAGTGGCCGGGCGACACGACGTTCCGATGGCCGCTGTGGCTTTGGCCTGGTTGTTGCGGAAACCGCGCGTGACGTCGGTGATTGTAGGGGCCCGGCGTATGGACCAGTTGAAACAAAACTTGGCGGCTGCCGAACTGGAACTAACCGACGACGACATGCAGCAACTCGACGAGGCGAGTTTTCACTGGTTACCGTATCCGCAGTGGATGATCTTGCGCGTCGGAAAGGACCGCTGAGTTGAGTTCTCACTGCTCGGCTGACACGCTGATGGTTGTTGCAGGAAAGAAGGAGAAGGCACTCCACGGTCGCTCGCCGGAATGGTGAGCGACCGTGCACGTGTGGCCGGACGCGTTTACAACGGATTTTCGACGGCAGCCTCGACATCGGGTTGATACTGGTGCGTATCGAGCGTCGTGATTGCCAGAAAAGCGGTAAGGAAGATCAATCCTGCTACGAACAGCACTGCGTTGAACGGGTGGTCGTATCGTAGATGCATGAAGAACAGAGCGACCAAGGCCGCTTTTGCCGTGGCAATTCCCAATGCTACGAGCAAATTCAGTTCGCCCAAATCGACCCACGTTGCAGCCAACGTGAGAAAGGTCAACACGAGGAGTGCCAAAAACACGCCTACAAGCACTTTGAGCGGAACGACGTGGCCGATTCCGTTGCCGTGTTCGTCGTGGGATTGGGGTTGCATCATCATCGAACTCCACCGGTGGGAGGCTGCGGTATCAATGGATCAAGTAGAGCAAGGGGAACAGGAAGATCCAAATCAGATCGACTAAGTGCCAATACAGGCCGACGTAGTCGACCGGTCCGAAATACTGCGGCCCGAACACGCCTTTGGATGCCCGCACGAGCAACCACGCGATGGCGCCCATTCCGCCGAGCACGTGTAGCCCGTGTAGCCCGGTCATGACAAAGTAGATGCTGAAGAAGATACCGGCGTTCCGAGGACCTTCGTCGCCGCCCATTTCAGCTTCGGGTGAGTTATCACCGGTCTGACCGCTTTTCTCTTCCGGGGTGTCGGAGGCGGGCGCGTGGGCACCTTCGGAAGCGTCGTCGTGACCTTCATCCGCGTGCACCGTAGGATGGTACCGGCTCGCCCACAGCAAGCCGTGCTTCCATTTCTGCTGGTATTCGACGTACTTCACGCCCAGGAAAACGAATGCGCACGCCAAGGTGATCGCCAAACACGTTACCAAGGCTTTTTGTTTTCCCAGTTGCGCGTAGCGAACCGCCAAGGCCATCGTGAAGCTGCTGAAGATCAGCACCACGGTATTGAGCGCCCCGAGATTCTTGTCGAGAAACTGATGAGCATAGATGAAAATCTCGGGATGATTCGACCGATAGACGGTGTACGCGCAAAACAACCCGCTGAAAAAGAGGATCTCGCTGATCAGAAAGATCCACGTTCCGAGCTTCCCGGCCTCGAATTGCTGCCGCGGCGATTCGAAATGATGTGCCAGGAACGCGGGATGCGTTTCGTGATCGGCGGTAGCATCACAAACGGAAGTCGATGAGCTTTCGGTCATCATAGGCCACTCGATTGAGGTGTGACGATTTGTTCAAAATCGTGTCGGCGAGGTGTCGTCTCGATTACCCTGTCTTTTCCACGTAACCGCCGATTGCAGGATCGTACTCGAGCTTCGAATAGTCGTACGGATCGAAATCTTCAGGCAATTCCGGCGGCTTCGGAAAGTTGTCGTGCGGCGGAGGCGACGGGCAGTGCCATTCCAGCGAGTTGCTTCCCCAGGGGTTGGCCGGGGCTTGCTTGCCTTTCCATAAGGAGTGCAACAGGTAGAGCAGCGTCAACAGCAGGCCGATGGCCGTCAAATATGCTCCGATCGTCGACATAATGTTGAGCGGAGCGTATTCCGGATGGGTTTTCAGCAGCTCGGCGTAGTCGTAATAGCGCCGGGGCATTCCTCGGGTGCCCAACAAAAACTGGGGAAAGAACGTGAGGTTGATTCCGACGAAAACGCACAGAGCGGCGATCCGACCGGCCGTGTCGTTGAACATCTTGCCGGTCATTTTCGGCCACCAGTAGTGCAGGCCGCCTAAGAAAGCGACCAACGTGCCGCCGAACATCACATAGTGAAAGTGAGCGACGACGAAGTACGTATCGTGGAGATGAACGTCGGTTGCCAACGTCCCCAGGAACAAGCCCGTCAGACCGCCGATGCCGAACAGAAAGATGAACATCAAGGCGTAGCACATCGGGGTGGCAAGGTGAATCGCCCCTTTGTACATCGTGGCCAACCAGTTGAATACTTTGATTGCCGATGGAATCGACACACTGAACGTCAGGGCGCTAAAAATGATGCTCGCCAGCACCGACTGTCCGCTGGTGAACATGTGGTGCCCCCAAACGAAGAAACCCAACAGCGCGATGGCCACACTCGAGTACGCGATGAACTTGTACCCGAAAATATGTTTGCGGCTGAAGGTAGACACCAATTCGCTGATCACGCCCATGCCGGGCAGGATCATGATGTACACGGCGGGGTGTGAATAGAACCAGAAGAAGTGTTGAAACAAGATCGGATCGCCGCCGAGTTCCGGATCGAAGATTCCCAGGCCCAGAAGCTTCTCGGCACCGACCAGTAGCAGCGTGATGCCCAACACCGGCGTGGCCAACACCTGAATGATGGCCGTGGCGTACAACGCCCACAAGGTGAGCGGCATCTTGAACCACGTCATTCCCTTAGGGCGCAGGGTATGGATCGTGGTGATGAAGTTGATGCCGGTAAAGATTGAGCTGAACCCCAGGATAAATGCGCCCAACGCCGCCGTCAGCACCGCGGAATTCGTCGTCGTGCTGTACGGTGTGTAAAAGGTCCAGCCGGTTTCCAAGCCGCCGGTCGCCAAAACGACGACGAAAAAGATCAAGCCGAACACCCACAGGTGGAAGCTGGCAAGGTTTAGACGCGGGAACGCGACATCTTTGGCGCCGAGCATCAAGGGAATGACAAAGTTGCCCAAGGCAGCCGGAATTCCCGGGATGATGAACAGAAAGATCATCACGGCCCCGTGCAATGTGAACACGTGGTTGTACTGGCGGGCGGTGATGAAATACTCATCTTCGTGTGAGCGGTCTTGGCCCAACGTAGCAGCCGCCGGCGCGGTCACGTCCGTCGATAGATCGCGCGCCGCGTCTTCGTCGGTCGATTTGCCGGCTTGGGCGGAGTCGTCCGAATCCGTGCCCGCCGCGTTGTCGGTCACATCTGAGGTGCTTGCGGAAGCGGATGCCGCCGATTCTTGGTCGGCACCGGCATCGTCCGCCGTACCGGGCGTGGATTCCGTGCTATCCTCGACGCCCACGCTTGCCTGGGGGGAGAACTTGAGAGCGGGCTCGGCCAGATGTGTTCGTATGACCAGGGCGAACAGGCCGCCGAGGAACAACGAGGCGAGAATACCGACCAGGTACATAACCCCGATCCGTTTATGATCGAGGGTGAACGCCCAGGACAGAAATCCGCGGGTATGCGTCAAATAGTTGTCTTGGGACGATTGGGTTGTCGAATGATCCTGTGCCATGTGTATCTCTTGCCGTGGATCGTAAACGTCAAAATGTTTCGGGACGAGCGCGGAGCGACTGAATCCGTGCCGACCTACTCGTGCTTGAGTGATTTGATGTATTCAATGATCACGTAGATCTGGTCTTCGGTGATGATTCCCTTGTAGGCCGACATTTGATCCGGGTAACCCGCGACGACCTTCGCCGAAGGATCGAGAATCGACTCGCGAACATAGTTTTCGTCCACAACGGCCGAGGTGCCGTCGGTGAATTGAACTGTTTCCCCCCAAATGCCGAGAAAGCTGGGACCGACCTTGCGGGAACCGTCGATCGAGTGGCACTGAACGCAGCCCATGCGGTTGTAGTAGTATTCTCCCGCCTCTACCGGCGATTTGTTTTTCAGGACGTTGGCCGATTCTTCCAGCCACTTCTCGAATTCGCCGGGTTTGTGGACGATCACCTTGGCCAGCATGGCCGAGTGGCCGTCGCCGCAATACTCGGCACACAGCAGGTCGTATTCCGAGGGTTTGACCGATTGGAACCACGTGCTCGTGTAACGCCCGGGGACGGCGTCCATTTTGACGCGGAACGCCGGGATGAAAAGGCTGTGAATCACGTCACGGCTGGTCATGACCAGCCGAATCGGCCGATCGACCGGCACGTGCAGGTTTTCGTCGACGTAACCGTTCGGATAGGTAAAAAACCATTTCCATTTTTGAGCCGTGACCCGAATCTCATAGCAATTCGGGGGCGGCTCCCGCATTTCGATGTATCCACGATAGCCGACGACGAAAACGTAGACGACGATACATAGCGGAATCACCGACCAGAAAATCTCCAAGGCCGTGCTGTGGCTCGGAGCCTTTTCCGGCGATTCGCGACCGGGACGGCGCCGATACCGGATGACGAACAGCGTCATCAAAAACACGATCAGCGCGAAAAAGAATATCGAGACGCCGAACAGGAAATTGAAAACGTAATCGACGAGTGGGGCGGTCGTCGAATCCGGAGGCGGAAGCCAAAACACGCCGCCGGTTTGTGCAATGGGGAAATTCCACATCCTCGCCACCTTCATATGCGGGAAAATGCGAGTGTCATCGACGGTTTCAATGCGATTCGGTATCGCCTGCCGGTTTTTTCTCGGATACCGTCGACGGCAACGTTTCCGGCGCCTCAAACGGTGGAGAACCTTCGGTACCTTCGCTTGCGGAATCCTTTTGCCGGGCCGATTTGCGCCGTTCGCGAAGCCAATACGTTCCCAGGAAGGCGCCCAAAACGACCACCGTGGCGGCTCCCGCCGCTTGCATCAAGCGAAAGGCTGCCAAGCCGTATTTTCCGCGAGATGCATCGTAATGGAAGCAAAACATCAATATCCGATCGGTGGTCGTGCCGATCTTGCCGTCGCTGGCTTCCAGCAGTGCCAGACGCAAGTCTTGTGCAGGGTATTCAATTCCGTACAAATAGCGTGAGACGCGTCCGTCGGGGGTACACACCATGATGACCGCAGCGTGGACGTACTGCTTTCCTACCGGATCGTAGGCGTACCCAAAACCGATCACGTCGGCGAGCCGACGAATGTTTTCTTCAGAACCGGTCAAGAACGCCCAGCCGTCTTCAGCATCGGGCCGGTTGTACGTTTCGATGTACTTTTGTTTCGTATCGGCCGCCCGTGTGTACGGTTCCTCCGGATTGATGCTCACCGTCACCATCCGGTAGCGATCGCCCATCTGCCAACCCAGTGTTTCCAGGCCCTCGAAAAGCCCGTTGAGCTGAAGATGGCACAGCTTTGGGCAATTCGAGTAGTTCATCGTCAGGATCACCGGACGCCGGCCGTCGAAATACTGCGAAAGTTTCACGCGACGGCCGTGGGTGTCGGTAAACTCGAGATCGCCGGGCAACGTGACGTTCAAATGCTCGACAACGGTGACGTCTTTTAATACATCGGGCGCCGATTCGGCTCGTTGTGCGTTTTCCGCAAGGACCGGTTGGACGGCAAACCAACACAATAAGCCCCCCGCCATCCACGTGACGGCGCGGAATACCGTGTTGCGATAGCCGATCGTTCGGTCAGGTCGGAGGTATGGCGTTCCGGTCATTGCGTCACTCTGCGGTTCGTGGGACATCACCGCCGGCCGAGTCCGCAGCCGGCTTTTCGGCGGCATCGTCGTCCGGCATCGCGGTTTCCACGGGGGGCGGCGGTACCAGCGGTGCGGCGGCATCACCGGCATCGAGCGTTTTCCGTATCGCTTCTTCGATCGAAAGGCGGCCGTCCGGTAAGTCCGGTCCGGGAGGCAACGCCGTACGCAAACGAGTTTCCTGTTCGGCTTTGACGGTCGACCATTCCTCGGCCGGGGCCGTCATCTTGCGCTGATCGTACTTTTGCATGTCGTGATAGTAAAGCACCATCAATGCGACGATGATTGCGAAAATCAAGATCGCACCGACGAATCCCAGCAAGGCGATCGTCGAGGTGTTCAGATCGGTCGAAGGTTGGACTGTGCTTTGTTCGTCATTCATATCGGATACGGTCGATCGAATCTCGTTTTGCATCTTTATGGTACGGCTAGCTGATCGCTAGCTGCCTTCATCGCGAAACAACCTCGTCACGGGGTGTTTCGTCGCGTCAAATGTTTTCGAAAGCCAAAGCCTCTTCGGTTCGCGGATCACCTTGCGGTACGGGGGCGATGCCGGAGGCAATGCGGATTAGTCCCGCCACGTAAATGGCTCCGAGTCCGAGAATCAACAGCACATCGACAATGCCGAACGGCAACGTCGGATACTCCAAACTGGGCATGACCAGGTAGTACACATCGAGCCAGTGGAATACCAAAAGCCAAACAGCCCAAGCCGCCAGCACGGCAGGGATACGTTTCGGAGCTCGCGCGAGCAGCCCCAAAAACGGTAAGATCAGGTGTCCAAACAGTAGCGCAAGGGATACCCACACCCAGGGGCCCGATTGACGCGGTAGGTACCACTGTGTTTCTTCGGGGATGTTGGCGTACCAGATCAGCATGTACTGTGAAAATGCGATGTACCCCCAAAAGATGACGAACCCGAAAAGCAGCTTACCGAGATCGTGGTAATGTTCGACGGTCACTTCGTTGCCGATCAACCCTCGCCGCTGCCACAAGAACAAAACGAGAATTTGGAAGGCGATACCGCCCACGATAGCCCCGGAGAAATAGTACAAGCCGAAGATCGTGCTGAACCATTCCGGCGACAACGACATCAGCCAATCAATCGCGGCAATGGTGACCGTTGCTGCAAAGACGAGAATCGCGGGACCGCTGAAACGTTCCATTCGCGATGTCAATGCCGAATCGGCCAATCGATCTTGTTCGACGCTCGTACGGAAATAAAACCGGGCGATCAGCCACCACGCGGCCAGGCAAACGACGGCGCGCACTGCAAAAAACGGGACGTTGAGATACGGTTGCTTGTGCTCCAGCAGATGACTTTCGGCGACGCGTTCGGGATCGGTCCACGGAAACAGAGACGTGCTTCCCAGCAAGACCGGAACGATGATCGGCAGAAACAAGATAGCCAAAATCGGCATGTTAGCCGCTGTTATCTCGGCAGCCCGTCTGGCCGTGACGCTCCAGCCCGCGCGAGAAACGTGTTGGATCAAAACGAAGGCCAACCCGCCCAATGACAGGCTCAAAAAGAACGCGAACTGCGTCAAATACGAGTGGAAGAAGTAGGCGAGGTTGTCGCGATACGTCAAGCCGACGAAGAACGCTGCGACGACGGCGGCCAACCCGCCCAACGCCAAGAGCGGGGCCAAACGGCCGTTTGTGCGAGGTTCCTGGGTTGTCCCCGCAGACGCTTTCGTTTGTTTCGATTGTTGATGGTCGTTCATGAGTCGTCCCATGAGGCCCACGATTCCGGGCGATTACTGTGCATCGGTCTTGGGTTCGGGATGAACGGTGCGTTGGAGTGCCCGCAGGTAGAGCACGATCGCCCATCGATCCTCCGGTGGGATCTGCGCCGCGTATCCCGGCATCGTGTGTTTGCCTTGACGAATTACCCCATTGGCGATGGTGTTTACGAGTTTGCCGACCGGTTGTGAGGCGACGGCGTTACCGGTCAGATTGGCGGGAGGAACCCAAGCCGGCTCGCCGCGTTCCCGCGCGCGACGCGACGTCATGCCGTCGTAGGGGGCACCCTCGCCGGTGATACCGTGACAGGTGGCACAGTACACGTCGTACCGCTCGCGTCCACGTTGCATGAGTTTTTCATCGACCGGGATCGGAAATTGCGTCGCGAAATCATCTCCAAGCCGGCCATCCTCCCACAACGGTTTGGGAATCGGCTTGCCGTCGGCATCTTTGGGAAGTGCATCGAGGGCACCGAAAGGCAACGTGCCTTCCACCGGCGGACGCATCGTACGGCCGTCGGCGAACAGCGGGTTGGGAGTTTGTGTTTTGAACTTCGGTTGGAAGTCCATGTCTTTGATGATGTGGATTCGCGGTTTGGTCTGCGGCCGGCTGGGAGTGTGTTGTCGGGCCAATGCCACGAACAAAGGCGGAAGCAGTGCCAAGCAGGCGAGGACGGCAACGGCCCAATACAAACCCTTGGGAAATCGCCGATCGGCCGTCGGCACACGACACAATTCGATTTCAACGGCCCCGATCGATCGTAAGAACGATTCGGTCGCCACCGGATCGAACTTCGGATCGCTCGCCTCGACCGATACGAAGAACCCGTCGTCGGTCGCGCGAACGAAGTTTTTGGCTGCGAACACGGGGTGGGTGAAGTGGGGCAACATATTCAACCCGAGAACCCCGAAAAACGATGTCAGCGCCGCAAACAGGACGATCAACTCGAACGTGACGGGAATGTTGGCCGGTAAACTGAAAAAGGGCTTGCCGCTGATCAGGTACGGATAATCGACGGCATTCGTCCACCATTGCAACAGCAGCGCGGCCGCTGCTCCCGTAAAACCGGCGCCGGCCACCAGCCACGGCAAGATGGTACGCGGAACGCCCATCGCTTTTTCCAATCCGTGGACGGGATAGGGACTGTGGCAATCCCAACGCCGAAATCCTTCCTTCCGCACGGCAACGGCGGCTTTTTTCAATTCAGCCGGGCCGTCGAATCGGGCGACGATTCCTGCAATGACTTCCGTCGTTTCTTGTTCCGACAATGGTTTGTCGCTCATATCGCTTCGTTTCGACCGTTCAGGTCCGATGGCGGTAAGGTTACGAGACCGTCGATTGGATGGTCGGTTATGCTTCGCTATGTGACTCGCCGTGTTCATGGTGCGGGTGAGCGCCGGGGAGCACGGCCTTCACCTCGGCCATGGCGACCATAGGTAGGAAGCGGCAGAACAGAAGGAATAACGTGAAAAACAAACCGAAACTGCCCAACAACATGAGGATGTCGACCCACGTCGGCTTGAACATACCCCAACTGGACGGCAAGAAGTCGCGACTGAGCGATGTTACGATGATCACGAATCGCTCGAACCACATCCCCACGTTCACCAGAATCGCGATGATCCACATGATCCACGGCGTGGTTCGGCACTTCTTGAACCATAGCAACTGCGGAAAGATCACATTGCAGCTCACCATGATCCAGTATGCCCAGGCATAGGGCCCCGCCGCCCGGTTGATGAACACGAATTGCTCGTAAATGCTACCGCTATACCACGCCGTAAAAAATTCGACGGCGTAGGCGTATCCGACCATGCAGCTGGTGGCCAGGATGATCTTGTTCATGTTGTCCAAGTGCCGCATTGTTACCAGGTTCTTCAGGCCGAAGAACTCGCGGGCGGGAACCATCAGGGTCACGACCATCGCAAAGCCGCTGAAGATGGCCCCGGCTACGAAGTACGGCGGGAAGATCGTCGTGTGCCAACCGGGCAACTGGGCGACTGCGAAGTCGAAGCTCACCACCGAATGCACACTGAGAACCAAAGGGGTTGCCAACGCGGCCAGGAACAAATAGGCCCGTTCGTAGCGATACCACTGTCGCGCCGAACCACGCCAACCAAGGGCGAAAATACCGTATGCGAGGCGTCGGATGGGCGTCGTTGCCCGATCCCGCAATGTGGCCAAATCGGGGATCATCCCAAGATACCAAAACAACAACGACACGGTCGCATAGGTGCTGACGGCGAACACGTCCCACAGCAGTGGGCTGCGGAAGTTCGGCCACAACCCCATCGGGTTCGGATACGGTGCCAGCCAGTAGACGAGCCATACACGCCCCACGTGGATCGCCGGAAAGATCCCCGCGCAAGCGACGGCAAAGATGGTCATCGCCTCGGCGAAACGGTTGATGCTCGTGCGCCAATGTTGGCGAAAGAGAAACAAAATCGCTGAGATCAACGTCCCGGCGTGACCGATTCCGACCCAGAACACAAAGTTGACGATCGGAAAGCCCCAGAACTCGGGCGAGTTGTTTCCCCAAACGCCGACACCGGTTACGAACAGGTAACCGATCAACCCGAAAAACATCACCGTGGCGCTCGACGCCACCGCAAACGCGATGTACCACGCCAGAGGTGTTTTCGGACGTTCGGCGATCCTCGCGACCGTCTCGGTCACGTTGCGCATCGTGGCATCACCCAATACCAACGGGGCGCGACGTCGCGGATCGGAAGTCGTATTGTCAACCGTGGTGATCGTGCTCATCGTGATCGGCGTTTTCCAGGGCTTCCAAGCGAGGATGCGGGTTTCGGACACGGGCGAGATAGCGTGTCCGCGGCTTTACGTTCAATTCGGCCAACATGCCGTACGATCGAGGATCGTAGTACCGACGCGCCACTTCGGACTCGGGATCGCCCAAGTCGCCGAAGCGAATCGCTTTGGTCGGGCAAACCTGCTGGCAGGCGGTTTGAATTTCCCCGTCGGGAATATGTGTTTCGCCTCGGTTCTTGTGCTCGATCTTGGCCGCCTGAATGCGGTGGACGCAGTACGTGCACTTTTCCATGACACCCCGACTGCGGACGGTGACCTCCGGGTTGAACGCCATCTTCTTGACTTCGCCGTCGGGGGAGTCCAGGTCCTTGTGATAATAGAAATAATTGAATCGGCGGACCTTGTACGGACAGTTGTTCGCGCAATAACGAGTGCCCACGCAGCGGTTGTACACCATGTCGTTGAGGCCTTCGCTGCTGTGGACAGTGGCCGCCACCGGGCACACTTGCTCACAAGGGGCCATCTCGCAATGGTGGCACATGACCGGCTGGTGAACAGCCTGTGGGTTTTCGGGTGACCCGCGGAAGTACCGGTCGATCCGCAGCCAGTGCATTTCACGGCCTTGTCGGACACGTTCCGGGCCGACGACGGGAATGTTGTTTTCTGCTTGACAGGCGACCACACAGGCGCCACAACCGATGCACGAGGTCAAATCGACCGACATTCCCCAACGGTGGCCTTTATATTCATGCTCTTGCCACAACGAAATCAGCGGCGGATGGTGGACAACGTCTTCCGCACGATACGGATGTTTCTTATCGTGCAATTTCGCCGCCGTCGTTTCGCGCACCAATTGGCCCAATCGCTGTTCGTGGCCGGCCCGGCCGACAGGGTCGATCAAGTAGTGATCCTGGACCGACGCCATAGGCTCTCGCTTTCCCAGCTTTTCAACGGTGACACTGGAGACGTGCCAGAGCGACTGCCGAGTCCGCAATTTGTACGCATCGAATCCCACCGGCGGTATATCCTCTGCCGCGTCGCCGCCGACATGGCCGGCCGCAGTGCGGCCGTATCCCAAAGCGACGACAAGCGTGTTACGGGCCACGCCGGGTAACACACACGCCGGTCCTTCGACACTTCGCTCACCCGCGCTGATACGAATGACATCACCGTCTTGCACGCCCAGGGATTCGGCTGTCGTCGTGCCCATGACGATTGCATTTCCCCAAGTGAGGCGAGTCATCGGATCGGGCAACTCTTGCAGCCAGCCGCTGTTGGCGAAGCGACCGTCGTAGATGCGGCTATCACCGGTGAACAACAATTCATACACTTGTGATTCTTCGAGGAGACCGGCGAACAATTCTGAGGGCGATCCGGAAGGCGAAATCCCGATATTTGCCGGGGAAATGGCTTTCGGACGATGGCTTTCGAGCCAAGCAACCCCCTTATTTAGTAGTTGCTGCCAACGCACATCGGAGGTGTCGCCGGCGAGTTTCCCGAAAGTGCGCCGAACGAGAGTTCGAGGATGGCCTTCTTCGCGCGAGACGACGTTCAGCTTCGCCAAACCTTGTGCGATTAATTCGATCGCCGAACGCGTCGCGTAAAGCGGGGCGATTGTTGGTTGCCCGATCACATATATGCCTTGGGGATCAAGAGCATCGCTCCAGGCCTCGAGGAAGTGCGACTCGGGCAAATGCCATGTGCTCTGACGCGACGTTTCGTTGTCGTAAAGACTCAAGTGTGCCGAAAACGGAACCTTCTCGAACGCTTCGGCAAATTTGAGATCCGCCGGTGCATCGTAGACCGGGTTGCCTCCCAGGACGAGAAGATGCTCGATCTTTCCCGCCTGTATCGCGTCGACGAGATCGGCGAGGGCGTCGACGCCACCGGTGGCCGCAGAATCTTCGACGTAAACGACGCGGGCGCGTTCCAACGGTGGAACCGAACTGTGTTCGGCCAAATGCGCGTTGATGCGGACGACGGATGCATGGACCTCCGCAGGCAAGTGCTCTCCTGCGACGACCACCAAACGATCGGCATCGTCTCGCAGGGCCGCAAGGAATTCTCGCAGGTAGTGTGCCTCATTTGAATCGGCGGCCGACGGCAACACGTCTGATCCCTCGGCGACGACGTGTTCCAAAAGTTGCACGAATGCGGGCATTTTCGATACCGGCAATGCCAACCGATGGTCGGCGGCGGCCCCGGTGTTGGTGAAACGACTTTCGACTACGTAAAGACGGCCCGCCTTTTGGGTGTCGGTGCGATTGGCGGCATAAGCTCTTGCTACCGCGATCGCTTCAGGACCTTCGATCAGGAAGTCGCAATCGATGCTCAAGATGACGGGAGAAACAGCGGTTTGCGGGATTTCGAGAACAGCCCGACCGGGCCGGCCGAGCACCTGCTGCACCCCGCGGCTTGGCTCGGCGCTTTCCAAAGGTTCGTATTCGACCCATTTTGCCTTGGGGAAGACTTCCAACACCTGCGTCTTGAGGTGGGCAAGCGTGGGTGAATTGATGAGGCCCGATACGACCGCCAGATTGTCGCCCGCGCCTTGGGAAGCGGAGAGCGTCTTGATCCAAGCCGCATCGAATGCTTCCCACGACGAGACGTTGCGCCGTCCATCCGCACGACAAACGACGTCGCGACTGCGATCCGGATCGTAGAGTTCAAGGATCGCGGCTTGGGCAAACAGATCCGTTGCGCCCGCATTGAGGCCGTGTTCGGGATTGCCTTCCAGTTTGATCGGCCGGCCGTCGTAGCAAGTGGCCAACAAACCTTGAACCCGTCTGCCCATCTGTATCGCAGTGGCATAGCGTTCCGGTTTGCCGGGCACGCGCCCCAGCGGCCGGTGGACGAAGGGGGCGATTTCTTCAACTTCCCACCGACACCCGGCGATACCGGCCAGTGCCATCGACGCACCCATCAACTGGAGCCACCGCCGACGACTGACGGCATTCGTGCGAAAGTCGTCCGGCGCAACGCCGTGAGGAAATTCGTTGGCGATCCGTTCGTAAAACGCGGGAGTAGCGGCGAGTTCTTCAAGCGTACGCCAGTGCGCTTGGCGCCCGGTGACGGATGCCGCTGCTTCAGGCCCGGTACGGTCGGATGTCGAAGGTCGATTTAGCGATGACATGTCGAGCAATCGGTTGACGGATTGATGTTGTTCTTACGACGAATCTCGCGGCCGATGAGAAGTTTTTCCTCCTCGCTGCCGGGCGACCAGCCGAGATCGGTGATATGTTCCTGCGGACGCAGATGGGAATCCGGATTACGATGGCACTCGAGGCACCATCCCATCCGGAGCGTTTTGGCTTGATACACGCGATCCATGCGGTCGACTCGATCGTGACATTCGACGCAGCTCACACCTCGTGTGACATGGGCACTGTGGTCGAAATAAACAAAGTCAGGCAGGCTGTGCACGCGAACCCACGGGACCGGTTTGCCGGAGGCAAAGCTTTCGCGGATGGGAGCGAGCTTCGGGCTGTCGGTGGCAATGAGCGAGTGGCAGTTCATGCAGATTTCGGTGGAGGGGATGGCCGCCGCGGCCCCTTTCTCCACCGTCGTATGGCAGTAGCGACAATCCATTCCCAATTCACCGGCGTGCAGGGCATGGCTGAACGGAACCGGTTGTTCCGGTGAGTAACCGACGTCGACCGTTTGGGGGTCGGCGGCAAACCAGGCAACGCCCAAAATGTAGACGGGCGCACCGAACAAAAGCAGGCCGAACAAGGGCCGTGCCCGGTCCACCCACTGCGGCAAGAGGAATTTCTGCATGTTCCGGCCCAATGGCGAGGCTTGCTTCACGAGCGTCGAATCATCCAGGAATCGGTGACTATCGAGCTATCGGCGAAATCCGCCGCGCGACAATAGATCACCCTCGCACGGTTCTTGCAAGACAATCGAATTGAAGACTTATTGTAGCGCTCCCCCTTGAGAATGGGAAGCTGGAAAACGGAAGCTCGCAAGACGTTTCTGCGTTTCGATCTATTTGGCTTATTGGTGCGTCAATACTGGAATTTGAGGATCGATCGTGGTTGTGAATCGAGACGTCGTGAAATTCTCTATCGGACGGGGGCAACCGGAGAGAGGGGGATATTTCGATTCGCGCCCTACCCAAAAATCAACGCGATCATCCTCGCGGAACAAGCAAACGATTTCGTCGCTCGAATCGGGGGTGATCCGCATTGGGCAGAACGAAGACACTTTTGTACGGGGACATTTTGCGTCGCGTGAGACGAGCTTTCTTGTCATGTGTCTCGCGTCGTAAGCGACACCGGCAAGAAAGGCAATGAGCCGTCCCGGAAGGTACGGAACGGCCCATTTCGGTTCTTTTTGTTGTTTGCACGTCGAAAAGCGTTCAAGAGGCCAGCGCTTCTTCGATCAGTTCCAACGTCTCGTCGATCTGTTCGGTTTTGCTGAAGCCGATTGTGAAGCAATCGACGCACTTCAGGTTGAGAACGTACTTGAGCGACTCGAGTCGCTTTTCTCGCGTTTCATAGCCGCTTTCACCATAAATTTTCATGCCGATGATGCCCCGGCCGGCGTCGTGCATTTTTTGGAGGACAGCCGAGACGTCTTTGGGGTCGCCGTCCATTTTCATGCCGAACGGATTGATGCGGGCGAGCTGTACATCGCACCAATCGACGTCGACCGAAGCTGCCAGGGGATCCCAGCCGTGGCACGAGACACCGACGGCCCGCACGCGGCCTTTTTCCTTGGCTTCGTAAAGCACGTCCATCACGGGGCGCATGTCGGTCGGCCAGGAACCTTGTGTCATGCAGTGCATGAGCAGCGAGTCGATGTAATCGACCTGCAATTCGCGACGGAAGCGATCGATGTCGGCCTTGGCGACTTCGGGGTGCTTCGCTCGTGTTTTCGTTTGCAAGAAGTAGTTTTCCCGCGGGACACCTTTCAGTGCCAGGCCGACAAAGATGTGCGTCCGGTACATGTCGGCGGTATCGATGTATCGCACGCCACGATCGAGCGCGTAGCGAACCATCTTCGTGAACGCCTGTTGGCCCATTCCGAACTGTTCGCTTCCGCCGCGGGTACCTGTCCCGATACCGAGGACGGAGGTCTTGATTCCCGAGCGACCGAGGGTGACGAGGTCTGTTCCGCTTTTCAGTTGCGGTTTGTGGGGATGAGCGTCGACGGCACCCGAGCCGAACATGCCGGCGGCGGCCGTCGCCGATATTCCCGCCAGAAAACTACGACGCGACAACTTCGCCATCACGTAATCTCCTTGCCACGATGAAGATGGGACATCCAGGCCAAACATATCTGCCGAAGATCACAGACGGAATACGATTCCGCCCGTTGCATTTTCAGAGAGTTCGCCCCATTATAGGCCGACGGACCGCCGTGCGGGCGGTTTTTTGAGTACAAAATTCGGTTGAGAATCTGCACGACCCCATGACGGGGGGGAGATGGTCACATGCTACGAATGCCGCGATACGTAATGCCGTGGGCTGTGCTGGGCATGGCCGGACCGCTGTTGTTTTGGGCCTCGGCTTGCAACTCGCCGGAGTCGTCGCCGAAAGATGGTGGGCAAGACCAAGTGGCCGAACAAAGCGCGGAGGAATCGCCGACTTCTGTCGACGACCGCGAGCTCGCAACAAAGTTGGAAGAGCTGGGAGTTACTTGTCGATTGGACGATGCCGGTCGGTTGATTCTCGTCGATGCTTCCGGCGGAAAGCTGGACGACGAAAAGCTGGCGATGCTGGCGGACGCGAGGTATTTGCGGGCGGTCAAGCTGACCGGTTGTCCCGTAACCGATAAAGGAATGGAGGTACTCGCCGAATTGACGGCACTAAAGAGTGTGGGCCTGGATGATACACAAGTCGGCAACGCGGGCGTTGCGGCATTGGACGGGCTGGATCGACTCGAGGAGCTCTTTTTGACCCGCACTCCGATCGATGATGCGGCTGCGGAATCGATTGCGAAGCATCCGAAGTTGCGACGGTTGCGTCTGCGTGGCACCGCGATTACCGACGCCGGCTTGGCAAAACTCGAAGGGCTTTCGGCTTTGGAGGACCTCGATCTGAGCGAGACGAACATCGGCGATGCCGGCGTCGAATCCCTGGCGAAACTACCTTCGCTGGTACGTTTGAATTTGTGGACGGCGAAAGTAACCGATGCTGCTGCTCCCGTGTTGGCCGGGATGACGCAATTGAAATGGTTGAACTTGGATAACACCGTCGTTTCTGATGCGGCCGTTGCCGAGCTTGCGAAACTGCCGAACCTCGAGTTCCTGCATCTCGGTCGGAGCAAGATCACCGACGCCGCGATCGAGACGTTGGCGACGATGAAATCGCTCAAGACCGTGCATGTCACGAGGACGGCGGTTACGGAGGAGGCTGCAAATCGCCTTCGCGCGGCATTGCCCGACTGCGAAGTGATCAGCGTCGTACCGGGAGAGGAATAATCTATCGGTTTCGTCGGGAGAAGCGATTCAGCACGAAAACGGCCGGGCGAGGCTGGCTTCGCCCGGCCGAGATTGTTTCTAAGGGAAGGGAGAGCCGCGTGCCGGCTATTGCTTCCAGAAATAGTAGCCGTAGATGCCGCCGCCGACCAAGACGGCCGGAATTACGGCTCGGACGAACATTCCGAAAACCTCACCCAAACTACCCGGCACGTGCAGCAAGTACTGGACGACCATCAAGGCCATCACGGTGAAGTTGAAGCCCACCAGGCCGTACTTGATGCCGAGTTTCGAGGCTTCTTCGGCCGACAGAGTGCTTGTCGGCCGGGCGGCGCGCGGAGCCGAGGCAGCCGTCGAGTGCGATGCGGCGGGGCTCGCTTGCTCTTGCTGAGAGTGCTGTGAGAAGTAGTGCTGAAGTGCCAGGTTGATGCTGGCGGGCGTGCATAACACACTTCGCACCGGCATATCGTAGCGAAGTCGCAACTCTTCTTCCGTCTCGGGATTGATCGGGTTCGGCGAGGCGACGAGAAGTTGTCCGTCGTCGATCATCACCGGAATACATGAATGCTGCTTGGCCACGCGAGCCGGAATCTTGGGGATCAACTCGGTATCGATTTGGGTTTCGCGCAAGTCGATGTACGGCATGCCGACCGATTCGGCGTAGGCCTGCATGACGACTTCGGGTTCCGCCAGCTTCTGTTGAACGACGGCGTCCCGCATTTCGATCCCGACGGCGTCGGCGAAGCGACGCGCCTTCTCGATTTGTTCCGGGGTCGCCACCTTGTTTGCCAAGAGGATTTCTTCGAGCGTGCGGCGACGCCAGGGTTCTTCGACCTTCCGGCCGAGGGTCGCGTCGTATTCACGCTTGCGCTGTGCGTCCGTCAGGCACAGCATGGCGCGAGCCAACTCGTTGAGAAGTTGTTGCGACTCGTCCGCGTAGTCGCCGGTTGCATACTTTCGGACGTGTGCGTTGAGTTTGCGATAATTGCGACGGATGACTTGGACGTCATCCTCGAATTTCTTCAATCGCAACAAAGTGTAGTAGTCGAGCGGCCGGGTTTCATCGGTGATTCCCAGCCACTCGCGATAAACATCGATCTCCCGCTTTTTGGCCATCGTCGGCTACTCCACCACGTAATCGTCGGCCAGCCGTTTGAGGGCGTCGACGTCTTCGTCCTTGAGGGTCCCACGGCGTTCGATTTCGATTCGGGCTTCACGGCCGCTGGTCTTGTCGCGAGCCGTCACAATCACGCGACCGGCAGCATTGAAGGCGTATGTGACCTCCACCGGCGATCCCTTGGGGAGATTGTCCGGCAGGTCGGTAATGCGGCATTTGCCCAGCAGCGAGCAGGCCATGGGATCAGGAGCATCGCCTTCCAAAACCTGAACCGTAACGCGTTCCTGATTCTCTTTGCTGGTTTTGAAAACACGGCGCACTTCGATCGGAATGCGGCTGTTTCGCGGGATCATGATGTGGTTGACCATCTTGTTGGTCTTCGGATCCAACGCCACGATTCCCAGGCCGTGCGAGTTGACGTTTTCTTCTTTGACTAATTCCAGGCGACGTCGAATGATGTCGGCCAACTTGGAATCCGGGCCACGATATTTGGCCTCCAAGATGGCGGCATGAATGGCGGCTCCTTGGGCCACGGCCGTATGCGGCGAGATTTCAGTGTACGGTTCGCGCCCGGTCAGGTCCTTGAGCATGCGGCGGACCTGCGGCATCAACGTGGAGCCGCCGACCAACACGATGGCTTCGAGATCGTCGGCGGTGACCCCGGCTTCGTCCATCACCAGTTCGGTTGTGTCGGCCGTCCGCTGAAGGAGGTCTGCGGTGAGTTCTTCGAACAACTGCCGCGTGACGGGCACGTTCAGCGATTTGCCTGCGTGCCGGCAGGTAATGACGGTTTCTTCCTTTTCGGTAAGCTCGATCTTGGCCAGATCACAATCGTTGCGCAGGATTTGGATCGTTTGAGCCGATTCCCGTGGATCGATGCCGTGTTTCTCTTTGAAGTTGTCGGCGACGTAGTCCAAAAGACGATCGTTCCAATCGACGCCGCCCAGCTGCACGTCACCATCGGTCGCCAGCACCTTGAAATGAGTCGGTGTGTATTCGACCACCGTAACGTCGAAGGTTCCGCCGCCCAGGTCGTACACCAAGGCTTTTCGCGGTTTGTGATCGCCGCTTTCGGGCCGACCAAGAATGCCGCGGTGCCACGCGTAAGTGAGCGTTGCGGCAGTCGGTTCGTTGATGATGTCGATGACGTTCAAGCCTGCGATGCGCCCCGCATCCTCAGTCGCCTTGCGCCGGGAATCGTTGAAGTAATACGGCACGGTGATGACCGCGTTGGCGACCTTGCCGATTTGCTTTTCTGCATCCTGACGGAGTTTCTTGAGGATCAAAGCGGAGATGAATTCGGGGGTGATTTCACGGTTGTCGAACGTCCGCTTGAATTCAGTCGCCCCCATGTACCGCTTGATCCGCTCGATCACGTTTTCCGGGTCTTCCATCGCCGCCCGCATCCGATTCGGGCCGACGATTACGTGGCCGCTCTCAGCCAACAGAATCAGGCTTGCCGTTTCGATGTCGCCGTCGTCGTTGGGCAACGGCTTCGGGTTACCTTCGTCATCGAGAATGGCGATGGCCGAGAAGGTCGTTCCCAAGTCGATTCCGACGGTATGACCAGGCTCGAAGTGCATAGTGATTGTTCCCGCAGATGTGTTGTCAGACCAGAAATCCCAATCACGTGTGGAAAAGATAACGCGCCGGCTCGACTATCCGCGCTGCCGGTTTCGAAGCCGGCTTGCCCGGTGCGGAAGTCCGGCCCACGGACTTCCGCCGGCATGCTCACGGGCACACATTGTCAGCCCTTATGATAAGCGTCGCAATAATCCCCTGCCACCATCCGGCAATCGGACGGGACCGTTTCGTTCGATCTCTCGCAACAAAAGCGGCGAACGCAATACCGCTTTTCCTGGCGAGGGAAATCTCCCTCACCGGGACTATACGTTAGTTGCCCCGTGGGGAAAACGCAACGGTAGAACACCGAACGCAATGATTCCCACGAACCTGTGCAGAGGAATCGAAACCCGGTTCGCGACTTATCACTTCAGCAACGATTCGATGTCGTCGAGAACGTCGTCGGATCCTTTCTTTTCAGGCTTCTCCGGTGATTCCTCACCGTTGTTTTCGACAGGTTCCGCCGGCTTTTCTGCCTCCGGCTTTGAAGGAGTTTCGCCCTCGGAAGCCGGTTTTGGTTTCGTGCTTGATTCTTCCGATGTGCCGCTGTCATCTGCCGTCTTTGGCGGTTCCGCCGGCTTCTCCTGCTCCGACGGGGCTTTGCCCGACGGTTCACCATTTGTCGGACTCTTCGGTTGCCGATCTTTCGCACGAGGCTTTTTCGGTTGTTTTGGGGACTCCGGTTCCGCAGCAGGTTCTTCCGATTCGTCGATTTCGTCGAACGATTCGGCGTGCAGCGGGAACCGTAAACCGTTGAAGACGGCGAGCAAGGCCAGTCGGTCGATATCCAAGCGGCCCATGTCTGTTCGGAGTTCGATGATGTACCGCCTGCCGTCGACGACTGTTTCGATGAACAGGCGTTCGAGAACTTCGTTTGAACCCTTCACGGTGGCGCGGCGGCGGTAAGTGGCACCGTAATGGTCGCCGCAGCGGATCGCTTCGACCGTTGCCGAGCGTCCTGCCGCTTTCAGGCGGTTCGCGGTGATTTCGAGAAACTTCCCGATATTCGTCGCATCGACATTGTCAATTTCCGATTCTTCTTCGACGGTGAAGATGATCGATGGATACGGAGCCACCGGATCGCCTTGGTAGCGGACGAGGTATTTGTTACTTCGCGGCGGTACTATCCAATCGGCGGGCGGGGCCGTTTCGAGACGTCCTTCGTCCAGCGGAGGCAGATATTCCCCCAGTTCAGGCAAAGGCCCGGCTGCGCTGTCGGGAATGGCTGTCTCTTGCGATTTCGCGGAATCGGCCGGGGACGTTTGATTGCTGCACCCGACGACAACGCTTGCCAGCAGGATGCCGCCCCAAGCACCAATCGACAGGAGGCGTTCCGTCATGATGGACCTCTTCGTGGATCGAAATTTCTGTTCCGGCAGATAGGTTTTGCGTACGAGTTTGACCCGATGACGCCGTTACCGTCGGCACGACGTCGTGGTTTCTCTCGAAACGGTTGCGGAAGCGTCCGCAAGCCGGATTGTCGATTGCCTATTCTTCGAGAACCGTTTTCACGATTTGGACGAAGTGTGGAGTTCCCTTTTTCTTGGTGAGTTCCTTCGCGCACTTGTCGGCTTTTTTGCGCTCGGCGTATTCAAAGAGTTCGACTTGCTGCATGCTTTGATTGAACACGCCCCAATAGGCCTTGAGTCGGACCTCTTTTGCGGTGGTAGAGCGAGACTTTTTCTTGGCGGCTTTTTTCTTGGTTGCAACGGTCTTCAGCTTCTTGCCCGACTCTTTCTTTTTGGTGGCCTGCTTTTTGGCTGCTGCCTCGGCTTCAGCCCGTTTGGCAAGCCGACTAACCGTGCGTCGCGCCATTTTTCTCCCCCAAGAGGGTTGTGCTCTGCCGGGCATTTCCCTCCGCTGAGGAATGACCGGTAGAGCGGACGAGAGTCGAAAGATTGCATTTCCCATGATAATCGGGCTGGACGTCGAATGCCACTCTCTCGCACAATAGGGTTACGCCCAAAGAGTGGTGCACTGTCAGGGGGGATTATGTAGCTCTTTCGTGTTCTAGTTTCGTTGCTTTTGGAATTGGCGATGTCTGCCGTTGCCCCGGACGTTTCTATCGTCGTCACGACATATGAACGCCCGCGACATCTCGATTGCGTGCTGGCCGGCCTGAGTCGCCAAGATTTCACGGGCACCTTTGAGGTTATTGTGTCGGACGACGGTTCGCGCGACGAAACCCCCGAGTTGGTGAAGCGGCTCGCCGAGGAAATGCCGTTTCCGATTCGTTTCTTGACCCACGAGCACGACGGTTTTCAACCGGGGTATTGCCGAAATGCAGGCTTTGCCGCCACGCGCGCCGAGTACGTGCTGTTCTTGGACGGCGATTGCGTGCCTCCACCTTGGTTCGTGCGGAGGCATTTCGAGCGACGGCGAAGAGGAAACGTATTCTCTGCACCCGCGTATCGGTTGTCGGAAGCGATCTCGGCCGAGATCAATCGCGAAACGATTTGCTCGCTGCGTGATTTGCAGATGATTTCCGACGAATTGAATCGTCGCATGCGACGGCATCATTGGAAACAAGAACTCTATTATCGGCTTCGGCATCCGACGAAACCGCGGGTCTTGGGCGGCAATATCGGCGTTTGGCGAGACGATTTTTTGGCCGTCAACGGGTTCGACGAAAGTTTTCACGGCTGGGGAGGAGAAGATGACGACTTCGGCGTTCGGTTGCGCAGAATAGGCGTGCGGCCTCGGTCCATTGCCGGAGATGCCGTGGCGACCCATTTGTGGCATCCGCGGGTGGAAAGTGCGCCGGAAAAGATCTCTCAGGGGCAGAACATCGATTACCTTGTTCGGCGAGGCCGGTTGGCGTGCTGCCGGAACGGGCTCACGAAGCGCCGGAACAGTGACCTGAACGTCCTGGTCACCGGTGAGGTGTCGGTGTATCCGGCCGTCGGCGAACTGCTACAGAAGGCGGGCCTTGCGTGCCACGGTTTGCTCGATTCGACGTCGACGACCGAGCGACGTGTCGAGGTCGAAATATTGCTGTTTCCATCGCGACGACGGTTTGCCGTCCGTTCGGCAGATTGTCGCGTGCTGGTAGTTTGTACTCCGGCTGTATGCGTGCCCCGAAGCCTTGTTCGGCGAGCCGACGTCGTGTGTCGTCCCAACGCTGTTCGTGAAACGAAGCCCGACGGGCAAGAACACTGGCCGCTTGAGTCGTTGCCGCAGGCGGTCGACACCATCGGATAAATCGTGTTTACTCTTCTAAACATCGGGATCGCGAAGTCGCAATTTGCGGCGTTGCCTCGCGAGAATCGCGTCGGGTTTGTATGGTAGGAGTGGAATGCATGGCCGGAAGCAATTGCAAACGGCAGGGGCAATTCACCGTATTGAACCCGTACTCTTCTCGGAGCGTGAGACGCCCAGAGCCGTTCTTTTCGTGATTCGGCCGCCGGGATCGGAAAATAGCCATGAACGAAGTTCACGCGATTGCCCGCAAGGTCATCGCCAACGTCGAGAAGGTCATCGTGGGCAAGCGACAACAGATCGTTTATGCCCTGGTGGCGATGTTTTCCGAAGGACACATCTTGTTGGAAGATGTACCCGGAGTCGCCAAGACGATGCTCGCCCGCGCGTTGGCGCAAAGCACGGGGTGCACGTTCAAACGGATTCAGTGCACCCCCGATCTGTTGCCCAATGATGTGACGGGGGCCTCGGTGTTTCATCCCAAGACGACCGAGTTTGAATTTCGACCCGGTCCTATTTTTGCCCAAATCGTGTTGGCCGACGAGATCAATCGTGCGACGCCGCGAACACAATCGGCATTGTTGGAAGCAATGGCCGAAAGCCGAGTGACCGTCGATGGAACGACGCACGTTCTCGAATCGCCGTTCATCGTGATTGCGACACAAAACCCGGTCGAGCACGAAGGCACTTTTCCGCTGCCGGAGGCGCAGTGCGATCGATTCTTGATGAAATACGCGATCGGGTATCCAGCGCCTGCGGAAGAGTTGCAAATGTTGTCGCTGTTGGAGAAACGGCATCCGATTGAAAATGTCGAACCGGTCGTATCGCCCCAGGAGATCGTCGAGGTTCAACGACGGATCCGCTCTGTCTACGTCGACGAAAAAGTGCGGCAATACATCGTCGATATCGTCAACGCTACGAGAGAACACGAGGATCTTGCGCTGGGAGGAAGTCCGCGGGCGAGCATTGCATTGTTTCGTGCCTCTCAAGCCCTGGCGGCGATCCTCGGACGCAACTACGTGTTGCCCGACGACGTCAAGCGATTGCTCTTTCCAATCTTGAATCACCGATTGATTTTGAAACCGGAAAGCCGCTTGCGAAAGATGACGATCGAACGCGTGTTGGAGGAGGTGACCGACGCAGTGCGTGTTCCTGTCGTCGAAGCCCCCGGGTTTGCCGCCGAATAGCCCGCACGCCGAGATGAAACGTGCATGACCGTCCGAGAAACATCGCATAACGAAACGCAACGACGCGTCAACGCGGGCATAATCGACCAACGGATCGTCCGCTGGGTTGTGCTCGGCGGGGTGTTGTGGTGTATCTCACTGTTGGTCCAGTCGTCGGCCTTGGCGATTGCAACCTACGTGTTGCTGGCGACCGCCGTGCTGTGCCGAATTGCCGTGCGACATTGGGCAACGTCGGTGGCCGCCGAACGGCGATGCAACATCTACTCGGCGAGTATCGGTGATCGCGTTACCGTTCTCGTTCGCGTTGTGAATCGTTCGCGGTTGCCGATTCCATGGTCGTTGCTCGAAGATATCCTGCCCGTGCGGGCGATTCGCGGACGTCCGCCCCGGCTCAAGGTAACAGGAAAGCCGATGGCTGCCGTCTCGATCGGCCCCGGACGGGCGGTCACCGCAGTGTACCAGGTCGAATGCTTGGAACGTGGGTTTTATCAACTCGGCCCCTTGATCGTCGAGGTCGGCGATCCCTTCGGACTGGAGCGGCGCTATCGCATTGTGACCGAACCCCATTTCTTGCTTGTGTATCCTCGAGTGGTCACGTTGGAGGAATGGGACATTGCAACCCGCAAGCCGGTGGGCGAGGTGCGTTTATCACATCGGCTGTTTGAAGATCCGACACGTATTTCGGGTGTTCGCGAATACCAAGCCGGAGATCCATTGAATCGAATTCATTGGCGGGCGACGGCTCGCACCGGCACCCTGCACAGCAAGCTGTTCGAACCGTCCGTCATTGCAGGGGCGACGATTCTACTCGACTTTCACAAAGAAACCTTCTCGGAGGGGGAAGTGCCCGTACGGCCGGAGTTGGCTGTTCGGATGACGGCCTCACTGGCCCATGCCTTGGCGCAGATGAACGAGCAAATCGGGTTCATAAGCAACGGGTGGGACGCCGTCGACTTGGCCCGATTGGAAGGGTGGGACCCGGATCCTTCGAGTCGGCTCGCGGCACGTCGCTCTGCCGAGGCGGCCGAAAGCGTCGATCGTTTAGCACCGATCGTTGTACCCACTCGACGCGGGATCGACCAGTTTCAACGGATTCTTGAAATGCTTGCACGGTTGGAGCTGAGCGAAGGCTTGCCGTTCCGAGAGTTGGTCCACGAAACGATTCAGCATATTCCGCAGAACACGGCCACAGTCGTGTTGCTTTCGACGGTCAGCGAGGAACACCTTGTTGCGGTCGAGATGCTCCATCGTCGAGGAATTCCGGTGACGTTGATAATCAACAACCATCGCGAGGAAGCTTTCGCGAGGGCCGCCGCCTACCTCGGCCGGACGGGGGTTGATTTGCGCGTGCTGACGGCACCGGAAGACGTCGCGTCACTGTGTCGGCGGTACGTGTGGAGGTGACTCGCCATGCGACCTCGGCGGACGGAGATCGATTGGATGTTGACCCTGCTCAACCTGGGGCTCGTGATGCTCTTGGTCGGGAGTCTGGCATTTTTCTTGCTTGAAGTCTTCTACCAAGGAAGGTACTCGGGGCGGCTGCACTGGATCGTCGGGCTATTTGTGTTTGCTGTCGTATTGACCTCTGAAATCGCCATCGAATCAGGCAGAGAACGCGCATCGTTATTTGCTGTCCCTTTGGCGGTGGCGACATGGATTGCGCTTCAACGATTCGTGCAATTCTCCGGCGTGCTGATGTCGTTCTCGTTCATGGTCAATGCGCTCGTCTTGGCTGTAACGTGGTGGTCGGCCGCCCGACTGACGTTCGATTGCGTCGTGCTGGACGACGATGTCGACCAAGAGGGAAAAGGGTTGCTGGAGAAAAACGGCGAAAAACGAGTGTCGCCGATTGCTGTGAGCGTTTTTTTGCATCGTGTGGAAGAATGGCTGGCAATCAAACGCAGCGGCGGACGTCGCGGCCGAACCGTCGTGTGGTTTTCGATTGCCGCCGTGCCGTTGTTCGGAATCGGACAATCGTTCGGACGCGGATCCCCGACGGCGTTGCGGTTCTTGGCCGTATACTTGGCAGCAGCCCTTCTATTGCTGGCGACCACAAGCCTTTTGGAGCAACGTGCTTATTTGCGGTATCGCCGATTTCAATTACCCCGCGACGTGACGCTGCGGCGACTGGCAACCGCGGTCGGATTCGTCGTCGTCGTGCTGGGGGGAGCTTGGATCCTTCCGCGACCGGAAGAAATACGCTACGGGGGTGACATTCTCGCAACGACGCGTGAGTTGACGGCGAACCGTTTCGGATGGGGATCGGAAGGGGTAAAAGGCGAGTCGTGGCAGCAAGCATCACCCGGAGAAGGCGAAGAACGATCGGAAGAGGATTTTCAAAGTACTTCGAGTCACGATGCGGATTCGACGGACGAAGTACGCGAGCAAAACGCCGGTTCCCACGACGTCGAAGGATCGCCGGAGGAGGTAGGGAACGCTTCGCGGCATCGGTCGCCGCCGGCTGCCCACGGCGGCGATGAGGCAAGAACGGCGGAAACGCGCTCGCGCGAGAATGGATCGGATTCCAACGCATCCGATACACCCACATCTCACGACGCCGATTCAGCCGACCGGAGCCGCGAAAGCACAAAGGACCGTGCCCGCGAATCCTCCAAATCGGCGGTGTCGGCCTCACGTGAAGAGGCAGCGAAGTCGACGCGCACCGGAGATCGATTCCCCGCGAATGAAGCATCGAATCGGCACGAAAGCCGACAAAGGAGGAACGGACGATCGGCTCAACGTTCGACAGGTCAACAGCGCGAACCGGCCCGAGATGCCGGCCCGTCGGAGAAGTCGGTCGAACGGCGGAAGTTCCCACCGCTCCCGAAAATGCCTACCTTCCAGTTGACGGGCGTCTTTCGTGTCCTTGTCTGGCTGATCTTTCTAGGGGTAATCGCGTGGTTCGTGATTCGTCATCGCGCGGCAGTGTTCGAAGTACTGCGAGAATGGTGGACAGCGCTCTTTGCCCGCAAGAAACAGGGGGCAGGCGATGTTGCGACGGAGGAATCGGCGGAAGCTCGTCGCCGGCGGACGCAAACCCCGTTTTCGGCCTACGGAGATCCGTTTGCCGACGATGTGTTGCTCGCTTCGCGTGATCGGATGGCGGCCTACTTGTTCGCTGCGTTGGAAAGTTGGGGAACAGGGCACGGTTGCCCGCGGGCACAGGGAGAAACTCCCAAGGAATACGCGCGCCGCTTGGGCGGCCGGTTTCCGCAGATCGAACAGGAACTCAAGACGATCGGGCACGTATATTCGTTGGTCGTGTACACACACCACGAAGATATTCCGCCCGACAAGACAGAACGTGAATCATTCGAGCGGCTATGGCGCTATCTCCGACGACACGCTCCGATCGAAACACCGATGACTCACGTAACCGGCGAGTGATTGCCTTCGTGCAACCACGCGAACGTCGACCGCCGACACCATCGATTGTGGTGGTGTTGCTTCTTCAGGTTGTTTTTCACGATGCAGAAATCCGGTCCGCTCTTATTGTAAGGCCTGTTGATTGGGCTCGACGGTATCGGCCGGGTCGGGGCTGTGGACTTCGAGACACAGGATTTCGACAACCATATCGACTTCCTCTTGCGGATTCGTCGGCTGTTTGGCGAGAGTGAATACGATGTCGATCGACCGCAGTCGCGGATGTGCGTCGCGGACGAACCGAAACTCTTCGAGCCAACCGCCCTCGGGCAACGGGTGTTGTTCGGCATTCCGAAATTGTCTGCGGTAAAAACCGAGAACCGAGATCGGCTTGTTTTTTTCTTCGATCCGCACGTAGTGCAGAATCATCGGGTCGAATTCGATGTCCGGCAGTTTCTCTTTGAGTTCGGCGTTGGGCCAGTTGAGGTGATATTCGGCAGTGACCCAAGCGTCCGGGTGCAAGTTCAACGGTCTTGCTTGCGCGAACTGTTCCGTGCTCTGCGGCGACGCCGTGGCGTGGTAGTCGGCTGCTACTTTGCACGTTTTACACATCTCACGAATTACGGCGATGGTTGCCTGTTGCCAGGCTTCCTTCGGCGACGTGGCTCCCGTCGAATTGCGTCCGCTGGGGCCGGGACCTTCACCTTCACCGTAGTATTCTTCGCCTCCTTCGTATTCACCGGAGCCCGGCGCCCCGCCGCGATACGGTTGACGCACAGGTGGTCGTAGCCCGACACCGGGACGCCGAACCGGAGGACGGACCGGCACGGCCGCCTGGTGATCTTCTCGCGGCATCTTCTTGATGCAGGCCAGGAAACCTGGTTCTAGTGACAAACCGTTTCCCATGCCTTCTGCGATCAAGGCTTGGGGCCCTTCTTCCCAATTGGCCTTCATGACGGCGAACAATTTCGCTCGCACGCTATCGAAGGGATAGGTGCCTGCCAGCAGAATGTCGGGTGCCGAGGCTTCCAATGTGCCGGCATTCGAAAGACGCGCCTGAACCAGATTTACAGCCGGTGCTCCCCAAATTCGTGGCGCAAGCGAGAACGCAACATCCTGTGGAATCGACTGAATTTCCAACTCACGAGCTTTCGGCTTGGTGGCGGTACGTCCTGAACCGGAGCCGTAGCTTCCATAACCGGCCTGTTCGTAAGCTTCCTCGCCGTAAGATTCTTCGTATTCTTCTTCGCTGCTGTATTCTTCCTCTTGGGCGTAATACTCTTCCTCCGACGAAGGATAACCGTGCGATCCGCGCGCGGTCCCGGGACGTCGCTGTCCGCCGTTGCTTCCGGCGCCGAACAAATTCGACAAGCTCAATCCGCCTTGCGGTTCGGCTGATCCGGCTCCACCGGCTTCGCTGGGACCGGCCAAATTGCCTAGGGCGGCTTGACGTTCGAAGGCCCCGATAATGCTTCGGAACGTTGCGGCACTAAACTCGGTGACATAACGTAACACCTGCTTGGCAAGCGGATCTTGCGGAGACGCCTGAGCCAAGAGCGATAGATGAATCGGCAAGTTCTTCGGATCGGGGGCCAAGAGGAAGGGGCCGATCAGCTCCCGATGCGAAGCCGGAGTCGACGGTTGCATGAGGTGAGCGAGCAACTTCATGCGCATGTTCTCATCGGCCTTCGGGGCGACGAGTTCAAAGGTCAGCCGTTGGAGCTCGCTTGCAGTAATCGGTCCGCCGGGGCGATTGCGATTGTTTTGCGAACGGCCGTACGGATTGCCCCCGTAACCACCGCCGGGTGCGCTGCCGTATTCCTCCTCTTCGGGATAGTATTCTTCTTCGCTTTCTTCGAGGGCGTATTCGGGCGGCATACTGCTGCCGTAGCCGCTTGACCCGCCCGGACGAGAACGAGGTGAAGGCCCGTTCTCGGGCGGCTTACGGAACGACTCGGGAGCTGTGATCAATTCGAAGGCGAGTTTCTGATAGGGGGGCGTGTAGGCTTCGACGATCCCTTGGATGACGGCTTCGACGGCCGTTCGATCGTCTTCTACCTCGCGCGTACCGGCCAACAACTCGCGAAGAATTCCTTGCGCCTGCTGGTTGCCGACGGCAACGACGCCCTGAATCGCCGTCTTCAGGAGCTTAAGTTCAAACGCCGATTCTTCCGGCGAACGTTGAGGATTTTGCGGGGTTCGGGGCGGACCGTACGAACTTCCGTACGATTCTTCGGCCGGTTCGCCTTCGTACTCTTCTTCGTAATATTCCTCTTCACTGTCGGAATATTCTTCTTCGTAATACGCTTCCTCGCTGTCGCCGGAGTACTCCTCTTCGTATTCTTCTTCACTCATCCCGGATCCGTATGAACCGGATCCGTATGAGCCGGAGCCGTAGGGACCGGCTTTGGGTTTTTCATCTTTTTTCGGTTCCGGCAGGGGGGCCATCGTGATCATCTCCGACAAGATATCCAGAGACTCACCGGCGTCGCGAGACCCTGCTACCGTTGCCTGGGCAAGCAGCGGCAATGCCTCGAAGATGCGTTCGTCGAGCTCCTTACGGGCCTTGACGAAATCTTCCTTGATCCACTGAGAGAGGTCGTCAGGGATCTGACGCTCTTTCGGTTTTTCCTCTTCTTCCGTCTGCGCTTGCGGTTTAGGCTTGGCGGGGGCCGGCTTTGGAGTGGCGGGTGATGGTGCCGGGGTAGAAGCAACCGGCGGTGGAGCCTGTTCCGTATCGTCGCCTTTTCCGCATCCGAGCGTTAGGGCGAGTGCCGTGAGAAAAAATGCCGCCGCGTGAAATCGAGCCAATCGCATCGTGTCCTCTCCCAGACTCGAATGGGTCAGCCGTATGACCGGAGTCGAAACGGATACGCCGGTGCCGCAGGTGATAACGGAGCGGCTCTCGGAAAGCCGTCCTTTGGTCGTCCGAAAAGGTGGCCGAGGCAACGAGATGCGTCGCGGTCCCGAACCCCGTACTACGATGCTGATTGTAGCCCATCCGGCAGGGCATTGGTAGGAATTGACCTCGACAAGATGGGCGTGGCCGAATCGTGGTGTTCCGCTTGCAGGGATGCGGCAGCGGGAATAGGCTATCCAGAGACACGCACAAGGGGGTTACATCAAGTGGGGGATGCTATCTGCTCGTACATGCCTACCCGACGGGGACAATGCTCGCCTGCTCCCCCGGAACAGAGGATTAAAGGAGCCACACTCACCATGCGTAAACACGAATCTCGTTCGCTGTTGAGGACCGCGTGCTTGGCGGCCGTCGTTTGCTCTCTGGGGTTGGCATGTGTGTCGGGAGGCCGCACTGTTTGCGCGGCGCAAGATGACGATTTGTTTCCCTTCGTTGTCGGATATGATCCGGCGGGGGGGATCACCGATCTATCGTCCCGGCTGGATCGTCCGGCAGGCAAGCACGGGTTCGTCCGCGTTGTCAATGGGCACTTTGGGACCGACGCGGGCCGGATTCGGTTTTGGGCCACGAACATGTGTTTCGACGGATGTTTCCCGTCACGTGCAGAAGCCGAACGTGTCGCGGCACGGTTGGCCTCGTTGGGCATCAACTGTGTACGTTTGCACCACATGGATAATCGGCACATTTGGGGATCGAGTCCTAACAAGCTGGTGATCGACCCCGAGATGTTGGATCGGCTCGATTACTTCATCTTCCAACTGAAACAGCACGGGATTTACGTCAACATCAATTTGCATGTTTCGCGTCAATTGGGACCTGCCGAAGGGTTTCCAAACGTCCAAGGTCGTCCGAAATACGACAAGGGGCTTGATAACTTCGAGCCGCGGATGATCGAATGTCAAAAACAGTTCGCGCGCGACCTGCTGACGCATCGCAACCCGTACACTCGAACACGGTATTGCGAGGAACCCGCCGTCGCGATGATCGAAATCAACAACGAAAACGCGGCGTATTGCCAATATTCGCGGGGAGAATTGGACGATCTGCCCGAGCCGTACGCGACGACGTTTCGGCAACTGTGGAATGCCTGGCTGCGCAAGAAGTACGGCAGCGACGAGAAACTGGCCGCCGCGTGGAATCGTGGTAGAAAACCACTGGGCGACGAAATGCTCCGCGACGGAGATTTTCGCGAACCGGCGAATCAAACGTGGCATATTCAGCGGGACGACCGTTCGCAGTTCGACACGGCGCCTATCGAGACACCGGCCGGAGGCGGAATCCGGTTGACCATCACGCAAATGGGACGCGAGTCGTGGATTCCGCAAATGAGCCAAGGCGGGTTTGCCCTTCGTGAGGGTGAACCGTACACGTTGACCTTTTCGGCGCGTTGCGAGCGAGAAGCCAAATTGGGCGTCAATTGCATGATGGACCATGAACCGTGGCAACGCGTGGGGTTGTCGACCCAAGTTGTACTCGGGACCGATTGGCGCGACTTCAAACTCACGTTCATCGCCGATCGATCCGACGACGACTGTCGTGTCACATTCAACGGTTTCCAGCCGGGAACGTACGAAATTGCCCATGTTTCGTTGCGACCGGGGGGAATCACCGGCCTCGAAGAAGGGCAAAGCCTGAAAGACGATTCCGTGCCCATCGTTCGATCGACGGGCGGATTGCTCACCGGAGCTGCTCGGGCCGACTTTGCCGACTTCCTCTGGGATCTTGAAGCCGAGTATTGGTGGGGCATGTACGATTATTTGAAGAATGAATTGGGCGTCCGCAGCCTCGTGGCGGGCACTCAATTGCATTACAGCCCTGTTCATATCCAGGCCAAGTTGGACTACATCGACGCCCACGCGTATTGGCAGCATCCCGCGTTTCCGGGACGGCCTTGGGATCCAAACGACTGGTTTGTGCGGAACGTGGCATTGGTGAACAACCCCGGCGGCACCTTGGCGTCGTTGGCTGCGCGACGGGTCGAGGGCAAGCCGTTCACCGTCAGCGAGTACAACCATCCGCAACCGAATCAATATGCCGCCGAAGGCTTTCCCATGATCGCTGCGATGGGGGCGTTCCAGGATTGGGACGGGATATTCACCTTCACGTACAGCCACAATCGGGAGTACGAAATCGACAAGCTCAGCGGGTACTTCGATATCAAAAGTGATCCCGTCAAGCTGGTGCACCATCCCGCGTGTGTGGCCATGTTCACTCAGCAGGCCGTCGAACCCGGCCGTGCGTGCGTTCGTGTGCCGTTGCGTTTGGATCAAGAACGCGAGTGGCTTCGAAAAACGCTCAGTGCGTGGACGGAGACCGCCGAGAATTTCGGGCTCGACCCGCTTACGCCGTTGCTATCGCGGGTGGTGCTTGCATTGCATGACGCCGACACCGAGTTACCGCAGGTCGAGGACGATCGGCGTGTTTTCGTGACAGATACGCGACAGATTTGTTGGGACGTTTCGAAGCCCGGCAAAGGCTTGTTTGCCGTGAATACCGATCGCGTGAAGCTGCTGACCGGGTTCACAGACGACCGGCAGTTCAAATTGGGGGATGTGTTTGTAAAGCCGGGCAAGACGAAGCTGGGGTGGTCGACGATCAGCCTGACCGTGATCGACGGAAAGGGGTTCGGCGGACCGGGACGCATCTTGTTGGCCGCTACCGGAGTCGTTCAAAATCGAGGCGCAACCCTGGAGGATTTGGGGAACGATCGCATCACGCTGCGTCGAAATTGGGGCGAGGGGCCGGTGCTTTGCGAAGGTGTTCCCGTCGAGATCACTCTGCCCGCGGCTGGTGAGCGAGTTGCTGTTTATCCCTTGGATGAAAACGGGAAACGCCGCGAACCGATCGCGATCCGCTCCGAGAACGGGACGGCCGTGATCCTTGCCGGACCGAAGTACAAGACCCTGTGGTACGAAATCGAAATCCGTTGACGGCTATACGAGTGTTGCCGAAAGTCGGATTCGGCGGCTGTGGACGGTTGTGCCATCTCCGATCGCAAATCGATCGGGAATTTCAAGAAGCCGAGGAGCGATCATGCAACGCGACACCCATTCGCGCCGGGATTGGTTGAAGGCACTCGCCGCGGGCGGAACTCTCGGTATGTCGGCATTCCTGGCCGGCTGTGCTGCCGAAAAACAGAGCACGGGAGGAAAGCGACGTCGTCTGCGGGCGGCTTTCTCCAACGCGGGCCTGGCCGGTACATGGAACAAACTCGGCTACGATGCCGCGATGCTTTGGGGAGATCTGTTGGACGTCGAGATCGTCTGGTTCGACGGTGAATTCAACGGGCAAACGCAGCGAGAGCGAATCGAGCTCGCAACTGCCGAGGATTGGGACTTTTGTGCCTTCCAGGCCCATCAAATCGACATCTTGGCCGAACCGGTCAAACGGTTGAAGGCACGCGGAATCCCGGTGATCGGTATGGATACCCTCATCGTTCCGGAAGACGAGTTGTTCGACACCGGTGTGCCCATCTACATTTGTCCCGACCACGTGAGAATGGCTGAACAAGTCACGCGGTACATGGTCGAGAAAATCGGCGGGAAGGGGAAAGTCATTCATATCGGCGGTCAAAGTGAACACAGTGGTGCTCAGGATCGGGCCAAGGGGTTCCAAAACGTCATTCGCGAGTATCCCGAGATCGAGGTGGTCGGCGGGGACGTGAGGTGGTGCGACTGGCAGACCGAGAAGGCCCGCAACACGTTCGAATTGCTCTTGCAACAGGCGGGCGGACCGGTGGCGGGCGCCTTTTGTCACAATGACGACATGGCCCTCGCTTGTGCGGCCAAACTTCCCGGCACGCCGCACGAAGACATGGTCGTCGTCGGTGTCGACGGGCAACTACCCGGCTTGACCGGCGTTCGTGACGGTTTGCTTGGTGCCACGAGTGTGAATCCTGCCGGAATGATTCACATGTATGCGGTGGCGATCGGACAGTTCATCGTTCGCAATAACGAGTCTTTCGACAAGTTATTGAAAATCGTCACACCGTGCCCGTTGGTTTCCCGTGAAGAAGGCAACTTGGATGCGCTGTTGTATCTTTCGGATCCGAAGCATTGCCTGGTGTGACGGCCGTCGCATAGAGCTCGTTGCGCTGATAGCGGCACGGTTCTTGGAAAAAAGCTGACTTAAGCTGCGCCACCCGCAATCGGAGTGCGTCCGTGAGCACCTCGCCGATCCTCGAATGCTGCAAGATTACCAAGCGATTCGGGGGCATCACGGCCCTCGACAAAGTCGATTTCGACGTGCGCCGCGGCGAGGTGCACGGCTTGGTGGGCAGCAATGGTGCCGGAAAAAGCACCTTGATGAAAGTCTTGGCGGGAGTGTACATGCCGGACGGCGGCGAAATTCGGGTGCGAGGGAAACGCGTCCGGTTTGCCGGCCCCCGAGATGCCGCTTCGTGCGGAGTGGCCATGGTCTACCAAGAGTTGTCCGGCGTCGGGCAGCTCACGGTCGCCGAAAACCTCTTCTTGGGCCGACAGCCGCTTACACGACTCGGCTTGGTCGATTGGCGGTCGATGCATCGCCTGGCGAAAGCGTATTTGGCCGATCTGAACATTCACATCGACGTAGAACAGCGGTTGGATCGCTATCCCTTAGTGATCCGGCAGATGGTCGAAATCGCCCGCGGGGTGCATTCGGGGGCCGATGTGCTGATCTTGGACGAGCCGACGAGCGCCCTCTCGCCGCCGGAAACCCGGCGTTTGTTTTTGCTGATGCGGCGATTGCGCGATCGGGGCGTGGCGATGGTATTCATCAGCCATTTTATCGAGGACGTCCTGGGGATTTGCGATCGCGTTACCATTTTGCGGGATGGAAGACGGGTTACGACGTCGACGAATCTGAGCAAGCCGGAAGTGATCGCCTGCATGCTCGGACGCGATACCGCATCGACGACGACGGAAACAGATCGAACGATTCTCTCGCCGAGAGATCGCGGAACCCCAGTGCTCACCGTACGGGGGCTTACTTGTCGCAACGCATTCGCCGACGTCGATTTCGACGTGCGGCCGGGAGAGATTCTCGGCGTGTACGGATTCGTCGGTTCGGGGAACCAGATGCTCGTTCATGCCGTTGCAGGGGCGGTTCGGCCCCACGCCGGAGAAGTCCTCTTGGAGGGGGCCAGGTTGCCGCCGGGTGATTGCCGCGCGGCCGTCGAAAGGGGCGTCGTTCTAGTGCCGGCCGATCGCGCTTCAGGCTTGTTTGCGCATGCCGAAGTGTTCAAGAACGTCACGATCGGTCATCTGCGGCGGGCGGTCGGCGATTGGATCACCGAAGCCAAAGAAGTGCAGGTTGCCGTGCCTTTGTTGCAGCGGGTCGGATGCCGACCGGCCGATCCGTTCCTTCCGGTTCGAAATTTGTCGGGCGGCAATCAACAGAAGATCGTGTTTGCCAAGTGGCTTGCAGGGCCGATGCGCGTGTTGTTGTTGGACGAACCCACGCGGGGTATGGACGTCGGCGCGAAAGAAGAAGTGCTTCAGCTCGTCCGCGAGCAGGCACGAGCAGGCGCGGCCGTCGTATTGGCCTCGACCGAACCGGAACTTGTGTTGAAACATGCCGACAGGATCCTCGTCATGAAGCGAGGGAGCATCGTTCGTGAATTTCGCGAAGGCGAAGTTACCAAGAAGATGTTGATGGAAACGGCATAGGCGGCAGACGGAGAGCAGATACACACGCGATACACAACAAGGAACCGAGGCACTCATGAACGATGGCGAAACGCGGAGCACGCAGAAAACGTGGGTTCGGCGCGTGTTCGGGCGGTGGGAACCGCAAGATATTGCGCCGGTTGCAAGTCTTGCGGCGTTGATCGTCTTTTTTTCGATCGCTTCACCCGGTTTCTTGCGTACGATTACGATCGTGACGGCGCTGCAACAGGGGGCCGTATTGGCGATCGTTGCGGCGGGAATGACGTTTGTTCTGCTGACGGCCGAAATCGATCTGGCCGTCGGAACCGTGGCTTTGTGGACGGCCTGTTTTTGTGGTTGGTTGTTTCAGCGTTGGGCCGTATTGGAAGACGGGCACTATCATGCGACGTGGTACGTGATTGCCGTGTGCCTGGTGCTGCCGATGATTTCTGCCTTGTTGTTGGGGCTCTTCTCCGGCATGGTGACGGTCGCGTCGCGATTGCCGAGCTTCATCATCTCGTTGGCCGTGATGTTCATTTCACAAGGTGCGGCGAAGTATATTACCCGCGGGCAAGCGTTTCGGGTCCCCGAAATACTCAGCACGATCGGGAATCGAGGCATCGAGCATCAGGGATTGACGGTCTTGCCGTACAGTGCGATGCTGGCCGCCGTAGTCATGCTGATCGGGCACATCGTCCTTCAGTACACGCGATTCGGACGGTACGTGTACATGACCGGCGGCAACCGTCAGGCGGCGCGACTGGCTGGAATCCGCACGGGACGAATCGTCGTGGCGTGTCTGGCGATTTCAGCCGTCACGGCAGGATTGGGCGGTTTGATCAACGCCGGTCGAATGACCAGCGTCACGCTCGACCAGAATCAAGACTTGTTGCTCAGTGCAATCGCGTGCGTCGTACTGGGAGGAACGAGTCTCTTCGGTGGTGAAGGCAGCATGGGCAAGACGGTCGTCGGCGTAGCGACGTTCACCGTCTTGAACATCGGCCTCACGTTGATGCACATCGACGATTTCTCGCGTCAACTCCTCATGGGCGTCGTACTCTTGGGAGCACTTGTGTTGAACGGCCTGTTGGCCCGCACGCGACGTTGACGGCACACCACCGAGGAGTATGATCGTCGGTGCGGTGGCTGCGTTCCTCGCTTTCGAGGCTTCCACGCCGATGAACGTGAGCAAAACGTGAATGTCTTGTGCGAGATTGCGTCATGGAAGCGATTTGGCAACAGTTGCAAGGTCTTGTCCAGAAGGGGTTGGGAGGAATCTCGCCGGGGTACCTCTTGCTGATTGCAGCTCCGTTGCCGATTCTTTACGTGTTGCTGCGGATGTGGCGCCGTAGACGGAAAAAACCGGCGGTTTTGCCGGTCGATCTTTCCGTCGATGTGACCTCGCTGCCGATTCAGCCGCCCGTACCGGGGCAGATGCCGCAACTTGAGTTCGCAGGTCTGCCGGTACGATTGGGAGTGGTCGTGTTGGCACCTTCGGGACGTGCCAATCCTCTGCCGCCGCGCGATCAGTTCGACGCGTTGTTCGAGGCGGTCGTGCCCGGTTTGGCCGAAGTCGTCGCGAGGGATCGTCCCGCCGTGTACACGTGGCCGGAGCAATTGAGCAGCGAAGGCTTTGCCCGTTCGTTTTTTGCCAATGTTCCATTGCCCGGCGATCGCGGACGTGGGACGCCGTGGTGCTCCGTTGCCGGAATGGCTCGCTGGGGTGATCGACCATTTTTGGTCGGTTTGGTCATGATGGCGTCTCGTCCCAACAGCTTCGTTCCCGAGATCGTCGAACACGAAGGCGACTGGTATCGCCTTTTGCGAGTACGGTTCGATGCCTGACGTGACGGACAGGATCTTTTTTCGAGTGAACCTTTGAATTTGCCGCCGTTGTTCTGCCGGTTACTCTTGTGCCATGAAAAAAACGCCCGCCCAATTGCGTGCCGATGCCGTTCGAATTTGGCAAGCCGGCGTCGATGCAGTGCGCAGCGACGTCCTCGTGCGTGCTGCGATGCGGATCGACGGTACCCGTTTGTTGCTCGGCCGCGACGAAGAAATCGTTGTCGACTTGAAGACGGTGGCACGCGTGTGTGTCGTGGGAGCGGGCAAGGCCGGCGCCGGGATGACTACGGCCGTCGAAGAGGTCTTCGGTGATGCGTGGGCTGATCGCACATCGTTGCACGGGTGGGTCAACGTGCCGGCCGATTGCGTGCGCAAAACACGCTTCATACGGCTGCATGCGGCACGACCGGCGGGTGTCAATGAACCGCGTCCCGAAGGGGTCGAGGGAACGGAAAGAATCCTGAAACTTGTGGGGGCGCTGGGACCGAACGATTTGTGTATCTGTTTGATTTCCGGGGGCGGTTCGGCCCTCATGCCCGCACCGATTGACGGCATTACCTGGGAAGACAAGCTCGCCGTCACCCAGTTTTTGAGTGCCGCCGGAGCGAACATACGCGAATTGAATTGTGTTCGCAAACAACTGAGTGCCGTAAAAGGCGGCGGACTCGCCGCGGCCTGCGGGGCCGGACGATTGGTGTCACTCATCATCTCGGACGTCTTAGGGGACCCGTTGGATGTGATTGCGTCGGGACCGACCGTACGCAATACGGAATCCGCTTCGGAAGCGTTGGACGTGCTCGAGCGTTTCGGTGCCCGAGCGGCGGGGATTTCGGAGCGGGTGTTCGAGGCCCTTCAACGTGCGGTCGCTACAGAACGGCAGAGGACTTCCGGCAAGGCGGAAATCACGACCGCTTGCGGCGGGCAGGTCGAGAACGTGATCATCGGGAACAACGCGACGGCCGTCGATGCGGCAGGAATCGAGGCCGACCGGCTCGGTTATGCCGCAGCGATGACCAGCGCCGTCGAGTTGGAAGGAAAGGTTGAGGACGTCGCCGAACGCCACGTCGAGATGGCGCTGCGAATGCGCGAGCAGCCCGGCGTCGATTGCCTGATTACCGGCGGCGAACCGGTCGTGACGCTGGCCCCGAAAGAGATTCGAGGGGTGGGCGGCCGCAATCAACAGTTGGTGCTTGCGGCTGCAGCCATGTTGTGGGACGACGGCGCCGGTGATATCGCCGTGCTCTCCGGCGGCACCGACGGCGAAGACGGTCCCACGGACGCCGCCGGTGCCGTCTGTGATGCCGAGGTGATTGCTCTCGCAAAAGAGATGGGATTGCATCCCGAAGACTTTCTCCGCCGAAATGATGCCTATCATTTCTTCGACCAACTCGGGGCGTTGGTGCGTTGCGGACCGACGGACACCAACGTGTGCGATTTGCGGGTCGTGCTTGTTTCTCGCTGATGTTCTCGCCCGGCAGCCGATCGTGCAGCATTTGCCGAATATTCCGGCTTCGATGGCACGTTCGGCGTCCGATTTGCGGCATCCGCGATCCAGGATATTCGCGGTGAACTATTGTTGAATGAAGAGCCGCAAAGGCTTGCCGATCGTTGGTCAACGCTGCTGTCGATGCGTATTCAGTGGGGGAGACGTTATGCCCGTTACGTGGACCAAGCAGATGGCGACCGGTGTGCCGGAAATCGACGAGGAACATCGCCGGTTGCTCGAGCAACTCAACGGTTTTTTGGATTCCCTGCGCAACGGCAAGTCCAAAACAGTGCTGGGTGAACTGATCGACTTTTTGGGCGAATACTCCATGGAGCATTTCCGGCACGAAGAGAGGGTCATGGAGCAGTACGATTGCCCGTTCAAGGACGAGAACATCCGGCAGCACGCCGAGTTCCGGGACCGCTTGGCTGACGCTCGCAGCCGTCTTGAGCGGGAAGGTCCCACGGAGGAACTTGCTCACCATGTGAAGCTTGCGCTCTTCGATTGGATCGTTGAACACATCAAGGGGGTCGATTCGAAATTGGCCGATTCGGTAGCCGTGGAAGCGGAAAGACGCGTCGGCACCGCCTGGGAATGAATCGGCACGAGTCGCTAGAACCGAGTTGCTTGAACACGGCGTCCACTGCATGCGGTCGAGACCGATATTCGGTTTTGGCCGCATTTTTTGTATGAATAAAATAGTGCCGTTTCCAGTTCGGGAGTTTCACGTTTTTCGTGGGGACGGAAAGCGAACTTGGAGAGTACGCGGAGTTTCACAGCCCGTTGCAAAATCCCATTACGACTACGGCTGATTGTAGAGAATAGCGGCACGAAACGGCAAGGAACAAGTTTGTGGGACCAAAATTTTCCGACGGCACGATGCGCGGCCGCAGAAAAATGCTTCAGCAGCCGATGGTTCTCACCTGCCCGGGCTATTCCGGCTCGCGCGGCCCAAACTACCGCCGGGCCTTATTCGACCTTACACGATCCCCAACCCCCGCTTGTGCAACGGGCTGATAGCCTTGCGAATGGTGTTTCGGCACCTAGGCGTGCCTCTCGTGTATCAACGGAACCTTGCTTCGGCTTTCACGCTCCTGTTTTCAAAGGTCATCTCCAGTCTATTTCGGCCGTTCTGTTTTCCAGGTCGACGAATACATGGGCATGCTGGAATTCACGCTCGAATGTCCAGTCTTTCTGAACGGCATCGCCCTTCGGCGGGCCCAACGGTTTGTCAAACTCTGGATACCAGTCGAGTGAACCTTCTTCGGGATTCCAGCCCCAGCTATAGCAGAAATAGCAATGCGGCTGGGCACCGATGAGGAAACAGGCCAGCGGAAACGTAATGTCATTGCGCGCCATGCGGAGAACCTCGTCATGCGGGGTCGTTTTCATCTTCCCGCTCCTCCAGGCAGCCAGAAAACGCGGCCAGCCTTTGAAGATGATGATCTTCCCGTCTTTGGCGGCCTCTTGCATTGTTTTAATCGTGTTGGCCATGTATTCCTTGCTCTGTACACGGAGCCGATCGAAGTCATCGATCATGGCACCGTCGGTCACCGGCAGATATTCTTTGCCCAACTGCGAGCGACTTCCGTCATAGCCGTGCAGCGGATTGAAGATGATGAGCTTGTCGGGGCCCATCTTCTCTCTTGCGCTCTTGAGCATGGCAAACACGGCCTTATCCATGACGGCAGCCTTCTCGGCCCCGAGGTCACGACTGAAGGGGCCTCCCGGCGAGCCTGCCGTGGCGCCGTCGACAAAGATCCCGTCGCAGGAATACTTATGCACGGCGTCGGCCGCCGCATCCGACCACCAGTCCTGAACAGCCTTGCGAGTCAAATCGAAATACCTGGTGACCTGTTGCTTTCCACCCGGCATGTTTCGAGTGTGGAGAATGTACTCACCGGGATAGGCTGCATTCGAAATTTTCGATTGCCACTTCGGCTTATCGATGGCCCAGTAGAACAATACTGTCGCATTCGGGTTACGCTCTTTAATGGCGAGGGCGGCTTGCGCGGTGTATGTCTCAGCGCTGCCCTCACTGTCTCGGGGAAGCCGGCCCGCGGTGAGCGTAATGAAATTGAAATGCTTCGCGACAAAATCGTATTGCGCCGGTTCGAGACCGTCGCCAATGCCGAAGTGGGCGGACACCGGTACTCGGTCCCATTTGAATTCCGGGAGCGCTCTCTTCGCGGGCTCCTGCCGCTGCTGGCCAATGGCATGCATGACGGAGATCGCCGTAAACAGAATCATCCCCAAGACGTATCTTGCTTTCATGGCGTACTCCAGCTCTTCTTGAATCCAGGTTTTGTCTCTCGCTTTCCGCGTGAAGGGGATCGATCACGAAATCAGGATAACCGGCAGGAATAACTGCTCCATCCATGCACAGATGTGGCGCTTTGTCAGGTTCTTTTCTCGTGGCCGAAGCTGCCGGGCGTTCCTATTCAGCCCGCAACGATCCCCAACACCGCTTTCTCCAGTCTGCGGGCGATTGTAGAGAATAGCCGCGCGGAACGTTGAGAAACAAGCTTCTGGAACCAATTTTCCGACGGCACGATGCTGGGCCGCAGAAAATCGTTTTTTGACAGCCGACGTTTGCTATCCCAGTGAAATCCCGGAACCGGCAAGTATCGCCTTCTGATAACAGCCCGTTGCACGAGCTGGTTTTGGGGATCGTGTGAGGTCGAATAAGGCCCGGCGGTAGTTTGGGCCGCGCGAGGCGGAATATCGACAAACCGGCGTCAAAAAGCCGCGCATGCGGCCCAATCGGCCGAATAGTGACCTGGTGTGAAGATAAATAGCCACCATGACAAAATAGAAAAGACAGAGGACGCGAGTCAGGCTCCGCGGCGAGGCAAGGCCGAACAGCAAGCGCAGGATCACCGCCAGGTTGTAGCCCATCACCCGCACCAAGTACCATTTCCTGACTTCCGTCAGGCCCCGCAGCTATACCCGACGACTACCGCCGGTATCGCAGACGTGCGCGAACGTCCGCTCGCAGACCTCCGAGCGCTTTCGCTGAAGCCGTTTCCCGCGGGCTCCCAGGCAACGCCGGCGGTTCGCGCGATACGCTTCCTCGTGCTCGCTCGGCTTGTCCGTCCAACGACGCTTGTGCCGAAGACGCTTTTCCGGAATGTACGTCCGCCAACCCTTTACGTGTTGCAACTGCGAAAGCGTTGCCGCCTTGTGATAGCCCTTGTCCGCGACCACCTCCTCGGCCGGCGTCATGTTCGCTTTGATCGCGACCTTGTCGGCCGTCGCCAACGTCTCTTCGATGCTCGCCGTGTCGGCCATGTACACCTCCGCCGCCAGGATCATCCCCGATCCGAGTTCGACCGCGTGCTCCGCCTTGTAGGCCATGTGGGTGCGGCCGTCTTTCAGCTTGGCGATCCTCGCGTCCGGATCGACCGACGATTCCCAGTCCCGGTTCGAAAGCCTCTTGTCTTGCCGCTGTCGGTCGAAACGACGCAGCTCGTCGTCGGTCGGTTCGTCTGCCTCGGGGTTCTCTTCCATGTAGATCTTGCGGACAAACTCCTTCCAGCTTTCTCCTTCCTCTTTATGTTGCAGCGACTTCAAGGCCGCATTGCCTTCCAGGAAGGTCGCGTCGACGCCCAAGGTCTTGCCGCGCAACAGGCCTTCTTTGCGGGCGATCTCGACGACCATGGCGAACAGCTCGAAAAAGACCTCCAGCGGCAGGCGTTGCCGCGTGCGGCTGAGCGTGCTGTGGCACGGCGTCGGTTCCGTGATCTCGCAGCCCAAAAAGATTCTGGCCGAGAGGCTGTCGGCACAGCGGGCGGCGATCCCGCGTTGCGAACCGATGCCCTCCAGAAAACCGAACAGAAGCATCCGGATCACCACGCCGATCGGTGTCGAGGGGCGGCCGGTTTGGGCATAGTACGGGGCACACAGTGCTTCCGCCCGTTGATCGAAGTCGTGTTTCGCCAGAAGCGCGTTCAGCTTGCGATAAAACGCGGCACCCGGCGGTTCGGGGATTTCATCCCGGCGGATAAACAGCGTCGGCTGTCGAAGCCTTCTTCTGCGTCCGAGCATTGTGTCGTCAGAATCTTGGTCCCAGAGGCTTATTCTTTGTCCTTTTGTGCCGCTATTCTCTACAATCAGCCGCTAGCTGCAAAGAGGTTTTACAACGGGCTGTTAGCCTTTTCAAAAGGTTACGCACCCTCCGCACGTCTTCTCCCGTGTTCCAGGTGCCCGTTCCGGGCCAGCATGGTCACGACAAAGCACCCCGGCGGCGGAAGCTAGGTGAGATAGGCGTTTTTCAGAAAGTGCAGGTAGTACTACAACGCACGGTGAGTTGACTCCCACAACATCTTTTGGTGGCACCATCGGCCCTGGCACAGTATCTGGTGGTTGCGTCTGGCTATTTAGTGAGCCCTGTGCTGTAGAAGTAGCCAGGCGCAGATAACGTTTGATGAAGGCGGCGAAGTTTCGCGACGTTCTCTCAAAGCGCGAGAAGATGCGACGGGCTTCCTTCAGCCAGCCAATCAAACGCTCGACGATGTTGCGCCGCCGGTACTTCCTGCGGTCGAATTTCGCAGGCCGCGCCGCGCGGTCTTCATGCTCCTTTGATGGGATCAGCGGCTGGATGTCCCGCTCGAGCAAGTATGCGTCGATGCAATCGGCGCGAGATCTGACTCATCCCCAGTTTTGTGGCCGGGAGAAGAAAACTGGCGGTCCCTCGTAATGCGTTTTTTGGTAAGAGGTTAGCGTTGGTCGACCGCCGCCGGACCGTTCGTGGTCGACGGCCCCGAGGGCGCGTTCGCCTTCGCTTACGGCGACTTCAACGGCCACGTCCGCTCCGCCTCCGGCGACGCCGGCCTGGTTGCAATCGGCAACGCTGTCGGCGACACCCTGCTGGTTTCCGCCGGCGCAAGCGCCGGGCTTTGGGTCGTCGGCGACGCTCTCGGCCGCCTCCAGGCAGGCCAGTATGGCGAAGTGCTGGCCCTCGGCTCCTTCCACGGTCAGGCGTCCGCAACAGCCGACCTGTTCCTGGGCAGCGAAGGCACCATCAGCGGCTCGGCCACCGCCGGCGGCGATCTTGCCGTCTTCGCCTTCGGTTCGGTAACCGGCAACTTCCACGCCGGACGCGACGCGGCCGTACAAACCTACGGCGATTTCGCCGGCAGCCTCTCGGCCGATCGCGACCTGGGCGGCGGACACTGGAACTACTACGGCACGCCCGCCCTCTGGGCACGCGGCGATATCACCGGCTACTTGCACGCCGGACGCAACATCGGCTGCCACGACCAGTACTACGACTACGTTTATAGCTCCTCAAGTGACTACGACATCTTCGCCTTCGGCTCGATCGACGCGGTAATCACCGCCGACAATCCCAGCGGCTCCGAACTGGGCGGGCGGATCGGCAGTATCGGCAGTTGGGGAGCGGTTGACGGTACGGTTCGGGCAGCCCATTCCATCGGCCGCATCCGCGCCGGCGGCGAAGTATCCGCCGAACTTATCGCCCCGCAGATCGGGTCGGTGGTGGAGAATGACCCGAGTATCCAAACCGACCATCCCTGGCCGGAACTCCCCCCTTCGGTTGTCGACCAAGTGCTGGCAGACGCCCAACAAGCGTACCAGGAGGTGCTTACCGCGCGGGATGAGGTGGCCCAGTCGATCGACCAGCTTCTGGGCGACTTTGCCGCCGAGCGCACCGCGGCTCTTGAGGACTTGGCCGCCACCATTGCCCAGACCGACGCGGCGATCGCCAACACCGCCGAAAAGCTGGCCCAGTCGGTCGCCCGTGCCAAGCAGGATGCCTACGATTCGCTCTACTCGGCCCGGGAAGCCTTCCGCCAGGGTCTTGAAGAACTTCGCGCCCAGGTCCATGCGGAAAAGGAGGCGCTAGGGCAAATCATCCAGCAAACCCAGCACGCGGCCAGCGCCCATTGGTGGTCGTTGTGGTTCGGCCAGATCGGCATGTACGTCCGCCTGAGGGAACTGGACCGGCGGCTTGCCCGGTTGTGCCAAGAGGACGAACGCCTTTCATTACGTTTGGCCCGAGCACATGCCGAGGCGTTTGAGCAACTCGAAAGGTACATCCTCTTCCAGCGTGATCCACTCGGTCTGATCGCCGAATCTTTCTGGGAGGCTTTCGGGCACCTTGTCGATCGGGCTGCCGACGCTCTTTGGGAGCTCTGGACCGGCCCGGGCGACTGGCTCGACAAGGTCGATCGCTTTGCCGCTGGGTTTGCCGACATAGTCTCCTTCGGCATGACCACCAAGCTTCGCGAGTTGCTTTACGGTGAAATTGCCACGCGGAACCATCAGGGCATTGCGTTCCGGCTCGGTCAGGTGGCGGGCATCGTGCACTCGATTGCCCTCGGCTACCAGGGGGCACGCTACGCAAGTGCCGTGGCGGCGGGCACGGCAGAACAATTGGCCGGTCGCTGGGCGTTTGAAACTGCACGGTATTACATCGTCGCAGGTAACCTTTACGGGCTGGGCAACAGCACGTATCATCTCTTGGCAGGCGACTTCCGCTGGCACCACACGCTGGGCTTTTTGCCCCTGGGAGGCTTCCTGCTCAGTCGGGCAAAACCGACGATGTCGATCCTGTTTCGTTCCGGCCGACCTTTCCATGTGTACTACGGTGCGATGGGGCGATACCTCCACGCGATAGGTGACTATTTCAACATGACCGTCGAGGAACTGCCGCTTTGGAGGGCGAGCAGGTGGTTCGACGACACGTTCCGGATTATCAAGCTTCCGGTGCTTTTCCCCCGAAGCTGTCGTGCGGCCGGGAATCGGTGCCTGGTCGTGCCTCACGTCGGCGATCCACGCGTTTTTCCGGGGGTGGTGTCCTTTTATTTGACCGCGACCAGTCGAGTGCACGGTGAGCCGTCATGCAACTGAGCGACTATTATCGTTACCAAAGCCGCCGATACCGCTTTCCAAGGCAATTGTACTTCCGGCGGAAGTGTGTTGCTGTGTTGTTTCTCCCCGCGACCGCCGCCAACTCGCTGCGCCAATGTCTCCATGACGCCGGTTTGGAAGTTACCCCAACAGAGCCACCGTCGCCAGAACAAATCGCGCGAATGTGCGAGTTTCTGGGGCAACGGGCACCGTCCGAGTCGGAGCTGGAAAAGGACTATGCTCATGTTATCGGCTTGCGGTGCAAGTATCGTGACGTCGTGGTTGATGTAGACATTGTCCGCGAAAATGACAGAAGGTGCGTGATCTACTTGCCAGAGTATCCGACTGAGGACCTTTCTCACGCCAATGTGGAAGAGTTGTTTGCACGGCTTGTCGGCACGCTGGTCGGCCACGGTGGTACGTGGGCGCACACAAATTCCCGGGAACCGGCCGACATCACTTGGCCCATAATCGCCGTCAGCCGATCGGGCGACATCCAGAGCTTTGCCAGTTGGGCCGAATTGTGCGTTGTCCCAGCGCGCGCTGTACACTTTGATTGGTTCCACCAGGCGTGGTTCGTCGATGCAGCGCGAAAGAGTTATGTGATCGAGGGGGCGCGACTTGCGCAGCCACCAATCGGCATTCGAGCACTCGTCCGCTGGTTGTTCAATCTACCGGTGGAACTGGAGCTGGTAGGGTTAGCTGAAGGAGAGGAACTTTCTCTCGACGAAATTAAAGTCCGCCTTGCCGACACGATCCGCCGGCGCGACCAAGCCAATTGGGTTCCCCGCTGGCGCACCGAGGCACTGGTCAAACTCGTCAACTGCTGCGACTCGTTCGAGGAACTGGTCGAGCTGACCACCTGGCTGTGATGCTACTGCCACACGTCGGTCGTCACAGCTTGCCCTCTGCTTGACGACACAGCACAGCCAGGGGTTCGCTGTCCCCCTTTACATCCGTACTTTTCAAACTTTCTCTGACGCCCACAAACGCGGCGGTCTTGCTTTTCTTCCTGTCGCGACACAGCCGCCGCTTCCGTTTTCTCTTTCTTTTGCACCTTCCACCAGAGGCTCCGGCAGCTTTGTGCTCCGGTTGTCGATGTCCGCAAGAGTAGTGAGCCCTTGCTTCGTTGCTGAAGTGCGGGGAAAGCAGTCTGCGGCTGGTCACCGGCGGGCCATTACTTCTGTGACGGTCGCTAACCTCGAACCACGAAAAACGGTCGTGGGGCGAATCATCCAGCAGGCCCACGACGCTGCCAAGGCCCAGCACGACGCCCTCGCTGCTGTCCAAGCCCGGCTGCCCGAGATGCTTGCCGATTTGGACCGGCAGCTTGCCCGGTTGTGCCAAGAGGACGAACGCCTTTCATTACGTTTGGCCCGAGCACATGCCGAGGCGTTTGAGCAACTCGAAAGGTACATCCTCTTCCAGCGTGATCCACTCGGTCTGATCGCCGAATCTTTCTGGGAGGCTTTCGGGCACCTTGTCGATCGGGCTGCCGACGCTCTTTGGGAGCTCTGGACCGGCCCGGGCGACTGGCTCGACAAGGTCGATCGCTTTGCCGCCGGGTTCGCCGACATCATCTCCTTCGGCATGACCACCAAGCTTCGCGAGTTGCTTTACGGTGAAATTGCCACGCGGAACCATCAGGGCATTGCGTTCCGGCTCGGTCAGGTGGCGGGCATCGTGCACTCGATTGCCCTCGGCTACCAGGGGGCACGCTACGCAAGTGCCGTGGCGGCGGGCACGGCAGAACAATTGGCCGGTCGCTGGGCGTTTGAAACTGCACGGTATTACATCGTCGCAGGTAACCTTTACGGGCTGGGCAACAGCACGTATCATCTCTTGGCAGGCGACTTCCGCTGGCACCACACGCTGGGCTTTTTGCCCCTGGGAGGCTTCCTGCTCAGTCGGGCAAAACCGACGATGTCGATCATTTTCGGTCCCGGTGGCGGCAGGTTTCGTATTCATGTGATTTTCATTGCAAATCGCCAGGTGGCTCACGCGACTGAAGTGTTTGAAAACGGTCTGTTCTTGCTCAGAGTGACGCCGTACGAGAATGGACCAAGATTCGTCGACAAAGCGTACAGGATTTGGAAGCTTCCGGTTCTGTTTCCGGAGTTGGTCGTTAAGTACGGTCAGCGGGCGAGGTCGTGCGTGACTGCTGCGTTCCACGGGTTCTTTCGTGGTTGGATACCGCTGTTGCCGTAGGCCATGACACCGTCATTGGGTTCAATCATGCCCTCTCCCGCTGCGAACACCTTGAAGAGAATGACAATCGCTGGGCGATCGGTGGTATCGCACTATCGAGACCGCAGTCGATGGTGTGGACCCTTGCCAAATCTGTACCTACCGATAGAGGTTGCGCAGAACTGTAAGGACTTATTGCAACAGGAGGGCATAACTGTTGTTATCAATCCTCCGCTTACCCCGGAAAGACGACGTGAATTGGAGGAGCGTTTTCAGATCGAAATCCCGCCGCCCGACCCAGAAGGCTTTTCCTATCGGTGTACTCGAAGTGCCGGCACCGTCGACCTTCAGTTGGAGCTGGATCGGAAATCCCGCCGTTATGTCGCCACCATATTTCCGGTTCGGCAAGCACCTCGGCGCCAGTCTGACGATCTGGAACTAGAGATTGTGCGACTGTTGGAAGAACACGGCGCACGCTGCATCGACATCGGATCAGGACCGTTGGCAAGACTGCAAATGCCCGCAATCGGCATTACGAGATCGCTTGACCTTGTATCCTTTCAGTACCGGAAGGAAATCTGCTCATTGCCCCTCCGACTGGCATGGAGAGGGCACTATGTGGGTCTCGAACTTATCGACATTTCCGGGCGAACACTGCACGTGCAGCAAGTAGAGCTTGTCCAACCAAGAACTTTTCTGGGCAAGGTATTCTGTTGGCTAACGAATGGGAACGCGTGGACCCGGGTTGTTGAGGCTACCGAAGGTGACCAACTCACGCTCGACCAGATCAAAGCACGCATCATCGACACCATCCGCCGTCGGGACGAAGCGCAGTGGGTACCCCGCTGGCGCACCGAGGCACTGGTGAAACTGGTCAACTGCTGCGATTCATTCGAGGAACTTGTCGAACTGACTACCTGGTTGTGAAAGCGTGACCTTCTCGCCCGTACTACTGACCGTCGCGAAAGTAGTGAGCCCAGGGCGACCAGCGGGAGCCCGGTTTTCGCGGCGTTTGCTGAGGCTCCGAGGGTCCACTACTTTTGGGAGGATCAATAACGGGTAACCTTGTGTGCGGCTGAAATGTTGTTGCGCGATTGGGGAAAATGAGTAAAACAGGGCGTTAGGATTTTGATTGTAATTGAAGTTTCCTAACGCCCTGCGAGGTAAACGATGGCCATTGTAGTGGACGCGGCGAATCGTGAGCAACTGCATCGGTATCTGGATGTGATGCTGGATCGACTTCCTTCGAAGTTGCGGGATTTGGAAGAGGCGGAAAAGCAGATCGAGGAGGGGCTGCGTGAGTTGGGCGAAGCGACCATGCAGGCCTGGGCCGACTCGGCCGAGACATCGGAGGCTCCGCCGGAATGCCCGAACTGTGGTACGTCGATGCGGCACCGGGGCCTGGTGCGGGGGACGCTGGCAACACGGCAGGGGCCATCGAGTGGCGCCAGCCGCTGCAAGCAGGCAGTTGGCCCTGCCTAATTCGACGGCGATTGTGCCGACCTCTGGGAAGCCCATCTCCGCCCAGCCGCCTAAACCCGCCACAATCCACCAGCCGCACGCCCGCTTCCCCGCGGAGCAGTCGATCGCAGAACATCGGGAGCAGCTTGGGCCCACGCAACCGAAGCGGTCGCCCACACCAAACCAGCCAAGACGCCGGCGGAAAAGTAAGAGGTTCTCACGTCCAGCACTCCTTGCTGCCAACGAAATCTTCCTTGAATGGGAGTGCCTCGCCGTGCGAGAGCCTACCGCACCGGATGGCGGCCCACGTCAACGCTGCGAGGCGATATTGGTGCCGGGAAGCGGCGACAGGGTAAAGACGGGAAAATCGAATCTCCGAGGCCTTCGGTCCGCCGGCGGCAAGATCCGTCCACCAATCTCCGGCCGCCCTGGTCACTGAGCGGGACGATGGCGGGGAATTTCAGCCCGGAAATCCCCGAGACTCGCCCAATACGTCGGCCGGTTCAAGTCGACTTCGGCGAGCGCTACGTCCCCCCAGCGCTGGGCTTGAGCCAGCAATTCCCCCCGGTGATCGAACACGCCGGAAACGATCCAGTTCTGCGATACGTCCGTGTAGGTGCTGCTGACCAAATAGACGTGGTTCTCGCAGGCACGGGCCCGGGCCAGCAACGGATTGCATCCCCAAACCGGCCAAGCGATGATCTCGGCCCCTTGATTGGCCAACGCGCGAGCCACCTCGGGAAAGAATCCGTCGTAGCACACCATCATGCCCACTTTGCCGAAAGGCGTGTCGAACACGGGATATTCCTTGCCGGGGGTCACGCCGCCCATGATCTCACTGCGGGGCAGACAGACCTTGCGATACTTGCCCGCCAGCCCTTGCTCCGGCCCGATCAGAACCGCCACGTTGTAAACCAGCGGCCCGTCCCGTTCCAGCAACCCAGCCACGATCCACAGATTATGCTGCTTAGCCAGTCGAGCGAAATAGTCGGTCGTTGGGCCTGGGATGGGCTCGGCGACTTCGGCGTAGGTCTTGCCCGAGCCGTAGTAGGTCAGCGTTTCCGGGAGCACAACCAAGTCGGCACGCAATTGCGCAGCTTTCGCGATCAACGGCGCGAATTGTTCGCGTTTCTGTGCAGCTGTCGTCCCTTCGCGGGGCCGATAATGGACGGCCGCCAAACGGACGATTCGTTTCGGCGGCGCCGGCGCCTCGCCGAACGACCAATCGCTCCACGCGATCTGCCCCTGCGGGGCCCAACGCAAATGCAATTCCACGACCGCTCGGCACGCGGCGGGCGGCGCTTGGTACGTACCGGAGACTTCGGTCCACCCTTGGGCGTCGGTATCCCTGTCAGGTGGAAATTCGGGACGGGCAAGCGTCGTGCCATCTCCTCGGAAATAGTCAACCACCGGCCCGGGACGGGGCACCAACCTACCCTGTTCGTCTTGCCATACGATCCGCACCACAGCACTGCGCCGCGGCACATCAACCCCCTTCGTTTTGCGGTAAACACGTAACTTGTAGTACTTGCCTCCCTCCACAGCAAACGTGCGCTGCCACCATCCGATCCGCCCCTCCAACGCATCGGATTCGATCACCAAGGCCCCTCGCCCGTTGCGCCCGCCGCGGGGGGCATAGGCGAACGCCGGAGCGATCTCGTCGCGCGGCGCCGCAACCGACCAGCCGTCGGGACCGTCCGGCACTTCCACTGCTACGGCAGGCTCCATCATCCACGGGAGCCACAAAACGGCCGCAACCGCCGTGAGCCACCAAATTCCGGTGAAGTCCCCGTTGCTGTGCTGGTGTTGCTCGAGCTTGATCCGCATTGTTTCGCCTCCCGACGCGAACCGTCTCCCCGTACGCGTGTTCTCAACTCGCCTTCATTGTAGCCAATACCGAGCCCGCGCGGCCCTAGCCGCCGCTGGGCCTTATTCTACTTCAAACGATGTCCAAAACCCGCTTGTGCAACGGGCTGCTAAACTCCGCGAATTCTCCAAGATCAATTTCCGCCCCTGCCAAAAACGCGAAATTCCCGAACTGGAAACGGCACTAGTCCAGTCGTGTCGATGACGGTGGCTATGCGGCCTATGCTCAAAAAAAGGCCGTTTTAGGGACAAAGCCCCAATCTGCCGGCTTCAATCGCCGATTTCTAATCAAGAGCCGCTTGCGGTCAGGGGCCGTAGAGTCGACGTGGCCGTCACATTCAGATTCCCGGCAGTGAAAACGGGTGGCCTAGGGGGGATTTGCGGGCCAATTCCGGCAGTCGCCGCATCGCGTGTTCTCTTGGCTGGGGCACCCAATGTGGTAGGATGGAGGCTTGTGATAGGTGCAGCCGGGAGTTGAGAGGCGTGAGACCGGCTCGGACCGGAATTTTTTCTGCGACCCAAGATGGTGGCGCTGTGCTGAAGCGATTTAGTTATGCCGTTTCTCGATGGTGGTTCCTGGTCTTCTTGGGCTGGGCCGCTGCCTTTGCCTTTGTGCGACTTGCCGCGCCGGTATGGGATGACGTAGCCCGTGACGGGGATTTTGCCTATCTGCCCGACAGCGTGGCCAGTGTGCAAGGCGAGAAACTTCGCGATGCTGCCTTCGGCGAAGTGCGAAGCAAGAGCGAGGTCGTGTTGGTGCTCGCCCGGCGAGACGGCCCGCTGACGAAGGAAGATCTTGCTTTTGCCGACGAGGTGGTCGCTGCCTATACACCCAAGAAGGGCGAAGAAACCCCTATTCTGGATATCATCGGCCCGCGAACCCCGGTCGTCGGCGAAAAACTCATCAGCCCCCCGGGCGAGAACGGGCAGGCCGCACTGGTCATCCTGCAAATGCAGGGGGAGATCATGGCGGTCGAGAACATGGAGCCGATGTCGCGCATCTACGACAAGTTCCGTGCGCTCGACAATGCCGAAACGAAGCCGGTCGGGCTCACGTTGGGAATTACGGGCTCGGGGGCGATCGGCACCGACATGTTGTTCGCGGCCGAGGAGAGTATCAAGCGAACCGAATGGGCGACCATCGGCCTGATCATCTTGATCTTGCTTGTGGTTTACCGGGCGCCGATTCTTGCGGCCGTGCCGCTGATCGCGATCGCGATCGCCGTCTTTTTCGCTTTCGACGTGATTGCGATCTTGGCCGACATCAGCATGAAGACGAATTGGTACGAATTCGCCGTCTTCAAGACGACGAAGATTTTCGTCGTCGTCGTGTTGTTCGGAGCCGGCACCGACTATTGCTTGTTCTTGATTGCTCGTTACAAGGAAGAGTTGGCCAACGGGTACAGCACGCAAGAGGCGACCGCGCTGGCGTTGGAACGCGTGACCGGCGCGTTGGCGGCCAGCGCACTGACGACCATTTTAGGGTTGGGTACGATGGCCTTCGCCGATTTCGGTAAGTTCCGAAGCGGCGGCCCGGCGATTGCGATATGCCTGGTGATCGCTTTGGCGGCATGCTTGACCCTCGCCCCGGCGATCTTGCGGGTTCTCGGTAAATACGTCTTTTGGCCGTTTTCCGTTCATGAAGGAGGATCATGGGACGGTGAGAGCGACGGTTCGCCTGAGAGCGAGGCGAGGGCCGCACAAGGCGGGCGGTTTCGCGGCTTTTGGGTGGGGTTGAGCGATCTGATTATCGCCCGGCCGGGATGGGTGTTGGTCGTCGGTCTACTCGTGATGGCGCCTTTCGCTTGGCATGGTCGCAAAGTGACGGTGACGTATGACCTGCTCAACGAATTGGGACGGGACCGCCTGTGCGTGCAAGGAACGCATTTGTTGCGAGAATACTTTCCCGCCGGTGAAACCGGGCCTGTGACCGTACTCGTCTACATGCCCGGTGCGGATTTCTCCACCGGCCCGGATCGCTTCCAGCGGCTTCCGAAGCTGGTCGATGCCCTGTACAAGATGGAGTACACCGATTCGACCGGAAAGACCTTCCGGCCTATTCAAAGCGTGCGAAGTCTCGTCGAGCCGTTGGGAGATCGGACGAAGCGCCGCGTGGGCCTTTTCGGCGGCATGCGTCGGGGCGTGATCAGCGGTCGCGCAAAGGAAATCTACGTGGCGCAGCAGGAACCGTACACCGGTTGTGTGACGCGTCTCGACCTCATCTTCCCTTATGATCCGTTCTCGCTGGAAAGTATCCGCTTGTTGGATCACGTCGAGAAGTTCTTGAAGGAATACGCTTCGCAGGAGGATTCGCCGTTTGCCGGAGCCGAGTTCTACTTTCTGGGGACGACCCCCGGGATTCGCGACTTGAAAGCGATCACGGCCAGCGACCAGTTGCTCATTCAAAAGCTCGTTCCGATCGCCGTGTTGTTCGTGTTGATTCTCATCATTCGGCGGCCGTTCATCTCGATTTACTTGGTCTTGTCGGTCATGTGGGGATACTTCGTTACGATCGGCATGACCCAATGGGTGTTTGAATGGTTACACGGCGACTCGTATCACGGCCTGGATTGGAAATTGCCGACGTTTCTGTTCGTGATCCTCGTGGCCATCGGTGAGGATTACAACATCTATCTCGTTACCCGCGTATTCGAAGAGCAAAGGAAGCGCGGGATGGTCGAAGGGCTACGGGCGGCGTTGATTCGCACCGGCGGGATCATTACCAGTTGCGGCATCATCATGGCCGGAACGTTTGCTGCAATGATCACCGGCTCGCTGCGAACCATGCATCAGCTTGGCTTCGCACTGGCAATGGGCGTGCTGCTCGATACGTTCGTGATTCGAACGATTATGGTGCCTTCGTTCATGTTGCTGTGGGGCCGCTTCTGTGAGCGTTTTTTCGGCGGGCGAGGTGATCGCGAAGTGAATGATGCGGTCTCGGAGTCGCCCGAAAATGCCGCTTTGCTTCGTCATCGAGAGAAGCCCCCCGCAGCCGCTGCGCGTCGCTGATGTATGACTTCGGTCGTGCTTCGAATCGGCTTTTTCGCTGCCTTTGCGTTGCCGCGGTTTGCCGACTATCATTGGGCCAAGCACCGTGATGCGCTTGCTCCATGCATGCGGGCGCATGTTCTAGAGTGGTCGGCAAAGCGAGGTAACCGGGGATGAGAACGCAAGCTCGCAACGGGAGGATCGGTGGACGACTCGTCCCCGTTTGGGTCGTGATGGTGGCGGCTTGTGTGTCGGGGGAGACGCTGGTCGGCCAGCAACATTCCTCGCGGGCGATTCGACACAGTGACGTCGTCTTCATGTACGACAACCCGGACCGGTACGCCGATTACGGGTGCACCGTCCTGGGGTGGGCGGGGCGTGCCGACGCCGAACATATCCGTCGTGCTCACGAGGCGGGCGTGCGGCTGTTCACCACGAGTGTCGGTTTCTTGACGGAATTCCGTCGCGTAATCGATTTCACACCCGAGTTTATGGATGCCGCCTGTCGCAACTTCGCAGGTGAACCGTTCATTGTTCCTTGGTTGTGGGATCACAAATACAAGGAACAGCCGGCTTGGTGGTGGTGCACAAACAGCCCGGTGTATCGGAAGTTTTTGTATTCCCGTTTGGACGATGTCGCCGCTTCGGGGGCAGACGGCTTGCACATCGACGATTACGCCGGGACTTCCGCCGCGGTGACTTGGCGATCGGCTTGCTTTTGTCGGTACTGCATGGACGGATTTCGCAAGTACCTGAAGGAAAATGTGGCCCGGGAAAAGCTGACGTCACTGGGTATCGACGATCTGGACGCATTCGACTATCGGCAGTTCTTGCTCGATCACGGGGTGACGCCCGACGAGTACAACCGGAAACGCGGGAGCCTACCGCTGGCCGATGAATTCCTGGATTTCCAGGTCAAAGCAAATGTGGCTTTTGTTGCGGAATACCATCGTGAGGCGTGTCGCCGGGCGGGGCGAAAACTGACGTTGTCGGTCAATTCCGGCTTAGGTTCGCCGATGCGATTGGCCATAGCTCCCTATTTGAGCTACTTCTGTTGCGAGATACCACACAATGCTGCGGACCTCTCGTTTCCGCGACATCCGATCTACATCTACAAATTGGCCGACGCCCTTGGGAAGCCGGTGGCGGCGACCGCTTCGGGCCAGGATTGGGCCTTGATCAACGCCGAGAACCGCACCGCTCTGGTGCGGTCGTGGACGGCGCTATCGTACGCGATGGGCCACAACTTCATGGCGCCGCAACGGCAGTGGTGCTACACGCCGGAAAAGGGAACCCATTGGTATGACGGCCCGACGGAAGAATACGCATACGTGTACCGCTTCGTTCGTGAGCATGCGGAATTGATGGACGGCTACGAAGCGGCCGCATCTGTTGCGGTTGTGTACGGAAGCGAGGCGAATCGCACAAGGAAGGGAAACATCGAACCGATTTGCGTCGAATTGGCTGAGCGAAACGTTCCATTCGGAGTCGTCATTGCGGGTGATGATTGGTTGCCTGACGAACGCCTGACGCTGAAGATGTTGAGTCGCTTCGAGGCAATCGTCGTTCCTGACGATCTTATTCTTGATCCGGCACAACGAGCGGTGTTGGATAGCCTGAGCGAAAGGGTGGTAACGTGGTCGGATCGCGAACGATTGTTCACGCGACTCGGAACCCCGGTCGAGGTAATTGGTGCCGACGACGTGTTGGCCGTTCTCCGGCTTGCGAATGAGGAGCGTCGGCCGGTTGTCGTGCATCTGGTCAACCGCACCTATGCCGGCAAGGACGATCGTTTCGTTCCGAAAGGCGAGTTCAGGGTTGCGCTGGCCGCGTCGCTGTTGCCGCTCGAACCGGCAGCCTATGGTTCGGCCGTGTGGCACACGCCGCGCGGGGATGTCTCGGGCTTGTCGATCCAGGCGGAAAACGAACGCTTGATCGTGACCGTTCCTGGGCTCGAGGAATGGGGAATGCTGGAAATCCGGCCCCGCTGATGTTCGTTGCCGACGGCGAATCCCCTTGCCAAGTTTTTTTGTCTTGCGCAGATTGCATGTATTTGCGTCGGTTCTGAGCGGGGGGAAGCCCCCGACGATGCCGCCGGAATGCCCGTTTCGGCACGAATGAATTGCTATGGCTCCGCCTCTCAGGATTCGCTAGACTTCCCACTTGAACAATCGGAGTCTGAATCAGCGGGCGGCAAAGCGTGCCGGCTGCGCGTCGGTAGTTGGTGGTTGGCGGATCGGCCACGCGGGCGAACACGGAGGTGATCTCGATGCCCCGACCGTATCGGATGCTGCACACGGCGGATGTCCATTTGGAGCGACCGCCGGTGGGGCCGGTGGACTCACCGGACGAATACGTCGATTGGCTGGGTGATGTGCCGTACCAGGTATTCGAGGCCATCGTAGCAAAAGCGGTCGACGAGGCGGTCGACGCCGTGGTGATTGCGGGCGATCTCGTCGATTTGAACCGCGCCGGACCGCGGGCGGTTGCGTTCTTGCTTGAACAGTTCTCGCTTTTGGGAGAAGAAGGAATCGCCGTCGTGTGGGCTCCAGGCACGGCCGAAGTCGACTGGGAAACGAACCGAGACGTTTGGCCCGAGAACGTGCTGTTGCCCAAGCGGCGGCCGACCCTGTTGCGGCCTCAATTGGGAGCACACGATCCTCCCCTGGTGTTTGTCTATTGGCCGTACGGTTTCGAGAGCGAAGCCAACGATCGCCAGGTTCCGGTCGTCCCGGCGGGAAGTCTTGTCGTGGGCGTCGGGCATATCGACGGCGATAAGACCGAGCCGGCCGAGTTGATCGACTGTGTTCCGGACATCGCGGGATCTGCCTATTGGGCCTTAGGTGGGAGCCATCGCCGTAAGACGGTCAATCGCAACGGCGTTTGGTGGCACGATCCGGGGACACCGCAAGGGCGCGACTGGTGCGAGCTTGGAACGCATTCGGTCTCGATTGTCGAAATCGGGGCCGACGGCCTGCTCGATGCTCCGCGGGCGATCACGGTTGAGACGCTGCAATATCGGAAAACGACGTTGTTGATCGAAGCAGAATCGACTCCGGAAACCATCGTCGCTTCCGCGATGCGGGAGGTCGAGGCTGCCACGGCGTCGACAAGGATTGCCGCGTGCTTTGCGGTGGAATTCGCCGGCGGCGCCGCCGACTTGGCTGCGGCGCGACGTAGTGGACTCATCGACAAGGCGTTGCAGAAAATAGCGGAGCGATGTGCCCAGCGGAAACCGTCGTGTCGCATCGGGCCGGTCAGGTTTTCCGTGTGGGACGATCCTGGGGCGGAGTTTGGCGACGAAACGCTCCGGGGCGAGTTATTGAAGATGTTGGCCGGGGGGAACGGAGAAGACGCAACGGAAGCCTCCGAGGGTGAATCATCATCAACTGAAAACGAGGCGGAAAAAGGCGTGAAAATCGCCTTTTCGTCGCGGGACGAGGCCGTCGTTCGTGCGTTGCAGGCACTTCATATCGACTAAGATGCCGACGGCGCGGTCGGAGAAAGGTGGTCCGAAGTCACAATAAGACAGGGACGACACGGACGTGCCCGGGCCGGGGCTCGAAGGAGCGAGTGCGGTGAACATTAGGTCGATCGAGGTGGAACGGTTCGGCATTTGGCGGGATCTCGTAATCGAGGAGCTCTCGCCGGGGCTGAACGTTTTCTACGGCAGGAATGAAGCAGGAAAAACGACACTCTTGGAGTTCCTGCGGGCGATGTGGTTCGGGATGGAATCCCGCAGCCGTTATCTGTTTGAGGACGGCGGCGCGCTGGCCGGTTCGTTGGTGATCCGCGACGGCGAGATCGATTGCCGGTTGTCGAGGCGTTGGCGGCCGGGGGAAGGGGAATCGGTCCGTCTTCTGGACGCCGACGGTGACGTCATCGAGGTCGAGACGCTGGAGACGCTCCTTCACGGTATTGACGAGCCGACGTTCAATCACGTGTTTGCCGTCGGCCTGGACGAACTGGCATCGCTGCGAACATTGGACGAGACGCAGGCAGCCGAACTGCTTTACGATTTAAGCCTCGGCGTCGACCGGGGTGCGTTGGGAAAACTGATCGCCGAGATCGAGCAGACGCGGCGGCGATTGTTTGGTAATGGTGAGCCAGGTGCCTTGGAAAACTGTGCGTCGCGGCTTGAAGAGCTTGCGGAACGGCAGACTGAATACGCGGCGGAGGTGCGGGCACACATTCAACTTGTGCGACAAGCGAAGGAAAACGAGCAACAGATAGCCGCCTTGGAAGAAGAAGCGGCTTCCGTCCAGAAACGGCTTGAGACACTGAAGACGGTCGAGGCTTTATTGCCGCGGTGGCGTCGGTATCGGTCCCTGGCGCGCGAGATCAAACGATTTGATGACCCCGGGCCGACGAGCGAACTGGTCGAGCTGGTCGAACAGGTTCGCGAACGACTGTACCGCAGTCGGGAAAATCTGAAAAAGCTACGGTCGCTGGAATCCCGCTTGCGGAAGAAGATAAAGGCACTAGGGCAGCTCTCCCATGTGTTGCAAGTACGCCCGCAGATCGACGCTCTTGTGTTGAAGCGAGAATGGCTTCCCCGGCTGAAGCAACAGATTGCAGAACTCGAAATGGAAGCCGACCGTCGGCGTCGCCGGCTCGAAGAACTGGGGGCGCGTTTTGGAGTGCCGGTTGCGATCGACTCCGATGACGGTGAGGGCGTGACGATCACATCGGCAACGTGGAAACGACTTCGCGGCCCCGGAAAACGGCTGGGAAAGCTGGAGGCCGAAGCTGCCCGATTACGGGCCGAAGCCGAACGTGCGGAGGCCGAAGCCGTCGAGTTGGAAAAACAATTGGCGTCGGTTTTGTCCGATCGGCCGGACAAGACATTGTCGCAAGCGATCGACCGACTCGGGAAGCGGGCGTCCCGGCTACGGCGGCGGATCGAGTGCGAACGCCGGTTGGAGGAAACAGACGAGTATGCAGCCGAGCTCGATCGGCAAATTCAGCAGTTGCTGGAAGAACAGGGACTGTCCGTGCCGGTGCTGGCCGGAATCGGCGCGGGGTTTATCGTCGGGGCGATGTTGATCTTGTTTACGATCGTTTCGGCCGTCTTTTCCCAAAGCGGATTGGAAGGCTTCGGTATCTTCACCATTCTCGCCGGTGCAGGGGCGATGGCGGCATCGATTGCCGCGAAGTTCCTCCTTGAACGCGAGGCTCGATCGCGATTGGAGCAGTGTCGGCGGCGACGTCAAATGCTCGATACGCAGCGTGCCGAATTGACCGCCGAACGCGCTGCATTGGAAGCCGAGTTGGGCGATAGCGAATGGTCGTGGGAAGCCCGCCTGAAGGAAACGGAAGAAGAACTCGCCGCATTGGACGAGTTTTCGGTACTCGAGGGGAAGCGGGCGGCGGCGGAAGAAGCGGCCGAGTCTCGAATGCGCGAATATGAGGCCGTGGAGGCTCGGCTGGCGGAAGCAAAATCGGAATGGGCAGCCCGTCTCAAAAGTTGTGGACTTCCCGCCGACCTCACACCCGGCCGTGTCGCCGAATTGTTCCGCGAAAGTGACGAAATGGCGGAAATGCGCCGTCGGTATCAAGCGACGCGTGAGGAACTGACTCAGAAGCAACGAGAGCTGGAGACTCTCGTAGTACAGATCCGCCAGGTGGCCGACGCAATCGGTGTGAACGGGGACGAACCGAATGCGTTGTTGACCACGCTGGAAGATACCCTGAAGCTAGCCCTCGAGAAGGATCGGATTCGCAAACGGTTACGCGAAAGAAGGCACTCGCTGCGTCGCAAACGGGAACGGATGATGGCACGCATCGAGCGAGATCGGCTCCGATTGCGGCGCTTGTATCACGAGGCGGGCGCATCCGATTATCGGTCTTTCAAGAAGCGAGCAGAGGAGTCACAAGAACAGGCGGAACGACGCGCCGCGCTCGAGAAAGAAAAAGCCGAGATTCAACTCGTTCTCGATCGCTCGGGCGAGGCTGACGAGATTTTGGTATTGACAAAGCAATACGCCAAAGATTCCCGAGAGTTGACGGCCGAAATCGAACAAGTCGCCAAGAATGCCGCACAGTTGAAATCGACGTTGGAGGGCTGTTACGAGCGGCGGGGGGCGTTGTCGGCAAAGTTGGCCCAGGCGGCCGAAAACAGAGGGCCCGCCCGATGTGCTGTTCGAATACGTGCACTGGAATGGCAAAAAGCGGAGTACGAGCGAGAGTGGAACAGCATTGCGTTGCTGGAACGTGCACTGGCTCGCGTGAGACGACGTTTCGAAACCCGCCGTCAGCCTGAGGCACTCCGGGAAGCTTCGAAGTTGTTCCGCCGATTGACTCGCGGACGCTATCGGCGCGTGTGGACGCCGATCGACGAAGCAGTTCTTTTTGTCGACGATGCCCAAAACGGTGTGCGCCGCGTGGAGCAGCTTTCCCGCGGTACACGAGAACAATTGTTCTTGGCTTTACGGTTGAGTGTCGCTTCGGTGTATGCTCACCAGGAAAAGTCCCTGCCGATCGTTTTGGATGACGTCTTGGTGAATTTTGACGTGAAGCGAGTTACGGCAGCCGTAGATGTGCTGCGGCGGCTTGCCGAAGCCGGACGGCAAATCCTGCTGTTTACCTGTCATCAGCACATCGTTCAGGCATTCCGAAAAGTCGGCGTACCGGGCATTGTGCTGACGGAACACGGTACGATTCTGCTGGAGGCGGCATCCGATTCTGCCCGTCACGTCAAAGCACCCGATGGCCGACGGTCTTCCAAAAAAAGCGAGACGAAGAAGCAGCGCCGTCGGCAGAAGAAAACGGTCGAGCATGCCTTGAAGGGCGAACACGGACCGGACAAATCTGCGGGGGCCAGTGCGGCAAGCCGCGGTGACGACGAAGGTCTTCGAGAAAAGGTTGCCCAAGAAACGCGCGAAGCAAGGGCTGTGACACTTGCATCGTCACCGGATGAGGACGCCGTCGAACAGGGGCCCGACCGCGAAGCGCCGGAGACGCCTCGGAAGTCGGAAGAGAGTGCGGGCGAGAACCACTCGCAACAACCTCGAGACGACCGAGAGGACGACTCGTGGGAGTTCGCCGAATCACGCTGGTTGTCGGAGGGCGAGCATTTTTTCGCGGAATCTGAGACCGAACGAACGTCGGAAGCCGCCTGATCCGCGGCAGGGGTTATGCCGGCTGTGGTGTTTGATCGCCGGTCAGCGTTTCGCGCAATAGCGAGAGATATTTGCGGCGGTACTCGACTGCCAACCAGCCGGTGTACAGCATTCCCGCGACCGCGGCCACCATGCCGGAGATCGCCAGGGTAAGCGGCAACCAAGGGCGAGGCTTGGTATCGGAACTCGATAGGGAGACGCCCGTTTGGCGAGTTTCGGTAGAGGAGGTCTGCGGCGTAGCAGAAGCGTCACTGGGTGAAGTCGAGGGCCCGCCGGGCGTTTCCGATTCTGCAAATACGGCGGGAACGGCTTCTAAGCGGCGGCCCTGCGGAATCTCAGGCAGAGTGGCTGGTGGTGCTTCTTCGGGGGACGATGTTGACGCTTCGGGGGTTGCAACCTGCGGTGGCTCCGGTTGATCCGGCGGTGCGATACGCGGCGGCGGTGTCGTGCCGACGGTAATCCTGTAGCGCACGATTTTTCCGACGAGCTCGGGAGGAAAGTCGCTCTCTGCCACTGTGGCACCTTCTGCCAAGTCCTGCAGCAGATCCGGTTCTATCTGCAGAATATATTCGACACCACCGGTTTCGGCTGGTTGCCATCCGGCCTGGACTGCAATTAGCAAGAAACCGACGGCGGGCAAGGCTGAATACATGACGGTTTCCTCCGGCGACGGAGCGTAATGGGGGAGCCTCCGACGCAAGTGGTTGTGAGATCACGCGTTGCGTTGCATTGTACCATGAATGGGGCTATTCTGTAGACATCGCCTTGCGCTCCCTTTCACGCTGGGCGAACCCCTAGAATTAAGGGGCATGAGCCTAGTTCTTGCGAGGGGTCTGTGCCCGCCTGAATACGTTTCCAGATGTAAAGATGTGAAGACGAACCCCGAATGACTGCCCCACCGAAGAAGAAAACTCCCTGGAAACGCTTCGTTGTCCTCGCTGTGAAGCTTGCTCTTGTCGTCATCGTTTTGTGGGCCATTCGAGGCACCCTGATGGACGCATGGCGGCAATTGACGGAATACCGGGCATCCGGGAAGTCGGCGCTTGCATGGCAGCCGGGGTGGATTGTCTTCGCGGTGTTGGCCTATGCCGTCGGCTTGAGTCCTTCGGCATGGTTTTGGTGGCGCGTATTGCTTGCCTTCGGTCAACGGCCGACGTTTTATGAAGCGGTTCGTGCCTATTACGTGGGCCACCTGGGGAAATATGTTCCTGGGAAGGCGTGGGCTGTTTTGATTCGGGCCGCATTGGTGCGTTCCAAGCGAACAGACGCGTCCGTGGCGGCCGCTGCCGTCTTCGTGGAAACGCTGACGATGATGGCGGTGGGAGCGTTCTTGGCGGCAGGCTATCTCGTGGTTGCTTTGCGGGAGCAACGGCAGTTGCTGTGGGCGGCGGCGATTCTCGTGGCCGTGGCGGGGATTCCGACGCTTCCGCCGGTGTTCAAGTTTGCTGCGCGGTGGATCGGACGCTTGAAACGCGATGAGGCTTTTTCGCGTCATATCGCGCAGCTTGATTTCGGCCTATTGTGGCAGGGGTGGGGGGCCACGTTCGTGTTGTGGTTGTTCTTAGCGGCGAGTTTGTGGGCAACACTGAAGGGGCTTGGTGTCGAGCCGGTGGGGGCGGCACTGTTTCCACGGTGCGTTGCGACCGCCGCATTGGCGACAGTGGCGGGATTCTTGATCCTCGTCTTACCGGGAGGCTTGGGTGTGCGCGAAGCGATTCTCGTCGCCTTGATTGCCCCGTATTTGGAGATGCTGCCGGGAACGGCGGATCGTGCCGAGCTTATCGCCTGTGTAACCGCCGCGTTGTTGCGATTGGAATGGGTGGCCGCCGAATTGGGCGTCGCCGGCGTACTCTACGTGGCCAGGCCCAAAAGTCTCGACGTGGAAACGGCAAATTCCGTCGGAGACCGTGCCTCGGAGCTGCGGCGGCATTCGCAGGTGAAGGACGACGAACCGTCTTCGGAACATACGGCATCCGTTTGACAAGACAGGGCGTGGAGCTTCGCGAATCAACCGACGGCGACATTTTGAGAATGGGGAGATGACCCGAATGAAACTGTCTTTGGTGATTCCCGTATTCAACGAAGAAGAAAGTCTTCCCCAATTGCATCGCGAAATCGATAACGTGATTTCTGAGCATGGCTACGAGGTCGAAATCATCTTTGTCGACGACGGGTCGAACGACGAATCATGGAAAGTGATCGGTGAGCTTGCCGACAAAGATCCTCGAGTGCGGGCGATTCGGTTCCGACGCAATTTCGGCAAGGCCGCCGCACTGAGCGCCGGATTTGCCGAGGCGACGGGAGACCGCGTTATAACCCTGGATGCCGATCTGCAAGATGATCCGGCCGAGATTCCGCGATTCTTGGAAAAAATCGACGAGGGGTTCGACGTCGTGAGCGGGTGGAAGAAAATCCGCCATGACCCCTGGCACAAGGTGTATCCATCGCGGGTGTTCAACTGGATGGTCAGTCGAATGACCGGGGTCAAATTGCACGATCACAATTGCGGTATGAAGTGTTACCGTGGTGAAGTCTTGAAGGAAGTGTCGCTCTACGGGGAACTGCATCGGTTTATTCCGGTGCTGGCCGGGGCGAAGGGATTTCGCGTCGGTGAGCTGGTGATTCATCATCGACCGCGGGAACACGGTCATTCGAAGTACGGTTTCACGCGATTCGTGAAAGGGTTCTTGGATCTGTTGAGCGTCAAGTTCGTGACCGGCTATGGTCAACGACCGCAACACTTATTGGGAACGATCGGATTAATTTGCTTCGCTCTCGGAGGGCTCTTGCTCGTTTGGTTGGCGGGCGAATGGGTCGTCTCTCGTCTGACGGAAATGCCCGACGTCGAATTACACAAACGACCGCTCGTGCTCTACTCCGTCGCCTTGCTGCTGATGGGCGGCCAGCTGTTGAGCGTCGGCTTCTTGGCCGAGTTGTTTGCTGCGTTTCATGTGCCTCAGACACCGACCTACTCCATCGCCGAGCGACGCGGACCGACTCGGACGACGACCGGGTGACGCGGCGTTGTTCGTCTACTTGTGTGTTCGGTGGATGCGCAAGTGCGGCTTTCTGCCTTGAAGGAGCCTACGATGAAGAATGACGGTCGATCCGGCGACAATGCCTCGTTGGAGTTCAAGGATACCGCGAAATTGCGCCGGATGGTGTACGCTGTGCTGATTGCCGTCGCAGCGGGCGCCGGCGCGGGGCGGATTCTTTCGGTCGATTCGGTCGACGCGATTCAGTTGGAAGAAAAGCGTCTTGAAGCCGTGCCCGAAAAAGTCGAACAGCGGCGACAAGAGCTGATAGCCCGCGGTGTGACCGGCCGGAAACTGGAACGCGAACTGGCTCGAATCCGAAGTGCGCTGATCGATCAAGCGACGATTCGCCGGCCGTTTCTCAGTGCGAATGATCGAAGTCGGTGGTGCACCATTCGAGTACTGGTGGAAAAGGATCTTCAAGTCGAAGGATGGCCGTACGCCATCGACAATGTGATCCAAGAACAAGGCTGGGACACCATCGACATGGTGAAACACGACGGCCACCTTTTTTCGAGCAAGCCGCCGTTGTTGCCGACGCTCATATCGTGGGAATATTGGCTGATCTACCACGGGACAAAGGCCGTTATCGGAGAGCCGTGGACGCTGGGAGACCATCCGTACTTTATCGGGCGGACTATGTTGTTGACGTGGAACCTTCTGCCGTGGATCGGCGTGCTGGTGCTGATCAGCCGTTGGGCGGAACGGTTCGCGAAAAACGACTGGACGCGATTTTTTGTCGTGGCGACTGCGTGCTTTGCCACGTTGGTGAATCCGTTTTTGATCACATTGAACAACCATCTGCCGGCGATTGTGTGTGTCGCGATCGCATTGGATCGCGCGATTGCAACATGGTGGCACGACAGGCTATGTAGACGCGACTTTTTCGCGGCGGGCTTGTTCGGAACATTCGCAGTCGCATGCGAATTGCCTGCGCTGGCGTTCCTGGGGCTCTTGGGGCTTGCCATGCTGCTCCGATCGATTCGGCACACGTTGATTGCTTTTGTTCCGGCGGCGGCAATCGTCGCAGCAGCTTTCTTTTGGACGACCTACCAAGCGCACGGCCGGGTGACGATTCCCTACGCGGAAAGAGGCGACGGGACGACCGGAGAGAACTGGTACGACTACACGTACGAGCGGAACGGGAAAATATACGAGAGTTATTGGCGGCATCGTGTAGGAATCGACCGCGGGGAATCGTCACAACTGATGTACGCCGTGCACGTGCTGATCGGGCATCACGGAATCTTTTCGCTGACGCCGGTTTGGATATTGTCGTTCATCGGAATGGGGATGTGGATTGTGAGGGGCGATGATCGAAGGCTCCGCGCGTTGGCGGCGTCGATTGCCGTCTTGACGCTCGTGTGTTTGACATTCTACCTGATGCGGGGGCAAGATGACCGCAATTACGGGGGCATGTCGTGCGCCTTTCGTTGGATGTTGTGGTTCACGCCTTTGTGGTTAACGACGATGATACCCACCCTCGATCGGATGGCGCGTTCGCGCTTTCGGCGCGGAACAGCTTTGTTGCTGCTGGGGCTTTCGGCCCTTTCGGCGGCGTATCCTACGTGGAATCCGTGGACGCATCCGTGGTTGCTGGAGTTCATGGCTTGGTTGGGGTGGGTACATTATTAATGCCGAGCGACGATCGTTGTGGTTCAGAGAAGCGTATATGGCCGATCAGAGAGCACGCAGGAAAGAACGGGGCCCGGTGATGGGGTTCCGGCGGACATTTGCGACGTGGGCGATTGTCATATCGATAGTGTGGTCGGTGTCGTCTCGACCCGCTGCGATATTGGCTGAGGCCGGTACGAACGAATCACGCGTCGAATCGGCAGACGAGCCGGCGAGTATCTCGCCGGCGTTCCTTGAATCGCATCGACAAGAAAACCTTTCGACGCCCTCGGAGTTAGAAGAACTGTTGGGCGAGGTGCCCGGCCAGCGGTACGATATCTCTTCGTATTCTCGCTATAACATGAAGTTGCCCCGTCTTTCGGGCGGATTTCGCTTTCGAGAGAGTCCTCCGCCCGGCAAGGCGTTGCGGATTGCCATTGTGCAAACCGACAACTTCGAGCTGGCGATGCGATCCGGGACGTCGGGCTACGTATTGAAATACCTGCCCGCGTTTCACGACGCTTGGGCGCTCTACGAGGCGGTGCACGAGAAAGATCAATTCCGATTGGAACCGACCGCCTTGCTGGCGACCGACAGCGGTCGTTATCGTCGTTCGGGCCACGGTAGCGTTGTCTTACATTTTCGCCCCGGGCGGCTCGTCGTGACGCGAGGCAAAAACGTGTTACTCGAAGCGCCGGTCGACGGTGACCCTCGCGACTGGATCTTGGAAATCGCGACCACGGCCCTTTTTCGCGAGATTCGTTGGATCGACGATTTTGACGTGCCCGAGGTTTCGGATTCATTCATCCAAGTTTCGACGACTTCCGGGAATGAGGCGGTTCAGCCGTCGGACTGGACGTGGACGGTGACACCGGACGTCGCCGCAAAGGTCGAACGGATGGCCGACGGTGCAGTGCGACTTGTCGTCGACGGGCAAAGCGGCGTTGTGCAGGCAATGACGTCGCTACCGGTGAACGAAGTTTTTGCCTACACCTTCGAAATTGAATCGCCTACGCCGAAAACGGGGATTGCGTTGCTGGACGTCGAAGGTCGCGCGATCGCGGCGTTGGGGTTCTTTCGTCATAACGAAACACGCGGAACGGTGTTTGCCCCGGACAAACCGGCATCGGCCGACGATCGCCGCAGTTTCGATCGTCGTAACCGGATCGCACCGTTGATCGCGTCGCGGCAATGGTATCGCATGATCGTAGCGGGCGGATCAGTAAACTGGGAGTTTTCGCGAGACGGCCGGGCGTGGTCTCGCGTACAACCGGGAGGCGAGCCGTGCGAAGGCAAGCCGGTTGCCGTTGCATTGTATGCCTCACCGGGAAAAGAACACCGCGAGATAACCCTATGCCGGCTTCGGTTCGAGACGTTGCGGGAGACCAGTCGGTTGGCGGCGCGCGTGCCGCGCGATGTGATCTCCGATGAACTGATTGCCGATGATCGGGTTCGCCCTTGGAATGAAGCTCGGGATATGGCGAGGCCGGAAGGCATCCCTGTCCGCGATTGGCTATACGCATGCAATGTGCGACGCCTGCTGGAAAATCGCAGTTGGTTTGCGTCACGTCGCGTCTTGTTCGATTTGATTGACACGGTGCGACACGACGACTCGCTTTCGTGGAATGAGCGATCACAGGTTTTGGCCGAATTGGCCCGTATCCTTCCGGCTTACGATTGGGGAACGTGGCACGAGTTTTCCGAGAGCATCGAGCCGACCTTCTTGGATTGGGCGAGGCAAGGATTGTCGCAGCCGTACCAAAAAGCGGCTCGGTTTGTCGACTCCTCGATGTATTGGACCGAATGGGACCGTACCGCTTATTTGCCCGCTGCTCTGCGGCACGAGATATTCGAGTCGATGGCCTCGGGGGATTCTTTCGCATTGGGTGAATTGTGCGCAGCGGCAATGTGCCGGTGCCCGGTAAACGAGATGGAGCACTTGCTGCCGGGGCCGCGAGAAATGCTGCGCGCGGCGGCAGCGCGAGCGGCTGCATCGTGGGAACGGCTGAAATATTTGCCGGTTGATTCGAGACCCTCACGAATGCCGCCTTCTCGGCTTGAAGTCACAAAGGAAGCTTTCAATTTGACGACGGAGATCAACGCCGGACTGCGCGAGGGGGGCAACGCTGCCGTGCATGCGTTGGTAGAGAATCGGTACGGTGCCGGCGTGGGCTGCCTGCCCGCCCCAAAGGATCCGGCACACTGGCTGTCGTTCGACGAATGGGTGCGACGATTGATTCATGCGGAGCCGGCATTGGGACAGAGGATCCGAGAGGAATATTCCGCCGCGTTGCAACTTCGGACGCAGGAATGCATCAAGAGCGGCGATGAGACGACCGCCGTCGAAATCGCAAGACAAACCTATTTGGGCAAACCGGCGGCAGCGGCCGCCCTTTGGTTGGGGGACCGGCGGCTTGTGTTGGGAAAAGCTGCCGAGGCCGCGAGTTGGTACGCGACCGCGGTTCAAGCGGGTGATGAGGAGACACAGGCGGCTCTTTCGCAACGACGTGCGCTTCTTGCGAGGCTGGGAAATTCGACGGATGCCACGCAGCAAGCTACTTGGGACGAAACAGGATTCAGAGGAAATTGCGGATTGGAAAGACGAGTCGCCCCCGCAGCTGATCGCACCGGTGTGCCGAGCGAAGCTGACGAGGACAGTCTACCTTGGCTGCCCGCACAATATAGCCTCGAAGCTGTCTTCAAGATGCACGGCATCCATGTCAAGAAACCGCGGGCCATGCCTTCACGGGATTTCAACTGGGCGGGGAAGCAAACGACGGCCGTGTTCGAGCAGGACGTTGTTTGGCTGACGAACCAGGTCGAACTGAGCGCTGTGGAACGCAACAGCCGTCTTTCTCTGTGGTCGCATTGGTGCAGTGTGGACGAAGCGGGGCAGCAGTGGCCGCTGGTGTGGATGAAACCCGTCCGGCTGGATGGCCGCATTTACTGCAGGCAGTTGACTGCTTCGGGGCCTCGAATCGTGTGCGTCGATGCCGTCGATGGACGAATGCTGTGGACGTCGCGTGCCGATTCCTATGCAGCGTCGGATCCCTGGTGCATCGGACGCGAGCTGTTTTGTGTGTTCGGGCAGCCTGCCGGCAACGACTTGCGGCTGTCGATCGTCGAAATGGATTCAAGCACCGGCGACGTCTTGCGCCGCGTACCGCTACTTTCTTACCGCGACGTATGGAACCGGAAACTGACGGCTCGTGTGTGTCGCACCGACGACCGTTTGATTGTGACGGCAGGCGACACAGCGATCGGCTGCGACATTTCCGGTAACGTCCTGTGGATCCGTCGTATTCCTTGGATTTGGGGAGAATGGAACGACTGGTGGAACGGTAATGACTGGCTGCGACGCGAAGAGGAGAATCCCCTGCCGGTGGGCCGATACGTCGTGTTTACTACGCGCGGTAGCTGGTGTATCACGTGTGTCGATCCGAAGGACGGCACTCTCGTGTGGCAACGTGCCGAGGGACGCTTGCTTTCCATCGTCGGCAAAGTCGGCGGGAACGTCATCGTTCACGCATCGGACGGCTTCTTCATCGTGAGCGCCGACGACGGAAAGGTCGTCACGGCGGTTTCGTGCGAGCGCGTCGAAGACGCGGCAATCACACCCGACGGGCGATTCATGCTTGTCGTGCAGTTACAACCGAAATCGCAGAACAAGACGGACGTTGTGCTTCGATGGTATCGACTGCCCTCACTCGAACCGGCAGGCGAGACGGTCCTGCAAGAGTTCAGCGGTGATGTGTTCGTCGGACCGCTGGCGTTCGCCGCAGACGCGACCCATCTATTGACGGCCCGCGCGTCAAACGCCGCAGAAGGCACGTGGTATCGACTGGTGCCGCAAGGGCCTTTGGAAGAAACCTCGGCCGACGGTCCGTGATGCTCGATTCGACGGGTTACGAGGCGGCATCCTCGGAGCGTGTAGGGTGTACCCATTCCTCGGTGCCGTCGGCGTACCGTTCGCGTTTCCAAATGGGGACGGTTTTTTTGATCTCATCGATCAACCAGGCGACCGCTTCGAAAGCATTGCGCCGGTGCGGAGCGGACGCTGCGATTACGATCGACGATTCTTCGACGGGAACGTTACCCAACCGGTGTACGATCCGGCAACCGGTCAGGTGCCACTTTTTCTCAGCTTCGCATCCCAGGCGATTCAGTTCCGAGACGGCCAGCTCTTCGAAGGCTTCGTAATCTAAAGACACGGTCCGCCGGTCGCCGGTGAGTTCTCTCGTCGTTCCGACGAATACGACGATTGCTCCGGCCAGATTGGAACGAACCGAGTCGAGTACGGCCTGTTCCTCGAGTTTTTCGTGTGTGAGTTCGATCGTGGGCATGACCTGCGAATTGCGTCGATAGATGAGCGGAGAAGCAGGGCGGGTCAGCCTCCGCTGACCGGCGGAATACAGGCAACCGCCCGATCTGCTTGGAGGACCGTATCATCGGCGGCGTATTCGGTGTCGACGGCGAACATCGCCGCTTGAATGATCTCGGCAACTTGAGGCAGTCGTTCAGCCAAGACCCGCCGAAGGGAACCGACCGTGGGCGGTTCGGGAAGTTCCACTGTAATACGATCCGAACCGGCAGCCTGGCGAACACCGGCAAAAAGTCGCACCTCGACGGTCACGATTGGATGTCGCTCCTAGCAAAGGGGACTGGGCTGATCAAATGCTACCGACCCCGGAAATGTATTCCCGGTTCGGTATAACTGAGCGTAACACGGCGTTTCGGGATGGTCGACCCCCGCCGGACCGCCGGTACACGATCAAGCTTACGATTTGTTGTCCATGACAACCTTCGTCAGGGCTTCGACGAAGAAAAACTCGCCCCACATGACCGATTCATCGACGCCCAGGTTCTTCTTGGTGTGATAAACACCGTGTTTGAGAATGCCTTCCCAGCCGGGCGTGTCGATCGCCAGGTATTCGGGGTCAATCAGGGCGTCGAGCATGGCCAAAGCCGTTTCCCGGTAGGCCTTTGCCTTTTGCGGCGATTTCGTTTGCTTGGCAAGGTCCCACAACCCTGAGGCAGCGATGGCGCCGGCAGAGCTGTCTTTCTGCGGCCCCCATGGTAAGGGTTCGTTCAAGTCGGCGTCGAAATCCCAGTAAGGAACCTTGTCGTCGGGTAGATGTTCCAACCAATACGAGGCATTGAGTTCCGACGTTTCGAGGAATTCCTTCTCGTGGGTCAATCCGTACACTTTACTGTAGCCGTACAACGACCAAGCGAGTCCTCTTGCCCAAGCGCTGTCGTCGCGTAGGCCCTGATGGGTACTTTGTTTGATGAACTCACCGGTTTCGGTGTTGAACAAGCCTTCGTGCGCCGTAGAGCCGTCGTCGCGGACGAGGTATCGCCGCGTTGTTCGGCAGTGATCGCGGGCGATCCGCATGAGCTTGTCGTCGTTCGTCTCGATCGCCGTATAGAAGATCAGGGGCACGTTCATCATGATGTCGATGAAAAGCGACTCAGGACCGATGAACGAACACAGGTACCGCCCCTTTTCCTGAAATCGCAGGGCCAACGTATTGCCGGCTTCGAGTATCGTGTTGAGCAATTCGGAATCGCCCGTCAGCTCATACCACGGCAAGTAGGTGTTCAGGAAGATGAACCCGAGGTCGTGGACTTTTCGGTCGTACCGTCGGTGTTCCAAGAGCTTTGAGTAATGTTCCGCTCGCTCTCGCCAGGTTGCATCACCGGTACGACGGTGGAATTGCCACATCATGCCGGCCAGAAAACCGCCGGTCCAATCCGTCCAAAGCTCACCTTCGTGATACCACTTGCCGTCGACGGTATAGATCGGGAAAAAGTCGGGGTGTTTTTCGATCAACGCGGCAACTTGCTTTTCTGCGAATTCAAGTGCACGTTCGTATGGTGTGACATCGAGGTGGGTCATCGACGGACACTCCTCCCGGGTTGGCAACGAAGGGATCTCAGTCAGGATCTTCCAACGCTTTCGCTTTCGGGTACCCCTTGCCGCTGTGGAGCACGCGTTGCAGAATCAGCAGTCGCCCGCGTCGGCGGAGCGACCGGCCTGGGCGAAAAAGCTTGGAGCCGTCCAATTTACCGCCAACAGCATTGCGGGTAAAGCTTTTGGCCGAAGATGTATTCGAGCTGTGCCGGCGATCCTGCGAGGAGCCGACAGAAGGCAGATGAGAGCGTGTCTCAACAGTCGCTCTGAGAATGGTCGGCCGTTCTTGGGCAGGAATATCGCCGCCGGAAACCTCGAAAGGTGTAGTCGACGATCATGTATAACCCTCGATTCCACGTTGTGCTGTACCAGCCCGAGATTGCCTACAACGCGGGCGCCGTCGGAAGAACGTGCGTTGCGTGCGCTGCCAAGTTATGGTTGGTGCGCCCGTTGGGGTTCCGAATCACGGACCGTCATTTGCGGCGTGCAGGGCTCGACTACTGGCCGTATTTGGAATGGGAAGTCGTCGACGACTGGGACCGACTTCAGGACCGGCTCGAGAATGGTCGCTTTTGGTTCTTGTCGAAACGAGGCCGGCGTAGATATTGTGATGAAAAGTTTGCAGAGGGAGATGTCTTTGTTTTCGGTGCCGAATCGACCGGTTTGCCCGGCGACTTGTTGGCACGGCATCGCGATCGAACACTACGAATTCCGATTCGCCCGGAAGTGCGGAGCTTGAATTTGTCGGTCAGTGCCGGAATCGTTTTGTTCGAAGCGTCTCGGCAAGTCGGGTTTGCCGCCGAAACGAACGAAAACGCGCCCGGAACGATTTGAAACGCCGGACTATTGCGCGATGCCCTTGAGATATTGGAACACGTTCGAGTACAGCGGCAAGTGCCGGTAGTAGACCTCGAGCATGTACACCGACAGGCAGGTAACGTACAGACGGCCTCCGAAGGTTTCGTTCGCGTCTCGCGAAGGAGTCACGGGATTCCAGCTTCCGGCTTCGGGACCTGTTTTCTCCTGATGCTTGGGAAGTTCTTGACGCATCACGTTGTTCCATCGCTCCCAGTATTCACCTTCCATGTGGTGGCACACCTGGGTCGCGTAGTACCAGTAGTACACGTCCCGATCTCGCTCAAAATGGATGAGATTTCCCGGTTGGGTAATCCACTCGACTCCCGCAATCAGCCGCGGATCGTCGTGTTCCCAGCCGAGGTATTGGCGACACAAGAGTCCTTCGGCCGTCATTGCCAACGTGGGAGCGCGGCCGCGTTGATAGCAATACTTGCTGCCCTCTTCGACGGCGACTTTGTCCAAGAAGCGTTCGATGCGGGTTAGCGTCTCTTCCGGCACGTCGAGTCCGGCCATGCGGGCGCTTTGAAGGGCCATCACCATCCAGCCGGTAACGGAGAGATCGCTGTCGGCCTGGGGGGCGTACCGCCAACCGCCCTCGGGCGATTGCGAATCGATGATATAGCGGATGGCCTTTTCGGCCGGTTCTCGCAGCGTTTCGTCTTTGGTCATTCCGTACAATTCACAGATGGCGATGGCGCACTGACCGTGGGTGTAAAAGCGATGATTGAAGCCGCCTTGCCGGAAAAAACAGCCGTCGGAATCCTGCTGCTTGAGCAGGTAGTACCACGCGCGGGAGACGACGTCTTTGTAGGGGCCCCTTTTGTGCGTGTATCCCGTGCCTTGGAACGCCAGTAACGCCATGGCCGTGGCAGCCTCGGGATTTTCTTCGTTGGCGCCGTAGCTATATGGTCCCTGGAGGCTCCACGAACCGTCTTTTTGCTGGTTGCGCACCAACCACTTCAAGGCGAGTTCCACAGCCGCCTGCGTCGACTTGTCACCGCCGTAGGCGGCGAGGAGGGCTTCTCGCGAACCGGCCTCGCGCCCTTGCAACGCGTATCCGATGATCTGCGCCGTCTCGGTACTGGTCGAGGTCGTGCCCTCAGGGGCAATCTGTACTTCGGCGGGGGCTGCAAATGGGTCTTCGACCTGCGGTAGTTCCAGTGGCGTGTAAATGGGTTCTTCGAGCAGTTCCTCGTCGGTTCCGGCAAAGGGAGAATCGAATTCGAGTTGTTCGCCTTCCTTTTCGGCGTAGACGATTTCGGCGTTCAGATCGATGCGCCGGTTGAACATCTGGGGAATCATGATCAGCGCCAATACGATCAGCAGCAGCATGTGGAATACTGCGCTGATCAGCCAGGGCGGAGCGTACTCCACCGCCAGCTCGGTCAAGTCCTCGTCTTCTTCGTCGGCGTCGGAGTGAGCGTCGTCGGAAGCAACCGGAAGCATGCCGGGCTTCACGGGAATCGGCCGTGTCGGTCGTAGGGGTGAACCCGGTCTGTCGGGCTGAATTCGGGGTGTGGGAGGCTCGGTGGACCTCACCGGCACTGCGCGTGCGGCTTGCGGACGCGACGGTTCTCGGGGGACATCATCCGCCGGTGGCGGAACTACCGGCTGCGCGCGGGGAACGACACGAGGACGGGGGTCCGTAGATTCATCACCGGATTGCAGCGGTTTCGCGCGGGGAATAGGACGCTTCGATTCACCTTGGGGCGGCGTTGCAATCGGAGGCGGTGGCGATGGTTGCAACGCTTCGGGCATGAAGTCGGGCGGCGCGATCGAACTCGGGGGAGTATCGCTGGCGGGATCGGGAGTTTGATGCCCGGCCGGGCCGTATTCCTCGACCATAAGTAGCCTCCCCGTTCCAACTTGCGCCCGTGGTTCCGTTCCGCCTTTGGGGCCCTTGCCTAAGGGGCCGATGCAATCCGGATGCAAAACGCGAGCAAACCTCGGCAAAACGCGAGTCAAACGCCGTCGTTTCCTCGGGACTCATAAAGGAAACGTACGAGGCGTAAGCAGCACGACACGGGCCGCGTCTGCACGGTAGCCTGTGTATTGATTATCGACTAGGAGATCTGCTCGACTTGGGGGAAGGCACGAATCGTGTGCATTCGACAGATTGTAACGGTACCGCGAGTAGAGACGAGTCGTCGATGGACCGCTTCTGCGAATGCCGTTGCGTCGACCGACGGTACCTTCCTTACGGTGGAGTCTAACCCACCGTCGTGAGCGCGTCCAGCATTGCCCGTGAAATCTCCGATGCCGACATCGACAATGCCGTGCGTTGACCGGTCGCCGCCTTGCTCTACAATGCGATCAATGGCGAAAAACAACGGATCCCCCAATGTGTGGGGGCAGAAGAGAGGTGAATACGGTGTCGATTTCGCAAGATAACGGAACACAAGACCGGGACGCTGCATCTCTGTCGCCGCTGGGATCGCCCGTCGATCTGGCGCGAATCGAGAAAGCCGTGCGAGAGATATTGGCGGCGGTGGGAGAAGATCCGGACCGTGACGGACTGCGCGAGACGCCCGCTCGCGTGGCCCGTATGTACGCCGAGCTGTTTGGTGGGTTAAGGAGAGATCCTCGTGTTCACCTGAAAAAGGTGTTCGACGAGAAATATGACGAGGTGGTGTTGGTGCGTGACATCACGTTCGAGAGCATGTGCGAGCACCATCTATTGCCGTTCTTGGGGAAGACGCATGTGGCTTACTTGCCGAACGGCAAAGTGGTCGGGTTGAGTAAGCTGGCTCGAGTCGTCGAGGATATCTCTCGGCGCCCCCAGGTTCAGGAACGCATGACGGAGATGATTGCCGACTTGATTGAAGAAGAGCTCGGTGCAAGGGGCGTCGCCGTGGTCGTCGAGGCGATGCACTCGTGTATGTCCGTTCGGGGAATCCGAAAACCCGAAGCCGTCTGCGTGACCTCGGCTGTCCGAGGGATCTTTCGCAAGAATACGTCGAGCCGTGTCGAAGTGATGAATCTGATCTTCGGGCATAAGCATTGATCGATTCGGTGCTCCCGCCCATTCGGGTTCGGCGGGAATACTCTCGGGGAATGTAGGCTGCTCTTCCATATGCCGCAGTCGACGCTAGACTAGCGGAAAGGCGGGCCTTCGTACGCCGACGAAGGCTGGATTCGGCAATCGGCCTCCGGTGCGTGTGGGTGACGATGGCAAGTATCGATCCGCAGCGAGCAGTAGTGCAGGACGATTTGCGAGGGCAGATCGCCGGTGAGGTTCGTTGCGACGAAACTTTCACGCAGCTTTACGCCGGGGACGGAAGTATCTACGAGATTCGCCCCTTGGGAGTCGTGCGGCCGCGTAATACAAACGACGTAATCGTGTGTTTGCAATATGCGGCAGAGCACGACATTCCCGTGCATCCCCGCGGGGCCGGATCGGGAGTGGCCGGCGAATCGCTCGGACCGGGACTCGTGCTCGATTTTTCGGTGTTCTTGGGGCGGATCGTTTTTGCTGGAGAAGAGACCATTCGCGTCCAGCCTGGCGCGACGCTGGAGCGTGTGAACGCCTACCTTCGACGTTACGGTCGGCACGTGCCGGTTGATCCCGACAACGCCGCGGTCGGGACAATCGGCGGAGCGGTAGCTCGCGATGCCCGCGGAGCACGATTCTTGAAATACGGATCGATCGGTGATTACGTCGAAAACGTGAAGGCCGTTTTGTCCGACGGCACGCGTTTGAACGCGGGAAGAGAGGCGATCGCCGAACACCGGCAAAATACGTCGTCGGCAAAGTCGCGACTTGTGACGCGATTGGCGGCGATTCTGAGCGAAAATGCCCGGTTGATTACCGTTCATCAGGAACGGGCGACAAACACGGGATGCGGATATCGCTTGACACGTGTTTGCGATCACGAGCATTTGGATCTGGCGAGACTGTTGACCGGATCCGAAGGGACGCTCGCGGTTTTTACCGAGATTGAATTGAAGACGGTCCCCCGGTTACCTGCTCGTGGAATGGCTTTGCTGTGTTTCGAGAGCCTGGAGCGAGCGATGGGAGCGGTGCGCCGGATTCTCGAAGCGCAAGCGGTTTTGTGCGACTTGCTCGAGCGCCGACACTTGAGCCTGGCCCGACAATCGGAAAACGATTTGGAAGCTCTCGTACCCGAAGATACCGAGGCCGCGGTCTTGGTGGAGGTGGAAGGGAACGACGCGCCCGACGCTCGAAAACGACTGTTGGAAATCGTCGACGAAGTGACCGCGGGGCCGCACCGCCCGACGGCCGTTCGGCAGGCTTTCGAACAGCGTGAGCGCCGGATGTTGAGGAAGCTGATGCGGCTCAATCAACCCGCGTTGTTTCGCGGCAAAGATCGCTCCCGGCCCGTTCCGGTGTTGAACGACGTGGCCGTACCTCCGAACGTGTTGCAGGAGTTTTTGTTGTCCGTGCAAAAGATGTTGCGCAAGTACGAGGTGACCGCCTCGATCTATTGCCATGCCGGGCACGGTGAAGTCCATTTGCAGCCGTTCTTTCAGCCTGCCGACGACCGCGATCGTGATCGCATGCGCCGATTGGCCGACGAGTTCTACGACGAGGTCCTGCGGCGTCGTGGAACGATAGGCGGGGAATACGGTTGCGGGTTGGCGAGAACCCCGTTCATCGAGAAACAGTACGGACCGCTTGCCGACGTATTCCGTTCGATCAAGCGAACGTTCGACCCGTTGTGGATCCTCAATCCCGGCAAAATCGTGGGCGAGGCCGGCGATTCGTGGTTGCAGAACATCCGGGCGACCCAAGCGAAAAGCCCGCTTCGCAATGCTGAGACACCCCGTTCCGAAGCGGCGCGGCCGAAGGATCGTAAGGACCGGCGGAAGCGAAAACGACGGCGAACCAGCGATACGCCTTTGCCCGATATTCTGGAACTACAGTTGAACTGGGATCCGGCACAGGTCGCCGACATCGCCCAAAGATGCGTCGGGTGCGGAGAATGTCGGGCTTCTTCGCCGGAGTTTCGCATGTGTCCGGTTTTTCGCGTTCACTCGCGGGAGGAGGCTTCGCCGCGTGCTAAAGCGAACCTGATTCGCGGAATTCTCACCGGACAACTCAGCCTCGATGTGCTCGGCACCGAGGAATTCAAGGCGATTGCCGACCAATGCGTGCATTGCCACATGTGCGTGCGCGAGTGCCCGGCGCAAGTGGACATTCCCAAGTTGATGGCCGAAGGCAAAGGTGCCTACACGGCCGCCCACGGGTTGTCGCTGGCCGATTGGTTGCTTGTCCGGATGGACGTCCTCGGCAAGCTCGGCAGTTCCATGAGCCTGCTTTCCAATTGGGCCATGACGAACCGCTCGGCGCGCTGGGTGATCGAGAAACTATTCGGGATTGCCCAGGGGCGGAAATTACCGCGGTTTACGCGCACCCCGTTCATGCAACGCGCGGCCCGTCGCGGATTGACCCGCAGCGTACGTCGTTCGGGATTAAAGGTGGCGTATTTTGTCGACGTGTACGCCAACTATCACGATCCTGAATTGGCGGAAGCCTTTGTTTCGGTGTTGCAACACAACGGGATTTCGGTATTCGTGCCGCCGGACCAGCGGCAAGCGGGGTTGGCGGCGATGGCGTGCGGGGCGTTGGATGTTGCCGCGAGGCTCGCACGCCACAATACCGCGATTTTTGCCGAAGCTGTGCGTCAGGGGTATCACGTCGTGGCGACGGAACCCGCCGTGACGGTGTGCTTGACCCGCGAGTATCCGTCGTTGATCGACGATGCCGACGTACGGTTGGTGGCGCAGAATGCCTCCGACGCATCACAGTTTCTATGGAACCTGCACTTGGCCGGTGGATTGCAACTCGACTTTCGGCCGATCCACGCCGTGCTGGGATATCACATGCCTTGTCGCGTGAAAGCACTGGACATCGGCTCGCCGAGTGAGGATCTCTTGCGGTTGATTCCCGGTTTGACGGTGCGCTCGCTCGAGGCGGGATGTTCGGGAATGGCCGGCACGTTTGGGTTGAAGCGAGAGAACTACCGCACGAGTTTGCGGGCGGGATGGGGATTGATCGACAGACTGCGTCACCGAAAGATTCAGGCCGGCACGACGGAATGCAGCACGTGCAAGATTCAGATGGAGCAAGGTACAACGAAACCGACGATCCACCCGATCAAACTGCTCGCGGCGGCATACGGCCTTTACCCCGGGGGGCTCACGCGACTTTTCCGTGAAGGGCGCGATTTGGTGGTGACCTAATGTGACGTCTCTGCGAGGAGGGAACCGGCAGGTCTACGGTTGCTCGACGGAAACCATCAACTGTGAAGCCGTACTCAGACTGAAGGTGTACTCACCCGTGTCGAGATGCACGGATACCGTTCGTGCCGGCTCATTGCGGGCCGAAACAGTGCCCTTGCTACCCAGCTCGAGCCCGCATGAATTGAGGTATTGGAGGAAATCGGGGGTCTGGTCGAGCACGTGTACCAGCGTGAAGGCGGCTCCGATCGGAAGATTGGATAACGGCTGGGCTTGACGCTTGACGATTTCACCGTCCGGGCAGGGAATCGGGTCGCCGTGCGGATCGAACCGCGGTCGCCCTAAATATGTGTCGATTCGTTCGATCAGGAAATCGCTGACGACGTGTTCCATCCGTTCCGCGTCGTCATGAACTTCGTCCCAGCCGAGGTCGAGGACGCGAGCGAGAAAGGATTCCAGCAGCCGGTGACGCCTCAGGATCCGCAGTGCAATCGACTCCCCTTGGGATGTCAATCGTGCACCGCGATAGGCTTGATAGTCGACCAGCTCTTTGGCATGGAGTGATTTCAACATGCTCGTCACGGTACCCGGCGATAGCCCGAGCACGGCGGCGAGTTCGCCTGTTCCGACCCATGGATGGTCGGGTGCGGCAAGCCGGTACATCGCCTTGAGATAGTTTTCTTCGGCCTGCGTCGCCACGGGAGAGACTCCGAAATCGTCGGTCGCCTTGCACTCGCGGGTTACGACAACGGTCCCGCTGGATCGAGCTGAGCTTCACGCATACCATAACCGTTCGGTGGATGACCGGCAATCCGGGGGCGCCGGGGCGATGATCGTCGTCCGCAATCGATCGAAAATCGTCTCACCCAAACACGCGATGAAAGGAAACCGATGAACTTGATCCATATCGTGGGACGAAAGAATCACGGCAAGACGACGCTGGTTACGGCTTTGTTGGAGGAGTTCCGGCGTCGGGAGATTCGCGTCGGATCGATCAAGCATAGCCCGCATGTCCATGAATTGGATACGCCCGGCAAGGACTCACATCGGCATCGCCTGGCAGGTGCGTCGCCGGTTGCCGTCGTGACGTCGGAACTGTTGGGGATATACATTCCACGCACCGACGGCGACTTTCTAACCGCATTGGCACCGTTGTTCGCACCTTGTCGCCTGGTGTTGGTAGAAGGATTCGTCGACGGGCCGGGGAAGAAGATTGAAGTGTGGCGTGCCGAGCGACAAACGACGCCGTTGGCCTTGGAACACGACGATATTGTCGCCGTCGTTTCCGACGATCACCCGGACGTACCGGTGCCCGTGTGGTTGCGCAAAGATGTATCAGCGATTGCCGACCGCATCTTGGAACTTGCGCAATTCGAGTGATTATTCTGGGGCGGCGACCTCAGCCGGTTTCCGCCTTTTTCTGATCGATCAGTTCGTTGACTTTGGCCCGCAACACCTCGAAGTCGACCGGTTTCGATATGAAATCTGCTACCGGCAGCCACTTGGGGTCGATGTCCTTGTTGCTGAACCCCAAGGGGAACTCCTGGTTGACTGCGGTCAGCATCAAAATCGGTAGATCGGGGTACGCTTTGCGGATTTTCCGGGCCAACTCGAATCCGCCGCTGGGGTTTTCGGGGAACATGACGTCGAGGATGACGACGTCGGGCAAGGTTTGTTCTGCGAGATGCCGGTATCCCGATTCGAGGTCGAGTTCAATGTGCACGCGGTGGCCGTCGCTCTCCAGCACAGTTCCTACGGCACCGGCGAAATCTTCGTCGTCGTCGATGATCAGAATATGAGGCATTGGTTTCTCCTCGTGTGTCGGATAGCCCTGCGGCTTTCTGTTTGAGATCAGTTCGCTTGAGCGGTCGTTGTTTCGTTGTTCGGTAGCGGGGGCGAAGACGTACGCGGCGAGTGGATAGGAATGTCGAGCCATACCCGCGTTCCCCATCCCGGTGCACTCTCAATACGCACACCGATGTCGCAGGCGCGAGCGGCATCTCGAACAACGGCCAATCCCAGGCCGGTCGATAACCGGCAGTGCCTTGCGGCTTCGTCGGTGCGGTAGTAATCGTCAAATACGTGCGGCAACTTGTCGGCGGGAATGCCGATACCGTGATCCCGGACCATGAAGGTCACCTGGTCGTCCGATGCCGTCTGGAGCGACACGTGCACGGTATCGCCGTCGTGTGAATAGTTCACCGCATTCGTCAATAGATTGTCGACGATCATGGTAATGTAATCTTTGGGGACCGTGATTTCGACGGGACGCAAATCCGTTTCGAAAGCGATTCCCCGTTGCTGAGCCGTCGGCTCGATTCGCCGAATGAGGGTTTCTATCAGTTGATCCAAGCGCAAACGCTCGGGAGCAGGAGGGAGTTGTGCCTCCGACCGCAGGTTGGCCAGCTGCAACATGCTTTGGATTTGCTGCGACATAAACGCGCATCGCTGGGCGATCTTTTCGGTGATGCGAGCAGCCCGTTCCGGAAGTACACCGCAGTACCCGTCCAGCAAGAGCTGGGTGTTGGCGTGGATCGCTGCGAACGGCGCTTTGAGTTGGTGGGTCGTTTGCAGCATGTGTCGCATCCGCTCACGGCTTCCCGCCTCGAGCCGAATGTTGGCAGCCGCCAGCTCTTGATCGCGACGGTGGAGCGTGTCGGACAAACGGGAAGCAAGGTACCAAATCGAGATCCACAAGAAGCAAGTGAATGCCGTTTGCCACGCAATGACGTTCTCATCGTCGGGGATGGCGGCACCCGCAAAAAGGCTTGCAGGGGGAACGGCGCCGGAGGCCTCCAGCCCCACAAGTGCGACATACGATACGATGGAAACCAGCAGGACGATCAAGCTTTCGGTAGGCCGAAAGAAAATACACGACAGGACGATATGGCCTAAGTACATGAACGGTGCAAACGTCGAGAGACATCCCATGTGATGGATCACGACGGTCAGCACGGCTAGATCGAAAGCGATTTGGAACCAAATCACCGCCTTGCTTTGTTGCCAGGAGATCTCTTTTCCCAGCCGTCGCAACCACGCCAAAAAACCGAGATTGGCGATCGCCAGAACGATGGCGACGGTCAATGTCCAGCCGGGGCCGATCGACAAGCCGAAAAGGGACCAGTTATCGGTGACCAACGCTCCCAATCCGGCGGCGGTCAATGCAATGACAACGAGCCACCGCAAGCGACAAAACCATTCGGCATTGTAGCGAAGCAGTTCGCGTTCACGTTGCCGGAGCAGGGCATCGACGCGATCCTGGTCGACCGGGCGTTTATCGGCTGGAGGCAGCACGTAAACGGCCGGGGCCGATTCCGTCATGGTTACGTCTCCTGGCTGTGCGAAGGGGGATCGGATGCCGTGTGTCCTTACTGAATTCTCATACCTCCCATACGCTACCCGAGTTCAGCAAACTGTTCAGGTCGCCGAGCCCCTTCTTTTTGCGGACCTCGCTGATTTGTTCCACGAGTAGGTCGTTGTAGGTTGGTCGGTCGATGTCGCGGAATACGCCAAGGGCCGTGGGAAATCCGGGCGGTTCCAAAGCGGCGAGCATCGCGGGCAATGCCGGTGACTCGGCGCGAACGTCATGCACGAGAACGTCTTCCAGTTTTCCCCCTTGATCCAGGTCGATGATGTACGGCTGCATGTTGCGAATTCCGATTCCCTTCCGACGGTCTTTGCCGAAAAGAATCGGCCGGCCGTCCTCCAGCAGAATACGATGATCGTCGCGAACGTCCCGGGCGCTGATGCTTTGGAACGCACCGTCGTTGAAAACCACGCAGTTCTGCAATATCTCCACAAAGGAGGTGCCACGGTGTTGAGCCGCGGCCTCAAGAACCGTTTCTAAGTGACGTGGGTCTGCTGCCACGGATCGAGCAATGAACGTGGCTCCTGCGGCGATTGCGACACGAACGGGGCTGACCGGTTGTTCGATTGTGCCGTAGGGGCTCGATTTGGTGCGTTTGCCGAATTCGGAAGTCGGTGAGTATTGGCCTTTCGTCAACCCGTAGATCCGATTGTTGAACAACAGGATGTTGATGTCGATGTTGCGGCGGAGGGCGTGAAAGGTGTGGTTCGTCCCGATAGAAAATCCGTCGCCGTCGCCCATCACGACCCACACCGAAAGATCGGGGTTGGCGCATTTGACCCCTGTTGCGATCGCAGGGGCACGTCCGTGAATTCCATGGATACCGTAGGTATTCAAGTAATAGGGAAAACGGGACGAGCAGCCGATTCCCGATACAAACACGAAGTTCTCGCGGGGAATGCCCAGCTTAGGAAGAACCTTCTGAACCTGCGCCAGGATTGAGTAATCGCCGCAACCCGGACACCAGCGAACCAGTTGGTCGTTTTTGAAATCGGCCGGGGTCAGGGATTGGCTACAACGGGAAGGCCCACGTTCAACGGCTTCGGACGGTGTGTTCACTGGAAATCAACTCCTCGATTTTCGAGCGAATCTCGCGAATCAAGAAAGGACGGCCCTCGACGACCGTTAGGCTCTCCACCGGTCGATCGGTCATCGCTTCGATCAACAGACGCAATTGACCTGCGTTGTTTTCCGGAATGAGAATCCGATCGAAGTTTGCAAGAACGTCTTTCAGATTGCGAGGGAACGGATTCAAATAGCGCAGATGAGCAAAGGAAACGGGCAGCCCTTCGCGCCGACAAGCCGAGACGGCGCCGGCCGCAGCACCGTAGGTGCTTCCCCAGCTCAAAACCAGCAAGGGGCCGTGATCGTCGCCTGATACATCGAGTTCGGGTATGTCCTCGACAATACGTGCAATTTTCTCGTGCCGTAGACGGGTCATCTTGGCGTGATTGGGACCGTCGTACGTTACGTTGCCGGTCGGATCTTCTTTTTCCAACCCGCCGATACGATGTTCGAATCCCGGTGTCCCCGGCGGAACCCACGGTCGGGCGAGCGTGGTAGGATCCCGCTTGTACGGTTGAAATTCTTCCAGAGGGATTTCTTTGCACGATCGCAGATCGGGCAGGCTCGCGGGATCGGGGATGCGGAACGGTTCGGCCCCGTTGGCCAAAAAGCTATCGCTGAGAAGAATCACCGGTGTCATGTACTTGGTTGCCAGCCGCACCGCCTCGAATGCCATATGGAAACAATCGCTGGGCGTTGCGGCGGCCAAGACCGGAAGAGGACTGTCGCCGTGACGGCCGAATCGCGCGATGAATAGATCCGACTGCTCCGTCTTTGTCGGCAGGCCGGTGCTCGGGCCCGCACGCTGCACGTCGATCAACACCAAAGGCAGCTCGGTAATGACCGCCAGCCCCAGGGCTTCAATCTTCAACGCCAATCCCGGACCGCTCGTGCCGGTCACGCCGATCGATCCTGCGTACGAGGCGCCGATCGCCGCACAACACGCTGCGATTTCGTCTTCGACTTGCAGCGTGCGCACTTCGAACTCTTTGTATTTGGACAGTTCGTGTAGAATGTCGCTGGCCGGTGTGATCGGGTAGCTCGCATAAACGATCGTGCGGGCGGCGCGACAACCTGCGGCGACAAGACCGATTGCAGCGGCCTCATTACCGGTAACGCGACGATACCGGCCGGGAGGGAGCTTGGCTTCGTGAACGTGGTAGTAGACCCGGAACAGTTCAGCCGTATTGGCGTAGTTGTAGCCGGCACGCAGCGCGGCGGCATTGGCCGCCATCACGTCTCGCTTTCCGGCGAATTTTCGCATCATCCATTCCAGAAGCGGCTGCAGGGGCCGGTCAAACAACCACAACAGCACGCCCAGGGCGAAAAAGTTCTTACTACGCCCCTTTTGGAACAACGGCAAATCGATGTCGCGAACCGCCTGCTCATTCAACCGCGTCATCGGGACGGGGATGACACGGAACGGCTCCAGCGTACCATCTTCAAGCGGATTGGATTCGTAACCGGCCTTTTCCAACGCCTTGGCGGTGAAAGTGTCTTCGTCCAGAATGACGATGCCGCCCGGTTCGAGATCTTTGAGATGAACTCGCAACGCGGCAGGATTGAAGGCGATCAACAGTCCCGGAGAATCGCCGGGGGTCGTGATGTTTCCGCTTCCGAAACTGAGTTGATAAGAGCTCACGCCGCCCACGGTCCCGGCCGGGGCGCGGATTTCGGACGGATAGTCGGGCATCGCACAAATGATGCTACCGTCCATCGAGGAAATGTCGGCAAACTGTGTTCCGACTAATTGCACACCGTCGCCGGAATCGCCGGCAATACGGACCGTTGCACTGTCGATTTCGACGAGGTCTTTGAGATGGGTGTGATGCGCGGACATGAATCATCCTTCACGATACGCGAATCGTAGAAGTTGCGAGCTGAGCAAACACATTCCGTGTACAACGAGTGATGCGGCAAGTTGGGAGATGCAAAAAGGCGAGATCTTTAGGGCTGAAAGATGATTGAGTATCGTGCCGTGCCGATTGGGCCTGTTTTGCCGCGCCGACCATTTTGCCGCCTCCCGACGCACGATATACCTTAGTGTCAATTTCGTCAAGAATTATTGGTGCTTTCAGCCAAAAGGTGAATCTTTCGGATTGAATCAATGCGCGTGGCGGTTGTTGTGCTCCGCAAGAGTTCGATGCGGCTGGGAGTTGAACGTTACACCGGTTCTTCGGGTGTTGTGGATTGAGTCGATTCCCAAGTGTGCGACAAAAAGGAGAATCGCACGATGGTATTCGGGAGCATCTTTTCTCGTCCCGCCGGGATCTCAAGGTAGCAGTTTGCCTCGACCGCCGAAAAAATGTCCGCTGAACTAATCCCCGGCGTGGGGGTCAACCGCCATTCCTTTTGCGCGTCGTTCCAGACTGCTTCGGCAAGGACAAAATGCGTTCTTCCCGGTTTCGGCAGAATGGGAACATTGAGCTTGCCGACCAAGTCGGTCGGCCCCGGTTCTCCACGCAATCTCATGACGGCCGGACGAACGTATCGGTGACAGCAAAAGTGAGCCGCCAACGGGTTACCCGGCAGACCGAAGAAAACCTTGCCGGTACCGACGGCGAACAGCAAAGGCTTTCCTGGCTTCTGACGAACCTTGTGGAAAACGACTTTCGCACCGAGCGATTGCAGCACTTCGGGGACAAGGTCGTAATCACCGACCGACACGCCGCCTGTAAACAACACGACGTCGGCATCGGCATGGCGGGTGACGGCCGCCCCCAGTGCCTCGGTGGTGTCGCGGGCATGGTCGATTCGGACCGTACGAAGCCCGTATTCGTGCATCAATGCCGCCAGCATCGGCGCGTTTGAATCGCGGATTTGCGCGCCCGTCGGCCTCTGATTCCACGGAACGAGTTCGCTGCCGGTGGTGATCACCGAGACACGCGGTTGCGGGACGACCTTCACGGCTGTTTTTCCAAACGAGGCCGCAGACGCAATCGCCAGAGGGGTGAGTCGACCTCCTGAGGGGAGTACGACTCGACCGCGTCGGCATTCGCTTCCGACGGCGGCGATATGCGTTCCCGCGACCAGTTGGTTCGGCAGCACGATGATCGACGCCGTATCGTCCGCGATGCGTTCTTTTTCCACGACGGTATCGGCGCACGGCGGACATGGAGCCCCGGTCATGATGCGGACCGCTTCGCCCGGGCCGATCGCTCTCGGAAAACGACTCCCGGCGGCCACTTCGCCGACGATGCGAACGGGCTTTCCGGCATCCTCGGCGCGAACGGCGAAGCCGTCCATCATCGAGCGCGGAAACGCTGGGAAATCACGATCGGCGGCGATGGGTTCGGCCGCAATCAGGCCGACCGCGTCGAGCAGAGGGACCTCTCTGGGCGTTAGCGGCTTCAATGTTTCGAGAACCAACCGCAATGCCGTGTCGGGTGAAACGAGGGTGGTTTCGGGTGGAGACATGAGCCCCTCGGAGATGAAGACGTCGTTGGGACGGTTGTCGGAAGAATTATATGCAGATCACGAAGTTGAAAATCAAAACACAATCCTCGATCAACGCTTTCGCATATATCGCGAAACGTTAAAGGACTCTCTCGCCGAGCAAACGGGCCCGGCGAGAGAGCGTTCCTTCTTGCACGAAGAGATTGCCGTGGCGGTGTCAGCCCTCCACCGGCACGAGTTTCACGTACGTGTCGTAGAACGAGGCGCTCGCGCCGACCGGGTCGGTCAAGCAGACGTCTTTGAGCACCGGATCAATGCCCAGAACGGGGTTTGGGCACAGCCCGCCGCGACGACGGTGATCTCCGGCGATCGTCTTCGGGCCTTCGCCGTCCTCGACTTCGACGTCCGAGGCACCGTAGGCCCAGTGACCGTAGTGCCACGACACACCGATCACGCCGGGACGCATTCCTTCGACTGCGTCGATGCGGCCGACGACGTCGATCGTCGTACCGTTACCCAAGTCGACCTTTCCGTCGGGGTTCGACGCCGACACCAGCCGGACCTTTTGGTTCGGACGCAGGCCGAGTTTTTCGGCATCGCGACGGTTGATCACGATCTTGTTTTCCGGCTGCATCGCGATATTCGTCCAGTAGTTGCTGATCGTTCGCGATTGGCCGCCGAACGGTTCTTTGAAGGTGATCAGGTGCAAGGGGTATTCGCCGTTGCCGTCCAACGGTTTGCCGGAGCAGTCGAACTGTCCTCGGTAGATGGGCACTCCTGAAAACGGTTCGCCGCTGATGCTGTTGTTTTGCTTCGCCGCTTTGTCGACGAAGAGTTGGAACATGACGCCGGCTTTCTTCTTCATGTACGGCCCGTCATACCAGGTTTCGGCACCGTTGTACCGACCGCCGCGGTTGAGGACGTACACGACCTTCGGCCAAACGTCGGCCGGGACGGCCTTCTTCCACTTTTCCTCGTCGAACACGCTCTTGGGCAGGTGTCGGCGGGCCTTGCGGAAGAGTTCCATTTCGGCTTCGTCGGCGTCCGGAACGGCTTCGCCGGGCTTGTCACCGACGGCGATGTTGGCAACCAGCTTGAGGAACCAGTCTTCCGGTCGATGGAAGTCGATTCCGGGACCGAAGGCGTCTTTGCCGATGCCGGGGAGTCCCAACTTCTTCCCGACCGCCAAAAGGAATGCTTCCAAGCAGATCGGCATCGTCTCGCCGTCGACGTTGCACTCCTCCGTCAGCGGTTTGGCGACCGGTTGACGGACCTTGCTCGTTGTCGACGCGATGTCCGGCGTGGCGTGCGGTGTTCCCCACCGTTCCATGTAGGTGAGGTCGGGAATGATGTAATCGGCGTACATCGACGTCTCGCCGATGACGATGTCGCAGGCGATGAACAGCGGAATCTTGTCGGGATCCCGGAGCATCTCGATCTGCGTGTGACCGGCCGGTGTCGCCAGAACCGGCGTACCCTTGTGTAAGAACAAAATCTTGCCGGGGTAGGGGTAGCCCGATGCGGCTGAGGGGATAATCTCCTGGTAAATATTGTCGCTGAAGGGATACCACGGGCGTTTTGCGGGATAACCTTCTTCCTTGAAGAGCAGATAATCCTCGTACCGGCTCTTCTCTCGGGTAACCGGCGGCCCGAAAGTCGGGAACTTACTGGGGTGCATCTCTGCGAAATTGAAGATGTTTCCCTCTTTCCCGCCGGATTCGTGCCAGTGGCTGCCGCCGCCGGTCAAACCGCCTTTCCAGTCGCCGTTCCCGATGAGTACGTTCAGGGTGATGATGGCACAGCCCGCGTAGTAGCCGTCGGTGTGCTGCACCGGACCGCGGTACAAGTCGATGGCGGCTTTTTTGCCGTGGCTGGTGAATTCGAGGGCCACCCGCTCGATGAGCTCACGCTCGATTCCCGTGATCTCGACGTATTCGTCCCATGTGCGGGAATCCGCTTCTTCCTTGATCAATTGAAGGGCGCTCTTGACCTCGATGTCGCCGACCTTTCGCACGACGAACAAATCGCCTTCGACCGGGTTTTCCGTGTCTTCGGGCGAGACCGCCAACAGCTCGTCGCCTGCGGCGACCACGTATTGATCGGCCGTGCCGACGCCCGCTTCTTCGGCGCTCAACAGACCGGTCGGTCGGCCATCTTCGATCTTGACCAGCCAGGCGGCGTTCGAGAAGGTCGGTTCACCGTCGGCGTCGGCGGCCGCACGGTTGGCGTTCCGCAGGTACTTTTCGTCATAGTGCCGATTGTCGAGAATCCAGCGGATCATGGCGTACGCCAAGGCACCGTCGGCTCCCGGTTTGACGGGCAACCACCAGTCGGCTTTTCCGGCGTCGTTCGACAGACGTGGATCGACGACGGCGACCTTCAAGCCGCGGTCGACGACGCTGCTGGTCACTTTTTCGGCCATCGGCGTGAGTCCGAAGTTGGCCGTGTAGGCACCTGTTCCCCAGAAGATGACGAACTCGGCGTTCAGCAAATCGACCTTCAAGTGTGTTTTTGCGCCGCCGGTCATCAACTTGTAGGCGATATGATGCGACTGCTCGCAAATTGTCGTGTGTTCGAAGGCATTGACCGATCCGAAGCAATTGTTGGTGAACCACTTCATCAACTCTTTCCGGCCGTGTTCGATACGACCGGCATCGAAGATGAAGCCGTTGTTTTTCGGTCCCAGGTCAGGGTGATCCGGATCGATCAGCTTATCGAGATGATCGGCATACTTTTGTTTGAACTCGTCGAGTGTCATATCACCGGCGGTCACGGCCTTGGCGTCTGCCGCAATTTGGGCGGCCAGATCGCGATCGTCGAGTGCATAGACTTCTCGGAATCCCGGATAGTGCCGGTCGTCGCCGAGGTCCTTGAACAATTGCCCGCCTTCGACGACCTCTTCGATGAATTGATCGAACGGAATCGCCTTCCACTTGTTCGAACCGCGCGGCCCGTTGCGTTTGAGAACCTTACGAATCCGGTAAGGATCGTAGTAGGTTTGAATGCCGGCTTGCCCCTTGGGGCACAGCTTGGCATCGATCTTGGCCGCCTCTTGAGGCGGCGTATCGTAGGGCAAGTGCGGCAGGTAATTTTGCGGGCTGTACGGATTGCCGCTCAGCTTGGCGAAGATGCCGTCCCACGTCTTGGCCTTGATGGGGCAAGCGACGTGACATTGCAGGCACACGCCGTAAAGCACGTTTTCGGCCTTGGCGAGTTCGTATTCGGGGAACTCCTCTCCGAAAGTGCGTTGCGTGCCACATCCTGAGAAGAGGGCCAAGCCGCCGACGAAGGCCGAGCTGCGAAGCAGGGCGCGACGGCTGATGCCGCGGCCGCCCGATCGCTGTTTATCGTGATATTTGGATTTCGTATGCATGGATTCGGTCTCCTCTATTCGTTGGCGGTCGTTTCAACCGGCAGGAGTTTGCAGCCCAGGTAAAAGATGGTGATTCCGAGTGCAGCGATGAACGCGACCATCGACCATTCGAAGACCGACGGCACGTACTCGAACCGCAATCGCTTGTCGATGAAGGCATTTTGCAAACCTTCCAGTTGCGGGACGACTTGGGCCGGGATCACGATGTTCAAACGCACGGCCAGGAACGTGAGGGCGATCAAACCGCCCCCGACCAGCGATGCCACACGCGATCCGGGCTTCGCCAGCAAGAGAACCAAGGGAATCGCCGCTCCGAGCAGCAAGTGCACGATCCAGAACACGTACCAGAACTTGCCGAACAGAACCATGTAAATCGGCGCGTTTTCCGAGCCGACGGCGTACCACAGTGGAATGGAGAACTCGGCCCATTCCAACAGCAAGTCGAACACCAGCAGCCCCAGGACGATCTTGCCGAGGAACTTCAGAACGTCACGGGTCTGCTCGTTGTCGTCCCCGGTCAAGGCGACGATCGCCATCAACAGACCACCACCGGAGAGCAAGGCCCCGGTCAGGAAGAAGATCGGCACCAACGAACTGTGCCAATACGGACGAGCCGAGAGCGTCGCAAACAAGGCTCCGACGCCTCCGTGGAAGGCGATGGCCAAGGGAATACCCAGCGCACCGAGGACCTGCAACGTCTTGCGACTTTTCTCGCGGCAGGCCGCCGCGCCGTCGCCGCTCGGGCACTTGTGGCCCAACGAGAGCAACCGGTACAGGGGGGCCAGGCTGCCGCCTTGCGATGCAAGCTGCGAAAGGTCGCATCGCAAGTCGAACCACAGCTCGGCCAGGATCAGGATGAAGTAGGCGGTGTACAGCCACACCATCCAGGCCATCATGCTGGTGAAGTGCGGCCGCGTGAACACCTCCCAGAAACGCCACTTGTGGCCGAGGTCGATCCAGATGCTCAACAGCGCAATGAACAACGTCGTGACGGCCAAGATCAAGGCCATGCGACCGATCTTTTCCAGTTTCTTCACGCCGAATACGTACACCAGAGACGACAACAGGAATGCCCCGGCCGACAACCCGATGAAGTAGATGTACGCCGAAACCCACAAGCCCCAAGGGACGTAGCTGCCGTAGGCCGCCGCATCACGACCGCTGGTCAGCCAGGTGACCACGCCCGGCAGTCCTACCAGGAGCAGGACGAGCCAGATCAGTCCGACGATACCTTTTCCAACTGCTTTCATGGCTTTTGTGCTCCCGTTTTCAGACCAAGTAAAACGTCATCGGTTCCGTGCCGGCTTCTTCTTTCAGTCGCGTCGCATGCGGCGAACCGATCAAGCGATGGACAAGACTCTTCGGGTCGTTGTAATCGCCGAAGTATGTGGCGCCGCCCACGCAGGTTGTCGTGCAGGCGGGTAACATGCCGTTTTCGATGCGATGCAGGCAGAAGTGGCACTTGTGCGCGTTGCCGATCGGGGATGCGTGTTCGCCCGGGTTGCGCTGATAGATCTTGCCGTATTCCATGAAGGGGCGCGTTTCGTAATCGGCGATCGCCGGCGTGCCGTCGCCGTAGAAGTCGCCGAAGTCGGCCGTTCGTGCGTTGTACGGGCAAGCCGACAGGCAGTATCGGCAGCCGATGCAGACTTCATAATCCATCGCCACGATTCCGTCGGGACGCTTGTACGTGGCCCCGACCGGGCAGACGGGCGTGCAGGGAGGATTGTCGCAGTGCATGCAAGGTCGCGGCGTGAATCGCTTCCGGACGTTCGGATACTCGCCGATTTCTTCCTTTATGACCGGGCGATAGACGACACCCGGCGGCAGGGCGTTTTCGGAAATGCAGGAAGCCGTGCAGGCCTCGCAGCCGATGCACTTCCGAAGGTCGATCACCATGACCCACCGTCGTTGTTCGATCGGCTTCTTCAACGCGCGTTGCAGGTCGGCTCGCATGACTTCCAGAATGTTGCCGTCCACCATTGGAGGCGGTGCGTCACTCGGGGAAGCCGGTTGTTCGGCCGTTTCTTCGGCCATGACACGACCTGCGACGGCGGCGGCTCCCGCTGCGGCCAGCATCTCGGCCATCGCAGTGCGCCGAGACGGCTTGGCGTCGGCGGGAGCTTCCGAAGATTCATGCTTGGAATGCTCGGCCATGTGGCACCTCCCGTGAGCAAAAGGCGAAAAAGGGATCAAAGCGTTTCGTCGGCAGCGGAAGATGACCCAGGATCATCGCCCGCTGCGGGCTGGTTCGGTGTAGGTGAGTCGGGCGTCGTTTCGCCGCGTGGAACGGTCGGTAATTCAACAGCGATTTGACCGCTCAAAGACGCATCGATCATGCCCAAAGAATCGACGGGCCGGAGGTATGCTGTTTCTCCTCGCGTGGCGCAACGAAGGAGTTCCGAGTGTACGGAGCGGGCATAATCGCCGACGTCGGCGACGCTGGTGTTTCGTAGCTTTTCCAACAGCTCTTGGCGAAGTTCGCCTGCATACGAGTGCAGCGGGCAAGGGGCCTTATCGTTGCACTCGCGCAACCCCAGTATGCAAACCTTCTCGGCGATTTCCCCTTCGACTGCCGTGATGACGTCGATCAGGCGAATCTCGCCGGCGGGTTGGGCCAGCCGAAACCCTCCTTGGTAGCCTCGCTTGGTTTCCACGAGGCCGGCTTTGCCCAGCGCGTGCAAAATTTTGCGGAGGTAGGGCATCGGAATTCCGGTGCAAGCGTTGATCTGCTTGGAAAGCACCCAAGCGCCTTGTGTCCGTTCGAGACACCCCAACGCCAAGATCGCGTAACCGGTGGTTCGCGAAAAAGCAAGCATCGCCGATCCTCCAAAATTTGTCTGACAGAAAAGACAATATCACAAGATGACACAAAGGTCAACAATATTGAGGACCGGTTTATCGCAAAATGTCAAGTTGGTTTGTCGAGATTGTGTCGGCGAGTTGTGGGCGTCGTAAGTTCTGATTAGATATTCGGTTGAGCGTTTTCTCGAAGGTTTTTGTGGGGCTGAGTCGACAAAAACACTCTTCTTAATGCGGTGAAAAAGTTTTGCGAAAATGCCCGCATAACCGATACGACTTGTGTATCTTGCCGTTTTGCCACTTGCGTCCGACATAATTCCGGAATGCGATGCCCATGAAGATCGAACGATACCTGCGGTTCGCGACGCTGGTATTCCTCGCCGGATGGTTGCTGCATGCGGGGGCTTTGCAGGCACAGCAATCACAGGATTTGGGGGCGTTTTGGAACGACGGGAACGCTTTCGGTGAAGGCGATGATCGCCTTTTGCAGACGTTGCAGGCCCAGCAGGCAAAAATTGCCGAGCAGGAAGAACGCATCCGGCGGCTGGAAGCGGCCATGAACGGGAACGTCGTGCCGGTTCAGGCAACGCAGCCGTCACCAACGCCGATCGAAGCCGAGGCTGGCGTCGAGTTTGCAAAACCGATCGTGGTGTGTCCGGAAGTGGAAGGAAACGTTGCGCCCGTCATCATCGGCGGCCAATATCGGTTGATGTTCAACGCTTCGAATTACGATTGGCACTCCGAAGAGTTGAGCGACGATCAGCGTTCGCAGACATTTTTCAACCAACGCTTTCGTACATGGTTGACCGTGCGGCCCAACGATCAGGTCGAAGGATATCTCCAGGTCGAGATGGGCCACATCGCCTGGGGCGAAAACTACGACTACCCGAAGACGTATGTGGGCCCGCGATTTCCCGGGGCAGACGATCGGGTGGGTATCGAACTGCGACGAGGCTACCTGACGTATCGTGCCGAACCGTGGGGTGTATTTCGCGCAGGCATTTTGGGGGAGCAGGACCGTTTCGACCAGACGTTGTTCAGTTCCGACTGGGATTTCAATCTCGGCGGTTTGGTTTGGGAACGCACGTGTTCCATGCTCGGTGATGCTGATTTTCGCTTGGGGTTGTTCGCCGTCACCGAAGGCGATTATCAGGCTGCGGACGATACGTTGTTGTTGACGCTGGATGTGGATTGGAATGCGTGCGAAAACCGCAATTTCGGCGTGAGCGCGTACTATCTATCGGATCGGGGAGAGTACTCGTATCCGACGGTCGACGGCTACGACGAAAGCTGGGACGTGTGGTTGGGGGCACGAACTCGTTTCGAGTTGTGGGGATTCCCACTGCACGCGTTCGCCTTGTACAACTTCGGGGAACGGCGTGATTCCGAGACGCTTCCGCTGTTCCAACATGACGGTGTCGGGCTCAAGCTCGAAACAGGGCCGGTACCGGTGGGGTCCGGTGCGATTAGCGCGCAGGTGCTTTATTCCAGCGGCGATGGTGATCCCGATCCGTACTATTCGACGGAATTTCGGACGGTCGCCCAAAGCGAACGCGACAATTTCGGGGCGCAGGGTTACTGGAGTTATCTCGTGATCACCAGTCCCGACGGTCCCAGCGATGTAAACGACTTGGGCGTCGGTCTGCAAAACCGGGGACTCGGCTTGTTTACCGTCCAAATGCAGTACGTGTTTCCCGTGTTTGAGCGACTCGACGGACGTCTAGCGGCCGGGTGGTTAAGGTCCGACGTGCGCCGACCCGCGAGTGGTTCGTTCGACATGGGAACCGAAATCGCCAACGTTTACACGCTGGACTTGGGCGGTGGTCTGACGGCCGACATGGGAGCTGCGGTGTTTTGGCCCGGCAATTTCTACAAGTCTTCGTCCGCAGCGGCATCGCCTGATACGCTCTACGAAGCATTCACGCGGCTGCAACTGGTCTTCTGAAGGACGAAGCCTGCCTCTGAGCCTTCGGCACGAGCGAACACAGAACGCGCTCTTGCGTCAACGGCGGCAGTTTGCCTGGAAAACACTTCGCGAGCCGATTACGCTGAAACGGCACGGTTTGGAAGGTGTTCGGGGACGACGGCAACCTCCGGACGCCGAACTATTCAGTGTGCCGTTTCTGAAAGGAGCAGGTCATGGGGGATAGGGTCTGCCGAAGGCTCGTGGTGTGCGCCGGATTCCTGGTGCCTTTGACGGTCGTTTTACCTGCGGCGATGTTTGCGCGCGGTGAAGAACCTGTCGTCGTGTCGATCAATCCGACGGAGCGGGGCGAGGAGATTTCTCCGCTCATCTACGGGCAGTTCATCGAGCACTTGGGACGCTGCATTTACGGCGGAATTTGGGCGGAAATGCTCGAAGACCGCAAATTCTACGAACCGGTGGGTGCCGACGCATCGCCGTGGAAGGTGATCGGAGATGGCGGCGGCGTGAGCATGGCAACGGATGCGCCGTTCGTCGGGAAACACACGCCGGAAATTACCTTGCCGGGCGATGGAACCGTTTGCGGAATCGAACAACGCGGATTGGGGTTGGTTGCCGGGAAGGAATACGACGGACGCGTTTGGCTTGCAGGCGACGCTTCGGCGGCCCCGGTGAGCATTTCGCTCGTATGGGGCGACGAGGCCGATGAACGCTCCACGATCAGCGTCGATTCGCTTTCGAGCGAGTATCGCAAGGTTCCGCTTCGATTCACATCGGGGGCGAATACCGAGGACGGTCGCTTGGTGATCACTTCGCGCGGCAGCGGCGCGTTTCGCATTGGAACCGTTTCCTTGATGCCCGCCGACAATGTCGCAGGAATGCGGCGCGACACGTTGACGTTGCTGCGGGAACTGGATGCTCCGATCTATCGTTGGCCGGGCGGTAATTTCGTCAGCGGGTACGATTGGCGCGACGGAATCGGTGATCCGGACCGGCGGCCGCCGCGAAAAAACCCCGCATGGAAGGGCATCGAGCACAATGATTTCGGCATCGACGAATACATGCGGTTCTGTCGCCTTCTCAGGACCGAGCCGTACATCGTCGTCAACTCCGGGTTGGGAGATGTGTCGTTGGCTTTAGCCGAATTGGAATACGTCAACGGACCGGCCGACAGCGAATGGGGCCGAAAGCGAGCCGAGAACGGCCATCCCGAGCCGTACGGTGTCGTGTATTGGGGGATCGGCAACGAGATGTACGGCAACTGGCAGCTCGGGCACATGCCGCTGGAAGACTACGTCGAAAAGCACAACGCTTTCGTCGAGGCCATGCGGCAACAAGATGCGTCGATCCGCGTGATTGGTGTGGGGAACGTCGGCCGTTGGACGGAAGGAATGCTCCGGCATTGTGCCGATCACATGGACTTGATCAGCGAACACTTCTACGTCCAGTACCGCGAAAACGTGGTGGAACACGTCGCGCAAGCAGCAAATCGAGTGCGGGCGATTGCAGCAGCGCATCGGAGATACCGCGACGAGATTCTCGGCGGGCGGGCGATTCCCGTGGCGCTCGACGAATGGAACTACTGGTACGGCCCGCACCTTTACGGCGAATTGGGGACGCGATACTATCTGCGCGACGGCCTCGGGGTTGCTGCGGCACTGAACGAATTCGCTCGCAATACGGACGTGTACGCGATGGCGAACTACGCGCAGACGGTCAACGTCATCGGTGCGATCAAAACCTCGAAAACGGTGGCCGCATTCGAGACGACGGGGCTGATGCTCAAGTTGTTTCGCCGCCATTTCGGCAAGATACCGGTCAAGACGAGTGTGGACGGGCCGCTCGACGCCCAAGGAGCCTTGTCGGCGGACGGAAAGCAATTGACGCTGTCGATCGTGAATCCGACAGACACGGCGGTTGCTGTCACGATCGATATCGGGAAAAAGCGGCCGAGCGGTAAGGCGGTCGCTTGGGAGGTGTCGGGCGAAGGTCCCCAGGCGTACAACGAGCCGGGCAAGCTGCTGAACGTCGATATCGTTGAAAAGAGTGTCGTTTTGCAACAAGGTTGTTGCCGCGTGTCGCCGTGGAGTGCAACCATTTTGGCGATTCCGCTCGAATAGCGACGCAGTGAGCCGAAGGACGCTTCAACGAAAACAGAACGCCGACGCGGTGGAATGCTGCGTCGGCGTTTGTATTGGTACCTTGCTTCCCCGGTACAGGGGCAAAGTGGTTGGATTTGCCGCTCTCAGTGCGTGATGGCGTAGACGAGCATGTTCGTGCCCAATTTCAGGGCATCTTCTTCTTTCAGGCCGTAGCTGTAGGCATGGGGGAATTGCTCCCAGCCATTGCCCAAATCGAATCGGCTGTAGACCACGGCCAATTTGCCGTCGATCGAGATCGCCTCGATCTCGGGAGCGTCGAGGTCACCGAAATCTTCCCGCACGCGAGGCGTGTAGGCCACCGTGTCGATATCGTAGTGGCAATGGAACAGCGGATGGTCGAGCGCGAGGCGTTCCAGCCGTTGGTTCGGGAAGACTTTTGACAGCTCGCGACGGAATGCCAGGTCGAACGTCAACCTTCCGCAGCAGGCGTCGGCGAACAGAATACCGCCCGCTTTGAGATAACGCTGCAACAGGGCGACTTCTTCGTCGTTCCATACGAAGTCGCGGTGTCCGGTCATGTACAAGATCGGATAGGTGACCACGCCGGGATCGGTGAGTTTTACGTTTTGACGCTTGAATTTGACTTCCAGCGTCGAGTTGTCGCGGGCATGTTTCAGCAGGTTGTGGACGGCCGAAGGGTCGGGATCCCAGTCGCCGTCGTGAATGATTTGGGCAAAGACGAAGTCGTCTCGCGACGGGGCGTCGGCTTCGTAGTAAACCTTGGTCGTGCTCAAGAAACGCGCCAACTGGTAATTGCCCAACACGTAGGTGATGATGTTGGCGCCCATCTGGCGGGCGACGTCGATCGTCATCCGCAATCCACGAGGATGATCGTGTCCGTCCCAGCCGCATGTCATATCGCGCGGCGAGAAGATGACCCCCGCCCGGCAACCGAAATCGATCGACTCAAGACAGGGTTCTTCGTCGAAAGTGGAGCCGTCCGCCCGTTGATACGTCAGGCTGCCCAGCTTGTAGTACGACGAAAAGAGCGGATCCTCCGGCAGCATTTTGCGAAGCGGACGCCCAGGGAAAATGCGGCTCATTTCGTCGCGGAACGACTTGGCAAAATCTTCCCAGCCGCAACAGGCGTCGGCAATGATCGTGCCGCCGTCCATCACGTAGCGGGCCAGGCTCTGGCGGACTTCGTCGGTCAGCTGAAAATGATTATGTCCGGCGAACAGCAAAGCCGGCAATTCGCGTGGATCGAACGAAAAGTGACCGAAGTCGGCTTCGATCGCTCGGTAATTGATTCCCAACTTGTCGTTCGTCCATTGCAGCAGCGTCGAAACGTCGGCCGGATCGGTCATCCAGTCCCGATACATTACCCGTTTTCCGTCACGCGTGATCCAACGCGTAGGCCCCAAAGCCATCTTGCCGATCAAAGCCGGCGGGCTCGGCGGGCGTTTCTTTTCGCTTCGCCGCAACGGCGTGACCGGCAGCGGCAACGGGGCGAAGGACTCGCCGCCGGTGCGGTGTTGTGGTTTGGCTTTCGGCGGCGGTCCGCAATCGATCGGCCCCGAGTTTTCTTCACCGAAGCCCAACGACGGCACGGCCATTCCGGCGGCACCGCCGATCGCCCATGTCAGTCCTGCCACTTCCAGGAAGCGACGCCGAGAATGACCAGTGTGTCGACTCATGATCGTTCTCCTTTTGTGAACGGCGGAGAGAAACCGCGCCTCTTCACGTCTCTCTCCATTGTACCTCTTCTCTCGACTCCTCAAAAATCGGAAATGCGGATTGTGTCGGTTCGATATCGGAGGAATTTCGTCCATTACAATCCCGTGGGGGCACGCTCTGTCGGCCAGACGTTTTCCAGCGAGGATGCCTCCATTCGTGCGGCGTTACGAAGAATCGCCGAAGTGCCGGCCACGACGTCGACCGAAGGCGTGCCCTCGAAAATGAGCAGTTCATCCACGACACCGGGCCACACGTACGCCCTGGCGCCGTCGCGATCGGCTCCGATCCCGACCGAAAAACGTTCGGTTGCCGATGCCGAGTAGCCGCGCAACGGTGTTTTCTCGGCGAGCGGCAAGACATCGCCCGTCGCCGGGTCGATCAGATGCAATGACACCAAACTTTCGCCCGAAGTAGCGGAAGCGGTGATCGTGAATACGGCGCAAAACCACTTGCCTGCCTCGGGGGCTGTCCCGTCCCAGGTCAAGGTTTCGGTGTCGGAATGTAGTTCGATGCGTCGGTCGGCACCGAATGCCCATTGCAAATACTCGCCGTTTAGCGATTGCAACATCAACAGGGTGCCGAGTTGCTCGGCGACATGAATACCGGGCGACTCCGGATCGTCGGACGCGGGAAAGCCGTCGAAGCGAGCGAGGACGACAAAGGTCGCCGGTGTGGGCAGCGAGAACGGTTCTTCGAGCATCAGGCCGGCACCGCCGTAATTCCCGGGATCCAAGCGGCGAAATTGCACGGCAGGTTCGCGGGCGAGACCGGAAACCGGCACGACATCGCGCGTCGTGCGGCCGTGTGAGGTTGCAACCGGAATGAGAACGCCGGTTCCGACAATCGCCGGAAAACGATTTCGCTGCGATGCGAAATCGAAAACAGTCGCAACGTGCCCGGTGCGGGTCAAAGTGTCCCGCCAAAGGGGCGTCGGTGATGCGTCGGGAGGCACCAGGGCGGAAATCACATCACCGGTCCACGAGATCGGCCGGGCAGTCAGAGAATCGCGTGTTCGGGAGATGCGTACCGCCTGTCGGGGGGCTAGTTCGACCGAGTCCGTGTTTCCGAGGTCTTCGGTCCAGCCGACGACGCCTTCGGCTACCTCGATATCCATTGCCGTTTTTTCGACACGCACAGAAAAGGTCGTTCCTTTGTCGCGAACGATGCCGAAGGGGGTTCGGATCGTCCACTCGCCCGTTTTTGGGCGACTCGTGATTGCGAACACGCCGCGATGTAATTCGATCGTCTTGACGCGGCCGAGGGAAAACGCTGCCGTGCCTTCGAGGAATAAAAGTTCTCCGGTCGGCCCCGTCAGCCAGATTCGCCCCGAGGTGAGCTGATACTTGCAATCGGCGATGAGCGAGTTCTCTCTCGGGAGGGTCGACGAATCGTTCCAAACGGCGTTTTGTGTCGCAACGATGAGGAATTTCGTAGCCGAATCGTCCGTGGTTGCCACAGCTGTGGAATTTGTCGGCGCGACCGGGCGAGCCGTTTTCGAAACGAGGTACAGCGAGACGGCTACTGACACTACCAACACTGCGGCGGCAGCCAACGCGAACGTCTGGTATCGGGGACGAGGCGATTTGTGCGCTTGTGGTAGTCTGCGAACGGCATTACCGGCCGAGGCGCCTGTGGAAAGGGGAGATGGGGTTCCGAACCGCTCGTGAGAGGTTGCGGATTCATCGCCTGTCGGCGATGAACCGACAGGCACCTCGACCGATTCATGCCAATACAGCTCTCCGATCAGAAAAAAATATTCGACGAGTTTTCGTCGAAGTGCCGGATCGGCCGACAACTCTTCCAATCGGCGCGCATCGTCGGCCGAAAGTATGCCGGCCTCCAGTTCGTCGACGAGGCGATCGAATTCGGCGTGCGATGCGTTCATGGGTGTTCGCTGCGGGCGATTTCCCGACGGATACATTCGAGGAGTGTCATCCTCAAGCGATGAAGTGCGCGACGGACGGCGCCGACCGTTCGATGGTAACGTTTCGCCACTGTTTCGGTGGTATTGCCGTCACGGTAACGATCCAGCAGCATGTTGCGGTCACGGGGACGTAACTTACCGAGGCAGCGGTGAAGGGCCTCGCGTCGCTGATCGACTTCGTTCAATAGTTCCGAGGCCTCGTCGGCCAGCGACTCGAGAAACTGCGGCGACAACGACATGCCTCGCTTCGCCTGCCGCTCTCGCCATTTGAGGATTTCGTAATAGAGCACTCGGCAAGCCCATCGCGTGAAATCGGACTCAGGTGCGAACTCATCGAATTTTTGCCACAACACGACACTTGCCGACTGAACCACTTCTTCTGCCTCGACGGGATCGTGCAGAAGCGACAGCGCATAGAGGAAAAGCCGTCGTTGAGCGGCGGCAAAAAGCCGAACGAATTCGGCGCATCGGTCTCGTTCGAAAGAGGGGTGCACAGGATTTTGGCCGATCCAAGGTGGCGTTGATTCTCCCTCCGTCTACTTTACCCGGCTCGGTTGAGAAATCGGACAGCATTTTTCAATACGTTTTCCCTTCTCGGCCCGAAAGGGGAGCCGCGCCCGCGAACGAAAGCAATATGGCGAAGATGCGTGCGTTCCTGGCCGGAGCGTCATGAATGTGGCAGGCGGACGACGGACGTTCGAGAGGGATGAGTGAATCGCGATTTATATGTTGATTTTGTGTACAACAGAAAATAATCTGGGGGTGTTTGGATGATCGGTCATCCAACGCCACACCGTCCCCCTCCCACTTTGTTGAATTCGCGCGAAGGAGGTATCCGATGTTGCGAGGCCTTGGATTGACGGCGGTGTGTTGTTGTGTCGCGGCGTTGGCCGGTGGATTTGCCGCCGAGGCGCAGGCCGAGAAATTGGCAGGCAGTCGGCCGAACATCATCCTCGTCATGACCGACGATCAGGGAATGGGCGAATTGAGTTGTCTGGGGAATCCGTACTTGAAGACGCCGAATCTCGATCGATTGTATTCGCTCAGTACGCGGTTCACCGATTTTCACGTTAGCCCGACATGTTCGCCTACGCGGTCGGCCATCATGAGCGGGCGCCATGAGTTTCGGAACGGTGTGACCCATACGATCCTCGAGCGGGAACGGATGGCGCTGAGTACGTATACGATCGCCCAGGCGTTGCAATCCGCCGGGTACACCACCGGTGTGTTTGGGAAATGGCATCTGGGCGATGAAGCGCCGTATCAACCCGAGAACCGCGGGTTCGACGAGGTGTTTATCCACGGGGCGGGCGGTATCGGCCAGGCCTACGATTGCAGTTGCGCCGATTTTCCGCCGAACCGAGAAAACCGCTATTTCGATCCGGTGATCAAGCACAACGGGAAGTTGGTGAAAACCCACGGCTTTTGCACCGACGTCTTCTTTCGCCAGGCACTGGGGTGGATCAAACAGTGTAAAGACGGTGACCAGCCCTTCTTTGCTTATATTCCGACCAACGCCCCTCACGGTCCGATGATCGCACCCGAGGAATACAAGAAGCCGTTCCTTGAAGCGGGCTTCGACGGTTCGACCGCGGCCCGATTCGGGATGATCGTCAATATCGACGACAACATGGGGCTGCTGATGAAGAAGATGGATGAATGGGGCTTGTGGGACAACACCTTGTTGATCTTCCTCACCGACAACGGCCAGTCGGTACTTCGCGGTCGCAAGGACGGCAAGCAGATTCCGCTTTATACCGCAGGCTTCAAGTCGGGGAAGGGAACGCCGTACGAGGGCGGCACGCATGTTCCCTGTTTCTGGCGATGGAAGGGCGTTTTGGGGGAAGGCGTCGATATTCCTGCCTTGGCAGCGCACATCGACTTGTATCCGACGTTCGTTGAATTGGCCGGCGCGAAGCTGCCGGAGAAAATGCAGAAGCTCGACGGTCGATCGCTTGTGCCGTTGTTGGAGAACCCGAAAGCCGAGTGGGCGGATCGCTGTTTGTTCGTTCATCGCGGCCGTTGGCCCAAGGGTGCCGATCCCAATGACTACAAGTTCGAAGGATGTGCCGTTCGCACGCAAAAATGGCGGTTCGTGAACAACGAGGAGCTTTACGACATCGAAAACGATCCCTTCGAAACGACGAACGTGATCGAGGAACATCCGGACGTCGTCGCTCGATTGCGTGCGGCATACGATCGGTGGTGGGAAGAGACGCTTCCGTTGATGGTCAATGAAAACGTGCCGAATTCCCCCGTCCGACCGCAGTGGGAGTTGTACGAAAAGCAACTGAAGACGGAAGGTATTCCTGATTGGGTGCCGCCCGAGTTGTAATCGTTGAAACGCGGCAATCGAGATCGCCCTCGACTTCGGCCGAGGGCGATTGTCCAGGTGAACACCAGGAGAACACCCATGAAATCGGCCTTGGCTTTGCCACTTTTCGTGATGATAGGTTGCCTTGCAGGGACGACGATCGTTTCAGAAAAGCATGCGAAGGCCGACGACCTGCCCAAGCCGAATGTGATTGTGTTCTTGGCCGACGACATGGGCTTGGGCGACACCAGCGCGTATCAGGATTGGACGGGCAACCCCGACGAATTTCAGGTGGAAACCCCGGCGATGGAACGCTTGGCCAAGATGGGGGTTCGCTTCACCGATGCCCATTCACCTTCGAGCTTATGTTCCCCCACGCGATACACGTTGTTGACAGGACGTTACTGTTGGCGATCGCGGTTGAAATACCACGTTCTTTACGGTGTCCAATGCGACCCGATCTTGGAGCGAGAACGACTGACGTTGCCGGAGTTCTTGAAGCGAAACGGCTACCGCACCGGCATGGTCGGCAAGTGGCACTTGGGTGTCACGTACCGGACCAGCGAAGGCAAACCGGCCGACGGCTGGGACGACGCCGATCTGACGCAACCGCTTTACGATTGTCCGTTGGATCATGGATTCGATTATTTCGTAGGCTTTACGCGAAGCCATCCGACCTCAGGTCCCGACGGCGACAAGGGGAATCGGCCCAACCAGCGGATCGGGCCCGGTTGGATTGAGGGGCGACGAGTCGTCGGTGCGACCGGCAACGGCAAACAGCTCGACGGTTCCTATCGATTGCACGAAATCGGCGAGGCGCTGCACCGTCATGCGATGCGATTTCTGGAGGAGGTGTCGCGCGACGATACACCGTTCTTTCTGTACTTTGCCTCGCCCGCTAACCACCTGCCGCACACGCCCAGCGAAAAGATCGGTGGTGTACAGGTTGTCGGGGCCAGTCGTTTCAAGAACGGCAATCCGACGAACTCGGCAAGATACGACTTTATTTACCAGAACGACGTTCACATCGCCCACTTGCTGCGATTCTTGGAAGAAACGCCGGATCCGCGGCGCCCGGGGCATCGGCTAATTGAAAACACCGTATTCGTTTTTTCCAGCGACAACGGGGCCGAGCGCAACGACAAACACGCAACGGGGCCGTTGCGGAGCAATAAGGGGTCGTTGTACGAAGGTGGGCATCGTGTACCGTTGATCGTGACATGGCCTGCCGGCGGGATCGGCGACGGGCGAGACGACACGCCGGGTAAGACGTGTACGCGGCTGGCGGCATTGACCGACTTGTATGCCACGTTTGCGGATATCCTGGACGAGCCGTTGCCGCCCGTATCGGGGAAGGAATTCGGCGCTGAGGACAGTGTTTCGCAGTTGGCCGCCATGCGGGGAGAATCGTGCTTGCCGCGACCTCCCCTGTTCCCGAACAATCACAAAGAGGCATCGCGAACGTTGGCTCCCGAGTTGGCCTGGGTGGCGGTCCGTTCAAACGCTGCGCCGCTGCCGGGACAGTGGAAATTGTTGTTGGATCATCGCTTTGCCTACGGCGAAGGGGTGTATCCGAAAGAACTTTACAACCTGGCCGACGATCCGATGGAACAACGTAATCTCATCGACCGGCCGGAATGCCGACCCGTGATCGAGTTTCTGACGGCAAGAGCTCGGCAAGCGATGGGGGACCACGGCAGCTCGCGAAACTTGAAGTAAGAACGTGCGGCCTGCGAACTCGATCGCAAGCCGCACCCATCGTGTTCCGGTCTGCACGCCGTGTCGATCGCCTTATGGGTGCGCGAATCCCGCATCCAATGCGGTCATGTATGCTTGGTAAGCTGCCGCAAGGGTGTCGCGGTCGGGTTGGCCGCGGTGGATCCACACGCGATAGGGCATGTGGACCGGCTTGCCCGCTTCAAGCGTTCGATTTTGGGTGCCCGGCCAACCGACGCACAGCGGTCCGTAGTGCCGCGTCAGCCACATCGGTGGATAGTCGGGAAAGTGCTTCGAGATGAAGATTGCCGCGCCGCTTGGGTGTTCTCGATGATCGAAGGTGGTGGTGAAGTCGGCCCACGGCAATCGGGTTTCGGTCAGATCGTTTTTGGTGACGCCATCGGGGACCGTGATGATCGAGGCGTTTGCGTTCGGTGGGCGAAAACGGATTGTCGGACCGCCGTAGCTCTTGCCTTCAGCGCCTCGTAAGGTGAGTTCGACCTTCGGAATGAGGAACAGATCGACATCAATCGCGCGGGTATCGTCGTCGGCGGGGTAGACGGTTATCCAGACGCGTTCCGTCAACACGTGTCGATCTCCTTCGAACCAGCCGTTCTCGAAACCGAGCACGCAGGCGGTCGGCCCGATTTCTTGGGCCAGCCACTTTACGAAACGCTGACGAAGGTTTCCCTTGTCTTCCCAAAGGCTGTACTCGTTTTCTCCGATGATGACGTGGGGCCAAGTCCAAAACATCCCGTGGTGATGATAGTGGTCTTTCGGGAAATCATCCGTCAGTATCTCGCCATCCATTCCCCAAATCGGGTGGACGTAGCAGGCGCGTTGCCGTCGGGGCTCGTTTTCGGGCACGGTCTCGTTCACGATCGTGCCGTAGTTGTACTGTAAGACGGGGGTGCTGTCTTGGTAGATTCGCACTGATGTTTTATCGACATCTTCCAGCCGAAACAAAGGCGCGGCTTTTTTGCGGGAGGAGAGGATCGAGTATTCCGACGTCTCGTCGACAGGCGGAACGACGGCAATCAGCCGCGCACCCGGAACCGGATTGCCCGCTTCGTCAAACCCGGAGCCTCGCTGGCCCACGGCTGTCACGTCACGACCGGTCGCCCGCAGGGTGACCGGCATCGGTGACGAAGAAAGGGTACTCGGCAAGGTCAGCGACAACGGCACAGGACGGTCGTGCGGCGGGATGACGACCGGTGGAAGCGCCGGGCTTCGTGAGGCAAAGCAAAGTAAGATTATGAGGGTGGTAGCGATAGTCGTCGGTTTCGGTCGATTGCGCATCGGGTTCCTCCGCGGAGACGGTGGCGAGTGGAGACAGTATACGCGGTGATCGTGGGGGGGCGAAAAACGACGTCATTATAGTTTGCTGCCTCTGTGAACTGCAAACGGGGATCATTCACAGATCAGCGTCGATGCGCGGTGCGACCAGTCGGAATATTGGGTACCGATCGGGGGAACTGATCTTTCGCCTCGTGCCGGTTTGTGGTATCAACCTCGTTGCGAGACGACAGATCGTGCGGCGGACCGTGCGCACTTCCGGCACGCCGTCGTCGTCGCCGCGAACGTAAATCGTAAGAAACGGAGACTGCACGGAGGCAGGCGATCGTGAAACGCTGGATGGCATGGATGCGAACGTTGCCGGCGAAGCGACTGGTCTGGGCAAGCGTTGCTGTATTAGGTGCCGCCTTGGTAGGGGGTGGAGGATACGCCCTTTGGTCGCAGCGGGGCCCCGTAGAATCGGCCTCGGCCGACAACGCAACAACCGAATTCCCCGAAACCAAGTTGCCGTCGTCGTTCCGTCGCGAAGTGCCCGACGCGTCGCGGTTGCTTTCGCCGGATGATGCCCGCGCAGCGTGGGAAGCGGCCTTCGGGAACAATGCTGAAACATCGACCGAAGGGCCGATGCAGGAGCCGAGGCAAGAGACCGCGGCGGTACCTGTGCCTACGCATCCGCCTGCCGTATTGAGCGACATCGCCGACGCGCAGCCGCTGCCCCCCTCGCCGGCGAAAACGGATCCACAAGTTACGCCCGCCGGTATGCCGCCGAATCCATTGCGGCCCGAATCCGGTCGCGTGGTGACGGCGACAGCCAATGAAGAAATTCCTCCGGCACCATTGCCTCGCTCTCAGGCTTTCGAGGTCGGCGGTGCCGGCCCGCAGGACGCGGTGGCCGATTTGCGGGCGATTGCCGACTTCCAAGGGTACAGCAGCGGTGCGAACGAAGGTGCTGATCCCTTGAGGGCGCCGCTGTCGGCCGGCCCGATGCCGGGTGACGATGTGTCGGAACCTCCTGCCGTGTCGTTCTCACAAGAGGCCCCTTCGGCGCTTCCGGGCGAGGCTGCGCCGGCCCCGGCTTCACCGATGCCCGCCAACGGTTCGGAAGGCGCTTTTCCGGCCGGAGAACAACCGAATACCGCTGCAACCGAGCTGCCTGCCGCGTTGCCGAGCGTCGACCGAGGAGACGGTTCGCCTGTGGATCCCGCGATGACGGGAACGAACGCATTGCCTTTCGGTGCGGTCGGTAATTCGTTTTCGAACAATGCCGGTTCGTTACCGGCAGAGACGCCTCAAAACAGCGGTATCGGGGCTGGGGCGTCGCTTTTGCCGTATGACACGCAGCAACCCGCCGCGCGCTATCCGGATGGTTCGAACGTCCAAGCGACGCCGAAGTACTCGAATCCTCGCGAAGATGCGACAATGACATCGCAACCGCAAACGGCTCCGTCGGTCGTTCCGTTCGACGCTGGTCCGCTACCCGGTCGTGGATATGCACCCGTCGGGGCGGGAATGCAGGACGAGGTATCTGGAGCACCGCGGTCGGATGCGAACGACGAAGGTACGGGAAGGCCCGGCGAGGTAGCCTTGGAGGGCCCGCAGACCGCTCAGGTCGCGATCCAAAAAGTCGCGCCCGAGGAAGTACAGGTCGGGAAGCCCGCCGTCGTGAAAATCATGGTGCGAAATTCCGGCGCCGTCGCCGTGCGCGACGTGGAATTGCACGACGAAGTTCCGTTCGGGACACGCTTGTTGTCGACATCGCCGCAGGCGTCTCGTGGCGTGGCGGGAGAGCTGGTGTGGCGGTTGGGAACCTTGCAGCCCGGGGATGAGATTATCGTCGAAGAGCAGTTGATGCCCACGCGGGAAGGTGAAATCGGTAGCGTTGCAACCGTGCATATCGGTGCCGCCGCCTCGATGAAGGCATTGGCGACCAAGCCGCAATTGGTTGTGGAGACGCAAGCGCCCGACCGCGTATTGATCGGAGACGAGGTCGAACTGGTCATTCGAATCTCGAATCCGGGAACAGGGGCGGCGACAAACGTGATTCTTGAGGAGCACGTGCCGCCGCAACTTCAGCATCCGGCGGGTGCAGAATTGGAGAACGTAATCGGCACCTTGGCACCGGGCGAGAGCCGCGAGGTTCGACTCAAACTGCGAGCCGTCCGAGCGGGGGCGGTGACGAACATGCTGGCCGCCCGTGCCGACGGCAACTTGAAGGTTGAAGACAGCCAGCAGTTGGAGATCCTCTCGCCGCAGTTGCAGGTTCAAATCGACGGTCCTGCCAAACGGTTCTTAGAACGAGAGGCTGCCTACACGATCACGATCGCGAATCCGGGAACGGCGCCGGCTCAAAATGTTCATCTGACGGCCACTCTACCGCCGGGATTGAAGTTCGTGCGGGCGAATAATGCAGGAAGCTACGACGAAGCCTCACGGACCGTGCATTGGATGCTTGCCGAACTCCCGGTGCGACAGCAAGGCCAGGTGGAACTCGTCGTGATGCCGATTGAAGAGGGGACTCAACCGTTGACGGCTTCGGCGAGAGCCGATCTTGGAATCACCGCTGAACAGGAACTGGCTGTCAACGTTGAGGGAATCGCCGCCATTTTGTTCCAAGTGGCCGACACGAACGATCCGGTCGTGCTTGGCGGCGAAACGACGTACGAGATCCGCGTTCGCAACCAAGGCACGAAAGCCGCAACGAACGTTCAACTGTTGGCCGTTTTGCCGCCGGAATTGCAACCCGTGGCGGCAGACGGTCCGACGGCCAACCACGTGAATGGGAACGAGATTATTTTTGATAAGTTGTCGCAACTGGCCCCGAAGGCAGAGACGACGTATCGGATCCGTGTGAAGGGCGTCCAGCCGGGGGACCAGCGCGTGCGAGTTCAGTTGCTCAGTGACGACATTCGCGTACCGGTTACGAAAGAGGAAAGCACACAAGTCTATTCGGACCGGTAGACGGCGATGACAGGTTTCCAAAAACGACCGCGGAAGGGAGAGAACACCAGCCGCGGTCGTTTTTTTATTCTGCCGAACAACGAAGCAGCACCGTCGGAGTTTCGATCGGTGTCCAACGGTAGGGTGGGCACGAGGCGGGAATCAAGACGGATCGACCACGGACCAGACGGTGCGTGAAAGTGCCGGTCGAGAGTTCGGCACTACCGTCAAGGACCATCCACACTTCCATGCCGCGAGGGGAGGCGATTTCCCAGGCCTTGTGCAACGTGAAACGGTCGAGACGGAAGTAACGACACGCTGCCAGATGTTCCCCAATCACGCCGTCGGGCAAACCCGTCTGCGGCTTCGGAACGACGGGCGTTACCGGCCCCCGATTCCAATCGATCGATGCGATTGCTTCTTCGATGTGTAATTTGCGCGGATTCCCGTCGGGGCCCTTACGATTCCAGTCGAACAATCGAAACGTGGCGTCACTGGATTGTTGCACCTCTGCCAGCAATACACCCTTTCCGGCGGTATGGACGGTGCCGGCCTCGATCAACACGCAATCACCCGGCTTAGGGGTAATCTTGTGCAAGAGCGAGTCGACGGTTCCCGTTTTGAGGTGTCGGCGAAGGTCGGTTTCGGTGACGCCGTCTTTCAGCCCCAGGTAAAGCTCCGCTTCCGGTTCCGCGGCCAGAACCACCCAGGCTTCAGTCTTACCCGACTCATTGCTCAGGAGTTTCGCTGCCGCTTCATCGTCAGGGTGAACCTGAACGGATAAGAGGGCATCGCAGTCGAGGTACTTGATCAGCCAAGGAAACTTTACCGGCTGTGATGTGTTCGAGGCCCACAAAGCGTCCCGTTCGGCTTCCCACAATTCGGTGAGCGGCGTTCCCGCGTGGGGGCCTTGGGCAACCGTTGTTACCGCGTGTGGGTGGGCACTGATTTCCCAGGATTCGCCAAATTGCCCGTCTTCGGGAAGGGGCTTGTTGAGAACGCTTGCTAGACGTCGGTTCCCCCAAATCTGAGGCCGAAAATACGGTTCGAAGATGAGCGGTTCCACCGGTTCACCTCCCGTGATTTGCTTCGTGCCAAGCGATCATCGAGAAGGTACCCTGCCGCGAAGGATTCCGTGGTGTCGAAGAGCGCAGGGGATCGAACCTGTACATGGTGTTGGTTGCCGGGAGGGGGGAGTTTGTTGCGTGCCGGTAAAAACGCCCCGACGTCGGGGTATTGAAAAGCATAGCACAACGCCGACAAGGCGTGTCCCTCATATTAGGGGGCTAGTCCCGGAAACGCACCTTGCGGCCTTCGACGGTGACGCCTTTTTCGGCGATCCGGGTGAGTGCTTCCGCGAAGGCGTCGCATTCGACGGCGAATACGCGAGGCTCAAGTGTGTCGAGCGTGTCGTCGTCGTGGACCGGTACGGCATGCTGGCTGATCACCGGTCCCATGTCGTACGTATTGTCGAGGAAGTACACGGTACAACCGGTGACCTTCACGCCTGAGTTGAGGACGGCCTCGTGCACGTGGTTGCCATAGTAGTTTTTGCCGCAGAAAGCCGGAGCGAGAGAAGGGTGTGTGTTGATCACACGGTTGCGAAAATCTTCCGGCACGTTCAGTTTGCGGATAAACCCCGCCAGCACGACCAATTCGACCTCGTGCCCCCGGCAAACCGAAAAGAGCGCGTTACTGAAATCTTCGTCGGAAGCAAAATCTTTACGCTCGATGACTTCGATGGGAAGGTTGTAAATTTCGGCGTACTGGAGCCCTTTGGCGTTGGGCGTACTGGAGATGACCACTCGAATGTCGAGCGGCAAGGTATTTCGGTGAATCCGGTGGATCAATTCCTTGAGCGTACGACCCGTACCCGATATGAGCACGGCCACCGGCAATTTTCCCGATTTCCCGCCGATGATGTCCATGCGATCGTCCGTCGAATGGTAAATGATGTGCCGAGTTCCGCCCCGGATTCGCGGTGCGGAACTGTTCAATCACGACGCATTCTGGTGGATTTCCACGTAGATCGTCAAGGGTTCTCCGGCGACCTTTGTTTCGAGTGGTTCCGCTCCGGGAAGCGAGGCCGTTTGAATCTCGGTCGCCAATGTCTCGTGTGCGATATAGTCGCGGAAACGATCGATCGCCGCGTTGATCGCCGGCGAGTCGCTCACCAGGCCGATGCGAATGCGATCGGTGAACTCACAACCGAGGTCCTTGCGCCGACCTTGAATCAGATGCACAATATCTCGCGCACGGCCTTCAGCCAATAGTTCGTCGGTCAGCTCGGTGTTCAAGATCACCACGCCGATTTTCCCTTGGGCTGCCGTCCAGCCTTCCTTGGCATTCAGACGGACCTCGATATCTTCCTGATCGAGTTCAATCGTTTCTCCTTCGGCTTCGAGGGTGATCTTGCCGCCCGATTCGAGCTGACTCAAGAGCGAGGATCCGTCGGCCTCCTGCAAGAGGCGTTTGACGACGGGCATTTTCTTGCCCAAACGTGGGCCGAGCCGCTTGAAATTGGGAACCACGACGTAGTCGATGTACGCGTCGGCGTTTTCCAGGAACTCAATCTTCTTGACGTTCAGCTCTTCACAGATCAATTCGGCATGGTCCGACAGCCAGGCCTTGCTTTCGGGCCGAACCGGAACGACCTCGACGCAAGCGAGAGGTTGACGCACTTTGAGCTTGGCGCTCATCCGGGCGGCACGCCCCAACGAGACGAGTTCCCGCACGTCGGCCATGTTTGCCGAAAGCTCTCGGTCGACCAGTTCCGGCTTCGGAGCCGGATAGTCGCACAAGTGTACACTTTCGACGACCCGATCACCGAATACCGACACGGCCAAATCTTGCCACAATCGTTCGGCAAGGAACGGCACGAAGGGCGCGATCAGCTTGATCGTCGTGATCAGGCACTCGTACAGCGTCCAGTACGCGTCTTGTTTGTCTTGGGTTTTCTCGCCTGCCCAAAAACGGTCACGACTCCGACGTACGTACCAGTTCGACAATGCATCGACGAAGTCCGAAAGCTTTCGGCAAGCGGGAAAGCTGTCGAATCGGTCCATATCGGCGATGACTCCGGCCGTTGTTGCGTGAAGTTCGCTGAGAATCCAGCGATCCAACTCGTTTCGATCGCTGATCGGCCGGTAGCCTTTGCCGTCGGCGAAATGTTCGGGGGTCAGTTGTAAGCCGCTGCCGCTGATGGATTCGGCCGGATTGAAGCCGTCGATGTTGGCGTAGATGACAAAGAAACTGTACACGTTCCACAAACGCAACAAGAACTCGGGAACGCTTTCGCGAATCGCCTGTTCGTTGTACCGGATGGACGTCCACGGCGCCTGGTTGGAGTAGAAATACCACCGCAGCGCGTCGGCCCCATAACGATCGAAGATTTCTTGGGGCTCGCGGTAGTTGCGTTTGCTCTTGGACATCTTTTGGCCGTCTTCGCCCAGCATCAAGCCCAACACGATGCAATTCTTGAAGGGGTGCGGAAATTGCAGTTTTGGCGTGTCGGCGGTCTTGAATGCTTCAGGGGACGACGTCGGTTCCGTGTCGTTTTCGGGACCGAACAGAAGGGTGCTGATGGCCAACAGACTGTAAAACCAACCGCGTGTTTGGTCGATGGCCTCGCTGATGAAATCGGCCGGAAATTGCTTGCTCAACGCTTCTCGCGACCCCGGTTGGTGTGGAAAGCCCCATTGTGCGAATGGCATAGCGCCCGAGTCGAACCAACAGTCGATTACCTCGGGAACGCGCCGCATGCGAGCACCGGGCGCTTTCGGCGAATCGTAGGTGATTGCGTCGATGTACGGTTTGTGTACTTTGAGATGGTCGGGCAAATCCGGGTTTGCCCGCTTCGCTTCTTCCCAGACCTCGGTGCCGGAAACTCCCGGTTTACCGAGCAGTTCTTCGTAGGAACCGATCGCTTCCATGTAACCGGTTTTCTCGCAGACCCAAATGGGCAGCGGCGTTCCCCAAAATCGTTCTCGCGAAAGGGCCCAATCGACATTCGTTTCGAGAAAATTGCCGAATCGGCCGTCACGAATATGTTCGGGTAACCAACGGATTTGCGCATTGTTGGCAAGCATCCGGTCTTTCAACGCCGTCGTCCGGATGAACCAACTCTTGCGGGGATACTGAATCAGGGGATCTTCTTCAGCTCGCCAGCAGAATGGGTAGTCGTGCAGATATTGTTCCTGGTGAAGCAGCAGCCCCTTGGCTTTGAGTTCGCGAGCGATGTCGCGGTCGCAGTCTTTCACCCAACGGCCTTCGTAATCGGGTGCTTCGTCGGTAAATTTTCCGTCGGGACCGACCGCACAGATCAGTTCCGGGCCTTCTCCGGGCGCGAACCTTGCCTGCTCGGAGAGGAGGACATCGTAGTCCACTTCGCCGAAAGCGGGGGCCTGATGGACGATGCCGGTCCCGCTTTCGATCGTGACGAAGTCGGCGCCCACTACGCGCCACGCGATGTATTCCTCGCCGCCGTCCGCCAGTTTGCCTCGCTTCTCGCCTGCGGATTTGTAGTAGTAGTCAAACGGCGGTTTGTAACGCTTGCCGATCAAGTCGGCGCCCTTTACACTTCGCACGACCTTGGCTTCGGTCTTGAGTTTTTGTGCAATCGTGTCGACCAAGGCCGAGGCGATGATCAATGTGCCGTCGACGCCTTCGAATTCAACGTATGCATAATCAAGATCGGGTTTTACCGCGGCGAATTGGTTGCTGGGGAGCGTCCAAGGGGTCGTCGTCCACACCAGCAAATCGACGTTCGGTTCATCCAATAGGGGAAATCGTACGTAGACGCTCGGATCGGCAACTTGGCGATAGCCTTGTCCGACTTCTCCCGACGAAAGGGCGGTGCCTCCTTGGGCCCACCACCAAACGATCTTGTGCCCTTGATACAGCAAGCCGCGTTCGAAGAGGTTCTTTAACGCCCACCAGACGCTTTCCACGTAGCTTTGATGGAAAGTGACGTAGGCTTCGTCAAGATGAATCCAGAATCCCAGACGTTCGGTGAGCTGCTCCCACTCTCGCGTGTAGCGAAAGACGCTTTCGATGCAACGGTGGATGAACGGCTCGACGCCGAACTTTTCGATTTCCTCTTTTGAGTGGATTCCCAGCTCTTTGCAGACTTCGACTTCGACCGGCAATCCGTGCGTGTCCCAGCCGGCGCGGCGACGGCAGTGGTAGCCGCGCATGGTTTTGTAGCGAGGAAAGAGGTCTTTGACTGCCCGCGTGAGACAATGTCCCGGGTGCGGCAACCCGTTAGCCGTCGGTGGACCTTCGTAGAACACGAATTCCGGTGCTCCTTTTCGAGCGGCCAACGACTTTTCGTAGATCTGTCGATCACGCCAAAAACGAATGATTTGTTCTTCGAGTTGGGGGAAGGAAGTCGAACGTTCAACCTGTGGGAACATCGTTTCGTGCCAATCCTTCGTTGAGATTCCGACGTGTGTGTACGGTGTCGTTTCTAGTCGGCGAATTTGCGACGAAGCGCTTCGAGCACGATTCGTCGCAGCTTCTTTTCGCCTTCGGCTGCTACCCGCAAGATCTCGTCGATGTCGACCGGTTCCAACGCGTCGGGTAGACACATATCGGTGACGACCGAAAGCCCGAGCACCCGCATCGACGAATGAACGGCCACGATCACTTCAGGAACGGTGGACATACCGACGACGTCGGCGCCGATCGATCGCAGAAACCGGTATTCCGCCCGCGTTTCGAGATTCGGACCGGTGACGGCCACGTACACACCTTTATGGGCCTGAAAGTTTTCCTGGCGGGCGATTTCCAATGCGCAGCGGATCAGTTCGGGATCGTAGGGTTGATACATATCGGGAAACCGCGGGCCGAGCGAGTCGTCGTTCGGCCCGATCAGCGGATTTCCGTTCATCAAGTTGATGTGGTCCTCGATGACCACGATGTCGCCGCGTTCGTATTGCGGGTTCATTCCGCCGCACGCGTTCGAAACGAACAGCGTATCGGCTCCCAGCGCCTTCATGACGCGGACGGGAAACGTCACTTGCTGATAGGTATAACCCTCATAGATGTGGAATCGTCCTTCCATCGCAACTACGGGGACGCCCTCCAGCGTGCCGCACACGAGTTGGCCGGTGTGACCGATCGCCGTAGAGCGAGGGAAGTGCGGGATTTCTTCGTAGGGAATTACGGTCGCATCACCGATTTCCGAGGCCAGACAGCCAAGCCCCGTGCCCAAGATGATGCCGACTTTCGGTGTCGTCGCCCAACGCTGCCGGACGAGATCGGCGGCAGCCTGAATATTTGCGGCCAAGTCTTGCATCAAATGGTCCTCCTTAAAGCGGCGAAACCGAGCGACGGAATTGGGGCGTTTGGTCGTCGCTTGGAACCGTGTTCGGTTGCGATGGTCCAACCGGCGACGAAGGTAGAAGCTTACAAGTCGTCGTCCAGATCGTCGTCGTCGAGGTCGTCCAAATCCTCGTCGTCATCGACTAGATCGTCGTCGACATCTTCGTCCAGTTCATCGTCATCGACTTCGATATCGTCGTCGACTGCCGGTTCTTCTTCTTCCGCCGCTTCCTCTTCTTCGTCGATTTCTTCGAACTCGCGTTCGATTTCTCGCTCGTATTCGGCTTCGAATTCAAAGTCGTCGTCGAAATCGTCGTCGAAATCGTCGTCGTCGAACTCGTCGAAGTCGTCGTCGATGTCGTCGTTTTCGGGGAAGAACGAACTCCAAGCCTCGGGTACGCAACCGCCCGGTTCGCCCACGGATGTTCCAAACGGCGCGAGAACCCGATTCCCGCGATCGCAATCCACACCGCTGCCGATTGGAGACGTCAGTTCCAAGATCGCTGTCATGGCTTGTTCCACCCGCTGAACCGATTGGGATTCCGTACTGCTCGACGACGAACAGCGGCCGGCCGGCATCGAAACGCCGACCGCCGACGCAAAAGCCTTGGGCTCGCCGCATTTGCTAAACGGCCGAAAGCCTTTGATTATCCCTCACAACGGGCGTCTTGAACAGAACCGCCTCGCTCCGGTCGAGGGTTTTGCGATCTGCTTTCAAGCAGATCAAGACGGGCACCCCCGGCGAGACGAAACGAGTTCCGGCTACCTGCAAGTGCGCAAGAAACCAAAAAAGGGCAAGGACATCCACCCAGAATGTCCCTGCCCCAAACACGGGGGTGAGAAAGCCTGATTCAAGGTCGAGAGCGATCCTTGCTCTGAATCAACAGTTGTTCACATCTCAGGCAATGTCAAAATGGATAAAATAGATCGCGGTTTGTTTTTGCAATTGCCGTGATGAATGCACGGATTGTGCGGGATTTCTCCCGCCTAGTTGGGGGATTTTTCCGGGGCTACGGTATTCGGTTTCGTCTCGAACGCAACATGGGGTTTGGCCGGTCGCGAGCGACGCGGGACCGATTCTTCCGTCGTATCCTTCTCGGTGTGGGACGGTTCGAGGGTATCTCGGGTTTCCATGGCAGGGGCACCAGAAACTGTTTCCGTGCTGACGAGCTCTTGGTTCTGATCGAGCGGTGTCTGTGTGACCACAGCCGGTTCTGCTGACGAAGACATGGCGGTAGCCTCGACTGCGTCGCCTTCGTGCACGGCTGTCATCTCGCTGGCGACTTCGCCCGCGGGCGGTTCGACGGAAACAGTCGTGGTTTCGGCCGATTCGGGGGAAGAAGTTCCCGCACCTCGTTTTCGGATTGCTTCGAGATAAGCGCGCGGTTCGGGCGTTTGGGGTTCCTGGGCGATCCATTGTTCGAGGATCGGAACGACCGACTGCGTTTCTCCCAGAGACAACAGAACAACCGCCAGCCACCGTAAACAAATGGGATGGCGGCAACCACTCAAATACGCGGTTTGGAGGCGAGCGAGCGCTTCTTTCCAATCCTGGCGTGCGGCTGCGCAGCCACCGCGGATGGCTTGAAACAGTGCCTCTCGTTCCTCGTCTGTGGCGGCAAGGGCTTCGGCAGCCGCAAGTGCGTCGTCGACCTTGCTTTGCTTGATGAAGTGCTCGGCGGCGCGACGCCGGACACGCGGTGAATTCGGAAACCGTTCCAACGCGTCGCGATAAACGGTTTCGGCTTTTTCGTGATCGCCGTTGAGCTGCAACGCTAGGGCCCAGCATACCGACGCCATTTCGGCGATTTCTTGAACGTGCCACGTTTCGAGGTCGACTTGGCCGTACGTGACCGCCAGCTCGAAAGACCGGATCGCCAAGTCGATTCGATTCGCACTTTGCAAATAAGTGCCCATGGCGCACAGCAATTGGGCATCCAAAGGAAACACGTCGAGTGCTTCCAAGCACGCTGCGATTCGGCTGCCGTGGAGATTGGGATCGCTGTCCATTGCGGCCAGCAGTCCGTAATAGGCTTCGAGTTGTTCTGTGGAGCCGTTTTCTGCTACTGAAATCGCTTCCCGAAAGGCTTCGCAAGCAGCGGTGGTGTGGCCTAAATCAGTCAGGGCTTCGCCCATGATTCGCCAGATGCGAGCCGGTCGGTTTTTGGGATCAGGAGCTTCAAGTGTGGCCAAATGGAGATTCCGTTGGGCGCGACGCGCTTTCCACACCGCTGTGTGTCGACGGGCATGGCACAGAATCCGCCCGGGAGCCATGTCTTGCTTGACGCCCAGTTGTCGCAACGAAGCGGTCGCCGTTTCGCCGACACGGCCTACGAAGCGAATTCCCGGCCGATGCGGGAAAAGGCGTAACTGCAAAACCTGCTCGGCAGAGGCGTCGGGCATCGCCGGAGGGACTTCGACCATGATCGAGTAGGCTTTGTCCGCTTGGGCTTCGGTCGCCAGAAATTGCGTCAAAAGCGATTCCGTTTCGTGCCCGAGTGTTTCACCCGCGTTCAGCCACAGGACGTAGCGGTAATCGTAAGGAATCTCGCTCAAGAGCGTGTTTCGGGCAACGGCAAAGCTGAAGGGCCAGTTCGTCGATACGACCGTCGCACCGTGCTGTTCCGCGATTTCGACCGTGGCATCGCGTGAACCGCAATCGAGGACATAGACACCGGCGGCGATGCGCTTGGCCTGCTCGATCGTCGCGGCGATAGTCTCTTGTTCGTCCAACGCCAAAACGGCGATAGCGAGGTCGAAACGACTCGTGTTCGTGCTCACCGGTTCCCTCCGTGGATTTCCGGTTGATGGCTTTTCTAACCCCTGATTCGTCGCACACTCCCTGAAATGCGACCGGATGCGGGAGTCTAGCGATTTGGCAGAAGCGGCGAAAGACGGATTCTACGATTGGCTTCTGCCGACCAAGCCGACCGCCGAGAGAAACGACAACGTCCCGATGCGCAAAACGCACCGGGACGAAGACCGTACGGGGATGGGACGCTTGGAACGCTCACACTAGACGTCGCAGATCTTCACTGCTTTGCGCAGAGCAGCCAATTTGTCTTCCCACGTGGGAATGAATTCCTGCGACACGTAGCCTTGGTAGCCGGTTTCGAGGATCGCCCGCATGACCGCAGGATAGAAGATTTCTTGCGTCTCGTCCGGTTCGTTCCTGCCTGGAGCACCGGCGACGTGATAATGGCCGATGATGTCCTTGTACTGCCGAATACGGGAGATCACGTCGCCGTTCATGACCTGGACGTGATAGATATCGAACAAGAGTTGGAAGTTGGGCGAGTCGACCCGTCGGATGAGATCGACGCAAAGTTCGACGTCGTCGCCGAAGTAGCCGGGATGTCCCTTCATCGGGTGGCTGTCATCCCGCGTGTTCAGAATTTCCAGGCAGATGACGACGTTTTTCTTTTCGGCGTAACGGATGACCTTCTTCCAGCAGCGGACGCAATTGTTCGCCAGTTGCCGATCGGTCAAGCCGGGTTGACGCATTCCCGTGAAGGCCAAGACTTTTCCGGCACCCCATGTCGCGGCGGCATCGATGCCGTGTTTCAAATCGGCAACTACCTTGTCGTGCTGGTCGGGATCGGTCGGGCCTTCGCGGTAGTCGCCGCCGGAGGTCATTGCCGGCTTCATACCGAGCTTTTTCAGCAGCGGATAATACTGCTCCGGCACGTCCATTGCCTTGATGCCCATCTTGTGGCAGGCATGGATCAGGTCTTCGACCGGCATGGGATCGAAGCACCAGGAGAAGACCGACTGGTGAATGCGGTCGTTTTCGATGCGGTAATCGGGACCCGGTGTGTCGAAGACCGCCGGTACTTTCGGGGCAGCGTAGCCGGAACGTGAAGCCGTGGCGGCACCGACCAAGGCGGCCGTACCCGCAGCCAGGAAGGTACGGCGTGACGCCGTGGGGGTGGACGCGACCGATGATTGGGGGCGATGAATACCTTTGCGCATCGGAATACTCCCGCTGGTTCGAGCTGATCGTGCGGCACTACCGAAAAACGAGAAAATCATGCATTGGCATTGCTTGAGCATAGATTCCGCAAATCGCGGAAGCAACGACACAGCAAAGGCAATCGGGGATAGTGACAAAAATGGAAATGACGTGTGTTGAATCGGGGCTGAGAAATGCTTTCTCGCGACAATTTGCGGGCGACGCCGGAGCCCCGTCGTGGTCGGCCGTGATTCGCGGGGCCGGTGGAGAGATGATTCACAACAGCGTCGAAAATTGCGACGTCTTTGCTCGGCAGAATGCGAGGTAGAAGATACTCGACGTGCTCCCCGTATAACTTCCCGGGGAGTTGAAACTTGGCGCGGAGTGCACACTCTGCGCAATCGCAGAGAGCGGAGGTGCGTGTCAGCAGGGGAGCTCTACCTGATCGAGTTTCAGTGATTCACGATCTTGGAGTAGCTCCGCCCAGTATTCGAACTGGGGATCACCGCAATTGAACGTGAAAACGGCATCCGGCAGTTTCACGCCGTTGCGTTCTCCGGAGCGAACACGTACCAGTAGGCTGCCGTTTGCCCTGCGTTCCAAGTAGACCGATCTGGAATCCATCCGAGGCAATTCTCCCCGAGGCTGATCTTGGTGTTCTCGTACCAATTTTAGCTCGCCGATTCGAAGTCGTATGTGTGAAAGGATCACGATGTCAGGTTCGGGGCGAATGGAAAACGACGATCAAACCGAATCCTCCATATTTTGCGCGAAAAGTATTCGAGTGACCAGTTCGTTTTGGAGTGGATGGGCGGATTGGGTAAAATGTGCAGAATGAGCGGCTTCTGCTCCTACTCCCAGTGTAGGGGATCATCTTTGAAAATTACGGGGAATCGGACACGTCGTGAAGACACTTTTTTTCGAAAGCCAACAACCACGATTTAAGCTCGATTCCCCCGGGGGCTGAAAAGCCGCCGAGTGCGCCGTCACCTCGGATAACCCGATGGCACGGGACCACCAAAGGAAGTGGGTTCGCTGCAAGTGCCGCGCCGACAGCCCGCGCGGCGTGGGGGCGGCCGATTCGGCAGGCAAGTTCGCCGTAGGTACGGACGCGGCCGAACGGGATTGCGCGACAGGCTTCCCACACGCGGCGGCGAAAAGGTGTGGCCCCCAGCGGAGCCAGAGGAATGTTGGGGGACCAATCGCGTCTCCGGCCGAGCGCGTATTCCGTGATCTCGTGCAACAATCGGCAAGCTGCCTCCACGTTTGAGGCTGTGTCCCGCGGAACGTCGGCCAGATCGGCTGGCGAGGGGAGATTCGTCTGTCCGTTTACGACGCCGATCTTTTCCCAATGTTCCTCCGGTTGGCACAAGGCGGCCAATGCCGAGCCGGCTGAATTGTGCCCAAAAACGAGACGACCCAAGCCTCTATCTGAGATCAGAACACCGACCCACCCCAGTGGGGTCAGCCGAGTTGCTCCCCAATATTTCAAGCTGGGTTTTGGCTGACGACTTTTCTGAAGGCAGGAACGGGAAAGAGAATGAAGCGAAACGGGTTCGTCTTCCCAGCAGTGTGAAAAGGCGGCAGGTCGCCCAATAGGGGCTCCAAGCGGCAATTGCTGCGATCGGTGGTCGATGCGATGAGACGATTTTGCGTACATTGGTTTTGGCCCGATCGAGGGGGTACTTGCGGATTCCCCTATCTTGGGGTGGCTGTATGGGGTAGGGCTCGCAAACGAGCCCGAGCGGCGTAAACTTGCTTAGATAGGGTGGCATTCCACGCAGCCCGCGGTCTACGCGACGACTTTGTTTAGCGGTTTCCCGCCCGCCTGGGCTTCCCTGTGGATCGGGCATCTAACTCCGTGCAGGAGATCGACCGGAGATGAACGTGTACGCCCAGTATTGTGACGATTTCTACGTGAACATGACGCTGAATACGGCCATGCCGTTGCCGTCGCAGCGAGAAACGATTTTGCATTTCTTCGACCGCATCCGCAAGTCGTATCCGGCGATGCGGAATTTCTACGCTCGGGATCGGCATGAGCTCGTCCTGGAAACCGACAAGGCCGGAGGATCACACCACTGGTGCAGCATTGAGCCGCGTCGAATTCTCTCGGGGCAACTCAATCCGGAAAGTGTCGATGCGGCGGTCGAGCAGCACCGCCTGGTATTGGAACTGGCGCCTTATCATCTTTCGGTGACGCCGCTGGATTGCGAAGCCATCGACTTGCTGTTCGGGTTCGACTTCACCTACCGCGGAAATCACAACGAGCTGCTGGCGGATGTATTAGGGGTTCCGCCCGCCTTCGAACGGGTGGCCGAAATGCCGTCGCGTCAGGTCGTCCATTATGAGCCGTCCTTGGTGCTCAGCTTCGACAGTGAATGCCGGTTACAGTGTCGGATCAGCACCGAGACACGCACGACCGACTATCATGTCCGCACCGGGGAATATCCGGAAGACCAGTTGAGCGTTTACGTCACGGCGCGGCACTATGGCGGGTTGCCCGACGATCAGGATTTTTCGAAAACGCTCGACTTGCTCAAAGAGACCTGCTTCACGGTTGTCGATCGTTACGTCCTCGAAGGCATTCTACAACCGTTGGCGAAGGCGATCGCTCTCGGATGATTGGGACCGTACGCGGATGATGCCGGATTGCGTCGAAACGTTGATTTCGCGGAGTGTGCTGCCTAATCTTGGGGCACCGGCAAAATGCCGGACGGTCGATCGTTGAATCGCGGAATGCGTTCCGCGTCCCCCCTCGCGACAAGGAGTGCGTCCATGCGCCGTCATTGTATTGCCGTCGTAATCGTCTGGCTGCTTGTTTTCGGAAGGCAGGCTTTCGGAGATCAGCCCTTTGCGTTTGACGTGCGAGTGCTTACCGTCGACGCGAACGAAGGATGCGACATTGCCGATGTCGACAACGACGGCAAGCTCGACGTGATCGCAGGCAGAAATTGGTATCGCAACGGCGAGTGGATTCCGCGACCGGTCCGGCTCATCGAGGATTGGAGCGGTTACGTGCATTCGAATGGGGAATGGGCCTACGATGTGGACGGCGACGGCTGGGTCGATGTCGTTTCCATGGCCTTCACTCAAAGCGAGGTGTATTGGTACAGAAATCCCGGTCGCGACGGCGTGCTGCGAGGCATGCTTTGGGAGCGGAACTTGCTCGTCGATACACAAATGAAGACGAACGAAGCCGCTTACCTGGTCGATCTGGTCGGCGACGATACGCCCGAATGGATCGCCAACCAGTGGAACAAGGCAAATCCGTGCGTGATTTGGACCTTCGATCGAAGCGGTGCTTCACCGACCCTGGTCGGTCACAAGATCGGGCCGCACAATGGGCACGGAATTGGGTTCGGCGACATCAACAACGACGGCCGTAGCGATTTGTTGTTCGGCGAGGGGTGGTATGAGCGGCCGGAGGGTGATCCGTTGGGGAGGGACTGGCAATATCATGCCGACTGGAGTCTCCATGCGAGTTGCCCAATGCTTGTGCGGGATCTGAACGCCGACGGTCGCAACGACCTGATCTGGAGCAAGGCCCACGACTACGGTTTGTATTGGTGGGAAGCGACCGGACAAAATGAAGACGGCAAGCTGGCGTTCGTCGAACATCTCATCGACGACACGTTTTCGCAAGCGCATTGTTTGGTGTTCGCCGATTTGGACGGCGACGGCGTCGAGGAACTTCTAACCGGCAAACGAGTTCGCGCTCATAACGGCAAAGATCCGGGGAGTGCCGACCCTCCGCTGTTGTGCGCCTATTCGTGGAACGCCGCAGAGCAGACGTTTACGCGCCACCCGATCGCCGAAGGGCAGGCCGGTGCCGGATTGCAAATTCGCACCGCCGATCTGGATGCCGATGGTGATCTCGACATCGTCGTTGCCGGAAAGGACGGTACGCAGATCTTGTTCAATCGGCGCTGACGGTTACGTGGCCGAGAGTTGGTTCACCAACTCGGCAGGTTGCTCAGCCGAATCGGACACGCCGTTGGTCGAATTCTTCGTGTCTGAAGAATCGACACGGCCTCGCTTGGCCGCGAGGTCTTGCCGAATAGGAAGTTGGATGTGGAAGACGACCCCGTCTCGTACGTTTTCGGCCCAAATACTTCCGTGATGTTGGGCGATCAATTTGCGGCAAATTGCCAAGCCCAGGCCGGTGCTGTCGGTCTTGTGCGCGTGCTTTCGTGACTGGGCATATCCTTCGAAGATTCGTTCGATATCTTCTTCGGGGATGTGGTCGCCGACGTTTCTTACATCCAGTTTGACTTTGGTGTCGTCTTGATCGATCGAGACGACGATCGAGGTCGATTCTTCGGCGAACTTGATCGCATTGCCGACGATATTGCGGACGACTTGGGCGATGCGCACGCCGTCGCATTCCGCCCGGATGAAGCCGTCCGGCGCCTCGACTCGAATATCGAGATCGCGTTGTACGGCCAATGACTGAAGTTCGTCACACACCGACGAGACGATTTCGGTAATGTCGTGTACGGCAAATTCGTAAGTCATTTTGCCGGCTTCCAGTTTCGAAAAGTCCAGCAAATCGTTGACGAACGCCAGCAAGGTTTTGCCGCTTTTCTCAATTTGGGAGAAATAGCGGTTGAGTTTTGCCAGTGACTCGTCGCCGGTATGCTTCAGTCCGAACGCGGCGTAGCTGAGAATCGCGTGCAAAGGTGTTCGAAGTTCGTGCGACATGTTCGCCAAGAAGTCTCGTTTCGTGCGATCGGCTTCTTCGATTGCCCGCACGAGTTCCTTCAGGGCTTCTTTTTCGCGTTCGGCGAGCAAACGCTTTTCATGGTCTTCAATTGCTTGTTCGACAGCCTGCGCTTGGGCCGTTTTGAGTGCTTCGTTTTCGGCGGCGAGCTGCTCGGCTTTGGATTTGAGGAAGTCGTGTTCATTATTGAGCAGACTGCACAAAATGGTCAGCTCGGCGACCTGCAAAATTGCTGGATTCGCCGATTGTATTTCCTCTGCTGTAATCGGTCGTTGGAATGCCGCGACGAGCCACGCGTTGGTCGAGCCCGTCTCGTTGCAACGGCGCACGACGAGTAAATGAGGAAGACGGTCGTCGGCCGGTATCGTGAAGAGATGAGGGGCTTTGCCGTCGTGGTCGACTGTCGAATCACTTGCTCGCGCGAAGGCAGTTGCGCGAGTAACCCGATCGAAAACCCTCGCTGGCGAGGCGACGTACGTTTCGATTTCGGCGCCCGAGGCGTCGTATACACACGTCCACACCGGTTCCCACCGGTCGAATTGATGCGTGAACAACCGGAGTGCAGACTCGTGGGTGGGCGTGGGTTCCAGGTCGATCCAGAGTTCTTCCAGGCTGGTGACGATCTCGGGTTGGTTCTGGCTCATCGGTGTTGGTACCCAGTGCTTCCTCGTTGCTGTCTAGGTGTGATATATCGACGAGGAGCCAAAAGGGGGGGATGGCTCCGCTTTCGCGCGTCGGTGCGTTTAGTCTCTTGCACCCTATTGGAAGGATAGGACGTGATTCGGCCCCAGTCGGGACGAATCTCACCGAAACAATGCGTTCGATCGTTACAAAAGGTCCGATGTGCCCCCGCTGTGTAGGGGGAATGCTGACGAGGGAAAAGCCATGATGAAGCGGAAACTGATCCATCGACGACGTTTGTGGAGCATCGGGGCGTTGACGCTTTTGGTGGTCCTGTGCGGCGCGGCACCGCTGTTGAACGCGGCCGCTCCGAAAAAGAAGCCGTTGAATTTCGTCGTCATGCTGGCTGACGACATCGGTGCGAAAGAATTGGGGTGTTACGGGCATCCGACGCACAAGACGCCGAACCTCGATGCCCTGGCGGCCTCGGGGGTGATGTTCAGGACCGCCTACGTGACCCCGATTTGCCACCCGACCCGGTTCGAAATCATGACGGGGCAATACGGATACCGAAACGGCATTTTTCAATTCGCCGGTCGGCCGGGCGGACCGAAACCCGACGATCCCGCTGAGCAGATCACGAATCACGTGACCTTCGGGCAAGTCATGCAGGCAGCGGGTTACGCGACTGCCCATGCCGGAAAATGGCAACTGAGCGGAGAATTGCCGAACCTGGTGCGCGAAGCGGGGTTTGATGAGTACTGCATGTGGGCTTATCGGCACAACCTTCCCGAGGGGGTTGTTCACAAAGGCGGTTATGAGGATGACCGCAAGATCAAGACTTCCCGATATTGGCATCCGTCGATCGTGAAAAACGGAAAGTACTTGCCGACGGAGCCGAACGATTACGGCCCGGACATCTTCAGCGACTTCGTCGTCGATTTCATTCGGCGACACAAAGACGAACCGTTCTTCGTCTACTACCCGATGGCCCTGACGCATGCGCCGTATTACACGACGCCGGATTCAACGCAGGGACCGGAGGATCATTTCATCAACAAGCGGGAAAACTTCGCCGACAACGTGGCCTATCTCGACAAGATCGTCGGAAAGGTCGTGCGGGCGTTGGACGAACTGGGGTTGCGGGAAAACACGGTTGTCATGTTCATCGGTGACAACGGAACCGGCGGCGACGGCAAGGGGCAACCGACCGAACTCGGGGCACGCGTTCCTTTCATCGTGAATTGCCCGGGCGTCGTGAAGCCGTTGGGACCGGTCGACGCATTGGTCGACGGCTCCGACGTATTTCCCACGCTGGTGGACATGGCCGGTGCGAAAGTGCCTGCGGAACACCAGTTCGACGGGGTCAGCTTCGCTCCCATTCTGCGCGGTGAAGCCGAGAAGACTCGCGAATGGATTTTCTCGTATATCGGACCGTATCGTATCGTCCGAACCGAGCGGTGGTTGCTTGAGCGGAACACGATGACCGACTTCGGACGGCTTTACGATTGCGGTGATTGCCGTGACGGGACGGCGTACAAGGACGTCACGGACTCTCAGGATCCCGAGGTTCTTGACGCCAAGAAATGGATGAAGCAGATCTTGGCCGACAAGCCTTCACCAATCGTGAAAGGCACGTCGGTTCCTGTTGCGCCCAAAGCCAAATCGACCAAACAAGGCGCCGGGAAAAAGAAAACGCAGCCGAACGAATAACCGTGGCTGCTGAAGCGTGGAGTTGGAGTCGACGGAGCGGATCCGCCTTTGCTGGCGGTGTTCGCTCGGCCGAAGAAAATGGCGGCCGGCGTGTTGCATTGAACGCCGGCCGCCGAGTGTTCTTACGTATCGTCGCTAGATGCGCGGCTACTGGTTCGCTTTGCCTTCACGGAAGCCGTACTTCGGATTCGTGATGCTGAAATCCTCGTCGGTGAAGCCGTTGTTGAGTTTCAAGTTGAGGTATGTGTACTCTTCGATCAACGGCGGTTTTTCATTCGGGCTGCTCGGCCAATCGTACGATTCGTAGCGAACCGGGAGATTGGTGGCTTTGTCGACATAGATTCTCGCCATGTGGAATCGGAAATTCCGCCGCGGAACCGGATGCACGACCTGGATGCACGTGCACACACGGTCGTTGATCTTGGCGCCTTCGAAAAACTTGACTTCACATTCACCGTACTTGATGTCTTCTTCGCCGACTTCGATCAACCGCCGGACGAGATTGACGATTCCCACTTCGGTAATCGGGTAGCGATTCCCCTGCATCGCAATCGGACCGGTGGGATCGAGCGAGACGGTGCCGATGATCTTGTTTCGCAGTCCCGGCGGATGCGCCCACATCTTGCCGTCGTTCTGGCCCTCGACCCAGATGACTTCCTGGCCTTTGACTTCGGAAGGTTCGAGGAAATACATGTATACGCTCAGCGGTCGGTTGCGGACCTTGATGAACATGTATTCCGGATCCTTGAGCTTGCCGTCGATGCGTTCCCGTTTGACCAGGATCGCCGAATAGTCTTCGATTTTCTCGAGATCTTTGATTCCTTGGTACGCCCAACGCAGGGCGGGCATCAGAGGGTGTTCCACGATTTGCGATTCGTTGGGTTGGACGGATCGATCTGCAACGCGAACGGGCGCTGCTGTACCACCGGTAGGTGGGGTTTGTTGGGCCGAAAGGTCGGCCGAAAGCCAAGCAGTCACGGCAATGGTGAAGGTTGTTCCCCAAATAGCGTGTCGAAACGACATAAGATTTCACTCCCTTGCTACGGCGTCCCTCGACCAACGACTCGAGGTCTTCCGGATTCCGTTCCCCTTAGGTCGTGGCACCAAGAAGAACACGTTCCGCCACTAAAGACGAGTCCGATTTGTCCGTGAAGTCTACGTTTCCGGTACGCTGCCGCAATCCTAGCGGTTTGACGTGGGCGGCGCGCAACGCAGAAAGCGAATCTCTCTTCCTGCTTCATCGCCCTAGCCGAACCGCTACCGTTAGCCCGATTCGACAATGGGGATGAGTTTACACAGCATACCGAGGTCTCGCAAACAGAAAGTTCGATGGCGGTTTTGTAGACTGCGTGTTTTGCCTGTTTTGACTCCTCGGGGCTGCAAACCACCCCTTTCTAGTTATAATGAGGCGGTGTAGAGCAGAGCTGGTTTAGCCCTGAAGACGAGCATCTAATCCACTATTTGTGGGGGCGGCACGGTCCGTGAGGTCACCATGGGTGAGGCATCAGTGAAACACAGATTGGTCGTGCACGTTACGGTTTCGAGCCTGTTCCAAGAAAATGCCTTTGTGTTGCATCGAGAAAACTCGAAGGCTGCCGTTGTTGTCGATCCGGGGCTGGAGCCGGGCCGCATCATTCGGTTCATCGAGCAAGAGAAACTCGATGTGCTCGCGATTTTGAATACGCACGGTCACGCGGACCACATTGCGGGCAACGCAGCGCTGAAAGAGCGGTACCCCGATGCAGAGCTTATCATCGGGAAACATGAAGCGCACAAGCTCACCGATGCGGAGCAGAACCTATCGATGGCCTTCGGGATGGCTATCGAAAGTCCGCGCGCCGATCGGCTGGTGGAAGACGGCGACGAACTCGCCCTGGATGGGCTCTTGTTCCGTGTTCTTCATGTGCCCGGTCATTCACCGGGACACGTCGCCTATCTTTGGGATTCAGAGGACTACATGCCCGAGGCATTCGTCGGAGATATCATCTTTGCCGGGAGCATCGGCCGCACGGACTTCCCCGACGGCGATCATGCGGCGTTGCTGAAGGGAATCCGCGAGAAGATCTACACACTGCCCGACGAAACGATCTTACATCCCGGGCATGGCCCTGATACGACCGTGGGCGAAGAACGTCGCTCGAACCCGTTCGTGCGAGGCTGACGCTCGGTCGGTGCCGGGGGCGGCGTTCACCTCGTGTAAGAAGATTCCGTTTGAGGCGTACCGCCGACATGGCGCGCGGTGGGAAGCATCCCGATGTTTGCGTGCATCGGCAGGGAGCTTGAATTATCATCGGTAGCGGGTTGTGAGGCACTGTGTGCCGCCGATCGGCCGTTTGCGGCATTTCGGCGGACTTGGTCACGGGAAGCGGAAAAGGGATCTGGGCAACGTGAACCTTTTTCCGAACGAGGACCCGCGATGCGACGTAATCTGCTTTCTCTTGCGTTGGGATCGCTGTGTGCGTGGGGAGTCCTATCGGTCTTGGGGACGACCGACTCGGCTGCCGCGGCGACCAAACGGCCCGATATCGAACGCCCGAACTTTGTGATCATCAACATCGATGATATGGGCTACGCCGATATCGAACCGTTCGGTTCAAAGTTGAATCGAACTCCCAACTTGAATCGTTTGGCCGCCGAAGGGTGCAAGCTCACGTGCTTCTACGCGGCACCGGTTTGTTCGCCGTCGCGAGCAGCACTGATGACCGGATGCTATCCGAAGCGCTGTCTGCCGATTCCGCACGTGCTCTTTCCGGGATACGATCACGGGCTGAATCCGAACGAAATCACGATAGCCGAGCTGCTCAAGGAACGCGGATACGCGACCGCCTGTATCGGAAAGTGGCATTTAGGCGACCAGCCCGAGTTCCTGCCTCGAAAGCAAGGATTCGATTATTACTTCGGGTTGCCGTATTCGAACGACATGGGGCCGGCGGAAGACGGTGTGAAGAGCAGCCTCGGGCAGCCGATTCCCAAGAATCGCAAGGGCAAAGGCCAACCGCCGCTGCCGCTGATGCGGAACGAGTCGGTCATTAAGCGGGTACTTCCCGACGACCAACAGGCCTTGGTCGAAATGTACACGAAAGAAGCGGTCCGGTTCATCGAGGAACACAAGGGCGGCCCCTTCTTCCTGTACCTTCCGCATTCCGCCGTCCATTTTCCGATCTATCCCGGCAAGGCCTTCGTCGGGCATTCCAACAACGGAATCTATGGCGACTGGGTCGAAGAGGTTGATTGGAGCGTCGGGCAGGTAGTGGACACGATCCGTCGATTGGGATTGGCGGAAAAGACGATGGTCGTGTTCACCTCGGACAACGGCGGTACCCAACGCGCGGTCAATGCGCCGCTTCGAGGCTTCAAGGGCAGCACATGGGAAGGCGGCATGCGCGAACCGACGATTGTTTGGTGGCCGGGACAGATTCCCGCGGGCACTTCGTCGGACGAAATCACCGGCATGATCGACCTGTTACCCACGATCGTGAAATTGGCCGGCGGAACGGTGCCCTCGGACCGCAAGATCGACGGGGGCGACATTTGGCCGATCCTAGCGGGCGATCCCGAGGCCAAGTCGCCGCACGAAGTGTTCTACTATTATCGCGGCCTAATTCTTGAGGCGGTGCGCAAAGGCCCGTGGAAGCTGCATATCAAACGGGGCGAGCTGTACAATCTCGAGGACGACATCGGTGAGACGACGAACGTGGCTGCCGATCATCCGGAAATCGTCGCCGAGTTGACCAAGGTTGCCGAGGCCATGAAAGACGATCTCGGCTTGGAAGGAATCGGACCGGGATGTCGTCCGCTCGGGCGCGTACCGGATCCGCGGCCGATTCTCGATCACGACGGAACCCTCAATCCGAAACTGGATGGTTGGGATAAGATCGGCGTGCCGGAATAGTTTTCTGGCTTTTCAAACTCGCCGCCGGCGTGCATTTCGTGGGCTTGCGGCAATCAATGGTATGAAAGGGGAGGCGGGGACGCCTCCCCGATTGTTTTTTATGTCCGAATGTGGGGGATAGCAAAGTGAAAAACGACACTGCACGCTGCTGCTGCGCCCGGGGGACGCAACGCAACCGGATGGCGGGAGTTGCCGCGATTGTGGCGATCGTCGCTTGGTGGGGCGCGATCAATGGAACGCAGAATCAACTTCTCGCCGCGGAACGTCCGAACATCCTGGTCATAATCGCAGACGACGCGACCTACAGCGACTTGCCCATCTATGGCGGCACGAACGTAAAGACGCCGAATATCGATCGCTTGGCCGGCCAAGGGGTGGTCTTTGATCAGGCGTTTGTCACCGAAGCGATGTGTCAACCGTGTCGGAGCGAATTGTATACCGGCCTTTATCCCATCGGGAACGGTTGCTGCTGGAATCACTCGGCCTCGCGCAGCGGCGTGCGCAGTATGCCGCATTACCTGCGTCCGCTCGGCTATCGGGTAGGATTGGCCGGTAAGGTCCACGTTCGGCCGAAGAGTGTTTTCCCCTTCGAAATCGTGCCCGGACTTGAGACGAATTGTGTTTCACCGACGGTTCGTTTCGACTTGGGCGGTTGCCGTGAGTTCATTACTCGAAACGCCGCAAAGCCGTTTTGCTTGGTGACGGCATTAGTCGTTCCGCACGCGGTTTGGACGGCGGGCGATCCGTCCCACTTTGATCCCGCATCGTTCGAGCTGCCGCCGCATGTGGCCGACACCCCGGTTTCGCGTCAGGATTTCGCACGCTATCTGGCCGAAATCGAGGTTCTCGATCAGCAAGTCGGCGCGATATTGAAGATGCTTGACGAGACCGGTCATGCCGACGATACGATCGTCGTGTTCACGTCGGAACAGGGAGCCCAATTTCCGGGTTGCAAATGGACGGTATGGAACCAAGGCGTGCACACAGCGCTCGTCGTGCGCTGGCCGGGGAAAGTGAGGCCAGGACGCCGTACGTCGGCTTTGGTGCAGTATGCGGATGTTTTGCCGACGTTGCTCGACGCGGTCGGTGCAGATGATCCGGAAGGAACATTCGACGGAAAGAGTTTCTTGCCGGTATTGCTCGGCGAAACCGACACCCACCGCGAATACGCCTTCTTCATGCACAACAACGTGCCCGAGGGGCCGCCCTATCCCATTCGCGGCGTGACCGACGGAAAATTCCGATACGTGCGAAACCTCCTGCCGGACCGGATCTATATCGAAAAACACGTGATGGGGCTGCCTGAACACAATCCGTATTGGAACAGTTGGTTGATGGCTTCGGCCGAGGACGAGGCGACGTACCGAGTGATCGAACGTTACATGCGGCGCCCTGCCGAGGAACTTTACTGCACGCAGGATGATCCGTTCGAGATGACGAACGTGGCAGACGATCCGCAGTATGCCGAGATCAAGGATCGTCTGAGTCGGGCGTTGGATCAGTGGCTTGCCGAACAGCACGACCCAGGGGCGCAAATCGATTCGACCGAGCAACTAAAAGCGGCTCGTCAAGGGCATCATTTCATCGGGACGAAGGCGGAGAGCCCGCGTAATTGACTGCGTACCCGGGCGATCATTGCTGCGGAAAGGAGCCTAACGCCCGAGCAGCCGTTCGGTTTTCCGTCGGCAGCAAGATGGTTGTGCCGGGGTGGAGATGTTCGAGCCGGTCGCCCAAACGATCGCGGTTCAGATTGTAGATTTCCATCCACCGTGACGCGCGTCCCAATTCCCGTCGGGCGATTTCGAAAAGTGTGTCGCCTTCCCGAACGACATACGGGCGATAGTTCGTGTTCGTCGATGGCGACGTTCCATATCGCTCTGCAACACCCATGTTGCCGGGGGAGGCGGGAATCGGTTGCAGCGGAGGAACCCGCACCTCTGAAGGTGAAGGGTTCGTCGACGTCGGTGACGGATCGTAGTTTCCGAACGGCTGCGACGCGACCGGACCGGCAGGCGAAGCCGTAGTCAATGCGCCGGCGTCGGTTCGCGACCCGGCGGTTGCTTCCCAAGAGCCCGCTGTGATGTCGGCGTATCGCCCGCCGTATTGGGGCATCGCGTTGTTTGGAGTCGTCGCCGGCAGAGGCGACGTATTTGTCGGCTCGGTCGTACGGCCGTAGGCATTGTAGGGGGACGCGTGGACGTCGGCAAATTCTTGGGAGACATCGACACGTGAAGAACCCTGCATACGGCCGGTTGCGGTGTACTCCAGGGAACTATCGGAGGAAGAGCCCGATGGACCGTACGCGGAAGACGCATTTTCCGCCCCCATCGTGATGGACGAGTTCGATGAGCCGGTCACATCGGTTCGATAGGCGGCGTACCCTTGCGAGTCCGAGGGGTAACCGAATTCGTTGTGTTGCGGTGGAACGCCCCGGCCGCCGTGCAATGCGTCCGGGAAGGGGGCGATTTCCTGCGAGTAGGACGAGTATCCGCTGCCGGGAACTTGGGCGTAGTCTTCCGTTTGTGCTTGCGGCGCGTATGCCGATTCCCCGTAGCGTGTAGCGCCGTTCGGCTGGTCGGCATAATACGGCGGGACGTCAGGGGGCGTGTCGCCGGGCTGAGCATATTCCGGATATTGTGCGTAGGTTGGGTACGGAGAGGATGTCGCCGGAGCAGAACGATCTGTCTCCTGCGAACCGCTGTCGTCGCCGACGAACGCAAACCCGTCGTCCGGATCCCACGATGACAAGGACGTTGAGGCGGTACCGTTGGAAGCGAACGCCGGCATCTTCGGACCGGTAGCGGAATCCTCTCCCGATGTGGCCGTTTCACTTTCGTTCGATGCGTTGGGCTGATCGACGAGCTGTTCCGCCCTCGATTCGGCCCGCATTCGTACCACGCGGTATCCGGTGGCGACAACCAATGCAATGACGAGCGCCGCCAAGATCAGCAACCCCCAGCGTACTTCACGCTGGTATCGAGCAAGCTTTTCGCGCATACCGCCGTCGACTGGGGTGCCCAGTTCGTCAACAGCTACCGATGAGCCGTTGCTCGAGCGGCCGACATCCGACTTGGCCATGTCCTCGGCCATGATCGCATCCCTGCTTTCCTGCGAAGAAAAGACGAGAACCTATTGGGCCGGAACCTATGTGAGAGTCGAGCCGAGCCAGAGCGTCTAGGTTCCATTCCAATGTCGGGCATAATTACCGTATTTGCCTAAACCCCACAAGAGGGGCTGCCGAATTCCGACCCGGCGCGAAATACGGGTTGCCTTTTTTCTTTCATCGACCGATTGAGGGAATCGGGCGGCACGAATCCGTTCTATCGGAATGTTTTGTCGTGTTTTCCTGTTTTGTCTATCTTGCGTGGCTAAACCCGTTCGGCCACGCGCAGCTTGGCGCTACGACTTCGTGGATTGGCGGCAATTTCCCCCTCCGATGGGCAGATTGGCTTTCGTGTTACCGCGTGCAAACGCGGATCATTGCGAAACGCATGTTTGACCAGCCGGTCTTCCAACGAATGAAAACTGATGATGGCGAAACGGCCTCCCGGGCGAAGGCATTCGGGCAGTCTTTTCAAGGCTCGCTCCAATGAACCGAGTTCGTCGTTGACGGCGATTCTCAAGGCTTGAAATGTTCGCGTTGCGGGATCGATTCGTTGGCGTCCCCGCGGGACGCAACGGCGAACGAGTTCGGCCAAATCGGCGGCGGTGCGGATGGGTTCCCGCTTGCGGCGACGTTCGGCGACGGCTCGAGCGATTCGGCGGCTGTAGCGCTCTTCACCATACCGGAAAATCAAATCGGCCAAGGCACGCTCGCTGATGTGTTCCAACAGTCTCCAGGCCGGCTCCCCACGCGTAGGATCAAAGCGAAGATCCAGCGGACCGTTCGATTGAAAGCTGAATCCGCGGTCGTCATCGGCCAGTTGATCGCTGGACAGCCCCAGGTCGAGAAGAATGCCGTCGACGGTTTCAAGGCCCAAGTCCCTGAGGATCTCGGGGAGGTCGCAATAGTTGCCGAGGTACGGAATGACAGGAAGGTTTGCGGCGAGCGCCTTTGCGCGATCGACAGCCTGCGGATCACGATCGATAGCAATAACCCGCCCGTCGGCGCCGATTTGTTCCGCGATTACCCGTGTGTGCCCGCCGCCTCCAAAGGTTCCGTCGACGATGACGGCTCCCGATTCGATCTGCAGTTGTTCGAGAGTCTCTCGGAGCAACACAGGCTGATGTCGCGTTGGTGGAGGCAAATCGAACGCCATCGTGTCGTTTCGTCCGGTATTGCAAAGTTCGTTGGGCCGATCGTGAATCATGGATCCATGCTAGCGGGGCGGGCACGTTGCGACCAGCCTCCGGGCCGGAAGACGCCGGGCGCGAGCGCAACAAAAACCCCCTCGGTCACGTCCCTATGAACGAGGGGGAATGCCCACGTCTGAATCCGACGCACAGGCTCCGCTATCGCGACCGGTCTATCCCTGTCCCGGCCCGTGAGTTCTCCCGACGGCACGTGGTTGCCGGGTTGGGATGCGTCGATCGGTGGCCGGTAACCGACGCTCCCACTCTCACGCTAGGCGATTGGTACGGACGGACACGTTTAGCCCTTTTAGGGGTGAAGCCTGTAACGATTGTCGAATCCAGACGCGTGGTCGCCGTGCGGTGATCAATCGTTGGAGGCGATGGCCAACGGCCGATGAATGGTGAATCAAGTGCATCCAAAAGTGTTGGGACGTGGTTCGAAGGCGGATTCGGCGATGCGGTCGTATGCCGGCTGCTTTGCCGCAAGGTACTCTCGCCAGCGCTGAGCGGCCCAAATTTCGACGTGATCGCGGGCACCTACCAGAACGACCTCCTTTGTCATACCGGCCAACTCGATCAGGTTCTGCGGTATTCGGATGCGTCCTTGGCTGTCGATTTCTACGACTTCCGTCAGGGCATAAAAAATCCGGGTGAAGTCGCGCACGTCACGATTCGTAGGCGACGCGTTGGCCAACCGGTCGGCGAACGCTGAAAGGGAAGCCTCATCGTAAACCGACAACGAACCATCGAGTCCCGGCGAGACATAAAGGTGGTCGCCCTTGCTGGTACCGAAGGCGTCGCGCAGTCGCTTGGGCATCGCGATGCGCTGCTTGTCGTCGATCGCTCGGGTATACTGTCCGGTAAGCAGCGGCATCCCCAAATCGCTCCAATTTGCCCCACACGTCCCCAAGCATAAGCAATTCGTTTTCGACGTCAAGCGTGGAATTTGGGCCGTTTCGGCAGTTAGTAACGGCCGCTTCGACGTAGCCTGCGTGCAGCAAAGGACTTGGGACAGACAGCCGCGACCTAACCCAATTTTCGCGATTTTTCGGCGATTTTTTGGGTGAGAAGATCGGCCCAGAGCGCTTGGTAGCTGTCCACCACGGAGTTCCACGAAAACAGGGAAGACGCGCGTTCTCGGTTGGCTTCGCCGATAGTTTGGGCTGACGAGGGGGAGTCGAGAAAGCGGGTGATGTGAGTGGTAAGTGCGTCCGGAGATTCCGGGGGCACAAGTGGCGCTGCCTCGCCCAGTAGCTCGCGGACCCCTTCGACGTCGGTGGCGACGATTGGAAGTCCGGCGGCCATGGCTTCCAAGACGGCGTTCGGCATCCCTTCCCACCGAGAAGGAAGAACAAAAACGTCCGCGGCACGCAGCAGGGCCGGTATGTCTTCGCGAAATCCCAGGAAACAGACTTGTCGTGCGATTTCGAGTGACCGAGCCAACGATTCCAAGCGGGCACGATCCGGCCCGTCTCCGGCGAGAAGCAAATGCACATCACGGTATTGGGGCAACCAGGCGGCCGCCGAACGCAGCAAGATGTCGACTCCCTTCTGGTGGTCCAGTCGCCCCACATAAAGCACGATTCGACCTTCGGCGATCGGTAACGGAGGCGGCGAGGAAACGCTCTCGTACTCGGCGGGATCCACACCGTTGGGGATGACGAGAAGTTTTTCGGAGGGAAGCCCGGCCGACGACACGCTGAAGCGGCGCACGGCCTCGCTCACGCACACGTACCGGTCGACCCGCCAAGACGTCAAGCGATCCAAGAGCAGGTGACCGCGACGGCGGTGTTCTGCCACGCGAATGCCGCACACCACACAGGGAACGCCCCCCGCTAGAGCTGCCAAGCGGGCCACGAGGTTCGCGTGAAACAAAAACGCTTGCACCAAGGAAATTGACTCGCGTCGGTAAGCGCGAGCCGCACGCAATACCGCAACTGGAAAAGCGAGATTCCGCCGAAAGTTGAAGAAGGTGACCGGGACATCGGCTTGTTGAAGACGTCGAACGAGCTTTGCCTTTTCTGGCGAAGGAGGGGGAGAAAGCACGAAGACGTGAGGCTCGAACTGCGTCCGATCGAGACGGCACGCGATTTCCGTCAAACATCGCTCGGCACCGCCCACGTCAAGATCGGTGATCGTCAATCCGATGGGATGAGGCGACATGATTCGGTTCCGCGATTCGCGAGATCGGCCCCAATGACAACACTCCACTGCTCGCTTATACTCATTTCGGGGTATGAGTGTAAAGCGACGAATCGGACTGTTCCCCTAAGATGGGGAGTTTGGAAGACGGCATGAGTCTCGATCTGGCGGCGTACGATTACGAATTGCCGAAGCACCTGATCGCCCAGCAGCCGGTGCCCAACCGTGCCGATGCGCGGTTGTTGGTGGTCGATCGGGCTTCGGGCGAGCTGGAGCATCGGCACGTGCGCGATTTGCCGGAGATCTTGCGACCGGGCGATGCCTTGGTTCTGAATAATACGCGCGTCGTGCCGGCACGACTGGTCGGATTTCGAAAGGAAACGGGCGGTCGCTGGGAGGGGTTGTTTCTTCAGCTCGGCGAGCAGGGTGTGTGGTTGGTATTGGGGCATACGCGAGGTAAACTTCAGCCCGGTGAAGACATCGTGTTGCTCGATCGGCAAGGGCGCGAAGCGATCGAGTTACACATGATCGGGCAAACCGCCGAAGGCAAATGGCTGGCCAAACCGAAGATCGGTATGCCGTTGCTCGAATTGCTCGATCGGGTCGGGCGGGTTCCCTTGCCGCCGTACATTCGCAAGGGCGAGATGTTGCCTGAGGACCAGGAACATTATCAAACGGTTTACGCGCGCGTTCCGGGGGCCGTCGCTGCCCCGACGGCCGGTTTGCATTTCACCGAGAACCTTTTGGATCGGCTCTCGAGTCGCGGAATCGAGCAGGTTTATTTGACGTTGCATGTCGGCTTGGGGACGTTCGCGCCGGTGAAGACGGCCGACCTTGCAGAGCACCGGATGCACGCCGAATGGGGCGAATTGACCGCGGAGGCCGTGGATCGTCTTCGGCAAGTGAAGGCGAGAGGTGGACGCGTCGTTGCCGTTGGAACCACGTCGGTGCGCCTTTTGGAAACAGCGGCGGCCGATGGAGAATTGAAGGCTTTTCGTGGCGAAACCGACTTGTTCATTCGGCCTCCGTATACCTTTCGCGCCGTCGATTGCCTGATGACGAACTTTCATCTTCCAAAGACGACGTTATTGGTCTTGGTGCGGACTTTCGGCGGGGATGCGTTGATTCGACGAGCCTACGAAGAGGCTATTCGCGAAGAATATCGGTTCTATAGTTACGGCGATGCGATGTTGATCCTTTAGGCCGTTTCCCGCTTCAGAGTCGAGGATCAGGTCGTGTTTGCCGGTGAGGATCAAACGGCGGAACATCGACATGGAACAAGAACGCGTGCTGGTAGTACCGACTTCGGTCTTCCACGAAGTCGGCCGTTTTCAAGGGTTTTGCAGCGACCCCGGGCCGTATTTGGACGAACTGCTGAAACCCGAGCATGTTTCCTTTCGGCCGAGAGCCGAGGTCGAGCAAGACCCCTCGTGGAAGCAATTGATTCCCTACTGTATTTTTTGCTGGCAAGATGCCGAAGGACGCGTTTCGGTGTTCCGTTACACGCGGGGAACCGGCCAAGGAGAAAGCCGACTGCATCGAAAACATAGCGTCGGCATCGGTGGACACATTTCCGCGGTCGACGCCCGTCAGGGAGACCCGTACCGAGAGGGAATGCGACGCGAACTCGAAGAAGAAGTATGCATCCTCAGTGATTACACCGAGCGGTGTGTCGGGTTGATCAACGACGACGAAACACCGGTCGGCACAGTCCACTTGGGGATCGTTCACCGCTTCGACCTGGTCGAACCGAAGTTGGAGCCGAACGAAGCCGAGATCACCGAGACCGGTTTCGTGTCGGTGTCGGAGCTCTTGGCAAACCTCGACGGTTTTGAAACCTGGTCGCAAATTTGCTTGCGGGGACTGTTCGGGCGGTAGAGCGGCGAAGATCCGTTCGCCGGCCGATGTGCCGATGCTACCCAAAGGAAACCGAAAAAACGATGGCCGACGTGGTGTATCTCGACAATCACGCGACGACCCGTTGTGATCCGCGGGTTGTCGAGGCCATGTTACCGTACTTGACCGAGCTGTACGCGAATCCGGCGAGCACGACCCATGAGTCGGGACGACGGGTTCGTGAGGCGGTGGAAGAGGCACGTTCCCGAATTGCCGCGTGTGTGGGGGGGCGTGGCGACGAGGTGATTTTCACCAGCGGCGCGACCGAGGCCAACAACCTGGCGATCCTCGGCGTATGGCGTCGTCGACGAAAGGAACGGTCGCACGTGGTGACTTCGGCGATCGAGCACCCTTCGGTTCTCGAGGCGGTGTATCGTATCGAGCGAGAGGGAGGGCAGATTACCGTTCTACAACCGGAACGTCACACGGACGACACTCCCGGAAGAATTGATCCGGAGTGGGTCGCCGAGGCGCTGACGCCGGAGACGTGTCTGGTTTCGATCATGGCGGCCAACAACGAGATCGGTACGCTCCAACCTGTTGCCGAAATTGGCGAAATCTGTCGGGAGCGGGGAGTCGTCTTTCACGTCGACGCCGTCCAGGCGATGTCGACACAATCCGTATCGATCGACCGGTGGAATGCCGACCTGATCAGCATTTCGGCCCACAAAATCTACGGACCGAAGGGAATCGGAGCTTTGGTGGTTCGCCGTCGCAGGCCACGAGTACGGTTGGAACCGTTGATCGTCGGTGGAGGCCACGAGCGAGGTTTGCGAAGCGGAACATTGAACGTGCCGGCAATCATCGGATTTGCAGTCGCGTGCGATCTGTTATCGGCTGAACGGGAGTCCGAAGCCGCGAGACTGCGAGGCCTTCGAGATCGCCTGTACCGTGAACTAGTGGCTCGGATTCCCGATATTCGCCTCAACGGGCCCCCTGTGGGATCGGTCCATCGGCTTCCGAACAATTTGAACGTGTTGATTCCGCAAATCGAAGGCGAAACGCTGTTGATGCACTGCCCGTCGATTGCGGCGTCGTCGGGCGCCGCTTGTAGCTCGGCAAAGCCTGAGCCCAGTCATGTTCTTACGGCAATCGGGTTGCACGAAGACGAAGCAAGGTGCAGCGTCCGGTTCGGGCTGGGACGCTTCAACAGTGACAGCGACATTACCCAAGCGGTCGACGCGGTCGCCGAAGCCGTTGCGCGATTGCGGCGGACTGTAGGGCAGTGAGTGGAAACGCGTCGGGAACCGCCCTGTTGCCAATGGCGCCTTCCCTCTCCTACAATCACCCGAAGTGAACGGCAGGCAAAACGACCGCGGCATGCGCAGCCGCGATTAGTGGCGAAGTTCATCATCGAAAAGGATCCATCCGTGAGTGGAAACGAATCGGAAAGAATCTATATCGTCGGAATCGGTGAGGACGGCTTGTCGGGCGTTACCGACTTCGCCCGGCGAGTGATCGAAGAAGCCGATGTACTGATCGGCGAGTCGCATGCCCTGGCATTGGTCGGCCGTACCAAGGCCGAGCAAATCACGACACCCGGCGAATTGAGCGAAATTGCCGCCACGATTGAAAAGAATGCCGGACGTAAAACCGTGCTGCTGGCGATCGGCGATCCGCTGTTTTACGGTGTGGCTCGATACCTGTGCGATCGGTTGGGCAAAGACCGTTTCGAGGTGTTGCCGCACGTCAGCACAATGCAATTGGCCTTCGCCCGCGTGAAGGAAAGCTGGGAAGAAGCGTACTTGACGAATCTGGCGAACCGCCCGCTGGAAGATATCATCGACGTGATTGCCGTCGCCGAAAAAGTCGGGTTGTTTACTACCGAGGCGTATCCGCCGGCGGCCGTTGCCAAGGCGTTGCTGGCCCGCGGAATCGACACCTTCACGGTGTACGTATGTGAAAATCTCGGTTCACCCGACGAGCGGGTGACCCACGGTGAATTGGCCGACATCGCCGACATGCAATTCTCGCCGCTGAACGTCATGGTATTGGTTCGGAAACCCGATGTACCCGACCGACCTCGCGAGATGTTCGGACGACGGCTTTTCGGGAACCCCGATGAGGTGTTTCTCCAGAGCAAGCCGAAACGCTGCCTTCTTACACCTCGCGAGATTCGCGTGATCGCGTTGGCGGAACTGGATCTCGGTCCGTCCAGCATCGTGTGGGATGTCGGTGCGGGAAGCGGTTCGGTGGCGATCGAAGCCGCACAACTTTGCCGCGAGGGAACCGTCTACGCCATCGAGATGGATCCCGACGACATCGAGTTGACCAAAGAAAACGTTGCCCGGTTTGAGGTGAATAATGTCGTGCCGGTGTTCGGAAGGGCACCGGAAGCGTGGAGCGATCTGCCCGACCCGGACGCCGTTTTCGTCGGAGGAAGCGGTCGGCAGGTCGTCACCCTGTGTGAGCAGGCGTTCGTGCGACTAAAACCGGGCGGGCGACTCGTCGTGACCATGGGAAGCATCGACAACGTTGCCGACGTCCATCGGACGCTGCGCGGTCATTGTCACGACGTGCAGGTGCTGTTGATCAACGTGGCTCGAGGGAATTACCAGCTCGACCGCGTGCGATTCCAGCCCGTCAGTCCGACGTTTCTTGTGTCGGTCGTCAAGCCCACGAAATGATGCTGCGGCCTCGGTCGCATGTCTTCTTCGGAGGTTGCTGGGTGTGGGAAGATTGGTGATTCAGGGGGTACGGCGTGTTTCTTGAGACCTTTGGAAACGAGGTCGATCGTGTCGATGTGATCGCAGTCGGAGCCCATCCGGACGATGTGGAAATCGGATGCGGCGGCACGGTGGCTCGGTTGGCGGACCAAGGATACACGGTAGGAATCGTCGATTTGACCGACGGAGAACCGACGCCGCGTTCACCTTCGCCGGATGTGCGCATCGCCGAGGCCGTCGAGGCGGCCAGAATTCTCGGCGCTGCATTCCGTTGTATCCTTCCGTTGACGAATCGCCGCCTGTTCGACGATTTCGAGGGGCGTGTCGCCCTGGCGACGGTCTTTCGCCGATTTCGCCCCCGGCTGGTCTTGGGCTTGGGGGCCCCGACACCGCTGGCGTCCCCCGATCACGAGCAGGCGGGTAAATTGACCGAGGCAGCCGTGTTTTATTCGCGCCTGTGTAAATGGGACTCGCATTTTGACGGCCGAGCGCCGCATACCATTGAGCGGTTGATGTATTACTACTTGGCAACCAGGGACTTGGATCCCGTGCGCCCGGGCGCGTGGGGAATTGTTCACGACATCACCGACACAATCGACCGCAAGATCGAAGCGATTGCCGCGTACCGCACGCAGTTCGAACAACGCCCTGAGGTGCTCGAGCGTCTGAAGGCGATCAGTCTCCAACAAGGGCAAACGGCGGGCTTTGGTGCCGGGGAGGTTTTGGGGGTGCCGGGCACCTTGGGAACGAGAAACTTGATGGGGTTGTTCTTCGACTGATGTGTCGTTGCGAGCCGGAGACGCCCTTACCGGAGAGAACGTAGGCTTCTCAGGGCGTTCAACGTCTCTTTCAAGTCGGGCCAAAGCGGTGCTTCTACGTGGAATTCGCGGCCGTCTTGAGGATGTTGTAGCGTAAGACGATAGGCGTGGAGAGCTTGGCGGGCAAGAACGATACGGTCATCTCTTTCTCGGCCTTGCAGCTCACCCAGGGTGATTTCGGCCCGACCGCCGTAGAGTTTGTCGCACAGGATCGGGCAGCCGATATGCGCCAAGTGCAGACGAATCTGGTGGGTGCGGCCCGTCTTGGGGCAAACACGAACAGCCGCAAACCCATCGAATCGCTCGACGACGTGATAGATGGTTTGGGCCGGTCTGGCGTCCGGGTGATTGCGGCGAATCGCCATCTTCTCGCGCTGTTTGGGATGAATTCCGATCGGTTCGTCGATCAGGTCGCTGTCTCGATCGGGAATTCCGCAGACGATGGCAAAGTATTCCTTGCGGATGGATCGGTCGGCAAACTGTTGGGCCAAACCGGTGTGTGCGCGATCGTGTTTGGCGATCAGTACGGCACCGCTCGTATCACGGTCTAGGCGGTGTACGATTCCCGGTCGAGTGGGGCCTCCAAGTTTGCTCAATCGGCCCCCGAAGCGGTACTGGACGGCACCGGCCAGTGTTCCGGACCAATGGCCCCGTGCAGGATGCACCACCATGCCGGGCGGTTTGTTGACGACCGCCAGCCAATCGTCTTCGTAGACGACTTCGATCGGGATCGGTTCCGGTTTGGGAGATTGTCGTGGAATCTCGGGGAGAACGAGACGAACTTTTTGTCCGGCCTTCAAGCGGTACGACGGTTTGCCTCCGTGGTCGTCGACTTGTACACCGCCTGCGGTGATGACGCGCCGCAAGTGAGCGCGGCTGTATTGTTGCAAGCGATACGTCAAGAACACGTCAAGCCGCCAGCCTTCTTCGGCTGACTCGACAACCAGCTCGACCGGCTTGCCGGCTTCAAACCGTTCGAGAGCCGAGGCGTGTGGAGCCGTCATGAGGACGATGCCGTTGGACGCCGGATCAGTTTTCTTCCGTTGCCGGGGAAGTTTCCTGTTCGTCGGCGGATGCGGAGCCTTCTTCAGACGATGTATCTCCGCCGGGCGCGGTCAGCGCAGGTCCCGGACCGGCCTCGTCAGAACCCGATAGGTCCGGGGATTCGGAGTCGGAGTTTGCCGGTTCGTCGCCTGCACCGGACTCATCAGAGGGTTCGCCTACCACGTTGGGAACATCCCCGCCGGTCGGAAGGTCGCCGGGATCGAATCCCATGCCGTCGGACGTCGGCAAATCGAGATCGCCGGCTCCGGGAGCGGGTGGTTCGTAGGCGGCCAGCGCGTCGAGCATCTTGAGCGTGTCTTTGCGTTGCAGCATGACCGTTCGGCGTTTGGCCATGTCGAGATAACAGCTTTGAGGAAACTCTTCGATAAGCTGCTTGTAGTATTCGAGTGCCTTATCGGCTTCGCCTTGCCCTTCGCTCGTAGACGCCAACGCCTCGTAAGCCCGCGCCAGCCCCCACAAGGCCCGTTCCTTGAGTTCCTTGTTGCGTGGCCGCTCGTAGATCTGCATATAAGCATCTAATGCCTTGCGGATCTCATCCGCGGCGTCGGCCTTGTTGACGGTCAATTGGTTGCACCCCTGTTGCAGATGAAGATCTGCAGCGATCAACAGGGCCATCTGACCGCTCGCCGTTTTGTTGTAGTTTTCGTAGACGTCTTCGAGATTGGCCGTTGTGCCTACGCGGAGGGCCGCCCAAAGCGCCGACGCGGCTTCTTCGCGGTACGATCGAGATCGATTCGTTTGGACGATGTACAAGACAACCGCCAAGACAATCAGCACGCCAATCCCCCCGATCAATCGACCGTGAGGGGCCAGTTTCCGGTACCACTGGACGAGCCATTCGGCAAAATCGTTGTGCTGCAACTCGTGTCGGCGTTCGCGTCTCATGTCAGGCGTTCTTTTCGCTGGAAAATGGCATTCAACAGCCGAGGATCGCATGGAAGGGGGAAGTGCCGACGAGGTAAACCTCTCGGCGATCGAAAGCCTTGAATATAGAAGGAGATACACATCGCCGTCAAGGCAAGCCGCGATCGTCCCGATACGGATGGGCCGCGGTGACGGAACGCCGTGGATCGCATGCCTCGCGACAAGAAAAACGCACGAGAGCACCGAGTTCGATCGGCACTCTCGCGCCAGTGAGGTAACTCGCGGATCGTTCCCGTTTCGCGTCCGGCAGAACTACCGACGACACCGCCCCATTCAACCGGCGGTCGGCTGAAATTAGTCGCCCACGTACGGCAGCAGCGCCATGAAACGGGCTCGCTTGATGGCCTTCGTGACGGCATGTTGACTCATCGCGGAACACCCGCTCTTGCGACGGCCGATGATCTTTCCTTGCCGATTCGTCAGTTTCTTGAGCAAGTCGATATCTTTGTAATCGACGTACAAGGGGCGAGGGTATTCGCCGCCGACCATCAGGGGGTCCCGTTTGCGCCGCTTTGCTCGAACTCGCTTCTTTCGTTTTGCCATCGTGTACTCGACTCGAAATAGGTCAGAAATGCTGCGTATATCGCCTTGGTCGGGCACCGCGAAAACACTGGCCAAGTAGGTGCCGACACTCCTCACTCGACAAAGACCTTCAGTTTATCGACTTGGCGAAAAAACGCAAGTCGCCCGCCGCTGGGAACTTATCCAGCAGCACGCCGGACCGGCGGATGAGTCGTGTAGGTTTTGCAGAGCCCCTAGGCTGCCTAGATTCTTGTTGGTGGAATTCACGTCGATTGGTGTCGGGATGATTAAAAACTCGCCGACGGTTTCCGAGGAAGGATTTGCAAGACAGTTTTGCTGTGGCGTGTCTTAAATGTTTGTGTTTTAAGAAGTTACGTTTTGTGTTGTGTGTTGGTCCCCCCACTTGAAAAGGGCAGTTTCTCTCGTTAGGCTAAGCTTATGATCGGTGTCCGAGCTTGCCCGCTGAGGACGCCGATCGCAGATTCGCGACCGTCGGATTTCGATGGAGTCCGACGTATCGGCGAGTCGATCATTGTGTTGACAATAAATTCGGCGGCGTAGCTCAGTTGGTTAGAGCAGCGGAATCATAATCCGCGTGTCCGGGGTTCGAGTCCCTGCGCCGCTACTTGTATCCGGGAGGTCGTCGACCTCCTTTTTTTACGCGCCGACGGTCTGTTTCGGGGTGGTGTGTTGCGGGCATGTTGGAGCAGAGGAATAGCGATAGCGATGACAAGACGGTGCATCTTCTTTCTGTTCGCTGTCGGCCTCGGAGTAGCGGCGGCATCCGGCAGGCAATGTCGCGCCCAGATTGATCCCCAGGCCACGCGAGAAACCAAAATCCTCTATCGCTGGCTGAAAGAGCTCGCTCCCGAGACTCTTTTGTTCGGGCACCAGAATACGATCGTCACGGGCATCGGATGGAAATCCGACGATCCTGCCGATTGGAAAAGCGACGTTGAACGAGCGGTTGGCGACTTTCCTGCCGTGTTCGGGTTCGATTTCATCGACGGTGTCGAGGTCCGAAAACGCCAAGTAGAGGAGGTATTTCGCCGCGGAGGAATCATCACGTACAGTTGGCACGCGCGGAATCCCGTCACCGGCGGCAATTACCTCGATAAGCGAGGAGATGCCGTTCGGGCGATTCTGCCGGGTGGTGCCAAGCATGACTACTGGTGTCATCAGTTGGATCGCGCCGCTGCGTTTTTTGATTCTCTCGAAGTCGACGGCGTCAAGGTTCCGGTCATTTTTCGGCCGTTTCATGAAAACACGAACGGGCATTTCTGGTGGTCGCACGAGGGCGTGCAACCTGAAGATTTCGTGCAGGCGTGGCGATTCACCGTTACCTACCTGCGAGATAGAAAAGGCGTGCACAACCTCCTGTACGCGTACTCTCCCTCCCGTCCTGCTCAGTTGAATGGGCTGACCGACGGACGATACCCGGGAGATGATTGGGTCGATATCGTCGGTTTCGACTGCTACTGGGGCGGGGGAAACATTGCCGACATGATTCGCGAAAATTGTCGTGTGATTGTGCGTTTTGCCCGTGAGCACGGAAAAGTTGCCGCGATCACCGAAGCCGGTGTCGGTCAGGGGATCTCCAACGCGACGATCGACGATTGGTTTACGCGGTGCATCCTCGAGGCCGTCTATAGCGACGAAGACACACAGCAAGTCGTCTATTGGCTGACCTGGCGCAACGCCTCGCCCGAGCACCATTGGGTGCCGGTGCCCGCGGAGCCATTGCACGCTGATTTCGTGCGGTTCTACCAGGACGCGCGGACGACATTCTTGGGCGATCTCCCCGACATGTACGGCCTGCGTACGTCCTCTGCCGCTGAGTAGAGCTTCGGTTTCTGGGCAAGGCCCCCCATTGTTACGCTTGCTTGACACCCATGCGCCGGTCAACTAGCATCGTCGGTGTTGAGTGACTCATCTTTCGCAATCGTCTTGCCATTGCAACGTGCCGCATGCTGCGGAGGAAGGGCCAAGCATCGATCGAGACGCAGGCGGCGTGCGATCGACGGAGGCTATGCCATGCCTTTTCGGCGGCGCGTGATGACGGGAACAGAGAGGCCGATCATGGAGAAGCTTGCCCGGATCGCAGCGGCGGTCTTGTGCTTTGTGCTCGGTGCGCGCTCGGCGTTGGCTCTCACCCCGCAAAGCCCGGAAGTTCGTGCGGCCGTCGAACGCGGGCTCAAGTTTCTTGAAGCGGATGCGGGGTCGGAGCGGATCGGCGCTCTGGGCGAAGATGCGTTGATCGGCTTGGCCTTCTTGAAGGCGCATCATGCCGACCATCCGTTGGTGGCCAAGTCGGCCGACCGAATTGCTCGCGCGGTACCCGGTTCGCACCAACCCGGCGATTTTCCCATCGGACGTTGGGATATCTACAGCACCGGTTTGTCGCTGATCTTTCTGTGCTCTTATGATCCGATTCGTTATCGGAACGAGATTACGGCAATCATCGATTACTTGAAGTTTCGGCAAAAGTCGCATGGCGGATGGGGTTACCCGCTGAACGATCCGGAGCACGGGAAGACGGGAGATACATCGCAGACGCAGTACGCCGTCTTGGGTTTGTGGGAAGCAATGCAGGCCGGAATCCCGGTCGATCCGGGGCCGCTGGATCGCGTATGCATGTGGCTCATTCGGACACAGGACCCCGGCGGCGGCTATGCGTATCAGGGCCATCCGGCACCGGGAAACCAATTGGTGCGACAACCCGGAGTGCGCATCGGGATGGGGGTTGCCGGAACAGCTTCGCTATACGTGTGTGCTTCTTTCCTGCGTCCTTCGGAATCGGAAGGCGACGACGGCTTGCCCGGTGCGGTTCAACGTGTGCCGGACCGGGCGCAACAACGGGGGATTCGGTTTTCGGTGTCGCCCGCGTTGATTCGTGCAGGCCTGAATCGGGGCAACATGTACATCGAGCAAAACTTCAAAATCGACTCCGGAATGTACCGCTACTATTACCTGTACACCGTCGAGCGGTACTTTTCTTTCCGCGAATTGGTGGACGGTCGCGGAAACTGGCCCGACTGGTATACCGCCGGTGCCGAGTACCTGTTGGAGCATCAAGAGAAGGACGGATCTTGGATCGATCGGTGCGGAAAGGTGCCGGATACGGCCTTCGCGATCATGTTCTTAGTCCGTTCGACGCAACAAGCCATTCAAAAGGCCAGGGATTTCGGCCCCGGTGTCCTCGTCGGGGGGCGTGGATTGCCGAAAACCACCGGTAGCGTTCGTTTGGAAGACGGGCGAGTCGTTGCGTTGCCTGTTCGCATTTCGCCGGAGGACCTGACGGCCGTGTTTGACGATCCCGACAAGGCTGAATCGCTTCGGAAACTTGAAGCCCTGGGGAACATGTCGGGTGAGGAAGTCAAGAAACTGCTGGTTTCCGACATCGGTGAGAAACTAAAGGAATTGGCCGGAGATCCGTCTCCTGAGGCCCGCATGGCGGCGGTGCGAGCACTTGGGAAGGCGGGCAACCTCGAGTATGTCCCGGTCCTGATCTATGCCCTGACCGATCCGGATCCTGCGATCGTACTGGAGGCGGATCGAGCCCTTCGACGGTTGAGCCGGCAATTGACGCCCGGCTTACCCGCCGGGTTCGACGAAACGCAACGCGCGAACGCAGTCGCAAAGTGGAAGCAGTGGTATCGGTCGATTCGGCCGGATGCCGAATTCGAGCATTGAGATTCGGAGCGAGGGGCGCCCCGTGTTCGGCGATTGCGTCGTGTTCGGGAACACGTCAGAATGGGGGCCGCCGCGCTTCCAAGAACGCCGAGCATGCGGATCGATGGACAAAGCTCGGTGAAACAACGGAGAAAAGGTGAGTTCAACGAGGATGCCGGAATTCATTCCGCAATTGCACGATTCCGACTACGCGCTACAGACGACCGCCTACGATCGAGCGGTGAGCGTCGTGCTGTCGTTGTTGGTCTTGCTGGGAATTGCGGTTTTGATTTTGGTGGTCATCTGGTTCACCGGACACACGAATGCGAACCAAACGGCGGTTCCGATCGACTTGCAACCTATCGGTGAAGGTGATGCACCGATCGGGGACGATATGGAGCTCGACACCGAGAACCTCGGGCAAGAAGAAGATCTTGAAGATCCGGAACTCAAAGACGCTTTGGCGAACGTTGCCGACGCCGTCTCGTCGAAGCTCGCGATGCTCGATAACCCGATCTTTTCTGATCCGAATAATCTGGAGCGGGGAGGTAAGAAAGGAGATTTGCGCCGCAGCGGTGGAGGGACCGGCGGAACCGGAAAGCCGCGACGATGGGAGCTTATTTTCGATAAGGGAAATACGCTCGAAACGTATGCCCGACAGCTCGATTATTTCAAAATCGAACTGGGAGTCCTCCTTCCGGACAATCGCGTGCAGTATGTGTCTAATCTGAGCAGCTCACGGCCCACCGTCCGTACCGGTCCCGCCGATCAAGAAAAACGCTACTATCTGACGTGGCGGCAAGGAGATCTGATGCAGGCCGACTTGGAATTATTGGCCAAGGCGGGCGTCTCGGCATCGGGTAAGATCATTCTCAAGTTCTTACCGCCGGAGGTCGAGCGGAGGCTGTACGAGCTCGAACAGGCCAGAGCGGGAAACCGCGCCGACCGCGTGCTGCGAACGCGGTTTGGGATTCGTCCCCAAGGAAACGGATTCGACTTTTTCGTGATTGACCAAAGCTACCGGTAACACCTTACGTCATCGACATCAAATCGTCCCAAGCTAGTAGGTGAAACGTTCTCATGGGTCTCGACATTACGGCAATTACGCATTACCTAGGTAACGCCACGTACATCGCCTTGGGGCTGGTGGCGATCTGGGGCGCCTTTTGTGTGGTGATGGTGTTTCGTCGGGTCGGCCAAACCCGTTTTCGAAATGAACAGGCACAGGCCGAGTTCTTGGCGCGACTCGACGAACTGCTTTCGCAAGGCGCTTTCGATGAGGCGATCGCCATGTGCGAGGACGATACCCGGGCGATGCCGCAATTGGTGCGGTTGGCCCTTATGAATCGAAAGCTCGGCGTGTCGCGTTTGCGAACGTTGATCATCGAGCGGTTTCAACGAGACGTGTTGGCCGACCTCGAGTATCGGCTTACATGGGTGTACACCGTCATCAAGACGGCACCGATGCTCGGATTGTTCGGAACCGTATTGGGGATGATGGGGGCGTTCAGCAAGTTGTCGTCGGGCGCGAAGGTCGATGCGACCCAACTGGCGAGCGACATCAGCTTGGCGTTGATCACGACGGCAATGGGCTTGGCGATTGCGATTCCGTTGGTGATCTGTACGGCGAACGTGAGTGTGCAGATTCGCAAACTGGAAGATCTGGTGGGGACAGGGCTCAGCCGTTTCTTCGAGTCGCTCAAGTACGTACTTCCTGCCCATCCGGCCGCCGGGCAAACGCCCCAACAGGCTGCGTCGAGCCAGTGGAGCTGATCGAGACTTTTCCTGCAAATGCCTTTCGCAGTAGGCCGACACGATGCCGCAGTCGAACCTGCAACAATTCTTGAATGCTGAAGAGAGCGGAGCGATCAATTTTCGGCGTCCGCGACGTGAGTCGGTCGATCCGGACATTACGCCGATGATCGACGTCACTTTCTTGTTATTGATATTTTTCCTTGTTGCCTCGTCGATGGATGTGCAAAGTAGTGCGGAAATTCCCGAGGCCCGCTACGGTACAGGTATTCCCCAGCAAGAATGTGTGATCTTGACGGTAGCCGAGCGTTCCGGCGGGCGACTTCCTTTGGTGTACCTGGGAGATGGTAAGAAAGGGGAGCCGCTGCCCGACGACATCGAAGCCCAAGAACGCTTGATTGCCCAGGCGGTTGCGGAAGGACTTCGAGCGGGCAAGAGCCGCGTGCTGATCAAGGCCGAAAAAGGGGTAAAAAACCGTGATGTGACGCGCATCGCCGCGGCAGCGTCGCAAGAACAAGGCGTGCGCATCTACTTAGGAGTGGTTGACAAGAAATGAACGCTTTCGCGACGAGCTGTCGTGCACGGTGAGCTTTGACGGCACGAAAACGCTTCGTTCGGCGGCGGTGAGTGAACTGAGAGATGGTCGTATTCAATTGTCACAATTGCGGAAAATCGCTCTCGGTGAAAGACGAGTACGGAGGGCGAAATGTACGCTGCCCGCACTGTCGCACCGTCGGGCGTGTGCCGATGGCCGGCCATCGGGAACCTCCGGTCGAGGCACCGCCGTTGCCGGGGGCCGATAATCCGCAGGCGATCAGTTTTCGGTCTTCCGTCGGCGAAGAAGACGAGGGACTGGATATGACGCCGATGGTCGACGTTACTTTCTTGCTGCTCATTTTCTTTATGGTGACGGCCGCATTCAATCTACAAAAATCGCTTGAAGTGCCGCCGCCCGACCAACAAGAAGAGGCTGCGCAAAGCCAAACCCTCGAAGAACTCGAAACCGATACCGATTTCATCATCGTGCGGATCGACGCCGACAACTATATCACCGTCGACGGAGAGGATGCGCCCAGTGAGCAAGAATTGCTTTCGCGATTGCGGGAAGCCAAAGAGGGAGATCCGGCGAGTGCGGCTTCGGGGCCGACGGGCATGCTCGTCCTCGCCGATGGCGACGCCCGCCACGAAACGTTGGTAATGGTCCTTGATGCCGGCAACGCCGTCGGAATGGAGCGAATCCGCGTGGCGACCCTTGACGAAACGGAATTGTGACGACATTCGGAAGTGACTCGCGGCTGAGGCAGAAGGTGACATGCCTCGCAACGCGACCGATTTCTCAAGCAATATGGGCACCCCATGATCTCGGCATCCGACTTCCTGACGCTGCTTGAAGAAAAGGACCTCGTTCCGCCCGAGGTGATTGCCGATCTGCGCAAGAAGATCGACGAAGCCGCGAACGGCCCGAAACCGCTGACGGCGCCGATGGTCGCGAGGTTCCTGGTCGATCGGGGATATCTGTCTCGGCTTCTCGCCCAACGACTACTCGACAAGGCCTCGCAGGATTCTTCAAGTGAGGAAAGAAAACGTCCCGAGCCGTTGCCGCTTTCGGGAAGTGATTCTCGGTTGGATATTCCCGGCCCCGGATCCGTGGGCGAGGAAGATATCGGAGACGTGCCGGTCGAAGTTGTCGACGAAGACGAGGAATTGGGGTTCGCCGACGAACCGCCGGAAGCCGAGTCTGTGGAACCGTCTCCCGAGACGGCGTCTTCGCCCGCGGCTTCAGACCGGCAATCGATGCAAACCACCGCACCTCCGAGTGCCTCCGGTGGCTCCGTGGCCGGGGGCTATGGGGTGCCGCCACAGGCCGGCATTCCCGGATATCAGCAGCCGGCCCCGGCCGCACCGCAACCGGGAGTGCCGCCGACTCCCGGAACGATCCCCTCGTCCATGCCGGGGACGGGGATACCCGGGGCGCTTGGCGGCGGAATGGAACCGTTGCAGGGACCGGCACCGCCGGTCAAGAAACGTCGGAATGTGTGGGAGTCTCCCTTATTGCTTTGGGGGGCGGGCGGTGTCTTGCTCCTGTTGTTCGCGGCCATCGCGCTGGTATGGATCTTGAATCGGCAAGGCGGGGATGAGCTGCTGGCCGCGGCCGACGACGACTATCGTAGCGCTTCGTACACGCAGGCGATCCATAAGTACGATATGTTCTTGGAGCGGTTTCCGAACCATCCCGAAGTCGGAGCCGCTCGGGTACGTCGAGGTTTGGCGCAATTGCGGCAGGCCGTCGAAGGGGCGCCTCCCGACGAAGCGCTCGATCTGGCGCAGGAAGTACTTCCCCAGATCGACGACGAGGAGGTATTTCGTGCCGAAGCGGAAGGTGAGCTGACGGCTCTCTTGCCGAAGCTTTCTGAGAAGTTGGCGCAGCGGGCGTACGAAAAACGCGATCCTGATTTGGTCGATGCCGCCGAAGAATCGCTGGCTCTCTTGGAGCGGTACGTGCCGAAAGAAAAACGGCCGCAAACACGGTTGGCCGATATTCAGGCCTTGCTCGATGGTGCGCGTCGCGAAATCACGAAGGAAGACAAACGCGTCGAGGCGATTGCCGAGATCAAGAAGCTTTTGGAAAGCGGAAAATCAGACCAAGCCTACGATGTGCGCCGTCGCTTGTTGAAACAATATCCCTCGCTCGCTTCCGACAAAGAGTTGCAATCAGTCATCGCGCAGGTGACCGAATCGGAAGGGAAGCGAGTGACGTTTTCGGACGAACCGGTCGGCGCTCCCGTGCGGCACAATGTCGAAAAACAACCGGACCAAGCGGCGTTGGCCGCAGTCGTGCAACAGGGGGAAGCGGCCGTTCCTGAGGGGACTCGCCTATTTGTAGCGGTATCGGGAAGTCTGTTCGCGCTCGATGCGACCGACGGCAGTTTGAGATGGACGCATCGTGTCGGGGCAAAGGTCGCCGTCAACGCCGCCCCCTTGTTGCCGGTGTCACTTGGAAACAAGCCCGGCGACGATGTTCTTGTCGTCGACTGGAACGCTGAAGCTGTCGAGCGATTGTCATCGGCAGATGGGACCGTTCGTTGGCACAAGCCGATCGGTGAAGCCGTCGATTCAATGCCTGTCGTGAATGGGGACGACATCCTCGTGGCGACGCGCAGCGGGCGAATCATCGTGTTGGATGCTGAAGCGGGGGAATCCCGAGGCGCTTGGCGATTGCCGCAAGAATTGACTCTCGCGCCGGTCGTCGATTCTCGGCGGCGTCGATGGTACCAGGTCGCTGCCCATTCCAACCTTTTCGTAATCGAACCCGAGGCCCAAGCCTGCCGGCAAGTCGTCTATCTCGGACACGAAGCGGGGACGATTCGCGTGCCGCCGTTGTTTATCGATCCGTATCTTTTGCTTTTTGAGGAGACGGGCGAGAAAACGCGATTGCGTGTGTTCAACGTGGAAAATGCCGATGACGATACTGTACCCGTTATCGAGGTCCAACAGTTGACGATCGACGGGCTGATTCGGAGTCCGGCGATCGTATTCGGCTCGCGTGTGTTGGCGGTGACCATCGACGGAGACCTCCTCGTCTACGAGTTGCGCGGCGGGGAACCGGACGAGCCGGTAACGTTTCTCGCTTCAGGCAAGCGCCAAGAACTCGCCCGCCGGGAAGGGCCGGGAATCCATTACGCGACGTACGCCGAGGGCAATGTGTATCTCGCCGATTCGCAATTGACGAAGTACGAATTTCAGGCTTCGGCAAGACGTTTGCTTCCCAAGTGGATTGCCGTCGAGCGAACTGCGGCGTTAGGGCCGCCGGTCGTCCTCGGCAACACCGTTTTCTATTCGGCGAGGGAAACCCGGCAGCCGGGAGTGGTCGTGGCGGCGGTCGATACGGAGTCGGGAGAAGTACGCTGGAAAGTGCGGATCGCGATTCCCGCCGAACCTTCGGTCGATGCGCAAAGGGAAAGCAACGCAAACGTTCCGTATTTCGTGAGTCGATCCGGCGATGTGTTTCGCCTTTCGGGGGAGCCGAAAGACGGCGTGCTGCTCAGCGCGATGCACGTCGGCCTGCCGAAAGAATCGGGGCCTCTGCGGCGGCTGATTCGGGTGAACGATAAGGAGTGGTTGGCGTATCCAGCCGAGATGGAAGATCATGTCTGGAAGATTCAAACGAGCGACGATGCGACGGCCTCGCAGGCGACGGCCGTTCGTTTTCCGGAACCGGTAACGGCACCGGCGGCCTTCGTAAACGGCCAATTCATTACGGCAAGCGAGGGCGGCCACGTATATGCGGTAAACTGGGAGAGCGGTAAGGGCGAATATCACCCCTTGCAACTCCCGGCGGCTCCACGTGAACGATTTACGTGGGTCGACGCCGTGGGAACAGCGGAAGGCGAAGCATTGCTGGCCGACCGCGAGCACGGCATGTATCGCGTGCGCCTTCGCGATGCACCGACGCGACATGTGGCCCTGGAAGCCGCGGTCGAGGCAGACGTGACGGATTGCGGTATCGTGATCTTGGGCGATATCGTGCTTACCGTCGATTCTCGTCATACCATCCATGCACACCGCTTGCCCGATTTGGAATCGGTAGGCGAGCTGGAATTGGAAGGGCGTTGTGCCTGGGGACCAATTGCCGTCGGTGAATACGCATTCCTGGCAACGGATGACTCGCGATTGTGCGTTATCGACGCGTCACCGAAGATTTGCGGTCGGATCGAACTCCAAGGCGATCGACCGGTGGGGCGACCGTGGCCTTTGGGGAAAGACGTGCTTCTCGCGACGCGACGCGGCCTCGTGTTGCGTGTTGATCCGGCCCAAGGAAAGATCCTCGATCGGTCGGAACTGCGCGTTCCGCTTGCGACGGGCCCGGTCGACATCCAGGGGACGATCGTCGTAGGAACGACGGACGGACACCTCGTCTTCCTCGATGCCGAGCCTTTGTTGTCGCTGAACGAACCGAGTAAGGCGTTGCAATTCCGGCACGAACCATGATTCGACATACTTGTGACGTGATCGATCGACGCCCGGAGATTCGCGACGGCGGGGGCATGGAACCTCGTCGCAAGCCGCGTCGTGCGCCCTTGCGCGGTATGACGGCGTGGGGGTGGAAATCGCTCGTATGGTTTTTTTGTGTGCTCGTGTTGGGCGTGTTGCCCGGGCCGGTTTCGCTACGCGCTCAAGAGACGGAACCGCAGGGCGTGGCGGAGTCGGAAGTCCCCCTCTACGACCGCCTGCCGTATGACGAAATCCAACTCGACGCGGCGAACGACAATCTCATATTGAAGGTCGAGCCGATCGAGTGGCCCGACGGCCGTTTTCCCGAAACGTTGCCCAAACAAGGGTTCTTGGAAGTCGAACTGGTCGATAAGCCCGGCGAAAAATATCGCGTTGCCTGGCCGCATGTCGTCGAGGTGCGACCGTTTCCTCAATTGATCCTGAATGAAGCGTCTCGCTTGATCGACGAGAAAAAGTTCGAGTCGGCGTTCGATCACTTGCTCTTCATGATCGACAACTATCCCGAATGGCCGGGACGAGACGAAGTATACGCCAAACTGTTATTGGCCGAGTCGCAAGACTTCGTGGATCGACACGTTTACGATCGAGCGTTGGCCGACCTTGAACGACTGTATGAACTCGACGCAGAGTATCCAGGCTTGCAAGAAACGTACTCGTTGGCGATCGACAAGTTGATCGAAGATTATGTGTCGCGCAACGAGGTTCCGGCCGCACGCGAATTGTTGGAAAGGCTTGAATCGCACTATCCTGACGATCCTGCGGTTGCAAAATGGAGGCAACGTTGGATTGCCGAAGCGACGAAATTGGCCGAACAACTGCGTGCGGCACTCGAAGCCGGAAGGGATCGCGAGGCGGCTTCGTCGGCCCGCAAAGTGTTGCAAATATGGCCTGCTTTACCCGGCATTGCCGAGCCCGTGCAAGAGGCTTTTCGGCGTTTTCCACGCGTGCGCGTCGGCGTGTTGGGGTTCGCCGACATCCAGGACCCGGCATCACTTTGCGACTGGAATGCACGTCGGACCGGTCGATTGCTGTACCGCACCTTGATGGAGTTTACCGGCCCCGGCCAAGAGGGTGGTACATATGTGTGTCCGTGGGGAACCTTGCGCATCGAGAATCTCGGCGCGAGGTTGTCGTTGACCCTGGAGACCGAACGGCCTTTTCCGAATGCGGCGGAGTTGACGTTTTCTGCGGCTGACTTGGCATCCTACATGCTCGCTATGACGTCGCCCGAGTCGGCGCAGTACGCCCCCCAGTGGGCGTCCATTGTCGAACGCGTGGCAACCCGCGAAGGCCGGGTGGTCGACGTCGATCTGCGACACGCGTTCGTGCGTCCTGAGGGACTCTTGCGCTGCCGGATCGGTCCGTGGGTGATGGTCGGCGCGAACTGGCACGACGAAGAACCGCCGGGAACGGGGCCGTACACCCCGGTGCCTTCACTATCCAATGAGCGGGAACGCGTTTTCCAAGAACTTGCCGGGTATGCAGCCAAAGAAGCCGCCCAACCGGCCGAGATCGTCGAGGAGTACTTTGCTCGCGGTCGGGACGGCTTGCGGGCGCTCCGCCGCGGCGAAGTCGACATCGTCGACCGGATCAACCCCTGGGAACTGCCGATGGTTCGGGAAGAACCGGGCATCGTCGTGGAACAATACGCGGTTCCTTTGGTGCATTGTCTCGTGCCGAATCTGGAACGCCCGTTGGCCGGCAATCGGGATTTGCGGCGTGCAATCGTGTACGGAATCAACCGCGAGCGTATCTTGAACAATCTGCTCGGTGGGAGCGAAACGCCGGGCTGTCAGGTCGTCAGCGGCCCTTTCGCTCAAGGTGTGTCGTTCGACGATCCGCTCGATTACGCCTACGACGATACGATTGAGCCTCGGCCGTACGATCCCGCCTTGGCGTTGGCACTCGGCGAGGTTGCGTTCTCACAGGCGGCTGCGAAGGCCGAGAAGGGCGGCGAGCCTTTCCCGGATTCGCTTGAGTTGACGATCGGACACCCACCGACGGAGTTGGCTGCCGAAGCGTGCTCCGAAATCGAAGAACAACTCGAGTTACTGGGGATGGAGATAGAGCTCGTCCCGATGACTTATTCGCAGTGGCAAACACAGGGTGATGAGATCGACTTCTATTATTGCGAAGTCGCCATGTGGGAGCCGATCGTCGATGTCTACCGATTGTTGGGAAAAGGAGGGCCTGTTCGGGGAGAGGTCTCGCCTTATCTACTCCAAGCGATGGACGAACTGGCCGAGGCCGTCGACTGGCGTGAGATCGGACGCCGACTCCGCAAGATCCACCGGCTTGTTCATGACGATGTGACCATCATTCCGCTGTGGCAACTGCGTGACTATTATGCCTATCGCAATCGACTGGATCCCGGCGGGCGTCAGCCGGTCGTCTTGTACCAGAGCGTGGAAAAGTGGCGCATTCAACCACCGATGTTGGAGACGCAATGAATCGGTTGAAGATACCGAGTTCGTGTTTCTTCGCTGCGGCGGTCGGCCTTGCGTTCGCAGTGTCGAATGCCCCCAACCTCTGCGCGCAATCGATGTGGGAGCTGACGCCGTACAAGGTTCGTATCGTGATTGCCGCAGATGACTGTATCGAACTCGAATCGTTGCTGGAGAGCGAAGTGTTGCCGGCCGTGGTGGCGTCGCTTGATTATGCGGCCGCGGCGCGCTGGGATGTCTCGGGGGGCATGTGTCCTCCCAGTTTGCGTTCGGTGATTCTGGCGGATTGGAACAACGTAGACAAAGACGCGTTTCCCGAAGATTGGCGCGATCCCAAGAAGTGGGACAAGGTCATTCTCGTCGTCGTATCGGAAGAAATCGACGGACTGCACTTGAGGGCCTGCGATTGGGATGTCGCCTTGGAGTCGTTTGGAGTTCCCGTCGAGGGCTACGCTCCCGACAGTTCACTGTTGTCGGAGGCCGTTGAAGAGACAGTTCGTAGAGCTTTCACGCCATTGGCTCGAATTGCCGTCATCGAATCTGATTCGGTGCAATTACGGTTGCGGGCAGGGGCTTTGCCGGCTCGAGACGAGCGGTTGGATCAGATTGCGGTCGGCGCCATCTTTGAATCGTTTGTGCGATACGAAGATCGGTTCGGGAAGGCGCGGGCGATCGTGCGAGTTCCTTGGTCGTACTTGCAAATCGACCAGGTCGAGGACGGAGGGAAGCTGATCAGCAGCGTGTATTCGGGCTTGCGGAATGCGTTCAGCGCCAGACGGCGCGGACGCGTGCGCCAGATCACCCGTCTAGTGCGTCCGCAGGAGGGAACGACGCGATTGGTGTTGTTCTCACCGGGAGAAGAAAAGACGCCCTTGGTCGGCTACGACATCTACGCAAAGTCGCCGGGTGAAGACCATTATCAGCGGATCGGACGGACCGATTTTCAGGGCGCGGTCGAGATTTCTCCGGTTGACGTGTCACCCTTGCGAGAATTGATCGTCAAACACGGCTCGCGTCAATTGGCCCGTTTACCGGTCGTCCCCGGTCTGGAGCCGGTTTTGGAAGCCGCTCTTCCCAATGACGACCAGCGTTTGGCGGCCGAAGGATACTTGATCGGCGTCCAGGATGAACTGATGGATTTGGTGACGCGGCGGACGTTGTTGCTCGCTCGTGCCCGTCGCGCTTTGGAAAACGGTGATTTTGACACTGCCGATCGCCTACTGACGGAGGCCCGAGGCCTGAAAACGCGCGAGCAGTTCGTCAACGAGTTGACTCAACAACAACAGCTCACCGTTTGTGACGATCCCGCTTCGCAGCGACGCGTCGATGCCATGTTCGACGAGATCAAGAAGCTGGTGGTTCAATTCTTGGATCCGTCGGAGGTCGAGGCGTTGACCCAGCAGTTGGAGCAAGCCCGACAAAGCAAGTAACGGTTCCCAAGGGGGGCGGGCGCGGTCGGCTCGTCCAGAGAAACGCGGCGGCCTTCCTTCAAGAGCTTACGGTTCGCGGTCGCGGGCGTTCCAAGCCTAGGGGTTCCAGTTGACTGCCCAGTCGGTTCAAGGCTTCTCGCGGGCTTAGGTTCATGAGCGGTCGTTCCGTCGCCTGCCAGCCGTCCGGTCCCAGACGGAACCAGGCGACCGCTCGTTGCAGGCCGAGTGAACGATCGGCGAATGTTTGGCCGGGCATACGAACATCAATCGCGATGCCGACCAGCGCCGAGATTTCGCCGGTTTCACGATGCCGCACGAAAAGAATTTCATCTTCGAACTCACACTGGACGTCATCGACATCCACTTCGGCACGGCGAGCTACCAAGCAAACGAAGCTTGCTTCCAGATGTTCCCGACGGCGGCGAAACGATCGCTTTGCGTCGGCAATCCGGCTGCGGGATAAAAAGCGACGAGCGGGCGTCCATGCCAGACCGGCGACCATGAAAAGCACAAGAACGGTCGCTGACACCACGAGGACTGGGTGGAACATTATTTCACCCTTTCAGGACTCCCTTCTTTCGAGACACATGTATTCTACGCCTTCGTAAACCCGCCACGCAACCAAAACGCGCGAAGGCGGAATCCACATGCCTACCCTGGGGCCCCTCGAGGTGTCGTGTCGAAAACTAGGCCGATGGGGTACCTACCGCGAAGTTCCATTCGTCGAACACCGCGCAGGCGCTGTAGAACGATACCGACTCGTCCCAAGTGAACCCCGCGATAAATCCTCCGTTTTGTGGCTGGAACACCTTTACGAGGCGTTGAATCGTTTCCCGCGGGCCGCTTTCTTCCGTGTCGGAAGATGAAGATGTTTCAATAGCGGGCGCTGCCCAGATTGCCAATTTTCCCCTGATTGATTCGGCGCTTCGTTCTAAGTCCCATCCCGCGAGATCGGTGTGGAGGCAATCGATACCCGCCTCGATCAGTTCCGGAAGTATCTTCGTGATGTTACCGGTTACGCTCAAGAATACGAACTTGTCGGCCTCGCACAAGATTTCGCCGTAATGGGCCAGCCGCGGCAAAATGTGATTTCGCAGGACGCCGAGCGGCAGGTTGAGCCGATTTGCATCGGCCCAGTCGTCGACCAGCATGATGCCGTCGACGTTGCTTTCGGCCCATTTTTCGATTTCTGCAGTATTGTACGTGTCGATCGCCTCAAGCAGCGCAAAGATGTCGGACGCAGTATCGCGTATCTCGGTCTGAAAGCGTTCTTCGCCGACGAGCGAGATCATTCGACGAACGAGACTAATGTCGGTCCACGGCAAAACGAAGCGGGATGATTCGGCCGCGATTTCGTCCACCGGAGTCGGGTCGAGATTTTCGACGACCTCCATTGGCGGCTCGTACGTGCACATCTTCTTTTTAGAGGTAATCGCGGGCCGAAGTAGTGTAGCAGACCCGTCCGTATGCGAAATCTCCCAGGTGCATCCCCAGGCATCGGTATAGGCGCCGGGCGTGCTCCGATCGCCCGAAGTGCGCTTGCCGGCAGGATAAAATCCGGACGGTCGCTCGAAATCGCTAGGGAACCGCAGCAACAGCTCGGCGAGTTCATCACGGCGACGGGACATAGATTCGGGCGGAAGCCACAAGTCTCGCGGGATGCGGTCGACCGGTTCGAAGTTCAACGCATTGACGACCCGTTCTCGTGACGTTGTCATGTCCTGATTCTCGCCTGAAGAAACCGCAGATGTCTCGTCGATGCGAACTGTCATGTCGAGCGGCGCCGTCTGCCGACGGCCCATGACGATCGAGCGATAATCTCCCATTTCTAGCTCAATTCTGCAAAGGGTCAAGACTTGGCTTCCAAGTGGCTTGAGGAAGGCTCGCCGGGCCGTCTGCATCACCGAACGAGGCGTCGGACGGCAAGTACGAAAGCCCAGGACTTTGCCGTTCATGGCGCGGAAAATTCGACACAATCGGCTCGCCTAGTCGCCGAACCCCATTGCGGTTACGCTCCACTTGCTCGGCCCGGCCGACACGCCCACAGGAAGTGAACTAGACTTGTTGGGGAAATAGATCGCGTCGGTGGATTCCGGCGCCTTGCGCATCCGTGGACGGCGGCAACAGGAGGGGCGACGTTCGATGTGGCTTTTTGCTCGTGATCCGAAACTGGATGTTCGCAGCTTCATGCTGAAGCTGGTCAACAATAATTGTCCCGACTTACAAGACTTCGAATTCGGGAATCGCGCCGAAAGCCGTGTACGGATGACCGTCGTGACGCTGGTCATCCCGTTTGAGAACAAGAAGCCCGACTTCACGAAGATGTTCGCCGCTGTGACGAAGGAAGTTTCCAGCGGGGGAGCATCCCTCGTGTTGAGTGAGCCTCGGGGCGTCGATGAAGTGATTTTGGCCTTCCGCCATGAGGGCAATACGCAGTTCGTGCACGCGAAGGCTATTCACCTCAGCCCGATGGGAGCCGGTTTCTATCAGCTCGGCGTGCAGTACCTTCGGATGCTGCATCCCGCGGATTATCCCGGGCTGGCCGACATCACGTTTTGATTCGCGGCGGAAAGGTGCAGCAAGAAACGAAAGTAGCCCCTCGGCCGCCGAAGAAGCGGCGAGCCGAAGGGGCCGACAGTACCGAACGGTCAGCGTTCCGGACCGCTTCCCTACAGTCGGCGCACGGCACGTAGGATCGGCGGGACGCATGCACCGCGCCCGTTCGAAGCTCACCCGGCTTTCTTCACGCTGATGCGCTTCGGCTGAGCGGCTTCGTCCTTGGGCACCGTGATCCGCAGCACACCGTTGCGGTATTCCGCCTCGATCTTATCGGCATTGACCGCAGCGGGGAGCGGGATCACCCGCTGGAACTTGCCGTACTGCCGTTCCACGCGGTGATAGGTCTTGCCTTTTTCTTCCTTCTCTTCCTTGCGTTCACCGCTGATCCACAGTTGCCCTTCCTTGAGTTCCACCTGGAAGTCTTCGGGGTCCATGCCCGGCAGGTCGACCGTCAACTCGAACTCCTTGTCCGTCTCGGCCAGGTTGACCCGCGGAGCATACCACGGCGCGCCATGGCGGCCGTTGGTCTCAGCCCCGAAGAATTGCTCCATCAACTCGTTCATCTCGCGCCGCAAGGTGTCAAACACACGGTCCGGAGCCGTCGCAGTCCAAGGAACCAAGGTCCTCGTCATGGCTACACCTCCTTTCCGCCTGTTTCACCTTGATGATTCGCCTGCCGGGGCAATGCCCGGCTACCACGGTTCACCATATCTTCTCCGGCAATGCCGGAACGCCGTCGTAAGGAAAGGTTTATATTGATCGCGTCTCGTAACTTCGTCTCGTCGGCCTCCGTGCTTTTCACCGCCGAGATGCCCGTTTCCTGTAGGGCGCCGACGGAGACGATCGAGGCGCGGTTGGTGTCGGGGCTTCTCTTGCCGCCGTAGATCAGCATTTGCAACGGGCGTGCCAAAATCAAAAAAGAGCACGTCGGCTGTTGCATTGATGGGCGGATTTGTCGCAAGTTGTCTTCTGTTCGTGGTTTGCGCTGTGTGGCCTGCCCCTGATGGCTCCCGCCCATCGGTGGTCGCGTTGCGGCAAAACGACAAATTTTGCGGCAGGCTTGCTGTCAATTTGGCAGACATTGCCGCCTTTGCCGGGAACGGATTCGTTTGGGCAAAGCAGCTCCCTCAGTCGGGTGGGTACCGGGAAGTCGTAGCGGTCGGTTTTCGGCGGTGGACGGTGGACGCTGGATGGTGGTGATTCGTCGGGCCTGTCTGCCAAATTGGCATACCACAAGGCCGGGTGACTGCCAAACGTGTGCCGAACGGACTTTGGGACATTCGACGTAACTGTAGTCTGTAAAATGTCTTATGAATTTGTGTCTTGATCGGCACGCTTCTTGCTTTGGGAGGGGGCGATTCCTGTTCGGGGATTCGTGTGCGGATGGCGATCGACTGCCCGACGGGAAGCTGCACGATTTTGGCTAGAAAGAAATACCTCTGTGGTGGGCTGTTTCGCTTCGACGAGCCGAGCGTCGGCGAGTGTCGGGGCAGAAACGGCCGGATTCGGCATCGGTCCATGATTGCGACCGTTGGAAAAGGAGGAACCCACTGTGGCGAAACAAATGCAATTCGAGGAAGCGGCCCGGCAGTCGCTTGCCAGCGGGGTGAGCAAATTGGCTCGTGCCGTGAAAGCGACGCTCGGCCCGCGGGGGCGGAACGTTGTGCTCGACAAAGGATGGGGATCCCCGAAGATCACCAAAGACGGCGTGACGGTAGCCGAGGACGTCGATCTCCAGGATCCGTACGAGAATCTTGCGGCCAAGCTCGTCCGCGAAGCGGCTTCCAAGACGAACGATGTCGCGGGTGATGGGACGACCACGGCGACCGTTTTGGCAGAGGCCATCTACACGCGCGGCCTGAAGATGATCGCCGCCGGCGCCGATCCGATGGCCTTGTCGCGAGGCATTCATAAGGCCGTCGAGGCCGTCGTCGAGTCGATTCGCAAGCAGGCCAAGCCGATCGATCCGAAAAACAAAAAAGAGATCGCCCAGGTCGGCACCATCGCCGGGAATAATGATCCGTCGATCGGGGCCGTGCTGGCCGACGCGTTCATCAAGGTCGGTAAAGACGGGGCCATCACCGTCGAGGAAGGCAAACAGGCCGAGACGTACGTCGAGGTCGTCGAAGGGATGCAGTTCGACCGCGGTTACCTGTCGCCGCACTTCGTCACCAATCCTGACGAGCAGGTGGCTGAACTCGAAAACTGCCTCGTGCTGGTTCACGAGGAAAAGATTTCCAACGCCCGTGCGTTGGTACCCCTTCTCGAGGCGGTCAGCAAGGCGAATAAACCGCTGTTGATCGTCGCCGAGGATGTCGAAGGTGAAGCGTTGGCCACGCTGGTCGTGAACAAGCTTCGCGGCATCTTGAATGTGTGTGCCGTCAAGGCGCCTGCGTATGGTGAACGCCGGAAAGCGATGTTGGGCGACATCGCCACCCTGACCGGCGGTAAGGCGATCTTCAAGGACCTGGGGATCAAGCTCGAGTCGATCAAGCTCGCAGACTTGGGAACTGCGAAGAAGATCGTCGTCGGTTCCGATTACACGACGATCGTCGGCGGCGGCGGAAAGAAAGAAGAGATCGCCGGTCGTTGCGAACAGATTCGTCAGGAACTCGAAACGACCACCAGCGATTACGATCGCGAAAAACTCCAGGAACGGTTGGCGAAATTGTCCGGTGGTGTCGCGCAGATCTACGTGGGCGCCGCCACCGAAACCGAAATGAAAGAGCGTAAGGCCTTGGTCGACGATGCGAAAGCCGCGACCCAAGCCGCCTTGGCCGAGGGCATCGTGCCCGGCGGTGGTGTGGCACTGTTGCGCAGTGCCGACGCCGTTGCGAAAGTGCAAGCTTCGGGCGACGAGGCTTTGGGCGTGCAAATCGTGGCCGATGTGCTTGAGATTCCGTTGCGGACGATCGCCGAGAACGCCGGCCAGTCTGGGGCCGTCGTCGTCAACCGCGTCAAGGGGATGAAGAAGACGGAAGGCTACAACGCCTTGACCGACACCTACGGCGATATGTTCGAGCAAGGAATTATCGACCCGGCGAAGGTCGTTCGGGTAGCGATCGAAAATGCTGCAAGTATTGCTTCGCTCCTGTTGACCACATCGTGCCTGGTGACCGAGATTCCCAAGAAGGAAAAACCGTCGGACAACAACGGTCAACCCGGCATGGACGGAATGGGGGGCATGGACTTCTGAAGTCCGCCGGGTACGGGCTTTGATTGAGAAACGTTTCCTCAAAAAGGTCGAGAATACAGATAATCGGAAAGGGTGAAAGACGATGAGCAAGATTAATCTGCGTCCTCTCGATGATCGGATCGTTGTCGAACCCGTGGCTGCGGAAGAGACGACCGCAGGCGGTATCGTCCTGCCCGACACCGCGAAGGAAAAACCGCAACGCGGTACCGTCTTGGCCGTCGGGCCGGGTAAGCTCCTCGACGACGGCTCGCGAGGCGAGATGTCGGTGGCCGTCGGCGACGAAGTGATCTTCGGCAAGTATGCCGGAAGCGATATCGAAGTGGACGGCAAAGAGCTGAAGATTCTGCGGGAAAGCGAAGTCTTGGCCAAGGTCGTCAAATGAAGCGAAGCGGGCGGTCGGACGAATTCGTCCGACCGCAGAATGATCCTGGTTTTGTCGTGAGGAAATAAAGGAGCCGCAATCGTGGCGAAACAATTGCTCTATTCGGACGACGCTCGCAACCGCTTGTTGCGAGGTGTTGAAAAGCTGGCCAAGGTCGTCGCCGTCACGCTGGGGCCGACCGGCCACAACGTGATCCTTTCCAAGAGCTACGGCGGTCCGCAAGTCACAAAAGACGGCGTCACCGTGGCCAAAGAAGTCGAACTGGAAGACAAGTTCGAAAACATGGGCGCCAAGCTTGTGAACGAAGTCGCCTCTAAGACGTCGGATACCGCCGGTGACGGGACGACGACGGCGACCGTCTTGGCGCATGCAATCCTCAAAGAAGGGTTGCGTAATGTGGCGGCCGGTTGCAACCCGACGGCCGTGCGCCGCGGAATCGATATGGCAGTCGACGCCGTTGTGTCCCATTTGATGGATATGGCCCAGCGCGTCGAGAACCAAAAACAATTGGCGCATGTGGGTACGATCAGCGCGAACAACGACGAGGCCATCGGAAATTTGTTGGCCGAGGCGATGGAGAAGGTCGGCAAGGACGGGGTGATCACCGTCGAAGAAGGCAAGTCGGCCCAAACGACGTATCGTATCGTGGAAGGTATGCAGTTCGACAAGGGATACCTGTCGCCCTACTTCATCAACCGGGCGCCCGAGATGGACTGCTATCTCGAGGATGCGTACATCCTCATCCACGAGAAGAAGATCACGAATTTGCGAGATCTGATCCCGTTGTTGGAGAAGACGGCCCAGACCGGCAAACCCTTGCTGATCATCGCCGAAGACATCGAGGGCGAGGCCCTCACGGCACTGGTCGTCAACAAGCTGCGCGGGGTGCTGAATATTTGTGCGGTCAAGGCACCCGGCTTCGGTGATCGGCGCAAGGCGATGCTGGGAGACATCGCCATCGTTACCGGCGGTACGGTGATCAGCGAAGATCTGGGCATCAAGCTCGAAAACGTGGGCTTGGAACATCTCGGCCGCGCGAAGAAGATTACCGTCGACAAGGACAGCACGACGATCATCGAAGGTGCCGGCAAGAAGGCCGACATCACCGCGCGTGCCGATCAGTTGCGCAAACTGATCGAAACCACCGACAGCGACTACGATCGCGAGAAGTACCAGGAACGCCTGGCGAAAATCTGCGGTGGTGTGGCGATCGTCGAAGTCGGCGGAACCACCGAGGCCGAGATGAAGCAGACGAAAGCCCGTGTGGAAGACGCCTTGCACGCTACGCGAGCGGCTGCCGAGGAAGGAATCGTCCCCGGCGGCGGCACGGCCCTGTTGCGTTGTCTGCCCGCGCTCGAAAAGGCGCGGAACAACGCCCGCGGAGACGAGAAGATCGGCGTCGACATCGTGACCCGTGCGATTCGACGTCCCTTGGCCCAGATCGCGGAAAACTGCGGCCTGGACGGTGACGTTGTCATCGATCAGGTCCTCCAGAAGGACGGCAACTACGGCTTCAACGCGCTTACCGGTGAATATTGCGACCTGATGAAAGCCGGTGTGATCGATCCGGCAAAGGTCGTGCGGTGTGCGTTGGAAAATGCCGCCAGTATCGCCGGGCTGATGCTGACGACCGAGGCTTTGGTCACCGACATCCCGAAGGAAGACGAGGAAGACCAATTGGTCGAAGGCGCGGTCCGCTGAGGGGACGGGCCTGATCTTCGCCCGGACGTTTTTTCGGTAGCAAGACGGCGACGGGCCGCCTCTCCAAGTCGAGGGGTGGCCCTGTTGCCATGACAAGACGACAATCAACGGTTTCGATGCCGTTAGCGAAATGTCGCTCGGTAGGGCTGTACCGAGACGCCGGCCGAAAAAGCGGTGTGGCGGCATTGACGAAAAAGCAGATGTCGTACGCAGCGTCGAAACCGTCGCGGGAAACGATTCGGACTTCTGACAAGAGCCATGGCAACGATGGCCGAAAAGCGTGATTACTACGAAATCTTGGGCGTCGATCGAAACGCGAGCGAAAAGGAAATCGCTCAAGCCTACCGCAAGCTTGCGCTGAAATACCATCCTGACCGCAATCCCGGCGACGAAGAAGCCGTCGAGAAATTCAAAGAAGCCGCCGAGGCGTTCGAGGTTCTCAGCGATCCCGAAAAACGGGCAGTATACGACCGATACGGGCATGCGGGCGTCAACGGCGGAGCCGCGGGCGGAGCGCGATTTCACGACGTCAACGATATTTTCGAGGCGTTCGGCGACATTTTCGGCGACGGCCTGTTCGGCGACATTTTTGGCGGCGGAAGAACGCGACGCGCGCGGCGCGGTGCCGACATTCGATGCGAGGTGACGCTTGATCTCGTCGAGGCAGCCAGAGGGGCCACGAAAACCGTTCGATTTCATCGCCACCGCATTTGCGACGCATGTGACGGGTCGGGCGCAAGGGCGGGGTCGCAGCCCGTGGTGTGCCAATACTGCGGCGGCCGAGGACGCGTCGTCCAGTCGGCGGGTTTTTTCTCCGTCCAGTCGACGTGTCCGGCCTGCGGTGGACGGGGCAAGCTGGTCAAGGACAAATGCCGCGAATGTCGCGGAGAGCGATTGGTCGTCGAAGAGGTCGTCCGCGAAGTCAAGATCCCTCCGGGCGTCGACACGAACACGCGACTGCGGCTTCAGGGTGAAGGAGATATCGATCCCGACAGCGGCCTGCGAGGCGATTGTTATTGCTTCATCCACGTCAAGGAACATCCCTTGTTTCAACGTGACGGGCAGCACTTGATATGCCGTGTGCCCATCACGTATCCCCAGGCCGCGCTTGGGGCAACGATCGAAGTGCCGACCTTGGACGGTCCGGAAACGCTAAGGATTCCGGCAGGAACCCAAAGCGGCGATGTGTTTCCGCTGCGGGGACGTGGTATGCCCTCTCCACGGTCGACACGGCGCGGTGACTTGCTTGTGCAGGTGTATATCGAAGTGCCCAAGCACCTCAGCCGTCGTCATCGCGAGGTGCTCGAAACGCTTGCCGAAATCGAAGAAAGCGACGTGTTGCCGCAACGTAAAGGCTTTTTCGACAAGGTGCGGGAATTGTTCCGCGGCGACGCCTAGCCGCGTGCGGCAACGTGTGGCTTTCGCCGGGAGCAAAGAACGACCAAAACTTGGCGCGAGGAGACGAACGCCATGAGCAAGAAACATAAACCGACGGAACAACAAGCAGCCAAGGCCGCGGAAGAGAAGCGAACCGAAGACGAACAGCGGTCGCTCGAGCCGGAGTTTGCTTCGGCGACATCCGATGAGAGTGGGAACGAAGCTTCGATGGCCGCCGAAGAAGAGGCGACGACCGTCGCGGAAGAGGTTGCGTGTGAGGCATCGGCCGAGGCGGAGCTCGAGAACTTGCGAGCCCAACTTGCCGAAGCCAACGAGCGCGCCATGCGCTGGCAGGCCGAACTCGAGAATTACCGCAAGCGTGTAACGCGCCAAGCCCAGGAAGAACGCAAATACGCAGGCATGGATCTTTTCCGTGACCTGTTGCCGATCGTCGACAACTTGAAGCGGGCCGTCGATTCCGCAGAGCAGAATCATGACATCGAGGCGTTGCTCTCGGGATTGAAGATGGTGCTCAAGCAAATCGAGGACACGTTCTGCAAGCATCATTGCGTTCGCATTGAAGCCGAGGGCAGCCCGTTCGATCCGAATTTGCACGAAGCGATTTCAAGGCAGCCAAGCAACGACCATCCGCCGAACACGGTTGTGTACGTGACGCAGGAAGGTTACACCTTGCACGATCGCGTTGTGCGACCGAGTCAGGTCATCGTGTCGTTTCAGCCCGAGGCCGATGACACGCACACGTCCGGCGATGAAGAGTGTGCCGAAGAGACAACCGAACAAGAACCGTAGTTGAAGCACGCTGCGCGTGAAGGCGTGTGACGTGTGGTCGATAGAGTGTGAGCGAAATCGCAAAACGAGATGGTTTTGGTAATTCTTCTTTGGTGAGGATCGTCATGCCTACATATGATTACCATTGTGATGCTTGTGATCATGAATTTGAGGAGTTTCAATCGATCACGGCAGCGCCCTTGAAGAAATGCCCTGCCTGCGGGAAACGGAAGCTTCGACGGTTGATCGGGCCAGGGGCGGCGATCTTGTTCAAGGGGTCCGGTTTCTATCAGACCGATTACCGCAGCAGTTCGTACAAACAAGGAGCAGCCAAGGATAAGTCGAGCGGTAGCGGTAACGGCAAGAATGGGGCAAAGAAAGACTGATCATGCCGGGAATCGCGGTTTCACTTGGTAGGGTCGGATGGTCCGGAGCGGTGAAACGATCATGAAGCCGATGGTCTGTCCGATTTGCGGTTGCGAGTTTCTACCGGATGCCGATCCGAAGGCGATGCCTTTTTGCAGCCTACGCTGCAAACGGATCGATCTTGGTCGGTGGCTCGACGAGGCATACGGGATGCCGGTCGAGCCCGACGAGGAAGACGGGGAAGGGTGGGGACGAGAAGACCGTGTGTGCCGTGACGAGTATTGAAAAGGTGGGCTGCAAAGTGTGAACCGAAATCATTCCTGAGCATCTTGCCGATGAAATACTGGCGGGATCACCCCAATGGTGGTCCCGCTTTTCGGTTTAGCAGTCGTGTCGTACAGAGCAGTGAAACAGGCTCGGCAAACGGGGGCGTGACACTTTTAGGACCGGCGGGTGAACCAAGTCCGAGATAGGGCGTAAGGACTTGTGTGAGGACCGAGCGGCCGTGCCGCGAGCCGTGAGAAGGCAGTTGTGGCTCGGGCCTTGCCGGTTGGGGTGTGCGTCGAATTGAAAAAATGAGAGCCGAGGACTTGCAGGCAAGTGTCGAATTGGAGACATTTGTGAGAGGCAGGTCACGATTCGCGAGAACATTCCCGTTTCGGCTTCCCACTACTTCGACGTGACCTCCCTTGAGCGAGGTTGCAAGGCCTTCGTTCCCTTCGGTAAGGCAGCATTGCGTTCTCACGCTTCGATCGGTGTAAAGGAATATTCCCGTCTTTTGTTTCCGGAAGGCAAAGGATCGCGTCTTGTCGGAACTGCGGACCGACTTGAGGTTATCTACCGTGTGCGCCCCGAGTGCGCCGTGACGGTCGCATAACCCGGCTCGAAAGCAGAGTCGCTTCGCGGTGTCGCCATGATGGCGGTCGATACCGCCGCGGAGGCCGGGCGGTTCGGCAGGATACTCGGGAGGTTATTGGAACACTCCGCTTTGAATACGAGGGACGGCAGTGAATCAGCAAGTTCTCGAAGCGCTGCAAGAGTTGCGGAAGAAGGCCGACGAGGCCTATGCGGCCCGATCCCGGGAGGGATACACCTTCATCCAGGTCGGGTCGGCGACGTGTGAACATGCCGCAGGATCGCTCGAGGTCCTGGACGAGTTTCGCAAGCACATCGCGGCTTCGGGAAGAACCGACATCGTGCTGAGGCAGACCGGTTGTACGGGCCGGTGTAGTCGCGAGCCGATCGTCGGTATTTTCCGGGCGGGTGAGATTCCGGTGAAGTATCAGCGCGTCGACCGAAAGATCGTACACGAAATCTTCACCCGTCACATCATGAAGGGTGAGCCTCTGCTCGAGTACGTTCTGGACGGGCCGGTGGAGGAACTCACTCGCCATGAGCTGCTTAACTGCGGTTCAGCCAGATGCGGTTTTCATGGAGAGAAAATCTGCGGTGGGGCGATCGCCGATCGTCTTCGCGAACTCGGGGTGTCGGAGCAGACGTGTCGTGTGACACCGGCTAGTTGTTTCGGGGCGTGCAGTGCCGAAATGGAGGGGAAATGCACGCACGTTCTGATCCGTCCCGAGAATGTTCTCTATCGATTGAAGAACGAAGCCGATCTCGAAGAGGTCGTTCGCGAACACTTGCAGGGCGGAAGGATCGTCGAACGGCTCGTGGTGCGGGACGAACCGGTCAGCCGTGATTTCTTCGAACTGTACGGTGATGTGGCCTTCTTCAATCGCCAGACTCGAGTCGCCTTGCGTCATAACGGCGTACTCGATCCGACGAGTATCGAAGAATACTTGCATTTTCGAGGCTTTGAAGCCTTGGCGAAGGTCCTGTCGCAAGGTGATCCCGAATGGGTGATCGAAGAGATTACCCGGTCGAACTTGCGCGGGCGGGGCGGCGGTGGGTTCCCCACGGGTGTCAAGTGGTCGTTCGCGAGGAAATCGTCGAAAAAGACTCGCTACATCATCTGCAATGCCGACGAAGGGGATCCCGGGGCGTTCATGGATCGCAGTATGTTGGAATCCGATCCGTTGAACGTCGTCGAAGGCATGATCATCGGGGCTTACGCGATCGGGGCTCAAAAGGGGTTCTTCTATATTCGGGCCGAATATCCCTTGGCCATCGAGCGGATCGAAAATGCGATTCGGCTTTGCCGCGAATGGGGGCTGTTGGGAAAGAACATCCTCGGCTCGGGATTCGATTTCGACCTCGAGGTTCGCCTCGGGGCGGGGGCCTTCGTGTGCGGCGAAGAAACGGCCTTGATCCATTCAATCGAGGGTGAGCGAGGGCAGCCGCGGATTCGTCCGCCGTTTCCGACCGAGGCCGGCTTGTGGGGCAAGCCGACGGTCATCAATAACGTGGAAACGTTTGCGAACGTACCGGTCATCATCGCCTATGGGGCCGACTGGTTCAAACGGATCGGTACCGAAAAGAGCGGCGGCACGAAGGTGTTTGCCTTGGCCGGAAAGGTCCGGCACACCGGGTTGGTCGAAGTCCCCATGGGAATCACTCTGCGGGAAATCGTCGAAGATATCGGCGGCGGCCCGCCGGGCGGCAAGAAGATCAAGGCGGTCCAGACCGGCGGCCCTGCCGGTGGCTGCATCCCGGCCCAAATGCTGGATCTGCAGGTCGATTTCGACAACTTGCAGCAGGCCGGTTCGATCATGGGATCCGGCGGAATGATCGTTCTCGACGAAACCGACTGCATGGTCGATATCGCCAAGTTTTTCACCACATTTTCGCAGGATGAGTCGTGCGGGAAATGCACTCCGTGCCGCGAAGGGACGACACGGATGCTCGAAATCCTCGAGCGAATCACGAACGGCAAGGGGTCGGAAGAGGATATCTATAAGCTCGAACGGTTGGCTAAACTCGTACGAAAAGCGTCGCTGTGCGGCTTGGGACGTGCCGCACCGAACCCGGTATTGAGTACGTTGACGCATTTCCGCGACGAGTACTTGGCCCACGTGATCGAGAAGCGATGTCCGGCCAAGAAGTGCGTGGCGTTGATCCACTACGAAATCGATCCTGAAAAGTGCATCGGGTGCACGGCATGTGCCCGGAACTGCCCGGTGGAGTGCATCTCGGGGAAGCGACGGGAACCGCACGTCATCGACCAAAACGCCTGCATCAAATGCGGCCGATGTCATCAGGTATGCCGTTTCGACGCCGTGTTGCGGTTGTGATGCCGAAAGCAGGTTCGGCTTTCATCGTCTGACGGAAATTGTTTTCGACAAGCTGTCGACCGACAACGGAAACCATCGTCATGATTCGACCGAAAAAGAAACTCGTAAACGTCAAGATCGACGACACCCAGATCGCTGTGCCCGAGGGAACGACGATCATGGAGGCGGCGGAACAGATCGGCGTTCGGATTCCACGGTTGTGTTATCATCCCGATCTGAGTCTGGCCGGGTCGTGCCGTGTTTGTCTGGTCGAAGTCAAAAACACCGGCTTCTACATGGCTTCGTGTAGTGTGCACGTTTGGGACGGCATGGAGGTCGTGACGAATTCGCCGGAGATTCGAGAGGCACGTCGCGATATCGTTGAACTACTGCTGGACAACCATCCCCGTGACTGCCAGACGTGCGATCGTGACGGAAACTGCGAACTGCAAAACTTGGCATATTCGCTGGGGGTCCGCAAACGATTGTTCGAGGGAAAACGCAAAGAGTTTCCCATCGACGATAGCGGTTGCGCCGTCGTTCGCAATCCGAACAAGTGTATTCTGTGCGGACGCTGCGTTCGTGTGTGTGCCGAGATTCAAGGCGTGTGCAACCTCAGCCAGCACGGACGCGGGTTCAATACCGTCGTCGCTCCGGCCCATATGACGCCGATGGATGAATCGGTCTGCATCCAATGTGGCCAGTGCATCAACGTGTGTCCGACCGCGGCGTTCCTCGAAAAATCGAGCGTCGAGGATGTCTGGCAGGCGTTGGCGAATCCGAACCTGCACGTCGTCGTGCAAACGGCCCCCTCGATTCGCGCGGCGATCGGCGAAGGGTTCGGGTTGCCGCCCGGCACTCCGTGCACGGGGAAGATGGTGACGGCCCTGCGGTTGCTGGGGTTCGATGCCGTGTTCGATACCGATTTTGGGGCGGATTTGACGATCGTCGAGGAGGCCCACGAATTTCTGAATCGGCTTCAGGACGGCGGTCCCTTGCCGATGATCACGTCCTGCTCGCCCGGTTGGATCAGCTTCATGGAGAAGTTCTATCCTGAGCTGATCCCGCACGCTTCGACGTGTAAGTCGCCGATGAGCATGCTTTCGACGCTGGCGAAAACGTATTACGCCAAGATGAAGGGGATCGATCCCGAGAATATCTATATGGTGGCGGTCATGCCCTGTGTGGCCAAGAAATACGAGGCCAGTCGTCCGGAGCACCAGGATGAAAACGGACGCCCGTATACCGACGCCGTGCTGACCACTCGCGAGTTGATCTGGATGATCAAATGCTACGGCATCGACTTCACGCGGCTCACCGACGGTGAATTCGATGCACCGCTGGGGTTGGCTTCGGGGGCGGGCGACATCTTCGGGACGACCGGCGGTGTCATGGAGGCGACATTGCGGGCGGCTTCGGAGATGGTGACGGGCAAACCGGCACAACGGCTCGAATTCACCGAGGTGCGGGCGGTCGAGGGACTCCGTGAGACGTACGTTGCCATCGGCGACAAGAACATTCATCTCGGCGTTGCGAACGGGCTGACGAATGCGAAAACGTTGCTCGATCGCGTCGTGCGGGGAGAAGGGGATTTTCACGTCATCGAGGTCATGGCGTGTCCTGGGGGGTGCATCGGCGGAGGCGGACAGCCGTATCCTTCGGGCGAATATCATGTCTTGGATCCCGACTTACTTCGGCAGCGGGCTTCCGCCCTCTATGCCATCGACAGCAGCAAGGAGTTGCGCAAGTCGTACGAGAACCCGGCCATTGAAGACCTGTACGAGAACTTCTTGGGAAGTCCGGGTTCGTTGATGGCGCACAAGTTGCTGCACACCCACTATAGACCACGACTTCCGCGAGGTATCCGATGAGCGCTTCGATCGATAACTGGGAAGAAGTCAAGGCAACGGCGGAACACGTCCTGGGCGAGGACATCGTCGAATACATCAACGAGTGTCGGAATCGTCCCGAGCCGCACAGTTACTTGATTGCCGTCTTACACAAGATCCAGGCCAAATACGGCTACTTGGCCGAGGCCCACCTGGATGCGGTCGCTCAACTGTTGCAAGTCCCTGCGGCGAAAGTGGCGGGAGTGGCAAGCTTTTACCACTTTTTCCGGCTCCAGCCGCGAGGAAGGTTCGTCATCAACTTGTGCATGGGAACGGCCTGCTACGTCAAGGGAGCCGACCGCGTTGCTCAGAAATTGATGGATGAGCTTGGGATCACATTCGGAGAAACGAGTTCCGACGGGTTGTTCACGCTTCAGGGGACTCGTTGTTTAGGGACGTGTGGTCTGGCACCGGTCATGACCATCAACGACGATGTCCATGCAACAGTGACACCCGACCAGGTGCCCGTCATCTTGGAACGCTATCTCCAGAAAGTGCGGGAAGAAGAACAACAAGACGATTGATTCCGCTGACACTGCCGTCTTTCAAAAACGGGCCACCAAAGCCGGAGTTTCGCTTGATGCGGGGCTCCGGCTTCGCGTTTTTTGAGTATTTCGATGTCGACAGGTTGCAGACGCGTCGCATTCGAGAAAGGATAGTAGCACCTCGCCAGTGTCCCGCCGGTTTTCTTTCCGTATGTTTCCCTCCGCTTATGGTATGTCCCTATGAAATGTGCTGAAGCCTATCGTGCGTCGTTCCGCCGACGTTGCCGAAAACACGAACGAACGGCGATCTCCGTCTTGTTCGTTTTAGTGGTCGGTTTGCTTGTCGGGGCGGTGACCATGGGGGCCGAAATCCCACTGGACGAGAGACCGGCGGGCCCGGGAGAGTGGGGGTACCGCCCGACGAACGACAGCGTGCTTGTCGTGTCACCGCCGAATTTCGCGTGGCGGCCGCAGAAAGGGATCAATCACTGGGAAATTCAGGTTGCCGGTGACGAGTCATTCTCCGAAATCGTTTATTCGGCCGACGACATTAATTGGAATGTGCACACACCGCCTGTTGTGTTGCCTTCGAAAACGTACTGGTGGCGATATCGCGGATGGGACGACCAATCGCGGCATACGGCGTGGAGTCGACCACGTCGGTTTCGAATAGCCTCGGGGGCAACAGCCTTTCCCATGCCGACGCGAAAAGAACTACTGGCTCGCATACCCGACGCGCACCCGCGGTTGTTCTTGCGACCGGAGGATTTGCCTCGGTTGCGCCAAGCGGCAAAGGGGGAACTGGCGGATGCTTGGCAGGCAATCAAGAAGCAGTGCGACGAAGCCCTGCGAAATCCTCCCCCTACGAAAGAGCCGCCTCGGTATCCCGACGATATCGAACCGCGAGGTGAAGCATGGCGCGAGATTTGGTGGGGAAATCGAACGTACACGCAACGGGCATTGGGGACGGCTGCCGAACTCGGCTTCGCTTACCAAATCAGCGGCGACCGTCGTTACGGCGAGGCAGCGAGACGCATCTTGATGGAATGCGCGAAATGGGACCCGCATGGTGCGACGGGCTACCGGTACAACGACGAGGCGGGGATGCCCTATGCGTACTTTTTTTCGCGAACGTATACCTACGTCTACGATTTGCTGAACGAATCGGAGCGGCAAACATGCCGTGACGTCATGAAGGCACGCGGCGAAGAGATGTACCGTCATTTGTGTCCGCGGCACCTCTGGCAACCCTACGCGAGTCACAGCAACCGAGCCTATCATTTTCTAGGCGAGATCGGCGTTGCGTTCCACGGAGAGATCGCCGAGGCCGACGATTGGACGTGGTTCGCCGTCAACGTTTTCTACAACGTCTATCCCGTGTGGTCCGACGACGACGGGGGCTGGCACGAGGGGGCTTCGTACTGGAACAGTTACATCACCCGGTTCACGTGGTGGGCCGATGTGATGCGGGCGGCTTTCGGTGTCGATGCCTATCGAAAGCCTTACTTCTCGAAAGCTGGGTACTACGCCATGTACTTCATGCCGCCGTTTTCCGAGACCGGCGGATTCGGTGACTTGGCCTGCACGCGGGAGGCAAGAGCGAACGTGCCGTTGGTGTCCATTCTGGCGGCGCAAGCGGGTAACCCATATTGGCAATGGTACGTCGACACGATGGGCGGCTCGCCGCCGAAGACGACGAGCTGGGATTTCGTGCGTGGAGCCTTGCCGGCAACGGACGGAAAACCGCCCGTCGACTTGCCGACGTCGCGGGTCTTTCGGGGGACGGGACAAGCCGTTTTGAATACGACGTTGACGGACGGTCGCGACAACGTCCAGGTACAGTTCAAATCGAGCCCGTTCGGGACGCAATCGCACGGGTACGACGCAAACAATGCGTTCTTGCTCTCGGCTTACAACCAGCGGTTGTTTGTGTCGAGCGGTCGTCGCGACATGTATGGTAGTGCTCATCATCGCGATTGGATGTGGAGCACGCGTTCGGTCAATTCGATCACCGTCGACGGAATCGGACAGATTCCGCATTCGGCGGCCTGCCGGGGACGCATCACGGCCTTTTCGACCTCGCCGACGATCGATATCGTCGAGGGCGAAGCCGGTGGTTGCTACCAAGATACGAAGGCGCCGCAGGGTGACAGCTCGGTACTGAAGCGGTTCACGAGGACGATCATCTTTTGCAAACCGGAGTTGGTCGTCGTGTACGACCGGCTCGAGGCGTCGCGTCCTGTTCGCTACGAGTACTGGTTGCACTCGCCGAATCGGATGGAACTCGACGATAATCGGTTGACGGCGTCGTCGGGAGAGGTGGTTTGCCCCGTCGAGTTCCTTGCTCCGCGCGGCTTACACTTTGAACAGACGAACCAATACGATCCGAATCCGCGACCGCGGATTACGCTGCGGGAATGGCATCTTATGGCGTCCACGACCGAGAAAGCCCGGTCGGTGGAGTTCGTCGCGCTGTATCGTCCGCACAAGAAAGGGACGTCTGTCGGGCATGAGGCGACGTTGCGTCAGGTCGACGGAGGATACATCTTGACGGCGGAATTGGCGGACGGGACCGCCGAACTGCTCTTGCCCCTTTCAGGAGAAGCGACGGTGCGTTCCGGAGACCTGGCCACACACGGGCAGATCGTGGTGCGGCGACGATTCAGCGACGGCCGACCCGACGAGATGCAGATTGTCGATGGTATACAGTAGGGCGGTTCGTGCGCAGATGACGAAGAAGCGTTGTTGTCTGTTTCTTCCGTGCTCCGGCTGTGATGCTCCCTAATGCTGGTTGTTGCAAAATCCCCGAATCGGGGCTAATTTAATGCCTGATCCGCCGGAAGCGGAATCGGTCTGCGGTCGCATCGGGCGGGCCGGTAACTCCCGGGCGATCGCTTAATTTGCGCGCGGTGGCGCGGTCGCAGATGACGATTTCTTACCCGAATCAACGAAACGGTTTCTGTCCTTGTACGCCAAGGAGTCAAGCGATGAGTGACGGCAACAAAGGCCTTCCGATGACGGCCAAGTGGGATCCTGAGAAACTACAACGCGAAGTGGCTGAACTGGAGGCCTTGGAGCAAAAGCCCTTCTTGCCGAGGGCGATCGGCTACATCAAACGAACCGGTCCGGGGCTGCTGCAAAGCGCAATGACCCTGGGAGCGGGAAGTGCGACCGCTTCGGTCATGGCGGGGGCATCCTTCGGCTACAAGCTGTTGTGGGTTCAGCCGGTCGCCATGTTCTTGGGCGTCATGATGTTGGCGGCGTTGGCGAACGTGGTTCTGACCACGCAGGAACGCCCTTACAAGGCCTTCGGGCGGGAGTTGAGTTGGGTTCTTGTTTTCCTTTGGGCGCTTGCCACGATTGCCTCGTCGATTATTTGGCACTTTCCACAGTATGGGCTGGCCGCGGGGGCCATGCGCGACTTGGGCAAGATGGCCAGCGTCGTAACCGATGTCGAAATGGTGCAATTGGCCGATGGAACGTTCGCGACACCGGCCGATAGCGAAACCGTGCAAGCGGTGGCCGACAAACTAAAGGCCAAGTTTGACGCTTTTGATCTGCAAAAAGTGCGTACGGGAGTGCCCGCGGATGAATGGAAACAACTGAAAATCGACGCCGCGAAAGGTGAAGGAGCCAAGCTGGCCAGCGTATTTACGCCTGCCGGTTTGGGACTCGGCTGGCTCGTCGGCTGTATCATCCTCGGAATCAACGTTTTCATGGTGTTCTCCTACGGGGGCAGCTCGCGGGGAATCAAACTGTACGAATGGTTCCTGCGGGCGGTCATCGGGCTGGTCATTTTGATGTTCGCCATCGTGGTCATTGCCAGTGCCTCGAAAATCGACTGGGCCGAACTCGGTAAAGGCTTCATCGGCTGGTACGGCATTCCAAACTGGCAGGATCCCAAGAACGTGACTTTGGTGCTGGGTATGCTCGGGGCCGCGGTCGGCATCAACATGACCTTCCTTTACCCGTACAGTCTGCTTGCCAAAGGGTGGGGCCCCAAGCACAAGACGTTGGCCAAGTGGGACTTGGGAATGTCGATGTTCCTGCCGTTCGTCTTGGTGACGTCGTTGGTCATTATCGCGATGACGGTCACGGGGGTGTATTCCGGAGAAGACGTCCTCCGCGAGGGAATCAAGCCGGTCGCCGCTGCGGCATCGTTGCACGGGGTACTTGGTGAAAAGGCCGGGCGTCTGGTCTTCGACTTGGGTTTGATTGCTATGACGTGTAGTGCGATTTCAACGCACATGATCGTGTGCGGCTTCACGTTTTGTGAGATGCTGAATCTCGAATACACGAAGACGCGTTTCCGCCTGTTTGCATTGACGCCGGCGATCGGCATTTTCGGCGTGGTAACGACTTTGCCCTTCTGGTTTCCCGTTGCTGCCTCGGCCATCTGTTTCGCGATGTTGCCGATTGCATATCTCACATTCTTGATCATGAACAACAAACGCAGCTACATCGGCGACGCAGTCGGAAAGGGGCTTTCCCGCTTGTTGTTCAACGCCGTTCTCGTCGTGGCACTGTTGGTAGCCACGATCGGTTCGGTGATCCAGATCAACAACCGCGTAATCCAGAATCCGCGCGTGCGCGAATTCTTGGGGTTGTCCGCACCGGCGGCCGAGCATGCGGCTCCATCGCAAGAAGAAGCCGCACCCGACGAATCCGCCTCGGGCGAGGCCGCACCGGCCGAACAAGGCGGCGATACGGCCGAGACCGGGGAAGCTCAGGGAGATGCCGCCGAATAGGCGGGAAAGTGAACTCCGGTAGCCAAGCGTAAGAGTTGAATCGGGCCGAAGCGGCAATGTCCGGCTTCGGCCCGATGTGTTTCATGGAAACCTACGGCAAGCATGCGGGCTCGAGCGGGTCGAATCGCTTGTATCCGAGGATGAATTCCCGGTGCCCGAGTCGTTCGGAAGCGGTCGGTTCGCCAGCGGCCGTCCGCAGAATTCTCGCGTAAATTTCAGCTCCGACTTCGTCGAGATCGGCTGCTCCGTCGAGAATCTTGCCGGCGTTGACGTCCATATCGTCGGTCATTCGACGATAGGTTTCGGGGTTGGCGCAGACCTTGATAACGGGCGAGATCGCCGAACCGACGACCGATCCTCGGCCGGTCGTGAACAACACCAAATGGCAACCGCACGAGATCAATTCGACGATCTCGGCATTGTCGACAATGTTCGGAAAGCCGAAGCGGACGTCTCCATCCGGAACGACGTCCAACAGGTACAACCCCGGACGTGGCGGCGCGACGGCAGGTTTGAGGATTCCGCTGATGGGCGAGCGGCCGCTCTTGGCATAGGCGCCCAGCGATTTTTCCTCGATTGTCGTCAAACCGCCTTCCGCGTTGCCGGGCGCGAAACTACCGTGGCCGAGAACTTGGTGATATCGAGCCGCCTTTTCGACGACGGCGACGATCTCGCGTCCCAATTCCGGAGTGACGGCACGCTGCGCCATCAAATGTTCGCACCCGATCAGCTCGCTCGTTTCTTCAAAGATTGCCGTCCCGCCTGCATCGAGCAACAGGTCGAAGGCACGACCGCAAGCCGGGTTGGCCGTAATTCCGCTTGTGGCGTCGGAACCACCGCAAATCGTGCCGACGACGAGGTCTGCCGGTCCCATCGGGACGCGAGGGGCTTCGGCGATGGTCCGAAGAAAGTCGGAAACGATTGTGCGGCCCAGCTCGACCGATCGTGCCGTTCCACCGGTTTCTTGGATGACGATCGTGGCGACGGAGCGCCCCGACGATTCGACGGCGGCGGCCAATGATTCCCGATCGAAACTTTCGCATCCCAGCGATACCAACACAACCGCACCCACGTTCGGGTGAGTTGCGACGCTTGCAAGAACACGATGGGCATAAGCGTTCGGGTAGCAACCGGGAAAACCGGCTAGGTGAACCTGGTCGTCCGGGAAGGAGCGAGCGATCTCGCCGGCTACGTGGTGTGCGCACTCGACTAAATAGGCGACAAGGACGATGTTCCGAATGCCTTTGCGGCCGTCCGGTCGTTGAAAACCAATGATCGAAATGTCGTCAGACATGTAACCATCCCCGGAACTGCCCTAGTGTTCGCTGGTTGATTGGAGACCGATCGCCGACATTTATTCGGGGCTGTTTGTGATAGCCGCGTGTTCTTCCGGACCGTCGCCCCGGTGGTCGAACGTCGGGTAATAGGTGCTGGCAAGATTGTGGGTATGAACGTGTTCGCCCGGTGCGATTGCGGCCGTTGCCTTGCCGATCGGTAGTCCGTACTTCAGCACGGGTTCACCTTTGGCGATCGGTAGCAAGGCGACTTTGTCGCCGAGCCGGACCGCTTGGTGCAAGGACAGTGTGATCTCGCCGACCGAAATCGTCATGCCCGCAGACAGCGGTCCCGTGGCGACGGCGACATTGTCTTCAGGGTGAATGCGAATCAGAGTGGCTGCCACGACTCGATTCCTTGGGAAATGGCGTCGGAAAAGCGACGAGGGTGCGCGGCTGTGAGGCCGTGTTCACTTTCTGAATGCATCAAAAGCGGCCACGTCGTTCATCATATCGACCGTCGTCGATAGCGGAAAGCCTGCGACGGATCAGCCGTATCCAAGAGCCCGTAATTCATCTTCGTCCAGACCGTGGTAGTGGCCGAATTCGTGGAGAATCGTGATGCGAATCTGATCCCGAAGTGCCTGCTCGTCGATGCGCCCGAATTCGTCGGCGGCTGCACGCATGATGCCTTCACGGAAGATCGTGACGACATCGGGAAGCACTCCCGAATGCTCGAGGCTTTTGTCGGTGATCGGAATTCCGGTGAACAGCCCGCACAGGTCGTCTCGGTAACGAATGCCCAGTTCCCGCATCATTGCCGGAGACGGATGATCCTCGAGGTGGATCGGAATTTGCTCCATCAGCTCGTGGATGCGCGAGGGCATCGCGTCGAGCACCTCCTCAAAGATCGCATCGAACCAGTTCCGAGTCGATTCATCCATGACGCGGTTCGTACGAAGCAGTGATCGTAATCGGTTGTCCGGGGCAAAGGGAGCCCGACGAGTCGCCGTGTCAGCCTTTACTTTTTTCGACGGCTGAATTCATCACTTCGTCGATCTCGACCGGTTGCCCGCCCCGATCCCGGGAGACGTCGGCGGCCTCCATGAAGGCAAAGATCTCAACGGTTTCCTTTTCGTGGACCGGAGGTTTATGCGTTTGGAAAAAACGGCAGATTTCTAAACACAAAGGCCCGTAACCTTCGTATTTGCCTGCCGATTTCTTTCCGTCGGGCGTTTCCACTTCGGCGCCGTATCCTTCGCGACCTTCCCAAATGCCGACGCGACCGTCGGCCCATCGTCCCACCACGCGATTGTCACGCTCCCGCACGACCGTGCGGCATCCTGGGCCCATGATGGTGTACAACGTTTCGACACCATGAATTCCGTACCAGAAGAGACTGGGGTGATGCGGTTCGACGTGATACGGGCTCCACGCGGTACACCCGGTTATCTTTCCTAATTTGCCTGAACGTGCGGCTTGGAATCCTGAACTGAATCGGAGTGACGAAGCCGAAAACACAGGAACGGCGGCCTCACGGGCTTCACGAAAAATCGTGAGTACATCGGCAAGCGAGGCAGCCATCGGTTTGTCGATATACATCGGCTTGCGTGCCGCAATCGCTTTGCGGGCTTGTTCCAGATGAGGACGCCCGTCGACGCTTTCAATCAGAACGACATCGACGTGCGGCAATAACGCATCGATCGAATCATAAATCGTGATCCCCATTTCGCGAACGGTCTCAGTGAATCCGGCGATCCGCGTCCGCGAAAACTCATTGTCGGGCATGCCGTTCGGATAACCGGCAATGATCTCGACCGCCGCGGTCGGGCCCTCGGCTTTCGGATCGTTGATCATGCGGCTGAAGGCGACGACATGCGACGTATCGAGTCCGATCATTCCCGCCCGAAGGACGCTTGTGGAGTCGGCGGCATCCTGTGCAAAGGAGGCGTTGCTTGCGAGGAACCATGCGCTTGCCGCAACGGGAAACATCCGGCGACGAGGGATGCGGGGCATGGGGCGTCTCCCAAAGGGCTATTTTCCGGCAATGATCAAATCGAGCCGGCGGCGGAATTCAGTCAACTCAAGCCCGCCGTCTTCGATCGTCAGCCAACCGTCGTATCCGATATCGACAAGAAGGTCGTGAACCGCAGGCCAGTCGACACTTCCGTCTCGCGGATGGACGAACTTACCGCCACGGCCGTCGGGATTGAGAGCAAAGTCTTTGATATGGATCTTGGCGATCGTCGTACCCAACGCCTTGATCCACTCTTGAGGCGGGGCGTACTTCACGTGATTGCCGACGTCATAGTACGTTTGCACCTTTGGATGGCCGAACGACTTGACGAAATTCGCGAAATGAGCCGGCTTGACCCACAAATTGTTCCACACGTTCTCCAAAGCGATGACGACGCCGGTTTTCTCGGCGCGAGGAATGAGCTTTTCAACTGCCTTCCGGGATGCGTCGATCGCGTGGTTGTGTGCCGCGATGTACGCTTCGTACGGACTATTGTCGCCTTCGACGACGCGAATCAAGTGGTTCGTTTTGGGATCGAACTCGAGCTGAAATTCCCATGGTTGCGGCATGGGCATACCGCCGATTCGGCAGGGGACCAACAGCAAAGCATCGGCGCCGTAGGCCGCGGCCGTTTCCAGCGATTTGGCGACGCTCTCGATGTCGGAATCGATCTTGTCGGTATTGAAATTCGCCCACCCGTACAAGACGGAATGAATCCGCATGCCCAGCGATTCGGCTAGTTTCCTCGCAGCTTCGGCATCGGGGATTGCGGCATGGCGATCGTTCGATTCGATGCCCTCGAATCCGGCCTCTTTGAGTCGCGTCAACGTCGGTTCGTCAGGCTTGCCGATCATGGCCCCTTTCCACGTCGGGCGACCATCCGACGTGGCGGCCGCGGCGAGTCGCGAGTTGGTCAACCAGGCAGCCGCACCGGCCACGGCCGAGCCGGCCAGAAATCCTCGGCGATTTACTACAGACGACATGTCGGCGCTCTCCCTTCGAGTGGCATGCTGGGGAAATGTGTCGGCTTCGCAATGAGCAGTTCTCATTGTGTGCAAGATAATTGCCGCAGTGCCTGCGGGCAAATTATCGTTCGTGGTAAATGCGAATCTCGCAGATTCCCATTTCCTGTTGGGCTTTTTGGACGATCACCCGGAGGCGATTCGCCCGGACGGTTCGAAACGTCACGACACGCCGCCGCATCGTGTTGTCGCGGATTTCGGCGATGGTGCGCCAACCGTCACCGTCGGGAACGGCAATGTCGAAATCGTCCGCGCGCATCGTCATCGATTGAAAAGATATGTGGACGGTGTTGAATTCCCTCGCCTGCTGGAAATCGATCTCGATCCATTGAGGGCAAGAAGCCGTCGGATCGGGGCGCCATGAATTCGGTACGCCTTCGACGGCTCGGGCATAGCCGTTCACGACATTCTGTGGGGCGAACACGTCTTCACCCGGTGGGCGAATCGGTGCAGCGAGGACGGCTTTCGGCGGATCCCCGGGCGACGTCCGAAAAGCGTAACAGCCCGGCGCGGTGATCCACTCGTTCCCGTTGTTATATGCACGACCGGTAAACGCCGGCTCTGAGCGATACAAGGTCCAGAAAACGTGATCGGTTTTCGGCAGTACGAGCCAATACGAGCCGGGCGGAAGAGGTTTGTCGAGCGAAAAGCGAAACCTGATCCAGCCTTCGAGATTCGGGGCGATGACCGCTTCGGCCGTGGCGAGAGGGTCGGCGGAGGGGCGTTCCTCGGTGGTCGAGACGTGCAAGCCTGCGGTCAAACGGATCGGCTGACCGGAATCGTTGCGTAAATGCACTTCCACGGCATCAAGTTGCGGCCGTTCGAGCCGAAACCGAACCGCGCGGTGGTGTCCTAAGGGATGTTCGTACGGCTTCGCCGGAATCTTTACTGCATCGGGCGAAGCCGTGCTCGAAGCTGTTACCCGGACGGCTCGGAGGGCAAGATCGGCCGGATCCGAATTCGGTAGCTTGATCAGATAGCAACCGTCTTTGAGGAGTTGTTGTTGCAGCTCGGTGATGTAACTTCGGCCGACGTCGCGGGGCATGGCGTTGTGGCGTTTGCAAAATCCGGCCGCCGTGCCGACCGCTTGGCCTTGAAGGCCGCATGTGATCATTACGCGCGTCGCACCAAGGGCTACATGGGAGACCGAAATGCATCGGCCGGCCATCATCAAATTGTCGATATTTTTCGAATACAAACTGCGAAATGGAATCGAGAATTTCACCTTATGCGAAAAGACGGCCGGTTCACCGGGGGCATAGAAGCCGCCGGGTGGGTGGATGTCGATTCCCCATCCCCCGTAGGCGACACGATCCGGGAAAAGAGTTTGTTCGCCGATGTCTTGTTCCCGCATCACGTAGTCACCGATGAGGCGTCGCGATTCCCGCTTGCCGACGACGTGGCTGACCCACTTGAGGCGGTAGTAGGCGGCACCGTCTTCAGCCAGCCGTGGGCAATGATTTTTCGCGTGGTCCCACATACCCCAGATGATGCGCAGCAGCTCGTCACGGATTTCCTCGGCGTCGCGATAGGTATCTCGCTGGCCGCCGTATTCGATCACCCATTGCCATCCGCCGAAATTCAACTGTGGATGGCGTTTGGGGCCGAAATCATCGCAGTCTGTAAATTTGTATGCCCACGACGGTGCTTCGAACGGGATCGCCGTCGGAAGACGTTCGACGTCGTAGCGAAGCGTTCCACCCATCGTGCCTGTGTTGATCATGCCGTAGACGGGCGCCCGTGATTCTCCGTACATCGAGCGGAGTTCCTGGCCATGACGATATTCGGCTCCTGCCCACACGCCGATCTCGCCATCGCCGGTACAGTCGATGAAAATGTTGCCGCGGAATAAGTATCGTCGGTTCGTGGTCACGTCGAGGGCGTACACGCCTTCGATATGACGCGAGTCTCGCATTTGGACGTCGGTGGCATGTGTATTCAGGAACAGATCGAGATTGGGTTCTTGCTGTACCAACGCAAGCATGCGGTCGGAGTAATCGAACACGTCGCCCCGAACCTCTTCGATGATGCCGCCTTCGCCGGGATCGAGCGGTTCTCGCGTGGTATCGCCCTCCGGCCGAACGAGAATCTCGGTCGAGCCGTTGCCGCCGAGCACGGGGCGGTTTTGAATGAGGGCCGTCTTGCACCCCATTCGGGCAGAAGCGACGGCGGCGAATGTGCCGGCCAATCCGCCTCCGACGACGATCGTGTCGTAGGGGCCGCGTTCATCGAGTTCGCGGGAAACGCCGCCGAATCGTTCTCTGGCTTCGGCCAATCCGGGCAAGTCGTTGGGAGGACGATAGTTTGCATCGGATGTCAGGACGATCGCATCGCAGCGAGCGTAATGCCCCGTTAAATCGTGTAGTGCGACACGCAGCGTTCCGGAGGGCAGCGTAACGGTTCCGCCGTCTTCCCAGTACCACCCGCCGTATCGTTTGGATTGTCCGAAGACATGCGCGCAGGCCCGGTTGCCCAACACAATCTGAAAACGCCCGGGACTGTATTCCGGTAGCCAATCACGCGATCGTACCCACAAACGGTACGTACCGGCGTGGGGAATCCGGATTTCGGTCGATGCGTCCGCCACCGGACCGTCGAGTCCTATCGCAAGCAGATAGGGTGAGCCCATATGGTCGACGAACTGGGCGTCGTTCGTCCAGCCGCCTAAGTTGTCGAATGTTTCGCATTCCAGCCAAAGGGTTGTCGGCTCATCGGCGAAACACGGTGATGTCGCGGCAAAGAGACCCAGGAGAACGAAAGGAAGAAAGCAAGAGCGAGATCGTGTACACATGGGATTTCTTTTGGTCGAGGATGATGGAAGTCCGGTTCCTTGTCGGTTAACGCCTAATTGTTAGCGGGAAGAGCATAAAGGGCAAACGAACGGTCACCGATGATTTTGGGGTTGCGGCATCGTGAAATCTGCGTCGGCGCGGCTTCGGCAATTTTTTGGGGGAACGAGATTTTCTTGACACGCACAACCCGGCTCGTCATTCTCAAAAAACGGGAGAAAGGGCGAGAAAGTGATGCCGGGCATCGGGCCGATGTATCGTAACGAAAACGGACCGAACACAAGGGGGAGCGTGATGCAACTGCGACGTCGAGGTTTTCTGAAGTCGGCGGGAGCTTTGGGGGCGCTGAGCGTAGCCGCCCCTGCTGTGTTGGGCGTTCAAAAGGGAAAGAAATACCGCACGGCATTGGTCGGCACCGGGTGGTGGGGAATGAACATCCTAACGACCGCGGTTGCCGCAAAGAATGTCGAAGTGATTGCCATGTGCGACGTGGATCGAAATCAACTGGATCCCGCCGTCGCGAAAATCGAAGAACTGACGGGAAAGGTACCGAACAAATACCGCGACTACCGAGAGTTGCTCGAAAAGGAGAAGCCGGAAATCGTCATCGTGGCGACGCCGGATCATTGGCATCCGCTGATCACGATCGCTGCGGTCAATGGCGGTGCGCACGTATACGTCGAGAAGCCGATCAGCCACACGATCTTGGAGGGGCGAGCCATGGTGGCCGCGGCTAGGGCGAACGACCGCGTCGTCCAAGTCGGCACACACCGGCGCGTATCACCTCACTGCATCAGCGCCCAAAAATTTATGAAAGAAGGGAAGCTTGGTAAGATTGGGATGGTACGGGCGTTTGTGCATTATCCCGGCGGCGTCGGATCGCCGACGCCCGACACGGAGCCTCCCGAAGGTCTAGATTGGGATATGTGGTGCGGGCCGGCGCCCTATCGGCCTTTCAATCCTGCCATTCATCCCAAGGGCTTCCGACATTTCCTGGATTATGCCAACGGTACGTTGGGAGACTGGGGTATTCACTGGATGGATCAAATTCTTTGGTGGACGGAGGAAACCTATCCCAAAAAAGTCTGTTCGATGGGAGGACGGTTCATCCGCGAGACGACCGACGACGCCCCCGACACCCAAACGGTCGAATTCCAGTTTGATTCGTTCACTGCGGTTTGGGAACATCGTCGGTATGCGGGAAACAACGCCGAAAACCATAATATCGGCTGCTATTTTTACGGCACCGCCGGCACATTGCATTTGGGATGGCGCGACGGCTGGACGTTTTATCCGGCGAACAAGAGTCAACCGATCTATCATGAAGACCCGGTGTTGCATGAGCCGGATTCTCAGAATATTCCGGAGTTGTGGGCCGACTTCATCGATGCGATCGAGGCGAAACGGCGTCCGGTGTGTGACATCGAGATCGGGCATCGTTCGACGACCATGAGTTTGCTGGGAATGCTGTCATTGAAGTTGGGACGTAGCGTCGAATGGGACGGAGAGAACGAGCGAATCGTCGGGGACGACGAGGCGAATTCTCTGTTGCGACGCGAGTATCGCACCCCCTGGAAGTATCCCGAGGCGTGACGCCGGAAACGTATTGGGGGAGCACAAGATTTGCCGAAGCGAGTCTCGTCCCAACGGCGATCGTCGGATTATCGCGCTTCGTAACAAGGAAAAGTTTCTCACAATCATCGTTTTCCATACGCGGGAGGTTATCAACGTGAAACGACGGAGTTTCTTGAAATCGGCGGCCCTAGCGACCTCGGCCGTGGCGGCACCCTCGATCATTCCCCGAATCGTGCTCGGTACCGAGGACACGCCCTCGGCCAACGAGCGGATCGGCATCGGCGGGATCGGCATCGGACGCCGTGGAATGCAGGTGTTTGGGGGAATGCCGTCGCTGGGACGCATTGTCGCCATCGCCGACGTGAATTTGCCGCGAGGCAAAGCGAATGCCGCCCAGTTTGGTGCCGACGCGTACCAGGATTATCGGAAGCTGCTGGAACGAAAGGATGTCGACGCCATTGTGACCGCCACGCCGGACCACTGGCGGGCGATTGTATGTATTCACGCGGCCCAGGCGGGAAAAGACATCTACGCCGAAAAACCGATGACGTTGACGATCCACGAAGGCCGTCAGGTCGTCAAGGCAGTGCGTAAGTACGGTCGTGTGTTCCAAACGGGAAGTCAGCAACGTTCGATGCCGGCCAACCGGTTGGCTTGCGAATTGGTGCGCAACGGACGCATCGGTAAGATTCGCGAAGTGATTGCAGCGAACTATCCGAGTCCATGGGAATGTGCTTTTCCGGGACAACCGGTACCCGAGGGGCTGGATTGGGATATGTGGTGCGGGCCGGCGCCGTTGGTGCCGTACCATCCGGATCTCTATGCACCACGGGCGAATCCGGGCTGGATTTCCTTCCGACCCTATTCCGGCGGCGAAATTACCGGATGGGGGGCTCATGGGTTCGACCAAATCCAATGGGCGCTCGGCAAGGACGATACGGGCCCGGTCGAAATCTGGACGGAAGGTCCCAAGTTCAATCCACCGACGTATACGAAGCCGGAGTCGCGTGCGAGGGGTGAAGAGATTTGCCGCGTGCCGAAGGTGTGCTTCAAGTACGCCGACGGCGTGGTGGTTCGGCTCGATAATGGACCTCCCGGAGGCGGCATCTTCATCGGCGACAAAGGCAAGATCACGATTGATCGCGCCCGCTTCGTCGTTGAACCCCGCGAGTTGGCGAAACCTCCCTACGATGACTTCACGGTCCACTTGTACGAGAGCACCAATCACCTGTTGAATTGGCTCGAGTGCATCAAAACTCGCGAGAAGCCGATTTGCGATGTCGAAATCGGGCACCGCTCGACGACCGTGTGCCACTTGTGCAATATTGCTCGATGGGTGGGGCGGCCGCTCAAGTGGGATCCCGTCAAAGAACAATTCGAAGGCGACGACGAGGCCAACGCGTTGCTCGATCGTGAGCGGCGAAAGCCCTACGTGTTGCCTGAGGTATAAACGCGACCTTCGGTGAACAGGCCACGCAGCCGATCGCGAGACCGGTTGCGTGCGCCGAGGGCATGGAAATTACGGGTCGGTGCCGACTGGCATCGGCCCGTTTTCGCGAATATGATGGGGCTTCAACCACACGAACACCGGGAACGGGGGTGTGACGGATGTTGCCGGTGTCTCGTAGCAAAAGGAGGGTGTTCCATGTCCTCGAAGGGCGTCAAGAACGTCGTACTGTTTGTTCTCGTGCTGTTGTGTACTTGTTGTAGTATGCAATCTCCGCTCGCCGCGCAATCGCGAAAAGCACCGCCGAAAGCCTATCCCGACAAAAAATATCATGTGCAGTTGATCGCCAAGATCGCGAACGGCAAAACGGATGAGGTCATCGAGACATTGACCGAAAAAGTCGCGGTCACACCGGACGACGTGGAAGGTTGGTACGTGCTTTCGATGGCTTATTGTCGGAAAGGCGATGTGCCGCATGCCGTTGAAGCGATGCGACGGGCGATCGCGCAGGGGCTGCCGGTCGAGCGTTTCGTTGCAGGACCTCGCGATTGGTTTGCGCCGCTTTACGAGACGGCTGCCTATCGAGCAGTCACTGCCGAATTGAAGTCACCGGTCATTCACGGGCCGATGGTCGGAAACGTGACGGATCGCGCGGCGAGCTTTTGGATTCGAACGGCAAAGGAAGAGCCGTTTTGTGTTCTCGTGGGCAAGGATCCCGCGTTGACGTCTCCGCTGCGTACGCCGGGCAGCTTTACGGATGCCGAACGGGATTACACGGGCATTGCAAGAATCGAATCTCTCGAGCCTGATACGACGTACTACTACGATATCGTAATCGACGGGAATCGCCTCTTCGGCAAGGATCTGCCGCAATTCCGAACGTTCCCTGTCGAGGGGCGACCGGCGAAGTTCGAAATCGCTTTCGGCGGCGGGGCCGGCTACAATCCGCAACACGAACGGATGTGGGATACGATTCGCGGTCATCGGCCGCTCGCGTTTCTGTTCTTAGGCGACAACGTATACATCGACCAGCCGAAGGTGCCTCAGGCACAGCGCTACTGCTATTACCGGCGGCAAACGCGGCCTGAGTACCGGCGGTTCACTGCGTCGACCTCCGTATTCGCGATTTGGGACGACCACGATTTCTGCACGAATGATCAGTGGGGTGGTCCGAAACGCAACGATCCGCCGTGGAAGATTCCCGTCTGGAAGCTGTTTCAAGAGAACTGGGTCAACCCGTCCTACGGCGGCGGCGAGAAACATCCCGGTTGTTGGTTCACTTTTCGCATTGCCGATGTGCAATTCTTCATGCTCGACGGTCGCTATTGGCGAACGGATCCCAAATCGGCCAATCCGACGATGTTGGGCGAGTATCAGAAGAAGTGGCTGAAAAAAGAGCTTGAGCGGTCGGATGCAACCTTCAAGGTGCTTGCTTCACCCGTTCCGTGGACGTTGGATGCCAAGGGAACCAGCTTGGACACCTGGCGAGGGTTCGCCGACGAACGTGACGAGATTTTCGATTTCTTGACGAAGGAGAAAATCGACGGAGTGATTTTGATTTCGGCCGATCGGCATCGTAGCGACGTATGGAAGATCGACCGTGAAGGAGATTATCCGCTGTGGGAGTTTGAAAGTTCGCGGTTGACGAACGTCCACACCCACGGTTTGGTCGAAGGGGCGCTGTTCGGGTACAACGAGAAGTGCTCGTTCGGGATGCTCGCATTCGACACCTTGGCGGACGATCCGACCGTTACCTATCGCATCTTCAGCATCGACGACGAGCCGATTTACGAGATTACCGTTCCCCTCAGCGATTTGCGATCGACCGGCGGGAAGTAACACGTTTAACGGCGAAAAAGAAGGGAGCCGGGCAGCGATGAGTCGAGGCCCGGCTCCGGCTATTTCTTGAGGGGATCAAGGCCCCCTACTTGCCGATGACTTTTTCGAGCTGAGATTCGGGGCGGTCGAGCGTCGCTTCGTGCTCCCCGGCGATTTTACGGATCTTGGCAATTACGTCCGGATGATCTGTGGCAATGTTGTATTGCTCGCCCGGATCGACCCACAAGTCATACAGCAGCGGCGGATCATGTATTTCCGGCTTGGGTTGGCCGTATCCTGCCTGGGTTTGAAAGTGGGCCTTGTACCGACCGTAGCGCACGGCAAACAGACGCGTCCCGCGATAGTAGAACATCCGATCTCGTGGGCTCGCCCCCGTGCCCAACAAAGCCGGGGAAATATCGTAACCGTCGAGTACGAGATCCTCCGGCAGCGAGCCCCCGGCCAAAGCAACGAAGGTCGGGAGCAGATCCATCGTGCAACCGATGTCTTCGACGATTTTCGGAGCGATCGTTCCCGGCCACCAGAAGATGGTCGGTTCCCGCATACCGCCTTCCCATGTGCTACCTTTCCCGCCTCGCAGAAGTCCGGCCGATCCGCCTTGCTGATCGAAAATGAGCCACGGACCATTGTCGGAGGTAAAAACGACCAAGGTCTTCTTGTCGAGCTTCAGTTCCTTGAGCGTTTCCAGGATTCGGCCGACGTTATGATCGATTTCTTCGACGACGTCGCCGTACAATCCGCGACGACTGTGGCCGTTGAACTCCGGCGAATTGAACAAGGGGACATGCGGCAGGTTGTGCGCGAGGTAGATGAAGAAGGGGCGATCGCGGTTCTCGCGAATCAGGCGAATGGTTTCGTCGGTGTATCGTCTTATCAACGTGTATTGGTTGGCCGGTCGTTCGACGATCTCGGTGTTCCGCATCAGCGGCACGTTGAAATACTCCGGCTTCGGGTGGAGAAAGGCTTCCCGGCCTCGCGGCGAGTCGGCGACACGATCCATGTCGTTCGAATAGGGAATTCCAAAATAGCTTTCGAAACCGTGCGCAGTCGGAAGATATTGGGGTAAGTGTCCCAAGTGCCATTTGCCGATGCAGTGCGTCGTGTAGCCCAGGTCGTGGAGTGCCTCGGCAATGGTGTATTCGGAGGCCTGTAGTCCGCCCGCCGAGTCGGGAAACAGCACACGGCGTTTGTCGCTGCACATCCCCGTTCGCACGGGCAATCGCCCCGTGATCAAGGCGGCGCGACTCGGTGTGCACACACAGGCGGCCACGTAGAAATCGGTCCAGCGTTGGCCTTCGGCGGCCATGCGATCGAGGTTCGGCGTTCGAATCGTCGGGTGTCCGAAACAGCTCAGGTCGCCATAACCGAGATCATCGCAAAAGATGATCAGAAAATTGGGTTTGACCGGCGGTGATTCGGCACGAACCGTTTCGAGGGCACACCACGACAACGAAAGCAGGATGATCGGTATCAACTTCCATTTGTCCATAAGAAATCTCCTGGTTGATTCAGAAAAACAAGTCGGGTGATTGTCGACAGTCGACAGGATGCCGGCTGCATTTTGTGTTTACACGACACGATCGAGTGCGAAGCATGGCAGGTCAATGACGCAGCGCTTCGCGCCACGATTCCCACTTTGCCCGCATACGATCCAAAAGTGGTGCCGATGCGGGGACGCCGACAAGGTTATGGGCCTCATCCGGATCGGTCGCAAGGTCGTAAAGTTCTTCGTAAGGCGGGTCGATATCGACGTACCGTATGTACTTGTATCGCTCGGTACGTACACCTTCACTACGCGGAATGGTCGCGTGATCGAAGAGGTGCTCATAGAAGAACTCGTGACGCCAAGAGGTGGGCTCGCCTTGAAGCAGGGGGACGAGGCTTCGGCCTTGCATCCCCGCGGGAATCGGTGCTCCGGCGAGATCGAGAATCGTCGGCGCGATGTCGATGCTCAGAACCATCTCTTGTCGTCGTGTTCCCTGTTGTTCTTTGGGAAGACGCGGATCGAAGACGACAAGCGGCACCTGGATGGAGACTTCATGCGGGAACCATTTGCCCGCGAATCCTCTTTCTCCCAAGTAGAAGCCGTTGTCGCCGGTGAAGATGATTACCGTGTTGTCGGCCAGTCCGCGTTGTCGGAGGGTGTCGACGATGCGACCGACTACACGATCGGCGCCCGTAATCAGCCGGTAGTAGTTCTTGACCGACTCTTGATACGCTTCGGGAGTGGCGAACCGAAGTTTCCAGCGAATTCGATTTTCGGTTTGCTGGAGAAACTCGGGCAGGGCATCGAAAAAGGCGGGATCGGAAAGAGGAGCCGCGGGAATGACAACGTCGCGGTACAGGTCGGATAGGTCGGCTTCGGGAATGAATTGACGGGGATCGCCGTCTTGAACGTGCGGCGACTTGAAGCTCACCGAAAGGCAAAATGGTTGCGAACCGGGAACCGTTTCGAGGAACTCGACAGCTTGATCCCCCATGATGCGGTTGAGATGAACAGTGCGGCCTTCGATGGTGTTTTCATATTTCCCTTGGCCGGGGAACGTTTTGTCGTACTCGAAATACCCGCGCGGTGGTGCACCCACGCCCCATTTGCCGATGAACCCGTTTATGTAGCCGTGGGCCTTGAGGACGCCGGGATAGGTTTCGTCCAACTCTTGAGGGCCGAAAGTCGTTCGAAAATCCCAGATTCCGTGTTTGGATGCATATTGACCGCTGAGAATGCAAGCACGGTTCGTGGCACAGATCGACGTTGTGACGAAGCACCGATCGAAGACGATTCCGCGCTCGGCCAACGCATCGACGTTGGGCGTTTGGATAATGGAGTTTCCCATGCAACCGAGCGTATCCCACCGCTGATCGTCGGTAAGCAAGAAAACGATGTTGGGTGGGGTTTGCGACTTTAATTCTGCCGCAGTCGCGCGAAGGCGCGGCGAGACGACCATGAAGCAAAGGAACACCAACAGGTACCAGGGCATGCGGTTCATTGAAGGGCCTCATCGACAGAAAAGAAAGGTAGTGATACCACCGATACGCCGCACACCATCTCCGCTTCCGATCGTGCCGAGTGTGATTGGTCTCGACATTCGCGTCAACCGGCGGGGCGATACCACAAGGACTCCCAATACAGGCGGTCGAGCTGATAAGGATCGACCGTCGCGTCGGCCGGAAAGTCGGCGGGAAGGATCCCGTAGCGTTTCATCTCTCGCAAATAGGGCTCGGGCGGTCGAAAACCCGGCATGTCGAATCGCTTGATTTCGGCCAGACGTCGCGCCGCGGCTTCGACCATCCGGCGAAGCGTTTCGTAATCGGGATCATCGGGCGAGGCGAACTCGACGTGGGGAGTGCCGTCGGCATTTCGGCACAATTCCCAGCCCCCCACGTTGCGGGCCGAGGGGGCAAGCAGTAGCAGGGATTTATCCGGCCGCGACAGGTTGAAGACGATATGACGGCTGAGGGCAAGGCGCGGGTCGTTGATGTCGAACCGCCAGAACGACACATTGCGCTCGTCCGAAATTGCGTGCGGTAGGATGTTGTTGCCCGTGTGGCAACCGTCGCAACGACGACGCATGACATCGGCGCCTGCCTTGGTCGTCGGCCAATCGAAGTCGGTTTCGACCAAGGTGTTCTGGAAGTAGCCGCCGATCGAGCCGTTCCCCAAAGCGGCGTACGTACCGGGATACGGAGCCCCGGTGTCGATCCACAATCTCAGCATTTTTCTTTCGTGAGCGTCGGCCGATACGCCGTAATGGCTACCGCTTATGTACTCGAAAATCGCGCTGGCCGGCGACCCGAGTTCGTAGGGGCGATCATTGCTGCGGGGGCGATTGCGGTTGTCCGAGAAAAGTTGCCGGACGGTCATCGTGAAATACGCATGAGAGAACATCGGACCGTGATCGCCCGAGAGAAGGATTCTGCCCGCGTAAGGACCGCCTCGCTCCGTCTTTTCGTAACCGTGGCAATCGACACAATGGCGATCGAGAATCGGCTGAATGTCACGCGGAAAATCAAAAACGTCGGGGCAATCGTCGATCGGTTCGATCTGCCGCGGCGCCGTCAGCAACGCCTGGGTGGCTCCGAAGCGAGCAAGCGGTGCGTTCGACCGTGGTTCATGACAGCCGACGCAGCCGACCGTTTCGCCCGGTTGGACCGTCGTGAAGCTGCGCATTCGCTTGACGGCCATGTCGTTCGCATCGAGGGCCACGAAGAAAATCGATCGCAACGCCGGCGCCTCGAAATAGGCCGAGCCGTCTTCAGCGACCGGCACTGTGCCTAGAACACGTTCCAGCGTAAACGACCCGCCATAGGTCAATGGATCCATGCCTCCGGTATAGTTGATCGGCTTGGGCAGGGATTCGAGGACCAGCAGTTTCTTGATCGTTCCGCGCGGAACCTCTTGCATGGCGCGACCGTGGTACACATCCGCCAGGTAGAAATAGCCGACGTCTTTCGAGGAATCGACAATGTCGGGCAGGACTTTTTCTCGCGGATGAGGAACGAGCGGACGCGGTTCATGGCATTGCAGGCCGAGGCGTACATCACTCGGGGATAGACGAAACAGGTCGACTTCGCGACCTTCGGTGTCGAACAGCACCAACCGCGTATCGCGGGCAGCCATGAACAAATCGCTCGAAAACGCCCAGGGGTCGCGATAGTCGGGGGTCTTTGTGATGTTGCGGGCTGCACGAGGATCGTCCGGACCGTAGCGGGGATCAACCAGCGTGACAAAGCCGTCATGTTCCCGCCGCCCGTGGCCCGGTGAGAAGATAGACACGACTGCATCGCTGTGCGGAATGGGCTTGGCGTCGATCATCAAGGTGCTCGGGTGCATGTTCCCGTAAAACACCATTTGTTGCGTGCCGTCGGGGCGACTCGTCCATAGATGGTGATAGTCGACTTGGGAACGATCGACGTACTCCCACCGTTGATAAAGAATGCGGCCGTCGGGCAGCGGCCAGGGGGTGTTGTCGTGTTCGATGTTCGCCGAAATCGGCCGAATGTTGCCGCCGTCGCGATCGCAACGATGCATGACGGCGACCTGTGTGAGCCAGCAGTTCACCCAACGTTTGCAACGACTGGAGATGAACACGATCGTGTCGTCGGGCATCAGGCACGGTTCGATGTCGTCGTAGGGGCCGTCGGTCAGTTGACGGAGTCCCGTGCCGTCGGCTCGGATCTCGTAAAGATGATAGTGCGCCGTGCCCCCGGGCCGGTATGAGAATACGATGCTTGCCCCGTCGTACGACACGTAGGGATCCCGCACGCCGCCGCGGGGATCGTCGAGCAAGGTACGGACGTTTCCGGACCGCAAATCGAGAACGCAAAGACGACCACCGTCGCCGTACGTGAGGCGGTTTTCGTCGTCGGCGTAATACGAAAAGTTGGCGTACCAATGCCCGTCTTTGCCCGGTTGGCGGACGGCAAAGACGATCTGCGAGATTCCTTGCGAAACAAGATGTTCGATCACGTCGTGCTTCCAGGCGGCCGTTTCTTTTTCCTCGGCCGCGCGGGCTTCTTCCTGTCTTGCTGATAGTCTCGCCTGTGCTGCCGGGTCAAGAAATTCGATTTCCCAGACCGATACCAATCCGAACGGCCCCGGCTTCGTACAGTACAACTGCAAGAATCGGCCGTGACCGGAAAGGGAAGGAATTTCTTCGACATTGCCGCGTCCGTCAGGTTGTTCGTAGATGGTGTCCCAGTGATTGCCGTCTTCCGAAACGCGCAAGCTGTACGCAGCGGCAAAAGCACGTTCCCAGTGGATACGAACACCCGTAATCGGCATGGAGCGTCCGAGGTCAATGGTCAACCATTGCGGATCACCAGCCTGAAACGACCGACTGGCCCAGCGAGTGTCCCCCTTGCCGTCGACAGCATAATAAGCCGGATACGGCGGCGAGTGCGTCGATGATGCCGTTACCCATTCGGCCGAGTGAACGTGAGAGCCGGTCAACAGGCAAGCCGCTATGATGACAAGCGGTAAAGACAAACCAAGGACGGAACGCATGCGAGAGGGCCTTCCGGTCGGCGTGTGGGATGCGCGTATCACAAAAAGCGACAGCATCATTCGGCTCCTGAGGGAGGGTGACGATGGAAACGGGGGGATGCGAGGGGAAACCTAACTGCTAGGTATTCCGATTGTTAAGCCGAATTTAGGGTAGCAACGTCATGCGGGATGTGCAAGTTTGGCAACAACGCCTCGCGGAACTCCAACCGAACGCCGGCGACGTATCGCGGAGAGGGGGGCACGAGACGCGATCGAGGGCAGCAAAGGGAAGATCATGATTGACGTGCAACGCACCTGGACGACGGCCCAATCACTGTGGGGTGCAACTTGGCGGGGAGTTCGGCGTCACTGGCGGAGTTTGACGCTGGTCGATATCGCGGTGAAGATGTTGGGTGTCGCCGTGTTGACGCCGTCGTTCGGGTTGGTGCTTCGCGGCATGCTCGCTCTTTCTCCCGAGGGTGTTTTGGCCGATCAGCAAATTGCCGGTTACTTGGCGAGTCCGCTTGGGGCCGCTCTGGGGATAATACTCGCCGCGCTGGGGTTGGCGATCGGGGCATTCGAAGCGGGAATCGTGCTGATCTATTTGACGATCGGCGAACGGGAGGAGGCAGAAGGCCGCAATGCGAGAGAAAATGCTGTTGCGAACCTTTATGCCGCACTGCGCTTGACATTCTCGCGACGGCGGGCTTTGTTTGCGACGGCACTGCGCATTTTGGTTCCGCTTGTGGCGGTATTTGTGCCCTTCGCCATAGTTGCAGCCTTAACGGCATTCTGGTTGCTCGGCTCGCATGACATTAATTGGTATCTGACGACGAAGCCGCCGGAGTTCTTCATGGCGGTCGCCATCGGCGGATTGTTGTTGCTTGGCTATTGTGTGGCCGCGGCAGCGATGCTTGCTCGATATTTCTTGGCGTTTCCGTTGGTATTGGTGGACGGGTTGTCGTCTCGTGATGCCGTGCGTCGAAGCGGCGCGGTGGTTCACGGGCAACGGATGGGACTAGCCCTCGGTGTTGCAGGTATTTGGGGAGCGTACCTGGCAACCTCATGGCTGGTTAGTGGTTTTGTCGGCGGGGTGTGCTGGGCTTGGCTTCACTATGTGGCGCAGCGTCCACAACTGTTCTTGGTCGTCGTCCAACTGTGCGCTCTCATTTGGATTGCGACTCAGGCAATGCTGCACGTTGCGGGCAACGTGCTATTCGTGCTATTTGTGTACGCGGCCTACCGACGATTTCATCCTCGGGGCGGATTTCAGCAGGCCGAGCTGGAGAGCATCAAGTCGGCGGCCGGCAAGATCAAGCCGAGCGTCGTCCGGTGGGCGTGGGTAGGCGTGATCGGAGCCGGGGTGGTCGGCGCTTTAGTCGGATGGGAGGCCGTAGATACCGTGGCCGATGTCCCGGATTGCGAAGTGTTGGCCCACCGCGCTGGAGCGTTTCATGCCCCGGAGAACACCTTGGCCGCCGTAGAGATGGCCATCGAGAATCGGGCCGATGCGGTCGAGATCGATGTTCAAGAAACAGCCGACGGTCGGGTTGTCGTCATTCACGACGCCGACTTGATGAAAGTGGCCGGGGTGCCTTTGGTTGTCGAGGAAGCGACACTACTCGAGTTGCAGCAGGTTGACATAGGAAGTCATTTTGATCCGCGCTATAGCAATCAACGTGTTCCCGAATTACGAGACATGCTGGAGGCGTGTCGCGATCGTATTCCTCTGGTGATCGAGCTCAAGCGATATGCCCATGGTGAGCACCTTGTGCAATTGGTGATCGATGCCGTCGAGCAGGCCGAGATGAGCGATCAGGTTCGGCTGATGTCGCTCGACCGCGAATTGGTGAAGGAGCTACGGGAACTGCGTCCGGATTGGTCAGTGGGCCAATTGACCGCTGTGGCTGTTGGCGATCTGACCCGCGACGACGTCGCTTTTCTGGGGGTACACACGGCGTTGGCCGGCCGTGAATTGATTCGATCGGCGCATCAGCGGAACAAGGAAGTCTATGTCTGGACGGTCAACGACCCGGTGTGGGTGGCCGTTCTGGCTTCTCGCGATGCCGACGGGATTTTGACCGACGACGTGTCCATGGCAAGACGTGCGCTCCGGGAGATGAAGAATCTTTCACCCGCCGAACGTTTGCTCATCGAAATCGGCATCTACTTGGGCAAGACGATTACCCCCGGCGAGACAGCGGAATAATCGGCCTTTTCGACTTTGCGCTATTCCATGTGCAAGACGACAACAAGATGTCGGAGATAGAAAACCGCAAACCGTGCAATCATGGAAGCAGGTAAGCCGAGTCTGCGGTTCCTTGACACTTAATCACACAAGGGATACAGTTCGATTACGAGTTTGGTCAAATTGATCTCCGAATGCTCCTTCTCTTTCGGCCGTCTTTTGGGGAACTCTCTCTCTTGATTCCGAATCGGCGGAGCGTTTCGGGGCCATTCTTTTTTATTTTGCCTCTGGAAAGCGAGGTTCTCGTTCGATGAAGGTCTTTGTTGCCTCGCAGGAAAAGGCGGCTCGACATCGCTTTGAATACTTGTCGCTCGCCTTTGTGGCATTCGGCATGCTGCTGGTCACCTCGGTTGTCGGTTGCCGCGAGCCGGAGTCTACCGAGGTTGTGCGACCCGTACGGGTTACTGTCGTTGGAGATTTCTCGGCGCTAAGCAAAGGATCGTTACCGGGACGGGCTGAGGCCGCGACCGAAGTCAATTTGGCCTTTCGTGTCGGAGGCCCCTTGATTCAACGTCCCATTCGTGTTGGTCAGAAAGTCGAAAAAGGCGATTTGCTGGCCAAGATCGATCCTACGGATTTCGAGGTCGAGTTGAATAGCGCAAAGGGGGCTTTGGCGCGGGCTGAGGCTGAATTGGCAAAAATGCAGGCCGGGGCAAGGCCGGAAGAAATCGAACAACTCAAAGCCGCTGTGGCCAGTGCCAAGGCTGCATACGAGCGTGCGCAGAAGGATTACGAACGCGACTCACAGCTTGTCGCTTCGCGGACGATCTCACAGCAAGATTTCGACCTTACGAAGCAGCGTGTCGAACAGACCGAAGCCGAATTGCGACAAGCCGAAGAGGCTCTGGCGATCGGGTTGCGGGGAGCCCGCGAAGAGGATATCGCAGCGAAGAAAGCCGAAATTTTAACATTGTCGGCAGCCGTCGAGGCGACAGAAAACAAGCTCAAGTATTGTGAGCTTCATGCTCCCTTCTCCGGCACGATCACCGCGATTTATGTCGAGAACTTTGAGACCGTTCAACCGCAACAACCGATCTGCCGGTTGGTGGATATCGGGCATATTGATTTCGTCGTGGATGTGCCCGAGAGCGCTTTACCGCTGGTCCCGTACGCCAAAGAGTTGCGTTGTAAATTTCGCGAAATTCCGGAGAAAGTGTTTCCGGCGACGGTGACGGAGATCGGTATCGAGCCGTCTCCTATCACGCGCACGTATCCGGTCAAATTGACGGTCGACAATTCGGATGGCTTGGTCATGCCGGGCATGACCGGCGACTTATACGGTACGGTGGACCTACCGGACGAGGTGGCAAAGCAGGGATTCGTCGTGCCTGAGTCGGCTTTGTTAGGGGATGGGGACGGGAATTCATACGTGTGGATCGTCGATCCCGAGACCGAGACCGTCCGGAAGCGGAAAGTCGATCCTCGGGGGGTAGCGACCGGCGGTATTCAGATTGTCGGAGTGCAAAAGGGTGAAATTGTGGTGACTGCCGGCGTCCATGTCTTGCGCGAAGGGCAACAGGTCAAACTCCCATCACTCGAGTCTGCTGTGCAAGAGGAAGACGCCGGAGCGGCGGGCAAGGCTGAAACCGTGCCGGATGAGTCGGATGGTGAGCAAGCCGGCAAGGGAGACGCCTGACGAGGCGGCTATCTGTCTCTTTACCAAGAGACGTTCGTTTCACCGACGCCTTTCCGAGCGGTGGTCGGTTAATCTTTGAGGGAGTGCTCCAAGGTGAACTTGGCCAAGATTGCTGTTGAACGGCCGACCGTAACAACTTTTGCCGCGGTCTTGTTGACTCTCGGCGGCCTGGCGGCGGCGACTCAACTCGGCCAGTTGGAAGATCCGGAATTCACGATCAAGACGGCGGCGATCACCACGGTCTATCCGGGGGCGACCGCGGAAGAGGTCGAGTTGGAGGTGACCGATCGGTTGGAGCGGGCCATTCAAGAAATGCCGCAGGTAAAGCGGATTCGGTCCCGTTCGTCACCCGGCTTTTCGATTATCAACGTCGATATTCTAAGCAAGTACGACTCTTCGAAGATCCCGCAGATTTGGGACGAGCTGCGGCGCAAGGTGAACGATGCTGCCGGCGACTTGCCGCCGGGAGCCGGAAAACCGGTCGTCGGGGACGACTTCGGTGATGTCTATGGCTTCTTGCTGGCGCTGACCGGCGACGGTTTCGACTATGCCGAAATGGAAACGTTCGCCGACGCCTTGAAAAAAGAATTGAGTCTGGTGCCCGGTGTCTCGCGAGTCGAGTTCTGGGGCGTTCCGCAGCGGTGCGTGTATATCGATGTTTCGGAATCCCAGTTGAGTCAGCTGGGCCTGACGATGGATGATTTGCGGGCAACACTGCAACAGCAAAACTTGGTAGTCGATGCGGGAGGTGTCGACTTTCCGGTCAACCGGTTGCGGGTCCAGCCGACGGGAGCCTTTTCTTCGCTCGAGGATATCGGCAACTTGGTGATTCGAGGAAAGCGATCTCTCAACGAGTTGCGCGGAATGCAAACCGAGGGCGGAATTGCCACGGGAGAAGAGTTGCTGTATGTCCGCAATATCGGCAAGGTGTATCGCGGCTATGTGGAGCCCCGTACGGCGATCATGCGCTACAACGGGATGCCGGCGATCGGCATCGCGATCAGCAATCGGCCGGGCGTCAACATTGTCGACGTGGGGCAGGCCATCGAAGAGCGAATGCGGGAACTCGAAGGGATGTTTCCGATCGGCATCGAGGTCCACGCAATTTCGTGGCAATCGACGCTCGTCAGCGAATCGGTTCGCAGTTTCATCGTCAGCCTGATCCAGGCGGTGTTGATTGTATTGGTCGTGCTGTGGCTGTTCATGGGGTTGGGCACGGCTTTTGTCGTCGGTGTGTGCGGCCTTGCCATGGTCATCGTGGCCACGTTCTTGGTGATGTGGTTGTGGGGAATCGATCTTCAACGAATGTCGCTGGGGGCGCTGGTGGTGGCAATGGGGATGATGGTCGACAACGCCATCGTCGTGGTCGACGGTATCATGGTCCGCATCCAACGCGGCATGGATCGCAAGCAAGCCGCGATCGAAGCGGCCTGGCAGCCCGCATTTCCCTTGTTGGGGGCGACGATTATCGCTGTATTGGCGTTCTATCCGATTTATGCGTCGGACGAAGGGGCCGGGGAGTACTGCGCCTCCCTTTTCCAGGTGGTGGCCATCTCGCTTCTTTTGAGTTGGGTGCTTTCGGTGACCGTGACGCCGTTGATGGCGATGTGGTTGCTGCCGGAACCAAAAGCGTCGCAAGAGAAAAAGGATCCGTACGACAACCGGTTCTTCCGCCTGTTTCGTGCAACATTGCAACGGGCCATCCGGTTTCGAATTCCGGTGTTGGTTGGCACGATTGGGTTGTTGGTAATCGCGGCAGTCGGATTTCAATGGATCGACAAGACGTTCTTTCCTGAGTCGGCGCGTCTACAGTTCATGATCGATTATTGGGCGGCGCAAGGTACGAAGATCGATCGAGTGTCGGCAGAAATGCAGCGGATTGAAGACAAGCTACTGGCCGACGAACGGGTCGAATCGGTCAGTGGGTTCATCGGCATGGGGCCGCCACGCTTCTATTTGCCGGTCGAACCGGAGCAGGTCTATTCGTGCTATGGCCAATTGATCGTAAACGTGCGCTCGCTCGATGAACTGAATGAGCTGATCGACGAAATGGATGCGTGGGGCCAGGAAAACGTTCCCGAGGCGCTCGTGGTCGTGCGGCGTTTTGGGTTGGGGCCGAGCAAGACATGGAAAGTCGAAGCCCGCGTCAGTGGACCCGCACTCGCCGACCTGTCGTCACTACGGAAACTCGGGAACCAGGTCTTGGAGATTTTCGAGTCGTCACCGGTTTGCGGAGTGGCTCAATTGAACTGGCGCCAGCCGGTGGAGCGCATCCGGTTGGAGTACGATCCGGAGCGAGGACGGTGGGCCGGTGTGAGTCGCCGGAATATCGCGGAAGCGACAAAGCGTGCCTACGACGGGCTGCCGATCGGCCAGTTTCGTGAGAAAGACAAACTATTACCCATCCTTTTGCGCAACGAAGAAGACGATCGCAACGCCTTGGCCGACAAGTTGGCGATCCTGACGGTGCAGCCCGACTTTGCAGAGCGCGGTGTGCCCTTGCGTCAGGTCGTGCGAAACATTTCTGTCGACTGGGAAGAACAGTTGATCTGGCGCTGGAATCGGCGGCGAACGGTCACCGTCCAGGCGAATCCCAAACCGGGGGTGACGGCCGACTCGCTGCGGGAATCGTTGATTGCCCAGATCGATGAACTAGCCGAGACGCTTCCACCGGGCTACGCTGTCGAGTGGGGCGGCGAATACGAAGATTCACGAGATGCGCAGCGTTCATTGATTCCGGGAATAATTCCCGCTGGTGTGATCATGGCGCTGATCGTCGTCGGCTTGTTCAACGCCTACCGACCCGCACTTGTGATCTTGTTCGTGGTTCCTTTTGTTGCGATCGGAATCACGGTGGGACTGCTCGTGACGGGGCAGCCGTTCGGCTTTGTCGCACTGTTAGGTGCGATGAGTTTGTCGGGGATGATGATCAAGAACGCCATTGTGCTGCTGGATGAGATTAACCTTGAATTGGCGGCCGGGCGTTCCCGGTACGAGGCGGTGATCCAGGCGGCGATGTCCCGCTTGCGCCCCGTAGCGCTGGCTGCAGCAACGACGGTGTTGGGCGTCGTACCGCTGTTGACCGACGTTTTTTGGGTATCGATGGCCGTCACGATCATGTTCGGGTTGGCGTTCGGTACGTTGTTGACGATGATTTTGTTGCCGATTCTGTACACATTGCTGTTCCGCGTCAAACCGGAATAGCCGGCATAGACCATTCCCTGACCACCGGTAATCATGCCCTCCACCCGAATCGGGCTATCGCTACGCACGCGAATAGCGAACGTGCGCCGACGCTTGTCGGCCAGGTTCGATATTCTCTTGGTGTGCTTGGTGTCGCTTTTCTTGCTGGTGCCCGCCTTTTATACGATTGGATTGTTGCTGCATCCATTGGTAGGACAAGTTGCCGCGTCGGTGTGGTTTGCGCTGATCGTCTCGTCGGCGGTTCTGGCGGTCAGCGACGAAGATCGATCACGTTGGGTGGGGATGGGACTTGCGGTGCCGACGGTCGCTTGCAACGTCTTGCACAATTTTTTCGTCACATGGGGCGTTATGCTGGCCGTCGTGTCCGATCTTTTGAGTTTGGTCTTCCTTGCTTATACCAACTACCTGCTCTTGCGGGTGTTGTTTCGGATTCGGCGAGTGACCGCCGGGGCGATCTGGGCATCGATATGCGCATATTTGTTGATCGGCTTGATGTGGTCGATGGCGTATTCATTGCTGCTGCGTTTCCAACCGGACGCGTTGATCGGCTCAGGAATGCAGTCGCTCGGAGAAGACCCCGTCGGATTGACGGTCGTAACCAGCTATTTCAGCTTTGTAACGCTCACCACCCTGGGCTACGGCGACATCTTGCCTCGCACGATCACGATGCGCATGCTGGTTGTATTGGAGGCGGTATGCGGCCAAGTCTACTTGGCCGTCCTCGTGGCGCGACTTGTGGGAATCTACGTGGCGGGCGGGCGCTTGCCCTCTTCCGATGATTCGGAGGATGTGCCGGAACTATCGCGGGACGATCTGCGAGTCTAGCCGCGGATTGTCGTTGTGACGACGATTGGTATACCGACTCTTTGGGGTGCATAGTTTGGCCTTGTGTGATGGTATGACAGGAGCCATTGGTTGATTGGCGGGGCCTACAGAAAAGACGAGGATGCATCATGGGAGTTCGAGCTGCCGTTTGTGGAATCGTTCTTGCATTGGGGGGCGTTAGCGGAGCGGCGTTTGCGACTGATTTTCAGTTGTATCTCTTGGCGGGGCAATCGAACATGGACGGATACGGCAAGATCGAGGAATTGCCGCCGGAGTTGAACCGCGTTCAAAAGGGTGTCTGGATCTACCACGGCAATATGCCGGGCGACGGAGAAGAACTGGGCGGGCAAGGCATTTGGGAAGAGTTGAGGCCCGGACATGGTCGTGGGTTTACCAGTGACGGGAACACCAATCGTTACAGCGACCGTTTTGGCGTCGAGTTGTCGTTCGCCGAACAATTGCGAAGGCTGCGCCCGAACGAGCCGATCGCGTTGCTCAAGTGCTCGCGGGGAGGAACGTCCATCGCTCCCGAAGCGGCCGGTCGCTACGGTTGTTGGGATCCCGATTTTCTCGACGACTCCGTGAGAGGAAAACCCGTCTACAATCAATACGATCACTTCTTGGCCGCTTTGCGACGGGCGACGGCAGTTCGCGACATCGACGGCGATGGTAAAGACGATCGGCTGATTCCCGCCGGCATCGTGTGGATGCAAGGAGAAAGCGATGCGACGCAAGAAGCAAGTGCCGTAGCATACGCCGACAACCTCGAACGATTGATCGACTTGTTCCGCGCCGCGCTACGACAAGACGACTTGCCCGTGATTATCGGTCGGATTTCCGACAGCGGACGCGATGCCGACGGACACGTGTGGGATTTTGGAGAGATCGTCCGGAAGGCGCAGCAGAGCTTCGTGGAAGCCGATCCGGCTGCGGCCATCGTGACCTCAACCGATGAATACGCTTATTCGGACCCGGCGCATTACGACACGGCCGGGTTCATCGATTTGGGCGTGCAGTTCGCCCGAGCGATGCATCAGTTGCGGGAGCAAGTGGTTCTCGCGCCGTGACGCGGGCGGGCCATCCGGGGGAACGATCAGTTCCCGACGTATTTGGCATAAACCGTCTTGGCCGTGGCTTCGTCATCGGTGCCTCCAATGATCGCCCGGCCGTCGGGAAACACCGTGATCCGGTACGTGTCGACTTCAAGGCGAACGAGAAAAGGATTTCGCGTGACGGTGCCCAGCCCTTGCCATCGGCTCTCCAGTTCGTCGAGCGTGGGCCCGGGTTCGGCGGGTGTTACTTGAACCGAGTTGCGCCCACACAACACGGTGGTTCGGGTTGATCGCTCGCCCTGCAAAAAAGGGAATTCCCTCTTGTGACAGCACGGGCAATCGCCTTGAGCAAAAAGAGGGGCGACATCGACCGTGCGCCAAGTGCCGTCCCACATGTCGATGACGGTCAATTTGCGCGAAACGGCGTCACGTTTTCCGGCCGCGATCTTCATTGCCTCCATCACCTCAATGGCGGCTACGACGGCGACGATGGGGCCGAGGATTCCGGCGGTGTCGCAGGTGGGCGTCGTTCCCGGGGCGGGACATTCTCGAATCAGGCACCGTAGACACGGTGTTTCGGCGGGAAGAATCGTCATCGATTGGCCTTCGGCGCCGATGCATCCTCCGAAAACCCAGGGCTTGCCGTTTTTCACACAATAGTCGTTGACGAGAAAGCGAGTCTCGAAATTGTCGGTGCCGTCGACAATGAGATCGACATCGTCGGCCAACCGGCCGATATTCAGCGCCGTGACGTCGGCTACCGTCGGTTCTACCGTGATCTGCGAATTGATGCGTTGGATCTTTTGGGCCGCGGCAACAGCTTTGGGGAGTCCTTCGGCGACGTCGGCTTCGTCGAACAGAACTTGCCGCTGGAGATTGCTCGTTTCTACGAAGTCGCGATCAACGATGCGCAAGAATCCGACACCGGCGCGGGCCAGCAGGTTCGACGCGACACTACCCAAGGCGCCGCAACCGCAGACGAGAATGCGGGCTTGCGAGAGCGCCCGCTGGCCGTCCTCGCCGAATGGGGTGTATCGCATTTGGCGTATGTATCGACTCAGATCCTGCATCGTGGAATAGTCTCCCCTGACTCGAGGTGTCGCATGTCTGCGCTCGTCACTGTTCGGCAGCATCAGGCAGTGTGTTCGGCCAAGGTTTGGGCGAGGAAGCGACCGGTGATCGATTCCGGGCAACCGGCCAATTCTTCGGGCGTTCCCTCGAAGATGATGCGTCCACCTGCATCGCCTGCGCCGGGCCCCAGGTCGATGATGTAGTCGGCCGCCTTCATGACTTGAAGGTTGTGTTCGACCACGATCAAGGAATGCCCCAATCCCAATAGTGTGTCGAAGCAGTCGAGCAAATGCACGATATCGTTGAAATGCAAGCCGGTCGTCGGTTCATCGAGGATGAACAAGCATCGACCGCGGTGCGATGAGGATGTATACGCCGCCAGCTTCAATCTCTGTGCTTCTCCACCGGAAAGCGTATTGGCGGGTTGCCCCAGTCGCAAGTAGTCGAGGCCCACGTCGATCAGTCGCCGTAATTTGGATTGCACCAATCCCTGGCCTCGAAAGAACACCAGGGCTTCGCGGGCGGTCATTTGGAGCACTTCGGCGATGTTTCGGCCGCGGTAAGTTACCTCGAGGATTTCGTCGCGATATCGTGTGCCTCCGCAGGCGTCGCACGTCATGTAGACGTCGGCCAAAAACTGCATATCGATTTGGAGCATTCCCTCGCCTCGGCAATGAGGGCACTGACCCTGCTCCGAGTTGAAACTGAAGTGACCGGGCGTGAAGCCTCGTGTTCGCGCATCGACCGTGTCGGCGAACACCGCTCGAATTGCGTCGAAGATTTTCAGATACGTTGCCGGGTTGGAACGCGGAGATCGACCGATCGGGTTTTGGTCGATCAGAATGATATCGTCGATTTGGCCGTCGCCGAAGATGTCGTCGTAGGGATACGGCTTGGGGGCGTCCTTGTGAAGTCGCCGGCACAGCGCAGGATACAACGTGCCTTCGACCAACGTACTTTTTCCGGAACCGCTTACACCCGTCACGAGACATAGCACGCCGAGGGGGAACTCGACAGATATGTTCTTGAGGTTGTTCCCCCGGGCGCCCGTGAGCCGAATCCAGCCGAACTCGGGTGGGCGACGATTAGCAGGAACGGTGATACCGCGGCGACCGGCAAGGTAGTCACCGGTGAGACTGCGTTCGCAGGTGGTGATTTCCGACGGCGGGCCTTGAAACACGATTTCGCCGCCGTGCTCGCCGGCTCCGGGGCCGACCTCGACGATATGATCGGCTGCTCGAATGAAAGCCTCTTCGTGTTCGACGACGACGACCGTATTCTTTTGGCGTCGCAATCGGAGCACCGCTTGCAACAAGCGGTCGATGTCGGCCGGATGAAGGCCGACGGACGGCTCGTCGAGGACATACAGCACGTTGACCAGGCTCGAACCCAACGCGCCCGCCAGGGCCACACGCCGCAATTCTCCTCCGCTGAGTGTCCGCAGCGACCGATCGAGTGTCAGGTAACCGAGCCCGACTCGGTGCAAATAGTCCAGGCGGGACTCGACTTGTTCCAGCATTACCGCGGCAACTTCGCGGTCCCATGCTGAGAGGTCGAGCGATTTCACGTACGACAATGCTTCATCGATCGACAGCCGGCATATTTGCGGAAGATTCAAATCTCCCACCCGCACCGCAAGGGCTTCGGGGCGCAGACGCAAGCCGCCGCACGCGTCACATTCGCGATAGCTCCGCCATCGACTGAGAAACACACGGATGTGCATCCGATACTTGCGTTTGTCGAGCGAAGCCAAGAATCCTTCGATTCCGGCAAACTTGGCTTCGGGTACCCCGTAACGCAGCCGCTTGATTTCTTCGTCGGTCAACTCGGCAAACGGTACGTCGACACGGATTCCCAATTTCTTCGCGTTCTTCAACAGGAAATCGAGTTCTTTGCGGTACGAGCGGCTGTTCCAAGGAGCGACGGCACCGTCACGGATCGATTTTTGCGCATCCGGCACGATCAGGTCCATGTCGGTGTCGATCACATTGCCGAACCCTTCGCACTTCGGACAGGCTCCCCAAGGGCTGTTGAAATTGAATAACCGTGGTTCAGGAGGCAGAAATTCCTTGCGGCACAATGGACAATCCAAGGCATCGGTGAACTCGGCGAAAAGAAAGTCTCGGCCGTCGAGACGACGCGGCGTCAACGGGGTTTCGCGCGTCACGGATTCCTCTGCCTCGATCAGAACGGAAGCCCTGCCCTTCCCGAAGCGAAATGCGGTTTCGAGAGAATCTCGCAGTCGCGTCGTGTCCGTATCACCGGTCTTGATGCGGTCGACTAGTATGATGCACTCGCCGGAATTCGGGAACGACGTATCCGTCGGCGGCACGGGAAAAGGTAGAGTGCTTTCCCCAACGATGCCTCGAACGAAACCCGATTCGAGCCATTTGGCTTGTTGTCGGTTCCAATCTTCGGGACCGGTATAGGCGACGCGGAATCCAATCATGGCTCGCAGGCCGTCGGGGTGCCCTGCAATCCATTGTGCTACCGACTGGGGAGTTTCCCTCCGGATCGTCCTTCCGCAACCGGGACAGACGATTCGGCCGACTTTCGCAAACAACAGGCGAAGATAGTCCAACGTTTCGGTGGCCGTGCCCACCGTGGCGCGGTTGGAACGGCTTGCCTTGGTGCCGGTCACTGCTACGGCCGGCGGGAGTCCGCTGATCGATTCGGCTTCGGGGCGTTCGAGTTGTTGAAGATATTGGCGGGCGTAGGTGGAGAAGCTTTCGAGATAACGGCGCTGCCCTTCGGCGTACAGGGTGTCCATCGCCAGGGAGCTCTTGCCGCTGCCGCTGAGACCACAGATGACGATCAAGCGGCCGCGGGGTAGATCGAGGTCGATATCCTTGAGATTGTGGACGCGCACGCCTCGCAGGTGAATTTGAGTATCGACGGCCATCGATGGATTCTGATCGTAACGAGAGGGAACGGTGGGACTGATTGTTGATTGTATGCAGAAACAGCGACGGAGTCGTCAAGAAACGAAACGGCCCCACCGATTGTGGTGAGGCACGAAACGATCGCTTCGACAAGGGGCCTTTCATTCAGGCTTGGTCTTCCAACCCCCAATCACGAATGAGTTGTTCGGCACCCGGCGTCAGCCGTCGCAGCTTTTCGGCGATTGCCGCTCGTTCGGCCGCGTTCGCCTTCTCAAGACGACGTTTGTACAAAGCGAGTTTCTTTCGACGGTGTCGTCGGCGGCGAAGCTCTCGTCGACGTTCACTAATCGGCACTGGTCAGCCTCCCTATCGTAACGATGCCGGCGGCGTGTTTTTTCTCTCGCCGGTCACATACTTCGGTGTATCCGGACCGTAGATCGACGAAAACCCTTTGATAACACGTGACTTGGAACACGTCAATGGGGGCCGATTCCGGAAATGCCGCCCCACAATCGTCTAGACGCATTTCCCGACCTGTCCCATGTACGCTTCACGGAACCGGCCGGTCAGCGAGAGATCAGTCGCGCGTTCTTACCTGCGGATGGGAGTGAGACCGCGTCTCGTCGGCGTCATCCGGAAAAAAATAGAAATGCATGGCACAAAGTGTGCCGAGTTCGTCGTCGAGTCTCGCGTCCCGCAAGCTTCGAAACGAACCTTCGACCGGTTCGCTCGACGGATCGATCGCGATGAACTGCGCTTTGCAGTGATAACACACGACCCGTTTGCCGAGATGCTCGACGCGAATCTGGCATCGACGGCCGCAGGTTGGACATCCTTGAACGAAGTATGTGGGGGCCATCCCAACGACTCCTTGCCGTTTTCCCATCCGTAACAGCCAGAATTATCTTACCGCTTTGGCGATTTTCTTCAAGCGGTCGCGTCAAAAAAACATGGCACTCCCCCTTAAAAAGAGGGGCCAAATGAGAATTGTCGGCATTTCGGCCTTCCTGCCTAAGAAGATCGATTCCAAGCAGCAACGTTTTTCTCGACGCATCCAACGGCAACGCGGTTCGCGCAAATCGCCGGGTATTTTTTCTGGCGAACGCTAAGCCGCTTGCCGTTGAGAATCGGTCGAGGCGGGATTTCGACCGAAGAAAAGATCAGGGAGAAGAGAAAAATACCTAAACAGAGGGGATCCTTGACTGACGGTTGGCTCGATTTGCAGCCGCTGATCACGGTTCAATTCGAATCGTCTTGATGATTACTTTTTCGACGGGAACGGCGGAAAACTCGTCGGTGTCTTTTACCGGCACTTGAGCGATCTTGTCGACTACCTGCATGCCCTCGCCGATCACCCTGCCGAACACGCAATAGCCGTAATCGGCCGGATCGGCGTTCGGATCGTCGGCGTCCCAGCCCTTGTAGTCGAATTCGGGGTTGTCTTTGACGTTGATGAAGAACTGAGTCGTGGCGCTGTCGATGACTTCCGGTTGGCGCAACATGCCGATCGTTCCGCGAAGGTTCTTCAGGCCGTTGCGGGCTTCATTGCGAACGGTGTCGGTTACCTCTTTCGGCTGGAAGTCGATATCCATCAGACCGCCGATGATCGCATAATCTTTGAAGACTTGGTGAAAGAGGGTGTTGTCGTAGAATCCACGTGCGACGAAATCGAGAAAGTGGTCTACCGTTTGTGGAGCGTTTTCGCGATCGAGTTCGATCGGAATGTCACCGTAGTTCGTTTCAATGACGATCCGCGGATGCAACTCACGATATCGTCGGTCGGCTGCTGAACTTTCTGTAGTTTTCGGAGGAGTCGCGGGAGTTGTGGCGTCGGCGGCAGATTCCGAGGGGGCGGCTTGAGATTGTTCGGATTGGGGAGTTTCTGGCTTGCGGCACCCCACACTGCCTAATGTGATCGCTGCGAACGCCAATATGAAGATCACCGTGAAGTGAGTGGTCTTGTGCATGTTTCTTAGTCTCTCTGTTTTGCCGATTCGTCCGTGTCGGTTGTACGCTTGATGAAGAATGCGCGTATGATCGGCAATTTCGGCGTTTTGTGCAAGTTCAGATAGGGAGGGCGGTGGGCCCGGCGCGGGACCGCACGAACGATATTGAGTAGTGACACAGACAATGGGTGCGGGCCCATGGTTTGTCCGCGCCGAGTCAAGAAATGTGAAGCGGCCGCCCGAGTGCGGGCGACCGCGAAAGAAGTTGCTTGCCCAGCGAGGGAAATTATTCAGCAGGTTGGGCCAGGGAGAGCTCGAAACCCTTCAAGCGGAAGACGTACGCGGCATCGAGGGCCTCGTCCTTTACGTCGATCTTCGGCGGGTCGATCGTCAACGATCCGGCCTTGTCGACGGAGAATGCCACCGGCTTGTCGGTTCCCAGCAATACGATTTCGGCTCCCGGCGAAGGAGCCGCCTTTACCGATTGTAATCGAATCGGTTTTTCGGGGCGGTCCATAACGATGCAATAGAATGTCTTGCCGTCTTTCGAGCGGGTGAATCGCACGTCTTCGGCGGTGTAGTTCACTTCGGAGTGTTCGGAGAATGTTCCGCTTTTGGCCATTTTCGTCGGGCCTTCGCCGTAGATCAGCCACGGCCGCGTGTTGTAGATGGCCTCACCGTTGACTTTCAACCAACGTCCCATTCCGAGCAAAAGCTCGCGGGATTGCGGGGGAATTTCGCCGTCGGCAGTCGGATCGACATTCAGCAACAAACATCCGTTCTTGGCGACGATGTCGACGAAAATGTCGACCAGCTGGTTGATCGATTTGTAGCCGATGATTTTCTGATGAAACCACGGTCCGACCGAGGTGTCAGTCAACCAGGGGAACTCGGTCAGCTTGTCGAGACGCCCTCGTTCAAAATCGATGATGCCCGTGTGCTCGTGGATTTCCCAGTGTTTGTGCGCGACGCACACTTCCATGTCGTTTTCGGCGGCCCAGTTGTAGTAATCGGCGAACATTCGCTTTTGGTATTCGGGCGGTATGACTTTCCCGAGCCCGAAGTCGAACCAAATCATGTCAGGACGATACTTTTCGACGACCTCATTGATTTTCGCCAGCCACTGCTCGCAAAACTGCTTTGAGGGGGGCGTGCCCGGTTCGTGCGGTTCGCCGTACAGGTCTGCATTCTTGCCGTCGGCGGCGTCGTATTTGTAAGCCGGTTCGAAGTACTGCCAAGTAAACGAGTGATGGAACGTGGCAATGAATCGCATGCCCTGCTTGCGGATAGCCTTTTCCAATTCGGCGGTGAAATCGCGATGTGGAGTTTGGTCCATCGAGTCCCAACGGGTGACGGCCGAATCCCACATGGCGTAATTGTCGTGATGGATGGCTACCGGCCCGGCGAACTTGGCACCCGACTTGGCGAAAAGTTCGGCCCAGGCATCGGCATCGAACTTTTGCGGGTTGAACAGGGGAATGATGTCCTTGTACCCGAATGTATGCTGATCACCATACTTTTCGCGGTGATATTTGAAGGTCGGATTTTTTTCGATGTACATGTTGCGGCCGTACCATTGGACGCCGCTCGGACCATCTTCGGCCGGAACGGTGATCGGGCCCCAATGTGTGTAGATGCCGAACTTGGCGTCGCGAAACCACTCGGGATCGACATGCTTTGCCAGCGATTCCCATTCAGGCTTGTACGGCTTCTCGCACAAACCGACGCGGGCCCCGACCGACCATATCACAACCGAAGCAATGGCCGCTGCAAGTGGCACAAAAAGTCGATGCATTGGGTGACTCGACGACATTGAAACCCCTCCCCTTTGCAGGAAACTGAAATGTGCATCCAAAAGCAGGTTGCTTTCCATTCGCGGGTGATGGAACTGATTGTAGCAACTCGGGACGCGAGGGTGTTTCGTTTTTCGCCAATCCGTTTTTCTGTTTGACGCGGTGCAATATCGCGTACAAGCTCGTTTATGCCGTTGCATATTTCTGCCGTTCGACTTGATGCTACGCACGCTTGAACGGCAATCGTTCTCCGATGCAGCAGGAGTCTCGTTGCCGGTGTGCTTCGTGGTATGACGTTGAAAAAAACGAAAAGGCCCCACTCGGCCGAGCCCGCGAGAAACGGCCAAGCAGGGCGGTCGGAGAGCGTTGATGTGCGGCTCGAGTTGCAAGCTTACGGCAGCCTTGCAGCTTCACCGCCTCGGCGAGTCGAAAGGGCACGCCACACGGAGCGTTCGATGGTTTCCTGCACGTACTGAACGGATCCGTCCATCAGTAAGACGTTCACGCCGCCGGGGTGATAACTGCGGGAGGTGACAGCGGCGTAGGTTGGAACGCTGTCCGACTTGCCTTCCTGCTGATTCGTCCAATCGAGATCGTACTCTTTTCCGCCGACGGAGCACACGACTTTCGTGTTCGGAGTGAAAACGGTTGTGAAGCCGACTTGATGCGCGCGACCGTCGACCCATTCGGTATGCCCGCTTTCTGTCTTGAACGAACCGCCGAGCGGACACACCTCGGCGGGGGTGTCGGGCATCGGGGGCGCGGGCGTGATGGCCGCGTTTCGGTAGTAAGGCGTATACGCTTTGACCTCCGCGAGGGCAAACGTATTGCTGAGGCCGTCGATGAAATCAGCCGGTGAGTGGCCGAAGTAAGGGCGAAACGCGCCGTCTCCGCCGCGTTTCGTGACCGGGTCGTACACGAACCAAGTGCCCAGGTTGAGGCCGTAGTTGATCGGGAAGTGCTTGGGTAGACCGCCTTCCAGTCGCACTTCTGCACGGATTTCGCTGGGGCATACGTACGTATCGACACGATGGGCGCTGAGCGGGCTGCCGTCCGGCATCACCGCAGCCGAGTACGGTTGATCGAAGTCGATGTGCTCGTACAGGTTGCCTTGTTCGAGGTACGGCAATAGTAACGCCTGGCCGGACCAATCGGTGTTTTTCGGGCCGCCGTAGCTGGCGGGGTATTCTTTGTGCACGTTTTCAAAGTTGTGAAGAGCGAGGCCGATCTGCTTCAAATTATTGGTGCACGAGGCGCGCCGAGCAGCTTCCCGGGCGGCCTGAACGGCAGGCAAAAGTAATGCAATCAAAATACCAATGATTGCAATCACCACGAGCAGTTCGACAAGCGTGAATCCGCGGCACAAACGGTTACGGGGCACAGGAAAGGACTTCATTCGAGATACCTCCTTTGCGAGAAAGCATGTTTTCACACGAGACAACGACTGATCGGTGTGTTGCTGCTTATGCACCTGAGACTCAATCTCAACATGAGAAATCATAACGGACCGGCAGGAGGTTTCAAGTACTGCATTGCCGGAATTGGCAAAAATTACATGAGTTCTCCGCTAGTATTTGCTTTGCCTTGGTTTACGTCGCGGAGAAAAATGGCGAGAGATCGCTGATTGGAGGTCTTCGGCACTACGATTGTGGGGGGTGGATAGTACTCAGAATTGCAGCGGGATCGTACACCGCGCCGGCCCAGGGGCCGCCGGAAAGGTGTTGAAGGGCCGCCCAAATCTTCGTTTGTGCCGGTAGGTTCGGATCAGGGGCGAGATTCGGGTGAGGGGAGCGTTCGGCCAATAGGGCAGTCGCGGATTCGAGAGATAGATCGGTATCAGCAGGGCCGAGGAAGTCGACCCGGCCGTCGAGATTTCGGCCATCGATGACGATGCGGATGCGATCGCCGTCCCGGAGCTTGCCGAGCGGACCGCCAGCAAGGGCCTCAGGCGTGATCCAGCCGATGCAGGCGCCGGTACTCACGCCGGAGAAGCGAGCGTCGGTCAAGAGGGCGACGTTATGCCCCCAAGAAAGATGCCGCAATGCGGCGGTCAATTGGTAGGTTTCTTCCATGCCGGCGCCGAGCGGGCCGCGGCCCATCAAGACAATCACGTCGCCTGGTCGGATCGAGGGAGCGGCGGTGCCTTTGATGGCGGCAATGGCGGCGCGTTCGGTGGTGAAAACGCGCGCCGGGCCGGTGTGCCGATACACTCCGGTGTCGTCGAGTGTCCGGGAATCGATCGCTGTGCTTTTCACCACCGAGCCTTCAGGAGCGAGATTGCCGCGGGGAAAACACGTGGTAGGGGTGATTCCACGCGAGCGAGCTCGGTCGGGCGAGAAAATGACTTGATCGGGATCGACGGCTTCACGCTCGAAAAGGAGGTCGCGGAGGCGTTTGCGTCGGGTAGATCCCTCCCACCATTCGAGAACTTGCTCGAGGTGGTGGCCTGTGATCGTGCGGGCTTCGAGGCGGAGGAGGCCGGCGTCTCTGAGGTGTAACATGACCTCGGGAACACCGCCCGCGAGAAAAACGAACAACGTGGGAAAGTTCTGGGGACCGTTGGGGAGCGCGTCCACCAAGCGGGGCACAGAGCGATTGATACGGATCCAGTCATCGATGGTGGGACGCGGCAATCCCGCTGAGAAGGCGACGGCAGGTAGATGCAAGATCATGTTCGTCGATCCGCCGAACGCGGCATGGACGACCATCGCGTTGTGAAGTGCATCTTCACTCAACACGTCGGCGAGGGTTTCTCGGCGAAGCGCCATCGCCAGGACGGCTTCGGCAGTTTGGGCGGCGATCGAGTGCCAAATCGGCTGTCCCGAAGGGGCGAGTGCCGCGTGCGGCAACGTCATGCCGAGGGCTTCTGCGGCGACCTGGGAAGACGCGGCCGTTCCCAGAAAATGGCAGCCCCCGCCGGAGGAGGCGCAGACGGCACAGGCCGAGCGACGGGCATACTCCAGGGTGACCTCTCCGCGGGCGTATCGTGCGGCGATCGATTGTGTCTTTCCGGTATCTTCGCCGTTGGATGTCGGCAGCGTCACGCCGCCGGGAATCAACGCGCCGGGCAAATGCCGGTTCGCAGCCAAGGCCATCATGACGGCCGGGAGTCCCTTGTCGCACGTGGCGACGCCGATCAGCGCCTCGCACGTGGGTAACGAGCGGACCAGTCGGCACAAGACGGTCGCTGCGTCGTTGCGGTAGGCCAAGCTGTCGAACATGCCGGTTGTCCCTTGGGTGCGGCCGTCGCAAGGGTCACTGCAATGGGCTGCAAAGGGAACGGCACCGTGCGTGCGTAACGCCTCGGCGGCGTGGCGTATCGCCTCGTCCAGTTCGAAATGGCCCGTGTGATAACCGAGCGCGATCGGATCGCCCGAACTTCCCCGCAGACCGCCGAGCGTACTGATGAGAAGAACCTGCGGACCGGTGAGTGCATCGGGATTCCAACCCATTCCGACGTTTTGAGTCAAACCGAATGCGTCTCCGCTGGGACGGTGCCGCAAGAATGAATCGGTAAATGGCAGCTCGCCTTGCGGGCCCGGACCGTGCGTGCGGATATCCTCTGAAGCAGCGTCGAGTCGAGAAAACGAAAAGGCAGGATCGACAGACATGGTTTGACGCTCTCAACGGAGGTTGCATGTTGGGGGAACGTACGCGACCGCGGATTGCTGAAATTGTTTGCGAATTCCGGGGTACGCAGGCACAATCGAAGGCGCGATGTACGGGCCTGTGACCGACCGTATTGTTCACCGGATTATCGAACGAGATTCGAGCCATGGCAATGCAATACCCACAATCGCGCAAAACGTGCCGATTTGAGAGTCCATTCTTCCTGGTTGCGCTGACGACATCGTTCGCCCTGATCGCCGCAAATTCGGTTGAGCCAAGAGAGCCGGTCACGCATTCCACTGCAACGGCCGAAGCAGGTGTTTGCGATCCAGACCCTTCGCAGACGTATCGCGACGTTCGCTACGCGTGGTTGGGGCGTTTCGATGTCGAGATTACGGTCGACGGCCGATGGCCTGGAACGGCCGTGCTCGAGGGATACATGGGCTGTAAGAACGATGAGCGGTCGGCCATCGTGGTTTCAGGAAACACGCGTCGGACGCTCCGATACGGGGGATTCGACGGATTTCGTTGGATGACGCTATCGGAATTGAAAATGTCCGACGGCAATGTGAAGCCGCACGTCATTCGTTTGACGGCCGGACCGGGAAAGCCCGCCTTCCTCTCGCGGGTACGCGTGGTTGTGCACAGTCCGACAGGAGGTGCCGTGACATTGGGGACGAAGTTGAAGCCCATTGCCTCGGTCGTGACGGAGCGCGGACCGATCGACGGTGGGTTTGCCGAAGCGTATCCGGAAATGGTGGCCGTTTGGGAGGGGCGCCGGGAGATTGTTCGGCACGTGTGCGACGACAAGGATCTCGAGGCGGCGTTCCTGGCCGCCGAAAAGAACGGACGCGTCGCAAACGAGATGTTGTTCCGTTGCCGCAAGTACGTGGACGGGTGGCTTGCGAATGCGGATCCCGAGACCGGGCTCATCCCGCGAAACTTGCGCGAAAGCAAAGATATTTGGAACGGGCGCGATTCGGCGGCCGACAATTATCCGTTCATGGTGTTGACGTGCGCCTTGACCGATCGAGAGCTCTTCGAGGGGCGAATGCGGCAGATGCTCGAGACGGAACGCCGCTTGACCAGTCGGGTCGGGGCGATGCCGGATGTATATTCCTTCAGCAAGAAAGGTTTCCTACGCGAGGAGATCGATCTGAATGCCGTCATTTTCGATGCCTCGGAGTATGTGAAGGACGGCTTGCTTCCGTTGACCGAGTGGTTGGGCCCGAGTCCGTGGCTTGATCGTTTGTTGGAGATCGAGAACGACATTTGGAAATACGCGCCGGTCGAGACACCGTATGGGAACATTCCGTCGACGAACGTCGAGGTGAACGGCGAGCAACTTCAGGTTCTGTCCCGTTTGTACTGGTTGACCGGAGAGGAAAAATACCTTCGTTGGGCACAGCGGCTGGGAGATTATTACCTTTTGGGCGGCCGACATCCCACCGACGATTTCACGAGTCTGCGTTTGCGAGATCACGGCTGCGAGATCGTTTCGGGATTGTGCGAGTTGTACGTGTGTTGCGCCTTCGCCGACACGGCCAAGCGAGAACAATACCGAGACGCGATCCATCGCATGTGTGATCGAATTCTGGAAATCGGGCGCGACTCTCGCGGCATGTTGTACAACAGCATCAATCCGCAGACCGGCGATCATACGTCCGGTATCTGTGATACGTGGGGCTACAACTACAACGGCATCTACGCCGTGTACCTGGTGGACGATCGAGAGGACTACCGCGAGGCCGTCCGCTCGGCACTGACACATCTGCCGGAGTTGATCGATTATCACTGGGGTGTCGCCGATGAATACGCCGATTCGGTGGAGGGGGCTTTGAATCTTTTTAATCGAGAGCCGGTTCCCGCAGCCGCCGAGTGGATGGACTCGGAAATCCGCGACATGTGGCGGCCTCAACGCCCCGACGGCGTCGTCGAAGGCTGGCACGGCGACGGCAACTCGGCACGCACGGCGATCATGTACCATTTCTGGAAAACGCAAGGAATGTATGTGCAGCCATGGCGGCCGGATGTGCGATTGGGAGCATCTCCTTTACCCGACGGGCGTATCTGCGTCAGCTTGGTCGCGACGGAACCTTGGGGGGGTCGGATCGTTTTTGATCGACCGCGGCATCGTGAGGTAATGCATTTGCCGATCGACTATCCCCGTATCAATCAGTTTCCCGAGTGGTTCACGGTTTCGTCCGATGAATCCGTGCGCATCCGGGATGTTACAGGCGATGAGGGCGTGCTTCACGCTCGCGAAGCGACCACCCAGGGAATGGCGATCGTTCTCGAACCGTCGGTGGAAAAGCGACTGATCGTCGAGAAGTTGCGCCGCAAGTAAGCCGTTACGAGGCCTCTCGCGAGTGGTCGTTTTCTGGCTCGGAAGAGACCGCCGGCAATTGATTCGCCTCGGGGGAGGCCCCGGGGGCGGCAACGTCACGAGGCGGCAAGCGCTTCAATTTTTTTGCAGCCCGGCGAGCGAGATAAGGAAGATCCCGCATCAGTGTCTTCAAGTCCGGCTCCCACCCGGGGCGTGGAATCACGACATAATCGAGCCCGGTTGGAAAAAGATCGCGGCGCAGACGGAACGCCTCACGTAGTAATCGCTTCCACCGATTTCGAAACACGGCTTTGCCGACCTTCCGCGAGACCGACAAGCCGAGCCGAACGTGGTCCAAGCCGTTTTCACACGCATACACGACGATCCGACTGTTCGACACTGCGCAACGCCGCCGGAAGACGCGATCGAAATCACGTTGCAGTCGGAGGCGGTCGCGCTTGCGAAAACGGAAATCGGTCATCGGCCTTGAATCGATCGAGGATTACCAGTGTAACGAGCGACGCGGCGATTCCCGATAATCCCGCTCGATCCGAGCCAAGGCCTCTTTAGCGTCGGCAGACAACGTTTCGGGCAAGACGATCTGGATTTCGGCGTACAGATCGCCGGGGTCACCGCTTCCCGTGTCGACGCCGCAACCTTTCAGTCGCAGTTTTTTCCCGCTGGACGTGCCGGCCGGAATACGAAGCGACAGCTTGCCTTTGGGCGAAGGAATTTCAACGTTCGCTCCCAAGGCGGCCTCGCCGACGGTTACCGGCACCTTCACGTAAAGGTTCTTGCCTTTGCGCTCAAAGTAAGGGTGCGGCTGAATGTGCACCGTGAGGAGTAGGTCGCCTCGCTTGCCGCCCGGTAGCGACGCTTCGCCTTGCCCCCGAAGGCGGATTTTCTTGCCGTCTTCGATCCCTCTTGGGATCTTGATGGTGAGTGTGTTGATCTTGCCGTCGGGATGCCGTCGCCTCACGGTGTACTCGCCACCGGTGACCGCCAGCGTGAAGGGAATCATGATTTCTTGATGGACGTCGATCCCTCTCGGTTCCGGCCGTCGCCGCGTCCGCGGACGGGTACGGCCGGGGCCGGCGCGGAAATGTTCGAACAGGTCTCCCAGGTCGAATGCCGAGGTTCCGCCCCCGAACCGGTCGCTGAAAAACTGGCCGAGGTCGATGTCTTCGAACTGGAACGTGGCACCGCCGGGGCCGAACCCCTCGGGACCGCCTCCTTGAAACTGAAATGCGCCCCCGTAGCGGTCATACATCTCCCTCTTCTTGGGGTCGCTAAGGGTTTCGAACGCCTCTTGAACCTCTTGGAACTTTTGTTTGGCGGTTTCGTCGCCCGGGTTCATGTCCGGGTGGTACTTGCGCGCAAGTTCCCGGTAAGCCTTCCGGATTTCGGCTTCCGTGGCTCCGCGGCTGACTCCCAGGATCTTGTAGTAGTCCTTGGTCATGTTTTGTGTTGCCATAGGCATCGGGCCTCACTCAAAGATGCATTCCTTGCAATTTTGCGGTGCAATCTTCGACGATAGGCCCGTTTCGTTGTTGCGAACATACGCTTCCCACCGGAATTCGCCCCGTCTGCATGATTATAGTGGGCCTACTGTCGATGAGGTAGTTCGTCGGCGTGGCCGGCGGTAGGAGAGGATTGCTGTGGTGCGGGCGGCAGGGAATCCCGACCGTTATATTTGTTGTCGACCGGGGACGGATTGTTGCGTCCCTATTTCTGTGGGGAGTTTGCTTGCATCGAGGGGCGGGGGAAAGGATACTTTGGGCGTTTGCGCCCCGTCAGCGGGCGCCTTTCGGCTCATGAGAACGAGGCGAAGGAGGAACGTATGGCCGCCGGAAAGAAGTCGTACTTGATTGGATCGACCATCATTGCCGCTTTAGGGGGGCTGCTGTTCGGCTTCGACACGGCCGTCATCTCGGGGACGGAAAAGGCTCTCCAGACGATTTACTCGCTTTCGGAATTCTGGCTGGGCTTCACGGTGGCGAGCGCCCTGATCGGCACGATCATTGGGGCGGTTGCGGCAAGTCGTCCTGCCGATCGGTTTGGTCGGAAAGCCACGCTCATTTGGATTGCCGCTTTGTACTTCGTCTCGGCGGTCGGGTGCGCTTTTGCCTGGGATTGGTATTCGCTGTTGATCTTTCGATTTATCGGCGGATTGGGGGTCGGTGGAGCTTCCGTCGTGTCGCCCCTGTATATCGCCGAAATTTCTCCCGCGCGTTACCGGGGTAGGCTGGTCGCCGTGACGCAGTTCAACATCGTCCTTGGTATCCTCCTGGCGTTTTTTTCCAACTATCTGATTGCCCAGTTCGACTTGGGGGACCTCGAATGGCGTTGGATGTTCGGCGTCGAGGCGTTTCCGGCGGCCGCATTCGGGATCTTGCTCTTCTTGACGCCGCGGAGTCCTCGGTGGTTGGTTGCACAACAGAAACTTGATGAGGCCGCCAAGGTCTTGGCAAAGCTGGGGACGGATACCGACGACATCGACACCGAAATCCAGGAAATCGTTCGCTCGATCGAAAGTGAAAAAGAGGCCGCGGCAGAACGGTTCTTCCAAAAGGCATACTTGAAGCCGATCTTGATGGCGATTGCGATTGCGGCGTTCAATCAACTGTCGGGCATCAACGCGTTGATGTACTACGGTCCTCGGATTTTCCGCATGGCGGGAGCCGGGGAGGATTCGGCGTTGCTGCAGGCGGTAGCCGTCGGGGTGACCAACTTGATCGTCACGATGGCCGCGATGGCCATCATCGATCATTTCGGACGCAAGAAGCTGATGATCGTCGGTTCGATCGGCTATATCCTCAGCCTGGGCTGCACGGCTTGGGCCTTCTTTACCTATGCCGATTCCTTCCATGCCGCGGGCGAGGCGTTGAAGTTGATCGAGCAACTGCGGGAAACGGCACCGAACGATCCGGCTGCCCTTCAAGCCGCCCAGTCACAGCTTCAGCAGGCGATCGAGTCGGCAGGTATCGGGCCCACGGTCGTCTTGGTGAGCCTGCTGGTCTTCATTGCGTCGCACGCTTTTGGACAAGGGGCCGTGATTTGGGTGTTTCTCAGCGAAATCTTTCCAAACCGGGTTCGGGCGCGCGGCCAGGCGTTGGGCAGTTTTACCCACTGGTTCATGTGTGCTGCCATTTCCTGGACGTTTCCGATCTTTGCCGAAAAATCGGGGGGCTTGCCGTTCGCTTTCTATGCCTGCATGATGGTGCTGCAACTGTTGTGGGTGTTGCTGATTATGCCCGAGACGAAGGGCATCCCGTTGGAACAAATCCAACGTCGCCTGGGAATCACTCCAAACGGCGAGACGACCTGAACGCGGCACGGTCGCGGCAACATGCTGGTTGTCGGTGGAATCGGATCGTGAAAGCGAGGTGGCGAATGGACACGCCGATCGGTGTGAAGGAGTTACCGAATCGTGCCGGCTGCGGACTGAGACGGATCAATCCCGTGCTGTTTGTCGGTCTGTTGTTGTCGGTCGTCTGGGCGGGCGCGGATTCGGTTCATGCGGCCACCGGCCGCCTCGAATTGCACGTCGTCGATAAAGATACCGGCCGGCCCATCGCTTGTCGGATGCACCTGTGGAACGACCGCGGGCGCCCTGTTCAGCCCCGTCGCGCCGTCGGATGGGGAGAGCATTTTCTCGTCGACGGGACGGCCGATTTGGTGTTGCCTTTGGGGCAGTACACTTTTCTGCTCGAGCGAGGGCCGGAGTATCTCCAGGTTACCGGCCGATTTGTTCTGAATCGTTTCGCCGACGATACGAAGACCGTCGCGCTCCGACGAATCGTGGACATGGCGGGCGAGGGTTGGTGGGCCGGCGATCTGAGTGTGCGACGCCCACCGCGTGAGGCCGAATGGATCATGCGGGCGGAAGATTTGCACTTCATGGCTCTTCAAACGTGGTGGAACGACGCTCGCGAACCGTCTTGCCCGGCCGAGCAGTTACTTCCATTCGATAACGACCGCGTGTGTCGCGTTTTCTCCGGCAAATGGACGAAAGAAGATGGATCCCTCCATGTCTTGGGATTGGCCAAACAGCCGTCGGTGGATGAAACCCATTCGGCGTCGTTGATCGAAGCGGCGGTGGGTTTTCGGAACCTTCCCGGCAAACCGTGGATCGATGTTGCGAGGCCGTACAATGCCGACTTGCCCGCCTTGGTTGCGATGGGGGCTGTCGATTCGATCGCTTTGGCCTATGGCAACATGCAGCGAACCGTTACGGTGGCCGAAGAGACCGAAGGGCTCGCCCGCGACCGGAAGCGATATCCCGACATGTGGGGGCATGCTCGATGGGGGCAGGAAATCTATTTTCACTTGCTCAATTGCGGCATTCGTATCCCGCCTTCGGCCGGAAGCGACGCCGGAATCGGTCCGAACCCGGCCGGTTACAACCGGATGTACGTTTACCACGAAGGCGAGTTCGACGCGGCAGCTTGGTTCGACGGTTTCCGTAATGGGCGAGTCGTCGTCACCAACGGGCCGTTGATGCGTCCCAGCGTACATGGTCAACCGCCGGGAGCCGTTTTTCGCGTGACGGGGAGCGACCCGATCGACCTGGAAATCGGCTTGTCGTTGTCCACGCGAGATCCGATTACGTATCTCGATATCATTCAGGACGGACAGGTCGTCCAATCGGTGCGATTTGAAGACTACGCGTCGACCGGACGGCTACCGAAGGTGACCTTCCGACGCAGCGGTTGGTTCTTGCTGCGGGCAGCCACCGACGTAAAGGATACCTACCGATTCGCGATGTCGGCGCCGTACTTTGTCGAATTCGAAGGAGGCCCGACGATTCATCGACGCTCTGCCGAATTCTTTCTTGCGTGGGCGGAATCACGGCTGCGGGAGTTGCGTCAGACGCCGACCGCGCGGGAAGTCGATCTGGCTGCCTATGAGAAGGCCGTTGTCTTTTGGAAAGACCTTGTCGATCGGGCAAACGCGGAGTGACACGGGTCGGCAGCGGCAAGGTTCGTCCCTCTGCACAGGATTGCCGTATCCCGGTGTGTCTAGCCAAGTTCCGGCAGGGAATCTACAATGAACGATTCCGCATTTTCGCACCGACATTGCGCCGTTGGGATTGAAGCCCTATTGTGACGGCGGGTACGCGGAATCCGGAAATCGGATGGTACGTGATTGCCCCCCAATTCGGCGGGGACGGTATTGGGAGCTTGAAGCCTTGAGACGCACACACACCTGTGGGGAACTACGGAAAGAGCACATCGGCACGACGGTCACCCTGTGCGGATGGGTCGACACCGTTCGGGATCACAAGGGCGTTGTTTTCGTCGATCTCCGGGATCGGTATGGGAAAACGCAGGTGGTGTTCTCGCCTGAAAGCGGCGAAGACGTTCGCGATCTTGGGCGGTCGTTGCGCAGCGAATTCGTCATCGAGGTGACCGGTATGGTCGAGCCGCGGCCGGAGGGGACGGAGAACCCGAAGCTGGCAACCGGCGAGATCGAAGTGCGCGTCGAAAAGTGCGTCTTGTTGAACAAAGCCAAGACACCGCCGTTCGTCCCTGGGGCACCCGACCTGCCGGGCGAAGACATCCGGCTGCGCTATCGCTATCTCGACCTACGGCGGCCCGAGATGCAGCAGCGGATGGTGTTGCGCCATCGCATGATCAAAGCAATGCGGGATTACTTCGACGAGCATGATTTCGTCGAGATCGAAACCCCGATGCTCGGTCGCAGCACGCCGGAGGGCGCGCGAGATTACCTTGTGCCCAGCCGTATTCAACACGGTGCGTTTTATGCCCTGCCGCAATCGCCGCAACTGTACAAGCAAATCTTGATGGTGGCGGGATACGACCGGTACGTGCAAATCGCCCGCTGCTTCCGAGACGAAGATTTGCGTGCAGACCGCCAGCCCGAGTTTACGCAACTCGACCTCGAAATGTCGTTTGTCGATGCCGACGATGTCATGTCCATCATCGAAGGCCTGATGGCCAAACTATTCCGCGAGCTGTTGGGCCGGGAGCTCGAGCTGCCGTTGCCGCGGATGACGTACGACGAGGCGATGGAGCGGTTCGGTCACGATGCGCCGGACTTGCGTTTCGGCATGGAGCTTGTCGACGTTACCGATATCGCCGCCGAATGCGATTTTCGCGTCTTTCGTATGGCGGCCGAATCGGGGGGACGAGTACGGGGCTTGAACGCCAAGGGCGCGGCTCCTCGCTATTCCCGCAAGATGATCGATGAACTGACCGAGTGGCTGAAGCAAGATTATGGCGCCAAAGGACTTGTTTGGTTCAAGGTGGACGACGACAAGAAGCTCAATTCTCCCGTCGCTAAGAATTTTAGCGAATCGCATTTGCAGAGGATTGCCGAGCGGCTGGATGCCGAGCCGGGCGACATGTTACTGTTCGTAGCCGACGCGTTCGAGTTGACTTGCCGGGCATTGTACGGTTTGCGTCGCCGATTCGGCGCCGAGCTGGAATTGTACGATCCGAGTGAAATGCATCTATCGTGGATCGTCGAATTTCCGATGTTCGCTTACGACGAGGAGACCGGAGGGTGGGCCGCGATGCATCATCCGTTTACGTCGCCTCGGGACGAGGACCTTGCCGTCCTCGAGTCGGAGCCGGCAAAGTGTCGCGCCAAGGCCTACGACCTGGTACTGAACGGCTCGGAAGTCGGCGGCGGAACCGTGCGAATTCACGATCAAGAGCTCCAACAGCGCGTGTTCCGACTGTTGGGAATCGACGAAGAGCGGGCCAAGGACCGCTTCGGCTTTTTGCTCGAGGCTCTGCAATACGGTGCCCCTCCGCACGGCGGGATTGCCCTTGGAATCGACCGATTGGCGGCCATCTTTTCGGGGGCCGAAACGATCCGGGATTGCATTGCCTTCCCGAAGACGCAGCGGGCAACGGATCTCATGACCGGTGCGCCGGGCGAAGTCGATCCCCATCAACTCCGCGAACTCGGGTTGAAGATTGAGAAGTAAGCGGCCCTTTCGGTCGAATCATCGCCACAGCTTGCGATCGAGCATTCGGTACTGGACCGCCTCGCTCAGGTGAGGCACGTCGATCGTTTCCTTGCCGTCCAGGTCGGCAATCGTTCTGGCGACACGCAGCACTTTGTCGTGCGCCCGCGCGGAAAGCCCCAAATCGTTCATCGCGGCGTCGAGAAGCGTTTTGGCTTCATCCGTCATGCGACAATGTAGCCGAACCTGGCGATGGCTCATTTCGGCGTTGTATCGTGTCTTGGAGTTCCGGAACCGTTCTTCCTGAATGCTTCTGGCGCGAACGACTTGCTCGCGCACACGGTCGCTCGAGATGCCCGGCCGTGCGGTAGTCAGATCGCGGTAAGCAACGGCGGGAACTTCGAGGTGGATGTCGATCCGGTCGAGCAGCGGACCGCTGATTTTCGACATGTATCGTTCCACTTGGAGCGGCGAACAATGACAATCTCGACGCGGATCGCCGCGGTAGCCGCAGGGACAAGGATTGAGCGCCGCCACGAGCATGAAATTGGCGGGGAACGTCGAGGTCAAAGTCGCTCTTGCGATCGTGACCGAGCGGTCTTCCAGCGGTTGGCGTAAGACCTCCAACGTGCGGCGGTTGAATTCCGGAAGTTCGTCCAAGAACAACACACCGTTGTGCGCTAGACTGATTTCACCGGGCATGGGTGTGGATCCGCCGCCGACGAGCCCCGCGTCGCTGATCGTGTGGTGAGGGGCTCGGAAAGGACGCGTTGTCAGCAACGGTTCATCGGAACCGATGCGACCCACGGCGCTGTAAATCCGCGTGGTTTCGATCGATTCGGAGGGCGTCAACGGCGGCAAAATCGTGGGGATGCGTTTGGCAAGCATCGTCTTGCCGGACCCGGGTGGACCGACCATCAGCAAGTTGTGCATGCCGGCCGCGGCAATCGTCAACGCGCGCTTCGCCATTTCCTGGCCGCGCACGTCGGCAAGGTCGACCTCGTATTGCGACGAGCGGTCGAAGATTTCGGCCACGCAGCAAGGATGCGGGGGAATGTCCAAGTTTCCGCCGAGAAATGCCGCCGCCTCGGTCAACGTCGAGACGGGCACCGCCTCGACGTCTTCGACGACGGCCGCCTCGGCTGCATTCTGCCGTGGAAGAACGATGCCTCTCAAACGACGCTTGGCGGCCTCCATGGCCATGGATAGGGCACCGCGGATCGGGCGAAGGCCGCCGTCCAATGCCAGTTCGCCGACCACGGCATATTCGCTCAACCGTTGCTGATCCAACTGACCGCTGGCGGCAAGAATGCCGAGTGCGATGGGAAGGTCGAACGATGCGGCATCCTTGGGGATGTCCGCCGGAGCCAAGTTGATGACGGTACGATTTTGCGGGCGCTGAAAACCGGAATTCGCGATCGCGCGGTCGACCCGATGGGTACTTTCCCGCACGGCAGCTTCAGGGAGCCCGACGAGGACGGTCTTCGGTAGCCCGGAAGGGGAAACGTCGACTTCGACTTCTACCGTTGCTGCATCGATACCCAACAGCGAAAACGTAGTCAGTTTAGCCAACATCCGAGGTCGATCCTGCCCCGTGTCTCAATCGAACGGGATGCTCGTGTGCGGGGTTGCGATGTCGTCGGCCGGCGCAGGCGTTTCTCCCGACGGTTCATGCTGCACCGATCGCCGCGACCGAATTTCCGGTATTGTGTCGTCGAGTTCTCGGCCGTGCAAGCGTGGGCCGTCGTCGAAACGAAGCTCAAAAAAAACGCCGCTGCCCGGTCGGCAACGGCGTGAGAAACTCGCTTGAGATTCGGAGCGACGCGTGTATCAGCCTTGCTGACGTAATGCCTGAATAACCCGGTCGGTGATCTCTTGGATCAGGGCTTCACGATTGTCGGCAACCGATTTTCCGTTGTTGCCGGCCGGTGCCTGCGACGTGGAGCAGCTACCCGTCCCATACCGAGGTGGCGTGAAGGCCCGTTGTTCGACACCGGCTTCCTGCCAACTTCCGCGGAACACGTCGTTCGAACAGAGTTCGCAGTTTTCGAGTTCCAGACGCGGATCCTTCATGCCCCATTTGCCTTTGAGGTCGAGCAAAGCGCGTGCTTCCGGTTCGCTGAAGTAATTTACGCGCCCCAAGCTGCGGGCAAGCATGAGCATGCGGCAGTAGGCATCGAGAATCTCGGTGTACCAGTAGGCCTTTTCGACGTCTTCGCCGAAGCTGACCGTGCCGTGATTCGCCAAGATGATCACGTTCGATTTCTGCACGAAGGGCAAAATCGTATTGGCGAACTCCTGGCTGCCGGGAATCTCGTATTTCGCAATGGGAACCTCGCCGAGGAAGATTTCGACTTCGGGAAGGATGCATTGCGGTACGGGCTCGCGGGCGATGCCGAAGGCTGTCGCGTGCGGCGGATGGCAGTGAACGACCGACTTGACATCGGGCCGCGACTTCATGATCGCCAAGTGCAGCTTGATTTCACTGGTCGGCTTTCGGCGACCGGAAAGCTGGTTGCCTTCCATGTCGACCACGCACAGGTCTTCAGGCTTCATGAACCCTTTGCTGATCATCGTGGGCGAGCAGACGACTTCATTTTCGCTGACACGCCACGAGATGTTGCCGTCGTTGGCCGCAGCGAATCCCTTTTTGTAAATGCGCTGCCCGATCTCACAGATTTGCTGTTTGACTTTGTGAATGTTCAACATTTTTGTCGCTCCGAATGCGTCGATTCAGGTTTGCGGGTATTGTCCGGTTCGTGTCTTTGCCTCACGGTTGGACTTCATCGAGGGGGACGACGTCCAAGGTGTCGAGGATCGCCGTGATGTTCGTATCCATCGGTTTCAGGTCGGGGAAATACGGCCGTGCCGATTCGGGGCCCTCGCTGAAGGCGACCAGTTCGCCGACTCCGGCGTTGAGATCGTCGTAGCTGATCAGTTCTTCGTTTTTCGGCAAGGAAACCTCGTCAATCATCAACAAGTCGTCGAGCATGTACGGGACGATGATCTTGAACCGTCCCCCGACCAAAGCGGGATGCTTCTTGTGCAGGGTGACTGTTCCAATGACCTTTCCCATTCGCATCGACGTCAATCCTTCACCGTTTCGCAAAAATTCACACGTTATCGTCAGGCGAGCCGTTCACGGAAGACCTCGGGGCATTCGGCTCCGAAGTTTTCCATGAACGTCACAAGAGCTCGTTTGACGACGAACATTCCGGGGGTCGGGTCGATGATGATCGTATTGGCCCCGACGGCGGCGGTATCCTCCGCCAACTTCAGTACGTCGTGGGCGACGATTGCCCTTACGCGACGATGCCGGTTGGCTAAGCAGCAAGCCGCAGCCGTGTGTCGACTCAAAATGGCCACGGCGCCTTGCTTGTCCACAATTTCCTCTGCCCGATCAGTGGCGGCGATCAAACAATTGAATCGTTCGCATGTTGCTGTAAAGGCGGCGTCGCGAAGGATTCGCCCAACTTGCATTTCGCTGATTCGCGACCCCATGAGCAAGATCGTCAAATCGCATGTGCCCGACGAAACGTGCGATTCGTGTCTCGCTTCGTCGCCGTCGAATACGACGTGGATATGCTTTTGTTCGAGCAGGTCGCGAACCGCGGGGGTGATGACGGTTCTTGGCGGCACGATTAATCGGCGTATGCTGCCGAGCTTGTCTTCTACCGCCGCCAGCGTCACGACACGTGCCTTCAAAACGAGCGCGTCGGAAGGAATTCGCCGTTCTTGGGCCGCAGTTTTCGACACCGATTCGCCTTTCGGCGGCCTCGGGACTTCGCCGGCGGGAACCACGGCAGGACGTGTACTCGCGGAACCGGCTGCGGCTTCGGGCGCAGCAGCGAGCTTTTCGGCCAGTACTTGCCGAACGATGCTCGCGACGAGTTCCGGATCCACAGGTATTGTGTTCATTCGTCCGCCAATCCAATCACCGACCATCGAACGGGGGTGTTGTCATTTCCGATCAGTGCGCGGGTGTGTCGACCGTCGCTGGAAATAATCACGCAATCCCCCGTGCCGGCTCCCAAGTTGTCGACCGCCAACAACGGGAAGCCGTCGGGCGTTCGGCCGTCGCAAAGCAACGGCTGCACGACAAGCAGTTTCCAGCCTTGCATGGTTGGGTGTTTGACGGTCGCCGTTGCGGTGCCGACCACACGTGCTGCCAACATTTGCGTCGTCCCGGCAAACCGGAAGGGATGTCCGTTTCCCAACGCCGTCCGTTCCGGTTTGAGTCCTCGCGGTAATGGATTCCTTTCGGCTCGTTTCGTGCCTCGGATGTCACACGCCGACTTTGCCCAAAATGCGCAGACTATCGATCATCGAGCAGCGTCGTTCGCGGGTAAACGTCAGCGGTGTCGTAATCCCTTCACCGGTCGGACCTGCGATCGAGAAGGAAATGTAACCTTCGCCGCCGAGTCCCAAGCCGGCCATGCACGGCCCGTTTTTCACGAACAGGGTCGTATCCATGACACGGCCCATCTTCGTCATGTTGACGACATCGTGTGAATGGATGATCGCCGTGTGGCGGAAGCCGTGCTCGCTTTCTTTGGCCATTTCGATGGCATGATCGACGTCTTTTGCCCGCACGAAAGGCAGGAACGGCATCATTTGTTCGACTTGTACGAAGGGATTGCGGAAGTCGGTTTCACCGTAGAGCAATTCGACGCTTTCGGGGACCGACTTTCCGATACCGCGTGCGAGAACGGCGGCATCTTGGCCTAAGAATTCCTTCGATGGTGCGTCGTGTGCTTTTTCGCCTTCACCGACGGTAACGATCGCCTTGGCCGTAAGCTGCTCGACTTCGCGAGCGTTCAGGCGAACCGCACCTGCTGCTTCCATCGCGTCCATCATCTTATCGAAGACTTTTTCGACGACGAAGACCTGTTTTTCGGCGATGCACAGCAAATTGTTGTCGTATGCGGCCCCCTTGATGATACAGCGAGCGGCACGATCGAGATCGGCGGTCTCATCGACGACGACCGGCGGATTTCCCGGCCCGGCGACGATCGCCCGCTTGGCTTGTTGCAGGGCGGCTCGGGCAACTCCTGCGCCGCCGGTCACGCACAACAACGCCACATCGCGATGTTTGAAGATCGCGTTGGCCGATTCCATCGTGGGCTCGGTGATGATACAAATCAGGTTGTCAATGCCCACGTCGCGGTAAATCGCGGCGTTGAAGCGCCGAACGCCTTCGGCGGCAACCCGCTTTCCGCTGGGATGCGGATTGACGACGAGTGTGTTGCCCGCCGCGATCATGCTGACGGCATTGCCCGTCAACGTCGGCAAGGAATGGGTGACCGGGGTGATGGCACCGATCACACCGAACGGCGCGTGTTCGATGACCGCCAGGCCGTGGTCGCCGCTGAAGACCTCGGAGCGAAGGAACTCGACGCCCGGGGTTCGCTCACCGAGGGTCTTGAGTTTTTCGATCTTGTGTTCGAGACGCCCGATCTTGGTTTCGTTCATCTCCATCGTGCCGAGTTCCACGCATTGTTCGATGGAGATGCGGCGAATGTGATCGATGACGCGTTTTCGATCTTCCAGAGGACGTCGGGACAGCAGTTCGAACGCCTCGTTCGCGGCAGCGACCGCTTCGTTCACGTCGGTGAACAGGCCCAGGCGTCCCTGGTAGCTGCCCGCGGCGACGGTACCGGCCCGTCCGTTACTGTTGAGACGTTGCAGGACTTCTTCGACGACGCTCTTGACCAGCGATTCATTGACTTGCATGATATTTCCCTCCACGTTGGGGCGGGCGTCTTCTCGTTTTCTGGTATTCAGCCTTTACGACGTTTGTTGCGGTGCTCGGCTGGGCTGAACTGGGTTGGTGTTTCAGGTATCGGCGAAGTGACTTTCGCTTAGGACGTTCCCGATTCAGAGGTTTCCTTGTCGTAGACACTGTTTCCGTCGACATGGACCTGGTCGACGATTCCGACGATGACGGTATCGACGGGCAGGTTTTTCGTTTCGGGGGTAAGCCTCGCACTCGAGCCTTGGACGATCAGGACGAGTTCGCCTTCTCCAGCGCCGACAGTATCGACGGCTACGAAGGTGCGACCGGTCGACACGAGTCGTTTGCGGCTGTCGGCTTCCAAGCGATAAGGTTCCACGATGAGGAGCTTGCGCCCCGTCATCGCATCGACCTTTTGTGTAGAAACCAACGAGCCTGTCACCTTCGCGAGAAACATCGGCCTACCCTGCCAAAAGTTCTTTTGCCTGCCGTGCGACGATCAGTTCTTCGTTTGTGGGAATGACCCACACTTGAGTACGGCTCGAATCGTCTGAAATGAGCGATTCACCCGCGGCATTCTCGTTTCGTTCGGAGGACAGGAGGATTCCCAGCGACTCCAGGTTCTCGCATACCGAGGCACGCAGCCACGGGTTGTGTTCCCCGATCCCACCAGTGAAGACGACGACATCGGCCCCGCCCAACTCGACCAGATACGCACCCAAGTAATGGCGGATTGCACCGATGAACATGTCGATCGCCAGTTGCGCCCGCTGATTTCCGTCGCGAGCAGCTTGGACGATATCACGCATGTCGGTACTCACGCCGGAGACGCCCAGCAGGCCGCTTCGGCATGCCAAGTCATCGAGGACTTCCGACAGCGTCTTTCCTGTCTTCTGCATCACGATCGGAATGGCGAACGGGTCGAAGTCGCCGACGCGATTGTTGTTCGGCAAGCCGGTTTGCGGACTCATACCCATGCTCACGGCGACACTCTTGCCGTTGCGGATGGCACACAACGAACTCGATCCGCCGAGATGACAGGAGATGATCCGCAGATCATGACGTCCCACGACTTCGGGCGTCCGCGTTGCGATGTAGCGGTGACTGGCCCCGTGGAATCCCCAACGGCGAACGCCCCATTCGGACCATTCGAACGGAACCGCGTAGTACTTGTTCCGCTCGGGCATGTCCTTGTGGAAATCGGTTTCGAAAGCGGCTACCAGCGGTATTTCGGGAAACGACTCGTGCAATAGACGCATCGCCCGGATGTAGGGCGGATTGTGCGCCGGAGCCACATGAGCCATTTCCTCCATGGCTTGGAGGACGTTCTCATCGACGCGTTGCACGCCCGAGATTCGGCCGCCGTGAACCGCTTTGAATCCGATCGCGGCGACGTCGGAGGGATCCGAAAGGCAGCCGCGGTCGGGATCGGTCAGTTGCTTGAGACACTGGCGGACGGCCTCGGCATGATCGGGAATCGGTCGCGTTTCCTCCAACCGGTGATCCCCGATCTCCGCAAAGCACGGACTTTGCTCGGCGCCGATTCGCTCGATACCGCCTCGCGCGATCTGGGTTTCGGTATCCATATCGAGCAGGCGGTATTTGAAGCTGGTCGAACCGAGATTCGCCACCAGTATCTTCATTGCGCATGCCTCCTTCTCACGCTGCATTCCGACAAAAGCGGATCGACGGAAGAGTGACGAAGATCGTCAGCTCAAGTACGCATCGATCACGCCTTCGGCGGGCCGCGGAATAATGTGGCTGGCCAACAGTTCGCCGACTTGAGAAGCCGCGTTGGCACCGGCTTCGACAGCCGCGCGGACACTGCCGACATCGCCGCGGACGATCGTCGTGACCATACCGCCGCCGATTTGCACGCGCTTGACAATTTGGACGTTGGCTGCCTTGGCCATTGCGTCGGTTGCTTCGATCAGCGCCACCAAACCTTTCGTTTCGATCAAACCGATAGCGTCTTGCATGATTCGCTTTTCCTTTCTACGGACTGTTTGTGTTGTTCGTCGCGCCTTGGCCGTCATGAGATCACGCCGACTTCGAGCCTTTGGGGGCCTGAGGAAGCACCGCCGACAGCTCGTCGTGCGGTCGCGGAATGACCTGGACGCTGATCACTTCGCCGATACGGCTCGCCGCGGCGGCCCCCGCATCGGTGGCAGCCTTGACGGCGGCCACGTCTCCGGTGACGTACACGCTTACGTAGCCGCTACCGGCCTTGTCCCAACCCAAGAACTGCACATTGGCAGCTTTGAGCATCGCGTCGGTGGCTTCGACCAGGGTGACGAATCCGCGGGTCTCAATCATGCCCAACGCTTCCATCGCCTTTGCCATGACCTGATTCTCCGAGTCAAAAAAGGGTCAACGTACTGTGATTGAAATCGTGATATTGCATGCCGCTGCGGTAGCGGCGAAAAACGATCGATTGTTGCCGTATTTGCCGCGCGAGATCAGGATTTGAACAAAGTTACCTTGGTGGCGTGATCCAAATCGGCGGCATTCGCTTCGTCGGTATCCAAATGAACCTCGAGTTTACTGGCTTCATCTGCCCGCACGAGCAATCCTTCGAACACGGTCGTGCACGTGCCCGATTCGATCCGCAAACTCATGCGGTCTCCGGTTTTCACGCCGTAGTACTCGGCATCGCGGACATTCATGTGTACATGTCGCTCGGCACGGATGACGCCTTCATGCAAGTCGACCGAGCCCGCCGGACCGACCAGCACACATCCCGGTGTGCCGTCGAGTTTGCCGCTGGGCCGAACCGGGGCATCGATGCCCAGGGAAATTGCGTCCGTGAACGCAAGTTCGACCTGGCTTTGTTTTCGCGTCGGGCCGAGAACGCGAACCGTCGGGAGCATCCGGCGCCGCGGTCCGACAATCATGACGGTTTCTTCTGCGGCGTAGAAACCGTCCTGGTACAGCCACTTCGCGGGCTTCAGCTCGTGTCCCGGTCCGAAGAGGATTTCGACGTGCTCGGGAGTCAAGTGGACGTGGCGGGCCGAAACACTGACGACGAGTTTCGGTTTGTCCTTCGGGCCATCGACCAAGCGAAGGACGATTTCTCGCACGATTTGTTCGACTTGGCTGCGATCGATGTTGGAAACGGTGCTCATCTAATTCGACGTCCGTTCTCGTTGGTTGGGTCGTTCACTTTTGGACGACAACGTACGGTTTGACGGCCGGCTGCTGCCGGACTCACTTTGGATGCGGGCTTCGGTTTCTTGTTGCGGAACGGTCGCCAAAATGACTTTGGTTCCGCTTTGTTCAATCAGGCGGCACCATCGGTCGCTCAACCCGTCGTCGGAGATGAGGTACTGGACCTCGCCCAGGCGACAGAGATGCGCGAGACTTTGATGGCCGAATTTGGAGCTGTCGGCAACGACGATGACTTCGTCGGCCGCCCGCATCATTGCCCGCTCGGTCTCGACGACCAAAAGGTTGTTGTTGAAAAAACCCTGTTCGTTGATGGCGGCGACGCTCAGAATCGTCTTCCGAACTCGGAGCGACGCGATCATCTTGTCGGCGTAAGGGCCTCTGGCGACCCCGCTGCGCGGACAAATGTTCCCCCCGATCAACACCAAATCACTGACCGCATCGGACGAGAACAAATTAGCCACCGGCAGTGAATTGGTGACAACGTGTAACGGTTTGCCCACCAACAGTCGCGCGACTTCGTAGGTCGTGCTACCGCCGTCGAGCAGGATGGCATCACTGGGTTCGATCAACTCGACGGTTTTCTTGGCGATCGCCTTCTTCTGGTGCCAGCGGATGGGCTGGCGAACGTCGAAGTCGGGCAGCTTCGGTGAACTTCCCGTGTAAAGGACGCCGCCGTGGATGCGGCGAGCGTCCCCTTGCTCTTCCAAGTAGTCCAAATCACGGCGAATCGTGGATTCCGAGACGGACAGCGCCTTTGCCAGCTCGTCCAGCGTGGCAAATCGATGCGTCCTGATCAGCTCAAGTAGCTGGGCACGACGCTCTTGGACGCCGACCGCGGAGTTTCCCGTCGCCATGTGCTTTGTAGGTTCTCCAGGTTTACGTTACCTCAATTGTGTTTCGATTTGTGCGAGATTTCAAGCAGTTGCTTGAAAGAATTTTGCCAAATTATCGCCGGATCTCTGAAAAAATCCATCAACTCTGTGTTCGTTTTTTGCCGTCCGAAGCGGGATAGTTTGGCACCGATCCGCTCGGCAAGCGCTATCTTGCCCCCAGGTGGGCGGAGATGTATCGCGCGCACCGGTTGTGCCGGATCTGCCCGTTCCACTGAATCGACCAATCAGGGCGGTCGTATTCAGTCGAGCTGGAATTTCCGAACGGGAGGATAAAAACAGAAATGCGACCAGGATGATCTCGGTCAAGGTCGGACTGGAGGCGAGGATCTGGAGAGGTAGAGAAATTGGGGTGGAATTTTCGTTGATTTTCAACGGCCGTTTGATACGATTGTTTTAAACGGCTGTTTGAAATGGAGGTTTGATGTGGCGCAAGAAGCAGATACCAAAACACGAATCATAGAAGCGGCCGGGCCCATTTTTGCGGAAAAGGGCTTCGAGGGCGCCACCGCGCGCGAGATTTGTGATGCGGCCGGCGTCAACGTTGCGGCCGTCAATTACTACTTCGGCAGCAAAGAAAACCTGTATGCCGAGGTCGTCCGCAGCGCGATGCCTGTCTTGGCAGAGGATTTCACCACCGTGGCGTCCGATGCGGGCATGACGCCGGAAGACAAACTGCGGTTGTTCATTCGGACGTTGGTCGAGCATATGTTGGGCCGGCCCGCACCGGTTTGGAAGGCGATGCTCGTGATGCGGGAGATGCTCTCGCAGTCGTCTTTGTGCCGCGAACAGTTCATTGCTCACATTCGGATGAATTTCCAGGCGTTGTTGTCGATCCTCGATCAGTTGTTACCGCCGGGCACGCCTGAACATCGCCGTTACCAAACAGCGTTCAGTGTCATTTCGCAGTGCGTGCACTATCGCGGAGCCGCGGAGATCATTCGTGAGTTGGTGCCGCCCGATCTGTATGCGTCCCGCTTTACACCGGCTTGCATAGCCGAGCACATCACCCAATTCGTGTTTGCCTCGCTCGGGCTCGGGCCTACGCTGAGAGACCTTTTTCAGCGGAACGACGAATCCGGCTCGTGCGGTGAGGCGAACGTTAAAGTGAGCGGGGACGCAGACAGCAGCTGCGGCGGGTGACCATCGTCTGCATTGGGGGCGGCAGGCGACGCCGCAGGGTTTCTCTTGAGATTGCCGTCAATACTGAGGAGGCCGCTCGGGCCATGAGCGTTTCTGGAATTACCGCAAAAGGTTGGATTGGAAACCTGATCGACGTCGGGTTGTTGGTTGCCGTGTTGATCGTCGGCATCGGTGGGTTCTTCGTGCTCGAAAGTATGCGCGAACCGCCGCAAGAGGTAGTGCCTCCGGAGCCGGTCTATCGAGTCAAGACGGCAGCGATCCAGCAGCACGCAGGCGGCCTGACGCTCGAGACCGACGGCGTCGTCGTCCCGTACCGGCAGATCGAGTTGGCGGCCGAAGTGGGCGGCCGAATCGTCCAAAAAGCCGACGTTTGCAGGGCCGGCTATTTCGTGCCTGCTGGAACGTTGCTCTTGCAGCTCGATGATCGCGACTATCGCATTCAGGTTCGGCAACTGGAGGAGGATTTGGAACAGGCGGCCAACGCATTGGTCGAATTGCAGGTCGATCTGGAAAACACGCAAAAGCTGATCGACGTGTCCAAGGCACAACTGGAATTGCAGCGAAGCGACTTTCAGCGATTGCAGGAGCTGCACGAGCGGGGCGTCGTGACGGACGCCGAGTTCGATCAAGCCCGTCGAACGTTGCTCCAGGCCGAATCGTCTCTCTTGCAGCTTGAGAATCAATATCGGGCCAAAAACGTCAGCAAGTCGCGGTTGGAAGCAGCCCGAGACCGCGTGATGGTCATGCTCGAAAAGGCGAGGTTGGACCTCGAGCGAACGAAGATTGTCATGCCCGTCGACGGGGTCGTGGTACAAGACATGGTCGAACAAGACTCCTATGTGCGGGCAGGGACGCCGGTTGTAATGGTCGAAGATACGTCGGCGGTCGAGGTGAAGTGCAGTTTTCGCACGGATCAGATCAGTTGGATTTGGCCGATGGTCGGACGCGAGTTGTCACAGCAACCGGGCGATCGGCGACCGGCAGCTTTTCGGTTGCCGCCGTTGCCCGCTCGCGTGACTTACGAGGTGGGTGATGAACGATTCACATGGACGGGGCGGTTGGCGCGATACGAAAACGCCGGGTTCGATGAACTGACCCGCATGGTGCCGTGCCGTATTCGCGTCGATGATCCGTTTGCCGTGCAAGCGGAGGGGAAAAGCGGCGCGTTCACGCCGCCGGCGCTGGTTCGCGGCATGTTTGTGTCCGTAGAGGTGCAGGTCGATCCGCAGCGAACGTTGTGGGAAATTCCCGAAGACGCTTTGCGGCCGGGCGACCGAGTGGGACGTGTGCGAAACGGGTTCTTGAAAATGGTTTCGGTGCAACCGGTCGATGCGCAAGACGGCATGGTGATCGTGTTGGCCGACAGCGACACGCTGCGGCTCGGGGATCGCGTGGCTGTATCGCCGACGCCGTTCTTGGAGAACGCACCTTTGACGACGCAGGGTGAGGGGATCGAGGTCGAGGAGCAAGAGGTCCGATGAAATCCCTATTGACGTGGGCCGTTCGAAATACACCGGCAATGAACACGCTGCTGGTCGGCGCCATGGTCATCGGCGTCGTCAGTGCGGTGAATTTGCGCCGCGAGGTCTTTCCCGAATTTGCCTTGGAAATCGTGCTTGTGACGGTTCCGTATCCGGGGGCCAGTCCGGCGGAGGTCGAAGAAGGCATCTGCCAGAAAGTTGAAGAGGCCGTTTCGGGCATCGCCGGCATCAAAAAGATGTACTCGGTGGCCGGGGAAAGTGCAGGCTCCGTGATCTTGGAACTCGAGGCTTCGGCCAATCCGGCCAAGGTGCTGGATGAAGTGCGTGCCGAAGTCGATCGCATTCCCAGCTTTCCCGAGTTGGCGGAAGATCCCGTGATCAAGCAAATCACGCTTCGCCGCGAGGCGATCACGGTAGGGCTGCTCGGGCCGAACAGCGACGACCCGAAGGCCGAAATCGCGCTCCGAGAGTTGGCCGAGGAGATTCGCGACGAGATGTTGCAGCTGCCCTCGGTGTCGCAAGTCAGCTTGATGGGTACGAAGCCCTATGAGATTTCGGTCGAGATATCGGAATCGACGTTGCGCCGCTATGGATTGACGTTGCAGCAAGTGGCTCAGGTTCTGCGAATGCAGAACATCGAGTTGCCGGCCGGGACGATGAAGACGTCGTCGCAGGAGATCTTGCTGCGCGGCAAAAACAAGTATTTGACGGGAAAGGAAATCGCGGAACTTCCCGTGATCATGCGGCCCGATGGTAGTGTGCTGACCGTCGGCGACTTGGGGACAGTGCGAGACGGCTTCGCCGACTTGTCGACGATCAGCCTGATCAACGGTCGTCCCGGCATTGCGCTTTTGGTAAGCAAGACACAATCGGAAGACTTGATCGCCATCACGCGCGAAGTTCGTGAGTACCTTGCACAGAAAAAATTACCGCCGGGGTACGAGTTGATCACGTGGCAAGACATTTCCGTCCACGTGAAAGATCGCTTGAACCTGTTGCTCCGGAATGGAGCGCAGGGGTTGGTTATCGTGTTCGTCGTCTTGGCGGTGTTTCTCGAATTGCGTCTCGCCTTCTGGGTGGCGTTGGGTATTCCCGTCTCGATGCTGGGGGCGTGTGCCGTACTTTTGTCGATGGGGCAGACATTGAACATGCTTTCGATGTTTGCCTTTTTGATGGCGTTGGGAATCTTGGTCGACGACGGAATCGTAGTCGGCGAGAACGTATACGAGCATCGACAGCGAGGCAAAAGCTATTTGCGGGCAGCGATCGATGGGACGTACGAAGTACTGCCGTCGGTATTCGCTTCGGTGATGACGACCATCATCGCATTCGTTCCCTTGTTGTTTGTGCCGGGAGTGATGGGCAAGTTTATCGCGATCATGCCGATCGGTGTGATCACAATGCTCACGATTTCGCTATTGGAGGTCTTCTTCGTTTTGCCGTGCCATCTGGCGCACGATGAAGAAAAGGACGTGCCGCCGGAAAAACTGCGGTTGCGGCGCCGTCTGATGTGGATTTGGCGTTTCATCACATTCGGCCTGTTGATCGCCGTGTTCGGATGGGCGCGCGGCGCGGGCGATTCGCAGATTTCCTTTGAGCTGCGAATGACGGTATTCGTGGTCATCGCCGTTATTGCCTTGTTGTCGAATTTCGGAGTCGCGTGGCAAAAGCTGTTGCAGTTTTCTCGCGTGGTCAACGAGAAGGCCGACGCAGGCATGCAATGGGTGATCGACCGTCTGTACACTCCTGTTCTCAAATCGGCCTTGCGGCATCCGATGGTAACCGTGGGAACGGCGGTTGCCGTGTTGCTGATTTCGATAGGATTCGTGCGGTCGGGGATCGTACCGTTCGTTTCGTTCCCGAAAATGGATTCTCCGACGATCAACGCCAAGATCTACTATCCTGACGGCACTCCGGTCCAAGTGACGGCCGAAGCGGTGGAGATCATGGAAAAGGCCATCTTGGACATTGATAAGGAATGGGCTGAAAAGCATGGAGGACGGCACCTGATCGTTGCCACGCATCGTCTTGTCGGCGACTTGGTGGCCGATGCCTTACGGATCGGAAACGAGCTGCCTTCCGGAAGTCATTCCGGGCAGGTGGAAGTCGAGCTCGTCGAGCCCGACAAGCGGGAGCTGCACAGTGAAGAGATCATCAAGCTGTGGCGAACCCGAGCGGAGGCGATGGGGAATTACTTTCCCGGGGCGGAAAGCGTCGAATTCGCGGCCCAGGCCATGGGGCCGGGCGGCAAGTCGATCGAGTTTCGGCTGACGGCCGTTCCTCGTGACATGGAGGTGCTTGAAAAAGCCGTTGAAGAATGCAAGGAGTACCTCGCGTCGAAGCGAGGTGTTTACAACATTCAAGACGATTCCCGGCCGGGAAAATGGGAATTTCAGATTCGCGTGAAAGACCAGGCCAAAGCACTGGGAATCACGACGACGGACATCGCGCGCACGATCCGCTCGGCATACTACGGGGAAGAAGTGATGCGGCTCCAGCGCGGACGCCACGAAGTGAAGCTGATGGTGCGATATCCCGAAGAAGAACGCCGTTCGTTGCATCGCTTCGAGGATATCCGCATTCGTGTGGGGGAACGGATGCTGCCGATCACCGAGGTTGCCGATGTGAAAGTCGAACGCGGTTACTCACAGATCAACCGTCTAGGGCAGCGTCGGTCGATCGCAATCACGGCAGACGTCGACGAGAATGTCGGCAACTCCGCCAAAATCATCGCGGAAATGAAATCCAAATTCCTGCCCGAGCTGCTCCGTCGCACCGAATACCGCGGCCTCGGCGTGAGCTGGGAAGGAATGCAACAGCAAACGCAGGAATCCATCAGCGGACTGATTCGCGGGCTGTTGATCGCGCTGGTGGCGATGTTTGCGTTGTTGACGATGGAATTCCGCTCCTACACGCAGCCGATCATCATCATGGCGGTGATTCCCTTCGGCATGGTCGGGGCAATCTTTGGGCACTATTTATTGGGCCTTCAGGTTACGTTGTTCAGCCTTTTCGGGATCGTCGCCTTGACAGGAGTGGTCGTGAACGACTCGATCGTGTTGATCGACTTCATCAACCATCGCGTGCGTGCCGGCGTGCCGGTGTTCCAGGCATTGGTGGATTCCGGTCGTTCGCGTTTTCGGCCCGTATTTCTGACCTCGGTAACGACGGTGGGGGGCTTGGGACCGATCATGTTCGAGAAATCGTTTCAGGCCCAAGTGTTGATCCCGATGGCGGCGAGCTTGGCCTTTGGGTTGATGGCGACCACCGTTTTGGTGCTTCTCCTCGCGCCTACGTTCTATCTGTTGTATTCGCAAGTCGTTACGATTGAGGTCGAACAGGAAGAAGTCGAGAAGGCGCTGACCAGTGGGTTGATTTCCGAAGAAGGAAAACTGGCAAACGGCAAAGCTCGAGAATCTGAAGAAGAAACGTTGAACGGCGATGAGGAGCGAACCGAGGAAGCGTCCGTTGACTCGGCAGCTTGAACGGCGGTCTCTCAAGCGGCAACCTGACGGGGGAGCTGCGGCTGCGACAGCAGTAGGGGCGAGCCCGACAATTCGGTTTCCTCGATCGTCGTCCGGCGGTACACTGATCGGTGGACTCAGGAACGAGGCCGCGGGGCTGAGGCGAAGACGGTGACACGTGTCGGCCGGAGAAAATTCGGCTGCGGGAGTGCCTGACAATGACGACCATACTTGTCGTGGACGATTCGCCCGTCGACCGGAAGCTCGTGGGCGGACTGCTCGAGAAGCGATTCGCATGGAAGATCGAGTATGCCGCCAGTGGTATCGAAGCGCTGGCGCGGATGGGGATGGTCAATCCCGATTTGGTGATCACCGATTTGACGATGCCCGAGATGGACGGTTTGGGGCTCGTGCGGGAACTGCAACGGCTTTATCCCGAGGTTCCCGTCATCTTGATGACTGCCTACGGAAGTGACGCGCTGGCGGTCGAAGCCTTGGAACTGGGAGCGGCCAGCTACGTTCCGAAGTCACAACTTGCCGTCCGCTTACCGGAGACGGCCGACAGCGTACTGCGGATCGCCGAGCAAACACGCAGTCGCGAGCGGCTGATGCAGTCGCTCAAGCAGATGGAATTCGAGTTTGTCTTGGAAAACGATCCCGAACTGATCGAGCCGTTGGTTTCGTTTGTCCAGCAGATTCTCAGCGGCATGCGATTCGCCGATTTTGCAGGCCGGTTGCAGATGGGCATCGCCCTGAAAGAGGCTCTGCTGAACGCGTTGTTTCACGGCAACCTGCAAATCGGCAAGGAAGAAATCGAAGCGGTTTCCGATCATTTGTTGGCCGAGGACGATCTCAGCCTGGTCGAGAAGCGGTCGTCCGAGTCACCGTATTCCGAGCGGCGGATCCACGTGCGGGTGACGGCCGGAGGCGACGAAACCGTGTTTGTGGTCCGCGACGATGGACCGGGCTTTGACGTTTCGGCCCTGACACGTGAACCGTCGGATGAAAAATCACTGGGGCAAGGCCGAGGAATTTCGTTGATGCGAACCTTCATGGACGAGGTGCGCTTCAACGATAAGGGAAACGAAGTCACGCTCGTCAAACGGAGGAAGTCGGTTGACGATGTGTGACGGTAGGCTCAATTCCATTCGCACCTCGAATCGGGGTGCTTGCTCGTTTGCCTCGATGCATGCCTCGGATCGTCCCGTCTTGCTCGTCGACAACGTGGACAGCTTCGTTCACAATCTCGGGCGTTATCTCGTTCGCTTGGGATTGCGTGTCGATGTGCTGCGGCGGAATGATCCGCGTTTGGCGTCGATTCGCCCCAAGGAGTATTCGGCCCTTGTCCTTTCGCCCGGACCGGGGAGGCCGGAAGACGCGCCGGAAGCGTGCGAGATCACTCGACGTTTTTGGGGGCGACGTCCCATCCTGGGAATTTGTCTCGGACATCAGATTGTGGCCGTCGTCGGCGGGGGAGAGGTGACTCGTTCTTGCGATCCGTATCATGGTCGTGCGTCATGGATCGACCACGATGGGGAGCGAGAATTCGGCGGTTTGCCGAACCCCTTGTTGGTCGGACGTTATCACTCGTTGGTCGTGGATGATAACAGCCTCCCCGATACCTTCGTAGTTTCGGCTCGATTGCGAGACGATCCGGGCACCGTGATGGCGATTCGTCATAGAGCCTTGCCGATTTGCGGTCTTCAGTTTCATCCTGAATCGTTGCTTACACCGCAGGGATTCTCTCTCTTGTACAACTTTTTCAACGCATGCGGATTTCAATTGAAAGGTAACGCTGAGTTTGGTTCCGAGGTGCGCGATGCAGAGTGTCTCGAGGCTCGGTTTCCTTCGCCCGGGCGCGAAGATCTTTCGCCGATGAAAGTGCAGCCGCGTTGAAGATCCAAGGCGAAGCACTTCTGTGGGATGATGGTGTGTCCCCTTTGACGGCCGCGAGCAAACCGCGTAAAACATGAGTGTGGCCGGGCGGTGTAGACGGTGCTGAGAAAGGACATTATCCTTGCCGACGTCAGGCGAGGGGCCCCCACAATGGGGAGCTGTGAATCTGGTCAGGGGCGAAAGCCAGCAGCCATAAGCAGCCAACCTCATGTGTGGTGGGTTCCTCGCCCGACGCCGGCGATTTTTCTAAAATTAAAGGGCCTGCCGTAATCCTGTCGTGGAGTCGGCGGGATGGGCTGTTTACGAAGCTCTTTCCGGTGAGATGTGGTCATGGCTGGGCGTCGCAAAAAGTCAACCGCTTCGACGCCGAACGATGAGGGTGCACGGCAATACGTCGTCGTGGCACGGCGTTATCGTCCCCAGACGTTCGATGAACTCATCGGACAATCCCATGTCGCCAAAGCGCTGGTCAACGCGATTCGGCACAATCGGGTCGGGCATGCCTACCTGTTCACCGGCGCGCGTGGAGTCGGGAAAACGTCGACTGCCCGCATCTTGGCGAAGGCCCTGAATTGCGAAAAAGGGCCGACTCCCCAGCCGTGCAATGTCTGCGATATTTGCCGGAGCATTGCGGAAGGGGAAGACGTCGATGTCTTGGAGATCGACGGTGCCAGTAACCGCGGGATCGACGAGATCCGGCAACTTCGTCAGAACGTGACCGTTCGGCCGTCGCGGGCCCGGATGAAAATCTACATCATCGACGAAGTCCACATGCTTACCCGCGAGGCCTTCAACGCCTTGCTGAAAACGCTGGAAGAGCCGCCGCCGCACGTCAAGTTCATCTTCTGTACCACAGAGCCCGGCAAAGTTCCCATCACGATCCTTTCGCGATGTCAGCGATTCGATTTCGCCGGGATCGAGACCACCGCGATCGTCCAACGTCTGGCACAAATTGCCGAGGCCGAAGGCATCACGGCCCAACCCGAGGCGCTCGAATTGGTGGCTCGGCGTGCGGCCGGTTCCATGCGCGACGCGCAGTCGTTACTCGAGCAGTTGTTGGCCTTTTGCGAGGGGGAGTTGACGACTGACGACGTCCATCGTGCCCTGGGAACCGCAGGCACGGACAGACTCGAAGCGATTGTTTCGCACTTGGTTGCCGGACGTGCCAAGGAAGCGATCGAAGAGCTGCACGCGGCCGTTGCCGCGGGTGTTGATGCGTCGTTACTGCTTGAGCAGCTGTTGGCCTACTACCGCGATATCATGGTGGCGTCGGTCGGCTGTTCAGGGGAATATCTTGTTGCGGCTTCACCCGGTTCGCTCGACACGTTGCGGGAACTTGGAAACAAACTCGGGGTGACGGGGCTTACTACCGCAATGCAGCTTATCGATCAGACGCTCGCGCGGTTGCGTTTGGTTACGCATGACTTGATTTTGGCCGACCTGACTCTCGTGCGATTGGCCAATCTTGCCAATCTGGATGATATTGCTGGAGTTTTGCGTCGATTGCAGGTGGCCGGTGCCGTTGGGCCGGGTGGTGGAGATCCCGGCGTAAAAAAAAACTTCGTTGATCCCCAACCGGTAGCTCCTCAGGCCGTAAGGCGATCGCCCCGCCCCGCGTCATCCGGTGCCGCAGATTTGCCCCGGGTGGGGGGCAGTGTCTCGTCGACTGAGGCGGCGTCCGATAAGGCTGAAGAAGTCGATGCCGCGCAAAGCGGTTCGGTCGAGCTGACGCGGGAAACCGCCATGGAAGTGTGGCGCAGGGCTCTCAAGCACGTTCCTTCGCTGACGGCCGATCAGGCCAAGCGGTACGAACGAATCGATGTGCCCGAACCGGGACGAATGGTCGTATATTTTCGTTCTCAGAATTCGTTCTCGAAAAACTACTGCGAAAAGCCCGAGCAATTCGCTCGATTGCAGGCGGCGGTTTCGAAGGTACTGGGCACACGCGTGCGAATCGAATTTGCCGTGGTCGAGGGCAGTGCGCGGCGAACGGCGATCGGCGGGGGAAACACGCTTGCGCCGCAGCAGCTTTTGTTCGAAAAGGCCAAGCATCCGTTGGTGAAGTACGCCATCGACAAGTTCGGAGCACGACCGACCGGTGTCGCGAAAACAAAATCGAGGCCGGAACCGCCGGCTGAGGAACCCGACTCGAGGGGAGATACCGACCACGAGGAATAGGGTTGATGCCGGGGACGCTCGTGGGACGAACCTCGGCTGAGAAAATCTGCGATCAAGTAATCGTTCCACGCCATGCCGTATCTAGGTAAAATACGCCGGAACTGCGGGAAAAGTAGTTTGGTCAATAATTCCCCAAGCTCGATCGTGCTGGTGGCGAAGACGCTACAGGGATGTGGCCACACGATCTGCGGGAGTGAACGTCTCCGGCAAGTTAGTGTCGAAAACGATCAAACAGGAGGTGTTACGTGTTCAAAGGACTTTCGGGACTTTCCGCGTTGGGATCGATTTTGCGAAATGCCGGTGAGATCGGAGAGCGGATGAAAAAGATGTCCGACCGACTGCGCGAGATGCGCCTTCAGTCGTCGGCGGGCGGGGGAATGGTTGAAATCGAAACCAACGGTCTCCTCGAAGTGCTTTCGGTAAAACTCGATCCGGAATTAGTCGCGCGGCAAGACCGAGAGCTCATGGAGGATTTGCTCGTCGGGGCCATGAACCAGGCTATTGCCAAGGCCAAGCAGGCGCATGCAGAAGAGATTCGCGCAATGACGAACGGCCTGGAAATTCCCGGCTTGGATCAAGCGATGGGAACCTTTTTCGGAGCGACCGAGCCTTCCGATACCCAGCCGTCGTGAGGGCCGTACCGCAATCGTGATTCGCCGCGGGCAACACGGAGGAGACGGATGGCGGAACTCACGCAGTCGGTTGTCCATTTGATCGAACAGATCTCGAAGCTGCCGGGGATCGGCCGGAAGTCGGCCGAACGAATTGCCTATTTTCTGCTGCGCGAGCCGGCAGAAACGGCCTTCCAACTGGCCGACGCCATAAGGGCCGTCAAAGAAAACGTGCGACACTGCCGACGTTGTTTCAATTTAGCCGAAGACGAATTGTGTGAGATTTGCCGAGATCCTTCTCGGAAGCAAAACGTGATTTGCGTGGTCGAGCAACCGCGAGACTTGATTGCCCTTGAAAACACCGGCGTCTATCACGGGCTGTACCACGTGTTGTTGGGGCACCTTGCGCCCTTGGAACATGTCGGGCCGGAGGACTTGACGATCCGCCAACTGGTCCAGCGTGTCCAGGAGGAGCCTATCGAAGAAGTCATCATGGCCACGAATCCGACGACCGAGGGCGACGGTACGGCGCTGTACATCTCGAATCAACTTTCGCAGTTTCCCGTCAAGGTGACACGCCTTGCCCGTGGCATCACACCGGGCAGCGTGATCGAATTTGCCAATAAGGAAATCTTGACGGACGCGCTCGAGGGCAGGCAGCAGTTCTAACGAAAGAGCGTGGCTTCCGGATCGGGGGTAGGCACAAGACTGTGTCGCGGAGCCCGACGAGAGTGCAATCTATAGCGACTTTACGGTCCTGCCCCTCTGAGACGCAGATTCTATCGCTTGTATGGCCCGTTGATGTAACCTGTTTGTGGGCGGTGGGTTGCGTTCCGGGGCGCATACTTCGGAAGCGGACGTGCGGGCCATTTCCTGATGCTTTCGGCTAGGGCTTTGCGTCGGCAAACGGTAGAATTGCGTAGCGGGAGTTGCTCCCTGTAAGCGAGCAACAGACGACGTTTGTCGACCGGCAAGGACCAGCCTTTCAGAGAGAAAAGGTGCGATCATGCGGCTGTCACTCGGCCAGCAAATGAAGCAGGTGCAGAAGCAAATTCTCGCACCTCGCATGATTCAGTCGATGGAGATCCTCCAGTTGCCCATCTTGGAGCTGGAAGCTCGCATCGAGCAGGAATTGATGGAAAACCCGACGCTGGAACTTCGCGAACAAGATCCCGATCTTCCCGAGCAACGGGAAGAGGACGTGTCGGATCGCGACGACGAATCGGAACGCGAGTTGGTCATCAGCGAAGACGAGAACCACGAAGAAGACTTCGAGCGCCTTTCAGCGTTGGGCGAAGAGTGGGACGAGGTGCTGAACGAGCAATCGCAGCCTTCGCGGAATCGTGTTGAGGAAGCCGGAGAGCGGTACCACGATACGATGGCGAATGCTCCCGCCCAGCCGCAGACGCTTCAAGATTATCTGTGCGATCAACTCGCCTGGTTCGACTTGCCCGATGATTTGCGGGCAATGGCCGAACGGATCATCAACAATTTGGACGAGAACGGCTACCTGCAAACCAGCCTCGACGATCTTCTCGGACCTGATGCGAGCGACGACGACCGAAAACTGGCCGAACAGGCGCTTCAAGTCGTGCAAAAACTCGATCCGCCCGGGGTGGGGGCAAGAAATCTTGCGGAATGCCTTTTGCTGCAGGTGCGACCGGGCGATCCGTATGAGCATCAATTGCGGCAATTGATTCGCGATCACTTAGAAGATCTGGAGCGGAATCGATTGCCTTTAATCGCAAAGAAGATGGGGATTTCGATCGAGACGCTCGACGCCGTGATCCAGGAGTTGCGGCGTCTCAATCCCAAGCCGGGAGCCGCTTTCAGTGAGACACGTGCGCCTCTGGTCACGCCCGATGTGTACGTCGAAGAGGACGAGTCCGGCAACTATCACGTGTATCTGGAAGACGGTCGAACGCCTCAACTGCGGATCAGTCCGTATTATCGGCGTCTCATTTCCCGCGGCCAATTGACGCCCGAGGCCAAAGAATATCTCAAGAAAAAATTGACCGCGGCGCAATGGATGGTCGACGCGATCGAACAACGACGCAACACGCTATTGAAGGTCGCCCAAGCGGTTGTCGAGCATCAACGGCGGTTCTTGAAAGAAGGTCCCGCCGCCATCGAGCCGTTGAAGATGCAGCAGATTGCGGATCGTGTCGGGGTCCACGTGACCACGGTCAGCCGAGCAGTCGATGACAAGTGGATTCAAACTCCCCAGGGGATTTTTCCGTTAAGACGCTTTTTCGTGAGCGGCACGACGGATGCAAACGGCGAAGAAGTTGCCTGGGATGTCATCCGCATGAAACTCCAAGAGATCATCGACAACGAAGATCGTTCCAATCCGTTTACCGACGACGAGTTGGTCCAAGAGCTTGCGAAGCACGGGGTCAAAGTGGCTCGGCGGACGGTCACCAAGTATCGAAAAATGATGGGAATCCCCAGTTCGAGGAAACGTCGGGATTGGCGGCTGGCGAGCAAGCCGTCCGATGATGAGAAGGAAAAGCCGTCCGGTGAGCCCGAAACTTCGACGCCGAAAAACGGCGAGGCAGAAGGACCGAACACATAGCGCACCGTAATGTGACGGTTGATGCACCGAGCGATCAGAACAAACAAGCCGCCGAAGACTTCTTGCGAAGCCCCGGCGGCTTTCTCGGTATGAGGTAGAGGTTGACCGTCGGCTCGCGGTCACTCGCCGGTGGTGATCGGCGGCCTTTCCCATTTCAGGCCGGCTTCTTCTCGCAGCAAATCATACCATTTTCGGAACGCGCCCGTGAATTCGTTTCGGCTTGCTCCATAATAGGTTTGCACGTTTTGCGAGAGGAACGTGTCGGCCAGTTCTTCGGCGGGTGGAGCCAGTTCGAGGAGCCGAACGGCATACACCACGGTTTCGGGTTGGTTCCATGCGACACCCGCCTTGCCGACCTCGAGGGAGAAGACGGATTCCATGAATTTGTCGCCCGGCGAGTCGACTAGTTCCTTGGTTGTGATCAGACCGCTGGCAGGGTCTTTGACTCGCGCGACGATTTGATCGAACCAGGGCGATGCGCCTTGGAGCCAAGCGAATTCCATATCGCCGTACGTATACCAACTGAACGGTTCGCTTTCGGCGACGTTGTCTTTTCGGTCGGCGGGGACCACCTCCCGTAACGATTGGTTCGATTCGTTCGCCTTGTCGGCGAACTCTTGGGCCGTCCGTTCGGCGATGATTCGAGCTTCTTTACGCTTCCACGCTTCGAGCACACGCTCGCGGACGCCTTCATCCTCAAACTTCGGTACGTGGTCTTCCACGCGATCGACGACCCAACTGACGTAGATATTGTAGTCTTGGTCGGTCGTGCGGATCGGCAGGTAGAGGCGGCGTTGACTACCGAAAACCGCATCGAGAAAACCGCGGCCGTCCTCCGTGTTCGAGGCGCTGAGCCCCTTGATCTCGGCTAATTCCCAGCGAGCCATCGGCGGTAGTTTGCGGGCGATCAGTCCTAAATCACGCGCAAGCACTTCCAGGTCGAGCGGTTCGATCTCGGCAGGCCATTCGTCTTCCGGGACATCCTCCTCTTTCGCCTTCTCGATGTCTTCTTGGTTTTTCAACCATTTTTCGCGGTAGGCGCTCATCGCACTTTCGGCTGCTTTGATTGCCTCGCTCATTTTCGTCCGCGCCAAATCGGTGATGATCTCGTCGCGGACCTCTTCCAGTGGTCGGTACTTCGGGTTCGAAGCGGTTTCGGAATCGTTTTCAGCAGAATCAAGGTCTGCTTGTTCGCCCTCGGGGGAAGTGGACGGTTCGGCTGCGGGAGCCGATCCGTCCTCGGCCGAGTTTCCATCAGCAACTTGGCCGGACGACGTTTCTTGCGCGGGTTCCGAAGGCGTCTCCTCTCCTGCTGAAGAATCGTCCGACTGTGCGGCATCCGGCGCGTCGGATTGCGAACTTTTTTCATCGTTGCTCGCGTCGGCCGATTCGTCGTCTTCCTGCAAGGAAACGAAGCGAATCGGTGTTCGTACATTCGACGACTGCTCGTCCGCGGCCGGGGTTTCAGGCGTTGCAGAGGGTTGGGCCGGTTCTTTTTCGGCTTCGCCGCTTGAGGCATTGTCATTGCCGGCGTCGTCGGCGTCTTCCTCCGAAACGTCTTCGGTGCCGGCGGCATCGACGGGATTACTTCCCTCCTCCTCCTCCGACGTGGCGTCATCACCCGTCGGTGGAGAGTTTTCCGTCGATTCGGCATCCCCCGATTTCGCTGGAGGAGTGACCGGTACCATGCGTGACTCGGTGCCGGTGCCGAGAAGTTCCGATTCCGAGACAGGCAACGACGAGTTCCCGACTTCGGGGGCCAGCGGGGCAAGGAATTTTTCGTCCTTGTGCTCTTCGTAGTAGGCTCGGATTTCTTCCTCGGTCGGTTGGATTTTGTTCACCCAATCGGCAATGTCGGCCTTCAAATATTGGACGGTGATCAGATTGGGGACGCGGAACCCCGGTTCCGGGCTGTTCGGCAACGGGAGGTCCAGTTTGTGTTCTTCGAAGTACTCTCGGAGTTCGCTCTCGGACGGGGCTGGAACCTGGTCGAGGAACTCGTCTACCTCGACCCCGCACAGCTCGATGCGTGCCTTTTGACGGAGCCGCAGGAAATAATCCCACCGTTGCACCGGCGTCAGCGCGCCCAACGATGGATAGAATTGGTCGCGAACCAACGCCGCCGCCAGTTCACGTCGCAACAAGTAAAACAAGCGACCTTCGCTGAGCCCCATCCGCTGGAGAACGTCGACGACGTCGTCGATCGTCAGTTTTTGCGATTCGCTGGTCGCCAGCTCGGTGATGTATGTGTTGATGGCTTCATCCGAAATGCGCAAACCCAATTCTTTGGCTTTCTGCGCAAGTAGCCAGGCGTCGACGCATCCTTGCTCATCGGTTTGCCCCAGCGACAGCCGATCCACCTCCCGCAGGACGGTCATATAATCTCCCTGCTTCGCGGCCACGGACTCCGCGAGCAGTTGGAAAAACCGCCGCAATTGCAGCCGTTCGCCTTGAAGCGTGCGCAAATCTTGTTCGGTCAAATTGCCGTACCTGTTCGTGCGAACGACCACCGCCGTCGGGCTCTGTCCGCCTCCTCCACCCCCCAGGATTTGGAGGAGGCTAGGGAGGACGACAAAGCCGCCCATCGAGAGGATCACCAATCCAACCATCAGGATGGTGGCATTCTTGCGAAATACCTTGAAAGGGCTTGCCATCTTGTGCAACCTACCGATGTTTACTGAGAATGCGATCCATCGTAAGGGCTGTTTCCTCCAGCGGGCCCTGGAGGCGAAAGGGAGAAAACGGCCGGACTGAATCCGGTCATTCTAAAATCAATCGTGGTAATTGCAATGCCAACCAGCGTTTCCGTTTGCCTCTGATGGGAAGTAGTCGATGTGGATGCGAGGAGATACAGTTGGTTTGCCCTATTAGAGGGGTGTTTTCGGTTGCGGTTCGGACCAATAAAGTGTATTGTGTCGCGGTTGCCGCACACGAATAGCCGATTGCTGCCTTGTTTTGAGGGCGAAACCATTTCACGCTGGGCGGACATGCGCCGAATAGAGGAAAACGGTGCATTTCTAAACGCTCCTCCCTTTGTAGAGGGGTAAGAATGGCCGTCGCGCCGAAGCAGTCAAAGTGGAAGCGGTGTTCGCGTGGGGCAAGCGGAAGCCTTGGTGACGTTGTACAGGAACGTGCGACAGGTCGGCAGTTGCTAGGAGCCGTCGCACGCTGAAATAGGAAAGGACAGATTCCCCCATCGGCGGGGGCGGCTGATTATGGCAAAGAAATCGCAAGCGACGCAGAAGCTCGTCATTGTGGAATCACCGGCCAAGGCACGGACGATTAGTCGTTTCTTGGGGTCGGACTACGTCGTCGAGGCAAGTATCGGTCACATTCGTGACTTGCCGAAAGGGGCCAAGGAGTGCCCGGAAGAGATTCGCAAAGAGCCGTGGGCACATCTGGGGGTCAACGTCGAAAAGGATTTTGACCCCGTGTACGTGATTCCCCGCGGAAAAGGGAAGCAGGTCAAGAAACTGAAGTCGTTGCTTCGCAAAGCGGTTGAACTCTATCTGGCGACCGATGAAGACCGTGAAGGGGAAGCGATCAGTTGGCATTTGTGCCAGGTCTTGGAGCCCAAAGTACCGGTCCGACGACTCGTTTTTCATGAGATTACACGCGACGCCATCCTCGAAGCGTTGAAGCATCCCCGCTCGATCGACGAGCATCTGGTGAAGGCACAAGAGGCTCGCCGAATCGTCGACCGCCTGTTCGGCTACGAAGTATCGCCCTTGCTTTGGCGAAAAGTTCAGTCCAAGCTTTCGGCAGGCCGGGTTCAAAGCGTGGCCGTCCGGTTGATTGTCGACCGCGAGCGGCAGCGCATGAAATTCGTGCGCGCGAGTTATTGGGATCTTTCGGCGAAGTTCCTCACCGCCGCGGACGGATGCCTCGCTGCCGACTTGATCGAGGTCGATGGGCGGCGCATCGCGGGAAGCGGAGACTTCGACCCGAATACCGGTCAACTCAAGTCGCAAGAGCCGTTATTGCTGGATGAAAAGGCCGCACGCGAGTTGGCGGCACGTGTTTCGGCGTCGCAACCGGTGGTCAAGGATGTTGTGGAAAAACCGTTCGTGAGCCGGCCGTATCCACCGTTCACGACAAGCACACTCCAGCAGGAAGCGAACCGCAAGTTGGGTTTTACGGCACGGCGAACGATGGACGTCGCCCAACGGTTGTACGAGACGGGGCATATCACGTACATGCGTACCGACTCAACCAACCTTGCCGATGTGGCGATCGTCGCTGCAAGGGATCAGATTCGTGAACTGTACGGTTCGGATTACTTGCCGGAAAAAGCTCGCGTTTATCGGACCAAGGTGAAGAATGCCCAGGAAGCCCACGAAGCGATTCGTCCTGCGGGACACCCGTTTGCGCATCCTGAGTCGTTGAAAAACGAACTCAGTGATGACGAGTTCAAGCTGTACGAACTGATCTGGAAACGAACGATGGCCTGCCAAATGGCCGATGCCCGCGGGCGCCGAACCACGGTGACGATCGATGCCGACGGCGTCGTGTTCCAGGTCAGCGGTAAGACGATCGATTTTCCGGGGTATTTGCGGGCGTACGTCGAAGGCGCAGATTCGCCGGAAGCCGAGTTGGCCGACCGCGAAACTATTTTGCCGCCGGTGAAGGTGGGGGATGTGTTGCGCATCGACGAGGTTGTACCGAAGGGACACGAGACGCAGCCGCCGAATCGATACACCGAAGCTTCACTGACCCGCACGCTGGAAGAACTCGGGATTGGTCGGCCGAGCACGTATGCCTCGATCATCGACACGATTTTGGCACGTAATTACGTGTTTAAGCGGGGCAATGCGTTGATCCCCACCTGGACGGCATTCGCTGTTTGCCGGTTGCTTGAAGAGCATTTTCCGGCGCTGGTCGATTACGGTTTTACGGCCCAAATGGAGGACGAACTCGACGCGATCAGTCGCGGCGAGTTGGAATACTTAGACTACCTGCGCGAGTTTTATTTTGGGAACGATCGGCCGGGGCTGAAGCAGTTGCTCGAGAACAAGGTTTCTGAGATCGACGCTCGGTCGGCGAGTACCATTCCGATCGGCAAACCGGCCGACGCAGGACCGGATGATCCGGAGATTCGCGTTCGCGTGGGGCGGTATGGCCCGTTCCTGGAATGGGGCAATCGTCGTGCAAGTATTCCCGAGCGGCTGCCTCCCGATGAGCTGACCGTCGAAAAGGCGCTCGAGCTTTTCGAGAAGGCCGAAGAGGGGGACAAACCGATCGGCACTTGTCCCGAAACGGGCAAGCCGGTGTATCTGAAGATGGGGCGGTTCGGGCCTTATGTGCAGTTGGGGGATGCCGACGGAGAAGAGAAGCCGAAAAACGCCTCTCTCCTGAAAGGCATGAAGCCTGAAGATGTCACGCTTGAGGTCGCTCTCAAGCTTCTGAGCCTGCCTCGCACGCTCGGTAAGCATCCCGAGACCGGCGAACCGATTGTGGCGCAAAACGGTCGATTCGGCCCGTATATCAAGTGCGGCGACGAGACCCGCTCGATTCCTGCCGACGTCTCCGTACTCGATATCACTTTCGACCAAGCCCTCGAGTTGCTGGCCAAACCGAAAACGCGAGGGCGCCGACGGAGTGAACCGCTTCGCGAGTTGGGAACGTCGCCGGTGACCGAGCAACCAGTTCGGGTAATGGACGGGCGCTACGGCCCGTACGTGACCGACGGCGAGACGAACGCATCCCTACCGAAGGGTACCGACCCCGAAACCGTGACGCTCGAACAGGCACTGCAATGGTTGGCCGAAAAAGCGGCTTCCAGCCCTCCTAAACGCAAGAAAGCGAAGAAAAAGACGTCCACGGCGAAAGCGTCGGCCAAAAAGAAGTCGTCGTGAGCGTCGTCGTTGTGGGGAGCCCGAATCAAGGAATGTCGTCCTCGCCCACGGCGACGGCGAAGGCGGTGGCGTGCGTTCGGCAATGAGAAATGCTGACGAATACGTGCGCGATTCCCCGGCGCTTGGCGGCGGCTTCGGCACCACCGGAGAGGTTCACGATCGGTCTGCCGCCGGGCTGATTGACGATTTCGATGTCCCGCCAGCTGATTCCCCGGACCCAGCCCGTTCCTAGGGCTTTCAAGACTGCCTCTTTCGCCGCCCAACGGCCGGTGAAATGTTCGGTTGCTTGCTTGCGATTCGAGCAGTAGTCGATTTCCACGCGGGTGTAGACTCGCGTGAGGAATAGCTCTCCGTGCCGCTCGATCATGCGGGCGATTCGTAAGCACTCCGTAATGTCGGTTCCAATTCCCAGAACTTGCATGATGTTGTTCGGGCGAAAAGGCAGCTCATGACGGCTTCCGTGGATCGGCTTGATTATCCCTTACAGTGAGCTGGGACACAACGGTGGGACCACAGTGCAGCGGACATCCTCGAACACGGGATACGGGGCGGCTGTGATGTGCGGCATGGGGAGAAATCGAAGACTTCTTGAGGCAGAACGGTGTCGCAGTGACCGGTAGCGGTACAATAGGGATAATGCAAGTTTTGACCGACGCAATTGTCGTCATGCATTGAGAGGAACCTGGCCGGGCGACACGTCCGGCGTCGGCGCTTTGAGCTTGGAAACCATGCCCGACCCGCATCTGCTGATCGATCGATTCGGACGAATCCACGACGACCTGCGATTGTCGGTGACCGACCGATGCAACATCCGTTGTCGATATTGCATCGCCGCGCAAGTTGCCGAGTTTCGTCCGCGGGAAGAAATCCTGTCGTTCGAGGAAATCGAACGAGTTGTCCGACTTTGCACGCATCTCGGAGTTTCGAAGGTTCGCCTTACCGGGGGAGAGCCGCTGGTTCGGCGGAACATTTGCGATTTGGTGCGACGATTGGCCGCCATCGAAGGGATCGAAGATCTCGCGATGACGACGAACGGCACCTTGTTGCCTCGACTTGCAGGTCCGCTGCGAAACGCGGGATTGCAACGGGTAAATATCAGTCTCGATACGTTACGTGAGGAGCATTTTCGAGAGATCAGCGGCCGTGATCTCTTGCCGATGATTCTCGAAGGTATCGATGCGGCCATTCAGGCCGGATTTACACCGATCAAGCTGAACGCCCTGGCCATTCGCGGACAGACGGAAACGGAGATTCCGCGACTTGCGCAGTTTGCTCGTGATCGCGGCCTTCAGTTGCGTTTCATCGAATTCATGCCGCTGGATGCATCCGGGGAATGGCGGCCCGAGAAAGTGCTGTCGGCAGAGGAGATCTACCGGATCATTCACACCTCGGTCGCGGAATTGGTACCCGAATCGGAAGTCGAACTCGACGGTCCGGCGAGAGTCTATCGTTATCGAGACGGGGGTGGGGCGGTCGGGATGATTTCCACGGTGACACATCCGTTTTGCGATCGCTGCACCCGACTGCGGATCACCGCCGACGGAAAGATTCTGAACTGTCTCTTCTGTCGTGAACCGGTCGATGTAAAATCCTTGTTGCGCAGCGGCGCGACCGACGAAGAGGTGATCCAAACCATCCGACAGGCGGTGCTGTCGAAACATCGTCAACACGGCAACGAGGAAGGAGTACTGGTCCGCGGCGGTCGTGCGATGAACGACATCGGCGGCTGATGCGTCTCTCGAGAAGTTACTGTCTTTGGGAAAGGCTGCGGGAAAATTCGGAGTTCGAAGTACAGGAGCGTACGTTTTGGGATCCAAAAAGCGGTGGTACGAAGGAGGCCTGCGCTTTGCATGTACCGGCTGCGGTGCCTGCTGCACCGGTGAGCCGGGATTCGTCTATGTCGACGACGGCGAAATCGCAGCCCTGGCCGAACGTTGCGGGATGACGGTTGCCGAGTTCGAGGCGCAATTTGTGCGCCCGATCGGCCGAGAGAAGAGCCTAATCGAGCGGCCCAACGGCGATTGCGTTTTCTTCGACCCCGTGACCAAGGGGTGTCGCGTCTACGAATTGCGGCCCCGTCAATGCCGAACTTGGCCCTTCTGGAACTCAAATCTGGCTGACGAGACAGCATGGGACGACACGTGCCGAGGATGTCCCGGATGCGGTCGCGGTACGTGGCATTCCGCCGACGAGATCGACCGTCTTCGAGATATCATCGACGTCTGATCATCTTGGGGCTTCCGGGCCATCTTGGGGTTTCTGTGCCCCGGTAAATCGTCCGTCGGTGTGCGAGCTTTCTATCGGCTGCCTGCAGATTGGACGGATTTTGCAGGCTGGCTGAAGTTTTCCGGATGTGCGGCCGATAGAGAATTACGACGGCAGCCGACGCTGAGACCGCGCCGGTCTTTGCGCGTAACTTATTAAATGAAAAGAGGTTACGTGAATCAATATTCGGCTGGTTTCGGTTGCTGGCCGTAAGTTCTTTGATAACAAGGGTTTGCGCTGCATTTTCCCGGGTGGTCGGTTGTCCGGCCATATTCGTCCGGCGATTTGCTGTGTCTGGGACGGTCCTCGGTGCAGGCGGTGGCCGAAGCGGCGGCCGCTTGACATTAGTTGTTGGTGCGTCTACACTTGGAGCGTCTTGGCGGTGCCGGTCGATCGGTGCCTTCAGCCCCTGGGAATGTCGTTTTGGGAGCATATACAGTGACCAAGAAAGAGATCGTTCGGACAATCTCGGAAGAGCTGGGGATGACTCAGCTTCGAACGAAAGAAATCGTCCAGAAGACGTTCGACGCGATCATCGAGGCTCTGGTCACGAACGGTAAGATCGAGCTGCGGAATTTCGGCGTGTTCAAAGTGAAATTGCGCCAGCCGCGAAAAGCGCGAAATCCCAAGACGTCGAAACCCATGGACGTGCCGGCGAAATTCGTCGTTACGTTCAAGCCGGGTAAGAAAATGGAGGAGCGAATTCGGCAGCTCGAGGCGGAGCAGTTGGCTCAAACCGGCAAGCTGGAAGAATTCTCGGAAGGCGAAGGCAATACGGTCGGCTCTGCGGAGCCTGCTCAGCCGGCCGCCGGCGGGGAGGTGGGCCACGTCGGCGACAACGGTCGCGAGGCTTCTTCCGAATCCGCCGTCACGCCGTCGGCCGAGGCCTCTCTCGGCTGAATTTGCGGGGCCTGACTCCTCGACGACAAGCTTGACCTTCTCCCCGTTGGGCTTTGGCTCACTCTCGGTGAAGTGCAGCGCAACCCCTTGCTGCGTTTGGGGTAACGGTATGTGCGCACGCACCGGCGACAGACGCGGTGCGTGATCGGAGTGAGTAACATTGGTGACCCCGGGTTTGGAGTCGGGGTCGACTCGCGGCGGACGAGTCGCATAACCCTTTGGGAGTTGGTCATGATTCGCAAACTGTTCTTGGTGGTGGCGCTCGGGTTGTTGGTCAGCTCGACCGTCGGGTGCGTCGTGCCGATTTACTCGGCGGATCCTGCCCGGCGAACCCAGCAACTCATCTTCACATCAGAAAACCTGCGCTTGATCCTGGATGAATGGGAACGAGCATGGATGCTCGACCATCCGGATCAATGCACGCCCTACCGGACGCACGGTGGTGTGATTTGAGTCATTGAGCACCGCGATTCGATTGCCCGATGTTTGATCGGCATAGCGGGATGCGGTAGCTGACGAAACAGGATTCCCAAGGGTTTGTGCCCGCCCGGTTCAAGAAACCGGTGCGGGCGCTTTTTGTTGGCCGGCAATTCCAAAGCGACGCTGAAACACCGCGGCGGTCTTCCGTTTTCGCATGGTTGTCGATTGGGGCCGCCGGTGGTACATTGGGCGTTTTATCGCCGGAACTTCCCCTCATTTAAAGACTTGTGCCCCCTGACCGCCTGGAGAAATGCCGGGGGCGTTCCGGTCGAGGAACCGTTTCCCCTGGATCGCCTCGAGACACTCCATCGCGAAAGCTTCCCTCATGTGCGACGTTGACTTGTCGGTTCAAATCGGTCGGCTGCGACTGAGAAATCCGATTCTTGTGGCTTCCGGCACATTCGGATACGCCCGGGAAATGGCCGGGGTGGTAGATCTGGGCCGATTGGGTGGTATCGTTCCCAAGACGATTACTCGCGAACCGCGGATCGGAAATCCGCCGCCGCGAACGGTCGAGACGGCGTCGGGGCTGTTGAACTCGATCGGATTGGACAACGACGGACTGGATCAGTTCCTAGCTGTCAAATTGCCGTATCTGAGGGAGATAGGCTGTCCTATAATCGTGAGCATCGCCGGTCGTTCCATCGACGATTTCCGGGGGCTCGCACAACAGTTGGCAGCCGAGGACGGCGTCGCGGCTTTGGAGTTGAACATCTCGTGTCCGAATGTCAGCGGGGGTGTCGATTTCGGGACCGATCCCGGTTTGTGTGAGGCTGTCGTATCGGCAGTGAAGGGCGTTTGCGGCAGTCTGCCCGTTTTGGCGAAATTGACGCCGAACACGTCGCAGGTTGTCGAAATCGCGAAGGCTGCCGAAAATGGAGGGGCCGACGGGATCGTGGCCATCAACACGTGCCTGGGGATGGCCGTCGACTGGAGACGCCGTAAGCCACGACTGGGGAACGTGTTGGGCGGCTTGAGCGGGCCGGCGATCAAACCAATCGCCTTGAGGATCGTGTTTCAGGTTGCCCGCGCGGTCGGCATCCCGATCGTGGGCGTGGGGGGGATCGGTTCATTGGACGATTGTATGGAGTTTTTCGTAGCCGGCGCGTCGGCCGTACAAATCGGGACGGCAAATTTTTATCATCCTCGGATTACCATGGAAATTCTCGACGCGCTACCCGACGCGTTGGCCCAGTTGGGGGCGACGACGTTGCGTGACATCGTCGGTAGTATCGAGTTGCCGAAGCGCTGAATCCGTCGTTCCGGCACGTGTGCAGCAGAAGTTGGACGTAAGCAAATAGGTGGAAGATTAAAGGTCAGGAAAGCGACCAGCCATGAGAGTTCTTTCGGGAGTTCAACCGACCGGGCGATTCCACTGGGGAAACTACTTCGGTGCCATTCGGCAGTATATTGAACTGCAAGAGGTTGCCGACGAGGCGTACTATTTCATCGCCAATCATCATGCGCTGACGACGATTCGTGACAAGAAGCTGCTCCAAGGGTATACCCTCGACGCGGCGATCGATTTGCTGGCTCTGGGGTTGGATCCGAATCGGGCGACGTTGTTCGTGCAGTCGGATATTCCCGAGATTCCCGAGCTGTGTTGGATCTTGATGACCCAGACCCCGATGGGGCTCTTGGAGCGGTGTCACGCCTACAAGGACAAGAAAGCGAAAGGGCTGGCGGCCGACGCGGGATTGTTCACTTATCCCGTGTTGATGGCCGCCGACATCTTGGGGTACGACGCCGACACGGTGCCCGTCGGGGAAGACCAGCTTCAACACATCGAGGTTTGTCGCGACCTGGCAGGCAGTTTCAACCATCGGTTCGGTGAAACGTTCGTACTGCCCAAGGCGAAGATTCTCGATCATTCGGCCCGAGTGCCGGGGACCGACGGCGAAAAGATGTCGAAAAGCTACAACAATACGCTGCCCATCTTCGAAGAGCCGAGCCGGTTGCGCAAGATGATCATGCGCATCGTCACCGATTCCCGACCGATGGAAGAGCCGAAAGATCCCGACACCGACCACCTGTACCAACTTTACTCGCTGTTCGTGGATGACGCGGCGCGCGAGGCAATGGCCGAAAAATACCGTCGCGGCGGGTTCGGCTACGGCGAGGTGAAAAAGGCGCTGGCCGAAGTGGCTTGCAACTACTTTGCCGAAGCTTGGGAGCGCCGTAAGGAATTGGAGGCCAAACCGAACTTTGTGCGGGAAGTGCTGGGCGACGGAGCGCAGACGGCTCGACGAAAGGCGTCCGAAGTGCTTCGACGCGCCAAAGAAGCGTGCGGCCTGGCGTACTAAACGCCCCGTCAAACCGTCGGCAACGTATCGAATGTGGAATCCGAGAAGCACGTGTGGACGCACGGTTTGAAGACTCATTGAAGCAAGGCAACGCACGGGGCAGGCGACTCGTTTGGTGGCCTGCACTCGTGTTGCTTTCGATCGGTGTCGGGGCGGGGATCGGCTACGCAGAATGGCTGATCAGCCGATATTGGGCCCCCTGGCTGTTGCTTCCCGCGCTATCGGGTTTGGCCGGCGGTATCATCTGGTGTGGCGTCGTCCGAATGCTGCCTGTGGCAGGTCAAAGAGTGTTGCTGTACTCGGCGTCATGCTTCGCGCTAATTGCCGGTATTGTGACCCCTCACTGGATCGCCTACCACACCTTCCAAGCGGAAATCGAGCCTGAGACTCGAATGATGGCTCGGCTGACAGCCTCCGACGGAGAACCGATTCTTCCCGGCTCGTTCGGCGGCTTCTTGGTGTGGAGTGCCGAACGAGGACGCTTCATCGGCTCGCGAAAGATCGTCGGCCGATGGGTTTGGGGAAGTTGGATGCTCGATGCGTTGCTCTTTGCGATCGGGTTTTTCTTGCCGGTGGGCGATCTGATGAAGAAACCCTATTGCCACAAGTGCGATTACTGGCTGCGGCCGATCTTGGGTCAAAACGTATCGCTGAGGACGGCAAAGCGTGCGCTGGAGTGCTGCTCTCTCTCTGCGGATATTCGCGAGCAGCATGTACAGGAACCGCTCAGGCTGCGCGTCATGGGATGCCGCGACACGTGCGGCGGGTTCATGCTTCAGCTCTATTGTGTGGGACGCCGTGATCCCGTGCTCGAGCAGACGCTCTCGCCGGCAAAGTTTGCCCAGTTGAGCGAACTGTTGGAGTCATCGCACGAGAGGAATTCTTCTTCCCGGTGTTGAACGCGTGCAGCTGCTCGAAAAACGGCGCCCAGCCTGGGGAGAAGGCTACTATATCATATACATCTCCCGGCGTGTCGCGTTGTCCCTTCATCTAGGGGGAAGCCGCATAGTTAGACCGATTGCCCGCAATGCTTACCAGACCCGAACATCGCGTTCTGCCGTCCGGCAAACCGGCGAAAAACGCGCGTTGAGGAGACTCAATCGATGGGGTATTCGGAATTTCCGGACGATATCCAGCGTAGGGGCTTGGCGAAACGTCGGGATCGATTCGGCTGTGCACGACGGCGCCTAGCGTTGTGGAACCGTCGGCGTCACGAAACGATCCCGGTGTTTCCAGATTGAGCGGGAGATACGGCGGTTTCCTAAGGTGATGGAGCGTTGCTTGAATGACTGCCGCCGGACCGGCACAACGTGCCGGTAGTCTCTCGGTTGCGGCTATTCCCGTTTGTCCTATGTGTACAAGGATGTTGTGCCATGAGAATGCGCTATGTTGCATGGCTGTGTCTGGCAGCCTGGTTGATGGTTCCGGCCGCCGTTTTGGTGCGGGCCGATGAGCCCATCGATCGCCGGATTGCCGAGCTCGAGGCCGAGACCCAGCGCCTTCGCGCGGAACTTCAGCAATTACAGCAACGGCCGACCCGTCTACCGGAGGTAAATACCTATCCGACCGCTTTGACGGCTCCGGCGGCGGAAGAGGAGGTCGAGTACTATACGCTCGACGAGCTGAAGGCCGAGATGAAGGATTTGGCCTGGACGAAGGGCGATTTCAAAATCGTGCCCTACGGCTTCTTGTGGGCCTGGACGGTCTACGAGACGGAACGCACGAAGACCGGCGACTACTCCCTGTACGTGATTTCACCCGACGATCACAACGGCGGGGAGCACAACTGGGATTTCGATGCCCGCGGTACCCGCTTGGGAATCGATGTGACTGGTCCCAAGCTGCCGGCTTGGTTCTGTGCCACCAGCGGCGGTAAGGTCGAAATCGATTTCCAGGGTGACGCGGTCTACGAAAACAAGGCCGGTGTGCTTTTGCGTCACGCCTACGTGGAAGTGAAGAATGACTACTACCGGTTGTTGTTCGGTCAAACGTGGGACGTCATTTCTCCGTTGTACCCCGGTGTGTTGCTCTACTCAGTGGCGTGGGGTACCGGGAATATCGGGTATCGACGTGCCCAGTTGCGGGCCGAGCGTTACTTCCACTTCTCCGATACCTCGCTGGTGACGGCGCAGATCGCCTTGGCCGACAGTCTGTGGAGCGACAAGAGTTCGACGGCGTTGCCCGATCACACCGATTGGCCGGTGATCGAGGGACGCTTGGCGTGGAAGCTCGGGCGTCGCGGAAAGGGCTGCAAGCCGTGGGAAATCGGCGTGTCGAGCCACATCGGCAACCAGATTTGGGACTTCACCGACGGCGCTCCCGAGTACGACAAATATCTGCGCACCTGGTCGCTGAACTTCGATGCCAACATCCCGTTGACCGATCGGTTGACCGTCAAAGGTGAATTGTTCACCGGCGAAAACCTCGGCACGTTCCTTGGCGGCATCTTGCAGGGTGTCAACACGAGTACCCGCGACACGATCCGTTCGAGCGGCGGTTGGTTCGACGTGGGCTATGACTGGACGGACCGCTTGCACAGCCACGCCGGCTACGTGATCGACGATCCGTTCAATCAGGACTTGTCGAACGGCGGCCGCGCGTACAGCCAGATGTACTTCTTCAATGTGAGCTACAACGTCACGAAGAAGTTCATCGTCGGTATCGAATTGAGCCAGTGGGACACCCACTACATCGGCAAGCGGGACGGCAGCTCGTTCCGCACCGAGTTGATGGCGAAGTACGCCTTCTAAGGAATGATAGTCAAACAGTGAAGAGCGAACGCCCGGTACCAAAACGAGTACCGGGCGGCTCAGAAGACTCGCGACGGCAAATCGTGCCGCGTGCATTGCCGCCGATCTGTCCGGTGAGATTCGGCGGTACGCTCCAAAACTCCCACTTGTCGGGGAAACTCGGCTCCGCGTCCGAAGGACTCCCGCGTCGATGGTCGTCTTGTCGAGCGACGAGACGACCATCGCATTTTCTTGCCGGTCGAGAACCGGGGAGACGGCTTTGTTGCCGATGCCGTTCAGGCGGCAACTTCTGCCGGTTCGGTGACGGTGAATGTGAAGTCGTGCCCGTCGTAGTCGACCGTGACGACCAAGGCCCGGCCTTCCCCGGCTTTGAGCAATTCGGTCGCCAAGGGGTTCTGGATCCGCGTTTGCACGACCCGCTTGAGCGGGCGCGCCCCATAGGTAGGATCGTAACCCAACTCGGCGATCGCGTCTTTGGCCGCATCGGTGACGACCAGTTCGACGTTGCGCTTGGCGAGTTGCTTTCGCAATCGTTCGATTTGCAGATCGGCGATCTTGCGGATCTGTTCCCGCCGCAACGGATGAAAGATGATCGTTTCGTCGATACGGTTGAGGAACTCCGGCAGGAAGTGCGAACGAAGCGCCTGAGTGATCGCCTCACGCAATTCGTCCTCGCTGCCGCCTTCCTCGGTTACCTGTTGGATGATCTGGCTCCCGATGTTGGACGTCATCACGATGATGGTATTCGTGAAGTCGACGGTGTGGCCTTGATTGTCGGTCAGACGGCCGTCGTCGAGCACTTGCAGCAAGATGTTGAACACGTCACGGTGCGCTTTTTCGATTTCGTCCAACAGAACGACCGAGTACGGCCGCCGGCGCACGGCCTCGGTGAGGCGTCCGCCCTCCTCGTAGCCGACGTATCCCGGCGGGGCGCCGATCAGGCGGCTGACGGTATGACGTTCCATGAACTCACTCATATCCAGACGTACGATGGCGTTTTCGTCGTCGAAGAGCGCTTCGGCCAACGCCTTACAAAGTTCCGTCTTGCCCACACCGGTGGGGCCGAGGAACAGAAAGGATCCGATCGGTCGATTCGGATCTTGCAGTCCGGCACGACTACGTCGCACGGCGTTGGCTACGGCTTCCACGGCTTCGTCTTGCCCGACGACGCGTTGGTGGAGGCGTTCTTCCATCACGAGGAGTTTGGCACGCTCGGATTCCAACATGCGGGCGACGGGAATTCCCGTCCATGAGCTGACCACTTCGGCGATCTCTTCCGGGCCGACCTCCTTTCGCAACAACCGGCGTTCGGAACCGTTCTCTTGTTGTGCCTCGGCCTGTTCCAGTTGTTTTTGCAGTTCGATGCGGCGAGAGTACAAGTCGCTCAAGCGTTGAAATTCCGGTTCGACGAATTCACCGCGGGCCTGCTTTTCTTTGATGGTTGCTTCGACTTGGCGATATTCGTGTTCGACCTCCTGCAGGCGGGTGCGGATCTCCTGAACGTCTCCCAATCCGGCCTTTTCGCGTTCCCATTGGCTGCGTAGTTCGGCCAGTTTTTCGCGGAGACTCTTCATCTCGTCTTGGATTTCTTGCCGCTTCTTGACCGCGTGCTCCTCGGTCTCGTCGGCCAATTGTCGCTCGGCGAGTTCCAATTGGACCAAACGCCGTTGGAGCTCATCGAGTTCGGCGGGGACGCTTTCGAGCTCCATCGCCAGGCGACTGGCCGCTTCGTCCATCAAGTCGATGGCCTTGTCGGGCAAATAGCGGTCGGTGATGTAACGGTGGGAAAGTTCCGCAGCGGCAACCAATGCCGAATCCTTGATTTTGACGCCTTTATGGTGGGCTTCGTACCGCGGCTTAAGTCCTCGCAAGATGGCGATTGTGTCTTCCACCGATGGTTCACCGACGTACACCGGCTGGAATCGCCGCTCGAGAGCGGCGTCCTTCTCGATGTATTGCCGGTATTCGTCAAGCGTCGTTGCACCGATGCAGCGCAGGTCGCCGCGGGCCAGGGCGGGCTTGAGTAGGTTGGCCGCATCGGCGCCGCCTTCGGCCCGACCGGCTCCGACGACCGTGTGCAATTCGTCGATGAACAGGATGATGTTGCCTTGTGCTTCCTCGACTTCACGGAGCACGGCCTTGAGACGCTCCTCGAATTCGCCGCGAAACTTGGTGCCGGCGACCAATGCGCCCATGTCGAGTGCGATCACTCGCTTGTTCTTGAGGCTTTCAGGAACGTCATTTTCGGCGATCCGTTGAGCTACGCCCTCGACGATGGCCGTCTTGCCCACGCCGGGATCCCCGATCAACACGGGATTGTTCTTCGTGCGTCGGGACAGAACCTGCATGACACGCCGGATTTCCTGGTCGCGCCCGATCACCGGATCCAGCTTGCCTTGTCGGGCGCGGGCGACCAGGTCGATGCCGTATCGCTCTAGAGCTTGGAACTTGTCTTCGGGATTCTGGTCGGTTACACGCGCGCTGCCGCGAATGCCCTGGAGGGCTTGAAGAATTTCTTTTTCGCCGATGGCATTCAAAGACAACACACGTTGGGCTTTCGATTCGGTCTTGGCAAGAGCCAAGAGTAAGTGCTCGGTCGAAACATAGTCGTCTTTCAGCGAATCCGCCTCACGTTGGGCGGCTTGCAGTACCTTGCCCAGCTCGGTCGATGCGCCCGGTTCGGGGCCTTCTTGGACCCGAGGAAAGCGGTTCAGCTCTGCCTCGATCATCGTTTCGAGTTGCCGTCGGTCGACCCCGATGCGGTTTAGGACGGCCGGGACGATGCCGTCTTGCTGACGAACCAACGTCGCCAGCAAATGGATCGGTGTCACTTCCGGGTGCCCCCGGTCGGCGGCCAACGTCTGGGCGTCGGCCACGGCTTCTTGGGCCTTGACGGTCAGTTTATCGAATCGGAATGCCATGATTGTTTCCTCCGTATATCACTATTCGATTTGTCGGTTTGAAAATCGGCTGGGGATGATTCGTGTCAATCTGCGGTTCGGGCAAAAAGGGGGCCGCCCTGAGCGGAAACGACGATCCGTCTCCCTCTAGGCGGCCCATGATCGGTTGTGCCGCCGAAGTATCTTCGCTGCTTCGGCGGTTGGAAGCCGAAGCGATTACTTTACTTCGAATTCGGCGTCGATCGCATCGTCGTCGGCCGACTTTTCGCTCGCTTGAGCCGTGCCGGCCTCGGACGACGTTGCGCCTGCGGAAGCGTTCTTGGCCGCTTGCTCGTACAGCGTCTTGCTGAAGGCATGCGACGCGGCTTCGAGTTCCGCCAAGGCCGACTTGATCTTGTCGACGTCGTCGCCCTTGGCGGCTTCCCGCACTTTCTCGATCGCCTTTTCCATGGCTTCTTTGTCGCCGGCGCTCAGCTTGGCATCGTTCTCCTTGATCAGCTTTTCAAGCTGCCAGCACATGTTGTCGGCTCGGTTGCGCTGTTCGGCCAGCTCGCGTTTGCGTTTGTCTTCGGCCGCGTGTTCTTCCGCCTCTTTTCGCATGCGTTCGATTTCCTCTTCCGTGAGCCCGGCCGACTGTTCGATCCGCACGGTTTGTTCTTTTCCCGTGCCGAGATCTTTTGCACTTACGTTCAGGATTCCGTTCGCGTCGATGTCGAACGTAACCTTGATTTGCGGGACACCGCGAGGCGCGGGAGGAATCCCTTCGAGGTTGAATTGCCCGAGCAAGCGGTTGTCGGCCGCCATTTCTCGCTCACCTTGATAGACCTTGATCGTGACGGCGGTTTGGTTGTCTTCCGCCGTGCTGAACACCTGCTCGCGTTTGCACGGGATGGTCGTGTTGCGTTCGACCAGCTTCGTCATGACCCCACCAAGGGTCTCGATTCCGAGCGAAAGCGGAGTCACGTCAAGCAACAGCACGTCTTTTACTTCGCCCGCGAGCACAGCACCTTGGATCGCGGCGCCGACGGCGACGACTTCGTCGGGGTTCACCCCCTTGTGGGGATCTTTCCCGAACATTTCCTTGACGAGTTCCTGCACTTTGGGAATTCGGGTAGAACCACCGACGAGGACGACCTCATCGATGTCCGAAGGCGACAATTTTGCGTCGCGAAGCGCCGCGTTGACCGGGCCGCGGCAGCGTTCGATCAACGGCTCGACGAGCTGCTCGAACTTCGACCGCGTGATGGTCATTTGCAGGTGCTTCGGACCGCTGTCGGTCACGGTGATGAACGGCAAATTGATATCGGTTTGCGGCAGGCTACTGAGTTCTTTCTTGGCCTTTTCGCATGCCTCTTGGAGTCGTTGCAAGGCCATCGGGTCGTCCCGCAGGTCGATCCCGTTTTCTTTCTTGAATTCGTCGGCAACGTAGTCGAGAAGGGCCTTGTCGAAGTCGTCGCCTCCGAGGTGCGTGTCACCGTTGGTGCTGATCACGCGGAATACGCCCTCGGCGACTTCCAGAATCGAGACGTCGAACGTACCGCCCCCCAAGTCGAAGACGACGATCTTTTCGTCCTTCTTCTTGTCGAGACCGTAAGCCAATGCCGCCGCCGTCGGTTCGTTGATGATTCGCATCACCTCGAGCCCGGCGATCTGGCCGGCATCCTTGGTGGCTTGGCGTTGCGAATCGTTGAAGTAGGCGGGCACGGTGATAACGGCCTTGTTGACTCGGTGGCCCAAGTAGGCCTCGGCCGATTCTTTCAGCTTTTGCAAAACCTTCGCCGAGATTTCCGGCGGCGTGTAGTCGCGACCGTTGACTCGTACCTTGACAAATTCGTCGGCACCGCCGACGACTTCGTAAGGCACGATCTTTTCTTCCGAAGAAACCTCACTGTGACGCCGACCCATGAAGCGTTTGATCGAGAAGATCGTTCGCTTCGGGTTGGTCACGGCCTGACGCTTCGCGGGCTCTCCCACCAGGATTTCGTCTTGGTCGTTGAACGCGACCACACTGGGGGTGAGGCGATTCCCTTCCGGATTCGGGATCACCTTCGCCTCGCCGCCTTCCATGACTGCGACGACCGAGTTGGTAGTTCCAAGGTCGATTCCGATGATTTTTTCGCTTGCCATCTGATGTTCTCCTTATTTCATATGCTCGACGGATCCCGTCCTCTGTTGTGATCCGCGTGCGTGGTGATTTCGAGTTAAGCGTCGAAAACTGGGCCCTGTTGCGTTGTTTCGTTTGGGCTTGCTGCGTCGGTTACCAGTCATGTCGTAGCCGATGCAAAGTATGTGCCATTCTGTTTCGGGAATTGGTCGCGGTTCGTAACATATTGCTGTTCTTAGGGTTGCGGCGAATTGTGGTATTCCGGAGAACGGGAGGTACGCCAAAGAACTGCCAAAATGGCACCCGGGTGATTAGGGGATTTGTGCGATCTGAGAGGCTCAAAAGAGGGGGTGAGTTGCGTTCACTACCCCCCTTTACACGGCAACGATCACGCATAAAATCGAGTGTGTCATGGGTCGGGCGAGCCCTGGTGGGAAGGTTTCCTCACCCTTGCGGTTCGTTTCGCCGATGATTCGATATACGAGCGGGCGCATAGCTCAGTTGGTTAGAGTGCATCCCTGATAAGGATGAGGTCCCTGGTTCGAGTCCAGGTGCGCCCACTAGGCTAAAAGCACTAGCATGTCCTCGCAAACCCCGGCACACACCGGGGTTTTTGCGTTTCTTGCCGCTCCATTTCCCCGATTCCGGCCGTTTCCGATTCTACGGCTTGCGGGCGCAAAAACGTGCAAGCGGCGCGATGCGTTTCCGGCGCCTTCAGCGGGAAACGTGGCTGCGTGAGATTTTCGGCCACAGGACCCAGGCTCGCAGCAAACGGCAAATCATTCGGCCGTCGCGAAGCAAACCAATCGACCGTCGGATAGCGTCATGTATACGCGACCTCTTGCTGCCGATAGCCCGTCAAAGATGGGGACGCCTGGCAGTGAGACTTCATTCACCGTCGAACCGTCTGCGGCAGCAACAACGCGAAGAACGCTTCCCTTTCGGCCTTCAAAGGCGTCTTCTGAAATGATCCAGTTGCCGATCGGTCCGGCGGCGAAGATGTACTGTCGATCTCCCGTGCCGGTGACAAGCAAGGATTTCACTTGAAAACCAGTTTCTCGTGTCCAAGAGCTGTCATCCGTCGGGGGGGAATCCGTGTTCCCAGACTTTGAAGGATTCTTGCGTTTTCGCGGGAGAGCGATTTCCGTGTCGGCAGTCACTTCGCGGGTTATTTTGGAAGCGGCAAACAGGCGCTCGCGTTCACCGGCCAGGTACATTTGGTGTTGTACGCCCGGAGAGGGGGGATACCAGTCGCGGCCGAAGCCGTAGATTCGATCGTCGGTCAAGCAAAGGATTCGACCGCTGGGGCACACGTTGCCCGCTCGAGCCCAACCTTGTGCCCCCGAGACGTACGCCGCCCCATAGAGCCAATAGGTGCGCCGGAACCATGTGTCGTCCGTGAATCCGGTGGGTGACATCAAGTGAGGGATTGTTTGCGCCACAGAATGCCCGTCGAGATCAAATGTCCAATGACGCAAAAATACGTGAGTTCCGTTCGTCGAGAGGATGTCGTTCTTGGCCCCGTCGATTTCCAGGCGCGCGAACATCGTCGGTTCGATGGGAGGTTGCTCATCTTGCTCACCGAGCGAATCGATGCGAGTACACGAAAGCTGTTCACCCGTAATGGGGTTCAGGCGGAAGACCCATAAGCCGCCGTCGAGATAGGAAGATCGTCCTGCGCAGCACCAAGCAACGCCGTCGTGCACGAGCACGCTACCATGAACCGGCCACACCGACTCGACCTGGTCGTACGCGACGCACCGTTCGTCGATGGGGGCTGCGCAGAAACGCCACCGAAGGCGACCCGTTGCAGCGTCGAGGCAATACACGTATCCGTCGTGAGAACCGACCAGTAATGTTCCGGCGTAATAGGTCGGCGGCGAATCGATACGGCCGCTCAGAGTGGTTTCCCAGATCCGGTTACCGGTATGTCCCTCAATCGCGTGGACCGTACAGTCGTCTTTGCAGGCAACGAAAACCCGGTCGCCCACGGCGATCGCCTGGGTGGCGCCCGGACCGACTTTCGCCGTCCACAGTGGTCGCAATTTGGGCGAGATGTCGGCCGCCAGCCATCCGCTGCGCGAAGCGTCGCCTCTGTAGGTCGGCCAATCGGCTTTGCTGATCTCGAGGCGGCTCGCCGGTGACGAGGACGGCGAACTTGCCGAAGCATCGACGAACGATTCGAGGCGTGCCGCGGGGAACAGCTCGCGGGGGCGAGTGCGTTTTCCGGCAGCGGCCCAGAATCCTGTAGGTCGAGCGCGAATGTAGCACGCGCAGGGGTTCGGCGGTAGGTATATCAAACCGTTGGCGGGCAGGAAGCCGTAGAGACAGGCGCCCCGAAGCCAACTGTCGTGCGTTACTTTTCCGGTCGCCACATCGAAAAACTCGATACCGGGGAAACTCGTGATGATCCAATCGGCGGATGCCCGTGGAACGTGGCATCGGTGGTGCATGATGGCATAACCATGATCTGCGGTCACAGGAATGCGTTTGACCACGTTGCCGTTGCGCGGATCGTAGCCGGTGAAGTATCGGTTGATTTGCGTGAGGTCGCTGCCGGGGCGATACGGTTCACCTCCGGTGTCGACATCCCAAATGAGTCCGCCTGCCACGAGAATTCCCGGCGGCGTTTTGTACCCGGCTTGAGCACACGGTGCCGACCACAGCTTTCGACCGTCGGCCGAGTCGAAAGCAGTCAAGGTTCCGGCGATCGCCGTATAAACCGCATTCTGAAAAGTCAACAAGACGGGGCCCGAAGACGTGCCGTAACGAGGGGATCGCTCAGCGGCCTCGACGCTCCAGTTTTCCCGACCGTCGGCGAGGTTTAGCGAGACTAATTGATTTCCACGAAGAACGTAAACGTTTCGGCCGTCGCTTGCGACCGTCAACGGGATGAAAGGGCCGGCGGACGTTTTCCATAGCGTTTTACCCGAATGCGCGTCGACGACCACAATCGCGCGGTCGCCCGGCAAGTTGACGCTTTGTTCTTCGAACAGCGAGGTCGGGAATGCGGAGGGAATGCGTCCTCGATAGGGCGCGGCCGCCGATTCGGTGTGGACGACGGCGATCACTTTGTCGCCGACGGCAAGTATCTCTTCGGTATGGTCGGTGTCGGCGAACACGGCGCGCGTCTCACCCGTGGCGGCGTCGAGCTGGTGAATCGGACCGTCGAAGTCGAGCGTCGTGTACACGCAGTTTTCGTCGGCAACTAAGCGCCGAGGGAGTTGTGACGGTCCCGATTTGAGCGGAAACAACCTTGCGTGCCAGCTAGTGATGGTTCGTTTCCAAAGGAGGACACCGCTGTACGCGTCGCGGGCAACAACCCTCCATTTAGGAGGCAAATAGATCGACGTCGCAGGCCCTTCATCAATGATCGAAAAAATCCGGCCGCCCGCACTGACCACGGCGCTGACGCTCGACATGTTCTCGTGACTGCGGGAATATTCCGGGCCCGATTTCCATTGCAGACTTCGGGGACGCCGGAGAGTGGTGTCGGCTCCGCTGCCGATGCCGGATGCGTCGAACATATGGTGCGTCCAGTCGCCGGTTCCCGGCGGTATGTCTTTCCGTAATTTGCGATTTCCGATCCAGGCAACACCGCGCGGCGCCAAAACGCGCATGATTTCTTCGTCATCGAGAAACGTGAATTTGGGGGAAACGATCAGAAGATTGACCAGGTTGTCGACGTATGGGAGCCGTCTTCCGTCGAAGCGGGCAACCGTCGCACGACCGTAACAACCTTTTTCACGAAGAAACTTGGTGACACGATCCAGGTCGGGCTGACGCGTATCGATGTATTGCACGACGAACGACGAATCGTTTGTCAACGCAGCAAGCGTCGAGGGATCATCGATGCCGGCGAGGACGGCAAGGCCGCCGGAGACGCCGCTTTCCTGGACAATGCGTTGATCGGCGGCTGCGAACGCCTGCGACATCGTGAGCACGATAACGCCCCAAAACCATGTGTAATAAGTCATGTCGGAACCTCTCTTCAACGGGCGAATATGTCGGGGAATGCGGCGAGAATTTTGGGAATCACGAAGGAGAGCGATTTGGGATGCGATCGGTGCTCCTCAAGCGGGTCTAGGCTCTCGAGTTTGCTTTTCCGTCACGGCCGGAAAAGGGCCGTCTTGGGCCGTTTCCGGCGAAAGGATGGTTCTTTCGTTTCGAAACAGGACGGCACAACCGACCGTTAGTGTATGTCGCTTTCGGCCCAAAATGCAGCAAGTTGCCTGTCGATTTCGATGGCATGCAAGAAAAAGGGTGGTGCGGCAAATTCGATAGATGGCGTTCTTGTGTTTCTTGCGCGGCAACAATACTTTACCAGGGTCGCCTTGGCCGGCTTGAACGTGAGTCTCCGCTAGAAGGTGGGATTCATTTTGGCGAAGCGTCGACTCGGGTTCGTCGCTGCCGAATTCGCACATGTAGAGATGGCCCACAATTCCGTCTACAATGTCGCACCGTCGACAATATCGACCGTCGCGATCGTTTCCCATCGGTTGTCTTTGCGTTGTCCACTTGACGTGGGAGGATTCCATCGATGAAAAGGAACACCTCGGGGGCTGTTGCGGCTCTTTTCGCGGTCGCCGTTTGCCTTGCGATTGGAATGCAGGCAAAAGCGGAAACCAGGAAGCCGAATTTCATTTTCATTTTGAGCGACGACATCGCTCAGGGCGATCTGGGATGCTACGGGCAAGAATTGATCCAAACACCGTGTTTGGATCGCATGGCTGCCGAGGGAACTCGCTTCTTGCAGGCCTATTGTGGGGATTCCGTATGTGCTCCCAGCCGTGCATCGTTTTTCACCGGCCTGCACACCGGCCATTGCCCGATCCGCGGGAACTACGAGGTTCCCCCGGAAGGGCAACTCCCGCTTCCCGATGGTGTCGTGACGATTGCCGAAGTTGCCAAGGCCGGCGGCTACGCGACCGCGACGATGGGAAAATGGGGCATGGGCTATTTCACGACCAGCGGCAGCCCGCTGAAACAAGGGGTCGATCATTTCTTTGGGTACAATTGTCAGCGACATGCGCACTCGTATTTTCCCACATACTTGTACGACGACGATCAACCGTTCGTCCTACCGGGTAACGACGGTCGCGGGGTCGGCAAGATTTATGCGCAGGAGCTGATTCAGCGTGACGTCATTCGATGGGTGCGAGAGCATGCCGACGAACCGTTCTTTCTGTTTTATGCGGTTACCTTGCCCCATGGTCGTCACGAGATCGACGACTACGGTATCTACCGCGACAAACCGTGGACCGAACAGCAAAAAGCGTACGCGGCCCAAGTGACACGATTGGATTCCGACGTCGGCGAGTTGCTCGATACGCTGCGCGAATTGGGAATTGCCGAGAACACACTGGTGATCTTTGCAGGCGACAACGGCTCGTCGTTCAGTCCCAAGTCGGAAATGGGGAGGTTGTTCAAGCAAGCGAACAACGGGCTTCGCGGGTTCAAACGCGGTATGTACGAGGGGGCGCTGCGCCAAGCCGCCCTTGCTTGGTGGCCGGGGAACGTGCCGGCCGGTCGCGTCGATGATCAGCCGTGGGCGTTTTGGGACTTGATGCCCACGTTCGTCGAACTCAGCGGTGTCACTCCGCCGCCGGGATACCGCACCGACGGGATTTCATTGGTCGAGTACCTCAAAGGCGGCAAGGCGCCGGAGCGAGATTATTTCTATTGGGAATTGCATGAAGGAAACGGTGGGATCCAAGCCGCCCGTTTCGGTAAATGGAAGGCGGTTCGCAACGGCGTGACGAAACCGGTCGAGATTTACGATCTCGAAGCGGATCCGGGAGAAACGCACGACTTGGCCTCGGCTCGCCCGGATCTCGTAAAGAAAGCGCTCGCGATCTTCGAGGAGGCCCACTCGCCCGACCCGAATTGGCCTCTTGATCATCGGACGGAAAAGCACGCGAAGAGTGCCGCCGAGGCGTGGCGGATCAAACGTGAGCGAGATCAGAGCGGTTGGGTTCCTCCGAACGCCGTCGAACGTCCTGATCTGGTGGGAGATCTGCTGAAATGATGAGAGTCGCAATCTGTCTTGCCGTCGCAGCGTGGTTGATCGCTCCCGTTTCGAGCATCGCCGCCGATCCCGAACAACTCCTTGGCAACACGCGTGTTGCCGGAGGGTTGGTTGTACAGATCGGTTGCGATGAGTGCGACTTGTTGCTCGATCTGGCCCGGCGTTCCGGCTTCCTCGTGCAGGGGCTAAGCACTTCTTCGGAGGAAGTCATCCGCGGTCGCGAGCGATTGCAGGCTGCCGGGCCGGGGGGGAAGGCATCGATTCGCGAGTTCGACGGAGAACACCTTCCGTATATTGACAATCTCGTGAATCTGCTGATCGTGCGCGGCGGCGAGACGGACGGCCGTACACCGGTCTGGCCGTTGCCACAGGCTGAGATACGGCGAGTGCTCGCGCCCGAGGGATCGGCCGTTTTGCTTGATTCGAGCGGCGCGATTCTCGAATCGTGGAAGAAACCGCGACCGGACACGATCGACGAATGGCCGCAATACCTGTACGAGCCGGGCGGTAACGCCGTCGGCAACGACCGAGAGGTGGGGCCGCTTCGCCATTTGCAATGGGAAGCCGGGCCCCGATGGACGCGCAGCCACGAAAATCTTTCGAGCGTGCCAGCTGTTGTCGCTTCCGGCGGGCGAGTGTTTGCCATTATTGACGAAGGACCGGCGGCTTCGATGTGGTTGCCTTCCCAATGGACATTGATCGCCCGCGATGCTTTCAGCGGCGTCGAGTTGTGGCGACGCCCTATGGAGTCGTGGCAGAGTTCGCTCTATCCGCTGAAGCTCGGGCCGTTTCAACTTCCCCGACGCCTGGTGGCTTGGGGGGATCGCGTGTACGTCACTCTAGGTGTTGGGGAACCGGTAAGTGAGCTCGACGCCGCGACCGGTCGATTGCTGCGCGTGTTCGGCGGCACCGAAGGGGCGGAAGAAATCGTTCATTGCGGCGACCGGTTACTTGTCCTGATGGACGACCAAAAATCACCGCAGCCCTACACGGATCGGAAGCGCGTGCCCGATGGCTGGAAACGGCCGGAGATTACCGTCCGTGTGACAAGCGACCGATCGGTGGCGATGATCGATGTGGCGTCGGGCGAGATCGTATGGCGAGTACACGCAGGAAACGTGACGCCGCTTACGCCCGCGGTGTCCGGTGATCGCGTGTTCTACCACGCGGTTTCGCAAATCGTGTGCCTTGATGCTGCGACCGGCGAGCGAATCTGGCAGGTACCGATCGAAAAGCCTGTCCAGTATACGGCAAACTTTGGGCCTGCTCTGGTCGTCCACGACGGTGTCGTCTGTTTCGCGACGGATCGCAGCGTGTCGGGGTACGACGTATCGGACGGACGGCGGTTGTGGAAAGTGGACGGAATGGTGAGCCGTTGCCTGGCTCCGATTTCCATACATGTGATTGACGACATCGTATGGGTGCCGCGGGCGGAAGCATGGAATACTAATTCAGGATTCAAGCAGCCCGATGGCGAGTTGATCGGATATGATCTGCGGACGGGGAAGGTTGTGCGCCGCTGGGCGTTCGATGCTTCGCTCGATATCGGCGTGATGCATCATCGGTGCTGCATGCCTAAGGCGACCGCCGGGTACGTCGTACCATCTTGGCCGGGGATCGAAATGATCGACACGCGCACCGGAAACATGTACGCGCACCACTGGGTGCGTGGCGCCTGCTTGTTCGGCACGATGCCCGCCTACGGCATGTTTTACGCACCGCCGAACCCCTGTGAGTGTTATCCGTCGGGACGGTTGACCGGCTTCTTGGCATTGGCGCCCGCGAGAAGATCGGAACCCAAGTCAAACAAGGAAAGTGGATTTGCTCTTTCCTCTCTTGCCGGCCGGACGGAACGCGGACCGGCGTTCGGTGTGCCGTTGGCGATGGACGATGCGGCGTCGAGCGATTTGTGGCGGCCGACGCACCGGCACGATGTGTTGCGGTCGGGGGCCGGTTGTCGCGTTGAAGCCGAAGATTTACACGCTGTGTGGAACGTCACGCTGGGTGGCAAGTTGACCCAGCCCATCGTGGCGGACCACAAGGTCTTCACCGTATCTGTCGATGAAGGCAAAGTGATTGCTTTGGATTCCCAAAGCGGGCGCAAACAGTGGGAATTTACGGCAGGAAGCCGAGTCGATTCCTCGCCCACGTTTTGGCGCGGAAGGCTCTTGTTCGGATGTCGCGACGGCTACGTATATTGCCTCGACGCCGATTCAGGGACGATGTGCTGGCGTTTTCTGGCGGCACCGGAAGATCGACAGTTGGTGTCGTATGATCGCCTTGAATCTGTGTGGCCGGTTCCCGGTAATGTGCTCGTATTGGAAGGGGTTGCGTGGTTCGTTGCAGGGCGATCGTCGTATGTGGACGGGGGCATGCGAGTTTATCGTGTCGACGCCGAAACGGGGAAGCTTCTTTCGGCGACTCCGATATATCTGATCGATGAAGAAGGGCGCCAACCGCGAGTGGGCCCGGGGTATCTTCGGCGGTTGGAAATGCCGGGGGCGCTTCCCGACGTTCTCTCTTCGGACGGTCGATTTGTGTATCTGCGTCATCTCGCTTTCGATCGAGAAGGGCGGTTGCTGGACGGTTCAGGAAACGTCCACTTGGTGTGTGCCGGCGGATTTCTCGACGATTCATGGTTTCATCGTGTCGTGTGGACGTGGGGCGTCGGACCGATCAATCCGAGAACCGGCGTGGCAATGGGGCAGGGCGGCGGAGCCCGGATCATGGCAGTCGGAGACGACCGGCTCTTTTTCTACGGTCGGTTGAACGCGATTCCGCGGAATCAAGGATTCAGCGAGCCGTTCTATTTGTCGTGCACCGATCGCTCGGACGATTTGCCGTCGGAAGAAATCTTGAGCAAGCGGGGATTCAGTAGCGGTAGCGTCAATGCCGCCGTCACAGATACGATTTGGTCGGTTGCGTGGCCCCTTCACGTCCGAGCGATGGTCTTGGCCGGTGACGTCTTGTGGCTGGCGGGACCGAAGGGCGACTGGAAGGTGGATCCGGCCGTTTATAGCGGGCGACGAGGGACTGTGCTTCAGGCAGTGTCGTCGACGTCCGGGGAGGTGACCGCGGAGATGCCGTTGCCCTCAGCCCCTGTGTTTGACGGCATGGCTGCGGCACAAGGACGCTTGTTCATCGTGCTCGAGGACGGTTCCCTCTTGTGTGTAGGTAGGAACGGTAGCCCGTGAAAGTAAGGGAGATGTGCGGTCTGTCTCGAAGGTGAGCCGGGCTCATGCAAGGGGCCGGCTGTGAGGTTCGGGGAAAGGGGGCTGCGAATTCATGTCAGGGTGGGGCGTATTTGTCGTCCGAGAAGTTTCGGGTAGAATAAGCGCCGAATTGCGGGCCTCTAGGTGCCCCTTTTGTAGTGGCGTACGTGCGGCGCAGGGGCTCAATAGGGGCTTTCTGACGCGGTCGGATGGGTGGCCGAGTGGTCTAAGGCGGCAGTCTTGAAAACTGCTGTACCCGTTCGGGTACCGGGGGTTCGAATCCCTCCCCATCCGCTAGAGTATTTGCACCAGTTTGCAATGTGCAGAAATCCATGGAAAAACCGCGTTTTTCCGATTCCGGCTTCCGCTCATTTCGGCCACTTGCGCCCATTTCCGGCGTCTGCTGCGCCGCTTTTTGCGCCGCCTTGCCGCTGCACGTTTCGCTCCCCTGGGCCGCCTGCCGGAAGTGCTCGTCGGTCACGTCCACGTAGTGCCTCATGGCAATCATCGAGGTATTGCCGAGCCACTTGGCCACCACCGGCAGCGGGTACTCCCGCACCAGGTCGGTTTCGCAGCTTGCCCGCAGGGAATGCCACAGCCTCGGCCACGGGGCCAGCCCCGCACGCTTGATGATCTTGGCCAGTGTCGTTCTCAGGTTGGCGTTTCGCCACCCGTGGGGCCCCATCGCCCGCTGTCGCATCTGCTCAGGGATCACGTACTCGGCCCCGTCCGGCGCCTGTTCCCATGCCTCGGTGAGCCACTTGCGTATCTCAGGGAACAGGGGAACCGCCCGGTCACCCGTCTTGGGTGATCGGACGATCAGCCGGTCCTCATCCCAGAGAACATCGGACCACCGCAACGAGAACGGCTCGCTGGGTGTCCGCAGGCCAGCGTAGCGGGCCAGCACCACCAACAGCCGCCACGTGGCGTTGGGGCACTGGCGAATCACTCGTTCCACGTGCTCCCTCGGCACGTAGCTACGGCGTTCGGCCGGGTTGCCGCCCTTGTGCCGCACGTGCTCGAACGGGTTGGCCGCAAGGGCTCCCTCGCACACTGCCAGGCGGAAGAACAGCCGGGCATGCTGTAGTCGCGTCTGGATGGTCGTATCACACAAGCCACGCTCAATCAGGTGAAGGCGGAACTTCGCGGCCGCCTGGTGGTCGAGCGTGGCCAACGGCCGATCGGCACCGAAGAACCGGACCAGGTCGTTCAGCGTCCTGGACCAGGTATCGCGGGTAGTGGCCTTGTACTGCCGCCTGCCGTCCATCCAGCGTGCGAGGTACGCTCCCAACGGCTCGGCAGGCCGACGGTCGATCAACCCCACCCGGGCCAGCTTTTCGGCCATATCGTCCGACAGCTCGCCTACCCACCGGGCGGTGGTGGCCGGCCACGGGGTGCCGCTGGTCCGGCAGGCAAGCAGGGTTTCGACATGGTGCTTGATCGTTTCGGCCGCTTTGATCGGCAGCTTGCCAAGCCGGATCGAGCGCCGGGTGCCGTCGGAATCGACGAAAAGGATACGCTTGTGCCCGTTCGGGTCGCGCGATATGCTCGCCATTACAACATCCTTTCACGTTTGCCCGGCAGTGTGGGTTACCGGCCCGCTGCCGGGCTTTTTTCGTGCTACTTGTTCCTTTTCGGCCGGCGTTTGGGCGCTACTTCATCGCGCCGAACCAGCACCAAGCCGAAGTAGGCGGCCAGCGCGTCGGCCTTGTCGAGCCGAAGCGAAGTTTCCCCCCGGCGGAAACGAATCAGACTCGCCCGGGCAATGCCGGTCGCCTTGGCAATGACCAGCAAGGGCGTGGTGCACTCGGCCAGTGTCTTCCGCAGCGGTTTCGTTAGCGGTGAATTGGCTTTCATAATGTGCTGATTATCACACAATGGGCCGTTTTGTCAACCAACCTGCGGCAAACTTCGCCGGCCGCAAGTGGCGCAGGTCTTGCCCAAACGGGCCCACCGGCGCGCGGAGCGCAGGGGCGGTCAAGACGCGACAACGGCGCGGCGGCGGCCCCTACGCACGCCTGGAATGCGGCGGGTCGATTATCTCGTAAGGTATCAGCACACGGAAGCAAGCGGCCTTCCGCTGCTGTGGGACGGGCGGTTTGGTCTCTTGCAGGAAGCCGTGAGAAACCAAATATCCCAACAACTGACCTCCCGATTTCGGCGAACTCAGCTTAGCAAGCCGTGCCACCTGCCGCCAACTCAGGAAGACGTCCCCGTCGTTGTGGTGTGCGAGCCACGCCAGTACTTGAAGAACGCTCCGCGCCTGTTCCGACAGCCCGTTGCAGGATTCCGGCAGGATCACCTGGCGGGACGCCCGGCGTATCGCTTGGGCAAGGACTCCCTGCCCGGCCGGAAAACGCACCCGCTCCCAGCAATAGCGGGCTTCGCCGAGCGTAACTTCGATCGGGTCGGTCCCGATTACGCCGGCCCGAACGCCACGGTCGTGCCACTGGGCGAAAACATGCTCGACCATCTCAAACCCTCCATTGCGGAAGTCGTCGATCGCCTGCAATCGGCGGGCCAGCGCGAAAAGCGCCCGGTTGCGGCCGCCTTTGGCGAGCGGCAAGGTTTCCTCGATTGCCGCCGCAATCTCCGCCGAGAAACCGACCGCGCCCTTGTGTTCATCGCTCGCTCGGCGATGACCCCGCACCCACACACGCGACCGTTGCTTGCTTCTTCCTGTTTTTTCTATGAATCCTGCGCTTTCCTGCGCTTCTGCGCTTTCCTGCGCTTCTGCGCTCTCTGCGCTCCCTAGCGGGTTGGTCGCTTCGTGCCGGTCGGCCTTGCCGCAGATGTGTTCGAGCCACGGGCGCGGCAGGGTCGGCGCCGGGGCCGCCTCCGGGGGTCGCTGCCACCGGTATTGCCGGCCGGACACATGCAGGCTCGGCGGGGCCACCACGCAGCCGCCTTGCGCTTTGATTTCCACGCCGGGGCCCAGCGTCGGGCAGCCGACATCGAAGCCGACCGGGTAGGCGAAGTAGCGATGCTCGCCGCCACCTCCGGTGGCCACCACTGGGCCGGCGGGCAGCGTGCCCAATTGCCGTTGCAGTTCTGCAAGCGTTCTCCAGCCGTCACTTCGAGGGTCGATGTCCAGCACCAACAAGCACGATCCGGGCCCCGTGGCGATTGCGATGTTCGCCGTGGTCCACTTCCAGCGCCGAATCCGCTCAGCCTCAGCCGTGGCGCTCTTGACTCCATTGCGGCAGCGCGGATGCTTGCCCGGCCGGTCACAAGCGGCCTTCCGGCGGCAAGAGCAACCGCTGCCGATGGGTCGCCACACCGGCAACACCCTCCAGCCACGGCGCGCGTAGGCCAACGCGATTCCCAGCATGTCGCCGTCGGTCGGCACCGCTTCCTGTGGCCCCGCGTGATCGAACGGCCCGCCGCTGGGATCCAGGCCAAGCTCCCGCCGCCGCTGTGCTACCAGCTCGGCCAAGTCGGATTCATCACAACATGGATCCGGCCGGCTTGGCGCGGTAGAATGCCCGAAACCTCGTGCCCGGCCGCCGCCCGCTCCCCCAGCTTCGGGCTGCCGGGTTTTTTTACGCCCGTTGCGGGTCATCGTCGGCGCCCTCGCTGGTGCGGCTTCCGCAGATGCTCCGCTCCCGGATCCACCCTTGCAGGGCTGCCGGCGAATACAGCACCCGCTGCCCAAGCAGCACGAACGGGACTTCGCCGCGCTTCCGCAAGGTATACAAGTGCCGGGCCGACACGCCCAGCGCCCGGGCCGCTTCACGCTCGGATAGCAGCAACTTGCCCCCATCGTTCATTCTGGCACCTCCTGCCGGCTTCGCCGGGCGTCGATTAGGTTCAGTTCGTAGCGCACTTGAGCCACTGCCGTGCTGCGATACAGCCGCAGCGTGCCGGCCCGTGCCGCCGGTCGGATGTGGTGCCGAGTGCGCAGCACGTACAGCACGCGCGGCAGAGGAACCCCCAGAGCCTCGGCAATCCGCCCGGGGGTCAAAAGCCGAGGAATCGATTCGTTCGACATGGCCAGGTGTCCTATCAGTAAAGGTTTGAAAACCACCTCTACTGATAAGGCCGTTCGTTCGCCATTTTTTTGCCGAACGCAAGACCCCTCCCGCGAAAAACTGAAGAAAAGTGTTCGCGTCAAAAGAGCGAACGTTCGCGAACAAATCGCCGAACGGGCCGGCCGGCACGCTATATGCGGTGATCTGTGCGCACTCTGTGCGGCCTCCCGGGCGGATCCTCTTCGAGGGGGGACGGCTCGTAATCTGCGCCCTGCTCGCTAATCAGCCTCTCCAACTCCGCATCGGGTTGGCCTACGGCGTGTTCCACATCCGAAAACGCCCGCATCTTGGGTTTGGCTTTCTTGCCTTTCAGCCCCCGCTGCTCCAGTTCGTCTTGATAGGCCCGCCACGCCGGAAGTTTGCAAACGGTGGACGTGGAACAAGTGCCCGCCGGGTTTCTGCCGGCCAGATACTCGGCCAATTCCTTAACGCTCACCCTGCGTTGTTTGGCGTGGAGCCTCAGATAGTCGCGGGCCAAGACGTTCATTTCCTCGCCGGGCAACCGGCGCGCAGCGGTCCGGTGAGCCGAAGTCGATGGTTCCCCGGGCGCGGCAGCCTGCTGCTCTTCGGCATCGGATTCCGATGGGCGTTGCCCGGCATCAGGGCCGGTGGGCTGTTGTTGTGCCTCTGCAACCAGGGGCGGTGATGGAGAAGCCGCTGGCATCGTGGAGATGGCCGATAGTGCCGGGTTGAAAACAGGAAACGCCTGTTGAGGGAGCCTGTATCGCCGAGTTTTCAAGATAAGTTTCTGGGTTCGTTTGCACTCGAAATACAGTTCGGCGTAGAAATCCCAAACTTTCCAAGGCAAGATGCGTTCTACGGCATCTGCAATGTCGAGGGGCAGCAACCATTCATCGGGTCTCCTCCGAAAACGGCAGATGAATGGGTACAGGTCTTCCAACTGCCTCTCATTCCGCAACAGCATTTCCGGATCATCCTGCAGTTCCGCTATGGAACGGATCCAAAACCGCCACGGTGGAAAATCGTAACCCTTATCGCACGCCTGGTTCCAAGCTCCGTAGACTTCTTCTTGCATGTGCCTGTCGAGCAAAGCCAATTCGTCGGCGGTCAGCTCGTCCACCAAATCCAGCGCTACGAAACCGCCGCCCAAATCAACCAAGCAATACGCTGGGCAAAGATGATAAACCAAGGGCACAGACACGGTCACCACCTCCGTGATACAAAGACACCACGCTTGAAAAAGGTAGGCGGCAACCGCTGTGGTGTCGCGGCTTTCGGGCCCGGGACCCTAGCCGCCCACGTTGATTATCCGCGCCGCAGCGCTTGACGCAAGCTCCGGAACTCCCCGTGCGTGCCGGCCGGGGTGGGGCAAACAGAAATCGGCGGGTGGGGCCACAGGCACAGGCCCCCGCCGGGCCGATGGGGCCACTGGTAGGCCGCACACCGGCACACGGGGCGCTTGTGGCGTGGCCGGCCGCCGTGTTGCCGGCACCGCTGCGCCGGATCGCCCCAACAGGCCCACGCCTGGCACGGTCGGCCGTCCTTGCACGTGGCCGTGCACCGCCGGATTTCCTCAGCGTCCAACTCGTACATCCGGATCACCCCACGGCGGAAATGGTGGCACGCTGTATCAACTTCTGCAACTTTCCCGACCGATCCGCCAGCCGGCCGGCCGCCGTTTTGATGCTCCAGCCTCCCTTTTTATGGAGCCTCATTTTGAGCCTCTAGGCCCCCTTTTATAGGAGGCTCATTTACCCGCCCGTGGACAGCGCTAGGCGATTTTCGGCTCCCCGAAACAAACTGTATTCCCTGCGGTGGCTGTTCCCGCCGCCGTTCTGCTGGTGGGGCATCTGGAAGGACCCACGGTATGCGTGTGCCACGCTCGGCCGTCGAGCCGATACTTTTGTCGCCCACCAGTCGCAGAACGCAAGAGCGAGCCGCTGAGGGGCTGGAATCGGCCATCCCGTATCGAACAGGGGGCCGAATTTCCCCGTAAAAAAACGCGTCCTTGCCCCTGCGGTTGGGGTAATTCGTCCCCACAGTTTCAGGCCCCCCCTTCCCTTGTGGTCGGCCGCTGCAATCGCTCCAGCGCCGCTATCAGTTCCCGGCGCTGGGCTTCGTCGAGGGTTGCCCAAAGGGCCGCTAGTTCGGGTGGGATTTCGACCGAATCGCCGGAAAGTGCGCCGGATTTTGCGCCACCGGCCTCGGGCGAATCGCCGTAAGTGCTTTGCTCAGAACCGGTTGCGGAATCGGGTTCGAGTCCCTCCCCATCCGCTTTCTTGCCCCATCGTATGATGGGGCTTTCTTGTTGCGCCGTCGAGTGGCGTGGAGACTCGTGTTGCAGGCACGGCACTTCGATTCGACAATAGTCAGCACAATAGCGCCGAGCTTTGGATCGCGTTGTGGGGCTTGCGAGGGGCGAGTGACGAGCCCACGGAGCGTTCTCGACGAGATTCTCACAGGATCGTAACGTTGCGCTTGCGCCGTTTCCGTAGGATGGGGACGACAATTCGGTACCCGATCGAGTCGATCGGCATTGGTCGTTCCCATTTACAATCCGACGAAAGGGGCGAGTCATGCGGAAACGTTGTCGCCGTGTTCTCGGTGGGTTTACGTTGGTCGAGCTGTTGGTCGTCATTGCGATCATCGGCATTCTGATCGGCTTGCTCTTGCCGGCGGTGCAGGCGGCACGGGAAGCGGCCCGCCGTGCCCAATGCGCGAACAATCTCAAGCAAATCGGTCTTGCGATGCACAATTACCATGATGCATTCGGCCGTTTCCCGTATGGTTGGGGAAATCGAGGCACCGGCTGGAGTTTGCACATACTTCCGTTTATCGAACTGAAATCGATCTACGACACGATCCATTTTCAAGAAAGCGGGCCGGGTAATTGGAACTCGGGATCCGAGAATCAGGTCGCATGCGAGACGATCATTCCTGTGTATCGTTGTCCGAGTATGCCGATCGAGGATCACTTCGACAACAGTGGAATCGATCGCCGCGTTCCGTGCAGTTATCGAGGAAACGCCGGTTCGACAGCCAGTTCCGACGATACGAGCACGATCGTGATCCCGGGCACGAAATCGTTGGAGAATCTTGACCAGGATGGCTACTTTTACGCCTGTAGTTCCGTTCGTTTCGGTGACGTGACGGATGGGACTTCCAACACAATCATGATCGGCGAGTCGCGAACCGATCCTACGTTCGTCAAAGATGGACAAGGGATGGATTTCTGGTATATCGGTTCACCCCAAATCGATCCTTGTCAATGTACCGGTAGCAGCAGCGGCACCGAATTCTCGGAGTTTGTCGGAACGACGCTTGCTCCCATCAATGCATTCGTGAACCATCCTGAAATCCACGGCCGACTGATGGAGCTGTCGTTCGGGAGTTACCACGTCGGCGGCGCCGAGTTTCTGATGGGGGATGGCACCGTGCGCTTCATCGGCGACACGATCGACGGCGACACGTATCAATCACTGGGTTCGCGAAACGGAAACGAGGTCGTGACGGAATTTTGAGGGCTTTCGGCAACGCGGCGACATCCGCGAGGGAGCAGCTCGTGATCACAGAGGGGGAGAAAGACGACGTGGTAGCGAATGTGAAGTTTCGGTTCTTGTGTGCGGCGTCGGCAACCCTTGTCGCGATAGGAATCGGATGCGATCGCACCGGGCCTGATTACGAGAAACTCGAGTTGGTGCCCGTGTCCGGTACGATCACGTTTCAAGGCGAACCGTTGCCGAAAGCCTTGGTTGTCTTCGAGTCGCAAGACCAAACGTTTTCCTGGGCCGTGACGGACGAATCGGGACGGTACGAACTGATGTTCAATTCCGAAGCAGCCGGAACAACGCAAGGCGAGAAAACCGTCCGGATTTGGACATCGCGGGGAATTCCGTCCGAGGACGGACAGGCGAGCGAAGAGGATCCCGATGCCGTTTCCGCCGAAGCAGAAAGGATTCCTGCCCAGTACAACCGCGAGTCCACGTTGAAGGTGTTCGTCGACGAATCGTCGACGGAATTTGACTTCCGACTGTAGTCGTTTGCGCGAAGCAGGTCGGTGGAAGCACGCTGCTTGTCAAAACGACGAAGTGGTGGACAAGCGGCGCCGACCACTCGAAGCGAGACGCGATCGATCATTCGATCGTCTTCGGAAGTACTTCGCAACGGATCGCCCAATCGAACCAGCGACGTTTAAGCACTTCTAACAATTCCGGATATCGGTTGGAAAGATCGTGTTGTTCCGTTCGATCGGTTTCCATGTCGTATAGTTTCCACTCTCCTGTGTTTTCGAAATAGATGGCCTTCCATCGACCATGTCGGACGGCTCCCTCGAGGCGGTGTTCCCAAAAGAGCCATGGCTCCGGAATGCGGCTTCCTTGAGCAAAGATGGGTACCAGGCTGTTCCCTTCTGCCGGATGGATGAAACGACCGTTGCGCACGGTGGGATACTCGGCGTCTGCAAGTTCAACGACCGTGGGCATGATGTCGCGGATATGACCGACGTCGTGAATGATCGTCCCACCGGGAACGCGGATTCCTGCGGGCCAGTAGGCGATCAGGGGGGTGGAAATACCGCCTTCGTGGCTTTTCGTTTTGTAACGCCGGAAAGGAGTATTCGACGCGTTGGCCCAACCCTGTCCGTACGACCAGGCACCACCTTTGGTCGGATCATTGGGATCCTTGAATTTGCCGCCTCCCAAATGCGCGGTACCCGTCGGGTTGAGGTCGTTCCACGGTTCGGGACAGGCGCCGTTGTCCGAGAGAAACAAAATCAGCGTGTTTTCCAGTTTTCCCATTCGGCGCAACACAGTCACGAGGCGGCCGATGTTGTAGTCCATGCAATGAACCTGAGCCGCGTACGTGGCCATCCGGGCATCGAGGTCCTTTTGCTCCGTCTTGGTCAGTGTGTCCCAGGCCGGAACGACGGGATCTCGCGGTGACAATCCCCAAGCCGGATCGACGATTCCCAGCTCACATTGCCGTTTCCAGCGGCGTTTTCGGATTTCATCCCATCCGCACAGATATTTGCCGAGAAACTTTTTGACGTCTTCCGGTTTGGCTTGCAACGGCCAATGGGGCGCATTGTAGGCAACGTAAAGGAAGAACGGCGCATCGTCCGGCTGAGACTCAAGAAACCGAATCGCGTAATCGGTGAAGACGTCGGTTGTGTAGTATCCTTCGTGCGGTGCCGGGGCGGGAGAGCTGTCCAGCGTCAAACCGGCCTTCGCTTGCGGACGAAAATAGTCGCACGCGCCCGAAAGAATACCATAGTAGCGATCGAACCCTCGGCGACACGGCCACATCGATTGTTTCGACATGCCGACGTGCCATTTACCGACCATGTAGGTGTGGTAGCCCGCCGATTTCAAGACCTCGGCCAATGTCACGCAATGTTGGTTCAAATAGCCTTGATATGCCGGCGGCGCGTCCGGTCGTGCTGTCGTCATCATGCCGATGCCGGCTTGATGCTGGTAGAGCCCCGTCAACAGCGATGCGCGCGTCGGGCAGCAACGAGAGGTGTTGTAGAACTGTGTAAAACGCAGTCCGTCGCGAGCCAATGCGTCGAGGTTGGGAGTGGGAATCTCACCGCCGAAGCAGCCGATGTCCGAGTACCCCATATCGTCGGCGAGAATCAATACGATGTTGGGACGCGGTGTTTCCGCCCGACACGGCGACGCGACCACGATGGAAAAGATGGTAAGTAGAGAAGCGAACAAAACGCGCCACATGGCAGACCCTCCGCGCAGAAAATGTTTTCCGTTCGGCCCGTGTGAATAGACGATAACTTCCCCCACGTTCTCTAGATTGTTCCACATTCCGCCGATTGGAGACAAGGGGAATGGGTAGGTTTTCGGGCAGGCATCCGGTCGGATACCTCCTCGGAAGAGCCAGGCTCCGCCTGTATTTGGCTCCGCGACCGGTAAAATCGGCGCGACCGGTAACAAACCGTACAGTCGGCGCGCTTCTGTCCCGTCGAAGTTCGCCCCTCATCGGAGAGGGGGCTACATTTTTTCAGACCATTCACCTCACACGAGACACGCACCTTCCTCACGTTGCTTTCCGTATTGTGCCCTTCACAAGCCGACGAAGTCGGGAGATACGACCCATGCTCGAACTTGTCGATCTCAACCAGCGATTGGACCGCGAAACCTACGACGCTGTTTTTCCGCAGATTGAAGCTCGCTTGGGAGAGGCACAACGCGCGGCTCGTCAGGCGGGCGTGCCCGTCATCCTGGTATTCGAGGGTTGGGAGGCCGCTGGTAAAGGTGTCGTCATCAATCGGTTGACCCAGGCACTGGATCCTCGCGGTTTCAAGGTGCATGCCGTATCGGCTCCCGACGAGACTGAAGCGCGATACCCCTGGCTGTGGCGATTTTGGAATGCCTTGCCGGCAGACGGGCTGTTCGCGATTTTCGATCGGTCTTGGTACGGTCGCGTCCTCGTCGAGCGGATGGAGCGCGGCCTCGACTCAGCCGACTTGAATCGTGCGTTTGAAGAAATCCACGAGTTCGAGCGACAATTGACCGACTCGGGCGCCGTGCTGCTGAAGTTTTGGATGCACATCGACAAGAAAGAGCAGCGTCGTCGATTTCGAAGGCTGGAAAAGCATCCCGCGACCGCTTGGAAAATCGGAAAGCGGGAATGGAATCAAAATCGACATTACGACAAATGGTTGGCTGTCGTCGAGGATATGCTGGCAAGAACCAGCACGTCCGAAGCCCCCTGGACGGTTGTCGAGGCCACGCAGAAACGTTTTGCCCGCGTAAAAGTGTTTGAAACGATCGCAACGGCGATCGAACGCGAGCTGCAACGTCGGGAAAATACGCCGAAAGTCGAACCGGTTCCAATGCAGGTTCCGACCGAAGCAACGATGGCCAATCCGCGGATTCTCGATCGCATCGACCTGTCGGTTTCGCTGGATCGCGCGCAATACGAAGAAGAGTTGGATCGGCTTCAGAAAAGGCTGTTCCGTTTGGAGCACGAATTGTACTTGGCCCAAATTCCCGTGGCGATCGTCTATGAAGGTTGGGATGCCGCAGGCAAGGGCGGAAATATCAAGCGGTTGACGAGAGGATTGGATCCGCGCGGTTATGAGGTCGTCCCGATCGCGGCACCCAATTCTGAAGAAAAGGCTCACCATTATCTTTGGCGCTTTTGGAAACACGTTCCCAAAGCAGGTCACATTACGATCTTCGACCGTTCGTGGTACGGACGCGTTTTGGTCGAGCGAGTCGAAGGTTTCTGCACAGAAAACGAATGGCGCCGCGCTTACCGTGAAATCAACGAATTCGAACGGCAGTTGGCCGAATTCGGAACGGTGATCGTCAAGTTCTGGCTTCACATCGACCAAGAGGAGCAATTGAGGCGATTCAAGGCTCGCCAAGAAGACCCGGCAAAACAGTGGAAAATAACCGAGGAAGACTGGAGAAACCGGGAGAAATGGCCGCAGTACGCCGTTGCCGTGGACGAAATGCTTCGCCGAACTAGCACAAGTTACGCACCGTGGACGATTCTCGAGGCCAATTGCAAACTCTACGCACGCATCAAGGCCCTGCGGACAGTCGCCGACGCGATCGAAAATGCCGTTCAGCGGGCGAAAAAACGTGGTCGGTTGATTGCGTGATTGCCGCGGTCTGCATCGTCGCTTACCCCGCCATGGAAGGCCGATAGGGGATGCGGTATCATATCCCCATCAATCACGTCCCCGCAGCTCCATGTGGCGGCTCTGTGTGGCGTCTGGGAACGTTCGTCCCCCTTACTTTCGAGGAAGCGGGGCTTGCGGGTGCAAGGGGGGGTTGTTCTCCGAACAAAGGGTAGGAAGAACCAATGCTACAGAAAAAGACCGTGCGCTCGGGTATCATCGGTTCCGGGTTTTCGGCGTCGTTTCATTTCGAAGCGATTCGCAAGGTGTATGGAACGAACGTCGATGTCGTCGGCGTGTATTCCCGGAATGAAAAAGCTAGGGAAGAATACGCGAAAAAGCGGGGTATCAAGGCGTTCTCCTCGATGGAGGAATTGATCGACCAGGTCGACGTCGTGCACATTTGCACACCGCCGGTGACCCACGAGCCGATCGCCATCGAGGTGCTGCGCCGTAACAAGTTCGTGATTTGCGAGAAGCCGTTGACCGGGTATTTCGGTGACGGCAGCGAGGACTTCCACGGCGATCGATTTCCCAAACAAACGGCACTTGACGCGGCCTTGGCGAGCGTGGAACGCATTCTCGAAGCCGAGGCGAAAAGTGAAGGCCGTCTGCTTTACGCCGAGAACTGGGTGTTTGCCCCGGCGATCCAAAAGGAACGTGAAATCCTCGAGAAAACCGGCGGTCAAATCCTGTGGATTCACGCCGAGGAAGCCCACAGCGGTTCTCATTCGGAAGAGTACGCTTTCTGGAAATTCTGCGGTGGCGGCGTCCTCATCGGGAAGGGGTGTCACCCGCTGACCGCGGCGCTGTATCTGAAACGCGTCGAGGGTTTGACTCGCGACGGGAAACCGATCCGGCCGAAGACCGTCTCGGCGCGTGCGCACGCGCTGACGCGCTTGCCCTCTTTCCGGGATGCCGGCCACATTCGCTGTGACTATTACGACATCGATGACTTTTCGATGATGCACGTCGAATTCGAAGACGGCATGATTGCCACGGTCTTCGCTTCCGACATCGTCCTGGGAGGAATTCACAACTGGTTGGAGGTGTGCGCAAACAATCATCGCGCGATTTGCAACATCAACCCCAACACGGCGATGCAGACGTACAACCCGAAGGAAGAGTACTTCAAGGACATTTACGTACTGGAGAAGATCGGTACGAAGCAGGGGTGGGCTTGCACTTCGCCGGATGAAGACTGGTTCACCGGTTATCCGCAGGAAATCGAGGCTTTTTACCGGACGGTTGCCTACGGCGACACCCCTCAAAGCGACAGTGCTCTTGCCGCCGACACGATCTCGACGATCTATAGTGCGTATCTGTCGTCGGAACGAGGTGGGGAAGCGGTGGAAATTCGCACGTTCTAAGAGTAAGGCCCGAACAAGTCGGGGACGAACCAGGTCACGCTGCGTCACGGTCAAACGAACGGCCGTCACGCAGCGTTTCTTCTTGCGCCCTGCGGCAGCACGAGAGGCGGGGTGCCCGCCGGGCTGATTCCCGGTAAAATGCGACAGATTGGGGTACCGGATCAAGGATGCTGCGCGGCACCCGGAAGTAGTGACCGGCTTGGGCACCGAAGTTTTCCAGCGGGGCTGGATCCGTCTTCAATTGTTTGGGGCGTCATAAGCGACCGACGAGCATGGCCAAGAAAAAACCGAAACAGGCGAAGCCGTCCCCGAAAGGGAAAACGGGATCGAAAGCAGGTGAATCTGCCGATCGTCCGGCGAAAGTGTCGGCATCCTACGTGCGCAAGGTTTGCCGCGTGTTGGAGAAGGAATTCCCGGACGCAACGTGTTCGTTGCGATTCAGGAATCCGCTCGAGTTGCTTATTGCCACGATCTTGTCCGCTCAATGTACCGATGAGCGTGTGAATATTGTGACCGCCGATCTTTTCAAAAAGTATCGGTCGGCCGAAGATTATGCCCGCGCGCCTTTGGAAGAGTTGGAGGAAGATATCAAGAGCACGGGGTTCTATCGCAACAAGGCCAAAAACATTCAGGCGTGTTGTCGTACGCTCGCCGAAGAACACGGAGGTAAAGTGCCTCGTTCGCTCGACGCATTGGTGAAGCTTCCAGGGGTCGGGCGCAAAACGGCGAACGTCGTGCTCGGTACGGCGTTCGGTTTGCCGACCGGCGTCGTCGTCGATACCCACGTGGGGCGGATCAGTCGTCGTCTCGGATTGACCGAGAACACGGATCCCGAAAAGGTCGAGCAAGACTTGATGAACCTGTTGCCGGAAAGCGAATGGATCGACTTTAGTCATCGAATGATCCGCCACGGGCGAAAACATTGCGCCGCCCGCAAGCCGAAGTGCGAAACCTGTCCGATGAACGATTTTTGTCCTCGGATCGGTGTCGAAACCTGAGCTTGGAAGCAAAGGTAGGCTCGGCGCAGCGAACAAATCGAGCAACGCTAGGAAAGGGGAAGCGGCGATGATCTTGTCCGGAAAAGAAATTGAGGCGAACCTCGGAAAGAACATTATCATCGAACCTTTTCGACGCGAGAACCTGAATCCGAACAGCTACAATCTTACGTTGCACGACGAACTGTTGGTGTACGATGAGGTCGTGCTCGACATGCGCCGCCCCAATCGATTCAAACGGATCAAGATTCCCGAAGAAGGGCTCGTCTTGACGCCCAATCAGCTCTACTTGGGACGAACGGCCGAGCACACGGCCACGCGGGGATTCGTGCCGATGATCGAGGGGAGGTCGTCGATCGGCCGTTTGGGACTCTTCGTGCATGTGACGGCCGGGTTCGGCGATGTCGGATTCCGCGGGTACTGGACGTTGGAAATGTTTGCCGTGCAACCGGTGCGCATTTATGCAGGCGTCCAGATATGCCAGATCTTCTATCATGACATCCGCGGCGAATACGCAGAATACGCCAGCGAAAAGTATCAAAACAACACCGACATCCAGCCCAGCCTGCTGTTCAAGGAACTGAACCCGGGCGTGAAAGATTGTCGTCGCCACGTGCCGTTCAACGAGTACGAGGAAATGCAATGAGTCGCGACGGACGACGAGAGCAAGAACTCACGCACTTCGACGAGCGAGGTGCCGCTCGGATGGTTGATGTGGGCGACAAGGCCGTGACGCGGCGCATCGCCCTCGCGTCGGGAACCGTTCGCATGCAACCGGAGACGCTCGAGAAGATTCGGCAGGGGGACATGAGCAAAGGGGACGTGCTTGCGGTTGCCCGACTTGCAGGAATCATGGCGGGCAAAGAAACCAGTCGCTTGATTCCTCTATGTCACAATGTTCCCCTCGATTCGTTGCAGATCGGCTTCGACTTTCCGGACGACCGCACCGTACGCATCGAGGCGACGGCGGTCACGTCGGCGAAGACGGGCGTCGAAATGGAGGCGTTGACGGCCGTTTCCGTGGCCGCACTGACGATTTACGACATGTGCAAGGCTGTCGATCGCGGGATGGAGATCGACGCGGTGCGACTGGAGGAGAAATCGGGCGGCCGATCAGGACATTTCCTGCGAAGCGACAGAGAATAAAAGACCGGTTCGGCGCGGTAATTGTCAGATCAGTGAACGGCGCCACCACCCGGATTGGACAGCGAACCCGATCCGGGCGATCGAGTTCGCTGTGCCGGTTGCCGGTTTGAGCGGCCTACTCGATCTTGCAGCCCACTCGCAGCGTGACCTGGAATTGCAGAACCTTCCCGTCGGCAATCGCTCCACGCTGTTCGACGACTTCGAACCAACTCGGCTTCGCTTCGGTCTCGGCTACCTTGGCAACGGCTTTCTGGATTGCGTCGCTCAGTGAAACGGTGGACGTTCCGACGACTTCGACCTTTTTGAAAACGCTATCGGCCATCAATTCTCTCCCTTTTGCCCTTGTAGTTGACAATCGCACTCGTACCTGCCGACAAAGTTCCACAAACGGCGGCAATACGCGTGATCGACAGTCGGCTGAGGCACTGCCGAATTGTAGCGGAAAAACATCGCTCGCCAAGTAGGTAGACGGTTCGGCGGTTCCCTTGCATCCCATTCACAGACCGGTGAGCGTGGCGGGGACACGCGGCACACGAACCGAAAAAGCAGTCGTTTCGCAAAGAGGCGCAAGCGTTTCTGGGGTAAACAATGCAGCGAGTACTATTATCCTGGAGTTCCGGTAAGGACGCGGCCTGGGCATTGTATCGGCTCCGGAAAATGCCCGACTGTGAAGTCGTCGGTTTGCTGACGACGTTCAACGAAGAATTCGATCGCGTCGCGATGCATGCCGTTCGAAAACGGCTCGTTGAGCTTCAGGCCGAAGCCGTCGGTTTGCCCCTTTGGCCTGTGAACCTGCCGCACCCTTGTGCGAACGAAGAGTACGAGCATCGCATGACCGCTGCGCTCGAGCGGGCACGAGCCGAGAAGGTGACGCACGTTGCTTTCGGGGATTTGTTTCTAGAGGACATCCGCCGGTACCGTCAGCAAATGATGAACGGAAGCGGAATCGAACCATTGTTTCCGGTGTGGTGCGGCCGCGAAGGAACTTCGGAACTGGCACGGGAAATGGTGGTCGCGGGAACGAGGGCGGTCGTCACGTGTGTCGATCCAAGACGATTGCCCGGCGAATATGCGGGACGGATGTACGACGAGGGCTTCCTAGCCGCATTGCCGGCGGATGTCGATCCATGCGGCGAAAACGGAGAATTTCACACTTTTTGTCTTGACGGTCCGGCCTTTTCCCGACCGATACCGGTTGAGGTGGGAAAGACTTTGGAACGTGACGGCTTCTGGTTCGCGGATGTTGTTCCGGCCGGTGCGGGCTGTGGTGGATCGGAAAAGTGATAAGGGCTAGCCGCCTGCGAACATGGAGCGGAAGGGAAACGTGCGTCATTCCGGTGTCGACGATGCCTGCGTGTGCGATCCCGTTTCTCGCGGACTGTCACTACTGGGCCGAACGGCAGGGATCTCGATAACGAAGCGCGTGCCGTGGTCCGGTTCGCTTTCGACGCGGATCTCGCCGCCGTGCTCGCGGACGATCTTCTGACTAACGGGGAGCCCTAGGCCTGTGCCTCTTACCCCTTTTTTCATGGACACGAAGGGGTTGAACAGTTTGTCGAGGAGCTCGGGCGGAATGCCCGGCCCGTTGTCTTCCACGATCGCATACACACGTCGTGCCGACGCGCTGTAGTCCGTCGCCACGTGGACGCGGCCTTGACGATCCTCGAGTTCGGCTGCTGCATCGATGGCGTTGGTAACCAGGTTGAGCACGGCGCGATGCACGGCCTCGGGATCGAAGACGAGTTCCGGGATGTCGTTCGCCAGAGACGAGGTCAATTCGACGTTGTTTTCCTGCGCGCGGGAGTGCATCAACTCGACGACGTCGGCGATCGTTTCGTTCCAATCGGCGGGGCGCAAATCGGGTTCACGCTCTTTGCTGAACGTGAGCATGTCGAGGACCAGCGACGAAATGCGATTCTGGTTCTTCTCGACGATGTTCCAGCCTTTGCGAATGAGTTCTTCGTCGTGCTTGTCGAGTCCCAATTGAATGAGATAACTGCCGCCGCGAATTCCTTGCAGGATGTTCTTGATGTGGTGCGAGAGCATGGCGATCGTTTGCCCGATTGCCGCCAGACGTTCGGCTTGCACCATGGCCGAGTAGTAGTGGGTGTCTTCGACGGCCAAGGCGGCTTGATGACCGATTGCCACCATTAGCTTCAGATGGTCGGTCGTGAATTTCTTCGTGCTGCCGCGGCGCAACACCTCTTGAGGAGACATCGACGTGTCGATGTAAATGACGCCGACCACACCGTAACGGCCTTGCATCGGCACGCAAATGGCTTCACGGATGCCGGCTTGCACGATGCTGGCTGCCTCGGTCCAGCGTTCGTCTTCGCGGGCATCGCTCGTCAGTACACCTTCGTTATTTTCGCGGACGTAATCGAGGATCGTCTTCGAGATGATGATTTTGTCCTCGGCCGAAATTCCCTGCCGCGTACGCCGTACCTTGGGAACGAGCTCATCGGTGTCGGGATCGATCAGCATGATGCAGCCGCGATCGGCCTCGACCCACTCGAAAATCAGCTCCATGATGCGATTCAGGAGCTGGTCGATGTCGAGGGTATGGCTGATCGCCATGGCGATCCGGTACATCACCTGCAGATTGCTGCGTGCCCTCGCCGTCCAGGTATCGGCATGCGGAAGTTCCGCCGAAAAGATGCGACTGCCTTCTTCTTGCGGAATCGAGCTGATGATCTGGGAGCGGTCGCCGGTATCTTGCGGAGAGGCGATGTTCACGACCGCCGAAAGGTCTTCGGGGCTTTCCTCGGTCGGTCGCGTGAACAGGACGAGCGTGCGACCGAACTGAAGTTGATCTCCGCTGACGAGCCATTGCTCGGTGATCCGCTTTCCATTGACGAACGTGCCGTTGGAACTGTTCAGGTCGACGATTTGATAGCGATCATCGACGCGTCGAATTTCGGCGTGACGCCGTGAGACCTGCGTGTCATGAAGTTGTAGCACGTTCGAGGCGTCGCGCCCGATGCTTACGACGGGCGCGTTCAGCTCCACACGCGTTCCTTGGTCGTTTCCTCGAATGACGAACAGCGACGGCACGGCGCGGCACTCCGTTCGCAAACATTCTAGACCGGGTGAATCATGCGACCCGCCGGTCGAGAAAATGAAGGCGGACGCAGAATCTCCGGGGATGGGTATTTCGATTCTCGGCACGTTCGTGTCGATTGTACCGTATTCGGTATAGCGACTCCACCGAAGTGGGAAAGCACCGGGTGTTATAAAGTCCGCAGAACCGCTTCGGCAAGGGCGTTTTCATCACCCACATTGCCGGGAAACACGACCAACGGCATACCGGGGAACCGGGTTTCCCGGCCGCAACGCCAGACCGGTACTCCCGGTATAATTTGTCCCAGCACCCAACCGCGACGGATGCCGCAACCGGCTGTCGCCGTGTCGCTCGAGGTAATGCCTCCCTTGGCGATTAGAACCCGCGGACGGCACTGCACTCGCCGCACGACCTCGATAAGACTATCGGAGACGATCTTACCGACTCGCAGGCTTTTTTCTCCCTGATCTTTCGGACGCTGCCGGCTTGTGTAGACGATCACCGGTCGGTCGGCCGCAAGCGGCGCCCGGCATCGATCGACGATCTCGCTGATCAGCTTGTCTCGTCTGGATTCGTCGAGTACCTGATCCACATTTAGTTCGAAAGCGGCACAATCGACTTTTTTCCGAAGAACCTCGAGTTGGGACGTCGTCTTGGGAACATAGGAACCGACGATGATCAGCACACCGGCCCCCTCTGAGGCGTGGAAGACCTGCTTGTCCAACGGTGGTGCCGGGGGGATGCCCGCCAACGCGGCGACAATCGAGGCGGCGCTACGGAACAGGAACCGCTTGCCGTTGGCTTCGGCGCGGTGAATTGCCGCAGCCGTTCGTAGTACGTCCTGCGGACAAGCTGCGTTGATGATGCAATGTCGACCGTCCGAGAGGCCCTCCAAAACTGTTGTAATCGACTCGAGCGGTTTAGTTCGAATCGTTTCGAGGGAGAGCGAGACGATGGATTCCGCCGAAATCTTGCCGCTGCTTTTTTCGGCAATCCATTCACGTAAATTCGAGTTTCGGTAGCCGAACGCGGGATCGGCGGCAAATGGCGTCTCCGAGGCGGGAATCAGATAGTCGCCCTCGCGAACATAGTGAACGTCTTCGATCGTGTAGCGTCCCCCTTCTTCGAAATAGGGGCAAATCAAGCGCCCGTCGGGCTTTCCCAGTACCGATTCCAATGCGTCCAGTTCCGCAGGAAAATGACCCCGCAAGGTCGAATCGCTGCGGCTGACGACACTGAATGCGGTACCGGTGCGGCGAGAAGCCTCTCGAAGCGCCGTCGCGATGTTTCGGTTCAAGGCAACCGCCTTCGATTCCGGCAAGCTGCGTGAGTTTGTGAGGATGTAGAAGACCGGAGTATCGGTTTCGAATTCCCGAACAAGGGCCTCGACAGACCATTCGGTCAAGACGGGCAAATCCCGGACGGTCTGCGTGCCGGTAGGGTCATCGTCCAAGACGACGATGCGCCGTTTCGACGTGAGCAGCATTGACCGAACGTCCGCCCAGTCGACGTCGTCGGGTACCGGCGGCAACGAACGAATCCGTTCCGGGAAAGATACGCCTCGAACTTGGGGACCGTCGGTAGACATGACAATGCAGGTATTACACAGGGCCCAAAATTAGCAAACAGACAGTATTGATTGGGGGAAGGGCTCAAGGCACGCTCATCGTGTGAAAACGGCTTTCGGTCAATCGTCGACAAGGGCTAACGCTCGTACCGGCGAACCGTCACCTTCGGGGATGCGAAGCGGCAGCACGATCAATTCAAATGTGTCGCCGGGAATTTCGTCGAGATGGGCCAAGCCTTCGACGATGACGATTCCGGCTTTCAGCAGCACTTGATGCACGGCGGTGACTTCTTCGATATTGTGCACGTCGGCCACGGAAGGCGGTTCAACGCCAAGTAACGCAAGCTTTCGTTCGACGAACCATTCCGCCAGCTCTCGGCTGACGCGCGGAAGAGCGTCACGATATTCCGGCGAACCGACTCGGCGATGCCAATCGGTGCGCAGAATCACGCGGCTTCCGGGCGTAATGCGGTCGGCTGCCGTTGCCAGACGTTCGGGGCCGATCGACTCTTTGGGTTCGACCGGGGTTACGTCCACAAGGACGGCATTTCCGATGCACGCTTCCAGTGAGACACTGTCGATGGATGCGGCTCCCTCGACGAAATGACACGGCGCATCCATGTGCGTTCCGCAATGCGAATAGATCGTGTAGTTCGTTGCGTTCCAACCGTCAGGGATGATGCGTGAAGCAACTTCGGGGGAGAATCCCCGCATGCCGGGTTTTATGGGGAGCGTAAGGTCGATGATTCGGCGCATAGCTTCGATCTCTGGTCATGCGAGCCTTCGTTGGGCCGAGGTCACAGCCGAGCCACGACTTCGCGAGCGAAACCGGCGGTCGTGGCGTCGCCGCCCAAATCCGGCGTGCGAATACCGTCTTCCAACGCGCGGCACACCGCGTGGTGAATCCGGGCGGCGGCGTCCTTTTCGCCCAGATGCTCCAGCAACAAGGCACCCGATTCGATGGCGCCCACGGGATTAGCGATTCCCTTGCCCGCAATGTCCGGTGCCGAACCGTGAATCGGCTCGAACATCGACGGGTACTCGCGTTCGGGATTAATGTTGCCGCTGGGGGCCAGCCCTAAGCTCCCGACGAGTGCGCCGCCTAAGTCGCTGAGAATGTCGCCGATCATGTTTGTCGTCAAAATGACGTCGAACCGTTCCGGATGCAACACCATGTTGGCGGCCGCGGCGTCGACGTACATCTTTTCGTATTCGACCTCGGGAAACTCTTCGCTCACCTCGCGGATCACACGATCCCAGTAAGCCAAGCTGTGAATCAAGGTATTTGACTTTGTGACGTTCGTGAGTTTACCCCTGCGGGATTTGGCCAATCCAAAGGCGTACCGGGCAACCTGTTCGATCCCCTTGCGGGTGAACACGCTGAGTTGCGTGGCGAAACCCTCGGGGGCCTCCGGATGATGCACCGATCCCGTCAGGATGAATTCGCCCTCGTTGTTCTCACGGATGATGACGAAGTCGAACGGCTCGTCGGATCGCAACGGTCCGGGAATCGCCTTCAGGCGTTTGCACGGGCGGTAGTTGACGTACTGTCGAAAACCGCAACGAACCTTGAACGTGTACTCTTTGGCAGGCAAGCGGTCGTCGACATCCGGCAGCCCCACGGCCCCAAAAAGTATCGCATCGAAGGGGCGCAATTGTTCGAGGCCGTCTTCCGGCATGAAACAGCCGTGTGCCTTATAATGCCCCGCGCCGAATGGGAACGACGTGGCCTCCAAACCGTTGCCGGTCGGTTCGATTGCCGCGTGCATTACTTCCAATGCCGCAGGCACAATCTCGTGACCGATTCCATCCCCGGGAACTACAGCAATTCGATACGTCTTGCTCACGTTGCCAGTTCTCCCAAATGATTGCCTGTTCGTAGTGTGATTTGCGGGGGCCGTGCCGCGAAAGGCCGTCATGAAGCAGATGCCGCGAGGTTTCTTTGCGGAAGACCGGTTTCGGCAGATCGGTAAACGGCCTCTTGCACGGCCAACGTTTTCAAATAGTCATGTCCGTTCGTCTCAAACGGTGCGCCGGAGTGCATACAATCAACAAAATGTCTCTGTGTGACGTAAACACAATCGCCCGAGAAATTGCGCCGTTCGTGGCGATACGCATGATCACGCTCCGGCTCACCCAGCGGCTGGATGGTCAAACGCCCGTCGGTGTACAGCCGAATCGAACCGCCATTGCCTTCGACCAAGAACTCGCCGAACGTATAGCGGGGATCGGGATCATTCGACTCATTGTAGCGATTTGCATCCCAAATGCCGACGGCGCCGGACGCAAACTCGAACACGATCACGCCGGCATCTTCACCTGCGATGACGGGGTTCAGTTTTCGCAACTTGCTGAACACGCCTTCGACCTCACCGGCCAAATAGCGAAAGGTGTCGATGAAATGAACACCTGTCTCGAATACCAACAATTTCGGCATCGTGCGAAAGTACGGCTGGCGACCGAGGTAAGCGTCTTCACCCCATCCATCACCCATGCGCATGCGAAAGTAGAGCGAGTGCAGCCGATCTCCGATGGCACCGGCCGTTAGTAGGCGCTTGATCTCCCGGTGCCACGGCTGAAAACGAAAGTTCTCGTGAACCATGAAGCGAACGCCTGCCCGATCCGTCAGAGCGACGATTTCCTTGGCCTCGTCGAAGGTGGGGGCCAACGGTTTTTGACAGATGATGTGGATGCCCATCTCGGCCGCAATGCGGCACATTTCCAGATGCGTATCGGGCGGCGTGATAATATCGACGAAATCGGGCTTTTCCTTTTCCAGCATCTCGCGGTAATCGACGTAGTGCCGCGGAATGCCGAATTCTTCCATGATCGGTTTCGCCCGGTCGATATTGCGATTGCACATCGCCGTGATTTCGACTTCGGGGATGCGATTCCAGGCCTCGTATTGAAACTTACTGAAGTATCCCGCGCCGACGCAAACGCCGTGTAGCTTTGCCATCGATCAATACTCCTCCAACGGTTTGTCGGGGCGTGTCAGATACCACATTCCCGCGGCGGCAAGGTTCAAGACCGCGGCCAGATAAAAATAGGGTTTGTGGCTGTGTGTCCATGCTTGAAGATACGGAAAAGCAAGCATCGTCAGGAAGGCGGCAAGATTCCCGGCCATGTTCATCGTTCCCGAGACGGTGCCCGCGTGTTCTCGCCCGATGTCGATCGAAAAGGCCCACGAGGGACTCAACGTCATGTCGGCACCGAAAATCGCGACGGAAAGCCACAGGCAATACATGGCGGCGGTGTCGGCTTGGGCGGTTCCCGCAATTCCGGCCGCCGCCAACACAAACCCCAACGCCGCGGGAAAACGCCGCGAACCTCGCAGAAAGCCCGCGCGATACAGCCTGTCGACCAAGCCGCCGCTGACCCAATTGCCCAAGGCTCCGCATAGCAACGGAATGCCGGACCAGATGCCTGCCTGAAACGCGCTGAGTTCGAACGTCTTTTTCACGTACGGAAAAGACCAGCCGATCGCAAAGTAGAAAGTAAAGTTCGAGCAAATGTACTGGAGCATCGCCAGCCACATATTCGCCGAACCGAAGAGCGTACTCGGGGACAACGATTTGCCCGCAGCCTCGCTCGGTTGCTGGCGGTTGGCAAGAATGTACGCCTTTTCTTCTTCGGAAATCGTCGGATGTTCTTCCGGATCGTCGCGAAACCACAGCCACCAGAAAACCGACCAACCGATTCCCGCTGCTCCCAACAAAAAGAACGTTTCCCGCCACCCCACGGCATTGATGAGCAACGGCATCAGCGGCATCGTGACGGCCGCTCCGATCCGAGAGCCCGAAAACGTGATACCCTGCGCCAGCCCGCGTTCTTGGGAGGGGATCCATGAAAAGTACGCTCGCGAAGCGCCGGGAAAGGCACCCGCTTCACCTGCCCCGAACAACAACCGGAAAGCCAGCATGGAAACGAAGTTCCATGCCGCGCCGGTAGCGGCCGTGAAAATCGACCAAAACGCAACTACCCCGGCCAAAACGCGACGGGGGCCAAAACGATCTGCCAACGCGCCTGCCGGCACTTGGCACAAGGCGTACCCTAGGGCGAACACACCGAGGATCCACCCCCACAACTTGTCGTCAAAACCAAGGTCGGCCAAAATGTGTTCTTTGGCCGTCGAGATGCACGCCCGGTCGACGTACAACAACATCGACAGCAAGAAGGTGCCGAGCAAAAGCAGATGTCGTTTGCGCATGAACCGGAACCTTTCGACGTCTCGATACGCCGGCAGATCAAGCGACGTACCCGGTGCGAAAAACAGGAATGCTTAACGGCGTATCAATAGAACACGTCACGGTACTGGAGACAAGTCCCGCCCATCGACTGCCGTTTCCGGTGTATGGTATTGTGTACAATGCAATCGCAAGCTCGTGGGGCGAGACGATTTGGGCGCACGTGTCAACCCGACGAACCACCGAGAAACGGTGGGTGGTTTTCTAGCGATTCCTGTTTCTCGTCGGCGGTTGTTCCTTCAGTCGCTTGTGTTGCGGCTCGCTTCGCGCAGTTCGACCAGAGGGCTACAATCAAAAATTCAAAGACCTGTTTGGCACCCGTCATTTGGGTGAGCAAGAGAACAGCCGGTTCGGGCCGCGCAGAGGAACCGTGACGGGCCCGTAGCTCAGCGGTTAGAGCAGGGGACTCATAATCCCTTGGTCGGGGGTTCGAATCCCTCCGGGCCTATTGCATTTCGCCTTGGTGAGCGGACAGCGACTCGCCGGGGCTCGTGCTCGCGTGCGGGCACAGCTCACCCGATCGGCGAGGGCGACCAACGACAAGCGCTCGTAGCTCAACTGGATAGAGCAGCGGACTTCTAATCCGCAGGTTGGAGGTTCGAGTCCTCCCGGGCGTACCTTTCCACACGCGCCGCAAAGCCTGCTACCCGGGGTTTAGATGCTTCCCGAGCCGGGACCGTCAGGGAGCGGCGTTTCTCCGACGCGACGTAAGGCCTTTTTTCGCAATAGGTTGCAACTGGCCGTGCGTCTCGGTCTGTCTCTGCCAGCAAGGCCGCGGCGCTCTTTGGACGGCTGGGCGCGGCTCGGGTGCGAGCACCTGCTCCGCAAGTCTCGGTGTCTCTCCCCTGCCGCCAACCGGGGATTTAGAATCCATCCTAAATCGTCAGGTCGCGCCCATTCTAAACCGCCGGTGGTTGGGAAAAGTCAACCGGGCGTTTATGGTCTAGAGACATCGCGCGCGTGTCTCTTCTTGAGCGGGCGGGAAGCAAGAACCTCGCAAAATCGCGACACTTGCGGCGCAAACGGCATATATAAACGGCAGGTGACCTCATCATGGAGCCTGTCGCAATGCCGGATCGATTGCCACGGAAACTGACGCCGAAGGAGCGGCTTGCGCAAGTGGCCGCCATCTTGGCCCGGGGCGTGGCCCGCTATCTGCGGAACTCGCGCCCGGGCGCCGATCATAACGCCATCGCGGTGCCACACCGCTCATCTGGCGGTTCGCCGCGGGCCGGAAAAGCCGCCCAAACTCTTCCCCCAGGGCCTTGAGCTTTCGGAAAATCCGAGGCTCACTGTGCCTTGAGCCCCGGTAGGGCTGCTCGGTTGCCAATCGCTGCACCGGGCCGTTGCGCTTGAAACTTCGGAGACGGTCTATCATGCCCGACGTAGAGAAAGAACTTGCCGCGCTTTGCCGGATGACCACCGGCGAGCTTGCCCGGCGGTACGCGGAATTGTTCGGCGAGCCGACCCGCTCTTGGAATCGCGCGTATCTGGTCCGTAAGATCGCCTGGAAGCTCCAAGCTCTTGTCGAAGGCGACCTGAGCGACCGCGCTCGTCGCCGGGCGGAGGAATTGGCCAAGGGCACCCAGCTTCGGGTCATGGCGCCCAAGGCCCGCCGCTTGCCCCAAGTGGGCGAGGTGGTGACGGCCAGCCAGCCAAAACTCGATCACCGGCTGCCGCCGCCCGGCACCGCGATCGTGCGTCGGTACAAGGGTCGTGTGCTTCAGGTCCTGGTACTGGCCGACGGCTTCGAGTTCGAGGGCCGGCGCTACCCGTCGCTCTCGGCGGTGGCCAAGGCGATCACCGGGAGCCACATCAATGGATATCGCTTCTTTCGTCTGGAGGGCAAGAGGTGAGCCGCAGAAAACACTCGACCCAGCCGGCAGCGACCTGCATTCGCTGCGCCATCTACACCCGCAAGTCCACCGACGAGGGCCTCGACCAGGAGTTCAACTCCCTGGATGCCCAGCGGGAGGCGGCCGAGGCGTTCATCCGCAGCCAAGCCGGGGAAGGCTGGACCTTCCTTGCCGACCGCTACGATGACGGCGGTTTTACCGGCGGCAATCTGGACCGACCGGCCCTGCGGCACCTCTTAGCCGACATTGAGGCAGGCAAAGTCGATTGCGTGGTCGTCTACAAGGTGGACCGGCTGAGCCGGAGCCTCTTGGATTTCGCCCGGCTCATGGAGATCTTCGAGCGGAAGGGCGTGTCGTTCGTTTCCGTTACCCAGCAGTTCAACACGGCCACGTCGATGGGCCGGCTGGTGCTCAACGTGCTTTTGTCGTTCGCCCAGTTCGAGCGGGAGATCATCGGCGAGCGAATCCGCGACAAGATCGCCGCCACCCGCCGCAAGGGCAAATGGACCGGCGGCACGCCGATCCTCGGCTACGACGTCGACCGCTCGGGTGGCCGTCCGCGCCTGGTGGTCAACGCCCAGGAAGCGACCCGAGTCCGGGAAATCCTTCGGCTCTACTTGTCGCTGGGGTCTTTGCTACCGGTAGTGGAGGAGCTTGCTCGCCGCGGGTGGCACAACAAGGTGTGGAAGACCCGTCGGGGTGAGCTGAAAGGTGGCCGGCCGTTCGACAAGGGTTCTTTGTACGCCCTGCTGACCAACCCGCTGTACGTCGGCAAGATCAAGTACAAGACGGAACTGCACGAAGGCGAACACGAGCCGATCGTCGACGCCGAGCTGTTCCAGCAGGTCCAGGCCACGCTGCGGCACAACGGCCGCTCGGGCGGCGTGGCAGTGCGGAACAAATACGGGGCCCTGCTTCGGGGCTTGCTGTACTGCAAGGCCTGCGGCCGGGCCATGACCCACACGTTCACCTGCAAAAGGCAGCGGCGTTACCGCTATTACACCTGCACCCGGGCCATCCAGAACGGGCGCAAGGCGTGCCCTTCTCCCTCGTTGCCCGCCGGCGAAATCGAGCGGGTCGTGATCGACGAGATTCGGGCCATTGGCTGCGACCGCACTTTGCGGGCCGAAGTGCTCCGGCAAGCCCGGGAGCAGTTCGAGGCCGAGCGGGCTGCACTCCTCACAGAAGAACGCGGGCTACGGCGCGAACTGGGCCGGCACCACGCGGAGCTCCGCCGGCTGGCCCGGAACGCAGCAGCGCCGGCTCCCGACCAAATGGCGGAACTCCACGACCGCATTGCCCAGTGTGAGACACGGCTGCGGGAGGTCCAGCATCAGCTCCAAAAGCACGAGCAAGACCGACTGACCGCCGCCGACATCGACACCGCCCTGGCCGACTTCGACGGCGCCTGGAACGCTTTGAGCCCGCGGGAACAGGCACAACTGGTGGCCTTGCTGGTGGCCCGCGTCGAGTTCGACGCGGCCCAAAGCACGGTGGCGGTATCGTTCCATCCGACGGCCATCAAGGCCTTGGCCCGCAAGCAACCGGCAGGTGCGGCATGATCACAGTGACCAAGCAGGTCGTCTTCACCCGCAGTGCCCGGGGCCGGAAACGGCTGGCGGACAAACCGGCATTGGAGCCACTGCTGCCGCTCGGCCGCGTGCCGCGTGTGTCTCGGGTGATGGCCCTGGCGATCCAGTTCGATCGCCTGCTACGGGAAGGCGTGGTGCGGAACACGACCGAGCTTGCCCGGCTCGCCCATGTCACCCAGCCGCGGATTACCCAGGTAATGCAGCTTCTCCATCTTGCCCCCGACATCCAGGAAGAGCTGCTCTTTCTGCCGCCCGTCACCCAGGGCCGCGACCCAATCACCGAGCGCGATGTGCGATCCATCGCAGCGATTCTCGACTGGCGCAAACAGCGGGCAATGTGGCGCGAACTCCGCTCGGCCGAGTCCGGGGACGCGTCCGAGGTCTCGCTCGCTGACCACGCCGCCCGGGGATCTACGCTCGGACCACCGGCAAAGGACCGTCAGAAAAGGAATTGGAAATGGGAAAGAGTCGATCAAGTTTCCGGCTACAACCAGGGGACCGCGTCATCATCCATCAGAATCCCCATGACCCGCGTTGCGAGAATATCGTTGGAACGGTGATCGTGTTTCGCCCCGGGGCGGGCTTTGGGGGCTGTGACCTTGTGGATGTACACTACAAAAGTCCGGTTGACGCACGGGGCGCGACGCTGCCGTTTGGCCTGTCCTGCCTGGGACCGGCGACTGCCGAAGAGCTGACCCGTCTGGCCGAGCGTCTGGAACGCCAGGCGGCGGAGCTTCGCAGACTTGCCGCGTCAACGAATGCCCCTCGATAACCGGCCCCCGTGGTCCGGCTTTTCATTCCCCAGTCGTGGGTCCCCTGCTTTACCTTCCCACTTGACAGCGCTGCGGCCGGAGTCCGGAAACCTTATTCGGGCCAACCGGGTGTGGCCTGCTTTACCTTCCCACTTGACAGCGCTGCGGCCGGTCATACGCTATAGAGTATGAGAGCCCCCTTTACGGGTTGTCCGGGGAATTGGTGGGGAGAGCCTCGTGAGCACGAAGAAACAGATGTCCTTGCTTGTCCGCAAGCTGCGTAGGAAGCTAGGGCTTACGCAGGAGAAGTTTGCGGCCAAGCTTGGTGTGAGCTTCGCAACGCTCAACCGCTGGGAGAACGGCCGGGCCAAGCCATCGCCCCTGGCAGTTCAACGGCTGGAGGAAGCGGCCCGCGAGCTGGGGGATGAAGGTGTGGGTTTGCTTGATCGCCATCTGCCCAGCGTGCGATGAGGATGCGCCCATGCGACCGATCAACGAAGACGAAGCCGAACTGCTGATCGAGAAGCACCTTGGGGAGCGCGGATGGGACGTGACTGATTTCGACGTCACGCGGAAGCGTTGGCGCGAGCACCTGGACGGCGAAGAAGCCGATCGGGTTTTCCTTCAGGATGGGAGAGTGGTTGCCATCCTCGAAGCGAAGAAGCCGGGTAAAGACCTTTGGGCCGCCCTGGACCAGGCGAAAGGCTATGCCCGGACCTACTGGAAGAACACCGGCCACGACGTGCCGCTCTTGTTCGCCAGCGACGGCCAGGTCTTTCTGCGACAAAACCTCAAGGCCAACACCCTCCCAGAAAAAATAACCGCCTTTCCGACGCCAGCCGAGTTCGGCGAGTTTTTCCGCCCTCAAGCGACTGAGTTGAACGGTACGCTTCGGGACTATCAGCGCGTTGCTGTCTCCCAGGTATTGGGGGCTGTTCAGGCTGGCCGACGCCGAATGTACCTCCAGATGGCCACCGGGACGGGGAAGACCATTACCGCCGCCGGGGTTATTGCCAAGCTTTGGTCGGTTGGGTTGATTCGCCGGGCGCTGTTTCTCGTCGACCGGGACGCCTTGGCGATGCAAACCGTCAAAAAGTTCAAGACCCATCTCGGCGACAACTTTGACATCGGCCGGGCCACGGGTGGCCCCGAGGACCGACACCGCGACGTACTCGTGACCACCGTGCAGCATCTGGCAGTGCGCGAAAAGTACAAGTCCTATCCCCAAGACCATTTCAGCATAGTGATCCTGGATGAATGCCACCGCTCGTACTTCGGCGACTGGTACGGTGTGCTGGACCATTTTGCCCAAGGCGGGGCGATCCTTCTTGGCCTGACGGCTACCCCGGCCGACAAGGAAACGGTCAACACAGATCGTTTCTTCACCGACCTTGGGCAGTACCGCGGACCGATCTACCGCTACACGATACGGCAAGCCGAAACGAACGCCGAGGTGCCCGAATGGGAGCGCCTTGCGCAATGCATTCACTTCAAGTTTCACACCAATGTGGACATAGAAGGCGTTCACGACATGGGCTTCGACTACGAGCCGGAGCAGTTGGGCCGCGCCGTGGATGTTCCGCAGCGCAACGAACTCATCGCCGAGAAGTATTTTGAGATTCTCGGCACTCGCCAGCCAGTCAAGACCATCGTCTTCGCGGCCTCCATAGCCCACGCGAAGAACCTTCGTTATGCGCTGATCGAGAAATACAACGAACTGAACAACCTGCCCAAGAACGACGCGGCTGCTGAACGTTTCATCGTCGCCGTGCACAACGAGATGCCCGGCGCGCGGGACCTGATCGAGGAGTTCCAGCGCGTCACTGGGCCAGCCGAACGGAAGGCGATCATCGATCAGGCCCACAAGGACCCCAATATGGCCCCCCGGCCCATCGTTCTTGTTGGCGTGGGCATGCTCGACACGGGCATCGACGCGCCTGATGTCGAGGTCTTGCTGATGGCCCGGCCCACCAAGTCCAAGGTGCTCTACGTCCAGATGAAGGGTCGCGGCACTCGTAAGTGCAGGGAGACAGGCAAGGAAATCTACAAGCTCGTCGATTTCGTGGACATCACCCGGCTCGAACCGGCGATCACCAACGACACGCCCGGCGTCGTGGATGAGCCTCTCGAGCAGGAAGAGGAAGAAGTCATCGCCGGCGAGCGAGAAGGCCGCGGCGAGGGTGGCGAAGGCGGGCGCGGCCCGCGCGGCACCGAACAAGAGATGGTCATTGCCGACGTGCCCGTCCACCTGGTCTTCTCCGAGACCATTTCGCCTGCCATCCTCGAACAACTCCGCCGCCAGGTCGAGGCCCAACTCAAAGCCGGCCTGGAGCGCGAGGGCCTCAGGCAGCGCTTTGCGCAGACTATCCTCTGCTGGCGCTACTTCAAGGGGCCCACGACCCCGGACCACTCCTTCCTGGCCACTATGGGGTTCGATCTCTCCGCGCTTCGGGACCTCTATGGAGAGCCGGAAGCGACGCTCGAGGACTTCATCGCCGTGGCGACGGGCGAGGCAGACTTCGAAACGCTCCACCGCAGGAGAGAGTTCGAGAAGTGGGCGCTGGAAAAGAACCTCAACCGCGACCAGCGGGAGATCGTTCTCATGGTGTGCGACTTTAAACGTGCAAAGCCGGATATCACACCTGAGCAAGTTCTGCGAAGCCACTTGCTCGAACAAGCGGGCGGGCTACTGCGGATCAAGGCGCTATTCGGCGGGCTGGACAAGCTTCTGAGCCTGGCCGACGAAGCCCTGGCCCTGGAGACAGGGACACCCGTAGAGGAGGCAACAAATGAGCAATACACCTGATTTCAATCAGTTCGGCGACGAGCTTTGGGAGATCGCCAACGTCTTCCGCGATGACGCCCTCCATGCTACAGAGCGATTGGAAACGTTCAGTCTGTTTCTCTTTCTGAAGCTCTGGGACGAAATCCAACTGGAACACGAGGAAGCTGCCGGCACAACGCTTCCCGACGACCAAGCCCTTATTCCCAAAATCTACCGATTCCACAAGTGGGCCGACGACCCGGACGGCTACGCCAAACAGCACGGGTTCGACAGTTCCGTCGATTTCTGCCGGCAGATGTTTGCCGACCTGGCAACGCTCAAATCCACCCACCGCTCCGCCGCCGACGTGCAGCGGCTGTTCAAAGACACCGTCTTCCGTCTGCGCTACACCACCACGATCCGCGCCCTGGTCTCGCGTCTGCGGGAGCTGAATCTCCGTGAGATCATGGCCCGAGGCTTCGGCGAGGGCGAACGCTACGATATCTTCGGCCGGGCCTACGAGTATCTGCTGCAGCGGTTTGGTCAGAACAAAGAGTTCGCCGAGTACTTCACCCCGCGCCACATCGTGGACCGCATGGTCCAGATCATCGAGCCCCAAATCGGTGAGACGATCTACGACCCCGCCTGCGGGACAGGCGGTTTTATTGTCCGTTCGTTCGAGTACGTCCGCGACCTGATTCGCCGCAAACGGATCTCCGCCGTGGAAAAGGAGCGGATGCTGCGCGAGCTGAAGGAGCGGCACCTGTTCGGCGTCGAGCACGTCCCGCTGGTCTTCAAACTGGCTCTGATCAACATGATCCTCCACCAGGACGGTTCCAGTCGCCTCCAGAACGACGACAGCCTGTCGAACAAGGCCCAGGACATCCGCAAGGGCAAGTACGACATCATCCTGGCCAATCCACCTTTCGGTCCGACCAAACAGGAGCGGACCGCCCAGTTCACCTACCACATCAAGCTGTACGAAGCGCTGTTCATCCAGCACATGATGAATGCTCTCAGGCCGGGTGGGCGAGCAGCCGTTGTGCTCAAGGAGGGGCTGCTGTTCGACTCCAAGAAGATGCTCCGCAAGATCTGCCGCCGGCTGGTCGAAGAGTTCGAGGTCTTGGCCGTCCTCAGCCTGCCCAACGGCGTCTTCAACCCGTACAGCGGTGCGAAAACCAGCATCGTCGTCTTCCGCCGGCCGCTGGGCCGCGACGACGTGCGGACCTCTCGCGTCTGGTTCTATCGTGTGGAGAGCGACGGCCGCGATCTGGGGGCCACCCGTCGCCCTTTGCCCGACTTCGACACCGACGGCGATCTCGATCACATGGTTTCCTTGTGGCCCTATCGTTGGCAGCACGAGAGATCCGGCGGTGTGCGGGCCATCGTAAAATCGGACGACCTCACACAATTCGAAAGTGACAAGTCCTGGTGGGCCACCGTCGAGCAAATCCGCCAGACCGACTACAACCTTACGGCCGGGCGCTACTGCCCCCACCAGGCGGAGGCGGTCGAGCACGAGAAGCCGGAGGTCCTCATCAATCGGCTGCTGGAACTGGAAGAAGACATCAAGACCGATCTCCAGGATTTGCTAGGGTTGGTCTCGAACGCCAACGGAGGAATCAACGAGGCGACGACAAGCACATAACTCGATTCGCTTCCAGGCACTCAGTAAAGGAGAAGGCCTATGAGTATCAGGATCGGCCAGTACACGTTCGAAGGGCCGTATAGCAACACAGCGCAGCTTGACGACCGGGCCGGGGTCTATGCCATTCTCTGCTCCCACGACGGCAAGTATGACGTGGTGGATGTGGGCGAGTCTGCCCAGATCAGGACGCGCGTGGAAAACCATGACCGGAAGGACTGCTGGCAGTGGAACTGCGCTGGCACGCTGATGGTGGCGGCCTATTATACCCCTCATCTTCAGTCGGCCGGGCGTGTGTCCATCGAGCAGGAAATCCGGGCTCGATACAATCCACCGTGCGGGGAACGGTGAGTGGCATGAGGGCAAAACGGCAACCTTCGGGAAGTCGGTGGGAGGCCGTCCCGCTGGCCAAGGCGGTGATGGTCAATCCGCGAGAGGCGTTGCCGGCGGGCGACCCCAGCGACCCGATGGTGCCGCTCTATGAAATGGCGGACATCGACGAATTCGCCGGAACACTACGCAGCCCGAGGATGGTCCGGTTGGCTTCCTGCCGCAGCGGAAGAACCAAATTCCGTAACGGCGATGTCCTGTTCGCGAAGATCACGCCCTGCGTGCAGAATGGCAAGTCCGCCTTGGTCAGGGGAGTTCCCGGCGACTTGGCGTTTGGTTCGTCCGAGTTCTACGTCCTTCGACCCCATTCGGACGTGTTGCCTGAGTTCCTCTTCTATTTTGTCCGACAGCGGCTGGTTATTGACGCCGCCGTTGCTAGCTTTACTGGTACTTCCGGCCGACAACGGGTGCCCCGTATCTTCTGGGAGTCCCTACAGATTCCTGTGCCGCCGCTTCCGGTCCAGGAGCGGATCGTGGAGATTCTCCAGAAGGCCGACGAGATTCGCCGGAAACGCTTGAGCGCGTCCGAGATTCTCGATGCAATCCTACCGTCAATATTTCACTACACGTTCGGCGATCCGACGAGCAATCCCTGCGGCTACTCGAAAACACCGCTTGGCAACGTCACGACTCTCGTGACCAGTGGTTACACGCCTCGTGGTGGAGCGAGAAACTACGTAGCAGATGGGCCCTTGTTGCTGCGAAGTCAGAATGTCCGGATGCTGGAGCTGTCCCTCGACGACTGTGCTCATCTACCGGCATCGATCTTTGAAGAGATGTCACGTGTGCGCGTAGAGCCGGGCGACGTGTTGCTTAACATCACGGGTGCTTCGATTGGACGAGTTGCGTTCGCCCCGGAAGACATACCTCCGGCGGTTGTGAACCAACATGTTTGTATCATTAGACCGTCGCCATCGAAAATCACAGGGGAGTACCTTGCGTATCTTCTTGCCACACCTTGGTATCAACACATCATCTTGAACGCGCCCGGTTCGGCACAAACCGGATTCAACCACGCTCGTGTCCGGGCACTCGATGTTATCCTGCCCCCGATACCGGTGCAGAAGGCATTTGTAGATCAAGTCCGCGCTCTGCGAGAGACGCGACAGCGGTATATGGACGCAACCGCGATCGACGAGTACTCCCTCAGATCATTGATGGCGCGCGCCTTCACTGGCGAGCTGACTGCCGAGTGGGAGGCGGCCAATGCAGAGCAGATTGCGGCGGCCCAGCACTTGTACGAGGCCTTACCCCGGCTGACCGTACTGGCCCTGTTGGCCGAAGCCGCCCGGCGCAACCGGTCGCCGGTGCTGGTCACGGCCCTGATGAAATACGTGTTCCTGCTCCAGATGGAGGCCAACGGCCGGCGACGTTTCTACCAGTTCGTGCCCTACCACTACGGCCCGTTTGCCAAGGAGCTCTACTCGGACCTCGAGCAACTGCGCTCCCAGGGGCTTATCACGATCGACGAGGACACCGAGGAGGAAAAGACCCGCATCGCGGTTGCGGACGTTGCCCGGGCGGAGGAGGCCCTGGGGCAGTTGCCCGAGGACCTGCGTGCCGATGTGGCGGCCATTCTCGACCAGTACGGCGAGCTGGGGCACAACCGGTTGCTGAAGACGGTGTACGACAGATACCCGACCTATGCCAGGAAAAGCCGCCTGCGCAAGAAGACGGCGAAGAAGAAAACAACGAAGAAGACCCCGTCGCGCGCTCGGAGGGGCAAGTAATGGGCGTGAAACAAGCCGCCATCCAGGTGCTGACCGAGGCGGGTGGGCCGCTGACCGCTCAGGAGATCACCGAGCGGATTCTCGCTCAAAATCTCTGGCAGACCCGGGGGAAGACACCGCATGCTACCGTGGCCGCTCAGCTCTACAGCGACATCAAGAAACGCGGCGACGATTCACCATTCATCCAAACCGGCCCCAATACGTTCACCATCCGCGACGGAGTGGAATTGCCACCCATGGCGCCGGAAAAGGGCAAGAAACCGCAGGGGCAGTATTCCTTCACAGACGCCGCCGAGAAGGTTCTGGAGCAGTTCGGCAACAAGCGGCCGATGCACTACCGGGACATCACGGCCAAGGCGCTTGAACACAATTGGATCGCCACCGAAGGCAGGACGCCGGAGGCGACGATGTACGCCCAGGTACTGACCGAGATTCGCCGCCGGCAGCAGCGGGGCGAGCAGTCGCGGTTTGTGCAACACGGGCGCGGTTATGTCGGTCTTTCCCGCTGGATGGGCAAGGGGCTGGCCTTCGAGATCGAACAGCACAACAGGCGTGTTCGTCAGGCACTTCACAAACGCGTGCTGGCGATGGACGCCACAGAGTTTGAGGAACTGATTGCCCAGTTGCTGGCCGAGATTGGCTTTGAAGACATTGAAGTTACGAAACGTTCTGGCGATGGCGGCATCGACGTTCGCGGCACGCTGGTCGTTGGAGAGGTGATCCGCACTCGCATGGCCGTCCAGGTGAAGAAATGGAAACCGAGGAACCGGGTGCAGGCTCCGATTGTGCAGCAAGTCCGGGGCAGCCTGGGCGCCCACGAGCAGGGCTTGATCATCACCACGAGCGACTTTAGCGCCGGCGCGATCAAGGAAGCCGCCCGGCCAGATGCCGTGCCTGTGGCCCTGATGAACGGCGAGCAACTGGTGGCACTGCTGGCCGAGTATGAAATCGGCGTTGCGCGACGGACGTACGGCATCCTTGAGGTGGACGAACAGGAGCCGGCTGGCGGAAGGAGCGAGAGGTAACTTCGAAACTGGCTGGGGCTTCCGGCGATATGAGTAGCAAGGCACTTTCATCGCCTACTTTCACGGACCAGGAACAAGCACAGATCGTCACAGATCTGTTGGCGCTGAGGAAATCGCAGATCCGCGAGTTCCTCGCCCGCTGCGATCTGCCGAAATCAGGCACCAAGGAGGAAATCCGTGGCCGCGTCGAGGAGGCGTTGAAGGACGGAACCTTGTCGATTCCATCGATTGTTCGGTTTCTCGATGAGGTGATCCCCTGGGGCAAGCAACATGTGTACCTTTACCAGGGACCGCGAAGCTCCATTGCTGGCTGGCGAAACAAGGATTGGGTGAAAAACCTCCTCAAGAAGCATCGGCTTGGCCGGTACCTGAATGCCGCCCTTCCGCTGGTGCTGCCCGACGAAATGAAGCTGTCTACGATTCAGCACGACGGGCGCCGCCTCCGCGTTGCAGCGGTCAAGAAGCGGGAGTGGTGGGAGCGGACTCCCGAGTACGATAGTACCACAGCGACCGAGGAGGGGGACGCTGTGGAACTTCGGGCATTCGTTCGTCGTGTCGCGCGAACTCTGGTGGCGTTTGAATGGGACCTGGTGGCCAACACGGCATTCCTGCAGATCTCGCAGCTTCCGAGCGGATTCCGCTACGAAGACGTCGCAAAGGAGTTCGTTGATCTGGTCCTGGGATGGCTGGACATCAACCGTTTCCTGATCGTCGACCTGCGGCCCGCCATCAAGAGGCTTCACGAGCTGGAAGAAGCCGGCAGGGGGGAAACGCGTTCGCACGGGATCAACTATCGCACATTGCAAGGGCGGAGGTTCGAGGGCAGGAGCGCATCCCCGGCAGACCCGCTTCTCGGTGAGGCACCCATCGACGCGGCGCTGGGCGCGATTCGCAAGAGCGGCGTGGGGCACTTGGGCAACTTCTATTGGCTTCCAAACGTGGAGGCGCCCCCGGCCAACAATCCCTTGGAAGCCGAAGTCCACGTGATCATCATCGGGCAGCACAATCGTATCAATTTTCCGACTCCGAACGGCGAGCAAACCGTACGATATGTTCTTTCCCGAATCCGAAGTCATAGCTCGCGAGCATCAAGACCTATTTGACGTCGTTGAGGAGGTCGACGCGCGGCTTTCGGAGATGTTCTCACCTGCGCCGCTGCGCCCTGGGGACTTGGCCAGCCTTATCGATGCGGACTGCAACCAGGTTGAGGGGGTGCTCGATCTGTTTGTAGAGCAAGGAGTATTATTCAAGGCAGAAATGGTCGAGTGCGAGCATTGCCAGAACCTGATGTCGGCGGATGCCTTTCAGGAGGCCATCGAAGACGAGGATGACTTTGAATGTTCTATCTGCGAACATCCTTTCGAGAGTGATGCAAAACGGATCTTCGTTTACCGCATGACAGCTCGATCATTAGCTAGACCCAAGCCATGCGAGGACGACGCCAAAAAGGTGCTTGATGATCTCGCACGGGTCGAGTGCGTGTTCCGGCGCCGCGGGCAAATGTGGGTGCTCAAGTTCCAAGGTGAAACCGTGTTCATGCAGGACAGCCGCGGCTTGTTCTACATCGCGCGGCTCTTGGCAGAGCCGGGTCGCGACATTCCAGCCGTGATGCTGTTGGCGGCTGCGGAAGGAATCGACACGAGAATCACGGGCGGCACCTCAGGGCCCGTGCTCGATGACCAGGCGCGTGCGGAGTATGGCAAGCGGTTCCGTGAACTGCAAGAAGAGCTAGAGGATGCCAAGCGACACAACGACCTCGGTCACATTGATCGCCTTCAGTCGGAGATGGAGGCTTTAGGGGCCGAAATTGGTAGGGCCACTGGCCTCGGCGGCCGCAAGCGTGAACGCACTGACGCGGAGAAGGTCCGAAAGTCAGTGTCCATGGCAGTTTCCCGTGCTATCGACAGCATTGAGCGAGAACACAAGACACTGGCTCATCATCTCAGGATCTCGATTTCTTCGGGTTTCTCCTTCAAGTACGCCCCTGAGCGCCCGATTGAGTGGGTGACCTGATTCTTGCCAAGGGGCGAGCCCCAAAACGGCCGGTCATCGGTGGGCCGGTAATGTGTCGGCCCACTCGAAGGAACTGCTGTCGTTATAGGTGCCGGCGGAGCTTGCACTTGCAAGAGGAGCGTTTCTGGGCGCAAGCAGGGGTCAAGCCCGCCGGGTCCGGATCGCCAGCAAACGGCGTTTTCGGTTGCGGCTCTGATCCGCTTCTCCTCGTTTTCAAATGCCACGCGGTTTGTGGCATTGCCACGTGTGTTGTGGCGCCCAGTTGGCGACCGTGAGGCTCCGAGCCCGGTGGTCGCCAGGGGCGCGAGTGCTTTCTGTTGCGGTGTGGTGCCGCGACGCCGCGTCTTGCTTGGGAGAACCCCTGTGGCAGACAGCCTCCGGTCTTGGAGGTTGCCATGCCACAAGACAAAGAGTTCGTCGTCACCGAGTACGCCAAGGCGCTCATCCAGGCCAAGGCCCGCCAGCTTTGCCGCCGGAGGGACTTCAGTCCCAGCGAGCAGGAAGACATCGAGCAGGAACTCTGGCTGGCGGTGCTCGAAAAGGCCGAGCGGTTCGATCCGGCCCGGGCCTCTCTGGAGACCTTCCTGAACCGCGTGGTCTCGCGGGCGGTGGCCATGCTGCTGCGGAGCCGCAACCGGCGCAAGCGAGGCAATGGTGTCTGGCCGCTCTCTCTGGAGAACGACTACACCTCCACCGGCGAGGGGCTCAAGCCGCTGTCGGCCACCGTCTCGTCGGAAGACGTCGCCCGGCGGCTGGGCAGGGAGTCCGAAGACCCGCTCTCGCGGCTGGAGCAACAGGAAGCGATCGAGCATGCCCTGGCCCAGATGCCCGAGCACCTGCGGGACATCTGCCGGCGGCTGATGACCGGCACGGTCGCCTCGGTGGCCCGCGAGTTGGCTATTTCCCGCCACCAGGTTCGCAAAGCCCTTGAAGAGGCCCGAGCGTACTTCGAGCAAGCCGGGCTGGAAACGGGCTGAAAAGCCCGACAGATCGGCCGCAAACGGCATACATAAGAGATAGAGCCGGCGGCCGTTCTCATCACTTGCGGCTTCGCCGGGTCGACGCAAGCTCGCTCGGCGAAGACGCCTTCTCGCTCGGCGTTGACGGCCGCTGGTCCATACGGAGACACCTCGATGACGATCGCCGCATCGTTTCTGATCCACGAATCGGCCGAGGTCTACCAGGCCAAGGCCTCGGAGCACCTGACCAGCCACCAGCTTGCCGACTTCCGGCGCTGCCCGCTCTTGTACCGCAAGAAGAAGCTGGGACTGGTGGAGGACGAGGACCGGCCGGCGTATCTCGTAGGCCGGGCACTGCACACGCTGGTGCTCGAAGGCCGAGACGCCTTCGACGAGCAATACGCTGTTGGCGGGCCGGTGAACCCGAAGACCGGACAACCCTACGGCTCGAACACCAAGGCCTTCGCCGAGTGGGCCGCCGCGCAAGGGAAGCCCGTGCTGACCGTCGGGCAGTGCGACCTGGTCCAGCGCATGGCCGAAGGGGTGCGCGGGCACGGGCTGGCCAGGGACCTGCTTTCGGAAGGCACCCCCGAAGGCGTCGTGCGGGCCGAGTACTGCGAGATGCCCTGCCAGATTCGCATGGACTGGTTCGATCCGCACCGGGGGATCGTGGACCTCAAGACCTGCGACGACCTGGACTGGTTCGAGGCGGATGCGCGGCGCTACGCCTACGTCCACCAGGTGGCGTTCTATCAGGCGGTGCTGTCCCAGGTGATCGTCTTGCCTATGCCGGTCCACTTTATCGCTGTGGAAAAGAAGGAGCCGTACCGCTCGGGCGTGTGGAAGGTCCACCAGGACGCCCTGGCCCAGGCCCGGCGCGAGAACGAGGCGGCCATCGAGCGCCTGCGACGGTGCATGGCCACCGACACCTGGCCCACCGGCTATGAGGAGTGCCGCCTGTTCGACTACGTCTAAAGCCGGTCGCCTCTCGGGTCTTTTGAAGCCGGGTAGGCATGAGGTGGATGAGGATCGCTGCCCCGCCCGAAGTGCGACCGGCCCTTTTGAACTTCCTGCTTCCCTTTGCGTGGGAGAGATTTGCTATGCCCCTTCCCGATACCGTCTTGACCCGGTCCAACCTGCGTGCCCCCAAGGGCATCGTCTACGGCCCGCCCGGCTCGGGGAAAACCACCTATGGGGCCTCGGCCGACCGGCCCTTGATCATCGACTGCGAAAACGGCGCTGCGCATGTGCAGTGCCATCGCACGCCGTACCTGGCCACCTGGCCGGACATTCAGCCCTGGCTCGACGGCCTGGCCTCCGGTGGCCACGACTACCAGACCGTGGTCGTCGATTCGATCGACTGGCTCCTGCGGCGGATCGAGGAGCACGTAGCCGGGGTGGACGGCACGCCTGCGGGCATGAAGCAGACGCTGAACCGCTCCCACGGCGGCTACGGCAACGGCCGGCAGGTGCTCAAGAACTACGTCTACCAGTACCTCCTGCCGGTTTTGGATCGGCTGGTCAACTCGGGCGTGGCCGTGCTTCTACTGGCGCATGCCGCGCGCCGCTCGATCACCACGATCGACGGGATCGACCTGGAAAAGAGCGCCCCGGAGATTCATCCCGACCTGGCCAACACGATGATCGAGTGGTCGGACTTCGTGGGGGCCATTCGCCTGGCCGGCGACCAGCGGGAACTCGTCTTGCAGGAAACGGCCCAACTGGTGGCCAAGAATCGCTACGGCATCTCGGAGAGCCTGCCCTTGTCGTGGGAGGCCTTCGTCGCGGCGATCAGCAACCACAACCCCAAGCCCCAAGGAGGCTGAAAGCATGGTCAATCTGGCTGGATTCGACGCTTCGCAGGTGGAGCCCGCCACCACGTTCGATCCCATCCCTGCCGGGAAGTACCTGGCGATGATTACGCAATCGGAGATGAAGCCGAACAAGGCCGGCACGGGCAGCTACCTGGAGCTGGTCTTTACGATCGTGGAAGGCGAGCACAAGGGCCGGCAGCTTTGGGCGCGGCTGAACCTGGACAACCCCAACGAGCTGGCCGTCAAGATCGCCCGGGCGGAGCTTTCGGCCATCTGCCGGGCCGTTGGGGTGCTCACGCCGCGCGACAGCGTGGAGCTGCACAACCTGCCGCTGGTGATCCGCGTCGGTTGCAGGCGGCGTAAGGATACCGACGAGATCGTCAACGTTGTCAAGGGCTACGAGAAGCGGGACGCCGCCACCGGCCGGCCGCAGCAGGCCCAATCGAGCACGCCGCCGTGGCGGAGGCCGTGATGGGCGCGAAGTCTCGGCGCAAGGGCTGCCGCGGCGAACGTGAAGCGGCGGCCGAGATCGCCCGGCTGTTCCGGGTCGAGGCCTGCAGGGGCAGGCAGTACTGCGGCGATCCGGACGCCCCCGACATCCGCACGGCCATCGCGGACGTCCACTTCGAGGTCAAACGGTGCGAGGCCCTGCGGCTGTATGCCGCATTGGATCAGGCCATTGGGGATGCCGGCAAGAACATCCCCGTGCTCCTGCATCGCAGCAACCATCGACCCTGGGTGGCCATCGTCAGGCTCGAAGACCTGCCCCGCTTGGCGGTCCAGCTCTATCTTACCCTCGCCCAGAACCAGTAATCGAAGATGCTTCGCCCGTACCAGCAGGCCGCTGTCGAGGCCGTCTATGAGCACCTGCGCACGCGCGACGACAATCCGGCAGTGGTCCTGCCCACAGCGGCAGGGAAGTCGTTCGTGATCGCCCAGTTGGTCAAAGACGCCGTACTCCGATGGCACGGCCGGGTGCTAGTCCTGGCCCATGTCAAAGAACTCTTGGAACAAAACGCCCAGAAGATTCGCCGGCTCTGCCCGGAGGTGTCCATCGGCATCTACTCGGCGGGCCTGGGCCGCCGCGAGACGGACAAACCGGTGATCGTCGCCGGCATCCAGTCGGTCTACCGCCGGGCCTGCGAGTTGGACAGGTTCGATTTGGCCATTATCGATGAATGCCACCTTCTGACGCCCGATCCCGACAACGAAGGCATGTATCGCACCTTCCTGGCCGAGGCGAAGGTCGTCAACCCGCATTTGCGGGTGATTGGGCTTACGGCCACGCCATTCCGGCTGGACAGCGGCCCGATCTGCGCGCCCGAGGGGATTCTCAACCACGTCTGCTACGAGGTGGGCGTGCGGGAACTCATGCGCGACGGTTACCTCTGCCCCCTGGTGACCAAGGCCGGAAGCCATAAGGTGGACTTCGGCGCCCTCCACGTTCGCGGCGGAGAGTTCGTGGCCGACGAGGTAGAGGACTTGATGGACGATGAGCGGCTGGTGGCGGCGGCTTGCAGCGAGATCGTCGCCTACACGCACGACCGCCAGAGCGTGCTGGTGTTCACTTCCGGCGTGAAGCACGGCAAGCACGTGGCCCGGGTGCTTGCCGAGATGAGCGGGCAAGAGGTGGGGTTTCTCGACGGCCAGACGCCGGCTGCCGAGCGGGCGGAGTTGATCGCCCGTTTCCGCCGCGAACCGCTCCCAGGCGACCTGTTCGGCCACAGGCTGCTGCCGCTGAAGTACCTGGTCAACGTCAACGTCCTGACCACCGGCTTCGACGCCCCGAACATCGACTGCGTGGCCATCCTGCGGCCCACGATGTCGCCGGGACTGTTCTACCAGATGGTAGGCCGCGGGTTCCGTTTGCATCCGGGCAAACAGAATTGCCTCGTCTTGGACTTCGGCGGTAACGCCCTGCGCCACGGACCGGTGGATCAACTGAAGATGCCCGAAGCGCCCGGGCGCGGCAGCGGCGAGGCGGCGGCCAAGGAGTGTCCCGAGTGCCACGCGGTGATCGCCGCCGGGTACGCCCGCTGCCCGGAGTGCGGCCACCAGTTCCCGCCGCCGGAAAGACGGAAGCACGACGCCCGGGCCAGCACCGCCGGTGTGCTCTCCGACCAGGTGACCGACACCGAGTACGAGGTCCTGGACATCCGCTACAGTGTTCACACCAAGCGCGGCGCGCCGTCGGACGCCCCGCGGTCCATGCGTGTGGAATACCGCATCGGCCAGTTCACCTGGATGTCGGAATGGGTCTGCTTCGAGCATGGCGGCTACGCCCGCTGGAAGGCCGAAAAGTGGTGGCGGCGCCGCTCGCCCGACCCGGTGCCCGAGACGGCCGAACGGGCCGTCGAGATTGCCGAAGGCGGCGGCGTGGCGTGGACCGAGAAGATTGTCGTCCGTTCAGTGGTCGGCGAGAAGTACGACCGCATCGTGGGCTACACGCTGGGAGAGATGCCCAAGCCGGTGCCTGCGGTGGCCCATTGCGACTTCGACGATGAAGACATCCCCTTCTGACAAGGAGGCTTGAGCGTGTGGTGTGAACTCGACAACAGCGACGTGACGCAGTTTCCCAGCGGCGCCGTGCGCAGCACCGACGCCGACGGCCAGCGCTGGGACTTGATCACGCCCATTGGACTCAGGCGCCTCGCCGAGACTTGCGCCGAAGGCGCGGCCAAGTACGGCGAACACAACTGGACCAAGGGCATCCCGGCCAGCGTGATGCTCAATCATGCGATTCGGCACATTTACCTGTACCTGCAAGGCGACAGAGGCGAGGACCACCTGGCCCACGCCGCATGGAACCTGTTGGGTGTGTGCCACTTCGAGGAAACGATGCCGGAGATGATCGATATCCCTGCACGACGTGAGGAATCCACATGAGCAGCTACGTCAAGCTCGACTGGCCCGACGAGCCGGCGGTGATCGTCCACGGCGGTCGCCGGTACCGGGTGTGGATGGATAGTACGGGCCGGTACCGGGTGTACGAGCTTTTGCTTGAGGACGACAAACGAACCGTGTATGCCTGCCGCCGCAGGATCGGTCGCCGCCTTCTGGGCCGCTGGCAGCCTTTGGCCCAGTGGCGCCTCCGCTCCCGCAGACCGGAAACCATCGAGCGGGCCTTGGGGCGAGCACGGAGAGCGTGTGAGAAAGACGCGGCGAGGCGACGATGATCGAGGCGGCTTTGCGATACCTGCGAGCGGGCTTGTGCGTGCTGCCGGCGGTGCGGTCGGAGAAGCGCCCGGCCGTGCCGCGGTGGAAGCAGTTCCAGCACGCGCTGCCTCGCGAAGGGCAGCTTGCGGCCTGGTGCCGGCAGGCCGATGCCCTGTGCCTGGTCTGCGGGGCCGTCTCGGGCAACCTGGAGATGCTCGACTTCGACCTGGGCGGCGAGGCCTTCGACGCCTGGCGTGCCAAGGTACGCAAAGTCGCCCCAAGGTTACTCGATGGCCTCGTCATCGAGCAATCGCCCTCGGGCGGCTGGCACGTCGTCTATCGCTGCCGGGAACCCGTATGCGGGAACCTGAAGCTCGCCCAGCGAATCGAGTGGGCCGCCGGGCCGGACGAGGTGACCATCGCGGGCAAGACCTACAAGCCCCGGCAGGACGCCCAGGGGCGATGGCAGGTGGTACTCACGATGATCGAGACTCGCGGCCAAGGGGGGTTGTTCCTGTGCGCCCCTACGCCGGGCTACGAACTGGTGCGAGGTGATTTTGCGAGACTACCGGTCTTGTCTGCCGCCGAGCGGGAGACGCTACTAGAGGCCGCATGGGCGCTCAACGAGTATTGGCCATCGCCGACGTGTGGCAACAATGGCCGGTGCGGCGGCGACACCCGCCCCGGCGACGACTTCAACCAGCGGGGCGATATCCGAGTCGTTCTCCAGCGACACGGCTGGACGCTTGCCAAACCTGCCGGCGGTGACGGCAACGAGCACTGGCGACGGCCGGGAAAGATATTCGGCACCTCCGCCACGCTCCGGAACGGTACATTCTACTGTTTCACGTCGAGCGCCCCGCCCTTCGAGCCGAACCAGGCGTACTCGCCGTTTGCTGTGTACGCCTTGCTGGAACATGGCGGCGACTACGCTGCAGCGGCGTCGGCCCTGCGAACGCAAGGCTTCGGCGGCGATTCCGGTGTGCCGCAGGCCGTGGACCTGTCGGGTATCATCAGCTCAAGCGACGCACCGCCCCCGACCGAGCCCACGGCACCCGACCCCGGCCCTATGCCGGAAGACCTTTTGGACGTGCCCGGCTTCATTCGGCAGGTGACCGACTACACGCTGGCCGTCTCGCCCTATCCTCAGCCGGTCTTGGCGTTTGCCGCAGCGCTTGTGCTCCAGGCCTTCCTGGCCGGCCGCAAGGTACGCGATGCGGCCGACAACCGTACCAACCTCTACGTCTTGGCTCTGGCCAACAGTGGCGCGGGCAAAAATGAGCCTCGCAAAGTCAATCAGCGGATCTGCGTCGAGGTTGGGCTCCAGGACTGCCTGGGCGACGCCTTCGCCTCCGGGGAAGGCGTCGAGGATCGCTTGTTCCTCACACCCTCAGTGCTGTTTCAGACCGACGAGATCGACGGCCTGATGAACGCCATCAACCGGGCCTCCGATGCCCGGCACGAGGGCATCATGAACGTGCTGCTGAAGATGTACACCGCCAGCAGCGCGATCTATCCCATGCGGGTTAAGGCCGGCGGCCGCTCGCCCGGGGTGATCGACCAGCCGTCGCTGTGCATGCTCGGCACGGCCGTGCCCAAGTACTACTACGAGGCCCTAAGCGTCCGCATGCTCAATAATGGCTTCTTCGCCCGGCTGATCGTGCTGGAGGCGGGCAAGCGCGGCCGGGGCCAGACGCCGCTGTCGCGGCCGATCCCAGAGGCCATCCTGTGCACCGCACGCTGGTGGGCCGACTTCCGGCCCGGCGAAGGCAACCTTCAGAACTGGCACCCCATCCCGGTCTGCGTGGAGGCGACGCCGGAAGCTGAAGAGGCGCTCGAGGAGTTCCGCGCGCTGGCCGACGACCGCTATGCCGAAGCCGAAGACCGGGACGACCCGGCGGGCATGGCCATCTGGGCTCGGGCTTACGAGAAGACCTGCAAGCTTGCGCTGGTCTACGCCGCAAGCAAGAACCATCTCCAGATGCAGATCGACGAGCCGGCCGTGCAGTGGGCGTGGCGATTCGTGGACTACCAGACTCGGCGGATGCTCTTCATGGCCGGCCAACACGTGGCCGAAGGCGAGTTCGACGCCCGCTGCAAGCGAATGCTCGAGGTGCTTGGAAACTGGCGGAAGCGTCGCGGCGACGACTGGATGCCCCACTGGTATCTGTCGCGGCGTCTGGGTTGGAGTGACCGGGACATCGAGGAGGTGCGCAACACCCTGCTGAGCCAGCGGCGCATCGCCTACGAGATCGGCTCGACGAACGAAGGAGGACGCATTGGACAGCGCTATCGGCTCTTGCAGTAACCGCCAGTTACCGCCTCAAAAGTCGGTAACTGGCAATATCTGCGCCCAGTTACCGACGAAACCGCCTAGTTACCGCCTAGGCAAAGTCGGTAACTGGAAAAGACGTAAATGTAGAAATAATAGATACTTACGTCTTCTTTATTCTAGTTACCGCCTATTCCGCCTACCCCCCCACGCGCGCGCGCATTTGCGTGTATATGCGCATGAGGGAGGCGTCGGCGGTCAATTAGGTACTTCCTGGCAAAAACCCCTCCGAAGGGGCGGCGGGAACGGTCGCCATTGGCAGCAAAGTTTGTTTTACGGGTCCGAAACCCGAATGGAGTCTGAAGCATGAAAATCGAAAACCGTAAGCTCGCCGACGTCCGGCCGTACGAGCGGAATCCGCGCATCAACGACCAGGCCGTCGACGCGGTGGTCGAATCGATCCGTCAGTTCGGGTTCCGCCAGCCGATCGTGGTGGACACCGAAGGCGTGATCATCTGCGGGCATACCCGTTGGAAGGCCGCACAGAAGCTGGGCCTGGAGAAGGTTCCGGTCCACGTTGCCAAGGATCTGACGCCCGAGCAGGTCAAGGCCTACCGCATCGCCGACAACAAGACGGCCGAGCTGGCCACGTGGGACTACGACCTGTTGCCGTTGGAACTGGGCGAACTCCAGGACGCCGACTACGATCTCGGCCTGCTTGGATTCACCGCCGACGACTTGGCCAAGCTGCTCGACCCCGGCGTGAAGGAGGGACTCGCCGATCCCGACGAAGTTCCCCAGCCGCCCGACGAGCCGACCACACGGCCAGGCGACCTGTGGCTGCTGGGCGAGCACCGGCTTCTGTGCGGCGATGCGGGCAAGGCGGAAGACGTGGACCGGTTGCTGGACGGCCAGCCCGCCCACCTTGTGAATACCGATCCGCCGTACAATGTTCGCGTCGAGCCGCGGTCAAACAACGCGATCGCCGCAGGGCTGAGTTCGTTCCAGGCAGCAGGCAGGAGGCGGAAGGCCGGAGGGAAGCTGCCACAAGAATCTTCCTCCGGTCTCCGGCCTCCAGTCTCCGGTGTGGCCCGGCACCCCGAGAAGGCGATCCCCACGCACCGCAAGCTGCGGGCCAAGGACCGCCCCCTGGAGAACGACTTCGTCTCGGACGAGGAGTTCAACCGGCTGCTGCACGCTTGGTTCGGCCAGATGGCGCGGGTGCTCTTGCCAGGCCATGCCTTCTACATCTGGGGCGGATACGCCAACTGCGCAAACTACCCGCCGGTGTTGAAGGTGTGCAAGCTCTACTTCTCGCAGGCGATCATCTGGGTCAAGGAGCACGCCGTGCTTACCCGCAAAGACTTCATGGGTAACCACGAGTGGTGCTTCTATGGCTGGCGGGAAGGCACAGCGCACCGATTCTTCGGTCCCAAGAATGTGCCCGACGTCTGGAGCGTCAAAAAGATCAACCCGAACAAGATGGTCCACTTGACGGAGAAGCCCGTGGAGCTGGCCGTGCGGGCGATGCAGTACTCGTCGCTTGCCGGCGAGAACGTGCTTGACCTCTTTGGCGGTAGCGGCAGCACACTGATCGCTGCCGAACAGACGGGCCGGCGGGCATTCCTGATGGAACTCGACCCGCTCTACTGCGACGTGATCGTCCAGCGCTTCGAGAACTTCACGGGCCGGAAGGCCGAACGACAGGGAACCGTCACCCTGCCACAAGCCCGGGAGGCCGCTCAATGAGCGTACGTCCGGAAGAATTCCGCGATCTCACTCTTGCCTGCCTGCCCCGTGGCGACGGCCATTGTCAAGTCGTAAAGACTGCCTCTCGGAGCGTCGATCTCGATGCCATTAAGATCCAGAAAGACCAGCGCCGCCACGCACCCGGTCCGCTTGTTCCCATCAAGGAACGGATGGTTCTGCACCAGGTGGTACAGATAGGCGGCCGCCATCTCGAACAGGTCCTTGTGCAGGGATTCGCTGCCGAACGTTGCGCGGGGTTGTGCGACGGCCGACTCGAGCAGCCCCATGTCGCGCACTCCGTGTTCGCCGCCGTAGAGATCGACCTGATCGGCGTGCAGCGTCAGAACGTCTTCGATGCTGAGAAAATCGGGCACCAGCGCCTACTCCGCCAACCGTCGGAGATCATCGCCGTACTTGCGGTTGATCTTCTCGAGCGACGCGCGGAGCTTCCGCTGACGCGGCTTATCGCGGATCGGCGAGATGAGAATCGAATCGCCGTCGGTCGAGAGCTCTAGCGGCGTGTCGGCGGAAATCTGGAGCATTTCCAGAATCGGTTTGTCGATCACCAGCGCCAGGCTGTTGCCATGCCGGATCAGGGTTTTGGGCATGTCGGTCCCTCCTCGTCGGATACACATAGTATACACCGCCACGCCGTCCCGGCCAAGGCGGGAATAGGCGTCGCGCCCCCCCCAAATGGCGGCCGGCTGAAGAGGTGTGTGATGCGTCTACGCAAGAATCGAAAGGTCCTGATGCCTGACCAACCCGTCTTCAAGCCGAAGCACGCCGGTGTACTGGTCGCGGAGTGTTGTCACCTTACCCGGCAGCCCCGCGGGCAGACTGGCGAAGTAGAACCCGCCGGGCGTCTCGGAGAAGCAGAGCGGCTTGCCGCGGCGGACCATCAAGAGGCGGACGGGCTTTCGCCACAGGCCGAGCATGGCCAGTGGGCCTTCGGTTTGGGCCACCACCCAGGCGGCACGCTGGAGAAGTGGCCCGGCGCGGCGCATCATCAACAGCCCCAGCACCTCGCTGTCGCAATCGGTCTTGGGCCGCAGGCCGTAGCGCCGCAGGAGCCTCCCGTAGTTGCGCACCACCCCGTTGTGCACCAGCCAGCCGCGCCCGGCCGGGTGGGGATGGTTATTGCGGTTGTCCTCTGGGGCGCCGTGGGTGGCCCAGCGGCAGTGGCCGATTATGGCCACGGCGCGGCGGCATTGGTCCAGGTCGTCAAGGTTGGCCGTGGCCGCGCCCGGGCGTTTGAAGGTCTGGAGCACGCCGTCGGCGTCGATCCATGCCAGGCCGAAGGCGTGGCGGCCGCGGGTCTCCGTCTTGGCAGCGATCCGCCGCAGGCAGACGAGGTCCGGCCCGCGACCGTCCTTCGTGATGAACCCGAATATCCCGCACATCGTGGCCTCCTTCCTGTATCAGGGCATGGCGTCGTACTTGCGGGCCAGGCGGCGGAACTCGGCTTTGACCTGATCCTGCGGGATGGCATCCGAAATCCATCCGTACTGCTTGCCGCCGTGAATGCGTGCGTAGCCGCGGCCTCAGGCCAAGTAGCCCAGCAGGCGTTCCGTCTCGCTTTGGCCCGGGCCGGGCTTCTTCCAGCCGCCCGTCGGGGCCTTCGGCGCCCAGGTGGGCATCCGCTTGGCGCTTCGGGCCCGCTCGACCAGCCCAAGGCAGACCTGAATCCACCCGGCGACCTTCACCGGGTTGAGCGAGCCGGAGAAGACGCGGAACTCGACCGTGCCCTTGGTTCCCCGGGCAAGGTTGGTCAGGTTCAAGGCGTGGTAGCGGTCGCGGTCCAGGTTCGGCTTGGCATCCTTGTCGCTGCCGTACTTGCGCACGCCGCCGCAGTACCGCCCCCGCTCGCGGCGTTTGGTCCCAGTGATCGCGTAGAGGCCCTTTTCGAGGTAGGCGACAATCGTGACCAGGCGGGCCAGGGCCTGGGCCGGCCAGTGGCGGTCCCAGCCAACGTGGATATGCACGCCACAAGTGGGATTGACCCAATGCCCTTTGGCCCGAAGCGCCTCGACCACCTCGATCACCTGGCGGATGCCCGCTTCGCCGCGGAGCACGGGGCTGGTAATCTCACAGCCGTGGCCCATGCGGCTGCTTACCGATCCGTCGCGGGAGGCCTTCCAGCCATCGGGCAGGTAGGGGACCTGAAGGCCCCGGCGACAGGGTCCGATTCTGAGGCCGTGCTGGTCGATGGCGTTTTGCGGGGCGATCGTTTCGATCTCGATTCCGAAGGTGAGTTGGTCGGCGTTCATGGCATCCCCCTCGGTGGTGTAATGTTCATGCGTACATCACAGAGGAGCCATGAACGCCCGAGAACATCAAGCGGAATTCCCGCCCGGCGGGCTGGATTCTTCGGAATACTTTTGGGGCCCTGCGTAGCACAGGCCCGGGCTTGCAGCTGGCCGGGGAGTAACGCTTTGGGCCGGTCGGCCAGATGGGCGCTGCCGTCGGGGCACGTTGGGGTGTTACCTCTGGGTACGGCTTGGCCGACGTTGGCCACGTGTGGCCCACAGTGGCCGCGTGTTGCGTCGCTGGCGGGAATGGGGACCTGTGGGCCAAGGCCAAAAGAAACGTGCGGGAAATTCCCCGGGGTTGGGCGGCCGGCGCGTTGGGTTTCAGGCCCTGGCGAACTTGCCCCGCTCGACCTTCTTGAAACGGGACCCTTTCCCCTTTGCGGCGATCTCGCGGATGATCGCGCTATAGAGCGTGGCGTGGGGTGTCTTGCCGCCGGGCGAGTGCCAGTAGCCCTTCTGGGCCGCGACCTCGACGATCTGCTTTGCGCCCAGCGGCTCGCCCGATTCGGCCAGCACCCGGGCAGCGGCGTCGAGGACGCTCGGACGCTTGGCCTTGGGTTCGCCACGTTTGGCCCGCGTGGCGGCCTTCTTGCTCTTGGCCTTGGTGGTCGCCTGAGCGGGTTTCTTCCCGCCCTTGGCCGCCGTGGGCGACGTGGTGGCCTTTTTGGCCGCGGGCCCCGCGTGCCGGCCACCAGGGGCGGTCCCCACTGCGTCGGCCAGTTCGGCCGGCTTCGCGCCCTCGGCCTTCACTTCGCCCCGCAGCTTCCGGGCGCTTTTGATACGGACCTTCTTGCCGGTGGCCAGATTGGTCCCGTCCCAACCGCCGTGGCGATTTTCTCCGTCGATCCGCACCGGCACCAGCCGGTTGGTCACCCGGGCCGTGTACACCTTGCCGATTTGTACTTCGTCGCGTTTCATCGCATCGCTCCTTGGAACAGGGGAAAACAGGGGTTAGTGCCGTGGTGTACTCTCGACGATGGTGAGGTGGAACTGCTGGCCATTGGGCAAGGTGACCACCAGTCCTCGGTTCATGGTCAATACGCTTGCGTCATGGAACGTGGTGACGTGGCCGCCGACGGAGGCGAGCCGCCGCGTAAGCAGGTTCGCCAGCTTGGTCTCGAATCGCTTTTCGGTCATGAGTTGCTTTGCCATGATCGTTCTCCTTCAGTCGTTGACCGGGATAGTCATGATCCGCCCGGACTTGTGGCAGGAAAGATACGCGAACTGGATTCCCGCAGCCTCGATCCGCTCGGCCTCGGCCTGCGTGAGGGTGAGATATTTGACGCTTCTCCCTCCGTCGGCCCCGATCAAGATGGCGCGGTCGTCACCCGAGGCGTCCAGGTACTGCAGGGCCTCCAGCGCGCTGGGGTGTTCGGTCGCCCGGAAGGTGATTTCTCGTGTCTGCATCGCGTTTCTCCTTTGGCTTGGGGATTCAAATGCGTCATGACACATCAGCCATTTTTTTCGGAACGCATCAAGCGAAATTCCCACCGGTCGGCATGGATTTCCCGGAATACTTTTTCGCCGCAGCGTAGCACGCGATGAGCGACAGGAACGCCCAAGGACGGCACGGCCGCTCCCTCAACCCCCAGGCGTTATCCCTGGAGGATGCGGCCATGATTCTCTCGGCCGCCGGCTCTCAACGGGTCACCATCCAGATGCTCCAAGCGGACATCGACGCCGGTGCCCCGACGGGCGCCGACGGCACGCTGAACCTGGTCCACTATGCAGCGTGGCTTGTGCGGGAAATTTCACGTCGCGTCTAAACGTTCAACTACCCGGAGCGTGTTGGGCATGGTTCGCGTGTCGAGGTCGCAGCGGGAGTGGAAAACGTGGCGATTGACCCGAGGCGATTGAAGCCAAGCGAGCTAGTGCGCCTGCTGAACTCCACGCCGCTGGGCGAGGTGACGGGCGAGCGGCAGCTCTACCGCCACCGTATGCGCGCGGGCTTCCGCATCGGCGACGGCCGGCATGTGGACCTGTTTCGCTATGTGGCCTGGCTGGTGCAAATCCGCCACGAGCCGAAACCCGAGCCGGACGCCGACCCTTACGAGTCGCTCAAGGAACGGGCCCGAGCGCGGAATGCGGCGCTGTCGCTGGCCGGCCGCGACATCGGCGAATTGCCCGAGGTCGTCGATCCCGAGCGGAAGGAGAAGGCGTCGCGGAACTTCCGCTTCTTCTGTGAATCGTACTTCCCTTTGACGTTTCACTTGGCCTGGTCGCCGGATCACTTGAAGGTGATCGGCAAGATCGAACAGGCGGTTTTGGAAGGTGGGCTGTTTGCCATGGCCACCCCTCGTGGGTTCGGGAAAAGCAGCCTTTGTGAGTGCGCCTGCATCTGGGCAGTGCTGTACGGCCACCGGGAGTTCGTGTGTCTGATCGGCTCGGACGAAGGCCATGCGATGGACATGCTCGACTCGATCAAGACGGAACTGGACGGCAATGATCTGCTCTTGGAGGACTTCCCCGAGGTAGTCTTCCCGATCCAGTGCCTCGACGGGATCGCCAACCGTTGCTCCGGTCAGCTCTATCGAGGCCAGCGCACGCACATCGGCTGGACGGCTCGGGAGATCGTGCTGCCGATGATCCAACCCGCCGGCTGGGGTGACAACGAGCGGCTGAGGCAGTTTCTACGCCCGGACGGCTATTCGCTGGGCAGTGGGGCGATCATCAAGGTCGCTGGAATCACCGGCCGGATTCGCGGCATGAAATACAAGCGTGCTGACGGGAAGACGGTGCGTCCGAGCCTGGTGGTGCTCGACGACCCGCAGACCGATGAGTCGGCACGCAGCCTCTCGCAGTGTGCCACCCGCGAGAGCATCCTGGCCGGGGCGGTGTTGGGCCTGGCCGGCCCGGGCAAGAAGATCAGCGGCATCATGCCCTGCACGGTCATCCGCCCGGGCGACATGGCCGACCGGATTCTTGATCGCGACAAGCACCCGCAGTGGCAGGGCGAACGCACGAAGATGGTTTATCAGTTTCCCACCAACGAAAAACTCTGGCAGCGATACGCCGAGTTGCGTGCCGAGAGCTTCCGCCGCGGCGGCCACGGCGAAGAGGCGACCGAGTTTTACCGTGCCAATCGTGAGGCCATGGACGAGGGGGCTGTGGTTGCCTGGCCGGAGCGCTACAACCACGACGAGCTGTCGGCCATCCAGCATGCCATGAACCTGAAGCTCCAGGACGAGCGGGCCTTCTGGGCGGAGTACCAGAACGAGCCCTTGCCAGAAGAGGTGCCCGAAGAAGACGACCTGACCGCCGAGAAGATCGCCGCCAAGATCAATCGCCTGGGTCGCGGCGAGGTACCTGTGGGCTGCAACCACCTGACGATGTTTGTCGACGTGCAGCAGACGCTGCTCTTCTATGTGGTTGCGGCGTGGGAGGACGATTTCACGGGGGTGGTGATCGACTATGGGGCATACCCCGACCAGCGACGGGCTTATTTCACGGCCCGAGACGCCCAGCCCACGCTCAGCCAGGTGGCCAAGGGCGCCGGCCTGGAGGGCTCGATCTACGCGGGGCTGGAGGCCCTCACGCACAACTACCTGGGCCGCGAGTGGCGGCGTGACGATGGGGCGGCCATGCGGATCGAGCGGTGCCTGGTCGACGCCAACTGGGGGCAGTCGACCGACGTGGTCTACCAGTTTTGCCGGCAGTCGGCCCATGCCGCCGTGGTGATGCCCAGCCACGGGCGGTTCATCGGAGCATCGAGCCGGCCGCTGAACGACTACCGACGAAAACCGGGAGATCGCTGCGGGCTGAATTGGCGCATCCCCAACGTCCAAGGGCGCCGGGCCGTGCGGTACGTGATCTACGATGCGAACTTCTGGAAGTCGTTCGTCTACGCCCGGCTGGCGGTGGCGATGGGCGATTCGGGCTGCCTGTCGCTCTTCGGCAGTGACCCGGAGCAGCACCGGCTGCTGGCCGAGCATCTTACGGCCGAGTACCGTGTGAAGACCGAAGGCCGGGGCCGGACCGTAGACGAATGGAAGCTGCGCCCCTCGGGTGGCGACAATCATTGGCTGGACTGCCTGGTGGGCTGCGCGGTGGCCGCGTCGATCCAAGGGGTGACGCTACCGGGGATGGCGGGCGAGCCGAGCAACGGCCGCCGGCGGATCAGCTTCGCCCAACTCCAACGGAGGAAACGGGGCCGATGAGCCACTCGCCGCAACACGCCTCCCCCACGCCGGAAACTCCACGGCCCAAACCGGAGCGCGGCATCGCCTGCCCCCGATGCGGGTGCCGCCACTTCCGCACCACGCATACCGAGCCCTTGCCGAGCGGGCGCATCCGCCGCCGTAAGGTGTGCCGGCACTGCGGACGGCGGATGGTGACCTACGAGCTGCTCCCCGGCATGGCAGGGCGAGATTGCTATATGTAGCACGATTTTCGCTTTTCAGGCGATCCAGCCGACAGATCGCGGCCAATTGGCATATGTAAGAGATAGGCGGGCCGACCCTGTGGCAGCCGAGGGCGACATCGCTGGAGCTGGATTGGAGACCGAAGGCTGAAGACCGAAGGAAGCCTGCATTGGGCGCCTACAGCCTACAGTCTTCAGCCTACAGCATACGCGGCACGTCTCGGCCGCAGGGCCACGTCAGGCAGGCTCGCCGTTGCGGGAGAAACAGCAGATGACCGACAACCTCGACGACACGATCCGCCAGAATGCCGAGGGACCGGCCAAGGTGGCTGGCGACGCGGGAAGCGTTGAGCAGCATCCGCTGTCGGAACAGATCGAGGCGGATAAGTACTTATCGGCGAAAGAGGCCGTACAGAAAAAGCGGCGCGGCCTGCGGTTCAACAAGCTCGTCCCGCCGGGGGTGAACTGAGTTGTTCGCGTGGATGCGTCTTTTGTGGCCCAGGAAGGCCACCCCCGCTCGTCGTCGTCCGCGTTCGTGGCGGGCCCTCAAGGCCCGCTACGACGCGGCGATGACCACCGAGGAGAACCGCCGGCACTGGGCGGCCGCCGACGGGCTTTCGGCCCGGGCGGCCAACAGCCCCGAGGTCCGGCGGATCCTGCGGAACCGGGCCCGTTACGAGGTGGCCAACAACAGCTACGCCCGCGGGATCGTCTTGACGCTGGCCAACGACTGCGTGGGCACCGGCCCGCGGCTCCAGATGCTCACGGGCAACGCCGAGGCCAACCGGCGGATCGAACGGGAGTTTTCCCGGTGGGCCAAGGCGGTCGGCCTGGCCGAAAAGCTCCGCACCATGCGCATGGCCCGAGCCCAGGACGGGGAGGCCTTCGCCATACTGACCAGCAACCCGCGATTGCCCACGCCGGTCAAGCTCGACCTGCGCCTGGTCGAGGCCGACCAGGTGGCCACGCCGGAGCTAGGCTGGAGGCCGAAGGCTGAAGACCGAAAGAAGCCTGCACTGGGCGACTACAGCCTACAGTCTTCAGCCTACAGCCTCACCGACGGGATCGTCTTCGATCGATTCGGCAACCCCGTCGAGTACCACGTGCTCCGCGACCATCCGGGCGATACGACCCGGTCCTCGGGCCTCCAGTACGACCGGGTGCCGGCCGAGGCGATGGTCCACTGGTTCCGATCCGACCGTCCCGGGCAGGTCCGCGGCATCCCCGACATCATGCCGGCCTTGCCCCTGTTTGCCCAGCTTCGACGATTCACACTGGCGGTGATTGCGGCGGCCGAGACGGCAGCGGACTTCGCCGGCATCCTCTACACCGACGCCCCGCCGGGTGGCGAGGCGGACGCGGCCGAGCCGTTCGAGCCCATCGAGCTGGAAAGCCGGGCCCTGCTGACTATGCCGGGCGGCTGGAAGATGAGCCAGCTCCAGGCCGAGCAGCCCGCCACCACCTACGCGGAGTTCAAACGAGAAATCCTCAACGAAATCGCCCGCTGCTTGAACATGCCGTTCAACATCGCGGCGGGCAACTCGTCGGGCTACAACTACGCCTCCGGGCGGCTGGACCACCAGACCTACTACAAGAGCCTTCGGGTCGAGCAGGCGCACCTGGAAGCCGTGGTCCTGGATCGGGTGCTCGCCGCCTGGCTCGACGAGGCGGTGCTGATTCCAGAAGTCTGGCCCGAGCACGTGGGGCCATTTGCCGACTGGCCGCACCAGTGGTTCTGGGACGGCCAGGAGCATGTGGACCCGGCCAAGGAGGCCACGGCCCAGGCCACGCGTCTTGCCAGCCATACCACCACGCTGGCCCACGAGTACGCCCGGCAGGGCCGCGACTGGGAGGAGGCCCTGCGCCAGCGGGCCAAGGAACTGGCCTTGATGCGCGAGCTGGGGCTGAGCGTGGCCGAGGCAGCGCCAACCGAACAGGGCGATCCAAACAACGACAACCAACAGCAGGAAGTCACCAATGCCGCTGCCTAAGCGAAAGCCGGGCGAGTTGCACGAGGAGTTCATCGCGCGGTGCATGCGCGATGCGATCATGGTCAAGGAGTTTCCCGATCCGGCCCAGCGCCGGGCGGTCTGCCAGCGCCAGGGAAGGGTGCGCACAGAGGCCCATCTGAACCTGGTCTGCGACCCGAGCGACATCACCATCGAAGCGGTGGAGGATGGTCCTGCCGACGGGAGGCCGAAGCTGCCACGATTCTCGATGGTCGCCTACACCGGCGGGCCGATGCGGATTGCCGGCTGGCGATACCCGGTGATCGTGGACTTGGCCGGTTTGGCCATCCCGTCGCAGAGCCGCCCCGTCCGCTTCGGCCACGACATGGCAAGCGGCGTGGGCCACACCGATGCGATCCGCATCGAGGAGGGCAAGCTTGTGGCCACCGGCGTGGTGTCGCGCGACACGGCGGCCGCCCGGGAGATCGTCGCCAGTGCGCGGAACGGCTTCCCCTGGCAGGCCTCGATCGCCGCGGCCGTCGAGGAGTTCGAGTTCGTCAGAGAGAACCAGAAGGTGCTGGTCAACGGCCGCCAGTTCGCCGGGCCGGTCAACGTGGTCCGCAAGGCGACCCTGGGAGAAATCAGTTTCGTGGACCTGGGCGCCGACGGGGCTACGAGCGCCAGTGTGGCCGCGGCCGGTGTGCAAGCAACCAAGGAGGAGAACCAAGCGATGGAGAGGCTTTCCAACCCCAACCTGCCTGCCCCGGAGAAGGCAGGCCCTCAAGAGCAGCCTGGCGAGACTGCGGAGACCCAGGCCGCCACTGCTACGAAGCCCGCTGGGGAGCAAGCCGGCGATTCTCTGGCCGACCAGGCCGGTGAGGCGGCCCGTGTGTTGGCTATCCGCCAGGTCTGCGCCGGCCGGCATCCGGAGATTGAAGCCCAGGCGATCCGGGATGGGTGGGATGTCAGCCGCTGCGCCCTGGAGGTCTTGCGGGCCGAGCGGCCCAAGGCCCCGGCCGTGCACGCCCGCAGCCCGGAGGCGGTGACCGGGCGACTGCTCGAGGCGGCCTGCATGCTTACGGCCAAGGCCGCCGGCGTAGAGGACCTCTTCGACGAGCCGACCTTGGAGGCGGCCGGCCGCCGGTTCCGTGGCGGCATCGGCCTGCAGGAGCTTCTGTTGGAAGCTGCCTGGGCCAACGGCTACACGGGCCGCAGCTTCCGCGACAGCCGCACCGTGTTGCGGTTCGCCTTCCGCCCGGACCTGGAGGCCGGCTTCTCGACGATCGATATCGGCGGCATCCTCTCCAACGTGGCCAACAAGTTCCTCCTGGACGGCTTCTTCTCGGTCGAGCGGACGTGGCGGAACATCTGCGCTACGCGAAACGTCTCGGACTTCAAGACGGTGACCAGCTACCGGCTGATCGGCACGGACCAGTACGAGCAGGTCGCCCCGGGCGGGGAACTGAAGCACGGCACTTTGGGAGAAGAGACCTACACCAACAAGGCCGACACCTACGGCCTGGTACTGTCGATCGACCGCCGCGACATCATCAACGACGATCTGGGGGCGATCACCACCGTGCCGCGAAAACTCGGGCGGGGCTCAGGCCTGAAGCTGAACGACGTGTTCTGGAGCACCTTCCTCGATAACGCCACGTTCTTCTCTGCCGGGAACAACAACTACCTGGAAGGGGCCGACACGGCGCTAGGGATCGACGGGCTTACGAAGGCCGAGGTGGCCTTCATGGACCAGGTGGACTCGGACGGCAAACCGATCGGCATCATGCCGGCGATCCTCTTGGTGCCCACCGCGCTTTCGGCCATCGGCACGCAGCTCTACAAGTCGATGGAGCTCCGGCAACCCAGCGCGAGCAGCCGTTACCCGGTGGCCAACCCGCACCAGGGCAAGTTCCGGGTGGAGGTGAGCCGGTACCTGTCGAACAGCAACTACACGGGCAACTCGTCGAAGGCCTGGTACCTGTTGGCCACGCCGGACGACCTGCCGGTCGTCGAGGTGGCGTTCCTCAACGGCCAGGAGAGCCCCACGATCGAGACGGCTGACGCGGACTTCTCGGTCCTGGGCATCCAGATGCGCGGCTATCACGACTTCGGCGTTGCCCTGCAAGACCCGCGTGGCGGCGTGAAGATGAAGGGCGAGGCGTGAGGGACAGGCTGAAGACCGAAGGCTGTAGGCTGAAGGCTGAAGACTGAAGGAGAAAGCGACGTGGCAATCGCAGTATTCGTCGAGCAAGGCGAACAGATCGACTACACACCCTCGGCCAATGTGGCGGCCGGCGACGTGGTGGTTCAAGGGGACCTGGTCGGCGTGGCCCGAACGCCGATCCCTGCCGGCACGCCGGGCTCCCTGGCCGTGGCCGGCGTGTTCGACTTCGCCAAGGAGTCCGGCGGCGGTGTCACCTTTTCCGCCGGCCAAAAGGCCTATTGGGACGAGACGAACCAGGTGGCCGTCACCACGGATGGTGGCGGACTGAACAAGTACCTGGGCAAGGCGGTCGCCGCCGCCGCGGACGCCGACAGCACAGTCCGCGTGCGCTTGAGCCAGTGAGCCTGTTACGATGTCCGACATGCTCGATAGCGGCCTGGGCTGGCTGGCCGAGCGGCTCAAGGTCCATGCCTCGCGGCCGGTTATCTACCGACGCGGGACCGACGAGACGACTGTTCAAGCGATCGTCGGGCGGACGCTCTTGAAGCTCGACGACGGCTACGGCGGCGTGCGCATGGAGTGGACCGACCGAGACTTTTTGATTGCGGCCGACGACCTCATTCTCGCCGGCCAGAAGACGTTGCCCCGGCGGGGAGATCAGATTCGAGAGACCACCGGCGGCAAGACGCTGGTCTACGAGGTGGTGGCGCCAGGCAGTGAACCCGAGTGGCGCTGGAGCGATCCGCATCGCAGGCTGCTGCGGATTCACACCAAGCAGGTCGGCGTGGAGTAACAACTGAGACTGAAGGCTGAAGGCTGAAGGCTGAAGGAAGCGTGATGATGCGATTGCGAGCTCTGACTTTGTTGTGTTGCCTTCTGGGGCTGGCTGCGGTGGCTTTGGGGGCCACCCTCGGCGGCAGCAGGGCACCCGATGGGACCGAAGTCCAGTGCGACCTGCCTGTCGAGCTGCATCGCCGCAACACGACCTCGCGGGGTCAGGGCTGCTGCGTGTGGACTTCGATCCACCATGCGGCCCTGTGGCAGAACGTGCCGGCCTATCAAGAGGCCCCGAAGTGGATTCAGGAGCACGGCATCCCCGGCGGGGCGTATCCCGGCGCCGTCGAAAAGTATCTGCCCGAGATGGCCCGCCAGCGCGGCGCAAGCCAGGCACCAGGCTTTCTGAACTACGAGGGCAGCGACCTGGAACTATTAAAACTCGCCTGCCGCACGGGCCGGATGCCCGCGGTCACGTACACCTATAGCCCCAGCGGCCGGTACGGCGGGGCGCGGATCGCGCATATGGTCAACCTGGTGCATGCCGACGATCGCTACTTCGCCGTCTTGGACAACAACTACATCGGCGAAAACCAGATCGAGTGGATGACGCCCGAGGAGTTCAAGCGGAGCTGGACGGGGCTGGGCGGCGGCTGGGCGGTGATCCTGCTGGCCCCGCCCCCGCCGCCGGTCCCGAGGAATCAAGACTGAAGGCTGAAGACCTAAGGCTGAAGGCTGAAGGCTGAAGACCGTAGGAAGCAGCATGTACGCACTCTTGTTTCCGCTCTTGTTTGGCCAGTGCGGTTCGGGAGGTTGCCCGATCGTGCCGGCCTGGCCGCAGTGGCAACCGATTGTTGTCGACCGCACGGATGGGCGACCGGCCACGTTCGAGCTTGAGGTCGTTCCGCCCGGCGCTGGAGTCTGGTTCGACAAGCACGCGGTGCGGCTTCAGGGCGGCAGGGCTCGCCTCCAGACGCCGCCCTTGGAGCCGGGCCAGCGCTACCGGTATCGCGTGACGGCCCGGTGGGGCGATGTCCAGCGGCAGTGGACTCTAAGCTTTTCGCCCGGGCAGACGGTCCGCGTGGTGCTCCGGCGGGATGGGGCCACGCGGCCGACCTCCGGCAGCAACGCGGCGCCCAGCAGCTCCTCGGCGTCTTCGCCCTCTTCGCGGTCCGAACCGGCCCGACCTTCCCAGCCGCCGGCCAAGCCATTGCCGCCCGATCGTGCCGGCGGCGAACCTGCCGCACCTTCCAGTCCCCCTGGAGGTGCCTCCCAGCAGGATGGCCAGCTTCCGGTGGTGGAGCAGGACGGCATGCAGAACTTCGGCATCGATCGCTCCGGGCTCAACGGCTCCGGGGCGGAGCGGATCACGCTGGGCGGCCGCCAGATCAGCCGATCCGAAGCCACGCGGATTCTCCAGTCGGCAGGGCTGGCCGACGACAGCACCAAGTTGCGCCTTACGGTGATCGGCACCGAGTCCGACCGCCGCCGGGTGCTCGACGACCTGAAAGGCCCGCTGGCCGATATCGCGGCCGAGTGCCTGGTGCAAGACTATCCCCCGGATCACTGGGCGGTGACCAAGGCTGGTTTCCACACGGCCGGCAAGCCGACGATCTACGTCCAAGCCCCGGACGGCAGAGTGTTGCACAGGCAGGATGACTACACGGACGGCGCCGAGGGTCTGAGGCGGGCCTTCGAGCGCTTGCGCAGACCCGACCCGAACTATCGGCCCGACAAAGACCGCGACCTGCGCCGGCCGGCCGCCGGCCTGCTGGCCCGGTTGCTTGATCTTCTCTCGCGTCCGTTCCGCGTGATTCTCTCCTGGCTTCTGGCAGCGGGCGTGGTGTTCGTCCTTGTCGTGCTGGTGATGAAAGGCTGGCTGGTCTACCTCTTGGGCCTGTTGGCCAGTCTGGTGCCGGGACCACCCGTACAAACCAAGAGGGCCGGCCGCAGCAAACGGCGGCCTGCCAAGCGTCGAGCAGCCCGGCGACCGGCCGCCAAGTCGCGTGCGAGGAGATGACCGGCATGTCCACGATCGTCACCCTGGCCGATGCGGTCGTCTCGGAGCTGAACGGCAAAGGATGGAGTCTCCCGTTCGCCGCCCGGCGGCTCTATCGGCCCCGGTTCGAGCCGGCGGACCTCAAAACGCTCCAGGTGAGCGTCGTCCCCAGGGCCTTGACCATCGAGGCTGCAAGCCGCTCGGACGACGGCCACGAGTGCCAGATCGACGTGGCCGTGCAGCAGAAGCTCGACGCCGACTCGGTCGACCAGATCGACCTTCTCATGGGGCTGGTCGACGAGATCGTCCGGCACTTCCGGCTGCGACGCCCGGCAGCGATGCCCGAGGCCCTGTGCGTGAAGGTCCAGAACGATCCGGTCTATGCGGTCGAGCACCTGGAGGAGCTGCGCACGCTGACCAGCATCATCACCTTGACCTTCCGCGTGATGAAAGACTGAAGACTGAAGACTGAAGGCTGAAGGCTGAAGACTGAAGGGTAGGGTTGTGGTGGGGATGAAGGTGAAGACCAGAAGCCGGATGCACCGGGTCGCCCGCAAGGCCAGGCGGGCTGGTATCAAAAGCCTCGGCCATGCCGGGGCGGCGATCCGCCTGGCGGCTCGGCGAAGTCTTCGCAAGCGAAAGGGCTCTGCCCCGCCGGGGCAGCCGCCCCACACGCACACTCGCAGGCTGCCGAAAGCGATCCTTTACGCCGTGGATAAGCGGCGGCAGGTGGTAGTGATCGGTCCGGCGGTGCACCTGTTCGGCACGGCCGGCAAGGCCCACGAGCACGGCGGACGGTTTCGCGGGGCTCGCTACCCGAAGCGGCCTTTCATGGAGCCGGCACTGCTGAAGGTCAAGGATCGTCTGCCGAAGTTCTGGGCAGGTTCGGTACGGTAACGGGGGCTGAAGGTTGAAGACCGAAGGCCGAAGGAGTTGACATGGCAACCAACTGGAAACTGGGCCGTGAGTGCACGCTCTCGATCGGCAGCAACGAACTGAAACTGGCCAAAGAGGTGACCGTCGAGCTGGGCGGCAGCGAAGCGGATGTGACCACCCGGGATAGCCAGGGGGTGAAGCGGACCGTGATGGCCCTGAAGGAGCTGACTATCTCGGGCACGGCCGTCTACTCGCCCGACGATGCGGCCGTGCAGGCGTTGATCACTGCCTACACGGGCGGCACGCCGCTGGACGTGACCATCTCCGACCCGACGCTGAGCTACACGGGCAAGTGGGCGGTTACGAGCCTCTCGCAAGGCCAGCCGCTGGAGGACGCTATCACGGTCGACTTTACGCTCAAACCGACGCTGGAGGCCACTACCGGAGTATGAGAACGTTTCAGGACAGCGCCGGCCGGACCTGGACGATCGCCGTGACCGTGGATGCGGTCAAGCGGGTCCGCGATCTGTTGAAAGAGGACCTGCTCGACATCGAGCGGACCTTTCCGCGGCTGTTGATCGACCCGATCCTGCTGTGCGACGTGGTCTACTGCATCTGCAAGCCGCAGGCGGACACTGAGAAAGTCACCGACGTGGACTTCGCCCGGGCCATGGCCGGGGAGAGAATCGCCCAGGCGAAGAAGGCGCTCGTCGAGGAGCTGGTGGATTTTTTCCCCGAGCCGGGCCAGCGGGAGACGCTCCGGCTGGCCATCGAGAAGTACGGCCAGTTGGCCGAACGGGTCAAGGAGCTGGTCAAGGCGCGGCTCGGCCGGCAGACGCTGCCAAAAGAGATCGAGGCGGCCCTGACGACCGTTGGCGACTCGTTTACCAGCTCGCCGGACTCGTCGGCGTCGACCCCGGACCGCTGACGGTGCGGGAACTCTGCTGGATGGCCGAGGGCCGCCAGCACGAACAGTGGAACCACACGTCCCACCTCTTGGCCATGCTCTACAACGCCTTTCGCGGCCACCGGCAGAGGGCGCTCGGCCCGGCGGACTTTCATCCGCTGGCGGAAAAACCCTCCCCTAAGGTGACCCTCAAGCAGCTTGTGGAGATGGGAGTCTTCAAGAAGACCGAAGGCCGCAGACTGTAGGATGTGTTGACTTGCCCCCCTCTCCTAACAGCCTACGGCCTTCAGCCTCCAGTCTGCAGCCTATCAACCATGCCGAACCCTTCTGGTATCCGAGCCGGCCAGGCGTTCGTTGAGCTGTTCGCCGACGATAGCCGCCTGGTCCGCGGGCTGAAGGCCGCCTCGAGACGGCTGCGGGCCTGGGGCCAGTCGGTCACGGCGATCGGCCGGCGGATGATGCTGGCCGGCACGGCCGTCCTCGGCGGTGCGTTGGCAGCGGCCAAGACGTTTGCCCGGATGGGCGACGTTGTGCAGAAGATGGCCAAGCGGACCGGCGTTTCAGCCGAGGCCCTCTCGGAGCTGAGCTTTGCCGCCGAGCAGTCGGGCACCGATCTTGCCAGCCTGGAAAACGGCCTGCGGCGGATGCAGCGGACGATTGGCGATGCTCTGCAGGGTCTCAGCACCGCCGAGGATGCGCTGGCCGTGTTGGCTCTGTCGGTTCAACAGCTCGTGGGCCTTGCGCCCGAGGAACAATTCAAACTCATCGCCGATCGAATCGCCCGGATCGAGGATCCTACGCTCAAAGCCGCCGCGGCCATGGAAGTGTTCGGTCGCTCGGGCACGATGCTCTTGCCGCTGATGGAACAGGGGGCCGCCGGGATCGAAGCCCTGCAGAAGCAGGCACGTGAGCTTGGGCTTACCATCACAAGCGAGGATGCCAACGCGGCCGCCGCCCTTACCGATGCCCTGAACATGCTTTGGCGCGTGGTCAAACAGGGCGTGTTCACCATCGGGGCGGCGCTCGCCCCGGCGATCAAGAGGTTCGCCGACTGGGCGACCGGCCTCATCAAATCGATCGGCCAGTGGGTTCGCCAAAATCGACAGTTGGTGCTCACCATTTTCAAGGTAGCTGCCGCAACCACTGGGGCCGGTGCGACGATCATGCTGCTCGGCGGGGTGCTCTCTGGACTCGGGTACGTCTTCGGAACGCTCGGAACCATTCTCACCGGTGTGGCTACGGCGCTGAAGCTGCTGGCTGTGGCCTTCGGCGCGATCCTTACGCCCGTGGGTCTCGTGGCCGCAGCGCTGGCTTCCTTGGGCGGATATCTGCTCTACGTCTCCGGGGCCGGTCAGCAGGCCCTGTCGTGGCTGGGCCAGCAGTTCGCCGCCCTACGGGATACGGCCCTGGCCGCCTGGCGGGGCATCTCCGACGCCCTGGCCGCCGGCGATATCGGGTTGGCCGCTCGGATTCTGTGGCTGACGCTCAAGATGGAGTGGCAGAAGGGCATCGCGTGGCTTACGGACAAGTGGATCGGCTTCAAAGAGGCCTTCATGGCCGTGGCCACCGAGGCCGTCTATGGCACGGCCAAGATTCTCACCTCGGCCTGGGCCGGGATGCAAACCGCTTGGGTCGAGACGGTGGCCTTCATGTCCAAGGCCTGGACCACCTTCACCCATCACCTGGTCACCGGCTGGCGCACGGCCCAGAACTGGATCGCCAAGAAGTTCGTGCAGCTCATGGCCATGTTCGACGAGAGCGTCGACGCGGAGGCCGCCATGCGGATTCTGGACGAGGATTTCGCCCGGGAACAGCGCCGGCGAGATCGGGCCACCCAGCAGCAACTCCGCGACATCGAGGCTACCCGGCAGGCCAAACGCCAGGCGATCGACCAGGAAGAGCGCGGCACGCTCGAAGCCCTCGAAGAGGAGCGCCAACGCCGGCACGTCGAGCGCCGACGGCAGTACGATGCGGACCTCAAGGCAGCCGAACGCGCGGTGGCCGAGGCCAAGCGCCAGTGGCAAGAGGCCCTGGACGAGGCGGCCCGCAAACGGGCGGAGATCAAAGAGACCGCCGGCCCGGAGCGGGTGAAGGGCGTCGGCGACCTGGAAGGGTTTGATTTTGAGGGGCTGGTGCGGCCTTCCGTCAGCGTGACCGGCACCTTCAACCCCTTGGCCGCGGGCGGCCTTGGCACCGGTGGTCCCCTGGAACGCGCCGCCCGGGCAGGCGAGGAGACGGCCAAGAATACCAAGAAGCTGGTTCAACAGGCCCAGCAGGGCAGCCTGGTATTCGCCTGAGGCGGAAGGCTGAAGCCCGAAGGCTGAAGCCCGAAGGCTGAAGACTGAAGGCTGAAGGCTGAAGACTGAAGGCGCAAGGCTGAAGGCGCAAGGCTGAAGGCGCAAGGCGCGGGGCTCACGTACGCAGTGAGCGAATCAGGCCGTTGAGAACTTTGGACGTTTCCAGAGCCAATGATTCTAAGGGTTCGTACTGCTCTGCCTGAAAATAGCCCAGGCGGAACGCTACCGACGCCTGATAGATGAGCTCGCGAGATGATCCATATGCAATGTCGAGGAATCGCAGATAGTCCGCTTCGGAACTCCGAGCGCACCCTTCAACGATGTTGGAAGCGATGGATACGGCACAACGTCGCATTTGATTGGTCAGACCGAACTGCTCGTGGCCGGGAAAGCCCCGCGTGGCCCTGTAAACAAGGAGCACGAGTCGGTCGGCGAGCTGAAACGCCTTCAGTTTCGTGTGATCCCGCATCCCCACCTCCTTCAGCCTACGGCCTTCAGCCTTCAGCCTAATGATAACCGTCCACGAAAAATGGGAAAGCCGCCAGTCGACCGAGGGGGAAAGCCCTTCGATCGACCTTATCTATATTGTCCGGGGCACGGACGACGACCTGGCGGCCAAGGCGGCCCTGGCAGCCGCCGCGCCGGTGCTTTACGACGGCCTGATCCGCCAATCGCTCCACATCGAGCGCCTGGCCGAGGACATCTGGGAAGGCTCGGTCCGCTACGGCGAGCTTCAACCGCCCGAGACCGGTGATTCCACGTACCAGTTCGACACGGGCGGCGGCACGCAGCACATCACCCAGAGCCTCCAGACGGTCGGCCGCTACGCCCCGCCGGGCAAAATCGCCCCGGATTTCCAAGGGGCCATCGGCGTCACCCACGACAACGTCGAAGGCGTCGATATCACCGTTCCCGTCTACAACTTCTCCGAGACGCACTACATCGCCTCGGACCTGGTCACAGGTGCCTACAAGGCCACGCTCTTTTTCCTGACGGGCAAGGTCAACAACGCTCAGTTTCGGGGCTTCGCCGCCGGCGAGGTGCTCTTCTTGGGTGCTTCGGGCTCGAAGCGCGGCCAAGACGACTGGGAGATCACCTTCCGTTTCGCCGCCAGCCCCAACCTGACCGGGCTTCAGGTCGGCAGCATCACGGGCATCAGCAAGAAGGGTTGGGAATATCTCTGGGTCCGCTATGCCGACGACGAGGATGCCGCGGCCAAGGTGCTGGTCAAAAAACCGATCGCCGCCTACGTCGAGCGGGTCTACGAGTACGGGGATTTCTCGGGCCTGGGGATCGGGACGTGATTGGACGCTTGATCAAGAGGTTGTGGTCGCTGATGGGCAATCGCTTCAAGAAGGTGCGCTCCGGGCAGAAGCTGGAAATCCCGGCCGAGGCCTTCAACACGTTCATCGACACGGCCCTGGACTTCAAGGCCCGGCAGCGAAGCCAGGGGCAATCCTGCGATCCGCGCTATCCCAGCAGCACGATCATCAAGGTCCGCAACCAGACGGGTGCGGACCGCGAACGGTTCGACGTCTTGGGCCTGGATGAGCCGATCATCCACCCGCTGGAGAACCTCCAGGCCTTCAAGAACGAGCCGGCCTGCCACGGGGTCGTGCCCGAGAAACCGCGGCACTCCGGCCGGTTCGCCGTGCTCTTGGAGCCGGTCGCCGCCGACGAAATCGCCCACTACGCCTGCGTAAGCGGGGTCACGGTCGCCCGGGTCAACGTCACGCACGAGTGGCACACGCGGGCCGATATCGCCGAAGGCAGTTGCGGCTACCTGGAAAGCTGCGACACCGAGGGCGGAGCGGTCATTCTCTGGAAGCAGCCCGGCCTGGGGGTAAAGTGGGCGGTGGTCAAGATCGGCGTGCCCGACGAGGAAGACTTCTGGGCCCGGCTCACCGCGGCCGAGCAACTCGGCCCCAATCGCTGGCGATACCAGTTCGTCGAGGTCGTCCACAGCGACATGGCGGAAGGCTACGGCTCTTGGGTGGCCAAGCCGAGCGGCCGCACAGGCTATGCCTACAACTCGGTCGAAGACCCCAACGACGGCGAAGGGCTCGAAGGCAATGGGGTGGACCTCAACTACCTGGAAGAGTGCTGCCGCCGGGCCAACCAGCAGTGCTGCGATGGCCAGTGGCCCTCGTCCAGCGGAAGCGACGGCGCGTCCTGCTGCCGGCTGTTGCCTGCCGGCCTCGGGGCCATCGTGCGGATGAAAGAGGTCCGCTTCGGCAGCCAGGCCGAGGCCCGGGTGGAGTACTGGTTCCAATACGAGAACGAGTACGACTGCTGCCTGCCCACCAGCAGTTCGAGTTCGTCGAGCAGCTCATCTTCATCCAGCAGCTCTTCGTCCTCGTCGAGCAGCAGTTCCTCATCCTCCGGCAGCAGTTCCTCGTCTTCGAGCAGTTCGTCCAGCAGTTGCTCATCGTCCAGCAGTTCGTCAGGCCCATCGAGCAGCTCCAGCAGCGGATCATCCGGGTCGAGCTCCGGAAGCTCCAGCAGCGGCTCCAGCGGCAGCAGCTCGTCCGGCAGTTCCGGTTCGTCTGGCGGTTCCGGCGAGTGCCAATGCGTCACGGTCATCACGGGCGTCTCCGTGGACGAAAACGGCTGCCTGGTCGTCACCGCCCGGGAAATCTGCATGCCGGTGGACTGTCCTGTGGGCGATGAATACACCTACACAGTCTGCCCGCCCTCCTCAAGCAGTTCCTCCAGCGGCAGCTCCAGTTCGTCTTCGTCGAGCGGTTCTTCTGGGTCTTCGTCCAGCAGCGGTTCGTCCAGTTCTTCCTCCGGCAGTTCGTCGGGCTCCTCATCCAGCTCGTCATCTGGGAGCAGTTCCTCCAGCGGCGCCTCGTCGAGTTCATCGTCCTCTTCGTCGAACAGCTCCTCCAGCAGTTCATCGAGCGGCAACTCGTCGAGTTCGAGCAGTTCATCCGGCAGCTCCTCGGGGAGCAGTTCGTCTTCGTCGTCCAGCGGTTCGTCGAGTTCTTCAGGCAGCTCGTCATCCAGCAGCAGCTCATCGTCCTCGGGCGTTTCTTCCAGCAGCTCCTCCGGAAGTTCGTCAAGCAGCTCGGCGTCTGGCAGCTCGTCAAGCTTGTCGTCAAGCGGTGGCCCTTCCAGCAGCGGGTCTTCGTCGAGTGGCCTTAGCAGTTCTTCCAGTTCCAGCGGCTCGTCAAGTGGTCCGTCGTCTCCCAGCAGTTCGTCCGGCCCAGTTTCGTCGAGCGGCTCCGGCCCGCCGTCGAGTTCATCGTCCAGCGGTTCATCCGGCCTTGCCAGTTCGAGCAGCTCGTCGAGTTCGTCCGGGTCGCCCTCCAGCAGCAGTTCTTCCAGCTCCAGCGGGGCTTCCAGCAGCAGCGGCCAGAGCAACTCATCGTCGTCCGGCCCCGAGAGCAGTTCTTCCGGCGGCAGCCCGTCGTCCTCGAGCAGTTCCGGCGCCGGTCCGTCCAGCTCCAGCGGGTCGTCAAGCAGCCCCGGCGCATCTTCGTCAAGCGACTCAGGCTCCTCGTCAAGTGGTTCGTCTCCACCGCCGCCACCTCCACCCCCGCCGGGCAGTTCGTCCAGCAGCAGCGCGCCGAGTTCGTCGTCGAGCAGTTCGTCTTCGTCAGGCTCGCCCAGCAGTTCGTCCGGTTCGTCCGGCGATTCAAGCAGCAGTTTCTCCGGCGGCGGAACGCCCAGCTCGTCGTCCGGCGGCAGTCCAGCAAGCAGCAGTGGCGAGGAGTCCAGTAGTTGATGATGAGCATGGCAGCGCGGCTCGTTCGATACGGCGGTGCGGTAAAACGATGGATCGCTGCCGGCCGGCCGGTGCGAAGCGAGGAGCGCGTACGAGAGATCTTCGACACGCTCTGCCGCCCTTGCGAGCACTTCGACGCAGGGCGGCAAACTTGCCGGTTGTGTGGCTGCCGCGTGCGGCCTGGCGGCTCGGCCTTGGCCAACAAGATCAAGATGGCCACCGAGCGTTGCCCTTTGAGGCCGCCCAAGTGGATCGAGGAGGTCAAGTAAGGCATGGAGATCTTCGTCCTCGGTTACCCCGGCTCGCTGGGCGGGGCCAACACGGAATGCTGGCATACGGTGAAACTCTGGCGAAAGGCCGGCTGGCAAGTCCACCTGATTCCCACCTGGGGCCGCGACGAGCGTTGGAAAAAGCGGCTGGACGCCATTGGGGCCGTGACCCATCACGTGCCAACGGCCGAGCTGGAGAAGGTGCCCGGGCTGGCCGGCTCGGTCGTGGTGGCCATGTGCAACGGGAATCTCTGGGGCGTCTACGGCCGGCTCCGCAAACTGGGCTGCCGCGTGGTGTGGGTCAACTGCATGACCTTCATGTTTCCCGACGAGCGGCGCGCCGCCCAGGATCATGGCCCGGCCGATGCCTACGTCTTCCAAAGCCAGTTCCAGCGCTCGATGCTCGAGCCGGAGCTACAGAAGCTCGGCTACCGGCCCGAGCAAGGCCACCTGATTCGCGGGGCGTTCGACCTGGCCGAGTTCCCCTTTAGTCCCCGCCGGCACCTGCCCAACACGGAGTTCGTCGTGGGCCGCCTGGCCCGGCCCGACCTGGACAAGTGGTCGAGCAACACGTGGCCCATCTATGGGGCCATCCCCTACACGCACCGCAAGGCCCTGGTGATGGGCTGGAACGACAGGCTGGAAAAGAAGCTGGGCAAACCGCCCGCCTGGGCCACGTGCCTCAAGCCCCAGGAAATCCCCACGCAAGAGTTCCTCGGCCGCTGCCACGCGCTTGTTTGCATCAACGGCGGTGCCCGGGAGAACTGGCCACGCGTGGGCCTGGAGGCGATGGCCGCCGGCGTGCCCATCGTCACTCAGAACCAGTGGGGCTGGCGGGAGATGGTCCGTCACGGGGTGACCGGCTACCTGTGCGATAACGACCAGGAGCTGGCCTACTACACGGCCCACCTGGCCTACGACGAACGCCGTCGGCTCACCATGGCCGAGGCCGCCCGGGCACACGTCGAGCGCCTGGCTGACCCGGAAACCATCCTGGCCGGCTGGCAGCGGCTTTTCGATTCCCTGGGCACTGCATGGAGCAAGGCTGCATGATCGGCATCGCCATTGCTGCGGTTGGAATCAAGCCCGAGATCGTACGTCGCTGCTACCAGTCGCTGGCCGACGCCCGGATCACTGTGCCGTATCGCGTCCATGTGCAAACGGCCTGCGAAGGCCAATTCAGCCGCTCGGCCGCCCGCAATCAGGCCATCCTGGCCCTGCTGCCCTACTGTGACAAGATCATCTGCCTTGACGTGGACTGCCTGGTTCCGCCGGGCCTTGTCGAACACGCGGCCGAGAACATCCGCGATGGGCAAGCCGTGTGGACTCTGGTGCGCAGGATACCCGCCTTCGACGGCCAATATCGCTGGGACGAGTGGAAAGCTATCAGACCCTGGCCCTGGGGTACCGGGGCCTTTGTGGGCATGACTACTGCCGATTGGCTCCTCGTGGGGGGCTGGGACGAGCGGATCACCACCTGGGGCAGCGAAGATGATGTGCTGGCCCTTCGCCGCCAGGAGCATGGCATCCAGACACTCAGGGTGACCGATTGGCCGCTGGTGCACGTGGACCACGAGTATCGTGGCCGGAATCTCCAGCACGCCAAAGAGAACCGCCAGATCGGCGCCGCCCCACCGCCGGAAAATTACCTAGCCGGCCGGCGGCCGGTGGACAGCCGCAGCCATGTGCTCTATCTCTGGCCCACGGGGCTGTGCCAGGCATCCTGCCCCCAGTGCAGCCAGCAGCACCTGATGGCCCGAGCCCGAGCCTATCAGATGACTCCCGATGAAATCGGCCAGCTCATCGAGGCAACCCGGCGTTCCGGCTATCCCCCGTTTCGCCAAATCATCGTCGCCGGCGGCGAATCCTTCTTGTGGGCCCATCTCGCCCAGGGCTTGCACATGCTGCGAGAAGCCCGGCTCGGGCCGATCGAGGTTTATACCAATGCCCTGGCCCTCTCGAAGATCGAGCGGGCGATCGAGCTCATCGACACCCTGCGGATTTCGCTCTACGACTGGAACCGGCGGCAGGTGGAAGCGCTCCGCCGGATGCATGGGGCCAAGTGCCGGGTGGTGGACTGCCGCCGGCACTGGCGCTTGCCCACCGCCCCTTACGGCGAGGAAACGCTGCCCGCCGACTGCGTGGGCCCGGGATATTTGCTCTACGAGGGCTACCTCTACCCTTGCTGCAACTCGCCGGCGGTGCCGTTGGGCCTGGGGACACCGCCTGATGAAATACCGCGGTGCCGCGTGCAGCCGGGTTTCGCCGAGCTATTGGCTCGATGGCGCGACTCGATGGCCCCGTTCTGTCGGGCCTGCGTGGGCAATCGCAAGCTGCGGCCTTGGTTGGAGGTTTTGCCGGCATGAAGATCGCCTGCCTGTGCCCGACGTTCAATCGGCCCGCCCAGTTGGCCGAGGCGGTGGAATCCTTCTTGCGGCAGTCCTATCCTGCCGAGCTTCGGGAACTCATTCTTCTGGATGATGCCGGCCAATATGCTCCCGAAGCCTGCGATCACTTGCCGGGCGTGAAGCTCGTGACGACACCGCACCGCTTCCGCACGCTGGGCGAGAAGCGCAACGCCTGCGCTGCGTTGGCTTCGCCCGATGTGGAGGCCTACGCCGTGTGGGACGACGATGACATCTATCTTCCTTGGCACTTGGAGGCGATGGCCGCTGTCTTTCGCGCGGGCCACCCTTGGTCCCTGCCGGCCGAAGTCTGGATCGACCGCCGCACCTACTTGGAACGCAAGCAAAGCGGCGGCCTGTTCCACGGCTCCTGGGGCTTTACTCGGGATGCGTTCCTATCCGTCGGCGGCTACCCGGCCATGCAAAGCGGCCAAGACCAGGCCCTGGCCGCCCGCTTCAAACACGCCGGCATTCGGGCCGCTTCGCCAAGCCAGGTCCTCTCCCACGAGCCGCTCAGCCTCCCTGCCTGCCCGCCCGCGGGCGCAGGCAGGTCTTCGTGCCCCGTGCTCCAGGCTCCCTGCTCATTGCCCAGCTACATCTACCGCTGGCACACCTATCCCGGCGCCCGGCACATCTCGGCCCTGGGCCAGGACGGCTACCAGCGCCGCGGCCAGGAGGCGATCGAACTCGTGACTCAGGTCATCCCCGCTTGGTCTCGCGATTGGTGCATCATGCCGCTTGGTTAAACACGGCGGTCAAGGCCTCGCACCCCACAGGCCGTCCCTTGTCGCCGAGGCTCTCGCCGGCCCACAACATCGCCCCCAAGCCCTCGGTGAAGCACGCCACAGGCCTTGCACGTCACGGCGGCTTACCCTCTTGTTGATCAGGGAAATGTAAGGTGAAGCTCGCCACCCGCGGCCGCTCCATCCCCGCATCCTCCCAACCGAACGCATAGCTGCCGATGTGCCAGAGCCGCACGGTCGTATCGGCCATGATCCGGAACCCGCACTCTCTGGCCCGCTGGCAGAACGCATAGTCCTCGGCCAGATACCAATGCCCATCCTCATAGCTGTGGTGCGTCGGCTCGAAAAACGGCACCATCGCCGAGCCGAACCGCTCGTTGCACACCGGCAGCCGCAACTTGAGCTGCATCCGCTCGTACACCCGCCGGTGCACCAGCATGAACCCGGTCGCCCCAAAGAGCAGTTCCACTAGTCCGCCACCTTCGCCGAAGACCATCCGCTGCGTGCCCGGCAGGATGTGGCAGGCCAGCGCCCGCTTGCCCTTCTGCGGATAGATGCCGCAGACGATCGGCAGCCGGTGCGACCGCAACCGCTCCACGGCATCGGGATGGAAGTCGATGTCGGCGTCGATCCACATCGTCTCCTCGAAGCCCGCCCGAAGGGCGTCGGTCGCCATCTGGTTCCGGCCCTGGTCGATGGCCGCATAGCCCCCCACGCGCCACACTGCATACCCCCGCCGCTCCAGCTCCTTCAAGGCCCGCTCGCAGTGCGGCAGGATCTGCCCGGCAAACGGCACCAGGATCACACACCGCCTCGGGTCCGCGGGATGCCAGCCAGAGCGCGCAAAAGCCCCCCGCCCCGGCCGGTTGGGCACCTTGTTCACCCGCAGGCCCGCTGCCACCACCTGCCGCTCGGGCGGAATGCCCGCAAACGCCAAAAGCTCCCGCAGCCCCCCCTCCGTATTCAAGGCCCAGTCTGTATCGAATACCCGCACGTGCTCTGGATACCGTGCAACAAGCTCCTCCACCCTGGCATAATACTCATCCCAGTAGCGGCGAATGCCTGCCTCGCGATCCTGGATGTCGTATTGGGGAAAGATGCGGGTCCACACGGGGTCGTGGTACCAGCCACCCGCCGGCTCCTCGGCCCAGTGATTGGTGGGCACCGGCTGCACCCGATCCAGCCACTGGCAAAAGCTGCGCACTACCTCCTCCCGCGGCCGCTTCAGACATACGATGCGAATCGCCGGCTCTAGGGCAATGGCATCTTCCACGTAAGGAAGATAAAACGACGCCACGTCGCCGACGATCTCCCCCCGCCGAGAGCGACGCCACCGGGCAAACCGCTCGCGGATCACGTCCCACCCCGCCTCCCGCCGCCAGGGCAAAAGCGGCGGGTCCTCGTGCGAAACCGTCACGCCAGGCTGGCGGCTCAAGAGCTGGGCCAGCGATAGCGTCCCGCACCGACCACTCCCCATGCCCAAAACAATTCGCTGCTGCATGAACTGTTTTGCTAAGTACGCCGACATCCCAGCCCGCGTTCCCAACCCCGGTGACCTGCCGACTCCGCTAACGATTGGTTACGCCGTCCTCCAGGCCTGTGACGTGGTTCGTGGACGAAGTATTCACCGCGCCGTCCCCTTGGCCCTGCCAGGTCTTGGTCCACTCGTACTGGTAATTGTACTCATCGTAGGTGGCGTTCGGGTGCGCAACCCTGCTTGCGACGTCATAGCCTTAATGCCGTGCCTATTACACGCTCTCACTTAAAACCTGATATATTAACTTCCCCAGGCGGCCGGAAAAACCGAACGACAATTGTGCGCAGAATACGCTGCGGGTCGATTTCTGCGCAGGGTATGAGCTCGCCCTGGAGACGATTCATGCCAACGCGAATGGTCAAACCTTCGTGCGTAACGATTGAAAGGCTTCGGTCCCAGTCATAGGTTATGTCTCCAATTGAGAAATCGCCTGTTCGCATAGATCCCGTTTCAAATCTATACTCGACGGATCTCACTGCGTGAAAAAGGAGCTTCCATCGCCGAAATGGCGTTGTTCGCCGCCAAAACAAGAGACCGAGCTTTTTATACCGTGAAAGCCTCTTGTCTGGTAGCAAAAGGATCGCCTCGAACAAACCTTGTGTCTCATCGTGTGTCACCCAATCCAGTGGTAGAACCGCATCGAGCAGATACTCCCTCGCCGCAAGCAAGGAACCCGCGTCGCGAATTCGCGTCACAATCGCGTCCTCGGAAGACATACTTGCCGATCGCTCACGAAACTCATTCCCACGGCCAATGGTGCCACCCCAGTGGCGGCGAATCAATGTGCGGAACCTTGGCACCGCCGGGTTTGATGGCGTGGTAATCGAACCGGATCAAAGGTGGTTTTCCGGCGGCCCGGATCTGGAAGATACCGCCACTCCCCATGCGCCCGCCAACCGATGCTCCCTCTACTAAAAAGGTTGTCCCCGTCGCGGCTTCGTACACTGCTACACCGCCCGCCGCGGCGTCGGCCACACCGGCCGCTGCGAGCGAAACCTGCGAACCCAAAAGCACCTTGTCTCGCACCCGCAACTCCCCTTCGGAAGCCCGGATCGCGCTCGCAGCCTCCCAGTTGAACCTCTGGCCCAGCGCCTGTTCGATCATCGCACGCTCCTCGGCCGTGAACTGGTCGAGCCGCGTGTGCATGGTGCCGAAGGTCTGGTTCAATTGGCGAACAATCTTGATCTCTTGGTCAACCGCGTCGCTCCAGTCGATCCCCCAACTGAACCATGTGAACGGGTTCCACCAGCGCCATTCGGGCAGTTTTCGCTCCCCTTCGCCCGCTCCATCCGATTCGCCACTCCCCCTGACCTCAGCCGCTTGTGCCCTCCCAGGGGCCTGCTTGGTCGAAGTGGAAGTAAACCGCGGATTGCTTTTGTCCTTCGCAGCGTCAGACTGCTCCTTCCTATAGTCCCCCGCCAGAGGCAGGAACTCACGAGCCGCCGCGCCGCTGTCTATGCTTATTGCCGCTTGATTGGGAGTGCTGACAGCACCCTGCCCAAACAGCAGTTCCTCGTCGCTGTAGGCGAAGGGGAACATGCCGCCGCTGGAGCCCGGGCTGCCGTCGCCTGACGAAAAAGCATCGCCGAGGTAGGCGAAGTATTCTTCTGGGCTACCGCCACTGGAATAGCCGCCGGAGGCCGTCGCGTAGTAGGCCCCCTCGTAGAAGCCGGGATACGGGACGGTCGTGTCGTAGAAGTTGTTCCACGGGCCGGAGGACGAGTCCCCTTCGGTCTGGGTCCCTTCCCCTTCCGGGTAGGTGTGCGTCCACCAATAGCCTGCCGTGCCGTCCTCCAGGCCTGTGACGTGGTTCGTGGACGAAGTATTCACCGCGCCGTCCCCTCGGCCCTGCCAGGTCTTGGTCCACTGGTACTGGTGATTGTAGTCGTCGTAGGTGGCGTTCTGGTAGCTGCCGCCGCTGGCCCAGGTCTCCGGGCCGATCCACCAGTGGTCCTCCCACTCGGAGTCGTAGAACGAATCGGCCGCCCCGCCGGCCGTGGCCGAACGGCCACCCACACTGCTGGAACGTCTCGAGAATCTTGATATCAAGCCCGGCCTCCCCGAGCTAACGCACGGACTCGTGTGGCTGGGATAAACCGGGCGCGCCTACTTGGTCTGCCCTTCCTCCTTCTCCAACTCGTCCAGCCATCGCTGCTCCTCCCGCGCTTTCTCGATACTCTCGATGCGCTTCCAAAACAGGTCCACTTGGTCAGCCTCGTGTTCAATCATCGCTTGCAATGCGCCCTTGGTCTTCACGACAAACTCCGGCCCCAGCGCCAGAACAGCTCCAAAATCTGGTTCGGGTGCGAAAACATTGCACACCCAGTCACTCAGTATGGAGGTATCTACAACATCGAATAAGATACTTGGATGAAACGAAGGATATCCAAGATCGTCGACGTACTGGAGAAAAATCAGTCCATCTACGCAGTAGATTGCATGTACTTCATATTCCTTACCTCCCGTTATGAACCGCTGCCTGCAATACGGCTCAATCTCTGGAGGAATCACCAGTTGGTCCGGAAACTTGGCACGCACACGCATGAGTCCTAGCTCCTATCGTGCTCCTCGTATGATGATTTTCGCGTCGTCCACGGCGCCTGTGATCGTGTTATAGAGATAGTGCACCTCGATCGGCTCGCCTCCGGGCTTGATGAACTGCGTCATTTTGACCCAACCTTCACTCGCTGGCCAGCGCGGGTCGGTCATTTCGATGCTCCCGATGATCTTGCCCGCCTTCGGGTTCGCCAACGCCTGTTCGATGGCAAGCTGCTCTCGGAGGGTCTCGGCAAGCTTGCTTCCCTTGGCCAGGTTTGCTGTCGACCCGCGGCCGAGCTGCTGCACCCGTCCCGCAGCCCGGGCCTCGGCCGCCATCCCAACGATCTCGCCCCCGGCGATGTAGACCGCGTCGGCAATGCGATCTCGCCCAAACTGCTTGATTTGCGATTCGGCCCTGGCTGCCGCTTCCCACTGCGAAACACCCTGCGTGAGAGACGGAATGTCGCCCGCCCGCATAATGCGGTTGGGATCTCGGGCCTGCCGTGCAACTTCCAGCTCCTTCGCCCGATCGAGTGCATCGTAGTAACCGGTGTAATAGTTGATGGGTACCCGAAGGATGGGATAAGACCACGGGTTCAGCCACAACCAGCCGCTACTGTTCCACCAGTTGCCGTCTTCCTCCTGTGAGCCATCTTCCGCTTCGCCCATGAGGACCGCGCCGCCTGAACCGTCCCCCGGCAGAGAACCCGCTGAGGGGGTTTCACGAAAAGCCTGCCCGGTTGCCACTGGGCGGGACGTGGCCACGCCGGAAACGGGTGGCCACGGAGCCCACTCTCGCAGCGCATCGGGCCGAGCGCGTTGGGCGTCCCCACCCCGATCCACCCGCCCGGCAAGCGCCATGGCGTATTGCGTACCGCCTTGCCCCTGGGTGGAGAGCAGGTCCTCCTCGCTGTACGCAAACGGGAACATCCCGCCGCCGGAGCCGGGGGTGCCGCCGCCTGAGGAAAAGGCGTCGCCGAGGTAGGCGAAATACTCTTCCCGGCCGCCGCCGTAGTCCAGCCCGTAGTAGGCCGCCCCGTAGAAGCCGGGATAGCCGACCGTGGTGTCGTAGGAGCGATTCCAGGGGACGGAGGACGAGTCCTCGTCGGTCTGCGTCCCTTCCCCGACCGGGTACGTGTGCTCCCACCAATAGCTCGCCCGGCCGTTCTCCAGGCCGGTGACGTGGTTCGTGGCCGACTCGTTCACGTCGGGCTCCCCTTGGCCCTGCCAGGTTTTGGTCCACTGGTACTGGTAATTGTAGTCATGGTAGGTGCCGTTCTGCCAGCTCCCGCCGCTAGCGCAGGTCTCAGGCTCGATCCGCCAGTGGGCCTCCCACTCGGAATCGTAGAACGAGTCGGCCCGGCCGCTGGCCGAAGCGGAGCGGGCACCGGCGCTCCTGGAGTGTCTGGAGGATCAACGTCGAAGGCGCAGGGTGGACGACCTACGGTCTGTTGGAGCGTGGATGCCGAGCAATGTGATCGATCGGCTGGCAAATCAGCGGTCTTCCCACCATCGCTCACCCAGGGCAAATACAAGCGGTATGGTTGGGGAGCCCGGGCGGACAAGGCGGCGGAAACACTCCGCATGGCAAAAAAAGACCTGCTCGAGCTGATGTTCTCGCGGTTCCGTCCAGTTGGTGATCAGGACTAATTGGCAAGGATCAAAGCCCGCAATGGGAATGGTCTTGCCACAGAAAACGCACTCGGATTCCACTTTGTTAGTGCCAGCCATAGTTTCGCGCTAGCCCCTCTAGGGACTTCTTGCTGAGATGCCGAAAAGAGGTAATCACCTTGCCAGTTTGCGGATTCTCCACAATGACATTGAACTTGCCGACAGCAACCTCCAGAATATAGACCTTGGCCCCGTCAACTTGCGTCAGGACACGGCCTCCGGCCTTCATAGCGTTGTACTCAGCAAGCGTCCAGCCCCGTTCCAAAAGTCGCTGATAGCCGTGGGCGGTCGCTCTGACACTGCCGGCGGCCGGTCGCAAGCCGCGTACGGCCCCGTAGGCCCGGAATGCCCCGCCGAAAGCACCGCCCACTGCGCCGGCCTCGGCTCCTCCGATGGCCGCGTCCTTGGCATCGGTAGGCACCGCTGCGCGTATCAGCCCCTACACGCCGTTACACATAGCGGCGCTACGCCTGTTGATCAGTCTCTGAACCCCCACTGCCGAAACAATCGCGCGCAGCGACCTGCGAACAAGCTCCAAAGGCTCTTGGTCTCCGATGCCGACGGAACTGCCTTTGGAAAAATGGCTATGGCACCCTTCTCGGAGTGCGCTGTGAGAATCGGATAATCCTCCAAGTGAATATGACTCATTTCCGGGCTGCTCGACAGTTCCTGGCAAAACGCGGCTAGCTGTCGGAGGCCCTCTGCCGTTCCATAAATGCAAACGACTCCATTCTCGTAGCGCAGCTCCAGATCGCCGGTTCGGAAATCAGGAATTCTGAAAGCGTTGCCCATCATGCCATACCTCGCGCTACTTAATGCCCCACCAAAGCCACCGCGATTTGCCCGGAACGATCACTTTGAGAACCCTGTGGGGAGCAACGCGCAGGATGAGTTCAGCGTGCGTGGCAAGTCCGTGGTGTGGTCCGTGAATTCCCGCGGTACCCATCCAGGGATTCACCCCGGCGGCAGCACACCCTGCGGCTGCGGCGTCGGCTGTGGCGGCTGCCACAAGGGATACCTGCGAACCCAGCAGGACCTTGTCGCGTACGCGCAACTCCCCTTCGGAAGCCCGGATCGCGCTGGCTGCCTCCCAGTTGAACTTCTGGCCCAGGGCCTGTTCGATCATCGCGCGCTCCTCGGCGGTGAACTGGTCGAGCCGCGTGTGCATGGTGCCGAAGGTCTGGTTCAACTGACGGACCAGGGCGATCTCCTGGTCCACCGCTTCGCTCCAGTCAACTCCCCAATTGAACCACGTGAACGGGTTCCACCAGCGCCATTCGGGCAGTCTTCGGTCACGGTTGGCCGATGGCTCCCCATTCGCCTGAGCCTCGACGGCCTCTCCGCTGCCATGAGCCCGCTTCGCGGCAGCCACAGCAAATGATGTGTCCGCATTGTTCTTCGCAGTGCCCGGGTGTTCCTGCCTGCCCCCCGGGTCGACCAAATGCCACGCATGCCCGCCGGCACGCGCCTCTCCGGTGCTCGCCTGTTGAGCGACGGACCCACCTTCACCCTGCTGAAGCAGCAGCTCCTCGTCTCGGTACGCAAACGGGAACATCCCGCCGCCGGAGCCGGGGGTGCCGCCGCCTGACGAAAAAGCATCGCCGAGGTAGGCGAAGTATTCTTCTGGGCTACCGCCACTGGAATAGCCGCCGGAGGCCGTCGCGTAGTAGGCCCCCTCGTAGAAGCCGGGATACGTGACGGTTTCATCGTAGGAGGGGCTCCAGCTTCCGCCCCAACTGGTGCTGCTGGAGGAGCCGCTCCCGCTGCCCGAGCCGGAACCGAAGCCTCCGGCGTAAGACCAGGTCCACCAGCCGGTCGTAGTGCCGTTCTCAATGCCGGTGACGTGGTTCGTGACCGACTCGGTCACGTTGGGTTCCCCCTCAGGCACCCAGACCTTGGTCCACTGGTACTGGTAATTGTAGTCGTCGTAGGTGGCGTTCTGCCAGGTGCCGCCGCTGGCCCAGCTCTCCGGGCCGATCCACCAGTGGTCCTCCCACTCGGAGTCGTAGAACGAATCGGCCGCCCCGCCGGCCGTGGCCGAGCGAACATTGCTGCCCGAGCTGCTGGTCCGGCCCGAGGCGCTAAAGCTGATCGTGCGATTGAGGCTTTCCGTGGAGTGACTTTCCTGGTGGATGGACCGCACGGCGTACCAGGAGCTGCTGCCGGAGCCCCCTTCCATCGCATCGCCCCACTGGGACCAGGAACTGCCGCTGCCGCTATAGTCGTAATCGAGTTGGCGCGTGGCAGTGGCATTTCCCGACTCTTCGATCTGGGTCAGGCGCCACGGGCTCGTGGCCGATCCGCTGGCCGAGCCGGAGCCGCTGCCGGACCCAAAGGCCGAGCCCGGGGCCCAGAGGTAGTGGTCGGTGCGCTGGTAGGAGAGGTCCTTGGTCTGGCCTTGGGTGAGGGTGCTGGAGGTGTCGCGTCGGCCGCTGTTGCCCGAGTTATTCGAAGTCACGTGCTCGTCGGTCTGGCGGGTGCCGGTGTGGGAGAAGTGTTCCTCCCGGGTGGCGGTGACCGCGCCTTGACCCGTGGTGGGCAGCCAGGTGTCATCGACTAGCTCGAACTGGAGCGAGAAGTTGTAGCCCGAGCCGGTGGAGCCATTTTCGCTGGTGGTGGCGCTGTAGGTCGTGCTGGAGCCAGAGGAGCTGGAACTAGAAGAGAACGAGCCGCTGGCGGAGTACGCCCAGGTGGCTTGGCCGCTGGCCTGGGCAGTGGCTCCGCCGTTGACAACCCAGACGCCTTGGGCGTTGACGGCCGCCAGCGTGGAGTACGAGTAGGAGAGTTGATCTGTGATATTTTCCGTCCTGGTGCCGGAGACAGAGTAGGTTTGGCCGTCAGTGCGACTGTACGGCTTGCTGCCGCTTCGGTTGAAGGTCCAGTGGCCATTGCCGCTGGACTGGCCGCTGCCGACAGACCAGTACCAATTGCCCTGGGCATCGAGGGCGGGGTTGCCCGTGTAGTTGTAGTTGAACGACTCGTAGGCGTTTTCGTGGACCGTGCCGCTGTAGCCGTCGGCGGTGGTGTACGGGCTGTTGGCCGAGAAGGAGCGGTTGCCGTTGCCGTGATCGCTCCAGGTGCCGGTGCCCGAGTGGGTCCACACGCCCGCGGCGGCGGTGTCGGTGGTGTTGTAGGAATAGGCCATGTGATCCTCGGCGAACTCCGAGAAGTCGCCGATGACGGTGCTCAGCCCCACGTCGTACCAGTAGGAGCCGCCGGCCGAGTAAGACCAGTTGGCCAGGCCGCTGCCGCCGATGCCGCCGCTGGCGCTATCCAGGGTCCAGGCGCCCTGGTCGTCGAGGACATAGCCCAGGGTGTAAAGGTACAGGTAGCTGTCGTTACCGTTTTCGCTGACGGTGATCGAGGCGTTCCACTGTTGGCCCGACATGCCGACGGTGCCGGTGCCGGTGTAGCTGGAATTGCCTTGGCCGGTGGCGGTGGCGGTGGCGTTGCCGGACTCGCTCCACTGGCCCTCAGAATAGGTGGCCGAAGTGGAGAACATGAAGGGGGCCACGTGCTCGCTGGTCGTCAGACCAAACGTGCCGCTGATGTTGCCGTCGCCGAGGGCGTAGGAGTAGTTGCCGCTGCCGGTGAACGACGAATGCAGCTCGCCCAAGCCCGAGGAGCCGCCGGAGCCGTTGGTGGCTTGCCAAGTGCCTTGCGAGTCAAGGTCCAGGTCGAGGTCGTACGACCAGGAGGCGTCCTGGCTGCCGCTACTCATCAGGCTGCCGGTCAGGGTCCAGCCTTCGCCGGCCAGGGCCAGGCTGCCGCTCTCTAGATACGAGAAGCTGTTCTGGCCGCTGAGGGTGACGGTGGCGGTGCCGGTCTCGTCCCACTGGCCCTCGCTGGAATTGCCGGTAACAGCGTAACCGTAAGAGAAAGCGTCATTGCCGCTGTCGGTGAAGCTGCCGTTTAGGGAGAGCCCGTCGCCGTTGTAAGAATACGAGCCCTCCCAGGTATAGGACCACTGGTTCGTCCCGCTGCCCGAGGCGCTGCCGGTGGTTGGCTCCCAGTTGCCTTGGGCATCGAGCACCAATTGGGTGGCGGCGCCGTAGGAAGACTGGTCGCTGCCGTTTTCGGAGATTGTGCCGCCATAGCTCCAGCTATACCCAGAACCGCTACCGGAGGCGCTGGCTTGCCCCGAGGCGGCAAAGCTTCCCGAGCCACCGTAGGTGGCGGTTGCAGAACCGGTCTGGGTGAGCGAGGCGGTGCCGCTTTCGGTCCATTGGCCGCCGGTGTTGCTCGCGCTAACGGAATACTGGTAGGAAAACCCGTCCGAGCCGGAGGCGGAGAACGTGCCGCTGACCGAGCCGCCGTCAAAACTATAGGAGTAGGAGCCGCTGGCCGAGTACGACCAGGTGGCCGAGCCGCTGCCGGAGAGGCTGCCCGCGGTGGCTTGCCAAGTGCCCTCGGAAGCGAGGCTGAACTGGGTGGTGCCTTGGTAGGAAGAAGTCTGCGTGGCCGATTCGCCCAAGGAACCGCTGTAACTCCACTGGAACTCGAAGGGGACGCCGCTGCCCCCGCCACTGGCGCTACCGCTGCCCGACGAAGACGCCGAACCGCTGCCTGAAGCCGCATAGCTGCCCGTGCCCGTGTGGGAGTAGTCGGCTGTACCGTTTTCGTTGACCGTGGCATTGCCAGCTTTGCTCCACTGGCCGCCGGAGCACGAGGCGGTGATCGCGTAGCCATACGACATGCCGTCGCTGCCGGAGGCGCTCAGGGTGCCGCTGGCCGAGCCGCCGTCAAAACTATAGGAGTAGGAGCCGCTGGCCGAGTAGGAGAAATTGGTCGATCCGCTGCCCGAGGCGCTGCCCGAACCGCTGCCGGCGGCCAAGTCGGTGGTGTTGCTCACGGCATCCTGAAAGCTCGCCGACCAGGTCCACTGGTACGTGCTGGTGTCGCTCCAGCCGCCGGAACTGTAGGTTTGGGTGACCGAGCCGCTGGCACTGCTGGTGCCGTTGGCGGTGAAGGTGTAGCCCGTGGTTTCCACGGTCCCGGACGCGTCGGTGGTGCCCGAGGCGGTGAACGTGTAGTCGTAAGTGCCCGATTCGTAGGCGGTCGAACCGTCACTGCCGGTCGTGGTCACCGTGAAGCTGGAAACGAGCGATTCGTCGTAGGTCCAGGTATTGCCGGGGCCGAAGGTGGCCGTGATGGAAAGCGTCGAGTTGTTGACGATGGTTGCCGTGTAGGTGATGCCGCCCTCTTCCCAGCTTTCCTGGCGGGTCGTGTTGTCTTCGATCGTGGAGCCGTAGTTCCCGATCTCCGCCGGAATGAAGGGCACGGCCGGATCGACCACGTAGCCTGTATGGAGCACGTGGCGCGGCGGCTGGAAGACCGGCTGGGGGATTCCCCCGGAAGCAGATCCGGACCCGCCGCCGGCCGAACCGGAGCCTGAAGCTGAGCCGCTGCCCCCGGAAGCCGAGCCCCAACCGGAGGCAGAACCGCTACCGCCGGACCCGCTGCCACTCCCGCTCCCGGAAGATAGGGTCATGAAGCCGCCGCCGGGCTGCCCTGGCGCTCGCAGATCGCGTGGCGCGGGCTCGAACGCACTCGGCGCGGCGACCGCGGGCACCTGCCGGCCAGCCAACCCCGGCTGGGCCTCGGCAAAGCCCACCCCACGGCTGTTGGACTGCTTTCCGGCCCATTCTGCTCGGCCGGTCCCCACGGACCCGCCCTGCCGACCTTGATAGCGCTCAAACGCGACTCCTCCAGCGGACATCAACCCGACAGGAATCTTGCCGCTGGCCGGCTTGCCTGCGGCCACGCCCTGCAAGCCCGCCAGTCCGCCCCGGTCGGCTGACAGCCGGGCAAACTCCTGTTCCTCGACGGGCGTCTCGCGCTTCAGGAATGGACCACCGCCGGTGTGGTCGCCAGCCACACCCACTGCCTGACTACCCGCAACTGCCGTGGCCGCTCCGCTGACCGGCAGTTCGCGCTTCAGCGGCGAACCGCCCTGCTCTTGATCCACCGCGACCCCAAAACCGCTCGTGCCGGCAAGCGAGTCGTCCAGCCACGCCAAACGCCTCGAGGGTGACTGCGACCCGGAGGTCGCGTCGCTTGGCGACAACAATCCGGAACGCTCGCCGCCGGCGACAAGAAGCGCTTCGGCCAAGCCGTCTTCGTCCGCCACAGCATCGAACGTCGTGGCGGAGCGAGCGTCCAAGAGCTGTTGCCCGGTTCCCCCCCAAACTACGTCTTCCCCTGCGGCCGCAATCAGCGTGTTCTCGCCTGCCCCACCGTGAATAATGTCGTCCCCCTGCCCGCCGTGGAGATAATCGTTCCCCTCGCCCCCAACCAGAATGTCGTTGCCCGGGCCGCCATAAAGACGGTCATCCCCGGCTCCGCCCACCACGAGATCGTCCCCGCTGCCCCCGAGCACGTAGTCGTTCCCCTCGCCGCCGAAAACCCACACCGGCGCGGTTACCAGGGCGCTTGTGGCGACGATGTCGTCCCCCTGGTGCGTGCGAATGTGGACGCTCGACACCTCATGGGGTTTGTAAGCGTACCAGACGCCGTTCAGCCGCACGCGCACTCCGCCGGAATCGGCGACCGCTACGGCCACCTGGTCATCCCCGGCCGTCCCATGCACGTGCAGCGCGCCATCGGGAGCCAGAAACGCCCCGCCATCGAAGACACGCATGTCTTCCCATTGGACCACTTCGCTGGCGGCCGAATGGCCGGGTTTTGAATCGCCTTGGATCTTGGCCAGCAGCACGTAATCGGCTTCGAGATCGGCCAAGGCCGCATTGATCGCAAGGCTGTGGCCGGTGCCAGCCGCCAAGTCGGCCGGCTTGCTTACCCGCGCACTGGCAACCAAGGTCTCGGCGGCCGCATCGCCGGTGGAGCGATAGATGCCCACTTCGAACGGTTGCGCATCTTCGCCCACTACGTCATATTTGACCACCAGGTGCCCACCGTCCCCGTAGAACCCGCTCAGCAACACGTCGCCCGCCAGCATCTCGCGAGGGGCCAGCGGCTCAAGCCTCAGGCTACGGGGCTTTAGCCCGGCAGGCCTTCTCGTCCGCTTTGGCTTCAAACCCAGCCGTCGGAAGAAGTTGGTCCAGGTGTAAAATGGCTTGTGCATACTGTCCTGCTCCGTCAACTACGCGCGCAAAGTGCGCTACGAGTAGCAAACCCTGGAGAAATGAGCCCGGAGAACGGCCAGCCAGCACCATAGGTGGCCGCTTTCCAGGTATCAGAGATTTCGGCAAAGGCGGTCACGACCCCACCCCCGGTCGCATCGGCTCGCGGGCATCCCTGGCGAAAAGACCAGAAGCCTGGATGCCAGCGTGAGACGCATTCTAGAAAAATGTGCTCTCCCCCCTCAAGAATCTGACGCAGAGAATCTGAGAAGCCAGAAATACCTCTACAGAGGTATGGCGATAGGATCATGAAGAACGCCGTACCCGATGGAGCCATCAGCGTCATGCGTGGGCGATTTCACAAAGTTGGCTGCGGGGTGGCGCGTTCTGCTTCGCATCGGTCAGAGCGCGTTTCCCCGGCCATGCCGCCGCTCCACTGGATGCCAGCCCTGGGATCGGCGCGGTTCGGTCTCTCGGGTAGCTTCAGTGCAAGGCGGTGCAAATCAATGCAAAGGGCGGCAAGCAGAAAAGCACCACTCGGAGCACCGGGCAAGCTACGCCGCGGCAGTAGACCGGGTGATCGAGCACGCCTACGACCACGCCAACCGCTGGGTGTACAAGCGGCTCGATGCCGACGGCGACGGCCACGCGGAGCAGCGGCGGATTTTCGCCTACGACGGCAACCAGATCGTGATGGACTTTTGGCGTACCAACTCGGGTCCCATGCAGGTCGGCCACCTGCGGCAGCGTTACCTCTGGGGCCCGGCGGTGGACCAGATTCTGGCCGAGGAAGAAGTTGACGGCGGCACGGCGGACCTGGTCCAATGGACGTTGACGGACCACCTAAACACCGTGCGCGACATTGCCAAATACGATCCGCAGACGGGGACAACCAGCGTGGTCAGCCACATCGGTTATGACACGTTTGGCAAGGTCACGTCGGAATCCGAGCCGCCGGCGTGAGCCGGCGGTGGATTCTCTGTTCCTCTTCACCGCCCGGCCGCTGGACGCCGACACAGGATTTCAAAACAACCTCAACCGCTGGTACGACCCGGCCATGGGAAGGTGGCTGAGCGAGGACCCGGTGGGGTGTAGCGGTGGTCCTAACCTGTACGCATACGTGGGGAACAAGCCCACAAGTTGGGTTGATCCAAAGGGCACCGTTCCGATTAGCTGCGAGTGTTACGATCACTGGTACAACTGGAGCACCACGTCGGTTCAGACGGACTGTGGCGGCCTCGCTGCGACGTGCTGCACCTCGGCCTGTGGAGAGTTCTACGCCTGGTCCGGCAGGTGGGACATCGTCGGCGCACTACCAAGCGATGAGCCGAACGCCTGGGGCGAGGCGTGGGAGCGTGTCAAATGTGTTCAACGTTGCGTTAACCAGTCGGAGGGGCAGCTCATAGCAGCACTCACTGGCTTGGGGACGGTTGGTGGGTATACGTACGCCTTCTCTACGGTGCCGCGCCCGCCGGGAACGGATTCGCTTTCGCCTCAGGTGAGTCGGATTTCTGTCTGGGTGTCGCGGGCAAGGGATTGCTGTCCAAGCGTGGCACCCGTTCTCGCTGAAGAACGTAAGGCGGCTCAGGCACTTCGCAAGGCACTCAAGCTGAAATTGCCGCCCGGGTTGGCGAATTCTCTGTCGGTGACCTTACGGGCTGGCATGCGCGCGTGCGAGTTCATCGCGATCGTGGAAGCCGCGATCTACGCATGGTGCTCATCCCAATGCATGGAAGGACAGAGGTTCTGACGGCAACCAACGGGGTTCACGGGGGACGCAGAGTGCTTTAGACGTGTACGCTGACGACGGGATAGTCGCTTCCTGGAGACTGTGGAGTCGCAGGTCGGCGAACGTTTGCAAACTGTGAGAGCGTGCTGGTATGAATCTTTCTAAACCGTTGCAATTTCCATCGCCATGGCCGCCCCCAGATTTGGTATCTGGTCTGCCGGAGTCTACGTTAGAGCGAATTCCTATCGTTGGCTGGCTGTTCGGCTCGTGGCGGCGTCGCCGTCGTTGGTGGGTGCACGTGCGGGAGGTTCTGATTCCCATAGAGCGGCAAATTGTGGGCCAATTGACCGCGCGTTCTGGTATCGGTTATCGGGCGGATTCACCCTCCCATCAAAGGATTGCCGACCTTATAACGAGTGTTGTGGCGGCGGAGAAGGGACTTTCGCATGTTGTGCTTCATCCCGACGATCCGATCGAACTGTTGTTCTGGGGGCCCTATGACGACATGTCGCCGCTTCTCTTTCGGCATGTGTTACGAAAGGAACTTGGCATTGTGCTTTCCACGCAGGAAATGCAGTGGCTCTTGAGAAAAGGCGTGACGGTATCTGAGGTGGTTGCCTTCTGTTCGATGAAGACTGGCGAAGCGCCGACCGGCGCGCCGTATGGAAATGCTGGGCCGCTTGGCGATACTTTAGGATCGCAACAGACGTCGAACTCGGAATCCAGGGGGGGTGGGCCAGCCCACCGAGGTAATGGCGCAGCTGATAGCCCTTCCGCGCATGCCAGTTAGAGGAAATGGATTCAAGCTCAATGAATACACGGTTACCTATCCACTGTTAGCCGGGTTCAAGCGGACGGCACGCAGTCGCGAGCGAGGCAATAGGACGACGGAGCAGGCCGTCGACCACGGCCGGTGCTTCGTGCGAGGCGTGGCTGCGCTGCTTTGGGCTTCGACCGGCAAAGGTGCGACCCGCCTCGGCGGAAGCGCGGGGTACTCCAGTGCCGGAAACGTACACCAGCGTGACGGCCTCGCGGCACGGGGTGCTAACCCCTGGGCTTAGGGGTGTCATCTCCAGCTTGCTGACACTAGCACGCCGGATTTCGGCCGCCATTTCGAATCTGCCTCGCTCTGCGGACAAAACCCGGGTTGGTGGGCCGTAACGCGATATTCGGGGGCGCGGTGTCTCTCCGTGGCGATTGCCGAATTCCGAAGACCGTTTGGTCCGCTGTGCCTTTCCAATCAACCCGTGCTCCGGCTCTTCGACATTCAACGCCCCATCCCCAGTAGCAACCGCGGAAGTACGGCGAGGGGGCGATTACACCACGCACGGCATCCCACTCAGCGGCATCCGAAGATCCGAGCCACATTCCGTCAGGGAGCCTTCTCTTCCCGCCGACCCGCAGGCAGGCTGCGTGTGTGCGCCGGGAGAAAAATCCTCGTACGAACGAGCGTCTGAACGGAACCCCAAGCTGACAGCCTGCTGCACAAGCCGGGTTTGGGTGTCGTGTGAGAAACATCGGCTGTCGGAGCGGTTTGTGCGCCCGAGCGTCGCGCACTCAGCAACTTGAGCGCAGAAGCCGGCTCTTGCCGTTCGGGACGCCATTCTTTGGATGCTCGCGCGGCTTGCAAAGACGTTTTGAGACAAGCCGCCGGGGCGCATTGTTCAACTTTGGTTTCGACGGCAGGACTTGTCGTTGCCGAGGCGAGAGGTGTGCGCACGGTCGCGTTTTACAAGACGTACATACGTCCTGTGCCGGCAAGGATGGCGACATCGTTCCGGCCTTGCGGCGCCGGTGAGCAGTTCACGAGATACGCAAACCGGTGATCGGTGACGGGCGCGAGCGACGGCCCGGTCAAGGTGAAGCATCGGCTTCGGCCGGGACGAGTTTCCATACGCGCACCCAGTCGTAGCGAGTCGTTCGCTGGTCGCGTGTGCCCGTCTCGATGAGACAATCTTTCTCGGGGACCGGGTTCCAGTCATAGACCTCGACGGCCATTTGAATGTAGGCCGGTACATCCCAGGCAACCTGGGGACGGATCGAGTAGGCATATTTTCCGTCGAGGAAAAATTGGACCTCTTCCGGTGACTTCCACCACGCGCCGTACACGTAAAAGCGTTCGTGGTTCTTGGTCGGCGTTTTGATGTGCCCTTGAAGTTGCACCTTTTCAGGGTTCGTGTTGCTGACGCGGTGAATCAGATTCGAATGAAAGATTTCGTCCCAGTTTTTGCCCCATTTTTCGGTTAGTTCGGTCGTCCGCCCCACGCATTCCTGAATGTCGGTTTCGAGACGTTTGCCGGTACTGTTCTTCGTCATCAGCCAAAACGTGGACGACATCACGGTGGCGTTGGCCTTCATGCGACATTCGAAGTACCAACCGACGTGTCCCGGATGCAGTGATCGGACGATGGCGCCTTGGTGAGTGAAGGTGTGTCCGCCTTTGACGACCGGTTCTTCGAGTTTACTGACGGTCACCTGGAGCTGTCCCTCGGCGACCGTCACGTTGCTTGCGCGGAACAAACCAGGTGGACGACCGTACCACCGCCAACCGTTGGCCTCCGGTTCGGCTTGCCATTTCGACAGGTCGAGGCTGTCGCCGTCGAACTCGTCGGAAAGTTCTTCGACGCGCTGCCAAACCATTCCATCGGGGCGGGGATCTTCGCCGGGTTGAAAGTACGGTTGGCCGGAATAGGCCGACAGGGACGCGGCGCACGCGGCTAAAAGAGCAAAGGCAAAGATGGTGTGTTTCATGGCGACCTCTCGAAGGTGCGTAAAGGTAGGAAAACAATCTCGGTTCCGAAGCGGGGGGAAGATTTTGGGGGCCGGAACGAAACCCGGCCGCGGGGGCGCGCTTACGACGTCGGATTCAGCTTTACCTGGACGAGAAATACTGTCAACGGTTGGTCCGACTGTATGCAACCTTTTGCGGTATTCGCAAATGGCGCATGGGCAGTTTTTGTCTAGCCAAGGACAGCGAGAAACCGACAAACGTGGGAAGTGGGGCAAATCGAAGCGGCAGAAAAGTCAAGAACGCGATGCTTGACGACGATAGTGTTCATGTGTACATTATTCCGGCGGTCTCGATTTGCAAGGGTACCGATCCCAAGGGAGAAGACAAGGTGGGCGCCGGTAGGGAACTTGGCCCCGACATCGGGACGATCGATCGACGGGCAACGGTGGTGGAAGCGTTGCGACGACAATTGGCGGCTCAAAGGGCCGAGTGGTTCGAGCGAACCGATTCTTCCGAACCGCGGAAAGTTTCGACCGGTCTGCCGTCGCTCGATCGCTTGTTGCCGGGAGGCGGAGTGCCGGAACGGGGATTGATCGAATGCCTTGGCGAGGCGGGCAGCGGGGTCGGATCGACGGCCTTGCTTTTGGCCTCGCACCTAATCGTCGACGGCGGGATATGCGTTGTGCTCGATTCGGTACCGTCTGCCGACCAAAAAGGGAAAAAAACGACGTGGGAAGGGAACTTTTTCAAGCCGGGAACTTGGAGCCAAGAGTTCGATTGTGATTCGTTTGTGCTTGTACAAGTGCGAAGTCGAAAGGACTTGTTTTGGGCCTTTGATCAAGTTTTGCGAGCCCCCGGTGCCATTGCCGTCGGATGGTTCGATGAAATACCGGAATCCACCTATCGCCGGTTTTTGTTGGCAACCGAGGAACACGGAACCAGCGGAGTGTTGATTCGTCCACCGGTAATGAAAGAAAGACCCGCATGGGCCGACCTCCGGTTGGCGGTCGAGCCTGTGGCGGACGACGCAGCCGGAGAAAACGATCGACGAACGATCGGCATTCGGGTGTTGCATTGTCGAGGAAGCTGCGTAGAACACCGTCGGGCCGAGGTGCATCTGAGTTATGGGACGCGTGTTGTGCCTGTTTCTGCCGGAACCGTTGCCGAAACTCCGTTTCCGGTGTCGTTCGCTTCCGGAAGCATCGGATGAAGGGGGATCGCAGGAAGCGGAAGAAGCGTGGAAGTTGCTGGCCCGATGGATCGGACAGTTTTCACCGCTTACCGGCGGACGTCGGATTCAGGACGGAAATCTGGTGTGGTTGGATTTCCGGCCGGTGCTCCATCTCTATCCGAGCGAAGAAGCACTTTTGGTTCGCATATTTTGCGGATTATTGAAGGCGGGAGTCGAGGAATTTGCGGCGGTCGTCACAGAGTCGCCCTCGGCCGCGGCGGCGATGGCCGAGATCCTCTTTCGGCGTTTCGTGCGGCCGGGCACTTTGCATGAGAGGCAAAGCCGATATCAGCAACCGAAGGCTTGGGGAATATGGGTGAGTTCTCGGGCCTCGCAGCGCATCATCGGCCGGTTGCCGATCGCAAATGTGCCTTTTCCACCGGCCGTGTGTGAAGACTGCCGCGAGTTGGGAATCGAACGTGTTGCGACCTTGTTGAGTTTGCCGCGGGAGCAGGTGGTGGCTCGCTGGGGAGAAGAAGCGAGCAAATGTCTCGATCGCTTGTTGGGAAAGCTTCCGGAGCCGTTGCCGGCGTGGAATGTCGCACCGCGATATGACGTCGAGGAATACTTCGAGCCTCCGCTGAAGGACGCCGAATCGCTTGCGGTTGCAATGCAGTCTGCCTTGCATCGCATTTTGAAAGAAATGCGGCAGCACGGCCGCGGAATTTTGGAAGTTGAATGTCGATTGCTGTTCGAGTCGCGAACCACGTGTCGCCTGCACGCATCGGTTTTCCGGCCGACTGATGATCCCGAGAGACTGACGATGTTGTTGGCACTGGATACGGTGCGGAAGTGCCGCGAGGAAGCCGTTCTCGGCTTTCGAATGTCGGTAGTGAGGGATGCTCCGTTGCGATGGCGGCAACAAGCGTTGTTCGCCGACACGCAACGGCAAGACGAAATACGGCGAAACGTAGAACGGTTGCTTGAACGCTTGATTGCACGTCTGGGAGAGGAACATGTGTGTGTTGCCGAAGAGGTTTTCGAGGCGACTCCGGAGCGGACGATGCGATTGATTCCGGTACGAAGAGGTTTGCGACGAAAACGACGACACAAGGGCGCTCGACGGAACACGGCCCCTCGCCCTTTGAGACTGCTGGAACCGCCCGTCGCGATTTTCTGCGGGCCGGGCAAATCCGGACCGCCGCGGTTTGTACGGATCGGGGGCGAAATTCGGCGTGTTGCCCGCTGGTGGGGACCGGAACGAATCGAGACCGGTTGGTGGCGCGAGTCGGGGATCGCACGTGATTATTTTCAACTCGAAATGGAAGACGGTCGGCGGTTGTGGGTGTTCCGTGATTTGAAGACGGAACGTTGGTTCTTCCACGGATGGTTCGACTAAGAGAAAGCAACGCATGGCCGAGTACGCGGAACTGCTGACGTATTCGAATTTCACCTTTTTGAAGGGCGCTTCGCATCCCGACGAATTGGTCGAGCGAGCCGCCGAAGCCGGAACGGCGGCACTTGCGATCACCGACGAGGCTAGCGTTGCGGGAATCGTGCGCGCCCATGTGCGGGCTAAAGAAACGGGCATCAAGTTGATCGTGGGAAGTACGATTCGGCCGACGGATGGGCCGCCGATCGTGTTGTGGTGTTTGAATCGCACCGGCTATGCCAATTTGTGTCGCTTGATTACCTGCGGACGGCGGCGAGCGGCAAAAGGGAAATATCTTTTGCGATTGGGCGACATCGAACGACATGCCGACGGCCTGGCCGCAGGCGTGTTGGTGGAAGAAGACGAGACGACGGCCGATGCGCAGATGTATCGGCGGCTGCGCAGCATCTTTCGCGATCGGGCGTACCTGGCCGGTGCCTTGTATTACGGGGGCGACGATCGTCGCCGAATCCGACGATTGCAGGATCTTGCCGAATTTACGGAATTGCCGTTGGTCGCTGTGGGCGATGTACTTTACCACGCACCGCAGCGCCGTCGTTTGTGCGAGGTGTTGCATGCGATTCGGCTTGGAACGACCGTTGCCGATTTGGGTAAAGACTTGCTGCGAAATTCGCAACGCTTTTTGCGGGCTGCGAAGGAGATGGCCGAACTCTGGTCTCCCGCGCGCCGGGCGATTCGACGCAGTGTCGAAATCGCCGAGCAGGTCGAGTTTTCGTTGGACGAATTGCGCTACGAATACCCGGAAGAAGTCGTGCCGCCCGGTGAGACACCCATGAGTTATCTGCGGCGTATGACGGAAAAAGGCGCTGAACAGCGTTATCCCGACGGCGTGCCCGAACGGGTACGGCGATTGCTCGATCATGAATACGCCTTGATCGAGGAGTTACGGTACGAGGCGTATTTTCTCACGGTGTGGGACTTGGTGCGATTTGCCCGCGAACGCGGAATTTTGTGTCAAGGAAGAGGTTCTGCGGCAAATTCGGCGGTTTGTTATTGCCTGGGAATCACTTCTGTCGATCCGGCAAGGATGGACCTCCTCTTCGAGCGATTCGTCAGCCGAGAGCGCGACGAAGCACCGGATATCGACGTCGATTTCGAACATCGACGCCGAGAAGAGGTGTTGCAATATATCTACCGAAAATACGGCCGCGATCGAGCCGGAATCACGGCGGAAGTCATCACGTACCGATCGCGTTCGGCGGTTCGCGAAGCGGGAAAAGCATTGGGCTTTGCCTTGGACGAAGTTGATCGCATAGCGAAAAAAATCGAACATTTCCACGAGGAGCCCGAGTTGGCCGAGCGATGTCGGGAGGCAGGCGTCGATCCGCACGACCGGCGCACAATGCTGTTGGTCGAATCGGCTCGCGAACTGATCGGGTTTCCGCGGCATCTGTCGCAGCACACCGGCGGAATGGTCATTACGCGCAGTCCGTTGTGCGAACTCGTGCCGTTGGAAAATGCGGCCATGCCCGACCGGACGGTGATTCAGTGGAACAAGGACGACATCGACGAACTGGGAATTTTGAAGGTCGATTGTTTGTGCCTGGGCATGCTGACGGCCGTTCACAAGATCCTGGATGCGATTGCCGAAGCCTACCGGCAAAAATACACTCCGGCCACGATTCCGGCAGAAGATCCGAAAGTGTATGAAATGATCGGTCGAGCCGACACGATGGGCGTTTTTCAGATTGAAAGTCGCGCCCAAATGAGCATGTTGCCGCGACTGCGACCGAAGTGCTTCTACGATCTGGTGATCGAAGTGGCGATCGTGCGTCCGGGGCCGATTCAAGGCGACATGGTCCATCCGTACCTGCGCCGTCGAAACGGCGAAGAGGAAGTCGTCTATCCCAACGAAGCCGTGCGGGCGGTGTTGGAAAAGACGTTGGGCGTGCCCTTGTTCCAAGAACAGGCGATGCGGTTGGCGATGGTCGCTGCGGGGTTCTCGGCCGGAGAAGCCGACCAGTTGCGACGGGCCATGGGGGCGTGGCGCCGGCCGGGATTGATCGACGCTTTTCGGCGTCGTTTGATCGACGGCATGAAGCACAACGGTTTCGATGAGGAGTACGCCGAGACGGTCTTTCGGCAAATTCGCGGGTTCGGAGAATATGGTTTTCCCGAATCGCATGCGGCCAGTTTTGCCCTTTTGGTGTACATTTCGGCCTGGTTGAAGTGCTACTATCCCGAGGCATTCCTCGTCGGGTTACTGAATAGTCAGCCGATGGGATTCTATGCTCCGGCGCAATTGATCGCCGATGCTCGCCGACATGGAGTCACGGTGTTGCCGGTGGACGTCAATCACAGCGATTGGGAATGTACGCTGGAGCGTCGAGCCCCATCGAGTGATAACGAACACAAAGGATCGGCACTCTCTTCGGCGGCGGTAAAACTGGAAGAACGGTGTGCCGTTCGGCTGGGATTACAAAGAATTGCCGGATTGCAACGACGGCATGCAGAATGCCTGGTGGAAGAACGCCGAAAGAACGGCCCGTTTTCCAACGCCGTTCAGTTGGCACGGCGCACACGATTACCGCGACACGTTTTGGAACGCCTGGCGAAAGCCGGCGCGATGGACGGTTTGGGAGGGAGCCGACGGCGGGCTCTCTGGCAGGTGCTGGAAGTCGATCGAAAGGATGCGCCGTTGTTCGATCGCGTTGAGCACATCGCGTGTCGGCGGGACGAGACATCTTCGGAAACGCTGCCCGTGATGACCGAACTGGAGGAAATCTTGGCGGATTACCGCACGACCGGCCATTCGCTCCGTGGTCATCCCTTTGCCCATATTCGAAAAGAACTGGACCGATTGAGAGTCGTGCCCGCATCCCAATTGGCGGAAATGGACGATGGAGCCGCCGTCCGCGTGGCGGGAATCGTTTTGGTGCGCCAACGCCCCGGTACCGCCAAGGGAATCACGTTTATGACCTTGGAAGACGAATCAGGGATCGTGAATTTGATCGTGCGACCTCAAGTGTGGCAGCGATGGCGCACCGCGGCGCTCGAAGCGACCGCGCTCTTGGCTGCCGGACGCCTTCAAATCCAGCAGCAGGTGATACACGTCGTTGCGTGGCGATTGGAGGATCTCTCTTGCGCCTTGCAGGGGTTGCCGCCGCGATCACGGAACTTCTGTTGACGCCGTAACCGTTACCAAGCCGCTTCGAGAATCGCCGTCAGTTCCTCGGGCGACAACGTGCGAGGATTTCCGTTCATGCTGTTGCCGTACGAAGCCTTTGCAATAGCCGGCAACTGAGACCGCTCGACCCCCAAATCGCGCAAATTGTGCGGAATTCCAAGCTGCGAACACAATGTCTCGATTCGGTCGATAAAGGCATCGATCGCGGCGCCGACCGAAGTGCCTTCTGCGACCGTTCCTGTCGCGACGGCCAACTCGACGAGAGCTTGAGCGCAGACAGATCGATTCGTCCGCAAGGCGATCGGCAGCATCACGGCACAGGCCAATCCGTGCGGCACCTGGTTGAATACGCCCAAGGCGGCTGCCACACCGTGCGCCATTCCCAGTCCTGCGTTGGCCAGACAAATTCCTGAAAGCATGGCGGCGTGTGCCATCACGGTTCGCGCTTGTCGGTCGTCGGGGTGTTCGTAAGCGGAGGGAAGGGCCGGCAATGCCGCAGGTAAAATCGAGATCGCCAATGCCCGTGGGATCGGCTTCGCCGTTTTTGAAATGTAACTTTCAATCAATTGGGTGATTGCATCCATTCCCGCGGCGGCCGTAACGTTTGGTGGGCACGACACCGTCAATTGGGGATCGACTACGGCCACTCGGGGAATAAGTCGAGGATCCCGAAAGCTTTTCTTGAAAGGCGGGTCCAACGAACTGATTACGGCGTTCTTGGTGACCTCGGCACCGGTTCCCGCTGTTGTGGGAACGGCGGCAAGGGGCAGCGGCTCGGCAACCATTCGGTAACCCCGCCCCACGTTTTCCAAGAAATCGACAATGCTTACATCTCGCGGATCGCACGCCAGTCCCGCAATCGCCTTTGCGGCATCGATGACCGCTCCGCCGCCGACGGCGAGCAGAAAATCCCCCGGCCCGGGATCGTGCTTTCGTATTTCGGCGACGAGTCGATCAATATCCGCCGTCTGCGGTTCACGACTGAGCTTGCCGATTCGCAAACAGGTAATGCCGGCGCGTTCGAGCGAATCGGCTATTACTTCGAACGTCCCTGAAGTATCAAGGTGGGAACCGCCGGTGAGAATCAAAGCGCGCCGTCCAAGTCGCGCAACATGCGAGCCCAATTCCTTGTGTTCTCCCCATCCGAAAAAAATCTCGGTCGGGGCAAAAAAGCGATAACTGTCCAGCTCGAAAGGCATGAGATGTGTCCTGACTGCGCGGTAGCCGAACGGTGTCTTCGCTGCCGCAAACCGGCCAAAATCTACAGGCGATTGGAATCTCCGACACCCAATCATGCCGAGACCGCCCGTATGGATTTCATATGTCAATGTAGGCGAAGCCGGAAAAACGACAAGGGGCGTGGAGATTGCTTGAGAAATGAACCGATCGCAAGTACCCTCATATCGTCGGCGATTGTCGATTGCAGACAATTTGGCTTTTGCGATCAAGCGGAGGGCCCTTATGGAAAGGCAGTTAACCGCCACGTTGATAGTGCTCGGCATTGTCGCGACCGCAGTGACCGAGGTCGGATTCGCGCAACCACCGACTGCGGAAGCGATACCGACTGTCTTGGCGGCCGGACCGAACGGAGCGGGACAAAGGGATGCTGCTCGTGCCGTGCAGCGACTTGCTGCGGCTGGTCCGTCGGTCGTTCCGGAATTGCTTGCCGCAATGAGGCACGCAAATCCAATCGCCCGCAACTTCCTGCGAAATGCCGTCGAAATTGCGGTGCAAGCCGGCAACACTCGAGGCGATCGCTTGCCGATCTCGGACCTTCAGCAATTCGTTTTGGATCGCGAGCAACTTCCGCAGGCAAGACGTTTGGCATATGAACTCTTACTCCCCAAAACACCCAAGTGGTGTGAATCGGTACTCGCCGAAATGCTGGACGATCCAAGCCTCGAGCTGCGTCGTGATGCCGTTGCGCACTTGCTGAAGTCCGTGCCGCAAGAGATTACCGAGGCAAACAAGCAGGAAGCAATAGCCGTATTGCACCGAGCGTTTGAAGCCGCACGCGATCGAGACCAGGTGTGGGCGATCGCTACACGACTGCGCGAACTGGGCGTTGCGGCGGATGTGAACCGACACGACGGCTTTGTCCTGTCTTGGTGGTTGACGGGGCCGTTCGACAACACCGATCGGGCCGGATTTGCAAAGGTATATCCCCCTGAGACCGAAGCCTTTCCTGATTTGTCGGCGAGCTACGCGGGCAAGCATGGCGCCGTCACGTGGAAACCGTGGCAAGTTCCCCAAGGCCAGACGGCGGTTGATTTCAACACGGCATTGGTCGAAGAAAAAGAGGTCGTCGGCTACGCCGTGGCATGTGTCGTCAGTCCGCAAGCTCAAACGGTTTCCGTCCGATTTTCGACGGTCAACGCGGTGGCATTGTGGGTCAACGGGAAGAAATATGCCGGCTTCGAGATTTATCACTCCGGTGTGCAGCCCGACCAGTATAGGGTCGAAGTCCCATTGCGCGAGGGAAAGAACAGTGTGCTGATCAAGTTGTGTCAAAACGAGCAGACTCAACCCTGGGCGCGACCGTGGGAGTTCTCCTTGCGGATTTGCGATGCATTGGGCGGCGGCGGAGTCGTCGAGGTGGTCGATGCGTTTCAGACCTCTCCGGAGCAGGTGTGGGAGTGACCATCGAACACGATGCAGCTCAGCGATGCAATGCTAAGGGAAATATCATGAATACAAATAGAGCGACAGGGAATCCAAAGATCCGCTTATGGGGGCTGATGGCCGTCACGATCGTATGCACGGCTGCGAGTACGACCACGGCAGCCGATTGGCCGCGTTTTCGCGGGCCGGGGGCACGTGGGGTCTTGCACACCGGCAAGAACGTCGGGCCCATCCTTTCAGCCGAACAGCCCGCGTGGCAGGTTCCGCTGGTCGGACGTGGTGCGTCATCACCGGTAACCATCGCAGGGCGCGTGTTCGTTACCGCTTCGGGACCTGCACAAGATCGACTGCACGTATTGTGCTTCGACACCGAAACCGGTCGTCAATTGTGGCATCGCCAACTGTGGGCAACCGGACATACGGTGGTAAACCCGTTCTCGGCAGTTGCGGCATCGACTCCGGCTTGCGCGGCGGATCGTGTAATCGTGCAGTACTCATCGAACGACGTGGCTTGTTTCGATTTCGATGGCAATTTGTTGTGGCTGCGCGGACTGGCCTATGAACGGCCTCTGTTGCGCAATGATGTCGGTATGGCTTCATCACCGGCAATCGTGGGGCAGACGGTGGTAGTTCAAGCGGACAGCCGCGGCGATGCATTGGTCGTCGGCCTCGACCTGAACGACGGTTCGACACGGTGGATTCGCAATCGCCGGAAAGAAGCCTTGTGGTCTTCGCCGGTGCCGTATCCCTTGGATGATTCTCGAACGGTCGTGCTGGTCCAGTCGCGAGAGGCATTGGAGGCGATCGATCCTCAGACGGGCAACACGATTGCGAGTTTCGGCCATTTCTGCGATACGGTTCCTTCGGCGACCTGGGACGACGAGACGATATTCCTGCCCGCGGCCGGATTGTATGCGCTGCGAATGGTTCGCCCGAAAGAGGCGATGCAAGAATTGTGGTTCGCAGATCGCCTGTCGATGGGAAATGCCTCGCCTGCGGCCGACGGGGGCGAGGTCTACGTGATTCGTAATCCCGGCATCTTGGTATGTGCCGACGCTGAGAGCGGGCGTATCACGGCCCAGATTCGCCTTGGAGGGCAATTTTGGGCCTCGCCGGTGATCGTCGACGACTACTTTTACGCCGTCAATTACGAAGGGACCGTCTTCGTCGTGAAACGCGGCGACAGGCCCGAAAAGATCGGCGAATTTTCCTGGGAATCGAACATTCTCGCGTCGCCTGCGGCCGATGAAACGGGCATCTACTTGCGATCCGACCGATTCTTGGTCAAACTTCCGTATCCTGAAGGAAACTAGACCGGCGGCCGATCCACACCCGGCAATCTTGGAAACGGCCGATCAAGGTGTGCGCTTTTTGCGAGAAACGGAAGATTACCATGTCACGACGTACTCGATCATTCCACACGCTTGCTTGCTGCATTGTCGCTTTGCTGGCGATAATCGGATGCGCGAAGAACGACCAGGAAGTCGAGACAAACGGTCAAGCCGAAGCGGAAACGCTTCCTCGTGATCCGCGGGCAAGCAATTCGCTGTCGGCTGAAGAAATTGCCGACGGTTGGATTCTCCTGTTCGACGGTGAAACTCTGTTCGGCTGGAAGAACACCGGCGATGCCGATTGGCGGGTCGAGGGCGGCGTGCTGAAAGCGAGTTCCGGCAAGCCGGGGTGGCTCTACACGACGAGCCGTTTCGGCGATTTTGTGTTGTCGGTCGATTTTCGAATGCCCGAAAACGGCAATAGCGGTGTCTTTCTACGCACGATTCCCGAGCCGGTCGACGTGACGAAGGATTGCTACGAGGTAAACATCGCGTTGCCCGAAGAAAACGACTATCCCACCGGCAGCCTTGTTCAACGACAAAAGGCCGATGGCTCATGCGACCTGACGAAGTGGCACAACTTCGAGATTCGTGCCGTCGGAGGGGATTTCGTCGTCAAGCTCGATGGTGAGATCGCGGCGCAGTACACCGATCCCGAGCCGATTCCGGCCGGTCATATCGGATTGCAGTTTCGGCAGGGGGAAATCCAGTTCTGCAATATCAAGTTGAAGCCACTGGGCATGCGACCGTTGTTCGATGGAAAGACGCTCGACGGTTGGAAGCAGTATCCCGAGATGCCCAGCCGATTCACTGTATCGCAAGAGGGCTGGTTGCATGTCGAGGACGGCCGCGGCCAATTGGAGACGGAGGAACAGTTCGGCGATTTCATCTTTCGGACCGATGTTCGCGTCAACGGAGATGACCTGAACTCCGGGATTTTCTTCCGGTGCATTCCCGGCGAACAGATGAACGGTTACGAATGCCAAATTCACAACGGGTTCGAAAACGGCGATCGAACGCAACCCAAGGACTGCGGCACGGGCGGCTTCTTCCGTCGCCAAAACGCCCGCAGGATCGTCGCCGACGATCACGAATGGTTTACACTGACCCTCTTGGCCGACGGCCCGCACATGGCGGCCTGGGTGAACGGCTTCCAGGTGAGCGACTGGATCGACACCCGCTCTCCCGACCCGAATCCCCGCAAAGGGCTGCGGCTGGAGCCTGGGACGATCATGATCCAGGGACACGATCCAACCACGAATCTGGATTTTCGGAACATCCAGATCAGCGAACTCGAGATCCCGTCGTCGAACACAGCAGACGAATGATGGGAACCCCGCGTTAGTTTCGCAACGGCACTGTTGTGTATTCGCCGGTTCCTTCTACGATGCGAATCCATTGATCGGCGGGTACGTTTTCCAAACGGTCGACCGTGCCTGAGGGCCATCGGATTTCGATCGCATCGGCGATCGCGGCTTCGCCCAATCCGAAGTGCAGGCGATCGCCGTACGAGCTTTGGTAACCGCGTCCCGCATGTCGTTCCCGAAGTTGTCGCCGCTTGCCGGTGACGACGGTAACGTGCGCACCGACGCCGTCTCGGTTGCTTTCGCGGCCGACGAGGCTGAGGAAAAGAAAGTGGTTTTCGTTGCGGCTCACGTTCTCCAGTATTGTCGGCGCCTCGCGCGAGTTTTGGATGACGGCATCGATATCACCGTCGTTGTCCAGATCGTCGAACGCCGTTCCGCGACTGGAATAGACCGATTGCATTCCGGGACCGGCTCGATCGGTAACATCGGCAAAATGGCCGGTGCCGTCGTTGAGTAAAATCTGGTTGCGAACGCGCCACGAGGTCATTTTGCTCGACAGCTCGATGTTGTCTTCAGTGTGTCCGTTCGCGACGAATATGTCGACATCGCCGTCGTTGTCGAAGTCGACCAGCCCAACTCCCCAGTTGACATGCGGATATAAGTTTTCACCGGCCCCGGTGAGGTGCGTAACGTCTTCGAAAAAACCGTCACCGGTGTTGTGGTAATAGACCGGCAACTCGTCTTGATACGAAGTCATGTAGAAATCCAGCAGTCCGTCATTGTCGCAATCTGCGGCATCGACACCCATGCTCGCGTTTTCTTCGCCGTATGCGTTGTATGCCACACCGCGGACGACACCTTCCTCGGAGAAGTGCCCCGCACCGTCGTTGACAAAAAGAAAGTTCTCGGCCACGTCGTTGAGAACGAACACATCCACGTCGCCGTCGTTGTCGAAGTCGGTTGCAATCATTCCCATGGCGGTGCCCGCCACGGCAGCCACGCCCGAGGCTACACTGATGTCGGTAAATGTGCCGTTTCCCTCGTTGCGGAAGAGTGCATCGGGGATCGGTAGGTAGTCCCGCGGCGAAGGATAATGCGCCATGCCGTCCACCATACGATCGACATCCATGCTCGGATCGAATTCGAGGTAATTGCCGACGTACAAATCCAGATCACCGTCGTTTTCGATGTCGAGAAACAACGCGCCGGCTCCCACGTAGTTTCCGTCGGCCACCCCGGCGGATGTGGTGACATCGGTAAACGTGCCGTCACCGTTGTTCCTGTACAGGACATTGGGGCCGTAGTTGTTCAAGTAGATGTCGGTGTCGCCGTCATTGTCGAAGTCGACGGTAGCGACTCCCAGCCCGTAGCCTGTGTCGCCCACGCCGGCTTGCTCGGTCACGTCCTCAAATTTCCAGTTCCCCAGGTTTCGATACAGCCGGTTGCGCGGCGGATTTCGCGGATCATACCGGTAGCCTTCCAGCGGGGCACCGTTGAGAAAATAGATGTCGACTCGTCCGTCGCCGTCATAATCGAGAAGCGCCAGCCCGGCACTCATCGGCTCGATGATGTACCGCCGCCCGCTGCTACCGTCGGTATGGACAAAGTCGATGCCCGTATCGGCCGTGCGGTCTACCATGACGATCGGTCCATCGCCTTCTGCTCGCCGGGATTCGGCGGGAGAAGACGGACTGCGACGGCAACCGCTGCCGACGAGTACGAGAAGCGTCAGGCCGATCCAGAGCCCCGGGCGTCTCATCGCTGATCTCCTGCGACAGGATGCGAGCCCTCGGTAACGACGAGACGTCGGTCGACCTCGATATTGGAAAGCACATCGACCGTTCCTGACGGCCAGCGAACCTCGAGACGCTCGACGCGTGCGGCGTTTCCCAATCCGAAATGTACCCACAACCCCCAGTGGCTTTGATAGCCGCGGCCGCTGTGCACGTCGTCGACGTGCGTTTTGCCGCTTGCGGTGACACGGATGACGGCACCGACGCCGTCCCGATTCGAACGCACGCCGCGCAGGCGAATTTGTAGCCAATGATTTTTGGTCGACTGATCGTTGCGGATGATCGTCGGTTTCGATCGGGAATTGAGAACGACAATGTCGATGTCGCCGTCGTTGTCGAGGTCGCCGAATGCGGCGCCGCGGCTGCTTTCCACCGGCGCAAGCCCGTCGCCGCAGGTGTCGCTGATATTGCGAAACCGTCCGGTACCGTCGTTTTCGAGCACGACGTTTCGAACCTTGTAGGCGGTCGAATGATCGAAGAGGTCGATGTTGTCCATCAGGTGGCCGTTCGCGATGAATAAATCACGATCACCGTCGTTGTCTAGATCGACGAAACCCACGCCCCAATTCACGTAAGGAAAACAACCGTCGCCTGCGTTCGCGATCAGCGTACGGTCTTCAAACGTCCCGTCCCCGTTGTTGTGATACAGAACGGGCATTTCGCCCTGATAGGCCGTCATACAAAAGTCCGGAAGTCCGTCGTTGTCGTAGTCGCCGCAGTCGACGCCCATGCTGCCGGTTTCATCACCTTGTCCGTTGTAGGCCAATCCGGCAAACAAGGCAATCTCATCGAAATGACCCGTTCCGTCGTTTTGGTAAAGAAAATTCCCGGCGACGTCATTGACCACGAAGATATCTTGATCGCCGTCGTTGTCGATGTCGGAGCAAATAGAGCCCATTCCCGTACCGGCAAGTTGAGCGATTCCGGATTCCTTGCTGATATCGCTGAAGGTTCCGTCACCGTTGTTGCGGTACAAGTAGTCGGGCACGGGCCGATAATCGCGCGGTCCCGAGTAGAGTTCGAAACCCTTGATGCGGTGCACCTTGTGGTTTTCGAACGTGAAATCGACGTAGTTTGCAGCGTAAAGGTCGAGCAGGCCGTCATTGTCGACGTCTACGAAATTGGCCCCGGCTCCCACCGTCTCTTCCCCGGCCACCCCCGCCTCGGAAGTTATGTCGGTAAACGTCCCATCACCATTGTTACGATAAAGCACATTGTGGCCGTAATTGTTGAGAAACAGGTCCAGGTCTCCATCGTTGTCGTAATCGGCAACGGCCACACCGAGCCCGAATTGTGTATCGCCGACACCCGCTTGCGCAGTTACGTCTTCGAACCGAAACCCGCCCAGATTTCGATACAATCGATTGCGGAGCGTGTCGTCACCCTCGTAGCCCGGCAGCGGCGCACCGTTTAGAAAGTAGATGTCGAGGAGACCGTCGTTGTCGTAGTCGAACACGGCCACGCCGGCCGAAACGGTTTCGACGATATAGCGTCGTCCCGAACTTCCGTCGGTGTGAACAAAGTCGATCCCCGATTCGGTGGTAACATCCCGAAGAACGATCTTCCCCGCCGAATCAGAAGGTCCGGGAGAGAGTTCCTGCGCACGTTCGCCACAGCCGAGATAGACCACACTCGACAACGAGACGGCCAAAAACGCGATCGGATGAGAAGTCGTTTTCAGCATGACGAGATGATTACTGAGACGCAGAACTCAATCGTTGCAATAATTCGCGCAAGGCGGCGTTGTCGGGATCAAGGCGCAAGGCCGCTTCGACGGCCGACAGCGCCGCCGCGCGGTCGCCGGTTCCCATCGCGGTCCGAGCGACGACGACGAGCGTTTCGGGAGTTGCTTCGCAGGCGGCGGCCTTCAACGCAAGGGATTCCATCTCCAGCGGATCGCCGCCGTGCTCCATCAACAACGATACAAGGGCAAGATAGGGCCCCGGTTCCGTAGGTGTGAGGGTGATCGCTCGTCTAAAGGCGACTTCGGCACGATCATACTCACCGATCTCTCGAAACAATCGTCCGATCTCTATTTGGGCCGAGGCGTCATCGAGATTGTTTTCTGCGTCTTCCGTCAACAACGTCACTGCTTCGTCTTGCTTGCCCTGGCGATGCGAAAGCCACGCGCGCAAACGAAGCGCCTGGCTGCAATCCGGATCGAGTTCCACGGCTCGGGCGAGATATGTCTCGGTGGTCGCCACGTCGCCTTTCGAGAGCCGAATTTTCGCCGCCGATGCGTACACGACCGCGACCGCGTCGGCAACATCTTGAAAGTGTTCGGTCGTCTTGAGTTCGGTTCGATGTCGTTGCTCGTCGCGGGCTTTCAGCTCTCGAAACTTTCGCATCGCTTCTTCGGCTTCTCGACGGTAGCCTAGCTTGGAAAGTGCCGTAAACAAGCTGTAGTACGCATTGGTGTAGCCGGGATCCTGACGGATGGTGATTTCGAGATGATCCTTGGCTTCGTCATATTCTTTCAGCTGGACCAAGGCCTGGCCCAAAAGCGCATGAGCCGACATCGATCGCGGATGGCGTTGCAAACACAGCCGCAGCGTGTTGACGGCTTCTTCGAGCTTTCCTTGTTGGATGAGCACTTCGGCCAATAGCGTAGGATAAACAGACGAAGAAGGCTCGAGAGCCCACGCTTTGCGATAGTACGTTTCGGCGCGGGCGTTGTCTCCGGCCTCCAACGCAAGCATCGCCAACGATTGATAGGCGGCCGCAAAATTCGGATCCAGCGAGATCGCCTTGTTCCAGCACTCGATGGCGGCCTCGGGATTCCCGAACCGACCGTACAATTGTGCCGCGAGATCCCATGCCTCGGACGAGTCGGGAAACAGGAAAAGCAAGTCACCGACGACCTTGTCGGCTTCTTCGAGTAGCAAGGCCACTTCAGGATCGGCAGCGGCAATGATGTGGCGAAGCGGCGAAGGCTCCGGTCGGGTCGATAAGTACCACCACCACGCGCATACCGTCGCAAGGCTCAACACCGCGAGGACAAGCAACGCCCGTCGCAGCCGCCTACGGTCGGCGGTTTTGTTAGCGGACTTCCGTGACTCGGCGGCATTCACCTTTTGTTCGAGGACGCCGTCGGAGGCCGCAGTTTCCATTCGAGAGACTCACCCGGACCAAACCTGTCGAATTGGGCAAAAGAGCCGACGACGAACGTATTTCGATTGGTTCGCCGTCGGCCGAAAGCTTCTAGGATGAAACGCGTTTCTACTCGCCTCCGGAAGCCGGAGATGAACCGCTTCCAGCGGCGTTCAGTTTGTCGAGCATCCGCTGGGCGATTTCCTTCTGTTTCGACGGCGGCGCACTCATCAGTTCGCGAGCATCGTTTTCCAGCGATGAGGCCAAGGCGGGATCTTCTTCGCTCAAGGGGGCCAGTTCCTGCATGATTTCCCCGGCACCACTTCCGACTGCCGCGGCACCACCTTCGATGATCTGTTGCAGCCGTTCGCGAATGACGTCCTTCGGAGCACGTTCGACGGGCGTGACCTTTTCGCTATTCGAACACCCGATTCCGATTGCCGTCAGAATCAACAAACCAAAGCCTAAGCGATAAATATTCATGCAAACATCCCTCCTGTTGGTTTTGCGGTCGGCAACCTGAGACAGGACAACGAACCGCGTCCTACGACGACGAACGCTCGCCATTTGCCAAGGTATGGCAAACGCCACGAGACGTTCGCGCGTCCCGACGGTGGACGGCAACCTGATCCGTGCTCGGGCGGGGCTCATTCATATACCCCGCCCGACCACAGAGACAGTTGCTTTGCGCCCGCCCATTACAGATCGGAGGCACTGACCGTTTCTCCGCCGCGTCGACTCCCCAACGCCTGATAGGTGTTGAAGTCGATCGTTTCGCGGATGAAATGGACGGATCCGTCAACGAACGCGTGGTTGCTGCCGCCGGGATGTTCACTCCGCGACGGATACAAGCCGTCTCGGTCCGAAGCGTAACCGGGCGGGTTTTCGGCAATACATGTGGGATACCGCCAGTTCGGAGGCGCAATCGTGTTGAACACGTTTTGCGTATAATTGGCGCCCATCCACTGCCAACCGTTGCTGCTGAGGTGGTCGTTCTTGTTGGCTTCACATTGGACGCCCCACGCCCGAATGTCGTTTTCCGACACGAAGATACCCGTCGACGGGTTGTTCACGTCGAAGAAGGAAGGGAGCGCGTTGCGCACCGGTTCCCCAGGTTTGTAGAACGCACCGCTACCGTCGCCCGACACGACGTCCGCCGCCAAGATTGTGTTCGACGTACCGTCTTTGATGTCGGCCATCGCCGTTTCCAGTTGGGGGCGGAATGCACCGGGACAACTGTTGTTGTGGCGCCACCAGAACAAGGTCGGCCCGGCGCTGACCGCATAGTTACAACCGGGACCGCCGGCCCATTCGTTGGTGGCATGGTAGGGTGGCCTTTCCGCGGAGGGACATCGGTATGCCTCGATGACGTTGGCCCATAAATCGAGACCGCCGCCGGGTTCTTGGCGATACCATCCATCCCAACGATTCCAATCGATGCGTTCGTAAATCGAACGCTGTTCGATGTACGGCAGGATCATCGTGTGGACACTGAACCCCTGCCAGATCCGCCACGGATCCCGCTGCTCTCCGGCTCCTTGCAAGAAGGAGATGTAGCTGTACCGCGGGAACACCTTGTTGGTGTCGTGGTAGTTTTGACACGCCAGCGCAAACTGTTTCAGGTTGTTCGTGCACTGGCTCCGCCGGGCAGCCTCGCGGGCGGCCTGCACGGCGGGAAGAAGTAGCGCGATCAAAATGCCGATGATGGCGATCACTACGAGGAGCTCTACCAGCGTAAAGCCCCTCCACCGCGATAATCGACGCCAAAGCTGGACAATCATGGTACCTCCTTCCGAGCTTCGCTCAGCAAAAACAAGAAACATCAACTCCCCACTAGCCGCTGTGTTACGTGTCGACGCAATCCGACATCGTTGCAACATGCTGCCATATCCATAAACCAAAAGTGTGACGAAGACAAGAATTTTGCGAACGGAATTTTGTCGTGTTCGCTGGATTCTTTGTATGCAACCTCAACACACAGCCACATGGGGCACAATGCACTCCCGCTGAAGTGCTATTTTGGGTTGGGTGGCAGCAGGGGGGCACGTTCTCCGTCTTCCGCAGCCGCCGTTGTGACGCGCGATCGCAACTTTCCCTCAAAACGTGCCGCGGCCGACGGCGAAACACCCGTCGCCTCGAGTTTCAACGTCTCGAGATGCGGTAAGCGGGCGAGCGTTTCTAAAGCGGTATCCGATATCTGAGTGTCCGACACGTCCAGCACACGAAGATTCTCAAGAACACTCAGATCGGCGATCGCATCATCGTCGACGGGAAGTCGCGCCACGGCCAAAAATTCTAGTTGACTCAATTCCGCCAAGCGACGCACGCCTTCGGCACTGAGTTGTGTGCCCGAAACGTCGAGCATTCGGAGATTTGGGATTCGCTGGAGCAGCGGGATGACGCCGTCGCGCACCTGGGTATCGCCGAGACTCAGCCCTTCGAGATTCTCGATCGAGGCAATGGGTTCAAGTTCGTTCTCCGACAAGCGACAGCCACGCAGGCTCAAGAAGCGTAACTGCGGAAACCCGGCAAGCATTTCCACTGCGCGCGAATCGACGTTTCGCGGAAGGTAGAGTTCTTTCAGGTTTACTAGGAACCTCAACGATTTCAGGCCGGCGGCGCCGATCGATGTGTCGGCGATATTGAGATATTCCAAGCTCGTCATCCGGCCTAACGGCTCGCACGCCCCGTCGGTGACCCGCGTACCCTTCAAATCGAGTCGAACCAGCGACGATGACTCGGCCAGAGGAACAATGCCCGCGTCGCCCACAGAGGTGTTCGCTAAAGAGATCGCTCGTAAGCGGGGAAATGCAGCCAGTAGCGGCATCCCGGCATCGGTGATCAGCGTTCCGTCCAGCCGAAGACTCTCGAGAGATTGGAGATCGGCAAGATAAACCAACCCCACATTCGTGACGGGTAGTCCATCAAGGATAACTTCCCGCACGTTCCAGAAATCAGCAATGTACCGCACCTCGCGATCGCGGGAGGATGTTCCGGAAAGATCGACCGACACGACGAATCGATGCCCTTGGTCGTCTTCGTCGAAAGCGAGGCGAGCCCCCAACGTCAAGAGTCGCCGTGCGGCGTCTTGCTCACGGCCGGGCAGCCTGCCCAAATCGCCATCCGCCGATTGAGCGCCCAGGGAAGCCGCGCACATGAGCACTAACGCGAGCACCGTGATTGCGCAGCGGCACAAATCTCTTAAGCCCCCCAAGCCCGCTGCGCAAGGAACGTGTGTAGCCGTCACGATCAAATCCCTCATTCGAACCGCCCCTTAGCAGTCCGTGGGCATTTTCTTCCGTCGCTGCGAAAAAATCAAATTTTTTGCATTGAAAATCCCGCCTCCCTCGCCAGGAGGGAGCAAAAACGCCAGCCCCCAACCGAGAAAACGGCGTGGAACATGCCCCGTCCTGTTGAGGTGGTTGGCGACCCGCCGCGCAGGCAGGAAGCGGGAGGGGGCGAAATTATAATTAGCTCGCAGCTGGGTGGACAACTTGTTGATAGCCCATTGAGGAACAGCCACCGAGGTGCCGATTAGGCAGCCTAACAGCCCGTTACAAAACCTCATTGCAGACCAGGGCTGATTGTAGAGAATAGCGGTACGAAACGGGAAGGAATAAGCGTCCGGGACCAAGATTCTGATGGCACGATTCGCGGACGCAGAAAAAGGCTTCGAGAGCCGGCGTTTTTCGTCCCTGTCCGGTTCACGTCCGCCTCGCGTGGCCCACACAGCCACGGGGGCTTATTTGCCCCCAAGCGATCCTCAACCCCGGCTTGTGCAACGGGCTGATAGGGGGCCTTCGGGCGCAAAATGCGGCACAGTACACGGCGGAATCGCCCGGAAATACCCAGAAAGCCGACTCCGCCGGGTTGACGGAAGTCGGCTGTGTCCGAGAGGTGCGGGTATTCGAAACCTGGCGCAAAAAAAGCGTCCCCGGCAGGACTCGAACCTGCAACCTTCGGCTCCGGAGGCCGACGCTCTATCCGATTGAGCCACGGGGACACAAATAGCAGGCAAACCGTTGCTGGCTACCTAGCAAAACGTGAGGCAAGTACACCCCTTTGCCGGTGATCCCGGTCGGTCGATAGCACCCATTTTCATATCACAAATCGGTAATTGCGGCAACTCCCCCTGAAAAACCATCGGCAGCAGGCCGTCGCTCAATCACCGATTCGCTTCGGCGTGCCTGGAGACGCGAACGGTCGGGCCTCACCAAATCTCGACATCCAGTTCCAGTTCGACGCCGAGGCGACTGTTGACCTGCTCGCGAATCGTGTCGATCAGTCGCAAAACGTCGGCGGCCGTGCATTCGGGCTCGGCGACGATGAAATTGGCTTGGCGATCGCTGACGACGGCGCCACCGATGCGCGTACCCTTGAGGCCTGCGGCTTCGATCAATTCGGCAGCCGATGCCGCCCGCGGATCACGAAAGATGCGCGCCGCGCATTGATGGCCCATCGGTTGCGACGACTTCCGCAGGATCCACAGTTTTTGCATCCGACGTGCCAGTTCCTTGGGATCGCCCGGGTCGAGCTCGAGTACTGCGCTGAGGATCACCAGATCATCGAGGCTGCTGCGCCGGTAGCCGAACACGAGTTCGTCGCGAGTTCGGCGGCAAACTTGTCCGTCGTAAGTCAGGACATCGGCCGCGGCGACCCATTGGCCGATGTCGCCGCCGTGTGCTCCGGCGTTGCCGTGTAAAGCACCGCCGAATGTGCCGGGGATGGCGATCAGGACTTCGATTCCGCCCAAGCCGGCGTGCACAGCGGTCGTCACCACACGGCCCAGCCGCGCGCCGCCTCCGGCCGTCAGACGGTTGTCGTCGACCGAAACGCGACAGAAATCGGGCGCGGACAATCGCAACACCAGTCCGGGGACGCCTTCGTCGCGGATCAGCAAGTTGGAACCACGTCCGAGCACTCGGATGGGGGTTCCCGTTTCGTGGCAGCGTTGCACCAGGCCGACCAATTCGTCGACGGTTTGGGGTTCCGCGAAAAACTCGGCGGGGCCTCCGAGCTGGAGCCAGGTGTGCATCGCCAGGGGCTCTTGTTCCCGCACGAGGTGTTCAAAGCCGCTCCATTTACTCATAGGTTGTTTCCGTAACGATTTTGCGCAGGTGAACGAATGCGGCATCCTTCCGACATCTTGCCGCAGCTTACCATGAGAATACCCGCTTTCGCATTGCCCGAAAAGCGATCCAGAGTGTCGCCAAGTGGGGCGACGATCACCCTAGGGCAATTGCAGGCGGTTTTTGCGGGACGGTACAATGATTCTTCGATTTGGTCGGCGAAAACTTCGAGTGGGCAGGGGATCGTGAATCCAGAGGCCGATTCAGGTTTTGGGAAGCACGAAAACGCCGTTGAAAGGAGAGAGAGAATGGGCGCATCCAGCCCCAAGTCCCCCCAAGGCGAGGGCAGTCTGTTGCGGGATATGAACAATCTGCCCAACCGCCTTACGATGGCGAGGATTCTTCTCTCAATTGCGCTGTTTGGCGTTTTGTCGTTTCCTGGGCAAGTTGCCTATCTTGTGGGATTAGTGCTTTTTCTCTTGGCGGCCGGAACGGACTGGTTGGACGGCTATTTTGCCCGCAAGCTCGGTTTGGTGACCACGTTGGGGCGCATCCTCGATCCTTTTGCCGACAAGTTGATTATCAGCGGCACGTTCATCTTTTTGGCCGCCTCGCCGCGAATGCTCGAGACTGCCTTCGGACTCCATCCGTGGATCGTAGTGGTGATCGTCGGTCGCGAGTTGTTGATCACCGTGATCCGTAGTTTCATGGAACAACAAGGAGTCGATTTTTCGGCCAACTGGCCGGGCAAGATCAAGATGGCGCTGCAATGCGTCGTGGTTGTCGTGGCGATGGTCTACCTTTCGTTCGTCGAGGCGGCACCGGGGGAACCGGTTTGGCTCTGGTGGGCGTTGGTCGTTTCGACCTATGCCGCGTTGGTGTCCACGGTCTATTCCGGGGCAATCTATGTCGTGGCGGCTGCCAAGCACCTCAAGTGAACAGCGCGGCGAAGATGCGCGTCCGGAGTCGAGGACGGTGAATGTCCTGGTTGCTTGCCGATAGTTCGACGCTCCCCGAGCCCAATTGGGGCCTGATGCTGCTCGTTGCCGCGATATTGAGCGGGGCGTTGGGTAGCTGGACCGCGGTAGTCGCATCGCGGCGTTTTCGGCGATTTTTGATCGGGGAGGGCCGCTTTCGCGCGGCGCGTTGGAATTTCCTCGAATTGGTCTTGGCGGCAACACTGATGGTCCTGTTGCCGGCCGTACCGTGGGAGAAGTGTGTGCCGCCGTCGATTCGCACGCAAGCGTTGGACTGCGTCAATGATCCGACGGCACACCAAGAGGAGGTCTCGAACGCGACCGAGGGAAGCCTTCCGAAGGACGAGTTGCGGCGCGCCCATCCTCTTTTTCAATTGATCGCACAACGTCCTTCGCTATGGGTGAAGGTGTTGGTGTTCGTACTGGCCGTTTTGTCGGCTCCGATCGCCGAAGAACTCGTCTTTCGGTTATTGTTTCAGGGGTGGCTTCAAACCCTGGAAAGTCGGTTCATCGACCGACGCCGGCAGTTGCCCAAGGGAATCATCGCCTGGTTGGTCGTGGCAGTCTTGTTCGCGGCCGTGCATCAACGATCACCGGAAAAGTTGGTTGCACCGGAAGCGGCTCTTGACCTTTCGGTGCGGCAACTTGCCACGGAAGTGTTGCTGGTGGTCGTCATAATGGGATGGCTGCGATGGGGGCGGAACCTGCGTTTCCATCGAATCGGCCTGCGGCCGAAGCGGCTGCTCGGCGATGTCGCCCTTGGGGCAGCTTGGGCAGGTGTGGCGGTGGGGCCTGTACTTGCCTTGCAATTTGCGCTCACACAACTTTTCCCGAACCGGGTCGTCGATCCGATTGCTTTGTTGCCGTTTGCGCTCGTATTGGGCTTTTTGTTCTGGCGCACGAATCGAATCGTACCTGGCATTGTTCTGCATATGTGCCTGAACGGCGTCTCGGTGATCGGTTGGATTTTGTTGTACGGCGGCTAACATTTGGAGGCCGATCATTCGGACGGAAACACGGTCTCCGAGGTGTTGTCCGAATTCAGAGAACCGCGTCGCAGTTCGGTAGACGATACGTCTTCCCGAAATCGGTCGGCAGGCACGCCGTCGCAGATCATTTGCAATGATTCGGGCAGTGTAACGTCCTCCAGCGTCAAGAAACGGTCCTCTTGCAGTCGACCGAACACGAGAAACCGGCACCCTCGGTCGGCAATTCGACGGATGGCCGCTTCGCACGCGGCATGGCTGTTTCCGTAGTAGCGCGGGTCGGCGATCCGCAAAATGGTATCGAGCCCGACGACGAACGTCGTGCCGGGGAATCGAGCCGACTTTTCTTCAAATGTCGGGGCGCGGGTAAGCCAGACGCTTTCGTCGACGGAAAACTGTTCGGTGCGACGCTTGATCTCGAAGTAGTCCAGCGGCGGCTTGTCGACATTCAATACCGAGATTTCGAATTCGACAGGGCGTCCCAGGATTTCTTGTGCGACCTCGGCCATCTTGAGATGCCCCTTGTGCAAAGGATTGAAGGCGCCGGGAAAGATGGCGGCCGCCGACTCGCCCGTCCAATCATGCGGCACACCGAGTCGCACGGCGTCGCGGCGTCCCAAGAGGATATCTTGCCATGCTTTGGGGGCTTCGATCTTTCGGCATTCCGGTATCTCACGATCGCGCCACGGAATCGAAGGCGTATCGGCGATACCGGCCATTACAGCCAAGGCTTCCAGAAACAAGTCGGAGCTGAGCCGCTCTTCCTGTTCTCGTGTGCGTGCGCCTTTTTCCAGAACGACGGACCAGCTTGCCGTGACTTCGGCCGTTTGAATCGCCACATGAACACGGTGGGGACCGCGTTTGGGGCGATCGGTAGCCAAGGCCGCCGTCACCGCTGCTCCGAAAGGCACAATATCCAAGGACTCGGTGACCTCGGTTTCGGCCACGTCGTACTTGCGGGCAAGAAAGCGGACTGTTCGTAAGAAAGCGGCCATCGCATAGCTTCGGGCCGTTTCGGGATCGCAGAATCGTTCAGGCCGTGCGCCGAGGAAGGCAACGGCTGCTTCTTCGGAATAGGGAACCACGGCTTCGAGCACGGTTCTCGAAGCGCCCGGGACGGTCAGTAAGTCGGCCAAGGCTTGGGAGCCGCCGCCGGAACACACGAGAACGCCGGCCGATGCCGAATCGTGGATCCGCGAGATGACGTGTTCTCGAAATTCATCCATGGTCGGCTATCCAATATCCGTGTCGGGCTGGAAACAAGGCTCTCGAAGGTGTTCGACGACGTTGCTCATTTTAATGAAAGTTGCGCCGTGCAGAAATCGTTCGACGGCTGGGAACAACCGTAAAGAAAGGAGCGTCCCCGGATCGGAGACGCTCCCATTGACGGCTCAATCACACGGCAAGCGGGCGCATCGCCCGCGTAACCGGCCTATCAGTACATGTCCGGATTCGGTGCGGCCGATTCTTTCTCTTCCTTGGGCTTATCGGCGACCAAGGCATCGCTGGTGAGCATCAGCGTGGCGACGCTGGCCGCGTTCTGAAGCGCCGTGCGAACGACCTTGGTCGGGTCGATGACGCCCGCCTTGACCAGGTCTTCGTAGGTGTCGGTGAGGGCGTTGTAGCCCATGTTGTCCTTCATCTCGGCCACTTTTTCACAGACAATGCTGCCGTCCTGGCCGGCGTTCTCCGCGATCTGCATGATCGGGGCGCGACAGGCTCGCAGAACGATGTTGTAGCCGACGGTTTCGTCTTCGGTCAGGCCCTTCGGCTTGCACGAAGACGATGCCCGCAACAGGGCCACGCCGCCGCCGGGCAGAATGCCTTCCTCGACTGCCGCCCGGGTTGCGTGCAAGGCGTCTTCCACGCGGGCCTTCTTTTCTTTCATTTCGGCTTCGGTAGCCGCACCGACATTGAGCTTGGCCACACCACCGGCCAATTTGGCCAACCGCTCTTCGAGCTTTTCGCGATCGTAGTCGCTGGTCGTTTTTTCGATTTCACGGCGCAGTTGCTCGATGCGCCCCTTGATTTCGGCGCTCTTGCCGGCACCTTCGATGATGGTCGTGTTGTCCTTGTCGACGACGACCTTCTTCGCGCGACCGAGATCGGCCAGCGTCACACTGTCGAGTTTACGGCCGAGGCTTTCGAACAACGCGACGCCGCCGGTCAAGATTGCGATATCTTCGAGCATCGCCTTCCGGCGATCGCCGTAGCCGGGGGCCTTCACGGCGCAGCACTTGAGCGTACCGCGGAGCTTGTTGATGACCAGCGCCGCCAAGGCTTCGCCGTCGATGTCTTCAGCGATCAGCAGCAGCGGCTTGCCTGCGTTGACGATCGCTTCCAACAGCGGCACCAAGTCTTTGACGTTGGAGATTTTCTTTTCGTGGATGAGGATGTAGCAATCCTCCAGCACGCACTCCATCTTTTGCGGGTCGGTGACGAAGTACGGCGAGAGGTACCCGCGGTCGAATTGCATACCTTCGACGAATTCGACCTCGGTTGCGGTGCTCTTGCTTTCATCGACGGTGATGACGCCGTCCTTACCGACCTTTTCCATGGCCTCGGCCAACAATTTGCCGATTTCAGCATCGTTGTTGGCGGCAATCGTGGCCACTTGGGCCATTTCGTTGGTGGTCTTGATGTTGATCGACATCTTGCGGAGCTTATCGGTGATGTCGGCGACCGCCTTTTCGATGCCGTTTTTCAGGCCGATCGGGTTGACGCCCGACACGACCGCCTTGAGACCTTCGTTGAAGATGGCTTCGGCCATGATGGTCGCGGTAGTGGTTCCGTCACCCGCGACGTCGCTCGTCTTCGAGGCGACTTCGCGGACCATCCGCGCACCCATGTTTTCGTAGACGTCTTCCAGATCAATTTCTTTAGCGACGCTCACGCCGTCTTTGGTGACGGTCGGAGAGCCGAAGCTCTTCTGAAGAATCACGTTGCGGCCCCGGGGGCCGAGCGTGACTTTTACGGCTTTCGCAAGCTTGCTCACGCCGCGCCGCATCGCTTCGCGGGCTTCCTGATCGAAAGCAATCATCTTAGCCATATCGCTTCGTCTCCTTTGTGTCTCATGTTTCGATTGCCGGACCGAACTTCACGTTCGAAGTCGTCGCAGCGATGATTCGTTTCGCCTTGTCCGGCACGTTCCCCGTTCGGATCACTCGATGACCGCCAGGATGTCCTCTTCCCGCAACAGAACGAGTTCCTGCTCGCCCATGCGGAATTCGTCACCGGCGTACGAACTGAACAAGACGCGATCGCCGACCTTGACCTGCATCTCGGTTCGATCGCCGCTACTGAGCAAACGCCCCTGGCCGACTGCCACCACGGTGCCGCGGGCAGGCTTCTTCTTCGCCGAATCAGGAAGGACGATCCCCCCGGCGGTGGTTTCTTCGGACGGTTCTCGCTCAACCACCACCCGATCACCGATCGGTTGAATCGTGAGTTCCGAACTCTTCTTTGCTGCCTTCTTTTTTGCCATTTCCGATAAGCCTCCAAGAGAAAATCAATGTACGGAGTTCACGCGTTTCGTTCTTGCCCAACCACACGACCGAGGTAGACCTGGTCGGCTTATTGGTGCACCATCTCATTCCCGATAGGTTGCCCCGATCCCCTGCAAGTTCCGTGCCAGTTTTGGGCTGTCGTCTTAAGTGTTCTTCAAAGGGAAACTTGCGTTGCTGTCGAACGGGATCGACAGCCCGTCGAACGCTCCGTCTGTGTGCCAATCCGGCTGAATTCAAGCGACGGCTCTGCCACTTTGGCAGTCTGGAGTCGATGTCTTTGCGGCAGGCGACTCATGCCTCAGAGCCAATCAGTGGTGGAAAATTGCAAAGAGTGGGTGGAGTTTGCCGCGCATCAGTCGGTTTCTCACGAGGCGACACAGGTTTGCCGACGTTGTGTGATAACGTCCGACGTTTTATCGCCGGGGGTACGTGACATCGGAAGATCACCTTCGTTTGCGGTTACGTTTTGCCTCACGGCCCGTTTTCAAAACTGAGGAATGTCCCCGTGTCGTATCGATCCGGCAAGAAGGTTCGTGCCACTTTGTACGTTCCCGTCGAGCTGTTGGAGGAAGCGAGAGATGCCGCCGTGTTCTTAGGGGGGTATCCTGCTCGTTTGACGTTGACGAAGTTCGTGGAGCAGGCATTTCGTGCGGAGTTGCAACGACTGAAAGAAAAATACAACGACGGACGTGATTTCCCGCCTCGTGACGAAGATCTGAAAGGGGGCAGGCCGATTGCCGCCTGAGCCGTCATGTCCGAAGCTCGAACCGATAAGAAGAACGCCCGGTCGGCGGATCGGGAGGAACTGAAGGCTTTACGTCGCGAACTATTGCGTCGCATCGTGGCCAACGAGGCAAGACGGAATGCCGAGCGTCGTTCAAAGGCCGCCAAGACGTAAAGTGCGTTCTCATTTTGCGCGACGGTCGCAACTAGTGGTGCCCACCCGATTGGTATTTCTCACGATCTTGCTCGCGACCGCGGGGCTGATTCCCAAAGCCGCCGACGGTGGGGCACGGGCTGCGCCGACACCCCATCCTGCCGTTGCCCGGATCATCGCCGTCGAACGAAACGGCGCGTCCCTAGGGTCAGGAACGTTGGTAGCGGTCAGTGAGCACCACGGCTTGGTCATTACGAACTGGCATGTCGTCCGCGATGCCGAAGGAAACATCTTGGTGAAGTTTCCGTGCGGCTTCGTGTCGCCGGCAACCGTGATGAAAGTCGACAAGGATTGGGACTTGGCGGCACTAGCAATCTGGCGTCCGCCGGTCGATCCCGTTCCGATTGCCGTCGAGGCCCCTAGGCCGGGTGATCCCTTGGCGATAGCCGGTTACGGGAGCGGCGATTACCGGATGTCCTTCGGGCGGTGCACGCAGTATGTGGCGCCCAGCACGCATCACCCGTTCGAGATGGTCGAGTTGAACACCACGGCGCGGCAGGGCGACTCGGGAGGTCCGATCTTCAACGCAAAAGGGGAATTGGCAGGCGTGCTTTTTGGGTCCGGAAACCACGAAACGATGGGGTCGTACTGCGGCCGCGTTCGCTGGTTCTTGGCGGATTTGAAAGAGCCGTTTTACAACCTCCCGCCGCCGCCCGTGGGAATGTTGGCATCGGCGCCGGGGCAAACTCCGAGACTTTCCGCCCGCGAGGCGACGGTTCAGGGGACGCCCTCTGAGAAACTGCACGGGGAAACCGGACCACCGGGAACCCGCCCGCAAGAAACGATCGTTACGGCGGTCCCGGCTTCTCCCGTCGGCGGACCGATTGAGAGTTTTACCGACGGATCGCAATCGTGGGCACCGATCGGAACATTGACAGACGCCAACAAGCCTGCAAGTGCCCAACGGCCGCCGCTTTCTACTGCAACGTCGACCGGATCCCCAAGGCAGTCGGCGCCGCCGGTGGCGTCCTTGTCTCGCCCTCGTGCCGGATTCGAGCCGAGATCTGATTCCGCATCGACAGACTGGTCACAAGTGCTCTCCGCGAATGTTGCGGGCACGGCGAGGTCGGAGAATGGCCGGCCACCGCACATCGCGCCGACAAATACGCCTGCGGATTCCCGCCGAGGGGATTTCGAGCCGATGGAGCAGTTGTCTGCGGGGTCGCGACGAGAAGTCGAGCCTACTCCCACGCTTCGCTCGCGACCGTCGGATTCCGCTTTCGCGATGGAACGAGGAGCCGTATTCGAGTCCGAAAGGCCGAAGTCGGCAGCTCGTTTAGCAACGGTGGGAAATCTCCAGGAAGGTGACTATGTTCGGAACGATTCGGCGTCTGTCTATCCAGTGGTGTCCGAAAACCCGTCCCGTCAAATCGAGCAAGAAACTGCCGCAGATGGCTTCCGTTCTCCCGAGAGTACATTGCCGTCGCCGGTATCGCGAGATTCCGGCGTTAGTGCGCCCCCTATGACGACACAAGGCACAGACGAAGCCTTTGTCGGCGAAACAGCTCCTGATACAGCGAAGGAACCCGATCCACCGCGCGAAGTCGTCATCGGGGTTGAGGACTTGTTGGGCAAAACACTCGGTGAACGAATTCGAAACCTACTGGCCGTTGTGGGGTGCTTGACGATACTCTCGTACGTTTTCCGGGCAATGGGGGGAAGTGATCCCCCTAGGCGTGCTAAATATCGTCGCTGAATCGTTTTTGCTCGTTTCTCGTGTCCATCCGGCTTTTCTGGTCGCCGGTGTGCGGACTTGAAGTCGGTCCCGCCGGCGAGCGAACCGGCATACCGCGTCACTTGTCCATGGGGGCGGGCAAGGCTATGATAGCGATTTTATGTTGGCTGGGAGACTTTCCGCATGCGACACGTTTTGTGTGCACTGGTTCACAACGTACCGGGAGTGCTGTCCCACATTTCGGGTATGCTCGCCTCGCGCGGGTATAACATTGACAGCCTTGCGGTGGGCGAGACGGAAGACCCGAAACTCTCGCGGATGACGTTCGTCGTCGTCGGTGACACGAATGTCCTCGAGCAAGTTCGCAAGCAGCTCGAGAAGATTGTGACGGTTGTCCGCGTCGAAGATATCAGTTCGAAAGACTACGTCGAACGCGACTTGATGCTGATCAAGGTGGCGGCACCTCCGGGACGCCGAAGCGAGATCCGTGAGCTGACGGATATCTTCCGAGGGCGGATCGTCGATGTCGGTCCGGAGTCTTTGATCATCGAGATTTCCGGGCAAGAGAAAAAGGTCGAATCGTTCATTGACCTGATGCGTCCCTTCGGAATCATCGAATTGGTGCGAACCGGGCGTATCGCGATGGTTCGAGGCAGTACGTCGAGTAACGGCGACTCGGATTGACGGCGATATGCCTGAACTGAGAACACGCAAGGACACATAGGAACGACCAAGCAGCATTGGATCGGCCGTCGGGCCGGTCGTTTTCACGGTTTACCAAGGAGCGAAATTCATCATGCCCGCAAAAGTCTATTACGACAAAGACGCCGATCTTGCCGTCCTCAAGGGAAAGAAGGTCGCGATTTTGGGTTACGGTTCGCAAGGGCACGCTCACGCCCAAAACTTGCGGGATAGCGGGATCGACGTGATCGTCGCCGAGTTGCCGGGTACCGACAATTACAAGCTGGCGGTCGAGCACGGCTTCGAGCCGTTGTCGACACCGGAGGCCGTCAAGCAGGCCGACTTGATTACCATCTTGCTTCCCGACGAAATCCAGGCCGACGTCTTCCGCACCCAGATTCGCGACAACCTCAAGCCGGGCAACATTATCGTGTGCTCGCACGGATTCAACGTGCACTACGGCCAGTTTGATTTCCCGGAGGGCGTTTGTGCCGTTTTGGTGGCTCCGAAAGGCCCCGGTCACTTGGTGCGTTCAGAGTTCGTTCGTGGAGCCGGCGTACCTTGCCTCGTCGCTCTCGGGCCGAACGCGGGAGAGGATGCCAAGGCCGTCGCGCTGGCCTACGCCAAGGGGATCGGCGGCACTCGGGCAGGGGTGATCGAGACTACCTTCGCCGAAGAGACCGAAACCGACTTGTTCGGCGAGCAAGTCGTTTTGTGCGGCGGTGTCAGCGAATTGATCAAGGCGGGGTTTGAAACGCTCGTCGAGGCCGGATACCAGCCCGAATTGGCATATTTCGAGTGCTTGCACGAACTGAAACTGATCGTCGATTTGTTCTACGAAGGCGGACTCACCTACATGCGGTACAGCGTTTCGAACACCGCCGAGTACGGTGACTACACCCGCGGGCCGCGCGTCATCAACGAAGAAACGCGCAAAGAAATGAAGAAAATTCTCAAAGAGATCCAGACCGGTGAGTTCGCACGAGAATGGATTCTCGAGAACAAGGCAAATGCTCCGGCGTTCAAACGCATGCGGCAGATCGCCCGCGAGCAGTTGCTTGAACAGGTCGGGCGCAAGCTGCGTCGCATGATGTCGTGGATCGACGCGAAGGAAGTGTGATCCCGTCGTCGTTTGGACGATTTGCGGCAACATTCACGACGCGCTGCCTTTGCATGGGCGGCGTGTCGTTTTTTTAGTGTGGACCGGAATTGCGTCACCGCGCAGCGGAATGGAGCAATTGCGTCTTCACGGTCGTGAGTTGCTGCACGGGAACCGGGCGGTCGACGCTGCCGGCGGTGTCCCATTGCAGGGGTCCTGAAACACCGCGGTATGGGGCTAGTCGGCGAATGTCTTGCGCGAGCGTGATGCAGTCGGCCTGTTCGTTCCGGCGTAAGGCTGCTGCGACCAAGCAAACGGCATCATAGGTTGCGTAGGCCGTCGGATCGGGGAATCTGCCGAATCTCTCATAAAACCGGCGGGCAAAGGAATCGGCTTGCGAAATGTTCACGAGGTGCGGTCCCCAAACATTGCGCAGATCGTCACCTACCGCGTGAAAAAAACGGCTGCGAATTGCGAGCGGTCCGACGACTACGGCTCCGGTGCAGCCGGCATGCCGGAGTTGATCGATCCATGAAGCGGCGAGATCGGCCGCTGCAGAAATGATGATCAGCCGGGGATCGTCTTCAACGAGCGCCGATACGATTTCTCGCGGCAGGTTGGCTTGTTCGCAGACCAATTTGCGTTGGATTTTCACGTCATTGGGATCGAGCGATCTTTCTGTCTCTCGACAAAATGTGCGTGAGTCGTGAGTGCTGTCCGACAGAATCCAGACGGTGCGCCACCGATGGGATTTGACGGCATTCGAAAGTGATGAGGCAAAGCGGCTCTCGTCCGGCAAGATTGAAAATACCCACGGGACACCCGCCAAAACGGCAGACTTGTCGGTTGAACAACCGGATACAAGTAGCACGCGGGCTTTTGTGGCGACCGTTTCGATCAAGTGAAAACTTGCACCGTCGATTCCACCGACAATTGCCCGCAGGTGCTTGTCGTGAATGGCGCGAGCGATTTCGGCGGCCGCCGAATCCCAGGGCGAAGATGCCCCAAAAGGTACCAGTTCACAGCGTCGTAACGACGCGTCGGCGTTTATTGATTCGACAGCCAGAAGGGCACCGCCCCATGCATCGCCCCCGTTGGGAGCATCGATGTCGGCGGGGCCGAAATACCCGATGCGAATAGGTTCGTCATTACGAAACCCTTGCTGCGCAGGCGTGCGCAACCGAGCGGCGTCCTTTCCACGAGGATTTACCGGAACCTCGATCGTTTGCCGGAATCGACGAAAAGGCTCTCGCGGCGTGTGAGACGAAGGTGCCGAAATGCTCGTTGCACCGACGTCGGGGGAAGTTGCTTTCGCCGACGTCGCGAAGCAGGCGACGACGAGCGCAACGAGTAATTGCCGGCCGAAATCGCGAGTGGGCATCGAGTGTGTCTCCGAAACGGTCCGGAAGATCACGGGGCGGCGGGTTATCGGGTGGTTTTGGGGTTCGGCGATGCCGCCACCGGGGCAAGGTCGAGTTCTTCGCGCGAGTAGTAGTGCCAGCGTCCATCTTTCCGAATGGTTAGGTAGACCTCGCCCGCGTCATCGAGTGTCGGGCTAAACGGGATGGCCCCTGTGACACCCTGCCACGGAGCTTGTCGGGAAGCGAGCACGTCGCGGATTTTTGCACGGTTTAAGCCCGCCACCTGGATGGCCCAAATCAACATCGACATGCCGTCGTAAGCGTGTGCCGCGTATGTGTCGGGATCTTCCCCGAATCGGTTCCGATACGCCTTGCGGAACGCGATCAGCAGCGGGTCGTCGCGCTCCGGGTTCCAAGGAACGGCGCAAACGACGCCTTCGGCATTCGGCCCGGCTATATCGACGAACTCTTGAGAGACGCAGCGATCGCACGCGAAAAAGGGTTGTTGCATGCCCATCTTTCGCATTTGATTGAGAATGCGGGCGCCGTCGGCGGCGTCACCCCAGTGGATGACGGCCTCGACACCGGCCGCTTGAAGTCGAGACAACTCCAATGAGAAATCGTCACTGCCCACGAAATAGGCCATTTCGATCGGTACGGGCTTGCCCAACCGGCGGCTGCCGTCACGAATCTCACGCACACCGAACCGGCCGTAACGATTGCTTGCCCGAATGATGCCCAATCGATCGACGCCGCACTTGCGGTAGATATAGTCGATCAACAGATAGCACTGTTGCCGGTCGTCGCTGATGCACCGGAAAACCCAGGGGATGTTGGTTTCGGTAAAGGTGGGGTCCGTATCCCCGGAATTCATCACGACGATCTCGGCTTTGAGGGCGACTCGGATCGCGATATGGCTGTTCGCACCGTCGATCGTGCCGAGAATCGCCCACACTTTATCTTTGTAGGCGAGATCGATGATTTCGTTCCCGGAAGCGCCCCACAGGCCGTTGTCGTTGTGAACCACCAATTCAAACGGTATGTTCTTGTTGCGGTATCCGCCGGCGGCATTCGCCTGCTCGATCGCCAAGGTGCAGCCTCGAAGCATGCTGCGACCGAGGTTCTCTTCGTGGCTTTTTCCTCCGGTGGCGACGGACACGGTCGGTTCGATGGGGCCCAAAAAGCCGATCCTTACCGAGTCGATTTGATCCGGCTCGGGAACTGCGCGGCCGGCTCCGGTATACTCCATCTGGCGCAGGAAATGCCGCTTGTACGGCTTCACGTAACCGAAGGGTTCAAGTTCGTCGGGTGTGTTCGCGTAGCGGGAATCTTCCCGCAGAGGAAGCGGAGGAATCTCGTAGGGGGAGACGCCGTCCAACAGTTGCAAGACGCGGCGCAACGTCGGATCGTCTCCCAATGGATTCGTCCACCAAGGCAGCAGCGAGCTTGTAGCGGAAGAGTGCACCGGATCGGCCGGTTCCGCGGCACGTATCCGGATCGCTGCACACGTTGCCGCCAGAATGATTGCGGTCAGGATCGCGGCTTTCATCGGATTATTCTCCCGTATCCGTTGCAACAGTGGCCGCTTCGGAATGAGTATCGGCTTCGACCGGTCGCAAACCGGGGTAGTAGCCGTCCCCCACCGCCCTGGCGAGGCCTTTTGCCGTGCCGACCCATAGATCGTTGCCGTCGACGGCCACGCAAGTGATGTGGTTGTGAGGAACGTTCAAAGGCATGGAGATTTCTTTGATCAAGCGGCCTCGTCGATAGATGGATGCCGTGCCCTGCGGGGCGTCCGGCACCCGTCGATAAGCGACAACCGTATCCGTCGCAAAATCGGCGATTTGGCCCAAGCCTTTATCGGTGGCCATCCAGGCTTCGTCGGCACTGCGTGCTGCGAGACCATTGGTGAAATCGCTCGGCAAACCGGTTTCGTCGGCGTAGTAGCCCCGCCAATGTCTCCCGTCGTAACGACAGTTTCCGAAATAGGTCGAAATCCACAAGGCACCGTCGCAATAATCGACCGCGGTGGTGATCACGTGGATGATGCCGTCGTCGCGGTAGAGGTCGATTTCCATCTCGTGGTCGGGGTCGAGATACACTTTCCAACGCTCGGTTTTGATGTCGAACTCCAGGCAGCCGCTTCCCCAAACTGCCAAGAAAACCTTTCCCGCCTCGGGGGCATAATCGACGCCGTAGTTCCAGATTTCTTCCATCGGCGAGTTTTTCTCGGTGAACATGGTCCATTCACCGGTTTTGACATCGTACCGACTGGCACCTGCCGTCGTGGCCGCCCATACGTGGTCGTTTTCGACCGCCACTCCATAGACGACATCGTTGACCAGGCCGCTGTTGAGTTGCGTGAAATGATCGAAGCGGCCGGCCGAAAAACGGGCAAGTCCACCGCCGAACAAGCCGAGCCACACATCACCGGTCTTAGGATCGACATCAATCGCCGAGACGACGCGCCAGGGGAGTCCGTCCGCCTCACGCCATGCACGAAAACGGGCGGTCTTCTTTTCGTAACGGACAAGACCGTCTTCCGTGCCGATCCAGACGGCATCGCTTGTGGGGCAAATTGCGAAAATGTGATCGTTGGGCAATCCGGCATCAGTGCCGAACTGTTGCCACTTGGTGTATACATACGGCAGCGCCGCATCCTCGGACGGAGGCGACGGTGCCGTGTCCTCGGCGCGGCCTGTAACAGCCGAGACGATTCCGAGCAGCATTCCCGACAGCAAGAGTGTTCTAAGCATAAGCAATCCCACCTGTTTGTCGAAAAAACGTCCTCACGGGCGGGTAACTCCGCAAGGTATTTCGCGTGGGGCGTCATCCATACGTTGTGCCGCGTCACAGAGTCTTGAGGTATTCGATCAAGTCGTTGAGTTGGTCCTTGGTCATGTCGTTGGTCACCCCATGCTGGTCATAGGGATTGTAAAGCGTCCAGATTTCTTCCAGCGTTTTTGCCGCCCCATTGTGCAGATACGGGGCACTGTTGTAGACGTTCGTCAACTGCGGCACATCGAAGTCGCCGGTCTCGTCAAGCGGCATTTGCGTGCCCACGTTGTGGATGCGGCGATCGGTATACAACGGGGGAAAATGGCACGTGACGCATCGCTTTTCGGGCGGAATCAAACGGCCGTCGTTGGTGTGCGTTCGTTCAAACAGCAATTTGCCGCGTCGTTGTGCCTCGGTGAGCGGTGCACCGAATGGGCGATGCCGGTTCGGCGGACGTGGAATGGTTGAGATGTAGTAATCGAGCGCCTCGAGTTCTTCGGGCGTGAACGGGGCAAGACGGGTAAAGAATACGGCCAAACGAGGTCCGCATTGACGCGACAACGACGGGTTGATTCCTTCCCATTTGAATGGCGCCGTGTCGAGGATGCCCCGCAACGTTCGGTTGTCGACCGGATTGACGCCTAGTCCGTCGGGTTCGATGTCGTAGGTCAGGCCGTCGACGTGCCCGTCGGGATGGCAGGTTGAGCACGAAAATTGTCGACGAAATGCAATGTTTGCGCTGTGAAACAGACGTTCGCCCCACCTGGCCTTGCTGATTTCCTTTGGGCCTCCGAGGTCGATGGTGTCGACGACGCGCTTTTGTTCGATGTCGATGACTGTGAGGGTGTCGTCGAGAGAATTTGCCGTGTAGGCGAATTTCCCGTCCGGGGCGATGACGATGCCCCGCGGACAAATGCCGGTTTCCAGATGGGTTGCCACGATGTCGTATGCCGTTCCCAAGTGATTCGGCAAGATTTCTTTCCGCTCTCGGTCCGAGGCCGATTCCAGGAGGGCAATGAGTTTTTCGATGTCGATGACGGCGACTCGGTTCGAACTTGCGCTGGTCGCCAAGGCCCAGCGGCCGTCGGGTGTGACGGCGACGTCGATCACGTCGGGAAATGCCAGGCCCGGATCGTCGAGCAGCACTTGATCGACGCGGCCGTCCTCCCAGACGACGGCCAGTCCGTTGGTGATCGTCCAGCCTTGCAGCAAGCGGGTCATCGGCACGAGGTTCTTGTGCCTGGCCATCGTAACTAAGGCGAAGCGACCGGACGGATGCCAGGCGACGCCGCGCAATCCGTTTGCGGCATCGGCGACAGGCCTGTCGACGACGACGGCTTTTTCCGTATCGATGATCGTGATTTCGGAGCGAGCCGGCTGTCGAAAGCCGACGAGATCCGACAAAACGTTGCTGACGGCGATGCGTGAACCGTCCTGCGTGATGGCGGCCGACCACGGACGATTGCCGGCAGAAAGGCGTTTGACTTCAGTCAGTGCGGCGACGTCGATCACCGAAATATCGTTGTTCAGCGTGTTCAGCACGTAGACGAAGCGGCCTTGTTTGTCGACGACGACACCGTGCGGTTCGTCACCGACGGCCTGCGTGTCGATGACTTTTCGCGACGGAACATCGATTACCGAAACCGAGTCGTCGAGCCGATTGGTGACGAAAGCGCGCGAGCCGTCGGGTGTGAAGGCGATTTCCTGGGGTTTTCGTCCGACCGGGATTTCGGCGACCTTGCGTCGTGCTTGCGTGTCGACCACCGCGACGGAGTTCGCCGCCTCGCACGTGACGAACAAGAGCGACGAGTCGGGAGCGAATGCCATATGCATCGGTGTCTTATACGGCGGTTCGACATACTCTTCCGGCGGCGGGATGTGTGTGGGATGGAGAACGGCCGTCCAAGCATCGCCAAGATCAAACGGTTTGCCGTGGGCGTTTTCATGGCACCGTAGGCATGTATCGCGCAGGACTGGACGCAAATCGCCGGCAGGATGGGCTGCGCTGCGCGCCATGTCGTCGGCATGCGTCGATCCGGGGCCGTGGCATGCTTCGCAGCCGACGCCCTCGAGCAGGGAATAACTATCACGCAGGCCGCCTCCCGGTTCGTTGAAAGCCGTCGTGTGGCACCGCAAACAGGCCTCGCTGCGTTGCGGATCACCGAGCACACCGGCCTTGCCGGCGATTTCCCGTGCTTTGGCGGTGGCCAACACGGCGAATGCTTTCGAGTGCGGGCCGAGTCTCCAACGGCTGAACTGGAAGCCGAAATCACGCCCCCGATGGCATTCGCCGCAGGCCGTAGCACCGATGTATTCCGGTCGAGAGGGGGCGATGGGCGGTGAGATTTCGCGCCGTCCCGTGTATTCGTAGTCCTCCGGAGTGGGGTGAGCGATTTCGTTCCACGCTTTGTCCATATCAAGGGGAGGCCGTTTCAGGACGGCTTCATGAGAGCCCTTGGGAGCGTGGCAGTTGTGGCAATAATCACGCGAGCCGAGGACGAGACCCGCCGCCACGGCACGATCGCGATCCATCATGATTTCGGGATCGATGTATTCGCTTCCCGGCCCATGACATTTCTCGCACTGGACGCCGTCGAGTATGGAAAAGGTGGGATCGCGTTCCCAGGGTTCGGCATCGGCACCGGTTGCATGACAGCCCAGGCAAACGGGCGACTCCGTCGGCGGTTCGACGATGCCGCTACGCTTGGCGATTTCTAACGATTCCGGTTTCGACAGTGCGGCGTACGCCTGCGCGTGCTTGGAAAGCATCCATGTCGAGCATTGCGAAGCGATTTGACGACCGTCGTGGCATTCCATGCACACCTTTACACCGACAAATACAGGGTGTTTCATGGGGCCCTGCGCCGGTGCTGTGTGCCCAAGGATGAAAAGTCCAAGGACCGCCATCCAAGCGATCACTGGTTTTAACGCTTGTAACGAAGTCGTCGGACGTTTTTCCGGGCGTGTCATCGAGCACTCTCCCGCCGGCGTGATGAGCTGAGCACGTGATTTGTCTCAATGAGGCGCGACGGCTCGTATCTTTTTTCTTTTCGGACTCACGGTTGGGGCTGGACGATCACAATGTGCCGGTCGGCCGACACATTTTCTCGGATCGAAATCTTGCCATCCGGCCACCGGATTTCTATGCGATCCACGCGGTCGTGTACCCCCAATCCGAAATGCATTCGCGAATCCGACTGTGACAAGTAACCTCGAACCGGCACGAGATCGCGAAACTGAACGCGCCCGCCGGCTTCGACAGTGACGCGGGCGCCGATCGCGTCCCGACCGTTGGGTAGCTTGGCAGCAACCATTATCCAGTGATTTCTGTTGCCCCCGTCGTTTCGCAGCAAACGCGCACGACCGTTCAAGTTGACGACCAAGAGATCCAAGTCGCCGTCATTGTCGTAGTCTGCACATGCCGTTCCGCGGCCGACGTATTTTTGATGAAAGTATTCTCCCGATTGAGCGGCGACGTCGGAAAACGTGCCGTCACCGTTGTTTCGCATGAGGACGTCTTCCTCGGGGTACTCATGGTGCGCGTCACCGTTGGCGACGAACACGTCGAGGAAACCATCATTGTCGTAATCGAAAAGTAGGCCTCCCCACCCCGTGTACTGGCCGCACACGATCGCCAGATTCGAAGCGTTGGTCCGGTCTTCGAAGAATTCTCCGCGATTGAGCAAGAGACATCCGTAGCTCATGTCAGGGATGAACACATCCAGCCGCAAGTCCCCGTCGACATCGCCCACATCGGGACCCATCGACGAAACGCCTTGGCCGCCTTCGCCGAACGCCATCCCTCGAACCAGGGCATCTTCGAAGAACGTGTGGTCGGGCCGCCCGACATAGAAATAGTTTTCCATTGCATCGTTGGTGACGTAGATGTCGAGAATGCCGTCGTTGTCGAGATCGGCTACCGTGGCACTCATTCCGCGGCCGTCGGGATTGTACACTCCCGCGTCGTGCGTTACTTCGGTAAATGTGCCGTCTCCATTGTTCCGGTAAAGAGCATCGGGACGTCCTTCGTAACTGAGGGGGCCCGGATATCCCTGGGCGGCGTAATAGGCGCGGAAGGCACCGCGGTCGTAAAGCAGATAGTTGACGACGTATACGTCCAAGTCACCGTCTTTGTCGTAGTCGAACCACGGCGCGGAAAGACTCCAAAGGGAGTTGTCGAGCTTGGATTCGCGAGACACATCGGTGAATGTGCCGTCACCGTTGTTGCGATAAAGCACATTGGGGCCGTAATTGAGCACGTAGATATCCAGATCGCCGTCGTTGTCGTAGTCGGCGGCGGAACAGCCGAAACTGAAGTGCATGTCGCCGACACCGGCCGTTGCCGTCACGTCGGTGAACGTGCCGTCGCCGTTGTTTCGATACAAGGCGTTCGCCAGTTTTCCTCGCAGAGATCGCCCGCGATTGTCGCTGACCTCGTCCAGCCAGGCGCCGTTGCAAAAGTAGATGTCTTGGTCGCCGTCGTTGTCGTAATCGAAGAACATCGCGCCCGCACCGGTTCCTTCGACGATGTTGGACAAGTCGAAATCGCCGAAGCTGTGCTTGAAGCCGATACCGGCCTCGTCGGTGACATCGGTGAACACCGGCAGGGATGCGGCCGACTGAGCGTGCAATTTGTGCCCTGCCGTTCCGCAGAGAAAAATCGCGGTTAGCAGACAGCGCGACGCTTGGCGATACACCGCTACTCGAAAAGGAAGACGATTGTCGTGAGTTGTGTAGGGCGATTTCATAACGGTGCGGGGCTGGATGACGTTGATGGCAAATATGGGCTTACTCATCGGGCTGTGATGCGGCTCCCGATCGCTTCCATTGTGCGCCGAGATCGATCCAACGGATGATCGTTCGGATTGTTTCGGGAGCGATCTCCGCATCGGGCGGAAGTTGCTTGACGGATCGTTCGGCCGCTTCGCCGTCCCAGGGACGTGCGGTATTCCTGCCGAGCAAGTGCCACACGACAGGGCTGCGTCTTGCCGCTTTTGGAACGATATACGGCAGCGCAGGGGACGCCGGTTGCGTTACTAAACGGCGGTACGATTCTTCGGCGTTGCGTGGTAATCGAGGTGCTGCTGTCGAATCGTGGCACGGAACGCAATCTCGCATCAACTTCGGCCATACGTCTTCTTCGAATCCGAGGGACCAACGCTCATCGGGATCGGTGTCCAAGACGACGGGCGGTTTCTTGACGGCGTCCACGACGCGATTGAGCGGAGTGCGCTCCGGATCTTCATGGCAGCCGATGCAACCCTGTGGTGAATGATTCTTGACCCAAATCCAACCGCAATCCTGAAGTGCCATGCCGTCGGCGTCGAGTAGTTGCAGTTCGACGGTGAGGTTCGCGGGAACGCGGACATAAAATGAGCCGTCGTTTTCGACAGGGACTTCACCCAGCACTCGACGCTCGACGTCGAACGATGACGTTGAAGACGTCGGCGTATCGCCGAGGTCGGCTCGCTTGATGGCTTCGATCACTCGCAAGGATACGGCCGTTCCTCGCGGAAAGGTCTTTTCGTCGGCCCAATCGGTCGTATAGACATCCAGCGCGTAGAAATGACCGTACGGATCTTTTTCGTCGACGACGCTGGACCTTCCGTCGGGTTCGACGCGCGGAACGACGGCCTTTGCTTGCAACTCATGGTATCGGCGGTCGTCGAATAGGGCTTGTCGCGTTTTTGTTTGGGGATCGAACAGATACAGACCAAAATCTTGACGGGCATCGGGTGCCGTGGGGCGAAACGCAACCAACAGGCGACCGGCGGGATCAGGAGCCGGCGAGTGAAATAGTCCGTCGTCGGGATCGGTGATAGGTCGATAGGTATGCAGCGGCCGTCGAGTTTCGACGCAGGCCAAACGGCCCGCGCGATCGGGTCGAAGCACCTCGTTTTCGATGAACCACAAAAGCCCGTCCGACTCGCAAGGCATACCTTTCCAGGCTTCACCTGCTTCGGCACATACGCGGGCAGGATCGGTTCCATCCGCATTGATTCCCATGAGGATCGAACGTGGATGCCGGACTTGATCGACTGTACGTCGCTGTACCGCCGAGTATACGATGCGGCCGTCGCGGCAGGTGACGGGGTCGCGATCAGAGGCAAGGTTATAAGTCAGCCGGCGCAGGTGGGAGCCGTCGAGGCGGGCGGAATACAAGGACGTCGCAGAATCACCGGCCGCCGATCGAACGAACGTAAACTGATAGACAGGTTCGGGCGAATCGATCGTGAAGAACGTCGACTGGTATACGGGGTGACGGCAATTCCCGACATCGCGCAGCACGCGGCGAACACGACGCGAGTTCAATTCAAGCTCGAAAACGTTCCATGGATCACTCGGCGAACGCTTTCCGGCGAACAAAATGCGTTGGCCGTCAAACGATACGTCGGGGTCGCATGCGGCCGCGAAATCGGGAAGAAGGATTCGCGGATTGTTGCCCGGCGTCAAGAGAACAAGGCGGGCCTTGGCCCAATCGAGTACCGTCTGTGATTCGTCCACCGGCACCTGCGTCAATACGACGGGATACTCGATTGAGGGCGAAATGGGCTCGCCAGCCCGCAGCACCGCACCGGTGAACGATTCGGCCGCCGACACAATCAGGCATAAGACACAAGCTGTGCTTAGCCGGCGCACGTTTCCACCACGAAAGCCGGTAACCTGTGGCTTCCCGAGGGAACTGTGCACGACCACTCGCGAGGAATCACGTGGACCGGTCGATTCACGGTGGGATAGACCGAGCATGTTCGCTTGAGAAATTCGGCTTGAGGTTGGACGAAGCCGAGCGCGCGGCCACGAGCGTCGCCGATTTGGAAACGGCGAGTTCGCAGAAACACCATACCCCCACTTCGCCCTTTTTTGAAAATACGACCCGAAAAGTATTTTGATTCGATTGTATGTAGGCTCGCATGGGGGTCAAGAAAACGGCGCGTGCGGCAAACTTCAAACGCCGGATTCCAATTTTGTGGTTTCGTTGCCCGGAATCGCAGAATTCGGCGTCGTGCGAAGAACGTTTTCGGAACCGCCGAATACGCGGCCTATTTCAGGGGGAACGGTTCCGGTGTAACTCCAGTCGAGTAGTTCCATTGGATGGAGCACGGCGACGCGAGCTTTGCGTCGCCGAAGCTCACGAGCGATTTGCAGCATGCATCCGGCATTCGACGCGAGCACGATCGGGGCACCCGTCCGAAGAATATTGTCGACCTTGCGCTCCACAAGGCGGCCAGCCATTTCCGGCTGAAGCAGGTTGTAGGTTCCTGCCGAGCCGCAACACATGTCGCTCTCCGGCAAAGGGACGAGCCGGACACCGGGAATTTGGCGGATGAGCGCCCGCGGGGCGGTACGCACACCCTGGGCATGCGCGAGATGGCACGCGTCGTGGTATGCAACGCTAACCTCGAGTCGCCCTGACGGAGGCGTCATTCCGAGATCGAACAAGAATTCATTGACGTCTCGGACCTTCGCCGAGAATCGAGCGCGCGCATCGCGGAGGCCGTCGGCCCAGTATACCGGGTATTCTTTGAGCATCGCGCCGCATCCCGCGTGATTCACCACCACAGCGTCGATTTCGTCCAGCAAAAACGCGGCGATGTTCTGATCGGCCATGCGACGCGCACCGAGGCTGTCGCCGGCGTGCATGTGGATGGCTCCACAGCACACTTGATCCCGAGGGATGACCACGTCACACCCGTTTGCCTGCAGCACGCGCAAGGTGGCCCAATGAACGTGGCGAAACATCACGTCGGCGACGCAACCGACGAAGAAGGCAACCCGCGCGCGGCGGCGTCCTTCGGCGGGCAGAAATTTTGGTAGTCGGGCGCCGCCCGGCGTCGGCGGGCCGGCCAGCCTCGTCATGGCCGCAACTTTCGACGGTAACAGCCGTAGGACGCCCACGCGTTCCAGCCAACCGTCCAGCTTGAAGTGTTGCAGCCACCTCCAGGGCGTCATGGCCGCACGGATACGATTCGGATAGGGAAAAACGCGCAGCAGGATCAATTCTCGGAACCAGTCGAATCCACGCAGGCGGCGCCGTTGTCGCGAGGCGACTTCGAGGCGGAACGGCTCGATCAACCGGCTGTAATGCACTCCCGAAGGGCAAGCCGATTCGCAAGCGCGACAATCGAGACACAAGTCCAAGTGTTTGAGTGTCGCGCCCTTGGGGGCAAGATGGCCTTCCTGGATCAGGCGAAGCAGATAGATTCGTCCTCGAGGACTGTCGTTTTCGTCACCGAGTTCTTGGTAGGTCGGACAAGCGGACGTGCAAAGACCGCAATGCACGCAGCGGCGAAAAACGTCTTCCGGAATGTGGAAGTCGAGCCGATTGTCGTCGGGGGTTCGGTTCATCGAACTTTTTTCGTAAGCAATATCGGCTGTGTTTGCGAGTATGGCTTCTCGAATCTGCAAGTCATTCGGCGGCGTCTTCCGAAAAAACGTATCTGCCGGGGTTCAGGATATGCTTGGGATCGAGACGATCTTTGATCCGGCGGGCAAGACTTTCTGCGGCGCGGCGAGGGCCCCATACTGTGCGGCGGTTCCAATCGTCGCCGCCGTCATGGCGTTCGATTACCCACGTGTTGCCGAAGGCAGTCATCCAGTCGGGCTCGGCGATAAAGTCGAGATCACCCGGCCGGAAGCTGCCGTGACAGACGATTCGGATCGTACCGGACGATACGTCGACTTGAAATGAATCGCCGGGCCGTAACCGGCGCCACGTTTCCAAAAAGTGTGCCACGCGATCGGGAGCGACCGAGAATCGCACGATCGTCCCGTCCCCGGCGTCGTGCATCGTGCCGCATAACCGCGGAAGATCGTCTTCGTTCTGCGGGCGCCAATCGAGCGACCAGTCGGCAGTGAACTTCGCCATCCACATATCGGCAGCTTCGATTTCGGTTTCGCGTCCTTCGAAGACGACGAACATCGTTCCCGAGCCCTCGGGCGAGTTCGAGGTGCTTCCGATGAACGACCAGTAAGGTCCGGCTGTCCAGATCACCGCCGACGGAAGCACGCAGGCGCCACGCAAAGCGTGGAAGATCCGCTGAATTGCGGTGCCGTCGGCAAGCGAGGTTGTGTAAACGCGCTGAACTTCGGGGCGAGGTCGGACAATCAGACTCACTTCCGTGAGAATACCCAAGGTTCCCAACGTGCCCACCGGCAGACGTGCCAGATTGTATCCTGCCGCATTCTTGACGACGGGAACACCAAAACGCAGGATTCGCCCCATCCCGTCAACGAGCCGGACGGCAGCGACGGAGTCGGCGATAGCACCCCACCGGGCCCGACGTGGGGTCGGGATTGCCGTCGAGAGCCATCCTCCCACCGTCGTTCCCGCAGGATAGTCGGCCGCCGTGGGAAGCCACTGCCGATGTTCGGCCAAGATCGCATCCAGCCTTGAAAGAGGCATTCCCGCCGAGACCGTGACCGTCAAGTCGCCGGCGGGATAGGAAAGCAGTTCGGCCCACCCGTCGAAGTCGAGCCCGACACCCTCACGCTGCGGACGCACTCCGACATCCATGTGTCGCCCGCCTCCCGACGGATAAACCGCCGTCCGTTGGGCATACGCTTCCTTCACGATATCGGCGACCTCCGGAGTCGAGGCGGCGTGATATCGCGAGGAAACAGGTAACCAGTCTGTCGATTCGGCGTGCATCGGCGAACGATTCCAGGTGATTTCTGTTTGCGGTGCGACCGTCGGCTCGATCAAGTCGCCGGGCTTGCGGCGGGAATCAGCTTGCCCGGCGACAGGATTCCATCCGGATCGAAAACCTCTTTGAGGCGGCGCATCGTGTCGAGTTCCTCGGCAGAGAACAATTCCGGCATCAGATCGATCTTTTCAACACCGACGCCATGTTCCGCGGTAATGCTGCCACCCAATTCGATGCAGGCACGCAAGATGGCGCGGCCTGCCTGCTCGGCGCGACGTGTCTGTTCCGGGTCGTGTTCGTCGAACAATAAAATCGGATGTACATTACCGTCACCCGCATGGGCGACGTTGACGATGCGGATTTCCCACTCTCGGGCGATCTGTTCGACCCGGCGTACCAGTTCGGGCAATCGGGTTCGAGGTACGACGCCGTCTTGGATGAAATAGGAAGGGCTGATTCTTCCCACGGCACCGACGGCCGACTTGCGACATTTCCAAAGCAACAAACGCTCGGCCTCGTCCTTCGCGTGGAGGATTTCGGCGGCTTCGTGCTTTCGGCAAATCGAGGCAACGGCAGCCGCCTCTTCGCTGAGAATCGCTTCGGGACCGTCCAGTTCGATCACCAGCACACTTTGCGCCTCGGGCGGAAAGCCGAATTGGAACGCTTCCTCCACGGCTTCCAGAATCCCCCGGTCCATTACTTCCATGGCGGCCGGAACAATCCCGGCGCCGATGATTTCGCCCACGGCGCCGCAGGCGGCCTCAAGCGAGGGAAATATTGCTCTCAATGTGCGCCACGCTTGCGGGTCGGGCATCAATCGCAACCAAGCCGCCGTGACGATTCCCAATGTTCCCTCGCTGCCGACGATCAGCCCCTTGAGGTCCGGCAAGGCCGGATCGTCTTCGGGACCAATTTGATGAATTTCGCCCGTTCCGTCGACAAATTCGAGGCCCAACACGTGGTTTACCGTCACGCCGTATTTCAACGTGTGCGGCCCGCCCGCGTTGGTGGCGATATTTCCCCCAATCGTGCAGGCGTTCTGGCTCGACGGGTCAGGTGCGTAGTGAAGGCCGGAACCTTGAAGGACTTCCGCCAGTCGGCGATTCAGTACACCGGCCTCGACAAGCATCCGTCGATTGGCGAGATCGATCGACCGGATCCGTTTCATACGTGTGAGCGACAGAATCACGCCCCCCTGGAGTGCAGTCGATCCACCTGCCAAACCGGTGCCCGCGCCACGAGAAAAGATGGGAACTTTTTCATCTCGGCAAATCGCGACAATTTGGGCGATCTGGGATGTGTTTTCGGGGAAGATCGCCGCCCACGGGACAGCTTTTGCGAGCGTGTAGGCGTCGCAGTCGTAGACAACGAGCTCTGCCGGATCTGTCCGAATCCCGGCGTGGCCGACCACCGCTCGTAGCTCTCTTGCCACCGATTCCGACCACGGCATGACGACATGCCCTTTGTGCAATTCCAATAACGACCGACTTGCGGTTCGCGAGCTGAACCCTGGGGAAACCAACGTTTGAAACAGCTCTAACACATGATGACACAAGTTGCTACACTACGCCACCTTCGGCAGCGCAATACCGAGAGCAAAGCCCCTGCGTGGGGCTAAGGAGTAAGCAAAGCCATGGAATCGGCGTTTCTGAGATCCAAACCTTCAAAGAGGGGGTTGACGCTCGGCGCGGTCGCCGCCGCGTTGCCCTGGAGAAGCGGGACTCTTGGTATCATTGCGTATGTCGGATTCGCGGTAGCCGTTCTGTGGGCTGACGGCGTCGCGGCCCAACCGCATGCGCTGCCGCCGAGTATGCCGATTCCGATCGATGATGCGTTGCCGGGTGAGAGTTCCTTGATCTTGCCCGGTGAGAATTTCGCGGCGCAAGGCGTGGTTGTGGCACCACCGCCGAGCGATTCCGGTGTCTGGGTGTGGCAGTTGCTGCCCTCGGGACTGATCTATCGGTCGTACATTGCCGGCCCGCGGGAGCCGCGATTCGGCTCGCAGTGGATTCACGAAAAAGACAAGAACTGGCTTTGGGACGTCGCATTGGGCGGGCGCGTCGGGCTGTTGCGGTACGGAACATTAGACACCTTGTGGCCGGAGGGCATCCAACTCGACATCGAGGGAGCCGCGTTCCCGCGCCTCAACTTGGAAAATGATCGAGATTTGGATACGTCGGATTTTCGGTTCGGGATTCCGCTTACGTGGCGGCGAGGGCGGATCGAAGCGAAGTTCGCGTATGTTCACTTGAGTTCCCATTTGGGGGACGAATACTGGGTTCGGAATCCGACCCGCGAGCGGCGCAATTACGTGCGTGATTCGATCGTCCTCGGTGCGGGCATTCGACCAAACGAAGACGTGCGATTGTATGCGGAGGCCGACTGGGCCTTTTACGACGATGGCGGAGCGAAACCCTGGGAATTCCAGTTCGGCATCGAGTACGCGCCGGGGCAGCCTACCGACGCGTGGGGCGCTCCGTTTTTCGCGATCAATTCCCGGTTGCGGGAAGATGTCGATTTCAGCGGAAACTTTACGCTCCAAACCGGCTGGCTTTGGCGCAGTATGAATGGATCGGCGCTTCGGTTCGGGCTGCAATATTTCAACGGGATGCTTGATCTCGGGCAATTCTACGACGAGCACGAAGAGCAGGTAGGGCTCGGAATATGGTACGACTATTGAGTCGGCGACGGCCGCTCTGTCTCTTGGTTGCGACTGCGGGGTGGGTGGTGCTCGCATTCGCCGCGGGTGTGTTGGTGGCGGCAAGCGCGCAGGAGTCGTCCGAATCGGATTCGGCCTCCGGAGCGATTACCGAACGCTCTCCGAATTCATCGTGGTACGACGAGGAAGATGAGATTCTGCCTGAACGGTTGCGGCAAGCGGATCCGCAGTTCGAAGAGCGTCTTCGGCTTCAGCGTCGGTTCCTGGAAACTGTCGAACTGATCGAACAAATGTACGTGGAGCCGATCGATCGAGACGTGCTGTACGAAGCCGCCGTTCGGGCCATGTTGTCGAAACTGGATTCCTATTCGACGTTGCCTTCGGAATCGGAGTTGCCCGAGCTGCGCGAAGCGGTTGATTTGGAACGTATCGACGTCGGTATCGACCTGGTAAGAGAGGGCGATGCGATTCGCGTGCTGGCAGTCTCCTTCGGATCACCGGCACAAAAGGCAGGAATCGTTCCGGGCGATTACATCGAAGCCATCGACGGAATTTCTACGAAGGGCATGACGCGCGACGAGGCGGCTTCCCGCCTGCGCGGCGAACCCGGCACGCGGATCCGCCTGACGGTTTCCGGTGATCGTGATGCGGTTCCGGCGGATGTCGAATTGATTCGGGAACGCCTCACGCTGGAGGATGTCGTCGGCTGGATGCGAAGGAAGGATGGGGCTTGGCGGTATCGCTTGCCGGCGCATGATTCCGTCGTGTACGTGCGGATTACTCGCTTCGGACGGGGGACGTCCGAACATCTCGAATCGTTGTTGCGGCGGTTGGAAGCAGAGCCTTCCGGCATCGGCGTGCTCGTGCTCGACCTGCGTTACAATCCCGGCGGTGTTCTTCAGGAAGCCGCGGCCGTGTGCGATTTGTTCTTAGAAAAAGGCACGATCGTGACTGTTCGCTCTCGCGACGGTGACCGTACCTACACAGCGCACCCATCGGATCGTGATTTTCACGTGCCGATGTACGTATTGGTGAATCGCTATTCGGCCAGCGCGGCAGAAGTGACGGCTGCGTGTCTGCAAGATCACGACCGCGCGACGATCGTCGGTGAGCGCACCTACGGCAAAGGAACGGTCCAAAGTGTTCTGCGTCTGACGGACGGAAAATTGATCAAGCTGACTACCGGAAAATATGTTCGGCCCAACGGGCGCGACATTCATCGGTCGCCCAATCCGGCTCCCGGCGACGTGTGGGGTGTCGATCCGAACCCGGGATGTGCCGTGCGTCTCGAACGATCGACCGTCCAACGATTGCTGCGGCGGTGGGGGGAATTAGCCGGTGGCGCTCGTGAAGAAACGGCAGCAGATGGATTGTTTTCTGCCTGGATTGCCTGCGACCCCCAATTCCAAATCGTCTTGAACCGCCTACAATCGACGAAATCGGCGAGTGCCGCCGAGGGTGATCGTTGACCCTCGATAAGCGTCAAAGTTTCGCGTTTGCAGGCGAGGCAATGTACATTCTAGCTATCGAAACGACTTGCGACGAAACCGCCGCCGCGGTCATCGGCGACGACGAGGCGATTCTTTCCTCGGTTGTCGCTTCGCAGGAAGAGTTGCACCGCGTGTACGGCGGCGTCGTCCCCGAGATAGCCTCCCGCGCGCATCTTGAGAAGATCATGCCGGTGATCGACGAAGCCGTTCGCCGCGCCGGTATTTCTCTGCGAGATTTGAATGCGGTTGCGGTCGCTTACACGCCCGGTCTTGCCGGTTCGCTGCTGGTCGGCGTCGTGGCGGCGAAGACGCTTTGCGTGGCGCTCGGCATTCCCCTGATCGGAATCAATCATTTGCAGGCGCACGTCTACGCTTGTCGAATCGCTGCGGGGGAGGATGTGTTTCCCTGTATCGGGTTGGTCGTCAGCGGGGGGCACTCCTGCATCTATCGGTGTCGTTCCGCTCTCGATTTCGAATTACTCGGTGCGACGATCGACGACGCGGCCGGCGAGGCGTTCGACAAGGTGGCGGCCATGCTGAAGCTGCCGTACCCGGGTGGTCCCTCGATTCAAAAGGCGGCCGAAGGGGGGAATCCACGGGCGTACGCGTTTCCTCGGTCGTTCTTGGACGACGAGAACCGTTTCGATTTCAGCTTCAGCGGCCTGAAAACCGCTGTTCGCTATGCGATTACCGGCCCCGGCAAACACGACTACACGCAAGTCGAATTGACGCCGCAACAAGTTGCCGACCTGGCCGCATCATTTCAAGAGGCGGTGGTCGATTGTCTTGTCGGGAAGGCGTTCTTGGCAATCGAAAAGACCGGCATTCCTACGTTGTGTGTCGGAGGCGGCGTGGCGGCCAATTCACGCTTACGTACTCGGTTGCAGGAAGAAGCTTCGAAAAGAGACGTAACATTGCACATCGCCCCGCTTCGATTGTGTACCGACAACGCAGCCATGGGCGCCATCGCCGTCACGCGATTTCGTGCCGGGGCATTCGATTCTTTAGAGTTGGACGCTGTTCCCGGCGTTGTTCGGCAAACACAGGGTTGAACCGAACCGCACAACGAAAGACGTCACGGTTTCGACCTTCGTGGTGCCCGGCGTTTCCGGTCGGCGGAAGGCCTGCGCGGACGGAAGATCGCGATCAGAAGAAACACGGGAATCAACGCCAAAAGCAACCGCGGACGGTAGACGGCGATCACCAATACGATCGGCGCCGCCAGCAGCACCCAGGTCGGTAGCCGAACGATCTCATAGAAGCCGATCCAAACGACCATCGCCAGGCTGCCGCCGCGCCAGCACGCAGCCTCGAGGGTTGCCTGGAAGTTCCCCTGAGGAGGGAAAAACCAAAACCAACATCCCCCAGCAAGGAGGATCAACCCAAGCAGACCGATGGCGTGTCGTCGCCACCGGTAGCTTTGCGGTATCTCGATGGATGCTGGCTTTCCCATGTTGTGTATTTTCTCGGTGCAGGGGGCTTTGGAGGGTGGTATGACCTCAAGACCTATGTGTGATTCGAAACAAGCGTCCATAGTAGGTCGCCCGCAACGCAAAAAAAACCCCCTCTCATCCAATGCTTCCCTCGCTAGGGCGGGCAAACGATTGTTCATCTAATTGCAAACCATTGCCGTTTCGACAGATGCGTCATGCACTGCAGGCAGCAGTCTCGCGCTGGTCGTGAGCGCGTGAGCGTGCGAGTGTGGAAGAAAGACTCGGAAAAAACTTGCCTGTATTTCGCTCGGCAATGATAATGCGACAAGCCCTGACTTTGAGGGGTATTTTTTCCCCGAGGGGTCGCTTCGTCTCTTTCTCTAGCTTTTCGGGAGTCTCTTTGTGATGTGTTGTGTGGAATCACCCTTCCGTCGGTGGGTTGCCGGATTGGTCGTGTGCGGTTGGATCGCGGCCGGCAGCATGACAACCGCCCAAGAATTTCGCACACTGGCCGGCATGTTGCCCGACCATGCGAACGCGATCGTGCTGCTGAACGTCGAGAAAATGCTGAACAGTCCGTACGGACAGGAGCAGGGATGGGCGGAAAGCCTTGACGAAGCTTTTCGGGACGGATTGGCACGCGTGCCGTCGAGTGCCGAGAAAGTCGTTCTCGGCGGCGAGCTGGATCTCGAATTCGTCCAACCCGTCTGGAATGCGATGTTGGTGAAGACGAAGCACCCCATCGATTACACGCGTCTGGCGAAGGAACAGAATGCCGAATTCGACAAGATCGACGTTTTCAAGGCCTTGCGCATGCCGACCGATGCGTTCGCGATCTTTGCCAAGCCGGACCTGGTCGGCGTCCTCTCCCCGGCGAACCGTCAATGGGCCCTACGATGGGCGAGGAAAATGCAGTCGGGCGGAGATTTCACCACTCTTTCCCCGTACCTGCGACGTGCCGCATCGTACTCCGACGAAGCGGGTAGCGAAATTATCATGGCGCTCGATTTGGACGGAGTCGTTTCGGCGATCGATGTACGCAAAAGCCTGGAAGATTCCAATGTGCTGGAAGGAACGGGACTCAACGCGGCTCAGGTTGCCGAACTCTTGGCGTCGGTTAAAGGGCTCCGGTTCGGTATTCGGATCGGCGACAAACCTTCCGGAATGGCGGCCATCGACTTTGGTGCCGATGCGACGATCCTGAAGCCGGTAGCAAAGAAACTGTTCGACGACTTGATCGATCGGGCGGGAATCCGCATCGCCGATTTCGATCAATGGCAGGCGAACACGCAGGGAACCGAAGTCACGTTGTCCGGTTACTTGTCGGAATCGGGATTGCGTCGGGTTTTGAGTGTGATCGATTCGCCGGAGACGCCCCCCGGCTTGGATGCGCCCGTCAGCCCGGGGGACCTGGCCCAACAAAAGGCCCAAAACACGTTGAAGTACTACCGTACCGTCCAGGAAATGTTTACCGATCTCGAGCGTGATTGGCGAAACCTGAAAAACGTCTCGTCGGCGTCCGTTTACTTCGATCGCTACGCGAAACGCATTGAACAACTTCCGATTCTCAACGTCGATCCCGAAATGGTCGAATACGGCACGTTTGTCGCCAAGGCAATGCGGCAATGTTCGGGAGCCGTGCGCACGATGGGAATTCGTGGTAACGTTCGGACGTCGAACGTGCGATCGGCACCGGTGGGACCGTATGCATACGGTAGTTATCGATACGGCCGATACGGGTACTATTACGGCCACGGCTACGCCGGTGATTGGGCCGTGTACGATCCGGGAGCCGAATTGCGGGCGGTGACCGCCGAACGCCAACGAATCATGAACCAAGAACGCGGCGCCATGGCGGCGAACATATTCCAGATTCGCGACAAAGTGAACGAAGAAACGGTACGGATTCGCCAGAAGATGACGGAGAAGTACCAGATGGAGTTCTGAGTCGTCGCCGTGCGATTCCGAACCCATCCACTCGATTTGAACGTGTCTTGCGAGGCTGCGGCGGGACCTCTCGCCGCAGCGCTTCGCGGCCGACGTATTCTCGCGTCGGTACCGAATGGAATCCCATGACGGAAGTTTTATGAGTCGAGAATCTTCGAACGTACCGGAATCGCCCACAAAGGCGTTCTTGGCGTTTCTGCATTCCGAGATCGCCGGAAGCGTCATATTGCTTTGTTGCACGGTTGCCGCACTGGTATGGGCGAATTCCTCATGGGGAGGCCTGTACCACGACATTCTGCATGTGAAGATCGGCCTCGCGTGGCAAGGAAGCCGGCACGCTCTCACGGTCCACCACTGGATCAACGACGGCCTGATGGCCATTTTCTTCTTCGTGGTCGGGCTCGAGGTCAAGCGCGAATTGGTTGTCGGCGAGTTGTCCAGTTTCCGCAAGGCGGTACTGCCCGCTTCGGCGGCGATCGGCGGAATGGTCGTGCCGGCAGCCTTGTACGCGATGCTGAACCTTGGAGGAGACGGGGCCCGCGGTTGGGGAATCCCGATGGCGACCGACATCGCCTTTGCGTTGGGGGCCCTGGCGGTCTTCGGAAAACGCGTGCCGTTGGTGCTCAAGGTATTTCTCACCGCGGCCGCAATCGTCGACGACATCGGCGCCGTGCTCGTGATTGCGATTTTCTATACCGAAAAGATCAGCATGGTCGCCTTAGGGGTGGCAATCGTCTTGTTCTTGGCGTTGTTCGTCGTCACCCGCGTGTTGAAAATCAATCGCCTCGGGATCATCCTCCTGTTGATCTTTCTCATTTGGGCGGCGGTACTGGCTTCCGGATTGCACGCGACGATCGCAGGCGTCGTGATCGCCATGTTGGTGCCTGTTCGGTCGCAAATCGAGCCGAAGCAGTTCGTAGCCAATATCGAGAAACGCATGGCGGACTTGCGTGAGTCGACTCTTACGACCGAAAGTCTTGTATTCGATCATCACCAACTCGAGGCCGTATCGGAGATTCGCGAGACGGCGGCCAAAATGGAGCCGCCGGGATTGGTCTTGGAACACTACCTGCATCCGGTGCTGGTGTTCTTCGTGCTGCCCGTTTTCGCTTTGGCAAATGCGGGCGTGGAACTTCACGGCGGCGCAGCCGCACTGGCCTCGCCGATCGCTTTGGGGATCATCTTGGGTTTGGCAGTGGGCAAGCCGGTGGGCATGACACTGCTGACCTGGTTTGCGACGCGGATCTTGGGGATGCAACTGCCCGGCGACTTGAAGTGGAGTCATATCGTGGGAGTCGGTTGCTTGGGGGGAATCGGTTTCACGATGTCGCTGTTTGTCAGCGAGCTTGCTTTCTCCTCGCCTCAAATTGGTACGCAAGCCAAGATCGGGATTCTCGCCGGGTCTGTTTCTTCGGCGATTATCGGATTGGCGTTGCTCGCGAAAACGCTTCCCAAGGCCGAATCCGGGGATTGAATGCGGCGGCCTTCGGGCGTCGGCGACATGGGCTTCTAGATGGCTTCGCATTTTTGCAGAACCCGTGCGCGCGTCGTTAATCGTCGTATTATAATACCCGACCAATGGGGCCGTTTTCGTCTTGAGTCTGGGGGATGGCGAACATGGAACGTGCACGAAACCGCGGAGGCATGGCGTTTTTGCGTTGTCCGTCGGCAGTTTATGGAGCGGTGGTCGCCGTCGCGACGGCGGGATTCGCTTTCGCCGAAAATGCGGCGGTGAATGAAATTGCCGCACGATCGGGCTTGGTTGTTGTGATCGGAGACGACGCATTCGACCTGGCCGCGGCGTTCTCGGAAACGGGCGCCCGGCATGTGTGTCTGCTCGTTTCGCCCGACCGGGCCGCCGCAATTCGAGAAACAGTGTTTCACGAAGGCCGATCCGGGAGGATTTGGGTTGTCGAAAATGCGGGCCCCGAACTGCCGTTCGTCGATCGGTCGGTCGATATGCTGGTCGTTACCGAGCGCAAGCCGTTGAGCGAGGAGATCGATCGAGTCTTGGTTCCGGGCGGGGTGTGGTGGGATCGCACTGCAAACAACCCGTTGCATCGCAAGTCATGGCCGAGGGCGATCGACGGTTGGTCGCACTATCGTCACGGCCCCGATGGCAACCCCGTTTCTTCCGATCAGTTGGTGGCGCCTCCGCGTTTCATGCAATGGGTAACCGGACCCGGCTACGCTCGCAGTCATGAGCATATTCCGAGTGTCCTTTCGGTCGTTGCTGATGGAGGACGGATCTTTTATATCGTCGACGAAGCACCGGCGGCGTTCGTGCGGCAAGCCCCTTCGTGGAAGATCGTGGCTCGGAATGCCTTCAATGGTGCTTTCCTGTGGGAACGTTCGGTTGCCGAATGGTTTCCACATATCGTCAACTGGGGAGAAACCCCCAGGCAATTGCAACGCAAGATCGTGGCGGTCGGAGAGTCCGTCTATGTCGCTCCGGGCCTGTTTGCGGCGTTGCAGAAGCTCGACGCGGCAACCGGCGAGCACTTGATGACGTACGCGGGCACGGAAGGGACGGAAGAAATTATTTGCGACGGCGGGCTTTTGTTTCTGGTGATTCGCGAACCCACGCCGGCTCGCATCAGTCAGTGGAAACACTGGCAAACCTTGATGGCACGGGACGACTCTCCGGTCTTCGATCGGGACACGGCTTTGCCCTTCGTCCAGCAGCTCAAAAAAACGGAGGGAGAGGCACCGGTCCGGATTGCCGCCGTCGACGCGCAGAGCGGTAAGGTGCTGTGGCAGCGAACTTCCGATGAGGTAGGGAATCTGCGAACGTTGACGTTGACCGCGTCAGGTGGACGCGTGTTCTACCAGTCGGGTGCGAAGGTGTTTGCACTGGACCGTGCGACCGGCCGCACGCTTTGGGCGGTCGACGCGCCGATATTGCGACAAGTCGTCGGGGGAAAAGTAGTCTGTGCGGGCGGTCAAAACATCCGGCTTCTTGACGCGGAAACGGGAGAGAAACTCTGGGAATCGGAATCGTTGATGACCTCGATCAAAGACACGTTCGTCATCGACGGCGCCCTGTGGATCGGTGGATTCAAGCCCGCTCCGGGAAAACGAAGTCCGGCGTGGGGACCGTACTTCGTAACCAAACGGGACTTGAATACCGGCAAGGTGCTTTTGCATATCGAACCGGAAAATCCCGGTCATCACCACCGATGCTACGATAACGTCGCCACGGTGAACTACATTTTGGGCGGCCGCCGGGGAACGGAGTTCATCGATTTGGCAGAAGGCGAAGTGTTGTGGAATAGCTGGGTGCGGGGTGTCTGTAAATACGGCGTGATGCCCGCCAACGGATTGCTGTATGCGCCGCCGCATGCCTGTGCTTGTTACATCGCAACTCGAACGATCGGCTTCAACGCACTTGCGTCGCGTGTCGCACGCAAGGAATACGCGCCGGTGCCCGATGCCGCGAGACTGCTTCGCGGGCCCGCATACGATCCTCAAGTCGACATTCGAACGCCCGATTTGCAGTTGAGTTGGCCGACGCATCGGCATGATCGGAAACGGTCCGGTACGACCTCGGCCTCCGTCGGTGCCGAATTGCGACCGTTGTGGCGCACACAAGTGGGCGATGCCCCGACGCCTGTGACAGTTGCCCACGGACAGGTGTTTGTCGCTTCGAAAACTCAAAACCGCTTGACGGCTTTGGATATCGAAAATGGCGAGACGCATTGGTCTCTTCTCACGGGAACGGCAGTCGATTCGCCGCCGACGATTTGCGGCAACCTGGCCGTGTTCGGCTGTCGTGATGGATACGTGCAGGCTGTGCGCACCACCGACGGCGCCCCGGCTTGGCGTTTTTTGGCGGCTCCTATCGATCGTCGTGTGTTGGCCTTCGAGAAACTGGAATCGGCTACACCGGTTTCGGGGGCCGTTCTCGATTTGGGCGGTCAGACGGCGTTCGTGTGCGGCCGGAATACGTATTTGGACGGCGGGTTACAGTTGTATCGGCTGGACACGGCGACTGGACGCCTGCTCGGCCGCACGGCCATTTGCAGCCTTGATCCGCAAACGGATCGCCAGTTGTCGCAATATGCACCTTCGGCCATGCCCGGCGAACGGGAAGATTTACTGGTCGCCGACGACAATTTTTTGTACCTGCGTGATACGTCGTACACGCACGACGGTACCAAGACGGAAGACGATCGTCCGCATCTGCTTACACTCACCGGGTTCCTCGACGATAGCTGGCCGCACCGATCGTATTGGATCTACGGCGATAAGATATCGATCGCTTGCGGTTGTTCGGGCCGCGTGAAAGGATTGATCTATGCCAGGATCATGGCGATCGACGATACGACGGTCTACGGTTACGGTCGACGCGACGTGCACTGGTCGAACCAGTTGATCGACGGACCCTATCGGTTGTTTGCCCGACGGAAGGACTCGCTCGAACCACAATGGGAAAAATTCCTTCCGATCCACGTACGGGCGATGGTCAAGGCCGGCGACCTGTTGTTTGTCGCGGGACCGTCGGCCAAGGCGCTGCAGACGTTCGTGGCGTCTGAGTCGCTCGACCCTGTTCTGATGGTGATTTCGGCCGAAGACGGTGAACTGAAGGCGACGTATCCGCTTCCGGCGCCGCCGGTATTCGACGGGATGGCCGCCGTTCCGGGGCGATTGCTGCTGAGCCTGGAAAACGGCGAGGTAGCATGCTTCGGCCGAAAATAGCGCATTCGAAATACGGGGTTTGCCGCAAGCGATTCGCAAGTTGCCGCCTTCCGCGTTGCATTGCCGATGAGCTCCGATCATACTCTCTTACACGCTGAATTGTGAAAAGCTCAGGATGGTGGCTTCGGTCCGCGGTGACCGGTCCCATCATTGAGACTACTTGGTAGTCGTCAGGTAGTTCGGAGGTGCTTTGGATGCGTACGATCATTGGTACGATGATGCTTTGTGCAGCCCTTTGGCTGGGAAACGCCGTGACCGTTTCGTCGCCGATGGCGGTGGCCGATCCGCCGGCGGTCGTCACGTTGTTCGACGGCAAGTCACTCGACGGTTGGGTCGGGAGGCTGGTCGATCCCAACGTAAAGACCGAAGACGTCTGGAGTGTTCAGGACGGCATCCTCGTCTGCAAGGGAGAGCCTCTCGGCTACCTGGAAACGAAACAGTCGTTCGACGATTTCATTCTGGTGGTCGAATGGCGGTGGGCTCCCGGCAAAGAACCGGGTAACAGCGGCGTCTTGTTGCGTATCGACGGAGAGCCGATCGGGTTCATGCCGAAGTGTGTCGAAGCGCAGTTGAAAAGTGGAAGTGCAGGCGATATTTGGGCCTTCCGCGGTGCGTCGGTTACCGGACCGGAAGACCGTTTCCGCAAGGTAGACAATCCGGCGTTGGGTCAATTCGTCGGGGTCGCCAAGATCGAGGCTGCCGAGAACGAACCCGGTCAATGGAACAAGTACGTCATCGTTTGTTACAAGGACACGTTGACCTTGTTCGTCAACGGCAAGAAGGTCAACGAGGCCGGAGGTTTGAACTTGGATGCCGGTCCGATCGGCTTGCAGTCCGAAGGCGCCGAGATTCACTTCCGCACCGTGACGTTGGTTCCGCTTTCCAATTAGGGACAATCCGATCGGATCGCGCCGAGTGCGACGAGAACCGGCCTGAAAGACGTTCGAAACACGGGGACGGATCGTGTGTCCGTCCTCGTGTGTCGTTTTGGAGTGGTGTTTCCCACGCCACGTTTGCGGTCTGACGTGATCGGGAATGTAGAAGGCCGCGTTTTGTCATTGTCGTGTGTATCGGGCACTTGCCCTTGTCGGCTGTCGAGGGACAATGTCAACCTGGCAAGAGTCGATCAGGCAGATTGCGCCGGAATGCGTGATTCGGCATTTCCTTTGGTACAGCTTCACCGTTTAGGAGGACGCGAGCGTCGTGATGGCAACGAGGAAAAAAACGCTGTCGGCCGGTATTTGGGTTGTGTTGGGAATCTTCACGGCGATGAGTGGTTTATCCGCCCAGGGAGAGAACCGGCCGCAGTTGCCGGAGGACGTTCCCGGCGGCGTTATCGTCGTGTTGGAGGCCGAATCCGTCGAGTCACTGGTCGATTTGCGGCGGAGCGACGCCTTTTTCGTTCAAGCGTTTTGTCAAGACGAAGCGCATGTGGCGAAGTTGCGTCGCGAACTGGACGCTCGGGGGCTCTACGGGAAGATCTGTGTCGATCGTTGGGACGGCTGTAACATCCCGGTAATCGACAACGTCGTCAATGTATTGATCGACGCGCAAGGAGCGGCGGACGAATCGGAAATCCTCCGCGTGTTGACGCCCGATGGGATTGCGCAGACGACGCACGCGACAGGTCCGCGGACGATTCACAAGCCGCGTCCCGATGCGATCGACGAATGGACGCACTACTTGCACGGTCCCGACAACAACGCTGTTGCCGAGGACACGGTCGTCGGACCGCCCGGTGGTGTCCAATGGCAAGCCGATCCGAAATGGACGCGGCACCACGATCACATGTCGAGTTTCAGTGCGATGGTATCGGCCGGTGGGCGGATATTCTACATCTTGGACGAGGGTTCTCATGCTTCGATCTTTTTGCCCTCGCATTGGGCCTTGATTTGTCGAGATGCGTTCAACGGTAAGCTTCTGTGGAAACGAGCAATTCCCGAATGGTACACGCGATTCAAAGGGCTCAAGGACGGCCCCGCCGACGCACCGCGCCGTTTGGTGGCTACCCAAAGCGATGTGTTCGTAACATTGGACCTACACGGGCCGGTCGTTCGATTGAATGCGCGAACGGGAGAAATTGTGGCGACCTATCCACAAACCTCCGGAGCGGAAGAAATCCTGCTGGACGGCGGCGTGTTGTACGTGTTGATCGGCCCCGGCTCGATCGGTGACGGCGGACGGCTCGTGCGTCCGGCCGAAAAACGCACGCTTGCGGCAGTATCGGTCGATTCGGGGAAAACATTGTGGACGCACGAAGACGTGGTCGCCGCCTTGACGCCCGCGGTCGACGAAAAGCATCTCTACTATTTCAACTTCGTCACCGGTCGTATCACGGCGCTCGATCGTCGTTCGGGACAAGTGATTTGGCATTCGGAAGAAGCCTTTCCTGCGCCGGAAAAGCAGTATTCTTACTTTGCGTCGAAGCTCGTGGTTTCAGACGGCGTCGTGTTGCTTGCCTGCGGCGAAGAATCTGGAATCGTGAAGTCGGGTGGTGGTGCGGTGAAATCGGATACGCTCGCCGCGGTGTCGGCGGCAACAGGAAAGACGCTGTGGAAGGCACCTCATCCACCTTCTGGGTACAGCTCGCCGGAAGATTTGTTCGTCATCGACGGGCTCGTGTGGTGTCATGCCAGTTCGAACGGGCGGTTGAGCGGCGAAGAAGTGGCTTACGACCTCAAAACCGGAGAAGTCCGCGCCCGATTCGCACCGAATTTCGACATCTATTGGTTCCACCACCGTTGCTATCCCGGTCGGGCGACCGTCAACTACGTGATGACGTCGCGAACAGGAATCGAGTTTGTCGATCTCAAGCGGCAAAGTTGGGACCTCAATCATTGGGTACGGGGCGCGTGCGTTTATGGAATCATGGCGTGCAACGGCCTGGTATATTCGCCTCCGGCACCGTGCATCTGCTATGCAGAGACGATGTTGCATCACTTTACGGCCTTAGCACCGGAGCCGCGTAGATACGATGTCGTCGATGACGACAAGCGATTGGAGCCCGGACCGGCTTATGATGCCCCATTGGGGCGTGAGGCGACGGACGCTGATTGGCCGACCTATCGCGGACGCAACGATCGAGCGGGGTATTGTCCGCAGCCCGTCGAGCTTGGCGATGGCATACGCTGGCAGACGGATATCGGCGGAACACCGTCGAGCCTGGTCGAAGCCGATGGCAAGGTGTTCGTGGCGGTAATCGATCGGCACCAAGTGTTGGCGCTGGACGCGGATACCGGCAAAGAAGTTTGGCGATTCACCGCAGGTGGACGGGTCGACTCCCCGCCGACATACTATCGCGGACGTTTGCTGTTCGGCTCGGCAGACGGATACGTGTATTGTTTACGGGCCTCGGACGGCGCTCTTGCGTGGCGATTCTTGGCCGCTCCTTGCGACCGCCGAACCATGATCAAGGAGCAATTCGAGTCGCTCTGGCCGGTACACGGAAGCGTCTTGATTCATGACGGTGTGGCCTACTTCGTGGCCGGACGAAACCTCTTCTGCGATGGGGGGATGCGGCTCTACCGGCTCGACGCGGTAACCGGTCGCTTGCTCTCGTGGAAGGCCTTGGACGACAAGGATCCGAAGACGGGTAAAGACATCCACGACACCGTTCAGTGGCTGAACATGGCCGTCGGACGTCCCGATGTGCTGAGCACGGACGGGCGTTACCTTTACATGCGGTCGCAGGTGTTCACGTTCGAAGGTGATCGCCCGATTCTCGGGCCGAAAGTGTATGGTCCGAAAGAGGGGGAACGTCAAGGCGGAGAAACGACCCACCTGTTCTGTCCGACGGGGTTCCTCGATGACACGTCGTTCCACCGGACTTACTGGCTGTACGCCGAAACGTGGTCGAGCGGCTGGAACGGTTATTACGTGGCGGGAAAGTACGCCCCGGCCGGAAAAATCATGGTCGTGGGGCCGGACCGCGTCTTTGCCTTTGGACGGGAACCGCAGTTTTACCGCTGGACGACGCCGTTGGAGTTCCGGCTGTATTCCGCGGCGAAGATATGGAAGCCTGCACCCAATCCGGTCATGCTAAAATCGGGAGCCAAGACAGAAAAGACGACCGCCGGTGTTGTCAATCCCCACAATTACGCTTGGACGCAAAAGCTGCCCATTCTTGTGAGGGCGATGGTACTGGCGGGAGACGTGTTGTTCACGGCGGGACCGCCCGACGTATTAGACGAATCAAAGCTGAAACGTACCGGTTTGACAGCGGATGATTTGGCTGCTGTCCACGAACAGGAAGAGGCATTGCAAGGGAGACACGGCGCCGAGCTGCTGGCGATTTCGGCCCGCGATGGGCGATTGCTCGAACGTCGCACCTTGACACAACTCCCGATCTTCGACGGGATGATCGCCGCACGAGGCAGGCTATTGGTGGCGATTTCCGACGGGCGAATCGTTTGCATCGGCCGTTGATATAGCTCCGCGGAGGGGAAAGGTCGTTGGAGTCGGAAACCGGCAACGGATTTCGGCGAATCGTGCAAAACCATCAGGCGTCTGCGGGGTTAATGCCGATGTGGGGGACCGTATGCGCGGTGTGCGATTCGGTCCGATGTGCGCTCCTGCGGGTCCTTTGAGAGGAGGCTTGTTATGCGGAGGATGGTAGCTCTTGTGGCCGTGACGGTGGTGTTGGCGGGTGGTGTCGCGTTCGGCCAGCCGGCAAAAAGGCCGAATCCCGAGGGGAAAACGTCGCCCCAATCGAGGTTGCATGCCTTGTTTACCGAACTGGACACAAACAAGGACAAGGCACTGTCGCTGGAAGAATTCGCAAAAGGCAAGCGATTCCAGGGAGACGCCGAGCGGGCGAAACGCTTCTTCGCACGCGTGGATGCCGACGGTGACGGCAAAGTGACGATCCAGGAGTTTGCCAAGGCGCTGACCGTGAATCCGGAAGTTGTCTTCAAACGCTTGGACGCGAACGGTGACGGAAAGGTAACGATCGAGGAGATTCTCAAAGCCCGGCGGGTCAACAAGGATGAGGCGGCCGCCAAGGCTTTGCTTGCGAAGCTGGATTCGAACAAGGACGGCGTGATCGACGTGAAAGAGTTTACTGCCGGATGGAATGGTGGTCACGCTAGGCCGGCGAAGCCGGGCGAGGGGCCTGGGAAGAAGCGTCCGGCGGCCGGCAAGGAGCGACGGCCTGTCCAGAAAAAATAGCGGCTTTTGAACGATTGAAGCGCGGTAGGCAAGCGAGGGTTACGGCTTGTCTGCCGCGTTTTCTTGCGCGCGGATGAACTCGGCAAACGATGCCGAGGCTTGCATCACTGGTTCGGCTGGGGGATATTATCCGTTGACCCGATCGTGTTTTCCTCACCCCGCCGGATGGTTTATTCGCTCTCCTGTCTAGGAACGTTGTGGTTTTCGTTGCGTGAGTCGCCGCGAGCATGGCCCGCCTTTTGAGCACTATTGTGCAAGCGATCGGCATTGTCGCAATCGGCTCGTGTAGTGCAACGAACCACCGGTGGAAGTTGAGCGTATCCGAAAGAACTCCGACGGAATCTCCGTCGCCCCATTTTGATAGCATTTGGGAGGTTGCCGACTCAGATGGTGAAATACTTGATTCGCAGCAAGTGGGGAAAAGGGGCCTTGGCCGTTTTGTGCGCCGTGCTGGTTCACAACGCGGGACTGGTTTGCGCTCAGGGGCATGGGCCGTTGAAGCCCGAAAAGGAAGAGTGGCAGAACCATCTGGTCGTGCAGGTCAATTGCGAACCGCCGCGAACGACGGCTTATGCGTTCGATAGCCGCGAGGCTGCGCTGGCGGGGGATCGCACGAAGTCTCCCTGGTTTCGTTTGCTGAACGGTACCTGGAGGTTTCACTGGGTGAATCACCCCGATAAGAGGCCGGTCGATTTCTACGAAGTCGACTTCGATGATTCTTCGTGGGATGAAATCCCGGTACCCAGCAACTGGGAAGTTTTGGGCTACGGCGTGCCGATCTACGCGAACTTCCGTCCCATCTTCAAGATCGACCCGCCGCGCGTGATGGGTGAGCCGCCCAAGCGGGAATTTACGACGTACGAGAACCGCAACCCGGTCGGATCCTATCGGCGCTCATTCGATTTGCCCACAGACTGGCAAGGACGACGGGTATTTTTGCATTTCGACGGCGTCCGATCGGCGTTCTACGTGTGGGTGAACGGTCGAAAGATCGGGTACAGCGAGGGGAGCCGAACACCTGCCGAGTTCGATATCACCGAGGCCGTTCGCCCCGGTAAGAACCTTGTGGCCGTGGAAGTCTACCGCTTCAGCGACGCATCGTACATCGAACAGCAAGATATGTGGCGTCTTAGCGGTATCTTCCGCGATGTGTACTTGTGGTCGTCCGCTCAGGTGCAAATTCGGGATTTCTTCGTTCACCCGGATCTCGACGACACGCTTACGCAGGCCGATTTTTCGGTCGACGTCGACCTGCGCAACTTTGCCCCACAAGCGGCGAAGGTGAAGCTCGTCGGCGAGTTGGTCGACTTGGCGACGGGGGAAACGGCGGCCACTCTCGAATCCGATGCCGTGGTGCCCGGCGCAGGTGCGACGACTACTGTGCTGCGCACGAAGATCGTCGGTCCGAAGTTGTGGTCTGCCGAAAAGCCGAATCTGTACCGATTGGTCTTACAGCTCAAAAGCGACGGCGATCGACTAATTGAGGCAACATCGCACAATGTCGGTTTTCGGCGCGTGGAAATCAAGGAGAAGCAGATTCGCGTGAACGGTGTTCCCATCTACATCAAGGGAACGAACCGGCATGAAATCGATCCCGAGACCGGCTACGTGATGTCGGTCGAACGGATGATCCAAGATATCGTGCTCATGAAGCAAAACAACCTGAATGCCGTTCGGACGTCCCATTATCCGGACGATCCCCGCTGGTATGATCTGTGCGATCGGTACGGGTTGTACATTCTCGACGAGGCGAACGTGGAGTCGCACGCCGCGCAATGGGTAACCGGCGAAGATCATTACGCATTCGCGTGTTTGAACCGAGCCAAGCGGCTGGTCGAGCGAGACAAAAACCATCCGTGTGTATTTGCCTGGTCGGTAGGCAATGAATCGGGGCGCGGCGAAAAATCGTGGCCCGACATGGCCGCTTTCATGCACGCCCGCGATCCCTCGCGGCCGGTAATGGTGCAAGATACACCCTATGACTTCGAGAATCATTTCTACGCACCGCCGGAGGTGTTGGAACGCTACGGTCGGAACGAAAACAACCCAACCCCGTATATTTTGTGCGAATACGCTCACGCGATGGGGAACAGCGTCGGAAACTTCAAAGATTACTGGGACATCATCGAGCGGTATCCGTTGTTGCAGGGCGGTTTCATCTGGGACTGGGTGGACCAAGGCTTATACAAAGAAATCCCCGGCGGCAAGACGGATGCCTTGGGACGAAAGCGATTCTTCGCCTACGGCGGCGACTTCGGGGACTTTCCGAACGACGGAAACTTTTGCATCAACGGCCTGGTGCAGCCGGATCGGCGTCCCAATCCGCATTTGCACGAAGTGCGGAAGGTGTATCAATACGTCAAGATCTGGCAAGAAGGGCAGGACGCGTGGAAGTTCAATATCTGTAACGGTTATCATTTTACCGACTTGAACGAATTCGGTTGTCGTTGGATCCTGCGGGCAGGCGGCAAGCAGATCGCAACCGGCGAGGTTGAAGTGCCTTCGGTACCGGCGGGGGCCAATTGGATTTTGGACTTGTCGTCCGAGAAGCAAAAACTGGGCAAATTGCCCTCGTTGGAAAAGTATCTCACGATTCAGTTCTATCTCAAGTCGGATACGCCTTGGGCCGAGGCAGGACACGTCGTCGCTTGGGAGCAATATCGGGTGGGCGCCGGAAGCTGGGCCGTCTTGCCGCGGAGCGAAGCTGCTCCTGCGTCGTTGCAAACGACCGCCACCGAGTTGATCGTCTCGGGGGCCGATTTCCAAGCGGTGTTCGATCGGCGGTCCGGCGCGTTGACGTCTTACCGATATCGCGGGACCGAATTCTTGGCGGCTCCCTTGGAGCCGAATCTCGACAAGGTGCTCAACGACAACCAGTACCGCAACCGGATGTCCCGCATCGAGCCGATTTGGAAGGAAGCGTGCCGCAACAAGAAACTGCAGGAAATCCAAGCCGAAGAACGCCACGGAGTGGTGGTGGTAATTGCCTGGATCCGATTCCCGATCGCCGATACGTATGTCGATTGTCTCATGCAATATGAAATTCGCGGCAACGGACATATCGACATCGACGCGGCGTACTTACCCGGACGCGGCGTCGGCGGCCCCACTCAGAACCGAATGCCGAAGTTCGGCACGACACTTGCCTTGCGAAAGCCGTTTTCGACCATCCGGTGGTACGGGCGCGGCCCGCAAGAAACCTATTGTGATCGCAAGACCGGTGCTGAAATCGCATTGCACGAGTTGCCGTTGGAGCAATTCATCTTCGGATATGTGCGCCCGCAAGACAATGCGAACCGAACCGACGTTCGCTGGGCTTCCTTCCTGGACGATCAAGGCCGCGGACTTTTGTTTGCAGCGGTCGAGCAGCCCTTCCAATTCAGTGCGTGGCCGTACACGGCGGAAGACTTGGCTTCGGCAACTCACGATTACGAGCTGCCTCGTCGCGATTTGGTGACCGTCAACATCGACCATGTCGTATACGGGGTAGGCGGCGATAACTCGTGGGGCGCCGACACGCACGAAGAGTATCGCGTCGACCCACGCAAACCGTACCTGTTCCGCTACTTCATCGAACCGATAACGCCGTAGGCGGGATCGGCATTCGAAAGCAGTAACCCGAACGACAACGGGCGACCATTGCCGCTGCGGCAAGGTCGCCCGTATTCTTGCTTGCGACGGTGGAAAAAGGCTTCAGTCCGGAACTATCATCGATCGGCAGAATGGAGTCTTTCGGCGAAGCGTTGTCGAAATTTGGCGAGCTTCGGGGCGATTACCGCTTGACAGTAGCTTTGTGTCGGGTTTCGCCGAAAGTAATGTCGGTGATACTCTTCCGCCGGATAGAAATTTCGTAACGGCTCGATCGACGTCACGATCGGCGCGGGAAAAACACCCTCTTTGTCCAAACGCTCTTTCATCGCTTCGGCCGCCGATTGTTGAGCCGGTGAGTGGTAGAAAACCACGGACCGGTATTGCGGGCCGATATCGTTGCCTTGTCGATCGGGTGTTGTCGGATCGTGTATCGACCAAAACACCTCGAGCAGGTCTTCGTACTTGATCACTGAGGGATCGAACACGACGCGACAGACCTCCGCGTGGCCGGTGGTCTTGGTGCACACCTGTTCGTAAGTTGGGTTTTCAACGTGTCCGCCGGCGTAGCCGGGCATCGTTTCGACAACGCCCTCGAGTTGTTCGAAAGCGGCTTCAACGCACCAGAAACATCCTGCACCGAAAGTGGCTTCGTCGTAGGCGGGTCGCTCGCTCATGCGAAGTGCTCCCGAGAACGAGTATCGAATTCGAATTGTGCGTCTAACGGCAGTCGGCTTTTTGGCCGTAGCCGTGGTGATACTTGTCGTACCACTTCCGGACTTCTTGCGGAGGCAGCGACCGCAATTCACCCAACTGGGCTGCCAGAAAAGCCGTCTTGGCGACATCCTCCAAAACGACGGCCGCTTGCAGTGCGTCGGATACGGTCGGTCCCCAGGTAAATGCACCGTGATGACCGAGCAAGATGGCCGGGGCGCGGTTGCGATGCCGGATGACCGCCTCTCCGATGTGATCCCCCTCGTTGTCGACGTAGGGAGTGCAAGGGATTTCTGCGCCGAATTGATCGGCGATCGATGTCAGACATACCGGAATCGGGCGTTCCGTGGCGGCCCAAGCCGAAGCGTAATTACTGTGCGTGTGCACGATACCGTTCACGCCCGGCAGGTTGCGATAGATATACAAGTGGTGCGGAAGATCGACGCTCGGGCGAAGGTTGCCGGCAGTGACTTTTCCGGTGACGAGATCGACCTCGACAAGATCGTCCGGCGTCAACGTATCGTAGGGAACGCCCGAGGGCTTGATGACGAGGCGCCCTGTCGCTCGATCCAGTCCGCTCGCATTTCCCGAAAACAATTTGACCAGTCCGTGTCGAACGAGGGCCTTGTTCGCGTCGCAGACGATCTCTCGAAGTTGCTCGAGACTCATGGCTGGTTCGCTCCGTCGTCGAAGAAATCCTATCCGTGCGGTCGCAAGTGTCACGAAAAGCATGTTGCGACCGCACGGCCGGGTGAAGAACTCATCGGCACGATCGCACGCGATCTCGCAGAGCGATCAAACGCTTCATGACATCGTACAACGTGTCTTGGTAATTCGTCGTCCCAAAGGCATCGTGTAGCTTTCGATACAATGTATAAAGCTCCGCATACGTTTCGGCGTTGGCCTTCCGCGGTCGGAATACCTTTTTCTTCGTGCCGGTCATCTTGCGCTGAGCTTGTTCGACCGTTTTATATGCGCCGCCGACGACCGCACCAAAAATCGCCGCGCCCAGGGCACACGTTTGGGCCGAGCGACTGATTTTCATCGGACGATTGCACACGTCGGCGTAAATCTGCATGACAAAGGGGTTCTTTTCGGCGATCCCGCCGCAGTTGATTACTTCGTGGACCTTGACACCGTATTCTTCGAACCGATTGATGATCGTCAATGCGCCGAAAGCGGTCGCTTCGACCAAGGCCCGATAGATTTCGGGAGCGGTCGTATGCAGGGTTTGTCCCACTAAGAGACCGGTCAACAGCGGGTCGACGAGGATCGTCCGGTTGCCGTTATTCCAGTCCAGTGCCAGCAATCCGCTTTCGCCCGGCAAGAGCTTTTCGGCATCGGCGGTCAAGTTGGCGTGCGGATCGCCCTTGGCCGTGTACTCTGCGGGAGCAAGATAAGAAACGAACCAGTTGAAAATGTCTCCGACCGCCGATTGTCCCGCTTCCAGGCCGTACATGCCCGGGATGATGGATCCCGGCACAATGCCGCACAGCCCCGGAATGTCGGGTAAGTCTTGGTCTTCGGGAACGACCATCATATCGCAGGTACTGGTTCCAATGATTTTCACTAACGTCCCCGGCTTGATTCCGGCCCCCACGGCGCCCATGTGTGCGTCGAACGCTCCGACCGCAACGGGAATTCCGGCGGGTAATCCCACTTTTTTGGCCACTTCAGGGCACAGCGTTCCCGCCTGTTCGTTGGAAGGCACCGCCCGGGCTGCGTATCGTCGTCGGATGCGCACAAGTTGCCGATCCAACCGTGCCAAGAATTTTTCGCTCGGCAATCCACCCCAGTCGGGATGGTACATCGCCTTGTGGCCCGCGGCACACACCGAGCGCGGCATTGTTTCGGGAGACAGATTCCCCGTGATGAATGCCGGTACGAAATCGGCCAGTTCGACCCAGGCGTAAGCTGCCGAGTACACGTGCGGCGCCACCCGACGGCAATGGAGAATTTTCGCCCAGAACCATTCGGAGCTGTATTTTCCGCCGCACTTGGCAAGGTAGGGTAGTCGCGACGAGGCTGCCTTTTCGGTGATTTCGGCAGCTTCAGCGTGCGAGGTGTGATCTTTCCACAACCACGCCTGGGCGTCGAGATCGTCGGCGAATTCGTCGTGAAAGGCCAGCGGCATCCCCTTGTCGTCGACGGGAATTGGGGTCGAGCCCGTGGTGTCGACACCGATTCCGATGACAAGTTCGGGCTTGAACCCCCGAACCGAAGCCGCCTGACGCAACGCGCCTTTTACCGACTTGAAAAAGCCGTTTACGTAGTCGGCCGGATTTTGACGCGCCAGTTGCGGGTCCTTCGGATCCAGAAGAATCCCTTTTTCACCGCTGGGGTAGTCGTAGACGTAGGTTGCGATCTCTTTGCCGTCGGACACGTCGACGATCAACGCACGGACGCTGTTCGTCCCGTAGTCAACCCCGATTGCGTACCCTTTCTTCGTTCGCTTGGTTGCCATTCCGTATTTCTCCCGGCGGTCCTTTCGGACCGTTACCATGAACCGATGTTCAATGATCCGTCCGCCCCATGGCTCATCGCGGATGAGTAAGGGCGATCCGAATCCCCCCACACGCTTGGCTGTATTGCCGGAAGTCTTTTCGACTTCGCTTGTTACGATAACTGGCGTGTGCCGAGACGGCAAGAACCCGGCCAGGTAGTTCCATCGGGGGGGTTACTGGATGTGGAGTACCTCTCGCCCTTTACCTTGCTGGATGAGTGGAGTGTACGTTTCGAGATAGTCGATTGTCTCGGGATCCGTCAAATCGACGGTCTCACCTCGTTCGGCCGATAGATAGGCGGCCATCGTCAGGCGAACAATCTCCAGGCCATACTCCCAATCGAGCAAAGCCGGCGTGCCGGTCAGGATCGATCGTACCGCATCGACATTTTCATCGACGTACCCGTACAAGTCTGGTTCGTTGGGTTGAACGGTCAACAAACCGCGCGTGGCCTGTTGCTTTTCGAGGGCCGATTCGGCATCGGCAACACCGGCAGCGGCCGCATCGCCGACGAAGACCTCCAGCGGTGACTTGAGGCTGTTCATTTCGAACGCATAACCGGGGCCTAGGCCGTCGAGCATGACCCGCAGTCCCTGCTTGTCATACATCCAGGACACAGTGAATTGGGCTTTCGAGACGATGTTCGTCTCGGGATCGAGAAACGACACGATCCCGGTGGCGAAGTCTTCTGCGGGTTGCGAGTCATAGTCGACGCCGAACCGTTCTCGCAACTCCTCCCGCCAACGACGACGTCCCCACTTCAAGAGTGACAAATCGGCCGAAACGGCTATGGGTTTCAGGTGCCGAACGGGGCGGTTCGGGGGCGTCAGCAAGTACCAGGCGACGGCCACACTGTGACATCCCATGTCGGCCATCACACCGCCGCCCGATTCCACCGGGTTCCAAAACCACGCGCTGTGCGGTCCGGCATGTTCTTCGGATGCCCGCACGAGTGACGGCGGCCCCATTGCCTCGATTACGGGAGTGAGCTGTTCACGAACTGCTTGAACCGCCTTCATGTGCAGCTGGTTTTCGAAGTAGATGAGCGGAATGCCGAAGGGACGCAGTAAATCGAGCATGCGGCGTGCTTCGGGAATGTTACGGGCAAGCGGCTTGTCGCAGATGACCGCCCGCAAGGAGTACCCATCCGACAACGCCTCGGCGATTTCTTCGACGATGGGAAGCCGCACATAATTCGGTGCAAAGATGGCGACCACATCGACGTGGGGGATCATGTCTTTGACGGTAGGGTAAATCCTGCCCTCACCCATGCCGAGCGATCGCACCGTATCCGAAAGTGCTTGGGGCGGTCGTCGCGATACCAACCCGGCGATCTCGACGTCCCGCACTTGACGGAGCGCCCGCAGTTGAAAATTGGCGTAGAACCCGCCGCCGACCAATCCGTAGCGAATGGAACCCATTTGGAAAACCTCCACAGGGCATGAATTGGAAGTCGGATGGAAGAAACCACCACACGTTATCGTAGCAATCCGGCAACGAGATCGCATGCAAAACCGATTTTGGAATTTTTCACGCGTGCAATTTCCTTTTCGGTCTTCCGGCAATTACCATAAACGCGCTTGTCGACACCGACGGGCAACCGCAACGGGAGACATACCGTCAAAGGAGGCCGAACATGTCGCGTCATCGTTTTTTTGTTTCTCGCCGTCGCTTTCTCGGCGCCGCGGCAGTTGCGCTGGGGGTGCCTCAGATCGTTCCGGGGAGCGTCTTCGGGGCCGATGGAACCGTGCCGCCGAGCGAGCGGATCGTCCTCGGTGGAATCGGGATCGGCAGGCGGGGTACTTACGATTTGGGGTGTTTCCTCGAGCAGCCCGATGTTCAGTTCGTTGCCGTTTGCGACGTGAAAGACGTTCGCCGAAAGGCAGTCAAAGAAATCGCCGACAAGAAGTACGGGAACAGCGACTGTGCCACGTACCGCGATTTTCGAGAGCTCTTGGCACGAGACGACATTGATGCGGTGTTGATCGCCACCGGGCCGAATTGGCACGCGACCGCCGCCGTGTACGCCGCGAAGGCCGGGAAAGACATCTATTGCGAAAAGCCTTGCACAAAGAACATTTCACAAAGCTTGATCCTCGCCGACACGATGCGTCGGACGGGACGCGTGTTTCAGGCGGGAACGCAGCGTCGAAATCTGCCCCACTTTGCTTTTGCTTGTGAGTTGGCGAGGACGGGGCGGTTGGGAAAGCTCCGTGCCGTACACGCCCATCCGGCGGGCATGACCGCCAAAATGAGCGGCTGGCTTCCGCCCGAACCGGAACCGCCCCGTGAAGAAGTGGATTGGGACCTGTACCTGGGACCGGCTGCGTGGCGCCCCTTCAATCGTAAGTTGCTCGATGGGTTCAATTTCGAAAAAGGGGGCGGCCTCGTCGGCGGTGGCGTACTGGAATGGGGAAGTCACTGCGTCGACCTGTGCCAGTGGGCCGTCGGTGCCGATCATACGGCACCGGTAATCTACAATCCCCCGCAAGACGGTCGGATCGTCGCTGAGTACGCAAACGGAGTAAAGTTGATCTTGCGGGAAGACGGTTGGCTGCCGTTGGGGTCTTGCCCGGTGCGCTTCGAAGGCGACGAAGGCTGGGTCGAAACGGGCGACAGCGGCAAGCTCGTGCTGAGCTCGCCGGCGCTCTTGCAAGGGCGGAAAGTCGAAGAAATCCCCGGCTATCCGGCCACGTTCCACGTTCGCGACTTCCTCGATTGCGTCAAGACGCGAAGCCGCCCCAAAGCCTCGGCCGACGTCGCTTGCTATTCCCACATTGCATGCCACGCGGCAAACATCGCTTTGTTCCTCGGCCGTACGGTTCGATTGGATCCGGTGACATGCACGTTCGCCGATGACGAACAAGCCAATCGACTGCGAGGTGAAGCACTCCGCGAACCGTGGCGACTGTGATCACAAGCATTGATCGAACGAAAGCAAACCACGTCGAGAGGAAATAGACCATGAATCGTCGAATCGTGTTTTTCATGGCGGTGACGGCATTGGGCCTGCTTCTGCCGTCCGCGGTTGCATCGGCAGAAGTGGGATCCGCGGCAGACGAGCCCGGCTGGATTGCCTTGCTGCAATCCGATGCCCCCAAGTCCGAAAAAGCGATCACATGTAAGAAACTGGCTGTTTGGGGCAGCGGCAAGGCTGTTCCGGCGTTGGCTGAGCTGCTTCCCGATCCCGAGCTTTCCAGTTGGGCACGGATCGCCCTGGAGGCGATTCCCGATCCGGCCGCCGATGCTGCTTTGCGTGATGCGGCACAAAAACTGCACGGCCGCGTGCTGATCGGCGTTATCAACTCTATCGGCGTGCGGCGTGATGCGGACGCGGTCGGAGTGCTCTCGCCGCTGTTGCAAGCCCAAGATTCCGAGGTGGCTTCGGCCGCCGCCGTGGCCTTGGGCAAGATCGGCAACAACGATGCGATCGCAGCCTTGCGATCGGCCCTTGGTAATACAGAGGAACCTGTTCGGTCGTCGGTTGCCGAAGGTCTGATTTTGGCGGCCGAGCAGGCTTGGAAAGCCGGCGATCTCGACACGGCCGCGGAATTGTACGACTTGGTACGCAACAGTGATGTTGCCGATGTTCGGCGGGCGGAAGGCTTATTCGGAGCGATCGTGGCCCGAAAATCCGCTGGAATTCCTTTGCTGGTGGAGCAGTTGAAAACCGGCGATCGTCGGGCAAAACAAATGGCGTTGGCCGCGGCTCGCGAGCTGCAGGGTGAAGGCGTTGCTCGTGCCCTGTTGTCGCAGCTCGATCAAATTCCCGAAAATGAACGGGCGTTGTTGGTGATCGCGATCGCCGATCGCGCCGATCCGGACGCATTACCCGTCATCCGGGATCTCGCGGGATCGACGCAGGGCGTCGTGCAACTTGCGGCCATCGACTATTTGAAACGGGCGGGAGACGATTCTTGTCTCGACGTGTTGATTCGCATCGCGGTATGTGCGGACGCGCCCGCTGCCGAGGCGGCTGTCGAGGCGATGGCGGCGCTGCCGAAAGGAAAAGTCGACGCGGAAATCGAAAGCCGACTCAAAACCGCCGAGGGCAAGGAACGCCTGGTGTTGATTCGCATGGTCGGAAGGCGACTGATTCCGGCGGTCGAGCTCCTCAAAGCCGCGGCCTCCGACCCGGACCCGGCAATCTCGACGGCGGCGCTGACATCGCTTGGACAAATCGCCGATTTCGACGATTTGTCGTTGCTCATCGATCGCGCGTTGCAGCCTCGTAGCGACAAGGAAGGCGACATCGCGCTGAAGGCTTTGCGTACTGCTTGCTTGCGAATGGCGGATCGAGATGCGTGCGCAAAGCAACTTGCCGCAGCCGCCGAAAAGGCGAGCATAGCAGGCCGGATCGCCTTGATGGAGATCTTGGCCGAAATGGGAGGGCCGGTAGCACTCGAAGCGATGGCCGCGGCTGCGAAGAGCCCGGAACAAGCGCTGCAAGATGCCGCGACACGGCTGTTGGGCGGATGGATGTCCGTCGATGCCGGGCCGGTGTTGCTGGAGATCGCAAAGCAGAAGGGGCCGTATCAGGTGCGGGCCTTGCGGGGCTACATTCGGCTCATTCGCCAATTCGACATGGACGACGCCGCCCGTGTATCGATGTGTCGTGCCGCGTTGGCCGCCGCGACACGCAAGGACGAAGTGTTGTTGGTCTTCGATGCCGCGCAGCGATATCCCAGCCTCGACATGCTGCGGCTGGTGGTGCACGTTGCAAAGAATGCCGACGTGCGTAAAGAAGCAACAGCCGCGGCCATGCAGATCGCGCAGCAATTGCCCGCTGCCGCCGAGGTGACCGAGTTGTTGCAAGAAGTCGGTTATGAACCCGTGAAGCTGGAAATCCTCGAAGCTCGTTACGGAGCGGAAGGAAAGGAAAAAGACGTAACCGCTGTGGTGCAAAAAGCGGCCAAGGATATGCCGTTGATCGTCCTTCCGTCCGCGTCGTACAACCAGGCTTTTGGGGGCGACCCGGTGCCCGGCGTAGTCAAAGAACTGCGCATCCGGTATCGCATGAACGGACGCGAAGGCGAAGCTACCTTCCGCGAAAACGCAACAATCCTGTTGCCGATACCGTAAGGACCGCCTCGTGTTCGAAATGCGCGGCAAGGGACGTCGGTACGTGATCCGGCGTTCCTTGCCGTTTTTTATCGAAGGGCGGGAGTGAACGTTGCGCGGCTCGAGGTTTCCGTCGGTGTTGCGGTGGGTAAGCGGTTGATCGGCACGGCATTCGGATCGACCGCCCCCGGCACGCCGGGAGGCGGCGGTAGTTGCAACGGCTGTGAATTGCGCTGTAACACGCTGTGATATTGTTGCAGCGCTGCGTACGTGTTTTGAAACTCGATACGGCCGGTCAGTGCTCGATATCGGACATCTCCGGCGACCAGTCGATAACGTTCCAGGCAGGTACCCAAATCGGCCGCAGTGGGGTGCCCCGACTGTGAGAAGACGTCGGCGGGCAAGGCCAAATACGTTTGCCATTCCGGCGGTAGCAAACGGTACATCGCCGTGGCCGAGGCGGCCAGCTCGCGTCGCAACGTCTCCGCAGCGGCGAAGGATTCATTGCCTTGAGAGGGCGCCATCATAGTTGGAGCGGCTTCCTCTTTTCCGGTACCGCAGTACTGCGCGACCGCGGCCAATAGTTTTCGCGTGTCTTCCGGCAAACTGGTTACCTGGGAGGGATCGGGGGTGCCGTAATACGCCATGTTTGCGGCATTGTCGATGCGAATCACCGATCCGTCGATGGCCACCCCCGCAAACAGTCCACGGCTGCGACAGTACGAAAACACTTCGGAACGCAGGGAGATATCTGTTCCGGCGGAGGCTTTGCGACCGACCGGACCGGCCGCTACGGCGGCATCACCCCCCAAGGTCAGCGTGCCGTCCAAGAGGTTCTCCACGCTTTTCTTCGTCCGGAACACCAGAATGACATCGGTCGAGGTAACGCCGATTTGCCAACCGACGTTGCCGCCGGTCAACGTGATGAACCTAGGGACCGACCAGTTGCCGTTGTCGTCCCGGACCACGAGCACCCCCCGTCCGAACCGAGCACCGACGACGAACGATCCCTTGATGACCCCCGGCACGATGGCCACTCCCTTGGCATCGGCCAACAGACTGCGCGGAATCCCGGAAAGAGGGATCGCCATCACTTCGTCGAGAACTTGGACCGCATCACGGAGCGTCTGGGCTTCGCGTGTCTGCGCGGAAGCCTGCGAGCACAAGAGCATTATTGCTACCGTAGCAAGGGCAACGAATCGCCCAACACGTAAACGGCGGAACATCCGTGAGCCTCCATGCATTCGGGGGAAAAGCCGATATCACACCGTCACCCATCGTACCGCCGCTTCGGCCTTCGGGGCAACGCCGATTCGTCACGGGCAGAGTCTTGGCCGCCGGATTTCGAGCATGCGCTTGAAGTATGTGTTCGGCCCTCAGGGGGATCCCGGCGAAGAATCCATACCGATGTCGGTTTTCCGTCGAGTGGAAGGTTGTACGTTCGGGCGTACCGTTTACCGCTTGGGGCCGACATCGTTTGCCAGAAGTCGTTTCCGTGGATGCTTTGGTCGACCTCGACAATTCGCTCGCCGAGTCTTTCGAACAGAGTGTAGCCATATGGCGAGGCCAGACCCTCAAACGTGATCGGTACGGCCCCCACGCCGCCGCGAACGGTCACAGTAACTTCCGGATCGGTCACCACGATGCGAATCGGATACGTCTCAGCGACCTGTCCCCCGACGACCGAGACATGCAAATTGTTTCCGATTGCCTCGCGGTATGTCGTCTTCCACGAATTGGGATTTGCCGCTAAGTGCCGACGAAACGTTTCGTTGGGGCCGTAATAATCGTCGGCGTTGCGCGGCAGGGTGATCCACTCCAGCGACGCCTCGACGACGTCGCCGGGCGAAAACTCGCCGACTTCGGCGGGCGGCACGAGCAGTAAATCGAGATCGCAACGGCCGTCCTTTTGCACGCGGTTTACGGGAAAGGAAATGGTGGGACGGTCGTACGTCTTGCCGCCGAAAACGGCATGATACGAACGAACGACCAAAGCTCGATATCCGGTTCCCCAGCTTCGGCCGTTCGTATATTCGGCGCCGGGAAAGGCTACCCACCAGGGACCGTCGCCTGCCAAGGTGACGTGGTCGCGAAAGACATCGCCCGGTTTGAGTCCCGACGGTACATCGGCTTCCTCGATCAATCCCGCGGCATTGCCGTACGCGATGTGCGGTGTAACCAAGGCGTGCGTTCGTCCCATCTTGAACAACCACGCCGCTCGCGATGCGGTTGCCTTTTGGAAACGGTATTGCAGCGTGTGGAACGTACGAGCATAGTCGTCCGTCCGCAATGTCGAGACACGTGCCCTCACTTCGGCGATCCGTTGCGGTCCGTAGTATCCGTGGTATCGAACGTCCGTCAGGCAAGGACCATGCGAGATGTACGCGGCTTTCATCTCGGAAAAAGCAATTTTCCGGTCTGCTTCATCGAAAACACCCAGCCAATCCCCGCCCCAGCCCGCATCGGTCCACGACCACATCTTTCCGTTTTTCCCGTTACGGGTCATGAGCATGCGCACGTCGGTAATTGCAACATCGACGGCGCTCATGTCGGTGTCCAGGCACATCGTTTCGCCCCAGCAGCCGATCGCCATTTGGTCCCAACGGCCGTGCTTTCCCCAACCGACCAACGAGAGTTGCGCGTGACTAGCCGAAGGAAGTTCGCCGTAAAACCCGTAGACCACGCGAAGTAAGTAATCGGCTCGCCCCGGCGGCGAAGGCAGCATCGTGTAGGCACGGAGGTAGCTGCCCAGGGACGACTCGTGCCAGTTTTTGCTCAATTGAACGGGCACCCCCAGCGGCACGCCGCGCACATCGCAAAGAATCGGACACAATCCGGTGATGTTGGCCGGATTGCGTAGATAAAACAGAAAGGGTACGAAGACCGTTTCGTCGCCGGGGTTTTCGGCAGAAATCACAAACTCATCATAGTTGCGGATGTCGGTATAGCCGGTTTTCCAATCTCGTTCGAGTCCGCTGATCGTGACTCGACGCGCCTGGATCCGCGGGTCGAAATCGACCGGCCAGGAACGCTCCGAGGAACGAACGCGCAAGGTGACGTTCAATTCGTCGGGCGAGGGAATGACGGGACAGGCCAGCGAGAGCGACAAAACCTCTTTTGCGTCGGGGGGATTCGTAATTCTTCGTTCGGCCGCCCAGTTTCCGTCTTTCGATTCCAGCTCGGCGCGCATCACCGCGTCGGACCAATCGAGATTCGTTGCGGTGTTTTCCGAGGATGCGCTCGGCTTTACGGCGAGATTGAAGACGAGCCGGTCCGGCCAAGCGACGACTTCCAAAACCGCGTCACAGGGGAGGGCGTTTCGGGAAGCATCTTCAAACTGCAGCCCGAGCAGGTCATATCGTTGGACGTAACGTCCCGATTCCCACAGTCGGACATCTTCCAGGCGGTTCATGTCGTGCCTGCGCGCGGCACGGCACGCAACGGCGCGGTAAGTTGTCTCACCGAGCGCGATTTCAAGGTTCAAGGTGGCGACAGGAAGGTTCGTAAGACGTGACGCGCCCGCGTTTAACGCCTGCACGTAGTCGAGATTGTCGGCAAGACAGCCGAATCGAATGTGTCTCAGATCGCCGACATTGAGTTGCAGCCCGAAGTATCCCGTTTCAATGCATAAGACGTCCGGATGAGGATCTTCGGGCGGTTTTCGCCAGCCATGCAACCAGTAGCCGAACGAATAAGTCCGCGTCGGCAAAGGGGCTGACTCGTGGGATTCGACGGAGCTCCTTCCGATGCCGGCGACGACCGCCAGCAAAAGCGTCGCAATCCGGAGAAGGCCCGAAAAACGTTGAGACGAGCGGGAGGACGATCCGTGCATGAGTTTTTTCCGAATGGGAAACGGTTGGGGGAGGACGGCATCTCGCCGCGGAAAACACAATTTCCGTTAGTATAGCACGCCCCCGTAAACCATCATTGTGAAAACCCGACGTTCGCCCCGGCCTGTGATACCGCCGGTAGTCGTTGAAGACGGCTGCAAGGCCTGACGAGAGTCAGGAAACGGTACCTGGCTTGGTGTGCCTGATGGGCGACAATCTGGCGGTGATCCGGTACTTGCTGTTCGAGCGCAGTTTGGCGCGGCGATTGACTTGCGCGGCCCGAAACCGGTGCCGGACTTTGTTCGACGCCAAACGGTCCCCAAACCCGCTTGTGCAAAGGGGGAAAGAGCGCCTGAGGTCAGAATCGCATGCACCGGCGTGTGCAAGATGGCAAGGCGGGCAAAATGGCTAAAGCCAAGAAACGAAAAAGCCCGGGAGAATCCGGGCTTTTCATGGGCGGCAATGAAACACGCGCCGCCAATGTCGGGGCGACAGGATTCGAACCTGCGACCTTCTGAACCCCATTCAGACGCGCTAGCCAGACTGCGCTACGCCCCGAACGCGATTAAAGAATACCACGTTCCCCCATGCGGGTCAACGGGGCCCGGGATTCACGGCCGATCGACGAAAGTTCTCATTTCTCTATGCGGAAACGACGCCGGCGGGGGGCGAAAGCGGCCTCCGAACAGACCGATTGACGGGGCGGAGTCAGCGCAGGCTGGAGGCTGCCCGTGCAAAGAATCGTCGGGGCGTCTTGCCGGAACGCATCGGGCCGCCACCGGGGGCCCCGAAGTGAAACGACCACACGCCGACTGAAACGTGTCATCCGTGACCGCCGACGGCACGGAGGTAGGTGCTTTAAGGGGATTCTTCAGGGCCGGGTAGCGGTCGGGGTTATTGGAAGCTGTTTTTCAATTCGCATCTGAAATATACTGAGTGTCGACAATCGGCAAAAATGCCGAAGAAGCCGTGCGCCGGGCTCTGCGCGCGGAATGTAAGGGATGACCGGTCATGGTCGCCGACCGAGAATCGCACGGGGATTTGCCTTTCCAGCGCGCAATTTGGGGCTGTGCGACGGCGGTGAAGCATGCTGCGTTGCGCTGCCCTTCTCGGTTCCCACGAGGCGCCGAGTGGGGCAGAAACACCGGTGCGGACGGTGTAGGCGCCCGGTTGTCGGCTGCGAAAAAAGTTGCCGGCGTTTTGGTTTGCGTCGCGCCGGTGGAGGCGGGCAAGCAACGTGCACGGGAATCACGACTGCTTGCCGCACAGGAAGTTTGAGGGTTTTTTCGATGAAAGGGGAGTTATTCATGCAGAAGGATGGGATTCGGTGGTGGCTTGCGGTGTGTGTGATCATGATGGTGGCCGCTGATGCCTCGGCACAAGAGAGCAAAGGCGGTTTTCCGTTCATCTTGCCCAAAGAAAAGCCCAATCGGCCATTGAGTGCCGCCCTCGAGCGGAACTACTCGGCCTATCCCGCGGCACGCCCGGAAGACAACGAACTGTATACGCAGTTCAAATACACCGAGCTGAAAGGTTTCGATTACCACGGGCACGACGGCACGATCAGCCGCCGCGATCCCTCGAAAGTCATTTTCGTCAACGGCAAGTATTACGTGTGGTACACACACCGCCAAACCGCGACGCCGCCGCAAGGCCCGGCCAAGTGCACCGATACGATCCCCTCGACGGATTGGGACTTGGCCGAAATCTGGTATGCCACTTCGGAAGACGGTTTCACATGGGAGGAACAAGGGGTGGCGGTCCCGCGTCCGCCGAAACCGAATCCCGGTTGGCGTTCGGTGACGACGACGGACATCCTTGTTTGGAAGGGCAAGTACTACCTTTATTTCCAGGCCTTCATGGAAGCCAGCGGCACACGCGGCGATGATTGCCCGGTTTCGGTGGCGTACGCCGATTCGCCCGACGGACCGTGGACACTGACCCACAAGATCGTCATTCCGAACGGTGCGCCGGGGGAATGGGACCAATATTCGATCCACGATCCTTATCCGCTGGTGTATAAGGGCAAGATTTACTTGTACTACAAGTCTGATTTCGACGGGGATCCGCAACTCGTTCGGATGCACGGACTGGCGATTGCCGACGATCCGCTCGGGCCGTTCCACAAGCATCCGTTGAATCCGATCATGAGTTCGGGGCACGAAACGACCTTGTTCCCGTTCCGAGAGGGGATCGCCGCGTTCGCGATTCGCGATGGTAACGAGCACTTCACCATTCAATACGCGCCGGACGGTGTCAATTTCCAGATCGCCGCGATCACCGAACTGATGCCGACGGCCGCCGGTCCTTTTGTGCCCGATGCCTTTACGAATACGTCGTACGGGCGCGGAATCACCTGGGGGCTTTGTCACAACACGCAGGCGGGCGAACGCGGTAAGCGCCATTCGGTGTTGATGCGGTTCGACTGCGATCTGAGTCTGGATGTTCACGATCCGGGCATGAAACGGCATTCGTATTACTATCCGCCCGAGTTCTACTATCAACATGGTCTGAGTAAAGAACAACGCGAACGTGCCTTGGAGGCCGCTCGCAAATTGCGCGAGCAGTCGAAGTAGGTGGCGGCGTAAGGTACGGCGAGCTGCTTTGTCTTGCTTGCATGGCCGAAGCAGTTCGTGTGGCCATGGAGTATGCGCGGTATGCATTGTGTCGGTCGTCTTGGCATTGCGGCGGTTGCGGTTTGGGGGCTTGTCGGAGCTGTGGGTTATTCGGCACCGCCCAATGTGCTGTTTATCGCCGTCGATGATCTCAACACGTGTGTGGAAGGGATGCACGGAGAAACGACGGTTCCGACGCCGAACATTGCCCGACTTGCCCAGCGGGGGGTGTTGTTCAACAACGCGCATTGTGCCGCGCCTGCTTGTAATCCGTCACGAACGAGCGTCTTGACCGGATTGGCACCCACGACCAGCGGCGTCTACTACAACTGGCAAGACTGGCGCGAGAACCGACGACTTGCGTCCCATCCAACCTTACCGGAGCGGTTTCGGCAAGCCGGATACCGAACGCTCGGAGGCGGCAAGATTTACCATGCGGCGACATTGAGCCGCGAGGGCTATACGGGCTACCTCGATCCTCGTCCTTGGGACGCGTATTTTCCGTCCAAAGAACGCCAAATGCCGCAGGAAGTGTTGCCGCCTCGCATTCCGATGAACTCCGACAAAGCTTTCTACGGCGGACGTTTCGACTGGGCACCGCTGCCGATCGAGCCGGACGAGATGGCCGACGCGAAAGTCGTTCGGTGGGCGGTGGAGCAGCTCGCAAAGCGACATGACAGGCCGCTCTTTCTGGCCGTAGGTATCTACCGCCCGCACATTCCGTGGTACACGCCCCAACAGTATTTTCGGCGACATCCCCTCGAGGAAATCGAGTTGCCCGAAACGATTCCCGACGATTTGGGAGACGTTCCTGAAGCAGGCCGAAAAATGGCCCGGCGTGACTGGCATCGTTGGATCGTAGACCATGGGAAGTGGAAGGAGGCCGTTCAAGGCTACTATGCATCGGTCAGCTTCGCCGACGAAATGGTCGGTCGCTTGATCGACGCGCTCGATGCAAGTCCGATTGGAGACAACACCATCGTCGTGTTGTGGGCGGATCACGGCTACCATTTGGGACAGAAGGAGCACTGGGAAAAGTTCGCTTTGTGGGAGCAGACGACACGAGTGCCGTTGATCATCGTGGCTCCCGGCGTAAGCGTCGAAAGCGGCGTGTGCAACGCGCCTGTCAGCTTGTTGGATATTTACCCCACGCTCGTCGAACTGTGCGGCCTATCTCCGGTAGCGGGTTTGGACGGTGAAAGCCTCGTTCCTTGGTTGCGGGATCCTGACCGACCATCACAACGCGCAATTGTGACCACTCAAGGGCGCGGCAATCATGCCGTGCGCACGGCGCGGTGGCGGTACATTCGATACGCGGACGGGTCCGAGGAGTTGTACGATCAAATCGCCGATCCGAAGGATTTTCATAATCTCGCAGAACAACCGGACTTGGCCCAAGTGAAACGCGAACTGGGAACTTGGCTTCCTAAGTGGGAAGCCGAACCGGATCCGGCGGTTCGTTCGAGGACACGAAAGTCGACGGTGGATACCGGTGAAACGCAGTCGGCTGCGCGTTGAACGTATACTAGGTGCTGCAATCGGGGACGGGGCGAACAGCGTGGTTGATATGATGTCTTGCTTTTCCGGGTTACCGGTCCGGCGACGAGTTCTCTGGTCGGCTGCGGTCGTTCTCTTGTTCTTGTTCACTTCCGATTATGCGGCGAGTTCCGAGTGGAAGTTGTGGTATCGCCGACCGGCCGTTGATTGGAATGAAGGTTTGCCGGTGGGAAACGGCCGACTGTTGGGAGTTGTTTACGGCGGTGTCGCCAAGGAAACGATTCAACTAAACGAAGACACCCTTTGGACGGGGCAACCGATTCCGAGAGACAAGCCGGACGGAGCCCGCTTTTTGCCGATCGCTCGCGAGTTGGCGTTCCAGGGCAAATATTACGAGGCCGAGCGATTGATCGAAGACAAGATGCTCGGACTGCGGCTTGAGTTCGGAATGCATACCTACCAAACACTCGGCAATCTCACGCTACGATTCGAGTATGCCGCGAACGAGGAACCGAACGATTACCGGCGCGAATTGGACCTCGACACGGCGATCACCACCGTTGAATACCGCCTCGGGAAGGTGAAGTACCGACGTGAGTGCTTCTCTAGTGCGGTGGATCAGATCCTCGTCCTGCGGACGATCGGCGATCGCCCCGGAAGTGTAAACTGCACGTTGGACTTCACGAGACCGAAGGCCGATGTTCGGCCGCAGCCGGACGGAACGCTGGTGGTTTCGGGGGTGGCGACGGGCAAAACCGTTGCGGGGTGGCGCGGTGTGCATTACTGCACAATGCTGCGCGTGTTACCCGAAAACGGGCGAGTAACAATTCAGGACGGCCGCCTCCGGGTGGAAGCTTGCGACGCGTTCACGATCTTGCTGGCCGCGGCGACCGACTATTACGGTGACGATCCGAGGCTGGTTTGCGAAAGTCGCATTCGAGCTGCCGCAAAGAAGTCGTATCGGCAACTCCGAGAATCGCATATAGTCGACCATCAGCGATTCTTTCGTCGCGTGAAACTGCGTTTTTCAGACGCCGACGACGAAGGAGAAAGCGATGCGCGCGACGCGTTGCCGACGGACGAACGACTGGCGGCATTTCGTGCAGGAACGGCGGATCCGCAGTTGATTGCCCTGTTTTTCCACCTTGGTCGTTACATCTTGATTACGGCATCGAGGCCCGGTTCGATGCCGATCAACTTGTGGGGCAAATGGGTCCAACATCTCGATCCGCCGTACAACGCCGACTACCACATCAACATCAACATTCAGATGAACTATTGGCCTGCTGAGATCGCGAATCTCAGCGAATGCCACGAACCGTTCTTCGATCTGCTGGACCGGCTGCGTCCTCGTGGGCGGATCACCGCTCGCGAAACGTACGGCTGCCGAGGATTCACTGCACATCACGCGACCGATGCGTGGTATTTCACCGCGGCAGTCGGAAATCCACCGTACGCTGTATGGCCGATGGCGCCGGCGTGGATGTGTACGCACCTTTGGAACCACTATCGGTATACCCTTGATCGCGAGTTTTTGGAGGATCGAGCCTATCCGATCATGCGGGAAGCGGCCGAATTTTTCGTAGACTATCTCGTGGAGGATCCGCGCACGGGATATCTCGTCACCGGCCCGTCGACATCACCGGAAAACCGGTTCATCAGCCCGCGTGGGCATGTAGTGTCGGTTTCGATGGGTCCGACGATGGACATTGAGTTGGTCGGCAGTCTTTTCGATGCGTGCATTTCTGCATCTCAAATCCTGGGGAAAGACGCCGAGTTTCGCGATCGACTTGCCGCGATGAAGCGGCGTCTGCCGCCGTTGAAAATCAACTCTGACGGGCGATTGGCCGAGTGGTCCGAGCCGTTTCAAGAACAGAACCCGGGGCATCGCCACATTTCCCATTTGTGGGGGCTTTGTCCCGGCGACTTGATCGATTGTGAGAAAACCCCGGCGCTATTCGAGGCGGCTCGAAAAGCGTTGGACGTACGTGTGGCAAACGGTGCGGCGGCCTCGCCCGAGTACCGCGGTATTACCGCTTGGGTGATCGCGAGCTATGTCCGCCTACTCGACGGGGATCGGGCATATGCACTCCTGCGCGAGATGTTGGCCGAGAGCACCTGGGACAATTTGTTCGTTGTCGGCGTGCGAGGGCGGGAACGGCAGGTATTCGAAACGGACGCCAACCTGGGAGCGTGTGCGGCAATCGCTGAAATGTTGGTCCAAAGCCACTCCGGCGAAATCCGGTTGTTGCCGGCCCTGCCGACCGCGCTATCGAACGGATACGCAAGTGGTTTGTGCGCTCAAGGCGGTTTCGAGATCGATTTGCAGTGGACCGAGGGGCGACTCCGAAACGTGGTTGTGCGATCGAAGAAGGGATCGCCTTGCACGCTGGTGTACCGCGGACACCGACTCGCGTTTGCAACCGCTCCGGGAGGCGTCTATCGCTGGGACGGACAGGCCTCGGAACCCACTCCGTCGACTCGCTGAGCGAGGTGTGGGGATCGATCAAATGTTGAACTGGAGAATGTAAGAGATGTGGAGAAGCTGGGTGATAACGACGTTGATCGCCACGACGATATTGTGCGTGGCGTCGCCTGCGGTCGAGGGTAAGGCCGGGGGACAGGATTCTCGCCCCAACATCCTGTGGATCATGATCGAAGATTGGGGTACAGAGCTTTCGTGTTACGGCGCCAAAGGGGTCTCCACGCCCAATATCGACAAGTTGGCCTCGCAAGGGATTCGTTACAACTGGGCGTTTACCACGGCACCGGTTTGTTCGACGTCGCGGTCGGCCATGATGACCGGCTTCCATCAGAATTTCATCGGAGCGAACCAGCATCGGGAGCACAACAAGCAACCATTGCTTGACGGAATCAAGCCGATTCCTCTCTTGATGCAAGAGGCCGGATATTTCACGGCGTTGATGAGCTGGAAGGTAGATGTCAATTTTCTGCCCGACCGCAAGGAAGAGCTGTTCATGGGTACCGATTGGTCGCAGCGCGAACCGGGACAACCGTTTTTTGCGCGCATCACGTTTTCGGGGACGCACCGCCAATTCGAGCGTGATCCGGTTCGGCCGATCGACATCGAGGACGTCGAGTTGCCGCCTTACTACGCCGATACGCCTTTGTGCCGTCGCGATTGGGCCAACGGCCTGGAGCAAATGCAAGTAGTCGACCGCGAGGTTGGCGAGTTGCTGAAACGTTTGGATGAAGAAGGACTTGCGGACAACACGCTGGTATTCTTTTGTGCCGACAACGGGCGGTGCCACATTCGCGGAAAGCAATTCTTGTACGACGGTGGAATTCGCGTGCCGTTGATCGTGCGGTGGCCGGGTAAAATCGCTCCCGGTCAGGTTTCGAACACCCTGGTCATGGCGATCGATATTTGCGCCACGATTCTGGATGTCGCCGGCGTCGAGCCGCCCGTTCCTTTGCACGGCAAAAGTCTTTTCGGTGACGAGATTAAGCACCGAAAATACATCTTTGCAGCGCGCGACAAGATGGATGAAACCCACGATGCGATGCGGGCGATTCGGTCGAAAGACTTCAAGTTGATTCTCAATCTCATGCCCGAGCGACCGTACTTGCAGTTCAATCGGTACAAAGAAGGTGCCTATCCGATGCTCGCCGAAATGAGCGTACTCTACCTGGAGAATAAACTCACACCGGAACAGGCCGCATTCTTCGCTCCGCATAAGCCGCCTGTGGAATTGTACGACCTGCGGACGGACCCGTACGAAGTACACAACGTAGCGGACGACCCGCGGTATGCCGACATCAAAGCGGAGTTGATGGCGGAACTCGAAAACTGGCGTAAGAACGTCATTCACGACAAAGGCGTTTCCGACGAGTTTCGGGCAGAAGGCGTTTTTCCGGAAACATGTCCCACCGACACGGTCGACGATTGGACGGCCGAACACGAAAGCGAATACGATTTCAACCGATACGGATGGCCAGCTTGGTATCCGACACGCACACTCGCGGAATGGAAAAAGGCACGCGATTTGTGGATGCCGTACGTGTTCCGGAAACCGGGAGAGGATGTTCCCTCGCCGCAACCGCTGATTATTCACAGCAAAAAGAAACGCCGGAAAACGACGGCCGAACCGTGAATGTGACGAGGTCGGTTTTGGGGACACGACCAGAAAAACGGTCCTTAGCACCCCGTTGTTAGGTTCGTGGCGAAGTGAGGTACATGCCATGCGCGGTGAGCTGTCGAATCGGCGCTCGTATCGAGCGGTGATCATTTTGCTTGTCTGTTCGACGGCCGGATTTGTCGGAACGGCCAAAGGGGCGCCGAGATCGACACGCCCCAACGTGTTGGTTGTCGTGTCCGACGATCAGGGGTACGGCGATTTGGGGGCGCACGGCAATCCCTGGATCGACACGCCGAATCTCGATGCGCTGCACGACGTTTCCGTTCGTTTGACGAACTTCCATGTGGACCCGACGTGCGCGCCGACACGTTCGGCGTTGATGACGGGGAAATACTCGCATCACGTGGGCGTGTGGCACACGATCCAAGGTGGGAATCATCTTCGTCGTGGCGAAGTCACGATGGCCGAGGTGTTCCGGCACAACGGGTATCAAACCGCAATGTTTGGAAAGTGGCACTTGGGGGCCAATTACCCGTACCGGCCGATGGATCGCGGCTTCGACGAATGGCTTGGCTGCGGTGACGGAGGCGTCGGTACCAGTGACGACTTTTTCTGGAACGACCGTGTCAATGATCACTATTGGCACAATGGAGAGCGTGAATACCGGCCGGGCTTCAACCCGGACGTATTCTTCGACGCGACGATGGAATATATCCGTAACCGCGATCGGAACCGCCCCTTTTTTGTGTATTTGGCGACCTATGTGCCGCACGGCCCCTGTACGTTCCCAAGTCCCGATTTTCACAAAAAATACCTCGACCGCGGGTTGTCGCCGCAAGTGGCTGGTTTCTATGCCAGCATCGAGCGATTCGATTGGAACATGGGACGCTTGCGCCGGTTTTTGGAACAGCAACGACTGGATCGCGATACGCTGCTGATCTTTCTGTCCGACAACGGAACGGCGATGGGGCGCGACGTATTCAATGCGGGCATGACCGGCGCCAAAGGCGGAGTGGTCGACGGAGGGCATCGGGTACCTTGCTTCGTCTATTGGCCTGCGGGCGATCTAGGGGTGCCGCGGGATATCGACACATTGACGGCGCACATCGATTGGTTGCCGACATTGGTCGAACTGTGCCACTTGAAGCTTCCGCGTTCGATCGACTTCGACGGAAAGAGTTTGGCCCCGCTATTTCGGAATGAACAGCGAGAATGGCCGGATCGAGTTATCGTCGTCGAACGGCAGCGCCGATACGAGAGAACTTCCGAGGCCAGCGCCGTGATGACGCAACGCTGGCGATTGGTGGGTTTGAAGAAGCTCTACGACATGCAGAATGATCCCGCTCAACAAAACGACGTGGCAGCGGAACATCCCGACGTCGTGGCTCGCCTGAAGGCAGCGTTCTCGCGCTATTGGGATCGCGTCACACCGCAAGACCGTGATCCGCCTTTGCCGATTGTGGGAACCGAAGCTGACGATGAAATCTACTTGGGGCTCTCGGAGTTACGGGAGGGGGGATACTCCCACGGCAACATCGCCCGCGGAACCCCCGCAGCGGGTGTTTGGCATCTCGAAGTGGCGAGTGCGGGAAGCTATACGTTCGAGGTTCGGCGTTGGGCCAAAGAGTGCGAGGCCCCACTCGCCGGCGTGCCCGAGGTGAAGAAACAGGTCGATGCCTGGACGGCTCACGGGCCTGTGACCGGTTTGCTGTACGATGCCGAGTTTAAGCCCTTACCGATTGCGAAGGTCGCTTTACGGGTCGACAGTCGGCAATGGGTTCAACAGATCGATGACGAGGCGACGTGTGCCGTGTTTCAGGTCGAACTGGAAAGCGGTGTTGTCGAGGTCGACGCCGATTTATTGGATGCCGACGGACAAATCTTGACAAACGCGTACTACGTGTACGTGCGCCGCAATCACGAGCGCAATTCTCAATAGTAAGAACCGAAGAGCGACAACGCATCTTCGGTAATCCTCGTCGATGTCATCACGACACATTGTTTACGAATCGGCCGCTTGCGACTTCTTGCGGTTGGTGGTGTGCGGGTGTGACGAGCTGCCCTTGGCTCGCCTTACCCATCTTGTGGTTTCGGTTGCAGTGAGAAGGTACGGGTGAACTATGCGCAAAGGTTTTTATGGCTACCTGGGGTTGTCAGTACTATTTGCGGTGATCGCGGCATCTTCGATTCGTGCCGAATACCGAGAGACATTGAGCGACGATGCGCCCTCGGTCGATCTGGTGCGTGAATATGGTTTGATTAGCGATGATACGATCGACCAGAGCGAAAAGTTGCAAAAGGCAATCGACGAACTGTCGGCGCGAGGCGGCGGCAAGCTCGTATTGAAAAAGGGACGCTACGCCTTTGCCGGTGTCGTGTTCAAATCGAACGTCCACCTCTTTGTCGAAGCGGATACGGTACTGAAGCCGTACATCGCGCCTGACGAACGTCGCGCAGTCAATATGTTCCACTTCGGCACCGACGACCTCCAAGTGGAAAACGTCAGTTTGCGTGGATGGAAGGGGCGGTTCACAGTCGAATTCCGGCCCCACGAAGCGGGTTTGCGGGTCGTGTCGTGCAAGCTCGTGCGGAACTTCCTCATCTGCAATATGAACGTGCAGGAATGCTGGACGAAATTCTGCACGATCATCCTCGGGCCGCCCGACACAACGCCCGATCAAGAAGGTTTTTTCGGAGCAACCGACGGTACGATTCGCGACTGCAGTGTCTTCGACGCCAGCGGAGGGTACGGCCTCGCGCAGGTGCACGCAGGAAAACGCATCCTGTTCGAGAACCTCTACACTCGCGGCGGGGTGGCCATGCGAGTGGAGACGGGTGTTCGTCCGAAAAACCCGAAACAAATCGGCGGAGCTTTCGATTTGGTGGGGCGAAACCTCAAATCAGAAAATGCCGGTACATGTGTGTTGCTCTCGCCTCATTCGACGCACAACGGCGTTGTAAAAGTGGACGGTGTCGAGGCGGTGAGTTGTGATTTTGCCGTGAAAATCGCGCCCGGTTTCATTTCGAAGCGAAAGAGCCGAGAGGGATCTGAACCGGGAACATTTGCCGAAGGAACATCGATCAAGAACGTGCATGCCGTCTTCGGTACGAACACGCAGCGGGGTTGGACCAGCATGAAGTACGTTCATCCCGAGCTGCTCAAGTACGTTCGCATGAACGAGAATCAACCGGGGAAACTGCGAGGCGCTTCGATCGCGCCCGTGCTCTATGCCGGTAAGTACAAGGTGGAAATCGAAAACGTCACAGGAGAAGGGTTTGAGTACGTCACGAAGCCGGTGATTACCGAGGAAGACGCCGTTTCGAAAGACGTATTCCGTCGCCTGCATCGCAAACATCTCGAGAAGATCGGCTACTACTCGGAAAAGGCCGAGAGTACGGAGTGAAAGCGGCATACGGTTTGAAAAAGGGACAAGCGATCCTGTAATCAGCGAGAAGTGCAGCCGTGAGTGCCGAAACTCCTCGCGGCTCCGCGGATTTTCTAGGTTGTCATAGCGCGACAGTGTAACGACCTTGCTGTCCGAGAAGTCACGAACGGAAATGCGACGTGCAACGCCGGTTCGGCCATTGGGATTTTTCAAAGGGCCGACATAGTCCGAACGTATGCGAGGAATCCGTCATGAAAAGTTGGGCATGGCTGTTCATCGTGGTGTGCTCGATCGGTTCTGCGTCGGCCGCGGACTGGCCGCAATGGCGGCACGACGGTATGCGTTCGGCGGCGACCGACGAAAACCTTCCGCGACGGCTTTCGCTTCAGTGGCGGGTTGCTCTTGGCTCACCGGATCCTGCCTACGACCATCAATATCGCATGTGTGCCGATGTGACTTATGCGCCCGTGGTCGGCGATGGCACCGTGTTTGTTCCCTCGAACGTATCCGACGAGGTATTGGCCGTCGGCCTCGAGACGGGTGAGTTGCGCTGGCGGACAGTCGTCGGTGGGCCGGTGCGGTTTGCACCGATCTACGATGCAGGACGGGTGTATTTCGTCTCGGATGACGGTTTTCTGTATTGTGTCGATGCGCAAAACGGACGTTTGGTGTGGCGGACACGCGGTGCACCGGAGGAATTGCCCGATGCTCGCATGTTGATCAACGGACGTCTGGTGTCGCGGTGGCCCGCCCGTGGAGCGCCTGTTCTGGCCGACGGTGTAATCTATTTTGGGGCCGGCATTTGGCCGGAAGAAGGCGCCTATGTCGTTGCTGTGGAAGCCGCAACCGGGAAGGTTCTCTGGCGATCGGAAGCGTTGTCCCTTGTAGAAGACGGCATGTGCGATCACGGCCGGAATTACGATCTGGCATTGCCGCCGCAGGGCTACACGGCCGTGTTCGGTAAATATGTGGTCGTATCCTCGGGCAGAACGCTGGCTGCGTGGTTCGACCGCGAAACCGGGCAGATGGAACCCTACACCTCCTTCTACGTCAAGTACACACCACCGCGGGGTACATGGTATGTCGCCGGCAACGAGGACGTGTGGGTTCAAGGCGGAAATTGGTTTGCTGTTCATCCGGATTACCTGCCGCCGAGACCCGACGGGCTGAGCGACCTGGTCATACCGCTGATCTGGTCGGCGAAAGAACCGGAGGCGGCTCTGGCGTGTCTTGCCCGCCGACCGTTCTTGCGATCCGATCGCCCCGAAGAGCTGGTGGCGAACGGCGGCTACGAGAATTTATATTCGGAGCCGGTGTTCACTTGCGATACGGCGTACGCGGCAGTATATGACGATCCTGCCAAGTATTTGCTGCTGCGAGGTAGAACGTTCGTTCGTTTTCGGCCGATGGATAAGATCGTTGCGTACGACCTCACGAAGCCCACTTGGTCGGTAGGCGGCGATGCCGTAGATAGCGGAAAGAAGCCGAGGGGAAAGATCGGCACGGTCGAATTTCCTGTGAAGTGGGAATTGAAAACGCCTCTGCGCGTGTTGGCGAAAGCCGGGGATCGATTGATTGCCGGAGGGGTGGACCGGATCGCGTTGATCGACATTCCGTCGCCGGGTGAATCTCCGAAGATTTCGTGGGATGCGCCGGTCGAGGGAAACCCTGTGCACGTAGCCGTTGCCGACGGAAAACTGGTCGTGGCGACCGACAAAGGTGACATCGATTGCTTCGGTAGCGGCCCCACCAGCGACATCGCGGCCCGTTTGCCCGTTGAAGCGACCGCTCGCCGGTTGACCTCGTATACGGCTGTTTTGGGATGGGGCGACGGCCAAGCCGCCATTGCGGCAGCCGCGCGGCCGAATGTTCGGGTGGTCGTCTTGGAACGAGACGAGCAGGCAACGGCCGCCGCGCGAAACGAATTGGCCGCAAGAGGGATTGCGGCAAGGCGAGTTCACGTCGTGCCGGTTTCTCGCGACACACTTGTGACTCCGTATTGGGCGGAAACGGTCATCGTGAACGATCCGAACGCGTTCGGATCACACGAAGATACCGTACGGAGGGCCGTTTCATTGCTGAGACCGTTGACCGGGAAGCTGGAACTGGCCGGTCTGAAAGAAGAGGTTGTGCGTCGTTGTGTCGACGGAAGAAGTGATTTTCGGATTGAAGCAAATACGTTGTTGCGTACGGGATTGCCGCCGGGAAGTGCCGATTGGACACACGAGTCTGCTGATGCCGACAATAGCTTCGTCGGTAAAGATCGACTCGTCAAATGGCCGCTCGGTGTCCTATGGTACTCCGGTGACATTGACCGTTACTTCACTCCCGAGGCTCACTATCAGCACGCGAGAAATCCCTATCCGCTGGTGAAAGATGGGCGGATGTTTCTGATAACTGAGAATCGCGTTCATGCGGTCGACGTCTACACGGGGGCTTACCTGTGGTGTGTCGAGTTGCCGATGACACCCTACGTCAGCACGCGGTTGTTTGACAACCGGCTCTACGGACGGCCGACGGAGCGCAACATCGTTGCGGCCGATGACTGGGTGTACTGCGTCCTGGATGATTCGATTTGGTGTATCGACGTAGAGAGCGCCAAACACGTGGCGACGTTGACGCTTCCGGACGAAGTGAAAGACGCTGCCAAATGGGACTTCACGTTGCCTGTGCGTCGAATGGTCACGGAAACGGGGGAAGAAGTCGCGGTTCGAACACAACCCGCCTGGATCGAGGTGCGATTGAGCGGCGACGTTCTGACGGCGGTTGTCGGAAAACAGTTGATCGCAATCGATCGACACACGGGAGCGTTGCTTTGGCGTCGTCCCGGCTCGCTGGGCTATATCACCTACGCCGTCGGTGACGGTGTTCTGTACGGCTTGGATTGCGCCCCCGACGATTTTTACCGGCCACGGAAAGCACCGAGCGAACAGGGAACGCTTTTTGCCATCGAAGTTGCCTCCGGCAAACGCTTATGGGAGCGATCAGTGGTGTATCGAGGATGGCCGGGCAGCGATCCGGCCGGCGTGAGGCCGTGGATGAAACCGCCGGTACCATTTGTCGGGTACAATCACAAACACCGTTTCGTTGTCATGGCCCACAACGGCAATAACATTGCTGTGTATCGCGCAGCCGACGGGGAACTCGTGTGGCAAAAAGAGCACCCCGAAATGGAATTCGATCTTCGTATCTACTCGCCGAACATTCTGGACGATTATCTTGTTCTCTCACTCAGTAAGTACACCGGCGGTATGGGATTCTTCGTCGACATTCGAACGGGCGAACGTATCCACGATGATATTGAGATTCCTTCGGCCCGAACCTGCGGTCGTATCTTGGGAAATGCATTCCTTTTGAGTTATCGAGATGCCGCGACCGAACTGTACGACGTGATTCGAAATCGAACGATACCGGTGAACTCGATGCGTGCCGGGTGCACGACCAGCTTCATTCCGGCCGACGGTGTTCTCTGCGGGCCGATGCTGGGCCACGGTTGCGTGTGTAACTATCCGATGTTTGCCTCAGTGGCGCTTTATCCTACCGACGCCTTCGAAGCCTGGCGCCCGGCGAAGTTTCGCGAAGCGATCGAGTCGGCCGACGATTCCGTCGTGCAGTCGTCCCGTTGATGGATGCGCGGGTTCCGTCGGCGACGCTGCCGGACGGGGAAGTTTGCTCAAAAACGTTGTTCTCTCCAGTGCCACAGGGTATCCTGCATACGGTGTGATCGGGCCGATCGAAGATCTGCAACACCCCTGTTGCGTTTCATGGTGCGTTGAGCGATTGAAATTCCCGCGATTCTTCCTGCCGCATGCTTGCGCGCCGTACCGTGTGTAGTCGGAACCGCAGATCGTCGATTGCACACCCACCTGAGCCCGTCCTCGCTCTCTATCCGCGAAACTTACGAGGAGGTCGATCATGCCGCGCGCGTCGTTCATCCGAAAGGTCGTGGGGTTGTTATGCGCCTTCGCCGCGATTTGGGGGGCCGCAATCTCGCCCGAGGGCCGGGTGTACGCCGACGATTTCCCATCGTTGCCCGACTTAGTGGAAAGGATGGGCGTGCCCGGGGGGCTGTGTGTTCAACTGGGAGATCCCGAAAACGCCTCGTTGGAAGAGCTTGCGAAAACCGGCCGATTTGTCGTCGAGGTGCTCACGGCCCCTGAAGATGTCGACGTGAAAAGACTCGAGAAACGGCTGACCGACGGTCTTGCAGGAGTGCTGTCGGAGATCCGTTGGTCGCCCGGTGATCCGTTGCCGTACACCGAGAATCTCGTCAACGTCGTAATTGTGCGGACGGTGGTCTCTCGTAACCAGATGGACGAGATTCGACGTGTGTTGTGTCCGCACGGCGTGTTGCTGGCGAAAGAAGAATTCGTGCCGTCGCAGGTCGGCGATGGCTGGGAAACAGCATCGGCGACGTCTGTTCCAAGCGGATGGAAAGCATTCCGTAAACCGTGGCCGACGGGGATGGATGAATGGACCCATCCACGGCACTCCGCTTCGGGGAATGCCGTTTCCAACGACATCTTCGTCGGGCCGCCGCGACGCGTCCGCTGGGTGGCCGGACCTTGGCGAGAGCTGGCGAATGTCGTAACCGCCGGAGGAAGAAACTATTACGCGGGTATGATCGCCCGTGATGGATTCAACGGGATGCGATTGTGGGAAAGAGAGATTCGCCCGTCGCCCGCAGTCGGGGGATTTGGATATCGTCCCGCCGAAGGAAGCACGCCGCCGGTCGGTTGGGAAGATTTCGTGTTCGTTGTCGACGACGGTAAAGTGTGTGCGTTGGATGGGCGAACAGGGAAGGTAGTCCGCGTCTTGGCAGAAAACGGAAGTGTTACCGATCTGCTTTTCGATCAGGGAACGTTGTTTGCCGTCGAGCAGAATCGAATTCGGGCGTTCCGGCCCGATGCCGGCGACACGCTTTGGGTATACGAAGGCTCTGCAATTCGCCTTACGGTTGCGGGCGAAGGCATCGTCGCCTTTGCACAAGGTGACGTGAAAAAGGGGCAAAAGCAAGAGATCGTCGTACTCGATGCGGCGTCGGGAACGGTGCGCTGGCGCCGTGATGATTATCCGTGGGTCGTGCGGGCTACGCGGGCCGTGTACTACCATGGTCTTCTGGCCTTCGAAGAATCCACGTTCAACGACCACGGTCCCGGAAATGCCTTGCATTTGATCGCGGCAGCCGATGGTTCGCCCATCCGCGACCAAGCATTCTTACCCGGCATGAACCACATGCGCCAGGCGAGGCCGTTGTTCATCAATGACCGCCTGTGGTTGTTGGAGGGCGGGCGAGGGGCCGATGATACGCGCGAGCCGATTCGTATCGTCGGGTTGTCCATCCCCGACGGACAGGTCCTTTCTGAGATGCCCGGCGGCTTGGCGCATTGCTTTCCCCCGGTTGCAACTCCACGATACTTGTTTTCGGGCGAACTCAATCTTACCGATCTGACGACCGGCCAAATGGACGCCAATCGAATCACAAAGGCGGCTTGTGGCCGCGATCATGGTTGGGTTCCGGCTCACGGCTTGATCTATGTCACACCCAAGCACTGCGTGTGTTGGCCGATGTTACGAGGGTATGCGGCCCTGGCGCCTCAGCGGGAAGGCGGCAATCCGGCCGATCGGCCGATCGACGAGCTGACGTTTCCAGTTGAGACGACCGGCGAGGAAGCAACCGCACGAGACGCGGCACCGGAAACGTATGACCCGCGCACCGAGTGGCCGATCTACCGGCACGATGCGGTTCGGTCGGGAAGCACCGCTGCGGTGGTTCCGGACGATTTGAAGATAGGGTGGCAGGTCGATTTGAATCCGCATTCGGCTCTTTCCGGCCCGGTCGCGATCGATTGGCAGGAAGATTTTTACGTGAAAGGACCGGTTTCGCCGCCGGTGGTGGCCGACGGCACGGTCGTCGTATCGCTTCCTCACGCCAGGGCAGTAACGGCTCTCGACGTGGCGACGGGCCAAGTGCGTTGGCGATACTTTGCCGAAGGGCGAGTCGACACGCCGCCGACCCTGTACGGTGGGACCTGTCTTTTCGGATCCAGCGATGGATTCGTGCATTGCGTCCGTTTGCGTGATGGAAGGCCCCTTTGGCGTAAGCGCATTGCGCCTCATGATGAAAGAATGGTCGCATTCGCCCAGCCCGAGTCGCCGTGGCCCGTGCCGGGTAGCGTGTTGATTTGCGAAGACGTCGCTTACATTGCCGCGGGGCGGCAGTCGTTTGCCGATGGAGGTATTTTCGTCGTTGCATTCGATCCTCGGTCGGGACAAACGATCTGGAAGAAGCGGCTCGACACGATTCCGCAGAAGGGGTACTACACGTCGAGCGCGCTCGAATTCGACAACTTCGATCTCTTGCGGCAGGAAGGCGACGGTGTGGCAATGTCGCGTTGGTGGTTCGATCGCCGTAGCGGTGACATGCAAGTCGATTTGTGGCGCGTGTTTTCGAAAATCGAAACCGACGGACGCGCTGTTTGGGCGCCCCAAGATTGCTGGTCGTACGGGCCGAGAAACCAAACGCGGACGAAAACCTATTCGCCGCGGCGGCCGTTGGTCGCCTTCCGCGAAAACGTGCTCGTCGGGTTAATGGAGGATCGACGCACTATCTATCGGCGCGATTTCGATCTTGAGCATGGAGAAGAGTTCGACACCCGCTGGATGACCGGTTGGGAGGCAAGCAACAACAGCCGGACCGGTAAAACCGCCTGGCGTTGTGAGCGACTTGCCGAAAAAGCCACCTGGCGGCGCGACCTGTTCGACGCCGAGCAGGATTCAGTGAAGGTCGACGCGTTGACACTGACGGGGAACCGTATCATGGCCGGAACGACCGACGGAAATCTGCTGATTCTGGATCGAGAATCCGGCGATACAGTGTCTTCTCTTCCGATCGAGTCTCCCGTGTGGGATGGAATCGCCGTCGCTGAAGGTCGCGTTTTCTACGTTTCCCAATCTGGCCGGCTTTTCTGCCTTTCGGCAGAGAACTCGACCGCGAAATAGCAAGATTGCCCCGAAAAGGCCGTTTGCGGCAACACGCTGCTTGGTGGCGCGATATCGCGTCCGAATCGGCGTGCTTTCGGCGCGTTTCGGGCAATTCATATCTCGGACGATCGGGGCCCAGGCGGTGCAGTACGCGCTGCGCGAGGTTAAGGGCCCCTCTTCAGGTCCGAAGGCGACACGGATCGACACGTGCGTTTTCCGAAATGCGATTGCCGGGACATGACCCGGAGGAGGGGAACCATGCGAGCGTTTTGTGGCGTGGCGGGAAGATTGATGCTGGCTGTTGTTGTCGGATGGGCGGCATGCACCGTTCACGCCGCACAACCGCTCGATCAGGTGGTCGATTCTCTGAATCTTTCGGGGGGATTGGCAGTGCACCTCGGTTGCGGCCGGGGGGAGAACACGCTGCTCCTTGCTCGCGGTGAGTCTTGGACGGTGCAGGGACTCGATACCGATCCCCAGTTGATCGCGGAGGCGAGGTCGCAAATCGCACAGGCCGGCTGCTATGGTCGGGTTTCTGTCAAGCAGTTGACAGGGAATCGACTGCCGTACGTCGACAATCTCGTTCGCTTGCTGGTCGTCGAAGATGCGTGCGGGATTTCCGAAGATGAACTGCTTCGCGTGACGGCACCGTTGGGCGTCGTCTTGATTAAGACGTCGGACGGTTGGGAAAAGAAGGTCAAACCCTGGCCGGAAGGGATGGACGACTGGCCCCAGCACTATTACGGCGCCGACAACAATGCGGTGTCGCACGATCGGCTGGTCGGTCCTCCCAGAAGGTTTCAATGGATCGCGGAACCGGAGTGGATGCGGTCCCACATGACGATGCCGTCGATCACCAACATGGTTTCAGCACAAGGGCGCATCTTCACCGTCGAAGATCGTGCACCTGCCGAGCATCCGGCTTTACCGGGCGAGTTCTACCTGGTAGCCCGGGATGCTTTTAGCGGAATCGTACTCTGGAAGCATCGGCTGCCCGATTGGCAACCGGTGAATATTCGGACGAAGCACATGCCCGTCCAGATCCAACGCCGACTTGTGGTGATCGGTGACCAATTGTATTTCACGCCCGGTTACGATGCGCCCCTTTCTTTATTCGATGCAGCTACCGGAAAGTTGATCAAAGTATTCGAGGGAACGGAGCGAACGCGGGAGTTCGTGTATCACAAGGGCATGCTCTTGGTTGTTACGGGGGATCAGACCGACATCGAATCGATTCGATCGGGAGGCGCGCTCGGCGAAAGTGCGTTCCCACCGCAAATGTACGGTCCCATCCTCGCGCCGAAGGAACGTCCTACAAGCCGTATCACGGCGCTGGATGCCGAGACGGGGCGTGCACTTTGGACCTTGAAGGGAAAACAGACGGCTGGATACCAGGGCGGATCACTCGGAGCAGTCGGCTCGCGCGTCGTCTATTCGACCGAGAAAACCCTTGTGTGCGTCGATCTGGAAAGCGGCGCGGAGCTTTGGCAAGCCGATGCCCCGGTGACGTTGGTCGATCGTATCGGTATTGCGGGAGCCGGTGTCGCACTGGTGTTGTCTTCGCAGGCAGCCTATTTGGCCGATTCGAAGGAAGTCCGCGCCTTTTCGATGGCCGACGGACGGCTTTTGTGGCGGGGGAAAGCGATTCTCAATCACCACAAGCCGGCCGACTTGTACCTCGCCGACGGTGTCGTGTGGTCGGCCTATTCCGAAGCTCACGATCCTGCAAGTGGTGAGATTCTGCGCACGATCGAGCAGCAGATGACCGGCCCCATGGGCCATGACCGTTGCTACCGCAACCGGATCACGGAGCGCTTTTACATCAACACCAAGACCGGGGGAAGTGATTTCATCGCCTTTGAGACCGGTTTGGAATTTCCGAACCCGTGGATTCGCAGTACTTGTGGTATCGGTTACATGCCGGCCAACGGGCTTTTGTACTGCGGACCGCCGGCGTGTTCGTGTTGCAATTGGGTGATGCTGAATGCGATGAACGCAGTGGCACCGGATCCCGACGTGAAGCGTTCGGGCGACGTGCCGAAAGTCGACGTACACGTTCGACTGGAACGAGAATCGGCTGACGTAAATCCGGTTGAAATCGAAGCGACTGCCGCGGACTGGCCGACCTATCGGCACGATGCGGCCCGATCCGGTCGCACGGGGAGCGCCGGCCCGGTCGCTTTGACGCCGCAATGGCAGGTCAACGTTTCAACCCGCCCGAGCGCGCCGGTGATTGCCGGCGGCCGGCTCTATGTGGCCGATGTCGATGCCCACGCCGTATGTGCGTTCGATGTTCGATCGGGATCGTTGCTGTGGCGGTACACGACCGGCGGGCGCGTCGACTCGCCTCCGACGTATGATCGCGGCCGACTCCTGTTCGGTTCCCACGACGGGTGGGTGTATTGCCTCGACGCCGCCGACGGCCGTCTTGTTTGGCGGTTCAAGGCATTGCCCGACCGCGACATCTGCGCTTATGAACAAGTGGAGTCGGCGTGGCCGGTGTGCGGAAGCGTTCTGGTCGTCGACGGTATCGCTTATTTTGCGGCCGGTAGGAATTCCTTCCTCGACGGCGGCGTATTCGTCTTCGGCGTGAAAGCCGAATCGGGAGAACCGGTGTATCAACGCCGCATGTACGGGCCGTACGACGAGAACGGTTTTCCGGTCATCACATCGCAATTATCCAACGGCAGCGGCATCGACGGGCTGAAGGCCGATATTCTTTCGAGCGACGGGAAGTTGCTCTACATGCGGCATCAGGCTTTTGAACGCGATTTGACACCCCTTCCGCCCGATGCGCCGCGGCCGCCCCATTTGATTCCTTCTGCGGGTTTCTTGGAATCGATTCCGCATCATCGGACGTACTGGACGATCGACACGACGATCCGTTACGACATTACAGCCGGAAAGCAAGCAGCGCACGGCGATATCCTCGTGTTGGACGACGATCGATTTATCGAGGTTCGAGGATACACGCCGGCTCGTTTGGCACCGTTCGATCCCCGAGTCAACGGATACCAGCTTTTTGCCGGAATTTACCGCCCCGTCAACCAATCGGTGACCATCAAGCAGGGCGGCAGGGACCGAAAGTTGCGCGTGTTCAGCAAAGCCGAGGAACTTTGGACGGCGTCGATGCCCATTGCCGGCAAGGCATTGGTTTGGGCTGCCGATCGTGTGTACGTGGCGGGAACGCCGGTAGCGTTTCCCGCAGACGACATGGCAGCCGCTTATGAAGGCCGGCTGGGGGGCCGGGTCCGCGTCGTTTCGGCGGGGACCGGAGAGACGGTGACCGAAGCTGTCCTTCCCGCCGCACCGGTGTGGGATGGGATGGCCGTGGCGGGTGGGCGTTTATTCGTCTCGCTTCAAGACGGAAGCGTGCTTTGCCTGGGAAACGACCGTTGAGTTCTCTTCTACTTCAAGAAGCGGCAGCACGGGCGCCGCGATAGATGCGTCGTCAAGGTGTGAATTCGACGCGGCGCCCGGACTCTCGGTTGTCGTCTCGTCACCATTCGATGTTGCCGGAACCGTCGGCGACCGAAACTGAATGTTGAAGACTCAGGTGTGGAAATTGCCCCTAGGTTCGATCGCCCTTGACGGTGCGTCAAGACTCATGGATGTCTTCGGTGACGAACTCTTCGGTGCTTTCTGCCGCCGGCGTCGCTTCGCCGAATCGGAATCGTCGCACGAGGTTTCGCAAGGTCGATGCCTGCGCGCCGAGTTCCTCGCTGCTGGACGCCAGTTCCTCGCTGCCTGCCGCCGTTTGCTCGACGACTTCTGCGATGCTGCGGACGGCCTCGGCAACCTCGCGGGCGCCGTCGGCCTGACGGACGGCGTTTTCGGCAATAACGCCGATCTGTCCGGCCGTCTTCTGTACCCCCTCGGTGATGCGTTCCAAGGCTTCCGCGGTTCGTAGGCTCAAATCCCGACCTTCTTCCACGCGGACGGTCGATTCCTTGATCAGTTTTGTGATTTCACCGGCGGCCTCGTTGGACCGCTCGGCGAGCTTGCGAACTTCGTCGGCGACGACGGCGAAGCCCATGCCGTGCTCTCCGGCGCGGGCCGCCTCGATCGCCGCATTCAGAGCCAACAGGTTGGTTTGCCCGGCGATTTCCGAGATTACCTGGATGATCTCGGCGATCTGTTGCGAACTTTGGCTGATCAATTCCATAGCCTCATTGGATTGTTCGACGGCGTGACGACCGTCGCCAGCCAGACGCGACGTTTCGTTTCCGAGCTCAGCGGCTTCTTCGGCGGCGTGTCGAACCTGTTCAATTACCTTCAAGAGGTTCTCCACGGCACCGTTGATTTGCTCGACGGCCGAGCTTTGTTCTTGTGATCCGGCTGCGAGCGACTGCGAGCTTTCAGCGATCACGCGGGAGCCTTCCGCAAACTGTTCCGCACTTTCGGCGATATCGCGCAATGCATTGCGAACCGCGTCGACCATGCGATTGACAGAGCGGCACATACGGCCGAGTTCGTCGCCCGACTCGTAGTCGAGCGATACGGTGTAGTCGCCGTCGGCGACCGCATCGAGTACCTTTGCCGTGGCGACAACCGGCTTTGCGATCGCGTTCGATTGGTAAGTGCCCCAAGCGACGGCTACGACGACCACAAGGACGGATACGATCCACAATACGCGGCCGGCCTGCGTTTGGGCGTTATCGGCCCGGGCAATGGCCGAAGTTTCCACCAGATGATCGGCCTCGGCACGGGGAGCCAGTACGTTGTTGATTTCCTCACGGATTTGGTACAGATTCGTGGTGACGAACTTGTCTCGGGTCTGGGTCAGCTCTGATGCACGTTGGGCCAGCGTCAGCATGTCATCGAGGTGGGCGAAGACCGCTTCAGCCGCGGGCTGCATCTTTTCAAAGTACAGTTGATTTGCCTTTTCATAGTCCTTGTCGATCAATGCCTTGCGAATCGCGCCGACGGCCGCGTGAAACGCCTCGTGCGATTGCTCGGCCTCGGCGACCAATTGTTGCAGCCGAGCGTTTCTGGTATCGAGCGAAGCCGACCATTTGCCGAATCGGCAGGCATGGGAATCCGTGCCTCCGTCGAACGGCGTGTGCTTGGTTACAGCCTCCAGTACGGTTGCCAGGCGACTGTGGTGGTCACCGCGAAAAGCTTCCATCTGACGGTAGAAATCGACGGGGTTGTCAATTCCGAACTCGTCGGCAGTGCGGGCGAGTTCTTCAAACTCCTCTGCTGCTTGTACAAGCCGGTTTACGGTATCGGTCAGGGAAGTCAAGTCGCCCTGTTCCGTTTCGTCGAACGTCGCCAGATACGTTTCCAGCGATTCCAGGGCATGTTTTCGGGCTGCGGCGAGTTCTTCGTATGCTGCGGCGCGCGATTCTGAAGGAAGCGCGGGGTTCGTCAACAGGGCTGCTGCGCCGCCGATCTTGTAATCGCATTTTTCGATGGCGTTCAGGGCTTCGACTCGGGGAAGGCACTTCGAGCCGAGAACATCGGCTGCGGAACCAAGATCACGAATTCCCCAGTATCCGGCCCCGCTGATGCAGACAGCGATCGCAGCGAGAGCGAGAAAGGCGACAAGCAGCTTGTTCCGTAGCGAGAGATTACGCCAAAACTTCATGGTGCAGTTCCTCATCGGTGGGACGAATTGAACGGTTTCACGTGGGCAGGCTCCTCATGGCCGATTTCGGCCTGCGGGAATCGGATTCGCATTCCGCTGATAACGGAAAATCGGCCGAATCCGTTTTGGTGGGGGGGTAGGTGTGTTGCTGTAGGGGAGTCTGCTTTATAGACTATCTAGCCCACAAAACGAAAACGTGTCGAGCAGGCTAATAATTTTTCAGGCAGATTTGGTCATAAGTTGTCACAAAGCAGCGAGATACATTTTTGGGACGATTGAATTTTTTGCGGAAGTTTCGAACGCGTAACCTCCTCCAGGGCAGGGGATTGCGTTAAGATTTTTGAGGCTGGCCGTACTTGCGTGGAAACGTTCCCCCTGTCGGTATTGCCTTGCGTGACAATACCCCATCCATGGGGCGTGCTGTCGTCGATTTTCGCACGATGCGGTAAAATACAAGATTGCATTTGGTGGCGCGAGATCATGGGGCGGGCGTCATCCCCCTAACAGCCTATCTGGGTATATACCTCCGGTATGAGGTGCTTGATGGAGCAGAATCCACAACAACGTCCGGAAGAGAAGAAAGAATCACCGAAGGGGCCGGGCGGGGTGCGTCGGATTCCCCCGCAAGCGATCATGATGCTGGGCGTCCTGGCGCTGCTTGCGGCCGTGTTGATGTTCGGTCGCACGACCGCGCAGCGCGAAACGATCCCGTACGGTGAGTTTCGAAAAATTCTGAGCGAGGGCAACATCGCGAAGGCGGAAATTCGCGGCATGCGCTTGTACGGTGAGTACAAGACGCCTCCCAGACGGTTGGACCGCCGGTTGCAGAAACTGGTCGATGCGCCTAAGGAGTTCGTTGTCGTCTTGCCACCCGCCGCGTTGGGAGATAGTGAACTCGACAAGCAACTCGTCCAAGCCTTGGGCGAAAACTATTCGGCCGACGAACCGCCCGACAGCACGAGCTGGATGTTCGGTGTCTATATCGCGGTGATGATCGGACTGGTGGTAGTCGTGTGGTTCATGTTTCGGCGCACGCGCGACCAGATGCTCGGCGGTAGCGTGTTGACGGGCTTTACCAAGAGTCCCGCCAAGCGATATTCCGCCGAAGGCGATCGCGTGACGTTCGATGACGTTGCCGGGTTGGAAGGTGTCAAGGCCGAATTGCAGGAGATCGTCGAGTTTCTCAAGAATCCGGAACGTTTTCAGCGGTTGGGCGGTCGCGTACCCAAGGGAGTGCTTCTCAACGGGCCGCCGGGAACGGGGAAAACTTTGCTTGCTCGGGCCGTTGCCGGCGAGGCCGGAGTTCCCTTTTTTACGGTCAACGGATCCGAATTCATTCAGATGTTCGTCGGCGTCGGGGCCGGTCGCGTTCGGGACCTGTTCAACACAGCGAAAGAAAACTCGCCGTGTATTCTGTTCATCGACGAGATCGATGCCGTCGGTCGGGTGCGCGGTGCGGGGCTGGGCGGCGGTCACGATGAGCGGGAGCAGACGCTGAACCAGATTCTCAGCGAGATGGACGGCTTCACCCAAAACGACTCCGTGATCGTGATGGCGGCGACCAACCGCCCTGACATCCTCGATCCGGCCTTGTTGCGTCCGGGCCGTTTCGACCGGCATATCACCGTCGATCGTCCCAACCTTCAGGCTCGTTTGGCCATCTTCCGGGTGCATTGCCGAAAGGTCCCCTTGGCCGATGATGTCGACCTGGAGCGACTCGCGGCAGGAACGGTCGGCCTGACGGGTGCCGACATTCGCAATCTCGTGAACGAAGCGGCCTTGTGGGCGACCCGATGCGGGAAGGACAAGGTCGACATGTCGGACTTCGAGTATGCACGCGACAAGGTGTTGATGGGCGCGAAACGTGAGGAGGTCCTCAGCCCGAAAGAAAAACGCATCACCGCGTATCACGAGGCAGGGCACGTCTTGCTGGCCTGGTTCGATCCGAACGCCGACCGCGTGCACAAGGTCACGATCATTCCGCGAGGCCGGGCATTGGGCGTCACGCAGATCTTGCCCGACGAGGATCGTGTCAATATCTGTGAATCGGAATTATACATGCGGCTCGCTTTTCTTTTGGGAGGGCGCGCGGCGGAACGGCTCGTGTTTCAGGAGCTGAGTGCCGGTGCCTCGGACGACCTGAAGAAGGCAACAGACTTGGCCCGACACATGGTCATGCACTGGGGAATGAGTCGACGTCTCGGGCCGGTGTCCTATCGTTTCAGCGAAGATCACCCCTTCTTGGGGCGCGACATGGCAGGCCCGCGAGAATTCAGTGAACATACTGCGCAATTGATCGACGAAGAGATCTCACGACTTCTCAACGAAGCCGCGGGACGCGCGGAAGACTTGCTGCGAGACAAACGCGACAAGCTCGACGCCTTGGCTGCCGCCCTGGAAAAGGCGGAAGTCCTCGAAGAAGCGGAGATCGCTGCGATTCTAGGCCCGCCGGCGAACAAATCGCTGCACGGTTCTACCGATTCTTCGTCGGTATCTCGCGAGGAAACGGCGAAGACCGAATCGGGAGCCCCGTCGGAAGCGGACGGCGAGACTCCCGATGTCGAAGAGTCGTCTTCGAGTGAGACCGATGACAGCGATCGGTAAATATGCGGCGGTCGTCCCGCTCAGCGAGAGGACTTGATTCGGCCGGCGTATTCCGGTCGTTGTTTCAGGATATCGAGGTAGGGGGCGTATTCCGGCGACGTCGCCCAGTCGCGGGAGCCCGGTTCGTCATCCCACACGCGTTTTTCCGGATAATCCAGGCCGGCCTGCGATCGGTCGACCGACGCACTCCATGCGCGGAAAGCGGCCAGCATCGCTTGCGTTCGCTTCGGTTCGCGTTCGGCAAGATTCGTCGTTTCGTGGGGATCGTTCGCCAAGTTGTACAATTCCACCGCGTCCTTGGCGATGTCGGGCACGACGAGCTTCCAGTCGTTGTCGATCCAGGCGCCACGTCCGGTGTGTCGGAATGGAAGGGGCTTGGGACGTGTTGTCCCCGCTTTTCCTTGAAGGACCGGGACGAGGCTGATCCCGTCGATCGGATGGAGCATCGCATCGTCGGGGAGGTCGAGGAGGTCGGCGATCGTCGGGAAAATATCGAGTGTTGCCGCCGGGTACGAAGTCACTCGGGCCTTGCGAATGACGGTGGGCCATTCGACCACGCACGGCACGCGCAGGCCGCCCTCGTACACCGAACCTTTATAGCCGCGCAGACCGCCCACGGTATCGGGCTGAATTCTTGGAAGTCCCCCGTTGTCACTGCAATACCACACCAACGTGTTGTCGGCGATACCCAATTCCCGTAAGCCTTTTCGTAGTGTGCCGATGCTGCGATCCATGGCGACGAGTTCACCGTAATGGTCGGCATCGCCGGGCGAAAGATCGCCGAACGCCTTTTTGTCGGCGTCGGACGCACGGAAGGGTGAATGCGGGGAACCGTACCAAATTACCGTAAAGAAGGGCTTTTTCGATGCGCTGACTTCGGCGATGAATTTCAATGCTTGGTCGACGATGATTTCCGACGAATCTCCCTCAAACTCCACGAACTTCCCCTTGCGGCTCATCAAGGGATTCATGTCGAAGAAATTTGTGACCGAGAGCCATTCTTGGAAACCGAACACGCCCGGCGAATGCGTGTCGTCGGCGAGAATGGGAACGCCCGGCCCGCGAAATCCGTCGAGATGCCACTTTCCGAAGTGACCCGTGACGTACCCCGCCTTCGTAAGTGCCTGGGCGATCGTCTTTTCTTGGCGATGCAAGGCGTATCCATGATTGAGCACGCCGGTACGATCGTGGGATCGTCCCGTCATGACGGTAGCGCGTGTCGGGGAGCAGTTGGGGGCTCCGGCGTAGAACCGGTCGAATCGCAGGCCCGAAGCGGCCATCGCGTCGATGTTCGGGGTTTTCAAAACGGGGTGATGGTAATAGCCGGTTTCTCCCCAGCCTTGATCGTCGGCCATCACAAGCACGATGTTCGGCTGCGATTCCGCAGCATACGCCCGGACAATGGATAGGCAAAACAATGCCGTCAGGGCCGCATTTACGAGCACCGAGATTTGCATGCGCACTTTCATGATATTTGCCTTCCTCAGCGTATCTTCAGTGAACGATCGAGCCAACGACATTGCCGCTATGGTAATTGCGTGCAACACGCGGGGCAATCAAACGGTATACGCAGAATGCGCGGCGTGGTGTGTGACCGACGAGCAAGGCCCTGTAAGAGCCATGCGCCAACGGGAGAGAGTAACGCCGCGTTTTTCTGAAAGGTGAGGTGCGATTACGACTCGTCTTTGGGACCGATGGCCGCGACCAGGTCGTCGAAGGCGGCACGTTCGAGGGGGTGCAACGCATCGGTCGTCAGGCCCATTTCGATGGCACGGGCGAGGACTTGCTTGGCTTCTTCCATACGCCCCAACTGCATCAAGGCTTGGGCTTTGTGAAACAAGAGCGTTCCGCTGGGTTTGTCGGCGATCGCTTCGTCGAGATCAATCAACGCGCCCCGCGGGTCATCGCGGGCCATGCGAATGATTGCCCGCGAATCGAGCAGGTTGCCGGTGGGGCCGGCAAGCTTGATTGCCTGATCGATCAGCTTGGCCGATTCATCCAAGCGTACGCGCAGGTATGCCAACATCACGGCCAAGTTGTTGATCGCGACGATGTTGGTGGGGTCCCTCTGCAAGATTTCCTGGTACACGGCTACCGCCTTTTCGATTTCGCGGTTGAAGCCGTACATGTCGGCCAAATTCATCAACAGGGGAAGCGGCCGTTCGAACTTATCGGCGGCCGCGAGAACGACGGCCAGCACGCGATCGAATAGGGGAGTACCGACGACCTTCAATGCCAGCACTGAAGTGGCCGCCTGCACCAAAGCTGGATCGCTGTCGTCCCAATACTCTTCGAGCATCGTGACCGCCTCGTCGAGACGACCTCGCCGCGCCAAGAAAGCCGCCAACATCAGTTGAGCTTCGGGATGCGCTTCAATGAAACGCCGGTATTGGGCTTCCGCTTCACCATAATAGCGGTCGGCTTGCTCCTGGTTGCCCTGCGAGGTCAGATAGGCTGCAAGCCGCTCGAACGCCATTCCGACGACGGCTCCCCGCAACTCCATCACCGACGGCCGGGTTTCGGCCGTTTGGTTGCCGTTACCGCCGGGAGAGGTCGCTTCGGGAGGGGGATTCGAGCCGTTGCCGGTCGTTTCCTCTGGGATCGGCTTATCGAGGTAGGCCTTCAAATGCGCGATTGCGTCATCATAGCGTTTTTGGCGAACGAGGATGTCCGCCCGCAGGGCGACGGTCGAGAAATCGTCTGGGGCAAGTTGTTCGAGCCGATTCGTCCACACCGAAGCCTCGGCGACTTCTCCTTGTTCCAACAAGAATTGCGCGTACGTGCGTACGTAAAGTGGATTGTCGCCGGCGGCGGCCAACAGTGCCCGCATGTGCCGTGAGGCGTTTACGACGTCGCGATCGGCCATATAGAGTCTGGCGAGGATATAGCGGTCTTGCGGCGTGCTTTCGTTCGTGTTGGCGACGACCTCTTCCAGGATCTTTCGGGCTCGCAATCGCATTTGATACTTCGGATGCGACGCGAGCAGGATGGCCTCGGCACGCTGATCTTGAATGCGAGCCGATTCGCTGGTGAGATTCTGGCGAATCAATTCGAGACCTTGCGTGAGGTTCGAGTAACCGCCGCGGCCGGCCATCATCAGGGCCATTGCCCGCCGTGCCCACACGACATCTTCCGGCTTGGCGTTTAGTTCTCCCGCGACGAACCGTCGCAACTGCGATTCGGCTTCGTCGGTGCGCCCGGCGCGAAGGAAGAATTCCGCGACTTGTCGCACGACGGTCGGATCATCCGGCGATGCCGCCAATGCTTCGCGGTAGTGACGTTCGGCGGCTTCGGGATCCTTGAGTGCCTCATAGCATTGGGCCAACGCAAGAGGTGCCAGACCGGCGGGAATTGCCGATTGGGCCTCTTCGATCGCCGCATTCGCCTTGTCGGACTGATTCGTTCGGGCATAGAACTGGATCAACGCGACCCAGGCGGGGATTTCTTTGGGCGCCATTTGAGTGGCCAGGCGAAATTCCTTTTCGGCCTCGTCCATGTAGTTTTGCGATTGTTCCGCTTGACCGGTAGCTTGACTGCGCAGGCCCGCTACACTGAGAACGGTCGCATACCACACGTGGTCACGGTAGTCGTCGGAACCGGTCGCGGCTCCACGTGCCATTACGAGAGCCCGATCGTACTCTTCCAATCGCAACGAGATGTCGGACGCAAGCCGTCCCAACTCGGACGAAAACGGCGTTTGGCGTTCCTGCATGCGGCGAATGACCTGATCGGCCTCGACGAACCGCTGTTGACCGTACAAGAGTTGCACCGCCCGCTGAATCGACGTGCTGCTGCGATCTCCCAGGTCGATGGCCTTCAGATAGTACGTCAAGGCCGCGTCTTCGTTGCCGCGCAAATCTTCGATCATTGCACGCAGCCATGGGGGCCGATACCAATTGGGACGTTCACGTTCTACTTCGCGCAAATGCGAGACGGCTTCGGCGAGTTCCGGAGAGTCCTTGGAATCGGCCGAAAGGAAAAGTCGCAAGGCGGTTCCGTAGTGCCACAACGGCCCTTCACCTTCAATGCGCTTGATGTCGTCCAAGACAGGAGCCAGCGCCTCTGGATCTTGGGAACGCACCGACAAATCGAACAGCAGCAGTTGTAGCCGAAGATTGTTCGGAGCGGCCTCGGCCAACTCGGCACACCAAGTACGGGCCTTCGCGTACTCGCCAACTTGAATTGCCAATCCGGCCAAACCCGACAACAACGTCAGGCGATCTTCCCGCGGAAATTGCTCGGTTCCCGACGCAAATTCGTCGAGTCTGGCTTTGAATTCATCCTCCTTGCCCTCTTGAAGAAGCAAGCGGGCTTCGGCCAGTCGCAGGGCCGCGCTGTCTCCTTGCTGATTTCGCAGACGGTCGAGGACTTCGCGGGCTTTGTCGAACTTGCCGACCCGCGCGTTCAAGGCCGCCAACGCCAGCGGGAGCTCGACTTGATCCGGATGTTTTTCAATGGCCGCCTGAATCAGCGATTCGGCCTGGTCCGTTTGGTCTTCGGAGACCAATATTTCGGCGCGCAAAATGGGAATGCTCGGACTGTCGGGATCGCGCTCGGCCAATTGCGACAAGAGACTTTCGACGGGGCGCCAGTCCCGCGTTCCGGCCGGTGCGCTGAGGTTTTTCAGCACCATCAGCCGCGCCATCTGAAGGAGCATCTCGGGCGTCATTTTGCCCAACTGTAGTAACGTGCGATATTCGTTTAGGGCCTCGTTGATACGGCCCATACCGACAAGTGCCATCGCCCGACCCGCCCTCGCGGCAGCCCACATCGGATCCGTATCTACCGCCCGTTGGTAGGCCGCCATTTGCTGGTCGGTGTTGCCCACTTGTCCGTAGCAAAAGCCCAGGTAGAAATCGATCTGCTTGAGAATATCAGGTTCCTGGGCAAACTGCGGGCGAATTCGTTCCAACATCGTCGCCGACCGCCGCCATTCACCGCGCGCGCACAACAACAGCGCTTGCACGAAATCGATGCGCTGTTTGGGGTAGTCGGTATCGGCCAGCTCGGCCAATCGTGCCTCGGCCTGGTCGAGTTTGTCTTGATCGATGAACGTTCGAACCAAATTCCAAAGCAATTCGGGATCGTTGTCCGTGGCCGCAAGGCCTCTTTCCAACCACGAAATGACTTCGTCCGGCTTGTCTTGGGCCGCGGCCGTTTTGGCAAGCAGCAAGTAGATCTCCGGAGCGTCGGGGCGTAACTCGAGAATTCGATCGGCTAGTGTCTGAGCATCGTCGAAATCTTCGAGCCGGATAGCCGAATCGGTGGCGATCAGCAGCGCGTTGATATCATCCGGAGCGAGTTGAAGGGCAGCTTCCGCCTCTTGGCGAGCTTTTTCGTATAGGTCGTAGGAATGGTAATACTGGGCGGCCGCTAGGTGCGCTTGCGGATCGTCGGGATTCGCTGTGACCAATTCCTCGATTTGTCGATCGGCCTCGGAAGGACGCTTGAGACGCTCCCTCAGCACGACGGCCGCAGCTACGTAGGGCTCCCGATAATCCGATGCTCTAGCCGTCGCCTCACGAAAAGTCGCGACTGCGGTTGCGTATTCTCCCAGCCCCGCTTGGCATCGCCCTTTGAAAAACAACAGCTCAGGATCGTCGGGAGCTTCCTTCAAGAGGTGCTTGTCGAGGTGGATTAGCGCATCGCGGAATCGGCCGATTGCCAATTCGACCTCGACTAGTTCGCGACGTGATTGGGCCCGTTCGGGATCGCGGCGCACGACGTCCTCAAGAACCCGGTAGGCCTGGCCGTAGGCTTTGAGCTTGACCAATATGCTGCCCAAACGAGCCTTGGCGTCGAGATCGTCCGGGCGCAGGTTCAAGTACCACTGCAGGTACTTGAGCGCATCCGGCCAATTTTCTTCTTTTTCCGCCGCGTCGGCCTGCGCCAAAAAGATGCCGGCGTTCCGGTAGATCTGAAATCGGTGTACCCCGAACCCGACACCACCGACCAGCACCACGGCGGCAACCAAAAGGAGCAAAAAACGGGAATTCAGAGTGCGTCGAGCCATTGCGAATGATTTTCCTGTCGCACGAGTCCGTTTCGTGGAGACCGACGCAAGAGCGACCCGGGGTGGTTGTTCGGTTTCCACGCAAAAAGAATCTGCCCCATCGCCCGACGTGAGGACGATGCCCGATCAAATATACGCAAACGTTGTCGAAATCGATCAATCAGCCGTTGATCGCACACAATATAGAGCCTTCTTCTCTGTATTGAAGTGCGTACCGTGCACGCAACACAAGTGTACGGTATGCACTGCAGTTCGGGCGGCCTGTCGGCTGTTTTCCGGGCGTTTGGGAAAGCGTGCCGGGATGATTCAGTATAATTGCCCCGACAGGGAATCGTACCCCCTGAAAAGACCGTCCCCGGCGCGACGGGGACACCTACAGGGTTCGGATGTGGAAGCCGCCGTCGACGCGGATTTGTTCCCCGGTACTGAACGGAAATTCACCTGAAACGAGCGCCCGCACGGCCAAACCAACGTCCTTGGGGGTTCCCCAGCGACGAATCGGCCAGAGCCCTTCGGCGATCAGTCGGTCATACTTTTCTTTGACGGGAGCGGTCATATCGCTTTCGATCACGCCGGGTTGGATTTCGTACACGCGGATGTTCGACTCGGCGAGTCGCTGGGCGAAGAGTTTTGTCATCATGCCCATGGCGGCTTTCGTCATACAGTAGTCGGCACGGTTGACCGAAACCGTGAACGCCGAGATCGACGAAATGTTGATGATCGTCCCCGACTCTTGCCTGCCGTTTCGGATGCAATCCTGCATTTCCCGAGCAACAGCTTGGGTCAAGAAAAACGGCCCCTTCAGATTGACGGCGAACACGAGATCCCAGCTTTCTTCGGTCGCTTCAAGGATATCTTTGCGGCCTTGCGAGGTAATGCCCGCATTATTCACCAAAACGTCCAGACGGCCGTACCTGTCCAATGCGGCATCGATTAGCTTCCGATGATCCACTAATTCGGCCACATTCGCTTGAACGGCGAGTCCGTCCCCGCCGGCATCGCGAACCAACCGCAGCGTTTCCTCGGCCGCATCGGCACGATTCACGTAATTTACGATCAGCCGCATACCGAGTTTTCCTAACTCGACGGCAATGCCTCGTCCGATGCCTCGTGATCCTCCGGTAATGATGGCTACTTGCCCGTTGGCCTCGGTTTGCATTTCAGGTCTCTCCCCCGTGTACGATGCTCGCCTGCACGCGGCATTCGCTCGCCTAGTGGTACGCTACCATAGCACAAACGCGGGACGCCGGAAACAGCCCCGATACCGCAGCAGCGACGTTCGGTTCCCTACGCCAGGGGCGCGTTCGTGTCGCAACGTGTGAGTTGGTCGTGCAGGCCGATCAGCGGTTCGAAGCCCGCATGCACGGGCCCGTCGTCGATCGTATCGACAAGGCGACACACGCTCCACCCGGCAATCCCTTGGTCGTACGACGCTTCCCATTCGCGGTAGCTTTGTTCTGCCGTCGGCGAGGCGAATGGGAAGCTGTGTGGCGGCAATTCGAGGTCGCATCGCCACGGCTTAGGAGTCAGCCGTGCACGGAAACATTCTTGCCTGCGGCACATTCGCACGTAGAGCGGGTCGGCCTCCATTGTTTCCATCAATTGGCGACTTTCTTCCGAATCGGGCTGCATCGGGCGATCCAGTACGGCGCAGCGGAACCCACCTGCCGTGCGATAGACCCGTGCGTTCAACACGCGAAAACGTTCCAGCGTGTGGCGAATCCGTGCCAAGCACTCGTGTTCGATCGATTCTGCGGAATCCTCCGGTAGGTCTTTATCGCCGAAAAGCCTGGCAAGCCAACTCTTCTTCGGGGGGGCAGGGAGTTGCGGCAGATCGACGTCCACAAACATCAGTTCGGCGGCACAAAGAACTAAAGCCCCGTAACTGTTGCGGGTAACGATCGCATCTGTACCCCGCGGCCCCGCAATCTCGCGCACGATTTCCTCTCGCGGCGGCCGGTTGGGGTACTGCTCGTAATCTCGAGGCGGCCTCGGGCGGTTCTCGTCACGAGGCGGCGGCCACTTGCCTTCGGCGAGCAGCTTGCGGCGTCGCTGGACACGCTCTTCGGCCATGCGGACGGCATCGTCCGGGGCGTTTTCCGACCAGCCGAATTCGCAAAGCCACCAATCGCGCCCGTGCGGATCCTGAACCTTGACCTCGATTCGATGCCAATGACGATACACGCGCATCGCGCCACCTCGGTCCGAAAACGGCAATCAACGACCGGTACGGCGCGGGAGGGCGTGTGCTTCAATCGCCCCCGTTCGCCGCTGCGATCTATGTACAAAATACGTCATTGTCGCGTTTCAGGAGCCGATGGGCGCATTGGGGCGCGGGATCACTCGTCGGCGGCCCGTAGCCACGGCTCAATCGTGGGGGTATATTCACAGATTTCGTCGGGATTGAAGAAAATCTCGATTTCGCGGGCGGCCGATTCCGGCCCGTCCGAGGCATGCACGAGATTCATCTGCCGACTGGAACTGAAGTCCCCGCGAATCGTGCCCGGTGCCGCGTTCAGCCCGTTGGTCGCTCCCACCATTTCGCGAACCACGCGAATGACATCGGGACCTTCGACGATCATGGCTACCAAAGGACCGCCGGTGATGAACGCCTCGAGGGTGGGGTACCACGCCTTCTCGACGTGTTCTGCGTAATGACGCTTGGCCAACTCGGGCGTCACCCGCATGAGTTTCATGGCCACGATGTTCAAGCCCTTATCTTCGAATCTCGCAAGAACACGCCCCACCAAACGTCGCTGAACACAGTCGGGTTTCAACAGAACGAGCGTTCTCTCCATTTCGCAGTTTCTCCAGTTTTTGCAAAGCCTGTATTTGTTGACTTGCTCGGAAGACGGGGCATGAAAAGCGACAGTCTAGCCGATGGTGAAACGCCTCACAAGCTGGGCAATTGTAACGGAAAGGGACGTTCGAGCGTCTCGAAGGGATAGCAGGGGGGCGATGTGTCCGGCTTTTGATGATTGAGGCCGACAAAAAGTCCCCGAATCGTCATACTTTGCCGATAAAGAGATGCGAAGGGGGCACGATGGCGACATCGGTACGCGCCGTTGGACCACGTGATACGCAAGGATGAGAATCGTGATCGATGTCAATCGAGCGGACGCCTCAGCAGGGAGGCAAAATCGCTACGCCGTGACTCGCGTCGCACGGTCGATTCGCCTTTTGATCATTGGGGCGTTTGTGGCGGTCTTGATTGTAGGGGGTGGGCGAATCCGTGCCTCAGCAGGCGAATTCTTCGGCAACGCTCGTCGGCATCTTCCAAACCTCCAAGGTATTCAAGGGCCTCGCGTGCAGCGACTGCGCGCGCAAACCCGCCGTTCGTTGGCGTTCTTAGCTGATCGGATGACGGTCGATGTCGAAACAGACTTGTCGCCGTCGAAAGGATTTGCCGACACCCTCCGTCAGGATGATTCGGTCGAGCAAGCGTCGTACGAAGTCTTCGTCGGCGATGCAAGTGACTATTCGATGGCCCCTGTCGGAAGGGAGGATTCATACCATTGGCAGGTGCTCCCTGATGGGCTTATCTATCGCTCCTATCTTGCCGGTGTTAAAGAGTCCCGATTTGCGTCCCAGTGGATGCACGAACGGGATTGGGGCTGGATGTGGGATATTGCCTTGGGGGGACGCGTCGGGATCTTTCGATACGGTACGGGCGACAGTTTTCGGCCGGAAGGATTTCAGGTCGATATCGAAGGGGCGGGACTGCCTCGGCTGGACATGGAGCATGAGAACGACGTCATCTCGGCCGATTTCCGGTTCGGCATTCCGATTACCTTTGGTACGCGGCAGTGGCAAACCAAGTTCGCGTACTATCATCTGAGCTCGCACTTGGGTGACGAGTTCTTACTTCGCTTTCCCGGAACACGACGGCTGAATTATTCGCGCGACGTTCTCGTATTGGGTGAGTCGTGGTATCCGATCGATGAACTGCGACTTTACGCCGAAATGGGTTGGGCGTTCAGTTCCGACGGTGGTTCGAAGCCGTGGGAATTCCAGTTTGGGGTTGAGTACACGCCCGCCGTGCCGGGCGACGCCATCGGGGCTCCTTTTGTGGCGGTCGGCTCGCACCTGCGGGAAGAGGTCGATTTCGGCGGTAACCTCGTGGTGCAAACCGGGTGGATGTGGCTCGCACCGGCCGGACACATGTTTCGGATGGGAATGCAGTACTTCGTCGGCCAGAGCGAGCAGTTCGAGTTTTACGATCAATACGAAGAGAAACTCGGCCTGGCGTTGTGGTACGACTATTGATCGGTTTGCGACGCGACAGTCTATCGATATCGACAGCAACGGCGACCTGGATGCACTATCGAGGTCGCCGTTGTGCTTTTCGTGCCCCTAAAGGCGGGTTCGGGGTTACGTCGAGACCTTCGTCATGCGGTAGAGTCCCGCGCCGTGGGGCGGAAGTTTTGCGGCGAACGTTTTCTCGAATTCGCCGAGGTCTTTGTGAGCCCACAGGTCACGAATGCGGAACTTTCCGCGAAGCATTTCGTACTCGAACTCGAACTGGATCCAGGCTTCGGTTTCCCCGATGTTGAAAAGGCCGAGGTATTTGTCGCCGGTGTCGGGATCGGTGGCGATCCAGATTACCTTGTTTCGTTCCTTGATGACCTGTCGATTGTCGACGCTGTTTTGATTGACGGCCAACACTTCATCGTTCTTCAGGAACGAGAGTGACTTTTCGGACGAGGTCAACAAGTCGCCGCCCATCATCAGGGGAGACCGCGCGATGCACCACAGGCTCATCAAGGTGTAATGCTCGGGCCAGCTGAATTGCGACTGGCGATCGGGACCGTGGGGACGTCCATCGAGCGAAAGGTGGCCGATCGGCAACATGTCGGCATCCGGCCAACGTCCCGGCGCAATGAAGGGCGACCAGGCGTTCAGCAAGTCGAAGTTGTGGCGGAGCGATTCCCAATTGTCCCAGAAATCGGCCGAAATCCGCCACATGTTCGCGTGTCGGAAAACGTGATGGGCATGACCGAGCGGTGCCTCGCCGCAGGAAAGGCTCAACACGATCGGACGTCCGCACTTGCGAATCGCCTTGTGCATCGCCTCGATTTCCCCTTTGTGATACACGGGGAACATCATGTCGTCCGCCTTGACGAAGTCGACACCCCATTCGGCGTATAGCTGAAACAGCGAATCGTAGTATTCCTGCGCGCCGGGTTTGGTGGTGTCGACCCCGAACATATTGTTGCACCAGCGGCAGGTGTCCCACGGTTCGGCGATGTCGCGGGCATGGAGATTCGTGCCCAGAATGGGGGTGTTGTCGTAATAGGCTTGGCGTGGAATACCTCGCATGATGTGGATGCCGAACTTCATGCCCTTGCCGTGAACATAGTCGGCAAGCGGCTTGAAACCTTTTCCGTCCGCCGCCGAAGGAAATCGCTCGACGGCCGGAAGCAATCGGCCGTACGGATCCATCGCCAGCCGATCGATCGGACGTCCGTTTTCGTCGAGCCGCACGTCGGGGTGTCCAAAGCGCTTTCCAGGCATTTGGTGGACGCCGGGGGCCGGGTTGAACCAAATGAAGTCGATGACGGCGTACTCCCATCCATGCGGAAGTAGGTGTTCGGCCATGAAGTCGACCGTCGCGCGGAACTCTTGCTCATTGATCCGGCAGTCGTAGGCGTCGTAGCTGTTCCAACCCATCGGCGGGCGTGGGGCAACTCTTGCCAGCCATTCTTCGACGGGAGTTTCCGCGCTTTGCCGACCGAAACTGCGTTCGGCGGTCGTCCAGGTTCCGGCGCCGGCGGCTGCGGCGCCACACAATACGGCCCAGTTGAACGTGCGTCGTTTCATGGGAAACCTCTCTGGAGACGGACCGTTTTCCTCGTCGGAATGCGCGGGCTCATCGCGCACACCGACATCAAGTGCCGATCGAGCATTCGGCGCGAGAAAACGGTCGAGTTCGCAAAACCCCGGGCAGAAGCGCACGGCGATCGTGCTTTCGGCCCTATCCTAGTATCCCCCACAAGCCCCCGTTTCCGACGGGTAAGCTGCGGACGGAGGGAGTCGAACCCTCACCCCTTGCGGGACAGGATCCTAAGTCCTGCGTGTCTGCCAGTTCCACCACGTCCGCTCAAAGGGCGCCGCCTCGGCCGTCTGCCCAGCGCAACCCTGTCGAGCTCTTATTTTAGTCGGCGCGCAACCTTCTCGCCAAGGTGGTTGGGGGCCACCTGAAATCATTCGTCGACGAGTGGCCGAATCGTTACGGCTCGAAGCCGGAGCGGTACTCGCGCGACAAAAGCGAGTTTGCTTCCGGAATGTTCGAAATCCGGCCCTGTTTCGCGTCCCATTCGATGGTGCGGTCCAGCTTGAGGGCGATATTGCCCAGCAAGTACGATTCCGTCAGCGGACCGGCATAAGAAAATGGGCAGCTGGGCTTTTCAGGATCGCCGGATTTGATGCCGCCGAGCCATTCCTCGTACATTGATCCGTACCGCCGCAGCGTCTTGGGAACGTCGGGAAACGCATTGATCGATTTATTGCCCACGCCGATTGTTTCTTTTGAACCGACGATCACCCATCCGCCCGAGGGGGCCTCCTGCCCGTTGAGCAGATCCTTCGGCGGCGTCTTTCCGCCGTCGTACCAATAGAGTTTGAACGGCTTTCCCGTTTTGGGCACGATGAAATGAAAGCAAATGACGCTGGCCAAGGGGAACATCTCGGTGACCGGTCCCGAACGTTCAACCACTTCGACCTTGACCGGGGTGGTCAACTCCAAGCCCCAGTACGCGGTATGAATGGCGTGCGGCGCGATATCGCCCAGCGCTCCGGTGCCGAAATCCCACCAGCCGCGCCATACAAACGGATGATAGACTTGGCTTTTCCGTTGCGGACCGGGCAATTGGTAGACAGGATGATTTTCGGGCCACTTGTCTTTGAAGGGACGCATCGGCGCTGAACCGATCCACAGGTTCCAATCCAGCGTGTCGGGTACCGGATCTTCACCTTCGGGACGGTCGAACCCCTGAGGCCAAATGGGACGATTCGTCCAATAGTGGGCTTCGAGAACATCACCGAGTGCGCCGCTGCGGATGATTTCCACCGTCCGCACCGTGTGTTCCTCGCCGCGACCGGGGGTGCCCATGTGCGTAACGAGGTTTTTTGCCTGGGCGGCTTCGACCATCTGTCGCGCCTCGAGTACGTCGTGCGTGAGAGGTTTCTCGCAGTAGCAGTGTAGCCCCACTCGCATTGCCCGGATCGAGATCGGCGCGTGCATGTGGTCGGGTGTGCTCACCACGACGGCGTCCAACGTCTTTTCCTTGTCGAGCAGTTCCCGATAGTCCTGATACGTGTGGGCTTGGGGAAAGCGTTGTGCCGCACGGCCAAGCCGATTGGAATCGACGTCGCACAAGGCGACGATGTTTTCGCCCGACACTCCCTGCAAATTCGCACCGCCTCGCCCGCCGGACCCGATGATACCGATGTTCACCTTCTCGTTCGCGGTGTATCCGCGGACAAGCCCCGAGGGGACGACGAGTATCGAAGACGCAGCGACGGCAGATTTCAACAAACGACGACGTGTCAGGCGGGAACGCATGGCAGGCCTCCTGTTCGGTCGGGAAGTGAATGGACGCTACATTGTCGACAATCGACAATACTTGCGAAGGTATCCCTCACGTGTCGCGACTGCACGGTGATGATCGTTCGCAGGCGAATTGTTGTCAACTCGAAAGGACGGATCGAATCGTTTCGCGCCGCCGCTGCCGAAACTATTCCTTCGGCTGCACGGTCACGATCACGCGGCGATACGCGAACAATGACGGTTCACCGTCGTCTTCTGCTTGAGCGATCACGTGGATCGTTTCGGGGCGATCTGTTTCCGGGACCCGCAGCCGAGCTTCGCCCGGTGAAGTGATTTTGATATTTACGGGGCCCTGGTATGTGCCTGCTTCGGGATACACAAACCAGGTGATCGCCAAAGTATCGTCGTCGGGATCATGAGAGCCCTCGGCGCTGAGCGAGACGACATCGCCCGGACGCGCCGAGAGGCGGATAGGGTCCTTGCCTGCGTCACCGTTGATGACAAGCAACGGATTGTGATTGGCCTCTTCGTAGCGCGACGCGACACACCAGTCCATTCTCGCGGCGAAATCGTGCTGAAAATGCTCTCGCCACCGCCAAATGGTTGCGGGATCGGAACAGACGACGTTTCCGTCGGGAAGCGTTACGCTGTCGCGGCTGTCATGATTGTTTGTCCAGATGGGCCGGGATTCGCCGTACGGCTGGTACAACACGTAGCGACCGCCCCATCCTCCGTACGCCGGACTTTCGTGCCACGCGAGACCGTTTCGAATCAGGCCGAGGAACGAAGGGGTATCGCCTTCCATGATATATTCGAGTCGCGGGTACAATGCACCGAGTGGTCCGTGGTCGTGAATGACGTTTTCTTCCAACCAAGGGTTGTCGACCAGGTCGAAATGGTAGTATAGGGGCCGTTCTTGTAGTGGCGATCTCCGCTGATGCCCGTCCACGTCGCGCGCCAGTATTCTTTCCAATCGGTCGTCGAAGGAGAAACGATGTAGAACAGATCGGGAAAGGTCTTGCGCAACCACGGGCCGGCGTCATCCTGGTCGGAAATGGTGTACACCCGCAGCCGCGAGGTCAGCGTTCGGAGTTCTTTCGGCGAGCATTCCCGTCGTGCGTCGTCGAGGGCCTGCGCCAAGGTGTTCGCGCCGCCCCAAACCGTGATCCACAAAGGACGGGGATCGGGTCTTCGGGCAGCTTGCAGGATCAGTCGTGAGCCGGGAGTGGTTTTCCCCGGCCCCACGGCCGCCATACCGTATTCCGGTTGTCCCGTTGCCGTTACAGCCATGAGTGATTCTGCCGAAGGGTATCCCGCGGCATGCTTACCCAGATTAGGCAACACTTGGGCGTAAGCGTTCAAGTGGCGGCGGATGAGATCTTCGCGCGGGCCGCGACGCAACCACGTCGAAGTTGTGGCGATCAAACCTTCGACGTCGAATTGGTCGGCGTAAACCAGGAAACGAACGAGCGATTCTTCGTCGTCCGGTTCGTTCGAAATGTCGGTCAGCACGACGATACGGCTCTTGGCAGGAGACGTCTCCACCGCGTTCGACAACTCGGTGAACGATACGGTGGTCGCTGTCGCCAGAATGATAAAACAGCAGCAATGCACAAGCCGATTCATGAGCCGATCTCCAGAAAAGTCACGCGGCAACGAAGGGCTCCGGAACTCATTCGCACAGATGCGAGAAGTATAATTGGGGCATGAACGAGACTCCAAGCAGCGAACATGGATCCGCCACTTCGCGATCGCCCGCCGAAATCGCCGCGGCCACCGAAGCCGTCAAGGCTGAGGCACTCCGGCTGGGCTTCGACGCCGTGGGAGTGTGCCGGGCGGGCCTCGCAAACACACTGGATGCACTCGATGCCTGGCTGGCAGCCGGTTACGCCGCGGGGATGACCTACGTGGCGAGGCGACGCGAAGCCTACGAGCATCCGGCAAGGCTGCTGCCTGACTGTCGGAGCGTCATCATGGTCGTGTGGCGTTATCCGGCCGAGAAACAAAATTTCGGAGCGGTTTGCGAGGACGGCAGAGTTGCGCGTTACGCCCGAGGTCGCGACTATCACGACGTCCTTCGTCCGTTGTTGAAACGGCTCGGCCGTTTCGTCGGCGAAAGGATCCCCGGTGCGCGCTGGCGGGCATTCGTCGATACGGCACCGATCCTGGAACGCGAATGGGCACAACGGGCAGGGCTCGGCTGGATCGGAAAGAATTCGATGCTTTTGCGGCGCGATTACGGGAGTTGGTTTTTGCTCGGCGGTTTACTCACCACGGCCGAACTGGTTTGCGACGAACCGTGGATTGCAGACCATTGCGGCACGTGCCGACGCTGTCTCGACGCATGTCCCACGCAAGCCTTTCCGCAGCCTTATGTGCTCGATGCCCGACGTTGTATCAGCTATTGGACGATCGAAACGCAAGATCCATTTCCTGAAAGCGTTCACGAACGTCTTTCCGGGTGGTTGTTCGGCTGCGATGTTTGTCAAGAAGTCTGTCCGTGGAATCGAAAGGCGCAAGCAACCACGCGGCCCCTTCCCCAGCCGTTCGTACCGGGAACGCTCGATCCGGTCGAGATACTCACCCTGGACGAAGAGGCGTTTCGTCGAAAATTCAAAGCGACGCCTTTATGGCGTGCGAAACGTCGCGGACTCTTTCGAACGGCAATCACTCTCTTGGCCGATCGGGCGCGCCGAAACGGCGGTCGGCTCGACACACGGGAGCGAGCCGCCCTCCATCAGGCGGCACACGATCGCGACGAAATCGTTCGTCACGCCGCCGAGGAAGTCTTGAGGTTTACGGAGAACGGGAGAACGACGTCTGATCGGCGCGACGAAGGTTGCGGGGGATCACGTTGAAGGCCGCTGCATTGACAACGCCCATCGAAGGCCTTCGTCGAGCGTTTCATGACGAAACGAGAAACCATGCTCTTGGAGCTTCTTCGGCATTGCCCGCACACCATGCAGAAGAAGTTCCTCGGCCATTTCGCCGAGAACGAGTCTCAATGCCAACGAAGGTGCCGGAAACCATGCGGGGCGGCGCAGCACTGTCGCCAGCGTGCGAGTGAATTCGCGATTCGTCACCGGGTTCGGTGCCGTCAGGTTGAACGGCCCGGTTGCCTTGGGAGCTTCTAACAGGAAAAGAATCGCTTCGACAACGTCTTCCAACGTGATCCAGCTCATATACTGCAAGCCGGTGCCGAGGTGTCCCCCTAGTCCGCGGCGAAAGAGAGGTAACATCTGCGCCAACGCTCCTCCGTGGCGGGCCAGCACGAGGCCGACCCGACCGATGACGACGCGTTCGGCCCATTCGCCGGCGCGTTGCGCTTCAGCTTCCCAGGCCGCGCAGGTATCGGCCAAGAAACCTTCGCCCGGAGGCTCGCTTTCGTCGATGATTTCGTCGCCGTGACGACCATAGAAACCGACCGCCGATGCGGAGAAAAACACGGGCGGTCTTTCGGCCGACCCACCGAGCACATCGACGAGCAATCGAGTGCCTTCGATGCGGCTTCGGCGGATTCGTTCTTTCTTGACGCCGGTCCAACGTCCCGCGACGCTTTCGCCGGCAAGATGAACGACGGCATCCAGGGGCGGAAGTTCATCGGCGTCGATCTCGCGTTCCTCGGGATTCCACGTGATGCGATACGGATCATTCACATCACGGCGACGCGACAAAGTGTACACCGTCCATTCGCGATTGCGTGCGTGTCGGCATAGCTCTGTTCCGATCAGCCCCGTCGCACCGGTAACGAGGACCCGCATGGTTGACACCTCCGGTATCGACTGAGGTAGAGCAGATTATGTTTCGGACGGTGGATCATCGACGGGATTTCGCGCGCGGCGGATCGCGTCGATGTACGGCTCGCAAAGGTGGCGAGACATGACCGTCTCTATGGCTTCGGCCAGATCTTGATCTTCGAACCAGTACAAGTAAGCGATCGCCACGGTAGCCGATCGGTTGATTCCGGCCGTGCAATGCAGGTAGACCGTCTTTCCCCGGCGGAGTAACTCGGCCAAGGCGGAAGCTGCTTCCGGTAATTTGCAAGTGAGGTCGTCGACATCAAAGTCGCGAATCGGGACACGCACCAGTTCTACGCCCAACTCGCGACAGCGACGTCGGATCGACTCGATATCGACACCGCGGTCGATCAAATCGCGATCCGTCTGCAAATTCAGGATGGCGTCGATCTGATGACGCGCGACCAGTTGGTCGATTTCGCCGGGCATCGCAATGTACGGCCCGATAAACAGATTGGGCAGAATCCGGTCGGCCATTATCGACTCATCGGGAGGTGGTACTGGGAGAACACAGGGGACGGCCCCAACAGTTTTCCCAATTTTCGCCGCTGCCGCCGAGAAAACAAGCAATCGCCTCGAAAGTGAAATCAATAGCCCTGTTCCCGACTACGGAAATGAGAATGGCGGGACGAACCGGTGTGCCGATTCATTCCGCCGAATGAGGGCTGCGTAGAGTGAGGTGTTCAAACTGCCCCCTTTGACGCCGTTTTCAAAAAGATCGATTTACCCCTCGAAATCGTCGGTCGTCGCAACGGCTACGGCGTCGCGGGTGCGACTGCCGGTCTTGAAACGGCCGACCAACTCTTGCAGCACGCTCGCTTGCGCGCCGAGTTCTTCGCTGCTGGATGCCAATTCTTCGCTGCCGGCGGCCGATTGTTCGACGACCGATGAGATGCCCTGGATCGCATTGGCGACTTCTTCGGCGCCGCGTGCTTGTTCCACGGTCGCCGTGGCGATATCGGCGATCTTGGCCGCCGTATTTTCGACACTGTCGAGGATTTGCTGCAACGCTTCAGAAGTTTCGCGACTGAGTTCGTTACCCTCTTCGACTCGCTTGGCCGACTCTTGGATCAGTTTTGTGATCTCGCCGGCCGCTTGGTTGGATCGCTCGGCGAGCTTGCGGACCTCGTCGGCCACGACGGCAAAGCCCATGCCGTGTTCACCGGCCCGGGCGGCCTCGATCGCGGCATTCAAGGCCAACAGGTTGGTTTGCCCGGCGATTTCCGAGATAACCTGGATGATTTCGGCGATTTGGGTCGAGCTTTGGCGAATCAATTCCATGGCCTCGGACGAGCGTCGAACGGCACCGGCACCCTTTTCCGCAACCTGAGCCGCTTGACGCGCAAGGTTGTCTGCCTCTTGCGCATTTGCGCGGACGTCTTCGACCGAACGGGTAAGTTGTTGCAACGAGGCCGAGATTTCCTCGACGGCGGCATTCTGTTCCTGGGCACCGGCGGCCAATGATTGCGACGATTCCGAGACGACTCGGGATCCTTCGGCAAACTGAACGGCCGAATCGGCGACCTCACGGACGATTTCCTCGATCTTTTCGACGAACACGTTGAACCACGTCGCCAGTTGTCCGATCTCGTCTTGGGAATCCACGACCAACCGCTTGGTCAGATCGCCTTCGCCCTGGGCGATGTCGCGCAGCATGTTGATGGCCTGCGACAGCGGCTGCGTAACTCCACGGGCGACGATCAATCCGACGGCAGCGCTGAGCACCACCCCGACAATGGTCGTGAGCAGCGTCAAAGAGACGGTCCACGACTGGGCCGTTGTCGCCTCGTCCATGCGGGCTTCCGCACCGGTAACGGCGGAATCGACGAGCTTCCGCAAGATGTCCTCGGCGGCTTCCTGCTTGACGAAGCATTCTTTTTCGGCGAGCTCGCTCAAACGATGATCGAGGTCTTCGGCCTTTTGGACTTCGGCAACGACCTTTTCGAAGTCGTGGAATATCTGATTCGCAGCCGGTTCCACCTCGCGTGTGTAGAGTTTTGCGGCTTCATCGCGTTTGCCCTCCCGCACGAGGGCCTTGATGTCGCGGATGGCCGCATGGAATCGATCGTGCGCCGTTTTGGCTTCCGCCATGGCTTTACGGTATTGCTCATTCGTCGTTGAGAATGCGTCGATAAACTTGCCGAAATTACAGGCATGTTCGTCTTCGCTGCCCTCGAACAGCTCACCTGTTTCGAGCATCTTCGTTACTTTGCCCATTGCAACGTAATGATCCTTCCAAAACTCTTCGAGCGAGGCTCGCGTGGCATGCGGGTCAAGAATATCCAGCGACTCGAATTGACGGGAGATCTCGAAGAACGCGTTATTGGCTTCACGCCAAGCGTCCCAAGCCGTTTGGAGCTCGTCCCACAGGGCTTGTTCTTCGGGTTCTCTGTCCACTGTTTCGTAGGCTGCCCAAGCTTCTTCGCATTCCTTGCGGGCTTCGGCGATGTCTTGGTAGACCGCCTGGCGATCGGCCGACGATAGCCCGTTGATCAGCAATGTTCGCTGGTCGCCTTTGATTCGTTCTGCTTCGCCGTGGATCGTCAGCAGATATTGGACGGCCCCTAAGTGGTTCGTGCCGACGTCGGTCAAATGGTCGCCGACGGTTCGAATGCCGTAATAGCCGACCGCGGCAACGATCAACAACAACGTCAAAACGACTCCGAAGCCCGCGGCAAGTCGCGTTCCAATCGTAAGGCGGTTGAGGAGACTCATGAACCGTTTCTCCATCTGAAAGAATGAAAGCGGACGATTTGGCCTTTCAGCGCGTACTCCGATCGCAACAATCACGTCATCGGTCGGAGCGGTGTGCTCAGTCGGCGTACAGATGCGAGTCGAGAGGATGCCCCTACAGGTGCCGACCGGATCGCCGTATCCAAGATGCTGCCCCAAAAGCGTTCAAGCGGCGATCGCGTTTTCTATATGATCTATAGGGCAAAGAAAGTGATGCGGCACGAAAAGTCGGCAAAAGGAACAAAAATCAGGGCGGGAATGAGCTTTTTCGCACGATACGATCGCCATAACCGATTCGCGACTTCAAGGCACTACGTCCAACAAGTGGGAGGCCCCCCCCCTCACAAGAACGGCCGTTGTGCGGCCTGCCTCGATTCCGGCGTGATAGGCGATAGCGCCGCCAACATGTAAATACCACCGGCGGCTTATTCCTTCAGCTCACCCGCGTCGTACAATCGCCAGAATTGGCTTGGAGGATACATTCTCGTTTCGATTCCCCAATCTTCTTCGCCGAAGGCCGTTCCGATCTCCTGGAGACTGGTCATCAATCGTGCCTCGTCCAATCCCGTTTCGATCTTCGAGGGGGTGAAAACCAGTCGAGTCAGTCGCAACCATCGAATGGGAGACAGGTCGGTGACTTCACTCCGGGCAATGTGCAAGCGTTGCAGGGGGATGCCCCGAAGCGGAGAAAGGTCTTTCACTTTGGTTCCGGCGATCGTGAGGCTTACCAGTGAAGAACCTTGCAAGGGGGAAAGATCGCTCACCGGCGTGTCGTTGAGCCAGAGGGTTTCAAGCGGCAGGCCGCGCAGCGGGCTTAAGTCGCTCACCTTCGTTCTTGCCAGGTTGAGCTGTTTTAGCGTGCGGCAACCGGCAAGCGGCGAGAGGTCTGAGATCTCTGTTTCGCTGGCGTAGAGAATTTCCAGCGGCATTCCCGCCAAAGGAGAGAGGTCGGTGACCTTTGTTCGATCCAGTCCGAGGCGTTGAATCGGCTTTCCTTTCAAGGGGCTTAGATCGGAAACACCGCAGGAAAACAGGTCCAACGCGATCAACGGGAGATCGGCCAAGGGGCTGATATCTGTTACGTTCGGATCGTTGATCGACAATAGGGCGATTTCTCCTCGACCGTTCGGTTCGGCGGTCAATTCGCCGCTGAAGGCCGGGTTCTTCTCTATGAGCATTTCCCGCAGTCGGTCCGGCGTGATCGGCGATCGTTCCGTCTCGCCGGGTTCATCGTTCCCGGCCGTTTCCACGTTACCTTGGGCGGCCTCTTCGCTGACCGCGGACTGGGGTTCTTTGGAGTCGGACGGAGACGGGGCAGTCGGTTCCGTCGTGCCCGAACAGCCGCCAAGCCATACAACCATGCAAACCATCGCCCACAAACATGCGGAAGTACGGACGGAAACGACGTTTCGAGAAATGAATTCCATCGTATCTCAGCCAAATAAAGTCCTGTAAAACGTGAAACAAAAAAACGGATCGCCACCGCGTCGCAGACGCACAACGGAACCCTTTTCGAGTGTAGTCGAGGTGAGAGGGATTGGCGAGTCGATTCTGCCGTTGTTGGAAACGAATTCAGGGAAGATGAATACAGGGAAAGCCGGAAACGTCAAAGACGGTTTGCGTTGGCCCGTCGGAACGCTTCGAGTTCTTCGGCAATTTCTGGAGACACATCGCATGTCCGCAGAAACCAATAGGCCCGGCGCGCCGTGAGAAAATCCTCGGAGTGCAACAGGCGTGTTGCCGAAGGAACGAAGGCGTCTCGTGGTAACGCATGCGATTCGAGGATCCGAAATATGCGGTCGATTTCCGGGTAGCTCGTGGCCGCCGACAAGTACACGGCGATACGCGATTTCCAGGCCTCGACACGAGGGTCGGGGCATCGCAACAGGGCGGTCAGGACGGCTGCTCGTTGTGTGGGCGTTCCCTGCAAGAACAGGCGGTCAAGGATAATGCCGCCGATTTCGGGGGGACCTGCCAGCGCGTATTCTATTGCCCGCTGCGTGACCTCGCGAGAGGCGGTTCGCGTTGCCCCGGCTATCCGTTCGGCGGTCTCACGATCGAACTGTTTTCGGCGAATGAGCTCGGCGATGGCAAGACTCTTGGCGTCGTTCGATTCGCCGAGGAGGATTTCGGAAATATCTTCGGAAGTCCAAGCCGACGCGGTAATTCGGCGAATTTCTGATCGCAGTTCGCCGTGCACCCAATGCCAAAGGGTGAAGCAAGTCCAAGCGGCCCCTTCGACGACGGCCCCTTCGAATACCACCGGGGTCGGTGCGCTCATGGCGTCGACAGGCAACGTCGTTCCGGAGTGCTCCGAAAAAGCGAAGGCGCCCACGTCGCGCAACGGCGATTCGGGATTGCTTAAAATTGTGTCGAGTTTTCGATAGTCGGCCGGGGCAAAGGGCTTCCCGTCCGCCTTCTCCAGGTGCATTCCCTGCTTGACCGTGAATCTCGTGTAGTTTCCCAAGGCGTCCCAGTACAAGCAGACGGGCACGGCGCGACATACACCGTCGGCGCAAAATACCGAAAGTACTTCCGTCCGGTAGCCGGTGATTTTGCCTGCCGCGTCGCGGTCGACCACGAGAGAACAGGCGACCGGTTCATCGGTGAAGCCGGGATGATGGACGCGGACGACGAGTGTGTTGTCGGACTTTTCGGCGGTCGCAGGACGGTCGGCGACCGCAATACACGAACACCCCACGACGAACGCGATGCTCCAGCCGATCAATGCCGGTCGGGCGGCATCACGAATTCTCGTAGCAACGAATCTCGAAGAGCTTCGCATGAGGGTGTCCGTAGGTTTCTTTCAACCGGACGCGAACGGCCGTCGCACGAACCTGGCCGAAGGTGAAACGCACAAGACGCGTTTGGTTGTTGTCGCGTTTGCCCACTTCGATCCATCGGCCGTCGACGCGAACGTCCACTGCCAGCGACTTCATCAACTCGGGCGGAACACCGCGGATATGATTTGCGCGAGGCGTCTTCCGAAGCATGAAATCACGATGAACATTCGTGTCGCACTTGATATCGATTCTCGACAATGCGACGGGTGATTCCCATTCCAACTGGACTTCGGCAGGAAGTCCGTCTGATTGCCAGTGATGAATCTGTCCCTTGAAATCCCGAGACATGCCGTCGATCAAGTTGGCGGCCTCGCCGCTTGTCGTCGAGTCGGCAAACACGACCGCAGCTTTGCGGGCAAGATCGAGCGGATCGCGAGACGGGCGGTTTGGGATGAATGCGTCATCGCGAAGTAATTGTTCCTGGAGCTCGTTGATGTACGTGTGGGCAAGCTCGCGAGGGAAGACGTCGTGTCGCTTACACAACGCGGCAGCCGTGCCGACGGCCTGTCCCATTACGGCGCAAGTGGCCATCACGCGAGTGGAAGACAACGCGATGTGCGTTTGGCTGATGTTGCGGCCCGCGAAGAGCAGATTCCTCAAGTCCTTCGAATACAGACAACGGAATGGGATTTCGTATACTTCGTCGAAATGGTAATGGAAAAAGCTCGGCGGGTCCTCCGGGTTTTCAATCCCTCCGGGGCAATGTTCGTCGAGTGACCATCCCCCGTAGGCTACCGCATCGTGAAAGTGGCGATTCTCCACCAAATCGCGTTCCGAGAGGATGTAGTCGCCGATGAATCGCCGTGATTCCCGGCGTCCCGGCAAGGAACCGATCCATTCCAAGGCAAAGTTGGCAGCCTCAGGATATTTGCCCGAGTTCTTGATGTAGTTCCACACACCGTGCGCGTATCCCAGGAGCTTGTGGCGGATCGCTTCATAGTCGGCGATGATGTCGTCGTCGCTGCCGAGTTCGACCCACCAATAGCCGTCTTCGAAGGTCTTGATCGTACGTTTATTGGCTTTCGACGGATCGTATTCGATGGCGAACGATGGGGGCGTGTAAGGAATCGGTCGGCCCATGTCGCGACCGTGCAGCAGGATACTCGCACCCATTTGCCAGCCGTCGGCCTTTTCGGGGGCATATTGCTCGTTGAACTCCGAGCGGGCTTCCCGACCTGTACGGTACGTCGCTCCGGCTGCGGCCGCCAGCAGCCCGTCTCCCGAGCAATCGATGAAGTACCTTGCCTCGATCGTGAATTCGGTTTCCGTCGTTCCCTGCCAACACACAGCCGAACGGATCACGTCGTTTTCGACGTTCGCGTCGATCGCCTGCGTGTTGAGCATCACCGTCAATAGCGGTTCGCGAACGGCCAAGTCGTAGATCACATGATCCCAAACCGGATACGATTCCTGCGGATTGTAGAATCGATTGGCCAATAAGATCTCTTCGATGATGCCGGTTTCGCGTTCCGGATAGCCGCCCTTGCGCCGGGCGCCGTTGACGTTCACCCGGATTTCGCTCGACGCGTTGCCGCCCAAGACCGGGCGATCCTGGACGAGGACGGTCTTGGCACCGTTTCGCGCCGAGGCGATCGCCGCGCAGACTCCCGCCATGCCGCCGCCGATCACGGCGACATCGTATTGTTCCCGGCGTCGTCGAATCGGTTTACGCATGCGGCCCGTTTCGACGTCATACCAGCGATCGGCGATGCGTTCTCCGCGATCGTTGACCGGAGCCGTCCCCTGGGCAACCAAGGGCACCATTCCACCGAAACCGATCGCTCCCACCGAGCTTTTCAAGAATTTTCGACGCTTCATCGGACGTTCTCGTCGGCACCAAATCCAACGTGTTGAGAAAGTAGGGACTTCGGCGGCGTTTTCGGCCGAATCCTCAAAGCCGTTGGGGGCTGGATGTGCGCTCAGTCGGCCGACCCGGTTTCGGCGTTGGCTTCGACTGCTCTTCGAATGCGCGCACCGGCCTCATCCAACAGTGCTAGCATTGCCTGTTCGGCCTCGGGCGCACAGCGGTTGCTTATCGCATTGAGAACTTTGCGGTGAATCGGTAACGAAGCTTGATTGTCTGCCGCTTGGCGATTCGTCACGCGTAGACTGTTTTCCAGCGACGTGCTGATCACGTTGGCGACGGGGCCGAAAAGAGGATTGCCGGTTGCATTGAGTATCGCCACGTGGAATCGTTTGTCGGCTTCGAGAAAATCGGCGACACTGTCGGCTGCCTGTTCCATTTCTTCGAAGGCGCTGCGGATTTGGGCCAAGTGCTCGTCGCTCGCCCGTTCCGCGGCCATCGCCGCAGCGGCCGGTTCGAAAATCTGACGAAACTCGGTCAAGTGGAAAAGATATCTACCGTCCGGATCCGTACCTGCCTGCCAAGCCAGAACTTCGGGATCAAGAAAATTCCAGTCGCAAACCGGGCGAACGATGGTGCCTCGCTTGGCGCGCGATTCGACCAACCCTTTGGCGGCGAGGGACTTAATGGCTTCGCGGACGACGGTTCGACTGACGCCGAGTTCGTCGCACAAGGCCCACTCTTGGGGGAGCGATTCGCCGGGCCGTACCTGGCCGGACAAGATACGCAACCCCAGGTCGTGCACAACCTGCCCGCACAAATTCCGGTGCTCGCGAGATATCCTCATGCCTACCTCTCTCGAGTAGGTTACGGTCATATTGTATTATAATAATCCCCTTGTCGATCGGGGCCAAGGGCAGTGCGCAGCATCGTCGGCGACGATGGACAACCGTGCGAGAGAAGTCGGGAGAAGCATTCGACCGCAACTATGCCCCCGCAACGGGTGGCGAACGGGAGCTATCGGCCGATTTGTTTGGCGAGTTCGGCGTCGATCGATTCGGCGGTCGGGGGCAGGGCGTCCACGCCGAAAGATGCCGTCAATTTCCCTTGTGGATCGTACAGCCGAAGATGGGGAAGAGCACCGCCGGCGATTTCGAGTTTTTCGAAAGACTCCATCGAAATCCCTTCCCGCACACAGTAGGCCTTGCCGGCGTAACCGCTTTGCGAGAGGACGCGCGCGATTTCATCCTTTTGTTCGGCATCGTCGATGGCAATGGGGATGACGATCAAGTCCTTATCGGCCAGTCGCTTTCCCGCGTCGACCGTATGCGGAAGAAGTTCACGGCAAGGTACGCACCACGTTCCCCAGAAATCGACCAACACCCACTTGCCCCGGTGAGCGTCGAGAAGCGTTGGGAAATCGGCAGCCGCAATGACCTCTACCGTAACCGAGGGCCGGCTGTTCTCGTCGTGCGGAGCCGCTGCCGAGTCGATCGTGGAAGCCGCGGAATCTGCATTGGCCTCGGCAGGGTTAGAGGGCGGTTGCGTATCGACGGTCGGCTGTTCGGGCGGGGCGACCGATCCTTGCCGATCTTCGCAGCCCGTACCGGCAAGGTACAGGAGCACAACCCCTGAAAACAGGCAACGGTAGAAGCGGTTAGCGAAGAGCCTCGTCACCGAACACCTCCACCCGATTCGGATTCCGTTTCCTGGCCGACAAGCCGGCCGGTTTCGTTTCTGACTCAAAACAGGGACGACAGCGACCGATTGATCGTGCCGCCGTCGTCCCGGGATTTACGATCATTCGACTTCCGATGGGCCTATTCGTACTTGATGCCGCATCCGAACGGTTTTGTCTGCGCGGGATCGGGCGTCTTGCCGGCCAGCAACGCGTCGATGGCGTTTCGCAGATACGGCGTTTTTACCTTCTTGGGGTCCATGTTGTCGTCCACCGCCCCAATGTAGGCGACTTTTCGATTCGCGTCGAGTACGAACACATGCGGCGTCACGGTGGCACCGAACGCGTGGCCGATCTTCTGTGACGAGTCGTACAAGTAAGGGAAGTTAAAGCCCTTTTCTTTTGCGCGGGCTTTCATCTGATCGAGCCGATCGGCGGGGAGGTTGTTCACGTTGATTGCCACTACCTGTACACCCTTGTCTTTATAGTCGGCTTGCAGGGCGATCAGGCGATCTTCGTAAGCCTTGGCCACGGGGCAGTGATTGCACGTGAACACGACGACTACGACTTTGGCGTTCTTGTATTCGGCCAAGGAATGCTCTTTGTCGTCGATGCCGATGATTCCCTTCCAGTTGGGAGCGGGATCTCCCACTTTCACTCCTTCGGCTCGCGCACACGAAACTCCCATGACCAGTGCCAAGCACGCCAACGAAACCGACAACTTCCACGTTCGCATCACTACACCTCCACGATCAAAACGGGCCTTGGTCGTCAAAAAGACCGAATGGACGACGCCCCACCGGCTCGGATTCTTACAAAGCCCCGCCGAGCCGGAGTGCATAGCATCGTTTACGCCACCTACGATCGGGTCAATCCCCATAATGTGTCGTGTTAGGTTTTTTGCGTGGAAACGGCCGCCCGGAACTCTGTCTTTGCAGTTTGTGATATGTGTGTCGCAAATCGAGATCGCCAAGCGGCGCACGTGAGTGCCGAGGAAACCTCAGCGTCCCTCATGCTGGTAAATGGCTTGGAATTCTTTTTCCAGCGATGCAGCAATCTCAGGGTGTGTCTCGATGACGTTATGCTTCTCACTGGGATCCGCTTCGAGGTCGAACAATTGGTATGGACGTGCGAAAGGTTTGCCCTTGGGCGTCTCCCGCCCCCCTGAACCGTTTCCGAGCACAAGTTTCCACTTGCCCTTTCGGATGGCGAACATTCCATTGCCGGAATGATGAATGACCGGCGGGCGTGCCGGGTTCGGCGTTCGTCCCAAAAGTTGCGGCAGGAAGCTGTAGCTGTCGGGAGCTGCTCCTTCCGGCAGCGTCGCGCCGAGCAGCTCGGCTGCGGTCGCAAAGAAGTCGGTGAGGCAGATCGTATCGTCACATCGCGACCCCGGTTCGACGACGCCGGGCCAGCGGACGAAGAACGGCACGTGATGGCCCGCTTCCCAAATGTCGGCTTTCGTGCCGCGAAAGATGTAGTTGGCCGTGTGGCGATCGGCCCGATACGCTTGAATCGATGGGTCGTCGACGTGGTCTTGCTCATTCGGATCGTCGCGCCGATACATGAACGATCCATTATCACTTGTGTAGATCACGAGCGTCTCGTCGGCGACCCCCAGTTCGTCCAACGTGTTCAACACTTGTCCGACCGTCCAATCGACTTGGTGGACAAAGTCGCCGTACGGCCCCAAGTCGGTTGTGCCCACGAATCGCCGATGCGGCCACACCGGTTTGTGCGGCGCGGTCATCGGAAAATAGAGGAAGAACGGCTTCTCCGGTGTGGCGGCCGCTCGCTTCAAAAAGGCTTGGGCTTCACCGAGTAAGTGGTCGAGACACTCTTCCATGACGAAGTTTTCTGCCCGCGGGCCCTTGCGAACATATCGCGGGAACGGTTGGGCCGGCTGTTCCAGCGTAGGAACTTGCACGACGACCCCGTTGCTGATGTAGACGTACGGAAACATGTCGGCCGACGCCGGAACGATATGCGAAAAGGCGAACCCCAGTTTCTCCGGGCCGTAATCGATCGGTTTTGCAAAGTCGATCTTGCCTTCACTCGTGCGGGCGAATCCCAGGCCCAGGTGCCACTTGCCGACGATTCCGCACTGATAACCTTGCGAGGTCAAAAAGGAGGCGACCGTGGGCCGATCTCGCTCGATCAACGGAGGCGATTCACCGAATAGCACGCCCGACTTGAGGCGGCTCCGCCAACAATAGCGCCCCGTCAGCAACCCGTAGCGTGTCGGCGTACAAACTGCCGAGGGCGTGTGGGCGTCGGTGAACGTCATGCCGGCACGTGCCAACCGATCGAGGTTCGGCGTGGGAATCTTCGACTGCGGATTCAACGCATGGACGTCGCCGTAGCCCATATCGTCGGCCAAGATGAAGACGATATTCGGGCGTCGGGGCGTCTCAGAGGTGTCCGCTTGCGTTTTCGGCAATGCAGCCCAAAACGCGCCTATCAACGCGGTAAGGCAAACAAGACGACGAAACATGGGCCCGGCTCCTTTTTCGGCTCGCTTTGCTGACAGGACACTTTAGAGTAACGCATTGCGTTCATTTGCGATTCGATCCGAGCATGATCTCGGCCGCGAACTTTTCCCAAATCTCGGCCATTTTTGCAGTTTTTTCGGGCATCGAAGCGGCTAGATCGTTTGTTTCGCTGCGGTCTTCGGCCAAATTGTACAGCTCCCAATGGCAATCGGCGCGAGCGACGATCTTCCAATCGCCCATCCGCAGCGCTTTGTTCCCGATATGTTCCCAGAACAGGAACTCGCGATCCACCGATACATCATCGGCAAAGGTGTTCAGTAGGCTAACCCCGTGCGGCCTGGCAACCGGCAAGCCGTTTACTTTGTCGGGGAGGGCAACGCCCGTCAGTTCCACGATCGTCGGAACGATGTCGATAACGTGACCCACGGCATGACGGAGGGCTCCCTGATCGCGGATTCCCTTCGGCCACGACACGATGAACGGTGTTGCGATTCCGCCTTCGTGTTCCCATGACTTGTGCAGGCGGAAGGGCGTGTTGGAAAACGTCGACCATCCCGGCCCCAAGCACAAGAAGGTCGGTCCGGAACCGGGGGCGGCGGTCGGATCGTGGCGATCTCCGCGAATGATTTGCTCGGCGCTGGCGCCGTTGTCGGAAAGGACGATGATCAACGTGTCGTTGCGCATGCCCATCCCGTCGAGCTGATCGAGAATGCGGCCCACTTCGGTGTCGATGCGATGGACCATTGCCGCGTGAATGGCCATCTTCGTCGCTTGGAATCGCTTCTGCTCTTCGGTCAACGAATCCCAGGCAACGGCATGGCCGCACTCACCCGGCCCGATTTGGGCCTGGAGTTCGTCTTCCGGCAGATTCCACGACGGAATGATATCGGGATCGCGCGGAGACAACGGGCAATCAACGATGCCCATCTTCCGCATTCGCTGCCATCGTTCCTTGCGCATTTCGTCCCAGCCGCGGAGATAGCGATCGCGATAACGAGCGATGTCTTCCGGAGGGGCGTGCAGCGGGAAATGCGGCGTCGTGTAAGCCACGTACAAGAAGAAGGGACGATCCCGGTACTTTTCCGCATGCTCCTTGAGATATTTCAGGCCGTAATCGGTGATTGCCGTCGTCGTGTAGTAATTCGAGCCGGGCGTCACCGGCGGTAGCGGCTTGCCGTCTTCCTGGTGTCGTTGCGGGTAGAAGTTTCGGTTGTGATCGTCGAGTTGATAGGTGTGGTCAAAACCTCGCTCGACCGCGACTTCTCCGCGAATATGCCATTTGCCGGTGTGGTACGTTCGGTAGCCGAGCGGCTTGAGAAGTTCCGGCAACAAACGGGTCGCGGCATCCTTCCGACGCCCCATGTGGATGTCTTCGGCGTAATGGTGATAGAGCCCCGTCAGCAGAGAGACACGTGTGGTCCAGCATCGCGAGGTGTTGTAGAACTGCGTGTAACGGAGACCTGTAGCGGCGAGCGAGTCGATATGGGGTGTTTCGATCTCACCGCCGTAACATCCTAGATCCGAGAAGCCCATGTCGTCGGCCATAATGATGACGATGTTGGGCCGGGAAGGCTCTTGGGCCGTGCTTTGTGAACAGATCGCCCCGGCTGTGAAAGCCGTCAGAGAAAGCAGCGCGACGAAGACGGAACGTTTCAATGTTTGTGCTGATTGCATGGCGAAATCTCTCAAATGGCGAAGGCCGACCGGAACGGACGCGAAGCAGAGTCCCCAATGATTGATGTCGGTTAAGTGTACACTGTGCTGCGAACCGCACGTTTCTCCCCATGATAGTCGGGGGTTTCGGTAGAGAAAGCAGTTCATTGGATCTTTCAGCACGGCATGCATCCACCGGAACGGTTGACGATTGTCGGCAATCTGCAAAACCGCCTATTGGCGGGGCTTCGTTTTTGCGACATTTTTGTCTGCCAAAGGCTGGATTTGCGCGCCGTTTTGGGTAGAATCCAGCCGAGTCGATCATGTGAAGGAAATCGTCGTCTAAAGCAACAACGGGCTCGACTTCGGAAGATCTTGCAGCGATTTCCTCGACGCAGAGCATGCGAAATGAGGTCCCGGCAACAAACCGGGATATTGTTCGTCGGTCGGTCCGACGGGCAGCATAACGTGGTGTGAACTGGGTGATTCGCATAGCCGACACGGTTGGTCGGCTCGCGGGTTGCTTTGCGCTTTCGGGACAAAGGGACGTTCTAAGCCGGCAAGATTCGTCGCGGCGCTGACCGCTCGGGCTTTCGCTGACGGTCGGTCGGGTGGCGGGAGCCACGCCGCCCGCTCTTCCTTCGCGCGACGTCGATCGGCTTGCGCCGTCGCTTTGTGTCGAAACGCCGACACCTTCTTTCGTCTTCGTCAGAATGTCGCATCCGGGAGTGCTCGATATGGAAAACGGTCGCCTCATGAATCGCTGGTGGGTTGTCGTCGGGGCCGTGGTCATCCAGCTTTGTTTGGGGGTCATTTATGCATGGAGCGTTTTTACGCCCGTGCTGACCGAAGCGCCCTACAGCTTTACGAAGGTTCAAACGCAAGTCATCTTTTCGGTCGGTTTGGCCGTCTTTGCCCTAGTGATGATTCTGGGGGGACAACTACAGTCGAAGTTTCCGCCGCGGCTGGTAGCCATCGCGGGGGGGGTGTTGCTCGGAGCGGGGTATATCCTTGCTGGGGTTGTCGGGCCGAGTTACTACGGTTTGATTTTCTCGATCGGCGTATTGGGCGGTGCCGGTATCGGGCTCGCTTACGTCGTTCCGATTGCCGTGGGATTGCGCTGGTTCCCTGACAAAAAAGGGTTGTTGACCGGTTTGGCCGTTGGAGGATTCGGCTTTGGCGCCCTGTTGTGGATCAAAATCGCCGGGGCATGGGGACACTTGATCGACACGCTGGGGATCGAAAACGTTTTCATCTTGTACGGTGTGGCGTTCATCGTGTTGGTCGGCTTGGGGGCCCTTCCGATGGTCCTGCCGCCGGAGGGGTATCGTCCTGCCGGCTGGGAACCCGTTGCCGGCGCCTCGAAAGGGAGTTCCGGACTTGAACTCAACGTGGGCGGCATGCTCCGCAAACCGCAGTTTTATATGATCTGGCTCATGTTCGTCGCCGGAGCGATGGCCGGATTGATGGTCATCGGGATCATCAAATTGTTTGCCACCGAGGTGCTCACGAAAGCGTTTCTGGACGCGAACACCAATCTGACGGAAGCCGCCGCGGGCGCAAAAGCCGCTGCGATCGCAGGGACGGCAATGGCCGTCTACTTCGCGTTGGCCAACGGGCTGGGCAGAATTGCTTGGGGATCGATCTCCGACCTGTTGGGGCGCAAATTGAGCCTCATTTTGATGCTCGGCTCGCAGGGCGTTTTCATGCTTCTGTTTTATTCCATGGCTTCGCATGAATACTTCCTGTACCTCGGCTGCGCGTTGATTGGATTCAATTTCGGAGGCAACTTCGCCTTGTTCCCGGCGGTCACCGCCGACTTGTTCGGCAGCAAATACGTCGGCCAAAACTACGGCGTTGTCTTTACGGCCTACGGCATCGGCGGAATCGTCGGTCCGATTCTGGCGGGCCGTTTTGGCGACCTTGCGAAGAGCAGTGGCGAAATCAGTGCGTGGCTGACGCCGTTCGTCATCGCCGGAATCGCGTGTTTCGTCGCCGCCGCGCTCGCATTGATGCTGCGACCGCCAAAGGCGAACGTCGAAGCCGCGGGAGAATAGCCGCGTAGAGGGGGATCTTCCCGCCTGACCGATTAATTGCTTGTGCACCAACCCGCCTCTCGATTTGCGACGTAGCCCTTGTACGTACGCATCGAGAAACCGGGTATCATGCCGTGAGGCCGTCCGACTCGATCGGACGGCCTCGGTTATTTAGGGGGAATTTGCCTGCAACCGAGGCGCCTTACTTGGTGTAAAAGCGAGAAGAGACCGTCTCTTCTGGGGATACGGCTCGGCGAAAGTCGCTTCGCGATGCCCGTTTCTGATGGCCAATTCGGAGTCGTGCTGTGGAACCCGCGATTCGCACCGAACATCTGACCAAAGTCTTTGGAAACGAGGTGATCGCCGTCAACGACATGAACATGGAGGTCCCCCAGGGGGCTATTTTCGGCTTTTTGGGGCCGAATGGCGCGGGGAAAACCACCACGCTCCGGTTATTGCTCGGCTTGCAGCGGGCAACGGCGGGATGTGCCTATGTGTTCGGTCGCAAGTGCGGGCCGGATGCCGTCGATGTGCGGCGGATGATCGGCTATTTGCCCACGAATCCACGTTTTCCCGGGCATCTCAAACCGGTTGAATATCTCGATCTCGTCGGTTGCCTATGTCGCATTCCCTCTGACGTTCGAAAGCCGCGAATTGCGTCGCTCATTCGTGCAGTCGGTTTGTTGTCGGTGACCGACCAACGGATCGCTACCTTGTCCACCGGTGAAACGACCCGCTTGGGGATAGCCGCCGCATTGGTGGCCGATCCGCCGTTGCTCATTTGGGACGAACCGACCGCCGGATTGGATCCGGCCGCTCGACGGTTCGCGCTGGATTTGATCCGCGATCTGGGAGAAAAACGGACGATCGTCGTCGCGACACATATTCTCAACGATATCGACCAGGTATGCGACCATGTGGGGGTCATGCACGAAGGACGAATGATCTTCGTCGGCACGATGGCCGAAATGAAGCGGCGCATTCGCTCGGAAACCATCGTCATCGAACTCGCCGGTGAGGATGCCGACCTGGCTGAATTCCGCCGTTGGCTGGACACGCAATCAGATGTCGGCGCTCGATGGGAGGGAAGGTCCCGCGTCATGATCGCGTTGAATTCCGAGCTGCCGCGCGCGAAACGATTGGCCGAAATTCTGGAGAGGGTGGATGCCTGTCGTCTGCAATTGCAAGGAATCGGGTCGGCCGGCAGCGAAGCCGAACATGCCTACCTCCAGCTCTTGCAAGAGGATCAATCGCATGGATTCCATCGTTTCGATGAACTGGCGACAGCGTCTGATGCCGACCGCGGCAATGGTCGCCCATGATTTGAAAACGCTGTCGAGAAGCTGGTTGATCCGTTTGTGGGTCATCGCCGCGGTGGCGATGACGGTGCTCATCGTGCTGACGAATTGGCAGCGGCTTCCCGACTCGGTCCTCATCTCGGCTGTGCTTTTTCCATTCTTGGTGTTCCCGTGGTACTTCGTCGTCATCGCACTGGGAATTTACCCGGTAGCGGGAGGACGTATCGAACAGGTTGCTGACGGTATTCTATGTCGTCCTGTAACGCGTCACGAGTTCTTGTTGGCGGCTTGGCTTGCGCGGGTCATCTTGGTCGTCGGCGTCGTGCTGACGATCACGACGGTGACATCGGCCGTCGTGATTCTTGCCGATCGCCCGCCGGCTCCCGACGGTGTCACGATGTACGGGCTCGTGACCGGTGCGGCAGTCGTCAGCGTCGTGCTCGTTGCTTTGGTCTCATTGGGATTTTTCTTCGGAACGTTGTTGAAAAATACGTTGCTCGCCCTGCTGGTGATGTTGTTTGTGTGGTACCCGATCAATCTCGTGTTGAACACATTTCACCTGGAGGAAATCTCGCCGATCAGCTTGAATCAAGCCCTTCCCACGATGCTGCGCGCCACGTGGTCTACCGAAAACGACGACGCTATCGATCCCTCGGAACTTGCAGAACTACAACAGCAGGCACAGGCATTTTTGCAAGCACTGAGCGGGCAGCAACCGCCGCCTCGTCGACGCGACTTCTTCGGCCACGAAGATCTTTATCGTGATACGGTGCTCTGGCGGGTATTTCTGGGATACGGGTTACCGATCGTCGTCACGATGACGCTGGCGGTATGGAAGTTTCGCCGGGAAGATTTGTGACCGAGCAATCTCTGAAATCGGTCGGTGCAACGGCCGCAGGCGGGTCGTTCGTAACCGACACCGGGGAAGATCGTTCTATGTCCGCGCCTGCGCTGTTCAATTTCTTCCGGGAGGCGATCCGCGACGCGGAAAACGCGTAACGACTCGCCGACTTCGACTGTAGGAATAGTTGTAGAACCGGCACATGTGCGGCGAAGACGTGTCTCGTGTCTGGGCCGCGACCATCGAATGACAGGAGAAGAACCATGTACCGAAACGGCATTCTGTCGGTAATTGTAGCGGCGTGTTTGTTTGCGATCGGTCCCGCAGTTGCCGAGGAACCGCTGCCTCCGTCCGAGGCGTGGATTCCTGCCGACGCCGTGTTGGTCGCCAAGATAACGCACGTTCCGGAGCTGATCGATTGCATTGCCTCGCCGGAAATCCTTGAAGCCGTTGAAGCCTCGCGGGCAACGGAAGCAGTAAAGCAGAAGAAAGAAGTACGACAATTGTTGGCGGGCGTTCAGTTTCTCGAATCGCAATTGGAAACCGATTGGAAGACGGCGATCAAAGAACTGACCGCCGGCGGTATTACCTTGGCGGTTCTGCCGCGGGGGCAGGTAATCTTGATCGTCGATGCGCAGGATGAAAAGCTCTTGGCGAAATTGCACGAAACGCTGTTGTTTTTTGCACGCATGGACGCCGAAAACAAGGAGACACCCGATCGAGTGCGATCTGCCGAGTATCGGGGGGTGACGGGATGGTCGTTCGGCCCCAAAGAAGCACATGCGATCTTGGGTAGCCGACTTATCCTGTCGAACGATCCCGAGGTACTCAAAGAAGTAATCGATCTCAAAGAGGGGACCGGTACCAGCATCGACAAGATGGAACGGTTTACCGCGGCGATGGCCGAACGTGCCGGTGCCCCGGCATATGTTTACATCAATGCGGAGCTGGTGAACGCGGCTCCGCAAGTCCAAAAGGCACTCAACAACCTCAAAGAACCGCTGCCCGTCTTGCTGTTCGCCGGTGTTGCAGAGTCGGTCTCACAGGCCGAGTGGGCTCTCGTGACCGGCGATTTGAACGATAATCGCGTTACCTTGAGGTTCGTCACCGGTGGAGATGGTGCCACGGAAAGAAAAGCGAGCTTCGCAGTTCCGTCGGACGACGCGGGAGCTTTACCGAATATTACCGTTCCGCGACGTCTTGCGGCTGTGACGTTGTATCGAGACCTCCACGATTTCTACGCGACGAAGGACGAGCTTTTCCCCGAACGGACATCGGGCTTGATCTTCTTTGAAAACATGATGGGGATCTTTTTCAGCGGGCGCAATTTCACCGAAGAAGTTCTCGCCCATGCGACGCCGGAAGTCCGGATGGTCCTGGCCGCCCAAGAGTATTCGCCGGAGGTGGGAGAGCCGTTGATCAAGTTGCCGGCGTTTGCAACCGTCTTCCGAATGAAGGATCCCGATCAGTTCACCCCCGTGGTCGAAGAAGCCTGGCAAAAGGCGCTGGGACTGATCAATTTCACGCGAGGACAACAGGCATTGCCCGGGCTGATCCTCGATCGTGTGGAATACAAGGGCGTCAAGTACACGCTCTCGTATTTCTCGAATGTCGACGAGTCGGACAAGACGAAGCTCGACATCCGCTTCAACTTTTCGCCCACGCTCGTCCGCGTCGGTGATTACATCGTGATGAGTTCCACTGAAGGCCTGGCTCGCGACCTGATCGACGCGTTGCAAACAGAACTGGAATCGGGTGTGGTACCGCTGAAACACGTGAGTTCGAAGCTGGAAATCGACGGAGACATCGTGGCGGGGCTGTTGACGGCCAATTGGGAATCGTTGGTCGGACGGAACATGCTCGAAAAGGGGCATAGCCGCAAGCAGGCGGAAGCCGAAGTCGGCATGTTGGTCGCTGTGGCAGAGCTGATGGACCACGTCGAAGTGACGGTCGCCGATCGCGAAGATCGAATGCGGGCAACACTCGACGTCGTCCTCGATCCGCAGGCGGTTCAAAAGGCGTTGAAACTGCTGGAAAAGATCGCCGGCGGAGATGCGCCTTGACGTTTTGCAACAATGTGTCCGGTTGCCAGTTACGGGAGATATGCCGTGGCTCTTTCTACGACGGCAAGTTCGAGGAACACCGGTGTTGCCGCCGACGCGTGGAAATCGCTTGAATCTCAGCAAACACCGCTCGGTCGCGATCGCGCAGGCTATTTGTTGCGGCGAACGTGCTTCGGAGCGACCAAGCCGGTTGTCGACTCGTTTGCCGAATCGACGCCCGGCGATGCGGTCGACCGATTGCTGCGATCGTCCTCCGAAGTGGACTATGAAGGCATTCTCGCGATCCAGATGGCGAATGCCGTTCGGTCTGGGAACACCGCTTCCTACCGCGGATGGTGGCTTCGCAAGATCAGCGACGCAACGTTGCCGTTTCGGGAGCTTGTGCTCTTGTTCTGGATCGATTTTTTCGGCATTGCTGCGTCCCGCGTGGGTAACTTGGAGGCTTTTCACGGCTTTCTCGAGGAGCTTCGTCTACTTGCGTTGGGGCCGGTGCGTGACGTTTTCGGCACGGCGTTGAACCATCCCGCGGTATTGTTGAACCTGCAAGCCGCGGAGAATCGGCGTTCGAATCCGAATCGATATCTCGCCCGTACGTATCTCGAACGCTATACGGTGGGCAGCGGCAATTTTGCCGAGAGCGATGTCGGCGAAACTGCCCGGGCGCTCACGGGACGTTTCGTCGTACGTTCCGAAACGAAGTTCTACGCTTACGAGCACGACCAAGGCGAGAAGAAGATCCTCGGGACAACCGGCACCTTCCGGCCGGAAGATATCCCGCGAATGTTGTCCCAAAGGGAAGAAACCGCGGCAACGGTAATGCGGAGGCTGTATCGGTGGTTTTGTGCCGACGACGTGGCGCCGGATGATTTGCTAAGACCGCTCGCAACGATGATTGCCGAAGGAAAGTCACTCGAAGACGTTCTTCGCGTAATGTTCACGTCACAGTGGTTTTTCGATCCGGTAGTGCGATGCGGCAAGATCAAGTCGCCGTTGGCCTTCGCCATGACATTGTTACGCCCCTTGCAGGCCCGTTGCACCACGAAGATTGCCGACGAAATCGCGGCCGGCGGCGCCGATCCGGTCAATCCGCCGACGGTGGCGGGGTTTCCGTTCGGGTACGATTGGATCGACGCCTTCTCTCTCGGGCGCCGCGCGGCATTGGCCGAAGCGGTACTTCGCGGCGGCGACGACTACGGCAAGGCCGTGAGCCTCCAGGAAGCGGCCGAATCCGAGGGGATAGAAGGCGAGGAAGACGCCGAACGATGGCTCGAGTCGCTTCTCTTGGCGGAACCACTTCCGGAGACGGTGCGAGAAGAAATCGTTCGACACGCGAAGGACGTGTCGAATGGTGGGGTCGACGAACAGCTTCGACGCATTGCGTGGTTGATTACGATGCAGCCGGAGTTCCTCCTTGGTTGAATGCGATTCGTTGTCGTGTGAACCAAATGCCAACCGCACTACCGATTTGTGAGGTGCGATATGTTGATTCGTCGTCGCAACTTTTTGAAAGCGATCAGTACCGGGACCGCTGTGGCGGCTATCGGCGGGAGCGTGCCTCGATTTTTGGCAGAAGCGGCAGATGCGACGGCGGAAGACAACGGCCGTGTGCTGGTTGTGTTGCAGCTCTCCGGTGGAAACGATGGATTGAACACCGTCGTTCCGTACGAAGACGACCTATATGCCCGGGCACGCCCCACGCTTCGATTGACGAAGAAGGATGTCTTGCCTCTCGAACCGGGAACGGGATTGCATCCGGCAATGCCCGAGTTCGCGAAGCTGTATGAAGAGGGCGTATTAGAGATTGTCCAAAGCGTGGGATATCCGAATCCCGCCCAAGATCACGGGCGGGCAAAACGCGTGTGGGAGACCGCAGCGCCGGAAACGACGACTTGTCCCACGGGATGGGTGGGCCGTGCGGCTGATGTGGTGATTGCTTCCGATCGCGGAAGGACGCCGTCGGTCTTCGTGGGCAAGATTCCGAAACCCTTTGCGCTGAACGCCGAACACGCGGTCGTTCCACGGATTCCCGGTCGCGAATGGACCGGTTCTCTCGGTTCGGCGGTGCATGATTCGGCGCTGCGCGATGCGGTGAAAAAGACGCTTTCGCTCTCGCGAGAAAACGAGTCGACAGAACGGTTGCGCCAGATCACGGGTAATGCGCTGGAAAGACTCGAGAAAGTTGCAGCGACATCGTCCCATGCCGGGTTTTCGAGGTACCCGGATTTCCGCCTTGCCAAAGATCTGGAAACAGTTGCCCGGTTGATTCGAGCCGAGGCTGGAATTCGCATCTATTACGTCGAACTGGGCGGCGGCGAAATCGGCGGTTTCGATACACACGCCGTTCAAGCCGCCAATCACGGGGCATTGCTTGCGCAAATGTCGCAGTCGATCGCCGCGTTTGTCGCCGACTTGAAGCGTGACGGTCTCCTTGACCGGGTCGCGCTGGTGACGTTCTCGGAATTTGGACGGACGATCGAAGAGAACGGACGGCGCGGCACGAATCATGGGGCGGCTGCACCTCACTTCATCGTCGGCGGCAAAGTGAAAGGAGGAATTCTCGGTTCGGCACCGAACCTCGCCTCACCCGAGAAAGGCGGTGTTCCGTACGCGATCGATTTTCGCGCCTTCTACGCGACTTGTCTGGAGAGTTGGTTGGGATGTCCCGCAGAGACCGTGCTCGGCAGTCGCTATCCTCTTCAGCCTTTCTTCCGCGTCTAGCAATTTGAAGCATGGACGGCAAGCCGGCGTCTCCGTGGCCACCGTGCAGACGAACAAAACAGGTGCGTTGCTGCGCGGGCAACACCGATGTTGCGGGCGAGCGTATTCGTGTGGAGGTATAATGAGCCTCGAAACGTGAAGGCGGAACGCAAGTGGACAAGCCTTCACGCCCCAACTTCCGGGCCGTCGAGGAGCCTGCTCATGAACCCCGTTGTCATGCAAACGCGTTGCGCCGTCGTGCTGGTTTCGATCGCATCTTTCGTTTGCAGCATGAAATGCGGTTTCGGCGACCAGACGCGGCCGAATATTCTTTTTCTCCTGGCCGATGATCTGGGTTACGGCGATTTACATTGCTACGGGCGCGAAGATGTTCGGACACCGCATCTCGATCGGTTGGCGGCCGAGGGAGTGCGCTTTACTGATGCCTACGCAAACGGACCGGAGTGTACACCGACCCGCGTAGCCTTTTTAACCGGCCGTTACCAGCAGCGGGTGGGCGGACTGGAGTGCGCCATCGGAACGGGAAACGTGGGACGCTACGAAGATGCCGTGCGTCTGCGGGCATCGCACGACTTGGGGCTTCCTTCTGAAGAAGTCACGATTTCGCGTTTGCTCGCTGATCACGGCTACACGACGGCGATTTTCGGCAAGTGGCATTTGGGCTACGAGCCGAAGTTTGCGCCGGATTTCCACGGATTTCACCTGGCACGGTACTGCGTGGGCGGCGGAATGGACTACTTCCACTACCGCGATCCGGCCGGTTGGTACAACTTGTACGAATCAGGTCAACCGCTGATCGACCACGGATATTTCACCGATCGGATTGCCGATTGGGCTGTCCTTTTCTTGCGGGAAAACCACACCTCGCCCTTTTTCTTGTACGTTCCGTTCACCGCACCGCACGCTCCGTATCAGACACCAAAGAAGGACGAAGGGCCGCTTTCACCCGACTCGCCGCTTTGGAATCAAAGCGCTGCGCCGCCGGATGTTTACCGAGCCATGATCGAACGGCTGGATTTCGCGGTTGGACGTATCTTGGCTGCGTTGGACGAGGCAGGACTTCGAAACGACACGTTGGTAATCTTTGCCAGTGACAACGGAGGCACACGCAGTGCGCGCAACGCGCCGCTTTCGGGATACAAGGGGACGACGTTCGAAGGCGGCATTCGCGTTCCAGCGATCGTGCGGTTTCCCGGTCGAATCCCGCCGGGAAGCGTTTCGTCGGAACCTTGCCTGACGATGGATTTCACATGTTCGATTGCCGCTGTAGCCGGTGTTGCGGCGTCTCCCGATCGGCCGTTCGACGGCATCGATATTCTGAAACAGGTCGTTACGGATAGACCTGCTCGGCGAACGCTCTATTGGCGAGGCCGTCGCGGCGACAGCACGTGGTGGGGTGTCCGGCGGGAAAATTGGAAATACGTGCGACATCGCAAAGGTGATCGGATCGAAGAATATCTGTTCGACCTGAGCGCCGACATCGCGGAAACCCAAGATCGACTTGCGGACCATCCTCATGAGGCGGCGGTTCTCGAACAAGCGCTCGCGCAGTGGGAAAAGGATGTTCGCGCAGCGCGGTGATATCCGACGTTGCGACAAAAAATAAATCCGCAACGGTCGGCGATGTGACCGTCGCGGATTCTGGAGTTCCCTCGTCTTTCCGCGATGGATGTCAGTCGACCGGCGGCAACTCGGCCAACGCCTTATCGATATTCTCTTGCGGCAGTTCGAAATCCTGGAGTTCACCGCTCAAGAAGCGATCGTACGACCCCAGATCGCAAATGCCGTGGCCGCTGAGGTTGAACAGGATGCACTTTTCTTCGCCTGTTTCTTTGCACTTCAATGCCTCGACGACGGCGGCTCGAACGGCGTGCGAGGTCTCGGGGGCAGGAATGATCCCTTCGGTTGCAGCAAACAGACGGGCTGCTTCGAAACATTCCGTCTGGTGCAATGCGACCGGTTCGATTAATCCAAGCTTGACACCGAAGCTGACCATCGGCGCCATACCGTGGTAGCGCAGACCGCCGGCGTGAATTCCCGGCGGCACGAATCCGTGACCAAGGGTGTGCATCTTCAACAGCGGCGTCAGTTGGGTGGTGTCGCCGAAGTCGTAGTGATAGGGGCCGCGGGTAAGCGTCGGGCAGGCGGCCGGTTCCGCGGCGACAAATCGGATATCTTTGCCGTCTTTGATCTTGTGACGCAAGAAGGGGAACGCCAATCCGGCGAAGTTGCTTCCGCCGCCGACACACCCGATAACGACGTCCGGGCTGTCTTCTGCGAGCTCCATCTGCTTTTCGGCTTCCAGACCGATTACCGTTTGATGGAGCATGACGTGGTTGAGCACGCTGCCGAGCGTATATTTCGTATCGTCGTTGGTCGCGGCGACTTCGACCGCCTCGCTGATGGCGATTCCGAGGCTGCCCGGGCAATCAGGATCTTTTTCGAGAATCGACCTGCCCGCGTTCGTTTCGTTCGAGGGGCTCGGAGTCACCGAGGCCCCCCACACCTGCATCATCGACCGGCGATAAGGCTTCTGCTGGTAGCTCACCTTCACCATGTAGACTTTGCACTCGATGTCGAAGAACGAGCAGGCGAAGGCCAACGAGCTGCCCCACTGTCCGGCACCTGTCTCGGTCGACAGGCGCTTGATACCCTCTTTGGCGTTGTAGTACGCTTGGGCCACTGCGGTATTGGGCTTGTGGCTTCCCGGGGGGCTGTGGCTTTCGTCCTTGAAGTAAATGCGGGCGGGCGTCTTGAGGGCCTTTTCGAGATTTCGGGCACGTACCAGCGGCGTCGGACGCCAGATGGCGTAGATCTGCCGCACTTCTTCGGGGATCTCGATCCACGGTTCTGGACTCATCTCCTGCTCGATGAGTGCCTTGGCGAAAATCGGCTCGAGATCGGCGGGTGCCAGCGGCTGCTTCGTGCCCGGGTGAACCGGCGGCGGGAGCTGTTTGGGAAGATCGGCCAAAAGGTTGTACCAGGCGGTGGGAATGTCTTTTTCGGAAAGCAAAAACCGTTTCGTGTCCATGGATTACCTCGAAATTGTCGCGTCGATAGAAAAGGCGTGTGAAAGAAACTCTTGTCGGTATCGCGCGGTCACGGCGTGAAGTCATCCTCGGGGGTGAGGCTCTCGACGAACCTCGCCAACAACGTGGCGACCTGGTCCATGTCGGCCAGCGACACCATTTCGACCGGGCTGTGCATATAGCGGTTCGGCACGCTTACTAACCCGGTAGCGACGCCCGCTCGAGTGATCTGGATGGCGTTGGCGTCGGTGCCTGTAGCACGACCTGCGGCCGCCAACTGATACGGAATATCGTTCGCCTCGGCAACTTCGATCAGGCGGTCGACAACCTTTGGGTTCATGTTCGGACCGCGGTAGATGACCGGGCCTTTCCCCAAAGCGATATCACCTTCTTGCTTCTTTTCGATCGTCGGGCAATCGGTGGCGAAGGTGACGTCGACGGCAATCCCGACGTGCGGATCGACGCCGAACGCACTCGTGCGGGCTCCCCGAAGACCGATTTCCTCCTGTACGGTTGAGACTGAATACGCGGCAACCTTGAGCTTCTCGGGACGCATACGGCGAAGCGCCTCGATCACGACCCAGGCCCCGGACTTGTCGTCCAAACCTGACGAAATCAGCCGATCGTTCAGTAAGGTGCGCTGTGCCAATTCGATGGTGACGCAGTCCCCGACGCGGACGAGCGATTCGGCTTCTTCTTTGCTTGCGGCGCCGATGTCGATCCACAGGTCTTTCAGCTTCGGAACCGCCTTGCGTTCTTCGTCGGTTAGAAGGTGAATCGGCTTACGGCCGATGACACCGGCAACCGGTCCTTGCTTTGTCCACAATGTAATTCGCTGTCCGACGAGGTTCAGCGGATCCCAGCCGCCGATCGACTGAAAGAAGATGAATCCCGACTCGTCGATGAATTGGACGATCAAACCGATCTGGTCGCAGTGGCCGGCCAGCAAAACGCGAAAAGGAGCCTGGTCGTTTCGCGAAGCGATCACGTTACCATGGACGTCCGTGCGGACCGTGTCGGCAAACGGTTTCGCGTAATTACGGACGATCTCCTGAACCGGTTGTTCGTAGCCGGAAGGACTGGGAGTTTCCAGGATGTCGATCAAAAACTTGCGGGCCGATTCGTCCATTCTCGAAATTCCTTTCTTGTCGGGATTCCAGGCGCAACAGTACACCTCGAGGGAAAACCGCTCGTCCCAAGATGGGAACACTCAGGGAACGAGACCTTCTCCTCGGCAGTGAAATTTTTGCGAAAATTCCATTCTACCCAACACGAACGCAAAGGGAACAAACCGGGAAGGCCTTTTTCCCTCGCCAGGGGGAATGCTTACTTTAGTGCTCCGTTGCGCTTCGACGGCTTGACGGCCCTTCGCGAGGTGCTCTAGGATTAAAAATTCTGGATATGTGCTGAGATGGGCCCGGTGCGCGCTTGCGGAAACCCGTCGCTGGAAGCGATCGACCACCGGTCACATCTTTAATCGGATCTAAACGAAAAAGGGGAAGCCGCGAGAACGTCGCCGGGGGTGGGCTCAAGACTTTCCTCGGAGGCGGTTTCCGGCGGTGCCAAGTGCGACTCACCTCCGTCGGAAACGATGAGAGACAACCGCAAAGGACCTTTCATTCAATGGAAACGGCCAAAGTAGCTGTCATCGGATTCGGTACGATCGGATCAGGAACAGCCAAAATTCTTTTGGAGGCGAAAGATCGTCTCGCAGAAAGGGCGGGCAAACGCATCGAGCTTGCCTACGTTTGCGACAAGGATCTCACTCGCGAACGCAATGTCAAGGTGCCCGCTGAGTTACTGACGTCGAATTTAGACGATGTTTTGGAAGATCCCGATGTCGAGGTTGCCGTCGAATTGATCGGGGGCCTCGAGCCGGCGCGAACGATCGTACTACAACTTCTCGAACGAGGAAAGAACGTCGTCACGGCGAATAAAGCGCTGTTGGCCGAGTATGGTCCCGAATTGTTTGCCAAGGCCCGCGAAGTGGGCCGTTCCATCGCGTTCGAAGCGGCCGTCGCGGGAGGGATCCCGATCATCGCGGGTATCGGTGAATGTCTGGTGGCCAACGAAATCCAGTCGATTCACGCGATCCTCAACGGGACGAGCAATTTCATCTTGACCCAAATGGAAGAAAAGGGCCAGGAGTACGCCGCGGCGGTCGCCGAAGCCCAACGGCGAGGGTATGCCGAGGCCAATCCGGCGATGGATGTGAACGGAACCGACGCGGCACAAAAGCTCGCAATTCTGGCGCAGCTTGCCTTCGGAGCAACCGTCGACTGGAAGGCTATCCCACGAACCGGCATCGAGACGGTGACTGCCTCCGATATGCAATATGCGAGTGAACTGGGCTACAGCATCAAATTGCTGGCTGTAGCGGAACAAACCGGTGACGGTTTAGAGCTGCACGTATCGCCCACGTTGGTGCGTCGAGGCTCGCCGTTGGCCGAAGTGCGCGGCGCATATAACGCCGTGCGAGTCGTGGGCGATGCCGTGGGCCGGGTGTTCTTTCACGGACTGGGAGCCGGGCAGATGCCGACCGCCTCGGCCGTTGTTGCCGATATCGTCGACACGGTCGTGGGGCGTACGGCGATCACATTCGACACCTTGCGTCTGTGGGACGATTCCCGAGCCGGTGACGTGCAACCGCGCGATCCTGACTCGGTTACCAGCCGCTTCTACTTGCGGTTTCAAGTTCAGGATCGCCCGGGGGTATTGGCGGAGATTGCAGGCATTTTGGGCAAGCATAAGATATCGATCGCCTCGGTCATTCAGCACGAGGCGGAAGACCAATCCGAGGGAGTCGTGCCGCTGGTGATCATGACGCATGCCGCAGCAGAGGGACCGATGCGCGACGCGATGGCGCAAATCGAAAATCTTGCCTTCGTGCGCCCCGGTTCGGTGCGATTCCGCGTGCGCGACTGACGGCGGATCGACCGGCTTCCACCGACGCGACACTGAGCTCCCACGGACTTTTCCTTTCAAATCCAGACGGAACCTATGAAGTACGCAATCATTATCCCCGACGGATGCGCCGACGAACCTCAAGATTCCTTAGGGGGACGCACGCCGTTGCAAGCGGCCGACCTGCCCGCTATGGATGCCGTGGCCGCCGCCGGTGTCGTGGGGCGGGCGAACAACGTTCCGCGGACGCTTCCTCCGGGGTCGGACGTCGCCAATCTGAGTTTGCTTGGGTACGATCCATTGACTTATTACACCGGTCGCGCTCCGCTGGAGGCCGCCGCGCAGGACATCGAATTGGCTGAAGACGATTGGGCCATCCGGTGCAATCTGGTGTGCATCGAAGACCAAGTCATGCGAGATTTCACCGCCGGCCACATTTCGACCGAAGAGGCCGCAGCCCTGTTGGAAACGGCGCAGGAGCATATCGGGTCGGAACACTGGCAGTTTTATCCGGGGGTCAGCTATCGGAATTTGCTGATTTATCGGGCAAAGGGCCGGCCGTCGCCGTTTACCCGCGAGACGCGCACGACACCACCGCACGATCTTACCGATCAGACGGTCATCGACGATTTTCCTCGCGGTCCCGGATGCGATGTGCTCGTCGAAATGATGGCCCAAAGCGAGACGTTGTTCGCCGATCATCCGGTCAACCAGGCGAGACGTCGTGCGGGAAAACTGCCCGCGACGCATATCTGGCTTTGGGGCCTAGGAGGCGCGCCCAAGTTGCCGCCCTTCAAAGATCGGTTTGGTGTCGACGGTGCCATGATTACGGCGGTCGATTTGCTTCGTGGATTGGCCAAGCTGGCGGGATGGCGCTGCATCGAAGTGCCCGGTGCGACCGGTTACCTCGATACCGATTACGCAGCCAAGGGAAAGTATGCCGTCGATGCCCTGCAAGAGACCGATGTCGTATGCATCCACGTGGAGGCGACCGACGAAGCGTCGCATGAGGGCAATACGGAAGCGAAAATCGAAGCCCTACAGCGAATCGACGAGTGCATTGTGGGGCCGGTGTTCGAGGCGCTTCGGAAAGCCGGCGAGTATCGCATCCTCGTTTCGCCTGACCACCCGACGCCGCTGCGAATCAAAACGCATAGCCACGGGTTCGTTCCCTTTGCGGTGGCGGGAACAGGAATCGAGCCCGACGACTGTCATTCGTGCGACGAAGCCGTGGCCGAACGGTCGAAGCTCGTCTTCGAGGAAGGCTGGCGATTGATGACGTGGTTCATGGGGCGAACCGGCTAGGCAACGCTACAGGAACGAACAGGGAATCAAGAAAGGTACGGCCGAGAATTCACAGCAGGATCTTCGGCAAGCCCGGTGTGGGAGACTCGCAGAAATGGGAATCATCGTCCAAAAGTTCGGTGGTACGAGTGTGGCGGATGCAGAGAAGATCATGGCCGCCGCCCGCAAAGCAATTCGCGCTCAAAAACAGGGCCACCAAGTCGTGATGGTCGTTAGTGCGATGGGGCATACGACCGATCACCTGGTCGATTTGGCACGCCAGGTGAGCAAGGATCCGCCGGCGCGAGAAATGGACATGCTGCTTTCCACCGGTGAACAGGTGAGTGTTGCGCTGGTGGCGATGGCAATTCACAGCATGGGGCACAAGGCGATCAGCATGACAGGCCCGCAATTGGGCATCCGCACCGACAACGTCCATACGAAAGCCCGTATTCGCTCGATCGATACGGAACGCATCCGTCAGGCGCTTGACGAAGGAAACATCGTCATTGCAGCCGGTTTCCAAGGGATCAGCGACACGTACGACATCACGACGCTGGGACGCGGCGGAAGCGATACGACGGCCGTGGCCTTGGCTGCGGCGCTGCGCGCCGAATCATGCGAAATCTACACCGATGTGGACGGCGTGTATACGACCGATCCGCGAAAGGTGCCCGACGCAAGGCGAATGGCACGAATCAGCTACGACGAAATGCTCGAGTTGGCGACCGCCGGCGCCGGCGTGATGCACAATCGTTCGATCGAGTTCGCCAAACGGTTCTCGGTTCCCGTTCATGTTCGCCACAGCGGGACCGATCAGCCGGGGACGATCATTTCGTGGGTTCCGGAGTCGACCAGCGTCCCGGTTTGCGGGGCCGCGGTGATCGAAGAAGAAGCACGCATTACCGTGGAAGGGGTCCCGGACCGCCCGGGGGCCGCGGCTTCTGTGTTCACTCGCCTGTCGGATCGGAACATCGAGATGGACATGATCGTCCAGAACATGGGCGCCGATGGCCGTGCCGACTTGTCGTTCACCGTGGCCCTGAGCGATTTGCCCGCGGCGTTGCGCATCGTGGAACAATGCGCCGAAGAGTTGGGCGCCGAAGGCGTCGGCTACGACGAAAACGTTGCGAAGGTTTCGGTCGTCGGAAGCGGGATGGCAAACCGGCCCGGCGTGGCGGAAAAGATGTTCGAAGCCTTGGCCTCCAAAGGCATCAACATCCTGATGATCACTACCAGCGAGATCAAGATCTCGGTGGCCGTGGACCGAAAAGACGCCCTGGAAGCTCTCCGCACACTCCATGCGGCCTTCGAGCTCGACAAGGAACCGCCTCAAAACGCGGTTGAAGCGATGGATCGGCAGCCCACAAACGGGTTCGACCGAGAGCGTTTGTTGTCCCGCATGCAAGGGATGGAAGACTTGCTGCTCGAAGCGATTTCATTGGACGAGACGCAAGCCCGAATCACGTTGCCGCAAGTCCCCGATCGCCCCGGACTGGCGGCCTCGGTGTTCAAACAAATCGCCCAAAAGGGAATTTCGGTGGATATGATCGTGCAGAACGCGGGCCGAGATGACGTCGCGACGATGACGTTTACCGTCCCGCGGACTGCCTACGACGATGCGATCGCGGTTGCCCGCGATATCTGCAACGAAATGAAAGCTGCACCGCCGACCGGCGATCGTGAAGTGGCCAAGCTGTCGATCCAGGGGACGGGACTGAAGAGTCACGTCACGGTGGCCGGCCGCACTTTTGCTGCTTTGTCGCGTCAGGAAATCAACGCCGACATGATCAGTACCAGCGAAGTGCGTCTGAATATCGTCGTCGCGGGTGAGCAGGGGCGTAAGGGGCTGGAAGCCCTTCGAACGGAATTCGAAGACGCGTTGATCTGACGGAATATCCAAAACGGGCGATACCTACGGGAATCCGTGCGGGGCCACTCCGCGCCGAGAGGCCGAGAGAAAGATCGGTCACGACGATGTCCCGGGGCTCAGCCACCGGTCGCCTCCGCAAGAACTTCTTCCGCCACGAAAATAGGCAGGGGAGGTTCGCAACGCACGGCGACGGCGATGGCATCGGACGGCCGTGAGTCCAGCTCGATCAGCTCTCCGTTTTGTTTGATACGCAGTCGCGCATGGTACGTGTGGTCTTTCAGCTCGTTGATCAGAACATCGTGCGGCTCGCCGCCGAGCGCTCGAATGGCCGACAAAACCAAGTCGTGTGGAAGGGGACGCAAAACGGCTTGGCCCGTTACCTTGCGATGAATGCTCGTGGCCTCATACAACCCGATGACGATCGGGAACGCACGATCGCCGTCTACCTCTTTTAGGTAGATGTACTGTTCGTCGCTGAGGTCGCTGATGATCACGCGAGACAATTCCATCTGAACCGGCATGAGCCTTCCTTCCTCTTCCTCCGGGTTGCCTTGATATGGCATAAGAAGCACACGACGACCGGGGCGTTTGTGCACTCGACTGTCGCCGAGGGTGATCAAGCGGCCCCGTTCCGCTCCCCTCATTTCATCTTATTGAGGGGCGGCCTCATTGTCACGTCTTCGACGGTGAGACGCGTCGAAAGTCGAGACGAAGTCAAAGACAAAGCTGCACGCAGAGCATTCCGTCACCTCAGCGTCCGGTCGCAGGTGAGGGCTGTGCCGCCAGTGAACCGCGGCGGATGGGGCGGTACATGGGCAGATGTCGGTAGTAGACTTCCAGGGTCATTAAGGCCAACGACGTGCTGTAAAGTCTGCCTCCTTTCGCGCCGTGGTCGACTCCTTGCGGACTCCAGCTTCCGGCCCGATGGCCGTTTCGTTCCTGTGTGCGAACCAGTAATTCCCGCATGCGGTGATTCCACAAATCGAACCGATCGCCCTCCATGTGATGCAACACTTGGGTTGCATAATAGTAGAAGTAGAGCGGGCCGATCGTTTCTTTTTCTTGAGGCGGGATTTGGCGGAAAATGAGTTCGCATGCCGCTTCGAGATCGGGGTGATCTTTCGGCCAGCCAAGGTATTGCCGGGCAAGGATGCCCGCGGCGGTGAGAGAAGGCTTGGGAGCTCCCCCGGGCTGGTAGCAATATTGGGCCTTTTCGTGGGGTGGTTCGCCGACCGAGCAGGCGTCGAGAAAGTTTTCCGCCCGCAACAACGGCGACTTGTCGATCGGCAATCCGGCCAACTGGCCCTCGCGGATTGCCAGGAACACCCAGCCGACAACGGACATATCACCTGCCTGACGTGGTTGATACCGCCAACCGCCCGCTTGATGTTGAGCCGCCATTAAGTATCGAATCGCCCGTCGTGCCGCTTCAGCAATGCGCTCGTCTCCGGTCAGTCCGTAGGCTTCACACAGCACCATCGTTCCGAGCGCGTGCGCGTACATGCTGCCTCCCAAATTGCCGTCTTTAAGAAGATCACGGCTCGATACTTGATGACGCATCAACCACGAAAGCCCGTAGCGGACGGTTGTCCGGTAGACGAGAAGTTCCGATTGCCCCTCCGGCGCCGAAACGTGCGTGATACCGGCTCCTAAGAAGGGCAACAGTCCCAACGCCGTGCCGGCCGTGTCCATGTCGATAACTTCCGCCTCAAAGTCGGTCTTGCAGTCGCAATCCGACGTTGCTTGATCGTAGTGATTCAACGACCAATGGCCGTCGGCTGACTGATGAGCGGCCAGCCAGCGCAAACCGGCTTGTACGGCCGCCTCCGACTCGGGCGTTCCACCGTAGACGTCGGCCAGCAGATTCTTACTGTTCGCCGACAGGCGGGCTCCGATCGAGCCGCGGCGAAACAGCATCCGCATTTCCTGTGAAGAAACGAGTTCCGGCGGAAGATAGTCGCCCTGTTGATCGACCACCCGTACGATAATCGGGCTCTTGCAATGGAATATTCCGCCCGAACCGACAAGGTACGTCGAACGCACGCGAGGCTCGGCGGAACGACTCGCGGTGAAGGTGAGAACCAGTTCTTTCCCTCCGGCCGGAACTTCGTCGCACGATGCTTCGACACCCTCGGGCAAGTTTTCCAATGCAACGTCGATCGGCCCACCGTATCCGTTCCGCACGACGGGAATCGTTACCGTAGCCGATTCTCCCGGTGACAATCGTACGACCCGAAATGAATCAAATGTGAACGGTCTGCGAACTACGCGAATCGTCAAGGCAAGAGTCGTACGATGGTTACCCGTTGTTACCGCATATACCAATTGGTGAGTACCGTCTTCGGCGTTGGAAGGAACGGCAACAGGGATGGCGACTTTCCCGTCGACACCGCACTCCACAGATGATTCTTTCCAGCCGTCGGGCACTTCCGACGGGTCGAAACGGATGGGCGACGGTGCGCCCTGGAAAGCAACTGAAATGGGAACGAGTTTCTCCGTCCCCGGACTCAAGACGACGACTTCCGGCGGTTCGAGTTTTGGGGGTGGGGTTTGTCGTATGCGAACCCTGAATGGCTGAGAAGCCGTCGAATCGCCGAGCGAGGCACGGCAAATCAAGTTGATCTCTTCGGGAAGTTCGTTTGCGTCGGGGGCGGCCTCGAGTACAAGCGTCCCTTCGTCTTCCGAGCCGGGAATAGTCCCCTTTGCCGAGATGCCTTCTGGTAATCCTTCTACGGAAATCGTGATTCGGCCTTTGCGGCCGTGGCGGTCGACCGCGAGAGGTACTTCGGTGCGCTCGCCCGCGCGCAATTCGACGGCTGAAATCTCAGCCAGTTCGATGTCGGGCCGGGCTGGAGGAGGGGTGCGTTCCTGGACGGGAATGACCGGGGAAGCAGCCGGTTCCAAGGGGGCAACTTCGTCGGTCGATTCACGCGGTTTTTCAGAGTAGCGAGAGCATGCGCTCGTTGTCGAGAACACGAAAAGCAAGAGCAGGCAAAATACGTGTTTGCCGCTCAATGGGGAAACTCGGCCATACCGCATGGCGCACCCCCGCAAAACGATAAGACAAAACGGTCTGCGACGAGAGAGAAGCACTCTTCCCTAGCTCGTTTTTCTCCACCGCTGCAATCCCTGTCAAGAATTTTGCGGGGTTTTGTGGGGGTCTGTTCGTCTGCCGACCGGACGGAGAGATTGTAGGCAATCAGTGCCGCTAAGGTTTACAATTCGAACGTATGATGCGGCAACACGGATCGTGACACACTTTTCAAAACGGGAGATACAGGCAAATGCACAAACCCTGCTTCCTTGTTGCATCGGCGGCAATCGTTGCCTTGGGAACTTGTTTGGGAATCATGCCCTCGTGTCTCGCTCAAGAAACCGAAACGCTCGTGCAACGGTTTCTTGTCGCTGCCCGAACCCATCAACAATGCGTTCCTCCGTCTCACGATCTGGACAGCTTGTCCTTCGATGCCGCCTATTGCGTGCAACGAGTACTGGCTGAGCGCCTGGAAGCGGAGCGCGGGGCCATTGCCGGATACAAAGTCGCCTATGCCAGTCGGGCTGCACAAGAACAATTCGGGATGAACGAACCGGCTCGCGGCCCACTGTATGCGATCCAACGTCTCCCCAGCGGCAGCAGAGTCTTACAAAGCGATTTCAATGAGTTGATGCTTGAGGTCGAAATTGCCTTCACGATCGGCAAGCGGATCGACGGCCCGATCGTTGACGTCGCTTCGCTCAAGCCGTTGGTTCGTTCGGTGCACGTGGCTTTTGACGCGGGCGACTTTCCCTACGACAGCCGAGTTGCGAAACCGACGGCCGCCGATATGATTGCCGTCGGAACCGGTTCGCACCGCTTTGTACTGGGGCCTGCGTGTGATCCGATGACGAGCGATGTCGACGACATCACGTTGACGTTGTATCGCAACGGGACGGCAATTCGTACCAGTTCGACACGAGAAGTACTCGGAACGCCGTGGAATTCGCTGTTGTGGTGCGTCAATCATCTGCACCGGTACGGCCTGACGTTGGAGCCGGGGCTGGTTGTTTTGACGGGCACGGCCGCTCCCGCCTATCGCGTGACGGGTGACGACATACGCGGACGTTATCGCGGCGAAGCGCAAGGACTGGGCGCCGTCGAACTGGAAATCCATTGAAAGCCGCCGAGGGCAGACAACGGCTGAACGGTCTCGTTCGATGGGCTTGTCTCGAGCGAGACCGCTTTTTTCACTGGTGCCGCGTAATGACGAAATCGGCAAGGCAACGAAGCGCTTCGATCACCGGGTGAGCCGGCAGCGATTCGAGGTGGGAGACCGCCTCGGCAATGAATCGGCGAGCCTTTTCTTCGGCATAGCCGAGGGCATCGTATTTTTCGAAATACGGACGCAACTTATCGCGGTAATCGACCTCTTGGGCCGAAAGGATTTCGACCACGGCTTTCCTGTCATCCGCCGAAGCCGTTTCCAACACACGAATCAACGGCAACGTCGGCTTTTGTTTGACCAGGTCGGTCCCCAGCGACTTGCCCATCTCTTCCTCGGTGCCGCAGATATCGAGGATGTCGTCGACGATCTGGAAAGCGATTCCCAGTGCCGCCCCAAAGCGGTAGAACGTTTCTTCGGTATCGCGGTCGGCGCCGGCATACCGTGCACCCAGTCGGCAGCAGCAGGCGCACAATTCCGCTGTTTTTTCAGAGATAATGTCCAGATAAGCCTCCTCGGTCAGTTCGAAATTGCGTCGTGCCGCCACCTGACGCAATTCACCCTGGCAGGTGAGCAAACTGGCTTGAGCGATTTCCCGACAGGCATCGGGCGTATCGAGGGAACTGGCCAAACAGATCGCGCGAGCGAGAAGGTAATCGCCCAACAGTACGCTCGCTTCGTTGTCCCAGCGGGCATTGACTGTTTCGAGGTGTCGGCGAATCGTAGCTTCGTCGAGAACGTCGTCGTGGATCAGCGTTGCGCTATGAATCATTTCGACGGCGGTCGCCAACACGATATGATCGTCGGTCGTTCCGCCGCACGCTTTGGCGGTTAATAGAACCAACGCCGGCCGCAAACGCTTTCCTCCCAGCTGGAAGCCGTGTCGCAACATGCGGTCGATGAATACACACTGGCTTTGCAGCTCATCTTGCAAGCGGCGCTCGACTTCTTCCATCTCGGGGCGGATGGCGTCGTACAAGGCGCGAAGCTCTTTCGGGCGATTCCCGATGTTTTCGATACTTTGGGTCATGCCGGGAGTCCTATCCGGGGTGAGGTCGGCACGCAGCAAGCCGGTGGTATTCGGAGTCGTCATGCAAACTCCGACCCGGCGACTGCCCTGCGTGGGGGTATAATACCCCCGCGTCCACCGATGAAGTACCGGTATAGGATTATTGTAGCCCGGTAAACCGTCCGACACAGGGGGCTGAAAGAAATCGAGGGGCCGTACGCCTTTTCAGGCCGTTCTTCGCGGAATACCGCGCCGAAAATCAGCCGTCGTGATCAACACCATCAACGACAAGGTAATTCCGCAACCGGCCCAACTGGCGGGAGAGGTCCCCAGGCTTGCGACTGTGATGCCTCCGAGCAGTCCAAGCATGCCGTAAAAGCTGCGGCGTAAAAAGCCGTAACGCGAATCCACTGCCAAGATCCGAACAAGACAAGCCAACGCGATGCCGAGAAATTGGGCGCCGAACAAGAACGAGACCGCCAAATCCCACCGTGACACTGAGAAGAGACCGTCCACTGGTTGTGCTTCCTTGCAGTGCGGGACAAGAATAGTGGATGCCCATTGCGGTGTTTCCGTACACCCCAGGCGATGCGTCACTTTAGCATACCGGAGATGTGCTACCAAGAGCAGTCGCAACGTAAGTGCTCGACGAACTTTTCACAGCAAGCGACGTGAACATCACCAGGCCTTTTGATCTTGCCCAGTTTGAATCAGGGTAAAAGAATCTGCGGCAAAGAGTTGGTTCGGTATGTCAGAATGACGCGAATCGGGCGGGCCTAGGAGGCAGGTGGGTGCGCCGGTCGCCGAGTCGACGATAATCATGTGGAATGATTTTGGACCATTGAAAGCCTGCGGACGGCATCGCGGTCGTGCCTTCCCCCCTTTCAAATTGGTTTCCACGCAAAAAGGAGTGATCATGGTGAGAAAGCTAGGTTTCGTGGTATCAGGCATTCTGTGTGCAGCGGCGCTGGCCGTTGCCTGGTGCGGTACGGCTTCGCCGGTGGCGGCGGCCGACAAACCCAACATCCTGTTCATTTTCGCCGACGATCAGTGTTTCGAAACGATCGCCGCCTTTGGCTATACCGATATTGAAACGCCCAATCTGGATCGGTTGGCAAAATCGGGAGCCGTTTTCACGCACGCATACAACATGGGCTCATGGACCGGTGCGGTATGTGTCGCGAGCCGCACGATGTTCAACACCGGGCGATTCTTATGGCGAGCGCACGAACTCGACCAGACGAAAGCCTTGCAGGCAGAAGCGGCTGCAGGGCGTTTGTGGTCACAAATGCTTGCCGACGTGGGGTACGAGACCTACATGACCGGCAAATGGCATGTGAAGATCGATCCTCCGCAGATTTTCGATCACGTCGTGCACGTACGACCGGGCATGCCGCGTACCGTGCCCGAGGCGTATCAGCGGCCCATCGAAGGAAAACCCGATCCCTGGTGTCCTTGGGACCGCTCGCTGGGCGGATTTTGGGAAGGAGGACGTCACTGGAGCGAGGTTTTGGCCGACGACGCGACCTCGTACCTCCGCAACGCCGGCGGCGTTCCTCGTCCGTTCTTCATGTATCTAGCGTTCAATGCTTCGCACGACCCTCGACAATCGCCGAAGGAGTTCGTCGACAAGTATCCGCCCAAGCGTATCGAAGTGCCCAAAAATTTCTTGCCCGAGTATCCCTACATGGAGGAAATGGCTGCCGGCAAGAAACTGCGCGACGAGCGCTTGGCGCCCTGGCCGCGGACGGAATACGCCATCAAAGTGCATCGGGGCGAATATTATGCGTTGATCACGCATATGGATGTCCAAATCGGCAAGATTCTCGACGCCCTGGAAGCCACCGGCAAGGCGAAGAACACGTATATCTTCTTCACTGCCGACCACGGGTTGGCGGTCGGGCATCACGGCCTGATGGGCAAGCAAAACATGTTCGAGCACAGTCTGCGACCACCCTTGATCGTCGTAGGGCCCGACATTCCCGCCGGAAAACGATTCGACACGCCTGTCTATATTCAGGACATCATGGCCACTTCCCTCGATTTGGCCGGTGCCCGGAACACCGAGCACGTCGAGTTCAAAAGCCTGATGCCGGTGATCCGCGGCGAAACGAAATCGCTGCACGATGTGATCTACGGGGCCTACCTCGACAAGCAGCGGGCCGTCATAAAAGACGGCTGGAAACTGATCTATTATCCGGCCGTTCCGAAGTACTTGTTGTTCAATCTGAACGACGATCCGCATGAGATGAACGACCTGTCGGACAAGCCCGAGTTTGCAGCGAAGCTTTCCGAACTTAAGAAACTGTTGGCAGAACAGGAACAGAAATTGGGCGGCCCGCTGGCCGGCAAAATCATGCCCTAAACATGGCTGTGCGGCGGTGCGAGTTGCCGCCAATTCTTTTCCGGAATTTTTCAACCGGTGCAGGCGCGTGCCGAATCGCTTGCACCGGTTTATGTTGCGCAAAACGCTCCGCGGATGAAGGCCTCTTCCCTATTGTCGAAGCTGAATTCGCGTTGTGGTGTCGCACGATCGGTAGCTAAGATAGTCGAATCTCTACCGTCGGTCTTGTGTCGCGATGCCGAAATGTCGATCATATTGGTATGGATAGCGAACATTTCCTTTTCGTAACCGGTAAGCTTGCCGAAAAAACATTGCGTCGCGTGGTCGATCAAACCGCGCGCGAGAACGGTTTTCGCTATTCGGTGGCGGTGATGCCGATCACCGTTGCGGCTTTGATGACGCCGCGTTGGATCGCGCGACACTTGACACCTTCGCCGGAGGTGACCCGTATTTTTATCCCCGGCGGATGCCCCGGCGACGAAGGCGTTTTGGCCAAGAAATTCAATCGGCCGGTCGAACGTGGGCCGGCCGACCTGCGAGAGATTCCGCAGTTCTTTCGACGGCGCGCCAAGCCGATCGAGTACGGAGACTACGACATCGCCGTCATCGGTGTGATCGACGGTGCCGAACGGTTGGATGTCAAGACGATCACCGATCGCGCGTTCGCGATGTTTGAGGCGGGGGCCGATGTCATCGGCCTGGGACACGACAGCGTCGAACCGTGGCCCAATGTGGCCGCGGCCGTGCGGGCGCTTCGTAAGGCAGGGCAGCGCGTGTTTGTGCGCTCGCGCGATGCGGGCGTGTTGAAGCGTGCCGTGGAAGCGGGAGCCGAATGGATCGGCCCGGTTGAGCCGTCACAGGTACCGCAATACGCTGATACCGACGTCGTGCCAATCGTCGTCCCCGAGATCCCCGGCACTCTCGAAGGTGTCGATGAGTTACTCGAGCCGTCGAAAGACGATTCCGATGCCACCCAATGTGCCTCATACGGCTGGATCTTCGATCCTGTGCTGGCACCGGTCGGCTTTGGGTTTTCGCAAAGCCTGCTGCGTTATTTTCACGCACGCGCCATGTGGCCGCAGTTGCCGCTGGCGATGGACTTGTCGCCCGTACTGCGCACGAGTCCTGCCGACACGGCCGGCCTGATCTTTTTGCTTTCTGCGTTTTGCCAAGAACTTCAAGTGCAGACAATCTTCGTGAGCCAGTCGACGAATCGAACGCGATCGGCGGTGCGCGAATGCGATGTCGCCCGCCGACTGACGTGGTGCGCCGTGCGGAACGGAATTCTACCCGCCGATTTAGAGAACAGGTTGGCGATCGTGCGCGATCCGGAGTTGCACGACAACGAAACGCTCATCAGCGATCTGCGGTCAAGCTTGAAGGATCGATCGCCGCGGTTCTTTGTGGCCGACGGCACTCTGCGGGCGCTACTCGGAGATGAATCGTTCGAAAGTCCCGACCCGTTCGATTTGTTTTCTCAGTTGCTCGAAGCACACCGCCGCGAAGACCGCTCCGTCGAGCCGGAAATCGCCTTCTATTGGGGCTACGAATTGGCCAAGGCGGTGACGGCTCGTGACTTAGGAAAAAACTACTACCAGGACGAAGCGTTGAATTGGGGACTGCTTACCGTCCGTGAGTTGACTCGCATGGAACGGAGGTATCTGCGTCGCGTGCGAAAGATCGACTCGGATTGCCTCGATGGAGCCGAGGAGCCGTCCCGGGATGGTTGACCGGCTGCCCGTGGTGATCGAAGTCGAATGGCCGGATGTCGTCGGCTTGGTTCGTCGCTTGGCTCGCCTGCCGGGGTGCATTTGGCTGGACAGTGCCGATCCGCATGAGCGGCTCGGACGTTATTCCTATCTCGCCGCGAATCCTTTTCGGTGGTTTTTCCTTCCTGCCGCCGTACGCTCTCGTGAGGCCCTACGCAATTTTTGGGCTGAAGTCGTGCAGGCTTGCCGCGACTTCCGCGCCGAATCGGTGGAACACTTACCGCCGTTTCAAGGCGGGCTGGCCGGCTTCTGGGGGTACGAATTCGGGCGTGCTTTCGAAGACGTACCCGCGGCTCCTTGGAAGGGGGTTGCGCCGGCGTTGTGTGCCTTCGGATTGTATGATTGCGTCTTTGCCCTCGATCATCGACGCCGAAGGGCGTGGATCGTGTCGCAAGGCTTTCCCAAGCGACAAGGCGTCGAGCGAATGGACCATGCTCGGCGTCGCGCAGAGTATTTCTTGGCGATTCTGCAGGAACGTTGTTGCGATGAAATCACGAGGCCGGCCGTCGAGTCGCCTTCGCCGACGCCCGAGGCATTGGGAGGTGTCCCGGTCGAAGTGGGCGATTGCGCCGCCTACAGCAACTTTACGCGGGAACAATATCTCGATGCGATCGCGCGGGCGATCAAGTACATACGGGCCGGCGATATTTTTCAAGTCAATCTTGCGCAACAATTCTTTGCTCCCGCTCGGTGTGACGATGTGTCGTTCTATCTCGACTTGCGAAGATCGAACCCGGCCCCGTTTGCGGCATATTTCGACGCAGGCGAGTGTCGCGTGATGAGCAGCTCCCCCGAGTTGTTTCTGCGGCTAACCGGCGATCACGTCGAGACTCGCCCCATCAAGGGAACCCGTCGGCGTACGGGAGATCGGGTTCGAGATCACGCGTTTGCCCGGCAACTCGAATCCTCGGAGAAAGACCGCGCCGAAAACGTCATGATCGTCGATTTGCTGCGAAACGATCTTTCCCGCGTGTGCTCAGCAGATTCCGTTTGCGTGACGGAACTGTGTCGAATCGAGCCGTACGCGACCGTCCTGCAGTTGGTGTCGGCCGTCGAAGGACGACTGAAGCCCGGATTGGACGCCTTCGACTTGCTGGCGGCAAGCTATCCGGGCGGTTCGATCACCGGGGCGCCGAAAGTGCGGGCCATGGAGATCATCGCCGAATTGGAGCCGAACGCGCGCGGTCCGTACTGCGGAAGTCTGGGCTATATCGGCTTCGACGGGAATGCCGAATGGAACATCCTGATTCGGACGGTCACGTCGTTCGGCGGGTGGTGGGCGGCTCCAGCCGGAGGCGGTATCGTCGTTCAGTCCGACCCGGAGCAGGAATACGAAGAAACCCTCGTGAAAGTTCGGGCCGTCCTGGAAGCCATGGTTCCAAGACGGCCCGATGATCACCTACGTCGGCCGAAGTAGACCTTCGAGAGCGCAAACGGGGCGCTACTTCGCTACGGGAATCAATTCCACGGCCGCTCCGCCGTTGTGCGCTGCTTCGATCGTCAATCGGTCACCCTTGCGGACCGTTTGCCTTTCAACGGCGACGTCGAATGGATTGTCTCCGGCGGGCGACGCGTCGGTGAACAGAATCGCCTCGAAATTGCGGCCTTCAGGCAAGAAATCGAGGGGAATCTCGACGGTTCGCCGCTTCTGCGAATTCATGAAGCCCACGAACCACCGATCGGCGTTTCTTCGCGCGGTAACGATGTATTCGCCGACGGCGCCGTCCAGCACGCGGGTTTCGTCCCAAACGGTGGGGACATCTTTGAAGAATTCGGTTCCAGGTTCACCGCGGAACTGACTGGGGCGATCGTACCAGAAAACGAACTGCCAGGGGCTATACATGACCACCGCACACGCAAGTTGATGGGCGTGTGTCGTCTTGATGCGGTCGGTGTACCAGCAAATCGTGTAATCCCCCGCACCGCACAATCCGCGTGTAAACGGCAGGATGGTGTTGTGTTCGGCGGGGGGCATTTCTTCATTTCCGCGAATGCCTTCCTGGGTCATCAGGTTGGGATACGTCCGCTCGTAGCCTGTCGGTCGATATTCGTCGTGAATGTCCACCATCATTTGATACTTTGCGGCCTTGCGGACGGCTTCGTGCAGCCACGTCGTCCATTGTTGCGAGCCGACGCGGACGAATCCGTACTTGATCCCGGCGATGCCCCATTCACGATAGAGCGGCAGGATTTCGTCCAATTGTCGCTCGAGTGCTCGGCGATTCACGTAAACGATGATTCCGATCCCTTGCGATTTTGCGTATCGGATCACCTCATGCAAATCGAGTTGCGTAGGGTCGGAAACGCGCTTCGGATCAGGCGTCACGGTGGTGGCGTCGGCCTTGTCGTCGTACTCATGCCCGTACCAACCGGCGTCGTATTCGACATACGCGATGTTCATCTTCTTTGCGAAATCGACGCATGCCTTGCCGCCGGCGGTGCTCAGCGACACTTCGCGAATAACCTTCCCCGGCTTGATCCATGAGGTATCCTCAATTGCACACGGATCGTTCAAATTCAGCAGCAGGTAGTTTTGTTCAATCAAACGACACGGATCGTCACCGGTCATGATCACCCGCCACGGAGTCGTATACGGCAAGCGAATCGTTGCGTCGCTTCCCAGGTGAATGCGTAGGGAATGAGGACGCGTGCCCGGTTGAAGCCGACCGCGGGCAAAATCGACCAAGCGCGCTTCGGCGACGGCGATTGCCGGGCCGTCTTCGATCTCGACCAACAGCGGGCGCTCGCAGTTGGGTTTCACGTCGTCCAGAAAAGCCCTTTGGTACTCACCTTGTGCCGTGTATACCGGCCAGCACGTGTGATTCCCGGTAAAGGTAAATTCGGTTAGTTCCTCGACGACGTGCAGCGTCTCGATCGAATCCTGTTTGGGAATGCGGTAAGCAATCGCAATTCCTTCGTTGTACGCACGAATCTTCAGCTCGAAGTGCAACGTGCTGCCGTTGCTCAATCGCGATGAACACGCAACGATCGCCTGATGATAATGGTCGCGGATTTCGCTTCGCTCACCGTATACGGGCTTCCAGGTTTCGTCGTGTTCGGAATACGCGACGTTCGCAATGCGAGCCGCCTTCCCGAGAATCCCCGAATCCAGTCGCAAACCCAACGGCGAGTTGACGAAGATCGGTCGTCCGTCTCGCTCGATGGAGTATTCCAACTCCTCGTTACAAGCACACACTTGAATGCGGTTACGGCCGTCCGGTGAGGTCAATGTCATCGTGTCGCCGGCGACCGCAATCGCTGCTGGTACGCAAATCCACGCAAGACCGAAAACAATCGTTGCCAACACAACACCCGCGTGCTTCATCATGGTGCTTTCTCCAAAATCCAGGGCGGCTTCTTACGCGATGAACGGCAATCGCACGACTTGATGTGGTCATCGACATCCGATGATATGCGAACGCCTCAACCGGACAGCATCGCAAAAAAGGCTTCGCGACCTGCCCGATGCGCTTGGACGGCGTTCATGGTATTCGGAGAACCGCCCTCGACCGCCTGTTCCAAAACCCAATGCGGCCGGGTGATTCCCTTCGATGCGAGGAGTCGGATCAGCCGCGGATAGTCGATGTCGCCGGGGCCGAATGCTTCGGTCCACGTGCCGTCTTGCGACTGACGCAAGTGGACTTCGGAAACCCGTTCACCGTAAAGCTCGACAATGTCGAACAAGGCAACTTGCGAGTTGCCGCTTCCGCGGTACATCCAATGGGCGTCGAGACACAACGTCACATGTTGGGGGGTAGTCGCCAGCATCATGTGATGGAACTCGCGTGCGGCGTTGCGCAATTCCATGTCGTGATTGTGGTAGGCAAGCACGACCCCCAATTTCGAAAGTTCCGTACCGAGCTGCTCCAAAGCCGCGGCTTGGGTTTCCAGTTCCCTGTCATTTTTTGCGTTGTCCGGCGCTTCTCGGTTCCACGATTTGGGGCTGGGATTCGTAACGACGATCTGGGTTCCCAGAGTTTCTTTGGCGGCGCGGGCAATCGTCGTGATTCGAGAGATGCTCTCCTCGGCAGCCTTCGGATCGTGAAGGACCGAATTGACGTAGAACGATCGCATTTCAAGCTTGTGTTTGTTCAACACGGGAGCCAAGCGAGCTACGTCATCGGGCGTGTTGAGGATCGGCTCGAATCCATCCATTCCCGAGGCGGCCACTTCTTTGAGTGACGCGTCGAGGTCGGCCTCGAAGTCGCGGTTCTCGCGCCGATAAAACGTGTACCACGGATACACGTTCGTCGCGAGATGCACCTTCGGTGTTTCGGCGCCAGCCGAGCGAGAGACGTTCCAGAATAGTGCCGCCGTGGTGGCGGCCGTGCCTTGTAGGAATCGACGGCGGGAAACAAAAGGACGTCGCATAGGTAGGTTTCCGTCTGCAAAAGCTAGTGCGGGCCGGTCGGTGGGAAGGATAGGACGCAGTTCGTTCGCAATTGATTGCATGCTACCCCGAAAGCATAATGGGGGGCAAGTACGCGTGACAAAACAAGATGCAATACCACCCTCCTTTTTGTCACTAGCCTTGGAAAGGAACCCACCGGGATGAAGCTTCGATTTCGCCACGTGGTTTCAGGGCTTTTGTGTTTTCTGTGCCTGAATTGGTGCGGCATTGGTCGTGCCGAAAAATTCCCGTGGCCCGAGCCGGTCGTTCCTCAAGGGTTGGGGGCAAACATCCACTTCACGACCGAGCGGCCGGGTGAGCTGAACATGCTTGCCGACTCGGGAATGACGTGGATTCGGATGGACTTTGTTTGGAGCCGCATCGAGCGGGAGCCGGGAAAGTACGATTTCAGCGCGTACGATCGCTTGATCGCCGATCTCGAACGCCATGATCTTAGGGCGCTGTTCATATTGGACTACGTGAATCCGCATTACGACGAGGGACTTTCGCCATACTCCGAATCGGGGCGAAAGGCGTTTGCACGCTGGGCGGCGGCTTCGGTCGCACACTTCAAGGGCCGTGGCATCTTGTGGGAGATGTACAACGAGCCCAATATCCGGTTCTGGCGTCCGGAACCGAATGCGGAAAACTACATCAAACTGGCGATCGAGGTTGGAAAAGCGATCCGCAAGACGGCTCCCGACGAACTTTACATCGGTCCGGCAACTTCGCGCATCGACATGGCGTTTCTGGAGAAATGCTTTCAAGGCGGGCTGCTGGAATACTGGGATGCCGTGTCTGTGCATCCATATCGGCAGTCGCCTCCCGAAACGGTCATCCCCGAGTACGAAGCACTTCGGGAATTGATCGAACGGTACGCTCCCAAGGGTAAAACCATTCCGATTATTTCGGGCGAATGGGGGTACTCGGCGGCATGGCGAAACTACGACGAGCAGCGGCAAGGGAAATATTTGCCGCGGCAATGGCTTACCAACTACGCGTGCGGAATCCCGGTATCGATTTGGTACGATTGGCACGACGACGGCCCCGATCCTGAGGAACCGGAACATCATTTCGGCATGGTCGCGTATCCATACCACGAGAACGCTTCGCCGTGCTACTCTCCCAAGCCGGCATACACGGCCGCGCGCACGCTCACGCAGACGCTGGCGGGCTATCGTTACACAAGGCGGATTACGTATCCGGAAACCGAAGGCGTCCACGTGTTGCGGTTTGCCAAGGAATCGAGTGAGGCGATTGCGGCCTGGACGCAAGAACCTGAAAAACGGACGATTTCGGTCGAGCTGCCAAAAGGGGAATACCGGCTTGTGGGATACCTGGGTGGGGATCGAGGGCGCGTTCGCAGCGATGGCAAGGTTTCGCTGACGATCGACGACGCGCCGCTTTATGTCGTGCCCGTGCGTTAGCGCTCTGCTGCGCAATACATTGTCGGATATATCAACGCTTGTCGCCCCGTTCGAGAGATGCCACGATGCAGCGGGTATGCGTTTTCTTGCGATGGGCCGCCGTAATGACGGCGGTGATTGCCGTATCGGTAGGTTTCAGAACGTCGCAGGCTGAAGAGCGACCGAACATCCTTTGGCTGACGATCGAAGACGCCAGTTGCAATTTGGGTTGCTACGGCGACACGTACGCCGATACGCCCAATCTCGACCGCCTGGCCGCCGAAGGCGTTCGCTATACACAGGCGTTCGGTACGGCAAGTGTTTGCACGCCGTGTCGATCGACGCTGATCACGGGCATGTACCCGGTGAGCCTCGGTTCGCAACACCTTCGTTCTGAAATACGCTTGCCGGAAGAGATTCCGTGTTTTCCGGCACTTTTACGCAAGGCTGGTTATTACTGTACGAACAACGTCAAAGAAGATTACAACTTTCGCAAACCGCCCGGAGTGTGGGATGAGTCCAGCAACACCGCTCACTGGCGCCATCGCCAACCGGGACAGCCGTTTTTCGCGGTGTTCAATTGCATGATGACCCATCAAAGCCGGGTGAGGATGCCGGAGGACGAATTTGCGAAAGAAACGGCGCCGTTCGAGCCGTTCGCGCACCATGATCCTGATACGGTGCCCCTTCCGCCTTACTTTCCCGACACGCCCGGCTTTCGTAAAGAAATGGCCCGCTTTTACGACCAGATGAGTGCGGCCGACGCCTGGGCGGCACATTATCTAAAGCAGTTGGAGGAAGACGGTCTAGCCGACGACACGATCGTGTTCTTCTATTCGGACCACGGGAGCGGTATCCCCCGACACAAACGGGCGCTTTACGATTCGGGTGTTCGTGTGCCGTTGATCATCCGCTTTCCGGAGAAGTACCGCCATTTGGCGCCCGGCAAGCCGGGGAGTGCAATCGGGCGCTTGGTCAGCTTCGTCGACTTCGCTCCCACGGTGTTGAGCCTGGCGGGGGCTCCGATTCCCGAGACGATGCAGGGAAAAGCTTTTTTGGGGCCTGCCGCCGCCCCCCCGAGAAAATACGTGTACTTGATCCGCGATCGCGTCGACGAAGTGTTCGAGATGTCGCGCGGCGTACGAAACCGACGGTTCAAGTACATTCGCAACTTCATGCCGCATCGACCGTACATGGATATCAGCGAATACTGCGAACCCGCGTTGATGGTGCGGGACTGGCGAAGGCTGGCGAAGGAGGGAAGTCTGCACGGTGCCAGGGCACTCTACATGCAGCCGGTCAAGCCGATCGAGGAACTTTATGATCTCGAGGCCGACCCTGACGAGCTGCACAACCTGGCCGGCGATCCCCAATACGAGTCGGTTCGCCGAGAGCTTCACGACGTGCTGATCGAATTCATGATCTCCCGCCGCGATACGGGCTTGTTGCCCGAGGGCGACATGTTCCGCCGCGCCGGAGAGGACACGATTTTTGCGATGGCCCAAGATGACGACCGCTTTCCCGTGGCCGAGATTGCGGCGACTGCCGACCTTGTCGGTCGACCGGAAGTCTCCTTGGAGCAACTCATCGAGCGAACTCATCACGATGATCCGGCCGTGCGTTACTGGGCCGTCACCGCGATGATGGCCCCGGAAGTCGATGCATCGGCCGCGAAAGCCCGCCTGCACGAGTTGCTGTCGGACGATTCGCCCGAAGTGCGGATCGTCGCGGCTGAGGCCTTATGTCGGATGGGAGATTCCAAACGGGCGGTGAGCCGTCTCGCCCGCGAGTTACGAAGCAGCGACGAGTATGTCCGGCTTCAGGCGGCCGCCACGTTGGCACAGATCGGCTCGCAGGCAGAGCCCGCCCTCGATTCGATTCTCGAGGTGATCACCGAAAAAGGCAGCGGAGATCACCACATGTTTACGCAATGGGCGCTGGCCCGCTGTTTGCGCCAACTGGGAGTCGACATTCCGCCCTCGGTGCCCATCCTGTACTGACCCCCGGAAAAGTGAGCGTTTTCCGACGGCGAACGCGGACCGCTCGAACGCCGGGCATCGAGCCACAGAAGGCGAAGATTGTTTTCTCACGGTGCTGGCGGCGGTTCCACTTTCGGCGGTGCGGCCACCGGAGGCTCCGCAACCGGGGGCGGAGGAGGGGGGGCGTCTCCGGCTTCGGGAGGTGGAGGAGGTGCCTTCGCGGCCTTGGCGCTCTTCGGCGGCGTTTTTCCGACGGGGATTTTCTCGCCGTACGTCGGTTCCGGTACGGTTTCGAGTAGCTTTTCGATTACCTGATCGACATCGACACCTTCGGCATCGGCGTTGAAATTCGTAAAGATACGGTGGCGCAATACCGGGTACGCAACGGCACGGATATCGTCGGCGGTGACGGCGAAACGACCGTGCAAAATAGCCCGGGCTTTGGCGGTCAACACCATGTTTTGCGCCGCACGCGGTCCGGCCCCCCATGCCAGCCAATTCTTGACGAAATCGGGGCTCGGCGGTTCCTTCGGACGTGTCGCCCGCACCAAATCGACGGCGTAATCGACCATATGCTGCGACGCGGGCACCTGCCTCACGAGTTGCTGGATCCACAAGATGTCTCGCGCTTGCAAGACCGGCGAAATGTCGCGTTTGACCGTTTGCGTCGTCGCCATGACGATTTCGCGCTCTTCCGCCCGCGTCGGATAGCCGATGTTGATCGACAGCATAAACCGGTCGAGCTGGGCTTCGGGAAGCGGATACGTTCCTTCCTGCTCGATCGGGTTTTGGGTGGCCATTACGAAGAAGGGCTGTTCCAACGGATACGTGTTTCCGGCCGAAGTCACTTCGTATTCCTGCATGGCCTGCAACAACGCAGCCTGGGTCTTCGGCGGCGTTCGGTTGATCTCGTCTGCCAGAACGATGTTCGCGAAAATCGGCCCCCGCACGAATCGAAATTCGCGTTTTCCGGTTTCGGGATCGACATCGATGATCTCGGTACCCGTGATGTCGCTCGGCATCAAGTCGGGCGTAAACTGGATGCGGCTGAACTTCAAATGAAGCGCCTTGGCGAGCGTGGAAACCGTCAGCGTTTTGGCCAGGCCGGGAACACCGATGGTGAGGCAGTGTCCGCGGGCGAAGATGCAGATCATCATCTGCTCGATCATCTCATCTTGCCCGATGATGACTTTGTGCACTTCCTTGAGCAGCAGCTCCCGTGCCTGCGAGACCCGGCGAACGGCTTCCTCGGGCGACATCTGCGACGCAGCCGATGCGTGTGGAGACATGACGAGATTTCCTCCTTCCATTCCGAAAAGCCTGCTTTTACATTAGTTTATGAAGGCGTTCCCTTCAATCCTCATCCTCGCACTTGCCGGAACAGAACGTCATGCAGAGGACCTTCTTGCGTCGGTGCCTGTGGTGCATCACGGTCGTGAGCACCGGTCTTGTCTTGTCGTCACCGCTCTTCGGCCAGTCGTTTCGCCGAGGCGGAGCCCAGTTCGAAGCAGTGCGCCCCGTTGCCTTGGCGGCGGATGCCCGCAACGCACGTGTGGTGGTCGTCGAGTTTTGGCACCACGGGATGATCTCGCCGAAGGGCGACAACGTGGTGGTCGCCGCAGGAAGCGACTTCGTTCCGACGCGTATCTTGCAGCTCGGTCCGGGCGACTTTTGCCGCTTGGCTTTTCAAACGAACGGCTCCGCTTCGTACGAGGTCTTGTACGGGGGCGACCCTATTCCCGAAGATGCGTTGCCTGCGTGGACGGCCGCCGTCGGCTTGTTGCTCGAAACCCGGGAATATCGCGACTGCAATCTCAATAGCCTCGAATCGGTGCGTCAGGCGTTCGAGCAGGCGGTGCCGATCGGTGCGGATTTCGTCGACGGTGTGGCCCATGCGGGTAACATCTTCGAGTACCGTCCGGGCGGCTACTTCAGTCGGTATAGCGGCACTTTGTATATTGATTCGGCCGGTACGTACGGCTTTCTTACGACGAGCCAGGATGCCAGCTTTCTGCTTATCGATGGGAAGCAAGTCGTCGCAGCCCCGGGACGCCATCGGCCCGAACGGTGGGCAAAACCCGGCATGCGCAAGGACATTCGACTTTCTGCCGGAGCACACGCATTCGAATACTATCACGTCGCAACAACCCAAGAGGGAATGGCGGTGGCTGCTTGGGAAGTGAATCCCAAGGCTCCAAAGCCGGCTCCCGTCGCGATTCCCAGGGAAGCGTTCCGCGCGCATCTCGTAGCTCGCGGAACGGTCGGCCGACCGGTCCTCGCCAAGCAATCGCTGGTTCCCGATTTTCGAGTCAAGATTCTGTGCGACGTACCGCTACCCGACAATCCGACGCCGCTTGTCGGCGTGCAGTTCTACGACAATTCGCCGACGGCACTCTTGGCCGGCGGTAAAGTGACGTGGGATTTCGGCGACGGGCAGACCTCATCGGAGCTCACGCCGATGCACGTCTACTTGAAGCCCGGACTTTACACGGTTCGCGAGGCGATCCGCCGTGCGGGACGCGACTTCGAGGTCGTCAATCGTGTGTATGTGTATCCGCCTCGCCTTACCAAGAAAGACAAACTCTATACGCTCGACGATTTCTTACCTGTCCTGGAAACATACGATTCGGCCGAGCTCGATTTGCTGTCTCTTCGACAACTGGTCGAAGCGTATCTGTTCAAAGCGGATCAATATCTACCGCCGCCGAAACCGAATGTAGGAGATCCGACGGTCGACCCTGAAGCGACGCTTCCGCAAGCAGAAACTCCCGAACAACGCGCAGAGCGCGAAGCGAATCGCGATCGATACTTGAACGCCGCGATTCAGGCTGCGCTACCTGTGTTCTCGGCGGATGCCGCAGCAGCAGGCGATCAAGCCCTGTGGGAACTGGCCGAATTGACGGCACCGTTGGCGAGAGAGCATTTTGGAGACGCCCAAACTGCGGGCCGAATCTACTACGGCGCGGCGCAGCGTATCGAAGTCAACGAATTGAAGGCTGCCGCACTCACCGCTGCTGCCGACGTGGCTTTGAACGATATGGGGAACAAGGAATTGGGAAAGAATCTCGTGGCCACCGCCGTGCCTTTGATTTCGGACGATACGCGGGACCGCGCGCTGTTGGCACGCCTCTACCGTGTTCGCGGTGATTTGGCGGCCGCCTTGGGCAACGGCGACGAAGCTCGAAAGGCCTACCAAAAGGCCGAAGCGATCCGAACCGCGGAACGCTCTCACATCGAGCGTACCGCATGGGAAGGCGCGTACAGCCGCTCAGTAGAAGATTTCCTGCGAGAAAGGGAATGGGAACGGGCAATCCACGAAATCCATCGGTGGAAAGAAGACTTTCCCGGCGACATGATCGAAGGATACTTGCCTCTTTTGGAGGGGCGTTATTGGGCGGCACAAGGGAAGCATGAGCTGGTTATCGCCTTGGCCGACCGCTTGCTGGTCGTGAATCCCTATTCGCCTTACATCGAAGAACTACTGTTTTTGGCTGCTCGCAGCGAGATCGCCATGGGGCGCGTCGATCGCTGTATCGCAACATTGGAGTCGCTGTTGAAAGACTATCCGGGCAGTCCTTTGGTTCCGGAGGTGCGCGAGTACCTCGAAAAGGTGAAAACCGGAGAAATCACGCCGCCGAAGGCTCCCGTCGGAAGACCGCGGCAATAGTGAGTGTTGGGAGCCACGTTTGCATTTCGGTCCCATTGCCCTTTCATTTCACATCGTCGGAGATCGATCATGAGCCGAGCATACTTCACGACCGTTTGCTGCCTGGCAGGTGTAATGATCGCATCGGTCTCTCCAGCAGCCGGAACGGCCGCCGATCTCACGCTTTCCATTACCGGTGCCCCGTCATCGCTTAAGCTGGTGGGGGTTATCCAACGCTGGGACCAAGATGGTAACCCGGTGCGCCCGGTCGATCCGAAAGCAAAGATCGACGCGCCCTACGTCACGGCAAAGGCGACCTCGGCAGGAAACGGCAGGTGGGTGTTCAAAGGCTTGAAATCAGGTATGTACGACGTCATTCTGCTGGCCGATCCTCGTATTCGCATCGAGGGATTCAATTATCCTCCTGTTCTTGAATTCGATCCATTCTTTGCCGGTGATACGCAGATTGCCGAGGAACATCGTGATTGGATTCTGGAAGATATCGCCGCGTCGCGTCACTACGAGAACAAGGTCGAACCGCTTTACATCGGAGGCAACGACAAGACCGCCCGCGCGTTGGTCATGCTTATTCGGGACAAGCCGACCAGCTACGAAGGGCACTTCCCGGGCGCGGCCACGATTCGGCACGAAGTGTGGCAATATGATTGGGCCTACGGCGGGTGGAAAAAGAACAAGCGGACCCGAGTGCTCGATCGATGCATGCTTCACCGCGATGAATTGCGGCAATGGACGTGGCTATGGGATCCCGAACTTGGGGGCATCGAAATCAAATCGGACGACGTCGGAATCGAATATACGTGGCCCGATATCACCGCCCGATCGCTCAAGGGCCTTTATCCGTACTGATGCAGGCTTGCGGTGTTACGGTGGATCGTAGCCGCCTTTGCAAAATGGATTGCAGCGGAGAATGCGCCACAATCCCTTCGCCCCACCTCGAATGGGGCCGTACTTGCGAACCGCTTCGATGAAGTACGTCGAACAGGTCGGCGTGAATCGACAGCTCGCCCCAAGCCACGGGCTGAGCGTCAGCTTGTAAAGGTATACCAGACCGATCAAGACAGCGGCCAAAATTCGCTCCGGCATCCGCAGGATACGTGCGATTGTCGATTGCCCGAAAGAAGGTTTTTTGTTGCTCGTTGCTTCGGAAGTCATAGACGATAGTCGCTTGGGCGAATCGCGCGTCCGGCTACGCTATGGGGTGCGCAAATCGGTCAGTCCGTTTTCATGATGCCTCGAATCCTCGCTCTTTCTTCATCGGAAATCGCCGGATGGTCGAGGTGCGATTCGAAGTACTCCCGATGAACACTGGGTTGATACAGCTTCTTCGCAACCAACGCCTCGACTGTTCCCTCGGGCGCTGCGGCAAGTAGGAATTCTGTCGAGATCGGCGGGGTGCTCAATAGGTGATTCTTTTGTTGCAGTTGGTCTACGTAGACGACCGGCGGCGCCGTCAACGGGGAAAGGGCCATCGTGCGCCATAAGTACCGACGGTACTCTCGGTCGGTCCGAATTGCGTGATCCGTCCAGCCGCTTCGAAATTGATCGATCGTCGACAAGTGCTCCAGCATCGACCGTGGAGAATCGGTCCCCAGCATTGCCCAAAGCGAATCTTGCGGAGTTTTCGTGCCGGCCGGCTCGGGCATGGCTTCGGCTTGAGCCGCCAATTCGATGGAGAAATCATTCACGTCGTACGCCTGTAGGAATGCTGCGGCCCACCCGGTACACCGCATCGGTTCGTTGGTTGCCTCTGGACGCAGCACCATACGTACAAGAAAATCCCCGGCACGTGTGTCTTCGTACGAGTCGATAGCTGCAATACTGAACGCAACGATGTCGGGCCACCGATCGCAACCCAGTCGGCCTTGCAACGTGAAGTAAGGTCGGTATTCCAGTACGAACTTGGGAACATTTTGGTGCAGGATCGCAAGGCTGAATACGAACAGGACTTCTTGACGCAAATTGCCTGGTCCGTTCTCCATGCAGCATTCGTCCGAAGCAGTCCGAAGCGACATGACGAGCGATTCCAGCATTTCTCGCTCGCAGCCCGCGGTTACGGCCTCATTGAGTAATTGGGTCGCCGTTCGAAAGCGAAAGGCGGTTTTTTCCGTGTTCGGATCGGAAGCTGGAGATGACAACCTCGGCTCGACGATCCCTGCGCGTTCGGCCTGCTCCGCCGCCGAAAGCCGCCTTAGTAGTTCCGACGCAGCCGCTTGTCGTTGCCACCTTTCGGTTCGGCGGGGAGGCCGCACGTGAAGATCCATCGGAATCGCCGGAACGGTTGCCGTAACCATTGCTCCGCCGGTTCCCATCGGCCCGAACGCCGTTGCGCCCGTCCCGGCACCACCCGGCAAAAATGCGTCGGCCGGCGGAGAACATCCCGAAAGCATCGACGCCGCAATGAGAATGCCGGTTACAGAGACAACCGACTTCAAGAATTCCAAAGGCCGATGCAGCGAAAGCCACATGTTCATCGGAATGCCCCTTTGCGGGTGAGTTGAGCAATTGACCGGCACACGCCAGTATAGTGGTTGTCTCACGCTCGACCAAAACAAAAAGGAGCGACGGTCGCAAAATCAAGCCGAAGAATCTTGGGGGGGATGGGAATCATCCTTGGATGGTGCCGATGCCTCGTCGCCCGACGGTGTTGTGTCGGCACTATCGCCGGCTTGCGGGCTGCATCCGCAGCTCCCGGAGGGACCGCAAGGTTCGGCCGTGGTGCCGAAAGGTCCCAAGTGCGGCAGAATTTGCTCGAGCCGGGTTCCGATTGCCGCCTCAACGGCGGCGGTTGACTCGTCGTTTTCTTCCAGCCGAGGATTAGGGCGGCAACGAATCAGGTCGGCCTGCACCATCTTGGCGTATTCGGCAACGGACGCTACCGTCGTCTCCTCGAGACGCCTCCGGACTTCGTCACGTAGTTTGCCTGCATAGGGGTGCAACGGGCAAGGTGCCGAGTCGTTGCACTCGGTCAGTCCAAGGAGACACAAAGGTTTTTCCGGAAGTCCCTCGACCGCTTTGATCACGTCGATGAGTCGGATTTCGTCCGCCGGTTTTGCGAGACAAAACCCACCTTGATATCCTCGCTTGGTATTCACGAGCCCCGCTTTACTCAGCGAGTGGAGAATCTTGCGTAAATAGGGCATCGGCACGCCGGTGCACGCCGAAATCTGTTGGGAAAGTACCCATTTTCCGCCGGAGGCTTCCAAACAACCCAACGCCAATACGGCGTAGCCGGTCGTCTTTGAGAACGAAAGCATCAGGACTTCTCCTCTACCCCGTCGTGCTGGGGGTTTGCGATATTGTGGTCGACAATTGTCATAATAGCCGTTTCTTTGTTTGGCGGCAATGGAACAAAGGAAAATGCCACCATCGGCTGGTTGTACGCTGTCTCCATCGTGACTAGCCTTAAATAGCCGGATTTTCCTATCTTTTCTGGTTTGTCTTTTGAGGCCAAAGCCATGGCCGACCTATTTGCCAAATGTCGTGAATTTACTTCGTCCAAGCAGCGAAGCGAGTCGGTCGGCCTCTTCCGAGAAATCTTTGAACGACCGATGCCGCCTTGGAATTGTGGAGCCCGCGTGAAGGACAACGGGCGGCACTTGCTGCAATTCGGATCGAACGATTATTTGGGGATCGCCAATCATCCCGATGTCCATCGGGCTTATGTCGAGGCCGCCGAGCAGTTTGGGCCTGCCGCGCCGATGGGGTCTCGGTTGTTGACCGGGACAACTCGCCTGCACTTGGAATTGGAAGAGTCGTTGGCCGTTTTCAAAGAGACGGAGGCCGCCCTCGTGTTCTCGGCCGGTGCCATGGCAACGATGGGAGTCGTGGCATGCTTGTTCGGTCGTGACGACCTGCTGCTGATCGACGAAAGGGCCCACGCCTCGTTACACCTCGGTGCTCGAGCTTCACAGGCAATCGTGCGCGTGTTCCGACACAACGATTTGGGGCACTTGGAGGATTTGCTTCGACGCAACGCCTCACGTCGTCCGGTCGGCGTTGTGGTTGATGGTGTATACAGCATGCACGGAGATGTGGCACCGTTCCAGGAATTGCGGGCCCTGAAGGCTGCACACGGGTTTCGCCTTATTGTGGACGACGCGCATGGGACGGGGGTCTTCGGACCTCAAGGGAAAGGTACAGCCTTTGCGTACGGAGCAGCAGACGTCGTTGATCTGCATTTGGGGACGTTCAGCAAGGCATTGGGTACTATCGGCGGATTCGTTTGCGGTTCGATCGAGACGATCACTTTCCTCCGATACAATTGCCCCACGTTCATCTTTACCAAGGCGATGCCCGCCGCGATCGTGGCGGCCACGCAAGAAGCACTGCGGTTGGTTCGTGCAGCCGAGGATGCACGAAAAACGCTTTGGGAAAACGCAAAGCACTTGCGTTCTCGGTTGCGGGAAACAGAGTTTTCGGTAGGCCCGACCGAGTCACCGATCACACCCCTGATAGCCCGCGGAGAGAACGCACTGCGGTGGTGTGCACGACTGGCTGCCTTGGGGATTTGTACGGCGGCCGCGACGTATCCGGCCGTTCCGCTGGGGACCTCCTTGCTGCGTTTGACCCCGACTGCTGCACACACGAAAGCCGATCTCGACCGGCTCGTCGACGCTCTTCGAATCGTGCGGGCGGGTGACGTTATGGGGCATTTGCTTCCAGCCTGAACCGACGAGCCTGCCGGCTATTCGGGTTTCCGCTTGCTCGCCATTCTTACTTCTCACCCCGTTTGGGCCCATGGCTGCGGAAGCTACAATAAGGATGACGAGTCGTCCTTTCCCCCCGTTGTTAGTGGGTTGCATCTCCCCGGGGAATGCATAAGGACGATACATCGTCGGCAATCATGCAAACGGAATGGGGCAGCCGAACAGAGAAGACGAGGTCCGGTCCATGAGTAGTCCCTTCAACCCGTATCACCAATGGCTGAATCGTCCGCCTGATTTTGAGCCGCAAGACCATTACAGCCTGTTGGGCATTCCCCGTTTTACGGAAGACCTCGACACGATCCGCCGTACGGCGGATGCACTCTTGGCCTCTGTTCGGCGAATTCGGCCCGGAGAGCATCTCAAAGAATGGGCCCGGCTGCTGGACGAGTTGGAGACCGCAAAAAAGAGCCTGTTGGATCCGGATTCCAAAGCGGCGTATGACGCATCGCTTCGCGGTTCGAAGCCGACGTCGACAACCGGTGATACGACGGCGCGAAGTGCTCGCCCTTCACCACCGCAGTTCTCGTATCGCCCGAAGGCAGCATTGGGCCCGGCCCGGCCGGAACCCTCTCCCACAAGTATGACAACGCTCGCCCAACCTGACGAAACGGCAGCCTCTCCGGTAGACGACCGGCCGGTTTCGTCCATGCCGAGGCCGGCGATCTCACCGCAAACGAGCGTACCGAAACCGAAACTCGGTACGGTTGATGTGCTCTACCGAGCGGGCGCATTCGGGTTACTGCTGGTGGCGGTTGTGTTGGCCGGAATCGTGGTTCAACGCGTCCGTGCTCACTTGCAGCTTCAAGCTGAAACCCAACTCGCCGACGCGTCCAAACCTGCGCGCGGGGAAGAACCCCCTTCGCCGCCCCCCGTGACGTTACCGGCCACGCCGGAACCTGGAGCGGGCACGGCAACGGCGACGTCGGCGCCTTTGCCGCCGCAGGCGGCCTCTCCGAAAGAGAATGGGAAACCGAGCAGTGCGGCGGGGTCTGGATCGCCGGTGACGACATCTACAAACGATAACGATGCCGGGCAAGATCCGCCGGCGGTCATTGATGCCTCCGGTTCCGACGCCGCAAACGAGCCGGCGAATGCGTTGCCTGCTGCAGAGCCTGCCGGGCAATCGCCGCCGGCCGCACCGGTTCCCGTCGCTCCATCGAGTGAACCGGTTCCGCCGAGTCCTCCGGTCGCTACGGAGGGGACGCCGAGCGGTTCGGCCGCCGATCCGCCGGATGACGCATTCATCGAAGCTGCACGCGAGGTGTGGCAGGCAATGGCCGAACGTAATCCTGACGTCGCGAGAGCGCGACTGAACGCCTTGGCGGCAACCGTGCGCGATGATCGCGGAAGAAACGTCGTGCGGTCGTTGGATCAACTTCTGAACCACTTGGAAGAATTCTGGCGTGCGCTTGCGCAGGGCGTGGCGAGACTTGAAGGCGGAGAAGAATTCGCGATCGGCGAAACGTACATCATCGTCGTCGACAGTACGCCGCGAGAGTTGACGATTCGTGCGGCCGGTCAAAACCGTACCTACTTGATTCGGGACATTCCCGACGTTTTGATTCGCTTGATTGTGCGCCGAACCTTTGCGACGGATCCACAAACGCAGTCGATTTACGCAGCGTACCTGGCGGTCGATCCGAAAGGCGATCCCGCTCAAGCCCGTCGGATTTGGGAAACGGCTCAGCGCCAAGGCGTGGATACGCATTGGTTGATCGAAGCGTTGAGATTCGCTCCGGCAGCGGGGAACGAGCCTCCTTCTGCCGGAAGCCAACCGCCGGACGAAAACGCCCGGACTGCCGCGGCATCCGTCATCGCCCAAGAGCTGGCCGCCGACATTCAAGCCGCCCAAACTGCCGAACAGCAAATTCGTCTGGCGAGAGCACTGATCGACCGCGGACGGAGAGAAACCGACTCCGCGAGAGCATACGCTGCGCTTATGATGGGCCGCGATTGGGCGGTTCGGGCCGGTGATCCGTCAACTGCGTTTGCGGCCGTGGAAGCAACCGCACGACGGTTCGCGGTTGATGAGTGGGCGGCCAAGGTTGCCGTCGCCGGTGAACTGATCAAGTCGACGCGAAGCCGAGATGGGCTGCGGCAATTAGTCGACACGAGCATGGCGGCTGCGCGCAAAGCAAAATCGGCCGGACGCCAGGCCGAAGCTTCGCAGATGGCTCAAGTGGCTCTCGAAGCTGCACGACGGACGGGCAATGCGGCACTGGTCCGACAGTTGATAGCAGATCTGAACAAGATGGAAATCATACCCGGTCGTCCATGACCGGTTGAGTGAAAGGAGTTTACGTCGGTGGGCTTGCCAGAGGTCATCACGATTCCGGTTTCCGGTCCCGTCAAAGGGAAAGTCGTACCGCCGGGGTCGAAAAGTATTACGAATCGCGCATTGGTGTGTGCCGCCTTGGCCGATGGGCGTTCGACACTGACCGGTGCGTTGGACAGCGAAGATACGCAAGTGATGATCGAGGCCCTGCGACGGTTGGGCATCGCCGTCATTCACTCGCCTGATCAACAGCAGATTGAAGTCGAAGGCTGCGCCGGACGCATCCCGGCTTCGGAGGGCGACCTGTTTCTCGCCAACAGCGGGACGAGTATTCGTTTTTTGACTGCTTTATGCACGCTGGGCCGCGGCACGTATCGGTTAGACGGCATACAGCGCATGCGCGAACGTCCAATCGGAGATCTCGTCAAAGCCTTGCGTGTGTTGGGGGCCGATGTCACCACTGAATTTGGAAACGACTGCCCTCCCGTGATTGTGCGTGCCGATGGGCTTCCAGGCGGGCGGGCCGATGTCGACGGAAGCATTTCCAGTCAGTTTCTCAGTGGCCTGCTGATGGCCGCTCCGTACGCACAAGCTCCGGTCGTTCTCGAAGTGCGGGGCACGCTCGTTTCAGTACCGTATGTGCGGATGACGATCGAGGTGATGCAGGCGTTCGGCGCCAGCGTACACGTTGAGGATGATCGTATTTTTCGCGTGGATAAGGGTGTTTATCGCGGATGCGAATATGCCGTCGAACCGGATGCCTCGGCGGCGAGCTATTTCTTTGCTGCTGCGGCCGTCACCGGCGGCGAGATCGAAGTCCACGGACTCACCGAAAACGCCTTGCAGGGCGACGTCCGGTTCTGTGACTGCCTGCGCGAGATGGGCTGTGGTGTACGTTACAAATCCGACGCCGTTCGCGTCACGGGAGGACGCCTTGTCGGACGTGAGCTGGACATGAATGCCATCAGCGACACGGTGCCCACGTTGGCGGTCGTCGCACTCTTCGCCGAAGGTCCGACGACAATCCGGAACGTAGCCCATATCCGGTGCAAAGAGACGGATCGCATCAGCGCCGTCGCGACCGAAATTCGCAAACTGGGAGCCGAAGTCGAAGAATTCGACGACGGCCTGCGAATCCATCCGCGGCCGGTGTCGGAATACCGTGCCGCCGAGATCGCTACGTACAACGACCATCGCATGGCGATGAGTTTCGCCGTTGCGGGGCTGCGCATTCCGGGAGTGGCGATCTTGGATCCCGGCTGTACCCGCAAGACGTATCCGGGGTTCTTCGACGATTTCTTCCGGTTGATCCGCGCATCGGAGATGTGATCCCCCGAATCACAGTGATCAACAAATCCCGACGCGGTGGCGGCCGTCCCGGCGGGGGTCAGAATTCGATCTTGCGAAAATGCCGGATGCCCACAATCAGTGTGACGACGGTCGTGAGGAGGCACAGGAATACGGCAACCATGGGCCCCAGCCAAGCCCACAGCGCGATCCAATCGCTGATGGCGACTTTGAACCCGAGGACGGGCAACGTGTTCGCTGATCGGCTCAGAAACTCGAGGTGCACGGGCAGGGCGGCGCTCAGCAAAATGAAGACATTGTAAAACGTGCTGACCACCAGGTTCAGTGTGCCGCCGAAACCCGCAGCTATGCGAGACGGTGATTCTTCCCGGAAATTCGGAAATCGGGCACCTAGTCCGACGGCGATCGCACTAAGCCCCAAACTCATCAGCACGGCGCACAGTTGGTGCGACAAGAATACCATCGTGTCGACGCCCAACATGGCGTCGCTCAGCGCAACCAGCGCGGCCACCGGAATCAGCGAACCGATGACCCCGTAGGTCAACTTGCTCCACACCACGGCGTTTCGGTCGAGGGGCAATTGCCCGAGGATCCAGAATCGTAACCCCTCGAGACTGATCAACGGGAAGACGAATCGGGTCGTAAAGGTCGAAAGCAGCAGGCCGATGACGGCCAGATTCAACAAGCTGATGCTGTTGATCCACTGGGCGTAAGCGCGATCGTAGTACAGCCGCTGCATGTTCAAGAAATAGAAAGCCAGCAATCCGCCGAAGATCAATGTTTGCAACCATTGGATCGGATCTCGTCGGAAGATCCGCACGTCCTTTCGAATCAACAACCGCACCTGCGGAGACAGAAATCGGAAGAGGCGATCGAAGAGAGAAACGCGAAACGCGGCCGTCGATCCGCGTCGACGCCCTCGGCGTCCGGCTACCGACTGATACAGGCGACGGTAACTTCGTCGGGCTGCAAACCCGACGATCTGATTGGCTACCAACGAGTTTGTCGTCAGCACGGCGAAGAACATCGTGCCGTCGGCCGTTTGATTATGAGCGAACGAAAGCAAGCCCGTCGTCAGCCACCAGCTCGGCAAGACACGAAACTGCGTGATTCGCAGGCGCGACAGCGTTCCTTCCAACCAATCGATGGTCAAGACGTTGGCATCTTTGACGGTGCTGAGCCACTGGATCACGAGATATCCGGCCGCAAACACGGCGAAGAATCCTGCGCCGATCAGGAGATTGCGCAAGCGACTGACGAACCGGGCCGCTCCCAACGTGACTAAGGCACCGACGGCCGACGGTATGTACACGAAGGAAATCATCAACGGCAACATCATGGCGTAATACGGCCACGGCGCGTGAACCGACACGCCGTAAGCCACCAACACGGGCGTGCCCAGAAAGAGGAAGCCCCAGCTCGACAGCAAAACGGCTTCCTGATACTTCATCCAGAAGACTCGTTCGGGCCGCACGGGCAACGTCAGCAGTTGAACGGTATCCGCGCCGCGAAACGCCGCCCCGAAAATAATGATGGCCGACGAGAAAACCAACATGACGGCCAACGTCATGAAGAACGTACCCAGCACATAACGCACGATGTCCTCGCGTAAATCGCCGATCGGTACGGCGTCGCGCATGAACAGAAAACCGTCGTGAAACAGGTAGAACAACACCAGCCACAAGATTCCGCCCAGCAGGCAGATGAGCAGGAGTCGGAAAGTGGCTTGCGTCAACGTTTGGCGGACGATCGTGCGGGCAGCCCGAATGCGAATCTGCCAAAACAAGCTGCCCTCCACCTCGGGCGGTAAGAGAGGCGGCGGCTCGCGCTCGCCGACGTCCGTTTTGCGAGCCGCGATCGAAGCATCCCTTTGCGGTGCGAGATGGCTCGGCATGCTCAAGGCGAAACCTCGTTTCCTTCCATTTGTTTCGTCGGTGATGGTGTCCCGGCGGCGTGCGGTTTTCCATTGCCGTCGGGCGCGCGTGTCGTAAGCAGCTCCTCCGCCGTCATTGCAAGGAAGAGTCGTTCCAGCGTGCACACATCGGCTTCGCCCGATTGCTGCATCCGGCGACGCCGCAGCTCGTCGATCGTGCCCAAGAACAGGAGTTTCCCGTGATTGATGATGCCGATACGATCGGCGATTTCCTCCGCCACGCTGAGCGTATGCGTCGACATGAAGACGATACCGCCCTCGGCCGTGCGATGTCGCAGCAATTCTTTGACGAGCCAGGCGGTCTTCGGATCCAAGCCGACCATCGGTTCATCGACGACGAGCACCTTCGGGTCGTGCATCACCGCCGAAGCAAACACCACACGTTGCCGCATGCCGTGGGAATAGGTCTCGGCCAGGTCGTCGACGAAGTCGTGTAGCTCGAATCGCTCTATTTCACGCTCGATACGGGATTCGAGGTCGTCCCCCTCCAGCCCTCGCAATTGCCCCACGAAAGACAAGAATTCGCGCCCGCTGAGTTTTTCATACAAATAGGGGTGATCCGGTACGAATCCCATGTAGCGGGCTGCTTGCTGCGGCGATTCAGCGGTATCGATGCCGCAAACACGTACGTGACCGGTCGTCGGTCGGAGGAGGCCTACCAACATTTTGATTGAGGTCGTTTTGCCCGCGCCGTTCGGCCCCAAGAAGGCGAACAGCTCTCCCGGCTCGATCTTCAGGTTCAGCCCATCGACGGCCAACTTGTTGCCGTAACGTCGGCTGACATGGTCATATTCAATCATGGCGATTTTCGACTCCGGCCGTGCGATCGACGAGTCACTCCAACATACCTTCACGACGTGCCAATTGCAGTGTTCGGGCGCGATCCATGCGGACGAGTAAGAGTTTTCCGGCTCCCAATCTTGCCTCTTGTCGCAAAATCGTCCCTTCGGGGGCCACCCAAACGCGTCCTCGCACGTGATGGTCGCCGTTCACCCGCCTACCGGGATCGTCGGTATACTCGACCACCCACGCACGCGTCGGACGCCCTTCCCAGCTGATGAAATCCTGGCCGACCACCTCGGCATGGAGGATTTCCAGCGGACGGGTTCCTTCGACATGTTGTGCGATGGAAAACGGACTGTACACTTCGATCGTCCATGCCTGTCCTTTTTTCAGTCCGGGCAGTTGCGATTGGGGGGCGAACTGGTCGGTCAATATCGACCGTTGACTGAGAGGCAATTCGGTGTCGTAGCGAAAACCGGGGCTGGTAAAATAGAGCGACAACACGTCTTGTTCAATGGAGCCGCGAATCGAAAACAAACTTTCTTCTTGCGGCGGCAGATAAAGCTTCGTTTCAAACGACGACAATCGCTTCAAACCGTCGAAATAGATGGTCGACCGAAGATCGAGACGAAACCGTCGATGTGTCCCCGAAGGCCCTAACACAAGTTTCCACACCGTAGGAAACATCTTGTCGCCGGGGAAGTCGTCGAAGTGAATAACGTGATCGACTTGCGTCATGTCGTTCGACGCGGGGTGCGTGTGCGTGATCGCCGTTCCGATATGCTCGTCGTCGAACCGCAACTGCCATGCCACCAAATTGTCGCGCCGTTGGGCTTCGACGATTTGCTCGTACGTCGGTGGGTCGCCGACGATGAGTGCCGGCAGGATCTTGGTGGCCAGCAACCACGACATGGAGCCGGCCCAGCTCAGCAGGATCATAAACTGAAAGAAACGGTTGTAGACCATGTGTCGGCCCTCCGTGCCCTTGCTACCATCCTGCAGAAGCCTGCTGTTTTTCCGACACCGCCCGCCGGAGAGGAGCGCGCACCCGCCCCCTCGGCGTCGTTCGATGCGATCGCCCATTTAGGTCGAAAAGTTCTCGGCACGATCGCCCTGTTCCGAGAGTTTGTGCCCCAATCGTGCGGAAACCGGATTCAAGAGAACCGCACATCCAGCCGGATCGTTCCTTGGGACGAGTCGAACGGTCGCAACACGGTGGCAAAGGTTTTTCAACCACGCCCATTATAGCCGCGGTCGGTCGGTGCCCGCAACGAAACGGCAAGGGAGCATCCACCGTCGAACGACAGACTGGTTCCCCCCGACAGGAACGCATCCTGCCTCAGTTGCAGGGGCACATGCGCGATCCAGTCTTGCGTCGATCCCCGATTTACGGCTGCAAATCGACCACGGCGCCGCCGAATGGGCGCAGTTTCAAGCGAAGCTCGTCGCCGTCACGTAGAATGCCTCTTTTCACAGCGAACTCCCGATCGCTCTCGCCGTCGCCGATCCATACGGCCTTCCACTCGCCTTCAGGGGCGAGCGATAACGTCAGCGAAATGTCTTTCGCTTCATTTCGGCCGTTGATCGCCCCGATGCACCATCGTTCACCCTTGCGTCGCGCAATTACGACGTAGTCGCCGGGAGAGCCGGCCAAGAGTCGCGTCTCGTCCCACGTGACGGGCACCGTCTTCAGAAACTGTTTGGGAGCATCAGGAAGGCTACGATAGGCTTCGACGCTGTCGGCGAAGTGTAACCAACCCGATTCGAACACGACTGACAAGGCGAGTTCGTGGGCGTTGGTTGTGATGTGCGGATACCGATCGTCGCTGAAGGCGACCGGCGTGTAATCCATCGAACCGATCGCGTTCCGTGTAAACGGAAGGATCGTGTTGTGTACGGGCGCGTTGGACGGAAAATCGGCGGCGAACGTGTAACATTCCGCGCCTTTGACGGCTTCCATCGACATGAGATGCGGCCAGGTCCGTTGCCAGCCACGCGGAATCGTACAACCGTGGAAATTGACCAGGATGTGCTTCTCGGCGGCATCTTGAAGGATATCGTGGTAAAGCTGGATGATGTTCTGCTTGTCGCTCTGAAAGAAGTCGATTTTGACTCCGGCAACACCCCATTGTTGCAGTAAATCGAATTCGAACAGCCGAACTTCACGACTTTTCATCGCGCCGCGAGGCTTTTCGGTGACGATATTGTGTTCGCCGCCGGAGTTGTACCACAGCAAGAGCCGCACGCCCTTGCTTTGGGCGTACTTGGCCAAATCCCGAACATTACCGCCGCTCATCAAAGTCCAGTTGGCGTCGACCAGCGAGTACTCCCATCCCATTTCGGCGGCTAAATCGACGAAAGTCTTCAGCTTGTCGAAATCTTGCGGACTGTCGTGATCGGACCACCAACTCCAGGAAACGCGACCGGGCTTGATCCACGATGTATCGTCGACCCGCGACGACGGAGCCAAATCGGTCACCAACGTCGACTCGACGATCACCGACGGCTTCGCACCGATGATCAAAACGCGCCATGGCGACTTCCACGGTAATTGGATCACGGGGTACACATCCCCTTGCCCCCAGCCTTCTTCCGGAGCAGGGAATCGTACCCGGTAGAGCCCGTCTTCGACCTTGGCCGCCAAACGGCAACCGCAGTACGTGCCGTCGGTACCCGATTCGGTCACCAGACACCACCACCCGCTCGACAATTGGAACAACGCCGGAAAGGTCCATCCGGGTTCCCCCGGCGCATCCTGACCGGCGGGCGTTCCGTTCGTATAGAACTCTTCGTAGGCGGGGGTCCACTTCGAATATTTGGAACAAGGTGCGATCCAAGACTTGGCACCCTCGGGTATGCGAAAGCCGGTTTTCTCGGCGACGACGCGCATCGGCTCGTCCGCACTTCCCGGAAGGGCATAGCGGAAAGCAGTCCCGTCATCGGCTACGTGTACCTGCAGATCGAAGAGAGTTCCCTTTGCATTGCGAAAGCGAAAGACGCGTTGATTGGCTTGGTAGGCGCACTCCGAACGCTTGCCCGTCGCCATCGTATACCGTTCGCGAACCGTATGCTGCGGCGTTGCTTCGACAAACCACAGCGCCGAGGAGAAGTCTTCGTCGGCCATGTCCAAACCAAGAGGAGAATCGCCGATGATTGGAACTTTCTTGCCCGCATCGACGGCAGAAACTTGGTAGGACAATCGCCGGTTTTCGAGAATGATGGAGAACTCGAGCTTCCCGTTCGGTGATGTCACGACGCCAATCGGTTCTGTAGCAACGACGCCTGATTCCAGGCTCGCAATCCACAAGATAAACGTGGCAAACGATACCCTCCAGTGCGTATTCACGGCAACCTCCCGCGGAACCGGTGTAATCGAAAGCTGGGATTTCGTACCGGCCCTCAGGCTAATGCGCCGATCAATCGCTCGTCAAGCACCGCGACGCTTGCCGAAAACAAGAATGCCTCGGCCGATCGCGACCAAGGCATTCGTTGAAAGCTTGTACACGGAGATGATCGTTTAATCGTGAAAATGCAACCCGAAGGCCACGCCCGGCCGCGGTGGAACATGATGATAGACCCGCGGATGATGGAAGAAGAACGGATCATGGTATTCATGGATGACGACCGGCGGCGGATTGTCGTGCACCACGATCGTTTCAGTTCGCGTCGTGGCAGGCGAGGCGACCGTTTGCGATTGCATTTGGCGCCGCGACGGTTTTTGCATCGCCTTGATGACCGCTGTACTCACACCGGCCTGTTGCAGATTGATCAAATCTTGGGTCGTCGGCGGGTGCTCCATACCGTTGATTTCGATGTGATTGATGATCAATTCTTCCGAGACTCCCGCAGCCGTCATCGCAATCACGTCGTCATAGGTGACCAGGCCCGAACTCACTTCCCGCCCCAACTGTGCCTGAATGCGCGCGCGATTCTCCGCGTCGATGCGATCCAGCGAGTCACCGATAGTGGCACCGGTCATCGCGCCGATCCCGGCTCCGATCGCCGTGCCTGCCGTCGTGTTGCCCACAGCATCGCCGATCAGCGCACCGGTTCCGGCTCCGATGAGCCCGCCTACCAGCGCGCCTTGTTCGGTGTGGGTACGACAACCGGTCGCGATCACCGCCAGGAAAAAGCACAATAATGGAAGCTCCCAATGTCGCTTGCGCATGTGTCGTTTCTCCACCTTGTCGCGGAAGCAATGTCGGTGTGTAATCTCGGTCGTCGGCAGGCGGAAACGCGCACCGGCCTTGCTCACACCATTTTGAACGGCACTTCTCCGAGAAAACTTTGGGGAAGTTAGCACGTCGAGGGGCCCGCCACAATGGCACTTTCTTTTTGCAGGAAAGGTAGGGCAAATGGGCAATACAGGAAGGGGTGAGGTCGGCGCCAGCTCGGCGAATCCTACTTCTCAGAACGATGTGCAGCGACGGGGTGTAGTCGCCGTGATCCGCCGAGACGAACAGTTGTTGGTCATCCGGCGGGCAAATGGAGTCGCAGCTCCGGGAAAACTCTGTTTTCCTGGGGGCGGCATGCTTCCGGGGGAATCGGAACCGCAAACGCTCATCCGGGAACTTCGCGAAGAGCTGGCTGTCGAAATCACGCCGTTGCGACGTCTTTGGGAAAGCATGACTCCGTGGAACGTTCACCTGACGTGGTGGTCGGCTGCAATGGCCGTCGACAGCGTTCCTGTTCCAAATCCCGCGGAGGTCGCCGAGTTGTTCTGGATGACCGTCTCGGAGTTACGAACCCATCCCGACTTGCTGGAAAGCAATCTCGCCTTTCTCGACGCCGTCGAACGAGGGGAATTTTCCCTCGAATCCTGACACTTCATCCCAAGCGCCGTTTGCTCACGGCTGTTCGCGTTTGCCTTGGTTGTCGCTCTCCTGCGGATGGTACTTGCGGTTGAAAATCGCAGGATCGAAGGGATCTCGAATTGCCCCGGGCGTCGCGTGCTCGTTACCGGCGTCGTTTCGGAGATTCGAATTGCCGGGCAGTACCCCCGTCGGGGACGAAACGCCAGGGGACGCTTCCGGTCGCTGGAATATTGCCTGAAAACTGGGGGCGGGTGATTGCATGGCGGCTGCCGGGACAACGCCCGATGGGGCCGCAGAATCGTTTTGCAAAGACGCCTCGGGTACCGATCCGCCAAGCTCGCGGTAAATTGCTTCCAATTCGTCGAAACCTTCGTCGTCGCCGACGGGAGATTTCGTCGCCGGTACGGAGGAAGCCGTAGGCACCTCGTCCAGCCGCAACGGTGGGACGTCGTTAACCAAGGGAGTCGGCGCCGTTTCTTCTTGAGTCGGCCTTTGTGTAACCGCTTCAACCCACGAAAGGAGTTCCCGGTACTGAGCCAACCGTCTGCCCGAAAACACGGGAGCCGGTAAACCGCCGTGCGGTTGTGACGGCACGACCAAAAGCGGACTCGCTCCCGGCGTGCGGTAGTCGATCCAGCCGAGTGCTCGACGCAAATTGTTCAATGTTTCGCGAGGAGCCAAGATGCCGTGACGGAGCGGATGCAGCCGCAAATTCTCTGGGGCACCCGTTCCGTGGCATCCCGAGACGGCACAACTGTTGGCCAAGATCGGCTGAACGGTGCGGGAAAACTGAATGGCGGCGTCTTTGGGCAATGTCTCCATCAATTCAGCCAGCTCTTGTTGCGATGTCTTGGCACCGCGGAGAGTCGGTGGAACCGGCGCGGTTGATTCTTCCGCTTCCGCGGTAGTCGCCCCCGATTCCAGTAAGGATGCAGCGGCCTCCAGTTGCGTTTCAGCGTTCGCCACCAGGGGATGATCGGGAGCCATCGCCTTCGCTATGGTCAGTTCTCGCCGACCTTGTTCGATCAATCGATACCGCGCACACCAGATTGCCAAACGAAGGTGCGATTCAGCGTCTCCGGGCGTAATGCGGGCAGCGCGGCGACGATACACCTCATCCAAATTGGGAGCGACCTCGTCGATATCGCTCGGGCGAACGTAAACTTCACCCGATTCGACGGCAATTCGCCAGTAATCGGCCTTCTCTAGAATTCGCCCCTCGATCACTGCACCGTTCTGGAGAAGAATCACCTCGGCACGCGCATTGCCACAGAAACTCAGCGTGGCAATGATCGCCGATCCCAGTAAAATGCTGAAAATGGCGGTTCCGGATCGATTATCCACGGCGTATCACCCACATCACGAAGACTTAAAGCTCAACCACGGTTGTCGCGGGTGTTCTACGAAATCGTCGGAACTTCGGTCAAGGTCGTTTGTTACGTCGCGACGACGGGAGGATCGCGCAACATGGAGCGACGCGAGGTGTACTTCAGCGGCCGCGTCCAGGGCGTGGGATTTCGTTACACGACCGAGCGAATCGCAAGGTCCTATCAAATCACTGGTTACGTCAGGAACCTTCCGGACGGACGCGTAGAATTGATCGCCGAAGGAGAACCTGCGGAACTCGACCGATTCTTGGACGATCTCCAACGTAGAATGCGCGGCTACATTCGCGACGTTCACTCGTCCGTGCGAGCAGCTACCGACGAGTTTGGAGCGTTTACCATCCGCTACTGACCGAATTGCCCGTTGTCCGAACAGCCGGGTCGGTTGTAGCGATTGTGCAATCTAGGCAAAGTGATTTGCCGATGGCACGGGGCGAGATGCCGCGGACCCTTCGACGAAACGGCTGCGTTCTCGGCAGCTTGATGGTAGCATGGAACTATTGCAGTCCGATCGTGGAAGAACCACGGCGGCTGCCCGTCCGTACGACATTGCATCGGCGTAAACGGCTGAAACAGGTAAAAGATCACTAAACCGATTAACTCAGTAGTCGTGAGGTTTGCTTTCGGATGACGGACGCATTGCTTCTGGCCGACTGGTTGGGATCGTTGCGTACGCTGTACGCGATGCTGCCGGTCTGGATCAAGCCGTTATGGATCGTGGTCGTCTATCTGGCGGTCGGGATTCCGGTGGTTGTGCTGGGGACGCGACTGCTCCGTCGTCTCTTTCCCCGCGTCGGTGCGATCGTTCACACGACGGCTCGCGAAGCGACTTCGCAGCCGATTTACGGCGTGCTCGTGGCCATCGGTGTAATCGCCTTGCTGCTCTTCCCCTTCATTCCGTACAACACGCTCGGGGAAGACATCAAGATGCTCAAAATCGAGGGCCTCACGCTGATTAAATTGCTGGCCGTCGTGCTTTCAGTGTGGACCGCGAGCTTGTCGGTCGCAGAAGAGATCGAGGGCCGAACAGCGCTGACCTTGCTGTCGAAACCGGTGGCGAGATGGCAATTCGTCGTCGGCAAGTTTCTCGGCGTCATGGTGCCGGTTGCCTTGTTGTTTGTCGTTTTGGGAGCGTTGTTCTTGACCACGGTCTCGTACAAGGTGAAGTACGAATCGCGGGAATTGGCCCGCCCCGATCCTTCCGTCGCCGAATGTCAGGCCGAGATGGTGGGCGTCCTGCCGGGATTGGCTCTCTCGTTCATGGAGGCCTGCGTGTTGGGATCGATTGCCGTGGCCGTCTCAATGCGACTGCCGTTGGTTCCCAACCTGATGATTTGCTCGCTTCTTTACATTTTGGGGCACCTGTTGCCGACGGTGGTCGACGCCACGGCGGGCCGTCTCGAATTCGTATCGTTCGCGGCGACCTTGCTGTCGGTGATTGTGCCGATGCTCGAAAACTTCAGCATCGAGACCGCCATCGGGACGGGAAAAGCCGTATCTTCTGCCTATCTGTCGATGTGCGGCGTTCTGACACTGCTTTACGTGGGAATCGCCTTCGTGCTGGCGCTTTTGTTGTTCGAGGAACGCGATCTGGCGTAACTTCGACATCGATTCGAATTTCGGACTTCGGCGCTCAATCGACCGATTCGGGCGTCAGTTCATCGAGGCGGCCGATTTTCGCCAGTTGAGGCCACACGCGCGCAATTACGATTACGGCTGCAATGGCGCCGAAGCCGCCGAGCAACACGGATCCGACGGGCCCGAACAACCGCGCGGTCACACCCGATTCGAGTCCGCCGAGATCGTTCGAAACGACGATGAATATCGTGTTCACTGCCGACACACGGCCTCGCATCGAGTCGGGGGTGAGCGATTGGACCAGCGTGTGCCGGACGACCACGCTGATGTTATCGAACGCCCCGATCAAGAACATCATCGCCAGGGACAGGGGGAACGAACGGGATAACCCGAAAACGACCGTCGCAAGTCCGAACCCGACGACCGCCAGTAGCATATTCCGCCCGGCTCGTCGCATCGGCGGAGCATGGGCAAGCAGCATCGCCATAAAGACCGCGCCGACCGCTTCGGCCGACCGCAGAAATCCCAGCCCCGTTGCACCCACCTTGAGGATGTCCTCGGCAAATACGGGCAACAAATAGGTAACGCCGCCCATCAAAACGGCAAACATGTCGAGGCTGATCGCAGCAAGAATCGTTTTTCGCTTCCACAGAAAGCCGAGTCCTGCCCAAAAATCGTCACTGCCGGAGGAGTCTATGGGGGCTTGCGTGGGCTGAGGATGCAGCAGGAGCGTGCTGAGCGTCATTACGGCGCGGCATACCAGCACGACGGATAAAGCGTTCACGAACGATTTCGTTTCCCCCAAGAGCAATCCGCCGACGGCAGGCCCCGTCATCGTCGCCAATTGGAAGATGCTGCTGTTCCACATGACCGCATTGCTGAAATCCCGAGCGGGGACCAACTGCGGCAAGATGGCTGCCCTCGCGGGCGTGCCCAGTGCTTGACAGAAAGATGCGGCCGCCAAACAAGCGTACAACCAGAACAAAGGTCCGTCGGCGAGCACGGTCAGGATTAAACCGATCGTAATGCCCGTTTGGCACGCGAAGGTGATCAACATGATCAACTTTCGCGAAAACCGATCGGCCAAATGGCCGCCGGCCAAGGCAAAGAGGATCATCGGTACGGCTTGAACGAGCCCCAACCAACCCAACGACAGGGGATCGCTCGTCCTGTCGTAAACATACACCCCGAGCGTGACCATCTCGATCTGCCGAGAAAAAGCTCGCGCAAATAGCGAGACGGCATAATAGCGGTAGTCGGTCGATCGCCAAGCGACATAGCTACCGCCGGCGGAATTGTCGGGGCGGGATCGAGTCGGCATTCCATATTTGGCCGAGGTGACGACGGGTACGGCCGATTGCAATCGGCACGGCACGGAAAAAGCCCATTCTACACGGCTTGTCGATACCCGGCAGCGCCCGCCGCGCCGCGATCGTCGATGCTCCCGGCCGCGAACGGCGTTCACCCGGGAACGCGAGATCGCTCGGTATATTTCGTGTGCAATAGTTCGTGGGAGCGCTCGCTGAGGGGCCGGCCGAGAAACTCCTCGTACAGCGACAACACGGCCGGGTTGGCATGCGACTTGCGAATCGGCTTGCCTTCGTCTTCGCGATAGATCGCGGCGATTCTCGCTTCGCGTACGCGGTTGTCGGTGAATCGAGGTTGTCCGCCGCCGCCGATACAGCCGCCCGGGCACGTCATTACTTCAATGAAGTGATACGCTTTTTCGCCCTGTTCGACGGCCCGAATCACTTTTTCGGCGTTCCCCAACCCGTGTGCTACGGCGACATTCAACGTAACCCCTTCGAGAAACTTCCAGTCGGGCAAGGTGCCTTCGATTCGTAGCGCGGCTTCTTTGACGCCGGATAGACCGGCCAGCGGTTTCACGTGCAGGTTTTCGGACGGTAGCGGCTTGCCGGTGACCAATTCGTATGCCGTACGCAGGGCGGCCTCCATCACACCGCCGGTATTGGCGAAAATATCGGCCGCTCCCGACGAAAGTCCGAGCGGGGCGTCCATTTCTTCATCGGGCAAGGCGACGAAGTCGATTCCTGCCGAACGGATCATGCGAATCAATTCGCGCGTCGTGAGAACGACGTCGACGTCTCTTGTACCGCTGGCCCGCATTTCCGGTCGTGCCGCTTCAAATTTCTTGGCCGTACACGGCATGACCGAGACGACGAAAATATCTTCAGGACGCTTGTCGAGCTTCTTGGCGTAGTACGTCTTCGCCACGGCACCGAACATCTGCTGCGGCGATTTGCAGGTCGACAAGTTCGCGAGCAAGTTCGGGTGGAAATACTCCATGTACTGAATCCACCCGGGCGAGCAGCTGGTGAACATCGGCAACGCGACTTCTTCCTTGGCGACCAGGGCGCGTTTCAAACGTGTCAGCAGTTCCGTGCCTTCCTCCATGATCGTCAGGTCGGCGGCGAAGTTCGTGTCGAACACCGCGTCGACCCCCAAGCGTCGCAGCGCGGCGACCATTCGCCCGGTCACGAGCGTGCCCGGCGGCAGTCCGAAACCTTCCCCCAATGCCGCACGGATCGCCGGTGCCGTTTGGATGACGACGAATTTGTCTTGTTTGTCGAGGGCTTCCCAAACCTCGTCGACCTGGTCTCGTTCGCTGATGGCCGCAACGGGACACACGGCCGCACACTGGCCGCACTTGACGCACGCCACACCGGCCAACTCGCGGTTGAACGCCGCGCCGATTTGAGTGTGGAATCCGCGGCCTTGCGGAAACAAGGCGCCGACGTTTTGAATTTCGTTGCAAACCGTGACACAGCGTCGACACTTGATGCATTTGCCCGAATCGCGAATGAGTGAAGGCGTCGATTCGTCGATGCGCCGCGGCGCTTTCTCGCCCCGAAACGGCACATCGCGGACGCCGAGTTCGGAAGCGAGCGATTGCAGTTCGCAATCTTCATTGCGATCGCACGTTTGGCATTCGCCGTTGTGCTCGGAAAGCAACAACTCGACGACGGCCTTTCGCGCCTGCCGCGCCCTTGCCGAGTGGGTGAAGATCTTCATGCCCTCGGCGACCGGCGTGGAGCAGGACGCCACCAGATTTCGCGCACCGGCCACCTCGACGACGCATACGCGGCAAGCCCCCATCGCCGGTAGGCCTTCCAAATGACAAAGCGTCGGGATCCGAATCCCCTCGCTCCTGGCGACTTCCAGAATCGTAGCGCCTTCCGGGGCGTCGATCGAGCGATTGTTGATGAAGATGCGAACCATTTTCTGGCTTCCGTTGCGATTCAAAAGTGAATGGATTCGGTTCGGGATACGCACGAGGCGATCGAATCAGAAACGATCAGTGGGCAGTGTCGATTTCGGCGCAGCGTTTGCCGTAGTCGCACCGAAGGCATCGTTCCGCCTGACGCACGGCGACCGGTTCGGGCCAGGGGAGTTCGACTTCGTCGAAGTTCGCCCGTCGGCGCTCGACGGGAATCAAACGCAGTTTTTCCCGCGGTGTGTCGACCGGCTCGGCGTCCGGATCGAAGTGCGTGTCGATCTCCTGGGTTTCGCGCCAGAACGCATGTTCGGCACCTGTCAAGAATTTGTCGATGCCCACGGCGGCTCGCTCTCCGGCGGCGACCGCCTCGACGACGGAGGACGGTCCGATTGCCGCATCGCCACCGGCGAAAATCCAGCGTTGCGACGTTTGGCACGTAACCGGGTCGACGCGAATGAAACCTCGCGGCGTCAACTCCAGATCGACATCTTTCAGGAGGGATGCGGCGTCCAGTTTTTGGCCGATGGCGACCAGGATCTGATCGGCTGGAACACAGAAGGCCTCGCCGCTCTCTTCCGGCTTGCGTCGTCCCGTGCGATCGAATTCGCCGAGCCGCATGGGGACACAACGAACCCCCACTGCCCGATTTCCTTCGGTAAGGATTTCGGTCGGTGCCGTGAGCAACATGAGCTTGACGCCCTCATGTTCGGCCTCTTGGATTTCTTCTTCGTAGGCCGGCATTGCTTCTCGCGTCCGACGGTAGATGATCGTGACGTCTTCCGCCCCGAGTCGCAGGGCCGTCCGGGCGGCGTCGATCGCGGAGTTGCCGCCGCCGATGACGACCACGCGTTTTCCGACGGGCACCGACCCGCGAATGTTGTACGTCCGCAAGAAGCTCAACGCATCGGTCACGTTTTCGACGTTCTCGGTTCCCAAGCCCAGCGGTGCACCTTCCGGGGCCCCGACAGCGAGAAACACGGCTTCATAGCCTTCGCCCCGCAGGCTTTCGAGTGTGAAATCCTTCCCCAGCCGCATGCCGGTGATGATATCGACGCCCATCCGCTCGATCATGCGCACCTCCCGGGCCACGATTTCTCGTGGCAACCGGTATGCGGGAATGGCCTGCACCAGCATACCGCCGGGTCTCGGTTCGGCCTCGAAGACTTTCGGCCGATAGCCGAGCCTGGCCAGGAAGTACGCACACGACAAACCGGCCGGACCGGCACCGACGATAGCCACCTTGCGGGCGGCATTCTCGGGATTCTCGCGAATCTCGGGAATTTGGACGGTGACTTCTTGATCGACCATGAACCGTTTGATCGCTCGAATGGCCACCGGTTCGTCGAGTGTCGAACGACGGCATTTGTCTTCGCACGTGTGGAAGCAGACCCGGGAACAAATCGCTGCAAACGGGTTCCGCTCGCGATGGAGGCGAAGCGCTTCGGCGTAGCGTTTTTCGGCCACCAACGAGACGAAGCCGGGAATATCGACGTTGGCGGGACAGGCACTTTCGCATGGAGCATAGACCAACGACGGGCATACGCCGGCACGGCAATGTTTGTCGCGGATGTGTTCCACGTATTCGTAACCGAAATGCCGAATCGTCGACAGTACGGGATTGGGCGCCGTTTGCCCCAGGCCGCACAGCGACGTGTCTTTGATCATTTCGCCCAACTCGATCAACCGCTCGAGATCCCCTTCTTCGCCTTTGCCTTCGCAAATGCGGTTCATGATTTCGAGCATGCGTTTCGTGCCCACACGGCAGGGAACGCACTTTCCGCACGATTCTTCTTGCACGAACTCGAGGAAATAGCGGGCGACGTCGACCATGCAGCTATCTTCGTCCATGACGATCAGGCCGCCCGAGCCCATGATGGCCCCCAAGTCGGCCAGCGACTCGTAGTCCAACGGCACGTTCAAATACTGCTTGGGGATGCATCCGCCGGAAGGTCCTCCGATCTGGGCCGCTTTGTACTTTTTTCCTGCGGGAATTCCGCCGCCGATGTCGTAGACCAGATCGCCCAAAGGCATGCCGATCGGGACTTCGACCAGTCCCGCGTTATTGATCGCGCCTGCCAATGCGAAGACTTTTGTGCCCTTGCTCTTCTCGGTGCCGTGCTCGGCATACCAGTCGCCGCCGTGGAGCACGATCGCCGGAACGTTCGCGTACGTTTCGACGTTATTCAAGAGCGTCGGTTTTCCCCATAACCCTTTTTGAGCGGGGAAAGGCGGGCGAGGTCGAGGTTCTCCCCGCTTTCCCTCGATAGACGTCATGAGTGCAGTTTCTTCGCCGCAAACGAATGCCCCCGCTCCCATACGGATTTCAAGCTCGAACCGCCGCCCGCTTCCCAATACGTCGTCGCCGAGCAAACCGTACTGATGCGCCTGCTCGATGGCCGTTTTGAGTCGCTCGATCGCAAGGGGATATTCCGCTCGCACGTAGACGAAGCCGCGTTCCGCGCCGATCGTCAATCCGGCAATCGCCATGCCTTCAATCACGCTGTGCGGATCGCCTTCCAGCACGCTTCGGTCCATGAACGCACCGGGATCGCCTTCATCGGCATTGCAAGCAACGTATTTGACGTCGCCGTGTGCTTGTCGCGTAAAGTTCCATTTCATCCAGGTCGGAAACCCGGCACCGCCGCGACCGCGCAAGCCCGAGACTTTCAACGTTTCGATCACGGCGTCGGGATCGTCTTGAGCGAGAACTTTCGCGAGCGCCTGGTATCCGTCTTCGGCGATATAGTCTTCGATACTGGTTGGATCGATTCGCCCGCAGTTCCGCAAGACGATCTTCGTTTGACGGGCAAAGAATTCGATCTCCGATTCACCGGCGACACTGCGGCCGTCGGCCCGACGGAAGGTAAGGCGCTCGACCGGTGTCCCTCGCCGCAAGTGTTCGGTTACGATGGCATCGGCGTCTTGCGGACGCACGTGCTGATAGAAGACACCGTCGACGACCATGGCGGGGCCGCCCGAGCAAGGGCCCAAGCATCCCGTTCCGATCACGCGGACGTGACGGGCCATGGCATGCGCATGCAGACTGTGCTCGAGGGCTTCCTTGACTTCAACGGCGCCCGAGGCGATACATCCCGCCCCCATGCAAATTCGGATTTCGTGATGGCCTGCCGTTCGTCGCGCGTCACGATCGGCTCGAATGGTATCGCGTAATTGCGTCAACTGTTCGGCACTTCGAATCTTTGTCGTCATCGAATCGCTCCTTGCGGTGCGTTACTCTCGGCGTCGGTAGCTCGATAGGCCTCCAGGATTTGCCCGAGACGTGCCGGCTTTACGCGTTGATGAACGTCGTCGTCGACCATGATTACCGGCGCCAGGCCGCAAGCGCCGAAGCAGCGGCCGACGTCGAGCGAGAAGCTGCGATCGGAAGTCGTTTCGCCGACGTCGATTCCCAACTCGTCTTTCAACGCGGCAAGGACTTCCTTCCCACCGCGAACGTAGCACGCCGTTCCTAGACACACGCGAATGACATGTTTGCCGCGCGGCACAGTCGTGAAATACGAGTAGAAAGACACCACGCCGGCCACTTCGCTGTACGAAATTCCCAGCGCCAGAGAGATTTTCTTGAGCGCGGCCTCGGGCAAGTACCCGAACATCGTTTGGGCGATTTGAAGCACCGGAATAAGGCCGCCGGGGACGTCCTTGTATTGCTCCAAGACGTCGTCGAGTTGAGCCAGCAATTCGTCTTCCGAGACGTTCTCGCAAGAGCAGGTTCGTTGATCCGAGTCAGCCACCTGACTGCCTCCCCGTAGTTTGTGTGAACGACAAGTCCCAGCAGTCGCTGTCTTAACGCCGGCGAGAAGGATCGCGGCGATTCACCACGCCTCACAATCTCGATCCGCAAAGCGCGCACCGATATCGCGATTCGGGCCAAAACGAGCGCAAGCCCCTTTTGGCTGCACCGAGGTCAGCCTTCAATGGACGAGTTGCATCAATCGGGAGTGGTTAAGGGGGGGAAGGTGCGGATTGACAAAACCGCACCAATCGGGGTTCCGTCCCGCCATGTTCGGCAACACAAAACTAGCCGACGACCGACGGATCACCGAACGGCATCATTCCATCCGTGCAACCGCAGCGGTAAGGCTTTCCCTGCGGCACGCCGAAAGCGCCGCGTTCGACACACGTGTGCGGTTACGACAGACTCCAACAGCCATTAAAATGGTCTCGGTCGATAACGTCAAGGACGGCAAATAACTACTGTAGTATCTGTTGAAATCCGCATAATTCCGGCGCGTACACGCCGTCATCGCCTGTCGAGGTTTCCTATCGGTCGTCGAGCTATCCCTGATGCAACTTTATTCTCGCCGCCGGCGACCGAGCGGCATGACCGAATAGAACACCGCTCCTTTGCAGAACGAGGACGACTCATGCATCGCATCACGCTTCCAAATACCGATCTAACCGTTTCGCGGATTGCAATGGGATGCTGGTCGCTTTCCGGCGACGCCACCTGGGGCGATCAACCCGAGGAAGACTCGATCGCCGCCGTGCATGCCGCGATTGATGCGGGGATCGATTTCTTCGATAACGCCGAAATGTACGGCAACGGATTGTCGGAAGAGCGGCTGGGCAAGGCGCTCGTCGGACGACGCGATCGGGTCGTCATCGCCACCAAGTTCAGCCAGGAAAACGCTCGGTACGACGACGTCCTCGCGGCTTGTGAGCGTAGTCTGTCGCGATTGCGCACCGACTACATCGATCTGTACCAAGTGCATTGGTACAACCGCGAGGTTCCGTTGGAAGAGACCTGGCGGGCGCTGGACACATTGCAACGTCAAGGTAAGGTGCGCTACACGGGCGTGTGCAATTTCGGCGTGCGTGATCTGGATGATGCCCTGCGAGTCGGGCACCCGGTAACCGACCAGTTGCCGTACAGCCTGCTGTTTCGGGCGATCGAATACGAGATCGTGCCGAAATGCCTTGCTGAGAATATCGGAATTCTCTGTTACAGTCCGTTGGCCATCGGCCTGCTGACGGGCAAATTCCATCATGCCGACGAGGTACCGCCGGGACGGGGACGATCTCGCCATTTTTCGAAGGATCGCCCTCTTACCCGGCACGGCGAAGACGGCGCCGAGGAAGAAACGTTCACCGCCATTGCCGCAATTGAAAAAATCGCCCAGGAAGCGGGCATCCCGTTGGTCGAATTGGCATTGGCATGGCTGCTTCATCGCCCCGGCGTCACGGCCGTGATCAGCGGCATTCGGAACCCGCGGCAGGCGAACTCGAACGCCCGGGCGGGTGATCTCGACTTGCCTGAAGAACTGGTTTCCCGGTTGGACGAAATCACACGGCCGTTGAAAGAAAAACTCGGCAAGAATCCCGACATGTGGGAGGGAACAGCGAAGTCGCGCTACCGCTGAGCAGCCACGGCCTTTCTGCTGCGTCGGCGCAAGTGTGCGGCTCAGGCGACGCGAAGGAGGCGGCCGGCCTCATAGTGCGGCGCGACGCTGAACGGTAGTTTCTTGCCGACGTGACGCAGGAACGTACGCCCGGCACGATGCGGGGTGTTGTTTTCGTCCGAAAGGTGGCCCAGGCACACCCATTGCAGCCGTTTGCCGAATCGACCGACGAGGCGCGCGCTCTCGTCGTTCGAAAGGTGTCCTCGACTCCCTCGAATGCGGGCTTTGAGAAACGGAGGATAGCTGCCGGTTTCCAGCAACTGCGGATCGTAATTGCTTTCCAACAAGACGGCGTCGAGCGACTCGAGAATGCCGTCCAAGCCCGCGAACGGATGGCCGAGATCGGTCAGGATTCCTAATCGACGCCGACCGTCATCGACGACGAAAGCCACCCCATCGGCAGCATCATGCGGCGTCGGGATCGTTTCGACCCGCAAATGCCCGAATTGAAGCACGTCGCCGGACGAAAAGTGCCGTAATCGCTCGATTCGTCCGAGATTGACGCGGGCGTCGGCTTCGCGGTATGTGGTTTGGGTCATGAATACCGGAATTCCAAATTTGCGCGACAGAATACCCGCGCATTGTACGTGATCGCGATGATCGTGCGACACGACGACTGCCGTCACCGACCGCACATCGACCCCGACAGCCCGCAGTCGCCGCTCTACCTTCGCACCACTGATTCCGGCATCGAAGAGCAGCTTGGTGCCGTTGCTCTCGACGAGCAGACAGTTGCCGTGACTGCCCGACTGAAGTGAGTAGAAGTGCATGCGGCAAAACTCCTTTTTCGCGGCGAGCGTCGATTTGAGCACATCGCTCTATCGTAACGCATTCGGCCCGACCGCCAAACCGGGCAGGAGGCAGTCGGGCCGAGGCAAGCGAGGTTACGCGGAACGTTCAACTTCGGCCGTGCGGACTATTGCAATTCCTTGATGCGGATGTTCCGCCAACGAATTTGGCCTTGTTTTCCTTGATGGACTTGCAAGGCGATGAAGCCTTCCAGGTCCATGTCCGCCGACACGTCGATGTAGTCGGCGCAAGGGACGCCGTTCACCCACGTTTGCAAGTGGTTGCCGACAGCCTTGATGACGTACTCGTTCCAATCATCCAGCTTGAAGGCCTTTTGAGCCGCCGGCTTGTTTTCCAACGGGTACAGCCATCCACGGCGTGCTTCGTCGTAGATACCGCCGGACCAGGCGCGATCCGACGGGTCGATTTCGCACTGGTAGCCGTACACGCGCCCCGTGTCGCGAATATGGCTCCGGAACTGAATTCCCGAATTGCCCGGGATGTCGAGCTTGACCTCGAGCTTCAGAATGAAGTTCCGATAAGTCTTGTCGGTACACAAGAACGTATTCGGGCCGGGACCGACGCGTCCGACGACGCAGCCGTCTTCGACCGCATACGTCGCCCCGCCGCCTTCCTTATGCCAACCGGCAAGCGACTTTCCATCGAACAACGGCACGAATCCTTCATCATCGGCCGGTACAGGATCCTTTGCTTCTTGGGGGCCGCTAGGAAGCGGTCCCAAGACTTCGGCGACGTAAGGCTCGATCGCATTCGCCCAAATGATGTAGCCTTTTTCGTTCGGATGCAGCAGGTCGGGCATGATCTCCCGCGTGAGGACGCGATCCTTCGTCAAGAACTTCGCATTGATGTCGACGAACCGGATCATCTTTCCGTCGTCGAGCTCGGCAATCAGTTTGTTGGCTTTCATGTTGGTTTGACGCAGCGGGTCTTCGTCGTTTTCCCCGCGAGGAAAGATTGCCAGCAGGAGAATTTTCGTTTCGGGAAGTTTCGCCCGGAGCTTTTGAACGATTGCTTCGACGCCCTCGGCAATTTCTTCCGGCGTGTTGTCGCGCGAATTGTTGGTGCCGATCATGACGACGGCCAATTTCGGTGAAATGCCGTCGATGTTTCCGTTTTCCAACCGCCACAACACGTGTTGGGTACGATCACCGCCGATGCCCAGGTTCACGGCATTTCGATTGCCGTAGAAGACGTCCCAGACGGCCTTCCCTTGGCCTTCCCAGCCGTGCGTGATGGAATCGCCGATAAAGATCAAGTCGACGTTCCCTTGTTTGACCCGCTCGTTCATACTGTTGTGACGGGCCATCCACCAGTCTTGCTCCCGCGGAACCGGCACTATGGCGTCATTCGCGGCCGACACGGTCGCATGAGTGGCCAGGATCAGGCCGAGACCGACCAATCCGCACATTGCGATACGTAACAGTTTCATACGAACTCCCTTCGTGGAATTCGAGTTACCAAGAGTCCTCACGATCCGGCACGCTGCCGTTCGAATCGGCCGACGGGGCGCCGTTTCTCGCACGTCGGCCAGCCCCATAGGATAGTCACGCCGGTTCGAGTTCGCAATCGAAACGGGCAGTCGGCGTTTTCTGCCGACGATTTGCGGCCGGATTGACGTCTCTATGGAAGCGAAGCTATTCTGAAATCCGTGGTCGTTGCGGCCTTTCTGTTGCAACTTTCCCGGCGAAGTGGTTTCGCCTTAGTCTCTCTCCTTCCGATTCCCTACAGCCAGGAGCTACCGACCCATGAAAGCCTTACGGCAGGTGGTGATTATCCTTACTGCGGCAACGCCGCTGTTACTGAGCGAGTTGCAGGCCGAGGAATATAAGAGCGGTCGTGTGTGGGACGAACCGCCGGTCGTCACTCCGGGAGAAAACAACGGTCCTCCGGCCGATGCGATCGTGCTGTTTGACGGTAAAGACTTGTCGGCCTGGGAAGGTGGCGATAAATGGATCGTCAAGGACGGTTACGCGATCGCCCGCGGGACGGGAATCACGACGAAACAGAAATTCGGCGATTGCCAACTTCACTTGGAATTTGCCACCCCCGAAAAGGTCGAGGGAGCCGGACAGGGGCGCGGCAACAGCGGTGTGTACCTGATGGGGCGTTACGAAGTGCAGATTCTCGATTCGTACGAAAATCCCACCTATTACGACGGGCAATGCGGTGCCGTGTACAAGCAACATCCGCCGTTGGTGAATGCTTCTCGGAAACCCGGGGAATGGCAGACCTACGATATCATCTTCACCGCGCCGCGTTTCGACAAAAACGGCAAGCTTGTAGAACCCGCCTATGTAACCGTCTTGCACAACGGAGTGTTGGTCCAAAACCATTTCGAGCTGGAAGGGGGCACCTTCTGGCACAAACCGCCCGAATACGAACCGCACGGTGAAAAGGAACCGTTGCACCTTCAGTTCCACGGGAATCCTGTTCGCTTCCGCAACATCTGGATTCGTGAACTGTAGAATCGCGATCCCGGACGGCTAATCGCCGGACGCTGCATCTTGAGCCCTGGAAGGCGGGTCGTCGTCTGACGGCTCGCCGTTCCTGTGCGCTCCGGCAGGTTCGACGTGAATCACTACCCGGGCCAAATCGGGAGCGGCTGCACGAAGACGGCGCTCGAAGCGGCGCGTCATGTCGTGCGCGTCAATGATGTTCGTGTCGCCGGGGAGTTCACAATGAAACGAAAGTGATAGCCCGCACGAGGCATAGCGCAATTGCACATCGTGGACGGACAATCCTTTACCGTATTCTGCCGTGAACTCGGCAAAGACGCGTTTGAGGGATTGCGGCATTTCTGCCGTGACGCCAGCGGCGAATCGATCGCTCCAGGGTTCGATGTGGCTGACGATACGATCGATGTCGCGAAGCCGACGGCAGACCTCGTTTTCTAATCGAGTGACCGCCGCGTGTGCTTCGGCCAAGGTCAGCGAGGGAGGCACTTCCAAGTGTAGCTCGAGAACGGTTTCTCGACCGTCCTGGAGAAATCGGATGTCGTGTACGGACAATTCATGGCGAGCCGCCAGCACTTGAATCGTGCGAATGGGCGGTTCTTCGGGGGTTTTTACCGGCTCTACGTGAACGACGATGTCCGCCCCGTCGAATTCGTCGCGAACAGCCTCGGCAACCTCGTCGGCGACCCGGTGCGCATGCTCGAAACTGCGATGGCGTCCCACCGTCACCGTCACGTCGCCGAAGAGCGAGGCTCCGCTGCGGCGCACTCGGATATCATGTACGTCTTCCACGCCTTCGACCGACGCAGCCGCTTCGCGGACACGGGTTACCGTTTCTTCGGTAGTTCGATCGAGCAGCTCGTCGATCGCGCTCTTAGCCAGTCTTAGTGAAACCCACAAGACCAGAATGGCCACGACGACGGCCGCCGCTGCGTCGGCATGCGCTGCAACGGGCAAGTTGTAACGGCCGGCCAGCCACACACCGACCAAACCCAACAAAACCACTAGGGACGACCAAATATCGCTGGAAAAGTGCAAGGCGTCGGCTTCCAATGCCTGGCTTTGAAACTTGTCTGCCGCCGCCTTCAGCGCGCGAGCGCGCCAAACGTCGACCGCGATCGAGATGATGATGACTGCAAACGCCCAGAACGACGCTTCGACATGGACGCTTTCTTTCCAGAAAAGTCGAGCACACGCCTCGTACAGCACCCAGGAGCAGGTGGCCAGCAACAACAGAGTTTGCCCAAGTGCAGAAAGATTCTCGATTTTGCCGTGCCCGTACGTGTGATCGCTGTCGGCCGGTCGCGCCGCCACGTACACCGCCCAAAGGGTCATGCCCGTCGCGGCCAAATCGAGACCGGAATGCAATGCCTCGGAGAGGATCCCCAAGCTGTTCGTTGCCAATCCCACGACCAATTTCGTGGTCGTGAGCACGACGGCCGCTGCCAACGAGAGTGCCGCAACCGCCTTCTTTTCACGGTGAGCGGCATCACCGACATGAGAAGATGTCATGGAGCAATCGCGTTCGGATCGGTTCCGTAGAACTACAATTCCGGTCGACAGCGGTCGTGTACGCCGCGTCGTCCGGTCACGCACCCACAATGTGGAGCCCGTTGGCCATCTGGGCAAGGGTCGTGTGCTCCAGATAACTGACTACCTGTTGGTGGATGGCTCCCATCAAATCCCCCAACATGCATTCGCCGCCGCTGCAAATCTGATCGGTCAGAAGACAACCACGCTCCGGCAACGGACCATCGACCGCTTCATAGATTTCAGCCAAACGAATTTCGTGCGGACGGCGGCTGATCTGGAAACCGCCTCGCGGTCCTCGCGTCGACTTGACCAACCCGGCCCGTGCCAGTCGCTGCATCACCTTCGCCAGGTGATGCGTGGACGCCGATAGAGCGGTTGCCAGTTCATCGTTCGACATACGTCGATCGGGGTTACGCGCCAAGATCCCCATTGCATGCAACGCCAGGGATGCCGCCTCGGAAAAGCGAACCAGTCCCGCCATGGAAGCTGCCTCTCAGACTCGAATGGAACACAAAGGGGGCAAGAACGGTCGCTATTGCACCGACCTTGTTACCCGATACCCGCTTCGTGGTGCGACGATACCATAATTTCCCAAGAATCCTATAGGATTCACGACGCCGAGCAAGCAAACTCCCACCCGAAAGAGCGGCCCATTCGGTGAATTCCTTATCGCCACAGTACACATCGGCGTCCCTGACGTTGGATGGACACTTCGTCTCCAACGAGAAAATCGGATGCTCGGGAAGTCAACGAGTGAGCCAAAACCTCCACAAACAGAGGACTGCCCCCACTAAAACGGGGGGGAGGATCACGAAAAAGAGAACCGGGCCGACGAGACTCAGGCTCAGTCGGTCCTCGTATAGGGGAGGAGCCGTAATGTTCAACGGCAACGGCTCCGGGGCATCGTTGGTCGTTGCGGCCTCCGAATTCGTCTCGGCCTGCGGCAGCGCGTCGAAGGCGTTCGTGAAACTCGGTTTCGTTTCGGCCAGCGCCGATGCCTCGACGGGAATGACCGTCCCGACCGACGCTTTCCGTCGCAAACGTTGCAGGCCTGCCCGTAGCCAGGCGGAATCATCCAAGGGCACCGGTCCGTCGACCCACGGCGACAATGCCTCGATGACCGCCTGCGCCGACGGCAGACGCTCGCGGGGATCTTTGGCCATCATGTCGGCCATCACATCGACGAAATGGGCGTCCAGCTCAGGGTTGAGCCGTCGTGGGTCCAGAGGCCGCAACTCCAAATGAGCCCGCACCTTGTCGCCGGTCGTTCCTCCGGGAAACGGCACCTTGCCGGTGACCGCGTAATACAGCGTGCATCCCAGCGAGTAGATGTCCCACGCCGGGGTGGGATGTTTCGGATCCCGAATGTGGTCGGGCGACAGGTAATCGACCGTGCCGACGATACGCCCGTGGCGAGGATCTTTCTCGGCATCCGCCCCTAACGGACCGGCCAATCCCAAATCGAGAAGCTTGGCCTTTCCATCGTAAGTAACGAGGATGTTCCCCGGTTTCACGTCGCGGTGAATGAGCCCCAAATCGTGGGCATGTTGCAAGCCGGCCGCGACTTGGGAAATGATGGCGGCCGCCGCATGCATGCGAAGCGGTCCCCGGCGACGAATCAGCTTTCGGAGATCCGTGCCCGGCACGTATTCGGTAATCAGGTAATAGACGTTCCCATCTTCGCCCGCATCGAGGGCCCGGACGAGGTTCTCGTGATCCAGCATGGCCTGGGCCCGAATCTCGCGCATGAAATTCGCGATGGTTTCGGGATTCGATTTGTGCCGAGGCAGGACTTTGACGGCGACGACCCGTCCGAGAACCGTATGCTCTCCCTTGAACACCTGGCCCATTCCGCCGCGACCGATCGAATCGACAATGCGGTAGGGACCTAAGGTGAACTTCGTCCGACCGTCGAGCAGTTGTTTCGCCTGCCACGCGTTCAGCAGACCGCTGTTGACGAGAACCTCGGCCAGCCGTTCTTCGTATCGGGCGGTCGTTGCCGGAGTGATTCCGGACCGGCGCAGCTTGTCCTTGGCGGCTTCAATCTGCTCTTTTTGGAGCAGGCCGCTGGCCAATGCGCATTGTTCGAATCCCGTTTCGGCAGCAGGAGAGGACAACGTCGTCGCGCTCCGAAAGAATCGAAAACGGCTATGCACGTCCCGTTCATTATAATACCACGCAACTTCTGACGGATCAGGCAGTTGCGTTGAAAGAACTCTCTTTTTGTTCGTCGCCCGACATCGGAGACCTCAAGACGTTTCCTCCGATACCCCCCTCCACAAGTGGTGGTGTGTTTCCCAGCTTTTCGGCGGTGGTGCCAGAAACGTTTGTTCCTGTTTGCGAGTGGGATGGACGATCGTCAACGATCGCGCATGTAGCGCGATTCCGGTTGGGAACGCTGCGTGGGATCCGTATTTCATGTCGCCGAGGATCGGATGCCCGATCGCCGAAAACTGGGCGCGAATCTGATGCTTGCGACCGGTGATCAATTCGATTTCCAGCAGTGCAATTCCCCCATCCGCGGCCAAAATCCGGTAATGCAACCGGGCCTCACGTCCCAAGGGAGTGGGCGCATGTTCGATATGAACCCGACGAAACCGCTTGTCGTGAACGATCCAGTGCCGCAGCTCGCCCTTCCGGGACCGAGGCACGCCGCCGACCAGGGCCCAGTAACACTTCCGGCAAAGGCGTCGCCGAAATTGCTCGGAAAGCCGTGAAGCGGCCTTCGACGTGCGGGCCAGCAAGACGACACCCGAGACAGGCACATCGAGCCGGCTCACAACCCCCAGGTACACGTTGCCCGGTTTACGGTACCGTTCGCGAATGTAGTCTTTCACCCACGACAACAAAGTCGGGCGTCCTTCCGGCAACCCCATGGTGGCCAGTCCGGCGGGCTTGTCGACGACGAGCAGGTGGTTGTCTTCGTAGAGCACAGAAATTTCCATCGGCGGGCCCGTTGGCGGCAACGTCCATCTCGAACCGGGATTCCTTGCGGCGTCTTACCGCTACGGTACAGTGGAATCGTTACAAAGACGAGAGGGGCGAAGGACGATATCGCACATGCATTCTCATCGGATAACGTCAATGACCACGACTCAGCCTTGGCAACCTGAACGACTGATCCTGGCCAGCAACTCGCCTCGGCGGCGTCAGTTACTGGAGGAAGCCGGTTATCGTTTCGAAATCTTGCCTCCGGCCGATTCGGCCGAGTGTGGAATGTGCAGCGGCGAATCCCCGTGGGAGCTGGTGGCCCGTCTCGCCCTTGCGAAAGCTAGGGACGTCGCGCCTCGTGTGACGCACGGCTGTATTCTCGCTTGCGATACCGTGGCTGAGTGCTGCGGACGCATTCTCGGAAAACCGCGCGATCGTGATCACGCGGAAGAGATTTTGCGATTTCTGAGCGGCCGGCGACACCGCGTGCTCAGTGGAATTTGCTTGTGGGATCGGCCTTCTCGAGATCCGTGGGTCGAAGTCGAGGCCACCGAGCTGTTCATGGAACGTCTTTCAGACTCGCAACTCAAGGAATACCTCGACAGCGGCCTGTGGGAGGGCAAGGCCGGGGCTTTCGGATATCAGGATCGCCTCGGATGGGTTCGCGTGATGAAAGGAAGCGAATCCAACGTCGTCGGGCTTCCTATGGAGCGCCTTGCCGACATGCTTTCGCGTTTGCGGGCCGAGTACGAGGTAGGCGAGCAACGGTAACAACGCCAAACTAGAATCCAAAACATCCGAAAACGAGGCGGGAGACGAGCGCACAGAAAAAGCCTCACTCATGCAAGGTCGGCGGCGTTCCGGCGAAGGTGACCTTGCTGAGACGAGGCGGAAAACTGTGCGTGTCGGCCTGAACAAAGCACGTTCGAGGCTCGGCCGGCCCCGACAACGGCGATCAGGCCATCTCTTTGAGGTTCTTCAAGGGGCGAACCTTGATGACATTGTGTGCGGGCTTCGCGGGCACCGTGATGATCTCGTCGGGATTACCCGGCTTGGGCATCTTGCGGGCCGGCTTGGCCTTGACCCGCTTCTTGACGATCTTCAGCAAGCCCGGCAGCACGAAGGCACCGGGACCACGGGGCTTCAGCGACTTGGCGATTTCCTCGGTCATCGCATCGAAGACCGCAGCCACCTGCTTCTTTTGAAGCCCGGTCTTCTCGGCGATGACGGTGTACAGCTGAGTCTTGGTCAAGGGCTTTTTCGGAGCAGCTTGTTTCTTGGCCATTTGCCTCAACCCTCCATGTGGAAAGAGGAAAGAAATAAAACGGTAGTGTCCGTCCGCTTTACGCGTGCGCCGGAACGCCGCGAATGCCGTATTTGCCGGTGATTAGACCGCCTTTTCGAAAAAATGCAAGCGATCTCCCCCGAAAAACCCCAAGAAAATCAGGGTTTTTCGGTTTTCGGACGCGTTTTCCCGCCCATTCAGCATCTAAACGCGTCCTCGTAGCGCACAAACAAACGGATCGCCGGCGAAATTCTGCATGTTTATCGGCAACCGGTCGTCTGCGACTTCGGTCATCAGCGACGGAATTTGTGAACACACGCTCGAATTCCAATCGACCGGTCTTCAGGCGACCTCGCGGAACCGGCAAGCCGGAATCCGCGTCCAATTGCAGGGCGACCGGCGGTGTCGAACAGCGAGCATTTTCTTGTTCGCCTCTCGACCGACCGGTATCATGCTACTTGGGGGAAAAACCGGTTCATTTGCGAGAATCGAATCCCTCGGAACAATCCGTCGTCATCCGTGGTCGAGCGGCCGCATGCTAGGCTTGAAATGTAGTTCAGTTCACAAGTGCTCCGAGGGTCCGGTTCGAGAAACTGAGGGATGGAACCGCATGAGAAACGGGAGACACCGGACTTTTCGGCGGTCCAACGGCCGGAGGTTGCCGCTTCTCGTATCGGCGGCGCTTCTTGCGATCCTCTGGGGCCCGGCCCATGTTTCCCGTGTTGGGCCGACATTTGCGCAGTCCCCCCAACCTGCCGATCTTTCGCCGGTATTGTTCGGTGATCGCCAAACGCTGCGGCTGTTTCGAACGGCGAAGGAACTATTAAGCGAAGATCGGCTGGCCGACGCAATCAGTTGTCTGGGCCCGCTGCTCGAAAGCGAAGACGCGCTCTTGCCTCCTGAAGACCGAGAAACGTCTTCGGCGACGTTGCGCAGCTTGAGGCATGCCACCTACGAATTGATTGCTTCTTTGTCGGACCGCGCGTATCAAACCTTCGAAGAAGAGTACGGACCGGCTGCCCAAGCCAAATTGGAAGCCGCGTTGCAGGCCAATGACTGGAATGCGGTGTCGGATATTGCGGGCCGCTACTATCACACGACCGCCGGTTACGAGGCCACGTTTCTGCTGGCGTTTCGGCATCTCGACTCGGGCAACGCACTGGCGGCTGCGATCCTATTCGATCGTCTTAGGTTGACGTGCCGAACAGCGGCAGAGTACGAGCCGGCACTATCGGTTTGGACGGCCTTGGCCTGGTATCGAGCCGGCGAATCGGGAAAAGTCGATGAAGTCTTGGCGGATGCGGTGGAGCGTTACGAGGGGCGGCCCCTGCGATTGGGCGGCAAAGAAATTGAGTGGTTCTCCGATGCCGACGAAGCGCGTCGATGGCTCGAAGATCGGATCGTTACCGACCCCGGCGTGACAAAGGTCATCCGTGGGTACGCGATGTTTCGGGGCGATCCGAGCCGAAACGCCTCCGTCGAAGCCGGCGATCCGTTACTGTTGGCATGTTGGAAAGTTCCAACCGTCGTCGACGCCGAAACAGAACGCCGGTTGGCCGCGTTGCGGCTGCAAGGCGATTTGACGACGAGGTTTGCGTCGGCCGTCCCGCTGGCTATCGGCAACAAGGTCGTGGCGCGAACGGCTCGGGGTATCGTTGCGATCGACTTGGCAACCGGGAAACGGCTTTGGCATACGGCGGATGATCGGACATGGTTGGCACTGCACGGAGCCGCGTCGGCCGCCCGAAATTCGTCGGCTTCCCGCTCGCTCGACGTGCTTCTCGCACGCTTGACAACGAACCAGACCTACGGGCGTCTGGCCGCCGACGAAAAGTTATTGTACGCGGTGGAAGACTCCGATGTGTCACGTGTTCCGAACATGACCGCTGCCGTTCCGTTCGGGGCGATCGCCGTACGACGACAAGCCGAAGGCGAGGTGGACGCCAATCGGCTCGCTGCTTACGATCTCGAAACCGGAAAATTGCGTTGGCATGTGGGCGGTGATTCACAACTACTGAACTTGCCGCTGGAAGGGACGGACTTCCTAGGCCCCCCTTTGCCGCATGAAGATGAATTGTATGTGATGGGGCGAAAGGGGCCGGATGCCTATTTATTTGTTTTGGAGGCAGAAACGGGGGCCCTCATCTGGCAACAGCAGTTGGCTGTCCTCCAGGATCTGGGTGTCGCAGATCTTCTTGCTGCCGGTTGCGGGCTTAGCCCGGTATACTCGGAAGGCATTTTGATTTGCCGCGTGTCACCCGGCGTCGTCGTGTCGCTCGACGTGACCACGCGAAGCCTGATGTGGGCATATATTCCCCCTTCTCGACGGGGGGAAGAGGCGGGCAGCCCGTTCGCACCTCGCCTCATCGGTGGACGCGTCGTCGTACAGTCGCCCACCGGCCGGTCGGAAATATTGGACTACACGCCGATCATCTCCCGTAACCGAGTGCTGTTGCCTATCGCCTCGACGGGCGGCGTCGTCTGCCTGGATCTCATGACCGGCGAGCAGGTTTGGGAATACAAGAATCCGCCGGCTTGCCTGTTCATCGGGTGTGCTACCGATCACACCGTCTTCCTGATAACCAAAACCGGAACGGTCGTGTTGTCGATGGACGACGGATCGGTCGTCCGAGAAAACGCCGTGTTTCGCCCGGATACAATGGAACCGGCCGGCTTCGGGTATTTCAACGGAGCGGAGTATTACCTACCGTTGACTTCGGGTGATGTGGCCGTCTTCGACGTCGAGACGGGCGACTTGAAGCGACGCTTGATTCCTCCCGCGGCACAGCGCCTCGGGAATCTCGTCGTCCACAACGGCAAAGTGGTAAGTCAAACGGTGGATGCCGTCGAGGCCTTTTACGAGGCCGAAGCAATTCGCCGGGAGATCGCCGAACGACTGCAAACAAATCCGCAGGACGGACGAGCATGGTTTGCCCGAACCGTTCTGGCGCTTCAAGAACATCGCGTTGATGATGCACAGAAGGCCTTATCCGGTTTCTTGGCGGCCGAGGCGCCCTCGGCACTCAAGCGCGAAATGGCGCTGATGATTCTGAACGGGGCGCAGCGGGACTTTCCGCAATTCGAAAAATATTTGGAAGAATTTCGGTCCCTGTTGACGCAACCAGAGGAACAAATCGCCTTCGAATTGGTCGTTGCCGATGGGGAAACCGGTCTGGGACGCTATGAATCGGCGTGGAGACGCTATCTCGCAGTTGCCCGGCGAATCCTAGACGAAGGCGATCGCACACTTGAACCCAGCCCCGGCGTGCGACGCTCCGCCGCCGGTTGGGTAGGTCGAGGACTCGAAGCGTTGGTACCCCAGTGCGACCAAAGGCTTCGCGAGAGAATGGAACAGCAAGTCGGTGAGGTGCTCGCTGCTGCCGATACCGACAACGAGACGTTGGTGACGGCCGCCGCTCGATGTTTTCCCGTCTTTGATGCAGTTGTCCAGCCGTGGCTCCTAGATGCTGCCAGGGGGCTCGTCGAACAACCTCCAGGGGAGGAAAAACGCCTGGTGGGGCGTCAGCTACTCACAAATCTGGCGGAGTCGGAGGACGTCTTCGTGCGAGCTGAAGCCTGTCTGTTACTTGCAAAAACGGACGACTTCCAACAAGCGATCGCCCATCATTTAGACTGTGCGGCACAATCCATCCAAGACGCTGAAGCGGTCGATCCTGAAAGGGCACAGACCTTAACCCGATGGTTGGCAGGGTATCGGGACACTCAAATCGGCGAAGAAACCGAATCGGCTTGGCCGATCGGAAAGATCGAAGTCGTCAAGGTGTCGAAAGCCGGCAATCCGGAGTTGTTCAACACCTACCGCATCGCTATTGAAGAAGATTTCTCCCCCTACGCCGAAGATTGGGCACTCGACGTACTGCGTACGGCTTCTGCCGGCTATCGCATCGTGGATGCGCGCGGTCGAGTGCTTCGAGATTTGACCGGTATCGAAGAACAGCGATTACGGCAAGTCGACCAGTCGCGGCTCCGTTCTTGGATCATTGGAGACGTCCTGCTGGTCGATACGGGATTCCTCTGCGCCGCGTTCAATCTCCAGCATGACTCCCCCCAAATACCGCTGTGGATCGATCAAGGCGTCACCGCGACAATCGACGACAACTCGCTTGGCATTCCGTCCAACATGCCGTTTGTCCAGCACACGACGGCAATTGCCGACGGGCGCACCGTGATCTTCCGCATCGGCAACACCCTGCGGGCGCGCGATGCGGCAACCGGCCATGTTCTTTGGGAAAGGACGGGAGTGCCGGCCGGACGATTGTTGACTGCCTGTAGTGAATTCGTTGCGTGCCAAACCGAAGGATCCAATCCGGAAACAATTCTCTACAGCACCAACGACGGCGCCGAGCTCGCGCGACGAGACTTCGACCGAACGCGACCGGTCTTACGCTCACTTGGAAGATATCTACTGCGAACACAAAACGGCGCGACCGCTTTTCGTATCACGTACGAAGACGTGAAAGACGAGCGAGTCGTGCAAGAATTCGTTGTGCCACGAGATGCGGGGCTGCCCAACCCCATGACGGCTGTTCTTTCCGGCGGACGTGTGGGAATTTACGAACCTCACAACGGCCGGTGGCGGCTTGTTCATATGCCGACGGGCACTGTGCTTTGTGACGCGAAATTGAATCCGCACAAAACTCCCGTATCCATCAATATCTTCGATAACGGCGCCGAGTATCACATTGTGCTCGGCTTCCGCGATCCCTCGTCGGAACCTGCGCCGATCGTTTCCCCGATCGGTCCCTTCCGGTCGATGCGATGCATCTCGCTTTCGCAAGCGGAAGTCTACCGAATCGCCAAGGACGGAAAACAACTGTGGGAAAAGCCGGCCGTTATTGAAAACACGTACTTGCCGCTCGATCAACCGATCGACTCCCCCGTGTTGGTGTTCGGCGGTCTGTTCTGGAAGAAGACCGGGGCCGTTCGCACGTACCAGACACGAGTTCAAGCAATCGATAAACGAACCGGAAAACTGGTGCTGGATACGTGGCACAACAACATGTCTCAGTACTTCAACATTGAGTCCGTTCCGGAAGAAGATGCCGTCAAGATCGCACTCCAGCAAGCCGTCGTGACGTTGCGGTTCACCGACCGCGCCGACACCCCGGCCGACGATGACAAGGTCGACCCGAAACGCATCATTCGTACGTTGTTCTGGTAGCATGTCCTTTGAATCGACGATGGGACTTTTGGGTCTTGCTCCCGACGACAAACTGAGATCGTTCGAAAAGAGGATAACGAACCACAACGATCATGGCCGTCCAGATTACCCGTCTTAGCCCGAAGCGATCTCTCGCCGAACGCGCGATGCCCCTTATCGGGTGTCTAATGACGTTGTTGTTGGGATGCCTCGTGAACGCCCAAGCTAAGGCTGCACGTCCGACGCAAGCGGAAATCGACGGCGTCGTCGAGCGAGGGCTCAATTGGCTGGCGGCCAGGCAATCGGGGCGCGGCAACTGGTCCGAACAGAACGGGCAATACCCAACTGCGATGACTGCACTGGCCGGCATGGCGATGCTCGCTGAAGGTTCCACGACCACGCAGGGGCGGTACGCTCCCAACATACGGCGTGCCGTCGACTATTTGACGGCCACTGCGAGACCGAACGGGCTGATCGGCGATCCGCTACGCGACGACCGATATACGTACGGGCACGGCTTCGCGATGTTGTTCCTTTCACAAGTGCTCGGTGAAGAAGAAGATATCGACCGTCGCGAAGAACTTGTGGAAATTCTGACCAAGGCAGTGGAGTTCACGGGGCGTGCGCAAACTTCTGCGGGAGGCTGGGGTTACGTGAGTGCCGAAGATGGAAACAACTTCGACGAAGGATCGACGACCATCACGCAAGTGCAAGGGCTTAGGGCCTGTCGCAACGCAGGAATCCCCGTTCCACGAGAAATCATCGACAAGGCGGTCGCCTACATCAAGCGATGCACGACTCCGCAGGGAGGAGTGCAATACAGCTCGAAAGGAGGTGGTGCAAGACCGGCGATCACCGCGGCCGCCGTCGCCTGCCTGTTCAACGCCGGAGAGTACGACGACGAATACGTGCCCAAACTCTTGGCGTACTGCCAAACCACATTCCGTGACGTGAGGAATCAGCCCAGCGGCCACTGGCACTACGCGCATCTATACTATTCCCAGGTCATGTACCGCGAAGGTGGGGACGCATGGGAACAGTATTTCGATCAAATTGCCGAAAAACTGGTACGCGAAGCACAGCCCGATGGTTCCTGGAGCCAAGGGTACATCGGTCCTGTGTACACCACTTCCATCAACTTGACGATCTTGCAATTGGAAAAAGCTTGTCTTCCGATCTACCAACGATGAGAACGGATCGACGACGCGCAACCGATTTGCGATAAACGGCAGACCACAAACCGAACTTTCCCACGAGATAGAACGATGGACAACCACGGCGACAAAGCTCCCCTGGAAGCAGCATCGGCGATCGAAAAACTCCACGCGGCCCGCGAAAAGATTCTGGAGCAACTTCACCGCGTGATCGTCGGACAGGACGAAGTCATCGAACAATTGCTGATTGCGTTGTTCGCGAGGGGACACTGCCTGCTGGAAGGGGTTCCCGGGTTGGCGAAGACGTTGATGGTTTCCACGCTGGCCCGCAGCCTGATGTTGTCCTTCAGCCGCATTCAGTTCACTCCCGATTTGATGCCGGCCGACATCACCGGCACCGAAATCATCGAAGAAGACCGCACGACCGGCACACGCAACTATCGCTTCTTGGAAGGTCCGCTCTTTGCGAACGTCGTGCTGGCCGACGAAATAAACCGCACCCCGCCCAAAACGCAAGCCGCGCTGCTGGAGGCCATGCAAGAGCGGCAAGTCACGGTGGGACGCACCCGTCACAAACTTGCCGATCCGTTTTTTGTCCTGGCGACACAAAACCCGATCGAACAGGAAGGTACCTATCCCTTGCCCGAGGCCCAACAGGATCGCTTCATGTTCAAGGTGTTCGTGCGTTACCCGCGATTCGATGAAGAGTTTGAAATCGCACGCCGCACGACCGCCCCCGAAATCGACGAAGTCGAACCGGTCTTGACGGGCGAAGAGATTCTCCAATTGCAGCGAGTCGTTCGCGAAGTACCGCTGTCGGACCATGCGATTCGATATGCGCTGGCCATCGTAAGACAGACACGGGTAGGGGAGGGGGGCGTTCCCGATTTCGTTTCCCAGTACGTTACGTGGGGCGCCGGTCCTCGTGCCGTGCAGTTCTTGCTTTTGGGCGCCAAGGCACGTGCTCTGCTGCACGGACGGCCGCACGTCACCTGTGAAGACATCCGCGAGCTGGCCGCACCGACCCTGCGTCATCGGTTGGTTCTCGGCTTCGTCGCCGAAAGTGAGGGCGTAACGCCCGATGACGTCATCCGCAAGCTGATCGAAAACACGCCCGACCGCGAAGACGAGCTCTCGAACGATGCCCGGTTCCAAGCGATTTTTGCATCCTGAGACGCTGCGACGCATCGCGCGCTTGGAACTTCGCGCAAAACAGGTCGTCGAAGGTTTTCTGAGCGGCATGCACGCCAGTCCGTACACGGGAAACTCGGTCGAGTTTCTCCAGCATCGCCAGTATGCGCCGGGCGATGATCCCCGCCACGTCGATTGGAAGGTGTGGGCGCGCCAAGACCGGCTGTACGTCAAACAATTCCGAGAAGACACCAACCTTCGTTGCTTGTTGGTGGTCGACGTGTCCGCCAGCATGCAATACGGATCCGGGCCGCTGAACAAGTACGAATATGCGTGCACGCTTGCGTCAAGCCTGGCCTATCTGCTCCTGCGACAGCAAGACGCGGTTGGATTACTGGCGATCGACGAATCCGTTCGGGCGAGCGTGCCGGTTCGTTCCAAGCGATCGCAATTGGAAATGATTACACAAGCGCTCGATGTGTCGGTGCCCGCGCAGAAAACGGAAATCTATCAGAACTTGATTGCGGCGGTCGACCACATGCCGGGCCGTGGGTTGGTGGTGCTCGTTTCCGACTTGCTGATTCCGCGAGAAGGCTTGTTTCGAGGGTTACAGGGCCTACGCGCCAAGGGGCACGACGTCGTCGTGTTCCATGTCCTCGACGACGACGAGCTGGAATTCCGCCTTTCGGGGCCGACACGATTCGAGTCGCTCGAAACGGATGAAGTCGTTCCGTGCGACGCCAGATCATTACGAGAGGGCTATCTTCAGGAACTCCGAAAGTATCTCGAAGAGGTCCGTCGCGGGTGCGCCCGCGGTGGCGTCGATTACACTCTGGTACGCACCGGAGAACCGCTCGATGCCGCTTTGGCCGCATTTCTTTCTTACCGCATGTCGGCGATAAGGAGGAGTTAGCGGCATGGCAGGATTTGCCTATCCCTTTTTCTTGTGGGCATTGGGTTTGGTTGCCGTCCCGGTAATCATCCACCTGATCAACTTGTTTCGGCGGCGGCGCGTTCCGTGGGCTGCCATGGAATTCCTGCTGGCCGCCAAAAAACGAAATCAGCGGAAAATCCTGCTCAAGCAGTGGCTCTTACTGCTTTTGCGAATGGCGGTATTGGCGTTGTTGGCCCTCTTCGTCGCGCAACCGCTCGCGGGTGACTGGTGGGGTAATCTTGGTAGCGGAACCAAACACGTAATCGTGCTGCTCGACGACAGCTACTCGATGAGCGATCAGGCCGAAGGTGTCGACGCTTGGGAGAATGCCAAGCAGACGGTCCGACAAATCGCGCTGGCCGCGTCCCGTGATCGAAGCCGATCGCTGGTGACGATCCTGCGGTTTTCTCAGGCATCATTTTCGGAAGAAGAGCGAACCGTCGATTTCTACCGCCAAGCCGTTGGAACGGAAACCCTCACGCGCATAACTGAGTTCCTGGAGAGTGTGAAACCGACGGCCGGCGCGTACGGTCCGGCCGAGGCCTTGAATTCGGCAGCCCGCTGGTGCTCCGAATCACCGACGGAAGGCCACATCGTTTATGTGGTTTCCGACTTTCGTCGGCGGAATTACATCGCACGTCCCGAGGTCCAAGAATCGCTTGCCGAGCTCGACTCGGCGGATGCGACGGTGCGGTTCGTGCGCGTCGTCGATCGTGCCCATCCAAACCTCACGGTGACGAATGTACGGCTGATCCGCGAAAACATAGCCGTCGACGTACCGTTCGATATTGCAGTCGAAGTCAGGAATCAGTCTCAAGACGAGGTTCGCAACGTGTTGGTCCGGCTACAGACGGATGAAGCCGTCCTGCCGGCGGCGACGATCGATCGCATTCCGCCCGCCGGTACGGCCGAGGTGCGGACGACAATGGCATTTAGAACGGCCGGCACGCACACCGTGACCGCCTCTCTAGAGTCCGATGCCGTTGCAACCGACAACGCATATTTCGCAGCGATCCATGTACCGAAAGAGATTCGTGTGCTTTTGGTCGACGCTTCGCCCGCGGGAGAAAGTGCCAAATACGTGGCCGCGGCATTGGCGCCCGGAGGCGAAGCCGGAACGGGAATCGTACCGCAGGTCGAAACGCCTCGCGCGATCGAGGATTTGAAGCTCAATCAATTCGACGCGGTTTTCTTGCTCGACTGGGACGTGCCGACTCCGTCGACTGCCCGGGCCCTGTCGGAGTACGCTGCCGAAGGCGGTGGGGTTTGCCTTTTCATCGGCGAACGCGCCGACCTGCGCGAGTACACACGACTACTCTACGAATGCGACCACCCCGTTATGCCCGTACCGTTGCTTGGTCCGCGAGACCTTCCGATCGATCGATTGCGGGCCGCCCCCGACGTTCTGTTCAGTGATCATCCCATCTTTGCCGCGTTTCGGGGAATGGGGAGTACGTTTTTGAATACGGTGCGCGTCTTACGATATGTCGAAGTCGATACCGAGAAAACGAAATCCGGCGCAAAGGTAATTGCCGAACTCCGCAATGGGGCCCCGCTGGCCTACGAGTTTCCGGTAGGCAAAGGCAAGGTGATCGTCTTTTTGACGACGGCAGCGCCGATATGGAACAACTGGGCCCGCGGAAACCCGAGTTTTGTAATTACCATGCTCGAGTTGCAACGTTACCTGCATCGCGGCTCATCGCAAGCCGTCGTGTTGCACGTCGGACAGCGTCCGCGATTTCTATTCCGGCTGGATCGTTGGCAACCCGTGCTCCGTTGGGAGCCACCTGCCGAGTTGGGGCGACCACCGCAAACGATCCCGCCGCCGCAGGGAACAAACGCGACGCAACTTGAACTACCGCGCACGACCGCCCAGGGAATTTACCGATTGTGTCTCGTGGATATATCCGGAAATCCCCAGGAACAAGCCTTTGCCGTCAATGTCGATCCGGAAGAAGGCGACATGACGCTGCTTGAACCCGGCGATATCGCACAAGAATTCGGGAATCTCGTCGACGCATTCATCCCGGCGTCGGAGGCGACGGCGGTAACCGAAGATCGGTCGGGCACACCGGCACGCGCAGTGTTGTATCTGCTGATCGTGTTCCTGCTGTTGGAGCAAGCGGCTGCTCGTTGGACGAGCTATCATCCCGGCGAGCCGGTCGCAGCGGGAGGGCCGAGACGATGATCGACGCTTTGCCTCCGCTGCTGGCCCAGTCCGTCGTGCATTCGACGTTCCGCTGGGGACGTATCGAACAGCCGAGTGATTGGCTGCTGCCGGGAATCGTTTTGGCGGCGGTCTTGGCCTATGCCGTTTGGATGTATCGCAAGGATGCCGTCGAGCTGAGGCCCCTTGTCGCAAAATTTCTGACATTCTTACGTATTGCAGCCCTGATCGGAATTTTTCTGTTATGGCTCGAACCGGGAATTTATCGCGAGCGTGAAACGTTGCAGCCTTCGCACGTCGACATCTTGATCGATACCAGTTCGAGCATGTCGATCACCGACGGGAATTCCGCCTCTCGTGCCGGCACGTCGAGGCTCTCACAGGCCCTTGATATGCTGACTCGACCTTCGACTCTCAAGGCGGTTCGCGACCGACATGAGGTGAGACTGTTCCGATTCGATCGAGAATTGAAGGAGATCGGCCGGTTTCCCCGGCTTGTGCGAGAAGGCGAAGGCCGAGAAATAGCAGGCGACGAAGTTGCCCCAACCGATTGGGTGAAGGAACTATCGCCCGGCGGCGATCAAACACGCCTCGGCGATGCCCTGGCACGTTTAGCCGAGCAGACCCAAGATCATCCGCCTGCGGCGGTGATGGTGATTACCGACGGGGCTTCGAACGCGGGCGTTCCCGCCGAGGATCCCGGTATTCTCGACCGGTTGAAATCTCCCGTGCATGCTGTGGGGGTGGGGAAAACGGAAGAACCACGCAACGTGTCCGTCGAACGTCTGGAAGTCGTGAAACGCATCTATCCGGGCGATCCGTGTCACATTACGGGACTTCTCCGGCAAGTGCATGCCGAAGGGACCTCGGTCGACGTGGAATTACTCGTGCGCCCTGCATCGCGATCTGGAGAAGAAGGAACCGGTGAACAAATTGCGGCCAAGCGCATTACCATGCCCGCCGAAGCACTCGTCTCTGTGCCCTTTCAGCACGTTTTCAACGATCTCGGCCGGTTTATCTTGTGCCTGAAGATTCGTTCGGAAGCGGCGGGCGACGCGACGGATGACCTTGCCGAGGTCGTCGTCGAAGTCGTCGATCGGCGAAATCGCGTGCTCTTGTTTGCCGGCGGCCCGACGCGAGATTATCAGTTCGCGCGAAGCGTCCTGTGGCGAGACCCGACGATCGAGTCGGACGTGTTCTTACAAACGGGACAGCCGGGCATGTCGCAAGAGGGAAGACGAATTCTCGATCAATTTCCGGCGAGCCTCGCTGAACTTGCCGAATACGATGTCGTCTTTGCATTCGATCCCGATTGGTCGCAACTTCCGGTTGAGGCACAACGCCAGCTCGAACAGTGGGTAACGCAACAAGGAGGAGGCTTGATCGTCGAGGCCGGGAACGTGCACATGGGCACAGCGCTCGGTGGTTGGACCCAAAATCCCGACTGTCAGGTAATTCGCAATCTGCTGCCTGTCGAGTTGCAGCGTAGCGTCGGTGTCACCGAAGTTCTCGCCTATTCCGGGGCCGAGGCTTGGCCGCTTGCATTTACCGAAGAAGGCTGGAACGCGACGTATCTCTGGTTGGAAGACACACCCGAGCAGAACGTGGCCGCGTGGGAAAGTTTCGAGGGGGTCTACAGTTGCCACATTTCGCGGCGTCCGAAGCCGGCTGCCGTCGTACTTGCCTATTTCGGTGATCCTTCATTGGGTTCCGACAACCAAAGGCCTGTCTACTTGGCCGAGCAGTTTTATGGTGCCGGACGAGTCCTATTTGTCGGCAGTGGAGAACTTTGGCGGTTGCGGACGGTCAAGCCCGCGTACTTCGAGCGGTTGGTCGTCAACCTGGTTCGTCATTGCGCCGAAGGTCGTTTAGCCCGCCAATCGAATCGCGGCGTGTTGCTGGTGTCGCCGGACGATTGTTCTCTCGGAACGACCGTCACTTTGCGGGCGCAAGTGCTGGATACCGATTTTCAGCCGTATCGCGCCGCCGATGTCGAAGCGGAAGTCCTTTCCCCCGAACACAACGTACAAACGATTCGATTGGCGGCCGAACCCGGGCGGCCAGGCATGTTTGTCGGCCATCTTCCCGTCGTTGAAGAAGGCACTTACCGGGTGTCCTTACGGCTGCCCGACGGCGGTGAAGAGCGACTTTCGCAAGAAATCCGCGTCCGCGTACCGGAACTCGAAAAGCTGCACGCCGCCCAAGACAAGGCGACCTTGGAAAGAATCGCTGAAGCAACAGGAGGCCGGTACGTACCGCTCGAGTCATTGGACGCGGCCACATGGGCAACCATCGTGGACTCGCTTCCCGACCGATCCAGAATTGTACTGACCCCTATCGGGATCGATCGTACTTGGCAAGTGCGTTGGTTCGGTTGGATGCTCGGATTGATTGCCGCCTGCTTGTCGATGGAGTGGCTGATTCGCCGCCTCAACCGGTTGGCCTGACCGTTTCCTTGATTGTCGAGATTCGCAATTCCGTAATGCACACGACCGATCGAAACAAATCGCAAGCCGTGCCGGCGGTCGTTGGATCGCTCCTAGGGCGAGCGCGCCGCGCCGTCCGCCGGTACGTAATCGCCGAAGCGATTCTCGCGGTCGTCACATGCCTGGTCGCAGGTTTTTGGCTGTCGCTTTGGATCGATTGGTTCTGGGAGCCGAATCAGCCCGTCCGCATCGCCGTGCTCGCTGCCGTTGTGGCGGCGGCCGTCTGGCTGTTCGTGTTCCTGGGCATCATGCGTATCTTCCGCAAGATTTCCGATCGCACCCTGGCGGTATTGCTCGAAAGACAACACCGCGGTTTCGGGGAAAGCCTTATCACCACGGTCGAACTGGCCGGTTCGTTCGCTCCCGGCTCACTCGGGGCGTCGATGTTCGATCGCGTCGCGCGTCAAGCTGCCGACTTCGCGTCCGGTGAAGAATGTCGCCTCTTGCTGAATATGAAGCGATTGATGCGACGAGGATCGCTCGTAGCCTCGCTGGTGCTTGTGACCGCCGTAACCGGCGTCGTTTTCCCGGGCCTTTTCGTGATGTGGGGAGACCGCTACCTCGGGCTTAGTGACCGACCCTGGCCGCGCCGAGTGCTGTTGACGGTCGAAGGATTCACCGATGGGAAGGCCAGGGTGCCTCGCGGCGACGACTTCACGTTGATCGTAAAGGCCGATACTCGCAAAGAAATACCGGACCGCGTGTCGGTCGTTTACCGCGACGCGGCCGGACGCCGTATCCGAGAACCGATGGTTCGTGAAGGGATTGCCGATCCGTCGAAGGACCGATGGCAGAAATACACGTACGTGTTTCGCTCGTTGACCCATCCGGTTGTTTTCGATGTGTACGGGGGCGATGCGAAGCTGAACGATTTGCAAATCGCTCTTGTCGAACGACCGGTCATTGTCGACGCCGCAATACGCTTCGAATACCCGGACTATCTCAAGAAAGCATCCGAAACGCGCCCTATCGAAGGCCTGATGAGCGTCTTCGAAGGCACGTCCGTTGTTCTCGATTGCAAGGTCAACAAACCGATCGTTTCGGGAATGGTTTCGTGGAAACAATCTTCGGGTTCACAGCGTCAAGATACGCCGTCTCCGACGTTTCGAAGCACCGGTGAACGAGCGTTTGAGGTGCGATTGAACGAACTTGCAACAGGCGGCACACTTCTCATCGACTTGGAAGATGCGGACGGCGTAGGAATGCGCGAGCCGTATCCGGTCGTGTTGGCGGTCGTTCCCGATCTACCGCCTCGATTGGCGGTGCGGACGCAGGGAATCGGCGCGACGATCACCCCCACGGCCGTCATTCCGCTTATCGGCACGGTTTCGGATGATCACGGTGTTGCCGAAGTGGCAGTCGGTCTCGAATTCTCCGGCAATCTCGAACCCGCGCGAAATCTGTTGCGATCGTTCGACGATCCGCCCGCCGAATGCCGCATCGACGATGAAATCTCGGTCGAAGGTTTTGCGCTGAAACCGGGAGACACCGTGACCTTGACCGTCGAAGCTTCCGACGCATGCAATCTTCACGGAGGGGCGAATCGAGCGGTTTCCGAACCGTGGATTTTCCGAATTGTATCCGCCGAAGAGTTGCGGAATACGTTACAAGCCCGCGAAATGGTACTGCGACAGCGATTCGAGACACATATCACCGATGTTGAAAGGATGCGGGAACAACTCGTCGAGGCGACATCGGCTCCCGATGCGCTCGCACGACGGCTCATGATCGTGCGATCTCGGCAAGATGCCGGAAAATCGGGTCACGACGTCGAAAGCATGGCCGAAGCGTTTCGCGACCTGTTTGCGGAACTAGAAAACAATCGAATCGACACCTCCGATGACCGAAGGCACTTGTTGGAAGACATCGCTGAACCATTGGCCCGGATCGCGAACGAACTTTACAATGTAGAAGAGAAACTTCGTGTGATTGAGCCGTCGGCTGATTCACCTAAGTTCGACGAGGAATTGCGGCAAGCCGTCGACGAAACGACGCGCATTCTCGCCGCCATGAACGACGTGCTCAGCGTGATGTTGAAAATGGAGGATTACAACGAGGCGATCGAACTTCTCAAAGACATCCTCGAATCTCACCGACAAATCGAGAACGCCACGCGGCAACGCCACGCCGAAGAGCTCCGCAAATTATTGGAGGGGGAGCTATGAACGGTCGACGCATTCGAACGACTCGGGCCATTTCCGCCGTGCGGCGAATTGTCGTACCGATCGTTTTCGTGCTCGCATGGGGAATCGCGGCAGACGGGCCCGTACCGTCACCCGACGCCTTACGAGCGAATGAACCTTCTGCTTCCGGCGAAACAAACGACGTTTCGTCCTCGGAACTGGCCGAACGGGAACGGCGATTGGCGGAACAGTATCGGCGATTCGAGCTCCTCCTCGCTCGGCTTTCCGAGACTACGCAACTTACCGATCCCGAACGAGCCTCTCTTTTGGAAAAAGCGCGTGCCGAAAGTCGCCGCCGCCTGATCCGCGAGCGCCTCGACGAAATCGCGGCGAAGCTCGAGCAAGGCGACCTGTCGACGGCCATCGAAAATCAAGAAGAAGTCGGCGCCCGATTGAAAGAGTTGTTGGAGATTCTTGAGCAGGGCAATCGGTCGGACACTCAGCAAGCGCGCCGTGAGGCGATCAAGCAACTGCTCCGCGATATCGGTGAAATTCTCGGGGAACAACGCCGATTGTACGCGAAGACGTTCAGCGATCCCGACACGCACTCGCTGGGCAAGCCGCAAGGCGATATCGCGCGTCGAACCGGCGAACTCGCAAAACGAGCGGAAGCCCAGGCCGGTGATGACGCCGAGCGGTCAGGAGAATCGTCGCCCAGTGACGAGCCGGAAAAGGATGGTTCGAAAACACCGTCGTCACAGGACGACCACGAGCCACAATCATCTTCGGAGCCGCCTTCCCAGGCGCGGCCCGATTCCCGGGCAGAATCTTCTGAAAACGACCGGAATAGCTCCCAGTCGCAAAAGGGACAAGAAAACGCACAATCGGGCGACGGCAATTCGTCGCAGAACCAAGAGCAGGGAAACTCCGGCAACACTGAAGGGGCGAGCGAGCATTCACCACCGTCCGGTCAATCTTCGGAATCGAGTACGCCCCATACGCCGGGCACCGAATCGGGCTCTCAATCGCAGTCGCCCGCCGGCAAGGCGTTGGAACAGGCTCAGCAACGAATGTGGGAGGCGCAACGCGCGCTGGAAGAAGCCCGTCGTGAGGGAGCGCAGGCAAAGCAAGAAGAAGCGATGCGCAAGCTCGAGGAGGCCAAGGCGGAACTCGAACGGATCTTGCGACAAATGCGAGAGGAAGAAATCGGCCGTTTGCTGACGATGCTCGACGTGCGCATCCGGCGGATGCTGGCGATGCAACGCGAAGTGTACGACGCAACCAAGACGTTGGACCAAGTGCCCCTCGACGAACGAACCCGCTCCGATGCGCTGGAGGCGTCGCGGCTCGGAACACGAGAATCGGAAATCGTGCTCGAGGCGGATCGCACGTTGCTGGTGCTCAAGGATGATGGAACCGCAGTTGCCGTTCCGGAAGCACTTCGCCAAGCGCGTGACGACATGAAAGAGGTTGCCGAACGGCTGACTCGGGCCGATGTCGGCAAACTCACTCAGTCGATCGAAGAGGACATCATTCTCGGTCTGGAAGAGTTATTGCAGGCGATCGCCGAGGCCAAGAAAGAACTCGAAGAGAACCGACAGCAGCCGCAGCAATCCGGGGAGGCCTCCGGTGAGATGGAACAACCCCTGGTCGACCTGATCGCCGAGCTGCGAGTGATTCGCAACCTGCAAGTCCGCATCAACCGTCGGACGGAGGCCCTTTTGGACCTGCTTCCCGCACCCCCGCAGGAGCCGTCCGAGGATTTGAAGGATGCCTTGAAAGAGTTGAGTGACCGCGAAGCCACGGTTGAATCGATCACTCGCGAACTGATGAAAAGGGCGAAGCAGTAGCCATGCACGGTGTAACCAGGAAAAACCGGTCGAGCGACTGTTCCTCGCGAAGGCTTTTCGCAAGGATCCTGTTCGCGTTGTTGTTGAGCGTTTTGCTCGGTGGCGTGCGAACCTCTTACGCCGATTCCGCCCACCCGCCCGCTGACATTCCGGACAAGATCGAAACGTTGCGAACTGCTTCGATTCCGGAACTTGTTTCAGGTATTGTTGACGAAATCAATAACGCGGAGCTCATCGCTCCGAAAAAACGTGCAATTCTCGAGCTGTGGAAAAACGCCCCTCCTGGCTCTCGGGAAGAGTTGATTCGCAAGTCGATTCAAACCGCCGCATTGTGGAATCCGCACTTGAACACACTTGTTCGTGACGCTCCCATCGCGGTGAAGGCGGCTGAGCCCGACGGTGACACCCGGCGCGAGGTGGACCGACTTCCGACCGGCGTGCGCGATGCGATACGGTTGGTGTTGGCGGGATATTGCGTGGGGCATCGTCGCTACGAGTGGGCTCTGGAGTGGTTGGACGGAGTGCAGGTGGCGGAAGTCGCCGATCCTGCCGCGTTCTGGTTCTATCGCGGTACGGCCCATTTCGGATTGCTGCACAAGGCCGAGGCATCGGCCGATCTAGGCCGCTTGTTGCATTTACCGGAAAACGAGGTTCCGGTTCGTTACCGTTTACTTGCCGAGCGGATGCAAACCGACTTGGCCGCCATGAAACCCGACTCCTTAGAACACATTGCCCGCCGCATGGATGATGTCGAACGCCGACTCGATCACGGAGAGTACGACGAACAATTGCCGAAAATCGAACAGGGAATCGTCGAGTCGTTGGACAAGCTCATCGAACAACTCGAGCGGCAAAGACAACAGCAGCAACAACAAGCCGGGGCTGCGGGCAACCAAAGCCGTTCATCGACGCAGCCGGCTTCTGAAAGTCGCTTGATGGGCGCTTCGGGACAAGGGCGAGTGACGAAGCGCGAGATCGGTCACGAGGCGGGTTGGGGCGATCTCCCACCGAAAGAACGCGAAAAGGCACTGAGGGAAATCGCTCGTGAATTTCCGCCGCACTACCGGAAGGTCATTGAGGAGTACTTTCGTCGCCTCGCAGCCGAGAGCGATCAATAGGTGAGTACGGTAATAACAATTCAGGCACGCGCCTGTTTCTGCGTGGTACATTTTCCTAGCCCTGCCCAAAGGCGGCCACTCGAAGCAACGATCGACCAAAAAGAGTAAGTGCAAACGATTTCTCAACAGCCGATACGGCCCCAAAACTCGACCGCGGTCGCTTGGACGATCGTCATCTTCGTAACGCTGCCGATTTTCGGCATACGGCAATCCTGCGTGCGCGGAGAGGAGACTCCGGGCGGACCGATCGTCGAAGTGAAGACGATCGACGGGAAAAGCACGGAAGGATCGCTTGAACTCTTGGACGCGAACGGATGCTCGGTGGAATCGCGTGGTGTATCCACGAGCTACTCGATGGCCGACATCGATTCGATCACGTTTCCAAACACGGCCTCGATGTTTTCGGGGGCTCCCGAACGGCGCCTCGCCCTAGTCGATGGCTCGACATTACGAGGGCGTATCGTTTCCACGGAGCAAGATGGTGTTCGAATTCGCCTTGTTTGCGGCATCGAACTTGATTGCAAGCTTGATTCGATTCGTTGGATTGCACGCGTCGTCGACCCGACCTTGGAAACGCGTTGGCAGGAACTCGCAGCGTCGAATTCCGATAGCGACCGATTGGTCTTGCCGAAAGGGACCGTGCTGAACTATTTCGACGGCGTCGTTCAATCGATCGACAGGGAGATGATTCAGTTTCAATTTCAAGGTGACGAGATCACCGTGCCTTGGGATCGGATTTACGGCCTCGTACTGCATGTTCCCGAAGCGCAGCCGCGAGGACGAAACATTCGTTGCCGGTTGAGCGATGACTCGGTCTTGGCCGCCGACTCGGTTACCTGGAACGGCAAGACAGGGAAACTCCTCATTAAAAGGGGCGAGTCTGAAACGGCAATTCATCCGGATTTCCTTCGTTCGTTGCGGTTCGAGGCGGCAGCAGGCAGCTCGTTACTCGCGTTGGAACCGGTGTCGGTCTCGTACGAGCCGTTCATCGGCACACCCGAACTTGCAACGATTGTGCGTCGCGCTCGTGAACCGAAGTTCATTAGGGCACAGAATTCATCGGACGCCTCTGTAAGCCTGAACGGGGAAGCGTGCACCGACGCCGTCGTGTTGCATGCCCGTTCGCAGCTTGTCTACCGCCTCGATCGAGTCTACTCGCGACTCGTTTTTCGCTGTGGAATAGAAGATCGTTTCCGGCAGACCGGAAATGCAGTCGTCCGAGTCGTCGGTGACGGCCGCGTGTTGTGGGAATCGCAGGTACGCGGCGGCGATTCACCCGTGCAGGTCGAAGTCGATCTCGAAAGTACTCGCGAACTCGTCTTCGAGGTCGACTTCGGTGAAAACGGGGACTTAGGGGACGTCGTGGTAATCGAACAGCCGAGGGTAATCGAATGACCGCGTCGGCGATGGCGCTGATGGCGTTCGCGTTTGCGGCCGTCCCGGGGCCGTTGACGGCCGTCGACGAAAACCGATGTGCGCTGGTCGAGCGCGTGACACCGGCCGTCGTCGCCGTCTTCTCGCCGAGAGGAGATTCGGGCGGGTCCGGTGTTCTCATCAGCCCGGACGGTTTCGCAGTCACGAACTACCATGTCGTCGAACCCTGCGGCCCGTTTATGAAATGCGGGCTGGCGGACGGAAATCTATACGATGCGGTCATCGTCGGTGTTGATCCGACCGGCGATATCGCATTGATCAAACTGCTGGGGCGCGACGACTTCCCGGCCGCGCAAATCGGCGACAGTCGAAACGTCCGGCCGGGCGATCCTTGTTTGGCAATGGGAAATCCGTTCATGCTGGCGGCCGACTTTCAGCCGACCGCCACCTTCGGAATCATCTCGGGGATTCACCGTTACCAATATCCTGCCGGCACCTTGTTGGAGTACACGGACTGTCTTCAGACCGATGCCTCGATCAATCCGGGAAATTCGGGGGGCCCGCTCTTCGATGCCGCCGGGCGGTTGATCGGCATCAACGGCCGCGCCTCCTTCGAAAAACGGGGCCGAATCAACGTCGGCGTCGCCTACGCCGTATCGATCAATCAGGTCGTCCACTTTCTCGGCATGCTCAAGGCAGGGCGAATTGTCGACCACGCCTCGCTTGGAGCGGTCGTGTCGAGCACCGCGACCGGCGGTGCGGCCGTCAGCGACATCCTCGAAACGAGCGATGCTTGGCGGCGCGGATTGCGATACGACGACGAATTGCTCTTCTTTGCCGATCGTGCAATTGCCACGCCGAATGAGTTCAAGAACGTCCTGGGGACTCTGCCCGCCGGTTGGTCCGTTTTGTTGGAATATCGCACGGATCGCGGAACGAATCGAACGTGGGTGCGGCTGGAACGTTTACATCCGCCCGGCGAACTCATCGACCGCGTCGAGAAAGGCCTCCTGGGGCTCGCACGAACCGATTCCGAAGGCGATTCATCGACGCAACGCGATGTGCTTCCGGTCGCTGCGTCCGACACTCGATCATCGAAGTTGCCGGTCATCGAAGTGCCCAAACCAAGACTCGAAGATCGGCTACCGGATGCCGTCCGCCCGTACTTTGAATACCGGCGGGGATATGCGAATTACTATTTCAACCGTCATCATAAAGAGGGCTTGCTGGCTACCCGAAAACTGCCATTCAACTCTGCCGAGGCGTGGACGTTGTCCGGCCGACTGGAGGGCAGCGGCACCTTTTTGGCAACCGTCGAAAACACCGGTGCCCGCATCGTTTTTCCGCAGCGAACCGTCACCTGGACTTCGCCCCCCGGCGACGAACCGCTCATTGCAGGCGACGAAACGGGCCGATTGCTTGCGTTGTTGTGGTGCTGGCAAAAATATCCGCAGCTCTCCCCCCTATCAGAAACTCTCGAGTATTGGGGGCAGGCGCCGCTCGTCTTAGAGACCGATCTGCGGTTGTATGAGGTATTGCGCGAGCGACGCAAGGCGGGCGTCATCGACTACTATGTCGACCCGCAGACGGCGCTCTTGGCGGCCGTTGCCTGGACACCGACACCTGAAGATGACACATTTTGGCTTTTGCCGGCCGATCGCGACGGCAACAACGTTCCCCGGACGATCGTCTATGTGGCCGGTGATTTGCCGGTGGCCAAGCTTCAAGTCGAAACACTTTCGGCACCTTAGCGAAGACTTCGAATTTCGATGATTTACGCCATGGACCGTCGCGACGAAACGACAACCTGGTTTTGTGCAACCGCTCGTCTTCTCGTGCTTGCCGGATGGGTGATCACGGGAGGGCATGCGATTTCGTCCGACGGTGTCTTCGGGCAGCAGGCGGCGGAATCGTCTTCGGGTTTGGGAATCGCGACCTGGAATCGGTCGGTTCTGCCGGAAGTCCAAGCCAAAGTCGTCAAGATTTTTGGTGCCGGTACGATCGGTCGCTTGGAACCGTTCCAAAGCGGTTTTTTCATCACCGACGACGGATACATCGCCACGGCGTTCAGCTACGTGCTCGATACGAACGACATCACCGTCATCCTGCACGACGGTAGACGCTATACGGCTCGACTTGTCGGCGGCGATCTGGAAACCGAAATTGCCTTGCTCAAGATCGACGTCGACACGCTCGTGCCATACTTCCGACTCGACGAAAGAGAACCGTCTCGGCCGGGTGATTGGGCTTTCGCCTTGACGAATGCGTTCGGTGTGGCCACGGGCAACGAACCGGTAAGCGTCCAGCACACGTTGATCAGCGGCACGGAAAACCTGGCCGCACATCGAGGAAGTTTCGAAATTCGATACCGCGGGCCGATCATCGTCCTCGACATGGTGACTAACAACGCCGGCGCGGCTGGAGGCGCCTTGGTGTCGATGGACGGTCGATTGCTGGGCATGATCGGCAAAGAGCTACAAGACAATGTATCGGGCGCGTGGTTGAATTTTGCAATCCCGACGCCCGTGGTCAAACAATCGATCGATCGCATCTTGTCGGGCGAAGCCGCCGTCGTGGAAGATTCGCCGGAAGTCGAGGGCGATATTACACGGCTTGTCGAACGGGGCATCGTGTTCTTGCCGGAGTTGTTCGAAAACACTCCGCCGTACGTCGACCGTGTCGTCATCGGATCCCCCGCCGACACCGCCGGCATTCGTGAGGACGATCTTGTGGTGCTGGTCGGCAATCGGTTGGTTCGGAGTCTCCGCGACTTGGCGGCGGCCGTGACTGAATACCGTCGGGAAGACACGATACCGTTGACGCTTTCGCGAGGCAACGAGCTGATCGAAGTTCACCTCCCGGCCCCGCAGAACCTTTAGCAGTGTCTCGATATGGATGCCCGCTCTACCGATAGTCGATTCATCCGCAAGGAAACCGAGGTATTGCGTCGTTTTGCCGGCGTGTCGATCGCTTTATTGACAGCCTGGATCGCCCTCATCGGATCCGTAGGCCGGGATGGGCTCGGGGCTGAGGTTCCTTTATGGCAACTCGAGTCTGAAGCCGTCCGACGGGCAACGGAACGTGTCGCTCCGTTTGTAGTACGGCTCGAAGTGCTTGGGATCCCCGGCGAAAATCGAGGCACGTTGACTGCGAGAACGAGCAGCGGGTTGTGGGTCGACGACGACCTCATCGTCACAAGCCATTTCGTGTTTGCCGACGGCGACGCTCCACAAATTTTGGCCGCCTTGCCGGACGGAACACAGCATCGCGCCGTCATCGTCGGACGAGATCACTCCCGTCATTTGGTGCTGCTACGAATCGAAGATGCGGCGATTCCGTCGGGAGACCTTCAACCGGTCCCACTTGACGAAATCAGGGCCGGGTTGACGGCCGTCGCGCTGGGGCGAGGCCTTACGCTTCGTGACGTCACCCTCAACATCGGCATTATCAGCGCCGCTGATCGTTTCGACGGACGCGCGCTTCAAACCGACGCCAACACGGGGCCGCGTAATTACGGCGGGCCGCTGATCGATCTCGACGGCCGCGTGTTCGGCGTTATCGTGCCGTGGAACCCTATGCCGGGAAGCAAAACCACCGGCGCCGAGTGGTACGATTCCGGTATCGGGTTCGCTGTGCCGCTAACGCACATCATGCACGTGCTGCCGCGTTGGGTGCGGGAAAAGGATTTGTTTCCGCCCGCCATGCCTTTCGAAGTCGACGGTGGTTCACTCTTGGCGGTCGAACCGGTCGTTACCGCATGCCGAAGCGTAAGTCCGGCCTATCGTGCCGGGATTCGCCGCGGTGATCGTATCGTGTCCTGCGCCCGTGCTCCCGTTCGAAGCGCATCCGACATTCGTAAGGCGATTGCCAACTTCTACGCCGGAGACACGATCGAAATCGAAGTGGGTCGCGACGGCAAGACATTGCCGGTAAATGTCTCGCTCGAACGATCGAACCCCACGTTTCGACGCGGTTATCTTGGCATCTTGCTCGAAGAAACGGCGCCAGATCGCTCCTCCGAGCAACCTGTTTCCGAGAACAATCCTCCTTCGGAAAACGGCGTCGCGATTCGCTACGTGTTTCCCGACGAACCTGCCGCCAAGGCCGGTTTGAAAGCCGGAGATCAGATCGTTGCCTTCGACGGGGTGCGCATACGCGACGCGGCCCACCTTCAATCTCTCTTGGAAGATTGTGCCGTCGATCACGAAGCCTTGTTGTCGATTCGGCGAGACGGCCGGTTGCACGATTTCCGCGTGCAGGCAGCTCGATATCCCTTCGAGGTTCGTGAGCTCGATATTCCCGCGGGCATGTCGGTAAAGCCGAAAACCGCCCTACAGCCCGGTCTGTTGCCGAACGGCCTCGTGCGTATCCGTAGCGAGGGAGGACGACTGCCGATCGTTGCGTTCATTCCAAATCATGCCGATACCGACCCGACACTAGGAATGCTGATCCTCGTGACTGCCGAATCGGATGACGTCGAGGCCGCGTGTCGCAATTGGTCATCGGTCGCTTCGCAGCATCACTTGATCGTGTTGGCGGTCGGGGTAGGGGATCACCTTCCACTCAATCCTAGTGATCTTCATACACTAAACTACACGATCGACTGGCTGATGGAACGAAAAGCGATCGATCCGCATCGAGTTGCCGTTGCTGGTGAGGCCGAGATGGCGGCCGTCGCCGTCCAATTCGGGCTTCGCCTTTCCGCCGTCGACGGAATCATTGTCGTGAGACCACAGGGAGCGTTCGCCGTTCCGTCGGGCCGATCTGCCGAGAAGCTACGTTTCCTCCTTGTTCTGCCGGAAAGGGGAAATACGGATCGTCTGCAATCGCTGCTGGACAAAGCGTCGATCGCCATTTCTCGGCTGACGATTCAAGACGAAGGAGGCCCCGAGGCACGAATTGGTGATTGGATTGATCAGCTGGGCCGCCTTTGAGTAGAATCCTCTCTTCGACCGTTTCGCGTCGTCTTCCACCACCGGAGCAAGGACTGCGTGCAATATGTGGCCTTTCTTGATGTTGATCGTCGGTATTCCCCTGCTGATTGTCGGGGCAGACTTGTTGGTTCGCGGTGCCTCGGGGTTGGCGCTGGCGGCCAAGATATCGGCGCTGGTGGTGGGGCTTACGGTGGTCGCCTTCGGAACGAGCGCTCCCGAGATTGCGATCTCGGTCGATGCCGCAGCACGAGGTTTCGGCGGCGTGGCGTTAGGAAATGCGATCGGCAGCAATATTTTCAACGTGCTCTTCGTGCTGGGGCTTTCGGCGCTGGCGTCTCCGCTGGCAATTTCCGGGCAGGTACTGCGACGCGACACGCCCCTGATGATTGCGGCGTCGGTGGGCGTCTACTTAATGGCGCTCAACGGCCTTCTGAGTCGACTCGACGGCCTGATCTTGGTTACGGGACTGATCGCCTACGTTGCCTATTCACTGATCGACGGCCGACGGGTGGGCAAGGCCCGGCAACAGGAGGTGCCGGCCCTCAACGTCCCACAGGGCGCTCGGGGAATAGCCAAATGCACCGGTTTGCTGCTGCTGGGGCTCATTTTGCTGGTTATCGGCGCGCGGATGTTGGTCGACGGTGCCGTCCAATTGGCGCTGTATCTGGGCGTCAGTGAACTGGTCGTTTCGTTGACGGTTGTCGCGGCGGGCACATCGCTGCCGGAAGCGGCAACCTCGGTCATGGCGGCGATCCGCAAGGAACGCGATATCGCCGTCGGTAACATCGTCGGAAGCAATCTGTGGAACATCCTCGCTGTACTGGGAATCGGTGCCGTCGTCGCACCGAACGGCATCCAAGTTCCCCGTGAGTCGATTGCCTTCGATTTGCCGGTGATGGTGGGCGTCGGTGTCGTGTGCTTACCGCTGTTCTTCGTCGGCAAGAAACTTACGCGGATCGAAGGCGCAGGCTTGTTTGCCTACTACGTGATCTACACGACTTACGTCGTCTTGCGGGCGGTGGGCCGTGAATCGACGGCCGATGTCATGGGCAAAGCGGTCGTCTTCATCGTCCTGCCGCTTACGGCAGTGTTCCTGCTGGTACGGGTTGCACGACAACTCGCAGCCAATCGTCGAACGGAAAACGGCACGGACGATGAGTAAGCGCCCGCGGGGCCGTTCGTCGATCGCACTCAGGCGGCTTCCCGATGCGAGTGGACATCCGGCAACGGTAGGCCCGTCAGTAAATCGTCTTCGGCGGTTCCGGCCTGCGCACCTCCGGTCGGTCGATCCCGCCGCAATCGATACCACACCAACAACGCCGGCAACAGCAGCGAAGCCGTCAAACACGTCGCGATCCCGAGTGTCAACACGCGGCCCAAACTCTGCAATCCTCGATGCGAAGCCAACATCAGCGCACCGAATCCGACCATGGTCGTCAGCGAGTTGACCATGACGGCGGTAAGCGTCGACACAGACGGCCCGGAATACGTCTCCCGACAGCGTCGATAGTCGTGAACGATGTGGACGCCGTTATCGATCCCGATTCCCAAGATCAACGGCAACACGATCATGTTCGCAGGATTGAACGGGATTCCAAGATGCCCCATCAATCCGAACAAGGCGATGCCTCCGACTACCAGCGGCAGCATGGCAAGCAACACGTCCTGCACGCGGCGAAAGTCGATCAATAGAATGACGAGAATGGCTACCAGTGCATACCCGGCCGCATCGAGATAGCTTTGATTCATTTGGTGTGAGGCCTCGTAGATTTGCAACGGATTGCCCGTCACTTCGGGATCGACGGACCGCAATTGCTGGACGAATTGCTCCATCACCTCGTGGTTCCAAAAGTCGCCCGCGCAATATACCCGCACCAGATGCTTTCCTCGCGGACTGACGAATCGTCGCACGAGCGATTCCGGTAGATCCTCCAAACGCGGCGGTTCGGTGGAAACGTGCTTCCGAAGTTCTTTCAGGGCCGCCCACGTCGTCAATGCCATCCGACGCTGATGTGCATCGATGACGGCCCGGTATTGTGCATCGTTCACGCGTCCGATGTTGGCTTCCAGTCGTTGTAATTTTGCGACGAGTCTGCCTATTTGCGAATCAGACGTTGCCCCGGCATTTGCAGCAGCGATCAGAAATCGAACGGCTTGCAAGACTTGCCGTCGATCGGCGACCGGTGGAGCGGGCGGATTCTCGGGCAAAGTTCGCAAACGATCGGCGAGCCGGACCATGAGGGGCTGCTTTGCAGCCGCGTCCGAGGGAATCGCATCGGCCAACGATTCTACACGAGAAACGCTTGACAGGGCCGCGAATCGCGATTCGAGTGTCCTCGCGTGGTTTGCGTCTTCGGCCATCGACAAGGCAAAATACGCACTCGTATTCATCTTTTCGATCAGCTTTTCCTGCCAAGCGACGCTGGAAGTGCCTTCCGGCTGAAGTCGCAGCAGGTTGTAGTCGTAGCGGATCAAGGGAATTCCGATCATCAGCAAAATCGTGGCCACCCCACCCACGACGACCGTCAACCGCGGCACCGCGGTCAAGGGAGCGAACCAACTTCCCAGATCGATCAACGGGTCACCAACCGGATTCTTGCGACGCCGATCGATCAATTTGAGCATCGCCGGCAGCATGGTCATGTCTGCCGCCCAACACAGCAGAATGCCGATTCCCGCAATGATCCCCAACTCGGCGATCCCCAGGAAATCCGTAAAGGCTGCCGCCAAGAAAGCGCCCGCGGTGGTGAACGCGCCGACCGCAATGCCCGGTCCTACTGATCGCGCCGTTTCCAACAGGGCTTCATCGACGGAGCGCGTCTGCGGACGGATCGCCAAATAATGCGCCACATAATGCACCCCGTAATCGCCCAATCCGATCAGCATGGCCCCGAACGCGCTGGTGAGTATGTTCAGATGACCGACCGAGACAGTCGTAAAACCGAGCGTCCACACGACGGCAGTCACCAACGAAATCGCGATTAAGGTGGGATGTCGCCATCCCGCGAATCCCGCATAGAAGACGATCGCCACGCCGAAAAGCGCAACAACGGCGGCCGTTTGCGCCGTATTGCTAGCCTGCATTTCGTCGTATTCCAAAATCGGTAAGCCTGTAGCGCCGATCGTCAGCGACGGATCGGATTCTCGGACCTCTTTCAAAATCGCGTTCAGTTGCGTGATTGCCGGCTCGAATCTTGAAAAACTCTTCCGATCGTCCGGCCGGAAGCGAAGCATCAACAATCCCAGCTTGCCGTCGTTACTCAAAAATCGCTCGGGCAGCGACGGGAGCGGAGCCTCTGAGATCGCGTCGACTTGTATCGACTCGACTCGGGACGCAGGCGCGTTTTCGGCCAAGACCGCGTTCAACCGGTCCGCCAGTGCTTCGAGTTCTGCAAGCCGATTACCACTGTCGGAAGGAGAACCGTATTGTGCCGGTTGTGCCAGCGACGAAGCGGCACGAACCAGCGCACCTCCCAAATCGAAGCGAGCGTTCCAGTCCCCATCGGGCGGCACGGCCGATTCGACCTGTCGCACCAATGCGAGCAGGCCGGCCTGGTCAAGATAGTAAAGCCCTTTTCGCTCGAGCGCCGACGCGTCGACCTTTTCGAGCACCATACAGAAGAGGTCTTCGTGCTGTCGCAAACGCTGCGCGACGGCATCCAATCCGGCCGTGATCGCATCGGCATCCGGCCCTTCGACGACCACGTAAACGTCTTCTTCCGCACCGAATTCCTGCGTACAACGAAGCCAGCGCTGGTGGTACTCGCTGTGAGGGCTGAGAAGATCCGCGCGACTCGTGTGAAAATCCAAGAATCGATACGCCGCCGCAATCGACAGCACGGCCAGGGCCGCCGCAAGGGCCACGGTCAACCCCGGGACGCGCGTGGCAGCCCAAACGATCGCCTCCAACGGCGGTGACAACCAGAATTCGTGGCGTCGGGACATCCCGTCCCCCTGTCGAGTTCATCCTTGAATGTGCATCTTCCACGCGGCGAAACTGACGAATTCTACCCCGTCTGCGGGAATCCTCACAATACGAATCCCGGTAGGCGGTGCCGGAGCCAACCGGCAGCATGGGTAGGACAGGGAAGAAACGCGGACTACGGTTCCATCACTGTTTGACTTGAAAAAGCAGGCAAAATAGACTGTCGCTCGGCATTCTGCGACAATTCAATCGCATGCGAACTTGCGATCAAAGGATGAGTACCATCATGCGTATCGCCATTGTGGTATGGGTATGTGCCGCCCTTTTGGGGCAGGTGTTATCTGACGCGACAGCGCAAGAACGAGAAAAGGCGGTCATTCACATCGAAGAAATTGGTGGGCGATCGTGGCTTGTCGATAGCGAGGGCAGGCCGTTCTTCGCGCATGGCGTCACACACCTCGGCCACGGACACGCCGAAAACGTTTTTCACATCGCCGCTGCGTGCAAGCGGCTCGGCTTCAACGCGTATGGGTATGGTTGCCCGGATGTGCTCAAGAACGACCTCCCTTATCTCGAAGGACGCAACTTTCTCCCTATCTCGATCTACCGCGTGTCGGACGGCAGCTTTCACTATGTCGATATTTTCGATCCGGCCGTTCAGCAGCAACTTACCGCGCAGGTTCGATTGATGTGTCTTGCGAATCGTGACAACAAGAACTTGATCGGCTACTGTTGGACCGATTTGGGCGCGTGGTCCTTGAAGAATCCCACCGGGAAAAATTGGGTGCAATACATTCGCGATTTGCCGTCCGAATCGCCGGGGAGACAGTCCTACGACACCTTTCTCAAAACCTGGAAAGACGGAGACGACGAAGCACGAGACGCGGCTTTCTTGCGACGTATCGCCCGCGAGTATTTCCGGGTGCTCGGCGAAGCCAACAAAAAGTACGATCCGCATCACTTGATCTTCGGCGATCGCTTCGCATTCAACACGTTTTCACCCGAGGTGCTGGAAGAGCTGCTTCCGTGGATAGATGCCGTCGCCATTCAACCCCCGTTCCAACCCGGCTTTCCTCGACAACAGTTCGATCGTATCCATCGTTTGACCGGCAAGCCGATTTTGATCTGCGACTTCGCGATCCGCTTCAAAGAGCCCGGCAAACAAGTGCGCGGTGGGAAGTTCGCTGAATCCCCGGCCGAAGCGGGTAGGTTCTACGCCGAATACGTTCGTGAGGCCCTGCAAACGCCGTACATTCTCGGCAGCTTTTGGTGCAATCCTGTCGACTCGGCCCCCGGCTTCGGTCAGGCAGGCATCAAACAGGGGATTTTCGACCGCGGGCTGGGTCCGCGCCCGGACCTGAACACCGCTTTGATCGATCTCAACGCGTATTTGCGAAAGCACACGCCCGCGACAAACTAACCACGGATATTCCACCGGCGTCACAAACGCGGGCAGCCGTTCGGTCGCGTCGATTCAACTCGGCAATGGAGCGTTCTGGGACTCGTTTCGCCGCAAGAACCTCAACCAGGGGGGAACCGGCGCCGATCCGCGACTGGAGGCATACGAAAGAAAGGCCCGGACGCCGGCGAAGGCTATTCCCCTGCGAGTCTCCGCCGGTAGGCCACATCGGCACGGGAAAGAAAAGATCCCGATGTCGATGAAAGAGATGTTTTCGTCCCCGACAAGACGCAGCAATGACTTCCGAACTCCGGAGGGTAAGCGCAAAAAAACAGCACACCCCGCAGGGCTCGAACCTGCAACCTTCGGTTCCGTAGACCGATGCTCTATCCAATTGAGCTAGGGGTGCGCTTCGACCGATTGGCCCTCACGGGAGGGCATCCATCAGTCGTTACATTTGCCATATTAGCATTCCCACCTCGGCCTGAAAAGCCCCCTCTCGTCATTTGCGCAACCACTCGAAAGACCATGATTTAGGCGCAAGCGCCGAGTCGCCGCGGTGTCCCGAAGCGAGGCATCCGTGCTCAATTTTCGACGGTCACCCGAATCGACCGCCCAGAGTCGGTTGCCACGTTTTGGGAAGATAACGCCGGAACCGCTCTTCGATCGACCGCACATCCGGAGAGGGGGCTAAATTTCGAAACTCGTGGGGATCGTTGCGGTGGTCGTAGAGTTCTTCCGTCCCGTCGGGGTAGCGAATATATCGCCACCGCCCGTCGGTAATGGAGAAGTACCCTTCGCCGTATGTCGTTATCGCCGGATGCGGCCACGCGGTGTTCGGATCTTCCAAGAGCGGCAGCAGGCTGTGCCCGTCCAACGGCTGCTTTGGTAGCCGCAACCGACAATACTCGACCAACGTTACAAACAAGTCGATGGAACCGACCGGCGCAGTGCAAACCGATCCGGCATGGGCGTGGTCGGGGAGCCGCACAATCATCGGCGTCCGGGCGCTTTGTTCCCAGAGGGTGTTTTTTTCCCAGTGGTTTTTTTCGCCGCAATGATAGCCGTTGTCGGACCAGAAGATCACGATCGTGTTGTTGCGATACGAACTATCGTCCAGCGCTTCGACGAGCCGGCCGATGTTCCAGTCGGCGAACATCGTGCATGCCAGGTATCCGCGGAGTAGCGTGCGCCAGGTTTCCGGCGTCTCACGCCCGCTTACTTCCCAGCGTCGGCCCCACACAGATGCCAATTGCCTGCCGAGTTCGGGGACATCGGCCAAATCACCCTGTCGCCATCCGGGGACGGGTACCGATACTTCCTCGATGGGACACATCTCGAAGAAACGGCGGGGGGCGGTAAAAGGCGTATGCGGCCGCCATAGGCCCAGGGCCAGGAAGAACGGTTTGCCGTGGTCTTTGCGAAGAAAATCGACGGCAGCATCGGTGTTGACGACGTCCGGAAACACCGAATCGTCATCGAACGCTTGGGTCCCCCAAAACTTACCGGCGATCTGGTGCGCTTCGTCGGGAAACGGACCGAAACCGCCTCCGAACGGATCATTGTCCCACATCGCCTTCTTTCGCTCGGGCGTCACCGGGGCATGGGTCAGCTTGCCGCGTCCGAAGGTCGTATAACCCGACGCGCGGAAAACTTCCGGCAGCGACTCGATATTCCCAAAAGCGGATTTCGTCCAAGGATCACTGCCGTTGAGATACGCTCCGGTATGGTGAGGATAACGTCCGCTGAAGACGGCCGCCCGCGATGCCACGCAAACGGGAGCCGCGCAATAAGCCTTGCAGAACGTAATACCTTGCCGGGCGAGTTTATCGAGACCGGGGGTTCGCAATATGGGAAAATCGCCGTCAAAGGGATAGCTGTTCATGTCGTCGGCAATGATGAACACCACATTCGGGCGATCCGAATTCCCACGCGAGGAACCGCCTGCTGCGAAGCCCGGCTGACCAAGCATCGACAAGGCGGCAAGCGCGCACCAGAACCACACATTTTTCATTTCCTATCCCCCACAATTACACATTCTCTGGAAAGACTGTGCACAAGGCTCCCGCCGAGCAATTAGTATATGCATGACGGAAGCGATTCCCTGCTCCGCACTTGCTCGCGTCGAATTTTTTCGCTCGAGCGAGAGCAAAGGCTCGACCCTGCAAATACCACGGGTGTTGTCATGAATCGAATTGCGCAGCGGCGACTCTTTGTACGGGCTGTCGTAGCCGTGTTCTGTTTGGCCGTCTTAATTTGTGCACGGCGAGGTAGCTCGGGGGAACGCCCGAACATCATCCTGATGATGGCCGACGATCTGGGGTGGGGGGATACCGGCTACAACGGTCACCCCGTAATCAAAACACCGAACCTGGACCAAATGAGCCGAGAGGGGCTTCGCTTCGACCGGTTCTATGCAGGCTCAGCGGTGTGCAGTCCGACGCGCGGATCGTGTTTGACGGGAAGGCATCCCTACCGATACGGCATACCGACGGCCAACGCCGGACACCTGAAGGCCGAAGAAATCTGCCTGGCCGAAGTCCTCAAAGCAAAGGGCTACGCAACCGGGCATTTCGGAAAATGGCACTTGGGAACATTGTCGCCGGACTATTCGGGCAAAGGGCCCGGGCGCCATCCCGAACTCCACTATTCGACGCCGGGCATGAACGGTTTCGACGAGTGGTTCAGTACCGAATTTGCCGTTGCCACGTGGGATCCCTACGCTCCCGAAAACTCACATCTTTCGAAATCGATGCCGTGGGACCCGCGCGCTTTATACTGGCACAACGGTAAGAACGTCGAAGGGCCACTAACCGGTTGCGACTCGAAAATCATCATGGATCGAGCACTGCCCTTTATCGAAAGGGCGGCGGGCGAAAAAACACCGTTTTTTGCCGTAATTTGGTTTCACGCTCCCCATCAGCCGGTCGTCGGCGGCCCCGAATACCGGGCGATGTATAAAGATCGTTCCGAAAACGAGCAGCACTACTACGCTGTCGTCACGGCCATGGACGAGCAGATCGGCCGGCTGCGCAACAAGCTCGAAGAGTTGGGGGTCGCGGATGACACGATGCTGTGGTTTTGCTCCGACAACGGTCCCGAAGGCAACCCGGGGCCGTCCGGTCGCTCACAGGGGACGGCAGGACCTTTTCGCGGCCGGAAACGTTCCCTGTACGAAGGTGGCGTGCGCGTGCCGGGACTGCTGGTATGGCCGGAGAAGGTCCGAAACCCCCGAGTCGTCGACGTCCCGTGCGTGACCAGTGATTATTTCCCCACGATTCTCGCCGCCGTCGGGCTGGAAATGCCGCAGGACCGTCCGTACGACGGCGTGAACCTGATGCCGCTGATCGAAGGCAAGATGACGGAACGTCCGCGTCCCATCGCATTCCAATACGGAACACAGGTCAGCTTGACCGACAATCGCTTCAAACTCGTTCACAATCTCTCGAAGAAGCGGCCGCGGTCGGACAACGGTACGTGCCCGTTCTCGGAATGGGAACTCTACGATTTGGCGAACGACCCAAGCGAGACGACGAACGTGGCTGCGAAGTATCCCGAGATCGTCGCCCGCATGAGAGAAACGCTCGCTGAGTGGCAGGAATCTTGTCGGCGCAGCGCCGAGGGGGCCGATTACCACTGATTCCGGCCTCTTGCGGCACTCCTTCGATTGCCGGTACCATGGGCCAAATACTCGGGGCCGCATGCTCTCCGGCGGCGCAGCACGTCGCCGAATTCTCCTAGTGCGGCCTAATTCGTCGGAAACGGCACGGAAAGGCGTCGTTCGGCGGCTTTCCGGTGGAATATTCGACAAGGAAGGCTCATGGATCGTAGTCGGCTGTTGGAAGGATTGACCGAAGCCCAGCGAGAAGCGGTGACGCATGTCGAGGGGCCGTTGCTCATCTTGGCCGGTCCGGGAAGTGGAAAAACCCGCGTGGTAACCCACCGGATCGCGAACCTATTGTGCGAGGGCATTTCGGACCGTCGAATCTTGGCCCTGACCTTCACAAACAAGGCGGCCCAAGAGATGAAGGAGCGGGTGGCCGCCCTCGTTCCCGGAAGTCGCGTGTGGGTCGGCACGTTCCATCGCTTTGCGGCCCAAATGCTGAGGCGCTACGCCCAGGTCGTCGGACTGGAACCGAATTACACCATTTACGACAAGGATCAAAGCCTGCGAGCGTTGCGCACCGTGTTGGGGCGGGCAAAATTGGACTTGGGACAACACACGCCCGACCAGGTCGCCAATGCCATTAGTTGGGCCAAGAGTCGCCTCATAAGTCCCGAAGCTTTTGAGCCACGGCGAGGAAGCGAACTGGGAGATATCGTTAAAACCGTATACGGCCTTTATCAACGGCAGCTTTTGCAATCGAATGCCGTCGATTTCGACGATCTGCTGTTCCATCTCGCGACCATCCTCAAGAAAGAGCCCGAGATCCGCAAAGAGCTGGACGAACGGTACCAGTTCGTGATGGTCGACGAATACCAAGACACGAACCTCGTCCAATATGCTATTGCCAGGGCGTTGTCGATCGATCATCCGAACCTGGCCGTAACGGGCGATCCCGACCAATCGATCTACGGTTGGCGCGGGGCCAACTTGCAAAATATCCTCGATTTCGAACGCGACTATCCCAAGGTCAAGGTCGTCCGCCTCGAACGAAACTACCGCAGCACGAAACGCATTTTGCGCGTGGCCGATGCTCTCATTCGTCACAACGTGCGGCGCAAGCAGAAAGAACTGTACACACACAACGACGAAGGACCGCCGGTCCGGCTGCGGACGTACGTGGACCAGGACGCCGAAGCCCGCGACATTGCGCGTCGCATTGCTTCGGCCGTGCGAGAGAATCGCCGTCGTCCAGCCGATTTTGCCATCTTCTATCGCGTCAACGCGCTGTCGCGTGCATTCGAGACGGCGCTTCAACAACAGGGAATCCCGTATCAGGTCGTCAACGGCGTCGCATTCTTCCAACGCAAGGAAGTCAAAGACGTCATCGCCTATCTGCAACTCTTGAACAACTCTCGCGACAACGTGGCTTTCTTGCGCGTCATCAACAATCCGCCGCGGGGAATCGGGGCCACGACGTTGCGGCATTTGGACGGGTTTGCGTCGGTGCACGGTCTGTCGCTGTTCGAGGCCGCAAGGCGAATCGACGAGGTCAACGGCATTACGAAACGTTCGGCTGCCGCCGTCAAGCAATTCGTCGACATGATGGATCGTTTGGCGTGCCACGCGACGGCCCCGATGGAAGAGCTCATGGGCCTGGTTCTCAGCGAATCGGGCTACAAGGCGCAGTTTGAAAACTCGACCAGCGAGGAAGACCTCCAGCGTTGCGAAAACATCGAAGAGCTGCTGACGGTAGCCCGACAATTCGATGAGAATCATCCGCCGGAAGACGGCCTCGACGCGTTTCTCGAAGAGGTAAGCCTCGTCAACGATACCGACAATTTCGAAGACACGAACAACCGCGTCACATTGATGACGTTGCATGCATCGAAGGGGCTGGAATTTCCGGTCGTTTTTCTGGTCGCCCTGGAACAGGGGCTATTGCCTCATGAGCGCAGCCGGGACAATCCGGACCAACTTGAAGAAGAACGACGTCTTTTGTTCGTCGGGATCACGCGGGCTCAAGAGGAACTGTACTTGTCCCGTGCCGCGTATCGCGATTTTCGCGGCCAGCGACGTTTGACCGTACCCAGCGCATTCTTGATGGAGCTGCCCCGCGACGAGATCATCGTCGAGCAGGATGACGACGTTCCCATGGTTCTGGGGAACGATTCGAGTATTCCGGGGGCCGGTTCCGAGCGAGTTCCCTCGCGTCGCCCGATCAACGACAAACCCCAAGCCTCGCCCACGGCGTTCCGAACCGGTGCTGAAATGGCGGGCAACTCGAGGGCCGTGTCCGGGCCTGACGCCTTCACCCAGGGAATGGTCGTATGCCACCCCAAACATGGCGTAGGCCGAATCGTCGCTCTCAGTGGAAACGGTGCCAATCGCAAGGCCACCGTCGAATTCGGCGGGCGGACGGGGCGAGTGAAATTCGTCTTGTCGAAAGCGCCGCTGAAACCGTTGAAGAAAAAGTGATCGCTTCTCCGGAGGAAAACCAAGATGTTTTCGGATTCGACTCACCCGGATGACAGCTCGGAATCGTCCCCGGTTCAATGGCGACCATTGTCGAAAGTGGAGCGGCGCGTTGCCGGTGTTTTGATCGAAAAGGCGAAAACGACTCCGGCAAATTATCCGCTCACGCTCAACGCCGTCGTCACAGCGTGCAACCAAAAGAGCAATCGCGATCCGATTATGCAGTTGGATGAAGAAACGGCGCTTTCCGCCCTGGAAAGTCTGGCCGCCGCCGGAGCCGTGGGGATTGTTCAAGGAGCCGGTCGCGTCGAAAAGTATCGCCATTATTTGTACGAGTGGCTCGGTGTAACCAAGGTGGAACTCTCCGTCATCGCCGAGTTGTTGCTGCGCGGTCCGCAAACGCTCGGCGAACTTCGAAGTCGGGTATCGCGAATGGATAAGATAGCCAGCCTCGAAGAGATGGGGCAGATTGTCGACGGTTTGATCGACAAGGGGTTGGTGCGTTATTTGCGCTCGACGGGGCGAGCAAAACTCGTAACGGACCTGCTGTATTCCGAAGAAGACATGAAACGTCTCGAAGCAAAATACAGCGCCGATACCACCGTTTCCGCAGGTGTCGAACGTCCCTCGCCTCCTGCAAGCGTGAAGGATTCCCGCCTCAGCGAACTCGAGGAACGGATCGCTTGCCAGTCGCGACAGATCGAATCGTTGCAAGCCGATGTCGAGTTTCTATTTCGCGAACTTGGGTTGCAGCGACCCGAGCACGATTCGGCGGGCTGAGGTGTCGCTCTACGACGTCCCGGAGGTCGCTGGAGTGCTTCGCCGGAGGTTGAAACGGCAATGAAAATTCTCGTATTGAACGCCGGCTCGAGCAGCGTAAAGGTCGCGATCTTCGACTGGGATTCTCTGGAAGAGCAGGCGGGCGGTTTGGTCGACTTTACGGCGAAGGAAGGCAAGGTCTTGATCGTTTGGACCACCGCCGGAGAAGAACGTATTCGGCGCGAATTGGAAATCACCGGCTACCGCGAGGCCGTTGCCGAATCGTTCGTCATGATGCGGCAAGCCGGATTGCTGGGCAGCGATGAGCAGGTGGCGGCAGTCGGTCATCGGTTGATCGTCGGCGGGGAACGTTATCGCTGTCCGGTCGTGCTCGACGCAGACGTGCGAGAAGAGATCGTCCGCCACACGAACCTGGCACCGCTGCATATTCCCGCCGGGCTTTCTGCGGTCGAAGCCGCCGAAGCTGCCTTTCCCGATGCCGTTCAGGTCGGTGTGTTCGACACGGCATTCTACGGCGATCTGCCCCCCACCGAGTACCTGTACCCCTTGCCGTACCGATGGTACGAAGAATGGGGCATTCGCCGCTGGGGCTATCACGGCACGAGTCATGCGTGGGCGTTGGAACGTGCCGCCCAAATGCTCGAGCGGAATCCCTCCGACTTGCGAGTCATTTCTGTCCATTTGGGGCAGGGGGCGTCGGCAACGGCGGTCGATCGCGGCCGCGCCGTTGCCAATACGATGGGCTATACCCCGCTCGAAGGCCTGATGATGGGAACGCGGTGCGGGTCGGTCGATCCCGGAGTTCTGACGCACGTCCTCCTCAACCGCGGAATGACTCCGGAACAACTGGAAAAGACGTTGCATCGAGAGTCCGGATTACTAGGTGTTTCCGGCGTCTCGGGTGACTTTCGGGCCGTCGAAACGGCTGCCGCCGAAGGGAATGCGCGGGCGAAGCTCGCCCTCGATATGTACGCTTCGCGCGTGCGTGCGGCAATCGGCGCGTTGGCCGTCCAATTGGGAGGACTCGAGGCCTTGGTGTTCACCGGTCGCATCGGAGAAAACGCGGTCGGCTTGCGAGCGGACGTCTGCCGCGGCCTCGAATGCCTCGGAATTACCTTGGATCCCGATCGAAACGCCTCGTGCCGCCCCGATGCAGACATCACGCGGTGCGAAGCCGGTGCGACTCCGAGAATTCTCGTCATTCGCAGTCGCGAAAATTTCGTGATTGCTCGGGCTGCCCGGGAACTGGCGTCGTAGCCGGGAATCGCGAGGTCCACAAGCCGTCCTACCTTTTAGCAAGTAACGCGTGAACCCTCGCCTTCCATTGATTGACAAGGCTTTCTAAGCGGATCACACTTAGGGCGTTGTCCGTCCCCCCGAAGCCGTATCCCGCCACTGTATTGAATCCCCCACGGAGAGTCGTCATGAAACACAGGACAGCGAATCGACGGGATTTTCTGAAGACCACCGCAGCCGGTGCGGCCGTTGCGGGAACGGTGTCTCTCGCACGAGCTTCCCATGCGGCGGGATCCGACGAACTCAAAATCGCGCTAATCGGTTGCGGAGGACGCGGGACCGGTGCCGCCATCAACGCCCTCAATAACGCCGCGGGCGTGAAGCTGAAGCTGATCGCCATGGCCGATGCGTTCTCCTCGCGCTTGGAAGCGAGCTTGAAGGCCATCGGCACACGCCACCCGGACCTCGTCGATGTCCCGCCCGAACGACAATTCGTGGGACTCGAAGCCTACAAAGAGGTGATGGCGACCGATGCCGATATCGTCCTCTTGTGCACGCCGCCCGGTTTTCGCCCTCAGCAATTCGAGGCCGCGGTAGCCGCCGGCAAACACATCTTCACCGAAAAACCGCTCGCCGTCGACGGCCCGGGAATCCGCCGAATTCAGGCTGCCAACGAACAAGCCAAGGCGAAGGGATTGATCGTGGCCGTGGGGCACCATTTGCGCCACGAGGTGAAGCACATCGAAATCATGAAGCGTGTACACGACGGCGCGATCGGCAAATTGAAATTCCTGCGGGCGTATTTCAATTCGGCCGGAGTGTGGGTGCGTCCTCGCCGTGAAGGGCAAACTGAAATGGAATACCAGGTCATGAACTGGTACTACTTCACATGGCTCAGCGGCGATCACATTGTCGAACAGCACGTACACGACCTCGATGTGTGCAATTGGTTCATGCAAGACCAGCACCCGATCGAGGCGCAAGGCATGGGCGGTCGTCAGTTCCGCATCGGTCCCGACTATGGAGAGATATTCGATCATCATGCCGTCGAGTTTACGTACCCCGACGGCACAAAGGCCTATAGCTATTGCAGGCACACGCCCAATTGCTGGAACAGCTTCTCGGAACACGCCCACGGAACGAAGGGATACGCGAGCGTCCAAGGTCACGGCCAAGCCGAGCTGGTTATCGACGGTCAAGAATCGCAAAAATGGGATCGTGGACCGGACGGCCATCAGCTCGAGTGGGACCACATGCTGGCCGCTCTCAGCGCCGGCGAAAAGTACAACGAGGTCGACACGCGACTACCGGCCACGATCATGGCCATCATGGGTCGCATGGCTACGTACTCGGGAAAAATTGTCACTTGGGATGACGTGGTCCAATCTGAACTGGATTTGTCGCCCTCGGGGTACACCTGGGATGCCGAGCCGCAACCCAAACCGGGGCCGGACGGCCTCTACCCCTGCGCCGTCCCGGGTATCACGAAAGCGTGGTGAGAATACGTCGTAGCTAAACTTCTACCGGCGGTTCATCGACTCGCGATTGAGCCGCCGGTCGCTTTTTTCCGGAAACACCCGGTTGCGGCGATACGACGGTTGTTCAATCGCGCTTCCACGAAACTTGCCAACGACATGGTTCCTCCCGCAGCGGAGTCCACCGAATTCGCAGCAAACGGTCGTCGCGACGCATTTCGATCTCGGTTGCATTTGTGCAGCGGAATTCCGCTTGGTTGAAATCTTCGTTCGAAGGCAGCACGATTCGGATTTCGTACGGATCGCCGATTGGAACGTCGGAGACACCCGACAGCACCGCATGTTCGGTGTCCCAATGTTCATCACGAAGATCGATAACGCCTTGCGTCACGTGCCGGGACGTACTGAGGACCTGCGGGTAGTCGGTTTCTCTGCGGATCGCCAAGATAGCACATCCACCGGGCGGAAGATCGACCGATACCTCATCGCCGTCCAACTCCACGACGCGATCCCGCCAGAAGTCATACGCGACATACCGTTCATCAGCAGGCAAGCCGATGCGCGAAATCGGATATGCAATGTGTTGTGCCGATTCGATATCCCAATTGAACACCCCTAATACGTATCGCGGCCGCTCCCCGCGGTTATCGCACAGTAACCATAATCGGGCCGGATCATTCTCCAGGTAGTCGACCGGGCGAACCGTCTTCAGCGGCTGAGAGGGCATCGACCGAGTGAGCATTCGCAGGCGATCCGGCGGCAGTTGGTCGTATTGATAGCTGCTGGAATGCAACGAACCTGTAAGGGCCGTCCATGACACAGACGTTTCGGCCATCTCTTTGGGAAAACTCGGACGCACGTAGACCGGATCGGGATCGTTGTACCATACGCGTTTGTTCAAGAAGAAAACCCGCGTCGAAAAGAGGGGACCGCGAATCAGTCCCTTCGGATTCGCGCCGTTGTCCGGGCCGACCCGCATGGCATCGACCATCCCGAACGCCGGCCCGAACGACCGCATATTCTGCGGCGCGCAACATCCGAGTAAGAACACGTCATCTCCGGCCGTCTCGCGGACGATCGCCAGGCCCTTTCGGTACGCCTCAATGGGTGTCATCGCGGGATTGTGGCGCTTGGTCAACCCCAAATCGTCGTCCTGGTACGCCGAATTGACGTACTGCAATCGCGTTCCGGTGCCCGTCCACAAGCCGTCCATCTTGAAGTAACGGTATCCCCATTCGCCGGCAATGCGGGCGACGATTGATCGTAAGTATTCTTGCGCCTCGGGATTCGTCATATCGAGGCATGTGCCGCCCCAGCGCGCAACGAAGGGCGCTTCTCCGGGCGGAAAATCGGGTCGTGTTCCGCCGTTCGTCTGCGCGATGTGATTGTACGGCGATCGCCCCTCGCGATAGAACAAGTGCAGCTTGTCCTGCCAATACGGATCGTTCCACGTACCCGAAAACGGCATGAACCAGATCCCCGGTAGCAAGCCGCGGGCTTTGACGGCATCGGCCGTGTGTTTCATTCCTGAGGGGAACGGCCCGTCCGGCCGGTGCGTTGAAAAGTTCTTACGCGGTCCGTTCTTGCTCTCACCGGCCTGCCATCCGTCGTCGATCTGCATGACCTGAAAGCCGTACGGAGCCAGCTTTTCGCGAGCGAATTCTGCATTGCGGACAATATCCTTCTCGTTTGAAGCCCGAGCGTGATACCACGTGCAGTACACGGTGGGCGGCGGCGGCAAATGAATGTCATCGTATTGCGCAATCGCCTCGGCATATTGTTCCAGCCCCAGGCGCACGTCATCGAAGAAGCCCACTAACAGAATCTCCGTTTCCGTCTCACTTTTGGGAGGGATCCGAAGATCGCCGTAGTCGATATGGGCTGTGCATTCAGGAACATTATTCCGTCCTGCCGCCGAAACAATCCCTGAGCCTCGCTCGTGCGTCAGCCACCCGATCACCATTCCTCGGCGTGATTTCGGATCGGCAATCGTCATGAAAGCGTAGCCCGCAGGAGAGTCTTCCGGATCAATCAACCCGGCGGTACTCATGGTGACCGTTCCTCCGGCACACCAACTGCCGCACGCACGCCCTTTTAGCAGAGTTTCTTTGGCAATCACGCGTACCTTTTCGCCCGGATTTTTCAACGTCCGCAACACGACAAGAAACGGAAATCCATCGATCTTCGCTACGAGCGTCTCGTCTCCATGCTCCCCGGTGACGCGCACGCCTCTACCGCGCCCCAAACGTCCTACCGATACCGATTCGGCTGGACGCCCATCGGGGACGCGGCTGGATAGCGCGAATTCGAGCACCGGATCACCGCCATGCAATAGGACGCATGTGTCGCCATCGATCCGAAAACTCGGCACGTCTACGGTTTCTGTTTGTTCACACGACGCCCAGCGTCCCGCGAAAACAATACCTAAATTGGCCGCAACGATGAGCATCCACCTCAAGATTGTGGTTCGTGCCATTGGCTATTCCTCCAAAGCGGCGTTCCGATCCGAACGTCGAAACACCAACAAGAATCGATCCTCCGCAGGCGGTTCAGGCGATGCGATCTCCTGGAATCCGGCAGAGTTCATCTCTTTCCGAACAAGTTCCGGCGATATCGCACGATGATGGGCGGCCAGACGATGCTCCGTGAATTTACCGCGGCGATCCATCACGTAGATGCGGCCGTTCGGCTTCAGCGCCGATTTCAAACACGCGAGCAATTCTTGCTCGTGAAACAGCAGGCAATAGCTGTCGAGAAAGAAAACCGCATCGAGCGAATCCTCGGCAAGTTCGACGCGACCGTTTTCGGTCATGACCGACTGAACCTCGATGCCGTCGGGCACCGGCGGACGTTCGTCTTTGCGGGTAGCCCATTCTTCGAGCACAATATCGACGACTTTCGGCTTTCCGTCTTGCACCAGGTCCGGTAGCACCTCTCGCGCCTCGCCCAACGCGATCACGGCAATACACTCGAGAGGCTGCCGATGCCCCATCAAGGCATTGGCCAATCTTTCCAAATCCAACGGTTTCCGCGGATCAGGATCGACTCCAACCGTTCCCCCTTCGAGCGGTTTGCGAAATACGAGCACGAATTGCTCGGGTACTCCCGGCCAGCACTCTTCGGCACAACGAACGAATTGAAACCCCGCTTCACGCGCCTCGCGAACGACGGTCGTTTCTGCAATCCAATAATGTTTGCGGCCTCTCTCTTCACGCGGAACCCAGTCCTGAAGTGTTCCGCGTCGCCGATCGACGACGACAAAATAGCCGCCCGGCTTGAGCGACTTCCAAATGGCCTGGAGCATCTCGTGCGGTTTGGTGATGTGGTGATAGACCTGGTGCATATACGCCAGATCAACCGACGATTGGGGCAAACAGGGTGATTCGACGGTGCCCAAGACAGGCTCGACTTGGGAGTATCCGCGTTCGGCGGCTTGGGATCGGAGCCCGGCTACCAAGTCTTCGCTGATCTCCTCCGAGAAAACCCTGCCGTCTTTGCCGACGATTTCGGCAAACACCCACGTGTCGATTCCGCGTCCGGCACCGATGTCGGCAATCGTTGCTCCCTCGCCGATGTCGAGCAAGCGGCAGATCGCCCGCAGCGATTCGGCACGTGCCGCCGCATTTTCTCTCGGCCGCGTCGGTCGACTCGGGGCCTGTTGTTCCGCAAGGATCGGTCCTGCAAACAAAAGAAGGAAGAAAACGGAACAACCCACAAGCGAGCAAAGAGGTGTACGTTTCCGCATGGCCAAGCTCCTGAAAACCGAGCATCGTGTTTGTCGTTGCTGCACTGTAGTTGAAGCGTTTCGCCGAATCAAACAACATCGGCAAGTCTTCTGCCCTGGGGCGTGGTGCCCCTCGAGGCTTGGATACTCCCCCGTACCCCTGCCTAGGAAAATGGATAAAATGGGAGGGTGGCAGCTGTTTTGACGAAGGCTCGTGAGGAAGAATCGGAATGGGGAAGAGATTCCGATTCACTCTCGGCGTACGATTCGCCGAATGCAACAAGGGAGTGCGGCATCACGAACCGAGCGTAGTGATCGAATTTCTTCCCGGCAACTCACCGGAGCTGAAAGCAACCGAATGAGGCAACCACGAGTGTTCTTCACGGGCGTCGGTCCGGTGTCCCCGATCGGTATCGGGTGGGATGCCGTGCGCGCGACGCTCGAAGAGAAGCGATCCGGAATCGGGCCGATTACGCTATTCGACGCATCAGGACTTCCGGTACGTGCCGCGGCCGAAGTCAAGGACTTCGACGCGAAGAAGATGACGAAAGCCCGGAAGCAACTCAAGGTGATGGCACGTGATGCCCAGCTCGGCGTCGCTTCGGCGCGTTTCGCAGCCGAGCACGGCAAATTCACGCCGGGCTGCATTCCTCCCGAGCGAGTCGGTGTCGTGTTCGGCGCCGATCGTATCTGTGGACCGCTGGAAGATAGTGAGCCGCCGTACCGCGCTTGCATAGAAAACGGACATTTTCATTTCGAACGATGGGCGACCGACGGCTTTGCGGCAACTTTTCCGCTCAGCTTTCTCAAGGTTTTGCCCAACATGATCGGGTCCCATATTTCGATCACGCTGGATGCCCGCGGGCCGAATAACACGATCCACCACACCGAAGTCTCTTCGACGCTGGCCGTTGCCGAAGCGGCAGGCGTCTTGCAACGCGGGCTCGCCGATTTAATCGTCACTGGCGGGGCGGGATCGCAAGTATCGCCGTACGATTGGGTCCGCCATTGCGTGATGGGGCGATTATCAACGGACGAAAGCAACACGCCGCGTCCGTTCACACAAAATCGCAACGGCGAAGTCCGCGGCGAAGCGGCCGTCTCATGTCTCTTGGAGACTGAACAGTCGGCCGAAGCGAGAGGTGTCGAACCGATCGCCGAGCTACTGGGGTACGGTTCCGCCTTCAGCGGGCCCCGAGCCGGCGGCCCCAGAACTGCCTTGGTTCGCGCAATTGGTACCGCACTCGAACAGGCGGGGCTCAAAAGCGAAGACCTGGGCGGTGTGATCGCTCACGGTTGGGCCACTCAATCCGACGACAGCATCGAAGCTGCTGCGCTGGCCGAGGTTGTTCCCGGCGTTCCCGTCACGGCGCCGAGTAGCTATTACGGCATCGTTGGGGCAGGGCAGGGAGCGATGGGAGTTGCCTTCGCCATCGCCTGCCTCGAAATGGGCGCATTGCCCCCCACGCTGCACGGCGACGAGCCGGACCAGGCCCTGAACCTCGACGTCGTCTTCGGCGAATCACGACCGTTGGAGAAGAAGCGGTTGTTGGTCGTCAACTGGGTGCCCGCGGGTCAGGCAGCGGCACTGATTGTCGGCAGCGCGTGATAGATCGCGCGGACGGTAGCCGGCAGATAGCCGACGTTCTCAGCCGAGGTGTCCCACCCGTAACGGGAAAGCTCCAACGCCAGGAAACAAATAGCAATCACAATCGCCAGCAAGGCCAACCCGAGCATCACGGTATAGGGTGTCCACTGACTCGGGCCCTTTTCGCCCGGCGTTTTCTGCTTCTTGGGCTTCTTGGCTTTCTTCTTTTTCTTCTTCCCCTTTGTCGGAGACTCGTCGACCGCCCCATGTCCGATGTCGCCGTCGACCGCCGGTTGCGGCGACTCCGGAATTACCGGTTCCTGCGGTGCAGTCCCACCGGGCAGTTCGAAATTGCCGAGATCGAATTGATCACCCGTCGGGTTCGACACAATCAAGTCTCCTCTTTCAGTTGCGACGTGAACGGCCGTTGTGATAGCCGAAAGCTGTGCGACTGGAATATGGGCAAAACGCCCGACCAGGGCAAGACAGGTTGACTAAATCGAGTATACTCATGCTCCGACGTGCTCGCCAGCAATGCCCCGGCAGTCTCGGCCGGTCTGGCAGAACACATCGGCCGCCCCTTCGGTACAAGTCCTACGACCGGAAAAATTGCCGACCACGACGGGATCAATCCGGTGAAGTATTCTCCTCGGTGTCGCTCTCCCCCGACTCGGCCGCTGACGAACGAAACGGATCGACGTCGGTGAGAATGTCCGGACGATCCAGTCGTCGCAAGACCAAGGCCGTCGCTACGATGACAACGGCGATCACAATACGGTATGTCCCCGCTTCCATCGGAGGCGCGAGGACCATCCAGCCCCCCAAGACCGTGGCTGCATAACCAAGGATTCCGGCCATCAAGAGGCTCGCACCGTGAAGCATGAACACAACGACACACACGACGGCGGCGAGAATCACGCCGATCACCTGCGACGGAGCCGGGGACGTTTTCGGCACCCCCAGGGACGCGATCGACGCAACGACCACCATTGCGAATAGAAAAGAACGAACCGACCAGCGAAAGTGCGGCTGCCTGGAAACAAAGCGGGCTTGAAAGGTCGTCGAGGGCGGCGAAAACGACGTACCGGTTCGCGGGGTGTTTGTGTGTTCTTCGGTGCTGTCCACGGTCGTTGCCTCAATCGTCAAAATGCTGCCGGATTCAGCAACTCACCGTCGTTGCGGCTGCCGAGGCGGCGGAAAACGTCGCGATCAATCATGACCGAAATTGTTCGGACACCGCCGTCGGCCATCAGCGATTCCACAAGGTCGATGTGATCCGACGCGAAACCGCCGACATACAATGGATCGGCGGTCGGCTTCGGGGACGGAGTAGCCGGCTCGGAACTTTTGACCTGCTTTTTCTCGCCCTCCGAAGGTTCCGAGCTCGCTCCGATGACTACTTCGAAATCGTCGCTTCCTTCTTCCCACGGCGACGTGGAGGCTTCGCTCGGATCCCGGTAACCGGGAACTCGATTTTTGGGGTTCTCGTATTTTCGCGGATCGGGGGGATATGATGTGTTTCGCAGTGTCGCCCGGGTTCCCGACATCCACCCCAGATCATCCGGATCGATAAGCTTCTCGGAAACCAACAGGGTGCATCCGAGCCCATCGGGGATGTCATCATCCGACACGGCACTATTCAGGAAAAATACACCGTCGGCGAAAGACCCGATCGGTGTCTCCTTTGATCCGCAGCAGGCCGCGTAGCTGGACGGTTTGACCTCGTTCACCATGGCCGCGCCGCTTGAAGGACATCGAAACTCGGGGATTGTGATCGAACGAATTCGGGCGTTCGCTTCCGAATAGACGCTCTCGCCGTCCACGTGGTCGTAGATGACCTTGTGATCCAAGTACGGCAACAAGTGAACAGTCCATCCTAGATGCTTGCCTTCCGGCACGCTACGAACGGGATCCTGCTCGTCGATCACCCCCGGTGGAAAAGACCATTGCGACGATTGGTACTGCTGCAACCCTAGGCCGATACGGTGTAGATTTTCCATACATGTAAAACGCCGCGCCGTCTCACGCGACATTTGCACGGCGGGAATCATCATGGCCATCAATATGCCCATAATCGCGATGACCACCAACAACTCGACAAGAGTGAATCCCTTACGCATCATCGGTTCCTCGCTAAACGTTCTTCGGCGACAGCGACTCGCGTGAATTGTCGGCTCACGGAGAAACCGAAATTCCAGGTGTCTCGAGCGGTGCACCGTCGGACCGGTGTCCCATCGTGCGAAACGCAATCGGGTCGACGCATCTGTCGACACTGCGCACACTTCCATCGCACATGAGGAAATTGATTCCCTTTGTATGGTCACTGCTGAACCCGCCGACATACAGCGCCGGGTCCTCGGGCAATTGGAAGTCTTGCGGCAACTGGTCGATCAAGCGATCTTGCCAATCCGGCGTATCGGTGGTCACATAGTGCCCTGCATTCCTCGCAAACGTAACGTCGGTTGGCTCATTCGAGCTGCTGCTGTTCCGTAAAGTGGCCCGTGTCCCCGAAGGCCATCCCAAATCGCCGAACAAACTGACCCTTTTTTCGCCGATCAAAATCGTGTGCGACAAACCGTCGGCGATCTCGTCGTAGCGGATATGGCTGTTACGAAACAGCACTCCATGCCCCTTGTCGTCGATCGGTACTTCCCGGTCGTCATAACATCCTGCGTATGATGATTCCCTCCCTGTTCCCCCACTAGGGCACCTGTAGGCGTCCAGCCAGCGGATATCTCTTACGAGAAACCAATTCGATCGGGCGTAGACTCCGCCTGAGCGGTCGATGACATCGACAAGATCATCAAGCTCTAAATACGGCAACAACAAGATCGTCCAGCTCACGTGATATCCCTGGGGAACGCTGCGGATAGGGCCTGTTTCGTTGAGTACCCCCGAAGGCAAACTGCCGAACGAATCCACATACAACGCCGCAGCAATACCGATTTGGACCAGGTTGTTCGTGCACTGCGTTTTTCGCGCCGTCTCGCGGCTCGCTGCAACCGCTGAAAGAAGCATCGCGATGAGCAAACCAATAGCGGCAACGGTCGTACTCAGTTCGAGGAGCGTCCACCCTGTTCGTAGGCGCGGTCTCCGCGTGCTCATCGCACACCCTCCATTGCCGACGGCGAAGCAAGGACTCGCCGGTCCTTCAGCAATGCGATTTCCCGGTTTCCCCGTTTGAGATGTACGGTGACCTGCACGGACGGCGGCCGTGACGGCGTTTCTGCGCGATGAACACTCACCACGACGACGGCGGTTTCATCTTGCCGGTGTTCCGGCAACGTCGGCTGCCAGGTTTCGCCCGCGTAGTCCGGGTCGGCCTGTAACTTTGCCGCGGCAAGTTCGAATGCCGAGTCTCTCAAGATCTCGGCCTCGATCCGCGCCGCTTCGACGCGGATTTCACGAAGCGTCGAAGCCGTCTGACGCACGGAAATCGCCAAGAGTACACCGATCAAAGTCGCAGCCGCGATCACCGCGAGCAATGAAAATGCTTGTCGTGGACGGCGGCGACGCCCCCGCGCGATTACTGAAATCGCCTCACATGTATGTCGGCACGGCTTTTTTGTCACCGATCCAGCTCCTGCGCACCGCGATCGATAGGGTTCGCCCGTATCACCTCCTCAACGACGATGCGGCCTCGCGGCGGAATGCCGCCGGAGATCCCCTTTGTCGGGGTCACGGTTGCACGTACGATCTGCGATCTCTGAAAAGGTTCTGTTTCGAATCGGCACGTCCAGAGGCCTTTCACGTCGAAGACCTCGTACCGCTGCGATCCTTCCGCCGCCGTTTCGATTCGACGAATCACCGAACCGGTCGATTCGTACCGAATCTTCCTATCCATCGAATTCAATACGATCAATAGGGCAATATTGTCTTCGTTCCGATCTGCGGCGTCGGGAACATGTACATGCTCGGCGAGTGCCGCATCTTCACGAATCGATTCGGTCAGGCGGGCAACTTGATGCAAGGCGAACGAACACGCCGTAAACTCGGCTTGTCGGCGAATCGTGTAAAACAACAACGTTGCCGAAGCCGCTGCGACGACGATGCCGACCGATCCGGCGACAAGTGCCTCGATGATCGTGTACCCTCGACGTTTCACTGATTCGCCTCTCCTCGAACGCCCCCCCGGGGGGCAAAACGCCACCCCGAAACCGCGAGTTCCTTGCGGTTCTCGACTCCCAACCGCGATTGCCAGCTCACGACGATATCGAATCGCAACGTGTCGATTGATGCCTCTTCGTGGATGATCGACACGTCCACCATCCCACCGGGTAACGCCGACTCCGCTTGACGGAGGAGCTCTTCCAGGCCGATACGGTCTTTCCAATCCGATGCTTGCAACTGCGAAACCGGAATCGTCCGCAAGCGAGCAGCCGCGTTGCGCAACACCTCCTCGGCGGCGACGTGACGGTAGCTCGCTTCGTTCTTCGCGGACTCAATTTTCGCCCATCGGGCGGCGATACCGATCACGACCGTCAGCAGCACGATTGCCACCACACTCTCGACCAGCAAGCTGCCCGATCGTAATACTCGGGACCGTCCATTTCCGTATCGCTTAGGCATGGTCACACAAGTCGGTTCACGAGATCGATGAGGAACATGATGAGCGAAATTGCTGCCATTCCGACCGGTACGGCACACAAGCACACCGTGACTGGAAACACGATTCCCATGCGGGCTTCGACTTTCGCGACATCCTGATTCATATGTCCGTCCGACAGTCGTTCTAGAACCGCCGTCAATATTCGGTCGTCCGACACCGAACGTAACGCACGCGCATCGGCTTCCGAAAGCAGTCGCGTGCGGCGCATGGCATCGATCCAGTTCTCTCCCGTTTGCAGCAAACGAAGTGCCTCTTCGGCACGGCGACGCACGGCGATGGTCGTTCCCCTTTGGGCGAGCACGCCGAGCGCTTCAGCCAACCCTCGCCCCGAATGCACGGCTGCCCACAACGCCAATAGAATACTCACCCGCGCTCGATGTTGCACCGGCAAGCCTTTCAACGCCCCGTAAAGTCGTGTCCATGAAAACGCCGTCAAGGGAAAGAAGGCGACGGCAAGCAGCGGCAGAGTGGCCGCTCCAGGCACAGCCCACTTTACCAGCTCGCCGTTCCACCGTAGTTGTATGCCGAACTCATCGGCGATTTGATCGAAAAAGTAAGAATTACGAACCACTAGGCCAACTCCAGCGAGGACGAACATGGAGAGCCACAACAAATACAATCCTCGGCTAATCCAGGCCGCGAAAATGTGTTTTCGAGCTCGCTCGCCGGCCGACCACATGCGCAACACCTGCGATACGCAGCCGAATTGTTCACCGACGGCCACAGCGAATCGAAAATCTGCCGATCCCAATCGCGACGCGTCGAGCGCCGACGACAAGCTCGCTCCCGTCTGCAACGACGCAAGAGCGTCCTGCGCCTTCTTGTCCAAAACGCGATCCTTATACAGGCCTTCCAAGATCGTTGCTGCGGGAATACCGTATTCCAGCGCAGCGGCCAACGCCGCGGCGGTCGCGCTTCGTCGATACACCACATATTCCGAATAGGCACATCCCACCAACACGGCACCGGGAACGATCAGGCCGAACAGAACTCCGTGCCGGGCAAGAAGACCGGCAATCGCAATGCTCCCGGCCGCCACGGCAATCCAAGCGGCAGGATCAACACGGCGAGACTGCCGTGACCGTCGCCACAACAGGCCGGCAATGATCAGCGCAAACGCGATCAGAGCGACGCCGGAGTACCCGCCGAGGATCACATCGAATTTGCCGTTACCGAACCACATGATCGCTCCGCTTGGAAACACGTTCGCAGCAGACACTCGAATACATTGCTATTCTCCTTTTTACCCCCCGAGCATTTGCAGCAGACTGAAAATCGAGAGCATTTGTATCGCGAGGGTTTCCAATATCAACAACACCACCGCGCCGAGACACAACAGCCACACGATGAGTAACGCGAAATGTCTACGATCAGCTTGAACGCGTTCTTCGAGCTGGGCAACCGCCATTTCGAAACCGTCGACCATCTTTCCGTCGGCTACGGCAAACCGCAAACCGTTTTGAACCCCCTCGGTGAAAATCGGAAATTCTCGCAGTACATCGACCGGAGCGACGCCCCGCTTTGCAGCATCATACCACGCCTGAAAGATCTCGCGTCGTACCGCAGTGGGGGCTGCAACCGAGGCCAGACGACAAGCATCGATAATGTCGCCGCCGCACCGAACGACCGCTCCGAGCAGTCGGCACACAGCAGCATCGTTCGCCAGGGTTATGTCGTATCCCAACACAGGACACGATTCGGCGATGTCGGAATCGAACGCCTTTCGCGGCCAAACGGCAAACGGCGCAAGCACGGCAACAACGCCGGCTACGAGAACAACTCCGACCGGCACGGCATCGAACAGTGCCCCCTGTTGCTCTTCCGTCTGCAAAACATCTTTCCACGTGGCCCTCGTGTCGGCAAAATACGAAGATTGCAAGGCATTGCCGAACCCCGCTGCGAGCAAGACGACGACCAGCAACCAAAAGGGATAGGTCAAGAAAGCACGCATGCGGTCGGAAAACAGTAGCCGCTGTTCTTCGGACAATAGGAACTGACGGACGAGCTCTCTCGAATATCCTTTTTCGAGAACGAACAAGACGACTGCCGCCAACCTTCCGGAACGACTTCGCCGCGAGACCGTCGACTTCACGGTTCTGCCCGAACGCCACAGCCTTCGCAGCCTACGCGTGCAACGCTGCACGCGACGGTCGAGCAATTCATCTTCCATCTCCTCCAACAGGGCAACGGCCGCATCGGTCGAGACGTCGACGTCGCCGAACACCGGCAGCTCACGATCGTGAAATATCTTGATTGCCGACATGCCTGAGTGGATCTTTCCGCGGGGAACGGGATTCTCGTTCAGATCGTGTTCGCTTCAAACATCAAATGAAACAGTAATTGCAGGTAGGGAATCCAATAAACGGCGTAAACGACACTCACCAAGGCCACTGCAATCCAACCGACTTGCAACGGCAACATCGATCGCAAGACAGCCAGTCGCGATTCAGCTACCCGTTGCCAGCGTGCGGCATGATCGTTCAGGCGATCGACGAGGGTGGATGGATCGTCTTGAGGCTCGACGGCAATGGCTCCGGGAACGCCCGGAAATTGAACAACGTCGCACGTTCCGGCCTTAACCGCATCTGCCGATCGGCGAAGCTTTTCACGCCAAGCGTCGTCGGCAGGCACCAAAGCAGCAACGCTTCGCAACGCCTCGGCGGGCGGGAGACCTTGTTTCAGACAAATCGCCCACAACCGCGCACCCGTGACCGCCTGTTGGATGCGACAAACGTGATACACCCCGGGAAACAGCAATACGGCAGGCAGCCGTTTGACATTCGATACGCGACCGACCGAGCGAACCCCGAGCACAACACCCACCGTTACCGCTGCCAACACGCCGTAGCCCACGATCGCGGCCGCTACCCAATAGCGACCGCAAGCCGTACACGCCGCCAGAATCATGCTCGAAATCGGCGAGATGCCGAGATCTGCGGCAATCGTACCGATCGCCGGAGCCCCCCAACGACAATACCCAAGGAAGACTCCCAAAGACACAAAACAGACGAATAGCGGATAGACGACGGTCGCCGCCAGCAGATTTCGCAGCGAAGCCGCCCCCCGAAGCGTCCAAAGAAGAACTCTCAATACCTCGCCGGGCTGATTCCCCGCAACGCCCAAGCGAACGATTTCCAGATAAGGTTCGGGCAATTCCGCGGTTTTTGTAAGGGCGGAATCGAGCGGCTCTCCCTTGTCGAGATGTTCCTTGAGAACCGCCGAGAAGTCCCGGAGCTTGCGCGCACCTTCCTCGGAAAGCCAGTCGAGGCCCATCTCGAGCGAAAGCCCCTGCTCGGCCAAGCGAGCCAACTCTTCGGTAACGACGACAAGCTCGTGGAGCGAAGGTCTCGGAAGAGACGGTGTCTCCGGCATGCGGAATGCTCCCGGACGTGGTATTACGCAGAACACCGGAACTCTATATAGCACATCGCATGTGGGGTCACAAGATTTGCCGTGGAAAAAGCATCCGGGGGCTTTGTTATGCTCCTGTGCCGGCTCGCCCGATGCCCAGAACTCGACGCACTTCGCTCGGCGAAGTCGTTCCTTCTTCGACCAAGCGAACGGCGCAGTCCAACAACGGAATCATTCCCGCCTCGACGGCTCGCCGGTGGAGTGTCCGGGCATCGGCCCGTTCGAGGATGACGTCGGCCATCGAGGCGTCTCCCGGTCCGAGAAACTCGGCGATGGCAGCCCGATCGGTAAATCCCGAACCGGCACATTTCGAGCACCCTACGGGGCGTCGATACCGTGCGACGGGCAACCCGAAGCGATCTGCCTCGTCTTCGGTCCATTCGGCACACTCACACAGGCGCCTGACGAGTCGTTGCGATACGATGCCGAGGATCGTGCCCCGCAGAAGATACGGTTCGATTTCCATCTCCAGTAGGCGTCCCAAGGCCTCCGTTGCGCTGCCCGCATGAAACGTACTGATCAGGAGGTGCCCCGTGAAACTCGCTTGAATCGCGGCCTCGGCCGTTTGATGGTCGCGGATCTCTCCCAAGAAAATGACTTCCGGATCGTGCCGCATCAGGTAACGCAAACCGGTCGTCAAGTCCAATCCCACGCGGGCATCGACCTGCGATTGAATGGCCCCGGGGACGGTCACCTCGACAGGGTCTTCGAGGGTTACGACATTCCGGATCGTCTCTTGGGATCGCAGAATTTCGCGGAGACACGCATATGCGGTCGTCGTCTTTCCACTTCCGGCCGGTCCGGTAATCAGGATCAACCCGGCGGTTTCCTGAACCAAGACTCGCAAGGTAGCGGCAATTTCCGACGGCAGGCCCAATTCGTCCAAGAATTGATATTGGTGCGTGCGTCCAAAAAAACGCACGACCAACCGTTCGCCGTACAAAGACGGGAACGTACTGACCCGCACCGCAGGTTCATCTTCCCGGTGTTGATAGCGTCCCTCCTGCGGAATGTCGCTGCGATAGGTCAACAGCCGCGCCAGCACCTTGAAACGGCCGATGATCTTGGAACGAACTTCGGCCGGAAAACTGCCAACACGGTGAAGCACTCCGTCGATGCGCATCCGCACCTCGAGCCCGGCGGCCGACGGATTGAGATGCAGATCGCTCGCGCCGAATTCCGACGCCAAGTGGAACAGGTTCTCCACCGCATCCACGGCATATTCGGGAGAGGCGGGCGAAAGTTCGTCGAGCATCTGAGAAAACGCCACGTCGAGCGTACGCGACATCGTAGAACTCCTCGTCGGCGATAGCTCCGCCCTTCGGCGGTGACAAAGCTGGCACGACCTCGACCGATGATGATAAACTAGATTCCTCGGGCGCAGCAATTGCGGCCCGGACTTTCGACATGCCACACGGTGACAGAGAAGAGATCGGCACGATGCGTGCGGACTTGATTCCGAACGGCATCCCTTTGCCGATCGGTCCCTTCGGCGAGGGCAAAGGTTACCAACAATGACAACGCCATTCGACGAATCCAAGAAGAACCACGGCAACGACGAACTCGACAACCTCGAACCGGCCGTCGGTGACGAAAGCAGTCCGTCCGAAACCGACGACGGAATCTTTGCACTGTCGGAAGACGGCTTGGACGGCATTCCGGAGTCGGACGATTATGCCGTCGTGAAAGAAACTCAATCTCCCTCGGAAGACGATGAGAACGTAGCTGCTCATGAGGATGAGGACGTAGCCGACGCGTTGCCGGATGAAGACTCACTCGTCGAACCGAAGGAGTCGACCACAGAAGCCGAGGACGAAGAAAGCTCACAAGATGAGGGTGAAGCCTCGACCTGCGCGACCGACGAAGATGTCGCAGAAGATGCCGAGGCGTCCGACGATTCACCGGAGCGCGACGAGGGTTCCGAACCGAAGACCGAACCTGAGGCCGAAGCGGCAGAATCCGAATCGTTCGAAGATGAAGATAAAGAGGGCGAATCTGCCGAGGGAGAAGTCGAAGAACACGCCGAAGGCGAGGCGGCGCCGGTTGGAGAAACCTCACCGAAATTGGGCGATATCGAGATTCTGAAGGTTCACCTTTCCGCCGACGATGAACCGGTCTCGCTTGCGGAATTGATTCCCGATGGCGACGACGAACCGATCGGCGAGACGATCGCGCGAGCATTGACATTGAGTCTCCATTTCATCCGCGAGGGGAAGGTATCGCTGGATGAAGAAGCGCCCGCCGAAACTCAAGTGAGCGACATGTGGGCTTCTATCTCGGAGGAGTTTCCCGGCATTTCGGCACCGGACGACGGCACATCCGCTTCACCGGCAATTCAAATCGACACCGGCGAAGAGGAGGACTCCTCGAACGGCGTGTCCGTCGCACGAACACGCGTACGCAAGGAAAAACCGATTTGGGGAGAACTGATCAAGATCGTGCTCGGCGGTATCGTCGGCCTGGCCATCGGTTACTACTTGATCAACTTCTTGTTCGGTGCACGCTGCGACGTTCTGAAAGTGCCCCTGCCGGGTGTTCCGCACACGTACACCCACTGTCCGGATTGGTGGCCCGACTGGTTGAAATGGGGGGCGCCGAAGGAATCCGGTCGCCTGAGCGATGCATCCGACAAAGGCCGCTTCGGCTTTTGAGCGGCGCCGATTGCGATTGAGTGACATTTCGTGGTTTCTCCCGCGGGCGGCATCCAGCGCAGCCTGCGGAATGCGCTCGTCATCGCACGGTCGGCACGATGATATAGGGCATTTCGGCATCCAAGTCGGGGTATCGTCCGCCGGAGCCGTCTTCAGCAGCCACTTCGACAAAATACATGGTATCCCATTCCGGGACGATGAACTCGCCGGGAATGGCTGCCCGATACTTACCATGCGCGCTCTCGGCGGCCATCGTGACCACCTCGTAATCTTCGAATTGCGTCACGTGCCGATAGTGTAGGCGAACAACCGCCGGAAACACGTCGCCTGTAACCTGAACCGCCACGACATAGTCTTTCCCAGGCGCGGCCGCGGTCGATCCCGCACACGAAACGCGAAAATCAGGCCGTGTTGCGTCTCGCGCGATACTCTCCTTCAGCCGCGCGAATGCTTCGTCGGGCATCACTTCGTTTGCCTGCATTTCTTGCAGGACAGGCAGTTCGGCCTCCAAGGCCGTCAATTCTTCTCGCCAATTTCGAGGAAAACCGACCCGATGGACGCCGAACGCGACATCGTCGGAATATATGCCCTCGGCGGCTTCGGCAATCGATCGCCACGCCCGACACGCGTTCTCGGCCGCATTGATGCATTCCGACTTCGCTTGCGCGGCTTGCGTTTCTTGTGCAATGTGATACCACACGGCCGCCCTCATCCTCGCAGCGTGATATCGGGCCAGGCCGGCCAACGCGCGTAAGTCACAAAGTGTTGTCTCCAGCTCTTGCCGCGAGCGTTCCGGCACGGTCGTTTGATCCGCTTCGATCGCTGCAATCTCGTTTTCGATGGTCTCCGCCGTCGTTTCAAACCATCGCGCCGTTTGGAGTGGAGAACGCAAAGTGGTCGATTCACCGGCCAACAGGCGTTTCGCCGCATCGTGGTAACTTTCGAACTGTTCAATGTCGGTTCCCGTGCCCGCCGCGTACGTCGCTAAGTCGCCGAATCGCATCATTTCCGCCCAGCCGCGTGTGGTCGGGAAAAAGCGATAGTTGTAGGCCGCTGCCACGATCCGAGGGAGCACGCGCGACGCATGATGCAATCCGACCATGACATGCGGACCGACCGATTCTCCGAATCGCGAGACGAACTCGTCGCTTGCAAAATCGTCGGCCAGGGTCGGATCGTACGTCAGCCTTCCCCATACGCGATAAAAGTACCAATACCGCTCGCATTCGTAGCGGTAGAACCGATACTCGGGCTGAAGTAGCGAGAACGGTTCCGCGTCGTGCGGCTCGCCCAGCATCTTCGTGGCCAGCATCTCGTTCACTTCGAAACTGCGCCCGTCGTATAGGCGGCAGCTCTCGGCAAACCGGCGTACGTAATCCGGATCTCCCCACAACAACATGCGAGTGGTCCCGCCGTTCCACAGTCGCCAATGCATTTCGTATCGACGGGGATATCGTAACAAATCTGCATAGCCGTGACGGCGATCGCGTTGATTCTGCGGATTGACGTGCGTCGGGTGAAACGGCAGCCCCATCTGTTCCATCCAGTATTTGGTCGCGATCCGAAACGGCAAATTCTGCCGGACGGCTTCGTCGATGACTTCGTCGGGCAAGCCCTTCGCCCGCAGATCGAAGCGAATTTTCGGCCCGATCTCATGCAGCTTTGCGAACACGTCGCGCCAAAATCCGGGCGTCTCCTCGCGGGTAAGGCCCGATTCCCAATGCATGCGGAACTGAATTCCGTCGATTTCGGGGAATTCGACCAACAGCTTTGTCAACGCCGCCTTCGTGTAGGCGGCCAGGTTTTCCTTGGTCACCCCTGTCACCAGGTGACCGGCGGCTGCGCCGGGCCGAGCCGAATCATCGTCGATTCCACCCGATTGCACGCCTCCACGATAAATGTGATCCCAAATACCCAGGGTCACTCGAATCCCTCGCCGATGGGCCTGGCGAATCAGCCGTCGTAAAGCTTCGGTGTTCGCCTGCTGTTGCCGGGGCGAAATATCGTTCAGCTTCACCTCCGGGAAACCTTCGACATCGAAGAAAAAAGGGTAGGGGGGCGCCATGAATCCGCCGTTTTCGTACCCGAAGATGATCACGTAGCTATTGATGCGGCTTTCGGCCAGCATGTCGAACAACGTTTCCCAATATGCCGGGTCGTGAAGGCGTTGTTCGAACAACCGCCGCTGCATCGTATACGTGGAGACGGCGCGATCGGTCAGAAACGGTGCGAATGATCCCGTCTGCACGGCGTCCGCCGCCGCTTGCAAATGGGACGACGTGCGCACGGCGGCGGCAACGTCGAGAAGCCCGTACATCAATCCCGGCCCGTCTTTTCCGCACACGATCAACCGTCGACGCGATCCGTCCGCCGCTCGCACCAGGGTGTAACCTTCCGCCTGATCGGGCAGGGCGGCCCCGGTTTGAAGCACCCGTTTCCGAATCGCCGGTTCGGTTGCAATCCCACAGTACAGGATCACTTCGGAAGAAGGTTCAACCGATGACGGAAGCTCCTGAAGCGTCCAGCCTTTGGTCTTCAACTCGGCGCCGAGCCGTTCGACCGCGTACGCCGCTTGCGACGGCAACGTGCCAAAGCGAATCAAGGTGAGCGTCTTCGCCTGGGCGGTTCCGCCGTTCCGACTGAAATACACAGCCGCCGCAATCAACAGGCAGAATGAACTCCTGAAAGCGATCGTCGACCAGCGTTTTCGATGCATGACAGAATTCCTCATCGACACGAGGCAATTGTTCACTCGCTTGCCCGGCAAGCGGCCGCGGGCGGTTTTCGAGCGACTGCATTGTGATCGGCCGTTCATCGACAGGCAAGCGCTCGTCGGGATGCGGCAACAGGTGCGTTGCGAAACTCGATCGCTTAGCGTATGTTGGTTCCTCGACTCGACCATCGTCGGGCACGTCCATTACCTACCCCGCGGACCGATGTCCCGCTGCCGTCCTCGAATAGTCGGAGGTTTCCCCGTGCGTACGCGAAATATCGTGTGTCTTGTCGTATCCGCCGTACTGGCGATTTCCTCTGTGTCGTCGGCCGATGACAACCGTCCCGCCTGGCGCACACCCGACGGTAACGGTGTGTTCGACTCCACTCACTTGCCCGCGACCTGGAGCGAAACGGAAGGCATCGTCTGGAAAACGCCGATTCCGGCTTGGGGGGCAAGTACGCCCGCGGTGTGGGGTGACGCCATCTTCCTGACCTCCCAAGTCGAGCCGCCGGACGAAGACAATGAAGGACCGTTCGACTTGGTTGCCCTTCGCATCGATCGAAATACGGGCAAGATCGTATGGCAAAAGAAACTGGGAGAAGCCGAACTTCCCCGCACCGGTGAACGAGGCCGCCAAAAATACCATCGTTACCACAACGGGGCGAGCCCCTCACCCACGACCGACGGCCGTTATGTCGTATTCCACTTCGGAAACGGCGATTTGGTCGTGACCGATTTCGACGGCAATACCGTATGGCGTCGCAATATGCAGGACGACTATGCTCCCTATTCCATCTGGTGGGGGCATGCAAACAGTCCGATCATCGTCGGCGACTTGCTCATCTCGGTGTGTATGCAAGATTCGTTGGCCGACCTTTGGGAAAAACCGAATCCTAGCTACATCGTCGCGCACGAACTGGCTACCGGGCGAGAACGTTGGTTCACCCTCCGCATGACCGGTGCCGAAAAAGAATGGTGCGACGCGTACACCACGCCGATCGTTCGTCGGGTAGGCGACCGCACCGAAATCATCGTGATGGGCGGCACGTGGCTCGACGCCTACGATGCCCGAACCGGCGAACAACTGTGGTATCTGCCGGGGCTGGAAGGCAACCGAACGATCACCGGCCCGGTCGTCGCCGGAGACGTCGTATTTGCCACGATCGGCAAAGGGGGGCCGACCTTCGCGGCGCGCATCGGCGGCAACGGACGCCTCTCCTCCGACCGCATTCTGTGGGAAAATAAGAGTAACTGCCCCGATTCGCCGACTCCCATCTATTACCGCGGCCAGCTCTTTCTCGTCAGCGACAATGGAATCGCCCAATGCCTCGACGCCGCGAGCGGTGAGATCAAGTGGCGGGAGCGACTCGGCGGCACGTTCAAGGCATCCCCGATCATCGCCGACGGAAAAGTCTACTTCGTCAATCTCGAAGGCGAGTGCACCGTCGTCGCGGCCGATTCCGAATACCGCGAGATCGCCAAGAACACGCTCGACGACGAATTCACCGCCTCGCCGGTCTGTACCGAAGGTAGACTGTACCTCCGCGGCAAGCGATTCCTGTATTGCATCGGCACGCCGTAAACCGCGCGCAATGCGGCAAGCATCGCTTTCGCACCGTAGTCGGTGAACTAGCGCACGCGGAATGTCACCACCGCCGCGCACTCGAAATCCGGCACGTCGATCACCGTCGAACCGTCGGCAGCCTGACGAACTTCGAGCGTCCGTCCGGTGATGATCTCGCGCACGTTTTCGACTCGGAACGCCGGGTTCACTACCACGCGCACGTTCCGACACGGCTCGGGCCCCCGAAAACGCAAGGCTTCAAGGTAAGCGGGCGAAAACTCCCCCGAGGGAAGACGTGCATGCCCCGTGAACACCCACGAAAAATCATTCACCAAGCCGATCGTCCACTCCGAATGGGCTTGATCGGCGAAGGCGACGGCATGCATCTTCGCAGGGCCACCGGTGATGCGATAGGGGGCATCGCCCCACACGGAACGTAGCGTATCCCGAAAGGCGCTGCTTGCCTCGGCCATCCCCGAATTCGGCCGGTGCCATTCCCATTCAGGCTTCTGTCGGACGACCAAACCGCCGGCAGCCTCAAACTTCTCTACCTCCCGGCGCATCTCGTCGGTCAACCGATCGGGCGCCGGAAGGAACAACACGCGATATCCGTCGAGGCGTCCTTGAGCCAACTGACTGTCGGTTACGATTCCAACCGGCAAGCGATCCCGAAGGCATGTCGTAAACGCTCCGTACACCGGGTACAACACCTTTTTCCACGCGGCAGATTCGTCCGGCAAATAGTAGTCGCGCGCATACTCGCTGAAATGAATTGCCGCGAACCGTATCGGTTTCTTTCCCGCATACGCCGGCGACAAGCGATTGCCCAGCGCGACCGCATCGGCAAACAACTCCGGATCGGGAATGGTATTTTCGGGATGGTCGAGATTCGCCACGCAACCGTGAACGATCAATCCGGCCGTCGCGAATCGAGCATGCAAGCCGTTGGGCAAACCGTGTGTCCACACGTGCGGCGGACGGCCGTCGGTCGCGTCCCTGGCGATCGCGTATCCCAATGCCAAGCGGGCGTCGTTTTCGGTCGGTGCAATCGTCGGATCGGTCGCGAAAATCCGGCTCCCCGAAGCTCTCGCCGGCAGCGAAAACTCGGTCTTCATCGCATCGGCGATGCGGTATAGCCGGTGCGTCGTGTGGCGGTCGCTCATCTGCGGATACGAGTTCGACGAAATCAAGAGCACGCACTCGGGATTCACCGCATGAATCGCCGCTCGCCACTTTCGAAACACACGTTCGATCGTCACGTTCTTGAATTCGATCGCCTTTTGGTACGCAGGGTCGAACGGATTCGGCGAACGCGGGTACTCCATTCCGGTCGCCTCTTGAAACGCTTTCCGGCAGTTGTCGCACCAGCAAAAAGGTTTCGGCATATGGACTTCGTCGAAATAAAACCCGTCGGCTCCCCGTTCGGCCAGCTCGACCAGCCGCTTTTCAACAAAATCGGCATACGGCGTGTTGAAGCAGATCTTCGTGCCGCGTTTGACGAGCGGTTCTCCGCGGAAGTCTTTCGCCACCCATTCCGGATGCGCTTCGGCGATCGCATCGTCTTCCATATGCCGATGGTAAACGATGATACGACATCCGGCCGCGTGCGCTTCGTCGATGATTTGCTTCGCATAATCGACCTTGTTCGCCTGGGGTAGGACCGCACCGACGCTGCTGGGCCACCAGGCCCCTTCGCTGCCCGTCTTGATGTGGCGAACGATCTCATGAAACCCCAGCGTTGCCAACCTTTCGCCCGCGTGCAAAAAACGATCCGGATCCTTTCGGTTCCACGACCACGACAATCGCGTGTGCGCACACACGCGGATCGAGTCGTACCATTCGGGCAAACGGTACTCATCGGCCTCGGTCAACCAGTCAGGCGCAATCGGTTCGATGGGATGCTCTAAATGCGAGCGTACGCGCGCCATTTGCGCCGCCATGAGGTCTTCCAGGTTCGGCGGGTCGCTGTTCCCGAGCCAAAAGCAGTCCAAACGCAACGGCGCGCCCTGAACCTCCAAACGAACTACACCCACCGGATGCGACAATTCACCCAGAAGCTCCCATCCCCACACCTCCAGATCACCCGTCGGCTCGACGTTCAGTCGGCCTGCCGACAGCTCCTTGCCCGCGGGATCGAGCAGGCGATAGCGCAACATCGGCGAACCGCCGGCAGCATAGCGCACCCATAAGCGCGTCGTGCCTGCCTCGGGGAACGTGATTTTCCACTCGCAACGCCCTTCGGATGGGAAAAACTTGAAGAGGCCCATCCCGGCCGAGGCATTTCCTTGCGCGAACGGTTCGGCGAATGTGCCGTCGTCCGGCACTCGCTGGGCGTATTGCTCAGCCTCGATAATCAGCCCCTCCATCGCCGTTACCGCTGCTCCCATCGATGCCCAACCGATCGCCAAACCGACCGCCGCTACGGCTTTTCGACACCAAGACCCTTTCACAACCGACCCTCCAAGCCGTTCCATTCCTTTCCTTTTCGAAAATCTCCAATGCCGACCATGACGAGTATGCTTGTCGACATGACCGCCTGCGAGGGAAATGTGTGAAAATTGGACACATCGAACAGAAATTTTGTGCCCCATCGAATCGGGGGACATAACCGGAACAGCCGCTACTACCCGTCTGCAAAATGTGCAGGTCATGCTGCAGGCTGATTCGATTGACCGTTCCCAATTCGTACGATGGATGTCCTTTACAGTCCGGCAACGTCGGCTGACACATTCGCGTTTTTGCTGCAAACCGGCGTTTCCCGCATGCATCCGTGGAAAGTCAATCTATATTTCACCAACCCGCAAAGATTGTTTTTTCTTCCACTGACGCTACATCCTTGAGTAATCGGGTCGCACCGAAAGCCCCAAAACCCCCAATTGCGTTTCCTGAATCGTTTTACAAGTCGTGATGGAGGTATCGCTCCCATGTCGTGCAAACGAATCCTGGCATCCCTGATTTCGGCACTCTTGCTGTGCGGTACGGCCTTCGCGGCCGATCACGGCAGCGATGACGCGCCGTTGCTTACCCCGGAACAAGCTATTCAGGAGCTACAGCGCGGCAACGCGCGGTACGTGAAGGGCAAAATGAAGCACCCGCGGCTGGATGCCGATCGCCGTGAAGAAACTGCCAAGGAAGGTCAACATCCCTTTGCGACCGTGATCGCCTGTTCCGATTCCCGCGTACCCGTCGAATCGATCTTCGACCAGGGAATCGGCGACATTTTCGTCATTCGCGTGGCCGGAAACGTGTGCGACGTCGATGAAGTCGGCTCGATCGAATACGGTGTCGACCACTTGGGAACGCCGGTGTTGGTCGTCCTCGGCCACACGCAGTGCGGTGCCGTCACGGCAGTCGCCACGAAAGCTGCGGTTCACGGAAGCATTCCGCAGCTGGTGGACAACATCGTCCCGGCCGTCGAAAAAGCCGCTCAGGCCCATCCCGACGCCCACGGCAAGGATCTTGTCCCGTATGCAGTCGAAGAAAACGTCCGCCAGGCGATCGCCGAGCTGTTCCACCGCAGCGAGGCGGCCCGCAAACGCGTCAAAGCCGGCAAGCTACAGGTGGTCGGTGCGGTATACGACCTCGAATCGGGAGAAGTGCGCTGGCTGGGCGAACATCCCGAGCAAGCGGCGATCATCGCCGCCGCCGAGAAAGCTGCGGCGGTCGGTTCCGTCGAGCATGTTGCCGTTCACGAATCGACTTCGAAGGATGCTGAATCCCATGGTATGCCCCATGCCTCGGCGACATCGGAAGAAACGCTCCCTGAGTTCCATGCCGAGGAATTCTCGGTCGTCTTGCTCGACAAAACTCGACTTGCCCAACTCGACCAGGCACGCACGCGGACGTTCCAGGTCCCGCGACACGAAATCCAAGTTACCGCATCCAGCGGTGCGACATCACTGCTGCTCGGTTTCGTCGTGTTCATTATCGCAGGCGGCGTCGTTGCATGGCGAAGCGGCTGGTTGAACCGAATGCACATCGGCACGAAGATCTACGCGGGCTTCGGTACCGCGGTCGTGCTGGCGATCGTCGTCGGTGCCGCGGGTTTGTACTATCTCAATGCGGTAAATGCAATCTCGCAAAACGAAACGCTTGCTGAAAAGATCAATCGGCAGACGACCGAGCTCGGCAAACTCCAGGCCGAGTACCTTCGGTCGGCTCTCGCCGATCCTCAACAAGCAGCCAAAATTCGAGAACAGCACGAAGCCACCGCTCAAAGCGTTCGGGAACTCCGCGATGCAATCGAGGAAGATGTGTTGGAGCCCGAAGTGCGCCGGGCTCTCACCCAATTCGATGAGCGATTCGATCAATACGTTACCGCGGCGGGTGAGCTATGCGATCGTCAAGCTAAGGCGGCAAGCGAGCTGCAAGAGGCCGGCGGCATTCGAAAGGCCATGATGGCTGAACTCGACGAAATGCTGCACGAACAAGAAAAACATCTCGACGAGCTGGCGGCTTCGGGGGCAAGCAAACTCGAAGAAAAGTTTGCCGTCGAGTCGGAAGCCAATCTTTCGGAAGCGATTATCGCCCTGGAAGAATTGTCGGTCGAAGCCGTGTCGTTCAAGGCCGACCTCGACAGCTCCCGCATTGCCGAGATGGAAAGATCAATTGCTCGCGTGAAGCACGAAATCGAGATGCTGCACCAAATGGAGTTGTACGCCGAGGAACACAACTGGAAGACGCCTCTCGACCCGCAATTGCTGAAAAAGTTGAGTCAGCAGATTGACGCGTACCAGGCCAATCAAACCCAAGCGGTCGATGCCTTGTTGACCGCCGGTGGTGAAATCGTCGACAGCGCCGAAGCCTTGGCGACGCTCGATGCCGTCGTCGACGGGGTGGCGGCGGCGGTCGCCGCTCAGGCCGACGCTCTGCGAGGCCAAGCTCGCACGATCGTGCTTGCGACGTTGTTTGCCGTCGTGCTGATCGGTGCCGTGTCGGCGATGATCATCACGCGCAGCATCACCCGGCCGCTGCAAAACGCCATCGTCATGTTGCGCGACATCGCCGAAGGCGAGGGCGATTTGACGAAACGGCTCGACGATTCTTCGAATGACGAGCTGGGCGAGATGGCAAAGTGGTTCAATCGGTTCGTCGACAAGCTGGAGGCGATCATCGCCGAATTGCGGGAAGGCGCCTTGCAGTTCGCCGAGGGAGCCCGGGTCGTCGCCGAATCGTCGCAAAGCCTGGCCGGCGGTGCTCAAGAGCAAAGCGCCGCGGTCGAACAGATCTCCGCCTCGATGCAGCAGTTGACGCATTCGGTCGAAGAAGTCCGCAACAACGCCAAAGAGGCGACCGATCTGGCCGCCAAAGCCTCGCGCGTGGCCGAAAAAGGCGGCGATGCCGTGCGTCGTTCCAGCGAGGCGATGGAGTTGATCCGGCAAAGCTCGCAACAGATCTCGGAGATCATCCAGGTCATTTCCGAGATTGCCGGCCAAACGAACTTGCTGGCTTTGAACGCTGCGATCGAAGCCGCCCGCGCCGGGGAACACGGCATGGGATTCGCCGTGGTGGCCGACGAAGTCCGCAAGCTGGCCGAACGGTCGAATCAAGCCGCGGGCGAAATCACGAAGCTGATCCAAGAATCGGCCCAACGGGTCGAAGAAGGAAACGCGCTCAGTCATGAAACGGCCGAAGCGCTCCAGGAGATCATGGAGAGCGTCCGCGAAACGGCCGAGAAAATCACGGCAATCGCGGAAGCGACCGTCGAGCAGGCCACCGGGGCTGAAGAAGTCGCCCGCGCCGTCGAGGGGATCAGCCAGGTGGTCGAACAGTCGGCGGCCGGAAGCGAAGAGCTGGCCTCCAGCAGTGAGGAGCTCGGCGCTCAGGCCACGGCGGTGCAGGAACTCGTCGGCCAGTTCAAGACGCGAGACCTGACCGGATCGGCGTTCGCAGCGACTACGGAGGACGAGAGCGAAATGTAATCGTTGGAGGATCACACCTCACTTCTTTCCGACGGTGCATGCCGAAGGCGGAGTCGAACTCGTGGTTCGGCTCCGCCGCGGCTGTTCTTGAATGTGTTCAACGTCGATTTCATTCACAGGAACAAAAGTGCCGGAAACAGCGAAAGCATTCCCTTTCGGTTTCGCGCACGGGTTCTGCGGGCAATCTTGGCGACGACCGGCAGTGCACGTTATGATGAACCTTTTGGGAGAAATCGGCCGATATTGCAGAGGTGACCTTCCGGTTGTCTGCCGTGCCGGTCGTTGTGCATCTTTCTTGGACATGGCTCATTGGGCGGCATTTCGATGGCCAACATTACTACAGACGATATCTTCGAAGCCGGAGTGGTCGGCGCCGGCGGCGCCGGGTTTCCGTCGCACGTGAAACTCTCCGCTCAAGCCGACACGGTGATCATCAACGCCGCCGAGTGCGAACCGCTGCTGCATAAGGACAAAGAGGTCCTGCGGGATTACGTAGACGACGTCCTCGCCGGGTTGCAGACGGCAATGCGTCTGGTGGGCGCGGAAAGGGGGGCGATCGGCATCAAGGGGAAGTATACGAACGTCATTTCCATCTTGGAGCCGAAAGTTCCCGCGAACGTCGACATCCATCCGCTGCCCGATGCTTATCCGTCGGGCGACGAGTTTATTCTCGTTTACGAGGTACTCGGACGGGTGATTCCGCCGGGCGGTATTCCCTTGAACGTGGGCGCCGTGGTTACGAACGTCGAAACGGCCTTGAATATTGCGCACGCCCCCAAGCCCGTCACGCACAAGTATTTGACGATCGCCGGAGCCGTGGCCGAACCGGTCACCTTGCGAGTTCCGGTCGGCGTCACGTTGGCCCAGTGTGTCGAGGCCGCGGGCGGACCGACCGTCCCTGATCCGCAATATGTCGTAGGCGGTGTGATGATGGGCTACCTCGAGCCGAACCACGACGCGCTGGTGGACAAGACCACAGGCGGCGTCATCGTGTTGCCCGAGGACCACATCGTCGTCAAACGTCGCAAGCAGGATTGGAGCCAGATCGCCCGCATCGGGCGGGCAGCCTGCGACCAGTGCAGTTTTTGCACCGAGTTGTGCCCCCGTTGGCTGCTGGGGCACCCGATCGAGCCGCACCGGGCCATGCGCAGCTTGGGATTCAACCTCGTCGGCGAAGCCAACACGATCGGCACGGCGTATTGCTGCGAATGCAACTTGTGCAGCCTGTATTCGTGTCCCGAAGATTTGGATCCGCGTAACGTCTGCGTGCAAAACAAGCGACGGCTGGCCGCCGAAAAGAAGCGTTGGGAGAATCCGCCGTTCGTTCCCGAGCGGGCGGATCGCCATCTGAAAAACCGCCGTGCACCGACCAAGCGACTGATGCAGAAACTCGGGTTGATGCAGTTCCCGAACGTCGGTCCGCTGGTCGATCGCACCGTCGAAGCTGATCGCGTCGGCGTCAAACTGAAACAACACATCGGGGCGCCTTGCGAACCGACCGTCGCCGTCGGCGATTCGGTCGACGTGGGCACGGTCGTCGGACGACCGCCCGTCACCGACGGTAAACCGGCGCTGGGCGCACCGGTTCACGCGTCGATTGCAGGAACCGTCACCGCAATCGAGGACGGCGTCGTCTGGATCGAGGCGCGTTAGCGGCGAACACGGCACGGGCGGCAAGAAACCATCGGGTCATTCAACGAACAACGGATCAGCGGCATGGCTACGGCAAAAGCAATCGGTGCAATCGAGTTCTCCAGCGTGGGAATCGGGTATCTCGTCGAAGACAACATGCTCAAAGCGGCTTCGGTCGAGCTGCTCATCGCCCGCACGATCTGTTCCGGCAAGTATCTGATCGTCGTCGGCGGGCTGGTCAGTGACGTGCAAGCCGCCGTACAGGCCGGATTGCAGACTGCTCCCGACTCGGTGATCGATCATTTGGTCATCCCGAACGTCCACGAGTCGGTCTTTCCCGCCTTGGGGCAGTCGGTCACCCTGGACGGAGATCATTCGGGTGCCTTGGGCGTCGTCGAGACATTCAGCGGCACAGCCGCCTTGGCTGCCGCAGATGCCGCCGCAAAAGCCGCGAGAGTGACTCTCTTTCGCATCCACGTGGCAATGGCGCTCGGCGGCAAAGGCTTGATCTTGATGACGGGGACGGTCGCCGACGTTCGGGCAGGCGTTCAGGCCGCGGCTGCCGAAGCGCGAGAACGGGGCCTTCTAGTGTCTGAGATCGTCATTCCGCGGCCTTCGCGCGAGCTGTTCGCCGATTATCTCTGAACAGGTACGCCTTGATAATTCAACCGGAAGTCCACCCCGTTTGAGCCGGCGCGAGCGGCGGCGGTGCAATTCTGCGTGTGTTTGCGTTCGAGGGGCTTCGCCTTCTATAATCGACGCAACCGAACGGCCCGCGATGCCGTCGGAAAACGCGCACTCCATTTCCGGACGAGGTGCCATATGGCCGCGTTTGTCACGAGTTGTAAGTCGGGCGAACGGTTCCAGTTGGTAGCGGCGGCGATTCTTGCCGGTTTGGCTTTGTGTTCGGCGGATACCCTATCTTTCGGGAGCGACCAAGGCATGCGATTCGAGTCGACGGTTTGGGGCAAGACGGAAGACGGCACCGAAGTCATGCTCTACACCTTGGCCAACACCAAAGGGTTGGTCGTCAAAGTGACCGATTACGGTGCCACGCTTACGGCCGTCGAATTCCCCGATCGGCAGGGAAACGTCGAAAACGTGACGCTGTACTTGGAGACCCTCGACGACTACCTCGCGGGACATCCCTGCTTCGGCTCGATCTGCGGCCGATATGCCAATCGCATCGCCAAAGGGCGATTTGAGCTCGACGGGCAGGTTTACCAACTGGCGACGAACAACGGTCCCAATCATCTCCACGGCGGCAAGGTCGGCTTTCATAAACGCATCTGGCAATCGGAGCCCGTCCAGGGGGAGGGCCACGTCGGCGTCCGCTTCACGCTCGTCAGCGAAGACGGCGACGAGGGGTATCCAGGCACATTGACGGCCGTCGTCACCTACGTCATCAACGACGACAATGAGCTCATCATCGACTACCACGCAACCACCGACAAACCGACGGTCGTCAACCTTACCAATCACGCGTATTGGAATCTTGCCGGCGCCGGAAACGGCGACATTCGCAATCATGTGCTGCAATTGAACGCCGACGGCTACTTGCCGGTCGACGATACGTTGATCCCTTTGGGTGAAATTGCCCCGGTGGAAAACACGCCCTTTGATTTCCGGAACCCAAAGCCGATCGGCCGCGACCTTGACGAAGTGGGCGGCTACGATCATTGCTTTGTCCTCAACAAGCAACGCCCCAACGAACAAAGCTTTTGTGCAAAGCTTTTAGAACCCCACTCTGGAAGGGTAATGGAGGTCTACACGACCCTTCCCGGCGTTCAGGTTTATACGGCGAACGGGCTAAACGGCCGCTTAGGGGCCGCAGGGCGCACCTACCCCAAGTACGGAGCCGTATGCTTGGAGACTCAGTTTTTCCCTGATTCTCCCAACCGCCCCAATTTTCCGAGCACCGTCCTCCGGCCGGGCCAGGTATACGAACATCGTACGGTCCACCGATTCGGCATTTTGGGGCGCTGAAGCATTACTCCGCACCCTCTTGCCTCCCACCATGGCGAGGGGGCTACTCTGACCTCTGCAAAATGCCGTCGTGCCGAACGGATTTGCGGAACTTCCCACCAGTCCGTGGTGTTATGAGAGATAGGGTGCCTATTGCGCTTAAATGTGCGCCGTTTCGACGGACGGTGCGGGTTGTATGGTTGGGGGCACCACCTCTTACGGCAAATCCTCTCGGCGTCGCGTTTCCACCCCGCATCCCGTGTTAAAATAAGAGTTTGCGGCAATTTGTTCCGCTTCACTGAAGAGCGGAACCCGTTTTTCCGGCGTTCGATTCTCGGTGGATCGATGCCGGTCGCTTCGATCGGGCAGACGACAACCATGAGGTGCAACGTGGATTCGAGATTCGCTGCTTTGTCCCCGTCAAGTCTCCGGCACGGAGCCCTCGCCATGGCTGGACGATTTTTACGAAAACGCTCGTTGCCCGGGATGGCCTCAATCGCTCTCGCAGTATGCCTGGTCGGCACCTATGTGTGGGGAAGTGCCACGTCCGTGAATGCCGCCGAGCGAGAGGTCGTCGGCGTGTTGGCGATTGCGGCAGAACCGGACGTTGCCGAATCACTGGGGCTCACCGATAACCAGCGAACGCAGCTCCAAGAGCTCATCGACCGTTACGAATCCGACGCATTGGACATGGCATCTTCGCTGCGAGACCTGTCCCCCGACCAACGACGTGCCAAGCTGGCCGCTCTTCGGCGCGAAGCAGAAAGAGAGGGGCTTGCTCTGCTTAGTATCCAGCAGCGTGCCAAACTGGAACAGATGCGTCTCAAACGCGAAGGACTTTCTGCTTTGGTCGATTCGTCGCTGGCTGATCGCTTGAACTTGAGCGACGACCAACGCGCCCGCATTCGCGAACTGCTGGAAAAGCGCGAACAGGCCGTCATGTCGTTGGAAGACGAAGCGGAAGCTGATCGCTTGCGTCGCGAATATGAGGTCCAAATCGCCGCCACGCTCACGGACCAGCAGCGGAGAGGCCTGCAACAGATCGTTCTCGGGACGGCCATCGAGCCGAATCCGGAAGAACCGGCCGAAGTGCCGCAACAGGCGGCGGACATCGAGGCCCCCGCCGCTCCCGACGAACCACCGGCCCCGGACGGCCTTGTACAAGACACGCCCGAAACAGCCGCCTCCCCCGAGGAACCGGACACGCCTGCTGTTGCCGCGCCGGAAACGGCGCCCGAGGGGTCATCGGAACCGTCGCCGGACGAATCGGCTTCTCCAACCGCCGAAACGGATTCGACACAGCCGACTCCGAACGATTCCGCAACAGGGGAGGATTCCGGGCCCCAGGCCGGCGAATCGGCAACCGATGCCACGAATGGCGAAAGCGAGGGCGAAACGGAAGCCGAGTCGTCCGAGCCTGCGACAACGGTGCCGGAAGAAATGGAGCATCCTGCCGAAACGAATCCCGGTGCAGCACACCCGGCACAGCAGCCGGCGTCCGAATCGGCCGAAGCGACCGCGGACGACCAGGCTGCCGCCGAGTCGACAGAAGGCGTTTCAGAACCCGTTCCGGCGCCTGCGACTGAAGAAACGTCGCCTCCAAGCGAGTCCGGATCGGCTTCGCCGTCGACCCCCGAAGAAGTGGCCGCCGAACCCCAGGGTGCAATGGAGCAACCGGAATCCGGTTCTGAAAGCGCAGCCGACACTGCCGGGGACAGTAGTGAGGCGGTGGTACCGGAAGCGGAAATTGCTTCGGAGGGCACATCGGACGAGAACGAGTTGACCGATAGCCCGCATCTGCCCGGTGATGATGTCCAACTGCGATTCAATTTTCGCTACCAACCCTGGGACGAAGTCATCGAATGGCTGGCCGATCAAGCCGGATTGTCTCTGGTAATGGATGCTCCCCCGCCGGGCACCTTCAACTATGTCGACGATCGGGCTTACACTCCGGCTCAAGCGATCGACTTGTTGAACAGCGTCTTGTTGCTCAAAGGCTATGTGCTGATCCGCCGCGATCGGATGCTGATCGTCATCAACACGGAAGACGGCATCCCGGAAAATCTGATCGATACCGTCTCGCTCGATGATCTCGACGACCGCGGCGAGTACGAGCTGGTCAGCGTGCTGTTCCAACTTCGTCGTCTATCCCCCGAACAGGCCGAAGCCGAAGTGAGCAAACTGCTCGGCCCGCAGGGAAAAATCACCGTGTTACCCAATTCCCGCCAGCTTTTCGTGACGGATACCGCCGGCCGCCTGCGAACGATTCGCAAGGTCATCGAGGCCAGTGAAAATCCAACGCTCGTGGCAGGGTCCGAAGTCCGCACCTTCGACCTGAATCCCAATTTGGTCGAGCAAACACTGACGGTCTTGCGGCAATTGTTGGGCATTGCTCCCGATCAAACCGCCAGCGAAGACGGTACATTCCGTTTCGCGCTGGATCCCACGGGACATCGTTTGCTGGTCACAGGCACCCCAGAAGTACTCGACCGCGTCGAAGAAATTCTCCGTGAGATTGATCCCTCGGCCACCGGAGGCGCGATGGCGGCCCTGAGCGCGACGCCCCAATTAGAGGTCTTCCCCGTTACTTCCGCCGATCCCGAATCGGTACTCCAGGTCGTGCAGACCTTGATGGCGGGCTTCCCCGACGTCCGATTGGCTCTCGACCCCGAAACGGGGAATCTCATTGCCTGGGCGAGACCAGCCCAACTAGCGACTATCCGCGCTACGCTCGATCAAATGCAGGAGGACTCACGACTCGTCGAAGTGATCCCACTTCGAGTGGTCGATCCGCAGGTGGCCGTTCTCGCCATCAATAAGTTGTTCGGAATCGATACGGAATCGACCGAGGACAAAAATCTGCCTACGGTCGACGCCGATTTGTCGACCCGGCAATTGCTCGTGCGGGGAAGCCGATCACAAATCGAGCAGATTCGCGAACTCTTGCAGAAAATGGGCGAAACGACCGACGCTTCGAGCTCTCCCGCGGGCGCCATTCGGACGATCCCGATGAGCGTCGACGAGGCCCAGACGTTGCTGAAGCAAATCCAAGAAATCTGGCCGCAAATGGGTGATAACCGATTGCAGTTGGTGACGCCTTCCGCGGTCGTTCCGACCATGCGAAACGGCGAGGGCACCGCGCCCGAAGAAGCTGAAGAACAGTCGATCCGAGCCGAACGGATCGACCTGGGGTTTTCGGGATCGCCGACATTGTTGTTGGGAACACGACGAAGCAGCGATGCCGATTCCGGATCGCAATCGAACCAGCAGCGTCCTGAGGGGGGCTTCCGCGGTTTTCCGGGGGGCGGGTTTCCCGGTGGAGGATTTCCTGGAGGCGGCTTCCGGCCGCCTTTCGGGGGCTTCGGTCGGCCTGAGGGTGGTGATCGGGACCACGACCGATTCCGCGGTTCGCAGTTCTCGGCGGCAGAAGGCCATGTAGCCGAAACGGCCACACGTACAGGGGCGTCCCGGTCGCTGTTTCGCTTTGCTGCCCAAACGAACGAAGTGGAGCCCGAATCTCCTGATGGCGTCGAGGCCGACGGTGCATCGGAACCGGCGAACGACGATCGAAGCGAGGGCGATTCCGGCAAACCGCCGATCGTGATCAGCGTGACCCCTGAGGGGCTCGTAATTGCGTCGGAGGATATCGAAGCGTTGAATCGCTTTGAAGATCTCGTGCGCACGATGGTCAGCGGCGGGGCCGCCGATCGGGGGCCGCAACTCGTTTTTTACTATCTGAAGCACGCCAAGGCTGAGCAGGTAGCCGTCGTGATCGACCAGATTCTTGGTGGTGGAACGCTGACCAACGGCACGTCGTCCGGTGGTGGCGGCTCACTGATCGGGGACATGGCTCGCATGGCGTTCGGCGACATCGGGGGTGGCCTGGTCGGCTCGCTCCTCGAAGATGACGGCGTGAGCTTGACACCCTCCGACACGATCCAAATTACGCCCGACTCGCGGTTGAATGCATTGATTGTTCAGGCGTATCCTTCCGACCTTGAGTTGATCGAGAAGATTCTCAAAGTGTTGGACCGCCCCGACAGTCCCGAGGAGGTTCTCGTCGAACCGAAGACGGTCATCATTCCGGTCGAGAATACGCAAGCCGAAGAAATCTTGGCGATCTTGAAGGAGGTATACCAAGATCGATTGGTCCAATCGTCGTCTTCGCGAGGAGGTGCCCCAAGCCCTGAGCAAATAATGCAGTTGTTGCGATCTCGTGGTGGCGGCGGTCGCGGCGGGACGAACCAAGAGGAGGAGCAACAAAAAATGGCCTTGAGCGTCGACAGCCGGACAAACTCGATCGTCGTGTCGGCGCCCGAGCCGCTGATGTCCGAAGTCAAGGAACTGATCGCCCAGCTCGATCAGAAGGCGGCCACCGACAGTGACGAAACGATGCAAGTCATTCCGATAGGCAACGCCAACCCTGACGCGATTCGCGACGCGCTTTCAGCCTTGTTGGGAGAGGGAGTAGGTTTCGGCAGTTCGTCGCGCAGTCGTTCCAGCCAGTCGTCAAGCAGCCGCCCGAGCAGCTCGTCCTCGTCGTCGTCGGGTTTCCGCCCCCCGTTCGGCGGTAGCTCGCCCTTCTTCCAACGTTTTGGAGGCTTTTCAGGAAGGTCCCCATTCGGTGGTGGCGGTTTCTCCCGTCCTGGCGGCGGACGATGACCGAAAAATGGCGACTTCAAGAGAGAAAATCTGCCGCGCACCGCGGGAACATGCAATCTCTCTTTGCGTAACGTCACCTATGTGACCACAAGTAGTTACGTCAACCCGCCTCCCCCTCTGGTCAAAGTCTCAGGAGCGTGCTACGATTTTGGTTGAGCGGTGACGGGGCAGCTTCGGCTACTCTTGAACGCCGCCGTAGGTTGAGATATTATTTTTGTTCGCGACCTTGATCCCCGATAGCTCAGTTGGCAGAGCGAGCGGCTGTTAACCGCTAGGTCCCTGGTTCGAGCCCAGGTCGGGGAGCCTTCTGTCGGTCTCGAGTGGAGACCGAACCATGGGTAAGCCTAAACGCCGAGGCGACAGCCGCCCCGGCGTTTTGCGTTTGTATAAGACGTAAGTCTTTACCAGAAAAGCACTTACACCAATCTCCCCCGCCATTCTTCATCCCGGCGAATTACCTATTTAGCCCCTCTGAGAGTCGGCCTTTTCTACCCCGCCCAAGCAGGTTCCGCTCGCAGCCCGAACCCAACCCGCCGCAAACTGTCAAACTCTCCGTTGAACACCCCCCTCTGGGTTAACAACACGGTGCGCTTTTGCGGCAGTGCCAAATCTGTCACGAGTTTCTTGTCTCTCGACGCCGCGTCCCAGTTTCGAGTGAAGCGGGAATTGCCGCACCCCCCGTACCGCGGGGTCCTGCCCCTCCGCGATTTGGCCCCCTTGCGATATACTATACGCTTACGAGAGGAGCGGTGGCACTGATGTTCAATTCTCGGAGTATGCAAACAGGAAGGACAATCAGCGGATGAGCGGCGGTGCAGGCACAACAAAAGGGACCACTTTCCAGGAGAATGTGGCAGCTTGGTTGGCATGTCTGATTTTGGCCGAAGATTCTGCGCCCTCGATTCTCGGCCTACCGTCCGACGTCACGCTGTTGCGGCTGGACGCTGAAACACAATATCCCGTCGATGACCTAAAAGTGGAAACGAGTGCAGACGGGCAGTTGTTTTTCCAGTGTAAAGCGTCGCTGAGCTTTTCGGACAACGGGAGGTTTCGCTCGGTAATTGAGCAGTTCGTAAGACAGTACCATGAAGGTTATGTTTCCAACAAAGAATCGCGCCGTCTCGACTTGGATCGGGATAGGCTTGTACTGGCAGTCGGTCATGACGCACCAGCAACTATTCGCGATGAGTTGAGAAAACTGCTTGCCCGGCTGAGAACGTGTGGCAGTTATCGAGACCTCAAAAACCTCCGCCCTCGGCTGTCTAAGAAAGAACGGAATGACTTGGGACTGGTTGAGGAGCTTGTCCGCGAATCGCTTTCTGCGTTGAACGCGAGCGGTTGCCGAGATGAGGATGTACTGAACGTCCTGCGACTGATGCATGTGCTTCCGCTGGATTTTGGCGGAAACGGGGAAACACGGCGTGAAGCTGATCGTCTGCTCCGGACCACTGTTCTCAAAGACCCCCAGATGGCTAACCAAGCATGGGATTGCCTCGTCGGTATCGTTCGCGAGTTGGCTCCCAATCGGACTGGCGCTGATCGCCGCTTTCTCAGCCGGCGACTCGAAGACCGTGGGTTGATTTCCCGCCCGGCACGGTCTGCCCTCGGTGCTATTGATACGTTGAAGCAGCGATCGGCCGTATTCGAGAGACATCTTAGTTTGCGATCACAAATAACATTTAGAGGCAAGGCAATTAAGATTCGGCGTCCCGTTGTCCAACAACTGCTCCAGGCTGCGCAAGGTGACGTGCTCGTAGTTGGTGAGGCTGGAGCCGGTAAGTCTGGTTGCTTATATGACACTGCAAATGCGTTCCATGAGCAAGAAGGCGACGTAATTGTCCTCGCAGTGGATCAGTTGGCGGCCACATCTTTTGGTGAGCTCGACGTAGAGCTGCGGCTTCCAGATGCTCGTTGTTTGGTTGATGTGCTGGCCGATTGGTCGGGTTCTCGGCCGGCGGTGCTCATTATCGACGCTCTGGATGCTGCACGTACGACCCATGGCCTAAATACGTTGTGTAGCCTCATTGAGCAGATTCGCCGCTATGCTAAACGCTGGCGTGTGGTGGCGTCTGTTCGGGAGTATGACCTTGCGCACAGTCGTGATATTCAGCGGCTGTTCAGAGGGGAGCCTGTCTCGGACGTCGCGAACGATAAGTTCAAGAGTGTGAGGCATTTGCGCGTGCCGCTTCTGACAGATGAAGAGTTGGATCTTTTCGCACAGCAAGCTCCGGAAGTCGCCGAGGTACGAAATCGATGCGGCCGGGAGCTTCAGGAGCTTACTCGAAATCTGTTTAACTTGCAACTACTTGTGGAACTGGTCGAGAGCAACGTGGATCACCAACGTCTTTCCGAAATAAAGACGCAGGTAGGACTGCTTGACTTGTACTGGGCGGAACGAGTCGAAAAGAACGACACCGACGGCAGCTTGAAAACTGCGATCAAAGAATGCGTGCACTTGATGGTTGATGGGCGGTCGTTGAATCTCAGTGAGGAGCAGTGTTCCCAGCGTGTCGATAGCTGGGATCAGTGTATCAGAACGTTGGGAAGTCTCGGCATTCTGAGAGCATCAGATGCGGTTGTCCCAGGTGCAGCAAGAAGCATCACCTTCTCACACACTATACTGTTTGATTACGCGGCTGCCAGGTTGCTGCTAATGGATCTGCCGGATGATGTCATAGATTGGCTGGGCAATAAAGGGAGCCAAGATCTGCTTGTTGCCATTCGGCCAAGTTTGACTCTGGCATTCGAGCGGCTGTGGCACGCGAAGCCCGATCGCAAGGTGTTTTGGGACCGCGCGATTTGCTTCGCGAAGCATCCCTTCGTTAGACCAATTGGCCAGATTATTCCCGCCGATGTGGCGGCCCGAGAGTACCGGAGGCTTCCCGACATGATGCCACTTCTTGATCGTTTTTCGACTTCGGATAAGGAAGTGGCAACCAAACTATTGCACTTCGTATGGCAGGCGGCACTCGCTCGGCATCGGGCGGATCCTCATGGCTTCCCTCTTTGCGGCGAGTGTGCTCCAGAGTGGTTGGCTTTGGCTGAACAGTTGGCGGAACGCCATCTGGACGAGACGGTCGGCATACTACGATCGCTTTTCGCTTCGGTTATGCCCAGGTGACGTCATGCATGAACTTCACGTATTGACCGACGAACAACAGCGTCAAGCTGCCGCAGCAGCTCGAAGGTTTATGGCCTACGCGCTGGAGAGAAAACTGCGACCAACCACCTTGGAACTCGCGATTCGGGCGGTCGCGTGGACGGCGAGCGTGGCCCCGGAAGAATCAATCGAACTTTTGCGGCGGTGCCTTGTTGGTGAACGGGTCGGAGAATATGGGCACAGCGACTTGCCGGCAATTGCTCAATTTTTTGCTCAACTGGCAGACGTCGATGAAGGCTTTGTCATTGATTTTGTAGAAACGCTGTGCAACGCAGAGGCAAGCCGTGACGACTGGGAGCCGTTTGGCAGCCGCATTCTCCCAATGAGGATAAGCCGGCGTGATCTTCTGGATATGGCGTATCACGAACTGGAAAACCAATTCGGACAAATCATGCAGCGACATCCTTCGCTCGGCGCTCGAATCTTGATAGTGGTGCTCGACTCGCATATTCGTAAGCGATACCTTACTGGCTCACAACCGGCTCAAAGTATTGCATTTGGTTTCCGCGGCAAACAGGCACAACTGGTTCACGATGCCAGTGAACGGTGGGCTTTCGACCGTCCGAGTGTTCAGGACGAGCTTTGGTACAAGCTATGTACTTCTTTCAGGGCTACGGTTCGCCAGTTCTGTGAGCAAGGTGCGCGAGACCAAGTGGATGCCATTCTCGATACGTTCGCTGAGCATGCTACTTGGGCAGTGCTGTGGAACCAGTTGCTCCTTGCAGCGATGGAAGTCCCGCAGGTGCTGGCGCCGTCGTTGGTTGAACTCCTCTGTGCTCCTGCGATCCTGGAAGCGGTGGAAACCAGCGTGACCGCAGGGCGGGTGTTGGAGCAAGCTTACCCGCACCTGGACTTCTCTGCTCGGCGGCGGATTGAGGAGGCAATCATGGCTTTGCCAGGCGGATCGCCCGAAGAAAACGATGCAGAACGCCGGAGGAGAATCAGAGATCGTCTCATTGGGTGTATTCGTAGGGATCTGCTGGCTACACAGCAAGCACGCAACCTCCGTGATGAGCTTGATGCTGTGGGCGGTCCTCCGGAAAACCGGCTGCCAGTGAAGATTGAAGGGCCACGTTTCATTTCGGCCGATGAGCACTTGCGATCTCAAGGTGTTGACCTTGATCGGCCGGAGAACGCGGAATTTCGTGCAGCTCTGAAGGAGGTGGAACAGTTCGAACGGCAATGGTTCAACGAAGCCCTACCTTTAAGTGCAGTCCGGCAGTTCCTGCCCCAGTTACAGCGGTTTCAGCAACTCCTCGCTGCTGCGAAGGGGAACGGGGTCGATCCACTCTTGCACGAGAACGCCGAATTCCACATTTACGCCTGCTGCGAGGTGATGAGCCGCTGCCCTGAGCTTGTGTCAGTCCCGGTAGTTTATGCATACGTGCGGCAAAAGCTTCTCGAAGGTGCCTCACATCCGGTTCCCGAGTACAGACAAGAAGACGACGAGCGATGGGACGAACCTTCATCCGGATGGGGCAGCCCGCTGCCAAGGATCGATGCGGCGCAGGGCTTGATGAATCTAGCAAGAAGGCTTGGAAGTCCTGATCCCCAAATCCTGGAGGCAATCAAAAAGCTTGCCGAAGATCCCGTGCCAGCAGTGCGGCACATGATTGCCAGCGATTTACTCTCCCTTTGGAGGATCGACCAAAAGTTGTTCTGGAAACTGGCGGAGCACTTTAGCCACAAGGAGGCACGCATTGGGGTGCTGCGGTTTTTCGTGTATCGCGTGTTGCTGGAACTGTCACAAGAGGAAGCCGATCGCGTACAACCGCTGGTCGCAGCAATCCATTCTCGCATGCTGGGGCACCCAAAGGGATCGCCTGTGCGAGAAGAGTGTGCAGAGTTCTTTCTACGCAGGGCTTTATGGGACAGACACGAGGATTCCCTTGCCCTGATCAAAGAAGCGATCGACAACCCAATAGATAGGCAGCCAGAACTACAGACTGTTGTGAGGCTGGTGGGAGACCTGGTCATCTTTGACGATGCGGATCGATCGGAGGACGACAATCGTCGGATTCGGCAACAAGCAATTGAGTGGCTCGTAGGAGTCTTTCGATCGGTCGACAAGGCTCTGGCTCCATTGCTGGAAAAGGCACGCAAGCGGCAACTTGCGGAAGAGGGTTTGCAACAACTAAGCGAGCTCGTCCAGTTGCAAGAAAGCATAGTTCATCAAGTGCTCTCGGTGTCAGAAAACCTGAACCCACGTGCGGATCAGTCCAGAACTGCCGAAGCACTAGACACGGTCGACGACACGTCTGTCTTGGATCGTTTCGTTAAGGAAGCGGACGATCTTTTGGATGCGATCTGCGAGTGCCGCTTTGCGCGTCTGGCATACGATGTGCTCAAAACCCTTCAGAACTTACGGCGGGCTGATCCACAACGGATGTTTCGGCTGGTAGCAAAGGCGGCATTCTCGGCAAAAGAGGATGCGTTACAGTTTGAACCTCTGGCCGCAGACAAGGTGGTGGACATTGTAGAAACCTACTTGGCAGAGCACCGGGGCATATTCCGTAACGATCCTCAACTACTGGGTGCGCTATTGGATCTTCTGGATCTATTTGTGGAGGCTGGGTGGCCGAAGGCGGCAGCACTCGTTTACCGCTTGGACGAGGTGTTCCGGGGGTGACACGGATGGGGCCTGATGATTTCCTGGATAGACTACACAAGACCTTTTCTGCATACGACAATCGGAAATCCCTCCGCGCCCACATCGTGCCCCCGGCGCTCCCGCCGGAGGACCAGAGCCACTGGCTGGAATGTCACGCACGGCGCTACGTGATTGATCATATCCTGGCTGGACTGGGATGGAACATCCACGCACGCCGCGACCTGGCCGATCACATTCAGAACCTCAATATCGAGTATCCAGTCCTTTCTGCCGAGACTGGCCACCGGCGGTTCCTGGACTATTTGGGTTATGAGCAACAATCGGGAAGGCCGCTTCTGATCGTCGAGGCCAAGCGTCCCAGCCTCTCGCTCCCTAGTGTCAACAACCATGGCGGCCATCCAGCACACCATCCTGCCGCTGACATGATCCAAACGTTTTGCGGTGACATGAAATCGGGGGCACGCCAGTCCAGCAGCAGTAGACCACAGTTAACACAACAATGGCAGAAGTATCTTCGAGACCTCCGCGATTATTTTTGCAGCGCCGCAGCCCAAGCTGGAGGTGTCAAGCGCCTCGTCATCACCAACGGCGAGTGGCTGATTATTTTCCAGGATCCGCCTCAGGCCTTCGGCGATGACTCAGAAGACGCGGGTGAGGTTGTCGTCTATCAAGACCGCGAGGCCGTCCTCGCAAACTCCCTCGATATATTTGAACGCTTGGCCTACAAGAAGCTCACAGACGAAGCACCGTGGCTGCGGCCCAACGAAGTTTCCGGTGCGGTGTCGGATGAGAATATCGCTGGCGTGGCACGCGCACTACTAGTGGCTTACGACCACACATGGACGGGTTACGGTAAGGTGCCCCATATGCACGTGACACCATTGTTGCTGTTGGTTGGCAGAGACGGCGGGTGTATTGTTGTCGAGCCTGGCAACCCTGCCCCAAGCGAGGTTCCTCGGGACAGCAACGGTTGGACGGATCACATGAACTCGGTCGCGAAACAGGCAGATCAACTATTGGAAGAAGTCGAACGACAACTTGGGCACAAATGTCGTTTGCTCAACATCAAAGACTATTTTGAGAATGAGCGGCTATTTGGACACTGGCCCGCCGTCAAAGAAAGGCGAACGCAGCCAGGAAAACATCGTGAGTTCGTTGTGGTTACCGGCGATAGGACTCACTTTCTCGTATCGGGAAGTTGGGGTAGCTGTACATTCCACACACACGAGAATGCCTCAGCAAAGGACTGTGGTCACCAGTATGGCTGTCTCGATCGGCCCAGTACGTTTCCTCGATGTTATTTTCCATCGCGCGTTCAGTTTCATTGTGCCCATCGCGAAACATACGAAACGAAGAAGACGCCTGTGACGCAGTTGAATCGCTACAAGACAGGGACGCGAAGCGCCGGTAACGACGAGGCGTTCTGTGAACTGTGGAAAATAGACCAGTTTCTGTGCTGTCGATCGTGTGTGTTCCTCCCAGCTTGCGAGCAGTCAAAGCTTTTCCAGCTACCATGTCTAGCAGCCCGTTGCAAAACCTCTTTGCAGACTGCGGCTGATTGTAGAGAATAGCGGCACAAAAGGACAAAGAATAAGCCTCTGGGACCAAGATTCTGACGGCACGATGCTCGGACGCAGAAGAAGGCTTCGACAGCCGACGCTGTTTATCCGCCGGGATGAGATCCCCGAACCGCCGGGTGCCGCGTTTTATCGCAAGCTGAACGCGCTTCTGGCGAAACACGACTTCGATCAACGAGCAGAAGCACTGTGTGCCCCGTACTATGCCCAAACCGGCCGCCCCTCGACACCGGTCGGCGTGGTGATCCGGATGCTTCTGTTCGGTTTTCTGGAAGGCATCGGTTCGCAACGCGGGATCGCCGCCCGCTGTGCCGACAGCCTCTCGGCCAGAATCTTTTTGGGCTGCGAGATCACGGAACCGACGCCGTGCCACAGCACGCTCAGCCGCACGCGGCAACGCCTGCCGCTGGAGGTCTTTTTCGAGCTGTTCGCCATGGTCGTCGAGATCGCCCGCAAAGAAGGGTTGTTGCGAGGAAGAACCCTCGGCGTCGACGCGACCTTCCTGGAAGGCAATGCGGCCTTGAAGTCGCTGCAACATAAAGAGGAAGGAGAAAGCTGGAAGGAGTATGTCCGCAAGATCTACCTGGAGGAGAACCCGGAGGCGCAAGCGCCGGACGACGACGAGCTGCGTCGTTTCGACCGACAGCGGCAAGACAAGAGGCTTTCGAACCGGGACTGGGAATCGCCGGTTGATCCGGACGCGAGGATCGCCAAGCTGAAAGACGGCCGGACCCACATGGCCTACAAGGCGGAGCACGCGGTCGAACTCGGATCGGGGATGATCCTGGCGGCGGAGGTGTACACGGCCGACACGCCCGACACGACAAGCATCGAACAGACGCTGCAGGCGGCGGACAAGGTCGCGATCAAGGCGGACACCGAACCGGCCGAGGAGGTCGTTGCCGACAAGGGCTATCACAAGGCGGAAACGCTTTCGCGGCTGCAACACGCCGGTGGTTGGAGGACATACATTCCGGAAAAACGTCTTCGGCACAAGCGTCGTTGGACGGACAAGCCGAGCGAGCACGAGGAAGCGTATCGCGCGAACCGCCGGCGTTGTCTGGGAGCCCGCGGGAAACGGCTTCAGCGGAAGCGCTCGGAGGTCTGCGAGCGAACGTTCGCGCACGTCTGCGATAGCGGCGGTAGTCGTCGGGTATGGCTGCGGGGCCTGACGGAAGTCAGGAAATGGTACCTGGTGCGGGTGATGGGCTACAACCTGGCGGTGATCCTGCGCTTGCTGTTCGGCCTTGCCTCGCCGCGGAGCCTGACTCACGTCGGTTGTCTTTTCTATTTTGTCATTGCGGTTGTTTATCTTCACACCACGTCGATACTCGGCCGATTGCGCCGTATAAACGGCCATTTGGCGCTTATTTGGCGATATTCGACCTGGCAAGGTCACAACGCCCATTGGTCATTATTCGCCGTCAAGCCGCGTCCAAAACCGGCTTGTGCAACGGGCTGCTAGGCGCCGTGTACGTTGAGATTGCCGAGTCGCCCCAGTTTGCTAGGGCTTTGGCGCGATATAACTACGCGGCGCGTTTTGTGCCCGGTTGCAAGCGTGCAGCAACTGTGGAGCAGATTGTGGCGGCGCTCAAAACGGAAACAACCTTCGTGCGTACTCGATCTACGCTCAGCTCGGGGTTATTTGTGCCCGGAAAGCATTCGGGACCGTTGCGATTCTGGTTGCAGAGCAACCCTTCGAGTTGGTAGTTTGGGCGGGCTGCACGCCATGAACTACTGCATTTAGGTGCAGCACTGAACGGCCAGACGGAACGATGGTTGGCTGGCGCGTTTCATGAAGCCACTGTATGGTTTGCTGCAACACCTGAACACTTTACGCTGGCTGTTCCTGTGGTATTGGAGTTCACCCTTGGTGTATATAATGTGTGATGATTGATAAGACACCGCGACGACGGCAAGGAGCGATCAATGTGCCGCACTTTTCATATCTATGCTATCTTACTGGTTGCTACCTTTACCGCTTGTCTGTTGACCCGGTTTCTCAAACCCTTGCTTTGGGACAACGCTGTCATCGCGTATCTTGCGGCTTTCATGCTGGTGTGGACATTCTGTTGCTGCGTCGTGGCATTCATCGACAGGGAATTACCCCTACGTGAGCGAGTTCGCGGAGTTGTAATAATATCTCTTGGAGGGGGTATCCTGGTATCTATGTCGTTTGCGATAGGGTTAGTGCTCGATCTTCTAGGCAGGCTCCTCTTGGATAGGCTTTTCTAGCACCTTGCCGGGTTCGGTTGCGCACCTTGCGCTTTGGCTGACTCACTTCACAATCCTATCGCCGCGACTTGCACGCCAGCCTTTGGGCCGGTACCTGGCGTCGCTGGCACAGTACTATGGCCGGCTAATCGGCATTGAGTATTTGTTGATCACTCACGGGCTGTTAAACGAAGCGAACGTCGTGGAAAAACGGAAAACGTAGCCCGCTCCGGTGCATCGCCTTGTTATGCGGCACTTGTGTCCACGGATTATTCATTATCCCGTAGCCATGCCCAACAACATTCCGGTGGCGAAAGCACCACCAGCACCATCCTCGATGGCCTTTTTGAGCAAGTCAAGTTCACCACCATCGAGCCATGCACCATGACATGACGGGCACTTATCGACGATGATATTGAGCACGACAGATTTATCCATTGCGGCTTGGCACATTGGACAGGCGCGTTTTTCTTCGCGATCGGCCTTGATTTCCAATTCGCATTTGTCGCATGTGGGTAAGCCTTCGAATTCTTGCTTGGTTCGGGTGACGCCGCATCGAGCGCATCGCTCGCCAAAGATTTTGCCGAGCGGCATTTTAGATCTCCTTGGTTTGGGCCTATGTGTTCGGTTGTCTTGCAGCGCGAAGGCCGGTCGTCTTCTGTGATTGCGAGGATCGAGTGCGACGTGACACGGCACCCGCGATCATCCGGATTCCGATTACGGCGGAAGCGGAGTGCGATTTGCAGCAAGGTTTCGCTTTCGCGTTCATGGCAGTGCTGGTGTTGCCGCATAACGCCCCCGTTCACCGGGCGGCGACGTAGTACTGTCCATTTCAAAACCGCCGGACTTCGCCGCTCCGGTTCACGGCTTTGTTCGTCGGCACTGTGTTGTGCACGGACAGAATCAGTTTGAAGCTATCCAGCGTGTTGCGGACATCAACCACCAACCGTTCTGGCCGCATCCAGTTTATCCCTAATGAACTGCTGATTTCAAGTTCGAGCCGACCATCGGTGAACCTCTTGGGGTCCATCAGCCAGTACGAGAATCGTGAGGCACGCACGTTCTTTCCATTGTTATCCACGATCAACAGACGTTGCCGCAGAAATAGGCCAAATCGCCGAATCCATTGTGGTACAGCTAGATATCGCGAATCGTCTGACCAAAGGAAGGCGGGATTGCATCGCGGAATCTCAAGACCGTTGGACATCTTCAGAGTTCCGATTGTCGGATTGCTCATTGAGTGTTCGCGAGCTTCTGCGATTTCGGCAGTCACCAAACCATCCGGTGACGTCGCGCGGTGTGAACGGCGCCAAGGTGGTGTGTTGTAAGGCGATGGTTCCTTCTTCCGCGCCACTTTGTTTAGTCCGACGAACTTGTTTGTATAACGAATTCCAACGCTCGCAGTGTATCAGGTCGCGGGTGGCATGTCAAGCAAGTGGGCCACCGCTCCACCCGAGCGAGGAGGGTTAGTGGTTGTTACTTCATAACAGTCCGTAGCATAGCAGCCCGTTGCACAAGCCGGTTTTGGACGCGGCTTGACGGCGAATAATGACCAATGGGCGTTGTGACCTTGCCAGGTCGAATATCGCCAAATAAGCGCCAAATGGCCGTTTATACGGCGCAATCGGCCGAGTATCGACGTGGTGTGAAGATAAACAACCGCAATGACAAAATAGAAAAGACAACCGACGTGAGTCAGGCTCCGCGGCGAGGCAAGGCCGAACAGCAAGCGCAGGATCACCGCCAGGTTGTAGCCCATCACCCGCACCAGGTACCATTTCCTGACTTCCGTCAGGCCCCGCAGCCATACCCGACGACTACCGCCGCTATCGCAGACGTGCGCGAACGTTCGCTCGCAGACCTCCGAACGCTTTCGCTGAAGCCGTTTCCCGCGGGCTCCCAGGCAACGTCGACGGTTCGCGCGATACGCTTCTTCGTGCTCGCACGGCTTGTCCGTCCAACGACGCTTGTGCCGAAGACGCTTTTCCGGAATGTATGTCCGCCAACCCTTTACGTGTTGCAACTGCGAAAGCGTTTCCGCCTTGTGATAGCCCTTGTCCGCGACCACCTCTTCGGCCGGCGCCATGTTCGCCTTGATCGCGACCTTGTCCGCCGCCTGCAGCGTCTGTTCGATGCTTGTCGTGTCGGGCGTGTCGGCCGTGTACACCTCCGCCGCCAGGATCATCCCCGATCCGAGTTCGACCGCGTGCTCCGCCTTGTAGGCCATGTGGGTGCGGCCGTCTTTCAGCTTGGCGATCCTCGCGTCCGGATCGACCGGCGATTCCCAGTCCCGGTTCGAAAGCCTCTTGTCTTGCCGCTGTCGGTCGAAACGACGCAGCTCGTCGTCGGTCGGTTCGTCTGCCTCGGGGTTTTCTTCCATGTAGATCTTGCGGACATACTCCTTCCAGCTTTCTCCTTCCTCTTTATGTTGCAGCGACTTCAAGGCCGCATTGCCTTCCAGGAAGGTCGCGTCGACGCCCAAGGTCTTGCCTCGCAACAGGCCTTCCTTGCGGGCGATCTCGACGACCATGGCGAACAGCTCGAAAAAGACCTCCAGCGGCAGGCGTTGCCGCGTGCGGCTGAGCGTGCTGTGGCACGGCGTCGGTTCCGTGATCTCGCAGCCCAAAAAGATTCTGGCCGAGAGGCTGTCGGCACAGCGGGCGGCGATCCCGCGTTGCGAACCGATGCCCTCCAGAAAACCGAACAGAAGCATCCGGATCACCACGCCGATCGGTGTCGAGGGGCGGCCGGTTTGGGCATAGTACGGGGCACACAGTGCTTCCGCCCGTTGATCGAAGTCGTGTTTCGCCAGAAGCGCGTTCAGCTTGCGATAGAACGCGGCACCCGGCAGATAAACAGCGTCGGCTGTCGAAGCCTTCTTCTGCGTCCGAGCATCGTGCCGTCAGAATCTTGGTCCCAGAGGCTTATTCTTTGTCCTTTTGTGCCGCTATTCTCTACAATCAGCCGCTGGCTGCAAAGAGGTTTTACAACGGGCTGTTAGCAGCCCGTTGCACAAGCCGGTTTTGGACGCGGCTTGACGGCGAATAATGACCAATGGGCGTTGTGACCTTGCCAGGTCGAATATCGCCAAATAAGCGCCAAATGGCCGTTTATACGGCGCAATCGGCCGAGTATCGACGTGGTGTGAAGATAAACAACCGCAATGACAAAATAGAAAAGACAACCGACGTGAGTCAGGCTCCGCGGCGAGGCAAGGCCGAACAGCAAGCGCAGGATCACCGCCAGGTTGTAGCCCATCACCCGCACCAGGTACCATTTCCTGACTTCCGTCAGGCCCCGCAGCCATACCCGACGACTACCGCCGCTATCGCAGACGTGCGCGAACGTTCGCTCGCAGACCTCCGAGCGCTTCCGCTGAAGCCGTTTCCCGCGGGCTCCCAGACAACGCCGGCGGTTCGCGCGATACGCTTCCTCGTGCTCGCTCGGCTTGTCCGTCCAACGACGCTTGTGCCGAAGACGTTTTTCCGGAATGTATGTCCTCCAACCACCGGCGTGTTGCAGCCGCGAAAGCGTTTCCGCCTTGTGATAGCCCTTGTCGGCAACGACCTCCTCGGCCGGTTCGGTGTCCGCCTTGATCGCGACCTTGTCCGCCGCCTGCAGCGTCTGTTCGATGCTTGTCGTGTCGGGCGTGTCGGCCGTGTACACCTCCGCCGCCAGGATCATCCCCGATCCGAGTTCGACCGCGTGCTCCGCCTTGTAGGCCATGTGGGTCCGGCCGTCTTTCAGCTTGGCGATCCTCGCGTCCGGATCAACCGGCGATTCCCAGTCCCGGTTCGAAAGCCTCTTGTCTTGCCGCTGTCGGTCGAAACGACGCAGCTCGTCGTCGTCCGGCGCTTGCGCCTCCGGGTTCTCCTCCAGGTAGATCTTGCGGACATACTCCTTCCAGCTTTCTCCTTCCTCTTTATGTTGCAGCGACTTCAAGGCCGCATTGCCTTCCAGGAAGGTCGCGTCGACGCCGAGGGTTCTTCCTCGCAACAACCCTTCTTTGCGGGCGATCTCGACGACCATGGCGAACAGCTCGAAAAAGACCTCCAGCGGCAGGCGTTGCCGCGTGCGGCTGAGCGTGCTGTGGCACGGCGTCGGTTCCGTGATCTCGCAGCCCAAAAAGATTCTGGCCGAGAGGCTGTCGGCACAGCGGGCGGCGATCCCGCGTTGCGAACCGATGCCTTCCAGAAAACCGAACAGAAGCATCCGGATCACCACGCCGACCGGTGTCGAGGGGCGGCCGGTTTGGGCATAGTACGGGGCACACAGTGCTTCTGCTCGTTGATCGAAGTCGTGTTTCGCCAGAAGCGCGTTCAGCTTGCGATAAAACGCGGCACCCGGCGGTTCGGGGATCTCATCCCGGCGGATAAACAGCGTCGGCTGTCGAAGCCTTCTTCTGCGTCCGAGCATCGTGCCGTCAGAATCTTGGTCCCAGAGGCTTATTCTTTGTCCTTTTGTGCCGCTATTCTCTACAATCAGCCGCAGTCTGCAAAGAGGTTTTGCAACGGGCTGTTATGTTGCAGCGACTTCAAGGCCGCATTGCCTTCCAGGAAGGTCGCGTCAACGCCCAAGGTCTTGCCGCGCAACAGGCCTTCCTTGCGGGCGATCTCGACGACCATGGCGAACAGCTCGAAAAAGACCTCCAGCGGCAGGCGTTGCCGCGTGCGGCTGAGCGTGCTGTGGCACGGCGTCGGTTCCGTGATCTCGCAGCCCAAAAAGATTCTGGCCGAGAGGCTGTCGGCACAGCGGGCGCCGATCCCGCGTTGCGAACCGATGCCTTCCAGAAAGCCGAACAGAAGCATCCGGATCACCACCCCGACCGGTATCGAGGGGCGGCCGGTTCGGGCATAGTACGGGGCACAAAGTGCTTCCGCCCGTTGATCGAAGTCGTGTTTCGCCAGAAGCGCGTTCAGCTTGCGATAGAACGCGGCACCCGGCGGTTCGGGAATTTCATCCCGGCGGATAAACAGCGTCGGCTGTCGAAGCCTTTTTCTGCGTCCGAGCATCGTGCCGTCAGAATCTTGGTCCCAGAGGCTTATTCCTTGCCGGTTCGTGCCACTATTTTCTACAATCAGCCGCAGTCTGCAAAGAGGTTTTACAACGGGCTGCTAGCCTTGTTCGACCTCAAGCAATCTCCACCCCCCGCTTGTGCAACGGAACTACCGAACGCCAACCGTGAACTTCCAGACCGGTCCAGGGATTGTTTTCCCATCACGAATACCGTCCACTCGCCAGTAATAGGTTTGTCCCGGCTTCAAGGGACCTGGGCGAAACATGTTCGTATCGTTTAGCATCGTTCGCTTCGTCATGGCTTCCGGGGACGTTCCGAAATAGACGACATGCTGGCCCACTCCGCGGGCGGCAAGGAACATTAGGTCGGCGTCAGGCTGGACGCCGATTGAGCCGTCGGGAGGCACGGGGGTTGAGGCACAGGTATCTTGTCGGCCGGGTATCCAGTACCGCTCGTCCCCGTATTCGTACGCGCCGATGTCCGGGGCCTCGCCCAAGTATGTCGGCGGAACGAACGGCGTATCGCGGTCGGGTCGGTCCTTGGGCGAAAGCAAACGACCGGCGTCTATGATCACTGCTCCAGGTTTCGGACGAAAATCCCAGTTGACGGGATCGCGCAGCACGTTCGTGGCCGCTCGGGGCACATTCAGATTGTGGTCCTCGCGGCAGGGCAGTTCATCGCCGTTAATGAAATATCCCAGTCGAGCGATGTTGTTGCAGACCAGCGTGTGTTCGTTGAACAGGACGTTGCGATGGATCTTGCGAAAACCGAGGATGACAAGATCGCGTATGTCCGCCAGCGAACCGCCGCCGAATTCGCCGTGCTTGTGGTGGCCGAACGATACGTTGTGATACACAAGGTTCCGGTCGCCCTTGACCATCGGCAACTGGCAGTTCCACATGACGTTGAAGCAGAGCGTACCGGCCTGTCCGTCGGGATCCAAACCGTCAACGTCCGCATAATCAAAGCGAATGGCCTCACGATTGCAGTCATGGACCCAGTTGTGATGGACTGCCAAACCGCGATGGGAATGCATGCCGCAGTTGATCGCCGCGCCGTCGATTTGTAGCAGCCCCATGTGATAAACATGATTCCAAGCGATTTCCGCTCGCGGCCCTACGGGCCGCAAGCCTTCCGAGTTTCCACAGGTGTGAATCGTATTGCGGAGGGCTTTCGCACCGGAGCCGATCCAGACCGAACCGGAACCACCGCTTGAGGTTACATCCCATTCGATGTCGTGGAACAAACAGTTCTCGACGCGAATTCCGTCGGCGAGCAGCCCAACCGGGCTGTTACAGAACTCCACGATACAATTCGTCATCGCATAGTCGTGCCCATTGCGTAGAAGGAACATGTTGTTTCCAGGATGGTTCGGGCCGGATTTCGCCGGAGAGAACCACTCATACCTGCCGAGCAAAAACTTGTTCTCCGATGGGTATCGGAATCGGCAGTCCGCAAAGGCGATGTTGGCACTGTTGTCGACAAAGGGAGCGCATGCAAAGAACTCGATGCCGCTCATTTGCACATGCCGCGCACTTTGAACCACCAAACCATAGTCGCGGACGCGGCCGGTAATCTCTCCCGCCTGAGAAGGCTGCTTTCCCCCCGGCGTCCAAAGCGATAGCGTCTTCGTTGAAGCGTCAAACCACCATTCGTTCTCATGATCCAGACATGCCTTGCCGAGCAAATAAAAGAATCGGTGCGGCTTCAGGGTTACCTCCTGACCTCCGCCGCCGGGCAGCCGGCTCGCATAGCGGATTTCCGCCCCCCCTCGCTCATGAAACAGTACCGGTCGCGCATAGGTCAACCAATGTCCGACCGCCAACACGGCCACCGCTCCCGTAAAATCTTTGCCGCTGTCGGCCAACGCCGAGCTGCGCAGGTGCGTTACCGTCACTTCGTCAGGCTCGAGCATCGCCGTGCGCATATCCCACACACTGCCGTCGCTCAGAAACGCATCGGGAAAACGGGCGGGCTGCGCAGGACTTCCGTCCAAGAACAGCTGCCACACACTCTGGCTTAGATTGATCGAGTACACTCCGTCCGCCTCGTGTCGCCAATCGCTTGTCGCTAGTTCCGCAATCGGCTCGGTCCCGTCGATAACCGGCGTTTCGCCCGGGAAATTTCGCACACGAATCGGCGCGGCCGCCGTACCTGCCACTCCGTTGATCACCACTTGCTTGCGGTACCGTCCACCTCGCAAATACAGCGTGTCGCCTGCGCGAAGTGTGTTGATCCCGTGCTGAATCGTCGCAAACGGCCGCGCGTATGTCCCCGGATTCTGGTCGCTGCCGTCGGGGGCAACGAAAAAATCGGCGCCCAAGGTTACGGCACTGAAGACACAAGTGACGCCCCAAAAGATGGTCAACCGAATAACATGGTTCCGTAGCCAAGTTCGCATCGTGCTCGGTCACTTTCTTTTCGTGGTCCTGTCGCCGTTTTCCTTCTCGTATCCGACTTGTTTTGCTACTGACGATACACGTTGCCGGATGGAACGACGTCATCATACCGGGCTCGCTCGTCACCGATTTTGATGTCCGTTACGTAGATGACTTTGTCCGTCGCGACCGGCCTTTCTTTGTCGAACGCTTCGCGCTTCGCGTCGTTATCGACGTGCCATTCCGGGTGGTAGATGCCGGTCTTCAAGTATGGCGTGTATTCTGCGCCGATGGTCGAATACACGTTCGGCCCTTTCAGATTTAGAACCAACCTGCCGTCCTTCCAGACCTGAAGCAGACCGTCCGCGTTGGGCGACCACTTCGCATGAATCACCCAAGACACCCATTTGCCCGGCTCGACGGGGTCATCCAGCTTGTGCGTGACCCGCGTCGGTTTCGTTTGAGCGCAACCGTAATTTTGCCGTATGAACCAATTGTCGTTTCCGATAGCGATGGCCAGATTGGGATAGGTGGCTCGCCAGTTACCGGGAACGGCGTGCCATTGCATCACGATGTCGTTGCCTCGCGTGGAGTCGAAAACCCAGTCGGCCGGCACAAGCAGACGCGCGCCGTACCACCGCTCATTGAACCCCTTTTCGCTCGGCAGCGAAATCTCGGCGCGGAACGAATTGGGTGCTCGCGGCACAAAAAAGCGGACTGCTTTCCTTCCAGGTTCCAAGCCCGGTGCAGCGACGATCTTGATGCGTTCCGGCGTCGGCATCGGAAGACCGTAGCGGTCATCCTCGGAAAATTTCCATTTCCCGAACTGGCCGGATTGGAAATCGTCTTGAAAGAGAACCCGTTGACCGTAAGCGAAAACGTCCTTGGCACGGAAACGCCGCGTGGCATCGTCGGCTGCTAAGAAGAGATGACAGAAAGAGATTGTAATCGCAAAGACGGTTGCCGGTTTCCAGCTTGTCATGGTCGGATTCTCTCGTTTCTTGCAGTCTCTTTCTCGTTGTCCGGGATTCCGTGGGGAGCTTCCGGACATGCTCCCGCCCGCCAGCGAGCCTCGGTCCGTTCCGGATCTTCGCCTATTTCTTGAACCAGCGCCGCATGCATGGCGGTCAGACGCTCTTGCTGTCCCCGATCACCGGCAAGGTTGTGCAATTCTTTTGGGTCTGTTCTCAGGTTGTACAGCTCCCGCACCGGGCCGTGGTTTTCGTCTGCTCGGCAGTGATACACGTACTTCCAGTCACCCTGCCGAATCATGGCTATGCCGGACACGATGTAGGCGGCGTAGTATTCGCTGACCGCGAGGTCTTTCCAAGGGAATGATGGATCGTCGAGCCAAGCGATCATCGAAGTTCCATTCCAGTCCGCAGGCGTCTTGGCGTCTGCTAATTCCGCGATCGTCTGGACGAGGTCCACAGAAGCGCATGCGCCGGCGCGACGCTGACCACCCGGCCATCGAGCCGGCCAACTGATGATCAGCGGTACACGCGCCGCCGTGTCGTACAGGCAGTTCTTCCACCACAAGCCGTGCTCCCCCATGTTTTCCCCATGATCCGCTGTGTAGATGACGACTGTGTTCTCGGCAAATGGCGAAGTCCTCAGGGTGTTGAGCACTTCCCCGATCTGATGATCGATCCATTCGACGCGCGCATAGTAAGCTTCACGCGCCAACTTGACCGTCTCCGGCGGAACGCGTTCCAGTATGCGTTCGTTGCGCAGATGTTTGTAGTTCAGCGGCAACGCGGCGAGGTACCCCGGTGGAATCTCCGGTGGTGGAATCCGGTCCTTGAAATGTTCAAGGTATTCCGCCGGAGCGATCAATGGATAATGCGGCGCGCTGAACCCGACCACCAGGAAAAAAGGTGTTGCATCCCTCGGCCGCTCGCGCAGAAATCGGATGGCGGCGTTCCGGCGTGCCGCATCGGCCGTGGACTCCATATCCGTCGCGATACCGATCGGGCTGAATTCCTTGCCGATATCCGTGCCGTTATCGCGAAAATTACCAGCAACGAGACGCTTGCGCGGCTTCACCCGGCGCTGATCCGGTCGTACTCCGGTTTTGTCGGATGTTTTGCCATCGGATCGTGACGCAGCCTTGCCGGGCGACCTGAGTTCGCCGGTGCTTTCATCGAATACATGAAACCCATGCGTCATGCCGCCTTTATAGTGCATCTTGCCGACGAGATACGACTCGTAGCCGGCCGCGTTGAGAAGCCGTGGCAGAGAGGGCGTGCCGTCCGGAACTCCGACGGTGTTTCCCCAAACGTTGTGACGGGACACGTACTTGCCCGTCGTGAACGATTGCCGTGAAGGAACGCAAATCGGCGATGCGCAATAATGGGTGTCAAACACGACACCTTGCGCAGCCAGCGCATCAAGATTCGGCGTTCGTGCCAAGGGATCGCCCGCGCACCCCATCACACCGGCGTTATGTTCGTCGGTCATAATGACGAGGATGTTGGGCTTGTGTGCAGCCGTTGACGCTGCCTCAACCTGGCTAACCGTATTGAGAGCCAACGCCGCCGCCAACGGCAGGATTGCCAAAACAGCAATTGCGCATTTCATGCTACTTAACTGCGACTGTAGATTTCAGACCGGCCCACAGATTATTTTTCCCTCATGAACACTGTCCACTCGTCGGCAATACCATAGGCGTGTCCCGCCTTCTCTTCTCTCTCTGGCACGATCGGCGGAAAGCAAGGAGGTCCACTTCAGTCGGTTTCGTCATAGAACGCGTAGTCAGGATGATTGTAGAGCTGCTTCCGCGCGGTCTCGGCGATATCGTTCGATTGGAGCCACCTCTTACCGAGCTCGGACGTCCAGAACGGATGATCGCCTTCCAGATGCGACGGCAGCCTTCGGAGGATCGATTCGAACGCTGCGCGTTGTGCCGCATGTTCGGGATTGCCGTCTACTCGCACGTAACCGCGTCCCCAACGGTTATCGCCGGTGTAGTAGAAACGTCCTCGCGGTTTTCCATAGAAGGGCGAGCGTGCTTCCAAGAGATGCGTCTTCGTGCGCAAAACCTGAACGGGCCCCGTGTAGGCATAAATCCATTCGCGCTGTGAATCGGTTCGACCGCTCAAGAAAGGCAACTGACTCTTGCCGTCAAACAGAACATCCTGCGGAACAGGGACGCCCGCAATGTCCAGAAGCGTGGGCGCGATATCGGCGAAGTCGGTCAATTCATAGGTGATGCCGCGGCGTTTCACACCGGGACCTTTCACCACGTAGGGCACATGCACGCCCCGCTCGACGCCCCGATCTTTCGCAGTAACCGCCGTGCCGTTGTCGGCGCAAAAGATGAAATACGTCTGGTCATAGATGCCCAATTCCTCCGTCTTCCGTATGAGCTTGCCGACCAGTTTGTCCATGTATTCGATCAGGTTGACAAACCGCTGCTGTTGGTTTTTCTCGTACTCTGCAATCGCCTTGGCTTTTTCCTCGCGGTTCATGCCGCTGGTGTCCGGTTTGGGCAATTCGATATCCAAGACAGCCCCGGCATCGGGCGTTGTCGAATAAGGGCCGTGAGGAATCACTGTCGGCCAGTAAGCAACGAAAGGTTCTCCTGCTTTGGCCATGCGTTCCATGAAGTCCATGAGAAACCGGCACCGGATGTCCGGCCCGAAGTCACTTTCGGTCACCTCGACATACTTTCCGTTCTGGATGATCGACGGATACCAGTAACGATCGTCCGGCAACTTCAGGTCCTTTCGCAGGCCGTCGGCGATCACGTCGATGCCAAGGTGCGCTTTGATTGCGTCGGGGCCTTCCCACAGGCAGTATTCATCAAATCCAACATCGGGATCCCACGGTTCCTTGGCACCACAATGCCATTTTCCGGCGATGGCCGTCTTGTATCCGGCTTGTTGCAGCAACTTGGCCCAACTGTGCTGAGCCGTAAACAACGTCCTGCGCGAATCGAAAGCCCACATGTCGTTCCGGAATACACCCGTTCGATTGCCGTAGACGCCGGTCATCAGCAGGGCTCGCGACGGGGCACAGATCGCCGGTGCAAAGCAGGTGAGAAACTGCACTCCCTCCTTGGCAATCCGATCGATATTCGGTGTCTTGGCCGTTCCCGGCTGACCATAGCACGAAAACATGTCCGCACTCACGTCGTCGGCCAGGATGAGAACAATGTTGGGACGTGCGTTTCCATCATTTGCTAGACAATCGCTACCAAGCGCGCTCGCCAGCGCCGTAAGCACTATTAAGATGGTCTTCGCTGTGTTCCAGTTCATTTTGGCGTGATCCTCAAACAGAAGGCGTAGTCACAGGGTGCTTCCGCCGGAAGGGTCACTTCGAGTCCGTCCGTGGTCTGAGTCCATACAAGCGGGCCATCGTGGCCGAGCAAGCTGACCGAACCGACATCCACACCGGCATGTTTCGCGAGCGACCGCACAACCAGTTTGCGGTCTTCCGGCCAAGCGAGGGCGATGGCATAGAGCGTGTCGCCCTTGGTTGTGAAGCGTATGTCTTGCGGCGTGAAGTTCTTGCGCCAGTCCCATTGTTCTTTGACTTCCCCTTTGGCGTTTCGTTTCATGCCGCGGCAGACGGTTGGGCCTTCGGCGTAGATTTTCCACGGTCGCGTCCCATAGATCGCTTCACCGTTGACTTTCAGCCAGCGGCCGATGTTACGCATGATCTCTTGTTCTTCAGGTGGAATCGATCCGTCACCTTTCGGCGTCAACGACAACAGAAAGATGCCGCCGCGGCTGACGACGTCCACCAGACTGCGCACATGGTAATCTGCACCGTCGCGGTACTTTTTGTCGTTGACGTAGCTCCACGGATACGCAATCGCTCGGTCGATCAGGAACCAAGGCCCCACATCTATCGGCATGTCGCGACCATTTTCGTAGGAGTGAAGCCCAAACGACTCAGGAAAGTTGAGTCCGCCGGCATGTTTGTTGCAAACCGTGACTTGCTGCCCTCGAGCAACCGCGGAATTGAAGTAATGTGCAAATACCTCCTGCACGTACGATTCCGGCGGGTGCTGATTTTGCATCGAGCTACGCAGGCCGTCGAACCAGAGCAAGTCGGGGTGATACTTGTCGATGACCTCAATGACTTTGGCTTTCCACTGGTCGGCAAACTCCTTCACCGAGCCGGTGTATTCGTTCCAGTAAAAATCCGAATATTTCGGATCGAAGACGTCCCACGTTTGACGCATGTGGTCGGTGATGTCGCTTTCCTTCATACCGCCGATCGCATAGCCGAACGTGCGCCCGTGATGGAACGTGGCGAGCAGTTTCATGTCGTCGTACTTTCGTACGGCCGCGGCGATCTCCCCATAGATGTCGCGGTGCGGGCCCATGTTCTTCGCGTTCCAGCGGTTGACTTGGCTGTCCCAAAGCAAGAACCCATCGTGATGTACCAGGCATATGCCGCCGAACTTCGCGCCGGCTTCGTGCATCAACCCGACCCACTCGTCGGCATTGAACTTCGGCGCGGTAAATAGCGGAATGAAATCCTTGTAGCCGAATTCCTCGATCGGACCGTACTTCTTCGTGTGGTACGAGTAGACGCCCTTTTCATCGGTCCTCGATCCCGCATACAGGTTCCGGATATAGTCCGGTCCGCCGTGCGCCGGCACCGAGTAGATGCCCCAGTGGGTGTACACGCCGAATTTCGCATCTTTCAGCCATTCGGGAATCGGCTGGCGAGACAGCGAATCCCAACTTGGCTCGAACGGGTCGTCTGCGAACGCGCTGGGAGCCGACAGAACACAACAAACGATGAAGAAGATGAGGCAGAACTGGAGCGTTTTCATACTTAACTTTCCCACAGTCTGTGCCACCTTACGATCGGCGTCGAAATCCTGCAGTTCTCGGTCGGGGACTCACGCCCACCAGGGTGCGGGGAGTGGTATGGCAGCCCCTGTGGTCTCACGACGGTGGTTACGCCAAAAATACCGGTTTTCTTCCTTATTGTTCGCTGGGCCGGGTGAATTCCGCAAACGAGCCGGGCACGTTGGCGAGTGCTTTTCGAAGCAATGCCTGCATCTGCTGAACTCGGGTTCGTTGCGACGGATCTGCGAACAGGTTTCTTCGCTCCAGCGGATCCTGGCGGATGTTGTAGAGCTGATCGCGATCGTAATAGTTGGGATAAAACGCAATGGCCGGAGCTTCCGAGCCGCGGCCGCCGGGACGGTCGGCCAGGTGGGTGTACGGCTTCGGCGGATTGTTTGGAAGCGTCGGCGGCAAGCGAAACGCCAAGTACTTCCAATCGCCCTTCAGTATAGCCCGCGTGGCGCCAAGTTCGAAGAACAGGTACTCGTGAATCTCCTCCTCACTTCCTTGCAGCACGGACACAAAGCTCTTGCCGTCGACGGCATCTCGCTCCTTTTCCGGAACGTCGCAAAGTTCCAGTATCGTAGGGGCGAAATCGATGTTGGAGATGCGGACCTTTGTCTGACGTCCACCTTTCACATAGCGAGGTGACCACACAAAGCTTACCGATCGAACGCCACCTTCATAGAGCGATCCCTTTCCGTTTTCCACCCCGTGGTCGTTGAAGTAGAAGATGATCGTGTTTTCGAGTGCGCCAAGAACGGCGAGCTTGTTCAAGACGGCGCCGATGCCGTCGTCAAGCCAGAGCAGATCACATGCCGGACTGTCGATGGAAAGCCCCGCCTGTTTGACTCGCTCAGGAATGCTGGAGCGCGGCGGCTGAACCGATAGCGGCTTGGGCAAAAGGCCCGCGGGTGTGGCCAACGGGTCGCCCGTATACTTCTTGTTCTTCGGGCCGGGGCCGTGATTGAGCGTTGTGGCCATGTAGAGAAAGAAGGGCTTCTCGGTACGTTTCCACTCGTCGAGGAACTCGAGTGCGCCGCTGGTGATCCAGTCCATGTTGTGGTACTCGAGCGCTTTGCAAGTATGGTTCGGGATATTGCCGGCGTAGATGCTGGCAGCAAAGTCGAACCCGCACGCCCTGATGGCCTGGATCTGCGCTCGCTGTGTCTTGGCGTAGTACGCTGCCACTTCGGGATCGCGTGGATCGGCGTCATCCGGCGGAGCCGGCGTTCGGCTGCTCTGTTCTGCTTCGATGACGTGGTTCTTGCCGACGAAACCGGTGAAGTAGCCGGCTCGTTGCAGCGTGCGCGCGATATTGGGCGTTGTCTCATCGATATGGCTGTTCCAAGCAATGTTGACCTGCGCTCCCCTCGCAGCGGCGGCGGCGAATGATGGCGACCGGCTGGCGTACGTGCCCGTCAGAACGGAGTATCGCGACGGTGTGCACACCGGGCTTGAGACGTACTGGTTCAGAAAAACAACGCCTTCCATCGCCAGCCGATCGATATTGGGGGTGAGGTTGCGCGGTCTGCCCTGTTCATCACGTCCTTCCGGCAGGAAATTGAATTCCGATCGCTCTTGATCGTCGGTAATGACGAACAAAACATTAGGCCGATCGGCCCGCGCCCGGGGAAGGACAGCAAGTGTCAATAGGGCAATTACGAAAACTCGCGTCAATGTCTTCATTTCGCGGAGTGTCCCATGATCGTGTCTTTGTCCAGGCGTTCCTGTTCTTTGCGGATCGTGAATCGCATCCCTTGTGGTAGCGCGATGCGGGGTTGGAAATACGTGGCTTCGTTGAAGCGCAGGTTGTTGTGCTTGAACTGCGGGCGATCCACGTCCAGCGACAGGTCGCAGTCGAACCGGGCAAGGATGGATTGATTCACCGCTCCGCCGCCGTCAGGATTGATATGGCAAAGGCCCCAAGTGATGCCGCGTCCGTTGCCGTCGTCCGCGAAGGCGTCCGGCACAAACGGACCGGGCGCGATCGGAGGCACTTGGATGATCGACTGGACCTCGAAGTTCACCCCGTCCGGCGCATATTGGATCGTATTCTTTTCCGGCCCGTCCAGACTGACCAGCGCGGCGATCCCTCCTTTCCACGGCCACAGGCAGGTTTCGTGGCCGGAGTTGATAACTGGATTCAGCGGCGACTTGTGAAACGGGCCTTCCGGCCGATCGGCAATCGCCACGCCTTGCGCGCGGATCATCATGGTGTCGTCAATCGGCTTCTCGGGCTGGCCTTTGTAGTAAAGGTAGATCTTGCCCCGGTAAACGAGCGGGAACGGATCGTGAATGCAAGCGCCGTCCCACGCGCCGGGGCCACTGGGTTCGATGACCGGCCGACCCAACGGACGCCAAGGGCCATCGGGCGAGTCGGCAACGGCGAGCGTCACCGGGCAGGCGTCACCGCCTTGGATCACGGCACTGTAGGCCTGGTAATAGAGATAATACTTGCCGCCCCACAAGAGAATATCGGGCGTGCAATTGGAACGCCAACCAAATTGCCCCTTAGGTGGCCGGCGCACGGCCGGCCCCTGCTCCTGCCAGTGAAAGCCGTCGCGGCTGGTCGCGTACCAGATCTCGGCGAGGTCCCAGTCATAGGACGGGACTGTGTCGGTCGCTTTATCGGGCCCTGCGGGCGGCTGAGTTGTGCGACGGCAAGTGTACCAGACGTAATAGACACCGTCGATGCGGACGACTTTGGAAGGATCGCGGCGAGAGACGTTCGGCTCGTACGAAAACCCCTCGAGCGGCGAATACTTGAAGTTGCTGTAAAGCTCATTGCCGCGGTCTCCGTAAGGATTCCACTGGTCATAAAGCCGCTGCATCGCCGCGCTGAGCGGTCGATTTTCCGGCTTTGTCGGTGGAATCCGAGCCGGAAAGGGGGATACCTCTTGTCCAACCATGCCCGGCGCGGCGATCACTCCCAGCGCGCAAATGGCCGCCGTTACATGGACGCGAAACATTGCAATCACCTCCATAGAACTTTTACCGTTCGATGTTCGAAATCTACGATGACCAACTTGTGATCGAACCTGCGCCGACCAATCCCCCTTCGCGCACTACATCGTCCTTTGGCATTTCCTTGATCATGGCAGGCGGATATCCGGCGATCTGTGGGCGGATGTTCGAATTGCGATCGGAATCGTCCATCATCGCGAAGTGCCGCCCCCACGACTGACCTTCTCCCGATGCGAGGGCACTGTCGTGGTTGCGGCATCAATTGACAAGGATGATCGATTCCGGCCGCATTTTGTTATTGCTTGCAGGATCACGACGAAAACCTCCTCCTCAAGTGGAGCTGCCCGGTCGACGCCGCAAGGACAATTTCCACACGCTTGGACGAAGTGTTTCCTTTGTGGTGTATTCGAGTCGTCATCTGTGCCTCAATACGTTTCGACAGGAACGAGCCTGGTTTCGCCGTTTACGCGCACGGTTACTTCACCCGAACGCCGACCTAGAATACGATATTGGAGTACTTTCCCGTCCCGCCATTGGAAGTCCACAATGTAGCCACCGCGAGCCCGCAGACCGGTAACCCGGCCGTTCGGCCAGGAATCGGGCAAGGCAGGCAGTAGCCGTATCACGCCGCCATGACTTTGCAGAAGCATTTCGGCGACGGCATTCGTACCGCCGAAATTACCGTCGATCTGAAACGGCGGGTGCTGGCACAGGAGATTGCGGCCGCCGCGGGTAATCAGCATTCGCAGAAGACTTTCGGCGTGGTTTCCGTCGCGTAATCGAGCCCAGAAGTTCGCCTTCCAAGCCATCGACCAGCCGGTGCTGGCGTCGCCGCGGCGTTCCAGTGTGACGCGTGCCGCTTTGGCCAACGCCGGCGTGTCCTCGGGAGTAATTTCGTCGTAGGGAAACAGCCCGTACAAGTGCGAAACGTGGCGATGGTGTGGGTCAACTTCTTCGTAGTCTTCCAACCATTCCATGATTTGTCCGTACTTCCCGATCCGTGTCGGGGCGAGCCTTGCGCGGGCTTCTTTCAATTGCGTGCAAAAATCTTCATCGACTCCGAGGATTTCGGCAGCTTGAATGCAATTGCCGAACAACTCCCGCAGAATCTGCATGTCCATCGTCGGTCCCATGCAAACACGTGCCGACTTCCCGTTCGGCATGCGAAAGGTGTTTTCAGGTGAATTCGAGGGGGCGGTTACCAGCCATCCGTGCCGAGGTTCGACAATGAGCATATCCAAGTAGAACTCGGCCGATCCCTTCATGATCGGATAGGCCCACTCGAGGAATTCTTTGTCACGGGTGTAGTCGTAATGTTCCCAAAGGTGGTCGCACAACCAGGCCGATCCGCTCGCCGTGGCTCCCCATCCCGCCTGTTCACCGGGTGCCGTGAATCCCCACACGTTCGTGATGACGTGAGCCACCCAGCCGTCGGCATCGTAGTAGGCCTTGGCAGTTGCGGCCCCCGGCTCTTGCAACGATTCGATCAATTTCATAAGCGGCAAATGGCAATCGCCAAGAGCGCACACTTCAGCCGGCCAATAGTTCATCTGCACGTTGATGTCGAGATGGTAGTCGCAATTCCAAGGCGTCTGGATTCCTTCGGCCCATAACCCTTGCAAATTCGCGGGCATGCAGCCCGGCCGCGAACTACTGATCAGCAGGTACCGTCCAAAGTTGAAATAGAGCGCCGCCAATGCCGGATCGGCTTCGCCCTGGGCGTAGCGTTCCAAACGCTGATCGGTCGGAAGTTCAGCCGCTCGGCGGCTTTCCGCGGCGCCGTCATCGAGGCGGATGTCGACGCGGTCGAAGAACCCCCGATAATCGGCTTCGTGCTCCGTTCGTAATTGCGTATAGGACACACCTTCGGCAACGTTCAAATCGTCAGCCGTCGCCTGAAACGGATCGCTCGTCCCACGACCGGCAAATCCTTGATAGTCGGTAGCAGCGGCGATCAACAGAATGGCTTCGTCTGCCGAGTCGACCACTAACGAGCTCCCGGATGTCGTTACGGAACCTCCTTGATGCAGCGCGCGCATGCGGGCCACGAATCGCAACCCGTCAACGCCGGGGCGAGCGAGCGTGCGTCCACTCATCAACAAACCGTTGGATCCGTCCGCCACCGTTTGAAAACGCGTCAGCCGATCCAGCGTTGCAGTGAACGAAATCTTGCCCGGTTTGTCGGCCGTGAAGCGGAAAACCAACACATTACGCGGGGCCGATGCAAACGCCTCACGGCGGTAATGGACGCCGCCAGTTTCGTACTCGACGGTCACAACCGCCCGCTGTAAGTCAAGAACGCGGCGGTAATTCGCCGCATTTTTCCTTTGTTCCAGAGAAATAGAAAGCGGCAACTGGCCGCGTTGTCGGTAGTTTGAGCAATAGACGGCAACGACGTTTTCCCCGGCGACAAGGTGCTCAGCCACGTCGCGTTCGAACTGCGCGTGCCCGACATCTTGCCATCCCGGCAAATCGCCCACAAGCTCCCCGTTGACATAAACGCGGCCGTTGCGTGCGCGAGGGCCGATACGAAGCCGTCCAAGCGCCATCGCTTGCGAATCGGTAAGAGTAAAACGACATCGCAAGATGACCTTGTCGTTTACCGCCAAGGTTCGATCACCTTTGACGGCGCGACCTTCGGCAAGGACGTAATCTACCCAATCATGGTCGTCGACATCGCGCTGCGCGTCACGTTCTACTTGGCGAGCCACTTCTGCCCGATGTTCCCGAATGTCGGTGATTCCGGGCGTCGTGATCATGCGGTACTTCCAGCGTGTCAGCGGCACGGCCGGGACATTGCTCTTCCAAGTAATTCGCAGATTGCCCAGCTCTTGGAAACAACCCCACGGACCGTTTGCCCCACCTCGCGATCCCCCACCAAGACACGTGAACGTCTGATTCACCAACGCCTCGGCTTCGTCATTTCTTCCCGCAAGCAACAAGGCTCGAATTTGGGGCAAGTTCTCGTGGGCATTCGGGCGATTCCACTCCGTCCGCATTCCCGACCAGACGGTTTCTTCGTTCAGGGCGATTCTCTCGTGGTCGATCTTCCCGAAAATCATCGCCCCGAGACGGCCGTTGCCGATGGGTAACGCCTCGTGCGACCAATCGGCCGCGGGCGCCGTGTACCACATCGTCGTCCTCGGATCCGGCTGGGCACCGCCGACGTCGACCGGAAAAAGGCCACACACAGATGCCCCCAACAACAGGAAGCGCGCAAGCCAAAGAAACTTAGAGCGATTCACGATTCCACCTCGGCAGGTATTGTGTGATGTCGATGGGCCTTTCCAGGGATGTTTTCTCTGTCCAGCGTTGAATCGTCACTCGACCCGAGACCGCCCGTCGCCGAAATCGACGTTCCACCACACGACGGAAAACTCACGCTGGAAAGTCTGCGGCCAGTATACTTGCGCGTGCAAACCAGACCAAATCCATTGCCGTGCGGGAACGCACGTCGAGCGCAGAAATTACGGCAACGAGGAAAGAGAGGGGGCCTTCCGTCTTTTGCGAAAACGGAATATCACCGCTTGAGGTGGCGGCCGGCTTGCGCTTCGTGAGACATCATCCGACCGACGCGGATCTCTCGCCGACTGTCATCGGTGTAGACCTTCGTGCCGCCGGCGTACACAGCCGTGATTTCCGGGAAAATCGCCGCTTCAGCCCTCGCGGCCCGCCACATTCGGTCTGCTCGAAACACGCTTCGAAAGCCGCATCATCGCCGGAACTGCCCGCTGACAAACCTCCTTGCGATCTACGGCGGACAGCCGAAGATAACTGCCCGAAACGACGAGAAACTGTTTGGTGGTCGAATTGCTGACAGCACGAACCTCGGACACTAAGCTGCGGTCTGAGCGCGATGCGAAGCGGCAGCGGAGCCGCACCCCCCTTGTTTGCATCGGCGATCACTGTGTCCGGTGGTTCATGTGTCGGCAAAGGCAGTTCGGTCTTGCCCGCGGATTCGGAACGCGTAGGCCGCCTCACACGGCGGGTGGGGCGGTAGGGTGATTTCGAGAAGCGTTTCCGTCTGTCGCCATGCAAGAGGCCCCGCGTGGCCGAGCAGCGCTACGTCGGCAACAGGCGTGTTGTCGAGTGCGGCGTTGGATATACGAACCTTGCCGCTGGTGGACCACGACAGACTGACGGCATACAGGCTTTCGCCGTTCTTGCTGCGGGTAAAGCGGATGTCGCCTTCTTTGCTTTGCTTCCAAGGACGCGTTGCGTGGATGGCCTCCCCGTTGATTCGCATCCACTCACCGATTTTCTCAACGACTCGGCGTGCCTCGTCGTCGATGCGTCCGTCGCCGCGGGGCGGGACGCCCAACAGCATGTTCCCGTTGTTGGCTACGATGTTGACGAGCATTCGAATCAACTGGCTTGGCGAACGATATCGATCGTTGCGACGGTAGTGCCAACTGCCGACGGAAATGTCCGTCTGCCAGGGATTGGGAAACGGCCGATCGGGATCGACCACTTCGAAGTCGTTGACGACGGCGCTTGCCAGGATCATCGCCGTCGCCTCATCATGCGTTGCGTGTTTCACATTCAAAACGACATCCAACCGGCCGCGCCGGCTGCACGCGAGGTTGTAATAGTGTGCCGCAATCTGCGGAATCAGGTCGGGCATTCCCAACACTGCTCTAAGCTGCTTCGATTCGTTGACGTCGAGCAAGTGATACACGGCGTCGTCGAAGTAGAGCAGGTCGGGATCGTACTTGCGAAGTAAGTCGTCTACCCGCAACAAACATTGCCGCACGAACTGCGGGCAGGGCGAATTGGCCTCGTGGACGGGGCCGTACAGGTCGCGAGGATCAAGCCCTTCCCACGGTGTTCCGATACCGTCTTCTTTGCTCACCACGGCCCCGTCATACGGAACACCGGCCAGCGGCCCCTCCTTGTCACTTCCATACCACAGGGGCATGAACTCGTTCCAACAACGATAGGGCGTGTTGTGAAACGTCACACCAAATCGCAATCCGTGCTTTCGTGCGGTATCGGCCCACATCCTGCACAAATCTTTTTTCGGACCGATGTTGACACAGTTCCAAGGCTGATACTTCGAATCCCATGAATCGAAGTTGTCGTGATGATTCACCATGAAAGCGAAATATCGTCCCCCGGCGGCCTTGTAGAGACTGATCAGATCCTCCGGATCGAAGTGCTCGGCCTTCCAGGCACACATCAAATCCTTTGCACCGTGGACCGACGGATGACCGTAGTTCTCCAGATGGTGCTGGTAGTTCGGATGACCTTGCAGGTACATGTGCCGGGTATACCAATCCCCCGCCTCTGCTTGCGATTGCGGCCCCCAATGTGCCCAAAAGCCCAGCTTCGCATCCCGAAACCATTCCGGGCAACGGTACCCCGCTCGCAACGATTCCCAGTTCGGGTCGAACGGCCCGTCGGCGACTTGAAATTTCGGCAGGGGAAAACTCGGCGATGTCTGCGGTGTCGATCGACACGGTGTGCTCGGCGTTTCCGACGAAGACACGGCAGCATTCGACACCAATCCGCCAGCTGCAGCAACGGCACCGGCTTTCAGAAAATCACGGCGTTTCATCCGGATGCTCCTCGCAACCAATCGGAATTCGTTCTTTAGAGAGGGGCGTATGCACCAAGGGTGGTCAACAGGGCAGGGGCGTGCGACGGACAACTTTCAAGATGACATTCCCCGAATGCGGGCAGTCGCCGTCCGTCGAAATCGGCAAGGGGGAATCCGGCGGCGGTTCGCGCGACGAGGTGTCCTGCACGCAGTAGTCCGACAGGTCGCTATTGTAACTTCATTTCACGACGTCTCATCGCACCGCTTGCACGAAAACGGAAAGATGAGGGATTCTCGATATCTCCCGTTCGCAAACCCCACACATTCGTGCAATCGGCACCGACCACAACCCCACGAGTGAAACAGCGTCCCTAGAAAGCAGCAGCCAAAATAGAGAAGAAAACATGGATGGAAAGGAAGCGTGCGTACGGTCCCGCTACGGCGCATCCGCCGACGTGAGATAAGAATCGACCGGTGCGCTGTGGCAGCCGTCCCCGGGGGCATCGTCGTACAACAACGGTGAAGGGGGGCAATAACCGCAACCTGGGCGACAATCACGATACCGATGGTATGCATCGGCGCAACCGAGCGCAGCGACCAAAAACGCCACCAGTGACCAGCTTCAAATTCTTGTACCAGGTGTTATGAAGGTACGGGTTGGGAAAGATCGCTGTGCTGCTGGAGCGGAGGGAGCGTAGCGACCGAAGCGGAAGCAGCACAGCGGGCCGCAAACTCGGCCGGGGCTACGTACCCCAGTGAGCTGTGCGGCCGGTTTCGGTTGTAGTCCTCTCGCCACAGCTCGGTCAGCACCTTTGCCGCCGCCAAGCTCTCGAACACCTCCGTTGCCAAAAACTCGTCACGCAGCCGGCTGTGGAAACTCTCGGCGTAGCCGTTCTCCCAAGGGCTGCCCGGCTCGATGTACAACGTCTCTATCCCCATCCGACCCAGCCAGGCCCGAATCGCTTCGGCCACAAACTCCGGACCGTTGTCGCTGCGGATGCACTTCGGCACGCCTCGTCGGGCGAACAACTCCGCCAGCGTCTCGATCACGTCCTCGCTGGTAATACTCCGATCGACCTTCATGGCCAGACATTCCCGCGTGTGCTCGTCGACGATCGTCAGCCACTTCAACCGGCTGCCGCCCGTGGTGCGGTCGAACACGAAGTCCCAGCACCACACATGGTCCTTGTGGTCCGCCCGGCGACGGACGCAACCGTTCTCGCTCGTGCCCAATCGTCGCCTTTTGCGCTTCTTCTGCGGCACTTTCAGCCCCTCACGACGCCACAATCGGTAAATCCGCGTATCGCTCGCCCGCCAATCCTCTTGACGAAGAAGCCAGGCGATCCGCCGGTAACCCCATCGCGGACGACGTCGGGCCAATTCCAACATCCGACCCGCCAACGCCGCCTCGTCGTCTCGCGGCTTCGCTCGGTAACGCTGGGTACTTCGCGGCTGACTCAAGGTCTTGCACGCCCTTCGCTCGGAAACCGAAAACCGCTGACGCAGGCCTTCGATCGCCGCACGCTTCCGGGAAGGGCTTACCAGTTTCCCTCCGCTACGTACTTGAGCATCTGGATGTCCAGTTCCTTCTCGGCCACCAACAGCTTCAGCCGCCGGTTCTCCTCCTCCAATTGCTTCAGCCGTTTCGCCTCCTCGGCCTTCATTCCGCCGTACTGGTTCCGCCAACGCAGGTACGTCGACTCGCTGATCTCCAAGGCCTGGAGCACCGCCGCCACGTCCTTGCCCGCGTTGAGCATCGCATCCGCGTCCCGAAGCTTCCGAACTATCTGCTCCGGCGTGTGTCGCTTCCTTCCTCGTGTCGTCATCTTCCTGGTCTCCTCGCCTTACGGCTCTGAGACCTTCATAACACATGGATCAGTTTTTCGATAGCAGGCCAAGAGTTCGAGACCTGTTCGGCGGTGCCAAAACGTTGCAAATGGTCTCGAACTTCTTGCTTCTTGGCCGAGCTTCTACCGCTTGGGTGGGCCGCGGTTGTGAATCTGGAAACCTGGTTCTTAGGGCGTTTCGGCGGGCTTACTGCCGCAATAGGCTTTCATCTCCGGTCAAGACTGACACTTCCCTCCTGCCGTTCACCGTTCGCAATCGAACGCCCAAAAACTTGACCTGGGGACTGACGTTCGCCTAGTTGGACTTTCGCGGCGTGAATCTCACGAGTCACGTAACTGGTCCCCGGTCTACGCTTCGCCCAGCTTCCGGCCCCTTTCGCATCTCGTCCGGTTTGCAAGCCGGAACGCAGGAATGCCTGTCGGCGCAATAGCAGGTCTTGCCGCAAGTTGTGTCTCGGCCACGTATTACGTCCAAAATGAAAATGGGCGAATTCCAGAGGTGGAGACACTTGACGTGGGCAGCCGATGTATGCTATAGTGGATATCCGATATCCTAATTGCCCTATTGACACTGTGGGAGCACGTGTTTGTTTACCAGGACGACCATCTCGGCCATGCGGCTGCTGGTCCATCTCGGTCAGCGCACTCCGACCGATCCGGTAGGCATAAGAGAGTTGGCTGCTGAACTGGACGAGTCGCCCAGCTATCTGGCCAAGGTGGCACAGGAATTGGCCAAGGCAGGCATCCTCCGTTCGTTGCGCGGGCCGCGCGGGGGCGTGGTGCTGCGTCGGCCTCCGCGCGAGGTGAACTTGTTGATGGTGGTCAATGCCTGCCAGGGAGCGGTGATGGGCAGCTTCTGTGACGAAGATGTACCAGACACTCAGGTATGCGCCTTCCACCAGGCGGCTGTGGAGCTCCATCAGGCCATCCACAAAGTGCTCGCCCGGTGGACACTGGCCGATTTGCTCAACAAGCCTTGTCCGCCGTCTGCCGCCTTGCGTTCGCGATGTGTTCTCACTGCCGGTCCTGTCGCTGCCTGGGGCTATCGGCCGGCGAAGGACACCAGGCGCAAGACGAGCGTGCGGCGCAACCAACGCGGCAGAGAGTAAAATCCTCAATCGGAAGAACCGTGTGCAGGAAGAAACCTGATGGACCCAATCGGTGGCAAAGCCGCGCAGCTTCACGCCTTGGTGCCGAGCGAGAATCATCAGTGCGAGCTGGTTTCTTGCCAAATGGCCTGCCCAGTGGGTACCGATGCCCGCGGATATGTGAAGGCCATTGCCCGGGGCCGGTTCGACGAGGCCTATCTGATCGCCCGCGGCCCCAATCCTTTGGCTTCCATCTGTGGGCGCATCTGTGCTGCGCCTTGCGAGGCGGATTGCCGGCGGGGGAAGGTGCCGCGGGTGGATGCGGACGGTTGCTTTGTGGCCAATGATCAGCCGGTGGCCATCCGTGCCCTGAAACGCTTCGCCTGTGAGCAGAGCGGTTGGGAACAGATGTCGGCCGAGCAACTGCGCGTTGGCCTGTGCCGACCGATTCCCGCCCAACTAGCGAAAGCCGAGGAAATGGCGGCGCTGCTGCGAGCACAAACAGCCGGACGTTTTGAACCTGCCCAAGGCGAGCCGGTGGCGGTGATCGGCGGGGGGCCGGCCGGGCTGGCTGCGGCGCATGACTTGGCGCTGATGGGGTTTCGCCCCGAGGTGTTCGAGGCCGAGCCGGTGGCCGGCGGCATGCTGGCCTTGGGCGTGCCTGCCTATCGATTACCCCGGGAACTGATAGCTGCCGAGGTCGCGGTGATCGAGGCGCTGGGTGTAGTGATTCACTGCAACACCACCGTGGGCAAGGATGTCTCGCTGGCGGAGTTGCGCCGGCGGTTTGCCGGGGTGGTGATCGCTGTGGGCGCCAAAGGATCGCGAGGACTGGAGTTGCCCGGAGAGCGCGGCCCGGGCGTCTTTGGCGGAGTGGACTTCCTGCGCCAGGTAAGCCTTGGAACACCGCCGCCGCTGGGACACCGGGTGGTGGTCGTCGGCGGCGGGAATGTGGCTTATGACGTGGCCCGCACCGTATTGCGGCAGATTACTTACGATGTGGCGCGTTCGGCGGCCCGATTGTCCCAGCGTCCGCAGGTGTGTCTGGTTTCATTGGAAACTCTGGAAGAGATGCCTGCCGACACACTGGAGATCATCGAGGGCGACGAGGAAGGCATCGAGCGGCTCAACGGGTGGGGGCCGGTGGAGATCCAGCGCGATTCGAACGGTAGGATCCAGGGAGTACTTTTCCGGCGGTGTTTGCGAGTCTATGACGAGAACCGGCGGTTTATGCCCGCTTTTGACGACTCGATCCGTCGGTTGGTGCCTTGCGACACCGTGCTGCTGGCGGTGGGTCAGTCGCCGGACGTCTCCTTCTTGGCGGATGGTGGCGAGGATGTGGAGCTAACACGTCCAGGGTGTCCCAAAGTGGATCCCGAGTCTTTGGCCACCACAGCGGCCGGTGTATTCGTAGCGGGCGACCTGGCACACGGCACACGACTGCTGATCGATGCCGTCGCCTCGGGCAAACGCGCGGCACGGTCTGTGTACGAGTATCTCACGGGCAGGCGGATCGCGCTGGAGGCGACTACCGCCTACCTGACGCTGGAGCAGTTCCGCCGTGAACGCGGCTATGAGGCGATCCGCCGGGTGGCGCCTCCCACCCTGCCGCCGGAAAAGCGGCTGGCTCGGCCGGATATCGTGGTGGAACAAGCCTATAGCCTTCCCCAAGCCCGACGCGAAGCCTCGCGATGTCTGGATTGCGCGGTTTCGCCGGTTTTCGACGGGTCGCGATGCGTGCTTTGCGGGGGATGTGCGGACGTGTGTCCTACGCGCTGTCTGAAGTTGGTGGGGCTGGAACAACTGACCCTTGATGAACCAGTCGAGCAGGTCATTCAGCGGGCGCTGGGGGCGTCGGTCGAAGCGACTCAAGCGGCGGCGATCATCAAGGACGAAGATCGCTGCATTCGCTGCGGACTGTGTGCCGCGCGATGTCCGGCGGATGCGATCACCATGGAACGGGCACTCGTTACGGTTGAGTGGAGTTGCCGATGAACCAACAGACGTCTTCACCAGGCGGACGATTGGCGCCGGAGCCGGTGGCTCGGCGCGATGTGCTGGGACTGGCGGCGCTTTGGTCAGCGGGCGGCGCGCTGCTTTTCTCGCTTTTGGGCATGTTACGCGTGGTTTATTCACCCGTTTCGCCTACGCCATCCAAGAAAATCCGCGTGCGGGTGCCCGAGGGACTGGCCGCCGGAGAGCCCTACCTGGTACCGGGCCATCCGGTGGCGGTGTTCCGCAATGAAGAGGGTGTGTATGCCGTTTCGCTGGTGTGTACGCACCTGGGTTGCGTGGTCAAGCCCAGCGGCGAAGGCTTCGAGTGCCCCTGTCATGGTTCGCGATTTGACCGCGACGGGACAGTGCGCAAAGGGCCTGCACCGACCGCCTTGCCGTGGTATGAGGTGACACGGCGCGGGCAGGAATATGTGATCGACTTGCAGAAGCAGGTTCCAAGTGGCACGGAGGTGAGCTGATGCCTGAGACTGAGGGAGCCAAAGGAGCAATCGGTGCAGTGCTGGCCAACCTGCGCCAGGCGCCCCGCCGAGTCTATCGGTCGATGTTTCGCACCGGGTTGCCCAAGACGGACCGCAGCCGATCAGAGTTCGTTTTTGGCAACGTGTTTCTCCATATTCATTCGGTGCGCTGCCACCGCTGGAGTCTGCGCTGGGCCACCACCTGGGGGCTGGGTTTGGCGGCCACCTCGGCGTTCCTGATCAGCCTGGTGACCGGAATCCTCTTGATGGTCTATTACAAGCCGTACCCCGGGGTGGCGTACGACTCGATCAAAGACATTCACTACGTAGTTCCCGTAGGGCGGCTGATGCGAAATATCCACCGCTGGGCCGCCAATGTGATGGTCGTCACCGTACTGGCCCATATGGCCCGAGTGTTTTACACCGCCGCCTATCGCTCGCCGCGGGAGTTCAATTGGCTGGTGGGACTGGGGCTTCTCGCCCTGACCGTAGCGCTGGCCTTTACGGGCTATCTGCTGCCGTGGGATCAACTGGCCTATTGGGCGATTACCATCGGCACGAATATCGCCCAGTCACCCCGGGAGCTGACCGATGGGCTGGGCATCACGTCATGGCTGGACATAGGCGGCTTGCTGCGACACCTGTTGCTGGGATCCGACGAAATCGGCGCAGACGCTTTGATTCGCTTTTATGTGTTGCACGTGATCGTCCTCCCGCTGGCGCTGGTGGTGCTACTGGCCGTTCACTTCTGGCGGATCCGCAAAGACGGCGGGCTGACGCGACCAGCGGATGTGGATCAGCGACTGAAACCCCTGAAGAATGTCTCGCCTGTCTTCACTCAAACGCCCCAAAAGACCTACCATCTGGCGGCCGTTGTGCGAGGACGGACTCCTGCGGTCGGCACCGGACCGGAAAACACCCTGCCCTCGATGCCACATTTGTTCTATGCCGAGCTGGCCGTGCTGATGCTGACGATGCTCATTTGTGTGGCCCTGTCCATGGTGGCCGACGCGCCGCTCAAAGAACTGGCCGATCCGCAACAGCCGGAGAATCCGGCGAAAGCACCCTGGTATTTCCTGGGGCTGCAAGAGCTGGTTTCTTATTCGGCATTCATGGGAGGGATCGGCATTCCCACCATTGTGCTCATCGGCCTGGCGCTGATTCCGTATCTCGACCGTGAGCAGGAAGGTACCGGGTTGTGGCTCTCCGGGCCGGCGGGGTGGAGGCAGCTGATCGAGGGGCTGGTGGTCGGCCTGGGCTTGGCTGTGGGCATCGAGGCCCTGGCGATCCGCTTCGGCTGGCTGCGCGATTGGTTCCCGCAAGTGCCTCAACTGCTGATCACGGCGTTCAATCCGGGCACATTGCTCGCCTTGGCCTACGCCGTCTATTCACTCTGGGTGATTCGCCGCACAAGTTCCATTCGCGCCGGCGCCCTGGCGCTGTTTACCTGCTTCTTGTGTGGTTTCGTGATCTTGACCATCATCGGCGTGCATTTTCGCGGACCCAACTGGGAGTTCTACTGGTCGCCGGCGCATTGGCCCGGCCATTGATATTATGAACAGAAACAAACATCTGTTGCTCTGGTCGAGCATCGGCCTACTGACGCTGCTGGTCATCGCGGCGGTGGAGGAAAACTTCTTACGCTCGTGGCGCGTCGCCCAGCGCGAAGCTCGAGCTGTGGGAGTGGTAAACGAGGTGCGCTTGCGCCAGATCGTGGTGCCGGAGCTGAACGTGACGGATCGCTGCGTTTCCTGTCATGTAGGCATGGCACCGGATAGGGAACCAAGCGAGGGACAAGGGCTCCTGTCGGCGCACAAGTCGGTGGTACACGATCCGGCGCAGATCGGTTGTACGGTTTGCCACGGCGGCCAGGGACGTGCTACCGAAGCAGATGATGCCCACGGACAGGTACGCCACTGGCCGCATCCGATGTTGCCGCTGCGCTATGCATATGCGGGGTGTGGGACGTGCCACACGCATTTGGAAGTCGCCGCGCCGGAGCAGCTTGAGTGGGGCGCCAAACTGGTCGAACGCTACGACTGCCTGGCGTGCCATCCACTGGCGGGGCGCGGGGGCAGCTTGCGCTTGGAGCAAGGGATCGAGTCGCCGGCTCCCGACTTGACACTCATAGGCGGCAAAGGCTTTGACCCGCATTGGTATGAGAAACATCTGCAGCGATTCGACGCGGCCTCCGAAGGACCCTGGCACGACAGCTTCGGCCCTGTGGCCGAGCCGGAGCGGCGAGCGATCGAGCAATTCTTGCGCGCGCAGATCGGCGCGCCCGAGCTGGTCCGAGCCAAAGCGGTATTCCACAGCGTGGGATGCCGGGGTTGTCACAAGATACGTGGGGTGGGTGGCGACGACGGGCCGGACTTGACGCTGGTGGGCGAGAAGAATCCCCATCTGCTCGATTTCTCGCACGTCGAAGGCGAACACACGCTGGCCAATTGGCTGGCCGCCCACTTGCGCAATCCCCCGCTGATCGTGCCCGACAGCAAGATGCCCGTGCTCGGGCTTTCGGACGAGGAGATCGATCTGCTGGTGCTCTACCTGCTGTCGTTGCGCGAAAGCTCATTTCCCGAAGCATATTGGCCCACCGATCGCGTGCGCGTCGAGCGTTTGGGCCAGCGCGAGTTCGCCACCGACGGGCGCACACTTTACGGAACATTTTGTGCCGGATGTCATGGACGCCGGGGCCAAGGCCAGCGGTTTCCCGGCGGGCTGTTCTCGCCGGCGATCATCAACGCGGATTTGCTTTCCGTGGCGACCGACGACTATCTGCGCCAAACAGTCGCCCAGGGCAGACCCGAGCGGCGCATGCCCGCCTGGAACGAAGCAGCAGGCGGGCTGCGAGAGGAAGAGATTACGGCGCTGATAGACTACTTGCGCGCCGAGGCGGGCGTGCCAAAGCCGGTCGTCGAACCGACGCGGCGTCGCTGGGTACAAGCAGATGCTAAAACTGGCGCGCGCCTTTACGCCGCCCACTGCGCCGCTTGCCACGGCGCAGAGGGCGAAGGACCCGAGGCCCCGGCTCTCAGCAATAGGGCCTTTCTGACCGCGGCTGACGACACTCTGCTGGTCGAGACGATCCGCCGCGGCCGGCGAGGCACGTCCATGCCTGCGTTCGGTGCTGGCTCGCCGGCCTATCCGACGTTGAGCGACGAACAAATCCACGCCATTGTTGCCTTTCTGCGCACTTGGGAGAAATAACCACTATGGACTACGATCTGAAACGACGGGAATTCCTCAAGGCAGCGGCGGCCGCAGGATTTGCAGGACTGGTCGGGGCGGCCAAGAGGGCCTGGGGGGTCGATGCTGTGTCGAATCCGCTGGCAGCCTATCCCGACAGGGGCTGGGAAGAAGCCTATCGCGATCTGTGGCGATACGATTCCTCGTTCACGTTTCTCTGCGCGCCGAATGACACGCACAACTGCCTGTTGCGGGCGTTCGTCCGCTCGGGCGTGATTACGCGCATCGGGCCTACGATGCGATACGGCGAAGCGACGGACTTGTATGGCAATCGGGCTTCGCACCGCTGGGACCCGCGTGTGTGTCAAAAGGGGCTGGCGCTGACACGGCGCTTTTACGGCGATCGGCGCATCAACCAGTGCATGGTGCGTGCCGGGTTCAAGCGCTGGGTGGAAGACGGTTTTCCCCGAGGCGACGACGGCCGTCCGCCAGCCGAGTATTTCCAGCGCGGACGAGATCAATGGCTGCGGATTACTCATGCAGAGGCGGCCCGACTGGTGGCGTTGACGCTCAAGAACATCGCCGAGACCTACAGCGGCCCGGAGGGTGCCGAACGGTTGCGCCGCCAGGGCTATGAGCCTGAAACCATCGAAGCGACCGGCGGTGCGGGCACCCAGGTGTTGAAGTTTCGCGGTGGCATGCCGCTGCTGGGGATGACCCGGATTTTCGGGCTTTATCGGATGGCCAATTCCATGGCGCTGCTCGACGCAGCGATCCGCAAAGTTTCCCCTGAAGAGGCACGCGGCGGGCGCGGGTTCGACAATTACAGTTGGCACACCGATCTTCCGCCCGGCCATCCCATGGTCACCGGCCAGCAGACCGTGGACTTCGATCTCCAAGCGGTAGAACACTGCAAGACTGTGGTGGTCTGGGGAATGAATTGGATTACGACCAAGATGCCAGACGCCCACTGGCTGACCGAGGCACGCCTGAAAGGCACCCGGGTGGTGGTGATCGCCTGCGAATACTCCGCCACCTGTTGCAAGGCCGACGAGGCGATTGTGGTCCGCCCGGGGACCACTCCGGCGTTGGCCCTGGGGCTGGCGCATGTGATCTTCCGCGACAAGCTCTACGATGAGGACTACGTGCGGCGGTGGACCGACCTGCCGCTGCTGGTGCGTATGGACACACTCCAGTATCTGCGTGCAGGAGACGTATTCGGCGAGGAACCGGCCGAGCTTTCCAACCAGACGCGGGTGGTCTCCAAAGACCAGGCGCTGCCGCCGCCGGGCCGGCACAACGAAACGCTCATCCCTGAGGATTTGCGCCGGGAGTGGGGCGATTTTGTCTGGTGGGACCAGAAGAAGCAGTCGCCTCGCCAAATCACCCGCGACGAGGTGGGTGAAAAAGCCGAACTGGGCGACGCGCTGCTGGAAGGCACGGTGCAGGTAACGCTGGCCGACGGCTCTCAGGTGACTTGCCGGCCGGTCTTTGATCTCGTCAAACAGTATGCCGAGCATTTCGATCCCCAGACCACGCAGGAGCTGACTTGGGCGCCGGCAGAGGCGGTCAAGTCGCTGGCCCGGCAGATCGCCGCAGAGCCGGGCACCACGCTGTTTGCCGTGGGAATGGGACCGAACCAGTTTTTCAACAATGACAACAAGGACCGGACAATTTTTTTACTGGCGGCGCTGACGGGCAACGTGGGCAAGATCGCCGGCAACGTGGGCTCGTTTGCCGGTAACTATCGCGTGGCACTTTTCAACGGTTGCCCGCAATATATCAGCGAAAACCCCTTCGACATCGAACTCGATCCGGCCAAGCCCGCCCGGGTACGCCAGTACTGGAAACCCGAGTCGGCCCACTATTACAACCACGAAGACCACATGCTGCGAGTGGGCAAGCGCCTGCTGACGGGCAAGACGCACACCCCCGCGCCCACCAAGTCGCTCTGGTTCGCCAACGCCAACTCGATCCTGGGCAATGTGAAATGGCACTACAATACGGTGGTCAACGTGCTGCCGAAGATCGAAATGATCGCTGTGCAGGATTGGTGGTGGTCCACCTCGTGCGAGTGGGCCGACGTGGTGTTCGGCGTGGACAGTTGGGCCGAGATGAAACAGCCCGACATGACCGCCTCGGTAACGAACCCGTTCTTGCAGATCTTTCCGCGCAGCCCTTTGCCGCGGATTTTCAACACCATCGGCGACATCGAAGTGTTGGCCCTGGTCAGCGAACAACTGGCGGAAATCACCGGCGACCAACGTTTCAACGATTACTGGCGATTTGTCCGCGAGGGGCGCAGCGAGATTTACTTGCAGCGGATTCTCGACCACTCCAGCAACGCTGCCGGTTTCCGGATCGACCAGCTCGAGTCCAAGGCTCTGGAAGGCATCCCGGCACTGCTGAACAATCGGACCACCCCCAAGACCGTCGGTTTCGAGCAGATTGCTGAGTCGCGTCCCTGGTACACCAAGAGCGGCCGGCTGGAGTTCTATCGAGAGGAACCCGAGTTTATCGAGGCCGGCGAGAACCTGCCGGTGCATCGCGAGCCGGTGGATTCCACTTTCTTCGAGCCGAATGTGATCGTGGCCGGCGAGCACGAAGCACTGCGTCCGGCGGGACCGGATCAATACGGCGTGGAGCCGGACGACATGCGCTGTGACGTGCGCTGCGGGCGCAACGTGGTCTGTAGCTGGTCGGAGCTGAAACAGCGCCCTCATCCGCTGGTTGCGCAGGGCTATCGCTTCGTTTTCCATACACCGAAATATCGACACGGTGCTCATACCAACCCGATCGACACCGACTTTGTGGCCGTGCTCTTCGGACCGTTCGGCGATGTGCATCGGGCGGACAAGCGTTCGCCGTTCGTAGCCGAGGGATATGTGGACATCAACCCGGCGGATGCTCGCGAGTTGGGCATAGAAGACGGCGACTATGTGTGGGTCGATCCTGATCCGGAAGACCGTCCTTTTCGCGGCTGGCGGCAAAACAGGCGGGACTACGCGTTTTCTCGGCTCTTGTGCCGTGCACGCTACTACCCGGGCACGCCCCGCGGGGTGACTCGCATGTGGTTCAACATGTACGGCACCACGCCCGGCTCCCAGTTGGGCCAACAGCAGCGTCCCGACGGTCTGGCCAAGAACCCGCAAACCAACTACCAGGCGATGTTCCGTTCCGGCTCACATCAGTCGGCCACGCGCGGCTGGCTGAAACCCACGTGGATGACTGACTCGCTGGTCCGCAAGGGACTGCTCGGACAGACCGTCGGCCGCGGCTTTCTACCCGACGTGCATTGCCCCACCGGAGCGCCGCGCGAGGCCATCGTGAAAATCACTCGCGCTGAGCCGGGCGGAGTAGGCGAATCAAAACTTTGGCGGCCGGCCGCTTTGGGGATCCGACCCACTTATGAAAACCAACCCATGCAACGTTACCTTGCCGGCCGGTTCGTTCTGCTGGACCGAAAAGAAGAGGAGAGTTGACCATGGCCCGCGTGTTCAATTGGCACCTGGGGCGGGTGATGTCGTACTGGTATCCCGAAAGGCGGCCCAAGCGGCAGTTCGCCGCCGTCTTCGATATCAATAAATGCATTGCCTGCCAGACGTGCACTTTGGCCTGCAAGACCACCTGGACCTCGGGCCAAGGGCAGGAGTACATGCTCTGGAACAACGTGGAATCCAAGCCCTACGGGTTCTATCCGCTCCGCTGGGATTTGAACCTGCTGGAAATGCTTGGTCCGCAGTCTTGGCAGGGCGGAGTATATCAAGGACGTACCATCTTCGAAGCGGCTCCTCCGGCGGAGCGTGTACTGGGCTGGCGACCGGCCGAACGCGATTATGCCTTTCCCAACGTAGGCGAAGATGATTGTACGGGACAAGTGGAAGGCGGAGGACTGTTTCGCCTGCCGCATATGGTATGGTTCTTTTATCTTGCCCGCATCTGCAACCACTGTACCTACCCGGCGTGTCTGGCCTCCTGTCCGCGCGGCTCGATCTACAAGCGGCCCGAAGATGGTATTGTGCTGGTCGATCAGCGTCGCTGCCGCGGCTATCGGGAATGCACGCGTGCTTGCCCTTACAAGAAGGTCTTTTACAACTTCCTCACCGGCACCTCGGAAAAGTGTATCGCCTGCTATCCGAAGATGGAACAGGGTTTGCAGCCGCAGTGTTTTCTCAACTGCATCGGCAAGATCCGTCTGGCCGGCTGGATTTCCCCCCCTGATCGTGCGCGTCCGGAAAACCCCATCGACTACCTGGTGCATATCAAGAAGGTGGCCTTGCCGCTGTTTCCGCAGTTCGGCCTGGAACCCAACGTCTATTACATCCCGCCGATCCACGTCCCGCAGGATTTCCTGCTCCAGATGTTCGGTCCCGGCGTCGCTCAGGCTGTAAACACCTACCGCAATGCCGCCGACGACCCGGAGCTGGCGGCTCTGTTGCAACTGTTCGGCTGCACTGAGCGAGTAGTGGGCGTCTGGCGGCGCGAGGGTGACGAGGTGGTGGGCCTGGACGAGTCGCAAACGGAAATCCTGCGCGTCCCTGTGCGCGAGCCGGTGATCGTGCGCGAGGCCTTCGATGCCCAGCAGCAGGTCTGGCGAACCAACTGTCCCTGACACCCGGCGAATCAACTGTTCATAACAGGAGCACTTCACCATGCCCCGATGGCGAATGCTGGCTTTCGCGGCACTATGGTTGGTGGCGAGCTGGTGTGGCTGTAGCCGGCCCGTGGAATCGCAGCCAACCGGCCTGGTACTGGTCAGGCTGGATCAATTGCCTGCCGATCCGTCTGACGAGGCATGGCAGGCTGTGCCGACCTATGAAGCCGAACTGTTGCTGCAAGACATGGTCGATCCCCGGCTGACCGAGCCGAGTGTCAAAACCCTGCACATTCAGGCGGCCACCGACGGCACTCGAATTGCTTTCCGCCTCCGGTGGGATGATCCCACGGAAAACACACGCAGTCTTATCGACGCCTTTCCTGATGCGTGCGCTGTGCAAATGCCGGCTGAGATCGGCCCCTCGATCCCAGCCCCACAGATGGGCGAACCGGGCCGGCCGGTGAAGATCACTTACTGGAACGCCGCCTGGCAAGTCCAGGCACAGGGGTCGGAGCCGACTCTGCACAGCGCTTATCCGAATGCCACGGTCGATCATTACCCGTTCACCGCGCCTTCGCTTCCACAGGGCAGTCCCCCCCAGCAAGCCATGGCCCGGCGCTACAGTCCGGCCCGAGCCGTGGGCAACCCGGTGGCTCCGCCTCACCTTGGGGCTGTGCAAGACTTGATTGCCGAAGGGCCCGGCACTTTGACCGCCGCCTCGGAAACTCTCTCAGAAGGCCAAGGGATACGCAGCGGCGATCAGTGGGTGGTGATGCTGGTGCGCCCCTTGCCGGAGGCGTTGCTCGACTATCCTCAGCCGCAAGTTGCCTTCGCTGTCTGGGAAGGCAGCCATCAGGAATTTGGAGCCCGAAAAATGCGCACGGCTTGGCTCACTATGACTCCCGAGGGATCGGCACCATGAACACACGACTCGCCAAGAGCTCGCCTACTGAGCGGGCAGCCGTTTCTCTGTTGCGCTGGGCTGCCCGATGGCGATTGGCTGCCCTCTTGCTCGAACCTCCGGCAGCAAACTGGTCCTCGGAACTCCTGACGCTGCGTGTCGAGGCGGATGACCCGCTGCTGAACGAAGCAGTAGAGGACGCACTCCGTCATGCAGCCCAGGCGACCTATCATACGATTTTTGGCCCCGGGGGGCCGGTCTCGCTGCGGGAAGTCACATATCGGCCTCTGTCCGATCCCGGCCGCTTGCTGGCGGAATTGAGGCAGTTGTATCAACTGTTCGGCTATTCTCCGCGGCTGAGCGAATCCCCCGACCATCTGGCCGTCGAAACCGGGTTTATGGCCTATCTCCACTTCAAGCAAGCATTTGCTCAAACCCTTGCCGAGAGCCATAAGGCGAATGCTATCCACCAGACGGCTGCGCAATTCGCCGGGACTCATCTCGTGGCGGTCGCCCGACCTGTCGCCGACTCGCTCGCCAAATTGGATGTCCAATTCCTTGCCCAGGCAGTCAAGGCTGTTGCCGACTGGGCCCAAGTGCTGGCCGACACACTTCCTCGAACCGCCGAGTCGATCGATACATCAGCCGGGCCGCTTCCTTGATGGTCGGCTTCACACATGTCGGCTTCACTACACCCGCATGTGGCACGACTTCTCAAGAAGCAGTCCGCCGGCACGACGCTGTGGCCGGGTAAACCCGGATGCTGAACATCGCTGCACATCACTTGGAAAGCCGAGCGGCAAGATAGCAAATAGTGCCCTTTCCTCGCTTTTTCGCTCTCTTCGCTGACATTCCTCCCGCTGTTCTGAGAGCCCTATCCTAGCTAACCGCCGCCCGGTGATCCTCGGCTGCGCGATTGTTGCGCGCCGCAGCAGGGTGGCACGTGGCGGCAAAGTTTTCCTAGTTGCTACTCTCCGTGTACGCGAGTACGCCAGGCGTGACGGGCACTTTGATTCTCAATACGAAGACTGTGCCGGCGATGTCGATTATTACACTATACGAAAGCACCTGCGCACTGCGGCGCAACCGGAGTGCACCGTAATGTTTCTGGGCCTGATCGCGGAGTTGATGCCATGAGCCGTCCCCACGACTTGCTGTTGGCGAAATATGGCGGGGCGACAATCATAGCACTGTGGGCATTGCTCGTTTGCACGCCTTGGGGCTCAGACACGTGCCGGGCGCAGGAATCACCGCCGGCGGCACGCAGCCACAAAGGACTCTTCTACGACAACGATTTCTCTTACCTACTGGCGCCGGATGCAGAGTTGTATCTGGGCGACACGCTGAAACGAATGCCTTTCGGCTCATGTGTTACCTACGACATCGGCGGGCAATTTCGTCTTCGCCATCATAGCGAACGCAACCATCGTGGGTTGGGCCTGACGGGCCGGGACGATGATTTTCTGCTTTATCGCACGCGCATCTATCTCAACATGCAGTTCGGCTCCGCGCTGCGTGCGTATGTGGAAATGCTTGATGCAGTAAGCAACTACGAGTCGTTCGCCCCGCGGCCGATCGAGGAGAACCGCACCGACTTGCAGAACCTGTTCGGTGACGTGCGCCTTTGGAGCACGGCTTGCGGCGAGCTTTGGGGCAGACTCGGCCGGCAAGAAGTCCTTTATGGTAACCAGCGAGTACTCTCGCCGCTCGACTGGGCCAACACGCGGCGCACCTTCGAGGGCTACAAGCTGTTCTGGCGAAGCGAGCGGTGGGACGTGGACGCCTTTTGGGTCCGGCCGATCTCGCCCGACCCTGATCACTTCGACTCGCCCGACTACGACCGCCAGTTTGCCGGTGTTTATGTCACACGCCGGCTGGCCCCCAAAAGGGCCCTTGATCTGTATACTATCTGCGCCTCGACGATGATCGCCAAGACTTCGGGTTCGACACGCTGGGCATGCGTCTGACGGCCGACTTCGACCACTGGCTGTTCGAAGCCGAAGGCGCCGTGCAGTTCGGCGCTTTTCAAGATGCCGGTCACGGCGCCGGCGCCTGGACACTGGGACTGGGCCGAAAGTTTCCGGAACTGCCCTGGTCTCCGGTATTGACCGCCTATTACGATTGGGCCTCCGGGGATGTTCGCCAGGGCAACGGCTACCACCATCTGTTCCCCCTTGGCCACAAGTACCTGGGCTTCATGGACCTGTTCGGCCGTCGCAACATCGAATCACCCAACGTCCAACTGGTTGGCCTGCTATCGAAAAACTGATCCATGTGTTATGAAGGTCTCAGAGCCGTAAGGCGAGGAGACCAGGAAGATGACGACACGAGGAAGGAAGCGACACACGCCGGAGCAGATAGTTCGGAAGCTTCGGGACGCGGATGCGATGCTCAACGCGGGCAAGGACGTGGCGGCGGTGCTCCAGGCCTTGGAGATCAGCGAGTCGACGTACCTGCGTTGGCGGAACCAGTACGGCGGAATGAAGGCCGAGGAGGCGAAACGGCTGAAGCAATTGGAGGAGGAGAACCGGCGGCTGAAGCTGTTGGTGGCCGAGAAGGAACTGGACATCCAGATGCTCAAGTACGTAGCGGAGGGAAACTGGTAAGCCCTTCCCGGAAGCGTGCGGCGATCGAAGGCCTGCGTCAGCGGTTTTCGGTTTCCGAGCGAAGGGCGTGCAAGACCTTGAGTCAGCCGCGAAGTACCCAGCGTTACCGAGCGAAGCCGCGAGACGACGAGGCGGCGTTGGCGGGTCGGATGTTGGAATTGGCCCGACGTCGTCCGCGATGGGGTTACCGGCGGATCGCCTGGCTTCTTCGTCAAGAGGATTGGCGGGCGAGCGATACGCGGATTTACCGATTGTGGCGTCGTGAGGGGCTGAAAGTGCCGCAGAAGAAGCGCAAAAGGCGACGATTGGGCACGAGCGAGAACGGTTGCGTCCGTCGCCGGGCGGACCACAAGGACCATGTGTGGTGCTGGGACTTCGTGTTCGACCGCACCACGGGCGGCAGCCGGTTGAAGTGGCTGACGATCGTCGACGAGCACACGCGGGAATGTCTGGCCATGAAGGTCGATCGGAGTATTACCAGCGAGGACGTGATCGAGACGCTGGCGGAGTTGTTCGCCCGACGAGGCGTGCCGAAGTGCATCCGCAGCGACAACGGTCCGGAGTTTGTGGCCGAAGCGATTCGGGCCTGGCTGGGTCGGATGGGGATAGAGACGTTGTACATCGAGCCGGGCAGCCCTTGGGAGAACGGCTACGCCGAGAGTTTCCACAGCCGGCTGCGTGACGAGTTTTTGGCAACGGAGGTGTTCGAGAGCTTGGCGGCGGCAAAGGTGCTGACCGAGCTGTGGCGAGAGGACTACAACCGAAACCGGCCGCACAGCTCACTGGGGGTACGTAGCCCCGGCCGAGTTTGCGGCCCGCTGTGCTGCTTCCGCTTCGGTCGCTACGCTCCCTCCGCTCCAGCAGCACAGCGATCTTTCCCAACCCGTACCTTCATAACACCTGGTACAAGAATTTGAAGCTGGTCACGGTGTTTCAGGCAAAAGCGGCTTTGGCAGCAATTCGGCGTGAGAGCTTGTCGAGAGAGTCGGCCAGCCGGTTGGAAGTGTATCTAAACCAGGGCGACACGAAACGACCCGTTTAGATGTCTTGACGCCCCAGAATTCTCGGGCGGTTGGAATGTGTTCCTTCAAAATTCCACGAGAAATGCACATGGCTGATTGGTTTCGGGTGAGTGGCAGCACCGAAAAAACGCGGATCACGTTCGTGCCCTCTTGCGACCGATTTTGGCAGCCCGACGTGCTCAAAGAAGCCCCGCTTCCCCGCGAAAAAATGGGCTGCCGGGAAATTGTTCTCGACGGGCCCGGCGCTATTTGGATGTACGCGCACGCGTCCGCTCTGGCAAGCAAAGAAGGAGCCGGCAAGGTCACGGCCGTTCGAAAAGGGTATACCAACGCCGTGGCTAATTGCTTTGGCTGTCGGTGCGAACTGCTTCCTGCGAACGGGCCAATTGACGCACGCCTCCTGTATGTAACATTGCGCGCCAATCCACCGGTCACCGAATCTGCCGTGCGGCAATTGCTCGATCCGCAGCTCGACGAACTGCGAAGACAACCACCTCGTGATCTCGTTCTGGCAGGTCGAGCCGGTGTCGATTTCTACGCGATCGCCGCCTACACGGCCGTAAAGGTCAGGGTACGTCGCATCTTCTGTTGGTCGGCCCGTGATGGGCTCGTCCTTGTGTATAACGAAGAAAATGACTATTTGGGGCGATGCGATAGAATGCCGAGCTGGTTGGAAAAACATTTTCCGAAGCCCGACCCCGGAGTCGTTATCGGTGTCGCAGGTGATCCTCACCGCGGGAAGTCCGTCTTTTCCCGTGTGTTGGATTGGTTCCGGGAGGAAAAGGGCATCGACGGCTGGATGCTCGACTGTGACGGCCAGTCGCCCACCCCGCATTGGTATCTCACCGGGTTGAACAGTACAGTTGTTCGTGAGGTGAACCAACTTCGCCGGCAATGCAAACGCAACTGGACGCCTCGAATGGAAGAATTGATCGCTTCACAGTTACGACGCGGCCGCCGATGGTTTTCGGTTCTCATCGCCGATCTTCCCGGCGGCAAGCACAATCCGGGAAATCCGGAAAGGATTCCTCGCGGACGTGAAAAAATCTTCTCCGAGATCGACGCCTTAATCTTGTTGGACGACGAAAAGAATACGACGGAGCAACTATGGCGAGAGGCGTTGTCGACGCATGGGTTGGAAAGTCGTATTGCCGTCGTTTTGCGGTCGTCCTCGCCAGATCGAAAGCCGGCCTCCCTGGTGATCGAAAATTCTGAGGATACTTGCCGTGGGTGTACTTCCGGGCTAGAGAGAGGACGTAATCTGAAAGAATTGGGGCAGGAATTACAAGACTCACTGGAAGAAATCTGGAAGGCGGTGATGGCTCGTAGTTAGCGAATATCGCCCCGGCGTGGTGAGGTAATCGGCCCCACCTCGTCGAATGTGAGTCGTATGTGAGCAGATGAGCCTAATTGCGACGGGATTTCCAAAACCGGCCGCATTCGGCGCACTGCCAAAAGATTTGGTTTCCTTTCTTCCCCACAATGTTCGCCTTACCGCCGCATCGAAAGCAATCTTCGTGAGGTGGTTGTTCGACCAAGGATGCCCCTGCACCGGCTCCGATTACTCCCCCTATCCCGAACCCGGTTAGTCCCATGAGAGCCCCTCCTACCGCAGCCCCGAGCACGGCGCCGGCAAGCGCCGCTCCGCCGGCTGCTGCAGAGTTGTCTTTACCGGGATTGATAACCGGTCGGGTCCATTTTCGACCGCATTGCGCACAAGCAAAAAGGGCCTTTCCTTCCACAGTTTTATAGGCGATCTCGGTGCGGTGACATCGTTTGCAGAAACTGGTTTGGCGTTGTCGACGGGTCATGGCTTTTCCCTTGCTTGGAAACCGAGTTGCACAAACTCGGTGAGTAAATACGTCCCTGCCGTCCAGCCTGTAACACCTACTGCCCCAAAAAAATGCCGGACCTCATGGAATGCGGCGTCATGCGCTCGGTACGCCGTTCGAAGTGTCTTTTTCGTGCCCGATTGGCTAAAAACCGAAGGATCGAGGTTGCCCACGCGAAATCCTTCGTGGCACAACGAGGCGCGCAGCCCTGACCAGCCTCAGATTTCTGTTCAAGGTGTCGGGGTAGGATGGATTGCCATGCTGCTGGAGCGTGGAGAGCGTACCGACCGAAGCGGAAGAAGCACGGCGTGCTGCGAACTGGTCAAGCCGACGGGAAATACAAAGCTACGGCAATCACTTGTCCTATCACCCGTTGCAAAACCTCTTTGCAGACTGCGGCTGATTGTAGAAAATAGTGGCACGAACCGACAAGGAATAAGCCTCTGGGACCAATTTTTTGACGACACGATGCTCGGACGCAGAAGAAGGCTTCGACAGCCGACGCTGTTTATCCGCCGGGATGAAATCCCCGAACCGCCGGGTGCCGCGTTCTATCGCAAGCTGAACGCGCTTCTGGCGAAACACGACTTCGATCAACGAGCAGAAGCACTGTGTGCCCCGTACTATGCCCAAACCGGCCGCCCCTCGACACCGGTCGGGGTGGTGATCCGGATGCCTCTGTTCGGTTTTCTGGAGGGCATCGGTTCGCAACGCGGGATCGCCGCCCGCTGTGCCGACAGCCTCTCGGCCAGAATCTTTTTGGGCTGCGAGATCACGGAACCGACGCCGTGCCACAGCACGCTCAGCCGCACGCGGCAACGCCTGCCGCTGGAGGTCTTCTTCAAACTGTTCGCCATGGTCGTCGAGATCGCCCGCAAAGAAGGCCTGTTGCGCGGCAAGACCTTGGGCGTCGACGCGACCTTCCTGGAAGGCAATGCGGCCTTGAAGTCGCTGCAACATAAAGAGGAAGGAGAAAGCTGGAAGGAGTTTGTCCGCAAGATCTACATGGAAGAGAACCCCGAGGCAGACGAACCGACCGACGACGAACTGCGTCGTTTCGATCGACAGCGGCAAGACAAGAGGCTTTCGAACCGGGACTGGGAATCGCCGGTCGATCCGGACGCGAGGATCGCCAAGCTGAAAGACGGCCGCACCCACATGGCCTACAAGGCGGAGCACGCGGTCGAACTTGGATCGGGGATGATCCTGGCGGCGGAGGTGTACACGGCCGACACGCCCGACACGACAAGCATCGAACAGACGCTGCAGGCGGCGGACAAGGTCGCGATCAAGGCGGACACCGAACCGGCCGAGGAAGTCGTTACCGACAAGGGCTATCACAAGGCGGAAACGCTTTCGCGGCTGCAGCACGCCGGTGGTTGGAGGACATACATTCCGGAAAAGCGTCTTCGGCACAAGCGTCGTTGGACGGACAAGCCGAGCGAGCACGAGGAAGCGTATCGCGCGAACCGTCGACGTTGCCTGGGAGCCCGCGGGAAACGGCTTCTGCGGAAGCGCTCGGAGGTCTGCGAGCGGACGTTCGCGCACGTCTGCGATACCGGCGGTAGTCGTCGGGTATGGCTGCGGGGCCTGACGGAAGTCAGGAAATGGTACCTGGTGCGGGTGATGGGCTACAACCTGGCGGTGATCCTGCGCTTGCTGTTCGGCCTTGCCTCGCCGCGGAGCCTGACTCGCGTCGGTTGCCTTTTCTATTTTGTCATTGCGATTGTTTATCTTCACACCACGTCGATACTCGGCCGATTGCGCCGTATAAACGGCCATTTGGCGCTTATTTGGCGATATTCGACCTGGCAAGGTCACAACGCCCATTGGTCATTATTCGCCGTCAAGCCGCGTCCAAAACCGGCTTGTGCAACGGGCTGCTAAGCTGCGGTCTGAGCGCGATGCGAAGCGGCAGCGGAGCCGCAACCCCCTTGTTTGCATCGGCGATCACCGTGTCCGTTGGTTCATGTGTCGGCAAAGGCAGTTCGGTCTTGCCCGCGGATTCGGAACGCGTAGGCCGCCTCACACGGCGGGTGCGGCGGTAGGGTGATTTCGAGAAGCGTTTCCGTCTGTCGCCATGCAAGAGGCCCCGCGTGGCCGAGCAGCGCTACGTCGGCAACAGGCGTGTTGTCGAGTGCGGCGTTGGATATACGAACCTTGCCGCTGGTGGACCACGACAGACTGACGGCATACAGGCTTTCGCCGTTCTTGCTGCGGGTAAAGCGGATGTCGCCTTCTTTGCTTTGCTTCCAAGGACGCGTTGCGTGGATGGCCTCCCCGTTGATTCGCATCCACTCACCGATTTTCTCAACGACTCGGCGTGCCTCGTCGTCGATGCGTCCGTCGCCGCGGGGCGGGACGCCCAACAGCATGTTCCCGTTGTTGGCTACGATGTTGACGAGCATTCGAATCAACTGGCTTGGCGAACGATATCGATCGTTGCGACGGTAGTGCCAACTGCCGACGGAAATGTCCGTCTGCCAGGGATTGGGAAACGGCCGATCGGGGTCGACCACTTCGAAGTCGTTGACGACGGCGCTTGCCAGGATCATCGCCGTCGCCTCATCATGCGTTGCGTGTTTCACATTCAAAACGACATCCAACCGGCCGCGCCGGCTGCACGCGAGGTTGTAATAGTGTGCCGCAATCTGCGGAATCAGGTCGGGCATTCCCAACACTGCTCTAAGCTGCTTCGATTCGTTGACGTCGAGCAAGTGATACACGGCGTCGTCGAAGTAGAGCAGGTCGGGATCGTACTTGCGAAGTAAGTCGTCTACCCGCAACAAACATTGCCGCACGAACTGCGGGCAGGGCGAATTGGCCTCGTGGACGGGGCCGTACAGGTCGCGAGGATCAAGCCCTTCCCACGGTGTTCCGATACCGTCTTCTTTGCTCACCACGGCCCCGTCATACGGAACACCGGCCAGCGGCCCCTCCTTGTCACTTCCATACCACAGGGGCATGAACTCGTTCCAACAACGATAGGGCGTGTTGTGAAACGTCACACCAAATCGCAATCCGTGCTTTCGTGCGGTATCGGCCCACATCCTGCACAAATCTTTTTTCGGACCGATGTTGACACAGTTCCAAGGCTGATACTTCGAATCCCATGAATCGAAGTTGTCGTGATGATTCACCATGAAGGCGAAATATCGTCCCCCGGCGGCCTTGTAGAGACTGATCAGATCCTCCGGATCGAAGTGCTCGGCCTTCCAGGCACACATCAAATCCTTTGCACCGTGGACCGACGGATGACCGTAGTTCTCCAGATGGTGCTGGTAGTTCGGATGACCTTGCAGGTACATATGCCGGGTATACCAATCCCCCGCCTCTGCTTGCGATTGCGGCCCCCAATGTGCCCAAAAGCCCAGCTTCGCATCCCGAAACCATTCCGGGCAACGGTACCCCGCTCGCAACGATTCCCAGTTCGGGTCGAACGGCCCGTCGGCGACTTGAAATTTCGGCAGGGGAAAACTCGGCCATGTCTGCGGTGTCGATCGACACGGTGTGCTCGGCGTTTCCGACGAAGACACGGCAGCATTCGACACCAATCCGCCAGCTGCAGCAACGGCACCGGCTTTCAGAAAATCACGGCGTTTCATCCGGATGCTCCTCGCAACCAATCGGAATTCGTTCTTTAGAGAGGGGCGTATGCACCAAGGGTGGTCAACAGGGCAGGGGGGCGTGCGACGGACAACTTTCAAGATGACGTTCCCCGAATGCGGGCAGTCGCCGTCCGTCGAAATCGGCAAAGGGGGGATCCGGCGGCGGTTTGCGCGACGAGGTGTCCTGCACGCAGTAGTCCGACAGGTCGCTATTGTAACTTCATTCCACGACGTCTCATCGCACCGCTTGCACGAAAACGGAAAGATGAGGGATTCTCGATATCTCCCGTTCGCAAACCCCACACATTCGTGCAATCGGCACCGACCACAGCCCCACGAGTGAAACAGCGTCCCTAGAAAGCAGCAGCCAAAATAGAGAAGAAAGCATGGATGGAAAGGAAGCGTGCGTACGGTCCCGCTACGGCGCATCCGCCGACGTGAGATAAGAACCGACCGGTGCGCTGTGGCAGCCGTCCCCGGGGGCATCGTCGTACAACAACGGTGAAGGGGGGCAATAACCGCAACCTGGGCGACAATCACGATACCGATGGTATGCATCGGCGCAACCGACCGCAGCGACCAAAAACGCCACCAGCACGCCGCAAGCACACGCGACGAAAATTCGTTTCATCGCTCCATTCCCTTCAAGCAGTCGTCATTCGCCTTTTCGGTCCATCGGCATCGCCTTTATTCCGGCAAAGCCGGAACGGGAACGTCTTCGATCTCGAACACACCGGCGGATGTGTCCATGGAGCCGCCCACGATACGTTCCAAGTCGGCCAGCGTCTGCCGCAAAGCCGTCTGCAGTTGCCGATGAGCGATCTCATACCGGAGCAACTGTCGCCAGTTGTCGATCAATTGCAAAAAATCGGTTTGGCCGACATTGTAGGCCTGACTCGAAACTTCCAGCGTTTGGCGTGCCTTCGGCAAGATGTCCGCTTCGAACAGCCGGATCAATTCTTCTTTGCTTTGCGCGTCGGCAACGAGGTCGATGACTTCACGCAACGTCTCGTCTCGCAGTGCGTCGTATTCCTTGGCCACCGCAACGGCCTCGGCTTCAGCCGAGCGAACGTCTGCTTCCAAACGACGCCTGTAGATCGGCAGATTCACACCGACATTCAACAGGAAGGCGTCTTCGCCGTCGCGCACGGGGCTGATGCCGGCATCGTCGACGGCAATCCACGTGGCCCCCAAGACCACATCAGGCAAATACTGAAGTCTGGCAAGTTGCGCAGCCTTGCGACTCGCCGCGAGCGAAGCCAACTTGGCATGAAGTTCCGGGCGATTACGAACCGCCCGAGCCTGAAGTTCGGCGAGATTGTGTGCCAGATTTTCGTTCGCCGGTTCGGTCGTTTCGATGGGCGCCTCCGGCGAAATATGCATCAAGGACGCGAGTTTGGCCCGTGCGCCCGTTCGTTGCCGTTCGAGTTGGATCAACTCATGGCGGACATTGGCCATTTCGACCTCCGCCCGCAATACGTCCTGCTGGCTGGTTTGACCGGTGCGATAACGGCTTTCGGCCACGTTCCGCAATTGGGTAAGTAGTAGAAGATCCGCCTGCGTGATTTCAATCGCCTGCTCGACGAATTGGAGCTGGTAGTATGCTTTTTTTACCTCCGCCACGGTGGCCAGTTCGACAGCGGCGAACTCGGCCCGAGCGGCATCGGCCCGGGCCTCTGCGGCATCCGCCTTCGCCTCAAGCTTGCGGCGCAACGGCACCTTTTGCGTGATCCCAAGCAACAGATCCTGTTCACCGGCCGCCGTTTGAATCGGCGCGGGCGCTGCGGTGACATTCATCGTGGGATCGGGTAGCGACGCCGCCGAAGGGACACGATACGCGAGAGCCTCGATTTTCTTTCGCGCCGCTTGAATTCTAGGATTGCGCTCCAAAGCAAGGCGAACGCACGCGTCGAGCGACAAGGGACCGGCGGGAGTGTCGGGGGGGAGCACCGCTTCATCCACGGTCGTCGAATAGGACGCTCGATGGACTATCTCAACGTAGTCGGTGTCGCGCACCCGGTCGACGTTGTGACAGCCTATCGCGCCGCCCCCCAACACACATACCGTCAGCCCCCACAACCATCCATGTTTCCACAAAAATCTTTTTGGGTGTGCCATCCATGGCCCCCCCTTTTTTGCCAAGCTGCCCCCCTCAAATGACAGAACAGCGAACCCCTAATTTCACTTCTCCTTTATCGACACAACGCAGAATAGGAACCATCCAAATCCGGCGCCGGTCGGTCAGTTCGCCGGATCACCGTCAAGCTTGGCCAGGTATTTGTCCGGTTCGGCCAGCAACGAATCCCTGCACCCCTCGCAGCAAATCCATACTTGACGGCCACTTACGTCGACTTTGATCGGCGTCCCCATCGAGCCGAGCATCTCGCCGCTCACGGGACAGATGTGTTGTTTCATGGCCGATTCTTTGTCTTCGGGCGACAATTCCGCCAGCCCCTCCATCATTTTCGCCATACCCTCCGATTCCGAAGCGGTTTCGCCCGCAGGCGAAGCTGATTGCTCGGTGGCGGACGCCGAATCCCCCTCACCTAATTGGTCGGTAGTGGACGCTTTGTTGCACCCGCCTGTGACAAGAACCACGGAAATCCCTAAAACCACCAGCAATGAAATAAGGTATCTCATGTCGTTCCTTTCTCTCTCTTCCGAGTTACCAAAACCCATGACCGATAGCTTTGATGCACGTGTCGGCCGATTTCTTGCACAGAATTTCGAGAATTCAGCGAAAAGGGGAGACCTGCCGAAACAACGGGCTTGCCGTCGCTTCGGTTCGAAAGCCATAATCCGCCGTGGATCGTTCCTTTCAACGCCGAATCTCCATTGCTCACTCGTTCGGCAGCACAACTCAGGTTTCTTTCAGAACAAGAAGAAATACGGCAGCTATGCCATCTAATCCTTTGCATGACGAGGCACATGCAGTCGTGCCGGAAGTGACGGTACGAGCAGCCGTCGCGGGCGACACCTCGGCCCGAGAAGCCATTTACCACGCGTGCGTCGAACGGGTTTATCGACTGATGTATCGAATGGTCGGCCCCAACGACGCGTCCGATCTCACACAACAGGTGTTCCTTCAGGTATTCCGCAAACTCGACACTTTCGAAGGCAATTCCAAGTTCGAAACATGGCTTTATCGGCTTGCCGTGAACGAGGCTTTGCAATTTCGCCGAAAGCGCAAACTTCCGACCGTTTCTCTATACGACGAAACGATGAATCATAGCGTCCCAACGACATCACGCAACGAACTTCGCGACCTGTTGCAACAAGCCCTTGCACAGATCGACGACGATCTGCGTTTGGTGTTTTTGTTGCGAGAACAAGAGGGGCTCAGTTACGCAGATATCGCCGAGGTCCTGGGTATTTCTGAAGGAACGGTCGGTTCGCGACTGAATCGAGTGCGGAAGGAACTTCAAGGCATCCTAAATCGACTGGGTTGGGAGCAATAACCATGGAATGCAATCGCATTCGCGAGCGGCTCTCGGCCTACCACGACCGGGAAATTTCGGAATCGGACCGGCGCGACGTCGAGGCACACTTGGCATCATGCGTCATGTGTCGTGAGACACTCGCGGGAATCGAGTCGCTCTCCCGCTTGGTGGCAGAATCGCCCGTCCCGCTGCCGGAATCGCTCCGCCGGCCACGAAAAGACATCTTCGAAACCCCGTCGAGAGTCGCGGCATTGGAACGCCGGATTGCCAGGCGACGTGCATGGACGGATTTCGTTCTGCAAAATCGCTGGTGGTTTGTTGCCGCAAGCGTCCTGATCTTGTTCGCTGTGATCGTCGGTGGGTTCCGAAGTGAATCCCGAAATGATCGCACACTATCGCAGGCGTTTCTAGCCTATACGACATCGTTCTCTCATGATTCGGAAGCGGCCGGCAGGGTATTGGTGGAGCATTTCGGTGCCCGCAAGATCCAGACCAATAGCCTTGATGCTCTCCCGTTTGCTCCCGTCGCCTTGCAGCAAACCCCGAAGGGCTACACCGCCTGCGAAGCGTACTACGTACCGACCCGCGATGTTCCGGCCGTCGTCACCGTACTCGAACGGAAAGACGGTCGTCGACTTGCCGTGTTCGAACAGGGGCCGGCACCGCACGGGACGGCTCGGTGTCCTTGCGGCGATCGTTGTTCAAGTGGAGGACGGTGTGTCATGCATCGCATAGACGACACGTTGACCGTCTGTTCGCCCTGCGGCCGCCGTTTCTTCACGGTGATCGGCGCCTCGACTGAACAGGAAGCCGAACAACTCATCACCTGGTTTGCAGAACGCCTGAAAAACACCCAAACGTGACGCGCGGGCATTTCGGCGTTCCGGCAAGAAAACGCGCAGCAACGAAGCACCTCGCTTGCAGCGGAGGAAGAAACAATTTCGCGATCCAAACGCGGAGTCTTTGAATGACGACCTCGATGAATATAAGAATCTTTCTTCGCCGACTTCGGCGAAAACACGGCGGGAAATTCATGCTTGTCGTCTCGCTTGCAAGCATGGTATTCGGCGTCGTCTTATGGGAGGCAGCCCGGTCGGCTTGGGCGCCCCGGCAGCCGTCTCCAACATCGGTAACCGCCGACGCGTCCGCGCATGATCACGCCGAAGCGAACGAGGGTGACGCCGAAGGCGAAGACGTCGTCTGGACGTGCTCGATGCATCCGCAAATTCGAAGTCCCAAGCCGGGCAAGTGCCCCATTTGCGCGATGGATTTGATTCCCGTGAAGACGACCACGGGAGCGTTGCGAACGATCACGGTTTCGCCCGAAGCCGCCAAACTGATGCAATTGGAAACGCGCCCCGTCGAACGGCGGTTCGTCACGGCGACGATTCGCATGGTCGGCAAGGTCGACTACGACGAGACCCGTCTCGCCTACATTACGGCGTGGATTTCCGGAAGATTGGATCGCCTTTTCGCAGACTACACCGGCGTCCAGGTCCGCCCCGGCGACCATGTGGCGCTGATCTACAGTGAAGAACTGTACGCTGCGCAGGTTGAACTGATCCAAGCGATTCGGCAACGCCGGAATCAACCGCAGGGTGGACTCATTCAGTCGATCGACATGGTGGCCGCCGCTCGCGAAAAACTGCGACTGCTCGGCTTGACGGCCGACCAAATTACTGAAATCGAAACGCGAATGGTCCCCAGCGATCACGTCACGATCTATTCGCCGATCGGCGGTATCGTGGTCGAAAAGCTCCGCCAAGAAGGCGACCGCGTGCGAATCGGCGACCGCATCTATACCGTCGCCGACTTGACGCACGTGTGGGTGAAGCTCGACGCTTACGAATCTGATATAGAATGGCTGCGCTACGGACAAGACGTCGAATTCACGACGGAAGCCTACCCGGGCGAAGTGTTCCACGGGCGCATCGTGTTCATGGATCCGGTTCTCGATCCGGTAACCCGCACGATCAAAGTACGAGTCAACGTCGACAATGAAGACGGTCGCCTGAAGCCCGAGATGTTCGTGCGGGCGGTCGTCCGTGCGAGGATTGCCGCCGGCGGCAAAGTGTTGGATGCCGAAATAGCCGGCAAATGGATGTGCCCCATGCATCCCGAAGTGATTCATGACGATCCTGGTGCGTGTGATATCTGCGGAATGCCGTTGGTCCGGCCGGAGTCGCTCGGCTACGCCGCGATCGATTCCTCTGAAACGATCGAACCTCTCGTGATTCCCGCCTCGGCTCCGTTGCTGACGGGCACGAGAGCCATTGTCTACGTTCAGGATCCCGATGCCGACGAACCGACTTTCGAGGGGCGAGAAATCGTTCTCGGACCGCGGGCCGGTGACTATTACTTGGTTCGAAGCGGTCTAAAAGAAGGCGAATTCGTCGTGACGCACGGCAATTTCAAGTTGGACAGCGCGCTGCAAATTCTCGCCAAACCGTCGATGATGACACCCGAAGGAGGAGGTGTATCCAGCGGAGAAGAGCGAGTCGTCTCGTCTGAGCTGAAGGGCACCTTGCGCCGCCTCTGGATGTTGCGAGACCGCCTACGCCGGGCTTTGCGCGAGCAAGACTTGGCCGTCTACCGCCAAACGTTCGGCGAGGTCGGCGTGACGTTGGATCAAGTCGACGCCGATTCGCTCGTCGGTGAGTCGAAGGTGCATTGGAATGAATTCGCGATGCTTTTGACGAACGACGTAACCGAAGGAACGGCTGTGCGCGATTTTCGCGATGCGGATCGCATCTTGGCGACCTACGGTGCCCACCTGGATCAAGCCGGGACATATTTTGCTGTCGTTCCCGAGCCTCCTAAGCCGGGCGAAACGGCGGTGCCGACAACGCCCGAATTCCGGGCGAGGGTGACGACATTGTGGAAAGCATATTCCGCCGTGTGCGAGGCCCTCGCCGCCGACGACATCCGACAAGCACTGGCTCATGCACGTGACCTGGAAGCAACTTTGCAATCGATCGACGCATCCGGGCTTTCCGGCATCGCCGCCGAGGCCTGGAACAAGGAAAAAGCTGATTTTGCGAAACTCACGTCGCTCATGGCGAAGGCCGAAGACATCGTCAAGCTGCGGGAAACATTCTCGCCTGTCTCGGATGAAATGTACCGGATCGTCCGACGTTTCGGTGTCGAAGGCGTCTCGATCTACCGGCACCACTGTCCGATGGCGTTCGACGGACGCGGTGCCTACTGGTTGCAGCCGGACGACCAGACCCGGAACCCCTACTACGGTGCCACGATGTTGCGCTGTGCGGACAGCGTCGAACCGGTCGTCGAACTGCAATAGCGACAAGCGTTGTTCCCGGACGGTCTCCCTTCGGTCTACCTCGATGTTTTTTCGACTCTGAAACCGCCGTACCGTTCACCCTTTGGACACCACTATGAGCGACCAAGTGCCGTCATCGCCGAACGAGAAGATGTCTCTACTGGATCGTCTCATTGCCTTCTGCATCGACAACAAGCTGATCGTGCTCTTATTCACGGTGGGCATCGTGCTCTGGGGAATCATGACGGCGCCTTTCAACTGGAACACGGGGCCGATCCCTCGAAATCCGGTACCCGTCGACGCGATTCCCGACATCGGCGAGAACCAACAGATCATCTTCACCGAATGGATGGGGCGTTCACCTCAAGACGTCGAAGACCAGATCACCTATCCGCTGACGGTCGCGCTGCTGGGCATCCCCGAAGTCAAGACGATCCGTAGCTACTCGATGTTCGGTTTCTCGACCATCTACGTCATATTCAACGAGCGTGCCGACTTCTACTGGACACGCAGCCGGGTTATCGAAAAGCTGAACAGTCTACCGGCCGGAACTTTACCCGAGGGCGTGCAACCGACACTGGGACCAGATGCTACCGCGCTGGGGCAAGTCTTTTGGTATACGCTCGAGGGGCGAGATCTCGATGGAAACGTAACCGGCGGCTGGGACTTGCACGAATTGCGATCGATTCAAGACTGGCAAGTCCGCTATGCTCTCAATTCGGCCGAGGGAATCAGCGAGGTGGCCTCGATCGGCGGGTTCGTCCAGGAATATCAAATCGATGTCGATCCCGACGCGATGCGGGCGTACGGCATTACGATGAACGAGGTGTACTCGGCCGTGCGAATGTCGAATGTGGACGTCGGTGCCCGCACGATCGAAGTCAACAAGGTCGAATACGTCATCCGTGGTCTGGGCTTCATCCGCAGTCTTGACGACATCGAAAAGACCGTCGTCGGAGTCCACGACAATGTGCCGGTACGCGTCAGCGACATTGCCGTGGTGACGCTCGGCCCGGCGCTTCGCCGCGGCGCACTCGACAAAGGGGGAGCCGAAGCCGTGGGCGGCGTGTGCGTCGTGCGTTATGGCTACAATCCCCTCAAGGCCATCGAGAACCTCAAGCAGAAGATCAAGGAAGTTTCACCAGGGCTGCCCGCCAAAGTCTTGATCGACTGGTCGAAGGTCGGGACCGCCGACCTCGAACAGTACGCCTCCCAATTCGGATTCGACGCCTTCGTGGGCGCCGAATTGAATCACGACGCGTGGACGGCGCACCTACGAAAGCTGGCCCCGGAAGATCGCCCCGAATGGGCGACTGTCAGCCAGGTAACCATCGTACCCTTTTACGATCGCACGGGGCTGATCTACGAAACGCTGGGCACGCTCAACCGCGCGCTGGTGGAAGAAATTCTGGTCACCGTAGTGGTTATCCTCGTGATGGTGGTCCACCTGCGCAGCTCGCTGCTGATCAGTGCGTTGTTACCGCTGGCGGTCTTGATGTGCTTCATCGCGATGAAGCAATTCGGTGTGGATGCGAATATCGTAGCCTTGTCGGGTATTGCAATCGCGATCGGCACGATGGTCGACATGGGAATCGTGTTGTGCGAAAACATCCTCAAACACCTCGAAGAGGCCTCTCCCAATGTGAGCACACGCGACGTCGTGTTCCGCGCCTCATCGGAGGTCGGCAGCGCCGTCTTGACCGCCGTTGCGACGACCGTCGTCAGCTTCTTGCCGGTCTTCACGATGATCGGTCAAGAGGGCAAACTGTTTCGCCCGTTAGCCTTCACCAAGACGTTCGCCCTGATTGCTTCGGTCATCGTTGCCCTGACGATCATCCCGCCGGCCGCTCACGTACTATTCACCAGTCGCATTCGGAACACCTGGATGCGTCGCCTGCTCTACGGACTGGTGGCCGCGATCGGGGGAGGTTTGATTGCGTGGGCTTCGATTGCTGCGGCACTGCCGGACTCAGCCATTGCCTCCTGTTTGTCCTCGTTCTTGCCGAGAACTTTACCGTGGTGGATCGGAACGGCCTTGCTGGTGATCGGCGGCTACAAGTTCGCCGAAGAGTTCCTTCCTGCCGAGTGGCATCGGATCGGGCCGATCGGCGGAAGCCTCACCGCGTTAGGGTTGGTCACCGTTCTCTTGGCCGTCGATTGGCTGCCGTTCGGCCCCGAACGTGGACTTATTCCCAATTTGCTTTTCGTTGTAATCGTACTGGGAGGATTGCTCGGTTTCTTCGAAATCTTTCGTCGTTTTCTATATCGCCCGCTATTGACCTGGGCGTTGCGACACAAACTCCTCTTCTTGAGCATTCCGGCCCTCGTCGTGGTCTTGGGAATCTCTGCGTGGCTCGGATTCGACAGACAGTTCGGCTGGTTGCCGTCGTCGTTTCGCAATTCCTACATCTATCAACAATTGGCCACGGCGTTCCCCGGATTTGGTCGCGAATTCATGCCGCCCCTCGACGAAGGCTCCTACTTGTACATGCCTACGACCATGCCGCACGCCTCGATCGGCGAAGCATTCGACGTCTTGCAACTGCAAGACAAACTGATGATGTCGATTCCCGAAGTGGAATCGGTCGTGGGCAAGATCGGTCGGGTCGACAGTCCGCTCGATCCTGCACCGATTTCGATGATCGAAACGATCATCAGCTACAAACCGGAATATATCACAGACAAAAATGGGCGACGTGTGAGATTCCGTTACGACGAAACAAAAGGAGATTTCGTTCGCGATGAGCAAGGCAACCTGATCCCCGACGAAAACGGTCGTCCTTTCCGCCAATGGCGCGACTCGATCAAGACGCCGGACGACATTTGGAATGCCATCGTGGAAGCAGCCGACATTCCCGGCACGACCTCGGCCCCTAAACTACAGCCGATCGCCGCGCGCATCGTGATGCTGCAAAGCGGCATGCGGGCGCCTATGGGAGTGAAAGTCTTAGGTCCCGACTTGGAAAGCATCGAGAAAACCGCGCTCGAACTCGAATCGCTTTTGAAGCAAGTGCCGTCGGTCGAGGCGTCGGCCGTGATCGCCGACCGGATCGTCGGCAAGCCTTACCTGGAAATTGAAATCGATCGAGACGCCATCGCCCGATACGGTTTGCACATTCGAACCGTGCAAGACGTCATCGAGGTGGCCATCGGTGGAAAACGGATCACCACGACCGTCGAGGGACGAGAGCGTTACCCGGTGCGAGTCCGTTACGCCCGGGAATTGCGAGATACCCCCGAGCAACTGGGTCGCGTGCTCGTTCCCACCCCGACCGGGCAACAAATTCCGCTGGAACAGCTTGCACGCATCCGGTATGTCCGAGGGCCGCAGGTCATCAAGAGTGAGGATACGCGGTTGGTCGGGTATGTCTTGTTCGACAAAAAGCCGGGGACCTCCGAAGTCGATGTCGTCGAGGAATGCCAACGGTTTCTGCAAGAGAAAATCGACTCGGGGGAATTGATCTTGCCTCCCGGCGTCAGTTTCAAATTCGCAGGCAATTACGAAAACCAATTGCGGGCGCAGAAAACGCTGATGGTCGTGCTTCCGCTGTCTCTGTTCGTCATTTTCGTCATCTTGTACCTGCAATTTCGCGCCGTAATCACGACGAGTCTTGTCTTCTCGGGCATCGTTGTCGCCTGGTCAGGCGGCTTCCTCTTGCTGTGGCTGTACGGTCAACCGTGGTTCCTGGACGTTACCGCATTCGGCACGAACCTGCGGGAACTGTTCCAGGTCCACCCCATCAACTTGAGCGTGGCGGTTTGGGTGGGCTTTCTCGCCTTGTTTGGTATTGCGAGCGACGACGGCGTCGTGATCGCAACCTATTTGGACCAAAGTTTCCGCCGAGCGCAAATCGACAGTAAAGAAGCCGCCCGCAAGGCCACGCTCGAAGCCGGATTGCGACGTGTGCGTCCCTGCTTGATGACGACCGCAACCACGATCTTGGCGCTTCTCCCGGTTCTGACCTCCCGAGGTCGCGGCTCCGACATCATGGTTCCTATGGCGATCCCCAGTTTCGGCGGAATGCTCATCGAGGTGATGACGATGATCATCGTCCCGGTTCTCTATTGCTGGGTCATGGAGTGGAAACTGGCACTGGGCATCAAAGACGAGAAGTTTGCGGCTGATCCGAGCATCAATACAATCGGACAAACCGAGTGATGCCGGCGAGATCGGCATCTTTCCACTCGCTTTCATTTCGTCGTACAAAGGAGATTTCGATGTTGCGATGCTCTTTGGCAGCCTGCGTGTTGATGGCCTTCACAGTTGGGGCCGCCGCGGCACAAATGCATGATCATTCCATGCATCAACAACGAGCTTCCGCGGAAACCGCCTCGCAAAGCGCATCCTCCGCCGAAGCGGCACGTCAGGCGGCCGTCGACCGTCTCAAAATCGCGGTACAAGCTGTGTGCCCGGTCTCCGGTCAAAAACTCGGCGCTCACGGCAAGCCGGTGAAGGCACAAGTCGGCGGAGAAACGATCTTTCTCTGTTGCAAAGGCTGTTTCGGCGGAAAGATCTCCGGCGAAAATTGGGCCAAGATCCATACCGCAATGAAAACGGCTCAGGGTACATGCCCGGTGATGGGAAAGCCGTTGCCGGCGAACGCCCGGTCGGTCGTCGTCGAGGAGCAAACGGTGTTTGTGTGTTGCCCTGGATGCATCGCGAAAATCAAAGCCGATCCTAAGCAGTACTTGGGCAAAGTCTACGCCGCATATGCGCGCACACTAAAAGCTCGGGAACAGCCGTCCGGCCAAGCTCTACGTTGAACGGCTTTCCCGGCTCTGCACCGCCCCGCGCTTCGGCGCGGGCCGGCTTTTTGTGCGTCGCTCCCCCCAACGATCCACACGAATCGATCACGCATGGGCAGGAAACGGGAAACCTGATCGCGCGTACCGCCGATACGTTTCCACGACGAAGTGGTATCGAGCGGGAGTTCTTTTCCCTTCGCCGCCAGGCTGCCGCTCAAGAACGTTCATACTACGCAACCAAGCGATTAGTCTTCGGCCGTCGAGCGGGCGTCCCAATATCGCTTCATATAATGTCTGCAATTGCTTCGCCGTGAACGTGCGTGGTAACAAGTCAGCACCGAACGGAAAGCCGGCGAGCCGCTGTCGCCAGAATTGCTGGGCATCGCGTAAAATCTCACGATGATCGAATGCCAGACGGCCGGGACGACGGGCCGGTCGCCAAGCCGCCTCGCGAGCGTCGTCGCCTGCACGTACCCGAGACTTCTCTGTCGCCACGACCGTTGTGAACACCAAGGAAATCGTACGCCCCCTCGGATCGCGATCCGGCGCACCGTACGCCCCCAACGGAAGCAACTCCTTCGGGCGCAGGGATGTTTCTTCATATAATTCCCGAAACGCCGCCTCGCGCGGCGGCTCGTCGATCTCGATGAAACCACCCGGCAAGGCCCAGGCCCCGGCGAACGGTTCTCGATCCCGTCGTATCAACAAGACACGCAGCGGTGATGTTCGCGGTGTGCGTGTTTCGGCCGGTTGAGGCTCCAAATCGGGTCCGGACAAACCGAAAACGACGCAATCGGTGCACACGGCCGGACGAGGATAGGCGTATGTGTACGGCATGGATGGTACCTCGAATGTCGGCGGAAGCCCTCGATGCGCTCGATTGAACCCCGTCAACGAACCGCTCGAAAGGCGGTATAATAAGGCTTTCTACTTTGCTGGACGCACCTTTTTTGCACGTGGACCCAATCACCATGACCGATGATGCCGTGCTCATTCGCGTAGGACACAGCCCTGATCCCGACGACGCTTTCATGTTTTATGCGCTCGCCAAAGAAAAGATCAATACCGGGCGGTATCGTTTCACGCACGAACTGGTCGACATCGAAACTCTCAATCAGCGGGCGTTTCGCGGTGAACTCGAATTGACCGCCCTCAGTCTGCACGCCTATGCCCATCTTCACGACAAGTACATTCTGTGCCCTTGCGGTGCCAGCATGGGCGAGCGATACGGGCCTATGGTCGTTGCCAAAAACGACGTGTCGCTGGAATCGCTGGCCGAGCGTCCCATTGCCGTTCCCGGATTGCTGACCACCGCTTTCCTGGCGTTGCGAATGTGTCTGGGCGGGGATTTTCCCCATGTCGTCGTGCCGTTCGACGAGATCCCCCAAGCCGTCGTCGATGGACATTATCAAGGCAAGCCGGTGGAAGCCGGTCTTCTGATCCATGAAGGACAACTCACCTACCAAACGTTCGGTCTGCAATGTGTAGTCGATTTGGGTGTCTGGTGGGATCAAGAAACTGGTGGCTTACCGTTGCCTTTGGGAGCCAACGCCGTTCGGAAAGATCTCGGCGATCAAGTCGCCCGCGACGTCACGCGGTTGCTTCAGGAAAGTATCCGTTATGGCCTGGAACATCGTGAAGATGCCTTGGCCTACGCGCTACAATTCGGCAGAGGCCTCGACTCGGCGTTGGCCGATCGATTCGTCGGCATGTACGTGAACGATTGGACGCTCGACTTCGGTCCCCGCGGACGTGAAGCCGTGCGGGAATTGTTACGTCGCGGCCATGCTTGCGGAGCCGTACCGGAACTTGTCGAGCCCGAATTCGTCGAAGGGGCCTATTGACGCTCACGGGACAATCACCCCGACGCCCTAAACAACCGAAGCGAGAAGGCAATCATGTGCTTGGGAATCCCGGGAAAGATCCTCGAAAAATACGAAAAAGACGGGCTGCCGTACGCCAAGGTCGATTTCAGCGGTATCACCAAAGAAATCTGCCTGGCCTACACGCCGGAGGCGGAACCGGGCGAGTACGTGCTGGTTCACGTCGGCTTCGCGCTCAACCGCATCGACGAAGCCGAAGCTCAAGAAACGATGGATTTCATCCGTCAGATCGAAGAAGCTGCCGAAGATCCGTCCGCAACGACGCCGTCGCCTGCTTCCGACACCCCGTCGACGTGAGGGCTGGGAGCATTCCCTATGAAGTATCTGGCCGAATACCGTGATGCCGAAGCCGTCCGCACATTGGCCGATCACCTTCGCCGGCGGGTAACGCGGCCGTGGTCGATCATGGAAATATGCGGGGGCCAAACCCATTCGATCATGCGATTCGGGCTCCACGAGCTGATTCCCGAACAAATCACATTGATTCATGGGCCGGGTTGCCCTGTATGCGTCACGCCGGTCGAAATGCTCGATCGTGCCGTGGCGATCGCGTCACTGCCGAACGTCATTTTTTGTTCCTTCGGCGACATGCTGCGAGTTCCGGGCAGCACCTCCGATTTGTTGCGGGTAAAGTCCGGCGGAGGAGACGTCCGAATCGTCTATTCGCCCCTTGACGCGGTCGCATTGGCGCGGCAACACCCGGAACGAGAGGTCGTGTTTTTCGCCGTCGGCTTCGAAACGACCGCCCCGGCCAATGCGATGGCCATTCTCCAAGCGAAGACGTTGGGACTCGAGAACTTCTCGATGCTCGTTTCCCACGTGCTCGTCCCCCCCGCGATTCGTGCACTTCTCGAATCCCCCGACTGCCGAATCGACGGTTTCTTGGCGGCCGGGCACGTATGCACGGTAATGGGGACGCAGGAATACCTGCCGATCGCGGAACAATATAAAGTTCCCATCGTCGCGACGGGATTCGAGCCGGTCGACATCCTGCAAGGAATCGCAATGTGTGTCGAACAACTCGAAACCGGGCGACACGACGTCGAAATTCAGTACGGTCGGTTGGTCCGGCCGGAAGGCAATCCCGCAGCCCGGCGACCGGTCGAACAGGTATTCCGAGTGGTCGATCGCCAATGGCGCGGCATCGGTATGATACCGCAAAGCGGCTACGCGCTGCGCGAGGAATTCGAGGCTTTCGATGCCGAAAAGCGTTTCAACGTCTCGACGATCGCCGCTGAAGAATCGCCGGAATGCATCGCCGGAGAGGTGCTTCAGGGCCAAAAGAGGCCTCACGAATGTCCGGCATTTGGCGGCGCATGCACTCCTGAACATCCGCTCGGCGCCCCGATGGTGTCCAGCGAAGGCGCCTGTGCGGCGTACTATCGTTACCGACGACGGAGCACACCGTCCTGACGGCAGGCTCCCCTCGCGAGACTGTCAGCGATGCCCCAAATTCGACGTCCGCTGGTTTCTGTCTTGTTGATTCGTGACGGTGCCGAACAACTGACCGGCAGCGGCTGTTGCGGCGTTCTCACGGACGACGATCCTACGGTTCGACACCGAAACGTCTTTCGCGAGACGCGCCGTGATCAGGAACACTTCGGCATTCTACACCGAAGCGTGACGCGTTTTTTTGCAAAACAGATCGACAACGGAGAGTTGGAAGTCGTTATCGTCGATCCGCGGAATCAGCTTTACTTGGCTTCACGATTGATGGTCGATGTCTTCCGCTTTCGCCCCGGATTCCGCGCTGCCGTCACGGCGCTGTTGCAACTATTCTCCGTTCCCGCGGTGGTCGTGAACGGCCGTGTGATCAGCAAGCGCGGGCGAGCGACGACGCCCGACGAATTATGCCACGCGATCCGCGAGCACCTACGCCGAGAATCTTCCTAAGCGGGCGAGAATGGCCCCGTTCGCCGGCCGCCGTCGGTGTCCTCTTCTCATTGACAGACTTTCGAGACTGGAAACTCGCAGCGATCGGGGGCAGCGCATCATTCGCTGCATGTGGCGTATTCTCCCGTCCCGAGCAAAACGTGACGACGGCGCCCGGGATTCCGTCGAGCGCCGTCGGTCCATATCGATGCCGTTTAGTCCGCAGCGGTCGTCGGCCGATTATTTCTCCGCCGGTTGCGCTCGCCAAGGCGGGCGGACTTCGGCCTTCAATTTCGCATCGTACTTTTCGGCGACTTCGGTCAACCGGGCCACCACGTCCGGATGCTGATCCGCTACGTTCGTCGTTTCGCCGATGTCGGCGCGCAGATCATACAATTCCAATTCCTTCTTGAAATGCAGCTTCCATTTGCCCAGCCGAATCGCCTCGAGTCGGCTGTTCTTGTAGTAGTAATAACCGACCTCGTCGTGCGGCGACGGTGCATTGGGGTCGTCCAGCAAAGCGGAGATATCCATACCGTCGATCGGACGATTCGGATCCAACGACACCCCGACGATCTTTGCGATCGTCGGCAGCAGGTCGATCGTTCCCGCCACCCGGCTGCAAACCTGGCCGGGTTTGATGCGAGCCGGCCACCACATGACCGTCGGTTCGCGCATTCCGCCTTCGTACGTCGTCCCCTTGCCGTCCCGCAGCGGCAGCGCGCTTCCGGCGTGGTGCTTCTTACTCAACCACGGCCCGTTATCGCTGGTGTACACGAAGAACGTGTTCTCGGCGATGCCTTCTTCCTTCAAGGTTTCGATGATCTGACCAACGGCCCAATCGACGTGAGCAATCGTCAACTTGTACGCCTTGTGGGGATCGGGATCGTATCGATCGTCGGAAACGAACAACGGCACATGAGGATACGTGCTGGCGAAATACAGGAAGAACGGGCGGTCCTTGTTACTTCGAATGAACCGTAACGCCTCTTCGACGTAACGGTTCGTAAGCGTCGTTTGATTCACCGGGGATTCGATGATCTTGGTATCGCGGTAAAGTTCGTTGTTGTAGATATCCCACTTTTTGAGTCGCCAAATCTTGTCCAAGTCCTCCGGATCGTTTCCCCAACCCTTTTGCCGGGCCATGTCGTTGCTGTACGGAATGCCGAAGTAATGGTCGAACCCCTGGCCCGTGGGCAACGTCTCGGGGGAATCGCCTACATGCCATTTGCCGATGCACATGGAACGATAGCCGGCTTGCTTGACGACTTCAGCGATCGTAACCTCGTCGGGGTTCAAAGCGACCCTCGAATGCGGTCCCAATACGCCCGGCATACTGAGGCGAGGTTGATAGCACCCCGTCAGCAACGCCGCCCGCGACGCCGAACACACGCAATACGCCGAATAGAAATCGGTAAACCGCATCCCCTCGGCCGCCAACCGATCGATGTTGGGAGTTTCCAGTGTCGGCGATCCGAAGCATCCGAGATCCTGGTAACCTTGATCGTCGGCAAAGAAGATGATGATGTTCGGTTGGGACGATGGCGCCTTTTCGGCAGCCGAAATGGTCCCGCAGAACAACACCCCCAAACACGCCAAGAAATACGTCAACACTCTCATCGATACGTCTCCTGTAAGGGCCCTGAACGTAACGGTCGCACGGCCCCCGCTGTCGTTGTATTCTAATTCGCGTCGGCAGGATTCTCGTACCAGACGACGCCCAAGCCCATATCTTCACGGTCGGTGTTCCAGATGTGCCGCTCTTCGGTCGTCAGAACATCGAGGTCGCCGTCGCCGTCGAGATCGACCGTCTCGATACGATCGAACTTGATGCCGTCGGGACCGCTGATGTCGTGCATCGTCCATCGCGAATCGCGCCGATCCAGGTAGACGACACCGGACGCCGGTGGAACAGCGTGTTCACACGTAAAGACGATTTCCCGTATGCCGTCGCCGTCCAAGTCCGCCGCCCGCACCGCCTTCGCATCGCCGATCCTGAATTCCCGATTCGTCAAATCGATCGTTTCGCGACACGTCCACGCGTCACGGACGTTTTTCCCGGAAACGTACCACAGCACTTCCCGCGGCTTCACGGCGGCCAGTACGTCCGGACGACCGTCGGCGTCCGAATCCCGAACGTCGATGAACATCACTTCCCGCCCGTTCGCCCCAATGCGATGACGTGGCCATCGCTCCAGAAATGCCTTTTCACCACCGCCGGGATGTTCCAACCAGTAGACGCCCGAAGTATGTTCCGGCGATCCTTCGTAAGGCTTCCGGTCGGAGTACACGATGTCGTCGTCGCCGTCGTCGTCCACGTCGTACACGATCAGGCTCATCACCCACCCGACTCGTGTTTGTTCGATGAACCGCCACGCATCCAAATTGCGGCCGGTCGAATTCGGCGGCACCAGGAACCCCAAGGCCGCGCCGTTCGGCCCGCCGTTCTTCCCAGCCACGACCAACACGTTTCGTCCTTGCGCGAGAACGATCGGCACACCGAACATCCACATCGTCCCGTCGCGCGGAACCGAAAAAGCATCCCGCTCCCATGCCTGGGAATCCAGCATTCGCGATTTCGGCGGTGCCCAGTGGACGAATACTTGCCGCGTCGGACCTTCGCAACAGGTGACGACGTCCGGACGTCCGTCGGCATCGACATCGGCGAAAAACGCGTCTTCCACATGAGGTGTACGGCCCACCACGACCGACGGCCACGGCTGCCAGACCTTGCCCGCGGGCGGGCAAGCAAAAAGCCGCGTCACGGCCTCTTCCTCAAACCCGGTCGCCACATCGAGCCGTCCATCGCCGTCGACATCCCCCAGCCGAACCCCGTCGGCCCCACGGCCGCCTTCTCCGATCGCATGACGCCGCCACGGTTCGGCCCGCGCCGTGAACGATACCCAAAGCGCAGCCCCCGTCAGCAGACAACCCAAGATTGCTTTCAATCGCTTGAATCCCACGGATGTCCTCGAAAACGATTCGCAACCGAAATGATCACACATCCTCCGGCACCACAAACGGCGGCCGCACCTTGGTCCGTCGCAACAATCGATTCGCAGCTTCAGCGTGTGGCCCGACGAATACCGCCTGCTTATCGTCCCAGGTGAGCAGCGGCCCGATGGAGGCTTGCAGGCGATCGGCGTCGAATCCGAGTCGTTCAAGATGCTCCAACATGCGATCACAGGTCTCGCGAAAATCGGCATCGACCCCTGCTGCCTTCCGAATGTCGACGGTTCCCGCTTGCCGTCCGATCCGATGTGAGATATTTCCTTGCAAGGCGAGGCCACACGAAAAATGGGCGGTGCGCATCGGGCAATTCGCCGATGACGGTCGGTCTGCCATAACGGCCTCGATGAAGTTGCGGGGATTTTGGTCGGTCTCTTTTTCTTCGGCCGATTCGACGATCTTGCCCTTCGAATCCAGTACCGTGTACCCGTTCGTGCCCTGAATCGTTGCCTCGTCGCACTCAATCACGAAACCGGCCGACAATCCCCGATACTTGCCGCAATCGCGACCGCCGGGCTCTGCCGGCAGATTACGCACCTCGATCACCAACGGTGCCGGTCGATAGTCGAAAAAGGCGACCTGGGTGTTGGGTGTTTCACCGGCGTCGTTCCACAGATACCGCCCGCCGATGCTCACGACGCGAGGCGCAAGGCCCTCTTGCTGCAACGTCCATCGCGCCAAATCGAGCATGTGCGATCCGTTATTGCCCAGCTCGCCGTTTCCCGTCTCCCACATCCAGTGCCAGTCGTAATGAAAGGCGTTGCGATACAATGGGACCATCTGGGCCGGTCCCGACCACAGGTTGTAATCGACCTCCTCAGGGATCGGCAGCGGTGTGTCTCGCCGCCCGATCGATTCACGAAAACGATAAATGACCACGTGGGCCCGACGAACGTTGCCGAATTCCTTCTGAGCGATCCTCTCCATAATACGTCGGATCGTTCGGAAGGAACGCCGGTGCGTCCCACCCTGAACGACCTTCCCATACTTTGCAGCCGCTTCGACCATGCGATGCGACTCCCACAAGTCATGGGCGACGGGCTTCTCGACGTACACGTGCTTCCCCGCCTGAAGGCCCCAAATCGTCGCCAAGGCGTGCCAGTGATTCGGGGTACTGAGCACAATCGCATCGACGTCGTCGGCATCGATCACACGTCGAATATCGCGAACAGCGCGGATCGACGAAGTGCCCGTCTTATCTTTTGCCAACGCCAGTTTTTCGGCCAACCGAGACGTGTCGGGATCACACACGGCGACTATCTCGGCTTGCTCGATACCGGCAAACTGCGGGATGAGCTGTCCGCCGCGCCAACCGCAACCGCACACCGCCACACGAACACGGCGTGACGGCGTCTGCGCCCACGACTTCGACATCACGACGGGGGCTGCCGCCAACGCTCCCAGGAAACGACGCCGTTGCCATCGCATGACACACCTCATTGCCCAAACTCGATACCGAACCGAACGCCGCCAACCGCCCGGCAGTCGGCCGACCGGACCACGGACCACAATCGCCCGTCTAACAGACTACGATCACTGCAAGCCGTTTTCCAGCGATTTTGGGCCACGATTTCCATCGAATGGAGCCATCACTTCATAAGAACGGTGACATCCGTCTCGTCCATTCATCGAGTCGGCTCGACGATCCGGGTATTGTATGTTTCGCGGTAACGCCGGTGAGCCGGAGTATCAGGGTAATGCTCGTCGGGCCCGTAGGGATAAGCGGTCATCGCGTGGAAGGGCAGGGGGGCGACCGTTTCGCCGCATGCGGTGTAGGGATCCATATCCTTACAAAACGAATCGGTCTTCAATATCCATGATCGCTCAAACCCGTCCGATCGTTCTGGGAAATCATCGGCGCAAAACTCAAGCGTCACCTCATCACCGGGCCCCATGATCACGTACATGTCGTCCGGTCGTTCGAGCAAGTCGCGCACGTCACCGTATCGCGTATAGCGGCCCGGCATCTTTTTGAAGGGGACGGTCAAATCGTAATTGGCATAATCCAACAAGTTCGGCATCTTTCCGTCGGGAGAATACTCACGAGGATAGCCGCGGTAGTGCAAGTCGGCCCGTACACACGAAACTTCGAAGATTCGATCCGCCGGAACGAGGGAAGCGGCGGCGAAATAGATTTCGTCCCAATACAATTCCATGTTCGTTTCGAGGCGGAACGTTCTGTCTCCCGATTCGACAAGATCGGTGATGTCCCATGCCATCGTGTGATTGATTCCTGCCGGATATCCTCCCTCGACGATCAAGTCGATCCAACGCCCACCGCGCCAGACGGCCAGCGTCGGGGCCCGTATCCGTTTTCCCGCCTGGAACGAACCGTAATTCGTTTGGGAATAGCCGTACTCGACCCAACCGGAAGCCACCAAGATGACGCGATCCGCGTCCGGCATCTTCTTCTGCGCGTCGGCACGTATCTGTCCGATCGGTCTTGGTACGGTCAACTCGACGAAGTGCGGCTCGGCATAGCCGAGGAAATGCGGATCGAGCGTACTTGGACCGGCATATCGGCGATCGGTTGCCGACAGTTCCAGAGTCACATTGTTTCCGCGGTGATCGCGTGCCTTCGCGTGGACCGGATCGGCGACCTGAAACACCTCAAACGGCGGCGGAGCAAGATTCACCGCCATCATTTCGTGGGGAACGACTCGTGTCCCTACAGGATGGTCGACCGCCAGCAATTTCGCCTCATCGAAGTAAACGATCTCTTCCAGCGGCTCCAACACGTTGAGAACGTAGCGGCCGTCTCGCGGCTTCAGTCGTGGCACCGGTACATATTCCGTCGGATCGGGAAACGCATACTCGCCCGGCGCTACGAGGTACCCCAGACCACCCATTCCGCCGAAGTCGGCGACGAAGGCAAATTGTTCCCCGTTCCAGGCGAACAAGTGCGGACAGGAAGACGTTTTCCGCGGCACCTCAGTGATCTTGCGGATTCCGTTACCCGGCACGCCCAACTCGGCCTGCAACACCGAATCGGGCCATATGATTCGCAACCAGTCGATCTCGGACGCGTTGCCCAGGCCGCAATGCACCCGCAGAGGAGGCATGGCCGTCGCCCCCGACGGGCTTCCCACATCGAACATCTGCGATCGCATCCCGGTCTTGACTTCGACGCGTGCCCCGATTGCCGAGCCGTTCGACCGCGCCTTTTGATCGCGGCTTCGCGTCCCGGCCAAGTCGAGTTCGACCCAATTCCCACCGGCCGTCGCGTTCCAAAGGAACATCGGTCGATCCCCGGGCGGCAACAAGAGGACGTCACATCGACCGTCGCCGTTGAAGTCGGCCGCCACCAGCGGAGCCGCTCCCGCAGCCTTGATCTGAGGGAACAGGAATCCCGCATCGATTCGCGATGCGTCGACAAAGTCGCCCTTGCCGTCTCGATTCACCAGCAAGACCGGGCCCCGTGAGCCGTCCGCTCGAAAAGCGTCACCGATCAGAAAGTCGACGTCGCCGTCATTGTCGATGTCGGTGAACTGTCCTCCCGTGCCGCCCAAGGAACCAAAGCGCGCCGAAAAACGCTCATCCAACGCGAAACGGCGTTGGCCGATATTTCGGAAAAGACGCACTTTCCCCCCGGAAAACACGGCGACATCTGCGAGACCGTCACCGTCGTAATCGCATACCGTACCCGAAACGGCTCCCGGTATCGTCATCCCCGTGTAGGCCGCATCGAAAAAGCGAAAGGCGCCCGCCCGATCGTTCGCCCACAAGCGCGGGCTGCCCGAAGTACTGAAGAAGAGCAAGTCGATGTCTCGGTCGCTGTCCCAGTCGTTCCACAACACGGCAGTGATGGGATCCTGCGGCAAATCGATGCCGAGCCGCGAGGCCGTTTCGGTAAACGTTCCATCGCGATTGTTGTTCAGCAGAGAATTGGCGGCCGGCATTCCGTCGGACGTGAATCGTGCCGCGAACAAGTCCACATCGCCGTCGCTATCGACGTCGATCAGTCGCGCACAGGAGGTGAATAAATCTTGCGCCGCCGACATCCTCGACAGCGGCGCCTCTTGAAATCCTCCGTTGCCGTCGCCCAAAAAGAGTCGATCGCCGCCGGCACGTCCAACAAAAAGATCCACATCACCGTCGTTGTCGACGTCGGCGATCACCGGAGCGACACCGTGATCGGTCAGAACCTCGCCGGGCGCAAAACGCCCGCTACCGTCGTTCACCCATAGCTGGGTCGCTCCGTCGGATCCCGCACCACACAAGACAAGATCGAGATCGTCGTCGCCATCGAGGTCGGCGACGGCGACGCCCGCCATCTTGACCGCAATCTTTTCCCACTGCCATGTCTCGCAAACGACCGGCAACTGGGTCGTTTCCGGAGAAAAGACGACGCGATACGGTAACGAAACGTCACTCGGCTTCAGCGGTAAGGCGTCGGCATCCAACGCCGTGTAGTATTTCCCCACCGTACCGTAGATTTTGCGGACGGTAAAACTTCCTCCGGCCAATTCTTCGGCGTTCAGCTTCTTGAAACGCTCGAACAACTTCAATGCTTCGTCACGACGTCGTTCGCGTTGGTAAAGCATCGCCAAACGATAAACCGCCGAGGTGCACCCCGGATCGAGCGATACAGCTTTCTCGAACCATGTGCGCGCTTCGTCGTTTTTTCCGACCGAGGCAAGTGCTTCGGCATATTTGAATGCTGCATGAGGATCTTCCGGATCGGCCTGAGCGACCTTTTCAAAACACCGAATCGCGTTTTCGTGATCACCGACGTGTTCATAGTACATTCCCAGGCCGAACCAGGCATGCAGGTTCGCCGGATCGAGATCCAAGACGTTTTGGAATTCCGCGGCAGCTCGCGCAAGCGATTCCTTCGCTCCCTGCTGTTCTTGCGTATTCAGCAACGCAAGCGCCAAGTTGTAGCGTGCTGCGATCCAGTCCGGGGCTGCTTCCAGCACTTTTTCGAATTCTGCGACCGCGTCGGCGTAGCGGTACTGTTCGAGCAACGCGCACCCTCGATTGAAGTGCTTTACCGACTGATAAATCGTCGACGGCGTCTCCGACCGTGCCGGTTCTTGGCCCGACAACGCCCCGCCCCAGACCACGTGCCCTACCATCCAGCCGACAGCGATGCACCCGACCGCGATCCTGCGTAGCATGTTCCCCCAGCCCTCATCGAACGGCGATTTCATCGATCTATCCCAATCTCAAAACATTTTTCGCGTTGCGTTCACTGCATTTCATTGTGGAAGCCGATCGGCCGTACAACAAGCTTTCGGCAGGTTCGGCATTGCTAACCAGAGAACCGTTTCGGAAAATGACGGACAACACCCGTCTCGCGCACACGTCGATTCATTCGTCTCGCTTGGCCCTTACGAAGGTAGGCTCTTCGAATCATGTCGATCATCGAATCGGAATGCTCACGTAGCTTGCGCACACGCGAATCCTGCGTGTCGGGCCGGGCCCTCCGCAGGAGGGCGTTCTTGCTTTATCCGCAGGCGATAGCAATATGCGTCGTCTTCGCAGCGATTGCGATTCAGCCTTGCTCCGCCGAATCGACAGCCGCTTCGAACGCTTCGAAACGTCCCTACGAACTCGTTTGGGCAAACCGCACGACAGACACTCGTCCCCCACTGATCGATTTCGAAACCTGCAACGACTGGAAAGTAACAACCAGCGATGCCGAGGCACAATGGTCGCGATCCGACGAACAACCGATTTGGGAACGGTTCGTCGGGAAGTTGGTGTACCGGGGGACGGGCAATCAGCCCTCGATCACCGTGTCGCCGCCCGAACCGATTTCCTTTGCGGGGCCGGTCGATGCCGTCAACCTGTGGGTGTACGGCAATAATTGGGCATGGAATCCTGATCCGACGACGCCGCCCGTGTCGCTTCGGCTGTTGCTGGAAGATTCCGACGGCAAAGGACTGGAAATCGACCTCGGCACGGTGCATTGGAAGGAATGGTGGTTAGTTCATCGCCGACTCGATGAAGCAACACAATCCCGTCTGACACGCGGCGGAAGCGTCGTCGGCTTACGAATTTCCGGAGGGCGCAATCGAGCTGAGCGAACGTTGTACTTCGACAATCTTGCCATCTATCGAGAGAAGCTCGGCCCTCTGCAATTCGAGCAGCGACCAAAACGCGGAATCGATCCATTCCCCGGTCAATCGCCGGGCCTGAACACCGGGCCGGGGCGTCTGCCGTTTCCGACACGGGAATGGACGCTTCTCCCCGACAACGAAGCGGCGACCTTCAAAAACCACGCCGAAGCGAACAAGGGAGACACATCACCCGAGTGGACGTTCCGTCATGTCGGCTCCGACGGCACTCTCGTTTACACGTATCGGCCCGCATCGGGAACGCTGGGCGACATCACCGCCAGGTGGAACGACGGTGATCCGATCCGTCCGATGGTCGACGGTGGCGTGTACGTTGCCGCAGCCGACGGAGCGCCTACATTGCCCGACAATCCGCACCTGGTCGATACCACGTTCGACGGCACCGTGCTTGCTGCAACGTGGAAAGCCGTGGTCGACAAAACGGAACTCCGCTGGACGTATCACATTCAAATCCGGCAAAAGACGTTGATCGTCGACGTGGCCGCTCCCGGTGGCTACGTTCGAGAAGTCCGATTCGGGCGGTGGCACGGTAACGCTGCTTGCCAAATTGTAACGTTGCCATATCTGACTTGCGATGAACAGCGTCCCGCCGTCGTCATCGAGCAATGCGATGAAGGGCCTTTGTTCGGGTTCGGCATTGTCGATTACTATCGCTCGAACGCATCGGAACTGTTTGCCATCAACGACACCCAGGAAGACGGAACGACCTACAATGGCGGCGTGCGTTACCTGCCGAAAACCGACGGCAACCGCAACGACTGCTACGAGCGACTGTTCCTGACCATTTCACCGAAATTCGAGGAGGTACTCCCCAACGTACCCAATCCGAAATCGCCGTGGAAACAAGTAACCGGCAGTGTTGTTTGGCGATCGCACGGGGCGGGAGATCGCATGCAAGATTGGCAATTTTGGCGCCGCATCGTTCGCTACGGAATGCGGCACCTGTTGGTGACGGACCATGAGACCGGCTGGCGCGACGGCGGCGAAAGTTTCACCTTGCGAACACAGGCCGCGCCGGGCAAAGGCGGCGACGAAGGCCAACGCTGGTACGCAGACAACATCCGCGCCTTGGGTATTCGATACGGCCTATACAACAACTACACCGATTTCGCGCCCGTCAATGCTTTTTGGAATGAAGATCACGTCACACGCCTCCCCACCGGCGAATGGCGAACGGCCTGGCCCCGTTGCTACAACCTGAAGCCCTCGCGGGCGGTCGAGCTCGAGGCCCGACTGGCTCCGATCATCCAAGAGAAGTTCCATCTCAATACCGGGTATTGCGACGTGCACACGGCCGTTCGACCGTGGCAATACTGCGATTACGACGCACGGGTTCCCGGTGCGGGAACGTTCGCGGCAACGTACTACGCTTACGGGGAACTGCTGCTTCACCAGAAAGAAGTGTGGAACGGCCCGGTCTACAGCGAGGGTAACAATCACTGGTATTACTGCGGCCTGGCCGACGGTAATTACGGCCAAGACCAACTTGCCAGGCTCGATGTGAATCCTTGGCTGGTGGATTTCGATCTTCGCAAGCTGCATCCCCTATGTTGCAATTTCGGCATGGGCAACCTGGGAATGTTCTTCGGCAAAGGAAAAGGCCTAGGTCAATCGCCGGAAGAGCGACAGGCTCGGCTCGACCGGTTTTTGGCCGCCACGTTGGCCTTTGGACATACCGGCTTTCTAGTCACCGAGGGCGGCATTCCCACCGCGGCGCAAAGCTACTACGCCATCCAGCAGCCGGCGACCCACTATGCTACCGCCGAGGTAACTTCAATACGCTACCATGACGGACACGGAAACCTGCTCGATTCCAGCGAAGCTGTTGCCTCCGGCGCCTACACACGCTCGCAACTGGTCGTCCGGTACGACAACGGCCTGATCGTCCGCGTCAACGGGCATCCCACCGAGTCGTGGACGATCGACAAAGCGGTACTGCCGCCGAACGGGTGGTTCATCTCGTACGATCCCGAGGTGCGCCAAGAAGCCGTCGAAAAGGACGACGAAAACATGATTCGGCGTACTTCGTTGATCGCATGGAGTGCCGTTCACGAAGGCCATCGAACCGATTACGTCGATTCACCGGAGTACCTTTACGCGAATGCCCGCGGGAAATATACCCGCTTTCCCAAACTCGCGACCGACGGCCAACTCGCGGTTGTCTATCTGCCCGACGACCGCGTGGAAGTCATCCCCATCGCCGACTGTTCCGAAATCGCGATCTGGTTGGAGGGAAAAGACGCGATCGTCAGCGCCGTGGACGAGGCGGGAAACATCCTGGGCCAAACGTCGACTCGATTCAGCCGAGGGCTGGTTCACATCGACCCGTTCCCCGGCGCCTTCAGCTATCTCGCGGCTCCCGAGCCGCCGGTCGGCACGCCCTTGCGATGCCGCGATTACGACGTCGTCCCCGGGCAAGTCGTTACGGTGACCGGCGAGAAGGAACACACCTTGCGACTTCCGCGAAACGTCGAACCGGGGGCACCGCGTTGGATGATCGTGGAACAACACTGGCTGGACTTTCGTGTTCGACCGATCGTGGAAGCGACACCCGTGCTTGACGATGATCGCGTCGTGTTGCATGTGCGTTCCAATCTTCCACAAGAAACGGATGCCGTAGCCGAAATCAACGGTGAGGAGTTTGCCGTCCGTCTTGCCCCCGATGAAACGAGCGAACTAGCCGTTCCACTGGCCCCTCGGAATCTTCCGACCCGTCTTCCGCTGGACTTCACGTTGCACACCGAGCAGGCCGACTACACTCGACGGTGGAGCATCGTAACCGAATATCGTCGGGAGCGTCTTCCTTTTCCTGAAATCTGGCAAACGTGCGGCGAATGTGTCCGCAGCCGCGTCCCCACCGCCTTGGACGCCGCTTCGGGGGCCGTCGTGGCAAAACGGGACGTGTCGTGCGGGCAGGTGATGCGTCCGGCGTTTTTCATGCATCCCCCGTACAAGCAAGGCGTCGGTTTCGTGTATGCCGACTTCGGTCCGATCGAGCTTCCCGGCGGGTATTCGATGCGTTTTCGATCCGAAATCGGCAAAGGCGACGGGAGCGATCCGGGAGACGGCATCTTGTTTCAGCTTTACGCGGCTGAATCAACAAGCGACGGCAAACCGCTCGGTGATTTCGAAATCATCGGCGAGCAATTGCAAACCGACCATACGTGGTCGCGCTTCGAGGTCGACCTTGACCGTCTGAGAGGTAAACGCGTGCTCCTTCGGCTCGCGGCGGACGTTGGTCCGAGCGACGATTCCACCGGTGATTGGGCGGCATGGACCGATCTGCATTTGGAATCGAGTTCTCCGGTCTTGATCCGTCGGATTGCTGCCCAGGATGATCGACCGGCTCAAGTTCCCGGGCCGCACGGTGTGTCTGAAGAGCGATTACGCGAAGTTCTCATCTCACCGGCTAAGGAAATCACAAAGGCGGTCCTCCACTTCCAAGCGATCGGGATAGAGGGAACACCGGCTTACCCGCTTTTGCTCACCATCAACGATCAACCCTCCGGCACGTTGCCCTCGGTTCACGGCGATGAAACAGTGGGGCGTTGGGACGACGGAGCCTTGGAGCTGCCTCCTGAGGTCGTCGCTACGCTCCGTTCCTGGAACACGGTCGAGCTTTCGAATCCCGCGGGCGATTGCTACAAGATTCGGAACGTCTGGATCGAGTGCGAAACATCTGCCGGGCAGATTTCTTCGTGGATCACACGCACCGTGAAATCACAACCACCGTCATGGCGATACGCTGCCGGGGAACTTGTAGGCGAGGGCCTGCCGATACGCTATGACATTCTGTTTGCACCTTTTCCGTCCCCGACGCGGGCAGATTGATCCGATCACCCGCGGCATTATTTCAACCATCGACGGGCGTATGTCTGCGGCCCCGGCGTTCCCGCATGCCGAGCGGAAGCGACCGCCCCCACCTAGAAAAAATTGCCCCGGCTCGGGATACTGATAGTTTCACGATGGCGTCGAGGCTTTCCACAGTTAGGCAGCGATTTTGCAAACTGTGACACGACTTTGTGACGGACTTTCGGCAATTTTGCCGCGCTGTCGAAAATCACCCTCGACGCCCAAGCCTGGTTACCGGTTCTCGAATCGTCGGAGTTCCCATCATGGCCGAACGCGTTTTCAACTTCTCACCGGGTCCAGCGGTTCTTCCTCTTCCCGCGTTGGAAGAAGCCCAGCGAGATCTACTCGCTTTGCCGGGCGTGGGAATCTCGATCCTTGAAATCAGCCACCGCTCGAAAACGTTCACGCAGATCATCGAAGCCGCGGAACAAAACCTGCGCACGTTGCTGAAGATTCCGGACGATTACTCCGTCCTCTTTCTCCAGGGTGGGGCGCAACTGCAATTCGGGATGATTCCTCTCAACTTTCTGAGAAACACCGGTAAGAAAGCCGCATACATATTGACCGGTTCGTGGAGCAAGAAGGCAAAGGCCGAAGCCGCGAAGATCGGTGACGTCGAAGTCGCGTGGGACGGTGCCGAAACGAATTACGACCGGGTGCCGGCCGACTCGGAACTCACCATTCCCGACGATGCCGCGTACGCCTACTATTGCTCGAATGAAACGATCGGCGGCGTCCAATTCCCCGTAGAACCGAACGTGGGGAACGTACCTTTGGTTTGTGACTCGTCCTCGGACCTCTTATGCCGTCCGGTGTCAGTCGAAAAATACGGTATCTTGTATGCCTGCGCTCAGAAGAACGTCGGCCCGGCGGGTGTGACGATCGTCATTATCCGCAACGACCTGGTGGAAAAATCCCCCTCCGATTTGCCCTCGCTGCTGAATTACAAGGCGATGGCCGATTCGAAGTCCCTCTTGAACACGCCGCCCACCTTCGCCATCTACATGGTGAAGTTGGTCACCGACTGGTTACTGCGGGAATTCGGCACACTTGAAAAAGTCGAAGAACACAATCGCAAGAAGGCGGCGCTGATCTACGACGTGATCGACAACGCCGGCGGTTACTACCGAGTTCACGCACAGCCGGAAGCAAGGTCGTTGATGAACATCGCGTTCCGTCTGCCCAACGACGAGCTCGAAGCAAAGTTTCTGCAAGAGGCCGAAGCCCAAGGTTTGTGCAACCTCAAAGGCCATCGATCCGTAGGCGGATGCCGTGCATCGATCTACAACGCGATGCCCATCGAGGGGGTTCGGGCACTCGCCGATTTCATGCGGGAATTCCAAGACAAAAACCCCGCGTAGAACGCGCACTTTTCGAAAGCACTACATACAGCCGGGCGACGCCTCCCTCGAGACGTCGCCCGTTTACATTTGCAACCTGATCGCAAAGGCGCAAAAGTTCATTACGGCGCTGTTTCGGAAACCGCCGGTTGAGCAAACGAAGTCCGTTCCCGCCGCAACAACTTCCCCGCTTCGCCTGCCAAACGCAGGTAGTAGTCGGAGGGCACTTCGTAGCCCAAGAATTCGACATCCCGCCCTACCGGCGGATCGTTTGTGCACTTGAAGATCGCCGTCCCTTCATCCACCTCGTCGAACATCGCAACGTACAACATGCGATTGCCGGCCTTGATCGCCTCTATGATCTGCGTCCAGAAGAACGCGCCTTTCAACCGCGGAATCGCCCCCAATTCGCCGCCGTTCAGATTGTGCCAACTGAAGCCCGGAAAGACGACGGGCAAGTAGTCGACTCCGTGCTCGCGGCACCACTGCAAGTCGGGCTCCCAGTACTCATGTGCGTGACGGACGGCCCCCTCGAGCGATCGGTAACGGCCCACCGTCCAAGGGCTGATCACATCGACCGAAGCCACGACCGCATGCAGTTTTTCGTCTCGAACGGCATCGCGATGCAACTCGCGCCAACCGGTGGGAACGCCCAACATTACGCTGCAGCCTTCCGCCTTCAACTGTTGCACGAGCCGTGAGCATTCGTCGACTGTGTAATCTCGACCGTCCGCGAAACCGACTCCCCACACGGCAACCAACGGCCGACCGCGATGGTGCAAATAGGAGGGATCATCGGTAATCTTCATCTGCCGATGCAACCGACGCCAATCTTCGGCAACCATCGCCACCTCGCCGTTGCGCAGACCGCTGAGATCATACATCACGCAGTAAACGCGCCCGGTCGCATCAGCAGCACGGCGCACATTCGCCAGGACCGCATCGACATGATCGCGTGAGTCGTCCGCACGAAGGCGAGTGGCAAATCGCTGAAGAAAAACCCCGTCGATTCCGTAGTCGCGCATCCATTCGAAGTGCCGCAGAACCGTACGCGGATGCGCGGAACTGAAGACTTCCGCCGCGCGACCGTCGGCATGTCGAAACCCCGTGGAGAATCGCTCGTCGGGACCGTATTCCGACATATCGGGCCACAAGTCGACCGTTACATTTCCCGGCCCAAACGGCTTCCGGCGATTTCGGGCCCAATGCGTCCATCCTTGCCCCGAGCCGTCGCCTTCGCAGGTGAACCATCCTTGGTAACCGCACATCACTTTTCCGATCAATGAACCGGAATCCACCCGTGCAACGCGTTCCGGTTTTTCGGCAGACGTCTCAATGGAGCGACTGCGCCCCTCGGAAATCACCTGCTCCAGTACCGCGGTAAGCTCGGCGACAATCTCGGGATGTGCGGCGTAAAGGTTCTTTGTTTCACCGGGATCCTCCGCCAAATTGTACAACTGCCCGGGGGGCTCCTCCGGCGCAGGGGCTCGTTTCGCGGGTCGTGAGAACCCGCCCGACCCTTGGCCATTGATCAGCTTCCAAGGTCCCTTGCGGATCATATACATGTCGCGAACGCTTCCCGCCCGAATCACGAGGTTCGGTCGGACGGGTTCGTCCTCCGATTGTCGCCCCAAGAGAACGGGCAAGAAGCTGAAACCATCGGGGCATGCTTCGCCGTCCAGCGGCACGTTCCACAAATCGGCTAATGTGACGGGAATGTCGGTAAAGCAAATCGTCTGACGCGATACGGTTCCGGCCGCAACGCGTCCCGGCCATCGAACGATGAACGGCATGCGATGCCCGGCCTCCCACACGTCGGCCTTCATGCCCCGCAGGCCGCCCGCCGAATCGTGCCCGAACTTCGCCACATCGTCGTCGTACCAGACGGGTCCGTTGTCCGAGGTAAACACCACTAACGTGTCATCGGCCATGCCTGCCTTTTCGAAGGCTTCCCAAAGTCGCCCGACTTCGGCATCCACCATCGCGGCAAAATCGCCGTACAATCCGGCACCACTTTTCCCGATGAATTCATCGGACGGCAACCACGGCGTATGCGGCGCGGTGTACGCGACGTACAGGAACAGGGGCGCGTCGGCTCCTTTCGCTCGGTGTTGTTCCACGACGCGAATCGCCTCATCCGTCCACCGCGGAAGCACGTCTTCGAGCTTCAACGTCGGTGCGATACCGCCTGCACGCCAAAAACGGCCTTGGATGGGCGACCAGTCCGGCGAAGCCGAAGCGCCGATCTCAGCCGTCGGGAGCTCGACGGCCCGATCATTGCGGATGTAGAAGTAGGGCGGAATGTCGGTCGACGCTCGCATGCCGAAAAACGAATCAAACCCGTGATCGACGGGCCCGCCGCGCAGCGGACGTTCGTATCCGGCTTCGTCGAACCCCACGTGCCACTTTCCCACCATTGCCGTCCGATAGCCCGCAGCCTTGGCCAAGGTTGCCAACGTCGTTTCCCCCGGCTCGATCAACGCATGTTGCGGCCATCGTCCGGTATCGATCCGAAAGGGATACCGCCCGGTCATCAAGCCGTACCGCGACATGTGACACAACGGTCCCGGCGCATGCGCATCGGTAAACCGCATTCCTTCCCGCGCAAACCTGTCGATATTGGGGGTGGGAATCTTCGACTGTGGATTGAAGCACTGCGGATCACCGTATCCCATGTCGTCGGCCATGATGATGACCACGTTCGGGTGTTCGGCGGCGCTCGTCGTAGTCACCGCAATCGCATACGCGACCGCGGCAATCGAAACAACGAACCCAATCACGTCACTCCATTTCTTGTGGATCGTACACATGGTTCCCGTCTCGGCAGTGTTCCTCTTGGTGCGAGACATCCCCGCAACCGACAGGCAGCCCCAATTGCAGACAACTTGACTCCACAGGGCGAATTTTCCGACAAGCGAATATGTCAACGCTTGGGTTCCCAGTGGAAAGATTCTCCTTCGGGCACGAGCCGCAACCGGTTCTTTGGAGTAGCCGGCGGCGCAAAGTCAGAAGGGGCTCGCGACGCCAAAGCCTTCTTGACCTCTTCATATCGAGGATCGCCGGCAAGGTTGTACCACTCGTTGGGATCTTTCTGAATGTCGTAAAGCTCTTCCGTCCCGTCGGCGTAGCGGATGTAGCGCCATTTCCGATTGATGACGGCGTAGCTTCCGGGATCGACATGCGGCACGAAGACGCAACGATCCATCTCAGCGGCTCGGTCGGGTTCGGCGAGAATCGCGCGCAACGACTCGCCTTCCAAACCGGGATCCTCCTTCAAATTGCACATGTCGACTAGCGTGGGATAGATGTCGATCAAACTCACAGGCAGATCGACGCTGCGCCCGCGGGCAATCCGAGGCCCTGCCCAAATGAACGGGGCGTTCGTCGTGCGTTCCCACAGCGTGTGCTTGCCCCAATGTCCTTTCTCGCCGTGATGGTAGCCCTGATCGGCCCAAAACACGATGATCGTGTTCTCGGCATAGGGACTCGCATCGAGCGTGTCGAGAACGCGGCCGAGCATGGCATCGGCATACGACGTCGCGGCCAGATAGCCCCGAATGGCGTCGTCGACGGCATCCAATTCGACCAGGCGGTCGTGATGGGCCTTTCGGCGATTGATCGCCCACCGGCGCAGCGGTTCGGGCAAATCGTCGATGTCGTCTTCCTTGTACGGCGGCAACTCGATCTTTTCCGGGTCGTACAAATCGAAGTACTTTTGCGGCGCGTAATTGGGAAAGTGAGGTACGTAGAGTCCCACCGCCAGGAAGAACGGTGCGTCGTGTTCACGTCGAAGGACGTCACAGGCCCAATTCACACGGATCGTGTCGGCCATTTCCTCCTCTTTTTCGTTGGGGACTTCGCCCCATTCGAGAAAGAGACCGCCGGTAATCTCCCGCCCGCGATTGTAGATACTGTGCGGAAACGGCTGCGGAATCGGCGTGTCGGGCCCCCACGTGTCCAACGGCCAACCTTCTTCACGTTGGCGCCGACTGCGAACGAAAAACTCCGTCCACCCCCTCAGATCGACGTATCCGGCCGGATGATGAAACACCTTTCCGGCGCCGTAGGTCTCGTAACCGACCTCATGAAAAGCGACCTGCAACGGACGCAATTCGGGGTGGTCGTAGAAATAGATTTCCGTCGAGTAACATCCGGTCGTCGAAGCGAAGCGACCGGTCATGATGGCCGTTCGCGAGGGAGCACAAAACACGCCGGGCGCGTGCGCCTGCTGAAACGTCACTCCTCGTTTTGCCAACCGATCCAAGTTCGGCGTGATCGCCTGGCGATAGCCCATCGGGCTGATCCAATCACAAAGATCGTCGGTCACGAAGAAAATGACGTTGGGACGATCGCTTGCCGTCGCCCGGCCGACCATCATCAACATACACGCCGTCGCGAAGCCGTATCGCCACATGACAGTGTCCCCTCTTCTAACCTTTCAGTCCTGCGCCGTGCTTGCGCAGGGTTTCAATGCTCTTGAGAAATTCACGCCGTTGACTTTCACGATCGAAAGTCAGCTTGTCGACGCCCGCCGGAGGGGTTTCCACTTCGATCGCGTGTCCGCGACGACAAAGCTTCAGAAAATCGACGACTTCCGACGCCCGCATCTCGGGAAAGCCTTTCCAATACTCTTGCGTGAGATACGGCACCGACTGTGGCGCGTTCGAGATGCTCTCGACGAACAAGGGCACACCCGGCGCCAAGTCGGCCAGAGTACGAACAAACGCACCGACGTCCATCAGGCCTTCGCCGACGGCCGTCCACTGAAATGCGGCACCGTCCGGCGTCTGCCACACCATGTAGTCTCGCACACTGGTACAGACGACATATTTCCCGACCATCCGCAGCTGCTGCATCGGATCTTCCATGGTCCACAAAGAATTGCCCGGATCGAGCATGAAGCCGCAGACGTCCGCTCCGACCTCTTCGATCACTTCGAGCACTTCGACGGATCGCAAATCGCCCGCGTGGTTTTCAAAACCGAACTTGATTCCGGCATCCAGCGCCTGCGAGCGTAGCGACTTGAGAACGGCAATGCACGACTCGATGCGAGGGCGGATACCGCCTTCCAAATAACGATCGGCAAGTTTGCCGATGCGTACGTTGACGACCGGCGAGCCCAAGATGGTAGCGACCCGGATTCCCAGCGCCGCCAGTTCCCGCGCCGTACCGTACTTGGAAGAGAATGAAGTTCCGTTTTCGCAGATGCTACCCGCCGAAAGATAGATCTTCAGCCCGTGCGATGCCGCCCGATCGCGGATTTGTCGAAGGTAGTCTTCCTCCAACGATTCGAAGAACGCCAAGCTGTTGAAGGAAACGGCATCAAGTCGGCATTCTGCGGCAAAATCGATCAATTGCGGGGCTTTCCATTTCCACGCCCGCATCGAATGGGCATCGAGCCCCAAAGGAATGCGACGAGGCTCTTCCGCAACCAACGACGACACCGGCGACAAGGCGACTCCGGCCGCCATTGCCGCCGACAAGAAAGACCGGCGGCGCATCGGGACCTGCTGCATGACAACCTCTCTCGAAGATCTAGGGGACGGGAACAACGAATCGCGAAATCCGCCGTCGCTCGGCGCCGAAACCTTGGGCCGAGCGATCCTTCACTATATGTTCGAACTGTCCCGAAATGTACGCCTAGGCCGAAAAATTTCACAACACACCATCGTTTTTTGCGTCTCCCGCCCGATTCCACAGCCTCGTGGCCACGGGATTCTACGGCTCATAATCGGTGGACCTGTAGCGATTGCAACGATTAGGAGGCTGTCCGCCGTCCCGTTCATGCCGATTACACCGAGGCGATGCCGGTTGCTGGTTCAACACGGGCGAATTAGCGATACATTCGAATAAGCAGATCGTGCGCGCTTCTCAGTGAAGATTCTTCTACCCACGATACCACGAGACGGCCGACATCCATGGCCAAACGCACAGCCAAGTCGAAAACACGCAAGCGTGCTGCACGCAGTGTTTCCATTTCCTCGCTGGCCGAGCAAATCTCGCTGTACGCGGGCTGGATTGGGGTCTGCGCCGTCGGATGCTCGGCGATCTTCGTCTGGCACACGATTTACCGAAAGGTGGAAGCCTCGCTTCCGCAGCAAAGCGAGTACAACATCACGGCCGAACACGTCGAACTCACGCCGCTGCCGAGTTGGATTCATCATGACATCCGGCGGGAGATCTTCCGCAACGCGACTTTGGAACCACAGCTTTCGTTGCTTTCGGACGATCTTTGCGCGAAGATGTTCGAAGCTGCGCGTGCCCACCCATGGATTGCCGAAGTCCGGCATGTCGAAAAGCGCTATCCCCACCAAGTCGTGGTGGACGTCGCTTACCGCAAACCGGTGTGTATGGTACGCGTACCCGGCGGCGTCCGTCCTGTCGATGCCGACGGCGTCGTTTTGCCCAGCATCGATTTCACTCCGATCGAAGCGGGGCACTACCCTTTGCTGGAGGGTATCCACACCACACCGGCAGGGCCTGCGGGTTGTGCGTGGGGCGACCCGGCGGTGAGGGCCGGCGCACGAGTAGCTGCTATCTTGGCGGACGATTGGCAGCGATTGAAACTGGCCCGCATTCTCCCCTTGCCGTCGACGACCTCCGCCCACGCCTCTGCCGACGTCATCGTGATCGAGACGAGGGACGGCAGTCGAATCCTTTGGGGCGGCGCAAGTGAAGATCTTGCGCCGGGCGAGTCGCCGTCGCAAACCAAGCTCGCCCGCCTGCGGGATTACGTCCGCCTCCACGGCACATACAGCGGCCCGAAAGGTCCCCAACTGCTCGACTTGCGTCCGCCGTCGGGTATCCGCGTGTCGCCGCTCTACGACTAAAGAGCGAGGCTACCGCGGCCCGCCCCGGAAAATCTCATTCCCTGATGCCGTTCACCGCGAGACGCACACGATCGAGCCGTCCTTGAGGCTGATGTACAGTCGGCCGTTTGCCGCACTCATGCTGTCGAAAACGGGCATCGCCGGTAGTTCCATCTCGGCTAGGGTTTCGCCGTCATCAAGCGAGACGAACCTAAGGAACACGCCTCGATTGCCGCGGAAGGCATCCAAAGCCTCACGAACGTTCAAATAGGCGAGAATCTCCGGCACTTTCTTGCCCACATCGGGCGGACCGGCTACCGCTACGGCGTTATTTCCCTTGACCATCGCCCGCACGACCAGCGAATCGAACGTGGACCAGTCTGGTTGCGGCTTCAGGAACGGTACTCGCTTTTTCTGTGCATCGTCGGAAGGAGGCGTTTGTTGTGCCGCGGGCAGGTCCGAACGGAACAAGTGATACGCATCGGCCTGATGCCCCACCGGACCATTTTGCACTTCAACTCGACCGTAACCGTACACCTTGCCGTCGTCGAAGCACAAAATGCGACCAAACGGTGATTGTTGTGCTGCGTCGGCCCATTGCCCCCAACCGGCGCCGGGACGACCTTTCCCGATCAACCAGTAGGTTCGCACAAACCATTCTTCGTCGAGCAAACTTGTAATCGAGAACAAGTGGGGAACCGCTTCTTGTGTCTGCTTGCCGTCCTTGTCGAAGGCGAAGTATTTCAGATAGACGCGTTCGCCGTCTCCGACCAAAACGTCGTTGGTCGTTCCGTCCATATTGAATTTCGCCTCGGTCGTCAATTGTTCGCCGGTCTTCGGATCCAGATGATACAAGACCGTCCGCGACATCGGTTTACCCGAGATCGGATCGACACGGTAAAGCACGATTCCGCCGTCCAAATAGCTCGAACGACCGGCAGTCACGTACAACGTATCGTTCTGGATCAAGACGCTGCCGTGCGCAGGCCAGATCGATTCGAGTCGCTCGTAAGAACACACCCAGCGATCCGTCGGAGCGACCTGCAGCCGCCAGACGAGTTCTCCCGACTCGGCCGACAGGCAGTACACCCAGCCGTCGGCGCAGCCGAAATACAAACGGTCCTTGTAATAGGTCGGCGGACTGTCGACGCGACCGGCCGTCATGAACCGCCACAGTTCTTTCCCCGTGTCGGCGTTCAACGCGTGGACGGTATAGCGATCCCGCGCGGCCACGAACAGGCGGTTGCCCACCACGATCGGCTGCGTCAGCGAACCGGCAAGCTGCGATTTCCAGGCAATCTTACCGCCCACCGGCAACGGTGCGTCGACCGCGCCTCCCCGATCGACGCGTGCACGATACATCGGCCATGCCGAATCGTACATCGCCTCGCGCACGTTCTCTTTGTATGCCGGACCTTTCTCCAGTCGCGGTGCCTCGGGAAGCGGCATTGCGGGCGTCACATCCCGTTGAGGTGCTGCGGCGAAGAACCCGGGGGCCTTGACGGTCAGAAAGCACGCGCAAGCGTCCGGCGGCGCGTACAACAGGCCGTTTGCGGGCATAATCCCGTACTGGCACGTTCCGCGCAACCAACTGTTGTTACTCAACCATCCCCGCTCGAAATCGACGACTTCGACGCCGGACAGCCCCATGAGCAAGTACTTCTCTGTCGCCTTGTTGCGATAACAACGATGGTGCGCCATTCCGACGCGCGGGCCGCGGACGATGATTTCTCTCGCCACTTCGCCGGTATGCAGGTCGTAGGCCGAGAACTTGGGCCCCACCCACACGAGATCACCGACCACGAACACATCGACGGGCGAGTTATAGCCCTCTTTGCAATCGACGCTCCAAAGTTGCTTTCCCGAGTCGGCATCGAATGCCCGCAACTCTGCCGCAGCTCCCCGAGGAAAGCCCTGTTCGTTCCAACCGTTTACGCCCCACAAGATTTCGCCCTCGGCGGGCGGAATCTGCCCCAGCTTTTGATCGGCACACAACACGATATCGGGCGTCGCCACCAGCGTCGGCCCCGAAAATGCCATGCGTTTGGCCGGTGTCGGCCACCCACTCCGCCAAAGTTCGATGCCTTTGGTTGCGTCCACGGCCACGACGGCCTGCGTGCTGCGGTAATACAGTCGGTCGCCAAGTACAGCCAATCCCAACGGCAGAACATTTTCTTTCGTGCAGTCCTTTTCCCAAAGGATCCTGGCCGTATCCGCATCGATGACCGTGATCTTTCGGTACGGCGCCGGATTCGGTTCTCCGCGTGAAAACAGCCCACCGCCGATTCGGTTTACCTCGGAGCTTCCCCGCAGCAGGTAGAGTACGCCGTCCTGGTATAGGATTTCTTCGGTGTACTCGGTCCCGGCATAGGTGCGGATCGTTTCTCCGGTCGCCGCATCGATCGCCGTTACAGGTTGATCCAATCCCAGCGTAACGTACACGACATCGCCGACGGCGACCAATCGTCGCGGCAAGTGGGCCGGACCCGAGCGGAAATGTCGTAACGGGTCGATCCAGTTGACCAGCGGACGCTTCCACAGCAAGGTACCGTTGAACGCGTCGCGGGCGACCAGTTTCCAACTCCCCGGAAAGCGTATCGACGCCAACGGTGCCTCATCGATAATCGCAAACAAACGGCCGTTCGCCGTGACGGTCGTCGTCATGCTGGCAGCCTGTTCATGGCTACGCCCCCATTTCGGATCGGCGACCCACTGGAACGATCGGGGCACCCCTACCATGCGATCCGATGCCACCGCGTTGTTGTCGGCCTCATGAAGAAAATGCGTCCATTGATCCAATTCCTGCGGCCACGGTTTTACCAGAGTTTCCGATCCCCAGAGAGCCATCCCGCCGGGAACGAGGACACGAAGAATCTCCTCCCGCGATACCGTTTGCTTCGGATCCACGACCACGTTGATCAAGTTGGCGACATAGGGCAGGCGACCTGTCTCCAACCGGTCGACGGAAATCGCTCCGTACAGGCCGCGGGCGGACAACCCGCTCCGTAGCTTCGCGACATCGGCATCATCGTGCTCGAGCAATTGCACCACGAGCCGATCGTGGGGGCGAAGGGCTGCGGCCGTCTCCACATCGTCGATTTCGATCCCAACCACGATACCGCCGGTCGGGGCGTGCTGTTCGACCCAGGCCGCCGGTTCCGTCGCCAACGCGAGCGATCGTTGCGCCGCCAGCAACCCCAGCCCGATCGACACGATTGCCAAGGCAGAAATCCGATGACGCTTCATTCTTCATCCTCCGTTTCCGTGCAGAGGGACTTGACCGGGGAAATGGATTGGCACCGGGCAAACCGGCTCAGCCGATCTTCTGCGCCGTGGGCCAGCCCTCGTCTCGAATGCGCCGTCCGACGGCACGCAGCATCCTTTCCTCGGCCGGCCGAATCGACCCGTCGCCCAACGGGCCGGTATTCAACAGCAGACAAGCGGGTAAACTGCGGGCGAGAGCCAGCGTATCCCAGATCTCATCGAATGATTTCAATTTCGAGTACTTGTTGTATCCCCAACTGTGTTCCTGGATCGTCGTATTGATCTCCAGCGGCTTGCCCGACTTCTCGAGGCCGAAACTCTTCCGTTCGGGGGTGAGAAAATCCTCGTCACCGTTCACACCTTGTTTGTACGAAATCAAACATTGCGGCTGCAAGCGGCGGATCGTGGCGTACAGTTGCGGCACCCGCATCAGTTCACACACCTCCGACAAGGGGCGCCCGGACGAGGCCGCATACGACTTGAGAACGCCTTCACCGTCGAGCCAGATTCCCGCGATCGGCCCGTACTGCGTCAACAGTTCCGTGATCTGTTTCTCCATGAACTCGGCATAGATGCGCACATCCACCTGGTCGTCGGGAATGTACTCGGGTTGCGGTGATTCGTAATGCGGGCGCGCGCTGCTGCTCCATGCCAATGTCGGTGCGTGCGGATGGCGCCAATCACGGCCATGCGAGTAGTAAAGAAACAGCCCCAAACCCTTACGGTGACAAGCTTCGGCCAATTCGGCGACGAGATCCCTGCCCGCGGGCGTATTCAGACTGTTGAAATCGGTCTCTTTTGTTCGGAACAGACAAAAACTGTCATGGTGCCGCGTCGTGATGTTGACGTATTTCATCCCCGCGGCAATCGCCAAATCGGTGATGAAATCGGCGTCGAAACGCTCGGCGGTGAATCGATCGGCCAGCTTTGCGTACTCGGCGACGGGGATACGGGCATGAAACTGAATCCATTCGGCGACCAGCTTCGAATTCCCCTTACCGGTCGTGACCATCTTGCCCTGCCATTCGCCGCCCAACAGCGAATACAATCCGTAATGCATAAACAACCCGAACTTGGCATTACGGAACCACTCGATCGCGGCAGCATGCGGATCCTTCCGGTACAAAGAGGCGTAATCGCGCAAGTACTCCGGGACCGAGGCTTCCCCGGCCCATGCCCGCGCCGAAATCGCGCCCAACGTCGCAGCTGCCGAGGCGGCCAGAAAACTACGTCTTTTGATACTTGGCTTGTTGCGTTTCATTGTGAGTTGCTCGAGTTCAAAAAAGATGATCGCCCAACCCCGATCCACCGACCTCCGGTCCTAAACCGACATCTCCTTTCGGAAAATTCCATTCATGGAATCGCCTTTCGCAGCGAAAACGCACCGAAAACATTCGATAGTGATTGTTCTGTTCGACGCAAGTAAGGTGATTTTGCAGACGACAATCCGTCAATCCGCCACGCGAATCAAGCGCACTTGCTTCGGTGCGAAAGGTTCGATCAAAATCGTATTGCGTCCCGCCGACAGGTGACTCGTCACATCCAACCGAAGCGGTCGCCCGATGACTCCGCCCGCGTACTTTTCGTTGATCGTCACGCGAGCAGCTTCCTCGGGGGCGATTCCGTTCATCACGAGATACACCGTCGCTCGGCCATTCAACCAATCGGCCGGGATGTCGGCCTCGCCGAAAAACGGATCGGAAACGGCCGGAGAACGCGTTACCGGAACACCGTTGCCGAGATCTCCCCACGGACCGTCTCCCAGCGAGGCAACCGTGACGACCGACGACCAGTCACTCGTATCACAGTCCGGCGCGTTCCAATCCTCGCGCAACGCCGCGGTCGCCTTCCAAGTCGTATCGATCGGTATCACCGTGCGTCGAGTACCGTACTCGATGACGAGCGCCCCGATGAGGCCTGCGGGATTGGGTTCTTCTCCGCCATTGAAAACCGAAACGGCGATCACGTTTTTCCCGGGCTGCAATGCCTGCTCGACCGGTATACGATAGACTCGCTGCCAATTGTCACCGCCTCCGACACGCTTTCCGTTGACAAACGCCTCGAACGCATTGTCGGCCGTGGCAATCAACGTCGCATGTTCGACGGGGGCGTCTTCGGCCAAAACGAAGTTTTTTCGAAAACCCCAGGTTCCCGGTTTCGACTTCATCGCCGATTCGGCCGCTGCCCACACCCAGGCGCATTCCTTGGGAAGCAAACGTGCAGCTCTTTCCGGCAAGGGGACTTCGTGCGGAATCCGAACATCGCGCGGCGTCTCCTTGCGTACGACGAGTAATTCCTCGCCCAACCCGGTCGGATCCTCGATCCACTGTGGATGAGGACTTTCCGAGGCTCGAAAGACGATCAGCACACTTTGCAACGGGTGAAGCCGCAGTGTGAATTCCGTCCCCCCGTCGGTCGTCGAAAAGGGAATCGATCGAATCTCGTTCCGCAACGGATCCCACAGTTCCGGCACGCCGCGCACTTCGGTCCGAAGCCGAAATGTCTCAACCGGTCCCTCCCAAAGCTGGTTCGCTACAAAGAATACGTCACGACCGTCCTTCACGCGATGCAATACGTGAAGCCAGTCTCGCGTGTCGCCGTCGAGAACCTCCAACACCGGCGAAACGTCGGCATCTTTCGCGAGGACGGCAAGCACTTGTTCGGACGTAACTTCGGAGGGCACGAAATATGTCCGGCCTCCTCGTTCGTTCGTGCGACACACGCCGAGCCCCGGTTGCGCGTCCCCCCAAAGGTCCCGACATATCGTCGCAACGTCGTCGGAAGTTTTCCCCGGTGTGGCCGACAATCGAGGCCGAATGCCATAGCCGACGACCACGCCTCCCGCCTCGAAGAAACGATGCGCCTTTTCCAACACTTCAAACGGCACGACTTCGGCCGCGGGCAAGATCAGTACCCGGTATGCCTCGTTTCTCAGTACGAGTTGTTTTCCATCGATTTTCATTCCGTCGACAAGCACATCGTAGGGAATCCAATCGCAATCGTAGAGGGCGTCCTGCAAGGCGGTCGTCATCGTCTCGGGCGGAATTGCCTTCCCGACGTGATAACTTTGGCCCAGATAAACAAGCGCCACGGGGCATATGTGGCGCCCGCCGCTGAGCATCAAGCTCAATCGACTGGTATAGTCGGCATACACGCGGTACAGGGGCCAGCGAGGTTCGTACCCGCCGTTATAAAAGTAGGGCGGACAATCCCTGTCGTAAGGCGACTTGGGATTGAACGAATGCGGTATGTGAAAGTTGACGCCCGCCACGTGCATCAAGTCCGTCCACCACTTCATTTCGGGATAGGTCAAATCTTGCCCGCGGGCGCCGAAAATCTCGACCATTGTAAGATCGTCCTGTTTCCCGTATGCGTGGGTGATCGAACTTCCCAGTTTCGGCGTCTGGTAGGTACTGTCGTCTTTTTGGCCGGGCACGAATTGTTTGAAGACGGCGTCGATTCCGCCCATGTCTGTGTATTTTTGCAGTTGCACCATGTCGCCGGCGCACTTCAGCGGGTGCAGATACTCGTGCCGATGCTCCAACCAATGGCCGATCGATACGACATCATGCGCGCGACACCATCGGCTGATCCCGCCGTACAACGTTTTCCCCCACGCTTCGGCTAGCGCGTAACGATACTGATAGTTGTACGCTGCTTGTTCCTCCGGATCGGCCAATTGCAACTTCCACGAAACCAATGCCCGTCGCCAATCGATCCCGCGAGCCTTGAGCTCGGGGATGACTTCCGTTCCCCAATCGCCGATCGTTTCGGGTTCGTCGTAGAAGTAACCGCGAATTGTCTTGCCGAAGTCCTCCTTGAAATGGTCGTAATGCGGCTGGTAGACGGTTTGCAGATACCATTCGACCGCGTCGCGACTGGCCCCGTCGACGAGAATTCTTCCGCGTCGTCCTTCCGCGTATCGCCACGTAAACACGAGCACACAGTCGATTTTCTCGGGGATCGCTTCCAGGTGATTCCCATTTTCAAGTGACGGCGTCAGATCGATCAACGAATCGCCGACGATCGCGTCGCCGTCACGAAGGGCGCCCACCAAGGCCACTAAATGTCGGGTGTCGACGTCAATTGCAAGTGATGACTTCCCTTCCGTAGGAACGATTTCGACCTCGAGAAACTTGCTGCCGTACTGCTTCGGCACGTTTCCGCCGACCTCGCCCGAAGGCCACCACTTTTCGTCGAAAATCCACATCTCAAGACCGAGACGTTTGGCCTCGTCGAGGCAGATCGCCAAATCTCGGTACCATCCCGGACCAAGCCAATCGGAATGTGGTCGAGACTCCGCTGTGAAGCATCCATTTCCCCCTTCCGCCACGATGCGCAAGTATTCGCGCAGCCGGTCGGGTGTCTCGTCTCCATGCAACCAGAAAAGAGGCCCGGTCAGTCGTCTGGCTTCCTTCGGGACTTCTTGAAACGCTTTGGCCAAAGGATCGGGGGATTCCGCTCTCAGGACGCCGTATCCCGCAAACATTACCGCGATTGCGAATCCGCCCCAAATCGCCACGCGCGCTACAGGTGAACAATGGCCCGACATTTTCGACCTCCGTTGGCAACGGCAACTTCGTGGCATGTCTTCGCTCGTTTTTGCGCCGCATGTGATGAGACACGCCGACGTCATGAAAGCGGCGGTACACATTATGGTTAGCCCAAGCGGCGAAAGTCGAGCGGTTTCGGCGTCATTACCAAGGCATGACCGCGGCGGCCGACTCACATGGCGTTCTCTCGAGGCATTTCTTCCCAGCGAGGCTCAACCCCCAACAAGTGTCGCACGAAGAAATCCCGCAGTCGACGCCGCCCGTACGGCGTTCCCGCGGCTCCATGGCCGGCACCGGGAATCACGAGCAAATCGAAATCTTTGTCGGCCTCGATCAAGGCATTGACGACCTGCATGGTGGATGCCGGATCGACATTGCGATCCAGCTCACCGACGATCAGCAAGAGCTTTCCCGTCAGACGATGCGCTTGTGTGACGTTCGACTGCTCGGCATAATGCGGTCCGACGGGCCATCCCATCCAAAGCTCGTTCCACCAGATCTTGTCCATACGATTATCGTGACAGCCGCAGTCGGCCACGGCCACCTTGTAGAAGTCGCCGTGAACCAATAGCGCCCGCAGAGCGTTTTGTCCACCTGCCGAGCCGCCATAAATCCCCACCCGCGTAAGGTCCATTTCCGGATGGCTTTCGGCCGCTTTCTTGATCCACGGGATCCGGTCGGGAAAACCTGCATCCCCCAAGTTTTTCCAACAAACGTCGTGAAACGCCTTCGACCGATGCGACGTCCCCATTCCGTCGATTTGAACGAGGATGAAGCCGAGTTCCGCCATTTCGTAAAGATCGTTGTGAAACCCGAATTGCTTCGGAACGTAGGCACTTTGCGGGCCGGCGTAAATCTTCTCGATAACCGGGTATTTTCGGTCCGAATGGAAATTGGTAGGCCGAACGATAATCCCGTAGATATCCGTCTTCCCATCGCGACCCTTGGCAACAAAACGTTCCGGAGGGCGCCACCCGGTCTTCAGCAGCCTGGACCAATCGGCTCGCTCGAGGACGCACACCAACGATCCGTCGTCGCTTCGGCGCAGTTCGTGGACCGGCGGACAATCGACTCGCGACCACCGGTCGATGAAGTATTTGCCCGTCGGTGAGAAAGTCCACTCGTGCGTACCGTCTCCTTCGGTCAATCTCACAAATCCCGTTCCGTCGAAATCGACCCGACAAAGATGCAAATAATACGGATCCTGTTCGGGCCAAACGCCACCTGCGGCAAACCACACCTGCCGTTTCTCTTCATCGACCCGTTCCACCTTGCGAACGACCCAATGGCCGCTTCCCAACGAGTTGAGCACGCGTCCGGTTCGAGCGTCGATCCTGTACAGGTGATTCCAACCATCGCGTTCGCTCATCCACAGAATTTCGTTTAAGTCGTCGAGGTAGTGCGTGAACTCCTTATAGGCGTAATCGATGAACGTTTTCGATCGTTCGTCGACGACTACGCGAGAGTTACCTGTCTCGGCATCGACGGCGATCAATTGCAATCGTTGGTGTCCGCGTTCGTTATAGAGAAAGTAGAACGTTCGCGAATCGGGGGACCAATGAAGTCGGGAGACCGACCACGGGTTCGGTGTTCGCGTGTCGTCGTCGAAAACTTTCCGCCGATCCGGCACGTTGAAGACTTTCGGACGAGGTTGTGCGATTCGATCTCCCGGCTTCAAGTATTGGAGTTCGTGCAATTTCGGTTGCACTTGATCTTTCGGGCTGGACTCGATTAGGTACACCGGGTGTTTTTGTTCCGGCTTCTCTTTGACCACGACAAGTTTTCGCGAATCGGGCGACCACGAAAAACGCCCCACGTATGGATCCTCGCGTGTCCCGTCGTCCGAAAGGGCAAAGGTCTCTCCCGCATCTGTTCGAATCCATACGTTATCGTCTCGGATGAACGCACGATATTTCCCGTCGGGGGACGTACCCGACGGCCGATCATTCCGATCTCGCGGCGGCCAATCGACATCCTGCTCGGCTGCGATTCGAACGAAGCCCGGTTGCCAGGTGCCGGTAAGCATCACAACAGGCCGGTCGGATTCGTCCGTAACCAACCACACGTGACCGGCGAAGGTATGCTGTCGGTGTTTTTCGCCCGGCTTCAACTCCCGATACAACTTCCTCTCGCGTTCGCTGCTCAGCCAATACAGTTGCAGTTTGCGATCCATCGCGTTCTCAAAAACGATCGACGTTTCGACGCCGCGCGGCCCGGCGTCTTTCCACCGACGCAGTAGTCGGACACCTCGCATCCCGTCGTCGCCCGAAACGTCCGTCGCATCATCCTCTGCCCCCAGAGGGGCGAACTCCGGCGGGTCGTTGTAAACTCGCCATAGACGCGCAAACGATCGCACGATGACGACATTGCCCCCGTCTGCCACATCGACTATTTCCAACGGCAATCGCTGAGGCGCCACGGGCTTTCCGACGGCCTTCGACAAGGCTTCAGCCACATACCGGTGATCGAATGCAGGTTTCCGCACTCCAAGTTCGCAATCGACGAATACGAACTCCCAAGCATCGGGACCGGTTTGGACCCGGTACCACAATCCTCGATCTTCCGCGGACCAATGCGGCGCAATGTCGGCACGAAACACGGTGTTGCGCACCTTCGAAGCGTAAGCTGCGGCCCGCTCGTAGTCGGCCCTCGATCCTTGCGCCCGGACGTTCGAAATGCCGGAAAAGATCACTGTCACAAAGGACGCCCACAATACGCACTTGGCAAAGGTGCCTCCGATCATTTGTCTCCGCTCCTTGGGATAATCCATCGTGCGGCTTCCGCATTTCGCCTCACAAGCTGAAACCATGTCACCCTCAAGGTTCATTTCAGAAACGTTCGAATCGTATCGGCGGCGACGGTATCACAAGCCCTCGCGGCAACATCGCCGCCGCAGTTCGTTACGACCAGCACGAAAAAGGCATCTGCCGGAGAACACCACACGACAGCGTAATTCATGGTGTTGGTACCGGCATGCGTAAGTACGGGGCCTTTGGCCCACAGACGCCGAACGATCTGCCATCCCCAAGCATAATCGGTGCCCGCAGGCGGCGTATGAAGCGAGCGAACCTCCGGATCCGTCAAGTCGAGCACCGTGGCGGTTTTCGCCGCTTTCACGTGAGGCCCTTGCCCCTCCAATTCCCCATGGTACGAGTCGACCGTCGGCCACGTCGGAGTTTTCCCGTCGGTCATATGAAAATGGACGAACTTCGCCCAATCACACAGGTTCACATGCACACCGCCGGCGGGCCACATGGCGGGCGGGTTGTCATGCCGGCGGTCCGGCTCGACCGGGATGAGCTTTCCGTCCCCCCACCGATGCTGCCAGGGGGCATCAATACGACCGCGTGTGCCCATCGGCCCGAACCCGGCGGAATTCATTCCCAACGGCTCGAACACGATCTCCCGCATCAACTGCTCCCAACTCCGGCCGGTTACTTGCTCGGCGCAAGTCGCCGCCAAGGCGTACCCGCAATTCGAATAATGAAACGTGCCTCGCGAATACGGCGCCGGACGTGTCAGTACGCGACGAGCCAACTCGAGTCGTTGGTGGGACGTCGGGCCGGCAAACCGATGCACATCCCCCAACGAAAAACCGGAAAGGGTATCCTTGGGACAACCACCTCGGTGCGTCAACAAGTCGGAAATCGTCACCGGGCGGTAGTCGTCGTGCAGCGATGGCAAGACGTGACCCAACAACTCCCCGAGCGTGTCGCGCGGACGCAACTTCGCTTCGTGCACGAGTACAGCCAGCATCGTCGCCGTCATCGCTTTCGTGCACGATCCGAGATGAAACGGATCACTCACCGCTACCGGCTCTTGCGATCCCCACTTGCGCACACCGGAGACCGCCGTGCCTACCGGTTTCCCGTCCAGAACGAGAGCTGCCCCCATCGCCGGAAGGGCGTATTGTCGCCGCGTGCTTTTGACGATATCGCCCAATTCATCGAGCGACGACGTAACAGAAGCTCGGCCCTCCCCGATACCGACGATCGAAATCGCCCCGCCCAAACCCGCTCGCAAGACGCTGCGTCTGGAATGACTCATCTTCGTCGTCCGCCGTCCTGCTAGATTATTCCCAAACGAGAGTCCTTGGCGAAACGACAGCACGTCAGCTTTCTGAGGCATGTCGCTCGCGTTCTATGAATCTTGAAAGGTCCCCGGCCGCGTTCCAGATTTCCTCTATCATGGCGGCACTTCAGAATACCAACGCGGGCTTCTCGATGCGAATCGAAGAAACTTCCCCTTTCGTTTTTCCGCGTCGATTCCGATCGTGCGCGCGAACGCCTTGCAAACATACAAAAAGCGAGTACAACAAAGCAAAAACGACCTGCCGAATCGGGATTCCAAGAAAGTCTTCGCAACGGCGGTGTTGCTCGGCAAACGCCCTCGTGACACCCGCTACAACACGTTTTTCCAACGCAGGATGTTCCGATCATGAGCACACTTCGACGTTTCACGGTCCGACTGCCTGTCGTTCTTTTCGCGGCAGCCATCGCGGTTTGCATGTTTGCGAACCAAGGGCAGGGGGGCCAAAAACCGAACGTGGTCATCATCTACGCCGATGATCTCGGCTATGGTGACATCGGCTGCTACGGCGCCACCAACGTTCCGACCCCCAACTTGGACCGACTCGCGTCGCAAGGATTGCTTTTCCGCGACGCCCATGCGCCGGCGGCCACGTGCACTCCCTCACGATACGCACTCTTGACCGGCGAATACGCGTTTCGGCGAAAGGGCACCGGTGTTCTGTCGGGAGCTGCGGCTCTCATCATCGAGCCGGGACGAACGACTTTGGCCTCATTGTTTCACGAGGCCGGATATCGCACGGGCGTCGTCGGCAAGTGGCACTTAGGCCTTGGGAGCGGCAACCTCGATTGGAACGGCAAGATTGCTCCCGGCCCGCTGGAAATCGGGTTCGATTACGCCTTTCTGATTCCTGCCACGGGCGACCGAGTCCCGTGCGTGTATGTCGAAAACCATCACGTGGTCGGACTCGACCCGAACGATCCGATCCAAGTAAGCTACGGCAAACCGATCGGAGACGATCCCACGGGAGCCGAACACCCCGAATTGCTCAAGTATCCGTTCAGCCATGGTCACAACAACACGATCGTCAACGGCATCAGTCGCATCGGATATATGAGCGGGGGACACGCGGCCCGCTGGGTCGATGAAGAAATAGCCGACACGATCACCGCCAAGGCGGTTCGATTTATTGAAGAAAACAAGGACAGGCCCTTCTTCCTGTACTTCGCCACCCACGACATTCACGTGCCGCGATGTCCCCATCCGCGATTTCGCGGAAAGAGTGGCTGCGGACTGCGGGGCGACGCGATCGTCGAATTCGATTGGTCCGTGGGCCAAATCATGGACACGTTGGATCGCCTCGGGCTGGCCGACCACACGTTGCTGATCTTCTCCAGTGACAATGGACCGGTCGTCGACGACGGATACGCCGACGGCTCTGTCGAGAACTTGAACGGCCACACGCCCGGCGGCCCATTGCGGGGCGGCAAGTACAGCATCTTCGAAGCAGGCACGCGGGTACCGATGATCGTCCGCTGGCCGGGAATCGTAAACCCCGGCGAAACCGATGCCTTGGTGTGTCACGTCGATTTTCTGGCTTCGTTCGCCGATCTGCTCGATCGTCCGCTTCCCGACGACGCGGCACCCGATAGTTTCAATGTCCTACCGGCATTGCTGGGGCAATCGCCGAAGGGACGTGAATACCTTGTCGAGCAAGCCAAGACCCTCGCCTTACGCAAAGGACCGTGGAAGTACATTCGCCCGTCGAACGGTCCGAAAATGAACACCAACACGAACATCGAGTTGGGTAACGATCCGCAACCTCAACTATACAACCTCGCAGAAGACATCGGCGAGCGAACGAACCTTGCCGAAAAGTACGAAGAACTGACTCGCTCGCTCGGGGAAAAACTACAACAAGACACGGAGGCAGGGCGTACACGACCGTGAGGTGACCCGGCCGAATCGATTCACGAGAGCGCCCTATCTTAAATCAGCGTCCAATCACCCGCGGCCGTCCTTACTGCCCGCTACGGCAGTGCAAGAGCGGCCGTCTTTCTTTGCCCACGCAGTCGTCAGTGCGCGGCCGTTACGGGAGAATCGGCGGGTTCCAATGTCTTCCCCACCGCGTCGGCCACGCGACGCACCAGTTCCATGGTTTCTTCGAATTGCTGGAACGTGAGGGACTGGAAGCCGTCCGACAGTGCCGTTTCCGGCTGCGGATGAACCTCGATCATCAATCCGTCGGCCCCCGCGGCCACCCCGGCGGCGGCCATTCGCGGCACCAACGAGGCGTGACCGGTTCCATGGCTGGGATCGACGATGACCGGCAGATGCGTTCGTTCGTGCAGCCAAGCCACCGTCGCAAGCGAAAGGGTGAATCGGGTATGCGATTCGAACGTTCTCACGCCGCGTTCGCAGAGCATGACCTGCTGGTTTCCCGAATTGAGAATGTACTCGGCAGCCAGCAACAATTCGTCCGGCGTGGCCGCCGGTCCCCGTTTCAAGAGAACAGGTTTTCCGGCGACGCCCACGGCTTCAAGCAGCCGGTAATTCTGCATGTTCCGCGCGCCGATCTGGAGCACATCCGCATATCGAGCGACCAAGGGGACATCGGCCGGCGTGATGACCTCGGTGACGATCGGTAACCCGGTTTCGGCGCGGGCCGCAGCCAGAATTTTCAATCCTTCCTCTTTGAGCCCCTGGAAGCTGTACGGACTCGTGCGCGGCTTGAAAGCGCCGCCGCGAAGCGCGGTCGCTCCCGCCGCCTTCACCGCCCTCGCCGTGGCCAGCGTCTGCTCCTCGTTTTCCACCGAGCACGGACCGGCAATCACTCCCAAGTGCGAATTTCCCGCGACGAACCCGCCTACCTGGACGATCGTCCGCTCTTTCTTCACTTCTATGCTGGCCACCTTGTACGGCGCCAAAATCGGTATGACTTCGGCGACGCCGGGGCCGCTTTCCAGCGAGGCCCGATGCTCGTCCCGCTTGTTACCGACGGCCGCAATCACCGTTCGCTCCTCGCCGTAAATGGGATGAGCAGTCAATCCCAATTGCTCGACGCGGCGAATCATGTGTTCGATTTGTTCCTTGGTTGCGTCGTGTCGCATCACGACAATCATGGTAAAAGTCTCCTGAAAGGTTCTCGATCGGGGTCCGGCGTTACGGTTCCCTTGGAGTCTTCATTGCTGTCTCGAACGGTACGGAACCACGAAAAAACCCCGACATCCCACGGTGGGTTGTCGGGGCTTGTTTGTCTTGTCGATCGTTGGAACGGCTCGATCTACAGACCACCTCCGGCCCCGCAACCCGGCGGGCTAAAATAAAACCAGAAGTAGCCGAAAAACGTGCCGTTCATCGGTATTCGATGCTGAGTCCCCAAAGAGTCAAAACATTCCTCGCTACTTGTTCCATCGGTCGGCAAGTGCCAACTCGTTTCGGATATCTACTGTTATTTTTGCGTAAAGTGCCGTTCGAGACAAGCGCGTTCTGTGAAAATTGGGAGAATCCTTACCGCTGTTACCGTGTCAACTGTTACCGTGTCAACGCGAGTCGGAAGGAGCCTCGCTTTCCGGGGGTACGGCCTGCTCAGGTAATCCAAGCTCTTTGTCGCCCCATTGGACAATTTGGCGAATCACCGTCGGCTTGTGTCGCACGACGAACGTCCGCGCATCTTCGTCATAAGCAATCGCGGCCTCGCTATTCCGATTTTCCCAAGACTCGGGGGCATGGTTCGTCACAATCGCTTCCCGAATGCGGCCTACCGTCCAACCGGCAGCCAAGAACTCGTCTACCGGGAACCACGCCCACACATCCCGATCGGCAATCGACGGTAACGTGATCTCGATCGTGCGATCGTCGACTGCCCGCAGACGCCCCTCGAGTTGTATCGCGAACTGCTCCAGCACTGCGCCCAGCGGCTGTTTCTGCATCGCGAAGGTCATCAACCGATTCGGTCGAACGCCGACCGCTCTCAAGTTGTACCAATCGGCGACGACCGTCAGGTCGGTTTCTGCATTGATGTCGGCCAAGATACGCTCGCACGGAACCATCTCGTACCGAAGAATTGTAACGGGGGTGTTCAGCGATTCGTCCACCGCCAACCACGGGTTGATGCGGCGCACGTCTCGCCAAGCCACGGGCCCGGCTGCCGCCATCCTCCGAAGCCGGTTCCACTCCTCCAAGAAGCGACTCAATCGCGCATGAACGAGGGGCGTCTGGTTGACGATCCATCCGTCACCCGCGACGCGAATCGTTCCATCGCCCCCCACATCGGCCCAAGTTGATGGAGCCACCATTTCTTGGGCGATCTTTGCCGCCGCTTGCCATTCGGTTGCCGACTTGCCCGGCAGACGATCCGCCCCGTACTCGATTTCAATCACCCGCCGTCGCTCGTCCGGCAAGGTAAGACGGACCCCATAATCATCGGCACGAACCTCCAATCCCAGCGTCTCCGCCAAGGCGTCGAGGGCCGATGCAACATCCGTCTCTTGCAGAACGATATCAGGCACGCTACCGGCCGATTCGCCCACAGCCTCCAGGGCGTCCAAGTCAAGCGAAATCGGTACGCCGGTCAGCCGAGAGAGGACACCGATGAACTCGCCCAACGTCGCGTTTCCCGATTGCAATTTCGCCGCCGACAACGACAAGCGCGCAGCAACGTCGATTGCCGGCAATTCAACGACTTCTCCCGGTTGAACATTTGGGGCCCCGGAAGGCGTCGCCGATTCGACGTCGCCTGGCTTCGGTGGTTTTTCCTCTTCTTTCGGCATATCGAATGGACGATAATCCTGCGCGGGAATGAGCACATCGACAGTCGCCGATTCGCCCCCGTTGATCGTCGCCAATTGTTCGAGGACACGATCATCCACATCTCGGCGAACAAACCGTACCGATCCATCCGCCATCAACGCGAGCATGCCTCCCGGCTGCCCACTTCCGAAGCCGTCGGGACCATCGACGTAAGGCGGTTTGGTCAGCGATCGTGCGGTCGCCGTCCCCCCCGAAGCCCACGGTCCGCGATTCGCCGCCGCCCCCAGCACGGCAATGGTGTTGCTGGCACCGTCGCCGATATCCTCCAATCGCGTCCGGCGAACAAACGAAAAGACGCCCGCCTTCGGATCATCGGCAGGCAGCATGCCGGCCCCCTCGCCGACGCCCGTCACGCCCACGTAGTGTGTGTCGGGGTAGGGGGGCAGAGCCGTCGTTCGCCCGAAAACCGGATTGATCACCTCGGGCAGCTCGCGACGAGCGATCGGTCGATTTTGCACACTGTTCCACGAATACCCGGGTTGTAACTGCTCCGACCAGTCCAGATGCCCCATGTAGGGCAACATCAAGGCAAGCCAACTCAATCGCGTTTGCGGAGGGACGAGCCCGCCTCCGACGGCAGCGGGGGGAAACGCTTTCTCGGCTTTCAGATAGGCGGCACACGATCCGCCCAACGCTTCATGTCGGCGGCAATCCAGCGTATATCCCGCTGCAGCTCGATGTTCGCTGAAGACCGGCAGCGCCGCTTCGAGCACCGTCATCTTTTCGTCTTCGATCAGCTCGCGCGGTAAGCGGTACCATACGTCGGCGTCGATTTGTTCGCACTTGGCTTTGTTCAGCCCCTCGCGCAGGTTCGTCAACACGAGATCGACGACCGAGGCCGCATCGGCGGGCAAACTTCCCGCCTTCAACCGCTCTTGCAAGAGCTGTTCTTGACGATCCAACAGCGGCAACACGCGTGCCGACATCTGCTGGAGAGCGTCGTACACCCGTTTTGCCTCTTCCGGGGTCTCGCAGCGGAAAAGAAGCGCAAGTGCCTCCTCGTCTAGCGCGGTTGCCGCCACGAACCAGCGTCCGACCGCCCAGACCGTGTGCCACGCCTCGGCGGAATCGGGATCGACATCCGCCCACCAGTCGGGCAAGCGTCGACCGGCCTTTCGCATCGCCTCCAAGTCCACCGCGAATAGCCGCTCCCCGCTCGACGGCGGCAACCGTCCCGGTGCCCACGCCGGCGAATCACCGTCATCTTTCAACTCCGGCATGCGCGGCAGGCGACGCAACAAGTCGTCACGCCCGGTCACCAGTATCCGCGAATCGACGACGACAACAGGGTGCGACCACTTCGTACTCGCGAATCGTCGCACCGGTTTCCCGTCCACCGAAAAGGGAACCGCTTCGCCTTCTACGGCAAGTGCGTTCGCGTCGTGCCCTTCCCTCAGTTCCAGCACGGCCACACAAGATTCCGCCGGATGGGCCGCATCGACGCAAGCGAAGGTCACATACTCGACGGCGTCCGGACCGATCCGAAGCGTACCGAGCAAGTCGGGCCATAGTTCGGCGAATTCACTGTGGGGAAATTCGATCAGCTCGAAAACACGAGGCCAATCGACCAACCGCCCGTGCATCACAAACACCGAGTCTTGTGGTATCCAACGCACATACTCGGCTGTTTCCGCTTCAACCAGAGCCGGTTCCTCGACCGTCGCTTTTTCACTGCTTACCGCCTGCGGAGATTCGGAGGGCGCAGGAACCGTTTCCGGCTTGGAGGTAGGCGTCGGAATCCGGCGAGGCAACGCAAACCAAACGGCGATTCCGACCACCAACACGGCCGCCCCACCTCCGACAAGGTACAACCAACGACGTGCGGCCGCCTCGATCGGTGAGACATAGTCCGGTACGTCCGCGGCTGAAGAATCGGCGGCATGTGTTTCGCTCGATTCACCAGCAGCGAGGCTCAAATCCTTACCCGTTTCCGCGGGCGGTTCGGATTGCCGCTGAACGATGTCGGCCGCCGTACCCCCGACCGCCGCAGCCCCGACAGGCGAAGGGTCGCAGCGATTCGCAGAAGACTTTTCCGCCCGCTCCGGATCAACCTGTGCGCGAATTTCCTGCGGTTGGGAGGAAGCAGCATCGCCCCCCGTTCGCGGCAAAGCTTGCTCGGGTGTTGCCGAAGCTTCCGGTTCGCTGGGTATTTCCCAACCCGGTGGCGGCGTCACTTGGACCATGCTTTCACACTTGGGACATGCCACGATCGCCCCGATCACCGACGGATCCCGGACCTGAAGCTTCGCTTGGCAGGTCGTGCACGTGATGACAAATAACGGTCGGCCCATGAAACGCCATCCATCTGTTCGAGTTTTGCCGACTCCACGGCAAGTCCGTCCGACTCACAAGCAGGCAACGCCCTCGATCACCGAGCGTCTCCGTTCCCCCCATCCTCCCACAAATGTAGTACACAGCAATGGGAAATCCCAATGTGGTTGCCGATCGTGCACCTGCCGCTCGATTGCCGTTTTGAAATCGACGAACCTCCCTGGTAAGACGTTTCTCGCTTTGAAAGGGTTCCGAAGCTGTGACCGCTCTTGGGGCTTTTCCGTAACCGACGGCTAGATCACAATGAGAGGGAATTACACACGTACTCTCGCTTTTCGTCGCGTTGAGAGCGCCCACTTCGCCCAGCAAACACCAGATCAATGACAAACGCACTAAACATTCAATGGTTCGACAGCAGCCGTGACGATTTTGCGGCCGGGCTGTCCGCTTTGCGCGAAAAACTGAGCCCTCGCGGGGATGTCGTCAGCGAGTCGGGAAGACGCCGCACGATCGAAATCTTCGGCGAAGCCCTTTCCCCAAACGACGTGGTGAAAAGGATTTGCAACGATATCGCCGAACGCGGATGGACCGCACTCGAACACTATTCACGAGCCATCGACAAGTTCGAAGCAACGCCGCAAACGATCCGCATCGCGCCGGAGGCGATGGAGGCGGCTCACGCGGCCTGTCCTCCGGAACTTCTCCACACCGTCCGTCGAATCCGGGACAATATTCGGGAATTCCAAACGGCAATCTTACACAAGGATGTCCGCTTGGAACGTGCCGGCAGCTACCTCGTCGAGCGATATCGCCCGATGCGACGCGTCGGTTGTTGCGTGCCCGGAGGCGCCGCAGCGTATCCGTCGACGGTACTCATGACGGTCGTCCCGGCCCAAGTGGCGGGCGTGGAGGAGGTGGTCGTCGTCGCCCCGCCCACCGAATTTGGGGCATTGAACCCCGACATTCAGGCCGTTTGTTGGGAATTGGGGATTCGGGAACTGTACGCGATGGGCGGCGCGCAGGCGGTAGCCGCTTTGGCCTACGGTGTCGAAGGGATCGAACGGGTCGACAAGATCGTCGGCCCCGGGAATCTGTTCGTTGCCTTGGCAAAGAAGCACGTTTTCGGGGAGGTCGATATCGACTCGATCGCAGGACCGAGCGAAGTCGTCGTCATTGTCGATCACACGGCCGATCCGAAGTTTACCGCTTACGATCTTCTTGCTCAGGCCGAACATTCCCCTGGGGCAAGTGTCTTGATCGGATGGGAGGAAGACGTTCTCCGGTCGGTGTTAGACTGCTTGGCCGAAGCGATTCCAGGACTCGAGCGGGGCGATCTCGCTCGCGCTTGCCTCGAAGAATTCGGCGCCGTCATCCTCGTGCAATCTCCTGAGGAAGCCTGCCGTATTACCGATTTGGTAGCGCCTGAGCACTTGCACATCGTGACGGAAAACGCCGAGGCGATGGCCGAATCGATTCGCAACGCCGGAGCGATATTCCTCGGCAACTATACGCCGGTCGCCGTCGGCGACTACGCGGCCGGGCCGTCGCACGTGTTACCGACAAGCGGTACGGCCCGATTCGCCGGCGCACTTTCGGCGAACGACTTCCTCAAACCGACCAGCGTGATTCATTGCGAGGCCGAAGGCCTGGCATCGCTGGCCGACGACATTTGCCTGCTGGCCACGCGCGAGGGATTGACCGCGCATCGCGCCAGCGTTGAAGTTCGATGCCCGCAGAAAAACGCCTGATTTGATGACACTGCTCGTTCCGGGATGGGGCACGTTGGAAAACTCCATGAACTTCCGCAAGACGATCCTTTCGATGGCCGGCTACACACCGGGTGAACAACCTCAAGACGGCCGGTACATCAAGCTGAATACGAACGAAAACCCGTATCCTGCCTCGCCGAAGGTATTCGAAGCCATTCGGGCGGTTCTCGAAGGGGGACTTCAGAAGTATCCGGATGCTTTGGCTACGCCTTTTCGGATTGCAGCGTCGAAGGTTCTCGGCGTCGATCCCGATTGGATTCTGGCGGGCAACGGCAGCGACGACATCCTTACGATCGTCACTCGCGCATTCGTCGAAGCGGGCGATGTCGTCCGCTATCCGCGTCCCAGTTATGTGCTGTATTCGGTTCTAGCCGAGCTTCAATCGGCTCGAAGCGAGGAGGTTCCTTTCACAGCCGACTGGCGATTGGACGATTCGCTCTTCGACGACACCGAGCGTCTTCGTCTGGTCTATCTTCCCAACCCGAATAGTCCGACGGGCACGCTGATTCCTCCGGAAGAAATCCTCGCGCTGGCCGATAGACTCCCTTGTCCCTTGCTGGTCGACGAAGCGTATGTCGACTTCGCGGACACGAACTGTCTCGATTTGGTCGCGAGAAACGAAAAAATCCTCGTCTCGCGGACGTTAAGTAAGTCGTACGCCTTGGCGGGGCTGCGGTTCGGCTTCCTCGTGGCTCAACCGCACGTCATCGAGCAACTGCGCAAAGTGAAGGATTCGTACAACTGTGACGCCCTGTCGATTGCCGGAGCCGCGGCAGCCATCGAAGATCAACGCTGGCTGGCCGACAATCGCCGTAAAATCCTTGCAACCCGCAAGAAACTCAGCGTCGCCTTGACGGCACTCGGCTTCACTTTGACCGACTCTCACGCGAATTTTGTGTGGGCCACTCGGAATGATCGGCCTGTACAGCCGATCTACGAGGAATTGAAACGCCGCCGGATCCTTGTCCGATACATGAATTACGAAGGTTACGGCGACGGATTGCGAATCACCGTGGGGACCGACGACGAAATCGACACGTTGCTCAGCGAACTCGAAGACATCTTGGCTTCATCGACGTGAAGCGGCGCACGCTCAATCGCTCGGCGCTTTCCGTCGCTCGGCAAATCCAGCGAACGATCGAAAAGGCACCTCTATGCCTCGAACCGCCCAGATTCAACGACGAACCTCGGAAACCTCCATCGAAGTTTTACTCGATCTCGACGGCAACGGACGCAGCCGCATCGCCACCGGGGTCGGTTTTTTCGATCATATGTTGACACTGTTCGCCAAGCATGCGGCGGTCGATCTCGAGATTCGAGCCGACGGCGACCTACATATCGATCAGCACCACACGGTGGAAGACGTCGGCATCGTTTTGGGAACTGCGTTTGACCGGGCGTTAGGAGACAAAAGCGGCATTCGCCGGTACGGGCATTTCACACTGCCGATGGACGAAACGCTGGCCACCGCGGCCGTGGATTTCGGGGGACGACCGCATCTGGTTTTTCAAGCTCGATTTCCCTCACCGAAAATCGGGCAATTCGACACCGAACTCGTTCGCGAATTTTGGCAGGCGTTCACAAACAAAGCCGCGGCAAATCTGCATGTGATCGTTCACCACGGAGAAAACGGTCATCACATCGCCGAGGCCGTGTTCAAAGCGACGGCACGCGCCGTTCGCATGGCACTCGAACCCGACGGACGCATCAAGGACGTTCCCAGCACGAAGGGAACGCTGTAGCCGTTCGGGCTGCACGGCCGCTTCCATCGGTCCAGCGCGGCACCGTCAAGCCCAATCGAGGCCCAAATCGAAACAAGTCGCCGAGTGCGTCAACGCCCCCACGCTGATCCGCTCGACACCGGTTTGGGCGATCTCGCGCACGGTCTCGAGCCGCACTCCACCGGAAGCCTCCAACTCGACATGGGGCGCCGTCCGATCGCGCAACGCGACCGCCTCGGCAAGCGCGTCGCAGCTCATGTTGTCCAACAACACGACGTCCGGGGCAGCCTGCAACGCGTTTGCCAGTTGATCGAGATCATCGACTTCGATTTCGATGATCAAATCCTCGAGCTCTTGGGCCGACAAACGTTTTTCCAGATAGCTTCTGGTTCTAGCCACGGCTTCTTTCGGTACCGCGGAAGGCGGAAGTCTCCATAGCCTTGCCCCGGCGGCTCGATGATTGTCTTTAATCAGGACGGCAGCCTCGAGATTGAGGCGATGATTGAAACCGCCGCCGCAGCGCACGGCGTACTTTTCCAAACGTCGCCAACCCGGCGTCGTCTTGCGCGTATCGTAGATTCGGGCGCGGGTCCCGGCTACGGCGTCGACAAAGCGCCGCGTGGTGGTCGCAATGCCGAACAGGCGTCCCAACAGATTCAACAACACGCGCTCGACCGCCAGCAGCGCCCGCACGTTGCCCTCGATCCGGCCGATCGGCTGTCCCGCCCTGACGGGCTGCCCATCCCGAACGAACGCCGTCCATTGCAACTCGGGATCGCCATGCCGGAGCACGTCGGACACCAACGGCATCCCGGCGGCAATGCCGTCGCTTCGAGGAACCAGGTCGGCTGCTCCGGTCAGGTCGTCGGGCAACAACGCCCGCGAGGTAATGTCGCCGGCCGTCCCCCAATCCTCTTCGAAAGCCCACGCAATGATGCGGTCGGCTTCCGATTCGACCTCGCGGCTCCATTCAATTTGTCGAAACTCTTTTTTCACGATCTCCCCTCGCAGGCATCTCGATACGATCCCCGAATTCTCCGTGCATTGTACCCCTGCCCGCATCGCCCGCAAGGCAATCGATGCGCCCGCTCGGACGAGGTCTGGTCATTGGGCAAACAATCCGATATGTTGTCGATCTCGAGATCGACATCGTCCATTTCCGCCGGACGATTCTTATTGGGGCAACCGATGGCAGACCAAGCTTCTCCCGACACCAAACCGGAACCTCGCGAACCGGAGAAGGCGCTTCTATGGGAGTTCGTCGACCAACCCTCAATCGCCGTCTTGACGGTGATTTGGCTGGTCGCCGGAATGCTTTGGTATGCCTGGGCCAATCTGGGCAGTCGTGAAACAATCGAGTTCGAAACCGCCGCGGAACTATCGTACGAGTTTCAGGTCGACATCAACGAGGCCGACTGGCCCGAACTGGCACAACTTCCCGGACTCGGAGAAACGCTGGCCAAGCGAATCGTGATATCGCGCGAGCAAGATGGACCGTATCGGCGTCTGGAAGACCTCACGCGGGTAAAAGGTATCGGGCCTCGGACCTTGGAGCGGATTCGCCCGTATCTGGCACCTTTACCGTCAATTTCGACCACCGCCGAAACGACAAGCGAGGGAATCGCGACACGTTACCCTTGAATCAACGGAATTGCGCGACGATCAATGTTCGGTCGTCGGTTGCGCGACCGCTTTCAAACTGAGACACTTCCGAAAAAATTCGCGCCGAGGCATCGGGCACTTCCAAGTCGAACGCCGACAAACAAATACCCATCAAGTGTCGCGTACCGATCGGCCGCCCTTGGCGATTCGGCGCTTCCGTCAACCCGTCGGTATATAACACGAGTCGATCGCCGGGCCGAATGGAAACCTGGTCGGAACACGGCTCCTTACTATTGCCGACTCCGATCCCGACCAGGGGGTTTTGACTGTTCAGGAAAAGGCCGTCGCGTCCCTCGCGTTTCAACAGCATTCCAGGCGGATGCCCCGCGCCGCACCACGTCAATTGCTTGTCCGCCAAGTCGATACGCGTGATGAAAAAACTAAAAAACAAGCCGCAATCGGGCACGAATTCATAAAAGAACTCCATCAACGATGAAACGATGACCGATGGTGCCAAGCCGTACAAGATACCGTGGCGGACCTCGCTGCTAATCCGTGTCGCTAACAGGGCGGCCCCGAACCCGTGGCCGCAAACATCGCTGATCGTCAGGTAGCACGTGTCGCGATCCGAAAACCGAATTTGGCAATAGTCGCCACCGATTTGATCCAACGGCTGATAGCGCACATCCACTTCGATGTCGGGATGCTCAACCGAGCTGGGCAACAGACTCTGATGGATACGAGCAGCTACTTCCAGTTCTGTGTGAAGTCGCTGAAGAAACACGGCTGCGCGATCGAGACCGCCATCGTACTGCGACGGGGGGCCGGTCTCGCGCCCGGGGCGAAGCCATTTCGCGGGATTCTTTCCATCCATCTCGGTTCTCCGACATCGTGCGGTCGCCCCTTGAGCCTTTGAACTCCTACGACAACACTTCGTCCGTCATCACCCTTTCTTGCTTTCGCGAAAGATCACTTTTACACGGCGTCCAGCAGCAGTTCCCAATGAAGACGCACGAAAAACTGATGAATTATATTTTTCGATCGTTGTCACGCGTACCACCAGATTGGCGGCAGAATGCCATATTCCCCTGGCACGCGATCGTGCAACATCCCTCTTTCAAGTCGCCCGTCAACGCCACGGCCGAACCCAACCGGCGCACAAATCATTACCTTCCTCAAAATCAATACAAGCTACGCTAGTGGAACGCCGGAAAGCCTCTCCACCGATTTGCTTGGAGACTCTCAGGGGCTATGTTTGGCTGAGAAGAAACCGACGCGTATTCCTGCCGCGATTGTGCCTTCCCCAAGTATCCTCCCTGTTCATCCTCCGCAAGGAGCCGATTTCATGTCCATCGACGCGCGACGATTTTCCGATGCAGCCCAGCGTATGGCCGCCAATCTCGAAAAGGTCGAGCAAATTGCCGAAAGCCTCGACAGCAAGCTCGACGCAATGATTGCGGCCACCTGCGAAGACGATCTCGTCTCGTTGGCGGAACTTGGCGACAAGACGGCCCGTTACACGCTGGAACACGGACACCACCCCATGTTGACCTTGCTGGCACATCGCGTGGCCGACGAGGCCAAACGCGGTAACGCGGTAGGCGCCAAGCGGGCAATGATCCGCCTAATCGGCACGGCAGGACGGGTCGGCGACAAGTAGGCGTTCAGCACCGAAGCCCCCTAAAAGAGGCGACTTTGGGCGGCGAACGTAGCGTCGTGTTTCCCGATTTGATATTTTATCACCATCCTTTTCTCTATTCTCGTCGAACGCGCCGTCGACGGGCGTTTGTCGACATCCTGGCAATACCGAGACAACTGCAAACACCTATTCTTTCCGATATTTGCCAATCAAGAGACCAATTGGTTTTCTGTTGATTGTTCCCGGACGCCGAATCATCTAGAATCGGATTCTCGATTGCTGGAACGGTCGTTCTCCGGCCCCAGGGACGGTGCTCCGCCGATCACGTCTTTCGGCTGTCGATACGTGCGCGTTGAACGGCCGGCTTGCATTACGACTCGCTTTTTGTGCCGTCGAACCGACAAGTTGCCTGCGCGCCGACCTTCGGAAACCGCAGCGAAGGTCTACCAGGCATTCCGTCGTATCTCGAAACAACACTTCCTCAACCTCCAAGGAGCTGAATCGAGCATGAGCGGGAAGAAAAATCTCGTCGTCGCCCAAAGCGGCGGTCCAACCTGCGTCATCAACAGCAGCCTCCAGGGGATCATCGAGGCGTGTCGCGACCTCGATGCCATCGGAACGGTATACGGCGCCTACCACGGAATCGAAGGCGTCCTCAAAGAAGAGCTTCTCAATCTTTCTTCCCAGTCTCCGGAAGAGGTTTCCCTTCTCCGGTACACGCCCGTCGCCGGTTCCATCGGGACGTGCCGCTACAAGTTGCGGGAACACCAAACCGAAGATTTCGAGCGCGTCATCGAGGTCTTCAAAACGCATGACGTCGGATATTTCCTGTACATCGGCGGTAACGATTCAATGGATACCGCCAACAAGATCGCCAACTTGGCGGCCGAACGCGGACTCGACTTGGTGGCCGTCGGCGTCCCGAAAACCATCGACAACGACGTCGGCGATGCCGAGTTCAAGCTGATCGACCATACGCCGGGCTACGGGTCGGTTGCCAAGTATTGGACGCACATGATCCAATACGCGAACGAAGAGAACAACGGGTCTTGTCCCGCCGATCCCGTGTTGGTCATTCAAGCGATGGGACGGCGGATCGGATTCATCCCGGCAGCCGCCCGATTGGCCGATCCGAACCGCGAAATGCCGCTTCAGATTTATCTGGCCGAGCGATCCTGCCCGTTGGAACAACTGGCCGACAACGTCAACGATCAGCTTCGCAAATCGGGACGGTGTATCGTCGTGATCAGCGAAGGTTTCAAGGTAGGGGATCTCGGCGAGGTCCGCGACGCATTCAACCACGTCGCGTTCGGATCGAGCAAGATGAGCGTGTGCCAAGTGGTCGTGAATTATCTCAACCAGGTCGGATTGGCCACCAAGGGAGCCGCTCGCGGCAATGTGCCGGGTACCGACCAACGCCACAGCATGGCCTACGCATCACCGGTCGACCTCGACGAAGCCTATCGCGTGGGCCAAAAAGCGGCCGTCTTGGCGGCCGCCGGTGAATCCGGGTATATGGCAACCATCTTGCGTGAACCGGGGCCCGTCTACAACGTGCGATACGACAAAGTTCCCTTGCCCGAAGTGGCCAATAGCGAACGAACGTTCCCCGATGCCTGGATCGCTCCCAACGGTTACGACGTGACGGATGATTTCATTCGCTACGCGCGCCCGCTGATCGGCAACGAAATGATATCGCTGCCGGTGATCGACGGGCGGCACCGCCTCACTCGCTTCGAGCCGTTGTTCGCCGAAAAGAAGCTGCCCGAGTACGTTCCACAGGCCGACCGCCCCAAGAACGACTAGAGGCTGCGTGCCGTTTCGGGAAAAAACGGCCGGCTTTACCCCGTTCCGGACTTCTGAAAATCATCGGTCCCAATAGATTCCAGTGAAAAGCCATGATCGAACTCGAAAAACAACACGATTTTTTGGTCGGCATCGACTCCGACGGTTGCGCTTTCGACACCATGGAATTGAAGCACAAGGAGTGCTTCATTCCGAACATCATCAAGTACTACAAGCTCCAGGGTGTCAGCAAATACGCCCGACAGTGTGCCGAATTCGTCAATCTGTACTCGAAGTCTCGCGGTGTGAACCGTTTTCCGGCGTTGATCGAAACCCTGGAGCGGCTGTCGCGGCGTCCCGAAGTGAAGGCCCGGGGAATTCCGATCCGCATCCCGCAGGCCGTCAAAGATTGGATGAGCAAGGAAACTAAGCTGGGCAACCCGGCTTTGCAAAAAGCCGTCGACGAGACCGGCGATCCGGAGCTGGCGCACGCCTTGGAATGGTCGAAGGCCGTCAACGACACCGTAGCCGACATGGTTGAAGGCGTGCCGCCGTTTCCCTACGTCCGCGAATCGCTCGAAAAGTTGTCGCAACAGTGCGATGTGGTCGTCGTGTCGGCCACGCCCGAAGAAGCCCTCACCCGCGAATGGCAAGAACACGGTATCGATAAGTACGTTCGGCGTATCTTCGGCCAGGAGAGCGGAACGAAAAAGGAACACCTGTCGCTGGCGAAAAACTATGCGCCGGGACACGTCCTCATGTTGGGCGACGCGCCCGGTGACTATCGGGCGGCGAAGGCGAACGGGGCCTTGTTCTTCCCGATCAACCCCGGCCACGAAGAAGATAGCTGGAAACGATTCTACGAAGAAGGTATCGATCGGTTCCTCAACGGAACGTTCGACGAAGCCTACCAGCAAGAGTTGTTGGACGATTTCGACAAATATCTGCCCGCCGATCCGCCGTGGGTTGAAGAAGCATAATTGAGATCGATCGCCGACACGGGCATTCCTCGTCCCCCGAAAACCAAATACTGTAGGAGCACACATCATGTCCGAAAAATGTGACATTGCCGTTATCGGCATGGAAGTGATGGGCCGCAATCTGGCCTTGAATATGGCGGATCACGGCTTCAAGGTAGCCGTGTACAACCGCACCGCCAGCAAGACGAAAGACCTCGTCGAAGGTGAAGGAAAAGACAAGTCACTGGTCGCCTGTTACAGTCTGCAAGAGGTCGTCGATTCATTGTCGACACCCCGCAAGGTAATGCTGATGGTGAAGGCGGGCAAACCTGTCGACGCGGTCATTGCCGACCTCGTACCGCTCTTGTCGCCGGGCGACGTGATCATCGACGGCGGAAACTCGCACTTCTCGGATACGATCCGCCGGACCAAGGAGATCGAAGAGAAGGGGCTTCTGTTCATCGGAACCGGCGTGTCGGGGGGAGAGGAAGGAGCCCGTCACGGTCCCAGTATCATGCCCGGCGGCAGTGAAGCCGCCTGGCCGTTGGTGAAGCCGATCTTCCAAGCCATCTCGGCAAAAGTCGGTCCCAACAACGACATTCCGTGCTGCGAATGGGTGGGCTCCGATGGAGCCGGCCACTACGTGAAGATGGTTCACAACGGCATCGAATACGGCGACATGCAGTTGATCTGCGAAGCCTATTGGATCTTGAAACATATCGCAGGGCTGTCGAATGCCGAACTGTACGACGTGTTCGCCGAATGGTACAAGGGCGAACTGAACAGCTACTTGATCGAAATCACGCGGGACATTTTCAGCGTCAAGGATGCCGAAACCGGTAACGATCTGGTCGATATGATCCTCGACGTCGCGGGAGCCAAAGGTACCGGCCAGTGGATGAGCCAGCACGCGTTGGAAATGGGCATCCCGAGTACGTTGGTCACCGAGGCCGTGCACGCCCGCAACCTTTCGGGCCTCAAGGATGAACGCGTCGCCGCATCGAAGGTTCTCGGCGGCCCCAAACCGGCGCCCTTCGAGGGCGACAAGCAAGCGTTCATCGAACAGGTTCGGCAATCGCTGTACGCCTCGAAGATTTGCAGTTACGCCCAAGGCTTCGTGCAGATGCGCGAGGCGGCCAAGTTGTTCGGCTGGAACTTGAATTTCAGCGAGATTCCGATGCTATGGCGCGGGGGATGCATCATCCGCGCCGTTTTCCTCGAACGCATCAAGGAAGCGTTTGACGCCGACCCGGAACTGTCGAACCTTCTCCTAGCCCCGTATTTCAAAGAAGCGGTCGAGAAGGCCCAACCGGCGTGGCGCAACGTCGTGTGCACGGCGATTCGAAACGGCATACCGGTCCAAGCGTTTGCAGCCGCGCTGGTGTACTACGATGGATTCCGTTCGGCCAATCTTCCCGCCAATTTGCTGCAAGCACAGCGCGATTACTTCGGCGCGCACACTTTCGAACGCGTCGACAAGCCGCGGGGTGAGAAGTTCCATGCCGAATGGCTCAAGCTGCGGCGTACGCCCGACGCATGAGCCGACGTCGGTCTTCACACGTTCACAAGACAATTTGGGCGATCTGATCAGAAAGGGAGCCTGCCCATGCCGAAAACTCCTGCCGAATTTCTCGAAGAACTCTTCGGCCTGTCGGGCCAAACGGCGGTCGTCATCGGCGGTGCCGGTGAGCTCGGCGGTGCATTGTGCGCCGGATTGATGCAAGCCGGTGCCAACGTCGTCGTCGCCGACTTGAACGAACAGGCCTGCCAATCGCGAGTGGCAAAGCTTCGTGAACACGGCGATCACGTGCGGTACGTGACTGTCGACGTAACGAAGCGATCGTCCCTGGAAAACCTGCTCGACGAAGCCAAACAAGTGACCGGCCGGGTCGAAATCCTGGTCAACTGCGCCGGTATCAATCTAGGGACGCCGTTTTTGGAACATGATCCCGCGAAATGGGACCAGATCATGGCAGTCAACTTGAAGGGGACGTTCGAGGCCTGCCAGGTATTCATTCCCCACATGCTCGAGATCGGCGGCGGATCGATTCTCAATATCGGAAGTGTGACGTCGCATCTTCCGCTGTCGAAGGTGTTCGCTTATGCCGCCTCGAAGGCCGCAGTGGTCAACCTCACTCGCGGCATCGCCCAAGAATTCGGCGACAAGGGTATCCGCGTGAACGCGATTTGCCCCGGCTTCTTCCCTGCCGAACAGAATCGCAAGTTGCTGGACCAAGAGCGTATCGACAACATCATGAAGCACACCCCGATGCACCGATTCGGTGAACCGCATGAATTGGTCGGTGCCGCGTTGTGCTTGCTGTCGCCCAAGGCAGGCAGCTATATCACGGGTGCCGCATTCAACGTCGACGGCGGCTTCACCTGCGCTTGGTTCTGACGCAACAGGGCTACAGGTTTTCGAGAACGCCGGACGGCCTTTAGGGCCTCCGGCGTTTTCTCGTCGTGGACTCTTTGCACCGAACGTTTTCGAAGCCGGCAACCGCAAACCTACGGATGCCGACTCAACCGGAAGATCGGCAGCATCATCGCCATGCCGATGGAACCGACGACCACGCCCATGAACATGATCATCGCCGGCTCGAGCATCGACGTGACGTTTTTGATCCCGTACTCGATATCGCGGTCATAGAATTCGGCGACCCGCAACAACACCTTTCCAAGCTTCCCGGATTCTTCCCCCGAGGCGATCATCTGTACGAGCAAGTGCGGCACAAGCGGATTGTTCCGCAGGGCATCGCAGATTTGCCTACCGGTCGAGATTTCTTCCTTGACGTTTTGCCATAAGTCGTAGTACAGGACGTTTCCGGCCACGGCCGCACACAAGTCGAGCGATTCCAAGACGGGAACCCCCGCTTCGAGCATCGTTCCGAGCGTTCTCAGACTTCGCGCCATCGCCACTTTGCGTAACAACGGCCCCACGAGGGGGAGCCCCAATTTCAGGCGATCGATCGCCCGTCGCCCCACTTCGGTGCGTCCGACGAAATACCATGTCGCGACGACGGACGCAACGCCGCCGATCCATGCCCACCAATAGCCGGTGGCCAGTTCCGACACGGTCATCATGAACTTCGTGATGCCCGGCAATTCGACGTGCCGGGCCTGAAAGATCGGCATGAACTTGGGCATCACGTATGTGAGCAGAAACACCGTCACGGCAACCGCAAAGCACAACATGACCCCAGGGTAGATCATTGCCCCGCGGATTTTCGCCCGCGACTCCAATTGCGCACGCTGGTATGCGGCGATCGTTTCCAGCATTTCCCCCAGGCTACCGGTCGCCTCACTGGCGCGGACCAACGCGACGTACGTCTCGTCGAAATACTTGGGATGTTTCTTGAGGGCCTTCGAGAAATCCTGGCCGGCTTCCACGTCGGCACTGATCGCTTTGAGAACACGGCGAAGTGTGGGGTTTCGTTCCTGCTCGACGATCGCCCGCAACGCGGACGACAACGCGACGCCCGTATCGACCATCACGGCAAGCTGGTTCGTCAGATAGACGATTTCAGCCCGCGTGACGACTTCGAACAGGGCCACCCCGTCGTCTTCTTCCGCCACCAACTCGAGAACCCGCAATCCTTCGCGCGTGAGGCGTTCCCACGCCTCTTCCCGATCGGCGGCTTCCAGCGTTCCTTCGATGGTTTTTCCGACGGCGTTCTTTGCGCGATAATTGAAAACTTCGACAGCCACGTTCGATCTTCCTCGTCAAAAGCGCCGATACGGATCAGGTCTCGCCGAATCCGGCATCACCGACGACGTGCAGGACCTCCTCGACCGTCGTCAATCCTTCCTGCACCTTCCGAAAACCGTCGATCCGCAGGCTTTGCATTCCGTTCTGTTCAGCCAACCGTCGCAACTGATGCACACTGGGATTCGTAACGATACTGTCGCGAATCTCGTCGGTAATGATCAGCAGTTCGTGAATTCCCAATCGCCCGCGATAACCGGTGTTTCGACACTGTCGGCAGCCGACGCCTTTGTAGAACGTCTCGATCGGACATCCCATCTTTTCCAATGCCCGGCGAAGGCTGCGCGGCGGTTCGTATTCCGCCCGGCATTTCGGGCAAATCCGCCGGACCAAGCGCTGTGCCAACACAGCGTTCAGAGCGGCGGCGATCAAGTACGGCTCGACGCCCATGTTGATCAGTCGCGTCACGGCCGAAGGCGCGTCGTTGGTATGCAACGTGCTGAACACCAAGTGCCCGGTCAACGCCGCTTGAATCGCAGTTCGGGCGGTCTCTTCGTCGCGCACCTCACCGACCATGATGACGTCCGGGTCCTGTCGCAACAGCGTTCGCAAGGCGGTCGAGAACGTGAGTCCGATCTTCTCTTGTACTTGAAACTGGTTCACCAGCGGCAAGTTGTACTCGATCGGATCTTCGACCGTGCAGACGTTGTTTTCCATCGAACTGATGGCGTTCAGGCAGGCGTACAAGGTCGTCGATTTTCCGCTACCGGTCGGCCCCGTAGCCAAGATGATTCCGTTTGGGGCCTGAATGGCTCGGCGCAGCCGGGCGAGAATATCTTCCGCAAACCCCAGCTCTTCGAGATTCAAAGACACGGCTCGCGTGTCGAGCACGCGGATGACGGTCTTCTCGCCGCGCGAACCGGGAAACGTATTCACGCGGAGGTCGATCTTCCGGCCGTCCAGCAAGACGTTCACGCGACCGTCCTGAGGCAATCGCCGCTCGCTGATGTCCATGGACGCCATGATCTTGATGCGGCTGGTCACGGCATTTGCAAGGTGACTGGGCACATCGAGCGCCTTGTGCAACCGACCGTCGACACGGTACCTCACGCGCAGACAGCGTTCGCCCGGCTCGATATGGATGTCGCTGGCCCCCTCTTTGACGGCGTTGTAGATGACGTAATTGACCAGACGAATGACCGGTGACTGTCCGGCGACTTCTTCGATATCGCCGATATCTTCAAGGGCGTCTTCGATCAGCGTGACGTCTGCGCTGTCGGAATCTTCGATGATGTCGTCGATGACGAACACCTTCGAATTCGGCAACGACGAGATCATTCGGCGAATGTCTTTCGCCGTTGCCACGACGACCTGCACCTCCAAGCCGGTCAGCGACCGAATCTCTTCCGCCAGGAACATGTTCGACGGTTCCGCCACGGCAACCGTCAACACGTCGCGGACCTTGAACAGCGGCAAGACGAGATTGTTTTCGATGTACTCGCGCGGTAGTACGTCGATGATCTTCGAATCGTACAGCCGCGCTTCCAGCTTGGCGAAGGGAAATCCGTATTCCGCAGCCAGGCATTCCGAAACCTGCTCCTCGGTGCAGAACCCTTCCTCGATCAGGATTTCACCCAGCAGGCGTTGCCGCTCGCTGGTCTTCTGGATGCGCAGCGCCTCGAGCAAATCCTCTTCGGTCAAGTATCGCCGCTCGACCAGCAGATCGCCGAGTCGTTTCGATGTAGCTGTCGATTCGGGGGTCATCATGGGAAACGCCTCGCCGTCTTCCTTTCCAAGTAAAATCTGCGTTTCCGGCCTGTCGCGGATTGCCCTTGAAGTCACAGGCCCCTGCGAAAGCTACGTACCGCCTCCACGACACCGTCGAACACTTCGAGATACTGGTCCAACCGCGTGATCTCGAATATGCGACGGTTCATCACGTTTGCCGTGGCGACCTTCAAACGCCCTCCTTCGACTTGTAGGCGTTCATCGGTATCCAGCAACTCGGTAAGGGCTTCGCTGTCGATCAACTCGGTTCCGTCTAGGTCCACCACGATGTTCGACAACCCCAGCTTCCCGATGCATTCCCGAAACGCCGGCAACTGGTCTTCGCCGAATTCACTGGGCGTATGAACGACGGCGACATTCCCGAAGATCTCGGTCGGCAGTTTCACGATGTGACTCCTGATCGAATGCCCTGGCGCCTCATATCCCGATGACAACGACGCGAACACTATGCGAACGGTCGATCCACGATCGGGGGGCCGCGCAAGTATAGCTTTCCGCCATAGCACGAATCGGACCGCGGGCCTCAGGCGTCCTATTCCCTGTCTGCGGCGTCTTGGAATATTGCACACAAAATGCACAACCGGCGCATGAAAAAGCCCTGTCCCTTTGCAAGTGCAAGAACAGGGCATTCGTATCGAACGGACGACAGAAAAGGATGCTTACGCCGTGGCCGCCACCGGTCCGATGATTTCCTCGACCAGGCTCAAAATATGTCGCGGACTGAAGGGTTTCGCGACCAATGCACTCACGCCGTACTGTTCTCGCAATTCCGATTCCTCGAGCTCGAATCCCTTGGCGGTGAGCAGAATCGTCGGAACGTCGCGCGTAGAGTCGTGTTCCCGCATTCGCCGAATGAGCCCTAGGCCGTCCAGCCTAGGCATCTGATAGTCGGTCACCACGATCGCAGGCGATTCTCGCTCGATGATCTCCCACCCCTCCTCGCCGTCTCCGGCAGTCAGCACCGTGTAACCGGCACGTTGCAGTTTGAATTGGGCGGCCTTCAGAATCGGCAATTCGTCGTCACAAAGCAGCACCTTCTTCGCCGAGTCGGCCATGGGCAATGAAACCTCCTCTTTATACAGCTCACTTACCGTTCGCCGCCATTTCCCCTTCATCCACTGCAAGAGACGGTCGCTTCACTACTCAGTCGGCCGCTACCGGCTCGTGCTGATTGACCATCGGGATCGTAGCGACGAACACGCTTCCTTTCCCCAGTTCACTTTTCACACTCAACGTTCCACCGTGAACGTCTTCCACAATGTGTTTTGCCAACGGTAGCCCCAATCCGGTCCCCGAGGCCATTTGTGAATCTTTCTTTACGCGGTAGAAACGCTCGAAGACCCGTTTGCAATCTTCTTCGCTCAGCCCGACGCCGGTGTCCTCGACTTCGAAAACGACGGCATCGCCGACCACCCGACTTCGCAATGTCACCTCGCCGCCGGTGGGAGTATATTTCACCGCATTCGACAACAGGTTGATCGCAGCCTGCAACAGCAAATCACGGTCGCCGAGTACGGGCAGGTACAGCGAACTCAATTCCTTATGCATCGTGAGTTGCTTGGCTTCGCCCTGCGGGGCCACGATCCGAAATGCGTCCTCGAGAATCTCATTCAGCGCCCGCGGTTCTTTCTTCACCTTGATGACACCTGCCTCAATCCGGGCCAAATTCAGCAAGTTGTCGATCAGTCGTTGCAAGCGATCGGCCTGGCACTGAATCGTTTCGAGGAACTCTTCGCGGGTTTCTTCGTCCTCGGCGTCGCCGTCTACCAACAACTCGACGTACGCGCGGATTCCCGCCAAGGGAGTTTTCATTTCGTGGCTCACCGCCGACACGAATTCGGCATGTCGCTGTCGCAACTGTTGCAAATCGGTCATGTCACGGATCACGGCCACGAGGAACTGTCGGGGGCCTTCCCCGATCTTGCGGGTAAGCACGCGGAGAGTCTTCGAGTGTTGCGGATCCTCGCCGATCTTCAATTCCCGCACGCGCTCGGCTGTTCGCTTGTGACGCAAATCTTCCAGCAACACGTCCCGCAACTCGGCAAGCTGGATCGCTTCGACGATGGTACGACCGTCTTCTCGGATCACCTCGGGCGAAAGCCCGAACAGCTTGCAGGCGGCAGGATTCGCCGACTCGATCTTTCCGTACGAATCGGCCACGAGAATTGCGTCCGGCATCGCCTCGACAAGCACTCGGTTCAATTCCAACTCTTGCACGATGCGTTGAATTCGCATCTCCGAGGCTACTTGTTGCTGTTCGGTCAGCAAGGTCCGCTCGTGCAAGCTGGAAATGCGTTCCGCGATCTCGGCGACGACGTCGCGCCATTCTCCACCGCCGAAGCGGACACGAATCTGGGCGGGATCCATCTCCCCCCCTTCATCCCGACACAAATCGACGATGGCGCAAAAGGCGTCTTTGGCCTGGCGACGCGACAGGGCGAAGATCACCATGATGGCGAAGGCCCCCATCGCCGCGATTCCCAATGAGATCATCAAGGCCGCAGGGGGCAGCACACCGCCTGCGAACTGGTAACGTAATGCAAGGGCAAACGCGCAACCCAAACCGCCGAGTGTGACCCCGACGGCAGCCAGGTATCCGTTTCTAAAGAAGATTTCCTTCCACATTCCGATCGCGCTCCCGCGATTTGGGATGCTTTACCGGGAATACTTCCGACTCAGCCGGCTGAGTATCCGGAAAGCACCCGAAACTCCCGACGCAACTTCACTGCCGGATGCAATCGACACCGAACCCAACTCTTGCTGCCCCGGTTGCAGTGTCGCAACGCCGAGAAGGATGCGCGAAGGCTGAACTGCCGGATAGCCGCTCGCTTTCGGCGAGGCTACGGCAGGCGATACCTGGCAAAGCGGGGCTCCAACGACGCCGCCAGCCGATAATTCGCCTCGGCTTCACGTTGCTGCCCCAGCTCAGCTTGCACGCACCCCAGCAAAAAATAGGATAGGGGATTGTGCTTGTCCAATGAGATCGCGACGTCCAAGTCGCGTTTTGCCTGAGCTAATCGGCCCGCCCGCCAAAGTGCTAGAGCGCGGGTCTGATAAAAGCGAAGAGAATGATTTTGCGGTACTGTGTCGGAAGACAACACCTGAACGGCTGCTTCGGGGCAGCCTATTTCCATCGCAGTGAGTGCTGCCCGGCAAGCCGTTTCTACCGGGTTTGACGATCGTGCGGCCAATTCGCAAAGCAACAAAACGCCCTCTTGTCGCTCTCCCGCTTGCAACGCTTCGCACGCGGCCGCCAAGAGCTCTCGATCTTCACGGGTGAGCCGCCACGATTCCATCTCCGCATCGGGCAGCTTCACCGTTTGCCGCTCACCTTCCACTGTCGGCTCGATGACGTTTCTCTGTTCAAGATACGAATCCGACTCGTCATCGTGCTTTGCGAGTCCTGTTTCGGACGACAAGCGGTCGTCTCCTTCGGCTCCGCGAACCTCAAATGATGCCGCCCGTTCTCCTTTCACGAGGGCCACAAGTCGTTCGCGATCGGCCAACCGCACGTTCTCCGGCAATTCACGCAACGTGCCGATACGCAATTGCGAGTCGGACGAATCGATCGACCGAGACGTATCGTGCGGGCGGGCGGCTTTACTCGAATGCGCTGCATCTGTACGCACCGCTTCCTTACCTGCTGTAGGCTGAGCCTCCTCATAAGATGTGATGACCACCTCGCCCGGCAGCGGTTCATCGAGCGTCATATCCTTTGCGTCGGGTTGATCCACCAAACCGCCGGACAACGAAGCTTCCCCCCGGTGCATTTCGCTTTCCGACAAATCGGCCAGTTTGCGGGCCAGGGCGAGTACGCGAGAATCATCCGGCGATTGACGCAATGCGACTGCGAGCTTTTCTTCGGCTTGATCGTATCGCCCTGCGCGGTACAGTCGTTCCGCCTCCAGAATCGCGATCGACGCATATTTTCGTTCGAAATCGGCTGCCACCGCCTCTTTCCGAGCAATCCGTCGGGGGGTGACGTCTTCCATCGGCGTCCAACCAGGAATCGAGGCGCAACCGACAACCGACAACACCCCCGCCACCACGACCCCATAGCGGCAAGCAGCTTCTTTGCGGCGACGGTTCTCCATCGACGATCCTCCTCACGGGGTTTCCGTACCGGCGGGCGTTTCAGCGTCTTCCAAGAAGATTTCTTCCGACATCGGCATCAGCGGAGCAGGCATGCCGCCAGCCTGAAGCCGCTGCCAAATCTCGGCCCGGATCGCAATGGCATCCCGACTGGTCGGATCGATATGGACCGCCATTTCGGCCTGCCGCAGCGCGGCGTCGAGGTCGCCCGCCAGCATTGAGTTTTCAGCCTTTCGGGCATACGTCCTGGCCAAAGATCGCTTTCCCAGCGGGCTCATCTTTTCGGCGTACACGTTTTGGCGCCTGTGGAATTCACAAGCGGCTTGTTCCCCTTCGGTACACATTTCGCCGTCAGTAACAATTCGTGGCGTGATCAGCACAATGATCTCTTGCCGTTGGATTGTTTCGGTCCGATTCCGGAACGCCGCACCGACAAACGGGAGATTTCCAAGCAACGGCACCTGGCTTCCGCTCGACTTGAGATCCTCGCGCATCAACCCGCCGATGACGACGGTCTTGCCGTCGGGCACCATGATATTCGTCGTCACTTGCGTCGTCTCTTTGTTCGGAACGGTCATCGAGTTCGTGACTTCGACCGAGCCGGTCGACAACTCCGGATGCACCTCCATGCGAATCAGGCCGTCGGACGACACGAACGGCCGCAGAATCAATTGCGCGCCCACTTTCAAAAACTCGACGCTCTGCGACGAGCTGGTTTCGGTGATGGTCGTGCTGACATAGCCCAATTCCTGGCCGATCAGGATTTCGGCCTTTTGCTTGTTCACAACCATCAGGTGCGGCGAAGCGATCACGTTCGTATCGCCGATCTCTTCCAAGGCTTGGACGAACGTCGAAAAGGTGCTGTCGAGGAAGCCGATCTTCAGCCCCTCGCCGTCGAGTTTGATTTCTCCGACATCGTCTTTGGGAGGCGCCCCCCAACCGAACTTGATGTGGCCTTCGTTTCGGAGCAATTCGAAACTGACGCCGAACTTGTCGGTATCGTCGAGTTTGACCGAGAGGATCATCGCCTCAATGGCGACTTGAGGCGGTCGCCGATCGACTCCCTCGATTACCCGATCGATCTCCTGCAATACGCCTTCGTAATCCTTGACGACGACCACATCGCCGCCGGCATACGCATCACCGCCCGCCTTCTGCGAATCAGGAGCGATACCGACTTCGGCGGGTGAAGAAATAGCCACGACGCCGATCTCCGGCGTCAACAGAGGCGTAATCAGTTCTTTCAGATCGGCCGCGGGAACGTACTTCGTGCGATAGACTCGCGTCCCAACACGGTCGCCCGCCCGTTCCAAGATCTTCAGATCGTCCGGCGTGCCGACGAAAACAAATCGGCCTCGGCGATGCGCCACGTAGCCGGTAGCATCCAATACAGCTTGCAACGCCTCATCCGCGGTAACGTCGGACAACGAAGCAGTAATTTGGCCCGTGACACTCTTGCCTGCGATGATATTGAGTTTTCCGACGCGGCTCAGCGTTTCGAGGGCTTCCCGCACATCCGTATCGCGGAAATTGATGTCCAGTCGTTCATCCTTGCTGAATTGTTCCGTTGACGAGCCGCCTTGTTGGACGGTCACACGAGGCGACGCGGCAGCCGAGGGCGTCGGTGTTGCGTCGGCCGCAGGTTCTTCGGCTTCCGATGCTTCGGGCGGTGCGATCGTTGCCGGATCGATGAGTGTTTCCTCCGTGGCCTCCGTAGGAGCGGTCGCCTCGAGCACACGGATTTCCGCGCCACCTTGCGACCGACCGGAAGCCTGAACCTCTGCCAACACAACCGGGGGCGAATCCGGCAGCGACAAGCCTTGCGCCTTCGCCGCCTCGCTGAGTGCGGCTTGCAAGTCGGCCGTCGAGCCCCCCAAGGCGGGCACAGCCCTACCGAGCAGCTCACCCGCTGCCGCCTTTAGATCCCCCACGACTCCGTCGGGATCATCGTCGCTTGCCGTTGCGACGGCATTTTGCGAGACGTCTCCGGGCAGATCGGCATCCTCGGCACGGCGAACATTTCCCGCGGGAGTGCCGTCGGTGCGAATGAAACTTTCTCGCGGGGCGCCGTCGGGGCCGGGTTCGGCCGGAGTCACCGAGATCCGCGATTGCGGAGCGATCGTTTCGGATGAGGCCGCAACCGTCGGACCGGTATCAACCGCGTCCGTATGTTGCGCAATGAGAACGGCAATGCCCACCCCCAAGGCGAGAAACAGATTCAACCAGAAGATACGAACGATCGCTTTCATGAAGTCATCCGTGACAATGTTTGCGATTCGGCGAGTCGCGTGCCTTCGGCTCCGTCCGGCGTGGAAACGACCGCCGTCCGCACTCCGCGATCATGCAGACTCATTCGTTTTCCGGCACGGCACGCACAACTTCGATGTCGTCTTGCGTCTTCTCACCGGGCAAGGCGACGGAAAATCGCCGCCCGCCGCTTTCAAGCACGACGTGATCGGCATGCACCTCCGCCAGCGTAAACACGCCGACTTTCCCATCAGCCTCGACGCGTATCTCCTGCCCCAATTCGACAAATCTACCCGAAATCACAGCCATGCCGCCTGCTCTGCGCAGCAACACGGCAGTCACCTCCAAGTTCACATCCGCAGGCGACACCACATGCAACGCGCCGCCTGCCTCTGCGTGTGTACCGTCTTCGGCCGCCATCGCTTGCGGCGGCACAAACGGATCGTGCAACAACGGGAAATCGTCACCGGCCCAACCGGCGGGATCCGATCGATTCCAGGCAACCAATCGATCCCAACTCAACGGTTCCTCGGTTCTTCGGGAGCCACTTTCGGGCGAGAGGACCGTCACCCCGGCTCCCGCCACATCTGTCTGGGCATCTTCCCCGAACGAAGGCATCAGCCGCGGCCCCCACACGAGTACGGCAACGACAGCCAAGACGGCGAGCACGAGCACCTCTTTTGGACGCCGCCTCGCCTCACGCTGGAATCTTTTGTACAGTCGCCCTAAATTTCCCATACAACTCGTTCTGCCTTTTTTCGGGAAAGATTTTCCCGCATCAATCCGTATATCGGCAAGCGGAACAACTTGCCTAATCAAAAAATTCCGAACTCTCCCCGTAACCGACAAAGTCGATTTCACACGACACCGGGTCGGCAGGGTCTTCGCATCGCTCCAGAGATACGCGATTTACCCAGACCTCCCAGTCCAGCTTTTCGGCTTGCGCGATGAACCGGAAAATCTCATCGGTGGTTCCCTTCACGGTCATTCGGAGGTGGCTTTCGGCCAACCACCCATGACGTACGGTCTCTTGCGGGGCCATTCGAGTCGGTTGCACACCGGCCGCTGTCGCCAGTGCGGTAAGTTCACCCATGATCTGCGTTAAGTCGTCTCCCCCCAGCTTGCGGCGGTCCCACTCAGCCAAAAAAGCCTCCGTCCGCTGGAGCTGATCCGACACCTCGGGAACGGTTCGAATCGTCTCCTCGGCTACCTGGGTGAGAATCCGTTCTTCTTCCAGGCGACGGTGCAGTCGCTGCGCGTACTTTTCGCCCGACCAAAGTACGCACACGACGGTCGCCAATCCCAACAAGGTCGTCACGACCACCGAATACAACGTTGTCCGTCCCTCGGGCTCTGCCATCGATCGCATTTCGCCTTTCTCAGGCTATTTGATTCCTGACTTGTGAAATCCATCCGGTAACCGGAAATCGACTAGCGCACGTCGGCCGCTCCTCCTCGTCGGCTCAGCGTCTCTTGCTCTCTTCCGACAGAGAGCTGTGGGGCGGCCGGCACAAACACGGGTTGTTCTGCGATCAACCTTTTTCGTTCGACTCCCTGTTCGGGAGTCTCTTCCCGTTGTACGCGAACGAGTAGCCGGTATGACAGCGACGTTCGGAGCCCGAGCACGCGCCGCAAGGGATAACGAATCGAGGCCGATTTGTTCTTCACAGGAAGTCCGAACTCGGCCAGCGGTCGGCTGTCCGCCCTCGGTTCGGAAGCCTCGCGACTCCCGCGGGTAGCGTCCGACAACTCGAACACTTGAACGTGAAGTTTTCCGTCATCCAAATCGGTCGCCGCCTCGATGCACAGTTCAGCGGATTCGGACACGTACGCCCAAATCGCCAGATACGGTTCTCTGGCCTGCGGAGCCGCCGGTCCATTTTTCCGTCCGGCTTCCGGCGCAACGCTCACCGAAAAGGCAAATCGATTCGTCCCGACCTCGGATTCGGAACGGGATTCGAGTAACCGCAGCTCGACATTTTCGAAACACGGGACATCGCGCACGGCCCGCAGACATTCGGTAAGCTGCCGCGTCTGTGACGTTTCGCCCGACACTTGAATCGTGGTTTGCGTGTTTCGCCAGTCCCGCACGAATTTTCCACAAGCCTCTTTTTCTTGGTCCGCGGCATCTTGTTCCCCAAGTAGGGAGGCCGTGAAAGTTTCCTGGGAATCGGCGACGACACTCTCTTCGATCGTTACATCGGTCAACACCAATTCGGGAGGCATCGCGGCAAACAAGCCTTGCAATAGTCGCGACCGCGGCCGACGAGAATGAACCAGAGCGATCACGTCGGCCTTTTCTCGCATTGCCATCAAGCGTTCCCGGGCTTGTATCAACTCGGCGGCACGTGCTTGTGCGGCCTCACGGTGTGCCGTAACCTCGGCTAACTCACCATGGAGCGTGTACGCCCGGCCCCCTTCGACAGCCGCCGTGCCCAAGACTACGGCCAAAACGATCACCGACGAAGCGATGAGCGACCGGCGGCGACGCTTTTGGTTGCGCGCCTGCCTCAGCTCGGCGGGAAGAAAATCGATTTGCCGGATATTCGTAGCTTCCAGCACGGTGTCGGGTGCTCCTATCCGTCGTCTCCCAATTGCGGCTCAATTGACGGCCGATCGCAAGGCCAACCCGGCCGCAACATCCCAAACGGTCGGCTTTCCGATGTACGTGTGACACTCGATGCTCCGAAAGGGGTTTCCCAACTCGGTCGGAACGCCCAAAACCGAACCGATCTTTCCTGCGAGTCGTTCCGACGCTTCCCCACCTCCGACGACCACGCGATCTACAGTCCGCCCACGAAACGTCACACTGTGGTATCGCAGGCACATCGATAACTCGGCGATTAGACGATCCAGCGGTTCACGTACCGCATCCTCAATATTGCGCACGATCTCGGGGTCACGATTCTCACTCCGACGATCGCCGTTGTGGCGCCGTAACAATACGACCGACTCGAGCGACATGCCCAGGCTCTGGGCCACCGCCTCATCGAAGTTCTTTCCTCCGATCGGAACATACTTGATGAAGATCGGCGAATCATGGCGGGCGATCGCCACTACCGTGTTCGACGCGCCGATGTTTACGAACATCATCGTGCGTTGCCGATCGTCTTCCCGCCGGAATTGCTGCGCGTAACAGCGAACCAGTGCCGCTGGTTCCGCGTCGGCCCCGACCAGCCGCAAACCGCATGAATCAGCAATATCCATCAGCTTTTCGACTGCGCGTTTGCGACATGCCATCAGGATCAATTCGCTTCGCAGGGCGTCCCCTTGGCGAACCTGCCCCGCTTCGAAAAAGCGGATCTCGGCCTCCTGCATCGGAACCGGTAACCGTGTTTCGGCTTCCGCATAGACGGTTCGCAACAAGTCGCCTTCGTCCTGACAGGGAACGCGAATATTCTGCACGAACAGATCGCGCGCGTTCAGGCAGAAAACGGCCTGTCGCCCGCGGAAACGGCGCCCCCGTCTAGCTCGCTCGATCGTATCGACAATTGCCTCCTCGTGCGGTAATTCTTTGTCGCGATCACGTTTTGGAAGGTCGGCCGCCGACGTTTCCCACACACGGCGCCCGTCCGCAGTAAGCTGCACGAGCTTCACCGCGCGAGAACCGATGTCGACACCGATCGGCGAACAACGTTGGGGCAGTAACGCGACCATGTCGTGTACCCGTACCAAGCTTCTTGATCCGACGAAGCAAACGCATTCCTGCGTTCGCCGTTCAACCATCCTGCCCCGTTTCACCCCTGTGCAGGGCGTCCTCTTTACTCGCTGTCACGGCAGCGAGGCCGCAGCCGCCGGCGACCCCGGTACTGCGGCGGTCACGTCACCCAACAAGGTTTCCCCCGTGACGGGCATCACAGCGACAGCGATGTAGCGCGTCGCCTGGCCGGTTCCGCATGCCAACCACACGTACACCGGATCCGGATTCTCCGAGTCGCCCAACGTATCGAATTCGAGCGTATAACTCGTCGCCGGAGACGCACTTCCTTCGACGATTCCCGCCAGTCGCACCGGCATTCCCAAGCCGGGAAAATCGTTCAACCGAATGACTTGTCGATTGGCGGTATCTTCGGCCGAGGCAAACGGTGAGGCAGGCAACTGAATGCTTGCGTCCACCGGTTCGATCACGTACCGGTTTCCGGAAACGTCCCAGGTCAATCGAATCTTTGTATTGAGCGTCACCGCCAAGTGACGCGCGTAATCGATGTCGGCCGCCACGCTCCGCCCGGCTGCCTGCAGAGCGGTGGCCTGACTCCCGCTACTTGCGGGCAACACGACCGCTGCAACGATCGCAATGACCATAACGACCACCAGCAGCTCGATCAGCGTGAACGCTGCTCGCACACCGCGGTTGGACGGGGGCGAAGCGCGACTCGATTCTTGCATATTCATTTCTTTTGCCCGAGCTGTTTCCGCAACAGTTCGTTTTGCTCTTGCAACAACTTGTTTTGTTCGGCGACGAGTTGGCGAATCGCCTGAAGCTCCTTGATCATTTCTTGCCGCTGAACGACCGAATTGGCGAACGGCTCGGTCCGGGGCGGTGCCGCATTACCCGCCCGGTAAAAGCCTAGCATTCCCAATGACAAGAGGACGGTCGCTATAATCGCTACGACATGTTCCTTCCGCATGATTCCGTCTCCCGGCCCCCGGGCCTTTTCCTTCGGACTCCTAAAGCGTTACCGGCCGCGCCGGCGCCAATCTATTCGATATCCTCCTGCCAACGAATCACTTTCCACCGCAACGCCGGAGTCGGGTCGATGTCGGTAACGTCGTCGGGATGCGGTACATACACCGGATCGATTGCCCCAATCCAGTGGTGCCGATACGCATCGGAATCGGCTTTGACTTCGATCCAGGGCTTGCACGGCAGACCTCTCGCGTTTGCGCACCACACCGGAAAGTAGGACGTGCCTGCCGTTCCGGCCGTCACTGCCGCGTTGAAGTCGTTGTACAACCTCTTCCAGTCGGAATTCTGATATGAGTCAACCGATTGGATTTCCAGCTTGTCGCTGACGATGTGTCCTTCCAGCGACAGTTCGGCGGGAGCACTTTTCTGTTCAATCCTAAACTCGGAAAAAGCGGCGACGACGCCCTTCATCTGTCGATTCGTTCCCTCGCCGACGACTACCTTGGTCGCGACGACAACCGGCAAGACGACGGGTTTCGTTTCGCCAAGTAGTGTCGGTAGTTCGGCGGGCGTCATGCTCACGTTGTCGCCGTCGACATGCAATTCGTCGCGACACACGATCGTCCCCTGGATCGTTACGTTGTCGCGTATCGTCAGTGTCCCGTCACGATAGTAAATACCGGCCGGATTCGTATCCGGGTCGGGCGCAAGAACGACGTTCGTCAAATCGGCCGCCAAACGAGGCACCGTGTACACCGGTCCTCCGGAATACAACCGATACGTACTTATCGCTCCCGGATGACCGTAATCGGCGCCTTGTGCAAGAAGCCCACGGGTCGAAATCGCGTGCTTCAACCGCGTGCCGATTTCATACATGTAGGCGGAATTCTGATTCGCCCACACCACCGACAGGGACGCCGCAAACGGTCGATAGTCACCGATTCCGTTCTCATACATGCGATAGAGATCGTCGAGGTATCTGCCCCGTGCGTTTGCGTCATTCGGGTAGTCCGGCGACAGCTCGAGCTTGCCCTGGAAAAACGGCTTTGTATCGAAGTGGACGCCCAGATGAACCCTGTTTGAGCGGGTATCCGTTTGCGTAAAGCTCCTCCAGGTCAGGCCGGCCCACTCACTCGGTTCATCGGCCAACTCGCGCGGGATGAGTTCGACCACGGCTTTGGCACGGCGTTTGACCGGCGTGGCATCGTCATCCGAATCAGCGGTCGCCTCGACATCGATCGTGACGCGAATCGCCTTGCGGTCGTATTCGGGATCCCCCACAACAAGCGCATCGTCACCAGCGGTATAGCGGACATCGAAATAGACCCCGTCGGCGACGTTGCGTCGAAATGACGTACCAGTCCCCTCCCAATCCGGTTCGTGCATGCGTGCGAAGGCGGCACGCAATCCGATGTTGGCGGCTTCTGCGGCTTCGTTTCGTAAGTCTCGGTTGCGACTTCCCGCCGTCGATCGGGTTTCGACTCGCACGGCAACATAGGTGACCGACATCGCCAAGGCGAGAATCAGCAAGACCACGACCAACGCGGAACCGCCGCGATCGATCCGCTCGCGAAGCGATCGTGTCATCACCGGCAATCCGAACACCACCCGGATCATTTTCCGTCCCTCGTGCATGTTCACCATGCGGTCAGGTACTCAAACTTCCCAACGTCAGTCCCCTCGATCACTCTCGGCGAGCGGATAATACAGTGCGGCCGAACCGAACACCGTAAGGTGCTCGATTTTGCTCCCCGTATCGGCAGCCAATTGGAATTCCGATTTCACCCACACTTGACGTACTCCGATTTCTGGGGTGAAATTTCCTTGCGGCCAAGGTAGCTCGTTCCACGCCGTGCCGACCTCGTCATCCCACTCGGCATCGTCAGGCGTGACGCGTACGGCAAACCGAACAGCCGGGCGTCGGTGGCCCCCGACCGTCACCCAACGCACGTGGCGACTCAACACGATTTTCTCGACGTTCGGCGAGCTGCGAATCGCGTTGACAACTGCCCGCCAGGCGGTTTGGTCACCGATTGCCGGCGCGTTTGCCGAGCTCCCCGGAAGGCGATACTCGCAAAACAATGTGGGATTTTCAGGATCCGGCGCAAACACAACCAATTCTTTCACGAGCGGTGTTCCTGCCGGATTCGAGGCACCGGTATCCGGCGCCCATACGACCAATGCCACGGGAAATAGATCTTCGGCCACGGATTCGCTGACGACCCATGCGCCGGCATAATTCTCATTTGCCTGGGCATGCTCGACGGTCCGACGAATGCGTTCCACCAAGCGCTGCCCGTCCTCGATCAAGGTTCGCCGGGCAGAAGCCTGACCGTAAACTTCGACGGACGACGATTGCAAGGCGGCCAACGCCGTGACGATCAGCAGCATCAACGAGATCGCAATCAGCAACTCGATCAGCGTTAGGCCCCGGCGTCGAGGGCATGCCGATGCCGTCCCCGACCGAACCGTCCGCTGCGGGATATCGCGAATCTCAGGCGGTCGCCGAACATGCCGCACCATGATCACCAATCCTCACTTGGAATGTGAGAAACGATGTAGCGTTTGCGAGCCAATTCGCGGGTAATACCATCCGGATAGGTCCGCGAAACGACGACTTCGACGGCGCGATAATCGCTTGTTTGCCCGGCCGATAACGGCTCGAAGGTCGTTTCATCCACATAGTAGACGCGACACGAACGCTTCCAACCGTCCAGTGACATCACCGACTGCAGCGAGGCCGGCCGGGTACCACCGGCATCGTTCTCAGTGCCCAGCGGAACCCCGTAAGCGTCTTGCGGCGGAGAAGCTTCCCAACCGTTGAAATCGTCGATATCGTTGTACCGCTCGCGAGTGCCCGTCCCTTTCTCCCACGTGTTGGCCGTCAGCGTGGTACCGTAAGCATCACCGTAAGCCGCATAGATCTTGCCCAAGATTTCGTCCATCAACTGCTGGGCGAGGAGTTCGGCGACAAACCGATCGCGCGTATCATCCGATTGGTATTGCAATGACGCGAGACTCGAAAAGACGGCCGTCGCGGCGATCACGGTCACTGCGATGGCGACGACCGCTTCGATCATCGTAAAGCCGCGTGCGCGGGCACGCCAAACCTGAACACCTGTTCGATCGAGCGGTTTTGTTTCCGCGACCACCTTCACGATCCTCCAATGGAGTCGTACGACGTGCTACTTTTCGCGAGACATAAGAACACCCCTATTGGTACTATAGGTCATCCTGCTCGCGTTGCCTGATCGGCAGCCCGGGAAAGCATTCTCCCTGCCTTCACACCAAGCGACACTACAATCGCGTCAAGCCGCGTAATGCGCATGATCGAACTGCTCAGTCATCGGCTCATTAAATACAGCGCGCAAAAAAATCCCGTCGCCGAGTCGAGGCAACGGGAGCGAATTTCCGAAAGAAAGCGACGTCTGCCCCCGAGCGTCGCCACCCTGAAAAGTCAGTCGACGCGGCTTTCAAGATAGCGGGCCAGTTGATGGAAATCCTCGTTCGGATCGATTAACCGCGCGTACGCCCGCAGCCGGCTCATGTCGATCAAGTTTTCAAACGGCTCGTAAACCAAGCTGAGCTGACCACCGACCGAAACCATCACGCCGTCGAGCTTTTCCTCGACCAAAGCACGGTAGGCCCCGACCCCGAGCTGGCTTCCCAAAATGATGTCGAATGCCGTCGGCTGATGGCAGCGCACCTCGTAGCCGAACTGCAGCGGATTGATCTTGATCCGCTTGTGCCCGCGACGTTCGAGCTCCTGGTTGACCAACTGTGCGATCCGGCCGGTAAATTTGACTTGCGAAATCGGGAAATGCCCGAACGTGTCGGGTTTGAGCTCCTCGAATTGTTCGGTCGGAATACAACGGCGCAATTCTTCGAGCGGAAAGTACTCGCCGAGCCCTTCCGCCATCACGACGACGCCGTGCCGCTTTCCTTCTTTTTCGCGAGCGATGATCGTGTCGGCGATGCGCGATACGAGTTTGTCGAGCTTGATCACCCGGCGCTGGATGACTTCTTCCGTCACGCCGTCGGTCACCAGTTCCCCGGATTTCGGGTCGCGAGTCGGCTCGGTCGTCCACCATTCCTCGGGCACGTCCTCGAGGCTCAACGCCAAGCTGCCGTCGCCGGCAATCGACGCACCGTAGGCCAACCAGCCGGCCTTGCGTCCCATGACCTGCACGAAGAAGTAAGCGCCGGCCGCCTTGCCGTCGAGCATCAGGTTGCGGATCTGGGTGCCGAGCATATCGACGGCAGTGAAGTAGCCGAACGTAAAATCGATTCCCTTATAATCGTTGTCGATCGTCTTCGGCAGATGCACGACTTTGATCCGCTTCGACCCCTCGGGCAAGCGATCTTGGAACAATTTGAACTTCGAGGCGGTGGTGAGCGTGTCGTCACCGCCGATCGAAATCAAGGCATCGACATCGAGTGAACGCAGGGCGTCGTAGACTGTTTTCAGCGGCTTCGTCTTTTCCGGATCGTCGAGGTCTTCGGGGGTTTTCGTCGCCTTACCGGGGTTCGCGCGGGCCGTCCCGATAATGATCCCGGGCGACGTCCGCACAAGCTCCAAGTCGGCATAATGCAATTTCTGGTAGGCAGTTCCCTCTTCCAGCGGCGTGCCGTCGAAGGCCATCAAGTGGGTGTACCCGTGCTTGATCCCCAGGACTTCGATGCCATTGCGGGAAAACGCCGTCGCGGCGCTTCCAATTACGGCATTTGCCGACGGGGCCGGGCCGCCGGAAAACAGAATTGCGACTCGACGAATGTCGGATTCAACCTTGGCCGGACTGGAAAGCGGATTGCTCATGGTCGTGCGTCTCGCTCAGTAAATAAGGCTCAAAGTATCGTTACGCAGTTGTCCCCCGTAGCGAATACGCGACCGAATCCGATGGGTTCGCCTCGAGACCGGACAGTCGGGTGCCGAAGCCCCCCGGGATCCCGAACCGGCCCATAATTCCGGCGAACTATCACGGGTAACGGTCTGCAGAAAATTCAGAACCGGATATTTTAGCAAATCGGCGTCCACGGCGGTAGCCGCACCGAATCCGCACGTCATCCCGCGACAAGCTGCACCGACTTGCCGAACAGCCTTATCGACCATCGCCAACAAATAAGCGGCCGCTTGCCGATACGTCAGCTACCGGACCACGTGCGTTCGACGAATGTCGTATCGCCGCGAGCCTCGGTAAACAGCGGGTGCGAAAGAATCTTCAGATGCATCGGGACGGTCGTCTTGATGCCTTCAACTCGCAGCTCCGACAGCGCCCGCTTCATGCAGGCGATCGCTTCTTCGCGAGTCGGTTGGTGGACGATCAGCTTCCCGATCATCGAGTCATAGTGGGGGGAAACCACATAGCCCGAATGCACGTGTGAATCGAAGCGGACGCCGAATCCCCCGGGGAAGAAGATGCGGTCAATCCTTCCAGCGGAAGGGCGGAAGTTCTTGGCAGGATCTTCCGCATTGATTCGGCACTCGATCGCGGCACCACGACACTGGACGTCTTCTTGCTTGAAGGGCAACGGTTCTCCGGCTGCGGCGATGATCTGCGCCTTGATCAAGTCGATTCCCGTAACCGCCTCACTCACCGGGTGTTCGACTTGAATACGCGTATTCACCTCGATGAAGTAGTAGTTCCCGTGCCGATCGACCAAGAACTCCACTGTGCCCGCGTTCGTGTAATCGGCGGCTTTCAGAAGACGAACAGCCGATTCGCAAATCTGTTTCCGCAACTCATCCGAAAGGGCAGGGGAGGGGCTCTCTTCGATCAGCTTTTGATGACGACGTTGCGTCGTACAGTCGCGCTCCCACAAGTGAATCACGTTCCCGTGATTGTCGGCGATCACCTGCACCTCGACGTGCCGCGGATGCTCGATGTATTTTTCGAGGTACACATCGCCGTTACCGAAAGCCGCCTCGGCTTCCAGCTTGGCCTGCTGAAGAGCCGACTTGAGGCCGGTTTCATTGACCGCGACGCGCATTCCGCGCCCGCCTCCACCGGCCGAAGCCTTGATCAAAACGGGATAGCCGATCTCTTTGGCGACTCGAAGTGCATCGACTTCGTTGTCGATCGTACCTTCGCTGCCGGGCACGACCGGGACACCGACTTCCATCGCCAAATTGCGTGCCGCGTTTTTATCGCCCAAGCGAATCATCGCCTCGTGCGGAGGCCCGATGAATTCGATTTGGCAGCTACGACAAACCTCGGCGAAGTGGGCGTTTTCCGCCAAAAACCCGTAGCCCGGATGAATTGCTTGCGCGTTCCCGATTTCGGCGGCGCTGATCACGCGATCGATTCGCAAATAACTATCCGACGCGCGAGCAGGCCCGATGCAATAGGCTTCATCGGCCAAGTCGAGATACGCAGCCCCGCGGTCGGCCTCGCTGTAGACGGCCACCGTCTCGATGCCCATCTCTCGACACGCGCGAATGATCCGCAGCGCAATTTCTCCGCGGTTGGCAATGAGGATTCGCTTGAACATAGAACCGCCAAACTGGATTTGCGAAGGTGACTTGGTACTCCGGCGGACACGAAGTGCTTCGGCTCTTGCCGGCAATCGGTCGCCGCATCGAGGAATGCGAGCAGCCGTTTCCCCGCCGGGAAGCCGCGCCGATCAACCTTTCGTATCGACCTTGAACAACGGCTGACCAAATTCCACAGGCTCGCCGTTTTCGACCAACACAGCAACGATCTTGCCGGAAATCTCGGCCGGAATCTCGTTGAACACCTTCATCGCCTCGACGATGCACACGATCGTGTCGGGACCGACAGAATCACCTACTTTCACGTACGGAGGCGAGTCGGGATCGGGCGCGGCGTAAAAAGTTCCCACCAGCGGGCTGCGAATGATCGCGATGTTTTCGTCATCGGCCTCCGCGGCCGGTTTCTTCTCCGCCGGAGCCGCGTCCGCAGCCGGTTTTGATTCCCCGGCAGGAACAGGGGCAGGGGGCTGAGCCACCGGATACGGCGGCACGTAGCCTGCCGCAGGCGTTGCCGGTACAGCGGTCACCGTCGGGGCTTCCTTTCCGCGCCGTATGCGAATCCGGAGTTCCCCGTCACGGAGGTCAATCTCACTCAGTTCGTGCTCGTCCATCAACTGGACCAAGCGACGTACACGGCGCACATCGAAAACGTCTTGATTCGGGGCATCGCCCATTTGTTCACTCCGGGATGATTCCGTCATGATGCCGTTTTCCGCAATTAAGCAAGAACGATGTCGTCGAAACTCTTGGGTACGGTCGTCAGAACCTCGTACCCGTCCGGCGTCACCAACACATCGTCTTCGATCCGAACGCCCCCCCAACCGGGAATATAAATACCGGGCTCTACTGTGACGACCATCCCCGGCTCGAGAGGGGTCGTCGAAGCGGCGCTCAGCCGAGGCGCCTCATGAATATCGACGCCGATTCCATGCCCCAGACCATGACCGAATTTCGGGCCGAATCCCGCTTCCTCAATCACCGAGCGCGCGGCCCGATCGACTTCTTCGCACGTCACTCCCGGCCGGATCGCTTCAATGCCGGCCAGCTGTGCATTTAACACAACTTCATAAATACGCTTGAGTTTAGGCGAGATTCTACCGGTCACGAAAACCCTGGTCAAGTCGCTCCGGTATACCCCCTCATTAGCCCCCCAATCCACCAGCAAAATAGGGGATTCTGCGATGCGTTGTTCGGTCGGTACAGCATGCGGAAGAGCCGCGCGGGCGCCTACTGCCACAATCGTGGGGAACGCCGAACACTTGGCACCGATCGATCGCATATTGTATTCAAGAAGATCCGCAACTTGCTTTTCCGTTTGATCCGGTACTAATCCGGCGGCAACCATCGTGATTGCCCGCTGGGCATAATCGACCGCGACGCGAATCCGGTCGATTTCCCACGCGTCTTTCACAGCCCGCAACCGCTCCACCGCATCGCCGAGCGGCACGATCTCGCAGTTACTCAACTCGGCGGCCAACCGATCACGGAGCCCGAGCGTCATCGACTCGGCTTCGACCGCCAATCGCCCGATTTTCCGCTTTTTCACCAACGATCGCACCGACTTGACCATCGACTGGGTGCGTCGCCGGATGTGCACCTGTAAGCCGGGGCATTCTTCTTCGATCTGTTCGGTGTAGCGGGAATCACTGATGATGACGTCCCCGTCGGCTCCGACGAGAAGGAAGCTGTCGTCGCCGGTAAATCCCGTCAAATATGTGACGTTCGAGAAGTTCGTCACCAAGATCGCGTCGACTTTGGCCTTAGCAAGGGCCTTGCGAAGGTTGTTGCGACGACGAACGCAATATTTCTGGGGTACGATCATGATTCACTCCCATTCAAAACACTCTGCGCGCACACCACGCGCAGGTTGCCTGGTGCCCTTCTGACGATACGCGTTATCCGTTTTGCCGACAAGATGGGACAGCCGTCACCACCCGGCTCAAGTTGTGCTAATTACGCCTTCATGTCTTCCCGAACCGGCGAGAAAACATCGATGGCCCGCATTGGTTGTCCTTTTGTTCGCACCTCGTGAGGCACATTCCCGGGTAGTCGCCAACACTCCCCCGCCTTCACGAGTCGCTCGGTGCCGTCGACGATGAACAGTGCTTCACCCGACAGCATCGTTCCTATCTGCTCATGCGGATGGGTGTGTTCGGGAATCACCGAATGCGGTTCCATCTCGACGATCGAAAGGGTCATGTTCTCGGCATGCATAATCGTCATTCGCACACCGGGAAACGGTTCTTTCACGATCAGATTTTCGGGGACCGGAAAAACGTCCTTCAAGTCGTGCACGGGATTGCTCCTGGTTCTTTGCGTGTTCGAGCCAAGCCGATCAGACGCGGATCAGGAACTGCAAGCAGATTCGCTTGCAGTTTTGATTGAAATTTTATTGCACACCCTGCCAAACCGGACACAATAGTGGCATGATCGCCGATAACGCCGTACCGATCGACGATGATATCGAGCCCGGCCCGGGGCCGCGACCGTGGGTTCCTGTACTCTTTGCCATGGCGACCGGTATTCTGCTGGATCGCTGGTTTGCCGTATCGCTTGCATGGTCCTGGACCGCAGCCACGGTTTTCCTGGCGACATGGGCAACCGCGTGGTACACCGGAAGACGCCTTTCCGAATTCTTCTTGTGGGCCGCGGTGGCCGCCGTCGCGTGCGGAGCCCATCATCTTCACTGGAGCGTGTATGACGCTCGTGAAATCTGCCGGTATTCCCAAGCCACACCGCAACCGGTGTGTCTCGTTGCTCGCGTTCACCGCGATCTTGGACTATTGCCGGCCGACAACGACCTCACGTTCGCCCCTGCAAGCACCCACGACACGGCGGTCTACGTAATCAAAGTCACTGCCGTACGTAACGGGCAACGTTGGGAACGCGCCTCGGGCGTCGCTCGATTGTACATCGAATCGTTTACAGAAAAACTCCGTCCCGGCGATCTCGTGTCCGTATTCGGTCGCATGCTGCGCTATGCGCCGCCGGGAAATCCGGGTGAATTCGACTTGGCGACGTACCGCAGAGGGTTTCGGACCAACACCGTCATCACCACCTCTTACGCAGCGGCCGTGACTCGGACGGCGGTGAATCCGGTCGAGCGTTACCCGATCGTTGATTGGATGCGTTGGATCGGCTATCTGCCGCGCCGCCTGATGGACGCGCTGCGCGAGCGGTGCAAACACGTCATCGACAGGCACCTGGGCGAGTCTTCCCGCTCGCTGGCAGCGGCCACCCTGCTGGGAGAACGATCCGAAATTCCCGGCGAATTGAACGAGCGGTTGTTGGCCTCGGGACTGCTTCATATCTTGGCGATTTCGGGGCTCCACGTCGGTATCGTGGCGGGCCTCGTACTCTGGTACTGCGAAGTCAATTTCCATTCTTACCGTTGGATGATCGGGACGACTTGGTCGGCCACGATCTTCTATACACTGTTGTGCGGTGCACCGCCGTCGGCCGTGCGGGCCTGTGTGTTGATTTCCTTTTTTTGTGCAGCCGAGTTCATGCGAGTGTGGCCGCATCCGATCAACTCGTTGGCCGGAGCTGCCGTATTTCTGTTGGTCGCCAATCCTTCGCAGTTGTTCCACACCGGGTTTCATCTTTCTTTCATCGCGGCTGCCACGCTGTTCGCGGCCTTCGGTCCGAACCTGTCGCCGCCGGAAGAGGAAGATCCGTTGGAGCGCCTTTACCGGGCGTTTCGTCCCGCGTGGCTTCGGCAACTGCATCGTTTCGCGACAAAGTCCTGGACGGTTCTTTGGGGAGGAGGTCTCGTCTGGTTGGTGACGGCGCCGTTGGTTCTCGCCAAGTTCCACATTTGCGCGCCGGTGGGCATCGTCGGCAGTTTTCTGGCCTGGATACCGTTGACGGCAGGCTTGGCGTCCGGCATCGTCATGCTTCCGGCGGGCATGATTTCGTCTTGGCTTGCCTGGGTACCGAGTGCCATCTGTGGTCCGGCCTTCAATCTGCTGCGACGGATTGTCGATTCGACCGCAGCAATCCCCGGTGGCCATTTCTATGGATTCGGTCCGCCGGATTGGTGGTTGATCGGCTTTTACGGCATCCTCGGTGGACTGTTCTTTTTCGACGATTCGAAACGGCCGAGCTGGAAAACTGTTATTTCTTTGACCGGCGCCTGGATTGCTCTCGGTTTCACCGTCGGAGCGTGGCAATCGACGCGTCCTCAAACACACTTGCAAATCGATGTGCTCTCGGTCGGTCACGGTTGCGCCACGGTGGTCGAATTGCCGGATCATCGCATATTGCTGTATGACGCCGGCGGATTCGGCTCACCACGCCGCTGCGCCGACCGCATTTCAGGCGTCTTGTGGGAAAAGGGCCGTCGCCGAATCGACACCGTCGTCATCTCTCATCCGGATGTCGATCACTTCAATGCCTTGCCCTCGTTGATCGAGCGATTCGAAATCGGCCGCGTGTACGTGACACCGATCATGTTGGAAGACGACGCCCCCGCCGTGCGTCGGCTAATCGACGAAATCCGTCGTGCCGACATCCCCATTCTTCCGCTCGATCGTCGCTACACTTGCGAATCTGCCGGATGTCGGCTTGATGTTCTTCACCCGCCGACCGAAGGAATCATCGGAAACGATAACGCCAATAGTCTCGTATTGCTCGTTTCGGCGGGAAATCGCCACGTGCTGCTTACCGGTGATCTGGCCCCGCCGGGAGTCCAAATGCTTCTCGACGAACCTCCGGTCGACTGCGATGTACTCGTTGCGCCGCATCATGGAAGTCGATCGAGTAATCCGGCCGGCTTGATCGAGTGGAGTCGACCCGAATTCGTCATCGTCAGCGGGAGCCCGTCGCAAGGCACGGCAATCGGTTCCCCGGCCGGTGTGCAGGTCTATCACACCGCCTTCGCAGGAACTGTCAGCATTCGGATGCCGATCGTTCCAAACCGCCTGGGCAATTTTCCGGATCTGAGTGTCGTCACGGCCCGCGCCTCGCCGTGATCGTTCACGAAAGCATGAATCCTTTTCAAGCCGGAAGGCTGTTCGTTTCGGGAGGTCCGACCATGAGTGCAACCCATGTCATCCGCGGAGCGCAGCGGTGGGAATACCTCACCTTGACGCGCAAGTCAGAGCAGTTTTTGGTCAATGACTTGAACGTCCACGGCCAAGAAGGTTGGGAACTCGTCTCGGCGAGTTATTACAAGGACATGAAGGGCGCCATGGTATGGACGGCGTTCTTGAAACGTCCCTGCGGTGCCAAAAAGGTGGAGAAAACCAAAGCTTCCGCCGCCGATCAAGAGTCCTCGGCCTCGCGGGTGATCCAGCCGCCGAAAGACGGTGCCGGCATCGACGAGTACGACGTGGCGCCGCCCGATTCAGAAGGCTGACAAGAGCCTCACCGGAAGAGTTCCATCGGCATCAAGAAACGGACCAAGGCGGCACTCGCAAGAGCGCCGCCCCGGTCACGCATCACGCAAGGGGAGTTCCCCGGGTTTTTCTTTCACGACCGCCTTTGTGGCGTGTCACCGACACCACCGACGCGGGTCGTGGTTTTGGGCTCAGGAGCCGCGGGTGCGGAATCCCGAGACCAGTTCGCGCAACGCATCGGCTTGAGCCCCCAGTTCCTCGCTGCTGGAAGCCATCTCTTCGCTGCCGGCAGCAGACTGTTCGGCCACTTGGGCCACACCCTGGATCGACTGACTGACTTCCTTGGCCGTCTCGGTCTGGCGTGTCGTCGTTTCGGCGATCGTACCGATCTTCTCTGCCGTCGACTGCACGCTTTCCAAGATTTGAGTCAAGGCTTCGCCCATGCCGTCGCTGAGGTTGGCACCTTCCTCCACCAACTGCGTCGACTCTTGGATGAGCTGGGCGATTTCTTGAGCCGCCTGGTTCGACCGCTCGGCCAGCTTGCGGACCTCGTCGGCCACGACGGCGAAGCCCATGCCGTGCTCGCCGGCTCGGGCCGCCTCGATTGCCGCGTTCAAGGCCAGCAAGTTCGTCTGGCTCGCGATCTCCGAAATCACCTGGATGATATCGGCGATCCGCTTCGAGCTGTCGCGGATGGCGTTCATCGCCTCGATCGACTTCTCGACGGCGTGGCTGCCGTTTTCGGCGTACTGACTCGACCGGCGAGCCAATTGGTCGGCTTCCGTGGCCAATGCGCGAACGGCCTCGACCGAATTCGTCAATTCTTCGATTGCCGCGGTCATTTCTTCGACGGTCGCGCTTTGGGTCTGAGCACCTTGGGCCACGGTCTGTGAACTTTCAGCAACCACACGAGCCCCTTCGGTGAACTGCGCGGCACTCTCCACGATCTGCTGGATCATATCGTGGAGCTTGTCGATGAAGATGTTGAACCAGTGGGCCAGTTCGCCGACTTCGTCCTTGCTGTCGACTTCGAGACGCTTCGTCAAGTCGCCTTCACCCTGGGCGATATCGGCAAGCATCGCGACAGTCGTGTTCAACACGCCGACGGTCTTCTTCGACATCCACACGGCGACGATCGAACACAGAACGACGGCCACGACCGCACCGGCGATCGTCCACCAAATCGTCGCCGTCAAGCTGGCGTCGATTCGCCCCAGAGCATCTTCGAAGTCGTCTTCATAGGCTCCGGCTCCGATCACCCAATCCCAGGGTTCGTAATACGTAACGGCAGCGATTTTCCAACGCGCATGATCCTCGCCGGGGTTTTGCCACGCATAGCGTTGGAACGAAATCTCACCCGGCTTCGCCTTGCGAGCCTTGTCGATCAATTCTTGAATGAACGGAGTTCCGTTGGCGTCCTTCGCGCCGAGAATGTTTTCGCCGTCGCGTTCCCCGCCCTTGGAAATCACATAGCATCCTTTGTTGTCACCGCTTCCCTGCAAGACGTAAACGTAACCGGTTTTCCCCACGACGACATTCATGATGCCCTGCCGAAGTTCCGGCACATCTTCCTGGGGAACGCCCACGTAGAGGCAACCGACAACTTTCTTGTCGGCGTCGAAAATGGGTGCGTAGGCGGTCAGGTACCACTTATTCACCACGTACGCGCGGCCGACGTAGGTTTCGCCCCGCATGACCGTCGACACCACCGGATTGGCTTTTCCGTCCGGGTTCACGGCCGGAATGTACGTTCCGATGGCACGTGTTCCGTCGGTCTTGATCACATTCGTGCATACCCGCAGAAGATCGCCCTGCTCGTTCATGCGTTGAAAAATCGTGCAGGTATCGCCCGAACGTTTTTGTAGCTCGTCCACCACCAACGACGGCTGATCGGGACTACGATTCATCCCCAACCATTGACCGCCGACGAGCATTTTCGGCAATTCGACCCGAGTGGGTTGTTTCGTGTACTGGTTGACGGCTTCCCAAGTCACCGTTTCCGAATCGAAGGTGACTTCGCCGACATCTTCAAGGCATTCGAAGGCCAGTTCGAGGTCGTTGTGCATCCGCTTCTTCATCGCCTCATTGTAAACCTCAAGCATTTGATAGACGCTCGAGGTCACCTTCGCGCACTGATCGCGGCCCAGAACACCGACTTCACGTCGGACCGATTCCTTCAGCCACGACTTTTGGCTGACCAGCAACACGATGATGGCCACGGCCGTCACGACCACGCCGCCGATGCTCGTGATGACGATTTTCTTTTGCAGCTTCATGGATCAACACCTCACGAATTTGGACAAGAATTCCTCGTGCTCGAGCCGTCAGCCCCGATCGAACGGGGCATCTCGCCCGTCCGTTTCGGCTCCCACCAGCTCCGTTGCTTCCAAAGCCTTGCCGGGCAGTACACCATCGCGTCAAAGGGGGCGGCCCGGCAATCCGCGGACGAAAACCGCGTTGTATTCTCGTCCGCGGAAAGTGGAAAATTCTGAGAAAAGCTAGGTTGTGGACAAAATGAAGCAACCACGAGACACAGTAAGCGAAAGAAATTTTTCCGGGAGCGGCGGCCATTGGGGCACGATTTTGACACCTTTATCGGCTGACAACCGCCTACAGAAGGGCGTGCCCCCACCGTTTTCGAAGAACAAAACTCCCCTAATTGCCAATATTTTGTGTACTGTGTAAACATTCGCGCCGTACAGCATCGGCCCCGGGCTCAACAAAGAGAGAAAGGTGGAACCGTTACAACCCACACACTTTACCTAAACTGACGCGATCGCGAACGCCGATAAGGAAACAGCCGTACCCACGCAGCAAGCCGTTGGTCTGCGCCGCGTACCTGAAACCGTCGATTTTGTAAAACGCTCCGTTGCCATGGCCAGCAACCTTCGGAAAGCCGCCGTCCTGCTGATGAGCATGCCGAACGAGCAGGCGGCCCAGCTCTTGGCGCGTTTGGAACCCAAGCAGATCGAGGCGGTTTCGATCGAAATCGCCCGGCTTTCCCAGGTAACGCCTGACGAACAGGAACAGGCAATCCGCGAATTCGCCGCCGCTCAACCGGGTTCCCTGACGGGAGGACAGGGGGGCCTCGACGTCGCCAAGGGCCTGTTGGAACAAGCACTGGGAAAGGCTGCCGGGGCGACGCTGGAAGCCGTCCGCCAATCGATCGAGGCGCTCCCGTTCGGCTTCCTCCAGAAGGTCGACAGCCAAAACCTTCTCACGTTCATCATCGATGAACATCCGCAAACGATCGCGCTCATCCTGTCACACTTGTCGCCTCCGCAGGCGGCAGAAATCATCCGCGGTCTGCCCCCGGAGCGTCAAGTTTCGGTCGTCCGCCGCATCGCGACGATGGGACAAACCAGCCCGGACATTATTCATGCGGTCGAAAACGGGCTCGAAACCCGCATGTCCAGCGTGATGAGCCAGCGTTTCGAGAAGGCCGGCGGCGTGCCCACGGTCGCCGAAATCCTCAACGTCATCGATCGGGCCACCGAACGCAACATTCTCGAGAACCTGGGGCAAGAAGATCCCGATCTTGTCGACGAGATTCGGCGTTTGATGTTCGTCTTCGACGACATCATCAAACTTTCCGATCGCGACATTCAGACCATTCTCAAGAACGTCGAAAACTCGCAATGGGCGATGGCCCTCAAGGGGGCAAGCGAGGAACTCAAACAAAAGATCCTCAAGAATATGTCGAAGCGGGCGGCCGATCTCTTGCTCGAAGAAATGGAATACTTGGGGCCGGTCAAAGCCTCGAACGTCGAGCAGGTCCAACAGCAGATTGTCGATATCATTCGGCGGCTCGAAGATATGGGCGAGATCTCCGTCAGCTCGAACGAGGAAGAAGAGCGTTACATTCAGTAGCGGCAATCGACAAGTCAGCGGCCGTCGACCGGCGATTCTTCCACGACCGGCGCTCGTACCGCCTTCGCCGGATCGTCGAACCGAAACGTCGCCACCTCGTGCAGCAATACGGCCGGACGCGATTCGTCGGCGGCGGTGGTGGCACATCGGAGTCCGTCGATCCGGAGGTCTTCCACCCGCCGGGCATACAGCCCCCACACAGGCAACTTTCGATTCCACACGCCCACGCCCGGTTTGCGGATCGGATCTTGCAGCTCGGGCGGTCGCCCCAATCGCGGATCGATCACCGCATCCGGTGTGTAGTTCACCTGCACATCGCGTACGACTACCCGACCGATCGGTTGTTCACCCCAACTTTCGAACGAAATCGCCGGACCGTAGACGTTCGTCGCCGATAGCCGCTCGACAGTCAGCCCGTCGGCCGTGTTGCCTTCTCGAATCGAAACGTGCAGCGCACAAGAAACACCGTCCATGGTCGCGTCGGCGATGCGAACCTCTTCCAAGGGCCCCGGAGTCGGCGTCCAAGCGGAAGGCTGAAGGATGATTCCCGCCAGCATGTTCGTACGGTGCAGGTTTTGCTTGGTCTGATGCTCAAACTCCCCCGGTCCCTGAAAGCGACACGATTCAAACGATAGCCTTCGCGCGGGCCCGATCAATCGCACACCGTTGCACGACGAGTTCAAGAAACACCGTCGCACGAGGGCGTCCTCGATGTAATGTCCGGCGATGCAGTCGTCGCCGGTGAAAAATCGGCAATCCTCGATGCATACGTCTTTGCTCCACCGATCCGGACTGCCGCGGAAGTGCACACCGTCCCACCCCCCTTGAAACGTCGCGTTCTTTACCCGCACGTGATTCGACGCATAAAAGAGAAACGCGTAGTTGCCGGAATTTCTGATGGTGAGGCCTTCTAACTCGACATTCGAGCAGTCGGCCAGCAAGATCGTGTGCGGACCGCGCAAACCGGCCTCTCCCTGCGGATCACGGACATTTCCCCCGTCGATGACGCCGCTCCCGGTGAACGCGATGTTCTCGAGCCCCTCGCCGACGATCAGCCCCCGGTGCCACCGAGATTTTCCCCAAGCGGCCTTCTCGAATCCCGAATACGCATCGAGGTCGTTCGTTCCGAGCAGTACGGCGCCCTCGGTGAAGTGCATCTCAATGTTGCTTTGCAACCGCACACTTCCTGCAAGGTAGGCCCCCGGAGGAAATTCCACGCGTCCTCCACCGTTTTTCGCGCACGCATCGATTGCCTGCTGAATTGCTACCGTGTCGTCGGCTTTCCCGTCCCCGACTGCGCCGAACCGGCGCACATCGACGACGCCGCCGACCGCCGTCGTGTGGAGCATCAGTACCAACAGAATCAGTCCGACGCCGGCAGATCCTCGAATCATCAGTGCATCCTCGCTGACATGACGCTATGACTTGGAGCATCCCGCTTCTTCCGATGGCTTCATGTTAGTCGAGCAATCCCGGAGTTTCATCTCGCAAAATGGCGAGTTCCGCCGCGAGAGGAAGCGTGCCGCCTCTTGAGGATTCTCGATCCCCTCTGCTAGCATGGCGTACATGAGCGAGAATCTGACCCCGATGATGCGACAATATATGGAAGCGAAACAGGCGCATCCCGATGCCATGCTCCTGTTCCGCATGGGCGACTTCTACGAGCTGTTCCACGACGACGCCAAGGAAGCCGCCCGCATCCTGAATTTGGCCCTCACCAGCCGCGACAAGGGCGAAAATGCCACCCCGATGGCGGGGTTTCCTCATCATCAACTCGAAACCTATCTTGCAAAGCTCATCGCGGCCGGGAAAAGGGTCGCGGTGTGTGACCAGGTCGAAGATCCGAAACAGGCCAAGGGGCTCGTCCGCCGGGAGATTACTCGTGTGGTCACCGCCGGTACGGTGACCGACGAAGCGATCCTCGATCCGAAGGAGCCGAACTATCTTGTCGCCCTATCGGACGACGAGCCGGTCGGACTGGCTTGGATCGACTTGTCGACCGGACGATTCTTCGCGGGCACGTTCGCTACCGATCGCGTGTGGGACCACATCACGCGGTTGGCGCCGTCGGAGTGCCTCATCAGCAGTGAAGCCCCTCCGCTCTCCGAGCAGCAGACGGCGGGCATGTTGATCACTCGCCGGCCCGCGTGGGCGTTTTCGTATCCCACTGCCATTGAGAACCTTACGAAACATTTTGGGGCCAAGGGGCTGGAAGGCTTCGGTTTCGACGAATCGGGCCCTGATCGCGGGGCGGTGCGTGCCGCCGGAGCGATCCTCGACTATCTTTATGAAACCCAAAAGACATCCCTGGAACACATCGAACGGCTGGAACGATACCAACCGGGGGTGTGTTTAGAAATCGACGAATCGACGTGGCGAAGCCTCGAGATTTCACGGACGCTTCGCCAGGGCCGTCGCGAAGGCTCGTTGTTGTGGGTTCTCGACCGCACCGTGACCGCCATGGGTTCGCGACAACTTGCCGAATGGACGGCTGCCCCGTTGATCGACGTGAAGCAAATTCGACATCGCCAAGAAGCCGTCGCCGAACTGGTCGACGATCAAGGACGCTGCCGCGACTTGCGGGAGGCGCTGCGGCGCGTATATGACATCGAACGGCTGCTCGTGCGCATCACGACCGGCCGCTGCACGCCGCGCGATCTTTCATACCTGGGCCGCACGTTGCGCATGCTGCCGGATATCAAGGCGGCACTGCACGACGTCGCCTCTCCGCTACTTCAAGAGATCGACCGGGCATGCGAGGTATTTCCGGATCTCCGGGAACTCTTGGATAACGCTCTGGAAGACGATTGCCCGCTTGCGGCGACCGAAGGCGGTTTCATTCGCCCCGGTTACCGCAGCGACCTCGACAACCTTCGAGAACTGGCGCGCGGCGGCAAGGAATGGATCGCCAACTATCAAGCTGCCGAAAGCGAACGAACAGGCATTCCTACGCTCAAGGTCGGCTACAACAAAGTCTTCGGCTACTATATCGAAATCACCAACACCCATCGGGACAAGGTTCCGTCGACCTATGTCCGCAAACAAACCCTGAAAAACGCCGAACGGTATATCACCCCGGAACTGAAAGAGTACGAAGACAAGGTTCTCACTGCGGACGAACAGGCCAAACAGCTAGAATACGAGCTGTTCGTCGAGTTGCGTAACGCCGTATTGCGGCACAGGTCGCAACTTCAACGAACGGCACGGCAAATCGCCGTTCTCGATGCGTTGGCCTCTTTGGCCGAATTGGCCCGCGACCGAGGATACTGCCGCCCCGAGATTACCGACGAACCGGTCCTTGAAATCATCGACGGGCGTCATCCCGTCCTCGATCTTACCGAACCCGAAGGAACGTTCGTTCCCAACGACGCCGTTTGCTCACCGGAGGACGGGAACGTGTTGCTGATCACCGGCCCGAACATGGCCGGGAAGAGCACGTATATCCGCCAAACGGCACTTTTGGTACTGATGGCCCAAATCGGCAGCTTCGTCCCCGCGCGGAAAGCCGTCATCGGCACCGCCGATCGCATTTTCGCCCGCGTGGGCGCCAGCGACGAGCTCGCCCGCGGACGCAGTACCTTCATGGTGGAAATGATCGAAACGGCTCGCATCTTGAACCTGGCGACGTCCAAGAGTTTGGTCATCTTGGATGAAATCGGGCGGGGCACGAGCACGTACGACGGAATTTCCCTCGCTTGGGCGGCCGTCGAATACCTCCACGACCGGATCGGGTGCCGCACCTTTTTCGCCACCCATTACCACGAACTGACGGATCTGGAACGCTTGCTGCCTAAGGTCAAGAACTACAACGTGGCTGTTCGTGAATGGGCCGACGAAGTGGTCTTCCTGCACAAGATCACCCCCGGGGCCGCCGACAAAAGCTACGGCATTCACGTCGCACGTCTGGCAGGGGTCCCAAAGCCGGTAATCGAAAGGGCAAAAGACATTCTCGCCCGGCTCGAAGCCGAACATCTCGACGGATCCGGTAAGCCCAACATTGCGAAAGACTCCGCACACCCGGCTGGGAAACCGGTTCAGCTGACGTTCTTCGAAATGTTGCCCCACCCGGTCGTCGAACAGATCCGTGAACTGGACATCGACCACCTTACCCCTGTCGATGCCCTCAAGTTCCTGGCCGACTGGAAGGATCGCCTGGAACAAGAGACCAAGCCGAAATCGCGATCCCGCCGTCGGTAAACCACACGAAATTTACAAGAGGGCTCACCCGAGTCTCTTGCGGCCCACAAACACCCGTCCAAAGTGGAACCTCCCGTGATGCCTCGGCACCGCGGGAGGTTCGCGGGCGGTCCTTGGGAGCCGGACGAGCAGCGGCGGGTGGGGCTCGGCGTTGCCTGATGCCGACTCGTACCGAAAACCGCATTCGTATCGGGTGACAAGAACACCCTCACTTGCCCAACATTCGCAAGATCTGGCCCTTCGAAGCCAATCCGACTTGTCGTTGCACGAGTCGCCCGTTCTCGAAGACCAACAACGTCGGAATGGACGAAACGTCGAATTGCCGCGCAAGCGTGGGATTGTGATCCACGTTGATCTTGACGACGCGCACATCGGAAGTGGTGGCTGCAATCTCCTCCAAGATCGGGGCCACCGCCCGACAGGGACCGCACCAATCGGCATAGAAATCGACCAATACCGGTTTGGGCGACTGCAAGACGAGCTTTTCAAAATCGGCTGCGTTCGCGTGGATCACTCCTTCGTGTTGTTCCGTTTTCATGACCGATGCTCCTTCTTCCAAACTCGCCGGAATCACCTTCGGGCCCGACGTTTCCCTGACCGCGGAATCGGACTGCGCCTTTGCGCCGGTCTCCGTTTCGGCGAGCGACGCGCCCGTGCGGCCGCCGCTCAACAGCGACGGCAGTCCATGCTCGGCACAACCGACGGCGACCACCAAACCGCCGACGGCAAACAGCCCGACCAAGGAACTCCGGCGTTTTTTGGTTCCCGTGATTCGCATGAAATCAACTCCTCTGACATTCTTCGTGAAGCTGGTCGCTCCCGCGACCGCGGTCCATCGCGTTCGGCTTTTTTCAGCCTCACACGGAATGACGCTCGAAGCGGGCCTTCGTTACACGTTTTTTTCGGCGATTCGTGCAATGTCCGCCGGATTTGCAGACGCCTACCCAACCGCACATCGCGCCGACCAACGGCAGGTGCGAGCGCCTTGTACGTGATTTCGGCGCCCGAAGCCAGAGCAGCCGAAAACAATCTACACAACAATGATCGCCACAGTAATCTTTTTGTTGTCGATAGCTCGATTCGAACTGATTCGGAACCTGCGACGTAACGTTTGTTGACGATGGCCGGTGTGCCGGAAGCACGTCCGATCAGCGTCCGGACGATCGCCCGGCGTGCTATCCTCCGTCTGAAATTGCGTTGTCGCAATCGAAACAGTAAAATATGAAGATAGTGGTGACGTCCTTGATGCAGACGTCACCAAGCACTCCAGGTTATGTCACGTCCCGATGATGCACGCAAAAGGTTCATCCCCTTTTGCGCGGCGTGTGAAAGTCCGCCTGAGCCGGATCAACGAGTCGGCTGCGAGTCGATACGGTCTTATGCGGTGTTTTCGGCCGGATTCCAAAGCGAATCGGCCTTTCTCGTCGCCGTCGCTTCGGCAAAAGCTTTCGGACACGGGATGTCCGAAACGGGTTGCAGGCTGTTTCGGTGTCGTCGAAGGTTTCTGAAAAGCATTGTTTTTTTGAACGACACCGCTGCCGACCGCACGAGTAGCTTCCTTCACGCCTAAGAAGCAGAGGAATTCATCATGTCGGACGTGGCTGTTTCACCGGCAGCGATGCGCATCATCAAGCTGCTGGTCGGCAAACCACCCCAAACCGTAGCCGATCTGATCGAGGCCACCTCGGTCACGCGAACGGCCGTCACAGAGCAACTCAACGAGCTGGTGGCCGCCGGGCTGGTCGAGCGGAAGATGCAACGGCTCCCGGGACGCGGTCGTCCGCGGCACGTCTATTCGGCCACGACTGCGGCCTTGCTGCTGTTGTTCGCAAAAAACCAGCGAATCGTCATGCCCGCGATCTGGCGGGCCATTCGTGATATCGGCGGCTCGGAGATGGTCGAAAAGGTCATCCAACGAGTCGGCGAAGTGCTGGCCGAACACTATTCCCGCCGCATCACCGCCGAGGAACCGCAGGAACGCCTCAACCAGTTGATCCAAATCCTGCGGGAAGAAGGGATCCTCGTCGACATCGAGGAAGAGGACGGCCAACTCACGGTCAAGCAGCGAAGTTGTCCGTTCATCATCATGTTTGAAGAAAATCGGTCGGCTTGCCTCCTCGACATGGAAATCATGGAATCGGTGGTGGGTGCGCCGATCAAACAACTCGCCTGCCGCCACGACGGCGACCCTTGCTGCGAATTCGCCATCCAGCAGCAATCCCGGTAATGCTGGCGTCGGCGAAACACCTCACACCTGCCTGAAAACGGCCCTGCCGGTCCATCCCGGTGCGGGCCGTTTCTGCGTCCACGGCCGTCTTCTCACCGGAGCCGCCGATGATTCACGGGATTCTGCCGGAAAAGCCGGTTCCCTCGGCGGCGTTTCGGCGATACGACAACTAGGGAAGCCGCACGCGCGGGATGGTACACTGGAGCTTTCGAGCGGATTCCTCGCTTCCCGCAACGTCGATGACACGGCACACGCGACCGACAATTCTCCCTTATGAGATTTTCGAACGGTGATATGGGCAAGAATCGCACACCTTCCCGTCAGAATAATCCGCGTCCCACCGCCAGTCGATTCACCCGTCGCCGATGGTGGATTCCGGCTGTCGGTGTCGTTGTCTTGCTTGTCGGCGGCAGCGTGTTTCTCGACTGGTACATTTGCCTGCCCGCCGGATTGGAAGCGCATTATGTAGGCCGCGACAAGTGCATCGACTGTCATCGGCAAGAATATGACTTGTGGCACGGCTCCGATCACGACATGGCGATGGACCGCGCCGATGAATCGACCGTGTTGGGCGATTTCGACGACGCTCATTTCATCCATATCGCCTTCGCAGATCTTCACAAGCTGCCCGAAGACGAACTGCGGCTTCTCGTGGAAAACTGCGACGACGAAACCTTGGCCGTCTCCCTATTGCCGTATGAACCGGAAGAAGCCGATTTGATCCTCGGTCCCGGCGAAAGCGGCGAACCCAGCCGCCGGGCAATTTTGTCGGTATTATCACCCGATCGCCGGGCGCAAATCGAAGAACTTCGAGACTGGCGGGCTCAGTTCGCCCGCCCCTGTGATATCACCACGGCCCATCAGCAACTAGACGACGTCGCCCGCCGCTTGGCCGACGAAGGAAAAATCCATCCCGACTTTGCCGTGCGAAGCCGCATGTTTCGCCGCAACGGGAAGTTCTACGTCGAAACCGACAATGCCGAAGGCAAGCTGGAGACCTTCCGCGTCGACTATGTGTTCGGCATTTGGCCGCTGCAACAGTATTTGGTCTCGTTTCCCGATGGGCGAATACAATGCCTGCCTATCGCCTGGGATACCGAGAACAAGCGATGGTTTCACCTCTACCCCTCCGAGCCGATTCCCGCCAGGGATCCCTTGCATTGGACCGGGGAGTTCCAAACCTGGAACTACATGTGCGCCGAGTGCCACACGACGAACCTCGAAAAGAATTACGACTTGGCGGCGGACCGCTATCACACGACCTGGTCCGAAATCGACGTCTCGTGCGAACAGTGTCACGGCCCCGGCAGTATCCACGTGCAATTAGCCGAGTCGAATAGCCTGTTTTGGGATCGTCGCTATAAGTACGGGCTTCCCGAACTCGATCCTGCCGACCAGCGTCAAATCGTCGAAAGCTGTGCGCCGTGCCACTCCCGCCGTCGCATCGTGGCACCCGATTTTCGTCCCGGCGACAAGTTTCTCGACCACTACATCGCCGAATTCCTGGAAGGCAACCTGTATTACGACGACGGCCAGATCAAGGACGAGGATTACGTCTACGGTTCATTCATCCAAAGCCTGATGTATCGCAAAGGGGTGCGCTGTATCGATTGCCACGACCCGCATACCGCACGCATCAAGTTTGCCGATCCCGATAACCCACGAGAGAAATACGTGGACAATCGACTCTGCGGCCAATGCCACACGCCCGCAAAGTACGACACACCGAATCACCATCACCACCCCAAGACGGGCGAACCCGGTTCGCACTGCGTCGAGTGTCACATGCCCGAAACGACCTACATGGTCGTCGATCCTCGGCGCGATCACAGCTTGCGGATACCGCGTCCCGACCTCACGATCGCCCTCGGCATTCCGAACGCCTGCAACGGCTGTCACCAGGATCCGGACAAAGGCGAGACACCGGAATGGGCCGCGCGAACGATCGAAGAATGGTACGGCAAGAAACCCGATGAACACTTCGCCGTCGGTTTCCACGCCGCCAAGCAAGACGATCCGAAAGCGATCCCGAAGCTGCTCGATGTGCTTCGGGCGGTCGATAATGCCGGACAAGTTCGCGGAACGGCCGTGTTGCTGTTAAGTCGCTTCGATGCGCCTGCCGCGAGAGCCGGAATTCTTTCGGCCGTGGAAGACAAAGATCCGTTGGTTCGTGCAGCCGCCGCAAGGGCTTTACGCTCCTTGCCGCCGGATCCGCAATATGTGGATCGTGTGAAGCCTTTGCTGGACGACCCGATTCGCGCCGTTCGTGTCGAAGCCGTCCCTTGGTTGGTCAATTTCCGGGATCGGCTCGACACCCATTATCGACGTCTGCTCGACAAGGCGATCGACGAATACATCGTCTCACAGAACGAAGTTGCCGATCGCGCCGGTTCGCACGTCAACTTGGCCGTCTTGTATCTGGCGTTGGGCAAGGCCGACAAAGCCGTCGACGAGTACCGACACGCTGTTCGCATCGATCCCGACTTCCTCCCGGCCCGGAACAACCTGAGCCTGCTTTACGCCGACTTGGGTCGTTTCAACGACGCAGAACGGGAACTAAAGGCGGCCCTCGAGCGCGATCCGAATTTCTTGCCGGCTTGGGACAATCTGGCACGTCTCTACTACCGCCAAGGGCGCTACGCCGAGGCCGAAGCGAGTTTCCGAAAGCTCATTGAAAAGGCGCCGGACAACGGCGAAGCGAGATTCTCACTCGGACTTTTGTTGGCCGAGAATCCCGAGCGCATGCGTGAAGCGGCCGAGATGTTGCGCGAGGCGAGTCGCCTGATGCCGCAAAACGCCCGCGTGTTCTACAACCTGGGACTGATGCTTCAACACTTGAAGGAGCTGGAAGACGCCGAGACGGCACTCCGTAAGGCAGCCCGGTTGGCACCGCGAGATCCGCAAACCCGCCAAGCACTTCTGTTTGTTCTCGTCGATCGCGGCAAATGGGAAGAAGCCGCGGCAATGGCCGAACAATTGTTCCAAGAGAATCCGTCACCTGCGACGAAGGCGATATGGGAAGCGATTCGCGCCCGACGTGATCCGCGGACACCCGGAGGCTGAATTCCAAGCGAGGCACCGGTCCGGCCGGTTCGCGGCGCTCTGCGAGTTGTCATCCGCCGCCGAAGGAGGGCAAAAGGCATACCTCGGCGCCGTCGGGAACCGCAGCCGCCAGACCATCGGGCGGGACGACTCCGTCGATTGTGGGAACAACCACCGGTGCCCAGGTGTCGCCGTCCCGGATTTTTGCCAAGATGCCGGGAAAGCGAATCTCCAGAGCCGAGAAAACCTCTTCCAGCGTCGTTGCCTCGACGGTCGTCTCCCGACAACCGCCGGTCACATCGGCCAAGAATCGCGGAAGTTGCACTCGAATCATCTCCGTCCCCCTATCGACGTCCGCAATACGAGACCGGTTTACACGAAGCGGCATTTCCTTCCGGCAAGTTCATTGTATCGAGACGTATGCGATTCGGCACGCTCGACGTCCGCCCGTTGCATCTTTGCGCCGGGCCCATGTGCCCGTACAATCCCCCTGTACCGGCAATCCGAGAAGAGAGTCGAGTTCTTGTCGGCCGAAACGCGGTAGTTTTCGAAGGAAAGGAGCCCTCCGCCGATGCACGCGACGTCGGATCGATATCGTCGTAGTCGAGAAGTGTTTCGCCGTGCTTGTGAATTGATGCCCGGTGGAGTGAACAGCCCGGCGAGGGCATTCGGAGCCGTCGGCGGCGACCCCGTGGTGATCGCCTCCGCCCAGGGGGCCTACCTGACGGACGTCGACGGGAATCGTTACATCGACTACGTCGCCTCGTGGGGCCCCATGATCCTCGGCCACAATCACCCGCTGATCGTCGACGCCCTGCGCGACGCCCTGACACGCGGCACCAGCTACGGAGCCCCTACCGAAGCCGAAAATACGCTGGCTGAACTGGTCATCGAGGCCGTCCCTTCGATCGAAAAAGTACGACTCGTGAATTCCGGGACCGAGGCCACGATGAGCGCCGTCCGCCTGGCCCGCGGTTACACCAGTCGGGACGTGATCGTGAAATTCGCAGGCTGCTACCACGGACACGTCGACAGCCTGTTGGTAGCCGCGGGAAGTTCTGCGGCAACGCTCGGCGTCCCCAATTCGCCCGGCGTCACGACAGGAACGGCGAAAGATACGATCGTGCTGCCGTACAACGATCCGAGCGCTGTCGAAGATTGCTTCCGGCGGATGGGCGACCGAATTGCCGCGGTGATCGTCGAACCGGTCGCCGGCAACATGGGGTGTGTCCCAGGAACGCGAGAATTCTTGACGACCCTGCGCAATGTCACGCACGACTCGGGTGCCGTTCTTATTTTCGACGAAGTGATGAGCGGATTTCGTGTCGCCTACGGGGGCGCCCAGCAACTATTCGGCATCACTCCCGATTTGACCACACTTGGAAAAATCATCGGTGGGGGGCTGCCCGTCGGTGCCTACGGCGGCCGGAAGGAAATCATGGATCACGTACTACCCGCGGGGAAAGTCTTCCAGGCCGGCACCCTTAGTGGAAACCCCTTGGCCGTGGCGGCCGGTACCGCAGCGTTGCGCGCCTTGCGAGACGAGAATCCCTACCCAAGACTGGACGAAACCGCACAACGGCTGGCCGACGGGTTCACTCAAGCACTCGCAAAAACCAACACTCCGGGGTTCGTATCGCGCTGCGGCTCGATGTTGACCTTGTTCTTTTCCGCCGCGCCCGTCACCGATTGGCAAAGTGCCTCGGCGAGCAATACAAAACGTTTCGCGCGTTTCTTTCACGCAATGCTCGATCGCGGCATTTACCTGCCGTGCAGCCAGTTCGAGGCCATGTTCGTTTCCACCTGTCACGGCGAGGAAGAGATAAGTCGAACCTTGGCTGCGGCCGAGGAGTCTTTGACGATCGCCGCCGCAGAATGACACCTTCGGAACCAAGCTTGGCTCCGTTGGACGCTTGCGCCGTCACTCACGAAGAATCGCCCATCCTCTTTTCTTCCGCAGCGCTGGGACGATGATAAAGCGGCGCGAGTGTCCACAGGGAATCGACATCCCCGGCGGCAAACCGGGGGACGGCGAGACGCCCTACCCCGACCGCCGAGGGACGGGCAGCCTCCGCTGGAAGCCAGTTCAATCCCCGAGTGTCACGTTTTTGAAAGCGTTCGGCGCTTGGGCAAGCGATTGTTTCGTCGTTTGCAAGCGAAACCAAAACGTGGGAGAAAGGAGTCAAAGGAATGTCCTCGACAGCATCCCACTGCTCGGCTTGAGTGTTCCAGCGGTAACGACGCCCGACGACATCACCACGTTGGGCATCCACCAGCACACACAGTCCCGCCTTTTGGGGACCAATTGTGGCAGCCAACCCGTCCCGCGAATCGATCCCCACCACCTGGGCACCGGCGGCATAGGCAAACGCCTTCGCCAGAACGATCCCAATTCGTACACCGGTAAACGATCCGGGACCGATTCCTACCGCGATTCCCGCAACATCATCGGGCTTCCATCCCGCTTCACGAAGCAACGCTTCCAATTCGGTCGCGAAAGCAGCGGTCGTTTTTTTCTCCGGCGGCAGCGGACGGTGAGCAATACACGCTCCTCCGTGGAACGCCGCCAAATCCCCCAATTTATGGGATGTTTCGACCGCGAGAATGCGCACCACCGCTCTCCTTCCGATATTTGGAAAGTTGGAAAGACTGACGTGCCAGTTTGCCTTGCGCCGTCGTTTGCTGAGCATGCGCCCGGCGCAACTTGACCGTTGAAATTCACAAGCATAAACTATCAAAGAACTTACTGCAATCAGACGCAAATCGCTCCTTCGCGATCACCGGCCCGCTGTCATGTGGCACGCACCCCGACAGGGGGTAGGGCACGGCCGGGTTCTTTGAGACTGAAGGAGTGTTTTTTCTGTTTTGACAACCCCCAGCGACGGTACCGTCATATATGGTCAAGCGAGCAATCATTAGCGACATCCACGCCAATCTCGAAGCGCTTACGGCGGTATTCAACGACATTCGAGAACAAGGCGTCGAGGAGGTCTATTGTTTAGGCGATATCGTCGGCTACGGGCCGAACCCGGGCGAATGCATCGACATGGTCATGAAATGTAAGGTCTGCCTGTTGGGCAATCACGACCAAGGTGCGCTGTTCGACCCGGAAGGTTTCAATCAGGCAGCAGAACGGGCGATTTTTTGGACTCGCGAACGGCTCGAAAATCCGACGGACGGCTCCGCTACGGCCTTCCGACGGTGGGATTTCCTGGGGGAGTTGCCTCGCATTCACCGTGAAGGTCCCGATATCTACGTTCACGGTTCCCCACGCAACCCGCTCAACGAATACGTTTTTCCGGAGCACATCTACGAACAAACCAAGATGGATAAGTTGTTTTCCCTGATCGAGCGATGTTCGTTCCAGGGACACACGCATGTACCCGGCATTTTCACCGAGGATCGCCAATTCATCAGCCCGGACGAGGTCGATTACCGGTTCGACATCACCGACAACGGAAAACTGATGATCAACGTCGGCTCAGTCGGTCAGCCGCGGGACGAAGACCCCCGCGCATGCTATGTCATCTACGATGGAAAGACGGTCGAGTTCCGTCGCGTGGAATACGACTTTCAAGAAACCGCCCGAAAAATCTACGCCACTCCCGAATTGGACAACTATCTGGGGGACCGTCTCCGCCTGGGCCAGTAGTCCCGGATCAAACGTGCTCCTGCGCGTCTTCTCTCCGAGAATCAGCGTCGGAACCCCGGTCGGCATTGCATGTTACGCCGAATCTCGGAAAATGGGGGGATTGTTGCAATCGGCGCAACGCTCTCAGGGATCACTCCTTGGTGTGGTAGATTTGCCCAGGAGGCATTTCCGGCATCGGCGGCACGCCGAACGGCGCAACAAGTCGGGTATCGGAGGCCGATTATGCTTCGGCATTCAGATGCCCTCTAATTATTGGTAACTGGATCCCATTTTCTGCGGCCGGCGGTCGCAGTTCGCAACTCGATTCGACGATACGACCATGCGAAATTTGATGGAAGACGACCGGTCCACCTTCGGACCGCGATATTTCACGTTTTTGGGCATCATGATGGCCTTGATGCTCATCTACCCGTACATCCTGGCGCAATTTTTCCCGCCCAAGGAACAACCACAAACCGTCGCCACCGAAACGGAAACGACTGAACCGGGTGATCAGCCGGATGCGGTTGCCGGCGACAGCACCGACGCATCGTCAGGGGAAACGGGCGAACCGCCGGAGGTATCCGATAGTCCCGACGCGGCAGAATCCGGCGAGTCGCAGCCTTCTCCCGAACTTCCGCCTGCTCCCGAGGCGATAATCACGCTCGGCTCCCTCGAAACGAACGGGCCGTATCGAATGCTCGTGACACTCACCAGCCGGGGGGCGGCTGTGGAACGGGTCGAGTTTTCGAGCCGAAAATATCTCGATTTGGAAGACCGAAGCGGCTACCTGGGAGAATTGGGAGACGACGATGATGTCCGCAGCAACGGATTCCGGGTGCGCGTAGTCGGCCCCGGCACCCCTGCGGCCGATGCGGGATTGCGACCGGGTGATGTGATCGTCTCGGTCGACAACCAGAAAGTGGTGGGGCGATCGTCCCTCGACGCAATCCTACGGAAAACGATCCCCGGCCAAGAGGTTACCATCCGTTACCGACGAGACGGTAAGGAATTGGAGACGACGGCCGTTCTTCGCCGCCGACCGCTCTCGGTCATTCGTCCCGAGGGCAACGACCCGTTGTCGTTCCTGACCACCCTTGCCGAGATCGACGACCAAAACCTTCTAAAGTTACAGCAATCGATCCGGGAGGCTGCGCAAAAGAACTCCGAGCCAAATGCAGATATTCCCGCCGACATTACGCTCCCTCAGCCGGACCTGGACGTCGAACTTGCCGGTGTCGATCTGCGCCATGCGAATTGGTATTTGCTCAGCGGTGACGCCGATCCCGACGATCCTTCGACCTGGCCGACTTCTTCTCCGGCAATGCCCCCCGAACCGCGTGACGAAGCTGTGTTTGCCGCCTACTTTCCCAAGGCGAAGCTCGTCATGCTTAAGCGATACCGGTTGGCGTCGGTGGCGGTCGAAGATCGCGACGACGGGGATCACGGCGACTATCACCTGACGCTTGATATCGAAATTCACAATCTCGACAGCCGCAAGCACACCGTGGCCTATCAGCTCGACGGTCCGACGGGCCTGCCCACGGAAGGTTATTGGTACGCCCGCAAAATGAGCAACAGTTGGGGAGCCGTCGGTTTGCGCGACATAGCATTCAAGCTCGGCGATTCGACGCCGCAACTGCTCTCGTGTCACAAGATCGCCAAGAACGATTGGGGTGTTCCCTGGAAAGACGACGTCGATCATCTCACTGCGATCGGAGTCGACGCGCAATACTTCTCGGCGATTTTGTTGCCGCAAAAGAAAACGCCGGAAGACGTATGGTTTACGGAGGCCCAACCTTTACAGGTGGGACCGGCGAACAAGAAGCTGCTCCACCTCACGGACACTTCCTGCCGTTTGACGAGCATTTCCAAAGAGCTTGCCCCCGGGGAGACGTTTGCGCACAGCTACCGGGTGTTCATCGGTCCCAAACGAGAGGACCTGCTTGCGGCATACGACTTGAACGGTCTGGTTCAGTACGGCTGGTTCTGGTTTGTCGCCCAACCGATGAGCCGGCTGTTGCACTTCTTCCACGATTACTTTGTGTTCAACTACGGACTGGCCATCATTCTGCTGACCGTGCTCGTCCGCGGCTGTATGTTCCCGATCAGCCGCAAGCAAACTCTCAACATGATCAAACAACGGGAATTACAACCTGAAATCAAACGGATTCAAGAAACGTACAAAGACATGGAGGAGCGCAACCGGGCCATGCAGGAGTTGTGGCGCAAGCACAACTTCAATCCCTTTTCCGGTTGTCTGGTGATGTTCATTCAAATCCCGATTTTCTTCGGGCTTTACAAGGCGTTGGCCATCGACGTCGAGCTTCGCCAATCTCCGTTGTTCTCTGAAGCGATTCGGTGGTGTTCGAATCTGGCCGCCCCCGACATGTTGTTCAATTGGAGCTTCCTCTGGCCCGACTGGTTCAACCAAGGCCAAGGATTGTTCGGTTTGGGACCGTATTTCAACCTGTTGCCGATCGTCACGATCGCCTTCTTCCTGTGGCAACAAAAGGTCATGATGCCGCCGCCGGCCGATGAACAGGCCCAGATGCAACAGCGGATGATGACCTTCATGATGATTTTCATGGGCATCTTGTTCTACAAAGTGGCTTCGGGACTTTGCTTGTACTTTATCGCCTCAAGTGCCTGGGGCATGGCGGAACGGAAACTGCTCCCCAAAGCCCCCGACAAGACAAGCGAGAAAAAACCGGCAACTTCGCCGGTCGAATCCGCGGGCAAACGATCGGGAACGAAGGCCCCGCGAGCCAAGGTCGACGGCAAATCCAATCCGACCGTTCAAAAGATCGCGAAATGGCTCGACGAGATCGCCTCGCCGCAAGGTCGACAGGACACCTCGAAACCACAGCGCAAGAAAAAGCACCGCAAGCGCTGATTTTCGCGAATCTCCCACCCAGCCGGTTGTGATGATTTCCGTCGATCCCTTCCATGACCTACACGGTTGACGACACGATCGCGGCCATCTCTTCGGCTCGGGGCAGCGCCGGGCGCGGTCTGATACGAATCTGCGGGCCGCGGGCGTGGGAAATCGTGCGTCAGTTGTATGCTCAGTCGGACCACAATGCTCGCGCCGACGCTCCCTGCTGCGCCTTGCCGCCTGAACACCCCCGAGTGTGGCCGGCCGTCGACATCGTCGCAGGTGAACTCGGTCCTGTCCCGTGCCACGTGTTCTATTGGCCGCAGGGGCGAAGCTATACCGGTGATCAGACCGTCGAACTTCATACCTGTGGCTCGCCGGTCATCCTCGGATCACTGCTCGAGGCGGTTTTCCGCGCGGGCGCCCGGCCGGCCGAACGAGGCGAGTTTACCTTCCGCGCTTTCCGCGCCGGTCGCATCGACTTACCACAGGCCGAAGCCGTGCTGGGCGTGATCGAAGCCGACACGAAGTCGGAAATGGAAACAGCCCTTCGCCAACTATCGGGCCGGGCGTTCGCACCGCTGTACGCCCTTCGCGATCGACTACTGGACCTGTCCGCCGAACTCGAACTCGGATTCGACTTTGCCGACGAGCACCTACCATTCCTCGACGCGGATCGCCTCCGTCGTTCGCTCGCCGACGGAATCACGATCCTGGACGATCTTGCACGCGCCTTTCGCGACGAAACCCGGACGGACGACACTTTCTTGGTCGTCTTGACCGGTGCTCCCAATGCGGGCAAGAGCAGCCTGTTCAACGCCTTGTCGAAAAATGCTTCGGCAATCGTCGCGAACGTACCGGGTACGACACGTGATTTCCTCGAAACTGAATGCCGCGAAGGCGGGGTCCTCTTTCGATTGATCGACACCGCCGGCCACGACGAAGCCGCAGCCGATTCGATCGCCGAAGCTACCGGACGACAACTTCAACACCTGTTGAAAACGGCCGACCTGATCGTGCGCTGCATCGACGGGTCGGCTCCCGGGCAGGCCGCGCTATCCATTTCTTCGCGCAAGCCGGTCGTGACTATCGTGACGAAGGCCGATCTTCCGGCGGTACCGGTGCTGCCGGAACACGATCTCAAAGTCAGTATTCACCAGCCCGCCAGCCTCGTAAACCTTCGTCGGCTGATCGCCCGCCGTCTGACGGAAAGCGCCGATTCCTCGGCGTTGGTTCCCGCGACGGCGGCACGATGCCGAAAGGCGTTACTGGAAGCTCGGCGTGCCCTCACCGAGGCATTGCGACTGGCCGATGACTCTCCAGCCGAAGAACTCATCGCGGCCGAACTGCGCGTGGCTCTCGATCAACTCGGAGAAATCGTCGGCGCCGTCTACACTGACGAACTCCTCGATCGGATCTTCAGCCGATTCTGCATCGGCAAATAGGTCCCTTTGCGGCACGCCGAGCCGCCGCTCGTTGCGACTCAACGGCCGGCGAAGTACCATTTCGACAACGGTCCGCTCGTTCGTCGCTGTTGCGACATCGCCACGTTGATCCTTGCCTGTGGAGTTTGTCATGCAACCGGTTGTCGTACTCGGATCCGTCAACGTCGATCTGACGGTGCAAGCGCCGCGTCTCCCTTCCCCGGGCGAAACCGTCCTTGGCGGTGCATTTTATCGCAGTTTCGGGGGCAAGGGGGCCAATCAGGCAGTAGCGGCCGCCCGACTCGCCCTTGCACCAGTCGTGTTTCTCGGATGCGTCGGCGATGACGACAACGGCCTTGCCGCTCTCCGAGCACTCCAGCAAGAAAATCTGGATTGTCGCCATGTACGAACGATTCCCGATACCGCCACGGGCGTCGCCGTAATCCTCGTCGACGAGCACGGCGAAAACATGATCGCCGTCGCGTCGGGTGCCAACCTATGTCTCGATATCTCATTTGTCCAGTCGCTTCCTGACGAGGTATTCCCGGCAAACGGCGTCTTCCTGGCTTGCGGTGAGCTTTGCGCCGACGCCGTCGCCGTCGCCTTGGCACGGGCCAAAGCATGCGGCCTGACCACGATCTTCAATCCCGCTCCGACGATTCCCGACTGGGCCGAGCCCGCGCTTCTTAGGAACGTCGATATCCTGACCCCCAACGAGGTCGAAACCCTCCAAATGGCCGCTGCGGCCGGAGTCGAAACGTCCGCACTCGATGAGGCTGTCGACTCGATATTGAGTCGCGGCGTACGGCAGTTGATCGTGACGCGAGGTGCGGATGGGGCCATGTTGCGCGGGCAAGTCGAAGGGACCGTTCCCGCCCCGCACGTCCAAGCGGTTGATACGACCGCTGCCGGGGACGCCTTCAACGGCGCCCTTGCCGTCGCCCTCGCCGAAGGATCGGCGTTGGACGATGCCGTTCGCTTTGCGGTCAAGGCGGCTTCCATTTCCGTTACTCGAAAAGGCGCCCAACCCTCGCTGCCTCGCCGCGCGGAAATTGATTTACGGTAACTGCGCAGAAAAGCGGCCGGTCGAGATTCCGTTATCTCGACCGGCCCGGCTCGGTCACGTTTTGTTGCAGTCGTTGGAGAGAACCTCCTTTTTTCGTCGCGGCAAAGCCACAACGACCGCCATTACAGCGGAGGGAGAGGAGCCAGATTCATGGCTTGATCAGCGGGTTCCGGAGCCTTCGGCAAGGGAGCCGGCTCGGGAGCCGCTTGGGTCGGCGCCTTTTCTTCGACGGGAGCGGCTTCTTCGGCACCGCACGCGCCGCACACATATTCGACGACCGTCTTATAGACGGGCACCTCGATCGTGTACTCTTTCTTCACCAAACGCCGCGTGGTTCGTGCGCGACCGGGCTTCGGCGGAACGATCTTGTCGGGCTTGCAACCGAGCTGACGCAAACCGCCGCACTTCTCGCAGCCGTTGGAGCAGCCGGCCTCGCAGCCGACCTCGCCGCATCCCGGCTCGCCGCATGCCGTGCACGAGGACTTGCACGGATCACCCAGCCGCGGCAGCATCGTGCACATGTCCTCTTCTTCCACGCACCAGCAGTGCTTGGTGATCGTTTTTGTACCACACTCAATACGGCACACTTTCTTCTGGCACGGAGCATTGCGGCCGCATTCGGCACAATGGTTCGGCGCCCCCAGGCAACCGATATCCGCCGAGGCGAACTGGCCCATCGCCAGAGCAATCGCCAAGGCAAGCGACATCCGGACGAACTTCATGGTCAACACCTCCGTTCAAACATTTGCACGCCTTCCAACGTGCAGATTATCGCTTGGGGAAAATCGGCCGGCCCCGCTCGAGGGCCGGCCGCCGGGTCATTCTTCTTAGAAGTCGATCTGAGCACGCATCTCGAAGATGTTCAAGTCGGCATCGGTGCCGTTGCCGGCCGTCCCGACTTGCGAGTGCACGTAGTTGAACATCAGGCGGGTATAGGGGTTCATGTACCAGTTCAAACCGATCGTGTGGTCCGAAGCGGTACCGCCGAGGACGCCGATATCCGCATCGTCCAAATCCAACCACGAATACCGGTACGCGACTTCCCAAGCACCACGACCGGTGGCGGGTTGGCCGTCACAAGTGCATACCCGGAAGAAGTTCTCGAACGGTTTGACCCGATCGAAGTGACCTTCCGTCCGCTTGTACACGCGGTTTTCACCGGTCAGGAAGTAGCTCGCATACACGTACGCACCGTGGAAATCGCCGGTTCCCGCAGCCGTATCGTAGAAGGCCGCGATGTACTCCGCCTGCACCGAGAACGGACCGTACACGAAGGCGATTTCCGGATTGAGTAGTTGAATGTCATCGACGTTCGCGATCGCACCGGTATCGACAACACGGGGTCCGACACCGACTTCCGGGCGTTGTCGGATGCGTTGCGTCGGGTCGTCAACGTCGCGATAGCTGTAACCCAAGCCGACATGCAGCAGCCCTCGGCCGTTCGTTGCGGCGTCGTACCAGGGCAGCCATGTGGCACGCATCGTGAACGCGTAACCGCCGTCGTCATCGGACGCATAGGGCGGGTCGTCCTGCATTGTGCGGAAACCACCCAAAGCAAAGGTCATGCGTTCATTTTCGCTGTGGCGGTAGGCGGCAATACCGATGTTTCGACTCGGCGAGAAGACGGCCGGCAAACCTCGCTCCATGAAGGTGATGAACCGCGAGCTCGTCAGTTCTTCCAAGCTGAACGGTTCCTTGAAGTGACCGATCTTCAGTTGATCGGCAAGCGGCAGCTCCTTGATACTGATGTAAACATCTTTGAACTTGGTGAGCTGCTCGGAATTGGAATCGCGTCCGGCAAAATCCATCTGGATCTTGTAGCCGAACTGGTCGAACCCGTCGCCCTTCAAGAAGATTCGGGCGGTTCGGAAATAGACAGTGTCCTGGGCATCACCGAAGGCAGCGATGCTCGAGGCGCCCTGCCCAAACCACACGGCGTCGGTGTAAATACGCCCGCCGGCGCTGACCGACATCTTACCGGCTGCGCTTTTCTTGGCGGCGGCTTCTTTGTCTTGAATCCCCTTCAAAGCCGCTTCCAAGTCGGCAACCCGCTGAGCCAGATCATCCTCGGCCATGCTTGTCGCCACGGCTTGATTCTGATCGGCAACGATATAAGCCGGATCTCCGACACCGATCAATTGTTGACCTACGGCGTTACCGGCAAGGGTGATCCCCGCTCCGACAACGAACGCGCCTGTTAAGGCCTTCCAAAAACCTCCATGCATCGAGTGACCCCCCTGTATCACGGGAAAACGACGACTGAATTTTCCAAAGCTGTCTCCGTCACCACGAAATCCCTCTGATCAGACGGAGAACGGCTCCCACACGTTAACTGATCGGTTCCTCGACCGCGCGGAGCGCGTACAACATTGAGAAGCCCACAATCCCTTTTCAGTTACCCCATCCACCGCACCCTCTCCATACTGCCACGTCACACCCGACAAGACGACATCACCTGCGCACAACAACACAACACAAAAAGGCGACTTGCCATGAAAGATGTCCCCAGCATGCCATCACGGCGATCCAGTCAAACCAAACAAGATCCGAGCGATTTTCTCACGAAGAACAAACCAAAAAGGACCATGATGATACGACCAGGAACTTCAACCGAGAATTGACCGATGCTTGCAGCCGGCACACAATGCCGATGTGGATTGAGTCCCCCACTTTGGGCCGAAAGGAATCTACGGTGAGTTCACACTTTCATCATGCCGTCGCCGGTCTCAAACAAAGCCTGCTGAGTTTGTGCGGAATCGTCGAAGAGCAAATCGAATCGGCGGTACGTGCCGTCGTCGATCGCGATGCCGCATTGGCAGAGAAGGTGGAATCCAACGACAACCTGATCGATCGGCGGGAAGTTGAAATCGAGGAAGAGTGTCTGAAGATCTTGGCACTCTACCAGCCGGTCGCTGTCGATTTGCGGTTCATCGTGGCGGCATTGAAAATCAACAACGACCTGGAACGCATGGGCGACCTGGCGGTAAACATTGCCCACAAGGCCCGCGCCTTGTGCGAGGTGCCGAATTTCAGCGTCCCGTTCGACCTGGAAGGCATGTGGAGCAAGGTGCGTGCCATGCTCCGTGATGCTCTCGATTGCCTCGTGAACATGAACACGCAACTGGCCCGCGAAGTCTGCCGTCGCGACGACGAAGTCAATGAACTGAAACATTCGATTCGGCGACGCGCTGAACAGATGATGGCAGAAACCCCTGAGTCGGTCGTTCCGCTGTTCAAAGTCGTCGCGATCGCCCGTAACCTGGAACGATTGGCCGATTTGTCGACGAACATTGCCGAAGACGTGATCTACATGGTCGAAGGCCAGATTGCCAGGCACCGCCACGACGCGGATTCCGATTCATCGCCGTAACAACCAAGAGAGCGCATCTTCGCGGGCAAATAGTTATCGCGGCCCTACTCTCGGCTGCGTCCCTTCATCGCCTCACTCCCATGGACATTCATGTTTGCAACGTCACAAAGCACTACGCGTCGCAAGCGGCCGCGCTTGCCGACGTGTCGTTGACCATCCGCCGTGGGAGCTTCTGGACGGTCGTCGGTCCCACCGGTAGCGGGAAGACGACGTTGCTTCGTCTTGTCGCCGGTCTAATCGTGCCCGATGCGGGGTGTGTCCGATTGGATTCACGTCCCGTTTGCGAAATTCCGCCCGTTGAGCGTTCGATCGCGTACCTTCCGCAAGGCGACGGCCTATTACCGCAATGGACCGTCCGCCAAAACCTCGTCAAACCGCTCTACTGGCGACGGGTTCCATCGGACGAAATTCGCACTCGAGTCGCCGAGATCGCGACGGCCTGCAAGGTCGAACAGTATCTCGATCGGTATCCGCACGAACTTTCCGGTGGTCAGCGGCAACGCGTCGGATTGGCCCAGGTGCTGCTCCAACCGGTAAGTTGTCTGCTGCTCGACGAACCGTTCAAGCACTTGGACATCGTACTACGCGATCCGCTTATGGATGTCGTTCGCGATCATCACCGCCGCACGGGCCAAACGATCGTGTGCGTCACCCATGACCGAGAAGCAGCCGGCCGTTTGGGCGAGCACATGGCCGTGTTGCGGGAAGGCCGGGTGGTCCAGGCCGGAACGCGTTCAGAGCTTGCCGCCTCCCCCGCCGACCCGTTCGTGTTCTCAATGATCAGTCCGTTAGGCATCGAATTGTTTCACGGAATGTGGCACAGGACGGATGAGGGCGGTGTGTTCTCGGCCTACGAGGGGCTTATGAGAGTGACGATTCCCAAGCGACATCTCCCTCACGGGCCGACTGCCGACACGTCCGTTATCATGGCCATAGCCCGTCACCACTTGATCTTGTACCCGAAATCGAATGCCCCACCAATGAACGAGGGTGTCTCCTTAGGCACAGGAACCGTCGTCCGCGTCGAGGACGCAAACGGTTTTTTTCACATCGAATTCGCCATCGGTCGCCGTCGTTGTTCGATGTCCCGTGAGACGACTGCCGTACCCGAGTGTATCCGCTGCGTGCACCCGGGCGATCAAGTCGCCGTGGTTGCAACGAGTTTCCGGCTGTTTTCTGCGACCGACATGGTAGCCTGTCCCACCGGCTCTTTGCAGACGTAACACGCTCCGCTCGGCTTCTTCGCGCGTGCGAGTCATCCCGCAGTAGAAGGGGAAGGATGTGCTCGGGGACGTCCGGGAATGTAGCGAGCCTGTTCGTCCTTCTCTTTAGGACTGAACCAGTTCGAGACAAAGGTTTCGAACACCAATCCGATCAAGACGGCAGCCAGGAACAACTCGGCAAGACTGCGTCCTTTGCGCAACATTTCGAAGGTAGCTGCCATGTTTTCGGGATTCTCGGCAAACACTACCGGGGTCTTGCCCAAGCGTTTTTCCAGTTCTTCCCGCGGTAGCTTCGCCGGATCCGATTCGTCGGGATCGGCATTTACGGCGTAGGCCACTTGCGTTCCCTGTCCGGCGCCTACGAATCGGAAACGGTAGATTCCCACGTCGTGTGTATCTTCGAATCGAAACTCGCGTGGGAGCCCGTCTTCCGTCCCCAATTCTGGACGAATCACGGCGCCGGAAGGCGGCAAGACCTCGATACCGCCTGCCGACATGGCGCCTTCCAACTGCACGACCAAAGGTGTGCCCGCGATTGATTGATGCTGTGCCGGTGCCACCCCCGCCAAATCGAAGGTCAGCCGAGCCGTGAGCGGCACGAAGATGGGTCGCAGCGGCAAATTCGTCCACCCCACGTGGGCGCTGGTCGCCAACAGTGTGACGTTTCCGCGCGCGACTCGCCGCTGGAGCAGAACCGGATCGCCGTCTCCGTCGAGTCGCGCAAGAATCATCGTGTCGGCGTATTCCTCGGTGTCACAGGGCACGTATTTGTAGACCAATACCGATTGGTATAACGACGGCGGATCGATGAGATATCCAAGGGCCGGGTGCTCTTGGTTCAACCACGCGACCGACCAACTGTCGCGTTCGCCGCCCAATTCGGGCATTCGCACCGGCTTGAGTTCCGCCGGCAATAGTCGGCGTCCGGCCTGTTCGTTCATGTCGTTGTAGGCATCGGGATCGACCTCATCGCCCATGATCCAAAAGACGGCTCCCCCTTGTTCCACAAACGACGCGACACGCGCAGCCGTCTCGGGAGACAGCGCCGGTACGTTCACTAGATACAACACCTTGTAATTCACCAAGGGCTCGGTAGCCAATTCATCAACGGTCAAAACGGTCGTGCGAATCGCCCAATTCGGTTTGTTGATCGGTTTGAGCGCGCGTTCGAGATAGAAACTGTCATCCAAGTAGGGAATCTCATGACGCTCGGTCACGACGATCCCCACGGGCACGGCCGGATCGACCTCGACGGTGAAGAACAGTCTGTCGTCCGCCGGACAACCATCCTTACCGGCGAGCCGGACCTCGCCTTCCTGCAATCCACCTCGCGAAGGAGCAAAGACGATTTCCGCCACGGCCGATTCCGAGGGAGGCACTTTGACTTCGACATCGGCGGCAATCTTCTCACCGTTGAGGTACAATTCGACCACCCGGGTTTGCTCGACCCCCGAGGCATTGCGAAGCTGCACAACCGCCTTCATCGGCACGCCGGCGACGGGAATCGTCGTCTTGATCTCGACGTCGGCCAAAGCGACGTTCGGCTTCGGCGCGCGATTACAATCAACGACGATCACGGGAATTTCCGCAGCTTCGGCAGCCCGTTTTCGTTCTTCGGGATCGGCCGCTTCGTCATCTTCGTTTTGAGTGCGGTTTTCGCCTTCTTTCAGCGTTTCCCACGCGACCGCCTGATTGTCGGTAATCACGAAAACCTGCTTGTTGACGGCGTCGGTTTCGACCAGCTGCCGGCGTGCCTCTTCGAGCAATGCCCCGACATCTCCCCCTTCATAGGTCACACCCGCCTGCAATGCCTGCGCAAGTATTTGACGCACTTTGTCCTGCGAACGATAGAATTTCCCCATCTCGGGATATCGAACGCCGCTGGTCAGCCACAACGCCACTTGGTCGCCGTCCGCCAGTTCATCGAGAATTTGTTCGGCGGCCGAAACGGCCAATTCGAATCGCACGCCGCCTTGGTCTTCCCAAGCCATGCTGGCCGAGTTATCGACAATGATCGCCACAGCCGTGTTCGTTCCCCCCAAGAGCGAGCGCAGCTTGGTCACCGTCGGCTTGGCCAGTCCGATTGCGATCAAGATGAGCACGGCCATCCGCAAGAGCATCAGCAACACATCATGGATTTGGCGGCGACGACGGGTCTTTTGGACGCTGATTTTCAAGAAGCGCAGCGTCGGAAACGGCAGCTCCTTGGCCTTCTGCCGATTGATCATGTGCAGGATCACGGGAATGATGCCTGCAAGCGTCGCCAATAGGAATGCCGCTGCACCGAATATCATAGCCGGTTTCGCTTGGCCAAGTATTGTGACAACATGAAATCGTAGGGAACGGCGGTATCGGTCAGTACGTAGTCGATGCCGCTTTCTGCACAACCGCGCCGATAGGCACCGACGAACTCGTCGATTTGTTCTTTGTACACGTCGCGCACGTAGGCCGGATCGACCTGAATCCGCTCGTGTGTCTCGAGGTCTTCGAAGACAGTGACGTCTTTGAAGGGAAACTCCAATTCTGCCTGGTCGAACACGTGAAAAACGATTACCTCGTGCCGTCGGTGACGGAAATGGTGCAGCGCCCGCATCACGGCATCGGGATCGTCGTAAAGATCACTGATGAGCACGATCAAACAACGCCGCTTGAACCGATTCGCCAGTTTATGCAAGACCTCGGCCACATTCGTTTCGTTGGCCGCCTCGATCTTCTCCATTTCGCGCATCATCTCATTGAAATGACGCGGCGAGCTTCGGGCCGGCATATCCAACCGGACGGAATCGTCGAAGGTCGTCAACCCTACGGAATCTTGCTGACGCGTCATCATATACGCCAAGATTGCCGTCAAGTAGCACGCGTATTCCAGCTTCGTGATCTTCGTCTCGTAGCGGTACCCCATCGACCCGCTGACATCCAAGAGCACCTGCACCCGCATGTTCGTCTCTTCTTCATATTGCTTGATGTAGAGACGTTCGGTGCGGGCAAGCATCTTGTAGTCGAGGTGCCGAGGATCGTCGCCCGGCACGTATTCCCGGTGCTCGGCAAACTCGACGCTGAATCCCTTGTAGGGGCTGGAGTGCAATCCGCTGATGAACCCCTCGACCACACCGCGGGCGACCATTTGGAGGTTCTTCACCCGCGCCAGGGCGGAGGGTTCCAGATATCGGTATCCGGTTTGCGGACTCATCGCAACTGGAACCTCCGGCGCAAAACCCATTCGGTCGTCAACACAACGACGAACAACGCCCAAAACAACGGCGGCCAGAACAGCGGACGTTCCACGTAGACTTTCTTTTTGCGAACGCTGCGATCGAGTTGATCGATCAGATGGTCGGCTGTCGAAATATGCACGTAGCGCCCCCCGGACTCGCCGGCGATCTGGGCCAGCATCTCTTCGGCCAAATCCAGTTTCTCGAACTCGAGGTAGGGGCGTCCCACCTCGACGACGATCTTTTCGGCCTTCAATTCTTGATCGCCCAACAGCGCGGTCACTTCGATCTCCAGCGTTCCGTTGCCGGTGGGTTCGTATGTGGCTGTGTAGTGTCCTCCCGGTCCCGGAACAGTCGTCAGCGTGATCTTTTCGTCGGCTGCATCGGGATAGCGAATCACTGCCGAGACCTTGGCCTTGTCGGTTCCTTCCCCTTCGGCGTTGCGAACGACCGCCGAAATCCGAACGGCTTCGTCTGGCTCGTAGTAGGCCTTATCGGTATTGGCGGTCACACTTGCTTCGGCAGATACCTCATCGGATCGACCGGCCGCCCATCGGACCATCTGGCCCCAAAACCGCAAAAACGGAGACTCTTGATCCAACGCACGCGGCCCCTGTTGCCATTTGCGGGTCGTATCGGCCGTAAACACCGCGGTTCGTCCCTTGTCGACCGGCATGACCGTGAGGACGGGCATGTTGTCGGCAGGAGGACAAACCGCCAAGACGACCGCCCCGGGCTTCGCCGCCACGATCCGCGTGCACCCGTCCAACGGAGGCAACCCGACACGCTTCGGCTCGGCGTTTTGCGTCGGGAAGAATTCGACGACGTTGGCAAAGATCGGATGATGCGTCCCTTCGGGCGTCAATTGCGGCAGAAAGACGTCTTCGACCTGCCCGATATCCCGACTGCCGACTTCGACGGGCAGTATTTCCGCCAGAGATGTTTCTCCGTATCCGCCCGGTCCCAGACTGTGATACCCCCCCAGCATGATCAGGCCGGCCCCTTCGCGCACGTGCTTGATGATCGCTTGCTGTTGGGGCTCTTGGAGATAACTGGCATCCAAATCGCCGATGATGATGACATCGAATTGACCGATCGTCGCTTCGTCGCTGGGAATGCCGTCGAAGTTCAAATCCTCGACGTTGGTTCGGCGCAGGAAGACGTTCGGTCGCGTCTGGACCATCGCATAGAATTCCAAGTCGGGATCTTTGGCCAGGAACCGATCGACCAAGGCCCCGTATTCCGCACGCAACGTCCCCTCGATGTACAAAACCCGAATCCCCGCCTCGACCACCAGCGACGGTGCCGAACGCGAATTGTTTTCCTTGATCTTTTCCTCGGGGATCTCCTGTACCGAGACCGTATAGACGTGTCGTCCTTTCTGCTGCGGGGTGAACTCGAATTCGACCTGTTGCGGGCCCTCGCGGGCATCAAGCGTCAATTCCTGCTGCATCCGGGTATCGTCGTCGCCGGTCAATACGACGGTGACCACCCGCCCGGCGAGACCGACGCCCTCTACCGAAGCGCGAATCCTCGCTTTATTGTCGACGATCATCCGTTCCGGGCAGTCGATCGCCGTGACTTGCACATCCCGAAAGGACACACTGCTTTTCAGGCTCGCTCCGACGCCGACGGTATACACCGGAACCGGCATCCGCGGGGCCAATTCCAACGGATCCCGCGCCGAGTTGTGAATCCCGTCGGAAAGCAAGATGACGCCTTCGGCCTCCTCGCCCGAAAGCACTTTAGCCGCCGCCACGAGAGCCCGCGAAATCGAGGTGGCCTTGCCCTCGGGCTTCAGCCGAGGAAGTTCCTCCACAGAATTCAAGACACGTGCCCGCTCGTCGAAGGCGATCAGGTCGATCTGAAAATCGTCACCGAGCTGGTCGATCCAGTTTCGAACCTGCGTTCGTACCTGCTCAAACCGAGGTATCCCACCCGCATCGTCGGTGATACTCATCGACTGCGAGGTATCCACCGCGATCGTCAGCGCAGGCTTCTTCTCTAGCTCTTTGTAATAGCTGAAAACCGGCTTGAACAACAACAAGATGATCAACACGATGGCAACGATGCGCAGCCCCAGCAGCAGCTGCCACTGCCCGCGTTTGAGTTCGCGGTAAGCCCGGTAGTAGAAAAGCGACACCAGCGAGATCGCCGCAAACAGGACGATCAGCATCGTCGTGAAGCTGTAGCCCTTCTCGAGCGAGATTTCGACCACCGGTGCGCTCTACTGTTTTGAGAAAAGACGTTCGCTGCCGCCCGTCCCCCAGCCCCCGAGCCGGAAACGGCGACTAACGGCTGAAGTTCGGTCTACACTGTCGACGGGGAGAGCGCCCTGCCTCAAGAGCGACACCTCCGCCTCTGTTCCGCGATGCGAGCTCGTCGCTTCGGAAAGCTTCCTCGCGCGACGCCTCGACCTTTTCGGCCCAATCGAAGGGCGTCTTTATCTTTTCGCAGGCAGCCGCCGCAATCAAGAGCCGACCTCGCAATCCGCAAATGCGTCAATCTCGAGGAGACACACGTCGCGAAGTCGACGCTTTTTTCTTGCCCTCTTCGTAGGCCTCTTCTCCCAGTTTAATCTGCTTCACATAGACGAGCGACTTCAAATCGTCGCCGAAGTCTCCTTTGTCGCGTTTGTGCAAAATGACGCGAATCGGCTCAAGCCGTGCTCCACGATCTCCCGGGGATCGCATATTTTCAGCCTCGACATAGATCAACTCGGCCAGCGGACCGGTGATCTTCCGCCCATCGTCCAACGTAATCGTGTATACGTACTCTCTAGCAGGATAACTGCGACCGGTATATTGCTTTTCGTTCAAGGCCAACTCCTTGAATCGCCACTCCTTTTCCATCCATTCTTTGACGACCCGGGCTTCGATTGTCGACACCCGGTTCAACGGAATCTCCCGCTGCCGCTTCAGTGACTCGTCGTAAATTTTGAGTCGCTTATCGCGCGTCATGTAAATTTTTCCGTAGTAAATCGTGCCGTCCGACAGCTCGATGTATCCCGGCACGGCATCATCGCGCTCTTGGTGGACAGGCCCAAACGGGTTGATAGCCGGCGGTTCCTCTGCCGTCCCCGTTTTCCCACAAACCAACACGCCCCAGACGATCAACAAAGCGACTGCTGCCCTCGCAAACCCGGCGCAACATTCCGTCGCCCCGAAACCTCCTATATCGCCCAAGATTCGCATACCACACCTCGTCTCTGCCTTTCCTCGATATCCAAACCCCTCACTCATCACGTGAGCCGTGCGACACCGAACGTCAATTTCCCTTCAGCTTGCGAATCAAGAATTCGGTCTGCGAGGCGTACTTCGTCTTCACCCCCGGATATTGCAAGTAGGCCTCGACGCCCAAGGCATCGGCCTTCTCTTTCAGGGCGATGCCGAAATTCACGTGATGGACCTTCCAACCTTGCGCCCGACTACCCTCGGGAATCGGATCGTTCGGCCTCATTCCATAGGTCATGAAAATGGGAGGATCATCTTCACTGAGAAGCGACAAAGCCGAAATATCTTCGACGATCTCTCTCTGTCGCTTGCGGCTTACCGGTCCGAAAATCTCCGTCACGTCACGATGCGGACGCTCGTAACCGGGAATGTTCTCCTGCCACCAATTCAAGTCCATCGAAGTTTGGCCGCCCGTGGTGGCCACGCACAAAAGTCGCGTCGATTCGCGGGCAATGGGATCTTCGGCATCGGGATCGGCTAAATCGTCGTGGAACGCCAAGTACATCGACAACTGAGCCCCTGCCGAACCGCCGAACGCTCCGACGCGTGTCTTGTCGAAGTTGTACTTCCGGGCGTGATACCGCAGGAACTGCAATGCCCGACAACAATCTTGATGGGCGGCGGGCAAGGGGGCATCCTGAACGAATCGATACTCGATCGCTGCCAGCGAGATTCCGGCGTCGAGAAACGGTTTCGGGTTCACCGCGCGTTTCGAACCGGACCGAAATCCGCCGCCGTGAATAAACAAAACCAGCGGTGTCGGATCGGGCGAATCGGCCACATAGATGTCGATGCGCTGCTGTTTGTGGGGGCCGTACGGAACGTCGGCATACGTCGGCTCGAGAGGTGAACCTGCTCGATTCCCTTGTGCCGTGCTCACGCTGGCGATGCCAATCCAGGCGGCCACGACCGTTGAAAACACGACTACCCAGCATCGCATAGGATCACCTCGCAAGTTTCAGAATAACAGACGGTCGTTCCTCGGCGATTTGCACTTGCTCGCTACCGAATATCGGCGTGCACCGTGCCACGTGGATGATACCACCAACGTTTCTCGGCCGTCCATCGTTTGTTCCATTTTACCATGGGTCCCGCGCAACGCCCGAAGGAGCCCTCGGCTGTCGTGAACTTGCCGGCTCCCGCAGCCGCTGCCTTTTCGTTGTCGCTCCGGGCAAAACGTCCCTATAATCGATATTTGCACATGTTTGTAGGTTTTTCAGTATTCTGGAACCCGCCGAATGCCCCGTTCTTACAACCGACGCGATCTCTTGAAGGGCTCTCTCAGCCTTGCGGCTGGACTGCTGACAGGGGCGGCATCCCGATCGTCGATTGCCGCAACAAAAACTAAGACGACACAACCTTCACCGGAAGGTTTCTTCACGATCGGAATACAAAAAACGCACTGGTGGTTCCTCACCCCGGACGGACGACCGTTTTTTTCGTTGGGCCTCAATCACATCGATCCCGCCACCCTGCGTTATCCCGAAAATATCCATCTGTGGGAAGATCGCTACGGGGGCGATATCTTCCGCTGGCTACGCGAGTCGGTAGCCCCCAATTTGCAAGCGTGGGGCTTCAATACCGTCGGTTGGGTGCAAGAGGTGACCGTCCGACAATGGCGTCATTCCCGATCTTTCACGCTTCAGGAATACCAAGCGATCGGAATGCCCTATTGTCATATGCTGCCTTTTACGGAATCGCACCAATGGGAAAAGCACACGCGACATTACGATTACCGAAGCAGCGATTGGACCGAATGGTGCGACTACGTGGCGAGGGCGCATTGTGCCGAATTCCGGAACGATCCCAATCTGATCGGATACTTTTACAGCGACTGTCCGTGCTGGGTTCACGACCGACCGGCCAACGCGTGGCGAGGCCCGATTTTCGATCCGGAACTACTTCAGACCGAGAGCGGCCGCCGCGAACTTCGCGACTTGGCTGCCCACTATTACAAAACGACACACGACGCCATCCGCCGCTACGATCCTCATCACCTCATCCTGGGAGATCGCTACGAGGCCAATGCCCCCTTGCCGGTTGAGATAATCGAGTCCGCTATTCCCTACGTCGACGTCCTTTCTTTTCAAGATTTCCGTGACCCCGTCTCACATCTGGCCGACTGGCACGAAAAGACCGGTAAACCCGTGTTGTTGGCCGATGCCGCTCGAATCAACTGGCAAACCAATCCGGGCGAATACACCCGCAACGACGGCCGTTGGTACGCTCAAACTCTGTCCCGGCTTTTCGAGACCCCCGGGTGCGTCGGTTTTCATCTCTGCGGGGCTTACCAGCGAAATCGCGCGCGGCGGTACGGTCTGCTCGACGAACAGGAAAACCTTGATAGCGAGAACGTATCGCTCATCCGCCAAGCCAACGAAGAAATCGCCCGGCGGATGGACGAACTATTCGCCCCCCGTGATAAGGGGTAGATGTGCAAGGAAAAATCTTGACGCAACGGGCCCCTTCGTCGCAGAATACACATGGCCCCGAGTAGTCGGGGAGTGGCTCCTCTTGCGCGGAACAGGGAGGAACGGCCGATGTCTCCCGTGGCGGAAAACATTATTCGTCGGGTCGATGCTGCGCGGCAGCAGTGGTGGCTGTACACACTCTTGACGACCTGCGTCATGGCGGCCTCTGCGGCGTTGGCGGTGCTTATCGTGTTCATGCTTGCCGACGCCTTCTTCCGGTTTCCCCAACCTGTGTTGGCCGGCATGTTCGTCGTGTGGGCCGGGTTGGTGCTGTTTCTGATCGTGTGGGTATTTCGCCGTCTCGGGCGTTCCCATCGCAGCTTGGAAGCCACCGCTCGACGCATCGAGGCCGAACTTCCCGAACTTCAAAGCAACTTGATCAATCTGATCCAGCTCGTCGACGACACTAGAAACGAAAACAGGGCTTTTTGCCTTGCGGCGGTCAATCATGCGGCCGGGCAGATCGGGCATATCCGTCTGGAAGAAGCGGCCAAGCGAGAAACCCGTTGGGGGCGATTCGTCTATTGCATGCAGACGGCGCAAGACCTTCTGGAGTGGACCGGCGTCTTGCTCGCCTTGATCGGCATCACCGTGGCCTGCAACGTCCTCGTTCCGGGCTGGGGGTCGGCCGGTTCGCGATTGTTGCAACCGTGGCATTTCGTGCCCGCCCAGGGAAAAGTACGCATCGTCGACGTGAAGCCCGGCAATGCCGAGGTCTTGATCGGGTCTTCGATCACGGTTGAGGCCCGCATTGAGAATCCCGACAAGAAAGCCTACGAGGGCTTTTTGTTCATTCGGCGCGAGGAATCACCGGAGGAGCGGTTCCCCATGGCCGTCGACGAGACGTCGACAGTCTATTCGTTCACCATTCCGGCGGTTACGGAACCGATCGAATATCGAGTCGAGGTCGGTGACTCACAAAGCGAAATCTACCAGTTGACCGTCTGCGAAAAGCCGACGGTCGCCGACTTGGAAGTCACCTATCGCTATCCGAATTATCTGAAACGGCCCGCCGATACATTTCGACAACAGACGGCCGATCTCGAGGCACCGCAGTATACCGAAGCGACTTTGCGCATCCGCCCCTCGACGCCTATCGCCCGCGGATACGTCGATGCCGAGCGGGGCAAGATCGTCGGAGAGGTTCGCGAGAACGGCAACCTGTTCTTGGTCGACATCCCGATGATCAACGACGGAACCTATACGATCCATCTCGAAACGGCTTCCGGTTACAGTGATCCCACGCCGCGCGTAAATCGAATTACGGTCCTCCCTGATCATCCGCCGTCGGTCGAGCTGTTGAAACCCGGTCGTACGAGCACGGCCGCCCCCGGGGACTCGCTGGCCGTCAAAATTCGCGGACGCGACGACTACGGAATCAGTCGAATTCGTCTCGAAATGTTGGTCAAAGATGCCCCGACGGGCGACTCGGTGCCCAGTGTGTCTGAAGACGACATCCCCAGTACAGTCCGCGTGTGGACCGAATTCGAAGGAACGACCACGGTTCTTGCCGATCATACTCTCGAACTCGATCCCGAAAAGTTCCATCCCGGCCAGAGGGTGATGCTTCGCGCCGTCGCTTGGGACACGCGAGATGTCGGTTCGTGGGGCCTGGATTTACGTCCGCAGGAATCGGAAGGCCCCTGGCACACGGTCACCTTGATCTCGCGGGAAACCCGCGACGCCGAACAATTGGCGTCGATCGAAAGCTTGCGTACGGCGATCTTCCGTATTCTCGAACAGCAGATTCGCGCCCGCGCAACCACAGGACGCCTGGTGGGCAGCGATGTCGGCATGGACTTGACCGCCGGCTTGGCATTGTCGAACGAAATACGTACACGTCAAATCGACATCCAAAAGCAAACGACGGATCTGGTCGCCACGATCAAAGATACCGACAGCGAAGAGCGACGCACCATCCGACGCATCCTCAACACTCTGGCCGTGGGCGAAATGCTTCAGGCCGTCGATCTGGCCGATCGGCTCACGAAAACGAAAGACGCATCGCGACTTCGGCCGCAAGCCGAAGAACTTTCGCAAACGCAAGACCAGATCATCGACATCTTGCGGCGCCTACTCGACGTAGCCAGGAAAGCCCAGGCCGAAATGCTTTCGGAAATGGAGCGACGTTCGACGGGTGATCTGCCGGACGACGTTCGCGACAAACTCGAAGAAATCCACGCGAAAATGCAAGAGTTCCTCGAACAGCAAAAGAAGATCATCGAGGCATCGGAAGAACTCGCCAAGACGCCGGTCGAAGATTTCACGGAAAAGGAAGAGCAGCTTCTGAAAACCTTGGCGGCCCAGGAAGACGACTGGTCGCGATTCATGCAGGAGGCGCACAGTGATCTCAGCAAGCTGCCCGAACAAGATTTCTCGAATTCGACGCTTTGCAAAGAACTGAACGAAATTCAGACCGAGCTGAAAATGGCTGAAGATGCACTACTCAAAAAATCGGCCGACATCGCGGTTCCGCTGGAGCAATTGGGCGCCGAAATGGCAGAGGAAATCACGACCAACATAGAAAAGTGGCTCCCCGACACCCCGGATCGAGAACGCTGGAGTCAGGAAGAGGCCCTCAATGACGAAGGCAAAGAAGCACCGATGGCCGAACTGCCTGGCGAGTTGGAAGACCTCATCGGCGAACTCCTGGAAGAGGAAGAAGACCTGTTCGACGAAATGGAGGACGTCTCCTCGAGCGCTGCCGACTCGCTCGATAAAGGCGCCGGTTGGGACGTCGCCGACGGGCCGATCTCGAACATGAGCGCCAAGGGCGCCACGGGAAACCGTTTGCCGAACACCAGTGAACTCGGCGGGCGCGCCGGCGAAGGGCGCAGCGGCAAATCGAGCGGTGAATTCGTCAGCGAAGAGGCGGTCGGCAAGGGCGGGCGCAAAACCCCCAGCCGCTTAACCGCCGATCCCTACATGGAAGGCCAAGTGAAAGACCATAGCAAAGATCCCACGGGCGGCGCCACCGGCGGCGGGAAGGAAAGCGGGCAAGGCGGTGAAGGGCTCGAGGGGCCGGCTCCGCGATCTCCCGGACCCCGAGAACTGCAACGCTTGGCCGGAAAGCAAGCCGCACTGCGCAACAAGGCCGAGGGCATCGATGCGCAAATGCAGATCATGAACTACCATCACACCGACATGGAACAGCTCATCGATCTGATGGCCGAAATCGAGCGAGACTTGCAAGCTGGCCGGTACCAAAATGCGCTGCGCAAGCGAGAAATCGTTTTGCAAAGCCTCGAAAGCCAAAAGCAGTACGTCGCCGGTGAATTCGAGGTCAAGCGCGATACGACGGCCAATCTGCCCGCCGACATCCAAAAAGACATCCTCGGCGCCGTTCAAGACCCCGCCCCGCCGGGTTGGGAAGAGCTGGTTCGAGGCTACTACCGCCGCCTGAGCGGTACCGAAACGACGGCCGGACAACCAACGGCAGATACGGCTCCCTCAGGCGATGAATGATTCGCCGCGTCGGCCGGATTGTGGATATCCCTGTTTCTTCCGTCTCGTGAGCTTGCCGATGAAACGTCCACGCATGCGTGATCGTGAATTCGTTTCGCGGGTCATTGTCTTCTTTTTCGCCTTGTGTGCGGGCATGCTTTCGGGATTGCCGCCGTCGGCAGTTGCCGCCCCGCGCGAAAAGGTCGTCATCCCGTTCGATTTCGTCTCACAGTTCGATAACGGTCGATACGGCCAGATGGTCGGCGACATGATATGGACGAAAATCAACCGCGAGGGCGGTTTCGTCCTGCCCGAATCGATGCTCGACGTTCGCGACTTCTGTAACGCCAACGGCTACCACGTCACACCGGAGACCCCGTTGGAAGAGGTGCGCAAGATCGTCGTCGAGGGGTTCGGCGCCGATATCGGTATTTGGGGAAGTGTCGAGCGTGCTCCTGGAACCGACGGCGAAATCTACGACTTGGTAATCAAGTGCGTCGACTTTTCGGTGTACGGTGAACCGAAGGTCATCTACGAACTTTCCGGCGTGCGGACAAATTCGGTCAGTGAGATTCCGCACCTTTACGTCAAGCAGATGCTCGACAAACTTTACGGACGCGAGCCGGGCGGCCCGCCACCGGTCAACGAAGTGGCCGAGCAAAACTGGGAGAAAAACCCGAACCTTTTGATCGGAGGCGATTTCGAACGGGCGGTAGGCGGCGTTCCGATCGGCTGGGAAGACCGTTGCGGCCAAAACCGGGAGCCTTTGGGCAAGCTGGTACAATGGTTACCGGAAGTCGGTAATCCCTCGAATCACGTGATTCGGTTGACCTTCGATAAAGGTATCGGGAATTCGACGGGCGTCATGTACTACAGCAAACCGTTCCCGATCGTCGAAGGGGCGACGTACCGATTCCAGTGCCGCTGGCGCACGAACGGTCCGACAGCTAAGGTCTTCATCAAGTGCTATGCTGAAATGCCCAGCGAGTACAAGTCGATCTACGAGGCATCGCGGGCGGGTGCGGGACGTCCGATCTCGCCCGGCGCCCCCACCACGCGAGCGTCTTCGGGACATTCGGGCGACTTGTCGCAGATGCACGAATGCTACCGGAGTCAACAGAACCTGAAGGGCCCCAAGAACACCTGGAACATCCATACCGAAGACTTCACGCCACGGCATACGCGGTATACTCCCAGCGTCGGTCGCGTCATGTTATACGGTTACTTGGGGGGAGGCGTCATCGAATTCGACGACTGCGTGTTGAAGATGATCATTCCCGCTTCACCCGGCGAAACGAAAAAAGATCCTCGCCTTTCGCTCGAAAGCGATGTAACCATCAAGGAGATGGAGGAAAACGAACGCCGCGCGCAGGAATTGCGGCAAGGAGGAGCCGACGACAAGTGAGCGACCGGATCGAATCGCCGCTTCCGGCCATCCCGTACGCTCGTGCGTGGAACATTGCGGCCAGGACGGTCCACATCGCTGCCGCGGGGATGCTGCTGGGCGGTCACTTTTTTGACGTTGCCCGCGAACGCTTGTGGGGGCTCTTGATCGTCACGATCGCCAGCGGCGTCATCTTGGCCGTGCTCGAAGCCTGGCCGCGATTGTTGTGGTTCGTGCAGGGCAGGGGAGCGGCAACGCTCCTCAAGTTGATCTTGATTGCGGTCGTACCTTTATTCTGGCCGCAGCGGGTGTGGATTCTCTTGGTTGTGTTGGCCGTCGGATCGGTCGGCTCGCACATGCCGGCACGTTGGCGCTACCATTCTTTTCTCCACGGCCGTATGATTTCTTACGGTTGCGGGCCGGGCACGAAGAAAAGGGAAACACCGCCGGAATAGTACCGCCAAGATTTCACCCTCGACGCGGCGGGACGCCCGCCCCCTCGACATGTTCGCATTTCTGTTGTAAGCAGCCCGTACCGAGGCTTTTATTCCCGACGACAGCCCCATGAAACACCCTGCAAACCGTCCGTACACCGTCGACGATTTCGGCACCAGCCCCCTGATGCTGTATTACGAGGTCACCCAGGCGTGCGACCTGGTATGCAAGCACTGCCGGGCGTCGGCCCAATCCGATCCCGCTCCGGGAGAACTCACCCACGAGCAAAGCTTGGCACTCATCGACGAAGCGGCCACGTTTCCTCGTCCACCGAACCTCGTCTTTACCGGCGGCGATCCGTTGAAACGTCCCGATCTTTGGGAACTCATCGGACACGCTGTAGCCCGAGGTCTCACCGTCGCCTTGACCCCGTCGGCGACACCGTTGGCGACCTACGAAAACTTCGCGCGAGCCAAACAGGTGGGCGTGCGGGCATTGGGCATCAGCCTCGACGGCGCCGACGCTGCGACTCACGACGCGTTTCGCGGTTGGGAAGGAAGCTTCGAGCGCACGCTCGCCATGCTCGACGCCGCGGCGGCCTTGGAATTGCCCGTCCAGGTAAACACGACCATTACCCGCCGCAATTTTCGGCAAGTCGACGCCATCGCCGAACTGCTTGCGTCGCGTCGGATCATGATGTGGTCGGTCTTTTTCCTGGTGCCCGTCGGGCGAGGTGTCGAAGAACAGCGAATTCGTCCGGACGAGTACGAAGAAGTCTTTGCGAGGCTATGGCACCATGCGAACCATAGTCCTTTCGCGGTGAAAACCACCGAAGCCCCTCATTACCGGCGATTCGTCCTGCAACAGGGCGGAGATCCGCTGGCCGGTCCGAAGTCTTCGCACCGTCCCGGTCACCGTCGCGCCCCGCTGGGAGTCGGTGACGGCAAGGGGGTCATGTTTGTCAGCCATGTGGGCGAAATCTATCCCGCCGGATTTCTGCCGGTGACGTGCGGGCGGTTTCCCGACGATTCCCTCGTCGAAACGTATCAGCGTCACGAGGTCTTCCGTGCTTTACGCGATCCCGATCGCTTTCACGGGCGGTGCGGGCGCTGCGAGTATCGCTATGTGTGCGGCGGAAGTCGGGCCCGAGCCTTTGCCCTGACCGGCGACTATCTGGCTACCGATCCCGACTGCGCGTACACGCCCGTTCCCAAAGGCGAACCGATTCGTCCCTGAGAATCGGTTTCGCACAACAAGAAAGCCCGCCGCTCCAAGAAAAAAATGCCCCCGGTGCCGAATGCCTCGCACGGGATCGACGGAATCCTTTTCGGCACCGGGGATTCGCAGCGTCAGGCCGATCGACGGCGAACCGCCGTATTCGCTCAGTCGACTCGAATTGCAACGAATCGGGTTCCTTCGCGACTGACGACCCGTAACAGCAGGCGGCCGGTTTCCGACGCTTCACGGAGCGCCGCGGCCAAGTCATCGGCGTTTTTCACCGGTTTGCGATTGGCCTCCACGACGACCATCCCTTCTTCCAGGCCGGCCATTTGAGCAGGACTACCGGGTTTCACCGAGGTGATGACGGCCCCTTCGGTCACGTCGACGCCCAGTTGCTCGGCCAACTCTTCCGTCAGCGTCTGGGCTTCGAGCCCGAAGCGGTCCATCCGGAGACTACCGCGACGCCGAGGCGAGGTCGAGGCCAAGCCGTAATCCTCGGGCTGCTCCTCGAGCGTTACCTCCAGCGTCATCCGCTTCTTGTCGCGGATGATCTCCACCGGATAGGCCTTACCGAACTCACACTCTTCCACCAACCCTTGAAGCTCGATCGGACTGTGGACGGGTTTCCCGGCGAATTTGACGATCACGTCGCCCGGCTTGATTCCGGCCTTTTCGGCAGGCGTTCCTTCGAGTGTTTCGGCAACCAATACGCCTTCATGCACGCCGATGCCCAATGCATCGGCCAAGGCCTGGTCGATCAACTGGATGGAAACCCCCAGGTATGCCCGACGAACTTTTCCGTGCTTGATGAGGTTCTCGGCAACCCACTTCGCCAGATTCGACGGAATGGCAAACCCGACCCCGTCATATCCACCGGTCTTCGTTGAAATTGCCGTGTTGATCCCGATGATCTCACCATCCAGATTCACCAGCGGACCGCCGCTGTTACCGGGGTTGATGGCGGCATCGGTCTGAATGAAGTTTTCTCGTTGGGTGATTCCCAGCCCGCGTCCTTTCGCCGAAATGATTCCGGCGGTCACCGTTCCTTCCAAACCGAAGGGCTGACCGAGGGCCAACACCCAGTCTCCAACTTGCACAGCGTCGCTGTCGCCGAATCGGGCAGCTTTGAGGTTCTTGGCGCCCTCGATCTTGACGATTGCAAGGTCCGTCTTAGGATCGGCCTTCACGTCGACAGCCTTGAACTCGCGGCCGTCGTGCAATCGCACGACCACGTCGTCGGCCTTGCCTCCGTCCACTACGTGCGAGTTGGTCAGAATGACGCCGGACTCATCGATGATCACGCCCGAGCCCAATCCTTGTACGACGCCCGACCGATCCTGCGGAATCCGGAAGAACTCCGGTCCGAAGCGATCTCGGAACATGTCTTCAAAGGGCGTGCCCTCGAAGGGATTCTCCGGAAACGGAACGACGTCGGGCCCCGTGATGTGCACCTTCTTCGCCGTGCGAATCATCACGACGCTCGGCAAGACTTCGTCGGCTGCGTCACGAAATGCCTGGGAGAGCTGTTGGACGAATTCATGGTTTCCCCCCGCCTGCGTCTTTCCGGTGAATAGGGCGGGCAATTGGGCCTTTGCGGCCGGCTCCCATGTGATTCCGACTGCAAGCACGAGTGCCAACGCGAGCACGCCCGCAACCGCGAAAACCAACTTCCTGCGACTTGTACTTTGACCCCAACTGCGCATTTCCTCTATTCCTCCTTTTCCTGGATTCGGTGGTTATTTCCGACTGCGATGGAGCACCCCGCTGTGCCCCACACACCGCCGCCGCGAACCAAAATCACCCTGATAGTTACCGTGGGCTGCCGGATGTTGCGAAAACTTGACTCCACCTGATGGAGGGAGGTACCTTCACCGCATACTGCCGCTTTTCCAGCTGCTCGAAGTGCTTGTGCGCAGGGACTCTTTCCACGGGAAGTGAATGCGGCCCATCTTGAGATCAGGCATGGGCGGCTTGGTAGAGTTCCGATTGCTCCGGAACGCGCACGGCTAAACTGAGGATCCGGCCGTCGATTTCGGCGACCAAAGCGTCGTCTTTCCATTGCCGAAGCACATTTTCCAGCTCCGGTCCGTCCATGCTTTGCGCCAACGACGAGACGGGACCGGGAACCTCGAGCGAGTGTATGTGCTCCAAGACGGCCCGCCGCGATCGGCCGGTGTCGCAAAAGCGGTAGATTTCGGCTTCGACGCCCTTCAAGCGAAACTGAAATCGCGCGGCACAAGGTCGCGTGTCCGTAATCACGATTGAGCCGTCTGCTTGGTCCGCGGCCGCCAATCGTGAAATCGGATGGACTTCTTGCCACCGTGCCACGGCTGCCAGTAGCGGTGCCGACGCATTTGCGGGATCGTCGCCCGAGGCGTATCGGCCCCGAAAATAGTAGGCAAGGCCGGCGAGAACGTCTTCTGAAAACGGGTACACGAACCGAAATGCTTCCGCAGGCCGGATGTCGGTCAACCCAAAATCTACCGGTCTTTCGAAAAAGGGGGAAAACCGATCGACGCGTACGCGACCGACCGCCATCGGCGGTGCCAAGTGAACGATCTGTTCGATCAACGCCGCCAAATCGCGATAGACCCGTTCATTCTCCGAAGCAAAACCGTAGAGAATATTCCATTTCACCTCGATCCCGGCCTCGGAAAACCATTTCAAAGCCTGTAGATTGTGAATCGCCGTCGCCCCTTTGCCGATCTCGCGCAGCACGTCGGTTGAAAACGTCTCGATTCCCAATTGGGCGGCACCGAGCTTGCCTTCCAACAACTCGTGCACCTGCTTTCGCGTCAAATTCGTTTTCATTTCGCACACGAAGCGGAACCGAAACGGTGCCGACTTGAGCTTGGGTAACAAGGTTTTTCGGTATCGAAAATCGAAGATGTTGTCGGCAGCGAAGCCGCGTTCGATTCCGTAACGCGACACGAGGTGCGCCAATTCTTCGAGTACCCGATCGGCCGACTTACTGCGGTACGCCAACGACGTGCCGTTCAAGCCGCAAAATGAGCAGTGGTGCTTCTCACCCCACCAGCAACCACGCGACATTTCAAACGCCAGCAACGGTTCGAAATCGCCGCGAAAGGGGCTGTTCCGAAAACGTTTGAAATAATCGTCGAAATCGGGATACGGAAGTCGATCCAACTGATCGACCGCGAGCCGTCGGCAGACGTTTTCGGCAACCATCGGTAGAGTTGCAGCCGAAACACGCTCGCGACAATCCTCGACCGAATAGCCCTCGGTTGCTCGACTCAGCACGCCCGGTCCGCCGGTCACCGGTTCGCCTTGCAATAGGGCTTCGACCGTTTCGGGAAAGGTGTCGTCGGCCTCGCCCAAAAACAACAAATCGATTTCGGGAAACCGTCGAAACAGCTCCACCCCCATTTCCTCTTCACAGGCGGCACCGCCGAACGCGATCACGATCTCGGGACGTCGCCGTTTCAACTCACGGGCAACGCACAACGAAGGCAACGTTTGCTGAAACGTGGCCGCGAATCCCACCACGCGGCATTCGGCCGGAACCTGATCGACACACCATTCGACGAAACCGGGAACATACCGCTCCAGAGAGAGAAACTCGGCGAATTCGTCTCGTGTCAATTCGGGATCGGCAGGCGCGAGCACCTCGCGAAAATACGCATCGTCGTCGGGCAACCGCCCGGCAAAATAGTGCTTCGCGAACAACCGCTCGCCGCCGAGTACAAACGCGAAATGATCGGCCACCCAGTGATAGGTCGGCAAGCCGATACGCTCGGCAAAATCAAAGCACCAGTACGCGACTTCGCAGGAAATTCCGCGTTCTTTCGTCGCCGCCGCCAGCAAGCTGATCCCCAAATTGGGCCACCGCAGATTGGCAAACGGCATGTTGACCAGCAGTACCTGCGACATGAGGGCCCCCGTTCCGTTGGATTCAACACCACCTCCGCGTGCACATTTTCTGCCGCATAGTTATCATAAACGAACGATCGCTGTTGAACGTACGGCAATCCACGTCACATCGCGACGGACGTCCGCGGCGATCTCGACGATCCCAAGACGACGCTTTCCCATCGATCCCCGTTCGGAAATTGGAGCATGAACCATGTCGACAACATACAATTCGCCCCTCCGTGATCCCGTTCATACCCGTCGATTCATCCGCCCGCTCTCGATGAGGGCCATATCCAGCGCACTCGCGGCCGTCGCTTGCTTATACGCCGGAGCACAGACATCCGTCGCCGCGGAACCGATTCGCGTCCTGTTGACGGTCGGCGGCCACGGCTTTCAGGAAAAAGAGTTCTTCGCCATGTGGGACGCTTTGCCGGAAATTCGTTACGAAAAGGCCGTCCTGCCGCAAGAGGCCGATCGCCTGAGCCCGGGTTTGGAAAAACAATTCGATGTGATTGTGCGATACGACATGGTTCCCGAGTTCACGCCTAAACAAAGGGAACAATTCGTCGCCTTGCTCGAACGCGGTATCGGCTTGGTTTCCCTCCACCACAACCTGGGCGCACACCGAAACTGGCCCGAGTACCGGAAGATCATCGGCGGCGCCTACCTTTTCCAACCCCTGAAGGAAGGTGACAAAACGTACGGCCCCTCGACCTATTCACACGGCGAAGACCTGCATGTCATGATCGCCGCCCCCGAGCATCCGATCACTCGCGGCCTCAAAGCCTTCACGATCCATGACGAATCGTACAAGAACTACTACCTGGCCGAGACGGTAAAGCTTTTACTGAAGACCGACACGGCGGTAAACGATCCCAGCATTGCGTGGACGACACACTACGGAAAAAGCCGCGTGGTCTACCTGCAACTCGGACACGACAAGCTCGCCTGGCAGCATCCGATGTACCCTGAATTGCTCGTCCGATCGATCCGATGGGCCGCCGAAGAAACGAAGTGACACCGGGCGGACAATCCATGATGCTGCACGGTCTTCTGTTACTGGGGCCGACCGGTTCCGGAAAGACACCGCTGGGCGACCTCCTGGAAGAACGTGGTCTGCATGGGCTGCCGTGCGTCCACTTCGACTTCGGGGCAAACTTGCGTGCGGTCGCCGCTCTGCCGAAAGGCGACGAATGGGTTACCGAGGAAGACATCGGCTTCGTCCGCCTTGTGTTGACCGAAGGCGCGTTGCTGGAGGACGAACATTTTCCGCTGGCTTTGCGATTACTGCGACGATTCTTGACGCAGCGGGCCTGCCCGGAGCAGGCAACCATCGTGTTCAACGGCCTACCGCGTCATGTCGGTCAGGCAGAAGGGTTGGCGAAGCACGTCACGATGGACCTCGTCGTCGAACTCGTCTGTTCGGCCGATACCGTACGGGAACGACTGCGGCGAAACACGGGGGGAGATCGAGCGACACGCCTCGACGACACCCCCGAACTGGTCGCCAAGAAATTGGCCCTTTATCGCCAGCGGACCCAACCGCTGCTGGACTGGTACAAAGCCAAGAACGTCCCTGTTCGCTCCATACACGTTTCGGTTGAAGACGGACCGGAAGAAGTCTACCGCCGTTTCGCCCAAATCACGGCGGAATCGTAACCACAAAGCCGCATTCCGAGCGGACAGGCCGCGACGGTTGTTTGCCCCCGACCGGAGCGAGGGGTACACTAAAGAAGCGGGACGGGTTAAGGAGCCGCGACCTTTCTCGTCGCCAGAAAGGCGCCGCAATCGACCGCTGAATTCAATCGCGGCGGCCGCGATGAACTCATCGTTTCGATCGGGCGGAAAAACGCCCACGGAGCCGGGGTGTGTGCCGGCCCTTTTCAAGCTCGAGCTTGACCATGGCCACGACTTCGTCGAAAGCGACATTTCTTCAACGACTGGAGCAAAGTCGGCTTCTCGACAACGAACAACTCGCCCGTGCCGCCGCGGCGGCCGCCGAAGCCGACAAGCCACAGGCGATCGCCCGCAGTCTTGTCCGTGAAGGCCTGCTGTCCGAGTGGCAAGCCGCTCAACTTCTCCAAGGACGCACGCAGTTTCATCTCGGCAAGTACAAGCTGATTCGCGTGTTGGGCGAAGGTGGGATGGGCACCGTCTTCCTTGCCGAACACGTCACCATGAATCGGCGCGTCGCCGTGAAATCGGTCTCCTCACGCCTGAACCGAAATCCGGAAGCGCTGAAACAGTTCTTGGACGAAGCCCGCACGATTGCAGCGCTCGATCACCCCAATATCGTTCACGCCTACAGCGTGGATGAAGTCGACGGACGCTATTTTCTGGTAATGGAATACGTCGCCGGAAAGGATCTCGCGACGATCGTTGAAGAGGAAGGTCCGTTGTCGTTCGTGACTGCGGTCGACCTGTTGTGCCAGGCAGCCGAGGGACTCGCATACGCGCATGAGAGAGGCGTCATCCATTGCGACGTCAAACCGAGCAACCTCTTGGTTACCGAAAACGGAACGGTCAAGATTCTCGACCTGGGAATGGCCCGTTTCGCCGAAGGCGAATCGAACGGCAAACGCTCCAGCGCCGGCGTACTGGGAACCGTCGATTACATGGCCCCCGAACTGGCCCTTGGTCGCGACGACATCGACGGTCGTGTCGACATCTACTCGCTGGGATGTACGCTGTTTTTCGCTTTGACGGGCAAGCCGCCGTTTCCCGACGGTACGCTGGCCGAACGCATTCTGAAACACCAGTCGGCTCCCCGACCGTCTGTTCGCGAGCACCGACCGGAAACTCCCGCGGATCTGGACGAATATTGCCGCCGCATGATGGCGATCACCCCAGACGAGCGTCCGGCTTCGGCCGCCCAAGTTGTCGATTTCTTGGCAGAATGGGAACCGCCGCCTGTTCGCCTCGTGCGGGCAACACCACTCGAAGATAACGCTAGCAAGCCGGAAGCCCTTGAAAATGCCGATGATCACGACGCGTCGGACTTTGCGTCGACCGATACCGGCAGATCACTACGTTCCCGGCTCGTCGTCGTCTCTGTTACCGTCGGATTTATCGTGTTGCTGACCGTCGGCCTCGTCGCCTACGTCGCCGCGACGAATCGCCCCTCGTCGGCCCCCGCGCCTCAAGCAACGACACGTTCCGAAAAAGAGGTCGACGACTTCGAGCGACAAGTTATGGATATTGTCTCGCAATGGTCGCTTGACGACGAAGGCGGGCAACCGAGAAACGCCGCTGGATCCGATTCCAAGACCTCGCCGACAAACGACCAATCGACTTCCGATGCCGAGGATACGCCGGAAAAGCCGTCGGCCTCGAAGCCCGCACCCCCGGAGGACAACACGCCCGAAAGCGAACCGCCGAAGCCCGAGGAAACGGGCACCGACACGTCACCTGCACCGGCGCAGAACGAGGACGGCTCGCCGCCTTCCGCTGACGACCCGGCAGGGGAATCGGCGTCTGAACCACCGCATGAACCGGAAAATGCAACCTCTAGCAAACCATCGGGCGAGAAACCGGCCCCCAGCCCTCCGCAGCCTCCACCGAAACCGAAGAATCCGTTCGAGGGGCTTCCTGCTGCGATCGAGCTGGCCGTCCCGTCGCCGGGAGATGCGGAACGGGGAGATACCCCTGTTGTGCTCGCTCGGTTCACGATTCCGCAGTCGGCCGATCTCGCGCTGAACTTGTGCGGTGGTGCGGCTGCAATCAAGGGCGCTCGCGAGTTCTCGCTCGAAGGTGCGGCTTCCGACCAGTGGAGAATTCTCATTCGCCCTACCGGACCGACCGGCGGGGATGTCGTCGATGTCGGCCGGTTGGAATACGCCTCGCATGCTCTGACGTTGCACTGGTCGCCCGAGGTGTCTCCATCGGATGCGACCTACTTCGCAAACTGTGGTTTGCGATTGCAATGTACCGAATGGTCTCACACCCTCCAACTTCGCAAGCCGGTTCCGGGCCCACCGATCAGCTTGGACTTGCGCCGTCCAATCTCGGCGGGCACAATACCGCTGAAAACCGCACCCGATGCCTCCGCACTTCAAATCGTCTTCTTCCCACCCAAGACGGTCAAAGGTCTCACCCTGGACCCCGCCGGACCGCATTCGCTCCAGGATCCGACGACGATTCTCATCGGTTACCAAGATCGCCACGGAAACGTCTCGCCCGGAATCTCGATGCGGCTGACGATGAGCTTTCGCGGTTCATCGTTGACGTTTCGCCGCCAGCTGCTCGATCCTCCTCCGACAATGTTGTCACGGATCGATCCCTCAACATTGCGCCCGAGCCTCGCCACCATGAAGAGACGGCTCGAAAACGAACTGAAGAATGCCCGCGGGGAAGAAAAGGCTCATCTCGATCACAATCTTGTCATGCTCGAACGACAGGAATGGTTGCTCGATTTGATCGAGCAGCCCGCCGAGGAGTTCGTGCTCCATTACCGCATCGTCCTATCGGCAGACGACACCGACATCGTTCTCGTCGATTCTCGGCTCCCTGCCCAGCAGAGCTCCGCTGCGTCGCCGCCTAACTAGCGGTCAATCCCGACGCTACCAGGCCATAAAACGTGTACTCGACATCGGGCATCTCGTCGGCTTCCGTCCCCAGAAAGCCTCCGTCAGAAACTTCCAATCGTCGCACGAACTCCCGTGCCGCCTCGATGTCACATGCATCGAGTGCGTCCAATCGATCCAGCGTCAGAAGCGCCGTGCATGTACTCAACAGATCGGGCATCGGCGCGCGTGCAGCGGCGAGACATCCGCCCCCGTAGGTCTGCATCCCGCAGAGAAATCGTGTGACGGGAACGACATACGGCTGCCACTGTAGTTCGGCCGCTTCCATGATCCCCACGGCCGCCGCGGTGGTATTCGTCCCGCTGGATCGCAGCATGGGCAATTCCGAGAATCCACCGTCGCTTTGGTGTCGCGCCCGAAGCATGCGAGTCAGCGGGCCGGGTTCCGGTAACTCCAAGCCCAATAATTCGGCGCACAAGACGGCTAAGTACGTGTGATACGTGCTCGACAACCCACTACCGATCACCTTGGCGAATCCACCGTCGTCTCGTCGCAATTCGTTCAGGAGCCCGCAAATCGTTCGCTCGACCGTCGGCTCGGCGATCAAGCTTCCATGGTATCCGGCAATCCGAAGCGATGCCGCGGTTGTTAACCACGATGTGTAGTCGATTAGCGTGTGTAACCGTTCCCAAGCGAGTGCGAGATAATCTCCCGCCCGCCCGATCGCGTCGTCGTTCCACGCATCCAAGACGGTGAGCATTCTTGCTGCGAAGCTCGTATAATACACGTCGGATGCCCCACGTCGCCCGGGAAATCCCCCGTCGTTTGCCTGCGACGACAGAATGTACTGCGCATGCCTCCGACGAACCTCGGCAGGCAACTTCGACACGACTTCGATGATCCTGATCGTCAAACGTTCCGAATGCGTCATTCGATCCTTGCATCCTCACATGCGGCAAGGGGCGATGCAGCACTTGGGGTCATCGGCGTTGTGCCGTTACCCGTTCATACACCCCCCGCACGTCACGGCCCAATCGTTCGATCGTGAATACTTGCCGGGCCGTCTCGCGGACTTGTCGTTGCGCCTGCATCAACGCCTCGCGATTCGAGACGACCTCGATCAGCCGGTCAGCGATCACTGCGGGTGTATCCTCGGTATAATGCCAGCCTGACTTCAATACGTCGAGCCAGTCGGAAAACGCACCGCGACGCGGAACGAGACTCGGCACCCCGCACATAGCGGCTTCGAGCATGACGGTCCCTTTGCTTTCGCCGTACCGCGAGGGAAGTAACATCAGATCGAGCGAGCTTAGAAACTCCCACTTCTCCCTCGGGGTCAACTCTCCGTGATAGACGATTCGCCCGGCAATGCCCCTCGACGCCGCCAGCCGCATCCGTTCATCCCAAAAACGGCGGTAGGGGCGATCCAATCTGCCCGCAACAGCCAACTCGAGGGCGCGACCGCCCGGCTCGGAAGCCGCTCGGCAAAACGCTTCTACCGCCAAGTCCACACCCTTTTCCGGCGTGATGTTTCCCAGAAAACCGACGCGAACAGGCCCCTCTTTAGCCGTCTTCCGATCACGGACTTCTACGCCTTCAGGCATGACGACCGCGGGCAAAACGACGTGCACTTTTTCTCGGGGGATGTCTAGAAAAGATCTCATTCTTTCGGCGTAATAGGGGCTTGCGGCGACGACTGCGTCCAGGTGCACAGCGAGCCGCATCATGCGTTCTCGCGCTTCATCGGCGATTTCCGACGGCAGCGATTCAAGGAACGAGTCTTCACCGGTCACACTACATACGACCGGCGTCCCCAACCGATCTCGGACCGACTTCGCGATCCCGATCAACAATGCGTTCGACAGATGGACGACCGCCGCGTTTTCGGTTGCCGCCAACGTAGCCAGCAACCGGTCCAATTCTTTGCGCTGTCGTCCGTCTTCTCCCGCCAGCATCGACAACAAGATTTCGCCGGTCGCTTTCGAAGCCCCCGTCGAAGCGCCGGCCAATCGCGAGAGGAGTCCGGGGCGATCGAGCCACGCGTCCAACCAACGTGGCGTCTTGCGAAAGAACGCAAATCGCTGCTGCAAGTAGACGTTCAAGCCGCCGAAAAAAAGGGGGCCGACGTTTGGAATGGGGACATCGCCATGAACCGGTGTATACAACGGATAAACCACGCTGCGGCAACCGGCCGATTCCAACGCCCTCACCAACGTGGCGGCAAAAAGACAACTTCCACAATATCGGTCACCGGCACCCGATATCAGATGAACGATCGTTCCCTTCAACTGATCGACTGGCTGCATTCCCTTGTCTCGCTTCCGGCCGGTCGATCCCATCTCTCTTTCGCACCGACATTTTCGCTCACGAGCATTTTGCTTTGCGAATCATGGCATCGGCAAAATACTCCAACAATTCGCGCAGTCGAGCGTCTCTTACTTCCCCGGCCAATTCGATCGCCCGTGCTCGGTGCCTTTCGAGCAGTTCGACGGCTCGATCGATCGCTCCAACGCGGTAATAACGCTCCCAAATCTCCGCCAGCAATGTCTGCCGCTGTGCCTCCGAGTATTCTTCGGAGATACGGTCTCGGAACGGGATGTCGGCACCTGCGTACCGCGCCAACGCCCACAAGAGATTCGGCTTTCCATCCAGGACGTCGCCCCCGGCAAGCCGCTTGTTGTGCGGGTCCGGCTCCCACTCATCCAAATCGTTCTGGATTTGAAAGGCCACGCCAAGGTGCCGCGAAAAGGCTGCCAACACCTCTTGCTGCGGGATCTGCTCGGTTGCCGAAAGAATTCCGGCAAACAACGCGGCTTCGAACGCGGGCGATGTTTTCCACGCGTACATCTTCAAGATTTCCACCGGCGACAAGTCGCGGCCGGTCCGGCGCCACAGCAATTCTGCACCTTGCCCCCGACTCAGCCGCAGGTGTGCTTGCGAGAACAGCGCAACCAACGCCCCGCGTTTCGTCGCCGGAACCTTCTCGTCGGCCAGCAGACGATACCCCACGCCGATCAAGAAATCGCCGATGTTGATGGCCGCTGCCTCCCCGTACTGCCGGTGCAGGGCAGGGCGACCGTAACGGAACGCATCGTCGTCTTCGATATCGTCGTGCACCAACGAGGCCTTGTGAAACACTTCCACCGCCAATGCCGCGCAACGCACCGTGTTGGAAATGACGTCTTCCGGCTCTGCCTCGCCGCGAAGAACGCGACTGCCCGTCACGGCATCGTACGCAGCCAGCGTGATGAACGGTCGGTAGAACTTCCCGCCCGCCCGCAAGAACGAAAACGCCGGAATCTCGGTAACCAACGCCGGAAGTCGTCCTGCCGCTTGGATCATCAACGATTCGCAAGACTGCGTTTCTCTTTCGGCCTCGAAGGCCGCCGCAATCGCATCCGAAAACTCAGGCAGCAATTCGACGAGCGACTCCCGCTCCATCAGCCGCGCGGCCGCCCGCATCAACGACAAGTAAGAAACATCACCGGTGCCGCCTTCTCGATAGGGTGTTCGCACCATCTCGTACACCCAATCGAGATCGACGGAGGTGCTCTTACATCCATCCGCCAACAAAGGCACAGCCATACACGGAATGCCGGCGGTGAGAATCTTCTCCAGCGATTTCTCAAGTGTGTTCAAGCACGCCACGCCCAGCACGGCATCGGTCTTGCCGGCCAAAATTCGCCGCATGACCACCGGCGACCCTTCGGCGATCAGAACGTCGTATCCGAGTCGCTCAGCCTCTGCCTTGACCGCCGTCAGATCACAACCACCGCATCCCAAACAGTGAAGCCCTTCGGCATCATATCGTGCCCGACACACGGTCACGTTTCGCAGGCAGTGCGGCAACAGCAGCAAGCGCCGCGTATAAGGGATTCGCGTGACGCGAGTCCGCCAAAAGGCAGAACCGATCGATACCATCGCCCACCCTAAATAGGCCTCGGGCAAGTTGCAATCGGCAAGTGCCGCACGTGCCTTGGCTTCGATGTCGGCACGACGAATCGGCCTTTCGACGGGCAGTTCGGCGGCACGGCGAACAGCCTGCTCTCGGATCAAGGCGCGCAAGTTTCTTGTCGGAGGCACCTGCTTCTGCGCTGCCGACGCGCCTGAGGCAACGCGATCGCCCAAAGCCCCGTCGCTATCGCCCATTCTCAACGGACTTTCCACGATTCGTGGTCTTTCTCTGCTGTTGCTGATCGCGGTTTCAAATTAGCGCGTGCTTCCGCTCCAACGGCTATCCGGCTTACCGTGCCGATGCCGACTTTCCTTCGCAGTGCGACCTTGCAGCGATCAGATCACTTCGTTTTGCACGTACCGCTTTTTCACCGCGGCCAACGCCTCAAAAGCAAACACCAATGGGTACATTTTTTCGTAATACCACAACTTCGCAAAATAAAACCCGATGGCCGCCGCCCGGCGATGCGCACCGGATTCCACCGCGGTGCACAGCCACTCGACGCCTCGCTCTATCGAACGAGCAACCGATTCGTCCGACGGATTCCCGACCGCGGCCAACGCAGTCAACGCCAAGGCCGTCTCTTCGACAGTTGCCACTTCGCTCCGTTCCTCATGATCGAATCGCGAAGGCCCCCCTATGATATCCTCCCGACAAGCGCCCCAACCACCATTTCGGCATTGATGCGTGGTCACCCAGTGAACCCCCAATTCAACTTCGGGGGATGCGATCTTCCCCCATTCACAGTATGCCAACAGGCACTTCGCCGTCCCGTATACCGGATTCGATTCTCCGGCAACGAATTCATTCCCGAACCACAAGGGATGCCACGCCCCGTTCGGCTGTTGGCGTTGCCTCAAAAACCGGAAACCCCGCCGAACCGCGCCGAGTATCGCACGCCGTGCCTCCCGGATAGGCTGCAACCCGGTTACGCGGGCGTTCTGTTCCGATTCGGCGATCCGCAACCACGCGTCCATCGCACGTAACACGTGTGCCGTCAAATCGACCCCGCTACGGTCGAACGGTAGTTTTCCCCATCCTTTACAAAAAGTGGGCCATCCCCCATCGCGGTTTTGGAGTTCCAACAACCAACGAATTCCTAAAACAGCCGCATCGGCGATTTCCGCATGAAGCTCCGGGGGCAATTCGTCGCGCCGGGCCCAATAGGCGGCCAGCGCGAGCAAGGCCCCGGGCGTGTCGTCGGCATCGGGCACAGCTCCGCTCTGATCGGTCCAGCCCCAGCCCCCGGGCCGGGCATGTGTAAACGGGTGCTCCTCCCGGTGCTGACATGCAGCCAACCAGCGCAGAACATGTTCTCCGGGCAACGGTTCGCCGGCACCCGCGAGCGCGTTGATCGAAAGCGTCGTGGTCCAAACGGCCAAGTTTGTATCGATCGGCCACGATCCATCTTCACGGATCGAATTCCGCAAGAACTTCAATCCACGTTCGACGACCGGGTGCATTCGCCACCCCGACGAAGCGAGCGCCATCACCACGAAACCCGTCAACGGTGTCGCCTCCAAGAACCCACCGCTATCGGGCTGCATCTGTTGGGCAATGTCGATCGCTTTTCGCCTCAATCTCCGCCGAATCAGTCGAACCAGAGGATTGCGAGGGCGCAAATGCACGTCGCGGCAAATTCCCATGGCTACCAGCGCCGGTATCGCATAACTGACGACCGGTAGTCGGACGGCGCGGTACCAACGATGAGGCAAACACGCCAACTCGAACGGCAATGCCGTCACTTCGTGCCACTCGTTCATGCCTGCCAGTGCACCGGTGGTCAGAATCGGCACGACGAACGTCTTGTCTTTTCCGTAGCGACGCCGAAGTGCTTCGAGATTGCCGCAAGCCTCGATATACGCATCGGCCCGCTCGATTGCCGCACGCACTTCTGCGTTGCGCATACCACACAGTCGCAACGCCGCGACCGCCAGAATCGTGGCCGAAATGTTCGAGCGGTCGCGGTCGGTATCCCCCCAACCACCGTCCTCGTGTTGGGTTCGAAGGAGATACTCGACTCCCCGGCGGATCAGCGGCCCATCGAATCCGAATCGTGAGTCGAACGTGTCGCTGCCGGAATCTTCTCGCTGGGTTTGACGCACATTGTCCGCGGCGACACACAACGCCGCGACGGCCACCGCCGTGCCGAGCGGAGAAGACGCCAACTCACCCTCCCAATGACAGTCGGCTGTCCGAGCCGCCATTAGGTCGGCAAGCACTATTTTGTACGCGCGTTCGATTCGGTCGGTCGACACCATGCCGAAACTCGTGGGAGGACGTCGGACGGGTCACTATGGAAAGCGATGGGGCTATGAAGGGCGCACAACCGGTCAGGATGCCTTCAATGCGGGTGCGATTCGCGGTGAATCCCAAGTATAATTGGTCATTCCATCGTTCGCATCGACTCACTCGGCACCTCCACCATCATGTTCCATCGTCTGTTTGCCCGCATCGTCCGTGAAATACCGCCACGCATCCTGCTGAAGGCCGGATATCTTTGGGTGTACAAAGGCAATCGCGCGATGCGGGCGTTTCGCCGTCGCCGAAGCCGAGGCGAAATCTTTCCACCATTCCTTTTCCTCGCGTTGACCAACGCTTGCAACCTTCGCTGTCGAGGATGTTGGATCGAAAGCCATGGGGCTCCAGACCAACTGTCCCTTGAAGATGCCGAAGCAATCATCGAAGCGGGCAAATCGCAGGCAAGCTACTTTTACACGCTGCTGGGGGGCGAACCGTTCCTTTGGCCACACCTCTGGGATCTCCTCGAAGCGCACCCCGAGTGTTACTTCCAAATCATCACAAACGGGCTTTTCTTGGACGACACGACGTGCAAGCGGCTGCGCGCTTTGGGAAACGTGACTCCGCTTGTCAGCTTGGACGGTCTGGAACAAACGAACGATCAGCGACGCGGGGAAGGGACGTACGTCCGCGCGGTCGAAGGCCTTGCGGCGCTGAAAAGGGCTCGATTGTTGTTCGGGGTAGCGACGACGATTACCGCTGCCAACGCCGACGAGGTGCTTTCCGACGATTACATCCGGCGCGTCATCGAATCGGGTGCAATGTACCTTTGGTATTACGTCTTTCGCCCGGTCGGCGCCGATCCGAGCCCGGAATTGGCAGTCTCGGGCGACAAGCTTGTCGAAATTCGCCGAAAGATTCTCGCGTTTCGCCGTCGTCACCCCATTATCATCATTGATACCTACTGGGATGCCGAAGGCCGCGCGGTCTGTCCGGCTGCCCACGGATTGGGGTACCACATTGACCCCAAGGGAGGCATCAATCCGTGTCCACCGCTTTCGTTTGCTGCGGAAAACGTTCGTCACAACGACGGCCGACTCGTCGAAACCATCAATCAAAGCCGTCTCCTGCAGGAATTCGGGACATTCGTACATCAGCGCACGCGCGGTTGTGTCATTTTGGAACAGCCCCACGAACTCGCCGATTTCCTGGAACAGCATGGGGCACTGGACACCAGCGGTCGGGATGCCTACGCTGAACTACGCAGCGCAACGCCTCGTCCGAGCCACCACCAACCGGGCCGGGAAATCCCGGAAGACTACTGGCTGTACCGTTTCCTGAAGCGGCGTCTCTTTTTCGGAATGGGTGCCTACGCTTGATCTCGCGCTTATCAATGAGCGTTTTACTTATGATCTGCACCCATTGAATTCAGATGGCCTTAAGTTACAATGAGTTGTTCTCGGCTTGTGCCCGCGGGAGTTCCGAGAGCGCGTATCCGTCAGTGTGTGAATCGGGTGCGGAAGAGCAAACCGCTGCGGCGGTCCGTGTCGATCGTCGGAGTTCCCTGCGGGACGACCGCAACATACGCTGCCTGCAGACACCGAAGCGGGAATCGATGTCGGAATGGATGAACCGCCTCGGCTGCAAGCCGGCAACCGCGTGCCAAACCCTATCGCGACATGCGAGGAGTCGCCTACTCGACTCGTCCCGTTGTGCGTTTGTCGACGACAAACACACCGTTTGAAACCAAGATTTGGGATCTCACACATGAAGTCGTTTCCGAAGCCGCACGGACTTTACGACCCTGCCAATGAACACGACGCTTGTGGTATCGGTGCCGTGGTGGACATCACCGGCCGTCGCGACCACAAGATTCTGGAATACGGCAAGCAGGTGGTGATGAACCTCCAGCACCGGGGGGCCGCCGGAGCCGACGAAATCACCGGCGACGGTGCCGGGATGCTCTTCCAATTGCCGCATGAATTTTTCGCGGAAGAGTCGGATCGCTTGGGGTTCCGGCTTCCCGATCCCGGCGCGTATGGCGCAGCGATGGTCTTTCTTCCTCAAGACAAGGCCGTACGAGAAAAATGTCTCGATCTGCTTCAGGCCGAAATCGCGAAGAGCGAGTTGGCGGTCCTCGGCATCCGTGACGTGCCTCGCTCGAACGAGTGCTTGGGCGACATCGCCCGCGCCGCCGAACCGGTGATCGTGCAGGTGTTCATCGATGGTAAAGGCTTGCGGGATGAGGACCTGGAACGACGACTGTACGTGACGCGCAAGCGATTGGAACACCGTGTCCGTCGGGAGTTGGGCGAACCGGCCGAGGATTTCTACATCCCCAGCATGTCGGCGAAAACCATCTGCTACAAGGGCATGTTCCTCTCGCCGCAATTGTTCGCATATTATCCCGATCTTTCGGACGAGCGACTAAAGACCGCGCTGGTGATCGTGCATCAGCGATACAGTACGAACACTTTCCCGAGCTGGAAGTTGGCGCAACCTTTCCGCATGATTGCGCACAACGGCGAGATCAACACCCTGCGGGGAAACATGAGTCGCCTGACCGGCTACGAAAAAACGATGGCCAGCCCGGTGCTGGGCGACGATCTGTCGACGATTTTTCCGATTCTCGAGCCGAGCGTGAGCGACTCGGCTTGCTTCGACAACTGCATGGAACTTCTCGTGCGGGCCGGGCGCTCCGCCCCGCACGCCTTGATGATGATGATTCCCGAGGCGTTCGGACCGCGGTACCACATGAGTATCGACAAGCGGGCCTTCTACGAGTATCACGCCGCGATCATGGAACCGTGGGACGGGCCCGCCGCGATTGTCTTTACCGACGGACGTTTGGTGGGCGGCACGCTCGACCGGAACGGCTTGCGCCCGTCGCGCTATATCATCACTCAAGACAACCTGGCCATTCTCGCCAGCGAGGTCGGTGTCATCGAGTTTCCGCCGGACCAAATCAAAGAAAAAGGCCGTCTTCAGCCGGGCAAGATGTTCCTCATCGACACCGAGGAACAGCGAATCATTCGCGACAGTGAAATCAAGGGCAAGATCGCGCGCCAGCGACCGTACCGCCGCTGGCTGGAAGAAAACCGCATCGAACTGCGAGGCTTGTTCGCTCCTTCGCAACCGATGCAATTAGACGACGAAACATTGGCGGCGCGATTGCGAACATTCGGCTACTGCCGCGAAGACTTCAGCATGTTGATCGGTCCGATGGCCCAAGCAGGCCAAGAACCGGTCGGCTCGATGGGGAACGATGCCCCGTTGGCGGTCCTGTCGAATCGACAGAAGTTGTTGTTCAATTATTTCAAGCAACTGTTCGCACAAGTCACCAACCCGCCGATCGACCCCTTCCGTGAAGGGTTGGTGATGTCGTTGATGACATTCACCGGCAAGCAGCGCAATTTGCTGGACGAGACGCCGGAACATTGCCGTCAACTCAAATTACCGCACCCGATTCTGACCAACGACGACATTCGGCGATTGCGAACGGTGAACCATCCGCACCTGAAGGTCGAAACCCTCCAGGCGCTGTTCCCGGCCGACACGGACGAACCCGGCAAGGCTCTCGAACAAGCCCTCGAAGACTTGGTGGACGCTGCCGAAAAGGCCATTCGCGACGGCGCCTCGCTGTTGATCGTCAGCGACCGCGGCGCCGACAAGCGGATGGCACCGATCCCCAGTCTCCTGGCAACAGCGGCGTTGCACCACGGCCTGCTCGATCGTCGCCTGCGAAGTGAAGCGGGCTTGATCATCGAAAGCGGCGAGCCGCGAGAAGTAATGCACTTTTGTCTCTTGGTCGGATACGGTGCAAACGCCGTGAATCCGTACATGGCGTTCGAAATCATCCACAAGATGCACCGCGAGGGCGATCTACCCCAAGATGTCGAAGTCGATCAACTGGTCGACCAGTACATCACCGCGGTCAAAAAGGGAATCCTCAAAACGATGTCCAAGATGGGGATTTCCACCCTGCGAAGCTATCACGCCGCCCAGCAATTCGAGGCGATCGGTCTCAACAGCGACGTCGTCGATCGCTACTTCAAGGGCACGGCGTCCCGAATCGGCGGTTGTTCGCTGGCGACGATCGCCGAAGAAACGCTCGCCCGCCATCGTGAAGCGTTCCGACCTCGGGATCCCGGCGAGCTGGAACTCGATTTCGGCGGCGAATACCATTACCGCGTCGACGGCGAAAAACATCTTTGGAACCCCGCCTCGATTACGAAGCTACAGCACGCGCTGATCCGCAACGATCGCGAGCTGTACCGCGAGTTCGCCCGCGAAATCAACGATCAAAGCAAAGCGTTGTGCACACTGCGGGGGTTGTTCGAATTCTTGCCGGGTGATCCGGTACCGTTGGAGGAAGTCGAACCGGCCTCCGAAATCGTAAAACGCTTCTATACCGGTGCCATGTCGCACGGTTCGATCAGCAAAGAAGCGCACGAGACACTGGCCATCGCCATGAATCGTCTCGGCGGATTGGCGAATACCGGAGAGGGCGGCGAAGATCCCGAACGGTATAAACCCTTGCCGTCGGGCGACTCGGCAAACTGCGGAATCAAGCAAGTCGCCAGCGGTCGCTTCGGCGTGACGATCGAATACTTGGCCCACGGCAAGATGATTCAGATCAAGATGGCCCAAGGCGCCAAGCCCGGAGAAGGGGGCCAGTTGCCCGGCCACAAGGTGACCGAAGAAATCGCCCGTCTGCGGCACTCGACCCCCGGCGTCTCGTTGATTTCTCCGCCGCCTCACCACGATATCTACTCGATCGAAGATTTGGCCCAATTGATTTACGACTTGAAGTGCGCCAATCCCGAGGCTCTGGTTTCGGTCAAACTAGTCTCGGAAGTCGGCGTCGGCACGATTGCCGCCGGCGTGGCCAAGGGGAATTCCGACGAAGTGCTCATTTCAGGCCATGACGGCGGAACGGGTGCAAGTCCGCTTTCGTCCATCAAACATGCTGGAGCCCCGTGGGAATTGGGCCTGGCCGAAACCCAGCAAACCCTCGTCCTCAACGGGCTGCGTGATCGCATCCTCGTGCAGGTCGACGGCCAGATGAAAACGGGACGCGATGTCGTCATCGGCGCGTTGCTCGGCGCCGAACGCTTCGGATTCGGCACGTCCGCCCTGGTCGCCTTGGGCTGCATTCTGATGCGAAAGTGCCATCTGGGCACTTGCCCTGTGGGAATCGCTACACAACGGCAAGATCTGCGAGACCGCTTCGCAGGCAAGGCGGAATACCTTGTCCGCTACCTCACATTCGTTGCCGAAGAGATCCGAGAAATCATGGCCCAGCTCGGGTTCCGCAAGTTCGACGACATGGTCGGTCGGATCGATCGTTTGTCCGTCCAGAAGGCGGTCGATCACTGGAAGGCCAAAGGCCTCGATTTCTCGAAGATCCTGACGATGCCCGACACGTCGAACGGCTGTGCCCTGCGACGCGTGCGCCCCCAGTCAAACATCCACAAGGACCATCTCGACTGGGAGATTCTGCCCAAGGTCGAAAAAGCGTTCGACACGGGCGAGCGGGTCGAACTCGACATGCGGATCCGCAATGTGAATCGAACGGTGGGGGCCATTCTAAGCAACCGCTTGGTGCTCAAACGCGGACGCAAAGGATTACCCGACGACACGATCCGTATCAACTTTACCGGTTCGGCCGGGCAAAGTTTCGGTGCATTTCTGGCCCCCGGAATCACCTTGAAGCTCATCGGAGATGCCAACGACTACCTCGGAAAGGGCCTCTCGGGCGGCCGGATCGTGGTCGTCACACCCCCTGAATCACCGTTCGACCCCACCGAGAACGTGATCGTCGGCAATACGTTGCTGTACGGCGCCACTTCAGGTGAAGTCTTCATCAACGGTCTGGCGGGCGAGCGTTTCGCCGTCCGCAACAGCGGCGTGCATGCCGTCATCGAGGGTGTCGGTGACCACGGCTGTGAATACATGACCGGCGGAGTCGTCGTCGTACTTGGAAAAACGGGCCGAAACTTTGCCGCAGGTATGAGCGGTGGAATCGCCTACGTACTCGACGAGCATCAGCTGTTCGACACGTTGTGCAACCTCGACATGGTGGACCTCGAACCGGTCATCGCCGAGGAAGACATCAATCAGCTATACACGCTGATCGAGAAACATTATCACTGGACCGGCAGCCGACGGGCGCAACGCATCCTCGATTCGTGGCCCGCGGCCCTGGGCAAGTTCGTCAAGGTCATGCCGATCGACTACCGCCGCGCCCTGGAACGTCTGCGCGAGCAGGAACAGGTCAGCGGAGACCAGACTCCGACAACCGAGGAGGTGTTCAGTGGCTAAACCGACCGGCTTTATCGAATATCCCCGCGTCCCGATCGGCCATCGCCCCGTCGAGGAACGCATCCATGACTGGCGCGAGGTCGACATCCCGCTGGATGCCGAAGAGCTGAACCGACAAGCGGCTCGCTGCATGGATTGCGGGATCCCGTTTTGCCACGGTGCGGGTTGCCCCGTCGTCAACCGCATTCCCGAATTCAACGATTTGGTGTATCGGGATCATTGGCGTGCCGCGGCCGACAACCTGCACTCGACGAATAATTTTCCGGAAATCACCGGCCGTGTTTGTCCGGCTCCTTGTGAGGCGGCTTGCACACTGTCGATCAACTCGGACCCGGTCAACATCAAGCAGATCGAATATCAGATTGCCGAACGCGCGTTTCGGGAAGGCTGGGTTCGTCCGCAGAAGCCCGAGATTCACACCGGCAAGAAAGTCGCTGTTGTCGGTTCCGGCCCGGCGGGATTGGCGGCGGCTCAACAACTTGCCCGTTGGGGGCACGAAGTCGTCGTTTTCGAGAAAGACGATCGTATCGGCGGACTGCTGCGCTATGGGATCCCCGACTTCAAGCTCGATAAGTCGGTAATCGATCGACGGCTCGAACAAATGCGAGCCGAAGGCGTTCGCTTCGAACCGTCGGTAACCGTCGGCGAGGACGTCAGCGGTCGCTATTTGAAACGTTCCTTCCATGCGGTCGTGCTGGCAATGGGCGCCGGCAAGCCGCGGGCATTGACTTGTCCCGGCGCCGACGCGAAAGGCGTTCATTTCGCGATGGATTTCCTGCGGCAGCAAAACAAACGCGTCGCCGGCGATCCTGTGCCTACCGAAGGCGAAGGAGCGATCTACGCCAAGGACAAAGATGTCGTCGTCATCGGCGGCGGCGACACCGGAAGCGACTGCGTGGGCACCTCGATTCGGCAAGGTGCGCGATCCGTCACCCAGATCGAAATCCTTCCCAAACCGCCCGAAAAATACAATCCCGACACACCGTGGCCGCTGTGGCCCCGCATCTTGCGAACGTCGACTTCTCACGAAGAGGGGTGCGAGCGTCGTTGGGGCGTTTTGACGAAATCGCTCGAGGTGCACGACGGTCACGTGACGGCGCTGAATGCCGTCGAGGTCGATTGGGAAAACGGGCCCGAAGGCTGGAAAATGAAAGAAAAGCCCGGCACCGAGTTCACGCTCAAGGCCGATCTTGTGCTGTTGGCGATGGGTTTCGTCCATGTCGTCCACGAAGGCCTGATCGAGCAGTTCGGGCTTGAATTGGACGCACGCGGCAATGTGAAAGTAAACGATTGGCAAACGTCGTCGCAGGGCATTTTCGCTGCCGGTGATACCGTCCGCGGCGCGTCGTTGGTAGTGCACGCCATCAATCAGGGGCGTCAGGCCGCCAAAGCGGTCCACCAGTGGCTGCTCGCCTGACGACCTGTTTGCCGTAGCCTGAAGTCGTTATACAATTCCGGCACATCACTCCCCTAATCGGCGTGATGTGCCTTTTTCGTTGAGTCCTGCATGCTTCTCGGCGAGGTTGATTCATGGCAACGTCATCTTCACGCCCGGTCGCGCTGGTCACCGGATCCGGCAAACGTCGTGTGGGCAACACGGTGTTGCGTCGCCTTGCCGAACGCGGTTTTGCGGTCGTCATTCACTACCGCGGTTCGAATGCCGAAGCGCAAACAACTGCCGAGGAAATCCGCAGCGCAGGCGGTTGCTGTGAGTTGATCCAGGCCGACGTGGCGGTCGAGGCCGACGTCGATCGCATGTTTCAGACGATTCGTGAACGCTTTGGGCGGCTCGATGTGTTGGTCAATTGTGCGTCGGTATGGGAAGCGAAACCGCTGGAAGAAACGTCCGCCGAGGATGTCGAACGGCAATTTCGCATCAACACATTGGGAACGTTCTTGTGTTGTCGTGAGGCCGGCAAGATCATGGCCGCACAACCCGAGGGCGGATTGATCGTCCTCGTCGGAGACTGGGCAGTCGCCCGGCCGTATTTGAACTACGCCGCTTACTTCGCATCGAAGGGAGCCATTCCGACGCTCACCCGCACGTTCGCCGTCGAACTTGCGTCACGCAACCCGCGTATCCGCGTCAACTGCATCGAACCGGGGCCGGTCATGCTGCCCGATCACCTCCGCCCTTCCGAACGGCGTTATGCCGTCGAAGGCACACTTCTCAAACGTGAAGGTTCACCGGAGAACGTTGCTCAAGCCGTTCTGGCATTTTGGGACAACGATTACATTACCGGAGTCTGTCTACCGGTGGACGCAGGGCGACGACTTGCCGCACACGACGCTGAACGCCCGGCATAGCCGCACAGCCGGCCGTCCGAGATTCGTCGACGTTTTTTCACGACGTCAAGAACATAGCTCGTGCACTTATAGCCGAAGTTCCCCCCGCCGTCACCCACACGGCAAGCACCACCGCCACGCACCCGACGCCGAGGCGGTTTGCAGGTATTGCAGCAACATCGTGCCCCTCCCGCATCATCGCATCGGATAACCCTGTCTGCCCGCGTTCCCGGCGATGTCCGCGGCGTCATGCCTCCCCACGATCGTACGCCCCACAAGGTGGCCCTCTCGATCGCGGTGGTCGATCATAGACAACGTGCGTCGTGATAATAATGCGAATGGTCGTCGCAACACCTCGGCGGGTAGAGGCGACGACCACGCTCTTTCCTTCGCTGCCCAATGGGGCGAAGCAAGAAAGACATCACAAATCGCCGATCCCCAATTCGCCGGGCGTGGGAAAGCGATCGGGCTTGCCGTCGGCATTGAAATCACCGCGCAAATACGCCTGCACATCCAGGTCGGCACCGACGGCGCCGTTTTCCCCCAATCGTCGTGCAGGACTCGCGTCGGTCGGTCGAATATCCAACGCAACCGATCGGCTTTGTCCCCAATTCGCCACAAGCATGCTCTTCACCGGCAACACGTCGAGCGGAGGATCGATCGTCAATTCGTCGCCGTCGATTGCCGTCACCTTCCGCACGACACCGTCGAAATCAAATTCCACATGATCACCGACTCGAAACAATTCGACTCCGGAACGCAACACGACTGTTGCGTGCGTGCATTCGGTCAACCGTTTGGAATCGAAAACCGCGAAGGCGATCGGCGCGTGTTGCAAGCCGGGATCGGTATAACGCGAAGAGCCATCCTGACCGGTGGAGCGTCTCACGGCCTCGAAGTCGCGCAACCAACCGGCATCGGTAGCCATGATTTGAGGGGACGCGGCCCGCGTCGACCCCCAAAACAGGTTTCGATCGGCTTGGTAGCCCGGCACACCGCGCACACCGTACACAATGCCTCCGTGACCGGTCATGAAGATGTTTTCGAACACGCGGTAATCGCGGGCGGTCAGACTCATACACGAATAACCGGAACACAAGAACGTATTCCGTCTGATATCGGCATCACCCGCGTTTCCGTGTCCGAAAATAAGCATGTTTGCGGCGCATCCGACGAAGGCGTTTCCCTCGAAGGTCAAATCGCGTGCCTCTTCCATCATGATTGTCTGGCCGCCGGCCAAGAACAGATTCCGTTCGAACCGCACTTTTTCGACGTCGCGGTAAAGCTGTACGTTGTCGGGATGCCCCCAGCGCAAGTGATGGTGCGAGCAGTTTTCGACAACGTCCACGTTTCGTGATTTCCACGTGACCAAGAGGCCGTCGACATCGTTGTACCCGGCATCACAGTGACGTATCGCAACATCGTCGGAATAGCTGATCGAAATTCCCGCCCCGTTCCACCAAGCAGTGCACCCTTCCACAGAACACTGTTTTACTGCCCGAAGCGAGATTCCGGTGCGTCCGCATTCCCACGCACCGCAACGGCGTACCACAACGCGTTCTCCCTCCATGACCTCGACACCGTCGCGAGGCGCCCCGTAGACGCCTATTCCCTCGAGTACGACGTCGTGCACCTTTCGCCCTGCAACCAGCGAGCCTTCACCCAATACAACCTCAACCTCTGCCAGTGCCTCGGCCGACGGAGCGCATATCGTCAACCGAAAGCCGTCGCCGAGTTCCTCCACTGCCCAATCCCCCGGCTCGCGGATCCACTCCACACGGTTCTCCAGCCAGTATCGGTCTCCGTCGGAAAGCCTGCGGCTGTCGTTTCCCATATCGAATCGCACCGCACCTTGTTCCGGTACGATCTCCCGAATGGGGTATCGACCGAACGTGTTGCCGTTGGCGATCCATACGTAGATTTCACCTCCCGTCGTCGCCGAAAGGGACCGCAAATGGACGGGGTCTTCGATTTCGTTTTGTCGCGCCCGGACGCTGCGCCACCAACCTTCACGAGGCAACCGCGCTACCGGCAGTCGGCGTTTGGCGAGAAGAACCTTCTTCGGTCGTGAATCTAGACGCGCCGTCCACAGGTTCCTTCCGGCGGGTTGCCATTCTTTTACGGGCGTCCCTCCTGAAATCCATACGTTTTCCCCGGAAACGGCTCGCAGAACGATCGGCTTTCCCGGCTCTCCCGACGGCAGGCGGATACGTTCCCGATACACCCCGCCGTGAATCAAAATGGTGTCGCCGGGCTTCGCTACCGCGGTTGCCTCTCCGATCGAGGTGAATTTCGTGGCCCCGTCGAACGAAATCTTCGCCTGCGTTTCCGGCGGAAACACTTCCAAATCGGCAGCAAAAACGTCGAGCCCCATGCCCCATAACGTTTCGCACAAGATGATCAACAACACGCCGCAAATTCGGTTCATGGCCTCTTCTCCAAATGCAGTCGGATGTATGGGTTCGCGGATTTCTCGCGTTTCGGAACACGGTATTGCAAGGCCGTAAAGGCTCCGTGGTGACTCGACTCTTCCCGCTCGAGCGCCGTCAAGGCAACGCCGTCCGAGTGTTCTACCGAAACCGTCAATTCCTCCGATTGCCAGTGATGCTCCCAAAATTCCATCTCCGGGCAATACACCCACCACACGATCGGCTCCGTGCTGTCGCTGGTGCGTTCCACGGCGATACCGTCGTCGAGCAATTTTGGTACGACTTGGGGAGTCATTCCGGCCAAGGCGATCCAGTAGACACGGTTTCGATTCCGACTCAACCAATGAATCGTGGCGGGATGATGCTGTTCCCAGGCCCGATTCATGCGTGCGGTGCCCATCATGATGTCGCGTTCCAGCCGGATGTGTGCCTCCGACGTACCGAACTTCCGAACGAGTTCGCGGGGCCCGACAAACCGTCGAAAATGCTCGGCCGCATCCGTCGGGGGACGACTGTCCAAAAGCATGAATACTGGTGCATATCCCCGTTCCCTCGCATGCATGCCGAAAGCGGCCGGCCACGGCGAGCGATCGGCATCATCCAGGTAAACGGCAATCCACAGCCCGACCAGGGCGCAGTATTGCGTCATATCCATGCCGTAGGCCCGCACGTACGGCCCGGCCATGTTGCGCATGTCGGCGTGGTATACGGCTGCAATCTCCCGCCATAGGGCGTCCTCCATCGCCTTTCCCCAGGCGCGCATTTCGGGCGACCGTGCGAACCGACGCCACAGGGCAAGCCCCATCAAATCCACGCCGTAATATGTCGGCGAATTGAATTCATCGAACGTTCCGTGTTGCCTGAAACGCTCGTAGACTTCCTGCGCTTTCATCTCACCGGCACGGCGCAAGTCGGACCGCTTCTCTTCACTGCCGACGTATTGCATCAACAGCGCCGACAGGATGGCGATATTGGAATACCCGGCTCCCACGTCGCGCTGTTTCGCGCCTTCGGCCGCGTACAACAAGGCCCGGTCCATCTCTTGCAGCAATTCCTCGGGCAATCGATCGGAAAAAGCTTCCCGAATCAAGATCAAGGTACATCCGACAAATTCGCGCCAGTTGGGATCGACGCGGTCTTCCGGAACCTGCCGGGGCCACACCCCGTGTTTCTTCGGATCGGTCGGATCGCGGTACTGCACCGCCAAGAGTTCGCGGAGCATCGCCTCGGCTGCCGCTTGATCTCCTGGTGCATCCCGCCACAACAAACCCACAATTTGGAACGCGCTATAGCGCACGTCGTAGTGCACGGCGTGCCTCAACCGATTCGGGTCATCCTTTGGAATGCTTGCCAGGGAACTCGTCAGTTGCGATCGCAAGTACGGCGACGACGGCCAAGGCGGCACGTCGAAGGCCTGCAGCCGGTAACCATCATGCCCTCTGATTATGAATAGCCCGATGAGGGCTCCCAAACCGAGCGTCGCCAAGACCCGGCGTCTGCTACTTTTCTTTCGGGAAAAGAGGGGCCCTAACAGCGTTTTCACGGCATCTCTTGTCGTCACGACTCGCGTCCTTCTGTCGAAGCGTTCCGCCGCCGAATTCACCAGCATGAGCCACCCGATTATGATACAAGCGAGGACGACTTGCCAAACGCTCTCGGGCGATCATCATCGCGAAAAGAGAATTCCGTCCCGATCGGCGTCGCAGGACGCGAGTCACAGCTAGCGAGATGGTGACCGCAAATACGATCGGCAACATCTCCGTTGCCGATCAGCGGGGCTATTCGACGGCAACAGGAGCGGTGCGTCGGAGGATACGACGGCGAATCTCCATCAGCGTCGGACCACGACGTAACGGTTGAACTTCGGCTGATTCGTCGGCCTCGAGTTTCGAAGAATCAGTTCTCGCCGTGCCGCCGAACAACTTCGCGGCTCCGCCCAGCAACCCGCCAAGGCCGCCGGCCGGTTGCGAGGGAACGGTCGGCGCCGACGAAGGGGAGGGGGGGCCACCCCGGATCCCTTCGGAGTCGTCGCCGGCATCGGTCTCCGAAACCTTCGCCTCGTTCGGCTTGGCCGAATGGTCGTTTTCCGTCGGAGCCGACAAATCGGGAGCGGCTTGCTCGGGCGACACGAGAGCCGGTTTCAGCATGGGACCGCTAGACGGGACGTTTTCTGCCGTCGGCGACTGCTCGGTTTTCGGTGAGGACGGCACGGGATAAGGTTGCAGAGCAAACGGTGCAGGTTCATCCGGCGGCAACGCTCCCGGAGCAGGCATCGTCGGTTCGGGTATCAGCCCCTCGACAGCGGGAATCTCGCCCTCCAACATCTGTCGCAATCGCGACAACACGGGGCGGCGTTCCGGGTTTGGTTGCCCAGGCCCATAGACCGGTCCCGGCACGGCAGCCCCCTCCAACAACGGAGCCGGGACGATTTGTGAAGGCGGACCGGCCCTCTCATCGCCACGGCGCAACGCCTCGCGGCGACGTCGAATCCGCTCAAGCAGCCCGCCACGCGGTCGGTCATCCTCCGCATTCGGCTGCGCAACCGGCGTGTTTCCTAGCGGAACCAGACGAAGCGGCGGCCCGTCATTGGAATCGGCCGCAAAGCGAAACGGGGACGGCTCTCCGGCGATCGCGTACACCGCGAACACAGCTAGAAAGCCCGTGATTGCGGCGCAGATCGTCGCTCCACGTGCGGCAATCCAAGGGAAGCGTCTGTGATGGGGTGTCATGAGCCTTACTCCCTGACGAAAAAGTGGGCATTCCGCGTCGGCACGGATCATCCTTCCGCCGACTGTTCGCATTGTAGCGATCCACCATGAGAATCCAACGGCAAAATCGCCGATGCGGAGTTCCCGAGTCGTCCATAACATCCGATTTTATCCCGACTTGCGGTCGCAAATCTCGAACGGCTACGATCTTCCCAACGGCCCGTAAACGTCGTATATTGGGCGAATGTTCGATGGGTAAGATCATGCTCGCCTTGCACCGTCGGAAGAGGTGAGCGGTGGGCGATCGACTCTCGTCCCGAACCGGAACGGGAATCGCAGGTTTTCTCGAGGCGAATCATCTCATGACAGATCCGAAACGCAGCCACTGGCAATCTTTGGCCCAATCCTTGGGCCTTCCGGTTGAGCAAACCACCCGATCGGAGGACGCACAGTCCGATCAGCAGCTCGACTCGCCTTCTGATCAAAACGGAGAGATCGATAACGGCGTTGAGGATTCGCAGGCGTCTGCCGAGCCGGAGACGGAAGTGAACGCTTCCTCCACGGATTCGCCCTATCCCGTATCGAAGGCATGGAAGGAGCCGACGTCGGCACCGCGTCCTGCGGCTTCGTGGGTAGACGTTCACCGCAGCCTCGGGCTCGAACCGCCGCCGGAACTGTTGCAAGCAGCCGAAGCGGTCGAAGAAGCGCCGCAAGAACCAGCTGCCGTAATGCCGGAGGAACCCGCAGAAGAAGCTCTCGCTGACTCGGATGCAACGGCCGACCTGAGCGAGGTCCTCAGTCCGGTTTCGGCAAGCACTGAGCTTCTCGATTACGAAGAACCACCTCTCGTTGCCACCGTCTCGCCCGATTTGCCGGAGGACACCCCTGTGGTCGAGGCGTCGGTGCTGCCACCCGGTGATTGGCACACGGAAGAGTCGGCCTCCCCTTCCATTCCAGAATCGCGGGAGAGCGAAGCGCTCACACCGGTCGACGCCACCGCCGTGGAGTTCTACGACGAGGAATCCGCATTCAAAGCATCGACCTTGTTCGATGAAGACGACCTTCCGAGCGTGCGACCGCGAAAGAAGCGACGACGATCTCGCCGGCGCAAGAAGGTGGTCCCTGTCGAGGAAGACGTAGAACCCATCGTGCCTCCCCCGAGTGTCGATGAAATCGAAACGATCGACGAGCTCGACACGTCGGAGTCGGGCGACGAGTCCTCTTCTGAAGAAGTGCAAGAGTCCCCGTCCGGGAATTCATCTGAACGGAAATCGCGACGGCGAAAGCGATCAAAATCATCGGCGACTTCCGATGCCGACCGCGAGGAAAAGCAAGAGAAAGCCGGCGACAAACACCGTGGAATCCCCACGTGGTCGGAAACGGTGGGCGTCGTGATCGAATCGAACATGAAATCGCGGGAAGGGCAAGAGAACAAGAAGTCGCAGAGCGGACGACGACGGCGACGGCGCTAACCTCCGGTTCTCGGCCTCTCGCGACCGAGATTAGGTTGCGCCTACCGACCGTCACCTCGCATCCGGGTGAAACTGTCCGCTCCCATCGTTCGAGGTCGCTATGGGCGTGTTTTTTACCACGCTATCGGCGATCGCCGCCGCATCGATTCCGCTGCGATTCTACTACTGGCTGGATCGCCGGCGCAAGGATCCGGTTTACCTTCTCGGAGGTTCCTGGGCGTGGGGGTGCGTTGCCGGCGCGTTGACACTGTTGATCCTGGCTGTTTTCATGCCGTGGCATGTCGCCGGACGCATCGAAAGCATCGCCCTGCGATCGCCATGGTGGTATCTTCTCGCCGGGACGGTGATTTCGGAATCGGCCAAAGCCGTCGCGTTGGTTGCACTGTGGTGGATGGCCCGTCGAAGTTTCCAACGTCCTCTTGACGGCATCGTTCTGGCAGGCACGCTCGCAGCCGGCTTCGCTGCCACCGAAAACGTATTCTACCTACAGCTGAGCCTTGCGGAGGGCGGAGCCGTCGAAGCACTCCGTGTGTTTGCCTTTCGATGCCTGGCGGGTGTGTTCGGTCAACCGCTCGGCACTTTGGTAATCGGCGTGAGCTTGGTCTCGGCAGGCGGCAAACCTCGACGCCGACAGATTCGGAGCCTGGCTCTCGCCTGGGCCGCGGCGATCGTCATCCGCCTGGTCCGCAACCTATTGGTGTTACAAACAGCCAGATCCGGCAACCATGATCCACTTGCGGGCGCTGCCTTGGTCGATTTGTCGGCATGGGTTTTCATGGGCGGTTTGGCAACCTACGTGGTGTACCGCGAACATCGGCAGATCGTGAAGTGTCTTCCCAGGGAAATCGAAGCCGGTACTCTTTCGCGCACCAGCTTCCGAATGCTCTCCTCACCCGTGCGGTACGCGGGATACCGCATCCAGACGCTGATCCCCTTCGTCAAACCGCGAAACCATCGTTTCCTTGAATTGTTCGCCGAGCTTGCCGATATCCCCGACGACGAGGGCGACAATCGCAAAGATCGAACGCAAGAGGACGATGGCAGTGGGGCCGTGCGCGCCTCGCACGACTCTTTCGAGAACAGACCCGCTATTGAAAGAATTCGGCGCGAGTTGGCCGCGGAAGGGCAACGATTCTAAAATACTCTCACCGTGCGGCATTTCCCGGACGACGCTGCATTCGACTGTAGTGTTTGCCGTTGTCCCCCTATTCACCGGGAGCCCCACCATGCCTTTCGCAACTCGCCTGTCTATTTTACCGCTCGCCTTCCCCGCGAAGAATGTGCAAACAAGCCTAGGCATTTCGGTCCTCGCGGGAATACTTGCGGTGACGGCCTTTCTGCCACCATGTTCAGTCTACGGCCAATCGGGAGGCTCCCCAATGTCGCCGTTCCCAATGCAAATGCCGGCCCCGGATCTTCCGAACGACCTTGAATGGCTGAATACGTCGGCTCCTCTCGACTGGCGTGATCTGCGCGGTAAATTCGTTCTGCTCGATTTTTGGACGTATTGTTGTATCAACTGCATGCATATCCTTCCGGAACTGGCCAAGCTCGAAGAGGCCTATCCGAACGAGCTTGTCGTCATCGGTGTGCATTCGGCCAAGTTCTCCGGTGAACGCGAAACGGCCAATATCCGCGAAGCCGTTCAGCGCTACGAGATCCGCCATCCTGTGATCAACGATCACGACATGCGACTCTGGCGGCGATTCGGGGTGTCTGCTTGGCCTACATTAGTTCTCATCGATCCGGTCGGGCGAATCGTCTGGGCGCGTAGCGGCGAACAAACCTTCGAAACACTCGATTCGATATTACGCAAGGCCATACCGTATTATCGTCGGCAGGGGATCCTGGATGAGCGTCCCATTTACTTTTCTCCAGAATCGGAACACCTCACGGAAACACCGCTTCGGTTTCCGGGAAAGGTGATTTACGACGCCTCGTCGGAGCGGCTCTTCATCGCCGACAGTAACCACCATCGAATCGTCGTCACACGCGCCGACGGCAGACTACTCGAGATCGTCGGCTGCGGCCGAAAAGGGCGACAAGACGGTTCGTTTGAAACGGCTGAGTTCTCCCATCCCCAGGGAATGACGTTGTTGGACGGTGCGTTGTACATCGCCGATACCGAGAACCACCTGATCCGAAAGGTCGATTGGCAAACTCGTCGAGTCTCGACCGTGGCCGGTACGGGAGAGCAGGCCCGGAGCCAATCACTGCTGGTCCCAGGCAAAGCAACGTCCGTCGCCTTGAACAGTCCGTGGGATTTGTATGCCGCCGAGGAGCGCATCTTCGTCGCCATGGCCGGTGCACACCAGATTTGGCTTTTCGATCCGGGAAAGGGCCGAATCGGCCCGTACGCCGGCAACGGGCGAGAAGACATCGTAGACGGTCCGCTTCTGCCGCCGCGTCCCTATCTAACCGGCTATTCGTCGTTTGCGCAACCCAGCGGCCTCAGCGCCGACGGCCGTAGCCTGTATGTGGCGGACAGTGAGGGAAGCTCCATTCGAATCGTCCCTTTGAACGGTCGCGGTGACGTACAAACCCTGCTCGGCACGGCGCACCTTCCAAGTGCACGGCTGTTTACCTTCGGCGACGTCGACGGCCCGTTCGATCGTGCGCGGCTTCAGCATCCCTTAGGCGTCGTGTATCACGAGGGAAAGGTGTACGTCGCCGACACGTACAACGACAAGATCAAAGTCATCGACCCGTCCTTGCAATCTGTTCGCACGATTGCCGGAAACGACGCCTCTCTTTTTCGCGACCCACCTGCCCGCTTCAACGAACCGGCCGGCTTGGCACTCGGCCCCGATTGCCTGTTCGTTGCGGACACCAACAACCACGTGATTCGGAAAGTGAGCCTCCAGCCTCCGTACCAAGTAACGACGCTAGAGATCCAAGGCTTGACCCCACCCGCCCCCGCCGCCGACGGTGTTCCCAAGTGGGCCGAAGTCGCCCAGCGCGAGGCGACCTTGCTTCCCGAAACAGTCGTCGCGAAGGGCAAGGCTGTGCCGATTCGCCTCCTCATCGACGTGGGGCCGACGATCGAACTCAACCCTCAAATTCCAATCGCCGTAGAAACGTGCTTCGAATCGAACGAGGGAAAGCTTCTCGTCGGGCCGGTCTTCAAGCTTTCGAATGCCGCAGACCCCGTGTCGATCGTAGTCCCCGATACCGTCGTTCCGCGTAGACTTCTTCTGCAAATCACCTGTTTCTGGTGCGACAAGGGCAGTCGAGTCTGCCGCATGACGTCACGGCGTTACATCGTCCCCGTGACCCTCGCCCAAGATGCCGGTCCTGCCACTGTAACGATCGACGTTGCCCTCCCATAGTTGCTCACGATGAAACGGTGTTTCGACGTGCGCGGCGCAATTCGCCCGGCAAACGCCGGCACAAGAACATGGCATCGGCAAAGTACCGAGGCCCCAACCGGCGAGGTTCGGTGAGCAGACGGTACATCCATTCGAGTCCTAAGCGGCCCAACCATCCCGGCGCGCGACTCTTCCGACCGCACACGAAATCGAACGATGCACCGACTTGGACGGCCACCGGAACGCCCGTCGCGGTGTGCCAATCACGCAACCAAAGTTCACCTTTCGGTTGCCCGAGCGCGGCAAACAGCAATTCGGGACGTGCCTCGCGAATCCGTGCCGCAATGGCCTCGTTGGTCATCCGATCGTCCAAACGAATCGTCGGCGACTCGGTTCCGACCACGCGCAGTGTCGGATAACGACCCTGCAATACGGCGGCCGCCTCCTCTGCAACCCCCGGTCCTCCGCCGAGAAGGTAAATCGACCATCCCCGATCGGCACACAGCGCCGACAACGCCCAGATCAAGTCGGCACCGGTCACCCGTTCAGGCAACGGAGTTCCCAGCAAGCGAGACAGCCACACCAAGGGCATCCCGTCGGCCGTCAAGAAAGCCGCCTGCCGATTCACTGCCTGTAGCTCCGGCAGCCGGTCGCTGAGCATCGCGTAATGCAGATTCGCCGTGATGAAGAACTGCGGACGCCCCGCCCGAATCAACTGCTCAACGGCTTCAACGGTCCGGCGAAAATCCATGCACGCCAGCGGGAGTCCCAGCACCCGGCAGGTTTCCACACGCAACGTTTCGGTGGAAGGATTGTCCGGCGAGGCTTCCGGAACCGCAATCTCAACTTTCAAAGTCGCCGCTCCTGATTTCGGTCCGCCGCCGTAAAAGTCCGGCGCATTCGTTTTCGGATCGTCATCAGAAGTATGGCCTACGGCCTTCCCGCCAAATCCGCTTGCTGGCCGTCGGTGTGCTGTTCCCACGCAGAAGCTTCGCGGACGGCAACGGTCATGACGATTCTAGCGGAGCATCCTCGGCCGATGTCATCGGCGCCATGTCATCGTTCGCGTACAAACGGTGTGTTCCCGGGGCCAAGAAACTCCGACAGAGTGACAATGTAACGGCCCCCGCGCTCCGGCAACAACGTAACAGGCGAGCCCCGCCGGCAGATTTCTCAATCGTTCAGCATTTCGCAACGGCAGGCGTAAGACGCACATCTCTTACACAAGCTGCTTCCGCACGGCCCACACCGCCGCCTGCGTTCGATCCGAAACACCGATTTTGCGAAGAATGTGTTGCACGTGCTCCTTGACCGTTTCATAGCTGATGTTCAACGCCATGGCGATTTCCTTGTTGGTCAACCCGTAGGCCAACTGTCGAAGGACTTCGCTTTCGCGCTGGGTCAACGGCACTTCAACATCAGCACCCAAACGCGGAGTTGCCAGTGCGCCCGTCACCCGTCGGAGTTCATCGCGAGTCCACACGTTTTCTCCGGCGGCCACGCGGCGGATGGCGTCGACCAACTCCTCCCGCGAGCACCCTTTCAAGAGATAACCGTTCGCTCCCAAGGCCACCGAACGCGCGATGTAGGTGGGGTTGTCGAACGTCGACAACATCAAGACGGGCATCGACTGTTTTTCAAGCTTGATGCGTCCCAACGCGTTGAGCCCGTCGCCCTTGGGCATACGGATATCCAGCAGCACGACGTCGATATCGTCTCGTTCCAACGCGTGGCGAACCGCCTCTTCGCCGGTACCGACTTCGGCCACGATCTCAATCTCGCTGCCGGCGAGCATCGATCGCAGACCGGTCCGCACGACCTCATGATCGTCAGCGATCAACAGTCGGATTTTTTCCATTTGCTCATCTCCCCACAATCAGGTAATCAGCTTCCCGCCTGGCGAGGGTCATCCCAAGTTGTCTCGTCCACCGGCTACCATGTCCCGCCTCAGCGCGTCTAATTAGGAAACGAAATACGCAACCGAGCCCGTACACTCGCTCGCGAGAATGCCTCCTGAGTTCTCTGTCCGCTCCACACTTGTCGGGTAGTAAATGCCCTCGGCGCTGTACCTCATTTCGGCTTTCGCCGTGTACGAGGCAACCGAATCCGCACCGTTGTTCCTTCTCCCGGCGCCGAATCAATCTCCAGGCTCCCTTCCAACATCCCGGCCCGAACCCGCATTCCCCTCAATCCGAAGTGATCGCTATCCACTCGATCGGCCTCAAAACCTACGCCGTCATCGACGATGCGCACTTCCACACTCCTCTCATCGTCCATGACCACCACACTCGCCGATTCGGCCCGACTGTGCTTCCGCACGTTCGCCAACCCTTCTTGAACAAGCCGCAAAACAATCCGATCAACGACTCGATCTCCCAACGTCGGCTCTGCGCAACGCCAGTCTATTACCGTGCGGATTCCCTCTGCCTCGAGTTCACCCGCCAAATTCTCAAGACATCCCTGCAACGACTTTCGCTCCAATTCGTCCGGTTGCAACTCACGAATCAACTCGCGACTTGTCCGCATCGCTCGTGCGACCAACCGTCGGACGCGAAGCAAACCTCGGAAAAACTCCGGCTTCTTCTCGGCCAATTCCATCGCATCGGGATGGTCGAACAGCGTATCTACCCCTAACAGGGCAGCCAACGCATCTTGGGCAACGGTGTCATGGATCTCGTATGAAATGAGTTCCCTCTCGCGCCGAGACGATTTCAGCTCGCGCCGAAGCGCCTTGTTTTCCCGCAATAAATCGGCGACCACCGCCGACTTTTCCGGCAACGGGGTCGCGATAACCCAAATCACCGTATCGGCCGGTTCTACGACGACGCTCCAAACTTGGTCGTTCGGCGCGTCGATCAGGAATCTCGCCGATTCACCGCGCCGAACGGCAGTCAACTCGTCGACCGCGTGGGGCCACGGCGCAAACCAATCGTCGATCGACTCCCACGACTGCTTGCGCTCGACTTCCGAGAATTCGGCCCACAACTGATCGGGATCGCCGAATACCGAAAGGACTTTACCGTTTTGTCCCACCTTCCACAAAACGGCACGCTGCGACTGCCTTGCGAAAACTGCGTCCCGCTTTCTGCTGTGGTCGGGGCACGGTGTGGCCTCCCCGGACCTTCGAGTCAGGCCCGCAGCGACCTCATCGCCAAGCACCTGACGCAATAGGACACTCAGGGAATCACGCCTTTTTCCGCCCGAAACCGAGACGTTCCCAAGTCGCACCCGTTCCACACCGATGACACGCCGTTCATCCACTTCCGAATCTGCTCGGAATACCTCAGAACCATTGCGAGCGCCCGATTGTTGCCCACCGGTTCTCCTGGGAAGCGTGTCGCGGTGCATGGATGCTCTACTCCGGGAAGCGTTCCTTGGGTTGGCGCAATTCCTCGGGTTTCAACTGACCCTGCCCCGGACCAAATGACTCGATAACACTCTGCCTCAAAACGACCACCAGGGAGCGCAGAAGATATATGTTTTTTGCCCCCTAAATCACCGATCCACCAACCTCTCTCGTTGTCCTGCCGTTTTCTGGGGAACCTTACCCCCCATACTAGTCAACACACCCCATAATGTCAACGCCGATCGGCAACAGTCGAGGGGGTGCACTTTCCCTAGCTCGAATGGGTGGCTGCATCGTCCACTGCGACGGTCCCCAGGGATTATCATGAGTACAACTCGCTCCCGAGACAACACTTACGCCGATATCGCCCGAGTGGGGCGTCGACGCTCGCGAGGCCGCGACAGCCAACGCCGATGGGGGCCGTGCAACTGCCCTCAAAAAAGTAACGTCTTATCACAGCGTTGCAAGCCGTAAGAATAGCGGGTTTGCTTGCACCCCAAAACGCGCACGTGTATACAGCTTATCCTCGACACGGGGGAACAATTTCGGGGGAGACGTGAAACGCCAGAGGGTCATCCCACGGTGCACGACACCACCTTCCGCCATTGGCGTATGCCGACTAGGGCAAGCACTACCGCAAAAGCGCCCCCAAGATACCACAGCCCGTCACCATACCGGCACGTATAAAACAACAGCTTCAGATACTCCCCCGGGACGTACAGAGCCCCTTTGGGAGCCGCCCACCAACGTTCGGCAATGAAATCCTCATCGGGCGTGGCCACGAACCGAATGCGTGAGTCGCGTCCCAAGATCCGCCGGAACACCCAACGCGCCCGACGGGAGTGACACCGATCGGTTACGACTAGAACCCGTGACTCGGCATCCGTGTCCAACAGCGACCGAAGGCTCACCGCTTCACTGAACGTCGAATTGTGGGCGCCGGGCAATACGTGAATTCGCTCCGCAGGCACGCCCATCCGAATAAGGATTTCTCGCGTCACGACATGCTCGGGAGGAAGAATCTGATCTTCCACCTCGGGAGGCGGCTTCACTTCAGAAACAAGCACCTCTTCGGCCCACCCCAACTCGACCAATGCCGAAGCGGCGAATGGCCTGTTTTCGACGCCTCCTCCAAGGATCATCACATACTTTGACCGAACAGGCGGTTCCGACACGTCGAGCCACCGGCCGATTCCGCCGAGCAAGCCCTCGCCGAACATGAACAGAATCCCAAGCGTCGCGAGCAGGACAATGAAGCGAGCCGCGCGAGACCGATGAACACGCGCACGAACCGCTTGGGGCAGACGGCCCGATCGCGGCTCGTTGCCGCTCGGTGTTCGTTGGATTTCTCCGGAGTCCGTCATCCTTCGGCCCTTCCGAATCGTCGCATGTAGATATCCTTGAAGTCTTCCGGGGCAAGACGATGAATCTCAGGTGGCGGCCCTCGCTGCAACCACGAATAGATAAGGTTGAGCCAACCGAACATACAAGCCTTTACCCCGTCACGACTTTTCCACCAATCCGCCGGCGAAAATCGGCGATCGCGAACACCCCACACAGCGAACTCAAACGGCAGGGCTGTCTCACCGTCTCGCCGAGCTTTCGAAACAGCACCGATCGCACGCTGCAACTGGAGAGTTGCCGCCCTACCCGCGAACTCTTCACCGATGAGTACGACTTGCGCCGGGGCTTCGGTTCCATCTCTCTGTCGACTGTGAAGATAAGAACAGACGCTTTCCGTCTCGTACCACAGTCCGCCGGGCCGACTTTCCAAAAATACGACCTGACCGCCGGGAACACCGCGACGCATCAGCTCGCGCCGAAGAGTTGTCTCCAACGAGGGCACAACTCCGATTTGCACCAATCGACTCGAAAATGCTTGGGTGATAATGATTTCGGCGGCGGGGTTCTTCTGCCATAAGGCGGCAGCCGCATCCACCGCCCCGTCACCGTTCGGGCTCGTTCCATTGTCGCTGCGGAGCCAGATGACAGCCACACCGTCCGGGGCAGGGGGGTCGGCCACCAGTGGTGCAACGAGCCAGCGCAAAAGCGAGGCATGAAACACCCCCGCCGTCGCCATCACGGCCACGGTGACCAAGCATCCCCAAACCACCCGCCTGCGCCGAGAAAGGTGAGTTGGCTTATCGGAGTGTTCGGCCTCCATGACATCCTCCTCCGTTCCGGCCGCGTGCAGGCCATCGATAGGCGGCAAATTGCGAACACACACAGCGCGTAGGGGTTGCCTCGGTCGATCCTCAGCATCCCATCACAACCGTCCGACCGTCATTGTAGCGATTCCCACGCAGGAACAGAGACAAGCGAACAATCGCGGCTTCCGCAATCGGCCGGACGAAATCCGTTTTGTTTACGGTGCGGACACCGAGCCGACAGCGGACGCGTTTTCAGTCATCCCACCAGGGATCGTCGTCCGAATCGCCGGGCGCTTGCGGCGCGGGAGGATCTGGAGAATTGCCTACATCGCCGCAACCGCCGCTGTTGCCGCAGACATTGATCGCCTCGACCGCGTTGGCCAAATCGTTCAGTTCGCTCAACAACGCATTGCGAACGGCGGAAAGGCCCCCGATGATCCCGATGACCAGCAAAGAGATAAGAAGAATCCACTCGAAACTCAAGAACCCGCGGCGTGAACGCTTTTGCTTGCGGGAAAATACGACTCGGCTCATGGTTGTCGCTCCTGGTGCGAAGTGTCCCGGTCCGGCAAGCGCCGATTCGGAAACGGCAATTCGCCGTCGCATTCGAACGGAGCATCCCGTGTGCCAAACGCAACGCCGCACCCTGTTTCGCCGGGAAAAGGATCGGTTGCAACGATCGTAGGAGTCGTCCGGCACGATTACGGCCGCCGATGATGCCGGGTGTCGACAGTGCACACGCGAAAGTGTTTACGGGCAACAACAGCAATGCCGTGGGCGATGTTTCATTCCTGAAACACACTCGAGGAACTTTCAGAGCCCAGGAGACCGGCCACCACCGTCGGATAAGAAAACTAGACAGCACCGCGTTTCCGACGTCGGTACCAAACACAGGCTCCGACGATGATCATGCCCGATACCGCCGCCCACGTTCCGGGTTCCGGCACGATGTCGCCGGTTCCGTCTGCGTCGTGGGAAAAGGGGGCAAATTTGTATTTCGCGTGATTGCCCGCCATCACGTGATTGTAGAGATCGAAATGGACACGTACCCCATGCGCGGAGCTACCGTCCGTAAACCGCACGCTCACCTCATACGCATTGATCTGTGCGGCATTCGCTTTGAAGGATGTGGGAAACGCGCCAGTGAAATCCCCCAACGGAGAATCGCCGGGCTCTGTAAAGTCGCCCAAGAAGAATTCTTGCCACACAATCCCCGGACCGTATTCACCGTGCGAGGGCAGGGAAGTGCCGTCAGCCAATTCAGGCACGGAACCCTCTTCACCGTACTGCACCCATTCAGGCGTCTCGGGTATCGAGTCGTCGCTGACGCCTGAGTACTCGCCTGTGCCGCCGACCAAACTGGGAATAAGTTCGACGAGGATATCTCGCTCGGCCGTGCGATATTCCGCACCGTAGGCGACGGCCAGCTTGACGTCTTCAATCGTACCCTTCGCAGCCACGTTGCCGATCGCCCACAAGCGAAACGCTTGACCAGCCGAAGACCCGGGCGGCTGGAGATACCACGACTCCGATACCGGATCGTACGTACCGCCTTCCAAATAAAGCTGTAAGATCGGCTCCCCGCGGGCGGGAAGACTCATCCACATCGCGACAATGAAAAGCAATGCAAACCGCAAAATCGTTTGGCGCGACATCGTTCCCGGCCTCAAAAACCAATGGAGCCGTTTCACCAACCGACACAACAATATCCACCTATGAAATGCGAATCAACCACCCATTTTGGGACATTTGCCGTTTTTTGCCCCCCTTCGCTCAAGGAATACGAGGATCCATGCTTGACATCGCGGTCAAGCGATATATGCTGAAACCTGATCACCGAATAGGCGTCCTCACAGACGCTGCCTCTTCTGTTGCTCCCAATTTTATCGCCCGCGACTCGGTTGCCGGAACCTTCCGGCACGAAGTTGGGCGTCGTGCGAATCAACGTAACGACAATGTTCTATCGGGAGTGTTCCGCTTGCAGGGTGTACTTGAGCCGAAATCAGTGCGCAAACTCGGCTCCACCGCCACCCCTTCGAGCGGGTTATATAATTCACTCTATCGAGATGGTAGAATCCACCCAATCCCCATTTCGCCCCACGGACGTCCTCCAACCACGGATCGGCGTTGGAGTGTCACTGCGCCAATCTCACCGAATGCACATTTTTCGCCCGGACTAGAGTCAACTGCGGTTGGCAACTGGAGTCGATTTACCAATCAGGAAATGGGAGATCGTTCGAATTCCGGTCAGCCGCTTTCGGCGACTTTCGCTTTTGCGAAGCGGCTTTGCGGCTGGCTTGGAATGCCGGCCAAGGGCGCCGGCCCCCGAGGATAGCGAGCCTTGGTGACCGCATGCCCGGAAAACCACCTAGCCGCAATCGCTACAATCCCGAAATCCGCACGGGTGCCTCGGTTTCCCCGAGATTTCCAGCCGGAAAACCGAAAGCCGCGTATTCCGGGCATATAGACAACCCAACTATGCTAGTTGTCCAAGTTTGGTTTTTGACCTCAGAGATTTCTGTTGAGCACAAGCGGCTCGAAGCGTAGCAGAAGGCGGGTTTGTGCCGACTAGCACATATATCTACCCGCTAATGTAGTACGCCCTCACCACCGAAAATTAGGAGGGCGTCATAAGATCATTGCCGAGGAGAGAAACACGTGCCTCGCAAAGGCGCCGAAGTTCGGGAACGTCCCCCGAAGAGGACGGAGTTTGCGCAGCCTGCACCACCCCAAAGAGGGAAAAGACGCATAAAAGGGCACATCCCGGCTACCGACAAACCAGTGAAATCCACAATGCCTGACGACAGCCGTACGGCAATAACTCGCGAATTGTTTAAGGCGATGCGGTCGCCGGTCGTTTGGGCCGCGATGTTGGCAGTCGGCGTAATCGTAGTTGCCATGTGGGAGCCCGTCGGCATCTTGGTGAGCCGCTGGCTGAACGATCCCGACTACGCGCACGGCTTTCTGGTTCCGGCCTTTGCCGTGTACTTACTGTGGCATCGTCGCAAGTTGGCCGCCGACCTGCCGTGTACCCCCTCTCCGACGAGCCTTGCAGCTGCCGGGGTCGCCATCGTTACTTCCGCAGGAATCTTGTTCGCCTCGCGCGTCTTGTTCATCTCGATTCTCGGACCTGCGGCCTTGATCCCGGCACTAGCCGCTTTGCTGCTGACTGCGGGCGGGTGGAAGGCGTTGCGTTGGGGATGGCCGTCCCTCGTTTTTCTCGTATTCATGCTCCCGTTGCCGGGCATCGTGGCCACGATGTTGAGCCACCCGCTGCAGCGAATCGGCACGATGGCCAGCACGGCAGTGTTGCAGACTTTCGGCATCCCTGCGTTGTCTCAGGGCAACGTAATCAGTCTGCCGGAAGGCCAACTCGAGGTCGTCCAGGCTTGCAGCGGGCTGAAAATGATGTCCCTGTTCTTCGCTGTCTGCGTGGGGGCCGCGATGATCGTCGATCGCCCGTGGACAGACCGCTTAATAATCGCCATAAGTGCCCCGCCCATCGCACTTTTGGCCAATATTTTTCGGATCACTTTGACGGGATTGCTCATCCATTTCGCCGGACATGCCGGACAATGGGAACATGATCTGGCCGGCTGGCTCATGATGCCGGTGGCCGTCCTGCTCGCCTTTGGAGAACTGGCAATCCTGGATCGTTTGTTTGTGGCATCGGATTTGCAAGGCCCTTTGACTTTACGACCGACGCCGTCCCGCACAGCATCTTCGAGTGCGAGCAAAGGGATTCGGCCGCGTCGTTGAGGGGAGTGGCGACACAGCTCTAGCACAAGATTTAGGGGTAGTTTCTTGTCAGTGAACAGCGGGCGTAACTATAGTGAACAGGCGCAGGCTGGGAAGCTGACGTATTTCGCGTAAAACCGATACCGGAACCGAGAAAAGAGAGCCAAATGAGCGAATTCGAGCAACTGACTGGATCCGCACCGATGGGGCAACCGACCGGTACCGCAATTAGTCCTGTCTATCTGGATGCCGAGTGGCAAGCCGTTCCCCAAGCCGAAACCGGCGCAGGGATGGGCGCCTACCTGCATGCGCTGCGTCGGCGATGGCTTGTTTCCGCTTTGGCCGGAGTCTTCTGTGCCGCCGCGGCTGCCGCAGCGGCTTGGTACTTCTACGTTCCTCAGTACACGGCAACAGCCCTGTTGCGTGTCGCCGCTCGCGAGGAATCGGTACTTCCAGGCGGAAGTGCCGCAAGTCGCCAAGACTACTCGCTTTACAAGAGCACTCAACAGCAGTACATCGTGAGCCAATTTGTGCTCAATGCAGCACTGCGGGATTCAAAAGTAGCCAATCTTGAAACGATTCGCCAAGAAGAAGACCCGGTTCGCTGGTTGAGCGAGCATCTGTCGGTCAAATATCCGGGCGACGCCGAAATCATGAATGTCAGCGTCACCGGGCCGAACGCGAAAGAGGTGACCGTTCTCGCCAATGCGGTCGTCAACGCGTATTTGCAAGAAGTCGTCGACGTTGAAATGCAACAAAAGCGGGAACGGTTGAACGAACTCGACAAGTTATATGCCGACACCCAAGCCGAACTTCGGACCCTCGAAAACAATCTCAAGGAATTGGCTCAGCAGTTGGAAACGACCGACAGCCAAGCCTTGACGCTGAAGCAACAAATCACTTTGCAGCAGTTCGCCACCTACCGAAGCGAGCTGGCTTCGACGCAAGTCAAATTGATGCGGCTGAAAGGCGAGCTGGCGTTGAAAGAGTCGTTACGAAACAAGGCCGCCCAGTCGACGGTCACCGAAGCCGAGTTGAATGCCGCGGCACAAACCGATCCGGTCATGATCCAGCTTTCCGTTCGTGAGAACGAACTCAAAGGCCAGATTGCCCGCAACGAAGAATTGGTCCGAACCGACATCGCCGCCCGGTACAACAAGCGGTATCAGGAAGAACTCAAAGAGGTCGCTCGTCAAATGGACCTGCGCCGCGAAGCGATCCGCGAGCAGATGACCCGCGGTCGCCTGGGCGACATCGATCAGCAAATCGAAGAGCTCAAATTCGAAATCGCCATTTTAGAACAGCAGGAAAAACAGCTCCAACAAGAGGTCGAAGCCACCCGCAAAGTCGCCGAACAGTTCGGAATCAAATCGATCGAGGTCGAAATCATGCGGTCCGAAAAGGACTCGACCGAAGCGACCTTCAAAACGATCGCCGATGAACGACGGCGTTTGCAAATCGAGCTGAAGCGGTCCAAACCGCGAGTCGAAATCGTCCAGGAAGCACAACAACCGCGCGTCGCCGATCAAGATCGTCAAATCCAGTTGACCATTTTGGCAGGCTTGGGCGGCTTTGCCTGTCCTGTGGCCTTGATTTTGTGGTGGGACACTCGCGGCAAGCGCATCAACACTCCCGCAGAAGTCGTCCGCACGACCGGTCTCGATCTGTTGGGTACCGTCCCGCTTGTCCCCGCAAAAGCCGCCAAGCATTTGCACAGCGAGGGCAAACGCTACCATCATTGGCGGGCGATCTTCACCGAATCGGTGCGGGGCATTGCAGCCCGCCTGATTCGGCAGGCCAAAGAAGACGAAACCCGCGTGGTCCTAGTAACCAGCGCCTTCGGCGGAGAGGGCAAGACGACGGTTGCGTCCCAATTGGCCATCAGCCTGGCCGAGATGGGCCAAAAAACGATTCTCATCGATTTCGATCTTCGTCGCCCGTCGCTCGACGGCGTCTTCGGAATCGAGAACGATCGGGGCGTGAGCGAAATCCTCCGCGGCGAAGCGAACTGGGAACAGGTTTGCCGCGACAGTGGAATCGAAAACCTCGACATCATTCCGGCCGGTCAGTGGTCGTTCCGCGGCATGGCTGTGCTGGCCAACGGCGTGGTCGGGGGATTGTTCCGCAAACTTCGCGAACAGTACGACTTCGTCATTGTCGACGGAAGCCCGGTCTTGCCGGTGGCTGATACCCGGTTCGTCAGCATGCACGTCGACGGCGTCGTCATGTCGGTCCTGCGCGATGTGAGTCGCATGCCGAAAGTTCACGCCGCATACCGCACGTTGGCCGCGTTCGACGCCAAAATCTTGGGCGCAATCGTGACCGGCAATCCCGGTGAAGCCTATTACCACGACCCTCGGTACACGCAATACATCAACGCCCCGAACGAAACCGTGTCGTCCGACGAAACGAGTTGATCCAGCCGGGCCTTGTGTCGATCCCGGACGATCGAACAAGGCGACAGCCCTGTTGCTCGGCGACCGTTTCCTTCTCTTACGAGGCGAAATTCAACTGTGAATCCGATGATCCGCTACGCGTCGGTGGCATTTGTCGTGTGCGTGCTCGTCTCGGCGGCACTGACATGGCTCATTCGCCGGTATGCTCCGCTCGTCGGGCTCACCGACAAACCCGATCGGCATCGCAAGTTGCACGAATCGGCGACACCGGTCGGCGGCGGTATTGCGATCTTCGCCACCATGGCGCTGATATTGGGGATCGTGGTGTTCACCCCGAACCCGTGGGCGATCCATCCTAGTCAAGATTGGCCCGACATCCTCGCCTTTTTTGGCGCGGGCTTGTGGATTGTCATCCTCGGTACCATCGACGACCGATTTCAACTTCGAGGACGATATAAACTTCTCGGGCAGGTGTTCGCCGGTATCATTTTGGTGGCCTCGGGGGCGACGATCCGCCAGGTGGGCGTCTTCGGCTACGATATACCCTTGGGCGTCTTCGCCGTGCCGATTTCCATCCTGTGGTTCGTCGGCACGATCAATGCCGTCAACCTTCTCGACGGCATCGACGGAATGGCGACGACGATCGGGATTATCTTGGCTCTTTCGCTCGCAGGCCTGGCTACCCTGACCGGACACTACGCCGTGGCATTCGTTTCGCTGGCCTTCGCGGGCGCGTTGATCGGCTTCCTGTGGTTCAATCTGCCGCCTGCCTCGATCTTTCTGGGCGACTCGGGCAGTATGTTGATCGGCCTGATGATCGGCGCCATGGCTATTCGGGCCTCGCTGAAAGGGGCGGGCACGGTCCTCTTGGCTGCACCGTTGGCGTTGTGCCTGCTCCCCATCCTCGACTCAACGGCCGCGGTCGTGCGCCGCAAGCTCTCGGGACGCAGCATTTTCGCCACCGATCGCGCCCACTTGCACCATCGCCTGCTGGAAAAGCTCGGTAATAACTATCGCGTGCTGGCGGTAGTCGGTGTGCTGTGCATCGTATTGTGCCTGGGCGGTTTGGCCGGCGTCGCCTTGAAAAACGACCTGGTCGCGCTCGCCACCTCGGCGGCCGTGGTGGTCATCCTCCTGGTAACCGGGCTGTTCGGCAGAGGCGAAGCCAAGCTGATCTATACGAAGTTTCGCAGGCTTCTCCGCGGTTTGCTCTATCCCTTCCGGCAACCCAACGGAGCGCACAACTCGTGTATTCAAGTTCAGGGGAATTGCTCGTGGGACCGGTTGTGGGACACGATCACCGAGCACGCTGCCCGGCAAAACCTCCTCTCGGTCGAGCTGACGATCGACGTTCCCCGCCTTCAAGAATCCTTCTGTGCCGCATGGGACGCTCCGATCAACGGTCACGATGAAAACTCTCTGTGGCAATGCCGGTGCCCTGTCCGGTACGACGGCGAAATCGCCGGATCGCTGCGAGTAACCGGTCTCCTCGCCGAAACACAGGCGTTCGAAGACATCCTCGCCGAACTACGTACCATGGTCGAAGACAAGCTCGCCATGCTGCACGCCGCGTCATCCGACTTGCCGGCCGAACCGGAACCGGCGGAGGCGGCCGCGACGGCCGAGTAGTCTCACTTCTTCGCCGGCCTGTTCGTCTTTTCTTCCTTCCAAGTCCACTGAGTCGAGGGCAGCACTTTCCCATGAAACAAAACAGCACGAAAGCAGCCATCGTTCGCCTGCTTGCGACCGCCGGCGCGATCGTTCTCGCCGTCCTCGCGGCTCGCTGGCTAGCGGTAGCGGCCGTACCGGAGAAGGTGATTACCCCGTCGGAGGAACTCGCTCGACTTCCCCTCACCCTCGACGACTGGTCCGGCGAAGAAGTCGAACTCGACGAGGATCTCTTCCTTGCTACCGGTGCCGCCTGCACGATCAACCGCAACTACTCCGATCCAGGCGGACGAGCCATCTCGGTGCACATGGCGTTATTCGACGATCGTGAATTCCGCATGCCCCACCCGCCCGAATTGTGTTATTCGGGCGCCGGTTGGCGCCAAATCGAATCCAAGGATGTTCCCCTGGAATTGCCCAACGGCACGAGCGGGGAAGTTCGCCTGCTGCGATTCGAGCGAGACGGAATCCCGATTACCGTGCTTTACGCCTATCAAATGGGCGGTCCGTTCGCTGCGAAGCGCGACAAAGTCCGGAGCTTCTACTGGCGTTTCGGCGGTCGTCCTGAACGTCCCGCGTTGCTGAAGGTCATGCTGCAAGCCCCCGGTCACGGGGCCGATATCGAAAACCGGCTGACCGAGGTCGCCGCGAGCGTGCTACAGTTTGCTTGGGACGTCGAAAAGGACCTGGGCCTATTGGCCAACCCGTAACATCGTTGCGTCCCCTCCATCCCCTATAGCCGCGCAAAACTATCCACTTATCGAATCCCGTTCGTAAGGTGAACGGAATGACGAGCATCGACACGGAACAAGAACGCGACACACACGCCGAAAACGAAGAAACCCCCGTCCGCGAGGCGGTCGAAATCCCGGCCGATGTCCCGGTAACCGTGATTCGCCCGACGCACGGCTGGCGTGCGCTGGACCTACGAGAATTGTGGCGGTTCCGCGAACTGGCGTTCATCCTCACGTGGCGTCAGATCAGCATCCGCTACAAGCAAACCTTCCTCGGGGCAGGGTGGGCAATCATTCAGCCGCTGATGACGACGGGCATCTTTTCCGCCTTGTTCGGCCTGTTGATGGGTCGCGGCAACGAACCGTCCGTCGGCGAGATCCCCTATGTCGTGTCCACCTTTTGCGCGATGTTGCCGTGGCAGTTGTTCGCCTCTTCCTTGAATCAGTCGGGCAACAGCCTCGTGCAAAACCGCGCGATGATCCAAAAAATCTATTTTCCGCGTCTCATCCTTCCGCTGTCGAGCACGTTGGCCTGTTTGGTCGATTTTGCAATCGCCTTTGTCGCCTTGATCCTGATGATGCTCTACTACGGCATCGTGCCCACCTGGGCGATCATCACTTTGCCGGTGTTCATCTTCATGGCGGTCACCGCCTCGTTGGCGGTCAGCCTTTGGCTATCGGCGATGGCGGCCATCTATCGTGACTTCAAGTACGTCTTACCCTTCATCGTCCAAATCGGCATGTTCGTCAGCCCGGTCGTCTACAGTATGGAATCCATTCGACACAAACTCCCCGACTGGGCGGTCACGCTGTACGGACTCAACCCGATGGCCGGGGTCATCGAGGGGTTCCGCTGGGCGATCCTGGGGACGGCCTCTCCGCCCTCGGTCCATCTCTTGGCGGCGTCGACCGCCGCCACGCTGGCGATCCTCGTCGGCGGTGCTTTCTACTTCCGCCGTATGGAACGCCTCTTCGCCGACGTCATCTGATCGCCTTACAACCGGAATCGTTTGCGCATTTTACCCCTTCCCCCACCAGAGAAACGTCCTAAAACACCACCCGGTCTCAGCGAACGGGCCGACTGCACGGTACAATAGTTGGTAAATCCCTATTCCTATTGCGATTGTCCATGTCCAACGACATTGCGATCCGCGTCGAAAACCTAGGCAAGATGTTTCGCCTAGGCGAGTTGGAGCGGTACACGACCCTTCGCGACACGCTCCAACGGTCGGTCACCCGAGGAGTCCGGAGGCTATTCGGAAAGTCCGGTCGTAACGGTTCCGCCGACGATAACGGCGCCCCTCGACGCGAAAAGAACACGATCTGGGCCTTGAAGGACGTCTCCTTCGAGGTCAAGCACGGCGAAGTGCTCGGGATCATCGGCCGCAACGGGGCGGGCAAGTCGACCCTGCTGAAAATCCTCAGCCGAATCACCGAGCCGACGACCGGTTACGCCGAAATCCGCGGCCGCGTGGGCAGTCTCCTCGAGGTCGGAACCGGCTTCCATCCCGAGCTGACCGGCCGTGAAAACGTGTACCTCAACGGATCGATCCTGGGCATGTCCCAGCGGGAGATCCGCAAGAAATTCGACGACATCGTATCCTTCGCCGGCGTCGAAAAATTCATCGACACGCCCGTAAAACGTTACTCCAGCGGCATGCAGGTGCGATTGGCCTTCGCCGTTGCCGCACACCTGGACCCCGAGATCCTGATCATCGACGAGGTCTTGGCCGTTGGTGACGCCGAATTCCAGAAACGCTGCCTCGGCAAGATGGACGAAGTGGCCAATTCCGGCCGCACCATCCTCTTCGTGAGTCACAACATGGCCGCGGTGGAGGGGTTATGCAGTAGAGCAATGTTATTGGATGCGGGGCGCAAACACAAACTCGGCTCAACGAATTCGGTACTTAGCGCCTACCTGGATAGCACCAGGAATCTTTCTCCTGAGCAGTTTTCCTCCCCCGGTTCCGCCATTTCTTCAGCTCGAATTCTAGGGCAAAATGGCGATTCCATATCGGCCATATATCAAGGAGACGATCTTTCCTTTTGCATCACGCTTTGCCCGCCTCACCCCATCCATAACGCCCGGCTGGCTATTCGGATATACACCGCGACTGGGCAACGTGTGCTAACGTGCCACACGGAGTATCATTATCCGCACAGAATTGACGTAACCGATCGTCAGGATTTGTTGTGCACCATTCATGACTGTCGCTTAACTCCAGGAACATACACGGTCGAACTTCAGCTCGACGACAGAAACACCGTGTACTTCAGGAAAGATCACGCCTTTCGCTTTGACGTACATCCGAGCGACCTCTATAAAACAAATAAACAACTCCCCGTCCACACAGCCATTTGGCATCCAGATATTACTTGGTGCCTAACCACACCATGACACTCTCCCTGTACGCGCGCCTGCGAACAGCCGCAAGACAGTGCCTTGTCTCTTTTCTTTCGGCGTACCAGACATTCATTCGTCTAGCCACTGCGCATGTCCGTTTCTGCAAACTCGCCATGTGTGCCCCCACAATTCTGTCTCACATGAATAGCGAGGCCGTGTTGTGCATCAAAGGAATCACTGCCCATTTCGGTGAGCGAAACAATTTGTGCACCGTCCTTCGGCGCAACACCCATCGCCTCGAAAAGGGGCTTATCATGCGTCCGCGGCGGGACATTTTTGCGCTGGATTATATCGAAGAAACGGTCGAAGCGTACAAGGCGGCTCTTGATGCGGTCAACAGCGGAGGGCCATCGCTTGAAGGCGAACAATTGCAGTGGATGCATGATGTTCTTGAAGATTACTTTTCCGTCACCGGTTCGCATCCGAAAATCGACCGGCTTCGCAAGGTGTTCGAAGCCCTGCCTACTCCTCCTCGTGTCAGTCCGGAACGCCTCGTCCCGTACGCCCGGGACTTGTCACAACCGCCTCCCGTAACGTACGCATCTTTAGCGGAACTTGCCAAGCGCCGCCGGTCCTGCCGCTGGTTTCTTCCCGATCCCGTTCCTCGAGACTTGATCGATAAAGCGATGGAGGTTGCCGCACAATCCCCCAGTGCATGCAATCGGCAACCGTTTCAGTTTCGGATCTTCGACGATCCCGATCTCGTACGGCGAGTCCTGTCGATCCCTTACGGCGTTATCGGATACGAACATCAAATACCGGTAGTGGTCGTGATTGTCGGCCAACTCCGCAATTTTTTCGACGCGAGAGATCGGCACCTCATCTACATCGACGGTGCGCTGGCGGCGATGAGTTTTCTCTTTGCCCTCGAGTCGCTGGGGTTGAGCTCTTGCTGTATCAACTGGCCCGACCTTCCCGACCGGGAAAAGCAAATGGCAAAACTCCTCGCATTGGAGCCCGATGAACGGCCGGTCATGTTGATTGCCCTTGGTTGGCCCGACCCCGAAGGCAAGGTTCCGCGGTCAGCCAAAAAATCGCTGGACCAGTTACGGACGTACAACTTCGAATCGAAATGATCCTTCTTCACGGCACCGGCACCCATAATAAGGGCGCCGAATTGATGGCGGTGGCGGTGCTGCAACACTACCGTTGCCGTCCTTGCCCGCCCGAGTTTGCCGTACTGCCACATTTCGGCACATACCGGGATCGAGCACGATACGGCCTGTGGACGATTCCTCATGCAAGGCGATGGGGGCGATCGAAGCTCGCACTCCGGTTGATGAATCCGGCATTTCGCCGAACCTACGGGTTGGTTCTCGAGGAAGAGACAACTGCCGTCATCGACGCCTCGGGGTTCGCCTTCGGGGATCAGCACGGGCCACGTCCGACCGAGGCCATGCTCGACCGTTGCCGTCGATGGAAAACCCAAGGCAAGAAGATCGTGTTGCTGCCGCAGGCATTCGGGCCGTTCTCATCACGGCGTATCCGAGAGGCCGCACGTGCGATGCTCGAATTCTGCGACTTGGTGTTTGCCCGCGAGGAAACGTCGTACCGACACGTCGTCGACGTGGCCGGTCAACTCCCGCACATTCGCACGGCTCCGGATTTTACCGTCTTGGTGGAAGGCGATCGATCCGCATCCCAGAACATTGGGAACAATGTCGCCTTCATCGTTCCAAATATGCGGATGCTCGACAAGACGGACGAAAACATTCGCAAGGACTACGTTCCTTTTCTGGGGAATGTCATTACAACGCTTAGAAACATGGACCTTCGCCCGGTCGTTCTCTTGCATACCCCGGAGGACAAAGCGTTGGTCCCCCGGATCGCCGAAGCGGTCGGCAAACGTATCGACATTGTTGAAGAATCGTGTCCGGTCCGTCTGAAAGGCATGTTGGGGACTGCTCACCTGGTCGTCAGCTCACGTTTTCACGCGGTGGTCGGTGCACTGTCGCAAGGCGTGCCCACTTTGGCCTGCGGATGGAGCCACAAGTACGAAGAATTGCTGTCGGACTTCGATTGTCCCGAGGGCGTTCTCTCGGTACACGACACGCCACGGCTTCATGAGATCGTTCAACCGTTCGTCGATGACGGACCGAGACGGGAAATCGTCGCCCGCATTCAAACTGCCGGCCGGCGGCTTCGTGAGCAGGTGCTCGCGATGTGGAAACAGGTAGACGCCGTCCTCGGATTCGATCAATCGGGATGATTGAGCCCCAAACGGTCCTATTCGTTCAATTCACGGCCGAGCCCAGCGGATCGCCGATCAGCGGTTTGATGGTGGTCGACTCGTTACGGAAACAAGGCTATACGGTTCATACCGTGTTCGCACACGATGGCGCCCTTTCCGAAGCCTACCGCGAGCGATCTACGTCGGTCACGACGATTCCGCACGGACAATGGCTGGGAGGAGGTGCGTTTCACCGCCAGTGGCGCAAGCTGTGCCGTGATCGGCGCGCCGTACGTCGATTCGAACGGCTCTTTCGCGAGCACAAGCCGTCTTTGGTCTACGTGAACAACCTGACGGGCATGGCGCCGGCTGCAGCGGCCCGCCGACTCGGCATTCCTTGCATCTGGCACGTTCGGGAACTCTTCGCCGACGAAGGCGGGGAGATGCATCCGCCGGCCATTTTGGGCAAGAGATACGTGCGGCAGATGCTCGCTCGTTGTGCCGATCACGTGGTCGTCGTCTCCCGCGCCGTGCGAGACAACGTTCTCGGCCGCGGTTGGAATGAACGCCCCGTGACCGTCCTTCCCAACGCCGTCGATCGCTGCTTTTTCGACGAATCACGTTCCCGCGAAGAGGCCCGCCGGCGACTTGACCTGCCGGTCGATGCACGGATCGTCGGGGTCCCCGGCACGTTACGACCGGTCAAGGGACACGATTTTTTCCTCAAGGCCGCCAAAGTCATTCACCGGTTCAAACCCGACGTCCGATTTGCGATCACCGGCGACGGCCCGCAAAACTACCGCGAAATGCTGCAAGACCTCATCCGGCGGTATCGGATCGCCGAGCGGGTTCATTTTCTGGGGACGGTCACCGACATGCCCGCGTTTTACCGGGCATGCGATGTCGTGTGTGTTCCGTCGCGTTCCGAACCGTTCGGCCGAACGCCCGTCGAGGCGATGGCGGTCGGCACGCCGGTGGTTGCCAGCAAGGTCGGCGGCTTGCGGGAAACGATTCGTGGCGGACAGACGGGCTTACTGGTCCACTTCGGCGAGTACAACCGGCTGGCCCAAGCGATCATGCTGTTGTTGGACCGCGAAGAGGTGCGTCGTCGCCTGACGGCCAACGCCCGCCGCGAAGCCGAACAACGCTACACGTTCGAAGCGTATGATTTGCAAATATGCAGTGTTATTAATAAGCTTACAAGAACATAAATATGCGCACAGTTCGCGAGTTGGTCCGTTTTTACTGGAAACGCTGGCGATTCCGAAGATACATTCACGGCACGGTTTATCCGGCACCGTATACGCAGTTTTTGATTCTCGGAGAGGGAAGAACCGGCACGAACCTGTTGGCAAGCCTCCTGCGATCGCATCCTGACATTTCCGTAGCAGGTGAAATCTTAAACCCCTTCGATCCCCAAGGAATTCGCACACGATTCCGATTTCGCCATCAGGTCTTTGCGCATATACATCGCTCTTTGCGATCGCAGCCAGGTGCATGTCGTGGAGCCCAGACTCACATTCTTCACTTTCGTTTGCATGGCATTGCACTGCAGGAAGTCGCTTCGCACTTTCCTGACATGCGTTTTCTCGTTGTTTTTCGGCGATCCCTGGCTGAACAATTCGTTTCGTGGAAACTTGCTAAGAACACCGGGCATTGGGTGGGCACTTCCGCCAAGGCTGTTCATGCGGCGACATGCAAGATCGACCCTGTCGAGTTTGGTGCTTGGTGCGATGCCGTCCGCGAGCGTTATGCCGAAGTTGAGTCATGCACGGCAATTCATCGCCGAGCGGTCACGATCGCTTACGAAGATCTCGCTCAAGATGCCGCAAACCTCTTGGCAGAACATGTCTTTCCGTTTCTTTGTGTCAGGCCGCACCCTGTATCGACGACATTGCGTAAACAGAACCCCCGAAAACTTGGTGAGTGCGTCGAGAACTATGACGAAATCCGCGACGTACTGGAACGCGCAACCCTGCACCTGTCCCTATCTCAATGACCGGCGTATTGCGCACTAACGTCATCCTCGTCGCCTACCATTCCGATCGCTGGATCACGCATTGCGTAGAATCCTTGCAAGCGGCGTGCGGACACGAGTGGCACCTGATCTTGGTCGACAACGGCGGAAACAACTCGCTTGAGCCGTACGTATCGCAATCGAACGTCACGTTTTTGGCAACACCGCGTCCCCTGGGATTTGCCGAAGCGAATAATTTTGCCCTGGTCAACGCCAAGATTGACGGCGAATTGGTCTGTTTTCTGAATCAGGATACCGTTTCGAACGAAGACTGGCTGGGGGCTTGTGCCGATTGTTTCCGGCGCGATCCCTCGATCGGTGCCGTCTCACCACTGATCACCAACTACGACGGCACCGATTGGGATGAAGCCTTTCGAGCTTGCGCACGAGCCGATGCCGCTCTCATGGAATGTCTGGCTGAGGGCGTCTCGGCAGATCCCTCCGACCTTCCCCCGTTTATCCCTGTCCCCGAAATCACCGCGGCGGCCATGGTCGTCCGCGTGGAAGCCCTTGGCAAATCCGGCCCGTTCGACCCGATTTTCGGCAGCTATTACGAAGACTATGACCTCTGTCGCCGTATCGCGGCAGCAGGTTATCGAGTCGGCATCTGTACGCGAGGGCGCGTCGGGCATTTCGGCGGATCGGTATCGACGGACCGGGCGGCCGCACAACGCCGTGCTCGATGGATCACCCGCAATCGCGTCATTTATGCTGCAAGATGGAAATGGTCAAACCGGAAAGCCGGATTCCTCCGTTATATGTTGGGCACCTTTCCGCGGAACACCGCTCGATCCATGCTCGGCCGAACAAACGCGTCGCTTTTTGCCTATTTAGCGGGACACCTTGACGTACTTCGGTTACTCCGACGTCTCGGAAACGCTGAAACGGACCGTGCTGAATGGGAGGAATACTTGGACTCGCTGGAATGGCGATCGCGGTTTGTAAGTCGGACAACGAAAAATCTCTCGAGCCCCGCGGCGGCAAAGCGGTAATCCATGCGGATTCTCCATTTCAACGAGCATCTTAGCTGGTCGGGCGGCGTCGAGACGTACCTGCTGAACGTCCTGCCGCTCCTCGAGGCGCGCGGCATCGAGTCCCATGTTGCTTATGCGAAAGGAACGCCTGATCTGGTGCGCCGCGCAGTCTTGCTGCCGGAAATCGGCCGAATCGGGCCTGCTGCCCGCAAACGAGCCTACCAAGCCGCGAAAAGGCTTCTTCAAGAGGTCGCTCCCGACATCATCCACGTTCACCGCGTTTACAACGTCGGCGTACTACGAGCCTGTGTCGAATATGGCCGCACCATCGCGACATCGCACGACTACATGTACTTGTGCCCGGCATCAACGTTTTTTCATCGTCGTACAAAAACGGTGTGTGGCCGCACGGCGGGAATCGGCTGTTTCGCCACGACGATTGCTCGCCACTGTATGACGCCGCGTCCGCGTTTCGCGTTGGATTATTACCATCGCGTACGCTGGATACGACGGAATCACCACCGCTTTGCTGCCGTGATATGTCCGAGCGAATCCGTTCGCGAACGCTACCAGCGTGCCGGGTTTTCCCTTACACGACTCCATACGATCCCCTATTTTTGCCCGCTTGCCCCTTTGGAACGTCCGCGAAAACGCCCCAAGACACCAACCCTTCTCTTCGTGGGACGCATGCGGCCGGTTAAAGGTTATGACGTGCTTGTGCGGGCACTCGGAGAGTTAGAGGGGGTGCACGGACTTTTCGTCGGCGACGCGGACGAGGCCACGCAAGAGAAGATCCGTAACCTTGCCGCGGAAGCCGGTTGCCTGCAAAGAATCGAAATACACCCTTGGGCCGACCGAGCACATATCCGCGACGTCTACGAACGAGCAACCGTATTCGTATTTCCCTCCATTTGGCCTGAAACACTCGGGATCGTCGGGCTCGAAGCGATGGCCTGCGGGGTTCCCGTCATCGCCAGTGACATCGGCGGTGTGCGTCAATGGCTGGAGCACGGTACGAACGGGCTGGTAGTACCGCCGAAAAATCCACAGGCGATCGCCGAGGCCGTCCGTCGCATGCTAGGCGACGAGGAACTTTTCGATTCCATGGAAACCGCCGCACTCGAAACGATCCGAAAGCGTTTTCTGCCGGAACAGCATATTGGCACGCTCACCGCTTTGTACGAAACGGTAACTTTGCCGGCCGCACCGCAGCAATGAGCCGCAAGCCCTCCACGGATCCAATCCGCGTGTTGCACTACTTCGCTTTTCCCGGCGGAGGCATCGGACGCTATGTCAACGAACTGTTGCGGGCCATGCAAGATCAGGACGGTCCAGCCATCGAATTGGCGTGCCTGCCGTCGTTTGAATATCTCCAACAGGCCACGTACCCCACATGGCCGGGGCTTTTCAACATCACCCACCCCATACCGATCCTTCGCCGGCTTCGCTTTGCCGCCAACCTGGCGGTGAATCCGATTCGAGCGATTCGCCGAGCCGAGAAAACCGGAGCGAGGTTGCTGCATTTATCCTCGATTCCTCATGTCACTTTTCCGCTTTGGTCTCGGTTCTTAAGAAAGTCGCAGGTAGAACTTGTCGCCACCGCCCATGACGTGCGTCGCCGTCACGCGATCACGTACTTGCCTTACGAACTTGCACAACTTCGCCGCCTTTACCGAACATGCCGCGTCTTGTTTGTTCACAGTGACTTCCAGAAACGGGATCTGATCGATTTTGCCGGGGTTCCCGAAGAACGTGTCGTCATCGTTCCCCACGGGCCTTACAGTTACGGTGATCCTTCCGGCCCCCAAGAAGAACTCCGCCGCAAGTACGACCTGCCGGCCGACAAGAAGGTCGCCCTGTTTTTCGGTGATATCCGACCGGACAAGAACCTCGACCTCTTGATTCGCGCTTTGGCTCCTCACAAATCGAAAGTCTTTCTACTTGTCGCAGGCCGGATCAAAGGCGCCGGTGCCAGACCGCTTTCTTATTACGAGCAAGTTGCTCGTGAAGCGGATGTCTTGGATTCTGTCCGTTTCGACATCCGGTACATCCCTGATGCCGAAGTCCCCGATCTTTTCACCGCTGCCGATTTTGTCACCCTGCCGTACAGTGCCACCTTTTCGTCGCAAAGCGGTGTGCTCAACATCGCAGCCAGTTACAGTCGCCCCATTCTAGCTTCCGGCGCGGGCACTTTCCGTGAAACCATTGAACGCTTTGAACTCGGAATTGTGGTGGAAGCAGACAGTGTTCCCTCGCTCAAAGGCGGCCTAAGCAAAATCATTACGTACACGCCGAATCCGCAAGAGTTTACCGGCTACCTTCGCGAGCACAGTTGGCAACGCAATTGCGTCCTAACATCCACAGCGTATCATCGCATCATTTCCCGCTGATATTCTCCTCATGCAGGCTCCCGCATCTCGCCGATCGAGCATCCCCGCTGCGTATTACCTTGCAGCGTTGTTTCTGGTGATTTCACCCCTCTCGTTGGCTACCGAGCTCGAGGGTCATGAAACACTGAAATATGCAAGGATTGCGATCTGTTTCCTTGGTGTACTCCTTGCCATCGGCCAAGGGGCTCTCACCAAACTGCCGCAGCAATGTATGCCCCTTTTCGCTTTCGCTGCGTTCTACTCCATTTCACCGCTATGGTCGCCTTTTCCGCTCAACGGCCTCATTTATCGCACGGTATTTCTGTCGTCCTTGCTTTTCGGAGTCTTTCTCGGCATTTCTTCGCAATCGGAAGCACAGTTGACGAAAGGAATGCGTCTCCTCTGCACCGTTGCCGTCATGGCATCGAGCATCGTGCTTTACCAATACTTACGGTCGCCGACCCAGTTTTCTCGTGTAGGACGTCTTGCCGCCTATGGAATCAACGCCAACGCGATCGGAATGACTGCCGCCGGCTACGCGCTGATGGCGTACTACCTAGCCGTATTCGACAAAGGCCGATGGCGAACGATAGGCATCGGCGGTACGGCTGTTCTCGGACTTATCATTCTCGCCACCGGCAGCCGCGCGTCGCTTGCGATGGCCGTTCTCGGTGGGACCGTTCTCTCGATCCCCCTCCTGAAACACCCCGGTCGCGTGCTTGCCGTTGCGATCCCCTTGGCCGGCTTGCTCTTAGCGTTTTCCGGCGATATCTCCGCCCAAGCGATTGAGCGATTCGGAAGCCTGGAGAACACACGATCCGGAATGTGGGCTGCGGGACTCCGACACTTTGCGGCATCGCCCGTGATCGGAAAAGGCTGGCTCTCGTGGGGACGCAGCACCGCAAACTTGCAGAATATGTACCTTCAAATCTTGGCGGAGGGTGGCCTGATTGGCGGACTGTTATTCGGCGCAGCAGCCTTGGCAATCATCAACCTGGCTATGAGCGCATACCGCGGCGCAAAAAACGTGGTACACCCAACCACGTATCTCGCCCTGGCCTTTCTTGTCAGCTTGAGCGTACACGCGGTTGCGGAATCCGCACTCTTGCTTGGCTCGACCGTCAACACCTTGTTTTTCGGAATGGCAATCGGGTTGCTGTCCGTATCCAAAACCCAACACACAAGTGCCTATCGCGCCGCTGTCCGGCTGAGCCCGGCTTCCCGGCCTGCCTGAACCGCCCAAACCGCCTCGTCTCTGAAGTTTTCTACATGCACATTGTCCACGTAATCCACAGCATCGATCCGCGTTCCGGCGGCCCGAGTAATTCTTTGCGAGGCCTGCTCGGCGCTCAGAAGCCGCTAGGGTACGCTATCACGCTTGTCACCACGTCGGCTCAATCTGCCGAGCCCTGGGCGCCGCGTGACGAATACGTGCAGCGTATGCGATCGGATGCGGCCTTCGATGGAGTCAACCTGCTCATCGGGAATGCGTGGGGAAGGCGGCGTCCTTGGTCTCGCTTTTCGTATTGCCCGCATACCGTGGCGCTGCTGCGACACGTCCTTCAGGATCCACGCCGCCGCCCCGACCTCGTTCATATTCACGGTGCATTCAGCCACCTGACCATCCGCGCGGCGCAGCTTGCCAGACGCTTCCGGATTCCCTACGTTTTTCGTCCGGCCGGTAGTTTCGACGCAACATGCCTTCGAAAAGGCATGCGACTGTGGAAGCGGTTGTTCATTGCCTGTTTTCACCGTCGCGACCTCCGTGCGGCAGCCGCCGTTCACGTCACCTCCCAAGCCGAGGCCGACCATCTCTCGCACGCCTTTCCCGGCGTTCGGACTGTCGTCATCCCGCATGGTGTTGCGGTGCCCGCGAAAAATGACGCTCTGGCTCTTCCCGCCCTCTTCGGCGACACACGCGCCGAGCTATCAGATCGCAAAGTCATCCTATTCCTGGCCCGTCTCCACGAAATAAAACGCCCCAGTTGGCTCCTCCACGCCTTGGCTTCGCTGTCGTCAGAACATGAAAATTTGGCCCTCGCGTATGTCGGCCCTGATGCCGGTGAGCGAAGGCGTCTCACACAACTTGGCCACGAATTGGGCGTCCAAGATCGAGTCACCTTCTTCGGTTTCCTGACCGGCCCCGACAAATCTTACATCTTCGAGGCAGCTCACGTTTACTGCTTGCCCTCCCAACACGAGAACTTCGGGGTTGCCGTGATCGAGGCGATGGCACACGGTGTGCCGGTAGTCGTCACCCCCGGAGTAGCCAGCCATGTCTACGTCGATGCCGCCGGATGCGGGGTCACCACCGACGATTCCCTCGAATCGTTTACCGACGGCATCCGACAGATTCTCGAAGCCGACCGCGACGAACTCGGACTACGCGGCCGACGCTACGTCGAACAACATCTCACGTGGCCCGCCGTCGCAAGACGCATCGATCAACTTTACCACGACGTCCTTACATCTACCCAGTTTCACATCACGTAGCGCCCGTTCGCCCGGCACACTTCACATTCTTTCACATTTATGGACACCAATATCCAATTGCCCATTTCGGTCGTAATTCCCGTCCTAAACGAAGAAGCGAATTTACGCGACTGCCTTGACAGCGTCGACTGGGCAACCGAGGTTTTCGTCGTCGACTCCGGCAGTACCGACGCCACCTGTCGCATCGCCGAAGAAGCGGGAGCAAAAGTCGTTCAGTTTCAATTCCAACCCGGCGGACCCCGCAAAAAGAACTGGGCCCTTGACAATCTTCCGTTTACAAACGAATGGGTGCTGTTGCTTGACGCCGATGAACGTATCACTCCCGAACTTCGCGACGAAATTCACCAGGAGTTCAAAAACGGCCCTCGATTCGACGGATACTACCTGAATCGAAAGCTCATTTTCATGGGGCGCTGGTTACGCTACGGCGGAAACTACCCAAGTTGGAACCTGCGGCTCTTCAAGCATCGCCTCGGGCGCTACGAGCGACTGAACACAGAAGATCTCGCTTCCGCCGGCGATGTCGAAGTTCACGAACATGTCGTTCTCGACGGGCACGCCGGTTACCTTCGCGCGCCGATGCTGCACCTTGATTACAAGGATCTGCATCGCTTTATCGAGCGCCACAACAATTACTCAACCTGGGACGCCAAAATGCGACTCCACTTGTTGCACGGTGGACGCTTCAGCCAATCGATTCCCCCACGCCTGTTCGGCACGCCCGTCGAACGAAAACGTTGGCTCAAAAGACTCTGGGTTCGCCTACCGGGAAAGCCGTTTCTCCGTTTTTTCTACATGTACGTCCTGCGTCTAGGCTTTCTCGACGGCCGCGCTGGATTGACATATGCCGTCTTCAAGGCGGTTCAAGAGTTTCATATTTCGGTGAAGTTGCGAGAAATGCGATCTGCCCGGTCTGATGTGCGCAACGGCGTACCGCACTAGGGCCAGAGCCAGCGACGTTGACGGTGTAATGTTGAACCAGGAGGCCCAGCACCAATGACACTTCGAAGAAAGTTATTCCATTTTGCCCAACGCCATCCGGCTGTGGGACACGCCATTCGTACGGCGTTATTCGTAAAGTGGCGACTGGTTCAGCAAGTCAGGAATTTCGCTGGAAGACCGCCCAGTGGGCCGCAATACATCGAACTGGATCCTCGCACGGTCCGACGATATTTGGGTGGTAAGCTAGGCAACCGATTCGTGACGCGTGGAATGGTGCGCAGCGGCAATTGGGACCGCACTGTCGGTTCCACTGATGATCTACCGGCAGTGAAAGCCATTTTGCAACATACCCGCCACAACGTGCGATGGGAAGACACAGCCTATTGGTCTTTTGTTGAGAAGCAGATTAAACGTCATGGGACTTATCATGGCTGTTCTGACGTACAAGAGTTTTTTTACAAACTAGAGCGGCTAGGAGAAAGCATTCGGGCCAGAGGCGTTCAGCTTGTGTCCGAGCTGCCACAGTCGGTAAGGCACAACTGGGATCACCTCGGCCCATTCGCACATATTGATGATGTCACTGTAGCAATTGACCGGGACGGACGTTTTCTGCTTCAGGATGGAAAGCACAGGCTCGCCTACGCGCGAGCGTTTGGCATCACGAGCATACCGGTTGCCGTCGGTGTTAGACATTCGAAGTGGGCCTCTTTCCGAAGAGAAGTGTTAGATTATGTCCATTCGAGGCAGGGGCTGTCATATCAGCCAATCCTTCATCCGGACTTTCGCGATATTAGAGCGCAACATGATGACGACAGAATGCACAAGATACTAGAGCAAGTACAAAACAAAACAGGTACGGCATTAGACCTTGGAGCATATTTCGGATACTGCGCCAGTATGTTAGCGACACAAGGGTGGCAATGCCTCGCGGTTGAGAGCCACCCAAAACACGTCTACTTTATGAAACGCTTAGCACGTGCAAACTGCATACCGCTGAAAGTGTTCGAAGGTTCTATGTTCGATTTGCCGCGGCCGATTGAATACAGAGTCGTGCTCGCACTGAACATATTTCACCATTTTCTGAAAACGGAAAAGTTGTTTCAGCGACTCAAGCACTTTGTGAAGGATTTGCGGTGTGAGTATTTGTTCTTAGAAACTCACTGTCCGGAAGACGCCATTATGGCAGGGGCATTCATAAATCCTAACCCACACGAGTTCGCCAGCATGGTGTCAAGCTGGTGCGGCCTCAGGAACATCACATTGCTTGGCCCGACTAGTCGCGGCAGAAACTTGTTTTGCCTGAGGCCGGATGAAAACGTGTGACCTGCCTGGCCGTCGTCGAGGAATCGCTATAAGAGCCTGGTGAACGGGACTCGAGAAATGGCCCATGTGCCATCAGGCCGTCGCAAAACCTCTTTGCAGACTGCGGCTGATTGTAGAGGATCGTGGCACGAAACGGCAAGGAATAAGCTTCTGAGATCAATTTTCTGACGGCACGATGCTCGGACGCACAAAAAGGCTTCGACAGCCGACGCAGTTTATCCGCCGGGATGAGATCCCCGAACCGCCGGGTGCCGCGTTCTATCGCAAGCTGAACGCGCTTCTGGTGAAACACGATCTCGACCGACGGGCGGAAAAACACTGCCCCGTACTATACCCACGCCGGCAGCACCGCGCGATGGGCTACGTAGGTCCGGCCGAGTTTACGGCCCGCTGCGCTGCGTCCGCTTCACTCGCTATCCTACGCACTACAGCACTCCTTCCCAATCCGTTCCTTCATAACATGTAACAGCCCCCCTTCGAAGCTAGGCACAAGGAAAAGGAATAGGTACTGATGCAGATCCGCCATCAACTACGAACGCTAAAGAAGTTTATTCTCGCATGGATACAGCGTCCCGATCTGAACGTACCGGCCCGCCCCTACAATTTCACTGTCATTTCGCGACGTCCTCCCATTGTTTACACCGAAACGTTTCACTCTCTCAGCATTGTACGGGACCTGCTCAGCCTGTCAGATTCAGAAGCCAGAATTCTCGTCTCCTTTTGTGGCCCTGGCCTGCTATCGAAAAACTGATCCATGTGTTATGAAGGTCTCAGAGCCGTAAGGCGAGGAGACCAGGAAGATGACGACACGAGGAAGGAAGCGACACACGCCGGAGCAGATAGTTCGGAAGCTTCGGGACGCGGATGCGATGCTCAACGCGGGCAAGGACGTGGCGGCGGTGCTCCAGGCCTTGGAGATCAGCGAGTCGACGTACCTGCGTTGGCGGAACCAGTACGGCGGAATGAAGGCCGAGGAGGCGAAACGGCTGAAGCAATTGGAGGAGGAGAACCGGCGGCTGAAGCTGTTGGTGGCCGAGAAGGAACTGGACATCCAGATGCTCAAGTACGTAGCGGAGGGAAACTGGTAAGCCCTTCCCGGAAGCGTGCGGCGATCGAAGGCCTGCGTCAGCGGTTTTCGGTTTCCGAGCGAAGGGCGTGCAAGACCTTGAGTCAGCCGCGAAGTACCCAGCGTTACCGAGCGAAGCCGCGAGACGACGAGGCGGCGTTGGCGGGTCGGATGTTGGAATTGGCCCGACGTCGTCCGCGATGGGGTTACCGGCGGATCGCCTGGCTTCTTCGTCAAGAGGATTGGCGGGCGAGCGATACGCGGATTTACCGATTGTGGCGTCGTGAGGGGCTGAAAGTGCCGCAGAAGAAGCGCAAAAGGCGACGATTGGGCACGAGCGAGAACGGTTGCGTCCGTCGCCGGGCGGACCACAAGGACCATGTGTGGTGCTGGGACTTCGTGTTCGACCGCACCACGGGCGGCAGCCGGTTGAAGTGGCTGACGATCGTCGACGAGCACACGCGGGAATGTCTGGCCATGAAGGTCGATCGGAGTATTACCAGCGAGGACGTGATCGAGACGCTGGCGGAGTTGTTCGCCCGACGAGGCGTGCCGAAGTGCATCCGCAGCGACAACGGTCCGGAGTTTGTGGCCGAAGCGATTCGGGCCTGGCTGGGTCGGATGGGGATAGAGACGTTGTACATCGAGCCGGGCAGCCCTTGGGAGAACGGCTACGCCGAGAGTTTCCACAGCCGGCTGCGTGACGAGTTTTTGGCAACGGAGGTGTTCGAGAGCTTGGCGGCGGCAAAGGTGCTGACCGAGCTGTGGCGAGAGGACTACAACCGAAACCGGCCGCACAGCTCACTGGGGTACGTAGCCCCGGCCGAGTTTGCGGCCCGCTGTGCTGCTTCCGCTTCGGTCGCTACGCTCCCTCCGCTCCAGCAGCACAGCGATCTTTCCCAACCCGTACCTTCATAACACCTGGTACAAGAATTTGAAGCTGGTCAGCCCCGTGCGGGATGCCGGTTTCGCCGTCCGCCTTTGGCGACAACATCGACTCCTGCAGCGACAATTCTCGCGATGTAGAATCAACGTCACCTATTTATGTCATGATCGTGCTGCTGTGCCACTCTTCACTCGTTTTGGGTTGCGCACTCTCTTCTTCCACAAAGGTGCCTTCCTGGACGAGCGGCTTTACAATGTTCACCCTTCTCTCAGTCGCAGAAAGAAATATGATGCAATTTGCAACGGTATTCTCCTGCCCTTAAAACGACATGAACTCGCAAGCGACGTGCCGAACCTCGTCGTTCTGACAAACGAAGACGGATCGATGCACCCTGCTTATGCAACCAGGGTGAGAGAGGCCCTGCGGCACGCTTTCTGGCCCAATTTTACTTCCCAAGGGTATCGGAAACTCAGCCCCACGGAGGTCGCAGCCATTACTAATGAATCTTACACCGGGCTAGCTCTCTCCCGAACCGAGGGAGTTTATAAGGCCTCCGTTGAGTTTCTTCTTTGCGGCGTTCCGGTAATCACAACTCCCTATCGTGACGGACGCGATGCCTTCTACTCCCCCGTTACCACTCGGATCGTACCCGCAACCCCTTCCGCGATCGCGAGCACGGTTCAGGAGGTAAAGCGCCACGCCCCACCGCCGGATGTAATCCGACAGATTACGCTTGGAAAAATATGGGAACACCGGATGATTTTCGCAACGACCGTATCTTCCCTTTCAGACAACCGCTTCCCTCCCACCCAGGTATTGCATTGGCTCAGGGAGCAACCTAATAAGCTGAAGCGATACTTTGCCCCCGAATTGCGGGAAAAAGAGTTCTCGCGGCAATCTCCAACGCTCGACGCGCTATAACACTCACGCCAGTTTGGGCAAGCACCGTGATTTTTCTACTCTCTGCTTTTGTGATACAAAGCTACTTCGAAGCATGAATGCTCGCATCTCTCGCGGACTAGCCCGGCGTGTCGCCTTTCCAGCCTCGATTGCTCGCGCGTTGGCGCTACGGTTCTTAAAGCGTCCCCGAATCCAATTCTTTGTGGACAGTTGGCCGAACGGCATGGCCGCTGAACTTCGCGGCTACAATGTCGCCAAGGCGCTGCGGCGCTACGGCTACGCCACACTAGTGACCAATCACGTCTTGCAAACATCACAAAAGGCCCTGATAGCACGCCTCTTCAGGGCACATTTAATATACATGCAAAAAGCCCGCCACTCGACTCATTCGCCACGGTTATTCCCTTCATATCGCTGCATTTTGGATATCGACGATGCCGACTGGGTTATTCCCCGATGGTCACAACGCACGAATGCTACTGCTCGTGCCTCGTTTGGTATCATCGCCGGAAGTCAGTTTGTCGCGGATTGGGCCGAGCAACATTGTTCGCGTGTCGAAATCATATGGACTGGCTGTCCACCAAGTGTTCCTAAACCTTCGGTTCAGCTAGGCCGCCCCTATACTCTGCTGTACGCGTCCTCCAACCCAACCGCGTACCCGGACAATCTCACCTGCGTACTGGAGTGCTTCAGGACAGTACGCTCCGTTTATCCAGATTCTCGATTGCTTATCATGGGGGTCCGCGACAGTTCACAACGCGACTTATTGCAAGCCTTCGCCGAACAGGCTGGCATTTGTTCCAGCACGGTCGAACTTGCCCCATTCCTCGACTTCGATGCAGCCACACGGTTAGCTTCAACTACCACCGTTGGCTTGGCCCCTCTTGAATCGCTATTAACACCCTTTGAACGCGGGAAAAGCTTTGGCAAGGTGCTGCTGTACCTCGCCGCGGGGTTACCTGTGGTTGCTAGTGCTCATACTGAATACGTCCGTTTTTTTCGCCATCGAGACAACGGTTGTATCGCAAGCGGGTCGCAGGCGTTTGCACAAGAGGTACTCTGGCTACTTTCCGACTCAAATCATTGGAAGCACGTCGCCAGGAACGCTCGAGCATCTTTTATGCGCCATCTTTCTTTGGATGCCGTCGCCCGAAGGTATGCTGAGATTTTGGCACAATGGTTCACGGCAAGCGATTCGGCTGCCGAAGGTGCTCCCGCCGTTTCACGGTAACTTTGCCGGGTTAATCAGGCACGTGGCGATCAACAGTTTGGACCTACTAGCACCATTGACAGCCCGTTGCACAACCTCTTTGCAGGCTGCGACTGCAAAGAGGTTGTGCAACGGGTTGATACCCACGCCGGAAGCACTGCGCAATAGGCTACGTAGGTCCGACCGAGTTTATGGCCCGCTGCGCTGCTTCCCGAACAACGCCTTCAAAACACCTGGTATAAAAATTTGAAGTCGGCCAGAGGGGCGGACAAAACGCTTGCCGTCACTTGGATTCCTTGCTACACTACTCACGCTTTTTCGGGATAGCGTCGTTTTCCGTATCGTGAAAAAAGGGGTACATTGATGAACAGGGCAGTGTTTTTCCGGGTTGCGGCGGCGGTGATTGTCGGCTCGGCGGTCGTATGGATGTCGAACCTCGCTACAGCGCAAGAAACGACGAAGCCGTCTGCGGCGCCTACTCAGGCCGCGGCAACGCAATCATCGCAACCGGCTACGAACGATGCCAAAACCGGGACGTCGAATTTTCGTCCGCGACTGCCCAATTATTACGCGGCCGTCGTCAGTGAGCAGCAACGGCAACAAATCTACGCGATTCAGCGAGAATATTGGGAAAAGATTCAACCGCTTCTCAAGCAATTAGAAGCCTTGGAAGCCGAACGTGACGCGAAAATCGAAGCTGTCTTGAGTCCCGAGCAAAAGGCCGCCGTTCAGAAGGCTCGGGATGAAGCGGCCGCCCGGCGAAAATCCATCCGGCAATCGTCCCCATAATCTATCGCATTTATCGAAAGACAAGCGAAATTCACTTTACGTGCCATTGAAAGTATCGGCTTCAGTGGAATAATCGAAGCATTTCATCCGAGAACTCCGGCAGGCTGTCGGCCGACGCGGTCGTCGGCCTGTTTTTGTGTCGCCATGAAACAACTCCTCCAAAACGTTCGTAACGGCCGCATGGAGCTGGCCGACATTCCGGTCCCTCGGCCTTCCGGCAATCGCGTGCTCATTCGAACACACGCGTCGTTGATTTCGGCAGGTACCGAGCGGATGGTGGCCCGGCTTGCCCGCAAGGGCCTGCTCGGTAAGGCCAGGGCACGCCCGGATCTGGTCAAGAAGGTGTTGGCCAAGATGCGGCGAGACGGTTTTTGGGCCACGTTCCAAACGGTGCAGCAACAGCTCGATCGCTGGATGCCGCTGGGCTATAGTGCCGCGGGCGAAGTGCTCGAGACAGGTCCGCGGGTATCTCGGTTTCGGGTAGGGCAACGCATCGCCTGCGCCGGGGCGGGCATTGCGAATCATGCGGAATACAACCTTGTACCCGAGTTGCTGGCGGCTTCCGTCCCCGACGGCGTTTCGGCGGAAGATGCCGCCTACGCGACGCTCGGGGCCATCGCCTTGCAAGGGATTCGCAACACCGATTGCCGCGTCGGCGAAACGGTTGCGGTCGTCGGGCTTGGTCTTTTGGGACAATTGGCGGTTCAAATGCTGGCCGCTGCGGGCTGCCGGGTCGTCGGCCTGGATCCGGTCGAAGCGAGGCGTCGTTTAGCGGCGGACCACGGCGCCGACCTCGTCTTGCCGCCAAACTCCGGAGCCGCCTCGGCGATTTCTTCGTTCACGCGAGGGCTAGGTGTCGATGCGGTGCTGATCACCGCGGCAACGAGCTCGAACGCACCGATCGAATTGGCGGCCGAGATCGCCCGCGACCGGGCACGCGTCGTACTCGTCGGCGTGACGGGTATGAACATCCCTCGCAAGCCGTATTACGAAAAAGAGCTGACGTTCATCGTGTCGCGATCGTACGGTCCCGGGCGGTACGATCCCTCGTACGAACAACACGGGAACGACTATCCCCCGGGGTACGTCCGCTGGACGCAAGGCCGTAACCTGGAGGCTTTCTTGGATCTCGTCGCATCGGGCAAGGTGCGCCCCGGCGCGTTGACGACGCATCGTTTTCCAATCGAACGTGCGGCAGACGCTTTTGAACTGATCCTCAAAGGCAGCGAACCGTACCTGGGCGTCGTGCTCGAATATCCGATCGATAAGCCCGTCGAGCAGCCCGCCCGCATCACTCTCCAAACGAAAGCCCCGAAAACCAGAGCGGGCAGTTTGGGGATTTCGTTCGTCGGTGCGGGCAGCTTTGCGCAAAGCGTGCTACTGCCCGAGCTGGCCAAACTGTCGGATGTTCGCTTTCGCGGCATCGTGACCGGGTCGGGGGCGACCGCCGCCACGGTGGGAAGGAAATACGGGTTTGCCTGGTGCGCGTCGAGCATCGACGAAATCCTGACGGACGACGCCACCGACATCGTGTTCATCGTCACGCGACATTCCCAGCACGCCGACATGATCGTCCGTGCCTTGTCGGCCGGGAAGGCGGTATTCTGCGAAAAGCCGTTGGCCGTGAATTGGGAACAATTGCAAAGCATTGTCGATGCCCTTCAAAGCCACAGCGGCCCATTGTCGATTGGATACAATCGTCGGTTTTCACGATTTGCACATCAATTGAAAGAGCATTTCGATGGTTGCGGAGCGCTACGGGGCATCTATCGCGTGAACGCCGGTACGATTCCTCCGGATCACTGGCTGGCCGACCCGGCCGAAGGCGGCAGGATCATCGGTGAAGCGTGTCACTTCGTCGATTTTTTCAACGCACTAACGGGCAGCCTGCCGTTGAGCGTGTCCGTCGATATGCCTGCCGATGCCGATATCCGCAACGAAACGCAAGCCGTACTGCGTTACAAGGACGGTTCCGTGCTGCAATTGACCTACGCCGTCAACGGCCCCGCCGGTTGGAGCAAAGAACGCATCGAAGTGTTCGGCGGCGGCAAGGGAGCCGTCATCGAAGATTTCCGGGTGCTCGAGTTGGTCGACGAAGAAGGTCGCCGCACGAAGAAAAAGCTGCGCAAGATGGACAAAGGCCATGGTGCGATGCTCGGGGCATGGGTCGAGGCCGTCCGGCGGGGTGAATTCCTGATCCCCATCGACGATCTCGTCGCCACCACGCAAGCCACCTTCGCGATGGTCGGCATGTCGGATCGTCCGTCGCACGATGCAAAAGAGGGCGTCACGTGACCGACGTCATTCCGTTCAACAAGCCGTTCATCGCCGGCAAGGAGCTTTACTACATCGCCCAGGCGGTGACGTACGGCAATATCGCCGGCGACGGGCGTTTCACCCGTGCATGCTCGCGGCTGCTCGAAGAACAATTCGGTATTCGTCGCGTGCTCTTGGTTCCCTCGGGCACGGCGGCGCTCGAAATGGCAGCCATGTTGTGTCGCTTGGGTGACGGCGACGAAGTCGTCATGCCGTCGTACACGTTCGTCTCGACGGCAAATGCATTCGTACGGGCGGGGGCGAAGCCGATCTTCGTCGATATACGTGCCGATACCCTCAATCTCGACGAATCGCAAATCGAAGACGCCCTCACCCCTCGCACGCGGGCGATCGTTCCCGTCCACTACGGCGGTGTCGCCTGCGAGATGGACCGCATCGTCGACATCGCTCGACGGAACGACTTGTTCGTGATCGAAGATGCCGCGCAAGGAGTGCATGCCTATTACAAGGGACGTGCCCTCGGCTCGATCGGCCATTTGGGCTGCTATAGCTTTCACGAAACGAAAAACTATATCTGTGGGGAAGGGGGGGCCCTGTGCATCAATGACGAACGGTTCCTCGACCGCGCCGAGATTCTGCGCGACAAAGGAACGAACCGACAACAATTCCTGCGCGGCGAAGTCGACAAGTACACCTGGGTCGATATCGGTTCGTCATACGTTCCCAGCGAGATTTGTAGCGCTTTTCTGTACGCGCAGCTCGAAATGCTCGATTCGATCGCCGCTCGCCGACACGCCGTCGCCGAGTACTATTACGAGCGGCTCGGCCCCTTGGCCCAACAGGGGATCATTCGGCTTCCGCCCCGATTCGACGATCGAAAGAGCAACGACCACATGTTCTACGTGATCGTCGAGGAACAATCGCGGCGCGATCCGTTGCTGGCATATTTGCACGAACGCGGGATTCGAGCGACGTTCCACTTCGTGCCGCTTCATCAATCGCCGATGGCCCGCACGTTAGGGCTGGATCGCGCGTCGCTGCCGAACACGGAACGACTTGCCGCTTCATTGATTCGGCTGCCGTTTTTCTTTGAAATAACGAGGCAGCAGCAGGATCGCGTCGTCGATGCAATTTATGCGTTTTTCGGCGAGTCTCCTTCGTAACGCGCAGCTCAATGCCCAAGATTTCGGTCGTCATTCCGGTGTACAACGCACAGTCGACGCTCCCGGCGTTGATCGAGCGCCTGCACCGCGTGCTTTCCGACCTCGCACACGACTACGAAATCATTTGCGTCGACGATGCCGGAAAGGACGATAGCTGGCGACTGTTGTGTGAGGCCCGCCGGGCCGATAAGCGGGTCAAAATCATTCAGCATGCGCGCAATTTCGGGCAGCATTTCGCCCTGTTGACGGGACTGGCAGCCGCGAAGGGGGAATTCGTCGTCACGATGGACGACGACCTCCAGCATCCGCCGGAGGAAATCGTCTCGCTATACGAGGCCTTGACGGCGCACCCCGAATGGGATGTCGTATTCGGCGCTTACACCCAAAAGCGGCATTCGTTTTTGCGGAACGTGGGCAGCAGCATCGTCAACGTGATCACTCGACAGGTATTTCATGTCCCGCCGAATATCTCGTTGACCAGTTTCCGCATCATGCGACGCTGGCTGGCCGAGACGTTGTGCGCGATGCCGACACGAACGCCCCGATTGAATCACATGATTCTGGCCGCAACCACGGCGATCGGGAGTGTCGAAGTGCGGCATGATCCGGGTGGGAAATCACGGTACTCGACCCGTCGGCTGATTTCAAACGCACTCGATACGATTTTGGGCCACACAGCTTTGCCGCTCCAGTTGGTGAGCCTTCTGGGTTTTTGCACTTCGTTGTTCAGTTTCGCGTTGGGCCTTTACTACTTGGCAAAGTATTTCATATCGGGCATCCGCGTCCCGGGATGGACCACGCAAACCCTATTGATGCTCTTTTTCTTCGGCTTGCTATTCTTTTCGCTGGGGATCGTCGGCGAATACTTGATTCGCATTCTGCGGCAGGTCCAAAGCCCGCCGCGAGCGGCAGTGCGGGAGAGTCATGTCGACGATTGAGCCTCGACACGCCGTCATCGTGGGCTGCCAACGCTGCGGAACGACACAGCTCGCCCGATTGCTGGACGCTCATCCGCAAATCCAGGTCGCCAAGCCGTTTCGCCCCGAGCCGAAATGGTTCCTGAATGCCGAGTCTGCGGAAAAAACGCCCCTCGATTACCGCAGCGCCTTGTTCGGGAAAACGCAAGGCGAAGTGCTCGTCGAGAAGAGCACCAGCTATTTCGAATCCGAAACCTACGCGGAACGCATTCGACGTGTGCTGCCCGACTGTTCGATCCTCGTCCAATTGCGGAACCCGATCGAACGGGCCATTTCGCATTATTGTTTTTCCGTCGAAAACGGTTTGGAAACACGGCCGCCGGAAGTCGCTCTGCTCGGGGACGATATCCCGCCCACGCCGCCGGGCGTGTCCGTTTCTCCCTTTCGATATATCCAGCGAAGCGAATACGTCGCGCCGTTACGCTGGTACTGCACACGATTTCGCCGTGTGCGCATCCTGATCATGGAAACCGCGCTGGCCGATCCGCAAATGCTGACCGATCTGTATGCCTGGCTGGACGTCGAACGGTCGTTCTTGCCGGCTACCTGGGGAGATCGCGCCAACCGTCGCAAGATGGACATTCCGATTCCTCCACACGTCCGCCACGAACTGGCCGCCCGATTGATGCCGCAAATCGACATCCTCGAGCAAGAATTCGGGCTAAATTTGCGCTGCTGGCGAGAACCCCTCGAAAAATAGCACCTTGTCGACAATGAACATATCCGTCGTCACACCGACGTTGACTCCCTATCGTGATCCGTTCTGGAATACGGTTGCGAAGCAGCCCGACGTCGATCTGCATGTGTTCTATTGCACGAAGGGAACGAGTGATCGCCCTTGGGAGGCTGATTGGCAGCTCGACTTTCATGCTGAAGTGCTCCCCGGTCGGGCTCTCGCCGGAAATGGAAGTTGCTACTGGAATCCGACGATCGCGCGTCGGCTCGCCGAATCGAACTGCGACGCGATCCTGCTGGGCGGTTACAACCACCCGACCATGGTGCGGGCGATTCTCTATGCAAAACGACGTCGCATCCCCTACTACTTGATGTGCGAGAGTTTCTTGGGGCTCCGCCGCGCGACCTACCGCAAAATATTGAAAACGCCGTTTGTGCGTTGGGTGGTGAAAAACGCGCGGGGTATCCTTCCGACGGGCGTCTTGGCCCGCGAGTACCTGATCCATTACGGCGGCAATCCGGACGCCTGTTGTTTCGTTCCGAACTCGCCCGATCTGGATCGCCTGCGTGCGTTGGCTCGCGAACTGGCACCGCGGCGAGGTGAGCTTCGCGCTGCCCGCGGATGGGGCGAGGAGCCTGTCATCATTTACGTGGGCCGGCTCATCTGGAAAAAAGGCGTCGATATCCTCCTGCAAGCGATGAAACAGGTTGTCGCCCGGTCGAACGCGCGACTCGTGATTGCCGGCGACGGCGTCGAACGTCCGAAGCTCGAAGCACTCGCCGCCGACTTGGGAATCGCCGACCGCGTCGAATTCCCCGGCTTCTTGCAGCCCGATGAATTACCCGAGTGGTACGCTGCCGCCGACGTGTTCACCTTACCGTCGCTGACGGAACCGTGGGGTGTGGTCGTCATGGAAGCGCTGGCCGCCGGACTTCCCGTCGTCGTGACCGAATTGGTCGGCTGTCATCCCGACGTGATCCAGGATCCGAAGACCGGCAGTGTCGTTCCGCCGGGGAAACCGAAACCACTGGCCGCAGCCCTCCTCCGTCATCTACAGGAGCGTCCCGACAAAGAGGCGATTCACGCAGCGTGGGAGCCGGTCTACCGTCGCACGCGTCATGCCGCCGTCGCCCGAAACCTCGTGGAACTCCTCGAACGAACCGCCTTCGCGAAAGACAACGTGTCGGAAGCCTGATGCACATCCTGTTTTTGACGCACTATTTTCCGCCCGAAGTCAACGCCCCGGCCACCCGGACGTACGAACACTGCGTCCGATGGGTCAAGGCGGGGCACCGCGTCACGGTCATCACCTGCAACCCGAACCATCCCAAAGGCGTGATTTATCCCGGCTATCGCAACCGTTTGCGTGCACAACGCGACGTCGTCGACGGCATCGAGGTCGTTCGCGTGTGGACGCTTCTCGCGCCCAACGCGGGCACCGTTCGCCGAATTCTCAACTTCCTGTCATACATGGTCGCAGCGATCATCGCGTCGTTTCGAATCCGTAAAGTGGATGTCGTCGTAGCGACCAGTCCCCAGTTTTTTTGTGGATGGGCGGGCGTGTGGGTTTCACGCCTGAAGCGACGTCCTTTCGTCCTTGAAATTCGGGACATTTGGCCCGAATCTATCGAAACGGTGGGCGCGATCCGGTTTCGTCCCATCTTACGCTTCCTCGAGTTCCTCGAACGCCGAATGTATCTTGCCGCCGATCACATCGTCGCGGTCGGGGAAGGGTACAAACAAAAAATCCTCGAAAAAGTGCCCCTCGACGATCGGATATCGGTCGTAACAAACGGCGTGGACCTCGACAAATTCCGTCCTACGCCTCCCGATCGCGAACTTCGCGCCCGATGGAACGCCGCCGACAGCACATTCGTGTGTGCCTACGTCGGCACGATCGGCATGGCCCACGGACTCGAGGTCGTCATCGAAGCTGCCGATATCCTTCGCACCCGCGGTGATGACCGATTCGTGTTTTGGCTCGTCGGCGACGGCGCCCGTCGCGAAGAATTGCAACGGGAAACCGAGCGTCGCGGGCTGACCGACCGGGTTCTGTTCACCGGATCACTCCCCAAGGAAGAAATGCCTCGCGTGATCGCCTCGGCCGACGCCTGCCTGGTCCATCTTCGGGGAACGGAACTTTTCGGGACGGTCATCCCTTCGAAAATCTTCGAGATGATGGCAATGGAACGCCCCATCATCATGGGCGTCCGGGGCGAGGCCCGGCGAATCGTCGTCGACGAAGCCCAAGCCGGCGTCGCCATGGAACCGGACTCGCCCGAGTCCTTGATCCAATGCCTCGAACGGCTAGCAACCAACCCCCGATCGAAACTAAACGGCCGCGATTACCTAGCGGACCATTTTGATCGAAACAAGTTGGCTCACACGTACATCTCTACGTTACTTTCCCTACCAACCCAATCGACGCACCGATCATGCCACACATCACTATAATTTCTCCTTTTTTCAACGAGGAAAGCTCCGTCTCGTTGTTTTTTGATGCTGTATACGCGGTATCTTGCTCTTTACGGTCGCGCGGCCACACCGTTGACTTCATATTCGTAGATGACGGGAGCACCGACGGCACGCTTGACGCCCTGCAAACGCTCGCGCGCCAGCATTCCGGCGTAACCGTCCTATCCCTTTCGAGGAATTTTGGCCATCAAATTGCACTCACGGCAGGCATTGATCACGCAAACGCTGACGCTGCGATTCTCCTCGACTCCGATCTACAACATCCGCCGGAGCTGATCCCAGTCCTCGTAGACCGATGGGAGAATGGCTATAAGATTGTCCAAACAATCCGCAACCACACGGAAGATGCTTCACTTCTCAAATCACTCACGTCCTCTCTGTTCTATCGCGTCTTCAATTTCTTTTCCGACACCCCAATACAAATGCATGCTGCTGATTTTTGCCTTATCGATCGCTCCGTAATATCCGCATTACAATCCATGCCGGAACGCCACCGCTTTCTCCGTGGAATGCTTGCCTGGATGGGATACCCCCGAACGTACGTGCAATACACCGCTCCCCCACGCATCGCCGGACAGTCAAAATACACATTTCGCAAAATGCTCCGACTGGCCACCGACGCCCTGTTTTCATTCTCATCCCGACCGGCCCGATTAGCCTCACACGTAGGCCTGTCTCTTGCTCTTGCCGGAATACTCTACCTAGCGTACGTCGTGATAGGATATACATTTGCACTCCCGTTTGTGCACGGATGGGCATCGCTAATATCCACACAGCTAATTCTCCACGGAATCACCCTCTTTATTTTAGGAATTCACGGTCAATATATTTCGCGCATTTATGAAGAAGACAAACGGCGCCCCCTATACTTTATACAACACGCGCTCCACCGCTACGGAGAAACACCCCATGACACACAGAAATAACCTCGCAACGTGTTCGACTCACCTGCCATTACGCCGTTGGTACGCATTACTGTTACTAATCTTGGCGACCTCTGCCGTCATTCGCGTGCCCTACTTGTTTCCAACCTTTGGCGAAGATGACGCAGCAGGTATCGCGGTAGTGTCGGTGTTATGGAACACGGGACACATTTCTAAAAACCCGCCCTATGTATTTCGCACGAGCCCGGCATATATTTTGCTGTTATCACTCGCTCAACGCGCAGGTCTACCACTTGAATTACTGCCTCACTTTATGACCGCGATAAGCTTCATCGGCGGTCTGGGCGCCACTGCTGTCGCAGCATTTTTTTCGCGACGAATTGTCGGCCCCTGGGCATCCCTCTTCGGGGCCGTACTACTTCAATTAGGCCCCGGTTTTTGGTTCGGCACACTCTATGGGATGCCGCACGTACCCTCGCTTGCGTTGGTCCTTTCTGGGGGATACCTAATCGCAAATAGCTCAGCACTTGCGAGTGCCGCCGGTCGACTGTGCGTTCTTACCTTAGGAAGCCTGCTGATAGCCATCGCCGTCCCGATCAAGGCCGACATCATTCTTATCGGGCCGGGGCTCGTACTTCTGACGTTTGCGTTTTCCAAATCGCACCCGCGTTTCGACGCTTTGATCGTGGCCGTTGCCTTCATCCTTGGAATCGTCGGCACGTTGCTTGTCACCAATTTTATGGTGCCAGCCACTCAATCTGATAGCCTCGACTTCGCCTCAAAATGGCAGCAAACGTGGCCAGCATCGTTGTGTGCGTTTTTTGATGGCCGGAATTTGGGGGCAATCGCGTTCGCTACTGGCCCCCTCATTTTAGTCGCAGGCTGCCTCGGGATTACGGTCTTAACATTCCGCAACCGTTCGTGGCTCTTAACGACCAGTTTGGCTCTCTGGATAGCCGTGCCGGTATTTTTCTGGGGGATACGCCCCGGAAACAGCGTGCGACATCTTGTCGCCGGTATGGTATTCATTCCTTTTTTCGCCGCCTACGCAATTTGTTTAAGCCGGCACATAAGGCACCGTCTTGTACTGGCTCTTGCGTTGGTCGTAGCCCATGTTTTCTTTCCCTGGCTTGAAACTTGGCCTCGTCCGTCTACGACCATTCCATCGTGCAATGTGTTTTCCTGCGCGGACGCTGTGAGGACATCGTGGCTACAACGGCAGCAACGTGCCCGCGATGTTCTCCTGCAATCTGGCACGCAGCCGATTCTCTTTTACGGCGGAAACGATTGCCAACTAGGCGTATTTGAAGCCTTAACAATTGGTCACGTAGTCGGCTTCGCAACTATTGAGCGGTACCCTGCGATCATCATTCGCACCACAAAGGGTGTTGACCTGATTGTCGGCCACACCCACCGCCGATCGCCTACAGTTACGTCCAAAGACATTACACTTTGTGACTTGTGACGGACACGGATGCTGGGCTAACAAATGCTGAGCAGAAGGCTGCCAGCAAGCCGGGGGCTCTTCTACGTAGGCCCCTAATCACTTTGGTTAGATGTTGTCTTGGCCTGCTATCGAAAAACTGATCCATGTGTTATGAAGGTCTCAGAGCCGTAAGGCGAGGAGACCAGGAAGATGACGACACGAGGAAGGAAGCGACACACGCCGGAGCAGATAGTTCGGAAGCTTCGGGACGCGGATGCGATGCTCAACGCGGGCAAGGACGTGGCGGCGGTGCTCCAGGCCTTGGAGATCAGCGAGTCGACGTACCTGCGTTGGCGGAACCAGTACGGCGGAATGAAGGCCGAGGAGGCGAAACGGCTGAAGCAATTGGAGGAGGAGAACCGGCGGCTGAAGCTGTTGGTGGCCGAGAAGGAACTGGACATCCAGATGCTCAAGTACGTAGCGGAGGGAAACTGGTAAGCCCTTCCCGGAAGCGTGCGGCGATCGAAGGCCTGCGTCAGCGGTTTTCGGTTTCCGAGCGAAGGGCGTGCAAGACCTTGAGTCAGCCGCGAAGTACCCAGCGTTACCGAGCGAAGCCGCGAGACGACGAGGCGGCGTTGGCGGGTCGGATGTTGGAATTGGCCCGACGTCGTCCGCGATGGGGTTACCGGCGGATCGCCTGGCTTCTTCGTCAAGAGGATTGGCGGGCGAGCGATACGCGGATTTACCGATTGTGGCGTCGTGAGGGGCTGAAAGTGCCGCAGAAGAAGCGCAAAAGGCGACGATTGGGCACGAGCGAGAACGGTTGCGTCCGTCGCCGGGCGGACCACAAGGACCATGTGTGGTGCTGGGACTTCGTGTTCGACCGCACCACGGGCGGCAGCCGGTTGAAGTGGCTGACGATCGTCGACGAGCACACGCGGGAATGTCTGGCCATGAAGGTCGATCGGAGTATTACCAGCGAGGACGTGATCGAGACGCTGGCGGAGTTGTTCGCCCGACGAGGCGTGCCGAAGTGCATCCGCAGCGACAACGGTCCGGAGTTTGTGGCCGAAGCGATTCGGGCCTGGCTGGGTCGGATGGGGATAGAGACGTTGTACATCGAGCCGGGCAGCCCTTGGGAGAACGGCTACGCCGAGAGTTTCCACAGCCGGCTGCGTGACGAGTTTTTGGCAACGGAGGTGTTCGAGAGCTTGGCGGCGGCAAAGGTGCTGACCGAGCTGTGGCGAGAGGACTACAACCGAAACCGGCCGCACAGCTCACTGGGGTACGTAGCCCCGGCCGAGTTTGCGGCCCGCTGTGCTGCTTCCGCTTCGGTCGCTACGCTCCCTCCGCTCCAGCAGCACAGCGATCTTTCCCAACCCGTACCTTCATAACACCTGGTACAAGAATTTGAAGCTGGTCAGTCTTCGGGCGATATGTGAAGGAATGGCGGCGTGGAAATTCATGGCGAGCACTACGTGTGTTTGGATCGATACAAACTCGAGTCAAATCCCTGCGTCACTACCGTAAACGGCAGCTCGCCGCGCGGCTGTGGCGAATGATCGTTTGGCGGCGATTTCCGCCGCGAGTGCGCAGGCCGCCTAGTTTCTCCGACGACTGGAAGCCGGCATTTCGTCCGCGTGCCGAAAAGGAGGGCGATTCGCGCGCTGGCGCAGTCCACCCCTCTCGCTCGTCGCTTGCCGCCGTCCTGAAGGGAGAGTTCTGCTTTCTCAATCAGAAGCGCAACCTCGGATTCCCGCCGCGATGGCAGGAAGACATCCGGCCCCCCGTTCCACGGCTGTGGCGGTTTCAGCTTCAATATCACGATATCGTCCGCCGCCTGGCGGAGAGCAACGATTCGAGCCACACGAATGCCGCTTGGCTGTTCGTCGCCTCGTGGTTGGACGCTTTCCCTGCCGAATCCCGACGGCAGGCTGTCGACGCGTGGCACCCGTACTGTATTGCAAGACGGATTCCGAACTGGGTCCGCCTGCGACTTCGGTCTACGACGCCGTCCTATCTTCAACGGCGTTTCCTGCGTTCATTGTGGCAACAGGCCGATTTCTTGGCCCGCACGTTGGAATGGGATCTGCGGGGCAACCATCTGCTCGAAGACCTGCGAGGCCTGGCTTGGGCGACCGCCTTCTTCGGGAAAGACGCCTCGCCCGGCTGGCGGCGTTTACTCGAGCGTCACGTGCCCGCACAGCTCGAGGAACAGGTTCTTCCTCACGGTGAGCACATCGAACGTTCGACCATGTACCACGCGGCCATGCTCGATGCCGTGCTCGACATGGCCGAATTGCTCCCCGACCTCTTGCCCGCCGTTGCCGAAACATGCCGCACGACGGCGGCCCGCATGGCTGAGTTTCTGGATGCGCTCCTCCTGCCCGACGGCGAGATTCCGTTACTGGGCGACAGTTGCTTCGGCGAGGCTCCGCCCGCTCGCGTCGTGCTGCGGCGAGCGGCATCCCTGTCGCCGTTTTCGCGCGCGGTGGATCGAACCGGCCCTCCGTCGTCGATCGGCCCGTATTTCATCCACCGCGAAGGCGACGACATGCTTCTGTTCGACGCCGGACCGGCGGCTTGCGATTGGCTGCCGGCCCATGGACACGCCGATTTGTTTCACGTCGAGGTCGCCGTGGCGGGCAAACGCGTGTTTACCGACAGCGGCGTCTTCGACTACGACGACAGCCCCGAGCGGGCCTATTGTCGGAGCACGGCCGCGCACAACACGCTTGAAATCGACGGACAAAACCAGTGCGACGTCTACTCGCGGTTCCGCATGGGGCGGCGCGGCCGCCCCGGCCGGCTTGTCACCGGTACGTACGCCGAGTTTCATTGGGCGACCTGTAGCCATGACGCCTACCGTTTTTTGGGCGTTCCATCGGTACGGCGATACGTCCTATGCCGCGCAGGCGGGCCGTGGATTCTCTTCGACCGGTTGGATACTAACACCCGCGGCACACACCGGTTGTGTTCGCGGCTTCACCTGCACCCCGCCGTCGAACCGAAAGAGGTTTCTCCCGACCGCGTCACGCTCGAAATCGGCGGCCGAACGGTCCTCGTCACCGCTTTGGGGCCGTGCCGAATCGAGATGACGGAATCGACCTACCACCCCGAATTCGGGGTGTGCCTTCCGCGGCCGTGCATTACTTTGCACGCAATGTCACCACCGGCACGAATGATCGGATTCGCAATCCACCGGGGACCGCCGGTCGATGTCTCGCTTGACCAGGCGACGTCGCGTCTCCGCGTCGGAAAAATCGACATCGATCCCTCCGACCTCGCGTAAGCCGGCAGCTATCCTTGAGAAAACGGCTGCGTTCCTGAAGCTCACCAACGGAAGAACCCATGCCTGATCTTCGTATCGCTTGTATCGTGGGCGCACGCCCGAACTTCATGAAGATGGCGCCTATTCTGCGGGCGCTGGCGGCTTATCCGCAAGTCGAGCCGGTGTTGATCCACACGGGGCAGCACTACGATCCAAACCTCTCCGACGTGTTTTTCACCGATCTCGAGATGCGCCGGCCCGACATCTACCTCGAGGTCGGTTCCGGCACGCATGCCGCGCAAACCGCACGCGTGATGGAACGCCTGGAACAGGTGTTCATCGACGCCCGGCAAGCAGGCAAGCCTTTCGATCGCGTGCTGGTGGTGGGCGACGTCAACTCGACGATGGCGGCGGCCTTGGTCGCCGCGAAACTACACATCCCCGTGGCGCACGTCGAAGCGGGCCTGCGCAGTTTCGACCGCACGATGCCCGAAGAAATCAACCGCATCGTCACCGACGCCGTCGCCGACATGCTGTTGGTTTCCGAGCCCTCCGGCGTCGAAAACCTGAAGGCCGAAGGCAAACCCGAATCTCAAATCCATCTGGTGGGCAACGTGATGATCGACACGTTGCAGCATCAATTACCCAAGGCCCGCAGCCGCGACGTCCTCGGGCGGATGGGCCTCAGCCCCGGTGACTACGGGGTAATCACGCTGCACCGCCCGGCGAACGTCGACACGCCCGAGGTGTTGGGCAAACTACTCGACGTACTGGCCCAGGCCGCAACGCGGTTGCCGATGGTTTTTCCCATCCATCCACGGACCAAGCACCGGATCGAACAATTCGGCCTGGGCGATCGGTTGAACGGCAAGGCCGGCGGCGGAATCATCGAGGCCGAACCGCTGGGCTACCTTGATTTCTTGTGTTTGACGTCTCAAGCCAAGGTGATCGTGACCGACTCGGGCGGCCTGCAAGAGGAATCGACCGCCTTGGGTGTACCATGCCTGACCATGCGACCGAACACCGAGCGTCCCATCACCGTCGACGAAGGTACGAGTACGCTGGTCGGAAACCACGCCGAGCGGTTACGCGCTGTCCTGGCAAGCGTCCTCGACGGCACATACAAGCAAGGGCGATGTCCCGACTTGTGGGACGGCAAGGCCGCCGAACGGATCGCCGCCCGCCTGGCGGCCGACCTTGCCTAGCAGCCGATTCTTCCTCTCGACAGAAACCTTTCGCGAGCCGAACCGTAAACGCCGGTTCGGCTTTTTTCATGTTTCATGCGCCGCGATATCCCGCACACCACCGACGACACACACCCGCAAATCGATGAGGATCATCTGGAGCCACCCCCACTATAGGCGGGCTAAAACGAGCCCGCGGCAGGATTTTTCGGAAAAATCACCAAACCTACACCCCAGGGGGGTTGCGATGGCCCCGGCGCCGATTATGATGATGGCCGTAGTCGATTCGATTTTGCCGATTGTGTGGATCGAATCGGCGGTACCGGAAATGCTCAAGTCGAGCGTTTTCGGTGCTGGGGCTTTTTTGACGGGGCAATGGGTATCCGATGATGCGACCTCTTCGGCACAACCTGATCGCGGCAGCGGCTCTGCTGCTGGCAGGCGTGTGGGCCTCGAGCGCCTGCGCCGGGTGGATTGCGTCGTGGGAACTCGTCACGCCCGACGGCTCGATGATGTCGCTTTTGGAATACGAGTTGTCGCAGCAGGCGGAGGCCCCGCCTGGGGATCTGCTCGCCGGCGGTGCCTTCGATCCCTTCGAGTCACCGATTCCGTTCCCGCAAAAAGAGCCGACGCTCGAGAAGTGGATGGGTGTACCGGGCAATTGTTCGGCCCCGAGCCATGCTTCGAGCAGCTCCAGCAGCAGCGGCGCAAACGCTGCCTTGTCGCGAACGGTCGTGCTCGGCGATCCGCCGCTTTTGGGTCGCTTGCAGCAGGAACATCGCCTAGTCGTTCCCACGGGCCCCCCGTACGAACTCTTCCGCCCTTCGTGACCGCCTTTCCTCTCGTGTCGGCGAGTCTGCTCGCCGGGAATGTCGGTCGGTCGTCAAGGAAGCCTGACCGGCTGAGAAACGGGGTGTAAGGAATTCCGATTTCGGTTCACGAAGGAGATTGATTCATGAAACGGTTAACACTTGCAATCGCGGCCGGTGCGCTGGGGCTGTTGTTGGCATCCAGTGCCCACGCCGGTTTGATGTCGTTGTTGGCATCACAGAACACAGCCGACGATACGATCCAGGACCAAAGCTGGGGATACATCGTCCCCGTCGGCGATCCTGGCGGGAATGATGACATTGTCGTCGGTTTGGCGCGTATCAATAAAGTAAACAGCGTTGATGTAAGTCCGTCAAACACTGTGTGGTTGGTGTTTTCGGCAACTCAAAACGGCACGGTGGGTGTTTCGGATCCTTTCGCGGGAAGCTATTCCGGTTACACGAAACACACGACAACCACCGTCAGCGGATCGACACTTACGGATCTTTTGGGGGTCTCGGTAACCAATGGTGCTGTGGTCTCGGTCATTGAACTGGCCGCTTCTCCATCTTCCGGAACTTATTTGGCGGGCTTGCTGGACAACACGTTCGCTACCCCAACCGATGTGTCGGGAGCGATTACGGATATCAAGACCGCTCTAACGGGTGGAACGGCCAAACATCTTTTTGACATTGGGTTCAGCACCAATAACACCGACAACTTTCTCTACGTGGAGCCGGTTTCTCCGCCTGTGGGGGGGAAAACTGTCAGCAGCGTCGAAGAGGTGGCCCGCTTAGACGTTATTGGAGTGGCTCCCGGTCTCAACCTTAGTGACTTCAAGGGCATTTTGGAGGCGCCTGCCGTAGGTCCGTCAACCAATATTGCTTATACCGCTGGGATATCGATAGATGGTACCGTATACTTCGAGTTTGACACATCTGGAGCCCTCACAGGACGCGTGCGCGACGACGTGGACTATATCGTCAACTACGTTCCCGAGCCGGGGAGCGTGATTGCCCTGTTGTCGCTGGGTGCGATGGGCCTGGGCGTGACGTTCTTCCGACGTCGGCGCAACAAGGCGTAATCGCTCTATAGCGTTGCGGCAGCGTTTCTTTTGACTGCCGCAAATCGAAAAAGCACAAGCCCCGGCAGCCGCGGGTTGCCGGGGTTCCTTTTTGCGCGGTCAGGTGCTTTGCACGTCCTGCAATGCGAAACGGCGCACCAACCGCCTGCGCACTATTGCCAAGATGGGCCGCATCCAGAAGTGCAGCCGCCCGCGATAGAGTCTCGAAAGATAGATATCGAACTGCGAGTAGCACGGTGCGGGGCGCAACCGCCCGCGACCGAGCAACACCTTGAGCGTTTCTCCCGCTGCCGCACCGGCACAAAGCTGACAGGCCAGGCCGGCGCACGGTCCCGATTGCGAGGTCAAATCGACCTTTCCCAAGTCCATGTAGTGCCGCTGCGACGCTCTCGGCGTCAGCCCGATCGCAAAGGCCACGAGTTGCTCCAGCCGCGACATACGATCATTGATCCCGAAATACCGATCGAACGTCATCCCCGCCGGATCGAAGCTGAGCCATGCCGTACTGAACCCGATCGGCCCCGCGGTAACGGCCCAAATTCCCCGCTCGGCAGCTTTCCGAAACACCAGTCGGCGAACGGCGATGTTGAAGAAGTCGACGCCGTCGATCAACACGTCGGCCTGATCCAGGAAACGATCGACGTTGTCCGGATCGATCGGCTCGGTCATCACGTGCACGCTTGCCTCGGGATTGATGCGTCGCAATTCCTCGGCCATGACCTCGGCCTTGTTTCGGCCGATCGTGTCGATGCGTGCGCCGTATTGCCGATTGAAATTCGCCTGTTCAAAGACGTCGGGATCGGCGATCGTGAACCGGCCGATACCCAAGCGTGCCAAGGTCACAAGGTGCAACCCGCCGACGCCGCCCATCCCGATGATCGCCACGTGCGAACGACGCAGTTTTTCCTGCTCTTCCGAGGAGATCAGCCCTCGATTGCGGCAAAAGGCCTCGTCGTAATCGAAGGCCGCCGGAAGCACAGCGTCGCGGCTCGCTTCCGACACGCGGTCGCACAGTGTACTACTCACGGTCCCATCTCCTCGCTATCGATCGTGCAATCGGCAGGCGAACGGCGGACGCTGCGCACCTTCGGGGCGCAGGCGTCGCCCAGGCGAAGGGCCATCACCGGACAAGCCCCGCGGACATCGGGCAGCAAGGCATCGAGGCGATCTCGCAGACGGCGACTTTCCGCACGATGACGTTCGCTCAGCTTCGCGCCTCCGGCGATTTCTTCGTGGGCCAGAAAGATCGGCAGGCTTCCCAAGGGATGGACCGCCAGATTTTCCCGCGTTGATTGCAACCAAAGGCGCTCGATCGCCCGGCCGGCCTCGACAAACAAACGGCGAATCGGCCGCTCGACCGCGATCACGGCCACGGCCCCGCTGTTCACGACCGCCATGGCCGAAGGCACCGTCAAGGCCCCGGTCAACCGCACCCGGGCCAACCATGCCATCACGTGCCACGATCGCAGGCCCCGCAACACGAGCGAGGCCCCCGGCGGCAACGCCAACGTCCGCACATCGAGGCCGTCCGCCGTTTCGGCCGCCTCGCGAGGGGAGAACCGCAACTGCCTGAATAGTTCCGCATGGAACGGCCGGTACTCGAACCGCAGGCGGTCGGCGCGTGCAGTCAGTCGGGCGTAGGCCCGAATAGCGGACCGGTCGGTCAGCCAGTGAACGTGTACGGCCTCGGCTACCCGCGAGACTTGTGCGGTCAACCGCTGCAACGTCTCATCGGCGATCGGCGTCTTGCGGTAGTTACGACGGTTCGTATGGCGTTCGCCGACGACCTCGACCAACGGGTCTCGCTCGGCCGGCGATCCGAATCGTACTTTTGCGATCGGCTCCCGCCCGTTGATTGGCGAAGGGGCGTCCTCCAGCAGCCATTCGACATCGGCAGCGTATCCATGGGCCCCGGCCGCCAACGACATGTTTTCGACGGCCGCCCCCAGGGCCAGCAAATCGAACATGTTCCACACGTCGGAAGGAAGGCGTCGGCGGTCGTCGCGATACACCACGATCGAGTCGTCGCAAACGGAGAACAGCCACGGCTGGTTGTTGTCGGGAGAGGGCGCACGACACGCCGCTTCGAGGCAGGCGGTGACGACTTTCGGATCCATACCGACGGCAATGCTCATGGCTCAATTCTTATCGCGTTGTTCGCTGCGAATGGTTTCCGTCAGGGTTTCCTCGTCCGGACGGGTCATCGCACCGCTCCCGTCAACGTCTCCGATTCAGTCGACTCGAAGAAACCCAATGTGGGCAGGGCGTAATCTTCCGTTCGGAGGCATTCGGCGAGGTGCTTTCGATCGGGCTCCGACAGGGGGGCGTCGGCGATTTGTTCCGGTATGTATTCCGCCTGCTGCAAGAACCGGTACAACCGCGGCGGCAACAATCGATCCAGCGCGTGCAGGTCGAGGTACAGCGCCACCGCAGGATGATCCTTGACGCAAGGGTATTCCCGCAGGTCGCCGAAGTCCCGGAACCCCAACATCCTCCGGTAAAACTTAGCATGCCGGGGATGTACGGCGACGACCAATTCGTCGTATCCGTTCCACAGGGCGTGGACGGTCATCAAGCGACACAAATGGATGAAAACGTCGAAGCCGCCCCCGCCGCGCGCCGGATCGGCGGCCAAACACGAAACTTCGGCCATGCGCGTTCCGCGATCGCGACGCTCCCCGATCTCGCCCGGATAGATCGATTCCATGGGCAACCCGAGCGAGCCGTCTCCTACCAGACTCATCGTGAAGACCGTTTCCGCTTCGTCGCGGACGGCCAAGAAAACGGTCGTCGAATCAAGCAGATGATAGGGGGTCACGCGTACCCCGTGCGGATTTGGTTCGATCAGCCCGGCTCGGCGGTATGCCTGGTAGACGAGGCCCAGCGCCGACACACGCTCCCCCAGCGTGCGCGCGATGCGGTAATCGAGTTGCATGACATCACCTTTCCCGAGCGGGAGCTTCCGATACGATTGCATCGGTCGCACAGTCGCGCCACGTGATACAATCTTCACGATCGGTCCCAAAAGGGAACGCGCGGCGCGATAATGGACCGCCCAATCTCACGGAAAAGGACGAGTTGCGCCGTCTTCGCACCGAGTCGGCGAAGGTCCGGCTGGTGGCCGCCGATACGGCGGCGAAATCAATTGCGATAAGTGAACGGACGAGAAATCTATCCTTGAAAGCCTAGGTCGCCCGGCGGGCAAGTCAAAAAAGTCAACGCATATTTCGTAGACTTCGTCGATTACCAACGAACGAAGCCGGACAACCAATGACGGTCATTCCGGTTGATCCGATGTTCCGGGGGTTTTCGGCTGCGGAAGCAGCGTGACATCGACAGGCAACCCCACAACCAACTCGGTGTCGAGATTGTCTCCTTGTTTCTCGACCTCGATCCACACTTCGCGGGTTTTTAGGTCGTATTGCTCACCCGGCCGGTCGCCGGAGAAAACCTTTGTTTCGAGTCGGGGGGCGCATCGCACGACCTTGCCGTAGAATGTTCGACCGGGAAGCCCTTCGGCGGTGATTTCGGCCGCCATCTCTTCCTTCACGCGGGGGGCGTCGAACTCCTCGACGAATGCCTTCACGAAAGTTGCCGACGTATCGGCCACCACGACCGCCGGAAGGGGACTTTCGGGGCCGATCAGCTCACCCGGCTCGCAATGAATGTCGAGGACGCGACACGAAACGGGGGCCTTGAGAACCGTCCGTTCGAGTCGAATCTTGGCAAGCTCCAATTGCGACTCGGCGGCGGCCACTTTGGCGCGACATGCAGCGACGTCTTCGGCCCGAGGCGGCGACTCGATCAGCTCGAGCGAGGCCTGGGCCGCGGCGACTTCGGCTTCCAGCCGATCGAGATCGGCTTTTCGATCGTCGGCTTGCTGGCGCGACACCGACTGTTCGGCGGCCAAACGGTTTACCCGTTCCCAGGTCGTTCGCGCATGTTCCAGGGCCACACGTTTGGCTTCCAAGACGGCGCGGGCCTCGGCGACTTCTTCCGATCGTGCGCCCGCCAAGAGTTTGTCGAGTTGGGCCTTGGCCTCGGCCAGTTGCGCTTCGGCCAAGGCGACCTGATGCCGATACTCGGCATCGTCGATTTGCAAAATCGGATCGCCCGCCTCGAGCAAATCGCCTTCTGCGGCGTACAATCGCACGAGTTTTCCGGCGATTTGAGGACGCAGCTCGATCGGATCGCCCTTTCCTGAGACGATGCCGGGCGCGCAGATGCGACCGTGCTCGGCCGTCCAATCGATCGTTTCGGGACCGGCCGGTCCGCGGGATCGACTGTCGATGGCGAATCCCAACCCGGCCACCAGGCCGATTCCAACAACGGCGAGAATGATTCGCGTCATGCCGGTGAACCCTCCGCGGTCGCAAGGACCGCCGTTTGCGGTTCTGCTTTCTCGACAATGCTTCCGTCTTCCAACCACAACACGCGATCGGCAAAGCCGAAGATCCGTGCGTCGTGCGTGACGACGATCGCCGTTTTACCTTGTTCGGCCGTCAACGCCCGCAACAGACGCATGGCCTCGGTGCCGTGCTCACCGTCGAGCGAGGCCGTCGGCTCGTCGGCAAGGATCAATTGCGGATCGTTCGCCAAGGCGCGGGCAAAGGCAATCCGCTGGCATTGGCCGGCACTCATGCGGCGAGGATCGGCATGCAGATGCTCTCGCAAGCCCACCCGGTCAAGAAGCGCCGATGCACGGCGCCGCGCCGCCGACCAGTCCACCCCTTGAAGCACCATCGGCACGCATACATTGTCCAAGGCGTCCAAACCTCGGATGAGATGAAACCGCTGGAAGACGAAACCGATTCGCTTCCGCCGAAGTTCGGCACGGGCGGTTTCATCGAGTCGTTCGACGGGGGTATCGAACAGTCGCACGGTTCCGGCGTCGGGCGTCAGAATACAACCGAGAATCGAAAGCAGGGTCGATTTCCCGCTGCCGGAAGGCCCGGCCAGAAATACGCATTCACCCGGGCGTGCGTCGAGATCGATCCCGCGCAGCACCTGCATGCGGTTCGTCCCGCGAGTGAACGATTTTTCGATTCCCCGGACGGAGACGATCATCGTGTGTTCTCGAGCTCCAAGTTTTTCACCGTGTTATCCCTGCAAAACCATCAACGGATCCACCCGCCGAATCCGCGCACACGGCACGATCGACGCGATCAGACACGTGATGACGGCCAAGGCACAGCTTCCCAACGACAACCACCACGGAATCACGATCGGCGAAACCGGCCCGTCGAGAAACGCCTGCATCGCGGCAGTGATCGCCAAGCCGATCAATGCGCCGACCCAGGCCAACAACACGGCTTGCGTCAGGACAAGTCGGCTCACATGCACATCGGTGGCACCGATCGCCTTGAGCGTCCCGATTTCGGTGAGCCGGTCGAGCACCAACGTGTAGAGTGATTCGGCGATGATGATCGTACCGACGACCAATCCCAAAAGCGTCGCCGCGCCGAATCCGACGCCGATCGGCGAGCGCACGAGCCAGAATCGGATGGAGGTCCACGCGTATTCGTCGGCGGTCAGCACCTCGGCATCGGGAATCCGCGCGCGAATGCGATCACGAACCTCGGTGACATCGGCCCCCGGGGCGACCTTCACAAGAAAATACGAGGCGGCATCGGGAGATTTGCCCGTATACTCGACGGCACGGTCGTATGTCGTGAAGACGTACGGTGCAACCAGGAAGCCGGTCACTCCTCGCGTCTTGGCTGTGATTCTCGCGCGGCGACCTCCGATCTCACGACGCTCGTTCAGCTCGGGCAATTCGATCTTTTCCATCTCGTAGGCATCGACCACAACCCCGTCGGTTTGCAACAGAGCGTCGGGTGAGCCCGCCTCGAGATTCCAGGGACGTCCGAGCTTAGCCCCGGGCGGCATTCCCACCACGACGACGGCCTCCCATGATCCGCTGGGGAGCGTCATGTTCGACCAGCCGATCAGGTAGGGCTCGACGCGCGACACACCGGGCGTTCCGGCAATCCGATATTGCCAGCGACGGGGAACATCGTGCGGGAAATCGACGTTGTGCATCCGATAGTGGCCGACCCAGATATCGGCGTCGCTGTGCTCCACCAGGAGGCTGGCCTTCCGTAAGAGCCCGATGAACAACCCGCCTTGGATGTTGACCAGCGCAACAGCGAACACCACGCCCACCAGGGCGGTCAACAACTTGCCTCGGTCGGAAATCAGCGTTTTCAGGGCGATCGACCACATTCCATTTCAACCGTAGCTCATAGGGGCGTACGCGAGTCCGACGCAAGGTTCCTTGAACGCTCGTCGCACGAAGTGCCATTTTGAGGGCAGAGACAACTTGCCTATTCCACCCACACGGCGCATGTTGCGCACAGGTCACAACCGAAACTTCCCGAAAGCCCCCCTCAAGTGCCGGAATGATGCCCCTAGTGAATGCGAGACGAGAAGCTGGGCTATCAGGAAAATCGGTATAATCCGCGCGGAATGTAAATAGGATCTCCCAAACCGACCGATCTAGCGAAATACCTGCGCAACGACTACACTCAGGCTTGTTGATTTGTGGAATCTGAGAGCTACCGGCAAGGATGGAAAACGAGGAGGTGGCCGTGCCGCGGTTCGACTTGGGTAAGCTTTCTTGGGCGGGATGTCTTTTCCTGGCAACATTGGTCACGATTTTTGCATACGCACCGACGACTCGCGCCGAGGAAGCCTCGTCCCGTGAGTTGGAAACCCTCGTACCCGACTATGCCGTGGGGTTTGCAGCCGTCCATGACGTCGCCGATTTTCGGGAACACGTGCGCTCGACTCAGTTGGGGCAACTTCTCCAAGATCCGGCGATGAAGCCGTTTTTGGATGACGTCCGTGCTCAACTCCGCGATCGAATTGCCGGTGTGCGAGAAAAACTCGGCATTTCGCTGGAAGACCTCGAGGGCATCCCCTCCGGCGAAATGGCCGTCGCCACGTTACTGCCTCCCGGCGGGAAAGGTGCGGTCGTTCTGCTGGTGCAAGTGGCGGGAAACGAAGAACGTGTCGCCGTACTCCTGGAAAAGGTCGCCGACGGCCTCGCCGAACGTGGGGCGAAAGAATCGACAAACGAGGCCGCAGGACGAACCGTCCACGTGTTCGATCTGCCCGAAAACGAACGGGTACCGGGCAAACGACAAGCCGTGTACTGCTTGGATTCGGGGCTGTTGATCGTTTCGGATTCTCTCCAGATCGTCGAAGACGTCCTCGCCCGGCTCGACGGCGATGCTCCTTCGTTGGATGAAGACGAGAATTACCAAGCGGTCATGGCCCGATGCCGCCAAGACGCGGGCGAAGATCACGTCCCGCAGGTACGTTGGTATGTAAGCCCGTTCGGCTACGCGGCGGCCGTCCGGTCTCTTCTGCCCGAAGACGAAAACGCTCGTCGGGGGCGAATCGCTGCGGCCCTCGAAGCGGCTGGCTTCTCGTTCATTCGCGGTGTCGGCGGTTGGGTCGACGTGGCAGTGGACGACGTCGAGTTGCTCCACCGCACGTACATCTACGCTCCCGGCCCGCGGGAAAAGTCGGCAAACATGCTCTCGTTTCCCAATGGAGAAGATTTCTCATTACCTTCGTGGGTACCGCGCGATCTTGCCACCTATACGACCGGTTACTGCGACATCCTCAAGGCGTTCGACAGTATCGGGCCCGTCTTCGACGAAACGATCGGCGAAGGCGAAGAGGGCGTGTGGCAGGACGTGTTGGCCAGCTTGAAGGACGATCCTTACGGCCCGCAAATCGATCTGCGCAATGAACTGATCGTTCACCTGGGCCGACGAATCACGGTGGTCACCAGTTACGAAAAGCCGATTACCCCCAAGAGCGAGCGATTGCTCATCGGCATCGAGGTCGCCGACGAAGCCCAAGTCGAGGCGGCCTTGGCCAAGATGTTGGCCAACGAACCCGACTTCCACAAGCGGGAGTACAAGGGGCTGACGATCTGGGAAAAGGTACCGCCCGAGCCGTCCGAGATGGAATTCAACATCGGCGGCATTCCCGGCTTGGAGGAAACACCGGCCGAAGAGGAAACCGCAGAACCATTGTTGCCGAACGCGGCCGTGACGGTCACCAAAGGCCATCTGCTGATTGCATCCCATCTGGATCATCTCAAGAAAATTCTCGATATCGAAGAGCCGCGAGAAACGGCCGCCAGAATTCCGGAGCTACTCGAAGTTATGCAAAAGATCGAGGAGATGGACGGCGCGAAGTCGTGCGTCCGATTCTTCTCGCTGACCGACGAAGAATACCGCCCCACATTCGAACTCATCCGACAGGGCAAGATGCCGGAAAGCGAGACCGTCCTCGGACGCGTTCTCAACGTCCTGCTCGCGCCGCCCGAACCGGGCAAACTTCGTGAACAACGTATCGACGGCAGCAAGCTACCCGACTTCGAAGTCGTACGACGCCACCTGGGGCCGGCCGGACTGTTCGGAATCACCGAAGACGAAGGCTGGTTCTTCAAGGGCTTCGGGTTACCGAAAAAATAATCCCACCAACGCTGATTGCGTGGTGTTGCGAGGTTCGCGATCGCCACGAAACGCGGTCGGGTGTTGAAGGACACCGCAGGGCAGGGTACGATCGCACGGCACACAGGTTCTTCTGTGGTCTGTTTGCCGTAGGGTCTGCCCCAAGCCATTCCACTGCCTTGCAACAACCATGCTTCACCCACTCTTGATCGTTGCGTGCGGCGTCGTCACCGTCGTCGGATTGATTCTCGTCTTGCGGGTAAACGCCTTCATCGCGTTGATCACGGCGGCCATCGTCGTCGCCGTTCTTTCGGGCGGTCCGACCGACGACAGCATCCGTGCTGCTGCAGGAGCGTTCGGAAAGACGGCCGGCAACATCGGCATCGTCATCGCCTTGGCGGCGATCATCGGAAAATGCCTAATGGACAGCGGTGCCGCGGACCGCATCGTTCGCGCATGCATGAACGTAACCGGTGAAAAGCGAGCCGGCTTCGCCCTGTTGGGCAGCGGGTTCCTGCTGTCGATCCCTGTGTTTTTCGATACCGTCTTTTACTTGCTCGTCCCGCTTGCCAGATCGCTTCACCGCCAAACTCGTCGCGGTTATCTGACGTACATCCTGGCGATCGGCGGGGGCGCGGCGATCACGCACACCCTGGTTCCGCCCACCCCGGGACCGTTGGCGGTTGCCGACAACCTGGGCGTCGAGTTGGGCATGATGATCATGATGGGTGTGATCGTCGGACTTCCGACCGCACTCGTCGCCCTTGTTCTTGCTCGGCTCTTCGACCGATGGCTTCAACTCCCAATGCGGCCCTACCCGGGTGAGGAACAGGATACGGCAGCGGAGCCGGATAACGCCTTGCCGCCGCTGACGTTGTCGTTGCTGCCGGTGGTTTTGCCGGTCGTGTTGATTTCGGCGAATACGATCGTCGGTGTCGTCCAACAACGCGAATTACAAAGCCTTCGTGCGCAAGGGCGAATATCACGTCCCGATGTTCTCGCCGAGAAGCTGGCCGAAAGCCTGGACGACAAAGCGAAAGCGTCTCCCTTGGTTACGGCACTCGCTGAAACCTTACCGGAAAGCATACAATCGCAACTTCGCTCGGACCTCGAGCCGACAACGCTCGCCGATACGATCGCTCAGGCTCTTGACGGTCTCGCCGCACGCGGGGTCCCCGAGACGCTACCCGGCGCGGCCGGTCTCACACTTCCGCGAAACGTTGAACGGCTCACGCTAATACCGCCGGATGAGCGCTCGACGGCCGAGACGATGCTCGTATCGTGGACGATTATCGATCTTGCCCTTCCCGAAGCACGTGTCGAAACGACCTGGCAGCGCGTGGCCTCGCTCACCGGTTTTTTCGGCAACGCGAACCTTGCGCTGTTGCTTTCAGCGGTCATCGCGATGTACACACTGGTACGCCACCGCAAACTGACTTTGCAACAACTGGGCAAGACGACCGAAACCGCTCTGATGAGCGGCGGTGTGATTATCTTGATTACAGCGGCGGGAGGTGCCTTCGGGGGTACTTTGCAACAGTCGGGCTTGCAAGATTACGTGCGGCAGCACATCGGCGCGAACAGTACGATTCCCCCGGGAATTCTCCTTTTGGTCGCCGGATTCGCACTGGCTTCCCTGATCAAGATGGCCCAAGGGTCGAGCACCGTCGCCATGCTTACCGTGTCGTCGATCTTCGCCGGCATGTTTCCTTCGGCTCAACAGATGGCCGAAAACCTGCATTGCCACCCGGTCTATCTTGCCTTGGCAATCGGTGCAGGCTCACTGGTGGGATGCTGGATGAACGACAGCGGGTTCTGGGTCGTGTCTCGTATGAGCGTTTTCACAGAGAGCGAAACGCTCAAAGCCTGGACCCTGCCGGTAGCCATATTGGGCACGACGGCCTTCCTGTTCGCGCTGGCGGCTGCTTGGTGCTTCCCGCTCGTGTAACAGGGGACACGGCACGCGCCGGATCACCGAGAGGTGCCGACTTCCACCTTGGCCCAAAACGGATGCAACCGGTCCCCTCGCAGTCGCACGTCTTCCAGGATCGTCGCCACGCTTGGTGAGACGTCGCGAGAGTCGATCGTTCGACCGTTGATGCTCAGCGAAAAACGTTCCTCGAAATCGACCAACTCGGGCGAAAGCCACACGGTCGCCAACGATGCGCCCGCGCGCACGAACAGTTTGTTGCTGGTCGGCGACGGCCGACTCCCCGTAATTCTCATGGTTCTGGGAGCACGCGGCGGCCACAATGCCGGATCGGTCGCCACCGCCGGCGGCAGACCTTCGATTTGGACATACCAAAAGCGATCGTCCCATTCGCGCATCGTAACGGCTTCGAACTCCTGCGGAAAAGCGATTCGCTGTTGATGGCCCATCCAATCGAAGATTCTCAGAATCTCATCCGAAAAATTCTCACGGCCGCGTCCCAAATATTCGACGACGATCGTCGGCGAGGCGGTCCGCAGGCAACGATCCAAATCTCGGGAATTATCCTTCAGCAAAGAACCGTCGAGTTCTCCCATCACGACATAAAACGGAAGCAACTTGGCGTTCGGCCAATAGAACGAGCAATAGCGATCGGAACGTCCGCACACCGGAATTACCCCGGCCCACATACTCGGATGTGCCAACCCGATATCCCACGCCGCGTCGCCCCCCATGAAATGCCCCGACAAGAACAGTCGATCGGTGTCGATAGAAAAGCGACGGCATGCATCTCGGACGGCATGCAACACGGCCAAGTGTTCTTGTAGCGAGTAATCGTAGCGCGATTGATGCTCGGTGGTCCACATGGGCGCAACGACGATGTAGCCGTGCCGTCCGGCCTGTCCTAATCGAACACCGTTTTCTGTACGTTCTCCCGCCCACCAATCGACTTGCTGGGCAGCCGTCGTTCCCGCCCCGTGCAATGTCACGATCGTGGGATACTTTCGCAACGGATTGTATTCGGGAGGAAGCTGCACAAGATACCGGTTCGCCCGTTCGGGAACCGTCTCCGGGACGTCGACGACGAAATAGCCCCCCGCTTCTTCCGACAATTCCGGCGCGTCGACCGGTTCCATATGGGCCAACACGGCCGATACGTATGTCGGCGTAGCCCCTTCCTCACCTTCCAACTCCTTGAGAACTTCGCTGCGGGTCAAGGCATCCTCGGCGGTAAGATACCGTCGTACGAGTTCTCGCACACGGTACAGCGAGAGCGCCACGGGCAATCGTCTTCCCGCCAAGTTCGCGCCTACGAACCACCCGCTGACGGCCAAGGCCACCCGTTCTTCGGCCAACAGCGTGTCGTCGTCGACTAATTGGGCGAACGTCGCCAAACGAGGGAGCGTGTCGAAATCGAGCTTTTGCTTGATCTCGGCCAAGATCGGTGCCAGCTCTTCGCGAACGCCGGTCGACGGTATCTCGTCCACCAATTCTTCCAATCGCGTCACGAGCCGTCGCCCCTCGTCGGATTGTTGCTTGTATTCGTCGACGATTTGACGCACCTGTTGGAGCAGTTCTCCGCCCACGTTCTCAGAAGGAAATCGATTCAACAAATCGAAGACCAACCGATGTTGGCCCGCCTGCCGTCGCATTTGCAACTCGCCCAACAAACGTTGGGCAGCCAACGATTGCAGCGATCGTAACGTCGCTCGAAGGGCATCTCGTTCTTCGTCTTCGACGGTCGGGTCCTCGAGAATTGCCTTCAGCTCTTTGACCGCGTCCTCGTAGCGTTGCATTTGGATGAAGAACCGCGCAATTTTCTTGCGCAGATCAACGTCCGGATTGTCGTTTCGCCCCGTGAGAATGCGATAAAGGGTTTCCGGCGGAATGGAGGTCGTGGCCATCCGCATGTCCCAGTAGTGGGTAAGCCCGCGAACACGCGTCCACTTGGGGGTGATTTCCGTAATCCCTTGGACGACGTCGATAGGGCCCTTCGCCCCGCGCATCGTAAAAATGCGCCTTCCATATTCATCGAACGGCGTCACCCGCAGCGGCATCCCGACCGAGCCGATTGCCGGTCCCGCCAGTTTGACTCGCTGCGGTATCGTAAACCGCTCGAGGACCTCGTTCACTTCGCCCGGGCGAATCTCTAGAATCTGGCGTTTCGCGACGTAGGTGCGGCGCAATTCGTCATCCACGAAAACGATCAAGGGAATGTCGCCGCCGTCCTCACTGAGCGGCTTCGGCAACTCGACAAGCCCCGTCACCTGGCCCAAACTGCCGCTCAGTACCCAACCGTTTTTCAACACGACTTCTTCGGCGACGACGTCCGGGTTCCACAGCCCGGCCAGTGCCGCCACACCGAAAATGGCCGACAAGCAAAGTCGGCCGCCCCATCGCCGGTTCGTTCGCATCCGCCGGTGACTTCGCTCCGTCATGGCTCTTCTCTCGTTAATTCCCTGCCGGTTGCTTCATATCACCAAACTTGCCCATCACCCCCAATTGTGCGCGTCATTTCCTGCCTAGGTACCGCGTCTCCCTCGGCACGAGGTTACGGCCTCCGCCATGAGACTGTGCGCTATTGTACCACCCTCCATTCCCTTCGCTTGCATATTTCCTGTCGAGCCGTCGATTATCACAAGCGGCTCCATCCGTCTCGCTTGACAACGTTGCCGGTTGCCCGGAAGATCATACAAACAAGAAGGTTTAGGAGGATTATGCCCATTATGCGACCGGCGCATTCTTGGAAAGTTGCGATCGCATTCATGACGACTGCGGCCTTTGCGGGCGTCGTCGGACTCGCGGCGATCTTGGTCACGGCCACCGTGTTGGATGCACTAGGGGACGTCGCCGGAGCGATTGCGTCGAGGTATGTGGCTCTCGGCGTCGGGGTTTTGCTGGCCATCGACGTCGTCTGTCTGTTGTTGACTGTCGGCTATCTGATCGCAGCAAGCCTGTCCTCCGGCCCTTCAGACGACGATCCACCAAACGCAGACTGAGTATGTCGTCGAACTTCGACGGGCGCGCGACAAGACGGCACCCGAAGGATCGAGTATGCTTAAAATAGCGGTGTAGGGCATGTCGCCGTTTCGGGCGACGCGTCTTTTGCACACCACCAGCATGAGCCGACGCTCGCCAGCACGATGCCCATTCACTTCTTTTGTCCGAACTGCGAAGGTCTACTGTCGATCGCTCGGCGAAAAAGCGGCACGACGATCCAATGCCCTCGTTGCGGCAACTCGCAAACCGTTCCCACCGAATCCGATCCCGTCGCACGCGAGAAAGCCCGCCGATTGCGCCAGCATCGCAGTGCAGAAGCGATCGCCCCCTCGGACGACCGGTCGCCCGCTGTTTCCGAGGCAAAGAAGCGTTCTTCAGGGAAACTCGACGGGAAATCTTCCCTTGAGATGAGCGTTCGACATTCTGACGACGACCCCTCGGCAGCTGAGACAGATGGCCGGCTTGCCTTCCGAGAATTCAGCGATCGCCGGTTGCGCAACAGCATCCTCGTTAGTCGTTCGGCGCTGGGCGCGTACTTCCTGCTATTGCTGACGGCTTCCTTGGGCAGCCTTTTCCTGGGTTATCAGCTCGCTGCTACCGAGTCCACAGGCGAAGTCGAGACCGCGTCGCATCGCGCCGCCCCGCCCCCGCAACCGGCCGATCCCATCTTGTTCGACGGCAAAGTGTTCTACGCAAAAGGAGAAAACACGCTCATTCCGGATGAACAGGCCGTCGTGCTCGTCGTTCCGGCCGACAAGCGTCCCCATTCCCCGCTTTCTATCGAGGGATTTCGAACATGGGAAAACACCTCGCCGCCAGCCTCTACTTTAGAAAGCCTCGAACAAATCGGCGGTCGATATACCCGCGCAACGTCCGACGGAACATTCAGCGTCGTGTTGCCCTCACCGGGCAAGTACAAAGTTCTCATCGTCTCACGTCATTTGGCAAGGTCGGGCATCACCGACGAATTGGCCCTGACGCAAATGGGTGAGTGGTTTGCGCGCCCGGTGGACCTCATCGGCGATCGAGAGTTTGCTTGGATGTCTTGGTCGGCCCAACCGGGCCAAGAACCGCTCGTGCACACGTTTCGGAACACCAACCCGTTGGATCTGGAAAGCCTCGACCTGAAGCCGTAGCCACCACCACGGCATCTCGCGTCATTCCTCGGCGCTGCTCGAGGGATATTCACCATAGGTGGCCGAACACCGCGGGGTTTCCCAAAGTTTCACGCCGACGACCGGCAAACCCTGCTGTTTTGCGTAATCGTAAACCAACTTCGCAATGTTTTCGGCCGTCGGGTTGGCATCGATGACGAAGAACTCTTCCTGCAACTGTTCCAGATGGGGAATCAGTGGATCGTCCCGGCACAGGATCATCTTGTGATCGAGATTTTCGTCGATCCATTTGCCGACGATCTGCTTGATCGTGCCGAAGTCGAGCACCATTCCCAAGTCATCGAGTCCGCCTCCGGCGAAGGAAACGATCAGTCGTCCATTGTGTCCGTGCAAATGTCGGCACTTGCCGGGGTAGTTGAGCAATCGATGGCCGTAACAAAACTCGATTTCCCGCGAGACGTGGTACATGCTTTCCTCAATTCGCATTCATCCGTCGTACGTCGACGGTCGTTCCCGTTCGTTCCTCAATCGGCGACTGGGGCGACGGGATGCATTCCCGCCCAAAAGTCGCCGTCGCGTCTCTCGGCTCAGAGCAGCCGAGGTATCCGACGCATTCATTGTTTACCAACGAAGCGCTCAGACAACTACCCGGCATACGATGTCGGGTCCGATACCCCCACATCGGCGAATGCTTGCCTGCGCTCACGGCACTTATTGCATTGTCCACAATGCATTTCACCGACCGGCCGCAGGCACGAAAACGTGGCCGCCGAAATCTCCGGAGGCAGCTCGCGGACAATGTCGGCTTTGGTCATACCGGCCAACGGCCGGATAATTTCGATCGTCTCATCGGGATAACAGGCCACTAGTTGCTCGAACAGCCGAAAAAAACGTCCGTTCGCATCGCCGAAGGGGTTGCCGTCAAGCACACCGATCGCCAATTGCCGGACACCTTGCCGCGAACACCAAAGTGCGGCTTTGGCAAGCAAGAAAAGGTTTCGACCCGGCAAATAGACCTCGGTATCCTCCGATGCGGCATCAGGTACGCTGCGACCGGTCACACTCCAGTGATCGCCATACACGTCTGCAACGGGCACATCCAACAGCTTAGGCGGCTTCAGCCCGAAAGGAGCCAACAAATCGACCAGCCGTCGGACAGCCCGGACCTCGGCGTCCTCCCAGAAGAGCCCGGATCGCACATAGAGAGGCATTACCGAACGCCCCGGCTCCAACAATCGCCGACACACGGCCGTGCTGTCCAACCCTCCGCTGAACAAGACCGCCACACGCTCACCCTTGCGAGAAGGAGAACCGACCCCTCTAAAGGGTGCACTTTCCTTGCATGGTCGTTCATTCACGGCGCATTTACCTGCATATTCGGTAGTTCACAGGGGCGTGAGCGGCCAACCTTGAGACAATCGAGAGGGATTGGTAGACTCCCCTCGAAAAGCAATCTTGGACCACACGAAAAGCCCGAAGCGGCTTCCGGCGGCGTCTACGGAATCTGAGTGTGTCGGAAGTGCCGACTACGTCAATTATAGCGTACGCGAGATGTTTCCCAATCATGGGCGTTTCGTCGTAACCCGTTGAATTTTCTTGCAATACGGCCGGGGGCTTTTACAATAAATTGTAAAGGTCCCAGGTTGCCCACATTACCACCAGAGGAGGTGTGAAGACGATGTGGCGAGCCCTTGGGACAATGGTCATCGCAGGGTGTGCGATCGGCGTCGTCGGACTTTTCGTTCGCGGCGATCAGCCACAGGCCGCACCGGTGGCGGAACCTCGGTTACCGGCGGCAGCCGACGGGCTGATTGCGTTGTCGGTCGAGGCTGGGCCTCACGCTCAGCAAATCACCGTCATTCACCCGCAACGCGAGGTGATGGCCGTGTACCACGTCGATACGACCACCGGTCAGATCGCGTTGCGAAGTGTACGCTCGCTCCGATGGGACCTGTTGATGACCGAGTTCAACGCGGTGAATCCCACACCGCGGGAACTCGAATCGGCTTATCAATCACAAGCTCCTTGAGACGCAATTCGGCGCGAGGTGTCGAGCACCGGCGTGTTTCGCGCCCGGCCCCGCAACGGACGAGTCGCGTCGAGGAGGAACGATATCGGTTCCAGGAGTTCCGGAATGGACAAGAAATTCTATACCACCGACGAAGCAGCCAAGATTCTCGGACTCACTCCCGCCGAGGTGAACGCCATGCGGGAACGCAACGAGTTGCGAGGATTCCGGGACGGCATGGACTGGAAGTTCAAAGTTGAAGACGTCGAAGCCCTTGTTCGTCAGCGACGTCAAGATGTGGTTTCCTCGTCGCAATTCGATTCGAATGAGGGTGAGAAAGCACCGTCCGAAACTGATGAAATCGTTCTCATGGGTGACGACCTGTCGACCTTGGCCGACAGCGAAGCATCGGGCACGGTAATCGGCAGCAGTAATTCTGCGGAAGGCGAAGGCGTCAGTGATATAAAGCTGGGCGGCAGCGACCTGGACCTGCTCGACGAAGGTGATTTCGCTTCGGTGGAGATGGACGCCAAGGTCAACGGCTTCGGCGAAAGCCAAGAAGTCGGCGACGCCGAGCCGCTCGAACTCGAAGCCGCTGAAGCCGGTGATTCGCCGGAAGAACTGGACCTTGCCGCGGACACCAGCGGCGAGGCAGCCGAGTCGAAACCCGACTCCTCCGTCGACCTCTCGCCCGGATCCGAAAAGCTGGAGGACGACGATCTTGTATTGGGGGGCAGCGGCAGCGGAAGTGACATCACCCTCTCCGGCGACAGCGGCATTTCTCTTCTCGACTCGAACGACAGCGGCATTTCACTCGAGGACCCGTTGGAATTGGCACCGGTCGACGACTCGCTCGAACTCGGTGAAGATGACATCCTGACGATCGCCGAAGATGTCGATACCGAATCGCCGACTCAACTGAAAACCGACGACGAATTCCTGCTGACACCGCTGGAAGAGGTCAGCGAGGATGAATCGGCCAGCGGTTCCCAGGTCATCGCGCTGGATACTGATGTTCCCGTTGATGTTGCCGGTGCTGGTGCCCAACCGGCAGGTGTCCTTGGCGGCATGCAACCGCCGGCGGCTCCCGGTGGAATGCCTGAAATGCCGGCCGCGGGCGCCGGTCCGATTCCTCCCACGCCGGGAATGGAAATACCCCAACCCGCCATTCAACCGGCTGCGGCACAACCGGAATTTGCGCCGCAACCGGGCGGCCCGGTCGCGCAACCGGCAGCCTACGGTGCGGCTGCCGCCCCGGCGGAAGCCCCATGGGGAACGCTTTGGGTTACGATGCTCATCATCTGTGCCGTTTTGTTGATTTTGTGCGGGATGATGTGCTTCGACCTGTTGCGCAACATGTGGAGCTGGCAAGGACCGTACTCTCTCAACAGCACGATCATGGACGCGATCCTGGAAATGCTGCCTTAACCGACAACGACGCCATCGTCCCGCCGCTGCGACTAGTACCGCCGGCGGCAGGACGGTCGGCTCCCCGTTCGACTCGAAAGGAGGCGAGTCGTGCAAACCTCGACGGTCAAATGCATCGCCCTTGCAGTCTTGGTTGCCGGTGTGCTTTCCGGCAGCGGCTGCGTCGTGTCGGCCTCGAAGTACAATCGGCTCGAGGCCGAAAGTCGGGCGTTGGGCGAAAAAAACATGGCGTTGGAAACCGAGCTGGCCAACGTGAAACGCCACGCCGAAGAGTTGGCCTTGAAACTCTATCTCGCCGAACAACGGCTGGCCCAACTCGACAACGGGCGAACGGCCCCCGACAACGCGGACAGTCAGCGACGTTGACAGATCAAGCTAACCGGAATCAGGTAGACGGGCGTCGCCTGTTTTCTCGCTCTGCTGCTGCGTATAATCAACCGAGTTGGTTCGTTTTCGATCTTGCGCTGTCGAATCTTCGCAACCGGAGGCCCCGGCACACGCGAGCGAATCCGACGGGACGCACTCCCGGTCCTTTACGGATTCGCACGAAAGAGCAGCCTGGACGTCTCCCCACCCAGTTGCGACGCGCAAGCGACATCGGGTGGTCGCCGACCGGAAAAAGGGACGTGCGGGCCGCTCGGATCATTACCCGGAATTCGTCTTTTGTACCGGATCATACATGCCTCGCTATCGCCTACAGCGCCCCGGCCAACCGCTTGCTGTCCGCATCGTTTACGGAACGATTGAGTTCCTGGCTTCGCTTCGCCTGGCGGTCATCCTGCTTTCGGTGTTGGTGGTCGTCTTGGCGGTAGCCACGTTCATCGAAAAAGGTATCGGCCCGGCCGCCTCACAATTCGCCGTCTATCAATCGTGGTGGTTCTATTTGCTGGGCACCCTGTTAGGCATCAACATTCTGTTTGCCGCATTGATCCGGTATCCCTGGAAACGGTATCAAACCGGCTTCGTAATCACTCACGCCGGTCTGCTCGTGCTGTTGATCGGCTGTCTCGTCAGCGCGCTTCGTGGCATCGAGGCGACACTTTCGGTTCAAGAGGGGGCACTCAACCACATTGCCGTCCGCGATTCACACCATTTCGAACTGACGATCGACAAGAACGACGATCACGGCAACCCCGACAAACAAAAGGTTTCTTTCAATCCCGGTCCGTTCAGTTGGCGCAGCTACAGTGACTGGACCTCGCTATTCTGGGCCGCGCCCGGTAAATTACCTGCATTCCCCTGGAATCTTGCCGTCCGAGACCGCGGCGTGCTGTACGACCGTGACGGCATTCGACTCGAAACGCTGGACTACTATGCCGATTCCGAAATCATCGAGGGCGGGCTGCTGACACTTTACGTCTCGTCGCGCGACGCGTCGGGCAAGGCAGGGGACTGGGAACCGTTGACCATGCGATTGCGTCCCCTGGGCAACGAAGCCGCCGCCCAGGGCCTCGCCGTAGCCCCCTCGGAAGAAACACTGGGGAACGGCGTCCGGCTGGTTTACACCGTCGCCGGGTCACCTGCCGAAGCCGAGGCTTTTCGGCATTGCGTTCCCTCTCCCAAGGAACTCGCCCCTTTGCCCGAGCAAGGCATTGTCATCCTGTACGCGGAGGGCAAGCGATTCGTGTTGCCGTTGGACGACGATGCGGTCGGAAAGAAAATCGAACTTCCGAACACGTCGATCGAGGTGACGGTCAAATCGTTGCGGGAAAGCAGCCTCGGCGTAGTCCTTGAAGTATCCGGCGGCGAAGGCCCGGCGGAGGAAATGAGTTTGTTCGCAACCCACCCGCATTTTTCGCGTCAAGCCCGCAAACATGAAGTGTTCGGAGCGTACTGGGTACTGCCGAAGACTGATGCTTCGTCTCCGCACGAGATGTTGATGGGCGAGGTGGCCGCAGCCGTCCGAAGTCCGCGAATCGAGATTTGCCAAACGGCTACGCCTCGACTGCTGGTACGAACTTGGCGAGGCGGGGTGACCGAGTTTTTCGAACTTCCGTTGGATCGCCGAAAGGCAACGGCGTTGGCCGGCAGCCCCTGGGAAACGCGAATGGTGGTCGACACACTCTTGCCGTTCGCAGAAGAAGGGGAGGTCACGGCCCCCTTGCCGATTCGCCGATCAGGAAACGTGGGGCGAACAGGCATGACGACGCCGCGGGTCAAAGTACGCCTCACGGTCGACGGGAACACCGTCGAGCGATGGATCAGCGACGTCGATCCGCGTATGAGAACAGCCGCAGAAGACGCAACCATCACTTGCCGGGGGGAAGGCCGAGCCGTCCGGCTTCGGCTCACTCGCGACACCTTCGACACGGGCTTTCGCGTGAAGTTGAACAAGTTCGAACGCAAGATGGACCCTGGCACGCGTCAGCCTGCCTACTACGCCAGCAGCGTCGATCTGTTCCTCCCGGTCGATTTGATCGGACCGGAAGAAAGCACGACCGATTCTTTCCAAGAAATCGTCGACGAAGACGGAACGCGTCTCCGCTTGACGGCGAAAGATGTCCGGATCGAATTGAATCATCCCGTTCCGTTCACCGATCCGCGAACGCGTCGCATGTTTCGGGTGTACCAGTCATCGTTCAGCGGTCCCTTCCGACCGGGCGATCCCGGTTTCCCGATCGACTTTGCAGCCGCCGAGCAACGTGAAGAAATCTACGTGTCCCACTTCACGCTGAATTATGACCCGGGCCGAGGCCTCAAATACTTTGGTTCGTTGATGATCGTAGCCGGGATTGCCGTCATGTTCTTTATGAAAGCCTATTTCTTCCGGCGCAGAACGCCCGAATCGCCCGCATCGTCACGACGTAACGACGACAAACCCCATAACGATCAAAACCGGTCCGAAACCACACTGACCCCGTAGACATGAGAAGCAATGCCGAAAGCTTCCTACTCACGTTACGGGTCCGGAAACTCGGTCAAACGCGAATCACTGCCTGAATTCGTTGCCGCACCGGATATGATTTCAAGAACGGTACGACGCTCGGGTATGCCTTTCTTCACCGTCAAAGGGTCATTCATGTTTCGTCTTCGTGTTTTCGTAATTCTCGTGACGACATGCGGCCTCTGGATGTCCTCCGGCGTCTCGACGCCGAAATCGGTCGCCGCCGCATCCAACGATCAACTCGATTGGTCCGTGTGGGAAGAGATCCCAATCTACGACGATGGTCGGATCAAACCGATCCTGGGCTGGGCTCGAGAAATGGCGGACACAATCTGCGGAAAGAAGAGCCCTACGTTGTCTCCGCCTCGAGATGCCCCGGACGATCAATGGAAACCGCTGTTTCCGGACGGCACTCCCCGGAAATTCACCCCGGCCGAACTAATATTCAGTTGGATTGTCGAACCGGAACGCTGGGAACACGTTGCCTTCCTGCCTGCCGCGCACGAAGAACTACGACGAGACTTGCTGGGGCTTCCCGTGAACGATCCTGCGGGCAAGCGGATCAACTTCGTGTCGCCGGCCGAAGTAGCCAAGGCTTCGGCGTTCCAGGCCTGGATGGAAGACTTAATGCGTCGTCGTGAAGCGGTTGAATCGAGCGGGCGCACATTTCGGCTGGTCGGGGTCGACCGCAAGGCTCAAGAACTGTGGACGGCGTATCAAACGTTTCGGTTGCTCTCGTATTCTCCCGTAAGGCGTCCCGGTGAGTCGCGTCCCTTCTTTGCGACGTTGCGCGATGCTCTCGGCAATTGGCGAGAACTGGAGCCGGAGCTGAGCGGCCTTTCGTCCATCGGACTCTTCGGAGATGACAACCCCATCGAGACAATTTCCGGCGACTTCGACAAACTGACGAACCTTGTCTCCAAGGGGGGTGAGCTCTCCGAATTCGATGCCGTCCTGGTCGACTTGAAGCAACAGACCACCCGCATCGTCGAATCGCTTCGGCAACTCGATGAACGAGGACGGCAAGATTCGGCAACCGATGCGGAGCGAATGAAGTCGATCCGGGCCGCCTTGTTGACATTGTCCACAAAGACAAAGGCATTAGACCGGCAAGTTCAATCTTTACACCTGTTCCTGTACGAACAAGGCACGTTCACGCTGCATGTCGTTCCGGCACTGTATGAAGTGTGCTTGATCGTCGATCGTGAATCGGATATCGCCCTGCAACCGTGGATCAGCTTGCCCGCGTTGCTTCACGGCTCGGACGAACTATTGCGAGGATATCCCAAGGACGAACTCCAAAAGGCGAGAATCGCATTCGACCACGCGACGGAGGTGTACCGCGATCGAGATTATCCGAACCGCGCCGAAGCATTCCGACGTGCACTGGTGGATTTCCGGTCGGCCCTGCGTAGCATCGGCGAGGCCGTCGAGCCGCTTCGTCGGGAACTCGACGTACCGGACTCCAGCCGGGACGTACTCGCGCAAACCGCGTATCCGCCGCCGGGATACGTCTTGAGAGAAGTTCACTATTACCGTTTCGATCCGTTTCTGTGGTCTTGGGTCGTCAACCTGTGCGCGTTCCTGGTCTTGGTACTGTCGGTCGGCAGGCTTCGTTCGCCGCTGTTCTGGTTCGGGATCATCCTCTTGATCGTTGCGCAGGCCGTTACGATTTACGGTTTTGTACTGCGCGTTCTGATCACCGGTTGGGCGCCGGTCACGAACATGTTCGAGAGCGTGGTATTCGTATCGCTCGTGATGGGCCTACTGGCGATCGGTTTTTCACTGCGGCCGTTGTACGGGGAAGGGCTCACTCGCGCGTGGCGCATGACCGGAATCCCCGGAACGTGGGAGACCAAGGCGCTTCGTGACGACTCGTCTCGTTGGGCGAAGATCGTGCCGATCGCGAGTCTTCTGCCGCGGGCATTATTGACCGGCCTCCTCTTCTACCTGTTGGCTGTTCGACCGTACGGCGCGGCAGCCAACAGGCCCGTGTTCGACCTATTGCCTGAAGGGCTCTTGGACGCCACGGCTCGAGGAGCCGCCACCGGGGTCCTGGTCAACAGTTTGCTGGGATGGTCGGTGGGAATCCTGATTTTGCTGTCGGCTTCGTGGTATGTTCCGCGTGCCGTCCTCACCGTGGTATTTGCCGCGGTAACGATTCCCGCATCGCTCGCCAAGGGTCGCGTTTGGACGGCGACCGACGAATGCGTGCGGCGTATTCCGTTCGCCAAAGCCGGAGCTGCGCTCGCGTTCCTGGTTGCAGTCGTTGCGTACTTTACTCCCGTTTGGAACAGCAACATCACGTCGATTCAACCGATCTTGCGCGACCGGATGTGGCTTTTCGCGCACGTGCTGACCGTTACCGCCGGCTACGGAGGAGGATTGCTGGCTTGGGGACTGGGCAACGCCGCGTTGTTCTACTACCTGTTCGGCAAGTACCGTCGGCGCGAGCTGTCCGGCGAGGAAACCACGACCACGGGAGAAGTCCACCGCCCGGCCGGGGGCGGCACCGGGTCGGCAACCGCCGTGTATCCGCCGCAACCGTGTCTCGACCTGGGGCCGTACATGTACAAGGCCGTCAAGGTGTCCGTCGTGCTCCTGGTGGCGGGCACGATTCTCGGCGGCGTGTGGGCCGATCGGTCGTGGGGACGTTTCTGGGGCTGGGATCCGAAGGAAGTCTGGGCATTGATCTCCATTCTTGTGTACATGGTAATCATGCACGGACGCTACGCGAGATGGCTCAACACGTTCGGCTTGGCCGCAGGTTCCGTATTCGGGATGATTGCCATCGTGTGGGCATGGTATGGTGTGAATTTCTTGATGGGACCAGGTTTACATTCGTACGCCGGGGAAGGCGGCGGCGGTGGCGAATACATCGTCGCGTTCTTCACGCTGAATCTCCTGTTCGTGGGAGCCGCCTATCTCCGTTATCGAAAAGAAATGTCCTCATCGGACCGGAGAGACCATCCGCCCGAATCGCCTCCCGACTCTTTGCGGGCTGAAGAATCGAAACCCGACACGAACACGAGCGTCGAAAAAGCCGTCTCGTAGAGTCGAGACGAACGCTTTGCCGTTCGCGTAGTCGGCCGGCGGAACTATTGCACGGGCAACGAAATTGCCGCCGAAACGTTTTCCCGCGCCGAGCTGCCTTCTGCGTCGCCCGGTGGGGCTCCGTATCCTGGTTCGGGCGAGCTTGGGACTACGGATGCCGACGGTAAGTTTCCGAGGGAGGAGCCGATCACGGCAGGCCTCACAGTCTCGGTCATCACCGGCAGTTCTTCCTGCCGTGATTTCTGCATGCGGTCGGCAAGCTGCAACAGCCCCCAATGCTTTACCGACGTCGAAAGCTCGCTATCCTCCAACGACGAGCGTATCAATGACAGAACTTGTGACCAGGGTATCGGTTGATTGCCGGTGACGACGATGAGTTGGTTATTTTCCCCCTCGGCGAGGCAATCTTGGCGAATCATGTCCTTGGTGCCGCGAACATAAACACCTTCGGGCAGCAAGTAGAACTCGGCACCTACCCGCCGCACGGTGATGGTCTTCGGCAAAGAAGGCGTCATCGTCACGGGAACCGACAACGTCCCGAAATGCGCGGCCCAGCGCCGACACACGTCTAACGAAACGTTGAAAGCCTCGGTTTCGCGGTCGACTCCGGTCAGGGTGATGCGTCCCGCCGTGATCTCGCCCGGTTCCCATCGAAACTGTGAAACATGCACGTGGTTCACCGGCATTCCGGCCGACCACGGCAACGCCGAAGCGATCCCTGAAATCTCGCCCGTCAGTTCCCCCGACCACCGCCCCGGTTCGCGTTCGACGCACCAGACGTACCCCGCGAATTGTCCCTGCGGAGCCCACACTTGCCATTGCGGCCACACCAAACCCAGGAAAGCATTATCGACTCGCGTTTCCCCCGTCGTGACACCGCAACGATGCAAGACCAGCCCATTTTCAACCACCGCCTCGAAACGAAAGCGCGCCACCGCCTCGTCATCGAACCGGCAAACGAAATCGGCTGCCATCCCGCCCGGGATCGGTTCGATCGTACCACGGATTTCCCGCAGGGCTCGTGCCGCTTGTACGGCCGGAGCCGCATCGTCACCGCCGGCGCCGAGTAGTGTCGTTTCACTGAATTCGAATTCGACCGGGCAGGGCAGGGAGCCGCGTCGTCCGGCAACGATTTCTTCCAAGCGTTCGCGCAATGCGGGCAAGGCTTCGGCCGAAATCGTCACGTTGCGACAGGTGAGCCGTACCCTTCGAGCCGATTCGGGGCCGGTATCGTCTTCCGCCGCAACTACGGACGCGATGCGAAGTTGATCGATTTCCGCGAAGGTGGTCCCCGTCAGGGGGCGACGCAAAACGATGTCGTCCAAACGAATCACACCGGGCCGTGGAGTGGCTGCGCCTCCGAGTGAAGCCTCTGCCGCGCACCATTGGCGAAATGAGTCCACGAGATGGTTTCGAAACGCGTCCGAGCGGTGATAGATATTCAGCCCGACGATTCCCGCCGTCGGCCCGAAACAGCCGACCAAAACCACTCCCACAAGCAAACGACGCGTTGTGCGTTCCGACATGGCAAACATCCTTGTTTGCAATACCGGCCGAAGGCGATGCATCCGGTATCATCGCGCCCGGACGATGGAATCGACCGTATTATGTCCCGAAACCGTCCGGCAAGGCAACGCAGATCTACCCACCCAACAAGGGGACATTTCATCTCTTACGAGCCATCGACTCGAAGAGCTGCACACGGGTGATCATCTCCTCGACGCTGTCGCCGCCGAATTTGTCTACCAAAGCTGCCGCGATCTCGAAGGCCACGACGTTTTCGACGATTACGCCTGCGGCCGAAACGGCACACACGTCGCTTCGTTCGTAGCTGGCCGATTCGGGCTGCTTCGATGCCAGGTTGATCGATTCGAGCGGCTTCGCCAGCGTACTGATCGGTTTCATGGCGGCCCGCAAGACGATCGGCTGGCCGTTGGTCATTCCGGCTTCAAGCCCACCCGCGTTGTTCGTGGGCCGCTGATATCCCAAACGGTGAGATTCCACATCGTCCGGATCGAATTGGATCGGGTCGTGGACTTGCGAGCCGCGCCGTCGCGCCGCCTCGAATCCCAAGCCGATTTCGACGCCCTTGATGGCCTGAATGGACATGACCGCCTGCGCCAACCGTCCGTCGAGCTTGCGATCCCATTGTGCATGCGACCCCAGGCCGAAGGGCACGTTATCGACGCGGACTTCGACGATCCCACCGAGCGTGTCACCTTCTTTTCGGCACGTGTCGATCAGGTCCTTGGCCTGTTCATCGTGCTCCGGACGCGTCGAATAGACGATACTTGCATCCCGCAATCGTCGCAGTTCGGCAATATCCGCCTCGGGCGGAGGAAACTTCAGTTCCCCCAGTTCAACGACGTACCCGACCAAATCGATACCGACCAGCGACAGCAATTGCCGTGCGAGAGCGCCGACCGCAACGCGGGCGGCAGTCTCTCGGGCGCTGGCACGTTCCAGAATTCCACGAATCGAGCCGAGGTACTTGACCGCCCCGCTGAGATCGCCGTGGCCGGGCCGCGGACGTTCAAGATCCTCCATCCGCTCGATCTTGTAATCGCGATTCGGCACCAGCAGGGCGATGGGGCTTCCCAACGTCTTCCCCCGCCATATTCCCGAGAGAATCTCCACGTGATCGGTCTCGATTCGCTGGCGTCCGCCTCGTCCGTAACCGCCTTGGCGCCGTCGCAGTTCCGCGTCGATGATTTCGGTATCGATTTCGAGCCCGGCCGGAAATCCATCGACGATAGCGACCAGTCCCTTGCCGTGCGATTCTCCAGCGGTCCAATAACGCAACATGGTCGTCTCTGCCTGCTTTACTTGCTTTCCGCCGGCAACCGATGCCCGACCGGTATCTCCCGGCGTGCGTGCCGGTTGAAACGGTTCCTCACCCGAACGTGCGACCGGTGAGTCGTTCGTACGCTTCAACGTACTTGGCACGCGTTTTCGCCACGATATCCTCCGGCAACTCCGGCGGTGGACTGTTCTTGTCCCAATCGGTCGAGTCGAGCCAATCGCGCACGAACTGTTTATCGAACGACGGCTGACCATGTCCCGGCTCGTACTGATCGGCAGGCCAGAAGCGGGAACTGTCGGGCGTGAGCACTTCGTCGACCAGAATCAATTCCCCGTCGACGCGACCGAACTCGAATTTGGTATCAGCGATGATGATGCCTCGTTCCAGTGCGTATTCGGCCCCTCGACGAAACGTATCGATGCTCTTTTGTCGCAATTCCTCGGCCACCTCGCGACCGGTGATTTCGATCATTTGCTCGAACGAAATGTTCTCGTCGTGGCCCTCGGTCGCTTTCGTCGCGGGAGTGAAGATCGGTTCGGGCAGCTTATCGCTTTCCCGTAGTCCCTCCGGCAACCGAATCCCGCAGACCGTGCCCGCCTCCCGGTACTCGCGCCACCCCGACCCCGAGAGGTAGCCTCGAACCACACATTCGACGGGCACGACTTCCGCTTTCTTGACGAGCGTCGTTCGCCCTCGAAGGATTTCCCGGTCCACGCCTTCCGGCAGATCCATCGCGTCGACGTCGGTCGTGACGACGTGGTTCGGAACGCCCAACAGATCAAACCAAAAGGCCGCGATTTGGGTCAATACACGTCCTTTGTCCGGAATGCCGTTCGGCAAAATCCAATCGTAAGCCGAGATTCGATCGGTACTTACCAACAACAAACGATCGCCCAGATCGTATACGTCACGCACCTTACCGCGACGGACGGGAAACGGCAAATCGGTTTCGAGGACTACGGGGCGCGTCATCTAACCTCGCTCCTGAAATCGGAAATCTTCTGCTGAAGGCGGCGCCACCCCAGGAGGGTACCTTCGCCGACCGCTGAACTAGTATCTTACCGCGGTACGGAACGGCCGACCAGACGCAGATCGCGCGTTCGCCGCGGATGAGCGACCCGGTTTCCGACGACCGAAAGGACGGGACCTCATCCGGGCATCCCGAAGCGGATACAATTAACGACAACTCAATTCTGTTTCGGGCGTTGATCGATGCATGATCCGCGGCCGATCGGCCGCACCCCTCATCCAGGAGTTCCTGCCGCCGTGTTCCAGCTCGTTGCGCCGTACCAACCCGCAGGCGATCAACCCAAAGCGATCGAACAGTTGTGTCGCGGCCTTGACGAGGGCAAGCGCGCGCAAGTCTTAATGGGCGTTACCGGTTCGGGCAAGACATTTACGATGGCCAACGTGATCCAGTATGCCCAACGTCCGACACTCGTCCTATCGCACAACAAGACGTTGGCCGCCCAACTGTACGCCGAGTTTCGTGAATTCTTTCCTCACAACGCGGTCCACTATTTCGTCAGCTACTACGACTACTACCAACCCGAAGCGTACATTCCGCAGCGCGACATCTACATCGAAAAGGACGCCTCGATCAATGAAGAAATCGATCGTCTTCGGCTGGCGGCCACGAGTGCGCTGATGAGCCGCCGAGACGTCATCATCGTCGCCAGCGTTTCGTGTATTTACGGATTGGGATCGCCCGAAGATTACCGATCCATGATGGTCGGTTTGCGGGTCGGTCAGATCATCGACCGCGACGTCGTACTGCGAAAATTGATCGACATCCAATACGAACGGAACGATGTCGAATTCAGCCCCGGCACCTTCCGCGTTCGCGGCGACTGTGTCGAGGTCTACCCCTCATACGAACAATTCGCTTACCGGGTCGAGTTCTGGGGCGACGAAGTCGAGCAACTGTCGATCATCAACCCGTTGACCGGTGAAGTGATTCGCCGTGAGCAACAAGTATTCGTGTATCCGGCAAAGCATTTCGTGCTGCCGATGGAACGCATTCAGCGAGCGGTCGACGAAATTCGGCGCGAACTCGACGAGCGGGTCAAAGAGTTGAAGGCGGCCGGAAAACTGCTGGAAGCGCAACGATTGAACGCCCGCACCCGGTACGACCTGGAAATGCTCCAAGAGATCGGGTATTGCCCCGGAATCGAAAACTACTCGCGGCCGTTGTCGGGGCGTCCGCCGGGCTCGCCGCCGGACACGCTGTTCAGCTTCTTTCCCGACGATTTTCTCTTGTTTGTCGACGAATCGCATGTCACCGTCCCACAAATCCGCGGTATGTTCGCCGGCGACCACAGTCGCAAGACGACGCTCGTAGAGCACGGGTTTCGATTACCCAGTGCGCTGGACAACCGCCCCCTCAAATTCGAAGAGTGGGAAAAGAAAATCAACCAAGTGATTTTTGTCTCGGCCACACCGGGCGACTACGAACTGGCTCAAACAGGCGGCGAGGTCGTCGAGCAAATCATTCGTCCGACCGGCTTGCTCGATCCGGAAATCGAAGTCGTACCGGCACAAAATCAGGTTCCGCACTTGTTGGAACAAATTCGGCAGCGCGCGGCCGTCGGTGAACGTGTTCTCGTAACCACGCTGACGAAACGACTTGCCGAGGACTTAGCCGACTATTTCAGTAAGCAAGACGTCCGCTGCAAGTGGTTGCACAGCGAACTGGACGCCATCGAGCGTGTCGAGTTGTTACGTGAGCTTCGGGAAGGGCAATTCGACGTGCTGGTAGGCGTCAATTTGCTACGAGAAGGACTCGATTTGCCCGAAGTTTCGCTGGTAGCCATCATGGACGCCGACAAAGAAGGCTTTCTACGCAGCGAAACGTCGCTGATCCAAACAATCGGTCGTTCCGCTCGTAACGTCAACGCCAAAGTGATCCTGTACGCCGACAAGATCACCGACTCGATGCAACGAGCGATCGAAGAAACGCATCGCCGTCGTAAGATACAGCAAGAATACAACGAAAAGCACGGCATTACGCCGGAAACGATCCGCAAGAACATCCGACAAGGAATCGAGTCGGAAGTGGCCGCGCACCGCGCAGCCAACGCCGCCGTCGGCCGCGCCGACGAACAGACCTTTCTCACCGAGGAATACCTCGCCGAACTGGAAGCCGAAATGCTCGCAGCCGCAGAGGCCCTGGAATTCGAACGCGCGGCAGCCATTCGCGACCGGATCATGGAATTGCGAGAGCAACGATCCGGCGGCCGCTCAGCGGGGCCTCCATCTCAGCGCAAAGCAAAGACGAAGCGTCGCAAGGGCAAGTCGTCCGCCAAACGTATTCCGCGCCGAGGAGGACGAACGGCATAATCCAAGCTGCAGCCGCTTGTCGCCGGTCGACAATTGAAAGCCCCGTCGCTGCACAACGGTGCCCCAAAAGAGAAACCGGTGGAAAGCCCCGTCAAGACTTTCCACCGGTATTCTATGCGTTACATTCCGTCCGCCGTTGCCGGCTTCAACACCAATGCAGCCCCTCGGCAAGAGGGAACACATGCGTTGATTGGGCAACACCGGATGGCTTCGGTGGCGATCAACCGGCCGACTCGCCTTCAGCGGCTTCGCCCTCGGCGCCCTCTTCCGCCGCCTCGCCGGTAGCCTCTTCGGCAGCCTCTTCACCGGTGGCTTCGGTTTCCGTCGCGGCAGGTTGCTCGTCACCGCCCTCGGTCGCGGCGGGCTTGTTGCAGCCGATGGTCAGGAAGCTGACGCCCAACAACATCATCAGGAACAACGCGAACTTCTTCATCTCACACACTCCTCCTCAAAGGGGAAAAACAGGAAAAGTTTGCTTTGCGATCCCCAAGATCGGGACCGACTCAGCGACTAGCTCTACAACGAGAAAGACCCTCAACCCTAGGAATCTATTCCCCGAAAAGCTAAATTTTTCTTCTGTAGGATGAACCACCCCCTAAAAGGGCAGCCAGCCTTTTTGGGGAATAATCGGTGGAGTCGGCGCATCTACCAGAACAGGGCAACGTTCGTTATGGAGCGGCCGTCGGTATCACCCTCTGTCGAACAGTTGGTACGCGATCACGCGGCAGACGTGTATCGTTACGCGTACCATCTGACCGGAAACGTCGGGGATGCCGAGGATTTGACACAAGAAACGTTCGCCCGCGCCTTGGAAAAACGCGATCAACTTCGCGAGCCGTCAGGCGCACGTGGTTGGTTGTTGGCTATTGCGAGATCGCTGTTCTTGAAGTCGAAACGTCGAAATCGCCCGGTCCTTTTGGGCGAAACCGGTGATGGACTGACGGATCACGTAGAGGAACCGCCTTTCGACGGGGAACGGCTTTCGGCAGCAATCGCCGAACTGCCCGACGATTTTCGGGTGGTCGTCTTGATGCATTATTTCGAAGAATTGCCGTATCGTGAAATTGCGGAAGCATTGAATATTCCAATCGGGACGGTAATGAGCCGCCTCTCGCGAGCCAAGAAGCGACTGCGCAGCCTCTTGGCACCGGCAATCGAGACGCGGCGTGGTCTCGAATCGTAGATTTCGGGCAACACGGCCGATGACGAATCCCGAAAACACCTCTCCGAATCCCGACGATTTGCTCGAGGTGTTCCGTCCCGAGCGGGATGGTGCCGATGATTCCGTTGCGCGCCGTTTTCATGCGCTGATGGCGACCGATCCGAAGGCGGCGGCCGCATATGAAGAGTCATGCAAATTCGACGCCGTCGTTCGTGAAGCCCTTTCGCAAACGCCCGTCCCGGACGGGCTTGAAGATCGCATTCTCGAACGGCTGAACGCAACGGCCGAAATACCGGCGCCCGTCGTTCGACGCTCCCGGTGGACGCGCCGAAGCATCCTCACCATGCTCGGCGCCGGTTCTACGGTGGCTGCCGGTGCCGCAATCATCGCGTGGCTCTTTCGGCCGCCGGAACCACGCCGGACGATCTCGCAGATCGCCGCAATGGCACAAGAAAACTGGAAAGCCGAAGCAACCCTGTTCGGAACGGGCACGGCTTTGGACACCGCCGAACCGGAATTCGCCTTCCCTCACGAATTACGTCGCGAGGCCGCGATTACGTGGCGAATCGCACAATTGGGCAGTTTCCGAGCCGTGGCGTTCGATATTCGGCTACGCACCCAAGAGGTCGCCACGTTGTACGCCGCTCGGATCCCCGTCGATCGCTGTCCGGCGTTTCCGCCCCGCTTGCCGCAGGTGCGAGGCAGTCGGACTTCCGTTGCTGTGTGGCGGGAAGGGGAGACCGTATACGCATTGGTCGTTGCCGGCGATCCCCGCACCTATCGCCGTTTTCTGGCGCCTGCCGAACCCATCGCTTAGCGTCGAGCGAACTCCATGGTCACGGAAATCGTCGCCCGTCCCATCGGAGGGAATAAACCGGTACGCCTCACCATTGATTCGGGACACATCGCCGACGCCCGTCCGCTCGAAACATCAACCGACGAAACATCCCTGCCGTGGGTGGGGGTCGGCCTGTTCGACCTTCAAATCAACGGCTTCGGCGGCAAAGAGTTTTCCTCCCCCGATCTCGCACTCCAAGACGTCGATCGGATTTGTCGAGCGGTGGTCGCCTCGGGCACCACACGATTCTTGGCCACCGTCACGACGAATGCGCCCGAGATCATGGAGCATGCCGTCGCGACGATTGCCGAATACCGGCGACGGCATCGCCATTCTGCGATCGCCGGAATTCATTTGGAAGGTCCCTTCATCAGTCCTCAAGACGGTCCTCGCGGGGCGCATCCGGCCGAATACGTAGTTCCGCCCGATCAGACGTTGTACGACCGGCTGCAACGAGCGGCCGAGGGCACGATCCGCCTGGTCACTCTGTCCCCAGAGTACCCGGAGAGTGTTTCTTTCATTCGGCGGCTGACGACCGACGGCATTCGCGTCGCCATCGGTCACACCGCAGCGAACGACTCCCAGATACGGGCGGCCGCCGAGGCGGGCGCCTGTTTGAGTACGCATCTGGGAAACGGCGCGCATCCGATCCTTCCGCGACACCCCAACTACATTTGGTCCCAACTGGCCGAAGACCGCCTCACTGCGAGCTTGATCACCGACGGCTTCCACTTGCCGGATGCGGTCATCAAGGTGATCGCACGGGTCAAAGGCCACAACAAGACATGCCTGGTAAGCGACCTTTCCGGGATGGCCGGGTGCGATCCGGGACGCTACCGCACTCAACTGGGGGACATCAAGATTTTGGCGAACGGCAAGATCGTCTCGGGGGCGAACCCGGCACTGTTGGCGGCAGCCTCGTTCCCGCTGCTTGTCAACGTGTTCACCGCCGCCCGCGCAGCCGAAGTGCCGCTTTCGACAGCGTGGGATTGGGCCTCAGTCGTCCCGTGCCGTCTGATGGGCGATCGGCCGGCTTCGTTGACACCAGGCGCTCCAGCCGAACTGGTCGTGTTCCAAACTGCCGCCTTGACGGATGCCACAAGCGCCCCTGTTCAGCCGACGGTCGTTCAGGTCGTGCGTCCGGAGACCTCATGACGCCGCCCCGACATCGCCTGATCCGGTGCCGAGATCTTGGCCAAAAGGCCACTGGTTCCCGTGCGGTCCTTGATACGGCTTCGCAAACGCCCCACGAGCACGCCCCAAGGTTTGAATCGCCAACAACGGCTCACCACAGAGACGGTAGACGTGACTGAGTGATCCCCAAGCCAACCGATCATGGGGGGCACTCGAGTATTCGGCCGCAGCACGAAAGGCCTCGGCAGCTTTCGGCAAGTCCCCCATTACCAAGCAGATGCGGCCGCGGAGCATCTCGACGACGCCGCGCCATTCGCCCACATCGCGAATCGAATCCAGCCGTTCCAACGCCTTGTGCGGCAGCCCGAGTTCCAGGTATCCCTCGCACTCCCGCAAACGACGCGCAACGCGTTGCCCTCGGAGTTGTTGGGGATCCATTTTCGGCACCTCGAAGTTTGACCCGTCTCCTGATGTAGTGCGGTTCGATCGGAACGCTACACAAAGGTACACAGACGTATTGCAAACTTCGTTCCGTTTTCAGGGAAGTTTGCCGCCCCGGCCTGACACTGCCATATCTCCCTATACAACAATAACTTACGTCACATCTATTCACGTGAGTGAGGATGCATATTCCAAGCCGTGTGCGGTCTACTTCCAGCTAAAAGAGCTATTCGCCTGCCATTTTGGCACACGGCTTTTGCCCCCAAGATCAGGGAGAAGCAGAATATCCGGGACGCTCCAAAATCGTCCTACGAAGCGTCTCGACCGCCTGATTCATGCGGGCTGTCGCCATCCCGCCATAACGTCGTAGAACGTCGTCTCGAGAAAGTCCCTCTTCCATCCCGTGCAGCGGAGGGAAAAAATCGTCCAATCGAAAATTTTGCGAAACAGCTTGAAGCGACAATCGACTCGTCAGAATTCGCTGGGCAAACTCGACACCCACCAGATCCGCGCCCAGATCGGCAAAACTCCACCCCGAACCGCCGTCCGAATCCCGCCATTCCTTCATTCGTCCCGCCGTCTCGGCCATGCCGGGCCCCACCACGGCCGTAAGCGCCGCCGACACGGCGAAATGCTGCGCCCAATCGTGACGGTCCTGAATCGTGATTCGCCCCAGGCTGCGAATGCGCCACGCCCGCTGATCCTCTGTCTCGATTTCCCGCCAAACCCGCCCCACAATCGGCTGGCGGCGCATCATGTCTGAGTCGTCGAACAACACCCCCAGGGCAAGTAGAAAGGCCTTCGGGGCTTCACTTTGTCGATCAGCCGGCAAACGGCACGCCGCAGAAGCCGTCTCCCGCACAAGATATTCCGTCCAGCCGTCCCCTTCGAGCCGCCCGCCGGTTTCCTCGCTCCCTTGGCGAGTCTGGCGGGCTTGTTCAACGACTGCCCGCACGATCGCCCCAGCAGACGCGGCAATTCCTTCGTCCGACGGAACGACCTGTTCTTTTGAAGTTCCGATCGGTGTCGTCAACTCGGGATGCTCAGCCGGACGTTCGTCGATCTCACGCGACTTCCCCGTTGCGATCGATTCGCTTGGAGATGGATTTTCTCGCGGAACGGACGGCTTTTCTTCCGGTGTGTCGTTGTCGACGTCGCGGCCTTGCCTTGTCGTGATTTCCTCACGCCTTGGCTCATCGTGCGAATCGGAATCGTTTGCCGATGCCGGCTGCGGCGGCACCGGTTCAACGCCGGGAGTTCCCAGCGGGGCAGGGGGATCAGCCAACAGGGCGATCACCTCACGTAATCGGGCCGACGAGCCGTCCTTCGGTCCGACTCTGTCGATCACGTCCAGGACTGCATAAACTTTCTCGCTCGTCGACGCCGGCAATCGTTCGGAACGACCGTGCTGCTGAACGATTTCATCTACCAACAGGTTGACCAACAGCGTATTTAGCGGATCAAACCCAAGATGAAATTCCTTCGCCCGGGCGCGACGTTCTTCAAGAACCGGCTGCATCAGCGAATCAGCATCCCGAATATGCACGGCCCCCAGGTAATGCCCCAATTCGTGCAGAAGCATTTGAAGACGCTCAGCCTCCGTCACCTTTGCTCCCGCCGTCCGAAGCAGCACGTGCGTTCCGAGTAAGCCGCGGGCACCACCCAAGCGATTCTCGCGGGCATCAGCCGGCCATTGCGAGGTGAAGCCGATCGCGAGTTCGCCAGGTTCGGGAGATACGTTTGAAACGAACTCACGGAAAGTATCGGAAAACGACTGAACTTTGTCGTCACTACGCCATTCCGATACGGCCACGACCTCCAGTTCCGTCCCAACGGCTTTCCGCAAGACGTCGTTGGCCCGCTCGATTCGCTCCCGCAAACGAGCTTCCCACACGGCACGGGCGGCGGGCTCATCATCGTCGACAAGGATTTTGGTCGGGATCCGCAACATCGCTGCCGGTCCGGGCAGCAACCAATATCGGCCCACATGCCTGTAACCGGTACGGGAAGAAGTGTGAAGCCTCTTTTCCCACCACCGAGAGGCGGCTTCGGTTTCGAGGTTGTCCGTCTCCGCGGCGTCGAAGAATCGAAGGATATGCGGCGAGTCCTGTTCACGCCCGGCTAGAATGACGGCCAACTCCCCCGGTTCCACCTGCCGCCCGGCTTCGCCGTCCTCGCCGTCACACGACGCGGCAACGAATAGCGGTTCACCAGCAAAACAGACGACGATATCCCCAGGTAACAACCGACCTCGCAACGTCCCGCTGCGCACGGTAATGCGGACGTTCGCCGGACGATCTCCATAGGCAGCAACCACGACACATCGCGGTTCGCATCGCCCGAAAGCGGCGGAGGTCGCAACCACTGCCACAGCAAAGAAAAAGGCCGACCACCACCCGCGATGCGACAAAGGTATGGTCCGCCTGATGTTCATTGCGATCTTAGAGGCGGCAAAGCCGCCGTACTGAATGCAGCTCCCCCCGGTCGGACGCGGACCGGAGCGGATTGCTCAGCTTCGGTTTCAGCGTCCCAGCATGCGGTTACGACGGGCGCGACGCTCAGCCCGAAGTCGGGCCCGACGGCGGGTTTCGCTGGGCTTCTCGTAGTACTCGCGGCGACGCATTTCTTTCTTGATGCCGCTGCGTTCAACCAGCTTCCGAAACCGCCGCACGGCCTCCTGGACCGATTCCCCCTCGCGCAAAATCAACTTGACCACCAAGCATCCTCCTCTGTCAACCAAACGTCCAATGGGGATTCGCACCGGCACGGCGGCGACAGCTCGCCGTACCTCACCGTCATTCACCGCAAAATGTTTCCGCGACTGCCTGTGATGTTGCCGCTGCGGTATCGCATCATCCTCGCCCTAAACGGCGAGAACGTATGATGTTACCTCGAAGCGACACACTTGTCTAGCCTCCAGGGCGCACGACCGACACACCCCCTCCAGTGGGGAAATCCAATCCATCTCTTTTTCCCATGATCGCCGATAGGATCCGCAAAGTTTACCACCACTGCGCCGTCGTTCCCCAAAACCGAAGAATTCCGCTCGTTCAAGACTGGAATCCCCCGTTTCATCGGCCGATTTGACACGACGGCCCATGAACCTGCCCAACCATCAGAGGGAGTTTCCCACCATGAGCAACACATCCGTGATGTTTCCCCAAGCAGGACGAGGCCCGCAAACCGGCCACGCACATCACGCCACTGCAATTGACCCCACAGAACTGTTTCGCGCATTGGAAGAAAAACATCGAAAGCTGACGGCGAGTCTCGATGAACTGGACCGGAAAGTGAAAGCCGTTCTCGACGAATGGACACGTCGCCCTCAGCAGCCGGTCGACGACGGCCCCCATGCGGCCGACTAGTTTCTCTGGCACACGGAACGGCTCGGCTCAACGATCTTCCAGCCTTCCCGATTTCTTGATGGCATACCAGAGCCGCACGCCCATCAGCGCGCTGAGCGCAACCCCGACCATCCCCGGCAACGATAGTTGCCGCATGGCGCCAAGTTCGATCCACCGGGCCAGAAAGGGAACGGACTCGAGGTGCGGAGGAACGTCGCCTGCCAGCAGCAACGACGAGCCGATGAACAATGCACTACTGAGCAATCCTAATACGAGACGATTGACCGAGGGCTCGAGTCCCCGGTGATCCAAATGAATGTCGAAACTGCCGCTTTGGATCTGCTCAAAAACGTCCGTCAATCCTTGCGGCAACATTTCGATCAAGTGCTGCACCTGCCAGTAGAACTGGCGGCTGCGACGAAAAATCTTTCGCGGCGAATACCGCTTCGCCAACATGTGACGCCGATAGGGCCGCATCACCTCGACAAGATTGAAACGCGGCGACGCGAGCTGCGCCGTGCCTTCGAGGCTGATGAGGGTTTTGATCAACAACGTGACCCGGGCGGGCAACGTGATTTTGTATCGCCGAATGATCTCAGTCATTTCGGTCAATGCGCCGCCCAAATCGAACTGATCGATGGGCTGATGCCCGTAGTAATTGACGAAGTCCGAGACATCGACGGCCAGCGAAGCCCGATCGCATCCCGGCGGCACGGCTCCGACGCGGGTAATAATGGCCGTCAGGTACTCGGCATCTTGCCCGGAGATCGCCAGCAGCATCTCTTCGATTTGATCCTGGAGCCGATCGTCGATTCGCCCGACCATGCCGTAATCGTACAGCCCGATGACATCGCCGGGTAACACGACCACGTTCCCCGGATGCGGATCGGCATGGTACAACCCATGATCGAAAATCATCTTCAGGAAGATATCGGCCCCGTTTTTTGCGATCTTTTCGAGGTCGACGCCTTGACGAACCAGCGCTTCGCGGTCTCGCAATGGAATTCCGTCGAGCCGTTCCATGGTCAGCACGCGCTTCGTGCACAGGGAACGATGACACTGCGGAATATGAATCCGCGGATCCCCGGCGAAGTTGCGGGCAAACTGCTCCATGTGGCGTGCCTCGCGAGTGAAGTCGAGCTCGCGCGACAGCATTCGTTGAAACTCTTGCGCCAACGCTCTGGGGCGATAGGGCGCAAACTCCGGCATGCGCTCCATCAACGTGGCCAACGCAATCAGGATGTCGAGGTCGATCTCCAACTTGCGGGCAATCCCAGCATGTTGAACTTTGACAACCACACGCTCCCCACTTTTCAGGCGTGCGCGATGCACCTGGCCGATCGACGCCGACGCAACGGGCGTCTCTTCGAATTCCGAGAACACATCGTCAAGCGGTCGGTTGAGTTCGGCCTCGAGAGTCTTGCGAACCACTTCGGGCGGATCCGGTTCGACGTTGGTCTGGAGTTCCTCGAATTCCTTGGCCATCGCCACGCCGACCACATCGGGGCGTGTGCTGAGCACTTGTCCCAGCTTGATGAACGCCGGCCCCAACTCGATCAGCGCGAGCCGACAACGGGTTTCCCACGAAATTCGCGCGATCGCGGTTCCACTCTGTGATTTGAGCAGATCCTTGGCAAATTCCGGGCCGAGACGTCCGATCCAGTCGGCCAGCCCGTATTTGCTCAGCACAGCCAGAATCTCGCCCCAGCGATATCCGTGCTTATAGATCTGAGCGATCGCAGAAATCCGCATCCCAGCGTCCTCGCGGAAACCGTAAAGTTTTTCGCCGAATCGCGAGCCTCCCCCCTTTACGTTTCGCGACGGCCGATCTATAAATCTTAACTTGCGGTTCGAAGCTCGCACGCGACAGCGTGTGGCAAGCGAACCGAGCCCGAAAAAATCACCCGGCGGCCCCTTGACGAAAGCCGCCACAAATGGTGTGATTAAGCTTCTCGCGACGGCCGCATGAGCCGATCCGAGAAGCAGCCCGGCCCAGAAGAAAATTTCGAATGGGGCGGGTTGAAAGGGTCGAGACGGTCGATATAATGACTTGTCTCGAAAAGACGCCGACGACCGGCGTCAGGGCGAAGAAAAAAATCGCCCGGCCCCCTTGACGAGCTGAACAAAGCCCACTAAATTTGAGGGCACACTCGTGAGGGGATAACCCCCGGCCAAAAGGACGAGAGCCGGGTTCCAGAAACGAATGGAATCCGATTCTCGTAAGTTTGGCTCGGAGTGATGTTCGTCAGAACGGTCACTCCGATTGTTCTTTGACAACTTGGTTGTGGTACAAGTGGCACAATTAGCCACGCCGAGCGTCATCGTTCGATCCGTCTGGGGTCGAGCGAAACGACAGCGAAATCGAGATCCTTTGGGATCTCACGGCGACTGTCGTTACGAGCTACACGGTAACTTTCGTGTGGTGAAGCGCTTATGCGAGCGTAAGATCCATGCGGTCAAGTTACTAAGGGCGTATGGTGGATGTCTTGGCGTCAGGAGGCGATGAAGGGCGTGGAAGACTGCGATAAGCCCGGGGGAGTTGTCAAACGAGCGTTGATCCCGGGATTCCCGAATTACCGTGCACTGAATCCATAGGTGCACGGGGCGACACCCGGTGAACTGAAACATCTAAGTAACCGGAGGAAAAGAAAGAAAACTCGATTCCCTAAGTAGCGGCGAGCGAACGGGGAAGAGCCCAAACCGCGGGGATTTTCCCTGCGGGGTTGTAGGGCCCACACATGGGACACGCAAGCTGCTAGCAGAACCGTCTGGAAAGGCGGGCCGCAGAGGGTGACAGCCCCGTACGCGAAAGCGGCCTTGCATCCCGTGGGTACCTGAGTAGGTCGGGACACGTGGAACCCTGACTGAAGCTACGGGGACCATCCCGTAAGGCTAAATACTACCTGACGACCGATAGTGAACCAGTAGGGCGACTGAAAGATGAAAAGAACCCCTGCTAGGGGAGTCAAAAGAACCTGAAACCATGCGCCTACAAGCGGTCGGAGCACTATGCCTCTCTTCGGAGGGGAATGTGTGACGGCGTGCCTTTTGCATAATGATCCGGCGAGTTACCGTTCACGGCCTGGTTAAGACCTTCCGGGTCGAAGCCGTAGGGAAACCGAGTCTGAATAGGGCGTATGTCGTGGGCGGTAGACGCGAAACTGCGTGAACTACCCATGGGCAGGGTGAAGCGCGGGTTAAACCGCGTGGAGGCCCGAACCCACTTGGGTTGAAAACCGAGGGGATGACCTGTGGGGAGGAGTGAAAGTCTAATCAAACGCAGAGATAGCTCGTTCTCTCCGAAATAGCTTGAGGGCTAGCCTCGAGTCACTACGCACCGGGGGTAGAGAGACTGAATTGGTTTGGGGGCCTTCGCCGGCTACCCTGCCGAACCAAACTCCGAATACCGGTGCGACTATCTCGGGAGTCAGTCCGCGGGGGATAAGCTCCGCGGACGAGAGGGAAACAACCCAGACCATCTGCTAAGGTCCCGAAGTATGGCTTAGTCACAAAGGAAGTAGGGTTGCTGAGACAGCCAGGATGTTGGCTTGGAAGCAGCCACCATTTAAAAAGTGCGTAACAGCTTACTGGTCGAGCAACCCCGCGCCGAAAATGAACGGGAGTAAGCCATACACCGAAGCAATGGACTCGGCGTCTCTTCGGAGACGTTGAGTGGTAGGAGAGCGCTGTAGGGCAGATACAGGCCGTACCGAAAGGAGCGGTTGCGGGCCCTACAGGTGATTATGCCGGAATGAGTAACGATAAAGCAGGTGAGAATCCTGCTCGCCGAAAGCCTAAGGTTTCCTGGGGAAGGTAATTCCGCCCAGGGTTAGCCGGTCCCTTAGTCGAGGCCGAAAGGCGTAGACGATGGACAGCAGGTCAACATTCCTGCGCCACCGGAGTGGACCGATGGAGGGACGGCGTCCGTAGGGTGAGCGGTACGGATAGAAATGTCCGTGGAACGATCTGAGGTGTCGGTAGGCAAATCCGCCGACATAAGCCAAGGGTCGGGCCCGATCGCGTTTACGTTCGAGAAGTCATCCGAAAGACGTCCGAGAAAAGCTTCTAAGGGTTGAAGCTCCGGTGACCGTACTAAAACTGACACAGGTAGGCGAGACGAGTAGTCTAAGGCGCTCGGGAGAACGCTGGTTAAGGAACTCTGCAAAATGGCCCCGTAAGTTCGCGATAAGGGGTGCCTCCGAAGGTGAATAGCTTTTGGAGGCCACAGTAAATCGGCTTCAGCGACTGTTTATCAAAAACACAGGACCCTGCCAACTCGTAAGAGGATGTATAGGGTCTGACGCCTGCCCGGTGCCGGTAGGTTAAGGAAGAGGGTTAGCCGCAAGGCGAAGCTCGCGACCGAAGCCCCGGTAAACGGCGGCCGTAACTATGACGGTCCTAAGGTAGCGAAGTTCCTTGACGGGTAAGTTCCGTCCTGCATGAAAGGCGTAACGACTGAAGCACTGTCTCAACCAGCGACCCGGTGAAATTGTAGTCGTGGTGAAGATGCCACGTACCCGCGGCTAGACGGAAAGACCCCGTGAACCTTTACTGCAGGCTGATATTGGGCTGTGGTATATCTTGTGTAGGATAGGTGGGAGGCTGTGAAGCCGGGACGCCAGTCTCGGTGGAGCCGTCCTTGAAATACCACCCTGGGTATACTTTAGTTCTAACTCCGATTCCCGTGAACCGGGCGGAGGACAGTGTCTGTCGGGCAGTTTGACTGGGGCGGTCTCCTCCTAAAGAGTAACGGACGAGTCCAAAGGTACCCTCAGCCTGGTCGGCAATCAGGCATAGAGCGCAAAGGTAGAAGGGTGCTTGACTGCGAGACCGATAGGTCGAGCAGGTACGAAAGTAGGGCTTAGTGATCCGGTGATTCCGTATGGAAGGGTCATCGCTCATCAGATAAAAGGTACTCCGGGGATAACAGGCTGATCGCGCCCGAGCGTCCATAGCGGCGGCGCGGTTTGGCACCTCGATGTCGGCTCATCGCATCCTGGGGGTGGAGGCGCTCCCAAGGGTTTGGCTGTTCGCCAATGAAAGCGGTACGTGAGCTGGGTTCAGACCGTCGTGAGACAGGTCGGTCCCTATCTACCGTGGGCGCGCGAAACTTGAGGAGGGTCTTCCCTAGTACGAGAGGATTGGGAAGGACGCACCTCTGGTGTACCAGTTGTCGCGCTAGCGGCACGGCTGGATAGCTATGTGCGGAAAGGATAAACGCTGAAAGCATATAAGCGTGAAGCCCTCTCCAAGATCAGGTTTCGTAAGAGCATTGCTCGAAAGCCCCCTGGAAGACTACCAGGTTGATAGGCCGGGTGTGTAAGCGCAGTAATGCGTTAAGCTAACCGGTACTAACGGGCGAAAACTTGACCGCATGTATCCTACGCTCAAGCGCACGTTCGACGTGGGTTGAGTCACTTGTCCACAACCAAAATACAACGCCGTCGTACGGCTTAATCGCCGGCGACGGTGCTTTCCGGTGGCTAACCTGGAAGGCCACACCCGTTCCCATCCCGAACACGGTAGTTAAGCTTCCAGGGCCGATGGTAGTGCCAAAAGCGTGAGAGTAGGTGCCGCCGGATTTAATACACAAGGTCCCCCGGGCGTTTCGTCCGGGGGATTTTTTTGCGCGGTTTCGGCTATTCGCCGCGTGTCTGGCGACCCACTTCCCCATTCGCTACGATAGGTGCGGCTGATGGCTGCCCGACAATCGATATCGCGCTCTAGGGAATCTCGGATGATTCGAAAGAGGGAAGCAAAGAAGGCGGACTTGCAACCGACCCTTTTTGATCGAAACGACATTCCGCCAGAAACATCAGGCGGTAGTACCGGCGAGCAGCTACTTCGTTCCTTGGTGGGCGAATGCGATCCACAGGACGACGAAGCCCTTCGGGCACTCATCGCCGGAAAGCATGTCTACGTGGTCGACTCACATTCGCTGATTCACCAGCTTTTCCACGCGTTACCGGAGATGACGGCCCCCGACGGGCGGTCGGTCGGTGCCGTCTTCGGATTTTGCCGAGACTTGTTCAATCTCGTCGCTCGCCGGCGCGTCGATTTCTTGTTCTGCGCTTTCGACCTTCCCGACAAGACATTTCGACACGAGCTCGACGAAGCCTACAAAGAGAATCGCGAGGAAGCCGCCCCCGATCTCATACAACAATTCCCTTTGACGGCACAATTGGCCGAGGTTCTCGGGATCCCTGTCCTGTCGTGCCCCGGCTACGAAGCAGACGACATCTTGGCCACCGTCGCCACCGTGACGGAAGGCCACGGCGGTGAATGTTTTCTCGTGACCAACGACAAGGACTGTCGTCAATTGCTGTCGGACCATGTGCGTCTGTACAATCTACGCAAACACGAAGTGTTCGATGCCGAATCGCTACGGAAAACGTGGGGAATTCGGCCCGATCAGGTCGTCGATTTCCAAGCTCTCGTCGGTGATGCGGGCGACAACGTGCCCGGTGTTCCGCTGATCGGCCCAAAGATTGCCGCGCAACTTCTCAATCGGTATGGCTCACTCGAAGAAATCTTCGCCCACGCCGACGAGATCAAAGGCAAACGCGGCGAAAACCTCCGGCAGTTTCAAGAACAAGCACGTCATGCACGGTCGCTGGTGCAACTCGAACGGAGTGTTCCGATCGCCATTCCCTGGTGTCGGGGTATCGTCGGCGCGACGGATATCGAACGGGCGCGTTCCTTTCTTCAATCGCTCGGGTTCCGACGCCTTATTCCTGAGCTGGACCGTTGGCCCCACAAAAAAGGCGGCATTCAACCCGCGGCAACGGCGTCTGCTTCTTCAAAAGCTAAAGTCACTTGCATCGAGACACCTGAACAACTGCAAGAAGTGGCCTCGCAATGGCAGACGATGGACTACCTTTCGATAGACACGGAGACCACCGGTCTTCGACCTCGTGAGGCCGATCTCGTCGGAATTTCCGTGTGCGACGCACAAAATCGATGTTACTACATCCCAATTCGATCTCCCGCAGGACAACCGGCGATTACGGAAGAGCAGGCGATTGCTGTGCTCCGCCCCATCCTGGAAGGCGAACGTCCCGCTAAAATCGGTCAAAACCTGAAATACGACTGGGTTGTATTCCGCCGCGTCGGGGTACCACTTCGAGGCATTGCGTTCGATACGATGGTGGCCAGCTACTTGCTGGATGCGGGCGAACGAAACCACAATCTCGACGAACTGGCAGCGCGGTATCTCGGCTACAAGACTACGAAAATCAGTGAGCTGATCGGCAAGAAAAAGAAAGATCAAAAGCGAATGGACGAGGTTCCTCTCGCGCAGATTGCCGAGTACGCCGGAGAAGACGCCTGGGTGCCGATGCAGCTCAAGCCGCTCCTCGAATCTCGCCTTCGTTCGGAAGGTCTGTACGAACTGTTTTCCGAGCTGGAAATTCCATTGATCGACGTGCTTGCCGAAATGGAGTTCTGGGGCATCCGGGTCGATCCGGAACGCCTCGCCGAACTGAGCTCGAAATATCGCCAGAAGATGGAGGAGCTCCACGAAGACATCCTCGAGCTGGCTGGAGAAGAATTCAACATCGCCTCTCCGAAGCAATTAGGCCGTATACTGTTCGACACACTCGCGCTCCCCGTGGTCAAGCGAACAAAGACGGGGCCAAGCACTGACGCCGAGGTTCTCGAAATCCTGGCGGATTTGCACCCCTTACCTGCGAAGGTACTCGCCTATCGGCAATACGCCAAACTACTGGGCACGTACATCGAAGCGCTGCCGCAGATGATCCTTGCCGAAACCGGCCGCATTCATGCGAGCTTTCACCAAGCGGTCACCGCAACGGGCCGGTTGAGTTCCAGCGACCCGAATTTGCAAAACATCCCGATTCGCACCGAAGAAGGTCGCGAGATCCGCTCGGCCTTCACTGCCGAACCGGGATATGTCTTGATCGCGGCTGACTATTCTCAGATTGAATTGCGGATGCTTGCCCACCTTTCTCAAGACGAGCAACTCACTTCCGCCTTCGAGCGCGGCGAGGATATCCACGCCAAAGTGGCCTCCCAAGTATTCGGCGTTCCCCTCTCGGAAGTGACCGCCGACATGCGACGCCAGGCGAAGGCCGTCAACTTCGGCGTGATTTACGGCCAAAGCCCCTTCGGTCTGGCTAAACAACTGAAAATCTCGCAGGACGAGGCCGCCGCGTTCATCGATGCGTATTTTCGCAGCTATCCCGGTATCGCCCGATTTCTGGAAGAAACCCTCGATACCTGTCGCAAGCAAGGATTCGTGACGACGATATTGAACCGCACGCGAGCCATCGAAGGGGTACGTCCTCAACGCAAGGGAAACCTGACGCTCCCGGAGCGGACGGCAATCAATACCGTGATTCAAGGCTCGGCGGCCGACTTGATCAAACTGGCGATGCTGGCAGTACACCGAAAACTTGCCGGCGAATTGCCCGACGCACGGCTCATTCTGCAAATCCACGACGAACTCATCGTGGAATGCCCGCGAAGTGTCGTTCAAGATGCCGCCGTATTGCTGAAACGCGAAATGGAAAACGCCATGCGATTGCGTGTTCCGATCGTCGTCGATGTCAAGTGCGGTGAAAACTGGGCAGACATGAGCCCGTTAGAAGTGTGAACGGCAAACGACTTCGATACCGCATCGTGGATTTCTTCCTTTTCATAACCCATGAAAATCGTTGGACTTACAGGCGGGATCGCGTCCGGCAAGTCGACCGTCGCTCGGATCATGGAAGAGCACGGGGCGACCGTCTCCTATGCGGACAAGATCGGGCATGCGCTGCTCGACGCCCCCGCGGTGAAACGTGACGTCGTCAACGCGTTCGGTCGTGATATTCTGGATTCCCAAGGGAACGTGTGCCGTAAGACGCTCGCTCGCCGTGTGTTCGGCGATCCGTGCGATCGGACCGATCTCGAAAAGCTGGAAGCCATCCTTCACCCCCGCATACTCGATGTCGTGCGGCGGCACATCGACACCACCCCCAACGAAAGGGGGGGCATACTGGTGATCGACGCGCCGTTGCTTCTGGAGGCGGGATGGGTTACCCTATGTCATAGGGTGATTTACGTCTCGTCCCCTGAATCGTTTCGACGACAGCGGGCCCATGAGCGAGGCTGGAGCGAGGAAGAGCTGCGCCGTCGCGAGGCGGCCCAACTTCCGCTGGAGTTGAAACGACTCCGTGCCGATTTGGTGGTCAGGAATTCCGGCTCGCTGGAAGAACTGCACCGGCAAACGGTACGGCTGATGGCCTTACTCGTCGGCTGAGTCCCGCACCCGGTATCGGAAGCTGGTTTCCCCTCGTGTGCGGTCGCACTCTCGCAGACGGCACTCATGGAGGCAGATTCCCTGCAATCGTTTCGCGTTACCCGCCCCTTACTCCGGCGGCGGAGTGCGCCGAGCGATCGCTAAACCCAAGTATCCTATCCGCCCGAATTCGGCAGGAGGCCGCTCGGGAACCATTCCCACCCTTTCGACGCATTCTGATCGTCGAAAACCTCGACTTTTCATTTCGAGCAGGAGTTCACGCCATGTCAGACTCCCGGAGCAACAAGAACCGCTCTCGTAGTCGAAATACGGCCCGCACGAAGTCCCGGTCACCGGAAGCCGCTGAAAAAAACACCGACACCGAAGCTCTGGAACGCCCCGAACCACTGCTGGCCGACGAACAGGAACCGCTGTCACTGGCTGAACAGATTGCGGAAGGCCGGATCCGGGTGCCAGCCGACAAGCGAGAGCCCGCCCCGGCCGAAGGGGACGGCGACAGCCAAATCGCCACTCTTCAAAAGATGTCGATGGCCGAATTGATCGAAGAGGCACGAAAGCAAAACGTCGCCGACTATTCGGGCATGAAAAAGCAAGAGCTCATCTTTCACATCCTCAAACAACGCGTGAAGATGAGCGGCTTGATGTACGGTGAGGGAACGCTTGAAATCTTACCTGACGGCTTCGGTTTTCTCCGCAGCCCCGACTACCACTATCTTGCCTGCCCCGACGATATTTACGTTTCGCCCAGCCAAATTCGGCGTTTCGGTCTGCGGACGGGCGTCACCGTGTCCGGGCAGATCCGGCCGCCGAAAGAAAACGAGCGGTACTTCGCGCTTTTGCGGGTTGAGGCGATCAATTACGAAGACCCGAACCTTGCTGCTAAACGGATCTTCTTCGACGACCTCACCCCCATGCATCCCGATACACGCATCGTCCTCGAAACGACGGCCGATGAAATCGAATGCCGGGTCGTCGATCTGATCGCCCCGGTCGGGTTCGGCCAACGCGGGTTGATCGTCAGTCCTCCTCGGGCAGGAAAGACGATCCTGCTGCAAAAGATGGCCAAGGCCGTCTTGCACAACTACCCGGACTGTTACGTGTTCATGCTGCTGATCGACGAACGTCCGGAAGAAGTCACCGACATGGAACGCCAGGTCAAGGGCAAGAATTGCGAAGTCATCAGCTCAACCTTCGACGAGGCCCCGTCCCGGCATATTCAGGTGTCGGAAATGGTCATCGAAAAGGCCAAGCGCATGGTCGAGTACGGACGCGACGTCGTGATTTTCTTGGACTCGATCACGCGACTGGCGAGGGCCTGGAACGCCGAATGTCCTAACTCGGGCAAGATTCTTTCCGGCGGTGTCGACGCGAACGCTCTTCAGCGTCCTAAACGATTCTTCGGAGCCGCGCGCAAAGTCGAAGAAGGCGGCTCGCTGACGATTATCGCCACAGCCCTGATCGACACCGGCAGCAAGATGGACGAAGTCATCTTCGAGGAATTCAAGGGCACCGGCAACATGGAAATTGTGCTCGATCGATCTTTGGTCGACAAGCGGATTTGGCCCGCCATCGATATCAACCGGTCGGGGACGCGCCGCGAAGAAATGCTGCTCGATCCCGAGGAACATCGCCGTGTATGCCTGCTGCGACGCGTTCTCAACGAAATGAACGCCCCCGATGCCATGGAATTCCTCGTCAACCGGCTGGCCAAAACGAAGACGAACGCCGAGTTCCTCATGAGCATGAACGTCCGCTGAACGGCCTTCCACATTTTGGCATCCGCGGGTGTTTTCGATTACGTCCTCACCCCCGTCGTGCACCCGGATTCGGTCGCGTACAATGAAGTTTTCCCGGATGTAAGTTGCGGTCGGTGTCTGCTCGATCCGACCACAAAGGTATTTCCCGTCGCGTATGAGGGAGCTTCATGAACAGCAACGTGCCAACCGTTTCCGACGGATGCCGGGTTGTCGACGGCCGAAGCGGCGACATCACCGGGCGATACGCCGTCGTCGTGTCGCGCTTCAACGACCGCATCACCGGTGGGTTGCTCGACGGTGCCGTGTCGACCCTGATCGAAAAGGGAATCTCCGCCGATTCGATCGACGTGTATTGGGTTCCCGGCGCCTTCGAACTTCCGACGGTCGCCGGCGAGTTGGTCCGGCAAGCAAAGCACGCGGCCGTGTTGTGCCTGGGTGCGGTCATTCGGGGCGAAACGACGCACGATCAACACATCAACCGGGCCGTCAGTCGCGAAATCGCCCGTCTCGGTACCGACTCCGGAATCCCCGTGTTGTTCGGTGTACTCACTTGCAACACCCTCGAGCAAGCGATTGCCCGTTCGGCTCCGGTAAAAGGAACGACGGGCAAAGATCGCCCCGACAGCCGCATCGGCAACAAGGGCGCCGAGTGTGCTGAAGCGGCCGTCGAAATGGTCGGATTGCTCCGCCGCATTCGCAATCAGTAGGGGAGTGTCTATGGCGACACCGAGCCGACGAGCCCGAGCCCGTGAGGTCGTTCTGCAACTGCTCTATCAGGATGACCTGAACCCGCAAAACAATCCTGCCTTAGGCCAACAGTTCATCAAGGAAGAACTGCCGGATGCCACCTTGCGCAGTTTTGCCGAAGAGCTGCTGCGCGGCGTGCGCCGGAACCGCTCGGAACTCGATCGGCGAATTGCGTCGGTAGCCGAAAACTGGTCGCTCGACCGCATGGCCGGAACGGACCGAAACGTGTTACGGCTGGCAGCGTATGAGCTACTTTACACCTCGACGCCCGAACGTGTTGTGATCGATCAGGCCGTTGAGCTGGCCAAGAAGTTCGGCACGGACCAATCCTCCGCCTTCGTCAACGGGGTTTTGGACCGACTACTCAAAGAAAAAGGGAAAACCGTCCCCCCGGCGACCTCCTGACGGCCGGTCGCGGGCTCCCGGTTTTTCACGACATTCGAGGAATGACGTCATGGGATTGCTCGACAAAATCAAGCAAGGCCTCAAAAAGACGGCCACTCTTCTCAAGACCGACGTTCGTGACTTGTTCAAGTCGGAAGGTCGGTTGGTAGATGACGATCTACTCGAGGAGGTCTTCGAAGCGTTAGTGAAAACCGACATGGGCGTCGATGCCTCGCAAGAGATCGTGGATGACTTGGCCGACGCATTTCGCGGTCGCGTCGTCAAATGGGAGGAGTTGCTCGAGCGGGTCAAGGCCAAGCTCAAAGAGCTGCTCCGTCAACCGCCCGAACCGATCCGCTTTGCCGATAGCGGTCCGACCGTCATCATGGTCTGCGGCGTCAACGGGTGCGGAAAAACGACCAGCATCGCCAAGCTGACCCATCTGTTCATCTCACAAGGCAAAAAAGTGGTTCTCGGGGCCGCCGATACCTTCCGTGCTGCGGCTGTCGAGCAACTGACGATTTGGGCGCAGCGTCTCGGCGCACACATCGTCACCGGCCCGCCTAAATCGGACCCCGCCAGCGTCGGACACAAGGCCGTTGCCGAAGCGATTGAAATGAACGCCGACGTGTGCATTATCGACACGGCAGGGCGATTGCAAACGCAGCAAAACTTGATGCGGGAATTGTCGAAGATCTACCGCGTTCTCGGCAAGCAAATCCCCGACGCCCCCCACGAAGTGTTATTGGTCCTTGACGCAACGACCGGCCAAAACGGCATCAGCCAAGCCAAGCATTTTACCGATGCCGTCCAATGCACCGGAATCGTACTCGCCAAACTCGACGGCACGGCCAAAGGCGGAGTCGTCGCCGCCATCCGGAAGCAGGTCGGCATCCCCGTCAAGTACGTAGGGGTCGGTGAGAAAGCCGAAGATTTGGCACTGTTCGACGCCGATTCGTTCGTCGAAGCACTTTTCGCGGAAGACACCGTCGGCTGATCCGAGGTCGATCCCGCAATGGAGCTTCTTCACCTCCGCGGCACATTGCCCACCCGGATACGGCCGTCCTTCTCAGAAAAATTGGATTCCGCCGCCGAATCCTGATTATGATGACGGCATCAGAACGTATCCCACGTCGCGGGCTCGCTGCCCGCGCGTCCACACAACTCAGCGAACGGAGGTGTGATCGTGTCCCGACATTCCCGCCGCGACGTCGTCAAGCTGGCGGCCGCTTCTGCCGTCGTCCCTTGGATTCTTCCGCGCTCAGTTTTTGCCTCGTCACCCGCCGAAACGGTCCGGATCGGCATCATCGGATGCGGTGGCCGGGCGCGTTCCATCGTTCGGGAGTCGGCCGAGATCCCCGGCATGAAAATCGTAGCCGTTTGCGATTGCTTCAAGCCGGCGGTCGATCGGTTCGTTCAGGATGTCGGCAAAGAGAAGGGATGGGCTACATACGAAGACTTCCGCAAGATGATTGAAGAGCAGAAGCTCGACGGCGTCATGATCGAAACGACGACCCATGCCCGTTCGTGGATCGCCGTGAATGCCATGCAGATGGGCGTCGACACGTACATCGAAAAGCCGATGTGCCTGACCATCAAAGAAGGCCGCCACATGGTCAAGGCAGCCCGCAAGTACGGCACGGTCACGCAGGTCGGTACCCAGCAACGGTCGATGCCGATCAACAACTGGGCCAGCGATTTGGTAAAAAACGGAGCGATCGGCAAGGTGCTCAAAGTCCTCGCGCCGAACTTCGTCGGACCCGATCGATGGCCGAACAAGCCCGAAATGCCCATGCCGGAAGGCGGCAGCGAAGGTTGGTGGGACGTATGGACAAACCAAGCAGAACTGCGTCCGTACCACCCCGAATTGCACCACGGCTGGGAACGTTGGTGGGCCTACGACGGCGGCGGCCTCTGTTTCGGCGTCACCGGTTGGGGAACACACTCCTACGACCAGATCCAGCGCGCATTGGGAACCGACGAAACCGGCCCTGTCGAAATTGTCCTCGAAGAGCCCGTTCAGGTGGGCGGTTGCGGGAAGTTCGAAAACATCCCGGATGACGATCCGACTTATCTTGAGTACCTTCACCGATTGGCCAAACCCGTGGTCGGCCCGCGGGCAAAGGTCCGCATGAAGTATGCAAGTGGAACCGAGTTGCTCCTGCACCTCGACGGCGATTGGGGGCCCGGTCTCGGTGCCATCTTCATCGGAGAAAAAGGCAAGATCGAAATCAACCGCAACAAGATCGCCGCGAACCCGAAGGAGCTCGTCGACTCGCCCGACAACCCCGGTCCCAACACCCGGCCGGAAACGGAATATCACATCGCCAATTGGATCGACTGCATTCGCACGCGGAAACGTTGCAACGCCGATATCGAGTACGGCTTGCGATCGACGACGCTGTGCTACTTGGTCAACATCGTCCGGGAACTGGGAGAAGTCGGGAAGCCCTTGCGATGGGATCCCGAAACCGAAACGTTCCCCGAGAACGCAGCGGCCGATCATTCTTCGTACATGGAACGGGAGCGCCGTAAAGGCTACGAGCTGCCCACCTTGGCCTGATTGAAAAGCTCTCATATCGCCGACGATCGAATGATCGAGCGGCAATCCGATCGCATTTCGCCGGGACATCGTGGCGACGATGTCCCGGCTTCTTTTTGCGCTTTGCCGACCCCGCAGACGCCCTTAGAAATCCTCCGAATCGTGGAAAACCTTGCGGCTTGGCGCAGATTTTCGGTTGGTGCCGATTATTCACTCCGCTCTCGGGAGGGGCCGATGCGTTGTGCAGCTCGTTACAACCGATACAACCATACCATCCGCCAAGACGGACACGATCATCAGGTTGAAACGATCCAATACGGGCTGCATATTCCGATTGACTCGCTCCGATATTCTAAACCGGCAAGATGCCGCCGCAGGACAGCCCATGCTCCGAAAAAGGGGATTTCCCGCAGCAACCGGGCCTCGCCGTGCCATATTTAGGCCCGCAGCACCCCAAGGGAATTACAGGGAGGTAACACGACCCATGAAGGCACGTCGCCTACTCTTTGCATTTTTCGCTTTTTCTTGCGTCGGTCTCGTCGCGGCGGGGGCGATTCCAACCGCTTCGCCGTCTGCCGACGGCACAACCGCTTCAGCGACCCAGTCGCAGGAAAACGCAACCTCATCGTCTGACTTGGCGCCCCGCACCCGATACACCGCGTCGACCGAGATCCGGTTTCGTGACCCCGACAACGCGAAGCAGGGTGCCGAAATCCTCGTTCGCGAAGCACTCGACCCGCTCGCGCGTGCCGAACTTCGCTTGGTTGCCGCGTTGGAACACGACAACGGCGTCACACGTATCGCGACCTCCGCCGAGGAAAGCACGTCGAAATCGGTCCGACAACCCCGCGGCGTGTTGCTCACCGATGCGGCTGAACCGATCGAGGTGCCGTCGCTCGCCTTGGTCGCATCCGACGGTGTCCTGATGCCGATCCCCGATTTTGCAACGCATCCGCCGGTGGCGTCTTCGATGGACGGCGAACCCGCGTCGAGTGCTTCTCCCAGCGATGTTTCCGTGGATGCGTACGGCTGCGATAGCTGCGGAACGCCGAGTTGCACGTCGTGCGGTTCCTGCGGCGGATTGTTCTCGGACTGGCTGCCGTGTAATCCTTGTCGGCCCAGCGATCCGTGGAAACTGCGGACACCCGGTTTCCTGGCCTGCCGCGGCTGGGAAATCGGCGGCTGGATCGATGCCGGGATCTCGGCGGTCGCCAACAATCCCGCCGATCGGTACAACGGCGTCGTCACCTTCAACGATCGTGACGGCGAAGGACAACTCAACCAGCTGTGGTTCTACCTGAACAAAGACGTCGATACCGACGCCTGCGGGTTCAGCTACGGCGGTCGCTTGGACTTCGTCTACGGAACCGACGCCCGCTTCACACAGGCGGTCGACGGCCTGGAAGCCGATTGGGACCAGACGGAACCCTTCTATCAAGCCGCCTTGCCGCAGTTCTACCTGGACGTGGCCTACAACGGCTGGGTCGTTCGGATGGGACATTTTTACACCACGATTGGGTACGAAGTGGTGGCCGCTCCCGACAACTTCTTCTACTCGCACGCCTACACGATGCAATACGGCGAGCCGTTCACGCACACCGGCTTGTTGCTGATGCGTGAGCTGGGCGGCGGCTTCGCTTTCTCCGCCGGGTTGCAACGGGGTAACGACCAGTTCGACGACACCGACGGCCTGGATGCCCTGGGCTTTTTGGGCGGTGTGAGCTGGACCAGTTGCGACGAGCGTTTGTCGGTGGCGTTCAACATCAGCGCCGACGAAGCCGGTCCGGATCAACCGGTCACGATCTACAGCCTCGTGGGTAATTGGCAGGTGACCGACAATTTGGAATACGTGATTCAGCACGACTGGGGGAACCAGGAGTGGGCCAACGGCGGCTCGTCGCAGTGGTACGGGCTGAACCAGTACTTCCTGTACACGATCAACGATTGCTGGAAGGCCGGGATGCGTGTGGAATGGTTCCACGACGGCGACGGCGTTCGGGTGAGCGGTCTGGGCGTCGGCAATCAGACGGCGGGCAGCTTCCCGGGCGATTTCTACGAAATCACCGCGGGCTTGAACTGGACGCCGCATCCGAACCTGATCGTTCGTCCCGAGCTGCGTTGGGACTGGTACGAGGCGGACGGTGCCGTGGCTTCGTATCCATACGACGCCGGCGACCTCGACCACCAGTTCATCTTCGGTTGCGACATGATCGTGACCTTCTGAGCAAATTTTGCGAATCCCACAAAACACATTTCCAAGGGCCGCGTCCAACGACGCGGCTTTTTCTTTGGAACAAAAGCACGCATTAATCGCCACGCAATGCACATTCCATGTGCATTTACAAACGCGCATGCGCGGCAGAAAAGCACAGGAGATTCCTCTTGGCAACGTTGTCCATTGCCATGCCACATCCTCTTGCTATTTGACAGGTTATGAGTTCCAGGCAAATCCTGCACGGCTTCGGCATCGCGATTGCATTCCCCGATATTGGCTAGGAATTTGCACCGCAGAAGTAGAGTGACGCCAACCCCTCGGCTCCCTCAAGCGGGTGGAGAGGAACCATTTGCTTAGAGAGTACAGTCGGCAGACAAAGACCAAGCACAGACGCCGTTGCGAGGTACGTTCATGCCCCACCGTTCTCATCGGAAGAAGAAGCCGAAGGCCTCGATAACCTCGAACACGGCATGCCCGGTTGCCCGCTGGGAATCACGACCGCTGCCGCCCCGGCAACCTGCGCGAGCCTGGTCGCCGCTCCCGGCGAATCTCCGCTTGAGCCCACATGCTGTCTGAGGGTCAACGTTGACTACCGCATTCGTTTCTGTTGGTTGATTCATGGAATCAAGGAGGTGATCCCTATGTACGATCGGCTGTCAGTCGCAGAACGACAGACGGTGTCCAGCGGCGCGTCCTGTTTGCCTTGGGAACCGTTGAGCATCATGGCTGCCACCAAGCGACATCCGGGCAAGACGGCGTGTCGTCCCCGTTTTTTGAATGCCCGGATTTCTCGGTGATCTTGATCCCGGTCGATCGGAGGGGTACGATGCACAGTCGTCTCTTAATAGAGGAACTGCGTCGATGAAACTAATCATTGCGATCATTCAGCCGGAACGCCTGGAAGCCGTCAAAACCGCCCTCGCCGAGGTCGAAGTCTTCCGCATGACGGTAATGGACGTTCAAGGTTTCGGCCGCCAGCGCGGTCAACCCGAACTGCATTTGGGCGACGATTTCGCCGTCAACCTGGTGCGCAAAGTCCAGGTCATGATCGCCGTCAACGAAGAGTTTCTTCAACCCACGATCGACGCCATCATCAAAGGCGGAAGGACCGGAGAAAAGGGACAAGTGGGAGACGGAAAGATCTTCGTTTTGCCGCTGGAAGACTGCATTCGAATTCGCACCGGCGAGCGAGGCGGAGAAGCCATTTGACGTCGTGTTCCGTGTCGATCCACGAGGACGCCTGGAAGGGGCACGAAAAAGCAAGCGGGCCGGGGCAGTGGGCGACCGTCCCGGCCCGTGGGGCTTGATACTCTTGGCCAAACTACCGCTTTTTCAGCGAGACGGCGATCCCCGCATCACTCATGTGGAAAAAGAGTGTTTCGAGTTCCGGATTCGTCGTGATCATCTCAATGTACTTCGGATCCGGGGCGGGGCGGTTCATATTGTGCCCGATGATCAGACCGCCCGGCCGCACCAGGGGAAGCAGCTTCGTCAAATAGTCGGGATACCCCGGCTTGTCGGCATCGATGAAGACCAAGTCGATCGGCCCTTTGAGCTTGGTGACTTCTTCGTGGGCATCCCCTTCGATCAAGGTGACGATATCGGCGACGCCGGCGCGGGCGAAATTCTTGCGAGCCAGCTCGGCCCGCTGGTGATCGATTTCGAACGTCGTGAGTTTTCCACCGGTCCGCTTCAATGCCAGGGCCATCCAGGTTCCGGAAAACCCATTCGACGTCCCGATTTCAACGACATTCTTGGCGTCGATCGCCTCGACGAGCAACCGCAACAGGCGTCCGTCGTTCAGCGGCACGTTCATATTACCCGCCCGCTGATTCTCATCCATGTCTTTCAGTACGCCGAGCACGCGCTGCTCGAAGTCATCTTTCGGCAATGGGGGCTTTTCCAGCGAATTGGATCCGGAGCCGACGGAAGGCAGTACGCCGGGCCCCCGTCGTCGCCCCCCGAACAATTCGGCGGGGCTAATTTCGCCGTTACCGTCGGCATCCAACTTCTTGAGAGACTCCCCGGCCGTGGCGAGTTCGCCGGCCGAAATCACGCCGTTTCCGTCGGCATCAAGCACTCGCATCACAGCAGGTTGTCCAAGTCTCGTGGACGGCTGTGCTGCTGCGTCGCCTGCCGCTAAACAAACCCCTCCCAAGCCGACCAGTACCGCCGTCAGGAATCGCATCGTAGTTCTCTCCTTGTCGCATCATCAATTCGGAACCGACCACACTGCTTCAGTTTGCCGGTGTGCGACTGCCGGTAGCCGATATACGGTCTACCCGGAGGCGCACAGCTCAAATGGTTTAACCGTATGGTGGTCGCAAAGGTTTCGGTGTCAAGCAAAAATCCGCCCGTTTTGGGGGGACGTTGCGGTCATTGCTGGCAATTTTTCGGAACCGATGCTAACTTGGAATTTGCAAGCTCTTCATGTAAACCATTTACGCCCCAACGGAAGGGGATTTGCCCATCTTTCGCCGGGACGGTCGCGCGTGCAAGGATACGATGCCGGTAACCGTTGAGCGATTTTTAGATCTCGTGGCGCGAAGCAAGCTGGTTGATCCGGATCAGCTTCAGCGCACCATTGCGCAATGGAAAGAAGACGGGCTTCGTGTCGACGAGGTCTCATCGCAAGAACTCGCTCAGCGGTTCGTCGACGCCGGAATGCTGACCGCCTGGCAATGCGAAAAGTTGCTCGAGGGCCGGTACAAGGGTTTCTTCCTCAACAAATACAAACTCTTGGATCACCTCGGAACAGGGGGAATGAGCAGCGTCTACCTGGCTGAGCACGTCCTCATGGAACGCCGCGTAGCCATCAAGGTGCTGCCGAAACAGCGAGTCGAAGACGCTTCCTATCTCGCTCGCTTTCACCGCGAGGCCCAAGCAGCCGCGGCCCTCGATCACCGCAACATCGTGCGGGCCTACGACGTCGACAACGATGGTGTCAATCACTATCTCGTCATGGAATACGTCGAGGGCATCGACCTCCAGCGGATGGTTCGACGTGACGGCCCGTTACCGTACCACAAGGCCACAGAATACATTCGCCAAGCCGCCTTGGGGCTTCAATACGCCCACGAACACGGCCTCATCCACCGCGACGTGAAGCCGGCCAACCTGCTGGTCGACAACAAGGGCGTGGTCAAGATCTTGGACTTGGGACTGGCGCGGTTTACCGAGGACAACAAGCCGTCGTTGACGGTCGCCCACGATGAGAATGTATTGGGAACGGCCGACTACCTCGCTCCGGAACAGGCCGTCGACAGTCACGGAGTCGATCATCGGGCGGATATCTATAGCCTAGGGTGTACGCTATATTTCTGTCTGACCGGCCATCCCCCCTTCACCGAAGGCACGTTGCCTCAAAGGCTCATTGCCCACCAAAAGCAGCCGCCGCCGGACATCCGCAAAGATCGTCCGGATGCCCCCGCAGACCTTGTCGCCATCTGCATGAAGATGATGGCCAAGAGCCGTTCGAAACGCTTTCAGACGATGGCAGAGGTTGCCGGCGCATTGGAAGCATGGTTGACGGCACACGGCCACACGATTCCCGAAGGTGGTAGTTCGCGACGCCTGAGAGGAAACGGTCTATCCTCGTCGAAAATCACAGCCACAGGAGCGGCGTCTTCAAGTGGGCGGGCGGCGGCACCATCGGAATCGACACGTCGTAAACTCGTTGCCGCTCAACCGCTGCCGACGGCAACACCGACCGCTTCGGCAACCGGGCCCAAAGCACCGCCGCCATTGCCGCGTGCTCAACCGCTCCCTGCCGGCACACCTGGAGCACCGTCCGCCAACTCGGCTCCTTCGCCTGCCGGAGCGTCTTCGCCTGCCCCCACATCGCCACAGCCGGGACCACAGGTCGGTGCGATACCGACGGTGAATCCGGGCGGAGTTCCGGGCCCGATTCCTCAATTGCCGATCGAGGCAGATCCGGTACTGGAACGGGTCTTGCGACCTCAAGCGGCGCTGCCCCCTCGTCGGCGACACACCAATCCATGGTGGTTGTGGGGGCTTATCGGTGTAGGATTTCTCATCGCCGCAATCTTGGCCGTTCTCGTCTTTAGCACGCTATAGACAAGCAATCCCGAAAGCCATCGCGTCGTGAGCGTTCAAGTCGCCTTGCGCTTGGCCACGATTTCCAAGGCCTCGACCGGCAGGATGTTGTTGAGACTACCGGATCGAAAACCGCGCAAATCCAACGACACGAACTTGAAGCCCGCGTCGGTCAGAACTTCGACGACCTTTTCTCGAAATCCGGGCTCGACGAATCGAGGAATGTCCTCCGGCGCGACTTCGATACGAGCAACGTCTCCGCGGTGATAGCGAACGCGTAACGGCTCGAATCCCTCTTTCCGCAAGAATCGTTCGGCCTTGTCGATCATCGCCAGGCGTTCGGCGGTCACCTCCTCACCGTAAGCGATTCGACTACTCAAGCAAGGCGTCGCCGGTTTATCCCATGTGGGCAATCCCCAATGTTTCGCCAGTGCTCGAATTTCGGCCTTCGTCAAATCGCATTCCGCCAAGGGGCTGCGCACTTTCTTTTCTCTTGCCGCCCGCATCCCGGGCCGATGCTCTCCTTCATCGTCTCGATTCGAACCGTCGAGCACCACCGCGACGCCGAGCCGCTTGGCGATGTCCTCGACCTTGTCGAACAGTTCCGATTTGCAGTAGTAGCAACGGTCGGCGTCGTTTCGTCGATATGCGTCGCTGGTCAACTCTTCGGTTTCGAGAATTTCGTGGCGAATGCCGATCTGCTTCGCGAGGGCAACGCATTCATCGAGTTCACCCGACGCCAGGCTGGCGCTGACACCGGTGACGGCCACCGCTCGATCACCCAACGCAATCTGGGCGGCCTTGGCCAGCACGGTGCTGTCCAGCCCGCCGGAAAACGCGACGGCGCAACTTCCGTAACTACGAAGCAAATCTAACAGGCGATCGCGCTTGATCACCAATTCGGGCGACAATTCTTGAATCATCATATCGTCTCGCAGAAAGCGACTGTGAGGATAGTTCACCGGCAGGCCGATGCGAACGCGTGGGGAACTGAACGACGGTCTTCTAGGATTCTTTTTCTCTCAACGGTCACTGTCAACCGATCGTGACGCGCAATATCGTTGATTGACGACAATCAAAAGATTGCGTACGCGCGCATAAAAAACGGCTCTCAGCCGCCAACCGCGGTGTGTCCAACGGTGAGCCCGCATTTCACGGGGGCGCCTCGCTCCCAAACTCTGTTATCCGCAGACACTCGATCCACGGCTGTACATCGTTTGGAATGCTTTCCCGAAGGCGTCCAACGGGCAAGTTATCGGCTCACGGGGTAAACACACAACGACGCGGTCACGGTGAGAACCGTAAGGATGAAACCAGCGTTTTCACGCCGCGTTTCACCGACAATGCCTATGTTAGCGTTGTCGTCGCGTCGATGCAAGACTTGTCCGCCGAAACTCGAACGACCGCCCAAAAAGGGTAAGAAATGATCGCTAGGACAGTTTTCTTTTTCCCAATCGTCAGCTTTTCGCATAAGGCAATCGCGGCGACCAAACGATGAAGCTTACCAAGATAGACACGCCAACGGCCGTATAGAGGAGCGTGAATACCCATTGCGGCGCTTCGTAGAACAATATCTCATGGACCCAATGACCGATGAAGGCACCGGGATAGGTTTCTTGATGCGCCTTTTCACGCAACACCTTTTCCCACACCGTGAGCGGACACGGCGTCGACGACCACGTCAACCCCACGACGATCAGGATCATCAATAAATGAATCGTGCGCAGCCAAAAACTGCGAATCCATTTCCAGCCGAGAAATCCTCCCACCGGAAACAAAATCAATCCGGCCACGATCGCCGATGCGTACAACGCGTGAACGACGACGATGATGTCGGCGGCGATCGCGTAACCGTTCATGGTCGCTTCTCAGAATTCCCTCTGCCTTGTGCCGCGGGATCCCGTTCCTCTGCTTTCGCGGTAGAGCTTGATCGCCCTCGGGAGATCGCAACACAGGTCTACCGCCGTCATCCCGTCCTCTCCCAAGCGCGCAGCCGCCAGATCGCCGGCCGAACCATGCAAAAAAACGCCCAGGGACGCCGCGTGGAACGGGGATAATCCTGCAGCGCCGAGCGCTGCGATACAACCGCTCAACACATCCCCCGAACCGCCGACGGCCATGCCGGGATTCCCCGTTCGATTGACATAGGTGCGCATCCCATCGGTAACGGCGGTCCCGTGCCCCTTCAACACGAGCACACATTGCCAACGCCGAGCCAGTTCCTCGGCCGCACGAACCTGTTCTTCGCGGGAAGGCAACCGCTTCCCCAACAATCGAGCGAACTCGCCGGGATGGGGTGTAAGAACGCGAGGCCCACCGGGGGCGGCCAGCACGTGTTCATTCCCCGCAAGGGCGTTCAACCCGTCGGCATCCACGACAAGCGGCCGATCGATTTCCTTGTAGAGATCTGCCGTAATTCGATCAAGCGCCGCGGAACGTCCCAATCCGGGGCCGACAACCAACCAACTTGCCGAGGAGGACGCCTCCATGATGGCCGACCGCGCGTCGAGCGCCAGCCTTCCATTACGATCGGCAGGCAAGGGAAGGCACATGTAGGAGGGATCGAACGAGGCCGTGATCGCCCAACACGGATGCGGCACGGCAACACGAACCAAGCCGGCCCCCGACCGCAGTGCGCCCATCGCCGCCAACGCGGGAGCCCCCGCCATTCCCACCGAACCGCCCACGACGAAAACGAGGCCGAAGTTTCCTTTGTGTGCGTCCCGCGCCCGAGCCGGCAACGTCGGTAAGTCTTCGACGATCTCACACGCCTTCGCCGTCATCGCACCTCCTTACACTACCGTCGAAGGGTTCGCTTGCGCCTCGCACCTAACCACAAGTCGCACGGCGTTCGGCAGCTCGCTTGGCGATCAAGCCGGCCACGTAACCCCCTTTGAAACCGGCATCGATATTCACGACAACCACATTCGACGCGCAACTGTTAAGCATTCCCAAAAGCGCCGCCAAGCCGCCGAATGCCGCCCCATAACCGACGCTGGTCGGTACGGCAATGACCGGACAATCGACAAATCCGCCGACGACACTCGGCAAAGCGCCTTCCATCCCTGCGCACACAACCACGGCATCGGCGCCTTGAATTTTGTCCAGATTCGCGCGCAAACGGTGCGGTCCCGCAACACCGACATCCTGTACGAATCGCACTTCAGCGCCGGTCCACAGGGCAGTTTCTCGTGCTTCCTCGGCGACCGGTAAATCGCTGGTACCGGCCGTCACGACACACACGATCCCGCGAGACGCGTCGTCGGAATCGCCTTTCGATTTCTCGATACGAAACGTACGAGCGACAGGGTTGTACCGTCCCTCGGGAAATTTGCCGGCGAGCACCTCGGCCTTTTCGGGCGACATGCGCGTCGCGAAGACGTCGACGCCGTGCTCCGCCAGCCGACGAAAGATCTTTTCCAAGGCTTCGATCGACTTACCCTCGGCATAAACAACCTCGGGAAACCCGCAACGGCGCGACCGATCCAAGTCGAGTTGTGCCTCGCCGACATCGGCGATTCCCGGTTTCGCCAGGGCGTCGACGAATTCCTCGATGTCGATGTGACCTTGCGTCAGCTCGAGGGCCATGCGGCGGAGCCGTTCCCGGTCGAACATGTCGCTTTTTCTCCCCAATCTTGGTGCCAATTCCCGCGAGTGACCGCAGCATCGAAAGGGCGACGCTGAAATCAACGGACGCCCGGATCGGTCGACAGCAAAGACGACGTCATCGGTACTTGGTAATATCCCATCGTGGCCATCACGGTATCCATACGATAGACGGCATCGGCCAACCAAGTCACGCGACGACCCTTCGGCTGTACGTCGGTGACATAGATTCGAATCTCCCCCGGTACCGTCGTGATAATCTCTTCTCGCCAATCTCCCAATAGGTCGATCGTGGCGACGTAGCTGCCCTCCAACTTCGGCGGCATCGGCTCGCCTAGCCATTTCTGGATCGTGTGCCCGATGATGAGTTCGCGGTACGGATCGGCATCCCAGTAAGCGGTACGCGGGCCGAATCCTGAGATGTTCGCCTCGCTGATCACTTCTCCCTTGCAGCTCCACAGGCGAGACCACGCATATTTCTTTTGCTCATCGGTATCGGCACTGTAACACTCGGCTCCCTTGTATCGCGGATCAATATCGCTACACATGCCGAAGCTGTGGACATGCCGCGTGTATCCTCTATAGCCCCAAAGGATCTTCCCGGTAGCGGCCTCGACCAGGCACATTCCGTTGCCTTCTTGTTGTCGTCGCTCCAACCCGTAATAGATTTCCAGGCCCGGACGATCGGGATCGATTTCGCCGACGTACACGTGATCCGGGTGCCCAAGACCGGTCGACCACAATTCTTTACCGTCGTCGTCCAAGACGGCGGATCCCAAAACGACCTCTTGCTTGCCGTCGCCGTCGACATCGTCGGCGTGCATCCAATGCGCCCCTTGGCCGCTGTACGCCGCGCCCGCATTGCGATTGTCCCACTCCCAAACCAGATGTAGTTTTCCGTCGGCAAATCGATACGCCCGAACGATGATCACCTTGTACGTACCGCGTTCGACGATCAAGTAGGGGTTCTTCCCGTCGAGGTAGGCCACCCCCAACTGGTTTCGTGAGGCATAGTTGTACCCGCCCATTTCTTCGCGGGGAGGCCAATCGGTTTGCGCGACAATCTTGCCGCTTCGGCCGTCGAGAATCGACAGATATTCGGGGCCCGACTGCACCCGACCATCGGCGTCACGAGGATCGCCCTCACCGGTCTTTACTGCGACTTCAGCCTTACCGTCGCCGTCGAGGTCGTAAACGACGTAAGGCGAATACCATATCCCACGCTCGATCGCCCAACCGAGATCGAACCGCCACAAAAATGTTCCGTCGCTGCGGTAAGCTTCGAGCTTATAAGTGTCGGGGCTCGGTTGCCAGTACTTCTCGTAGGGATCGATGTTGCTATTGGGCTGTTTGATCACGAAGTCCAGAGCCTTGTCACCGTCCAGATCGGCGATACCAATTTTTTGAAACGTGTAGTCCCCTTGCACCGGAATCGACACGTAAGCGTCTGTTTCTCCTGTGGGCGTCACGAACGCTTGCTTGCTCGCCTCTCCCGGCGTATTTCCGACGACCGGTTGCACGAAGTAGCCGTAACGTTGCCCTCGTTCGGCCGTTCGATCGACGAAATAGGTCACGTCGCGGACGGGCGTCTGCGTCAATCGACGGACCTTTTGTCCTTCGGCACGAAACACATGAAACGCCGTTTCGGGCGAATCCGATGGCAACAACCGCCACAACACGCGCACGCCCCCGGCATCCGACAACGCAACAACGCCCCGGTCGAATGATTCCGGCAATGAAAACTGATCTTCGGCGGAAAACGCACGTCCGCCTATCGATCCGACGATCAAAAGGAGGCCAAAAACGAAACCACGCATCACGGTTCGACACAAGGGCAGGGCGTTCATGGCTGGATCTCCGTAGAGACGAAGAAGTGTCGGCGAGCACGCGCCTCTTGGCACGTGATTTAGCCCATAGTATAACCGGCAGTGTCGGGGGTCGCCACGCGCTCCATTCTTTCCTGACGTTCCGTCGGGCAGCGTGGAAGGCCCGTCTACCGCGTACGACCATCCGACGACCAACTCGGCATCCCACGTTCCTCTGCCTTGTGCGCAAGACGAAATTCCATGGCGAACCCAATCGAGATCCCGCACGCCGCGGTGTACCCCGGTTCATTCGATCCGATCACCCTGGGGCATTTGAACGTGATGGAGCGAGCGAGCCGTTTGTTCGACCGGCTCATCGTCGGCGTGGGCGTCAACATCTCGAAACGGCCGCTTTTTTCGGCCGACGAACGGGTTGCTTTGATCAAAGCATCAACGTCGCACCTGCGCAACATCGAAATCCGAACGTTTCAGGGACTGGCAGTCGAGTTCGTCAAGCAGTGCGGCGTGCGAGTGATGATCCGCGGTGTCCGGCCCATCACCGATATCGCTGCAGAACTCACGATGATGATGGCCAACCGGCGGCTCGCTCCCGACGTCGAAACGCTCTTCATGATCGCAGACGGCGAATTGGCGCACGTCTCCAGTTCCTTGATCAAAGAGATCGCCCCCATCGCAGGCGACGAAGAACTTGCGCGCTTTCTGCCCAGCCCGGTCGTGGCGGCGCTGCGAGGAAAGCTGAAACAGCGACGAAACGCGTAACGTGTCTCACCGGTGGCCGGAATCACGAGAGTAATGCGACGAACCGCCGTAACGACTGCTCGACGAACCGTAGCGAGACGAACCGTAGCTGCTTCCCGAAGAACCGTATCGCCCCGACGAGGAACCCCCGCTTGTTCCCAAGATTCGCCCGAGCGATCGTCGCACGTTTTCCGCCGAGACGCTGTCTCCCAATTGGATGACTTCGACGGTCGGTGCCAAGGGCTCGGCCGCTCGATCCAGCTCTTCGATCATTTTTTCGATGTCTTCCATCAAGAAGCTCGGCGCCGAAACGATCAATGAGTTCGATTCCTCGTCGACGCCCAACGACAACAATCCTTTGAAACGCGGCATCCGATCATCCAGGCCGAACAGCATGGAAAAGAATGGATCCGGCTGATTGCGACCGCCGCCGAATGCGCGATCGTTCGTGCTCAGCAGATCACGGAATACATCCTTGATCGCATCGCCAATTTCGTCGGCATCGCCGTATTCGATCTTGAACACTTTCGTGATTCGTACGCTTTGCGAGTCGGTCGGAGGCGGTTGATCGTAGTACTCGATCAGTTCGCGAATCTCTCGAAGTTGCTGTTCCGTCGCATTCTTCACCAAGATCGTATTCGTGTCGTTATCGGCTAGAAACTCGACCGGCTTTCGCTGCGACAAGCGAGCCGTTCCTTCCTCGCGAGACGGCCGCCAGAAGAACGGCGACGATCGCTCCTCTTCGGAAAACACGTCCCTCAAGATATCGGCCACGGTCCCCGCCCACGCATACTGCAACCGAAAGATTCGATAATCAGGCTGTTTGCTTTTCATTGACGACAGAAGCTGCTCTACTTGCGCGACGGCCGCGGGGTCGTTGGACGAAATCACGAGCTTTCCGTCGGGGCCTCGATACACGCGGACGGGCGAGGACGAGGACATCGCCGCTGTTCCGGCGATCGACGTCGTGTCGTTCACCTCTTCGATTGCCTTTTCCGGTGAGCTCTCAGGGATGGACTCCGTATCTGCGGGCGCAGCGTCCGGTGCGGTGTCGGAAGCCTGATCTTGCACGCTTGCCGTGTCTGCCGCAAAGTGGAATCGGCTTGGCCTGTCGGCGTCCAGGCGGACCGTACTTTCCCGCGCCGTCGAAGCTGTGTCGGTCTCTTCTTTCTTGGCGGCTTCGTCGTGGGATTCTGCCTGCGGCGGTTCGTCTAGGTTTTCCTCGTCGGGCAGCGGGGCACGTTCGATTTCCAGCGGATGGGGCGACAGATCGGGCCATTGCCGCTCGAGCATTTCCAACAGTCGATCCGCCTCCTCCGGAGAGGCGAATTCCACGATCCGCACGCGAGAAGGCCCGTTCGCCTCTTCGGGGATTTCTCCCAATTTGACCAACAGCTTGCGTACTTCCTCGATTTCGATGTCGTTCGCCCACAGCAGCAAACGATTATTTTCGACGTCGGCATCCACACGGAACTTGTTCCCGTCGCCGCCCTCCGGTCGCCGATAACGCTCCCATGGATTCCACCAGTTGTACGACGACCGGTTTTCCTCTTCCTTCCCGGTCATCATGAAGTTGATGGTACCGGCGACGTAATCTGCCGGCAGTTCGCGCAATTGGATGACCTCGAATCGCCTTCCGCTCCCATCCAACCGGTCGATCAAGGCCTTGATGACCGCGTGATCAGCCAGTGACGCGTAGGCGATAATAGCGTTGTTCTCGCGGTCGATTTCCAATCGCGTGGTCGGCTCCAATCCCCCCAACTCGCGCAGCGTCTCAACCAGCGGTTCCGGATCGACGGCGGCAAGCCGGTAGACCTGCCAACGGTTCATCGTCACCAGCGGCGATTCCGCAGAACCGCTCGGAACGTCGATCGCCTTCACGGCCTCTTCGATGATCGCCATCTTGTCGGGCGGTGCATTGACCAAAATGCTGTTCCGTCGCGTGTTGACGACGAAATTCGCCTCGTCATTTCGCTGCGGCTTCGCCGGACCGCCTCTTCCCTGCGAAGCGGCCATCTTGGCCATCATTTGCATCGCCTGCTCTTGCATGCGGCGCATCATGTCGGGGCTCATTCCGGGCATCCGCATGCCGCTGTTGTCGTTCGACTGACCGATCAATGTCTTGAGCTGCTCGACGACTTCTTCCGCCCGGGCATACTTCAGGACGAATTCTCGCACCAGCCGCCCTTGGTCGTCGTCTCGCGATTGTTCTTCGTCGAGCAGGCGACGGATCTCCCGCAGATTCACCACGACGTCCATCGCCTCAAGGCGGTTTGTCGCCGACAACGGGATCAATTTCCCGTGCGGACTCAACAGCGGTTTCAATTCCTCGGCGACCTGATCGGCGATAAGCCAGTCCAATCCGAAAGAAGTCCGCACGAAGGCGTAGTCGGGCAAACTGTCCAATTCGGTCGGTGACACTCGCGGCACGACTCCCGGATCGAGTTTCTCGAGGTTCACCACCGACAAGACCTCGCCTTGCTCGATCATCGTGAAACCGCGAGCGAACAAGTGCCGGTTGATCAGATCACGCGCCTCGGGCACGGTGTACGACAATTGCGTCGACAGGTTCAAGTAATCGGCGGGCAATTCCTGCCAATCGAGGCTCATCTGGGAGATATCGGCAAGCCACTGAAGCACCCCCTCCCACGGCTGATGGTGGAAGTTGAACCGTACGCGGCCCTCCTCATCCGGGCGCACCTCCAGTTCCTTCGGGTCGGGCGGACTCGGTGGTTCCGTCGGCCGTTCGATGACCTTCGGCGCATCTTCATCATCCGGCTTCTCATCCCCTTTGTGTTCCTCGTCGTTCGATGAATCCTTCTCGCCCGTGTCAGATTCGTCCTTGGCTTTCTCTCCCAACTCTTTGAGTTTACCGGCCAGATCAAAGGGAATGCGCCCCGCCTTGACCGCTTCCATCAACCGTCGTCGGTCGTCGGGCGAAAGTTTTTCGGCCAGCCCCATCATCTTCTTTCGATCCTCTTCAGAAATCGAATCGATGGGGATACCGTCGGCCTTCTTTTCGGCTGCTGCGTCGGCTACAGCCGCACCACGTGCGGCTTCTTCGTGTTGCGGAGGCTGGGCAACACTGCAACAGGACAGCATGCCCGTCCACGCAATACCGAAACCCATGACGAACGCAACCAACCGGTGCTTTCGAAAGCCGCACGTTTCAAACACGGATTACACCTCGGCCAAGATATCGACGCCTGCAAACACACAACCGTCGACCGCATGTTCGCGACGTCGCTGCGAGCGACACCACCGCAGGAACGATTTACCGGCAGGTCCCACCCAACGCAGGGGGGCGATAACTGACACTACCAGGGGAAGCAAGGGGACGAACCATCGGCATATCCCTCTTCTATTCCATTGTCGTTCCACTACCGGGCATTGCAAGCGGATAATCCCTTCTGCACGCACGGGCGATCATACGCCTCTTGCTTTCCCGCGGGATTGGATTCTTGCGACTTTCCGAGCTGTCGGGGGGCTGTAGAATACGGTTTTGGAGTCGGCAATAGGTATTCGGCTCGTCTGTCGATCTCACGCGTCCTTGGAAAGCGGAATTCCGGGCATTCGAAAAGGGAAAACCATTGAGCAAGGCCGTATCGCGAACGGTGGAAGAAATTCTGCAAGACCTTCTGGCCAACCGCATTCTGGTGCTCGACGGCGCCATGGGGACGATGATCCAGCGTCTCGGGCTGGAAGAAGGCGACTATCGAGGCGATCGCTTCGCGGATCACCCAAGCCCACTCAAGGGGTGTAACGACCTTTTGTGCATTACGCGGCCCGAAGCGATCATCGACATCCATCGTCGCTATCTATCGGCCGGTGCCCATATTCTTTGCACGAACACGTTCAACGCAAACCGAATCTCGCTTGCCGACTACGATCTGTGCGACATCGTGCGCGAGATCAATACAGCGGCCGTGCGATGCGCGAAATCGGCCGTCGAGCATTTCCGAACGACGACGGGGGATTCGACGCCCAGGTTCGTCGCCGGATCGCTCGGCCCCACCAACCGAACCGCGTCGATCTCTCCAGACGTCGAAAATCCCGGCTACCGTGCCGTCACATTCGACGATCTTGTTTGCGTCTACCGGGAACAGGCCGAAGCGTTGATCAAGGCGGGCTGCGACCTCCTCTTGGCCGAAACCGTTTTCGACACGTTGAACTTGAAGGCCTGCTTATTCGCCTGCGAACAGTTGTTCGACGAACTCGGACGACGGGTCCCCCTCATGGTTTCGGTCACCATTACCGACCGCAGCGGTCGAACGCTTTCGGGCCAAACACTCGAGGCGTTTTGGATTTCGATTTCCCACGCTCCGCTGTTGAGCGTCGGGCTCAATTGCGCTTTGGGCCCCGAACTCATGCGACCGTTCGTCGAAGAGCTATCGACTCTGGCGACGGTCTACACCAGCTGTTATCCCAATGCCGGTTTGCCGAACGAATTCGGCGAATACGACGAAACGCCCGAGCAGATGGCCGCCGTCCTAGGAGAATTCGCCGAAGCGGGATGGGTGAACATGGTCGGTGGATGTTGCGGTAGCACGCCCGACCATATCCGCGCCATCGCCGCAGCGGTGGCCGACAAAAAGCCTCGCATTCCTCCCAAACCAGACGGCCTCACCCGGTACAGCGGACTGGAGCCGCTGACGCTTCGCCCCGACGGCACCTTCACGATGATCGGCGAACGGACGAATGTGGCCGGCTCACGTCGATTCGCGCGCCTGATCCGCGAAGGACGTTACGAAGAGGCCGTCGCCGTGGCACGTCAACAGGTCGAATCGGGTGCCAACATCATCGACGTGAACATGGACGACGCCCTACTCGACGGCGAAAAGGCGATGACGACCTTTCTCAACCTGATCGCCGCCGAGCCCGACATTGCCCGCGTCCCCGTGATGATCGACAGTTCCAAATGGTCGATCCTGGAAGCAGGTCTGAAGTGTCTCCAGGGCAAGGGCATCGTCAATTCCATCAGTCTCAAGGAAGGAGAAGAAGCGTTCCTTGAACATGCACGACTCGTTCGCCGCTACGGCGCAGCCTGCATTGTGATGATGTTCGACGAAGAAGGGCAGGCGGTGACGATCGAACACAAGGTCCGCATTGCCAAGCGTGCGTACCGACTACTGACCGAGAAAGTCGGCTTCCCGCCCGAAGACATTATCTTCGACCCGAACGTCTTGACGGTCGGAACCGGTATCGCCGAACACAACCGTTACGCGATCAATTTCATCGAGGCGGTCCGACAGATCAAAGCGGAATGCCCGGGCGTCAAGGTATCCGGCGGGATCAGCAATGTGTCATTCTCTTTCCGCAGCAGCGAGCCGGTTCGCCGGGCGATGCACGCCGCGTTCCTTTACCATGCGATCCAAGCCGGACTCGACATGGGGATCGTCAACGCGGGACAGCTCGATGTGTACGAAGAGATCGATCCCGAGTTGAGGGAAGCCGTCGAAGACGTGTTGTTCGACCGCCGGGAAGATGCGACCGAGCGGTTGATCGCGCTCGCCGATCGTCTGAAGACGACATCGGACGAAAGCGGCGCGGAATCCGAAAAGCACAAATGGCGTGAGCTTTCGCTGGAAAAGCGACTACATCACGCTCTCGTTCACGGGATCGACGAGTTTATCGAACAGGACGTCGAAGAAGCGCGACAGCAATATCCCTCGTGCTTGGCAATCATTGAAGGTCCGTTGATGGACGGGATGCGAACCGTGGGCGATCTGTTCGGCGAAGGGAAGATGTTCCTACCGCAGGTCGTCAAGAGCGCCCGTGTCATGAAAAAGGCCGTCGCTTATCTTTCGCCGTACATGGAAGAAGAAAAACGCAAGCAGGGGGACACATCCGATCGCGGTACCATCGTTTTGGCGACCGTCAAGGGCGACGTGCACGACATCGGCAAGAACATTGTGGGCATCGTGCTGGCGTGCAACGGTTTTCGGATCGTCGACTTGGGCGTCATGGTGCCGTGTGAAACGATTCTCGACACGGCGGTGTCCGAAGGTGCCGATCTTGTGGGACTAAGCGGACTGATCACACCCAGTCTCGACGAAATGGTTCACGTCGCGCGTGAGATGGAACGCCGGGGAATGCGGCAACCGCTGCTCATCGGCGGTGCCACGACCAGCGCCAAACATACCGCGGTGAAAATCGCCCCCCACTATTCACAGCCGGTCGTCCACGTCCCCGATGCATCGCAGAGCGTGGGTGTCGTCGAAAGTCTCCTTTCTTCCGGGCCTTCGCGAGAGGAGTTCCAGCAACGGCACAAGGAACAGCAATCGTCCTTGGTCGCCTCGTACCAAAAGCGACAGGAACGCGAACTGGTTCCGTACTCCGAGGCCTATCGAAAGCGGTTCACGTGCGACTGGTCGTCGCAAGAAATCGCCGTTCCTGAATTCGTCGGCGTTCGATCGGTCGACGACGTGACCGTCGAGACGTTGATTCCGTACATCGATTGGACGCCGTTTTTCGTCGCTTGGGAACTCCCCGGCCGGTACCCGGCGATTTTGGAGCATCCTGAAAAGGGTGCGCAGGCCAGACAACTTTTCGATGATGCGAAAGCGATGCTCGACGAAATCGTCGCCCGCAACCTTTTGCAGCCGCGCGGTGTCTACGGTTTCTTCCCGGCCAACTCACAGGGCGACGACATCCTGGTGTTTTCCTCCGAAGACGCTCGGGAACCGACGACGCGATTCCACATGCTGCGGCAACAGTGGCGACGAAAGGGCCAGGACGTTCACTATTCGCTGGCCGACTTCATCGCACCGCTCGAATGCGGGCGGAGAGACTATCTGGGGCTGTTCGCTGTCACCTCGGGGCACGAAACCACATCACTGGCCGCCGAATACGAAAAACAACACGACGACTATCGCGCCATCATGATCAAGGCGTTGGCGGACCGTTTGGCTGAAGCCTTCGCCGAATTTTTGCATGCAAGGGCTCGACGCGACTGGGGTTACGGCCGCGACGAAAACTTGACCAACGAGGAGCTGATTCGCGAAAAATACCGCGGAATTCGACCGGCGCCGGGTTATCCCGCCTGCCCCGATCACACCGAAAAACGCACACTGTTCCGACTGCTGGAAGTGTCTGAACGGACCGGCATTCGACTCACGGAAAACTGGGCGATGATTCCCCCCGCTTCGGTGTGCGGATGGTATTTCAGTCATCCTGAATCCCGCTACTTCGCCGTCGACCGCATTACTCGCGATCAGGTTGAAGACTACGCAAGGCGAAAAGGCCTGGCGACTTCCGAAGTCGAGCGGCACCTTTCGGCCAACCTCGCTTACGACCCAACCGAATTTTCAGTAACACAGGAATGATCGGCGGCCGACATACCTTGCTCTGTCCGAATCGGCACGGAGAAGTGTCCAGTCGGCGGCCGTGGGATTCGACCGAGAGCGTAGGCCGATTCGCGCTCCTTCCCCGGGGTTTTCGCCGCTCTTTTGCTCCGTCATAATGCAGAAAAAGAGGGAGGATTGCCTTCAACCGATGTCGCGGTAATACAATCTCTTCGGCGACGCGTGAGAAAGCCGTGCAGATGGTCGCCACGCCACGCGAATCACCGAAATACGGCTCACTCGATATCGAGCCGTATCATTCAATCGGCCCGTCACCCTACAACGGATTACAGACATGACGCAAATCGAAGCAGCGCGCCAAGGAATCATCACGCCCGAGATGGAATTCGTAGCCGAGCGAGAACAATTGTCGCCGGAACTTGTTCGGGATGAAGTCGCTCGGGGGCGTCTTGTCATCCCTGCAAATCGGGTGCACCTCGAAAAGGGGCTGAAACCGACCGGCATCGGGATTGCCTGCCGCACAAAGATCAACGCCAACCTCGGCAACTCGCCCCTGCAAAGCGATGTCGAATGCGAACTGGAAAAGGTGTACTGCGCCTTGCGCTATGGGGCCGACACCGTCATGGACTTGTCGACCGGTGAGAACATCACGGAAATCCGTCGCCAAATCATCGACGCAATCGACGTCCCCATCGGCACCGTTCCTATCTATCAAGTCGCCGAAGAACTTGACGACATCGCCGACATGCGGCCCCGGGACTTCCTTGACGTCGTCGAACAGCAGGCCGAGCAGGGCGTCGATTACATGACGATCCACTGCGCGTTGCTGAAAGATCATATACCACTGACGAAAAAACGCGTCACCGGGATCGTCAGCCGCGGCGGCTCCCTCGTTGCCGCTTGGATGGCCGCGCACAACGCTGAAAATCCCTTCTATACGCATTTCGACGAACTCTGCGAGATCATGCGCGAATACGATGTCACCTGGAGTCTCGGCGATGGATTGCGCCCCGGATCGATCGCCGACGCCAGTGACGAAGCCCAATTCGCCGAACTGAAGGTGATGGGCGATTTGACCCTGCGGGCATGGGAATTGGGCTGTCAGGTCATGATCGAAGGCCCCGGTCATGTACCGATGGACCAAATTGAAATGAACGTCCGAAAGCAAATGGAGTGGTGCCACGAGGCTCCCTTCTACGTGCTCGGCCCGTTGGTCACCGACGTGGCTCCCGGATACGATCACATCACCAGTGCCATCGGTGCCGCCATGGCGGCGTGGTACGGAGCAGCCATGCTATGTTATGTCACGCCTCGGGAGCACTTGGGGCTGCCGAATCTGGATGATGTGAGAGCCGGGGTGGTCGCGTACAAGATTGCAGCACACGCGGCCGACGTGGCACGTCACCGTCCCGGCGCACGCGACTGGGACGATCAACTCAGCCGCGCTCGTTACCGTTTCGATTGGGAGGAACAGTTTCGACTTGCCATCGATCCTGAAACGGCACGCCGGATGTGGGAAGAAGCGGCCCAACGCGGTTCGACGTCCAACGCGAAGTATTGCAGCATGTGCGGGCCGAAGTTCTGCTCGATGCGCATCTCACAAGACGTTCATCAAACGGTCGAACAACCGGCGGCAAGTGAATCCTCCGACGGTGCGAATACCGTTTCCACGCCGACGCCGACCCCCGTGAAGGAATGACAAGGCAGGAAACTTTGCCGATCCATTGCTCTCACGGCTTTCCCCAAGCAGAATAGCAGGCATCGAATGATGCGGAGGCGGTCGCTGTCGCCGCGTTTGTTGCCCTGTATATTTTCTGCCGGTGGGAGTGTGTTCATGCGTGCTTCTTGTGTTTTACTCGGTGTCGTAGTCGGCTTGGGATTCGTGTTGCCTGCATTCGGGGCTGAAAACGAATTATCCCCCAAGGAGAAGAAGGACGGTTTCGTCTTGTTGTTCGACGGCAAGACGTTGGACGGTTGGATCGGCGACACGAAAGGCTACGTCGTCGAAAACGGGGCCATCGTATGCAAGCCCGGCGGCAACCTGTACACCGAAAAGGAATACGCCGACTTCGTGTTTCGTTTCGAGTTCAAGCTGACCCCCGGGGCCAACAATGGAATCGGCATCCGCACGCCTACCGGTTGCGACGCAGCTTATTGCGGCATGGAAATCCAGGTACTCGACAACACGTCCGAGCGATACAAAAACCTTCAGCCGTATCAGTATCACGGTTCGATTTACGGCGTCGTTCCCGCCAAACGCGGCTTCCTGAAGCCGGTCGGAGAATGGAATGAAGAAGAAATTCGCTGCGACGGCCCGCACATCACCGTCACGCTGAACGGAACCGTCATCGTCGACGCCGATATTTCCAAGATCACCGAAACGATGGACCACCGAGATCACCCCGGATTGCATCGCAAGTCGGGTCACATCGGTTTCCTCGGCCACGGTTCCCGCGTCGAATTCCGCAACATCCGCATCAAGGAACTGTGATGCCGTCGCCGGTGAGGGGAAGGAGCCGCCAGCGTGTATCTTGGAATCGAAATCGGCGGTACGAAACTGCAAGTCGGGGTAGGGACGGGCACGTCGCCCCAACTGGTCGACTTGCGGCGCGACACCGTCGATCGCAGTCGCGGCGCTACAGGCATACTGGAAACGATTCGCCGACGCGTCTTGGAATTGCAAGCACAGCATACCGTCGAAGCGATCGGAATCGCCTTCGGCGGGCCCATCGATCCGACGAAAGGGCGCGTCGTCAAGAGCCATCACGTCGAGGGCTGGGATGACTTTCCGCTGGTAGAGTGGTGTCGCAACACGCTGAAGCTGCCCGCGGTGATCGCCAATGATGCCGACTTGGCCGGTTTGGCCGAAGCCAAGTTGGGGGCAGGGCAGGGGGCCGACATCGTGTTCTACATCACCGTCGGAACCGGCATCGGCGGTGCCTTGATTCAACACGGCACGCTCTACACGGGTAGCTGCGGCATCGCCTCGGAACTGGGCCACTTGCGGCCCGGTCCCGAGGCCGAATCGCCGGCCGACATCCTCGAGGCGTGGGCCGCCGGGTGGGGCATTGCCGCCCACGCGAAAGCAGCCTTGCAGAGTTTTTTTCCGGATCGCCTCCCGGCAACGCGGCTGGACGACCTTCCCCGGCCGATCTTGGAGACGGCAACCGCCAATGCTCCTTTCCGCGCGATCGACGGGAACGATACTCCCCCCGAACTTCGTCGTGCCGCCGAGGACATTTGGCAACTCGCCGACGGCAATCTCTCACGTGTTGACGCAAAATTGTTGGGCGAAGCGGCGTCGTCCGGAAACCTTTTTGCCTTACGCATTCTAGACACGGGCATTCGCCATCTCGGGTGGGGCATCGCGCAGGTGATTACGTTGATCGCCCCGCAGCGAATCATCGTCGGCGGCGGTGTGTCGCTCATGGGAGAAGAGCTGTTTTTCGCACCGCTGCGGCGGGCGGTGGCCCAGTACGTATTCCCCCCTTTGGCCGACCGATACGAAATCGTTCCTGCTGCCTTGGGCGAAGAAGTTGTCGTTCACGGGGCGTTGGTCTTCGCGGCCGACCATTTTTCATAAGCCGCATTTCACACGCCGCCCCACGCGGCGGCGCTGCGGCCTAGCGGGCAATCAGCTCTAAAACGGCTTGATGCAGCCGTCCGTTGGTTGCCAGTCCGTTTCCGCCTTCGAAGGTCGCCTGGCCGTTCCAGTCGGTGAAGCGGCCGCCTGCCTCTTCGATTACCGGTACAAGCGCTGCGGCGTCCCAAGGATTCAAGAGCGGATCGATCGCCACGTCGGCGCGACCGGTCGCAACCAACAGGTAACCGTAACAGTCCCCCCAAGTGCGAACGAGCCCGCATACATCTTGCATGGCGAAGAACGCTTCCCGACGTTCCGCCAAGTCAAAATTCTTCACCTCGCTCGTGACGACGCACGCATCGATCACGTCGGCCGTCGTGCTGACGCGTGTCGGCCGTGGGGAAGCATCGCCCTTGACGTACCAGGCACCTTCGCCGGAGGCGGCATAGACGGTTTCGCCGAGCGCCGGAATATGAATCACGCCGACGACCACCCGGCCCTCGTATTCGACACCCACCAGCGTTCCGTACAGCGGCACGCCATGAATGAACGACTTCGTCCCGTCGATCGGATCCAGAATCCATCGAAAGCCGCTCGTTCCCGGGACGGTTCCGTGCTCCTCCCCCAGAATGCCGTCCTCTGGAAACGTCTCCAGGATCCGATTCCGCAAACACGTTTCGGCTTCGCGATCGGCTCTCGTGACCGGACTGGCATCGGCCTTGCGATCCACCTTCAACTGCGAGTCACCGAAATACCGAAGGGTGACTTCCCCGGCCTCGCGAGCCGCTTCGACGGCCAATTGCAATCGCTCGTGAAACAACGTTCCGTCCTCGGCTTGTGAGCCCTGGTGTTCAGTGTTCGCCGTTGTTGTGTTTCAACGCGTGAATATGCGCGTCGTACGCATTCAAGATCTCGTGACGCCGCAACATGCACGCGATGTCGTCGCCCGCGTCATTCAGCACCGGTATCTCATCCAGCTGACGCTGTGCCATGACCCGCAGTACGGTATGCAGGTTTTCGTCAGGTGCCACCGTGATCGGCGGACGCGAAATGTCCGCCGCCACGATCAGCGATCCGGCCCCTTCTCCCGCCAAGACGCTGCGGAGGTCTTGCAACGACAACAGCCCGATCAATTGACCGGCACTGTTCACCACGGGGAACACGGTGTCTCGGGAATCGGCTACCAGTCGCAAGACCTGCGGCAGAGGCATATCTTCGGCGATCACAATGGGGCGCCGACCGGGATCCCACACATCACGAATCTTGATATTCTCCAACACGTCGACGACGAAATCACCGAGATGCGCCGGACTGTCAATCAACGAATGCACCTGTTCTTCATACAAGGTCCAGCGTGACGACAGCGCCGCCACATGCACGAAACTGACCAACATTAGCGGGGCCAACAGCTCGTAGGAGCCGCTCATTTCCGAGACCATAATCAACGCGGTGAGCGGCACTTTGGCGACACCGGCGAAGAACCCTCCCATCCCGACAAGGATGAACGCCCCCACAGGTGGTGCACCGGGGAACAAGTGATTGCACACCGTCCCTACCGCCGCCCCCAACATGGCTCCGACAAAAAGTGATGGTGCGAATACACCACCACTTCCACCGGAAGAAATGGTCAAACTCGTCGCCAAAATCTTGGCTCCCACCAAAATGATCATCAAGCGCAGTGTAACCGACTCCCGTCCCAGCAACGCATCCTGAATCCACCCGTAACCGCCCGACATCACGTGTGGAAAGGCGATCGCCAAAATGCCCATCAACAAAGCCCCGATCGCCGGTTTGACGTGATTGGGCACCGGCAGTTTCGCAAAGAAGCGATCCCGCAGTCCGTAGAAGACATTGACGTAGACGAACCCGACGATCGCGCAAATCAATGCGAATACGAGGTAGAACGGCAATTCGTGCGCACCATGAAACGCACAGGGCAACGCGCCGGTTACAGGATCCGGCGCCGTGGGCACGTGGAATACCGCACCTTGACCGAACAGAGAAGCGAAAACGGTGTACGCCACAACCGCTCCGACCATCGCCGGCCCGAATGCGGTGAACTCGATCGCGGTGCTGGCGTAGAGAACCTCGACCACGAACAAGGCCCCGCCTAAGGGCGCCCGAAAAATAGCCCCGATCCCACCGGCAGCCCCGGCGATCAACAGCATCCGCCGTTCCCAGTCGCTCAATCCGAGCTTGGTCGCCAAGAAACTGCCGAAACCGGCTCCAATTTGTGCAATCGGCCCCTCACGGCCCGCCGAACCGCCGGTACCGATCGTGATGATGCTGGCGATGCTCTTGATGATCGGCACGCGTCCCCGGATCAGCCCGCGTTGAAAATGGTACGCTTTGATCATGGCGTCTGTCCCGTGACCTTCGGCCTCGGGAGCAAACGTGTACACCAAGAGCCCACACAACAAACCGCCGATCGTGGGAATCAGGACGACGGCCCACCAATGCCGGGGAAGATGCATGGCGACGACCTGCCCGCCGCCTTCCCCGCCGGCGAGCGGCGGCACATACCCCATCGCCACTTCCTGGGCGTAGTATTTGACAATCTCGAGCAGCCAGTAAAACGCCGCGGCCCCTAATCCCGCAACCACCCCTACCAACACGCTGTACGCCAAGACACGGCCCGACGATTCCAGGTCGAAGATCTCACGCAACGGAAACCAACGCGTCAAGAACGACCACAGACTCACGGAATCTTCGTTTTCCGACACGGCGCACCTCGATTTCCAACCCCTAGCTAGAGGGAAAACAAGTCGATTCAAGAACCTCGCCGAACCTGGCGTCCTGCCAATTGCCGTCGAAGAACACTACGGCTCCATCCGGCCACGACCGGGGCTTCGGAATGCAACAAGAGAAGCTCCGGACTCGTTCAGACGTTTCCCCGCAAGGCGGAAAACTTTTACTCTACCTCGTACTTTTCTCGGCGACAACCGGACGTGTTTGCTCGTTTTCGGCAGCGACCTTCGTTTTGCAGGAAGCCTCGTCTTCAGATTCTCCGACAAGCAGGGCGTGCAGACATATCACTGCCACACCGCACACCAACAGGCTGTCGGCAATGTTGAAATTCGGCCAAGGCCAGCTCCCGATCATGACGAGAATCCAGTCCCGCACTGCATACACGGGCTCGCCGACCTGATGCAGTTGGCTGGGATAATTCCACACCAAACCGGGAAACCCCAGGCGATCATACAGATTCCCGAGGATGCCTGCGGTTACCGCCCCACCCGCTGCTGCAAGCCGCCAGTCGCGTGCCGCCTTCCCCCAAAACAGCCACAAGGGAAGCCCGACCGCCATGACGACGGCCACGAGGGCGAAAACCGCCGTCATTCCCTGCCCCATGCCGAAAAGCGCCCCTTCATTGAGGCTCGTCTGAAAGCCGAATACTCCTTCGATGATCCACCACACCGGCTTTTCACCGGGCATTCCCAACCGAGCGAATATCCACGCTTTGGTCGTCAAATCGGCAACCACTCCGCCGATGAGGACAACAGCGAAACACACGTAGCGACTCGCAGGAAGCCGATCTCGTTCCGTCGCAGAGGGCGTTTCCGATTCGGCGGGAAATCGCGTCACGATTCAGCCCCCTCGGCTTGAAGATTGGTCGTCACCGTTCGAATCCGTGAACCCGTCATTCTGCCGCACGCGACTTCGTCAAGAAAACAAGAAAAGAAGGCCGTGTCGACGAGGGCCGTCGATCCCTCGCCTGCCGCTTGCATGCGGTCAAGTCCGTTTCTTCGCCCAAGGCGGCGGCATAATCCGATAGCGTCCCAAGGAACACTTCGTCGGGAGGTCATCCGTTCTCTTCGAGTTTTTCCGCACATTGCACACAATGCGCCGTGTACGGAATGGCATTCAACCGAACCTTCGGAATCTTGCACCCACATTCGGCGCACACACCGTAGGTTCCTTGTTCGATGCGTTCGAGGGCCTCATCGATTTGCCGCAGTACCTCACCTTCCGACTCGGCCAACGTCAAATCGAACTCTTGCTCGAAATTGTCGCTGCCCAAGTCCGCCATGTGGATCGGCATATTCGAGCCGACCGACGCACTCTCGCCGTTTCGATTGAGCGCGGAATCAGCCAAGTTATCCACTTGCGCCCGTACTCTGGCTCGCAACTCCAAAAGCTTGTCGCGAAATTGCTGGTAGCCGGCTTTTGTCATCCTGGTAGGCTCCGCGGTGAAACCGATCTACGTCATCTTCCACTATGGCAAACGCTTCATTTTAGAGGGGACCGCCCCCCCTGTCAAACTGGGTGCACGGCCGATTACGCCGACGAAAAACGGCCGGAAGCGATCCCGCCTCCGGCCGTATACGCAAAATGCACATGCTCGCTAACGGCCCACCGCTACTCATCGACGCACAGTGCTGTTGCCGTACAATCGCGGTCTGCCGTTACTCTCAGCCAGTGGGCGTGAAATCCGGCGGGAAACTCGTACTGGAGCACTTCGTGCGGCGGAACGACGAGCGTCGTCCAATCGTGAAATCCCCCGTGGTCGAAATCAATCTGCAACGTAAAGCGAACCGGAACCTCGGCATCGTGCGACAACCGGATCGCTGTATGCTCGAAATTGGTCATCATGTAAGGATCCGAAGGTTTTCCGGCCTCAACCGGCGTCTTGCACCAAGGCCCTCCGGTTCCACGAGGCTTCCCCAATCGCCACAGATCATCCAACGCTCCGAACCAGAGGCCACGTCCCTGATCATCGGCGAAATAGTGCCCATCGCAAGGTGCATTCGGTTGCGTACCGCTGAGCACCAGTAAGCCGCGCCACGAACAAAAATCAACGATTGCCTTGCGATGGCTACAAACGGGTTTTGCTAAACGCCAGTCCGGCGTGTTGTCTCTCGCCCGCGGAATTTCATAAAACGTGCCGTGAACATTCGCCAAGAAACGCTCCGAAGCCACCTCCCGTACGACGCGGCATTTTCCAATCCACGTATCGAACGCCGGATCCCCTTTCGGCAAGCGAAAGCGTCGACCTTGCGAATCCTTAACGATCACCGACGCCGCCTCGACCTCGAATTCGGGTCGAAACCGCCCGATCCGCAACACTTCAGCCGACCGATCGTCGACCTGATCGTCGAAGACGAAACGCGAACCGTCTTCCGCCAATCGCACCTCCTGGTACACGATCGCATCGGGTGTTCTCGCATTCGGCGTTGTCAGCCATTGCAGTCCACGATTATGCGACGCCGGCCGCACGATTCCGCCGACGACCTTTTCGGCATCCACCTCGGCCAGGGCAGTGAACAAATCGGGCTCCGATTTCGACCATGCCGGGGTAGGGGACCAATAGTGGAAGAAGACAGTCGCGCGACAGTCTCGGTCGGCAACGACACGAATCCACTCGCCGATGTCGCCGCCGGGAAGTTGTATCGTGCGATACTCGCCGGGACGCACCTCCAACGACGTCAACGATTGCCATTCACCATTGCCCGCGCGATCCACTTCGAACGTAAACCGAACAGGCCCATCGGCATCAACGGTCACATGGATCGTTCGATCGCGATAACCGGCCGCCAGAAACGGCGTCGAAGGCTCGCCGGCCTGGACGGCGTCTTCCCGCCAGATGCCTCCCCAACCGGCATCCGGTCCGAATGCAGCGATTTGCTCGTACGTTCCGAACCAAAGATTCGATTGTGCCTGGCCGCACAACGGATTGTTCATCATCGAGGCATCGTCGGCGCCGAGAACGACTTTGCCTCGCCAGCCGCAAAAATCGGGGATGTACCGAAGTTGCGTCGAAATCGGTCGAATGCCCGCCGTATTGTGGGCCGCAAACGACGGCGGGAAATCGAACAGGCCGCCGTGCATGCACAGCATCCAGCGACCGTCGGTGATCTCACGAATGCGGGGCCACTCGGTATACCAACCGTGCTCGGGATCGTAGGTCAAACTCGACTTCGGCAGCCGGTACGTGTACCAAGTGCCGCCGTCCAGCAGCTTGAGGATAACGGAACGCTTGTCCCATCCGATCGCCCACAATTGTGCCCGATCGTCCGGATTGCCTTCGATTCCACCAGGACCGGTCACATCGGTAAACTGTTTGCGTTCGACGATGCGCCACGATTCACCGTCCCACTCGGCCAACACGCCGGCCTCTTCTCCTTCGGGCGGTCCCCCCACTTTCAAGTACCGATACGCAGCCGCATTCCCGTTCCCCCGTTCACCGTTGTTTGCAATCACGACGCGGCCCTGGGCAGTGTATCCCCCTTTCCCATGCCAACCGGGCACCGGCTTTTCAAAGAGCTTAACGACTTCCAAAGAATAAACGTCGACCTCGTACAACGCACCTTCCATGTCGTAGAAGTAGACTTTGTGGGCCGGATCGGTCAGATGCCGCATGACGGCCGTCATGCGCCCTCGCAATTTTTGCAGATCACATGCGCGTACGTTTCCTTGCGCGTCGATGAAATACGGTCCGATGATCAACTGGTTCGATTCCCGGTGAATCATGCGGCAGGCGTGGGTACCACCAACGCTTTCCGGCCGGATTTCGATATTCATGTGCTCGTCGACGGCGTACAGTTTGTCGTTGCTCCCGGTCGTCTTGTGCTGCGGATACGTGAGAAACCAGAGCTTTCCCGCCCAGGGTACGATCGCACCCGTTCCCGCCTCGCCGTGTTGCGGACGATCGTTGACGTCTTCCGGCTGATTGAACGCCGCCAAGTGCGGATAGATTCCGCTGATACACAAGTATTCCGTCTGCGGCGGTTGGGCTTCGAGCAATGCCGCCCCTCCAACAATCGCCCAGCTCACGGCGAACATTCCGACCACCGCAATCCGACGTTTGCAATGGCTCCAAGTGCGTCGTCCTGGCATGGAAAACCTCCCCACCGTGTTCGTATTACCTCGCCGATCGTGCAACAGCCGTCGGCAAAGGGAGGAAACGCGCGTTGGCCGAACCTGTTTCGGAGATTATAATCGCACCAACACGCCGTTTCGCAAAAAGAACGCGAAAAATTACGCGTTGTCACCCGCCGGTTCCTTCCGCCTGCCTTTTTCTCTCCCGGAGCTTTCTATGCGACGCAACTCGCTTTCGTATCTACCGTCGATCACTCACCTTACCGTCGTTTCGTCGCTCGGCTTCTGCCTGTTCCTTTGCACCTCAACAACCGATTTTTCGGAAGCGATCGCATCAGAAATCACCGTGCATGTGGCCGCAACGAACAGTGATGCCCCCGGCGAACCGACAGTGCACACCCTTGAAGAGGCTTTGCGGCGTGCCCGCGAACTGCGCAAAGGCCAAGCCACAAGTGTTCCCGTCACCATCGCGATCCATGCGGGAACGTATCCGATCGAAAAGCCCATCGTTTTGACTCCCGAAGACAGCGGGAGACCGAATGCGCCCTTGGTGATTCGGGCTGCCGGCGACGGCCCGGTCGTCATCTCCGGCGGCAAGCCGATCACCGGTTGGCGATTGACTGCTGACGGTTTGTGGCAGACTGAAATTCCCGAAGTGCGGGAAGGCAGGTGGCACTTTCGGGAACTCTTCGTCGGCGGCACACGCCGCCTTCGCGCCCGCAAACCGAACAAGGGTTTTCTCCGCGTGGCCGGTTTCCCCGACGGCGGTCGTGAGGTTCATTATCACACCGACTGTCGGCGATTCGAATTTGCCCCCGGCGACCTCGATCCCGATTGGTACAACCTGAACGACGTCGAGGTCATCGTCTATCATTTTTGGACCGACTCTCACTTGCCGATCGAATCGATCGATTCGGCGACGAACATCGTCACGTTTCGCCATAAGGCAGGAAAAGTCTTCACCGACGACTTCACCTCCAACGGTGCCCGCTACATCGTCGAAAACGTCCGCGAAGAATTGGATGCACCGGGCGAATGGTATCTCGACCGCCGCTCGGGAATACTCACATACAAGCCGCTGCCGGGAGAACACCCCGACCGCACATCGGTCATCGCCCCGATTGCACCGCGACTCGTCGAACTACGGGGGAATCCGTCGACGCGGCACTACGTGCGAAACGTGGAATTCCGCGACATCGCGTTCGCGTACGCGAATTTCGAACTACCGATCGGCAATTCCAACGACAAGCAAGGATCGGCCAGCGTCCCGGCCGCGATTTATCTCAGAGGCGCCGAGCAATGTACCTTCGAGCATTGCACGGTCGAAAACGTGGGCACGTTCGCCTTCGAAATCGCCGAAGGATGCCGCGACAATGCGTTCCGAGCCAACCGGATCGCGCATTGCGCGGCGGGAGCCTTTCGGATCAACGGTGGCGACGACACCGCTCATCCGCTGCTCCGCACCGGCAACAACGAAATCGCCGACAATGTGGTCGAGTACTACGGCGAAGTCTACCCTTCGGCGGTCGGCATCCTGCTCATGCACACCTTCGGTAACCGCGTCTCTCACAATCATATTCACCACGGGTGGTACACGGGCGTTTCCGTCGGCTGGGAATGGGGCTACCAACGGAGCATCAGTCGCGACAACCGAATCGAGTTCAACCATATACACCACATCGGCCAGGGGCTACTTTCCGACATGGGAGCGGTGTATACGCTCGGCGTGTCGCCCGGCACAGTCATCCGCAACAACCTGATCCACGACGTAGACGCCAATCAATACGGCGGCTGGGGAATCTACAACGACGAGGGCTCCACTCACATCCTCATTGAGAACAACATCGTCTACAACACGAAATTCGCAACTTACAACATTCACTATGCGAAAGAGGTAACCGTCTGCAACAACGTCTTTGCTCTCGGCAAACTCGAACAGATCAGTCGCGGCCGGGTCGAACCGCACATCAGTGTTTTCTTCGAAAACAACATCGTGTACTGGCGAGAAGGCAAACTGCTGTCGAAAAACTGGTCGGACGAGCCCTACACATTCCACTTCCATCCGAAGAATGCAGAAGGTGAACGAACGGTCGATACGACGTTCGTATTCGATTACAACCTCTACTTCAACCCGACGCAGTCGCTTCAAGAGGTCGATTTCGCCGGCGGTAATTTCGCCCAATGGCAAGCACGCGGCAAAGACGAACACTCGTTGTACGCCGATCCGAAATTCCGCGATCCGGAAAACGGCGACTTCACGCTGGCCGCAGATTCCCCGGCGTTCGACTTGGGCTTTCGTCCCATCGACACGACCACGATCGGACCGCGAACAACCCCCGGGCCGCGCACACCGTCTCGCTGAGTACCCTGCAAAGTCCGGACGCGCGCTGCACCCGAAGTTGCGGCATGCAGCTAGGGTGTGCCGTTCGTATCGTCAAGGCGTCGAACGTGGAGCAGTCCCGCGCGGGATTGAGGGGTTCGAATTGTAATCGTCCCCTCGACGTGCTCGTACAAGAGTTTGGTCGTCATCGCGATCAGATCGACCTGGACGACCTTCCATCGTCCCTTCGGCAAGCGGATGGTCAACTTGCTCTCCGTGTCGCTTCCCAGTACGTATTCTCGTCCGATACATCCCAGCACACGGAACGTCTCGGGCACATCGACGAAAGGCGTTTCGGACAAGGGCAGGGGGCGCATCGTCTCAAAGGCAATGTGCTCATCGATGTATCGGCGCAGGTAGCGCAAATTATCTGCCGCCTTGTGCGCCGAAGCGTCGAAACCGCCCCAAAAATATTGCCCCAGTTTCCGGCCGTACTTCTCGCCGGTGGTCGGATAGCCGCCCCCGAGGAAGGTGCCGAAACAACCTTCGATCACGTCCGCTTCCGTGAAGCGGTCGCCGTTGCCTTCGTAAGCGTTCTCGTCGTTCACCAGCGGTTTTTCCGGCGACCGCAAGCGGCTCTCGGCGGCTGCGTCCGCCGCTCGGGCGATGGTTTTGAGCTTCCATTGGATAATGCGGTGATCGTGCCAGTCGCCTTCGAGTTCCCTTTTCCACGGCCCCGGCGCCCCGTGAATCGAAACGGGATTGCCGTACGGCAAATATCGGCGCAAGATCGCGCCGAACCGGCGAACGTCTTCGGCCTTGTAATGGGGATTCTTGATGTCCCACTCATTGCACAAACAAAACCACACATTCGGATAACTGCCGTAGCGAGCCGCCACGTAACGCAACCAGGATTCCGCATCGCCTTGCAACGTCGACCGCGCTTCGACGGTATCCGGCCCGCACAAGATCAAGTCGCAAATCAGATCGCTATCGAATCCCGCACGAACGGCCGCATCGACGCGCTCGTGAAACCAACGCGGATTCGGTCGCAGAGAATTCCGACCGTCGTCACTCGGTCGGCCCTCGGCATCGAAAAACGGCTTGTCATCGGGATGAACATATCTTCCGCCGACCAACGAAAAACGCAGCTTCTTGAAGTACTCGGCATTGCCGCGTATGTCGTCGGCGATCGCCGCATCCAACTCGCCGCCGGCTGTTCGTCTGCTCAAAAACGTGTAGTGCGTATTGCCGACGATGTACATCGCCGCCCCGCTGCTCCGGCGGTACCAGCCGCCGTCCGCGATCCAAAACCCCGGATGGTCGCTCGGCCGACACAAAATCTCAGCACCAACCCGTTGTCCTCGCAACTCGGCACGGTTCGACGACGTTTCGACAACGCGCCAAAGGCCGGGTTCGTGGGGACAAAACCTCACTTTGAACACATTGCCGGTTTCACCCCCACGACCATCTCCGTCCCAAAAGCCCCATACGCGAATCTCGCGTCCTGAGGTCGCGTGGCGAAACACGACCGACAATTCGATATCCCGCGCCGCGGCATCCTTCGGCCCGCATGTCGGTCCTTCGAACGCCAGTTCGACCACGTGAAATTGCAATGTTTCGCGCGTACCGGAAGGCCCACCGAACGCCCGATCGGAAACGCCGACCAGCCACACCATCCAGGCGATCGCGAGCCCCATTCCGGAAACTGTCATACGATCGATCATGAACGTTCCTTTCTCGTAGAACCATCAGCGGTCGTCGAGGGGGGACAAGTGTGCGTCGGAAGCGTCGAGTACCAGTACCCAATCGTTGTCCTCCCCCTGCGACGGCGACGTAAAGGTGTACCGATCCGTGCCGGGGAAGCGTCCGATTCTCTCGGCCGCTCCGGTCCGTGGATTGAACCACCAGGCGACTCCCTCATCACCCCGCAAACAATGGCCGCGCACTGTTACCGAACCGCCGGTCGGCAAGTAGATGACGGCGTATGTACAATCATCGGCGATTGCCGCTCGGCGATGGTCGGCTCCCTCCAATGGATCGACAAGCAAGGATTCGTCGGGCACCAAATGCCAAAACGGCCTGCGCAAGAAAAGCGTCTTCATGTAGCCCATCTGTGTACTGCCGGGATGGTGCAAAGCTTCTTTCCACGGCGTGCGTGCCCATGAAATCGGCTTCCGGCCGGGCTGCCACATCTGCCAAATGTTGTGATTGCCGTACGTGTGGCCGCACGCGCCGCTGAGCATTGACCAGTACGCCGCCTGCCGCACGTCCCACGCATCGAACCATTCGCCGTCGGGCTTCCAGGCCACAGGGTGATCTTCGTAACGCGGTTCGCCGTCGAGCACCGGTTTGACGGGCCGTCTCCGATACGTTTCAAGCGTTTCTCGGTAGTTCGGATTGAAGCGTCTGCCGTGCCCCGACTGGAACATGTTGAAATCGAGCCACGCATCGCCGTGAAACCAGTCGGCCGAATTCGCGCCGCCTTGGGGATGGTAGGTCATCAAGTGGCTTCCACCGTCACCGCGTTCCAGGCCGCGAGCCAGCGCCCGCACGATAGCCAAGTGCCTTTCGTTCTCCGGATTTCGATCACCGCCCAAGATCCAAATGATCGGCTTGTCGCGATAGCGGCGCCCCAGAAATTCACCATACTTCTCGGCATTTTCCGGCGTGAAGACGACCGGTCCGACGCCCCATTTCTGGTTCCACTTGTCGCCCCAGGTGGGCAACATGCCGATGAACATCCCGAGTTCCGCTGCCTTGTCGACGACGAAATCGACGTGATCCCAATAATCATCGTTTTCCCCGGGGCCGATGCGAGGATGCGTCGGATCGTCGTCCACCAGCGGAACATAGCCGTAGGCGTTTGGTGTGTGGAGCCCGTCCAACTCAGCCAGCGCAACCGCTTGAATAACGGTAAAGCCCTTCGCCGCCCGGTCCCGCAGATACAGTTCCGCCTCGTCACGGGTCGTGCGGTGAAACAGTTCCCAAGCCGTATCGCCCAAGTAGAAAAACGGCTTGCCGTCGGCCGTTTGCAAGAATCGCCCGTTCAGTGCCACCTGTAGCCGCCATACCGTTTCGTCGCCGCAACATCGACTACCGGCAAGCGATGCCCCCAACAAGAGCACCAACCACACTTCGATGAAGCAAACCTGCCGCATGCGCATAGGGCGCCTCCTCGTATCTGCGAACGGCGACGACATATCCGGTCGTTCAAATGAGCCTCAACGTCGCGCAGAAGCAAACGTAATTCCCGGAAAACGACAAGACAAGCGAGCCGGAAGAAAGTTGTGTTGTCGACAATCGACAATACTCCCGGCCAGACAAGAGGCTCACCGAATAGCGTTCGTTCACCGCAAACGTCGACGTTCAAGGATTGTCCAGCACGGCGGACGACGGAATCGCCCCCGAGTCTTGTACCTTGACGTTTTGTTCTTCCAACCAATCGTTCCAGCCGCGAGCGGAAACCGGCCCCAGCCGTTCCCGATTGGTCGTCACGGCATAGGCCAAGAGTTGAGCCATGAACGGATTGCGCAAATACGACCGGATCGGCCACAGCTCGTTGAGCGTTTCAGCCGATTCCTGGTAGCGGCCTTGCAACGTCAAGATCCCGCAACGGCCGGCCAACCCGAACGCGCGCATCTCCGACTCGGCATCCGATTCCGCGGCCAACTCATCGCACAACTTGAGCGCTTCTTCCAAACGATCCTGCCCCAAATAGATCAACACCAACTGCGACTTCGCCAAGGCCACGTCGTCCGTCTGATCGGGGAAGTACTCGATGACGGCCTTCCACGCCTCTTCTGTTCCCACGACACGGGCATGGAGAATCTGCCGGACACTGGTATCGAATCGCTGAACCGCCAACCGTGGTGCGTCGGCCGAAGCAAGAAGCGGTGGTTCAGTATGTCCCCAATAAGCGACGGCGATTCCGATCGAAAAAGAAACCGCCGCTGCAAGCCCGATCGACACGGCAACGATAACCTTTTTGCGCGATGCTCGTGACGCCTTCATCAAACGTCCAAGCTGTTCCACTGCCTGGGTTCGCGCGGCCGTCGTCAATTCGGTAGTCTCGACGTCGGGCAGCGACTCGGGCCAATCGTCGCCGAACTCTTCCAGGTAGATCCGTCGCAACTCGCGCAGCAAGTCGACCGCCGAAGGAAACCGGTGAGCAGGATCTTTCTCGAGCATCCGATGAACGACGCGGCACAAACCCGCAGGCAAATCGGGCCGCAGTGATTCAAGCGGCTCAGGCCGCTTTTTCAAGTGCTGGACGGCCACCGCCAGCGGCGTTTCCCCCGAGAACGGCGGTTCCCCTGCGAGCAAGTGATAACACGTAACGCCGAAGGAGTAGATATCACTGCGGGAATCGAGCGGTTTGCCTTCGACCTGCTCGGGACTCATGTAAAGCGGCGTTCCCATCGTCATCCCGACGCGGGTCAACTCGACGCCTTCGCCGCTGGGCCGAACACGTGCCAATCCGAAATCGGCCACTTTCACCGCAAGCGTGTGATTCAGCAGGATGTTCTCCGGCTTCACGTCGCGATGGACGATTCCCTCTTCCGACGCCTTCACCAACGCCGCGGCCACTTGCCGCATGATGATCAACGCCGTTTTCGCGTTCGGCGGGCCGTTGCGCTGCAACCATTGCCGCAGATTCATCCCGGGCACGTACTCTTCCGCAATGTAGTACGTGTTGTCGAAACTCCCGACCTCGTAGATTTGTACGATGTTTGCATGCACAAGTCGCGCAGCGGCTTGTGCCTCGCGATGAAAACGGCGGACGTATGTTTCGTCGGAAGCCAGCTCCGGCCGTAAGACCTTCAGCGCCACCTGACGTTGCAGCGACTCTTGCTCGGCCAGGTAGACCTCGGCCATGGCCCCGGCTCCCAGCGACCGCAGGAGGTGGAAATCCCCGATCTTGCGGCCGGCCAACTCGGCCTTGGCTTTTCGGCTCGGACGATCTCCTTCCGCCATTTGAGTATCCTCTTGAAATCGACACGGCGTTTCGTACGATCGCGTCCCCGGCCCACGGCAATACGTACTCGACCGTCTTACCGGAAACTCACGATCCGACGACTCCGGCTATCTCTCCGCTGAGCACCAACCACACGACAATGCCGAGAAAGACGACCAACATCAACAGGATGATCGAAACCGCCGGCGATCGCCATATGTCCCGACGGCGCCGGGCCAACGGCCGCGGCACCCGGCCGGCGGACAAGGGAGGCGACGGCACGGTCGGAACGGCCTCGACATCGTCCTCCATTTCGCTATCCGGAGCGACGGGCGGAGGAACGGGGCTCGCCACAGGCGGCGGACGCAACACGCCGACGGGCAACTCGCCTGCCGGGCACACCACTGCCGTCATCTCGTGCTTCAGTTGTTCGTCGTACGCCGACTTTCGCTTCGGATCAGTCAAGCAGATACGTGCCGCAGCCACCTCGTTCAACAATCGTTGACATAATGCGGCATGCGGTCCTGTCTGAAATCGCCGCAAATGGACCATCTGGCGTTCCGCCGCGTTGTTGATCACGTCGACGTCCGACTCGAACAGCCCGATTCCCAACAACCGATAGTAATTGGGCGGCTGCTCGTCCGGCGGGATTCCCAACCATCGATGATACGGGTCAAACCCAGCGTCCATCGTCTCGTGCCACCATCGCATTCGGCACCGGTGTCGGCGCGCCGTCCTGTCGAGCGATGCATCCGTCGGCGCGTGCCGCTCCGTCGCACTCTTCCTTTTCCGTCACGCGGCAAAGCGACGCATCACGGTTTCGAGCTTGCCGCATCCAACTTCACGATAGTATATCTTATCGCCTTTCTCGCCTGCGAGCTGTGTTTGGCAGCCGGGCTCCCCCTTGCAAACCGCAACTTGGTAACCGGAGATACTCCCGGTCTCAAGCGGCAAGGTGCGACAGTAAGATCCTCGTTCCGATCAGGATCAAGATCGTCCCGCCGGCCAGGTCGGCGACACGGGACCAGCGTCTTCCAATACGTGCGCCGAATCCGATTCCGGCCCAGCTCAACCCGGCGGCCACCAAGCCGATCACGACCGCCGGAACCCACACCGATTCATTCAACAACGCCAACGTGAACCCGACGGCCAAGGCATCGATACTGGTGGCAATCGACAACACGACCAACGACCATCCCCGCGTGGGATCCGCAGTATCCTCGGGCTCGTCATCCGAACGCGATTCCCAGAACATCTTGCCGCCGATTCCAACCAACAAGGCGAACGCGATCCAGTGATCGACGGCTTCCAACCGGCTCGCCATGCTGCTCCCGACCGACCATCCGATGATCGGCATCAACGCCTGGAACAAACCGAAATGGAACGCGATGCGGAATACGTGCCGCGAGGTGATTTCCCCCAGACGCAGGCCGACGGCCACCGAAACCGCCAAGGCATCCATCGCCAGTGCGACTGCCAATGCTAGCACCGTCAACAGGTCCACTCGTCGCTATCCCGTTATGCAAACAATCGTGTGAGTATTCTTCGAAGGCCGATTGGAGACGTTGCTCTCCCGACACGGTCCTTCCATGCTACCGGATTCCGGCCCCCGCGACGAGACAACCTTTTCGGCAACGGGAAATCGATCGGCGGAGTGGGCATCAATGCGATACCCGTAGCCGCGCAGCACGACGGTGCCAATCTTCTTCGACGAAGAGAGGAGCCGCGAGACGTCGCAATTGCCGGCGATAGATTCGCCACGCGATCAACCCGACAAGCGACCACCCCAGCATGACGATGCCGCCCAAAACGCCCCACCGATACCAAACCCGCAGCGGGCGGCTTTGAATCGTGACCGAGGGAAGCTTCTCGTCGGCAAGTTTCCGATGCAATGCCTGCGCGGTATCCAATTGCGCACGCAGCGTTTCGATCTCGTCTTCCAGAGGACGGCGGGCTTCGACCAAATTGCGAATCTCGACCGCGGCCCGACTCGCCTCCACCGATTCGTCTTGCAAACGCTCGGTTTCGGCATCGATCTCCCCGATCCGCTCATCGATGCGGCCGATCTCGCCGTCGAGAACTTTCAGTTCGATTTCGGCCTCTTCCCGCATTTCTGTCAACACCCGTTGTTCGGCTTCCCGGCGCAGCGGATCGAGCTGCTTGCGCACCGCCGTCAATTGATTCCGAACCAATCGGACGGCGGCTGCACCATCGGCTTCGGCATCCTCGCTCGCCCCCCCTTCGGCCCCGGCCTCGCTTTGTGTTTCAGAGCCGTTTTCGGCTGCATGATCGACCGCTTGCAATTCGGCCAAACGGCGTACCAAAACGTCTTCGGTCGCCAGTAATTTGAGCGTTTCCGCATTCTTTTCCAATTCATGCCGTACACGCTCGGCATCGACAGACGTATCGTCTTCTAAGAGCCGCGACAACTCGCGACGACGGGCATCCTTCGTCGTTCGTTCGATCTGCAAATCGTTCTTTTCTTTTCGCAACGCCGCAATTTGCTGCTGCGCAAATTGTTGTTGAATCTCGAGCTGATAAGGGTTGCGTGTTCCGAGCCTTTTCTCGATATCGGCAAGTTTTCGATCGATCTCCTCGAGTCGCATCTCACGATCTTCCAGATCCGTGCGGATCTTTTGCAGATACGCCTCTGCGCGCAGCGAACCGACCCCGCGCAGGATTTTTCCATACTCTTCGCCGATTGTCCGCAAGACGACTTCTGCCCCGTTCGGTTCATTCCCTTTCAGACCCAAGCGAACGAACGGAAGTCTCTCGACTGCGTAGACTTCGAGCCGGTCGGCCAGAAAACTCAGTCGGTCTTGGGCATCCTCGGACATGTTCGCCTTGAAATACGCATCATGCCGGAGCGCACGCATCAAGAGCGTGCTTTGATTCGGCAACACTTTTGCGCCCGAAGGTTCCGACTCCGGTGCAATCGGATTGTAGCCGTCGCGAACGGCGGTCAAGAGACTATCGGCCGGAAACTCGATTCGGGCGGTCGTTTCGTATTCCGGCGGAACGATCCGGTCACGCAGGGCATACACTCCGCCGGCAATCCCGATATACGCGACGATCAACCCGGCCGCTGCGAAATATCGTTTGCCGCTTTGTCGGCGAAAACGCGGCACACGTCCGACGGCCACCATCGGAGCTTCACCCGCGGGCAGAACACGACTTGCAACCTCGCCGGTCTGAGCCGTTCGCCGAGCTCCACCGAAAGGTTCCGCCGCCGGAAGTTCACTCGGTTCCTCGCTACCGTTCGCGGACGAAGGTTGCTGTCGCGAATCCCCCACTTCCTTCTTTCGAAACTTCGGACGCTCCGGTACCGCTTTCTCGCTTTCACCCGGCGAAGCGCCGGAATCGGCCGCAGGCTGATCGGTTGCGTTGAGTTTTCGTGAGGATTGTTCGCGGTCGCGGAGCGCCTCTTCGCGCCGCGCCGCTTGCTTCTCCCACTCGCGACAACGAGCCTCGAACGCCTCGACTCGCTGTTTCAAAGCCTGTTCCTGTGCGTCCAAATCGGCTTTGCGCCGGTTCAAATCGGCCTCAATTTCTTGAAGACAATGCGTCTCGGCCTCCAACGACTCAATTCGTTTCTTGAGCTCGTCATCTCGGCGTTTTACGTCAGCCTCTGCCTTCTCAAGCGAGCCGGCACGTTCTTCCAACTCGTTTTCTCTGCGTGCGAGCGTCTTACCGCGTTCCCGCAATGCCTCGGCTTCGGCTGCGAGAGATTCTCTCGCGGCGTCGATTTCCTCCCGTTGCGAAGCAAGTTCTTGCCGGTCGCGCTCCAGTTCGGCGATTCGCTCTCGCCAACTTGCTTCTCGTGTTTTGAGTTCTTCCCACAGCTTGTCGAGATCCGCCTCGCGAGCCGCGAGAGCACTCGCTTGCTCTTGCAGGCCGCGTTTCCTCTCTTCCAATTCGCGTATCTGTCGCTCGTAGTCGGCAAACCGGGAATCGAGCTCCGCCTGCCGCTTGTGAAGCTGTTCTTCGAGATCGGCCAGCTCCTTCTGCCGCCGGTCGCGTTGTTCTTCCCATTGGGATCGGTCGCGCGAAAATTGCTCTTCCTGTTCGACCAGTGCTGCACGTCGTTGTTCAAGCTCGTCGTGCCAACGCTCGATGGCAGCCTGTCGTTCGGCCACCTGCTTTTCCCAACCATCCCGTCGAGAAGCGAACTCGGCTTCACGTTCCTCGATCTGTCGTTCTCGCAGGTCGAGCTGTTTTCGAAGCCGCTCCAAATCGTCGCGCCGTCGTTCCCAGTCTTCCTCGGCACGGCGCAGCGTCTGCTCGAGTTCTTTCAAATGGGATTGCCGCTCCTCGAGCGTGCAACGTTCCCGCTCGAGATCTTTCCTTGCCTGTTCGACGGTCTCCTGCTCTTTTCTCAACGACGCCTGTTCCCGATTCCGTTCGGTTTCCCATTCATGGCGCCCCTTTTCCCATTCGGCGAGCTGCTGTTCGAGTTCCTCTTCACGTCGATCGAGCGCGGCCTCACGATCCCGGAGAGATTGCTCAAACGTTCGAAGCCGCGTTTTCTCTTGCCGCAAATGTTCTTCGACGTCGCGTTCTTGCATTTCGAGACGCGAGGTCAGTTCTTCCACTTGCCGGCGATACGCGTCGATTGCGGCTTCCCGCTCTTCACACCGGGCAGTCAACTCCTGACGGAAAGCTTCCTCCGCTTGCAGAGCGGCTTCGCGTTCACCGAGTGCCGCCTCGCGTTCTTGCACCGTTGCGGCAAGTGCATCCAGCTCCTCCTGACGGATGAGCAAATCGGCTTCGCGTTGCTCCAGTTCCCGCTCCCGCTGGATGATTGCCTGCTCACGTGCCTCGATCGCCCGTTTTCGCGCCTCGCATTCCCGTCGTAGGGTCTCCAGCTCTTGCCGTTCTCGTCGAAGCGATTGGGCGGCTGCGTCTTCCTGCGGCGCCGCCGTTGCCGTTCCTTCGCGACAATCGTCGTCAGAAGAGGGCGGGGCAGGGGACTCCGATGCCGCATCGGCGATGTCCGCACCATCCGAAATCGAAACCGGCGACACCGTCACATCTCCCAGGTCGCCGTATAGGCCGGACAGATTCGAGGCATCGTCGTTCGGGTCGATCGGGGACAAATCGAACAGATCGTCTCCGCTGTCGTCGACTTGTCGTCGGGCCGTCTCAGAGACGACCAAGCGCAGTCCTACCTTGCCCAGCCGAATGCCCTCATTCGCCTCCCAAACCAGTGCGTCGTGACGATCCTTTCCCCGCCACACCCCATTGACGCTATGCAAGTCGAGCAGCCACGTGCGGCCGGCATGGTGGAAGACGGCAGCATGCACGCCCGAGACCGAGCGGTGCGTCAAGACGATGGGGCAGGGGGCATGGCGGCCGATCAACGTCAACCGCCGCACCAGTTGATACCGCCCGAGAACCCGTTTGCCCGCCAAGACCTCGATTCCGAGGCGATCGCCAGAATCCAGCGTCCCTCGTGCGTCCAAGGGCAATTCAGGCCGTTGTGAACCGCTCGGCGAGCTCCACGACGCACCGGCGGCAGGCTCACACCAGATTCGGTACGGCCCCAATCGCCATGCTTCGTTTTCGGCTTGGATGAGCGAAGCGTGACCACGATTGTCGCCGTTGGTCAACGGAACGGCCCATACTTGGTCCTCCACGGCCAGAATCAACAGGGCACGTCGCTCTATTTCGGGGTGAGAGAGCCGGATATCGACCTTCTCGAGACTCCCCACCACGGCAAAAGGCCGCTCGAGGGAAATACGGCGCACACCGCCAAGGCCGTCGAGACACACCTCGACCGGCTGCCAGTCCCACAACGAAAGCGGTGCGTTCGCCATGCCGTCCGACTCAACCGATGATTTCCTAAATCAACATTCCACCAACTCTATTGTATCTCAGAATCCCCTCATGGAAGGGGACTTCGCACAAACAGAGTAATTTAGGAAATCTCTAAAGGCCCCCACGTGAGGGGCTACCGTCGAGTGAGGCGTTGCACGGCTTCTGCATCCAGGGCTCCTCGGCCGGAAATTCGGCTTCCAAAAACAACCAGCCGGGCGATTGCGCCGCGAAACTGTCGATCCAAACCGGCCCCCCGCAGGGTGCGATTGAAATTGCCGATCGCCAAAGGGCCGATGTCGGTTCCTACCGGTCCCCGCGGATAACTCGTCCGTCGATCCAAGTGCACTTCGACCGGAACATCCGGCGAGTCGACGGGATCGCTGAAGTACCAGGCCACGTTGTCTGCATCCTTCCCAGCGTCATATGTGACGGCAAAGAAGATCCATCGACCGCGAACAAGTTTTCCCGGCGCACTGTCGTTTTGAACGCGATCGGGCCACTCGTTCACTGCCAATCGCAACCGTCCGTCCGCCAAATACACGAGATCGACTCCGGCATGATCATGGTTCAGCCAGAAAACGATCCGGTTGCCGCCGCTTCCCACAGTGAAGCTTTCGGTTTTGAGCCATCCGGCGATCGTGAAAGACCGCAAACCGCCCAATTCCGGGAAACGTTCATTCCCCGAGTCGACCCAGCCGAACGGTTTCTCGGTCGGGAATACGAATTCGCCGTTCGGCCCACGTGAAACCGGCGACTGAACGAGCAACGAGGGCATTTCCCCTTCCGCTTTGCCCGCGACGACCAACGGCAGCAGCTCGGCTGCATCGACGGCAATGGTGAGCCTTCCCGACGCCTGCGTACCGTCGTCCTGCGTCACCGTCACGACGACCTCATATACACCGGGACGTGCAAACGTGTACGAGGGATCCTTGCGGTCGGTCACGTTACCGTCGCCAAAGTCCCAATGTTGGGTCCCCGGCGTATCGCAAGCAAAGTGCACGACGAGCGGCGCGAGCCCTTCGGTCGTCGAGGCGCTCGGTCGGACCGCCGGTCGCAAGCGTTCTCCGGACGCGTATTTTTCGAAGCAGTACACAAGATCGGTCGTCGACGCGGTGAGATGCACGGGGCCGGGCATCGACGTCCCTTCGGGCAGGCGCGTCATGTTCCACGGATCGATGACGTCTCGTTTATACGGCCTGCTTCCGGGCAACTCGAAATCGATCGATTGACCGGCAAAACAGTAAACCAAGTAGAACTCACCGGGTTTTCCCAAGATGAACCGCCCCTCATCGTCTCCAAGCGGTTCCATTTCGTGGAACGGCGGCGCTTCGTCGGCCATGAAGCGTTTCAACCACGCGATGCGGGCGGGACTCTTACCGTGCAACACGCCGCCCTTGGACCACCAAAGAATGTCTTGCGGATCCAGATACGTCTCACCGTGTCCGACATAGCAGCCCGACAATGTTCCCAGCCAGAAGCGTTGCGTCATTTCCTGCGGCGTGAGATTTCCCCATCCCTGCGGCACGTTTCCCTCGTACCGGCATTCGTCGTAAATGACCGGCTTGCGGTACCGCTGCCGATATCGAATCCCGCCGCGCATGTCGGAACTCTGCAAACTGGCGTGGGTCACCCAGGGCTTGGTGTGATCGTACCAAACGCGTCCGTTGTGAATACCGCGCATGCGCCCATAAGGGTCTTCATGCTGCAGGATTTGGAAAAATCGGTCCCAGTCCTCGAATTGCTTCGGTCCCTTTCGGTCGGGCTGCTCGGTCATGAAATCGTATTCGTTGGCCAGCGACCACCACACGTTGCGAAAAGCGGCAAGGCGGGCGATGCAATATCGCAAGTAGCGATCGTCTTGTTCGTCGCTCATCCGCGAAAACCCCCAACGATCGTAAGGATGCCAGAGGATGATGTCGGCCTGGATTCCAAGCTGTTGCAAATCAAGGATTCGTTTTTCGAAATGCGACCAGAACGCCGGATCGGGACGATCGAAGTCGAACGATCCGTCTGCACGCTGCACAAAGGGATAACGTTCGGGATCGTTCTCGTTGTACACGTAGCTCTTGGGAAACACACAAAAGCGAATCTTATTGAAGGGCGACGCGGCAAGCGTCTTCAGCGTCCGTTCTTGGAGTTCTTCCGTCTGGTGTACCCATGCGTAACAGGTCGTGCCGAACTGATGGTACGGCGTACCGTCGGCATAACGTAGATAATATGTGGCGAAGGGCACGACGGGCCCATGATTTTCTACCCCCGGCGCCGTGGCAATCAGTACTCCGTGTCGACCATTCAACGCAGAAACATTGCTTGACGTTGCAAACTCCCAACGTCCTTCCGCAGGCGGCGAAAAGCGGAGCTTGTATCGCCCCCCGCCATCGTAGAATCCGGGAACGACGATACGCGTGTCGCCCGAGCGAAACTCGGCCTCGAACCGAACATCGAGGTACGGGTTACCGTCGCTTGGTCCCTCGAGCGTCGCCTCGTACAATCCCCAACGTTCGACCGTCTCCGAATTCGTCGCTGAAGCGTCCGTCCAGCCCCCGACGACGGCAGCGACAAAGACCGCCAAGAGAATCTCTTTGCGGCTTGCCGCCCCCAACAAAGCTTTTGTCCGGCAGCACATGATTTTCCCCCTGAAGCGACGGAACACATTGCAAAACGAGATCGCCTGCCCACACGCGCCGTACACATGTTGGAACGCACGACGCCGTGCCCCATTGAAATCGGCCGCTGCCCGGCAATCAAGCATCATTCGGTTCGTCTTCGTCTCGCGCAAGCCGCTTACGGAGCGTCGTGCGATGCAGCCCCAGCACACGCGCGGCGGCGGCATAGCGGCGATCACAGGCATTGAACACGGTCCTCATCACCGGCGGCTCGACAAGATCGAGCAATCGCTGATACAGATTCTCCAGCACGCCGTCGGCAGCAAGTTGACGGCGAGTCCACTGCGCGAGCAATTCGGCGATTTCGTTTTCCAGGTCGGTCTCGTCTCCGGTTCCCGTTCCGGCAACCAGTGATTGGGGAAACGGCGGGGGCAAATGTTCCGGAAGAATTCGGCCCCCACGTGCAACCATCGCGGCCGCCTCCAAACAGTTGCGCAACTCGCGTACGTTCCCCCACCAGGGTCGGCGACGCATTTCGGCCACCGTTTCCGGTGCCAACGTCGGTACGGGGCTGCCGTTACGACCGGCGAATCGGGCCAAGAAGTGCTCGGCCAACAAGGGGATGTCATCCAGCCGGTCACGCAAAGGCGGCAATTCGATTTCGAACGTTACGAGACGAAAATACAGATCTCGGCGAAACAATCCGCGATGAACCGAGTCGGCCAGATCCCGGTGTGTAGCCGAGATGATTCGAAAATCACACCGCACAGGCCGTTCCGCACCGATGGGAAGCACTTCGCCGTAATCAAGACTGCGCAGAAGTTTAACCTGGATCGCCTCCGGGATCTCGGCGACTTCGTCGATGAACAACGTGCCGCCGTCGGCCTGCTGCAACAAACCGCGACGACGATTTTCAGCCCCGGTGAAGGCGCCTCGTTCGTGGCCGAAAAGTTCACTTTCGGCCAAGGTAGGACTCAGCGAGGCGATGTTGACGGGCACGAACGGGCCGTTCGCTCGGCGGCTGAAACGATGAATGGCGTGCGCCACCAACTCCTTACCGGTGCCGGTTTCTCCCTTCAGATGGACACATGCCGTCCCTGCGGCCGCGAGGGCAACTTTCTTGAATACGTCCTGCATGACGGGCGAATTCCCGACGATAACGTACTCATCACCGTCGTTTACCGCATCCCTTTTACCCGGTTGCATTACCGTAGGAGCCCGGCTCACCTGTTCGATCAGGCGCCGAGCCTGTTTGATGTCGAACGGCTTCGTAAGATACTCGACGGCGCCGCGACGTACCGCTTCGACGGCAGTTTCCAGGTCGCCGTAAGCGGTGATCACGATAACGGGCAAATCGGGATACTCGCGCTGAAAGATCTCCAGCGCGTCGAGTCCGTTCATGCCGGGCAGTCGAACGTCCAACACGACGACGTCGGGGCGCCGTTTTGCGGCAATTTCGAGCCCTTCTTCGGCAGTGGCGACCGTCGCCACCTCTGCCCCGACCTGTTTACCCAGACGTCGAAATCCCCAGCAGATGGCCTCTTCGTCGTCTACGACGAGCCAGTACGGTCGCAATCGACTCGATCTGCCGTTCGGAAGCGTGTTCATGTCAGTCGTGTCGTCCCTCTTCCGCCGTTCCGCGATCGCGGTTGTCGTGTCCACTCGGTGGCGATTCCGATGTTAAACCGTCCTCTCCTCGAACGTTGCACGGCAAAATCAATTCAAACCGAGTCACGCCGTTCTCACGTCGCCAAGTGATTTTTCCAGCGTGCGACGCGGCAATGTTCGCCGCGGCCCACAGACCCAATCCCGTGCCGTCTTGTTTATCACTGACGAACGGTTCGAACAGTTCACCTCTGACTTTTTCACTGGGGCCCGGACCGTTGTCTTCGACGGCAAAGACGGCAAATCGCCCGGCGGTTTCTCCGTCGAGAAGACGTTGCTCCACCGCTACCCGCACACGTCCCGTTCCCGCCGACTCCGTCCGCTGCTCCACGGCATCAACGGCATTCACAACGAGGTTGACGACGGCCTGCGCTACGGCTTGTTCATCACAGCACAAGAACACCCCATCCTGTGTCTGATCGCGAGCGAATTCCAAATCGATTCCCGCGTGGCGGCAACGAGGCCGCAACAGCTCGACCGCCTTTTCAACAATCTTGTTCGCGTCGACGACCGATCGTCGTGGTTCGCCGTGTCGGCCCAGTTCCAGGAATCGCCGTAAGTAGTTTTCCATCAATTCGAGCTGGCGCCGCGCCACGTCCAACGAATCATCGTCCGCCGAGCCGGCGGGACACTCATCACCGTGAATCTCGATTGCGAACAAGGCCCCCGTCACGGCATTGCGCAATTGGTGCGCCAACGACGCGGCCAGATGATCGACTACCCGCAATTGCTCCGCGCGGCGTAAAGCTTGATGATACTGGGCCAATTTCTCGGTCATCTGGTTGATCGAGCGGGCCAAATCCCCCAATTCATCTTTCTGTACCGGGTCGGAAATGGGCACCAAGCGGCCCTCGGCGATTTGTCGTGTTTGCGACGACAACCGACCGATGCGTTTGCGGAAGCGTCCGGCCAACCAAGCCGAAGCAAGGGCAGCCAGAAGGGCAGCCGGCAAAGCGGCAAACACCAATCCCCAGACGAGCCCCCGCATCAACGGCTGCGCTCGGTCTTGAGGATAGAACACCCAAAGCACCTCGTCGCGTCGGCCTCGCCGGGTTCGTGGTATGGCCCGCACGCGAAAATCGACGTCGTCCAGCAACACTCCACGATTGAATTCATCTTGTGCCCATCGATCCGGGTGCGAGAAGAACCGATCAGGAAAGTGCCGCAACTGCTCGGCGTCGAAGGTAGCGTCGATAACGTTTCCATGACGGTCGGCCAAAACGTATTCGGCGCCCGACAACCCCTTCAATTGCAGCAACACGTGCTTGGTGAGGGGAAATTCGGCCGAAGCCAACGTTTCGCCCAAACGGCCGACCTGCAAGGCATCCTGCTGTTGCAATTCTCGAGTCGCGAGGAATCCGCACACCAGTACCAGCAAGATCATGGGAATAATCGTGATTCCCAACATCGGCAACAAGAGTTGATGGCGGATGGACCAACGCATGCAAGAAACATTTCAACGATTCGAGAGTCCGGAGCGAAAGCCGCTTGTTCGTACTTTTTGCACGGTACTTGACGGAAACTCGACATGTCAACCCGCCGGGCAACGCTTTCTGATATCCGGAGAACGGTTCCAGTATATGGCGTCGTTTCCGACACCACATTGTCGGCTGAACCGACACCGGAAGGCTGTTGATTCTGAATTCGTTCCTCGAATCTACAATCCCATCTGTTACAGCAAGCCGCTTTTTCAACGGTGCATTGCCCGGAATTTCCGGCCTATCAATCGAACGGCACGCCGATTGCTTTACTTCATGGCCTCACCAAGACGCGCGCGTTCGGAATCGTCACCGACCGGACGTCGAGAAGAGAACAGCTATTGCAGCTTGGAAATCGCCGAAAGGACACATGATGTATCGCCGAGACTCCGCGCCGAAGAACAACCCGCAAATGGGGTTTACGCTCGTCGAATTGCTGGTCGTCATCGCCATCATCGGAATCTTGATTGCGCTCCTGCTCCCCGCCGTCCAGGCTGCCCGCGAGGCGGCGAGGCGATCGCAATGCAAGAACAACCTCCGTCAGATCGGCTTGGCACTGCACAATTACCTTTCGGCCAACCGCGTCTTTCCGCCGAGCTTCTGTATCCGCCGACAAACGGTTCTGACCGGTAACAACGGCTCTTGGTCGATTCACGGTCGTCTCTTGCCGTACCTGGAACAAGGCAATGCCTACAACAACGTGCGACTCGACATCGCCTGGGATGCCCAACTGGCGACCGGCGTCCCGACCATGGGGATCTCGACCTACATTTGTCCCAGCGATCCCAACGGAGATCGAGTCCGCCCCAAAAACGGAGCGCCGTACATTCACCCTCAAAATTACGGCTTCAATTTCGGTACCTGGCTGGTTTGGAATCCTTCCACCGGTGAAGGGGGCGACGGAGCATTCTATGTAAACAGCAGTCTCTCGCCGGCGGCGTTCGTCGACGGTCTGAGCAATACCCTAGCCGCCGCCGAAGTAAAAGCGTTCACGCCTTATTTTCGCAACACGGCCGATCCCGGTCCCACCGTTCCCGCATCGCCTGCCGACGTAGCCGCATTGGCTGCCGGCGCCCAATTCAAACTCGGGCCGTCCGTCAACAACAACACGGGGCACACCGAATGGTGCGACGGCCGTGTGCATCACAGCGGGATTACGACGACTTTCACCCCCAACACGAAGGTCCTGTACACGCACACCGACGGCAACACGTACGACGTCGACTACAACTCGATGCAAGAGGGCAAGAGCACGACGCAACCCACCTATGCCGCCGTCACCGCCCGCAGCTATCATCCCGGCGTCGTCTGTAGCCTTTACATGGATGGATCCGTCCACGAAACCCAGGAAACGATCGACTTGGCAATCTGGCGAGCCATGGGGACGCGTCGGGGCGGAGACCGCACGCGATGATTCACCGGATTGGTCGGCACACGGCGAGACATCGCTCAACGTAAAGTGCAAACCGCTCGACCGGCGGCCCCTTTTTGCCGCGATTTAACCTCCGGGGCCGCCGTCTTTTTGCGCCGTCGCCTTTTCGGGAACACGCGGGGGGCTTAGAATCATACCGTCAGGCGGTATCGTGCCGCTTCTCGGACCTACGGCCTCCCGCACGTTTGTCTTGCTCACCTTGCGACCGGTATGGAGTCGTCCCAAGCGACGCGGCAGCATCATTCCAAACCGACACCGACAACGTGCGGTCGGCAGGGAGACTTGTCATGGCGGTTCTTCACATCATCGAGGGGCCCAACGCCGGACGGACCTACAGCATCGACGAGCCGGAAACCGTCCTCGGACGGCATCCCGACTGCGACATCGTGCTGGAAATCGGGGCCGTCAGCCGTCAACACGCGCGCATCACCCGGACGGAAACGGGATACATCATCGAAGACCTCAATAGCCGTAACGGAACGTTCGTCAATGACCAACGTTTGATCGCTCCACACCGTCTGCGGGAGGGAGACCGTATCCGTATCTGCGACCTCGTCTTCCAATTCCAAGAGTCGGCCGTGCCGAAGGGCTCGGCAGCCTCGGGCGAACCGGAAACCGCCTTCCTCGACGAAGAACAACCCGGTAACTCGACGATCATGTCGACGATCGACGTGGTCGCCACGCGGGAAAACCTTCGGCTGGAGGTAAACACAGAAGCCAAGCTGAAAGCCCTGATCGAGATCAGCCACAATCTGGGCAAGGCGGTTTCGCTGGAAAAGGTCCTCGACAAGATTCTGGAAAGCTTGTTCAAGGTATTTGTACAGGCCGACCGCGGTTTTGTCGTATTGTATGACCCAACCCGCGACCGATTGGTTCCCCGAGCCTTCAAAAGCCGCAAAGAAGACCCCTCCGGCGGCCCGCGCATCAGCGGTACGATCATCCGCCGCGTCATGGCTGAGAAGAAAGCGATCCTCTCCGGTGACGTGGCGACCGACTCGCGATTCTTGATGAGCCAAAGTATCGTCGACTTTCCGATCCACTCGATGATGTGTGCGCCGTTGGTCTCATCAGAAGGCAAAGTACTGGGGGTCATCCAGCTCGACACCCGCGATCCTCGGATGCGATTCACCGCCGGCGACCTCGAAGTGCTGGCCGGTGCGGCCAACCAAGCGGCTGTGGCCGTCGAAAACGCCATGCTCCACGAGGCGTTAATGCGGGAAGAATTGCTGCGCCGCGAGCTGGCGTTGGCACACAAGGTGCAACAAGGGTTCTTACCGGCCGACCGACCGGAACTGGAAGCCTACGAGTTCTACGATTACTACGATCCTGCCCACGAGTTGGGCGGCGATTACTTCGACTACATTCCCTTGCCCGCCCGACGTTTGGCAATCGTGGTCGGCGACGTGTCGGGAAAAGGGATCGCAGCGGCGCTGTTGATGGCAAAACTCTCGGCCGAAACGCGATATTGCCTGGCAACCGAAGGCGCCTCCGAGGCGGCCGTCACCCGACTGAACAAGATCTTCTGCCAACCGCAATGGGAAAGCCGCTTCGTTACGATGCTGGTGGCCGTACTCGATCCGGTCACGCATCGAATCGTGCTGGTAAACGCGGGCCATCCCCCCCTGATCGTGCGTCGGGCCAACGGGGAGCTCGAATCGGTCGGTGCCGAAATCGCCGGACTTCCACTGGGGGTACTCCCTTCGGCAACCTATAAGACAACGACATTCACGATCGCTCCCGGCGATGCCGTCATCTTTTACACCGATGGCGTTCCCGACGCGATGAACAGCAAAGAAGAGTTCTTCGGACGCGACGGAATCATTCGCTCCTTGCCGACGGGCAAAGCCACTGCCGAAACGATCGGCAACCGCATCGTCCAGGAAGTCCACCGCTTCGTGGGCGAACAACCGCAAAGCGACGATATCTGCCTTACCGTGATCTCGCGAAAAGAAGGCTCCTGAAGGAAGGCGCCGGCTGTGACCGGTACTTGCTTAGGGCCTGCGGATGACGAATTCATCGACGTCCAATTCGGGTACCGACTTGAATTTGTCGATTCGCGCCGCATCGAGGATGTCGCCGGTCAGTCCGATCTCGACCAAGTTTTGTCCGCCCTCTGTGTCTTGCAGCTTTTCGGCAAGCATTTCCGGGGTGATCGGCTCGGCTCCGACGACATAGGGTTCCGCAAAGGTCGATCGCCAATTCTCGCGAGCGGTGATCGCCTGCGCATTCAAGTCGTAACGCAACCCGCCGCGACGCTGCAATCGATCAACCAGGAAGCCTGCGAACAAGGTGTCGTCGCGGCTGTAGTCACCGTCGGTTCCGGCGCACAACAAGTGAATTGCCTTCGTTTCGGTCAGCAGCGCTTGGTACACGGCCGTCGCGTTCACGAAGCTCCCGATTAGGACTCGTTCGGCCTTCTCACAGCGCGACAACGCGAGCGTCCCGTTGGTCGTCGTGAAAACGATCCGCTTGCCGGCGACCCGGTCCGCTTCGTACTCGCCGGGTGAATTTCCCAAATCGAATCCTTCCGGCGGTAAACCCTTGCGTTCACCTCCGAGCAACACGTTGTCGCCTAGGCTCTCTGCCGTTCGACGGGCATCTTCGAGGTCGCGGCAGGGATAAACCGCCTCCGCCCCGGCTTCCAAGGCGTACACGATCGTGGTCGACGCCCTCAGAATGTCGATTACCACGACCGTCCCCTGGGAAAGTTCCGACGGTTCCGCCAAACTAGGTAACGAATGGACGATGATTCTCGGATTCATGAACACCCCCTCATTTTAGGGGACACAATGTTTTGCGCAATGATCTTTTCGGCGATCGGCATCGCCTTTGAACATGTTTCGCCGCTCAGCCCCCAAAAGGTTATGCGCAACCTGTGAATTCCGCCATCGATACGACGGTCACGGTAGAATACACCGATTGTACGGATCGTACCCCCAATTCCCAGAAACCGACACAAAGCCTCCACTTTTCAATGCCGATGTTCCCTGCCCGGGCATCGCGTTTCCCAGAGAGACGGTATGTTGAGTCGCCCCTCCCGAACCACCGACCGACCGCCGGTAGATTCCAGCCAGACGCGGGTCATCGACAAGTCCGATGAACGTATCCGCAACATGTTCGCCGAGATCGCCCCGCGATATGATCTTCTGAATCATCTGCTGTCGGCCGGTGTCGACATCTATTGGCGTCGCCGAACGGCCAAACGGGTGTTGCCGTTGCCGGAGGGACCGATTCTCGACGTGTGCGCCGGTACCGGCGATTTGTCGTTCGCTTTGCAACGACGGTTCCGCGGAGAACGCCGCATCATCGCAGCCGATTTTTGTCGTCCCATGCTGGCCATCGGCCGGCAAAAAGCACATAAGAAACGTTGCGAAAGCATTGCTTGGCTCGAGGCGGACACACAGCGGCTACCATTTGCCGACGACACGTTCGCCCTCGTCTGCGTCGCCTTCGGCCTGCGCAACGTGGCCGATACCGACGCCGGATTGGCCGAAATGGTCCGGACGACCAAACCCGGTGGAAAAGTAGCGATCCTCGAATTCACACTGCCCCGAGGGATTGTCGGAAAGCTTTACGCGTGGTACTTCCACCGCGTGCTGCCGAGAATCGGCCAGGCGTTGGCGGGCAATCGCTACGCGGCCTACAATTATTTGCCGGTCAGCGTCTCGGAATTCCCCCAATACGAGGGGCTTTGTCAGCAAATGGAACGCGCCGGACTGCACTCCGTGCGGTTTCTTCCCATGACGTTCGGCATTGCAACCCTGTATATAGGTACGAAATGAAACGACAAGTCGTCCTGGCGATCACCGGAGCGAGTGGGGTGACATACGCCATCCGTCTGGCGGAGGTCTTGTTGGCGGCCGCCTGCGACGTTCACCTGACGATCAGCTCGGCAGGAGCCACCGTGTTGCGGGAAGAGCTCGACATGCAGGTCGATCTCGAGAACTTCCAGCCCGGCATGCTGCTTCTGGATCGCGGTCCGGATTCGGACGACGCCAAACTGCGGATCATCCGCAGCCTGGCAGGAGTGTCCAGCGAATCGAGCAATGTGCTCGACGTTTCCACCGGCGAACCGGGCGAGATCATTTACCATCACTACAAGCGACTGACCGCTGCGATCGCCAGCGGTTCCTTCTTGACGCATGGGATGGTGATCTGCCCCTGCTCCATGGCGACGCTTGCAGCCATCGTTCACGGCACAGGCACGAACCTGATTCATCGAGCGGCTGAAGTCCATATGAAGGAACGACGACCGTTGATTCTCGTACCGCGTGAAACCCCGCTTTCGGTCGTACACTTGGAAAATATGACCCGCGTAGCCAAAGCCGGGGCGATCGTCATGCCCGCCATGCCCGGCTTTTACCACGGGGTTACCGGCGTTCGCGATCTGGTCGACTTCGTCGTGGCCCGCATTGCCGACCAACTGGGAATCGAAAACGCCCTGATCCGCCGCTGGGGGAGCTGACGTGATCGCATCGATTCGCCGGCTTCTTGAGCTCGTCCGATTCAGCCACACCGTGTTCGCCCTGCCGTTCGCGTTGTTGGGAGCCGTCATGGCCTGGGCCGAAACGCCCTTTCGCTGGCGAGATTTGGCAGGTATTCTGCTTTGCATGGTATTCGCCCGCAGCGCGGCAATGGCGTTCAATCGGCTGGTCGATCGGCATTACGATGCGTTGAATCCTCGCACGGCGAATCGACACTTGCCGCGCGGCGAAATATCTACTCGCACGGTTATGTTGTTCACCGTGGTCTGCTGTCTCGGCTTCGTTGCGTCGACCCTGCTTTTCTTGCCGAATCGATGGCCGATTGCCGCCTCGCTTCCCGTACTATTGTTTCTGCTGGGATACAGTTACACCAAGCGATTTACCGAATTGTCGCACTTTTGGCTCGGTACGGCGTTGATGCTGGCACCGATCGCGGCGTGGGTGGCAATTGCGGGAAGACCGGCTGCCGCCCCCGTGGTGCTGGGACTTGCTGTTTTGTTTTGGGTAGCCGGCTTCGATATGATTTATGCGTGCCAAGACGCCGAATTCGATCGCAAAGTGCGATTGCGCAGCGTTCCCGCACGTTTAGGCATCCGCCGGACCTTGCGTCTTTCGGCGTTGTGCCATGCGATTGTCGTCGCCCTGCTGGCGGCCGTCCCGCTGTGGTACCCCAGGCTCGGCGCGACATACCTGATCGGCGTCGGAATTATTACAGCGCTATTGATTTATGAGCACAGCGTCGTCCGCCCCGACGACCTGACGCGGGTGAACGTGGCCTTCTTTCACGTCAACGCCGTGATCAGTATTGGAGTGTTTGTAATCGGCGCCATCGATATTTGGCTGCTGTGACGGCACTACCGTCACCTGCCGATCGCACCATTTCCGAAGTCGGAGGTGACGGTTCATACCGAATTGGAAACAAGAGTCGTCTCCACCGGTACGCCCCTCGGCCGGCAAAGAGACGGTGATACACCAATCACGGAGACCTCCATGTTGCTTTCATCAACGCGGCACGATACGCGTTTCGACGCCATACGCGAAAAAGTGGTCGCCGGCGAACGTCTTTCCGTCGACGACGGCATTTACCTGTTTTCGCCCGAGGTCGATTTGCACGCCTTGGGACAACTGGCCGAAGCACGCTGCCTCGAAAGGCACGGCCCCATCGCGTATTACAATCTGAACGATCACCTGAATCCCAGTAATCTCTGCGTCTACAACTGCCGGTTCTGCGCGTACAGCCGCAAGGCCGGCGACGCCGACGCTTACGAGCTGAACTTCGACCAGATGCTCGCGAGGGCTCAATCGGCGGTCGAGCGCGGCGCCACGGAATTGCACATCGTAGGCGGAATTCACCCTGAAAAGCCGTTTTCGTGGTACCTGGACATTCTTCGCACGATCCACGAGGCTTGGCCGAATCTACACTTGAAGGCTTGGACGGCGGTCGAAATCGTTTGGTTCGCCCGTCTGACGAAGAAACCGTATGCTTGGGTGCTGGAACAGTTGATCGAAGCGGGGTTGGGAAGCCTCCCCGGCGGGGGCGCCGAAATCTTCGCACCGCACGTCCGCAAGCAAATCGCGCCGGGAAAGGCCGACGCCCAACAATGGCTGGAGGCGCACCGTGCCGCGCACGGACTGGGGCTGAAAAGTAACGCCACGATGCTGTACGGGCACCTCGAATCCCCCGCCGATCGCATCGATCACATGCGGCGTCTGCGCGAACTGCAAGACGAAACCGGCGGCTTCCAGGCGTTCATCCCCCTGTCGTTTCACCCGAAGGGAACACAACTTTCGCGCTTGGAGCAGTCCACGTCGTTGGATGACCTCCGCGTCATCGCCGTCTCACGGTTGTTTCTCGACAATTTTCCGCACATCAAGGCGTACTGGATTTCGTTGGGCGTGGGCACGGCTCAGGTCGCCTTGGCGTACGGGGCAAACGACCTCGACGGCACGGTGTACCACGAACAGATCCACCATGAAGCCGGCTCAGAGGCACCGGACGCATTGACGGTGGAGCAACTACGTGGTCTGATCGAAGAAGCCGGTCGTCGACCGGTGGAACGGGACAGCCTGTACCGGCGCGTCGTGCGTGACGGAACGGAATGGCGGATCGCCGAATCGTCGTAGCGACAGGCTGTCGATTCGCTTCCGAACGACCTTCCCGTCCTGTAGCGTACGGCATGGATCCGCGCAAAGATTCGCCCGACGAGCTGCACACCCCCGTTCAATTTCTGAAAGGTGTCGGTCCTTCGCGCGCCGAACTTCTCATCAAGCTGGGCATCCGCACGGCCTGTGACTTGCTTTTCTTCTTTCCGCGCGACTACGAAGACGCGCGTGATTGCCGAACGATCGACCAATTGGAAGAGGACAAACTCCAAACGGTCGTTGCCGTCGTCGAAAATGTGGAGACACGTCGAACACGTTCCGGCCGCATCTTGATCGGGGTTTTGTTCCGTGGGGAAGAAGGCGGCGGCTATCTTCGCGGAATCTGGTTCAATCAGGACTACATCCGTCGGAAGCTGCCCGCGGGCCGGCGCGTGGCGGTCGTCGGCAAGCCCAAGAAGAACGGTCTCATGTGGGAGATGACGCACCCGCGGGTAATTCCGTTAGGCGCCGACCAGGCCCCGCAAGGGGAATTGCTGCCCATCTACCCGTTGACCGAAGGCTTGCAGCAATGGCATTTACGCCGCATCATGCGTGCGGCGATTCCGCGGTACACGCCGCTCTTGGAAGATGTCTTCTCGGACGCCTATCGCGCCGAACACGATCTCTTTTCGATTCATCGTGCCGTTCGTGAAATTCATTTTCCCCATTCGTATGAAACACTGGCCCAGGCGCGGCGGCGATTCGTATATCAAGAACTGTTGCTGTTGCAACTGGGGATGGCGATCCATCGCCGGAGGACGGTCGATCTTACGGCTTCCCCTGTTTTGGAAGTCACCGCGAAGATCGACGCCCGCATTCGCCGCCTCTTTCCGTTCGAGCTGACCGAAGCACAGAATCGCGTCATCGAACAAGTGAAAGCCGACCTGGCTCGGCCGCATCCGATGAATCGACTTTTGCAAGGCGACGTCGGATCCGGCAAGACCGTCGTCGCCGTTTACGCGATGCTGGCGGCCGTCGCCCATGAATATCAAGCGGCGCTGATGGCTCCTACCGAGGTGCTCGCCCGTCAACATTTCCGTACGATCGACCGGCTGCTTGAACACAGCCACGTCCGACGGCGTCTCTTGGTGGGCGGACTCCCCTCCGCCGAACGAGAAAAAACACTTTACGAAATAGCCGCCGGTGAGGTCGATCTTGTCGTCGGCACCCAAGCATTGATCCAACAGCAAGTTCGTTTTGCGAAACTCGGCGTCGTCGTCATCGATGAACAACACAAGTTCGGGGTGCGTCAGCGGGCCGCACTGCGGTGCGGCAACCGGCGCCCGCACTGCCTGATCATGACCGCCACGCCGATCCCACGGACGTTGACGATGCTCTTGTTCGGCGATCTGGACGTATCCGTGCTGCGTGAGTCGCCTCCCGGTCGCAAGCCGGTCCACACCTACCTGGTTCCACCTGAAAAGCGCAAGGACTGGTGGGGGTTCGTGCGTCGCAACCTGGACAAGGGACGCCAAGCATACGTCGTCGTCCCCCTCGTTCAGGAATCGGATTCCGGGCAGATCGAAAGCGTGGAGAGCGTGTTCACCTCTCTGAGCGAGGGAGAACTGGCCGGATACGACCTCGGCATCGTCCACGGTCGGTTGAGTTCCGCCGAGAAGGGCGAAATCATGGAGCGGTTTCACCGGCACGAACTCGACGTGCTGATTTGTACATCGGTCGTCGAAGTCGGAATCGACGTTCCCAACGCCACCGTGATGACGATCATCAACGCCGAGCGATTCGGACTTGCCCAACTGCATCAACTTCGCGGACGCATCTCGCGCGGCAAATACCCCGGTTACTGCGGTGTCTTCGCCGAATCGCAGACTCCCGAATCCCAAGAACGATTGAAGGCCTTCGTCGAAACAACCGACGGCTTCGAACTCGCCGAAATCGACTTTCGATTGCGCGGGCCGGGAGAACTCCTCGGCACACGGCAACACGGCATCCCGCCGTTTCGGATCGCCGATCTTTTGCGTGACGCCCCAATCGCCGAGGAAGCCCGCCGCGACGCTCAGGCATTGGTGGAGCAAGATCCCGATTTGCGCAGCCCCGAACATGCCCTGCTGCGCAAGATGGTTTTGACCCGCTACGGCAAGACGCTCGACCTGGGAGACGTCGGCTAGTTTCCGAACGGCCGGAACGTTCGACACGGATTACGACCGCAAAGCTTGATAGGCCGCAACGGCCATCTGATCGCAACGTTCATTTTCGGGGTGGCCGGCATGTCCGCGAACATGCTCCACCGTCACGTCGTGCTTGCTCAAAAGTGCATCGAGCTGCTTCCACAAATCCACGTTGGCCACGGGTTGCCACCGATTTCGGACTCGGCGTCGCCAACCATTGGCTTTCCATGTCGGCAGCCATTCGGCGATGCCCTTGGCCACATAACTGCTGTCGGTGACGACCTTGACACGGCAAGGACGTTGCAAGGCTTCAAGCCCCCGAATGACGGCCAACATTTCCATGCGGTTGTTGGTCGTTTCGGCCTCTGCCCCGGAACGCTCCAATTCCTTGCCGGTCTTGGGATGGCGCAGAATGAACGCCCACCCTCCCGGCCCGGGATTGCCGCTACAAGCACCGTCGGTGAACAAGATAACGTGCGCCTTCGATTCGTCGCGAGTGCTCATCGTGCGGTGTAGGCCCAATCGGAGTCAAAGATGCTTGCCGACGATTGCGAATGTCCCTGTTATGCTTCCGCTTCCTCTTCGGCAGAAGAATTGTCGGCCACGACAGAGCCCAAATGCGTCATCGGCCGTGTCCCGCCGCGGGCGAACCGGGCCAGTTGCTCTTGGACGGACCCTTCGCGTCTCTCCGGCATGTCGATCGACTCGGAATCGAGTTTCCACGGTAACACGACGCGGAACGTGCTTCCGCGGCCCAACTCGCTCTCAACCGTTACATCGCCGTGCAGCAAGCGACACAATTCTTTGACGATGGAAAGCCCGAGCCCCGAACCGGGATATTCGCGTTTAATGGCATCGCCCGAGGGCATCGCCGTTCGGCCTTGGCGAAACTTTTCAAAAATAATCTGCCGGTCTTCCTCGGCGATCCCCACGCCGGTGTCGGAAACCTGAAGGACGAGATTGTCGCCTTCCTTGCGTACGACCACACGGATCAAGCCGCCCTCGGGCGTAAACTTGATGGCGTTCGAAAGCAGGTTGTTGAGGATCTGTTGTACGCGATTTTGATCTTGGAACAGCGGCGGCAGATTCGGTTGAATGTCGACTTGAAGCTCGATGTTCTTCTTTTCGGACAATGGCCTTGCCATGTCGCATTGCGCGTGAACGACTTGTTCGATTCGGAAATCGGCGGGCCGGATCTCCATGCGACCGGCTTCCATTTTCGCAAGGTCCAAAATGTTGTTGATCATCTCCAACAACATGCGGCCGGACCGCTGGATGTTGTGCACGTAGCGACGTTGCTTTTCATCGAGTGAATCGATCGACGCCAATACGTCACTGAAGCCCAAGATGCTGTTCAACGGCGTCCTCAGCTCGTGGCTCATGGTCGCCATGAAGTCGCTCTTGATACGGTTCATTTCGTACAACTGCATGTTGAGTTGGGCCAACTCGTCGAGCTTCAAGTCCAAGTCGGCATTGACGTCCCGCAGCTCGTCTTGAATGGCGACCAAATGCCCCAGCATGCGGTTGAACGCGTTGGCCAGCAACTCGAATTCGTCGCGAGTATTGAGCTTCGCCCGCTTCGAGATATCCCCCTGGGTGATCGCCTCCGAAACCGACCGCAAGTGCCGCAACGGTCGAACGATCACGTACCGGATCGTGACGTAAAAGGCAATCATCGCGAGAAAGGTAGTAATGATTGCGACCGCCAGCAGCATGCTCCAATACTTCATGACGGCGGCTTGGGTCGGCCCGTTGGGGATAGTGACCTGGATCAAGGCCATCAGATCACCGGGACGCAACGGTTCGATCGTTCCTCCCGCCGAAAGCGGATCGAAGCCTTGCCCTTCGAGCGCATTGTGGCACCCCACACAGTTTTCCTTCGCGAACACCGGCCTGTAGTATTGGTAGACTTGGCCGTTGTTCACCGTCCGATCGGCAAACAGGGGAGAATCTTCGGTATCTTGGGGCACCTCGCCTTGCAGCGCGAGATCAAGAAAATGCTGGAGCAAGCGCGCCTCCAATTCGTCCCGCGGGGCTCCGTCGGCCGTCCCCGCCGCGGCGGCGCGATCGGGCGGCCGGATGAATCGCCAGCGATACCCTTGTTGCTCGCGGCTTTCGATGACGCCGGTCAGGTACTCGACAAAGTCTTTGCTCGGTTCCATGGCGGCGTAATGCTTGATGAGCATCACTTGATCCACCAGTAACCGAGCCGTGTCGGGATTTTGACGCGTGACGACCGCCTCGGTCACGCGCCAATACAACAACACGCTCACCGAGATCACCAACAACAAGAAAACGCCGAACAGCGCGAGGCACTTGACCTCGAGGCTCGTCTCGATCAGGGCTCGGTTCAACCGACGGTACGGCATGGTGTTCTCTCACAGGCCGGAATTCCGTTCCGAACCCGCATTTTAGGGAACGCAAGCATTTCTCGCCAGACGCGATCGGGTGACGGAACGAGACACCTCACAAAACGCTTCCGGGATCGACATCCACAACCCAATCGACGCCGTCGGGAGCTTTGAAGTGTGCCGTCGCCGCTTTCGCCGCCTGATGAATCGCCGACAAAACGCCCATTACTTGTACGTGGTACCGGTACTTCCCCCGCAGCTTCGCGATCGGTGCCGGCGCAGGCCCCAAGATTCGGATCGACTGTCGATATCGCTCATTTTCGACTTTCTCAGACTCTTCGCGGAAACGTCGTGTCAATGCTGCGGCAGTCGCCTGCACCTGATCGGGAACGTCACCCCGCACAATGAAACGAATCACGTGCGAAAACGGCGGAAAGCCGAGGGCCCGCCGCAACGGTAATTCGTTCTTTACGAACGCCTCGTAGTCGTGCCGGGCGGCCGCTTGAATGGCGGGATGCTCCGGGTTGTAAGTCTGCACCAACACGCGCCCCCCGCGGCTTCCCCGCCCACTTCGCCCCGCTACCTGGGTCACCAACTGAAAGGTTCGCTCGGCGGCGCGGAAGTCGGGCAGATGCAACGCCGTATCGGCATTGATCACTCCGACCAGCGTAACGCTTGGAAAATCGAGCCCCTTGGCGATCATCTGCGTGCCCAGCAAAATGTGGACCTCGCCGCTACGGAATCGCCGGAGCGCCTGCTCGTGGCTGTTCGGTCCCCGCATCGTATCCGTGTCCATTCGCAGGCACACATATTTCGGAAACCGCGCCCGCAATTCCGCTTCCACCCGCTGCGTTCCGATCCCGCTGTAGCGGATCCCTTCGAAGCGACACTCCGGGCAATCGATGGGCGCGGGAACGGTGTAATCGCAGTAGTGGCAGACGGCCACATCTTCGGTGCGGTGATGGGTCAAGGCAATCTCACAGTCGGGACACTGCATGACGAAGCCGCAACCGGGACACTGAATGTGGGTCGCATAACCCCGTCGATTGAGAAGCAGAATCACCTGCCCGCCTGCGGCGATCGCTTCGTCGATCGCCTGCGCCAATCGCGGTGTAATCGCCGCTCGCGTTCCCACACGATGACGTCGATCCCGCAGATCGATGACCTCGACCTCGGGCATCGGCAACTTCGAAATACGTTCGGGCATGGCCACCATCACGGCCTTCTGACGTTTGGCCCGAAACCACGATTCCAACGACGGCGTCGCCGACCCGAGGACCAACGGCACCCCTTCGAGCTGGGCCCGCTTGGCGGCCACCTCGCGCGCGTGGTACCGAGGCACGGTCTCTTGCTTGAAGGTCGACTCATGCTCTTCATCAAGGACGATCAATCCCAACCGCGGAACGGGCGCAAACACGGCACTGCGGGCACCGATCACCACCGGCACGCGTCCCTCGGCGATCTGTTGCCACTGATAGTGTCGCTCGGCATCCGTCAGCTTGCTGTGCAACACCGCCACGCGACCGAACCGAGCCTCGAATCGCTTGACCGTCTGGGGGGTCAAGCTGATCTCGGGTACCAGCACGATCGCCTGCCTGCCGAACGAAATCACCTCGCGGATCGCTTGGAGGTATACCTCCGTCTTGCCGCTGCCGGTCACCCCGTGGATGAGTACCGTGCGATGCTCTCCACTGTGAATGGCCTCGAGAATCGCGCTCAACGCACGGCGTTGGTCGTTATTGAGTTCAAGATCGTCTTCTTCCCTGTCTCGCGATTTAGTCGCCGTCGGGCGGAATCGCCGCTCTTTTTCACACACAAGGATCCCCCTGCCGGCCAGGGCACGAATCGGTCCCGCGGAACATCCAGCCAGTTGCTGTAGCTGCTCAAGCGAAAGGGGCTCGTTCGAAGCCGCCAAGATTTCCACGACGCGGCGCTGTTTGGGAGGCAAGTGCGACATCACAGTTTCGAGTTGCGGGCGCACTTCGCCGGCAAGGTCGTACAGATTGATCGCCCGGGTGCCTGCTTGGTTCCTGACCGCGACGGGCACCACCGCTTCGAGAACCTGGCCCCAGCCGCAAAGATAGTATTCCGCGATCCAACGGGTAAGCTCCAGCATCTTGGGGGAAAGCAAGCTCACGTTGTCGACCACGTCCGCGACTTCCTTGAGTCGACGGCCCGCGATCCGGCGCAGCGTCAAGTTCACGCAGTATCCGATGCGACGGTGATTTCCTCGCCCCAAAGGAACCGCTACCCGCATTCCAACGGCCAGACGGTCCAACAGCGACTCCGGCACGGCGTAGTCGAATACGCCGTCCAATCCTTTGGCAAACACGATCGATGCGACCGGCTGCTCTTCTTGCGAATCGAGCTCCCACGGTTCCGGATCGGTGTCGAAAAGTCGCGGCTGCTTCGACGTCATGCGTTCCCGAAAACCTCCGACATGCTTTGTCGGCGCCTTTTCTTTTGCTGTCACTGCGAACTAAAAGAGAGATTGTGTCCTTCGGCCGAACCCCGCCGGGCACGTACCCCATTCGGGGACCGGATGGTATGATCACCACATGAGGGCGAGACAACAGTGTCCACCGCCTGCCTTCGGCGATTCTTGATGCAAGGTCGGCACACGGTTCATCTTAGGAAATCGCCCGGCCGAATGCACCTGCCCCGGTATCCCCTGAAACAATTGGTCCAAATCGAGCTCCAGACGGCGAAAAGCGATGAGACTAGGCATCTTCGGCGGAAGTTTCGACCCGATCCACTACGGTCACTTGCTTTTGGCGGAAACCTGTCGCGAGCAACTCTCACTCGATCGCGTGCTCTTCGTACCGGCAGGCCGCCCTCCGCACAAACCCGCCGAATCGTTGTCCCCCGCCCGAGATCGCGCCGCAATGCTCGAATTGGCAATCGGGGGCAACCCTCACTTCGAGATTTGCCGTTTCGAGCTGGACCGTGACGAAGTGAGCTATACGGTCGACACGTTGCGGCACCTACGGGACGAATATCCCGAAGCCGGGCTCTTTCTCCTTTTGGGGACGGACATGTTCCACGATCTTCCGAATTGGCGCTGCGCCGCCGAGATCGTACAGCTCGCGATTCCCGTGCCCGTTCGACGCTGCGGAATGCCGCCTCTTGAAATCGACAGATTGGCGAACATCCTGGATTCCGGCCGGTTGGAGATTGTTCGGAACCTCGTGGTAACTGCTCCCCAGGTCGATTTTTCGGGCACCGATTTGAGAGAACGGATACGCACCGGGCGCAGCATTCGCTATCGGACCCCCCGTGCCGTGGAAGAGTACATCTACGCGCACGGGCTCTACGGCAGCCCCGGGACTACCCCACGCTCCGTGGGAAAATGACCCCCGCCAGCGAACTTCCGGAGTCCGATCTGCTGGTGGGCAACCTCGGCCAGTTCCGCCGAAACAGGACTTTTCACCGGCTCATCGGTCACGCCGTCTTGCGCCGAGGGTAGGTCACCGCCCCAGGACTTGTCGCATTCTCCATCGGGACGACGGACACGTCGCGGCACATCTCTTCGAGTTGCGCGAGCACTTCGGAAGTCGGCAGCGAAAGGTCGACAAACAACACCTTAGCCCCCCGCAATTCACAAACGCTACATCCGGCCCCCGAAAGCCATTCTTCGCGAACCACCCATCCTTGCTCTTTTGCCGAATCCAACAAGAAACGAATCCGTTCGACCGAGTGCATCCTACTCGCTCCTTCCCTGGGATGAATTCGATGTGTTTTACGGAAATCAAACGATTTCGATACTCCCGATCCGCCCTCCGTGCGGATCGACATGTCAATCTTGGCAAAGTATATAGCGTCTGCGGATTGTATCAGGAACGGCTGTAGACGCACAGACGAATTCGACGATACGACTACAGCCTTGGCTGTCGGCAGATTTTTGAACCTCGGAAAAATAACCGGCCTAGCAAAGCAAAGAAGAGCCGGCCGCCGAGGCAAAACACACAACTTCGCAAATCATCGCTTTCGACCACCGAAGGGAATCTCGCACAGGAGTGATGGACGTGCCGAACCACGATTCGCCCAGCCTGCAAGAACAGGTCGAATTCCTCAAAAAGCAACTTGCCGAGGCAGAGAAATTGACCGCCCTTGGAGAGTTGGTGGGCACGACGACGCACGAATTCAACAATGTGTTGATGACGATCATCAACTGGGCCAAGCACGGACTGCGTCACAAAGACGCCGCCACCCGCGAAAAAGCGTTCGAAACCATCCTCACTGCGGCCAATCGAGGTGCCCGCATTACCAACGGGGTCTTGGGCATTGCGCGCAACCGATCGCAGGGAATGGAACCTACCAATCTTGCCGCCTTGCTGGACGACACGCTCCTCCTCTTGGAGCGAGAAATGAACAAGTATCGCATCAAGCTCGACGTCCAGCTCAAAGACGTCCCCCGCGTAATGGCGAACGGGAACCAAATCCAGCAGGTACTGCTGAACCTTTTGATCAATGCGCGACAAGCCATGCCCAACGGCGGCCGCTTGATCGTTCGGCTGTCGCACGATCCCGAAGCCGACACCGTCGATCTGTTGATTCGCGACTTCGGGACGGGCATTCCGCCTGAAATCCTGCCGAAGATTTTCGATCCTTTCTTTACGACCAAGAAAGGTCCCGACGCCAGCGGAAAAGGCGGCACGGGCTTGGGATTGTCCTCCTGCAAAGACATCATCGAGGCCCATTCCGGGCGCATCCGCGTCGAAAGCACCGTCGGCAAGGGAACGGCGTTCACGATCCGGTTGCCCGTGTACCACGACGAGGAAGAACGACAAACCGAGCAAACCAGAGCGGCAAACGTTCCGCCGATCGCAACTCCGAAAAGCAATGCCGATCGCGCTGCCGCTTCGTCGTAACCGAGCGGTTTAATCGGGAACACGCAGCCCCCCGGGCAAGCTACTTTTGGACGCTTCACCCGGCCCTTGGTTTTTCCCGGCGTGTGCGAGAAGAAATCGAATCCACCGATGGAACCGCGATGCGCCTCAATAGCCGGGCGGCTCGAGGCCCAGTTCGTCCGCCGTCTGCGGCCGGCAACTAGACGCTCGACCGAAGCGGGCAACCAGGTCGCGCAAGATGGCCTGCTCGAGTTCGGTATCACGCCCTTTGGGAATCCAACCTTCGTTGACCTGCTGCGCGCCGACCGGCCCGACCACGCGCGTCAGCGAACTGTCATCCCGGAAAGCAGCGGCCGAACTGGTCGCTCCCAACGGACGAGATACGTCTTCCAACTCACGAAATACCTGCACCGAAACCTGGTACCCGTTTTCCGCCGGGACGACCTTGACCGTCGCCGTTCGTCGAATCGACTGAACGGTCGCTTCGACACGATTGTAGCGCCCCACCGAATCGCGATGCCAAGGCTCGAATATCGTCGCCCCGATCTTCGGACGTGTCTCCAGCCGGCCTTCCGTCAGAATTCCGCCGATGTTTCGAACGGGTTCCTCATGGTCGATCTCAAAATACCGTTGGACGACCTCAACCAGGTTTTCCCAAAAGGTTTCAGGCGGTTGATACGGCACCATAATCGGATTCGGTTCATAAACCGCCAGTTCCGGCGACGCCGTCCAAAGCACGTGCTCGGCACAACCAGCGACCACGGCCACAACCAAGGCGCCGGCTGCCAACCAAACCAAGTTCTTCCGGTACGCAACGGATGACCGCATGAGAACTCCGTTCTCTTCCACAGCGGGCGATCAATTCAGCCAGGAAAATGAGAGAGGAAGAGTTTCCCAATTGCGTTCGGCGACGGCAAGAGCAATCGCAGCAACCGAACGAGGCAAGCCCCGTTGTCTGGATAATTCACACAAACTACACAACCCGCCAATACTCATCCGATCGGCTTCGGCGACTCGACGAATGGGTGACTGAGTAAGCGTGTTCATGTTCAGCCCTGAAAACTTACCGGGTCGGGCTGGTCAGCGGGCGGACGACTTCGTACGTTGGGGACGATACTGCCCCCGGCCGAACGGCTTTCCCGAGGCACCTCGATTTCTCATGCATCGTGTGAGGTTCACCATGGCCAAGATTCGTTTTTTGTACTTCGACCTCGGCCGCGTCTTGATCCATTTCGACGTCGATCGGATGTGCCGGCAAATGGCCGAGGTCAGCGACGCCGCGCCCGAGGACGTATATCGTGTCGTGTTCGAAAACGGCATTCAACGCGATTACGAAGTCGGACGGATTTCGACTGTGAAGTTCTACGAGCGTTATTGCGAAGCGCTCCAGTGCCGTCCACCGCAGGAGCGGTTGATCGAAGCCGCCTCCGATATCTTCTGGCCGAACACCGAGACGCTGCCGATTCTCGCGAGCTTGCTTGCCGCCCGCGTGCCCTTGGGCATTTTGTCCAATACGTGTCACATCCACTGGGAACATTGTCGGCGACGATTCGCCATTCTCGACGGAGGTTACCGCGCGTTCGTGCTGAGCTACCAGGCCAGGGCCTCGAAACCCGACGCCAAGATATTTGCTTCGGCCATCGAGCAGGCGGGCGTGGATCCCGAGGAAATCTTCTTCGTCGACGACCTGCCCCAACACGTCGAAGGTGCAATCCGAGCAGGGCTGACGGCCGTTCAATACACCGACGGCCGACAACTCGCCCGCGATTTACGAAATCTCGGCATACGCTTCAACTACTGACCCCCAAGAAACACTGCGGGCGGCTCAAGTTGCATCCCTTGCGCCGCCCGTCGAATTTCACGTGTTTCTCGATTGGTACTAGAAGATGTACCGGTTGACGACGTTTTCGAACAGCTCTTGTCGCCCGCTGGCGTTGGGCGAGACATCACCCTTTTCGAGCATGTACTTTTCGAGCGACTTGAGGTCGTGCTTACCGGCCTCGATTTCGGCACCGATGCCTTCATCCCACGACGCGTACCGCTGGGCGACCATTTTCTGCAATTCGCCGTCGGCTCGCATGGCAGCCGCGATCTTCAATCCCATGGCGAAGGTATCCATACCACCGATGTGAGCGTAGAAAAGATCGACCGGCTCGAAACTTTCGCGACGCACTTTCGCGTCGAAGTTCACACCGCCGGGAGCCAATCCGCCGTACTTCATGAAGATCAACATGATCTTCGTCGTCAGGTACACGTCGGTCGGGAACTGGTCGGTATCCCACCCCAACAAGAGGTCGCCGGTGTTGGCATCGACCGAACCGAGGAACCCTTGCATTCCTGCATATTCCAACTCGTGCTCGACGTTGTGACCGGCCAACGTCGCATGGTTCGTCTCGATGTTGAGCTTGAAGTGATCGGCCAGATCGTACGCCCGCAAAAAGTTGATGCACGCGGCTGCATCGAAATCGTATTGATGCTTCGTCGGTTCCTTGGGTTTCGGCTCGATGTAAAACTGTCCGGTGAAACCGATCTCTTTCGCGTAGTCGACGGCCATGTGCATGAAGCGCGCCATGTGATCCAGCTCACGCTTCATGTCGGTGTTCCAAAAGCTCTGATACCCTTCGCGGCCGCCCCAGAACACGTACCCTTCACCGCCGAGTTCCTTGGTAACTTCCAAGGCCTTCTTCACTTGAGCGGCAGCAAAAGCAAAGGCATCGGCGTTGCAACTGGTAGACGCCCCGTGCATGTACCGCGGGTTGCTGAAAAGATTGGCCGTACCCCACAGCAACTTGACGCCGGTGCGATCCATTTCTTCTTTGATGACCTTGACGACCGCATCAAGGTTTGCGTTCGTTTCGGCCAGCGTCTTGCCCTCGGGCGCCACGTCGCGATCGTGGAAGCAAAAGTAGGGAGCCCCGATTTTTTCACAGAATTCAAAGAATACCCGCACGCGATTGCAGGCGTTTTCGACGCTGTCGTCACCACTTTCCCAAGGGCGCAACATCGTCGCCGCACCGAACGGGTCGGCCCCGGTTCCTCGCATCGTGTGCCAATACGCGATGCTGAAACGAAGCTGTTCCTTCATGGTCTTGCCTTCGACAACCTCGTCGGCGTTGTAATGCCGGAACGCCAACGGGTTCTTCGAATCGGGACCTTCAAACGGGATCTTGGGGATGTCGGGAAATGCTGCCATCTGGAAACTCCCTCACTGGTTCGAATGGGCATGAAACGCGACGATCGTTTCCGCAGCGACGCCACCGACCGCACATTGTCGACAACATACCGAATCCGGTTCAGGAATCGGTCGTGCGGTCGCGCGAAAACCGATGTCGGGGGAATTGGGACCATTCCGTTTGGCCCTAATCGTGACCGATCGAAGCCCGTCCCACAAGGGGGCGAAGCCGCTTGCCGAACGAATCACCACTTCATGGCGTATTTTTGCGGATCAGCCAATCACCCAAACGAGGGGATATCTGCGAAATCGCAAAAAGCAGACGCGCTTTCGCCGGCATCACGATCTCGGGTTTTCGCCGTTCACATGCATCCACGATCCGATCGGCCAAGACCTCGGGCCGAATCGCTTTTACCTTCACACCGCCCCCGGGGCGTCTTGCTTCTTCGGGAACCTCCTCGGCGTTTTCCAACGGATAAAGCCGCTCGTCGTCACGAGCAATCGGCCCCGGGCACACCAACAACACGTGCAGGCCTTCCGGTCCCAACTCCAACCTTAGCTGCTGCGAAAACGCCGCCACCGCGTGCTTCGAAGCCGGATACGCTCCCACAAATCGGGCCGCCGACTTGGCCGCCAGCGAGCCGATATTGACCACGTGTCCCCGCCTCGCCAGCAAATCGGGCAGCGCCGCTTGGGTGCAGCGGACGAGCGCGATCAAGTTCAGCTCCATCAAGTCGCGAAATTGCTCCGGCGAGGTGGACCGCAGACTTCCGCGCATCGACCGACCGGCATTGTTCACCAGCACGTCCAGCCCGCCGAATTCTTCTCGCGTTTCTTGGAAGATTCGATCGACATCTTCCTGCCGGCGAATGTCGCCGCACAGCCCAAGACACGCCACCTCGCGACGGCGCAACGCTTCACTCTTGGCCTCGACCGCATCGGGCTCGAGGCCGACGATCACGATCTTCGCCCCACGCGCAGCAAACGCCTGCACGATCGTCCAGCCCAACCCGCTGGAGCCGCCGGTCACAAGAACGACTTTTTCCTTCCAATAGTCGCTTGCCATTCAACACCCGAATGCGATTGCAGAGAACACTTTTGCCGGCCGAACGCAGATGCCGCTTGTCCCGACGGATTCAACCTAACGGCAATATCGCCCGACGACAAGCAGACGGTCTTGATTCGGCAGCATGCGTCCCGCGTGGTAAACCGTGCCAACGAAACGCACCCGCGATCGGTGAATCTCCACCAACTCGCGGGTGCTCTGAATCGTCGGTCGACTACGCGATGATCTCGCCAATTCCGAGTTTGGGAAGTTTACACGTCGAGAGTGTACGGCGCCCGACGCGGACGCGACATCAAGGCGTTGGCCTGCTCATCGCCGATGAATTCCTCTTTCTCGGGATCCCAGCGCAACTTGCGTTTGAGCAACATGGCGATGTTGCACATGTGACACGAAGTCAACTCCCGCACATGGGTGTAGACATCGGAGATCGGTTCCGCGCGTTCCTTCACGCACTCGAAAAAGTTGTTCATGTGGCCTCGCAATTCGCGGCCCTTGTACAGTTTGCGCACCTCTTCTTCGAGCCACTGTTTGTCGGCCTCGGTCATCTCTTCGATCGGTTTTCCGGAGATGCGTCCGCGGTTGACGAAGATGCGGCCGTTTTCGCCCTCGAACCATACACCGTTATCGGGACCGTGACGCACGATCATCGTCGACCCGTTGTCGAATTTGAGGGTGCACTGGAAGGTGGTCGCCGTGTTATACGCATTGGGTAACGTGACCTTGCCGGCAAAGAAGGCAACCGGATCGAAGTCGTCCGGAATCGTCGGGAAGTTGCCTTCGCCTTCGATTTCGATCGGCCCCGAGTGTTCGTACCCGAGTCCCCATTGCGCGATGTCGACGTGATGGGCCCCCCAGTCGGTCAACTTTCCGCCCGAGTATTCGAGCCACCAGCGGAACGTCCCGTGGCAACGTTCGCGGCTGTAGGGCACCTTCGGCGTGGATCCGAGCCAGAAATCCCAATCCAGCGTTTCCGGCGGATCGGTGACCGGAAACGGACCGCCGACCGGTCCACCGCCGATCGAACAGGTCGCAGTCAACGTCTTTCCCAACCGGCCGCTGCGGGCGATGGCAATCGCCTGCAAGAAACGACGATCGCTGCGTTGTTGCGTCCCCACCTGAAACACGCGACCGGTTTCCTTCACCGCCTGTCGAATGAGTTTGCACTCTTCGATCGTGAGGGTGAGGGGCTTTTCGCAATAGACGTCTTTTCCAGCCTTCAAGGCGGCGATGGCGATCGGAACGTGCCAGTGATCGGGCGTTCCGATCGTCACGATGTCGATGTCGTCGCGATCCAGCAGTTCACGATAATCTTTATAAACTTTGCAGCGCCCCTCATACCGAGACGCAAACCGTTCGGCATGCGAAAGGTCGACATCGGCGCACGCGACCATGTTGCCTCGACCACCGGCATCGTGCCCGATGCCCGATCCACGTCCACCGACACCGATCGATCCGACGTTCAGACGTTCGTTTGCCGACTCTCCGGAAGCAAGCCGGACATCCCACAGCGAGGGAACGGCAACCGCGGCACCGCCGACCGCCAGCGTTCCCAAGAAACGGCGACGTGACGTATTGGTTCGTTGCATGGAGTGACTCCTATTCAAAACGTTACGGGACGGGGTAGGGGGGGACGGAAAACTTCTTCGAATACTCGCGAGGCATAGCCTCACCGTATCGCTCATAGCTCGATATACGGCGTGGATTGTAGTTCGCGCAACGTTCGTTCGCAACGTGCGCGACCTACCAACCGCCGACTGTGAAGAACAATTCCGATGCCGCTTTGACAACGCGGGCGACGAAGTCCACCACTTCGTCGCCCGCAAATTCTTGTGACACCTTCGTTTTCGGGCCGTCACCTTATTTCGCATCGGCGAAAGCAAAGCCGAACGCGCCGTTACCCTTACTGATCACAGCGTGATCGTGTACGGCTCGCGCTGCTTGCGAGACATGAGCTTGTTCGCATCCTCTTCGGCGAACTCCTGTTTTTCGGGATCCCAATGGATTTCCTGGTTCAGCAACATGGCGATGTTGGCCATGTGGCAGGCATTGACCGAATTGCAATGCGTGAACACGTCCGAAATCGGCTGCTTGCGCGCCTTCACCGACTCGATGAAGTTTCGCATGTGATTGCCCGGTTCGCCGCCGTAAAGCTTACGAACTTCGTCGTGCAACCATTTCTTGTCGGCCTCGGTCAATTCTTCGATCGGCCTACCCGTCAGACTGCCGCGATTGACACGAATCTTGCCGAGTTCGCCCTCGATGATCAATTCGTTCTTGCCGCTGAACAACTTGATCGTGTTGCCGTTGGGCAAGACCATGTCACAATCGAACTTGTGCGCCACGTTGTACGCGACGGGCAAATCTTCCCAGCGCCGTTTGCCCAGCATGGTTTCGAGCATCAATTCTCGTCCCAAAGGATACTCGGCACTAACGGGCTTGATGACGGTCGGGCCGGTGTTCTCACCCCCCAACGCCCACAACGCAATGTCGGTGTGGTGAACCCCCCAGTCGGTCACCTGGCCGCCGGAGTACTCGAACCACCAGCGGAAATTCCAGCCGATCCGATTCGGGCAGAACGGCACCTTCGGGGCCTGGCCGAGCCAGAAATCCCAGTCCAGATAGTCCGGCACCGGCGCCGTTTCAAAGGGACCACCCGCCGTGGCCTGCCCGACCGAGCTCAGCGCGTGCAGCTTCTTGCCGAGCCGCCCGCTGCGGGCGAGAACAACCGCTTTGAGGAACATCTCGTTATATTCACTGCGTTGTTGCGTCCCCACCTGGAAGATGCGATTGGTTTCCCGCACGGCTTGGCAGATCAGCTTGCTTTCTTCGATCGTCAACGTGAGAGGCTTCTCGCAGTACACATCTTTGCCCGCCTTCATCGCGTCGATCGCGATCTTGACGTGCCAATGGTCGGGCGTCCCGATCGTCACGACGTCGATGTCATCCCGATCGAGGATCTTCCGATAATCCCCGTAGATCTCGCACTTGCCTTCGTAGCGTGCGGCAAATCTTTCCGCATTTCCACGGTGCACGTCGGCGCAGGCAACCATATCGGCGAACGCCGCCAAGGCGTTTCCGTCGGCGGTCCCTCGGCCGCCGACGCCGATGGCGGCCCCCCGCAAGCGTTCACTGGCCGGTTCCGCCGACGCAGCACGCATCCAAAGGCTCGGAACACTCGCCAGCCCCGCCATTGCGGCACCGGCTTTCAAGAAACGGCGACGGGATGCACGAATCACGGACATCTTCCACTCCTTCTATCTCGAAATTCCAACGATCGAAAAACACGGTCTCGGTTCGGCTCTTTCCAAGACGCGTAACGCTCAAAGTCGCCGGATAGCGGCGGCCGCGCGGGGCAGGGGGGAAATGCAATTTGCGCAGCGCACCAATCGGGTGGGATCGATACCCGACAAACTAGTCGAACCGAACGAGAAACGCAATCGCTTGCGGCGTCGATCTATCACTTTGCCTCAACAACGTATCGGATTGTCTTCGATCGACCGATCTCGTATCTTGAGCTTCTGATGTCTCCAGCGTTGGGATGATGCACCCCGCCGAGGGGGCAGTACAATCTGCCTCGGTCAACCGAGCCGCCGGGAGGAAACACATGGTCGGTCACGCTGTGATTCGGGCCCAACACCCCAGCCAAACGAAGATCGTCGCGACCGTCGGCCCCGCCTGCAACGATGTCGCGACGCTGCAACGACTGATCGAAGTCGGCTGTGATGTGTTTCGGATCAACACAGCCCACGGCGACATTCCCGATTTCGCCCGGCGCCTCAAACAAATTCGCGAAGCCGCGGAAAAGACGAGGATTCCTGTCGGTGTTCTGGTCGATCTGGGAGGCCCCAAAATCCGGTTGGGCGAGTTGCCGGAGGGACAATTCTTGTGCGTGACCGGACACACCGTCCGCTTCGTGCGCGGCAACCGATCGTCCGTCCCCGGAGAATTCACCAGCACATATCCGACCTTGTTGGACGAACTGACGCCCGGTGATCGCGTCATGATGGCCGATGGAACCGTCGCTCTGCGTGTCGAAGAAGTCACCCCCGATGCCGCCGTCTGCCGCATCGTTCAAGGGGGGCTCGTCCGCAGCCGACAGGGAATCAACTTGCCGGGCGTCAAATTGAAAGTCGATGCGTTACAACCGAAAGACCGCGAAGCCGCCCGGTGGGCGGCACAAAACGAAGTCGATTTCGTCGGCTTATCGTTCGTGCGCACTCCCGACGAAATTCTTCGCCTTCGCGATCTGATCACGGAAGCCGGGGGCGAAACCCAGATCATCGCCAAGATCGAAAAGCCCGAAGCGTTGGAAAACCTGGAAGCCATCGTGAAGACCGCCGACGGCGTCATGGTGGCCCGCGGTGATCTCGGCGTCGAAATCGACATCGCTCGCGTTGCCGTCGAACAGAAGCGAATCATCCGCGTGGCTACGAAGCACCGCAAACCCGTAATCATCGCCACGCAAATGCTCGACAGCATGCAGCATGCACGGCTTCCGACGCGGGCGGAAGTGGCCGACGTCTCCAACGCCATCCTCGACGGCGCCGATGCCTGTATGCTCTCGGGCGAGACGGCCATCGGCGAGTATCCGGTCGAATCGGTCGAGATGATGCACCGAATCGCGACGGCGGTGGAACAATCGTCATCCGGCTCCCTTCGTGCGGCCGCCGAACCGGACCACGAACTGAATGCGATTACCGAGTCCATGGCCCTCCATGCCGGCAAGATCGCCGTCGATCTCGGAGCCAAGCTGATCGTCGTCGCTTCCAGTTCAGGCCAAACGGCCCTGAGCATCTCGAAACACCGATTTCCCGTCCCGACAATCGGTGTCAGCAGCTCTGCGGTCGGAATTCGGCGGATGTGTCTTTACTGGGGGGTAATCCCGCTCCCGGAAGCACCGGCCGACGATCCCGTCGCGATCGTGCGAACCGTCGTCGAGTGGGGCAAAGAGGAAAAATTCCTCGAATCGGGCGACCGAATTGTACTCATCACCGGCACGGGGCTGCCGGTGTCGGCGCACAATGCGATCGTCGTTCACCAAATCTCGTGATGCATCGATACCGGAGCGACGCCCCGATCACTTGCGTTCCCGTGCGGTCGGCTCGTCTTGAAACGCCTCGACGCGGTACACTTCCAACTGCACCGACGGATCCTTCCATGCGTCGCCCGGCAATCCTGCTTTTTGGGCCAGTCGATCCAAAAACACCTCCGGATCGGGCAACACGGCCCAAACTTGCGGTAGGAGTGTGGCGCAACGCATACCTTTTCGCAAAATGACGCCGCACTCGCCGGGCACGATTCGACTCAAGACCTCATCCGCGTCACCCGGTCGACGTTCAAGGGGAATCGGCTCGTCCAGCACACTGATCTCGATCGTTAGATCGTCCACCTCATCAAGTCGAACAGGGGGAAAACGCCGATCCTTGACCGCGGCTGCTCGGGCGTTTTCCATCACGGCTTGATATAACGGCGCGCTGGGGCGGAGATGTCCGATGCACCCTCGCAACTCCTTCCCGCGGTGTAACGTCACGAAGCAAGCACTTTCCCGCTTAAGGGCCTCCGACAATTCGGCTGGGTCGACATTCGGAAGCTTTCCTTCCGACAGAATTTTGCGGATCGTATCACGAGCTAATTTCAGCAAGTACCGTTTATCGTCGTCCGAAAGTCCGACCATGATTGTCTCCTGATCGCGTTCGGCGGATATTCCGTCGGCTTCGACGGATTGCTATCTATTGTGACGGATGCTTGACAATTCCATCCAGCGGGGGCATGCGGCATTACGTGCGTGCGTCGGTCGTCGGGGTCATAGGCAAGTCTCAATTCGTCGGCAATAATAAGGGATTGGCCGTTCCGGGACAGCTCTCTCCGGGAACGTTTCAAACGCGAAGCACCGGGCTTTTCGAGGATCTGCGATGCACGAATTCGGCGAGCGCATTTTTCGTGTCTTGCCGCGACAGGTCGACATGTCGCTGGCGGCCGCCATGCGCGAGTGGCTCCCGGGCGTCCCGTGGTCGCGGATTCATAAGCTGATTCGCGGACGTTACGTCTCGCTGAATGGAAACGCCTGCATCGACGCCGGCCGCCGTCTTCGTCTTCAGGACGTCGCCAAACTCCATGCCAAGCCGCTGCCCGCACCGCCCAAGCCGCAAGACATCACCGTCCTTTATCTGGACGAACACCTCGTTGTCGTCGATAAACCCTCCGGGCTGACGACCGTTCGACATCGGGAAGAAAAACATATTCCGAAACGTCGCCGACAACTTCAACCGACGCTCGATGAACTGCTACCCGGCATCATCGCTAAGATCGAGAAGAGACACCGTCGCGGACTCCCGCCGCCGGTGCGGCCGGTTCATCGGCTGGATCGCGATACCAGCGGCCTCCTCGTATTCGCGCGCACGGCGGTTGCCGAACGCGGATTGATGGAACAGTTTCGGCACCACACGACACGGCGCAAGTATCTGGCCGTGATCCACGGTTATCTGCCTGCCCAAACCATCGAGTCGTACCTGGTGCGCGATCGCGGGGACGGTCGTCGCGGCAGCACCGACAACCCCGATTTGGGCAAACGAGCCGTCACGCACGTCAAACCGGTGGAACGACTCGGCAAATATACACTCGTCGAATGCCGCCTCGAAACGGGCCGAACACACCAGATCCGCATTCATTTGGCCGAAGCCGGCCATCCGGTCTGCGGCGAAAAAGTCTACGACCGCCCCAAATTCGGAAAGCCGCGTCCCGACGACAGCGGTGCACCGCGCCTTGCGCTCTCGGCGGTCGAACTCGGATTCATTCATCCCGTCACCGGCCAAGAAATGAATTTCGAAGTCCCGCTCCCCAAAGACCTGACGGACTTTTTATACGAATTACGCCGTAAAGCCCACGAACAATAGCGTAATATATTTACACGCAGCGTATGTTTCCGACGATTGCGTATATTTCGCCGCCCTCGACTATTTTCCGATCGTTTTTCAGCCGTTTGCCTGCGTGGTGTCGATAGCTACTTCTCCAACACGCGCTCACATCCGAACACGGCGACGAAAGGTTTTTCTCCACTCGCACGCAGGCGACACCTCCCGTGTCATCCCTTAGGGCCCCGCCTGATTTTCACGGAGCCAACCACAACTTGAAGCCCGATTGCGACATATTTCCCACTTCGCCGGAAATGACGCACAAGCCGAAACTTACGGCTTGACACGCGGTTTCTTGAAACCAGAATTAGACTTGAAATCGGCCTTGCGCGGGGGAAATGTTGCGGGGCCGAAACCACACAGGAAGCCTTGGTTTAGTGACGCTGCATTCGAAAAGCGCGCGGCGTCACGACATTTCCGTGTCATCTTTTTCAATGTGGGGGTTGTATCATGACCAGCCATCGTAGGAGGCTGCGTGCGCGCGGCTTTACGCTCGTCGAGCTACTCGTCGTCATCGCGATCATCGGCATCTTGATCGCATTGCTCTTACCGGCGGTCCAGGCGGCACGCGAAGCGGCCCGAAGGTCGCAATGCGTCAATAATATCAAACAATTAGTTTTAGCATGCCACAATTTTCATGGTCAGTACGGCGAATTTCCGTACGCCCGTAAATACGACGTATGGGACAGCTACACGTGGAGCGAACTTATCCTTCCGTACATCGAGCAGAAAGCCGTTTACGATCGCTACGTGTCGCTCCCGGAACGCGGATACGCGTTGGGCACGGCTCCGTGGGACCATCCCGATTGGGGCGCCGAGGGCACCTGCCCCCTGACGCCCGCAGGCAGCAACTCCCAACTCCGCGCTGCCAGACAATCGAAGATCTCGGCGTTCGTCTGTCCCAGCGACGGCGGTCCGTACGGCAACGAGTTGTTCAGCGACACATGGGGATTCTATCGCGGCAATTATCGGGGATGCGTCGGCTCCGGCGATATGTACGGGGAGGACGTCAACGACGGAACGAATGGTCCGTGGCGTCCCGGGGTGTTCGCAGTCCGGCACAGTCAAAGCTTTGAAACGAACGCCTCGGTGCCAACCGAAGGCGTAAAGATGGCCGACATCAAGGACGGCACCTCGAATACGGCCATGATCTCCGAAGGGATCGCCCCGCAGGTCACAAACGCCTGGGGCGGACCGATCGGCAGCATCATCTACGGGAACATGGGCGGGGCATTGTACAGTCACGCCGTCACGCCCAATTCCACCGCACCCGACCGGATCATCGGCCCGTGTCCGCAAAACCAAGGAGACGGTTCCTATTCGGCACCGTGCCAAAGCATCGGCTGGAACATCGGTGGGCAGCCTTCGGCGGCACAGGCATTCGCCGGCGCCAGGAGCTACCATCCCGGCGGGGTCAACGTCGGCATGGCCGACGGATCGGTTCGGTTCTTGATCGAAACCGTCGATTTGCTCACGTGGCGGTACATCGCCACACGCAACGGCAAAGAAACGGTCCAAGGTCTCTAACTCTCCGGAGGTCCACACCATGCCGACACGCATGCCGACACTTATTCTACTGGCGATACTTGCTACGGCGCTCGGATGCCGCGATGCGTCCAAGGGCGTGGCGGTCCGGGGCACCGTCACGCTCGATAATCAGCCTTTGGCGGCCGGATACGTCACGTTTTCTCCCCTCGACGGCAACGGCGCGCAAGTCGGTGCCCCTATCAAGGACGGCGCGTACCGGGTCGAAAACGTGCCGCCCGGCGACAAGGTGGTTCTCGTCACCGTCGATGCCTCACCGCAGTTTCCCAAGACCAGTGACGAAATGATGCAGATGAACGCCCGCCAAATGCAGGCCGACGCCTTGGCCAAACAGGTCGCCGATGCGGAAGGAAATCGACAGAAAATCACGATCGGTTCCGAACTGTCCCAAACGCTCGATATCCAGCTGACGTCCCGGTAGAAACCGGACGGGCAACCACGAGCGGCCATCTGCCGTTTTCCAACGCCGGCCTGCGGCCGGCCCGAACTTACCACGTCGGCCGCAGGCGCGTGTCACTCGCGAAGGAGATCCTGTCAGTCGCTGAGCCGCCAGCGGCATTGCCTCAAGACGGCATAGGGTGAGGCGTCGGTCAATTCATACCAGACGGTCAACAACCGTCCATCCGGCAATTCGACCGTCGAGGGATAGCCCAAGTCGCCGTTGGTCGCTTGATCGTACAGCACGATTTCATCCGACCACGTCGCACCTTCATCGCGGCTGAGCCGTGCTCGGCACCCGAACGGTTCCCGCCGATAGCCGTAGCTCATCAAGATGCGGCCGTCCTTCAACCGAAGCAGGTGTGAAGGCAATCCCCACACGCCGATCGCATGCGGCACCGACCACGTGGCGCCGCCGTCGCTCGATTCGCACTGAAGGATTTCACCGGAGTTCTGCTTGTTGTGATTACGAATGTGACACACGATTTTACCCGACGGACACTCGACGCCGTGCAGTTCGTGGTAATTGCTCGATGAATCGCCGGAACGGGTCGGTACGCGGCCCAATCGTCGCCATGTCTGCCCGTCGTCGGTCGACACGCACGAGCCCACCCATGCTTCTTCGGCCCACAACGTTTTGCCAAGATAGAGCACACGCCCGTCGGACAATTCGATCGGTCCGTGCGGACTATTGACAATCGAATCATACCGAGCCGACCACGTGACGCCGCCGTCGGTCGAGCGGAGCATCCAGCAGCCCAAGTCACGTTTTCGCTGTTCCTCGGAGAGCCGCCGATGGGCGGCGTTCCAGCGTTCCAGTCGGTCTTCGGGCCACGCCGCGCCTTCGGCAGCGAGCGCCCGCTGCAAAATCGACACGTAAGCCGTCGAAGTAAACGTCGTCACCAACAATGTGCCACGCGACGTTTCCATTACGCCCGAATCGCGATCGTCCAGAGCGCTGTCCAACAGCACACGCGGATACGACCAGGTGTCGCCCGCGTCGTCCGAAGTCATCATTTCGACGCGTCCAAACGGACATATGTGCGCTTCCCGCCCTCCTGAATAAGTGAGACACAACTGCCCGTTTCGACGTCGGGCGACCGTCGGCCACCCGTGGTAGCGATTCGCCAATCGACTGATGGTGCGCACGTCTTCCACCGTCGACTTCGGTGCTGCCGCCCGTCCGTGGCGAACCATGACCAGCGGCACCGCCCCCCCAACAGCCGCCAAAAAGAAACGCCTCGACAGCGTCCGTCTGCGATATCCCCCACTTCGCCGATTCACCACTACTCCTCCTATTTCCACAGAAACCTTGCCACGCTTACCGCGACACAATTCGACTTCTGTAAACTGCGCAAAAAGTGTCTATTATGCCGGTTGTTCCTGTCGATATACGCGAAGCGAGAGACGACACGGGACCGAATGCGCGCAGTGCGACACCATCGCGAACCGTGCTGTCCGGAGAGACGCACGAACATCGTACTCAGTGAATCAAACGGAAGGATCCCATGTGGAAATCCATGATGCGACCGGCAGCCTTCCTGATCCGACTGCTGACCGACTCGGACTCACCACGGCAAATCGCGGCAGGCTTTGTGCTGGGCATGCTAATCGGTCTGATTCCCAAAGGCAACTTGACGGCCGTTCTTCTCAGCACGGCCCTCTTCGCGTTCAACGTAAATCTTGCCGCCGGCATTGCCTCGGCCGTCGTGTTTTCATGGGTCGGTGTGTGGTTGGATCCGATCGCCCATCGTCTCGGCTGGAGTCTTTTGACACGAGAATCCCTCCACGGCACGTGGACATGGCTGTTCAACCTACCCGGCATGTCGTGGACGAAACTCAACAACACGGTCGTCTTGGGCAATCTGCTGATCGGTCTGTGGGGCGCCTGGCCGGTTTACCAGATCGTGCGCCGGCTCGCCGAACGGCTTCAGCCGATGCGGGAACAAATCTTGCGCCGGTTACGATTCGTGCCCATCGTACGATTATTCGCCAATGCCTTGGATAACGCCGCTAATTAGTCGCAAGGAGGCCGCCGTCTTCGGCACTGCCCACGGCCGTTCCCAATCGGGAGAATGATTCGATGTTGCGTTGGTCCTACCTCTTGCCGCGTCTGCTGTTGCTGTCGATTCTTTTGTTCGTCGCTTGGTGGACTGCGCCTTGGATCGTCCAACACGGCATTCGCGTAACGGGCCAATCGTTAACCGCCTCGCGTTGGGACGTGGGCACGACCGAGGTATCGTTTCGACAAGCACGCGTCGTACTTTCCGACGTCGCGGTCGCCGATCCCACTGCACCGATGGAAAACTTGGTTTCGATCGAGCAAGCCTCGCTCGATTTCGACGGCAAGGCATTGTTGGCAGGTCGCTACGTCGTCGAGAGCGGCACATTGTCCGGCGTGCGGTTTTCGACGCAGCGGGACACATCGGGCAAACTCGATCCCGACCTTGATTTCCTGCCGGAATGGGCGGCGCAAGACCTTGCCGACGCGCTTACGCCCTGGTTCGATCGCGTGCGCCCGCTTCTGCTTGAATCGATCGAAGAGCAAGTCGACAGCTTCGAGTCGGTCCGCTTGGCTCGCGAACTCGAGCGTCGATGGCCGCTCGAGTACCGGCAAATGTCGCGTCGCGTCAACTCGATCCGCGAGCGCATCGAACGCTTGCAGGCCCTGGCCCGGCAACAACCGCAAGATCCTGCCGCCCGCATCGCCATGTTCCGCGACATGCTGGCGGAATTCGAATCGTTGCGTATCGAATTGGAACAGATCCCCGTTGAGATCGAGCGACTCGAACGACAAGCTGAAGCCGACAAACAGGCGATTCTGGCGGCTCGTGACCGCGATCTCGAACGCCTTGCCCGCATGACCGATCCGGGAGAATACACCTCGCAGAAACTCGCCGAGTACCTTCTCGGCCCGACGCTCGGCCGGCCCTTGGCAGCGATTCTTGTGCGTCTCGACGCCTTCGGACGCACCGCCAGCGAAACCACCGCGGAGCCGGAACGCGCCAGGGGCGTGGACATCCCGTTTCCCACAGGTGATCCGCTGCCGATATTCGAAGCCGATCGGCTTGCCGTCGACGGCATCATGGAATTCGACGGGCGTGAAATCCCCATCGTCGGAGAAGTTCGACACCTGTCGTCGCATCCGCGTTTGACAGAATATCCACTCCAAATCGTGTTCGAGGTCGATCCGCATAACCTACCTTGGTTTCAGAATGCCGTTGCTATCGCGGCGCACGAAAACACCGGAAGCGGCCCTATTCACGAGCCATCGAACCGCATCGTTCCTCCCGGTGTGGACAAGGTGCCGCACGCGAGCGTCGCAACAGCAACCATCACCTTGACATTTGATCGACGAAACGAGATCCCCGTCACGCGCATCGACTTTACGGCGCCGACCGTTCCGGCAAAGGCCCAACGTTTCGGCAATCCCGACAAGTTCGCGATTGTAGTCGACAACGCCGTGTGGAATGTATCGGGCTTCCTTCAGCTCACGGGGAAGGAATGGTCGGGACGGTTCGAACTTCGTGAATCCGGCGGTCGGCTTCATCCGATTTTGCCGGGATTGGACGGCCAACACGAGCTTCAACTCGCTTTGTCGCGTGCCTTCGCCGAAATTGCCGAGCTCGAAGCGAGAATCGAGGTATCGGGAACAACGGAGAATCCTCGGATGCGTCTCGAGTCGAACCTCGACGACCGAGTCGATCGAGCGGTCCAGCAGGCAGTGCTCGGCGCCTTGGTATCCCAGCGGAGCCGTCTCGAAGACCTGTACCAATCGGAGCTTCGCCGACACCTGGCGCCGTTGGATCAACTCATGCAAACGCATCCTCAACAATTGCTTGCCCAATGGCAGGGGCTTCAACGCGACCTGGAACGTCTAGCCGCACAAACCGGTGTCACGAACCAAATCCCGGACCTTTCCCGAAACATCCCTCCCGAAGTCGCCTCACGGATCGGCCAGGCGTTGGGCGGTTCGCTGCCCGGGCCGATCTTCGCACCGACGGCCGGAAGCACTTCGGCCCCGGTTCCGCAAACGGACGGAAACACGAATCTTCCCGAAGTCATCGGCTCGGCCCTGAACGGTCTCGTACCGGCCGACGTACCGTCAACGCAACCAACCGATCAACCGGCCGGACCTCTCCCCCCGCTATGGCGGTAGAAACTACGCGCCACTCCGAGGCGGCACCAGGAATTGGAGCCCTCAAGCAACGTTCCCGCCTGCCGGCGCGTTCCTCAACGGTGTGCCTTTCGGGTGATCTATTTGGGAAGGGTGCCGCAAGCGAGACGACATGTCCGCTCTGCTCCACAGCTTGTCAGCCGTCGTTCCCGCGGTGACAATAGAGCTTTCGTGGAATCGGCAAATCGGCGGGGCGGAGAACTCCGCCTGCCGTTGTAGCCGGTTCTCTCCGCTTTGGTTGCCTGCTTAAGGGGAGCGATCCTGCGATGTCGAAATGCGTTCTGGCCTATTCGGGCGGTCTGGATACGTCGGTCATCCTCGGCTGGCTGATTGAGCAAGGCCACGAAGTTCACGCCGTTTACGTCGACCTCGGCCAACCGTGCGAAGATCGGGAAGCGATCTTGGAGAAAGCCAAAAACATCGGCGCTGCTTCGGCACGTATCGTCGATGCTCGTGAAGAGCTTTGCCGCGATTTCGCGTTTCCTGTTCTTCAGTGGCAGGCACGATACGAAGACCTCTACTTGCTGGGCACGTCGATTGCCCGGCCCTTGATTTCGAAGGTTTGCTTGCAAGTGGGACGCGAAGTCGGCGCCGACGCCTTCGCCCACGGCGCCACCGGAAAAGGTAACGACCAGTGTCGATTCCAACTGGCGGCCGAGGCCCTCGATCCGGACATCAAGATCATCGCGCCCTGGCGAATCGAGGAGTTCCGCCGACGATTCCCCGGGCGTTCCGAGATGATCGCCTTCTGTGAAGAAAAGAACATCCCGGTCAAAGTGACCGCCGCAAAACCGTACAGTTCCGACGAAAACTGTCTTCACATCAGCTACGAAGCCGGAAAGCTCGAAGACCTGACGGTCAACGGAGTGGAACTGGTCGACTTCGGGATGACGGTCTCACCCCAGGACGCGCCCGATGCGATCGAAAAAGTCACGATCGGGTTCCACGAAGGCGTCCCGGTGAGCGTAAACGGAGAAGCGTTGAGTCCCTACGGCATTGTCGCGAAACTCAACGAAATCGGCGGGCGCAACGGCATCGGGCGCATCGACATCGTCGAAAACCGTTTCGTCGGTATGAAGAGTCGAGGCGTGTACGAAGCCCCCGGTATGACCCTCTTGTACTTCGCCCATCGCGTTGTCGAGCAACTCACGTTGGACCGTGATTTGACACATCTGCGAGATCGATTGGCACCGGAAGTCGCCGAGATGGTCTACTACGGCTTCTGGTACCACGCCAAACTCGACGCGTTGATGGCCTTCATTCGCGAGGCACAAAAACCCGTCACCGGAACGGTAACGCTTGCGCTGTATAAGGGCAACATGATGGTCGACAGCCGCGAAAGCCCCAACAGCCTCTACGACGAGGGAATCGCCACCATGGAAGGCGGCGGCGATTACAACCAGACCGACGCTGAAGGGTTCCTTCGGATTCAAGGATTGCCGTCGCGAGTGCAAGGCAAGGTGCGACCGCGCAGCTACTGATCCGGATTGCCGGCGATTCGACCGGAACACGAAACGGCTCTGTCCTACCGCCTGCGTGCGGTTCGACGGAGCCGTTTTCATGTGATCTGAATGCAACAGCCCTGTTGCCGCTCAACACGCCTCCGTCGCGGCCACCAATTCGCCGACGAAATCTCCTACGGCGGCGAGGGCCTCGTCACGAGGACGCCCCGCGTTCTCTGCGATGCGGCGAACGATCGCAGAACCGACGATGAATCCGTCGGCTACCGACGCAAGCCGCCGAATGTGTTCCGGCTTGCTGATGCCAAACCCGATGCAAATCGGCAAATCGGTTTCTTTCCGCAAAGCAGCAACACTGCCCGACAAATCGGGCGGTAATTCGTTCCGTTCGCCGGTGGTACCGGCAACCGATACGTAGTAAATGAACCCGGTCGCTTGCTGCGCGATGCGAACCGCCCGCTCGTGCGGCGTCGTGGGCGTCACCAACTGAATCAAGCTGATATCGGCGTCGCGGCAAGCCGCAGCAAGTTCGCCCGCCTCTTCGACCGGCAAATCGGGCACGATCAGGCCCGCAACTCCCGCTTCGGCGGCCTTTTGAACGTAAGCTGTCGGCGTTCGACGGTACACGATCGCATACGAAACCATCGTGACCACGGGCATCGAGACTTCGTCGGTCAGATCGCCGAGCATGGCCAAGACATCACTCACCCGCGTCCCCGCCGCCAGAGCTCGCGTGTAGGACGCCTGAATAACCGGCCCGTCGGCAATCGGGTCGCTGTAGGGAATACCGACCTCGCACAAATGACTTCCGCGGGCGGCCAACTCCCGGATAACGGCAGCCGTGAACTCGAGATCCGGATCTCCCGCCGTGACGAACGGCATGAAAGCCTTCCGTTTATCCTGCCGAAGCTTCGCAAACAAAGTATCGATGGCGGACATGGTGTTTGTCTTGCTGAATTCTATTCGAAGAAAAGGCGGGCCTCTGAGCTGCTTACGCTACAGTTGTTCGCCGAGCAAACGGCCTACTTCTTGCGCGTCTTTATCCCCGCGTCCCGAAAGACATACGACGACCGTCGAGTCTCTCGGTCGCTCGCGTGCGGCTTTCATGGCGTAAGCGACCGCATGGGAACTTTCGAGCGCGGGCAGGATTCCTTCCAAACGTGCGAGTGTTTGGAAAGCTTCCAGGGCCTCGGCGTCGGTCACGTTCGTGTACTCGGCACGCCCCGTTTCCTTCCAGTAGCTGTGTTCGGGGCCGACCCCCGGGTAATCCAATCCGGCCGAAATCGAGTGCACGTCACAAGTCTGCCCGTCGTCGTCCTGAAGCACGTAAGAAAACGAGCCGTGCAGCACGCCGGGGCGTCCGTAACATAACGTCGAGGCGTTTTCGCCAGGATTCGGCGAGCGGCCGCCGGCCTCGACGCCGACGAGCGCCACGCCGTCGTCTTCCACGAAGGCATAAAACATGCCGGCCGCATTGCTTCCGCCGCCGACGCATGCCACGACCAACTCGGGCAGCCCTCCAAGTTGTTCGAGACACTGTTGTCGGGTTTCCCGGCCGATGATCGACTGAAAATCACGAACGATCATCGGAAACGGATGCGGTCCCATCACGGACCCGAGGCAATAGTGCGTCGTCTCGACCGACCCCATCCAGTCTCGCATCGCCTCGTTGATCGCGTCGCGAAGGGTACGGGATCCGCTGGTCACGGGGCGAACCTCTGCACCCAGCAATTTCATATTGAAGACATTGGGCTTTTGCCGTCGAATGTCTTCCTCGCCCATGTACACGACGCATTCCAGGCCGAAGCGGGCACAAGCAGTCGCAGTCGCGACACCGTGCTGACCGGCACCGGTCTCAGCGATCACGCGCCGCTTGCCCATTCGAATCGTCAGCAGGGCTTGGCCGAGCGTGTTGTTGATCTTGTGGGCCCCGGTATGATTCAGATCTTCCCGCTTCAAGAAGATACGCGCGCCGCCGCAGTGTTCGGTCAAACGCTCGGCGAAATACAGCGGCGACGGTCTGCCCACGTAATGTCGGTACAGGCGATCAAGATCCTGCCGGAATTCCGGGTCGGCTTTCGCCTGTGCGTAGTGCTCGGCCAATTCATCGAGCGCACGAGTCAACGTCTCCGGGACGTACCGGCCGCCGAAAAGCCCAAAACGGCCGGATTCGTCGGGAACCTGTTGTGTAGCCTTCATCTCAACTCCCGGGCCGAAGCCCACATCTCGCATATCCCCCATACAAAGGGGAGACGAATAACGGGAAACATTTATTGTCCCCGCTGCCGTCGGCACCGGCAAGCCCGCAAGAATTGATTCTTGTAGGCAACGGCGTTCCGCGGCACCCAATCAAGCGACGGTAAGACCGTCGGAACCTGCATTTCCGATCTCTCTCCCCAAAACCGTGCCCCTCAACCAACGGAGGACGCTTGCTCGCGCCGATTCCGTAAGCTAAGAGCTAGCAGAGGTCTACCGTCTTCGTTCCGTGTCTGTCGACGGAACGCACCACGATTTGCCGTCAGAGTAGCCATGCCCAGTGTCGACGCCGAGGCACAAGCAGAATTCTACCGACTCGTCACTCGGTTGATGCGTGAAGCGGCCGACGATCCGAGCCGGGATCGGCGCGGGCAGCGCCGACAACTGTTCTTATCGGCTCAGTACATCGCTCCCTTGCAGGGCGATCGCCCAACCTCCGAAGACTCCTACCGCAAGGTTCACTGCTACGACATCTCGAAAGGCGGATTCTCCTACTTCACCCTCGAGCGGCCCGATTATACAAAGTTGATCGTGCGGTTGAATGCCGGCGATCAGCCCATCGAAATGCTGGCCGAAATCAGTTACGTGCGACCGGTTTACCTGTTCTCGACCGGCGATGTGATTCGCGCCGATGACATCGACTCGCTCGACGACTTGCCGCCGCAGCTGCAACAACCGGTGTTCGCCTACCTGGTCGGCTGCCATTTTTTGCGCCGGTGGCGAAACCGCAGTTCCGAGGCCGCTGCACCGGCAGAATGCGACTGAAGCATCGCGCCGTCAGTCCCTCCGCGTTTTGAGCGTGCGGAGGAGCGTTTCTCGAATCCGCAAGAGCTCAGCGGGATCGACGATCTTGCGCCCTTGTTTGTCCGTCACGTAGAACACGTCGACCACTTGATCCAGATACGTGCCGATCTTCGCCCTGGTTACCTCCAATTCGAGATCGAAAACGGCCTTCGCCACCGTGTACAAAACCCCGCGTCGATCGGCGGTGAACACCTCGAGGATGGTTGCCGTTTCGCACGAATGCGCATCGATTTCAACGCGATCCTTGTGCGATAGCAATTCGTCTGCCGCCCCGTTCTTGCCCGTCCACACCCGTCGAAACCGAGGGGGCGCTTCTTCGGCCTGATCCAGTGATCGCTTGACGGCCTGTTCGATTTCCTCCAAACGGTCTTGCGGCGGGCATCGTACGAAATCAGGATCGCGCACGTCGAACCGATCGAGAATCCTTCCGTCGGCCAACGTGTGAATCTGTGCGGCAAGGATCTCCAATCCCCGTCCCGTCAGGGCACCGACCAACCGATGAAACGCGCCGGTCACGACCGACTCACGCGTTGCCACGACCACGTGTAACGTTTCGCACGTCTCGTCGTACCGGAATCGAACGGCGCACGGGGACTGCGTCTCTTGCACCCGCAGCAGTTCCAAGTCGGCGATGATGTCCGGCGGTTCGGCCGCCAGGATGTACGAAACCGGCAACGCGGCGATTTGCTTTTCCAACCAACCTCGCTGCGGATGCGAACTTACGCTTCGCCTTACCGTTTCCCTCACGCGCCGAACGTAATGTTCGCGTGTGCGGTCGTCATCGTCGTCGGCAAGATAACGATGCGTCTCGTGGTAAAGAGACTCCAGCAGCTTCCCTTTCCACTGCGACCACGCCTCAGGACCGACCGCTTGAAGATCCGCCACCGATAACACGTATAGCATTCGCAACAGTTCCGGCGTCCCCACCTGCACAGCAAACCCAAGAATCTCTTGCGGATCGGTGATGTCGCGACGTTGCGAAATGTGATTCATCAATTGGTGACGGTGAACCAAGAAAGCCAGGTGTTCGGTTTCTACGCGCCCTAACCCGAGTCGGGCCGCCACGGTTTCGGCTATCGCTTTACCGATTTCACAGTGGTCGCTCGGCGTTCCTTTCCCCAAGTCGTGCAACAACAACGCCAGATGCAGAACGTGCTTTTCTTCGCTAGCCCGGTACACGCGTCCCGGCAAGCCGTCGTCGTGATTCATGCGGGCTGCTTGCTCGACGGCCAACAGGCAATGTTCGTCCACCGTGTACTTGTGGTATTGGTTGAATTGGATCAATCCCCGCGCCCGAGCAAAGTGCGGTATGAATTGCTCTAGAAGCCGGGTTTCGTGCATCAGTCGTAAGCTTTGCCCTAGGCGAGTCGGTATTCGCAGCAACGCCAGAAACTGCTTGCGAAGCGTCTCGATATCGCAGTCAGCGTGTCGCGAGTTGTTCTTCAACAAGAACAAGCGAGTATGGGGCTCGATCGGAAGATCGTAGAGCTGGGCCGATTCGAGGAACTCGAGAACGGCCTTGGGATTCTGCCGAAGGCGTTTTCGCCCCGACGAGGTTGCCGACAATCCCCGAACTCCCGCAAAAAAGCCTCCCGGCAAACGATGTCCCACCAACCGATCGAGGAATCGTCCGACCGGCGAAATCGGAGCAGCAGCACTTTCGGCGACTCGAACCGCCTGCATCACTTGCTCGGTTGTTCGAAAATAGTCCTGCATGAAACATTCGACGGGCATGAGGCCGGGGCGCGCCTGAACAGCCAGTTCCTCCGCGAGACGCAGCTGCATCGTGCGGGTCAATACATCGTTCGTATCGGGTGATCGCACATGGAGAAAGGCGCGAATTCGCAATAGCTTGCTGCGTGCATCCGTCAAGGAAGCATGGAACTCGAAAGGCACCACCTCGAATGCCCGCGAGGACGTATACGGCTCGCTCGAAACGAGGCAGGATAGCCAATGCAAGAGACGAAGGTCACGCAATCCTCCGGGAGACCGCTTGACGTTCGGTTCGAGCAAGTAAACGGTATCGCCGTACTTTGCCCGCTCTTCACGACGTGCCGCGAGAACCGCTCGAATCAACCGAGCGCGATGCCTTCGAACGGCCGCAGCCAACCGCGAACGTAGTTCCTCCAGTAGTTCCCGGTTTCCCCACAACAATCGCGATTCGATCAAGGACGTCAGAATCTCGGCATCTTGCAGCGCCGACCGGCAGCATTCCCGCGGCGAGCGCAGAGCATGACCGACAGACAGCCCTGTGTCGTACAGATCCCGGAAGAATCGTCCCGCCAATTGCTCGGCCGCCGGAACGACCGAATCGTGGACCAATAGCAGCAGATCGATGTCCGAACGCGGACACACCTCTCCCAAGGCGTAGCCACCCAAAGCGACCAGGGCGCAATCCCGCCTCCAATCGACGGCAGAATCACGACTCCCGTCTACGGCGAAACGGAGCATTTCCAGGACAACGGCGTCTCGAACCTCGACCAGCGAATGCATGAGGTGGTCGATCGGAATCGCAGACGAGTAACCGTCGACCAGCCTGGACAGGTGCTGCGTCAAGCGGCGTTTGGCTTCGACGACATGAAAAGGAAGTCCCGGCATACAAAACCAGACGGTGTGCAGTTTTCAAGAATTCCGCTCGCCTTGCCCCGTTCACCGTCACGGCGAAGAGGGCCATTCGCCGTTCCACGAAACATCGGCCCCGGACAACTTGCCGCGTCCTCGCATCAACGCCGAGTTCGCCCCGACCGTCCGAACGAGTATCGAGCGATGCCCTCTGGGATTACAGAGCTTCGTCGTCGAGTTCGCCGGTCCGGATGCGCACGGCCTGACGGATGTCGCTAACGAAGATCTTTCCGTCGCCCACCTGGCCGGTTTTTGCCGCATTGCAAATCGTATCGACGATGTCCGCCACATCCCGGTCCCGGACGACAATCTCCAGCTTCATCTTGGGCACGAAGTCAACTCTGTACTCCGTGCCGCGATAAGTCTCGGTATGCCCCTTCTGGCGACCGAAGCCGCGAATCTCTGTGACCGACATGCCCGCGATTCCGCGTTGGTTGAGGGCGGCCTTAACTTCGTCGAGCTTGTAATGGCGAATGATGGCCTCGATTTTCTTCATGAGCAGTCTCCAATTTCAGAAACACGAATTGAGATATTGCTTTCGCCCCACCTACGGCATGCCGCGGGCACGATCTTTCATCGATTCGCTCGGCCAAGCGGCGGGAAACTAGAGAGCGCTGTCCCATGCGAACTCACTTGCCCGCGGTTCCATAAATCTGCCGAAGTTGTATGGACGCGACAGCGCCCCATCAATTGTAGATGTAGCCTTCTTCGCCATGCTGACTGATGTCGAGTCCCAGGATCTCTTCTTCCTTGCCGACGCGCAACCCGACCAGCGCATCGATAATCTTGAGGCCCACGAAGGAAACCACTCCTGCGAAAGCGATACTGATGACGACGGCGATGATTTGGCCGACAATCAGCGATCCCCCCTCGATCATGCCCAAAGCGGGACTGTCGACGTCTCCAAGTGCCAATCTCGTGGCAAATACGCCGGTCAAGATCGCCCCCAACGTCCCGCCGACACCATGCACGCCGAACGCGTCGAGCGAATCATCATATCCGAACTTCGGCTTGATCACCGCAACAGAGAAGTAGCAGACGATGCCTGCCGCAGCCCCCATGATGATTGCCGAAATCGGCATCACGAACCCGGCCGCCGGCGTGATGCACACGAGTCCGGCCACCACCCCTGAACATGTTCCCAACAAGGTCGGCTTTTTATCGCGAATCCATTCGATTAGCGCCCAAGCGAGTCCTCCCGCTGCTGCCGCAAAATGCGTCGTACAAAAAGCCAACGAGGCGGATTCTGTAGCCGCCAAGGCACTACCGGCATTGAATCCGAACCAGCCGACCCAAAGCAATGCCGTTCCGAGGGCGGTATAGGTCATATTGTGCGGCGGCATCGGCTCGGAACCGTATCCCAGCCGCTTTCCGATCAACAGTGCACACACCAGGGCCGACACCCCTGAGCTGATGTGTACGACCGTCCCGCCCGCAAAATCGAGAGCCCCACCGGCGACGGCATAATCGCTGCCGTATTGCAAAATGCCGCCCCCCCATACCCAGTGGCACAACGGCGCGTACACGACGGTCCCCCAGAACAGGCAGAACAGGACCATTGCGCTAAACTTCATTCGCTCGGCGAAGGCTCCGCAGATCAGCGCGGGCGTAATGATGAAAAACATTCCCTGGAACAGCATGTGAGTCAGAACGGGTACACTCAACCCGGGAAACAACGGATAGGCAACCGTATTGCCGACAGCCTGCGGACCGGTGTTCTGCATGAACACATACGAGGCATCCCCGATCCACGCACCGCTTCCACCGAACGACAGGGTGTATCCCCACAGCGCCCAGACGACCGTCATCATGGCCATCAGGAACACGCATTGCATCATGACGCTCAGTACGTTCTTACGGCGAACGAGACCGCTGTAGAACATGGCCAACCCGGGTGCCGTCATCATCAACACCAAGGCCGAACTCAAGAGCAACCACACATTGTCGGCAGGGTTGTACTCCGAATCTTCCGCTACCGCGTCAATGTCATCCGCATCCGTTTGCGAAGCAACGGCGTCTTCCAACTCGCTCACGACAGCCCCCGCCCCCCCGGTCGTTGCCTCTTCGCCGCGTACAGGCGCGGCAATCACAAGGGCAATCGCCGCCACGAGAGTCGCCAACGCCCCAAGTCTTCGCACAGGGAAGTTCCTGCGATGGTCCAACCGCCTCCATTGAGTCTTAATTAGCATGGATCCCGCCTAAAACACCAAAATGCTTCATGGAAGTTCCAACCGCCAACCGCTGCGCCGATCACGACCTTGCTCAGCCGGTGCGCGACAACGTGCAAAAGATGACGGTACGATGTGCAATCAGAGCGATTGCACATCACGTGCCAAAGACGAGAAAGGACAAGCCCCAAAGACGCAACTCACCCATAAACAAGAAGTTACGCCACAAAAAAGAAGCGGCATCCGAAACAAGAGCCCAAAAAGCCACAAGAACACAACCCTCGACAGCACACAAACAAGGCACCGAAAGATATGCCTGCGCGCTTAATGTGCACTAGATTCGCCGCCTGGAGAAGCATCCGGAATCCACGGTGGTTCTGGTGTACCGCTGCGGGCATTGAGAACCCGCGCAACGACGAACAAGAGATCACTCAAGCGATTCAAGTATTGAAGCGGAAAGAGGGAGATGTGCTCGTCACGCGATTTCGCATCCCGGATGAGCGTGACCACCCGCCGTTCGGCGCGACGACACACGGTGCGTGCCAAGTGGGCAACGGACGCTGCCGCACAGCCGCCGGGCAGAACGAAATAGCGCATCGGCGGCAAGTCGGCGTCGAGTTCATCGATCCACCGCTCAAGTCGCTCGATGTCCCCGCGATCAATCACCGAACAGCCCGGACCGTCGGCCTTCGGGGTTGCCAATTCAGCCCCCAAACGAAACAAATCGTTCTGAATCTGGTTCAGCATCGCGTCGATATCGTCGGGCACGCCGGTAGTACGAAGCATACCGACGACAGAATTGGTTTCGTCGACTGTGCCGTACGCCTCAATGCGAGGTGAATCCTTTCCCACCCGGGGCCCGCGGAAAAGACCGGTCTCCCCTAAATCCCCCGTCCGCGTGTAGATCTTCGCCATCCGATCCTTTTCTCCCGACGCTCACTCACGAATTTCCCGAGTGCTGCTCTGCTTGCGACGCGCATTTGGGCTGCTGGAAATTGCCCTTACTCAACTTCGACGATTTCGATTTCAAGGTCGCCGATGACCTCGAGAGCAGGCAAAAGTGCCCCTAACGCGTCGACGCCGGCCAGGTCCGACTGGGTGATCCGAATGTGATCCACCCCGGCCGGGAACGCCCGTTGCGTCGCATCGCCCTCGATCCAACGTCCGTCGACATAAAACTCGTTCCACATATGAAAACAAAAACTCTCCTGGTAGTAGACCAAGCCGACGACGACCCGAGCCGGAATTCCAAGCGCCCGCGACAGCGCCGCGGCCAACACGGCATGTTCGGTACAATCGCCCCGCCTCGATTCCAGCACCTCTCTCGCCGAGGCAAACCCGACCGTGTAATCTTTGTCCTCAATCGTCGAGGCCGTAAATTCCAAAATGGCGCGCACGCGCTCGGTCGGTGTCGAGTTTTCTTCGGCGATTTGTGCAGCACACGCGACAATCTTCGGATCGTCCGCTTCGATCCAACGACTCGCCGCCGTCGATGCACTCCCCGGCGTCTCTTGAGGGGTAATGCGTTCGGGCGGAAAGGTTACGATCAGCCGAACCGTTTCGTTATCGATGCTCTCAACTCGTTGCACGCCGGTGACCGGGAACACCTCCGCCGGCGACTTTCGCCGCGAAGAAATTCGATACACGGCGCGCCTCGCGTGACGGAGCGGTTTCTCGGGCGCGTTCACCGGAACCGCAACGTCGGTAATCAAGTCGGGCAACGAACCTGTTGCTTGTACTTCGGCCTGTTCCCGTGTTGTCAAAATCGACTCCAACCCGAGGTTCGGAATCGTCTGCCGCCGGATGATCCCTCGATTATCGACCAACAATTCACTCGTCAAACGTGCGCCGTCGGACAACGTCGTCACATTCTCGATACGCAACCCCGATTCGGCTTTCTCTGCAGTGAGTTCGATCTTGCCGACTTGGAACAATCCCGGCAAGAAGGCATGGAACATTCGCCGTTCCCCGGCCTTCAGCGGTCGCCGCAACAGTTCACCTTGGATCGCGAAGAATCCTCGTACGCTGGAATCGCACGGAATTTCAATCGTTCGTTCATTTTGGTCGGCTCCTGAAGTCACGAGCAACCGATCGCCCACGCGCCGCCCGGTAGTGCGCATTACGGATCCGCCTTGATCGATCGCAACTTCGAACGCCAACAGGCGACCGTCCGGCGTCTCACGTGAAAAACCGGTCACGCGAGATTCGACAGGCGTACCGGCCCGCTGCAACTTCGTCACCGATTCGATGTGAACGACCAACTCGCGTTTTCCGTCACGGCGTACGGGTTCGACATGGGTATGTTCCCAACCGACGTCCTTGCCGAACAAACGGGTGCGGTACCATAAATCGCACGGTTCGAACCACGCGCCGGGGGCGGGCAGGGCAGCCTTCTCTTGGGCGGACGTCCCTTGTGCGATCGAGCGATCCTTGAGCTGACGCTCCGCTTCGGAACGCTTACAGCCGACAAGCGACATCAACACGAGAACGCATAGAAGGCCTGCCACGCGGCCGAGTTCCGGGCTCTCCGCGAGGCATGTCTTTCGAGCCGTCAAACTTGTGCGCGGCCGCCCGATCACCGATGCGACGGCCACGGGCATGGGCAACAAACGAAAAAAGCAAGACACGAAACCTCTCGCCTCCTCGATTCGAGATTTTCCGGCTGAAGCAGATACGCGGAAAGTGTCATCTTAGCCGGTTTGGGAATGCCGAACCATCGGCGAAAAAATGCCGAAGGCAGAGTTTACCAAGTCGGCAGAGGTGCTTCGATCCGACTCGCAACGTGTGCTGATTCAGTATCCGACGACACTCCCAGGCCGATGCCGCGTGCTAGGTTTCTGAGGGCTCCGTACGCAACGAAACTGAAGCGTCCCAAAAGCCGCGAAACGACCACACGCCGCGTGGCTACGTGCCCCCCAATCGACGGTATCAGCTATGTCGATTGTGACGGCAACCACCTGCCGTTGGGGGCAGAAATCCTAGGGAGTTTGTCCTTTGTCGACAAGTGCCGCACACGAAGCGTGACCTAGGATTTGGTAGACCGCTGGGGGAGACTCCTCGGCGACTCATAAACGACCAGCGTTGGAAACATCATACGAAAGAGTTTGAGCACACCGATGGGCTTCCTGAAAAAATTCTTCCGTAACGTGACGCGGGACGGCAGCGTGCCGGCCGGAACGAGCAGTTTCGACCAGCTCAGCGAGGGCGAACTCGAGGCGCATCTGCGGATCGCCCGCTACGGCAAGTTTGTCCTCACCGACGCCATTCGTCCCTCGTACGATCTCCAGGTCGTCCCCACCGAAGGTTACCGTCATGACGTCTACCGGGAGAGCGACAACAGCACGACGATTCCGGTCCTGATGGCCGCCGTCAGCAAGGAACGTCTATTCGACGTCTTCATGGACCTGCTGGAACCTTTGGGTTCGGTGGTCGATGTCGTCCTCGAGACGAGTCACCATCGCGACAAACCGGGCCACTTGGACCTTTACCGCGAACACATCGACATTCCCGTCCTTGAAAGCATCCTTTACGACTACGAGGACCTACTGACCAACGACGGCTGCACGGGCATCGCCGTTCTCAACCCGAATATTCCGCTCGAAGTGCAATTCGACGAGCACAAACTATTGATCGCATACGGATCGGACCTGCGAGAGTTCGAAGCCATCTTGGGCCGCCACAAGATCGCTTGCGACGAGAAAATCCGCTTCATCACCGAAGCCGAACATGTCCACTCGTCCACCGAATACTACGCACGACAGTTCGAAGAATTGCGAACCCGCTTGGGCATGGACGAAGCATTCGTTTGACCACGAATCGTCCAACAGGAGACACAAACGCCGCAGGTCGCCCGCGAACCTGCGGCGTTTTTCTATTGCAGCAAGCCGAAGCAATTACGGCTCAATCAGATAGGCTTGCCCGTCGATGTCGAGCAAGGTGGGCTCGTCGAATATGAGGTACTGCGCAATCGAACGGCCGTTCTTGTGGATCAGCTCGAAATACTCGTCACTAAACTGCTTGACACGAATCGGCTTTTCTTGTTGCGACTCGGACAACGATCCGTCGACCCACCGATGGTCGCGGTAGTAGAACACGCGATTACCGACGTGGCGAACGGTTGCCGGAACAGCGGCTTCCGCGGGCGCATCCTCGGCGGTGAGTGGGGCTGCTTGACCGATAGCGGCCGGAAGGTTTCCGGCTCGTCCCCCGGCTACAGCCGGTGCGTTCGGCGCCGCAGGGCTACTCCGAGCGGCGTACCCTCCGAATCCGCGGATACTCCCCGAAGCATCGGCCGACTGCGCCCTCTGCAAATTTGCCTTACCGTAACGTTGCATGACGCCGCCGTATCCTTCCGCTTGCGCCAGCGACTCGAGTTGTCGCTCGGCAAGGCGAGCGTTTCCGGTCAAGTCGGTAATCGGCACGTTTTCATCCGCCAAGAAAGAGGTGTACGGCGTGAGGATCCCGTGCTTCGTCGCCAAAGCAACCAATTCCTCGATCAGTTCCTCGTTCTTGCCTTCCAGGTCGATCTGATCCAGGATCTCGCCGACACGACGGATCGCCCACAGCTTCTCCACGAAAGCCGTCTGCTCATTGTGATCGTAGTCCTTGAATCGGCCTTCGAAGGTAAACGCTTGGCTCTTGCCGTTGACCTTCCCAGACAACCGGAATACGACGTCGCCGCCGCGCTTGTATCGGCCGACCAGAGCCAATTGTTCTCCGGCAAACAGGTCGAACGGCGGCTTCGGATACAATCGGCTTACCGGCGACGAAGCGGTTTCGCGATCGTCGACTACGACATCGAGTTCGCACTCGATCATCACTGGCGCTTGAATCCGGCGGTAGAAGCGGGCGACACGTTCTTCGAGGTCCTCATTCGGCAAAACGTATTCACTTTGTCCGTGTGACGCGCGTGCCAGGCGATCGAGCAACCGGGCATTGACGTCGTAACCCACGCCGAAGCAGAACAATCTTGCATCGACTTCATTCGCTTCGATCGCCCGCCTTACGATAGCGGCCTCGTTTCGCTCGCCCGTCGTCGGCAATCCGTCGGTCAAAAAGACCACGTAATTTGCTCGCTCAGGATCATGCAGTTGACTCAATGCCGTTCGTAGCGCCGCGTCGATGTTCGTCGATCCGCCTGCGTACAGTCCGTCGATAAACGCCGACGCCTTACGACGCGTTTTCGGACTAAATGCCTGGAGTTCGGGTTCGAACGCTTCGACATTGCTGTCGTAGGCGATGATGTTGAACAAATCGCCTTCTTCCAAATTATCGAGCACGAAGCGTAACGCTTCTTTCACTTGTTCGATTTTCTTGCCGCTCATGCTGCCCGATTTGTCCACTACGAACACGACCGTCTTCTTGAGCGGTTTACCCCCCGGCTTGACCGGAGGCGAGGCCAACAGAAGGAAATACCCCTCCTCGTCGCGATCGGGACGATAACTGATGATGCGTGCCGCGAGAGGATCGTGGGAAATGTTGAACAACAAGCGAAAATCCTGATGCGGAAGGATTTGCTCCTCTTGCCACTCGACGGTCACGCGATTCTCACCGTGGCGCTCCACATCGACATCGTGCGTCGGGGAGTAAACGTTTTTTACCGCGTCGCTTGCCCGAATCGACACTCGAATGCTTAGATTCTTCAACGGTTTGGCCGAGTACTTCGCGGTACTCAGCGGAAAGAGAAAATCGTTCATCCCCTCGAACGACCGGCACAGATACGAATAATGCAACGAAACCGTTCGCTTGCCGCCGGGCGGGATGGGAAAGACATTCGTCTGAAACATTCCGTAGCCCACCCATTCCAAAAGGGCAGGATCACGATTGCGCCGTACGATCTCTTCGTATCGGCGGCGTGCCTCCTCGGCGGGCAAAATCTTGCCGGGGATTTCCTTCCCGTCCACCATGAACGTCATCTGATCGATCGCGCTCTCATACGGCAAAGGAAAGACAAAGCGGGCCTCGACCGGGCGGCTTCCATGGTTGACGAATGTTTGCGTCGTCTCGACCTGCGCGATTTGGTCGTCGATACGAGCCTGCACTTCCAACGACTCCACGGCGTACACGGCTGCCGGCTGCGGTGGCCGAGGCGGCACCGGCGGATGCGGGGGATGCGGCGGCCAAATGATGATCGGGCGGGGTAGGGGAGCGATCCGATCCCCGTCGTTGATCAGCAGGAACCCTTGGGCAAACAGCGATCCGCCCAGCAACAAGGTCAGCATGGCGGCCGCGATGGACGCAACGACTCGACGCATGGCGATTTCCTCCGTGTCCGGAAGTACCTTCGATCGGTTCCGCGAAAACCCCATTCTGACGGTTCGACGACGGGAAACCGGCGCAAGTTCCTCAATGTGCCCCGGATTATCCCCCATCCGTGTATATTTCTTGGGGATTCAGAAAAATTGCGCGACTTCCGCAAAATGCCCGACAACTTGGGCAACTTACGCATCAATCTGCAAGAGGGTCTACACGATCGGAAACGTATCTTTTGACCGCCGAAATTCGGCAATTTCGTTGACCCGCCGTCGTGCGTTGTTATGCTTAAGGCGGGCGCAGGGGTTGTCGCCGTATCCCCTCAATTGAGCCAGGGTTACGGCATTTCAATGCGTTTCTCGATCAGGAAAGGGGACCCCGATGGAAACGACCAAGCAGATTTCGGTGCGTCTGGTGAACAAACCTGGTCGGCTGGCGTCGATGCTCAATGCCCTTCACAAGGAAAAAGTGAGCTTTCGCGCCTTGGTCGTCATGGATTCCGACGATCGCGGCACGGTCCGTTTTGTCCCTGAAGATCTGGACAAGGCCTGCGAGGTGCTCGACCAGCTGAACGTACGCTATGACGTCACCGACGTGCTGATGGTCGACCTTCCCAAGCAGGGGGGTGGTTTCCGCAACATCTGCGAACGGCTGGCTGAAGAGCATCTGAACATCGACTATGCGTATTGTGCTTTCGGCGGCAGTGCCAAGAACGGAGTTGCCGTAATCAAGGTGAACAACATCGCCAAAGCGCAAAAAGTTCTGGGCGACAAGGCGGCCGCCGGGAAAATGCGAGGCTCGGTGCGCCGACCGATGTACGCGCGGTAGTCCCAATCGAGGACCGATCGGTCCGTTCAGCCTTCCGGTTGCCTGACCCCGGAATGGGTGGTAAGCTCAGGTTTTCGGCGGTTGCGGTCGATGTGCGTGCGTCTCGAATCGCAACCGCCGATCGAGTGACTCCCATCCGTTTCCCAGGTCGAGGCATTCATGGGCACGCGATATTATCCCGCGTTCGACGAGTTCTGTCGGCTATCGCAGGGCGCCGATCTGGTTCCCGTCCGCCGCCGGCTGCTGAGCGACTCGCTGACCCCCGTAACGGCATTTCACAAGCTGGATGCCGGTCGTTGCGCGTTCTTGGCCGAAAGCGTCGTCGGCGGCGAAAAGGTGGGGCGTTACAGCTTCCTCGCCACGCACCCTTTCATGGAGATCGAAGCGTACGAGAATCGTGTAACCGTCAGCGCGTATACGGGAATCTCCGCGTCGGGGCAGCCTTTGTTGGAAAGCCGGCAGTTCGAATCCGACAATCCGCTCGACGAGCTGCGCAAGCAAATCGAATCGCGCAAGGTCGCGTCCGTACCGGGATTTCCCCCGTTCTGCGGCGGTGCCGTGGGATACGCCGGCTACGATGTCGTCCGCTACTGCGAGCACTTACCGAATCCGCCTGCCGACGACCGGAATGTTCCCGACCTATCGTTCGCCTTCTACGACCAGATGGTCGTCTTCGACCACATCAACAAAACGATCGACGTGATCGTACTGGCCGACACGAGCCGGCCCGGTATTTCGGTCAAACAGTCCTATGATCGAGCATGCCGTCGTATCGATGAGATCGTGGATCTGTTGTCCGAAACACCCTGCTCACTAAAACCGCTCGACATCGACACGGAAGGCGATCCGCAAATCGAGTACACATCGAATTTCACACAAGAGCGATTCGAAGAGGCCGTTCGCAAGTGCGTCGAATACATTCGGGCCGGAGACATCTTCCAAGTCGTCATCAGCCAACGTTTGGCGGTGCCGTTGCGGTCGCACCCCTTCGACATCTACCGCGTACTGCGCGTCGTGAATCCGAGCCCCTTCATGTTTTACCAGCGATCGCCTAGTGTGACGCTGGTGGGTAGTTCGCCTGAGATCATGGTCCGGGTGGTCGACGGGCACGTCACGACGCGTCCCTTGGCGGGAACACGTCGCCGCGGCGCCAGCGAAGAAGAGGACCAACGTTTGGCCGAGGAACTCTTGGCCGACCCGAAGGAGCGTGCCGAACATGTCATGCTGGTCGACTTGGGCCGCAACGACATCGGGCGTGTCTCCCGTTTTCGCTCGGTCGAGTTGACCGACGTCATGACGATCGAACGCTACAGCCACGTGATGCACATTACGTCGAACGTCAATGGTGTTCTCGCCCCCGGCAAGACGGCATTCGACGCGTTGCAAGCGTGCCTGCCCGCGGGAACCGTCTCGGGCGCCCCCAAGGTGCGTGCCATGGAAATCATCGACGAACTCGAGCCGCATCGGCGCGGTCCCTATGCGGGCGCCGTCGGCTACTTCGATTTCAACGGCAACATGGACACGTGTATCGCCTTGCGCACCATCGTCATTCAGGGCGATACGGCATACGTCCAGGCCGGCGCCGGCATCGTTGCCGATAGTCAGCCGACCAATGAATGGAACGAAACACTCAACAAAGCTCGCGGCTTACTGAAGGCCCTTGAAATTGCCGGGCAGAAAACGCACGATCTCGCCCGTACCACCTGAAGGAATACCCCATGAGGATCGATCGGATCGACGTCTACCATCTCGCCATACCGCTCAAAAAGCCGATTCCGCGCGAGCCGGTCCCGTTCGTTGAAAACTTTCCCCCGCTGGAGCAACTGGAAACGGTCATCGTAGCCGCCCATTCCGGTGACGTGATCGGATGGGGAGAAACTTCTCCCGGCGACCTGCCGATGCTCTCCCACGAATGGGCAGCGGGCGTCTTCGCCGTCCTCCGAGACCACCTCGCTCCGCGCGCACTCGGCGTCGAACTCGAATCGGCAGACGATTTGCACAAACGTTTCGAATTCATCAAGGGACACCGATATGCCAAGGCCGTGTTGGATTTCGCCTGGTGGGATCTCCGGGCACGCAAACAGGAAAAACCGCTATTCGAGTTGTTGAAGGCAAAACATACGCGCATTCCGGTCGGCGAGACGTTCGATCGTTTCGAGCCGGTCGACGATTTCTTGGCTGCCTTGCGGAACGCAATCGAACGGGGCGCCGGTCGCTTGGGCCTGAAAATTCGCCCCGGATGGGATACCTCGATGCTCAACGTCGTGCGGAGCGAGTTTCCCGGCGTCGACCTGCACGGTGATGTCGAAGGTGCCTTGCGCTTGGATCACATGGAAATTCTGTGCCGCATGGACGATTTCCAGCTCCGCTTCCTCGAGCAACCGCTGCCGCCGGAAGATCTCGTCGGCCATGCCATGGTCCAAGAAACGATCGCTACGCCCATTTGTCTCGATGAGTCGATCACGACTCCTGAGTCGGCCGACATGGCACTGGAACTTCACAGTGCTCGTTTCCTCAACGTAAATCCGGCCCGTTTGGGAGGCTTGACTCCCTCGATGGCCGTCCACGATGCGGCGCACGAAGCGTGCACACCTTGCTACGGGGGCACGAACCTCCAAACATCCCTGGGCCTGCGGATCGTCTACGCCCTGGCCGGCAAAGAGAATTTCTGCTATCCGGCCGATTTCTACCCTCTGGACGAACTCCTGCCGGACGATCTCCTACCGCCGTTGACCGTCGAAAAGAACAGCGACGGGCGTTTGGAGGTCGTCCTCGATCAAGCTCCCGGCATCGGCATCGAACCGGACCTCGCAGCGATCGAAAAGTACGCGGTCCAATCGATCACGGTCGGAGGTTGATCGGGTGTCACCCACCCGCCCGAATATCGTGTCTGCTTACTCTATCCCCTATTCTGACGGAGATTTCCCATGATTTGCGTCCTTGCTACGATCGAAGTGAAAGAGGGCCTGCGGGACACATTCCTCGAAAAATTCAAAGCCCTCGTTCCGAAGGTACATGCCGAAGAAGGCTGCCTGGAATACGGACCGATGATCGATCTGCCGACCAACATCTCCGCACAAGGTTCCCCGCGGGACAATGTTGTCGTCGTGGTCGAAAAATGGGAATCGGTGGAAGCGTTGGAAAAGCACTTGATGGCTCCCCATATGCTGGAGTACCGTAAAGAAGTGAAGGACATCGTCGTCGGCATGCAGCTTCAAATCCTGCAACCTGCGTAGTTCTCTTGCGATACCGCCGAAGCAAGAAATAGCGAAAGGGCCGGGAGAAATCCCGGCCCTTTTCCATAAGTTCACGCGATACGTATCGTCGCTTGCTTTCTCAGAAGGTCACGATCATGTCGCAACCGAAGATGAACTGGTGGTCGAGGTCGCCGGCGTCGTATGGATACGAAGCCACGGCACCGTCCGCCTCGTACCAGTCCCAACGCAGCTCGGGACGAACGATCAGGTTCGGATGCGGCGTCCAGTTCAAGCCCGCGGTGATTTCGTAGAAATCGCCCGGGAAGCTGCCCGCCGTCTGATTGCCGACGCCCAGGCCGCTCACCCGAGCGCCGTCGCCGTCGTGGAACCATTCCACACGCATCCCGGCCTTCCAGCAATCGTTGATCGTGTACAGGAAGTACTGGTTCAGCCCGTACCACTGCGACGAGCCGCCGTTGGCCCACTCCTGGTTCCCCCAGTCGTGCTGAATCACGTATTCCAAATTGTCGGTCACCTGCCAATTACCCACGAGGCTGTAGATCGTGACCGGTTGATCCGGACCGGCTTCGTCGGCGCTGATGTTGAACGCCACCGACAAACGCTCGTCGCAACTGGTCCAGCTCACACCGCCCAAAAAGCCCAGGGCATCCAGGCCGTCGGTATCGTCGAACTGGTCGTTACCCCGTTGCAACCCGGCGGAGAAAGCGAAGCCGCCGCCCAGCTCACGCATCAGCAACAAGCCGGTGTGCGTGAACGGCTCGCCGTATTGCATCGTGTAGGCGTGCGAGTAGAAGAAGTTGTCGGGAGCGGCCACCACTTCGTACCCGATCGTGGTGTAAAAATGTCCCATCCGAACGACCCAACCGTTGTAGGCCACGTCCAGGTAGAACTGCGGCAAGGCGGCTTGATAGAAGGGTTCCGTCTGGTCCCAATCGGCTTCCAGGCCGTCGACCGCCTGTGTGAAGCGGGCGTCGGTTCCGTAGACGAAGTCCAAGCGACCGCCGTAGCTGAACCCGCAGGCGTCGGTATCGACGTCTTTGTTCAGGTAGAACCACAGCTGGTTGAGTTGTCCTTCGCCGTCACGATCGTTGAAGGTGACGACGCCGTTGTACCGATCGGCGGGATTGTTGGCGACCGCCGAGATCCCGGCATCGATCCAGCCGCCGATTTCCCAGCCGCGGCAGGCCAGGAAACCGGGGGTCCGCAGTTTCCACGGATCGCTGGGCCGACAAGGATTACACGGCAGCCAGTCGGAGAACAATCCGCCGCAGGAACCGCACGACGTGCAACTCGGCGTTCCGCAGCTATCGCAGCCGTACGCATCCACGGCAACATCGCTGGGAGAAGCACTCGACGGCTCCTCGAAATACATTCCGGCCGCCGCCGTTCGATACATCGGGCCGGACATCTGGGCCTGCGCCGTCGCGGCCCATCCGAGCCCTACAGCCAAGGCAATGCCTAGGCCGAGACCTACCCATTTGTGTGTCACTTTCATTCCAGGTTTCTCCAACTCCGCGTCAAGGACCTTCAGATATCAAGTACCGAGCTTCGAACCGGCTCCCACTTGCTCCCCGCATAACGAGAGCGGAAATCTTTCGTTTTCATCGGCACAACATAATGAAGACCTTTGATCTTCCGGCCCCCTCTGCTTTGGAAGGAAAAGGATTCAGATGGCGAAAAATGGGAAAGCCGGGGCGAATACACAAACAGCAGAATCAAAACAACAAAAAAACGGCAGCCCGAGCCTCAAGCTCGGCTGCCGTTTTCTGCGCAAACCGCCTATATCCCCTGTTCGCAAACAGGAGTCGCCGCTTAGTCTTCCTCTTCTTCCTTGAGTTGGGCTTTTTCGACGATTTCCTTCTGGATATTGCCGGGCACTACGTCGTAGTGGCTGAATTCGATCGTGTAACTTCCCTGACCGCCGGTGATGCTGCTCAAAGCTCGCCCGTATGTCATCACCTCGGCCAACGGAACTTCGGCCGCGATCAACTGGTAGCCGCCACCGAGCGATTCCATGCCCAACATGCGCCCTCGACGGCCGGAAATGTCGCTGCTGATATCACCCACATTCTCGTCCGGCACGGTCACTTCCATACGAACGATCGGTTCCAGCAACGCCGGCTTCGCCTTTTGAAACACTTCGCGAAAGGCAAACGAGGTCGCCGTCTTGAACGCCTGCTCCGAGCTGTCCACCGGGTGGTGCTTTCCAAAGTGGACCTCGACGCACACGTTCTTGACCGGGTAGCCGGCAATCACGCCGCGTGCGATTCGGTCCAAGAAGCCTTTTTCCACCGCGGGCATGAAATTCCCAGGAATCGTCCCTCCGACGATCGAATCGATCCACAGGAAATTGCTTTCCTCGTGGTAATGCCATTCTTTCATCTGCGGGAAACGTTCCTTGGTGGCAAACTCTTCGACCTTCGTCCCGCCGGGGAAAGGGAACATGCGGATATGGACCTCCCCAAATTGTCCTCGACCACCCGTCTGCTTCTTGTGGCGGTACATTCCTTCGGCGGGTGCTTGGATCGTTTCGCAGTAAGGAATCTTCGGTTCTTTGGTTTCGACTTCGACCTTGTCACGTCGCTTGAGACGCTCTTGCAGCACTTGAAGGTGCAATTCGCTCATACCGGTGATCACCAACTCTTTGGTTTGGGGATCCCGGGCGAGCGTGACGGTCGGATCCTCCTGGCAAATCTTGGCCAACGCGCCCGAAAGCTTTTGCTCGTCGCCGCGACTCTTGGGCGCCACGGCCAAGCCGGTCATCGGGGTCGGGAATTCGAACTTCGGGAAAACGAATTCTCCGATCGAACCGGCGGTTTCCAGCTCCTCGGCCTTTGTAACGGCAACGATATCGCCGGCGCAGGCCTCGTCGATCGGTTCGTTCTCGTTCGCCTGCGGTCGGAAGAGCTGGTTGATTTTCAGGCCTTTCCGTTCACCGGGGACTGGAACAGTGTCGCCCGTCTTGATTGTTCCTGAGAACAGGCGAATATAGCTCACCTTCGCCACGAACGGGTCGACGCGGGTCTTGAACACTTGCGCCGCAAGAGGTCCATTCGGATCGGCCTTGATTTCGACCCCGTTGCCTTGGGCGTCCTGGGCCGTCCGTACTACACTGACGGACGATGGGACGCACAATCGCAAAGCGTCCAACAGTTCCTCGAGCCCCACGCCCGTCTTGCCGGAACAGCAGAGAATCGGAATCAGACTGCCGCCCTGTACCGACTGAGCGATCAAACGGCTCAAGTCCTCATCGCTGGGAAATTCGCCTTCGAAATAGCGCTCGAGAACGGCCTCGTCGGCGACGACCACCGATTCGATGAACGACTCGCTGATCGATTTCGGATCGACCAACGCGCCGGTAACGTCTTCCGGCGGTTTGATCGTGCTCACGACCCCCTTGAAGTCGGCACCTTGGCCAATCGGCACATTCATCGGCACGCACGCTTCGCCGAACGACTCTTTCAGGGCGTCGAGCACGGCCGGGAAATCGACGTTTTCGGCGTCCATCTTGTTGATAATGATGACCCGCCCAAGCCCGAGCTTTTCGGCTTCGGCGAACACGCGTCGAGTGTTGACCTCGATCCCGGCCTGAGCGTTGATGACGATCGCCGCAACATCGGCGCCGTGCAGACCGCAAATCGTTTGGCCGATGAAATCCCGATAGCCGGGCGTGTCGATGAAATTGTAGTGGATCCCCTTGTAGTCGCAGTTGGCCACCTTGGCCTCGATCGTGTACCGGTGCGATTTCTCCTCTTCGTCGAAATCGCAGATACTGGTTCCATCATCGACGCTGCCTTGTCGATTGACCGCGCCGGTAAAGTTCAACAACTTATCGATCAGCGTCGTTTTGCCCGTGGAACCGTGTCCGCATAGCGCGATATTGCGGATGTCTTGCGGTTGATACTTGGCCATGGAACTGTCCTTTTGGTGGTAAGATTCGTCCCTGCAAGATAATGATGGGTATGTCGTCCGACGAACCGGCCTCAACCGGCCGCTGCGATGGCCTGGGCGAGGTCGATACGCCCCTCGTACAGGGCGCGACCGACGATGCAGCCATCCAGCCCGGCTTCGGCCAGCCGCACGATATCGTCAAGGCAAGCCACACCACCCGACGCCACCACAGGCACGTCGACGGCTTCTTTCATCGCCTTCATGGCGGCGACATTCGGTCCCGTCAACATCCCGTCGGTTGCAATGTCGGTATATATAATGGCGGCAATCGGCAGCGATGCGAAGTCGCGGGCCACATCGATCGCTTTCTTGCGACTCGTTTCGAGCCAACCGTCGGTAGCCGTCCAACCGTCCCGGGCGTCGATTCCAAGCACCAATTTCTCCGGATAAGTCCGACACATCCGAGCGAACCACTCCGGATTTTTCACGGCTGCGGTGCCTACCACGAGTCGCGACAGGCCCAGTTCGAGCAACGCTCGAATGGTGTCTTCCGTCCGAATGCCGCCCCCCAATTCGCAGGGGACATCAACGGCTTCCAAAATGGCTCGGATACTCTCCAGATTCTCAGGGCGCCCCGTCTTGGCACCGTCGAGGTCGACCAAATGGAAACACTGCGCCCCTTGACCGACCCAGTGACGTGCCATTGCGGCCGGATCTTCGCCGAAGACGGTTTCGCGGTCGTAATCCCCCTGTTCGAGGCGGACGCATTTTCCGCCTCGCAGATCGATTGCCGGCCAAATCCGCACGCATCCACCCTCCCCGGGGAGACATCCGAACACACGGAAACCGTTAATATGACACAGTTTCGCGCACGGTTCAAGGCACCCGCAGCCGTCCGGAACCCCGCCGTGGCGTCCCCAAGAACGGTGTGGCCCCTCTTACAGTTCCGCGAAACGCTTCAGGACAGCCAGGCCCAACTGCTGGCTCTTCTCAGGGTGAAATTGCGTGGCAAAAAGATTACCCCGGCGAATCATCGAGCAGAATTCGTGCCCATATTCAGTGACACCGGCGACGACATTGGAATCGCTCGGAGACACATAATAAGAATGCACGAAATAGAAAAATGTACCGTCGGGAACTCCCTCGAAAATCGGGCTCGGCGCACGGTAATGCACTTCGTTCCAACCCATGTGCGGCACGGAGTATTCCCGCGGAAGGTCGAATCGAACGACCTCCCCGGAAATCACACCCAACCCGGGATGATTGCCGTTCTCGTAACTGCGATCGAAAAGCAGTTGGAGCCCCAAACAAATCCCCAAGAAAGGGCGGTCGGCTGCGATATGTGCCTTGATCGGCTCCACCATCCCAAGACGGCGGAGATTCGTCATCGCATCCTCGAAAGCACCGACGCCCGGCAAAATCACCTTCGATGCCTCGCCGACCCGCTGCGGATCGTCGGTCACAATTGCCTCGTAGCCCAGCTTCTCCAAGGCTTTTTGGACGCTCCGCAGATTGCCCATGCCATAATCGACTATTGCTATCATTATTCTTCACTCTCGCAAAACGGGTGCTTCCGTCATTGGGGCAAGACATTCCAGGCTACCCGAAAGTTCGCAGACGCTGCAATGCCCGCGCGCGACGTCAAATTCGCTTGAAATGTTTATCCAATTCTTTGCGGGTGAAGACGACTGCCGTGGGCCTTCCGTGCGGACAATGGTGTGCGTCGTCGACCAAGTGGCTTTGGGCCAGCAGAGCATCGATTTCTTCGGGAGTCAGCCGATCACCGGCCTTGATCGCCGCTTTGCACGCGATCATGTGCAGGATTTCGTCCAACAAATCGCGACGATCCGGCGTCTTGCCGGCGTTCAGCAACGGTTGAATCGCCGCCCGCAAGATTTCCGCCGGACTCATCCCCGCCAATAACGCCGGATAGCGAACGATCAGCACGGTATTTCCACCGAACGGCTCGATCTTCAACCCGAGCGACTCGAACACCTCGCCATGTTCGAGAGCGACGGCCGCCTCGATCGGATCCAGATCGACCGGCTCGGGAACCAGCAGCCCTTGCGACTCCAACGGTCCGGCGTCAATGCGACTTTTCAGTTGTTCGAACAAAATACGCTCATGCAAAGCATGTTGATCGATGATGACGACACCGTCTTCGTTCTCGGTCACCAGATAGCGATTGTGAATTTGGAGCGCCTGAGGGCGACGTCCGACCGATTCACGTTCCTCCGCGGCATCGCCGTCGTATGTCGGCGAAGTTCCCGTCGTCTCGTGCTTTTCGTCCGTCCGGGGTAGCGTCTCCGGCCGATTCGGCACACCCGAAGGCAACGGCTTTTCAGCCGCCGTCTTTTCGGCGAAGGCACGCCCCAGCCGCGTCAAAGTGAGCGGGCGGCGTTCGTCGGGGGGCGTAATGCTCACAGACGACAGACTTCCCGACTCGTCGCCTTTCAGCTCTGCGAGCTTTCCTTTGGCCCAATCGACCACCGCTTGACGATGGCGTTGTTCCGATTCCGGATCGTGCGGCACTTCGTCGGCCGGCGATTCATCAACGCGGGCGGTCAAATCGGTCGACAGAAACCGCGTTCGGAGGGCGGAAAGGACTTGAGCGTATAGTCTTCCGCCGTCCAAGAAGCGGACTTCCGCCTTCGTCGGGTGGACGTTGACGTCCACCGCATCGGGAGGAATCTCCAACCACAGAAAAGCGACGGGATATCGACCGGTCAGCAACAAACCGCGATACGCTTCTTGAAGGGCATGTTGTAATGCACGATCACGGATGGGACGACCGTTGAGCAAAAGGATCTGCATCTTCGTATTCGAACGGCTTTCCTGCGGCAACCCTACGTAGCCCCAGACGCGAACATCGCCGTCGGTCCCGCCAACCTCGACGAGGTTGCGCACCAGGGCTTCCCCGTACAAGGCACCGATCCGCTCGAGCGGCGAATCGACCGGCGGCAAGTTGAATAGCACGCGGTCATTATGAGCCAACGTAACATGGACGTTCGGATGCCCCAGTGCCAAGCGGGCGACGATGTCGGTGATGTGCCCCAGTTCGGTCTGCACACTGCGGAGAAACTTTCGTCGAACGGGCGTGTTGTAGAACAGGTCGCGAACCTCGATTACGGTCCCTTTCGGACAACCGCAGGGAACCACCTCGCCCACGCTACCGCCAATAACCGTCAGCTCGTAACCCGAGTCGGCGTTTTCGATGCGGCTTCGGATGCGAAAGCGACTGACCTCGGATATCGACGCCAAGGCTTCGCCGCGAAAGCCTAACGTCGTTACATGAAAAAGGTCGTCGACATCGTCGAGCTTGCTGGTCGCGTGACTCGCGACAGCCAACGGCAAATCGTCGGCCGAGATGCCGCAGCCGTTGTCGGCAACGCGGACGAGTTGCGTCCCGCCCTTTTCGACGGAAATGTCGATGCGCGTCGATCCGGCGTCCAGGGCGTTCTCGAGCAACTCCTTGACCACGCTGGCAGGGCGTTCCACAACCTCGCCGGCGGCAATCTTGTTGATCAGGCTCTGTGAAAGGCGCCGAATCTTGGGCATACTCAACTCCGTCTACCAAATGTCCGTCGTGTCTCGCCGCTTCCGTACCGAATCGCAAAGGCCGTCGCCGTCTTGATCATCGCCTTGCGTACACGCCGCCGCGCATCGTGAAGATTTCCCCGTCGAATCGAGGTTTCCAGCGCCGCCCTACGATAGCTGGTATTCCTTGATCTTTCGGTAGAGCGTCCGTTCCCCGATTCCCAGCTTTTTCGCGGCTTCTTCACGGTTTCCACCGGTCGCCCGCAGCGTTTCGGCGATCAAAAGCCGCTCAACTTCGCGCAACGGTTTTCCGACCAACGATGCCAACGACACATCACCGGAACTCGACGCGGTCGTTCCGGAGTCGCTGAGTTCGTCGGGCAAGTCATCGACATCCAGTAGTCCGTCGTAGTCGACGACGACCATGCTTTCGATCACATTGCGCAACTGACGTACATTTCCCGGCCAATGATACCCTTGCAGACGCCGCCGGGCAGCCGCAGATATCCCGCGAATTTCTTTTCCGTGTTTCTCGGAGAATTGTTTGATGAAGTGGTCCACCAAGACGGGGATATCCTCGGCGCGCTCGGCCAACGAGGGCAGGCGAATCGTAACCACCTTGAGACGGTGATACAAATCGCGGCGAAACGTCCCTTCTTCGACAGCTTCTTCCAGATTGGCATTCGTCGCCGAAAGCACGCGCACATTCACGCGAATCGGGTCGTTTGAGCCTACTCGCGTAATTTCGCCGTTTTCCAGCACGCGCAACAACTTGATCTGGGTCGCCATCGGCATGTCACCCACTTCGTCCAAAAACAAGGTTCCGCCGTGGGCGTACTCGAATTTTCCCATTCGGTCACTGCATGCATCGGTAAACGCGCCTTTGACGTGCCCGAACAGTTCGCTTTCCAGAATGTTTTCGCTCAAGGCCGCGCAGTTCAATGCGACGAACGGTTTGTTCTTGCGCGGGCTATTCTGGTGGATCGCCTGAGCGACCAGTTCTTTACCGGTACCGGTTTCTCCCAAAATCAAGACGCTCGCGTCGGTCGGGGCAATCCGTTTGAGCTTCTCGATCACTTGTCGCATTTGCGGACTGTCCCCGATCACCCCCTGGAAGCCGAAGCGTTCGTCAAGGCGACGCTGAAGCTCGGCGTTGTCGCGGCGAAGCTGCGCACTTTCGGCGGCCTTTTTGACGACCGCGCGAAGTTGCTTCAAGTCCAGGGGCTTCAAGAGGTAATTGAAGGCGCCTTCCTGAATCGCGGTCACGGCCGAACTGACCGACCCGTGCCCCGTGATCAAGATCACCTCGGCGTGCGGCTGCTCCTTCTTAGCGTGACTTAAGATCCCCAGCCCGTCGACGTCGCTCATCACCAGGTCGGTCACGATCACGTCGAAGGGCTCCGAGTCGATCTTACGGATTCCCTCGTTGCCCGAGACGGCAACGGCGCATTCCAACCCCTGGCTTTCCAGCGCGTCGGCGACCGTCCACGCGTGCGATTCATCGTTGTCGACGATCAGCACTTTCGCGACTCGGCCGTTTCCTTCGTGTTCCGCTTGCTTTTTATTGGGCGACATCGTGGGCAGGCTCTTTCGTTCCGATCATCGATGGCAACGTCACGTCGTTGTTCGATCCGTCCCGGCCGTAATGGCGGGCCGATCTTCATTTTGCAATCGCGGCGGCGTCGGCAACACGATCGAAAACTGCGTTCCCTTCCCGCGCTCGCTCTGCACGTAGATTCGGCCACCGTGGGCCTCAATCACCTGCTTGGTAATGGCGAGCCCCAAGCCGGAACCGTTGCGCTTGGTGGAGTAGAACGCATCGAACGCGTTCCGCAAGATTTGCGGATCCATGCCGCAGCCCGTGTCGATCAAATCGAGCCGCACGCCGTCGGGGCAGGGGGCGGTGCGCACCACGATCTGTCCGCCCTCAGGCATGGCCTGCTCGGCGTTGATGATCAGGTTCCACAACGCGCTACGAAACGCTTCGGGATCCAGCATTACCGTCGGCAGGCTGCTGGAAAGGTAGTCGATAACTTCAATTCCGGCTTCCGTCGCCTTGGGGGCATAGAAATCCAGCAACTGCCGGACCTCGCGGTTCAATTGGCAGGGAACGAGTTTCAATTGCCGAGCACGGGTGAACTTCAAGAAATCGTCCAGGATGGTTTGCAGGCGTTCACATTCCTTGTAGACGATCTCGATCTTGCGGGCGGCACGTCTTTCTCTTGGAGTTTCAGGATCGGCGAAATCCTCCGCCAACAACTCCAGGTTCAAGCGAATCGTAGAAAGAGGATTTTTGATTTCATGCGCCAAACCGCCCGCCAACCGGGCGATGTCGTAGTAATAATCCCGTTCGCTGCGCCCTTGCGGCATCCTGTCAGATTCCCCTAACTGACCCATACGCCTCACCTTTCTGCGTCGGCATGGCACGCGCGCCTTCCTTTGGCCGACCCCGTATCCGTGACCGCTACCGTCCGCCTTCGATTGATTTTCCTGAATTTTTGTCCGCCGGAAAAGGCTTCGCGACGTCGTCCTCTCCGTGACGACACCGCCTAACAATGCGAAAACGGAGCCCGCAACAACACGTCACAAGCTCCGCTATTCGACTTATTTCACATCGGCAGGGGGCGTCTCGAGCAGTCGGGCTCAATTGCGCCGACGACCACCGCGACGCCGTTCACCACCGTGACTCGAATGACCGTTACCGCTTCGTCCTTGCGGCGGCCGCGAGGCACCGGCGGCCGGATCCTCGATGCCCAGCTCCTGCAAGGCACTCTTGCGACTCAATTTCACCCGATCGTTGTCGTCGATCGAGATCACCTTCACCTTCATCGGATCGCCGACCTTGCAGATATCGGTCACGCTCGATACATAGCCGTCCGACAGTTCGCTGATGTGACACAGGCCGTCCTTGCCGGGAAGGATCTCGACGAAGGCCCCGAATTCCTTGATGCTCGTAACCGTTCCGTCGTAGATCTTACCGATCTCGACCGAAGCCGTAACAGCCTCGACCTTCTGCAACGCTTGCTGGGCCGCCGTGAGGTCGCGGCTGGCAATCGTGACCGTCCCGTCGTCGTCCACTTCGATAACGGCGCCGGTCTCTTCCTGGATCGCGCGAATCACCTTTCCTCCAGGCCCGATCAACGCGCCGATCTTTTCCGGATCGATCTTCGTACGCAGCAAACGCGGGGCGAATTGAGAAATGTCGTCTCGCGGACAAGGAATCGCCGCCAACATCTTCCGGAGGATTTCAAGCCGAGCTTCGCGAGCTTGTGTCAACGTCGCCCGGATCATCTCTTCGGTGATCGTATTGATCTTCAGGTCCAACTGGATTCCAGTGATGCCGTTTTGCGTACCGGCGACCTTGAAATCCATGTCGCCGAAGTGATCTTCTTCTCCGATGATGTCGGTCAACAAAATCCACCTGTCGTCGGATTCCTTGACCAACCCGATCGAGATTCCCGCCACCGGATTGCGGATGGGAACGCCGGCGGCCATCAATCCCAAGGTCGCACCGCAGACGGTCGCCATCGAACTGGAGCCGTTCGACTCCAAGATGTCGGAAATGATCCGGATCGTATACGGGAACTCGTCAGGCGACGGCAGAACCGGCTGCACGCTACGTTCCGCCAAGGCACCGTGACCGATCTCACGTCGGCCCGGCCCGCGAATCGGCCGGCACTCGCCCACCGAAAACGGCGGAAAGTAGTAGTCCAACATGAACTTTTTGCTGTATTCCTCGATGATCCCGTCCACCCGTTGCTCATCTCGCGAGGTACCGAGCGTGACGGTGATCATCGCTTGCGTCTCACCGCGCTGGAACAAGGCGGAGCCGTGCACCCGCGGCAACACGTCGACCTTGCACGTGATGTCGCGCAAGTCCTTGGGACCGCGACCGTCCGGCCGTTTACCATCGAGGATCATGTCGCGGACGACCCGCTGTTCGAGATCGTGCCACGCCTTGTTGAATTCGGCGACCGAAACGGCATCTTCTGCATCCGGGTCGGGAATCACGGCGGCGAGCGCCTCTTCGTACACGGCATCACATGCCGCTTTTCGTTCCAGCTTGCCTACCGTCTGCTTGGCTTCACGGAACCGTTCGTAGTACTCGGTCTTCAATCGCTCGAACAGTTCATTCGGCGACGGTTCCGGAGCGGGTATTTTTTCGGGCTGAATGCGAGCGGCAAGTTCCTCTTGCAACTCACAAATCTGCTGAATGTACTCCGATGCCGTGACGATGGCCTCGGCCATGACGTCTTCAGGAAGCTCGTTGCCGAACCCCTCGATCATGGCTACCCCGTCCCGGTTGCCCGAAACAACCAAGTCGAGCTCGCTTTCTTCGAGCATGTCTTGGGTGGGGAACGGCACGAATTTACCGTCGACCAGCCCCAAACGCAGCGAGCCGATCGGGCCTTCAAACGGAATCTTCGACACGGTCAAGGCGGCCGAAGCGCCGATCATTGCCAACACGTCGGGATCGTTCTGCTGGTCCGCAGCCATGGCCAAGCACTGGACCTGCACCTCGTCCCGAAACCACGCGGGAAAATTGGGACGAATCGGCCGATCGATCAACCGCGAGATCAGCACCTCGCGCATCGTCGGCCGACCTTCGCGTTTCAGAAATCCCCCCGGGAACTTGCCGGCCGCCGCAAATCGTTCCCGATAATCGCACGTCAGGGGAAAGAAATCGATCCCTTCCCTGGGCTTGCCCGTGGTGACCGCACAGAGCACCACGGTGTCACCGTAACCTACAAGACAGCAACCTGCCGCCTGCTTACCAAGTTCTCCTGTTTCAATCCAGAGAGTACTCGCTCCAATCCGCTTCTCGACGCGTTCTTTCAAGATCGTCCTACCTTCACTACGTCACTGATCCGGCGACCGTAGTCGAGGCTGTCGACGACCGACACCCGAGAAGCTTTCCCGCGAACAACGCAGCTGCTTGTCGTGCAACGCTCAACGCTCCACGAGGGGCGAAAACACCCCACCCCGGAAACGCCCAAACGCTGCTGCCGTCGCGTTGTTACTTGCGGATCCCCAGACGCTTGATCACGTCGAGATATCGTTGCCGATCCTCTCGCTTCAGATAATCGAGCAACCGTCGACGCTGGTTGACAAGCATCAACATCCCGCGCCGGCCGGCAAAATCTTTGCGGTGCACACGCAGATGCTCCGTCAGCGAGTTGATTCGCTCGGTCAAAATCGCAATTTGAACCTCGGCCGAGCCGGTATCATTCTCGCTGCGACGAAACTCGTTGATCAGCTCCGATTTGCGCTCTTTCGTGATCGTCATCTGTTACCGCAAGTCCCTGAATTACCCCGTTGTTCGCGTAAAAGCTCCCCAGCGATCATTCGGTCGCATCAACGCCACGACCCATTGCCGGAAACCACCGATAAACAACCAACACCAACACTTCAAGCCGGACATTCGCCGTCCGACGATCACCGCCGGCAACCCGACGGTTTGACGTAAGTTTAGCAATCCCAGCCCCTTTTTCAATAGGGGACGATTCCCCCCATCGCCGCCGGAACGCTACTTGGCCACGAGCTTCCGCAGGTTTTCGGCTTGCCGTCGATATCGCGCCGATTTGAATAGGAAGTGACTTCGCTTGGCGTCGCTCTTGGCCACCTTCGCCAAACGGGCATACTTCGCCGCGAGAGCTTCTTTGACGGCCGCCTTGTTTTCGATTTCGCGTGTGCTCATGGTCCCATCGCTCCCCCGCCCGAGGGGGCGGTCTTTTTTGCTCGCAAATCGTTTTCCCAATGGTTTCTTTCGAAATCGGTCAAAGACCATAAGTGTACCGCGTGCTCATGCCCGCAATCAAGGTGGGGACACTCAAATTTCGGGCGGCTTTGGAAACTCCCACCGAATTCAAATTTCCGGCTGGCGTTTCAGGCACCGAGCCCGCCGCTCCGGCGCAAGAACTCCACGAGTATCTCAGAGTACGCCTCCGGGGCTTCTTCAACGAGATAATGACCAACGTCCAGCTCGTACGACTCCGCCTGCGGAAAGATCTCCAGAAAACGGTCCCGAAACCAGGGAGTGAAACACCAATCCCGCATCCCCCAAATCAGGCACACCGGCAAGTGCCGCAGTAGCCCCAGCCGGCGCTCGATTGCTGCCAATGTGGCGTAGCTCGGATGGCTCGGACGAAGCGGTATATCTTCCACGAACCGATAGATTGCCTCTCGCCGAGCGGGCGACGCGTACGGTGCCGCAAGATTCGCCCTGATTTCCTTCGTCAATGCATCACGACGCGAAACCGCCATCGACAGCGCCGCCTTCACGAACAGGTTAGCTCCGACGATCGCCCAGCGTCCTATCAGCGGCAACTTGCCGACACGTATCCGCAGAGGGCAGCGTCCCCCCGGAAAGGCCGCTGTATTGCTCAAAACGATCGCTGAGAACCGCTCAGGCATTTCCGTCGCAGCCCCCAGCCCGATGGCGCCCCCCCAGTCATGCGCCACTAGCGTGATTGCAGTCAGATCCAGTGACTCGATGAAGGCTTTGAGATCGTCTATTCGCCGGCGCAGCCGGTAGGAATAAACGCAAGCCGAAGGTCGATCGGACCAACCACATCCGATGTGGTCGACCGCCACCGCCCGCCGCATCGAGGCTGTCCTTGCAAAAGGATGACGCCAGTAATAAACCCAGGTTGGGTTCCCATGGACGAACAGAACGGGCGCACCGCTGCCCGCGTCGAGGTAGTGCATCCGTACCCCGTCCACCTCGAAAAACCGGGACTCTGCCGGCAAGCGAATCTCAGATCCGTTCCCCCTCATTTTTGCAACGGCCTTTCCGCTTCCGAACGCGGTGATTGCGGGAATTATGTCAAAATGCGGTGCCGATCGAGCGATCATACCCCAAACCGATTCGAAGCGTAATCGGGCACATGCGTCCGGGCGATCGAATCTGCCGTAAGCCTCGCCGGAAAGATTCCCTAGGCCGACCGAAAAAGCGGCTTGTCCAAGGGACTTGCCGTGTCGAAGGGGTTTGTTAAACTGTTTACAGAAAGATGGTCGATCTCAATGGTCGGCTCAACGGAGAGGTGGCTGAGTGGTCGAAAGCGCCGGTTTGCTAAATCGGTGAGCCTGTAACAGGGCTCCGCAGGTTCGAATCCTGTCCTCTCCGCTTACCAACACCGACAAACGACTCGAAGCCCGGCCGACTGAGCCGGGCTTTTTGTTTACTTGTCGCTTCAAGTGCCGTTCCCGCTATGGCATCGGATCCCGCGGCATCAAGCTGCGGGGCGGCATTTTTTCGGCACGCAGCCACAAAAAAAGCCCCGACAACGTGGGGCACGCAAAAACAAAGCATCACAATGGGTTAGGTAATACCCCCTAGGGGAGTCGAACCCCTGTTTTCGGACTGAGAACACTTTGTGAGGGTTCAGAGCCGGCCGATCAGGCAAGAAACGAGCGAGACGGCAAGAGAAGCCTCTATCGGCATGCCGCGCACTAGCCGAAATACCGCCGACGCTTCTTGCTTGACTGAATCGCCAAGATGATACCGCAAACCAATGTCGCCGTGTTGAACAGACCGACGACTATTTCCGCGATGGCAAGATTCCCGGCGTGATCGATGAGCTGGTCCAGCGGCATGTCGTCAGCCTCGGCCCACGCCTTGAACTCGAAAATACACAAGACGACCATCGGCACCGTGAGAACCACGCCGAAGCACGTCGCAAGCCAGATAAGCCCCACGACGATGTTCGCGATCGCCGAGATCAACAACGGGATCTTCGCCCACCCCCGGTTCTCGACGTTCGCCCCGAAACCGAAACCGTGCAAGGCCGGCAGGCGAACACCGCAACGCAGACAGATTTCCGCAGCCGGATGAACCGCCCCGCCACAGCCCGGACAAAACTTCCCCGTTCCGGCGAATGCCGGTGCCGCCGTAAACGGCGAGTTCTCCGCCTCTTTGGGATGGAACACATGCCCGCACAACGGACACCGAACGCCCACGTTCTCCGCCCCTTGCGGGATCAACAACCGGCCGCCGCAGTTCGGGCAAGCCCCGTGTCGCTTGCTCTCGCCCCCTGACATACCGCCCCCTCGGTGTAGGTCGATTACCAGCCAACATTGCTAGCATGGTGGCCCGAGCCGGCGCCGCTGTCAAGCGACGACCTTCCCAGCGGTTGCGATCTGGTCATCCCGCCCTTCACCGCAGCTTGATCGCCTCGCGAAGCAGACGCCGGTAGACGGCGGCACGATCCAGTTCACCGACGTCGGCCCCGTCGTCGACCGGATCGCCCTTGTCCTCGAGCCCGTGTTCGCGCTGATACCGCTGGATTTCGGCGATTTGCGACAGCATTTTGCAGCGATCGGCTTTTCGCAGCCGCGGGTGGCGATCCTCCCGATCCATACTCACTATCTCCCTTTCAGGCGGCATTGCTTGCCGTTTCGGCGCTCCGACGCACCAAACCGATGACTTCCTCGAACGCCCGCTCGAGGATCCGTCGCTTCGATTTCGGGTTTTCCGCGAGCTCCTCGGCCAGCCGATTGATCGTGTCGGCCACCGGCCCGCGGTAATTGGCCAAGGTCGAAAAGGTGAAAAGCATCTCCTTCGCCTCTTGGGCCCGCCGGCGATTTTCCTCGAGCTCGATCCGGTTGCCCGCTTCCTCGAGTTTCTCGGCCCGCCGCTCGCTCGCCACGGCGCCGAACGCCGCCGCCTCCGAAGCCAGCTTTTCGCGAATGGCCCGTTTGATGGCGGCCCGTTCCCAGATCGTCGAGCGTTCCTCGGTGATGTCGCCGAAGAGTGTTTTCGTCTGCGACGTGATTCGCGAGGCGGCCGCGACCTCGCGGGCGACCTCGGCCACGTCCTCGACCGAGGGGGCGCGCTTTCGCCGCCGAATCGCCTTCCAGACGGTCCGCTGCCCGACCGGATCGTCGCCCAAATATTCCGCGATCGCCAAAGCGTGCGGCTCGCGCAGCTCGCCGCGGACCACGGCGTCGAAGAGCCGGCCGTCGAGTTTCGCCAGCTTCGCGCCGTCGGCCGCGATGCGGCCCTTGAGGGAGACGCCCTGTTCCCGCAATTCGTCGATCGACATCCCGGAGTCTCGAAGGAATTTTGCCGCGTCCAGCGCGGTCCCGCGACCTTCCGCAATATTCGCCAGCGCCCCCAGGGCCCTCGCCTCTTCCGGCGTCTTGGCGTCCAGATAGTAGACGGGCAGCGGGCCGTCGTAGCCCGACCGTCGGGCCAGCTCAAAACGGTGGTGTCCGTTGACCACGTAGGTCTTGCCGTCTGCCGGGTCGCGCCAGACAAGCAACTGGCCGCCGAACTCCGGGCGAAACCGCTTGATCTCTTTCAACTCTTCAGTTGTGCCGGTCTTCGCGCTGATCCCTTGGATCTTGTACTGAAACCGTTTCGGATCGACGTCCAGATCCTCGACCCGCAGCATGGCGTGACCGACCAGACGCCCGTCGGCGAGCCGGCGCGGCCCCACCGTCGCAAACCCGCTCGAGGCGATCGGCGTCCGCACGTCGGCCGACGTCGCCGCAGCCGGGGCCGGCCGGCGGACCTTGGGACCGATGTCGAATAACTTTTTTTGTTCGACCTTCCCCGTATCGAACAAGCGTTTTTGCTTCGGAATCGCATCCGGCCGATGCCCGACCAGGTGCGAGGGCCCGGCCACAATCCGCCCCGCCGAGTCCAGCTTGACCGGCGTCCCGCCGGCGTGGCGTTTGCCGTCCTTGGGGTGCCCGCCGATGGTGACCCATCTACCCGCGGGCTCGGCGTACAGTTCGCGGATCGTGCGGGCGGCCACATATCGCAGGAAGATTGCGCGATCCATAAAGCGACCTCATTCGTGAAAACAGACCGGGACCCGCAACGCGCGAAAGATCGACGCGGCCTGCGGATCCAGCCGCGGCAGGATGCGGAAAGGCCCCTCGACCGGTTCCGCCAGTCTTTCGACATGCCGATACCAGTCGGCCCGCCCCATTGCGTGCTGCGCGTGCCAGCATCCGGTGTTCCAGCGAAAGACGTATTGCGGCGACGCCGTCGGCGGCTCGGCCGGCGGCCCGACCAGGGCCTCGAGGGCCGCCAGAAACTCTTGATCGAACGTCTCGCGATCCGACTCGATCCACCCGCCCACGGCTTCTACAGCTCCATTGCTCAAGGCGATGGATCCGTGGAAACGCCCCGCCGCATTCTCGGTGTGCAGGCCGCCGTACGTCGTCCAGACGAGCGACGGTTTGCTCCAGGCCGCACCCCTTTCGAAAGCCCGCAGATGCCCCGCGACATGCTCCGGCAGATAGAGATCGTCGTCATCGAAGAGGATCCAGGCATCGACGGGGCCGAAGCGGGCCCGCGCATCGCGAACCATGCGGTTGTACTTCGCCGGCAGGCTCGGTGCGCGCTCGGCCGTCGACTCGATCGACCAGGCGATCCCCTCGCAAGGCTCGAGGGAGCCGGAATCGTCGAACAGGTACAGGCGGACGGACCAGTCCGCCGGCACCCGCTGCATCAGAAAGCAGGCCAAGGCGGTCGGCACGGTCCGGACCCGTCGATAGGTCGGACACAATACGACGGCCCGTTTCATTCGCGACACCTCGCCGATTTCGACCCGGATTTCGTCGCTGGAAGCTAGCTTCCGGCGTTCAAATTCGCACCTGTTTTTTCGCCCTTCTTGGCCGCAACCGGCGGCCACTTCCCCAAGGGGCATTCTTGCTCGGCCCATTCCGCCTTACCGCCTTTGCCGGTCGGCGCGGCGATCAAATAACAGCCGCAGACGGAGCAGCGGTTCCCGCTGCGCAGCTCGCACAGCGCGCAGATGTCGAGGCGGCGTTCCAGTTCGTCCGCCGGCGTCGCGCCGCCCTCGATGACGTGCGCCGCGACCGCCTTCGCGAAATTGAAAACCTGTCGCGCCGTCGAGGGGAGGGGTTTCTTGTCCTCGGCGCGATTCGAGATGACGGTCAGCCCGTGCCAGTCGGGATAATGGGCCGCGACGACCCACTCGGGCCGTTCGCGCAGAAACCGGCGCAGCGCCGGCAGCAGTCCGGGGCCGCCCCCCTCGCCGTGCTCGCCGTAGGTTTTCGTGTCATGGAGGGCGATTCGCCCGCGGACCTTGCCGGCGTGGGCCTCGAGCTCCGCCCACAATTGCGGCGCCGTGTGCTTCGTGTCGATGAATAAAAGGTCGATCGGCTCGGGCAATTCCACCGACCGCGAATCGCCTTCGCGAAATTCCCAGTCGGTTTCCGGCGGGACCAAGGCCGCCGCGTCGGCGTGCCAGTTCGGACGCACCGCATCGATCGAGATCAATCGCCGCGGCCGAGCCGCTAGAAACGCCGCGGTCGAGCCGCCCCTGCCGACGCCCAGTTCGACGACCAGGTCGGCCCCTTCGGCCAACTCGCGCAGCCGCGGCAGATGCCCGCGCAGATCAGGATGTCGCGCCGCCTCATCGGCGAACCAGGCGTCGATCGAATCGTGTTTGCTCGCCCGGCAGCCGCCGCAGCCGGACCGGACGGTCGGCGGGTCGACGTGCTTTTCCGGATCCGCGATCAGGTGCTCCCAATCGCGCGCCGCGAGGCGCCCGCCCTCGACGAAATGCGCGCGAATTTCCTCGAGATCGCGGCCCAGTTCCAGCCACTCGAGCACGTAATTCCGAACGCGATCGTACATGCGCAGCGGATACGGCGCACCGGCCGGATAACCGAACCGGTGCATCCATCGCAGGGCCGGGATGCACAAACACCGCCCACCACGGCGGCGAAATTTCTCGTGAATGTAGCCTTCCTCGCCGCCGAAACCGCCGGCGTGCCGGTGAAACCCCGGCCAGGCGTCCCGGCGACAGGCGAACAGCCCCAACCCCTGCGCCGGTATCTCGAATGGTTCGCCGCGCGGATCGTCGCCGCGCGGATCGTGCCCCCACACGCCGAACATGCCGTCGCGCCACTGCGGCTCGAAATGCGTGGCGAGCCCGCGGCCGTCGTCGTACAGCAGCGGGCCTTGGAGCAGGTCCCGGGATTCCGGCTTCTCGGCCGCGAATGCCCGCAGGGCCTCGAGGGCCCCGGGGACCAGCAAGACGTGACAATCGAGCACCAGCACCCAGTCGCCGCGCGCGTGTTCGACGATCGCATTTCGCGCCGGGCTCGTGCCGATCGGCGACGCCAGCGGTATGTACCGGGTGCCGGTTTTCTCGCAGAAACTCCGCAGGTGCGGGGCGATCGCGTGCTGCGGGGCGTTGTCGACGATCAGCAGCTCGCAATCGTCGATCCGGTGATAGAGCCGCAGGGCTTGGACGGTGAAGTAGCAGCCGGACAGGTCGGCCGCGGTCGCCATGCCGATCGTCCAGCGAGGCCGTTTGTCTGTCGTATGCTCGGAAGTCATCGAGGCGTCCTCCCTTGTCGGTCGTCAGTAGTATTCGCAAGGTGCGCTGCGATACTCGTCGGGGTAGCCGGTGCCCTCGGGCGGCGTCAGGCAGGAACAGTCGCCCGTACAATAGTCCTCATAGAGCTCCCACTGCTGATAGGAATCATTCCAATACCAGACACAATTCGCTTGTGCGGCGCAAGGGTCGCTCGTCGTCGTACTCGTCGTAGACGTTGTCGTCGTGGTCGTGCTCGGGGCCGGCGTGGTCGTGCTCGTCGTCGTGCTTGTCGTCGTGGTGGTCGTGGTCGTGGCCGGCGTGGTCGTGACGTAGGGCTCGCACGGCGTGAAACGCGGGACATTGAACTCGTAATCCCAGCGACTCGGCGGATCGTCCGGCGGGGCGCAACCGCAGCCGTGCCGGTTGCAGGGCGAGAATATAAACGCCGGCACCCACAGATAAGCGTCAAGACCAAAGGTCGACTCGGCGCGGACGGCGCGCCATTCGCATTGACCGCTGCAAGGCGGCTCGGGTGTCGTCGTCGTGGGCCCGCACGGCGTCGATGCCGTGGCGCCGGTGGTCGCCGCCCAGGCCGGCGGCGCGCACGGCCCGCACCCCTCGCAGCCGTTGCGGTCGAGCGACCAATAGACAAATCCGCCGACGTCGCGGCCGATCCAGTCGCAGCCGTCACAGGGGGGCGGCGTGGTGCTGGTCGTCGTGGTGCTTGTGCTGGTCGTCGTGGTCGTCGTGCTGGTGGGGCCCGGCGTCGTGCTCGTCGTGGTCGTCGTCGGGCCGCAGAGCGTCATCGCCAGCTCGCAGGTGTCGCGGCCGGAAAAGGGCGGTTCGACGCAGTCGCACCCCTCGCCGCAGATGTTGGTATCCAACAGATCCCACCAGGTCCCATTCCAACGCCAGCGACAGCGGGCCTCGCAACCGGGGGCCGGTGTGGTCGTGCGGTCGACGGGCGACCAGCAAGGCGTCTCGGCCTTGTCGCAGTCGGCGCCGGTCCAATCGGGCTTATCACAAGAGCAATAGTCCGCCGCGCAGCCGTGCGAGATCTTCGCCCAGTCGCCATTGAGCCAGGTCCAGACGCACTTCCCGGCGCAGCCCGGCGGCGGGGGCGGCGTCGTCGTGGTCGGCGGCGGGGGGACGATGCAAGGCGTTTGCGTGGTCGCGCAGGGTTCGCCGGCGGCGGTCGGCGTCGCACAGGGACAGCCGCGCCCGCAGGTATCCTCGAGCAGGATCCACCCGATCCCGACGTCGAACGGATCCCAGGCCCAGGTACAGGCGCCTGCGCACTCCGGCGGCGTGGTCGTCGTGGTCGTCGTGGTGCTCGGCGCACTCGTGGTCGTCGGTTCGGTGCACAGCGGCAGCGGCCGAACCGGCCCGAGCGCGCAGTCGGTAAAGTAGCAATCGCCGAGGTACTCGCCGCAGAACGGCGGCGCGGGGCAGTCGCACCCGTCGCCGCAATCCTCGCTGATCAAGATCCAGGTTTCCCCGGCCCATTCCCAGCGGCAGGTGCCGCTACAGCTCGGCGGTTCGGGCGTGGTCGTCGTGCAGTCCGGCTCGGTGCCGGCGTCGAAGGTGCAGATCGAAAGCAGCAGCTCGCCGTCGGTTTCCCCGCAGCGTTCCGGGTATCGGCAGTCGCAGCCGGCGGCCGGCGGGCAGCCGACGTCGAGGATCCAGCGCGTGCCGTTCCAGCGCCAGCGGCAAGTGCCCTCGCAGGGCGGCTCGGGCGTCGTCGTGCAATCCGGCTCCGGACCGGGCGCGCCGGTACAGGGGCCCTTGTGCGTTTGGCCGTCGGTGTCGCCGCAATAGTCGGGCGGGTAACAGTAACAGCCGGTCGGGCAATTCGAGGCGCTGATCGTCCAGCGCAGATCGTCCGCGCTCCAGGTCCAGGTGCACCAGCCGCTACAAGGCGGCGGAGGCGTCGTCGTCGTGGTCGTCGTCCTCTCGACGCCGGCCGCGTGCCAGTGCTCGATCGGGTAGGCGTCCAGCGACAACGCGCGGATCGTCAGCCGCGGCGCCGGATCGAATTGCAGCCAGAGCCAATCGAAGGCGGCCGAGGCGGTCGGCACGCCGACGGCTCGGCCGATCCGCGGATCCGCCGATTGCAGGTCCTCGATCCAGCGCACATGCCGGGCCGCCAAGGCGTCCAGCGGCGCGGTGCTTTCGGGGCTGCCCGGGCGCGGCGCCCGGGCCGATTCCCACAACACCACCCGCAGGCCGTCATCGGGCCAATCGCTTGCCGCGGCGCGGCGTATTACGGTGCGGCCGTGCGGATCGGGCAACCCCTGCACGTATACGGGGAAAATCGCCTCGACCGCCTTCGGCCGGCGTATGAGCTGCAACAGGTTCGTATCGAAGACGCGACTCCAGTCCGCCTCGGGGCCCGCCTTCCCGTACCGCACCAGCTCGACGTCTCCCATCGCATCGACCCGCGGAATCGCGCCGACTTGCGAGGCGATCGCCTCGAGGGCGGCGCCGACGTGCCAGGTTCCGGCCACGGCGTCCGGTTGCGGCGGGTAAGCGGCGTCGGCGGCGGCGATCAGCCCGTCGGGATCGTCGACGGATTTTCCGCTCGCGGCCTCGCAGGCGTCGAACAGCTCCCGCCAGCTTGATGCGTTGCCGAAGGTGACCGATGCGCCGTGCCAGGCGTTCCCGGGCCCGGTTCCGAGGAACAAGCCCAGCTCGGCAAGGCGCAGCAGGGCGACCGGTCGCAGGCGGGCGAGGAGCGTTTCCGATTCCGTCTCGTCGGGCCCGAGCAATTCGACGATCACGTCGACGGGTCCCGACTCCAAGGCCTCGAGCGAATCGGCCGGAACGACGAACAGGCCGATGCCCAGGCGGGCGGTTCCGGCGGGCAGCCAGATCGAATTGAGCCGCGGCGCCGGCGGGCGGCGGTGCGCCCATTGCCAGGCCGGCAGCCCGACCGCGGGACCGATCGGTCCGATGTTCCAGCTCGCCGTGGCGGCGTTGCCCAGCGGGCCCGGGGCCAGGCCGATGCGCCCGTGCGGCCGCCGTCGCGACGCCGGATCGTGCGAGCTCGCCAGGCCCGCGAGGATTCCGGCCAGATCGTATCGGCGCCGGATCGCACGGCGCTGCCGTGGCGAAGGAAGCGCCAGCGGATGCCGGTTGTTCGAGGAATCACGGAGATAGGCGATCAGGTTCATCGGTCGGCGAACAGTGCCCGGGCCTCGAGGCGGTGCGTGAGGTAAGCCAGCAGGTGCCGGCCGGACTCTCCCCATCCTACCGCCTCGGTGGCGACGACTCGCAGGTTGTCGACCAGGCGGACGCCCTCCGCGGCCTCCAGGAACCCGCCGGCCAGGGCCCCCAGGGCCCGCATGGACAGCGGCCACAGGCCGCGGTCGGCATCCGTCAAGAGCTTCTCGGCGGTGTGGGCCCGGTCGAGGGCGGTTTTCGCGTACAGCGTCAAGGCGATTCGTAGATCGGCGATCAGCAGCGTGCCGGGGATCTGCGTCTGCCCCTCGTAGGTGATCCCCTCGATGGCGATCGCGGCGAATTGGTCGGCCCCCGGCGGCAGCTTGGCCAGCATGTGGGTGTTGGCGACCAGGTAGCAGGGGATCCCGGTCGCCTCGTTCAGGCGGGCGGCGATGGCCTGCAAGATCTCGTGCGGAGCGGTCGGAATCGCGTTCATCTCAGCTTGCGATGATCGAATCGGGGATCAAGGTCGTGCCGGAAAGCGGCGGCGTCGCCGCCGAGTCTCCGAAGGTGCGCCGCCAGAATCGGAGGCATTTCGCGGTTCCGGCGGGCGTGGTGGTGATCGTCCAGTGATCGCCGTCGGCGGGGCCGTCGCGGCCGTCGACGAACCACAACGCCGGCGTCGATGGATGATCCCAGCTCGGGGCCAGCAATTGCGGGCGGGCGATCCACAGGCGTTTTCCGGCGGCGACGGGTGCCGTCGAACGGATGCCGAAATAGGCGGCACGGTCGGCCACGGTTCGCAGCGCGCCGGTGAGTCGGTAGAAATCGGTGCCGATCGCCGCCAGGTCGAGCGTGACGCGGGACGGGTTGCCCGCGGCGTCGGTCACGGCCGAGGCAGCCGAGGGCGACTCGTAGATCCCGGCCTCGAGGCCCCCGCTGATCCCCGCGTCGCCGCGCAGGATGATCGACAGCCCCAACAGCTCGGCCGCGAAGGCGGTTCCCAGCGGGTAGTAGATCCCGAAATCGGTGCTTCCGTCGCCGGTGATGCGGAGCGTCGGGCCGAGGTAGTATCCCGGTTCGGCGGGCCGCGAGGCGGCTATCGTGACCGTCGCGCCGGAGAGATTGTCGACGGCCGAAAGCGGGCCCGCGTCGCCGCGGATCTCGGCGAAAGATACGGTGAAGCCGGCGGCCACGGATCCGGTGACGGTGATCTCGGCCAGCTCGTCGCAGGCCCGCAAGGCGGATTGAACGGCCCCGGCGGTCGCCGTCGGGCCCAACCGCGCCGTCTCGAAGGCGGCGCCGGCGGCCGTCGTGTGCCGAATCGCCCACCAGCCGCCGGTCGGCGTGCCGGAAAACGTGATCGCCCATTCGGCGGCGGCGGCCGCCCCGAGCAGCGTTTCGCCGTCGGTGATCCAGTCGGCCGGCAGGCCGTAGGCGTCGAAGGCGAATCCCGAGGGGATCCGCCCCGCGGTCAGCGGTTGCGGGATCAGCCAGGCGGCCCCTCCGGGCCAGCCGCGCGGCCAGGCCGTCGACAAAACGCCCGCGGGCGGGTCGCCGTTGAGATCCAGTCGTCCGGTGTCCGCGCGATAGGCCCCGGCAATCGTCGAGGCGTTGAGATAGGCGCGGGAGAATCCGTCGGCGTCGAGATCGGATGCGAACAGGATGGCGTCGCCGGTCGTCGAGGGCGTGAGGATCACGCTTGCCGTGTCGGCGGCGAAATAGTACCCGGTGCGGGCCATCTCGGCGGCGATCCAGGCGGCGGCATAGTCGCCGGCGACGTCGCGGCCCAGTGCCTCCGATACGGCCTTGCGGGCGATCTCCGCGGCCCAGGCGGCCAGGTCGGCGGCGGCGGATCGGACGGCCGCCGCGTGCCGGGCCGCGTGCACGGTCGGCGGGTCGCCGGGATTCGCCGCCGGGTCGAAGAGCGTCGCATCGGCGACTAGTAGGTCGCCAATCGCGTCGGCGGCGGTTTCCAGGTTCGCCGCGGCCGCGTCGAGCGTCTCCATTTCGTGCCAGACGCGACCGAGATAGTCGAATAGGCCGTCGCGGTTGGTCGGGTCATACAGTTTCATTGGGCTTTTCTCCCGGGGACGTGGGGCGCTTTAAGCGGCGGTCGCCGCGAAACAAGAGGGCCCGCGGGTCGGCGTGTCGGGCCAGGGAGAAGGGGCGCACGCCGCGTCCCGAAAGGTGCGGGCCGAGGCCCAGTTCGAGGTCCTCGCCGTAGGTCGGTGCGCGGTTGAGGGCGAATAGATACACGGCGCGGACGGCGTAGAACAACGTCTTGCCGTCGGGGCCGACCTGCGGCGGCCGGAGCTCGATCGCCCAGTCGAGGATCCGGCCCCGGATCCCGTCGGGCGTCTGGTAGGGGATCGGTGCGGGGACGTCGGGCCAGTCGCCGGCCCGTTCCGCCTCGTAGACGACGCGGCGTCGGATGGCCTGCCGCGACGACGTGATCAGAATCTGATCGTCCGTCTCGTGGTCTTCATCGGAGGCGGTGATCGACAGCGGGATGGCCTTCGTTCCGGTGCGTGCGCGGTAGGTGCCGGACAGCCGTACCAAGGTATAGATGCCGCCGGCGGCCGCGGCGGCCTTAAGCGGGGACTCGAAGGCGACCGGAATCACTCGCGTGGGAACCTGTCTCGTCACACTCGCCAGGTGCACGCGGCCGCCGAAGGTGCCGGCCTGATCGCCCTCGTCCGGGGCGTGTTTTCCACCGCCGCCCAGGTCGCCGGTCTCGGCTTCGCCGTCCTTCCGTTCGCCCTCTTTGCGTGCGTCGCGCAGATCTTGCTCGCGCTTCGGTTTCCACGGCGGCGCCTTCCGCATGTCGTGCGGGGGCCGCCAAGGCACTTGGGCGTAGCAGGTGAACAACGCGATGACCGCCGGGTTGCGTTCGATCGGCGATTCCACAGGCTGCGGCGCGGATTTGTCGCCCGGGCTGCGGCCTTGCAATTCCCCGCCCAATTTCGGTTGCCAGGGGGTATATCCCCAGGGGCTGATCTCTTGCGACCGCGTGACGTCGTGCCGCAAGAGTGTCCGGGTTTCGTCCGGGCCGTAGGGCAGGGCCGGCAGATCGGGATCCGATCCGAACAAGTTCAGGCGCAGGTATTGAAAGAAATCGGCCGAAGGCGGCGGCGTTTGGTTGTCCTCGTCGAAGGCCTCGAGGATCGCGTCCTTGAGCTTTTCGGCAAGCATATCGCCAAAAGTTCTGGCGCCTCCCGTAGGAATATCGCTAATCAACTTGAGAACCCGCCAGAAGGCCTTGGCAGCGGTTCCGGCGAGACCAGTCTTTCCATCGTCACCCAGCGGGAATCGCTTGATCCGCATCGTCGCACTGACGCGGTTACCGGTGCCGATGTACTCGGTCAGCGTCAGCGAATCGAGGAACCAGGTCCGCCCGAAATCGCCGCGGAAGCGGTCGATGGCCAGGCGGTCCAGCAGCAATTGCGCCGCGCGGGCGATCAGGTGCGACTTGTTCGCCCAGATGGGCCCCTCCAGGGTCACCCGGCATTCGGAAAGGACTTCATAGCCGAGGTTGGCGATATGCTCGGTGTGCTCGAGGTCGAGGTTCGTCGCCGGGTAGGGGGCGGACGTATGGACTTGGCGGTCGACGATGCGGTAGCGCACGGTCACCCCGTCTTGTTCGATGCCGTACTCCATCGAATCGCGGCGAAACGAGCGTTCCAGCGGCGGCACGGCGAACAGCCGGGCCAAGACTTGCCACTCGGGCACGGGGGCCGCGACGCGGATCTGCCCGACGATCGTCTTGGTCACGAAACCGTTGTGGTCGACCGATTCGGTGAGGCTCCAGCGATTCGACAAGACCGGCTCGGAATGCCCGCGGGTGCCGGTCTTCGGCGGCAACGGCCGGCCGAGGCGATCCCAGGGGATTTGCTTGATGCGGACCGACCAGGTGACGGCGACCAGGTTTCTGGCGAAGGTGTGCACGTCGACGCCTTGCGGTTTCGGGCCGCGGTCGACGTCCAGGCCGGCCGGTTCGTCGGCGTTCGCGTGAGCGATGAAGATGTATTCCTTGGCGGTGGCGCTGCCGCTTTCGTCGTAGGTCACAAAATACAGCTCGAGCGGCAGGCGCGGCGTGAGCAACGCGGCCTTGATGCTTTCGAGCGGATTCAGCGAGACCGGCGCCGCCGGATTGAGCGAGGCGATCGGGTGCGTATCGGGCAGACCGGGGGCTCCCGACGGGTCGATGAACCCCTCGATCTCCAGGTCCGTGACCAGGGCGACGGCGTCCGATTGGGTCGCGTCGTATTCGACGCGCTGCGAAAATTGCCGAATGCTTGCGCCGGTGATCTCGATCAGTCCATAGCGGCAGATGGTCACACTCATGGCGGCGGATTTCTCCGTCGTGGCGGAATGCTTCGCGGGCGGGTGGCGAGCTCGTCCAGGAACCGCAGGGTTTGCGGATCTGTGAAATCCGTCTTGTTCAGATAACGCAAAATATGGTTGAGGGCTTGGTTGACCAGGCGCAGCACGTCGACGATGCCGCTTAGCTCGACGATGAGCCGCCCGGTGTAGGCCATAGCCGTCAAGCTCAGATTCCCGATATTGATCGCGAAGCGGCGGATGGGCCCCAATTCGCGGCGCAGGCGGATCATCTCGCGGGTCAACAACAACGTCGACTCGCCGGTCCGCGCGCCCTCGCGGACCTTCGATCCGATCTCGTAGGCCTGCATTTCGGCGCGGGCCCGGCCGACGGTCGCCGAGAATTCCGCGATGCGGTAGCGGGCCTCGAGGAAGGCCATGCCCAGTTGTTTTGCGATAAACGGCAGGGCCGCCAAGGCGACGGCGACGCCCACGACCAGGCCGATCGGGCCGGCGGCGGAGAGGGCCGCGGCGGCGGTTCCGGCGGCGGCGGCGCCCGCGGTTCCGGCGGCGGCGCCCGCGGTTCCGGCCGCGGCGGCGGTTCCGGCGGTTTCGGCCGCGGCGCCCGCAGTTCCGGCCGCGGCGGCGGCTCCGGCGGTTCGGGCGGCGGCTCCGGCGGTTCGGGCGGCGGCGGCTCCGGCCAGCTTGCGACCGGCCCCGGCCAGCTTGCGACCGGCCCCGACCAGCTTGCGACCGGCCCCGGCGGCCTTGGCGACGATGCGGGCGGACTGCGGGCCCCGGTCCGCGGAGACGCGGCGGAGCGAGCGGCCGATCCGGTGGATGACGCGGCTCGGGGCCAGCAGTGCGCCGCGAACGGCCGAGAGGGCGGGGCGTCGGCGGGCGACGTGCCGCATGGCATGCGCGGCGAATCGCAGCGGTCCGACGTACCGGCCCGGGCGCAGCGCAACCAGCTTGTCGCGGAACCCGATCAGGGCGCGGGCGGCGACGGCCAGGGCCAGCGTGAAAGCGTCGACGCGTTTGCCGGCGCGGACTTGGGCGTCCGTCAAATCCGCGAAGGCGCGGAGCGCCTGCATGTCGAAGGGCAGCCGACGCGGTTTTTTGTCCTTGGCCGGTCCCTTCGGCTTTTCCGGGGCCTTGCCCTTGGGCGCTGCGGCGCGGACGGTTTGCGGAAGGGTTCTCAAGTGTTCGGCGGCCGTGCGCAAGGCGGCGGCGAAGCGGCGGGCCGCCGTCGCCGCCTTGTCTTGTTCCTCTTCACCCCGCAGGCGTCGCGACAGGGCGATGGCGTTGGTTACCGTGCTCGCGTCGACGACGTGCGGCGTCTCGCGGCGCCGGTTGTGGGCCTCGACGGCGGCGAGTTGCTCGAGGACGGCTTCCAGGTGGCGCAACGGCATGGCTCAGATTCCCAGGTCGGCGGCTCGTCTGTCCAGGGCCCGGTCGGCCAGGTAACGCCGATATTCGCGTCGGGCTTGATCGGGATCGCTCGCCAGGGCCTCGAACAGGGCCTCCGGCAGCGGATCGGAGAATTGCAGCGAGATCCCGCAGGCGATCAGCCAGGCCTTTTGCAGGCGGATCCGCTCGGCGTGCAGGATCAAAGCCCGGATGTCGTCGGGCTCGGCGTCGTAGATACGGAAGGCCGCCTCGCCGTAGACGGCGAAGCCGTCGGCGAGTTCCCGGACGGCATTTTTTTTTGCAGGATCCATTGCGAGAAGGCCGCGAAGGCCGCGAACAGCTCCTCGTCGGTGAGCCCGTCGCCGGTTTGCGGGTCGTACCGGCGGACGCCGAAAAGACGGGCCAGGGCGTCCAGGTAGCGATCGGTCTCCGGGCCCTGCGCCTCGACGGCCTGCGCCGTGGCCTCGTCGGTCAGCACGGGATCCGCCAGAAACGCGCGGTAGACGCGCAGCCAGTCGAGGCGGCGCCAGCGCCGGCCGTCCCACAGACGGTACAGGCCCCGCCGTTCGTCGCGGCGGCGCAGGATGGCGTCGGCGAGTTTCCCGAACATGCGGCGGATCATGGCGCGGGCGTCGTGCTGGTCGTGGTCGTAGGCACCACGTACAGGCGATCGAAATCGTCGGCGAGGCATTGGAACTCGACGACCCAGCTCGCGGCGTAGGGCCCGACGCGCGGGATCTCGATCGGCTGCACGGGGACGGCGACTTGATATTCGCGGACGAAATTCTCCGCCAGCAATTGCAGCTTGTAGTGGGCCGTGTTCTTCTTGAGCAGAAACCCGGGCGGGAAAACCCGCCCCTCGTCTTTCGTCAGGCCCGAGGTCGCCGCGTTGATCCGGGCCCGCAGGGCGTCGAGGACGTCTTGGTCGTAGACGTTCAGCTCGCCGCGAACGAAGTGCATCTCGCCCAGGTAGTTGAGGTCGATCGGCGGGCCCGCGTTTCCGCCCCGCATGTCGTTGTGGACGGGCTCGGTGAAGATTTGCTCGCGGATGGTGACGCCGCCGTTGGCGATCCCCAATTCGGTGAAGGACCCCGACGATTCGGTGTTGATCAGCCAGGTCACGGCCCCGGGGACGTGTATCGTGCCAGCCATCTTCTACTCCTATCGCCCGAACGGAAGGCGTGAGGCCCGCGAAGGGTAATAGTTGCGACAGCGGTCCGGAATCAAGTTCAGCCGATCGTATTCGATCGCGGTCAGGCCGCCGGTGTCCGGCGTCTCGGCCCGCCGCACTTCGTCGGCGGCAAACACCCGCTCGCCGCGTCGCAGGCGGTCGAGCAGGTCGTCGCAGCGGCGGGCGATCTCGCGGTAGGTTTCCTCGCCGATCGTGGCGACCCGCGACGACGCCAGCCGCCGCAGGGCCAGCAGGCAGACGATGTCGACCAGGAACGCCCGATCGTCGCCCGACAATCCCTCGAGGATCTCCGGCGTGTAGCGATTGCCGACCGCGGCGGCGCTGCGCAGCTCGCCGGACGCGCCGGCCAATGCCGCCGAAATGCGCGGCGTTTGGGACCAGTCGGCGGCGGGCTCGCCGTCGCCGGCCAGGTCGGCCAACAGCCGTTCGTCGTAGCGGGCGGCCAGGTCGGCCGCCGTCGCGTAAGCCATCGCCGGGGCCTCGATCAGACGACATTCGTAAACAGGACGCCGGTCGCCGGCGCCACCAGTTTCGCGTCGTAGTCTTCGACCACACGCCCGAGGATCCGTCGATTGTTCGTGTCTTGCAGTTGCTCGACGGTCATCTCTTCCTTCATGAACAAGCAGCAGGTCGAGAAGGACGTCGGGGCATACGGCGCCTCGAGGCCGCCGACACGGGAGACCAAGGCGGCGGCGTTGGACGGCAAGACGGGTTCGCGGACGGTGGTCGCCCGCTTCTTGCTGGTCACCTTGCGGGTCTTGTCGACCACCACTTCCACGCCGTAGAGACGCGACGGCAGCCCGAACGACTCGGACGTCGGCGTCTCATCCCGAAACTGGTAGCGCAGCGCGCCCAGGGCGTCGGGACTTCCCTTGAGGTAGTCGACGATTTCCTGCGATTCGCTCATCGCTCGGGCCACGGCGTCGCCCATGACAAGGATCATGTTTTGATGATCGACCGCCCCGAGGGTCGCGTCGAAGACCTTCGCGATCCCCGCGTTGACGGCCTTGCGGATGTTCAGGTTGGTCGTCGTGGCGGCGTTCCATTTTGCGCTCGAGCAGTCGACGACGTGATCGGCGGGATACTTCGCAGGGTCGAAGATCTCGTTGACCACCGCCTGCGTTCTCGCGGTCATGGCCTGCCGGGCCTTGATGGATTCCTGCGTCGCCAGGATCGACCAATCCGCGTTGTCGACGGTCCGCAAACCGACGCTGTACGAAAACGCCAGCCGCCGGCATTGAAATTGTTTGAACTCGAAGGCCTCGAGGCCGTCGTTGCCCTCCGGGGCGGGCTGGTTGTCGTACCAGACGAACTGCGACAGATCCGTGTCGAGGATGCGGCCGGCCTCCTCGACGGTCATCTCGAGGTAGAGGCCTCCGATTTTGGTCACGGGCATGATTTGGGCGTAGCGGGAGACGGCGAAGTCCCGCACGTTGCGGGCGAAGTCGACGATCAGCCGTTGCGACGCCTCCAGGTTGGGGACGTAGACGTTGCTCGAGGACGGATAGACGGCAGGCATGGCAAACACCCGTTTTCTTCAGACCACAGGGGAACAATCAGGCCAATGCGGGCCGTTCCGACCCGATCAGCACGAAGACGCGGACCAGCTCGCCGGCGGCGCCGTCCTGCAAGGCCACGGCGCCGTAGTTTTGAAGCGCCGTCCCGGTCGTTGCGATCGGAACGCCTTTCCCGTCGGCGTCGCTTTTCAGCCGGTCGCCGGCGTTGATCGTCGCGCCGGCTTCCAGCAGGCAGACGTCGCCCACGGAGTAGATTTGCAGGGACTCGCCGGCGGCCGCGGCCAGCGTCGCACTCGATAGGTTCTCGATCTCCGGCTTGTCGGTGCCTTGCTGCGAGACGCCGATCGGCAGCTCGTTCGCGTCACACTCGGCGGCCTTGTGTTGGGCCGCGATTTTGACGAAGCGGCAGGGCCGGATGTCGCCGGCGGCGACCAGTTGCGGAGGGGTGTTCGGCATGGACTCGGTCCTCGTTATTGTTGGTCGTGGAGCTCGGCCAGGATCTCGTCGAAGGGCTTGTATTGGCCGCGGGCGGCCAGGCGCTTGCCGATCTCGACGGCCCGGCGGCGCAGCTCCGCGTCGCGGTGCCGTTGATAGCGTTCCTTGGCGCTTCCCGGGTGATCGCCGGCGTCGGACTCGGCGACGGTCGTCGGCAAGAACGTATCGGCCGGGATCGGGCGGTAGCGTGTCTCGATCAGCTCCAGGTGTCGCGCGAACTCGTCGTCGGCCATGCGCGAATAGCGGCAGCGTTCCAGTTCCTCGTCGACGTCCAACTGGTAGCGGCGGCTGAGTTCCTCGAGGCGGGCCCGTCGCTCGGTGTCGACGCGGCGGCCGCGTTCCTTTTCCAGTTCGCCGCGGAGCGTGTAGATCTCGCGGGCCAGCTCGCCGAGGCGGCGGCTGTAGCGCTCGGGCTCGGGCTGGTCAGGCTTGGCGTCCGGCGTCGGCGGGGCGGCGTGCTTGTCGTCTTCGGCGGGCGGCTGCGGCGGCTCGGGCGGGCGGTCGTCGCTGTACTGGTCCGGTTCGCCGTCCGGCGCGGCCGTTGTGTCTTGCGGTTCGTCGTCGCCCTCGGCGGCGGCCTTTTCGGCCTGCGTCTTCGCCCATTTCACCCAGGGCAGCTCTTCGAGGGCGGCCAGCAGGGCCTTGATGTCTTCCGGCGTCAGCATCTTGGGTTCCTCGTCGGGTTGCGTGTAGATGTCCCGATCTCGCGTCGGTTCGATTCTATCAGGGCCGCGCGGCGCACTTGCGGGGGTCGGAATGTAGGTGTCGGCCGCCGAGGGGTAGACCGCCGCGTAGCGGTCGACGATCACGCCGTCGCCGGCGCGTGCGCTGTAGAGGTGGGTCAGCCCGGTGGGCAGTCGCGGCGTGCTGGCGCCGAGCAGGCAGATCGGATCCAAGACTACGCGCGAGGGATCGAACGGTCGCCCGTCTCGCGGGACGTGCAATTCCGGCGACCGGCGGGGATACTTTTTCAGCGCGTCGGCGTGTTCCTTGTAGAGGTGGAAGTCGGCGACCAGGACGGCCCGGCCGTCGCGATCGACGACGCGGAAGGGGCCCGCGAAGCCGATCACCGGCCGTTCTTCCCAGGGCGGGGCGTGGCCGATGACGAGGGCCACGTAGTCGCCGGTCTCGGCGATCCGCCGGTTGCACGTTTCGGCGATCGCCTCAAGGGCGGCGCGGTCGTAGCGGGCGGGGCGGCCGTCGGAGAGCGTCGTTTCGTGCTCGGCGAAGACGGGCACCGCCGGCACCCGTTTGAACAATTCCGGCGGAAACAGTTTTGCCGGATCCGCGGGGGTGATGGTCGTCATCGTTCGGTCTCCGTGAGGAAGGCGACGCGATCCAAGGCGGCCTCGAAGGCGGCGCGTCCGTATTCCTGCGGGCGGCAGACGACGGCCCGGTCGTCGACGTAGGCCGCCGCGATCGGCTTTCCGCCGCCGGCGTGGATCGCGTCGTAGGGCAATTCGTGGTCGTCCAGCCAGCCCCGCACGCGATCGACCAGTTCGACGACGGACGTCCCGCCGTTGGCCTCGGCGCTGGTGCGGGTGGTGTAGATCAGCACGCGGCCCAGCCGACGCAGCGCGGCCAGGAACTCGCGGGCCCCCTCGATCGGCGCCCCGAAATGAAGCGGTCCCCGCCAACGGTCGTAGCGGGCGAGGACGCCGTCGAGATCGACGGCGATCGTCTTCGGGTAGTAGCCGTTTTCGGGTTGCGGTCGACGGGCGGACGGTTCGCTCATCGTTCTCACTCCAGGGCTTGCGAGCGGATTTCGGCCGTTTTTTTCTTGCCGTTTCGCGGGAACGGTTCGATAATATGGGTGTCTTGGGCGGTTGGAACCCGGTCGTCTTTTCTCTTTCCGCACAAGGGGGCGCACGATGGCCAGGTATCTGGTGAAGAGCACCGAGGGAACGAGGGAGCGTATCGGCGACCGCGTGCCGCTTTACTACAGCATCTTCGATACGGCGCCGCCGGGCTGCGATTTCTACTACTTTGAGTTCCGGGACGAGCCGGACGAGGAACTGCGGAACCTGCCGCCGTTGTCGTCATGGGATTGTGATCGCTATCTGGACGCGGTGGCACGCCACCAGCGGAAGCACCCGGAACGCTGGGGGAAGTGGAAGGCGGGGCGGAACCGGCGGTGGAAGCTGGCCCGCATGACGCCGGAGGAACGCCGCCGCTACGAGCGTCGCTGGAAGCTGATCCGGGCATATCGCACCCTCCGCCATCCGCTCGGTTATATCAGGCTCTGGTGGTTGCTGGTCGGCCGCTGGAAGTATTGGGCGATCCTCTCCGGGATCGTGAACAGCGGCCTTTCGTTCCTGCGGCGGGCGACCGCCGCCTCCCAGGCGTAGGCCAACAGCTCCGCGAAGAGCTCCCGCGGCGAGGCCCGTCGCGCCGACAGGGTCGCCAGTCGCGGCTTGACCTCGGCGAGCAGATCCCGCCATTCCGATGTGTCGCTCAGCCGCCGGGCCTGCGGCGAGTCGGGGGCGTCGACCAGGTGCGCCAGCTCGTGGAACACCCGCCAGGCCGCGCGTCGTTTGGTTTTTACGTCCTCCAGCGTCACCGCGACGACGTGCACGCGACGCCCGTCGGGGGTGGTGATCGCGACGTGGAAGCCGCCGGGAATCGCCTCGGGATCCTTGTTGACGTGGAAGGTGCGCGCCAGGTGGTTCGCCCAGCCGGCCACCTCCTTCCGGTCGGCACAGGGGATGATGACGGCGTTCTTGGCCGCCAGGCGGGCGATCGCCCCGGCCCGGTCGGGTCCCCAGCTCCGCGACGAAGGCGTCCAACAACTCCTCGGTGATCGTGTCGATCGGCGGATCCCCCGTCACCTGCGCCCACAGGCCCAGGCTCGACCGGATCTCGGCAAGCGTCCGCTCGCTCGTCCCGGATGCCCGCTTCGCCGGCTCGATCCGCTCCCGGAAGACCTCGCACAACGTCGGCGAGGCCGGCGGCTCCTCGCTCGGCCGCCACACACGTAGTTGCGGTGCGGTGCTCGTCATGGCTGAACCCTCCTAATAGGCGGATCATTACAACCATAGCTCACCGCTCCGTCTCTGGCGGCCGTGCTTCATGCATTGTTTGTGTCAAACAGCCCGCGGGTCGTCCCGGTCGCTACAGAGTGGGGCGCGCATCGCACGCCCGACCCGCGGGCGCAGACTCCAGGCGCAACGGGAGCGATCTCCGGGGCGCACCAAGGGCGCAAACGGTTCGTTCAGGAATCCGGGACCTTCCGACCGGGACCCAGATCGCGGCCTCCTGCGACCGCGCCCGGCCGGCTTCCGCCAAGAGGGCGTCGATCGTCCAGAGGCGTTTGGTGTTGGTCGGCGACGCGGCGGGGTTGTAGCCCGCTTCTCGAGCGTCGCGACGATCAATCTACGCGGCGGCGGCGGGCTTGTCAAGCGCACAGTCCAAGCGCCGGGCGAAAAAAGTTTTTTTCGCCCGCAGAAGCGCCCCGCGGCGCCCCGCACGGCAAAAAAGAAGCGGGAGAGGTACAACCAACCGGCACACCAAACGCGGCGGGGTCGACGAGGCCCCGCACTTTGATTTCTCCGGCCCCCCGCGCCTCGCGGTCGCGGGCCTCTCCCGCGTCTTGGCTCGCTCGTCCCCGATTTCTCGATCTGCGGCAAAAAAGAAGCGGGAGAGGTAGAACCAACCGGCACACCAAAAGCGGCGGGGGTGACGAGGCCCCGCACTTTGTTTTTTCCGGCCTCCCGCGCCTCGCGGTCGCGGGCCTCTCCCGCGTCTTGGCTCGCTCGTCCCCGATTTCTCGATCTGCGGCAAAAAAGAAGCGGGAGAGGTAGAACCAACCGGCACACCAAACGCGGCGGGGGTGACGAGGCCCCGCACTTTGTTTTTTCCGGCCTCCCGCGCCTCGCGGTCGCGGGCCTCTCCCGCGTCTTGGCTCGGTCGCTCGGGTCCTCCCTCGGGTTAGCGTGGTGTTTTCGGACTATGCATCCGAAAACACCGTGGACGTAACCGCCTTAGAGAGGCGGAACTTGTGAGTACCCCCTAGGGGAGTCGAACCCCTGTTTTCGGACTGAGAATCCGACGTCCTGGGCCACTAGACGAAGGGGGCTTTTTTCGCGGAACGCATTCGTTACATCGGCTGGAGCCACGCGAAACTTCCGCGATTTGCACCGTCCGACGGGGCGTTTCCCCGACGGCTCTTTGGTATTTTGCCCTGCTCCCCCGGCAGCGTCAACACCCCCGGCTCGGCCTTTCAACTCGTTTGCCGGCACGGTCGGCGGCACAATGCAACCTCATCGGCTCCGGCACAATCGCATCGGCAAAGGAGTGTTTTTAGAAGACGATTGCTCCGACAGCCGGTTTGAAGGCGGTTCCGACCGGTGGTAACATAGAGGCTTACCTCGGTTGTGAATCCCGGCGGCGGCCTCTCCGCCGTTCACTCAATAGACGACCCGCCATGATCCGACTCTTTCGACCGCCTCGCTCCGACGAGGACCTCTTCCGCGAATCGACGATGACCTTCGGTGAGCACCTGGAAGAGCTCCGGACGTGTCTGTTCCGGGCGCTTCTGGGGCTGGGCGTCGGTTTTTGCATCGGCTTGCTGTTCGGCAACCAAGTCGTGCAAATCATCCAGATGCCTTTGCAAAAAGCGCTCACGAAGCATTACCTGCGGCAATCGCAAAAAGAAATCGACGAACGCATCACCCAACTGGAGGAGGCCGGAACGGATGTCCCCTTCGACGTCGAGGCGGCCGCATCGTTCCTTCAGCGGGAAAACCTCCTGGTCGACGAGTTTTACATCACCCCGGGCGAAATTGCCCCACAATTAGAGGAATCGCTGGCCACGTTGCAAAAACAGCTCGCCCAAAAGAGGGGGCAACTCGCGGCGGCGATCAACGTTCTCGGCACACCGGCCGACAGTTGGAGCGACGAGGAATGGAATACGTTGAATTCCTTGCCGAAACTTCTTTCCGCCGGTGAAGATGCCGACGCCGACCAACTTACCGCTTTTGGTAAGTGCGTCGAGGCGAAGCGAGCTCCCGAGGCGAAACTACTCCGCACCATTCAAGCTGCTGCCAATGCTCGAATCGAAAAGGTCGAAGAAGAACTCCGGCGCGTGACCGCTTCGCTCGATGCGTGGGGGGAACTAACCGACGTCTACGAAGATTCGCTGCGGCAGCTCGACACCGACGACATGATGCATGTGTTCGTGTGGCGCAAGGCCGAAAAGGATCCTCGCGTCAAAGCCAAAAGCCTGGGCGCCCACGAGGCGTTTTCGATCTACATGCGGGCATCGCTGTTGGTGGGTGCTTTGTTGGCCGCCCCGTGGATATTCTGGCAGATCTGGTCATTCGTCGCCTCCGGGCTTTATCGACACGAGCGCAAGTTCGTGTACACGTTCTTGCCCTTCAGCTTGGTGCTCTTCACGGCCGGGGCGATGCTGGCCTTCCTGTTCGTGTTCGAGCCGGTGTTGACGTTCCTGTTCCGGTTCAACGAATGGATGGGCATCGAACTCGAACCGCGAATCAGCGAGTGGTTACGGTTCGTTCTGGTATTGCCGCTGGGATTCGGCATCGGGTTCCAGCTTCCGCTGGTCATGCTCTTCTTGGAGCGAATCGGCATCTTCACGGTCGATGATTACTGGTCGAAGTGGCGAATCGCCGTCGTGGTGGTTTTTGTCACGGCCGCGTTGCTGACCCCGCCCGATCCCTCGAGCCAGATGATGATGGCCGTGCCGCTTTCGTGCCTCTACTTCGGCGGCATCCTGCTGTGCAAGTTCATGCCGCGCCGCAAAACGGAATACACCGACGCGTGAGCGGCCCCCAAAACAGCCCAGGCACCGCATTTTGTTCATATTCTCACAAAACCGGATCGGCAGCAAAATCGGAAAAGTCCGGCGAGGGAAAAGCCGATCCATAGAACACCATGTGGTGTGACCATTGCCAGCAGGACATTCCCCGCGTCTTCTCCCACGAGGCAGGTCGATACGTCTGCCTGCGTTGCGGTACGGCACCGGCGGAAGGACGTCCCGAATCCGATTTGCGCATGGATCTCTCGGCCAAGGCATCGACGTCGAGGGTTCCCGAGCCGCATGCGCCGGAACCGGCCGTTGACCGAACGGAATCTCTCGATTCCGGCCTTCGGGACACCGACTTACCGCTGGTCGGAACAGAAAACCTACGCCGCTCCGCCACCTTTTGGTCGATCGAAGAACGGCTTGCCCACTTGGAACGGCTGCTGGAATCGGTACCTGCCGAACCCAACGCGAGAAGGCGGCATAAGCGTTATCGGGTGGATGCCGGGCACGAAGTGCGTATCGGCCCGCACCGTCCTCGTCACCGTTCGCCGAATCTCGCCATGGACGACGACATCAGCGCGTGGTTCACATGGCCGATCCTCGCGATCGGGCTGATGGCGACCGTCTGCGGAGCTGTGCTCGAAGGATGGGCGATATTGGCATCGCGGCCCGAGCTGAGCAATTACGGGATCCCGATCGCCCTGTGTGGAATCGTCGTTCTCTTGATCGGGCTGGTATTCCAAATGGACCGGCTCGGGCAGGTGGGGGAATCCACCGCCCGCAAGCTCTCGGAACTGGACGAAGCTCTCGTCGACGTCGATTTGGATTCACTCGACGATGAGTTTGAACTGTCGGCGCCCGCTCATTCTGAGCTACGATCCCACACCTCTCGAATGAAATCGAGGCTCTCCGCGAGACGCTGAACGCGGTTGCCGGTGCGATCCCCCCTAGTGACCCGCGTTTTCTGAAAACGCATCGATCGGCAATGTCCCTGCCGCATCATTCGCCGCGGATCGCCGGAAAAACTCTCCTGCAGCCTCGCGTTCGCCGTCGAAGTAGAGCATCACCCCAAGCAAGAACAACCGCCCGGCGTTATTCGGATTGGCGGCCACCTCGCGGGCTAAATCACCGATATGGACTCGCTTTGCGACCCCGTCCTTTCCATAGAGATCGTCCAATCGAAAGCCGCGTTGCGCCCAATCCGGGGCGAGTGCAAGCCCTCGCTTCATCATCTCGACGGCCGTCGGATAGTTTCCCAACGCAATCAGGGCCAATGCTTGCCGGATCCACGCATCGGCGAGAGTGCCGTCGGCCCGAATCGCGCGGCGATATCGGACGGAAGCCTCGGCGTATTTCCCCTGCGCAAACAACGAATCGCCGATACGAATTTCCTGTCGGGCCGTTTCCTTCGCCCGCTGCTCTAGCCGATCCAGCATTTCGTCGGCATCCGGGGCCGCATCGTCGCGTTCAGCCCGCCCGGCGTTCGGCAGGGCAGGATCCCGCCTCCCACCAATCAAGGGATCGACCGGAACATAAACGGGATACGGAACCGGGTACACCGGGCGTGGTGCCCCATACGGCGGATAGTACCCATAGTAGTCCGGGTAGTATCCGTAACCCGGATAGACGGGATACGCCCACCACCGTCGTCGATACTCACGGTAACAGTGATACGGATACCAAGGCCAACACGGGTAAATGCCCGGGCACCAACCACCGCGATCCCCTCCGTTTGACGGCGGCGGTTCCACGGGGTTCTCGACTTCCGGCGGCGAACCGGGCCGATCGATCGAGACTCCGGGGGGAGACTGAATCCCAAAATCGGGTCGTGCTATCGTCGGCGGTGCGAAATTCTGCCGTGTCTTTTCCTCCCACGACTGAGCGGAAGCCATGGGACCCGCATGAACAGCGATCATGAACGCCGCGCTCGCCGCCACGATCTTCCAAAGAGCAGATGCGGTACGCATCGGCGGTCGACGAGATACAATTCGGTCTTGCATGCGCCGCCTCCTTTCATGGAGGTCGTTGCCGTTCACCAGCCCGCTGTAGCTTTCTGCCCGGCGCGATCAACCGGCCGGCGACGGCAATCAGATTAGGTTTTCCCTATGGGAATCTGTATGGTTCCCAAGGACCACACCGCAAGACCGCTCCTATTGTTTGGACGCACCAAGCAGGCAAAAAGTTTCCGAAACAGCAGTTTATCGACCGCCGTATCTTGCCCGGTTCACGCAACCTGCCTCATCTAACAGCTACGCGTCGGGTATCGCCGTCGGATCCTGAATGAGCGAGGCCAGAGACGCCGCGACTTCATCCCGCTTGACCCGCCATTGCCGCAACGAATCTCGGTCCCGGATCGTCACCGTGCCGTCTTCAAGCGTCTGGCTATCAACGGTAATGCAGTACGGCGTGCCGATTTCATCTTGACGGCGATAGCGGCGACCGACAGCCCCTTTCTCGTCGTAGAAAACGTTGTACCGGGGCTTCAGTTCCCCGTAGATCTCGCGGGCAATTTCCGGCATTCCGTCTTTACGGACGAGCGGGAACACCGCCGCCTTGAAAGGTGCCAACCGCGGGTGCAACGAAAGCAAGACTCGCGTGGTCGGCTTGCCTTTGTCGTCGGGAACGGTGTCTTCCCGATAGGCCTCACACAAAAACGCCAGAGTGGCACGATCTGCCCCCGCCGAAGGCTCGATGACGTGCGGCACGAATCGTTCGCGGGTCTCGTCGTCGAAATAGGTCAAATCGCGCCCGCTTCCCCGATATTTCGGTTGCCCGTGTTCATCGGTCTCGACGACCAGTTCGTCGCCGCGGCGTACGAGCTTTCCTTCCATGTGACTTCGCAAGTCGAAGTCGCCCCGATGTGCGATCCCCTCAAGTTCGCCGAATTGCCCCTCGGCCAAGAAGGGAAATGCGTATTCGATGTCGGCCGTACCACAAGAATAGTGGCTAAGTTCATCGGGATCGTGGTCCCGCAGGCGAAGCCGTTCTCCCGCCAGGCCCAATTCGACATACCAGCGAAACCGCCGATTTCGCCAGTATTCGTACCACGCTCTCGAGGTCTCGGGACGACAGAAGAATTCGATCTCCATTTGCTCGAATTCGCGAGACCGGAACGTGAAGTTTCGCGGCGTGATTTCGTTGCGAAAGCTCTTTCCGATTTGCGCGATACCGAACGGAATCTTTACCCGCGTACTGTCAAGGACGTTCTTGAAATTGACGAAGATTCCTTGGGCCGTCTCCGGCCGCAGGAAAGCAGCCGACTCCTCGCCGCCCAGCGCGCCGACATACGTCTTGAACATCAAGTTGAATTCGCGCGGCTCGGTCAGGGTGCCGACCGTCTTCGCGCCGGGAGCCAACACCTTGCCGAAATCTTCGACCGTCGTCAAATTGACGACCGGACTTTCCCAAGTGAGGCGATCAGCTTGCTTGCTGCGCAGACCGAAAAACTTCAGCGCGTTGCGCAAAATCTCTTCTTCCGCCTCGTCACCGGCCACATCCGTCGTCACGAAAACCTGTTGCCCGTTGTACGAAACCCACCGGCCGACGATTTGATCATGCCGATAGCGGCGCTTGGTTTCGCGGCAGTCGACCATGTAATCATGAAACAGGTCGTAATGACCGGAGCACTTCCAAACTTGCGGATGCATGATGATCGTGCAATCGAGCCCCACCATCTCGTAGGCGCTGGGAGCCCCCTCTGGCGGAACCAGCTCGTTGTGGGCCGTCACCATGTCGTGCCACCAGGCCTCGCGGATATTCCGTTTCAGTTCGACTCCCAACGGTCCGTAGTCCCAAAAGCCGTTGAGTCCGCCGTAGATCTCGCTCGACTGAAAGAGGAAACCTCGCCGTTTACACAGGGAAACCAGTTGCTCCATCTGCATCGGAAGCACTCCACAATGGCGAACTCGGAAACAGCCGATTTTGGATCAAGACGTTCCGCCGTGGCCGACGCCGCTCGATCTCGCTCGACTTTGTAATGACCGTGACCTAAGTGCAGGAAAACTATCAGTTTACCGCGATGCCGATTTTCTGTCCACGTGCGGCGAAGGGGTGTCACAACAAGGCGGACCGCAATTCTTGAAGAACGCCGATCGCAGGTTTCGGGCGTTCCGCAACGTCGATCAGGCCCCCGTGCGGAAACTCGTGCGGTTCCGCATCTCGAAACGGCGACCAGAAGATGCCGTGAACGTAGGGTTTCGTGAGCGCCATGCGGAGATAATGACGAGCCCACGCCCGTTGCATCGCGGGATTCCAAGGGGCAGGGGAGGGGCGTGCCGGACCGGTGGCCAATAGATCGGGACCGGAATCGTCGGGCGCACAAAATCGAACGTACAACGGCGTGCCGAGCATTCCCCAGTAGTCGAGCTGGCGACTCAAGTCGAGAAGGTCGCGAGGCAAGGTTCCGGCGGGCGCGTATCCCAAATGAATCTCCAGGACGACTCCCGCAAGCCCCAGTCCCGCTCGAACGAACGCGTTTGCCAACACCAAACCCGAAAATTGGCTGCGCAATCGAAAAAGGTCTTCCCCCCAAGGCTGACGCACGGAAAGTACGATCGGAGTTGCCGGATCGAGCGAGCGAACCTTGTGAACGCATCGGGCAAGAAAGTTGGCCGCGTCTTCCTCATCCCACGCGAAACCCAGCGGCAAATTCACCGGCCCGGCGACCTCCCACATCGATATGCGACCGCGATACTCCCGCACGACGCTTTCGAGATAGTCGACGGCCAACCGTTGGATGTACTCCACGTCGTCGATTTCTCGAAGCCATTCCGGCAAGCCGTAGCGGTCGAATCGAAGCAGCGGCCCCATCGTCCGCGGCAAACGATGAAGACGTGCCCACTCCACGAGTGAATCGGGCAAATCCCAGTCCAACCGGTCCTCGGCAAGCAAGGTGTGCCGCCACCCGGCATCGATGGAAACCGTCGTGAACGTCTCGGTAATGAGGTCGGTCAACGCCGAACTCGGCACGGCGGTCCCCAAATCAATCGCCTGGAAAAAGGGAATGCGCCGCCCCATCTCCCGGCGAACGGCGATGGCTCCGTCGGCATAAACATCGCACAACCGAAATGACGCTTCGACGGCGGTCCGGAGTGCCTCGTCGGCGAACCTTGCCCCTGATCGACTTCCTTTGCCCGCCACGAGCGATTGTGAAAAAAGGGCGACGGCATCATCGATAGATTCGACAATATCGCGGGGTACGTCCAACCCCAGCAACGTCCACTCGGTCAATGCGTTACGAAGCTGACCGATCTTGCCGCGTGCCAATTCCAGGGGCAGAAAGTACTCGCGTTTCTCGTCGGGCAAAAGCGGAGCGGTAAAGAGGGCCAACTCCCCCCACGGCTCGACCACCCAAGGAAATTGAAGAACGAGGCCGCCTTCGGCTTCTTGCGGAAGATTGAATTCCAGCCGGTCGCCTTCGAAACGGCCACGAGCATCCACCGGCAAACGATCGACTCCGGCCGTCCAGGCGAAGTCTTGCTGTGATTCGGACAGATCGAAATGGGGAATCCGGAAAACTAATTTCCCCATGAAGGCGTATCCCGATTACCGGCTCGATGAATTTTCAGCCCCGCCGCACCCCGCAGCGACTCGCCGCAATCCCCTCTCATTAGGTATTTAGCGTTCGATGAAATGTAGCTTTGGGCAACAGCCAAGGCAACCGTCACCCCCCACTTGGAAGGAGAATTCGGGCTGGTACCGCTTTGCCGCAAAACCTACAATCCGGCTTCTCTTAACTCGGAATCTCGAAGTGAAGTCGTCGATGTCCTCAAGGCACACCAATCGAATCCTTCCGTCGCGGACAAGCTGGACGGTCACGGTCGGAACGAGACCGACCGTCGGCCGCGCATTGCTGATCGCTCTCTTGGCGGGAAGCCTCGCGGCAGTCGGTTGCCGAACATTGCAAACACCCCGTTGGTCTCGGCCGGGTACCGCCGAAGAGCAACGGCGGGCCGCCGAAGTCTTCGATCCGTTCCCCGAAAATGCCCGCGGACTTCCCATGGAAGGCGCCCGCCCCCCCGGGGCAATCGACGGAATGCCTGAAACACCGCGCGCACGACGGCGTCCCTGGGCTTGGGACCGATGGTGAACCGCTTCTGCCGCAGTCCCGGATCGCCTACCGTCTTGATGCTCGCACGGGTATGATCGATTTATTGCTCCGCGATCAAGGTGCCATCCCAAAGGCTGCTTTCATCAACCCTTAGGGATTTATTCTGCGTCTCCGCGGCTTCGTAGCCGCAGCCGAATGGGCACAACCCTCGCCTGTTCTCATCAAAATGCACGGACCCGACCAAACATGAAAAAAGCCGGTAAACGTCGAAAAACCCCGGTTTCCAAGACACGAAAGACCTCGGCCAAGCGGGACGGCCCCGCTCAGGGCGAACGTCTGCAAAAAGTGCTCGCCGCTGCCGGTCTGGGAAGTCGGCGACAATGCGAGGAGCTGATTACGACCGGTCGCGTCGAAGTCGACGGCAAAGTCGTCACAAAATTGGGCACCCGGGTAGATCCCACGCGACAAAAAATCCGCGTCGACGGAACGCCCGTCAAACAGCCGCAGCGGGTTTACTACATGGTAAACAAGCCGGACGGCGTCGTTTGCACATCGCGCGATCCCTCCGGCCGACCGCGGGTGATCGACATGGTCCCGGCCGATCGCCAACGGTTGTACACGATCGGCCGCCTCGACCTGCACAGTGAAGGCTTGATTTTGGTCACCAACGACGGCGAACTCACCCAACGGTTGACCCATCCTCGATTCGGAGTCCCCAAGACGTACGTTGTGCAAGTCGCAGGAACACCTGAACGCGAAGTGCTGGCGAAACTCAAACGCGGTATTCATCTTGCCGAGGGCATCGCCCGCGTCTCGCGCGTGCGGGTGCGAAAGCGTCACAAGCAAAGTACGATTCTCGAACTGGAGCTTCGAGAAGGAAAGAACCGAGAAATTCGGCGGATTCTCGCCCGCGTCGGCCACAAAGTCATGCGGCTGAAGCGAATCGCCGTGGGGCCGGTGCGTCTGGGCCGGTTGGCCGTCGGCCATTGGCGACCGCTTTCCAGCGAGGAGGTTGCGGCGCTACGAGCAGCCGCGGGGCTCACGCGAACAGAAAATCAACAAGGCGAGAAATCGCCCAAAGCCCCCCGAAAACGCCCCTGACAGCTTTTGGCAGCTCTTGCTTGAGCGAGGACAGCGACGGTGAACGAACACGCGGCCCATCATTGCACTTGCTTTGCCGATCAAGCCGAAGACCGCCTATGCGAGGTTGTCGATCATCGTAGTATCGGCGAAGCCATTTATCGGATTCGATTGCATTGGCCGACACTCGCCGACAAGGCGATTCCCGGGCAGTTCGTCATGTTGCGCCTTCCCCGGTCGACCGATCCATTGCTCGGTCGAGCGTTTGCAATTTATGACCTCGTCGAATCACCGGCCGGCGGCTGCGTCGACATCGTATATATGACCTTGGGCCGAATGACGGGCATGCTGCCGGATGTTCAGCCCGGCAGCACCCTCCGCGTATGGGGACCGCTGGGGAACGGGTTTCACCTGCCGTCGGCAAAGCACTTGGTTCTGGTCGCAGGCGGCATCGGCCACACCCCGTTCTTGACGTTGGCGAAGGCGGTCCTCGGCCGGGCCGAATACGCCGGTGGAAGCTACCAAGTCCCGCAGGTAGATTGCGTCACCTTGTGCTACGGCGCGCGTCGAGCCGCTCAATTGGCGAACATCGACGATTTCGAAGCGGTCGGTGTGCGCGTTCTCACGACCACCGACGACGGTTCTCGCGGCCGACAAGGAACGGCCGTCGATGCCTTGCGAGAACTGCTGGAACACGAGCAACGACTTCGAGAAGAAACGCTGGTCGTTTGTTGCGGCCCCAAAAAAATGATGCAGGCTGCGGCACGGCTTTGCCTCGACCGCGGTGTCCGTTGTTACCTCTCGCTCGAAACTCCGATGGCCTGCGGCATCGGTGCGTGCTTTAGCTGCGTCGTCAAAGTAAAAGACGGGGCTTCCGGCTGGGATTATCGTCGTGTGTGCGTCGAGGGACCTATCTTTGACGCAGCGACACTCGTTTTGGACGATTAGCCGCCAGAAAGCCCGACGGGCGCAATGAAAACGACGGACTCTTGCTGCGTGCGACAAAGCCCGCCGTTTGAAAATCGAAATCGGTGATCGGTACGGGCGTTACTCTTCGGCGGAGCCCTGCTTCGCCTTCTTGATCAACGCCGACAAACGCGATTTACGGCGAGAAATCGCATTCTTGTGGAACACACCTTTCGCGGCAGCCTGATCCATCTTCTTCACCGCGACGCGAAACAGCGTTTCGGCCTCTTCGATGTTTCCGGCAGCCACCGCTTCCCGCACCTTACGAATGTGCGTCCGCACGGTTCGCTTGATCATGCGATTCCGCGCTCGTCGGACGAGGTTCTGGCGGAGTCGTTTCTTGGCGCTCTTTGTGTTCGGCATCGTCTTCCGTGGTCCAATTACGGTACAAGGGGTGACGATCGCGCAACGTTCCATGGGGAACGCAAGCGACCGGACGGTTCATTCGGCACAGACGAGGCGTCGAAGCCTCGCTGAAAACCTCAGATTATGCCAGGGGCGGTCACGATTGTCCAGAGGGCAAGTCTTCTTCCTCGGGCAGAAGCACCTCCTCGGGCTCTTCCTCCGAGGCCTTGGCCGCACCTTGCTGCTCCATTTTTTCGGCAATCTTGTCGAGCAGCTGCGCCACCCCCTTGTAAGAAAAATCCATCGCCGCAAGCTGGTTGGCATATTTCTCGGCTACCGTCAGGTTGCCCATTCGATAGGCCAAAATGGCCGCCAGGTACAACGCGCGTTTCTTTGCCTCGCCCTCGCGGTCGGAAATCTCTTCGATCGCCTTTTCGTAGTGGCTCATCGCCAAGCGATATTGTTTGATTTTTTCGAAGCACTGGGCGAGACTCAACAGACACACCCCCTTGCGGCGGGGATCACCCATCGCCTGCTGATACTCGCGAATCGCCTCTTTGTACTTCCCGTTCAACTGATAGCGAACCGCCAACTCGTAACGGAACGTCAAGTTGTTTGGATAACGTTCGACTCGGCGAATATAGACTTCGAGTTCTTTCGCCCACAAACGACGCTGGGCCTCCGATACCTGCTTCTTGGCGGCCTCGTCGTTCGGATTTGCGCGTGCCCGATTTTCCGCAGCCGCCAGCTCATGCCGGTAACGTCGCAACTGAACGTCTTCCAACCGCTCGGCAACGTTGGGGTCGTTCGTCCGTTCGTAGGCCGCTTGCAACACGGCCTCGGCGTCATCGTAATTGTCGTTCCGCAAATGCAGCTCGGCCAATTCGACGTACAGGGCAACATTTTGCGGATTGCGGCGAATCTCTTCTTCGAGTTTGTCTTTTTTCGTAACGACGCCCCCGGCGGTCGTTCCACCGGCCGCCTCGATCAAACGTTTGGACTTCCCCGATTCCTGATCGAATTCCCCTTCTTCGATCGTCCGTCGGACAGCCAAGTCGGCAATCGCGCGTGACGCTTCCGCGTCGTTCGGCTTCAATTGCTCGACACGGTGCCAAAGGGCAATCGCCTGATCGTAGCTACCCAACTCGGCCAGCGTTCTCGCACAACGACGGCACAATTCGACGTCCTTTTGATTCGCGTCGAGAGCCTGACGCAAAAACGCCAGCCGGCTTTCTTGAAAACCGCACTGATCGCATGCGTCGGAAAGAGCCGTCAGGGCCGACGTATCCCACGGATTGATTTTGAGAATCTCTAAACCGGTTTTGATCGCGCCGACCCAATCCTTCTTCAGCATGGCTTTCTTGAGACTCGCCTTCAGCGGCATCGTCTTCAAGAAACCCAACGCAGCCCCTTTTTTGTTGTTGTTGTACTTTTTCTTGAGATTCCCCAAAAATGCCTGCACGTAGTACAGGTTCGACGGATCGCCGTTCACGCACTCGGTAAACAAGTCGGTCGCATAATCGAACTGATCCTGAGCGGCAATCCGGTTCCCGTGCTCGAACATCTGCTTGAGCCGCTTTCGCTTAGCATCGGAAAGCGGGGGGGGGAAATTCCCCTTGCGGCCGTCGGCTGCGGGTTGGACAGCTTCCTGCGTCTGTGCTTGATCTTGCGGATGATCGCTTGCCATGCTGGCCTCGAGAGTTCGAAAATCTAGCGCACCAGAAAAGACGAGAACGAGCCGTCACCGCCGCCCGACCGTCGACGGGCTTCTCCAGGCTCTAAAGTTTATTTTACTCCGGCAAAATACCAACTCAACCTTCCGCCATGGGGTTGGGACTGTATGTAGCAGTCTTCTCTGAAGAAAGCAACACTCGTGCGGTGTAGGTGCCGTTGCCCGTTTCCAGGTACAATCCATGAATGCCATCCACAATCCACAAGCCGGGCAGTCGACACCGATGCCCTTTGTTTCGCGCCCCGGCCAACAAAGCGGGATCGTTTACTGCCGGTGTCCAACCTAAAACCGACGGTCGTGCACGATGACATCTCCTGTCGAAGACAGTAGACCAATGCCCCCTCATCCTAAGGGAATCTTATACCTCGTCGGCGCGGGGCCGGGCGATCCGGGACTACTCACGTTGCGAGGCTTGCGTTGCCTTCAGCAGGCCGACTTGGTGCTTTACGACTATCTCGTCAACCCCGCGTTGCTGCGTCATGCCTCCGGTGCCGAAAAGATCGCACTAGGACATCACAGCGTTTCTCGATGCATGACGCAAGATGAAATCAATGCGATCATTCGTCAAGCGATCCACGAAGGCAAGAACGTCGTTCGTCTAAAAAGCGGCGACCCGTCAGTGTTCGGAAAATCGGCCGACGAAGCCGTGCTGCTACGATGTGAAGGAATCCCGATCGAGGTCGTTCCCGGCATCACGGCCGGGTTCGCAGTGGGCGCATTCGCCGGCATTCCGCTGACTCATGCCGAATGTGCCTCGGCGGTCGCGCTGGTAGCAGGCCAACAATCGACCACCCACGACGTTCATCCACTCGACTACCGCGTCTTGGCACAATTCCCCGGAACACTCATCGTGTACATGGGCGTGCGCTCGGCTGAAACGTGGAGCCGTGCCTTGATCGGCGCGGGCCGAGATCCCGCAACCCCCGTCGCCGTCGTCCACCGTTGTTCGTGGCCCAACCAATCAATCGTGCGAACCACCCTGTCGGAAGTCGCCGAAAAAATTCGCACGGAAAAGATCCGTCCTCCGGCGGTCATCGTTATCGGCGAAGCGGTCGGCCATATGTCGGATGCCCCCTTGCTCCAGAGAAGACCGCTCTTCGCACGCACCATTTTGGTGACGCGTCCCCGACATCAAAGCGACGACTTGATCGCCGCGTTCGAAGATCTGGGGGCTTGGGTGTTCGAGCAACCGGCGATTGACGTCGTTCCTCCGCCGGATTGGGCTCCGGTAGACGAAACCGTTGCCCACATCGATCGATTCGACTGGCTCGTTTTTTCGAGTGCCAACGGGGTGAACTATTTCCTCGGTCGTCTTTTGGAAATCGGCCGTGATGTCCGCTGCCTGGCCGGTCTTCGTATTGCTGCCATCGGTCCGGGAACGGCTGCGGCACTAGAACGCTTCGGACTCCACGCCGATCTCGTTCCAGCCACGTACCGGGCCGAAAATCTCGCCCAAGCCGTGGCCGATCGGCAGGGCAGGAGAGGACGCGCGTTACTCGTTCGGGCCAGCCGTGGTAGGGACACGTTGCCGACAATGCTGTCTTCTGCCGGCCTCGAAGTCGAACAGGTGGTCGCGTATCAAAGTGTCGATGTAACCGCTGCCGATCCCGAAGTGCTCCGTCTGCTCGAACTCGGCGCGATCGATTGGGTCACAGTCACCAGCTCGGCCATCGCACGATCCTTGGTCCGGTTGTTCGGAGAACGTCTCCGCGGCACGCGGCTGGCGGCGATCAGCCCTCTTACCGGCGAGGTGTTGCGGGAGCTCGGTTATCCACCGGCTGTCGAAGCTAGAACCTATACAATGGAGGGCCTCGTCGAGGCCGTGTTGGAAGCAGAAGCCCGCGAAGTGAAATCGTAAGCGCGGTTCCGGTCGCCTCTATCCACCACAATGCCGGGGCCGCTGAGAACAGGCGAATACGGTCGCTGCGGCCGAACGAATGCTTACCGTTGTTCGCGAAGTGTCTGGAAGCTCAAGAAACCGAGCATGCCGGCGGCCACGATGAAACCGATGTCGGCTAAAATGCTGGCCTTACCGAAGGGTAGCCCGATTGCAGCGTCCAAGCCGAACACCAACACCAAGACCGCCGCAATGACCAACCCGAAGACACAAAAGAATCTCGGCATGGGTGAAATCCTCGAAGTTGCCCGGGCTTCCCGAACCTCCGAAATTGACAGCGCACCAGCCATCCAAGGATAGCATAATTGCCCCCGACGTGCAGACACCCCTTCCGATTGGGGGATCGAACCGGAGAAAACGAAAAGACGAGTATTGCCGGATTTGCCGAAAATGGCAATGGTTGTTCGTCATCGACGCCAGCCCGCCGGTTGTCTCTACTGTACCATCGCCCCCGGAACGATGGAAACCGGAATTCCCCGGGAAACATCCACGCCGGCTCGTCCAGGGCATCGCCCCCGGCTCCGTCGTCCCTGTAAGGACGGACGTTTTCTTCACCGGGAAACTGCTATAATGCGTGTTGGCTGTTCGGGCGTTCTCGCCCTCGGCAACGATCCAGGTTGAAGACGCTTACCCCCCACTCATCTTTTGTCCGATCCGCAGCTTGCGGCCGGTCCGGAAGCAACGATGAACCAAGCGAATCATCATGCCCGCCTCCGTCGCTTTCGCGACGAAATGACCGTCGCCCGAAAATTTGCCTATTTCGATCACGCCGCCGTGGCCCCTCTCCCACAGCGGGCCGTGGAGGGGATCACTCGCTGGCTGCGTGAGGCACACGAGTGTGGCGACTTACACTGGCCGCGTTGGGCAGAGGAGGTCGAGGACCTGCGAGACGCCGCGGCACGGTTGATCGGCGCCGCACGAGACGAAATCGCCCTGATCCGAAACACCTCGCATGGAATCGGCTTGGTCGCCGAAGGGTTTCCTTGGAAACCGGGCGACAACGTCGTGATCCTGTCCGATGAGTTTCCTTCGAACGTGTATCCTTGGATGAATCTGGCCGATCGTGGCGTAGAAACGCGACTGGTTCCGCTCGACAACACGTTTTCGCTCGAACAGTTGCTCGAATCGTGCAATGAGCGTACGAGAATCGTGTCGATCAGTTGGGTCAATTATCTGACCGGTCGGCGACACGATCTGGGATCGATCGGCGAGGCACTCCATCGGCGCGGGATATTGTTCTTCGTCGACGCGATTCAAGGCTTGGGAGTCTTTCCGCTCGACGTCCACGACCTGCCCATCGACTTCCTGGCCTCCGACGGCCACAAGTGGATGCTGGGGCCCGAAGGCGCCGGCTTTTTCTACTGCAAGCAAGAGCATTTGGATCGTTTGCACCCAATCGGAGTCGGTTGGAACAGCGTCGTTCACGCCTTTCGTTTCGACCACCTCGAATACCGTTTAAAGCCGACAGCCGAGCGGTTCGAGGGCGGATCCCAAAATATGGTCGGCATGATCGGCCTCAAAGGCAGCCTCGGGCTGCTGCTGGAAGTCGGTATTGAACATATTCGCGATGCGGTGCTGGAGGCAACAGAAACCGCCTGCGAGGCACTGCGCCGCGTTGGAGCCGAAATCCTCAGCGATCGTTCACCCGAAGTTGCCTCAGGAATCGTGGCGTTTCGGTTTCCCGATTGCGACCACCAACGTTTGCGGGCATCTTGTCTGGCGGAGGGGGTCGTCTTGAGTTGTCGCGGGCCGGGATTGCGAATCAGCCCCCACGGCTATTGCACGAAAGAGGATATCGAACGTCTTGTCGAAGTCCTGCAACGAGCAATTGCTTGCGACGATTCTCCTACCGGTTCACCGGGTGTGATCGAATGAGCAACATCCAAGGGAGCGACCACATGCGGTTCATACGCTGGATTTGGGAAAAAGGCATTCTTTCGACGTTCTTGACGGGACTTCTCACCTTGCTGCCGTTGATCATCACGGCAGCCTTGATCGGTTGGGTCGCATCGTTCCTCATGGGCATCTTCGGCCCCGACAAACCTGTGGGCAAAGCGATTCGCAGCCTGGGTATGCAGTTCGTCGACAACACGACCTTGGCCACGCTCATCGGTTTTCTGTTCGTGGTGGCCTTGATTTGGGGCGTCGGTGTTTACAGCAAATGGATTGCCCGCAACCAGGTAAGCGCCGCGTTGAAGTCGCTCGCCGATCGTCTGCCGGTGGTCAACAGCGTGTATGGAACCGCCGTGCAGTTCGTCAACCTGTTGCAGAAAGACAAGGAGAGCGAGCTCAGCGGGATGAGCGTGGTTTTCTGTTCGTTCGGCAGCGAGCAGAATTGCGGCTTTCTGGCTTTGTTGGCGTGCCCCGAGCGATTTCGAATTTGTGACCGGGACTACCTGGTCGTCTACGTACCGACGTCGCCTGTACCGATGTCGGGCGGTGTGATGTTTGTTCCCGCCGAACAAGTCCATACCGTCGATATGACAGCCGAACAGTTGATGCGGATTTACCTAACGATGGGCGTCACGGCCGGCGAGGCCATGCCCGACTCGCTCAAAGCGACTTCCGGGAAGATCGAATCACCGGCGCCGAGCTGAACCATTCGCCCTCAAAATGCCCAAGCACGGCATCGTGGTTCCTACTAAGAAATGTTGGATTCTGCTTGCGCTCGCAAATACGCTGGACGGCAAGTCGGCTGATCGCAAGCTGGATTCATATCGTCAAGATCGCTTCAAGGAGTCTCAGCGATGAGAAATCTCTTCCAAAAATCTATGGCGGCTTTGGTTGTCGCGTTGTTGTCGGCTTCGGCCGTCCATGCCGAGTTACCGCCCATCCCACACGAAACGCCCGAACAACGTGATGCACGGATGGCGTGGTGGCGCGAGGCTCGCTTCGGCATGTTCATCCATTGGGGCTTGTACGCCATCCCGGCCGGAGAGTGGAAAGGCCGCAAGATCAACGGAATCGGCGAGTGGATCATGGATCGCGCCAACATCCCTGTCGAAGAATACGAGCAATTGGCCAAACAGTTCAATCCGGTGAAATACGATCCTGCGGAGTGGGTGCGCATCGCCAAAGATGCGGGCATGAAGTACATCGTCATCACGTCGAAACATCACGACGGTTTCTGTCTGTTCGATTCAAAAGTGACGGATTACGACGTCGTCGATGCTACGCCGTACGGGAAGGACCTGCTCCGCCCGCTGGCCGAGGAATGCCGCAAGCAGGGTCTCCACTTCTGCACATACTACTCGATCATGGACTGGCATCACCCGGCCCAATACCGAGGAAGCGAAAACCGTTACAACCCGACTCGAATCCACGAAGGGCGGGAACGCGAATACATCGACTACGTAAAGGCCCAACTGAAAGAACTGCTGGAAAGCTGCGATCCCGACGTTTTGTGGTTCGACGGGGAATGGCCCTCATGGTACACCGAGGCCCACGGCCGCGAGATCTACGCCTATTTGCGAGAACTGAAGCCGAGCATCATCGTCAACAACCGCGTCGGCAAGGGCCGCAAGGGCATGGAAGGCCTCAACCGCGGCGACCAGGAATACGTCGGCGACTTCGGTACCCCTGAACAACAGATTCCCGCCACCGGCTTGCCCGGTGTCGACTGGGAATCGTGCATGACGATGAACAACACATGGGGCTACAAACGCGACGACCACAATTGGAAGTCGACCGAAACCCTCATCCGCAACCTGATCGACATCGCGTCGAAGGGAGGCAACTACCTGTTGAACGTCGGCCCGACGGCCGAAGGCGAGATTCCTCCCGCCTCGGTGGAACGCCTCCAAGGTATGGGGCGCTGGATGAAGGTCAACGGTGAATCGATTTACGGAACTCAGGCAAGCCCGTTCGCCAAGACACCGTGGGGACGCTGTACTCAGAAGAAAATCGGCGACGACACGCGGCTTTACCTGCATATTTTCGACTGGCCCGCTTCGGGCAAGCTCGAAGTCCCGCTGGGCAACAAAGCGTTACGAGCGGTCCTGCTCGCCGACGGTAGTGAGCTGAACGTCGCCGCGGGCAACGACGGTATCACGATCACACTGCCTCGCCGGGCTCCCGATCCGATCGCCTCGGTCATTGCCCTTGAAATCGAAGGTGAACCGAAGGTGATCGAGTAATCGTCGCCGCTTGATTGACGAAAAAACACGGCGGGCTGTCCTTCCAGGGGAAAGGCGGCCCGCCGTTTTCTTGTCGAGCAATCTCCGGTTCATCACACCTCACACGTGCACGTCGGCCGAAACCTCGTCCAAATCGGCGTACCGTGCCCGGATCGGATTGATCACTTCTTGCAAGAATTCATCGACTTGCTCCGGCGCCCGCCCCACGAATCGGCGTACGTCCAACGCCCCGCGGACATCTACGCCGGCGAACGCCGGGTCGTTCTCCAATCGTTCCAACAGATCGTTGGGCTTACCATGTTGTTTGACCTCAGCGGCCGCCGCCTGGCTGTGCCGCCGGATGACCTCGTGCAGCTCCTGGCGATCGCCGCCCTTTTCGACGGCCGCCATCATGATGTTCTCGGTCGCCATGAAGGGCAGCTCTTCGGCAAGATTCTTCTCGATCACCTTCGGATAGACTACCGTTCCACGCAACACGTTCAGGCAAAGAATCAACACGGCGTCGATCGCCAAGAACGCCTGCGGAATGACAAGACGCCGATTGGCACTATCGTCCAACGTGCGCTCCAACCATTGCACGGCGTGCGTCATCGAAGCGCTCGAAACGAGCGACATGACGAAGCGTGCCAATGCACAAATCCGTTCGCTACGCATCGGATTGCGCTTGTAAGCCATCGCCGAAGAACCGATTTGGTCTTTTTCGAATGGTTCTTCGACTTCCTTGCGATGGGCCAACAACCGGATGTCGGTCGCCATCTTGTGGGCGCTCTCGGCGATTTGCGACAATAACGCCAAAACTTGCGAATCGACTTTGCGGCTATACGTCTGACCGGTCACGGCGTAACTGTTGTCGAAGCCTATCTTGCGACACACCAGTTCTTCGAGCCGGCGTACTTTTTCGTGATCGCCGTGGAACAACGCCAGGAAGCTGGCTTGCGTGCCGGTAGTCCCTTTGACGCTCCTTGCCCGCAGCGATTGCAAACGATGCTCGGCTTCCTCCAGATCGAGGACGAAATCATACGCCCACAAACAAGCCCGTTTGCCGATCGTAGTCGGTTGGGCGGGCTGAAAATGCGTAAATCCCAAACACGCCAAATCACGATACTCGGCGGCCAAGGATCCCAATGCATCGATCACCGCCGCGAGGCGCCGACAAACCAACGACAAGGCTTCTTTGATCAAAATCAGATCGGTGTTATCGGTAACGAAGCAACTCGTCGCCCCGAGATGAATAATCCCGCGTGCATTGGGACATTGATCTCCGTACGCGTGCACATGCGCCATCACGTCGTGACGCAGTCGCCGCTCATGTTGCGCCGCAGCCTCGAAGTCGATGTCGTCGGCATGGGCCTTGAGTTCCTCGATTTGCTCCTTCGTGATGGGCAAACCAAGTTCGGCTTCCGACTCGGCCAAGGCGATCCACAGGCGACGCCACGTGCGAAACTTACGCCGCGCACTCCACAGCCCGGCCATTTCACGCGACGCGTAGCGGGTGATCAACGGATTTTCGTATACGTCGTACTTGTCGGTCTTGTCGGTCATGTCGTCTCCAGGAATCTTTTTTTCAACGTCCTTTTCCCGGGGAAACGTACCTGTATCCGCTTACGGGATGCGTCACTTCGTCACATATTCGTGTCGTCGTCCGCCCGTCCGCCGCCGATCAGGTCGTCCATCGCCTGCGCAATCTCGCGGCGATAGCGTGTATCCTTGGCGTAAATGCGGCACAAACGGCAGCTCACCGGAATCTGGCGGAACAGTTCGCGATCGTCGAGGCTCTCGATCGTCTCCTTGGACGGATCATAAAGAAAGTTCTGCCCTCCTGCCGGAGCCCGCGTGCCGGGACGGTGAACGTGCCGCGGCGGATCGAATCGTAATTCCATGTTCTTCAGGTGTGCAGGCAAGCGACTTCGAACGGCCGCTTCGAACAGCTCTTCGCTGCTGAAGACGCTCATATCTTCACTTTTTTCACGTCCGAAGAAAATCGCCCGCTCACAAACCATTTTCCATTCGATGTTTCGTTGGACGAGCTCCTGCCACGCTTCACCGATTGCCCGTGTCCGAGGATCGGGCGCCCGCCGCCACTCCCGAATTCGGCTCCACAACGACGATTCGGTGAATTCGAGATATTCGTCCAGATTCTCGAGCGGGTTACCGGGAAACAGCAAATCGGCCCCGTCGCGGAAAAGGTCCTGCAATGCCAAGTCGATCGCACGAACCGTCCTATGAAAATAGATCGTCCGAAACAGCTCCGCCCTCACCGAGATGAACCGCACCAACGACGACAGTCCTCGCTCGTGGATGGTCAATCCCTTTGGAGAAAAAAAGCTGTAATGCAACAGGCGTTCGAGATCGAATGCGCGATGACTGTAGCCGGTCATGTAAGCATCGCGGAGCACAAAATCCATATTGTCGACAGTATAAAGACCGCAGAAAAGCGACCGCAGCATTCGCAGCCATGCGGGAATCTCGGGCTCATCCGCCCGCGGCCTGACGATCAGAAGGGCAACGTGTTCCGGATCGAGCGTTTCGCCATCGGCCAGTTCGCTGTACGGATTGCGTCGGATCCCTCGCAACAAGTGCCCCAGTTCTCGACGAATGATCTCAGCCCCTAGCGTTTCGTGGGTCAAGTCGTAACGTGCAAGGTAGTGCCGGTCGAAAAAGTGCCCGAACGGACCGTGGCCGACGTCGTGCAACAGCGCCGCCATGCGCATCAGCGATTCGACGTAACCGCGACTGGGGCAATCGGGAACAGCCTTGGCCAACGACGCGTAGAGGCAATCGACCGCTCGGCTCGCCAAATGCATCGCCCCCAGTACGTGCTGAAACCGCGTATGCTCGGCCGATGGAAACACCCACCATGCCGTTTGCAACTGGTGAATGTGCCGTAGTCGTTGCACCCAGGGGTGATCGATGATTTGCTGCTCGGCAGTCTCGCCTTCCGGTACGCCCGAATTCGCCGTAAAGCGGATGTAGCCGTGGATCGGATCGTAACTGAGACTGATCCCTTTGAACAAATCCGAGGCATACGACATGGCAGTCTGCGGCTCCTCGTTCTCCTCAGGATGACGCGGTGGTGTTCGGTACGTCGGCCGACTTCTCCGGCCCGCGGCCCGGTCGCATCGCCCACGCCTCCGGGCGGGGCCGAACAGGTGTCGATTCTACTCGAACCGGTGCCGACAGGGCAGGGCAGGGCGAGGAGCCACGCATACCGTCCTACAAAGAAAGCCGGGCACACCACGTGCCCGGCCTTTTTGATGTCATGCCACCTCTCGGAAGCGGTCGATCGAGTTGCCGCTGTCGGGTCAGGTCCTCGGCCGTCGCGGACCGGCCAACCAGTCGAGCGTCGTCACCCCCGGAATCGGCAGCGGATAGTTGCCGTCCGGCCCCGGCACGGTAGGCGGTTCGATCTCGAAACTTGCATCCTCGGGTGACGGCTTGTACTCGAAATCGAGTTGTTCGACTTCGGCATACGTCATCGGCTTACCGGTATACGCCGCCAATTGTCCCAAGACGGTCACCATCGTACTCTTGGCCATGTAATCACCGGCGTTGATCGGCTCATTCTTTCGGATGGCGTCGAACAAGACGTCGTGCTCGGTCTGATACGGATTGTTGCGCGGCCCCGAGTATTCCCAATTCGTCTCGCCCTCGATTCGGCTCCGGCCGAGATAACACACTCCCTTCGTGCCCATGATGATGTCGCTGCCGTTGCCGTAGGTGCCGTTTTGCGTGCGACACATTGCGTACACCCGCGCGCCGCTCTCGTACTCGTAGACGACTGTGTGATGATCGAACATGTCGCCGTACTTGGTACCGAACGAGGTGGCTCGACCGGCCAACGAGAAACACCATTTGGGCGTTTCGCCCTGCAAAGCCCACGTCATACGGTCCATGTTATGAACGAGCGATTGCGGGACGTCATCGCCCGACAACCAGCAGAAATGGTACCAGTTGTAAAAGTGATATTGCACCTCGCTCAAGCGCGGCTCGCGGTCGTAGACGCGATACGGCCCGCGCAGGAACATCGACTGGGTAGCCACGATGTCGCCGATGATCCCATCGTGAATGCGCTTCATCGTTTCTTGCCAAGCCAGGCTATACCGGCTTTGCAAGCCCGATTGAATGCTCAAACCTTTTGCCTTGGCCAGCTCGCACACCTTGGCCATGCGTCGGACGCCCGTCGGGTCGATCCCGTGCGGTTTTTCGACGAACACATGCTTGCCCGCCTGGATCGCCGCTTCGGCGTACATGGGATGAAACTTCGATGCGCACGCGATCAGCACGACGTCACTCGCCTCGATGACGTGCCGATACCCGTCGAAGCTCGTGAATTTGTGATCGTCGTCGACGGCGACTTGATCGGGCTTGGCTTTGCGGATATTCGCGAGCGACGCTTCGAGACGTTCGGGAAATACGTCGCACATGGCGACAAGCCGCACGTCCTCACCCGTATTCAACGCGTTGACAGCGGCCCCCGAGCAACGCGAACCGCATCCGATCATGCCGATTCGGATGACATCGCTCCCTTGAGCGTGCGCGCTGCGATCCAACGACAATCCGGCAGCCACTCCGACCCCGATTGCCCCCGCACGCGTGCCCCTCTTGAGGAACTCGCGGCGATCGACCCCGGACGAGCCCTTTCGTTCGGCAGGATTCTTCGACATGGCAGATCTCCAGGTAGGAAGGACGAAGAAGGAGGACACTCACGACTTGCACGCGCCGGCGCGCGTCCGACGGTTTACTCTTTCTCCTCAGGAATACCTAGTTCGGCAAGCGTATTGCGAAGCCAAGTGAGCGATTTTTCGATCATCGGCCCGCCCGCTCCTTCGCATTCCATGCTGAGCACGCCCTGGTAGCCGTGATCGCGCAAGATTTCCAACACGCGACGAATGTTCGCCGCGTTGACGCCATCCCCGATGGAACAATGGCTGACTGCGATTCCGGTTTCTTCACCGCGCACCGCGGCGGCCAGCGATTCACTCACATCTTTGACGTGGACGTGATTCACGCGATCCTTGAAACGCTCGGCGAACGCAACCGGTTCTTGTCCGGCGATGAACGAGTTCCCCGTATCGAGATTCAGCCGAAGGTACGGAGAATCCACGAAATCGAGCATCTCGGCCAAACGATCCGGATTGGTCGTAAAATAACCGTGAACCTCGATATTGACGGTAATCTCGTAGGCTTCGGCCGTTTCGATGATCTGTTCGTAACTGCGTTTCATCAGGACCATGGCCTCGTCGTCGTCCAATCCCGGCGGCTTGTGCAAACCGTCGGTCGTTGCCACGCGGGAACAACCGGCCAGCTTCGCCCACGGAATTGCCTTCAGCACATACGGCACCCCGTACAAGGGCCCATCTTTACCCGAAAGAGGAAACGCGGCATCGATCTGCGAGAACCGCACGCCGTACGATTCCATCTTTCGCCGCAAGAGGACGGGATCTTCATATAATGCCACATGGGGTTGATAGCCCAATCCGTGAATCCAGCTCACGCCGTCGATGACACCGCATTCAATGAAGTGAACGTCGTGTTCCTGCGCCCACTGGAGACACCTCTCGAAATTCCAATACGAAGAATTGAACGCATCCGTGTGAAATCCGATCTTCATTGCTTCACCCCACCGGTTCGCTCAACAATACTCAGAACCGCGTTCTCAACGCCGAGCACGCTCGTCTTCTACGGATCCAGACCGACCGTCCACGCTGTTCCGCGGCGAAACAACTCCGCCACCTCGGGAACAGACAAAGCCTTCACATCGTGCCCCAACGGTGAATGAAACACTCGGCCTTTTCCATATTCGAGAACGAAGGCCATCGGATACGCCTTGCCGTCGACTCTCGATGTTGCACTTGCCAGGACGTGAATCGGTGTCTTTCCCGCCAGGCAGGTATACAGTTCGTCGACCGTCTCGAAGTCCTTCATTCCTCGCACGATCGGATGATCGCCATCGACAATGCGGACGACAAACGGCCCGTGCGGATCGTGGCCTCGCAGTTGCGGATCCCACACGCGTCCTGCCAAACGCTCGAAGCGGGGCCACTCTTGAAAGGCACCGCAGGCGAAATGCACGAGCACTAAACCGCCGCCGTCGGCAACGAATCGCTCCAGATTTTCTTGAGCTTTGGGGCCCGGCTCCTCCGGATCGTAGTTCTTGAAATGAAGCACGACGCCGTCAAAGCGTCCCAAGTCTTCGCTCGCGAGGGCGGTCGTTTTCCAGGCGATTTCAACCTGCAACCGCTTGTCGTCGCCGATCGCTTTCGCCAACACAGGGGCCGTCTCTTGCCACTTGTGCCCGGGATAATCTTCACCGGTTACAAGCAGAATTCGCTTCACGCCCGTCGCTTCCCCGACCGGCGAATCAGGCGAACCGTTGAACTCGGCGGTTGCAACACCGGTGATACTGCTCCAAAAAATCAGCAGCACCCACCAGCGAACAAGACCACCTCGCCCCGCCATACGAAACTCGTTCACAACTCGACTTGTCTTCGACATATCCCTCGGTTCTCTTCGGTTGGCGGTGGTTACGCTGTGACCGAAACAGCTTTTCCGGCGCATATTCGAAACAACGATTCCACCAGCCTTGCTTGCTCATCGGCATCGGCCAGATAGGTTTCGAATCCGGCCCTCAACTTGATCCCCTCCATGGCGGCCAACATCACATCGACCGCCAGTCGGGGATCGACGACGTCGAACGCACGGCTTTCCTTCCCGGCGACGACGATCCCGACGTAAAACTCGCGCACCGCATCGTAGAATTGGGCCCAACTTCGTCGAAACGCCTCGTCCTTTTGCGAAAGGGTCATGATCTCGGTCGTGAACACGCGGTTTTGCCGATTGGCAACGCATTCCCGCACCGAATACACCAGAACCGCCCGCAGGCGTTCCGCCGGATCGGACCGGGTGGCAGCCTCTTGCTGTACCGCCTGGAGATAACGGCGGTAATAGTACGAACAAGCCGCAAGAATGATGTCGCGTTTGCTCGTGAAATGACTGTAGAAACTCCCCTTGGTCACACCCGCCTGGGCGGCGATCCGATCGATCGTAACGTCGTCGACCCCATGGCGCGAAAAGAGCTCGAACGCCGCCTCCGTCAACCGCATCGGCATTTTCGGCGCTTGTCGCGGCACGATGCCGGTTCCTCCTCATTACAGTCACGCTATGGGCTTAGCAAACGACCATAACATACTAGCCGGTATCTATCGCGTCAAGCATTTTTCTGCAAACAAACGTGCATGCGTAATTCACCCAAGATGCTGAAACACGCTGAGGCCCTTTTTGTCAACAAAAACAGTCCCACAAGTACGTTTTCATTACCGAATCAACCACAAAAAACCGGGAAGGATGCCCCTTCCCGGTATCGGATTGGAACGACGTGCGGATTACCGTCCGATCAACGTTTCGGCTTGATGCAAAGAAGGGTTCCTTGCTGGGTCGAAAGCCACAGGCACCCGTCGGTTGCAATCATCCCGTCGAAGGTCGGCGTTGCCGGGAGTTCCCATTGGCCGAGGAGCTCTCCCGTCTGGGGCGAGACGGCACCGAGGTACGAGGCTTTCCGCCCCTCGAAGGCCGCCTCCTGCTCCCGCAGCGTGGCCGGAACGGGACGACTCGGATCCGAAACCTCTTTGTACAATTCCTCCTCGTTGATCAGGTCGACCGGCCCGGCTACGTACAACGCGTCGCCGGTCAACACCATCGCCCGCGCGAAGAACGGAAGATCCGCAATCCACTCGTGCGGTACGCGGTAACCGGGAACAGCTTCTTCACCACCGCTGAACACCAATGCTTCACCAAACTTGCCTTCGGCAAACTGCGGATCGGCAGCATCGCACGCATTCTTAGCCGGCGATGCGTCTTGAACCTTCCCATCATCGAAGCTCAATGCCAAGACGGCCGAATCGATCGGCGCGGCAGAGTCGCCCGAGGCATGCGAGGCGACGTCGGCAGGCGACAGTGCTTCATGGTAAATACGCACTTCGTCGATCACTCCATCGAAAGGCGAGGCCCCTGTGTAGTCGCCGACGAGCGATCGATCATCGCGCCCGATCGAAATCCCTTCCATTGGGGCTTTCGCAAGCAACTGCGGTGCCTCGGCACGTCCCGACGGGGCACCGTCGACGAACAACCGGACGTTTCCTTCGGCGGTTACGACACCGGCCACATGGTGCCATTGCTTGAGATCAAGTCGTTTTCCCGCCACCTTGACCGTCGCCTGAGGGCCCCAGCGCAATTGAAATACCGGCCGGCCTTTGTCGAGATACAGCACATATCCCAGATTTCCGCCGCCGTGCGCCAGCACAACGCCGGTTTCTCGACTCGGGCGAATCCAGGCTTCGACCGTCAATGCCGTATTCGCCGGACTCAGGGCTTCGGACGGTGCAATCTCGAGGACCGTCTTGCCCGAAGGTTGTTCCGCTTTCTCCAGCCCCGGTTTGGGCGCTGCGAACAGTTGGTGTTCGATGGGGGTCGTCCATCGATAGTATTTCGGTTTCCGCCCATATCCGAACACCTGGTCGTCGCCGAGCACGAGAATCCTTCCGGCCGGTACGGCCATCCCCGCTCGGAAGTAGCCTTGCCAACCGCTGATGAAGTCGCTGCCGTAGATCCAATAGGTTCGATGCCACCACGTGTCGTCGGTGAACCCGGTCGGTGAGAACAAGTGCACGCGGTCGGGCCGCACGAACGGTTCGGGGGCTCCCGCATCGGCATTGCCGCTGGTCGGCATTTTCTCCAGCGGCAGACGATTTCCCTCGAAATCGAAGGCTGCCGAAAGCATGTACAACAACTTGCCGTCGGTCGACATGATATCGGGCATCGCCGCGGGCATATTCAACCAGCTCACGAATTCCTGAACCTCTTTTCCGGTCGCGGGATCTCGTGCATCGTATTGCTTCTCGGCGATCAGTTCCCCGGATTCGGGGTCGAGAATGAGGAACCGCATGCCGTCGTCCAAAAACAACGACCTTCCGGCAACGGTGTACAACCGATCGTTGTGAATCAATACGCTTCCGTGTACCGGCCAGACCGATTCCACCTGCTCCCAAGCGACCATGCGTTGATCGACGGGCGCGGCACGGAAACGCCAAATCAACGCTCCGTCATCGGCTCGTAAACAATAGACGTAGCCGTCCCGGCAACCGAACAGAACGCGGCCCCGATAGAGCGTCGGGGGAGAATCGATCCGCCCGCCGGTCGTATACTGCCAACGAACTTCACCGGATTGTTGATCCACTGCATAAAGAACATGGCGATCGACGGCCGCAACGTAAACGAGCCCGTTACCGACCACCGGCGGCGTCAGCTTCCCGGTACCAAGCTTCGCCTCCCAGGCAACGTCGATTCCGCCGTCGATACCGACCTTCGCCGACGTCCTGCCGCTCCGCTCACCGTCATGCCGATAGGTCGGCCATTCCGCCCTGACGTCTCCGGCGGGCGTCCAGTCGTAGGCTTCGCCTTTTTCCAATCGCGGCACATTCCTCGCCCACCCGGGCACGCGTTCACCCTTGGCAGGTGCCACCGCATTGAATCCGGAAAGCTTCGATTCGAGATAACACGCGCAAGGGTGTTGCGGTGCGTACAACATACCGTTGGCCGGCATCACACCGTACAAACACGCACCGCGAACCCAGTCGTTGATATCCCAACTGTGTTTTTCGATGTCGATGAACTCGGTCCCCGTTCGGGAAGTCAACAAGTAGTTTTCCGTGGCTTTTCCCCGGTAACACCGGTGGTGAAACCAATACGTGTCGACATCGGGCGGAAAAGCGACCTTGATTTCGCCGCTAAGCGGATCGCGACCGGTAAAGACGCCGACCGCGCGTCCGCTGGTCGTCTCGCCGGTCCACACCAGCCCTTTGGCCACAAAAAGATCCTCGGCCGACCGGTAGCCGGAAGGCGGATGCGGGGCCTGCCACAAGACGCGCCCGTCCTCCAGAGACAAGGCCGTCATCGTATCTTTGCCCGACATATACCAGGAACCGGTCTGGACGCCGGCGGTTTCTCCCCCCGAAAACAACACGACGTTGTCGTACAACACGAGCGTGGGGGCGTAGAACGACTGAATCACTTCGGCTCGTTCGATCGGCTGCGATCTCCACACGACTTCGCCGGTATCGCGATTCAGACACACGACCGACTTGCCGTCGTGAAACAGTACGCGGGCGTCACCCACCGTCAACGTCACGGGCAACACCGGTGAATCGACGGCCCAAAGCACATTCCCCGATTCGGAATCGACCGCCATGATCCGACGCGGGGTATCTTGCCAATAGAACTGATTCCGCGCAGCGGGCGCCAACGAGGTAAGCGTCGGTCGATCCCGCACGATCACCAGGTACAGAACCCCATCGCGTAAGAGAATCTCTTCGGCCCCCTCGGTATCGGCATACGTTCGCACAGTTTTGCCTGTGGCCGCGTCGAGCATCGACACCGGACCGTCGAAAGAGAGCGTGACGAACACACGGTCTCCCTGGGCCACCAACCGCCGAGGCAGATTGGCCGGACCATTCTTCAACGGCCACAAATGGGGTGCCCACTTATCGATCGGCTTCTTCCACAATACGACCCCGCTGAACGCATCTCGGGCTACCAGTTGCCAGCGAGGCGGCAGCAAGATCGAGACCGGCAAGGCTTCGTCGACAATCGAAAAGACACGTTCTTCGGTCGCGACAACCGCGCTGACGCTCGACATTCGATCGTGGTGTCGCGAATAACGCGGGCTTCCCACCCACTGATACCGCCGGGGCGGCGCCACCACCGAATCTTTCGACACGGCATTGTTCGTCGGATCATGCAGATAATGCGTCCAAACATCCAGGCTCGCCGGCCGCGGTTTCACTGTGATCGTCCCGTTGTCATGAACAACCACCCCCAACGGCCGAGCCACGCGCAGTGCCTCGTCGGAACGAACAGAAAAGGACGACCGCAAAATCACCGCCGCGGCGACATCGTCGATGATGGGCAAATGTTGGCCGTCGAAGCGATCAACTGCGACGGTACCGTACAATCCCGCTTCCGCCACGAGCTCGCGTGCGGTTGCCACCTTCTTCGCGTCCGTATCGAACACCTGGATCAGACGCCCTCCTTCGGCGGCAAGTCGGATGACCGATTCGATATCGCCAGCCCCCACTTGGACAACGAGGCCGGCAGGCAAATCGGCCGATCCGCGAGTTTCGGCGGCTGCTACGAACCGTCCGCCGACCGAGAAACCCGCCCAGCAGAGCACACCAATGAGGCAACCGACCCAATATCGATACATCGCGGTCCTCCGACACTCTCCACCGCCTGAAAGCACTGGCCGAAACATCTGCGTCACACTCCTTTTTCTGATCAGGACGCTTCGTCGCTACCACAATCCGATCCACGGCCCCGCTTCACCGGTGCGACACACAAACATTCACGCCCGCTTCATTGTGTCTGCTCGGTGCGAAAATGCAACAAATTGGGCAGCGAAGCGTCATCTTCTCGCAGAACACTTGCACGAGCACGCCCCACCGATCTACGATAGCGTCGTTGGATTTTCACCGCTGTGTCCCCTCGGAGTCAGTCGTCATGCGAGCCTGCATTTCTCCCTCTTTCCGAACGCTGAATCTCGCCGTTGCTTCCGTCCTTTGCTTGACTCTCCTTGCCGATTTGTCCCAAGGACAAACGCGCCGGCAGAATCCCCAGCCTCCCAAAAACCGCGCACTGGCCCAAATCGAGGACGATCCGAAGTTACCGCGGGTCCTCTTGCTGGGCGATTCCATCTCGATCGGCTATACGCTCGCCGTGCGAGAAGAGCTGAAGGGTGAAGCCAACGTTCATCGTCCGTCCGAAAACTGCCAGTCGACCGCCTTCGGATTGGAACGACTCGACGCTTGGCTCGGCGACGCCCCTTGGGATGTCATCCACTTCAACTTCGGGCTGCACGATCTGAAGTATATCGATGAACAACGACGACTGGTCGATGTCGCCGAGGGAAAACAACAGGTCCCGATCCAAGAATATCGGAAGAATCTGGAAGCGATCGTCGAGCGATTGGAAAAGACGGGCGCCGCGTTGATTTGGTGCAGCACGACACCGGTTCCGGAAAATTCACTCGGACGCGTCAAGGGCGATGCCGCTCGGTACAACGCCGTCGCGGCGGAAATCATGAAAAAGCATGGGATTGCGATCGACGATTTGTATCAGTTCGTAATCGATGAAAAGATTCCGCCGGTACGTCCCGGAAACGTGCATTTCTCCCCGGAATCGTCCAAGAAACTAGCCAAGCACGTTGCCGATTCGATCCGGCGAGCCTTGGCCGCTCGCAAATCAGAAAAAACCGCCGACTAACGCTCGGCAACCAGAGACGATGCAATTCCATTCGCCGAGGCAAGGCAACTCGGCGGAAGGGCGGCATTTTGGGGGCTATACGGCACCCTCACCGGCCAGGTGCTTGCGGAGGAAGTTCGCCCGCTCAATGTTTCGATCGGCGCTGTCGAGTTCCTGACCGTACACCTTCTGCAAGTGGGCCGGCTGTGTCTGTAAAAACAAGTCGTTGATCGTCGGGATGTCGTACTTGTCGATCAATCCCAAGGCAATCCCCATTCGCACGCTGGAAAGCAGATGCATCGTCTCTTCGGAAGAAATCGTCTTCGCCGTACACAGAATCCCAAGCGCCCGACTTACGCGATCTTGAAGACTCTCTTCGTTTTGTTCCATCAGGAACTCACGAGCCTTCGTTTCGTAAGTGATGATCGTCGGAATGACGTCTCCCACCTTGTCCAGTAATTCCTGCTCGGAGGCCCCCAGCGTCACTTGGTTGCTCACCTGGTAAAAGTCACCCATCGCCTGCGATCCTTCGCCGTACAATCCGCGAACGACCAAATCGATTTTTTGCAAAGAACGCAGGATTTGTTCCATATTGCGCGCGATCACGACAGCGGGTAAGTGCATCATCACGCTCACCCGCATCCCCGTCCCTACGTTCGTCGGACAAGCCGTAAGGAAACCCAGCTCGTCGTCGAACGCGTAAGTGAGCCCGGATTCCAATATGTCGTCGATCTGCGCTGCGAGTTCCCACGCAGCGGCCAAATTCAGCCCGCTTTGCATCACCTGGATGCGAATATGGTCCTCCTCGTTGACCATGATGCTGAACCGCTCGTCATGGTCGATGATCACCGCCCGCGGGCCTTTCATCTCGGCCAGTTCGCGACTGATCAGGTGACGCTCAACGAGGAACTGGCGATCGAGCTCCGAAAGCTCCTCGACATCGACACAGAAAACACGATCGCCCAATTCGCTGGCCGAAACGGTCTCGACCACGCGATCGCGAATCTGTTTACGATCGACTTCAGATGCGCGCGAAACAAACGCGTAGTCGGCTAAGTTTCGCGCTAGACGAATACGAGTGGATACGACGATGACCGATTCCGGACCTTCACCGCGCAGCCATTCACCGCGTCGAAACACCAAGTCGTCGAGTGTCACCTTCGTCATCCGTCGTCATCACTTCCGAGATAAGGATCCAAGCTCGATGACGTCGAAAATCGCCGTCACCGGTGTGGAAAACGACTGCAATACCGTACCGGCACCGGCGTTTTCCCACGACGTCGCAACGCGTCAGCCTTCCTGCTCGATCTCGCGAATTCGATCGCGAATCTCAGACGCCCGCTCGTACTCCTCACGTTGAACCGCCTCTTGCATCTCCCGCCTCAACCGGATCAACTCGGATCGTCTTCTGGACCCTTCCGCGCCGCGTCGCGGCACTTTACCCGTGTGCCGCGTTTCCCCGTGAATGTTGAGAATCAATGCTTCGAGTTGTTCACGAAAGGCCTGGTAATCGTGCGGGCAACCTAACCGTCCCTGGTTTCGGAACTTGAAGAAGGAAATGCCGCAATAGGGGCATGTCTGCTCGTCCAGACGTTGCATCTCTTCGGCAGCTTGCCCCACCGCCATTTGTTTCACGATGTGTTGGGCCAATCCTTCGACCGCCGCAGCGGCCGACGGTTCCATCGGCCCCGATTTTTGACTCAAATATGCCTGAGCGTGCTTTTCACACAGATGAATTTCGGTCGGCTTGTCGCCGGTCAACTCGGTGATGTGGTACGTTGCCGGCCGTTCGCATTGCTGACACTTCATGGTACGCCGATCCCACGATTGGGGTGTTGTCGTCGGTTCTGTAGACGCTGATTGCGTCTGTCGTCGTCTCTCCGGGCGACGGGGCACCGCCGAGGTGCAACCTGAACGCCGACGGAATGCTCGCCCGCAACCCTGAAAGGCGAAAGACCGGTCCCAACTGCAATTTCCCGGCCGAGAACACATGGATTCTATCACCAAGCCTACCCCTGTCAACATGAACTGAAACAGCCTTCAATGCGAGTCGGCAGCGGTGATATGTCGGTTTTTTGCACATCGTCTTTGCGTTGCTTGTGCCTGGAAAACGGGGCAATTAGAATACCCTCGCCGGATGGGGCGACCGAATCGGTGCGGCTCGTCTCCTTGCCGTTTCCCACCTAATCCCCGCTCGAGGTTCTAATCATGCGATCCGTGTTTACACCTGTGTTCGCCTTGTTTTTGTTCGGCTTCGCTGCCCAATCGATCACGTTCGGCGACGATATCGTCGTCCCGCTCGGTTCGCTCGACCTGGCCCCCGTTCGGCAAGGCTGGGGCACACCCCAAGTCGATCGCAACGTCGTCGGTGAACCGCTCCGAATCGCCGGCCGAACGTTCGAATACGGCGTCGGAACCCATGCCGACTCGATTATTCGGCTCCATTGGAACGGGCAGGCGAAAAAGTTTCGTGCCTACTGCGGCATCGACGATTCGGCCGGTAGCCGAGGCTCTGTCCGCTTTCGGATCTTCGTCGACGGCAAACCGCGTTTCGATAGCGGCCTGATGCACGGCGGCGATGCGGCAAAGTCCGTGGAAATCGATCTAGAAGACGCCTCTTCGATGCTCTTGTGGGTCACATCCGGCGGAGACGACATCCACTTCGATCATGCCGATTGGGCGGAAGCCCACTTCGTGATCAAGGAAGGTACCGTCATCGAATGCGTTGCCGCCCCGAAAGAAGAGAGAGTGATTTTGACTCCCAAGCCCGCCCCGGAGCCGCGGCTAAACAACCCCAAGGTGTACGGTTGCCGTCCGGGGCGTCCCTTTCTTTATCGCATTCCGGCGACCGGACGCCGCCCCATCCGATTCACCGCCGAGGGACTTCCCGAATCGCTTCACCTCGATCCGACTAGCGGCATCATTCGCGGCAAAGCCCCTTCAACTCCGGGAACCTACTCGGTCGTCTTCACGGCCCAAAACGACGTCGGTACGGATCACCGCTCATTCGATATCGTCGTCGGGCAGACGTTGGCGCTGACCCCACCGATGGGCTGGAACCATTGGTATTCCTGGTACGGCTTCGTCACCGAATCGCATATCCGTCGTGCCGCCGATCAAATGATCGCTTCGGGGATGGCCGATTTCGGCTATAGCTACGTCAACATCGATGACGGTTGGATGGTCAACCCGAAGCATCCCGATCCGAAACGCGCCGGCATCCCGCGGGAGCCGGACGGCACGCTCCGCTCGAACGGCTATTTCCCCGACATGGCCGCCTTGGCCGACTACGTACACGCGAAGGGGCTGAAAATCGGGTTGTACACGTCCCCCGGCCCAACCACGTGTCTCGGCGGTTACACCGGTGCCTACGGGCACGAACGCCAGGATGCAGAGACCTTCGCCGCTTGGGGATATGATTTCCTCAAGTACGACTGGTGCAGTTACGGTCGCGTCGCCACCGGCGAAGGCCTGGAGCGCTTTCAAAAACCCTATCGGCAGATGGGCGAGATTCTCGTCGGATTGGATCGTGATATCGTCTACAACCTGTGCCAATACGGCATGGGCAACGTTTGGGAATGGGCAGCCGACGTTCACGGAAACTGCTGGCGGACGACCGGCGACTTGGGCCTTGCCCGGGGCGGTGCCTTGCCGGGATTCTACCACATCGGTTTCGCCAACGCCGAACACTACGAATATGCCAAGCCCGGGCATTGGAATGATCCCGATTACATCCTGATCGGGCAGGTGGGCGACGCGCATCAAAAATCCCCCCCGAAACCCACCGGTCTCACGCCCAACGAACAGTACAGCTACATGTCGATGTGGTGCTTGATGGCGGCACCGCTGATTTTCTCGGGCGACATGGAACACCTCGACGAGTTCACGTTGAACGTGCTGTGCAACGCCGAGGTGATCGCCGTCGATCAAGATCCGCTGGGGAAACAGGGCAAGATCATCCGACGCACGGACGACGAATTCGTCATGGTCAAACCGCTGGAAGACGGTTCGGCAGCCGTGGGGCTCTTCAACATCACCGAGATTCCTATCGAAATCGGAATCGACTGGTCTGAACTGGGCCGATCGGAACCGCAGCGCGTCCGCGATCTTTGGCGTCAAAAGGATCTTGGCGTATTCCCGGACGGCTTTCGGACCGAAGTGCCGCGCCATGGCGTGGTCTTGCTTCGTGTGGAAGCGAGCCGATAGTCGCCGGGGCCTTTCGAGCGCTCAAACCATTTGCCCGACAGGCGCAAATCGTGTTTAATCGAAAAGTGAGAGTGGTTGTGCATTCCGTGTATACACGGTATACTGTCCCACACTGGAAGCGTTGAGGAGTGCTGTATGTTTCCCCTTACCCTACGCCAGCAAGCGTACGAACGCCTGAAAGATTTCTTGTTGCGCGGTGAATTGCGCGCCGGGATGCAGCTGTCGGAACCCGAACTCGCTCGGCGCCTGGGCATGAGTCGAACGCCCGTCCGTGAGGCCCTGCGGCAGATGGAGAACGAAGGGCTCATCGAATATGCTCCCCGCTTCGGGGCGGCGGTGCGCGTTCCACATCGCAAAGAACTCGAAGAAATGTACGCCGTGCGCGAAGTCCTCGAAAGCTTCGCCGCGGCGGAAGCGGCCGTCAACATCACCGCAGAAGAACTGGCACGGCTCGAAGCGACATTCGACGAGATGCGTGAAATCGCCGACGCGTTTCGTGCCCGCGGTGAGCCTGTGCTCGCCGGCGAAGCCCTCGAAAAGTTCGTGGCTCTCGACATCCGATTTCATCGCACGGTGATCGACGCCGCTCGCAATCGGTACATGTCCAAAATTCTGGAAGATACGCGACTGCTGGTGCGTGTCTTCACGGCTACCTTTTGGGAATACGATCGCCCCAAACTCGATGAAGCCGAACGCTTTCACCGTCGCTTGGTCGAAGCGATGAACGCCCGTGACGCCGAGGCGGCACGGACGGCTACCGTCGAAGCGATGCGAGTCGCCCGCCAAAATGCCGTCACCGCATGGGAAGCCCATCAACAGACCGAGGCATAGCTGCCATGCGCAGCCGGGCGTGAACCGAACATTCGATTGCCGAGAAAAACCGATCAGGTCGGCTCGATTTCGTTCGCGGGCCGACCTGACGACAAGCAAATGGTTGCGTCACGAGACGAGTGACTACCGCACCGACCGCCACAAGCCTTTATCGCCGTCCGGCGGAGATTCTCCATCGGCCAAACCGACAAAGACTCTCCAAGTCGGAAGCGACGACGAGCGCGGTGTGCCGGTTGCTTTTTTTCGCGTGATTACGGGTATTTGGCTCTCTAACCTTCTTTATTGGTTCGCCCCGCGAGGATCGGCATGAACGACTACCTGTTCCCCTTGTTGTTGATTCTGTTGGCGAGCGTGTTTCAGGGGACGTTCGGACTCGGCATGAAATATGTCAAGCCGCTCGCCTGGGAAGCCTGGTGGCTGGTTCACGCATCCGTCGCCATGCTCGTGTTTCCGCTGATCTGGGCATTCCTCGTCGTCCCCGAGCTGCCGCAGGTCCTTCAACAGGCGCCGCTCGACCAGGTGCTTCAAGGGGCGCTTCTCGGATTCTTGTGGGGAATCGGCGGCATGATGTTCGGTATCTCCGTCGGTTATATCGGCATGTCGCTCACTTATGGAATCGTGATGGGCCTGTGCTCGCTGGTGGGATCGCTGATTCCCTTGATCCTGCGTTCCGGCAGCACCTCGTCGGAAGCCATGATTTTCGTGTTGATCGGGCTCGGCTTGTTGGCGGTCGGTGTGGTCATCTGTACGGTCGCCGGCTTGCAACGGGATAAGGCCGCGGCCGAACGGGGCCAACAACTCGAAGGCATCAAGACCGGGCGTGATCTTCGAGTCGGGCTCGTGATCGCGTGTGTCTGCGGTATTCTCTCGGCGATGTTGGCCGTGGGATTTGACCGCACCGACGCCATCGGCCGCATCGCCGTCGAGCACGGCGCCGTGGAACGCAACAGTGCGTTGGCCCGCTGGGTCGTTGTGCTGGCCGGCGCGTACCTCATGAACGCCGGATACGCCGTCTTTCTGCTCATCAAGAACCGATCCCTCGGTTCACTGAAAAACGCCGGTGCCGTCTCTGCCCTGAAATGGGCCGTTATTGCGGGGCTGTTGTGGTTTGCCGCATTAGGAACGTTCGGTCAAGGCGCCGCCTTGATGGGCGACCTCGGCACCGTGATCGGATGGCCGATGTTGCTGGGACTTTCGCTGATCGTCAGTAACGCCGTCGGTGTTCTCACCGGCGAGTGGAAAAACATGGCCAAACCGTTCATGACAATGGCGATCGGCGTGCTTTTGATCATCGTAGCAACAGCCGTCATGTCGTATGCTTCAACGTTGAATCCCAAAGCATCGGACTCGGGTGCCGAAACCGCGTATCGTCCTTGTCCGATGATCACGACGACCGCACCGACAACCGTCGGCGTGGGCCTCGAAGCGTCGATCTGAATGTTCTCCGTCACGACCGCTCGGTCGCATCCAGGAACCCTTCAGCGATGAAAATCAGTCACATTCGCACGCACCATCTTCGATGCCGGCTCGAACAGCCGTTCGGATTTTCGCAGTGGTACTACGACGCTCGGAACAGCCTGATCGTCGAAATCGAAACAACCGATGGAACGGTGGGGTGGGGCGAATGCTACGGTCCTGCGCCGGTTTACCAAGCGGCGATCACCTCGTTTTACGGCCCGCTATTGATCGGCGAATCGCCCCTCGAGGTCGATCGACTTTGGCACAAGATGTGGCAAGCGTCCCTCGATTTCGCCCGAGGCGGCGTGATGATGGGAGCTATGTCGGGACTCGACATGGCCTTGTGGGACCTGAAAGGCAAACTGTTGGGACGTTCGGTGTCGGAGATTCTCGGCGGTCGGTACCGTCGTACAGTCTACGCCTACGCAACCGGTATGTATTTCACCCGAATCCCCGAAGGCGATCTAATCTCGGCGATCTGTGCCGAGGCGCAGTCCTACTGGGCGTGCGGATTTCGGGCCATGAAGATCAAGGTGGGCAAGAATCCGGCCTTCGACTGCCGGCTCATCGCCGCTGTACGCAAAGCCGTTCCCGACGCCGTCCTGATGGCCGATGCCAACCACGCGTACAGCCTGACCGAGGCACTGAACATCGGACGCCTGCTCGAAGAATTCGGCTACGCTTGGTTTGAAGAACCGTTGGCACCGGACCACGAACATCTGTTCAAGACGTTGCAAGACTCACTGCAGATACCAATTGCCGCGGGTGAATGCGAACAAACTCGTTACGGCTTTCGGCGTCTGCTGTCTACCGGCGGTGTGCGGATTGCCCAGCCCGATTTGGCGTATTGCGGAGGCATTTCGGAAGCCGTCAAGATTCGAACACTGGCCTCGGCAATGGGAATAGACGTCCTGCCGCATTGTTGGGGCACCATGCTGAACCTTTCGGCGGCCGTGCATTTTCTGGCCACGACGTATTGCGAACCGGGGCGGGCGGAAATGCCGGACCCGCACCTGGAACTCGATCGCACGCCCAACCCGCTGCGCGATGAATTGTTCTCTACACCGTTGGAAATCAACGGCTGTCAGGTGGCGGTACCGGAGGCTCCCGGCCTAGGAGTCGAAGTCGATCGAAATAAGCTCACCGAATTCGAAGTCTCACAAACGGAGATCTGCTGAGATGTCGAGCGCCACGTATCCGATGTTGATCGACGGTCGCGCCGTCACAACCGACACGACGTTTCCCGTCGTCGATCCGGCAACGGAAGAAATCATCGGCTACGCCCCCGAGGCCGACGCAACGGCAGTCACGCAGGCCCTGGAGTCGGCTGAACGCGCATTCGCCCGGTGGTCCGCAATGCCGCTTTCGGAGCGACGTCCTTTGATCTTGCGCTTCGCCGAACTGTTGGAAGAACATCGCGACGAAATCATCGACTTGTTGATCGCCGAGACGGGAAAGCCGATCGACAACGCCGAATACGATTTCGGAATGCTGCCGACCTGTTTGCGGTTTTTCGTCGAGGAGGCCGCACGAATCGACCAAGAAGTCATCCCGGATCCCGACGGCCGCCTTCTGCACTACACGTTGCGTCAGCCGTTGGGTGTCGTCGTCGGCTACCTCGCGTGGAACTTTCCGTTGCTCAACCTGGGTTACAAACTCGGCCCCGTATTGGCGTCGGGCTGCACGGCCATCGTGCGGCCGTCGCGGCTCACCCCCTTGGCCTCGTTGCGGTGCGGCCAACTTCTGTCCGAGGCCGGCATCCCCGCAGGCGTGGTGAACATCATCACCGGAACCGATTACGCCGTGACACGACCGCTCTTGGAAAGCCCCATTCCCGCGATGTTCACCATGATCGGATCAACCCGATCGGGTGTTCGTGCCATGCAAACGGCCTGCACGGGCGTCAAGCATTTCTCGTTGGAATTGGGCGGCAATGCCCCCGTGCTCGTCTACGACGACGCCGATATCGACGCCGCTGCCGCCGACATCGTGGGATTGAAATTCGCCAATACCGGTCAAGTGTGCGTTTCGCCGAACCGCTGCTTCGTGCATCGGCGGGTCTACGAAGATTTCTTGGATCGTGCCGCGCAAGAAGCTTCGCGAATCGTCCTAGGCGCGGGACGCGGCGAAGGCCCCCGCATGGGGCCGATGCTGACGGCAGAAGATCGCTCCAGGGTTCTCGAGCTTGTCAACATGGCATGCAATGCCGGCGCTCAAGTCGTCTGCGGAGGCCGAATCCCGGCTTCGCCGCCGAAGGGTTACTATTTGGAACCGACCATTCTCCGCGATGTAACCCGCGATATGGACATCACCCGTACCGAAATCTTCGGTCCTGTGTTACCGGTCATTCCGTTCGGCGATGAAGATGATCCGATCGCCTTGGCCAACGATACCGAGTACGGATTGGCCGCGTACGTCTACACACAAAGCCTCAAGCGAGCCTTGGAAGCCGCCGCGGGTATTCAGGCGGGCAGCGTGTGCGTCAACGAAGCCCACTATGCCGTCCACTTGCCGCACGGCGGGTTGAAGCAAAGCGGCATCGGCAAAGACTGCTCCCGCTACAGCCTGGAAGAATACCTCACCCTAAAGCGGGTTTCGATCCGACCGTAAGCGTTCTCATCCACCCCACCCCTCCCAGGTTTCGCATTTTCCGAAACGAAGCGGCTTTTTCGTCTTGTTGAACGTGGTGGGGATTGGTACGATCCCGCACCTTCGGCGTCCCGCGAGCCGGTTGGGACGTAGACGACAACGCGAACGACGGCGTTGGCCGAGCACAGATCGGCTGCGCACGGAAGGCTCAGTCCAGTCGGAAAACGATGCCATGCGGCGATCGAAATCGACAACAGCTTTCGGGATTTCAGGCGGCATACTGCTTCTTGTCTGCCTCGTGACGGCAAGCGGATGCAGCGGCATTACGGCGCAAGGCTTGAATGCCGAAGGAGTTCGGCTCTACCGGCAATCCCACTACGATGCGGCGATCGAACGATTCGAGAAGGCAACCGCACTCGACCCGCGAAACGCCGACGCCTATTACAACTTGGCGTCGACATACCACCAACTCGGCAAGCTCAAGAAAAACCCCGCCTATTTCGCCCAAGCCGAGCAATACTACCACCGTTGCTTAGACTACGATCCCAACCATACGGCGTGTTATCGAGCCTTGGCCGTGCTGTTGGTGGAGCAGGGAAAGTCGCAAGCCGCATTTCGTTTGTTGCAAAATTGGATGGTGCAAAATCCCGGATCTCCCGAGCCCAAAATCGAGCTGGCGCGTCTGTGCGAAGAATTTGGAGAAATCGACGCCGCCGAAAACCATCTTCTCAGCGCTTTGGCGATCGACAACACCAATGCCCGCGCATTGGCTGCTTTGGGGCATATCCGTGAACTCAACGGCCATACGATTCAGGCGTTGGAGAACTATCAGCGATCGCTGATGTACGACGAACGCCAACCGCTGGTCGCGATGCGCGTCGCCGCATTGCAAAGCCATCTCGGCCTTTCCGGGCAGGCCTCGTTGCCGAACCGCAACGAGACACGCCTCAGCGCCCGCGCCGATCAGCCGTTACGCTATTGACCGCGTCGGTACGGCCGGCCCCCAATGCCACTCGCCCCGTCTCTCCTGTGTTGGATTCTCCCACCGATCCGTTGCATTCCACGGCCTCACGAACTACCGTGCAATTGGGAAGGGGGATGCTCGACTGAATTGCCGGGGCAGGGGGGTGTCGTCTTGACGTAGCGAGTATACGAATAACCTGTGACCGTTTTTTGTTTTCTAGGGAGTTGCCACGATGAAAAAAGGTGCTTTGCGCATCACCCGCCGAACCGTCTTGGGTACCGCCGCGGCCGTCGCTGCCGGCAGCGTTCTGGGACCAGTCTCCTCCGCATCGGCCGCTGAAAAGCCGAATTCGGTCTTCGGAGGCGTCCAGATCGGAACGATCACGTATAGCTTCCGCTCGCTACCCAGCAGTGCCGAAGACCTCCTCAAGTACATCACCGAGTGCGGAATCAGTTCCGTCGAGCTAATGGGGGGGCCGGCGGAGGAATATGCAGGATTGCCGAAAGGGCTCAAGGGCAACGATCTCTTGAAATGGCGACTTTCGGCCCCGATGAAAAAGTATGAAGAACTCGGGCGGCTCTATGCCGACGCCGGCGTCAAGATTCACATCGTCAAGTTCGGGGATATCGGCAATCCCGGGATGCCCGACGAACAGATCGAGTACTACTTTAACGTCGCCAAGGCTTTGGGGGCCGGTGCGATCACGCGCGAGCTTTCGCTCGATGCGGCCAAGCGGCTGGGCCCGATGGCCGACAAGCACAATGTGAAGATCGGCTTCCACAACCACACGCAACTTCGCTTCGATACCTACGACGGTGAAATCCTTACTTACGGGAAGAACTTGGGAATCAATCTCGACATCGGACACTATGTGGCCGGTGCGAACCGCTGCCCGATCGAGCTGATCAAGAAGTACACCGATCGGATCGTGAGCCTGCACATCAAGGACCGCAAGGTGAACAACGGCCCGAATATGCCGCTGGGCCAAGGGGATACGCCGTTGGCTTTGGTCCTACTGCACATGAAAGAAAACGGCCTGAAATTCCCAGCCGACATCGAACTGGAGTACAAGATTCCCGAGGGTTCCGATGCAGTGACCGAGGTCCGCAAGTGCGTCGAATTTTGCAAGCAAGTGCTTGCCTAGAGTGCCGTTGTCCTGGTGTGAAACGCTCGATGATTTCCAGCGGGTGAGCACACTAAGGAGACACTACGGATCGCCGGAGTCGCACGATTGCGGCACCGGCGGTCCGTTTTCGGTAACGGCTCCGAAGACCGCGAGATCACTGAAAACCGCGTTTCCGGAAGCGGAAGCAAGCCGTCTTGACGTTCGGAGAAACCTGTCTTATCTTTTGTGGAAGAGATGCTTTGAGGCATCGTCATTGGGGATTGGTGTAACGGCAGCACGACTGACTCTGGATCAGTTAGTCTAGGTTCGAATCCTAGATCCCCAGTCTTTGGGGGGAAGCGTTTGGCTTCCCCTTTTTGCTTTCTTGTTTGCCGTGAGACCGAGCTAGTTTACCTGGAATCTTTCCGTTCGCCTTCCCACCACCGTGCACGCTTCTCGGCGAGGAATTCGGCAAACTCGCCCGCCGCGATCGCCTCTCGTGCCTGGGCCATCAGTCGCTGATAGAACGTAATATTGTGCAACGTGAGCAAGATCGGTCCCAGCATCTCGCCGACAGCAAAGAGGTGCCGAATATATCCCCGCGAACGGCGACAGGCAGGGCAGGGGCAATCTTCCTCGATCGGCCGCGGGTCGCGCTGGTGACTACGATTGCGCATCCGCAGACGACCTTTGTCGGTAAACGCCGTTGCGTTGCGGCCGTTGCGCGTAGGCATGACACAATCGAACATGTCGATTCCGCGCGCAATCCCCTCCAAGAGATCTTCCGGCCGGCCGACCCCCATCAAGTATCGCGGCCGTTCCTCCGGCAATAGCGGTGTCGTCACATCGAGCGTGCGATACATCGCTTCCGGCGGCTCGCCGACGCTCAATCCACCGACGGCATACCCATCGAAAGGCATTTCGCACAACGTTTCGGCGCACTTCTTACGAAGTTCCGGTTCCAAACCGCCTTGTACGATCGCAAACAAGTGCCGATCGTCGCGTGTCTTGGCGTCCAAACAACGGCGAGCCCATCGGACGCTTCGTTCCATCGCGTCCTCAACCACTGCGTATTCGTTGGGCAAGCGCACCACGTGATCCAGGACCATCATGATATCGGAGCCCAGTTTCTCCTGGATCGCAATCGCTCTTTCGGGCGTGAGTTCCATTGGGCTTCCGTCGACGTGAGATCGAAACGTCGCCCCGCGTTCGGTGATTTTTACGAGCTGCGCAAGACTGAAGATTTGGAAGCCGCCGCTATCGGTGAGAATCGGTCCCGGCCAACCACAAAACCCGTGAAGCTCTCCCAAGTCGGCCACCGCGTCTTCGCCGGGCCGAATCGTCAGATGGTACGTGTTGGCCAAAATGATTTGCGTGCCGGTGGCCAAGAGCTGATCCACCAGCACGCCCTTGACGGTTCCTTGGGTGCCGACCGGCATGAAAGCAGGCGTGTCGACCTCCCCGTGCGCCGTGAAGAGCACGCCCCGGCGTGCCCGGGTCGATTTGTCGACGGCGCACAGTTCGAACACGCGTTTTCCCATGCGACACTCCGCGTTGCGCAGCACCGCGGGCGCACCGACGATGCGCGGCCTGAGAGGGTATTTCCCCGAATGAAGTCCCCGTCGGTTTTGCGTTTTACTCGCCGCGGAGCTTCAATCCGAGTGCGGCAAGCTTCTCTCGAACCTCGTTCAGACTGGTCACCCCGAAGTTCTTGCACTCGAGCAATTCATCACCGGTTCGCCGAAGGAGTTCACCGATGGTCGTGATTCCTTTGCGAGCCATACACTTGCGGGCCCGGACAGAGAGATTCAGGTCGGTCACCGGCTTGCTCAGCAACGCCCGTTCGTCGGGACTGAGCGATTCGGCGTCGAACGGTTCCGGCTCGTGCCGCTGTTGCGCCAACTGTCCCAGTTTCAATCCCTTGGAAGCCAGAATTTCTTTGATTTCCTGGAGGCTGGTCTCCCCGAAATTCTTGCTGGCCAAGAGTTCCTGTTCGGTGCAGCGGCACAAATCGCCCAACGTCACGATGCCCATCTTTTCGAGGCAGTTTCGACTTCGAACCGAAAGCTCGAAATCGGAGACCGGAATCGACAGCACTTGGCTGAGCCGGTCCCGCTTGCGTTGGGCATCTTCGTCGTAGTACATCGAATCGGCCGACTCGGTGTCTTTCAAGAAGAGCCGTGCCCGCGGATGATCAGGATACGTTTCAAGGATCCGACGATAGCAATCGGCCGCCTTTTCGTACTCTTCACGGTCTTCGTACAGCAAGCCGAGATTCAGCAAAGCGCCCACGTGCGGAGGAAACCGCGACACGGACCGCTGGTACAACTCGAACGCCTCGTCATCATTCCCCCGGCGATCATTCTCCAACGCCAAGCCGAACAGAGCGCCCGCGTGCTTGCCGTCGGCGGCAACGGCGCGTTCGTACAAGGCGACTGCTTCGTCGGGATTCACGCCCAACGCAGAAATCGTCGCCCCGCGCTGATAGAGGTATTCGGCCGTTTGCTCGATGGCTCCCGAAAGGCGATCCAACACGGCGAGCGCCTCGTCGGGTTTACCGGCCAACCGCAAAGCCTCGGCTTTGGCGACGGCACATTGGTCGGCATCGTAGCCGGCGGTTTTTGCGGAATCGAACGCCGCCAGCGCGTCCTCGTATTGCTCGAGCGCTACCAAAGTCTTGCCCAGGTAAAAGTAGGCCAGCGCTCCGCTGTCGCCGTGCCGCAACGATTCTGCCGCTTTCTCATATCGGCCCAGCAGGTATTGGCACACTCCGAGCCGGACATTGCTGGCGGGTGTTTGTTCGCCTTGCGACTCCAGCTCGTTGGTGGCGTCGCGCAACTCGGCAAAGAGCTTCGGTTGCTCGGCCATCGCCTCGACGATTTGGGTCACCTCGCGCGGCCCGAACGCCGAACTCCCCAACACCGCCTGCTTCAAGTCAAACGTCGATTCCGCTTCGAGCATGCCTTCGTTCTCCTCTTGAGCCGTGTCGCTCTACGAGTCATCCGCCAACGGCGGACGCATCCCGTTTCGACAGCTATTGTTCGGTAGAATCGGGACGGTTCACAAATCTCGGCGCACGACAACGTTCGTTCGACCGAGAACGATACTGCTGGAGAACCAACCGAGAAGAATCGACTGCCTATCTGCCGAAAATCCCGTATCGAACTTGAATACGGCGAACCGACCGAAATGGGTTTTTCCCGTCGGATGCGCCGTCTTTCAGCCAGTCGATTCGAGCGGAGAGGCATCGCGTGGATATCCGAGGTTTCTCGGCGTATCGCCCTCGTCCTCGGGTAGGTTCACCGGATGCTTGTCGGTCGACGTGTACCGGTCTTCAAATCGCGTAATCCAAAACCGCCGCCGACACTAATCGACTCAAATCACTTCAAAATCAGAAGTTGAGAGCCAGCGGTGGGACTCGAACCCACGACTTCCGCTTTACGAAAGCGGTGCTCTACCGACTGAGCTACGCTGGCAACACTTGCCTTGCTCACCGAGCCACCGGTGACGGATATCGCTAAAGATACCAAGAAATGGTGTTCTGACAAGGCCGGGCATATCCCCCATCCTCTGCCCATTAGCACTTTCAGCTCCCCCACATGAGGGACACACAACGCGCACTCCAACAGCGGGGTTCTTTCTTTTCGCCGCCGCCATAAAATTAGCAGCTTTTCCTGTCAAAAAATCCCGCGTTTTCCTAGTTCCCATCCATATGAGTGAGGAAGTCATGAGTCTATCGTGCGACGTGTATGCCCCCTCTTCCGATTTGCGTCCCCGGCCCATCCTTCACGCGAGCCGCATGCGTTCGAGTCGGATCCCATCGGCCGCTGCAAGCATCATGCTTTTGCTTCTACCGAGCATCAGCCTCACATTCGCCGCCGACTCGGCCAAACCCGATACGTCTTCTGTGGCGGAGCGTACCGCGGCCAAAGAAATCGCAACGGCTGCCGCTCGTTTTTTAGCTTCCCTCGATGAATCGCAGCGCCCACAAGTCCAATTTTCGTTCGACTCCGAGGCCAGAACGGCGTGGCACTATTTTCCGACCTCAATGATGGCTTCACGCGGGGGACGTGCGGGGATCGCCATGAAAGACCTCCGCGACGACCAGCGGGCGCTGGTTCAAGCGGTCTTGGGAACGACACTCAGCCATCACGGGATCCTTCAAGCGTCCACGATCCAGGCTCTCGAAACTGTGTTGCGCGACATGGAAAACGGTAATCCGGCGCGGGACTCGGGCGCATATCACATCGCCGTCTTCGGCACCCCCGGCTCGGATGCAACTTGGGGCTGGTCGTTCGAGGGCCACCATCTGTCGATCAATGTCACCGTGGTCGACGGCACGCACTTTTCGGCCACACCTTCCTTCTTCGGCTCGAATCCGGCGATCGTTCCCGAAGGTCCGCACGAAGGCCTCGATGTCCTTCATGAGGAACAATCTCTTGCGCGGCGATTAGTCCGGTCGCTGACGCCCACCCAACGCGAAAAGGCGATCATCGCCGAAAAGGCACCTCGCGATATTCTTACCTCCGCCGAGACGGAGGTCGCCGAAGACCGATTTCACCCGCCTCAAGGTATCCCGTTCGAGGAGCTGGACGCCGAACAACAAGACCTGGTCCGGCGACTGGCGGCACAATTCACACGAAAGTATCGCCGACCGATCGTGGCCCAATTGGAGCGTCGCACGACACTCATCCCAGGAAAAGAATCGTTCTTTGCGTGGGCAGGAGGCATCGAACCGGGCCAGGGCCATTACTGGCGGATTCAAACTCCCGACTACGTCTTCGAATACGACAACACGCAAAACAACGCGAACCACATTCATACCGTCTGGCGAAGTTTCGCCGACGACTTCGGGCGAGATCTACTCAAAGAACACTACGAACACGCCGATCACCACCAACGTTAGCGGCTCGTCGTGTGAGCCTGTTTTGGGGAACGTTTGAGATCGCATAAGCCCCGGCGGCGGCTTTGCCGGTGCAAGGCAGATTCGCGCGGGGCAGTTATGAACCGTCGGCTGTCAAAGCGATTTTCTATGTCCGCGCATCGTGCAGCCGGAAACTTGGTCCGGCAAGGTTGTTCGTTGCGGCACCGGGCCGCGGTTGCCTACAATCGTCCACGGATTGCAAGGGGGATTTGCCGGGAGGAGCCGAGCGAAGCTTACGAACACGCAGTCTCCCAGCATCGTTTGCAGCCGGCGCGTTTCCGATTTCGTCGAGGACAAACATTGCTTGGAATCCTGCGGGAACGTATCATGACGCCCGTGGGCAGGCCATCCCTGAAGAGGCCTCCTCTCGTTGCGAAACCGAAACCGGAACAGCGGTATGTCGCGCCAAGCCATCTTTCAAGCGAGCGTTCGCTATTTTCTCGATCCGATTTTGCCGTATCTCGACGACGAGTCGGTCACCGAGATCATGGTCAACGGCCCGCATGAGGTCTACATCGAGCGCAAAGGCAAACTGGAAAAAACTCCGGCCAGATTTGCCGACGAAGACACGCTGCTTTCGGCGATCAACAACGTAGCGCAATGGGTCGGTCGCGAAATCGACGAACAGCACCCGGCGTTGGACGCCAGGTTGCCCGACGGCTCTCGAGTTCATGCGATCATTCCGCCGAGTTCGCGGGTCGGGCCGTGCTTGACCATCCGCAAGTTCACCCGCGAAGCACTTACGCTGGAAGATCTCGTCGGCTTCGGCAGCTTGTCGCACCAAGCTCGGGAATTCCTCGAAATCTGTGTGAAACTGCGAAAAAATATCCTGATCGCCGGCGGTACAGGCACCGGTAAGACGGTGCTTTTGGGAGCGTTGTCACGTGCGATTCCCGACTCGGAACGAATTGTCGTCATCGAAGACACCTCCGAGCTTCGTCTCGTCCAACCGCACACGGTGTATCTCGAAGCCCGCCATGCCGACGCGCTGGGCCGCGGGGGGATGGGCATTCGACAATTGTTCGTCAACTCACTCCGAATGCGTCCGGATCGCATCATCGTGGGAGAGGTCCGCGGCGGCGAAGCCCTCGATATGATCCAGTCGATGCTCAGCGGTCATTCGGGAAGCTTGTCGACGATCCATGCAAGTTCGCCGCGGGATGCCCTGATCCGCCTCGAAACGCTATCGTTGATGTCGGATGTCGAAATCCCCGTGTACGTGGCCCGGGCCCAAGTAGCGTCGGCCATTCACGTCGTCGTCCAGATCGCCCGGTTTACCGAAGACGGCTCCCGAAAGGTGACTCGAATCGCCGAAACCGCCGGGCTGGACGAAAGCAACCAGTACGTCGTCAAAGACTTGTTCGTGTCACGGCACAAAGGTCGCACGCCCGACGGAAACGTTATTGCTGAACTGACGTTTACAGGCACAAAACCCAGTTTCGCAAACACCCCCTATCAGATGGGGCTGGCTGATGAAATCAAGCTAACGCAGGACATTTGGGAAGAATAGGGGATCGTGTTTCGGGGTAGAAAAACATTGTGAATGCGAATGCCCGATTGATAAAATAAGGGTAGAAATGGCAAGGTCTTTCGGCAAGAACACGCGATCGTTTCCGAGGCGGCGGGGGGCCGTCGCGTCGTTGGATTATGTGTTGTTGCTGGGTGTCATCTTTCCGATGGCAGCGTTCGCCCTGTGGGCGGGACCGCGAATCATTCGATTGACCTACAATTTGGTCTACTCGATCATCGCTTGGCCGTTCATGTAGGCGACGTGAAGCGAAACACGCTCCCTTGCCGCAGGGTTCCATGAATGGACGGACGACACGATCAGCCGGTTAGCATGCCGGGGGTATCGTTTCGGTAACAGAGAAGTCGGTTTCTTCGAGGCAAGGAACGAGGTCATGCAAAAAGCCAGCTTTCGATCGTTGCTCAAGCGAATCCACCAGGATGAGCGAGGGGCGATGAGCCTGGAGACGATCCTGATCATCGGCGTCATCGCACTTCCCATCCTCATCTTCTTGTTGCGGGTCGGTTGGCCGCGCATCAAGGGTTATTTCAACCAAGGCTTGCAAGACCTGGAAGCCGAGCGCAGCAACGCCGTGCAATAATCTGCCGACGGCAATGCTCACGTTCTCGGTTCTACTCATACTGCTGGCCGTGGCGACGTATACCGACGTGCGCGGACAGCACATTTATAACTGGACGACCTATCCGGGTATGGCGCTCGGCTTGACGTTGAACGGACTGGGCACCCTGGCATTGAAGTTGCACCTCGTCGACGAAGGCCTTCTCCGAGAGCTGGGGTGGATCGGTCTTGGAGCCGGGTTGTCCGGATGGTTGATTTGCGGCCTGATCATGGTCACCTGCTTCGTCTTTTTCCCGATCGGGGGAGGAGACGTCAAGCTGATTGCCATGATCGGCGCCTTCCTGGGACCGGAACGCGGTATCGAGGCGATGCTCTGGGCCTTTGTGCTCGGTGCATGCCTGGCCCTGATTTTACTCGTGTGGCGGGTGGGTGCCTGGCGGCTCCTCCGGCAGGTCATGCGCCACGTGTTTTGGTCATTGCGACTCGGGCGATTCGACCGCCTGACCGACGAGGAGCGGGCCATGCTGCAGCCGCCGTTGTTTTTGGCCCCGACGGCCTTGGCCGGTGTCGTCATCGTACAGTGGCGTTTGGATGCCTGGTTGATCGGTTGACGGCGAGTCAATCGCCGCCTCTCCGGAGGCGGACGTCGATGTCGCTGCGTCCGATCGACCGATGAGAAGAGGCGACAACAAATGGGACAAGCCTTGCTGACAGCTTGTTTCCCGTGGTTTCTTTGGCTGGCGTCTGCCTTGGCGGCGGCTCGGTTGCTCGTCTACCTAAGCCGTGCCCGATTCCGGCGCGACGCGCTGGCGACGCTGCACGTCGATCAGCGCGGTGCCGTGCAAAGTCTGAGCTTCGTTCTCACGCTGCCGATCTTCGTGATGCTCATCCTGTTCATCATCCAGGTGAGCCAATTGATGATCGGAACGGTCGTCGTCCACTATGCGGCATTTGCCGCTGCCCGCAGCGCCGTTGTCTGGATTCCCGCAAGACTGGAATCCAGCGGCGAACTGGAGAATCGCATCAGCTCGTACGCGCTGGATCCGGAGGCTCCCGACCAGGTTTATCCGATCTTGGATCCGACCAGCCCGGACTACGGACCGGTGGACGGCGGACTGACGTTCCTTATTCGGCCCGGCTCTCCGAAGTACGAGAAAATCGCATCGGCTGCAATTCTCGCATGTTTGCCGATTGCTCCATCACGCGATTTGGGCTTCGGCATCCCGAACAATTGGATGCGAGCACACGATGTGTTGCAAAGGACCTATGCCCTGAATGTTCCCGAGTATTCGGTCAACAGCCGGGTGAGCCGACGACTTGAAAACAAACTGGCGTATGCCGCGAGAGCGACCGAGGTCGAAATTCGATTCTTCCATTCCAACCGGGAGCCGCCGCTCGTGCCGTATGGCGTCGGCCCTGATGTGACGGAATTTGCCTACAATGAAATCGGTTTCCAAGACCCGATCACCGTAACCGTACGGCATTACATGGCCCTGTTACCGGGCCCGGGAAGACTGTTGGCCAAGACCGTCGAAAGTTCCGAAGGTGGGGTCGATACGGTCGCCGCCTCGATTCAACAAATCGACGGCCTTTATGTCTACCCGCTCGAAGCATCGATCGTGCTGGGCAACGAAGGAGAGAAATCGGTGCTCCCGTATCGTTATTTCCTGTACTGAGCACCAAACACAGTTGCAGCGCCGGTGCTGCACGAAACGTCCTCAACGATCATGAACCGTGGGGCGAGGATACCGAACCGATGGTTCGTCGACACCGTTTGGATCCGACAGCAACGTACCAGCGAGGCCGCATCGTCGGTGCGCGTGCGCTTTCCCTTATTGCTGGACACCTTCGGCGATTGCATGCCGATCAAAAAGGCGTCATGAGCATCGTTTCGGTGTTCACGCTGCTTTTGCTCACGATCTTGCTCGGCATGGTCATGAATGTCGGTCGTGCGGTCGACGGCAAGATTCGCCTGCAAAATGCGGCGGATGCCGCGACCTATTCCGGCGGAGCCGTCATCGCCAGGGGCATGAACGCCCTAGCGTTCACAAATCACCTGATGTGCGACGTATTCGCCTTGACGGCCTTCATGCGCGAGGCACGCGATCGCAACGCGGAACAGTTTGTACCGGCCATTCTGGACGCTTGGGAAGCCGAAGGGCCCGTGTTCGGCACGTCCAGCTTTCCGAAGTTCGAAGCACTGGCTCCAGCCATCACGCAAAAGGTGCCCCTAGAACGCCAACTGGTGCAATCGTTCGGCGACTGGGGGGCCGCTGCGTCGGCCATGATTCTGCCGACCCTGGAATACATTTTGGCGAACGAGCTGATTCCGGAATATCAACGCGCGGTCGTCGCCACCTTCCCGGATATGGCGCAGGCGGCCGTTTTGGAAACGGCCCGTCGGCACGGCATTCCGCAAAACGGCCGCGGCGAACTGCTGGGCGTGCTCTGGCGAACGAACGGAGTTCCCGTCGGCGGGAGCTACGAATATTTCGATCGAACACTCCCGGTCGTCGATCCTGTGCTCGACATGCTGCCGAACCAAGGCGAGTATCTCGCTCGCGCTCGCGATCAACGAAAATCGTTGGCCCAACGATACTTGAACGCCTGGAACAACGAGGCGATGCGGTTCTTCGATCGCGAAGCAAAGATGTCGCAATTCGGGTCGTTGTGGCGGTCGTTCACCTGCGGCCAACTGGAACAACTCCTACAAGAACACGAATACACGAATCTGCCGTTCCTGATCCGAACAGACAAAGAGGACGTCGCCGATTCGACGGCCCATTTGGAAGAGGAGTTTACTTTCCTCGGTGTCGTGTACTGGGGGCCGATGCGTCCCATCTTTCCCGGCTTCTTCAGTCATACACTCGACAGCGACAGCATCGCCTATGCCCAGGTGCGCGTATTCGTACCGAGGCGACGACTCGTTTGGTTATACGATCCACCCGGCGGGGGCGGTCCGCAGTTGATCGGTGGTATTCCCGGGGATTTCCCCGAACTTCCCGGCGATGAGCCGGACGAACCCGCCGATCCCGAAAGCGGACGCTGGTACGTCGGTCGAGAACACGTCCCCGAGGCCTGGAACTTGTTGACTCAGCACTGGACGACGGACCTCGTACCGGCCACCAGCCCGGCATGGCCGACGGTTCTGCAAACGCAGCCGACGCTGCCGGTATTCGGCGGACGCCAAATTCGTCTACCCAACTTGAGCGGGCTCGATGCCGACGCTCTGCAACAAATCAGTCCGCATTGACTCGGGGGCACACACCCCATGATGCATAATCCCGTAGACACTTCGGAAACGTTGGTTCAGCGACGTCCAGCGTCTCGATTTCACGCCGGACGATCCGTACGTTCGCTCCGAACAGGTCTCGCTCCGCTCGAATTCGTGCTGGTCATCCCGCTGTTGCTTTTTGTGATGGCGTTGATGATCAACTATGGAACCGTCGCCGGTTGGCGAGTGCGGACACTGGGAATGTCGCGTCACGCCGCATGGCAATCGCGACACCCACGAAGCATGTCGCGGTCGCCACGGCCGGCCTACTGGCCCGCTTCGGCCAATGTCGGCTCGGGGGGAGCGGCCGACGCCCCATCACTCGATTTTCCCGCCGTCGACCTGCCTGTGGTTCGAGGCCCGACCGTCGGCGATTTCGGCGTTCGCAGTGAACGGTTGGATCCATCGCGAGGTTTTCGCCGCGGTTCCGCGAGTTTGGATCGCGATTTTCCGCTATTGCCGTCGATGGGCCCCTATCATGTGCGATCTTCCGACGAGCTGGTAGAAAACCTTTGGGATTTCCACCGGACGGGTCAGGCGCACAATTTCGAGCGACGCACGATATCGTTGTATCTCCTGCCGACCGCACCGGCCGTTTTCTCGCAAAACTACGTCCAGGCTGCGTTGGCGATCCTGTACATGCCGTTGCGTCAATCGCTTCTCCCGCTCGACCGTGACGACGAGTTCATCGGCTACGCCATGCGTTTTCAATGGGGTGGGGGTGCCCCCGATTTCCATCCGCGTGTGCGACGGTTCTGCTCACTCGATTGGAGTGTAGCATCGAGCAATGTCGAAGACACGCTCGATCACATATACGGTCGGAAGGCGAATCCCGGGGGCGGAGGAAGAATCCCCTCGCTGCCCGAACGCATGGCCTCGTCGTTCATCGGACTTTATGAACGGGTCATCCAAGAACTCCAAGCACAAATGAATATGACGCCGCCTCCCGCGCCGATCAGCGCGATCCAAGCGGAAATATCGGACCTGCAACAGAAGATCGACATCCTTGACGCTTTCCGCGCCGGCCTTCAAAACCATGGACGCTGATTCACCCTCCGGGCCGACACCCGAAGACCACATCGAAGGCGTCGCTTCCACGAACGAACGTTTTGTGTCGACGTCCGTTCCAGCGATCCGCTTGGCACGTTGGACGACCAACATGGTCGTCACGGCGTTGATCGTGATTTTGGGGCTTGCGACGATTCGACAGGTCTATCAATGGTGGCGGGAAGCACCTGTAGCGAGCTCCCCTCCGAATGAACCCGCGAAGTTCCTACCTCGCGATGTACTCATTGCCGAAACCGATTGGTCGCTGTCGTTGCGTCCTTTTCAGGGGGATCGTGAATCGTTGGATTCGCAACTGACGGCCCTTTGCCGAGACGCCTTGTCGAAAGCCGCTTTTCCGAGCACGCCGCCGGAGGCAAGCGAGGCAGCCTACATGGCAGAAGGCCCCGGCGAGGTCGTCGATGAGTTCACCGTCGAAACCACGAGGGACGAACATCCCGCCGCGTTTCGTGCGATGGTGTGCCGGCCCTGGATCGATTATCCCTTGTTGGTGGGCATTCTTTCACCCCCAGAAACGTCGAACAACGATCCGGGCATCTCTGAACCGACCGCCGAAACGCAGAATCACCGTGTGGCTGCGTGGGTGACGGCGGTACCCTTGGGCAACGATCGTTACACGCTATACGCGTTCTGTCGTACCGAAAAAAGCTGCGGCAGAAACGACTTTCCTCGCATCGCGCTTCCTCGCGGTGCGAAATACACGCTGACACTGTCCGACGCCCACAGTGCCGTCATGGCCGGGTTTGCGGCGCCGAACGCCGATACCGCCGGGTGGCGGGATCATTTCGACGATCGGCTTGCTGCGGTAGGCTTCACGGCAGCCGATGAGTGGCTCAAGCTTCCCAACGGCATGTGCCGGCGTTATACACGAGAGAAAGACGATCAACGCAACAAACAAGAGGCGGTCGTTTCGTGGCGACAAACGAAATCAGGAAGGGTCTACGGTACTCTTGTCCTCTCGTTTGCAGGCGATGACTCGTCGTGAACCCTTTCCATGCCGCATCTTGCCCCGGCGGGGCTGGAGCCGCTATTTTCCGACTCGGCAATGGTTGAGGCGACGCCTTCGGCCTTGCCTTACCGCCGAAATTGAGCCAAAACAAGAACACCAAATCGAAACGCATTCCCAAACAATCACAGAAAACGGGTGACCGGGATGAAAGGTATCTACGGTGTGATCTTGGCACTTGGGCTGGGATGTGCCGCTGCCATGTTCAACTACGCCTACATGGTCCGGTCGACCGGAAGCATCGAAACGGTCGACTTCATCGGCATTGCTTCCGACAAACCGTTGGCCCCCGGAGATCCTGTAACGGAAGAAGCGATCCAGACCGTGCCGATTCCGGCCTTTTATGCAGGGCGCCTGAAAGAGTTCGCGATTCTCTATTCCGATCGCCAAAGCATCATGGGCTGGCCGGTATCGCGGCCGGTGCCGGGTGGTGCTTTGTTATTGCGGGACGATTTGCGAACCCCGCCTCCCGAACTGCAATTCGGGGACGAACCCGCCGGCGGCGCCGAACAGGTCGCCATGTTCGTTCCGATCGATACCCGCACGATCGTCCCCTCACTTCTCCAGCCCGGCGACCAGGTTTCGTTCCTCGTGACGTCGCCCACACCGGCAACCTTGGGCGGCACATCTGATCCGTCGGCAGACGGATCGGCACCGGTCGTACCGGGGCCGACGAAGATCATCGGCCCGTTCAAGATTCTCTCGGTCGGCAATCGCCTGGCTTCGGTCGACGTGCAACGTGCATCGAATCTACCGCAGACTCAAGAAAACATCCTCACGATCAGTGCTCGGCTGACGAACGGCCAGCTCGACAGCAAAGCCCAAGAGCTTTGGACGTTACTGGAAGCCACGAATTTCCGACAAGTCGGCGTGATCCTCCATTCGAGACGAAAGTCGAACAACTGATGGCGTAAGACCGCTTTCGTCTTCACGAGTTCCCCTCCGAGCGCCTAAGCACCGCCCATGAAAATCTGGTACAACCGTATCAACGATAGTCGCCGCACGGTCTTGGAAGTCGATGCCGACGAAATCTCGATCGGCCGCGACGCCACGAACACGGTGGTCTTGCCCAGCCCGCTGGTTTCGCGCCGTCATGCGATGGTGCAACTGCTGGAAGATGGGCGACTACGGCTGGAAAACGTCGGTTTGAACAGTTGCGTCGTCGGCGACGAAGAATTGCTAGGGGGGCAGTCGGCCGTCTTCGAACCGGGTACGAAGGTGCGGATCTGGCCGTTCACCCTGACGTTCGAAGCCGAACGTCCCGCGGTGGTCAGCCGAGCCGAACTGGAAGCCCACTTGCGGTCGCTCATCGCCGATCTCGAACTTCGAATCCACCGGAAGCTCCTGGAACGCCTTGACCTGTACGAATTCGAGCAACGTTATCGCGGCGACGAAGAAAGTATTCTTCTGCTGGAAAACAATATCGAAGACGTCTGCCGGGAATTGGGCGTCTTTGAAAAGGACAACGAACCGATTCTCGACGAAATCACGGGGCTCGTCCTGCGGGACCATCTGGTCAATCAAACGATCATGGAGGCCGATCCGAGCGAGTTCTTCGACTTGGGCTCGTTGACCAGCAACGAGTTCGACATCCCCGCCACGTTGGTCCCCGAGCGGGAATCGGAGCTGCACGGCCTTTTGACGTTCGTCCGAAAACGTCTCAATCTCGAAGAGTGCCGCGACACGACGGAAAAAATCCATCGCATCGAAGCGCGCTTCAACGAGGTGTTTCCACTCGTGCGTCCGCACCTTCACGGCGAATTGCGCAAATACATGATTTTGCGCACACTAAAAAAAGACCTGAAAGACACCATCTTCGGTTTCGGACCGCTGCAAGATTTGCTCCGCGCGTCGTCCGTCACCGAAATCATGGTGGTCGCGAAAGACCAGATCTACGTCGAACAAAACGGCGTGATCGAAAAATCGGGCCGGCGATTCATTTCCGACAAGGTCACCGAGTCGGTAATCGAACGTATCGTGGCCCAGGTCGGCCGTCGCATCGACAAGAGCCAACCTTTGGTCGACGCCCGTTTGCCCGACGGATCGCGGGTGAACGCCATCATTCCACCGTTGGCGGTCAAGGGACCGTGTCTGACGATCCGGAAGTTTCCCGTCCACCGTATGACCATGGACGACTTGGTCGAGCTGGGCTCGATCACCGAAGCGGCGGCGACGTTCCTGAGAGCGGCTGTGATCGATCGCCGCAACATTCTTGTCAGTGGCGGCACGGGCGCCGGGAAAACAACCGTCCTCAACATCCTCAGCAGCTTCATTCCGTTCAAGGAGCGTATCGTCACGATCGAAGACACCGTCGAACTGCGATTGCACCAAGAGCACGTCGTGACCCTCGAATCGAAACCGCCGAACGTCGAAGGGGCAGGGGCGTACACGATTCGGGATCTCGTCCGCAACGCCCTGCGAATGCGTCCCGACCGCATCATCGTGGGCGAGTGCCGCGGACCCGAGGCTCTCGACATGATCCAAGCCATGAACACCGGACACGACGGTTCGCTGACGACCGTTCATGCCAACAATGCCCGCGAGGTGATCGAGCGACTCGAAGTCCTGATCCTCATGGCCGCGGAATTGCCCATTTATTCGATCCATCGCCAAATTGCCTCGGCCATCGACTTGATCGTGCATATCAGCCGTCTGCCCGGCGGCCGTCGGGTCGTGACCGAGATCGCCGAGGTTACCCGTGTCGATCCCGATACGAAGGACGTCGTCGTGGTCGATATCTTCAACTTCCGCAACGGTAAACAATTGATGCCCACCGGCTACCTGCCCACGTTCGTCGACTCGTTGGTGGACAAAGAATTGCTGGACCCCCGATTCCTGTACGGGCAAGGTGATCTACAACCGGCACAAGGAAAAGGTGAGGCCTGACCATGGACTTGTTGCTGGCAGGATGTATTTTCACCGGCGCGTCCGTCGCCTTGGCGGCTTACGCCTTACGGGACCGGATCGTTAAGGTGTTCGAGGCGGTTGAAGAAGACATCGGGGAAAAGCTCCGCCGTCTGCGGGCACCGACACGTCACTTGCGCCGCAACCTGATCATTTGGCTACTGGGCATCGTCGCCTGCTTTTTGGGATTTTGGCTCGTCCTGAACAGTTTGATCTTCGCGTTCTTGCTAAGCGCCTTTCTGATTGCCGCGCCGTGGTACCTGCTGCGGCGAATGGCTGAACGATACCGCCAAAAGATCGAAGACCAATTGGCCGATGCCATGGTGGCGCTGTCGAATGCCGTGCGGGCGGGACTCTCACTGACCCAATCGCTGGAAATCTTGGCGGCACAGTGCCCCAAGCCGATCAACGGTGAATTCCGGCAGATCGTCGGCCAATACAACATGGGCCAACCGCTGGCCCAAACCTTAAGCGAAGCGAAACAACGCCTCAAGAGCGAAAACTTCAGCCTGTTCGCGGCCGCCTTGTTGGCCAGCCACGAACACGGCGGCAAACTCAATGAAACCGTCGAACGGATCGCCCAGTCGGTCCTCGAACTCCAACGCCTGGATCGAAAGATCATGGCGGAGACGGCCCAGGCCCGGAAGTCGTCGATCTATATGGCCATCTCGCCCTGGTTGATCCTGGTCGCCTATTACTACATCGATCCCGAAAACACGAAAATGTTGTTCACGCAACCGCTGGGGCACTTGCTCTTGGCAATGGCGGTCGTGCTGAACGTCATCGCCTATTTGTGGGCACGCGCCATCTTGAATCCCGACATTTGAACCGAATCGCCGTCGATTTCATACGCATACGAGAGCCACATCGCCATGCCGCCGCTCCCGACCTTCGACCACTGGTTGACACTGGCTCAGGTCCCGCCGCCTGAAGTAACGGTCGTCGAAACCGTCGAGACAACCGGCTGGTTTCTTTGGGGTGCATCGGCGCTGATGGGCATCGCCGTTTTTCTGGTGGCACGTTGGCTGCTGACGGTCTTCTACACCGAAGATTTACAGCAGGGCGAACAGTGGCGGTACGACATCAGCCGAATCAACGAGTTGCGCCGTGCCGACACGTTCTATCGCGTATTTCAACCGGCCATCGTTCTGTTGGCTCAGTTCAATCGCCGCGCGTTTCGCGACGCACTCCCCGAAATCCAACGACACATTCACGCGGCGGGACTTTCGCGGTTTTGGCTCGCCGAAGAATACTTGGCGAAGCTCGAATTGATCAGCTTCATGCTGACCCCGCTTTACATTTATTTTTGTGTCCGGGCGGTAGGCATCGTCGGCGTGTTGGTCGCCTTGGTGGGAACGATACTGACGGTCTGGTTGCTGCGATACCGTTTGGCCTCTCGTGCGGAACGGCGCATCCTCGAAATCAAGCGTCGCTTGCCGTTCTTGCTCGACTTGTTGACGTTGCTCATGGAAGCCGGCTCGACGTTCCTCAACGCACTGGCCCAGGCGGTTGAAGAGTACAAGGGCCACGCGATTGCCGAGGAGTTCGGGCGCGTGTTAACCGACATGAACATGGGCAAGACCCGATACGAAGCCTTCAGTGCCATGCGGGATCGTTTGGCCGACGACGAAATCACCAGCATCATCGGCTCAATCCTACAAGGTGAAGAACTGGGAAGTCCGTTGGCGCATATTTTTCGCACGCAGGCGGATGTTCTCCGAATCAAGAGGACGCAACGCGCCGAAATGGTCGCCGGCGAGGCCGGCGTCAACATGTTGCTGCCGAGCATGCTGGTCATGGCGGCCACCGTCCTGATCATCCTCGGTCCGTTTATTTTGAACTACCTGTATTTCGGTATGATTCTCTGATCCGACCTATCCATCCAAGCGAGTTGGCCGGCGATGCCGATCAAAGTGAAGTGTCCTTTGTGCAAGACGGAAATCACCGTGAAGCCGGACTTACACGGCAAGCGGCTGAAATGCCCGTGGTGTCACCATCGGTTTCACCCCGGCGGCACGAAACCGACCGCCGCAGATGTTCCAGCCGACGATGCGCCTTTAGCCGTACCGCCCACGATGGCTTCCGGCCAGAAGGAGGGCGACTCAACTCCTTCGCAGCCCCCTGAAGCCGACTCGCACGACACGCCGACGGAATCGATCCCGACGCAAATCGGGCGTAAAGCCCGCCTGAAACTCGATGCCTTACGTGAATCGAAGGCAGATTCACGCCGACCGTCCGCCCCGCCGGCCGCGCAGACACCGGCTTCACCCTCCAGTCCCCAACCGACCGCCCCGCCGAAACGACAAGCCGCAGTCTCCACGCCGGCGGAACAAAGTGCGCCCGTGACGCAACCGACGAAAACGGCCGACAGGGCAGGGGACGATGCTTCGCCGGGGGCTGCGGGACCGAAGAAAAAGGTGGCAAGACTGATCCTGACCGAGCAAGCTGAGTCTCAATGGAAACTCGGCAGCGACGGGGATCTGCCCAACCTGCACCTCAAGGAAGATCAGGAACAAGAGGAAAAAGAAGAAAAACCCAAACAATCGAACCCGCTGTTGCTGTTCTTCTTGGCAGCCTTGAGCGTGATGGCTTCGATTCTACTGTTGTTCGTCGACGTACAGCCGACGGGCAGCAATCTGTCGGCCAAAGACCAGGCTCGACGTATCATTGCCGAAGAGTACTATACCAATCTCAATCCGGATGAACCCCTGGAGCCCTATCAGGTATACTTGCGGGAGGCGGAATGGGCCCATTCTCGCGGCGACACGCGCACCGAGCGGGAAATGTACCGCCGCGTGTTGCGATTGTTGTTCGCCGAATCCGATAGTTTTCGCGGCTTGACCGGCAGCCGCGAACGCGACAAGCGACTTGAAGAACAGATTCGCATCTTGTTACAACCATGACGCCGAAAGCATGTGCCTTGCCGGTCGCCCACGGCGGGACGCTCCGCTTCCGGAATCGTGATCCCGAATCAACACCAGCGAGACGGTGATGGAATCGACACCACGCTACGAAATCGTCGCAGAAATCGCCACCGGCGACTTTGCCACGGTGTACAAGGCGCGCGACCGCGAACTGGGACGCGAAGTCGCCGTCAAAGAAATCCACCGCCACTTTCGCAGCGACCCGGAAAAGCTCGAACGCTATTGGCGCGAAGCCCAGTTGCTCGCGTCGCTTCAGCATCCGCACATCGTTACGATCTACGACATCGATCGCAAACGCGGATGGATCATCTTGGAGTTGATGCGGGGAAATCTTCAGCGCAGCGTCGAAACCGGTCCCATCGATCTCGATTTCTTGCGGGACGTCCTCTCCGGAACGCTTCAGGCCCTAGAATTCCTCCATGCCAACGGCGTCATTCACGGCGATATCAAGCCGAGCAACCTGCTATTGGACGCCCAGGGACGGGTCAAGCTCGGCGATTTCGGGCTGGCGCGCCGTGCCACCGATGCTTCGGGCAGTCTCCTCAAGGGCACGACCAAATACATGGCCCCCGAGCTGATCTCGGACCAGTTCGGCCAGGTCGGACCGGCCAGTGACCTGTATTCGCTGGGGTTCACCGCCTACGAACTGATGTGCGGCCCCGACTTCGAACTGTTGTTTCCCAGTTTGGATGCCTTCGGTCGGGACCAACAAGTCGCGTGGATGATGTGGCACTCGGCAGCCGACCAGCGACTTCCCAAGGTCGACCAGGTTCTTGAAGGCGTCCCGCCCGACATCGCGGCCGTCGTGGACGGTCTCGTTGAAAAGGACCAGTCGAAACGGATTTCATCGGCGCGCGAAGCCCTTCGGATGCTGCCGTCCGCCCGCGGCGAGGTCGTACCGCCTCCGCCGGTGGACGAGAATGAGGAAGCTGCCAAGGCCGCGGAAGCCGAACGCAAGAAAAAGCGCAACAAACGCATCTTGTTGGCGATCGCCTCCGTCTGTTCACTGCTGTTATGCGTCTTGATGCTGCTCCCTCCGGCCCAAAAACCGGAGCCTGTCGCCCCGCCGCCTCCGCCGTCGGGTGTAATTCGCAATTTGTTTCTCGACGAACGGTTGCTGGTAATCAACACCGACGAAGGGGAACCGGTCGAAATCAGGATCAAACCTTCGGACGAGGTGTTCATCAACGGACGAAAACACCTCTTACGCGACCTGCAACCCGGTGACCGAATCACAGTCGAGAGCTACCTCGACTCGCAAGGAATGCGAATCCAACGGCTGGACGCGATTCGGCCGGAGACCATTGCCGGAAACGTTCAGGCGGTGTCGTTGGCCGACGGTACGTTGACGGTTCTGGGAACCGACGGCAAGACGACCGTGACGGTGGTCGTTCCGCAAGATGTGCCGATCCGTTTCAACGACCAAACGACGATTGACGGCCGGACGATCTCGATCTCCGACATCAAACCGGAAGATCGCATCCAACTGGAATACATCGGCGAGAACGAAGGGTTTCGGGCTGTGGCGTTGAGCGTTTACCGCCAAGTCACACTCGAAGGCGTTGTTCGCAATATCGATGCCCAAAAGGGTGAGCTTACCGTCGAGCGGACGGATAACGGCCAGTTGACGAGTTTCCCCATTGCAGAAGACTGCACCGTTACCCTGAATGATCGGACGGAAATCAACGAGCAATTGCTCTCACCGGCCGATATCCGGCCCGGCGACCACGTGACGGTTATCGCCGATACGCAGATTCGTCGCATCGATGCGTATCGCATCGTCGGACAGGCCGGTACGATTCAGCAAATCGACTACACCGGTCGAACGATCGGCGTCGTACTGACCGGCTCTTCGGAAGTATCCCAATTTCTAGTCGGCTCCGACTGCGAAATCTCGTTGGCCGGCGAACCGGCTTCCTTGGAAGAACTTCGCACAGGCGATCGGGTCGACATTACGCATGATCGGCCGGGAGAGAAAATACCGCAAGCTATGCGTATCGAAGCGACCAGGCCGGCCCAAGCCGACCGCTGGGCCGTGCTCGTCGCCTTAGATTCGTTCGACGACGCCACGATTCCCGCGTGCCCGCACGCGAGGGCCGACGCAACCGCTTTGTACGATGCACTCTTGAAGCGATACGCCGTACCGCGTTCCCAAGCGCTGAAACTGGAAAACCCCAGTCGCGTACGCTTGACTCAAGGCTTGGCCAACCTGCTCAAGACCGTTCCACCCGACGGACAATTGATCGTGTTCGTCGCGGGTCGCGGGGGGCTGGTCGATGAACGCGGGTATGTGGCGGCCAAAGACACCGATCTCGCGAATCTGGAAACCACGGGCGTCGCACTTCAGTGGCTACTCGATCAACTCGAAGCTTGTCCAGCCAAGAGCAAACTGCTTCTCTTTGATGTCGACGGCTGGGAACAAACCGGCGGATCAGCCGCCGCGTTGCTGGCCACCGTCAAGGGACCACCGGGCATGGCGCCGTTCCGCACGGTGACCGTCATCGCGGGAACGGTCGACGACCAACATTCCGTCTCTCTGGAATCAGAACGCTGCGCCTTCGGCGAAGCGTTGGTCTCGGCTTTTCGCGGCAAGGCCGATGCCAACCGTGATGGACGTATCGAACCGACCGAGTTGTTCTCGTACTTGAAGCTCGAAACCCCCCGCCTTGCCCAAGCAACTGCGGGAACGCAAACCCCCGAGATCTTCCTCCCCGACAACCGGCCTCCACGGCTGAGCAACCAAGCCAAACAGGCCATTATGCGGCTGGCCGCGCTGGTGGCCCAAAGTAAGCCCGACCTGACCGAAGGTCAGCGAGTCTACCGCGAAGCGCGAACGGCTGCCGACGGCGAACCCGAACCGGAATTGCTGTACGGATTGCTGCTGGTGCGCGCCAAGGAATCGCGGGAAGGAATCGCGTTCTTGGAACAACTAAAAATGGCCCAACCCGCCGATCCGATTCCTTATGCGGGGCTGGCGTGGTTCCACATGTCGCGCCGCGACTACCAACAAGCCATGGATGAACTGGTCGCGATGGTGGGGCACTTGCCGGCCGTCGATGACGACTCCCCCATAAGCGACGAAGCTCGCCAAAAGCTTTTCTATTGGGTCGGACAGCTCCGCGAGTACGCCGTCCTGACAAGCGAATCGTCGACCATCGAAAAAGCCGCTGCCCAACTGGACGAAGCCGCCGCAGCCTATGCCGAAGACGCAAAACAGGCCTATGAACAAGGGCGCAAGCAATCCGCCTCGATTGCAGCCAATTTCGACGCGGCCATCGCCAAGGCCCCGAATCACGCGGCGGCGGTCAAGCTGCAATACGATCGGCGTCAATTGTCCCGCTACGTGGAATTCCCGTTCGACGACCTCATCCAAACGGCCCTGGCAAATTTGAACCGATGACGGCCGCCGCCCCGGAAATTCGACTTCCGAGGAAGATCGCCTTATGCGCCTATTTGTGCCGGGGGCCGGGTAGAAAGAAAAATGGGGCCTTCGACCAGCCGCCTCCACAGCGGCTCAACCGAGCGACAAGGGCAAGGGAATCACTCGGCACCGACCGTCGAAGACCCCACGGGCCAGCATCGGAGAGGTACGCCCTCTCCGGGGGCCTATTCTTGAGCACATCCCGCGCCAAAGCTCGACCGCTTACCGAAAATCTGACGTAACCCATTGACAGATCGGACCTTATGAAAATCCTTCAACACATTCACCCGAGCCCACAAGAAAGGCACCCCCTGTTTAGGTGAATCTTTTTTCGCCAAAAAAGCATCGAGTGTGTTGCAAGATGCCACAGCCGCATGGCGGCAACAAGTTCTCGGCGTTTGAGTGTTGCAAAATAATACACAGCCCCTTGAAGTTAATGCCGGCACTTCAGCTAAGGCACAATTCTCGCGTTTTCGCCGCGAATCAACCACCGGAAGGTTGCATCTTCAACGGTGAGATGTTCGGATTAAGGGAATCTCGATCGTACCATATAAGCCGATCGATTCCCCATCATCGACAGGTTTCGCTCCCTGTACGAGGTACTATGGCTATCGAGCAACTACCCCCGGAAGCCGATCAGATTGTCGTGCTGATCAACCCCAAGGCCGGTTGGCGATCTCGCGAAAAACGACGAAAGGCCTTTCTGTCCGTTCTCGAAAAAAGCCGGTTCCATGTCACTGTATCGAGCGACTTGAGCGAAGCCGCCGATTTGGCCAACCGCGCCTTCGAAAAGGGCACCCTGCGCACGATCGTCGGTATCGGGGGCGACGGAACCGCCGCCGAGTTGGTCAATCGAACGGTTCCCGGCGTACCGTTCACGTTGCTGCCTGCCGGTACGGCGAATCTCGTATCCCGTCATTTCCGCCTGCCGAAATCGCCCACCAAGGCTCTGGAGATGATTCGTCAGGGCCGTGTCTGTCGATTCGATGCGGGCAGCGCAAACGGTCGGCTTTTCCTGGCGGTCGCCAGTTGCGGGTTCGACGCCGAAGCCGTGTATCGCGTCCACCAACGACGACAACAACGCAATGGGCGCTATGCCGGTTATTTCAGTTACGTGGGCCCCGTCTTGAAGTTGATCGCCTCGTATCCCTATCCCGAAATCCGCATTGAATTCGAGTCGCGCGAAGAAGGGGACTCGGCCCCCAAGTCGAAACAAGCCGTCGGCCGCTGGGCCTTCGTCTTCAACATTCCCCAATACGCCTGGGGCCTTCCGCTGACTCCCAAGGCGATCGGCACCGACGGGCTGCTGGATCTCTGCACCCTTGCCAAAGGAGGCCTGGTGCACGGTCTGCGTTACGTAGCCTTTGCCCAATTCGCCCAACACGTGCATCTCTCCGATTGCACGCTGACCGCCGCCCGACGTTTCCGAATCACCTCTGAACACGATTTGGCCTATCAGTTGGACGGCGACCCGGGCGGTCGTCTTCCGCTGGAAATCGAGATCGTCCCAGATCGTGCCCGGCTCATCATTCCATCGAACAGTCCCGCTGCCGAAGCTCGCGATTGAGCGACCGGTTGCGCGCCGACCGTCGCCTTCGGTCGCGTGCATCAAGGCGGACAACACGCTTCGTATCGGTTACCATTCAAGGAAGGACCACGATCGATTCCGCAACCGCGGGTCGGACCAACCGAACCAATCGTCCGATATCTGTACTCTTGCGTCTCTGGAGAAAGGAGCAGGGCGTTGCCAAATCCGGTGGTGACCATCGGCGAATACCGTTGCGGCGTCGGCAAACCTTTATTGATCATTGCCGGACCATGTGTTCTCGAAAGCGAATCACTTGCGCTATGTGTCGCTCGGCGATTGGCGGCACTTCGAGACAAGTTGAATGTTCCGATCGTCTTCAAGGGGTCGTTCGACAAAGCCAATCGGACGAGCATTCACTCGTATCGCGGCCCGGGCCTTGACGAGGGCCTTCGCATCTTGGCAGAGGTTCACCGAGAAACGGGCCTTCCCGTGACGACCGACATCCACGAACCGTCTCAAGCGGCGCCGGCAGCCGAGGTATGCCATCTGCTTCAAATCCCGGCCTTCTTATGCCGCCAAACGGACCTGCTCACCGCCGCAGCCCAAACCGGCAAGCCCGTCAACGTCAAGAAAGGCCAATTCTTGGCCCCCGGCGATATGGCGAACGTGATCGAGAAGTTGGAATCCGCCGGTTGCCGCGATATCCTTTTGTGTGAGCGGGGCACGTTTTTTGGATACGGACGTTTGGTCAACGACATGCAAGCGTTGCCCGTCATGCGGTCGTTCGGGGTTCCCGTCGTCTTCGATGCGACGCACAGCGTCCAGCAACCGGGAGGTCGAGGAACGACTTCCGGCGGAAATCGAGAGATGGTGCCGTTTTTGGCGCGGGCCGCCGTCGCCGTCGGCGTGGACGCGTTGTTTTTCGAAACCCATCCCGCTCCCGACGAAGCAAGAAGCGACGGTCCCAACATGGTTCCCCTCGATGCGATGGAAAGCCTGCTCGGCGGGCTGCTCAAACTCCGTCAATGCGTGGAGCAAAACTTCTGATGCGACACTTGTCTGTAGCCTTCCGAACGCAACTGCGAGGTTCGGCCTTTCGCTGGACCGTTTCTCGAACGGCAATCGTGTGCCTCGCGGGAATCGTGCTCTCGGCCGGGTGTCCGAACCGGTCGACGACGGAGCAGCAACAACAACTTCGCACACGGGCCCAAGCGGCGCATATTGAAAGTCGGCGCTATTTCGACATTGCGATCAACGATTTGCATCGCCTACACGAATTCAACGGCGGCGAAATGATCGGCCGTATCGCCGATCAACTCAATCAGTGGCTGAAAGACCAACAGCCGGATCCCGCGTGGCAACCCGATCCTCTCGTCGACCAACTCCCCGAAGGCTTCCGGCAACTGCCGGTCGTTCAACGTCTTGGGGAATTCAGCTTCAACCAGAACGATGCGAATCACTTACTGGTCAGCTATTGGTTCAGCCAAATCGCCGACTGGGCATGCGGCGATACCTTGGACGATTTGAGTCGCGCGCGATCCCTATTCGACTGGACGATTCGAAACATCCAGCTCGAAAACCAACAACGCGTCCCTGTGCTGCCTTCCGGGGTACCGCTGATCCCTAGTATGACGGAGGTCTTGTTGCTGGGGCGCGGTTCTCCATTGGATCGCGCGCTGGTGTTCACTGAACTTTGTCGACAAGAGCATCTCGACGCCGGAATCATCGCCGTCCAACCCAATACACCCGACGGAGCCGGAACCTGGCAAGTCGCGTTCGTCGGCGTCCTGATCGACGGGAAGATCCACCTGTTCGATCCGTTGTTGGGTGTTCCCGTGCCCAACGAACGCGGCTTCTACTTCAACGAATACGGCCTGTTGACCGCCGAAACCGCCACCCTCGACGATGCAGCGGGCAATCCGGCCATCGTCCGACAATTGGACATCGGCGAAACGTGGCAACGCTTGCCGGATCCGTCGGTCTTGGATCGCGTAGCAGTCTTCGTTCCGGCGCCGCCGCTTGCGCTGGCACAACGAATGAAACGGATCGAAGAGGAACTGACCGGCCGTGATCGGTTCGCTTTGTACATCGATGCAACGGCCGTTGCGGAGCAATTCGCGACCCATCCGCGAGTAACGACGGTAGGGTTATGGACATACCCGTTCGAAATGGTAGCCCAGCGAGTTCAGTATCCGACAGAAATCACCCGGTACACGCAAGCCCGCTTGCAAATGTTGCAATTGGTGATCGGCGACGTGGCGCCGCTGTGGCGAGGGCGTCAATTGTACTTCCAGGGGAAGCTGGCAGGCGAGGAAGGAGCCGCCTCGTTCTTCCAGCGAGCCCGACTTTCCGAACGGCAAATGTCGGCCATGCATTTGCGTCCCGAAGAATACGCCCTCTTTCAGCAAATGAAAGTTACCGCCGCGTACTGGCTCGGGCTGATCGCCATGGAACAAGGCAACTTCGACTCGGCGGTCGAGATTTTTCAGCGCCACACGCTGGCCGAGCAAGAGGGCATCGAATGGCAGTCAGGCGTCCTATTTCATTTGGGGCGCATCACTCAGCTGCAACGCAACTATCCGCAAGCCGTCGCCCTGTATCAACAAGACACGTTCTTACCCAGCCGCTTCGGTAGTTTGTTGCGGGCATCGAAGATCATCGAATTAGCGGGCTTGGCAGAGCCTGAAGCGCCCGAGCAAACCACATCCGAACCGGAAGCGGCATCGAATGACGGAGCAGGGGAGGGGGGCCGCCCCTCCGCCACCCCGGCGAGTGTTCCGGAAAACGACAGGCCTGCTCCGGAAGAAGACCGCAGCACGGAAAACCCGGCGCCGAATCCAGCCGACTAACCCCCCCGCCACCAATGGGTAGAGACCACCCCGCCATGTTAGTGCATCCAGGGGCGACTTTCGCCATTTGAAGCCTCTTCGTAGAATGAAGAGTTCGCTATATCGTGGAGGTGGGATTCCGGGTGAACGGCCGTCATTTCGTGCGCGAACCGTCGGTTGCCGCGGCGTGTCTTGCCGACTTGACGGTCTTTCCTGAAGTCCGCCATCAAACACGATGCATGGGCATTCCAGACAGTGGTGTTTTTCAACTTAGGGAGTCTTCCCGTGTTCAAGTCGATCGCCGTCGTCGGAGCCACCGGAGAAGTCGGCCGGATTATTTGCAGCTTGTTGGAAAAGCGGCCGTTCGAATTCGAGCAAATCAAGTTTCTCGCCTCGCAGCGTTCGGCAGGCAAACCGATCACGTTCGCCGGACAGGAGTACACCGTCGAGCTGCTGCAACCGGAGGCATTCGACGGCGTCGACCTGGTCATCAGCAGCACCCCCGATGACGTCGCCCGCGAGTTCATCCCGAAAGCCGTGGAGCGGGGTTGCGTGGTCGTCGACGAAAGCGCCGCATGGCGTATGGATCCGAATGTTCCGTTGGTCGTTCCGGAGGTGAATCCCGAGGCCGTTCGGAACCATCGCGGTATTATCGCCAGCCCCAACTGTTCGACGATCCAGATGGTCGTGGCGATGAAGCCGCTCCACGATTACGGCCGCATCAAGCGAGTGGTCGTCAGCACGTACCAAGCGGCGAGCGGAGCAGGGTTGCAAGGAAGTCGCGATCTGAGAGAAGCCGTCCGGGCGGCAGCATCGGGAGAAACTTACGAATACAAAGCCTTTGCTCACCCGCTCGCCTTCAATCTCATCCCGCAAATCGGGTCGCCGCGGGACAAGGGGTATACCTCCGAAGAAATGAAAATGGTCCTCGAGACGCACAAGATTTTCAACGACGAATCGATCGCGGTTTGCCCCACCTGCGTACGGGTGCCGGTCACCAACTGTCACAGCGAAAGCATTTTGGTCGAGACCAAAAAGAAAATCACCGCCGAAAAAGCGCGCGAGTTGTTCGAGGCCGCCGAAGGCATCGTCGTCATCGACGATTTGGCACAAAACCAATATCCCATGCCGATCTCGTGTAACGGGCGCGATGAAGTGTTTGTCGGCCGCATCCGCGAGGACATCTCCAGCGAATCCGGCATCACGTTCTGGTGCGTGGCCGACAATGTCCGCAAGGGTGCCGCGACGAACGCCGTCCAAATCGCCCAATTGTTGGCCAAGTCCTGAAAACGAGACAGCCAATCGATTGCCGCGCTCCTGCTCGAAACCGACGGGGTAGGGGCCCTCGACGCCGGACGATTTTGACCATGCGAACGATTCGGCTGCTTTTGGCATACGACGGCACGGCCTACGCCGGATGGCAAATCCAGCCGAATCACCCCACGATTCAAGGCGCCGTGAGTGATGCCATTCGCCGCGTATCGGGAGAAGACGTTCGCCCTTTAGCCAGCGGACGTACCGATGCAGGGGTGCACGCGTTGGGGCAGGTCGCCGTGTTTCGCACCGAATCGTCGTTATCGGCCGAAGTGTGGAGCAGGGCGTTGAACGCCAATTTACCGCCCGACATTCGAGTTCGGCACGCGGACGAGGTCTCTCCCGATTTTCACCCCATTCGCGATGCCGCCGCCAAGCGTTACCGCTACCTGATCCAAGACGGCCGGCCGCTCCCCGTTTGGCGGAATATGGCGTGGCAAATCCCTTACAAAATTGATCAGGCAGCCGCACAAGAAGCTGCCGAACAACTCCGAGGCAGACACGACTTTTCTGCCTTCGAAACCAGCGGCGCACCGCGAAAAAGCAGCGTGCGAACCGTCACGGCCCTCTCTGTGAACCGTGTTTCCGGCGGCGTGCTCTCGACCGGTTCCGATGAACTACTCGCGATCGAGATCGAAGCCGACGGTTTCTTGTACAATATGGTACGGAACATCGTCGGCAGCCTTGTCGAAGTCGGTCGCAAAGCCCGGCCACCCGAGTGGATCGGCGAAGTGCTCGAATCGCGTGATCGCCGGATTGCCGGTCCGACGGCGCCGCCGCAAGGCCTGTTCCTGGTGCGCGTCACCTATCCGCCACCGTACGAATTCGACCTGTAATCGACCGATTCACGACTCGTGCGAATCGCTCACATCATCACCCGGATGATTCTCGGCGGTGCACAGGAGAACACGCTTCTGTGTTGCCGCGATCTCTTGCGCGATTACGGCGACGACGTGTTGTTGATCACCGGGCCCGCCTTGGGGCCGGAAGGCTCGCTGTTGGAAAAAGCCCGAGGCTGGGGTGTTCCAATCTTCGAAATCCCCGAAATGCGGCGAGCCGTTCATCCATGGCGTGATTTCGTTGCGTATCGAAAGCTCTTGACGATCCTGCGGGAATTCCAGCCGCACGTCGTGCACACACACAGCGCGAAAGCGGGAATCCTGGGACGCCGGGCAGCTTGGAAGCTCGGAGCGCCCGCGATCGTCCATACCGTCCACGGTGCCCCGTACCACCCATATCAACCGGCCCCGGCCCGCTGGTTCGTGCGGATATGCGAAATCTACGCGGCAAAACGCTGCCACGCGATGATCAGTGTCGCCGACGCGATGACAGATCTTTTGGCCGGTGACGGCGTCGCCGCCCGCGACAAGTTCACGACGATCTACAGCGGCATGGAAGTCGCCCCGTTCCTTCAAGCCGACACCCACCGCGACGAAACACGGCGAGAACTAGGATACGCCGACGATCATTGCGTGGTCGGAAAGATTGCCCGCTTGTTCCACTTGAAAGGACACGAGGATCTGATTCGTGCCGCCGAGACCATCGTCCGTGAGGCACCGCACGTGCGATTCCTACTCGTCGGTGACGGCATCCTTCGCTCCCGGCTGGAAGCCGAAATCGCGCATCGCGGTTTGACCGAGTATTTTCGGTTCGTCGGCCTCGTGCCTCCCGAAAAACTCCCGGCATATCTTGGGGCCATGGACGTCGTCGTTCACACAAGCCTGCGCGAAGGTCTTGCACGCGTCTTGCCGCAGGCGCTACTCGCCGGAAAGCCGGTCGTCAGCTACGACATCGACGGCGCCCGCGAGGTCGTCTTGGAAGACGAAACAGGACACCTCATCCCTCCCCGGAACATCTCCTCCCTCAGCCGAGCCATAATCTCGTTGGCGGGCGATGCGCAAAAACGACACCGATTCGGTCGACGTGGGCGCGAGTTATGCAAGATGCGATTTTGCCATCAACAAATGACCCGCCAGATACGTACTCTTTATGAGTCCATCTTGCAGGAAAGGGAAGGAGCTACCGACTTCGGAACGCACACGCCCCAACACAGGGCGATGTGAGCCGCAATTGTGGGGATTTTGCGTTTTCGGTAGACTGAACATGATTATCTCTGCCGTGCTTACGCTAGCTTGCGCATTCCGCGCAAACTGCCCTCGCTAGTTCGGCAGACGAACGCGGGAAAGGGCAGGGGGGCAACCACCGGAACGCGTCATTGAGAAGAGCATTCGGCCTGCGAAACGAGGATTGAAGGGAATCGTGTCCAGCGGAATTCGACAACTCGGCCCATATCGGTTGACGAACTTGATCTACAGTGGGGCCACCACGCAACTCTGGAAGGCCATCCACGACGCGACCGGCGTCACGTACGCCGTGAAAATGCTCGTCCATCGGGCAGCCAAAGACCGTGGTCAGATCGCGTATTTGAAGCGAGAATACGAATTCCGCCGACGCGTTCTCGACGACAGTCTGATCAACATCCTCGAGTACCGCGTCGAGCAGGGGGTCCCATTCCTCGTGATCGAGTGGTGCCCGTGGCCGAACATGAAATCGTGGATCCAAGAGGGCCTCGACAGTTATCGACAAATCATCCGACAAATCATCTTCGGAGCCACCGAGGCCGTGGCGGCCATGCATCGGCAAAGGTACGTCCACCGCGACATCAAGCCCGACAATTTCCTCGTTTCACCGAAGGGCCAAGTGAAATTGATCGATTTCGCATTGGCCAAGAAAACCGGCGGGCTGTTGTCACGGTTCTTCGGTGGTGCCCCCAAGATCCAAGGCACTGCCAGCTACATTTCGCCGGAACAAATCCGCAAGAAACCGCTCGACGGCCGCGCCGACTTGTACAGCCTCGCCTGCACGTTCTTTGAACTGACGACCGGGCGACCACCGTTTACCGGTAGCTCGCAAAACGAGCTATTGACGAAACACCTGAAGGCTCCGCCGCCTTCCGCCGAAACAGTCAACCCCGAAGTGTCACCGCAGTTCTCGCAACTGTTGATCAAAGCGTTGGCCAAGAATCCGAACGACCGGTTTCGATCCGTCCCCGAGTTTTTCGGAGAGTTACACGCCGTGCCGATTTTCAAGAACGATCCGACACCGGCCCCGGCTGCCGTGCTCTAGGCGCGCAGCCAAAGACGGAATTCGAATATTTACGAGTCTTTGCAGAAAAAAACGAGACTGAATACCATGAGTAACGCCGTTCATCGCCTGTCTTTCGAGCGTCCGATCTATGAATTGGAAGCCCGCGTCGAGAAACTCGAACGCCTTGTGCAAGACAATCCCGACGCTCGGCAGGAACTACAAGAAAAACGCCGTGAGCTTCTTGAACTCAAACGGCGTATCTATGCCAACCTTGAACCGTGGGAAGTCGTCGAGGTCGCTCGACACCCCGATCGCCCCATGACCAGCGACTACTTGCAGTTGTGCTTCGAAGAGTTCGTCGAGCTGCACGGCGACAAGCTCTTCGGCGACGACCGCGCGATCCTTACCGGCTGGGCCAAACTCGACGAACAGAAGGTGATGGTCATCGGTCACCAGAAAGGCAAGACGGTCAAGGAACGCATCGCCTGCAACTACGGTTGCGCCCACCCTGAAGGCTACCACAAGGCCATCTCCAAAATGAAATTGGCGGCCAAATTCGGTTTACCCGTGATCTGCTTCATCGACACCCCCGGCGCCTATCCGGGAATTGCCGCCGAAGAACGGGGCCAGGCCCAGGTCATCGCAACCGCCATGATGGAGATGTCGCGCTTACCCACCCCCATCGTTTGCGTCGTCATCGGCGAGGGCGGCTCGGGCGGCGCGCTCGGCATCGGTGTCGGCGATCGCGTCGCCATGCTTGAGCACGCCTATTATTCCGTCATCAGCCCCGAGGGCTGCGCCGGAATCCTTTGGAAGGATCACCAATACAAACAAGAAGCCGCCCGCGCACTCAAGATGACCTCAAAAGACCTTCTTGAACTCGGTATCATCGACGCCGTGATCCCGGAACCGCCCGGCGGCGCTCATCGCGATCATTTCGCCACGGCCACCCGCCTCAAGTCATACTTGCGCACCACCATCCGCGAACTGCGCACGCTACCGACGGACGAACTCCTCGAAAAGCGTTACCGCCGATTTCGCGTTCTCGGTCAATATCTCGAGAACGGCGAAACCATTACCGGTGTCTTCACCGACGCCCCGTCCGACAACTAACGATGCCCAACGCCATTTCACACCGGCGGATAGGGCGAACCCCCTATTCGCCATTTCTTTTTCCCATCCTGCCCACTTTCCGCCCCGAATTTCCGCGTCGGAAGCATGCTTCCCGGCGCGAAATTTTCCATCCCAAAACGCTTGGTTTATCGCCGGCAAACATCCCAGCATTCTCCGCCCTTGCAATCTCGCATTCTTCCGAATGCTTCGCGTTCCAAGTGTGCCATTCGACCTTCGGCACCTCCTTCGATCTCATGCGGCGCCCATCTCACTCACGGTCGCCTGTCCATGCCGCCGCTTCCTCGCCGTTTCTCGACCGTTCCCGTCCGTGATGTGCTGCCGTCAAACCACAATACCGCAGACAACACAGACCGGCGTCTGAACCCCAAAAGGGGACCGAACCGCAACGTCCGATAATGTATCTTATGTTGTGTCGCAGGCCCGTTTTTTGCGGGACGTGGTCCGGATTCGTGTAGGTTTGCCTTGCCGGCTCAAAGACGCCCCTCCGGCAAGAGCTCGCCGACAAACCTCCAAGGCTCAAGCCATCTTCCCGCGACAACCAATCGGAAGGTTCCACGTGGGCGATATCGCTTGATTCAAGATGACAACCTGACGGCGATACAGTAATTCTGCCGATCCTCGCACGGCAATCCGGCGCGACGACGGCAGGGGACCTTCAGCGAAATCGACCATTGTCGGCATAGCAGCTTTTCGCGAACGCCGCCTTTTGGTCACATCGCCCCTGCCCCGTCACCGAGCCTCTCGCCCACGGCCGGTACGATGATGTCGTTGTCGTCCATGTAACGGCCGGGCGAATGATTGGGATCCAATCGCTCGTGTAGCTCCTTGAGATACTTGCCGATGTACGCCCTGGCTTCGTCGGGCAAGACCGGGTCCGCTTTCTCGATCAGCACGGCAATGTAGTAGCCCGACCGCGACTGGAGCACCATGTTGCGGGCCGATGCCGACAGCGTCACTGCGAAAAACGTGATCACGATGCAGAACGCCACCCCCTTCACAAAACCGAACATCGCCCCTACCTGGCGATCGAACTCTTTCAGTTGAACCCGGTCGATCACGTCTCGGACATACCGGAATAGAATCCAGATCCCCAGCGAGGTAACCAGAAACAAGATCAGCATGGCCAAGAATCGGTTCCAGGGAGCCTGGCTGCTGATCGCCGGGGCCAACTGCGGGCTGAACCGAACGGCGACAAAGCCGCTTACCACCAGCGAGCCGAGTGAAGCCAATTGCCACGCCATCCCCTTCCAGGCCCCGAACATCGTCGCCAAAAGCAACACGACCACCATCACAACGTCGTATATCTGCATGGTCGTTCCTCTTACCGGATTCGAGTCGTCGATCTTCGCCCGCCGAAGCGAGCAGGGGAGTATATCGCGTCCGGACGCTTCACCAAATAGCGATTCGCCGTGCCTGCATGCATCGCCTGCAGTGCAGGCACTTCGCACCGACCGTCGAAGAACGGCCTTTTCGCCGACGTCGGGTATTTGCTAAAGAATTCGTCTCACTCGTCATTGACTTCCCTTCAGAAAAGCCGATTCCGATGGCCGACTTTAAAACGCATCTTTCCACGAGCAGCGTGCTCGGCTTCGCCTATGCAGGTGCCGGACACGTCCTGTTCCACGCCCCGCTTTCCTCATCGCTCTTGGCTGGGGGGCTGTGCGCCGTTTCTGGAATGCTCCCCGACATCGACAGCGACTCGGGAATCCCCAAGCGGGAAAGTCTCACCTTCGCCGCCGCCGTAGTTCCCATGATGCTGATCGGTCACATGCAGCGAGCCGGTTGCGACTCCGAAACAATCGTTCTCGTTGGCGCGACGATCTATTTAGCCATTCGGTTTGTAGGCGGCCATCTACTCAGCCGCTTCACCGTCCACCGGGGCATGTTTCACAGCATTCCGGCTGCAGCATGCTTCGGCCAAGTAGCCTTTCTGCTTGCCAGCGGGCCGATTTCGATCCGCCTCTTCAAAGCAGCGGGTGTCGTCATCGGCTACTTGTCCCATTTACTTCTCGACGAGTTTTATAGCATCGACACGTCGCGTGGACGCGTCCGTCTCCGCAAGAGCTTCGGCACCGGCTTGAAGATGTTCAGCAAGAATCTATTCGCAACGGCCTTCACCTATTTGACCTGCATGTTCCTGGCATTGACCATCGTCCAAGAACCGCGTTTAATGGCCCACCTCGACGCCCTGGGAAACGCGGCGGGCACAAAGATCGACGCCTCGCTGGAACGGCTCGAAGAACGCCGCAGCGACGCGAATGCGCCCCTATTCGGTCCCGAGACTCTTTCCCCGCAAATCGACGATACCGAGGTCGTCCCGATCCGTCCGCCGCGCTGACGCCCTAAAGGGGGCATCGACCGGGTTACCCGCGTCGCGGCCGCTTCAAGCTAGTGCTGTCGAGCAAAATGGTCACGGGCCCGTCGTTGACCAACGCGACTTCCATGTGCGCGCGGAACACTCCGGTAGCGACCGGAATACCATGCTCTTTGAGCTGATCACAAAAGACGCGATACAACGCTTCGGCCGGTTCAGGCGGCGCCGCAGCAGTAAAACTCGGTCGGCGTCCCTTGCGACAGTCGGCCAGCAGTGTGAACTGACTGATCACCAAGGCTTTTCCGGCAACGTCTCGAATCGACAGATTCATTTTTCCGTCGCCATCTTCGAAAATGCGCAATCCGGCCAGTTTTCCGGCGATCAACCGGGCGTCGTCTTCCGTGTCTTCCGCCGCCACTCCCAACAATACGACGACTCCCCTTTCGATCTCACCGACGACCTTTTCGCCGACGGTGACCGACGCTCGGGTTACTCGCTGAACACACGCAATCATCGCCGGTTACGCTCTCCCGTTTTTTGGAACACGGTCTTTTGCGCGCCTTCAGTGCCGAAAGGTTGCAAGAAGGCTCAACGTACACCACGACCGCCACGACCACAACCGCCCTCCCCCCCCTGCCCCTCCCCTGCGACACGGGCGGTGTCGCCAATAGAATAAGGTGTCTCGACATGTTCGCTTCGTGTTTTCGATTTTCGCCAGATGAGACGACCGCTCGTGAGCCCTTCCCTTCCCGTGATTGCTGTGACGATGGGTGACCCCGCCGGGATCGGCCCGGAAATCATCGTCAAAGCGTGGAAACACGCCGAGTTGTTCAGGCAATGTCGACCGCTCGTCGTCGGTTCCCCAGCGGTTCTGGAACACGCAGCAGCTCAATTTCACGCTTCCCTGCAAATAGTCCTTCTATCCTCGCCTGACCAGATTCGCGAATTTGAAACCTCGCCAACCGTTCTTCCCTGTTTTTCCTGTGGTTGGGATGCCGGCGGCGAGGTGATTCCCGGCGAGATCGATGCCCGAGCGGGTGAAGCAGCGTACCGTTCGATCGTTGCCGCGGTGGAGCTCGTCTTGGCAGGAACCGTTTCCGCAATCGTTACGTGTCCGATCCACAAAGAGGCCCTGCATCGGGCCGGGCATCGCTATCCCGGCCATACCGAACTCTTGGCCGAGCGCTGCGGCGTCGACCGGTTTTCCATGGTCCTGTACATGGGCCCGGGAGCCCCCCTTGAAGGACCACACGGTCTGGCGGTCGCGCACGTCACGTTGCACACGGCCATGCGGTCGATTTTTTCACAAATCACGCCCGATGCCGTGACGGCGAAGGCGCAACTCGTTCACGACTTGATGCGGCGGCTCGGATGCGACCGTCCCCGAATCGGTGTATGTGCCCTGAATCCCCATGGCGGCGAAGGCGGACTGTTTGGGAACGAAGAAAAAGAGATTATCGTGCCTGGAGTCACTCAGGCTAGAAAACGGGGGCTACAAATTGAAGGTCCCTTGCCTGCCGATACGATCATGGTCCGGGCTCGCAACGGAGCATTCGACGCCGTGGTGGCGATGTACCACGACCAAGGCCACATCGCCTTGAAATTGCTGGGCATGCACCGGGCGGTCAATATCACGGCCGGGCTCCCCATCGTGCGCACCAGTGTTGCCCACGGAACGGCGTTCGATATCGCTTGGCAAGGCAAGGCCGATCCCGCAAGTCTGCTGGAAGCCGTCCGAACTGCGGCGATGCTCGTCAACAGCGCACGCTAGGCGTTCACCGCCCCCTTCCATTCCTTACAACACGAGACGACAAGTCATGTTGCTGACTCCGGATGAACGAACGTGCTGGATGTTGCTTGTACGGCATGCGGCTACGGCCAACAACCGCGCGAAGCCGCCCCGTCTCCAAGGTCGACGGACCGACCCCGCGTTGTCGCTCGAGGGCCAAGAGCAGGCCTCTCGCACGGGCCGTTTCCTGGAATCTCTCCCCATCTCTCAGGTCTTTTCCAGTCCCCTGCTCCGCGCGCGGCAAACGGCCGAAGCCATCGCCGGCCCACACGATCTTCCTGTCGAAGTCGTCCCGGCGATTACCGAAGTCGACGTCGGCATCTGGGAAGGGATGTCATGGGAGGACGTCGAGGCGCAATATCCGGAGGCTTACCGGGCTTTCATGTCGAACGCCGCAGAGCACCCCTACCTTGAGGGAGAAACGATGGCCTCAGTACGCGAGCGCGTCGTTCCCGCCTTCAGCGCGCTGGCGGAACAGCACCGTGGCAAGTGCATCGTCGTGGTTGCCCACAATGTGGTCAACCGCGTCTATCTTGCCCATCTTCTCGATATCCCGATTTACAGATATCGGACAATTCCGCAGGACAATTGCGGCATCAATATTCTCAGGGCCCGTGAGGACCGAATTCGACCGGTCACCATCAACGCCGTGTTTCACCTTTGACCCCCTCTTCCGGGCATGTTGTTCTACATCTTTCGGGGCATTTCTTTCGCACACGATCTCTTTGGGCAGAGCAAAGTAAGCTCATTCGGCGGGTCTTGACGGATTTACCAAAGAAACCCGTTCTGCCGAACCGACCAATAACCGTCAGAGGGAGGTCTTTTTCGACCATTGCGCTTTCGCGCATTCCTCCGGAGACGAGTTCGACGTGAGTCGAATCGGAACGTTTGTCGGTCAAGCAATCCCGTCGGTCGTATGCGCCCCAAGAAACGCGTTTAGGGGGGACACCTAAATGAGATATGGAGCTTTTTTGTGTGTGGTTCTGATGGCTGTGGCGGGCTGCAAGGGCCCGTTCCATCACAACTTGCCTCCTGCCCAACAGTTGATGGAACCGGGTCCCGGCGTCGGCGGCCCCGGACCGGGCGTTCAGGCAATGTATATGCCCCCCGCCCCCGGCCCTGAAGCCGTTTCCCAAATTCTCTTCGCAGCCCCCGACGACATGGTCGTCATGTGGGATGTGACGGAACCGGGTGCCTTCGATTCGGGCCCCCACTACACGCCGTTTCGGCAGAATTTCCCCCAAGGGGCCATCTACCGCCTGAAATTGACCGAAATCCCCGGTATGCCCGGTATCGAACTGTATCCGACGTTGGAAGTCGGCCCTGCAACGCCGCGTACGCAGGCTTTCCTGGCGCACAACGCGATTCCGGTTTCGTTCACCGATGAAGATTTCGATCAAGTGTTCGCGGGCAACTTCGTCACCAAGGTCATCTACTTGCCCGACCCCGAATACCAAGATTTGGCCGTTGCCGGTCCCGACACGCTCGTCAGCACCCGTTTGGACCCGGGTGTCGACCCGGTCATCGAAGCTGATCGCCGCGGCTCGATTTTAGCGATCGTGCGGCTGGGCAATCGTGACCTCGAGCTGCCCGGCGAATCGGCCGACGCCCAGAACGTCGTTCCGGCGCAGTATGCTCCGGGCATGCCCTCCGGATTCGGCGTCGCAGCTCCCGGCGTCCCCATGGCCGGTCCGTCGAATTACATCTCGGGTGTCACCGGCCCGCAGTACGGAATGCCGATCAGCGGCACCCCGATCGGCCTTGCCGGTCCGCCGCACGTTCCGTTGGGAGCACCGGCTGGACTTCAAAAACATGTCATGCGAAATCACACGCACGTGCACATGCCGCAACCAAGCTCGAAGGTTCGCATCGATGTGAAGCAGACGCCCGGCATCTCGTATCCGAAACCGGCCGATCACGTATGGATTTCGGAGCACACCACCAGCGGTTTGAATATGTTCCATCAACCGCTTTCCGACCGCGTGCAAGTGCTGAACGAGACGACGGAAGCCTGCCCGGCGGACGCCGCTCCCATGCAGTGACGATCCGCGTCGTTTGATACGACGTACGACGGCCAACGGCTGCCTCGTCCGATGCGTCGATTGCGAGGCAGCCTTCCTTCCAAAATCGTTGCGTCATCAAGGGCGTCGGCCGATTATCGGCCGACGACTCACCCGGTCACTTGATCACATGGAATCGGTTCTCATGCAGGCCACAAGCCGGCGAGCCATGAATCGGAAGGGACGTCATCCGGCGACGACTCTCGTCGTCTATTGCCTGACGGGCATCGCGGCGATGATTTGTCTTCCGATCGGCCGATCCTCGGCGCAACAGCCGAACGTTCATTTTTACCACATGGGCACGATGCCGCCCGGGTTGGTCGGGGCCACACGGCTGCAACGAGGCGGACCGGTCAACGGTTACTTTCAACCGGTCGAGTTTCGCGGCCCGGCCGGACTTCAAGTCGCCCCGGCCGAAAACGGTCGGTTCGCCGAGCCCGCGAATTGTCCCGCCGATTTCGGGCTACTGGTCGGTCGCGTATATCGGCTGCGCGTCACCGGGATTCCCGGATACCCCGGCATGGAACTCTTTCCCACCGTCGAAATCATCGATCGTTTGTATCCGCCGGTGGGCCAAGAAGTGCAATTCCCTGTCGTCGTCGATCTCACTCCCGACGATCTGAAACTGGCACTGGAAGGCAAATTCGTCACGCGGGTCATTTACGTCGAAGACCCCATGAAGGCGATGCCGGTTTCTTTCGACGGCAAACAACAACCGTGGTTCGAAGCGAAGCCGGGCAGCGATCCTTTAGCAATCGCCGACACACTCGGACGACCGATCGCAATTCTGCGGATGGGCGGGGTCGTTCCGATGTCCGAGCAGATCGACGCGGGATTTGCGTACGGCTTTCCGCCGTTCGTGAAGTATCCCCCAAAGGTCAAATTGCTTCCTCGGCCGCCGAAGCCCGCTGCGAACGGGGCTGACCCGACGGCCGAACGTCAAGGAATATGAACATGCAGGGAGGCATCCGGGGAATGCATCGGCACTTGGTCGGTCGAACGTGTGTCTGTCTCGTGTCGTTGGCGGTCCTGTCGCTTTCATCGTGTCGCCAGATGTTACCGACGTACGGACCGCTGCCGACGGCAGGCGCCCCCTCCCCTGCCCTACCGACGGCCGCCGATTCCCTGCCGCCGCAAGCATACACCGGCGTGCCGATGCAGGCTCCTCCTGCCATGGTCGGCCCCAACGGCGAGGCCCTACCGGTCGGTACACCGCTGGGGGCGCCACCGCAACCCGAATGGAGTCCTCCCGGGATCGCGGGGCCCTGGCCGCAAGACGAATACCTGGCCGACGGCGGCGATCTTCCGCCGTTTGCTCGACTCGACGACCGCGTCATCCGTGGGGTCAACATGGAGGACACGGTCGCGTACTACAGCGGCCCCGACGGCAAAACGCAGGTGGCTGCCAGCAATCGCGTTTTCGTTTACAGCCCCCGTTTCGGCGCCGTACGACAAGTCGTCAGCATGCAGCAAGACGAACAAGCTGTCGGTCTGCAAGGTTTCCGCCGTGGGGAAGGCCCCCAAGGGCAACAATTCAACGCATTGGTCGCTTCGAACAAAAGCTATCTTCAGTCCGTCGGCGCACGCGGTCGATCGGGCATCGGTATGTTTGAATCCCGCATGCAAAACGGGGCGTTTTCTTCGGTGCTGACGCCCGAAGGATTTGCCAACGATTACAAAGCCTATGAAAACTTCAACTTAATCCGCTTCGGACGACTTGGAGGAGATGATCTCCCCTTGTTGGCTCAATACGCCGAGGCCGCGCAAATCTGGTTCGAAAACCAATCCATCGGTGTGACGATCAACCATCAGGCGGCAACCGTCGATGCCGCGTCCGAAGGCGTACACTCTGTTTTCAGCATCGAATCGAAAACCGGCACGGCCAAATTGCGGGTAACGAAAGTCGCCTCGACGCAGGCAGCCCAGCCGGGCGACATCATCGACTTTACCATCCGCTTCGACAACGTCGGTACGGCCGTGCTGAACGACATCGTGCTCACCGACAACCTGAACACGCGTTTGGAATTCGTACCCGGTTCCGCGCAATGCAGTGTCGAAGCCGAATTCGGCATGCAGCCCAACGAAGAAGGCTCATCAGCACTGGCGTGGGCAATCAAGCAGCCTCTCAAACCGGGTGAAGGCGGAATCATCCGCTTCCAATGCAAGGTTCGCTGAACCGGCCGGAATGCCCGTGGGACGGCATCTCTCACACGGAAACTTGCATCACCCCACTTTTCGTGCGTGGATCACCCGCGGCAATCGCGCCAGATCGGGAATGACGCGAACCAGTTCCCAGTGCGGATGATCGCGCACCAACAGCTCGACGCGATCGCAAATCATCGGACTGATTTCGCAGAAGAATTCACCGTCCGCTTCCAAATACTCCGGCAGCGTGTCCAATAGCCGAGCGATGATCTCCGTCCCGTCGGGACCGCTCACCAAGGCAATACGCGGCTCATAATCTCGAACCTCCGTCGGAAGCGAATCCAGCTCCGACTCGCGGACATACGGCGGATTCGAGACCGCAAGGTCGAATCGATCGCCCGAGTCGATCGCCGCCAACAAATCGCTCTTCAGGAATCGAATTCGCTCGGCCACCCCGTGCGCTTCGGCGTTTTGTCGTGCTATTTCGAGGGCTTCCGACGAAAGGTCGACGGCCGTCACTTCGGCCTGCGGCAAATGCTTTGCCAAACACACGGCCAAGACGCCGCTACCGGTACCGATGTCGCAAATTCGAACAGTTTGCGATTCTCCATCTTCCAAACGCCGTTTGGCTGCTTCCAAGGCGGCGACGACCACGAACTCGGTCTCGGGGCGTGGAATCAGGACGGCCGGCGTCACGACGAATCTGAGAGAAAAGAATTCCCGGTACCCGACCAGATAGGCGACCGGCACTCCGCGAGCGCGTTTCTTCACAAGTTCGCGAAATACGGCCCGCGGTTGCTCGCCGATCTCTTCGTCGAAACGCGTATACAAGATGATCCGCGGACAACCGAGGCTATGCGCCAAGAGGATTTCGGCGTCGAGACGCGGGGTCGAAGAACCATGTTCCTGAAAATAGCGGGTCGTCCACTCGAGGAGCCGCCCGATCGTCCATGATTCCGTCCCGCCCATTGATGCCGTCCCGTCAATTGAGCGGCCCGAACGCCGACCGCAACTCCTGGCGTTCGTAGTCCAGAATCGCCTCGATCACCGGATCCAAGTTACCGGCCAGAATCTGATCGAGCTGGTACAACGTGAGGCCGATCCGATGATCCGTAACGCGGTTTTCGGGGAAGTTGTACGTGCGGATTCGCTGACTCCGGTCGCCGGATCCGATCTTGCTCTTGCGCTCCCCTGCCCTTTTTTCTTCCTCTTGTCGGCGGTAGTACTCGTAGATTCGCGTCTTCAGCACCCGCAGGGCCTTCGCCAAGTTCTTGTGCTGGCTTTTCTCATCCTGGCACTGGACGACGATCCCGGTCTCGTAGTGCGTCAATCGGACGGCCGAAGCCGTCTTGTTCACGTGCTGCCCGCCGGGACCGCTTGCGTTGAAAGTGTCGCGTCGATAATCCTCGGGTTTCAAGTCGACTTCGACATCCTCGGGTTCTGCCATCACCGCCACAGTGGCCAGCGAAGTGTGAATGCGGCCCTTGGCCTCTGTTTCGGGAACGCGTTGCACACGGTGACCGCCGCTTTCGTATTGGAGACGCCGGAAAACCTCCTCGCCTTCGACTGCGACGCTGATTTCCTTGAATCCGCCCAATTCGGTCGGATTGGCGCCCAAGATTTCGAATTTCCATCGGCGGCTTTCAGCGTAGCGCCGATACATTTCGAACAGATCCCGCGCAAACAGCGCCGCTTCTTCTCCGCCTGTACCCGCGCGAATCTCCAAAATACAGCGGGTCCGGTTGGCGTCTTCACCGCCTACGGTCAGAAGGAGCAAATCGTCCCAGATTTCTTCTCGCTGCCGTCGCAAGTCGGGCAACTCGGCTTCGGCCAATTCCCGAAGCTCGGGATCATCGCCTTCGACAAGTTCGCGCAACTCGCTGATCTGAGCATTTAGCTCTTTAAAACGACGATATTTGCTCGCCAGTTTCGCCAGCGAACCGTGCTCCCGCATCACTGCCGCCAAACGGGCCGAGTCGGCGAGCACGTCGGGGTCGGTAAGCTGCTTCTCCAATTCCTCGAAGCGCGCGAGCTTTTTCTCGAGCTGTTCCCGCATGCGTCACACTCACCAGGGAGTAAAGAACGGCTCGACCACCGGCAGACGGCCGCCCCCTCGCTCCAATCACCGAACTCACCCGCCGGACGGGCAAGTCTCGACGCGAGCCTCCAACGATGTCATCGGCTTACTTTTTCTCGGCAGCAGCCTTGGCTTTCTTGGCCTTAGCGACGCTTGCGTATCCACCCGAGAATTTGTTACGGAACTTCTCGATCCGTCCCGCCGAGTCCACATACTTGAGTTTTCCGGTAAAGAACGGATGGCAATTGCTGCAAATATCGACCTTCAGCTCCGGGACGGTGCTGCGAGTGGTGAACGAATACCCGCAACCACAGGTCACCTTCGTTTCCATGTATTTCGGGTGAATGCCTTTTTTCATGACCGCGTTCCCTGATATCGAATGTACCCCATACACGGCGACGCAAGTCGCTTCGCAGACAATCCGGACGGCCGTCGGGAGCCACGCGAACCGCTTTCACTGCTTCCGAACAGCCCAAGTCATTGAGTTTACCGCGGTTGCGTCGAAGCGACAAGGCTCGCAAACCGCGCATCGACGGATTTCTTCCGGACTCAAAAAAAGCACCCAAGAGATGCTTCATCTCCTGGGTGCGTCGATTTCGGCTACCAAAGGGGAGACGGGAATTCCTCCCGCTTCCCGCGGGGAACTACAGCCCCGCGACGGAGGTCGCCTGCTCGAAAGAAAACGCGACCCCTTCTTTCTCGCCCGCCGTCAAGACCACAGCGCGCTTCTCGACCAGTCGCTTACCGTCGCGAACGATCTCGGCGGTAATCTCATACCGATATTCCAGTCCCTGCTTCAACCCCAGCGACACATATTCGCGTCGCGTTCCCGTGCTCCGGGTCTCATATCCGTTGATCGTCACTTTGGCGTCGACCGGCACATATACGGTCAGGATCCCGCTGTTCTCCTGCGTTTGGGGCGAATAGGCCGTCGGATTTACCGGCAACCCCATGGCACCGGGCGCATCGGGCGACATCGGCGTCGTAGGAATCGAAGGCTGCGCGGGGGCCGGCTCGGCTGCGGGCGCCGGACTCGGTTCGGCAGCCGGTGCCGGTTCAGAGGGCACATCCGTCGCCGGAGTCGGTTCGGGCTGCGGCTCGGAAACCACCATCGGCTCACATCCGCACGGATCCAGTCCGCATACCGGACAACATTCGCCGGGCACCCAATACCAGCGATAGGGACCGAACAGCAAACGACGCACGGGACCGGGCCGCCACCCCAAGTACCACTCTCCGCACGTCGGAGCGACCGGCGGACAAACAGGACGATAACAGGTGGTTACGACCGGTCGACATACCACGACCGGACAACAGGGATCGCAGGGGGCCCAATGGTGCCAAAACGCCTGCGTGGTTTCCGCAGCCGTCAAGCCGAGAACAGCTGCCACACTGGCGATCATCAGCTTCCGAAGCATTTTTGTCCCCTCTCTCCTGATGATGGTTCTGAGATTTCTAAACGGGGCCGAGCGCTCGTTCCCCGCGGATCGCTGGAGAAACGCCGATTACGATCTCGACTTCTAACATACTCCCCGAGGCCGGTTGTGCAAGTAGGCTGAGCAATTTAGGAAGTGTTTACAGATAACGCCGACAGCACAAGATATGCTCACCCCCCTTCATCACTGCGGGTCTCGCCGGTATCTCGCCCCCGGCTTTTTGTTACCTCTACATCATCAAATGCCAACTTGCCGGTGTTCCCGAGAAGGCCGATGCCGATGATGGCTTCGCGTGCCTCCGACGGCACACGGATCGTGCGTTCCACCTGCCGCCATCCGGCTGTTCCGGCGTGGCTGCCGACCGGCACTTCGCTCAACACGGCCCGTCGTTCATCGAAGAATACAATCCCGACTCCCGGTTGCAGGTTGTTCGGGTGGACGCGCACATTTTCCGCGCGCACCCAATAGCGAACGGTCAGTTCGTTGACGACACGACCATCGACCCCGAAGCCCGCTAGGGCCTGCGCGCGACGCCCCACTTCCTCGTTGGCCAGCTCGATGTAGTTCCGGCCACTAGGCGGATCGTCGTGCCGCACGGCCAACTGACGCTGATAGTACCACCCCAGCGGCATCCCGGTGTCGGCGTCGACTTCCTCGAAATCGCCGTTGGCCAAAGCGGGCTCGGTCGGATCCGGCAATTGTTCGCGGCGCGATTCTGCCTCGCCGGTCATCGGCACGAACAAAGTCGGTCGAAGAGCCTCGCGAACCATGCGACCGTTTGCTTTCTTCAACAACACCAGCGTTTGGCTGTAACGTTGCCCTACCGGCACGACCATCCGACCGCCTTCGGCCAGTTGGTCGACCAATGGCTGGGGGATATCCTCCGGCGAACACGTAACGATGATCTTGTCGAAGGGGGCATATTCCGGCCAACCGAGGTATCCATCACCGGCTTTCACGTAGACGTTGTCGTAACCCAATCGCTTCAGAGTCCGTTTCGCCCGCTCGGCCAACGGCTGTACGATTTCGATCGAATACACCTCCTTGACCAGCGGGCTGAGAATAGCGGCCTGGTATCCGCTCCCCGTCCCAATTTCCAACACTTTGTCGTCCGGTTCCGGCTGCAACTGTTCAGTCATGTACGCGACGATGAACGGGGACGATATCGTCTGGCCGTGACCGATCGGCAAGGCCATGTCGAGATACGCCTTGGCTCGTTCGGATTCCGGCACGAACTCGTGGCGAGGTGTTTGCTGGAATACCCGCAACACGTTCGGATCCTTGATCCCGGCTTCCACGAGATAGCGTTGGACCATGATCTTGCGTTGCAGGTCGTACGGCAGCCGCGGCTGCGCTTTTGTCGTGGGCCCCATAATCGCCCAAGCGACAATTGCCGTCACCGTGAAACCGATATGCCGCATACCTCGTCTCTCCGGTTCGTTCAACTCTCGGGGGCTGGACACCTATCAGTCTGCGGATCGCCCGCTATCTATCCATATTATGGTCGACTCGCGCCAACAGCCCAAATGTCGACCGACCGGCTTCCTTTTTTTCACGGCGGCAACGCCCCATAATACGTGGAATGCTTCGAGGGGAAGAACACCGGTCTGCCGGTTTTCGATGATCAAACGAGGGGACGGATGACATCATCCGAAATACGCCGCATTGTTACGGAACGTCTCTTACCACAGGTTCAGACGCCCGCTCAGTACCTCGGCGGAGAGCGAAACAGCGTCGTCAAAGCGAAAGAGCTTTTGAAAGGCCGCATCTGCTTGGCCACCCCCGACGCATACACGATCGGGATGAGCAATCACGGCCTTCAAGTGCTCTACGATGCCGTCAATCGCCGTGACGCCTGGGCCTGTGAGCGAGTCTTCGCGCCCTGGCCCGACATGGAGCAGCTCCTGCGAGAACATGACGTTCCCTTGTACAGTCTTGAAACCTTCACCCCTCTTGCCGAATTCGACCTTGTGGGATTCACGCTCCAATACGATCTCGGCTACAGCAACGTGTTGACGATTTTGGATCTCGGCCGGATCCCATTGCACGTCACTGCCCGCCGCCTAAACGATCCGCTGATTCTCGCAGGCGGCCCGTGTGCCGAAAACCCGGAACCAATGGCCGATTTTATCGATGCGTTCGTCATCGGCGACGGCGAGGAAACCTTGCCTGCGGTAGCCGACGCTTGGCTTGAAGTTCGATCTGCCGCCGGTTCTCGTCAAGAGGCGTTGCGGATGTTGGCCGAGCGGTTTCCGTGGCTGTATGTTCCCTCGTGTTACGAACTCGAAGAACAGGGCGGCCGCCTGATTCCCATTTCACGCCGCGATGGGATTCCGCAAACAGTCCGTCCGGCCGTGGTGTCCGATCTGGACGGAATCCCGCTCCCACCGGCGCCGATCGTCCCGCTGATCCGCACCGTCCAGGATCGCATCGCAGTCGAGATCATGCGAGGCTGCCCCTGGCGCTGCCGGTTCTGCCAAAGCACGACCATCAAGCGCCCTTTGCGGTACCGGAAGATCGAAACGATCATCGACGCAGTCCTTACGGCGTATCGGAACACCGGTATCGAAGAAGTCGCGCTGCTGTCACTTTCGGCCAGCGACTATCCGCACTTCGAAGAGCTCGTCGTTCGATTACGCGACGTGTTGTCGCCGCTGAATGTGTCCATCTCGGTTCCCAGCCTGCGCGTCAACAAGAAATGGCGCACTCTCAGTGAACTACTGACCACCGAGCGTCATTCCGGCCTGACGCTTGCCCCGGAAGTCGCCCTGGACGACATGCGCCGGCAGATCGGCAAACCCATCCTCAACGAAGACCTCTTGGAAGGATGCAAAACAGCCTTTGAGAGGGGGTTTCATCGAGTGAAACTCTACTTCATGTGTGGTCTACCCGGGGAACGCGAGGCAGATTTGCGAGGCATGATCGAGCTAGCCGAGGACATCGCCCGTCTCGGCAAGCAAGTAAGGGGACGAAGCGTCAAAGTGGTCGTCAATGTATCGAACTTCGTTCCCAAACCTCAAACGCCGTACCAGTGGTCCGGCATGCAAACGCGTGAATACTTTCGCTATGCCCGCGACTGCCTGTACCGACACAAGCGATTGAAGGCCGTCGACATCAAGTGCCACGACATCGAAGCATCGCTCCTGGAAGGGGTCATGGCCCGTGGTGATCGCCGGGTGGGCAAAGCCATCGAAACGGCTTGGCGACAAGGTGCCCGATTCGATAGTTGGAGCGATCATTTGGATCCGCAGCTTTGGTGGGAAGTGTTCGCCGACAGCGGCATCGATGTCGGCCACCTCGTCCACGAAAGCGTCTCGCCGGAGATTCCCCTGCCGTGGGACCGGATCGCCATTCGGCAAGGTCGCCCCTATCTGGAGCGAGAACGAGACCGTTCGTTGAGCCAGTTGGCATCGATGCAACCGTCTACATGACGGTATCCGCAGCCTTCATTGCGTACCGACAACCCGCCGGTTCGTTCCCCTGTCGGGCCGTACATGGTACATTAGAGTTTTCTCCGCTTTGCGACCGACCGTCACAGTCTCCATTTCGGCCGACCGATTGTGGCGCCGATTCGAGAAAACGCATATTTCGGCCCAATTCCATGCCGCAATTTCGGATGCTCGCCGTCGACGTCGACGGCACGCTGGTCAATAGCAACGATGAGCTCACGCCTGCCACCCAGGCGGCGTTACGGCGTGCGGCAACCCACGGCGTTACTGTCGTCATCGCCACCGGACGCCGTTACAGTCGCACGATCCACTTGGTGGAGCCGCTCGGAATCGAGGTACCGCTGGTCACCGCCAGCGGGGCGCTGATAAAATCGCCCTCGACACACGAAACGCTTTTTCGGGCCGATTTCGGTCCTCGCCTGCTCGGCGAGATGACTCGATTCATTGCCGCCGAAGGTTTTATCCCGGTACTACTCGGCGACACCTTCGAACAGGGATTCGACTACTATCTTCCGCCCATCGAACGGCCGAATCCCCCTTTGGAAGAGTACCTGCGATTGAATCCCGGATGCGGTCGGTTGGTGCCCGATTTGCTTCAGGCTCCGCCGTCGGACGTTTTCGGGGCATTCGCCATGGGCACCCGAGATGAAATGCTCGCCCTCCAGGATCAACTCCAGCGAACTTTTCCCGGTGCGTTGTCGACCCACGTATTGCGAAGCCCGCGATACACCGGATACTTTTGCGAAATCGCGCCCGGCGGCGTCACCAAATGGTCGGGAATCCGCAAATTGGCCGCTGGAAAAGGTATTCCCGACGAGGCCGTCTGCGCCGTCGGTGACGACGTCAACGACATCCCCATGATCCGGGCCGCCGGTTTAGGCGTGGCCATGGGCAACGCCTTGCCGGAAGTTCAAGCGGTCGCCGATCGAATCGCTCCGGGACACGACGAAGACGGCTTGTCGACCGTCGTCGATTGGATTCTGACGGCAAACGCAGCGATTTCAAACTCATCGTGAGAAGGCGTTGACATTACCTGTTTCGCTCCCAAATCCGTTGCAAGCGGTGGTGACGACCATGTCTGAGGTGAGGAAACAACCGGAAGAACGCCGCGATCCGTCGACATCGGCGTCGGAAGCGGCCGTCAAGACCGAGATCACCTTTGCCGAATTCCAAGACTTGATCCGAACGATGTACCTTGAAAAAGACATCGCAAGGGGCATCGACGGCACATTCATGTGGCTGATGGAGGAGGTCGGCGAGTTGGCAGCCGCCCTGCGAAACGGTACGCGAGAAGAACAAGCCGCCGAATTCGCCGATGTGATCGCCTGGTTGACGACGATCGCCAACGTAGCCGGAGTCGATCTGACTGCGGCGTTGGCACAAAAATATGGTGCGGGTTGCCCCGGTTGCGGACGTTACGTCTGCGAATGCCCCGACTCTGGAAAACCGTAGCCATGAATGGTGATTCGCGTTCTCATTCCGACCATTCTGCTCGGCGCAGGCCGGTCCGATCTGGTCACGTTGTCGCTGCCGGGTATCGTCTCGCCGGCATTGTGACTGCTCTTCTGCTGCTTGGTTCGGCAAACGGCTTTGCGGCAGCTTCACCCTCGGCCGATGCCGCGTCGAACGATTCGGTCGTGTTGGAAATCGGCTTCCGCGGCTACTTCAAACCCGGCAACTGGGTACCGCTGCGGTTCCGCCCCGATGCACAATGGTTAAAACGCAGTGATGTTTCGTTTTGCGCCGAAATCCCAGACCCCGACGGCTATCCGGTTCGCTATCCCCTCGACGTAGATCCCGCAACACGCGAAGTCGTGGGAGTGGTGCGATTCGGACGCGTGGGGAGCCCGGTCCGCATCGTAGCCGTTGAAGAATCATCAGGCACGATCTTGTGGACGCACGTCTTCCGCCCCTCTGAATCCTCGGCGCGCCAACGATTCTTTCCCGGCGTTCCCAATAGCAAGGAATTGATTGTCGTACTCGCCGGCGACGATGTCGGCGTCGAACAAGCCGTGAAGGCAGTTTCTTTTGCAGAGGACGTGGAACCGGCCGTCGTTTCGCTCAGGTCGTGGGACGAATTGCCGGAATCTCCGGCGGCCTACGAAGCCGTCGGCACGTTGGTAGTCGCTCCCGGGGAGGATGACAGCCTTCTCCCCGATTCTCAACGTGACGCCCGTCGATTAGCCTCGGTCGAGGAATGGCTGGAAAACGGCGGCGCGATGCTGTTTGCGGCCGGCGGTGTAAACGAAGCCGCCTTTGGAGACCGTTCGCCCCTCCGGCCCTTCTTGCCGGGGCCGTTCGTTCGTCGCTATCGCCTGCGACGATCGGCCGCTCTCGAGCAATTCGCCGGTGCACGACGATCCTTGGAACTGGACAGCTCGCCGCTCGACGCCGTCGTCTTTCGTGTCGACCAAGGACGCGTCGAGGCACGCGAAGCCGATTTGCCCGTGGTCGTCCATATCCCCTTCGGCTTGGGACACGTCGTGACGACGGCCGTCGACTTGTCGGCCGAACCGCTCGCCGTTTGGGAGGACCGCGGGCTATTTGTCGCAAACCTGTTGAGCTTTCCGGTAGAACAGGTCGAAACCGACACCCACGATCAGGCTCTTATGCACTACGGCTACACCGATTTGTCGGGCCAGTTGCGGAGCGCATTGGATCTGTTTCCCGGTGTGGGAACCGTGCCGTTCTTCGCCGTCGGCGCGGCCGTCGCTGTCTTTCTCTTGTTGGTCGGCCCTTTGGATTGGTGGCTGAATGCGCGAATTCTCAAGCGACGAACGACCGCCTGGATTACGCTTCCGTTATGGATCATCGGGGCGCTCGCGATCGCCGTTCTGTGGGCGAACGCCTCGAAGCCTTCCGACGGTTGCATCAATGAAGTACTTCTGCTGGATTACGACCAATCGCGAGGCATCGTGCGGGAAACGGCATGGTCCGACATTTTCGTCGCCGGCACCGATCGCTACGATTGCCGCTTCACCCCGTTCGCCTGGAACGCAGAGAACACGGGCCCGCCCGACGCCGTCGTCGACCTTGCCTGGCACGGTCTTCCCGGCAGAGGCCTCGGCGGCATGGACACGCCCACAGTCGACATCCAGCCGTGGGAAACGTTCTACCGATCGCAATATTCCACGGGAACGATCGAAAGCGTCCCTATCCCCAAATGGTCGACTAAGGCGTTCCTCGCCAAATGGCGTCATCCGGCTGCTTCGCCGGTAGAAGGCAACCTGCGGCGCCGCGATGCTCTTCCCTTCGGAACGATCACCAATCGAAGCGAGGTGCCGCTGCGTGATTGCCTGCTTGCGTACGGCAACTGGATCTATTTTCTCGGCAACCTCGGACCGGGCGATTCGGTGCAGATCTCGGCGTCGTCGGAACGCCGAGAGTTGCGAACCTGGTTGACGGACAAACGCATCGTCGTGGAAGGCGATCCCAACCAAGCGAAGATCCGCGAAGTTACGACCCCGTACGACGGATCGAGTCGTGACATCCCCTACATAATGCGGATGATGATGTTTTACGACGCGGCCGGCGGGTTCGGGTACACCAAATTGAGCCACACATATCAGCCCTATGTCGACTGCACGCCCTGGCTACGATCGGGCCGAGCTGTCTTCACGGCGACTCCGGCAGACGACGCAGGGGCGAACGATTTCGGCGGTTTGACCGTCCGTAGTCGCAGCGGCCGATACAACCTCGATGACCGTCGACAAATCGTGTACCTACGCTGTGTCTTGCCCGTAGAGTAATTTTCCTGTTTCGTGCATCCCGCACTCGATTCCAATTTGACGACGTCTGAACCGATGAAGCCTCAAGATACCGACCGTTTTGGTTCGACCTCCCCCGCCGAACCCCCAAGCACTTCCGATGAAGCACCGGTGGTCATTCGCACACGTGACTTGACGAAAGTGTACGACGACCTCCACGCGATCGACCATTTGACGTTGGAATTGCGTCGCGGAGACCTGTTCGGTTTCATCGGCCACAACGGATCGGGCAAAACGACGACCATGCGCATCCTGGCCACGCTCCTACAACCTAGTTGGGGCGAGGCCTACGTGTGCGATTACTCGATCTACACGAACCCGAAGGAAATTCGACGATTGATCGGGTACATGCCCGATTTTTTCGGCGTGTACGACGATATGACCGTCATCGAGTATCTTGAGTTCTTCGCGGCCGCGTACCGCATCAACGGCCCTAAGCGTCGCAAGGTCTGCGACGAGATGTTGGCGCTGGTCGATCTCGAATACAAGCGCAACGCGTTCGTGACGAGTCTTTCCCGCGGAATGACGCAACGATTGGGCCTTGCGCGCGTTCTGCTCCACGATCCGGAAGTACTCCTGCTCGACGAGCCGGCAAGCGGCCTCGATCCGCGTGCCCGCATCGAAATCCGCGGCCTACTCAAACGGCTGCGGGCAATGGGAAAGACGATCATGGTCTCCAGCCACATTCTCCCCGAGTTGGCCGACATCTGTAACAAAGTGGGTATTATCGAGAGAGGCAAACTGAAGGTATGCGCCGACGTCGCCGACGTGATGCGACAGGTGCGCGAGCAAACCGTGCTGTGGATCGGTGTCCAAGACCGACTCGAAGATGCCGCCCGGCTCGTCGAACAACATGACATCGTCGACGGCGTAGAGATTCGCGAAGGCCGTATGTACGTGACCTTGAAGAAAGGTTGCAACGACTACAGCGATCTGGCGTCGGTGTTGGTTTCCGAAGGATTCCGGCTGACGCTATTCAAAGAAGACGAAGTCAATCTCGAAACGGCGTTCATGACGCTCACGCAAGGTCTTACCGCCTGATGAACGCTCGATTGCGAGCGCATCAATACTGCACGCGGTGACTGGACGGAGAATCCGGGCGCAGCCATCCGACCCATTCACACGCCCTTGTGTACAGCATCCGCACATCACTGCCGACGGCGATGAACTGCATCCCTGCCTTTCCCCACTCGATCGCCTCGTGCGGGTCCATCGCATGAATGCCGGTGGGACAGCCGACCCTTTTACCGATCGTAATGACTCGCTCGATCATGGCCCGATGGGCGTGCATCGACGGCATCGCACCGTCCGGTTTGCGCATGGTGAACCGCAAGTCGACCGGTCCGACGAACACGGCATCGCATCCCCGCAGGGCGTAAATCTCGGGCGCGTTTTCCACGCCTCGTGGGCTTTCCGTCTGAAGCACGACGAGGATTTCTTCGTTCGCCCGGCGGAAATACTCTTCGCTCGACGTTTCGAAATTCAGCGTGTGCCATCCGCCGCCTGCACTTCGATTTCCTTCGGGCGGATATTTGGCGGCGGCAATCGCCGCGCGGGCCTGTTCCAACGTCTCGACCATCGGCACCACGATTCCGTACGCGCCCGCATCCAGCGCTCGCTTGATCAAGTAATGCTCACCGCGCGGCACGCGAATAAGGGGAACGCATCCGGCGTCGGCTACGGCCGCAACGACGGCGGCAGCCTGTTGCCAATCGATCGGTGAATGCTCCATATCAAGAGTGAGCCAATCGAAGCCGGAACGCGCCAACAACCTCGCCGTGTACAAGTCTCCCAGCGAAAGCCACGTACCGAAGGTGACTTCGCCCGCCCGCAACATTTCTTTGACCTTGTTCGTTTTCATGGAAATCTTGCCTTCCTGTCGGCAATCGGCGGCAACGGTACCAGGCCGATTTTTACCGGCGAATCGGTCCCCGAAGCGTCTTCACTCGTCGTGATCTCGTCGGTACGATGAGAACAACGAACGAAGTTTTCTCGCCCGCCGGCCTCTTCGTGATGCAATGATAACCGACCCGTGCGAGTTCATGCCATGGCCGAATACATTACGGTTGCCAAAGTAGGCGAAATCCCCCCGCGACAAGGGAAATTGTTTCAACTCGAAGGCCACGACATCGCCGTCTTCCATTACGACGGCCGGTATTTCGCCTTGGATGACTATTGCCCCCACATGGGCGAATCACTTAGCCTCGGTGAAATACACGACGGTTGCGTTTTGTGCTCGCGTCACATGTGGGCGTTCCGGCTGACGGACGGCGTATGTGAAGACGTACCCGCCTTGCAGGCGAAAACCTTCCCGGTGCGGGTCGTGGGCGACGAGATTCAAGTTTGCCTTACGTCCCTCGAAGAAGGCGACGAACCCCCATAAGGCGTCTACCGTCGACAAAAATTGGCGGGAACCGACCTCTGGCCGGTTCCCGCTACGAGCGTTCGCTGGATGCTCGGTAAGTCGAGTTCCCCCGGCTATGCCTCGGCTTCCGGCAACTTGGTCGATTCACCCGGCGCCAACGTAACCGGCTCGGTCCAGGTTTCTTTCAAGACCCGCTCGGCCCAAGCGTGCACGTCGGCTTCGATGACCGGCCATGTATTCACGTGCACGGGAACGACTCGCTTCGGAGCCAGCAGCTTAACGGCTTCCAAGGCATCGTCCGGCCCCATCGTGAAATTGTCGCCGATCGGAAGTACGGCCACATCGACGTGCGCCAACCCAATCAATTGCATGTCGTGGAACAAACCCGTATCGCACGCAAAATAGACTTTGCCGTCGGCGAAGGTCAAAAGATAGCCGCAAGGACAACCGCCGTTCGAACCGTCGGGCAACATCGACGAATGATGGGCAATCGTCATCTTGACCCGTCCGAACGGGAAGTCGAACCCGCCGCCGATATTCATCGCATGCGTTTTTTCGACTCCCTGTCGTTTGAGCCATTCGCAAATCTCGAAGTTCGCCACGACGACGGCGCCCGTGCGTTTGGCGATCTTTGCGGCATCGGCGATATGATCGAAGTGGCCGTGTGAAACCAGGATGTAGTCGGGATTCACCTGGTCCGCCTTCACCGGAGCCTGGGGATTCTCGTCCAAAAACGGATCCAAAAGAATCGTGTGCTCTCCGCTTTCGATCAACCAGGTACCGTGCCCCAACCATGTCAGCTTCGTCGCCATGAGTTCCGACACCTCCTTATTCGCTCACGGTTCGCATGGATCGTCCCAGCGCATCGCCGCAGTTTCGGCAACACCATCGTTGCCGGCGCGACGCACCCCTCAAGCACACCGAAACTTGCAGGCGGGGCCTCTTCACGCCGCTCATTCGAGCCCCAGGTATCTGCGCATGTGGCGTTTGTAACCTTCGACTCCCGGCTGACCGTACGGGTTGATGCCGATCAAGCGTCCCTCGGTCACCGTCGCCAACATGAGCATTTGGAAGATCTGGCCGATGGCATACTCGTCGAGCTTTTCCACAGCCAAATCAGTCGTGCGGCGCAAGTCTTCGGCGTACGCTTTGTTCGTCCCTACCCGTGCCGCTTCCAAAAACTTCCGCATTTCCGTGCCCGCCAAGCAATTCAGCTTGTCGGCGTCGACGTCCCATTTTGGAACGGCCACCGGTTTTGCAGAAGGCATCTCGGCGTACAGGTTCGTGATCAACTTATCGCGAGGCCCTTCCTGATGCTGCTGGCCCCGCGAATGCAAGTCACGTGTATTGACAACCGTCAACGGCAAAGCTCCCTGGCCGTTCTTGCCGAGACTTTCGGCCAAGAGCTGATCGTACCAAAGCCCTACGGCCTCCAAACGAGCCCCCCAAGTCGACAAGATCCGGGTTCGGGCGCCGCGACGCTGCTCCATCAAGTGGCAAACGCCCACGTACTGAAGAACGACATTTTCCGCCGCAGGCTTTGCCGCAAAGTCGGCGTTCATGTCGCGGGCGCCTTCAAGAAGGGCGACAAGATCAAGCCCCATCACGGCCGCCGGCAGCAGCCCGACAGCACTTAAGACGGAAAACCGTCCGCCGACATCGTCGGGAAACGCAAAAAAGTTGGCCTCGCTTACCCCCAACTCCGCGGCGAGATTCCAGAGGCGGCTACCTTCGCTACTTACGACCAAGACGCGCTGCGCGAAGACCTCTTGGGCCACGGCGTTCCGCAATGCCTCGGCGAACACGCGAAACGCGACCGCCGTCTCCAACGTCGAACCGCTCTTGCTGATGACGATGATACCCCAGTCTTTCGAGCGGCCGTCGCCCTCGGGAGTCGCCAAGAGATCGAGCAAGCCGGCCACCGTATCGTTATCGACGTTGTTTCCTTCGAAATAGATGCGGGGGCGGCTGCCTCGCTTGTCGCGAGGAAGCTCGTTGTGGTAGGGATGGCAGCAGGCCTCGAAGAGTGCCCGGGCGCCCATGTACGACCCGCCGATCCCGAGCACGACGACGTTGTCGACCTCGGCAGCCAGCTTATCGGCGGCCGCTTTCAACGCATCGAGCTTTGCGCGATCCTCACCGAGCCAGCGTTCGGGAAGATCCATAAAGCGAGCATCCAATGGATCTTTTTCGGGCGGAACGGGTCGGCCGCTTTTCTTTAGCTCGAGGTCGGCCAGCACTTCGTCACGCGCTGCCTCCAACCGCGGTGCCAACCATGTGAGGTCGTCCGCCAAGACGCCGGTCTCCCGCTCGATGGCCGGTGCCGAACCAGCCGCCAACGCTGCTTGCGGATCGTATGTCAGCCGTGATTTTGTGTCCGCCATGCTCCGTCTCTCCCGATTCTTGACATGCCCAGCGTTCCAAGGGAACGCGATTCGCTCTCCGCCGCAGCACCCCATGTAAAACCTCGCGACATTGTCGACAATCGACAATACAGCCTTGAGCCGCCCCCTACCCCGGCGACGTTATCAAGATAACGGGGGCGCCCGGCGCCGACCAGTAGCCCCGTCTGCCACCCACTCGTTTGAGCGAACCAACCTCCACCCCACGGAAGGAACATCCGAAATGGTCCCGGTAGTGGGCGGCATCCCGTTTTGATATATTCCAATGCGTTTCTGGGAAAGCCAGCCGACTGTTCTTTGCCGACCCCCATGCAGTGGGGATCCGGCTGTCTCCGTTCATTTTCGTGGCGAAGAGGACACCGAACATGGATATTCAGCAAGTCGTTCGGAACTTGAAAACGAAAAACGACAAGCGAATCGTGATGCTGGTGGCCGACGGGCTCGGCGGTCTCCCCGTCGAACCGGGCGGTCCGACGGAACTCGAAACGGCAAAGACGCCCAATCTCGACCGCCTGGCTGCCAAAGGGGTTTGCGGCTTGTCGATCCCGATCAAACCGGGAATCACACCCGGCAGCGGCCCCGGGCACTTGGGGCTTTTCGGCTACGATCCGCTGAAGTACGTTATCGGCCGCGGCGTCTTAGAGGCAACCGGCATCGGTTTCGCCGTCGGTCCGAACGATGTTGCCATCCGATGTAATTTCTGCACGCTCGACGAAGCCGGAAAGATCACCGATCGACGGGCGGGCCGAATCCCGACCGAGGAAAGCACGAAAGTCGTCGAACTGCTTTCCCAGATCACGATTCCGGACGTGGAAGTATTCGTGCGCCCCGTCAAAGAGCATCGGTTCGTCGTCGTCTTCCGCGGTGAGGGCCTCGGAGGAAACGTCGCCGACACCGACCCCCAGGTAACCGGCAAACCGCCGCTTCCACCGAAAGCCCTCGATGCCGAGAGCGAACGCACCGCCGAGGTTGCCGCCCAGTTCGTCGCCAAGGCTCGTGAAATTCTTGCTTCGCAACCCAAGGCGAACGGATTGACGATGCGCGGGTTCTCCAAGAAACCCGATATTCCCAGCTACGAAGAAGCTTACGGGCTGAAAGCTGCGGCGATTGCCGTGTATCCCATGTACAAAGGGCTCGCGCAACTGGTCGGCATGGAAATCGTCGGCACACCGACAACTTTACAAGAAGAGGTCGACACGCTGGAAAAGGCCTGGTCTGAAAGCGACTACGACTTCTATTTCCTCCACTTCAAATACACGGACAGCCGTGGTGAGGACGGCGACTTCGAGGCAAAGGTAAAGATGATCGAGGAATTCGACGCGATCATCCCGCGGGTCGAAGCCCTCGAGCCCGACGTCCTCATCGTAACCGGCGACCACAGTACGCCGGCCGCGATGGCCAGCCACAGCTTCCATCCGGTCCCGACGCTTCTCGTCGCCAAGAACTGCCGCCCCGACGAATGCACGACCTTCGGCGAGCGTGCCGCCCTTCACGGCGGACTGGGGCAATTCGAGGCGATCTACCTGATGCCGCTGGCGTTGGCGCACGCCGATCGTCTCGGAAAATTCGGTGCGTAAGAGCCGTCTGCCCCTGCGCTGTACATCACCACAAACCGCCCGGAGATTTTTCCGTGGCGGTTTTTTCGTGGGCGATTTCGACGTGCCTCGCCCCGAGCCTCACATCCGTTGCACAAGCCGACGTTATCGAACGATGCGGGCATCCAGCCAATCGACGCGATCGAGTTCGTCGGCCCGTTCACCGAAATCGACCAACAGGTCCAGTCGCGATACACCGTCCAGCGACACGGCGACGGGGTGCGGTTCGTCTCCACCACGAATGATCCCCAAATCAACGGCGGGTTTCCCATCGACGTATATTCGCACGCCCACGCTGCCCGCCCCGCCTGTTGAATCATCGATCGCCACTTGTCCCGCAAACAGCCGATCTCCCTCGCGGACGCGATAAGTAAGCCGACACGCACTATAAACGCCGAGTCCCTTCCAATAGGTAATCCCCCCGGCCCGCAAGCGCCCGCCGACAATGTTCCGATCCCTTCGTTCGCTCAACACCACCGAGAAAAAGGGGACGTGTCGATATTCAATCTCCGAGTCGGAAAGGTAACTCCACCGTGCCGAAAAAGTCTGGATGAAGCGAATCCGGCTTATTGAGGCCTGCCACGTTTTCCCGCGGGGGTCGCGAAGGACAAGTTCTTCTTCGTTCCCGCGGGCGCAGCTCACGGCTTGCAACACGCTTCCATCCTCAAAACCGACGACACAGGCCACGTTGTCATCTTCCGGGTGATCGACGGCAAAGCGAAGACCTTGAACCTGGTTCCGCGCTGTTTCAATCTCACCGAATTCTGTTTCTACTTGCAATCGGCGATCGGTCACACCGCGGATTCGGCCTCGAATCTCGTCACCATTCAGCAGCCACACAAGGTCTTCCTCGTTCTTCGGACTCGTATCAAGCGAAAGGAGCCCGCACCGATCCAGTTCGCGATCCATGCGAACAGGATCGCCCGGCAACGAAAAGAGAATTCCGGCGACGGCTTGCCGATCGAGGCGACGGATACCGAACAAATCGCTCAGGACGACGATGGTTGCGTCGTCGGCTTCGATGACGTCGGCACACACCATTCCGCCGGACCGGAGTACCACAACAGGCCCCCGAGTCACTTCCGGGACGCCCCCGAAGCGAACGAATTGGTCGATCGTCAATCGCAAGCTCTGTGAACCGGCTTCGAACAAGAAACGCCCCTGTTCGTCCAACCCGCGAAGCTGTGCGGCAAGGACCCGCCCTTCGGGCAACACGAGTTCTCCCGCCACCCTCGCATTTCCAACTTCCGCCCTTGCCGGCAAGAAAGCGATGCCTTCTCCAAGAAAAAGTAGAACGACCGAAACGGCTGCGCAGAAGCCGAACCGCAAAGGCCTCTTCGACCGAAAAAGGCGTCGGCGACCTCCACCATCGCTCGAATTGCGGCAGCCTCGTCTCATGGTCGAATGCGTTCCCGTCACCGCTCGAAAATCGGCAAGCAATTGTTGGGTACCTGCAGGATAATGCAAGCCATCGCCGTTCCGTACTCGGGAGAAAACGGACTGCTCCAGGAGCCGTCGGGCAACTGACGCGCAAGCAATTCGTCGCGAATCGCCGGGTAGTACGTCGTCCACCGCGAACCGCCGGCCTGCCACATCGCCTGCACGCAATAGTAGTGCCCGTAGAAATAGTACGATTCCCGGCTGACCTCACCTGGACGCGGTACGAACTGCATCAAGTACTGCAATCCGGCTTCGAGTTCTTCCCCTTCGTAAATACCGGCACTATACAACGCCGTGACCCCCGCAGCCGAGCGGGCAAATGCGCTGTCGCCGCTGGTCAGCATGTAACGAAACCCGCCGTCGGGGTTCTGGCACTTGCGAACGTATTCGATGCACCGATCGACAGTTTCTCGAGGAACGTGAATTCCCGCATTCTTCGCAGCACGCAAGGCCATGATCTGGCAGATCGTGACGGAAATATCGGCCCCCAAACGCTGCGGTTGATACCGCCACCCCCCTTCCGAGTTCTGCGTGTTCACGATCAACCGTACCGCCCGCGCAAGTTTTTCCCGCAAATCGGGACGCTGCGACGTTCCGTAACATTCGGCGAGAAACATCGTCGCGAATCCGTGTCCGTACATTTGATCTTCCGGACCGTGTGCGATGTAGCCGCTCGACTGGACGTTCGCCAACAAATACCCCAAGGCGCGATCGACGGCGGTTCCATAGGGGCCCCTTTTGGGCTGACTTCCTTGAGCCATGAACGCAATACCGGCCAAGGCGGTCACAGCCACGTTTCCCCGCATATCGCCCGAGCCGAACGAGCCGTCGCGATTCTGGTGCGCCGCCAAATAGGTCAACCCACGATTCACCGCGGCATCGACTTCCGGTGTCATGAATCGAACGGCGGTACCCGCGGGATCCTGCGCACACGCCGGGAACGACACCGCGCACACGGTCGTCCAGATGAGCCATCGCAACACGTTTGTTGCCGACATCGTGCCGTCCCCCGAGTTACGAAAACCTCGATACTAGCGATCTTGATCCACCGCCTCGGACAATCTGCGAAAATAGTTTTCGATCATTCCTCGATACTTGGGCAAGAATGTCTCGGGTGGCAACTGAATCAACCGGCGACGTTCCCGTTCCGGCAACTCTCCCCACACGCTCTCCAAGACCTGTTGGAGGGGTTCTTTGTCTTCACCGACCGCGTCACTCCCTTGCGTTCCCCTCCCGGGCCGGGTTCCTTGCGTTTGTGAGGTATTTGCCTGACGCGAAGCATTCGACGGTTTCGTGGACGATTGCGACGTGTTGCTGCAACTACCGGAACACTGCTGTTGCGTTTGATCGATCAATCGGTCCAGTTCTTGGACGACTTCCCTTTCCAAATCTTGCGTTTTCACACCGGGATCACCGGCCACCAAACGCCAACGAACTTGTTCCATTTTCTCCAGCAATCGGATCACACGATCGACGTCTTCCGACACAGCCGCATTCCCCAATTCCTGTTCCAACGTGCGTCCCTGGGAAGTATCCGCCTGCGGCGACGGCGGCGACACACGCGGCGAAGCCCGGCCGACACCCTCCGTGTTTTGCGTTTCGTCCGGCCGCAACAAGAGTTCATCGATCGACTCGCCTGGTGCCGACACGGCCGGAGGTCGATCCGGCGGCCGGGCAGGCTCGGCCGCTCCGACGACCGCCCCGACGGCCGGCCAAAAGACCAACATCAGGCTCGGCAGCACGATACCGCCCTTCATAGTCTCCTCCGAAGTCACCATTCTGCTACAAACATTCACGGCGACAGCAACTCATCCAAAGTCGGAAGCTTCTCTTCGTCACCATTGCGTTGGTCCGGTTCGACCGGAATTTCCCGTTCTCCGTTTGCCCGCGGCGTCTCCTCCGATTGTTGGTGCGGCTGAGCCAAGAGTTGTTGCAACCATCGCATGATTTGTTGCTGGCGTTCTGCCAGACGTCGCAGTTCGCCCTCGAAGCGGTCGCTCGACGCGGCTGCGGCAATCTGCCGATCGATCTCCACCGTATCGGCGTTGAGCTCCAATTGCAGCGATTTGAGTAATTTCAATTCGGCCAGGCGAAGTGCCGCTTGCCGTTGCTGTTCGGGCGTCATTTTTTGCTCTTGAGACGGATCGTTTTCCTCCGGCGGCTGCTGTTCGGACGCACGACTCGCTTCACGAGTTTGCCGCAAGGCTTCGGTGACATGCAGCAGACGGGTAAGCGCCGCTTGCTGAAGGGAACGGGTCATCGCATCGACGCTTTCGGCTGCTACGCGATCGGCGGCCTGATCCATCAGCACGGCGGCTTCTTCCAACACGGTATTGAGCACCGGCTGCGATTCGAACGCACCGCCCAACCGACGCGTGTCCTCTGCCAACAATCGCTGCGAAGTCGCCGTGTCCTCGGCGCGTCGACGCCAGGCCTGGCGGTCGGCGTCGCTCGACGCGGCAACGGGCGACTCCTCTTGCAATCGGCGCGTCCGTTCGAGCAATTCTCGCTGATGAGCCGCCAACGCAGTCGCCTCTTGCAACCATTTTTCGATCTGCCGTTCTTGCTCGCGGCGAGTGCGTTCCAATTCTGCCTGCCGGCAAGCTTCGTCCGCGTCGTCGAGTGCGTCGGCAGCCTGCGCCGCCTGCGTCCGGAATTCCTCGGCGGCAAGTCGATCGGCCGCCTCGATTGCCTGTTGCATGTGCTTCTCGGCACGTTGCGTTCGCACGGAAACGTCTTCGGCCTCAACCGCATCGGCCAGTGAAGTCGCCGCGTCGACATCCTCCAAGATACGGGCCTGTTCCTCCCTCAGTTTCTGAAGCATTTCAGCCTTGGCGGCGGCATCGGACTCGGCCGCTGCGACCTCTGCGGCATCGGCCAGTTGCCTTTGACGCCGAACCAATTCACCCAAGAGATTTTTCAAGCGAAGGCGTTTTGATTCGAGGCTTTCCGGTTCCCGCTCCTGTTCGAAAAGAGCCAAAATGCGATCCAAGGCCGCCAGTGCTTCTTCCTGCAAACGATAGGCGATGGTCACCTGCGTTTGTTCGATCCCCAGTGCCGCATCGCGCATCTTGGCGGTCAGAGCAGTTTCCGCGGCCGCCGTTGCCACCTGCTCTAAAACCGAGCGGGCACGGTCGTCGGCTCGTTGCATTTCTTTGTCGATGTCGCGAAACACCTGATCAGCTCGCAGCGCCGTTTCGCGCTGCGTGCGTGCCGTATCATCAAGCATTCCCGCAACCTCATCGGCCGTGGCATCACCACTCAACAGGAGTCGGCCCAACTGTTTGGTTCTGTCGTGCAACACCTGCTGATCATCCCGCAGCTGTTCCAGTTGGCGTCGGAACACATCCAACGTCCGACGTCTGCCCAACCGATCCAACAGTCGCCGCAGTGTTTCGACAACGGCCTGCTGGTGCAATTTGATGGTCTGCTCCTGATCCCGAAACGATCCGTCAACGGGCGACTTCGCTGCGGCTGCGCTCTCCAAATTCTTTACCAAGGCGGTAAATACTTCGTCCAACGCAATCAAGTGGAGCGTCGAAACTTCGTCCAGAACCGAAACGATCTCGGCAAGCACGGCATCTTCGGAAGAATCAGCCAGGCCGTTGGCCGCGAGACGACGGCGAAGCTTTTCCGCACGTTCGCGAATACTTCCCGGTGCACGAGCGGCTCCGGCCGAAACGCGTCGCTGCAACAATTGGACGCTGCGCAGGGCGTCCAACGTGCGTTCGTCGCTTGCCGGATCTTTCGGCAGCGAGGCGAACCAAACCTCCGTTCCCCGCGAGGCTTCCTCTTGGGCTTCCAACAACCGACTCAAAGCGTCGGCCAACGTGTTCCGTTCACCGGCGACGTATTGGAGATACTCTTCCCGCGTCACGCACCGGACGGCTATCGTTTGCGAGCTCGCTTGCTGCCCCTTGTAATCTTCCGCCAGCAACCGCCACTCGACGACATCGCCGGGCAACGGTGAAACCGAGGCCGCATTCCAAGTAACCGGGAGCGACAACTCTTCACCCCAGCGGTCGGGCTCCAACATCGTAGCCTGCATTTTGGGAAAAGGTTCCGGGCCTTCATGCAACACCTGTGTTGCTTGTCGGCTCGGATCGTCACGGATGCCCGCCACCAACGATACCCGCCGCAGCGCCAGATCGTCCTTCGCACGCACGGTAAGATCGAATCCGGCAGCGACCGTCATCAGCCGGGGAACCTCTTCGTCGTCGAACCACACGTTCGGTGGACCGTCCTGGACGACGACGATCGGCCACTCCGGCCGGTCCGGAACGGATACACCCTCCTGGTCTTCGATCACCAATGCGTAATTTCCGGACTGCTGTAAGCCGTCCGGTACGGTATCCCCTGAGTGAAAATACCACACGGTCGGACCGTCACCGGGCTTGCCGGGGACCACTGAGCCGTCAGCGAACAATAAGATTGCGTTCCCCAGCGGCTTGTCGGTTTCCAACTCGGCCTTAATCGAGCTACCGGCCAAGACGGTCAATGGTCCGTCGGACGTTTCCGGTGCAAACCCGCTATAGGCCGGGGGTATCGCCGTCACGTCGAAACGTCGCAACTTCGGAGGTTCGACCACCTCGACTCGATACCAAGGTTGCGTGTCGTCATCGCCGCCCGATACCCGAAACCGGAACGACCACGCCACGTTTTCTCTTTCGTCGATCATTCGGTCCCCGACGCGCCGCATCCAACGCTGCTCGCGCAACACGCGTCCCGACTCGCTTTCCCATTCATACTCGATCGCGACCAACCGAGGCAGTCGACCGTGTTTTTCCGAAACGGCAATACGCGCCGTCCCGCCCAATGCAACCCGACGCGGCCATTCCACGACGACGAGTTCCGTCTGCCGCGGCCAGGGGAGGTCGGCCCACGGCATCAACAAACGTTGAACACCCGTCCGAACCGTTCCCGGAAACGCCACCGCCAAGAGCACGGTAGTACCCAGAATGCCGCAGATAAGCACCGCACTTCGGCGCACCGGTTCGCGCCGCAAGACGGCTGATTCATCGAAATCGGCCAACCGACGTTCCATCGCCAGGATAGCCGCCCTCCGCAATGCAGGTGAGCCGATCGTCAGGTCGTCTTCGGCCGCCGAAGCGAACTCGACCGCCGCCGTCAAGCCGTCCTCCCACTCGGGAAACCGCAGCTCCAATTGCCGGGCAACGAGACGGCGGCTAAACGGCGTGCGAAGGATCGGCCAAAGATAGCGGGCCGCGCCCCAAGCAAACGATCCGACAAGACATCCGGTCGCCAAAATCCGCAATCCGAGATCGCTGAAGCGAAAACCATAATCCATCGCCGCCAGCAACACGGCAGCAGCCCACACAATCGCAAGCACCCTCGCCGTCGCGCAGAAGATGAGCCTGTTCCGCACACGGCGGGCAAAACGATCCAGTTTTGCCGAAAGGGATAACATGGCGACCGCTCTACATTGTCCAACGATCCGGTTACGCGCCAAACACCCGAGGAGGTTTCAAAATTCCAGTCGGGAAACACCCTCGCGAAGTTCCTACGTAATTGTACGAAATCTTACGGAAGCCCGGCCCACTTTCTCAACGCCCACTCAACCGTCAACAGCCCAAGCGCCAACAGCAGTATCGGCCATCGATTCCAGAGACTAATAGGCGGCAACGCTTCGACGGGTACTTGAGTTCCCTCAGGCAATTCCGCAAAGAGGGTGTCCAACGAATCTACCTTGCCCAACTTTCCGCCGGATCGTTCCGCAGCACGGCGCATCACGTCGACTCTGGCCTGCACCGCAGCCGACTCCGCATCGGGAGGTTCGATACTGAAATCCACCCCCGGCGGCATCTTCGGCAGAACGGGCGCACTCAACCAGGCGTGATAGGTTCCGATCGGTAAGTCGTCCAAAACGACCTGAAACCGGTCCTCACTCAACGAAGCACGCCGGGCCGTCAAATGCCGGCGAGTGCCTTCTCCGTTTTCGACAGTAACGACGACATCCTCCGATGCCCCGGGTAATCCTGTGGGAAACTCGGCAAGAATCGAGACCGACTCTCCCACTCGATACCGGTCGCGATCGATCGTCAATAACGCGTCCGACGTTCCGCCCAGGCGACTGCGACACAAGTATCGAATCATCTGGACCCAATATCGCGTAAAGTACTTATCGCCGATCCGGCGACGCCAGCGCCATGTCTCGTCGGTCGCGTGGAACAGCACTTTGCCGCGGCCCACGTACTGCATGACGATCATCGGCAACGGTGTTCCTCCGGTATCCGTCGCTTGGGAATGTACCGCCAGGACGCGGGCTCCCGGCTTCAACCGAGGTGCCGCGACATACCAATACAATTCGGGCAACGTTTTCCAAAGCGACAGGGTTTCGCGGGGATCGTCGCTGATTTGAAAAGCCCCGCATCGTTCTCCCAACGGCGTCGGAACGATACGAAAGCCCGCTTCGTTTCCGCCGTCGCGAGCAGGATCGGAGACGCGTCCCGCGTCGATCGGCAAGAGGTCCTCTACCGGCGTTCCGCGATATGCGGCAGGCATGAACCGAGGCCCCGCAATGCAGATAAGCGTTCCCCCCCGGTCGCCGGCGACATACTCTCGAATGTCCTGCAAATTCCGCGGCAGTAACAAGTTCGGATCTACGTCGCCGAGGATTACAGCATCGAATGTGTTCCATTCGGCCGGCGTAAGCGGCACACCGCCTCGCATCCCCGCAGCTACCTCGCGGTATTCGACATCGGCGTTTTGTAAGACGCACTCGAGTTCGATGCTCGGCTCACGCATCAACGCGTTCCGCAAATAGCGGTATTCGAAACTCGGATCGGCCTGAACGAGCAAGACACGCAACTTCTCGTTGCGTACTTCGACGACTGTTTCCTGGGCGTTGTTGTCGGTACGGCGTTCATCGGGCAACGGCTCGACCCGCACAACGTAACGATGCAATCCCTCTTCGCTGGGCCGATGATACAACCGCACCGTCATCACGCATTCGTCGGAAGGGACCGTTTCCTCCGTTTCCACAAGCGGCGCCGTCGCCCCGTTCGCCATTTTTTCTTCGACGACAATGCGAACAACACTGTCGCCGAATCCCGAAGCGTTCAGTCGGACGTCGAACCCCAGCACATCACCGACGAACACACTGCGATCGGCGATTATTTGCTCGACGGCCACATCCTTCGGCGGACGTGTATCGCCGATGGGTACCAGAAACAGCGGTACTCCTTTTTCTCCAGCTTTGTCCGCCGCCGAATCGAGGCCGGGGCCGACGGTCGTATTGCCGTCGGAAAACACAACGACTGCGGCCGGCAGCGTCCCGCGATTACGTTGCAGGATTCGCTCGATCGCCCGCCCCAGCGGGGATTCCGGCGTCGACGCTTGCATTTGCTCGAGCGCACTCACGATCGCGTCGATTCGGTCATCGGCGGCTATGACGTCGCCGCGAACGTCACACAGTTCCAGTCGATAGCGGTCGGCCAACAGCTTCAGCAAGCGGGCGTCGTCTCGGCAAAGTGCTTCGCGTCCTATCGTCAAGCGGTCGGGAATCTCTTCCCGGTCCAACAATTCTCGCAAGGCCGAGGCCTCATCGGGCCGGTATTCATCGTGTAGGGCCATGCTCGCCGAATCGTCGATCAACAAGACCAGAGTCGGCAATCCGGTGCGAAAAGCAGCCAACGCCGCTTGCGCGATCATGAAGGCCAAAACGGCAAACGCCCCGATTCTCAACGACGCCAAAACCCATCGCAAGGAGCGAGAAATCGTCGGCGTTCCGCGCACATTGCACCAAATGATCGCCGCGCACACGGCCGCTCCCAGCAACACGGTGAGCCAACCGGGGACCGGCCAGTGCCACTCGAATCGCCAAAGCACGCCCTCTCCGGGACCGGTCTCGATGCCCAACCACGCAGCCAGTTGCTGTGCCGACATCGCTCACGCCCCCTGTCCGCTGCGCCAAGCAACCCAGAATTCGAGCCCACAGACGACGAGGGCACACCACAACAACCAGACGGGAAGATACTGCACCGAGCCGGGACCCGGTTCGATCTCGGCACCGTTGAATGTCGATGTCGTTCGGTACCGAAAGTCGACCCCCGACAGCGGTCCGCGACGAACGGCATCCTCGTTCAAACAGGCGAGATTCGACTCTTCGGCCGGGCAGTTGACTGCAAATGTCTGCGTCGCCGACGCCGTCCCGTTCGCTTCCAACACCGACACGGTGACGATTCCCGACGTATACGCGCAGCCCAGTCGCCATCGACTGCGATTCCCCTCCGGACGCAACGACAATTCGCGTCGTTCTCCGTCCGGAAGCGTAACCGTGACACTGCCGGACCTCGTTCCCTCGAATGCCCCCGAAATCGCATTTCCGGCGATCACGTTTCGCTGCTCCGCATCCCCCGCTGCCGCGTAGTCGACGATCTCGTGAATCAGGGGCACATAGCTGGGCGACAACGGCCATGCCGACCAACTTCGATCGGCACTCACGGCCACAAAAACCACACGGCCGTTTTCGACCTCACGTACCGTCACCACGGGTTCTCCGGTCGTGCACCGCAACACCGGGACGGCGCCGGCGGCAAGAGGGTCCAACAACAGCAACTTGTCGACCGGCGTAAAGAGCAAACTGGACGCCTGTCGACCGGCAAATGCTTCCACGATCGGGTGATCTTCGACGGCGATCGACAGTTCCTTCCCGATCGCATCGACAACCCGTGATACCTCGCCGGGCAACAAGTCTTCACCTTGAGGGCCGATCGTGCGGTTGTAGGCCTCGGACGTGATATTTGGTCCGGCAAAGAACACAATCCCGCCGCCGCGCTGCACGTAACTTCGTAATTGTCTTGCCTCGCCCGGGGTGAAATGCGGTACGTCGCACAAGAACACCACATCGAACGCGTCGAGATCCGTCTCACTGAGCATGCCGTCCGGCACTTTGTCGACGGAAATCCGTTTTCCGGCGGTTCCCTCAGACGCTGAAAGTGCGAGTACGAGATAGTCGCTTGCCCCTCCAAACATTCTGGGTGACGGACGACCATCGACACACAACGCGCGAACGGCCTCACGCACCGGCACGACGATCCGCCGACGATCGTCCACCGGCAACGCATCTTCGTCGATCCGCAACTCGACCACGTGATCTCCGGAGGAGCCGATCCGTGTCACCAAGCTCACCGTCGCAACACCGTCGCGAGAGGGCTCGAGGGAGATCCTCTCCACGCGTCTCCCATCGAGAAACCACTCGGCCGTCGCCGGGAAACCGCCCCGCGCGGCGCCGTAGACTTTCACGCGAGCCGAGAGCTCGACCTCTTGGGCTACCGTCGGAGCGGCCTCCCGGCACACCAAGCGATCTACGGTCCCGTTGCCGATCGGATCGTCTCCGACTCGGACGACCGTCAACCGCCCCAAATCGGAGAGCTTGGACGCCGCTTCGCGAAGTCTCGAGGCGCCCTCGCCGCTTCCGTCGGACCAGCCACTGCGTTGCAGGTCGGAAAAGCAGTAGAACTCGACTCGATCGAGCCGCCGGTATCGTTGCCTCGCTTGAAGGGCAATCTCGCGCGCCGATCGCATCGCTTCGGTCCAATCCGACCCTGTATCGACGGGTTTGAGTGCCCGAAGCTCTGCCAAGAAATCTTGCCTTAGGAAAACCGGCGATCGGATGATCACCGACGCCGGATCGGCGGCCAATATGAGCGTCGCTCCGTCACCCTCGGGCATCACTTCGATCAATCGCGCGATCGCTTGCTTGGCTTCCTCGAATCGTTCACTGCCCCCTTCCCGAACTTGCATCGAAAACGACCCGTCGAGCAAAACCACACGGTGCGTATGCCCGGAAGAAGGATGGATCGTTGCCGAAAAACGCTCCACGGTCGGCTCCGCGGCGGCCAAGACGATCAACACGAGCAACGCCGTTCGCAACAAGAGCAACAACCACTGGCGCACCCGTATTCGCCGCCGATTTCTGCGCAATACGACTTCCAGGAACCGCATGGCGGCCCAGTCGACGCGCTCGAATCGACGTCGATTCCACAGATGCAAAACGAGCGGAACGGCAGCCGCCGCCAGCCAGCCGAGGGCCGCCGGCGAGAGGAACTCCAATCCTAAGAGTCCAAAATCGCTAATCATCCACTCGTTCCACTGCGGAAACGCACCCTGCCGTCAAAAGCGACCGCCGGCCTGCCGCGCGGTCACGTACCGTGCCAAAGCCAAACCCGGCGGCTGATCCGTCGTCAATCGCAAGTAGTCGATCCCGACCGATCGCGCAAACGCGGCGACGTGTTTGCAATGCCGGGCAATCTCTTCACGGTACTCCTTACGAATCGTTCCCGGTTCGACCAACAGACGATCCGGCCCTTCCAAGTCGGCAAACAGAGCGGTACGACGAAAGTCGAACGCCAACTCTTGCGGATCGAGAATGTGAATCAACAGCACGTCGTTTCTTGCATGGCGAAGGCGTCGTAGCGGGCGTTCCATCGGCCGCCAATCGTCCAAGAAATCGCTGATGACGACCACCACGCCTCGCCGCTTCGTACGGTCGCACACCTCGGTAAGAAATCTCGGCAGTTCGGCCGTACCTTCGGGTGTTGCCTCTTCCAGCACACGAACCAAGTCGCCCCAAGCGGCTCCTTGCTGCACGGATCGCAGCCACACCGGCCGCGCGCCGCAAACCTGAAGCGTCACGCGATCCTGCTGGCGAACCATCAAATAGGCCAACGCCGCGGCCGTGCACCGGGCATAGTCGAACTTCGAGAAAACCGCGTCCTTACTACGGTAAGCCATTCCCGCAGAACAGTCCAAAACGAGATGGCATGTCAGATTCGTTTCTTCTTCGAATTGCTTGACGTAGAACTTGTCGGTACGGCCGAATACTTTCCAGTCGACATAACGCAAGTCGTCTCCCGGCGCATACTCACGGTGTTCGGCAAACTCGACCGAAAAGCCGTGGTACGGACTTCGGTGCAGGCCTGCCACGTAACCCTCGACGACGGTTCGGGCACGAAAGGTCAAGCCTTCAATTTGCGCCAGAACCTTCGGATCCAAGAATGTCGGGGAGTTTGCCGCCATGCACCAACTCGTCTTCGGGAAGCCGAACCGAATCAAGCAATCGGTCGATCAACTCGTCGACCTTGACCCCTTCGGCCTCGGCGTTGAAATTCGTAATAATCCGATGTCGTAAGACCGGATGTGCCGCACGTTTGACATCGGCCACCGAGGCATGCGGCCGACCCTTGATCGCGGCTTGCGCCTTGGCCGCCAAAACCAGGTATTGACTTGCCCGCGGGCCCGCCCCCCAAGCCACGAAGTCCCGCACGAAGTCGGGGGAATCCGGTCCCGGTCGACTGCGTCGCGCCGTCTGCAAAGCGAACTTGGCCACCACGTCGGAAACCGGCACACGCCGCACGACCCGCTGCAATTCGAGAATTTCCTCTCCCGAGAGCACCGGCTCGACTTCGGGCACTTCGCCGGCGGTCGTGCGCCGAACGATCGCCAATTCTTCTTCCTCGGATGGATAATCGATCCGGATTTCGAACATGAAACGATCGAGCTGCGCTTCGGGCAGCGGATAGGTTCCTTCTTGCTCGATCGGATTCTGCGTGGCCAATACGAAAAACGGTCGCGGCAGCGCGTGTCGCTTGCCACCGACGGTCACCTGGTATTCTTGCATCGCCTCCAGCAACGCCGCCTGCGTTTTCGGCGGTGTTCGGTTGATCTCGTCGGCCAAGATCACGTTCGCAAACACCGGCCCGGGCAAGAATCGAAGCTGCCGCACGCCGGTCGCCTTGTCCTCCTGGATCACTTCGGTACCGGTAATGTCCGACGGCATAAGGTCCGGCGTGAACTGAATCCGATTGAACTCCAACGACAGCGATTTCGCCAACGTCCGGATCATCAACGTCTTGGCCAGCCCGGGAACCCCCGTCAGCAAGCAATGCCCTTGGGCAAGCAACGCCGTCAACAGCTCCTCGATGACGGTCTCCTGCCCCACGATGATGCGGGCCATTTGCTCCTTCAATTTCGCGGCAGCCTCGGCAATTCTCGCCAGTTGTTGCACATCGTCTCGTTCGTTCATACCGCACCGATTTCAGGTAAGAAACAGGCCCTTGCCGTCATTGCCCGCCATCGAAGGCCGTCACGCCGAGGAATGTTCGTTTTCGCGTCCCAAGCAGCGAGAGCCGACATTCTCCGTACACTCAATTATCGTCGATCATACCCGACCGGCTCAAGCGCACCGAGACACTATGCCGGTTACCGATTCGACCGGTTAGCTTGGTGATTCCGCCGAAGGTTGTCATGAGTTTCCAGAACCGAGAACGCGCTTATGCGGGTCGGTTCCGCAATCAGGCAAACTCCGTCGGCCGCCACCAGATTGCCTCCGGCAGCTCCCTTCGACAGCAACTCATAGCGGTCGACCGGACGAGCCGTGACGGCGTCGACCGCATACACGGCTTCCCGCGTCGGCCAATAGACCGTAGATTCGGCAAGGAGTCCGCGTCCAAACCCGAGCTCTTCGTGCCCGTCGGGCCATCGAGCAACGATCCGCCCTGCCCTGTCGCCGCGCAACTCGATCCAGTAAAGGCGATCTCCCGAGGCGATCAGACGATCGTCGATCACGCCCAGCAAATCGCGAACGCGCTGCGTTTCCGGTCCGCTGTGCCACGTCATGCGTCCCGTCCGAGCCTCGAAGGCAAATACCTCCGGCGAATCGGCAGGAGCCACGTAGAGAGTTCCTCGATCGACTACACACGGATTCGGCGCCCGATACAGCCACGGCTCGGGATTCGCTAAATCCCCTTTCGTCGCCCTCGGATACGTCGTGATCCAACGGATCGTACCGCGTCGCCGATCCAACGCCGCCACCGCGCCCATGTTCGTATTGACGTACAGGTTCGCAGAATCGGCTGCGATCAACAGCGACACACATTCGGGAAAAAGGCCCCTCCCGGGCGTATCACCCGAACATACGAATCGTTCCCATTGCAACTTTCCGGTCGCCGCATCGAAGGCGGCGACGGAAATCCTCGCCGGCGCCCCGTCGCGCCACAAGACCGCGGCCACTTGCTCGCCCAGGCAAACCGGTGCACCGGCGAATACCAAATCGTTTTCCGGCGGAGAAATGCGCCACAACATCCGGCCTTGACCTTGGATGTCGAGGCAAATCAGCTCCGATGTCGCTGCTGCCTGCAAACGCTGCGTTTCCGTGTCCGAATTCGGCAGAATGGTTATCGGCACGAAAATCCTTCTTCCGTCCGACGATACCGTATACCGCGGCACGCCGACCGTATTGCGGGGCAATCGGGGCACGACCTCGGCTTGATCGCCCAAACGCAAGATTGCCGGCTCTCGTCCCCACGCCGGTTTGCCCGTCTTTTTGTCGACAACATACAACGCCTTTTCGCCCGCCACGATCACATGATCGCCCACCACGATCGGAAAGTAACTCGTCGGTGTCAGGCGGGTTTCGGCACTCCCCGGAATCGCCTCGGGAGCCGGGCTCCAAGCGGTAATCTCGCTCCATGGCGGCGAGGGCAACGGCAACTGCCACAACAGGCGAGAAAAATCGGGGCGGCCGCCGACTTGCCGCTGTCTTGTCGCTGCCCCGCCGAATTCCGACCATTCGCCGCGATCGCGCGGCGCAGCCCAAGCCTCGCTTTCTTTGAGAAGACTCCGCACGGCGTCCACGAGCATCGTATCGCGTCCGCCGAAGCGCCCCGTCGCGTCGGGGTGTAATTCAGCGAACGCCGCGGCTTCTTTTTCGGCCTCTCGACGTCGCCCGGCCAGAACGTCCGCCAAGATAATTCTCGCCCGAACCTCCGCCGGAGAATACTCACTGTCGTAAACGCTCAGCCACGTCGGAAAGGCGTCGCGGTCGTCGACCGGAAGGAGTTGTTCCCAATATGCCCGAGCCCCAATCGGATCGCCCTCGCGTAAGCGCAGCTCGCCGAGCAGCCACAGAGCATCGTCGGCCCAACTGCTTGCGAGCCCCTGCTCGACGACGCGTCGGAGCACATCCTCATCCAAGTTTCGGCGTCCCTGCTGGAACCAGGTGCCGAATGCCGGATCGGCCAAACGCCGGTATTCGGCAATCGTTTCCGGCGGAAAACGCAGCAGCATCGCCTGACAATAGCGGCGAACGCTCACGTATCGTCGAGGCACGTTCGGCAGATCGCCCGTCACATCGATCAGGCTGTCGCTACCCATGTCGGCAACGCGAACGAGAATACCGAGGGCGTCGTCGTATTGACCGGCATCCATCGCCCGGCGAGCCTGGTCGAGTTGCACCATCAACGACGCATCGGCTTCGTCGACGACGATCGACCCCGACAGTTCGTACACCGATGACGCATACGGGACGACCTGGGCCACAACGGCCCCTGCCGAGAATGCCGACATCGCAGCAAGTACGACCGTCGGCACGGCACACGCCGCCGTCGTTCGCAAAACGGCGAAAGCCCGCAGCCGTACTCGATGGATCATGTGGCCCACAATCATGCCGCCATGTTGTACGAAATCTCGCCGGCCATCCGAGGCCCCCGAAAGCAACTGTCGGATCACGCGCCCGACGATACTTCGCTCAACGTATCGAGAAAAGCCCGCAAGTTCTCGTCCGTCACGCCCGGAGGCATGCCGCCGCCGGCCGACCAAATAATCCGCGTCTTGTCGCCGATCGACGCGTAAGCGTCGCGCACCGCCTGCCGTACATCGTCCGCAGTTCCGCCGGCCAACACATCGCGAGGCGGAATGTTGCCGAACATCACAACCTCAGGCCCCAATGCCGCTCGCATATCGGGAAGTGAATGGGCAAACCCGAAGTTGAAAATATTGACGCCGACGTCGGCCAAATGCGGCGCACAAACCAGACCGTGCGCATCGTTATGGAACATTCGAACAGGGACATCGACGGCATGGAAAATGCGATTCAGGTACGGCTTGGCGAATTCCAAGAAATCTTTCTCGCCGACGAAGCCGACAATATCGTCCAGCACGAGGATTCCCTCGATGTCGGGAAACTGCTCCTTCTGATATCGGATCCAGTCGACCAGGAAACGAGTCACTTTGTCGAGCAGCACGTGCGTCCGCTCGGGATCGGTGCGCATCGCCAACAGCAATTCGGTTTGGCCAACCAAGTACGAGGCCACATTGAAGTGCCCCCGGCACGTTGCGAACCGAATCCGATGCCCCAAAGCCTCGATGCGCGAACGATAGCGGTGCAGTCGTTTGACGACGAACGGCAGTAAGCCCGACTTGCGACAGTCGGGCACTGTCAGGTCATCGACATCCTCGAAGCGACGAATCAGTTTCTCGGGAAAGGGAAATTCTTCTTCGGGCCACACACAGCGGCATCCGAATGCGGAAGGCTCGGTGCACATTGCGTATTCAGCCCAGAACCCCGGAATGAACCAGACGTCGGGATACTCCGTGACCGCTCGCCGATTCGTTTCGAACCAGAGCTCTTCGTTGGTCAGATATTCCATCAACGACGTCCCCGCCCAACCGGAGAGCCACGGGCAGTCGATTATGAATCCTGCCGGAGCTTTGCCGATGGAACGTCCTTCAATCACGTCGATGAGCTGTTGCCACTGGTCGTCGCGCATGCGTTCGTCCCTCCGAGTCGTGCGACTTCAGGCATCCATGAATTTCCGCATCCTTATCAGCATGGCGACAGGTGCAACCGAAAGCAACCACGGCGCATCGAGGGCGTCCCCGAAAAGGACACCTCGCGATCGCTGCTGCCGCAAATCGAAAAAGCCTCTTCCGAAATCACCCGTCGCAACGAGACCGGCGGACATGAACGAATTATGCCAACAAGAAGGCCGCGCATGCCAGCGGCAAATAGAGAAGCGATCCTCGAAGCAACCAGCGGGCGCTGACGGCACTACGTCGGCAAACGAACCAGATGGAACCGCCCAAATAGCCGACGGCGCCCGCCATCAGCGCCCATGCGCCCGGCATCGATAGATTTCCCCACAACACCACGACCGCCGAAAGGCACAACAGTGCCGTCGCACCAAAGAGCGTCAGCAACGTCACCAGGCGTCCGGAATCGTCCACGACCGGCGCCACCCGGACGTTCGCCCTCGCATACTGTTCACGGTACAACTCGGCGATCGCCATCGCGTGCGGAAACTGCCACAGATAGATCACGGCGAACAGCCCCCAACCAAGCGGCGATTCCCAACCGCCGACGACCGCCGTTCCTAGAAGCGCCGGCATCGCGCCGGCGAGTGCCCCTACGGCCGTTTGCCATGCCGAAACCGGTTTCAGGGGAGTATACATACCTACGTAGACAAACCAACTGAACACCGTCAGGCCGGTCAAGACGGGATTTGCCGACCACGCCAACATCGCAACGCCGAAGACGGTAATGCTCGCTCCCATCGCGGTTGCCACGTGCAGCGAAATTCGACCGGCGGGAATCGGGCGATTCGACGTTCGTTCCATCCGTGCGTCGCTGAGCCATTCCATGCGTTGGTTGAAGACGATCGCGCCGACGACCACCATTCCTACGCCGACCGCCGCATACAGCGTTTGCCCCCACGGAAACGGGCCGGGGCAAGTCGCCCAGGCGGCCACCAACATCGTCACCAAGACCATGGCGACGATCCGCAACCGGGCCAAAGCCAACAAATCGGAAACCAGCGATTTCGCAGCCGACGACATCGGCGCATCATCCAGTTCGACGCCATTCAAGGCGGTATCGCCGTCATTCATCCGCACAATCGTTTCTCGCTATCGAATGTCACTGATCGGCACTGCATCGCTCCGGTTGCCGAAGAATGCGAAGTTGGGTCATGCGATCGTTGATCGGAGTATCAACGCCGTCGGCGCTTCTTGGTCTTGGTTTTGGTGGACGGCGCGGGCTTGACGACAGTCTCGTTCGGGGACGCCTTCCGGTCTCCGGCCTTCCCCGACTCGGCAACCGCCGGATCGATCCACATCGCCCGCCGCTTCACCCAAACCGCCGAAGAAAAGGCGGTGATCAGCAACAACGAACCGACGGCCACATGCGCCGTAGTCGTCGTCGCTTGAAGCATTCCTCCGTCACGGACCGTGAACGGCACGGCAACGAAATTATTCGTGAACCAGCGCGGCCAGTTGTAATTCGTCACCCACGTTCCCACACCCAGGAGCAATTGTACGACGTAAAGCCCCAAATACCAGTTGACGCGTCGGACCAAGAAAGGACAATCCCGACGAAGCACGCCGACGGCCCGTCGAGCGATTCCCCAGATGATGACCAAACAAAGCCCGACCCCCACGTGCGACCATACCCACAACGTCCCCCACACAACGGGCAAGGTGGGAAAGAGATGCCGCACTTGCGCTCCCAAGACAATTTGGCAGTATGTCATCACCGCCAGCAACCAAAACGGCCCAGCGCTTAGTCGAGTCCTCGCGATCTCTCGTTCGGGTCGGCCCCACACTTTCGAATTGGACCAACGGTCCGAAGTGGCAATGACCATCCACGCGCAGGCAGCAAATACCAGTGGTGCCGTACAGCCGTGAATGTCGGCCAAGAGCATTTCCCGTCCGACGACGCGAAAGCCACCTAATACCCCTTGGGCCGAAATGGCCGTCAACACCCCCAACGCCCACCAACGGTAGCGACGTTCTTCATACTGCCACAGTGCCGCGACCAAAGCGATCGCCAAGAGGCCGACCGTCGCCCCGATCAATCGGTGACTGTGTTCCAAGAACACGTCCCACGTCTTCAACCAGCTTTCGATTGGATACAAAAACAAATTGTATCCGTAGGTGTTCGGCCAATCCGGAACAGCCATTCCCGCGTTGTACGTGGTGACCAGCCCGCCCATCCAAATCAACGGAAACACCATAATCGCCAGCGCCCAGGCGATTCGGTGAGCACGCCGGAGGCGCGACAGATTCGTGTCTGCGTGTTCGTCGGTCATGGGTAGTTTCACGGTAGGGTCGCTTTTCATTCCAAGAATCCGCCGCAGGGCGCGGAGTCGATCTGGTCCTAGAATCGATCCGGCGGGCTTGCCTGCTGCACTTGTGAACGCGACAGCGACAACACGTAATGGACGATGTCCCAAATTTCTTCCGGCTCCAATGCACCGGGAACCCCCGGCGCCGCCCCCGCAGCGGGCATCGGTGTTCCTTTGATACCGGTATAGATTCTCAAGTAAATATCTTCGGGTGTTCCCCCTCCGTGAAAGATCCCTTCGCGAAAGTCACGGGCTTGCAATCGCTGTAATGGAAGCTTGAACAACGGACGCAACTCGGCCGTCTGCTCCGGGGTCACCCCTTTCTTCGGCTTGTTCCAATCGTCGTACAACTCCTTTTCTTCGCCGTCGCCGTGACCTTCGGGGCCGTGACACTTCACGCACTGTGATTTTTCGGCTTGGTACAATTCTTTCCCGCGTGCAATCGACTCGGCCAATTCCTCGGCCGACAGCCGAGGCCGCTCGGGCTTGACGACGAACGTTTCGGGATCCAGCTCAGGCCAATCCCATGACTGGGCCGCCGGCATGACGCCCTCTTCCATCACCAGCTCGCGGTCCAGCGGAATCGGTTCGTTCTCGTCGACGACCAGTTGCACAAGATAACGTTCCGTCTCGCCGCGAATCGCCAAGTACTTCACGTACTCGATCAGGCATTCCAGGTCTTCGTCGGCCAACCCCATGAACGACGGCATGGCCGTGCCGGGCAGACCGCGGCGCAATGTCTTCCGCAGATCGCTACGGGTCGGCTTCGCCCCCAAGACGGTCGAGGTGTACTTGAAGATTCCCCAACGGAAATCTCGCGGATACGGAGTGAGCAGAGCCGCAATAGGTCCGGCACCGTCGCCCGATATCCCGTGACATGTCACGCAATGTTTTCGAAACAATCCTCGCTCCACGCCGTCATAATCCCGGCCGACCGGTCCTGCGGCTCGCTTGAGCTTTTTCGGATCAAGATCGACTCCGTCGGGCACCTTCGGGTCGTCGGGCGTTCCGAACAAGTCGGTCAAGGTTTCTTCCAAGACTTGACGCTGCAATGGGCTCACCGATTCCGGCTTCCGCCCTTCCAAGTTCAGTTCGAACGAGGGCGGCGAATACCGTGAACAGCCGGCCCAGGCGACGACCGCCGCAACAATCAGCCACCGGCGCCAAGGTATGCGGTTCGAATTGCACACGTTCGCGTGAAGCATCGAGAGTTCCCGCTCGTCTCGCTGATATCTCGTCTCGTTTCTACTCGGCCATCACCGCCGAAGTGCAAGCCCATGACGATTGGGCTCAGATTCGCTGCCGTGCATCACTTTCCGCCGACGGCACGGCCTCCGCAGCCCGCAATCACCTTCGCGTAAACAACGACGCCGGCAATGTGATCTCACCGAGGTCGTTCGTCCCCGGCTTGATATCGACGGAAAATCGCCCGCGAGGCCAGCTCGGCGTTTCCAAATACGTCGTTCGCTCGTGCCACACTTGAAACTCCCATGTCCCCACGGGCAACTTGGGAATCGTAAAACGACCGTCGGCTGTGGAGATCGCAAAATACGGCGTATCGCGAACAAGGATGTATGCCGATTCCCACGGATGATAATTGCACACGATCTGAACCGGTGACGTTTGCGCCCGCCGGAAACGCCATGTCGCCTCCGTCTTCTCACCCGGAGCGGGCGACAACACGATATTGGCCGGCAAATCCCCCAACGGAGCAAACGCAACATTTTGCGCGATCGGATCCGAATTGACGATGTGGAATACTTGCTTCGTGTACCAAATCGCCATGCAGTGCGGTTTGAAAATGCAATCGCGGTTGTCCAACAGGACTTCCTCCGACATTTCGGCCTCGCGCTCAGGTACGATCGGCATGCCGCGTGATCTCGCGTAGATGAACACATTCGCCAAGCCGCCGTCGTCGGAAACCATCAGCGACTCGTCTCGGATGTCGAATTTTCCGCAGCAGTCAACGTCCTTGTCGACCGTCAATTTCGCCCGCTCGGGCGGGTTGCCCATATACACCAACCGGCCCGTCAAATCTCCATAAGACGTCTGAAACAAGTTGCCTGCGGCAATCGTCGGCACGGCAACGGCTCCGGTAGCCAAGATACGCTCCAGAAAACGCCGACGTCGCATACGTGCCATCGTTCAGTTCTCCTTGGCAGCGAGAAAAAAAACACGGGGGATGTCACAAGTACTGCCGAATCCGCTCTGAGAATTTCCATTGTACGCTGCCGTGTCCCCCGAAGAAAACGCAGCCGGGTACACACGGAAAACAAGACGGCCCATTACGCCGAACGGGAAAATCTCCGGCAAGAAAACTTCCCCCCAAAACGACCTATCTCACGGCCTTAACGTCTCGGATTCGCTTTCCGAATCCGACGATAGCGTTCGTTCCAGGAGAAATTCCCCGTAATGCAGCAGCAGATCGATTACCGCCGCCATTTGCTCGCGGCTATCAGCGTCAAACAGGCGGCGATCCAGCGGTTCACCATCGGGCGGAAAGTTGACCGGCATACTCGTATACGGCAGCACCGATTTCGGATCGGCCACCCAGCGAACAAGATGCTCCTTTTTCAAACGATCGCGAACGCGGTCGAGTCGCGGTGCGACGACAAGCCCCGTCTCATCCGGCGGAAGGCGAGACCCGATCGCGTGACACTTCCCGCAGTAGGTCGTCGTGTCGGTCAACAGCAACTGCGCCTTCTCCCAAGCCGCGGTACGTGTCGATTCGTCGGTAAACTGCGGTAACAAAGTGTCGATGTCGATCGAACCGTGAATCCTCCGCCGTTGCCGCGCTTCGGCCACCGTTTCGAAATAGCGAACGAGCGTCTGACGGTCCCGGTCGGAAAGCGAGAATCGCGGCATGCGCAGCGCGCACGACGGCCGCACAACCGTCGGTGACGCGAGATAGTCGTCGAGCCAATCGGCGCGGACAGCTTCGCCCTCGTGAATCAATGGCGGCGGTCCGAGCCCCCACGCTTCCGCCTCTCCCATTGCAGCTCCCATTTGCATCAACCGCTGCAACAACACCGAATGCAATTGTCGTGCGAACCGTCCGCCCCACGCCTCCCGTCGTGCGGTCAATTGAGGCTTCGAAATTGCCAACTGCGCCCCGCCGACGGCCCACACCTCGCCGTCGATCACGGCCGGCTCCAGTAACGTAAAAAAGTAAAGCGGTTGGTCAAACTCATCCAAATCTTCAAGTAGGTTGCCTTCCATGTCGTACTGCGGAAGCCCGCGCACGGTCGCCGATTGGAACCCCGCCAAATCACGCAGCTTCGACGCCTTGCGCTCCGCGGCGGTGAATTGCGGCAAGAGACTCGAGTACGTCTCTCGCGGAACGGGCGGATACCACATCTCCGGTGCATAGCGAAACGTCCATTCTTCCGGTCGCAGCAGATGACAGGCATCGCAACCGTACTCCTCCATCACAGGCCTCGCCCTCGCCCGGATCGAGCGGAAGTAAGCCGCGTCGGAATCACGTCCGCTTTCCGCGTACGGCGACCAAGCCTCGCCGGGAGCATCTTGCGTGAGTCCCAAGACGAAGGTCATAATCGCCTCGCGATCTTCAAGCGACAGCGAAAATTGCCCCATACGCAAGAACTCGCCGTAGCGTTTCGTTTCGGCGATTTGATAATCGAAACTTCGCGGCGCAGTCAATTTTTGATACAGAAATCCTTCGCGGCGACGGTTTTTCACCAACGCCAAATACGGTCTCTCGCCGTCGGATTCCGACTGCTTCCGCCCCACATCCGTTTCGGCGAGATAGCGCTCGATTCGTTCGAACGCCAACAGTTCGACCGGCTTGCGTCCAAAATCCGAAAGTGGCGGACCGATCGGCGCTGCTCCCTCGAAGCCGGAAATCGTGTGACATCCGAAGCATCCACGACGGGCAATCGCCTGATAGCCTACGAAACGCGCCTTCGACGACAAACTAGCCCCGCCGATCAACGCCTCCCATCCGGTCCCCAAGACCGCCGCCCGTTCCGCCGAAAGGCCTCTTTCGGCACACGTTTCCAACTCCTCATTTGACAGCCGAGTTCCCGCAAACTCTCGAAATAAGCGATCGATCTCTTCAGCAATCGACGTAAGGGACGTTTCCGCTGTCGCTTCCGGGTTCTCCCCGGACAACAAATACCCGGCGAGATCACGGATCGGATCGCCTGCCGCCACAATGCCGTCTTGGTAGGCCGAAGGCGTGCTCAAAGGCGAATACTGCACCTCGACCGCAGGCATCTTCGTGCCTGTCGAATACGACGCGGGCTCGCGCAACCATGCCTCCAACCATCGTCGCGCGTTCGTGCCGCGTCCGATTCGCCGGGCCAAATCGGACAAGTCGGGCCCGATCGTGCCGCCGATCCCCGAATAGTCACGGTGCGTATGGCAGGCCAAACACCCTTGCGTCTCGAACAGTTCTTTGCCCCGCGTGATGGACGCAGGCTCGTAATTCCCGTCGGTGTTCACTTCGGAAGCAATCGCGTTCGAAAACGGGCGCGATTTCCACACGAGATATTCCGCAATGCATGCGATTTCCGCCTGCTCTATCGGCTCGGTCGAAGACCGGAGGGACCGACTCAAGTGAGAATCGATCCCGAACAAACGGGGCATCTTGGCGTCGGGCCTTACGGCACGAGGATCCGCCACAATTTTTGTAATGCTCTCTTTCGACAGTTTCTCACCGACATGCCGTAACGACGGTCCGATTTTTCTCAATGTGCCCGGATGTGCGGGAACGTCCCGCAGCAACCGCAACAGTTCCGCCCAGCGTGCTCGGGCAATCGGATCTTCCAAAGGCGTTGCTTCGCGCACCTGCTCCAAACCTTCCACGATTTGTTCCGGGGCGACAGATGTTACCGTGCCGTCAGCCACTGCGCGCAAACGCGAGGCAAGGTCTTCCGGTAACGAAAATTCGGCCAAGAGACTCTCGGCCGCCTCGACGCTGGGAGGTTTTGATCGCAAATCCGGTCCTGTGCGGCAACCGTCGCGATAACCCGATATTTCATGACACCCAAAGCACCCCAAACGCCGAACGAGACGATATCCCTCTACCGCCCGCGGAGCAGTGGAGGAGGCCCGAAATGCGTGGTCGGCCAAATCGAAGACTTCGTAATGGCAGCGAATACATCGTGACTCGAGGAGCGGTTCGGGCAGCATCGGTTGGGACCATTCCCGCTCGCCGATCGAGGCATCCACTGAACCGTCATCCCGCACGATCGTGTGTCCTGCGTGAACAAAATCGGTAGCCCACGGTCGGCCGTCGTGACACACCGTGCACCCGAAACGCGACGCAGGATGCGGACTGTCTTCAGCAACGAACAAATCCAAACGCGGATGCGCCGCCAGCGGCGAGTCCGTTCCTCGTTCGACCGTCAATACGACCGCGGGAACGAACCGATCCGGAAAGAACTCGGACGGATAGCCGACCTGCACGAGGGCCGCCTCGTCGGATGCACTACGCGCATCGTCAGTATGTGAGCGAGCGTCTTCGAGGAGCTCGAGAAGTACCGTTTTCGCTTCCGTCGAATCCGTCACCGGTCGATCCGCCATATGCGTGATCACATCGCCGATGTGCAGGCCCGCGCAGGCAGCAGGGCTTTTCGGCTGAATCGAGAGAACAGTCGGGCGTCGTGCTCCCGTCACGTCTCGATCGACAAGACACCACCCGAGCGCCTTGTCCAGTTCTTCGGGCTTCCGGATATCGGTTTCATCAGTCTCCCCGAGAAAGGGAAGCGGCAACCGCAAAGTCACCACAGTCTTCCCCGCAACAAGCGGATTGTGAGGCAATCCCGCGGCATTCTCCTCGATCCCCGCATGGCACGTCGTGCAGCGATCGACACGAGGCATCATGGCGCCACCGATTTCGACGGGAATATCGCGAACAAGCAGCTCACGAACGGTCGTGTTGCAATCGAAACCGGCGAGGATGGGCCCTCGCCGATGCTCGGCAACGACGAACGATTCCGGAGGTGATTGGGCCGGATTGGCAGCCGCTGTGCGAGCCGCTTCCAGCCAGGGCTCGACGGCCTCGCGCTGTTGTCGTTGCAGGCGGCGCCAGGGCCGGTCGGCATCGCGCAGTCCCAACCAGACGGTAACCCCCAGCGTCAACATTCCGCCGGCAAGAAACCACCAGTGCAGCGTCTTCAAGTTGTAAAACGTGCGATCGTCGACCGGCATACTTGAATCGATGTGTTCATAGTTTTCGAAGCCGAAACACCCTATCCGTCGGGCATCTCGCCTTCACACGGCTACACGTGAATTCCGACCTCGGGAAAACTCAAGAAATAACTGATCCCCAGTGCAAACCGGCCCAACATCTTCAACGGTATCAAGAACATGGCAAGGCTCAGGCCGGCGAAAACGACATACCGAACCCGCCCCATTTCTCGGACGAGGTGCTTTCCCGGCCGCCATGCGATCCACCACGGCAGCGCGAGAAAGTACAAAATGACGGCCGCGATGCCCGGCAATTCCCGGACGACGATCGGCCACGCCTCGATACGCCCCTCACCGCCAATACCGACGAGGGCCCACACCATTTCGGAAAACGTCCGACTCCCGTGCACGGCCGTTTTCGTCGTCTCCCAGCCTTCGTAAAGCCCGTAAAACCCCCAATTCGGACCGCGAAAAAACGTTCCGATCACGATCAACAGGATCCATAAATTGAGAAAACCGAAATAGAACAGCCACAACGCCATGGGACGCTCACGGCACGTGTAGTAGCCGTTACCGGATGGATTTCGATCGAGGTACGGCACGGCACACAGTCCCACGATGATCAAGACGGGATAAACCGCTCCGGCCAACCAGGGATCGAAATAAACCAACAACTCCTGCAATCCCAAAAAGTACCACGGGGCCTTGGCCGGATTCGGCGTGACCATCGGATCGGCGGGTGCTTCCAGCGGTGCAGCGACGGCTCCCGACCACGCCAACAATGCCGCGGTAGTCAATACCATCGCGATCAGCTCGATATAGACCAGATCAGGCCACACCAGGAATTTTTCTTGTTCTCCCGGCTCGGCCTCGATCGGAGGCTTGCCCGCGAGGATCCGCGCATCGTTTTCACAGCCCAAATGCACTCCCAGCCAGGTGAAAAAGCCGATCGTTCCCAACAGCAGAACGATGGCGATGTTGTCCGGCTGCGAGACGAGCTGAAAGAAATGCCGATCCGGTAAGGACAACAACACGAAAGCAGCCGCCAAGTCGGCCGCCGCCAGCCCGAACCAGCGTTGGGCGACGAGCGTTCGCCAACGGGCCGCAGCGACCGTCCACGCGACCGATGCAACGAGCAAAGTGGCAGGCTTCAACACGCCGTCGATCCCGCGCCGTACGAACGCCGGCAATACGGGCACGCTGCCCATCATTGCCGAAACGCTCAATCCCGCAAAAACCGCGCAAGCAACCCCGGCGACGAAGATTTCCCCCGTCAACCGTTGATGATCTTCGCCTGCGGCTCGATGTTGTGTCTCCTGGACGTTTGCTCGAACATGTCGCATCCGAATACGCCGGCCCCAACGGACCACGGGGAACGCATTGACAATCGCCGCGAGCGCATACCAAGCCGCCGTACACGTGCTGCTCAAGGTTTCGGATCCGACAACGTCGCTCATATGTTTTCTCGCCGGCACCGCGAAAAATTCCCCGGCGCCGTTCGACTGGCAGGCTTACAACGGTCCACTGATGCCGCCGTCCTTCCGGACTCGCCAAAAATGCAAGGCACAGGCAAAGGCGGCAACAACCGGGATTCCAACGCAATGAAGCACATAAAAACGATTCAACGTATTCTCATCGACGGCCGTCGATCCGAACACCCAATACCGGATGTCGGAGCTTTCAGTAATCAGCCGTATCCCATCGACCGTCAACCATGTGTGCCCCGGCCCCTGATGCCCCACGATCGGAGTCGCTCCGAGCATGTTCGAACCGACCGTCGCCGCCCAAATCGATAGCTGATCCCAAGGGAGGATATATCCGGTGAACGACAACAACAACGTCATCACCAAGAGCCCGACGCCGACCACCCAATTGAATTCACGCGGCGGCTTGTAACTGCCGGTCAGTACGACCCGCAGCATGTGGAGCATCACTGCAATCACCATGGCATGCGCAGCCCAGCGATGCAGTTCACGCAGAATCCCGAACGACACGACATCGCGCAACGCAACCATGTCGGCATATGCATACTGCGCCGTCGGCCGGTAGTAGAACATCAACAACACGCCGGTCAAAATCTCAACCAAAAATAAGAAAAACGTGATTCCGCCCATGCACCACGTAAACCGAAGCCGCAGCGCGTATTTCGGCAAACTCACGGGGTGCAAATGCAGCACCAAGTTCATCAACACGACAATGATTCGATGCCGCCGATCCTTCGGCGCCGGGTGCCGAATGATGCTGCGGTAAAGCTGCGAGTTGCGGATACGCTGCCAAAACGACATGGGCCAATCACAATCGTGTCATGCATGCTTCGGTTCGGCCTGACCGACGACCACGACGCTGCCGGGCGGATTGCCGCGAAGTGCCGATTCGGAAAACTCGATCTGCGGCAAGACCAAAAGCCTGCCGGAGGCGGACAACGTGATGCCGCACCGCACGAGCGGCCGCGGCGCCGGTCCGGCTTCGTTCTCGCCAAGCCGACTGAACACACTTCCATGGCACGGGCAACGAAAATGACCGCCGGCCGCGTCCCACAACGTCAGGCACCCCAAGTGGGTACAGCGTGCCTTCAGTGCGATGATGACTTCCTGTTCTCCGATGACGTCGCGGACGATCCATACACCGTGCCGATCGCGGTAGCGGGTCTCCACATGCCCCGGCGCGTAATCCTCGGGGCGTCCTACGTCGATCGGCGGCTCCCGCGTGGTCCCGGCGTTCGGGAAAAGAAATCGCACGATCCCGAGCCCCCACAAGCCGCCGACAACGCCGAACACCGTGAACGCCAGTGTTTGCAACCGCACAACGGCTCGTCGAAACCAACGGCGACGTGTGATACCGAAACGCATATGCCGTTGTGACTTTGGCGACCGCTCGCCAAAGCCGCCAGATCGAGTTGTTCTCTTACACTCGCACATCGGATCCGATAATCCCGTATGATTGGTCGACTCGGCTCGCTATTCGATCCCAGATCGGTGGCTAACCCTACATCGCGCCGGAACGATGCTGCGCAGCGTTCCTTTCGACCGCGGCGAGCCGCCCCCGTCCGGACAATCCTATCACCAAGGCCGTTCGTTCTGTTATCGACGTCGTCGTTCGCCTTGTCAATCGAACGACGTCGGGGCGGACTTTTGCGGCCGAATCTCCTCCACTACAATAATCGTTTCAGTGTCCCGACCGGCCGGTAATCAGGGCCTGTCGGTAAGTTCTCCTTGGTGGTCGTAATGGGAGCAGCGGGTTCGATGAACATCCTCGTCGTGGGAAGTGGCGGTCGTGAGCACGCGTTGGCCTGGAAACTCAAACAAAGTCCTTTGGCCGATCGTGTCTTCGTCGCGCCCGGTAACGCGGGGACGGCCAAGGATGCTGAAAACGTCAACATCGAGGCAACCGACTTTCCGGCGTTGATCCGCTTCGCCAAGGAAAACAAGGTCGAATTGACCGTTGTCGGCCCCGAGGCTCCGTTGACCGCCGGGATCGTCGATGCCTTCGCCCAAGAAGGGCTCAAAGCCTTCGGCCCGACCAAAGCGGCAGCCGAACTCGAAGGCAGCAAGGTGTTCTGCAAGAACCTGCTCCGTTCGGCCCGCATCCCGACGGCCGAGTACCAAGTATTCACACGAGCTCAAGAGGCACTCGCGTACCTGGAACAGCGTGAAGACGGCCCGATCGTGGTCAAAGCCGACGGTTTGGCGGCCGGGAAAGGGGCGATCGTTTGCGATAATCGAGAACAGGCCGCGCAAGCCGTACGGCGGATTGCCGTGGATCGTGAATTCGGCGACGCCGGTAATCGCATGGTCATCGAGGAGCGCCTCACCGGCCAAGAGGCAAGCGTGCTGGCCATCACCGACGGCGAAACCATCGTCACACTCCAACCGGCGCAGGACCACAAGCCGGCCTACGACGGTGACAAAGGTCCCAATACCGGCGGAATGGGCGCCTACTGCCCTGCCCCGCTGGTCGACGATGAACTTCTGCATCGCATCGAAGTCAACATCCTCGTACCTACCGTCCACGCAATGAAGATGGCAGGTCGCCCCTTCAAGGGCGTGCTGTACGCGGGCTTGATGATCGCGAGAAACGAACCCAAAGTCCTCGAATACAACGTGCGGTTCGGTGATCCTGAATGTCAGCCCCTTTTGATGCGTCTGAAAAGCGACCTGCTCGAAATCATGCTGGCAACGGTCGAAGGCAAGTTGAGCAACCTCGACGGCCTCGAATGGGATCCGCGCCCGGCGGTGTGCGTCGTCATGGCCAGCGACGGCTATCCGGGCAAGTACGAAAAGGGACATCCGATCGCCGGGTTGGAAGAAGCCGATGCCATGCCCGACGTGAAGGTCTTCCACGCGGGCACGCGAATCAAGGAAGACGGTACCGTCCTGAGCTGGGGCGGACGTGTCCTGGGGGTTACGGCCCTCGGCGAAAACATCGCTCGCGCCAAGTATCAAGCCTATGCCGCGGTCAAAAAAATCCGTTGGAAGGGCGCGTGGTGCCGGAAGGATATTTCGGACAAGGCCATTGCAATGCTCGATCAAACCTGACTCGGTTTCGGCGATCGAATATCGCTTGGCCCTACCGAGGAGCGCCGGCCGGCCGATTGTTCGCTAGGGGCCGAGTAACGGATCGTCGTCATCCCACTCGAGATCTTCGCCGTACCCGGGCGGAAACGGATTTCCGACATCCGGCTTGGAATCCTCGACGGGCTCCCGCGCAATCGTCTTTTTCGGCTTGGACGCTTTGCCGGGGTTTCTCCGGGGTTTGTCACCTGTGGACAAAGGGGCGGTCAGTTCCCGTTCGAGCTGTTGAATCTCACGATCCCGCAGCCACTCCGTCAACCATTCCCCAAGATCGATATCGTCCGTCGTCGGCTTCCAGGTCGGATCGACTTCCTCGTCCTTGGAAATATTTGCCGCGCCGACGATCTGCCGAAACCAGACCTCGCTATCGACGACGGTCGCCTTGCGGCGCCGTGCGGCACGATGGATACGATGGTCACTGGAGACGACCGTCAACTGTCGCGGAGAGTGATGTTCCTGAATCAGGCGTTCGATGACGTCGTCGGCCTCTCGCGAGCGGGGGGCAAAATGGACGGTCAGCCCGCGATACTCGAACTGTTTGGGCAGTCCCGGCGGAGCAGCCGATGCGTCGAAGACGATCCAAGTCGCCCGGCATTCATCGGCCGACAACGACTCGGCCAGAAAATCCAGCAAGGCGTTTCGCGCGCGTTCCAGTTCGGTCAATCGATCCGACAACGCGCGTCCTTGCACGTCGGTGGCATTGAGCAGATTGTATCCGTCGATGAGAATCCGGATCACCGCCTCGTTTTCCGCGATCGACTCCACATGCGGCTGGTTTCAGGCTCGCCCCGCGACGCTCGACTAGCCATCGAGCCGATACTTCACCTTTCCGCCCACGATAGTAAACTTGACACGACCTTTCAGTTCCCATCCGGCAAAGGGCGTATTCGACGCCTTGCTTTTCAGCTTCGCCGGATCGACCACCCAACGATCCTCGGGGTCGAGGATCGTGACGTCGGCCGGGGCCCCGATCTTCAATGTGCCGCCTTCGATACCCAGGATTTCGGCAGGACGGCAGGTCACTTTCGCCAGGACTTGCATCCACGGCATCTTATGCTCGTCGATCAGCCGCATTACGATCAATCCCGCGGCCGTTTCGAGCCCGATGATGCCGAACGGCGCGCGATCGAGTTCGAGCATCTTCTTTTCTTTCGCATGCGGTGCGTGATCGGTCGCGATCGCATCGATCGTGTCGTCCTTCAATCCCTCGATCACCGCATCGACATGTTCTTTTGAACGAAGCGGCGGGTTCATCTTGAAATTGGCATCGAACGCCCGCATACACTCGTCGGTCAAGGTGAAATGGTGCGGCGTCACCTCGGCCGTCACCCGTACACCGCGTTTCTTACCGCGCCGGACGGCCTCGACGGCACCTGCCGTCGATACGTGCATCACGTGCAGCCGGCCGCCGGTCGCCTCGGCCAAGCCGATATCGCGGCTGACCATGACCGACTCGGCCGCCTCGGGGATGCCGGGCAGGCCCAACACGAGCGAGACCTCGCCCTCGTGCATGATGCCGCCCTTTACCAACTCGGGAACTTCGGCATGGTTGCAGACGGCCTTGCCGAACATATTGCAGTACTCGAAGGCGCGTCGCATCAACTCGGCATCGTAAACGGGAGCGCCGTCGTCGGTGAAACCGACCGCGCCCGCCGAAACGAGCTGCCCGATCTCGGACAATTCTTCGCCTTCTCGGTTCTTACTTACGCACCCCAACACGTACACACGGCAATTGTCGGCACGTGCGGCCTTTTGACGCACGAATTCAACGGCCGCGGGAGAATCGATCGGGGGATCGGTGTTGGGGCAACACGCGATCGACGTAAACCCACCCGCCAGCGCCGCGGCCGTGCCGGTTTCGATCGTCTCGTCCTCGGACTGTCCGGGCTCCCGAAGGTGAACGTGCATGTCGATCCAACCGGGAGAGACGATGCATCCGCTCGCATCGATCACTTCGTCGCCGGATGTCGGCTCCTGATCGTAAGCGGCGATCTTACCGTCTTCGATCACGATCGACATCTCGCGATCGATCTGTTGACTAGGGTCGATGACACGTCCGTTTCGGATTACGAGTTTCCCGCTCATGTTCTTCCGTCAGCGTTCTATTTTCAGGGGGGCCGCGTTCCGATTCTCGTTGTCGTCGTAGTTCGTCTTCCCTTCGGCGGTCAACGTCCGCACAACAGCCACAGTACCGCCATGCGTACGGCCAAGCCGTTGGTCACTTGGTCCAGGATCGCGGAATGCGTACCGTCGGCGACATCGGCCGTCACCTCGACGCCCCGATTGATCGGCCCCGGCGCGATGATCAAGATATCGTCTTTCGTCTTCGAAAGGCGCTCGGCATCCATTGCGTACAGCAATGCGTACTCTCGAACCGAGGGAAACGGTCGACGGGCCTGTCGTTCAAACTGGATCCGCAGCAAGTTCAGCACATCGACCCGGCCCAAGATCGCATCGAGGTCGTAGCAATACTCGACGCCGAGTTTTCCCCAAAGCGGCGAAACCAGCGTAGCCGGACCACAGACGATGACCGTCGCTCCCAGTTTCTTGAGCCCCCAGATGTTTGAACGTGCCGTCCGACTGTGGGCGATGTCGCCGACCAAGGCAACGGTGACGCCTTCCAGTCGACCGAGCCGCTGCCGAATCGTCAAGATGTCCAGCAACCCCTGGGTCGGGTGCTCGTGCGGTCCGTCTCCGGCGTTGAGCACGGAACAGCGCAGATGCTTGGCCAGCAAGTGCGGCGTGCCCGGCACGCGATGGCGAACCACGACCGCGTCGATTCCCATCGCCTCAAGATTTTTCGCCGTGTCGACGACGGTCTCCCCTTTCGATAGGCTGCTCGTCGATGCCGAAAAATCGACCACGTCAGCCCCCAAACGCCGCGCGGCAAGCCCGAAACTGGTGCGCGTTCGCGTCGAATTTTCGAAAAAGAGATTGACACATGTCTTGCCGGTCAGCAACGGGACTTTATGCGTGCCTCGATCAAGGGCCCGCCGAAACACATCAGCCACATCCAGGATCAGCCGAATCTCGTCTGCCGAAAGCTCCTCGAGCCCCAGAAGATGTGGACGAGTCCATTTTCCGGCGAACGCCGCCAATTCACGCTGCAGTGTCTCCATCGACGACATCCAATCAGGTAAGAAAGACGAGAACGAGCCCCCCGTCTGAGCGGGAGCCGATGCGAGCAGATCCGCTGCATCCGGGGAACTAATCGGCCCCCATCGGGGCATGCTATAGTACACTGGTGTCTTTCAGCCTCCGCACCGACACCTCTCGGCGATGATTGTAGGGCGTCCGTCACGTTGCTGCAATAAACCCAGGGGAAACATTCACGCTCGAAATCGGAAAATCATCCGCCTTTTTCGTCCAGTACAAGCGGTACGGCTCCTTGCTCCAATTGACGAGTATGACGCAACATATTCCGCGACCTGAATTCGTTTTCTGCATCGACGATCCTGGTATTACGGCACATCTGCGCTCCGTCCTTCGATCGTGCTCGTACACTTCCGAAAAGATTCCGCAGCGCGCGTCCGGTGCGGACCGGATGAAGGTCGCCCAGACGCTGCAATCGACCTCCACGAGCGCGGAACCGCTTGTATGGATCACGGATCGGTCGGATCACGAACTGTCGGAAAAACTTCGCGAAACCGACGCGCTACCGACCGCCGTCGTTGCAGTACGGGAAGACATTTCGTCGTTGTCGGCCGAGATTCTACGCGTCCGCCAGGCTCGTGTTCCCATCTTACCGCTGCCGCCGGACGCCTCGGCAAGGGAATTTCGGCTGGTCGTTGAAGCCGCGCTCGTAGCGGGCCGTTTGGCGACGTTACGGCATCCTGCGCGCCGTGCACGCCGTCTGTTACACGACAAGGCCTATCGGGATCCGTTGACCGAGTTACTCAATCGTCGCGCGTGGGAAGTCTTGCTGCGCCGCCGGGTTCATCGGGCGATTCGTCGCCGGCAAGGTTTTGCCCTGGCGATCCTCGATATCGACTGTTTCAAGGAGGTAAACGATCGGCTCGGTCACCGGCGCGGCGACGAGGTTCTCCAGACGGCTTCCCGGGTGCTGCGGGCGTCGTTGCGATCGGAAGATCGCATCTTCCGCTTCGGAGGCGATGAGTTCACCCTGCTGCTGGAAATCAGCGACGCAGAGATTGCCCGGTCGGTCGTCGAGCGCGTGCGATCCCAGATTTCGCGAATGCACGAGCAATGCGGCGATCTGCCGCCGGTAACCGCCAGCGCCGGATTCACCGTATGCTCGGGAACCGAACCGGGCCTTGCTGCCGAAACCTTCTTCGATTGCGCCGATCGCGCCCTGCTGGCGGCCAAACAGGCCGGCAAGAATCGAACGTGCGGCGGCCGTTTCACGCCGGGAAGCTGAAGGCGTCGCCGATCGTGCGGGTTTCAGATGTCCTTCTCCTGCTCAAAGCCGACGCGCCAACGGCGGGCGAACGCGCGATGCATCCACGCCAACAACGAGAGATTGATCACCGACCACACAACGAGTGAGATCGCAACGTGGGCATACGACAAATCGAGCAGGGCGCCTCGCGAGTTCGTGTGTTCGGCAATCCACCGCACCGGCACGCTCAACACCGCCGCGATCGGGCTCGTACACATCGAATGCGCCAACCAAGGCAGCCACGGAAGGTCCGGCGAGTAGATTTTCAACACGCCGTAACCAGTGGGAATCGGCACTAAACCGAGAAACAAAACCATCAATCCGACGACCAGTGCGCGGCGCGTATTCGGGGCGTAGAGTGAACACGTCAATCCGACCGTCCCCCCCGTAAACACCCCCAACGCGATAAACAAAAGAAACCACCCAACTGCCGTCAGATCGCCGCCGAATACGCGAGGCGGAAAGATCATCGCAAGCACGATCGGCACACAAAACATTGCCGTCATGCCGCCCGCGATCCGCAACGACGCAAACAACTTCCCGGCTACGATCCGCCCCGGCGAGAGGGTCGTCGTCAACAGCAATTCGAGCGTCTCTCGTTCTCGCTCGCCGGCGATCTTGTCGGCCGAGAAGATGGCTCCCAGCAACATTCCAAAGAGCATCACGTTGACGATGTACAACGACGCCCACTCGGGACGAACGAAAAGGCACACGAACATACAGCCGATCGTCCACAACGAAGCCAGATTGACGACCGCCCGGAACACCGCACCGTGATGCGCAAACAAGTCGGCGCGAATCTCTTTGTCGAAAACCGGGTCGCATCCGTCCGGAATCAGCTCCCTTTTCGGCGAGGGCACGAACAAGCGGTCGGGCATACTCCGAGACTGCAACACGAACCCGCCTTGTAAAACGTCATCGTCGGCGGTCTCGTCCGGTGAAGTGTCGACCAGCGTCAGCTCTGGACGTTGTAGGGCACGGATGGCCGTTCCCGCGACCTGCAGTGCGGCAAACGTCGAAAACAACGGTGCTATCGCGAACTCGATCACCAACCGGATCGGAATCGCAACACGCGTCAAGGCGAAATACACCGCGAGGTACCCTACGGCGATGATCGCAACCACGAAAGCGGCCTTCAAACGTGCTGCGACGACGCTCTCTTCGAATACGCTGATCGCAACGCTCGTTACCCCCATCACCAGCAAAGCCGAAGCGGTATAACAAAACGTGGCGAGCACCTCCGAAACCGAAGCTCCACCTAATGGAATGCACAGCATGACGATCGGCAGCGCAATCAGGGTCATGATCGCCAAATAGGCCATCGAGGAGCAACACTTCCCCCAGAAAAGCGCTCGGCCGGTCAGCGGAGTGGTCAACAGCAGCTCGAAAGTGCGTTGTTCCTTTTCGTCGGCGAAGGCTCCGGCCGATTCGGCGGGCACGAGCCCCGCCAATACAACGAAAAGCCCGCCGAAAAAGACGCGAATCAGCAGCGCAGATGCCCCCGAAGGAGTGGTCAAATCAAGATACTCCACCTCCGGCCAGGCGGACACGACCAAGCCGCCCAGGGCCCCCAGCGCGATGAGCGCAGCCCAGAATGCAGCTGCCGATCGCAACGAGCGTCGCAATTCACGACCGATGATCGGATTCTGTTTCCAGCGCCGACGTTCCGCCACGTCCCTTCCTTTCGGCAACCCGGTCGCAAAAACGCAAAGGACAAGATCGCGTGCTACTGGACGATCCCCTTCGTTACCGTCATGAAAACGTCTTCCAAGGTGGGATCCTCCTCGGCGAACGATTGAACCCGCACGCCTTCGCGGACGAGCTGTTCCAGCACGTCGGCCACTGCCTGGTCGTCGGCCTGCATTTCCACACGTGTTTCGCCTCCTTCGGTCGAGATTCCGATCGTTTCCGGACGTTCGCGAAGGACGGCCAGTCCGCGATCGGCATGTTCAAGAAAGCGAATCCGAATGTGCCGCGTGGCCCGAATCTTCCGATAGACATCGCCGATCGCCCCGCTGATGAGAAGTTTCCCTCGCTCGATGATGCCGATCGAGGTGCAACAATCGGCGAGTTCGCTGAGGATGTGGCTCGAGATCAGAATCGTCTTCCCCATCCGCCGCAGTTCCCGCAACAGTTCTTTCAATTCGATTCGCGCACGGGGGTCCAACCCGGAAGCGGGCTCGTCCAATATCAGTACGGGCGGATCGTGAACCAACGTTTTTGCCAGGCACAATCGCTGCTTCATGCCTCGCGACAGGGTCCGCAGATACGCGTTTCGCTTTTCGACCAAATCGAGCAACTCGAGGACGTCGGCGATCACCGCCTTTCGACGCGCCCGCGGAATCTGGTAGGCCGCAGCAAAAAAGTCGAGAAACTCCCATACTCGCATGCCGTCGTACAGGCCGAAATGATCCGGCATGTAGCCGATGCTTCGGCGCACGTCCAACGGTTGCTTGGTCACCTTGAAGCCGTTGACGATCCCCTCCCCCGCCGTCGGCTTGAGCAAGGTAGCCAGGAATCGGATAGTCGTCGTCTTGCCCGCCCCGTTGGGACCGATGAAACCGAACACCTCCCCTTGCTCGATCTTCAACGACAGGTCGTCGACCGCCGTCACGTCACGATATTCTTTGCGAAACCCTTGTAGTTCGATCATGTTCCACCAATTCTTCATCCAAACGGATACGAATCGAACAACGCGCCGTCTAATTGGAAGGGGATTCGTTCCTCGCCTCGTCGGCCGTCATCTTCGCAAGCCGCTCGCGCCAATCACTGTGCCAAAATCGATCCTTGACCGGGGCTTTGGGGTATGGATAGTCCAAGTACATCATCGCAATGGCGGCGCGGCGTTTCTGGGCAATTTGCGGAGACGCCGCAACCATTTCGGGCAGTCCCTCGACGTATCCGATCGCAACGGTCGTCGGAGAAACCGGCGACACCTCACCCGCCGCAGTTAACAGTTTCGGGAGCATGTCCGTGCACGGCAATTCACGATCGTCGACTTCCAACGTTCGCCAAGCGGCCGTCAAGTCGGCGACTGCTTCATCGAACGACCGGGCGTCCTTCCAGGTGACCTCTTGAATATCCCCCGGATCGAGGCGGGGAAGAACCGCAAAACGAACCGTCCCCGAGCTTTCTCGCCGGAGCAGGCCCAACGATTCAAAACTCACATTGGTCCCGTTGACAAGCCGCCACGCGGTCCCGTCGTTCGCCAAGTCGATCGTGCCGCCCAGATCGGTCGAACTTTCATATCGAAACAACGCAACCGAGTTTGAAGACAGCCGAAAATCCTCCAGTACCGTACCATCGTTTCGGCCCAACGCAACCGCCTGCGAGCGTCCCAGGTCCAAAAGCGGACGTGTCGCGTCGGATTGCGGTACCGACACAGGGAGGATCGTCCCACCGGCATCCGCCAGCGAAAGATCGAACGTGGTCGCCAGCGACGAGTAGATCCCCGTCCATCCGGCAACACGAGCCGTCGAACAATCCGGCTCGATCTCGACGATGTCGATATCGGTCTTTGCCCGCACGAAACCGATATGGATTTGGCTTTGCCGCACGACGACGATTGTCCAGACAACCGCAGCGGCGGCAATGACGATCCAGCTCCATTCCGGCTTGCCGGCCAGTCGAAATACGATCCACACGCAAGGAATCGTCAACCCGACGTAACCGATCAACATCGCGATGACAAATCGCTTCGGCGGCACGCGAATCCGACATTTCTCCCGCAGTTGCGGCACGATCGTTGTCGACAACGGATCAGCCTCGACCAGTTGCGGATCGCGCAAGAACGAAGCGTACGCGGCGACGGCTTCTCCTGCTACCGCATCAGTGATGCTCGATCTCCCGTTACGATCGCGTCCCACCCACCAACACGCACCGATGTACGTCCCGGGTTCGCCGTTCAAGTACCGGTACTTAATCAGGATATCGGTATACTCCCAACTTCGAGGCGGCAACCGCAACAACCAGCCCCGCCAGACAAGATCGTAAACCGGCCACTCGATGAGCGCCGCGTGGCTCAGCGGAAAGGCCGAAACGACGATCCGTCCACGTCCGATACGTCGCTCGTAAAACAACCCGCGTGTTTCGGGAACTTCCCGCCCCGGCGCTTGTGGTTCAAGTTTGATTCCATAAATCGGCCGCGATGCTTCCAGCGGCACGGCGTTCTTCGGATCATCCACCAAAGGCTCGACCAACGGCTGAAAACGATCCGGCGAAAACGCCGTCGTCCAGTCGTCATCAGCCGGCCGGCAAGGCAAGTACGGCTCCAAGAACGAACCCCGCAGCCACTCCATCGAATCGGGCCCGCTGATCACCAATTGGCCGCCGAAGTGCAACCAAGCCAACAACGTCGCTTGTTGCCCTTCGTCCAATACGTCGGGATCGGCTTGGTCCCATATGAGATACGCCGTACACGCCCAAGACGCCAGATTGTCCGGCAGCGGCACATCGCGATCCCCCGCGTACCGGCACGCCCGCAACACCCCGGGCAACGCAACGATGTCCCATGGTGCGGCAAAGACGGGAAGTCGATCCAGAAAAGCATACTTTTCCGGCGTGCGGCTCAACACAATCACGTCCGCCGCGAGCTTTGGGTTCAGCATCGCCTCGGTATCCGATGCCGCTACGACGCGACCGCGGCGATCTCGCAATTCGCCGTGAATGAGGACATTCGGCTGTACCTGCGGCGGAGGCGTCAGCACGTCGAGCGCCAACTGCTTGATTTGCCCTTTCGCCAACCGCACAGGACGCTCGACCGCAACTCGGGCGTCGTCCCACACCGGAATCGGTCGTTTCGAATCCGCATCGTGAAATTCGACTCGCAGCGTCCCTTGGAAATCCTGCTTGTTCGCCTGGGCCAACACGAGCATTCGTTGAATGTGCGAACATCGCACGGTCGGCAACTCGCGGTTCTCCATGTCGGGAAAGACGCGAATCTTCCCCAGCTCGTAAGCGGGCAGTTCTTCTTCCCGCATCGCTTCACGGCGCCGCCGACGTTCTTCCAGAAGTTCGTCTACCGAATCGGCCGGGCCGGAGACGGCTTCGGAAGCCGATTCTGCCCACAACGGACGTGCATCGTGAAGCGAGATGAGTAGACCGCACACCGCGCCAAGCATCCACACGAGCCGCACGGCGCGCAACCGCCGGGCACACCGGAAAGCGATTCCGGCTCCGCGATTCCGTGCGCCCGCTCGCTTCGGTCGCATCGAGGTCTCCCTCCGGCTGGCTGCAAGCGGTCGGCGACCGCGGAAACGAGTTTCTTCCGTCACAACCGAAAACCGACGAACGGCCCAGCAACGTCTAGACGAGTACCGTCCACGACGGCAAACCGACTGCCACTCTTAGAGGATGGCCGATACACCCGCGCGGGTCAAGAAATCCGTCCATCGCACTTGCGTCGGGACATTCTACCCGGCTCCACACGTTCGGACTTATCCTTGTTCGCTTTCATCGAGCGAATCTTGGACATCTCTCCGCGCACCACGATGACCGCGGTTGTTGTGACCGGCAGTCTTGCCCTTTTCGGCAGGCATGTCGACGGGAAAGAGAATGAACGGGTCGTCGGCCAAAGGATCGACGATTCGAATGGCCTCACGGCCCGACAGCAACCGATCGAACAAGTTGCCGACCAATTCTGCCCGCCATCCGGTTGCCAGCAACGGTGGACCGCGATCGTCGAACTCGTGCAAACGGAAGCCGAGCCAGTTCCGCACATCGTTCGGGCTTCCCACCAACCCGGGTGATACCCCCGCGCGCCGGCACACGCTTCCAAGCGCGGCATACAAAAACTGCACCAACAATGGTAGATGCGGCGCATGCATCCGAAACTGGGGCTTGGGGCATTCGTCGTCAGGTAGATTCAAAGCCTTGGTGACGGCTTCTGAAATCTCGGGCACAAGCTTTCGAAAGCGGGGATAGCCCAACCCACGCACGGCCAGAATGTGCTTGGGGTCTGCCGATTCGCGCTTGGCCAATTCGACGATCAGATCATCGCGCAAAATCGTTCGCGGGGGACGATTGAGTCGCGCCGCCCGGTCTTCTCGCCATTTCCAAAGCTCGCGCACGATCGCCAAGCCGCGTCGCGAAAGGCTGCGGTTCCCCGAAATCCGCCAACGATCCGTACCCCGGTAGTGCTCGACGATCTCGGCGTTTCGCCTTTCGATCTCCTCTTGGAGCCACGCTTCCCGATTCCACTCGACGAGTTTGACGTGCAAAACGTCCCGCATTCGCGGCAGATAACGAACGTCGTCGAGGGCGTATTCGATTTGTCGATCGGTGAGCGGTCGTCGCCGCCAGTCGGTGCGCGTTTCGTGACGTCCCGCCTTTTCATCAAGCAGTTTCGACACCAAATTGGCATATCCGGCGGGATACTCATGCCCCGTCATCCCCGCCGCAATCTGTACGTCGAAGATCCGCCGCGGAAACTTTCGCACCGCCCGATAACAAAACTCCAGCTCGCCTCGACCGGCATGGAGAATCACTTCTGCTTCCGTCTCCGCCAACGCCTCCCAAAAGCGTTGAATTCCTTCGACGGCAAGCGGGTCGACCACCAACAGCTGATCGTCGAGGGACAATTGAATCAGGCAAAGCTGCGGCAAATAGGAGTTTTCGGCGACGAACTCCGTATCGACCGCGATGCGGCGCGCTGTGCCCAACTTGCGGCACAACGTTTCGAATTCCGCGTTCTTCCGGATGTATTGATAAGGCACGACTGTTGATTTCCGTCTTGTAACTCACCGGTTGACGAAGAACGCGCAATCGCTTTGCAGCCTCGCGCGTCCTGAACGCACGCTCAAACGGCGGGAGCCCCGCCTCTCGGCAGGGCTCCTACGTTCCGCAACCCTTTGCTCGACAAGCGAAGCCCGGCCGGAGCTCGACTGCCGATATTATATGTTATATGCGATCTCTCGCCGGTATCGGCAGCCCCTCCGGAACGGCCAATCCTTCCCCGTATTCGTGTTCGCGCAATCACACGAGGAACACGAAGGTGACGACGACGAATAGCGGAATCAAAATCAAGCCGCTCCACAACATATAGCCGAAGAAGCTGGGCATCTTGACGCCGCGTTTATCGGCGATCGCCCGCACCATGAAGTTCGGAGCGTTTCCGATGTACGTGTTCGCTCCCATGAACACGGCGCCGATACTGATCGCCACCAACAAGTGTTCAGCCACCCCATTGCCCGGCGGCACGAGGTTCTCCCCTCCCAAACTCCGGGCCGTCTCGAAAAAGACCACGTAAGTCGGCGCGTTGTCGAGGAAGGACGACAACGCACCCGTCGCCCAGAAGAATTGCACCGGCGAGGTCAAACCGAGGTTCGGTCCCTCGACGTTCAGGATTTGCAGGGCGGGCTGCATCGTGATGAAGATCCCAAAGAACAGCGCCGCCACCTCGATGATCGCGTGATAATTGAACTGGTTGGCCTTGCGCAACTCGTCGTCGCCCCAAATCAGCGATAACGCCACCATGGCCAACTGGACGACCTCCCGCAGGTACATCGGCGGGTGCCAGTTCGTCCCCGGAAACGCCTGCGACGGATCGAGCAACGCCACGCCGAAAATCACACCGATCAATAGGGGCAGGTGCGGGAATAACCCTCTCACCGTCAGCTTGCGGGTTCGAACTTCGTCCCGCAACACATCCAGCTTCTCTTCCTTGCGGTAGAAATACAGGTAATCCATCAAGAAGTAGATGACCACCAACACCCCGTTGACGAACAGCCACTCCTTCCAAAGCTGGAAAGTCCACAAGAAAGGCACGCCTTTGAGGTACCCCAAAAACAGCGGCGGATCACCGATCGGCAACAAACACCCACCGCAATTGCACACGCAGAAGATGAAAAAGATCACCGTGTGTTGGACGTGTTTTCGCTCGGCGTTCGTATCGAGCAACAGCCAAATCAACAACATGGCCGCGCCGGTAGTGCCGACGAAGCTGGCCAACAAAGCCCCCAGCAAGATGATGATCGAGTTGGTCAGCGGATGCGCCCGCAGGTCACCCTCGATACGAATCCCGCCGCTGATCGTGTACAACGCGAACAACAACACGATGAACGGAACGTATTCATTGAAAATCGCGTTGGCGAAGACGTCGAAGGTCAACCCCCAATTCAAATCTGCCGAGGGTTCCGAAATATGGTGCGCCGGCCAGTGAGCCTCGATGGCGTTGCCGTGCATGACGAGGAAGTAAATCAACGTCACGAAAGCCAGCACGGCCGCCACGTAGAATCGATGGAGGTTGCTTTCCCACCAATGCTCGCTCCATTTCATCAACGGCAACAGGGCGATGGCCAACAGCAGGATCACGAAGGGCGTGACCATCCAAAGCGGCGGCGGTTCGATCGCTTCACCATGTCCTCCTCCGGCGTGCTCGCCCTCGACGTCCTCGTGGACGGCTCCCGCGTGCTCCTCGCCCGATTCGTCGTGCGTCTCCGCGGCCTCGCTATGGCCGGCAGCCTCGTCCGAGGTCGTGTCTGCCGTACCATGCTCGCCGTCGGCGTCCTCCGTCGCATGATCCGCGTCGTCGGCCGAACCCTCGTGCAGGGCCGCTTGCTCGTGTTTCGCAGCCTCGACCAGCAACGCCGTCCCTTTTTGAGGAATTCCCAACGCCAGCGCCACGGCATACAGCACCGCGACGACGCCCAACGCTACGACGATGTTGCGATTCGTCTTGTGCAGATCGTGTGAGTGAGACATCGTTTTCTCCACACCAAAATCCTTTGCCCTACCGGAAGTCACACGGGGCGACGCAACCGGCCGTCCGTGCTCGCGGGCGGTGTGCACCCGGATCCCGGTTCTGCACACTCCAATGTGCCGCCCGACAGTCAGAAAGATGAACGGCTAAGGGAACCCGATTCGCAAGAGAAAATCAAGGGTGGGCACGACGGGGTCGAGTTCCCTTCAAAGATAGGTCACAAGAAAAGAACGCCACGAAGAATAATCCCACGAAAAAATTACCCCACCGCGCGAACTACGCAACCTCGCGAACTGCGTGCAAATCCGGTCGTCGGCGAAACCGCCGGTATCCACGCGGTCGGATTCGGAGAACGAAAAGCCGGTTCCCCGCGTAATGGTGAATTCAGGGGTGGCCGCATGAGTCGTCTTGCTCTTGCGGCGTTCGCCCCGCAGGATTCCGAGAATCGCATCAATTTGCTTGACATTCTCCGCAAAATCCCGACAATCAACGGTTTGATGCAGTTCCAAAGGGGGGATCGCAGGCGCGATGCCGGCGTGCCCCTGCCCGGAAGTCGGTAATTGCATTCGCAAACCGGCGGCATATCCATGTGAACGGGAGGTACCTATCGTGCCCAAATCCATCCTGGAAGCGATCAAGATGGGCTTGTGGGACTATGAACCGCCGGAAGTCGACGCTTCTCAGTTCTCCTCGACCGACGCCATGCCCGGCACGAAGGAGAAACTGAGCGTCTTGGCCGAGCGAGTTCAAAAGGGCCTGCCCTTGTGGCACCCCGACGATCGAAACGGCATGGATCAACCGTTCCGCCCCAAGAAACCTCGCTAATAGATCAGCGGACCTCGTCCCGATCGGGCGTATGCCTCCCTTTTCGAGCATGACGCCGCGGGGCGTATTCTCTCCTGTCTGTCTTCCGGGGCACCTGCCGATTTCTTCTCGTCGGTCAGCGTCTGGTGCCGTATCCCACTTCGCCAGGCTTCTTGAAGCACGCATCCCTGTTGGGGCTGCATTGCGTGCGGCGGTGTGCTACAACATGAATCGCCGATCGCAAGTGAACCGCGAAAGGGGATAGCCATGAAACCGCCCGCCGTTCAGAAATCGTTTCGCGTACGCAGCAACAGCCTTTTCGGCCTGCGGAGGCCCCTCGCAGTTTCCCGCCCAAACGTCTTTGCTGCGGCGATTTCGACGACGCTTTGGCTGTTCTTCGCCGGGCCGACATCACCGGCCCAAACGCCCACGGCCGCCCCACCGATGCCGCCCACCGGTCCGGAAACATCAGATCTCTCTGATGAAAACAGTGTCGCCCCACCTCCTGTGCTACAAATTCCGGTCGACAGCGGAGGCACCGGCTCGTCAGCGGCCCCGACGCCGGCCGGATCAACCGATCCCGAAGCACCGGAATCAAGTTCTCCCGCGGTCTCGCCCGGATCCCAGACGCAGCCCGTACCCGTTCCTCCTGACGGACCATCCTCAATCCCTCAATCTCCCCCGGCAAATGTTCCCGACACGGTTCCCCAACCGAGCCGGGCTCTCGCATTTCAACAGCTGGATCCCCCTGCAAAACGACAAGCGGTCGAAACTTTCTTGAAGCGTTACGCTACCGCCGGCGAAAACTCCGAACGTATTCCGCTGGAAGCCGTCTTTACGGTCACCTCGAGCCGAGACGAGCGACTCGCACGGATTGCTCTCTACTGGAAGACCGCGACGACGATCGTACGGATCAATCGGCTGGACGTGCTGGCGTTGTCGGCCGCTTCGAAGGCGGTCCGCCCGGAAGACAAGCTCACTTGGGATGCCTTCACGGCCGCTTGGGAAACGGAACTGGCAGCAGCGAGAGCCCGTTCGGCAACGCTGCAAGGAGAACTTGCGGCCCGACTGGGCACATCGTCTACCGCGTTGCCGGTCCCCCAAGATTTGCCGCACGTGGGTCGTTACGAAACCTACCTGGAGCGTCTACCGGCAACCATCTCATTGCCGCTTTCCGTCCGAATCAAGGCCGAGGGGCTGCCGAATCGTCACCAAGCACTCATTCTGCGGTACCAGGCCGTACTCGCCGCCGAGGAATTCTGTGAATCGGCCGACCAGGCATATGCCGCCGGAGCGGTCGGGATCGATTTGCCGATCCTCGCGCGAGAGCGACTACGCGATGCGCTGGCACAGTTTTGTGAAGCCGTCGAATCGTACAACAACGACATCGCCCTCTACGCCCTTTATGTGGCCCCGCCGGACCTACCGCCCGATCGCCTCGTCCGCATGTTGATTCTGCGGCCGGACTCGCCGGTCGATTCTTCCGAATCGACCGGTTCGAGCGGTAGCGAACCATCCGATCGATCCGGCGATAACTGGCGTCCTGCGGAAGGCTCGACCGATTCGGAACAAGACAGCGCTCACCCGACACCCCCCCCTGCCCCGCCCACGCTTCCACAGAATCCCGGTACGGCCGATTCGTTGCCATCGAATCCACATCGCGACGAGGCCGTCGTCCCCACAGCCGCTCTCGAACCGACCGACGACGCGTGGCAACCCCAGCCGAATCCCGAGGCGCTACAAACGCCCGAAGCCGTCTTCGAACCTCCCTTGGTTCCTCTCGGCGGTCGGGCGAACGACGTCGATCCCCTACCTGTCGACACAGACGACGAGATCGAAGATTCGGCAGAAAGCGACCTTCCATCGCCAATCGAACCGTACCGCGCCCGCCGCGTGTCCGTAGGAGACGTTTCACTATCGATTTCTTCCGAGAGGGAATCGCTTCGGGACGCCGTTTTCGGCAACGCGATCTCCGACATCGACGGTGTCGCGGCGTCTTTGGAGGAATGTCTGTCGCGAATCCCCTCTCGCTCGCAGGCGGTCGGCAAGTATTGGGAAACCGTCCGCCGGAAAGCCCACTACGCCAATGCGGTCGATCGCAGCGCCGCCTTTGCCGTGCTACGCGCCGAAGCCGCATCGCTCTCCGATCTGCCGACCGCTCGTCGACTCGAAGCGAGCATGCTAAACGCCGACGCCCGACTGGAAGAAACGAGGATAGCCTACCGAGAAGCGGGCGCCGCACTCGGCGAAGCGATGGGAGCGACCACATTGCTACGACCGAGCGACTTGCCTCTCGTTTCGGCGTACGCCTCCCGCGCCGATACACTTCCGGGCGAATTGCAAGCTGATCCTCGCATTCACGCGGCGCAGTCGGCCATTGAAAATTCGTTTGCGGCCGTCCATGCGGCGCACAGGGGAGTCACCGCCTCCGCTCACATCGTCGAACAGGCGGCAAGCCGGCGAGAACAAATAGCGGCCGTGGAACGGTACTACGATCAGGTCGACAGGTGGATCGACGCGGTAATCGACTACAATCAGGCGGTCGCCGGATACGCGCATCTCGCCGTTCCCCACGATCTTCCGGCGGCACGTTACGTCGGCGTCTTGATCGGCAATTCACGCTGATCGCGACGCCATCCCCTTGCCGAATCGCCTCAATCGACCAACGATGAACAAAGGAAGCCATCGGCTCCTTCGGGGGTTGCTCGGCAGCGTCACTTCCTTCGTTTCTCGCCGTGCCCATTCACCAGCAATGACGACGAACACCGGCCGCCTTTGCATCGACGACAAAGTTCACATCGGCCACCTATCCATTTCGCCGCCTTTGTTCCAGGCGCCGATGGCCGGTTTCACGAATTTCGCATTCCGGCAAATCGTGCGGTCGTTCGGTGGTTGCGGGCTGCCGATCACTGAAATGGTTTCTGCTCGCGGATTCCTGGAAATCGACCGTCGCGGCGAAGGCTATCCGGAACGACTCTGGGGTGTGCGAGAGGAACCTCGCCCATTGGCGGTTCAAATCTGGGACAACGATCCGGGGCAAATGGCGGAGGTGGCTCATCGGCTCGTCGAGGAATTCCACGTAAGCACGATCGACATCAACTTCGGTTGTCCGGCAAAGCAAATTGCCGGCAACGTATCGTGCGGCTCGTACTTGTTGCGATTTCCGGGGCGTGTCGAAGCCATCGTCCGACGTATCGTGGAAACCGTCCGACCGGTCCCGGTGACGGCCAAGATCCGCCTCGGCACCGACCGCAAAAACATCACCGCACACGAAGTCGCCCAAGCCGTGGAAGAAGCCGGCGGCAGCGCCTTGGCCGTTCACGGCCGCACGGCCGCCCAAATGTATCGCGGCGAGGCCGATTGGGATGCGATCTCGGCCATCAAGTCTCACCTCAAACGAATTCCGTTGATCGGCAATGGCGACCTGAAGACACCAGAACAAATCGTCCATGCCCTGCGAACGTACGATGTCGACGGGGTCATGGTCGGTCGCGCGTCGTTGAGTCGTCCATCGATTTTCCGCCAAGCAGCGGCATTGCTGGCCGGAAAATCACCGCCGCCGGAACCGTCGCTTGCCGAACAGCGGGACCTCATTCTGCACCATCACCGCCTGCTCATGGACCGCTTCGGACCACAGCGAGGCACGGTACTGATGCGGAAATTCGCCTGTCGTTACGCCCACGGTAAACCCGGCGCAAAGCGGTTTCGCATCGAGGCGGGGCGGGCAATTTCCCCCGCAGAGTTCCAGGACATCGTGTGCCGCCACTTTTCGGCCGACCGATAGCTCGACGCGAACACTCCCGAAAACGCCCGTCGAAACGTGAAGCAGCCGAAACTACTCCGGTTCGTCGACATCGGGAGTGCGAATGTCCACCGGCGAATGCAGGTGTTCTTCGCTGCCCGGCGTCTTCAACACCTTCGCAATACAGAACGCCAACAAGCCCGTGACGGCCGACACGGCCGTTATCATCACGATCCACCCGGCGGCGGTCATATCGACACCTCCTCCTGTGCCTGCTCCGCTCGATCCCATCGTCGCATCGCTTGCCCTACCAACAAGGCGAAAATCAACGCCACAAACAACAGGAACATCAACACCAACCGCACGACCGGATCCTCGACGGCCTGCACCAGCCGCGGTGTTTCCCCCCCGTCTGCCTGCGTCTTGATCATCGGCGAGATGATGCTTTGATATGTCCAGCCGGCCAAAACCAGAAGCAGGTAGACCGGCGTGACGTACTTCAAAATGTATCGGAAGATTCGCGGAATGCGGATCTCGGCGCCCCGAGACAGTTCCTCCAATCCTTTATCCACGCCCAGCACCCACGCAAACAGGACCGACTGAAACGTCGCCAACAAGAAGATGGCGAACGTTCCGATCCAAAAGTCCATCGTGTCGAGAGCCTTGAATCCGGCCGAATAATACACGACCAGCATCGCCCCCATCGCCGTGATGAAGGCGAGAATCGTCACCGAGGCATGCCGTTTGAGCCCGACGCCTTCTTCCAGAAAGGCAATGGCCGGCTGCAACATCGACAGAGAACTCGTCACCGCCGCCAAGAATAACAGGAAGAAGAACAGGAAACCGAAGACGTTGCCGTACGCCATGTGGCTGAACACATTGGGCAGGGTGGCAAACCCCATCCCGAACGTTCCCGGCGGGTTGTCGATAATCTGCATGCCCATGAAAACAAACGCCGCCGGAATGGTAATCAGCCCCCCCAATACGACCTCGCAAAACTCGTTCCCGGCAACCGCCGTCAAGCTCGACAAGGCAATGTCGTCATCCCGTTTCAGATAGCTCGAGTACGTGATAATGATGCCGAACCCAACCGACAGCGAGAAGAAAATCTGACTGGCTGCGGCAAGCCAGATTTCGGGATTTTTCAGTTTGTCCAAGGCATCCATCCAGGTTTCGCCCGGTTTGACCGGATTCCACATTTGTCCCAATCCGTTGAGAACGTTCTGATCGGGATGGGCCGGATCGGGGGGGCCCAGCGTCAATACGCGGATCAAAACGATCACCGCACACACGATGAGCGCCGGCATCGCCCATCGGCAAAACCATTCGATGCCCTTGGTCAAGCCCCGGTAAATCAGGAAGAAATTGACGGCAAAACAGATAATCAGGAAAAAGACCGCCGACTCGAGAAATCCCGTCTTGCCCGCAAAAGCATGCTCCAACACCTCGCCGCCGTGGTTTGCATTGGCCCCTACGAACGAGGCAAAAAAACTGTCGGCTGCCTGCGCCGACTCGAAATTCATATGTCCCCCCAAGTAGCGAACGGCATACGCCAGACACCACGCTTCGATGTACACGTAATACATGTAAATGACCACTGGAATCAGGATCGCCAGTGTGCCGACGTAGCCCGCAAACTTGGTTTTCCAGATGGATCGGTAAATGCCGGGCGATGAATTGTACCCCCGCACGCCGCCGTAGCGCCCCATAGCCCACTCGGCCCACGCCAGCGGTAATCCGAGAAAAACAAGGGCGACTAGGTAAGGGATCATGAAAATCCCGCCACCGTACTGGGCCGCCTGACCGGGAAAGCGCAAGAAGTTCCCTAGTCCCACCGCGCTACCCATGACGGCCATGATGACGCCGATACGAGATCCCCAATGTTCCTTCGAAGCGTGTCGGTTCATAGATTCGTTCTTCGAATTGAGAATTTCAGCTGGCTGGATCCTCTTTCTCGATTCCGAACGTTCGCGGGCCGAAATCGGGGCAAATTCGGAGCTTAATTTGGGCTAAGCCGCGAAGAAACGCAACCCCTGATCCGCCAGTTTCCAGGTACACTCTTCACTTTTTGCATTTCCAAAAGCGACTTTTTTCACACACGCACCGACTTTTTAACAATTACGCTTGCCAAAACTGTCTTAACGCCGTACGATTGCAAACGAGCGACTTCCGTTCCGGATGAACCGATCAGAGTGACTGACTTTTTGTCGAATGGCATCGAGTGAACCGTGAATACGATCCCCCCGGCAAATGACCTGGAGCTTCTCGACCTGCTGCGGGTCGAAGGCCCGATGGATGTAACCGAGATGGCTCAAGCCGTAGGAGTTACGGCTACAGCCATCCGTCAGCGGTTGGGGCGATTGATGGCCGAAGGCGCCATCCGGCGGCGATCCGTGCGAGAAGGCCGAGGGCGCCCGAAGCACGTCTATGAACTCACCGAACGGGGGGTCCGACTCACCGGTTCGAACTTTACCGATTTGGCGTTCGCGTTGTGGGAAGGTGTTTGTGCCGTCGACGATCCGCAAACACGGGAGGCCATCATCCGAGCTGTGGCCGCGAAACTGGCCGAAAAATACGCCGCAGAGGTCGCCGGCACGACCCCGGCTCAGCGGATGGAAGCCTTGATACACCTTCTCGGTCAACGCAGGGTGCCCTTTCGTGTCGACAAAGAAGACGGCCTGCCCGTACTGAATGCAGAAGTTTGTCCCTATCCCGGACTTGCCGAAACAAACCGCGATATTTGTCGTCTGGAAAAGCTGATGTTGTCTCAACTGATGGGACACGAAATGGACTTGGCGGAGTGCCGTGCCGACGGTTCCGATTCGTGCCGGTTTTGTCTTTCGCCCGGGTCGACCGCCGACGCTGCGGGCGAATCGGCCCCCTGACGTTTCAAACCTGCAACCGATGGGCCGCGGAACGCGAAAGAAGGCCCTATGTTGCTCCCCCCAAGTTGCCGAACCCGATATACTGGTGAAGTTGAATGCCGGGTGGGCATTTTCACGAAGTTTCTAAGCGTTCTAGTTCAACACCATACCAACGACGGACGGTCGGCATGACTCAACCTTGGATCGAAGGTCGATTTGCAGAAGGGGTCGTAGTCACTTCGCTCGAACAAGCGCTGAATTGGGCGAAACAAGGCAGTATTTGGCCGATGACGTTCGGCTTGGCTTGTTGTGCCATCGAAATGATGGCGGTCGGTGCGAGCCGGTACGACATCGATCGGTTCGGTGCAGGGGCCTTTCGCGCGACGCCGCGACAGTCCGACCTGATGATCGTCGCGGGAACGGTAACGTACAAGATGGCCAGTCGTGTCCGGCGACTGTATGAAATGATGCCCGAGCCGAAATACGTCATCGCCATGGGCGCTTGCACGCTTGGCGGCGGTCCCTATTTCGAATACGGCTACCACGTCGTCAAAGGCGTCGACCTCGTCGTCCCCGTGGATGTATACGTACCCGGATGCCCGCCCCGTCCCGAAGCCTTGCTGGAAGGCCTGATGCGACTGCAAGACAAGATTCGCGGCCGTCGAATCGCACGCCGACCGGGGGCCGATCCCGGCTCGAAGGTGCCCGACGAAATCCCCCTCCCCCATCAAACAGGCTTCGTGTCGGTACAGGAGGTCCACCGTGTCACGGCAGCTCAGGCAGTCCACGAAGCCCCTACCTCGAAACGTGAACCAAACAATCCATCGTAATCGCATATACACAGTCATCATTTCGCAACCGCGGTCTACCTGAACCTTCTTCTTCAACCATCAAATCGCTCCGGCGAAAAACATCGAACCGAAGTACGGAAAATGCAATGAGTCAAGAAGTTCTGTCCATCGTCGATTTGCACGTCAACGTCGAAGACAAGCCGATCCTGCAGGGAGTAAACCTGACGATCCGGCGTGGGGAAATCCACGCTTTGATGGGGCCGAACGGCTCGGGTAAGACGACCCTCGGCTTGGCGATCATGGGACACCCCGGGTATCAGGTCACCAAAGGACGCATCGAATTGGACGGCGTCAATCTGGTCGAGCTGGAACCGCACGAGCGGGCCCGCATGGGCTTGTTCATCGCATTTCAGCGTCCCGTGGCAATCCCTGGTGTCAAAATGGCCGATTTTCTGCGTCACGCCGTGACAAACATTCGGCGGCCGGACCGCAAAGAAGGCGAAGAACTGATTCCGATGCGGGAGTTCCGCAAGGAACTCAAAGAAAAGATGGAAGAGCTTCGCATGGATCCATCCTTCGCCCGGCGATACGTAAACGACGGATTCTCGGGCGGCGAAATGAAACGAGCCGAAATCCTTCAAATGGCGATGCTCCGGCCGCGTTTCGCCATTTTGGACGAAACCGACAGCGGTTTGGACGTGGATGCCGTCCGACTGGCCAGCGAAAGCATCGCGAAAATCGGCGGCCACGACATGGGGCTGCTGATCATCACGCACCACGAACGCTTGCTCGAACACAATCCGCCGAACTACACCCATGTCATGCTGGCCGGCCGTATCGTGGAAACCGGCGGCCCCGAATTGGCTTTGGAACTTCATCGCAACGGCTACGACCGCATCCGAGCCAAGTTTCCCGAGTTAGCTGCGCAAACCGAAGAAGCGGCCGCTACCTGATCGGTTCCGGAGCACACCGCGTCCCTGCCCGATCAAGCGTCCGATTCCATAACGACTGAATTCCACACCCACACAACGAGGTGGTATCGTGGCACCCAATACGAACCCGACCGCCGAAAACCCGATTCCTGCTTCGTCTACCGGCGACAACGAGAGCACGTCGTCGGCGCGCCGGCGAATGGAAGAGGCCATCGGCGATATCCGCAAATTCGATTTTCGAACCGAAGAAAAATACGTATTCCGCGCCCGCAAGGGGTTGGATCGCGAGGTCGTCGCCGAAATCTCGCACATCAAGGGCGAACCGGATTGGATGCGAGAGTTTCGGCTGAAGAGCCTGGATATCTTCCATTCGAAACCGATGCCCACCTGGGGCGGCAATATCGATGTCGATTTCGACGACATCTATTACTACCTGAAGCCGACCGAAGGCCAGGGCCGTACGTGGGAAGAGGTCCCGCCCGAAATCAAAGAAACCTTCGACCGGCTCGGGATCCCGGAGGCCGAAAAGAAATTCCTCGCCGGCGTCAAGGCGCAGTACGAAAGTGAAGTCGTCTACGGTTCGCTGCGTGAGGATTTGGCCAAGCAAGGCGTGTTGTTCACCGACATGGATACCGCCGTCCGTGAGTATCCCGATATTGTGCGGGAACACTTCGCGACAATCATCCCACCGACGGACAACAAGTTTGCGGCATTGAATTCTGCGGTATGGTCGGGCGGATCGTTCATCTATGTCCCGCCGGGCGTTCACATCGACTTCCCGCTCCAGGCGTACTTCCGCATCAATGCAGCCCAGATGGGCCAATTCGAGCGAACATTGATCATCGTGGACGAAGGGGCATCATGTCACTACGTGGAAGGCTGCACCGCCCCGACGTACAGTTCTGAAAGTCTCCACGCCGCGGTGGTCGAAGTCATCGCCAAGCGGGGTGCCCGCGTCCGGTACACCACGATTCAGAACTGGGCCAACAACATCTACAACCTGGTGACCAAGCGGGCGGTTGCCTACCAAGATGCCCTGGTCGAATGGGTCGACGGCAACCTGGGCAGTCGGTTGACGATGAAATACCCGGCCGTGTACATGCTTGAACCCGGGGCCCGGGCCGAAATCCTTTCCGTTGCGTTTGCCTCGGCCGGCCAACACCAAGATGCCGGTGCCAAGGTTGTTCATTGTGCACCTCACACGGCCAGCCGAGTCATTTCGAAGTCGATTTCCAAAGGCGGCGGCCGATCGAGCTATCGTGGACTCGTCCGGATGGAGCGGGGAGCGGTCAAATCGAAATCGAACGTCGTGTGCGACGCGTTGATCCTCGACCCGCAAAGCCGGTCCGACACGTACCCGTACATCGAACTCGAAGAACAAGACGTCATGATCGGCCACGAGGCCAGCGTCTCGCGGATCGGTGAAGAGCAGCTCTTCTACCTTTGCAGCCGCGGACTGACGGAAGCCGAAGCGAGCACGATGATCGTTGCAGGCTTTATCGAGCCGTTGGTCAAAGAGCTGCCGATGGAATACGCCGTCGAAATGAACCGCTTGATCGAGCTGCAAATGGAAGGCAGCGTGGGCTGATCCGCTACCAACGGCCATCGGGACGTCTTTCTCGTCGGTAGACGCCGACGCAAGCGATCATTCAACCAGCTACATAACGACTTCTCATGACTACCGAAGCAAAAACCGGATTCGACCAACACGCTTTCGAGGCTTTTTTGGCCTCTCGCGCCGACGAGCCTCAATGGATGATCGATCGGCGGAAGGACGCGTGGACAACGTACCAGGAACTTCCATTCCCTAACAGCAGAATGGAAGAATGGCGACGTACCGACATGCGAGCCTTCTCGCTTGATCACTTTACCCCGCCGTCGCAAAGCGAAAACTTGCCGATTCCTACCGGCGCATTCACCGAGCGATTCACGGCGGCGGCTCGGCTCGTTACGTGTGATGGAAACATCGTTTCGAAAACCGGCTCCGACAGCGACTCACCGGCATTCTTCGGATCGATCATCGAAGCAGCGAACGCCGGATTGCAAGGCTTCGATATCGAAAAAACGCTCGATGCGATCGTCGATTACCGATACGACAAGTTTTCGTCGCTGCATGCCGCCTTTCGTTCGGCCGACGCCTGCTTGTTCGTTCCGTCAGGAACCCGGATCGCCGAACCATTTCACCTGCTGCGAAGCCTTTCGGCGGGCAAGAGCGATTTCGGGCATGTGTTGGTCGTCCTCCAGGACGGCGCCGAAGCCACGCTCGTAACCGAAACGGCGTCGCTCGATTCCGAATCGACCGACGCAGCCCTGCATTGCGGGGCCGTCGAAATCGTCGTCGGTAGAGGGGCGAAACTCCGCTTCGTCGACTTCCAAAACTGGAATCGCGGCGTGTGGCACTTTTCGCACCAGCGAGCGGTTTTGCACGAAGATGCCGAAATCGAATGGACCGTCGGCGCGCTTGGCGCCCGCCTGGCCAAAGTCAACCAACATGTCGTTCTGGCGGGGCCTCACGGTCGCGCCGCCGTGAACGGGGTCATGTTCACCGAAGACCGGCAACACCATGCCTATCATACCTTGCAGCACCATCAGGCCCCGCACTGCGAAAGCGACCTGTTGTACAAAGGTGCCCTGCAAGATCGGTCGCACATGGTGTGGCGAGGCATGATCCGCGTCGATCCGGGTGCGATCAAAACCGACGGCTACCAACGGAACGACAACCTTATCTTGTCCGAAACAGCCCGTGCCGATTGTATTCCGGGCCTGGAAATTGAAGCCGACGACGTCCGCTGTACGCACGGCGCAACAGCCGGACGTGTCGATGATAGCGAAATCTTCTACCTGCAAACCCGCGGATTGACACGGCGCGAGGCCGCTCGCATGATCGTTACCGGGTTTTTCCAACAGGTATTCGATCGCGTCAGCATCGACAGCGTCCGAGAAGAACTCGAACGCGTCATTCGACGCCGTGTTCGCGAGTACCGTTGATCCGGTTACCGCCGGAATCGAGATCGAAGACAACGCACGCTTCGAAACCGTGCAGCCGAGACAAACCATAGGAGCAATGCCGGCAATGAGTGATCCGGTTCCCGTCTGTCGTGTCGACGAACTCCCCGAAATGGGCAAAAAGGTTGTGGAAATCGACGGTCGCATGATCGCCCTGTTTCACGTGTCGGGAACGTTCTGGGCCATCGATGACGTGTGCACTCATGATGGTGGGCCACTGGCTGAAGGCGAACTGCGAGGTTATACGATCGTCTGTCCTCGCCACGGGGCACAGTTCGACATCCGTGACGGCCACGCCAAGACGATGCCCGCCGTCCGCGGTACCACGGCCCACAAAGTGACCGTGATCGACGATACCGTCTACATCGAGGTGAACGACGCTTGATCGTCTCCCGAATCGCGCGAAGAGAGAGGAACGCGATGCCCATCACCGAAGACGTCGTCTACGAGGCGCTGAAGCAAGTCAAAGATCCGGAACTATTCGTCAACGTCGTGGACCTCGGATTGATCTACGAGGTCCGAACAGAACAACATGACGACAAGACCGACGTCTACGTCAAGATGACGATGACCAGCCCTGCTTGTCCTGCCGGTCCGCAGATGGTGCAAGATGTCAAAGACACGCTTGCCAAGCTGAGCGACGAAATTGGTGCCGTGGAGGTCGAGGTTACACTTTCACCGCCTTGGACGCCCGATCGCATGACCGAAGAAGCACGAGACGAGTTGGGCATGTTCTAACGAGAGTATCGTTTGCCCAATCACGGTCCCCATCGTGCTCGTTCGCGATCGACTCACCCAAAAAATTAGCGGGACGCCGACGTCGTCGTTGCGTCCCGCTGTTTTTATCTCGGTCGAAGTTTCAACCTGGCGTTCCGACATTCGTCGCCGGAAGACGCGTTCGCTGGACGTCAATTCGCCCACCAGTTTTCCCCGACGGCGTAACCGAGTTTCGCACGAACATCGGCTGCCGCGTCGACTTGAGCCTCGGTCACGATCTGCCACGGGTTGATCATCACCCCACCGGTGGCGAACACCCAGTTTCGCCCGATTTTCCCGGCCACCGTCTCGGGCGCGACTTGCTTGGGCGAGGGCAACGTGACTCGATCGACGCCCTCGAGCATCGTGGGAATCGCCAGGCCCGCTTTCTGCAAAAGGTTCTCGTGGGCAATGCAGGCGGCAACGACGGACAGCTCCATGCAGTTTCGCAGTTCACCGAAGACCGGTTCGGCAATTGCCAGCTCGTCGTAACGTTGCGTCATCAGTTCGGCCCACTGCTTGAAGACGGGGTCGACTTTCTCGGCGCCCGTCTCGCGCTCGCCCGCTTGATTGAACACGTCGGCCTCGACCATCGTCTTGACGCCGATCTTCTGAATGTGCCACGCCATTCCGTCTTCGTCTTTGAGAACAGGCTGATAATCGGGCGCCAGCCACCAACGCGGCAACATGTTGCTGGGGACGCGGCGACTCTGCATGACCAGCTGCATGAAACTGGGCAAACCGGCAACCGGTGCCTGCTCGACGCCCATCGAAATACGTTTCATCCGATAGTCGGCTGCCACCAACACCCGCGCGAAGTGGGAGTCGGCCGGTACCCCCTGAACCGTGACGACCTGCGGTCCGAAGGCTGCCTTGACCTGCTCGGCCTGCGGGAACGCACGGCTCGTCCGCAGTCTCGCGAAATACGCCCGCAACCGTTGGGAACCTTCCGCCGTCGGATCGATCGAGCAACTGAACACGGCCGGTTGCGGCGAGAAGACCGCCCGCAACGCCACAATAAGATCGTCCAACAACATTGTCGGGCGTCCGGAAACCGCGCCGACGAAAGCGCCTTTCTCGTTGACCTGCCACGGTTCGGCCGGGCCGACCAACACGATGTCGTTTTGTTCCGGATAGACGAGGACATAATCGATCTCGATCAGTCCCCCCAGGCATTGGACGGCTTCCGGCAGCGGCTCGCCCCGCGACGCATATTGGGCAAGCGTCGACTCGAGATTCTTCAACGAGATCCGTCGGTGTTCAACGGCCTCGGCGAGTCCCGCCGGGGGAGTCTGTCGGTTTTCCTGCCAAATCTTCTGAATCTCACCACGAGCATCCAGGGCAGCCGCTTGAAGCATGCCCGAGGCGTCGATCATCACCCCACCCACCGCGCGGTTCGCAAACAGCGAGTTGTTGTTCTGAGCCCAAGCGGCTGAGGTCGCCAGCAACATTCCGGCTGCCGCGAAAAGCCCACAAAGCCGGAACCAAATCGGCTTGGTTGCCATGAGACGTCTCCTGTACGACAAGTCCCCGCAATCAGGGTATCGATGTGTACGGTCCAATAGACAGGGTTTCCCCGAAGCGTCGAATCTCCACGGGTCGAATGTGCTGGAGAAAAGACGCACCGAAGGCCGGAAAAGTTCCTTTCCCCACTCTACGGTGGGGAACTACTCCACATGCCGGCGCACATGGCATGCCCGGCAATTCACTCTAGTCTATCCTAATTCGCCAAACCTCCGAATTCAACAACGTTTACGCTCGCACAGCTGATCTTGTAGCCCCATTTACCACCTACAAGCGGTATATTTGGCACCTCGGAAGACGTTCCAAGCGGCAGAACCTGCTGCCGGAAGCCAACGCCGTCGCCGGCAGCGTCGACTCCTATGGACAGCCGGTACTGCAAATGGTTGCAAAGGTCTCAGCCCCTCGCGGTCCCGGCGGCTCGTCGATAGCGGCGTCGACCATTCATCGTCGCCTGTTCATCGATCGGTGAGAGGGCCCACACTCCGACACTGTCGCGATTTCGACGATTCACTTTACAATGGTGAAATGGAAGGATCGTTCGCTTTCCATCTCTCGCTCGCGTTTTGCTGGAGGAATCCGTGCCCGAACTTGCCTATCTCGTCATCCGTGAGGGCTCGAAGTGGACCGACGTCTTTCGTCTCGTTCCCGGCCAACTGGTGACGATCGGCCGCGCTCCGACGAACCAAATCGTCATCAAAGACGAACGGGTCAGTCGCAGCCATGCCGAAATCTTCATGTCGGAGGGCAAATGGTATTTGCGAGATTTGGAAAGTCGGAACGGAACGGCGGTCGGCAACCAATTGATCCGCAACGATTGGCCGCTGAAGCCGGGAGATGTCGTCCGAATCGGACGGTCGCAGTTGGTGTTTGTCTACAATTTGAGCGATGCATTTCCCGAATCGGGAACGGTCGTCAGCCGCGATCCGGCTCCACCGCCGACCGGCGTTTCCACAAATCTTTCCGAAGAAGACATCGACGTTCTCGCCGGCCACGGCCCCACGACGATCACACACCGTCGGGATCGTGCAAGGCTCTTGGATTCGGCCGAATCGGAAGAAGCCGGTGTCTCGCAACTAGGACGTGCGGCCGCTCGCTTGTGCCGGTTGGCGTTCGAGCTCGGAAAAGCGCCCGACGTGAAGAGCATGGCCGAAACGGCACTGGAGGGCTTGTTCCAAAACGTCAAGATCGACGCCGGTGCCATCTACGTCGCCCCTCGCGATACCGACGAGCCGCCCACAGCCGACAACCTTACGCTGGTCGCGTCGAAAACAACGTCGAAATATCGGTATTTTCGGGTTTCGGGCTTTTTGGCCGGAACCGTCCTGCGCGAAGGTGAGGCTGTTCTTGCCCGCAACGTCATGGGCGACAGCGCCATCGCCAGCCGCGACAGTCAAGGTGAAATCCGCGCCACCAGCGTGATTTGCGCGCCCATCCGGCAAGGCAACAAGGTACTCGGAATCATCCACGTGTACTCCACGGTCGCCGATTGCGAACTCGATCCCCAAGACCTCGAGTTTACGCTCGCCGTCGCCGATACGGTTTCGGTGGCCCTGGGAAATCTCACTCGCCGGGAGGAACTTGCACAAAATCTCACTCAGGTACGAACAGAAAACTATCAACTTCGAGAACGGCTGGGCATCCAATCCGAAATCGTCGGTCGCAGCGAGGCGATCGTCAAAATCAATGAAGAGATCGCCCGCGCCGCTGCCAGCAAGGCCACCGTGCTCATTCGCGGCGAAAGCGGCGTCGGCAAAGAACTTGTCGCTCGTGCCGTGCATTATTCGAGTCCGCGGCGGGACCACACGTTCGTATGCCTGAACTGTGCCGCTCTCTCTGAAGAACTGTTGGCCAGCGAGTTGTTCGGCCACGAAAAAGGTGCCTTTACGGGAGCATATGAACGGAAAATCGGCAAGTTCGAACTCGCCCACCAAGGCACCATCATGCTGGACGAGATCGGGGAAATGAGCCCCGGAATCCAGGCCAAATTTCTCCGCGTGCTCGAAGGTCATCCCTTCGAACGACTCGGCGGCAGCAAGGCCATCAAAGTGGATGTACGTGTCATCGCCGCGACCAACCGAGACTTGGAAAAAGAGGTCGCCGAAGGCCGATTTCGCCGTGACCTTTTCTTCCGGTTGCGAGTGTTGGAAATCGTCGTTCCTCCGCTGCGCAAGCGGGTCGACGACATCCCCGTACTGGCTTACTATTTCCTGAACAAGTTTCGTGAGGAAACCGGGCGCAAGATCAAGGGATTTACGCAACGGGCGATGGATCGCCTCGTCAGCTATCGTTGGCCGGGCAACGTCCGCGAACTGAAAAACGTCATCGAGCGGGCGGTCGTCCTTTGCAGGGGGGATGCGATCGACCAGGAAGATCTCCTCTTGTCGAGCCTCAACACAGCGGGAGACACCGCCGACGCCATGCTGGAAAGCGCGTATCGGCCCTGCTCATTGGCCGAAATGGAAAAAGCGCATATCGCCGCCACGCTGAAGCACACCAATTGGAACAAATCGCGTTCGGCGATGATCTTGGGTATCGAGCGATCGACGCTGGATCGCAAAATTCGCCGGTACGGAATCGCGCGGGAATGAGGGGGCGTTCTCGTCGGCGTCCCGCACGTGCCACCTTCGTTTGCCTTTCGCCGCCGTTCCGGTTGCATTGATTGTAACGCCGAAGACCGCACCTCCCCGCGAGAAGGGCCAGGGAAAAACGGCTTTTTTCCGCGTTCGCGTCGGCATTCCTCCACGGATATCCCATACTTTTTCGGAGGTGATCTCGCCCGCTACAGCCGATGGTGCCGACCGGCCGGAGGATTGGCCCCAGGCGGCCGACGACATGAAGTCCCCAACAACGGAATCGTGCGAATCATGGCGACACTTACGTATGAAAACGGAACACTGGAGATCCCCGCCGATCCCAAATTGCTCCAATCCATGACCGCCGCCGTCACAGAATCGCTCACCATGTGCGACGCCAAGGCGAGGTTTGTAGGCTTTTCATCGGCACCCATTCACGAACCGGGAGCCGTCACCGGCGTGATCGGTGTCCACGGCAAAGTGTCGGGATTCATCACCGTCAACATGGCCGAACAAGTCGCCTTGAATCTCGCCACCGGTTTTCTCCAAGAGCGATTCGACAAGATCGACAATCAAGTCGTCGACGGCGTGGGGGAAGTGACGAACCTGATCGCCGGCGGCATCAAGAAACGTCTCTCCGGCACAACCTGGGGATTCGATGCCGTGACGGTCCCATCCGTCATCATCGGGCGCAACTACCAGATCGCCTACACCAAAGGTCTGCATTACCTGGTGTGTACGTTCGAACATGAAAACGAAGAGGCGTACCTCCTCGAACACCGCCTGTTGCACGTCGCTCTTTCGCTGTTGCGGCTGTAGGTGATCGGCCGCTCGCGTTGCAGCTCATTTCGGCGGTTGCCGATTGCGTGAAGCAATCGCCGAGGTTTGATCGTCTGTATTTGCTTCCGATCGGTCTTCCCGAGACGCTTGCGTCGTCCCTAGGCCCTCACGCAAGAATCGGACCACTTTTTCGACCGGCTGACTCCCGATCAGACGTCGCACCTTCCAGTCTCGGCCGTTATTGTGTTCGAACACCAAAAGCTGGGGAATCGCCCCGCCATTGGTCAACTCGCGGGCAAGTTTGCCTTCGGCATCGTAATCGACTTGGGCAAAAGCGACGCGTTTGAGTTCACCGCGTTTTTCGAGGACGGGCAAGACCTCCGTCTTCATCGTTCGACACGCCGGGCACCACTCGGCACCCACCAAGACGACCAACGGACGTCCGGTTTCCATGCTCGAGCGATATGCGTTCGCGTAAGACGTATCGGCGTTGACGGCCAATACCAAATGCATCGCCACAACCAAGACCGGAGACATGCTCGCTACTCCTTTCGTCACATGATGAATCAAATGGGTACGGCGCGGATGCAATTGCCTAGCCGTACCACGATCGCACACCGGCCGCGTTTCCGCCTTTACCGTCGGAACAAAACTGAACGACCGTCTGACGATCGCCGTCGAATGCAAAGACGCCGAATGATCCGCTTTCTTACGCGAACGAGCGAGTTCGGCGCGTCAACAAATCCTTGGCCGAGAGGGCCGGGTGGGACCACAGGTTATCGCCGACCAAACCGCCTCGAAAAAACGTTCGATCGACGGAGGTATGTTCTGGTGACCTGTTGCCGCTTCGCCGAACCTGCGCTTCATCCGAAGCGAGGATCGGCCCTCCGTGGAAGCACATGATCCTTTGCAGGATACTCACGATCGCCCGGAACGCAATGGACGAGCCCCAAAAAAACTACCCATCCCCCTCGATCTTCGAAATCCTCCCACTCGCAAGGGGCGTTCGGGCCGGCTTTTGCATTCTCTTGAGAATTGAGCTAGCTTCAAACAATGGCTTTGTGCTCAACTAGCGGCGAATACCGACGAAATTGCCGTCTGTTCGCTATTGCCGAGCTCATCCAAACTTGGCAAAAGCACCATATTCATGCGAAGAACCGGTTGCCCGTCCCGGCCTTGAAACCGCATCACCCACGTACCAGGAGCTTTCATCGAGCGGCATGGGTGTCAAATTACGTATCGGAATCATCGGTTTCGGCAACGGTGCACACCAACGCTACCTTGCCGCATTGCGGACGCTGGTCGACCGCCTGGAAGTTCGGGCAGTATGTGAACCCATCGCGTGCCGCGTAGCCGAGACCGTTTCCGCGGATCCCGTACGTCTGTACGCCGGCTTTAGGGCGATGTGTCGGGACCCGAACGTCGATGCGGTCGTCGTTCTCGATACGGCTTGGTTCGGCCCACTGCCGATCTTGGCGGCTTGCGACGAAGCCAAAGCCGTGTTCCTGGGAAAAGACGTCGTTCTCACTCCCGACGAACTACGTCGGGTGCGGGATCGTGTGGCGACGGCCGGTGTGGCGTTCATGGCGGAATTGCCCCGACGGCATTATCCGGCGACGATCCGATTGAAAGAGTTGATCGCCACACGACTGGGGCCGCCGCGTTTGCTGTTCTGCCACGATCGCATTCCACCGCGCAATCCGCGGCCGGGAAGACTTCCCAACGGAGGCCTGAATCTCCAGCGCCACGCCGCAGAACTAGTCGACTGGTGCACCTTCGTCATGGGGCAAGGACCACGTCGTGTCACTGCCACACGTTGCCGAGCCCCAGTAGGGGATGATTCACACCTGCTGGCGTTGACACTCGACTTCGGCGAGGTAGCGACATCTCAATCGGGTCCCATCGCCATGATCGACTGCGCTCACAGTAGCTGGGAACCGTGGCAAGAAGCGCTCTCGTACCGCCCGCCTCCGGCAATGAAGGTCGTATGCGAACACGGTGTGGCGTACCTCGATCCGCCGACGACGCTTGTTTGGTTCGATCAGGCAGGACAGCACATCGAAGCGCTCGAACAAGAGGTTCCGCTCACGGAATCGATGCTGATGATCTTCTACCGGATGGTCACGAGCCTGATCCGGCGAATGACCGACATCGACGATCTGTGTCGTGCCGTCCAGGTAGTCGACATTGCCGATCGAAGCGCCGCAGAAGGCCGGCGTCTGGAGCTCCCAAAGACTTGACGGAATACGCGACGGCGTCAGTCCCCCAGCTCCTGCAACCACAGTCGGATATCGTTGTCGTATTCCGAGGCCAAATCGCCTTTGACCAGCTGTCGGTGAAAGGCGGCCGCTCCCTCCGGCTGCAAGTCGGCCTGTTCGGCATCCGGGAAACGTCGATCGGGATCGGGCGCAATCAATCGCCGACAGAAATTCATCAACAACTCGCTCGACACCACGTCTTTGGGCAAAACCTTATCGAGCCGTTGCGCCAAGAACCGCTTTTGCTCGAGCAATTCTTTACGGGTCGTCAGCCCGTAGAACGGCGACACGCCCGCCAGCATTTCGATCAAAACATAGCCCAAGCTCGCCAGGTCGGAGCGGGGAGTACACTCGCCGTTCTCGAGCACTTCAGGAGCCGCGTACGTCGGTGTGCACGTCCGTTGCGGCGGCGGATCATCGAGTGCGTATGCCGACCCGAAATCGACGATCTTGCCGCTACCGGTACGCTTGAGCATGATGTTCGACGGTTTCAAGTCGCCGTGCACGATGCCTCCACGGTGCAAGGCCGCCAGGGCGGCCAAACAATCGCGGATCACCGCCATCGCAACCCCCGGCTTCAACCGCGGCTGAACGGGACCGGCCGTGACGACGACTTCATTGATTTCGCACCACCGTTGCAGGCTGACCCGTTTTTGTACCTGCTCGTAACGGCGGCGAGTCAGCAATTCGCGCAGGTCGAAACCGTCGACCCATTCCATCTCCATCAGCCGAATGCGATGGCGTTCGACCCAGTTGTGAACGGCCAATAAATTGTCTTGCTGGATCTGAGCCACGCGGGCCGAGACGGAAGCGATACGATACATTGCCTCGTCGTACGCGGCATCATTGGCGTACCGTTCCGGCGAAAAGACTTTGACGGCCACCGGCAGGGTGAAATCGTCCGCTCCCCGTCGCTCGGTCAAATAGACGACTCCCTGGCCACCGGAACCAAGCGGCCGGATAAACCGAAGATGCTCCGTCCAACTTACTCGCTGTCGCTGGATGATCGACTGGTATTGCTCCAGCAGCGCAGGCGAGCAGCCGGTCGCCACGTGACCGCCCCAGGTGCGGGTCGCGCTTGCCTCGTGAACGAGGGTCGTTGTCGCCATTCGCGACTCTTCCTCGGGTTTGAACGGGTCGGACGATTCCATAACAAACGCAATGTCTCCCGGTATCCGGCCGGCACGCCCATCAAATCGATTTGCCCCGTGCCGGTATCATACGCAGTTCCAGACGGGACCCCAAGATCAGCCCGCCGCAACGACAAAGGATAGACAATCTACGATACATAGGAAGATTTCGTCATGACCAGCCCCCTGTCAGTTCCCTCATAAGCGGGGAACCTCCGATTCAACATCGATCCATAGCGGACACGAACCGTCACGGAAGGGGTACCCCTCCTCTTTGTTTGTGATCCGATTGATCAAAGGGCGACCATCTTTCCAACGCCGCAGGTTTTCGGCAAACAACCGAACCACGTCGTCGGCCCGGGTCTTCACCTGGCCACCTACATGAGGGGTTATAATCACGTTCTGCATATCCCAAAGAGGGCTCTCCGGCGGCAGTGGTTCGGGATCCGTGACGTCCATGACGGCTCCCGCCAGATGACCGATTCGCAGAGCCTCGATCAAGTCCTCGTGCACGACGATGGCCCCCCTGGCGACGTTCGCGAACAACGCGTCGGACTTCATTGCCGAGAAGAATGCGGCCCCCACCGATTTGCGTGTGGAACGATTCAGCGGCAAGCACAGCACAACCACCTCGGCCTGGGGAATTACGTCCAACATTTGCTCGGGCGGCACCAGGGTCTCGACATAGTCCGGTTTGTCGACGGGAAACTTGTCGACTGCCAGCAGCCGGGTCTTAAATGTCCGCCAAATCTGAGCAATCCGACGCCCCACCCCGCCGAATCCCACGATCGCAACCGTCGCCCCGGTCAAATCGCGGGTCGGACGACGAATGAATTCTTTTTTTTGCTGCGCGCGAAAAAAGACGGGCAGACTGCGACACCAGCCGGTCACCAGAGCCGTTGTGTGTTCGGCGACTTGATCGGCCAGCAAACCCGATGCACTGGTCACGACGATGTCCGAGGCAATCACCGGCGGCGTCAGGCAATGATCCATACCCGCCGCCGAAGACTGGATCCAGCGCAAACGACCGCCTTTCACGATACGTTCCCAATCGACCGGCACCTTCACGTGCCCGCAGAAGATGTCCGCCTGCAAAAGCTCGTGCGGAAGATCCTCTTGGGGGGAATCCACAAATTCGGCGTCGGGAAGAATCTGCGCCAACAGCTCGCGGTGACGAGCTTCGTGAGGAAAACCGAGTACGACGCGCATCGCGGACTCCTTGACGTTCGATCTCAACTGAAAATCCGGCAGATCCACCGAGGATCATCGGCGAAAACGAAAAGCGTACACGGCTGCGACATAGGTCTGCAAGGTGCCGCGCCCGCCGAAAAAACCAATTTCGCCTGGCAAATTCCGCACCTATTCCCCCGGAGAATCTTTCCACGAACCCGAAAACAACTCGATCGCGGCTGCGTAATATCCGATAGGGATGCTGCGCCGGCCCACCGTCCGCGCACTCTAGACCCCCCGATTTTTGTTGATAAGGCCGGTAGAGAAGGCAAACGCGGTGAATTAGAATAAGAGAGTCTGCAACTTTCCCGTAAGCGCCCCATGGTGTGCGAACCGCTTCCTCCCGTTCCCTCCGTTTAGACGTCGAATCGGTTCGAACACTCAACGTATCGTATGTCCCAGATCGAGGACGCCTCGAGCGTATCTTCCCCGATCACATAGCGGAAGGAGGTCAGCCCTGAGTAGCTCCAAGTATCAAATCGGTCTGGTCGCCGTCGTCCTTTTGGTGGCGTTACGGCTGACCATTGGTTGGCACTTCCTTTACGAGGGAGTGTGGAAGATCCAAAACGCCGACGAGTTTTCGGCCGCGCCTTTCTCGAGTCAGGCGAAAGGCCCGTTCGCGCCGGTTTTCTATGCAATGTTGCCCGATATCGACGGCACAAAACGTTTCGCGGTCGTCGAGAAAGACGGCGAAAAAGTCGTCACGGCCCCGGGTTATGAAGCCGCCTGGAACGACATGCGAGAACGCTTCCTGGCCGCATACTCACTCGACGACAAGCAAAAGAAGGAAGTGGACCGAATCCACAAGATGTACCTGACGGGGCTGAATAAGTACCTCGCCCAGAACCGCAAAGAAATGCTGGCGTGCTTTTCCGGATTGGAACAACTCAAGCGCGATATGGCCAGCAAGAATGAGGGCACCGAATTCCAACGTCAGCGATTGTGGGATCGCCAACAGGAACTTCGGAGCAAGGTCGCCACGTGGGGCAAAGCGATCGACGCCATGGGCGAAAGTTACCACCTGCGTCTGTTGTCGCTTCTCAGCGACGAACAGCGTGCTCGCGGAACGATTGCGGGACCGGTCATCCCGTCCGATCGGCTGCCTGTCAAGCTGCCCTTTGCGAACAGTCGTTCGGAGTTGCTGGACTTCACCGTCACCTACGCCCTGACGGCCATTGGCCTGTGCTTGATGCTTGGATGTTTTACGCGGTTGGCGGCACTCGGCGGCGCGGGCTTCTTGGCATTCGTGGTCGCAACGCAGTGGCCTTGGCCGACGGTCATCCCGCATGCTCCGCCGGTGGTCGGACACGCCTTGTTGGTCGACAAGAACTTCGTCGAGATGGTCGCCATGCTTGCCTTGGCCGCATTGCCGGTCGGCCGTTGGGCCGGACTCGACCGGTTCCTTTACGACTATGTCTGCGTTCCCTTGCGACAGCGCATCGGCTGCTGCAAGCCGAAAGCAGCGAAAACCGAACAAGCCAAGAAAGAGTCTCCGAAAGGTTGATCGAAATCGGTCCGATACGGTTTGCAACCGTCGTCGCCGACTTTGAACCTGTTTCCCAATCCCACAAATCAAGATACTCAAGCAAGGTCTGAGGAAATATGAACCTGACACCTGAAGAACGAGCTGTTGGTCAAGCCAATTTCAACACCGTGATGGGCGACATGATGTTGTCGCGCCGCGATTTCGTGAAATCGGGGGCATTGACCGCGTTGGTCGCCGGCGGGTCGTTGGGCGCCTTTTACTTCGGTTACGAAAGCACGTTGCCGCGTCGAGTGCGAGTGGCCGTGCTGGGCACCGGTGATGAAGGGAACGTGCTCATCGGTGCATTGAACCCCGAATTTCATGAAGTCGTCGCCATCGCCGACATTCGGCCGTACAACGTGTACCGCGCTTTCCATGGCGATCATTACAGTGAGGCCGCACTCGCGGCTCGTCCCGGATTGATGGCAAAGTACGGCTGGAAAACCGAGGACGAAGCCCGCAAGCACGTCAAGGTCTACGGTGACTATCGCGAACTCCTCAACACCGAAAAAGACCTCGACGGTGTGATCATCGGCTTGCCGCTGCACTTGCATGCCCCCGCGGCCGTAATGGCCTTGCAAAAAGGTTTTCATGTGTTGACCGAGAAGCTGATGGGGCATTCGGTCCATGAATGCAAAGAAATGGCCCGTGCCGCTATCCAGGCCAAGAAACACTTGGCCGTCGGGCTGCAACGGCACTACAACATCCTTTACGAGAACGCCTACAACATGATCCTCCAGGGGTTGTTGGGCGACATTCACTACATCCGCGGCCAGTGGCACCGCGGAAACCTTCCCGGCCGCGACAGTTGGAAAATGCCCCTTCCGCCGGGTGTCAAACCCGACGAAGACGAAGCCGGCAACCGCTTGGTGAAGGAGCTCGAAAGCTGGAAGAAGCAACTGAAGGCGGCCGAAGAGCGAGGCGACACCAAAGAGGTCGAAAAGTACCGCAAGCTCGTTGCTCAAAAGCAGGCCCAAATCGAAGACCAGGTCATCGCCGAAACAGTCAAGGAACTGGGTTACGAAGACAAGACTTTGGAAGCCCCCGGCCACGATCCGTACTTCCGCCCCGCAATCGAAGAGCTCATTCGTTGGCGTCTGTGGGAACGAACCGGCGGCGGTCTGATGGCCGAATTGGGCAGCCACCAGCTCGATGCCGCCAGCATCTTCGTGGCCGCGGCCAACGGCGGCGAGAAGAAGCTGCCGCTGAACGTCGTTGCCGCCGGGAATCGGCCGATCTTCCCGCTCGACCGCGAGATCGAAGATCACGTGTACTGCATCGTGGAATACCCGGCACCGGGTTACAATCCGGATCATCCCGTCGACAAGATGAAGAAGATTGCTTTCCAATACTCGTCGATCAACGGTAATGGATTCGGCGGGTACGGCGAGGTCATCATGGGTACCAGCGGCACGCTGATCATCGAACGGGAAAAAGAGGCGATGCTCTTTGCCGGTTCCGACACCTCGGCCAAGGTCGACGTGAAAAAGAGCGACGCCGGAGCCGCACTGGATACGCAGGCCAGCGGCCCCGCTCAAAAGAAGAAAGAAGGTCTGGGCGCGATGGTTTCGGCCAGCCGCGGCTACAAAGAAGAGCTCGAACATTGGGCTTGGTGCATCGTCAACAATCCCGACGCATCGGATCCCGAAATCCATCCGCGGTGCTATCCGCCCGTGGCGCTCGACGACGCCGTGCTGGCCCTGACGACAAACATGGCTGCCCGCGAGGGTCGCCGTATCGAGTTCAAACCGGAATGGTTCGAAATCGACAGCGACGAAACGCCCGAAGGGGTCAAACCCGATTTGAGTCGCTATTCGTCCTGACGCCCCAGCAATCCGGCTGCATCTCAACCGGTGCAGTCAACGATAAACCCCGCAGAGGCGTTCGAACGTTGCACCGTTCGGACGCCTCGTTTCGATTTTCGTTGGTAGTCGGCCGTCGTCCGGTGGGCTCGACGGTTGCAACCGGCTCCCGGTTTCGCTATTCTGCGCATCGATCCGATGGAAACAATCCGACCGACGTGCGCGTCGGCGACATGCGAACGTCGGTCTACAATGCAAGTCCCCCTATTCACCGATGAGGAGTTCGCCATGGAAAAGTGGCCGATCGGCGTGTTTGCCAGCATCGATGCAGGCTTGGGCGTCCACCTGAACGTGGCCCACGAACTGGGCGTCCCGACGATTCAACTACACACCCCGCAAAAGGTGACCCGAACCGAGGAAAACGCGAAGAAGTTCTTGAAGCAACTCGACGACCTGGGAATTCGGATTACCGTCGTCTTCGCCGGTTTCGAAGGAGAAAGCTACGCGGATATTCCGACGGTTTCCAAGACGGTGGGACTCGTCCCGCCCGAAACCCGTGCCGCCCGCACGCAAGAGCTGAAAGAAATCGCCGATTTCGCCAAGCTGTTGGGCGTCGACGCCGTCGGGTTGCACCTGGGGTTTATTCCTCACGACGCCTCCGATCCGCTGTATCGTGAGGTGCTCGATGTCACACGCGAGGTTTGCGATCATCTCGCCGCCAACGACCAACGATTGCATTTGGAAACCGGCCAAGAAACGGCCGACGGCCTGTTGCAATTTCTCAAGGACGTCGAGCGAGACAACATCTTTGTCAATTTCGATCCTGCAAACATGATTCTCTACGGAACGGGCGAACCGCTCGAAGCCCTGAGAAAGATCGGCCCCTACGTGCGAAGCGTGCATTGTAAGGATGCCAAATGGGCTGCAAATCCCGGGCAAGAATGGGGAACCGAAGTCCCGTTCGGAACCGGTGACGTCGACGCGGAAGCCTTTCTGAAAACGTTGCTCGACCTCGGATACGACGGCGCGTTGACCATCGAACGCGAGATTCCGCAAGAGCCCGAACGGCAGAAGGCCGAAATCGGCCAAGCCGTCGAGCTGATTCGCTCGATAAAAGCCAAGCTGGGAGTCGGATGACCGCTTCCAAAGCACACGGAGGGTACGCTTGATCACGAAGATTACCGGCAAACTCGTTCGTTTGACCGAAACGGCTGCGACGATCGCCGTCGGCGGATTCGAATACGAGGTGCTCGTCCCCGAGTTCACCCGCCGGGGCCTACAGGGCGAGTTGGGCACCGAGGTTGCGTTGCACACCCTCGAATTCCTGGACGGCAATCCGAATCAGGGCCGCATGGTTCCTCGGCTGATCGGGTTCAATTCCGAAGTCGAACGCGAGTTTTTCGAGATGATTTGTTCGGTGGACGGCCTTGGAACCAAGAAAGCCCTGCGAGCGATGGTGCGTCCTGTTCAAGATATTGCAACCGCGATCGAAGAACAGGATACGAAGTACCTTTCCGGCCTCCCGGGCGTGGGCCCGGCCATGGCCGATCGTATCGTAGCGAAACTACGTCGCAAAATGTCCAAGTTCGCCCTTTTGGTGGGGCGTGGTGAATCGGTGAGCGCAGACAGCGCTCCGTCGGATGTCGTCTCGGAAACGTACGAAATCCTGATCACGTTGGGGCACAGCGAGGCAGACGCACGGCGTTTGCTCGATGCGGCCCTCTCGGGCGGCAAGAAATACAAGAGCAGTGAAGCCCTGCTTCACGCCGTTTATCAACAAAGCCACACGTAACGACCACACGCGTGAGGGTCGATGGGCATGTCGCAGGTAATCCAAAACGATCCGACAGGCGGTGCCGAAGAAATGCCCGTCGTGGCGACGATCGTTTGCCCCACGTGCTCCGGCATTGTCGAGGCCGACGACAAATTCTGCCCCTATTGCGGCGCCGCACAAAGTCCGCCGCAACAGCGAAAGCGGCCGTCCTCACCACCGGATCGCCACTTTCGCTGCAAGAACTGCGGTGCCGAGGTGGCCGTCGACCGCTCGCAACGCAGCTACGTGTGTCCTTTTTGCGACTCGACATACGTCGTCGAGTTCTCGCCCGAGGTCACCGGTAAGCAGGAACCGGAATTCGTCATCGGGTTCGCGATCACCCCCGAGAAGGCCCGCGAGATTTTCGATCGTTGGCTGAACGAAAACCGCTGGTTTCGCCCCGCCGATCTCAAAGCGGCCGCGCTGTCCGAAAAGCTGCGGGGTGTCTATATCCCCTTCTGGTCGTTCAGCATGCTCGCCCGATCGACATGGCAGGCGATGATCGGCGAGTACTGGTACCGAACCGAAACGTACACGACGGTCGAAAACGGCAAGACGGTGACCAAAACCCGCAGGGTTCGCGAAACCGAATGGTGGCCGTTGGCCGGTCGCCATCATCAGTTTCACAATGGCTACCTGATTTCGGGCAGCCGAGGCCTGCCGCAAGAACTGGCCGATCGCATCACGCCGTTCCATCTGGCCGGTATGCGACGTTACGAGCCGTATTACTTGGCCGGTTGGGCCTGTGAAGAATACACGATCACCCGCGAACAAGCCGAGGCAATCTCACGTCAAGTCTTCGAGCAATGGGAGCGCAACGAGGTCGCCGCTTTCATGCCCGGCGATACGCATCAAATCCACAGCGTCGACGTGACTTTCGAAAACGCGTCGTCCGATCTGATTCTGCTGCCGGTCTACGTCCTCACGTACATGTACCGAGACAAAAAATATCGCTTTCTCATCAACGGCCAAACCGGCAAGCATTACGGCACGAAGCCCCTCTCTTGGGTCAGAATCGGTCTTGCAGCCGGAGCCGGAGTCCTGGCCCTGGGAATCCTGCTTTTGGCGTTGTTCCTACTTTTGTAACTCCTGTACGGACGTCGTATCGGATTCGGCCCGCCACGTCGCGAACGTTCCGGCTATTCCTTCGGACGGCCGCCGGAAATCGGCCGTAATTTCCGCCGATTCCCCTCCGCCGTATAATGGAATTCGTGCGGCGAATCCCCTCCCCTGCCCCGTGGGCAATCGCTACCGACCTATGCCGATCATAAAACTAGACAAACTGCGCAAGGTATACAAGGTCTATCAAAAACAGGAAGGCCTGTGGGCATCGCTGCGCGGTCTATTTCGTCGCGAATATCGGGTCGTTGAAGCGGTCAGAGGAATCGACCTGGAGGTCGAACGGGGAGAACTAGTGGCCTTTTTGGGCCCCAACGGAGCGGGCAAAACGACCACGCTGAAGCTGTTGTCGGGCGTTATTACGCCCACATCGGGAACGGCAACGGTGCTGGGTCACGTTCCGTGGCATCGTGAAAACGCCTATCGGCGTCGGTTTGCGTTGGTGATGGGGCAGAAAAACCAGCTTTGGTGGGATTTGCCCGCGGCCGAATCTTTCCGACTGCATCAGCAGATTTATCGGATCTCCCCCGATCGGTTTGAGAAAACCCGCGACGAACTAACGGAAATGCTCGATGTACGGCGATTGATGCATCAGCCCGTTCGGGAGTTGTCGCTGGGTGAACGCATGAAAATGGAACTGATCGCGGCTCTGCTGCACGAACCGGAGGTGCTGTTCCTCGACGAACCGACGATCGGTTTGGATGTGGTCGCCCAATACACGATTCAACGATTCCTGCGTGAATACCAACAACGTCGCAAAATCACCGTCTTGTTGACCAGTCATTACATGAAAGATATCGCGGCCCTGTGCCGGCGCGTCGTCGTCATCGCGCAAGGTGAAATCATCTACGACGGCTCTCTCGAGGGTATCGTCGACCGCTTCGGCGGTTACAAGGTCGTGACCGTCCAATTCGCCGGCGGCATCGTGCCTGATGAAGTCGATCGCTTCGGAACGATCGTGGAAAAGGCACCGCCTCGTGTCCGCTTGAAAGTTCCTCGACGCGGCGTCACCGAAGTGGTTTCGAATTTGCTTGCCGCACACGCGATCGATGACGTGAGCGTGGAAGATCCGCCCTTGGAAGAAGTGATTGCCGAAGTCTTTTCGACCGCCGAACACAACGGAAGCGCCAACGGCGCGGTCGCTGCTCCCGCATCCGCGGCCGGCTGATTGGTTCACAAAACGCCGCCGGCGCACCACCCGCCCGTATCACGACACTACCAGAGTCTATTCCAGCGAAACCGACGTTCTCGCCATGCCACGCACCCTCGACGGAATTTCGCCCTCCCGAATCAACCCCCTGACGGTTTGGTGGACGATTTTCCGCATCAGCGTCCAAGAACGGCTCGTCTATCGCGGCGATTTCGCGCTGGGGACGTTGATGCGTTTTCTGCCCATCGTGACGCAAATCTTCCTCTGGGGCGCGGTCTTCTCGGCAGCCGCCACGTTGCCGGGAAAACCGGACCGCATCGTCGGATACACCTATCATGACTTTGTAGCGTATTATCTTCTCACGATGGTCGCCCGAGCGTTTTCAAGCATGCCGGGTTTGGCTTCGGGCATTGCCCGTGAAATCCGTGAAGGGACGATCAAGCGGTTTCTCATCCAACCGATCGATATGATCGGTTACCTGCTGGCTTACCGGGCCGCTCACAAGGCCGTTTACTATTCGGTGGCGATCGGTCCGTTCGCGTTCGTATTCTTTCTTTGCCGGAACTTTTTTCCCGGATGGCCCGCCCCGCCGGTCCTGGCGGCCTTCGTGTTGTCGTTGATCCTCGGCTTTCTGCTGGGATTCTTCCTCGAAAGCACGATCGGCATGTTGGGCTTCTGGTTCTTGGAAGTCAACTCGCTCTTATTCGTGTACATGCTGTTCAACTTCTTTTTCTCCGGCCACATGTTTCCGATCGACATGTTGCCGTACCCCTTCGACGTATTCGTGCGAGCGATCCCCTTGCAATACCTCGCGTACTTTCCGGCAGCCGTGTTCCTGGGGAAGGTGACCGGCCCCGAACTGGTGCGCGGTTTGTGCATCCAAGCGAGCTGGGTCCTTTTCTTCGCTGTCGCAGGGCGCATTGCCTTCCATTACGGCACTCGTCGGTACAGCGCTTTCGGAGGATGACCCCATGCGCGAGCAACCGAACTATCTCGCCGTGTTCCTCACCTTCGCCCGCAATAGCTTGATTCGCGAGACGACGTTTCGCGCTCACTTCATCATCCAAGTGCTTTCTTCACTGTCGTGGATGTTGATGAATCTGGGTTTTTACGTGTTGATCTTTCGTTATACGCCGTCGATCGGTGCCGACACGGGGTGGGGCAAGTACGAATTCTTCGTCTTCATGGCGACCGGATTGCTGATCAACAGCCTGATCCAGACCTTCTTCATGCCGAATGCCGACGAATTCAGCGACTTGATTCGCTTGGGTAATCTTGACTTCGCGCTGCTCAAGCCGATCGACACGCAATTCTTGGTTTCTCTTCGTCGGGTTCACTGGGCAGGCATGGGCAACTTCGGGTTCGGTCTTTTACTCTTGGCCTATTCCTTGATGCGAATCGACTACACCCCCACGCTGTTCCAGTGTGTGCTGTACCCGCTGTATATCGCGTGCGGCGTCGCCATCATGTACTCGTTGATGATTTCCTTGGCGGCCACCAGCATCTGGCTCGGGCGCAATCAAACGCTATACGATTTCTGGTTTTACATCGTGAATTTCGGTCGTTATCCGATGGAGATCTTCGACGGTACATACGGCGCACCGTTACGATGGTTTTTTACGTTCATCGTACCGATCTTGGTCGTCGTCAACGTGCCGGCGAGATTGCTGGCGTTGCCCGTTCACCCGGAACATTTCGAGGATTGGTTCCTGCCCCTTTTCGCCGTCGTCGCCGCCCTCGTATCCTTGATCGTATCGCGCATGATCTTTCAAGCGGCGCTGACTTCGTACCGCAGCGCAAGCAGTTGATTCCGTGCGCACGGCGATTCGCCGGCTCGGAAAATCCGCAGGCATTCGAACCAACTACCTTTGGGAGTCATGATGAAACTTGCGTACAGTTCCAATGCGTACCTGAATTACTCGTTGGCCGAGACGATTCGGCGAATTGCCTCGCTCGGCTACGAAGGCCTCGAGCTACTCGCCGATGCGCCGCACGCCTGGCCGCCTTCGACGTTGCCCGAAGACATCGACACCATCGTTGCCATGCTCGACGAATACGGCTTGGCAATCTCGAACGTCAATGCCTTCATGATGAATGCGGTTGCCGATCCGCGTCAGCCTTATTGGCATCCTTCGTGGATCGAACCTGATCCCCACTATCGTGCCGTGCGTCGGGAACACACGAAGCGTGCCTTGAAGCTCGCCCACGATCTGGGGGCACCGGGCATTCAAACCGAACCGGGCGGACCGATCCCGCGCGGCGTTTCCCGGAAACACGCCTATGCTGTTTTCTATGACGAGTTCATGCCTTGCGTCGAAATTGCCGAACGTCTGGAAGTCAACCTTCTCATCGAACCCGAACCGGGGTTGTTGATCGAACGCTTCGAACAGTACCTCGAGTTCGCCGACCGAATCGACTCTCCTTTCGTCGGATTGAACTTCGACATCGGCCATGCCTTTTGTGTCGAGCAAGAACCGCAGCAGTGGGTCGCCGAAATGGCGGCCCATACGCGGCACTACCACATCGAAGACATCGCCGCATCGCGTGTTCACGCCCATTTGATTCCGGGCGAGGGGGCGATCGATCTTCATGCCGTCCTCGAGGAGATCGGCAAAACCGGTTACGACGGCTGGGTCACCGTCGAATTGTACCCGTATATCGACGACCCGGATGCGGCCGGTCGCGCCGCCCGCGACCACCTCTTGCCCGCAATCGAAGCGTCAAACTAGGACACGTCACATGAACGTCCGCACTTGGAAAGGGATACTGCAACTCGTGCGACTGCCGAATTTGTTCACGGCGGCCGCCGATTCCGTGGCCGGATTGCTAACCGGCACGGCACTTTCCACCATGCCCGCCGTGTGGACGCAACAGCAGCTCGTCGCCCACGTACCGACCGCTGTCGTCGTAGGTGCGACCTCGGCTTTCGTGTACGCCTTCGGTGTTGTGGTCAACGACATCGTGGACCGCAACCTCGATGCCGCCGAACGCCCGGAGCGGCCGATCCCCTCGGGAACGATCACGATAGCCGCCGCGCGGCGACTCGCCGTCGGCTTGCTTGTCGGCGCCGTGCTGTCCATGCTGCTCGCCATGTGGATCGTGCGTCCTTCATCGGATGCAAGTGCGATAGCAGGTTCGGCCGCGTTCGCCGGACTTGTTGTGTGTGTTATTGCGTACAATGCAAAACTCAAACCGACCGCCGCTGGTCCGATCGCCATGGGGGCGTGCCGTGGATTGAATTTCGCGTGGGCATACCTCGCCGCATCAGGACCGCTCGATCACGGGCTCGGCATTGTCTGCGGGCTCACCTGCTACGTCGCCGGTTTGACGTTGTTCGCCCGCACGGAAGCGGTGCACTCGTCGCGAGCTACGACCGCCATGGCCGGGTGCATCATGCTGGCCGGGATTGCGATTCTGGGCTTCTTCGGGGCCCAGTTTCCCATCGCCGCAAAAGACACTTTCCGTTGGACGTCGCTTTTCGTCTTGCTCGCCGGTTGGTTGGCGTTTCGTTGCGTGTGGGTGCTTCAAAACCCGACCTCCAAGCGGGTGCAGCTCGTCGTCACCCAAGCCATATTCGGGCTCATTGTGCTCGACGCTGCCGTCGTGTTTGCCGCCGCCGGCCTGACTGCTGCGCTGTGCGCCCTCGTTCTGTTGCCGCCGACCATCTTCGCAGGTCGTTACTTGCGTGCCACGTGATCCTCAAGGTTTTTCGAAGTGCGGCCATGATCCTCGGATACAACACAAACGGATTTGCACATCACGATCCGTCGGATGCCGTCGCAATCTTGGGCGAACTGGGGTACCGCGCCGTAGGGCTGACGATCGACCACAATCTTTTGTCGCCGTACGGTGATTGGTCGTCGCAGGCGGCCCGCATCCGCCGCGCACTACAGACTTACGACATGCGGTGCGTCATCGAAACCGGCGCGCGATACTTGCTCGATCCCCGGTTAAAACACGAACCCACGTTGATTACGCCTGATCCGCAAAAGCGGCGCCGACGCATCGCGTTTTACGAACACGCCTTCCGCTGTGCTGCCGAACTCGGTGCCGACTGTGTTTCCGTTTGGTCCGGAATCGATCACGCCGACGATCCGAAAGCGGCCTGGAGGCGTCTGACCGAAGGCGTGTCGTCCGTTCTGGCGCTCGCCGAAAAATTCGGGATTCCGATCGGCTTCGAACCGGAACCGGGAATGCTTGTCGCAACCGTAGCCGACTATCGTCGACTGAAAGCGGAATGCGACAGTCCCTTACTCCGACTGACGTTGGACATAGGCCACGTCGTGTGCAACGGCGAAGGCGATCCGGCAACCGTGATTCGGGCGTGTGCCCCGGAACTGGTCAACATCCACATTGAAGACATGAAACCGGGCGTTCACGAACATTTGCCGTTCGGCGAAGGGGTGATCGAGTTCCCGCCCGTCTTGCAGGCACTCCTCGATAGCGGGTACGATCGCGGAGTGTATGTCGAGCTGTCCCGCGACAGCCATCGGGCCCCCGAAATTGCCCGGCTGGCGAAATCGTTTCTGACGTCCTGTCTTGAGTCGCTCAACAAGTAAGGGCGCTGCCACGATCGTTCAACCCAACCGACGACGCAACACTTCGAACGAAAGGCGATCGCCATGGTCGAATACCTCGTGTTTCTGTCGGTCCCCGGTTTGCGGGAAAAAGACGTCGCCGTGATGCAAAACCTTCGCCGGATGACCGCCGGAGGCGAGATCGTCAATTTGGCCCCTTCTTTTCCGTGCGTTACCTGCCCGGTGCAGGCCAATATGACGACCGGATTGCTGCCGCGCGACCACGGTGTCATCGGCAACGGGTTCTACTGGCGAGACAAGCGGCGCGTCGAGATGTGGACGTCGCCCAACGACTGTATCCTAAAACCGCAGTTGTGGGATCTTCTGTCGCACCACGAAGCGGGAATCACCAGCGCCGTGTGGTTCCCCTTGCATAGCGTCGGGTGTGAAGCAGATTATGTCTGCACGCCCAAGCCGATCCACAATCCCGACGGCTCCGAAACCATGTGGTGCTACACGCGGCCGAACGAGCTGTATGAAGAACTCCGGGAGAAGCTCGGCGATTTTCCCCTGCACCACTTTTGGGGGCCGATGGCGGGAATTCAAGGGACGAACTGGATCGTCGACTCGGCCGTGCTCGCAGCGAGGTTTTATCGACCTCGGCTGTTCTACATATATCTGCCGCATTTGGATTATGCCGCTCAGCGATCCGGACCCGACAGTCCCGAGGCTCAAGCCGCCGTCGCCGAATTGGACCAAGCCCTGGGCCGACTCGCCGAAGGCCTGCGTGAATCGTACGACACCGATCCGGCGTGGCTGATCGCCGGAGAATACGCCATCACGCCGGTCCAATCGGTCGTCTATCCCAACCGCGTGCTTCGCGAAGCGGGCCTGCTGGCAGTCGAAGAACGTGACGACGGTGAGCATCTCGACCTGGAGAAAAGCCGTGCCTTCGCCGTCGTCGATCATCAATTCAGCCACATTTACGTCCAAGACGGCGATCCGCAGACCCAGCAAAAAGTCGTCGAGCTGTTCGAGGGACACGAAGGAATCGCCGAAGTCTTGGCCGGTGCCACATTGATCCGGTACGAACTGCTTCATCCGCGAAGCGGAGACGTCGTCCTCGTCTCGACTCCCGACAGTTGGCAAGCGTACTACTGGTGGTTGGACGACGCGCGTGCGCCCGCCTTCGCACGAACCGTCGACATTCACCGCAAGCCGGGATACGACCCGGTCGAATTGTGCTTCGACCCGTCGAGCCGCAGCATTCCCTTGGATGCCTCGCTAATCGGCGGATCGCACGGAGCTCCCGCCTACGATCCCTCGCAGCTCACGGTAGCCGTTTCGTCGACGCCGGGAGTCTTTCCCCACACGACCGTGCGCGACACACAGATCTTTGACGTAGTGTTGCAACAGTTCGACATGACGATGGTCCGCTGAACACCGCGAGGCCTTCCGAGCAACTCGATTTGGCACTTGCACGACGTCGAGGCAGGAAGCATGATATGGCTTCCTGCCTTGTTTTTCCCGCCGACAAACAGGAGGCCTGCCATGTCCGCTTTCCTGAAATCGATATCGTCGTGCCGTCGAAACGCTATCCGTGAATCGTTCTGCGTCTTGCTTCTGGGTGCGATGATTCTGGGCAACGCCGCTGTTGCTTTAGGCGATGACTCCCCCGCCCCTGAACGCGTGAAGGCGATTGCCGAACTTCTTCCGGCGTCGCCACGAGGCGTGGGAGCTCCTGCGAGCGACCGTGATGCGTGGGCGCACGCAACAACCGACCCTGGATTTCAGTCGGTTGTTCACCGCGCAGAAGACCTTCTCGACGAGCCGATGCCGCCGTTGACCGACGAGGTCTACCTCGATTTCTCCAAGACCGGCAATCGCACGCGGGGCCAGCGAGTCATCTCGCAGCGAACGTCGCGCGTGCACACGTTGGCGCTGGCCGAATGCGTCGAGCACAAAGGGCGATTCATCCCCGCATTGGAAGAAGCCATCGCGGAGCTTTGTCGTGACAAGACATGGGTTCTCCCGGCACACGACCGAAGCTTGGCCAACTTTCGTCGAGAGACGACTGAAATCGATTTGAACTCCTCGGCAGTCGGTTGGATGCTGGCGACCATCGATTACTGGCTCGCCGATGAACTCAGCCCCGAAACGCGCACCATCATCCGTGAAAACCTCGAACGCCGAATCTTCACACCGTTCGAACAGTCGCTGAAGACGGGCAAGCCGCGGCTTTGGTGGCTCACGACGACCAACAACTGGAACGCCGTCTGTTTGGCGGGCGTGACCGGCGCCGCATTGGAAAACATCGAATCGCGCGAACGGCGGGCCTACTTCGTCGCATCGGCAGAAAAATTCGTGCAAAACTTTCTGTCGGGTTTCACGCCCGACGGTTATTGCAGCGAAGGCATCGGCTATTGGAACTACGGCTTCGGACGATTCGTCATGCTTTCTGAAACCGTGTACCAGGCGACCGGCGGCCGACTCGACTGGTTGGGGCGTGAAGCGATCCGACCGATCGCCACCTTCGGCTATCGGATGGAGATGACCCCGGGAATCTATCCTGCTTTCGCCGACTGCGCCTACGGCGCTTCGCCGAATCCGATCATGTCGGGATTTCTCAGTCGTCGATTTCGACTCGGTATGGAGGAACTCGAACGTCGCTACCTCGGCCCCGCAGCCGGCCCTTCCGACGGCCTTTATGCGATCGGCATTTTCGTGTTTCCAAATTCCGCCTCGAGCACACCGCCGAGCAGCGAACACGCTTCTCACGCATTGCGCGACTGGTTTTCCGATGCCGGAATCTTGATTGCACGGGGAACAGGCCCTTCATCGGACCTGGCGGTTGCGCTCAAAGGCGGCCACAACGCCGAGCACCACAATCACAACGACGTGGGAACATATGTGGTCGCCTTGCGAGTTCACGTGCCTTTGGTCGATCCCGGAGGTGAGGTCTACACCGCCCGGACCTTCAGCAGCCGCCGGTACGAAAGCAACCTTCTCAATTCGTTCGGCCACCCCGTGCCTGTTATCGCGGGTAAATTACAACGTCCCGGCCGCGACGCCCGCGCCCGTGTACTCGAAACCGAGTTCTCCGATCGACACGATCGCCTCGTTCTCGACTTGACCGATGCCTACGCGGTCGACACGTTGCTGCGGCTGGAGCGGAGCTTTACGTTCTCTCGTGAAGGTACCGGAAGCCTGATCGTGACCGACACGGCGACTTTCCGCGAGCCCGCTTCTTTCGAAACCGCATTGCTGACCTTCGATTCGTGGAAACGTCAAGGCGACTCGTTGATCATCGGCGAAGGCGAGGGAGCCGTTTCGGTGCGAATCGACACCGGCGGCGTCCCGTTCACAATCAACGCCGAAACGATCGAAGAAGACATCCATTACCACAAGAAGCCCACGCGGTTGGGCATCGCTCTGCCCGCCGCGAAGTCGACGACCGTCACCCTGACGATTCGCCCGGGCGAATGAAACCGACCAATGCCCGATTTTCTCGCGCAGCCGGGGCGGCTTCTGCGGTCAGGATTCGTGCCGTCACCGTATCAGCGCATCCAGACCGGCACTTCGGCAAGCGGCGGCAATTTCACCAACCAATTATCGCCGATCGCGTCCATGGCACGAAATTCGTCGATCGCCTCGGCGGTGGGCACCGAATCGAGGACGAGCACGCCGATCGCTTCGTGCCCCGGCTCATTTGTACTGCGCCCGACCGACATGTGTCCGATATTGATCCCGTAGCGGGCAAACAGGTTGCCCACTCGGCCGATCACGCCCGGCATATCGCGATGCACGAAGAAAAGCAAGATGCCTTCTAGAGGTGCCACCAAAGGACACGATCCCATGCCGACGATCCGCGGCTGATTCTGCCCGATCACCGTACCGCAAATCGTCTTCGTATCGGCCGCTGTTGAAACTTCGGCATGAATGGCCGAACCAAAGTCGCCCCGTTCGGGCGTCCGCTCTTCGTACACGCGGATCCCCCGCTCTTTGAGAAAGACTTCGGCGTTGACGATGCTGACCGACAGGTCCATCGCTGCTTCGAGGAGCCCTGCGGCAAACGCCGCACTCAGCAGTCGCGTATCGCGTTCGGCGACATCGCCTTGGTAAACGAGCTTGCATGCCTCCGGCGCACCGTTGTGCATCTGGGCCAACGCAAGCCCCAATCGATAGGCCAGGTTCATGTCGGGACCTACAGAAGCGAGCGTCGCCGCGTCGATCGGTGAGACGTTTACCGACTGGCGAATCGTGCCGTGGAGCAAGAAGTCGGTGATCAGTTTCACGGCTTCCAGGGCCACAGCCTTTTGGGCTTCACGAGAACTTGCCCCAAGGTGCGGGGTGCATACGACGTTCGGCATTCCGAAAAGCGGGCTGTCGGTACAGGGTTCATTCTCGTACACATCGACGGCCACACCGGCGATCCTGCCCGATTTCAGACCTTCAACGAGGGCCGCTTCTTCGTAGATTCCGCCCCGGGCGCAATTGATCAAGCGAACGCCCGGCTTCAACAAGGCGATGCGATCCCGATTGATCAAGTGTCGCGTTTGATCGTTGAGCGGCGTATGGACGGTCAGGTAATCCACTTGCGGCAAGAGGTCCTCGAGATGATCCACCAACGCAACGTGTAACTCGCGGGCACGATCTTGCGACACGAGCGGATCGTAACCGATCACTTTCATGCCGAAGCCGACCGCCCGCTGCGCAACTGCTTGACCGATACGACCTAGTCCGACGATCCCCAACGTCTTTCCTTCGAGTTGGGTTCCCATGAACATCTTGCGGTCCCAACGCCCTTCGTTGAGCGATTGCCAGGCTTCGGGAATACGGCGGGAAACGGCGAGCATCAGCGCAATCGTCAGTTCGGCCGTGGCCAGCGTGTTCCCGCCCGGCGTATTCATTACGACGATCCCCTGCCGCGTCGCCGCCTCGAGGTCGATATTATCGACGCCGACGCCCGCCCGCGCGATCGCCTTCAACCGTGTATTCCCTTCGAGAACATCCGCGGTAATCTTGACGCCGCTCCGGCAAATGGCGGCATCGGCATCGGCCAAGGCCGCTTTGAGATCGTCCCCGGCCAACCCTGTTTGCACGACGACCTCGAATTCGCCCACGGCCTCCAATTCGTGGAGACCTTCTCGGGCGATGTTGTCCAATACGATGACACGTCGTTTCGCCATGTCGCCTTCCCCTTTCTCCCGAACAAGCCCTTGGTTCGCGCTTGCCGTGTGTCTTACCACGTCGCTTCAAGCTTCGAATTGAGCCGCTGCCAGTACTTCAGAAGCGGCGGTGGTCGCTTGCCCCGGCCGTATCGTCGCGTCCAGTTCGATGAGCGTCAATTCGATCGCCCCCAACACGCCCAAGATATCGACTTCATCCACTTCCCCCATGTGGCTGATGCGGCAAATCTTTCCGGCCAAAGGCCCCTGCCCTCCTGCCAACTTGATACCGAAGCGTTCTTCGAGCCGCAGCAAGAACGCCTTTCCGTCGATCCCGGCGGGAAAATACGCCGCCGTCAGACCGTCGGCCGGCCTCTCGGCAACCATCGAGAACCCGACCGCCGACAAACCGGCCCGCGTTGCCGCCGCCAACCGCCGACACCTCGCCCAGATTTTTTCGATCCCGTAGGCGCGAATCTCGCGCAGGTTGACGACCAGTGCCCTTACAAGGCCGCTTGCGGGGGTGTACGGCGTATCGTGCTTTTCCCATGCCCGCCGATACGCGGCCAAGTCGAAATAATAACAAGGCCGCTCGGGACGTCGATCCAACCGCTCCCAGACCCTCGGGCTGACCGCCACGAACGCCAAACCCGGCGGAATCGCGAGCGCCTTTTGACTTCCCACCGCCAGAAGATCGATCCCCCAATCATCCGTGCGGCATTCCATGCAACCGGCCCCGCTGATGGCGTCGACGACGAATAGTGCCTTCGACTCACGAACGACCTTTCCTAGCCCCTCGATGTCGTGTCCCACTCCCGTGCTGCTTTCCGAAAGTGTGGCAAAGACAGCCCGACAATCCGCATGCTGCTCCAATGCCTCGCGAAGCATCTCGGGTGAATATGCCTTCCCCCACGGAAGCGACAAGGATATCACCTCCGCACCGAATCGTCGGGCAATTTCGCCCCAACGGTGCGCGAACTTACCCGAATCGAGCACGATCGCCTTGTCACCGCGCCCGACGGCAGCCGCCACACAGGCCTCCATGGCCCCCGTACCTGAACTCGTCAGGATGGCGACGTCGTTGCGAGTGCAAAACACGTACTGGAGCAACTCGACTGCCTCGGCCAACAGCGTGCGAAATTCGGGCGTGCGATGATGCCGCACGGGCTCGGCCAGCACGGCCCTGGCAGCGTCAGGAACAGGCGTCGGCCCGGGAGTCATCAGGCGATAGCGGGACCGCATGCAAAACCTCGCACACAACACATTGTCGACAATGCCAACAAGACAGAACGCCTCGCCGCGGTGTGTACGCAACGATACACACTGCCGAAACCGTCATTCTACCGCAACGCGAAGAACGGTACCGCGCCCCCCGAGCCTGTCGTTCCTCGGCATTTGTGGAAGCACACCACCCCGACACGCGGCATCAACCGTCCCCGTCGTCGGGTTTCGGTAAGATCAGAGCGACCGCACGAACTCGACAAGATCGGCAATTTGGGCTTTGGTCAATTCTCTGCCCCACAATCCGTGCTTCCCCTCGTGGAAAAGCTCTTCCAGCGTGCGATACCGGCCGTCGTGCAGATATGGTGCCGTCCGCCATACCTCGATGAGGGTGGGGGTATCGAATCGCGGGTCGGCGTCCACGGAGCCGGCCGTACCTACATCGTGTTTGCGACCATCGGTGTAATACGCACCGGCATGACAACGGTCGCATCTCAATTCGGCAGAGAAGAACAATTCGCGCCCGCGGCGAGCTGCCGGGCTGAGTTCACCGTCGACCAATGCGGGGCTGGGAATCGGCCGCAATGCGCGCAGATAGGCATCCAACAGCTCGGCTTTTTGTTCGTCCTCTCCGGCAAACAGGATGTGTTTCAACCCGGCTCGTACAGCCGCCTCGGCCGTCGGACGCACACCGGTTGCCATGGCCGGCGGTGTGACATGCGAAAAGAGCAAGCTCTTCGTGTTCTTGGGATTGCCCGTCCCATCGTTCAGCAGATCCCAGTTCAAGGCATCCATCCGGCCGTCGGGATGACACGAAGCGCAACTTTGCCAATGCTGATAGCAAATCGTCGCGTCGTGGAACAAGGCCTCGCCCCGCAAGACCGGATCATCGCCAACGCCTGGTCCCAAACGAAGCTGCCGCACGTGAGGTTCTTCCCGCGAGAGATCGACACACGCGATCGTATCGCTGTACCGTTCGGCGACATACACGATGTTGCCGTGCGCGACGATTGCCCGCGGGCCGCGGCCGGGAAGCGGAACATGGCGCCACAAGCTGTCGCCTAGACTCAAGTAGATCGGCCACACGGCGAGCATCGGCTGCATTGTGCGATAGGCGTATTCGCCGAGCAATTCGTCGCGTTTCATATAAAGCAGTTCGTGCGTGCCGGACGCCGCAACACACACGACATCGCCTCCCGCCGCCGGCGTGATTCCCCAGGGAACGGCGGCTCCCTCGTAGTATTCGTCCAGCCCGATCGTGGCGTACACCCGTTCCTTTTCCAAGTCGACGACCGCAACGACGTTCGCATTGATCCAACCGTTCTCCACTCGAAAGGGCATCGACTCGAAATTGCCGAACAAATGCGAGACGACCGCATATCGTCCGTCAGGCAACACGCGCACATCGCGGGCGCTATGCGCCCCGTGCCACAACGGTATCACGCGTCGAGCCAGCGTCGCCGTGTCGATCACCGTCAACGCACATCGTACTTCGATTTCGCTCGGCCGATCCGTACGCACGTCGGGAAGATGGTGTGCAATCACGAGCGACGCCCCATCGGGCGTGCGATCGACGGCGATCGGTTCCCACCCGACGGAAATCGTCTTCAACACGCGTCGCTGCCTCCAGTCGACAACGGAAAGGGAATCGTCGAAGCGATTACAAACGTAAAGTGTCCTCCGGTCTTTCCCAAATACGGCATCGACGGGCGTATGTCCGACGACAACACTTCCCTTTGCAGCCAATGTCCGGGCATCGAATGCGCACACCATTCCCTTGGACGATTCGATCAACACGAGGATTTCGTCGTTCCCCGGATGCATCAGCACGCCGCTCGGCGGACCGGGCAATGCTGCATGCCGCACGATCGTTCCGTCCTGCGGATCAACCAACAGCAGGTCGTGTGTCCCCGCGCACCCGACATACAACCGTTTGCCGTCGTTCGAAATTGCCAAGGTCTGCGGTAGCCGGGCCGCGTCCCCCTTTGGCTGGACTGCTTCCGCGGCGACCACGAATCGTTCCGGCATCCTTACGCCCGGCAAGACGGCCCAGACGAAAATGCAGCACGCAACCAGTTGTGTGCCGCATCTGCAAGAGCCGCAGTTGCGTCTTTCCAGATTCGCCAACGACAGGTGAGACTCGTTCATCGCCGACACGGAGACTTCGTGGGAAACCGCTGCCTTCAATCATGCGTTCGGGGGTGACTCACGAAACATCAGTGTACCACGTCATCGCAAGCGATGCCCGAGTTGATTGCAAACGATCGCTACTCGACGCGCGCGACCTCGGTATCGGGATGAAAGGCGTACCAGGCAAACCAATAGCTATAGACCCACCGAAGGCCGTTTTCCGCCTGGACCACGCGCGCGACGCCGTCTTTCGCATCGAATTCGACGCGGAAACGCTTACCGCCCAACTCATCATCGAGCACTTGCTTCTTCTCGGCAAATGCCGCGATCGGGTATGCTCTTGCTTTGCCGTCGACCGTCACACCGAGTACTCGCGTTTTCAAAGGCAGACGACGATCCAGCGGCCGGACAGGAAACCACAAGCGGTCGAGCCGCGCATACCCGGCATACGGATCGACGCGATAGTTTCGATTGAAGCCCGTTCGATCGGAAAGAACATCCCCCTCGGGATGGCGACTACGCCATTTGCTCCACGTGGTCGTTTCAAAGGGAATCGGTCGAAGCGTCACGCCCGCGGCGTCCCCCGACACGCCTTGCATCGCCATTTGCGACCACAACCGCTGTTTCGCCCGGTCGTACATCAGCACGTTGCTGTTATAGAGAAGGCCGGACACACCGAATTCCAGTTCGCCCAAGGACGTGCGACGGTCGAACACGACCGCCGAATCACATAACGGACAATACGTCACCGCAATCGGGACGTCGCCCAACCGATCGTTGACGATTTCGTGTTGATTCAAAATCTTCAACGGATACGCCCGGGCCCGACCGGCGATCACAACGCCGATCACGCGATCGGCCGCTCCTAAAAACTTCGCTGTTCCGGCGGGAATAACCGCCGGATTCGTGATGGCCGGAATACCGTCCTTGGGGGGACCGCCCGAGCGAATCTCTCGAAGCGGGATCGTCAAGTTTTGCAGATCAAAGCCGCTTCGCGTCGGCTCCTGGGCGGTCGGCTGCGCAAGCGTCCCGCCGCCGGACAACAACGCCCCCACCGTGAACGCGATCAATAACGCCCTGCCTCCCATCCCCTCGTCCCCCAATTTGACCACCGACAGGAAATTCCCTCGCCTTGTTTCGCCTACACCCGATAGGACGCCGAAACCGCGATGATGCTTACACCTCCCCTTCCCCGAAAAGCTCGTTCCCGGTATCATTTCGCTTTTTGGCGAACAGTGCAAGGACGAAACTCCGTTGCCGCCGGCAGGCGGAATATCCGATGACCACCGAACTCGACGCTCCCGTTCCTTCGAAGGCAGGCGTTTTGGACGCAGTCGTCTCGCCTTTGTCGGCGATGGCCGATCGCACGCGCATGCGCATTTTATGCGTGCTTTGGACGGCGGGCGAAGCCGCGGTTTGTCACTGCCAGTTGGTCGATCTGCTCGGTTTGGCCGGTTCGACGGTCTCCCGACACCTGCGGGTATTGCGGCAAGCCGGGCTCATCGACGTCGAACAACGGGGTCGGTGGAGCTTTTTTCGGCTCTCCGAGTCGCTGTCCGACTTCGCGGCGGATGTCCTTCAACATGCCGTCGAATTCGCCGAACACGACGCACAAATAGTTGACGATCGCCGACGTATCCACCGGATGATCGCCTCACGTTCCAAAGAACACTGCCGTTGATGGTTTTTGACGCCATGCTTCGCATTTTGTTTTTGTGCACAGGAAATTCTTGCCGTAGCCAGATGGCCGAGGGTTGGACGCGGCACTTGAAAGGCGACCGCATCGAGGCATACTCGGCGGGAATCGAAACGCACGGACTGAATCCGCATGCCGTGCGTGTCATGGCCGAAGCCGGCGTCGACATCTCGCAACAGCGGTCCAAACATGTCGACGAACTCAAAGACATCGCCTTCGACTACGTCGTAACCGTTTGCGGCCATGCCGATGAACACTGTCCCGTGTTTCCCGGCGCGACGAAGGTCGTACACGTACTGTTCGACGACCCGCCTCGATTGGCCCGCGAAGCCGCAACGGAAGAAGAGGCTCTCGATTGTTATCGACGCGTTCGCGATGAAATCCGGACCTTCGTAGAAACGCTGCCCGAGTCGTTGGAAAATCGCTAGCCGAAACGCGTTCGACGATCCGTATCGCATTACCGCTTACGAACCGACAACGAGGGAGAACCAATCGCAATGTCCCAGACGAAATCGACGGAAGCCGTCACGCGGGAATGTCCTCGCAAGACGGGGTTGTCGTTTCTCGATCGCTTCTTGACTTTGTGGATCTTTTTGGCCATGGCGTTGGGAATCGCCCTTGGGCGACTCGTACCCGGCGTCGAAGCGTTCATCCACAAATTTCAAGTCGGGACCACCAATATCCCGATTGCGATCGGTTTGATCTTGATGATGTATCCGCCTTTGGCGAAGGTCAAATACGAAGAACTCGGCGACGTCTTTCGCAATTGGAAGGTGCTCGGCCTCTCGCTCGTCCAAAACTGGATCATCGGTCCGATTTTGATGTTTTTCCTCGCAATCATGCTGTTGCGAGGATACCCGGAATACATGGTCGGCCTGATCATGATCGGGTTGGCCCGTTGCATTGCCATGGTCATCGTATGGAATGATCTGGCCGACGGCGACACGGAATACTGCGCCGGGCTGGTCGCCTTCAACAGTATCTTCCAAGTGTTGTTCTACAGCGTGTACGCCTGGATTTTCATTACCGTGCTTCCGCCGCTGTTCGGCCTGCAAGGCAGCACCGTCGACGTGAGCATCGCACAAATCGCTGAGAGCGTATTCATCTACCTGGGGATTCCGTTCCTGGCCGGCATGCTCACCCGCTTCGTTCTTGTGAAGGCCAAAGGTAAGACCTGGTACCACGAAACGTTCATCCCGAAGATCAGCCCGATTACGCTGATCGCCCTCTTGTTCACCATCATCGTAATGTTCAGCCTCAAGGGAAACCTGATCGTTCAGATCCCCTTGGATGTCGTCCGAATCGCGATCCCGCTGCTGATCTACTTCGTGGTAATGTTTCTGCTCAGTTTTTGGCTCAGCAAGAAAGCGGGAGCGAATTATCCGCAAACCGCCACGTTGGCCTTCACCGCGGCCAGCAACAACTTCGAGCTGGCGATCGCCGTGGCGGTGGCCGTCTTCGGAATCAATTCAGGCGCCGCATTCGCCGCGGTAATCGGCCCGCTGGTCGAAGTGCCCGTGTTGATCATGCTGGTCAACGTGGCATTGGCCTTTCGCCGCAAGTATTTCGGCGATGCCTCCGCGGAGAGCTGACCCCTTGCTCCCGGAACCGTTTCGCGGTCCCTCCCTGGGAAGCCGCTGAAGGTACGATACAATCCAAGGCATGAATGTCGTCATCCTGTGTATCGATCGCATTCAGGCCGGTTTCCTGGGACCGTACGGAAACACGTGGGTCGACACCCCGGGCTTGAACCGCCTGGCCGCCGAAGCATTCCTGTTTGAGAACTGCTTCACGGCGACGAACGACTTATGGCGCGGTTTCGAGTCCCTGGTGAGCGGCCGACATCCGGCATTACTGCGCAACGGCAAGACCGCTCCGATTCGTCTACCCGGCCGAAAGGCCCTGCTGATCAGCGACGATCGCGAGATTCTCGAATCCGATGCGGCCCAGGGCTTCGACGAGGCGTATTCCCTCGCGTCGCTCACCGTCGCTTGCGATGCGCCGGCCGACGATTGGAGCGAAACCCCGATCGCGCGATTGGCCGCCGAAACCGTCCAAATCCTGACTCAATCGGCCGAGCCGTTCACCGCCTATTGCCGGTTCGACTATCTGAACCGAACGTGGCAGGCCCCCATTGCCTTCCGCGAACACTACCTTTCGGAGGACGATTCGCCTGCCGAGCAAAGCACGACGCCTCCATGTCTCCGGGCGGAAACCGACCAGCTCGATCCCGACGTAGTGTTCCTCCACCAAGTTTCCTATGCCGCCGAAATTACCGTGTTGGACCGGTGCCTCGAAGCCTTTGTCAAAGCGATCGACGAGGCCCGTCCGAATACTCTGTTCGTGTTCACATCCGCTCGCGGATACCCGCTGGGTGAACACGGTGTCGTCGGTCCCGACGAACGGCTGTACAACGAAACGCTTCACGTACCGCTGTTGATCCGCTTTCCGGAAAGGCAGTACGCGGGTTTGCGTTCACCGACCCTGTGTTATGCGCACGACCTGCTGCCGATGGCGGCTGAATGGATTCTCTCAGCTTCCGCCGACGAATTCGGTCGCACGATCGATGAACCGAGCGGGGGGGCATCGCCGTGTCCGTTATGTGGCCGGCATAATCCGGTCCAGGTCATTCGGCGTCCGTTCACCGAACCGGCTCAACAACGAGAAGCATTACTGGCCGTCGAATCGTTTTCCGACGGAGGAATCGCCTATGCGGTGCGGACAAAGCACTGGTTCGCGCGCGGCCTGCGACTTCAACAAGACGATGCCAGTGTCGATCTCGACCCAATCGACGTGGAAACGAAACGAGACAGCCGCGGAGAACTTTTCTTCAAGCCCGACGACTACTGGGAAGTGAGCGATGTCGCCGACCGTTGTGACGAAGTCCTCTCCGACGCGACACAATTTGCGCACTCGGTGGTGGACCGCCACGGAACGTCGAAGTCGCCTGCTTGCGACGGAACAGTGGCGATTCCGGAATCACTCACGCGGCCCGTCGACTAACGACTCCCGCGTCTGCCCGAAGCGAAATCTCGCTCACTTCTTCCTTTGCGCGGCACGACGTGTCGCCATAGCCTCACGGAACCGCTTGCCCGTCTTGCGCTCGTCGGCAAGCCACTCCGTAATCGTATCGACGGCATCGTCGATCGGAAGCATTTGGGACTCGCTCTCCCAGCGCCACTTGACCTCGACCTTGCCTTCTTTGAGGCCGCGGTCGCCGACGACGATCCGCAACGGGAAGCCGATCAGGTCGGCGTCTTTGAACTTCACGCCAGCGCGTACGTCGCGATCGTCGAGCAATACGTCGATTCCGCGCTGCTCGAAGGCATCGTGCAGCTTTTCGGCCGCCTGCATCAACGTCTCGTCGCCCGCCTTGATCGGCGCGATGACGACCTCGTACGGCGCGACGATCACCGGCCACACGATACCGTTTTCGTCGTACGAAGTCTCAATCAAGGTAGCGATCGTCCGACCGACACCGATCCCGTAGCATCCCATGATCATCGGGTGCAGTTTCTCATCGGCATCGAGGAAGCGGGCATTCAACGCCTCGGAGTACTTCGTCCCCAACTTGAACACGTGACCGATTTCGATCGCCTTGCGGATACGCATCGTGGAATGGCAACGAGGACAGGCGTCTCCGTCGACGGCACAACGCAGGTCGGCAAAGGTATCGACCCGGTAATCCCGATCGAAATTCACCCCCTTGTAGTGGGCGTCGGCTTTGTTGGCGCCGGTGATTCCATTGCGGACGGCCCGCACATCGTAATCGGCGAAGATCGGCACGGACTCTTTCAAGCCGACCGGTCCCGCAAAGCCCACCGGGGCACCGGTGACCTTTTCGATCGTCTCCGGATCGGCCAGTTCGATCTCCTGCGCTCCGGCCGCCCGGCGGATCTTGTTCTCGTTCGCTTCGTGATCGCCTCGGATCAAAACGACGATCGGTTTGCCGTCGGCGAGGTAGACAAGGGTCTTGATCATCTGTTCGGGCGCGCAACCCAACAGGCGGCACACCGACTCGATCGATCCGACATTCGGCGTATCGACGATTTCGAGGTTTTTCAACTCGACATCCGACTCCTCACCGCTGCGCGGACCGACCTCGGCCTTCTCAAGGTTAGCCGCGTAGCCGCACTCGGCACAGTGAACGATGCGGTCTTCGCCGTTTTCGGCCGGTACCATGAATTCATGACTGGCGTCCCCCCCGATCGGGCCGCTCTCAGCTTCGACCGGCAAGTAATCGAGACACAGCCGCTCAAAGATCCGGCAATATGCCCGATACATCTTGTCGTAGCTCTTATTGAGGCCCTCGATCGAGGTATCAAAGCTGTATGCATCTTTCATTACGAACTCGGCGGTTCGCAATGTGCCGAAGCGGGGCCGTTCTTCGTTCCTGAATTTGGTTTGAATCTGGTAAAGAGTGATGGGAAGTTGGCGATAGCTGGCAATGTGGCGAGCCACGAGGTCGGTAATCACCTCCTCATGAGTGGGACCTAACGTCACGTGCACTTCACGGTTCTGCCGCACCATGTTGAAGTGGACGAGCACGTTGCCGAAGGCTTTCGATCGGCCGGTCTTTTCCCATAGATGGAAAGGGCTCATCGCCGGCATCAGCAGTTCGACGGCCCCGGCGGCGTTCATTTCTTCCCGGATGACCTGTTCCGTTTTCTGCAGGGCTTTCAGTCCAAGCGGCAGGTACGTGTACACTCCTGCCATCACCTGATCCACCAAACTTGCCCGCAAGATCAGGACATGACTAGGGATTTCCGCGCCTTCGGGAACCTCTTTCAGCGTGTGGATGAACGTGCGGGACCAGCGCATGATTACCACCAGTTAGGGAGAACCGATCGGTCAATTCATTTCCGCAGCCTAGGCAGACCACAGAATCCACAAAACGAACCGTGGATTGTACCGTCACGTTCCGAATCACGCCAGATTGACGGTGCTGTCACGGCCCGATCCCGGCGTGCGTCCCGACCACGGGCGTCCTTGTCCCGGGGCATCGTCTGCGCTAGAATTACCACTTCAGAACGATAGATTTACCACCTCTCAGCGGATGACCGGCGAGGGGGTAACCAGGAATTGCCCCGTTGTCGGACTCCTCTCCCTGCGACTCGATTCCGTTCACCGAAACCTACTCGGAGCCGTCGTTCAGCGCCCGCCGCAATTGCATTTTTCCTATTTTCCACATTCAATTTCGATCCGTCGGACAAGGAAGCCACTCTTCGCAATGAGCCGCCGATTCGTCAACGAACTGCAAGCCCAAGAGAACGTCGACCAGGTCTTCCTGGCTACCGAAAAACAATTGCGTCCGAATCGGAACGGCAATTTGTATCTTCAAGTCGATCTGTCGGACAAAACCGGCAGCATCAACGCGCGGCTTTGGAACGCCACCGAATCGCTCTATCGGTCGTTTGAAAACGGCGATTACGTGCGGGTCACCGGCACGACGCAAGTCTTCCAAGGCGCGCTGCAACTGATCGCGACGAAGATCGAACGCGTCCCTCCTGAGACGGTCGACGCGTCGGATTTCGTACCGGTCAGCGAGGCCGATGTCGAGAAACTTTCCGTCCGCCTGGCGGAACTTTTGCGAAGTCTCAACAATCACCATTTGGCCAACTTGGCCGAATGCTTCTTGATGGACGAAGGATTGATGCGGAAGCTGGCCGAAGCTCCGGCGGGAATTCGCCATCATCATGCGTACCGCGGCGGTCTTCTTGAACACATCGTCAACTTGATGGAGATCGTCAAGTTGATCGCGCCGCGTTATCCCCAAATCGACGCCGACCTACTGTTGTTCGGAGCATTCCTTCACGATCTAGGAAAGGTCGACGAACTCAGTTATTCGCGAGAATTTGCCTACAGCGATTCGGGGCAATTACTTGGCCATCTCGTTATCGGAATCGAGATGCTCTCCGACAAGATTCGAGAAGCCGAAAATCTGTCGGGTGAAGAATTTCCCTCGGAACTGGCCGTCCGACTGAAGCACATGATCGTTGCCCATCATGGTATTCAAGAGTTCGGTAGTCCGAAGGTTCCGATGACGCTCGAGGCGGTTGCGTTGGCGTGCTTGGACAACCTGGACGCCAAGATTGCGGCATTCGATCGTCAAATTCGCGAGGATGCGAATCTCGATAGTGCTTGGACTTCGTACAACAATTTGCTCGGCTGCAAGGTTTTCAAAGGTCGCGGCGATTACGACGGTTGATACTCACCATTTCAAGCCGTTCGGCCCCTCCGCGCGGCATCGAACGACTCGCCTTGATTTTCGGGTCTGCGTCCGTGTCTTCGCGGACACCGCCGAATACGTTGTCACTCTCCTGCCCCGAACAACCGGCGCTTTTTCAGGGGCAAGCGGGCAATATGCTATCTTTTGGGGGATAGCGACATCCTCTGTGCGCGCACGATTTATCGCATACCGCCGGCACGCCCTGCCGCTTATTCTTCCTCGCAACCGAACAACAAAGCCGCAAATCGATTTCGCCCGTCCGTCGCACGATCTTCCTCAAACAGCCCACACCGTCGCTTCGACGCTGCCGTTTTCATGAGGGCAAATCGACGGATACACCTCAGAATCAAGACCGCCAGCTTCCTCCCGGCGCAACGACAAATCACCCATCATGAAACATGAGTAAAGGAAAAACATGGGTACCAAACAACGCATTTCTGAAATCCAACAAGCCGTTTTGAAGCTCGTCAAGTCTCCGGACTACACGCCGTTGAAACCGAAGGCCATCGCGCGTCGTCTTCAACTTTCCCCCGACGACAGCACGTTGATCAAGAAAGCGGTGAAAAAGCTGGTCAATGCCGGGCTGCTTTCCTTCGGATCCGGGCATCGAGTGCAAGCCGCTTCCGCAAAAGCCGATGTTACCGCGAAACCAAAAGCCGACATGATCACCGGCATATTTCGACGCCGCGCATCCGGTAACGGGATCGTTCGTCCGGATGCCGATTTCGCCGAAACGCTTCCGGTCGATGAAATCCATGTTCCCGCAGAATGGTCGGGAGATGCCTCAAGCGGGGACCGGGTGCGTGTACGACTCGTGAAACGACGCGGTTCGCGAGGCCGCCGTTACGGGCAGATCGTCGAGATCATCGAGCGTCAAACCTCCCAGTTCGTGGGTACATACTTCGAACAGGACGGCATGGGCTTCGTCCGCGTCGACGGCAACGTCTTCGCCGAGCCGATCTACGTAGGCGATCCAGGGGCGAAGAATGCACGCCCCGACGACAAGGTCGTCATCGAAATGCTTCGCTTCCCAAACCACTTCCGCGACGGTGAAGCCGTCATCACCGAAGTGCTGGGACCGATAGGCAAGCCGGGGGTCGATACCCGCACGATCATGCGCCAATTCGATCTGCCCGAGCGTTTTCCCGAGGATGTTCTCGAAGACGCTCGGCGTCAGGCAGACGCTTTCGACGAAAGCATCCCACCGGACCGCCTCGACCTGACCGGTGAGACGATCATTACAATCGATCCGGTCGACGCCCGCGATTTCGACGACGCTATTTCGCTGGAACGCGATGCAAGCGGATTCTGGAAACTGGGGGTGCACATCGCGGATGTCGCTCACTTCGTGAAACCTAATTCCCCGCTCGATCGTGAGGCCCAAAAACGGTCCACGTCGGTGTATCTTCCGGGACGAGTCATCCCGATGCTCCCCGAGTTGATCTCGAACGGGCTGGCGAGCCTCCAGCCCCGGAAAAATCGGTTCGCCAAGACGGTATTCATCGAGTTTTCTCCCGAAGGCCACGTCACCGATGTGACCCTGCACCGATCCGTCATCCGCAGCACGAAGCGACTTACTTATGAAGAAGTCGATGCATTCCTCGAAACGCCGGAGGCGTTCAAGCGGAAATTCGGCAAGCAAGTCTGTGAATTGCTGCTGCGGATGCGTGACCTGGCTCGCCTGTTGCGTCGCAAGCGGCAAGAGCGAGGTGCATTGGAGCTGTCGATGCCCGAGCTGAAAGTCGATCTCGACCGTAATGAGGACGTGGTCGGCGCGCACGTCGTCCCGTACACCGAAAGCCACCAGATGATCGAAGAATTCATGCTCGTCACGAACGAGGCGGTCGCCGAGCAACTTCGCAACCGCGACTGGCTCTTCCTGCGTCGCGTTCACAAACCGCCGGCGTTGCGACGTCTGAACCATCTCCGCGAATTCGTCGCCGAGCTGGGTTACGCAGCCGACGAGCTCGACAACCCGTTCTCACTGCAACGGCTGCTTCAAGCCGTGCGCGGCACACCGCACGAGTACGCGGTCAACTACGCAGTGCTTCGTTCGCTGAAACGGGCGGCGTACAGCCCCGCCGACGAAGGCCACTTCGCCTTGGCCAGCGACTGCTATTGTCATTTCACATCGCCGATTCGTCGCTACCCGGATTTGACCATCCACCGATTGGTCGACGCGTTGATTTTCGGCGAGACCCCGCCTATGGATCCCGCCGCCCTGGCCGCTTTGGGCCGCCATTGCACGGATCAGGAAAACCGTGCCGAAATGGCCGAACGTGAACTAACCAAACTGAAACTGCTGCGTTACTTGAACGAACGCGTCGGCATGGAGATGAACGCCGTCATCACAGGCGTCGAGAAGTTCGGCCTGTTCGCCCAAGGATTGGAATTGCCGTGCGACGGCTTCATCCACATCAACGCCCTCAGCGACGACTACTACGTGTTCGACGCCGCATCGCGAAGTTTGACCGGTCGCATGTCCGGCCGTCGTTTGCGATTGGGAGACGTCGTTCGAGTCGCGGTGGCCGGTATCGACCTGGAACGACGAGAACTCGACTTCCGCCTGCTCGGAAAAGCCCCGACGGCTCTCCGGGCGGTCGGCACGGGCACCCGCAAGACCGCTCAACGAGCCCGCAAGAAGGCCAAGACATCCAAGGCCGCCGGTCGCAAACGCTCTTCAAAAAAGAGCTCGTCGTCGCGAAAGACCGCCAAGAAATCCAAGAAGTCGGCATCGAAAACAGCCAAGGCGGCCGGCCCTCGCAAGTCAGCGTCGAAAAAGCGGCGCACCAAGCGAACCGGCTCGTAGCGACGATCGAGCGCAGGGCGTTTCTTGGAGACCGGATTGTCCATTACATACAATCCCCGCCGACCGCGGGGGGAATTCGCCGGGGGGCTGCCGTGCGTGTGCGCCGAGGTGTACAATAGCCGCTTTGCCTCACGGGTCGGTGCGAAACAACCAACGCAGCCCGTGTCTTTGGGGATGGCATTCTGCGAAGAACATCCCCAGCTTAAGTTTTCTCATCGCTTCCGGGATACTCGCCGCCGTGCGGCGTTCCGGCCCGGTAACAGCCGTCGTCGAAGGAGGTAGCCTCTCGTGAATCCGGAAAAACTGCGGTACACGAAAACGCACGAATGGGTTTGCCTGGAGGAAGAAGGCGGCGAACAAGTAGCCGTCGTCGGCCTGTCGGCATTTGCCACGGCCGAGCTATCCGACATCGTCTTCATCGAACTGCCTGAACCGGGCACTACCGTCAAAGCCGGAGAACCCTTCGGCCAGATCGAGTCGGTCAAAGCGGTCAGCGACTTGTACGCACCAATCAGCGGAGAGGTCGTCGCCGTCAACCAAGATGCCGTCGACGATGTGACTGTGATCCAAGAATCTCCTGAAGACAAGGGGTGGCTCATCAAGCTTCGTCCGGCCGATACGGGAGAGATCGATGCCCTGCTCGATCCGGCGGCCTACAAAAAACAGTGCGAAGAAGAGGCCGATCACTGAGCGTCGGCAATCGTTTTCCTCCGGCCGGGCATGTCTCGGCCGTGTTCGTTTCTGCGTCGTTGCCCGGCTGAAAAATCACGTTGAATCGCAATACGATGGCTTACATTCCACACACCGAAGAGGATGTTCGCGCGATGCTCGAGGCGATCGGCGTTGCGTCGATCGATGAGCTGTTCACCTCGATTCCATCCGACATTCGTTTGACGCGCCCTCTCGACCTGCCACCGGCGATGAGCGAGTGGGAACTCACGCGGCACATGAACGTGTCGGCATCCCAAAACCGCCACGCCGGTGATACCGTCTGCTTCCTCGGCGGTGGGGCATACGACCATTTCGTTCCTGCGGTCGTCGATTTCGTCGCGTCGCGAAGCGAATTCTACACGTCGTACACGCCGTACCAGCCCGAGGTCGCGCAAGGCAACCTGCAAGCGTTTTTCGAGTACCAAACGCTGGTCACGCAACTAACCGGCATGGATATTTCCAACGCCAGCATGTACGACGGCGCGTCGGCAACGGTCGAAGCGGTCGTCATGGCGTTGTCCGCGGCACGAGGTCGCAATCGGGTCATTCTTCCCGATTCGCTCCATCCGGATTACCGCCGGGTCGTCGCAACGTACTTGGCCAACCTCGATGCAGAACTCGTTTCGTTACCCACCCCCGACGGACGAGTCACGACCGAAACGCTCGCAGCAGAACTGAACGACAAAACAGCCTGCGTCGTCTTGCAACATCCGAACTTTTTCGGATGCCTGGAAGATGCCGAATCCGTGGCGAAAGCCGTTCGAGAATGCGGGGCGTTACTGATCGCGGTGGTCGACCCTGTGAGTCTCGGACTACTCCGACGCCCGAGCGACTACGGAGCCGATATCGTCGTCGCCGAGGGGCAACCGCTGGGGATTCCTTTGGGATTCGGCGGCCCCTACCTGGGCATCATGGCTTGCCGCGAGCAATTCGTCCGCCGGATGCCGGGCCGTCTCGTCGGTCAAACCGTCGATCGACGGGGCAAACGCTGCTGGGTCCTGACGCTGCAAACGCGGGAACAGCACATTCGCCGCGAAAAGGCTACAAGCAACATTTGCACGAACCAAGGGTTGCTGGCATTGCGGGCAACCGTCTTCCTCGCCACGCTCGGCAAGGGGGGAATTCGTCGAATGGCCGAGGCGTGTGCCCGCAACGCACACTACGCGAAAACGCAGATTATCGAGCGAACCTCGTGGAAACCGGCATTCGTCCACCCGACTTTCAAAGAATTCGTCATTCGTGCGGGCAGCCGCGAAAAACTCGAAGCGGCGATTGCCAAAGCCGCCGAAGCAGGGATTTTCCCCGGAATTCCGCTTTCGCGTTGGCTACCCGACATGGACGACGCCTTGTTGACGGCCGTCACCGAGAAGCGGACAAAAGCCGAAATCGACCGTCTGGTAGATTGCTTGCAATAGCTCGGAAAGCCGTTTGTACCGACACTTCTCTCGTCAGCCAGAAACCGCAAATCGATACACGATGAGAAACCGTCAGGCCACGCGACTGTTGTTCGAAATGTCGAAACCGGGAAGCGGGGAACGCGTGTTACCCGATGCGGACGTTCCCGAGGTCCCGCTGTCGAATATCATTCCTGACTCATTTTTGGCCGATGAACCGCCGGATTTGCCGGAACTGGCAGAGCCGGACGTCGTTCGGCATTTCGTCAATCTCTCGACTCGAAACATGTCGGTCGACACCCATTTCTATCCGCTCGGTTCCTGTACGATGAAGTACAACCCGAAGCGGAACGAAACCTTGGCCGGCTTGCCGGGATTTTCACAAGTACACCCCTTGCAGCCCGATGATACGATTCAAGGCCTCCTGCAAGTGTTGTACGAACTCCAGGAAATGCTTGCTGAAATCGCCGGATTGCCGGCGGTCAGCTTGCAACCGGCCGCCGGCGCCCAAGGCGAGTTGACGGCCCTCTTGACCGCAGCCGCCTATTTCCGGCACACGGAACAGAAGCGTACGAAGGTGCTCGTCCCCGACGGCGCACACGGCACCAATCCCGCCAGCGCCTCGATGGCCGGGTTCTCCACGATCGAGATCAAAAGCAACGAACAGGGCTTGGTCGACCTGGACGACCTCGACGCAAAGCTCGACGAGGAAACAGCCGTCTTCATGATCACCAACCCCAACACGCTGGGATTGTTCGATCATCAGATTGCCGAAATCGCCGATCGGGTGCATCGTTTCGGCGCCCTCGTATATATCGACGGGGCGAACATGAACGCGATCATGGGCATCACCCGCCCCGGTGATTTTGGGGCCGACATGATGCACTTCAATCCGCACAAGACGTTCAGCGGTCCGCACGGAGGCGGCGGTCCCGGGGCCGGCCCGATCGCCGTGCGCGACGACTTGGCTCCCTTTTTGCCTTCGCCGGTGGTCGTCAAAACCGAACAAGGCTACCGCCTCGACTACGACCGGCCGCTATCCATCGGGCGAGTGCGATCATTTTTCGGCAATGTGGGCGTTCTGTTGCGAACGTATTGTTACATTCGCACGCAAGGTCCGGACGGTCTGCGCAAGGTCAGCGAAACAGCCGTATTGAACGCCAATTACTTGCTCAGCCGCGTAAAGCACATCTTGCCCGTGCCGCACGGCGATCGTTGCATGCACGAATTCGTGGCCACGGCCGCAAAACTCAAGGCCGAAAAGGGTATCACGGCGATGGATATCGCCAAGCGTCTGCTCGATTATGGATTTCACGCCCCGACGATGTATTTTCCATTGATCGTCCGCGAAGCGTTGATGATCGAGCCGACCGAAACAGAGAACAAGGAAACACTGGACGCCTTCGTCGAAGCCTTGTTCCGCATCACCGAAGAACCGGCAGATACCTTGCACGACGCCCCGCACACAACCGAAATCAGTCGTCCCGACGAGGTCGGTGCGGCGCGTAAACCTTGCTTGGTTTGGAAGCCTTCCCCTTCGACCTAAGCGGCCACGCATTCTTTCGACGACACATCGCTTCCCATGAGCAGCTCACCTTTGCCCTGTCGATTGCTTTGGTGTGAACCGCGCGACGGGGTCCACAACATGGCCGTCGACGAATTGCTGCTGCGCGAGGCCGAACAAGACGGAACGGCAACCGTCCGCTTATATCGGTGGTCGCCCGCTACGCTCAGCTTGGGCTACTTTCAGCGGTTGGAAGACCGCCGGCGCCATGCGGCGAGCGCGTCTTGTCCGATTGTTCGACGGCCCAGCGGAGGCGGAGCCATCCTTCACGACGACGAATGGACGTACAGCATCGCGCTTCCCCTCCGCCACCCGCTTGCGGCGAAGCGAGACGTCTTGTACCGCGTGGTGCACGATTCACTGGCAACGGTACTCAACGCGGCAGGAGCACCGGTTTATGCACACGGCGACACGGGATGCCATTCGTCAGCGGACGTCACCGACCTCGGCTGCGCCGCCGAGTCGCAAACCGTTTCGCCTGCGAACGTCCCTGCCGATCGGAAAGCCTTCTTGTGTTTTCAACGTCACTGCCCGGGAGACTTGCTCATTGCCGGCCACAAAGTGGTCGGCAGTGCCCAACGCAGACTCCGTGGGGCGGTCCTCCAACACGGCAGTATCTTGTTTCGGCGTTCCCCGTTCGCTCCCGAACTGCCCGGACTCGACGATCTATGCCTGCATACGATCAACCGGAAACGTGTGTTGACCGAATGGCTACGCCTTTTGAGGGGTTCGCTTTTCGTCACATGGGTGAAAACCGACGAGTCGTCGCTCGACATTTCTGCCATCACAAAAATTTCTGAAAAGATTTACGGTTCCTCCGTCTGGACAGAAAAACGTCGATCCGAATAATCTGGTTTTGACGACGATATGAACTGAGCCGCGGAAAAGGCTTTGACTGCGCTTCGCGGCGTTGGTAGTATGACAGAGGGGCAGCTAGGGTGTAGCTTCGATAGGTTCGTCCCCGTCAGAGAACGTCGATCGCGTTTCGGGCACGATCGGCAGACCGGCGATGCGGGAGCCGGTTTTCCTCGGGCTTATCTGGAAAATCGAGCAGTCGCGGGTCGGGCTACTCGCGGGGTCGGCAAGAACCCCTTGCCGGAACCTATCGGTTCGGCACTCCAACATTTTCATCATCCATTGGTGCTGTTTTCGGACTGATTTCGTGTTGGGGGGCCCCTGGCTGGCGCGATGCCGTGGAGTTGTTCCGTGCTCGCACGACAGCCGTCACAGAGGTCCATACTTTTCCCCGAGGCCTTCCGTGGTGCCTCGTTACTCTGTGATTAGGGTTGGGTACAATGGATGTCAAATTGGTGGTTGCCAGCGGCTCGCTGGCAGGAAAGGCGGTCACCGTCAAAGGTCCGCGATTCTACATCGGCCGTTCCGAAGACTGCCATCTCCGCCCCCGAAGTGAACTCGTCAGCCGTCACCATTGCGCCATCATTCTCGATGGCGACTACTTGGCGGTACGAGACTTCGGAAGCAAGAACGGAACATTCGTGAATGGTCAGCGAGTGCGGGGTGAATGCCCCCTCTCCGACGGCGACAAGTTGATCGTCGGCGTCCTTGAGTTCGTCGTCAAAGTCGGGCAACCGGCGACGAAGCCCAAGGTCGAATCGGTTCAAGAGGCCGCCGCACGTACGGCCGAAGCCGCTCAAAGCGACTTCGATGTCGATGAATGGCTCACCGACGACGGTACGGTCGGTGACGAATCGCCGGCCACGGCCGAAACGAAGACGATCGACGTGCGGGTCAACGAAACGCCGGAAGATGTCTCGGCCCAACCGGCTGCCGAACCGCCGCAGCAGGAACTTGACGAAGAAAAGAAGAAACGTATCGCGGCGTTGTTCTCGGACGACGATTCGGCCGACGAAGCTCAGGAAGGACCGAAAGCGCCGAAATTTCAGAAGCCTTCTGCCGGTAATAGTCGCGATGCGGCTGCCAGTGTTTTGAAAAACTTTTTCAAACGCTGAGCGTCTCGGCCTTGCCGAGTGACGATTACGTGAGAATGACGGCGACGGCCGCCTGAATATCGGGCGGCCGTGCGTTTGGAAATTTCGCAGCCACAAGACGACGAATACGAGGGGCCTCGCGTGGACGCGAACACTCCCAAACCGAAGAAAAAGGCGGGTATGCTCGGCCTCGGACTGGACGGAGACGACGGCCAAACCAGAATCACGCGCGGAAAGAACTTCTTCCTTTATGGGGGAAGCAAGGATACGCACGCGATCATGCAAGAGACGGCCATCAAAATCAACGAGCAGCTCAAGGAACGAGGCAAAGCCCTGGAAGACGTTTCCCCGCAAGAATTCCGGGACATTGTCCACAAAGTAACCGATTCCATCGGAATCCGAAAACAGCAAGGCTAGTCCCCTCTTTTGTGGGAATCTCCGGCACATTTGCCGACAACTCTTCTCCAGGCATTTTTTCAAGAAAAGTCTGCCTAGATTGCGCCCACGTGCTATATTTCCCTGGGCAGGGAACACACCGCCCTCCCGATTCCTAGACCACGCCTGTCCTGCCGAGAGCATTTGCCAGTGCATTGCTCGCTCCAACAGGCGTTCCTGCCCTCCGAAGGTCTAGGCCGTCACGCAATGGTTCCCACAGTCTGAGATTGGAGGTCTTCGACCGTGCCCAGCACCAAGAAACGCACGCCCAAAGCAACCAAGAAAGGCAAGACTGCCGCCACCGGTAGCAAGCGCAAGCGCACGACCAAGACTCGTACCGCGGAAGAAGCAGCCCGGGAAATCATGGAAGAACTTGGCCCCGATACGGTCACGCTCGATCGGCGCAGCCCCAAAAGCAAACCGGTCAAGGGTGGTCGTCGCGCAACGGACAAGGCTTCCGACAAGCTCGCATTGAAGCCGCGTCCTAAGGTTCAACGGCGCCGACAGATCGATCCCACCACATGCGAGCGTGACTACACCCCCGAAGAAATTGAGTTCATGGTCGCATTGGACGAATACAAGCGAACCAGCGGGCGCATGTTCCCCACATGCAGTGAAATCCTCGAGGTGCTGCGAAACCTAGGCTACCGTAAAGTCACAGATGCGCAGGAATCCGCCCCCCCGGAAGGCGGCGAAGACGTTCCGCAAGAGGCGGGTGAACTAGCGGCGACCACATGACGGTTTCCGATACTGCACTTTTCGGCACGGGCGCCCAGCCCGTGCTTTTTTGTGCGCAGGCGTGTCCGCAACACCATGAGTTTGTCCGCCGACAGGTTTAGCGTAAAGTAATGGTTGCGGCGTCACCCCGTTCACGCACAACTTTCTCGCAATATGCCTTCCATGATCGCGCCTTTGCTTTTGGTTACGGCAGCCGTCGGAATCACCGGTACGGTCCGTTCGGCGACCATGCAGGTTGCCTTGCCCGATCCGTTGTATCCGGACCAGCCGCCGAAGCAGTGTCGTATTGAAATCGCGCTCGACCGGTACGGCGTTCCGACGACCTACCGCATGCGGCTTCAAAGTGCCACCTGTTTCGACGGAAAATGCCGACCTTTGGATGTTACGCTGACCTGGGACGCGATCGGCCGGTACCGGTCTCTCGAGGTCCCCGCCAAGCTGCCTTTGACCAAGAAGGAACACGATCCGTTCACGGCGGCCGATTATCAGCGACTGGACCGCATTCTTTCCGACCGCGATTCACTGCTGGGCCCCTTCCCCGCCGAACTGTTCGCTCCGAACGCAGTGCCCGCAAGCACCGCATCAGCACAGTCGTCAAAACAAGAAACCAAGACAAATGACTTTTCGGTCGGCGCAAACGCCGTGAGCCCCCCGACTCCCGATGCTGTCAGCGAGCCGACTCCGCTGACGATCCAAGAGGCCGTCGTACCGGGAGCCGCCTACACAAGCTGGGTCTTATGGCACTGGGTGAACGGACCGATCGTTGCGAAACTTCGTGCGGAAACCATCCGCCGAATGGACGAACGGCGGCTCCGCGAGATGCTGGCCGACGGCGACCCCGAAGTCGTGCGATTTGCTCTGGAGTTGATCCTCGAAACACCCGACGGGCGATTCCGCAAGGAATGCTTCCGAATCCTCGAAACCGCAGGATTGGAAAACTGCCGTCTGGCGTTGGACTACCTCGAGCGTTCGGCTTCCGACTCACGCCGATTGGCATCGGAGCTGATCCCGCTGTACGGCACGAATCCCGGTTCCACTCGTCTGCTGTACCGATACTTCGAAAGCTGTCAGGGTTTGTCTCCCGATTTTTGGTCGGCGCTGGCCGCGAAGCTGCAAGACCTGCCCGCCCACGAACAGGTGTATCTTCTCGACCTGCTCGAAACCCGAGCGAAAGAGATAGAAGCCGTTCGCCGTCAGGTCGAGGTGCTGGCACGCGAAGGCGATCCCTACGTGCTGATGCGGGCGCGACGGTTCTTAGCGGAATTCGGATCGCATTGACCGCCGCGCCCGTTGCGGCTCAAATCCTTACGGCTGCTCGATCGGCCACACTTTGATTTCTTCAGGCCACGCCTCGCCGATTGCAAACGGTCCGGGGAACGGTGCCGACTCGTTGCGCGGACGGCCGAAGAAATCGGAAACGATCCGATAAGCCGAGTCATCCGGTTGCACGAACGGCAGATCCGGAATCCTTGCCTTGCCCAACAGCGCGGTGGTCACGACCTGGGGTTGAGCGGCTTCGCGCCAGCTCGGGTCGCCTTCGAATCGCAAATAGTAGCCGTCGTCACGCTTCGCCAGTTCGAAAAACGGATTTCCGGCCACGACCACCACACCGGAAATCTCAGGCTCCGGTAGCGTAACGGTTTGCTGTCCGTCTTGGCCTTCGCCGGTTTGTTGTGGTACGGCGACCAACACGTTTCCGCCCGATAGCGGTTGAATTGCCAAGTTTTTGTATCCGTCACTCACTCGATGCAAGAAGATGTTGTTGAAGAACCGGTCATCGCCGCCTTGGATTTCGATCAACCCCGCAACTTCGGTTGAATGCGCCTTCATGTACGGCGTCTTTCGCCGCAATTCCGGACGCATCAACACGCCCGCGGCAAACAGGTTGTGGACATACGCGCCGCCCTCGGACCAATTGCGGACGGAATAGCCTCGCAACGGTTCTCCGGGATTCTTCGGCGCCCACGACAACATCAGGTTATTGTCGACCAAGAACGGCCCGTGATCCACTTCGACGAACAGATCCTCGGAAACCTCATTGTCGTGCAGTAAGTTCTGCGTGACGCGCGTTCCCTGAGCCATCCAATCGAGCCAAATGCCCCGGCACGTGTGGTGGATGTGGTTGCGGGCGATCAAGGTATCCAAGGCCGCATGAATCTTGATTCCGGCCATTTCGGCCCCGCTGAACAGTCGCCGCACGTGAATGTCGTGAATTTCGTTGTCGGTAATGGTGCTGAATGCCGCCCCCAAGCTGCCCACGATTCCGGCTTGCTCGCAATGAGAAATATGATTGCGGCGCACGATGTGCCCGCCGATCTTCTCTTTCGACCAACCGACCGCCAGCGCACGATTGATCGTTTCAACATAACCGGTCGCCGTGTTCTGCGAGGTATTGTCGAATTCGTCGCCGTACTTCCCCAACGCGATCCCGACGCACACGGAATAGCGGATATCGTTGTCCTCGATGATCCATCCCTTGGACCAATGGGTACCGATCAACCCTTTTTGTTCGGCGGTCGGCGGAGCCCATGGAGTCGCAGCGTGCATCATGACGAATCCACGCACGGTCAGATAATCGACTCCGGGATGCGGCGGATAGAAAACCGTTTGGCGAACGTTGATTTCCACATTCGCCTCGTTGGGATTCACTTCCGGAAACTGTGCCCAAATCGTCGTCGTGGCGTCGTCGACGCGGGCAAACCACAGCGGTTGTTCTCCGGCGGGCGCCAAGACGTCCTCCAGCTTGGCGGCTTCCGTCAACCAATGTTCGTTCAAGTACACCGCCCCCGTGTGATGCACACGTCCTCGCGGATTGAACCAGTCGCCGTGAATTTCGTCGGCATACGGATTGAAGTCGCCGAAAAACGTGTTCGGCAACGTCACCTTCCAAGTATCCTCTCCGACCGGCATCCAGCCGCGAACAGGCTCGGAGCCCTTGATGACCACGCGCTCGCCCGGCGCCGCCTGAAATACGATTCGCTCGCTATCGGATCGGCCGCCGCGTGGAGGAGCCACACGCTCCCGATAAACGCCCTCGTGGACGGTAACGACGTCTCCCGGCACAGCCCGTTCGGCCGCCGCTTGAATCGTCTTCAACGGATGCAACGCAGATCCGTCGTTCGTGTCCGAACCACCTTTTGCGACGTGCCATTCTCGAGCCTGAACCGCGCCACAGGCCACGAGTGCCGCCATCAACACCAAACCAACCACACGGTACCGCATGTTACGACTCCCTTTCTGCCTAAAAAGAAAACGAGGCGGAAAAGGTTCGGGGGCGTTCAAGATAGGGTAAAGCTTATTTGTCGGTCCACCACTTTGCAAATGCAATTTCACCTGCGTTTCGTGCGCTGACAAAAAATCGTATCGAATGAAAGAAGTCGGAGCGGCGGGAAGAGACCGCTCCGACGGGCTGAGGGCTACGGGCGGCAGGCGGACCCGAGCCGAGAGATGAAGATGATTCCGCGGGGGCAGCCGGTTGCATCGCCCCGGCATCGGCGGCCCCCAAAGGCGCGATAAGCCCCCAAACGCGCCCTTCACGAGACGACGGGCAATTCGGAACCTCGCCCGGCCGACATTTCCCGCCCGGTCTTGAAACGGGCGATCATGTCGCGCAGCGAAGCCGCTTGAGTCCCCAATTCTTCGCTGCTGCTGGCCAATTCTTCGCTGCCGGCAGCGCTCTGTTCCGCCACCGAAGCCACCCCCTCGACGGCCTTGGCCACCTCTTGGGCGTCTTCGAATTGGCGAGCCGTCACCTCGGCAATCTCTGCGATCTTGCCCACGGTATCTTCGACCGACGAGAAGATCTGTTGGAGCGACTGTCCGGTTTCTTCGCTCAAACGGGCTCCCTCTTCGACGCGATGCATCGAATCGCGAATCAGGGCGGTGATCTCACCGGCCGCCTGGTTCGATCGTTCGGCCAGTTTGCGAACTTCGTCGGCCACCACGGCAAACCCCATCCCATGTTCACCGGCACGAGCGGCCTCGATGGCCGCGTTGAGTGCCAGCAAGTTCGTTTGACCGGCGATCTCCGAAATGACTTGGATGATCTCGCCGATTTTCTCGGAACTTTCGCGGATAAGCGTCATCGCTTCGATCGACTTCGTCACGGCGTTGCTGCCGCCTTCGGCCAGGGTACTCGTCTGTCGGGCGACCTCATCGGCGGCATCGATGTTTGTCTTGACGGCCGCAATCGACTCGGACAAATGCGTCATGGCACTGTTGATCTGTTCGACAGCCGACGATTGGGTCTGTACGCCGGCCGACAGTTCTTGTGACGTCTCGGCCACCACTCGCGCACCCTCGGCAAACTGGTCGGCACTTTCGGCAACCCCGTTGATAATCCGGGCGAGCTGGGCGACAAACGTGTTGAACCACACAGAGAGTTCGTCCAATTCATCCCGCACGCAGCTCTGCATGACCTCGCATTCCCAGCACGATTCGTACTTCCCGGAAAGGATCGCCGGACAGTGGATTTCGCCCACGGCGTTCGAACCGACCGTATCCCAACAATTCGACTTGCGGCCGAACTCGGGGCATTCCTTCTTGCCGCAATTCTTGCGCGCCGAGCAATTGACCTTCGGCAGCGGCATCCGCCGAGTCAGGTCGCCGTCACCTTGGGCGATTTCTTTTAGGCTGTGGATGACGCTTCCCAACCGACGTTTGATGTTTCGGATGAAGAACACTCCGAAACCGATCGCCGCCACAACGACCAAAGCGGTCACAACCATGATGCCGCTGCGGATCGATGCCACGTGTTCTCTCAGGATCTCGTCGGTCATCATGTCGGCATCAACCGTACTTCGCATCTCCTCGAGGTGCTTCTGCACCTCGTGCAGTGCGGGAACGGTCTCTTGTGCGTATATCTGCCTGGCTTTTTCCCAACCCTCGAGCTGGCTCAAAGCATGCAACCGCGCTTTGTCCAAGCCTTCACAGATTCCCTGCGACGCCGGAAGCACGCGATCACGCAAAATCGCTTCGGCTTTCCGTGCCTTCTCTGTATTCCCGGCTTCGAGGGCAATCAGCTCGGTAAACTTTCCGGCCACGTCGGCCAAGGCCGACTTGGTTTGCTCGCGAAAGATCTCGATCCGCTTCTCGGGTTCTGCAGCATTGCGAATGCTGATCGCCGAGGCATGCAACCGTTCGTGGGCGGAACGAACCTCCGCCATGATTAGGGCAAACTCCGGCCACTCGGCTTCGAGCGATCGGCACTCGTCACCGGCCAGCCATTTGCCGAAGGCACACTTGGTGGGGTCCGTTTCCACGTCGATGGGCGCGTCGATCAGTAAACATTCGGAAAGCCGCTCCGCCCATCGTCGATGATCGTCGAGACGCATTCGCAACGTATCGACCAGTCCTTCATGACTGTACCGGTATTCATCCGCGGCATCATCGACCGCTGCGTGGAGCGCCGCGTGCTGCACCGCCACCGCCTGAAGGGCGGAAGCGTAAGCCGCATCCCCCTCAATCAACTCGCGGCACTGATCACTTGCAAGGTATTTACCCAAGTCGCACTCTGTGGCCGACGGCAGTTTCGGCCACTGGCGCGGATTCTCCAAAATCGCCGTTTTCACGCGATCGACGTAGGCGATATGCGCCGCCTTCAATTCGGCAAACAATTCGGGCAATCTTGGATCGCCGGTCGTTCGAACCTGGGCAATCTTGACGGCCGACTCGTGCAACCGTCGATGCGGCTCTTCGATCGCCTCCAAGTTGCCGCTCAACGCCGGTAGTACGGCTTCGGCTTCTTGCCGTCCGTCGCCGTAAAACCAATGTCCGAAGCCGCATTGCTGAGGGTCGGTTTCGATTTCCAGCTTGGCCGACTGCGGGTTTTCCACGTACTCCCGGAGCTTTTCGGCCCAGTTCAAGTGGTCAAGATTTCGTTGAATGAGTTCGGCGCGAATGGCGTTCGCATCCGCAAGCTCATCGGCATCTTGCGACAGGCTTTCGACGCCGTGGATGGTCCACATCCCCAGCCCGACCACCATGAGCCCGATCATTGCGAAGGCTAGCGCCAACTTCGCACAAATGGAGAACGTTCGGCACTTGAACATGAGGTTTCTCCTTACCGGTAGCGTGTTCACAGGGGTGACGGCGAATTCCCTCGAGGCCACGTCTGCCTCTTTTCGTTTCACAGTCGCTCCCCTTGCCCCCAAAGCGCAGACCGGCCCCGTAGATGCGCACGGTCGGCGCACAAATTCCTCGTACGTTTCAGAAGCGCAACGGCGCCTTGTTCGACATCTCACGGATGCCGGCGCACTCGTCACACGTTTGCCACGACCCGATCTTCAGTCGTTAGATTCCCGCAATGTCTTCGGGTCGCCAAGAGAAAGCTGCCTACTTGCCCCAAGCTGCGCTCGTCGAAGAAGAATTCAGCAAGCCCCTCTTTCACCCCAACCGTAGGCCTTTGTTGCGCAGCAGGCAAAGAAAATCGTGATCGTGTTCGGACTTTTCTTCTTGGCCATTTGACGGGATATGCAACCTTTGCCGCCAAGGCATGAGGTGTTTTCCCAATCGTCCAAAATTAACGCAATTTGGGCAGTCCGAACGCACAAAACTCAAGAGGCCTGATGTCGTCGGCTTGAACGCAGGCCATCCTTCTTCAGCACGCTGCTCACCGAGTGTTTGCCCGTCGCATTTGGTCGATCTTCACAGCTGCCACGATGATCGCGCCGATGACGATCTTCTGCACCCATTTGGGCCACCCGGCCTGCTCTCCCCCCATGTACAAGACTGTGATGATCAAGGCGCCGATCATACTACCGAGGATGGAACCTTGTCCGCCCATCAAGCTTCCGCCGCCGATGACCACGGCCGCGATGACATACAATTCGTAAGCCACCGCTGCCGACGGGGTCCCAAACCCTCCAATCTGGGAGAAATACATCAATCCAGCCAATCCACCGAAGAAGCCGGCCAACGTGTACACGACGATTTTCGTTCGGCCGACAGGCACGCCGCACAACCGTGCCGTCTCCTCGTTCGAGCCGATTGCAAATACGTGCCGACCGAACCGGGTGTATCGCAGCAAGAAAGCGGCGGCCACGGCGCTGAGCAACAGAATCCAGACGCCCAAGGGCAGAAGCAGGCTTCCAAACGTGGGGGCCTTTGCCGTAATCGTCGGATCCAGGATATCCGCGAGCCACGTCGGATCGTGCGGATACACGTCGCGTTCCTTGGCCAACCCCTCGGCCAGGCCGCGGACGATGCCCATCGTTCCCAAAGTGACGATGAACGGCACCAATCGCATCCACACGATCGTGACACCGTTGAGCAACCCGGCCAGCGTCGCAGCCGTCAAGCCGCACAGCATCGCCAACAGCGGCATCAAACGGGGATACTGGTCGACCAGGTATACGACCTGCGTTTCTCCACCGACGACGACTTCGTAATTGAGATTCAACGTCCACGCGACGACGACGACCGTCAACGCGATGATCGAGCCGACCGACAAGTCAATCCCGGCGGTGATGATCACCATCGTCATTCCCAGCGATGCCGTGGCATACACGGCACTTTGCCGCAGAATATTCTCGAGGTTGCGTGCCGAGTAGAACGTCGGGCCCACCAGAGCGCAGAACAGCACAAACACCACGACCAACGCGAGGAAACGTCCCGCGGTCTCGACCCATGGCGACTGCCAAAACGCCCCAAGCGAGGAATTCTCGTTCGGAGTTCCGTTTTCGTTTTGCTTTGTGAGGTTACTCATCACTGCTGTTGACCCGTGGCTGCGAGCATCAATTCGTGTTCGGTCCACTCCGCCGTCGGACGGACGTCGGCAATCCGACCGCGACACATAACGGCGATCGTGTCACACAACCCCATGAGTTCGGGCAAATAGCTGGACACCATCAAGACCGCCTTAGGCTTTCGCCCTTCGGCCGGGTCCCCCTTGGCCAATTCGTCGATCAAGCGATAGATCTGCGCCTTGGCGCCGACATCGATCCCTCGAGTCGGCTCGTCGAGCAAGAGGACATCGACCTCGGCATGCAACAACCGGGCAATCGCCACCTTTTGTTGGTTTCCACCCGAGAGATCGACCACCGATTGAAATGGAGAGCGGCACTTGATCGGAATAGCGTCGATCCAGCGCCTGCTGGCCGCGGCTTGTCGGCCGGGAGTTACCAACCGCCAGGGCCCAAGCCCGTCCAATTTGGGCAGTGTAACGTTGTCGGCAATGCTCAGCTCCAAAGCCAGCCCTTCGGCTTTTCGGTCTTCACTGACCATCCCGACCCCTTGGCGCCACCGCAATGCCGGCGTCGCAGGTTGCGTATTTCCAGCCACCGACACCTTTCCGGACACCACCGGATCGAGGCCGAATACTGCCCGCATCAACTCCGTTCGTCCGGCACCGACCAACCCGGCAATGCCCAAGATTTCGCCGCGTCGCAACGTAAGTCGCGCGTCTTTCGGTTTTTCAATGCCGCAAAGCCCGTCGAGTTCCAAAAGCACCTCGCCGAACTCGCGTTGCGAGTGGGGATACAAGTCGCTCACTTCCCGACCGACCATCATCGTGACGATCTCGTCGGCCGACGTCTCGGCGGTTATCCCGGTACCGACGGTTTCTCCGTCTCGGAGGACGGTGAACCGATCGCTGATCTCCTGGACTTCTTCCAAGAAGTGCGAAATGTAGACAATCGACAATCCCTGGGCCTTCAGTCGCGAGATCAGGTCGAACAAACGCCGCACATCGCGTTGCGTCAGACTGCTGGTGGGCTCATCGAGAACGACGACCTTGGCATCCAGCGCCAATGCGCGAGCAATTTCGACCATCTGTTGATTGGCAATCGAAAGGCGAGAGACTTCGACATCGGGTCGAATCTCGTCGGTGCGCAACTGGGCAAGAGCATCTTCCGCCTTGCGGCGCAGCGTCTTCCAATCGAGCAACCCGCGCCGAGTCGGCTCCACCCCCAAGAAGATGTTCTCCATAACGGTCAAGTGCGGGGCGAGCGACAACTCTTGGTAGATCATCGCGACCCCCTGTCGCCGCGCGTCCAGCGGATTCGCGGGTTCGAAAGGCTTACCGTCAAGGAACATTTCGCCCGCATCCGCCTTGTGGGCCCCCGAAAGCACTTTCATGAGCGTGCTTTTGCCCGCCCCGTTCTCCCCGACCAGCGCATGGACCTCGCCGGGACGAACATGAATTTCGACGCCACGGAGCGCCTGCGTAGCGCCGAAAGCTTTCTTGATGCCGCGCATCACGAGGCGGTCGGTATTCGTCGATTCGATGCCCACACTCATGTTGCTTCTCGCTATCGCCTGCCGCCTACCATCGGCAACGCTTTCGTCACTTCAGCCCTACCAACGCACGAACGGCCGGATCCTGCTCAAGTTTTTCTTTCGTGACGATCGTGACCCCGGTGTCGATATATTTGGGGACCTCTTCACCTCGCAAATGCTTGACCAGTGTTTCGACAGCCAGACGCCCCATTTTCTTGGGATTTTGTGCGATCAAGGCATCGATCGTTCCTTTCTGGACTGCCTCCACGAGCCGGGGCGTAAAATCGAAGCCGACGAATCGGACGTCGACGGTCACGCCGCCACCCTGCAGATCGTTGAGTGCTTCCAACACTCCCAACGTGGCCCGGTCGTTACACGCGAAGATACCGTCCAACTCCAGGCGGTTATCCTTCACCAGCCGTTCGAGTGTATTGACTGCGGTTTTCTTGCAGCCGGCCACCGTGGCATCCGCCGGATAAGGATCTTCGACGACCTCCAAGCCGGCCTCTTTCGCCTTTTCGATGAAGCCGTCGGCACGAGCTTCCGTGCTGCCGGTACCCTGCACGAAGCGCATGACCATCACCCGCTTTTTCCCTTCGGGCAACAGGCTGATCAAATGCTCGGCACCGAGACGTCCACCCAATTTATTGTCGGTCGCGACAAAGCTCACGTAAGTGTCGGTATCGACGGACGAATCGAAAATCACCACGGGAATGCCTGCTTCGACGGCCCGCTCGACGGTGGGCTTCATCGCTACGCGGTTCAGCGGTGCAAGAGCGATTCCGTCCACCTGCAAACTGATCATGTTCTCGATGATGCGGTTTTGCTCGGCGAATTCGGTTTCGGTGAGCGGGCCCTCCCACCGCATATCGACGTTCAACTCTTCGGCAGCTTCGCGGGCGCCTTCTTCCACCGTTTCCCAGAATTCAGCACCGGTACTCTTGGGAATGACCGCGATCGAAAGCTTGCCGTCGTCGGCCTGCTGACCTTTGTTGCATCCGAAAACGGGGAACGTCAGGACAACCCCAACGAGCACGAGCCAGGCAAGTTTCTTTCGCATGATTTGTCTCCCTGCCGGTCACGAAGCGTGAGAATCATTCAGGATCGGCGACGTCCGCTTGCGGCAAAATCGCATGTATTTGCGAACCACCATCCTCAATCGCCGAAGCTTTCATTGTAGCAAGCCCCGGGGGTACGTGCACCATCTTGCGCCGATAAATTTCTCGCCATCGCTCGCCGAACCACCGCAAGGCCTATTCTTCGGCCGCGTGCCACGGCCTGACTTCTTCGCTTGCCATCTTGGAACAATCGCCACAAATCCCAATCTTTCGGAGATTTGGAACCAGCGAACACTTCGACCATCCCCCCGGCACTGCCGACTTGATGTTGCCGTCCTCTGCCCCCCATAGCACAGGCGGACGCGACTTGCCGTAAGCGAGCAATGGGAGACAGTCATTTTTTCGGCGCCATGCGGCCGCATGACAAAATCAGAAATCACGCATCAGGACCTTGCCGCATCAACCGTACCGGTCGGAAGTTTCGATCGCGCGATTCTGCGAAACGCCGTGACAGCCCCCCTGCTTTTGCAATCCCCCCATATTTACACGCTTTTGCCGGCAAACGCGCAAGTGCGAACCAATTGCGGCCAGAATACGTCCAAGAAAGTGGAACGGGCGGCGAAGCACTGTCGGAGCCGGTTCGATGCCGAAGTTCGGGATCGCAAGTCATGTTCAGTGTGCATGTTACGCCGCGTCGGCACATCAAGTATCGAGGTTTCACGATAAGCCGGCGGCAAGATTTCGCCGAAGCCAATCGCTTTACCAAACGACAAGAACCGACTATCGTGGAAGTTGTTGGGGAAGGATTGGGATGATCTCTGAAGAATCTGCCGATCGCCGGTGCACGTATCGGCCGATGCTATCACCAGAGGGCCTCCGATTCCGTTTCCCAACGGATTACCCGCTCTGCTCTCGTCTCGCGTGAGGTGACTTTATGAAGGGTGCAAAGTTCGATTGCAGCCGCGACAGTCGCCGAGCACACGAAGCCTCGGATGTGCCGATCCGAGTCGACCGGGAGGCCTACGAAAACTTCTGCGAAACGATTCGCGCCGATCTCAGTCGTTTGATCGCCAAACACCGTTCGCCGCGGCGAATCAAGCGCAGCGAATCGATCATCAAGCCGTGCTAGCGTGATCCGAACGACTGCCGGTCTATCTCCAGCGCCTCACGTCTCGCCGATCGTGGTATAGGAGTGCGAACGTCGTATAATGGCGGCAACTCGATGTTCTCATCTCTTCACTGTCGAGGGAAGCCGCCATGACGGACGACTGGGTAACCGTTGCCGAAAGCGGGTCATTGATCGAACTGCAAGACCTGCGTGAGCGATTGCGGGATCACGGGATACGCGCCGAAATCCCCGAGCAACTCGGAACGGCAACAGGCATGACCGACGTGTACGGCCTGCGACGACGGCACACGCTATGCGTTCCCAAGGCCCAAGAAGCGGAAGCGCGTGCGTTGTTGGGGACGCCCCAAAGCGAACTCCCGCCCGACACGCCTCGACACCGAAAGGCGGCCGATTGGCCCACGTGTCCGGATTGCGGAAAACCGCGACTAGCCGTATGTCCTTATTGCGAAACAGCCGGCAATGAGTTTTTAGAGCCGGACTCGATCGCTCCCGAAGAATTCACAACCACAGAGGAGGCCTGTAGCACCGGCGAGTGCGGATGCGGCCCCCAGACGTCCGATGTGATTGCGAAACGTCCCGACCCGACCGCCGATGACGGTGAAGGCTACGTGGAAGACGCCCCGAACCTGGTAATTTGCCCGAGTTGCGATGAACCGTTCCGGCCGCGGATGGCAAACCGGTGCCCATGGTGCAACCACTCTTTCCCGGACGGTATTCCCGTTTCGCCTGAACGGCTGGCAGACCACCGAATCGGCGTCTCGGAAACCGAACCGGCCGTGCCGACCTGGAAAATCGCAATAGCCGTGGTTGTCTTAGGCGTTTTGCTGGGGGGATTGTTGGTTGGGTTCCTGAACGTCTAGCCACCAAATGCAAGCGGGGAACGTCTTTGAAACGCTCCCCGCACGAATATTGCAGCCCGTCGGGCGATGATTCGGCCGTTCAGCTACCGAACTCGGTTCGGCGCTTGGCCAATTGCTGTTGCAATCGCTGAACGATCGAGCTGTGCATCTGGCTGACGCGACTTTCCGAAAGGTTGAGCGTCGCGCCGATTTCCTTCATCGTCAGCTCTTCGTAGTAGTACAAAATGATGATCAGCCGCTCGTTTCGGTTGAGCCCCTTGGTGATCAACCGCATCAAGTCCGTTTTCTGAATTCGGCGGGTAGGGTCCTCGCCGCGTTTGTCTTCAAGGATGTCGATTTCCCGCACATCCTTGTAACTGTCGGTCTCATACCATTTCTTGTTCAAGCTGACGAGATTGACGGCGCTGGCCTCGACCATCATCCGTTCGAGTTCGGGCACCGTTAGGCCGAGCTCCTCGGCCAATTCATTTTCAGTCGGCTGGCGTCCGAGCTTGGCCTCCAATTTCTTTTTGGCCTCATTGAGCTTGCTGGCCTTCGCGCGCACGAGCCGCGGCACCCAGTCCATGGTCCGCAGTTCGTCGAGCATGGCACCGCGAATTCGGGGCACGCAGTACGTTTCGAACTTGACACCGCGCGACAAATCGAAGGCGTCGATGGCGTCCATCAAGCCGAAAACGCCGGCCGAGATCAAATCGTCCAGCTCCACGCCCTCGGGCAGGCGCGACCAGATACGCTCGGCGTTGTACTTGACCAGCGGTAAATAGATTTCCACCAGGCGATTGCGAAGCTCTTTGTTGGTGGGATCTTTTTTGAACGCGATCCACAACTGCTCCACATCTTCCGGAGCGAGAGTCGTCGCCATGGGCTCCTCCCTGAAGGTGCATTCCTTGGCGGCGCGTCGTTTCCACGGGAAAGGATCGTGCCGCTTACTACGCGTTTACCAATTCCGTGTTGCGTTGCTTGGCCGGGCTCGAACGGAACTACGACGATCGGTTCGTGGTTTCGTCCTTCGACCCTTCCGAAGTGCCGTGTTGCGATGCCAATTCGCGTTCCATCTGCTCCTTGACAGCTTCGGTCACCAACCGGTCGGCGACGGCTCCGACAATCGCGCCGACCACGCTGAAAACGCAAAGGGCCATCCACGATCGAAACAACACATCGTTCGTGCTGCCCGCATGCAACAGCCCGTGGATGAGTGTCGCAGTCATCGCCAATGGTCCCAGGACTCCTGCGTAGATTCTCGCCACAGCCCTGCCTCGCGACGGCCCACCAACTCATCCCAAGCGTTAAACTTTGCCAAGCACTACGCTATTCAGTCTCCTTCAAGCTATCGGCATTCACAGCCGCGACAATTGTGTCTTTTTCTCGGATTTTGGCTTTTGCAGCGGGTTTGGAGCCTAACGTCGTTCGATCTCGTTTGTCGGTTGCGCTGCATCAGCACGCAAAGTCGTGCTTGCCGCACGCATTTCGAGCGAGGCCCCACTTTTCGCGATGAGCGATGCCCGTTGCCGTTGCCGTCGTTCCATCACGTGCTCGACGATCGCGGCCGCTTCCCGGGACAAAGAAGTGTGCGTTCTGCGCCAAGGAGCGTCCGAATCATCCACCGATTCGACTTCCGGCAACCGCCCTGCCCATCCGATTGTGACGCCCAAGAATCGGCGACATGCTTCCTCCAACCGCCGACGTACGTCGGCAGCCGCCTGGGCATCGGCGGCGCGATTGAGCACCAGAGCGACCGACCGAGCCACGGACTGGGCACCGACCGATTTCATCCAACTGTAGCCGGCCACGATCGCGGTCGAATCGGGCGAACATACGAGTAATCCGGTATCGGCGATGCCCAGCCATGCGCGACACCAAGCCCCGCAACCGGCACCGACGTCGATCAGCACGTAGTCGGTCTCGACCTGCTGCCTCAAAAGGGCGGCTAACCGAGCCACGACAGCATCGCTTTTTTCCACCCGCGTGCCGGCCGCAAACAACTCCGACGGCGTTCCCGGCTCCAAAACCAGCATTCCGCGACTTCCGGGCACGACGGCATCGACGAATCCCACACTACCCGAAAGCATCCCCTGCCAGCCGGCAGTTTTTTCCGCCCCCTCGGTCTCCTCCGGCGTGACGTTCTCCGAGGTCACCAGGACGACGCGATTTCCCTCTTCGGCCAAGCGCTCTCCGATGACGACCGCAACGGTTGTCGCCCCGACGTTGCGGCTTCCGGCGCAGATCGGCACCAGCAGCGGCGGCACTACCACCGATCCGGCCAAGCGGCGCCGGACCAGATCACGCAGTCGAAATGCTTGATCGTGTGCCGTGTACACGATTCACCTCGCTTGCTATGCCACACTCGCGTCTAAACGGTTTCGATTCCCAAAACCATGCGGGCGACTCGCCCGGCTCGCGCCACTTCGATGTCATCCGGCACGCTCTGCCCGTTCGTCAGGTAACTCAAAGGCAGTCGATTGTCGCGCAGTACCTCGAGCAGGCTGCCCAAAGCCGGGGCTTCGTCGAGCTTTGTCAGGATCATGGCCGTCGGCTGGGCGGCCTCGAACTGCTCGATCGTCTGACGCAGCGCCTTCGTTCCGGAAACGCTGCTGAGCACCAGGTGCACTTCGTCGGCTTGTGCCTCGTTCAGGAATGCCCGCAACTCCCGAATCTTGATGCTGTCGCGCGGACTACGCCCGGCCGTGTCCATCAATACGAGATCGACATGAGCCAATTTGCGGATGGCTTCCCGCATCTCGCGAGGCGACGATACGACTTCCATCGGCAAGTCGATGATCTCGGCGTACGTCCTCAATTGTTCGACCGCCGCAATGCGGTAGGTGTCGACCGTGATGAGCCCGACGCTACGATTTTCACGAAGCCGATAATTGGCGGCCAACTTGGCAATCGTCGTCGTCTTCCCGACTCCCGTCGGACCGATCAAAGCCGCTACCCGCCTCTGGCCCGGAACGACCTCGATCGCGCCGCACACCGAAATGGCCGATTCGACCATGCGGGCCAATCGCGTCTTCAACAACAGGGGATCGGTAAGCTCTTTGCTTCCGGCCTGTCCGCGAACGGTCTCGATCATCTTTCGAGCTTCGTCTTCAGGCACATCCGCCTCAATCAGATCGGTGAACAATTTGAAGATCGCTTCGGGCCAATCGTTTTGCGGCGTCGCTCCCGTCTTCCGATACAGCTCCTGAAGCATTTGCTGCATTTGTGCCAGCTGGCCGCGGACATCGTCGTCGGTCCGAGCGGATCGCGCGACGGTTGCTCGCGTCAGGTCGAGTCCACCGTCGAGACCGGCATGAGCGGCGCCGGCGACAACCGGCCGTTCAATCGCCGGCGCCGTCGTATTTTCGGCCGCATGAACCGCTGATGACGTCGGGGTTGCCACCGCTTCCACGCGATGTCCCCGCGGCGGCAGGCGGCTGGGAACATTGACCGAAGTCGAGGCGGTGATTTCAACCTGTGGTGCCCCCGGCAACAGGCCAAACAAACGACTCGTGCGAACCTCGCGTGTCTGCAATATCGCGGCGTCCGGTCCAAGCTCCTTTCGAACCAATGCCAACGCCTCGTGCATGCTGGAAGCTCGAAACGTGCGGATATCCATCTCGCATCCTCGTCAACGGTTTCCGATTTCGCGCCGTTTTTGGAAAAACGCGGTTTCAATCGCTATTTGTCACTGTCGACCACCATCCCTACCGATTCGATCCGCGTATCACGAGTAACCTCGTTGTAGCTGAGTACGACTAGATTCGGCAGATGAGCCGCCGTCATCTCACGCAACGCGGCACGAATCTGCGGGCTGACCAACACGACCGGCGGTCGATTGGCCGCGGTCAATTTTTCCACTTGGGCGGCGATCGCCCGGCTGATTTTTTCGATCATCTGCGGAGCCATGCGGATGAACAGGCCTCGCTCATTGTGCTCGAATCCCGCACGAATCCGATCTTCGAGCGTCGGATCGAGCGTCACCACGTGCAACCGGTTTTCGGCATCGCGATAACGGGTGGAAATCGTTCGGGCCAGCCGCGCCCGCACGAATTCGGTCAACAAAATCGGGTCTTTCGTCCGTCCGGCGTAGTCGCCCAACGTCTCCAAGATCACGCCGAGCTGGCGGATCGGAACTTGTTCCCGCAGCAGCATTTGCAGGATTTGCTGGACTTCGGCCAGCCGCATGACGTTGGGAATCAAGTCGTCGACGACCGCCGGTGAGGTCTTCTTCAACTCGTCGATCAAGTGCTGCGTTGCATCGCGGGTGAGGATTTCGTCGGCGTGACGTCGAATCGTCTCGGTCAAGTGCGTCGCGATGACGGCCGTCGGATCGACGACCGTGTAACCGTACATTTCCGCCCGATCGCGCATCGAAGGTTCGATCCACAAGGCCGGTGTGCCGAACGCCGGATCTTTCGTTTCCACGCCTTGGATCTTTCCGGTAGTCATTCCCGAATCCATCGCCAGCAACATGCCGGGATAAACCGTGCCGGAAGCCACCGGTGCGCCGGCGATCTTGATTCGGTACGCGTGCTGATCCAACTGGAAGTTGTCGCGAATGCGAACCTTCGGCAAAATGATTCCGATGTCGGCGGCCACGTTCTTACGAATCCGATGGATGCGGTCGAGCAAATCGCCGCCCCGTTTGGGATCGGCCAAGCGAATCAGCCCCACGCCAATTTCCACCTCCATCGGATCGACGACGAGGTAGTCTTCGATACGCTCCTCGGGCTTTTTCTTGGCCTCGGCCTCCTTTTCTTTCGCGGCAACCTGCTGCTTACGTTTCGTCTCGCGTCCCAAGACGACGGCCAATCCGACACAACCGGCCGCAAGCGACAACAACGGTACCGCCGGTAAACGGGTAAACACCAACACCCCCAAGAACCCCGCCGCGACCGCCAACGCCTGAGGGCGTGCAAACATCTGCCGCACGAATTCGACGGGAAGATTGATCTCTTGGCTACTCCGGGTGACGAGCAAACCGGCCGCCAGCGAGATCAAGAAAGCAGGAACTTGACTCACCAAGCCGTCGCCAATGGTCAATTTGGTGAACAAAGATGCCGCATCGGCAAACGACATCTGCATCTGAACGACGCCGATAAACAAGCCGCCGATGATATTCACGAGCGTGATGATAATGCCTGCGACCGCATCGCCGCGTACAAACTTGCTGGCACCGTCCATCGCCCCGAAGAAGTCGGCCTGGCGAGTGATTTCTTCACGGCGGCGCTGCGCTTCGTGTTCGTCGATGATCCCGGCACTCAGGTCCGCATCGATGGCCATCTGCCGGCCCGGCATCCCGTCCAAGGCGAATCGGGCGGCCACTTCGCTGATGCGCGTTGCCCCCTTCGTGATCACGACGAACTGAATCACCACGATGATCACGAAAATGATCAAGCCGACTACGATCTTGTCGCCGGCGACGAATTCGCCGAAGGTACGAATCACGCCGCCGGCAGCATCGAGCCGGGCCTCGCCGGCTCGCGTGAGAATCAAACGCGTGGTCGCGACGTTCAGCACCAGCCGCATCAACGTCGAGGCCAACAACAGCGACGGAAAAATGTTAAACTCCAGCGGCGTGCGTACGTAGATGGTCGTCAGCAGCATGATAACCGCCAGCGTGATGTTGGCGGCCAACAGCAAGTCCATCAACCCTACCGGCAACGGAACCAGCAAAACCAGAACGCTGGCGATGATCCCAATCGGGAACACCAGCTCTTGCGGTCGGGCAATGCCGAGCAAACCGCTTTGGGGTGCCGGGGCCGTCGTAGCCATCGTGTGGTTCGGAAACTCCCTTTTCCTGACGACACAGCGATCTTAGCGGCCGCCACGCGCTGGAGCGGCCGCTCCCATTCCGGGGAGCACCGAACAGTAGCGAAACCGGGCGTCATTTTCCAGATGAATTTACCCCACCGGCGAGCTTGCCGCCCCCCTCGGTATCAGGCCTTTTTCCCGCGACAACACTCTCTTGGCCGGACATCGCGTCTTTCCTAGGCGAAAGAGACGATTTTTGCCGATGGGGAAAAACGTAGCCCCCATCTCACCTTGCGAGGATCAACAAAATAGAGAATCTTGAAAAAGGCGAGAGGTTTCAGGCGTCGTCTCGGTCTCAGTCCTCAATTTCACAGGGCCCACCATGTCCCAATCGGATGTCACAACATCGGCTCCCGTCGGGGGATACGTCGACAAACCGTGGATTCCGCGGTTTTGGGAGGGAATGACCTTCTCGGCTTGGCTGCGAATCCTCGCCGCACACGGCTTTCGGATCGCCCCCAGCCGGTGGGCCATGGCAACGATCCTCCTGCTGGTGGGAATTTTCAATTCCGTTCTGGCAATCATTCAAAAATTGATCTACGGCCGCGCAATCGCCAAGGTACGACTGGCCGACGATCCGATTTTCATCGTGGGACATTGGCGTTCGGGAACAACCCTGTTGCACGAATTGATGATTCTCGATCCGGAGCACGCTTTTCCCGACACCTACGCCTGCTTCGCGCCGAATCATTTTCTCGTCTCGCGGCGATTCCTCGTCCCTTTCTTGTCGTTGTTGATGCCCAAAACACGGCCCATGGACAACATGGAGTTCGGCTGGGACAAACCGCAGGAAGACGAGTTCGCGCTGTGCAACCAAGGAATTCCCTCGCCCTACTTGAGCATGATCTTCCCCAACGAAAAGCGACGATACGATGCCTTCCTAACGCTGGACAAGGTGTCGCCGATCGAAAGGGCCCGCTGGAAGGGCGCTTTGTTGCACTTTCTCCAAGCGGTTTCGCTACGCAATCCGAAACGCATGGTTCTCAAGTCCCCACCGCATACGGCGAGGATTCGAACGCTCTTGGAGATTTTTCCTCGCGCCCGCTTCGTCCACATCTATCGCCATCCCTATTCCGTTTTTCCCTCGACGATCAACCTCTGGAAGCGGCTTTGGCGCGATCAGGGCCTTCAAGTGCCCCGTTTCGAAAACCTGGAAGAGTACGTCTTCGAAACCTTTTTGACGATGTACGAGGCCTTCGAACGTGATCGTGAACTGATCCCGTCCGACCGCCTGTCTGAAGTCCGTTTCGAAGACCTGACGGCCGATCCGGTGAGGGAACTGGAACGTATCTACCGCGAGCTGGACTTGGGCGACTTTGAACGGGTCCGCCCTGCCGTTCAGGCCTATGCCGACAGCCACAAGAATTACAAGAAGAACCGCTACACATTGCCCGACGAACTGCGACGCAAAATCGACGCGCGTTGGGCGTCGTTCATGGAACGTTACGGCTACGAAAAGATCTCGACGGCGGAAGAAGCGACCGCGTCGGATCGTTCCCCCGATAGCGTAGAGAAATCCGGCAACTGACGCGAAGACGTCGTCCTCCGAAACGTGCGTCGGTCATGCCGCCCGCTTCGGAAACTTCTTACCGTTGAGCTGGTACACGTAAGCCAATACTTCGGCCACGGCGGCGTACAAGTCTTGAGGAATCGGCTGGTTGATTTCGACGTTCTTGTAAAGCGCCTGCGCCAACGGTTTCTTTTCGACGATGGGAATGCCGTGTTCCAAGGCGAGACGTCGAATGCGTTGAGCCGTAAGCCCGGCCCCCTTGGCCGTGACGACCGGCGCGGCCATCGTTTCGGGATCGTATTTCAAGGCCACGGCGAGCTCGGTAGGGTTCGTCACAACCACGTCGGAATTCGGGATCGCCTGACTCATGCGATTCAATGCCAGTTGTCGTTGCACGACGCGCCGTCGGGCGGCGACCTGCGGATCCCCTTCCAGGTTCCGAAGTTCTTCTCTGACCTCCTCGGTCGTCATCTTCAAATCCTGTTCGTTCTTCCAATACTGGAAGCCGAAATCCAAAATGGCGAGCACGAACAGGGCGATTCCCACGCGAATGGTCGTCCAGACCAACAAATCGGCGATAAATGAGGCGATCTCGCTGGGGTACAAGGCGGCCACGTTCAAGATCGATTCAAACTGCGATGTCAAGAATATTCCCGCCACCGACGCGACGACCAACAGTTTGAAGATACCGAACGCCAACCGCACGACGTTCGACAGCGAAAACAACCGTTCCAATCCCTTGATAGGATTCACCCGGTTCAAGTCGGGAACCAGTCGCTCGGGAAGAAACAGAAACCCCATCTGCAACAGATTCGTCACAACCCCCGCCAGGAAGACAACGACGAAAATCGGTGCCACAGCCAACGCCGTATCCCACGCAACCTGATGCAGGAATCGCACGAGCGTTCCGAAGTCGGCTGCGACGATCGTAGGTCCACCCAATTGATGTCGTGTGAAGTCGGTCAGCAGTTTGACGAATCGTTCTCCCGCCACCAAGACGGCGACGGCCCCCGCCAGCAGAATCACCGCCGAGGTCAAGTCTTGGCTGCGCGCCACCTGTCCTTGCTCGCGAGCCTTCCGCCTGCGATGCGGGGTCGGATCATGGGAGCGTTCGCCGTTCTGCTCGGGCATGGACTCGTGTCAAGCAATCGGAGGGAGCGACGGATCTTCCAACGAAATCAACTCAAGGCCGTGGTCGTATACCGGATTTGCTCGATGAGGCGATCCAACGCCACTTCGAGGTGTTCTTGGAAAACGATCGCAACGATGCCGACGGTAATCAGTAATCCGGCAAACGTCAGCATCGCGTTCAAGCCGAATCCGACGGCCAAGATATTCAACTGCGGAACGGTCCGACTGATCAAGCCCAATACCAGGATGGCCACCAACAAGGCGGTCACCACCGGTGCCGACGCCCGCACGCCTAACACGAAACTCTCGGCCAACAACGACAACAACACCTCGGGCGCCCGAACCGGAAGCAACCCCGCCCCGGGCGCGGCAATATCGAAACTCGTGAGCAAGCCGTCGAGTAAGATTCGATGGCCGCCCAACACCACGAAGATCGCCAATCCCATCAACGAAAACAAACGGCTGAACAACGGAACGTTGCTGCCGGAACTCGGGTCGAACGTATCTGCAAGCATGATTCCGCCGATCCGAGCAACGAGTTCGCCGGCCAATTCGATGCCGCTCACCAAGACGACGACACCGAAGCCCAATACGAAGCCGATCGCGACTTCAGCGGCAATCCAAATAAGAAACACAACGACATTTCCCGGATCGGGTACCTCGACCGACCACACCCCCGGCATCACCAAGGCCGCGACCGCAAACGACAACAAGGCCCGAATCCGCATCGGAATGTCGTTTGTACCGTAAATCGGCGCAACCATGAACAGGCCGCTCACGCGAGCGAACACCAGCGCGAAAAGAATCAATTTCTCGGCGGGTAGCTGCGCCAACCAATCCATGAAACTCGCCCCCGATTCGCGAATCGCATCGACGAAACCCTACAACATCGATGGAATATTCGCGATCACTTCGTGCGAGTACTCCAAGAGCTGTATGAGCACCCACGGCAGCGTGAGCATCAGCACGATCGCCATGACGACGATCTTCGGTACGAAGGCGACGGTTTGCTCCTGAATCTGCGTGAGCGCTTGGAGAAAGCCGATCACCAGGCCGACGAACATTCCCGACACCAGTACAGGAGCACTGATCAGCAAAGCGATCCAAAGCGCCTGACGCACCAGTTCTACCGCATCTTGTGCATCCATCGTGGTTTATCGTTTTCACTCCGCAGGAACCGAGGCAACCGGGCACACCAAGCGCACGGCGTTTTGCTAGGTGATCCCTTGAAAACTCTGCATCAACATCTCGACGACCAGGTGCCATCCGTCGAGAAGCACGAACAACAACAATTTAAACGGCAGTGACACCATCACGGGCGGCACCATCAACATGCCCATCGACACCATCACGCTGGCAACGACCATGTCGATAATCAAAAACGGCAGGTAGATTTGAAAACCGATCAGGAAGGCCGTTTTCAGTTCGCTGAGCATGAAGGCGGGTACGATCACCGACAACGGCACCTCGTCGTAGGTTTCCGGCTCTTTTTCGTATGACGAATGCTCGAGAAACAACCACACGTCATCGCTGTTCCCGCACCGTTCAATTTGCGCGCTCATGAACCGGTGTATCGGACGCGACCCCAATTCCCAGGCCTCTTCCAGCGTGATCTCTCGATTCGTATACGGTCGGATCGAATCGGAATAGACCTGCTTCCACACGGGCATCATGATGAACACGGTCATGAACAGCGCCAGCCCGGTGATCACTTGGCTGGGAGGCAGGTTTTGTGTGCCCAGCGCCTGCCGCACGAACCCCAGAACGACGATGATGCGAATGAAACTCGTCGTCATCAACAAAATCGCCGGCGCCAGACTCAAAACCGTCAACAACAACATTACCTGAAGTGTCGACGAGAGTCCCTCGGGGCTCGTCCACACCTTGGGACCGCCCGACAGGCCTTCCGGCAGTTCCAACGAAATGGGGCGATTGGAAACGTTTTCCGAAGAAGCGTCGCTTCCCTGCTGCGCGAAGGCCGGTGGAACGCCCAAAGCACACAGACCGACCGCCAGCGCGCAGGCGAACAGCAGCCGTCCTCTCGTTCGCTTGCGATTTTCATTTCGGCGGTCCATTTCGACGCCTCCTTGCGTCGCCTACTTCACCGAAAACGTCCCGTCGTCCCGACGTCGGCGTCACAGATCGCCGACGGTACCCTGCGCATATTGTCCGAGAAGATGCTCGAACGTCTTGGTCGAACTATTGCCGTGCATTCGCGCACACAGCCCGGCCAAGTGATCCACCTCTTGCGGATCGGTAATTTCGGTCAAGGGCTCGGCCGTTCCATCGCCGACGGCCACGAGGACCAGCTTTCGGCCGCATCGAACCAGAATCAATCGTTGTTTGCCCACGAACGGTGCTTGCCCCAGTACTTCGACTGCATCAGAGGGCAGCTTCACCGTCGTCTTCGTTCCGGCCTTGCGCAACAGCCATGCGAAGATGAAGAACAGCCCCAACACGAACGCAACCGCCCCCAAAGTGCTGATTGTCGTCCCTAGCCCCGATCGACCCGATGAGGCGGAAAAACGCCCGGCACTACCACCTTGTCTGGGACGCAACAACAACGGGGCTTGTTCACCACCGTCGTCGGTCTCCGGCTGCGGCTCTGAGGCCACGGAAGAACCCTCGCCTGCCGAGGATCCATCCGGCATCTGTAGCGTCGGCGTCGAACCGCCCTGCGGCCCATCCAATACTACCGGCGTGACGGCCGTGGCACTCGGCCCCTCCGTGCGACGATCGGCCGAGGCGGTGCTCTCACCGTCGCTTTGTGAATATTTCCCCAGCGTTTCCGAGCCTGGAACGGTTCCCAACGGCTGATCGAATTGCGGCCGCCGAATATCCTGTTGCGATGCTTGCGATTGGGGAATCGGTGACGGAAACGGCAACTCTTGGGCGATCGCAGCCGACGCTTTCCATCCAAGATTCGACAGCACGACGACCCAAGCTCCCCAGACCAAAAAACGGCCCGTGGTGCGCAACGCGGCTCTTGGACCTTCGTCGGCCCCTCTTCCGCAAATTCGCCGCCGGATCGACTTCCAATGCCGGATCATCGGGAAGAAACCATCCTTGCCTTTTTCCCAGGCTGTCAACCGCCGCCTCAAGCCACTGCCGGATTTTGGCCTGCCACCAATTCGGCGACGCGGATACAAAAGTTGTCGTTCAACACGAGCACTTCACCGCGTGCGACGAGACGCCCGTTCACGTAGATGTCGACCGGGTCACCGGCCAGCTTGTCCAGCGGTACAACCGAGCCCTTGCGCAACCGCAAGACATCTTCCAGATACATGTGTGTGCGTCCCAGCTCGATCTTGACGTCAAGCTCGACTTCCTTGACCAAATCGAGCGTTGCCGCCTCGGTCGAAGGCGGTGCCCCGGAGAACTCATGAAGTTGGAATGCGACCACCCCCGGCGGGACCTCGCCGGGCTGATCTTCATTGATCGAGGCCAAAGCGGCTTCCGCCTGCTTCAGCAACAAATCCAAGTCTTGCTCGGGAATATCGGCTTCCTCCGGTTGCGGACCGGCACTCGGCGGAGTCTGTTCTTGCTTCTTCTTGGCGGTCGCGCCACGTCCGGCCTGATTGAGCAACTTTTCGATGTCGTCTTGGCCCAACAGCTTGTCGGCATCTTCGATTTGAGGCTCCGACGGCTGCGCTGCAGCGGCCGCCGCAGGTTGTTCGGTAGTTTGCGCAGCGGGTTTGTCGGGAGCCGGGGCAGCCTCGTCTTTCGGCGGCGCAGCCTCGGCATTTCCCGATTTGGCGCCGCCCAGAAGGGCCTCGATCTCGGCCTGGTCAAGGGCTTCTTGGCCCCCGCCCGATTCTGCCGGTTTTTCTTCCGGCTTGGCGCCGCCTCCTGCGCCTTGGGCCAATAGCTTTTCGATTTCGTTTTGATTCAGTAATTCGTCGTCGCCCATCGGATTCCATTCCCGAGACAACGCAAAACGGTAACTGTGCCAAGTCGGTCGGCTCAACGGCGGCCGGCACCTTTCACCGGAAACAGCCGGCCGGAGCCGAGGTCACAGTTGACCAAATCGGCCTGGATCCCTCAAGACCGATCACGCCACACAAAACCCTCCTAAACCACGCAGTTTACCCCACCTTTACTGCTCGACGAAGGAGAAATCACTGAAGATGACCGTCCGTAAATACGGTTTGCCCATCAGACGATTCGTCTTTTCCAAAATGCGTCGCTTTACCAAACTCAAACCGGCATCCGTAAGGTCGGTAAGCTCGGCACTTCGGACAATCGTAATAACCTGATCACGGAGACGGTTCTGGTTCTTGTTCCACGTCTCGGTGAACGCCTCTTGTTTGTCGGCCGCCACCGTTCCCCACAGGTGGAAATCGATTCGCAGAGTGGTTTCGGTCGTCGGTTGATAAGCGGTCACACTGAATTCGCCCAAGTCGACCTCGACCTCATTACCGATGGGCGCTAAACCGAAGTTCAATGTCGGATCCATCGACGCTTCGGGAACCGTCGCCGGATCTGCACCGTCGGCAGTTGCTTCGGGCGGCGTTTGTGCTTCGGCCGTTTCGGTCGAAGACGCCTTTGCCTCGTCGTTTCCCGAACCGGGCAACACGAAATAGGCCGCCGCCGCCTCGGCAATCACAAGGCCGGCCACGAACCCGATCAGTTTGAACTTCGCTAACATCGTTCCCCCTCGTGGTTTATCGCTCTGAGCAGCTTGGGAATCCGAGTTTTGATTGCCGTTCGTGGTTTCCGCCATGGGTGCACCACAACTCCCGGATTTGTTTGTACAGTCCTCCTCACTTAACAGTATAGGTTACGGGGAGACCGCTGCCGGTCATCCGTGGCGCTTGCGGGCACTCCCCCGATTTAGAGATCTGCGTAATCCACAAGACCGCTACGATCAACACGACCGCCCAAAAAACAACCCCGGAGAAGGCTGCTGCTTTCTCCGGGGGCTGAAGTGCCATATGTTCGCCGGGAGGAGGTTCAGCTTTCCGGCAACGTCGCCGACCGATCTTGCTGTTCGTCCGGCGTCCCTTGTAGATCCTGCGTCAGTTCATTGAGCATGTAGATTTCGATGCGGGCATTGAGTTCCCGCTTCTTCGGATCGTGATCGATGTGCAGAGGTTCGTTCGGCCCGGCAACCGAGATCCGAATCCGGCGTTCGTCGATTCCCATTTCGACCAATTTTTGCGCAATTTCGCGGCACCGCGCATAGGCCAAATCGTAATGATCCTTGTAGGGTGAGTCGGGCGGAAGCGGTCGTGCCGACGTGTGACCGCGAATCTCGATTTTCTGCGGTTTGCCCGCGATCGTGGCCACGATCTTTTTCAAGGCATCGTCGGCGTCGGCGGTCATCGCATCGGTTCCCTCGGTGAACTGGATGACACCACCGATCGTCGGATCGTCGCCCGGGCGAATCGAACGGACACGCATATCTTCGCCCGCCGGTCCGTCGGTGCGACTGGCTCCTTTGAGAGTTTTCGCCTTTTTCTCTCGCCCCTTGCTGGTCGACTTCAGCGGCGTGGCCACGGTCGGCTTGTAATAGACGGCCAAATCGTCCAACGCTACGTATTTGCCGAAACGTTTGCGAAAGGCCTCGGCCATGGCCTGGAATTCGTCCTCCTTTTTCACCTCGCTCATGGCCGCCAACATGATAAAGAACGTCAGCAAAAGGGACATCATATCCCCGAAGGTCAACACCCATTCCGGTGCTCCGCCGCCACCTTCTTCCGGAGGATTCAGTTTTCCCATGACGTTCTCCTTGAGCCAAAAACGGCGTGTTTCAGGCGGCTTCTTTCTGTTCGAGGGCCTTGCGTTGTTTGGGCGGTACGAACGTCTTGAGTTTTTGCTCGATCACTCGCGGATTTTCGCCGGACTGGATCGCCATGATTCCGCGAACGATGATTTCCATGTTGATCTGTTCTTGCTGCGCCAAGAATCCGAGCTTTTCGGCCATAGGAACGGCAAACAAATTGGCCGCCACCGCCCCGTACAAGGTCGTCAACATGGCCACTGCCATACCGGGCCCCAACGCCGCAGGATCATCCATATTCCCCAGCATGATGATCAAGCCGATCAACGTTCCGATCATTCCGAATGCCGGGGCGAACTTTCCGAACTGATCCATGACCAGCTTTCCCGTCCGGTGGCGGCTGGCCACTGCTTCCATCTCTGTTCGCAACACGTCCTCCATGACTTCCGGTCGCGTCCCGTCGACGGCCATCTGAATCCCGAGAACGACAAACGAATTGTCGATCTCTTCGATGCGGCTTTCCAAGGCGAGCAGACCGTCGCGACGAGCCGTTTCCGCCAACGAAACGATCTGCTCGATCAGCTTGACGACATCTTCCTGCTTATTGAGAAAGACCTTCTTGAGGACCATGAAGGCTTTGAGAGCTTCTTTCAGCGGCAAAGCCACCAACACGGCAGCCGTCGCCCCACCGATGACGACGGCAACCGAAGGGTAGTCGATGAAGGCCGAAAACGAAGCACCGGGGGCAATGGCGATTGCCCCGATAATCAAGGCAATTCCCGCGATGACTCCGATGAGACTGGCAATGTCCATCGTCGTTTCTCACTCCCTGCTGACCGATTGCGGCTTGCGGTGCATGTGGGGTGTTCGCACCGGCTGATAATGCTTTGCCTGCTGATACAGCACGGCCCGCCGCATGACTTCTTCCATCGTTTCTGCGACAACGATCCGTTCTCCAGTCGTGAGCGTGATGTACGTGTCGGGCCGACGCTCCACGTAGCAGATCAAGTCGGCGTTCAACACGAACGGTTCGCCGCCCAATCGTGTCAACTTGATCATGCGTTCCCTCGCGCTTTTCGTTCTTTCGGCGGAGCCGCCGCATTCCCCTCACGACCGATACGAACGGCAAGCCCATTGCAATCACGTCACAGCGAACCGTGTCGCAATGGGCCCTCTCATGGGGCGACCGTCGCAGGATCGTCCCCGGGTAACATAGGTTGCCGCAGCGACAAATCAACGCCGAAGTGCCAACAACTCGTCAAACATTTGCTGGGCCGTGGTAATCACGCGTGTGTTCCCACGGTACATTGTCGAAGCCAAAATCAAATCGATCAGGTTGCCACCGATGTCGGTATTCGACAGCTCAACCGCCCCGGCAATGACCGTGCCGATCCCCTGTTCGCCCGGATTACCGCGGACGGGCAATCCCGAATTCACACCTTCGGCGTACAGATTCTGTCCGCGCTGTTCCAGCCCGGCGGGGTTCGCGAACCGAGCCAACAAGATTTGGCCCAAGTCGCGCGTGACGCCGTTGGAAAACACGCCTCGGATCAGACCGTCTTCCCCCACGATGAAGCTCGTCAACACCCCGGGCGCCGAACCGTCCTGCCGCGACACGGCCAGGCTGCTTCGATCGGCCGCCAAACCGGAAATGCTCGAGAAGTCCAGCTCGAACTCCAACGGCGAACGGGACGACACATCGCGACGCTCGATAGAAATCGTCGATTCGCTCGCCGAAACGAAATTCCCTTCACCGTCGAAGTAGATCAAGCCGGTCCCGACGGCGATCGAGGTTCCCTCGGCAGGCTGATTGTCGGCCGAATCGGCGAACCACCGGTACACGGTTTGGGTGCTGTCGCGTTGTTCCAAAACGGCCGTCAACCGAACTTGTACCGGAATCCCGAGCGAGTCGTAGACGATGAAGTCCGTCACGGCACTCTCGCCGACGGCGTCCTGCAATTTGCCCCACGGCAAATCGACGGTCTCCGTACCGGTGTCGGTCCGCAAAAGCATCCCCGACAGCCCAACGTCAATCGCGTTATCGACCCCGTTGTTGCCGGTCATGATGATCCGGCCGTCGACACTGACGACACCACCGGGCGAGGTTGCCGGTTCGGCCGGTGGATCGGGCGGCGGCGACAAGGGAATCGGATTCACCGGGTCGTCCGACGGCTTCTGGATCCCCAGCGAATCCGTCATGAAGTCGATCAGGTCCTGCACGGTCGTCGTGTCGGTAATCACCAGTTCTTTCGTGTCGAGGGTGCGATTCCCTTTCCGGCCGGTGAATTCCAACACGCCTTCCTGAAACACCTGCTTATACACCGACCCGTCGCGACTCAACACATCGACCAGCAATGTCGAGGGAATGATCTTCGGCCCGTCGAGGTCGATTTCCGGCTGCGACAAGAGCTCGGTGTCGGACATGTTGTCGACTAGAATCACGTTCGGATCGGTAACCCCGGAAATCTCGCCGATCCGGTGATAGCTCGAATCGGTCGGATCGAACCGATACACGTATCGATTGTTCCACTCGGCCGGATCGCCGGTGGGAATGTTCGACAGCACAACGCGCCCGTTGACCACGTTGATCGGGTCGCTGATGGGGCTGGGCCGACTCTCGACACCATCTTTTTCGAACGTCACGTAGTACGTGTAGTTCCCGCTGAGCAACGTTTCGTCCAGCGTCGGCCCGAGCGCGGCATCCGCAACCGTGTCGGTAAAGGTCGCCGACCCCATTGCGGTTTCGCCGACGTACTTGAATTCCGTATCGCCCAGCGTGCGTCGATAAATCCGCAGGTAGGTGTAATCGCCGCTCGGATCGCTCGGCAAATTGTTCAACGTAATCGTGTCGTCGCCCGGATTCGTAGCAACGGTAACGATGTCCGAAAACCGGCTTTCGCTGAGTGCCGGCGGATTGTTCGGCGGAGGCGGCAGATATTGATTCGTTGCAAACACGATCCGGTACTCGTAGGTCGTTCCTCCCACCAACCCACCACCGGTCGTGCTTCCCACGCCGGCAGTAATCGACACGTCAGGCTCCGGTGCGTACCCGACCGACGCTTTGGTCTCCGGTCGCGTGTATCGGCCGTCGCCCAAGATGCCCGTTTGAATTCGCGCGGCCGTCGTCGCCAAATCGCCCGTCGGCGACAACGTTCCTTCCAAGTAAACGTTCTCCGTCGCCTTCGCGACCGCCTCGGCCCCTAGGGGGATTTTGATCGGCACCAGTGTTGTGCGCTGCACCTCGAAGTTGTCGTCGATTCCGTAGCCCAAGAGCCGGTTTCCCGTCGTCGTGACCAGCTCATTCTCCGAGTTCATCTTGAAGATGCCATTGCGGGTGTACAGCACCTCGTTTTGCTGGCCCTCGACGATAAAGAAGCCGTCTCCCTGAATCGCTAAGTCGGTCGGGTTCGAACTGATTTCGATCGTCCCCTGATTGAAGTTCGGGGTAATATCAGCGACCATCGTCCCCAATCCCTTTTGCCGCGGATTGGTACCGCCGCTGTTGTCCGTCGGCTGCGAACCCAATGACAAGGTTTGCAAGAACTGCGTCGCAAACGTCGCTTCCGATGCTTTGAAGCCGACGGTATTCGCGTTCGCCAAGTTGTTGCCCACGACGTCGATCGTGGTCTCGGCTGCGGTCAAACCCGTCAAAGCGGTCGTCAATGCCGATGCCAAACCCATCGTTCACACCCTCGATTCTCTCGAACACCACGGAAACAACCGTGTTGCGCGCGTTCCAGATGGAATGTATCCTGCTCCTGTCTACCCCTTCTTTTCGACTCGCGCCGTTATCCCGCTTCACCCATTCGCCGAATCATTTCCCCAGTTCACCAAAGGTCATAATTCGGAAAGATTACTCGGCCGCCTGTTTCCCTGCCTCGGCTATTTCCTCGGGCGTCAAATCAGACTGTCCTGCGAGTACTTCTGCGAGATCCGTACCTTCAGGATAGATCTCGCCGACATTTTTCATCGGAACTTTTTTGTCACCGACAAACAAGTATATTTTGTCATTCTCGACCACAATCCGATCAACAGCACCGGTAACTTTGTCGCCTTCCTCGGTCATTCCCTGAATGATCTGACGCAACAACGAACCGGCTGATGCCAGCTCCTGCCCACGGCTGAGCGCGTCCAGCGTATCGATCAGTTTCGTGTTTGCCGCAATCTCCCTGATTTGATTAATTTGCGTCAGGAGTTGCGTATTGTCCATAGGATTCAGCGGATCTTGATTTTGCAACTCCGCAATCATCATATTCAAGAAGTCCTGACTCTTAAGGTCGTCATATGCATCTTTCCCCGTAGGATTTTGCGGTCCCAGTTCGCCTTTAATACCAACCGCCGACGTCTGCATGTCACACCTCGTCCATCTATATAGTGCGTCTTTGTTTTGCTTTATTCCGACTACGCCAACACATCGAAGTCTGTCGACCTCACGCGCCGGTAAACCGCGGCCGTGTCGACCGCCTCGTCTCCCTCAGCCGGATTTCCGACTCGGCCGCCCGCATCGTTCCAGCTCGGAGCTTGCCACGGACGTCGATCGCTGGCCGTCTCCTGCCGCCCCTGCTGAAAACCATTCCCCATGAGGTCCACGTCAAACCGGTCCACGCGAATGTTCTGCTCTATCAAGCGTTCACGCAGCGCCGGTAAGTGCTCGACCAGCAGCCGCTGTGTCGTCGGCGTCTCGGCCTCGAGGCGGGCGGTCATTACACCGTTCCGCAGGTGCAACTCCAACCGCAAAGATCCGAGTTCCGGCGGTCGTAGGCGCATCCTTACCGTCCCGTTTCGTTCGGCCGCCGCTTCGAACGCCTGGGCCACGCGTCGCACGAATTTGGCGCGATCGACGTGAACGGTTTGTCGGTTTGACACCTCGGCATCAGCGCCCCGGACTTTCGCAGCCTGAGGATTCGTGTCCTGGTCGGAACGCGTGCGAACCGTGTCGAGCATCGATTGGGCCGTTACGGTCTGTCTTGCGTCCTCCCCGACGATTCTCATGTTTGCCCGACCGTCGACCGCGGTTCCCGTTGCTGCCGATTCAGATTGTGCAGTCGTCCTGGCAATGTTGGCCTGCCCTCCCGGTCGGCCTGCCGTGTTCGGCGGCGTTTCCGTTGGCGGATTTTCGCGGTCGGGCGACGATCGGCTTCCAAAAAACTGTTCGTTATCTGCGCGCCGGGGATCGCGTTTTCGTCGCGACGTGCGGATTCCTTGAGAAGACGCTTCCTGTGCTTGATCGGGATGGTTGGGTGCTGATTTGTGAGGGCTTGGCTCTTTGACTTCCGTAAGTTCGGCCGGAAGTTCATTCACGTGCTCAATTTCCTGGAACGACGTGTCCTGCGGCTTTGCGTCATCGGTTTTCGACGATTCCATGGGCGACCGGGTATCTTCGTCGGTCGTTTCAGCAGCCTCCACCGCATCAATCAACGGCACCGACACATTTCCGGAATTTGCCGTTGCCTCGTCGGTCGCCAGTTCGTTCGTTGCGGGATGGTTTGCTTCCGTCGTCGCCTTCTGTGAATCGTGAGATTGTGCCTCCTGCCGCACGTTTTGCGTCGTGGTCACGGAAATATCGAGAATCGCAGACTCTACATTGCTCTTCTCCTGCCGGTCTTCTTCTCCTTTCTTCTTTTCCGCTTGAGCGTCGCCCGCTTTTTTTTCGTCGGAGACCTGCGATTCGCTCGGTTCCTGCGATCCGTCAGGAGACGGTGATGTCTCGTTTCGGCTTTCCGCTTCGGTCGCCTCAGGCTCGTCGTTGTTCGACTCAGATCGCGTGGAGGATGTACTATCGGCGGCCGGAACGCTTTCCTGCGGTTGTTTTTCCGGCGTTTGCTTTGAGCGACCATCCGGTTCGGCAGTGATCGCGGTTCCCCGCGAATCGCGACGCGAATCGTCCTCGAAACTTCGATCCCTGCTTACCAAAGACGAATCGCCATCTATTGAAGGCGACGGTTTCGACACCTCCCGCACCATCGAAAGAAAGACATCAAACGGTGCAGAATCGCTTTGCGCCGACTGAAACAAATCGGCGGAAGCAATGGGCCGTCGATATGCGATCGTTGGATCGGATTGTCGCGTCTGAATTTCCGACATGCGTCAGTCATCTCCTTTGCGGGGATGCACCGAAACCGTCAACTTCCCGACGGCGTTAGGTTGCCCAGAGCTTGTTCTGCCTGCTTTGCGATTTCCCCTTCCGGTCCGCCCTCCCGGATGCGGCGAAGTACGTCGGCCATCTTGTCTGTGTCCTCCGGCGTTTGAAACTCGGCCAACAACTTCGCCCGCTTCGAGTCGTTCATATCTTTGAGCAATTGGACGACCTGATCCTCTTCGCCCTTGTCGAGCATGTCCAAGATGAATAGCCGTGCCTGATCCGGCTTAATCGACTCCAAGGTTCGGCGAACCGTTTCCATTCCCTCGTCTTGGGCCTTTTGGCGCAAGGCGGCGATCTGCGATTGAAAGTCGGCCGCCTGTTGGGCCACCAACTGCTTTTCTTGCGTGATCTTTTTCTGCAACAGGGCCAAGTCTTGGAGCCCCGTCTTCAGGGCCATGTCACGCAACTCCAAGTCGCGGTATTCCAACGCGCGCCGTTCGAGGACGTCTTCGTAGGAAGGTTCTTCCTTGGGCTCGGGCTTGGCGTCGTTTTCGCTTTTGTCGCCTTTTTTGGCTTCGTCCGTTTCGGCGTCTCCCCTCGCAACCGCGATCATCGCCGCCACGCGATCGGGTGTCATTCCCCAGGCAATCCACAAATGGATTCCCACCACGATTTCGCCGATCAGGATGGCGGCGAACAGGTGCACGAACAAGGCGACCAATGCATCGAACAGTCGACCCATCATTCGTTCTCCTGTCGCAGATACCGTTGCGCCGCCGTCTCATCCATCAGCTTCGTCTCGCGGCGTTTCTCCTCGCTTCGATGACGCTCAAGTTGCCGTTCCCGCAGCTTCTCCAAAATTCGCACTTCACGATCTGCCTGAGCCAAAGCCTCCCGACGTCGTTCGATTTCCTCGGCAATCGCCGCCGCTTGCTGTTGCAATTGGGCGGCTTGGGCATACAAGGCCGTTTGGTATCGTCGCACGGCCATGATCGTATCGACATCGATGCTTCCCGGCTTGGCGGCTTCCCGTTGTAATTTTGTTGCTCGTTCGAGTTCTTCGGCCAATTCGCGTTGTTTTTGTTCCACCAACTCCATTGCCTCGAGCGCTTGGGCCAATTCTGCCCGACGCTGATCCCGCACATGCTCACGCAGGCGCTGAACCGGTTCCAAGCGAAATCGAAATACGGCCATCGAGGCACAACCAAATCAATCAAGGCTGTCGTCTGTTGTTTTGTGGATTCCCATTTTGTTGCGAAGGCGGTTGGGTGATTTGGTCTCGCAACTCGATCAGGCGACGAATCGTCTCGTCGAATTCGGCACGATCCGCAACATCTTGCTTCAAAAACGCATTGATCGGTTCTCGCATACGAATCGCCAGATCGACCGCGGGATTGCTACCTTTGCGATACGCCCCCAGTGAAATGACGTCTTCGTTCTCTCGGTAAATGGAAGTCAACTCCCGGATGTTCATGGCCGCCTGATTGTGTTCTCTCGGTACGATATCGGGCATCAGACGGCTCAAGCTGTCGAGGATGTCGATCGCCGGAAAATGTCCTCGCGAGGCAAGTCGACGCGACAGCCAAATATGACCGTCAAGCAAGCTGCGGACGTTATCGGCCACCGGCTCATTCGGATCGTCACCCTCGACCAATACCGTGTAAAAGGCGGTAATGCTCCCCTGCGGACTGCGTCCAGCACGCTCAACCAGGCGAGGAAGCATGGCAAACACGCTGGGAGGATAGCCGCGCGTCGTCGGCGGTTCCCCGGCGGCCAGGCCGATCTCCCGCTGCGCCAAGGCGAAACGCGTTAGTGAATCGACCAGCAACAGCACGTCCTTGCCTTGATCGCGGAAATACTCTGCGACGGCGGTTGCCGTCATGGCTGCCTGCACCCGCTGCATGGCGGGCTCGTTACTGGTGGCCACGACGACGACGCTCTTTTTCATTCCCTCTTCGCCGAGATCGCGCTCGATGAAATCGTTGACTTCACGTCCTCGCTCACCGATCAGGCCGATGACGATCACGTCGGCGGCGGTGTATCGAGACATCATTCCCAGAAGCACACTCTTGCCGACACCGGCGGCGGCAAAAATTCCCAGCCTTTGGCCTTTACCGCAGGTTAACAAGGCGTCGATCGCCCGCACCCCCGTCGGCAACGGCTCGTCGATCCGCGGCCGATCACAAGGGGGTGGAGGATCGCGACGAAACAGCACGCGATCGGAGAGCACCGGCTGCGGTCTGCCGTCCACCGCGCGTCCGTGAGCGTCGATCACGCGTCCGAGAAGCCCCTCACCCACTCGCAACCACCGCAGTGTTCGCACGAGGCGCACGCGGTTTCCGTGTCGTACGCCGGAAAGGTCGTCGAACGGGTACAGCAGCGTGTGCTGTCCTCGAAAACCGATCACCTCCGCCAGTAAAGGCGGTCCCGATTGGCGATCGATCTGCGCCAGCGCACCCACCGGTGACGGAAAGCCCGCTGCCGCGACGGTCATACCGACCGTTTCGGCAACGCTGCCTTCGAGCTTGGTAGGCATGATCAACGGTATTTGTTCCGCCAGACGCATGGTTCTCGCCGTTTCTCAAAACTCGCCGGTCAATTCCTCGACGATGCGTTCGATTTGCTGTTCGATCTGGTGGTCGATCACGCCGAAATCCGTTTCCACTCGACATCCGCCCTTGGTAATTTGTTCGCATGGAACAATCTCGGCCTTGGCCACAGGAGCCAACTCGCGAACGATGCTTTCCACCTGATTTTTCAAGGTCTCGTAGTCGTCGGGATGCAGGCGAATGACCATGGCGGGCGACCCGACCGCCAACGCGATCGCCTCACGGATCACATCCAGCGCCAACTCGGGTTGGTGCGACAACTCGCGACGGATGATCCGGGCGGCGATGGCGCCGGCCAATTCGACGGTCTCTCGCTCCCATTGACGTAGGAATTCGTGCCGAGATTCTTCAATTCGCTTCACGACCTCTTTGAGGGCGGGCAACAAGGTGGCCAACTTGCTTTGCAGTTGTCGCTCGACGATCGCTTCCACCGATCGATGGCCCTCGGTACGGCCTTGCTGCTCGGCCTGTCGACGGATCGTTTGGGCCTCTTGCTTGGCGCGTTTAATGATCTCGTCGGCCTGTCGCCGCACACCGGCAAGGTACTCGTTCGCTTTCGCGGCCATGTCGTCGAAATTGAAAACGGCCCCGGAAACGGGGACGTTCTTATCTCCGGCCTTGATGATCGACGACATTCACCTACTCCTTATTCCGCAATGCGACGGCTCGTCTCATCCCACTTCCCGAACGAAGGTCGACTGTTGCGCCGAATCTTCGACGGGCAATTGCAATAAACGCCGTAGTTCGGGTGGAATGCGAATTTTGCGGCGAATCGCCAAGTTCTCCGCCATTTCGGCTAAACGACGTCGCGCCTCTTCCACATCGCTGAGCCGCACGGGGCCGATACTCTTGAGTTCTTCTTCGATATGCTCGGCGGTGACCTGCGGAAGCTGATCGAGGACCCGCCGTTGAAATCCCGCAGGCGCACCCCACAACGCAAGCGTCACCAGTTCCGGGGCTGCACGCTCGAAGACGACGCCTAAGCTCACGTCGTCGAATCGCACAAACTGATTGAAATCGAGCCGTTTCGGCGTCAGCTTTCCGGCGACATCGGGCGCGAACATGCCCAAGTTATCGAGTAGACGTTCTCCATCCCGTTCCTCGGCCGAGGCCACAATTCCCGCTACCGCAGATACACCGGCCACACGACGCCGCTGAAATCGCACGATATCCGACAATCGTTCGGCCAGCACGCGATCCAGCTCTTGCACGACGACGGGATCGGCCTCCTCCAAGTCGACCAAACACCGCACGATCTCGGCCTGATCGACCGGTGAGAATCTCGCCAGGATCGAGGCTGCGTGCGCGTGCGGCAAATGGGCCAATACCAAGGCAATCGTTTGGGGCCGTTCGTCGGCCAGAATCTTGACGACCTTTTCGGCGTCTACCGCCCGCAAAGCCTGAAACGGCTTGCCGTGTTCCGTCGAGGGAGCATTCGCTTTTCGCTCCATTGCCCGCTTCGGCACCGGGGTCGATTCGCCCGAAGCCTTTTCGCGCATCAACCGCAACGTCGCCCGCACGGGAGCCCCTGCTTGCAAGAACTCGCTAATGACGGCTTCACGTTCTGCTTCGTCGACCACATCCAGATGCATCCACGCGTCGCGCACTAACCGAGCCGTCCCCTCGTCGAGGCGTTCGAGCAACATGTCGGCCGTTCGACGATCCAGGGAATCGACCAAGACGACGACCTTGCGGATGGCTTCTTTGTCAACGACCGCGGGACTCACGGGATACTCCTTCGGCTACGAAACACGGCTTGACGGCGACTGTGCGTCGGGTGTCACACGGGCGTCCCGATCCAAGTCTTGAGGATTTCGGCCGCAGTGTCGGGGTCTTCCGACACGATGGCCGCCAGTTCGTCGCGCAACGACATGCTCGTTCCGCGCGACTTACGAAGTTTCAACAGTTCCGATTCGGGCTCTTCTTCCTCTTCTTCCTCTTCCGGCATAGGCGGCGCCTTGTCCATCTCGATGGTCGTCGTCGGGGCCGGGATGCCGCTGCGGATCGTCGACCGCAACACGACCAGGCTGACCAACGCCAGGCCCATCAACCCGATCGTCGTCCAATACCGGTACAAGAAGTCGGTCATCTGTTCGACGAAGCCGGGACCTTCAAGGGTAGCGACGGGAACATCGGCGAACTCGGTGACCGTGACCAACTGTGTGGGATCGTTGACTCCCGCCACCGGCGGCAGCACGGCGGCCACGTGAGAAGTGATCTTGGCAATCTCAGCAACTCGGATCTGGTCCAACTCCTGTTGCGTGGGGCCCTGATCGAGCGCTGCTTGATCGCCTGCCTTCGATTGCTCCCAAACTTTGCGGAAATAGCTGGCGGGAACGGCGACCGAGACGGTCACCTGCTTCGGCATCAGCCCCGCCGTTTCTTGCTGAACGACCGTTTGCCCGACGTTGTTTTGCTCGACCCGTTCGGTTTCTTCTTCCGTTTCCTGGGGCCCGGTCGACGACGACGTATTGAGCGTTCGAGGCGTGTTGCCTTGCGCGACAAACCCGACCCTGCCGCCCTGCGAGGGCGATTGTACTTGCCGGCTCTTGGTAGTCTCCGTCACCGAGGCGGCAACCGGTTTGGGATCATAAGTAACCTGCTCTTCCCGGTGATACTTCGTGGGATCGAGTTCGACGTTACAGCTCACCAAAGCCCCGGTAACGTAACCCAGGGCCTGACGCACCTTGGCGGCGAAATACTCTTCAGCCGATTGCTTCAAGGCAAGCGTATCTTCGGCCGCATGAGTCGGATCGTCCGGGCTGGCATAATAATTCGCGCCGGTTTCCATGTTCGTAACGACGACGTCCTCCGGCTTGATGCCGAAGCCCATCGCGACGAAATACCGAATCGCCCGCACGACTTTATCGGGAAGCTCTCGGCCCCCTTCAGGCTTGACGGCCACGCTGGCGGTGGTGACTTCTTCGTTGCGCAGCCCGCCTTTGTTGGTCGTGTTGAACATCACGACGGCGTTCTGTACTCCGCTCATTTCGGAGACGACGCGGGAAAACTCTTTTTGCTTGGCGACCTTGATCCGCTCAGCGAGGCGATACTTACTCTCCCAAGGACTCGCTTCTTTAAGCGTGTTGTCGAGGATGTCCAGATAGTTGCTCGGCAAAGCGTTCCCTTCGGCCAATGCAGCCATGTACTCGTCCTGCTTGCCGGCGGGCACACGTATACGTGTGCCTTCGAACGTGTAATCACTGAGCCCTTTCGCCGCAAACGCCGCTTCCATGGCGGGCAGATCAGACGGCGAAAAATGCTCGCCGTTCATCAAGTAGACGTCGGGGCCGCTTGCATGCTGCGTGAAAAGAAACCCCAGACTACTCACCAAGACAGCCAACAACACCCCGGTGGTGATTCGCGTCGCCGGGGTCATCGAGGCAAACAAATCGCGCAGTTGTTGAATTGCCTTGTTCAGGAAGTCCATCCGTGGACACCTTGTTTTCGTATCGCTTTATGCCGCGCCGGGCGTATTCATCGTGCACGGTTTTCCGCCGCATCGTGCGGCGTGAACATCAAATCCGCACGTTTTGGATCTCTTGATACGCCTGCACCAATTTGTTGCGGACCTGCATCATCAACTTGAAGGCAATGTCGGCCTTTTGGACGGCGGTGAGTACCTCGGCGGGCGTGACATCCTCTCCGGCCGCCATGCGTTCCACCGCCTGATCGGCCTGCTGCTGCATGTCGTTTACTTCACGTATCGACTTCAACAACAGGTTCTTGAATTCGCCGCCGTCGGCCTGCGACACACCGGACGCCGGTGTCGGCGACGGCAGATGAAGCGGAGCGGATGATCCGATCGTGTTCATCAGGCGAGAATCCTCAGCGTCTGTTGAGCCATGTCTTTGGCGATTTCGATCGACCCCAAGTTGGCCTCATAAGCGCGAGCCGCCTCCAGGGCATCGGTGAACTCGGTCATCATGTCGATGCCGGGATAGGCGACGTAGCCTTTCATCGGCCCGCTCTTGATGGCGTCGGGATGTCCCGGTTCGTACTTGTAGCGCGGTTCGACATCGTCGATGCCGACCTCGGCGACCCGAACGCCCGCCGCGCCGTGCGATCCTACCGACGGATCGGCTTCGAAGACGACGTACCGAGGCTGATAAGGAATCGGTTCTCCCTGTTCATTGTGCGTGGTCGAAATGTTGGCGATATTGCTGGAAATCGCCGTCATCCGCACACGCTGTGCCACCAACGCGCTGGTACTGACATCAAGTGCCGAAAACATTGCTTGCGTCCTCGAAGGAATCGCTTCTCACTCGCGATTGCGCTGCCATTGGGGAGCGTAATCTCTTACACTCTTTCGCTGATTGCCGTCAAGAGTAACCGAAACTGGCTGGTCATGATCGCCAATGCGGTATTGTGCTCGAGTTGGTTCTTGACCATTTCCGTGACTTCGTACTCGATCCCTACCTTTGCCCCGTCGTGCCGCAAGATCGTCTTAGGATTCTCATGCTCGTCGGCCGATAGGGAAGGCGTGGAACGCCCGATCGAGGAATTGCTTCCGTACCGCGAGACCGGCCGATGCCTGGCTTCGATCATCTCCTTCAAGTGGGCTTGAAACGATGCCTTATCGAGGTCTCGCGCCTTGTAACCGGGGGTGTCCATGTTGGCGATGTTTCCGGCCAACACGGTGTGTCGCGCCTGATTGAATCGCACTACCTCTTCCAAGATCGGAACCGTGGTTCCCGAGAAGAGTCCGTCCAACATGGTTTTCACCTCCTCGGCGGAAACAAATGCTCACGACTTCTTTTGAGGCATTTTTTCCACCTCGCACAAGATGTTGCAATTCGCGTGCCGTTCGTCCCCACGGACGCGTTCGCTATGCGGCTCCCGCTTCCCATTCCCGGGTGAAATGCCGCTTTTCGGCGCACGGCGCGAGCCGCCTTCGACCCCGTCGAAGTTTCGAGGCACGACGACCGGCAATTTCTGCCGGTCGCATTCGGCAAGTTTTGCCGCAGTTCGAAAGGCTGCTAGCCGACTTTGGCAGGACGTTTTGCGCGCGGCGCGTATCCGTATTGTCGCAGTTTGCTCGATAGCGTTCTCACACCGATTCCCAGGGCCTTGGCCGTTTTCTCCCGGTGACCGTCGAACTTGGCGAGTGTCGCTTCGATCAATTTTCGCTCCATTTCTTCCAAGCTCATTCCGGCTACGACGATCGGTTGGTCGCTTGCGGGAGTCTGCGCGTCGTGTCCCGGCCGCAACCAACGCTTCAACTGATCGGCGCCGATCGATTCAGCGACAGCCATCACGGCCGCACGCGTCACAATGTTTTCCAGTTCACGCACGTTGCCCGGCCAATCATACTCCATCAGCAACTCAAGGGCACCGTCATCCAACTCGACCCGTTTTCCCAATCGAGCGGCCGAGCGATCCAGGAAATGGTCGACCAGCAGTGGTATGTCTTCTTTTCGTTCCCTCAACGGCGGCACGACCAGCGGCAAGACGGCCAATCGGTAATATAGGTCTTGCCGAAAACGGCCCGCCTCGACTTCCTCTTCGAGGTTACGGTTCGTCGTCGCCAACACGCGCACGTCGACGTGTTTCGTTTCGCTGGAACCGACCCGCTCGAACGATTTTTCTTGGAGCACCCGCAACAACTTCGCCTGGAGCGGCAAATCGATCTCGGTAATCTCATCGAGCAGGATGGAACCGCCGTCGGCCAGCTCGAACCGACCGACTCGCGATGTTTCCGCCCCGGTGAAAGCCCCTTTTTCGTGGCCGAACAGCTCGCTTTCCATCAAGTGTGCCGACAACACGGGACAATTCAGACTCACGAAAGGACCGTCTGCCCGCCCGCTCAACGCATGGATCGTGCGGGCAACCAATTCCTTTCCCGTCCCGCTTTCGCCGCAAATGAGGACCGTCTCGGGAGTCGGCGCGATACGCGCCATACGGTCGCGAAGAACCCTCATCGGTTCGCTTTCGCCGATCATCACGGGCGGTCGGGCGGGGTCGTCCGCATTCTCCGCCCGTTCCCCTGCGATAAAGCGTGCCCGTCGAACTGCATCGGCCACCAGCCGTTCGAGCGAATCGGCATCAAACGGTTTCTCGATGTAGTCGAAAGCGCCGTAGCGCATGGCTTCGACAGCGGTCGCTACCGAGGCATACGCGGTCGCCATGATGATTTGCGTTCGCAGACGTCGAGGCTGAAGTCGCTTCACGAGTTCGACACCCGACATCCCCGGCATTCGCAGGTCGGTGATGATGCAATCGTATTCTCGATGATCGACACATTTCAGGGCTTCCGCCCCGCTGGAACATTGCTCCACTTCGTAACCGGCACGTTGCAAGATATCCGCCACCGACACGCGGGCGGGTTCGTTGTCGTCGACAACCAATACTCTCGCCTGCACCGCATTCGTTCGCTCTTCGCTACACTCGCGATTGCGAATCATTGTCGATCCTCCCTGTTCGATTTCGGCAGGCAAAGCGAAAAGCAAGCCCCACCTTCGTCGCGATTCGCTGCCAACACGCGGCCTTTGTGGACTTCGGCAACGCGTTCGACGATGGCCAAGCCCAGGCCGGTACCGCCCTTCTTATCGGTGAAGAACGGCTCGAAGGCTCGACGCACGGCTTCTTTGGAAAGTCCCGTCCCGGTATCGAGCACCTGGATGACGACGAAGTCGTCATGCTCTTCCGCCCGCAAGGTCAACACACCGCCTTGCGGCATCGCATCCACCGCATTGAGAATGAGATTCAACACGGCCCGCCTGAGCATGTCGCGATCGGCAGGTACCCCTAACATCGGATCCGCTTCGACGAGAACGCTGATCTGCTGCGCAATCAATTGAGGCATCATGCCCGTCGCCAAGTCTTCCAGCAAGTCGCGCAGGCGGACGCGTTGCCGTTTCGGCTCGCGATCGGCGGCAAACTGGAGCAAATCGCCCACTGTTCGTTCGACCGACGTAAACGCTTGCTTCATCTTCGAAATCAATTCCGCCTGATCCGGATTGCCGCGAGCGGTTCGCTCCAGCAAGCTCACGTACAACGAAACGGGCACAAGTGTATTGCGGATCTCGTGCGCCACGTGGGCTGCCATGCGTCCCAGATCCGCCAACCGGTTCTTGCGGGCAAGTTCGCGGTTTTTCTTTTCCAACTCATCGGTGAGTCGAATGACCTCCAACCGTAACGCCTCGTGTGTCTGCTCGAGTCGAAGCGTGGCGGCATGCCACGCAGCCAAAACGGCATCCAACCCCGCCGAAGCATCCAGTGCCATTGCCTCGTCATCGGCGGACGATGCGCCTTCCCTCGGGCGTCCTGCACCCGCTCCGGGCACGACGATCGGTACGTGACTCGACGTATCCGCCGTGTAGTCGGTACTCATTCTCGCTATCGACTCCTCCATAAGTCGGTTGCCGGTCCATATGGACTATTCACACGACGCATCGAACCGACTGACGATGGTCGGCTCTTCTTCTTGGGCGCGATAGGCGCCTTGTGCCGCCTGGACATTGCGGACATTTTCCAACGTTGCGGCAATCTCGTCGCGCCGCCGGGCCAATATCTGCTCGCCGACGCGTTCCCTCTCGATGATTCGCGCGAGTAACTCTTTGCATTCCTCCAACCGAGCGGCCGTCTTGCGCCGAAGCTCGGCATCGGGCCACAAGCGGTCGGCGGGATCCTGTCGTTGAAAGGGCTTGAGGGCCTGTTCGATCTGCTGGATACGCACCAGAAATTGCTGCTTGAACGCCAACAAATCGAGCAATCCGGCGATGTTGCCTTCTTCGATCAAGAGCATTTGGCGCGCACCGATTTCATCGAGCCTGCACAGGCACTCGTGCTTCTTGGCGATCAATTCGGCCAGAAGCAATGTTTCGTCCGTCTTCGATACGTTTTCTTCTCGAGGCACCGGTCGTTTCACGTCGTGCATGTTGCGTTCAAGCGATGCTTGCTGCCGACTCCAACCTTGAGCCGCTGCAATCTCACAAGGCACTCAACCAATCGAGTCGTTCCGCCCATTGCTGGGCGTCATAGTTGGTGGTTTGCGTATAGGCAATCTTGGGGTTGAGCCGCCGCAAAAGGATCTTGGCTTGTTCCACGGCGACGTGGGCCTGGTCGGGCCGATTCATAGCACGATAGTTTCGCGCGAGTTGTACGTACGCTTCCAAAATAGCGGGATCGTCCTGAAAGCGGTTGGTGACGGCTGTGTACTCTTTGACGGCCTCGGAATATCGCCCCAGCCGATAGAGAACCTCACCGGAAGCGAAAAACAGATTCCGCATTGTGCGCCGATCGAGTTCCGAAAGGTTGCCGCTCTCTTGCCTTTCGGCCAGCGTCTCCTGCGCCCGGCGGTAGTAATTCAACGCCGATGTCAAGTGCTCACCGATCTTTCGACTTCGGGCCAGTCTGATATTCTGGACCAGCTCCTTTTCGATCGCCGATCCGATTTCGTCGGCGATGCGGCGATGGGATTCCCCCAACAGATACAACGCTTCGGTAACCGCGGGAGCGTCGGGATAGCGGAACACGGCCTCTTCGAGTTTCTCGATGGCTTCCGGATACGCACCCTTCAGAAAAAGGAATTTTCCCAAGGCAAACAAGCTGTCCCGCCATTCGATACTCGACGGAGCCAACATGCCGCTCAGGTTTTCGCGCAGCAATTTTTCGGCGCGCTCGAAATCGTCCTTTTCCTGATAGGCGTGCGCAGCCAGCAGACGAGCCTCGTACGATGCGGCGTCGCGCCGATGAAATTCGATGCATTCCTCCAGTACGGTGATGGCCTCGTCGTACTTACCCAAGGCCATCAGACATTTTCCAAGTTGCAGTAACGCCAACGAATTTCGGCGTTTCGTTTCGTTCAGCAAGTACTCGCGCAGCGCACGCGCGGCGCGACTGTAACACTTCCCGGACAGGTAGCACTCGGCGGCATTCCACAAGTCGTCCGCGTAAAACCGAGTGGTCACACGAATGATCGCCAGGCGGGCATAATCGTCGCCCGCGAGCCGGTGCTGCCGACGCGCTTGCTTCAGAAGACCTTCCACTTGATCTTTGTGTGCCGTCTGCGCCTGCTCGAACAACAGGTCACCCCATTCGCGGTGAGCAGTCGCCTCCATTTCATAGACTTGCGACAGCGGCAAGGCAGGGCGCACAACGTCGGTCAAAGCCAAGCAGCGGTCGTATTTTTTCGCAGCACGGTACGCATCATATGCATCGCGAACGGCACTACGAACCTCATCGAGCGTCACCCAGGGGCAGGAGAACTCATCTTCCGGAGGCATCGTCGCCATCACGTGCGCAAATTCGGTAAGCGACTCGTCGTCGCGTCCCAACCGACGCGCCAAATCGGCCGCCCGAAATTCCGCCGCCCACGCTGCTTGAGACTGCGGATACCGCCGCCACGTGCGTTGGAATTGCGCGATCGCTTCCTCGTATTGCTGCGCCGATTTATAACATTCGCCCGCCAGGTACATCGCTTCCGGGGCCACATCCTCACCAAGTCGGTCCCGTTGTTGGGCCTCCTGGAACAACGCGATCGCCTCATTCAACAAAGCGTTTTGCTTGTCGACGACCTCTTGCTCGGTTTCTCCTTCGGAATCTTCGCCGGCGGCCATCATCGCCTCGGCCTGCAACATCTTCAGTCGCCCCTTGAGCAACAAAGCCGCTGGCTTTTCCAACTGACTAGGCGGCAGCTTGCCGAGCAATCGCCGGACCTCGTCGGCGTTTTTCAGTTCGAGCTGGATGCGAATTCGCTGTAGAATACCCGCCGATCTCGCGCTCGCGGCCAATCCCTCGATCGCCAAAAACTGATCGTTGTACGCCAGCGCCGCGTCCAAGTCGCGTACGGTATCTTTCAGATGCGCTTCGGCCATCAACCACAGAATGCGAGGCTTGCGTTCTTCGTCGATTTGAAGCGCCTGCTTCAGTGCCAAACGCGCCGCCGCGAAGCGTCCGGCAAAATGCAGGCTTCGCCCGAGATAGAACCAGCCGTCGGCCTCGCGACCTTTGGGAAAACCGTCCTTGCGAGCCTCATCGAAGAACTGTGCGGCAGCCAGGTAATGCTTGCGTCGCTCGGCCCCGACGGAGCGATCCCCTTCCGCCGATTCCACCATTCCCGATACGAAAGCGGCGACACCGTCGTCGGCAATATCGGCTGCCGGGTGATTCCGCACGACCTCGGCAAGCTCAGCCGCTTTGGCATAATCGCCTTCATCCAGCGCCGCCAACGCTTCGGCACTCGGCGGATGATCCGGAGCCTTCTCCCCGCCGGCCAACAACCACACCCCCACTCCCAGCACAGCCAGCACGCCGACGGCCGCCGGAATTGTCACCAGCGGCTTGCCCAAGATCAGCGCGCGCAGCTTGCCCACGATCCCTTTCGGAGGTTGCTGCGATTCGTCGCTTTCTGCGGGTTTCTTTTCGGCCATGGGTACAAGCGACTCTCTACGACGGCAGCGCAGGCGCAGACTGCCGTTCCTACTGAAAAACGGACGGGAGTATGTACCGAAACGGGCCCCCGGCTGTCAATGCCGGTTCGGCTCGGCATGCCCACCGTTTGCCGCAACCCGTTGCACTACGGCAGGTTACATCGCTCGTCTTAACGGCCGACCCTGGAATTACCCCGATCCTTCAGTCGGAGACAAAGCAAAGAACGCAGGCAAGAAACACAAAAGGCGACGGCCGGGAAAGCATGTCGCTCCCACCGTCGCCTTTCGATTTCGTTCAACGCGAATCAGCGAAGGACGATCTCAGACTTTGTCCGCCGTCGGGCAGACGAAGCCTTCGCGGTATTCGCGAGTGATCATCGCCGTCGCCTCGGGCGATTCAGGGAAGATTTCCTTTTCGGGATCGAACTTGAGAAGCGGTCCCATCGAGATGGGATACTTGTCCAGGTCGACGCCGTTGTCGGTCAAGTGGCGCAACGTGCGTTCCAAGGTCGCTTCGTTGTCGTCGAGACTCTTGACATCGGCCAAGATACGTTTCGCCTCTGCGGGCGAGACTTTGTTTTGCTCGCCCAGATAGTACGAAATGTTGCCCAGATGACTCAGCGCCGCCGAAAGGTGTCCTTCGCGCACCTCGGCGTTGAGATCCTTGGGGTTGCGACTGATGACCGCGTCGAGGAAGTTGGCAAAGTGGTTTCCACCACCGCCGAATTCCTTGACGACGTTCATTTGCTTGTCGTACACGATGCAGTGCGTGTAGCTGACCTGCGCCAAGTAGCCGTCGGTACCGTAGAAAACGACGCCGATCTTGTTTCCCTTGGTGCTTTGGAACAACTTGTTCAGCTCGGTATCGGCGGAATTGTCGACGGAAAGTCCGCGCGTCTCGAAGACAATGCACTTGTCGCCGTAATCGTAGATCGAAACTTCGGTGTTTGCGGTATCACCGGCGTCGACGTAATTCGGATCGTTCCGCTCAGCCTGGTATCCCAGGCGGCCGCCGTAGGAAATTACGCTGATTGGATGCGTGTCGATTCCCAGGCCCCAACGCGCGATATCGGTTTGGTGCGGTCCTTGGTTGCCGAGGTCGCCGTTGCCGTACAGTCGTTGCCAGTGCCAATCGTAGTGGAACTGCGGGCGGGTGACGCGCGGCGTCGTGAACGGAGCCGGCCCACTCCACAGGTTGAAATCGACGCCTTCAGGAATCGGGTAATCCCCCAACGGACCGATCGATTTCCGACGTTTGTAGCACAGGCCGCGGGCAAACTTGACTTCACCGATCCCGCCTTCGTGGAGGAACTTCATCGCCTCGATAATGGCCGGGTTTGAGCGGCATTGCGTGCCGACCTGGCAAATCCGCTTGTACTTTCGGGCGGCAGCTACCAGCGCGGCCCCCTCCGCGATCTCGTGACAAACCGGTTTTTCGATGTAAGCGTCCTTTCCGGCTTGCATCGCCCACACGCCGCACAAGGCGTGCCAGTGATTCGGCGTCGCCGTGCTCACCGCGTCGACAGCCGGATCATCGAACGCTTCGCGCATGTCTTTCACGAATTTGGGCGCGAAGCCCTGGCGCTTCGCGACTTCGGCGGCACGTTTTTCGCCGACGGTCTCGTCGGCATCGACAATGTAAAGGATCTCGGATCGGGGATCTTCGAGAAAACCTTGGATGTGCGAGTTTCCGCGACTCCGCACACCGATGATCGCCATGCCGATTTTCCCGTTGGGAGTTTTCGCCTTGGCGATATAGGGAACGCCGATAACCGCGGCCGCGCCGAGTGCCGAAGCGCCCAAGAATCGACGACGTGAGAAACGCGACATAGATCTTTCTCCTTACAAGAACCGAAAAACGCCGAAGGAAGTGATCGGAAGATCGGAAGAACGGTGTGGCCCCGCAATTCCGTCGGCCTGAACATGCCTGCCCGGCGAACGGACATGGGGCACGATTCCCTGCCGTTTACATACGGAAACTTCCGAGCGGCGCACCGTTTCCCGCTCGCAAATGCGAACTCATAATAATAGATATTGTGATAAGTCGGCCTATTCGATGCCAGCAGCCTGCCGGAAAACGAATGATTTTGTCTTTCATCGCGCCCGCCCCAGCAGGCAAAAGCCGAAATATCGCATACAGAATACGGCTGCTCAACAAAAGAATCACTGTCGACATTCATTTTTTCCATCACACTCCCGCGATCGATCCATGAGCCGTTTCACTGCATGTTCCGACCCCGGTCACGCGTCGCCGCGAGCCCATCGCACAGCATTCTTCGCCTTGTGCCTGGGAATTGCCGCATTCTCGTTTTTCGTCGAAAACGCCGTCTCGGCCGAATTGTCGGCTAGCGATCAACGCCTCGTACGATCCCTTGTCTCGAAGTATCGTTCCAGCCGCACCACCGAAGCAGCCAAGGACGAGATCGTCTCGCAAGCGATCGAATTGGGAAGCGACGCCGTCGACATCCTGTTGCCGGTCATCGAACGCGAACTCAACCCTCGCTTACAGCGGTACCGCGATCAGTTTTTGCGACAGGCCCGCAACGTCGCCGCGCGACGCACGTCGTCCGTCAATCCGGCCGAAGTCGCCTCGATCCGCCAGGCCGTACTGGCCTTGAAAGAGCACCCCAACCTGACAAAAGAGATGATCCAGCAAGTCGGCGACCCCGGTTTGGCACGACTACGCGAACTTTTGCTCGTACCGCGAGAAGAGATCCTCGATTCTTCGGAATCTCTGCAACAAGCCCGCAACGAACTGTTGACGCTGGGGCAACGGTGGACACTTTGCGTACGCGTCCAATACGAGGCGCTGCCGCCCGACAACCGTCCGGATCATCCGCCGAGTTTCGAAGAATACCTGGAAGGCGAAGAAGAACTCGTCGCCGGGCTCGCCTCGCCGATGCCGGACGCCGCCCGAGCCGTACTCATGCAAAATGCGAGGCTGGAAACCCGCCTGGATCGTGAAGAAGCCCGCACGATCGAAGCATTGAACATCACCCGCATTCTCTTGGGGTTGAATCCGTGCGTGATCGATCTTCGGCTGTGCGCTGCTGCGCGGGACCATTCCAACGACATGAAGACGTTGAAGTTTTTCGACCACAACTCACCGGTTCCCGGGAAGAAACTCCCCTGGGATCGCGCCAAACGGTTCGGCACGACCGCCTCGGCCGAAAACATCGCCATGGGATTTCATGACGGTGCCGCAGCCAATATGGGATGGTTCCACAGCCCAGGCCACCACAAGAACATGTTGGGCAAGCACAAACGGGTCGGCGTGGGGCGTGTCGGTTCGTATTACACCGAGATGTTCGGCAACTAAGATGTTCCGTCGGCCGAAATCGCCGTTGTTTTGGGGGGATCAAAGATGGCGACACGCCGCACTCCGTTGCGTTTCTCATTCAAGTGCCACGACGGGCCGTTTTCAGCGTCTACCTGTCGGCATCTCGCCTCGGAATCGATGCGGCACGCCCTGTTACCGCTGCTCGTCTTCTTTTGCTCCGGCGTGTCCCTCTCCGCAAGCGCACCGTCGATCTCGAATCCACCCGCGGCTCCCGACGGAACGCAGTACGCAGGTTACTTGTTTGCGCATATGCTCAAAAGCGACTACGGCCACCTGTATTATGCGATCAGCACCGACGGGCTCCATTGGCAGACGTTAAATGGCGGTAAGCGCATCCTGCCCCCCGAGGTTTATCGCGGGCATCCCGATATCGCGCGCGGTCCCGACAATCGATTCTATCTCGTCGGCAATTACGAGCGGGAGCCGGAAATCCGCTTTTGGGTGTCGGAGGACCTCATTCACTGGCGATCCTGGTCTACTTATGCCCCGAAGCTCGACGACGTCCCTGGTTTTCGTCCCGCATTGTTTTACGTCGGCGCCCCGAAGGTCTTCTACGACGACGCAGCCGGCCGCTTCGTCCTCTCGTGGCACAGCACGATCGAAAAACCGATCAAAGAAGATCCGGAACAGTTCTGGTCGGGAATGCGAACGCTGTACGTGACCAGCCGCGATCTGAAAAGCTTTTCAACCCCGCGACGGTTGTTCACATGGGAATCGGCCGTGATCGATACGATCATTCGGCGGGAAGGCGATCAATACATCGCTTTTCTCAAAGACGAACGATATCCGTCGTACGCGTGGCCGACAGGGAAAACCATCCGCATTGCGAGAGCCCCCGCCGCGACCGGCCCCTATACGGAACCGTCGCCGCCGATCACGACGAACTTCCGCGAGGCTCCGACCGTCATTCCGAAACTCGACGGCACGGGATGGTTCTTGTACTACGAGCAGTACCCCGGGAAATCCTACGGCTGCGCCACGGCGCCCTCACTTTCGGGCCCCTGGTACGAGCTGTATTGGCAGAAGTATTCCGTGCCCGAAGGGGCTCGCCACGGATGCATGCTCCCCCTTACGCGCAAGGAACTCGATCGGCTGCAAGCCGAGTTCGGCCCGGCTGAATGATCGCCGTTTTCGGTAACCCCGACACCAAGGCGGACCGCCGCAATTTGCAAAACCATTGCATCGACGACGAGTCTTGAGAATACTCGAATTTTCACGGCGAAGCGGGAAATGTGCAGCGTCTCGATAGCCACGTCTTCCTGTCATCGATTGGAGAGTCCCTCATGCGCATCCTCGCTCCCGCCTTTGTCGTTTGGGCGATCGGGCTTTGTTCCGTTCTGTCGGCCGCGGATCGGCCGAACATCCTTCTGATTACCGCAGACGATCTGAATTGCGACAGCGTCGGATCGTTCGGTTGTCCCATCCCCGATGTGACGCCCAACATCGACCGTCTTGCCGCTCGCGGTATGCGATTGAAATCGGCGCACGTCACGATCGCCGTTTGCCAACCCTCGCGTAACGCGATGCTCAGCGGCCTGTATCCGCATCACAGCGGTGTGGAGGGGTTCTATCATTTCCCTCGGCCGGGCATTCAGACATTGCCGCAAATTCTCAAAGAAAATGGATACTTGATCGGTATTCTGGGAAAGGTACCGCACTGCACACCGTACCCCGATTTCGAATGGGATGTTCCAACCGACCCGCCCCTTCCGACCGGCACCGGCCGCAACCCCAAGTTGTATGCAAAGCATACACAGGAATTCATTGAACGAGCGAAACAGGAAGGGCGGCCTTTCTTCATGATGGCCAACTCGCACGATCCGCACCGCCCTTTCTACGGCAATGATCCTTATAAATACGGCACCGAAGACGGTCCGCAGGTACCGTCGCGTGTATTCAAACCGGAAGAAGTCGTCGTCCCGAAATTCCTGCCGGACATCCCGGAAGTGCGACGCGAAGTTGCCGAGTACTTCAGTTCGGTGCGGCGCTGCGATGACACGGTCGGCGCCCTGCTCGACGTGCTGGACGCCTCGGGCCAAGCCGACAACACGATCGTCGTCTTTCTCTCGGACCACGGGATGGCCTTTCCGTTCTCGAAGACGAACGTGTATTTCCAAAGCACGCACACTCCCTTGATCGTGTGTTGGCCGGGCGTCATCCCGCCGGGGACGGTCGACAAAGATCACCGCGTTGCCGGCATCGACCTGATGCCCACCTTGTTGGACATGGTCGGTTTGAAAGCCCCTGCCGATATCGACGGGCAATCCTTCCGGCCTCTGCTCGAAGGGAAATCGTTCGAAGGGCGAAAGTACGTGTTCACCCAATTCCACGAAACCGCCGGTCGCAAGCGGTACCCGATGCGGGCAGTCCAGGACGGCGACTTTCTCTACATCTTCAACCCGTGGTCTGACGGTGAACGTATCTTCCGGAACGAGTCGCAATCGGGGCGTTCGATGAAAGCGATGCTCGAAGCTGCGAAGACGAATCCCGACATCGATGCACGGTGCAAGCTGTTCCTGCATCGTGTGCCGGAAGAACTGTACGACCTGCGATCGGATCCCGACGGTCTCCACAACCTCATCGATGATCCGACCTATACGGAAGAATTGAACCGACTTCGCGAACAGCTCGACCGTTGGATGGAACGTACGAACGATCCGGCGCTGGTCGTCTTCCGACATCGCGGCAACGAAGAAATTCGACGTCAATTCATGGCCGAACAAGACGCAATCGGGGAATCGCATCGCAAGGCGAAGCAGGTCCAATCTAAAGCCGCGCAAAAGGCCGCCCAGAACCGCCGGAATGCGAAGCCGAAAGACGAGGCGGACGCCACGCCCTCCCGGCGTAAATAGAATTAGAGACATTTTCCTGAATGCAGCATCACACGCAGGCCCGAACCGTTTGTTCGGGCCTGTTTCTTGCCCCCTCGCGGCTTCGGTTGTTACGATAGGCGCTCACGGTGTGCATTGCGGGGAAGGCCATGCAGCCCCAGCTTTCAGCTCCTCCGGCTGCACAAACACCCCGCTTGCCTTTGCTGGTTGTTTGGCGGTGTCTTTCCATGCCCCAAAGAAAGGATTGTGCCATGTCTCAAAAGAACGGGAAGCGGAGCGTCGGAAAGGTCTCCCGACGTGACTTCGTCAAGTTATCGACCGTCGCCGCTGTCGGCTCGGTCGCCGTGCGCATCCCCTACGTCCATGCTCAAGGCGATGGTTTTCAAGTCCGGATCGGCTTGATCGGCTGCGGTGGTCGCGGCACCGGTGCCGCTCTGAATGCGCTTGGGGCAGCCACCCGAGTGATCTATCCATCGGCCGGCTACCATACCGAAGACGCCGCCGAAGGTTCCAAGGCCCAACGTAAAGATGTCAGCGTTGTGGCCCTGGCCGACTTGTTTGAGGACCGACTTTCCAACTGCCGCACCCAGCTGGCCAAGGTCGGCGTCGAAGTCCCGAACGACCATTGCTTCGTAGGGTTCGACGCGTACAAGAAGCTCCTTGCCCTCGACGAGGTCAACTACGTGATCCTCGCAACGCCGCCGCACTTCCGTCCTGATCACCTGACCGCGGCGATCGAAGCGGGCAAGAACGTATTCATGGAGAAGCCGGTTGCCGTCGACGTGCCCGGCGTCAAGAAGGTACTGGCCGCAGGCGAGCTTGCCAAGCAGAAAAACCTCGGCATCGTCGCAGGAACTCAACGGCGTCACCAGGCAAGCTATGTAGAGACGATCAAGCGCATTCACGACGGTGCGATCGGCGACATCATCTATGCCAAGGCCTACTGGAACGGCGGTGAGATCTGGGTCATCGAGCGCCAACCCGGCTGGTCCGACATGGAATGGCAACTTCGTAACTGGAATTACTTCACGTGGCTGTCGGGCGACCACATCGTCGAGCAGCACGTACACAATCTCGACGTGATGAACTGGGTGCTGGGCACGCATCCTATCCGCGCCGTCTCGGCGGTGGGCGGCCGCCAAGTTCGCACGGACCCGAAATACGGCAACATCTACGATCATTTTGCCGTCGAGTTCGAATATCCCAACGGCGTCACCGTGTTCAGCCAATGCCGCCAAACCAACGGATGCAAGAACATCGTCGGGGAAGAGGTCATCGGGACGAAGGGAACCAGCAACTGCGCCAACACGATCGTGGCCGGCGACGACCGCTGGCGGTTCCGCGACAAGCAGCGCAATCCCTACGAACAAGAACACGAGGACCTGATCAACAGCATCCGCGAAGGTAAGCCGCTAAACGAGGCTAAAAACGTGGCCGAATCAACGATGACCGGTATCATCGGCCGTGAGGCGGCCTACAGCGGTGATGAGATTCGTTGGGACGACGCAATGCAGTCGACGACGCGATTGGGTCCGGAAAAGTACGAGTTCGGTCCCTATGAATTCGCACCGGTGCGCATGCCCGGTCGTTACGAGTTCAGTTGACGAGTCGTCCCGCCAAGTCGGTTGTAGCGAATCCAACCCGACAAAGAATGAAAAGCCCCCGGGCGTGCCGATGCCTCGGGGGCTTTTCGTCGGTGCTTCCCGTTTACGTCTTTGAGAACTCAGAAGCTGAACACCGCGTCGACGGCAAAGGTGAACTGGTCGTCGCTATTGCCGCCGTCGTAGGGATATCCCGTCGGCCCTGCGAGACCGTCGTACCAATCCCATCGGATTTCCGGACGGATCAGCCAGTTGTCGTTGGGCCGCCACTGCAAACCGCATGTGAGTTCGTAGAAGTCACCGGCAAATCCGCGACCGTCCCAGGCCCGTACACCGGGAATGTTGCCCGGCCCGGCAACCCGAACCCCGTCGTCGTCACGCAACCATTCGACGCGCACACCGGCCGACCAGCACGGATTGATCGTATAGAGGAAGTACTGGTTCAAACCGTACCACTCGGCATCGTCTTGCGTTGTTGTGGCGTCGTTTTCGTACCCCAGGTTATGCACGACGACGTATTGAAAACGCTTTGTGACCTGCCACTGACCGACCAAACTGTACACGAAGCGATCTTGGCGGCCGGCGTCGTCTTGGGGGCCGGTCGAGCAGGCCCACGCCAACTTGAGGCGATCGTCGCAACTGCGCCATTTGAAGCCGCCCATGAAGTTCAAGTCACCGTTGTTGTCCTCAAACTGTTGCCACCCGCGATCGAAGCCGGCTTGAATGGACAACCGATCGGTCAGTTTGTAGTCGAACAACATACCGGTAACGAGCTGCGGTACCGTGTACGAGTACGACAGGGAGTGGCTATAAAAGGGATTCATGGGAGCGGGCACGGCCTCGTAGTCGAGAATCGCCGCGTAATGGCCCATCTTGACCGACAATCGGTTGTATGCCAGTTCAAGGTAAGCCTGCGGAATAACCATCCCGTAGGTCTGGTAATCGAAGCCGTTGATCCGGTTTTCCAGGCCGTTGTTGATCCCGAATCGCCAGTCGGTACCGTACATCATGTCGATATGGCCGCCCCAGGCCCATCCGCATCCGCCGTTGTCGGCCTGGCGATGCAGGTACAACCAGAATTGGTTCATCTGGTACTCGGTGTCGAGGTCATTGACGGCGGTCGGACCGTTGAAGCCGTCGGCCGGATCTTCACCGTTGAAAGTAATCCCCTGCTCAAGCCAACCTCCTACGTGAATCCCCATCTTTTGGAGGAAGCACGGCTGCCGCAGCTTCCAGCCGCCTCCCGCCCCGCACGCGCCGCAAGGCCCGCAAGCCGCCTGGCAGGCAACGCATTCCTCGCCGGTGGAAATCGGTTCGGAAACGGGAGCCGGGGATGTATCCTCGGCCAGCGAAACGAGTCTCGCCCCGTCATCGGCGGGAATACTCGGAACTGCGAACAGATCGACCAACTCGTCGGCCGGGGCGACGCTCGCCCAGGCGAGAACACCGATGGCTGCAAGTCCGGCAAAAATTGTCTTCATCGATCACCTCAATTCAAATTCGCGCTCGCCGCTACGGAAGCGATTCACCGAAAACCACAGGAGTGTGCGTAGGATTCCCCGAAAACTTTTCGGATTCTGCGGCACGTGAGCATTCGTCTTCCTGCGGACGTTTTGACGAATTTACGCCGGTCCCGCTATTGCCGCGGCAAACTTTACTGGTTGCGCAAACTCAACAAGTTTGGCCCCGCTCCATTGCAACAAAGCCCCACGTCGTGCAACAAATACGTTGAGACAGGCACATTCCCCACTATCGGGTTAATTGCAGGAGGAGGGAACCATCGCCAAAATGCCGGTACGTGGGAGGTCGGACATGGCAGTTCCGTGTGCGAAGCGGCTTCTCTTATCCCCGCAACAGATACCGTCGCTTACCCAGGGTTGGCGAGTTCTCGGGGTCTTCAATCCCGGCGTCGTCGAATTCGACAACCAAATCGTGTTTCTGCTGCGGGTGGTCGAAGCCCCGGAGGCCGTTGATCCGGACCACGTCGCGCTGCCGCGTTGGGACCTTGATGCGGGCAAGCCGGTGGTCGATCTCTTTCCCCGGACCGAAATCGATCCGATCGACCAACGGGTGACAAGACACCGCCCGACGAACCGAGTTCGACTGACCTTCCTCTCGTATCTGCGAGTAGCGGTCGCCGCAGCCCCGACGGCCGTCCCCCGCTTGACGGACACATATATACTTCCCGAATTCCCGTGGGAAACTTTCGGGGTGGAAGACCCTCGCGTTACGCGAGTCAACGACGAGTTCGTGATCACCTATGTGGCGGTATCCCCGTACGGGGTCGCTACGGCGCTTGCAACCACGACCGACTTCCGCCATTTCCGACGCCGGGGGATCATCTTCCCCCCCGAAAACAAGGACGTCGTTCTCTTTCCCGAGCGGATCGGCGGACGTTACGCCGCACTTCATCGGCCCGCGGGCGCAACCCGTTTCTGCCCCCCGGAAACATGGGCGGCTTACTCACCCGACCTCGTGCATTGGGGCGAACATCACCGCCTGGCGGGCGGAAAAAGCCGTCGGGAAACCGACCGTATCGGCCCGAGCGTACCACCGCTTCGGGTAGAAGACGATTGGTTGGCGATCTATCACGGGGCGGAAAGCCCTGCGCCCCCGGAAAAGGTGGGCAGGTACACGGCCTCGGCTTGGCGATTGGCAGGCGATGCCCCCCATCGCATTATAGCCCGGACAGATCACCCGATTCTCGAACCAACCGAGCCGTTCGAACAAGAAGGCTTCGTACCGAATGTCGTGTTTCCCACCGGAGCCGTGCTTCGCGACGGTCGGCTGTACCTCTATTACGGAGCGGCCGACACCGCGACGGCGGTCGCCGAAATGGCGTTAGGTGACGTACTAGAGGCCTTGACAAGCTAACACGAAGGACACCGGAGGGGCTGTCGCAACGCGGTTCGTCGACCGGCCCTCGCCGACACGAAAACAACCGTTCACAACAGGAGGCAAACAGAATGTCACGACCCGGTAGTCTTCGCAAAATTGCGTTCGTGGGGGATTATGTTCCTCGTAAATGCGGTATCGCTACGTTCACGTACGATCTGCGGAACGCGGTGGCGAGTCAGTATCCGCGAACCGAGTGTATGGTCGTTCCGGTCGACGACATCCCCGGCGGGTACAAGTATCCCGACGAAGTTCGTTTTCAAATCCCGGAACAGGAACTCGATGCTTACCGCCGCGCAGCCGACTTCCTGAACTTTGCCGATGTCGACGTCGTGTGCGTGCAACACGAATTCGGCATCTACGGCGGCCCCGCGGGCAGTCATCTGTTTGCCTTATTGCGCAATCTTCGTATGCCCATCGTGACCACGCTGCATACAATCCTGCGCGAACCGACGCCGGATCAACGCCGCGCAATGCATCAATTGGTCGACCGTTCCACTCGACTGATCGTGATGTCGGAGCGAGGCAAGCAATTCCTGCAAGAAATTTACAATGTCGACGAAAGCAAGATCGACGTGATCCCCCACGGCATTCCCGACATGCCGTTCGTCGATCCCAATTTCTACAAAGACCAGTTCGACGTCCAAGGCAAGAATGTGCTTCTCACGTTCGGCTTGTTGTCGCCGGGCAAAGGTATCGAATACGTCTTGCAGGCCATGCCGTCGATTCTCGAGGAATTTCCAAACACCGTTTATATCGTGCTCGGCGCGACCCACCCGAACCTCGTTCGGGAACAAGGTGAAACGTACCGCCTCCAGCTCGAACGGATGACGGAAGATTTGGGCATCAAGAACAGCGTCATCTTTTACAATCGTTTCGTCGAACTGGAAGAGCTGATGGAATTTCTCGGCGCCTGCGACATCTACATTACGCCCTACTTGAATCAGGCGCAAATCACCTCGGGTACGCTGGCATATTCGTTCGGTTGCGGCAAGGCCGTGGTATCGACTCCGTATTGGCACGCCGAAGAGCTATTGGCCGACGGCCGCGGCGTGCTCGTACCTTTCCGCGACAGCGAAGCGATCGCCCGCGAGGTCAAAGCTTTGCTCCGCGACGAAGCTCGCCGTCACGCGATGCGCAAGCGTGCGTACATGCTGGGGCGCGAAATGATTTGGAGTAACGTCGCCCACCTGTACATGGATTCGTTCTGCCAAGCGCGGCGTGCATCCGTCGGATCCGACCGCAAACCTACCCGCATTCCGACGCTTGAAGAACGACATGCCGAATTGCCGACCTTGCGGCTCGACCACCTGTTTCGCATGTCGGATTCGACCGGTATCTTCCAACACGCCAAGTTTCCGATTCCCAATTTCCGGGAAGGCTACTGTCTGGACGACAATGCCAGAGCATTGATTTTGACGGTGTTGCTGGAAGAGCTGGGGGAGGACACTCCGCAGGTTCGCCGTCTCGCCGACACGTACGCCGCTTTCGTCGATTATGCGATCGACTTGAAATCGGGCACGTGGCACAACTTCATGAGCTTCGACCGCCGTTGGTTGGACACATGCGGCTCTCAAGACTCACTGGGACGAACCTTATGGGCACTGGGCGTCTGTGTGGGACGATCGAAGCACAAGTCCCTTCAGTATTGGGCGGCGCATTTGTTCGAACCGGTGCTACAACGCGTTTTGGACACCACCGCTCCGCGATCGTGGGCATATGCCTTGCTCGGCATTCACGAGTATTTGCGGAGGTTGAGCGGCGATCGCATGGCCGACGAAGCCCGACGAACGTTCACGGAGCGACTGTTGGAGTTGTACCGAAAAAATGCGTCGGACGACTGGCCGTGGTTCGAGGACATCGTCGCTTACGCGAACGCAAGAATCCCGCACGCGTTGATCCTCAGCGGCCGCTGGATGTGCCACGGCGAGGCTTTCGATGTAGGAATCAGGACGCTTCGCTGGTTGGTGGAAATCCAGCGATCCCCCAAAGGTTACTTCCGACCGGTCGGATCGAATGGATTCTATCGTAAGGGGAGCCCCAAGGCCGAGTACGATCAACAACCGCTCGAAGCGGGAGCCATGGTCTCGGCCTGCATCGAGGCTTACCGTGCCACCGACGACCGGTGGTGGTTCGACGAGGCACGCCGTGCCTTCGAATGGTTCCTGGGACGAAACGACTTGAATCAATCGCTCTACGACCCGAATACCGGCGGTTGTTGCGATGGTCTGCAAGAAGATCGTATCAACCAGAATCAAGGTGCCGAATCCACATTGGCCTATCTAACTGCTTGGGCCGAGATGAAACTCTTGGAAGGTAGCTTGGCCGCGTTCGACCGAGCGACCGAAACGGCACTTGCTTCGCCGGAACCTCCGGCGGCGGTGTAACTCATCCCCGCCGGGCGATCGGGAAATCCTCGATAGCGCCCGAACCACGAAAACCAATCCCCAAAGAGGGGCACCGTGCCCTCTGGACGGTGGATTGCGTCCAATACGGGCGGCGAACCAACGAACGTTTCGAGCGGCCGATCGCCATTGGGCAATTCCGGCGGTTTCCGTAAGCTAGTCTATTAGGGGCCGCTCGGAACGTTCGCGTTTAAATCGCACGGGGACCGACAACGACCGATCACTTTGCGATTGACGAGGGTTCGGTATGGAAGTGAAACGTTCCAATATCGTCCTGAGCCCGAATAACAAGCGAGTCTTGTTCCGCCCGTTCGAACCGGACGACAAAGGGCGGATCCTGAAAATCGTCGCGCGCATCATGGAGCTGTCGGAGGAAGAAGTCGACCACCGAATCGGTGAAGTACTCCGCGAGTTTCACAACCGCCACCAACGACTGAAGCAATTCTTTTTGCGACGATTCGAGGCGGTTCGTCCTTTTCTGCTCACCGACCGCGAACTGCCCGAAAACCGTCGGATGCTCATCGGATCGTATTTCACGCAAGAGTATGCCCTGGAAGCGACGGCGCTGTTCAACCCGTCCATCGTGTGGCACTACGACCAATCGAATGTACCGCCGGGGGCAAAGCGATTCATAATGAGCCTGCGATCAACGGGCGAGGGACACGTTTCGTCGATCGGTTTTCGGTCGGGTATCGTTCATGCCGACGGCTCCATCGAGATCGATCCGGCCTCGCGATACGTCACCGCGCCCGAGGTCGTTCCGAACGCTCTCTACGAAAAGAAATTGTTCCAGCAAAAGCTCCTGGAACTGGGAATCGCCGACGGATTCGTCGAAATCGTACTGAGCATCTTGGACGACCACTTCACGCTTGCCGAATTGGAGCGCGCCATCCAATTCGTCCTCCGCCAGCACCGGATCCATCACGGCGAGTGGGAAAACCTCGCAAAATCCGTGGTTTCGTTGGCAAAGGCGAACTACGAGATTCAACACGAACCCGAAACCGACATTTCCGAACGTGTCATCTTTCCCTATGCACCGACCGAACTGAACGGCATCGAGGATGCCCGCTTCGTGCTGTTTACCGAAGACGACGGCACGCGCACCTATTACGCGACCTACACGGCGTTCGACGGCAACGTGACGTTTCCACACATCTTGGAAACAAACGATTTCTTGCGATTCCGAATCGCGACCCTCAACGGCCCGGAGGCCAAGAACAAGGGTATGGCCTTGTTCCCGCGCCGGATCAACGGTTTGTACGCCATGCTCTCCCGCCAGGACGGCGAAAACCTTTACTTGATGTACTCCGACATGCTGCACTTTTGGTACACCAAGGAAATCGTCGCCAAGCCGACGTATCCTTGGGAGTACGTGCAGATCGGCAACTGCGGGTCGCCCATCGAAACCGAGCACGGCTGGCTGGTATTGACGCACGGCGTCGGACCGATGCGGAAGTACTCGATCGGCGCTCTGCTCTTGGATTTGGAGGATCCCCGGCGCGTCATCGGCCGCCTGAAACAACCGTTACTGGCCCCTACCGAAAGCGAACGGGAAGGTTATGTCCCGAACGTCGTCTACAGTTGCGGCGGACTAGTCCACAATGGGAAACTGATTCTCCCTTACGCCGTATCCGACTACGCGACCACGTTCGCCACCGTCGAGTTGGACGAACTGATCGCGGCGTTGAAAAACGGCAATTGATCCCCACGGCCCATCTTACCCGGAACTGTTCCGATTGGGCCGATCTCCGCGATACGGATACGGAACGTACTCGACGCTGGGTTGTTTCCGGACCGGTTGGGGATAGAGCTGCAATAGGTGCAAGAATTCCTCGGGAATATCGGTCGACACGTTCAAACCCAACTCTTGGGCTGCTTGCGGCGTGATGGGGTAATCGTGCGTCCAGCGGCCTTCCGACAACGCTTTTGCGACCTCGTCTGCCCGGTCGTCGGGCAACTTATCGGCCAATAGTTCCCGAACGGCCGCATAAACCTGATCGATCGCCTTTTCAGCCTGGTCGGCCAGGATCAACGTTTGATCCTCGACTTCGCCGATCGGTTTTTGCTTGACCGCACGCAAGATCGACGCGGCCGGTTGCTGTCCCAGTTGCGGATCGACCGGCCCGAGTACGGCATGCCGCGACATGACGATTTCGTCGGCCGCCAAAGCAATCAACGTTCCGCCCGACATTGCGTAGTGGGGCACGTACACCGTGACCTTTCCGGGATGATGGTGAATTGCCCGCGCAATTTGCAACGAAGCCAATACCAAACCTCCCGGCGTGTGCAACACCAGGTCCAAGGGCAACTCCGGATCCGTCATGTGGATCGCCCGAATCACCTCCTCGGAATCGTTCACATCGATATACCGAAAGAGCGGAAACCCCAGCAGACTCATCGTCTCTTGCCGATGAATCAAGGTAATGAGGCGTGATCCGCGTTTCCGCTCGATGCGGGCGATCATGCGTTGCCTGGCCGCTTCCAGCATTTTTTGCCGGATGATCGGCTGCAACGTCGAAATCATCAAGAAGATCCACAGGATATCCATCGTGCTCATGGGTTGATTCTCCTCGTCCTCACCCCCGCCGATTGCCGCTCCTACTTCAAAGCCAGTCGCGGCGCCATCCCATTTCGATGCCGTACTCGTCGCGCATCATCGGCCGCGAACGCCGAGTCGGTCGCACGAACCACGGCCAGAAAAAGGCCCCCGCCGCGAACCCGCCGATATGCGCCCAAAACGCAATTCCCCCGACGTCGGGAGCCATCAAACCGATCGCGCCGCCGAACAACTGCGTCGCCAACCAAATCAACATGTAAAAGACCGCCGGGACCGTGACAAACAACGGGTAGAACAAAATGGGCACGAGCGTAATCACGCCCGCGGTAGGATACAACATGAGATAAGCCGCCATCACGCCGGATATAGCCCCGGACGCCCCGACCGTCGGCACGGTGGAGCTCGGGTTGATCAGCACGTGAACGATTCCGGCCGTCAAGCCGCACAACAAATAAAACAGCAAGAAGCCGACCGGCCCCATGCGGTCTTCGACGTTGTCGCCGAAGATCCACAACGTCCACATATTACCCAACAGATGTCCCCAACCACCGTGCAGGAACATCGACGTCAAGAGCGTCAGATAACCGGCGTTCGGAAAACCGGCCCACGCCGCCCACTCGGGATGCACCAGTCGACGGGGCACGACGCCGAAAAGCATAAAGAGATTGTGCAATTGCGCATCGTTGAGTCCGAGCTGGGCGAAAAAGATCAAGACGTTGGCGAAAATGATTCCCCACACGGCGATGGGCGGACGCCGACTGGGAATGTTGTCGATGATCGGAAACATACGTTGTCCTCGGCGGCTTGCAATGGGCCGGATACTTGGTGACCCGACGTCGCTTTGCTACCAGGCGTTCCCACGATATTCTAGGGCGCCACCCGCCAAATCTCCACGCCGTCAATTCCGCTCCAAACGCGCCGCGTACCGAGTTCCGCCGGCGGCGCTGCAAACAAGTCGGGCATCCGTTTTCGATCGACGACGAGCCAATGCACGCCGGAGCAACGAAGCGCCGCGACGCCTTCCGCCGTGATTGGACCTCGCCCCAGCAATCGCCCCATCTCGAACCATTCACGAGGGAAGAAGCCCGAGTAACCGTTCACCAGCGGGCGCCCATGCTTCGTTCCGTATATCATCCACCGAGCCGACGGCTCGACTTCGTACACACTACGCCCGGCTCCGAACGGCAGGCAGCAAATTGCTTCTCCCTCATGTGTAAGTTCACGAAGCGCCGCAACCCAATCGGGCGAGCGGCGCACGTCCGGCACGTACACGGCAACAGACGGCGGCGGTACATGCTCTCCTACAAGCCCGAAAGCCCCGACCGCGCACAACGCAACTGTCGCTATCGATCGAAGACGATGCCGCCCGGCCTTCCCGCCACCCCTGCAAACAGCCGGCGACAGTGCCGAAAGACACCATCGCACGCCGCGACTCCAACCGATGAAGGCCAGCACGACGACGGCCAACTGGGTCGCGTACGCAAAGCGGAACACGTTCCGAATCATCGCCAAAGGCGGCCAATGCTCCCTCACGATCTCCCACGGACGTACACCGCAAACTTGCAAATGCGGCCCCAACGACAGCAGCACGCCTCCGACGGCCGTCAGCAGCAAGAAAATCCCCGCCGCGCGCCGACGACGACTACCGATCAGAAAGATCGCACCGCTTGCCGCGGCAATCAGCCGAATCCAACCAGGATTGAACGCATGCAACGACGCCTCGGGGACCGGCGGGCTCGGCGCTTCCCAGGCAGAAGGCGGAACGCGTCCCCAATCGGCCCAGGTAGCCGAAAGGGCATCGACCGTCCGTTCGCCGCGGGCGAATCGATAACCCTCCAAGATGCGAGCCATCGGCACTACGATCGGCGCCGACAACAACCCGGCTGTCGCGGCGGCAATCCCGATGGTCACGGCCCAACGGCGCAAGCGATTCCACGGAGCGGTCACCCAGAAGACAGGCACGCTCGCTACCGCGATCAACAGGGCATGGTGCGTACACACGGCAACCAACGACGCATACGACACACCGAGCAGAATCGCCGTCGTCAGCTTCGGCCGTTCCCGCAAGGCCAACAAGAGCTCCCACATCCACAGGATCGGCCAAATACCGAACCACTGAAGCACGTCGCTGTGCAAATGCACAAGCGGCAACCATATGACCGTTACCCCCAAAGCGGCACTCAGCAAACGATCCACTCGAAGCCGTCGGCCCAATCGATAGGCGAACACACCATTGAGGACAAGCGACAATAGCACGTATGCCTGGTATGCGGGCACCGGACTGCCGGTCATCCACACCACCGGTGCGACGATGCAGGTCGCAGGTTGCGGGTCGGAAAACGCGAAGGCGCCTTCGACGGGATAGAAGATCGGGGCATTCCAGTAATCCGAAAACCCGTGCGCCAGGCGATCGGCATTCCACCAGACCGTCCAGGCATTGAGCATGGGGACGGTAGCCGAAAGCCGTCGCCCCCCAGGAAGCCGATCGAACGGCCGAACAACGGCCTTTTGCAAGACAAACACGGCAGCGATCACGAACAACAACCCGATCGCCGCCCCACGTAACACGCATGCTCTTCCGGCGGTCGCAGCCCACAGCCGGAATCGTTCCCGCACGCGCATCGTCGGCCCCCCGAACACGCAAAAAAGCAGGGAGCACCACCCTTCAACTACGGCGATGCTCCCCGGCGTTCGACACGTTTCAATTACCGAAGTCGATCATTGACCATCGGAAACCAGCTCGAGCTTGATGTCGCTGATCCCCTCGGCAGGAATCTCGACCTGCAATCCCGAAGTCGCCATGCTGGCGTACTTCTTCGGCAACTTGTTGACGTAATGCACGTTCGAATTGCCGGTGTCGTGGCTGCTTTCGTCCGCCTCGGGCGGAGGCACTTCATTCCCTTGGGCATCGACCGTGACCGTCTTGGAAACCTGCACGGCGTACTTCCCGGGAACGGCTCCCGACTTCTCTTCAAATGCCTGTAGCGAGAAACGACCGCTGCTGTCGGTCAACCCCTGCGCGGGATACTGCCCGCCGTCCGACGGGATGAACACGACCGAGGCCCCTTCCACCGGCTGACCGTCCAACGTCACAACTCCGGACGCTTCGACCGTTGCGGGCAAATCGCGATCGTCCCCCTTTTGACAGCCGGTCAGCATCGCCAACGACACCAAAACGACCAAACTACCTACGATTCTCTTCAAGACACCACCCTCTCTTTCTACAAAAATCACGATGATTCACACACGTTTCGCACGTCGACACCACCGACCGAATTCCTTGAATCCCCGCCGCACGAACGCAAAAACAGGGCAACGGGGCGATGACGCACCCGTTACCCCGAAGTGTGACAACCGGCGGAAGCCCGGTCAAGTCATGAGCTTCCTTTTTCCATCAGTTTCCCAAGGCCCGCGCGGGCGCGATCAATTACAGATCCTGAGCACTGACGGTTTCACCGCCGCGCTTCGTCCCCAGGGCGCCCCATACCCCGTAGGGGCTCGGGCCGGTGGAATTCCGATTCGGTGCGACCACCGACAGGTTTCCCGTGTCGATCGTCTCACGGATGAAGTGCACCGAACCATCGGCCATCGCCACGTTCACGCCGCCGGGGTGATCACTCGTGGCCGTCCAGGCACCGGGGGCGTAATGGCCACCGCCGTTTTGCCAAGCCGGGTCCCCGATCAAGCACACGGCCGTGTTCGGCGGCAAAATCGTGTTGACACCCGCGAAGAACGCGGCACCGTCACCCCACCGATAACCTGGCGAGGTATCTTGTGTGAAGATGGCGGCACTGGGGGCATATTGATTTCCCAACCAGTATGCCCGACAACTCAACGGCACGTAAGTCGTCGGATCGGCACTGGCATCCACCGCGGCCATCCCTCGCCCGCGAATGTTCGACGGCCGCGACCGTTCGGCAATGGCGATCGTATTGCTCGTCCCGTCCAGAATGGCGGACATCGGCGTGAAGTCGAGTCGCCCAAAAATACCGCGGTTACGGATCACCTTCCGTTGGTCGGCCAACGTCTGATCGCTACGTTCCGAAGGATCCACCACCGACGCCTCGTAGTTGTCGCCACAGCAAAACGCGTAACTCTTCGTCCCCCGCAACCCCCCTTTCGGCGGCCTATCGCCCGCGTCGCTGGGGCAGTTGTACACGTCGATGACTTCTTTCCACCACCAGCTGTTCGCCCAGGGGGCGTTATTACGGCGCATGATCTCCTCGTAGAGCGCCTTTTGCTCGATGAACGGGCACAGCATGACGGTCGCCGACATACGAAGCCGTTGTCCACCAGAACGGATCGTCCCCGTCCCGGCTTGACGGGCGGGCCACGCCTTGTTCACATCCACGTAGTTGTGGCATGCCAACACAACGTTCTTCATGTTGCTGGTGCACTGGGCACGTCGGGCTGCCTCACGGGCCGACTGAACGGCGGGCAGCAACAGCGCGATCAAGATACCGATGATCGCAATTACGACCAGCAATTCCACCAATGTGAAACCGCCGGCACCTCTCCTGCGTTCTGACCAGGTACGGCTCATACGATCTCTCCTCGATGACAAAAAACCGAAAGAATAGCGGGGCGATGCGGCCCGCACCGGAACCCTCAGCTACATCCCCCATCATACGGCGAAGCGGAACAAAAAGAAACAATTTTGCAGCGCAAACCTTTTCTGCACTTCCTTTCCAAATATCCCTAGAAAAAGCAGACACTGCCACCTGCTAGCGATCGTACTCGACACCCTCATCACACGCAAGTTTTTTGTCGGCAGTTATTTCCCTTTTTCTGCATCCCCCACCCGTCCTACGAAAAATGTCGACAAAACAAGGCATTTCGACTAAATGACGAACACTGTAAAACATAGAAACCGCACCCATACGCGACGTGCACAACAAATCACATGCCGATCGCAAGAACTGCAGAGGAACGATTCCGTATTTTCTTCAGATACCCGACAACATGTGATGGGCTGCCCCGTTCTGCCGGGCCGTAAAGAAGACGAACGAAAAAAGGCCGCCCTCCGAAATTGGAGAGCAGCCTGTTCGTTGCCGAGAATTTCTCACGCCCGCGGGCGAAGCGGGATCACCATCCACGCATCGGAAAGCGACGCGAACGTGCTACGCCAGATCACAGATCGCTGCCGCTGACGGTTTCACCGCCGCGTTTCGTACCGAGCGCACCCCAGACGCCGTAGGGACTGACGCCGCTGGTATTCGCGCGATTGGGTGCCACGACCGACAGATTGCCCGTGTCGATCGTCTCGCGGATGAAGTGCACCGAGCCGTCGGCCATCGCCACGTTCACGCCGCCGGGGTGATCGCTCGTGGCCGTCCAGATACCGTATGCGTAATGGCCGCCACCGTTCTGCCACGACGGATCGCCGATCAAGCACACCGCCGAGTTGGGCGGCAGGATCGTGGTCACGGCCGAGAAGAAGGCCGCACCGTCACCCCAACGGTACCCCGGTGAGGTATCTTGCGTGAAGATTGCCGCGGCCGGGCTGTATTGATTACCCTGCCAATATGTGCGGCAGGTGAGCGGCACATAGCTGGTCGGATCGGCAGATGCATCGACGGCAACCATGCCGCGACCACGGATGTTCGACGGGCGCGATCGCTCGGCCAACGCGATCGTGTTGCTCGTTCCGTCTTGGATTTCGGCCATGGTGGTGAAATCCAACCGGCCGAAGATACCGCGGTTGCGAATCGGCTTCCGCTGGGCGGCCAGCGTATCGTCCTGTTTCTCGCCGTCGACTACCGACGACTCGTAATTGTCGCCGGCACACATGGCGTAGCTGCGCAACCCGCGCTTCGAACCTTTGGGCGGATTGTCACCCGCGTCGCTCGGGCACGTGTACACGTCGATTACCTGTTTCCAAGGGGCACTATTCGACCACGGCGCATTGTTGAGCTGCTGGATCTGATCGTAGATCGCCTGCTGTTCGATGAAGGGGCAGATCGACACGAAGCCGCTGATACGCAAACGCTGACCGCCGGTGTTCACGTTACCGGTCCCCGACTGGCGGGCGGGAAAGGTCTTGTTGACGTCGACATAGTTGTGGCACGCCAGCACGATGTTCTTCAGGTTGCTCGTGCACTGGGCTCGACGCGCGGCTTCCCGCGCCGACTGCACGGCAGGCAATAACAGCGCGATCAAAATTCCGATGATCGCAATCACAACCAACAATTCGACCAACGTGAAGCCGCGCCGGGTGTGCGGATCACGACGTTGCAAAAGACTGTACATACTCGAAGACTCCATCAAAAAACGGAAAAACGACGAAAACCAAAACGGGGTGAGTTCATTGCCCTACGGGGGGACTGAAGGGCAAACGGAGGGACTCACAATTCCCTTATACGCTGAGGGTGAATCGGCCCACAACTGCGCGTTTTAATTGTTTACCCCGTTTTTTTGTGACCTGTGTCAAGAAACTCGAACCGCGGCCGATCACCCCTAGCCGTGATGCCGGCCCTTTCAACCATAGCTTTTTCCACACCGCGTTGCTGACGATTTCGCCTCCGAGCACGCATTATTTCGACACATCCCTGTCTCCGGCGCGATTTATCGAATCGTCTTCCGGGGGAACAGCCATTGCACGTCGCGGCTCCCTGCGTCGAATGCGCACGGTTCCGGCGACAAAAATCGACATGCCCGGACATCACTCTCGCCGGGCCGGGCAAAAAGCAAGCCGCCCGAAGCCGGTAACGACCTCGGACGGCCTTGCGAGTCGGGGCGACTGGATTTGAACCAGCGACCTCTTGGTCCCGAACCAAGCGCTCTAGCCAGGCTGAGCTACGCCCCGGAACCCCCTTTGCATTGCAACGGCGACCACGATCCCGCCGCCGTGAAAACAGTAGTTTACCGCCGCAGGACGGATTCCGTCAAGCTGGGTCATTTGCAGATTCTCCCGGCTTCCCAATGCCCTTCGCCTTCTCAACCACGCGGATGGCAACGACTGTGCAACGTCTTCAGCTTGGAAAAGTCGACGTGCGTGTAGAGCTGGGTCGTGGTGATACTCGCGTGGCCCAGCAATTCCTGAACCTGGCGCAGATCCGCCCCCCCGGCCAACATGTGCGTGGCAAAACTATGACGCAGCGTGTGGGGACTCACGTTCGGGGGAATCCCTGCTCGCGCGGCATAGCGTTTCAGCAACGCCCAAATCCGCTCACGTCCCAATCGCCGCCCACGATAGGAAAGAAACAACCACGGCGGCGGACTCGCGGCCTTTTCCACGAGCTTCGGGTATTCCCTCACGAGATACGTCCGGATCGCCTCCACCGCCGGTTCACCCAACGGCACCACGCGTTCCTTTCCTCCCTTGCCCGCACACCGGCAAAAGGCGTCGTCCAAATGCACATCCTCCAGCCGCAGTCCCGCGACCTCGCTCACGCGGCATCCTGTGGCATACAACGTCTCCAACAGGGCCCGATCGCGGTACGGCAAGGGATCGTATGGTTTCGGGGCCGACAACAGGGAGTCGATCTGCTCGGGCGTCAGCACGGCAGGAATGCGTTCCCACAACCTGCGGCTGCCCAACAATTCGGCATAGTTTTCCTGCACCGCCCCTTCGAGCTGAAGAAAACGAAAGAACATGCGCAACGAAACGATGTGCCGCGCCAGCGTCGCCGGGGAAAGCGACTGAGCATGTAACCAGCCGACATAATCGGAAAGGTCGCTAACCTTTAACGCTGCCGGGTCGCATTTCCCCAACCACTGAAAAAAACGACGCATATCGCGACGATAGGCCGCTACGGTGTTTTCGGCCAGATGACATTCCGCAGCCAGATAGTGCGCAAAAGCCTCCTCCCAAACCGCCTGGGCGGTAACGGGTTTCAATCGACGTCGGCGTTCGCGGGCGGCCATCGCGTGAAATCACTCCACAAGTGCACGAACAGGGGGCGGCGATGGGCACCATCGCCTTAGGGGAATTCGACCGAGCCGGCGCCTTACTTCAAGGTTTCCGCCAGAGGGGATGGCGTCCGCACATTCAGGACCTATCGTCACCCTTGAGCCCGGGTGGGGGGAACGTCATAATGCCCGAAAACATGGAGTCGACGAGATTCACTCATCTGATTCGGCCCCTGTTCTTGCGGGGCAAGGGACGACATGGCAGCTAAAAAAACCCTCACGTCGTTGTCTTCCTTACAACCGGGAGAAGAAGGCGTATTTTTTGCTCTGCTTAGCAAAAAAGAAGTCGGTACCACCCGTGACGGAAAACCGTATTTTCGCGTCACCTTTCGCGATGCTGAGCGAGAAGTGACTTTCCCGGTATGGAGCAACTCCCGCTGGGCCGAAGCGTGTCGGGAAGACTGGCTCCCGGGCACCTGTTACAAGCTGCAAGCCACCCTGCAAGAAACACAATTTGGACATCAACTCGACATCCGCCGCATTCGGCCGGCAAGCGACGACGACCGGGCCGAGGGATTCGATCCCGACACATTCTTGCCCCAATCGCGATTCGATCGCGAGGCAATGTGGGCCGAACTCATCCAGATCGTCGAAGGTCGCATCGAGCATCCACCGGTAAAACGTGTCGTACTGCAACTGCTCGAAGAACACGCGGAAACCTGGAAACGCCTTCCCGCTGCGCGGGCGCATCATCACGCGTATATCGGCGGCCTGCTCCAACACACCCTGTCGGTCGTGAAAACGGCGGTCTTCTTGGCCGAAAAGTACGCGTCGCTCTACGACGATCTTCAGCCCCCGCTCGATACCGATATGGTCGTTGCCGGTGCCGTTTTGCACGACGTCGGCAAGCTTTTGGAGCTGGAAACGACCGTGGGTGAAGCCCGCTATTCGCCCGAAGGCGCCCTGCTGGGGCACATGTTGCTAGGTCGCGATCTCGTCCGTGACGCGGCACTGGCAGTCGGTCTGGACGATGAACGCCGATTACGTCTCGAACATGTCGTCATTGCGCACCAACGATTGCCCGAATGGGGTGCGCCGAAGCCGCCGATGACCCCGGAAGCCTTGCTGGTCCACTTTGCCGACGATTGCGACGCGAAGTTCGAGATGATGGCCGACATCCTGCGAAACGAACCGGGGGATGAACCGTTGACTTCGAGTAAGAACCTGCTGCATCAGCAAGTTTTCCGCGGCCGGCCGGAGTGATCTAAAGCGAATGTTCGACGACAATTGACAAGAAGCGGAAGCGGCGGTGCGGTTCGTGCCGCCACCGCCGCATTGGGGCGTTCTCAACCGAACGGGGATCGCAAACCGTGGTCGAGGGAACGCCCCGTCTTCCGCAGCGCCCGGCCCGACGGTCGGACGCTTTCCAAGGCAGGTACGATTCGTCCCCGTCAGGCGATCAGGGGCTTGAGATACTCGATACTTCGTTTCGCCTGCTCGACCGTTCCGCATTCCACGCTGAAAACGATGTCCTGCGGCAAGGCTTTGCAGATTTCGATGACCCGTTTCCAGTCGATGACGCCGTCGCCGCAGGCACAACCGACGGGCGTCCCCGCAACCTTGCCCCGTTCCTCTTCCGACTGCTCGACCGAAATATCTTTGGCGTGCAGATGAACGAGCCGGTCGGCCACACGTTCCAACCACGGAATCGGCTCTTCACCCGCCAAATAACTGTTACCGGTATCGAAGTTGATCCCGATCGCCTCCGAGTCGACGAGACTGTAGATTCGATCGAGTCCGTCGGGAGACTTACTGTATTGCTGGTGCGGCTCGAGGCCGATCTTGATTCCCCGGCGTTCGGCGACGAACGAAACCTCGCGAAGCGTATAACGCATCAGCGTGAAATCTTCTTCTTCGGTCGTCCAGGCCGGCTTGGGCCCCTCGTCGGTGTTCACGACGGGAGCACCGCATTCGGCGGCAAAGCGGATCGCCTGCTTCAGATACTCGACGCCTACCTCGGGCTTACACAAGGGCGAATGCGCCGACAATCCCGAAAGCTTGATGCCCGCTTTCTCGCACGCGTCGCGAATCCGGTACGGGTCGTCGAGCATCGAAACGCTGTGGAAGTACCCTGCTTCCGAAAGCAATTCGCGGCCCCAGTGGACCATCGGTTCGACGTACTCATATCCCAACTCGGCGGCTTTCTCGACACCCCATTCGAACGACTTGTCGGCGTGCCGCACAAATTCCATGTTTACGCCAAGTGAAATTTTTCCCATGTTTTGGTTCCTCCGAATCGACATCAGTACGCGTCGTCGCAATCCGCCCGATTGGTCGCCGAAACGCCCCACTGAAAGTTGCAGCGGCCGATTGCAGGAACGTCGTCGGCACGCTATCATCATATCCGCTCGCCGGTGAATTCCCAGGCAAATTTCCTTCAGTGAAAGAAATCGAACATTTGTGAATCGTCGTCTTCCGATCTACGAAGACCGTGGGCGAACGTATGTCGCCGACACCTGCCGGCCGGTGGTCGAAGCCGTTCGAGCGGGAACGTTGGTGATGGAATCGTTCGTGCACGGCCACTATCCCGGCAAACGGCTGCCGCGTCACGCGTTGCGAGGGGTGAAGTCGATCGGCTTCTGGGACGCCGTCGAAAATCAAGCGTGGCAACTTGCTTGGCATCGCAACGAAGGCATCGAGGTCACATTCGTCGAACGGGGGCACTTGCCCTTTGCCGTCGACGACGAGGCATTCGAGTTGCAACCGTACGACCTGACGGTCACGCGGCCTTGGCAACTACACCGCCTGGGAAACGAACGAGGGATTCCCGCCGGGCGCCTGCATTGGCTGATTCTCGACGTCGGCGTGCGACGCCCCGATCAACCGTGGCGCTGGCCGAGCTGGATCATGCTTGCCGCCCGCGACCTCGAACGGCTGACCACGCTGCTACGTCATAACGAGTATCCCGTGTGGCGTGCCGATCGAGGCATCTTGCATTGCTTTCAATCGATCGCCGCAACGATCGCCGAGCGTTCGCCGCAAGAAGCCGAGTCACACCTGATCGTCCGTATCAACGAATTGTTCGTCCTTTTGTTGGAGCTGCTCAGTCGGGAACGTCCACCACTGGACGCGAGTCTCTCCGAAACACGACGCAGCGTGGAACTGTTCTTGAAAGATTTGCAAACCCAATCGCAGGCCAAACTGCGACAATGGACGGTTCGTCGCATGGCGGACCATTGCGGACTGGGGGTTACACAGTTCACACGGTACTGTCGAATGATCACGAACCTGACGCCGGCGCAGTATCTGAACCAGGTTCGCTTGCGGACGGCTGCCGATCTATTGGAACACACCGACATGCCGATTTACGAGGTCGCTCGTCGCTGCGGGTTTCGAGCCTCACAATATTTTGCGACCGTCTTCCGCCGCCGGTATGGTTGCTCGCCGCGAACCTATCGCCGAAAGCACAGGATTTGACGCCGCTTTCGGATGAAAAACGGCATCGACGAAGCATCGTCTCCAGTAGGGTCCAGGCGCCGATGGACGGTTTTTCGGCGTTGTGATAGATTGGCTGATTCGACTCGGGAGACCTCGTATTCCCCGGGGGCACTCGCCGTCGCGAAACAAGGAAATCACGACCATGTCGCAGAAGCATCCTTGGCTGGCCGCTCGCATGGGCCGCTTCGATTCGTCCGGTATTCGCCGCGTGTTCGAACTCGGCGCCAAGCTGAAGAATCCGGTCAACCTGTCGATCGGCCAACCCGACTTCGACGCCCCCGAACCGGTCAAGCAAGCGGCTGTGCGTGCCGTTACCGAAGGCAAGAACGGTTATTCACTCACGCAGGGCATTCCGCAACTACGCGAACGCCTGCAAGAGGTCGTCGATCGGCGTTACGGACACAGCGATCGCAAGTTGTTCGTCACCAGCGGCACGAGCGGCGGGCTGATGTTGGCGATCCTCGCGATTGTCGATCCGGGTGACGAGGTGATTATCTTCGATCCCTATTTCGTGATGTACGACGCCCTGGTTCAGGTGGCCGGCGGTGTTCCGGTATACGTCGATACCTATCCCGATTTCCACATCGATCCCGCCCGCGTCGAAGCCGCCGTCACCGAACGGACGAAACTGATTCTATTCAATACCCCGGCGAATCCGACCGGCGCCGTGGCCGGCCCAGACGAAGTTCGTGCACTGGCAGACCTTGCCGCATCGCATGGAATTGCCTTGGTCAGCGACGAAATCTACCGGGAATTCTGCAATCCCGGGGCGTTCGTATCGCCTGCCGAGTTCAACCCCGAAACCATCGTCATCGAGGGGTTCAGCAAAAGTCACGGCATTCCCGGTTGGCGCATCGGCGCGTTGCACGGCCCGTCGGCCTTGATCGACGAAATGGTCAAGCTCCAGCAATACAGCTTCGTGTGCGCCCCGCATCCGCTTCAATGGGCTGCCCTGGAAGCTCTCGATGTCGACATGTCGGCAACCTACGCGGCGTATCGGCGCAAGCGGGACATGCTGTACGAAGGGCTGAGGGATCTTTACGAAATTCCCCGGGCAGAAGGTGCGTTCTACCTTTTCCCGAAAGCTCCTTGGGGGACCGGCACGGAATTCGTCGAAAAGGCGATTACCGAACACGGCCTACTGATCATACCGGGAAACGTATTCAGCAAGCGCGACACGCATTTCCGCATTTCGTTCGCCGCCTCCGATGAGACGATCGCCCGCGGCATCGAGATTCTCCGGCGATTGGCCGGGCGATCCTAACCTCAATTCGTTCGTTGCACGGCCGCCGGCGCAAAGCAATCGGCCCGAACACCGGAGCTTCCCGTGCTCGGGCCGTGATTCGTTCTGAGATGCGCACCGCGAGTCTTACGCTTCGCTCGTCAAATCAGGCACTTTTATTCTTTGCCGCAGGCAGCGGAAACAACGGCTGTTTGCCCTCGACGACTTCGGGCGTCACGACGTAGCGACTTCCCGGCGGTTGTTCCGGCAATTCGAACAAAATATCGAGCATGAAGTTCTCGACGATCGAGCGAAGACCGCGAGCACCGGTTCCTTTCTCGTAAGCCTTGCGGGCAATCAAACGCAGCGCCTCCTCGGTGAACTCCAACTCGGCGTTCTCCATGGCGAACAACTGCTGATATTGCCGCACGAGGGCATCTTTCGGCTCGGAAAGAACTCGCATCAATGCATCGACGTCGAGCGGGCGCAGCGACGTGATGATCGGCAATCGCCCGACGAATTCGGGAATCAGTCCGAATTCGACTAAATCTTCGCTGGTCAAGTGCTGCAATAGGAAGTTCTCTTGGTCGGCGGCCGACTTTTCCGAGCCCCCGCCGAACCCGATCGAACGCTTCCCTAAGCGACTGGCGATGATGTCTTCCAAGCCGACGAACGTTCCACCGCAGATAAACAGAATGTTCGTCGTATCGACCTGGATGTACTGTTGCTCGGGATGCTTGCGGCCGCCCTGCGGAGGCACGTTGGCCGTCGTCCCCTCGATCATCTTCAGCAGGGCCTGTTGGACGCCTTCACCGGAAACGTCGCGGGTAATCGAGACGTTTTGGCTCGTTTTCCCGATCTTGTCGATCTCGTCGATATAAATGATCCCGCGTTGGGCGGCTTCGATATCGAAATCGGCCGCGTGCAGAAGCTTCAGCAGCAGGTTTTCGACGTCCTCGCCGACGTACCCGGCTTCGGTCAACGTGGTGGCATCCCCGATGGCGAACGGTACATCAAGCATCCGCGCCAACGTTTGCGCCAGCAACGTCTTCCCTGAACCGGTCGGTCCGATAAGCAGGATATTCGATTTGTTGATGAGAACGTCAGGGTTCTTGGCCTGGTGCATCAGGCGTTTGTAGTGGGCGTAGACGGCCACCGCCAACACCTTCTTCGCCTGCTCCTGCCCCACGACGAACTCGTTCAGGCGATCGACGATCTCGCGGGGCGTGGGCACATGCTTGAACAAGGGGCGCGTCGTCCCGCGTCGCTGGCGTTCCTGCTCGAGGATCGACTGGCACAAGTCGATACACTCGCCGCAGATGTACACATCGCCGGGGCCTTCGACGAGCGGGCCGACGTCCCGGTAGCTTTTGCGGCAAAAGGAGCAGAACTTCTTCCCCCCGTTCCCGCGGCGCCCAGAGGTAAAATCCCGGCCGGTCGGCATACCACAGATCCCTTCTTCCGTCGGGCAGCTTACCCCCTCCTAAGGTAGACTGCGGATGTCATACTCGAATGGTGTCTCCACACACACGCCGATGATGGTTCAGTGACGACAGCGAACGGCCCTGTTCGCCGGTACCGGCGTGTCGCCTCGCACGGTAATTGTCGGTACGAAACGGAAATGGGTTCGGTTTATTCAGGCCCGGAGGCATCACCTTGCCGTGTCGATGCCTTCGGATCGATCGGGACGATAGGCACCGCCCGATCAACCGATCCTCTCCTCGTCTCTTCTCTCACGGCGGAGCCGCTCGATCAGCTTTGTCCTTATTGTTCGGAATTCTGCCTCCTCAAGCTGACCCGAGGCTCGCAATTCCTCGAGGTTCGCGAGCAAATCTTCGGCCGATGAGTCGTTCTGTACGGCCTCTGCCCGAATTTTCTTCAGGAAACGAACGGCGACGATTATGAGGATCCCCAGGATCAACAAAGATAAGAGTAGTTGGACGATGTTGGACAAGGCTTCTCATCCTCGCAATCTTACGCAAAGTGAACGTCACGCGCCGACATCGGTAGTCGTCGATACCCTTTTACCTTGCCCACGTCGTATTATGGAAGTCACCGGCGACCTCGTCCACCCCGAATTCGCGGCCGATTGACAGCCGATTCCGTGAGTCGTAGGCTGGCGTTCCGGGACACATTTTCCACCCGTAACGGGTCGTAACCAATTTTGTAGGTAGTCTCAGGAACGATGCCTCATGAGTACAAAATCGACATTGGACCGCATCCTGGATTGTGGAATCGTTGCCGTCATGCGGGCCCCCAGCGGTGAAATGCTGGCGGACGTCGCCGAAGCCCTCCACGCCGGGGGGGTGACGGCCATGGAGGTCACCTTCACCGTACCGGCCGCCCATCGCGTGCTGGAGGAAGTCGCGGCTCGGCTCGGCGACAAGATCGTCCTCGGTGCAGGCACGGTCCTCGATTCCGAGACGTGTCGCATCGCGATTCTTTCCGGGGCCGAATTCATCGTGGCGCCCACAGTGAATCGTGACGTGATTGCCATGTGCAAACGGTACAGCAAGCCGGTCATGCCTGGGGCATTCACCCCGACCGAGGTTCTGACGGCGTGGGAAGCCGGAGCCGATGTTGTCAAGATTTTTCCATCCGACGTCGTGGGGGCGAAATACCTCAAGGTTCTCAAAGGCCCGCTGCCGCAGGTACGCATGATGCCGACCGGCGGTGTCAATCTCGACACGGCCGCATCCTTTTTGGAAGCCGGCGCCTGCGCCCTGGGAGTGGGCAGCGCCCTGGTCGAAAAGAAGGCCGTGCGCGACCGCGATTTCGCCCGCATCGAAAACTTGGCAAAGCAGTACGTCGAAATCGTCCGCGCAACCCGTGAACGATTGGCCCAAGGTTGACGGAAAGCGTGATCGCCTAATTGCGGCAACACCCCTGTTTCCCAAACCACGCAGCCCCTCGAGGTTTCCAACAAATGGCGAAGTTATCGGCCTTCGAATTCGCCGGAAGGAAACGCCTTTCCCCCAAAGGGGGGTTTTGTGTTCTCGAAGGCACCGAACCGTTTTTGCGTGCGCTGGCCTTGGAGCGTCTGCGGAAGCTGTTCGGCGACCGCGACGACGAATGTGATATCCGCCGGTTCGACGGAAAATCGACCGAATTGCGGGACGTCGTCGGCGAGGTGGCAACACGGAGCATGTTCGGCGGCACGCGCGTTGCCTTGATCGACGACGCCGACGCCTTTTTGAAGAAGTTCCGCGACAAACTCGAAACGTTTTTGGAATCGCCTCCGGCAACCGGTTTTCTCATCCTGTCGGTCCAAAGCTGGCCCAAGAACACGCGGCTGGCCAAGCTCGCCGACAAAGAAGGGGCGTGGGTCATCGACTGCACGCCGCCCAAACCCCAAACGTTGGTCGAAATATTGACGAAATGGGCCGAGGCTCGGTACGGCCTGGCATTACAGCGAGAGGCCGCCGAACTCTTGATCGACCTGGTGGGCCCGAATCCGGGTGTGCTGGATCAAGAAGTCGCCAAGCTGGCCAATGTCGTCTCGCCGGGCCGGCCGATTACGGTAGCGATCGTCGAGGAAAACGTGAGTGCCTGGCATGCCAAGGCCGTGTGGGACATGCTCGACGCTGCATTGGACGGCCGCCCGCACGAAGCGCTGGTCATGCTCGATCGCTTGATCAATGCAGGCGAGAACCCGGTCGGAATCTTCGGCATGATCGCTCCCACGCTCCGGCGTTACGCAACCGCCGCCCATATCTTGCTGCATCCGCGGGGACGTCCTATCCCCATACCGGCCGCGCTGGAGCAGGCGGGATTCCGAAAATTCACACTGCGCAACGCCGAAGCCCGATTGAAACGATTAGGACGCTATCGTACTGCGCAACTGGTGCGTTGGCTGAACGAGGCCGACCTGGCCATGAAAGGGGCGCGTCCCAGCGATCCGCGTTGGATGCTCGAACGCCTTCTGTGGTTGATCGGAGCTCCCGACGCCGTGCGAGTCGAAGCCCGGCTACTATGACGGTTGTTTCCTCGCATGTTCCCCGCGGCATTTCCTTCGCCGACAAAAAAGCGATGTCCAGGCATCCCCCGGGCATCGCTTATGTCTATCGAGTCGGAAAGCGGTCTGCTGCGTCTTCCGTCAGCGGTGCGGCGGGGCGAATTTCACCTTTTCGACCAGCTTCACCACACGATTTCCCTCAATGTACCCGGACACGGCCGTAATCGCCTGCATGACGTACTCGTAGCGTAAATCGTAGTCGCAATCGAGTTCGACCTCGGTACTCTCCAACACGCCGGGCCCCGGATCGTCGCCGACGATTCCCCGCACGCGCTGTTGCAATTCTGCGAAGCTTCCCAGCTTTGCCTCGGCCAAGTACAGCCCGGCAAGTTGTCCCTGCGAATCGGCCGTCATGCGGACCTTGATCGGCGGAATCGGCACGTCGCTAGGCACTCCCGGTGAGGGCGCCGCAACAGGCATTTTGATGAAAAAATCCCCTTCCGGTGCCACGATCTTAAAAGTCATCAAGAAGAACGTGAGCAACTGGAAGACAACGTCGATCATCGGCGTCATCTCCAGTTTGAGATCTTCGCTGAGCCTTTTACCAGTGTGTCGTATCTTCATCGCTTACGCGCTTTCTTGTCTCGCCCGCAACGTGTACTTCTCGAACCCGGCCTGCTGGCACTGCTGAATCAACTCTTGCACCCAGCCGGTCTTGGCGTACCGGTCGGCTCGAATGATCACGGTCGCGTCCTGCGGCGACAGACCGCGCATTTTCATGATGGCTTTTTCGGCCACCAAGAGCGGATTCACCCCCTCGATCGTGACTTCTTCGGCTCCGTAGAAAACGGTGCCTTTGGAAGTCATCTGCAGGGTGATCGGATACGTCGGAGGGGTGTCCGGCGGCTGGGCCAACTGGCTCAACGGCAACCGGATGAGTTGATTTTGATCTCCAGCCGAAAAGTTGATCAACAGCATAAAGAAAGCGATCAACAAGAAGGTCATGTCGATCATGGGCGTCATTTCGGGCTCCGCGGCGGGGAGCTCGCGACGTTGTTCGACTCGCATGACGGCTCTCCTCAATTCCTCGATAGTCGTTCCCGAAGGGTCGACTAACCTCTTGCTTACGCCTTTTTCGCGCCCGTGTTCGAAAACCGCGACATCAGGCCTTCGCTGACGATCCCGACTTCCAGTACCAACCGGGCAACGCGGTTGCGCAAAAGACCGTAAGCGAGCATGGCAGGAATAGCGATCGACAGACCGACCAATGTCGTCACCAACGCCGTCGAAATACCGCGAGCCAATTCCGAAGGTTTCGGAGTGGTCGTGCTGTTGGCAATGACGCTAAACGAGTTCACCATACCGTGAACCGTTCCCAAAAGCCCGACCATCGGACTGATCGAACCGATCAAGCCGATGTAGCTGAGCCGGTGCTCCATCCGCATCGACTGCTCTTCACCGACCTCTTGCATTGCCTCGATGGCCTGCGGATAGCCGGCAGAAAGCTTTGCCAATCCCGCGGCCAACACTTGGCCGAGGAACGAGTCGTCATTCTTTGCCAGTTCGTAGGCTTCTTGATATTGTCTTTCGTTGAGATGTGCCTCGAAGCCGTCGATCAAGGCGGTCGGAATCACCGCCTCGCGGCGTGCCCCGACGATGTTCATCACCAACAGGGCCACGAAGCTGAACGACAAGACGAAGAACGCCGAGCTGTAAAAGATGCCCAGCGACTCGAAGAACCAAACAAGAACCGACTTTTTGACCGGTTGGGCGGCCTGATCGCCTGCACCGGCATCGGCAGGGGCCTCATCGGCGGCGGGCAACTCGTCGTCGGCCGCTTCTTCGGCTTGGGCGGTAGGCGTCATCCACGTCGACACCGCCGGGATCCCCCCCAGCAACAAGACCAACAACCCGAGCGAAATCGTGACCGCTCCCAACCAGCTCGACCAAAATGCTTGCCGCATGAAAACCTCCAATACGCTTGTTCTCAGTTCCGCTAGGAAAATATGGGGGGTGGAAATCCCGTTTGCAGTAAGGCAGCTCGAAGGACCTTACGCGAAGCCCTCCGGTAATCCGTCATGTTATTACAAAGTGTAATTCCGCTCCCACGCCGGCCCAATAAGTGACTCTCTGGAGAACCACCCGATTGTGCCGATTGTAGCAATTCCTTGCGTCGCAGGGCACAATCCGCCGCCGAATCAGCCCGAGGGAGGCGTGCGTCCGTACCGCTGGCGCAGAATTTCCGCCGCCCGCGCGGCACGATCCGGCCGCTGTAATTGCGGCCACAATTGGACCAAGTTCTCCAGTGCCGTGATGTGTCCCTGGGCAAACTGCGAATACAACAAATCGACATGCAGGAAGGCCAAGACCGCATCCTTCGGCTTGTTCGCCTTGCGATAGGCCGTGCCGATCGCGTTGTAGGTTCGAGCGGCCAGTTCGACATCGTCGGCCAGGTCGGGTCGCGCCAAGATCGGCTCCAAGATAGCCAACGCCTCGTCGGTTTTGCCTTCTTCGGCTAAACACTGTGCTTTCCCGATATTTGCCATTACTCCCAGTCGATCGGCACCGGGAACTTGTCCCGCCAATTGAACGGCGGCATCGAAGGCCGCGGCAGCCTCACTTGGTTTGCCGGCAGCCAGCTTCGCCCAACCGACCAGAACGTTGGATTCAAGCTTGTATTCCGGCCAGGGGGCTTGAGCCAACTTGGCGTAATAGCTCTCGGCGGTTTCCGGTTTGTCGACGGCCATCAGCAAATCGCCCACGATCCGAGCGGCTTCCCAGTGATGCCAATTGTTCGGAGAGCCGCTTTCGAATGCCGCCATTTGCTGGCCTGCCTCGGCGATGGAACCACCGCTTTCAAGAGCCACCCGAGCGGCCACATAGGCCGAGAGGAACGCAATCTCTTCCTTGACTTCCGGCCTCGACACCGAACTCACTTGGATTCGTTCGAGGGCGCTTTGCGCATCTTGGAATCGGCCTTCCGACACATACGTTCGAATGGTCCGCAGCGCCGCCGGTTCATCCCCCCCGAAGCTGATCGATTCGATCTTGTTGACGGGCACTTTTTGCTGGACCCCGCTCTGATCCAATGTGACCTCGTTGGCGGTCATCGCAACGATGCGTCCCGTCAAGGTGTCGGATTCCGTTTTGATCGTGTCCAAAGCGAGCGAGGGAAGCGCCGTTGCGAACACCAGCGCTACCGCCGCAGACGTCTCAATCAACCAACGTTTCATCGCGTTCTCTCCTCTCGCACGTGCCGCCGACTCAACGTCCGCCCGCAGGGGCGGGCCTTGCAGCGGTTACGTCGGTTCAGGACTTCTTCAACCCGGCCAGGCCTTGCGGCATGCGGTTTCCTTGGAGTTGTTCAATCTTTTTGTACAGCGCGTCGTACTTGGCGTACCACTCGTTGCCGCCCATCGAGGGATACAACTGGTAGATACGCGCTATATCGAGCCGCGCTTGTTCCAAAAGCTGCTCTTTCTCTTCTCCACTCTTGCGTTGCGCCAGTTTCATCCGACACAAGGCCAGATTGTACCGCGCTTGATGAAACATGTCCGAGTACTTGTCGTAATAGGCAACCAACCGGTTGGCGATCCCTCCCCACCCCCACACGATGTACTTGTTGCCTTTCTTGACCCCGCCGCGAATCGCGTATAGGTAGTAATCTTCCTTGTCGGGTTCTTCGGCCCACTCTTGGTAAATCGTGGCCGCCTCGATTTGGGCATCCAGTCGGGTTTCCTTCGTTTCGAGGACGCTCACGATCAGTTTCATGGCGCTTTCGTATTGTCCCATTGCCCGCAGACAACCGGCCAAGCGCACTTTCAAATTGAGCTGGGCATCGGCGCCCAGGGCTTCGGGGGCAAACGCCGGATCTTCCTCGCAGCGTTTGATCATCAACAGGTAGGTTCGAGCGGCTTCCTTGTAATAGTTCGCAGCTTTTTCAGGAAGCTCCGCTCCGCCCGGATCCAGCCCTTTTCCCAGGCCGTAAAATGTCTCGGCAACCCAACTGAGAGAGCGGAAATCGGCCTCGTCACCCTGCTGCGCGATCGATTTCAGGAAAACGGTGAAGCCGCTGATCACGCGGTCGAGTTCGTCGGTTTTCCCTTCGGCCTTCAATTGAGCGATTTGATCCTGCAACTGACGCCCCAAGCTCACGTAGAGCGCCGTCAACCGCGACGCGCTTCCTTCCCCCGACGAAGCCACCAGCGACTCAAGCTTTTGCCGGCATTCCTCCGCCTTGTCGAATTGGCGGGTTCCCACGTACGCCCGCAGGGCCGTCTTATATACCTCTTCTTGGAAGCGTTCCAGCGCAACCGATGGGTGTTTCTTGCCGATCAAACCGATCGGGCCGATCGTGGGATCGTCCAGTAACTGAACGGCTTTTTCGGCGTCACCGGCACTCAGATACATCTGTGCCAGCAACAAGATGGAGTATTCGAGAGAGTAGTCGATCGTCCCGCCGGCTTTCGCAGCCGCCATGGCATGCTGCAAACCGGTCTCCAAGATTTTCTGAGCCCGCGAACGCATCTCCGCCAGCGCCTCGGCAGAAGGTCGTTCGGCTTCCGGTGCCGAGGCAGCCTTGGCGTAAGACGTATAGATCGCTTGCCCCAAGCGGAGTTCCGCACGACCTCGACCGGCCGAATTTTCGGGCAGCAAATCAAGGTACTTTTCAGCAGTCTCAAAATCTCCCGAATCCAAAGCCGTATCAATCAGCATCAACACCGCTTCACCGGCTTCGGGCCGATCCCCCCAATTTCGCGCGACCAATTCGGCTAAATCGGTCATGCGAGCACGTTCAAACGAAGTATCTTCTCCGTTCTTCACCGCGGCGATGAATAGATTGCGATATGCCTTGACGGCAATCTCAGCGGCTTTGGGAGCTCCGGCAAATTGCGGCTGACGCCGGGCCAAGTATTCGCCGACGACGGCCGCATCGTAATACTCCTTGGCGTCCCAAAACAGGAAGACCAAGCGACGTCGAATCTCGTTCAGTTCTTCGGCGTCATTCTCCGGCCCGGCCATCCGCAAGGCCGCCAGGTACGCGGCGATGGCCGCGTCTCGATTCGTCTCACGATCCGATTCGAGAGTCTCGGCCTTTTTGGGATCCAGCTTGGGGTCCTGAAGTTGGGCATAGGCTACCGTGAATTGGCCGAACGCGAAGTCGCCCTTGTCCTTCGCTTCGACATACGTCTTTGGGGCTTCGCTCCCGGTAGCCGAAGCACTCACCAAGCCCTTGAGACGTTCCGCCGCTTCCAAGCGACGCGGACCACTGAATCGACTTACGAACTCGAAGTACTTGCGGGCCGTACCTTTTGCCGCTCGTGCTCCATCGGCATCCTTTTTCTCGATCGACTGCGCATACGCAATCGCGATTTCCCCCGCCAAGAAATAGACTTCGAGGCCCGTCGGCGTCGACCGAGCATCGCCCGGCACAGCTTCTTCCCATTTCGCAACTTCTTCCAATGCCTCGGTATATTTCTTCTGGGCTTGGTACTGTTGAAGCAGATTGACCATCGCCTGGTTGAGAATCTGCTGGTATGCCGGCACGTTGCCCGGCAGCGTCAACGTTTCTTTGAAAATCGCGACAGCCTCGTCGTTCTTCCCGAGTTCGGCCGCCACGATTCCCTGGTACATGCGGGCAATCGGCCCGGCGACGAAATTGTCGCCGAACGTTTCGTACACCTTGCCGTACTCGTCGTAAGCTTGCTGAAGCAGTTCTTTTTGCTTCTTGGCGTCCTGCGTGTACGTCTTGGCCAACGCGAAATCGACGCCGACGATCAACAACCTTGCCCGCGCATATTCGTTTTCAGCCTCTTTCTTCTCGTCGAGCAGTCGCCGATCGGTGGACGTAGCCGCTTTCTTGCGGATGTCGGCCACGCGATCTCGCGACAATTGGAGGAACTTCTCGAGATGCGGACGGCCTTTTTCGATGAGTTTTCTCGCCTCGTCCAATAACGCCTTGCGTTCGGCGTCCGACTTCCCCTCTTCCTTCGATTGGGCGATTTTCAAGGTCGCATCTTCGATCGCCATTTGCCCGAGCAAACTGTAGGCATCGATCGCCGAAGAATGATCACCGTGCTTTTGAATGAATCGCTCCAGTCGAGTCGCGGCTTCTTCCCGGAGCTGTTGCCGAAACGCAAGGTCGCGAGTCGTCTTCGCGTATTCCAACAGGGCCTTTCCGGCTTCGTAATCGATGACGGCTTTGAATTCGTCGGGGCATCGCGGATCCTCGGCCGCCCGATCGAGAAAATCGACCACGGTATCGTAGTAACGAATCTCTTTCAGGGCTTCGAGGAACGGCCTGAAATCGTCGGCGGCGACGGCAGGGCCTCCCCTCACCCCGACGAACGCCGAAAGCACACAAACGATCAACAAAACCGGCAACCTGCTTCTCATGGCTGTCGCATTCCGTTCGTCAATCATGATTGGCTTGCACCTCGCGTCTTCTGCGCGAATGTCAACGCCGTTTTTTCCGATCGAGGCGTTCCCTTCCGCCACACCGACAAGCCTGCGTATCGCCAAGCGTTTCGGCGCGCACGACGACCTCCCGATGTTTCGGCACCTTATTTCGGACCGAAAGCATACCCGAATCCGTCGTCGATGGCGAGCATCGGAAAAGCTTTTCCGCAGGCAGAAGAGTCATGCGCCGTATGCAGCCGCTTCGGCCGCGATGATTTATGGTCTCTGCTCCGTTCGTCCGCGATCAAGCCGCCGAGGGAAAATTGAGCTACACAGAAGGTGGCCTCTCTCACCTTGCACCAGACTTCGCCGCTCGGCAACTTCCTTCCGGCACCGCAACTGCCGAAAAGACCGGTCGGCATGGAACAGCCCAGCCCACTTCGCAAATCGGCACTTGCTACCTTTTGCCAACATAATCGACACATCACCGCTCTGCAACAATGGACGCACGCCATTCCGGCCTCGGCCTCCCTGAACACGCCAGTCCTCCTATTTTGACAAAACCTTCTCAGTACGGATTGCACTTCGATGTGACTTTGACGGCCGCAGCGGAAGTACTTCGACAGCCGGCTCGAAGACGGGGTAGAATGAGAAACGGAGAAAGAGGCTTGTTTTCCAAACACTTTGCGAGGAACCGAGTGTGCTGGATTTTCGACCGAAAGAAGGCTCGTCGGGGGGTTTTTCTCGTTCCGAGAGACGCCGCATCGCCCTGTTGGTGTTTCTTTTGGGCACGGTGATCTGGTTGATGGTCGAAGCCCGCAAGCCCGAAAACTACCGTTGGCTGTGGGTCATGTTCGAACAGTCCGCCGTGACCGATTCTTCCGACACCGGGGCACCGTCCAATGAATCGCTGCCGGACGAGTTGTCTGCGCCGACGGCGAACCAAGCCCTGTCGCAGTCCCCCACCGATAACCGATCCCCTACAACGACGCCGCAAAATGCGGCGCCGGTCGCAGACGCCGCCGTCGGCGAGCTCCAAACGGCGTTGGCCGAGGTCGATCTCTCACAGGTATCCGACGACACTCCTTTTCGGGCCGACGAGGCGGAACCGTGGTTTCGGATCTTCGCGCTGCTCCGACAGGCCGACGAGGCCGAACTGTCGCCTGCCAAATATCCTCACGTGCAGTTCGCAACCTTGTTTCGTCAAAGCGAGCAATACCGCGGGCGTCCGGTGGCGTTGCGTGGAGATATCATGGCAGCATCGGAAATGCCCGCCCCCAAGAATGACATCGGAATCGACCGATATTACCGGCTGATTTTGCGTCCCGAAAACGAAGACGATCCGGTTGTCTTGTACGTTCTCGAATTGCCGAAGAGTTTCCCGGTTGCTCCACGATTGACGGAACCGGCCGAGGTGGTCGGCGTCTACTTCAAACGCTGGGTCTATCTCGCCGGTGACGGGCTCCGTTCGGCCCCGGTCGTGTTGGCCAAGACCATTCATTGGTCACCGCGTCCAGCGGCGCAATCGGCCGAAGGCCCGCCGCCCGTCGGTCTGATTGCCCTCATCTCGGGAATCGCTTCGGTTCTGATCGCGTACCTCATTTACTTGAAAACCCGCCCCTCGCGTCCTCCGCAGTCGCTGTCCGGTCGCCGGCAACCTCACGACAAATCGCCTTCATCAGCGCAAACCGAGTCGAACGGTAGCGTGCGGTCAATCATAATCCTGATGCTTTGCACGACAACCATCGGGCTCGCAAACGTCGCATTGGGCCAAGAAGACGCCTCCCTCCCCCCCGACACTAGGACTGACACGGCAAAAGGCGAAAAGGCCCCAACGGTCGCCGGCGTCCCCGCTTCGACGATCGATTCCGCCCGGCAGTTTTTCGAATTGTACGGGGTTTCAACCAGCTTGTGGGAAAGAGTCGAACACGGTGTCCCCCTGAGTGACTCTGAAAAAGAATTGCTGTATCTGGTGCTGTACCACGGGCGCAAGATTCAACCGATCGAAGCGTTTCGGTGGAATCGCGGTCCGTTCGACGCGCAACAAATCGATCGTCCCGTGCAGGAGCTGCAAGGTCAACTGTTCACCGTCGAAGCCGATATCGAATCGTGGGAACGTGTCCCCGTGCTTGCCGAGATCCAAGAACGGTTCGGATTGTCGGAAATCTTTCTCTGCCGCGGACGCGACGACACCACAGGGGTTGCCGTTGAGATTTACACTGAACGAATCCCCGCGGCTTGGAAAAGCAAGGATTGGAAACCCGAAGGTCGCCTGAAGACATCCGCGTTCTTCCTCAAGTGGGGAAATCGCCCCCCTCAAAAGAAAGCAATATTCGCTGCGAGGCGGGTCGGTTGGCTGCGCAACGACCTTTTAGGACGCCTGGGCGTCGACGCATCGCTATTCGACGATTTGTTGCCCGCCCGCAAACCAACCTCGGCAGCCGAACGCCTCGCTTGGCACCACCTGGGCATGAAAGACCGGGAGTGCTTTTACACCCTGTTGGCAGCAGTCCGCAAGGCTCCGCCCGGTATGCTCAACCGCCTTGCCCTGGAAGAATTGACCCCGATTCAGCGGCGGAGCACTCCGGTCGAACCACTGTTCAATCGCCCCCTTCAACAGAGGGGCAAACTCGTCCGATTGGAAGGCACGGCCCGGCGTGTCGAACGAGTGGACGTCACTTCCCCCGATATCCGCGAACGCTTCGACATCGACCACTATTACACAATTTATCTATTCACCGAAGACTCCCAAAACTACCCGCTTGCGGTATGCGTTCCTTCGATTCCCGAGGATTTGCCCCTAGGTGAGGGGGCCGGGTATCACCAACACGTGTCGGTGGCCGGCTTTTTCATGAAGACCTGGGCCTTTCAGCCCGCGGGCGTACTGGATACCGACTCGGAAGCGGCGCCGTGGCAACTCGCCCCGCTGATCATCGGTACCGATGTCCAGCGTTATTCTCCAATGAGCTCTTTGGAGGGCACGAACTGGCTGCTCATCTTCCCTGGCCTTCTTCTGCTACTGGTATTCGTCGTGTGGCTAGCCGTCTGGTGGTTCAACCGCCAAGATGCGCGGCGCCGAACCTCGCAGTCCGCTGCTTCAGCGCCGACCATTGATCCCGGAGCCTCGCGCGACGAAACAAGTCGGCCTGACGACACTGTCGAACCGTAAACGGCGGTGCAGTTCCCCGCAATCCGTTGTGGCGGTAGGCTTGCCTTTCTCTCGTGCCTTCGCACAAGAGAAAAGCGAGGTCCCCTGCCTGCGTTCCTTTCCCGCAGTCCCACGACCGGTATAATGGCCACCACCAAACCGAACAGTAGCCGCAGCTGCGAACTCCGTGAGTTACGGTTTTCCGGCACGTGCGAAAACTAGCGAGTCAATCATTCGACGGTGCCGGCGCGTACGGGTGTCGTGTCGTGGGCCGCCGTCTCATCTTGTCATCACATTCCTACCGAGGAGCGTTGTGGTCATGAAACGAGCCAAGATCAGTATCATCGGCGCCGGAAACGTCGGTGCCACGACCGCTTGCTGGTGTGCAGCGGCCGAACTGGGAGATATCGTGCTGCTCGACATTCCTGAGGCCGGCGACATGCCGAAAGGCAAGGCGCTGGACCTCATGGAAGCCTCGCCGATCGTCGGTTTCGATTCGCAGATTATCGGCACGAACAACTATTGGGATACCGCAAATAGCGATATCGTGGTGATTACGGCCGGCCTGCCCCGCAAGCCGGGAATGAGCCGAGACGATCTCTTGGAAACCAACGCCAAAATCGTCGGCAGCGTCGCCGAACAAGTCCAAAAAACCAGTCCCGAGGCGATCATCATCGTCGTGAGCAATCCTCTCGACGCCATGGTGCAGCGTGCGTGGCAGGTGACCGGTTTCCCTCATTATCGAGTGATGGGCCAAGCCGGCGTGCTCGATACCGCCCGCTTCCGCACGTTCGTCGCCATGGAGTTGGGAGTGAGCGTCGAAGACGTTTCGGCCATGTTGCTCGGGGGACACGGCGACAGCATGGTTCCTTTGGCGAGCTGCTCGTCGGTCGGCGGCATTCCGCTGACCCAGCTCCTCCCGCAAGACAAACTCGACGCCATCATCGAACGAACGCGTAAAGGCGGCGCCGAAATCGTCAGCCTCTTGCAAAAAGGAAGCGCCTATTACGCCCCGGCGGCCGCGACGGCCCAAATGGTCGAAGCAATCGTCCGCGACAAGAAACGGGTCCTTCCCTGTGCCGCGTATTGCGATAAGGAATATGGCGTGGGCGGCTACTACGTGGGCGTGCCGGTCGTCTTGGGCAAAGAAGGCGTCGAACGAATCATCGAGGTAGCCATGACCGAAAGCGAAAAAGCCGCCTTCGATGCCAGTGTCGAAGCCGTCCGCCAGCTGGTGGCCAAAATGGCCTCGTTACTGGGGTAGTAAACGCCGTCCGATACGACGGCGATTGAATGTCGAGACCGATTGCGATTCGAAACGAGCCTTTCGTCTTAGCATGAAAGGCTCGTTTTCATGCGCCGGCTCCGCCGAACGATGCGCGCCGTCATCCCTTCGGAGGCAAGCGAGGAAATCCACCTATGGCCGGGCGGCGCAACCGCAGCGGCAATCCGAGTTTTCCACAACCGTCGGTACTGTTTCGACCGCGTCGCGAGAACGTCCAGCAGCAAAGCTAGCAGTTCCGCACAACGACACTAATCCGTCGATAGTACAACAAACTTCGATCGCTACAAAATTTCGAGAAGCCGCTTCCAACGCGGTTTTTCGGCGGTCATCCGCCGCGAGGGCAAGTCGATTCGCCCGGTAGGACGCGGCAAATAAACGGCTTACCGCCGATCGTTTTCATCGTTCAGCAAAAACAAGTTACGATACCGTTGACACGATCGCGGCGATTGCGGTAAAGTCGTTTTGGTCTCGTCACCTGATCGTTCCCTTCGTGGGTACGCACTCGAGATCGACGGCCGGTTTTCCCGGTCTGGAAGCAGTTAGCGGCGTGTGTTCTTCTCCCCTACGTGCCGCGGCGACAAGACGGAGTTTGCTGCCGCTTGCGTCGACCAGGTACGTGTTCGTTGGCAACCGGATCGGCAGACTGATCATGAATCCACTCGAACCGCATCGGAAGTTTTCTCTTGATTCGTTCGTGGAATCCTGCCTGGAAGACTCCGATTCGGCTCCCTCCCGCCGATCACTCTCGGACACCGAGAAGACGCTCTTCGCTCCATTGCATTACGAGCCGAAGTATCCTTACCCGCTGCTGGTATGGCTGCACGGCGGCGAAACGAGCGACAACCGTGAGCTGCTCCAAATCATGCCGAAAGTGAGCCTGAGCAATTACGTCTCGGTGGCACCGCGAGGCTTGTCGATCGAGAACGGCAGCAAGCCGACGTTCGGCTGGCCGCAAACCCTCGAAGGGATCATCGAGGCCGAACAACGCACCTTCGAGTGTATCGCAGCCGCCCACAAGCGGTTCCACATCGATCGGCGTCGAATCTTTATCGGTGGATTCGGCGAAGGCGGCACGATGGCCGTTCGAATCGCATGGCGAAACCCGCAGGTGTTTTGCGGTGCCGTTTCACTGTGCGGTCCGCTTCCCGAAAAATATCAGCCGTTCGCCGGATTCGTACAGGCCCGGCAGATTCCCATGTTCTTGGCGGTGGGGCGAGACAGCGACTACTACTCGCCGTGCAAAGCCGGAGAAAACCTGAAGCTGCTGCATACCGCCGGTGTGAACGTCACATTACGGCAGTATCCTTGCGGCCAGGAACTTTCGCCCTACATGTTGGCCGACCTAAACGAGTGGATCATGGCGGCGATTACCGAAGAAGACGCCTCCTGCGATCCGCTCGATGCCCCGGGTTCATGTCGAGGCGACTGATCTCCGACAGCGGATCGGCCTCGCTCTCTTTCCCGTCCCCCGCACCGATCCGTCGACGCCGTGCGACTTTGTGCACCTCGCCGAGAACACCGCGGCATCTCCCAGCACAACGCGTGAAGCGGATTTTTCGCCGCCGCGGGCGGTTCTCAAGTCCCCTTGTTCCGCCGGAACCGAGGGTTTATCATAGGCAGCTTATTACACACGGTAGTGGGGAGGGTCTGGAGGCTTGCGCGCTTTGCCTCGGGCGGTAGAGTGCGTTGAACTCCCCGGGCTAAATGGCGCAAACAACGCAACTTGGGCGACTTGAGTACGATTCAAGTGTCCACGCAATAAGTGATCGTCCTGGAGACGACGGCGTATTCCTCATTTTCCTCCGCTTTCGAGAATCCGATGACCGAACTCTTTTCGCTGTGGTTGCTGGCCGAAGCCGGGGCGGGCCCGAACCAAGATCCGTCTCAATTCTGGATCAGCATGGCGTTGATCGGCGGCCCGGCTCTTTTCATCATCTACTTTTTGATGATCCGTCCTCAGCAGCGTGAGCAAGCCGCCAAAAAGGCGATGTGGTCGTCGCTAAAAAAGAACGACCGAATCATGACGGTCGGCGGTATCATCGGCACGGTCACAAACGTGCACCAGGACGCGGGAGAGGTAACGATCCGCATCGACGAATCGAACAACACGCGAATGCGAATCAAATTGGCGGCGGTCGCGCAAGTGCTGGCCAAGGCCGACGGCGATACCGCCGGGGCGGATGGAGACACCGCCCAAAAAGACAAAAAGGGGAAATAGACGCGACATCCTTCCTCCATCGGCTTCGGCCGAGAAGTTCATCGATATCGACACAGATACGAATAGGATCGGCAATGCGGCAGTCCACGAACCTTCCTACCTCATCCGGTGGTTTCCGAATGTCGTCCCGCAGTCTTTCCAAGGCGGTGTTGTGGGCGGCATTGGTCGGTTTGGGCATGACCTTGATGGGCACGTCGGCCCCCTTGTCGGCGGAGGAGCAACCATCGGCCGTCGAGCAGGCCGCTCCTGCCGATGTGGCTGCCACGCCCACGTCGACTCCGACCGAGGCAGCCGAAACGAAAGCCCCGCCGGCGGCTGATTCGGCGTCCGAAAACGCTCCCGGCGACGCAGCCGCAGAAAGCGAGACGACTACCGACACGGCCGGAACGGAACCGGAAACACCTGAAAACGCAACCTCCGACCAAGCGACCGGCGAAAAACCGACCGCCGAAGAAACCGCAGCGGAAGGCGAAACGACCGGAACCGAAGAGGCGACCACGACCACCCGCTTGATGAACGGGTTGATGCTCGCCGCGATTCTCGTCCTGGTTTTCGTCGTCCCCATCGTGGTGGGCAACTTCCTTGCCCGGCAGTGGAATGTACCCAACCAGTCGACGGGCATTTCACTGATACTTTTCTGCGTCATCGCCAGCGTCGTGGTCTTGGCGACTCGGTGGCCGCCGAAGTTGGGGATCGACCTCAGCGGTGGTGTGATCATGGTCTACGAAATCGAAGAGCCGACCGCCGGCGGGACGGATACGCCGAACCGCAGCGGATCGGTCGACATGGACCAACTCATCGCCGCCCTCTCGAAACGCGTCAACCCCAGCGGCGTCAAAGAAGTCACGATCCGCCGGTACGGCCCGAAACAGATCGAAATCATCGTTCCCGAGGTCGACGAAGACGAAGTCGCTCGCCTCGAACGCATCATCTCGAGCGTGGGAACGCTGGAGTTTCGCATCCTGGCCAACCGACGCGACCACCAGTCCCTGATCGAACGAGCCATGCAGTTGCCGCCCGACGAACAGGAACTGCGTGACGAAAACGGACAACTGCTGGCTTGGTGGGTCCCGATCGCCAAGGGAAAAGAAGACAGCATCGGTTCGTTCGGTGAAATTGCCTTGCGTGAAGGTCAATATCGGAACGAGCCCTGGCTGCAAGTTCTCGTCGTCAAAGATCGCTACGACATCACCGGTGAAGACCTCGCGCGGGTGAGCGAGGGGGTCGACGAAACAGGCTCGCCGGCGGTCGACTTCCAATTGAAAGCCGTCCCCGCCCAACGATTCGCCGACTTGACCGGCGCGAATGCCCCCGACCCGAAAACGGGATTCAAGCGGCGGTTAGGCATCATCCTCGACGGGTTCATGCACTCGGCCCCGAACTTGAAATCCGAGATCGGCGCTCGAGGCCAAATTTCCGGTGACTTTACGCGGGAAGAAGTGCGTGAATTGTTGCAGGTACTACAGGCAGGCAGCCTGCCGGCACAACTCAGCCCCGAACCGATCAGCCGGTTGATCACGGGGCCCCAATTGGGACGTGATACGATCGAGCAGAGCGTCGTGGCGATGGCAATCGCCGCCGTGCTCGTGTTCGCGTTCATGATCTTCTATTATCGCTTCGCCGGTATCGTCGCCTCACTAGCAGTGGTCATGAACCTCTTGATGCTGGTGGCGATCATGATCCTGATCCAAGCCGCTTTCACCTTGCCCGGCTTGGCAGGCGTCACGTTGACGGTCGGTATGGCGGTCGACGCGAACGTGCTGATCTATGAACGCATCCGTGAAGAACTCGACCGCAAAGCCACGTTGCGCATGGCGATTCGCAACGGTTTCGCAAAGGCCATGAGCGCCATCGTCGACTCGAACGTGACCACCTTGATTACTGCGGTCGTCCTTTATGTGGTCGGTACGGATCAAGTGAAAGGCTTCGCGGTTACTCTCTTCCTGGGGGTTTCTCTCAGCTTGTTCACTGCCGTGTACTGTGCCCGCATCGTCTTCGAAATCGCCGAGCGGCGGCGCTGGATCACCAAGCTGACCATGATGCGTTTGATCGACAAAACGAACATCAACTTCATGGCAGCCAAGAACGTGGCCATGGCCCTTTCCGGCCTGCTCATTCTTACCGGGATGGTCGCCGTCTATCAGCGAGGCTCGGGTTTGCTGGATATCGACTTCACCGGCGGTGTCGCCCTGGAAACGTATTTCACCGAACCGCAAGATATCGCCGACATCCGCCGGGAATTGAAAGATCTACGAGACTTGGCCGTCAGCGATGTCCGGCTACAAGGCGAGGAACCCGGTCGGCGGTTCATGATCAATACGTCCAGTCCGCCGGGTTCCGAGGCAGAAGCCTATTTACAGCAAGTCAAAGACAAAATCGCGCAAACCTTCGGCAAGAAACTCGTTCACTACTCGGTTGAAATCCAACCGATCTCGGCTTCCTCGTCGTCCGATCAATCGTCGTGGTTGCCCCGTGACGCCGCGATCGCCGGTGCCATGTTCGCTACCCTCCAAGACGGAGAAACCGACACGACGTCTGCGGATGACAGTGCGCCGGCTACAAACAACGGGGATACCGGCAACGACGTTACCGAACCGGAAAGTCCTCCCGCCGACAGCTCTTCGGCAGCGAGTAACGTAACCCGTGCAAGATTGGTCTTCGAACACAAGATCAGTTACGAAGGCGTGGAAGAACTCTTGCAAGCGGCGATAGGCGATCGCGAAATTCGTTACGAGATTTCCAACGAATCGTATCGCCGCGGTGATACCGAGTCGTACAAAGAATGGGAAGTGATGTTGGATACATCGCCGGAAGAGGGCATGCCCATCCTCAATCGACTGAAGGAAGAAGTCGAGAACACGCCCTACTTCCCGTCGTCGAACACGATCGGCGGTAAGGTGGCTGTAAAAACGCGGTGGTTGGCCATGTGGGCGTTGATCGGCAGTCTGTTTTGTATCGTAGGCTACTTGTGGGTTCGCTTCACCCGCGTCAGCTACGGGCTTGCGGCCGTCGTCGCCTTGGTGCACGACGTGTTGACCACCTTGAGTATGATCGCCCTAAGCGCTTACGTCACGGGATTCCTGGGCTTCTTGTTGATCAACGAATTTAAGATCGGTCTATCGGTGCTGGCCGCCTTCCTGACGATCATCGGTTACTCACTGAACGACACGATCATCGTGTTCGACCGCATCCGCGAGATCAAAGGCAAGTCCCCGTACCTCAGCGGCGAAATGATCAACAACAGCGTCAATCAAACGCTAAGCCGTACCTTGATCACATCATTGACGACGTTGTTCGTCGTCCTCGTGCTGTACATCGGCGGTGGTGCCGGGATTCACGCATTCTCGTTCGCATTGGTCGTCGGCGTCATCGTCGGGACGTACAGTTCGATCTATATCGCGTCGCCGGTGTTGCTGTGGTTCTCTCCGAAACCGCCGGAACCCAACGGCAATGGGCGAAAGCTGAAACACATTTCATAAGCCTAGAGTTATGTTGCCGATCGGGCGGACTGTTTACCGCAGTCCGCCCGTTTGTCGTTCTTGATAACCGCTGTCAGGCAACTTGCAGCGTTTGCACCGCTTGAAATCGATACCGCCGGTAAGCACTCTCGAACTTTTCTTTTCCGAACTCTCGCAAACGTTTTCTTGACCGGCGCAGCCGACGGACTTTTGCATTCAAGCCTCGACGTGCCGCCAAACCGGCAAAACTTCGGGATATCGACCGGCCGAATTAGTGATGGCGCAGGCGTCCACGAAATCCGGGTGACAACCCGGCTGAACTGGTCCGAAGTGTCGAGGTATCGTTGTGCATCGCAGGATCGTTCTCTCGCTCGGCTTTGCCGCGGTCGCGATCCTCGTGATTCGCAGCCTACTCGGGGCCGGACTGATCCTTGTGCCCCGCCCTTTACCGCTTTCCGAGCCGGTGCGGACGGCGGAATCTCCTCTCCCTCCGGTGGCCTCCGACTGGGAAGAAGCGGCTCGTGAGCGAACGACCGCTACCTTTCGAGAACGACAACCGCAGAACCGTTTTCCGACCTTGGAAATCGGGCCGATTCCGTCATTGCCGCGAAGTTACCCCGTAGCACCACACGACCGCAGCAGCGATAAATCGCCTGCTCGCCGAATCCCCGTCGCGAATGGCCAAGATCCGATAGCCGCCAGCGAGACACGACCGAACCGTTCAAGCGATTCTCCTGCCATCGCCGAACCGCCGCTGGTCCCAATTCCAAGACTGTCGCGGTAAGGGTACGCGCACACCGTCGAACTTGCGGTGGATGGTGTCATTTCTTGGAGCGTTCCGCCCACGGGAAGGGCTGCTTGTCGAGCCGGTTTTCGACGAACGTCATGATCCAGCGTTCAAGCTGCAATCCTTGCTTGCCGAACAATTCACGTCCCTGCAAACGAGTGGGGAGTTCGACATAGACGAGGTCGCGCATTGCCTCTTGGCCTTCCGGCGGATCAGGATGGAAACGCTTGAGGAGGTTGTAGATCCGTTTCGCGTCGCCGGCAGCCTTCGAGTCACTGCGTCCGACGACCAAGAAAACGGAAAGCTTCTGCGAGACGGCCGGATGCTGGAGGGCCGCTTGTAGATTGAGCCGCCCACCCAACGACCATTGCGGCGAAATCAGGATCAGCGCCTTCACATCCTGGCCTTGTTTCAAGCCGGGGTAAATCGGCCAACTCCAGTCCAATCGTGCCCAATCACAGGCGACGGTGGCCCCCATTCCAACGCCGAGCACGCCCAATTTCTCGATGTTCAGCTTTTCAGCGTTGTTTTCTTTCAACAGAAAGGACTTGATGGCTTCCATATCGTATTGGACCATTGCGGCATAAGCGGTTGCCGGTAGATCTTCCGCCCGCAGGGTAATCGGCCCCCGCGGACCGGCTGCCCGTGTACTGTCGCCGTGGCCTCGCAGGTCGGGCACGAACACGGCATGCCCGGCTTGTTGCAGCATCTCGGCAAACGGTGCAAAATCGCGCCGACTTCCCTTGTAATCATGCAAGAGGACCAAAACGACGGCATCCTTCCCCTTGGTGCTGGGGTAGTAGGTCGCGGTCAGTTGAACACCGTCCTTCGTCAGCAGATCGGATCCGCCGATCTCCACGGGCGGCGGCAACCTCACCGGGCGTGCCGGCGTGGTCGCCGGTTTAGGCTGCGTCGCCGCCGGTTGGGGCGCCGCAGGCCGGACAGGTTGACGAGGCGTTTGCGGCTGGGCTCGCGGCGGGACGGGAGGGCGTCGCGGGATGGGTTGCTGCCCGAAAACGAAGCTACCCGAGACGATCAGGCAAACCGCTACGGCAATCCGAAACCCACATGTCAACCGCTTCATGATTCTTTTCCTCGTTGTCGAACGCCGGCGATCAACCGATCCGCAAGATCGGACGAATCGCGCCTCTTCTTCTCCGTCCATTCGTTTGGACGCTCCCCGACAAAGCTTGGTTCCACACCCCCGCTGAGCAACACAGCCCCCCAATTTGACGTAAACCGGAGCCTACGGGCCATCCTAACCGGGGTGGTAGACAACGTCAATCGAACAAAACAGGATGTCATATCCTATCGCAACCCTACGTTACCGCATCCGTCCCGGGGCTACGATCTCGGCAACGAGAAAGCCGGGAAGCATCCCTCGGCGTTCTCCCAATAGAAAAGCGGCCGACATGGGCCGCTTTGAAAGGCGTTTCTGCTTGTTTTACCGGTCGACGGCACGCCTAGTCGTGAAAAGCCTTGGCGTCCATCGCCATATATTCAGTGGGATCGTAGGGATAAAAGAGCTTTCCGACTTCGTCGGCCAACACCGCGAGGAACTCACGGCGGAACATCTGTTCCGGCTTTTCTGCCGCCGGCACGACACTATTCGGGGGATAGACGATCTGCGAGAGCGGCTTCTCGAACAAGGTTTCGCCCGTATGGCAATCGATTACCCGCACAAACAGATCGGCGTTCCCCTGGTAAACGGTTTGCCCCTTGTACAAGCTGAAACCTTCGATATCGACGCCGATAATCACGTCGGCCTTCAAAGCCTTTCCGACTTCCACGTATTCGTCCCAAGTATTTTCATCCGTCCACGCGTCGACTTCTTGCTGGTCGACGATCTCGACGTTGCTTTTTTGCGGTAGGTTCCTTCGCAAGAGGGTGTTCAGATTTCTCGCCAGATCGCGATCGATACTTGAATCGCGGTAGCTCAGATTGACCAGCGGTCGGCAGACCACGGCCACGCGTTTCTCTTTGAGGCCTTCGAACTCGGGCGATACTTTGTGCCCTCGGGCTATCCACGCTGCCGTCGCCAGGATGTTGCAGCCGGCCGTCCCGAGCAACAGCACGACCACCGGTCCCATCCAAACCGTGCACTTTCGCCGCGTTCCCTCGCGAGTCATTGCGTTCCCTCGCAGTCGTCCGAGTGTTTTCCGAATTCGCCTCAGCGTGATTCCATCCACAAGCGAATCAACCATTCCGCCATGATGCAGCCGGCCATCACTAGGGAAATGACCGCCGTCCATCTGTCGTTCGGCTCGACGAGCCACCAACTCCCGCGGATTGCCGAAACAGCCAACCACACTCCGCAAACCGCCGCCAAAACGGCCAATACCGTGCCCGAGATGTTCGCCCGCAGGGCTGCCGCCAAGCGTCCGTGCATCAAGTTCGCCCAGGCGGTCGTCATCCCGCAGGTCGGACAGCGTGCCCCGAACACGACGCGAAACGTGCACGGCGGCAATCCGAGCTGCTGGTGCGTTCCCAGGCCGGTCGGGTCGGGACGCAGCACGGCAGCGATCACGAATAAGGCAACCAGTCCGACGGCCACCCCTCCGATCAAGCAACGTGCCCTACGGCCCATTCGCCTCGATCGGCAGTTTGTCTTGCGAAATAGGTTCACACCGCCGAATTTGCCGGTCTTGTTCATGGCTCCAGACCGATCGGACGGGAGGATAGCGTCTTCTCGCCCCCCAGACAAGATTGATTCGATCCCCCGATGCCCTCGCTACTTACCGTTGCCGACGTCGTTTTCCTGCGCCTCTCGCTCGAGCGCGTCGAGATCGGCATCGGTCAAGCAAATGCGCTCGATATGCGTCGCCCTCCCGCTAGAGGGGTCCACGGTCACGACGGCTCCATTCAGCCGCACGTCGCCGGTCGCCACGTCGAATCGCGTGGGAAAGAACGTTCGCGTTGTCCGCATCACACGATCCACCCGGCGGCCGATAATACTGTCGTGGGGCCCCGTCATCCCGACATCGCACTGAAAGGCCGTTCCGCCGGGCAGAATGCACGAGTCGGCGGTCGGTACGTGCGTGTGCGTGCCCAAAACGGCGGAAACCTTTCCGTCCAGGTAGCGGCCCAGCAGTTGTTTGTCGCTTGTGGCTTCGGCATGAAAATCGACGAGAATCACGCGGACACGGTCCGACATCCGCGACAATACGCGGTCCACGGCGACAAAATAGCAATCGACCGGGCGCATGAACACGCGGCCCAACAGATTGATCACCCCGACGGCCACACCGTTGTGGGCCGTCAATACGGTGAATTCTCGGCCCGGCGCTTCCGGCGGATAGTTTGCCGGTCGAACGATGCGCGTTTCGGACTGGAGCACCGATTGAATCTCGCTGCGTCGAAACACGTGATCGCCCATCGTCACACAATCGACGCCGTGCCGGATGAAAGAACGGTACATGTCGGGGGTCAACCCCGAACCTCCGGCGGCGTTTTCACCGTTGACGACGACGAAATCGATGTCGCGCACGCGTCGCAATAGGGGGACGGCCCGTTCTACGATGCGGCGTCCCGGACGCCCTACGACGTCCCCCACCATCAACAATCGCACTCGCGAACCCTTTCACTGCTCGATGCTCGACCAAGTACCGTCGTCCCGGCGCCGGTGGTCGTCCTTCCCCTAACGTGCGATTTCGGTGCACCGCGTTTCCCGCAGCACCGTAACTTTGATCTCACCCGGGTAATTCAGCCGTTCTTCAAAGGCCCTGGCAATGTCGCGGCAAATCTTGGCGGCCACCTCGTCGGTAGTTTGTCGGGCATTGACCATGACACGCAGCTCCCGGCCTGCCTGAATGGCATAAGCCTGTTCGACACCAGGGAATGAGGCCGCGATCCCCTCCAATTCTTCCATGCGCTTGATATAGCGTTCGAGGGTTTCTCGCCGCGCTCCCGGCCGCGACGCACTACAGGCATCGGCGGCGGCCACGATCACCGTGTACGGGTTGTCGATTCGCAAATTGTCATGGTGCCCTGCGGCGGCGTGGACAACCTCCGGCGGTTCTCCGTACCGTTTCAACAATTCGGCCCCAATTTCGGGGTGACCGCCTTCCATCTCGTGGTCCGCCGCCTTCCCGATGTCGTGAAGCAGCCCGCAGCGACGTGCCAAACGGCAATCGAGATCCAACTCGTCGGCAATCATTCCGGCCAGAAACGCCACTTCGATCGAATGCCGCAAGACGTTTTGGCTATAGCTTGTGCGAAACTGCAAACGGCCCAATAAATGCACCAATCGCTCGTGGACCTTGTGCACGTCGACTTCCTGACAGGCAGCCTCCCCGGCCTTTTGGATCATTCGATCCAATTCTTGTTCCGTCTCGAGCACGACCTCTTCGATCCGACTGGGGTGGATACGTCCGTCGGCGATCAGCTTGGTCAGCGCCACGCGGGCGATCTCCCGACGCACCGTATCGAACGCACTGACGATGACGACCCCGGGCGTATCGTCGATGATGACGTCGACACCGGTCGCCTTTTCGAACGCCTTGATGTTGCGCCCTTCGCGGCCGATGATACGCCCTTTCATTTCGTCGTTGGGAATGTCGACGGTGCTGGTGGTCGTCTCGGCGGTGTGGGCGGCCGCGTAGCGTTGGATGGCCGTGAGCAGGATTTCGCGGGATTTCTCCTCACAAAGCTGCTTGACCTTTTCTTCGTGGCGCAGCACCACCGCCCCGACCTCTTCCTGAAGCTGGGCTTCGAGAATCTCCAACAACCGCTTGGTCGCTTCTTCCCGACTCAGGCCGCTGAGTTCGTGCAGCGTTTGCCGCTGCATATCAAGCAGCTTGTCCAGCTCTTCACGGCGTCGATTGACCTCTTCGATTCGTTCGGTAAGTCGCCGCTGCGTATTCTCGACGATTTTTTCTTGCTTGCGGAGCTGTTCGGCCTGTTCTTCGACGGCATCTTCCCGCTTTTCGAGGGCCCGCTCGCGCTGATGCAACTCCTCGCGGATCGCCTGGAACTCTTTCTCGCGTTCCGCTTTCTCTTGGATCGCCTGCTCCTTGAGTTCCAGCTGCGTCTCTCGACGCAACGTTTCGACCTCCTGTCGTGCCTTTTCGATGATCTTTTGCGCTTCGCTTTCGGCGTCCTTCTTGCGCAGGTAGTCGAGCAGCTTGACCAAGGCCAAGGTCAACCCCGCCACCAAACAGCAGAGCACGATGACGAAGATGACCTGCCCGCTGTTTTGGGCAAGCACCAGGGACCGGCTGAGCATGACGTTCACCTTCCTGAATTTGCAATCAAGGTGTCCGCCACACGTCGCCAAGCCTTTACCGGCGGCATCCGGCCCATCTAGGGCCCTAATGCCCCCCGGCCTACCTCAGTTGCGATTTCTGAAGCTCGAAATCGCCCAAGGTTCGAAGCACCGAACCGTCGCAAGAGAAGTCGGATTTGATCGCGAATCGCCCCAAAGGCAAGTTGCAATACACCAAAGAACCGGAGAACGTGTTATTGTAGACAATCCCCCCGACGAAGGTGTGATGAGAGAACGGCATCCCCGCCGTAAGCGCCGAACCACAGTCGGCACAGTCCGGCAGCCCGTCGGTCCGCGAATCATCCCGGATCGCACAGCGAGGGATTTCTTGCCGGTTTGTGTCAGAGCCGACTCAAAGCGACGTTCCGATTCGCCGATGGTAAGCGTTATCGTGGCGTGGTTCCCCGTCGTCGGAAACAACAGGGCATAAACCCACCGTATCGCCGCCAGAATCAGCCACCCAATTCCGCTCATTTCGTTCTCACCATGCGAGGCAGTGCCCCGCCTCGCACTCACACGTCAAGATGCTCGATCCAACGTTCGCAAGTTCGTTTTGGTGTCCGACCTCCCGCGGATCCGGCTAGCCAGCTTGGTTTCCGTGGGTAGACACTTGTGTTGACTGTACGCAATTACCGTATTCCGAACGAGAATCCTCTTCTCGTGTTCCATCGAGCTCGAACCCATTCAGGGGGCTCGAAACTCGATCTGGTAATCTGTCCCTAATATTATTCCCTGACGTAAGGCTCCGCAAGCTTGAAATCCGTCGCCGCTTCGACAATAACTCACGATCGTTTCTCCGCTTACGCATTCCAATCGCGCCAAGCGTCCCGTGCATCGGCTCCTTGAGGGGGAAAGGACGCGCCGGCGCAAGGCCGAGTCCGGATCGTCGCGACACACGTTGGGTTCTTTTTCATTTGTTCGTACCATGACATCGGCTCGCAAATCATACACCGACGGGCATGCGGTAATCGGCAAGATTGCCACGGCATGGCCCCCCAAACGGTGGAGTAATGTCACCGTGTTGGCTGCCGTATCGGGAGGGGCCGACAGTGTCGCTATGTTGAGAGCCTTGGCAGCGTTACGCCGGCCCGGAGCGGGCCGCCTGATCGCCGTGCACGTCCACCACGGACTCCGAGGTGAAGAAGCCGATGCCGACGCCGAATTCGTCGTCGACTTGGCCGAGCAGCTTCAACTTCCATGCCGGCTGGTTCATCCGTCTCGGCCGATACGCGAAATGACCGCCGCCGTCGGCTTGGAGGCCGCGGCTCGCCGGGCGCGTTATCAACTGCTGGCAGAACTCGCCGGTGAACTCGGGGCGCGTTACGTCGCCACCGCCCACACAGCCGATGACCAGGTTGAAACCGTACTCCACCGAATTCTTCGGGGAACGGGCATCCGCGGTCTGGGGGGCATTCCCCGTACGCGGCCGTTGCCGCCTGCGGTCCTCATCCGACCGTTGCTCGAAGTCACGCGGGCCGAGCTGCGATCGTACCTCTCTGCCATCGGGCAACCGTTCCGGGAGGATTGCACGAACCACGATCTTCGCTATACCCGCAATCGAATCCGGCATCGGTTGCTGCCGCTTTTGCGACGTCGTTTCAATCCGTCGGTGGATCGCGCCCTCGGACGTCTGGCGCGGCTGGCGCAGGATCAAGCCGAGATCAGACGCTTTGCCGTCGAACAGGTCGATCGGCTCGCGCTGCGGACAAAGCGTTCTGGCTGCATCGTCGTCGATCCGGCTCGCTTGCGAACGGTACCCGGCCCCGTCGTTCGGGAATGGCTGTACGCGATCTGGACGGAGCAAGGCTGGCCTCTCCGTGACATGACCGCTCGCCATTGGCACCGTCTTGAGCAGGCCGTGCGCTCGGTCGACCCCCCCTCGATGCAAACTCGCGGTTTGTTCACGTTGCCGGGAGCCGTCGATGTTCGATCCCACGGCAAATTGATTATCATCCGGCGGCGTTCGGCCGCTGAACCGTCGGTCTGAAGCAAGCGGTCCCATTTTCGCGGCCGATCAAGAAAAAATTACGACGCCCGAACAAGACCGTAACGGTCTTTACTCGGGCGTCGCTTCGCTCAATCCGAAAAAGCGCTCCAAACAAACGTGGAGGCATCAGCCCTCAGCCGACTGTTCTTCTCCAGCGTCGGCTTGGGGCATCTCCAAGACGGCACTTTCCATCCCGGCTTTCGCCAAAATGAAGTAGAGCACGAAGCCGACGAGGAAAGCCGCCACCGGCGGGCAGGGAACGTAGGACGTTCCCAAAATCAAGTCGATACCGCCGACGACAAATCCCACGAGCCAGGAAATCCACCCGGCAGGATTGAATCCTGCCCGCGGCCCGGCCCATTTGCGTCCGGCCAGCAAGTAATCGGCAGCCATCGCCCCGCACACCGGCCCGAACGAAGCACCGATCACGGTGAACACGCCGGCGGCATTCCCGGCCGCGCCGGTGATGACCAATACGGCGGCAATCGCGGCACCGATACCGCACGACACGAAGGGATTGACCTTCGGCAACGTCGTCTTAAAGCTGTTGGCCGCGATGAAGCTCGAGAAGCACGCCGGCGGAAAAGCGGCAATCGCCAACAGATACCAGAGCACGCCGGCCCCTTTTTCACCAAGGGCCGGAATCTTGTTCATGACATTCGGCGTGAGGAGAATAACGCCGTCCTTCATGTATCCCATTCCATAGGCCCCTGCCACGATGAGCAGGGACAACACGCCGGTCAACACGATGGCTCCGGCGATACCGACCAGACCGCCCAACTGAACGTCTTTTTCGTCGCGATTCCCCATCCCGAAATCGACCCCGGCGGCTCCGGCCGTCGCAAAGAACCCGACGACCACCGTGCACATGACCAACAACACGTTCAACGGCGTGCCGGGCTTCGACTTGTTTTCCCCGGCGGCAGCTTCGTTTTCGGCATCATCGGCCTGTTCTTCGGCGTCAGCGGCTTGGTCCGCGTCATCTTCCTCGGCTGCCTCAGCGGCTTCGTCCGCATCCTCGGTTTCGGCAGCCGCCTCTTCGGCTTCATCAGCCTGGTCGTCGGCGTCTTCCGCATCCGCCGGTGCGGCAGTCGCATCGTCTGCCGTATCGTCATTTTCCGATGCGGCGGGCGGCGCTCCGGCATCGGCTACGAACTGCTTCGCATCGAATTTTCCAATCCCACCGATGGTCAACACGGTCAAGATGATCAACACCGCCAACGGCAGCAACGGAAGGTACGTCGCCACCTTGGCCACGTACTGAATCCCGGCAATCCCCAAGACGGTTGCCAGGATGATGAACGCAACAGCGACCACCCAGAACCCCGGTGTTCCGGCTTCGATCCCGAAGGGCTTACACAGCAGTCCCGAGGTAAAGTAGGCGTTGACGCTCAACCACCCGAACTGGAGGCAGCCCATGAGGAACCCGGGCAAGATGAACCCACCGATCACGCCGTAGGTCGACGTGCCTACGATGTACAAGGGCAGCCCCGTCTGCACACCGAGCTTGCCGGGTACGAGATAGAACAGGTAATGGCAAATCAGTGCCGCCACGATCAACGATCCGATCGCGACGCCCAACCCGGCAGCCAGCCCTCCACCGACGATGGACCCGTCCAGGGCCGGCACCTGTTGCCAAAACACGAACCAGAGCATGATACCGGCATACGTCGGTGCCGTACTCTTGTACCACGGCGTTCGTTGGTCCAATGGAACCGGTTTCGCCGAAGCCACGTAATCGGGAAGATTCGTTGCCATAGACTCAAACCTCCTGTGGGTTTATTCGGGACCTCGGGCGACCACCGTCTTCGCCCTACGCCTTGCCGCGTACCCATTGCCGACACTGCTATCAATGCCGACATCGCCGACGGTCTCGACTGAGTATAATAACCCCACACCGGAAGTCCACACTCCACCCCACCGCAACCGGCAATCATCGGCCGAGTTCGGACGCAAGTCGATACAATTGACCGATCCACCCCACATCACCCATACACCCCATCTTCTGCTTTCGCTTTCCAATGGGACCTAAGAAAACGCCCGCGATCGCAAGTGAACCACGTCCCCCGGCGATTCTCGCATTGACCCGCCTGGACCGTCCGAAGTACCATACCGTTTCAGAGTTTACGCCGAATCAGAACGTCATTTGAGCACGGACGCGCGGGGATGTCGTTTCGCCGAGCGCGCGAACGAATCCCGGAACCCCCTTCTCTACCCTTTCAGGCAGGAGCCGGAGATGCATCGGACAGGAAGCCGATGGCTGATCCTGATCTTGTCGGCCGCATTCGGCATCCGGCTCGCCGCCGCGTGGTGGTGGGATCAGCAATGTGACGGTCGATTTTTCTTTGGCGATAGCGAAAGCTACTGGGTGCTTGCCCGCTGCATCGCCGAAGGTGAACCGTACCGTTACGGCCGTTTCGGCAGTGTCTTCCGCACGCCGGGTTATCCGCTATTGCTCGCGCCGGTGATGATGTGCGGCGAGTCCGACGTTTCGCCGCTGCTCGCTCGGTTGGTAAGCGTCTGTTTCGGAACGCTGACGGTTGCCGGTGTCGCTTGGCTGAGCGCTCGATTGTTCGACGAACGCACCGCTCTGGTCGCCGCCGGCCTATGTACCCTATACCCGGGAAGCATTTTCACCAGCACGCTGATTCTCGCCGAAGCACCGTTCACAGCGTGCCTGGTTTGGTGCGTCGGGGTCTTGGCAAGCGGCGTGACGAGCAAGTCGCGCGCTTCGGCCGTCGGTTTTGGCGCGGCAGCCGGAGTTTTGGCCGGCGCGGCGGCATTGATCCGTCCGAGCTTTTTGCTGTTTCCGGTCTTTGCCGCGTTGCTCGGCATGCTCTTGACGAAGGACCGACGCCGCATTTTGTTACCGGGAGCAACTGCGGTCGCGGTGATGTTGCTGGTGATGGTTCCCTGGTGGATTCGCAACTACCGGGTTTGCGGCCGATTCGTACCTACCACACTTCAAGTAGGCCCGAGCCTGTATGACGCGTTCAATCCCGAGGCCGACGGCTCCAGCCGTATGGACTTCACCGAATCGATGGTCCGCAACGTCGTCGCCGCCATGCCGGAAGCCGACGATATAGAAATCGAACTGGCCATCGATCGCGAAATGAAGCAGGCGGCCGTGGCCTGGATACGGGAACATCCATGGGACGCCGTAAAACTTGCGGGACAAAAATTCCTGCGCACCTGGAATCCGGTTCCCAACTTAGCCGCTTTGCGCCGCCCATTGCCTGCGGCGGCGATCGCCTTATCTTATGTGTTCGTGATGACAACCGGCATCGGGGGCATCGTGCGAACGATGAGACGCGGCTTTGCGTATCACGTGGTGTGGTACCCGGCCGTCTACTTTGCCCTACTGCATTGCGTGTTCGTCGGCTCGATTCGATATCGCCAACCGGTAATGCCGCTTATGATCGTGTTTTCGGCAGCGGTAACGGTATCGCTTTGGAATCGATTCCGGAAACACACCGGTCACCCCGAAACATCGAAGACGGAACGGACTCCACTATCGTAGGCGTCGATGCCGAAGGAAGCGTCGGCAGTACACGAAGGCAAACCACGGACGGTCGAACGTGACACCAACCCGCGGGCTATTCAAAATCACATGGTTCTTTCTGAAATGGGGCCTGTTGGTGGTCCTGGGAGGAACCGTCTTTGCGCTCGCGTATTCGTACAACCGTCTCGACGACGCGATTCGCTCGCACGCGGAAGCCCTCTTCGCGAAGCATTATCGCGACATGGCAATTCGCATCCGATCGGCGCAGTATCAGCCGGGCGAAGGCATTTCTCTGCACGGGCTCACCATTCGACCGCTCGACGTACCGCCCGACGAACCGCCGCTCCTTGAAGTCGAACGGGTCGATTTGCCGTCCTCGGGAACACTCGACGAGTTGCTGACGGGGCGTTTCCAAGCCGATGCCGTCGTGCTTCAACACCCTCGATTGCGGGCCATCGTTTACCCCGACGGAACTTGGAGTCTCTCGCGTTTATTACCGCTGCCGAAACTGGGGCCGAAACCGATCCCGATTCGTATCGACAGCGGCTCCATCGAGATCGTCGATGCCGATCGCCCCCGCAGCTCATTGACGTTACGTGATATCGACCTGCGATTCGACCCGAAAAAAGACGCGACCACCGGCCGTGACCTGCGACAAATCACGGGCAGTTGCACGGGCGATTTTGCGAATCGCATCACCATCGAAGGAAATATCGACCCCGAGTCTTTCCGCGGATTCATCGGCGGATCGATCGAAGGACTTGAGCTGTCGCCCGAGTCCCGTGCAGCGTTGCCGTCGTCGTGGGCCGAAAAACTGGCCGTCCTGGGCACGTTGCGAGCCCAGATCGTGTGCGGCTTTCGAATCTCGTTCGATCGTGAAGCCACCCCCGGCGTTCGATTCGACGTGTCCGGTCAAATCGCCCGGGGAAGGATCGACGACCCGCGACTCCCACACCCGTTGACCGACATCCGCGGTCGCTTCCAATGCGACAACTCGCAACTACGGGTCGAAGACCTTTCCGCCGAAGGAAGTCGGGCGACCGTTCACATCCGGCAACTGATCGTTCCTCGATACGACCTGCAAAACGGGTTCCTGCTTGATGCTTCCGCCCGCAACGTGACGTTGCATCGCCAGTGGCTGACTCTGTTTCCCGGCGACCTTTCGCAGGTATGGGAAAAGTTTCGCCCCGAGGGCGTGATCAACCTCGACGTGCATATGAATACGTTGAGCGAGACGCCGCAGCTATCTGCGAGACTGGAAGCACTCGACACCGCTTTCACGTACTATCGCTTTCCGTATCGGCTTTCGCACGCTGCGGGGATACTGGATCTCCAGGGGAATCGATTGGCCATCGACCTCCAAACTCAAGCCACAGGCGGACGTCCCGTGCGGATCACCGGCACGATTCTCGATCCGCTCACCGGCCCTTACGGGAGCGTGACCGTCGTGGGGAAAAACATCGTTCTCGACGAGCAGATCGTCGCCGCCGTACCGAGTATGACGGCGCAAAACGTCGTTCGCTCTCTCCACCCGCAAGGCACGCTCGATTGTATTCTGCGGATCACGACCCAAGCACCGGGGCAGACGCCTTCCAAGTATCTGGAGGCCGATTTGCACCGGTGCTCGCTACGTTACGATCGTTTTCCGTATCCGATTGGGGGAATCACCGGCAAGCTCGTGATGCAGGACGACGTCTGGCAGTTCCTCGATCTGTCCGGCAGCAACGACACGGGCCGAATCACGGCGTCCGGTTCACTCCAACAGCGAACCCCCGGCGTGTGGGCGCTCGACCTGCGGGTACAAGGACGAGGCATTCCCCTCGACGCCGAACTGCGAGACGCCCTGCCCGGCGAAACAACCCGGCAACTATGGAACGACTTGCGACCGCAAGGCGCAGTCGACCTCGATGCCGTCGTGCGCTATCAAACGGGGTGGCCGCAAGCAGCCGTCACCTTCCACGCCAAACCGGTGGAAAAGACGGTTTCGATCGAACCGGTCTATTTTCCTTACCGGTTCGACGCCATCCAGGGCGAACTGGAATACCGTCAAGGCCAGGTCTCGATGCCGAAACTGCGAGCCGAACACGGCGACACCGTCCTTGAAGCGTCGGCGGAATGCCGCTTCACTCCGCAAGGGGCGTGGACGCTCACGTTCGACAACCTTTGGCTCGACGATTTCCGCATCGACAGGTCGCTGTTGAATGCTTTGCCTGAACGTGCCGCCACGGCCTTCGAACAACTTCAATTGAAGCAACCGATCAACGTTCGTGGGCGATTTTCGCTGGCCCGCGGACCGGACCGAAACACTCCCTGTCGCTACGACTGGGACATCGAAGCGGCGCTCGTTCAGGCGTCATTGGATTGCGGCGTGTTGTTTGAAAACGTCAACGGCACGATTCGCCTGATCGGCGGCTGGGGCCCGGAAGGCCTTTTGAGCGACGGCCTGTTGCGGCTTGATTCGGCCACCTACGACGGCATCCAGTTGACGCAAGTACGAGGTCCCTTCCGGCTGCTCGACGATCGTGTTCTCTTCGGCTACGAGGTCGACCCGAGCGTGGGACCGGCCGGCAAGGGGCGGCTAGCCGAAATGCCGTCCCATCCCTCCCCGGTTCAAGCCGACGCCTTAGGCGGAACGCTCTATGCGGCCGGCCAAGTGCTGTTCAGCGATCCGTTGCGGTACGCGTTGACGCTCTCGCTCGAACAAGCCGATCTCGGCCGCACGGTCCGCGAGGCCTTCCGAACTCCCAACCGGCTCAAGGGACAACTGTCGGTCGCCGTCAGCCTCCAGGGAACCGGCCGCGGAATCGCCGGAATGAGCGGCTACGGCAATTTTCAATTGAAAAACGCCGATATCTACGAACTCCCGTTGATGATCGCTCTACTCAAGATTCTGAGCGTTCAAGAAGTCGACCGCACCGCCTTCAGCGAGGCCGACGCCAAATTCCGATTGGCGGGCAGTCACATCTACCTGGATGAGCTAAACTTTCGAGGGGACGCCATCAGCCTACTCGGAGGAGGCGAGGTCGACCGGGAAGGAAACGTGCGGCTGACCTTCCGCTCGATGTTGGGGCGCAATGAGGTGCAAATCCCGATCGTGCGGGAATTGTTCCGCGGCGCCAGCGAGCAAATCGTTCTTGTCCGCGTGGGCGGAACGTTGCAAAATCCGTTGGTACGACGAGAGGCTTTTCCCGGCGTGAATCAAGCCTTGCAGATGTTGCAAGGGGGCACGACCACGACGCAACGACCGCGTCTCGGTCCGCCGCCGCGATTTTGACGCCGACATGCCGTGATCGAGTCTCTCGCGACCGATTTGTGACGCAATCGCAGGTTGCGCAAGCACACGGCCCCTTCGACACCCCGCAATGAACGTGCTTGTCCGGGTGCCGCGGCGGTAGTTCGTCGGCTTTATGCAGTTCGACGGATCGACCGCCCGAACCGAAAGGAGGTGGAACCGTGAGCATCGGTCCGCTCAATCCGCTTGCTGCCGGAGCCGCCGGCACACCCTTCGCCCAAAGCGCCGGAAGCGAAACCGATCGCGTGAAAACCGACGCCGCCAAGCAAGATCGGCAAGTTCAAATGGATCGGGAAGCCGAGGCCGCCGCCGGTGTCGGAGAAACCGACGGGGAAGACCACGAAACCGGTGAACGCGATGCCGACGGCCGCCGGATCTGGGAAGACACCACCCAATCGCCGAAGGATGATGCGGAAGATTCCGAAACACCCCGCAGCAAAGACGCCTCCGGTCAGGCCGGCAATTTGCTCGACCTATGCGGCTGACGACACTTCCACGTCGGAAATGCAAGCTGTCGGTTGAAACATGTCGCACCCTATGCGCCGCGGTTTGTGCAGCTTGTTGGTTTTCTCAACCCCCTTTAGAATGGGAAAACGACCGAACGAGCAGAAGCTCGTCTTTCTTTTGCGCGACCCCAAGCGGCATATCCGCTGAGTAAACCTCAAGGCTTCCAGGAGCGGAAAGCCACCGATGCGATTCACCAAGATGCAGGGTGCCGGCAACGACTACGTGTATGTCGATTGCTTCACCGAAACACTGCCGTCCCCCCCGGCCGATTTGGCGCCAGTCATTTCCGACCGCCATTTCGGAGTCGGCGGCGACGGACTGATTCTGATCGAACCCTCGGAAACGGCCGATGCGCGGATGCGCATCTTCAACGCCGACGGTTCCGAAGCCGAAATGTGCGGTAACGGCGTTCGCTGCGTTGCCAAGTACGTGTACGACCACGGCATTGCACGGAAAAACCCGCTACACATCGAAACCGGGCGCGGCGTGCTGACATTGCACCTTGAACTTGAAAACGACCGCGTGGCTCGTGTGCGAGTCGACATGGGCGAGCCGATCTTGGAGGCCTCGCAGATTCCGACTACGCTTCCCGGTTCGCCGGTCGTCGACGCCGAACTCCGCCTGGACGACGCTTCAGCTTCGCGCTATCGAGTGACGTGCGTGTCGATGGGCAATCCGCATTGCGTCATCTTCGTCGACAAACTAACCGATGAACTGGTCCATATCGTCGGACCGCAAATCGAACGGCACGCGGCCTTCCCGCAACGCATCAACACCGAATTCGTCGAAATCGTCTCACCCGGCGAAGTGAACATGCGCGTGTGGGAACGCGGTTCGGGAGAGACGTTGGCTTGCGGCACGGGCGCCAGCGCGGTCGGGGTGGCGGGCGTCTTGACGGGGAAGACAAATCGTCGAGTAACCGTACACTTGCTCGGCGGCGACCTCGAAATCGAATGGGCCGAGAACAACCACGTTTTTATGACCGGCCCCGCCGTCGAGGTCTTCACCGGCGAATGGCCTGAATAGTTCCGAGGAATCGTCCGGCACGTCGCAAAACGGAGATGAAGGCGGCATGGGACGGAACCGATCGCTCCTCAACGGATTCGTAGGCTTGACCGCCACCTCGCTCGTTCGCCTCTGGATGGGCACCCTGGATTACCGCGTCTATTATTACGACCGGTCCATCGATCCCGTGTTCGAGGAATGCACGACGGCCAAGCTGTACCTGTTCTGGCACGAGTACATCTTGTTTCCCCTTTACCTGCGGGGGCATTGCCATTTGACGATGCTGCTCTCACGGCATCGCGACGCCGATATCCTTTCGTACGTAGCCGGGATGATGGGTTTTCGCTTTGTCCGGGGGTCCTCAAACCGCGGCGGAACGGCGGCGCTGCGGCAATTGATGCAGGAACAAGGGCAGCACCTGACGATCACGCCCGACGGTCCTCGAGGTCCGCGACGTCAGTTGGCGGCGGGGCCGATCTATCTGGCATCGCGCTTGGGCATGCCGCTGGTGCTGATGGGTTTCGGCTACGACCGACCATGGCGATTGCCGACGTGGGATCGTTTCGCTATTCCCCGTCCCTTTTCCCGCGCCCGAGCGGTGGTTGGTCCGCCGATCTTGATCCCGCCGTCGCTCGATCGCAGACAAATCGAAAGCCAACGGCGACGAATCGAGACACTCTTGTCCCGCTTGACGACCGCCGCAGAAAACTGGGCTGTCGGAGGACGACTCCCGGGAAGTCTACCGCTCTTTCGAGGGCATGCGGCGGTGCGTCCGGCTCCCCCCGAGTCGCAACGCGCAGCCGACGTTTCCGTCGAATCTGCAACTGCCCGACGGCGATTTCGCGTCGTGCGGGATGATCCCCTTTTTGCCGACCACGATCCGCTACGACCTGCATCATTTCCGCGGCGTGCCGATATGAAGGGAGAGGCTGGATGAACACCGGCTATCCGACCGACGACGAGGGCCGTCCGCGCATTCTGACCGTTTCGCAGGTCACGCGGGCCATCAAGTTCGTGCTGGAAGAAACCTTTCCGGAAATCTGGGTGGGCGGCGAGATTTCGAACCTTTCCCGCCCTCGATCCGGTCATTGCTACTTTTCGCTGAAAGACGCCGATGCTCAACTTCCGGCGGTCATGTGGCGTAGCACGGCCGCAAAAGTGAGATTCGAGCTACACGACGGGCTGGCCGTCGTCTGTCGCGGACGTCTGAATGTCTATCCGCCGCACGGTAAGTATCAACTGGTCGTCGAACAGATTCAGCCCGAAGGGTTGGGCGCTCTGGAGCTGGCCTTTCGCCAACTGCGGGAAAAGCTCGCAAAGGAAGGCCTGTTCGCTCCCGAGCGGAAACGGCCGCTACCGTTTTACCCGCGGCACGTCGCCGTCGTGACCAGTCCCTCGGGCGCCGCGATTCACGATTTTTTGCAGGTTGTGCGGCGGCGACGCCCCGACTTGCACGTCACGATTTTGCCGGTACGTGTCCAGGGAACCGAAGCGGCCGGTGAAATCGTTCAGGCAATTCTCGCCGCCAACCGGTGGAAAGAACATTTCGACGTGATCGTCGTCACTCGCGGCGGCGGCAGCCTCGAAGATTTGTGGCCCTTCAATGAAGAAATCGTCTGCCGGGCAGTTGCCGATTCCTCGCTGCCGGTCGTTTCCGCCGTCGGCCACGAAATCGACGTCACCCTTTGCGATCTGGCTGCCGATTTGCGTGCACTCACACCGACCGAAGCCGGTGAGCGCATTTCACTTTCACGCGAGGACCTGATTCGGCAACTACAAGACTATGAACACCGCCTGAAATCGACACTCACGCAAAAGGCGGCATCGCTTCGCGAACGACTGGCAATGTTGTCTCGGCACCGCGTGTTTCAACGCCCGTGGGAAATGCTCGAGACACGGCGACAGTCGCTCGACGAGTATGAGACCAGACTTGCCCGCGCCATCGGCGAGAAAATACGCCGCAGTGGTGAATACATGGCACGCTTGGCCGGCAAACTCGAATCGTTGAACCCGCTGGCCGTTCTCGAACGCGGCTACAGCATCACCACCACACAAGACGGCAGCCCCGTGCGCGACGCCGCTGAACTGACACCCGGTGATCGGATTCACACCCGTCTCGCCCGCGGACGTTTCACCAGTCGCGTGGAAACGATCTTGCCGGACGAATAACCGGACCGACCGGTCGTTCGCTCTTCCGGCAACACCCCTGTTGCCGTGCGATTACGCCCGCGATAGGAATTCGCCGGTGCGTGTATCCACTTTCACGATTTCGCCCTGCGAGAGGTACTCGGGAACCTGGATCACGGCGCCGGTTTCGAGCTTTGCGGGCTTCGTACGGCCGGTTGCCGAGTTTCCCTTCACATACGGATCGCACTCGACGACTTCCAGCTCGACGACCAACGGTAATTGGATTCCCACAGCCTGCTCTTGGTATATGAGCACGAAAAGACCTTCCAGCCCTTCCTTGAGGAACTTGAGTTCCTCTTCTACGTCGGCAATCGCGAGCGAATACTGTTCGTAGTTCTGCGAGTCGAGAAAATGGACGTGCGTGCCGTCCGAATACATGTACGTCACAGGACGCCGCTCAAAGTCGGCCTCGTCCAAGCCTTCGGTTCCCTTGAGAACGATGTCGACCTTTTGCTTTGTCAACAGGTTTCGTGCTCGATACTTGTACAGCGTCGCCGCCCCGCGAGCAGAAGGCGTTTGGACCGTAATCGACTCGATCATGCAAGGAGCGCCGTTGTAGTCGACGATCGCACCACGTTTGATATCTTTCGCCAACATCGATTGCAATCACCCGTTTCGCTGAAATCGCACCAAGGCAGTCGACGCCCCGGCACATTCGGTACGAATTATCTACCCTGAAGGCACTCGTCGAACCGAGGTCTTCAAATGACTGTTCCCGATTGAGGATCGACGGCCACTCCCTGCGTCAAGCGAGCCAGGATTTCCAAGACGGAAATCAAGGCACTGGGATCGAACATGTCGCCTTCGTCGTCCAAGTCGTCCCGCGTCGTGCCCACTTGTTCGAAGTGGAGTACGTCTATCCTTGCCGTCGCCTTGCGGATCTTGGCCACCTGATCCGGGTCGAGGGCATCACGATCACCGCGCTGCAATTCCTCGATCGTTTCCTGTGCTTGCTCCGCTACGTCTTCATCTTCGACGTAGCAGATGTCCATGGCGGCGAAATCGTCTGGGGCCAACAAGGTGGCCGAGTCGAACAAACCGTCGTCGGTTGCCGTCAAATTGGCCAGGACATAACGCCCCCCCAGGCTTTCCATCGCTGCTTCAATTTCGTGAGCCGACGGCCGATTCTCGGCGGCAAAAAAGACCAAGAACGTCTCCCGCCAGCAGTATTCGGGATTCTGAAACAACGACATGCCCAGGGCACTCCGGAAAACAGCAAGCGCGAATCCGGCTTTCGAGCGGTTTCGTCCTATTTTACCGCCCCCCGCAACCGGGAAACACTCCCCCGCCCTCTCGGTTTCAGGTCTGCTTTGTTCGAGCGGAAGCGTTTCAACCGCCCAGTTCGGCCGAACGTTCTGCCGCAGCCGAAACCGCTTCGTAGAAAGCCGCCCGCAGCCCGCACAGTTCCAGGGCGTGCAACCCCGCAATCGTGGTGCCGCCCGGGCTCGCTACGGCGTCTTTCAAAGCGCCGGGGTGTTCTCCGCTTCGTAGCACCATTTCGGCGGCGCCTTTGACCGTTTGTGCCGCAAGCGTGAGGGCCACCGAGCGCGGTAATCCGACGCGAACCCCGGCATCGGCCAATGCTTCGATCGCCACGTAGACGAATGCGGGACCGGAACCGGAAAGACCGGTAACCGCATCCATCTGTTTCTCATCAACGCGCACCACACAACCGACCGCCCCGAGCAGCCCTTCGACGAGCTCGCCGTCCTGCTCGGTCGCGTGCGGACCAAGACAATACGCCGAGGCACCTTCGCCGACCAGGCAAGGCGTGTTGGGCATCACGCGAATCAACCGACAGCGTCCGCCCGTCCATTCCATCAGTTTCGTAAGCCCCACCCCGGCAGCGATACTGACGACGAGTTTCGCCTCTTCGAAGCAGTCACGAATCGGCTCGAGTGCGGCGGCGAGTTGCTGCGGTTTGACGGCCAAAAAGATAACGTCCGATCGGTTCACGACGGTCTCGTTGTCATCGACCGAATCGGCACCGGTTGCCTCTTGAAACGCCTTGCGGGCTGCTTCCGAAGGATCCGAGGCCGTCACGTCGCGGGGTTGGACGATCGCGCTGCGAATCATTCCACCCGCCAAAGCCTGCGCCATTCGTCCTGCGCCGATAAATCCGATCCGCGTTCCCATTTCGCCGTTTCCCCTCGTTCACTACGAATCAATCCAAACATGCCGACATCCGACTGTACGGCGTCGGAGCACTTGCCGTCATCTTACCGTGCATGCGGTATCGGCAACACCGACCCGGGTAATGTCCTCTTGGAATCGGTAAAGGCGACGTCGAAGAAAGAAGAAAATGGGCCGACCGTGCTCGAAAAACCGGTCGGCCCGCGATACTTGTTGCCCGACAAACGAGACTACTTCGCCTTGAACCGGTACGTGCCGCTCCCCACGCGGAAGACAGCATATCCCGGCTCTTGTCGCAGGAACGTCACTCCTGATGCGTCGGCGGCTGCAACACCGCCCTCGGTAACGCTTGCAGGATCATGCGTCGGTACGCAAACGGTCGCAACCGTGTTCGCCGGAATCGTCACCGTCATCGCGACACCATTCTCCGTCTTTTCCCAGCGGTCGGCAATCTTACCACAGATAGAACCGTATTCGGCGTCGACCCAATCGATGCCGGGACCAAGTTGCGGCCGGATCAAAATCTTCCGGAATCCCGGCCCATCGGTGTCGATTCCGGCAGCCGATTGGAACATCCAGCGGGCAACAGCACCGAACGAATAGTGGGCGAACGAGTTCATGCCCGGATTCTGGAACCCTTTTTCGGCGGTCCAGCCGTCCCAACGTTCCCAAATCGACGTCGCCCCGTACTTGATGGAATAGCCCCACGAAGGATACGTATCGTTCAGCAGCAGCCGATACGCAACATCGGTGTTGCCCGTCGCCGAAAGCGTCGGCATCAACACCGACGTTCCCACGAAGCCGGTCGAAAGATGCCAATCGCGGGAACGGATGTCGTCCACCAGATACTCAGCCGCCTTGGGACGCAGTTCGTCGGGCAACAAATCGAACCACAAGGCCAACACGTAGCAGGTCTGCGTGTTTCCCTTGATACGTCCGTCCTTGTCGACGTATGCCTCGTTGAAGGCTTTCTTGATCCGATGGAACAAGTCCATGTATTTCTCGGCCTTGTCCTGCTGCCCTAATGTCTCGGCGGCCTTCGCCGTCAAATACGTACTGTAGGCAAAGTAGGCAGTCGCCAAGACATCCTTAGGGGTATCGGCGTTGACCGACAGCCAGTCACCGTACCCCTGAGCAGGCCGCAACAAATTCGTACTATGCGACTCGCAGTAGGCCACCCAGCGTTCCATGGCATCCAAATGTTTTGCCAACACGCGTTTATCGCCGTAGACCTCGTAAATCGTCCACGGACAGATCACTCCAGCATCGGCCCACGCCGCAGTACCGCTTCCCATCGCAACGACGCGCGGCGATACATCGGTGAAAGCGCCTTCGTCCGTCTGCGCATCTTCGACGTCGACGAGCCATTTTGTGAAGAATGCCGCAACGTCGGCGTTATAGGTTGCCGCCCGGATGAACACTTGGGCGTCCCCCATCCAACCCAGTCGTTCATCCCGTTGGGGGCAATCGGTGGGCACCGAGATGAAATTCGCCCGCTGCGTCCACACGATGTTGCTGTATAGCTTGTTCACCATTTCGCTGGAACAAGAGAACTTTCCGACCAGCGGTGTATCGGAGTTGATCGCGATTCCGGTCACGGTGTCCTTGGTCGGAGTACCGGGATAACCGGTCAATTCGACGTATTGAAATCCGTGAAATGTGAATCGCGGTTGCCAGATTTCTTCTCCTTCACCTTTCAGAATGTAGGTGTCCGTCGCTCTTGCCCCGCGCAAATTCGTCGTGTAGATCGTGCCGTCGTCATTGAGGCGTTCGGCAAATCGCATGACGACACGAGTCCCCTTCGGCCCGGAAACTTTCAACCGCACGAAGCCGGCAAAGTTTTGGCCCATATCGAAGACGAACACACCGGGTTTGGGCTCGGTAATCGTCTTCGGATGAAGCGTTCCCGTCTGGATTACCGGCACCCCCGGCTGCGCTTGCAATTGCGCCGAGATCGCCGGCGTTACCTTGACGGAGTTCCAATCGCCGTCGTCCAATCCCGGACTGGACCATCCCGGAATCTCAAGCCGCGCATCGTACGTCTCACCGGCCAAAAACTCACCTTCCAGAATCGGCCCGAACGCCGTCTTCCACGTTTCGTCGCTGACGATCGTGCGGCGAGATCCGTCCGCATTTTCCAATTCGAGTTGAAGCCAGAATTTAGGGTCCTTTCCATAGTGGAACCGCTCGCTTTTCCAGCCGATGGCCCCGGCGTACCAACCGGCGGCCAGGGTGACTCCTACGGCGTTGAGACCACCGGAATCGACCAGATCCGTCACGTCGTAGGTGTCGTAGTACACGCGTTTGTTGTAATCGGTCCAACCGGGGGAAAAGTAGTGATCGGCCACCCGCCGACCGTTGATTTCGACATCGTAGTTGCCCAAGGCCGAGACGTAGAGTGTCGCGCGTCGCACACCCGCCGGCGCGGCAAACTCCTTGCGAAAGAGCGGACAAGCCAGGTTGTCGAGCCCTTCCGTGTTCAACGTTCCCCACGGTTTCGCGCCGTATTCGGCGACCGCCTTCACGTGCGGCCAGGCGCTGTCGTCGAAACCAGTCTGATTCCAACCGGCCTGCGCCCGATCGCTCGCACGCCACGTTTCGTCGATCACCGCCGTAAACGATTCGCCGTGATCGAAATCGACGACGAGCTTCCCGATCAATCCGGCGGGTGAATCACTGCCGTTGGTCACCATCACCGACACAAGATTCTTGCCCGGATGCAATCGGTGTGTCGCCTCGGCGACTTGCGGTGCGTTCCACGCGCTCCCACGACCGGCGGGTTTGCCGTCGATGGTCATTTCGAACGCATCGTCGGCGGTGATGAGAAACCTTGCCCGAAGGATGCGACGCCCATCGTCGGGAATCGTCACGTAGCCACGGAAATAGCGTTTCCCGGCGGGAACCGTCACTTTCGCGTCACCGGATTTTTCGGGGTACCATACCCAGCGGCAACCATCGAAGTCGAGCGGATCGCCCATCGCCGGATGCAACATCGGCCCGTCGAGGCCGACCCATTTCGCCTGAAAATCACCGGGGCGCAATAGCCCCATCGTCCATTTTGCAGGTGCGCTGTAGGCCCCGCACTTCCCCTCGGCATCCCAAAGCCGCACCTTCCAATAGCACTCCATCCGCGACTCGAGCGGCTTTCCTCCATATTCGATTTGATTCATCGCCCCGGAGGCAACCTTCCCCGAATCCCACAAGTCGGCTTCGCCGGCCTCCAGCCTTTCGCGCGACGAAGCGACCAGGATCTGGTAAGCCGTCTGCACGGCACTGCGGCGATCGTCCTTGACCGTCCAACTCAACCGCGGACGCAACACGTCGATTCCCAGTGGATCGACACGGTACTCACATCGCAGGTTTTCCGCCTGAATAGGACTTTCGACGGCGGCAACTTGGGGCAGTAATCCGAGCAACACCACAAGTGCGTGCATGGCATATCTCCTTTTCGGTTGCAGATTGCGTCTTCTATCACGACCTCGCATATACCGTCGGCCGCTTATGATTGCGGCTTTTCGCGATAACGCATGTACAACGTTCCCGTCACGAAATAGGCTATCGCCGCGACCAACATGCCGGTCTTGGCCGTTTCAACCTGCAACATCTGCAAGTACACGGCAGTCGGCAGGCCGATACTCAAGAGCAGACAAACCAATGCCGCTATGCCGAACACCAACCGCGGCGTGCGAGTTGCGTCGCTTGCTTGCGGTTGCGAGCCGTTCGAATCGACCGACGTTTCGACCGTCGTGGGCGACGCGACCGAAGACGCTTTGTCGGAGGTCTCTTCCGTTTCCTCAACCTTACGTGCGGCCCCGGCCATTCCCGCAAGCACGATGTACACAACCGCGGTCAACAGCCACACGGGAATCACGAGGAAGAACAAGTGAATCCAACTGAATTGCCAAGCGACGACCGCAAACACCAGCGCCGTCACCCACGCAATCAAGGCCGGGACATTGAGGGTCAAGTTTCGTTTTGCCGCCCAACCGCGCTGCCAGCCCAACAAGGGAAAGCCCCAATGTTCGACGACGACAATCGCTCCCACCGGCACAAGCAAAATGCCGTAGATGCCCACGAAATCGAGCAAGCGTCGAAAGACGAAGGGGAAACACGCAATGGCGGTCGTCACGGCACCCGCGGCCAGCGTAACCAGCCATCGCGGCCACCCGGGAGTCACGACCTGGAGCGCCAATCCGGCCCGGTACAACGTCGGATTACTCGTCGTCCATCCGGCGATCACGACGGCGATCACACCGCACCATCCCAACACAGTGTAGGCGACTTGCCCCGAGTCGAGATACGCCAAGGGGATGCTACCCAATTTGACGGCGGCCGCCCCCATGATTCCCGCACAGATCCAGGCAACGTAATGCCCCAGATACATTCCGAAAGCCGAATAGATCCCGTACCACGACTTCTTCGCGTAGCGGAACAAGGCCATGTCCGAGAGCCCCAAGTGCATCGCTAAATTGCAGATCCACGCAAAGAAGACGATGTGCCAAAACGAAATATGTTCGAACTTGTTACCGACGATCGAATCGAACGCGGCAACCGGCACACGTCGCTCGTCGCAAAGCAATCCCTCGGGCGTCGCGGGAGGCGAGTACGCAACGACTTTCGGCGTTTCGACGTTATCGGCCCACACGACAACGCGGTCTCCCTCGATTCGCGCCTGAGCCGGCACGAAATCATCCTCGGCCTGAGGATTCTCGACGGCCGACACGCGGAAACCGTTGATCGTCGCAGCGGTTCCCACCGCATCGGCTTCGTCGTCTGCAAGCTCTTGCGAGGCCTCGGCGCCCACCACGATCAATCGGCCGTGTACGTTCTCGAATTCGACGACGACTTCATGCCCTTCGGTCGTCGACGTGCGATACACCGGCGGAGGCCCTGTCCAGATTTCCTTTTCAGCGACTTCTTTGAACGATGTCCAAGAATCGACATGCCCCAACAGCGGTAGTGCCATCAACGCCCCGGCAATGAACATGAGGAGCATCCAGGGAGAGCACACCGTGGCGAACTGGGCCAGTTTCTTGAATCCCAAGATGGCCAACAACACGACCACCGTACCGACCCCGATCACCACCACGACGAACCACGGATCGGTCGGGATCCAGCCGGTTTGCGGGGGGATGTTGAACGGTATGCGCACCGCCGAAGCGGAGACGGTGATCATGCAACCGGCAAGCACGCAGTACAACACCGCATTGCATACGTTGTAAATCACCATCACGGCCGGACCTGCAATTTGACGCAGGTACCAATACAACGTGAGTCGGGTTTGTACGGCGATCGGGGCGCAAACAAGCGTCCACGACAAAACGGCGAATAGGTTTCCCAAGAGCAAGCCGAAAATAACGTCGCCGGTTCGCGCGCCCCACATGACGAACAACGCACCGATGACGAATTCGGTCGCGGCCACGTGCTCACCGGCGAACATTCCGGCGAAATAGCGACCGCTCTGCAACTTGTCCTTGGTAATCGGCGTCCGCTCGAACTCGTTCAGTTCGTCCAATCGCTCGAATACACTCTTCTTTTCAACGAGAGTTTCGACCTCGGCCATGCACGTTTTCTCCTCACCAAAACGATTTCCCAAACGGCAGGCTGCGTCCGGGGGGCGTTCGCCGACCCCAAGGTCGCCGAACGGATCGCCGCCCAAGCACCACTCTCGCCGCGGCAGTTCTCACCCTCGACGACTCAACACCTCACGTTCGTAGGCACGAACTTCGTCCAACCACGTCTCGCCGACGGGCACATCCTGGCGCAAGCAGAAGACATCCCACACCGCCTGCCACGGCAACGCCTTGACCTCCTCCAGCATCGCCAAGCGCCCCGTGTAATCACCGTTTTCTTCCAGCTCGCGCAACCGATTGGTCGGCTCCAACAAGACCAAAAGCAACGCCTTTTGCATGGCCCGCATCCCAATCACCCAGGCGGCCGTTCGGTTGATGCTCGCATCGAAGAAATCCAGGCCGATGTGGACACGATCGAGGAATCCTCCGCGAACGATCTGCTCGGCAATAGCCTTCGTCTCGTCGGAGAGGATCACGACATGATCGCTATCCCATCGAATACCCCGACTGACGTGCAACAAGATTTCTTTCAAGAACAGCAAGACCGAGGGGATTTTGTCGGCAATCGACTCGGTCGGGTGAAAATGTCCCGAATCGAGACAGAGGAGTTTTTCGCGGCTGACGGCGTATGCCAGATAGAACTCGTGTGACCCCACCACGTAGCTTTCGGATCCGATGCCGAACAACTTGCTTTCGACGGCATCCCGGTTGAACGCCGGATCGATCGGCTCGGCAAAGATCGCATCCAACGACTCGGCCAGCAGACGCCGCGGCGTTTTGCGATCGACGGGCGTATCCTTAAATCCGTCCGGAATCCACACATTCGTCACGCAGGGCGTTCCCAATCGCTTCCCGAAGGCCGCCCCGATTTTGCGGCAAGCGATTCCGTGCTCGATCCAAAACCGGCGAATTCCGTCGTCCGGATGGGCCAGCGTGAAGCCGTCGGCCGCCTTCGGGTGCGAAAAATAGGTCGGATTGAAATCGATCCCGATCTTTCGTTCCGCCGCCCAGTCCATCCAACCGGAGAAATGTTCCGGCCCGATGGCGTCACGATCCACGTCACCGCCCGAGTCGCGATAACTCGCGTGCAAGTTCACTCGATGCCGACCGGGAATCAAACGGAATGCGAAATCGATATCTTGCCGCAACTCGTCGGGTGTGCGGGCTCTGCCGGGATAGGCACCGGTGGCCATGATCCCGCCGCCGGTCAGGCCTTCATCGCTTTCGAATCCGCCGACGTCGTCTCCCTGCCAGCATTGCATCGAAATGGGCACCGAAGCCAACGTTTCCAACGCCTTTTCGGCGTCGACGCCCAACTCCGCGTATCGCTCTCGCGCAATCCGGTAAGCCTGCTCAATTCGTTCCGTGTTCGACACCGTCACCTCCCGTCATTGACGTCAATAATTCCTGCGGAATTGCCCCGTAACTCGGATCGTCGACGGCCCGCCGCGGATTCTCCTCACGCCACGACTGCCGCGATCGTCGACTCTCGGCGGCATTCTCGCACGCACCGTTTGTGTTTGCATCATTGTGCTTTCCACCGTCGCGCACGTCCACTAATAGCAGGCGTGTTTTGGGGCAATTTTCGGAGATAGCATCCTCGGGGCTTTGTATTGACGACAATGCCCCCGCAAAAGCCGATCAGCGAACTTGCAAGACCAACTCGATCGCCGGCCCCCTTGCGCCCGGCCAGATGTCGGTTTGCAGGCGCCGATGAGTCCGAAAATGCTCTGGACGCCGCGGTCCTCTTTGCGATATTCTCCCGGCCCCGGCGGTCAAAGAGTGCCGCCCGAAACAACGTGCGCACCAAACTACCCCGGCCGGCTTCAGCAAGAAGGATGCTGTCGCAATCGAACAAAAGGAGTGGTCAATGATGATCGCGAAAAACCGGATTCTTGTGGTATATGCGATGGCGCTGGTATGGCTGGTAATGTGGGCGCCCCAATCGCAGGCCGCGCTCCCGAAACTCCCCAAGCCGAAACTGCCCGAGTTGAAAATGCCCCACGTGTCGCTTCCGAACCCGGTAAAAGCCCTCGAAAGCGGCGCCGAAAAACTCGGCCAAGGCATCAAAGCCTTGAACCCATTTGCGAAAGAGCCCGAGCCGCAATCGCGTTACTTCCCTACCGGATCGGTGCATCGCACCCAAGAGAAAAAACCGAGCTTTTTCAGCAAGTTGTTCCCATCGAAGAAACCCGAGCCTCACCGACCGACGACGGTCGTCGATTGGATGAAACAGCCCGCGCCCCGTCCGTGACAAGTATTCCCGCCTTGACCGCTCGTCGCACCGGGAGATCGAATCATGCGGTTCACTATCTCGCGCCGCCGGTCGCTTCGTCGACGGCAGACAAAACTCCGAATTTGCATTGGGGTTGGATGGATCGCTGTATGCCTCGCGTTGCCGATCGGTTGTAGCGCAACGACCACTTCGGGACCGACGGCTTCGGGTTGGTCGCTGCTCGACAAAGACGCGGCGATCAAGCGGCAAGCCGCATCTGATCCATTCCCCTCAGCCCAAGAAGCCGGCCTTGAACCCCCGCAATCAGGGGGATAGGCATCAAATCTTTGCTGACATCCTCCCCCAACATCGGTATACTGACACATTGGTGAAGATGACATCTTCCCGGCGGTTGGGATTTGCGCCGACGGCCTAGACGCACGTTTTGAGCGGGCAGAAACGTGCTTCTCCACCGGCCGCCGCTCACGGATGTTGCCTACCACGCCCAATTCGCCGCACGCGTCATAGGGCGAGTCCACTCCCGCCATACCTTTCCGCTGCCTGTCGATTGTTCCATGATCCCGGCATCCCCAAAGAAGATCGCCTGCACGAGTCGCCGTTTCTTCGGATGGTCTCCTTCGATCATTCGACGATCCGTACTGGCCGTCGCGTTCATCGTCGCGGCTGCCGCGATCTCGGACGTCACCGGGGCCGAGTTTTCGCGCCAGTTTCACGCATGGGCGCGCTTTGAACCGGGCGCGTGGAAGATCGTTCGCACGGTCACCGAAACGTTTCAGCAGCCCCGTAAGGTCATCAGCGTCACCGAAACCAAGACAACGCTCGATAAGGTCGAAGACGACACGGTCACGCTGCGAGTCGAGGTCGTCGTTCGCGTGGCGGGAAAGCGTTTCAGTGCCGAACCACAATTGATCGTGCAAGGATTTCACGGCGAGCGAGCGGACCAATCGGCCACGATCACCGAATTACCCCCGGCCAACATCGTCATTCAAGGCCGAGAGATCCCTTGCCAGGTTCTCCAACTGACACTCACCGGCACGACGCACAAGACCGTCAGCAAGATCTTTCTCAATAAAGAGATCGAACCATTCATCCTTCGGCGAGAGACGTTGAAAACCGATCTGACCGGCAACACGGTCTTGAATCGAACCACGGTCGAAGTCACGGCATTAGACGTTCCCTGCCGCATTGCGGGAGAAATCCTGAATACGGCACACGCCACGGTGACCGAAGTGTTCCCTAAGGGGAAATCAGTGACGCGCACGGTCATGTCGATGGAAGTTCCCGGCGGAGTCGTCTGCCAAACCACTCGCGAAGAAGATCGTGAAGGCAATCTCATTCGCCGTAGTTCTTTAGAGCTGGTCGACTACGGACTGCATCCCGAAAGCCGCCGCGGCTGGCTTTTCCGACGCCATCTCTTCCCGCGTCGGGTCTACTCACTACCCACGCCGTCGGACTCGGAACTGTAACAGCCTTGCCGCAGATCGCCTATTCCTCCTCCTTTCTGCTTTTCTGCCATTTTCAACGATGTCGCCCATGCCCGGCACGGGTGTCACCGTGCCACAATAAGGCCGGTAGGCCGGATTCCGGTTCTGCAAAGCTGCCGCCGATTGCAATCACCGGGCGATCGCCGATAATTTCAGAATTCCCAAGAATGCAACGCCCTTCGACGGCGAACTTTTCCCTCGGGGTGCAGGTTGTGCGGCTCGCGCCGTGCCGATCCCCCTACAAGGAGTAGTGTCGCATGCAAGACAAGATTCTCGGCCAGGCCATCACATTCGACGACGTTCTGCTTCAACCTGCCTACAGCGAAGTCGTCCCGGCGGAGGTCGACGTCAGCACCCACCTGACGGCAAGGATCAGGCTCAACATCCCGCTGATCAGCTCTCCCATGGATACCGTCACCGAGGCAGCGATGGCGATTGCCCTCGCTCAAGAGGGGGGATTGGGCATCATCCACAAGAACATGGATGTCGCTACTCAGACCAAAGAGGTCGAAAAAGTCAAACGCAGCGCCAACGGAATCATCGCCAACCCGGCGACGCTTCCACCGACCGCGACCGCCGCCAAGGCCGCTGAATTGATGAATCAGGCGAATGTCTCGGGCATTCCGATCGTCGCCGACAACGACAAGCTCGTCGGGATCGTGACCCGTCGCGATCTGCGATTCCTCGACAATCTCGACCTGCCGGTAGCCGAGGTGATGACCAAGGAACACCTTGTAACGGCTACGGGAACTGTAACGCTTGCAGAAGCTGAAACGATTTTGATGGAAAAAAAGGTGGAGAAGCTTCTGCTGGTTGACGAAGACTTTAGACTGACGGGCCTGATTACGATCAAGGACATCGACAACCAACGGCGCTTCCCGAATGCCTGCAAGGATGAACACGGAAGGCTGCGCGTCGGGGCGGCCGTCGGAGTGCACGACTACGAGCGGGTCGAGCAACTCATCCGGTGCGGCGTCGATGTTCTGGTGGTCGATAGCGCCCACGGTCATTCGAGCAACGTGCTCGAAACGGTACGAGAAATCAAACGCCAGTGGGATATCGACGTAGTCGCGGGCAACGTGGCGACGTCGGAGGGTGCCGCGGACTTGATCAAGGCGGGCGCCGACGCCGTAAAGGTCGGCATCGGCCCCGGTTCGATCTGTACGACGCGGGTCGTCAGCGGTGTCGGTGTTCCCCAGGTTTCCGCAATCATGCGGGCAGTGGAGGCCGCGCAGGCGACGCAAACCCCCGTGATCGCCGACGGCGGAATTCGGTACTCCGGTGACATTACCAAGGCCATCGCAGCCGGTGCCCACGTCGTGATGATCGGAGGCCTGTTTGCCGGGCTGGATGAAAGTCCCGGCGAACGCATCCTGTACCACGGGCGAGTATACAAAGTGTACCGCGGCATGGGTTCGTTGGGCGCCATGGTCCGCGGATCCAGTGAACGATACCGTCAAGATCCGGGATACCGTCCCGAAAAACTCGTTCCCGAGGGCGTCGAGGGGCGTGTGCCCTATCGCGGCCCCCTCGGACCGTTTGTGTACCAATTGGTCGGCGGTCTGCGGGCCGGCATGGGATACTGCGGAACTCGAACCATCGAAGAACTTCGCACCAAGGCGAGATTCATTCAGGTTTCACCGGCCAGTGTGCGGGAGAGTCATCCTCATGACATCACTATCACGCAAGAAGCACCCAACTACAGTGTTGGGCAACCGGGCAACGACGGATAGCATCACAGCACGGGCACGGGAGGTTGCCCGACGTTGCACCGTCGCGGCCCCCGTTCAGCCCGCTTCGTCACCCGTTTCTCTTGCGTGTTGGATTGCCGCGTGCAGCCTGCTGCTTTTCGCCGGCTTCGTTCGTGCCGACAATGACGGCTGGGCCCCCGCCGGTCGTGCAGGCATCTCCGGCGTGAAACCGGCCGTTGCCCTGGCCGCACAGTCGGCGAAAGAGCCGATCGCTCAAGTCGGGTACACCACAACTCACACGAGCACACAACTCCGTTGGCTTCCCGTGCGCCCGCAAAGCGGCAACAAGGCGACATCTGCGCCAAACCTCCCTGAAACGAAACCGACCGCTTCGGCCGAGGAAGCGACTCCGGCTCAATTCGTCATTCCCAATACCCCCGAGAACGCGAAGCCGCTGGCCGATCCGTTCGCCGAAGGCCCCGCCTTGATGACTGAAGCGGCCCCTACATCGCAACCGGCTCCTGAAATCGAGTCGGGCGTTCCCGAGACGATTCCCACGCCCGAACCGCTACCCCTGCCGGGCGAGGAACTCGATCGGCAAGCTGCCGAAGAGGGTGACGACTTCGGTCCGCTGGAAGAGGAACTGGCCCTCGGCCCGCCTCCCGTGGAAGATGAATGCCCTTCGCCCGACAACATTCGGCCGATCACCGAAATCACCAACGACATTACCGCCAAGGGGACGAAATTCCCGACCGAATGCACTTTGCAAGGCGGCACGTTCCAACCCCGCTCGTGGGCCCCGATCACGTTCACCTGGAAAGCCTCGGGGGTGTGCCACAAGCCGTTGTACTTCGAACAAGTCGCCGTGGAACGATACGGCCACAACCTGGGCCCGATCGCCCAACCGTTTGCCTCCGGGGCCCATTTCTTCCTGACGTTCCCCATCTTGCCTTACAAGATGGGCCTGACACCGCCGAACGAATGCATGTATCCCTTGGGCTATTACCGTCCCGGCAATTGCGCCCCGTGGATTCTCGATCCGATTCCCCTGAGCGTGCGTGCGGGCCTGTGGGAAGCCGGTGCATGGACGGGTGCGGCGTTTGCCATTCCGTAAGCCCGCGTCGGATCGACAGTGGCCTTCAGCAAGACGAATTCGACACGTTACGAGGGGTTTTCCGTTTTTCGGAAAAGCCCCTCGTTTGCGTAGCATCCCTGCCGGATACAGCGATACGACTATGCCGAACGATTCCCATCCGTTGTATCTTTCGCGAGAAGAGTCCCGCCGCGTCGATCGTCTGGCGATCGAAGAATATGGAATTCCGGGCGTCGTTCTGATGGAAAACGCCGGACGAAGCGTGGCCCAGTTTCTTGACTCGCGTTTCGGCAGAAGCGAGACTGTTATTTGTTGCGGGCGAGGTAACAACGCCGGTGACGGTTTTGTGATCGCGCGACACTTGCAAATCATGGGCCATTCGGTTCGCGTGTTGGTGTGCGGCGATCCGGAATCGTTGCAAGGCGACGCGGCCGTGAATTATCGGATTGCGGTCAAAAGTAAAATTCCGATCGCCGTCCTCGGCCGCGACCTCGAAACAACACATCTCCAGCAGGCGTTCCAACACGCAACTTGTCTTGTCGATGCCTTGCTGGGTACCGGAGCGAGAGGGGCCCCGCGTCCGCCGCTGGATGCGGTCATTTCGGCAATGAACGCCGCTGCAGGAAATCGCGTGGCCGTCGATCTGCCGAGCGGGCTGGATTGCGACACGGGAACAGCCCCGGGGGTTTGTTTTCGTGCCGATTTCACCTGCACGTTCGTAGCGAGGAAGCAAGGTTTTGCCTCACCCGAGGCGCAGCCTTACCTGGGGGAAGTGCACGTCATGTCGATCGGTGTTCCGCCCTGCCTGACGGAACGTGTGGCAGGCGAACGCGCGTAGCTATTCCCTTTTCGCCGACAGCTCTTCTCAACCCGGTACGACTTGAGTTGACATGCCCGATTCCCCCCGTGAACCCAAGCAAGGAAGTCCGCCTTTTCGCATCGACGTCGAACCGCTCGACATTCCGCACCTACGGAAAGTCAGCTCGGTCCTGTTCGGACATGTCGAAGCTAGTGCACGTGCGAGACAGCTCGATCACCTACTGCAAGAATCGATTGCCGCCGGCGAGCGATGCGGCATCCTCACAGCGAGGGACGCCGACGAACGTGTGCTCGGCGCCTTGGCGTGGTACATTCAACCGGGCCGAACGGCAATCGCGACTCCACCGGGTATCGTCCCGCCTGCGGACAATCGCTTGATCTCCGAGTTACTGCGTCGAGCTTGTCACGAGGTGACGCAATACAACATCGATTTGATGTTTCTCACGCTCGAAAGCCACCGGCACTACATGATTCGGGCGATCGAACAGGCCGGTTTCGAACATCTCGCCAATCTTGCGTACATGGTTTCGACCTTGGACGAATTCCCGGATGCGCCGCCTCGATCCGGATTGAAACTCCACCCCTACGGTGAAACTTCACCGAAACAGTTCGCCGAGATTGTCGAAGCCACGTACGAAGAGACGCTGGACTGCCCGGCCTTGAACGGACTTCGCAATATCGACGACGTTCTCAGCGGCTACAAGACGATCGGTCAAAGCCCCACTTCGTTGTGGTATGTAATCATGGCCGATAATCGTCCGGTGGGATGCCTTCTCTTGGCCGATCACCCGGACACCGAAAGCTTGGAATTGGTCTATATGGGGCTGATCAAGACGGCCCGCGGCAACGGTTGGGGGCTGGCGGCCACTCAATATGCTCAGTGGATCGCTCGCCAACTCGGTCGGCGCAGCATTCTGTTGGCGGTAGACGAAGCCAATGAACCGGCGTTACACATGTACTCGAAGGCGGGCTTTTGCGCCTTCGAACGGCGATTGGTCTTCATGTACCGCCCGAACACCGGCAAGAGCGGGCAAGCTGGGGAAAAAGCATAAACACCCGTTGCGACGCGCGCACACGCCCACCCGAATGTCGCAGGCGCAGTGCCCGTCCTGCACTTTCCAGTTTGCTGTCAGACGACGTGGCCCCCGCGCATCGACCACAACATCATGGGCTCGACGAGCGTACACCGCTACATTACGTTCTTCCGTGGCAAAGGTCCACCTCCCCGCCGGCGCATGCTCCATCGTGAACTTCGGGCAGGTTTCCCAACCATCGATTTGACAACGAGTTACGATCGCAACGAGCGTCTTCCCGCACGCGAGCCGAAAGGGTTTCGACACGCTTTCCCCATTGCACGGTCGTCGACTTGAGGAAAATCCGGCGAAGAGACGTCGCGTAAAGTCGTTGGCGTATCGAAGGTAACGGTTCTGCTTCTGCGCCACACAAAGAAATCGCACGGCGAACCCGGCTCGGGCATTTGACAGCACTGCAAGCACCGATACAATCAACGCTCATCGGGTGACACACAATTCTGATGACACGGCTTCGGCCGTTGATCATTGCGCGCCTTTTCTTTCCGCGCATCGCCGCGTGGACTGGCGAGTGATTCGTCATGGATGCTCGGTTCGAACTGCGGGAAGGGTGCGCGCGCCGGGAGCAATCAGGACGTGGCCAAGGACGATATGGACATCGTGTCGGCGGTGCTCGGAATCATCGCCGACAGGGTCGGAGCAGAACGATTCGCACTCTGGTTCGGATCGCGCGCTCATTTCTCGTGGCACGGCGACGCCCTCGTCGTCGCCTCGCCGAACCGTTTTTTCATGGAGTGGATTCGGTCTCGCTTCGGACGTGTGATCCACGAAGCCTGCCGATGCGTGCTGGGCACCGTTCCGCCCGTTCGATTCGAAGTGGTTGCCGATCGCTCCTCCGGCGAGTCGAACGACGTTGCGCAGACGACCACGCCCGGTTCAACTGCATGCGCAGCCGTTCGGCAGTCGCAAAAAGTGACGGCTCGGGCCGCAAACACGCCGAAGGATGTTACCAATTCGCGATCGAACAAGAATCGCAAGGTATCGATTGCCGCTAGCGCCGGCAACGACGGCGCGGCCGACTCGACGTCTCCGCGTAGAGTCGCTGCCACAACAACCACGCAACAAGGCCGAAGAACTGCGACGCGCGCCACGAATCGCGTCCGACGGTCCCAAAACACGACAAGACGGGGCGGTCCGACTTTGTTCGATGTCACAGCCGCCGTCGAATCGATACCGATCGCTGCCGCGGAAGGCCCTTCTCACTCCGACCAAAAGGCGACCTCTGCCGACCGGCGTTCGGCGTTGCGTGATGCGATATCCGAATCCAACGGCACCTCGCGTTCCTCCGCGGCAACCGATTCGGCCCCCCGTAGACGCACGTGGAATGTTCTCGAAGAATTCGTCGTGGGCCCGTCCAATCGGTTGGCCTACGCCGCCATCGAATCGGCCTTACGGCGTCCGGGCCAAATTTCGCCGATCTTGCTGTACGGACCGACCGGCGTCGGCAAGACGCATCTACTCGAAGGCGTCTATCGCGAGGTTCGACGCCGACATCGACATTGTCCCATCCTGTATCAATCGGCCGAACAGTTCACCAGCGCATTCATCGAGGCTTTGCGGGGCAGCGGGATTCCGAGTTTTCGGAGGAAGTTCCGCGGGGTTCACCTATTGATCTTGGACGATTTGCACTTCTTCCGCGGCAAGCGGCAAACGCAGATCGAATTGACGTACACGATCGACACGCTGCTGCGGGAAGGTCGACAGATCATCCTGGCAGCCGATCGTGCACCGTCGGAACTTCGCGACTTGGGGCCGGAGCTGGTCAGTCGTCTGCAAAGCGGGATGGTATGTCGGATCGATCCGCCCGATTTCGCCACGCGACGGGGAATCATCGACCGTTTTGCGGCACAACTTGGCCTGGAAATACCGGAAGAAACCGCCCAGTGGATCGCCCGCCGATTCTCCCGTCACGCGAGACAACTTTCCGGCGTGTTGTGCCGGCTACAAACGGCCGCCCGCGCATTCAATCGCCCGATCGATCTTCAACTCGCCCACCAAGTGTTGGGCGATTTGCTCGCCGAGGCCCAACCCCGTGTGCAATTGGCCGAGATCGAGCAGGCCGTTCGCGACACGTTCGGTCTGGAAGAAGGTGAACTGCAATCGCGGCGACGCGACCGCGCCGTCAGTTATCCACGCATGTTGGCGATGTACCTTGCCCGTCGCTATACACAGGCCCCGTTGAGCGAAATCGGCCGCTACTTCGGCCAGCGAAGCCACAGTACGGTCATCTCGGCGCAGAAACGTGTCGAGGGCTGGCTCGAAGAACAGGCCGAGGTGCAAATCGCCAAGCGGCGTTGCGATGTGCGATCGTTGCTGGGCCAGGTGGAACGTCGTTTGCGCGTCGGCTGAAGGGCGTGTTCCGGCTTCGCGCACAAACCGCTCTTTCGCCCATGCGCAATAAAGAGCGTCGGCCGAAACGAGGCCGTCTCGACCGACGCGTCATTTCTTCGAACACGCACCGGCATCCTGCGTTATGCGAACTTGGTGACGCCGGGGGTCGCCACGGGATAATGTCCGTCGGCATCGGGCAAGACAGGCGGATCGGCTTCCCAATCGTATTCCTTGGGCGCCAATAGCTCTTCCGATTGGATGGCTTGCTCCCAACTGATCCGCTGTCCGGTGTAGGTTGTCATTCGCCCCAGGATTGCCATCATCGTGCTGTAGGCCATGTATTTGCCGTTGTTGATCGGGGCGTTCTCACGAATCGACTTGTACAAAGCCTCGTGTTCGGCGACGTACATGTTCTTGCTGGAACCGTCGAACTTCCAGGACGTTTCACCTTCGATGGCGAACTTGTTGAGCACGTAGCCGGTACCCTTGGTTCCGAACACCTTGTCGGTCGTATCGTTCCAACAACCGGCCATTTGCCGGCAGAAGGAATACACCCGCACGCCGTTTTCGTATTCGTAACATACGGCGTGATGATCGTAGATTTGCCCGTAGCGCGGCTGCTCGGTGCGTACTTGTCGCCCACCCAACCCCCAGGCATAGGCGGGCGGTTCGTCGCCCATCACCCACAGAGCCTTATCCAGGCTGTGCACATGCTGTTCGACGTTGTGATCTCCCGAAAGCCACGTAAAGCAGTACCAGTTTCGCATCTGGTATTCCATCTCGGTAATCGAGGGATCGCGGGTGCGTCCGCCGATCATCCCCGTGTTGTACGTCTCTTGGATCGTAACGACGTCGCCGATTGCCCCGTCGCGAATCCTCTGGATCGTTTCCCGCGTGGCGGTGTGATAGCGCCAGCACAACCCCGAAACGAGACTCAATCCTTTTTGTGCCGCCAATTCCGAAGTTTGCAGCACCGAACGAACACCCGGAGCATCGACGGCAACCGGCTTTTCGCAAAAAACGTGTTTTCCCGCTTCGATCGCGGCCTTGAGATGAATCGGTCGAAAATGAGGCGGCGTGGCCAGGAGAACGACGTCCACATCGGCATCGATTGCCTTTTGATACGCATCGAAACCGACAAACGACGTGCTTTCGTCGACCAACACGCGATCCGGTGCCCGCTTTTTCAGGTTGGCCAAACTCGTCTGCAACCGATCCTCGAAGGCGTCGGCCATTGCAACCAGGCGAGTTCTCGGATCGGCTTCGAAAGCGTTCGCCACGGCACCCGTCCCCCGGCCGCCGCAACCGATCAACGCCAAATTGAGGAATCCCTCACTACCGGCGGCGTGAGCGCTACGGGCGATACTCAACCCCGCGGCAGCCCCGGCAATCAAGCCCGAAGTCTGCAAAAATCGACGCCTGGACGTCGTTCCACGCGTTTGGTGCACTTTGCTGTCGGCCATGAAATACACTCCTCGTCGAACGGTCACAGATACCCAACGGTATCCTGCGCAAGAATCGGGGGAAAATCCTTCCAACCGGCAGGACGCAATGGGAGCGTCGCACGCCACGTGTGCATCCTAGTCAAGCCGCACGCGCCGTGCAACTTTTTCGGACGAGCCCCGCACCTCTCCCGTCACGTTGCCCTCGCGAGAACACATCTCGCATGAATCCCGAAGGCGCGAAACGTCGCAAGCCTCTAGCGCAGTTGCGAGAAATAGCGAAGAAACTCTTTGTCGAGCTGTTGCAGATCGCCGAAACAAGCTTCGAAGTCGGCAATGCGCGTGTCGGCATCGTCCCAAATCAGCGGCTTTTTCTCCTGCAATCGCCGGAGATAGGCCACATACTCTTTCGGCTTGCGATGCAGCAAGAAGTACGTCAATGCCCATGTTTCGGCATACGCGTCGGCGGCTTGATCGACATCACGAAAGCGTGCGTCGTCGGCAATCAGCGTTCGCAGGGAAACGGCCGGACGTCGCGGCAAATATTGTCGCATCTGTTCGTACCGCGGGCGATTGATCACATCCGAAGTGCTCCATCCCCGCGTGCTGCGTACATCGGGAGTCTCGAAATAAACGGCAATTCCTTCGCTCAACCACAGCGGAGTATCCGTCCACCGACAGTTCAACCCGCTGTTGTACGCAATTTGGTGTGTCGCCTCGTGAATCACGGTGGCCAAGTTGGCCAGCATCTCGGGACGATTCAAGTAGCGGTTGATCTGTGCGGCATTTCCACGAGCGGCGCCCCCGCTCAGGTCGAACAACTTCATACGGTTCGTTTCCAGGTTGTAGAACCCGAGAATACCGGTGACACCGTCGCCGACTTCGTCACGATTGTTGCGAATAAACGATTCCCGCGATCCGTACACGATCGCCGCCAAAGGAACGATCGGCTCGCGAAGCTCGAAGCCGCGACGCGAGAAATAGTTGTTGAACGCCGTGAACAGCCGCTCGAACAGGCCACCGCACCAGAGTGCGTAGTCCCGCGACGTCTCGTACGCGATCACATAATGAGCCGTCTGGACAACCTGGAACCCTTGGGGCAATTCGGCGAGCAAAATTCGGGCCATCTCGTCCTTCGAAACACCTTCGAAGGGGCGAAGATCCTCGTCGTGTGCGAGGACGTCGCCGGGCATGATCGTCCACAGCCGGCCGTCTCGCCCCAAGAGCATCCGACTGCCGTCCTGCCCTGTTGCGATGACTCGACCGGCAACCTCGATCTCGCCCGTCTCGGTCCGCAGACGAAACGAATCCATGGCTGCCGCACGTCGGCAATCGACCGAAACCCAATGGAGGCCGAGCACGACAACCAAACCAACAAGACGTTTATGGAATCGGTTCACAACGATCGTTTCCCCGGAACAGAAGAGACGGTTCGCCAGGATCTCCGCTCTTTCTCGATTATAGCGTGCCCCAATGCGGTGCTTTCCTGATTTCTTCTTGCTGTATCGAAATCGGCTGTTCACACAGTCACCGTGCGCGATCGCCACCAGCGCCAGACCGCCCAAAAGCCTCCCGCAAGGACGAATCCCTGACCGAGACACACGGCGGCGACACGTTCTTCGATACCCGCATGCCACAATCCGGCAACTTCGACGGGAACCGTGGTGATTCCCGGAGGAAGCAGCATCAACGTGATCGGCAACTCTGTCATGCTCAAGAGAAATGCGGTCAGGAAAATCGCTACGATCGGACCGCGGCGTGCCGCGGAATAGGCTGCGAACACATCCCACGCCCCTGCCCCGTGGAGTGCGGCCAAACGTAGTTGCTCGCGAGGAAACGTCCTCCATGCGGCCTCCCACAAAATCGCTACGATCGGGGCAACACGCGACACACATCCCAAGACAGGTGCAAAGATCGTATGATCGTACAACCACGAGATCGGCGGCCAAGGCGCCCGGCTGAACAGCTCGATCCATCCTACGGCAAGCCACGGTGCCGGCAGCGCATAGATCACAATGCCCGCAAAAAGTAACGTCGTGCGAACGCCGTCCCGGTAACGAAAGCACCACAAGGTCGCGGCCGCCAACAGTACCGATACCATTGCCGCACAACCGGCGATCGCCAATGACCACATCCATGCATGACGCAATTCCCAGTTGGTCGCTACCACGCGGGGCAAAATCGACGCGGCCCGCCAATGTGCCTGCCAAGTACCTGCGTGCTCCTCAAAGAAAAGCCCCGCACGATACGTCAATCCCGCCAACGGTACACACAAGACGACAAGCGTCGCCGACCACGCGAGCCACGCAAGCCGCGAAGGCCGTCCGTCGTTCTCGACCCTGACCAACGGCCGCGAAACGTCTTCCCGCAGTGTTTTCCATTCCGCCGATGTCGCCATGACGACCGCGAAGCCCACCACGACGCCCATGGCAGGGAACGACGCCGTCAACGCTTCCGAAAGCGGCGTTCCCATGGCGAATCGTGAATAGATGTCCTCAGCCCATGTGCGGACGGCAAATCGGGCCGGCAAGGTCATTTCACCCGCCGCGGCCAAGAAACTCCACGCCCAGCCGCACATGGCCCAGACGCTTAGATGTGGAAGCACCACGAATCGAAACGCCCGCGCGCGTCCGCCGGCCAACAGCGTGGTTTCTTCGAGCGACTTGTCTGCCCACGAGGCCGCAAAGCGCCCAAACAGAACGCCCCAAGGCAACCAGGCAACCGCTTGGATGCCGATTACCGCGAAAATCCCGTGCCGTGCCGCACCGCCGGAGATCGCGACGGTCGCCAGCACGCCGTGTTCGCCGAAAAGCGCCGACTCCCACGCGATCCCTTGCCAATAGGCCGGAACGGCAGCCAAGAAAATCCACATCGCGGTCAGACGATCGCGATCGGGCAAGCGGGCGATCATCGCACCCAAAGGCACAGCGAAGAACATCGCCAAGAACGACGATGTCCCCGCAACCAGCAGCGTGTTGCGCAATAACAGGCGTTGATCTCCGGCGGCAAACCAGGCCCACGCGATCACGACGATCGCCGTGACAAGCGTCAACCCGCGTCGTCCGAAAACCGTCGTTATCTTTCGGCGTGCGTCAAGCCGTGACGAATGCCTTTCGGCAAGCATGGGCGCCGAACGGTTTTCGCGTTGCCCGCGTTCTCCGAACTTAGAAGGCATCACCGCCGGTCAATTTTTGTTCGACTCGATCGGCTTGCCACGCGATCGCCGGAATGATGCGGGCGACATCGAGGGCATTGATGGTTGCCGCGGGCAGGCTCGCCTGGAGAACAACCATCTCTTGGCCGCTGATCGATCGCAACCCGAACGCGCCGTACACCAGTTTCGCATTGTAGCGCAACAGGGCGATGGCATTCTTGGGAGAAGACGGACCGCAAATAGACCAAAACCGCACGGCTCGCTCTTCGTCGTCCCCCTTGCCTTCCACGAATTCCACGTGGACGACTTGCTTTCGCAACTGCCCGATGGGAACGGTGACTTGCAGGGCGTCCCCCGACTCGACCATCTGGTAGCCGGCCGACTCGATCGCTCCGCGAACCACCGCCTTGGGATCCACCTCGACTTCGGCGAGCTCGGCGAAATCGAGCCCACCCGTCCCGGCAGCCGCAGCTCCCGCCGCGGCAGCCCCGACGGCCGGCGCCGGTCCGGCCCCAGGTTGCGGAGACGTCCCCCCGGCTCCCGGTTGTTGCATGGCTTGGTTGATCATCTGGGGCATCATCATGCCGAACCCGGCCCCAAACCCCATCGCCATCGGTCCTCCAGCTTCGCCTTTTTGCTCGGCCAGCTTGGTCATACTCTGGGCAGTCTGGAATTTGAGGTAGGCGTTCAAATCGCCCACAGCCCCCATGCTGCTGCGGGCATCGATCGCCTTTTGCACCTCTTCCGGCGGTGTGATCGCATTTACGAAGAAATCGACCAGTTCGAGGCCGTATTTTGCGAATTCGGCAGCCACCTTGGCCCGCGTTCCCGAGGCGATCTCGTCATACCGCGCCGGCAAGTCCAAGATGCTCATCTTGACCGTTCCCAACAGGTCGGTCATGCGGGCGACGATCAAGTCCTTCAGGAAGGAGGTCACCTCTTCGGTCGTGTATTTCCCTTGGGTTCCCACCAAGGTGTTCAATAATACGGTCGAGTCGACGATGCGGAACGCGTACTTCCCGAAACTTCGCAATCGCACCATCCCGAACTCGGGATCGCGAAACACGATCGGCTGACGCGTTCCCCACTTTTGATCGAGGAATACCTGTTTTCCGAAGAAGTAAACCGAACACTGAAACGGTGACTTTTCCCACGGGATCGTCAACAGCCGCGTGATGATCGGCAAGTTTTGCGTGGTAAGCGTGTATCGGCCAGGGCCGAATTTATCCAGCGCTTTCCCGTCGCGGAAGAAGACGGCTTCCTGATTCTCTTGGACGATTAGTTGGGCGCCCAACTTGATGTCGGCAGAACCTTGCTGCGGCACCCGATGGACCAACGTCCGGTTCGTTTCGTCGAAGTATTGAATGACCTCAAGTCGGATTCCCATCTTCACTCACCTCTTCGGTCGTCGCTTGAATTGGCAGCCGCCGGGTGGTCGCCCCGAACCGTGAACGCCGCAAACACATTCACCGACTGTGGGACCATCCCATTGGCCATCATCGTGTAGTTTCAGCCCAACCCCTGCAAGAGGTCGTCCCGTTCATCCCAGAGATCTTGCAGGTTTTCGATCTTTTGTTCGATTTGCGGCAATACCGATTCGACACCCTCTTGCCGATCGGCCAACGTCTCGATCGTTCCGGCCAAATCGTCCACCACGCCGATCAATCGAACGTCGAAATCATAGAGCTTGTCCAAGAGTGCCTCATCGACCCGCACCAAGTCGAAAAATCCGCTGTAGCCCTGCATGGCACCGCGAATGCGGGCAATCAAGTGGTCGACTTGTGAGCGAATGCGATCGATGCGAGGCAACACGTCGATGAGTCCCGCTTCAGCCAAGAGCCCCCCTACGTTGTCCATCGCCCGCTTCGATCGTTGCAGTCGATCGGCCAACCATTGCCTTTGAAGCTCGTCGCTGTCACGGCGATATTCCTTTTCGAGGTAGCCCCGAAAGCCGGGAATGTACCGTAGGATCGTTTCAATCCAATTGCGATGCTTGGTATGTTCGATCGGTTCCGGCATCGATGACACCTCGTGCAGAAAGAAAATCACAACCTCATTCCGTCGCGACGGTCGACACACGCTCCCGACCGCCGGTCTACCCAAAGTAATTCGACGAAAAACGCCATGCATTGGGCCCTTATCCGGGGGCATCTTACCGAATAGAGGGGTGTCAATGAACCCCTAAATACGGGCACATCTCGGTTTTCCTCGGACAGTGTGCCGGCCGGCCGCCGAACTCGTCTTGGAGTCCTGCCCCGCTTTGGCTATAAGTTCTCAGCCGTTTGTCAGCTTTGCATTTCCATCGGCACTGCCATGGAGTACCCGACCTCATGCGATTTGCGGGCATCTCGATTCACCGAATTCCCTCGGCTTTTTGGCGCGTCGTGTGGACCTTCGCCGGATGCGCCCTCGTTCTCGCGGCCTCGGGGTGCGGGCTAATTGCGAAGTATCGGCCCTACGTAGATGAGAGCGAACGCCAGTTTTTGCCGCCCGACTTCGAGCATCCCGCGGCACGCGTCGAACGCCTGGAAAAAGCTGTCGCATCGAAGCCTGACGAGGCGGAAAAACGGCGCATCGCGGCCGAAATCGCCCGGTTCTTTCAAGAAAGCGACGATCCCTCGATTCGCCAAGACCTGACAAAGTTGGCCGCGAAACTCGTCGGTCCCGACACCGTGCAAGTCCTTCGAACGGCCGCCCGGGACCCTGATCCCCGGGTGCGCATGGCCGCCGCCGAGGCCCTGAAAGACCTGCCCATCCCCGAAGCGACACCGTTGTTGGTGCAACTGGCCGAAAACGATCCCGACAGTGATGTGCGACACACGGCCATTGCCGCACTGGGCAAACGAAATGATCCTGCGGCTTTACAAGCACTCGGTTCGCAACTGAAAACGCGCGATCCGGCCACCCAATACCTTGCGATGAAGTCCCTTCGCCAAGTTACCGGCGAAAACTTCGGCTACGATGCCCGCCAATGGCTGGCTTACCTGGAAAACCGGTCTGGAACCCCTAATTCAGGTCAGATGATTGCCACCCGTCCAGTGGAGCCGTCTCGCTAAGCTGGACCTTTCGCTCCCCTTCGCCTCAAACGGTGGGTTGCCCCGGCACCAATTCTCCCCAACTACTTGGGGTTTTTGAGGTTGCAGGGATATTGCAAAGAGCGTACCATAGGGTTGCATTCTCAGCAAAAGCGGCGATCCGGACATTCGCCGCGAGCCGAAACTACCTCCACAGGGCTAACCACCCTGCCCCTTTCGGTGGAGACACGACGGCATGGCCCCCGTTGAACCGACCATCAACCGGCTCGACGCATCGGAAACGAAAGCGCCTCACGACGCTGCCCCCAAAAACTCGCTGGTTCTTTCAGAGCGTTTCTCGTTACTCTTGCGACAAGCCATTCATATCGCGGAAGTCGTCGAAGCCGAGGCCGTCCTGTTGTTGCTTTCGGGGACGGCCAAATGGGCACGACTGCGAGATTTGGCCGGCAAGCAACGCATCATCGTGGCAACCGACACCGAGGAGCAGCTTGAAGGTGCCGCCGATGCGGATTTCGAGACAATCGCGCTCGATATGCCCGAGTACGCCACGTATGACCGGCTGTCCCAAGCGATCATGGAAGCGGTCGCCAATGAAATGATCAGCAATGCCGGATGCGTCGTCGCCGTCTACAGTGCGTTCGAACCCAATAAGATCGACACGCTCAGTATCATCATCCCGAAAGACCATATGCAAAACGTCAACGCCCGCGAATTTCGCCGGGTAATCACCAACATTCCGTCGCAAGTTCTTCGTCACGTGCTGGACTTGGCGGTCGAGATCGGGCGCGACGGACGTGAAGGCCATCCGATCGGCACGATGTTCGTGCTGGGCAACCCTCGCAAGATTTTGCCCTACACCTCGCCGTTGGGCTTCGATCCCGTTCGCGGCTACAATCGCGCGGAACGCAACATTGCCGAACGAAAAGTTCGCGAAGGCCTCAAAGAGATCGCGATGATGGACGGCGCGTTCATCATCTCGCCCAAAGGCATCGTCGAAGCGGCATGTCGTTACATCAACTGTCCGGCCACCGACATTACTCTGTCGAAAGGTCTCGGATCACGGCATTGGGCTGCGGCGGCGATTACCCGAACCGTCCCCGATGCAGTCGCCGTCACCGTCAGCCAGTCGGACGGCACAGTTCGAATCTTCAAAGACGGCGAAGTTCTCTGGCGAATTGAATCGCGATCGCGAAACACCGTCATGTGGAAAGAGTTCGATCACCGACCGATTCCCGGTTCGTAAGCCACGGACCGCGTTTTTCTCGCGGTACATGTGTTCAATACCGCGCACCCGGCCGCGACGGGCGCTCGATCACGAGTTCCAAGTCGAAACGGTGGTACCGATCGGCTTGGTGTAGAATCTGCTTCGGCCGAATCCAAAGAAAGCTGCGCACCTCATCCACGTTGCCCGGCTCGGGGACCACGTACAGGAATAACCCGGCGTGGTTCGTTTTCCGATGCACGAAGCCGTAATTTCGAGCCAAGAACGCGACCAGGCGATTCGGGTTGCCCGTCGTCCCGTGGAACGTGATTCGTTGGACGGTCTGTTCCGGCGTGAAGTAGTACGTCAACGATCCGGCGATGTCGTCTTCCCGTGTGCCGGTCGTCAAGGGTACCCGATAGCCCTGGAGTCGCAATTCGGCCAACCCGGCCGAGACACGCGGCCAGTGCGCCAAGATCCAGTCGGGAGTCACGTCGAATCGAAAAGCCGACTCCAGCGGAATCATATCGATTTCGACCAATTCCGAAACCGGCGGCGGCGATTCAATACTCATCGGCGGTTTCGGTTCAGGCGTTTCCGAGATCGGCTTATCGGCAGGCACAGAAACCGCCACCTCCGGCGAGTGCGCAATGGTCGATACGACCTCCACCAGTCGGCCGGCTCCCCACAAAATGGCCGCCGGCGACATCGCCAGTATCGAACCGATCAAGACGACCAGCGACCGTTCCAAAATACGGGGCGGCCCCACCGGAGACGCCTTTTGTTCCTCACTCATTCGCGCGTACCATCCTGCCTGTCGGGATACTCATTCCCCATAACGACACGTTTTCCCTTCCTCTCTGATCGACTCCAAAGAAGTTCATCTTGGTTTCCGGCTTCGCGGGAGGTTTTCTCGTTTCATTCCGTTCGGCTCGATCGAACGTGATTTCCTTCGGAACCGCCAGTTCTTGCCACGAATCGCGGGTGACCTCTTCTGTAACTTGCCCGACCGGCATTGTCGGCGCCTCTTCTCAAACGTCGGTAAAATGATTTCATTATCATCTTTGGAGCGTATGTCCCCTACCCGACCACACACAATTCGGACGGCAGCGTGCGTGCCCCACCCGTCCCCGAAGGCGATGCCGGACACAGATCTGAACATCTACCGAGAACTCCTCTCCGATCGAGGCCGCGAAGCGCTGGCCGAAGCCGACGCTCTCCTGCGCGAGCTGCCGCTGAATACCGCGGCGAACCGCCTTCGCAAACGTTGGTCCTCCGAGTGGGTCGCTCTCGTATTGCAGCAATGTCGCCTCCGCCGAAAGGCAGCTCTCAAGTTCCCGTTTGCCGATCGAATGTTCTTCACCCCCATAGGGCTCGAGCAAGCAACCGATTGGTGGACCGCCGAATACAAGGCACGATCGTTTTCTAACCGTGCTCGAGTGGCCGACTTCTGTTGCGGTATCGGAGGCGACCTGCTCGGGATTGCACGGCACGCGATCCCTGTTGGAATCGACCGCGATCCGTTGTCTCTCTTGTTCGCTGAAGCCAATCATCGTGCTTGTCTCGAAGCTACGGGGACCGAATCGCCCAAATTTGATGCCGAGTTTCATTGCAGTACGGTGGAGTCGTTCCCGCACGCACACGATTGCTGGCACTTGGATCCCGATCGGCGTCCCAAGAATCGCCGCACGACGCGTGTGGAGCTGCACGAACCGGGGCCCGACGTCATTGATTCGGTGCGAAAACGTTGTCCCGACGGCTTATTGAAACTCGCGCCGGCCGCAGAAATTCCGGCAACATGGGAACGGGCGGCGGAACTCGAATGGATCAGCCGCCGGCGAGAATGCCGTCAATTGGTGGTGCGATTCGGCAATCTTGCAACGCACCTCGGAAGTCGTTGTGCGACCATCCTAATCGACAACGGTACGCCCGAGCCTGCCGTAGCCCGCACGATCTACGCTCGGCGCGATTACGAGGAGCCGATCGCGGCATCGCAGCCGGGTGATTACCTTTACACGCCCGACCCGGCCGTCATCGCCGGTCGACTGGTCGACGACCTGGCTACTGAGCTTGGGCTGGCGCGCGTGGATTCTTTCTCGGCGTATCTTACCGGCCCCCTCATTCCGCCCGATCCGGCGGTCCAGCGATTTCAAGTCGAGGCCGTGCTTCCGTTTCGCCCCAAGAAGATCCGGCCTCTGCTGGCGGAGCGTCGTATCGGACGGCTGGAAATCAAGACCTGGGGCGTGCCTGTCGATATCGAGAAGCTCCGCAAGCAACTGCGCGTCACGGGTCAGGAAGCCGGGGTTCTATTGATCACGCGCAAGGGAAAGTCGGTCGTGGTCTTTTTCGCTCGACGCGTCGACGACACATGACGTTCCCCTGTTACGGAGTGGCACCGGACGAGCCCGCGTTTCCCGTCGAACCTCCGCCGCCGGAGCCGCCGTTGGCCCCGCCGTTTGGCGGAACGGGTCCGTACGGTGTCGGAATCGGGGGATACGGATAGCCCCATCCCCAGGGTAATCGCCCCAGTCCATACGGATTCACCCATGCCCCGAACGGAGTCGTCCACGGCCCGAGAGGGTTTCCCCACGGCCCATAAGGTGTCGCGCCGGCGCGATAGGGAAACTGCCATTCCCCGTACGGCCGCAGATATTCACCTCGTCCCCATGTTTCGACCACATGGAATTGGTCGAAACTCCCATCCGCCCCTCGCAAACTACTGCGGATATGCCGATAGGCCGACCGCTGAAACGTGGGATCGTAGGGTGCCGTCGGATGTGGTTTCGGAGCGTATTGGGCCACACGCTCCCCGGACGGCTTGTGCGAATAATAGCCTTGCTGAAAAACCCAACTATCGGCCCGGACACAAACGGCCGCTACCACGGCGGCAACGAAGCACACGACGGTCAAACCGTCTCGCACTACCGCCCGACGCGGCCGGCGATCATCCCGGCCTCGATGCTCGATCCGATTGTCGCGGCCGATAAGCGTCATGAGTCGACGCACTCACAAAAAGCATGTGGAAGATGAGTAATGCGCGGGAGTCGGTTTCCGACTCCACAGCTTCTATGATAATCAGCCCTTGCCGAAACCTCTCCCCCAAACCCCTGAACAGCCTCTTTTGCGCTGTTTCGCTCCTCAAATCGGCCGCTAGATTCGATTCAAACCCTAAAACCGGAACTGCACTTCCCGTATCCAATGAAAAACGCCGAAGGCGACCACCTCCGGCGCGGCGTAGTATGTGCTATGCGATGGCGCGATCGAGATGTTCACTGCGCCCCCGGATGTTCGACCATCAGCTCTTCTCGCTCCGGATCGTAGACATACCGGCAGCCCGGCGGCAGCTCCGGCAAGGGAATCTGGTTTTTCTGAATGATCTCCCGCATGAATTCCTCGTGAGATCGTGGTGCATAGCCGTTTTCGGCTTTGAAAAGTTGCATTGCCTTGGGAATCTGTATCCGGTAAGCCACCAACTCGCGACTGGTAAAAAAGGCCTTGATCGGCGTCATCAAAATACCTTCGCCCAACGATCTCCCTTTCTGCCCGACTCCGACATCGGCAACTTGTCGCTCGGGCGGAGGCGTCTGCTCGGCGGGCGCACTCGGTGCGGGGTCGGCTCCAGGCAAATCCAGCCCGCCCACCGTCGTCGACACGGATCGCCCCTGATTCCAGCGTCCTTCGTCGGTCGCCTCCTCGCCGGCGGTGGATTGCTCGGCCGACGGGGCTTGCTGCGCGGCGACCGCTTCGTCCGTCGACGCAGGCGCCGACTGCACGGTCGGATTCGGTGAGTTGTCGACCTTGTCGTAGCGACCGCCGTCACTGCATCCGTAAAGCAGTCCGACCGCGCCGATCAACACTGCAATGGCGACGAATCTCAATCCCACACACCGGCTCATGGTCCCCCTCCTTTTCCGCTCGGCCACAGTTGTCGCCGTCGAAAAACGGCCCAACCGCCGTGAAAAAAGTGATCTACCCACTTACGGCCCGCGTCCGAACCACGTTAACTGTCGTCTTCCAGTTCCGGCGCAATTTGCTGTTGTTTTCGCGTCGTGCGAAGGACGAGTCGATCTTCGAACCGACGCCCATTTTCCACCTTTACCGGGGACAACTCAAACGTTTTGTCTTGCAAACGTTCCAATTCCCGGCGATCCGTCAAGTCGAAATGAAGGGGCGTAATCGTGATCTTGCCTTCGGCCAAGGCGGTCAAATCGGTCGGTCGGTCGGGCAGCGTCGGGCGTGGCTCGCCGGTCGCCCAATAGTAGGCTCGGCCCCAGGGGTCGAATCGCTTCTCGTACTTCTCACCGTACTGGGTCACATCCATGGGAACGACGGCTGTTTCGGGCACTCCTTCAAGAGCCGCCAAGGGAATGTTCAGGTTGTAAAGACGGGGACGCGGTTCTTTTTTCTCGAAAAGCCGGCCGATCAACTCAGCCGCCAACCCGGCGGCCTTTTCGAAGGGCGCGTGTTCATCGAATTGGAGCGAGACGGCCACGCTATCGATCCCGAAGAAGGCTCCCTCGATCGCAGCGGCTACCGTCCCCGAGTACAACACGTTGATGCCCGCGTTCAACCCTCCGTTGATGCCGCTGACGATCAAATCAGGGCGTTCCGGACACAGTTCGGCGATTCCGATCTTGACGCAGTCGGCAGGACTCCCCTCGACGGCCCATCCCCAGCGATCGTCGCCGCGAAAGACTTCTTTGACGACCAACGGAATCAAATAGGTGATCGAGTGGCCGACACCACTCTTCTCGGTGGCAGGAGCCACGACATGAACCTCACCCAGCCGCGTCAGCGCTTCTGCCATGGCCGCCAAGCCGGGCGCGTAAATACCGTCGTCGTTCGTCAACAAGATGCGCACGTCGATTGTTCCCTCTTAACTCTTGATTTTTCAAGATGTTATGGCATTCCAACTCCACTATATCGCCTTCCAGAAACCAGGACAATTACCGTGGCCCGGCTCGTTTACGATCGACTCGCCGAGGAAGACAGCCGCTCCTCTGCACGCAGTCCGAGACATTCGCATGGGGGCCGAAGCGCCGATGGACAGCGGTATGGCCCCGCCCTATAATGGCGGGTTTTCGCGAGGGAAAACGTATGGCGCACACGCACGACGAACAGATACTCGTTCTCGATTTCGGTTCGCAATACGCCCAACTGATCGCCCGTCGTGTCCGGGAACAGAATGTCTACGCGGCCATCGTCCGGCACGACATTTCGGCCGAGCGAATCGGAGAATTGGCCCCCAAAGGCATCATTCTATCCGGCGGTCCGGCCAGCGTTTATGCCGACGGTGCCCCGCGTTGCGATCCCAAGATCTTCCAATTGGGAATTCCTGTTTTGGGCATCTGCTACGGCATGCAGATCCTCTGCCACTATCAGGGGGGGAAGGTTGGCAGTGCCCAGGCTCGGGAATACGGTCGCGCCGTGTGTCGAAAGGTACAAGATAGCCCCCTCCTGGAAGGCGTCTCCGACGAATTCCAGGTCTGGATGAGCCACGGCGATCAGGTCACCGAAATCTCCGACGATTTCGAGGTTCTGGCTTCGACCGAGACTTGCCCGCTTGCTGCGGTCAAACACAAAGCACGTCCGTTTTTCGGCCTCCAATTCCACCCTGAAGTTACGCACACCCCGCAAGGCTCCCAAATTCTAAAAAACTTCGTTCAGGGTGTTTGTGGATGTCGCGGGCTGTGGAAACTCGAAGACTTCCGACGCGAGGTGATCGAGTCGATTCGGAAGCGAGTCGGCAGCGCCCGCGTGATCTGTGGCCTATCCGGCGGCGTCGATTCCTCGGTCGTCGCAGCACTGTTGGCCGAAGCGATCGGTGACCAACTGTCGTGCATCTTGGTCGACAACGGCTTGTTGCGAAAGGGCGAAGCCGAGGCGGTCATCCGAGAGTTCACACAACATTTCAAGATCGACCTGCACGTCGTCCGTGCGGAGGATCGCTTTCTGGCCGCCCTCGAAGGGGTCGACGATCCCCAGGAAAAGCGACGCATCATCGGCCATACCTTCATCGATTGCTTTGCCGACGAAGCGGCCAAGATCGAAGACGCCCGTTTTTTGGCCCAGGGAACCTTGTACCCCGACGTCATCGAAAGCGGAGGCCTCGAGGACGGTCCCGCCGCCACAATCAAACTTCACCACAACGTGGGCGGCCTGCCGAGCGACCTCCAATTCGAGCTGATCGAACCGTTGCGCGATCTGTTCAAAGACGAAGTGCGCCGCCTCGGGTTGCAACTCGGACTGCCGGAGGAAATCGTATGGCGGCACCCCTTCCCCGGTCCCGGTCTGGCCGTTCGTTGCTTGGGACCGGTGAGCAAACCCAGATTGGACACGCTGCGGGAAGCCGATGCCATCGTCATCGAAGAAATCAAGAAAGCCGGTTGGTATCGCAAGACCTCGCAGGTGTTTGCCGTGTTGCTGCCGATTCGCAGTGTCGGCGTAATGGGCGATGCCCGCACGTATGAAGACGTCTGCGCCGTTCGGGCGATCCAAACCGAAGATTTCATGACCGCCGATTGGGCGCATTTACCCTACGAGTTGTTGGGCCGAATCGCTACCCGCGTGATCAATGAAGTCCGCGGCGTCAATCGCGTCGTCTACGACATCAGTTCCAAGCCGCCGGCCACCATCGAATGGGAGTGATCGCCGCGGCGAATTGTCGAGAAACGCCATGAGCCGAAAACAGGACGCCGAGTCGCCTTCCGATCAGCCGACGTTCGAGGAATCGCTGGCCGAACTGGAGCGAATCGTCGCGAGGCTCGAATCGGGCGAGTTGGGCCTTGACGAATCGTTGGCCGAATACGAGCGGGGCGTCTCCCTTTTGCGGGGTTGCCACCGGCGATTGAAGGACGTTGAGGCCAAGATTCGCATCTTGACCGGTACCGACGAAGACGGCGAACCCGTTACCGAGCCGTTTGACGACACGCCCTCGACGGAAGAGTCCGGAACGCGAAAACGACGGCGGGCTCCAAATCGCCGATCGGCGTCTTCGTCCTCGGAAGACGCCGCCCCTTAAGCGGCGGCAAGACGACTTTTTCGCGACGTCGGAACGGGGCAAGCATACGCACGAGCTCTGTTCGCTCGATAGACGTGTTCCGGCACGACGTTTAGAATGGAGTCGATGCACTGAGATCTTGGGACGATGCGGGTACGCACAACTCGGTCGTCCGTCCTCGTTCGTACGGATTGCATTCCGGTAATCACCCCATTCAGGGAAGCCCAGCGATAAGCCTATGCCCATCGATACCGAACAGCGAGTCCGCCGGCGTCTCGACGCATTGCGTGCCGACGTCGATGTTGCGCTCGATCGGTATTCGGATTTGGGAGAGGGGTGTCCCGACTCATTGAAAGAAGCTATCCGCTACAGTCTCCTTTCGCCGGGAAAACGGCTCCGGCCGCTGCTCGTACTCTTGGCGGCCGAGGCGGTCGCCGGCAACGATTCCATCGTTGCACGCGCGATGCCTGCGGCGGCGGCCGTCGAAATGATCCATGCGTACTCGCTCGTGCATGACGACCTTCCGGCGATGGACGACGACGATTTGCGACGCGGCCGTCCCACCTGTCATAAGAAATTCGGTGAAGCGATCGCAATTCTAGCAGGCGACGCCTTGTTGACGCTCGCCTTCGAGACACTTGCGAAACACATCCGCCCGGAAGAAACCGCCGGTGTTTGTTGCGCCGAGCTGGCGATCGCAGCGGGTGCCCGACGCTTGGTCGGTGGACAAGCGGACGACATCGCCGGACCGCCCGACCCGCCGACGTTGGAGCACTTGGAAGCCATCCACCGCCGCAAGACGGGCGCGATGATCGAGGTGTCGTTACGACTCGGCGGAATCGTCGCCGGGGCCGACGAGCGACAACTCGACGCCCTCACCTCGTACGGCCGTGAGTTCGGCCTCGCCTTTCAAATCACCGACGACTTACTCGATGCGGTAGGCGACGAATCGACCGTCGGCAAACGGGTGGGCAAGGACGCCGAACAAGGAAAGTTGACCTTTCCCGGACTTCTCGGCATCGAAAAAAGCCGGCGTCGCGCCCGCGATTGTATTGAACGTGCCGCCGCAACGATCCTTGCCGTGTTTCCACAGGCCGAGGAATTGGCCTACCTGGTCCGCACCTTGGAGGGACGCTCACACTGATGGACGAACTCCTTTCCCAAATTCGATCGCCCGCCGATCTCGCCGGGTTGGATGTCGCCGCACTCGAGCGACTGGCCGGAGAGATGCGCGAAGCGATGTGTCGACTCTTGGGAAGACGTTCGGCCCATTTCGCATCGAATCTCGGCGTCATCGAATTGGCGCTGGCATTGCATACCACGTTCGATTTCCGCAAGGATCGCTTGATCTGGGACACGGGCCACCAAATTTATCCTCACAAGATGCTCACCGGCCGCTACGCACGTTTCGATACGATGCGTACCAAAGGCGGCCTGATGGGCTATCCCAACCCGGCCGAAAGCGAATATGACCTGTTCATGACCGGTCACGCCGGTTGCAGTATCTCGGCGGCGGTCGGCCTGCGGTGCGGCGATGAACGGATGGATCCCGACACCAAACGCCACGTCGTCGCGGTAATCGGCGATGGGGCGTTTCCCTCGGGCATCGTCTCCGAGGCGATGAATCACGCCGGTGCCTTGAAACGACCGCTGATCGTCATCCTCAACGACAACATGATGTCGATCTGTCCGCGGGTGGGAAGTATCGGCGACTATCTCGATCGCCTTCGGATGGCCCCCTTCTACACCGGCTTGAAGCACGAAATCCAGAAGTGGCTGGCTCGCGTGCCCGTGGTGGGCGATTCGGTCGAAAAGATGCTCGACCAAATGAAGCACGCCATCAAGGCGGGCATGCTCGGCGGTATGCTGTTCGAAGAACTGGGTTTTCGCTACATCGGTCCGGTCGACGGCCATAACATCGCGCACTTGCAAAAGTACCTGGCGATGGTCAAGAAACTGGATACGCCGGTACTGCTGCACGTGGTCACGAAAAAGGGCCACGGCTTTCCACCCGCCGAGGAAGATCCCCGCACATTTCACGCACCGGCCCCCTTCGAACGCAACGGCAAGACGGAGATCCAGTTCCGCAAGAAGTCGTCGGTCAGCTACACGAAGGTGGCGCGGGATGCCGTTCACGCCGCGATGAAAAACGACCCGCGAGTGGCCGTCATCACCGCGGCAATGTGCCAAGGGAACATGCTGGAGCCGGTGCGAGACGAGTTTCCCGATCGCTATTTCGACGTCGGAATCTGCGAATCGCACGCCGTCGGCTTCGCGGCCGGATTGGCCAAGGCCGGCATGCGGCCGATCGTGGACATCTACAGCACGTTCCTCCAACGCAGCTACGATCAGATCTTTCAGGAAGTGTCGTTGCAGAATTTGCCCGTTACGTTCCTGATGGACCGCGCCGGACTCGTCGGTCCCGACGGTCCCACCCACCACGGCGTCTTCGACCTGGCCTACATGCGTCCGTTCCCCAACTTGACCGTCATGGCTCCCGGCGATGCCGAAGATCTGGCACGCATGGTGCCGTTTGCCGTCGACCTCGGAACGCCTGCTGCCGTGCGGTATCCCAAGGCAAAGGCCGAATCGATTGCCCGAGACGTCGCCCCGATCGAACTAGGACGGGCAGAGGTTCTCCGCTGGGGCAACGATGGAGCTATTCTCTGCTGCGGGGCGCATCTGCGTACATGCCTCGACGTCGCCGATCGCTTGGAAAAAAGCGGACTGGAAATCGCCGTCATCAATGCCCGCTTTGTGAAGCCGCTCGATGCCGAAACCATCACGAAAGCCGCAACGGAATGTCGCTTCGTGGTGACCGTTGAAGAAGGTGTTCTCGCGGGCGGATTCGGCAGCGCCGTGCTCGAACTACTCAATGAGCGGCAATTGGACACGAGTCGTGTCCGACGAGTCGGTATTCCCGATCGCTACATCGAACATGCCGAACGCGCGGAACAGTTGGCCGAGGTGGGCCTCGACACCGACGGACTCTATGCGATATGCTGCCAAGCTGCCGGAATCGAGCCGACCGACCTCGACTCGGTCGACGACATCCCCACGTCGACGAAATCACGTGCTTCGTAATCCCGCGTCGGCGAAAGAATCCGCGCCGAGCACACAGCGACGAAAAAGCTCTTTGGGCCGACGTGCCGAAGACGCGAACCGACGGCCGCTTTCCATTCACGACGGAGTCGATCATGAAAGTAGCCATTTTGGGATTCGGGGGTCGCCCCGATGTGGTTGCGCACGCCGAGCGAATGCGCCCGATCATCGAGCGATACGCCGAAATCCAAATCGTCGACTTCACCGGCAAAGAGGATCTCAGTCGCTTCGAGCTGGATTACGCCATCGTATTCGGCGGCGACGGGTCGATTCTTCGTGCCGCACGCCAAATGGGCTATCGCCAGGTTCCCGTGATTGCTGTCAATCTAGGGAAACTGGGGTTTCTAGCCGACCTTTCCCCGGACGAGCTGGAAAACGTCCTTCAAAAAGCCGCTCGGGAACCGCTCCCGTTGGTTCATCACGTGATGCTCGAATGCCGCGTACTGCGGGGTGAGGAAACCGTCGTTCAGGAATTGGTTCTCAACGAGGTTGCCGTACTCAACGGTCCACCTTTTGCCATCCTGGATGTCGATTTGTATGTCGATTCCGAGTTGGCGACGACTTACAGCGGCGACGGATTGATCTTGGCGACGCCGGTCGGTTCCACTGCTCATTGCCTTTCGGCGGGCGGTCCCATTATCCGCAAAGACCTCGACGCACTGGTGATTTGCCCGATCAGCCCACACACGCTCTCGAATCGGCCGGTCGTCGACTCGGCCGATCGCCGGTACGAACTGCGGGTTCGCCAGCCGCGCGAGCACACCAGCCTGGTAATCGACGGGCACGTCGCCTGCCGCTTGGAAGAAGCCGATCGCGTCACCCTTTGCAAGGCGGAGCCGCGCTTCACGCTGGCCAGCGCTCCCGGTCACACGTATTACCGCACGCTGCGGGAGAAGCTCGGCTGGGGGGGCCGACTGCGATATCGCAGCGAAGGCGGCCGGCCCACCTGACGGAACCTGCATCGCCGACGGGCGATTCGGTCTTTCCCGGTTTTCCCGATTGGGCCATAATGCGGCAAACGTCATCGGGAGTATTCTGTTTCGACCGGCCCTCTCGTAAGGAGGCGAGAATCGTGTCGTCGTACGTGTCTATCTTTGTGCGGACAATCGTTCCGGCCGTCGCCTTGGTCTTTTCAGCGACGTCATCCAACGCAGCCGAAAAGGTTCTTTTGCGGTACAAATTTCTTCCGGGCGAAACCGTCGCCTGGGATGTGACCCATCGTGCAGCCGTTCGGACGACCATTTCCGGAACCACCCAATCGGTCGAAACGTTGACTCGCTCGACGAAACTTTGGCAAATCGACGAAGTACGAGGCGACAATACGTTCGTCCTGCGAAATTTCGTCACCCATGTCGACATGACGCAGCGCATTTCCGGCCGTCGCGAACTTCGATTCTCGACCGACGACGAGGGAACTCCGCCGCCGGAATTCAAGCCGATCGCCGATACGGTCGGCAAGCCGTTGGCCGTCATCACGTTGAACGACCGCGGACAAATCGTTTCCCGCAAGCAACTGGTCGAGAACGCCGCTCAAAGCCTCGGAAACGTGACCGTTCCTTTGCCCGAAAAGCCGGTCGGTGAGGGGGATTCGTGGGTCGAGCCGATGAACATTGAGCTTCCCGACACCGGCGGCCGCATTATGCGGGTGAAAGCCCAGCAAAAATTCACGCTCGAAAGTCTGCAATCGGGAATCGCCGTGATCCGCATGCAAACGCAAATTCTCACGCCGATCGACAACCCGGCCATGGAAGCCAAACTGGTACAACACCTGCTCGACGGTACCGTTCGCTTCGATGTCGATGCCGGCCGCATCGTGGCACAACAACTCGACGTCGACAAAGAAATCGTCGGGTTCCGCGGCGACGCCAGCAGCTTCCATTATGCGACGCGGTTCGAAGAGAAATTGATGGACAAGGAGGCAGCCGTCGCCGCTCTGCCCGCCGAAGCAAAACGGTGAGCGAATCCGTTCTCGACCGGCGGAGCGAACGCTTTGGTCCCCGCCGGGGAAATCACGTGTGTCACAGCGGTGTTGCTTCGTATTCATAATGGTCGGTGATCAACCAGCGATCACCGACCTTTTCCAGTTCCACCGTGAATTTCGCCGCGTACACGCCTTCGAATTGATCGGGGGTAACCTTTTCTTTGTAGCGAAAGGTTCCGTGAAACCGAAGCGTTGCCGTCGGCGGCGACGTCAGATTGTTCACCGTGATCTCCAGATTCGAAACATTCACATTTCGGAATTCGACCGTTGCGAGCGCCCATCGCGCACGTTCCCGCGTTTTCTCCGCATTCGGCGAAAGAAACGACAGCACGCGGTCCAGGTCTCCGGCCTCCAGGGCGTCTTCCCCCTCGGCAATCAACGTTTGAATCTGTTCGCGATCGGTCACGACCCACCAGTCGATCGCCGCGACCGCCCCCATTGCAAGCAGAATCCCGGCACACGCCCATAGAAATTCTTTTCGGACGGTGGTCAAAAACAGGCCCGCACAGGCCGCCAGGAAGATGATTCCCACCATCAAAATGGGCGTCGGGTTTTCAACGAGCCACGTCATGGCACTTCTCCGGTAGCGAATCCCGCACCAACGTCCGCTTATTTCACCGCGACGATACGTCAACGCCAGGATACCACTACCGCCCTTTGCGGCAAAACGTTCTTTTTCGCAATGGCCGATTGGCGATTTCTCCGGAAGCTGGAGGCCGAGCACACATTTCCCCTGGGGCAACTATAATCGAAAGAGGTTCGACGGTCTTCGCCGGCGGTCGCCCCTCCTTATCTCGTTCGGAACAGGTGTGCGCGTCTTTTTCTTTCTACGAATCCCCCGATCACCATGAACAAATACGGTCCACTCTATTCTTTCCTCGCGAGCCTGGCGGTCGCGCTGATGTGGCCGACGATCGCCCACGCCGACAACATCGCCGTCGCCGACGAAACCGTTCTCGGCCCGAATGTGTACGTCTTCACACCCGACATGCCTTCCGAAGCCGTTCAACAAACGTTGGACGCCGTATTTCGGAAGATGGAGACAAATCATTTCGGCCGCGAGCGATACGCGCTCTTGTTCGCCCCCGGAACCTACCGGGTGAATTTTTGCATCGGGTTTTACACGCACGTGGCGGGCTTGGGCCGCAATCCGGACGACGTGCACATCGACGGCGGCGTCACCGTCAATGCCAAGTGGGATCCCAACGGGCATGCACTGAACAACTTTTGGCGGGTGCTGGAAAATCTTTCCGTAACACCTTCGGCGAAAGTCCCCTACCTGACGGAGCTGGGCATCACACGCATCGCCGTTTCGCAGGCGGCGCCGTTGCGACGACTCCACATTCGCGGCGAACTCCAATTGTTCGATTGGGGACCGCACGGAAACGTCGGCTACGCCAGCGGCGGCTTTCTGGCCGATTCGATCGTCGACGGAAAAGTGGTCCCTGCATCGCAGCAACAGTGGCTTTCACGCAACAGTGCATGGCAAGACTGGACCAATGCCGTGTGGAACATGGTCTTCGTCGGTTGCGAAAATGCACCCGAAAATACGTTCCCCGAACCGGCCTACACGGTGATCGACCGTGCGCCCCTTATCCGAGAAAAACCCTATTTATTCATCGATGAGGGCGGGCGCTTTCGGGTTTTCGTTCCGGCCTTGCAAAAGGACAGGAAGGGTGTCTCGTGGCGAAACGCGCCCACACCGGGCGAATCCCTGCCTCTCGAGGCGTTCTACATTGCGAACCCGAACGAATCGAATTCCGACACGATCAACGCGGCGTTGAAAGCCGGAAAGCACGTTCTGTTTACCCCGGGAATCTATCCTTTGCGGGAACCGCTGCGCGTCGTGCATCCGAAGACGATTCTGCTCGGACTGGGGCTGCCGTCGCTCGTTCCTACCACCGGACAGCCGGCCGTCACCGTCGCCGACGTGGACGGTGCAACGATCGCCGGTTTGATTCTCGATGCCGGAGTTCCCAAATCGACGTGTCTATTGGAGATCGGTCCGCCCGGCAGTACGGCGGATCATTCTGCCGATCCTACCTTCCTGTACGACCTTACCGTCCGCACGGGCGGCCCCACGGCCGGGCTGAACGATGTCGGCGTCGTCATCAACAGCAACCACACGGTCGTCGATCACATTTGGATCTGGCGAGCCGACCACGGTGACGGCGTGGGATGGAACACGAACCCGACGAAGAACGGCCTGGTCGTCAACGGCGACGGCGTCGTGATTTACGGTTTGTTCAACGAACACCACGAAGAATATCAAACCGTGTGGAACGGTGAAGGCGGACGCGTCTACATGTACCAATCCGAGATGCCCTACGACGTCCCCGATCAGCAATCGTGGCGTCACGGCACAACGAACGGTTTCGCCTCGTACAAGGTGGCCGATCACGTGACGACGCATGAGGCGTGGGGCATCGGAGTCTACTGTTACTTCCGTGACGCTCCGATCAAAGCTCGAAGCGCCGTCGAAGCCCCGACGAGACCCGGCATCCGACTGCATCACTTGACGACCATTTGGCTGGACGGAACGCCCGGCAGCGAGATCGCGCACATCGTCAACGATCTGGGCGGCCGCGTCTATGCCCCCTCTCCGCCGGAAGCCCAGCGTCAAACGTGGAAGGAATTCGGCGGCCACTGAAGCACCGGCACGCTCCGTCGATACACGTTCAGTCTCGCCGGCTACGAAAAACGGTCGCCCGGACTGCGTGGCCCGGACGACCTCTATCGTCTCATGACGGCTTACCGGTGTAAAAACGGCGTCAAGATCACTTCTTCGGGAACAACGGACCGCCGTAGATCGCTCCCTGACCGAGCATCTCCTCGATCCGCAAGAGCTGGTTGTACTTGGCCATGCGGTCGGTTCGCGAAGCCGAACCGGTCTTGATCTGGCCGACGCCGGTGGCCACTGCCAGGTCGGCGATCGTCGAGTCTTCCGTCTCGCCGCTGCGGTGGCTGATGACGGCCGTGTAACCATTCCGCAGCGCCAAGTCGATCGCCTCGAGCGTCTCGGTCAATGTACCGATCTGGTTCACCTTGATCAGAATGCTGTTGGCGATCCCCGATTCGATACCTTTTTGGAGTCGCTTCGTGTTCGTCACGAACAAGTCGTCGCCGACGAGCTGGATCTTCGAGCCGAGCTTCTCCGTGAGAACCTTCCAACCTTCCCAGTCGTCTTCGTCACAACCGTCTTCGATCGAGACGATGTGATACTTGTCGACCCACTCGGCAAGCATGTCGACCATTTCTGCCGAAGTCAGTTCCTTGCCGCCGACGTTGTACACGTACTTGCCGCTCTTCTTGGCTTCTTCGGGAACCAATTCGCTCGAAGCGACGTCGAGGGCGATGTAGACATCTTTCCCCAACGTGTAACCGGCCTTGTCGATCGCCTCACTGATCACCTGGAGGGCTTCTTCATTGCTCTTCAAGTCCGGCGCAAAACCACCTTCATCACCGACGTTGGTCGACAAACCGCGATCCTTGAGCACTTTTCGCAGGTTGTGGAACACCTCGCAACCGCAGCGGATCGCATCGGAAAACCGCTCGAAGCCCAGCGGCATGATCATGAATTCTTGCACGTCGACGGCGTTGTCGGCGTGGGCACCACCGTTGATGATGTTCATCATCGGCGCCGGAACGACGCGAGCCCCCACTCCACCGAGGTACCGATACAACGGCAACCCGCAGTAGTCGGCGGCGGCGTGCGCCGTGGCAAGCGAGACGCCCAAGATCGCGTTCGCCCCCAGCTTGCTTTTCGTTTCGGTACCGTCGAGTTCGAGCATCCGCATGTCGACGGCCGCTTGATCCAAAGCATCCATGCCGCAAATCTCGGCGGCCAACACGTTGTTGACGTTTTCGACCGCCTTCAACACGCCTTTGCCGAGATATTTACTCTTGTCGCCGTCGCGCAGTTCAAGTGCCTCGTGGACCCCGGTGCTGGCCCCGCTGGGAACGGCGGCGCGGCCGAACGAGCCGTCTTCCAAAACCACGTCGACTTCGACGGTCGGGTTGCCGCGGCTGTCGAGGATCTGCCGGGCCTGAATGTCCAAAATTGTAGAGTTCATGACTTGTCCCTCGTAAAGAATGTTTGCGTGGAACGACCGTGACTGGCCGGTCTCGCGAACACCTCCCGGCTTCGCGTTCGACCGAAACGTTTATCGCAATCCACCCGATCAGGCCATCCGACACCGCCGACAGCGTATTGGACGGCACCTCCTCGGGAAGAAATTCTCCGAAACCCTCTGTCGGCCGGGGATCAAAGACCGTATTGTGGCGCATCCCGCGCGTTTTGAACAGTCGGGCCGATCTTCCGCAGTGTCGTCCGGCATTCGTACGGCAATGCGCAACTTGCCGACTCCGCAATTTCCATTGGCCGCCGCGGTCTCCCGCCCCCGCTTTTCACGCGACGCAACTCCGTTTAGGATAAGAGGTTGCGATTCTTTACCACCGCGCCTGCTCGGGTGATCGCGGCGTCGTGGTCTCGGGCTCGTCCGTCCCCTGAGCGGCACGAGGCCCCGCAGACTACTCGACAGCTTCCCCTCGCCGGCACCGTCACGAATCAACACAAGCTTAAAGGAACGCCGAACCATGTTTTCCGGTATCGTCGAAACGATGGGTACGGTCGCCGAACTGATTCAAGAAGGCCCCGGAACACGACTGATCATCCGTGAACCGACGATTGCCGCCGAGACGAAGGTGGCCGACAGCATCTCGGTCAATGGCTGTTGTCTGACCGTGGTCGACGTCACCGACGACACGTTCGCCTTTCAGGCCGGTCCCGAAACACTCAAACGCACGAACCTCGGTAAGCTGGCCGTCGGTTCGAAGGTAAACCTGGAACGTTCGCTCAAGGTGGGCGGACGGCTGGGCGGTCATTTCGTCACCGGACACATCGACGACGTCGGCACGCTGGAAAAGCGGGAAGATTACGGCGACTGGTCAAGCTTTTGGTTCCGCATTCCGCAGCGTCTCGGCGCTCAAATGGCCCCCAAAGGCTCGATCGCCGTCGACGGCGTAAGCTTGACGATCGTCGACAGCGAACCGGAACGGTTCAGCGTGGCCTTGATCCCGTTCACGTTGGAAGTCACGACGCTGGGCGGGTTGCAAGAAGGCGATGTCGTCAACCTGGAAACCGACATTCTGGCCAAATACGTCCAACGGGCGATCGAAGCCCAAAGTTGGCCCAAGGCCTGATGCGTCTCTCGCCCCGACGAGGACCCGCTCGACGATGGAAAAGCCGCTTCTTCCGCGCCAAACCCTTAGCTATCTCCGCCGCAGGTTCGAGGCGTCCGGGATTCGTCCGAAGACCGACTTGGGACAGAACTTCCTGATCGACTTGAACCTGCTGGGCGTGTTGGTCGAAGTCGGCAAGGTCGACAAGCAAGATGTCGTCCTCGAAGTGGGCACGGGCACCGGGGCCTTGACGTCGATGCTGGCGGAACGTGCCGGCCGCGTCGTGAGCGTCGAAGTCGACGGTGATCTGCACACCTTGGCAACCGAAACGCTGGGCGGAGTCGACAATGTTCGCTTGCTTCATCACGATGCCCTCAAAAACAAAAACAAACTGCATCCTGACCTTTTGAAGGTGTTGGAAGAAGAGCTGGCCGCCGTTCCCGACGCTCGATTCAAGCTGGTCGCCAATCTTCCGTACCATATCGCGACGCCGCTGATTACGAACTTACTGACTTTGGATCGCCCACCCGAGCTGATGGCGGTTACCATCCAAAAAGAGCTCGCCGATCGCATGATCGCGCGTCCCCGGTCGAAGGACTACGGCTCTCTTTCGCTTTGGGTACAAAGTCAATGCCATGTCAAGATCGCTAGAATCTTGCCGCCGAGCGTCTTCTGGCCGCGGCCGAAGGTGACCTCGGCCATCGTCGCATTACGATTCGATCCGGCCTTGCGGGCACGAATCTTCGACCGTGAGTTCTTTCATCAATTCGTGCGGCGGTTGTTTTTGCATCGACGCAAATTCCTCCGGGCGCAGGTACTCAGCACGCTCGGGCGCAAGGCCTCGAAAGAAGCCGTCGATCGTGTGCTGTCCGAGCTCGACCTCGAACCCCAACTGCGGGCGGAAGAACTGACGCTGGAAACGATTCTTGAACTGGCAAAGGCTTGCCGGCCGCTGGTCGACAAGCTCTGAGCGAAACGCCGAATCGGTTGACGATCGAATCGGCGCAAATCTATGATGGGTTGGTCGTCGGCTCATCCCACGGGCCGGTTTACACAGGAACTCGTCTCGCTTTTCACTCCCCTTTTCTCTGTAATTCAACGCCGGTTTCGGAGAAGATCGAGCATGGAATTCATCGAGATGTCGGGCAAGCAATTGCTTCGCGTGGTCAACGAAGGCGGCCCGTCGCCCGAGCAGTTGAAGGCGGTGGGCTTGACCGACGAAAGCGTCGTCCGCGTGAACAAGCAAGGAGACATCGAAATCCGCCGCGCCGACCGCTGGGACTTAATCGGCGGTCTGCTGGGGGATTACGAAGCCCGCATCCGACGCGAAACCGGTCTGGACTGGGCCAGCCCCTATTGAGCGAAACAAACCGCGGGCGCGCCCGCTCAATTCACGATGTTTCGCAGAGGTTCCCCGAGAATCGCCCGCCGTGCTGCCTCGGCCGTCTTACGACGGATGTCTTCCAGCCCCTCGACACAATAAAAAGCGGCGTGCGGATTGAGGATGATCCGATCGTGCGCCGGATGATCAGGATTCCGCCAGGCGGCAATCAGCGGATCGTCCTCGGAAGGCGGCTCTTGCGGCAACACGTCCAATGCCGCTCCCGCCAAACGGCCCGATTCGATCGCCGCCAGCACGGCCGCCGGATCGACGATCGCCCCCCGTGCGGTGTTCACCAGGTAGGCCCCTTCCGGCATCGCAGCCAGGGCCTCCGCATTGATCATGCCGCGTGTTTCTTCGGTCGCCGGACAATGGATGCTCAGAATGTGGACCTGCGACAGCAAATCGGTCAACGTTTCTGCCCGCCAAATCCCTAACGCACGATCGTAACCGTCGGGTTTGTACGGATCGTAGAACACGACGTCCATTCCCAAGGCCTTCGCGCGGCAAGCGGCCGCCGTGCCGATCCGGCCCAATCCGACGATTCCGAAAACCCTTCCGCGAAGCCGAAGAATCGGAACCGCCTGCTCGTAACTCCACGGACCTCGTTTGCGAATCAGTCGGGAATTCAGCAGATGGATACCACGTGCCAATGCGAGCGCCATGCCGATCGCCGTATCGGCGACTTCTTCCGAACCGTAGTCGGGAACATTGGCCAACGGAATGCCGCGTCGCCGAGCGGCTTCGCCGTCGACGTTGTCCACCCCGACCCCCGCTCGGACGATCAAGCGACACCGTTGCAACCGGTCGATCGTCGCCCGGGTCACACTCAACTCATGGAAAACAATCAACACGTCGGCATCTTCAACGAGACCTTCCAACTCGCTCTCGTGATGCTTTGCGAGCGCTTCGACCTCAGCGAGTTCCCCCAAAACACGGCGTTCGATCGCCAAATCGTCGTCGATGAAATCGGTCAGCACGACCCGTGACTTTCTTTCCATTTTCACCAATCCCGCCATTTTCCGAATCACTGGACGGCAACAACTAGCGAAGCGTTTGGGGGGGCAATAGCTACCGGCCTCTTAGTCTCGCAGGCTCAAGCGACCGAAGCAACTGCTCTGGACACGTAAAGCCCAAGCGCGGTACGGTACCTTTGTGATCAAGGCGACGCAATGTTCGCAGAGCAGACGCCGTTCCCTGCGGGGAGGAGTTCACCAACGGCGTCCCTCCTCGTCGCCGATAGCATACGAAACTTGCACTTCAAAGAGCCGATCGGGCAGGAGGCCTATACTCATGAATTTCTTCGCGTGGATTCGGGAAGGAGTCCGTCAGGCCGTGTTGTTGGGCGTTGCCGATGCCGTGGACAATTTGGGCACGCCGCCGGAGGCGGGCGACTACAAACAACACATTGCCGAGGCTATCCAAAGCTCGCCGCAGGCGATCGCTTCGCGCCGCTTGACGAAGTCGGGCACGCGACGCAAGAAACTCGGCCGCAGTTTGGAACAAATCCAAGCAGTGGGCCTGGAAAAAGCCGAAGGCGCAGCGTGACCCCCGCAATAGAGCGGGGATTCACCGGCACGGTCGCTACAACCCGCGTCGTCGATGCAATGTCCCCCTGCCACTCGGTCGTGTGAGGCGGGATCGACGAATATTCGACTCGACGAAGAGCTAGATTTTTTCGGGCAGATTTCGCCGACACGGTGCTTCAGAAGACGACGAACCCTGGAACCCGACACCTCAATCGCCCGTTGTCGTTCGAAACCCCGCTCGTTCTTCGTCCGGTGATGTGAGCGGTTCGAACAAGAGGGACGCAACCGTGCCTCAACTGATGAACTTCGTGCCCGGGGGCAACGCGGCGGTTGATGCCGTCGCGCGGCGTATCGACGAGATTTCCACGCTTCCCCACGTCGCGATTCGTATTTTGCAAATCGCGAACGATCCGACTTCGTGTGCGGCGGACATGACGATCGCCATGGAAAGCGACACGGCGCTTTCGGCTCGCGTGCTGCGGTACGTGAATTCTTCCGCCTACGGCCTGCGGCAAAAGATCACGAATCTTCAACAGGCGATCGCCTACCTGGGCGTCAAGGCAATCCGCAACCTTGCGCTGACCGCCAGCGTGAGCGAATTGTTCAAGGTCGATGAAACGATCGGCACATACAAGCGCAGCGAGTTGTGGCGCCACCTGGTCTCGGTTGCGGTCATTGCCCGCATGATCGCCCGTCAACTCGGTCATTCCAACGCCGAAGACATGTTTCTGGCCGGGTTGCTGCACGATATCGGAATCATCCTCGAAGACCAGCACATTCACACGTCGTTTTGTCGGGTGATGGAGCGACTGACCGACGAAACGCCGCTTTGCGCGGTCGAAAAGAACGTGTTGGCATTCGACCATTCGATGCTCGGTGAGTGTTTGGGCAAGATCTGGGGATTCCCCGAGAGCGTCAAAGACACAATCCGCTATCATCATATGTCGGTCAATTACCGGGGGAAGTATGCCGACATCGTGCGTTGCGTCGAGCTGGCCAATGCCCTGTGCAGCAACAAGGGCATTACCTCGGTGGGGCGAAACTTGACCGTCCTCTCCAAGCAGTTGCTGCATTCTCTACGGATCACGCCGCCGCTGTTGCGGAACATCATGACGTTGTTCGACGAAGAGCTGGAAGATCACAAACACCTGATCGCCCTCGCGTGATCGCAAGTTTGTGGCTCCGCTCGGCTTGCGTCCCCCTACAGCGTCACATATTTCTAGAACGCCGGCCGATCCTCGTGCCGTTGGTCGGGGTACGATTCTCCACGGTTCGTCTTTGCCGCTCGGTTGACTTGGCGTGCGCGAGGCTCCACATTGGAGGCGTTCTGGGGCCCGATTTCTCGTTTCCGCTGCGACATCGTGCGCCGGGACCGATTTTCGCAATGCACAAGAGAGCGCCGCAACCGGATACACAATCGTTACTTCGTTGTGGGGGAATACGATGACGACCTATGATCTCGAACTTTGTGGACGGGCTTCGACGGGGACGAAACCTTTTTTCGGCATGCTGCACGTGCTTGCCGCTCTGCTCGCTGCGGCCGGTGTGTGGTTTCCGACAATCGCGGTCTCGGCCGCCGAGCGGGTCAACGTCATTTTCATTTTGGCCGACGACCTCGGTTGGGCCGAACTCGGGTGTTACGGTAACACGTTCAACGAAACGCCGAACCTCGACCGTATGGCGCGTGAAGGCATGCGATTCACCCAAGCCTACGCCGCTGCCCCGGTATGCTCACCGACGCGAGCAGCTTTCATGACGGGACAGGTTCCCGCCCGCGTGGGAATCACCGACTATCTTCGCCCTAACGATCCAAAACACCTGCCTACCGAATTGACGACGGTTGCCGAAGCCTTTCAGGCCGCCGGTTACACGACCGGAATGATCGGCAAGTGGCATTTGACCGGTTACGAACACCACGGTGCCGTCGAGATTCGACCACAAGCCCACGGTTTCCAAGAAGTCCTGGTCTCGGAGCGTCGCGGTATCGCCGGCGGCAGCTATTTCTGGCCGTACCACTTCAATCCGGCGATCAAGAAGCGGCTGCCCGACGAACACCTGATCGACCGGATGAATCTAGAGGCCGTCGAATTCATCGACAGGCACCACGACGAGCCGTTTTTCCTGTACGTGCCCCATTACGCGGTGCACACGCGCCTAGTCGGACGTCCCGATCTCGTGGAAAAATATGAAAAGAAACTTGCCGATTTCCCCGACGCAACCGAACGCAAGCGGAATCCGCATCTCGCCGCCCAATTGCAACTGATCGACGAAGGTGTCGGCATGATCTACGAGCGTTTGAGGCGGTACGGGATCGACGACAAGACGCTTGTCGTGTTTACTTCAGACAACGGCGGTGAGGATCGCGTCACCTCGAATGCGCCCTTGCGGGCGGGAAAATCAACGCTGTACGAAGGCGGCGTCCGCGAACCGATGATCGTCCGTCTACCGGGATACGTGCCTGCGGGAACGACGTGCGACGCGCCCGTTTCCACGATCGACTTCTTCCCCACCTTCGCCGAAATATGCGGCCTTGAGATTCCCGACTCGCAGCCGATCGACGGCATTTCGTTGCGGAGCGTCTGGGAAAATCCACGGGCCGAACTGCCCGATCGGCCGTTGTGGTGGCATTATCCGCTCGAAAAGCCGCACTTCTTAGGAGGCCGCTCGGCGGGGTCCATTCGCCATGGCGATTGGAAGTTGATCCAGTTCTTCGATACCGGCGAAATCGAGCTGTACAACCTCGCCGACGACATCGGTGAAACCCGCAACCTGGCCGATACCCATCCCGAGATCGTCAAACGACTGCTGGCCGAATTGGATCGGCTGCGTCGAAATGCCGGCGCCGAGACACCACCCGTCAAGCAGGCGCCGTAGGTTCCTCGCCGATTCAGCCGACGCCGAGGCAATCCTGCATGATCGCGACCGTCCGTTCAGTAAGGCCCCACAATCGCGCGACCACGGCGTCGATCATAGCAAGCAAGCGCTCTTGACGGTCCACCGCTTCGGCTGCGGTCGCCTCGCGTCCGAGTTCCGACAATCGGCGATGGTCGTCGTTTTCGCGATCGAACCGCGTCACGGCCACCACGTCGAGAATATGCGGTGAGCCGAACCCCTTGCTGCCCGTCAAACTGTAATGGCCCACCACAAACCGGACGGGCGAGCTATTGAGAAACGCCGCGAGGTAGTGCGCTTCGTCGGCGTCGTCGCAGGGCACGAAGACGCACGTCTCTTGCGGGATGACGGGACGCCGCCCCAGGTACGGATCGTCGATCGGCCCCACGGCGGCCGCTTGCAGCGAACGGTCCATCCGACGCCACACGACCTTCCACTCGGCCGGTGTGTTCGGTCCCACATTGTACATCGAGTACCACGCCGCCCGATGTTGGAATCGCCGATAAGCCGCCCGCGTCCGCAAGCGACCTTCGAAATGCCGAAGATATGCCGCCGTCCTCGGCGATTCGGTCTCCAACTGCTCTTGGGGAACGCCGCGACGTGAGCGGACATCTTGCGGGAGGAGGATCCATGCGCTCGGCCGAGCCCGGAAGCGTTGCACATCGCCCCAGCGCAACAGCGGATACAAATAAGTCGGCTCAATCGGAGTTTCGACGATCGGAAACGGCGGACGACTCGCATCGCCGAGATTGCGAATCACCGGCAAACCGTCACGTCGTCCGACGATTTCCACCCAATACACGCCGTTCGCCCCGGCCGTATTGGCCCCCAGACTGCCGCGGTAAGCCGACGGTGACAAAATGCGGCCCGCATCCACCTCGACACCGTCGGGCAGGATGAGCCACGGTCTGCCGGGGTCGGTCGAATCGATCGGTCCCAACGTGCATGCAAGCGATGCGAGGTCGCCTTCATCTTCCGACCACCGCCGATAAGGAACGGGAAACTGCGTTGTTTTCCCTTTTTCCAAATACAGGACCGCCGTCCGATTCGTCGTTCGGGGAAACACCGAAACGGCCGAAAAATCGTCGACCGCCGTCAACCGCAGCTTGGTGCCCCGAACCTCGCTCAATGCGCGTCGAAAGCCTTCGGCGGCCCCCTTGGCATGCAACAACGATCGAGGAACGAGCATCGCCAGCCGCCCGCCGTCGGCGAGCAGAGACTCGGCAGCCGCCAACACGACCAACGAAGCGAGATCTTTCTTCGCTCCACCGTGCCGCGCCGCCGTTCCGTCGAGCGTGAACAACCCGAATCGCCGCCACAACTTTTCGGCCCCCGTCCGCCGCGATTCAGGTAGGCTATCCCACACCAGCCACGGCGGATTGCCGACAACCAAGCGAAAGTCGCCCCCAAGCTCTGCCGACGCCGTGCCGAACTGCCCTAGGAAATCAAGGTGACGAATCCGCGGCAATCGTTCGGCCGTTGCGGGCGAGACCATCGAAGCCAGCGCCGCAAGCACGTTGAGCCGTGCCGCCAGTACGGCAGGCCGATGAATGTCGATCCCCATCAAACCGCTCCAATCCGCTTCATGCAGGTCGTCTATTCCTCCCGCGGTCAAACGACGAATCGCCGCCAAGAGAAATACGCCCGATCCGCAACAGGGATCGATCAACAACGGCGCCCCGTCAAGCGGATACGCATGCCGATCGTCGAGGCGTGTGGGAACGACATTGGCCAACACATGCTCGGCCAACCACGAGGGTGTATAAAACTCTCCCAGCGACAGCCGGACCGCTTTCGGCACGATCGTCTCGTACAACGACCTGCATAAATCGTCGGCACAAGTCCCACCCGCTTCCCCGGCGTCGGATCGACGCTCCGACAAACGAGCCGTCCACCCCTGCAAATCCGGGAAATCGTCGAAGGCATCAACGAACCAAGAAAATGGCCGCGGCAGACAAGTCACGATCTTTCCGCCGACTCTCGCAGCTTGCGACGAGTCGGTATTCCTCCCGGCAAGAAATTGCCGGATTCGCTGCGGAGCACGTTGCCACGGTTCAGGCAACCGCGGAAGTATGGTGGCCACAGCCGCGACGGCAAACACCGTATCGATCGCCGCCATCAAGTGCGGCAATCGATCGTCGGCAGTGCCGATTCCTAGTTTCTTCGCCCACGTTTTCAACGGCTGCGATCGCATCAGATGGCGTGACGCCGCGTCGTCGATCAGACACGAAAGACCTTCGGCCTCGGCCACGGCATGCTCTCGGTCGAGCTGATCGATCACCCCGTACACCGCGCGGATACCATCGAACCAGCGCTCGCTTGCGGGACGTATGCCTCGTGAATGTGCCGCACCGCCCGTTTTTTTGCCGGACTTGCTCACGTCGCTCCTCGTCGCAGTGCTCTCTCTCCCCGGTTCTCTACGAGACCGTTCGCTCGAGGTCGTGCGATTCAATCGCCCCACTCTTCGAACCACGCATCGACGGCTCGACGCAGTTCGGCAGGCGAGCAGGTTCCGGTCGTTCCGAGTCGACAAATGGTTTGCGATGCCGTCAGGTTCCCCACGAGTGCCGCTTCTTCCCACTTAGCCCCGGAAGCTCGCGCCGCGACGCACCCGGCCATCGCACTGTCGCCCGCTCCCGTCGGGTCTATCGGCCCCTCTACCGAGATGGTCGGCACACGGCGCAAGGTGTCGTCGTACACCAGCATCCCGTCGGCTCCGCAACTTACCAGAAGCGGCGCATTCAGTTTACGACGTAGATCTTCCACGGCCTCGGCCAACCGCTCGAACGAAAGCTCCGTATCGTCCTTGGCCGCCCGTCCGAAGACGGCCTCGTATCGATTGCACTTTACCGCCACTCCCCGAAACCGGTGAATTCGGCTTCGGCTGTCGCCCCAGAATTGCACGTCCGAATAGCGACCTGCCAACTCCGGCAAGAAAGCAATCGTTTTCGAATGCACGACGCCGCAATCGTGTTCTTCGACCTGGTCCAATACGACCACGGCATCGACTTGCGGACACACCGTCTCCAACGACCTCGACAACTGATCGGCAAGATCGTCCGACAACGGTGTCCGGTTCTTCGTATCGTACCGCGGATGCTCGCCCGCAATCCCGGGACGATCGATGTCGCGCGGCTTGAGATACGTGGGCGTCGCACGGCCGGGTACGACGTGCAAGTATTGCGTGATACATCCCATTCGGATGAGATCCCGCTGTAATTCGTATCCCTCGCCGTCGTCACCGATGATCCCGATCGTGTGAATTTCTTTGACGCCCAAGGCGGCCAGATTGCACACGACCGTTCCGGCTGCGCCGGGAGAATGCCGAATACCTACGACTTGGTGCGCCGGTTGTCCCGTCTCGACACTCGTTTCTTCAAGCCTCGGATCGACCTCCAAATACTTGTCCAAGAAGAAATCGCCGAACACTGCCGTCCGCACTTGCGAAAACCGGTCGATCAGCGAGGCAATTCTTTCTTTCGAAAACGCGGTATACGGCGTCAGCCCGTCAGGCATGAGCAATTCCTTTTCGGACGTTGTCAACGTTTCGCCGCTTCGACCACGGCGTGATACAGTGCCGGCAATGTCAGGCGATGCGGACCGCGAACGGAGAAACTCTCGCCGCCGTCGGCCACCGTGCGAACGAGAACCGTCTTCAGCGGCCGGAAGTAATACTTGGGATCCGTCTTGGGCGGCTCCGTGTCGATTCCCTCTTCCGGCGCCGCGATATCGAAGACGGCGGTCGTAAAGAGCCGAATGTGTCGCCCCTGCCGGTGTGCCGCATTGCGTGCCATGGCCAATGCCTTGAGATAGACCTCGGGGCCCATGACCGCCGTGCCGATGTTCAAGAACACCCCGCCTTCCAGGTCTTCGACCGAACGACAGAACACGAGAAAATCGTTGTACGTCGCAAGCCCGGTCGCCTGCGGATCGAAGTTCGGGTGCTCGTGGACGATATCTTGCCCGAACGCCACGTGAACGGTCACCGGCACACCCAATCGCACCCCGGCTGCCAACACGCTCGTCTCTCGATACGGAAAAGTTTCCCGTTCGATCATCCGGCCCAAGGCTTCACCGAGTCCGATGTCGTTCTTCGCCGCCTCGACGGCCGCCTCGTTGAAGCGGGCCGTTTCCTGCCACAATCCGAATTGTCCTTCTTGAACGTATCTGGCCACACTTTCGCAGGTCGCTCCGATCATTGCCAATTCGAAGTCGTGAATGGCTCCCGCTCCGTTCAACGCAAGGTGCGTGATCAAGCCGCGCACCATCAAATCGATGAGCAACGGCCCGGCCCCTTCTCGCAACACATGGGCGCCACAAGCCGCAATGATCGCCCGCCTTGCTCTTGCAGCCGCCGCAATGCGTTCGGCCAACGGTTCGAGCGCCGGATGACTGAACGCAGGCGGAGGAGCATTCGGCGACATCATGACACTGCGATCTATGTCGTGCACGCGCTGCCGCAGCGGCAAGAGATGCAATCGCGAAGGGTCGAATCGTTCAAACGACATGGTCGCATCCTGTTCGTCGTGACGGCCTTGATCGACACGGCGGCACACGCGCGACGGCCATCGATATGTCCGGCGCTACGAATCGCCGAACAAATACGCAACAAGGGCTTCTCCCTCACGATAGTCGGGAACGACCAGATCGGCGCCGACCTCGATCAGTCGCGTGCGTTTCCAAGGATCGACGCGGCCGCTACGATGTTTCTCGTCGCTGGCGACCGCTACGGCCGTTCCTCCGGCAGTCTTGATGTTGTCGATCTCGACGTACCCGTCTCCGATGCCTAGAAGCGCATCGCCGCGCACGTTTTCGTGCTCAAAAATGTCGGCGATCACACGGGCTTTGGAAAACCGGCGGAAATCTTGTCGTGCGCCGTGAATGCGATCTCCGAAAAACGCGTCCAAGCCCAACAACCTGCATTCCTCGACCACGTCTTCTTCGTCGGTTCCGCTCGCCAAATGAAGGATGAGTCCCCGGGCCTGAAGAAGGCCGAGAAACCGTCTCGCCCCGGGCACCAAGAACTCGTCCGGCGATCGGGAACCGTCCCGCAGCGCGGCCTTCCGACCGTCGATGTGCACACGCAGCCGCCGCAGATATTCCGCCTTGTATTCGAACGGATCCAATGGTTTTCCGCCGCGTCGCTCGACCTCCTCGGCAAGACGCATCATTTGGTAGATCGTCTGCTTCCCGTTCAATCGCATGACAAACGACGTCACACAGGCACGCAGTCGGTCTTCCGGCTCGGCGCGCGGCGTTTCCCGTAGGTATTCGACCATCATCGGGATCATGACCTCGGGCCAACCTTCACGGATCAAGCTCAACGTTCCGTCGAAATCGAACAAGGCGTGCCGGTAACGACGAGGCAAAACGGTGCGGACGATCTCGATCCGTGTCCCCGGAAGATAGCTCGGTTTCTGCGGCACGGGCACGACGGCACGAAAGTCGGATTCCTCGAACGATGCCGTCATGATGCCCATTTTCTCCGAAACGAGCCCCTGTTGCATGCGATTAACCGGCGGCGAGACTATTCGACGATGCCTATCGCACGGACAGGCGAACCGTCTCGTCCTGCGAAATTCAGCGGAAACGCCGCCAGCGTGAACCGGGAAGGCAGCTCGTGAAGGTTGGTCAGTCCCTCGACGATGACGATCTCCGTACCCGGCGCCAACAAGATTTCGTGGCACCGGCGTCCGGCGATCTTGCTGGGGGTCGGCATGTCCATCCCCAACAGCCAAATTCTTCGTTCGGCGATCCAAGCAGCCGCGTCTTCCGTCAGCGACGGAAGATCCGTGAAATAAGCCGGAGTATCGAAGTGCGAATACCAGCCCGTCCGCAAAATCACGCGTCCCTTTTCAGAAAAGGCGTCGGCGTGTTCGGCAAGCATCTCGGCAGTAATGGGGGTCTTGGCCGGTAATTCGCCGCCGGGTGCCAAATCGACCAAGGCGGCCGGCCCGTAAAACCGCTCGAGCGGAATTGCGTCCAGCGGTGTTCCCCCATCGATGAAATGGTACGGGGCGTCCAGGTGCGTTCCCTGATGCGTGCCGAATTGAACGCTACTGACGTTACACCCGCCCGCATGAATCGTTCGGTAGTCTCGAATCACCAAGGGCGGATCGTTCGGATAGCTCAACTGCCCGTCGACTAACGGATGCGACAGGTCGATCAATCGGCTCATGACAGCTTCCTTTGCTTTGCCGACACAAGATTTCCGAGAGGCTGTGCGGACTCGATCGCCGGATTCTAAAGGTAGCTGCCGGGACAACGGCGATCAAGCATGCGCACCCCCCGTCCCCCACGACTGCCCGAATGCACCGCTGCAAAAGGCACTTCTGGAGAAACAGCCCTCCCAAACTTAAGACGACATGAACCTCGCAAAAACGATGCATACATCATTGAAAATATCGACAATTTTATGGGTTGCCGCAGCTCGGGATCGGTCGATAATACTTTTGTGTCAAATTTGACAGAAAGCATTGCCAAAATTTTCGTGAAAGGCGCTTGTTTTTCTGTCGGCCTTCGGGTATCTCTTGTTGGGAGAGTGGTTGAATGAAGCGTTATTTGGGATTGTTTGCAGTGTTGGCCGCCTTGTTGGTCTTACCAGCGTGGGCTGCCACGGCGGTCGAGTCGGCTTCTCCTTCGGATGGCCAGGCGACCGTTTCCGTCGCCGAAGACGCCAACCTCACTCATTGTGGTGAGTGCGACAAAAAGAAGGAATGCGACAAAGACAAAAAGGATTGTGACAAGAAAAAGTGTCCGAAGGACTGCGACAAGGAATGTTGCAAAGACAAGAAGGGCTGCGACAAAGACAAGCAGTGTGACAAGGACACGAAAAAAGACAAATGACGGCACCACGATGAGCTGCCGTAGGGCCGAAAGGTAATCTCGGCCGAGTACCGAACGCTTTTTGTCCCTCCCGGAAGCGGCCGCGTCCTGAAATGGATTGTTTCGGGGCGCGGCGTTTTTTTGTGCGAGACCGCTCGCCGGTCTCTGCCCGCGCGCGTCTTCCCCCGCGATACCCGAATCTAGACAGACTCCCGGCGCCCGTCGAACGTTCGAAAGACAATTAGAATCACACCGCTGCCGATCGCAATCCCGGCACGGGGAATTGACGGCACAAGTCGGCCACTTCCGCCCGCACCTGCGGAGCGACTTCATCCAAACGGTCCATGTTGCGGCAAATCCGGTCGATCCACTCCGCGACTTTCTCCATTTCCGGCTCTTTCATGCCCATACTGGTCAAGCCGGGTGTTCCCATTCGCACACCACTGGTAACGAACGGCTTTCGCGGATCGCCGGGCACCATATTGAAATTGGCGATGATGCCGCCTGCCGCCAGCGCTTTGGCGATTTCTTTACCGGTATGCTCGCTGTCGCGGAAGTCCATGATCAGAAGGTGATTGTCCGTCCCGCCGCTGACCAATTTGTAGCCTTTGGCTAAAAGCGATTCGGCCAGGTGTTTCGCATTCTTGACCACCTGAGCCGCGTATTGGCGGAAGGCGTCGGTGGCCGCCTCACGAAAGGCAGTCGCCATGCCCGCAATGACGTTCATATGTGGTCCGCCCTGCAAGCCGGGAAACACGGCTCGATCGATGCGTTTGGCCAAGTTCAGCTTGCTGTCGGGATGATACTTGTCTTTCAGGCGATCTTCGATTCGACTGAGAATGAATCCTGCCCGCGGACCACGCAGTGCCTTGTGGCACGTACTCGATACCACATCACAATACGGCACCGGATCAGGATGTACTTTGCCGACAATCAGCCCGTTGATGTGGGCAATGTCGGCCACCAAGTACGCATCGATCTCCTGGGCGATCTCGGCGAAGATCTTGTAGTCGAACGTGCGAGGATAGGCCGTGCCGCCCACCCAAATCACTTTCGGCCGTTCCCGCCGCGCGATCTCGCGGACCTCGTCGTAATCGAGAAGCCCCGTGTCGACCCGCGGGCCGTAATGAACGGTTTGATAATCCTGTCCCGAAAAATTGACCTTCCACCCGTGTGTTAAATGCCCTCCGGCAGGCACAGGCATGCCCATGATTTTATCACCCGGTTCGGCCAACGCCCGGTCGACCGCCTGATTCGCAGGCGAACCGGAATAAGGCTGCACATTGGCATGCTCGGCACCGAACAAGGCCTTCAGACGCTCGATGGCGAGGTTTTCAATCTTGTCGACAATATCATTGCCTTCGTAGTAGCGGGCGCCGGGATATCCCTCACAGTACTTGTTGGTCAGGGCCGAACCGGTCGCTTCCAACACGTTGATCGAGGCGAAGTTCTCCGACGGAATCATCTTGAGCGTCGTCGCCTCGTATTCGGCCTGCTGTTCGATCAGCGTGTACAGTTCCGGATCGTTCTCACGCAAGTTGGGAAACCGTTCTCGGCAAACGTCGCTGGTGGACTTCGAAAGCGCCATCGTGACCTCGCTGTTCGTAACAACCACGAATCGGTTTTCCCGCCGAATGGGGGGACGGTGATGCGGTTCACTCGGACGGAACCCGGCGACCGACAAAGAAACCCTCAGGATACCGCACGCCTATCTCGCCCACAAGCCGACACCCCGCCTCTGGACAGGTCGTTTCCACCTTGCCTCGCCCGATCGCCGGGCGCACAGACATTTGCTTTGAGGGAATTGCCGAAACATACTGCCAACCGCTGGAGTGCTTTGGGTTTACAATCTCCTTTTTCAAGGTGTCGCCGATGCACCAATTCAATTCTCACGATCGCGGAACGCGGCTTTTTCTTCTGCTTGCCGGCAGCCTCCTCGCGGGTTTCCTTGCCGTGCCGTGCTTGGGGCAGTCCTCCGCGAAGCCGCCGGTCGAGCAAGAACCGCCCGTCGCCGAAAACAGCCGCGGGGTTCCCGCTGCCCAGGACTCGCCGCCGACGGAGCCGCCGGAGATACCGCTTTGGCAGCGAGTGGACAACTCTCCCCTGCCCGCCGTCGCAACGGAAAAGCCGTTCCCCCTTCCGTATGCCGAGGGCTTCCAGGGAATCTGGTATCCCAATCAACCGTCGGGCGACGAATACGTGTACAAGTACAGTGGCGGGTTGGGAACGTACCCGCAGCAACTGAATCCGATCGCGATCTACGCTCCTGAAGTCCGCAAGACGTTCTTCGTTTTCGGAGGGCGAGCGTCCGACGCCAACCGGCTGCTGCATATGATCTCGTACTACGACCACGAGACCGGCCTGGTGGCACGCCCCCGCATCCTGCTCGACAAACAGACGGACGACGCCCACGACAACCCCACGCTGGTCATCGATGGCGAGGGATACGTGTGGATTTTCTCGAATGCCCACGGAACGTCCCGACCGGCGTTCGTCCATCGCAGCGAAAAGCCGTACGCGATCGATTCGTTCATTAGAATCGCGGAAACGAATTTTTCATATTCTCAACCATGGTTCGTCCCCCAAAAAGGCTTCTGTTTTCTCCACACGCATTACGAACAGGGGAGACGATTCTTGTTCGTTTGGCGCAGCGACGACGGATTCACCTGGTCGAATCGTCGCCTGTTGGCAGCCATGGCCCAAGGCCAATACCAGATCAGTTGGCCGGCCCCGTGGGGAGTAGGAACGGCGTTCAACGTCCATCCCCGGCAGGGTGGTCTCAACGCAAGAACGAACTTGTACTATCTGGAAACCCGCGACGGTGGCGACACGTGGCAAACCGCCGACGGCACACCGATCGACCTCCCGCTCCTGGAGCCGGACAACGCGGCGTTGGTACATGACTACGCCTCGGAGGGCAGGCTCGTGTACCTCAAAGACATCAATTACGACGCCGAAGGGCGTCCGGTGATTCTGTACCTGACGAGCAACGGCTACCGCTCGGGTCCTGAATCGGGTCCGCGAGTTTGGCACACGGCCGCATTCGACGGCACGCGATGGGTGATTCGTGACGTCACCACCTCGGACCACAACTACGACTACGGGCCGCTCTACATCGAGCCGGACGGAACCTGGCGGCTGATCGCACCGACCGACACCGGGCCACAAGCGTACAATCCCGGCGGCGAAGTCGTCATGTGGACCAGCCGCGATCGAGGCCGGCATTGGGAAAAAGTGCGTCGCTTGACGGCTCAAAGCGTGTTCAACCACACCTACATTCGCCGGCCGCTCGGAGCGCAGCCCGATTTCTACGCCTTATGGGCCGACGGCCATGCGCGCCGCGAATCGGAAAGCCGCCTGTATTTCACGAATCGAAGCGGAGACACCGTCTTCATGCTGCCGCCGGTGACGACCGGAGAATTCTCGCGACCGATTCCCGTATGGCGCGGCGAGGAAGTCGCCCCTCGGCCTCGAAGCGATTCGGAACCGTCTACCGCAGAAGTGACCGTCACCCGCTGATGCGCACGAAGTGGATCACAGCCCAGCCGACGATCGCCACCGCGACGTTGATCGCCGCATGCCGTTTCCAATCGGCCAGAGTGGCCGGTTTCCCGTCGGTTCTCGTGCCTTGAAATTTCACGACGTCCACATACCTTGCGACGATGATCCCCGCGACGGCCGCCCAATAAACGACATCGACCACCGAGAACGATCCGTGATGGTTGATGATCGACACGCCGCAAATCACCGCGATCAGATAACCGACCACCATCCAATAGAGGCGAACGAGACAACCGCCGGCGCTTTGCGTCGTCGCATCGTCAGCGGCCACGTCGGTATCGTCGCGTGGTGGTGAGGACACGGAATCCGTCTCGCGATTGTCGTCGGTCCGCGAAGATTCCGCGTTTGAGCTTTGCAGCGCGGGAGAATCGTTTTGGGCAGGTTGTGCAGAAGATCGGGCGGACGTTTTTCGCCCACCGCGTTTGCGGGGTTTTGCCATCGTGCAGTCTCCGGAACGTGTGTTTCCGAACCGGATGGCGGCCCGACCATCCCCGATCACTCTCGGTCATGAACTAAAGACGTACGACCGAGTCCCTGCAACACGCATGTTGCACCCTTTGCCGTCGAACGCACGTGTTCCCGCATTATTACATCGGCAGACCGATCGTTTTCTCGGCTGCTGCGGTACGGGAAACTTCACGTCGACTAGAACCATTATGGCTTTCCGGAAACATCGGTCAACCGTCGACGCGGCGCGCCGATTGCTTTGCGATCCTTTTTTCGCCCCGGCGGCATCGCTAGAATAGCATTTTTGGGCCATCCCCGTTTCGATGACGATATTTCAAATATTTTCAGGTGACGACCATGCGATCCGACACGATCAAACTGGGCGATGCACGCGCACCGCACCGTAGTCTCTTACGCGCTACCGGCGTCGGAGAAGACGATTTCCGAAAGCCCTTCATCGCCATTTGCAACAGCTACACCGACATCATTCCCGGTCACGTCCACCTGAACAAAGTGGGTGAGTATGTGAAGGAATGTGTTCGCGCGGCAGGCGGCGTGCCGTTCGTGTTCAACACGATCGGCGTCGACGACGGTATTGCCATGGGGCACAGCGGGATGAAATTCTCGTTGCCCAGCCGCGAACTGATCGCCGATTCGGTCGAAACGATGGTCCAGGCCCACTGCTTCGACGGAATGATTTGCATTCCGAACTGCGACAAGATCGTGCCCGGCATGCTGATGGCGGCCGTCCGATGCAATATCCCGACTATCTTCGTCAGCGGCGGGCCGATGGAGGCCGGCCGCACGCCCGACGGCAAGAAAGTCGATCTGATCGACGTCTTCATCGGTGCCGCGGCCAAGCAAGACGGCAAATTGTCCGAAGAAGAATTGCTCGCCTTGGAACAGGCCGGGTGCCCTACGTGCGGTTCGTGTTCGGGTATGTTCACCGCCAACAGCATGAATTGCCTGTGCGAGGCGTTGGGCATGGCGTTGCCCGGCAACGGAACGATCGTCGCCACCAGCGCCGAGCGCAAGAAGCTGTACCGCCGTGCCGCCGAACGCATCGTGCAAATGGTTCTCGAGTACGAAGCAAAAGGGGACGGCCACGGCCTGTTGCCCCGCGAAATCGTTACGGCCGAATCGGTCGACAACGCGATGGTGCTCGACATGGCGATGGGCGGCAGCACGAACACCGTGCTGCACATGCTGGCCGTCGCCCGCGAAGCGGAAATCCCTTACGACATCAGCCGGATCGACCACCTCAGCCGCAGCACGCCCAATGTGTGCAAGGTCGCACCCAGCAGCAGCTATCATGTCGAAGACGTCCACAATTCCGGCGGCATCCACACGATTCTCGGTTCGATCCGTCGAGGACGCCCCCAGTTGCTGCATCTCGAATGTCCCACCGTCACCGGCAAGACGCTGGGGGAAAACATCGACGAGTACGACATCCGCGGCGAGAAGGTGTGCGAAGAAGCACTGGCCTTGGCGGCGGTCACGACCACCGGCGAGCGGAATGTCGAAGGCCTCAACGTCGAACGGACCGTCGGCAGCGTGCGGGAATTGTCGGCGGAACAGCTCGGCTTCGATCCTTATGACTGTATCCGCGAGGTCGACAACGCCTACAGCCAAGACGGCGGCCTGGCCATTTTGTACGGCAACCTGGCGCCGAACGGCGCGGTCGTCAAGACGGCGGGCGTCCTCCCGCAAATGATGCAACACTCGGGACCGGCCGTCATTTTCGAATCCGAAACCGAGGCCTACGAGGGAATCGTCAACGGCAAGGTAAAGGCCGGTGACGTCGTCGTCATTCGCTACGAGGGACCGCGAGGCGGCCCCGGCATGCAAGAAATGCTTGCGCCGACCACCGCCCTCAAAGGTGTCAAGCTGGACGACAGTGTCGCCTTGATCACCGACGGACGTTTCTCCGGTGGAACGGCCGGCGCCTGCATCGGGCACGTCAGCCCCGAGGCGGCGGCGGGTGGTCCGATCGGCCTGTTACAGCCCGGCGACATCGTCGAGATCGACATCCCGAACCGCAAACTGGCTGTGCAGTTGAGCGACGAAGAACTTGCCGAACGCAAGAAAAACTGGCAGCCGCCGGCGCCTCGTTACACGAAAGGCTACTTGGCCAAGTATGCGAAGCTGGCCACCAGCGCCGATCAAGGTGCCGTGCTTCGCTGGGACCAATAGCGGTTTGCCGGCACGCCGGCTGAGCCGATAAATCGACCCACGATTTCGAGCCGGAAAACGCATCGAAAGTGCGTCTTCCGGCTTTTCTTGCTTTCGAAGCCCTCCTGCAACCGTCAGGCGTCGAAGGGACAACCTCGAAACGAATGGAAGCCGCTCTTGCTTTTCTAGTTATAATCTATACACATCCACCTGCTTGACTGATTGGATCCGGTAACGGCAAGTACCGTGGTTCGCACGAAGGTTTGTAAATTCGGCCGGATACTCTTGACCGGATGGTTTCTCTACCTTTCGGTCGGCGCGATCGGTCTGCACAACCACGCCGGACTGCAAGAATATTCCCGGGCATCGTGCGACCACGGATGTGTTGCTGAAGCGGATGAACTCGCAACCCGCGATGCAAACGGTGTACAGCGTCGGTTCGTTTCGTCCGATTCCGCGGATCATCGCGACACGCATTGCCTCGTATGCCGTTTTCAGCGAACCCCGGCGTCGGAAACGGCATCGATCGTAGGACCGGTCCGATTCGATGTCGTGGTCCGGTCGGTCGCCCATGCAAAGGCAACACCCCGAGCGGGCAACTTCTCTGCGTGGCACAGTCGTGCCCCTCCTCGAACGGCGTGACGACGGAATTGCCGATCGTCTTCTTCCGCGCGCCGCCTGAACGGTCGAATCGTTCGTGTCGTCGCGCGCAATCGTCCAGCTTGTGTCATGCCGTTATCAAATGAACCGTTCGGAGGAGATTCAAGTCATGTATTCCGTCCATAGCCCACGCTTCCGTCGCGCTTTTCGTGGATTTACGCTGATCGAATTGTTGGTCGTCATCGCAATCATCGGAATTCTGATCGCCTTGCTCTTGCCCGCCGTTCAAGCCGCCCGCGAAGCGGCGCGCCGGGCCTCATGCACAAACAATCTCAAGCAACTCGGGCTGGCGATGCATATGTATCACGATGCCCACAAGGGGTTACCCGCCGGTTGGCGAGGTTACATTCCGGGCACAAAACAACCGCACTGGCAGGGCTCGCCGGGCTGGGCATGGAGTGCCGTGTTGTTGCCGTACATCGAGCAAGCGAACGTTTTTGAAAACGAAGTTCACTACGACGCGCCGGTTTGGGACCCAATTAATGCCGGCGCACGCACAATCCCCATCCCGACGTTTCGCTGTCCTTCGGATCTCGACCAATCGCGTCGCACGTTCGCGTTGGCGGAAGATCACGACCATGATCACGACGAGGAAGTCCCCGGCATTCACGTCCAATTTCCCACCGAAGTTCCCAAGTCGAATTACATCGGCATGTTCGGTACCCTGGAAATGCACGCAGTTTGCGATCCCGACAGTCCCGCATTCAACGGCTGCCAGGGCGACGGTACGTTTTTCTTGAACCGCCAGGTGTCCTTCCGCGATTTCATCGACGGATTGAGTAACACGCTGATCGTCGGCGAACGCAGCTCCCGTCATGCCCCCTCGACGTGGGTGGGCGTGATTTCCGGCGGTGAACATGCCCCCGCGCGTGTGGTAGGCGTGGCTGCCTTTCCGCCTAACTCCGAAGTCGATGAAGAGCACTTCGTGCACAACTTCGGAAGCGAGCATCCCGGAGGGGTGAACTTTCTGCGGGCGGACGGCTCCGTTCACTTCGTCCCCGACACAATCGACACCGATGTCTTCCTGGGTTTGAGCACACGACGAGGCGGCGAAGTCGTGCAGGCTCCCTGACCTGCCGATTCCGCCATCTTGGAACGGCCGGTAGGTTGCTTGGCTCCAACCGCTTCGGCGCTAGAATTGGGCAAGGTCACCATCTTTCCCAGAAATGATCGACTTGCGCCGACGACCGCCGTCGGGCGACAACAGCGAGGGAAACAAGAGACGCATGGCCACGACGACATCGCGCGCGACGAACCTCAAGGAACTCGAAGAAAGCGGTTGGCGATCGAAAACCGTCAAAGAAGAGATCCGCGACAACCTGCTTGCCGCCCTTGCGGCCGGTGAGGAACTCTTCCCCGGCATCGTCGGCTATGACGACACGGTGATTCCCGAAATCAATCTGGCACTGATCGCCGGTCACGACATGCTTTTTTTGGGCGAAAAGGGACAGGCGAAGTCGCGATTGATGCGTCTTCTGGTGCGGTTCTTGGATCCCGCGATTCCGTACATCGACGATCCCGAGATCCCGCTTCACGAAGATCCGTTTCGTCCCATCACGTCGCGAGGCAAGCGTCTCACGTCCGAGTTGCCTCCCGAAAAGATTCCCATCGCCTGGTGGCCGCGCGAAGAGCGCTACGCCGAACGCCTCGCCCCCGGCACGAAGTTCGCCGACATCATCGGCGAAATCGATCCCGCCAAACTGGCCACCGGGGCGAGCATGTCGGCTGAGGAATCGTTGTTCCTGGGGCTGATTCCTCGTATGCATCGCGGGATCTTTGCCGTCAACGAACTTCCCGAACTGGACGAGGCCGTTCAAGTCGGCCTGTTCAACATTCTCGAAGAACGGGACGTCCAGATTCGCGGCTATCCTATTCGCTTCGACCTCGACCTCTTGATTCTATTTTCCGCGAACCCGGCCACCTATAACCGCAGCGGAAAGGTGATCCCGCAACTGAAGGACCGCATCGGCGCGGTCATTCACACGCACTACCCGACCGACCGCGACTTGGGGATTCGCATCATGGAACAAGAGGCGGGAATCGACCTGGGCGGCGAGTACCCGGTGGTCGTCCCCTATTTCATGAAGCAAATCATCGAGCAGATCAGCATTGTCGCCAGACAATCGAAATACGTCGATCAGCAGTCGGGCGTCAGCGCCCGCTTCAGCATCGCCAATTATCGCACGATGGTCGCCTCGGCTCGGCAACGAGGGGTCGTCTTGGGAGAAAAACCGGCCGTACCTCGGATCAGCGACTTGGAGCACATCGTGTCGTCGTCGCTGGGCAAACTCGAACTTGATCTAATGTCGAGCCATCAGCTCAGCGAGCGACAGGTTCTCGAAGCAATCATCGCCGAGGCGGTCGCTGATGTATTCCGCGAATACGTCGACGAACACGGCCTCGAAGAAATCGCCGAAATCTTTTCCCGCGGCGTTCGAATCGAAGTCGGCGACCTGCTGCCTTCGTCGGTATACGTCGAACGATTGCAGCGTGTGCCGCCCGCCTGGGAAAAAGCGTTCGAGGTAAACACGGCCTCGGATCCGGCAATGCGTGCCTCGTGCGTCGAATTCGTTCTCGCGGGCCTGTACGCTACCGAACGCATTTCTCGCGTGACGCGTCACGGCAAGATTGTGTATGAACTCTGACGATTCGGTGAATCTCCGCCGACGCGGTCGGCAGGACGAATACCAACACCGGGGATTCCAATGAGCAGTCGCAATTCCCGCAAGCCGTCACGACGTCCTCCCGTCGGAGGCATCGTGCACGTCTACCAGCGATACGATCCCCAGCGATTTCCCGGTCCACGGCAACCGACCGCCGACATCGTCACTCCCGCCTTCGAGCATCTGCTGGCGTTCGGCGATCTGCGGGAATTGACCGAAGAAGAATTGGCCGAAGCGATCGAACTCGATCCTCGCATGATCGCCGGATTGGGACCGAGTATCGATGCACTGTTGCGCCTGTTGAAAGAGCGCAAGGCCAAAATCCTGGCGACCTACGAAACGCACCGCGTGCAGCGCGAAGCCGCTCGCCGGGTTGAAGACGCTGCAAAGAAAGCACGCCCCCCTGCCCTGTTCCGTGAGGCCTTTCGACGAGCCGTAGCGGAACGTCAAATCTACGACCTCGAGCGACTTTGGTATCGGGCCGAACGCCGCGCGCCGGAATTCTCGCGATGCCTCCCCCGGTTGATCGAACACATGGGCAATCTGTACCAGGTCGAACTGTTGGCATCACGCTATGCGTTCTCCGGCCGCGAACCGCTGACGGTCGAGCAAGCATTGACCGTCAAAGAAGAACTGGAAACGATCGATCGGTTGATCGCTCAATTGGAAGAAGCGAAAAAGAAGGCGAAGCCGGCGATCATCGACATGCAGGCCCTTGCTCGTTTCGCCGAAAAAGAACAGCTCGAGGATCTTCAGCGGATCGCCGACCAAATTCGCGAAATGCTCGACGATCTCGCGCGGCGTCAGGGCCTCGAACGGACCAAGGACGGGTTCGTCTTGACGCCCAAGGCATACCGGCTCTTTCAGGCGAAGTTGCTGGATCGCATCTTCAGCGATATCCAGGCTGCGCGCTCCGGAAGACACCGCGGGCCGATCGCCGGAGAAGGGGCCGTGGAACTGCCCGACAGCGTGCCGTATGAATTCGGCGATTCGCCTGCGGCGATGGACATTCCCGGCACGATGATCAACGCGATGATCCGCTCGGGAACCGGATTGCCGATCCGCTTTCGGCCCGACGACATTCTCGTCCACCGGACGCGCAATACGCCGAAATGTGCCACGGTCGTTCTCATGGATATGAGCGGCTCGATGCGCTACGACGGCCTGTACGTCGACGTCAAGCGGATGGCCCTGGCGCTGCACGGCCTGATCGTCAAAGAATACCCCGGCGATATCCTCCGCTTCGTCGAAGTGTACAGTGTCGCCAAAATGCGGCACCCCTCGGAAATCGCCGCGCTGCTCCCCAAGCCGGTGACGATCTTCGATCCGATCGTTCGGTTGCGGGCGGATATGAGCGACCCGAATTTGACCGAATCGGATCTGCCCCCGCACTTCACCAACATCCAGCACGGCCTGAGCATCGCGCGGCGGTTGCTGGCAGGCCAGGATACGCCCAACCGCCAAATAATCTTGATCACCGACGGCCTTCCTACCGCCCACTTCGAAGAGGAACAACTCTTCTTCCTGTACCCTCCTGATCCGCGTACCGAAGAGGCGACGCTTCGCGAGGCCCACCTGTGTGCACGCGAGGACATCACCATCAACATTTTCTTGCTGTCGAGCTGGAACCAAAGCCGGGCCGACATCCAATTTGCCTACCGACTGGCGGAATCGACACAGGGACGCGTGTTCTTCACAGCCGGGCGCAATCTCGACCGCTACGTCGTGTGGGATTATTTCCAGCGGCGACGGGACATCATCTCCTAACCCCCCCGGCCGCTTTTTTCAACGCAATCCCTCCATCTTGACCGCCCGATGAATCCTCACAGAATCGCTTTCCGGCCGGTCGATAACGAATAAGGGGCATGGTCGGTCTTGAGCTCACGGGAGAGTCGCTGATGGATCCGGTCCAATCTGTGTGCCAAGCCAAGGAAAGTGCCTTGGCGAATCAAATCCAGATGGCCCTCGCCAAAAAGCAACTCGAAGCGGCCAAATCGCAAGGACAGGCGATTGTCGAGCTGTTGGATAACGCTGTTCAACAAAGCAAGAGTCTCGATACCGGAAAGCTGATCGACAAGACGGCCTAACGCCTTCCTCTTTTCTCGGCGCCCCTTTTGACTGCGCGTTATCGGCTTCGGCATTCTTTTCGCTCGGTCGACTGCCGGATCTCGCTCGGCGTATAATCTCACGGCACTCAAGTCGTGCCGTTCTACTGCTATGGGGCGAGTTGTCCACTATCGAGAGGGCTGTGTCATGGCTTCGGATTGGATGATTTACGGCGCCTATGGCTACACGGGCAAGCGGATCGCCTTCGAAGCCTATCGCCGCGGCCAACGCCCGATCTTGGCGGGACGTAATCCCAACGCATTGGAGACGTTGCTTGCGGAGTGCGACGGTGAAATCCGCGATTTTCCTCTCGATTCGGTCGAAGAAATCGCCGATCGACTCGAGGGTTGTCGGCTCGTGCTGCACTGTGCCGGTCCGTTTTCGCAAACGGCGGCACCGATGATGGAAGCCTGCCTTCGCTGCGGCGTTCACTACCTCGACATCACCGGCGAAATCGACGTCATCGAAGCGGCCGCAGCACAAGGCAAACGTGCCGAGAGCCGCGGTGTCGTCCTGATGCCCGCGGTCGGGTTCGACGTTGTACCGAGCGATTGTCTTGCCGTGCGTCTGGCTGAACGCGTTTTGAATGCGACCTCGCTGGAACTCGCTTTTGCGACGGCAGGATCGATCAGTCGCGGGACGGCGCGAACCATTGCCGAGGCGATTCCGCGTGGTTGCGTCGTGCGACGCGACGGGCGTCTCGTGCGGGTGCCGTTCGGCACGCTCATTCGGAAGGTACCTTTCGCCGACGGCACGCAAACGGCCGTGGCCGTTCCGTGGGGCGATGTAGCCTCGGCCTGGTATTCTACCGGTATTCCGAACATCACCGTCTACCTGGCCATGCCGCCGAGTCGCGTCCGTTTTCTTCGCTTTTTCGGTCGGTTGGCGCCGTTGCTGCGGCTCGTTTCGCGCGAGCGACTGGCCACTTTCGTCCGCCGTTCGTTGGCACCGCAAGAGCAATCCCCTTCGATACCGGGATCGTTTTGGGGACGGGCAACCGGTGAATCGGAGGCGGCCGCGGCGACTCTGCAAACACCCGACGGCTATCACTTGACCGTTCTGACCGCTTTGGAAATCGCCGGCGAAGTCCTTGCCGGCTCGATTCCTCCGGGCTTCCATACTCCGGCCCAGGCGCTCGGCGGCTATCTGATCGAGCGGTTTCCCGGTTGTCGCTGGGCGTGGACAACGCCGGACGCCTGAGGTCCCCTTCCAAAAGCGGAGTAGGCGCAAAAAGTCAGCCCGGCAGTCGCGCGCTCGCTCAACCGGGCTGGTCCCCCCTGGGCAAGATGTCTCTGGAAATACCTCGCCGCAAACGGAGCTTCCGTTCTCCGCGTGAAGCTTGGTACGAAGGGAATAATCGGCCCAAACGAACCGTAACTTTATGAGCAACCGGGCAAAAAGCGCCGGACCTCTCTCCCGCCCGCCGTACTGACCTAATGCGGCCACACCAAACCTCCCAAGCTGCCTTTCTTGCGTAATCTACAGAAAGATTGCGGATTGGATCGATTCTGCGGGATTCTCTGCCGATACCGATCGTGTGGACCTTGATGTAGGGGCACCTCTGCGCGGTGAGCCTTTTCACCGCCGGATTCCATTCGAAGATCACTCTGGAGCCTACCGATGGCGAACCTCCATCGCAAATGGAAAGCTATCTTGTACCCGTTTTTCTGGGCGGCAATCGGCTTCGCCTCGTTTGCCGCCGTCGTTTCGCTACCGATTCCCGGCATGGGCATCGTGCGGCGATACACGACCGGCCACCCGGTGGAGTATATTGAAACTGCTCTGTTCTTTTTGGGCGCCGCGGTTTTGGTGCTGAAACTGCTTCGCACCGCGGGAGAATATCGCCTGCTTCAACAGCTCGAGGGACGCCTTGACTCGGAACTCGGCGATCTGAAGGCCTCCTCGATTCACGAAACGGCCTTCGGCAAGTTGCTCGGAGCGTTCGACCGCATTGTCGATCGACTGCGGCAGCTTTCGCCGTCGAAACGCGACACCTACCCGGTCCGGCGGATCGAATCGTTGTTGGAACACCTGATCCACCGGCAATCGCCCGAGGGAATCGACGATCGCGTCGTCCTTTTGGCCGACCAAGATCGTGAAGAGCAGGATCGCAGCTTCGGCTTTGTACGACTGATCGTGTGGGCGATTCCCATTCTCGGTTTTTTGGGCACCGTGATCGGGATTGCCTTGGCGCTGGGCAATCTTTCTCCGAAAGCCTTGGAAGAAACTCTGCCGGTCGTAATGGCCGGTTTGACGGTGGCCTTCGACACGACCGCCTTGGCGTTGGCCTTGTCGATCATCCTGATGTTCCTTCAATTCGTAGCCGATCGGTACGAATCGGGCATGCTCAGCCAGTTGGATCGACTGGTCGACGAGCAGATTACCGCTCGCCTTCCGGCTGTCGACCCGGCGGCAAACGGCGAACTCGCCCCGGTTCGCTCGTTGCTGGAGACGATGATTTCGGCCCAAGCCGAGTCGCTTCGCCGACAAGAGGAACGCTGGAATACGCTGTTGGATCGCCTCGGCGCGACATTGGCTGCGGCGATTACCGAAAGCAGCGAGGCCGTCGCCGCCTCGCTGGGAAACCGGCTTGCCGACGCGACCGATCGTCATTTGACTCGCCTGGCGGAAGTCGAATCCGAATCGCGCAACCGGACCGAATCGCGTTGGTCTGCCTTGATCGAGGAAGCCGCCGCCGCTACCGCGCAACTGCGAAGTTTGCAGTCGACAATGGAACGACACGTCCAAACCGTCGGACGTGCCGTCCAGGCGACCGACGAAATCGCCAAGCTCGAATCGGCATTGAACCGCAATCTGGAAACACTTGCCGAAACAGGACGGTTCGAAGAGGTCGTGGCCAGCCTTGCCGCTGCGGTCAACCTGCTCAGCACGCAATTGGATCGACGGGCACACAGTGCGGCAGGCAGGGTTCGGCTCGATTCCGACAGCGCGAGTGAAGCCGCATGAGTGTGCGACGGCACGTTTCCATATCGAAGACGGACGGAACCCCCGTCTCACTGTTTCCCTTTCTCGCCGTGCTCATCTGTACGATGGGCGCGCTGATCGTGCTGTTGGTGGTCATGGCACGCCAAATGCGTCTCGAAGCGATCCAATCGGTGACCTCGACCGAACCGACCCTTTCGGTGGACGAAATCCGGAAACTAGGCGAAGAACTCGACTGGCAAATCGAAGCGCTCACTGCCTCGAAAGAACACACCGAAAAGCAGCTCGCCGACGCAAGGCGGTTGTTGGGCCATGCCGAGCAACATATTCGTGAGCTGCGCGAAGAAGTCGTGCGTCTCGAGGCCGAGTTGAAACGCCCGCCTCAGCACTCTGATTCGTTCACCTTGGAAGAACTGGAAGCCAAGGCCGCTCGCTTGGAAGAGGCCGTCGCCAAGGCGGAGGCGGAACTGGCGGAAGCAAGACGAAAGGCAAGGGAACGCTCCTACGCCGTCATTCCTTTCGACGGCAAGTACGGCACCCGACGAATCCCCATCTATCTCGAGTGCCGCAGCGACGCCGTCATTCTTCAACCGGAAGGGATCCGGTTCACCGTGTCCGACTTCAGCGGTCCGCTGGGCCCGGGAAATCCGCTCGATGCGGCGCTGCGGGCGGTCCGTGAATACCTCATGCAGTCGGGTCGCTTCGATTCGTCGCAAGGCGAGCCGTATCCTTTGTTGTTGGTTCGGCCCGACGGGATCGCGGGTTACTACGCCGCCCGAGCCGCGATGACGTCGTGGGGCAGCGAATTCGGGTATGAACTGATCGAAGCCGACTGGGACTTGGCGTTCCCGGCCCCCGATCCGCGACTGGCCGAACTGGTGGTCACAACCGTTGCCGAAGCTCGCTTTCGGCAGAAGTTGCTCGCTCGAGCGGCTCCTCGCAAGTACGGTCGCTCCGGCGGTGCATCCGAATCGGTTGCCGACGAGAACGCATTTCCGACCTTCTCGGCTCCGATCGAGGCCGAACGATCGCGCAGCCCTTCCGGTGAGTATGCCGAGGTCGCGGAAAGCGCCTCGGAAATTCGCCCGCCGGTCGGTTCAGCACTCGCGGCCGACGCCCCGGCGACCGGTGGTACACGCCTTTCTCCGCCCAATGCCGCAAACTCGAATGAAGGGCAACCGAACCGCACTTGGGCAGGCGAAACACCCAAACATGGTGTCGCAGTCGGCGGCAGCGTACGTCCGCTGGCACGTACCCGCGGCGAAAACTGGGGATTGCCCGACCACACAGCGGACGGAATTCCCGTCACGCGGCCGGTCCGTGTGGATTGTTATCCCGACAAGCTCGTGATCGTACCCGACACGCCCGGTGCGGCGCCCGTTGAAATCGAGGTCCGCGGTTCGCTCGAACCGAGTATGGATCGCCTGGCTTCCGCTCTGTGGAACATCATGGACGGCTGGGGGATCGCCGGCTACGGCATGTATTGGAAGCCCGTGCTCGCCGTTCGAATAGCGCCGGGCGCCGAATCTCGCTATGAAGAGCTGAAAATCCTGCTGGAAGACAGCGGCCTGGCCGTCGAGCAGTCTCGATCCTCTCCCCGATGACCGCCGCGCCGTCCAACGCCGGAAGCAACCATGATCCGAAAACGCAAACCTCGGAACAGACAGCAACCTGGTTACGATTCGTTCCTCGACATCGTAACGAACATCGTCGGCATCTTGATCATTCTGGTCATGGTTGTCGGCGTCCGGGTCAAGCATGCGCCGCCGTTGTCGATCGCGCCTCAAGCGGCCCCTTCGCACGCGATGATCGAAGAACTGGCCGCGAGAAAATTGCGAGTCGAAACGCTGAGGAGCGAGATCGCCCAGCTCGCATCCCAAATCGAAGCCATCGAACGGGAACGCGTCGTTCGCCAATTCGAGCGAGAACAACTCGTCGCTCTGAAACTGGCTTTGGAAGAAAAGCTTGCCGAGGTCCGTTCCTCTCTCGATACTCAGTCGCGGCGGCGTGCGGAACTCGAAGCCCGCATCGCCGAGGCGAAACGGAAAGCCGACGATCTTCTTCGCGAGCGGGCCGCGTTGGACGAGGCCTCTCAGCCGATCGAAATCCGGCACCGTGTGACACCGCTCGGCAAGAAAGTCGACCACGAAACCGAAATCCACTTTCGACTGGAAAACGGGCGGATCACGTTCATCCCCTTGGACGAACTACTCAAGGAGCTTGTCGACGACGCCCGAACGCGGGTTCCCAGCCTGCTGCGAATGCCTGAAATCACGGCAACCGTCGGACCGATCGGTGGATATCGCCTGCGGTACACGTTGGGGCGGCAATCCGCAACACCGGAAGACCGCTGGAGCGCCGGCCCCGTCGCCGGGGGGCGAATCGAACTGAAACGCTGGGTCTTGATTCCCTCCGGAACGGTGACCGGCGAAACGGTGGAGGAAGCCTTGCAAGCGACCTCGATGTTCCGCCGTCGTTTGGCCGGATACGATCCGCAAACGACCGTCATCACGATTTGGGTGTATCCGGAAGATTTCGGCAACTTTCGCAAGCTGCGCGATGTCGTGCACGAACTTGGATACGCCGCAGCAGCGCGCCCGCTGCCGAAGGGCTTTCCGATCTCCGGGGCACCCGACGGAAGCAAATCGATGGCCGAATGATCCGTCATTCTCCCGGCCGTCCCCCAAACGCCTTTGCGGTCAATCGCCTTCCGTCACGAGGCGTATCCCCTCTTCGACCGCCTCGCAAATGCGGTCGATTTCATCCAGCGAGACGGCCAACGGGGGCATGATGACGATGACGTTCCCCAACGGCCGCAGCCAAACCCCCCGTTTGCGCGCGTGATCGCATACCTGCATGCCGCGTTTTTCTTCCCACGGATAGGGCGTCTTCGTCGACCGATCGGCCACCAGTTCGACGGCGGCAATCATGCCGCGTTGGCGTGCATCCCCCACATGCGGCAACTGCGCGATACGTTCGAGGTGTAGCGACAATCGATCGATCTTTTCCGGCAAATGGGCAAGGGTCTGCTCTTTTTCGAACACGTCGAGCACGGCCAAAGCGGCTGCGGCGCCCAACGGATTGCCGCCGTAGGTGTGTCCGTGGAAAAACGTCTTCGACTCGGCGTAGGTTCCCAAGAAAGCGTTGTAGATTTCGTCGGTGGCCAGCGTAGCGGCCAGCGGCATGTAGCCGCCGGTGATCCCCTTCGCCAAACACAGAAGATCGGGCACGACGTCTTCGTGCTCGCAGGCAAACATCTTCCCGGTTCTTCCGAAACCGACGGCCACCTCGTCGGCGATGAGGAGAACATCGTACTTGCGTGTGAGTTCCCGCACCCCTCGCAGATAGCCGGGTGGATGCATGATCATGCCCGCGGCCCCCTGCACCAACGGCTCGATGACCATTGCCGCGATCTCCGATGCCCGCTCGGCCAATACCGCTTCGAGTTTCGCGAGGTGGTGCGCCGTCAACGCTTCGTCCGACATTCCCGCCGGCCGCCGATACGAATCGGGGACGGGCAATCGAATCGTCTCGAACAACAACGGGTGAAACATCGCGTGAAAGCGTTCCACACCGCCGACACTCACCGAACCGATCGTATCGCCGTGGTACGCATCACCCAACGCCACATACAGTCGTTTCTCGGGTCGCGGATCGGGACGTTGTCGCCAATACTGAAACGCCATTTTCAACGCGACCTCGACGGCGGTGGCCCCGTCGTCCGAAAAGAACACATGCGTCAATCCCGCTGGAGCGATCTCGGTCAGTCGCTTGGCCAGCCGGATGGTCGTCGGATTCGAAAGCCCGAGATTCGTCACATGAGCGGTGCGGGCAAGTTGTTCTCGAATCGCCGCATCGATGACGGGATGGCGATGACCGTGAATGTTGCACCACAGGCTGCTGACACCGTCGATGTAGCGGTTTCCATCGAGGTCGATCAGGGTGCACCCTTCCGCCCGCTCGATGATGAACGGCTCGTACTCGGCCATCTGTGTGAAGGCGTGCCAGACGATCTCACGGTCCCAACGTTCCAGGTCTTCCCGCGAGGGGCGGCGAGCGGTATTCGATGCGCTATTAGGTTCGTTGTTCATGGTCGTATCCGACGCTCCAATCGATGGATCGCTGCCGTCGGGTCAGAAACAAAGGTCGTTTTTGCTTATCGACGGCACGAGACGAAGACCTCGACACCCGGCCTTACGCCCAGCGTAGCGGCTGCGTCTCCGTCGACTTGGGCAATTTCGAGAAAGCCGTGCGATCCGATGAGAGCCACCAACATGCCGGGAGAGGCCTCGGCGTACGTGTGCACGAAATGCTTGACTTCTCGATCGCCGACGAGAAAACCGGTCAGTCGGGCGGGCGGCGGCAATTGGGTTCCGAGAATGTTCGTCACGAGGTTTCCAAACGGATCGACCGTCACGATCTCGCCGCGAATCCCCTCGGGTGTGACCTCCGGTTCGGGCCACCGGATTGTCGATTGCAGACAATGGGTCGGCCCCAATTCCTGTGGCTCGATGCCGACCGCCAGATGTGCCGCTGCCGGTGCCATGATGTCGCGTCCATGGAACGTCGCGGAAATCTCCGCCCCGCGGTATCGCGGGTTCTCCAATCGAACGCACCAGTCGGGTGAAGCGCGCCGGCACACCAGCGACAGCACGCCGTTGTCGGGTGCGACGAACCGTCGGCCGTCGATCTCTGCCGCGACGCACGCCCTGTCGGTTCCCACGCCGGGATCCACCACCACCAAGTGGACGGTTCCCCGCGGAAAGGACCAGGCCACCTGATCCAAGATCCACGCGGCCTGCCGGACGTCTTGCGGCGGAATGCGATGCGAAATGTCGACCAAATACAACTCGGGCGAAATCGACAGCATCACCCCGCGCATGATCGCCGTGTAATGGCTGTCGACACCGAAATCGGTCGTCAACGTGACGATCGGCTTCACATTTGGTCGATCAATTCCTGACACCGCTCTTGCACCTGCGCCGGGTTGACGTTCGGGTTTCGCTTTTTCGCCAGTCCTACCAGTCGACCGATAACCTTGGGATTGCCCGCCTTCACTTTGGCGACCACATCCGGATTCTGCTCGACCAGTTCGCGACACAAGGCGTCGATTTCAGCCTCATCGACCTCTTCGAATTGCAGTGCGTTCAACGCCTTTTCGACCGTCCCGCCGTTCTCGACAAGATATTCAAAGACCTTTCGCGCCCGGGCGGTATCGAGTCGCTTGCTTACCACACGCGTGAGCAAGTCTCCCAATGTTTCGGCCGATACCGAAAACGTGTCGATCGTCTTGCTTTGGGCGTTCAACGTTCGCAACACGTCTTGCTGCAACCAGTTGGCCGCCGTTTTCGGCTCACCGCAGCACTCGGCCAGTTTGCGGAAATAGGCGACGAACTCGCGCCCCTGCGCGACGATCACCCCCGCATCGTAGCCGGGTAGACCGTACCGTTCCCGCAATTCACGCCGCAAATCCGCGGGAAGTTCGCCCAACGAGGCTCGCGCGGCCTCGACTTCTTCGTCGGTGACCGTCACGGGCACCAGGTCGGGATCGGGAAAGTAACGGTAATCGCTGGATTCTTCTTTCGATCGCTGGGCGCGGGTCACTTGCGATTCTTCATCCCATCCGCGGGTTTGCTTGGGAACATCGCCCAGCCGATGCCCGTTTTCCAAGAAGGCTTCGTACTGACGCTTCGCTTCGTAGGCCAGCGCCCGCTCGACCGCGCGGAAACTGCCCATGTTCTTGATTTCGACGATCGGTGTGGCGGCCGTACCGTCTTCGGTGGGAATGTGCAGGTTGATGTTGGCATCGACCCGCAAACTTCCCTCTTGCATGTTGCAGTCGGAAACCCCGATGTAATTCAACAGTAACTTCAACTCGGTGAGGAAAGCCTTAGCCTCTTCGGGAGACCGAATGTCGGGTTTGGTGACGATCTCCAGCAACGGTGTACCGGTACGATTGAGGTCGATGCGGCTGTCGGCCCGCCCGGCCGCCTCGTCGTGCATGCTCTTGCCTGCATCCTCTTCGAGGTGCGCTCGGATGATCCCGATCCGTCGAACGCCCTCCCCTGCCGGATCGTCGATTTCGAGCCATCCCTCGCTGCTGAACGGCAAGTCGTACTGGCTGATTTGGTATCCCTTGGGGAGGTCGGGATAGTAGTAGTTCTTGCGGTCCCATTTCGTAAACCGGGCAATTCGGCAGTTGAGCGCCAATGCCGCTTTCATGGCCAATTCGAAGGCTCGACGATTCATCACCGGCAGAACGCCGGGCATACCGATACACACCGGGCAGGTCTGCGTGTTCGGCGGTGAACCGAACTTCGTCGAACAGCCGCAAAAGAGTTTGCTCTCGGTCAACAACTGGACGTGAACTTCCAGCCCGATCACGATCGTGTAGTCGGCGGCAGCGGCATTGGTCATGTCAACCGATCCTCGGATAATCCGTCGTTTCGTTCGCCCGTTCGTCGCGACGCAATCTGCTCCCACGGCACCGTCTCAACCAAGCGACGGCAATTTCGTGTGCCAGTCGGTTTCCCGCTGGAACATGGCCGCCCCCTGAAGAAGCAAGTCTTCACGGAACCAAGGTGCCTGCAAATGCAAACCGACGGGCAACCCCTCGGAGGTAAACCCGCACGGCACCGAAATTCCCGGCAAACCGGCAAGGTTCGTACCGACGGTATACAGGTCGAACAGGTACATTGCCAGCGGGTCGTCGATTTTGTCCCCCAACTTGAAAGCGGGACCGGGGGTGACCGGCCCGACAATCAAATCGACGTCGGCGAACGCAGCATCGAAATCGTTTTTGATCAAGCGACGCACACGCGAGGCCTTCAGGTAGTACGCGTCGTAGTACCCGGCGCTGAGGGCATACGTTCCCAACATGATTCGGCGTTTGACTTCGGGGCCGAATCCTTCCGCCCGCGTCTTCCGGTACATGCGAACCAAAGCCGAATCGATTTCTTCGGCCGCCGTCGTGTCGCCTCGCTCAAGGCAAGCCTTGCGTTCCGCCGCCAGTTCGTCGAGCACCGCCTTGACGTCGGTTCGATACCCGTAGTGCACACCGTCGTAACGCGCGAGGTTACTCGACGCCTCGCACGGCGCGATGATGTAGTACGCCGCGACGGCGTACTTACTGTGCGGAAGCGAGATTTCTCGAACGTCGGCTCCCAACGAGCGATAAACTTCGATCGCTTCCCGAACGGCCGCTTCGACCTGCGGGTCCAGCCCTTCGGCGAAGTGTTCCCGAACGACACCAAGCTTCAATCCGTCAAGCGACCTACCGACCGCTTCGGTATACGCGGGCACATCGCGGTTCACCGAAGTCGAATCCCGCGGATCGTGCCCGGCGATGACCTCCAACAACAAGGCACAGTCGTCGACGCTGCGGGCAAGAGGGCCGATTTGATCCAAGCTACTGGCGAACGCGACGAGACCGTACCGACTCACACGCCCGTAGGTAGGTTTCAAGCCCGTGACGCCGCACAACGCGGCCGGTTGTCGGATTGATCCGCCGGTGTCGGACCCGACCGACAACGGTACCATTCCGGCCGCCACGCACGCAGCGGCACCACCGCTGGAACCACCGGGAATACGAGCGGTATCCCAAGGGTTTCGCGTGGGCTTGAACGCGGAGTTTTCCGTCGATCCGCCCATCGCGAACTCGTCCATGTTCGTCTTGCCGATGATGACCGCATCGGCGCGACGCAAACGTTCGATCACGTCGGCATCGTAGGGGGGGCGAAAATCGGCCAACATGCGTGAAGCGCAGGTCGTCGGCAGGTCCTTGGTGCACAACACGTCCTTCACGGCGACCGGCAAGCCGGCAAGCCGACCGAGCTTTTCACCGGCCTTCCGCTTACGGTCGACGGCTTCCGCTTGTGCGAGGGCACCCTCGGCATCGACCGTCAGAAACGCGCCGATCGTTTCGTCGTGCGATTCGATACGGTCCAAACACGCCTTCGTCAGCTCGACTGCTGAAACCTCCCCTTTTTCCAACGCGTTCAGCCACTCGACGGCGAAGCGATCGGTGATATCCATGAGGACCCCCGAACTATCGTGAAAGAACAAGAGGACCGACTGCGAGGACCGGCAATCGCCGGGGAACGAGAACTACAAGTCTCCAAGCACCGCCGGCACGCGATAGCACTCGCCGTCGTGATTCGGTGCGTTCGCCAAAGCCTTTTCGCGAGGCAGACTCGGTTTCACCTCGTCGGCGCGGAACACGTTCGTGACGTCGGCGGCATGCGCCAACGGCTCGACGCCGTCGACATCGGCCTCTTCGAGAAGCCGCATGTAATCGAGAACTTTCGCCAATTGCCCGGCCATGACGTCGATTTCGTCGTCCGAGAGCGCCAACCGAGCCAACAGCGACACTTTTTCCACGTCGGCACGCGACAGTCCCACGATGAGTCCTCCCCCAGAATTCGCGCCGATTAACCGGTTTAGCGACGATTCTCCGAAAAGACGACCGCGCAAGCAAAACCGCCTGCGAACCCGAAAGTGTCGAAGGCGGTCCGATGCGCACGTCGATCGCGACTGGGGCCGGCCTCCGGCGCCCGGTGTCACGTCGTTATTTCTTACGGCGTTTGCGTCCCTTGCCGGCGCCGGAAGCCAACACGGCTTCCGCATCGGCGGGCAGTTCGAACGGCTTCTGCCGAATCCGCTTCGTCACAGCCCCCGATCGCAGGCACTGAGTGCAAACACGCACGCGGCGAGGCGCACCGTTCTTATCCGTAATACGAACCCGCTGGAGGTTGGGACGAAACCGCCGGCGACTAATACCGGTAATCTTGGTACCGACACCACCGAGGTATTTCGCCCTACCCTTTGTAGTGATCGAACGGCCTTGAACGCCGGTCTTTCCACAAATTTCACACTTCTGCGACATATCTGGACTCCTTGGGGAGGCCTGCAATGGCGAAAGAAACCCTTAGTATATCGGTCGTTCGAGGCATTGCAAGAGGACGCGAACCTCCCTATATCTGGGTGTTTGCTACCACCGTGCCAACGTATTCTTTCCGAATTCCTTGCACGCCTGCTTTGCGCCATTACAATCGATCTCGGCATCAATCCACACGTAGCTCCCGCAAGCTGCCATTTTGCATACAGGCTTACGATTTTGCCGAAATCAACGGGATCCGTTTCTCGGCAACCAGGATCGGGGTGTCCAACCATGAAAAAGCACTGTAGCTGCCGATTCCTTCGGCCCGGTGTGTGGACGGCGTTCGTCGCTGCGTGCACGATCATCCTCGGCACGGCGTCCGAGTCGATTCGGGCCGGAGTTCTCGAAATCCCGCTGATCCCCGAACTCGATTGGTACGGTGACCAGATCGAAACGGTCCAAATTTACGAAAGCGGCGGAGAACAGCGAGCTGCCTTCGGCATTTGGGATACGGGAGCCAGCGTCGTGACCCTTTCGGCGGCCGACCAAGAGGGCTTCTCCCTTCAAGGAAACCCGGTCCCGATCAAAGTCCCCGGCGGTGCTCAGGCCGGTGCCATCGACGGAACGGTCGTCGGAGATGTTTCTCAACCGGTGAGTTTTTGGGCCGACGGTATCCACGCTGTCACATTCAACTGGTCGGGGCTGTCGTTGGACGCGACCTTCGACCTCACCGGCGGCGTTTCCGTACCCGGCGTGCAAGTGTTTGTCGGCACCTACGACGGCAGCGCCCAGCTCCCCAACATCGCGGGCACTCCAATCCATCTCGGCAAGATCGATCCGTCCGATGCCGGTGCCGCCGCGTTGGTCGACATGCGAGGTTATGCGCTCGACTTAGGCGAACTTTTCGCCGACGACCCGTTCCTCAGTACGCTGTTGGCGGGAATGGTTTATTACATGCCCGATTTGACGTTCGTCCAGCCCGGGCTTCGATTGACGGCGATCGTCGGTGAGACAACCGATCCGGTCCGAATTCCGTTGGCGATGTACGGCGACACGAATCATCCGGCGCCGGGAAACGATTTGACGGTCGCCCCGAATCCGATACAGCCGAACGTCTCCGTCGCCGACGGCGGCGCGCAGCGAACCGATCTCACCTTTCTGCTCGACACGGGCGCGTCGGTAAGTGTGATCAGCAGCGACGTGGCCTCCTCGTTAGGGCTCGACTTGAACGCACCGGAAACCACAATCGACATCGTCGGAGCCGCCGGGGCCCCCGTAGCTGTCCCAGGTTATGTGCTCGACGAACTCGTCGTTCCTTACGATTCGGACCTCGACGGAACGGCCGATAGTGATTTGCGGTTCACGAATGCGCCTGTGTTCGTGATCGATTTCGAATCGGGATTGGACGGAATCCTGGGAATGAATCTCTGGAACTCGGCCGCGGAATTCTTGTACGACCCGTGGGATCCGCTCGGGGCTTCGTTCCAGGCAACGTTTTACACTGCTGCCCGCGAGATCCCCGATCCGGACGAAACCGATCTGTTGGCCCTGGCCGCAGAGGCCGACCCGTTACTCGGCAATCTAGTCACGAGCGGCCCCGCCTTCCCCCGATTCTCACTTGAAAGTGCCGCCGCCCCAGTGCCCGAACCGGCGGCGCTGGTACTGTTTCTCGTCGCGGCCTGTGGCGTCCTCACTGGGCTTCTGCGCAAACGATTCGGCTCACCGAGCGCCGAGCGATAGCCTGGTGGTCCGCAGGCGTGCCGGCCCGAAACTTTCCAAAAAATCCTTGATTCGCGCGCGGCTTTTTCGATAATAAGGTCATCTTGCGCATGCGTGCTCATGCTCCAAGACGACGGCCGACCGGCCGCGGCACATCAGGATGAGACATCGCGAGTCGGTTGGCCTCTAGAGGGCTTCTGCGACGCGTCTCTTCCGCGTGCGACGAGTCTCCGTCGCAACTGCTGCCGAATGCCGACGCTCCGGCTCCCGAAGCATTTCGGGCACGGCTCCGTCGCATCGTCGCGATTCGTACTCCGAGCGGTTTTTTCTTTCGGAGTCCGAAGGCACACGCGGCATGTTCGGCGCGCGATCGTGTGCCGGAAAAACCGAACTGCCGGCTACCTTGATTCGAGAATCGACGTATAGGAGGAATTCATGGGGACGGTTCTTACTCACCTCGAACGCCGATGCGACAGCGGGTTGTGCTTGCTTGCCCTGATGCTTTTGGTCGTCCCGGCGGGTTCCACGACGGCGGCCGATTTCCGCCCGAGTGTGGGAATTGCCGACTTGCCGAAGGCGACCGACCGCATTCCCCGCTTCGGCAACGGCATCGAATGGACGCGTCCCCCGGCCCCGCGTCTTTCGGTCCTTCAAGGCGGTACGCATCCGCCGGTACTCGAAATCGTCTACCCGTGGTCGATCCATTCCGACGTGACGATCGAAACAATGTGGATTCCCGACAACCGGCCGCCGAGCGTATCGACCGACCGGATTCGTCCTCCGCAGTTCGGCCCCCAACACCTGCATGGGAAGATGTGGATCGACTTCCAGCGGCAACTGGACGAAACCTGGACGCTCGATTTGAAGAAAGATCTCAGCATCGAAGATCGAACGTACCAAGTTCGCACGTTCAGGAACACCCAAGGCCGACCGTCGTTGGTGGTGGATCAGATCGTTCGCGTCACACCGACCGACCCGTACGCGTGCTCGTCGTATTGCTACCCCGAGCAATGGTCCCGTGACGCGCGCACGTTGTGGCTCGACCTGAACCATCCTTTGTTTTCCGGCAAGGGAACCCTGCTTGTTTGGTTCCTGCGGAAAGACGCCGTGCTTTGGCGTGCCACACTGTCGGCCGAACTGAAGTAAGCGCCGATCTCGGCCGATTCAACGCCTTGTCCCGAACGGGGCAAGGCCGCTCGCTTCAAAGGCCGAGCACGTCGAACATCGAGTAGAGTCGCGGCTCTTTGCCGACGACGAACTTCGCAGCGGCCAAGGCGCCCAGGGCGTAGGCGTCGCGGCTGCTCGCCCGCACGACGATTTCCAGTGTTTCGCCGAGCATCCCGAAAACAATTGTGTGTTCGCCGGGATTGTCGCCCACGCGGATCGCGTGAAAGCCGATTTCGTCGTGCGGCCTCTTGCCCGGCCGCCCCTCACGCCCGTGACGGAAGGTCGTCTGGCCCATGGCTTGGGCGATCAATTGTCCGAATTTCAAGGCCGTTCCGCTGGGGGCATCTTCTTTGAACCGGTGATGGCGTTCGAGAATCTCGACATCGGCATCGTGATCGGCCAGCGCCTTCGCCGCGGTTTGGGCGAGACGCATCCCCAGGTTCACCGCCAAACTCATATTCGGAGACCACACCACCGGAACGATCGCCGCCAAATCGTGCAGCCGCTGCTGCTGCTCGGCGCTGATTCCGGTCGTCGCGAAGACCAACGGCAATTTCTTTTCCCGACACACCTGCAACAATCCGTCGGTGGCCTCGGGCTTCGAAAAATCGACGACCACGTCGACGGCATGATCCAGCTCGGCGGAAATTGGAACGCCCAAACGGCCGCAGCCGGCGAGCTCACCGGCATCGCTCCCCAAGTCGGGGCAGCCCGGAGCATCGACCGCAGCCCCAAGCTCCAAGTCGTCATCAGCGGCAGTCAAGGCCGTCAATCGCCGCCCCATGCGTCCTGCTGCACCGAAAATTGCAACACGAATACTCTTTTTCGCCATGGTTCTCAGCTTTCTTCGTTCATGCGTGGTCGGTCTATCGAACGCAACAAGCCGACCGCCTTATATTGCGGCAACACCGAGTAAGAACATTCACACAAGGCGAATTCACCCGTACAGTTCGATCGCCTTGATGATCTCGGAAAGGTCGTTCGGCACCGTGACCGCACGGTTGGCAAAAGCCGCACGACGGACCCCGCGTTTACCCAACACCTCGTTGAATAGATGCTGGTCGGTCGTGTGATAGGCCACCGTGGCATTGGGGTCTTTCAGCAAGTGGCCGGTCAGAATGCACACCACACGTTCATCCTTGCCGATGATCCCCTCGTCGACCAACTTCTTCGTTCCGGCGACGCTGGCAGCACTGGCCGGTTCACACCCGATGCCGTTGGCCCCCACGCGGGCTTTCGCGTCCATAATCTCCTGGTCGGTCACCTCGCGAACGACGCCATTGCACACGTCGAGCGCCCGCAAGCACTTCGTCAGATTGACCGGTCGATTGATCTCGATTGCACTGGCAATGGTCGATGCGCGGCGTCCTTCGGCATCCATCTCACCGAAAAAGCCGTCGATGAGCTTTCGATCGGGGCGTCCGCCGTTCCAACGCAAGCCTTCTTGTTCGTAAAGCCTGAAGAGGGTGTTTGCGCCTTGGGCATTGATGATCGCCAGCCGGGGCACACGATCGATCAATCCGAGATCACGCAGCTCCATGAACGCCTTTCCAAAGGCGCTGGAGTTTCCCAGGTTGCCGCCGGGCACGACGATCCAGTCGGGCACTTCCCAGCGTAGCGCTTCAAGCACCCGGTACATGATCGTCTTTTGACCTTCCAGCCGAAAAGGATTCACACTGTTGACAAGATAAATTCCAAGCTTACTACAAACCTCCTGGACGCGCCGCATGGCGTCGTCGAAGTCGCCGGCAATCTGGATCGTCAGTGCCCCATATTCCAGGGCTTGTGACAGCTTGCCGAAGGCAATCTTCCCCGAGCCGATGAAGATCAGCGCCTTCATCAGCCGCGTCACCGAACAATACAAGGCCAACGAGGCACTGGTATTCCCTGTTGAAGCGCAGGCTGCGCGTTTCGCGCCGACAAGCCGCCCGTGCGAAAACGCCGCCGACATTCCGTTGTCTTTGAAACTACCGGACGGGTTCATTCCCTCGTATTGCAGGAACAAACACCCCGCTTCGAGGCCCGCATATTCCGCGACAGCGTCGGCAGGCAGCAACAGCGTTTGCCCTTCGCCGACGGTCACACACAATTCTTCCGGCACGAACGGCAACAGATCCCGGAAGCGCCACACACCGCTGAACGCCAAACGCTCGTGGCGACGGGCCCATTTGCTCTCAAAGTCGGCCAACCGATTGGGTAACGGGAGCCGATCCCATTCGTACGCAACATCAAGCAACCCGCCACACTTGGGGCAACCGACGAGAACCTCTTCAACCCCGAACGAGGCGTTACAGTCCGGATCGATGCATCGCTGATAGACAAATTCTGAAGCGCAAATGGCGACGCCTCACTTTCTGTTCAACAGGAGGACGAAACACCCACACCTCACCAAGCGGTCGACTTGAGCCAGCCATCCGCACGAAGCGCGCAAAAGCCGACGCAGATTCTCAAACCTATACCCCTAAACCCCCTCGGCTGCAAGACTGGCCGGACCGCGCGCAAGTGACGGTCAACCGATCGTTTGTTCGTTCCAGGGGTGAGACGGCTTGCCGATGCCGGGCGAATGGTAGTCTTGATTGGTCAGGTAGTCTCGCAACGCCTCATTGCCGGCCCACACCTCGCGCATGAACCGACTGCGCAAATATCCCATGACAGCGACTTTCTGTTCTCGATTCAGTGCTCCGGGGCCGCGTATCGCCTTCAAAATCTCGTCGGGACCACGTTCGAGCTTCGTAAGCGCGTACCGATCAGCCAGCCGATACGGCACGATCCCCACCAGTCGATGCCCCTCGTCGGTCGATTCGATTTGAAGCTCGACCAATACGAACGTCCCTTGCGAGGGAAGTTTGTCCGGATGCTGTCGAACAGGCACCATTTGGGTGCCACTCTTGATTTGCCATCCTTTGCCGTTGTTTTCCCAGGTGGCAAACAGCCCCGTCCGATCGCAGACGACGTAATGATGCCAAGGAACCAGTTGAGCAGGCGTCTCGACAGCCGGTACGTTCTCCTCGGCAGCGCCGGGTTCGGAGGCGGCCGACGACAAGCCGGGTTCCTCCAGAATCTCAGGAATCCGGATAACCCCCTGGCATTTAGGGCACTTACCCACCCTGCCGGCGTATTCCGGCCGAATCTTGAGTTTTGCCTGGCATTTCGGACACGCGATGATCGCCATGATCTCCCCCTTTTGGGAATGCATACGAGAACATCCCAGGCCTTGCCGGTCTGCGGCATCGGGCAGGCGGGCTTCGCCGATTCCGTGTGTTCTGTGGGGTGACACGGTGGAACGAGCCCCCTCCCAAGGATCATGATACCAAGTCTCCAGCCATGCCCACAATTGCGTAAGCAAAACAATAAGAATAAGATAGGTCGATTATCGGGAAGTCGGGAGAGATTCTACGAAGGGCCGGCCCCGTTATCGCTCCTGTATCACCCAACCGATGGAAACGGTAACCGCCGGTGAAACGGAAAATGCGCCGCACAGCAGGCTCGACTTCCCATAGGCGGGAAGTCTCACGCCGAACCTCCCGTTCGCCAGTCGCCGCCCCGCAGGGCGGTCGCACGGCGGTATCGCCATCGACGTGAAACTTCGCAGATATTTGCAGGGAACCGACTTCCGCCGGCCGGCAAGTCTCGAGCGGAACGCGGCGATCGGCGATCTCCCGCGGCCGAGAGGATGGGGGAATACGTTCGGAAGCAACGTGTGTCGCGTCTCCCCTGTCATAACGCCGACGGCGTGTGTGCCCAAATAGACGACTCCACGAAATTCAACGAAGCGACGAACCGATGACCAACTCCATGGATCACATCCCGGGAACATTCTTCGGACCGCCGAACCTGGTCGAACTGTTGCGTCATCGTGCCGAACACCAATCGGACGACATCGCATTTGTCTATCTCGTGGACGGCGATCATCAAGAAGAAAAACTGACCAACGCCGAGTTGGATCGTCGCGCAAGGGCCGTCGCCGCCCGCTTGCAGTCGATGGGACTTGCCGGACAACGTGCGTTGTTGCTCTATCCGCCGGGATTGGATTTCATCGCCGCGTTCTTCGGCTGCCTGTATGCGGGTGTGGTGGCCGTTCCCGCGTATCCGCCGCGCAAAAACCGGTCGATGCTCCGCATCGAGGCCGTCTCGGACAATTGCCATGCCAAGGTGACTTTGGCGACGCGGCAAGTGATCGACCGCGTGCAATCGATCATCGGCGAGACACCTCACCTCCAAGAAATGCCTTGGTTGGCCACCGACGAGGTCGAACCAGGGCACGCCGACGATTGGACGCCTCCCGATATTCACACCGACACGCTCGCGTTCCTTCAATACACGTCGGGTTCCACCGGCACGCCCAAGGGCGTGATGCTCACGCACGGCAACCTGCTCCACAATTCGGCGTTGATTTCCTACGCTTTTGAACACACGCGGTCGGGCACGGGAGTGTTCTGGCTGCCGAGCTACCACGATATGGGCTTGATCGGAGGAATCCTTCAGCCGCTGTACGTGGGAAGGCCGAACGTGCTCATGTCGCCGCTGGCCTTCTTGCAGCGCCCGTTCCGGTGGCTTTCGGCGATCACCCGCTACCGAGGCACGACAAGCGGCGGCCCGAACTTCGCCTATGACCTTTGCGTGCGTCAAATCAAACCCGAACAACGCGATCAGCTCGACCTGAGCAGTTGGGAGGTCGCATTCAACGGGGCCGAGCCGATCCACGAAGAAACGATCGAGCGATTCTGCGAATACTTCGCGCCGTGCGGGTTCCGACGCGAGGCCTTCTATCCCTGCTACGGATTGGCCGAAGCCACGTTGATCGTCTCCGGGGGATATGTGAAGGAACCGCCCGTCATCCGCACGTTCGACGGTGATCGACTGCAACATGGCCAGGCCGTTCCGGCCGACGCGTCGACAGCCCGTCCCCGACGCATCGTGGGTTGCGGCCAGCAATTACCCGACGAAACCATCCGTATCGTCGATCCCGAAACCAAGAAAACGTGTCCTGATGGAACGATCGGCGAGATTTGGGTCAATGGCCCCAGTATTGCCAAAGGTTACTGGGAAAACGAAGAAGCCACCCGCGAAACATTCCAAGCGTACACCGCCGACACAAACGAAGGCCCCTTCCTGCGCACCGGCGACCTCGGCTTCCTTGACAAGGGCGAGTTGTTCGTCACCGGCCGAATCAAGGAACTGCTGATCTTTCGCGGAGTCAACGTTTACCCGCAGGATATCGAACGGACGGCACAAAACAGTCACGAGCGTCTGCGGCCGAACGCAGGGGCGGCCTTCACCGTCGAACACGAGGGTCGAGAACGGCTCGTGTTGGTACAAGAGCTGGAACGCCGTACGCGAGACCATTTCGACGAAATCTTCGCCGCTGTGCGCCGGGCCGTCGCTCGTGAACACGAACTCCCCCTCGATACGATCGTGCTCGTGCGCGCCGGCTCGATCCCGAAAACCTCGAGCAATAAAATCCAACGCTACGCATGCCGCGAAGCGTTCTTGGCCGGCGAACTCGAAGAAGTCGCCCGTTGGGAAATCGGCCAACCCTTGCCTGACCTGGAGGAAGAACAAGCCACCGAAACATCCGCAAGCGGACCGTCGGCAGAAAAGGACGCAGTGCCTTCGACCGGCGAATCCGCTTGGCAACCCGCAGGCGGCGCGGAGGACTCGGTGGCCGAAACACCGGTCGACGAAAGCAGCCCTTCCGAAAGCGAAGAGAAACCGTCGAAACCGCTTACCCGCGAAGAACTGACCCAAGTCGTACTGGAGCAGGTTCGCAAAATTGCCAAAGAGCGAGCCGCCGAGTTGACGCTCGACACCCATATCGCCGAAATCGGCCTCGATTCCCTCGAGCGCATGGAAATCTTGGCCTCGTTGGAAGAATACTTCGGCGGTCGCTTCCCGGAAGAAATCCTGCCCGACCTGGAGACATGCCGCCAAGTCATCGAGGCGGTCGAAAAGTACCTGGGAACGACGCCGCGGCGCCGTTCCGCCGTCGCCCCCGATGCCGAGATTCCCGAGTCGGCGTATCGTTTCGAAAAGTTCCCCGAATACGTCAGTCTGCGAGAACGACTTGATTTTCTGCAATCCAGCGGATTGGGAAATCCATTTTTCACCGTTCACGAAGGGATTACGAACGACCGTACGATCATCGGCGGCCGTGAGCTGATCAATTTTTCGAGCTACAACTACATCGGCATGTCGGGCGACCCGACGGTCATCAAAGCCGTTCAAGAGGCCGTCGAGAAGTACGGGACCAGTGTATCGGCCAGCCGCCTGGTCTCGGGGGAAAAGCCTCTCCACCGCGAACTGGAGCGAGGCTTGGCCGACTTCTTCGGCACCGAGGACGCCGTCGTTTTCGTAGGCGGGCACGCGACCAACGAGACGGTCATCGGGCATCTGTACGGCCCGGGCGACCTGATTTTGCACGACGCCCTTTCCCACAACAGCATCGTGCAGGGGTGCATTCTCTCGGGAGCCCGGCGACGGCCCTTCCCGCACAACGACTGGAAAGCGGCCGACGAGATTCTCTCCCGTTATCGACACGAATACCGCCGCGTGCTGATCGTCATCGAAGGCACCTACAGCATGGACGGCGACATTCCCGACCTGCCGCGTTTCATCGAAGTCAAGAAAAAGCACAAGGCCCAACTGATGATCGACGAAGCCCATTCGGCGGGCACGTTGGGTGATACCGGTCGGGGAATCGGCGAGTACTACGGCGTCGATCGCCGCGATGTCGACGTGTGGATGGGCACGCTGAGCAAGTCGTTCGGAAGCTGCGGAGGGTACATCGCGGGGGTGAAGCCGCTGGTCGAATACCTGAAATATACGGCTCCCGGCTTTGTCTTCAGCGTGGGACTTTCACCGCCGAACGCCGCCGCCGCGTTGGCCTCGCTGAACCTGTTGAAGCAAGAACCCGAGCGCGTACGACGACTGCACGCTCGCAGCAAGTTGTTCCTCGAACTCGCCAAGGAACGCGGGTTCAACACGGGCATGAGCAAAGATACGCCGGTCGTACCGATCATCATCGGTAACTCGATGCATGCCCTGTTGCTGTCGCAGGCGATGTTCAAACGCGGCATCAACGTCCAACCGATTCTTTATCCGGCGGTGGAAGAAAAAGCTGCACGACTTCGGTTCTTCCTGACCTCGTGCCATACCGAAGAGCAAATCCGGTACACGATCGACGTCATGACCGAAGAGCTGAACAACATCAGCCCCGAATACTTGGCTCCAAAGGCGGCCAAAAGCGATTGAGCCCGTGCCTCGTGCTCCAGGCGACGGTATCTTCCAAGCCCCGCTCCAAGGCGGGGCTTTTTTTCGTCGCCTTACCGCGTAAGCCGGCATCTTCTTAGCGGCGATTGTGAGCTTTTGGACAAGGCCAAGAAAAAAAGGACCCGAGCCGTGTGGCGTCGGCTCGGGTCGCACCCCTCTCATCCGAAATCGTGGTTGGCCGACGATTATCGGACTGCTCAGTGATTGAATTCCACCGCCACGTTGACACCGTTCATGAAGACGTCTTGACGGTTTCGGTCCATCGTGATGCCCATGTCGGGTACGTCATAGTAGATGACGTTCGATGCTCGGGCGATCCCGTCGATCCAGAAGCCCGTCCAACCGACCGAAATCGCCATCTTCTCGGTAAGCTGATATTTCAGGTTGAATCGCAGTTCGACACCCGGCGACCACTCTTGGACATGCTCGGTGTGACTGAAGGCGGTCGGTCCCATCGCCAGCGGCATATCTTCCACCGGACCGGCGGAAGGATCCAACTGGCTGCCCAAAATGCCGTCAAGGTTCACGCTCTGGGCATTCCAACCGGCAAAGAAGCGGCCCTGAGTTTCGAACGTCCAGCGATTGTAGGTCCGGAAAATGCGACCGCCCAATTGCGGACCGACGATGTGGTTGTCGACGTCGCTGAACCATTCGCTGTCGGCCAGCGTGCCGCCGAAAGCTCTCACATTGAATTCTTCGTTGAATTCGAAGTACCGAACCCCCATGTACAGCTCCCAAATCGACCCGTGGTGTGTGGGATGGAAGCGATACGTGTAGTTCAGTTCCAGACTCCAGGTCTGGATCAGGTTTTCCATCCGGGCTCCCCAACTGGGAAGCGGATTGTCGTCATCGTCGGTGATAACGGGCGCGGTGAAGCTTACCGGCAAGTTCTGGATATCGGTCAATGCCGAGTCGACATACCCTTGCAACAGTTGGCTTCCCGGCGAGGGACCGTACGGCGGATCGGAGAACACCACATCCATCTGGCGGGCATTGTGGTTCGAACCGGCCGTGCCCAGGAAGGTATTACTGAACAACCAACCGTGATGCCCTTCGATATAACCGAATTCCACCCGATCGCCGTCGCTCCACGGGGTCCCGATCCAACCATTGTCATGGGTATTCGATTGGACGGCAAAGACGTCGGTATCGTAGTACACAGTCCGCGTCGCCCCGGGAAAACCGATCGGCGTCGTGTCGGGACGACCGATCGACCAGTGCAGATACTCAAGATTCAAGAAGTAACCTTCGTGTGGCCGGACGCCGCCGCCGTACTGGCTCACCTCGGCCGGGTTGAAGAATTGCATGTCCTGGACTTGCGCCACTGCCGGAGATCCCACCAGCAGTGCCATGAGCCCCGCGACCAGCCACGTTGGGATGCGTTGTAACGACATGGTCTTGTTCCACCTCGATGTCCGCAATTGAACAGTCCGAAGCCGGCGCCATACCACACACGGACGCCGACAGAATGGGGTTGCGACGTTAGTATCGGACGTTCCAGCCGTGCTAGTTGAGTAAGAACGGTAAGCCTTACCGAAAATGCGGCAATTTTTGGCCAAGAAACGCACCACAGAGGGGAGTGCAATGCCACCGCTAGGGAGGTTCAATGCCTCTTGAGGCAAGGCACCTTCGGAACGCGGCCTTTTTCGCCGCGCAAAAAAATAAGGGGCCAAGGCGCTCACCTTGGCCCCACCCCCTCTACAGAAGGTGTATCAGATTACTCGCGCCAGTAGCTCGTGAAAATCTGGTCGGCTGCTTCGATCGTGCGGTTCTGGCCGGTACCGCCTTCGTTGATCGTTCGGATGCGGTCAACCGACACCAACCATGCGAGCTCGGCCACGTCGGCAGGCAAGACCGACGACGCTCGCGTCACGACGCCGTCGAGCACGGTGCCGCCGGTCACGTAAGCCGTATCGAAGCCGCCTTCGCCGCGGACTACGACTTCCTCGAACCATTTCGCCCGCTGGACGCCGTACACGCCGTCCATTCGCACATATTGATCGTTGGCGTAAATCGTCTCGTTGCCGGCCGTTCCCCACAGGTAGGCACGATCGACGCCACCGGCTTCGCTGTACGCGTGGACGTAGTCGAACGCCTTAGCCCGCAGGTAGAAGCCGTTCCCGTACATTTTCCCCATATTGGCGTACGATTGGAAAGTATCGTTCCCGGGGGAATCGTACAGGTGAGCGACATCGGCTCCGCCGCGGGTGGCGTAACCGTGGGCCCAGCGGAACCCTTCGGCCGTCAACCGGAAGCCGTTACCGGCCAACACGATATAATCCGGCTTCGCCGTGAACACGTCGTTTCCGGGCGAGTCATACAGGTGGACGACATCCTCACCGCCACCGGAATGCGCATCGACGTACTCGAATCCCCGCAGCGATTGGGCATAGGTCGTCCCCGTCACGTTCGCCAAGGTCGGCGTGATGAGCATCACTTCATTGCCGGCAGTACCGATAATGGTCGCCTTATCGGCGGAGCCTCCCGCGGCATCGACACTGATCGTATCGAGGTCGCGCACCGCCAGGGCGTATCCGGCACCGGAAAGTTCAGCCAGCTTCGCCGTGATGGTGAGCTGATCGTTGCCGTTGCTGCCGACCAGACGTCCCACGTCAATACCGCCGGTCGATGTGTCGACGACGACGTTCTCGAATCCTTTCGCCCGCAGGTAATAATCGGCACCGTCCAAGATGGTGTAACTCGGCGTGGCCGTGACGGTGTCACCGCCCAATCCGTCGACGAACTGCGCCGAGTCGTTTCCACCGGCGGTCGCGTAGGCATGAGCAAACTCGAAGCCCTCAGCCCGCAACCGAACCCCGGAACCGACCAATTCCATTGCCTCGGGGGAACCGGTGACGACATCGTCTCCCGCCGTGTCGTACAGCGAAACGATATCCACGCCCTCACCCGCGTGGGCGACGACATCCGTGAAGCCGCGGGCGATGTGGCTGAAGCTGTCGGAATACAACCGGGCGGTCGTCGGCGTGAGGGCCACCATGTCGGTGCCCACCGAATCCCAGATTTCCAACGTATCGGCCCCACCATTGCCGTTGAGATCGACGGCCTCGACGTTCGTCGCATCGACGACGAAGTCGGTCCCGAAGTTCAATGCCACGCCGTTCCCCCACAGGCGGGCCGAATCGGCGCCCGTCGTCCCCGTGATTTTCACTTGGTCGTAACCCGAAAGCCCGTCGAAGCGGACGGTGGTCATCCCGTCGGCGACGGCCTGAGTTTGACCATTCACCTTGACGATCCAGTTGCTCGAATTCGCGTCGGCCACGAACTCGAACACGTCATCGCCGGTCGTACCGGTCAGGTGGGCAATGGTCTGAACCTCCCGCGGCGCCAATCCCGGCGGGTCGAGCAATCGGGTGAAAATGTCCGTGCCGTTGAGCGGAGCGATCAACGGATCGGTTTCGGTGGTCGGCCCGACCCAAGCGACGACGTAGTTCCCCACGGCGTCCATCGCGATCGCCGGAGTGACCTGATTGCCTGCCGTGAACGCGTTCACGCGGAACTCGCCTTGATGTCCCTTGGGCGGCAAGACGAAGTCGGAGCCGTCCGCCTGGAACATGCGGGCGTAGATACCGTCATCCACGGCCAGATCATTGTCTTGCCCCGACGTGTTCCACGCGATCGTGAAGTCGCCGGCCTTGTCCATCGCCACCACCGGCTGATACTGCCAATGGAGCGTCGTCTCGTTCACTTGGAACTCGTTGCCCTTGGGTGTCCCGGCGGGCGAGAACATGCGGGCGTACACGCCGTAACCACTGCCGTCCTGGAGGAAACTTGCCCAGGTCACGACGAAGTCGCCGTCGGCATCCATTGCCACTTGCGGGTCGATTTGCTCGTCGTTGACGTATTGATTGATCCCGAACTCGCCGGTCCGGGCGGTGCCGTCGGCGTTGTAAACCTTCCCGACGATGCCGTACTCGTTGCTGTCTTGGCCGTAGCTCATCCACACGGCCACAAAGTTCCCGGCATCGTCCATCGCCACGTCCGAGTTCTGCTGACGATTGGCCGTGGTATCGTTGATGCGGAACTCGTCGGCAATCGGCTGGCCGTAACGGTTATACTGCCGAGCATAAACACCGTCCGAATCGCCGTCCTGGCCGAAGCTGGTCCAGGTGATGACGAAATTCCCGACCGAGTCGGCGGCCACCTGCGGCGAATCCTGCAGGTTGAGCCGATACTGGTTCACGCGGAACTGGTCGCCCTGCGGCGTCCCGAAGCGGTCGAACCGACGTGCGAAGATGCCGCCGTCCAGATCGTCTTCACCTTCACCGGCCCACACGACGATGAAGTTCCCCGTATCGTCCATCGCGACGTCGGGTTGGACCTGGTCGCCCGTCTCGTACGTGTTCACGATGAACTCGGGCCCCTGCGGCTCACCTTCGCGGTTGTAACGCTGCGCGATGATGTTCGTCTGGCCGGTACCGGCGTCGGCCCCCTGATCGGGACTCACCCAGACGACCACGTAGTCGCCGTTGTTGTTCATCGCGACGGCGACGTCGGTCTGGTCGCCCAGCAAGGTCGTATTGACCACGCTGTCCTCGGCCCCCTCGCCGGGTTCGCCGGGCACCTCGGGGCCGGGCAACCCGATCAGTACGCGGAAATTCCGCACGAACGATGCGCCGTTGGGAGCGAACCCGGTCCGTCCCAGCGGGTTTCCTACCTTGTCCCGCACGCCGCTTTGCTCGAGTTGGCCTTGACCGGCACCGATCGGCGCCACGACCTCGAGCGAGTAGATATCGGCAGGCAAGGGTTGTAATCCGGGCTGACCGGCATCAGCATCGATCGTCAATACGGCTTCCCACTTATTGGTCGGCGTGGGATCGAGCCCCAGCGTATCGGCCAATTGCGAGGCCATGTTCATGCCGAAATCGACGTGCACGATGCTCCCGCCCATCAACACGCCGTTGCGAGCCAAGCGGTAATTCTCGGGATTCGTGACACTGTCGAGAACGTGCTTGACCGCGGCCGGCACGGGCAATCCGTTCGCCAGCGCATTGTCGCGCTCTTGCAGAGCCCATCCCAAGGTCGCCTGGTCGTAGGCAAGCATCTCTTCGTCGAACGTCACGACCAGATATTGCAACCCGTCATCGGTCACAACCACGTCGCCGTCGTCGATCTTCGTGCCGTCGGGAGCCACTAAATCCGTGACGATCGGGCCGGCCGTGTCGACCGACTCCTTGAATTCACGATAGTAGATCGACTTGTTGGTGTACGTGCCGTCGGTGGACTGTTCCCACTGCGTCCACGCGACGACGAACGACCCGTCGGGCATGACGCCCAGTGAAGGCTCGGTCTGCGGCGTCCCTTCCGTACCTGCCTCGAACAAGACCACATCGGGCGGTGCAACATCGGCCCCCCCGGCACGTGCCGTTCCGATGGGGAACATCGTCAGCCCCGTATCATGGACCTCCCCTTGGAATGTCACTTCAAAGACATAGGAACCGAATGGATCCACCGGATTGCCGAATCCGTCTCGAATCTCCCACGGCGTTCCTTGCCGATCGACGATTTCCAGGCCACTCACGAGACGAACATGGACCGGTCCATCATAAGCGGTTTCCGGCCAGTTGACACCCGTCAGATCGGAGCCTTCGAGGACCTCGTCGATGCGTTGGGCGGCGAGAGTGGGACTAAACGTGTTGTTTTGTTGAATGTTGTTGACGGTGAGGTCTTCGAACCCGACCAAATTGTCATTGAATAGCCGCAGCGTGAAGGATTCCCAGTTCAAGCCGGCGTCCATCACGATGTAGTACCGGGTGTTGTGACCGTCGCGCTGCGCGTTCAGCACGCTGTCGCTTTCGAGCACCAACGTGCTGAATTGCGGATCGGCATCGAATCGGCTGCCCAGGATGCCGTTGGCCTCGCCCCGCATCAGTCCGGCGACGCTATCCAAAATCGCCCGCAAACGGCCGAGTTGCTCGCTGTTTGCGCCACGGTTCACGGCTCGGACGAGATATTGTTCGATGACGCTGTCGACATCGACTCCGTATCCGAAACCGAAGCCGAAACCGAGGAAGGAATCAATGTTTTCCGTCGCCGGATCGAAATACGGCAGCAGGTCGGCGTTCGTCGACGCGTTGATCTGCGAACTCAACCAGGCCCCCGGAATGCTGAGGAAGTCCGAGGTATCGGGCCCGTACCCTTCGTAGACGCCGATGATATCGCCGTCGGCATCCAAACCGGCGTTGGCCGACACCTGAGAGTAAGGCCAGAGCGTGGCATCTCCCGGATCAAAAGCGGCGCTATTCAATCGGAATTCGTCGCGCAGCACCGTCCCGGTCGGTGTCCCGGTCGCATCGACCAACTCGTACATGATCGCATGTGTGTCGATGGAGTTTTGTTGCGTGTTGTCGGACGTACCGACCGTCTCCCAGGCAACGACGAAGTGATTCGCCGAATCGAACGACACCATCGATCGCCAGCCGCTGCCGACCGAGAATTGCGGCAACAGAACCGTTCCGCTGGGGTCGTAGGCCACGGCATTGATCGTCGACGTGAACACTTGCTGCGGAAAGCCGCCGTTCCGCCACAGCAGGTAATCGGGATCGTTCGTTTGCGACCAGGTGATTACGAAGTTCCCGTCGTGGCTCATCCCTACAGCGGGATCCAGCAACGCCGCAGTCGCCTCGTTGTTGACCTGGAACTCGACGCCGACGCGTTCCCCGTGCCGATTGAAGATCTGCGCGTTGACGGAGTTGAAGAAGCTGAAGTCCTGCCCGCCGCTGGCCCAAGCGACCACGAAGTTGCCCGCATCGTCCATCGCGACGGCGGGGTCGAATTGCGGATTGGTCGTATTGTCGTTCACACGGAAGGTGTACTCATCGACGCGGAACGAGCCCTCGGTATCGGGCACGGCCACCGGACGCACGCCGGGAATGTCGTCAGGGCCGAGAACCGTCGTCCCCACGGGCATATAGCGACGCCCGAAAATATCCGTCACACTGCCGAAATCCTGGAAGTTGGTGACCTCGCTTTCCCAAACAATCACGAAGTCGCCGTCGGCGTCCATGGCGACCGCCGGGTTCGTCTGATCGAGCTGGTCCGGTCCGGGCGTCAGCGGATTGTCCGGTTCTTCCGGGTTCACGCGGAATTCCGGGCTCGACTGTTTGAGCGTCTGCACGTTCAATTCGATCGACGGCAACAGCGAGTTGCCCAAATCGTCGCGCACGTCGGAAACGATCAGCGTCGGATGATCTTCCTTCGCCGAATCGCCCGTAAAGCGGATATCGAACTGCGTGGCGCTCACGGCAGTCACCGACACGCCGGGTACGGCCGTTCGCAACGTCTGCGGCGCACGGTACGGGCCTTCAACGCCGGGCACACGGCTGGGCGGCGGAAACGAAACCGGTCCGATCGGGTAGTTCTTCGCCCGCAATGCGAAGGCTTGCTCGATGGCGTTCGCCGTCGCTGCCGGATTGTCGGGCGACACCGGAATGTCGGCGATGACGATCGGCTCGCTTTCGACCGTCAACGTCGCGGCGGGCAAGAAGCCGCTGGTCCAGGTCGCGGATCCGACCTCCAACTTGGGCTGATCGATGCCGAGTTCCGCGTCGCCGTACTCGATGATGAATTCCTTGGAACTGATGGCCGTCACCTTCGCATCCTGCAAGGCGCCGCCGATCCCCTGCAATCCACTTTGCAATGCTTCCGCAATCGTCGCGGGATCTTGCGTCTCGTCGTACACGAAGGTCGTCTTTTCGCTCGGATCGATGACACCGTCGCCGTTCCCGTCGGCCTGAAGCACGACCTGGCCGGCAATCGGCTGTTGCGTGGTCGTATACGGTTCGTATGTCGCCGAAAACGTCAACTTTTGTTTGAGTTGGTACCCGCCGTAAACCAGCGTGAAGGTCCCGTAAGCCCCGGCGACATTGTCGGCCACCACGCCCGACGGCAACGTCACGCGTTGGACTTCGTCGGTGAAGTAACGAGCGTAAATGTTACTCTCGGTGAGCGGTTCGCCCGTCTGCGGATCGACCATCGGCAATCCGGTATTCGGATCGAGCACCGGATCCAGCCGCGACCACGCGATCACGAAGTCGCCGTCGTTGTCGACCGCGATCGACTGCGCCTCGATCGTGCCGCCGTCGAAATCGGCGAGCGAACTTCCCTTCGGACCGGTCGTCGAAAAGGAAATGAGCGACTGGTTGACGAGCGTGTCGTCCAATTGCATCGGACTGACGCTCAACATGGTCCGCTCTTCCAGCGCGTCGATGGTCAGGCGACGGTGTTTGCGGCCTCGCCGCGGCGATCGGGAGTCACTTCCCCAACGACCAAGCGCGCTCTTCTTCATCGACTTGTTCCTTCGAAAACTGGGCAGTCGCATCGAGGACATCTGTTGGGAACCTCTATTGGATGAGTCTCGATTCGCCGACGCCGATAGCCCCGGCGACGAGGGAAACATGCTTATGAAAACGATCTATTGCTTGCGAGATGAGGCCTTCCTGCCCGGCTCGCCGGTATGGCGACCGACGGACCACCTTGCCGCCTCCGTCGCGGCACATCCACCGGCCGAAAACACCCCATTTCGAGGGGAAAGGCAAAACTTCCCGATCGGTTTGAGCCCCAAAACGCGGGAAACCAGATAAGCAACGCATCTTGCCCAAACCAACCAGATAGACGGCTTTATCATGATTCCGCACCGAAATCCGGTCAAGGGTTGACTTTGCGAACGCGATAGGAATATGGGCAAACGCAGCCGGTTATGACCGTCACAACCGGACTCTTGCCGCCGAACCGCGGGTCGTCGTGACGCGGCTTCCGGGCCGAAATGGAAACGCATACACCACCTATTCAGGGAAAGTACACCCCCTACTGGAGAAAATTCTTCTTCAGCAATCGCGTCATTCCTATCCCGCCCAGGCAAGAACGACGCATTCCTGGCAGCGCACACCAGCAGAATCGGGCGGACAGGGAGCATCATGGTCGTCGCGTTCGCTAAAGCTTGCCCAAACACGCAGAAGACACGCGATTGGCGTGTGCAAGAATGCCGGCTCCTACCTTTGACGCACCGACTTGAGTGAAAGTTCCCGTTTTTCCGACAATGACGGTTCCCCTAATACCGGCGACCTTGCCAGAAAAACGCGTGAAATCATCACGCTCACGACGTACAATTCTCCGGGAGAGATTGTTTTCCCGCGTCACCCCACCCACTTTCTGAGGAAGCCTTCCCGCTCATCAGAGCTATACATGTCGCGGCAAACCCAAGTTCGCGTTGCCGTTACCGAGCATCCTAAGTAGTCGTAGGGAACGCCATGCCGATCGACGCCTTTTTCCGTAAGCCACAACGCCGCTTTCTCGCCGAATCGCACACCTCAAGTTTGATTCTGGCTGTCGTGATCGCGGCGATTTTTTGCACCTCGTCGGTATCGGCCAAAGGTACCGACAAGAAGATCACCTCGGACAGATTCATTCGGGCGAAGTTGGACGATTCGGGCACGCCGGTCGCCCTTCAAACGGCGATCGTCGGCTACGCCAACCCCAAAGAGAGCGAATCGGGTCTGCGAGTAGACCTGGTCGGGGTCATCCACATTGGAGATGCCGCTTATTACGACAAGCTGAATCGGATTCTGCGCAAGTATGACGTCGTGCTTTATGAATTGGTCGCCCCCGAGGGTACCCGCATCCCCAGAGGGGGCGCCGGTGTGCCGCAGCATCCCATCAGCGCGATGCAAATGAGCATGAAAGAGTTGCTCGAACTCGAATACCAACTCGACCGAATCGATTACACCCGCGAAAACTTTGTCCATGCCGACATGAACCCGACCGAGTTCGCGCGATCGATGGCCGAACGCGATGAAAGCCTATGGAAGTTGATGCTGAAAATGATGGGCTACGAAATGGCCCGCAGTTCGGCTCCCAGCCGTCAAGGTAGCGATGCCGATTTTTTGGCGGCCTTTTTCAGCAAGAATCGCGCTTTGGCTCTCAAACGGGTGCTATGCGGCCAAATGGCAGACGACGCCACCGCCGCGATCGACGCCTTGGCGGGAGAACAGGGTTCGACCTTGATCGCCGGCCGAAACGCCAAAGCCCTCGAGGTCCTCGACTCGCAAATCGAGCAGGGCGCAAAGAAGATTGCCATCTTTTACGGAGCCGGCCATATGAACGACTTCGACAAGCGTCTGAGGACGCAGTACGGACTGGAGCCGGTGGAAGTCCGTTGGCTTACGGCATGGGACCTGTCGGAACCGGGCAACGACGCAGACGGAAAGCCCCCCAAGACCAAGAACAAGAATCGCCGGTCTCACAAACGTCGCGGCGTTTCGGGTGATTGATCGCGACACGGCGAGGCAGTCGCCCGGGCACGTCTTCACATCGGCCCGTTCTTTACATCGCATTCGGCATCGGGCATACTACCGCGATAGTGGGGATCGGCATTCAGGGCTGCGGAATTCGGAGTAAATTTTCCGCATCCGTCGCGCCGAACCATCTCACGCAGAAGCACTCGACGCTCGAACGGCACCTCAAGGAGTCGGCACGGATGGCATTCCTTTCGGTCAACGAAACCACGACCTTTCGTTGGTCTTTCGAAGAAGATGTCGAACGATACGCTGCGGCCGGAATCCCGGCGATGGGGGTGTGGCGACACAAGCTGAGTGACTTCGGCGAGGCCAAAGGGGCCGAACTGCTGGCCGGCAAAGGGCTTCGAGCGTCCCATCTGTACTGGGCCGGCGGGTTCACCGGTAGCGACGGTCGGTCCTTCCGTGCTGCCGTCGACGACGCGCGCGAAGCCGTCCGCGTGACCGCCGATCTCGGTGCATCGTGCCTGGTTCTTTTCAGCGGTGCGCGAGCAGGACACACGTATAATCACGCCCGCCGCCTCGTTCGCGAAGCAATCAAAGAACTGCTGGACGACGCCGAAAAACACAACGTGGATCTGGCTATCGAGCCGATGCATCCCTCGTGCGCGGGAGAGTTCACGTTCTTGAACGTGCCTGAAGACGTCTTCGAGCTGATGGATGAGGTCGGTTCGCCGCGGCTGAAGATGGTCTTCGACGTCTACCATCAAGGGTTCGATCCCGACGTGACCTACCGGGTGGGCGATTGGATTCCTCGGATCGCGTTCGTCCAACTCGGTGACGCAAAACGCGACCCCGGCTCCGAACAAAACCGGTGCCCGCTGGGAGAAGGAATATTGCCGGTGGCCGAAATCGTCGCCGCCTTGAAACAGGCCGGCTACGACGGTTACTACGATGTCGAACTGCTCGGGGAAGACGTCGAACCGTACTCTTACGAGCAACTTCTAGAAAACGCGAAACAATTCTTCGCGGAACACATCGCAAGCTAACCATATTTCTTATACCTCCCAGCCAACCCTCCTTTACACCGTAACGGTGGCGCATTTTTCAACCATTGTTGTAATTTCGTGCGCTGCCGGTGCGTCTGTTCCAATAGCGTCGAAAGAATCCTCGGATTCTTGCGAACTACTTGGCATATGCGCAAGTAACGATCTTAGAACGAGTTAAGAGGGAAACTTACGGAAGCGGCCATGGTTCGGCATGCAAACTGCACAAGGTGACGACTGAGGAACACGGGGGAAGAAAGCGGCCGACCGCGGCAACGAAATTGTAGGCAACGGATCCATCGAGGTCGCGCAAGGTTGGTGGGCAGCCGTCTCATCCAGGAAGGATCGAATCATGTTGGTACTCAGCCGGAAGGAAGGTCAAGGGATCACGATCGGCCCGAACATTCGCCTTGTCGTGATTGCCGTTCGGGGGAAAACGGTTCGGATCGGCATCGAGGCACCGCCCGATGTCCGCGTGTTACGTGAAGAGCTTTGCGCCGACACATCGCCGGACGCCCCAAGCCGAGACGGCCCCATCGTGACCGGTCTTCAGGGGCGAATCGAGGACGAAACGTCCGCATCGTCGTCGGCCGATGTCGGAACGCCCCAAGCCTGCGACAGCCAAGTCGTGTTTTTCACGATCCCGGCTTGTTGCGAAGAGCGCGCGTCTTCATCGAGCTGATTATCTCGTCGGGCCCGACGAACTCGTCCTGCCGCCGTTGAACGGTCTTCTCATGGGGAGCATCCGACGGCAGGGCGATCTTTTCCCTTGCGGCCGAACCGTTATCTCATGTGCTACCGGTCCCGACCTTCTACCGGTGACGCAACAACGGCAATCTGCCGCGAACCTTGTCTTCGAGCCACTCCATCCTCGTCCGCGTAAGGGGCCGAAGCGAATCCGTCGCGCTCTTCGAACGGCGTCGTCCACGAAACCACCGCATTTACGTCTCCGTCCTCAATCGAACGGGGCGACGTGCGATCGATCGAACGCCCCAAGCTGGGATATCCCGCAGGCTGAACGACGCCCGGCGCCCCGTCGGGCACGCGGGTTTGTTGGAGATGTTCCAGCAGAATACGTCGCACCTCCAAGATCGCCAACGGATGGGCGTGCACGGCCACATGATCGGCAGGCACGACCAATTCCGAGGCGGCGTCTTCGACGTGCGCACTGGCATACTGCACGACCCCGTCGCCTTCGCCGGCGATCCGTCCGATCCACTTGTCTTGCGGCAACACGCCGATGATGTTGTGATAGACCACCCAGGGAGCCTTGTGGCCAGCCAGAATGACTCCGAACACAGGACATTCGGGCGCCAACGACTCGATGCTGTCGGTGATCGCCAGCAAGCTCTCGGGCTTCAGCAAGTCTTTGTTTTCGCGGAACAGGCGCTGTTGCGTTTGGATCAACTTCTTGGGCAATCGAATCAACCACGAAGCCAACCATTGGGTCGTTTCGTTGGAAAACTCGCTTCCGTGATGCGGCGTCCCGATCGTGATGACCCGTCGGATCGAAGGGTTTGCGTGGAAAAAGAAGGTTTCTTCGAGTTCCTTGCGGGTGTCCGGATCCAACTTCAACTCGTCGATGGGACGGTTGCTGACCAGTTGCCAAAAGTCGTTTCCGCTGTCGATCGTCTGCAATCGTGAGACGAGGCCGCCCATGCTGTGCCCGACCAAGACGATCCGATCCAACGCGGGCTCGCGATGCTGCGGATCGACGCTCTCCCGCATCTCCTGAAGATCTTTGCGGAACTTCGCAGCCGTCACCCAGAACGGTTCGGCAGTCGGATACAGATAGAACCAAAACTGATAGTTTTGCCGAATCGTGGGATCCGCCCGCAGGTCGTTGAACATTTGCATCCACGTCATCGGGCTGGACCACAAGCCGTGTACCATGATGACGGGAATCTTGCCGGGCTGATACGGCTGCACCATGTACAAGCCCATAATCGGCTCTCCGCCGGTCGGACGTTCCAAGAACATGACGTCCGGCCGCAACAAGCCGACCGTCGCCAGTGCTCCCAATTCGGGCTTCGAGAGGAAATAGGCCAGCGGCGTCGTCAAATCGCTTTGCAGCGGCACCCGTCGGCCTTCCAATTCGAGATCGTTTCGCACGATCGGATCGTACAGTTCCAATGCCGCGCGTTGCGAGGCGCCGGGCAGGCGATTCGTCGACGTGTTGATCGTGTGTACGTTGCCGGGGCGCAAGAATGCCGTAACGGGAAAGCTCAAATCCGGTGGATAATACTTCGCCACTTGCGGCTCGCCCTGGTAGTTCTCCCGAACGGCAATCATCGGAACGCCGAGACCGTAATTGACGTAGTGGTTCCGCAGTCCTTTGATCTCGTAATCCGAGACAAACTCGAAACGGCCGAAATCGCGAACGTCCCACTGCGAAGAGCTGATCGTACAAACGATGTCCCACTTTCCGCCGGCTGTTTCGACTTCGTAGGAATATCCCGGCTTCAATCCCGAATCGCGGCAGACGATGCGCAACCCCGACTCGAGGGCCGCATTGTACAGGTCACAAGCCCCGCGAAACTGGGGATCGTACGGATTCCGCCACTTCGCCAAGGTATCGTCGAACAGGTATTGATAGGCGTACAAGACGGCTCCGCCGTACAAATCGAGCGCCCTTTTGGGATCCGACTTTTCGACCTGCTTGGCCGCCCAGTGACTCAACTCGGCGTAGGCGTAAACTTTTTCCGGCGTGGGATCGGCTTCGATCGTCGCGCGGACCTTTTCCAGCAACTCCTCGGGCTCACCGTCGAGGTCTTCCACTAGATCGTAACGTCGCAAAAACTGCATCGTTCGATCGCTGGGCATCGGCCGACGCCACCAGGTGAAATCGACCTGCGAGTAAAGAGGATCGTGCGGCACGCTCCGCAACTCGGCGTACCGCCCACTTGCGCACCCGAGCGTCAAACATGCCGCCGCCAGCACACCGAATACCAGTCGGGTGCGGTCGGCCGTCGTTTTGCAAACCGCTCGCATGGTGATCCTCCATGATCATCTCCGCGAACACGACCACGGCGACACGCCTCTCCTGCGACCACCGTCGCCGTACCACCGTTACCGAGGATCTCTATCCCGGCTTGAAGGCGGAAAAGGATAGCGGTCGAACGGGCAATCGGTCAACGGCATTCATGTCTCCAACACGCCGTGTTTGACGGCACGCCCCATCCATCCTGCCCTGCCCATTTTCACTTGTTTTTCGCAGGCCGAAACGATACGCTTCGCAGCCCCGAAACCGTAAAGCAAGGCCGGTCCTGCTGCGTCGACGATCGTTTCAAGCAATCGAGGAGTTCCGACCTGATGAAGTGCCCGAAATGCTGGTCCGACAAGGCCTATCTCCGATCGTGCCCCGCTTGGCAACGCTGGGTGTACGCGTTGCTGTTGTTGCGGCCGATGGCCTGCCGGCATTGTTTCCACGAATTCGTGACATTGTGGTTTTTCACGTGGGGCAAGCGGGTTCATCCGCCGCGATTACGCATCGTACGCGATCAAATCTCCGCCCCGTCGCAGGCCGAACTGCACTTGGCCTCGCGGCGAAACCGCCCCCCTCGCGCCGATGCCGCCTGACTGCCATGCGTCGGCGGCGGGTTGCGATAGCCTTGAGCACACGTGTGACGGCAACGGAGCACGAATGCGAAATGGGTCAAGCTCCACGATTTCCAGCACTTACGACCTTGACACGGATCACTTCATGGGAGGCCTTTCATGACGACCGATCGTCATGCCCGCGGCAATTCCCCTCCTTCGCCTACGGCGTTGGTAGACGTCCATTGCCATATCTTGCCCGGAATCGACGACGGAGCGACGGACTGGCAAACGACGCTCGCCATGGCCCGCGCGGCCGCAGCCGACGGCATCTCGCTCGTGGTCGCCACGCCGCATCAGCTCGGCTCGTACCGAAACAACACGGCCGAAACGATTCGATCGCTCGTCACCGAGGCGAACCGCCGACTGGAAGATGCAGGGATACCGCTGGTCATTCGGCCGGGGGCCGACGTCCGCATCGACGACGATCTCCCCGAACGTGTGGCCGATGATTCGGTAATGACGTTGGCCGATCGGGGGCGGCACGTGTTGTTGGAACTACCGCACGAACTCTACGTACCGCTCGAGGGACTGCTCGATCGGCTCGAACGCATGGGCCTGGTCGGCATTCTGTCGCATCCGGAACGCAACGCCGGAATCCAGAGAGATCCGCGAATCGTGGATCGGCTCGTGGCCCGCGGTTGCCTCATGCAACTGACCGCCGGCAGTTTGACCGGCAGCTTCGGCGAACCGATTCAACGCCTCAGCGAGGTTCTGTTGAAGCGAGGCGTCATTCACATGGTGGCCTCCGACGCCCATGGCCTGCGACGCCGCCGCCCGATTTTGAGCCGGGCCTACCGTCGCACGCACCAATTGATCGGCCCTCGCGCGGCCGACGTCCTGTTTCGAGAAAATCCCACTCGAATCGCCCAAGGTGAAGACGTCATCCTCGAACTTCCCAAGACCACGAGCTTTTGGGGATCGTTCTGGAAACGACGCGCCGGATAGCTTTCGACTGCAAGGCGCCGAATGATTCGATCGTGAACACCTCGCGCCACAACCCGATACGCCTTTGCCGCCCGGCCGTAACGGTCGTCGGATCGCTGACTTTGTGTCTGCTTCTGAGTGGTCCGGCAAGAGGACAATCGAGTCCGTGGCGATGGAGCCACACGGTCGGTCCGTTCCGGTGTATCGCCGATTTTCCGATCGACGAGATTCTCCCGGCCTTGAGCGACCTGCAAAACCTCGCCGACGATATTGCCGTAAAGCTGAAAATCGCTCCCGAAGCCGGCGCGATCGATGTTTATACATCTTTGCCAATCAGGCCGGCTACAAAGACTTCATCGTCCGCCGTTTTCCCGACGTTCCCTACCGTCGGGCATTGTTTGTCTTGGAAAACGGTCGCTCGATGGTCTTCACCGCCCGCGGACGCGATTTCGAAACGGATCTGCGGCACGAATGTACGCACGCCTTGCTCCATGCCGCCCTACCGATGGTTCCCCTTTGGCTCGACGAAGGATTGGCCGAGTATTTCGAGGTGCCACCGGGCGAACGCGCGTTCGGTTCTCCCTACTTGAAAACAATCCGTTGGGCGTGCCGTTTTCGCCGCGTTCCCGATCTGGCTCGCCTCGAATCCCTCGGCTCGATGCAGGCAATGGGTGAACGCGAATACCGCGACGCCTGGGCGTGGGTCCATTTCATGCTCCACGGGCCGCCGCCCGCCCGCCAAGAACTCATCGCGTTCTTGAGTCGCATCCGTAATTACACGCCGCCGGGCAGCCTGCAAGCGCATCTCTCGCAGCGAATTCCCGATCTGCACCGTGCCTACATCGACCACTTTCTGAACTGGCACGAATAACTCTTTTCTATTTTTACGTGCCGTCACACTGGACAACCTGCGGCCTTTTTGTTGACCGGGTGAAAGCAACTGAAGAATCCGGCGGCCTCTCTCCGAAGAACGAAGACCGGCGCGAATTCTCGGCCGAATTTTCAAAGATGCCGACACGAAGCGCCGATGAAGGGAGCAAGCCTCCTCGTTTTCGCGTTTGAGCTTCTACGTACACACCCACGCGAGGGCTGGATAACGACGGCACGTCATTCAAGGGATTTTCGTTTTACCGAAGGGGACACGAACGATCATGAAACGGATCCAAGTCATTGTAGGGATGCTGGTCGCTGCCGCTTTGGTCGGCATGGGATGGACGGCTCAGGCTGCCGCACCTCAACAGCAAAAGATCAACGTGATCGACGTCGCGTTGGCCGACGGCGGTGTGCTCATGGGCCAAGTGGTCGATACCCAAGGCATCGCCAAAGCGAATGTGCCGGTCAAACTGACCGCCGGCGAGAAGGAACTCGCCGTCGGCAAGACCGACGAGAAGGGTTATTTCGCTTTCAGCGGTCTGCGAGGCGGCATGTATCAGTTGACGGCCGCAGACGGCACCGGCATGTACCGCTTGTGGGCTCCGCGGACGGCGCCGCCTTCTGCTCAGCGAGGTGCGTTGGTCGTCGCCGGTCAGGATCTGGCCCGCGGTCAACTGGGCGCCCGGATGCGGGCGTGGCTGTCGAATCCGTGGGTGGTCGGCGGTATCGTTGCAACCGCCGTGGCCGTTCCGGTAGCCATCCACAATGCCGACGACGATACTCCGAGTTCGCCGTGAGTCGAGCGACTCGAGCCTTGCCCCATCAGCAACCGTTTTTGCCGATGCGGCACGAACGGACTGAGAAGAGCGCTACCGTCGCTCCACTCGGTTCGTGAAAATCCCCAAACTAAGTTCCAGCCCACAAGGCCTGCACCGAAGGATCGGTGCAGGCTTTTTTTGAGGCGCCGCGGAAGTCGAAACGCGGCCTGCCCGAATCATCGCACAAGGCTCCCTGCCGCGGCTTCTCGTGTTGTCGCCTCTTCTTAGGGGCGGTATAATCCGCCGCATTGAGATGTTGGGAAACCTTGCGCATGAGTCAAACTGTGGAATTTCGCATCGGTTTGGGGACGGATCTTCACCGCTTGGAACCCGACCGACCCTTGCGATTAGGGGGGGTCATCATCCCAAGCGACCTCGGGGCGGTCGGCCATAGCGATGCAGATGCCTTGCTTCATGCGGTTACCGACGCCGTCCTCGGAGCCGCCTCGTTGGGCGACATCGGAACTTTGTTCCCCGATTCCGCCCCCGAAAACCGCAACCGAGACTCGGGCGACATGCTTCGCACGGCGTGGCAACTCGTTCGGAACGCAGGCTGGGAACTAGTCAACCTGGACTGCGTAGTCCACCTGCAGCGCCCGAAACTCGCCAATTACCGAACGGCGATCCAACAAGCCGTCGGGACGATATTGGGCGTCCCTCCCGAACGCATCGGCGTCAAGGCTAAGACCGGCGAGGGCCTCGACGCCGTCGGCAATCGCCGGGCGGTTGCCGTGCAATGCGTCGCCCTGCTCCAGCGATCCACGAATTGAGACACGTCGGGTCGCGGCACCTCGACACCAATCAGCCGATTGAAAGAATAAACCAACGAACAAGGTCGTCCATCATGATCCGTGTATACAACACGTTGACGCGAACCAAGGAACCGTTCGAACCCGTCGTGCCGGGCAAAGTGGGCATGTACTTGTGCGGACCCACCGTTTACAAACCCAGCCACATCGGGCATATGGTCGGGCCCGTCATTTTCGACGCGATCAAGCGTTACCTGCTCTATTCCGGGTACGACGTCACCTGGGTCGTCAACATCACCGACGTCGACGACAAGTTGATCGCCGAGAGCAACCGGCGAGGCATCCCCATGTCGCAGGTCGCCGAAGAAATGATCGCCGACTACATGCGCAACCTGGAAGCCATGTCGATCGACACGATCGATCATTTCCCACGGGCGACCGAGCATATCCGGCACATCATCGATTTCATCCAGGACCTGATCTACAAGGGCTTCGCCTACGAGTCGGACGGCGACGTATACTTCGACGTCACCAAGCTGGACGAATACGGAAAACTCAGTCGTCGCAGCCTTGAAGACATGATCGGCCAAGGGGGCGAGGCGGCCGACAAGAAGCGATCTCCCACCGATTTCGCCTTGTGGAAGGCGGCCAAACCGGGAGAACCGTCGTGGGAAAGTCCGTGGGGACCGGGTCGGCCGGGTTGGCATATCGAATGTTCCGTCATGAGCGGTACGCTGTTGGGCGAGACGTTCGACATCCACGGCGGCGGGCTCGACCTGGTCTTTCCCCACCACGAGAACGAAATCGCACAAAGCGAGGCCCGGCACGGCAAGCCGATGGCCAAGTATTGGCTGCACAACGGCTTGATGCAGGCGGCCGACGAAATCGGCAAGGTCGGAGGCCGTCGCACTCGTGCGGCCGACGACGAACAAGCCCAAGAGGCGGGCAAAATCAGCAAGTCGAAAGGCGCCCGCCCATTCCGTGAATTGTTGGAACAGTACGCCCCCGAGACGATCCGATTCTTCATTCTCTCGACCCATTATCGTCGGCCGATCGAGTTCGGCGATCGGCGACTCAAGGAGGTCGAAACGGCGCTCGACGGGTTCTATCGCTTCTTCGAACGCTTCGCCCGGATCACCGGCAAGTCGTTTTACGATGTCGACTATGCCAAGAAACGCACCGACAGCCCGGCTCCCGAAGCCGGCGATACTTGGTTGCAGGAGGTCGCCGATCACGCCGAACGTTTCCGGCAGTTCATGGACGACGACTTCAACACCGGTGGGGCCGTGGCCGAGCTGTTTGAAATGCTGCGTCTGTTCAACCGGTTCATCGACCAAAACAACCTGGAGCAATCCGCCACACCCGACGCGATCACCCGCTTGGAACGCGGAGTTTCTCTGTTCCGGGAAGTCGCCGCAACGTTGGGACTGTTTCTCAAACCGGTCGAGAAGAAGAAGACCGTCGCCGACGACGGATTGGTTGGAAAGTTGATCGAGTTGCTCATCGAAGTCCGTGCCGACGCTCGCAAGGCCAAGAATTTTGCCACCGCCGACAAGATTCGGGACGAACTGAAAGCGATGGGCGTGCTTTTAGAAGACGGGCCTCAGGGAACGCGTTGGCGGCTGGTCTCCTGATCTACGATCGTTGGAGCCTCCTATCGTTGCCGTGATTCGACATCGAGCACGACACGGCCTAGTGACGGAACGTCGCGGTGAGCGCCACGAAGCATCGAATTCTGGGCGTCGATCCCGGATTGAACGTAACCGGTTATGCGATCCTCGACTCGCCCGGCAAGGGCGTGTCGTTGGTTGAGGCGGGTGTAATTCGGGCCGGAAAGGGCGATGTGGCCAAGCGTGTGGCCGAAATCCATCGCGGGCTGACGGACTTGATCGAGGAATACGGTCCGCACGTGATGGCCCTAGAAGAACTCTATTCTCATGTTGCTCGTCCGCGAACGGCTATCTTGATGGGCCACGCACGCGGCGTCATTTGCCTGGCGGCAGCCCAAGCGGGGGTGCCGGTGGTTTCGTATGCAGCGACTCAAATCAAGCGTATTCTGACCGGCGCCGGTCGGGCGCCGAAGTCCCAGGTTCAGCAGGCCGTCTGCCGTGAACTCGGCTTGGCAACCGTTCCTGATCCGCCGGACGTCGCCGACGCATTGGCGATCGCCATCTGCCACCACTACCTGTCGAAAAGCAGCCTGAACACCGATGCGTCTTTGAGATGACCGACGCGTGCCCGGGCGCACCACCTCGGCGTTTCGTAGGTGAGTCGACGGACTCTCGGCACATCAGGAGGTCACAACCTCCTCGAGAGGCACAAGGCGATCGAGTGTATCCAGCAAGATTTGTTTGTCGAACGGCTTGACGAGGAAATCGGACGCTCCCGCCTTGAATGCTTCGCGAAGAATCTCGGTCTGATCCAATGCGCTGACGACGACGATCCGAGCCTGCGGATCAAACTCGCGGATACCTCGCATCGCGTGCAAACCGTCATACTGCGGCATGACCAAGTCGAGGGTCACGGCGTGCGGGCGCAGCTCGCGGTATCTGTCGATTCCGGCCTGACCGTTGTCCGCCTCCCCGACCACCGTCCATCCTGCGGCAGTAACGGTATCTTTGATCATCGCACGGATGATCGCGGCGTCGTCGACAATGAGAATCTTCCTCGACATGGGAGCTCCGCCTCTCTTCCTAACCTGTTCAATTCCGCTCAATGATGTTTTCGATCCGCCCTGCCGAACGCGCAACTCGCGTTCCTGAGCATTGCGCCGATCTGCAAATGAACTACAAGGTTTTAGTCACTTTGCCGGCCACCTCGACGGAAACCGATCCGGTGGCGCAGTCGAGGGTGATTCGCCGTCCCGAATTCCCGCCGGTGTCCTCCGCGACAATTCGGATGCTGTGTCGTTTCAGATGCTCACGCACGGCCTTGATGTTGTCGTCTCCGATTTGAAGCGGACCGCAACTGCGAAACATGCAGGAACCTCCCGCGATTTTCGCTACCAACGACGAACGCATGGCTCCCTGCTTTTCCAGTTCACCGACCATGTGCGCTACGGCGGTGTCGGCAAACTTACCGGGGGTGCCGGTTTTCCCCTGAGAATTGGCCAGCACCACATGTGCCAAGGCCCCGACTTTGAGCCGAGGATGCCACAGGGCGACGCCGACGCAGGATCCGAGGACCGACGAAAGTTGATCTCCGGCCTTACCGATGGCGACTTGGCCCATGCCGACCGATATCTTGTTTCCGGTGGAAGCACCGGATTGAACGTTTACCGTCATTTCGAGCACTCCCTCTCCAACACTACTCTCCGTAACCCACGGGGCGGCAATCGTACAGGGCGAAGGCGTCAATTCTTGGCGTGAATCGCCCTCTCCATGAGTTCTCGCAATTCTTGAGTAGGCACGAACAGCACGTGCCAACTCAAGGCCTCGCCCTCACGACGAAAGATCGTACGGCAGATGGTGACCATGTCGGAGTGCATCACCTGCGGCATGAGGGCTTGTTGCAGGACGCTGATACCGTAGTCCTGGATGAAGTACGGTGGAGAGGGTACCAGCTTGTAATCGATCATCCGGGTCAGGGCGTTCATGTAGGCACACCCCAAGATATTCCCGGTTTCGGTGAGGGCCGACTTTTCCAGATCGGTCCACTCACCGCTCGGCTCGTAGTTTTGGCCGAGCAGGGTCGCCGCCAACCGGCGACCGTTGACATCGTCGAAGGTGAGAATCATCTCACCACCGGGCTCGCCTTCCAAGCTGAGCACGACCATCGTCAACAATTCATCGCCCAGGCCCAGCTCGGTGTAAACCTCTTCCAACGGGATCTCTTTGACCTCGTCGAGGCTGAGCGAGATCAGACCGTCGGTCCACCGGCACATCGCCGCCGAGGCGTCGTGCGTAGCTGTGGCGAAAAGCTTTTCCAAATAATCGATGTTACGGGAAGTCCCGAGCGTCGATTCGGCGTTCATGGTTCTTGTTCCTTTTGCTCCTCAAACAGCCGCCCCGGAAACCTTGTTGGATACCATCTGCGTCAAAGCGGCAATATCCAGGATCAGCGAAACCCTACCGTTCCCCAAGATGCTTGCCCCGGAGATTCCTGCAATGTTGCGGTAGTTCTCGGAGATCGACTTGATGACGACGTCTTCCTCACCCAGCACGCGATCCACGATCAGACCGAATTCATGGCCGGGGTCGCCCACTACGACCAACGTGGCATCGCCTTGCTGCTCTTCGGGTTGATAATCTTCGTGGTACCATCCGAACAAGTCGGAAAGCTCCACGACCGAGATGACGCGTTCCCGAATTCGCGCCGTCCGCAATCCGTGGACGGTCGTCAGATACTCCGGTCGCAACCGGACGATCTCGGCCACCGCCTCGATCGGCATCGCGAACACATCCTTGTGAATTTCGACCAGCAAACTGGGCAGGATCGCCAGGGTAAGCGGAAGCTTGATGGTGATCGTCGTTCCTTCCCCCGGCTTGCTGTCGATCTCGACGGTACCGTTGAGGTCCTCGATCTTCGACTTGACGATATCCATTCCCATACCGCGGCCGGAAACTTCCGTGACTTTCTCCGCCGTACTCAACCCCGGCTCCCAAATGAGCTGATAGATTTGCTGCGGGGTGAGTTTGTCGGCTTCGGCTTGCGTGATGATTCCTCGATCGAGCGCCTTCTTCAGGATTCGGTCGCCGTCGAGTCCTTTTCCGTCGTCGATCACCTGGATGACGATCGAGTTCCCGCGGTGGAAGGCATCCAGGATGATCGTCCCTCGGGGCGGCTTTCCGGCCGCTTTGCGCACCTCGGGCAACTCGATACCGTGATCCGCCGAGTTGCGGACTATATGGATCAGCGGGTCGCCCAGCTCGTCGATCATCCGCTTGTCGAGTTCGGTCTTTTCTCCGCGGATGACCAGTTCGATATCTTTCCCGTTCGACCGCGAAATGTCGCGCACGACGCGTTTGAAACGAGTGAACAACGGGCCGATGGGAACCATCCGCGTGTCCATCACGCTCTGTTGGATTCCGTCCGTCACACGGTCCAATTGATGGATGGCGTCGAACAGGTTGTTCACTGCGGCACGTGTCTCGAGAACGGCCTCGAGTTCGCGACGGACGTTGACGAGGTCCTTCTGCATCTGCCGGGCGGCGGCCGCCGCAGCAGCCATTTCGGCAGCCAATTTGCCGGCATCGCCGGTTTCCTTTTGCCAAGACGACAAGCTGTCGAGCTTTGTTTGAACGTTCGCCAGCGACTGCAGCGATTGCCCGACCGAAAGCACGGTCTTCAGTTTTTCCCCGATTTCCGTAAAACGGGCACGGCTGATCACCAACTGGCCGGCGAGATTCATGAGCTGGTCGAGCCGCTCGATGTCGACCCGCAATGTCTCGCTCGGCTTGTTGGATTCGCCTTGTCGGCCGCGCGAAGCCGGTTTTTTCGGTGCCGGACTTGCCTGCTCCTTGGCATTCGCCTGCGGTTTCGCCTGCTGCGGCTTGGGGCCGCTCGTGCTTGTCGAAGCGGCTTTTTTCTCTGCCGGTTCTGCGACTTGTCGCAACGGCTCGACCACGAAATCACGAACGCCGCCCACCCGCACAAGGCGAACGATATCTTCCAGCGATGCTTCGGTGATCACGCCGAAGGTCACGTAGTCCAGAGTCTCCAATTCGTCCACGCTCTCCAACGGCGGATCGAAATAGCAGACATCGCCGGCGTTGTTCAGCTTTTCATAGATCAGTCGGCCTTTCAGTCCGACCAAGGGCAGCTTGGGCTGGAAGAAGACGCGCCCGACGAAAGCGCCCAGATCGCCGGCCGTTTTCGCCACAGCCGCGTGAACCGCATCTTCGACTCGGTCGGTCGAACAACCTTTCTGGGATGCAATTTCTCCGGCAGCCGGTTTCTCTCCGGCCGACGGTGATTTCGCGGCGTCGACCGCACCACCCTGCACCTTCACCAAACCGACGGCGAGTTCGACGAAATGGTCGGCATCGTTCCCACCGGAACGCAGGTTGCCGAGATACTGCTGGAAACCGTCGGTGCATTTCAACAGTGCATCGGTGGCTTCAGGACTAAGCGGCTTACCGTTGTCGCGGAGGTTCTGGAGCAAATCCTCCATCAAATGCGCCAGCTTGGCGGCACGATTCAAGCCCACAGAAGCCGCCGATCCCTTGATCCGATGCGAGGTGATCAAGAGTTGCTCAAGTTCTTCTTTACTTCCGCCCCCCTCGACGGCCAAAAGTGTTTCCGACAGTGTGTCGAGCGACTGGTCCAACTCGTCGATGAACATCTGGAAGTACTTCGACGAGAAATCCGCTTCGTCGGTCAAGCCGTTGAAGTGCTCGGCCACGACCGCCTCGACCGCGGCATCGTCGCTCGGCGCCGCGTTTGCGGGCGTTTCCGGAGCGGGAGCTTCCTCCGTTCCTTCCATGGCTTCTTCGACGCCTTCCTCGGCTTGGCTGAGGGCGGCCAAGGCGCGTTCCGCATCAGCTTGGCTGCTTTTTTGCCGTTCGACGCCGGCTCGTTGCAAAAGTTCCTTGATGGCGGCGACAACTTCTTCCGCGTCGACCGACTCGTCCGAATCCGGCTCTTTGAGCAAATCGATCATGGCCGTCAGCCGATCGACCGCTTGAAAGACCAGGTCGACGACTTCACTGGTGATGATCAACTCGTCTTTGCGGGCGGCATCGAAGACGTTTTCGACCTTGTGGGTCAGCTCGTTGATGTCGTCGAGCCCCAGCATGGCCGACAGACCTTTGAGGCTGTGCGCGGCCCGGAACATCTCGTTGAGCAGCTCCATGTCGAACCGCTCGGTCGGTGTACCGCCTTGGGCGCGTACCCAGTCGTCCAACTGCAAGAGGTTCTCGTTGAGACGGTCCAACAACTGGGCGGACTCATCCAGGAAATCGCCCAACATACTTTCGAAGAATTCGTCTCGAGCGGTCGCGCTCATATCCGACTCCTGTGGTCTCCATTCGGCGGGGCAGGAGTTGTCCCTGTCTCGGTTGGCATCAACTGGAAGGCTGAACTTCGGCATGGATTGCCGAAGGGGGGTTACTTCTTCAGAAAACTATAGGTTGTCTTCTTGGCGGGGGAGGAAGATTTTTCCTTGGCTTCGGGAACGCGGTACAACCACGGTTGGAGCCGTTGGAAGGACCGTACGAGGTCGCTGATTCCCTCGGCCGCACCGGCAACCAGGTAGCCGCCTTCGCGTATCACCTTGGTCACATTGCCGATGACCCGTTTTTTCGATTCGGTATCGAAATAGATCAACACGTTCTTCAGGAAGACGATGTCGAAGGGCCCCTCGTTCACCAGCGGATCGAGCAGATTATGCTGGCGAAAGCTCGCCATCGAGGTCAGCACCGGTTTCGCCTTCCATACCGACGCATTCGGCACTTGGGTGAAGTACCTCTTGCGAAGCTCCTCGGGCACCAATCTCATCGCCCGTTCGTTGAACACCGCCGTCTTGGCCTGCTCCACGGCACCGATGCCGATGTCGGTCCCCAGGATACGAATGTTCCAGCGTTGAAAATTGGGCAGTGAGGCGGCGATGCACGTGGCGATCGTCATCGCCTCGTCGCCGGTACTGCACGCCGCAGACCAAATCCGCAGTTGGCGACGGCCGGTTTTCTTCGCCCGCGCTTCCATCTCGGGCAGGAATTGTTTGCGAAACCAGTTCCACTGTGCTTCGTCACGAAACAGGTAAGTCTCGTGCGTGGTGATCTCTTGCAGAAAACCGTCCCATTCCGGATCGTCGGGCTTGAGCGACGTGAGATACTGGAAGTATTCGTCATACCCCTTGATGCCGGTCTCACGCAGCCGACGGCGCAGCCGATTCGACAGCAGCGTTTTCTTTTGCGGCGAAATGCGAATGCCCGTGCGGCGGTAGATCAGGTCGGCATACCGGCGCAATTGTTCGTCGGTCACCTGTGCACCGAACGCCGATACTCCGCCGGACAGCGGTTTCGCAGCGATCGTCTTGGCTTCCGTCGTTTTCTTCCAGGTGGATTTCACCACCGGTTTTGCCGGAATGGTATTCTTCTTGTCGTCGCTACCGCTCTTTTTGAATCCGAAGCGTTTCGGCAGCATGTCAAACTCCATTCACGATTCCTTCGATCGCCCCCGCCCCAGGCGGTCCCGAAAACCGCCTCCTTCGGCATCGACGCCGGCTTGCAGCACCGCCAAGTGCGACAATCCACCGGAGTGATGGAGGCTACTCGGGCTCGCAGACGACCTCCCTGCCGGAATCTATCCAAAAAACGTTGAAAATATCTCGTTCCGTCGGTGCCTTCCCGGCTTCGGTGGCGAGCCGGCGCGAACACTTCCAGCTCACCGGCCCCCGCGGATCACACAGGGATCACACCATACCTGCGTAAGCGTCCATCCCGGCGCATTCTTCCTCGCCCAAGAGGCGATCGATCTCGAGAAGAATGAGCAATCGGTTTTCCAGCTTTACCAGGCCGGTCAGATACTCGCGGCCCAAACCGGCGACCGTCGGAGGCGGCGGCGCGATTTGGTCCTGCGTGATTCGCAGCACCTCGCTCACCGCATCGACGATGATGCCGATCGTCTTGTTGCGCACGTTCACGACCATGATGCGGGTATCTTCCGTCAGGTCTTGCGGCGGAAGCCCGAATCGCAACCGCAAATCAACGATCGGAATGACCGTGCTGCGGAGGTTGATCAGACCTTTGATGTACTCGGGCGTCTGCGGCACGCGAGTAATTTCACCCATCAGGATGATTTCTTGCACCTTGGTGATTTCCACCCCGTATTCCTCTTGGCCGAGGCGGAAACTGACCAGTTGCATGGTGCCCGAACCTTCCTGCTGATTCACTTCCTGAATCAGAGCCTCTTGTGTGGTCGTCGACACGGTTTTCCTCCTCATTCGTTCAAAGCCACCAACGGAGGCCGGAAATCCCGGCTTCATCTGCTGTCGTTGGTCGATTCCGAGGTCGGTGGTCCCAAAGGCCCGTTGCCGCCGGTCGAATGCAAACGCGGCAGCAAAAATGCCGAAAATCACCGACATTTCTGAACAACTATAGACCACACAAACGGCGAGGTTTGGCTATTCGCGCCTTTTTCTCCGAGGGTGCCCCTGCATCGGCAGCACAACTGTTGCAATCGCACTCCTTTCGTGTGCCGACCCAACTCGCTGCCGGGCCGGCCGCGGTTTTCACTCGACTCTCGGTCCGCAAAGTTCCTTTCTTCGACCGCGCATTAAAAAAGAAACAAATAGACAGATAGAGAGAATAGAGCTACCGCAGACCAGCAACTTCCGTTCGGTGCGGGCGCGGATTCGTCTCAACCGGCACAATCCATACAAGCCGGTGTCTTTGCGGCAAGCCCCGCGCAACCAACCTCAAAAAAAGGCGGCACTGCGCGCCGCGTGCATCCTACGTTTGAGAGAACTCAAACGAATCCGTACGCCGGCTCCATGTTCGCGGGCCGGACAGGTTCCATCGAAACATCCTTGGTATTCATTTCGTCGACTTGATTTTCGAAAAGGTAAGACCATGAGCGCGAGAGTTCTTGTTGCCGACGATTCCAGCACGATGCGGAAAATCATCCTGCGGTCGTTGCAAGCCGTAGGTATCCCGGAAGCCGTCGAAGCGGCCGACGGCACCGAGGCCGTCTCCCTGTTCAAGCCCGGTGAATTCGACATGGTCCTGACCGACTGGAACATGCCGGGCAAAACGGGCTTGGAGGTGATTCAAGAGATCCGCGCCCAAGATCCGAACGTCCCCATCATCATGATCACGACGGAGGCGGAAAAAGGCCGCGTCATGCAGGCGATCCAAGCCGGTGTCTCGGACTACTTGGTAAAGCCCTTTACGGCCGAAACGCTCCGCGAGAAGCTGGAAAAGCACGGCTGCTGAACCGGCAAAGTTTACACGCACACACGGCCGCCGATCGCTCTGCGCCGATCGACGGCCGTATTTTTTTGTCGGACTGCCCCCTTTGCATGTCGCCGATGTGTCGTGAACCGACCGCCTGCATTATTTCGGCTCGATCTTCAAGACACGCCCTCGCCGTTCGAAGCGACACCCCAACGGATCGAGAACGGCGTGCCAAAGATCGTCGATCGTGCCATTTTCGATCTGAAACACAATCGGCCGATCCAGCGAAACTCCGGCCTGCGCCAACGCCTTTTCGTCATATCGAATGTCTAGGCGAAGCTGTCGTCCGAATTGTTCGATCACTTGTCGCAAGGTAGCTTTGGCTTCTTTTACGGTGAACCGGTCAAGCGCATAAGGATCACTTCCCGGGCGAGGACGTACCGCCGTATGCCCGCTTGCGGAAGACGCACCGGAATTCGTCCCCTGCAACAATCCGGCCGCCAGCTCCAATGCTTCGATGCGTCCTTCGACAATCAATTGCGTACCGTTCACTTGCACGCGCAGCTCCGGAACGGCTTGCCTCAATCGATCGGCCGCTTCCGCTGCTCGCGCTCCAATCTGGAACCGTCGTGTGTCGACGATGTCCTTTTCGACGGGAACAAACTGAACGACACCGTCCGCCCGCGGAACATACGTCAGCTCGAACATGCCGGCAAACAGCGTGAGAGCCTGATGCAACGGCATCTCGGGCAAATCTGCCGGAGCCAACAGATCATGCGGAAACCGGTCCAGGCCTTCTGCCTGCAACGAGGCTTGCGTCAGCCATCGGCCGACGACCTCACGCGGGGTCGCCAATCGCTCCCAGCCGCCCGAAACGAGCACGTTGCCGCGCTGACGAACATCGGGAGGCAACCTCTCCCATTCACGACGTCGAAGCTCCAGCAATGTTCGACAGCGTCTAGCCGCCGCCGGGGGCGCCACATAAACGATCTCGTCGAAAAAGGCGGCGTCTCCGCCGACCGATCGCGCGACGCCCGAAACCGCATGCTGTAAGGTCGCATCGCGAAGTTCAAGCGTAATCTTGCGATCCGGATCGAGTCGGCGATCCAACAACAAGAATTGCCCCGCCGATTCGACGACGCCCTTCAGTCCGTCTCGCAAAGGCACGTCGGTCCAGTGAAGTGACAAGGTTTGTTGTCCGCCGGCGGCCTTGCCTTCTTGGCCCAAGGTCGGTCCGCCGATGGCCGCAATCACCCCACACGCTACCCCCCAATAAGCCATCGACAAGAGCACAAAGAGGATCGGTTTCCGCATTGAGCGGCCTCCGCTGACGAGTGAACCGAAACACGAGGCAATGTCTCGTACACCTCATTATACGCCGCCGCTCGGCGACGACCGAGCCGGTCGCTCTCCTGCGATCGGCACAATCGTTGCGATTGCGAAAATCGATTCTGTGACATCTCAAGGCCTGTTCACCACGAGCGGTTCCTGAAGAACTTCGTTTGGGAAACGCTGAACTCCGATTACAATCGACCGTACGGCCTGGAGGCGATAGCGTACGTCACGGACGGCAACAGGCGTGTTGCACATTGACATCCTTCGGGGAGCATCTCCGTGGCTGACGACCGTCCTCGAACGGCCCTTCTTGCCGATCTCTACATGCACTATCTGGAATCGCAGGACACGGCCGCCTTTCTCAAGGCGGTTCGCGCCCGCTACACGCAGGGCACTCTCCAGCGACTGGTGGCTTCGTTCGACGATGTCATCACGCGCCGCGCGGCCGTGCTGGTTTTGGGCTTCGTGGGCGACTATGAATCGAACCACGTGTTGGGCCGTGCCCTCAACGACAAGGACCGCACCACGCGGATGATGGCCGAAACCAGCATTCGAAAAATCTGGATGCGGTTCGGTAATCCGGAGCACCGGAGGGAAATCGCCGTCATCGCACGCATGAACGCGGCAAAACGCTACCACGAAGTCATTCGCCGCGCAAGTGCTTTGATCGATGAGCTGCCCGATTTCGCCGAGGCCTACAACCAACGGGCGGTAGCCTTTTTCGGACAGGGCGAGTTCGCCGAAGCGATTCGAGACTGTCACCAGGCGCTAGAGTTGAATCCGTACCACTTCGGCGCCGCAGCGGGCATGGGCCAAGCCTATCTGGAGCTGAACGACCCGGTATCGGCGCTCGAGGCCTTTCGCCGCGCGTTGCGATTGAATCCCGACCTCGAAGCCGTCCGCGTCCAGGTCCATCGCCTCAGCCGTCTGATCGAAGATTCCTAACCGCCCGTTGCACAAGCGGGTTTTGGGGATCGCTTGAGGCTGAATAAAGCCCCGCGGCTGTTTCGGCCGCACCAGTCAGGCTCCGTGGAACGCTCAGTCCGAACCGCAAGGACAGAATCACCGCTAGGTTGCAACCCTCATCCGCACCAAGTACCGTTTCTTCACTTTCGGCAGACCTCACACAGGGAAAGACGCTCTTGCCGCTTCGTGCCGCAATTCTCTGCGGTCAGCCGCTGATCACAATTGGGATTTGCAACGGGCTGCTGCATACCGAGAATGCTTCGATCGCGTGAAGTATTCGCTTTGCGTTCGGTTCAGTACCATCCCGCGTTCGGTTGCGCGGGTACGGTATTCCACGATGTATCATAGCGCGGTCGAACGGCTATGTTTCCCGTGCCGCCTGCACCGAAAGCGATCCGCCGAATGTCGGGCAGTGCCTGCACGTAGCGTTCCGGATTCATATTGAACCGTTCGAACGATTCTTCATCGGCAAACAAGTAAACGCGATCCCGGTACCACGCGCCGAACTCGCGGCGGCCTTCTTCAACCCGTCCCGAATCAAGAGCTTTGACCACGTCGATCCCCGCCAAGACCGGCGCATATCGCTCAGGATCGGCCAGGAATTTTTGCTGTTCGACCGGTCCGGCAAACAGATACGTGCGTCCTTCGTGGCGGGCACCCCAACGGCGATTGCCCAGCACCCACCGACCTTTTTCGGTCAAACTCACCGGACAATATCCTTCGAGCCCCAACGGCGGGTTTCCGGGGGGAATCGTGACGGCATTTCCGACCGGCGGACGAACGGGAGCTTGTGTCAAGCCCGCCGATTGCCCGGCAGTGGCGTCCGCAGTCACCATCGTCCCATGCGGTTGGACCGGTCCGGAGGGTGTTCTTGCTTCGGCGGTGAGCCGACCGGCCGGTTGCCTGGTTTCCGGAACCACCGGCGGCGTCGAAGACTGCTCGACCGCCACGCCAGGCGGCAAATCAAGATGGACATTCAATCCCGCTGTTGCGGGCTGCGCTCGCCGCTCCAGTTCGGCCATCGGGTCGTCTGCGACAGCCGGCTGCATCGCGAGATTTTCGGTCGGCGTCCCGTTCACGGATGGGCCGGGACGATAGTCCATCACCCCGCCCGGTTGAGCTGCCGACGGTGCCGGCGAACGGGTTGGTTGCATCGCCGGGCGGCTCCACGGCGAGGGGACCGACGGCGAAAGCCCTGCTTGTGCCGACGCAACCGCCGGCCGTGCCGGCGTCTCTTGCAAACCACTCGTCGTGGCACCGCCGAAACCGGCGGAAAGCTGCGGCGCTTGTGCCGAGGCAGGCACTTGCGCCGACGCTACCGGACCGTAGTTTGTCGGCATTTGCGAAGCATATCGCGGCCCGACCAACGACGGGTCTGCGGGCGCCGCAGGCATCATGGGTGCTGTCACTCCCCCGGGGCCCGCGCTCACCGGCGCATTCCACGGCGAAGGGGTGTTCGTCGCCGGTGCGGCCGGCGACTGCCCCGGCTGTGGACCGATCGGCCCGTACGATCCGGTCGGCGAGTTTCCGACGAGAACGGGATTTTGAGGAACACCGGAAGGTAACGCCTCCTCCCTCGGCACGGATGTCGGATTTGCCGCCAATTGGCGATTGGCCGTCGATCGGTAGGCTGCGGCGATCTGATTGATCCGTTGCAAATAGACTTCCGCCGAAACAGCGCCGGTCATTTTCCGCAACACTTGGCCCTGCGGGGTAATCACCACGTCGCAGGGAATGCCCGAGACCTTGAATTGCTGCGCCGTATATGGAAACTCGTCTTGATTGATTTTGACGGGCACGAATTGCGACTCGATCGCCGCCGCCACGTCTTGACGACTGAATACGGTCCTCTCCATCTGACGGCAGGGACCGCACCATTCGGCCCAAAAGTGAATAAGCACGGGTCGGTTCGTCTGGGCGGCAACCCGCTTGGCGGCGTCGAGCGTCGGCTGCCAATGAACAACGTCGGCTTGCACGACCGACGCACACATCAAACCGACTCCGATCGTCGCACCGACGATCCACGAATACAGACCGCGCATTTTGATTTCCTCGACCCTGGATTGCTCCGATACACGCAAGAAAAGGCAGACGGGAAGAGATCCCGCTCTTTCCTTATCGGAACCGCCGCCACGTTCGGTTTGGTCGAATCAGTCGAAATTTATCGGTTGTAGCGACAAAACGGAGAGCCTCGGCAAGCCAGGAAAGCCAGAAAACTGCGATTGTTTTGCGGCATGTTTTCGCAGAAATTAAGGTCACGGGCAGTGAGGCATGACGCCGCTAGCCGGTGCGGAACGAGTCATCATGGGCCGGGAAGCATCCGAACCCGTGACGTACGCTTCGCCTCGATACGGTGATTCGGCCGGTCAATCGTCGAAATTCCGTTTGTCATTACACACCGGTATGCTACCTTTGTGCAGCAGCGAGACGATAGTCGGCACTCCGTTCGAGGCCCGACACCACGGTCCATCCATCGTCGGGTAAGCGTTCACTCTAGCCGGAAACAGCTCGTACGTGGCCGAATCGCCGCCTCCGGTACCACACGGTAGAATCGCTGCAAAACGGCATCTTTGTCGGCTCAAAGCTGTTGACAAGCGTTCAAAGGTTTGATCATATTGGGAACTGTCATCCGGGGGGTGAGCCGTACATGACCGGCGAGGAACACAGTCGGCATGTGTTCCTGCCTTGCTCGGAAAAATCAGGCGGGCCGTCGCCCGAAGCTTGACACGTCGCGGCAACCCTGTAAGATGACCATGTAAGGGTTCTCTGCCGCAGGTAATGACCATCGACGCCCTGGTGGCCTCTGGTTGAACGGCCCATTTTCCCTTGTAGGCGTTCTCTACGTAGCGGGGAGTCGCGGCTTCTTGACTGCGTGGAAGTTCCTGCGTGAATCCCCTCGGTGACATGCACAGGGGGCATCTCGGGCGATGCCGTTGTTTCACCGGCATCGAACCGACCAAATGAAATCATTGGCTTTGCCACCCGGCAGACCGATCACTATTGGTTGAGACGGAGCGTCCGGAGTGGCAGGTGGAGACTGTGGCATGTCTCCGCCGTGAGGAACTCTTGGTTCCGCACCGTAACGACGGGATCGTGGAGTGCGATCGTGCGGTGCGTCTGCGAATGAGGTGAAATACCTTATTCTTCTACTGCGCGCTACGAATGGTAGCTTGGGTGCTTTATGGCTAAGAACAAACGACGTGCCCGCGGAAGATCGGGCGGGAACCGGAAATCAAGGAATGATCGATCTCGGTCACGCCGTCGAGATCCCAACGCGCCGATCGGCACCGTTCCCGAACCGCAAACGGGTGAAAACGGTGAACCCCAGCTCTACGATGGGGGCGGCGTGCTGGAAATGCATCCCAGCGGATACGGCTTTCTGCGGGATCCGGCCGCCAACTACGCCCGACAGCTCTCGGACCCCTTCGTGCCCGGCAGCATGGTCGACAAGTACCGGCTCCGTGAAGGCGTCCATATCAACGCCAAGATCCAACCGGGACGGCGCGGCCAAGGTCCGCGCGTCCGTGAAATCTACGACGTCGACGGTCTCCCCCCCGACGAATACCCCAACGTCAAGCATTTCGACGAACTGACTCCGATCAACCCCGAGTCCTGGCTCCAATTGGAGACCGGCCCCGAGCCGATGACCACCCGGGTGATGGATCTCCTGACCCCACTCGGGAAAGGTCAGCGTGCCCTTATCGTGGCGCCGCCGCGCACCGGCAAAACGGTGCTGCTTCAACACGTAAGCCAAGCCATCGCGACCAACTATCCCGACATCAAGTTGATCATTCTGTTGATCGACGAACGTCCCGAGGAAGTCACCGACTTCCGCCGCGTTTGCCACAACGCTGAAGTCGTAGCCAGCAGCCTTGATTGCGAAATCGAAAGCCACGTGCGGTTGTCGCAATTGATCGTTGAGCGTTGCCGCCGCTTGGCCGAGATGGGCAAAGATGTCTTCCTGTTGATGGACTCGATCACCCGTCTCGCCCGGGCATTCAATAAGTGGGTCGGCAACACCGGACGAACGATGTCCGGCGGTATCGACGTCAAGGCGATGGACATCCCCAAGAAACTCTTTGCCACCGCTCGCGTGTTCGAAGAAGGCGGCTCGTTGACTATCGTCGCGACGGCCTTGATCGACACCGGCAGCCGCATGGACGAACTCATCTTCCAAGAGTTCAAAGGCACCGGGAACATGGAACTGGTTCTCGACCGTCGGCTGGCCGATCGCCGCATTTGGCCGGCGATCGACATCACGCAATCCGGTACACGGCGTGAAGAGAAGCTGCTGCCGCCGGAGACACTGCGGGCGGTAAACACGCTGCGACGCATGCTGGCAAGCATGCAGCCGGTCGACGCGATGGAACAGCTCACCGCCAAATTGGCGAAGTACAAGTCGAACGCCGAATTCATCGAACTGATCAGCGGCGTCCACGTTTCGGACTGACGGCGGTGAGCCGCTGATTCCAGCGCTTTGCGTTCGCCCGACACAGCGATGTGCGCCGGCCGGGAAGTCTCTTTCCGGTCCTGACAGCCGAAGTGGATCGAGCTATAATTCTTCGTAGATCAGCTGGTCGGAAAGCGATTTGCAGCACCGGCGACAACCCTTTGGAGGGTACGCGAATTGGTTAGCAGCCACACTGGAAATGTGGTGCCCCGGTGACGGGGTTGCGGGTTCGAGTCCCGTGCCCTCCGCTCCGAAAGTGCCTCTGCGTTTGCAGAGGCTTTTTTATGCGCCTTTATGCGCCCGGTTCCGAACACCCCGACGCCCCTCACGCGGAAGGCCAAATGTTATCGCGTTTTGCCCTTCTTGCTCCCCGGTCTGCATTGGCAAGTCAGGCATCTTCCGAATAAGCTGGAAGCAGGTTGTGGGGGAATGGCGACCGGACACCTTGCGAGAAAACCGTTTTGACGGCTTTCGACGAACGAATTCTTTACCCGCCGTCAGTCGCACGCGAGGAGCGATCCGTCTCACCAGGACTCCGCCGCCGAATCATTTGTCTGCAAGCAGCCATTCTTGTTCATCTCACGAATTCCAGCCTCAACGGCGCGCACCATGCAATTGCTACGCATCCGATTCAGTCGCTTGCCTTTCGTGTACGGCCTGATGTTCGTCGTTCTCGCCGGCGGCAATTTTGTATCTGCCGGGCCCCCGCTTTCGCGACTGGTCGAACGGCTCGACCGCGGCACGGCGGCCATCCGCACGCCGGAAGGCGACGTGGCGATTTCGTGGCGCATCACTGCCGACGATCCGGACACTCGAACGTTCCGAGTTGTTCGTCTTGGAAACGATGGTTCTCGCAAGCCGATCTGGACCTGTCGATCGGACCAACCGACTTTCTTCATCGACCGAAAGCCGCCTGAAAACACGACCGGCTATATCGTCGAAAGTTTCGACGGCAACACGCTCGTTGCCCGATCGACACCGACGGTGATTTGGGAAGACGGCTTTCTTCGCATTCCGCTGCGAACGTTATCGGGCTGTCGGCCGAATGACGCATCGGTCGGCGACCTGGACGGCGACGGCGATTATGAAATCGTCCTCAAACAAGAGATGACGCCGCGAGACAATTCCCAGCGCGGCCCGACAGGCCGAACCCGACTGGAGGCCTACACACTCGAAGGTAAATTTCTGTGGCGTATCGATCTAGGCAGAAACATTCGTGAGGGAGCGCACTACACGCCGTTCTTGGTTTACGATTTCGACGGCGACGGCCGAGCCGAAGTCGCGTGCCGCACTTCCGACGGAACACGTGACGGCACGGGGCGAATCCTGGGCGATCCCGAGGCCGACTATCGCAACGACCAAGGCTTGATTCTCACCGGGCGCGAGTATCTGACCGTGTTCGACGGGCGGACCGGTTCGGTGCGCGATTCGGTTCCCTACGATCCTCCCCGCGGCGACGTCGAAACTTGGGGCGACGATTACGGAAACCGGTCGGATCGTTTCCTGGCCTGCGCAGCCTATCTCGACGGCCGGCATCCGAGTCTCGTCTTCGCCCGCGGCTACTATACGCGAATCGTCGTCGTTGCATGGGATTTGCACGAAGGCCGGCTCGTTCGACGATGGAAGTTCGACACGAACACCGCTCCCGAGGGCACCAAGTACATGGGGCAAGGCAACCACAACTTGGCGGTAGCCGACGTCGACGGCGACGGTCGTGACGAAATCATCTACGGCGCGTGTGCGATCGACGACGACGGATCGGGCCTGTATTCGACCGGTTTCGGGCATGGCGATGCGCTGCACGTCACCGATATCGATCCCAAACATCCCGGGTTGGAAGTGTTCGGAATTCACGAGCATCCTTCGCATCCGTTTGGGGCGAATTTGCGCAATGCGGCGACCGGCGAGGTGCTCTGGGGCCTGGCCTCGCCCGACGTAGGCCGCGGCCTGGCGTGCGATGTCGATCCGAATCATGCCGGCTTGGAATGTTGGGCCAAAGGGGGCGGCTTGCGCGGGATCTACGATTGCCGCGGACGGCGCATCGCCGAGCGTGCACCGCGCGAATGCAATTTTGCCGTGTGGTGGGACGGCGATCTTTCACGCGAACTACTCGACGGGACACGCATCACCAAGTGGAACCCGCTCACACAGGAAAGCGAACTGATCCTCGATGCTGCGGCATTCGGGGCCGTTTCGATCAACGGCACGAAAGCCAATCCGTGCTTGTCGGCCGATATTCTCGGCGACTGGCGAGAAGAGGTCATTTGGCCCAGCGCCGATGGATCGAGTTTGTTCGTCTTCAGCACGGTGTCGCCGACACCGCATCGGCTTGTTACGCTGATGCACGATCCCGTCTACCGGTTGAGCATCGTATGGCAGAACGTCGGCTACAATCAGCCGCCGCATCCCGGTTTTTTCCTGGGCTCAGGCATGCGCGCACCTCCGCCACCTCACGTGGAAACAATCTCACGCCCGGCGCGGTAAGCACGGTGAGCGACGACGGCTCCCTGAAGTCCTGCAACGGCGGTGTTGCCGAATCTTTGCATGCGACGGCGGCGGCAACTATACTCGCTGACGTCATGCCCGCGGATTCTGGCCCATCGGCTTGCCGACCGCGGGCATCTCAGCACAATACCCCCGGTCCCTATCGAGGAGGAATGCCATGAAGTCTCTTCGCGTGTTTCTGTGGCTTGCCCTTGCGCTTGCAATCGCAATCGGATCGCACGGTTACGCTGCCGACTCACTTCCCGATCCCGACGGCAAACCGGCCGACATGTCGAAACCAGTCAAGGTCTTTATCTTGATGGGACAATCGAACATGCTCGGGGCCGGTAAGGTGACCGGCGATTCCGAAGGTTCGCTCGAATATGCCGTCCGCGAAAAGGGGAAGTATCTTTATCTCGTCGACGACCAAGGCAATTGGACGGTACGGCAAGACGTTCGCTACGTGCGGGTCATGGGGAGCGGCACCGGGCCGATGCGGTTGTTCAACAACGAATGGCTGACCGTCAGCGGCGGCAAAATCGGCCCCGAGTTGGGCATCGGTCATTACCTTGGTAATGCGCTCGACGAACCCGTCCTCATTCTGAAGAGCTGCATCGGCAACCGCAGCCTCGGCTGGGATCTCCTTCCGCCCGGCAGCGAATCGTACGAATATACAATCGTCGACAAGAAAACCGGCGAAAAGAAAACGTACGTCTACGCCGGCTACAAACAATCGCCGTCCAAGTGGGAAAAAGGAACCGAACCCGAGCCGATCGGCTGGTACGCCGGCATGCAATACGACGGCGACGTCGCCAACGCCAAGGCCGTGCTGGCCGAATTGGACAAGTACTATCCCGGCGCCAAGGGCTACGAAATCGCCGGTTTCTTCTGGTGGCAGGGCGACAAGGATCGTTACGACGAAGGACACGCCGCCCGCTACGAACAAAATTTGGTGCACCTCATCAAACAGTTGCGCAAGGACTTCAACGCGCCCGATGCCAAGTTCGTCTGCGCCACACTCGGTCAAACCGAGAAGGGAGCCGAAGGTAACGAAGGCCTCATTCTGAACGCGCAACTGGCTGTCGACGGTGAATCGGGCAAGTATCCGGAATTCAAAGGCAACGTGGCCACCGTTTACACGCACCCGCTGTGCCACGGCGGCGCCTCCAACAGCCACTACAACGGGCACGCCGAAACGTACATGGACGTCGGCGAGGCCATGGGAGCCGCGATGGTCAAATTGCTGCAACAAGGCAAGTAAAAGTAACGTCGCGGAAACGTCGTCCCGTTTGCCTCATGCCGTTTTCTCAGGCGAAATCGGCATGAGGCTCTGTTGTGTTGCCCACCTTTTCGAAGGAAGAAAGGCTCTCGACAATGCGTTCTTCGTTTGCCGTCTGTTTGCTGTTTGGAATTCTCGCTTCTTCCGCGTTCGGCCAGGGAATTCCGCCGAACTTGCCGAAAGAAGACGTCGTCGAGGTACCGGCGATCGGCGACGGGCTGTGCGTGAGCAACATCTTCCAAACGAACATGGTCATCCAACGAGACAAGCCCATCCGTGTCTGGGGTTGGGCTTCTCCGGGTGAAAAAGTGACGGTCTCGTTCGCCGGCCATGAAGCGACGGCCGAAGCCGGATCGGATCGCGCTTGGGAGGTCGTGCTTCCCGCGGTGCCGGTGAACACAACCCCGCAGACGATGGTCGTCCGAGGCAAGGAAGAAACGATCACGTTGGAAAACATCCTTGTCGGCGACGTGTGGGTGTTGGGCGGCCAAAGCAACATGGAGTTTCCCATCACCAACGTCGACGACGGCGAACTCGAGGCCGCGTCGGCCAATTTCCCCCAAATTCGCCTGTTGACGACGCCGCAAGGAAAGGGGTTCGATTCCGTCCACAGCTTCGAACGGTTGTACGAATGGAGTTCGTGGTCGAAACGGCATTTTCGCAAGGGTGACTGGGAAATCTGCACCCCCGAAACCGTGCGCGAATTCTCGGCGATCGGGTACGTGTTCGGCCGACGTGTGCACATGGCGACCGGTGTGCCGATTGGCCTGATCGACACGTCGATCGGCGGCACGACCGTCGAAACGTGGACGCCCATCGACGTTCTCGAACAAGTCGAAGGGGCCGAAACGCGGGCATTATTGCAGGATTGGGCCGAGCGCATCGCGTCTTACGATCCGCAGGCCGACCTGCAACGCCGGATCGAGGCCTACGAAGCGCGAATCAAGTCGCTCAAAGAACGCGGCGAACCGATTCCGCCCGACAGCCGCCCCCCGAACGATCTGCGTCCCGGCCCGGCCGCCGACCGCAATCGTCCCGGCTATTGTTATGCGGGCGTGATCCGACCGCTGGAAGGATTCGCGGTCAAAGGCGCCGTGTTTCATCAGGGCTTCAATAACTGCTTCAGCGGATCGGCCGGCGCGCGAATGTACTACCAGGTATTCGGCAAGATGATCACCGCCTGGCGAAAAGCATTCGACGATCCGCAAATGCCGTTTTGCATCGTCTCGCTGTGCACGGCCGGTGCACCGCAGACGTTGGACAACTTCCTCGTACCGATGTACGACGTCGGTCCGTATATCCGCGAAGCCCAGTACCGCACGTTTCGCGACTTCTTCGATGCGGGCGATCCCAACATCGGATTTGCGAGCACGTATGATTTGCGTAAGAGTTGGTACCATCCGCAGATCAAGATTCCCGCGGGCGAGCGAGTCGCCAAATGGGCATTGACGACGCAATACGGGGTGTTCCAGCGCGGCGGTGCCGAGCAGTTCTGGCTCCCCCCGACGATCGAAAAGATGGAAATCGTCGACGGCACAATTCGCCTGACGTTGAGCACCGACGTCCGCACAAAAGACGATGCCGACGGAAAAATGCTCGGTTTCGCCATTGCGGGTGAGGACCGCATCTTCTATCCGGCCGAGGTTACGTACTACACCGAAACGATCGAGGGTCAAAAGCCTCGTGAACGTCGCAACATCCTCGTGCTGCGCAGTCCTTTCGTAGACGAACCGGTTCATTACCGGTACGCGTGGGCGAGGAATCCGCTGGAAAACATCGTGAACGGTCGCGGTGTGCCGTTGGCGACTCAGCGAAGCGACGATTGGATCCTGGAGGAAACGCCCGTCAAAATCGAAGTTCCCGAGGGCATGTCGCCCGATTCGGCCCGCCGATACATCGCCGGTCGATTGCGTAAAGTGCTGGAAGCCGCCGACCTGGAGCGTCGCTTGCGCACGGCTCAAGCAACCGTCGAAGAACTGACTCCGCTGGTCGAAAAGGCGAAGGCCGCGTTGGGAAACTGAGGACAGACGCCAAGGTGAGAGAAAAGCTGATCGCAGCTCACGTTACGTTGGGCTGCGATTGGTACTTGTTATTGGCGGGCTGCGTGTATACCATGTATACACTTCTTCCCGGCGTCGCGATTTCCCTCCACCGACCGCCCTACCCCACGTTGCTGGAGAACCTCATGCTTCACTCACGAACCCGATCGCTCGCTCTGCTATTCTTGTGGACCGCCATCCCGGCTGCGTTTTCGCCTCGATGCGTTTCCGCAGCGAAGGAGCGGCCCAATGTCGTGCTCATCGTGTGCGACGATCTCAACGACTACGTGACCGTTCTGGGCGGTCACCCGCAGGCACGAACTCCGCATCTCGAAAAACTGGCGGCTTCCGGAGTCGCCTTCCGGCACGCGTACAGCAACAATCCCATCTGCGCGCCGTCTCGCTCGAGCTTTTTGACGGGCATTTATCCGCACCAGTCGAGAAACATGTTCTTCGACTATTGGTTCAAGAACCCCGTCTTGGCCAATTCGAAAACGCTGTCGCATTATTTCCGCGACAACGGCTATTACGTCGTCGGTAGCGGCAAAGTCATGCACCACGTGCGTGTTGAAGAATGGGACGAATACGCCTATAAGCCCGACTACGGTCCGTTCGTTTTCGACGGACAAGAGCGGGTGGCCCACCCGTCGGTACCCGAGCCCTTCCGTAGCATCGGCCCGGTCGACGGTTCGTTCGCCCCGCTCTCCGACCTCCCCTATCCCGACGACACCACGGGCTCCAAAGGCTGGATTTACGGCACCTGGGGCAAGACGGTTCCGTTCCGGTATCGTAGCGAGACGGACCGTGATCCGACCCCCGACGAACGGAATGCCCGCTGGGCCGCCGAACGTATTCGCCGGTTCGCCGAAACCCCCGGCCAACGGCCGTTCTTCTTAGCCGTCGGCTTCATCCGGCCGCACACACCGCTGCACGTGCCGAAGAAGTACTTCGACATGTTCCCCAAAGACCGGTTGCAACTGCCGCTGATCAAACCACACGACGCTGATGACTGCCACTACGCCGAGGTCATCTCTCCCGAATCGAAAGGGCTGAAGTACTTCCGGCTGTTGTGCGAGTCCTATCCGAGTTGCGGTGAAGGAATCAAGGCTTTCATGCAGGCTTACCTGGCGAGTATCGCGGCGGTCGACGAGTGCATCGGCGAGGTCGTCGAGGCCGTCGACAACAGTCCGTTACGCGACAACACGATCATCGTCGTCACCAGCGACCACGGATGGACGATGGGGCAAAAAGACTACCTGTTCAAGAACTCGCTCTGGGAAGAAAGCACGCGAGTCCCACTCGTCATTCGCGCACCCGGCGTTACGGTTCCCGGGGGAATCGTCGAGCATCCCGTGGCGCTGATCGATTTGTATCCCACATTGGCCGATTTGTGTAATTTGACCGGCGATAACCGCAAGAATGAAAAAGGCCATCCGCTCGACGGCTACAGCCTGCGTCCCTTCCTGGAAAACCCGGCGACGACCGAATGGGACGGACCACCCGGGGCATTGACGATGGTTTATGCCGGCCCCGAATCGAAGAACGATCCGGCGAAGCAACACTGGTCGGTCCGCACACGGCGTTGGCGATACATCCTCTACAACAACGGTGCCGAAGAACTCTACGACCACGATAACGATCCGCATGAATGGACGAACCTAGCCGACGATCCGGCCTATGCATCGCAAAAAGCGGAACTGCGTGCCCTGCTCTTCCGCATGCGTGATGGAAAAAACGCTGCGGCACCGTAGTCTGCCGGTACCGCCTCCCGGCGATCTTCAGATTGCAAAGACGCCCGGACGATGTCTCGGCAACACCGCTGTTGCGTTGATCAACCGCGATTCCGTAGCCGCAAGACGCGAAGCAGAATTCGGTCGAACATCCCGTCGGTCAAGATGCGGCGGGCGATCATCAGGGCTTTCGCATCGGCGGGAACCGCATAACGACGACGGGGGCGCCGTGCCGTAGCCGCATGAACGACTGCTTTCGCGACCACTTCAGGGCCCGGCGCCTTACGATAGGCATCTTCGATCGCGCTGCGAAAACCGCTCTTGGCGCGCCCGTACACTTCCGGATCGGGCGAAGCGTCAAGCTTGGCGAGCGCCGTCTCGTCGAATTCCGTCTTGATTGCTCCCGGTTCGATCACGATCACGCGAATGCCGAACGGCGACGTTTCGAGGCGCAGGGCGTCCGAGATCGCTTCGACGGCGTGCTTGGTCGCCGAATACCAACCGGCGAACGGCAGCGCGAGCTTGCCGACCACCGAGGCGATGTTGATGATCCTGCCCGCCTCTTGCCGCCGCATGATCGGCAAAGCCGCCCGGGTCACACGTCCCAATCCGAACACGTTGACGTCGAATTGGCGGCGGATTTCCTCTTCGGAACATCCTTCGATTGTACCGTAGAGCCCGTAACCGGCATTGTTCACCAAAACGTCGATCCGTCCTCGCTCCTGTTCGATTTGCGAAGCGGCCCGAACGACGGCGTCGGGATCGGTAACATCCAAGGGTAAAGGAGTGATCCTCGCCGATTCCAGCTCGGCCAACCGTGCCGTGCGCCGCGCCGAGGCGTACACATGAAAACCGGCATCCGTCAGCGCCGCGGCAACCGCTCTTCCGATGCCCGCCGATGCCCCGGTCACCCAGGCCACTCGCGTATCCATACGTCCTTCCCCAAATCGCTTTCACGAACGACACTCCCTCGACCACGGCCCGACGGCCGTCTGCGGGAATCGTATCGTGAATCGAGCGAAACATCCAGTGCGGGGAAAAGCCGCGAATCGGCGTTCGTCGTTTTGAAGCTTAGTTACCCGGCCCCCACACGGGCATCACCTTGCGTCGGTAAGCATCGCGATACGGCCCGATCTTCTCCAGCGGAATCGGTTCGAATCCCGGTACTCTATCCGCGAGAGCGTTCCAATCGCGGACGCGAAAGTCGCCGTTCTCTCCGTCGACGAACAAGGGATCGTCGGCCGTCGTCGCGTAGTTCCGTTCTTCGATGTGCGTCTCGCGGGAATACGGTTCGTCAAACAGCTTCTTCAAGTGAGGGTAGCGCGTACTGAACGGCGGTTTTCGGATGTCCACCTCGTGGAAGAGCCGTCGCTGCATGTTCTCGTCGGCCAGGAACGCGTCCCACCGCTCTTGGTCCCACAGTTGATACGTCACCGTCCGATCGCAGTCGATCACGATGTTTCCGGCAAAGGTATTGTATAACCCGCCATGGTATTTGACGGCCCCGTTGCGCCCGGTCCGGTAGAAGACATTTCCTACGACGATTTGCCCGCTGTCGCCGTCGTCGAAAAAGATCGCCGAATTGCCGTAACTCTTTTCGTGGGTGCTCGCCGTGTGGTGGAAATAGTTGTAACGGAACACGTTGCCCGCGTCGGAGGGATTCCGCCCCATGTAGATCGCTCCCTGATCCGACATATCACCCACGACATGATGAATGTGATTGAACTCGATCAGGTGATCGTTTCCCGCCATTGTGATCGCCTGCCCGGGACAATCGTGCAAATGATTGTGACGCACAACATTACCCACACCACTGACGGCCACGCAGGGGCGATAGTTGCGATACCATCGGTTCACGTGATGAATCTCGCAGTTTTCAACGCAATTTTCTCCCGGCACGAGACGCGGCCGATCGCCCCCGCTGATGCGTACCCCTCCGGCACCGGTTTGGTACACGTCGCACGAACGCACACGACAGCGTGTCCCGACCATCGAGATGCCCATCAACCCCAGGTTTCGTAACGTGCACCCGACGACTTCGACGTCCTCGACATCGTCGAACCGCATACCGTTTCCACGGGCATACTCGAACACGATTCCATCGAACCGCACATGTGCAATCCCTTTCGCTTCGATGAACGGCTCGTCCAAGAGCGAAATCCAGATCGCGGCTTCGTCGAGCCGTCCCGGGGGCAAAAGGTACACGCGCCCGCGCTTACGATCGATGTAGTATTCACCGGGCAGGTCGATTTCTTCCAGCAGGTTGACCGCTCGCCACACCCACAAATTGGGCTGGCGACCGCCGCCGAACCCGTACAAGTGCGGACCGTCGGTGGTGAAGGTGCCCTGTTCGGTATCGATGCGGGCAATGCCGACGGTGTCTTCGGCGTATCCCCACGCAAAGAACCCCTGGACAAAAAGGTCTTCTGCTTGCACCCATCGCTCGGCGCGCGGAGTGACGTACCGAAACACGCCGGGCCGGTTGTCGGTCTCCCCTCGCCGCGGCACGCTGCCTTTGTCCAAGACTTCACCCAAGGGAATCCACGGTTCCCCGGGATTCGGCCACACGGCGATTTGCATCGGCTTGCCGTCGATGAACAATTCCGGCGGCGCAGGAAACGTCGGACGTCCAAAGCCACGAGGGCCGAAGCGGCCCAAGTCGTCGATACCGAGCTTGTGTAAATCGGCATACACCACGCGGTCGCGGGCGTTCTCGGGCAACCGCGCCACTACCGACTCGTCGCTTACCGAAAGAAACACCGCCGCATCGAGGCGACGTCCTCCGTCGAGGATCACCGTTTCGCCCGGCACGGCCTTGTAGATGATGGGCGCGTCGGGCCGGCCGGAATCATTTGCCGTCAATTCGAATGCATGTGTCCGCACATACCGTCCGCCGTGCAACCATACGACGGCACCGTTTCGAGGTTTGAGTTCCCGCAAGAGATCGCGGGCAGCCTCCAGGCTCGCCAACGGTGCTTCGGCCGTACCCGCGGCATGATCGTCGCCGTCGACGGCCACGTGAATTTGCAGCGTCCCTTGTTCTCCCTGAGCCACCGGAGACGACGCGATCCCGATCGACATCACGACACAACACACGATTCCCCCAAAGCTTCCTACGCGGAACGACACGGCACTCCTCCTCTTCAAGGCGGGATACAAAACGGTGGGAGTCTGCGGGGGGACGCGGCGATTCAGCCGCCGAATCGCCGGAAGGTATCACGTGTCCGGCATTCTGGCTTGAACACAGAGGCTACTCAAGACGTCACCAACAAAGCTCGATCGATTTGCCGGATTCTCGACAGATGCCGCCCTCGATTGCCTCGTAGAATTGTCGACATCACCGACAAAACGATCGCGCAAAAAAAGAGTCCCGACGAACCTTCCGCAAGGAAAGTCCGCCGGGAACAAACCAGCGCGGGCTGGTGGTGTCCCATGCTTATCGTTCGGTACGAAACCGACTATCTCCATCAACCCCGTCGAGGGGCGATCGGTTTCGCAAAAATCTCCCGCAAATCATCCGCGCTTGACGGGCGGTCCGTGCCGTTTTTGCGGGTGAGCAGGACGACCGTGCGTCCCCTTCGGCCCGTGATCTCGCGAACCCGGCCGCTTTGCGACCGCTTTGGGGCCCTTCCGCGGAGGCGTCGGCCGTTTCGCGGCGGTCTTGGGACACTTGCCCTTCGCCCCGGGGGCCTTGCCCTTGGCGGCGACAGCCGGTCCGTGCCCTTTACCTGCGAAAGGCGGCCGTCCCTTCATATCGGGCCGACCACGCCCCCAGGGCACTCGGCCGGCCATTGGACCACGCGGCGGCCCGAACGGCCGATGCGGCATCCATCCCGGGCCTTGCGGTCCACCCGGGCGACCAAAACCGGGACGGTGTCCGAATTGCGGAGGGGCCCACGGCCCCGGACCGGGCTTCTTGCCCCACTTGCCTTCCGGTGGACCGAACGGTCGCGGCGGACGCGTACCGGCGTCGTCATCCTTTCCACGCGACCACGGCTCGGGCCGATCGCCCTTTGCCTCGGGGCCCATCGGCGGTCGCCGACCGGCAAACAGAGGACGACCGGGTTCCCCATCGCGCGGCCCCATCCCGCGTTCCGGCGGCCCCATCGGAGGCCCGGGACGACGATCGGCTTGCGGTCCCTTCGGACCTTCCGCTCCACCCTCGGGACGTTTCGGCGGACCACCGGAACCACCGCGTTCGGCTGCCAGGCGACGCACCAAACCGCCGAATTCCTGCGGATCCAGTTTCTTGTCACCGTTCTGATCCGCCTTGGCCAAAAGCTCCTTCGCCGCCTGTTTCAACCGTTCCGGGATTTCGTCCTGTGAAAGGACGCCGTCGCCGTTCTTGTCCAGGTGTTTGAACATCATCGGGGGGGACGGTCGGTCGGGCCGCGGCGGACCGTCCTGAGCTGAAGCGGCTGCGGCATTGCACAGCCCGAAGCCGCACGTCACCGCCAATGCCAACAAGATGCGCAAACGCATACGCCTACCTCCTTCGAAAAGAACCGTACCATCGGTCGACGCCTAGTCGGCGTCGTGAAATCCGAGAAAAGCTTCAGAAGACGCGTCCCTGAACAATCGGCCCACGTGGAGCCCGGTCGCGGAGAGATCGTCACGTGACCCTTCTCTGTCCAATACATCCAACCACCACCGACGGCGGTGGTTTCGCCGGATCATTCGTTTTTTTGTTGCAATCGCGATCGTCTCATCTGGTTAGAGAGCGCTTCACGAGCTCCCGATTCGCCCGGAATCGGAAAAAATCTGCCTATCCGGCGCGAACCGAGAACCAGAACATCCGTACAGTTATCCGGAAAGGTAAGTGCTGAGCATGGAGGCTTCGACGGCAATGTTTGAAACGATCGCTTCGCTATCTGCAACGAAACGGCGAACGCTCACTCCGAACCGGCACTGCCCGCAAGCCATTCGAAACCCGCACCGGCAGCACGGAACACAAAGCCGGAACAGGAGGCGCGAATCACCTCTTGCGGGCAAGCGGGCGGAGCGTCCCCAATCGGATTCACCACGGCCACCGGTTTGCCGTGCAAACCTTGCCCGTCCGGTTTTCAAGCAAGCAACGGGAACAGACGGTGCGTCCGTCAGGGAACCGTCGTTTGATACGACGCGCTGCCGCAACCCTTTTGTGAATTGGCGGTTGCGAAGAGGTCGAATAGACGCATGCAAGCCGTGCCTGCGGGAAAAAGGAGTTCCCGCAAACTTGGGTCGTGTCCATTCATGGGACCACGACTCGCAGCCCGGCATCGGATACGCCTTGAGGCAAAAGACGCAAGCCTGGCAACACAGGCAAATCCACAAAATATCGGCCGGGTACGGATGCTTCGTTCGAGGTGCGGCCTGCACAAAAGGGCTGCTATGGCGACAACTTGCAACTTGGGCTATAGTTACAGTACACGAAGGTGAGTTGTTCCACGACAAGGAAGTCGGCACCGGCGTGCCGAAAAACCTTACCCGATCAGGTTATCGCAACGGTGACGCCGTATAAGGCGGCATCGTCGTTGCGAAGAGTCGGCCCCAGCGAGACGACCGGGCCGGTCCACGGAACGCATCTTTTCGGCAACAACGGCTCCCTTCGTCGCAGAGGAGATTTCATCATGCAGATTTACGGTCCGAACTATTTGCACGGTCCGCAGGGAATCACGGGCCCGCACGCAAATCGACCGACCAAGCCGCAGCCGATCGACGGCAACTCGGCACCGATTCAGGACGAGTTGCAAATCTCGGACACCGCCCAACTGCTGGACAAGGTGAACGAGATTCCCGAAATGCGCATGGAACTCATCGAGCAGATTCGGGCCGAAATCGCCAACGGCACCTACGAAACGCCTGAGAAGCTGGACATCGCCATTGAGAGACTTCTGGACGAGATCGGGTGAGTTCGGAACGGCAACAACCATCTCAGACGACAGATTCCGCCGGTGAGCCGATCGCCCGGCTTGCCGAATACTTGCGTGCTCGCGGGCGACGAATGACCGCCCAGCGACGTCTGATCGTCGAAATGATCTTCAGTCACCACGATCATTTCGACGCCGAAGAACTCATGGAGCACCTGAAGGACTCCATGAAGAAGCGGGAAGTCAGTCGTCCGACCGTCTACCGCACGCTGAACGAACTGGTCGAAGCGGGACTCTTACGAAAGATGATCCTGCGGGGCCGGAGCATCTACGAACACGACTTCGGTTATCCCGAACACGACCACCTCTATTGCAGACGTTGCCATCGCCTGATCGAGTTCCACGACGAGCGTCTAAGCCGACTGCGTAACGAGGTCAGCCGCGCGCACGCGTTCGAATCGGACGGTCACCGGATGCTGATTACCGGCATCTGTGCTGAATGCGCAAGACAGCCGGAACCTCGCCCTCCCGTGTAGTGCATTTTGCATCACGACTCTCGGCTTTGCCGCTTGTCGACAACGCAGCTTCTCGATCCCGCCGAGCTGCAACATGGCCGGTATCGAAGGTCGCCGCGCTCGAGGTCATGAATCCCCATACAAAAACCCGCCTCAGCATGTACGTCCGAGGCGGGTGATTGCCGTTGCAGCGTCTTGGCTCGGCGTTTATTTCGCCAGGGCCGGCTTGAGCAGCCACTTCGCCAAGATGTCGATTTGCTCGTCGGTCAGCATGTTCTTGGCCGGATCTTCCGAGCCCGCGTACGACGGCATTGCATCGTTCGAGTTCCCGTAATACCGCGAATGGGTCGGATCGGCGATGATTCCCTTCAGCCAGGCGACCGAACCGTACCCGGTCAAATCGGGGCCGCCGTCGCCCTCTTCGTAGAATTTGTGGCAATCTATGCAGGTAAAGTCCTCGAAGAGGTACATGGTATCTTCGTCGGGCGGCTCGGGATTGGGGCCTTTCTTCGCCTCGGCCGCCAGGGCGGCAATGAGTTCGTCGAACACATCGTCACCGATGTCGTCGATCAACTCGCGCAGGCTCCCTTGCACGAAGTCGACCATGTCTCCCTCGGCGAACGCCGTATTCCCGAAGTATTTCGGCCCGTCGATTTGTTTTCGATCCAGAAAGCCGCGAATCCAGTCTTCGGTAGCAAACCCACCCAAGTCGGGGGCCACAGGATGCGCAGGCATGATGTCGCCGTCAGCCGTCCCCGTGTGGGGATGGCATACGGCACAACCGGCGGTCTCGAACAACCAACGTCCTTGCTCTTCCGGGGCCTCGGGCATAGGGGGCACCTCGACCTTGCGGCCTTCCCATTCTCCCAAAGCCAGTAAGGCAGGCTTCACCGAGGAAGAAGGCGTTTCTTCCGTCGCTTCCTGCTCGGCAGGTTCGTACCAATCGCCGCGGAGCCAATCGGCCAGCACGGCGACCTGACCGACCGACAATCGGTTCTTTTCGGGTGCGGCAGGGTCTTCGACGTAGACGGGCATCCGATCATTCCGAGCGGAATAGAACGCCGAGTGAGCCGGATCGGCAATCATGCCGAGCAACCATTCCCGCGAACCGTAACCCGTCAGATCCGGTGCAGCCCCCACCGGCCCGTTCCCGCGGTAGCGATGGCAGCGGGCACATTCCGGACCGGCGATCAGCTCGCGGCCGCGGGCGACGAGGGTTTCGTCCAACGGTTCCTTCGACAGCCCTGCCTCGGCGACCAACGCTTCGATGATGGCATCCTGATCTTCTTCGGGCACGTCGCCGAACTTGTCTTGTACGTAGCGAACCATCATGCCGGTCGCAAACTTCGTGTTGCCGAAGTAGCGATCCGAAGCGATGTGTTCGGGATCGAACAACTTCTCGATCCATGCTCGCGTGCCGAAGCCGTACAGGTCGGGAGCGCTCGGATTGTCGCTGGTCATCGCTTGCGATTCATCCTCGGGCGTCCAGTTGTGGCAACTGACGCACTGCTGATCGTACAGCTTCGGACCTTGCAATTTCGGATCGCGTTTGAGCATCGCCAGAGCGCCGTCGGGCGCAATGCCCTGCCTGCCCTGAATGAGTTCCACGATTCGTTCGGCCTGAGCTTCCTCGGCCGCGACCGAGGCATAGTAATCTTCGTCGTGCCAATCGTGGCTCCAGGCCACATATGAGTAATACGCCAACCCGACGAGCACGACGAGATACACCGCCAAATTGAACAAATACCCCACCAGGTCAAGTCGTCCCACGAACGGCATCAGCAGGAACAAGACCATCACGATCGAGGGAATCACGAAGATCGGCAAGATCTTCAGCTCGCCGGGGAACGCGTTCGAGAAACCGTATAGGCCCCGGAACGACCATTCGGGACGCGCACCCGCGTAGAAGTTAGCCGGATTGCGATCTGCCGGAGACCCCAGATCGGCCCCCAAATGCATCGCGGGTTGTTCCAAGACCGACTTGTCTTTCGCCGCGGGCGCGAAGACAAACCCCAACACGACGGCGCAGGTCACAATACAAGCCGCGCCGTGCAACACCGGGTGAAATCCCTTGCGTCGACGCGTCTCGGGATACGCTGTTCGCGGCACGGCAGCCAGCCGCGAGGTCCACGCGTGCAAAAGGAAGAGGGCGATCAGACCGCCCGCAAACACGGCCACGTGCAACGCGAAGAATCGTGTCAGCGTCGCCGAGCCCATCTGCGGACCGCCGGCGGCGATGCGGAACAGTTCGTCCCCTACTTCAGGCAACAGATTGAGAAAGCTCACGCGGGTTTTCGTCGCCGCGTAGGCCTCTTGGTCCCACGCCAACAAATCGCCCGTCAGACACGCTCCCAAGGCAAACAGGCCCAAGAACAGTGCGGTCCAATAGACGAATTCGCGCGGCGCCCGCACGAGGCCGCGAATGATCAACCATGTGACGTAAAGCCCCAACCATCCGACCAGCACCTGAGCGGCCCAGTAATGGATTCCGCGCACGAGCCAGCCCAACGGTACCTCGTATTGAATGAAGTAGACGCTCTCCCACGCCGTTTGAGCACTAGGGCTGTAATAGGCCCACAAGACGAATCCGGTAATCGCCTGTCCGCACAGCAAGAATGCCGTCACCGACATTCCGAGCGTCCACCAGGCACCACGCGGCCCCGTCGATTCGCAGGCCTCGGAATTGGGACAACACAACCGATCGGCCAACCAAGTTTTCAGAACGTTCATCGATATGATTCCCGACGATAGGTGTTTGCGGTTCGATTGCAAGACTGGAGGAAGACCGGCTCAGGCCACCGGCTTCTTCTCGGCGACCCCGACCTGGAAGTTTTGGAATTCGACCCACACTTCGTTGCCGTTTCGCAATTCGACGGTCAATGTGTCGAGATCCCGCGGACTGGGCGAGACTTCGTCCAATCGCTTGCCCGACAAATCGAAGTGGGCTTGGTGGCACGGACAGTAAAACTGTCCGCCTTCAGCCGACTGCATGAACTCGACCGAGCAACCGGCGTGCGGACAGATCACCTGATACGCTTCGACCTGATCGCCTTCCACGCGGCGCAGATAGACGGCCCCGACCGGTTCACGTGATCGTACCCAAGCATCGACCTGGTCGAGAACGACCGGGAATTTTCTGGGCGTTCCGTCGGCAGGCAACTCGTCCAAGGTCGTCAACCGCACGAAGGTTCCGCCGCCGCCTTTTCCCAATGCGGGCGAGAAAAAGGCCGCCAACGCCGAAACCCCCGCCGGCACCAAGGCGACCAAACCGAACACCCACGCGACGGCGCAACCCAAGAATCCTCGCCTCGGTTCTCCCGTGCAACAGCAAGTCTTTTCCGGCTTCTTTTTTTCAGTGTTCATTCGCGTTCGTCCCCTATCACGTTCGGCCGCAGATCACTAGTTCGCCAAAAGCCGCTCCAGCTCGTCCGGCAATGTTTCGCTTGTCCTTCGCCTGTTCAACGGTAGCTTGCCGCACACTCGCTGGCTCCCGCTGCCGTCCCATTCTGCCCCGACACGGCAGCTTTTTCAAACGATGGCGGATTCCTACAGCCACAAGCATCAGGAATGACGGCATGAGCGCGTACCGGTATTTCGCCCGGTATCGGTCGCACCAGAACCTTCCCCCCATTGGAGGACCCATTGGGGTACGAAGGTATCAACCGTTTCGCTAAGAATGCATCATCGGAGGGACACACACCGCTCATCGGAGGGCATCAATGGGGCTCCAATATAATTGCGTCGGTGTGTGGTTGGTATTGGGTACGCACGGCGCACCGAATCGTTCGCACGCAGCCCCGAAATCGGTGGCGGTCATCAACGTCGGCAAGCCACCACCCGATTGGGTTATTCTTGCATCGCGGCACGCACGGCGTCAAGCACATTTCGTTGGGCATCGTCCAACGGCCCCGGAACAGTCGCACCGGCGGCAGCCTTGTGCCCCCCACCTCCGAATCGCGCCGCCACTTTGCTGCAATCGAGACTCGTGCGGCTTCGGAAGCTCACTTTGAACTCACCGGAGGGCTGCTCGATCAAGATAACGGCAACTTTCGTTCCGCCCACCGACAGGGTCGTGTTGATGATGTCTTCACTGTCGGAAGGCACGGCGCCGCACTCTTCGAAGTCGGCGCGGGTGAGGTACGTGTGAATCAAACGCCCGTCTTCTTCCACGCATGCACGCTGCATGGCACATCCGGCCAACCGGAAACGAGGCAATCGCTCGTTCTCGTACAAATCCCGATAGAGCCGGTCGGGAGCTGCACCGCAGTCGATCAGGTACGAAGCAACGCGATACGTGTCACCGGTCACGGACGAAAAGCGGAACCACCCGGTATCGGTGGCGACCGCCGACAACAGCGCCGTCGCCATCGCCGGCGTCGGTTGCATGCCCGCGGCTGCAACCAATTCGGTAATCAACCGCCCCGTGGCTTCGGCCTCGGTGTTCTTGAACAGCTCGGCGCCCAAATCGTCGGCGCTCACGTGATGATCGATCACCAACTTCTTGCCGCCGAAACTGCGAATGCGATCCCCCATCGCCCCCAATTGAGCCCACGCCGTGGTGTCGAGCACGATCAGCACTTCGGCGGCCTCGAGCGTCTCTTGCGTGCCCGGTTCGCCGATCTTCCGCAGTCGTCCTCCGTCTTCGAGAAACGCCAAGTGGGGCGGCATGTGAAAGTCGTTGATACAGGCAACATCTTTTCCCATCGACTCCAACAACATCGCCATGCCCAACTGACTGCCGATCGCGTCACAGTCGGGGCGGATGTGGGTCACCAAGACAAAACGCTCATGATCCCGCAAGATTCCCAACAGCCGCTCCCAATCGATTGCGCTGGGATTGCGAAGCGTCAATTCCGCCGTTTGAGTATTGGTCGACTCCGCCAAGGTGTTTCCCTTTCCTGCAATTCACGGACTCTCCGCGTGCGGCAGGAGTGATCAGCCGCTCGCAATCACCGCATTTATTCTCAGCCGGCGTCCGAGGCCGCCTTGCCGGCTCCAAACAATTCATCGAAGAGGCACGCCGTCGCGGCGACATCCTCTTGCATTTGCGAAAGCAACGATTCGACCGAGTCGTGTTTTTCGACGTCGCGCAATCGCTCCAAGAATTCCACTTCAAGCCATTGATCGTACAAGTCACCCTCGAAGTCCAAGATGAAGACTTCGAACTTCACCGAGTATTCATCGAAGGTCGGATTACCTCCCAAACTGACGGCCGCCGGTAATCGACAACCTTCGACCCACGCCGCGCCGGCGTAGATGCCTTCGCGCGGCAAGATCGTGCGCACTCGTTGCAGATTGGCCGTCGGATAGCCCAGCGTGCGCCCCCGAGCCGCCCCGTGAACGACCAAACCACATGTTCGAAACGGACGCCCCAACAACCGCCCGGCGTCGGCAACGGCACCTTCGGTAATGAGCTGCCGAATTCGGGAGCTGGACACCGGCTTGCCGTCGACTTCGACGGCGGGCACGTCTTCCACTACGATACCGTGCGGTGCGGCCAGTGCTCGTAGCGTTTCCACATCACCTTCACGACCACGGCCGAACCGAAAATCGGCGCCTTCCACGATGCCCTTCACACCCAAGCGATCGAGAAGGACCGCCCGAAAAAAGTCTTCGGCCGAGCGATTCAACAACGTCATGTCGGCGGGCAAGACCAGCACGGCATCGATGCCCGTTTCCGCCAAGAGATCAAACTTGAATTCGGTCCATGTGAGGGGCCGAATCGGTTCGTTCGGACGCAGAACGGCGGCCGGATGCGGGTCGAACGTCACGCCAACGGCCGGTCCGCCCAGCCGATCGGCCACTTGCCGCGTTCGTGCCAACAGCGCGCGGTGGCCGCGATGCACACCGTCGAAATTGCCGATCGTCACCACGCCGTGGCGAATGCTCGGATCGACCTCCGAATTTCCCGCTCGCACGATTCTCACGCAGCACCTCGTGAATTCGACTCGGCTTCGACATCGCCCTTATCCCCAGTGTCGGGGCGGCCGAACGCCTCTCTCCCGCACACGATAGGGTCCGATGTCCGAAGAGTTACATTATAGTCACCGATCGAATTCGGAGAACCGCCGGAGCAATCGCCGCATTCCGCAAAACGACCGTTGCAGCCGCGAATCTCAACCGCAGAAACCGGTGTGAGATCGTCTGTGAAGGAACTATTGCGTTACTTTGCTCAGCCGCCGGATCTCGTCCCGAATCTTAGCGGCTTCCTCGAAGCGCTCTTCGTGGACGGCGCGTTGGAGACGCCGCTGGAGCAACGGCAGGCGATCCTCGACCGGCCCTTCGACGGGATCGAGTTGATCCAGCGACTCGAGAAGCTCATCGCGCCACTTCTTCAGATGAACGAGCTCGGGGTACTCATCCTCTTTGGTGAGCAAGTCGTAATCTTCGAGAAATTCCCGAATTCGATCGATCCCTTCCTCGATGGCCTCGATCGCCTGGGCAATCCGCTGCTTTTCGACCAGCGGCTTGGCCACTGCCCTCGCGTGCATCATCGCCGCATACGGGCGCCACTGATCGAACTGCGCAATGTTCTCTTCGCTGACGGCATAGGTGCGCACAAAACGGAAAAGCTGGTAATTCCGCTCCGTATCACGGGCGCACGCTTCGTACCGCTCGAGATGCCACAGGCTCAGATACCGGTGGTAATATTGAACCGCTTCGCGCCACAGTCGCGAGCAGGCTTCGTCGTCGAGTACGAAGGGCGGGCCGTCGGGATTCGCGACCTCGTGCTCTTCGCGACGCGCTTGGTAATAGTCGAACCACGACGGATAACCGCACGGCGTCTCGCCGTCGGGACGACCGTCCATCTCCATTTGCAGCAGGCCCAAGTCGAGACGCAGCTGGACCTTTTCTTTTCCATCGTCTCCTTGAATGATGCGAACGCTCAGCTTGTCGGGATCGAAATCCCAACCGGCAATGATCTTGCTAATGTCGTCCGACATCGAGTCCGACGCTCCTCGTGCTCAACCCGCGTGCTGTCGCCCCTGATACGATCCCCCGTCCAACAAAAGGGCGAAGATTTCGGCCGGCGCGTGCACACCAACCAACTAGTTTCGATTGTACTTACCCTGCGATCCGTTCACAGGGACGGACGACGGCGTTTTCCTGAAATTTCACAGATTATTTACGAGCATTCGCCGCAAACACGGAGAAAACCGGCAATCGCGTCAAAAAACAAAATCCGAGAGGAGTTCTTCAACCGGTATGGGACGCGCATGTGAGCGCGCAGAATCGCCCCATTCGACCGCGTATGCCCGCCGAAAGCAAGCCGAGATCACTCGACCTCGCGAATGAGCGGTTCCATGACCTTCGTGTTGCGCTCGACCGCCAAGACGATCGTACGTTCGAGCAAGCCGTCGCCGGTTTGCGCAACGATCGGCAACACATGGCGTCGGTCGGCCAGGTGAAATCGTACCGAGAAGGTCCCGTCCGACTCCAACTCGACCGGTTCCCCTTTGATAGTTACCCGTGAGTCAGGAGCGACACGACCGCTGACCACCAATTCGGCATCGACCTCAAAGGGAAATTCGAGTTCCCCCAATTCTTCATCGGTGGCCAGACCGACGGGGCCCAAGATGGGTTTCGTCATGGGCCGTTTGAGACGCCGTTCGAAGATTTCCCGTAGGCGTTCTTGTTCGTGCGGTGAATCGCTCCGGCTGAGAGCGTAAATCCGCTCGTAGTCTTCGGCGACGCCTTCCCAGTTCAAATCGGCCGACTGCGTCGAGCCGGTTTGCGGAGTGGTCACGACATTGCTTCGTGCCAGCGAGAAAAATCGCGCCCCGGGAACGAGATACCCGATATCCACCTGGAACGACTGCGGAGGATCGTCAACGTTCAGGTACCAGTTGTTGACGCGTCCGTGAATTTCGATGTCTTGAACAAGTTCTCGTTCGTGGCTGCTGGCGGCATCATGAATGACTTTCCACAACCGCAAGACAGGCTTGGCGATATGCCAATGCTGCCCCAACGCAACCCGAGCCCGGTTGACCGATTGTTGGGTGATCTCCCAATATGCCTGCAACCAATACGAATCACGAACGATCAGGGCGATCCGGTCTTCCCCGGCCGGCTGCTGCTCATCGACATCGGTGGCAAGGTCTTTCGCCTCTCGCAGCCTTGCCCACAACTCACGCAATTCGCGAGTCGACCCCTCGTCGCTATTCTTGCGTTTCGACTTGCTTCGCCCGTTCGATCCCTTGGTTGCCGCCTTCGATTTCTCCACCTTCTTGGCGACTGCTTTGGCACTCTTGGTCGCCGATCGTTTCGCGGCCTTGCCGTTCTTACCGTTTGCCGTAACTTGCCCGTTTTTTCGACTGCGGCCGTTGCGCGACGATTTCGAGGCTCCACTTCCTTTTTGTCGTTTAGAAACCTTGACCAGCGCCTCGATCAGCTCCTGCTTTCGCATGGCATGCCAGCCCGGAATTCCGTGGGCCTTTGCCATTTCGGCAAGGTCTTTCACGGTGTGCAACTTCAATTTCGACGCGGTTGTCACGGGCAAAACCTCCGATGGACCGCTTCACGATTCAGTTGTCGGGGGTAGGCGATCGGTGGTAAACGACGGGGCGGGTCTTGAAACCCGACATCTCCGCTCGCACACACTTACAAACCCGCACGAATTTGGGGCCGGATGCCGCCGATTCGCGGGGAGCATGCAGCCTGCACACGCGCCTCTTGCTCTGTCTCCGGAGACCATCACAGGACGCAGCGTCCGTTGCGAACGAACAGTTCACGAGATCTCCTAGGTGGCCGGGTAGGCGGGACCACCATACATCCATCTCGCGGCGGCGTTACTTAGTCGGTAGGCCTCGTTGCTCAAAAAACCGCGAAACAACTGTTCGACTGTGACGAATGCGACAAAGACTCGCTGGCCACAGTTTCGCCCTTGTCGCTGAAGCTGTGGGACATCACTTGATTCCGATTTTAACGCGCCCGAACAGCCTACGCAACGATCGACCACCATTTCCCGCAAACGGCCGCACGCACACCGAAACACATAACACCTTTTCATTCAAAGAGTTACGTCGATTTACCACTCATCTTTACTACCTTGCAATACCTTCCCGACCCGCACTGCCCCCCGACACAGAGGGAGGCTCCCATCCCTTGGCAAATCACGCCCAGACTTGACCGTCAATCGATCCCCCCAGACGAACCAGCAAGGTTGAGGGAGATAGCAAAACCGCACCGCCCTGTTCCACTCAGGTTTTTCGATCCGTGGACAACGTGGCGTAACAGACGCCTGGACACGACTCGCGAAACCCCGATAATCAACGCGCCGCTAGAGATGTCGATCGACCAGCACAAACGACAAGACAACAAATGCGTTTGTTCTGTTTTTGACAATCATCACGTTTCGAGATGTCGTGCGCATGATCCCGCGACGGAACAGCGAAGACGATCGCGCCGCTTGGGCCCAAGGCTGGTCGATCGCTTACACGATCGTCGGTATCGGGTTGGAAACGGCGTTGCCGGCCCTGCTCGGGGCGTGGTTGGACCGCCGTTGGGACACCGGTCCCTGGTTGCTGCTGGCGGGCGTGGCGATCGGATTACTTGTCGGTGGTAGCTCCCTTATTTCGTTCGCCGTGCGTCAGCAGAAAGCGACCGCCCGACACACGTCGCCGGTCGGCCCCCACCACACGAATTCGACGGCCGAAAACGACACGGAGCCTGGCCCGTCAGACCGCAAACCGCCATCCGGATGAACCTTCCCCCGCGATCCGGCGTATTCCTCGACGAACGAACCAGAAATGATCGTGCGGAAATTGCGGACAATACGGCGCAACCTGCGCGACGGAGGGGTTGTTTCGGCAGCGAAATGGCTTCTCTTGTTCATTTGCGCGGTATACGTTTTGATAGTCCCGCCAATTTCCCGCCTTACGCAGTCCCTCGATTTTTCCCACCTGTCGGCGGCATGGGCGGCTGGTGCCGTGTACTTGGGTGGAGTGTCCGCATTCGTTTTGTTCGGGCGTCTCCAGACCACGCATGCGGCCCCCTATGCGGCAGTCGCCGCGATGATTCCGCGGTTTACGGTTCCTTTTGCCGTATTGGGAGTAGGGCGCTGGATCCTTGGGGACCTAGTCGCCCTGGGTACATTGGTGTATCTTTTGGTTTTCTACGTGATCGCCCTCGTATTCGAGGTGGCCGTGATGCTGCCCGACGGCGAACGATCACGTCAAAATTGAGACAAGCCACCGCTGCTTTGCACATGGATTTCCCAACAGCGGAGCGCAAGCATGCTGGATATCAAGTCGGCCGGCGAACACGTCAAGGATGCTCACGGGTTTCATCTCCCGTTCGGCTACCACGTGGAGCTGCCTCGGTTCGTCTTCGATCTGCCGGTCTTGGGGCACGTGGAATTCCAGTTGACCAAGTTCATGGTCTTGGAACTGGTCGCCGCGGTGCTGATGATCGTGATTTTCATCCCGCTGGCCCAGCGTTTGCGAGGTGGAAAACCGCCGCGAGGCAAACTGGCCAATTTCTTCGAAGCGGTCTTGCTGTATTTCCGCGATCAGGTTGCGCGACCGGCCATTGGTTCGCATCACGCCGATCGATTCCTGCCGTTTTTGTGGACGACGTTTTTCTTCCTCTTGTTTTGCAATCTGCTCGGTGCCGTTCCTTGGGCCGGATCGGCGACCGCTGCCTTGTCGGTCACCGCGGCCATGGCGCTGATTACGTTCCTGGTGGTGATCGGGTCGGGCATGGCCGAATTCGGGATCACCGGTTTTTGGCTCGGCCTGGTGCCGAAGATGGATCTGCCGCCGTTGTTGGCGGTTTTCCTGAAACCGATGCTCTGGGGCATCGAAGTCGCCGGTTTGTTGATCAAACATGCTGTGTTGGCTGTGCGTTTGATGGCCAACATGTTCGCCGGTCACTTGGTATTGGCCGTCATATTGGGTTTCATCGCCGCGATCCCCTTGCGGATGTTCCTGCTGTGGTTCGGCGTGACCGTCTTCAGCATCGGCCTGCAAGTGGCATTGAACATGCTTGAATTGTTCGTGGCATTCCTTCAGGCGTACATTTTTACGTTCCTTGCGGCGTTGTTCATCGGCATGGCGGTACATCAGCACTAGCCCGCAAGGATTGCCGATTCGTCGACGGTTTCGAGAACGAATCGGTACGACAAGTGAAACGATCGGGAACGCTCGGCCCTTTTCCGGGCAAAAACGTTCGAATTGGTTCGACAAGGATAAGGAGTACGAATCCGTGAACAAGTTGCTGCAGATCGCGATCTTGGTGTTTGCGGTCCTCGCGATGGCCGCTCCCGTGTTCGCCGAAGAGGCCACGCCTGCTGCCGACGAAGGTCAACCCGCTGCCGCCGAGCAACAAGACACCGCTCCGCCCTGGACGCTGATCTCGCTGTCGGGTGCGTTCGGCGCCGGCTTGGTGATCATCGGTGCCGGCCTGGGCATCGGCAAGATCGGTTCGCAGGCCGTCGACGCAATGGCGCGACAGCCGGAGGTGGCCGGAAACATCCAAACCGCCATGATCATTTCGGCGGCCTTGATCGAAGGTGTGACGTTCTTCGCGTTGATCGTGTGTTTGCTTGCCTACATTTTCTAGGCGGGAGGATCACGCGATCGGCACGGCGGCGAGGAACGGCAACGTTTCCCCGCCGAACGGCTTCGTATCTCCTGTCGATACACGTTCTGCCGTTCTCACACGAAGGCTTGTCGGTCTTCGTGTGAGGCGGCGGGAGCGGAACCGGCGGGACGCGAAGTCGACGGTTCGCCACGATCTCAAGACAAAAGGCTTGATGCAATGCTTCGGCGGATACTGATCCTGGCAACGATTTCGGTAAGTTTGGCTTGTGCGTGGGCGGCTACACCGACTCCGGTACGAGCCGAAGGTCCGGCAGCCGCGCACGAATCGGCTGCGCACGGCGAAGAGTCCGGCGATATCGGCAGCGCTTTGAATCCGCTCGAGTGGAGCACCGACTTGGCCTTGTGGACGGCGGTCGTCTTTCTGCTCGTGCTGGTGGTGTTGCGGGTGTTCGCTTGGAAACCGATCGCCGAAGCACTCGAGGCACGTGAAAAACACGTCCGTAACGAAATCGAATCGGCCGAAAAGGCCAACCAAGAGGCCAAAGAGCTGCTCGAGCAATACCGCAAGAAATTGACCGATGCGGAAAACGAAGTCCGCAACATGCTCGAACAAGCGAAACAAAGTGCCGATGAAACGGCCCGCCAAATCGTCGAAAAGGCTCGCCAGGAAGCCGAGGCCGAGCATCAACGCAAGCTCGCCGAAATCGAACAAGCGGCCGATCAGGCGGTCAAAGAGGTCGCCCAACGGGCGGGTGCCTTGGCCGTCGAACTGGCCGGGAAAATCATCCAGGCACGTCTCGATCCCGCAGCCGATGCCGGCTTGATCGAGAAAGCCGTCAACAACTTAGGAAACACCGCCGGCAACGGGAAGAAATGATCCCTGCCCGTCGGTTGTGCTTCGAATGTGGCATCGTCTTTCAACGAGAACCGTGAGATGAGCGACGAACTCCAGGCCCGCGACGCCCAATTTGCGGCAGAATGGGACGCCGACGTCAACGCCGAGCAGATCGCCGAGGTTTACGCCGAAGCCTTCTTGAACGCGGCGCAAAACGTCGGTGACGTCGCCTCGTGCCTGGAAGAACTCGAATCGCTCGTGACCGACGTTCTCGACGTGTTCCCCGACTTCGAAGCCGTGCTGGCCTCGGGCGTCGTTCCCCATCACGAAAAGGAAGGCATCATCGAGCGAACGCTCGGCGGTCGGGCAACACCCGTGTTGCTCAACTTTCTGATGGTGCTTTCACGGCGGGGACGGCTCGACTGCCTGCGGGCAATCGCCGCCAAGGCGAAGGCCCTGCACGATCAACGTCTGGGACGCGTTCCCGTGCGGGTCACCGCAGCGGAACCGTTGAGCGAAGACTTGCTCGCCAAGATCAAAGCCGGTGTGGCTCCGTTGGTTGCGGGTGAACCGGTACTGGAAGTCGAGGTCGATCCTTCCCTCATCGGCGGCGTGAAGATCCGCGTGGGGGATACCGTGTACGACGCTTCGGTCGCCGCACAATTGGCGGCCGTGCGTAAGCAGATCATCGATAGGAGCGCTCATGAAATTCAAAGCCGACGAGATCGCTTCCGTGATCCAGCAGGAAATTGAGCAGTATCGCTCAAAGATCGACGTCCGGGACGTCGGTCGCGTGCTGGAGGTTGGTGACGGCATCGCCCGCGTGTACGGTCTGTCGGGCGTGATGGCCGGTGAAATGGTCGAGTTCCCCAGCGGCGTCCGGGGTATGGCGCTGAACCTGGAAGAGAACTCGGTCGGCGTGACCATCTTGGGCGACTACTTGACCGTCCACGAAGGCGACGAGGTTCGCAGTACCGGCGAACTGCTCAGCGTTCCGGTCGGAGAAGCGGTATTGGGCCGCGTGATCGACCCGCTGGGCAATCCGCTCGACGGCGGTCCGCCCATCGTGACCAGCGAGCGCCGGCCCGTCGAATGTCCCGCGCCGGGTGTCGCCGAGCGTCAACCCGTCGTCGAGCCGCTGCAAACCGGTATCAAGGCGATCGACTCGATGACGCCCATCGGCCGCGGTCAACGTGAGCTGATCATCGGCGACCGGAAGACCGGGAAGACGGCGATCTGCATCGACACGATCATCAATCAGAAGGGTACCGGCGTCAAATGCTTCTACGTGGCCGTCGGCCAAAAAGAATCGAGCGTGGCGGGTTTGATCGACGCCTTGCGACGCCACGGCGCGATGGAATACACGACGGTCGTCGTGGCCGGAGCGAGTGACCCGGCACCGTTGCAATACATCGCCCCTTACGCCGGTTGTTCGATGGCCGAGTACTTCATGTACAAGGGCGAACACGCGCTGGTCGTGTACGACGACTTGTCGCGTCAGGCCCAAGCCTACCGGCAAATGTCGCTCCTGATGCGACGTCCTCCGGGACGTGAGGCCTACCCCGGCGACATCTTCTACTGCCACAGCCGTTTGCTCGAGCGTGCGGCCAAACTCAGCGACGAATTGGGCGGCGGTTCGCTCACTGCGTTGCCGATCGTCGAAACGCTCGAAGGCGAGGTGTCCGCCTATATTCCGACGAACGTGATCTCGATTACCGACGGTCAGATCTACCTGCAACCCGACTTGTTCTTTGCGGGTCAGCGGCCCGCTATGAACGTCGGTATTTCGGTCTCCCGTGTGGGCGGTAAAGCCCAGATGCCCGCCATGAAAAAGGTGGCCGGCGGCCTGCGGCTCGACTTGGCGGCTTTCCGGGAACTGGAGGCCTTCGCCCAATTGGGAACGGAACTCGACCCGGCCACGCAGGCCCGACTCGACCGCGGTTATCGCATGACCGAGCTGCTCAAGCAGGGGTTGTACGCTCCGATGCACGTGGTCGACCAGGTGATGGTCATTTACGCAGGCACCAAGGGCTATCTCGACAAGATCGAGATTTCGCAGGTGCGCCGCTGGGAAAAGGAATTCCTCGAATACATCCACGCCGAACATCAGGCGTTGTGGGACCGATTGGCCGAAACCAAAGACCTGACTTCGGATCTGGAACAGCAGCTCACTCAAGCGATCGAGGCGTTCCAGGCCAAATTCGTCGAAAAGGACAAATCGGTGGCCGCTTGACCACGGCGGTTGCCCCCTAGCGACCGAACAACATACGCACAATAGGTAATCGGGCTAAACATGGCCAAAGCACGTGCACTCGACCGAAGGCGGAAATCGGTTCGCAACATCCGCAAGATCACGCGGACGATGGAACTGATCTCGACCGCTCGCTTCAAACGGGCGATGGATCGCGCCGTAGCGGCAACCGCCTACACCAACCGGATTGCCGCACTGGTCGGGCATTTGACCGAGGCGGGCCTGCAGGTCAGTCACCCGCTGCTTGAACCGCGAACGACGACACGTCGAGCCGTGTTGTTGGTCTTGACCTCCAACCGCGGCTTGTGCGGCGGCTACAACTCGGGCGTGTTGCGGACGGCGATTGCCGCGCATCGTAACTTGCGGGAAGAATACGACCAGGTGGCCTTGGAAGTTTCGGGAAAACGCGGCATTTCGGCGTTCCGTTTTCGCGGCACCGAGGTTGCCGAGGCCTACACCCATTTCGAAGACCGCCCGAAGTTCGTCGATGTGGACGTGCTTGCGAAGCGTTACCTGGACGAATACACCTGCGGCGACCTGGATCGCGTCGACGTGGCTTACGTCCGATTCGAGTCGGCGAGTCGTCAGTATCCGGTCGTCGAGACGTTGTTGCCGCCGGCCGCCTTGGAAGAAGGCGAGGAAGCGGCCTCGCGTGCCCAATACGACTTCTTCCCGTCGGCGGAAAGCATCCTCGAGGAAGTCGTGCCGATGAGCATCAAGATCCGCTTGTTCAAGTTCTTCCTCGACGCGGCGGTGAGCGAACAAATCGCCCGCATGGTGGCCATGAAGACGGCCACCGACAACGCCGATCAGATGATCTCGCACCTGAGTATGGCGTACAACCGCGCTCGGCAGACGCAAATCACCTCGGAACTGTTGGAGGTCATCAGCGGCGCCGAAGCGATTCAATAATCCGGATCCACCGGAGCCTATATCGAACGGATCCCTTGGCCGAAATCCCAACCCGCTGTATCTAGTTGGAAAGAATCATGGCAGATACCGGAAAAAACACCGCCCAGGCAACTTCGGCAGTCGTAACCGAAAGTCCCAATTACGGCCGCATCACCCAAGTGATCGGCTCGACCTTCGATGCCGAGTTTCCCGAAGATCGCCTGCCGACGATCTACAACGCCGTGCGGGTGGTCGAAGAAAACAAGGGCGTCAAGATCGACCTCACCGGCGAGGTGCAGCAACATCTCGGCGGTGGAAAGGTGCGGTGCGTGGCGTTGGGATCGACGGACGGTCTTGTCCGCGGGATGAAGTGCCTCGACACAGGAGCCCCGGTCAGCGTCCCCGTCGGAAAGGCTGTTTTGGGACGCGTGTTCAACCTGCTGGGCGAACCGATCGACAATCGCGGCGAGGTTCAAGCCGAAGAACGCTGGCCCATCCATCGCGAGGCTCCCGAAGTCACCGACTTGTCGACCAAGACGGAAATCTTCGAGACGGGCATCAAGGTGATCGACTTGTTGACGCCCTTCGTCCGCGGTGGTAAGGCCGGTTTGTTCGGGGGTGCCGGGTTGGGCAAGACGGTCATCCTCACCGAGTTGATCGCACGAATCGCGTCGTCGCACGGCGGTTACTCGGTGTTCGCCGGGGTCGGTGAGCGGACCCGCGAAGGAAACGACTTGTGGTTGGAAATGCAGGAAACCGAAATCGGCAGCACCGGCCGTAAGGTCATCGAACAAACCTGCATGGTCTTCGGTCAGATGAATGAGCCGCCGGGATCGCGTTTGCGGGTGGCCCTGTCGGCATTGACGATGGCCGAATACTTTCGCGACACCACCGGAGCCGACGTCCTCTTGTTCATCGACAACATCTTCCGGTTCTCACAAGCCGGTAGTGAAGTGTCGGCCTTGTTGGGGCGTATGCCTTCTGCCGTGGGTTACCAACCGACGTTGGCCACCGAAATGGGTGCGTTGCAGGAACGAATCGCCTCGACGAACAAAGGGGCGATCACCTCGGTGCAGGCGGTATACGTGCCCGCCGACGACCCGACCGACCCCGCACCTGCGACGGCATTCGGCCAGTTGGATGCTTTCATCTACCTCGAACGTGCGATTGCCGAGAAGGGTATCTATCCGGCCGTCGACCCGTTGGCTTCATCCAGCCGTCTGTTGGATCCGCAGTACGTCGGTGAACGGCACTACGCCATCGCGCGGCGTGTGCAAACGATTCTTCAGCGATACCGCGAACTGCAAGACATCATCGCCATTTTGGGCGTCGAAGAATTGAGCGAAGAAGACAAATTGGTCGTCCATCGGGCACGCCGCATCGAACGCTTCCTGTCGCAGCCCTTCCTGGTGGCCGAGGCGTTTACCGGCAAGCCCGGCGAAATCACTCCGCTGGAAGAAACCATCCGCAGCTTTGAAGAGCTGTGCGACGGCAAGTGGGACCACCTCCCTGAACAAGCCTTCATGTACGTGGGAGCCATCGAGCAAGCCGCCGAGCAGGCAGAACGCATGGCCGCTGCGGCCAAGAAGAAATAGTCGCTTCGCCGGAATGACTTTCCGGACTTGCAGGAAACAAGCTTGACGGAAATTCGCCATGCCTGATTTGCAGTGCATCGTCGTCACGCCCGAGAAAACGCTCCTGGACGAACAAGTCGACTTCGTCGCGCTCCCGTTGTACGACGGGGAATTGGGTGTCCTGCCGGGACACGCGCCGATGATCGGGCGTCTCGGCGCGGGCGAGCTGCGAATGTGGATCGGCGACGACCTTTTGCGCTATTACGTCGAGGGCGGTTTTGTCGAAGTGCTCGACAACGTGGTTTCCCTGGTTACCACGCACGCGGCTCCGGCCGATGAGCTGGATGTCGAGAGCGCCGAAGAAGAGCTGAGATCGGCGTTGGCGCAAAAAGCCGACAGCGAAGAACTGCTGGCCAAGCGAGAGCGGGATGTGATTGCCGCGCGTGCCAAACTGCGTACGGCCCTGCGGGCGCATCGTTGAGCGCAAAGTCCCCGCCCGCGTCGGTCGTCCAACATGTTCGCGGTGATCCGCCATGGTACCGATCGAATCGCGAAATCGGGCGTCGATCCACCGCGTCTTACTGAGCCTTCCGGCGATCGTCGTCGCGGTATGGGTGTTTCGCCGAGTCTTGTTTTTCGGCGAAGTTTTCTCCTATCGCGACGCAGGTCACTTCTACTATCCGCTATTTGCTTTCGTGCGGGCGACGATTCACAGCGGCTCGCTGCCGTTGTGGAATCCGTATGAGAACCTCGGCGAACCGCTTGCGGCTTGCGCGACGACGTGCCTATTCTATCCGCCCGCGTGGATCATGTGGGCCCCGGGACCGTTCCACTGGTGGTTTTGCGTGTACGTGCTCGCACATGTCGTGTGGGGCGGATGGGGGGCGTATATTGCCGCTCGACTCTTAGGGTGCCGTCGGGAAGGGGCGCTGACGGCTGCCGTCGGCTACATGCTGAGTGGGCCGGTGTTGTTTCAAACGAGCAATGTCGTGTTTCTCACCGGCGCCGCCTGGTTGCCGTGGATGTTCACGCGTTTCGAAATGCTGACACGGGACCAGCGTCCTCAAAATATCATCTGGGCAGCCACCGTGACGGCGATGCCCGTGTTGGGCGGCGATCCGCAACTCGTTTATCATTTTGCGCTGCTCTGGTTCGGACGACTGCTCTGCCGTTTCCTTCTCGATCATGGAAAAAAGCGAGCCCCCGGAACCGCCTCGCGGCAGGCGCGGGGCTCCGTGCTGCTCGCCGCATCGGCCGCGTTTGCCTGTGCGGGACTTCTTGCGGCCGTGCAAATTCTTCCATCGGCCGAATACGCGCGACGAAGCGACCGTGCCGTGATCGCCTCACGACTCTCGGTCTGGTCGAACATTTCTCACCTGAGCGGCGGCCGGGGCACCGACGTTTCCAGCGATCACTCGGATGCGGCCGATCTCGCGCACGCGGATCCATTTGTCCGTCTCGAGACGATTCCCTACCAGTTCAGCGTCGGTTGGTGGCGGTTGGGCGAACTCATTTGGCCGAATTTCGGCGGAAAGCCGTTTCCTCGTAATCAACGTTGGATGGAAGCCCTTCCGGCCGAAGGGCGTTTATGGTGCCCCAGTCTTTACCAAGGCGTCGTCCCCCTGGTTCTCGCGCTGGCCGGCCTGCAATTCATGGTCGGACGCGGTCGCGCATCGTCGAGCGCACGTGTCTTTCTTTCGTGGATGGTCTTGCTCGCTATTCTGCTGTCAATGGGATGGTACGGCGCCGGTTGGTGGTTGCGTGAACTCGGCGTGACTCAAGGCGACGGTATTTCGCCGCCGGTCGGCGGACTGTATTGGCTTTTGGTCACCTTCGCACCGGGATACGCCCAATTTCGCTATCCGGCCAAGTGGTTCACGTTCGCCAGTTTCGGAATCGCCTTGTTGTCGGCGACGGGCACAACGGAACTGCTTCGGAACCGGCTGTTTCGGCGGCGGGTGATGCGAACGGCCGCAGGCGCCGCCGTTGCCTCGTTGATCGTACTTGTACCGTGGATGCTCCTGCGGGAACGATTGTTTTTCCAGTTCGCTCAAGCCGATCCCCATCCCATCTTCGGACCGCTGGACGCGATCGGCGCGCACCGGATCGCCACATGGGGAGTCATTCACTCGCTGGTCATCTTGACCGCTTTCGCCGTGATTCTCGCACAGGGGCCACGACTCGGTGGATATCGGCGCCTAATCGGCGTATCGGTCATCGTCCTTACCGCGGTCGATCTGGCGCAGGCGAACGGATGGTTGGTCGTTTCGACACCGCGTGCACTACGCGAGGAGAGCTCGATTCTCACCAAAATTGCAGACTCTCCCGCCCTTTCCGCAATGGAAGCGGGTGATGATCGCGACGACATGCCGCTGCGGATCGATCGTCCGTTCGATTGGTTTCCGCGACGTTGGCGCTATCGCTCTTCGGACGATCGACTCGCTGAATGGTTGCGTTGGGAACAAGCCACTCTCGCTCCCAAACAGCATCTTTGTGCCCGGCCTCACTTTTCGGCAAAGGGGCGACCGGCAGTCGTCGAATCGTTCGGCACGATGCTGTCGGCAGAATATCTCGACGTTTTGCTCTTGGCTACGGCCGATTCTCCCGGCGCCGGCGAGAAGCCGAGTTGGTTCGACGACCTGGTCGGCACAGCCGTTCGATTGCGGCCGTCCGTCACACCATTCGAGCCAGCAACTGCGTCCCATGCCTGGGATCAGATCATGTTCGAATGGGACGATGCCCCCATCGACGCGTCCCTACGTGCTCCGCCGCCGCACGCGTTCTTGGTCGAAGACGTCTCGCCCCTTTCACCCGCCGACGTACCGGAACAGGGTATCGAAAAGGCGCGGGCAGCCTTGTTCGCGGCCGGACGACCGCGGGATCTTCGACGCGAGGCCGTCGTCGTGTGCTCGCAAGAATCCGGTTATCGTGATCCGATCCTCCGCGCGTTGTTTGCGCATGCGCCGTCGGCGCGCAAGAAGGCCCCGGCTCTGGGACGATGCCGCGTGTGCCGGTACCGCGCCGGACACCTGGAAATCGAGGTCGAAATCGAGACACCGGCACTCTTGGTCGTTCGAGAGCAGTTCGATCCGAATTGGCGGGCGACCGTCACGTCGCTTTCCGACGCGGGTGGGCCGAATCGTGTCGGTTCGCAAGTGGTGCGTCCGTTACAGACGGATCACGTCCTCCTCGGTATTCCGCTACCGGCAGGCCGATATCGGGTGCAGTTGGACTATCGCCCCGTGTGGCTGTATCTGGGATCGCTGCTGTCGGCGGCCGCCTGGCTTGCAGCCGGTGGGATGCTGTTTTATTCGCGACGCCGAACGTAGCTATGCCGAGGCCGAGTTCGTCTCTCGCTCGGCCAATCCCTTCTCGGGATCCAAGTCGTCGCCGTTTTCTCCGCGAATCCGCAAATTGGGCTTTTCGAGGACGACGGTCGTTTTCGGCGGAACAGATCGGGTCAACCATACGCTCGATCCGATCACGGAATCGTGGCCCACGACGGTACGACCGCCCAAGACGGTCGCGTTCGCGTAGATGACCACGCGATCCTCGATCGTCGGATGCCGTTTCGTGCCGCGTACCAAACGGCCTTCGGCGTCGGTCGGGAAACTCAACGCCCCCAACGTGACCCCCTGATACAACTTTACCCATTCACCGATCTCACAGGTCTCGCCGATCACGACGCCCGTCCCGTGGTCGATGAAGAAATACCGACCGATCTTGGCGCCGGGATGAATGTCGATTCCGGTCCGGCTGTGTGCCCACTCGGTCATCATGCGAGGAATCAACGGTACCTCGAGCGAATGTAACAGGTGCGCCAACCGGTAGACGGTCACCGCCTCCAAGCCGGGATAGCAAAAAATGACCTCGTCATGCGATTTGCATGCCGGATCGCCGTCGTAGGCCGCCTGAACGTCGGTCCAAAGAATCTCACGCACCGCGGGCAACTGCTCCAAAAATGCGATGGCCTTCGCCTGGCCGATCGCTTCAAAATCGGCGAGTTGCTCGGCATCACACGGTCGATTGCCGGAGGCCTCGTGGCGTAGCGCTCGCGCAATCTGCTGCGTCAACACGTCGTGCAATTTGTCGACGAGATCGCCGACGTAATACTCGACGTTGCCCATGTGCAAACCGTCGCGGCGGCGGTAGCCGGGATAAAGGATTTCCTTCATCCACTCGGTCGCCTGAATGATCGTCTCATAGTTGGGTAAGGGACAATGCCCAAGATGGCTGATTTGCCCCACTTCCTGGTAAGTTTGAACCAGCCGCTTGGTAACCTGCGGCAACTGCTCTTTCAAACGAAAATCCGAGGCCATCGTTTTATCCTCAGCAGGCAAGCCAATCCGGCGCACCGGAATGTGGACAAGAGAGCGGGTATTCGGGGAATACACAAGAAAAACGCAGTTGTCCGGCCTTACGCCGGACAGGGACAGCCGCATTCGCGACAGAGTACGCTCATCCGAACGAGACTCGGCATGTCCATCCCCGAAAACGTTTCAAGACAATTGCAGCATTACCGCCGACAGTTCATCGTAGAGTGCTGCGGAATCAGAATCAAGCGGGCACGAGCGCAATCGTCCATGTTTGCCTATTTTTCGCCCTCGAATCAGTTTTTGCGACATCTGTCGCGAACCGCCCGCCCTGAACAGTTTCGGCCGGAATGCCTTCGCCGATTCAACGAAAACACCGGTGACATTCGCTTTCATGGCATGCTGTGCACAAAAGCCCGGTCTCGACCTCGTCACGGCAGGATGGGCGGCATGCGCCCGTAGTCCGGCGGGAGTTGACGCTGCTCCCACCACGGCACGATGCCCGCGTTACCGCCGGGCGCATTTCCAGGCGCTGTTCCGTTCGGCACACCCCCGCGGTACCCCCCGATCGGCCCTCGAGACGCTGCGGGATCGGGCAAACTCGGCGGGGATTGCGGACGGACGGCGGTTCGCACTTCGTCCGGACGTGACGCGCCGGCCTGTTGCGAGCCGTCTTCCCGTTGATTCGGCTTGTCGACTTCCTGCTTATCGTCGTCGGCTACGAGCTTGGGCTCCACGAAGAAAGCCTCGTCGGCCACCGAAATGCGGTCGGGAGTCGCATCCTCCAGGTTGATGAGCGGGATGTCGAGCTTGTCGCCGGCGAATTGGGTGCCCTCGTAAATCGAACCGCGTTCGAACGGCCCGGCTCCGAACACCCACAAGTTCCGGGCCTTGCTCTCCTTCTGGATGCGCCCCGACTGCCACAGGGGGCGGCCCGTTTTGCGGTTGTAGGCAAACAAGAGAATTTTCGTCACCGCCCGTTGCGATGTCTTCTTGATGATCGGGATCTCCGGCACCGACGAGGGCACACCCGGCACCATAGTGAATCCCCGGGGCACGTCGATTTGGGGCACGCCGAACAAGACGTTGCTCGTATCGGTACCAACCGCCCCGGCGCGGGCTTCGACGATGTAATCCGCCTCCTCCCGCTTGTCTCGCAAGATTGCGCCGTTGGCCAACAAGTGCTGTCGCAACGAACTGGCAAGATAACTCGCATCGACGACATCCTTCAACGGCGTCGTATCGAGGTATACGGCTTTCCCGGCAAGTGCGCGAAAGTCGAGTTCGCTTACGGCTCGATCCATCGAATCCGAGATCAACAGTTGCTCGGTCGCCGTACGGCGGGTTTCGCTCCACTTCGTCGACCCGCAACCGGCGCACAGGAACGCCAGCGCAAGGCATGCCGCCAGCCCAACACGACGGCGCGTCCATCGATCCGGAACAGTCATCCCTGCCTTGGTGCCCACCGCGCGCAATTCCATTCGTCGAGGAAACTTACCCAGGTGCCGATGCCGACAACGCCGATAGCCGCTTCCGCACACGCAGCGCGATCGGCAATCGGCGGGCGGCGATTATAGAAACCGCCCTGGTCCCGCGCGAAGAGCAGTTCTCTTTCACCCCACTCTCTTTATTCCCTGTATTTTGACCCCAAACCGTCAAGACCACAGTGTTTTGACCAACGGCGGGACGGCGTCGAAGGTCAAAATCTGTTCGCACCACAAGGCGGCGGCCAACAATCGCCGATCGTCGTGATGTTTGCCGACAAGCTGGACACCGACGGGCAATCCGTCTTCCACCAAACCGCAAGGAAACGCCACCACTGGCAATCCCGCGCAGCTCCACGGGGCCTGGTTCCCTTTGTCGCCGGTCGTTTCAAGCGTCGCCGGAGCCGTCGTCTCGGCAGCAGGCATGATCAAGGCATCGTACCCTTCGACAAATTCCGAGGCACGACCGCGGAAATGTCGCAATGCTTGGATCGCCTCGACATACTCGACAGCCGACATTTTCAGGCCCTGTTCCAGCAACCCGCGGATCATCGGTCCGTATTCCGCGGCATGCTTTTCGAACATCGGTCGGTGCCATGCTGCCGCCTCTGCCGCCATGATGCGGGTATGCACCTCTTGCAGCGTCTCGAAATCGACTCCCAATTGCACGGGTTCAACCCTGGCCCCCGCTTGCTCCAATTGCGACAACGCGCGGCGGACGACCTGCCGGACATGGGGCGTTGCCCGTTCAAAAAAGAACTCTTCGACAAAACCAAGTCGCGGGGGAATATCCTCGAACAACCGAGATCGCTCATTCGGATCGTCGATCTTGCCCGGCCAACCGAAGTCGTCCGGCGGCGGCAAGATTTGTTCGAACGGAACGAGATCGGCCACTGTTCGGGCAATCGGGCCGATGTGATCGAGCGTAAAACTGACCGGAACCACATCCGCGGTACTCACGCGTCCGAACGTCGGTTTCCACGTCGCCGCACCGCAATACGCGGCCGGTCGCACGAGCGAACCGCCGGTTTGGCTCCCCAAAGCCGCGGCGCACATGTGCGAAACGACCGCCGCCGCCGAGCCGCTGCTGCTGCCGCCCGGTGTGTGCGCAAGATTCCACGGGTTACGTGTGGGCGACGGATCGAAGCACGCAAACTCGACGGTCACCGTCTTTCCGAGAATCACGGCTCCTGCCTCGCGGAGGGCCCGAACGACGGGAGCATCTTCTTCCGCCACGTGGCCCTCACGCAGCGATGATCCCGCGAGCGTCGGCAAACCGGCGACATCGATGATGTCTTTCACCCCCACGGGCACTCCGTGAAGCGGTCCTCGATCGAATCCGACCCGCAACTCCCATTGGCTTCGCTCGATCACCTCGTCGAGCCGTTCGCGGTCGACCAGCACCCATGCGTGCACCTGATCGTCCAACGCTTCGATATGCCCGAGACAGCATTCGACTGCATCACGGACGGTCCATTCGCCCGTGCGAAGTTTCTCACCCAAATCGCGAATCGAGGGCAACGCCGGCATCTGTTTTCTCCGGATGTTTTCCGTATTGACATTGGGACCCCGTCTTTCACGGCCTGCCGCATTATGACGACTCATCCACTATTTGTGCGGCGTCGGCAATGCAGCATCGGCACGCCCCCCGGGTTTGCCCAGTGTGCCAGGAGTCTACAATGAATGCAATCGGCCGTCATCCGACGAACAAGTTTCGCAACTTGAGACCCTCGGCCGAGATGGACGACTATTCCCGATTCCCCCCTCAACCGCAAGAGATCTTCCGCATGGTATCCGGCTCCGAACGTTCCAGCCTCGAATCGACGGCTTTTGCCCCACAGGACAATCCGGCCTCACGGTGGCATGCACTTGCCGAGGCCGTCCTCACGGGACACCGTCTTACGCATGAGGAGGCGTCGGCCGTGCTGGCCTCCGACGATGCCGAGTTGTTGGACGTTCTTTCCGCGGCATACCGGGTGCGCCGTCATTTCCATGGACATCGCGTTCGGCTAAATTTCTTGATCAATGCAAAAAGCGGGCTGTGTGCCGAGGACTGCGCGTACTGTTCGCAAGCCAAGAACTCGAGGGCGGCCATCTCGAAGTATCCGCTGGTCGATCGAGAACAGTTGCTCGACGGCGCCCGCGTCGCGGCCGAAAGAAAAGCCAGCACCTATTGCATCGTCATCTCGGGACGCGGCCCGTCCCGACGCGACCTCGAACACATCGGCGAAACAGTAACCGAAATCAAGCGGATAGCCCCGAAACTCAAGATTTGTGTATCGCCGGGGTTGCTCGATGAATCCCAAGCCAAGGCGTTGAAGGCCGCCGGCGTCGACCGCATCAATCACAACCTGAATACAAGTCGACGATTCTACCCGCAAATTTGCTCGACCCATACCTACGATCAGCGCCTCGATACCCTGCGGACCGTGCGGGCGGCGGGGCTCGAAATCTGCTCGGGCGGCATCGTCGGGATGGGCGAAACAAACGATGACGTGGTCGATCTGGCACTCACACTGTCCGAAATTCGCCCCGAATCCCTACCGATCAACTTTCTGATCCCCATCGAGGGTACGGCGCTGAACCGGCGTCCGAATCTTTCGGCGCGCGACTGCCTGCGAGTGCTTTGTCTATTTCGCCTTGCTTGCCCATCCTCAGATTTACGGGTCGCTGCGGGGCGTGAACTGCACTTGGGGCCGCTGCAACCGATGGCAATGTTCGCCGCCAACTCGCTATTCGTCGGAGACTATCTGACGACGAAGGGCCAACCTCCGGAAGAGGACTATCGGATGCTGGAAGCCCTCGGCTTCGAGCCGGAAGTCGATGTCCACGTGGGATAACCCATCGCCCGGCCCCCTCCCTTAGAACTATTCAGACCCGATGTTTTCCCCTATTCGCTAAAGTCGCCTAATCCGACGCAACCGATACGGCCGATAAGGTGCATGACGAAACATTGTTTTGGTTTCATCGTGCGCGGAGGTAATACCGGAAATGCGCCGTTCCTATTGGCTTGCGATTACCGTCCTTTTGATATGCGGCTCGGTGGGACTGGCCCAGGAATCGCCGAAAAGCGGAGGGCTTTTCGCGCCGCTGGACCGAATTGGTCAGCGGCTGATGAGTGGAATCTTCGCCGTCGACCCCAAGGCGTCGGAGCTTCCCGGCCGTTCCCCGAGTGTGGAAACGGAGGCATCCCCCGCTCACACGCATGTCCATAACCACGCGACGCCCTCGGCTACCGCCTCAGCCGTCCACGGGCGCACGAGTGCAGCGCAATCACGAGGCCTCGCCGATTCGCAAACCGCAAGGCCGTCGAACTCCGGGCCCCGCCCCTCTGGGGTGCACGTCCCGGTCAAAAAATCACCGTCGGTCGTCGTCGCGCAACCCCAGCAGTCTCGCCCCGCTACCGAAGGCGTATCGAAGGCGGCCGCCAAGTCCAAACCGACCCCTCCCGCGGCACCGATCGGTAGTCCGTTGCACCAACGGCTGATGGTCTTCCGGCACTCGGCTTTTCCCACGTCCCCCCCGGCTGCTGATTCCTCGGCTCCTGGAGCCGCCGAAACCGCGGACGGGCACGCGCATCAGCACCTCGAAGCGCAGCCGGGCGTCCCGCGGCAAGTCAGTCGACAGCCGGAACCCCAATCGTCGGCGCGAACGCTCACTCCGCGCGTACCGACACCCGCCCCGCCAATCGCAACCACAACACCGCGCTCGCAGGAACCGACGCTCGCCCCACCGCCGAGCGTCCCCGCGTACCGACCGACACCAGCTCCGACCGTCGCACCGGATGAACCGTATCGCTCTGCGGCGAATCGGCCGGTTCAAATCGCGCAGCAGCCTTCACCGACGCTTGCGGATTCCCAGGAGAAGCCGAAAGATAAAGCTCCGACACCGCAGCCGCAGGAAAATTTGGTCGGACCGCGATATGCCGAGCGTCCGATGGCGCCGCCTGCCTTGTCGGGCACAACCACCGAAGCGACTCCGGCAGGGAACGCCGCAGCAGGCGACGAGCTCGGCATCCCCACGGCGCCGAAGTTCGATCGTCCTGTCAGTGATCTCGTCGAAGACGCCGCGGCGCCGAAAGCCGCGGAGTCAGAAGATGATCCAATCGCCGTGGACGAACCGGTGCTCATCGAGCGGCAAAGTCCGATCATTCAGGTTCGCACGCTTGGTCCGCGCCGGATCAGCGTCGGCAAGGAAGGCATCTATCAAATCATCGTAGAAAACACCGGCAACCTCGGCGCCGACCAGGTGACCGTCAGTGTCGATTTGCCCGAGTGGGCCGACGTCCTCTCGGCCGAAACGACGACCGGGGCTACCAATGTCGACGTTCGTCCCGGATCGCGAACGTTCACGTGGAAGATTCCGCATCTGCCCGAAGCGGGCCAAGAACTCTTGAAACTGCGCATCGTTCCTCGACAAAGCAAGCCGTTCGATCTGGCCGTCAAATGGGATTTCGTACCGCCGGCAACCGAAACCCAAATCGAGGTCCAAGAAGCGAAACTGGAATTGAGCTTGGATGGACCGCGTGAAATCCTGTACGGCGAATCGGCCGTGTATCGACTCGAGCTTGCGAACACCGGCACCGGTGATGCGGAAAATCTGTCGATTGCCCTGCTGCCGATGGGCAGCCGAACCCCCGTTTCCCACCATCTGGGCAACCTACCGGCCGGAGAGAAAAAAGTCGTCGAAATCGAAATGACCGCTCGCCAAATCGGGCAGTTGACCATCCAGATCGACGCCCACGCCGACGGTAACGCACAGGCGCATCTGAGTGAAACGATTTCCGTGCTTCGGCCCGACTTGCGCGTCCAGGTACTGGGGCCGCCAGCCCACTTCGTCGGACAAACGGCCACGTACCGGGCCGTCGTTCAGAACCCCGGCACCGCAGCCGCCAAGAACGTCCGCCTCATGGTCACTCTGCCGGCCGGATTCGAACTCATCGACTACCAAGGCGACGCCCGCATGGCGGAGGACAACCGCACGGTGCAATGGACCATTCCGTCCCTCGCGCCGGGCGAATCGGCAGAACGGGAATTGACGTGTCGTTTCCAATCCGCGGGAGCGAGTCGCATGACCGCGGTATGCACGGCCGACGGAAATCTGAACGCCGCCGGAGACATCATCACCCAAATCGAAGCGGTTCCCGACTTGCGGTTGACCGTGATCGATCCGACCGGTCCGGTCCCGATCGGAAAGCCCGCCGAATACAAAATCATCGTCGAAAACCGCGGCACGAAAGCGGCCGAAAACGTCAAGGTCACCGGCTACTTCTCGCGGGGAATCGAACCGACGACCGCCGTCGGGCAACCGCACCGGATCTTGCCCGGTCAGGTCATTTTCGAACCGATTCCCTTCCTCGGTCCCGGCGAAAAGGCCACGCTGACGATCACCGCCGAAGCCGAAGATCGCGGAAACCACGTGTTCCGGGCCGAACTGTCCTGCGAAGCGGCTGAAACCCATCTGGTGGCCGAAGAAACGACATACTTCTTCCAAACACCGGGCTCCGACGCCGCAGCCGGGCAAACCCGCTACGCCGAACGACGCGACTCGGCACCGCTCCGCTAGTAAACATCTCAAGGACCGAGATCTGCCTTTGAGCGAAGACGGCCGAACCCTCCAGGGACGGAAGGCTCGGCCGTCGTGTTTTGTACTCGGTCTACCGGGTAGTGCGCTTTACATGCGGCGCCCTGCAAACAGGCCAAAGAAGAAACCGACCACGGCACCGCCGACGATTCCGCCGCCCATCAGCAGCGCATCACCGGCCATGTAATTCACCAAGTCGCCGAAGACGACGGCGGCCAATACAAACACAGCCAGCGCCATAAAAACGACGGCTATCAACATCCGACCGAACAGTCGCCGCAGCCGCGAAAACTCCTCGGCCAAGCGGTCGCACGAACAACCGTCGGCGCCGGCCGACGTCTTCTCGCTCTCTTGCGGTCCGCAGCAACAAGCCGCCTCGACGTTCTTGGTGTCTGCCGCCCGATTCGATGCGTCGGTCATAATCGGATCTCCTCACCCTGCAAAGACGAGCGTCTCCCGAATTTCGGAAGTCGAGTGCTCAAGGCAATTCGATCGGAACGATGCGAATGTTGCGGTACGCCACGGGCCCGTGATCGCCTTGCAGCATCAGCGGGCCGGTCGGCTTCTCATCGGAAAAGGCTGCCGCCCGCGTGGGGCCGGTCACCTCGACGTTCTCATGAACCACGACGCCGTTGTGAATCACCTTCACAAAGCGGGCGTTTTCGATTTTCTTTCCGCTTTGATCGAAGCGCGGCGCGCGAAAAACGACGTCGAACGACTGCCACTGGCCGGGCGCTTTCGAGGCGTTCACTCGCGGGGGACGGCCTTCAAACCCTTTGCCGTCGATCCAACGTTGGTAAATGCCGCCGCAATCGCCGAACTTCGGGTTTTCGACACCCCAACTATCGAGAATCTGCACTTCGTATCGGCCTTGAAAGTAGACCCCCGAGTTTGAACCTTTGGGCACCATGAACTCGATGTGAGCCTTCACGTCACCGAATTCGGCCTTAGTAAAAAGATTGTTCGTGCGTCCCTGCGGACCGTTGTACAAAACGCCCGTCCCCGGCTCGACGGCGATTTTCGACGGATCTGTGGGGGGCATGATCGCCTTGCCGACCACGGCCCACGCGCCGGTGGGCGTCCGCCATGCCGAAAGATCGTCTCCGATCGGTTTTACCGCCGCCGCCTTCGACGGCGCCGGTTCCTTACCGATCGCCGAGGGATTCGCCCACAAACCGCAAACAACCATCGCACACGCCATGCCGATTCTGAACACCATGGTTTAGTCCTCGTGAAGCAGCCCAAACTCCCCGCCGACACAACGGCTCGCCACGCGCGTGCCGATTGCCTCCGTCGGTAGGAAACATCACGGCTATTGTAACCAGAAACGCGCCCCCCCAAAAAATCGGCCGCTCAAGCGGGCAGCGACGCCGCTCGATCTAAAAAAACAGGCCTTCGTCCATATCAAGGCGAACGAAGGCCTTTCTCGGCGAGTCGATTTCAAACCGCAGCAAATCAAGCGATTCCGTGTGCCTTTTCGTAGGCGGTAATCTTGTCTTCGTGCTGCAACGTCAGTGCGATGTCGTCCAAGCCGTTGAGCAGGCAATGACGACGAAATTCGTCGACCTCGAACGAGAGAGAAAGTTCGAACGCATCGCTGATCGTGCAATTCTCGAGGTCCACCGTCAGCTTGTAACCGCTGTGTTCCGCGGCACGCCGGAACAAGTCATCGACGATCGCCTCGTCCAACTTGATCGGCAACAAGCCGTTCTTGAAGCTGTTGTTGAAGAAGATGTCGGCAAAGCTGGGGGCGATCAGCACGCGAAAACCGTAGTCGGCCAAAGCCCACGGAGCATGTTCCCGGCTCGACCCGCAACCGAAATTCCGGCGAGCCAGCAAGATGGACGCCCCCTTGTATTCCGGTTTGTTCAGTTCGAATTCGGGATTGGGAGAACCGTCGTCGAGATATCGCCAATCGTAGAACAGGAATTCGCCGAACCCGGTACGTTCGATGCGCTTGAGGAACTGCTTCGGAATGATCTGGTCCGTATCGACGTCGGACCGGTCCATCGGCAAAACCAATCCCGTGTGTTTCGTGAAAGGCTGCATGATCTATCTTCTCCGCTTTGGTGTCGGCTTCGGGCTCACTTGTACTCCCACTCGCGAACGTCGACAAACTTGCCGGCGATCGCTGCGGCGGCCGCCATTTCGGGCGACACCAGATGCGTCCGTCCGCCGCGTCCCTGACGGCCTTCGAAGTTCCGGTTCGAGGTGGCTGCACAGCGCTCGCCCGGTTCGAGCTTGTCGGGATTCATCGCCAGGCACATGCTGCACCCCGGTTCGCGCCACTCGAACCCCGCTTCCAGGAAGATCTTGTCGAGTCCTTCTTCTTCGGCTTGTCGCTTGACCAGGCCGCTTCCGGGGACGACCATCGCTTGGACGCCTTCGGCGACACGATAGCCTTTGGCCACCGCGGCCGCCGCCCGCAAGTCCTCGATTCGACCGTTTGTACAGGAACCGATGAACACCCGATCGACGGCGATCTCGCGAATCGGTGTGCCCGGCTCCAAGCCCATGTAACGCAGCGCCGCCGCGGCGGCCTTGGAAGCCGTTTCGTCGTCGAAGGCCGCCGGATCGGGAACGACGCCGTCGACCGCCGTCACCTGGGCGGGATTCGTTCCCCACGTAACCTGCGGGGCCACGTCGGTCGCATCGAAAACTTCGACCCGATCGTACGTCGCTCCCGGATCGGTAGGAAGCGTCTTCCATCGCTCGACAGCCGCGTCGAAATCGTTTCCCTGCGGCGCAAAGGGACGTCCGCGAAGATACTCGAAGGTCGTTTGGTCGGGCGCGATCAGCCCTGCCCGGGCCCCCGCCTCGATCGTCATGTTGCACACCGTCATCCGTTCCTCCATCGAGAGGCTGCGGATGGCCTCGCCGGTGTATTCGATGCAGTATCCGACACCGCCTTGAGTCGTCAATTTCCCGATGATGTACAGGATCAGATCCTTGGCCGTCGAGCCTTTCGGCAACCGCCCGTTTACGCGGACCTCCATCGTCTTCGGCTTGTATTGCAGGAGCGTTTGCGTCGCCAAGACGTGCTCGACCTCGCTCGTTCCAATCCCGAACGCGAGCGCGCCGAATGCACCGTGCGTCGCTGTGTGACTGTCGCCGCAGACAATCGTCATGCCCGGTTGCGTGAATCCCTGCTCGGGACCGATCACGTGGACGATCCCCTGCCCCGGATCGGTCAGGTCGTACAACCGAATGCCGAATTGACGGCAATTCTCCCGCAATGTGTCGATCTGACGCTTCGAGATTTCGTCGACGATCGGCAACGAGCGATCGGTCGTCGGCACGTTGTGGTCGACGGTGGCCACGGTTCGCTCAGGCCGCCGAACCTTGCGTCCCGCCAATCGCAGCCCTTCGAACGCCTGCGGACTCGTCACCTCGTGCACGAGCTGGAGATCGATGTACAGAATCGTCTGCTTGCCTTCTTCCTCGTAAACGACATGGTCGTCCCAGATCTTCTGGAACATCGTACGAGGCGCACTCGACGTACCCATGCTCTCTTTTTCCTCTCGATCGATGGACTTCAATGCGGTTCGACCGCCCGAATGGACGCGGACGGTATCGGTTGCCGAGCAATCTCCGGCACAAGCGCCCGGTCCCGGTAAGGATCCGAGGCGGCTACCGGAAGCCGTTTATTCTACCCCTCGCCCCATTTCGCAGGGAGGGAACCATTCCCCAGAGCGGAGCATACCCCCATTACAGGAGGGCGCATAATGGCACGGCCGAAATCAGACTTCGTGCGCCTCCACCGGACGACAACGGGCATCGTCGGCAAGGTGTTCCCGCCACCACGCTTTGGCGCGTTCTCGGTTCCATTCCCCGGCCGCCTCACACGCGGCCAAGGCCTGCTCCAATTCTCCGGCGGACTGGAACCGGTCGGCGGGATCCTTTTCCAGACATCGCAAAACGATGCGTTCCAAGTCCTCCGGCACGTGGGGCGCCCACTCTCGGAGCGGCGGCGGCGAATCCTTTGCGTGTGAAATGAGCACTTGCATCGGCTTGTCGGCCACGAAGGGCGGCCGACCGGTCAACATGCAATAGGCAACCGCACCTAGAGAATAGATGTCGCTTCTTGCGTCGGGTTCGCTGCTGCCGGTCACTTGCTCGGGTGAGATGAACAACGGCGAACCGGTGATTCCGCCGTCTTGGGTCAACTCGGGTGAATCGTCGTGCGATTCTTCAAGCGGCTTGACCAGGCCGAAGTCCAACAGCTTCACGACGTCGTACACCCCTCCGCGTTCGGTAACGTAGATGTTCCCCGGCTTGATGTCGCGGTGAATCAAACCGCGGCAATGCGCCTCGCGAAGCGCATCACACGCTTGTCGCAACAGGTAGATCGCACGCCCCGGCGGGAGCGGCCCGAACCGCTTCAACCACTCGGCCAAATCCAAGCCCGGCAGGTACTCCATCACGTAGTAGAACGTGCCGTTCTCGGAAACCCCGTAATCGAAGACCTCGACGGTGTTCCAGTGCGTCAGACGGGCGGTGGCCTTGACCTCGCGCTCGAAGCGGGCGATCGTTCGGCGATCTCCGGCGCGATCGGGCCGAATGACCTTGACCACGCACGGCCGTTTCATCAGCACGTGCTCGGCAAGATACACTTCCCCCATACCGCCGGAACCGATCTGCCGCTTCAAGCGGTACTGGCCGAGTTGTTTCGCACGGAAGGCCTCGCGTCGCAACGAGTCCAAGGAATCGACCCCCATGACCGCCGTCACCGCCGAAACAGCCAGGATCAACGGCGTATTGACCAAGTGCTGAGCCTCCATCGCCCGGCAGATTAACGGATCGAACAGCCAACTACCGTAAAGAGTCAAAATCGGCGCTGCCGCAAGCGCCCCGATCACCAGCGCCGCCCGCTTCATATTGTTGGGCACGAACAGAGCATAGGTGTACATCAATACCAACCAATACCCGACACGAAACTCGAGCGGCTCGGCCTCACTGCACGAATTGACCATGCCGTACCATTGCATGGCCAGGAACAACGTGCTGGGCGCGAAAAAAATGAACAACTCCATCGCCCGCAACTTCGCCATGGGAATATGACACTTGCGGACGAGACACGCGGCAATGAACAAGAACAGCGGAATCAACGCCGCATGCGCGCCGAGGAAGACGATCTCGACCGGCAAGGACCAATCGACCGAGGTAAAACGCCACGGCAGAAACACGGCGAAGCCCAATGTCAACAGCAAGGTTGCCAATCGCAGCCGCTTGCGCAGTACGCACTCGAGTTCGCCGTGCAACTGCGGGGTCGGACCTTCGATCAGGGCGATGGGGCACGTCGCCCCCACCGGATGAGCAGATTCCGAGGATGCCGCTGACGCATCATCCAATGCTCCGTCGCCTGTTGCGCGGCGAAGCGTCTCCTGCGCGTCTTGCGAAAAATCGACCGTGGGAGCGTCGACCGACAAGGGATCGCTCCCGGGATGTAACCGAGCCATCGTTTCTAAATTCTTCAAACTTGGTCCGCAGGCGCGACCGACTCCTCGCCCTTCGGCAGCAAATCGCCGGCGCGGTTCCTACTACGTACAGGAATGTGGGAAGGATCGCCGAGCTTCTTCAAGGCGATCGCCAAGGTCATCATAGCCTGCCCGGACGGGAATGTTACCCTTCCACAGAAGGAGGCCAGCACACCGACAGAAAACGACGACCGAAACCTATTCTACCCAAACCACGCCAGTTTCTGTATTTTCACACGACATCGACGAGGTGTTTTTCCGGTAGGTCGACGAGAGGCCGCGTCACTTACACGGAAAACTTCTCGACTGGGCTTCCCGCCGGTTCCGAAATAGAGGGATGGAGGAACTACGCGTCTGCGAAATCGCCGTCGGGCTCCCCCGTCGGGAAAGCCGTGCGGTGCCATGCCGACTTTCAGGGAGGATAGTCTTGTCGAGCCTCAACCGATTCCGCCAGTGGAAACTCCTGCATTTTGCCAAACCACTACGCGATCGTTCGCTGTTTCGTTTTGTCGTCGAAAACAAGATCACGAACTTCGTGCGGTTCGGTTTGGAGAGTGAAGAACATCTTGCCAACTTGATCCAACTGGCCAGGCAAGCCGCCGAAGACAAACCGATTCGATTCATCGGAATCGATCGTTTCGAGGGAACGGCAGGCGCCTCCATCGGATTGAAATCGGCCCATCGCCTTTTGCATCGGTTCGGCATTTCGTACCGTTTGCTTCCCGGCGATGCCCTGCCCGTGCTCATGCGGTTCGCCAACGAGATCACCGACGTCCAAGCCGTCGTCTTTTCCCCGGGTTGGGTCCCCGACGTACACGACCGAACATGGTTTTACCTGCCTCGCATGATGGCCCCGGAAGGCAAAGTTCTCCTCGCGCCGAGCGATGAAGACGGTGCGTACCGCGCCGTCGACCGGTCGCAGGCCGAGGCGATCGGGTACGCCTCGCTGGCCCCTCGTGCCGCGTGACGTCGGTGCCTTCGTGGATGCACCCAGCAAGGACGCGACAACTCGCCGCCGCGGTTCACGCCGCGCGCGCCGTGGAGGCGCTTTCCTCGGAAGCGGGTGCTTCTTCCGCCGGACGCCGCGCGACAAGGATCTCGGCGAAACCGGTGATATCCCACACGACGCTGGCGGGCACATAGCCTCGCAGGACGATGCCCGCAAGCACGTAAGCCGGTAACAGCAACACACGGCGCCACAAAAACCGCCGTCCGCGACGCTCGATCTGCAAGCCGGCTGCCGAAAGCGATGCCGCCGCCAATCGCAAATCGATCATCGTCTTGTGCGTGGGATCGTCGAAGAAATTGAGGCATCCCCGAATCCCGCACCATCCGTTGCGGGCTCGTGGAAGATGCAAGCTTCGTCGCGACGGCACCTCGATGAACAGTTTTCCTCCCGGCTTCAACAGACGCGGTAACCGGGCGATGATCTCGTACGGTTGTTCCGTGTGCTCGAGCACGTGCGAACAGAAGACGACGTCGAAGGCCTCCGCCGGAAGATGCTCCATCTGCTCCGGTTCGTCGAGATCGATGCGATAAAAGGCGTCGGTCGCCCGATCGTCTTCTTCGTCGAGATTCCAACGAAGGCAGTCGGCCCCGCTGTAACGACACGCGGGAAAGTGGCGCTTCGTAAGCGTCGGGCTGTGGTTTCCGCACCCGATGTCGAGAACCTCGGCCCCCGGTTTGCCGAGCAAATCCGCCGTATAGATGAATCGCGGCGGACGTTCAAACCAACGATATATCGCGCGCAGCAGTTTCACGGCCGTTTTCAACCTCCATGGAAATCGGCGTCTCCTCTTCCAACAGTCGGATCAGCTCCATCAAATCCGTGATGGTCCGCCAAGGTGTCGCCTGCGGCAGGTCTTCACATTCGCGGAAGAAGCCGTCGGGACGACGAATTCGGATCGCCGTAAGCCCGGCGCGTGACGCGCCGAAGATATCCCGCTCGGGATGGTCGCCCACGAAAACCGCCTCGTGAGGTTTCACCCGCAGCGAGCGGCAGCAACTGATAAACGGCGTCGGGTCGGGTTTCCAGTACTTGCGTCCCAAGTCGTCGGTGATCACGATGCAATCGACGCGTCCCCACAAGCCCAACGCCTCGATCTTTCGGCGTTGGACGGCTGCGTGCCCGTCGGTTACGATTCCCAACCGATAATGCCGGCACAGTTCTCCCAATACATGCATCGTAACCGGCGGCAGCTCGATTTGCGGCGTATGGCTGTGGAACAACCACACCAACTCCGAAACCCATTCCTCGGGAAAGCCGAGTCGGTGTGCCGCCTTGTTGAAGACTCCCTCGCGGCTCTCGCGAAAGTGGATCGTCTCCAAGACATCGAGAATCGCATCGCGGTCGCCGACGTCACGTTCGGCAAGCAGATCGGCCACCACGGAAAAGCCACTGCGGTAAAACGACGCCTCGGGATACAGCGTATCGTCCAGGTCGAACAAGACGGCTTGGATCATGACTCCTCGCCTCCGTCGGTTGTATTGTCCTGCGAGCCCGGCCGATTGTACGGTTGTACGCGATTCTTCACGTCTTCGCTCGACGCCGCAGGCGACGTTCCGGGCCGACCGCCGTTTGCGCGGTCACTCTTTTTTCTTACGGCGAATCACGTTCTTTGTAACCGCCGATTTCGTTCGCTTGTCGCTTTCTAACCGTTTCCGAACGCTCGGGGGACGCCCACGTGGTCGTTCTCCGTCACGCAACCCGTCGATCGCCCACCCCGCCCGCAGAATCGGACGCACGCTCGACGGCAGGTGACGGAAACACGGCCAAGGGGACGTCGTCGCGATAAAACACGTCTCCCAAAAACCGGTACAGCCGCATCTCTCGCACGTAATCGGTCGGATCGCCGTCCACCTCGTGCCCGCATGCTTCGGCCAACAGGCTGCGGAACAACCGTCCACCGGCAGCCATGTTCGACAGCACGACGGCCGACCCCAACCGCGGGTTGACGTCGATGATTCCGCTTTCCTCACCCAGGATCATCTGGATGTTGACCGGCCCACGATGGCCGCGATCGGCCAAAAACCGAATCGCCTTGCGTGCCATTTCCCAGGCCTCGGGTCGGAACACGGTTCGGCTGCGGTAGGCCTCGCCGCCGACGACCTGTTCCCGCACGCGTTGCACAGCAACCAAGGGGCGCCCCTCACGACCGATATAGGCATCGACGCTCAATTCGTCGCCTTTGAGCAATCGCTCGAATACCAGCGGGCCGCGCTCTCCCGCATCGGCAACCGCTCGCCGGGCTTCGTGCAAATCGCAGCACGGCCTCGCCCCGATCGATCCAAAGCCGCGCTGCGGCTTGGCAAATACGGGAAACGTGGCTTGATCGAGCGTCGCCTCGGTCCACATCGGGGCCGTCGGCACACCGGCCGCAACCGCTTCCCGATGGAATGCGGCCTTATCGAAACATAGCTCGGCAATCGGCCCCGGCGGCAGAATCGCCGTCGTTCCGTGCCGCCCAAACCCCTCTTTGTAGGGAGCCAACCTAACGACATCGATATCGATCAGGGGCACGAGCACGCGAATTCGGTGTTTTCGACACAGCTCGAACAGCGCGTTCACGTAATCGTCCGAGCCGATGGGAGGAACGACGAAACTGCCGTCGGCGAATTGGGCCGCCGGGGTGACGGCCGCACGATCGGCGATGTAAATCTTACCGCCTGCGAGTTCCGGCACCTCGGTCATCGCCCGTCGCAATTGCAAAACGTGGCCGACCCATTTGCCCCCGCAAGTGATCAGGATATTGCCCGGTTTGCTCATGCCGACTTCCTCCAGCGGCGGCTCTCCAAGGCCGGGGCCGAATCGACGCTCGTTTGCTCGGCAATTTCGGTCCCGGTATTGTTCGGCTCGGCGAGACGTCGCCATTCGTCGGGCGCGATCGGTTCTCCTCGCGTCGCCCGTTCCGACAGAATGCGGGTCCAGTTCTCGTGCCCCGGATGCAGCCCCAAGTCGTCGACGACGCGCACATCCTGCCCCGCCCCGTCGTACAACTTGCCCGATGAAACGCGAAACACCGTCATCCAGAGGATTTTGAGATCCAACCAAATCGAAAAGTGTTCGACGTAGTACAAATCCCACGCGATTCGGCGACTGAAGGGGATCGCGTTGCGGCCCATGATCTGCGCCAGGCCGGTGATCCCCGGCCGCATATCGTGTCGCTTGGCCTGTCGGGATGTGTAACGGGGAAGATACTCGACCAGCAAGGGACGCGGTCCGACCAGGCTCATATCACCCCGCAGGACGTTCCACAGCTCGGGCAGCTCGTCCAAACTCCAATGTCGCAGGAAGCGTCCCAAAGGAGTCAGTCGCTGGTCGTCGGGAAGCAGGTTGCCTTCGGCATCCCTCACGTCGCGCATGGTCCGGAACTTGACCAGTTTGAACAGCCGGCCCTTGTAGCCAGGACGAACCTGCATGAAGAAAACAGGACTTCCCAATCGCCACCGAATAAGCAAGGCGACACCGACGATCACCGGTGCGAACAGGACCAAGCCCGTTGCAGCCCCCACGATGTCGATGGTCCGTTTGATTGCCAGGTGTACGCGTCGCATCGTGTTCGAAAGTTCGTTACGTGGGTCGTCTTGTAGGGAATTACCCAAATCGAGGCCTCCGCCGAGTCGAAGCTTGCCGTCCTGCGCCCTAAGCCGCCTTGCGATCGGGATCGTCGACTTTGCGGGTATCGGAATCCTTTGCCGCCCCGTTCAAATGCGCCCATTGAGGGCCGAGAGTATATCGGAGGTCGCGGCAACGGTTTCCCACTCGGCGTGCCGGCACACCGCCGGCGATCGAAAACGCCTCGACATCTCGCGAGACGACGGCCCCGGCGGCAACAACGGCCCCCTCTCCGACGACGATCCCCGGCAAAATGACCGCCCGAAACCCGATCCACGCGCGACGTCCGATCGCCACCGGGCCTCCCTGGTATTCGAAATGCGGAGACCGCGGATCGTGCCCCAAGGTGAGGACGCCGACTTCGGGCCCGAAACAGGCATCGTCATCGATGCGAATCGAATAGGCGCGTCCGTCCAAGTAACATCGCCACCCCAAAATCACACGCTCACCGAGGAAGATATTCGCCGGAGAAGAAAACCGGACACCGCGGCGCACGATACACCCGGTCCCGAGTTTCCCCAGCATACGCCGCAGGAAAAGCCGTCGAATCGCCCCCGACGGCAAATGCGAAATCACATCGTTGTACAACGCCGTGAAGAGGGGATGCCAACGCCTCCACCGGGAACCTCGGGGCACGTCGTGCGGCCGCTCCGGAACCTTCGCACAAGCCTTCTCTTCGCATGCTCGCGCGTGGCGATCGTCTCGCCGATTTTCTTCCTCGAAACGGCTCGGCACGGCAGGTTCCCCATCGCGTTGGGCTTCGATGTTCCATCGAGACCACCGATCGCTGCCCCGTACCGATCCGGCTCCTCGACACGGCCCGAGAAGGTATCAAATAGGCCGCACCTCCGACAACGGCAATTCACCGTCACGACAGAGGGGAAGCATCCTCCTCGCATGTCATTTCCGGCAAGTCGAAAACGACCGGCCGGTTGTCGAAAGAAGACGCCGACAGATCGAGCGGGATGCCCGACGCGTGGTACAAGACCTTGTCCAACGCACGCAGCATGTCGGTGATGTCGCCTTCGCCCAACGTCGGATGAACCTGGAGCATGACGGCCGTTTCGCCCAGTTCTTTCGCGACGGGCAGCCGCCACACGGGCCGCGAACCGCGTCTTCGAAACGCCCCTTCCAGATAGATCTCGGGGCAGATACCCGTTCCGCACGGGATGCCTTCAGCCAAAAGGGCTTGGATGACCCGATCGCGATTCCATCCGGGCAAAAGACGCCCGGGCTGAACAAAGAAATAGAACTTGTAATACGCGTGCTCGAACATGTCGGTGGGAACGGGCACGCGAACGGCAGGATGGCCTTTCAGGGCCGCGGTCAATCGGTCGGCCAGTCGACGACGCCGCGTAACCCAATCGGGCAGTTTGCGCAGGACGACACGGCCGATCGCCGCTTGCATTTCGGTCATCCGCCAGTTCGTGCCGATCGAATCGTGCAACCATCGAAATTGGCCGGACGCGGCATCCTGCTGCAAGGCGTCGAAGCTCTTACCGTGGTCCTTGTACTCCCAAACCCGCCGATAGATGTCCGGATCGTTGGTGACGACCATTCCCCCTTCGCCGCCGGTGGTCATGATCTTGTCTTGACAGAAGGAAAACGCGGCAGCATGTCCCCAGGCACCGACCGATCGTCCGCGGTACCTCGCACCGTGCGCCTGCGCACAGTCTTCGACGACCCACAAACGGCGACGGCGCGCCAACTCGAGGATCGGTTCCATGTCGCACGGCCAGCCTGCCAAATGAACGGCGACAACCGCCTTCGTCCGCGGCGTGAGAACCGCGGCGATCGTCTCGGCGGTCACATTCTGGCTGTCGCGATCCACATCGGCGAAGACGACGTTCGCGCCCCGAATCGCCGCGCTGGAGGCCGAGGCCACGAAGCTGCGGGCGGTCACGACCACGTCGTCTCCCGGTCCGATTCCCAAGGCCGCAAACACCGCCTCCAAGGCCACCGTTCCGTTTGCGACCGCGACGGCGTATTGTGTCCCGCAAAATTCGGCAAATTCACGTTCGAAGGCTGCCACGTGGTGCCCCGTCCATTGGTTCACGCGGCCCGAACGCAGCACGTCGACGACCGCAGCGATTTCGTCCTCGGCAAAACTCGGCCAAGGGGGGAAGGGTTCCTGACGGACGGGCGAACCGCCCTCGATCGCCAATCGTCGTTCGCCGTTTTCGTGAGTGCCATCCATGATCCGTCTCCTCGTCTCCGCCGAGGCGGAACGTGTCGTCGCCCCTTGTCGCTGACTATTCGTTCGAACTTGGGCGATACACCGTGGTCGTCGGTGCGGCGCCGTTACGCAGCCCGCGATTCGGTGATCGGCCGTCGGTACGCCGGGAAGAATCCTCCCTCGTCCTCATCGGCGGCTGTTCCCGATCGCTTGCGAACAAGCTCGCGATACGTGTCGGAATCGACGACTTTGCGAACGATTCCAAATGTGAACTCTTGTTTGGCAAATCCGGCCTTGAACCGGTAAAGCGAATCGCGTCGAGCGCCGAGTCCGCCGCCGAGATGCAACCAGTGGTAGTCGCCGGCTTTCCCCCACCGTCGGACATGATCGAAAATCGCCTTGATCGGGCTGGGAAGGCGGTCGCGCCCGAGACCGGCCGTCCCGCCGAGATGATATTGAATGATCCGTCCGCACAGGAAGAACATGGCCGCGGCGACCGGCTTGCCTTCGTACTCGGCGAAAAGCAGCTTGATTCGCCGGCCCAAGTTCTCACGGAGCAACCGGTAGTACTCTTCCGAAAAGAAATAGTGCGATGCCGCGCCGACGGTCCGCATCGTTTCCTCGTAGATTCGGCGGAATTCGTCGAGCCGCCGCAATGTTCGATCCTCGACGACGACGACACCTTCACGTTCCGCCCGCCGAATGTCGCGACGGTGGTTCGACCGCATGTCGCTCCATTGGGCTTGTTCGGAACGTGTCAGGTCGATCGCTACAGTCGGTCCCAACGGCGCGTATGCGTCTTGCCACAGCCACGCGGTATCGATCAGCGGATGTTGCCTCCCGAAAAACGATACGATCTCGAGCGATCGCAACGTATCGTCGAGCGCCTCGTGAAATGCCTCGCAGAAGCGTTCGGCTCGCGGCGAGTCTTTAGAGCAGGAACACAACACGCCCGGGTATCCGTACGCGCTAGCGGCATCGTACAGGCGCACGTCCTCCAGCCCCTGCACGGTCCACAGGGGGCGGCGCAGAAGCGGCAACGCCGCCACTTCGCCTTCGGCTTCAAAAACCAACAACAGAGCCTCGCCTTCACCGAGTTTCTCGGCCGCGCGATGATATTCGGCAAGGTGGTACACATCGAACCGCCCGCAGCGGGCAAGCTGTCGATTCCATTCACCGATGTCGGCCGAAACCACTACACGCATTTGGATGCTCCGTCGTTTATCGGTAGACGACCGGTTTGTTCGTTTTCTCAAAATCGCCCGGAAGGTGAACTCGCGGGGTCTTTATATTGTCGACACGATCACGCAGCGCGCCGTCGCGTCACGCCATCGGATCGTGCAACGGCGGCATGCAACACGCCTTCCAACCGGTCGACAAGGCGATCACGATCGAATTCGCGTTTCCCTAACTCCTTCGCGCGTTGTGCCGCTCCCCGCAACCACTGCCGGTCTCGCAAGGCCGTGGCCAGCCGCACGGCCGCGGCACGATGATCGACGGCCGGCAACACCAAACCGCAATCGTGTTGGCGGATCAAGTCGGCCAACCATCCTTCGTGGTTGATCGCAAAGGCCTTTCCCGCCGCCATCGCGTCGAATACCTTGTTCGCCGAATTGGCCCACAGCGCACGTCGATCGATGACCGTGGAAGTCGCAAGATCGGCCGCTGAAAGCACATCGGGAACTTCCCGCTTGGGAAGCGGAGGCATCATGAAGAAGTTCTTGTCCAGAACCCCCAAACCGCGTGCCGTGTCGCGCACGAGCGTCTCTTCGCGCCCTCCGCCGACGATCAAGAATCGAACATCGGGATCGATCGACGACATTTCGGCCGCGACGCGCGCCAGGTAACTCACTCCGTTGACCAGGCCCAAAGTTCCGGTGTACACGACCAGCGGACGCTCACCGAGCCATTCGTACCGCGCGCGGAACAGTTTCCCTCGCTCTGACGGTACGTCGAACAGCGCGAAATCACACGCGTTCGGTATGACGGTGACCCGATCGGCCGGATACCCGGTCGACACGATCCCCCGCGCCATGTCGGGCGATCGAGCGATGATTCGCGCAGCATTGCGGTATGCGAACAGCTCCAGACGCCGCGCGGCCGCGATCGGCATTCGCCCTCGTAATGCACCGACGGCAATCGGCGTGTCGGGCCACAAGTCCCGCACTTCGAAGACCATCGGAATGGCGTTCCGGCGCGACGCGTACACGCCGGGGAGAGCGATCGTCAGCGGCGTACTGGACGCATAGACGACATGACCGCCGAGAGCCGCCGCCCGCCTTGCACTCTTCGCCGCAAAGCGGAAGAACGACACCATCCTTCGACGGTAACTCAAGTGGTTCGAATAGCGAATGCCGCACCAGTGGATCGTGATGCCTTCGCACTCGCTCGTCCGCCAACGTCCGTCGTTGCGGTTGAAGTCGGAGGTCACCACATGCACTTCATGGCCACGGGCGACCAGACGCCGGGCCGTTTCGTAGGCAAACGTGCTGCCGGTCATTTCCGGCGTCGCGAAATACTGAAAAAGGTAGACGATCCGCATCGGTCGATCCGTCGACGTTCGGAATCCTGTCGCTCGAGACGCTCCCTCAGGCGGATGGTATTCGCAAGCTTCCTCCGCGATCAAGAGCAGTTTGCGGGCATTCCGGCGTTTTGGGGGATTCCCGCAACGCCCGTCAGGCCGATCGACGCAACGGCGAGCCAATGGCGTCGCCCCCCTCGTGCGCACGGTCGGAGAATCGTGCTCCCAAACCTGCTCGATCGAGCAGGTAGCGATAGCCCTCGAGTGTTTTGGAAGCCACCCGTTCCCACGTGCATTCGCGTTCGACGTACGCCCTCGCGTTACGACCGCGACGCCGAAGCTCCTCGACCGGCGTTTTCGCAATTTCGACCAGTCCGCGGGCGATCTCCTCGACCGTCCCCCCGACCGCCCACCCGGCATCGTACCGAGCGACCACATCGGCGACGTTCGTTCCCGGGGTCACCAGGCACGGCAGACCGTGCGCCATCGCTTCGAGAACGGCTTGCGGATGCCCTTCAAACCGCGAAGGATGCAAAAACGCGGCGGCGGAACGGAATCGCTGCGATTTCGTTTCCGGCTCCGTCACAGGCGGGCGCACAAGTACCAAGTCGGCAAGATTTCGACGCGCGATCTCCTTCCGCAGCCGGTATTCGGAATTCCCATCGGTCGGTCCCGTAAGTTCAATGCAGCAATTCGAAATGCGAAGCTCTTGCTGAACCGCATCGGCGGCTTCAATCAATCGATCCAAACCCTTGTGCCTGATCGCTAGTCGTCCCAGAAACATGAGCCGCCGTCGCCGGTGGCCGTCTATCTTGGCCATCTTCGACGATTCGGGGAGTGAAATGTCGTTTCCGCAAACAAAGTACGGCTTTCCATAGTCCAAAGAATCTTCGCGTTCCCTCTCGGTCAGAAACCGAATGCCGATGCTTCCACGGACCAGCCGGTCAAAGAAAAGCAACCGACCCAACCGTTTCTTCCACCATCTGCGATGAAGCGCGTAACGCGTCAAACCGCCTCGAGGACACAAAATATACGGAATCCCCTTCTGCCGCAGCACGTCGGCGAAACGGGCATGGTAGGGAATGAACGTGCTGTGAAACACGACGATATCGGGCCGGCAATACGGAGCCGGCAGGCCGTCGATATTGCCGCCGGGTGCGTCCTCCCGATAGAAAACCGGCACCCGCGCGCCCACGCGGTCGGCTGCGGTTTCCGCTCCCGGTTGTCGCCGGTCACCGTAGGTCACCAACAAGCCGACGGTTGCCCCCAGTTGAGCTTCTGCGCGAACCAATCGCGACGTGGAGTTTGTAATCCCGCCGATATGCTTCCACGCTACCGGAGAGGCATGCAAGACGATCACGACACCAGTTCCTTTGCTCGACCTCTACTCGGACGACGACCGCGGTCCGTTGCTGAAAAAGCTGCGTCCATAGGAAGCGACCAAGCGGGCTCGCGCAAGGGGCTTTCTGCGAATGCCTCATCGCGGCCCCGGAAAGCCAGATCGCCTTCCAACAAGGCCAATAGCAATGCGGCGGGGACGATCCAGGAATACATGCGGAAGACGACCTCGGTAATCCCTTCGCAAAAAATGGTGAGCAAGATGGCTTGTCGTAACACTGTGCCGTCTCGAACATCCCAATAGTGTGCCCGCCGCGCCACGGCGATCATAAGCCATATCCCCGGCACGGCACCGAGAATTCCGTAATAGAGCAACCATTCGATGTACGTGTTGTGGCTGAAGCGTCGGAGCACTCCGTGATCGCTGTAGCGGGCGCCTCCGTCCACCTGCCCGAGTACGACATCTGCCATTCCCGTGCCTGCCCCGATCGCCATCATCGTCGGATCCTCAGCGATCGCGTCGACAGCGTTTTTCCAGATATCGACGCGTCCGCTGAGTGTCGTCATGCCGCGCCCTTGCTCACCGAAAATCCGGTTCGCCAAACGATCCCAGGGCACGATTTCGAAGAAGACCGCCGTGCCTACCGCGGCGAAGAGAAGGACGACGCCCAAAGCCACGACTTCCCGTAACCGGGCCGTCGATTGCGTTTTCGTACCGCAAAAGAGAAGCAACAACAATCCCGCAAACAGCGAAATGGCCGCACCGCGTGAGGCCGTCATCAAGCACCCAAACGACAATAACAGCGAGGCCGTCAAGTCGAACCACGCCACCCGTCCGCTCGACCGGCTATCGGTTCCGCTCGGTTGAGATCGAACCCCGTAAAGAATCCGTTCCAGTTCTCGGGTTTCGTCGTCGGGCCTCCCCCCGAACCATCGCGAAAGAGGCGATGCCTCGCCTGCCGCATTGTTTCGTCGTCCCTCATACAGAAACAACGCGAAACCGATGACCGCGGCAATTGCGAATTGACCGCCGATTTGATTTGGGTTCGCATTTTTCTCGAGCAATGTCTCGGACAGATACCCAAATCTTGCGAACATCGCCCGCCAGCTCCCGTGGTGGATTTGCAATTCCATCCAGCAGGTCGTCAACCAAGCGGCCACGTTCGCCCACACGTACACTCTGGCTGCATAGCGCCAAAGACCGTACTCGACGATCATCGCAGCAATCACGGGGGGAAACGTCAAGTACGTCAAGACGACGAACCGAGCGCCCCCCGCGGCGGCGCTTGAGTAAACCAGTCCGCCCCAAGCAATCGCCAGACACACCAATACGGGCCGGCTCCGGAAAAAGCCGGGCCGATGAAGCCAAAACACGAGTCCGTACAAGAAGGCGGGAGCGTAGCAATAGGCCTGAAGAAAAGGCGGCATCTCCAGGCCCCAATCAATCATCAGTCTTCGAAACAGAAACACGAACGCGGCCGTTCCGAAGGCCAGCCCGATGAGTGCTTTCGCCGTCTTCATGCCGCCTTCCTCTGTTTGCCGATACCGCACCACACGTCGAGCAATTGCTCGGAACAACGAGCGACGGAAAACGGACCGCAAGCGAACGCCTTCATCGCGCGCCGTCTTTCCGCCTGAGACGGCATGTTCGTCGACACGATCTCTTCCGCCCAAACCGCATCCGATTCGTCGAGCGAAAGACACCGAATGCCCGACACGTACTCGGCGATTTCGTGAATCCCCGGCAGGTTCGACGCCACGATCGGCAATCCGGCCGCAGCGGCCTCCAAGACGGCCCCCGGCATTCCTTCCCAAAGTGAAGGGAAAATCATGCCGTCTGCGGCGAAAAGACACGCGGGCACGTCGTTCCGACAACCCGCAAAGACCACGCGGCCTTCGATGCCAAGCGATTCCGCCAAGCACCGAAGCTCGTTTTGAATCCTTGCCAGATCCCCGACCAAGACCAAGTAGGCCGAAGCATCCCGCTCGACGACCGACCGGAAGATTCCCAGTAATCGCCGGTGATTCTTTACCGGCCGCCCCGCCCCGACATGAATCCAAAGCTTCGCTTCGTCAGGGATCCCCCATTCGCGTCGCAGGTTCGAAACGGCCTGGTGATCGACACTCAGAAACCGATCCATGTTCAAACCGTTGTAGATCACGCGACACCGAACGTCGCGTCGCCATTTCGGCGACCAAGCCGTCTCCATGGTGTACCGCGACACGGCTAAGATGTCGGTTGCGGTCCGATCAATCAACCACGCCATCACCCGACGATAGCATCGTCGGAAAAGCGTATTCGAAGCACCGTCGTGAGAACTACGAAAATGCACGACGCGTCGCGGAACTCCGCAACTCTCCGCAATTCGTAGAATCAGGCCCGAGGCCAAGTGAATATGCGAATGGACGACGTCGAATCGTTCGTTTGTCAACAACCGACGGAACTGTTTGCCGAATCCACGGCGGCGAATCGCCGCATGAAAAACGCGTCCTCCCAGGTCGCGAATGCGGTCCTCCAAGGCGCCCGGCTTTCCGGACAGGGCGCAAAAGTCCATCCGGACAGGCGCCCCGGTCGCTGCGAGATACTCCATCACATCGAGCGTGCGCAGTTCGGCACCGCCGTACTGCATGCGACTGAAAATGTGAAGCACTCGGAGCGGCTCCATCCGTGGGGCTCCTCAAGAAACCGCCTTCACTCGATCGCCCCGGAAACTACTCAAAACAGGCGATTTGGGAAGGATAACCGAGACATCGATCACCGGATCGCGTTCGTTTTTCGGCATGCCATAGCGGGAGGAACGTTACCGGGAATCCGCTCCGGCGTCAATCGCAATCAAGCCGCCCTCCCGGCGAGTTCCAATCGTTGCCGTTCACTCTGCAAGCGGCGCAATTGTCGGCGCCAAGCCCACCAAAGCACGACTCCGTACACGGGCAAGGTGGCCACATTGGCCCACAGGATCGCCCAAGCGGCACCATGAAGCCCGCCCGTAGCCCCTCCGACCGCGACGCCTCGCCCTACCATCAGCGGCACCAACAGCAACAGCCATGCGATCGTCACCCCGCGAATGACCATGTGCAATCGGAAGCATCGCGTAGCATCCACCGCTCGGCCGAAAACCGCCGTGACGTACATCGCACCGCCCGCGAGGAACAACAACAGCGCCAGATCCAATTGATCGGCCACCAGGGGGCCAAGCGCAAGGTGCAACACGGCGCGGCCATACAGAAACAGTCCCGCGTATCCACCAATCGTCAGCAGGAAGACGACCCCCAAATAGCGCACCAACAAGCGCGTATACGCCGAAAGATTGCCCGCGTCGAACAGTCGCACGAGGCGAGGACTCATCGAACCGCCGAGCGCCGATACGACCAACATCCCCGCACCGGCCAACGACAGCAAGGTACCGAAAACGGCCAGCGCCTCGTCCGACAACCAAGCGTCGACGAAATATCGCGGCACGGCGGTAATCAAGTTGAGTTCCATCGCGACCACCCCCAACGGCAACGACAAAGCCAGCAACGTCAGCCATTGTCGCGTGGGGCGGCAGAATCCCACGTATTCGTCGGGCGATTCGCTCAATGCACCGCCGGCCGGTGCGTCGTCGGTCATTGTCCGGCAAACCGACAGCAACTTCTGCGCGTGCGGTCGATCCCAGGTGAAGAACACCAACACCGAAGCCGCCGCAAATCCCATCAAGCCGACGGTCAGACTCCCCGTCGCCAAGACGCCGACCACCAAGGCCGCAAGTTCCAACCCGTTGCGCCACAACAGCCCCAGGCCGATGTAGTCCATCCGCTCTTCACGTTGGAAAGCCCCTTGCACGATTTCCGACAAGGTGTCGAACACGCGGGCGATCCCGTAGAACAACAAGGGCACCATCCGTTCGGAGCCGTACCCCGCCCCAAGCCCCAACCCCAGCGCCGCCGCGTAGGCGATGACGGTACACACGCCCAACATGCTGAAGTACGTCTGAAAGGGATACTTCCGCTGTACGTCGTGGATCAACGTGGCGCGCAGTCCCAATCCGGCCAACCCGAAGATCGGCGCCGTCAAGGCACTCAAGGCCACCAACACGGCGACCGGACCGGTCATTCCCAGCTTCAACAGCAGAGCGAACATCCCGACGCGGGCACCGAGCCGACTCCCTTGGCCGAGCGTCATCCACAAGAAATTGTGCCGAATCGACAATCGGCGGTAGCCGTCCGATGCAGCCGGTGCATTGCGAGGTAGTGCGTCGCCGTTCGGTAAAGTCGATCGGCTGCCCCGCAATCGCCTTTCCCGCAAGTCGCGGAATCGGTGTCGGCCTTCCTTGACCGTCGGATGATCGAGCGTACTCACAGCCCCCCCAAAAACAAAAGTGCTCGCAAAGCGAAAAAGTCATCCGGCATCTCAACTGGGAATCAAGCCTCACAAATCTGGCAAAACGCATAATCCCGGTCAATATCAATCTCGCCGAAACCACCGCAACCTCCGCCTTTTGCTCAATCCTCCGAGTAATCCCCTTTCCGCACCGTCGTTCAGCCCCGAGAACGCAAAAACAAAAAGGATAGGCAATACAGCGAATACAACCAAACTGTAAGGCCACCATGAAAAACATTAAAGTTCACTCGTTGCTCGAAAACGGTAATCCTGGCAAAATCGGAGGCAACGACGCTTCACCAGGAGACCGGCACGATGCCTCATCATCACCGTCGGCGGTGCCGCCGATTGGGCATGGAATGTCTCGAAGTCCGCCTTGCGCCCGCGGCGGTCGGTATGGAAGCGGTGTTCCCGCCGCCGGCCCCGACCGGTCAAGTCGTTGCTTCCGAGGGGACATTCGCTACCGCCTCCCTCGCCGCCGATTTCGCTTGGCTACGTGACCGATATGCCCTGGACGGCGCCGGACAAACGGTCGTCGTCATCGATACGGGCATCGCAGCCGAACATCTTGCGTTGGCGCGGGACGGTGCTCCGGTGGTCGTCGGCGGATACGATTTCTCCGGCACCGGAGATCCCGATTTCGACGACGAACCGCCTAACGGTTCGCACGGAACGCACGTTGCCGGCATCTTGGCATCTCAAGACACACGCGCCCCCGGCCTGGTTCCCGGCGTCGATCTGATCGCCCTTCGCGTTTTCGAAACGTCGGGGCGCGCTTCGGTCGCCAACGTCGAAGAGGCGCTTTCGTGGGTTCACCTGCATCGGAACGACTTTCGCTACCCCGTCACGACGGTAAACATCTCACTGGGGCTCGAGCAGAACGATCCGGTTGCATCAAACACGGCACCGTTCGAAGACGAACTGTCGCTATTGGAGTCCGACGGTATCGTCGTGGTTGCCGCAGCGGGAAACTCGTTTCTCACGTACCAAACGCCCGGCTTGAACTACCCGGCGTCCAGCGCGACGGTCGTCGCCGCAATGTCGACCGACGGAAGAGGCAACCTAAGCTACTACTCGCAGCGCAGCGAGACAGCAATCGCCGCTCCGGGCCAAAGCGTGCTGAGTACCGTGCCCGACTATCTCGGAAACGGAAACGGCATCGACGACGACTTCGTCCGTTTCTCCGGTACCAGCATGGCGGCACCGGCGGTGTCCGCAGCGGCCGTCGTCGTGCGGCAAGCAGCTTCGCAGGCCGGGCGAAACCTCAGTCCGCGGGAAATTCGTGATACGCTGTTCGCGACGGCCGACCCCATCTACGATCCGATTACCCAGGCAACTTACAAACGGTTGAACGTCGTTCGAGCCGTCGAGTCCGTTCTTCCCGCCGATATGTTCGGCGACACACCCGCAACCGCCGGCAGCATCGATCCATATCTCACAGTAACACCCGACGGGATCCAAGGAACCTGGAACGGCACGCTCGGGAACGGCGACCGCGACTATTTCACGTGGACGCCTCCGGGTGCCGGGCGATTGGAAGTCACCCTCGAGTCCCCCTTATCCGCTGCCGAGTGGTTGCTGCCCGACGGTCGTCTCCTAAGCGCCGACGGGCAAGCTTGGACATTTGACACGGCCAAGAACACCCCCATCTCGTTCGCACTGATTACCGGCGACGGTGTTGTGCCGGGTGCATACCGTGTGCGAATGACATGGGCGCCCGCACCGTCCGAACCGATCGGCTCGTACCGGCAAGCATCGGTCACAGTGATCGGCCGGCAAACGACGTTCACCGTCACCGCCACACTCGACGGCTGGCTTAGCGTCGATGCACGGTTCGACGCAATTGCCGGGGACGTCGATCTCGAGGTGTTCGACGCCGCGGGCGACCGCATCGGAGGGAGCTACGGTTTGACCGGCGTCGAGCGAGTCGATGTCCCCGCCCGCGCAGGAGAAACATACACCATCCAACTGATCTCCATGGGCAACGCGCCTGTTCCGGTCCGATTGACGACGGCGAATGTCCTTCGTCGCGAGGGCGACCAGGTAGCGGTCGTGGGAACCGAAAATGCCGACACGATTCGAATCGACGCCGGCGACTTGGTTTCCGACGGGTCACTCGTCGTGCATTTCGGCGATCTCGCCTATCATCTCGCTCCGATGAACGGCTCGCCGAACTGGCACGTCACGATCGATTCCGGAGGCGGCGACGACCGCCTCGAACTGGTCGGTTCCGCAGGGCAAGACTTCGTCGACATGCAAGTCGGAAACACTCGCTGGACGAGCTCGGGCTTGACGCTCGAGGCCGAAGGATTCCTGTTCCAATCGGCCGTCGGCGGCGGAGGCGACGACGTCGCATCGTTGTACGACACACCGGGCGACGATCATTACAAGGCTCGGCCGTTTTCCGCATCGCTTGAGCCTCGCGACGGCGCCGGTTATCGCATCGATGTCGACGGATTTCGCTACATCCACGCCTACAAGACCGCCGGAGGTATCGACGTCGCCGAGTTGTTCGATTCGCCGGGCGACGATCGTTTCATCGCCACGCCGATATACGGACGGCTGTTTTCCGACGATTACGTGGTGCGTGCGAAATTCTTCGACTACGTACACGCCTACGCAAGCGAGGGCATCGACACCGCAACACTTTACGCCGCCTCGGTTGCGGCTTCGGTCGATCGCTACCGGCTTTTTACAAAGATCACCGATGTTGCCGGACTCCGACGCGCCAAATATTTCGACGCAGTCCACGTCCGGCAAGTGGAAGATTCAGATAGGCTCTACCCAACGGTCCGCACAAACGATTGAGCGCAGCCGGTCTTCCGCGATCTCAAGTGAAACCGGCCGTCAGGCAGCCTTGCGAGAATCGACAACGGCAGTGGACCGTTCCGTCTTGTTCCCGTATCCGGGCACGCATTCCCGCAGCCGATCGACGACCGATTCGGGAAGCGTCTCCGCCGTATCGACCAGATCCTCGACCCATCGGCGGACGAGGGCAATGTCGAGTCGCGGGCTGTCGGCGATCATGATCTTCGGATGACGAGTCGGCAGGGCCGTTTCACCGTCGGCGCGAAGTTCCTCGTAGAGTTTTTCACCCGGTCGCAAACCGACGACTTCGATTTCGATATCCTGCCCCACGCGCAACCCCGACAGCCGGATCATCTCCTCGGCCAGATCGATGATCCGAACCGGCTCTCCCATATCGAGTACGAGGATTTCTCCGCTGCGACCGATGACGCCGGCCTGAATCACCAGTTGCGCCGCCTCGGGAATCGTCATGAAAAAGCGTTCCATGCGGGGATCGGTGATCGTAATCGGACCACCGGCATCGATCTGGCGACGGAATACTTGAACGACGCTTCCGGCCGAGTCGAGCACGTTTCCGAAACGAACGGTCACAAAGCGACAACGTCGTTCGACCTGGGCCAGCGACTGAACGTACATTTCGGCCATGCGTTTGCATGCGCCCATCACGCTGGTCGGGTTCACCGCCTTGTCGGTCGACACCATCACGAACGATCGAACACCGAATTGCGGAGCCAGGTCGGCCAAGGTTTTCGTCGCCAAGACGATGTTCTTGACGGCCTCGCCCGGATGGGACTCCATCAGCGGCACGTGCTTGTACGCCGCGGCATGAAATACGATCTCGGGCGCAAAACGGCGAAAGACCTGCTGCATGCGGCGGCGATCGAGCACATCGGCCACCACGATTTCCAACCGAATGTTTCCGGCGATCGGGGCCAATTCCTGTTCCAGGAAGAATTGCCCTGTCTCGCTGCGATCGACCAGTACGATCCGCTCGGGCGAAAACCGCAGCAACTGACGGCAAATCTCGGATCCGATACTGCCCGCACTCCCCGTCACCAACAGGGTGCGCCCGTCGATCCACTCCCGAATCTCATCCAGATTCAGCTCGACCGGTTCCCGCCGCAGCAGGTCGTTGATCGAAACAGGCCGCGGACGCAACGTCACCTGTCCGCTCAGCAGCTCGGCATAGCTCGGCAACACGCTGACTTCCAAGTTACACCGTCGGGCCTCATCGACCAGCGCGCGAATCTCCTTCCCCGTAAGGGCCTCCTTTGTAATCAGGATGTGCTCGACACCATGCCGAACCGCGAGACGACACGTATCGGTGAGTACACCGAGGACGGGAACACCGCCGATCCGATCCCCGATCGAGCGGGCATCACGGCCGATAAAACCGACGACCCGATAAGGCGTGCGCGTACCGCGATAGATCGAGCGCAAGAGCGTTTCGCCCGTCCCGTTGACGCCCACAATCAAGGCAGTCGGGCGCCCCTTTCCGGGAAACAGGGCCAGAAAATTGCGTTCTTTGGCCACCCGCAGCGCTGCCCGCACACCGCCGACCAAAACGACCGTCGTTCCCCAATTCAGCAGCAAGACGCTCCGTGGAACGACGTGCGGCGGAATGAACAGGCGATCGAACAATGCCATGCAGAACATGCCGATCGTTGCCGCTTGCACCAAGGCGACCAGGTCGTAGAAATTGACGTATCGGTTCCACGCACGATGAACGCGGAACAACATGAAGGCGCCCGCTTCGATTGCCAGCGAGGTCGGAAGCGTACTCCAAAAATGCTCCCATTGTCGCGGTCCGAACTGGCCCTCGAACCGCAACCAAAAGCTGATGTAGTAGGCGACAGCCAGAATCGGGAGCAAGACGGCCAATCCGCACAAATTGCGCCACACCGTCGCGATCCAGCGTGCCCCACGCGGTCGGCTGTTCGACGCTCTTCTTCCTTCGTTTGTTAGCCGGGACGCCGACAATGCCAGCTCCTCCTTGAACTGTGCCGTCCAGCAGCCGTCGCACGCGAATGCCGCGAATTCCGCCGAGAAGTTCGCCTGATCGCGTGCCTTTGCTTGCATGTCCGAAGGCAGTCTCTCCCCCGACCGAACTACCTTCCTTGGCTTCGGTCACTCTCGGCGATCAAACCTTCGCAAAAATCGGCGATTCGTTCCAGAGCGATTTGCCTGTGGGGAAATCGAAGGGTAGCCGATCTTCTGCGATCAGCGCGGGATGGGGGCATCCAATCGCGCGGCACGCTCCAGTTCGGCCTTCATCCGTTTTTCGCGGATCTCCAGAAGCTCCCTTCGCAGCCCCTGGTGGCCCGGTTGACGCTGAACGAGCCACCGCAACTGTTTCTCGGCTTCCTCGTACTTCCCGTTTTTTTCGAGGCACTGCGCCAAATAGCGACGGACACGGTAGCTTCCCGGGTCGAGTTCGAGCGCCCGGTACGCGTATTGCAAAGCTTCTTCCGGTCGATTCAGCTCGAGCAGCACGTAATGCGCGTCGATCAACAAATCGGCCGCTTCGCTGCGAGGCGCCTTTTCGATCGCGGCAACCAGCTTTTCCAAAAAATATTCCAACAACGGCCGGTACTCCTCCGGCTCGAACCGTTCCCGATATTGCCGGTACATATAACGCGTAATCTCGAGGTCGGGCTGGAATTCACTGAGAAACACCTGGGCTTGCGCAGCGGGACCGGCCATGTCCGCGGTCTTCACGAAGCGATCGACCAGCAGAAATCGTGCGGGTCGGTCGGCGCGGTACGCACGCCGCCACATTTCCAAGCACCGATCCAGGTCACCGGCCACGGCGGCTTCCTCGGCCGCCTGCATGAGAACGTCGGCATCGTACGGTTTGACGGAAACCGCCTGGTCGACCAACGCTCGCTTGATCGCAGGCGTCGCCCCCCGCAGAAAGCACGTATCGGCCAGCGTCATGTACGCGATTCCTTGCAAAGGACACACTCGCACGGCCGCCAAGGCCTCGGCGAAGGCCGGTTTCAGGTACCGCACGTTCTCGCCGATCGCCCGTTTCAGCCAGACTTCGAGTTCTTCTTGCGAACCGAACTGCGATTGCATGACGGCATCGCAGATTTGATCGACCGGCATCGGGTTCGGTGCATCGACCTGGGCCAACATAAACACGCGCAGGTACATTCGCGCCAACGCCGCATGCGCCTGGCTATGCGCCGGATCGAGCCGCACGACCTCCTCCAACTCGCGAATCAATCGTTCTTGGTAGGCGATCACGGCTCGCCGTCGCTGCTGCGGCGTCTCTGGGACGGCCTCCGGGGCAGCAGTATCTTCATCCTTATTGTCCGCATCGCCGTCATTTTTCGTTTCGCCGCTCCCGGAATCGCCGGCAACAGGGCCGTTGCTATCCGGAGCCAAAAGCGCTTCCAACTCGGCATCGTCGAAGGCATGCGATCGACATAAGACAAGATACCGATGCCAGTGCGATTCGGCTCTCGCCGGTCCCAAGCGATCGGAAACCAGCACAGCGCCAAGTACGGCAATCGTCCCGGCGACCGATCCCCAAGCAACGGCGGAAAGCTTCCTTTCCTGCGTCTGCGCGCGTGCCGAGCCGTCATTTCGCTCTCGGCGTGCCGCGTTGTTCGCCAACCGGAACAAGCACGCAATCAAGATCGCCGTCACCGCGGCCAAGGCCGGAACGTACCACACGAAATCGGCCAAGCTGTGCAGCAAACTGACGACCACGACGGCCGTAAGAATGGCCCCTGCCAGGCGCGCCCCCGAATCGAGTCGTGCACCGCGGATCGCCCAAATCGCCCGTCCAAGCAAGAAGACGGTTGCCGCCAACAGGCACACGCCCGGTAAACCGAGTTCCAGGGCGATTTGCAGATAGCCGTTTTCGGCATGCGTTTGGAAGTGATTCGACGGTCGCCACGGTCGATACAACTCGTACACGTGCCGGAAACTTCCCGCCCCGCTGCCGGTGCCACCAAAATCGGCGATCGCGGCAAGCGTGTTCTTCCAAACCGTCGTCCTCGTGCCGTAACGATCGATCTTCTCCCAAGACAATGTCGCCACGCTCTCGAACCGTCCGGTCAGCTCGGCGTATCCGTAGATCCCCAACGCGATGCCGATCAGCCCGGCCACGATCAAGAACGCAATCAGGAACCGGCCCTCGATGCGTCTTGTTCGATAGGCGGCAGACAACACGATCGCCAGCGCCGCGAGAAATACGGCAATGCCTCCGCGCGACAATGTCAACAAACAGGCGAAAGCGACGATACCGACGACAATCGTTCTTCCGGCATATCCCAAGTGAAAGGCGTTCGGCGGTCCGAAATCACTGCTCACTCGCCGCTCGCGTGCGTGCCGCTTCGCCTCCAATGCCCACCACACCAGCGGCCCCGCCGCCAACGCTAGAAAATGGGCAAAATGGTTCCGTGAGGTAAACCATCCTTTGACGGCATCATCGAGCTTGGCGTACGGGTGCTGATAAAACCAAAAATATTTTCCGTTGCCGGCGAAGTATTGGATCAGTGCGAACACGCTTGCCCCAATCGCGGCATACGCCAACCACCGAAAGATGCGTTCGATGTCTTCTCGGCGTCGCACACGCTGATACGTTACCCAGAAAATCAGCGAGTACGCCGTGAACAAGATCCAGTCGATCCGGGTTTCTGTGGGGGTCAGCGTCAAGCGATTCCACAGCCCCAAACGGATCGGCGCGTCGCTGTCCGAGGTCCACAGCGTGAGAATTCGGTGGGCTTGCGGCGTGAAGACCGCCCACCAATCCGCGGGCAGCGGCATCATCTGGATCAACACCCAAGCCGAACCGCCGAGCAAAATCCATTCGGCTCCCGAGAATTCGAGCCGGCCGCCGCGCAGTGCCTGCCGCAAACACCATGCGACGGTCATCGTCGCCGCCAGTGCGATCAGCAACACGTGCCCCCACGCGCTGCGCCCGCCGAACAGAACCGGCACGGCGAAGATGCATCCCGCCGTCGCCGCATCAACGATGCGCAACAGGAACCGCTCGGCCCATTCGCCGACGGAAGCGGCAGATCGCTCGTGTTCCCATCCGAAGCCCATCGACATCGGCTACGGTCGTATTCCTTGTTCCACGTTCCTACTTGAGCTTCCGCCTGAATCGAATCGCCGTTTTCTTCATGGAGCGGGAGCGTCTCGATGGTTGACGGGACGCCGCGGTTCATCAAGCGACCCGTCGCGGCACGATGCCTTCGTCGTCATCGAACGGAACACCGTCCGCCGAGACGGTATCTTCACCCTCATCACGGCCGTGATAATCGTATGCCGAATCGTAGGCGTCGTATCCCGGTACGCGCTCCTTGGCCGTCCGGTTGACGACCGCGCCGATCAAACGAATCTTCACAACGGCCAGATATTCCGCCGCCCGCAAGATCACGCGGCGACGGTTCTTTTCCGGTTGGACGACCAGCAACACGCCGTCGGCCAATCGTCCGAGGATCGCCGTATCGCCCGCAGCCAGAACAGGCGGCGAATCGATCACGACCTGGTCATACACGTTCTCGATCCAGGCCAGCAGTTCCGCCAATCGGGAACCGCTGAGTAATTCGGCGGGATGCAACGCGCGGGGACCGGCGGGGAGAACGTCCAAGTTCTCGATTCCGGTCGACCGAATGGTTTTCACGGCAGCTTCTTCGATCGGCTCATCGGTTTGCAACGCGCGAGACAACCCCGCTTCGCCGCGGAAACCAAGCATGGCGGTCAATCCGGGACGTCGCAGGTCGCCGTCGATCAGCAGCGTCTTCTTACCCGCCTGCGCGAACGCGGCCGCCAGGTTGGCTGCGACGGTCGACTTACCGTCTCCCGGTTCCGTACTCGACACGACGATCGTATCCGCATCGCTTTCCGACAGGGCCAAAGCCGTGCGCAACGTGCGGAACCCTTCGCTTTCGGGGCTGTCGGGTTCGGCAACCACCTGGAGCGATTTCGGCCCGAGAAATTCGCGCGGCTTCATACGGCGGATGACGGCCATCACCGGCGTGCGCAACTGCAATTGCATTTCTTCGATCGAGCGGAAGCGATCGTCCAACGTGTCGAGAACATACACACCTGCGAACCCGATCCCCAAACCGACGAACACGATCATGAACAAAGTCCGCGGCAAGCTGGGCGAAACCGGTGAATCGTTTCGTTTCGGGGGCGAGGTAAGCGCCGTACGCAAATCGTTGCTCAGGTCGATGGTCGAAATCCGCTTGACCAGCGCCGTGTATAGTTCGCGCAACCCGGCAATGTCGTTCTTGAGGATTTCGACCTGGGCCAAGCGACCGGTGAGTTGCCCCGCCTCGCGCCGCGCTGCTTCGTACTGCGCCGAGAGTGATGTTTCTTTCTGATACACCTCGGCCAATCGCTGCCGCATGAACGCGATCAACATCGGCCCCAATCGCGAATCCTGCAATTCGGCCATCCGCCGTTCGATCCGAGATTGAAACCCGGCGATGTATTGTTGCGACAATGCGATCCGCCGCTTGAGTGCTTGAACGCGAGGATGATTATCACCCAAACCGCCTTCGTACAAACTTTCCAAAAGCGCCTGGTCTTGAATCAATTGGCGTTCCATGGCCAATTGCGACGACGCCTCTTGGCTGTTGAAGCCGAGACTGTTCAGCAACAACTCGCGGCCGACCTCGTCGGACATGCTCAGGATATACTGGCGCAAATCTTGACGGTCGCGAACGGCCCGTTCCAGCGCGGCAAGCGACGCCGACAATTCAACACGCTGTTTTTGAACGGCGATCAGCGATTTGTTGAACTCCATGGCCCGCTGGACCAAGGGATGGACGGATTCGTCCTCCAGCCCGACATCCAGCGCTCCGATCTCCTCGCTGAGCAACTGAAGCTCGTGCTCCCTTTCGGCCAATTGCCGCATCAAGTCGTCTTTTTCTTTGGTGAGCACCTCGACGATTTCCGCCGTCGTCCCCTGGTGCATGCGATCCATGAAATCGAGATACGATTCGACGATCGCATTGACCATTTGGACCGCCAGCTCAGGATCTTTCGACTGGTACTCCAAGACGATGATGTTCGTCTTGTTGAGCACTTTCGAGCTCAAGTTCTTGCGGACGATGTCGATCCACTTCGCCCGGGCTTCCTCCGGCAAGTCGATGCCTCGCAATTCGGGCGGCACCCGCGCAATCGCTCCCCGAATCACCTCGTCGCTGACGATCAGATTCTGAAAAGTAGGCATTAGATTCCCGTCTTCGCCCTGCGAGCGTAACGTGGGCGACAACGTGGCGTCACCGGTCTGCATGACCAGCAATTCGGCCTTGGCCGAATAGTAGCGGGTTGCCGTGGCGTAATAGAGTCCGCCCAACAAGGCGCACACCGCCAACGAGAGCACGACCAAGTACATTCGTTGCCGAACCGCCCATGCGAACTGCATGGCCGCATGAACGATATGGGTCGTGGGCTGGCTCGCCGCTGCGCCGGGAACCGTCGTCGGTATCTCCATGGTTATCGATCTCCGGGGCGAAAACGGAGCTGAGCCGTTTCCGTCGGTTTCGATTCAGAACAAGGTCACGGAACTGCCGATCCGGAACATCTTGATGAACGTGTCGTACACGAACGTAACCGGCGTATCCTTGACGGTAATGGTGTCGCCGGGTTTCAGCAGGATGTTGTGAATGCGATCCTGTCTTGCTTTGCGGATACTGCACTTGATGACGATCGAGTTTTCGTCCTCGTCGGTGCGTCGGACAACCCACACCGTGTCGGCCAGCGGACTGCTCAAACCGCCGGCCAGGGCTATCGCGTCGGTCAATCGCGTCTCTTTGTTCGGATCGGTTCGGTACGCGCCGGGTGAATTGACCAATCCGTCGACGTAAATCGGTTGCTGATCGCGTTTGGTCACCATGACGACGTCGCCGTCTTCCAACTCGTAGTGCGTCCGCCCTTCGGTCGCCAAAGAGACCAGATTGATTTGCACCGTTTGCGGGCCGTCACCGGTCGTCTCCAACGAGGTCTGCCGTACCGAAGCATCGCCGTCCAAACCGGTCGTGTACGGCTCGCGATCCGGTCCCAGGAAGATGGAATTCCTTCGTCCCGACACGTTCGGACGTCGAATCTCGATGATCGGCCCGGCCGAGGCATCCAATCCGCCCGCCTCGACCAGTACCCGCAACAAGTTCGATTCGCCGCGAGGCAATTGATACACACCGGGTTCCTTCACCGCTCCCGCCACGGTGATTCGATTCTTGCGTTCCTCTGCGATCTGGACCGTTACGTGCGGCCGCCGGTACACATCGCGATCGACTGCTGCGCGGGCGATCCGTTCTTCGATCTCGGGTAGTCGCATTCCAGCCACAGGTACCGGGCCGATCAAGCCGATGTTTGCCGTGCCGTCGTCATTCACCCGCACCAATTGCGGCTGCGGATTCGACTCGACATCGCTCCAGATGGTGACCTTCAGCACGTCGCCGCGATCCACGTAGTCGCTGGCAACCGTGCGATGAACCAAGCGAGAGAAGTCCAACGTCGTCAGGTCTTCCGGCTCGGGCGCCGTGTACTCCAACGGCAGGTTCGTCGGCCGATAGACGTTGGTTGCGCACCCGATTGCGGCGCACGTACAAAGAAGGGCCCCGATCCATGCCGGGCGGTTCAACCACGCTGCGGACACTGCGAATCGGATATTCACTTGGGTTCCTTCCCCGTCATACGTCTTTCGGCGGTCGAGGCCCCCTTCCCTGGGAGTCTCACCGCCGGTTTTTGCGCATCGCTGTGCCGGACGAAATCAGGGCGAGTTCTTAGCAGGAAGCACACTCCCCGGTCAAGCCCAATCGGCAGGCGACGCGAAGCGCACGTGTTCTCAGATCACCCTGCCGATCGTGCCCCCCATAAGAGATTCCATTGGCCTTCAGAACGGCGATTTCTGAGTCCCGACGGCTTGGGTCAGGGGCTCGACGAGATTGCGACATCGTGGCGAGAACTCACGTACACGATCGGAACGGCGACAGCACCGGCCACGAACACGGTCGCGGCGACCTTCGGCGGCAAGCGTCCGTTGACCACGCGCGAGCGAAGATTCTGCCCTCGAACCACACGTGCATCGGCCGATGCGACGCGTTCATTGCTCTCGAAACCAGCGGGATTCTCGGCGACTCCCACCTGTAACCGAAGTTCCTCGGTCGCTGCCGGTGGTGCCGCGTCGTGTCCCCACACGCGAACCACCCAGCTTGCCGATTCCCCCCACGCACCCCCACTTACCGTAAATTCCTCGGACATACAGCCGGAGACATCGCCGAAACGCAACGACATCCCGTAATAGCCGGGGGCCAGTCGCGTGCGAAATGAGCCGTCCGACTCGACGGGAATCTGTCGCTGCCGACCGGCGGGCGACCACAGCACGATGCCCCAACGTCTGCCGGGGCGTTTCGCTTCGTCGGGCACTTCGATGCGTCCCACCGCCATACCGGCTTGCGTGAGTCGCCAGTCCATACCGAACGGCCGCGAAGCGCGCATTGCTTCTCCGGCTTCGGTCGCCGACGCTTCGCCGCTTCGCTCTTCGGCGTCACAGGAAGAAGCGTGGGCCGGTTCGGCAAGCCGTCCGAAGGCTCTCACGCCGCTTTGGAGACAAAAAGCAATCCTCGAAAGCGGCTCGCAAGATCGGTTTTCGACGGGCACGACCGAACGGGCACACCAGGCTCCTGCAGCCAACGCCGCTACGGCGATCAAGAAACGGGCGAAACGCCGCGGACGTGGCGTCCCGGCGTTTTCGAAAAACCCCTTCGTGCGAAGCTCCGGATCGTTCATTGCCGTATTTCGGTTCCGGCTCGTACACGCGCCGACGACTGAAGCCGCGACACGTCACGGCGAACTGGGTGAACTGCTGTCGTTCGAGGTTGCCAAAGGAATTGCGATCGCCGCCGCCACCAAACCGCCTACGATGAGGACGTCCGACCTTATCAATTCACCGATGGGGCGCTGGCCGCGGGTCGTTTGATCACCGATGACCACCAACACGGCGGGTTTCGCGTTCGGCGGTGCGGTTTTGTTTTTCCACGTTCGCAGCACCAAGACGTAGTCACGAACCATCAGATGGAAGCTGCCGCCGGCGAACGGTCCCAAGCGAAATTGGCCCAAATTGTTCGTCTTCCCGACGGCGACTTTCTTGGTGCCTTGGTACAAGGACAACGGCGTCTCCTTGATGGGAACGCCTTCCATGTTGACGACGACCCCTTGAAGATAGCCGTGCTCATCCAGTTCGATGTCGCAAACCGCCGCTTGCTTTCCATCGGGGTTTCGTGCCGCCAGGCGAATCGGGCTTCCGGCTTGGGGCGTCGCCTGTGGTCGCGTTCCCATCGCCGTGTCCGCGGCCCGGGCGGTTCCGAACGTTATTCCCTGCACGGCAACGCCGCATGCGATCACGACAATCCACAACGGCAAGCATCTCATTTCGGTCTTCCTCGTTCTGCTTTTCGATATCTCGAATTCTCGTTTCGTTCGGGCCAGGTGCACACGAATCACGGACTGGAAGGTGCCCGTTCGCGGTCCTTTTGGTGTTCGTAGATGGCGATCGGCACGGCCACCGCAACCGCCACAATTCCGGTAATGACCCACGGATTGTGCAACCATTGGGCCGTGGGGCCGTCTTGCGCCAATACGAGCTTGGGATCGGCCGTCAACAAGAGAACCGCCTTTTTTGCGGAAGGCGGCGCGCTCTTCTCGTCCCACACGCGACACTGGAAGACACGTTCACCGACCGCCAAACGATACGTACCGGGTGCAAGTCGGGCCCGAAACAGCCCGCGCCGGTCCGTCTCGACTTCGGCAGCCTTCCGGTTGAATCGCGCGATGACGACCTTCGTATTCGCAGCCGGTCTTCCCTTTTCGTCGAGTACTTGACCAACGAGTTTTCCATCGACGGCAATCACGTCGACGACCGTCGCCGCAATCCCCGCCTGCGGATGCTGCCCGGGCTTTTTTGTCTCTGCCGCATTTGCTCGAGTCGCTACCGCCAGCGTTATCGACACCACCAAGCCCCAGGCAATCACTCGCAGATTTGTTGCCTCCATGTCCAACTCTCCTATCGCGGGTCCGATTTTGGCCACGCATGCCGCGCACGATCCGTCGTGCCTTGAAAGTCGCGGAATACTAGCGAAATGGAACGTGGTGCCAAATACCAATTTGAGCAGCAATCATGCGAGTCCGGCGAAAAATGCGTACAATGAGACATCATTCGTCAGCCCTATCGGGGGGAAAGTCCAATCCCTCCGCCCCCGAATCGAATCACCCATCGGTTGCGAGACACGTGGAACTGCACCGTCGGGGAGAAACATATGAGCGACACGGCCGTCCGCTGCGAAGTATGCCGCAGCCTGATCGACGAAGAAGACCTTTTCTGCCCCAACTGCGGGCGAGAGGCCCCGATCCGCGACGGGCAAGCCGCGCGTTCCCGGCCGGGAACGCAATTGGCGACGAACAATTTCGAATGCACCGGCTGTGGGGCTTCGATGAGCTACGACGCCGGGGCCCGGGCGTTGCGCTGCCCGTTCTGCGGCGCAACCCAAATGAAGGCCAAACCGAATCACCGGATCGTGGCCCCGAATCGTGTCGTTCCCTTTCGGCTGAATCGCGATCACGCCATGCAGGTGATGCGCAACACCCTCATGCGAGGGTTCTTCCGGCCTAGCGACCTGACCGAAAAGGCAGTCGTCGTCAACATGGTGCCGGTTTATGCGGCGTACTGGTGTTTCCGTGCGAAAACCCACACGTACTGGACGGCCGATACCAGCGACGTCCCGCCCTCGGCTCGCGGGGATTGGCGCCCCCTGTTCGGCGAACATTACGGAGAGCACGAAGCCGTCTTGGTCGGTGCGGGTCAAGCGTTGAGCCCTCGTGAGACCTCGGCCCTTTGTCCCTACGACCTAAGCGACGGCGTCTCTCCCGATGAAGTCGACATGGAACACATCACGGTCGAGCAAGTGACGCTGCCGCGAAAATTCGCCAGACCTCTTGCCCGCGGTGCAATCGAAGCGGAAGAACGACGTCAAATCGAATCGCTGTACATCCCCGGCCGCGTCCGAAACGTGCACGTGAACATGCTGATCTCGGGAATGGAAGGAGAACCGATCCTCTTACCGGTGTGGATCTTGGCGTACCGTTACCGCGATCGACTGTACCGCGTACTCATCAACGGGCAAACGGGCAGGATCACCGGGCAGGCGCCGTTCTCATACCTGAAACTTGCTGCCGTCACGGCGGCGGCGGTCGTGGGGGCGCTTGTGTTGTTCCTGCTGTTTGCGGCGTTGGCGGGCGCACTCGGCTGACTTTTTCCGACCTGCGGGCTCGATTGCGTGCACGCACCGGTCAAGGTGAACACACCTTCACCTTTTCCGAAACGGTCTGCTATATTCAGTGTTTGTTCGTCACAACTTGTGACCGCAATCCACGCAACACAACCAACCCGGATTACCCATTTCCCCTGACCCCAACCAGGAACGATGACGCGCGATCCGATCGTCCGCCCGGGCTTGTCGAACTATCGTGACGACGACCATGATCTTCGTCCACAGCGGATGGAAGAGATGGTCGGGCAGCGCGCCGTGCACGAACGCCTGCGGATCGCCCTCGAAGCGGCCATGAAGCGCGATGAACCGCTCGGACACATCTTGTTCGACGGGCCGCCCGGCTTGGGAAAAACCACATTTGCCACCTGTATTCCGCGGCATCTCGGTGTCTCGTTCCAAATTGCCAGCGGCGCAACCTTGAAGGCCCCGAAAGACCTGATTCCCTATCTGACGAACGCCGAGGAGCGGTCCGTACTGTTCATCGACGAAATTCATCGGATGCAAAAGTCGGTGGAGGAATTCCTCTACCCGGCCATGGAAGATTTCCGGATCGACGTCACGTTGGGTGAAGGCGTCAACGCCCGCACGCTGAACATTCGACTGAAACCTTTCACGCTGATCGGTGCGACGACGCGAACGGGATTGATCTCGGCACCGCTTCGCGATCGCTTTCACATGCGGGAGCACCTCGACTTCTATTCATTGGAAGAACTCGCGCAAATTGTGCATCGCAACGCGAAGAAACTCCAGGTCACCATCGACGACGACGCCGCCCTGGAAATTGCCGCCCGCAGCCGCGGCACGCCCCGCATCGCCAACAACCGCTTGCGTTGGGTGCGTGACTACGCAACCGCGCGGGCAGGCGGCCATATCACTTTGGCCGTCGCATGCGATGCGATGGAAATGCAAGAAATCGATTCGTTGGGCCTCGATGCCCAAGATCGCAAGTATCTCGAAACGATTGTCAGGGTATTTGGCGGCGGACCGGTCGGCGTCGAGGCGATTGCCCACACGATGAACGTGCCGCCGGATACACTCATCGACGAGGTCGAGCCGTTCTTGCTGCGATCGGAATTAGTGGTCCGCACCCCCCGGGGGCGAAAAGTGACCGTCAAAGCGTTGGAGCATCTGGGAATTTCGGCAGCGATCCCCGACGAACCGCCGCAAGGCACTCTGTTTTGATCCCGGCCGCTCCGCATTCCGCCCCCGGTCTGTTCGCACGCGCGGCCCACTCGACGCGAATGCTGTCAGTGCATGCAGCGAGGGCAATTCCGAGTGCATTCAGCGTGCCGAAAATCGTGAAGAAAAAGCGATTTGCGCGACTTTGCGTGATTAGTCCGATCGGGGGATTGTAACGCTTTTATACCGCCTTAGAATCCATGTTGGTTCCTTGTCTCACCGGCAGTCATCGATTGCCGAAACGAAGGAGTACCGTCATGCCTACGGTAGCCCTAGGATGGGAGTTCGACGTGGAATGCGGGGAAGGCTGGTTGATCGTGCGTCCCCGGGTGAAGAGCCGGCTCACGACACAACTGGTCCCGCTGGCCGATGAGCTGTTGACACTGGCCGATCGCCATCTGGTCAACCGAATCGTGCTCAAGCTCGACGAGGTCGACCTTCTCAACACATTCCTTATCAGCCAGTTGTTGCAGCTTCAGCGTGTCTTGGCCGAGCGATACGGTGTCCTGCGGATCTGCGGCCTGTCGGAGCACAATCGGGAGGTGCTCCATCACAGCCGCCTGTCCCCGATCTTGCCGGTGTACGAATCGCCGGAAGACGCCGTGATGGCCTGCCATCCTCGTAAACCGCGCTGAACGCCCACCAAAACGCATAGCCGGAAAGGCCCGATCGCCGCGTCGCGCCGACGCCCGAAGGCAACATCGGGAGAGAGCTTCGTCGCACGATAGTTTCTGCGACAGGGCGGGCTTGTTTCTTCGGCAAATCGCCGGTCAAACGACTTCCAGCTCGTTGTCGATTTCTTCCACCCCGTCGACGCCGCGTAAGGCCTCTTGCGCCATTTGCTTTTGGAAGTACGTTTCGACGACACCTCGTAAGATCACGCGTCCTCGATCGGTTTCGAAGCGAAACACGCGGCCCATCAGGTACGGATTGCGTTCCAACGCCGCCCCGATCCGATCCGCCAAGACACCGCCCGACGATTGGATTTCCACGACATCGACCTCTTTCTCGTGCTCCGGCAAATTGTCTCGTCGCATTGCAGCGCTGCCCCTCATCCCTTGGACAAACGAGGTCAGTCCCTCATTGCGCATGTTCCCTATCTCTTCTATTCGAAACATTCACCGCGGAATTTGACGGATTTGCCCTTCCGAGGAATTCATTTCTCCAAAACTGTCTAAGCTACGCAAATCCTGCGGGCTGTGCGGCAACTACTGTTCAAGACAAGACTACCGATTGTAGCGCCGCCTCGGGCGCGGCACGGTGAATTGACTTCCCTCACTCGTCGATCGAAGATGGTATTGCCGTAACCATGGGCGTGCCGACCGCCCGAAATGTTCGTACGTGGAAATGTTGCCCGCGAAAATCACTCGACGGATTGCCCGCCATGTTGACCGACCAAGAGGTTCTCAAGCACTACTACCTCGACGTTCGCTGCATGCTGTTGGAGATCGCAGCCACGCTGGACCGATACGATCGCGGTCGCGGTGCTCCCGATGCCACGGCCGAAACGCCGCCGGAACTTGCCAAAATCTATCGCAGCCTGGAGATTCTGGCCGACCGCACGGTACGCGACGATCGGGCCGAAACGCTATTGCGACTGTTCTCCGACCCGATCGACGAGGCCTGACGACGTCGAACGAGCCATTCGGATCCGGCCGACATACAACCATCGATCATCGCGGAGTCGATTCATGCAGATCATTCAACCTCACTACCACGCGATCGCCCGCACGGCACAAGATTACGAACGCATGGCGGCAGCGGGAGTTGTCGCCGTTGCCGAGCCGGCCTTTTGGGCGGGATTCGACCGTCTTTATCCTGAAACGTTCATCGACTACTTTCGGCAGATCAGCGAGTTCGAACCGACGCGGGCGGCTCAATACGGCATCCAGCATTTCTGTTGGGTCGCCGTGAACCCGAAAGAGGCCGAAAACCCGGAACTCAGTCGCGCCGTGCTCGCAAAGATGCCCGAGTTCTTCAAGAAGCCGACGGTACTGGGCATCGGCGAAACCGGTCTACACAAGTCGACCCGCAACGAGTGCGAAACATTCGAAGCGCACATCCAGATGGCGCTCGACTACAACCAGCTCTTGCTGATCCACACGCCGCACCTCGAAGACAAATGGTACGGCACGAAACGGATTCTGGAGATCCTTCGCAATTTCCCTCTCGACCCCGACCGCGTGTGGATCGACCACGTCGAAGAACACACGATTCGGATGGTCAAAGATGCCGGTTACTGGCTCGGCTTCACCCTGTACCCGATCACGAAATGTTCGCCGCGGCGAGCCGTCGACATGCTGGAACGCTACGGCTGGGAGCGTACGCTCGTGAACTCGTCGGCCGATTGGGGACCGAGCGATCCCTTCACGTTGCAGGAATGTATTGCCGATTTCCGACGCCGCGGTCACAGCGTGCAGGAAGCCGTCGAAATCTTCCACAACAATCCGGTACGGTTCCTCTCGCAAAGCGGCAAGTTCCCGATCGCACCGATTCGAATCGAGTCGGTTGCCGACAGCCCCGTGGGCGACAAGCCGATCACCGCAAGGTGAGAAAGCGGGCCCTACTATCGTTTCTTCGCCGAATCTTCCGACGTTATCGGCTTGCCGCCGGTCGTCGTAACCGGCTGCGATGTATCCTTCTTCGACAAGATCGTATCGAGGAACCGTTCGGCTTCTTCGGTCACACGATCCCCTTTGCGCCCGAACCACTGATTGATCTCGCCGTGCGAACGGTCCGAGGCGTCGACGACGCGGGCAGAAACACCCGCCTCTTCGAGCGTTGCAGCAAAACGTTCGGCGAACCGTCGGCGCAACGGTGAGACGTGCGCCGTCATTCCGCGACTGTAACAGATGAGGAACGGCGGGATGCGGCACCCTTCGGCCACGTGGTACTGCGGCGAGAACATTTTCAGCCGTTCGGGATCGTCACCGAACACAAGGCGATACGTCCCAGCGCCGGTCGTGCGAATCAACGTCGGCAAATCGTACGCTTGCGAGTCGAGAGCGATCACTCCCCGCACTTGTTCGAACGAAACGCCGGCTTTTTTCAAATAGCGTTCGTCGGTCGCGATCAGCGACACCAGATGACAGCCCGCCGAGTGGCCCATCAGGAAGAGCTTATTCGCATCGCCGCCGATTTCTTCAGCGTGTTTCGCTACCCAACCGACGGCGTCGGCCACGTCCTGCACTTGGGTTTCCAATTCGACATTCGGCAGCAACCGATAGTTCACACTCACGAACACAAACCCCTTGCCGCAAAAGTAAGCGGGCTTTTCATGGACGGCCGCTTTGTCGCCCTTTCGCCAACCACCGCCGTGGACGTAGATCATCACCGGAGCTTCACGAGCCCCTTTCGGCCGATACACATCCAACCGCCGAAGCGCCGATTTTCCTTCGGCATACGGAATGTTTCGTTCAACCAGCACCGAAGGCGGAATGTCTGCGGCACCGCGGCTGCCGATACGTGGCGCCCCGCGCTGCGGTCGCTGCAACAGGAAGGCCACGGCCTCGTCGATCGTCACGAATTCGTCGCCGTCGGCATTCAACCGATCAAACGCCCGCGGAATCTCCTCGCGTGTGAGACGACCGTCACCGTTCTGATCAAACCGCGAAAACACGGCAGAGAAGTCCAGGGAAGGCCGATTCGGTTCCGCCGCCCCGGCTGAAATACCCCATAACCCGCCCAAAACCGCTCCAAAGAGGCATATTAACCCCGTCACAATAACCACCCACAACATCGTTTTCGAACGCATGGCGGAGACTCCAATGGACGGCATGCAAGAAAACGGCCGACGACCGAATCGCACGTATCCTCGGTGAAATCGGGGCTAGAGTTACGATAGGCGGCACCAAGGTAAACACGGCAACCGGAGTCCATGTTTCACCTAGGCAGGTTTTCGCGGATATTCGGGTGAGTCGTGCGTATCCACTACGACCGCCAAAACCAAAACCACGTACGCAATCGTCAATCCCCGGAGACGGGCACCCGTCTCAGCTTCCCATCCCGTAAGGCTTTACGTTGACAGCGGTTTAGGGCGTATTTAGAATCGACGTAGCTTGAATTCTTATCCAGTTTCCCTCGATTTCCTTATCTGCCTGACAGGAGGAACTCGGAACGAGGTTTCAGGCAACCCAGACAGCACCATCGGCGCGGGCCGGAGCCGTTCGGCGGGTTCACTTATCTTGCTTCGGAAGAGACGAACGACCGTCGTATGTTTCTGCCGGTATCGAGCCGATCACCGTCGGTCCTTTTCCAGGGACCGGTCGTAAACGAGCTTTCCATTCAGGAGCACGCTTGTCATGGCACGTGAAAATCAAGGGCTGCACATTGCCTTGATCATTTTCGTGATCCTTACCGTCTTGTTGGGCGTCACGACGTACCTTTTCTATCGCCAATGGGATGAAGCCGCACGTCAGGCACAACAGGCCGTCGAACGCGAGCAACAAACCTCGGCAATGTTGTCTACGCTTCAGCGTGATTTCAACACGCTGAAGGAAAAGGCGGGATTCGATCCGACCGAAGAGATCAGCAAGATCACCGAGCAGGCCGATCACGATCTCGAGGTCTACGGTGCCGATCTCGATGAATCGCAACGATCGTACCGCGAAGTCGTCATCCACCTGTGGAAAACCCTGCAACAAAAGAACGCCACGCTGGCCGCCACTCAAGAGAAACTCACAGATGCCGAAACACGCATCGCCCAATTGGAAGCCAGCAAGACGCCGCTGATCACCCAGCAGGAAAAGCGAGCGAATGACGCCGAGGCCACCTTGGCTCAGGAACGCCAGAAGTTCACGCAAGACCTATCGGCCGCTCAGAAAGCGCAACAAGACTTGTTGAACAAAGTCACGTCGATTCAGGAGCAGTCGGAACAGGCCCTGGCCGACATGCGGAAACAACTGCAAGAGGCGGGCATCAAGCTACAAAAGCTGAGCAACCTGTTGACCGTTCGAACCGCCACTATCCAGAAGATGAAGAACCCCGAGTTCGAAGAGGCCGACGGCACGGTCCAATGGGTAGATCAGCGAACGGGGCTCGTCTGGATCAATTTGGGTGAGGCCGACGGCCTGATCCCGCAAACCGTCTTCACGGTCTATCCTTCGAATACCCGCGATGTGACCCAAGCGGAATCGAAGGGGAGCATCGAAGTCATCGAAATCCGCGGCCCGCATTTGGCCGAAGCCCGAATCATCGACGATGTGATCTCGGATCCCATCCTGCCCGGCGACAAAGTCGACACGCTGATTTGGGCCCCGGGTGAGCATCGCCGTTTCGCGTTGCTCAATTATATCGATATCGACGGCGACGGCCGCTACGACCAGGATGAATTGATCAACATCATCCGCAGCAACGGCGGCATGGTCGATGCCTACATCGACGACAAAGGCGTCGTGCACGGCCAGATCACGGCGTCGACCGACATGCTCGTCGTGGGCAATGAACCGCCGGACAACGCCACTCCCGACGTGATCGATGCCCGCTCCCGTTTCATCAAAGAAGCCGAAGACATGGCGTTGCAAAAGATTTCCGTCCGCGATCTGCTTCGTCGCATCGGATACACCCGACGGGGTTACGTTGTTCGCTACGGAACGGGTGCCAATCCTGAGGATTTCCGAGCCAAGCCGGAAGGCGGCAAGCCGCGGGAATCGTCGGGTAACGTGAGTCCCCTGTTCCAAAAACGTGAACCGCCGCGAGGTGTCGGCCGTAGCGCTTTTTGAAGCAACCCCGCCGGCATCCTTCGACTGCCGACACCTTCGGACCGGTGGTCGATCGATCCAAACAATTCGAGGCGACAGTGCCGTACTGTCGCCTCGTTCGTTTTTGTGGTCGAAACGGTCGTGAAAGAAGCCCGGTGACTTCCGCTTCGGATCGGCTGCAAGCGACGGCCGATGACGTCACCCGGTCGATTACGATAGACTCGACTCGACCGCAGCGTCGCCGATCAGGCCTCAGCCTCGGTCCAGGGGGCCACATCGAGCTTCGGTGTTTCGATCGGAGGGCGTACCGGCCCCACATCGCGACGCGAATCCGCGCCCCCCTCGTCGCCTTCGGAGGCTGCTACGGTTCGCACGGGAATCTTGCGGGCTTCCGCCGGCCCGGAGGATTCGCCCGGCTCCCGCAATTCCTCGCCCTCGTTTGCCTCATCCGTATCCGTCATCGACTGTCGCCGATGGTATTCCTCGAGTTCGGATTCCAAATCGCCGAACACCGCCTCCCAAACCAAGTCCAGCGTCTCGCGATGTCGCTCGAAACCGTGGATCGGTCGTAACATGTCGGGATCCACGAAGAGCATCGCGGGATCGGTCAACTTTCGCGCGCGGGCGAGTCGCCACAACAACCACGTTTGTCGCCACGTGAGTCGATGACGTCCGCACAAGGTCCAAAACAAAGCAAGCCGGCTCCGATACGGCCTTCGCCGGTGTCGGTAATCGAGGATCTTCGCCAGTACCCACAAGCCCAAAATGACGGCAACCGCTCCCGCGGCGATGTAATACACGTTACCGGCCGGCGGTTCATAGGCCCGGCGCTGGAACTCCCGTTGCAGTTGTTGAAACGGGGCTTCCCGAATCGCCAAGATCGAAATGTCGGTGATGATCTTCGACAGCATCGCAAAAATCGTTCTTTGTCGGTCGGTTCAAAGCCGGGTTGCCGAACGGTTGTCCGGCGATCATCCATCGCCCGTCGGTTGCAGTTCGTTTCGTTCTTCCAGGCTCTTGCGCGCCGCTTCGCGCACCGTAGGGCTGGGATCCTTGAGCGCTTCGATCAAGGCGGCACGACTTTGCGGACTTTCGGAAAGTGCCAGGGCCGAAGCCGCCTCCGCCCGAACGATATGGTCTTCGTCGCGCAACAACGGAATGATGCTCATCTCCAGTTGCGGCACGAGATCCAACGTCGAAGCGACCGCCAACGCCCGCAAACGACGCGTACGCATCGGCGAGCCCAGCTCCGCCCGCAACATCGGTTGCGTATGCGGATCGACTTTCTTCACCAACATGCCGGTACTGCGCCGTACCTCGGGCTCGAGCAAGTCCCACGTCCCCAAGAACCGGCGAAAGCTGAATTCGGCCAGGCTTCGCCGCGCGGCACGGCGAACGACCGCATGGGGGCTGTCCAACTTCGAGACGATCCGCGGCAACGCCCCTGGGATGCCGCGACGCCGCAACTGGGGCAACACGGCCGCTTGCACCTCCGGCGAAGAATCTTCGAGAGCTTTCAACGCCAAACCGTTCGCTTCGGCGCCGTGGTAGTCCTCCAACGCCTTGGCTGCTTCCACGCGGGCGCCGGGTCTGCCTTGGAACAACATGCGCTCGATCAGCCGGAAGGACTCTTCCCGCCGCAATTGGCAATAGCGAATCAACTGCACGATCGCCCGCTGCTCGGCCTCGCTGAAATGATCCAGCCCTTCCATCCCGGACTTCAGCCACGTGAATTGGTAAATACGCTTGAGGTTCTTGCGGACGATCGGATTCGGGTCGGGCCCGATCTTGCGCAACAAGTGGCGCAGGAATCGCGGGTCTGTCCGTCGCCCGATGATTCCCAACACCGCCGGCGGTGCTTGAGGATCGGCCAGATAATCGGCCAGCAGCTGAAGTACCGGAGCCGATGTATTCACCTCCAGACTTTTCACGAGCGCTTTGTGTGCGGGATGCGTCGGCGCATTCAAGATGGCAGTGAGCGCATGACGGTCGGAACCGGCGACGAGGATATATACTTCGAGGATTTCACGGCTCGTCTTTGTTGAAAAACGCGAGACGTGATGCTCGAGCGCGTTCCGGATTTGGCCGACGACCCATTGCAATGCCTGGCCCCGCTGTCCTTCCGGAGGCGTCGTCAACCGCGACGCCAACATCTCGCTCAATTCCATGAGCGTCTGGCCGAACAACTCGCGATGCGGCGGCACGGTGGCCTCGAGTCGGGCCGCCAACACGGGAATGAAATCGAACAACTCCGCCCACACCGCAATCCGGCACGCGTTGCGGCAAATCTCGATATCGTCTTCCTGAAGGGCCAAACGAAGGCTCTCGATGAAAGCGACCGGCGGATTCTGCACGACCGCCCGCCAGCGTGGAATCATCGGGTCCAACGAACGCAACAAATCAAGATGCCCCGCATAGTCGTTGCGGCGCATCAACGCGCGAACGGCCCGTCGCCAGATGGGCTCATGCCTGGAAGCAGCCGCGGCGCGCAGCGTCTCCAATGCCGCCACGTTCGGCGTGGTCGCCAAGTAGTCGAATGTCACGTCCAAGCTGTTGGCCACGCGCGCAATCCCAGTGCCAAGGAGTCACTCTCCACAACCCTAGCATCGGAATATTGCCCACGCCGCCTTACACAAACCCGTAAATTTTGCGCAACCGGAATAATTCAACCGGTTTCTCCGGGCAAGAAACGCAACGAGGGGGAGCCGATCTCCCCCTCGAAACACACCCAATGTTTATCGTAAATTATTATTTTTCCTCGACTTCCGGCGGAAGTTCTCCCGGCCCCAGGCCGCGACAGTCACGCCACGGGACGGAAGCCGTGTCGGCAATGTGGCAATCCAAGAGTCGCTGCATCGCCGCGAGCCGGTCCGGCATACTCTCAGCCAAATCGTGAGTTTCGTAAGGATCGTCTTTCAGGTTGAACAACTGATCGGGACGTTCTCCCGGGCCGCGAATGATCTTCCAATCGCCGCGTCGCGCTACCCAAAGCCACCAGCCGTGATCCGTCTGCGGTTGCCGTTCCAGTCGTACCCAGAACAAATCACGAGGCGGCAAATCTTCCTCCATGCCCGTGAGCACAGGGAGCAAGTTCACGCCGTGGACCGGTTGCGGTGGTTTCACTCCCGCGGCGGCACACACGGTCGGAAAAACGTCCATCGTCAACCCGATCGCCTCTGAGACCGTACCCGACGGGATGCGCCCCGGCCAGCGGGCGATCATCGGCACACGAATTCCCCCTTCATAGCCCGTTCCCTTGCCGGCGCGCCACGGGCCGTTGTTCGCGCCGACGTTGAGTTGGCCGCCGTTATCGCTGGTGAAGATCACAAGTGTGTTTTCCCGCATTCCCAATTCGTCGAGCTTCTCGAGCACACGGCCGATTCCGGCATCCAAATGTTCGATCAATGCGGCAATCTTCGCCCGGGTTGAATCGGCGTTCGGGTGCCGTTCCAAGTAAGCGTCGAGATACTCCTGGGGCGGCTGGATAGGAGTGTGCGGGGCATTGTACGCCAAGTAAAGAAAGAACGGTCGATCGCCATGGTCGGCTTCCAAGAACTCGCAAGCCCAATCGCTGAAGATGTCGGTGGCGTGCCCCTTCGGATCGACGATCTCACCATTCCTCGCCATGTAGTTGATGCCCCAACGGCGATGTGTATAGTAGTCATCCATCATGTCGCCGAGATAGCCGTAGAACGTGCGAAAACCTCGCAAATTGGGCAAGTTCGGAGCATCCAGTCCCAGATGCCACTTACCGACCATGCCGGTATCGTAGTCGGCTTCATTCAGCACGGCGGGCAACAAGACCGCCTGCGGCGACAAGTACCCCCACGAATCGCGGGAGTGTGTCCGGATGACGCCCGGCACGCCGACCGCATCGGGATAACGTCCCGAAAGAATCGACGACCGTGTGGGAGAACACACCGGGCAGTTTGCGTAGAAGTTGACCCACCGCATGCCGTCATCCGCCAAACCGTCGATGTTCGGCGTCTGAAGGTCTTCGGCACCCATGCATCCCAGATCGCACCACCCCAAGTCGTCGACAAGGATGACGAGGATGTTCGGGCGTTCGGAAGGCTGCTGGGCCCGAATCGGCGCGGCTCGGCCGAGGCCTAATGCCCATACACCCGCGAGGCACACGACGAGCGGCCACCAGGTACGGCGACTTCGGTCAAATTGATTCATGGATCCTCCTCCCCAGACTGCGGCGTTCGAAAATGGTGGACGGGGTGTTCCGCGTCGACCGCGCGTTCGACGAATCGAGCTCCCGGCGGCCCTGCCCCACCGCAGAAAACCGGTCTATGATAAAATTGAAGAATGTTGCTTGTCAAAAATGCCCGCCATGCCGCACTGATCGTTCGTGAGGAACTCATGGGCAGGCCGCACGCCGCACAACCTGTGCTTCGCCTCGTTGCCGCATTCAGCCGCTATCCCGACACCCTCGCCTGGACTGCCCGACGGCTGGAGGCCGAATGGGGAACGGTGGCCCTAAAAAGCCCGGCGTTCCCCTTCACCCAAACCGATTACTACGCGCAAACGATGGGCGAAGACCTGCAAAAAATCTTCTTCGCCCTTGCCGAGCCGGTCGATCCGGCCGATCTGGCCGACTGGAAACTGGCAAGCAATCGCTGGGAAGAAGAGTACGCCGACGCCTCGCCGCACCCTGAGCCGCGACCGCTGAACATCGACCCGGGTTATCTCACACCGGGTAAACTCGTACTGGCCTCGACCAAGGATTTCGCGCACCGAATCTACCTTCGCGACGGCATTTACGCCGAAACGACGTTGATCTATCGGCACGGCCGCTGGCAAGGTCACGAGTGGACGTTCCCCGACTACAAGAGCGAAACGTATCACGGCTTCTTCGACGAGTGCCGTAACTATTTGCGCAGGCGACTGCGGGAGGCGGCACGACGATGATCGAACGCCTGATTCCCGCAGCAACGTTATCGGCGGCGATCGTCAGTTGGGGCGTGTGTCTCATCGTACGCCGGGTTGCCGGTCGATACGGCTTCGTCGATCGACCCGGCGAGCGAAAAATCCATGATCGCCCGATCCCGACCGGCGGTGGTCTCGGTATTTGGGCGGGTGTCGTCTTCCCCTTGGCCGCAGCACAAGTCGTTCTGCTGCTCTGCCGTGCCGATTGGATTGCTCCACAATCGATTCCCTTCGTCGGTGAGTTTCTCAGCCGTCACGCGGCCGGATTGTGGGCGCAATCGGGACGTTTGTGGACGCTGTTGGGGTTGGGAACCGTCCTGCTCGTCCTCGGTCTGCTCGACGATCGTTATTCGCTCGACTGGCGGTTGCGGCTGGGTGTCGAAGTCTTGGTCGCCCTGGCAATGTATGTCGCGGGCTGGCGTTTGACCGTGTTCATTCACAGTCAATGGTTCTCATTGCCGCTCACCGTGCTGTGGATCGTCGGATTGGTCAACTCGTTCAACATGCTCGACAACATGGACGGGCTCTCGGCCGGTGTGGCGGCTATCGCCGCCGGGCTGTTCGGGATCGTCATGGCGACCGTACCCGAGTCGATGAGCGGCGAAGGCCAACTGTTCGTAGCGGCGTTCTCCTTTCTCTTTTTGGGAACGCTGCTGGGCTTCCTGTGGCACAACCGGCCCCCTGCCCGCCTGTTCATGGGCGACGGCGGAAGCTACTTCGTCGGGTTCATCATGGCAGCCGTCACCTTGACCGCCACGTTCGCCGGCGACCAGGTTCCCCGCCATGCGATCATCGCCCCATTGTGCGTGCTCGCCGTGCCGATTTACGATACGGCAACGGTCGTCGCCATCCGAATTCGTGCCGGTAAAAGCCCGTTCGAAGGCGACAAGAACCATTTTTCCCACCGATTGGTCGAATTGGGCATGACGACCACGCAGGCCGTTCTCACGGTGTACCTGACGACGACCGCCTGCGGACTGGGAGCCTTGCTGCTATACCAGGTCGACGTGATCGGCGCGTTCGTCGTGGTTGCCATGGTGGGCTGCATGTTGTCGGTGATCGCCGTCTTGGAGGCGACGGCGCGACGCAGTCGCCGTCGTGAAAACCGCCCGCCGAAGCCGTCGGTCGAAGACGAACGCTGCTAGATGCAGCGTGGGCCGACCGATGGCGTCGATCGCAGGTTGTGGTATCCTGTCGAAAGATCGCTTGTCCACGAAACACGATCGCGGGCAAAAGATACGCAGGTACTCGTTGCAGGCGAAGCATGTTGGGCCGCTCCGCTGTCACGAAACGGTACGGTCCCACTGGAAATCAACCTGATGAGTCCACGAAAACGCCCTCGCCGCAAGCAGACGCCCGGCAACGCACATATCGCATACCGCAGTAGTGCCTCATCCGATGCGTGGAAGGGGCGCCTTTCCGGCATGCGCCTGGCGATCACGACGACTCTGGCGGTCTTGTTCCCACTTGTGGTCAGCGAAGGGGTGGCGGAAGAAGGCGACGGCCTGCCTGTGGCGTTGTTGGTTTTCAGCGCAGGTTTGGTCGTGGCACTGGGCGTCGTCGCCGAGCGTCGGCGTCGCATCACGGCCTCGCTCGGCGACATTCTGGTGGTTTTGCTGGTTGCTTGGCAGGGAGTTGCCGCGTGGGTCGCCGTCCGACACGCCGCGCCGCGCCCGGCGATCAACATGTTTTGGGAATGGAGTGCGATGGCGGTGTTCTACTTCCTCGTCCGCACGACGTTCCGCGATGAGCGGTCGACTGCGTTGTTGTTTCGGGCGATGATTGCGACGGCGACAGGTCTGGCGGCCTACGGTTTATATCAATACGCCGTTGAGCTTCCCGTCACGCGGCGGCTCGTCGCCGAAGATTTTCCCGCGGCCCTGCGGGCGGCAGGCCTGGATGTACCGGTCGATTCACCCGTGGCGGTCATGTTCCGCAACCGCGCCGAAAGCGTGGAACCATTCGCCACGTTCGCATTGACGAACTCGCTGGCCGCGTTCCTGACCCCTTGGCTGCTTGTCGGAATCGGCCTAGGCCTCGGGGCATTCTTCCCTACGCGCGGCAACCAGGGCGTTTCTCCCAGTTCCGACGGCAGGCCGACACCGCCCCTTCTATCCCGCATTGGGATTCCGTTGGTTCTTACGGCGGCTTGCCTGGTTGTCGGCTTATGCCTGGTTCTTACCAAAAGTCGCGCGGCGTACGCGGCCTTGTTGGTCGGCGGATTCTGCCTGGCTTGGCTCTATCGGCGGGCATTGCGGCGAGCCGGTTGGAAAACGGCCCTGGGCGTATCGGCGGCGGTGTTGCTTTTGATCGTCGGCGGTATCGCGTGGAAAGGCCTCGATCTTCAGGTCGTTACCGAGGCGACGAAATCGTTCGCCTATCGCGTCGACTACTGGCGAGGCGCTCTTGCCGTTACGCGGGACAAACCTTGGTTCGGCTGCGGGCCGGGTAACTTTCAGTACGTCTACCCTCGATACATGCCGCCGACGGCCGGTGAGGAAGTCTCCGATCCGCACAACTTCGTGTTGGAGGTCGCAGCCACCGCCGGAGTCCCCGCCGCCGTCGCTCTCCTGGGATTTCTGGCCTGGACGTTCATCGTCGGCTTGCGAAGCAGTTCGCCGGATTCGACGCCGAGGGCAAACGATTCCGATTCGCCCGGACGCAGCCTTCCCTGGACGGCAATCGGTCTGATTGCCGGGTGGCTGTTGGCCTACCCGCTCGGCTTGCTCACGTCGGCCCCACCGGGAACGATGGTGTTCCTGATCGGAATTCCCATTGCGTGCGTCACGTATTTTGCGCTGATGCAATTGCCGGCGGTGTCGCAATCCGACACGACGCGGCTTGCAAGCTGCGCGCTAATCGCCCTGACCGTCGACCTGTGCGCGACCGGCGGAATCGGGTTTCCCGGAGTGGCAGCGACATTTTGGCTGTTGGCGGCGATCATCCAGTCGGGCGGTTCACCTGCGACGGCCGCAGCACCTGCGGACGGTCCCCCGATCGACACGGCGGAGCAATCCGCATCGCCATCGACCGGCCTCCGAACCATTTCGGTTTCGGCAACACCGCTGTTGCCGGTGATCACCGCCTTGGGGTTGCTGATCGGGTGCTATGTCACGGCCTATCGTCCCGTGCTGGAATGCCGGTTGCAATTGCTGGAGGCCGAATCGGCCCTCAGCCGGGACTTCGACACGGCCATCGACCGGCTGCGTCGAGCCGCAAAAGCCGATCCGTGGTCGGCGGAACCATGGCAGCGATTGACCGAACTGTATGAAAGTCGCTGGTACTACACGCGCGACGCGAAGGTACTGACCGAGCTGGAAGCCTCTCTCCGCGAGTGGCTCGAACGCGTCCCCGAACGTCCTTCAGCGTTATTATCGGCGGCCGAAACCTCTCTGCGGGTAGCCGAACGCACCCAGTCTGCATCGTGGCGAGATCGAACGTTTCGGTTGTTCGATCGGGCCGTTGCTGCGGCCCCCACGCAGGCGCTCGTCCGAGCACGATACGCGCAGGCCTTGGCCGAGTTCGGCCGCGAAGCCGATGCCCGTGCGATGGCCGAGTCGGCACTCGAACTGCATCGCATCACGCCCCACGAAAACCGCAAGCTGCCGCCCGCCGAACTGGACGCCTTGAAGCGTCTCATCGAGGGAAAGTCGTAGACGAATCCCCCGGCCGGCCCCGCCGCCCCCTGATTCGACTATCGGAAGACGCCGTCATTTCCTTCCCGCGATCGGCTTTCCAACGGTAGAATGGTAGCAGAGACCTTCTTGCTCTAGGAATTCGTCGGGAATGCCGAAGGGCCACCGATGCCGGCAGGCCTCATCGCGCCCGCAGAACACTATGTAACTATCGGCCAAATCATGAGATACGTCTTTATCGCAGCGTCTTGTCTGGTGTTGGGCCTCCTCGTCGGCGGGGCCATGGGGTGGTACAAGGTGAAACGCGCCCCATGGCCGGGACACCCCATCGTCAAAGACTACGATCCGTCGAAGAAGACAGCCACGATCGTCCGTCCCGAGAATAAGCCGGAACGGCGACCCAACTCGCCCGAAGGCGGGCCTCTGCCCGATGTCGAGGTTCCCGAGCCCGAGTTCGACTTCGGCAAGATCGAGTCCGAAAAGCACGGACAACACGAATTCGTCATCAAGAACGTCGGCGATGCCGATTTGGTCCTGACTCGCGGTGAGACGACTTGCCGTTGCACGGTCATGAATTTCGATCAAATCACCGTCCCGCCCGGCGGCATGACGAAAGTGTTGATCGATTGGAATGCCGAAAAGTTCGCCGGACCGATCACCCAACGTGCGACGATCTACACGAACGATCCCGACGAACCGGAGATCACGTTGACCGTCAAAGGCCGCGTGATGCAGTCGATTCGTACCGTTCCGAAAGAACTTGTCTTCAGCCGGGTGCGTGCCGGGCAACCGGCAACGGCGGTCGTCAAGGTTCTGGGATACCGGGACCACCCGATCCACGTTACCGCGGTCGATCTGATGGACAAGCAATTGGCCGATTATTTCCTCGTGACGTTCGAGCCGATTCCCGACGCCGCACTCCCCAAGGAAGATCCCGACGCCACCAACGGCTACTACGTACGTGTGCATCTGAAACCCGGCTTGCCGCTGGGAACCTTCGCGCAAAAGCTCATCATTCACACCGACCAGGAGGACCTCGACACCTTCGACGTGGCGATCAGCGGTCGTATCGAGAGCGACATCGAAATCAGCGGCCCGGCTTGGGTCACCAACCAAGGCTACTTGTTCCTCGATGCGGTCGACGCGAAAGAAGGCAAAGAAAGCCGACTGATGATCCGGCTCCAAGGTTTTCCTGCCGATCAACTCGAAGTCGAAGTGGAAGAACGGAAGCCCCCGCTCTTGGAAGTCGAGTTGGACGAAGCAAAATCGATCGGCGGCGGCTTGAGTACCCTGTTGCCGATTACGATTCGCGTTCCCCCCAACAGCGGCCCGGCCAATTTCATGAGCACCGATCCGAACAAGATGGGGTGGGTCACCCTAAAAACCAACGCCCCGGGTGCGCCGCGCATCAAGATCGGCGTGCGGTTTGCGATCGTGGATTGACCGAATTTGCTTAACCTGCTAAATAAGTTCAGGCTTCCCCAATACAGGGGGATCGTCTCCCCGGATTCGACCGAGCGCCCGCGCCGGTCCGTCGGCCGGTTGCCAGCCGCGAAGGAGCGACAATCATGGAAGGCCCGTGGAAAAACGCTCGCCGTTTTACCGTTTGTCTGACATCGTGCGCCCTGATCTTGGCCTTGGGTGCCATGGGTGGGTGCCGTCCCACGGCACAGGCACCGCAATCGTCTCAAGAGGATACTTCCTCGCAGCCGACCGAGGAACCGACGGCGACCGTCGAGCCCGACACGTCGCCGACCGTCCCCGGCGACTCCGAAAATACACTGCCGCAGTTCCCGCCGATCGATGCATCGTCGGAACCGCCGATACCCCCGGCGGCAGAAACCCCGACTCCGGCATTCCCCGAAGCGGTCACCCCGGAACCGACGCCGGCAGAAGGCGTCCCCCCCGCCGAGCCCCCTCGTGGGCCCGATACATCCGCCCCGGAAACACCGCAAGCCCCGGAGATTCCCCCCAACCCGCTTCGTTCCGACGGCGACAGACCGCTGCGTCCCGACTCCCCCTCGGCCACCGATTCGCCCACGACGGTTCCTGAGATGAATCCGACCACACCGGGAACGCCGTACGAACCGCCGGGAGTGGCGGAAATCGACGATCGCCCCTCTTCCGAGGGTCCCGAAAACGCGCCGCCTCAAATTCTGCAAACGCCTGCCGAATCGGCCAAACCGTTGACGCACAGCCGCATCGAGCGTCCGCCCTTCGATCCGATCAAAGAAAACGGACAATTCTTCGTCGGTTGGAGCAAACCCAAAGCCGCGTTGATCATCACAGGACGAGAAGAAGGCTACTTCGAGCCCTGCGGCTGCGCCGGCAAAGAACGCATGAAAGGCGGTTTGAGCCGACGGCATTCGATGATTCGGCAACTTCAAGAACAGGGCTGGCCCACGACGATCGTCGACGTCGGCGGATTGATCAAAGGATTCGGCAAACAGACCGAAATCAAGTTCTCGAATACCGTCGAGGCCTATCGCAAGATCGGTTATCACGCAATGAACCTGGGTGCACCGGAATTGCGGCTTCCCAGCACGTTATTGCTTTCGGTGATGACCTCCGGCGAAGGGGAATCGCCGTTCGTTTCGGCCAACGTCGCATTGTTCGATTTCGCTGCCGACGAATGGACGGCCCGCTACAAGCTCGTCCAAGCGGGCGATATGACCTTCGGTATCACCGGTATTTTGGGCAAGGAATATCACACGCAACTGAACAATCCCGACCTACAATTTCGCGATCCCGCCGAAGCCCTGCGCGACGTGCTTCCCAAGCTCGAAACGTCGGCCGACGTGCTCGTGCTCCTGACCTATTCCAGTGAAGAAGAAGCGTTGGAGCTGGCGAAGGCCTTTCCGCAATTCAAGGTGATCGTCAACACCGACGGCCCGGCGGAACCGCCCGGAGCGCCCCGCACGATTCCCGGCACCGATCGTTTCTTCATTCAGGTCGGCGAAAAAGGCATGGCGGCGGTGGTGCTCGGCTTTTTCGACGATCCGAATACACCGATCGCATATCAACGGGTGATTCTCGATTCCCGCTATCCCGATTCTCCCGAGATGAAGGCCGTTATGCGCAACTACCAAGCGCAACTGGTCGCCCTCGGTTTCGACGGCCTGGAAATACGGCCCGTTCCGCATCCCCGCAAAGAAGAGCAAGGCACCTTCGTGGGCACGAAAAAGTGCGCCTCATGCCACGAAGCCTCGTATGAAGTCTGGAAAAAATCGGGACATTCGAAAGCGTGGGAAACACTGGTCGAATTGGAGATCCCTCGAACCGGCGACCCGCAATGTGTCAGTTGCCACGTGACGGGCTGGCATCCTACCCGATATTTTCCCTATGAATCAGGCTTCGTGAGCGAAGCGCAAACCCCCGAATTGACCGACGTTGGCTGCGAATCGTGCCACGGCCCGGGCAGCAAACATGTCGAAGCCGAGATGGGCACCGACTTGGAACTGCAAAAGAAGGCGGCAGAAGCCATGGTCGTCACGAAGCAACAGATGGCCGAATCCGAAGTTCATTCGTGCCGCAACTGTCACGATCTGGACAACAGCCCCGAGTTCGACTTCGAAACGTATTGGCCGCTCGTCGAACACTACGAATAGTCCTGCACGCACTCGCGGCTCGTTCGGACGACGATTACACTGACAAAGTGTCGCGCCGCGTCCCAAGGGACCGGTCGGTCGACTCAGTTACGCTTCGCGCATCGCCGACTCGTCACCCGGCACCGAACCGCCATGTCTCGCGTAATCGTCTGCCCAAGCTGCTCGAAAACGCATCGCGCGGCCGATATCGCGCCGGGGCAGCGCGTGCGCTGCGGGGCATGCGGCCACGCCTTCGTCGTCTCCGCAGAATCGTTCCGGCCCTTCCCGGAACGCGAGGTCGATCAAACCGACGACACGCTCCCGCAGATCGACGAGGTCGTCGGCGACCTCAGCCCCTACCGAAGAATCGCAAAAGGCAGCTCCCGCCGTTTCCCTGCGGTGTTTTTTCTGATCGCGACGGTTGTGGTTCTCGCAGCCGTCATCGGCGGACTCGGGTATCGGCAATGGTCGGGCGTTCCCGCCGTGACGCCGGACGCGCCGAAGGAACAGGTGCCCTCGTCGCGCGACACGTGGAATCTCCCCGGGGAACTCGAACATGTTCGTGTCGCCCGCAGCCTCGACGAAGCCGAAAAAGCCGTCGTCAAAATCGACGTTCCCACGCAAGGCGGAACGATCATCGAAAGCGGGACCGGCTTTTTCGTCGACAAGCGAGGATGGATCGCCACGAACAATCACGTCGTCGAAGCGATCAACACGTCGGCGACAGTCACGTTGGCCGACGGGACGACCTGCCGCATCGAGGGGATCGTCGCCCGTGCGCCGGAACTTGACCTAGCGATCCTGGCCTTGGCCGAACGTCCCATCCAACTGACGCTGCTCGACATCACCTACGACGGTACCCCGCCGTTGGGTTCACAAATCTATGCGTTCGGACACCCCTACAACGTCGATTTTTCGCTGTCGCGAGGCATCGTCAGCAACGTACGAACGACCGACGAGATTCTTCGCAAGTTTCCCGACCACATCGTGGCGCAGCTTCACACGCCGTCCCACGTGATATGGATTCAGCACGATGCCAAGCTTTCGCCCGGCAACAGCGGCGGACCGCTGGTCGACGCGCACGGTCGCGTGCTGGGAATCAACACCTTCATTCACCGCCTGGCCGAGTACGGGTTTGCGATCCACGTGCGTCATCTGCGGGAACTATTGGCCCGCGCCGGCACCAAGATAACGCCGCTGCCTCCGCCTGATCCGCCGAACTTCTCGACCTTGGCCCCCGAAAAGATCATCGACACCCGCGAAATCGGCCCATTGCTGGCCGAATTTCAAGCCAAGAATTGGATGCCTGCCGATCCCGAGGAATACACCAAAGTTTGTCATCTTTCGAGACTGCTGAACGCCGTCAAGATCCTCGAAATCTCGGGACAAGTTCCCGAAGGGGTACCTCCGAACCTCGTCCATCAAATCGCCGCTGAAAACGACAAGACGTTTTTCGCCTCAACTCCACCCGAGTTCACGCCGGAAGAAATCCAAGCATTGAACGAAGCCGCCGTCGAACGCTTGCCCCAACACGGAAAAGGCGTCGTCTTCGTCGGGACCGTGTTTCAATCGGTCGACAAAGCCGCGGTATGCGAACTCCCCTTGCCAAACGGTACGTCCACCGTGCTTGTCCAAACGGGCCCCGATCAGGCCTTTCCCGATCGTGGTACTCGCGTGCTCGTGCTCGGTATGATCAAACCGGAAGTCGCGAATGTCACCTTCGGCAATCAACCGGAACCGGTCCGACTTCCGGTGGTCGTCAGCATGTATATGCTAGCGCTTGCCGACTGAAAACTTTTCGGGCATCGATCACCGTTCCCCGCCGTCGAACGGCAAGCGACGCACACTTTCCGGCAAGGCGGCACCGTAGCCTTTTGCCCGCGGCTCCAGCAGCCGCAAATCGTATTTCAACGGATCGGCAGGACGCGGATCGACACCGTACGTGCCGTTTGTCTCGGCGGCCGGAAGTTCGGGGCGACTCGCCTGCGGCATGTCTTCGCAGTACCACCAGTTTTCGTGAAACCGAAACGTGCCGGGCAACGTGTCGGGCCCCACGTTCACAGCCGTTGCCAGCTCATTCCTCCGAAAGATGATCACATTACGTTCGAATACGCCGTCGCGTGTTCGCACGAAGCCCGGTTCGCGAGTCTCTTGCAAGATTCGCATCACCCATTTCTCGGGACGGTAAACGGTATTCCGCCGAAACACACCTCGACCGACACCGACGAACGAAACGGCAGCCTCGCCGCCGATGAACACGCAATCTTCAACGCAAATATCGGCCGCCTCGTATTTCGCACCTTGCGGCCGGAAGAAGGCCAAGCCGGTAGATCCGCCTAACTGGACGGCCCGCATTCCCGCATGATCGAACAGGCACTTGCGAATCACGATATCGGACGAGCCGCCTTTGGCCTGCGGGCCGGTATGTTGTGAAAAGCCGGGTTTGCCTCGCATGTAGCATGCCTCGATGACGCCGCGATGGCATCCTACCATGTCGACAGCTTGTCCGCCCCACCCTTCGATTCGGCACGCTCTGACGACGAAATCGTCAACACCCGACAACTTGATCCCGTCATGATTTCCCTGCGGTCCCACGTCTTGCACGACGAGACGTTCCAGCAGCACATGATGCGAAGGGCTGGAAAACCGGCCGCCGTCATCGACGTTGATCCCGTTTCCCGACTGCCCGCGGACAACAAGCCCTCGAAGCACGACGTAGGCGACGTTCGACAGGTGCCAAGCCTCCGTTCCCCCGACGAACTCGGGTGGATGTTCGGGAACGGCGGCTTCGAATACCACCGGCCGTTCCCGCGTGCCCTGAATGTTCTCCACGTAAACGGGGGTCCGGTAGCGTCCCGGTGCGATGCGAACGACGTCTCCCGGGCGCGCCCGGCGGCAAGCTGCGTAGAGCTGATCGCTGCTGGCTACGACCTGCGACGGCAACGACTGGGCGGAGGCCACGGGCCGGTCGCCGATCCAGCCCGCAATCGAAACGAGGAACCCCATCCCGGCTCCAATGCAAGCGACATCGATTCTCATTATCATGCTCCAGAATTCATGAGTCGGTTCCCTGTAAACCGCTCGCCGTCCAACCGCCCCCCCAAACAAGCGCCGCACCTTCGATCCATTCTCTCACGGAAATCCGACGGAGGCACGGAAATCCGCGGGCCATTCCACGGATGCCCGCGGAATTCCGCGATAGCGTCTCAATGGGATGAGAAGGCGGCACCCCCACCGTTTTTCCGAAGTGTCTATTATGCCTGAAGTTATTTCTGCGTGCCAATTTTTACTGTCGTTTGGCACTCGCGTTGCTAATAGAGGGACGCCAAACAACACACGCTTTTGCCGATGACGTCAGGCGTTTTACATCGCCGGAGGAACTCAATGGTCACTCACACGATGGAGCTTCGCGGCTCGCCTTTCTTACACGAAGTCATTCGTGAGGCGCCCGCCGGTGCGGAACGGCTTCTTCACTGCCTCCAATGCGGCACCTGCGGCGGAAGCTGCCCCAGCGGCGCCGACATGGACTATACACCTCGTACGATCTTTGCCTTGATCAACGCCAACGAGCGGGAAAAGGTCCTCAAGGCCAACACGATGTGGTGCTGCGTGTCGTGCTACTTCTGCACGAGTCGGTGCCCGAAGCAGATTCCGATCACCGACATCATGTACGCCCTCAAGCGGATCGCCATCCGCGACAACGCGTACGAAGACACCGACGCGCCCGCTTTGGCCAAGACCTTCACCGATCTTCTCGACCGCTACGGGCGAAGCTTCGAACTGGGCTTGGCCAGCCGTTACTACCTGTTCAACAAGCCGCTGTCGATGCTGAAGATGGGCCCGCTGGGCATGTCCATGTTCAGCCGCGGCCGAATGGCCCTCACACCGACGAAGATCAAGAACATCGACCAGTTGCAAGCCATCATTCGCAAAGCCCGCCAGTTGGGAGGTGCGTCGTGAAATACGCCTATTACCCCGGATGTTCCCTCGAATGCAACAGCGCGGCGTACGACCTGTCGGTTCGTGCGGTCTCGGATCAACTGGGTATCGAGCTGCGAGAAATCGACGACTGGAACTGCTGCGGCGCGACAGAATACTTCAGCCAAGACGAGTTGACCGCCTGCTCCGTCATCGCCCGTAACCTCGCCTTGGTCGACAACGAACTCGACCAAGTGGTCGCTCCTTGTGCAGCGTGCTACCTGAACCTCAAGAAGGTCGACTCGCTGATGCAGGAAGACCAGGAGCTCGGTTCGAAGATCAACGAGTGCCTCGCGGCCGGAAATCTGCACTACGACGCAGGTCGCGTGCGCGTCCGGCACTTGCTGGATCTAATCGTCAACGACATCGGCGAAACCGCCATCCGCGACAAGATCAAGCAACCCCTCGAAGGCTTGCGGGTGGCGTGCTATTACGGATGCCAGATCGTCCGGCCGTACAGCGACTTCGACGATCCCGAACAACCGCAAAGCTTGGACAATTTGTGCAGGTGGTTGGGTGCCGAAGTCGTCGACTACCCGGTCAAGGCACATTGCTGCGGCGGCCACATGACGCAGATCAGCGAACCGCAGGCGTTCGAACTGATTCGCCGCTTGCTACAAAACGCCAAGGACTACGACGCCGACGTCATCCTGTGCATGTGCCCGATGTGCCAGCTGAACCTGGACGCCTATCAATCCCGGGTCAACGCCTACTTCAACACGAACTTCAATATCCCGATCATCTTTTTCACGCAGCTGCTGGGCGTGGCGATGGGCATCGAACCCCGCAAGCTGGGCTTCGGAAAAGAGATCGTTTCGGCCGAACCGGTGTTGCGGAAATTGAAAGCCCCCGCCGCCGGTTGATCCATCGGCCGCCTGTCGATCGGGCCGGTCGATATTCGACCGTCCGGCGACAATCCCGGTCGTGGCATCGAATCCCAAGACCCCAACGAAACAAAGAAGCCGTCGATCGATTGGAGGAAATATCATGGCCGAGCGAGTCGGCATCTACGTTTGTCATTGCGGGAGCAATATCGCCAACATGGTCGACGTCGAAGACGTGGCCAAGTGGGCGGGCGAGCACATTCAGGACGTCGTCGTAGCACGCGATTACAAGTTCATGTGCTCGTCTCTCGGCCAGTCGATGATCGAGGAAGACATCAAGAAACACAATCTCACTCGCGTCGTCGTGGCCGCCTGCTCGCCGCATCTGCACGAAAAGACGTTCCGCCGCGCGTGCGAAAACGCGGGCTTGAATCCCTATTTCTGCCAAATGGCAAACATCCGCGAGCACGTTTCGTGGGTGGCCACCGACAAAGCCAAAGCCACCGAAAAAGCGAAAGCCTTGGTCTCGGCGACCGCCGAACGAGTCAAACACCACGAACCGCTCGAACCGATGACCGTCAAGGTGAATCCCGCGACGCTCGTCATCGGCGGCGGTATTGCAGGGTTGCAAGCCACCCTGGAACTGGCCGACGCGGGTTACCCTGTTTATCTCGTCGAACGCAGCCCAAGCATTGGCGGTCACATGGCCCAGTTCGACAAGACCTTCCCCACCTTGGACTGCTCGGCCTGTATCCTGACGCCGAAGATGTCGGAAGCCGGTCAACACGAAAACGTTACTCTGCTGACGTATTCCGAAGTCGAAGAGGTCAGCGGATCGGTCGGGCACTTCAAGGTCCGCATTCGGAAAAAGGCACGACACGTCGTCGAAGCCGACTGCACCGGCTGCGGCATCTGCGTCGAAAAGTGCCCTCGCAAGGTGGTCGATGAAGACTTCGAAGCCGGTTTCGGCTATCGGAAGGCAATCTACATGCCTTTCCCGCAGGCCGTACCGCGTATCCCCGTGATGGATACCGAATCGTGCATTTGGTTCGAGCGGCAAAAATGCCGGGCCTGCGAAAAGCTCTGCCCGACCAATGCCATCGACTTCGACCAAGAGGACGAAGTCATCGAAATCGAAGTCGGCAACATCATCGTCGCCACCGGCTGGAAGATGTTCGATTGCAAAAAGATGTCGCAGTACGGCTACGGCCGCCTGGCGAATGTCTTCACCGCGTTGGAATTCGAACGCATGTGCAACGCCGCCGGCCCGACCAACGGAAAGATCGTGTTGCGGGACGGCAAGACCGAGCCGAAGTCGGTTGCCATCATTCATTGCGTCGGCAGCCGCGATGTCAACCACAACGAATACTGCTCCGGCATTTGCTGCATGGCCGCGTTGAAGTTCGGTCATCTCGTGCTGGAACGAACCAACGCCGAGGTCTACTCCTTCTACATCGATATGCGTACGAACCAGAAGGGGTACGAAGAGTTTTATCACCGGCTCCTGGAAGAGGGCATGCATTTCGTCCGCGGCAAAGTGGCCGAGGTCACGGATGCCGCCCGCAAACCGGATGAGGCGGGCAAACTGATCGTTCAGGTCGAAGATACCCTGTTGGGCAAGCAGCGTCGCATACCGGTCGATATGGTCATCCTGATGGGGGCCCTGGAACCGCAGATGGACGCCCGCGAAATGGGGCTGAAGCTGGGTATCTCGTGCAGCATGGCCGGTTGGTACACCGAGCGTCATCCCAAGCTCGACCCGGTGGCCACGATGACCGACGGCATCTTCGTCGCCGGTGCTTGCCAAGGGCCGAAAGACATCCCGGCATCGGTAGCGCAGGGCGCCGCAGCCGCCGCCCGCGTAATGGGTGTCATCACCAAGGGCGAAGTCCTCATCGAACCGGTCGTCGCCAGCATTCGCGAAGAGGACTGCTCCGGCTGCCGGATCTGCAACACGTTGTGCCCGTACAACGCAATCGAATTCGACGAAGAGAAGGGCGTCAGCCGTGTGGTTACCGCCTTGTGCAAGGGATGCGGTACCTGCGTGGCCGCCTGCCCGGCGGGCGTGATCACCGGTGCGCACTTTAACAACGAGCAGATCTTCTCCGAGATCGAAGGGATCTTGTGGGATACTGCTCCGACCAACGGCGGTAGTGCAAAGGAGGCCGAACCCGCCGCTACGTGACGGCGGCCGCAACCACGGCCGAGGGACAAAGCGTGATCGACGGGTGGCCGCTGCGTCGCAAACCTCCCACATATGCAAAAGACACCACGGAATCGACGCAACGTCGATATGCGACGCGGCAGTCGCCGTCGATCGAATATGAAAGCCGATACCGCGACCGCTTCGGCGGCCGGACACAAATTACAAGACAAGCCATAACCCGTTTAGGTCAACCCCAAACCGACGGATCCGAAAACGATGGCAGACGAAAACTTCGAACCGAAAATCGTCGGGTTCTTGTGCAACTGGTGCTCGTACCGAGCGGCCGACTTGGCGGGCATTTCGCGCATCAAGTATCCCGAAAACGTCCGCATTATCCGCGTCATGTGCAGCGGCCGCGTCGATCCGGCCTTCGTGCTCAAGGCATTTTCAATGGGGGCCGACGCCGTCATGGTCGCCGGTTGTCACCCCGGCGAGTGCCACTATATCGAACAAAATTACAAGGCCATGCGGCGGTTCTACATGCTCAAGCACACGCTCAAGGCGATGGGCCTGGAAGACGAGCGGCTGCGGTTGGTGTGGGCGTCGGCGGCCGAAGGCCAACAGTTGGCCGAAGCCATCCAGAAAATGGTCGACGAGGTGAAAAAACTCGGACCGCTCAACTGGCCGGCCAACTGGGAAGAAAACGGTGAACGCGAACACGCGCTCGCCGAGATCGTCAAAGAGCACGAAGAGGCGATGGAGGTGCAGCCGTGAGTCAAGCCACGCAAAAAGGAAAACTGGCCATCTACTGGGCTGCCTCGTGCGGCGGATGTGAAATCGCGATCTTGGCGATCGACGAAAAGATCCTCAAGGTTGCCGAGGCGTTCGATATCGTCTTTTGGCCCTGTGCGGCCGACGGCAAGGTCCGCGACGTCGAAAAGATGGAAGACGGCGAGATCGACCTCTGCCTCTTCAACGGCAGCATCCGCACCAGCGAACAAGAATACATGGCGCAGTTGTTGCGCAAGAAGTCGAAGGTGTTGGTGGCGTTCGGGTCGTGTGCCTCGGAAGGGTGCATTCCCGGTTTGGCCAACCTGAACACCAAGGAAGAGATTTTCTCGACCGTCTACGACGAAACGCCCTCGACCGACAATCCGAACAAGGTTCGGCCGCAACACAAGACGGAGATGCCCGAGGGCACATTGTACCTGCCGGTGTTCTACGACACCGTGCGTACGCTCGACCAGGTCGTGAATGTCGATTACTACCTGCCGGGATGCCCGCCTGAAGCCGAACAAATCTGGGCGGCGTTGACGGCAATCCTCGAGGGCAACCTGCCTCCGGCGGGCTCGGTGATCGGCCCGAAAACCACCGTTTGCGACGAGTGCCCTCGCAAGCGTAGCGAAAAGAAGATCAAGAAGTTCAAACGCGTCTGGGAAGTCATCCCCGACGAGGAAACCTGCCTGCTGGAGCAAGGCTTGGTTTGCTGCGGACCGGCCACCCGCGCCGGGTGCAATGCTCGATGCCCGAGCGTCAACTCACCCTGCATCGGCTGCTACGGCGAAAATGAGGGCGTGCACGATTACGGTGCACGGCTGATGGCGGCCTTGGCTTCGGTGATCGACTCCGACGATCCGGAAGAAATCCAACGGATCATCGAAGAAGGCATCCCCGACCCGGTGGGAACGTTTTACCGCTTCAGCCTTCCGAAGAGCCTGCTTCGGCGGAAAAAGAAGGTCAACGGAAAGTCGTAACCACACCGTTTTGCCGTTCGACAGCTCAAACCGACTCGAAATGCGCGAGGTTTGGGTTGTGAAAACCGGCGAAAGAAGCCAAATTTAACAGACGCAATTTCCCATAATCTCTCACATAGGCGAATTCGTCGCATCGCGGCTTCGCAAACGACGTTTCGAGAAGAACGAAGGCATTGCCATGAAACGCATTTCCATCGACCCGATCACGCGATTGGAGGGCCACGGGAAGATCGACATCTTCCTCAACGAAGAGGGCGACGTGGCCAACGCCTACCTGCAAATCCCCGAGCTGCGAGGCTTCGAGCGGTTTTGCGTCGGCCGTCCCATCGAGGAGATGCCGAACTTGACCGCACGGATTTGCGGTGTCTGCCCCGAAGCGCATCACATGGCGGCCACCAAAGCTCTTGACGCCGTGTTCCATGTCGATCCCCCGTCCACCGCCAAGAAGCTGCGGGAGCTGTTCTACAGCATCTTCTACGCCACCGACCACACGACGCATTTTTATGCCTTGGGCGGTCCCGACTTCGTCGTCGGCCCCGAGGCTCCCAAGGCCGAGCGAAACATTCTCGGCGTGATCGCCAAGGTCGGTTTGGAGATCGGCAGCAAGGTTATCAAGATGCGTCACACCGGCCACCATCTGATCCAGATGATGGGCGGACGGCGCGTACATCCCAACTGGGGATTGCCCGGCGGTGTCAGCCGCGGCATCAACGAGGAACAGCGCAAGGAAATCCTCGAAGCCGGCAAAGAAGCGATCGAGTTCGCGAAGTTCTCGCTTCAATTGTTTGAAGACGTCGTCCTCAAAAACACCGACTACGTCGAACTCATCACCGGCGATGTGTACGTCCACCAAACGTACTACATGGGCACGGTCGACGAAAACAACCACGTCAACTTCTACGACGGCAAGATCCGCGTGGTCGGGCCCGACGGCTCGGAACATGCCAAGTACGATGCTGCCGACTATCGCGAATACATCGCCGAGCATGTCGAACCGTGGTCGTACCTCAAGTTTCCCTATCTGAAGAAGGTCGGCTGGAAAGGTTTCGTCGACGGCCCCGAGTCGGGGGTATATCGGGCCACGCCGCTATCGCGGCTCAACGCCGCCGACGGCATGGCGACGCCGCTCGCCCAGAAGGAATACGAACGGTTCTATGACACACTCGGCGGTAAGCCCGTCCACCATACCTTGGCAACGCACTGGGCCCGTTTGATCGAGCTGCTCTACGCAACCGAACGGTGGGTCCAACTGGCCGAAGATCCCGAAATCACCGGCAAGGAGTTCCGCGTCTTGCCCACCGAAACGCCGACCGAAGGCGTCGGTTGCGTCGAAGCCCCGCGAGGTACGCTCACGCATCATTACGCCACCGACGAACGCGGCGTTGTTACCAAGGCGAACCTGATCGTCGGCACGACGAACAACAACGCCCCTATCTGCATGTCGGTCAAGCGGGCGGCCGAAAAGCTGATCCGCAAGGGCGAAGTGCGCGAAGGGCTGTTGAACAAGGTCGAAATGGCGTTCCGGGCATACGACCCTTGCTTCGGTTGTGCCACACACAGCCTGCCCGGCCAGATGCCGTTGGAAGTCACCCTCCGAAATCCGCAAGGAGAACTCGTTCAACGGTTGACGCAATACGTCGACTGATCCATCGATCCCGATCATCGTCGGATGCCCCGACGACCGGTGATCGCAACAAGCTACCAAGGATGCATCATTCAGCCGTTTAGCGACGGTGCATCATCGGGACGTTGGGGGCCGAAAGGCCCCCAATTTTTTGGCCGGACATTTCCTCGACCGACGTTCCGAAACCTTTCCTTATTTGTTTTCGATCAAAATCTCAAAGGCGGCCATGTCTACCGATCATCCGGCCGACAATCGCACGCTTGTCCTCGGATTGGGTAATCCCATTCTTTCCGACGACAGTGTAGGTCTGCGCGTCGTGGATCGCCTGCGTCCCGTTCTAGCCGACCACCCCCATATCGAGGTCGATGAAGACCACTGGGGTGGGCTGCGGTTGATGGAGCATTTGGCGGGATACGATCGTGCCGTCATCGTCGACGCGATGCAACTCGGTCATCCGCCGGGTACGATCGTCGAGCTGAGCCCCGACGGCCTTCCCACCCAGCGAAGCTGTTCTTCGCACGACGTGACGTTTTCGACCGCCTTGGAACTGGGCCGCAAACTCGACATCCATTTGCCGCCCGACGAGTTCATTTCCCTTGTCGGAATCGAGGCCGACGATATACTGACTTTCGGGGAGAGTTGCACCCCCGCCGTCGAGGCTGCGATCCCCCAGGCAGTAGAGTTCGTACTTGCAATTCTCAGGCGTTGGCAATTGCTGCCGGACGCCTCGGCGAAGAATGATACGTCGTCTTCGTGCCGCAACGGCATGGCGGAATGATTTTGAACATCACCTTACGATGAATACATCGGCCGGCGACATCACCGGGTGCCGCCGCAGCCGCTTCCAAACTTCGAGGGAGGAACAAGAACGATGGTCTCTCCGGAATTGTTGCGTCGGTACCCCTACTTCACGAACATCAGTGAAGAAAGTCTGAAGCAAATTGCGATGCTGGCGGAAGAAAAGAAATTTCCGGCCGGTGTGCAACTCTTCAACGAAGGAGATCCGGCGAACTACCTGAACGTGATCGTCTCGGGCGAGGTCAACATCCAGTACCTGCTCGGCTCGGGAGAAAAACGGACGGTCGACACCCTCGTCGACGGCGACATCCTTTGCTGGTCGGCGCTGGTCGAACCTTACAAGACGACCGCCATCGGCACGACTTCCAAAGAAACGCATGTCATCGCGATCGACGCCGCGAAATTGCGTGAACTGTGCGCGAAAGATCCGATGGTCGGTTATCAACTGATGCTCGAAATCGCCAAGTTGTTGGCGCATCGGCTCGAAGGCGCCCGCGTGCAATTAGCCGCTTCATGAGCTTTCATGAGCTGCGATCTCGCCTCTACATTTTAAGATCGACGACGCCGGGCGGGGACATCCCCACCCGGTGCTCTTTTTTCGGAACCGTTTCTTTCGTCTTTGCGATGCACGAAGTCGCCTTGGTTCAAGCTCTGATCGAGAACGTCGAACAGGAGATCCGCGAGGCGGGGGTTTCCGGCAAGGTCGTTCGATTACAATTGAGCGTAGGAAAACTGTCGGGAGCTTTTCCCGAAGCGATCGAGTTCGCCTTTTCACTCCTTTCGCCGGGCACGATCGTCGAGGGAGCCGAACTCGTCATTCTGACGCCCGAAGCCGAATATGTCTGCGACGCATGCGGAAGCACCGGAATCGCCGAAGAAATCTTCCGGCAGTGTCCCGCATGCCGTAGCGGATCGATTCGCTTTCGGGGAGGGCGCGACTTGACGCTTGATTCGATCGAACTCGACACCCCCGACGAACCCGCCAATTCGTTCGGTTGACCTACAAAAAGAATAAGAGTCGAAAGCTATGAAGATCGTCGCCGCCAAAAAGCTGTTGCGGGCAAACGACCTGCTGGCCGAAGAAAACCGAAAACGATTCAACGCTGCGAAGACGGTCGTCTTGAATCTCGTCGGCTCACCGGGGTGTGGAAAAACGACCCTACTGGAAAATCTCTTTCCTCGCCTGCAAGACCTTCGGCCCGCCGTGATCGAGGGCGACATCGCCGGTGCCGTCGACGCCGAACGGTTGAGCAAACTTTCCGTTCCCGTGGTTCAGATCAATACCGAAGGCGCCTGTCACCTCGACGCGAACATGATCGCCGCAGCCGTCGACGAACTGGACCTCGAATCGATCGACTTCTTGGTGATCGAAAATGTGGGCAACCTGGTATGCACCGCCGGCTTCGACCTGGGCGAACATTTTCGACTGGCCGTGCTCAGCGTGGCCGAGGGCGACGACAAGCTCGTCAAATATCCGGCGATCTTTCAAGGCTCCGACGGGCTCGTCGTGACGAAATGTGATCTCTTGTCGCTTTCCGATTTCCAACTCGATCGCGTTACCGCCGACATGAAACGGTTGGCACCGAATGCAGAGATCTTCGCAGTCTCGGCAAAATCGGGCGAAAAGATGGACGAACTAGCCGAATTCATACGCAACAGAATCAAGCAAGTTCGTGCAGATTGAGCCTCCGGTGCGAAACGTATTCCGGGAATTGCGACGATTTGCTTGCATCGCGCGTTGCGGGCAATCATCATGCCTTCGGCGGGGGTAATGTCGGTTGTTCGATCGTTGCATGTTTTCCGAATGCGCTTACGAAAGGCCCTCGCCATGTCTGCTCGTGGACCCGTTTCTTCGGCCATCACCGTTTCGGCCGTCGTCGCGTGTCTGGCGTTGTCGGCATTCTGCCGGGCGGAAGAGAAGACGCCCAAGCGATACAACGTCCTCTTCTTGATCGCCGACGACCTCAACGCCGACTTGAGCTGTTACGGTCACCCGATGGTGACAACGCCGAACATCGACCGGATCGCCGCGAAAGGTGTACGCTTCGAGCGGGCGTACTGTCAATTCCCGCTGTGCAATCCGTCGCGAGCATCCTTTTTGACGGGATTACGTCCCGATCACACGGGCGTCTACACGAACCCGCTCCACTTTCGCGAAAACGTGCCCGACGTCGTGACGCTGCCGCAGCACTTCCGAAGGCACGGTTATTTCGTCGCACGAGTCGGTAAGATCTTTCACTACGGCGTGCCGCGACAAATCGGAACCAGCGGCCTGGACGACCCGCAATCGTGGGACGAAGTCTTCAACCCGATCGGTCGTGATCGGCTCGAAGAAGACAAAATTTTCTCGCTCGTACCGGGCAAATTCGGCGGCACGCTCAGTTGGCTGGCAGCAGACGGCACCGACGAAGAGCAAACCGACGGCATCGGGGCGAACATGGCCATCAACCTGTTGCGCAAACATCGCAACGAACGGTTCTTCATCGCGGTGGGATTCTATCGACCCCATACGCCGTATGTCTCCCCGAAGCCCTATTTTGCCAAGTATCCCCCGACCAAAGTGCCGCTTCCCGACAATCCGCCGGACGATCGGGACGACATTCCGCCTTTGGCATTGCCCGACAAACCCGAACAGCTCACGATGTCCGAGGCGCTCAAGCGACAGGCGATGCAGGCCTACTTCGCGTCGATTACTTTCATGGACGCACAACTAGGCCGCGTGCTCGACGAGCTGGAACGCCTGGGACTGGCCGACGACACGATTGTGACGATGACCAGCGATCACGGCTACCACCTGAACGAGCACTTGCTCTGGCAAAAACAGAGCCTGTTCGAAGAATCGACCCGCGTGCCGATGATCGTGTCGGTACCGGGAATGAAGACTGCCGGTCGGCGCAGCTACGCAATCGTCGAGATGATCGACCTCTATCCGACGCTGGCCGAATTGTGCGGCCTGCCCTTGCCCGATCATCTCGACGGGAAGTCGATGGTACCGATCTTGAACGATCCGGAGCTTCCCGGCAAACCGTTCGCCGTAACACAGGTTTACCGTTCGGTTCCGAAAAAAGGCCACGTCTTCGGCTACTCCATCCGAACGCCGCGCTGGCGATACACCGAATGGGACGAAGGACGTATGGGCGTCGAACTGTACGATCACGAAAAGGATCCGCGCGAGTTTACCAACCTGGCGCACAATCCGAAGTACGCGGACGTGGTCGCCGAACTCAAGACCAAGATCCCGCACCCCCCGAAACCGCAACCGTAGTTGCAGCCGAAGCGCACGGATCCGCCCGCGCTTGGTTGCGGCGGTGTGCGACGTCCTTCGGCAGCGAGGGTTATTCGGCCTGCGGTGCCGCGATGGAGTCGGTCGCAGGAACCGGGGCCGAAACTCGACCGGCGCCCGATCCGGGACGCCAAGCCGTGCGCGGTCGCGCACCTTCGGCGGATGTCCCTTCGGCAGCCGGGGCTTCCGTGTTCGCCGCCACGTCTCCCGGCATTCGATAGCGGAACACGCCGACCTCGTCGATCCCGTCGCCGTCGAAGTCGGCGGCAAACGGCAGGTCGTCGGCCGTCCCCATGGCGAACACCCGATCGAATGAATCGATCGCCTCGTCGGCGTTCACGTCGAGCAAGAACGTCCCGTCGCGATACAGGCCCAAGTCGGTCCTGCCGTCGCCGTTCCAATCACCGGTCACCGGCCGATCGCCCGGTTCGCCGAAATGCGGAACGACGCGGTCGGCCTCGCTCCACCGGCCGTCGCCGTCGACATCGAGATACCATGTACCGTCGCGGAACACACCGATCGTCGTGATTCCGTCGCCGTTCCAGTCACCGGTCACCGGCCGATCATTCTCGCGACCGTACCGGAAGACATGATCGACGACGTCCGCCCTGGCATGTGGATCCGTTCCGCGCTTCATCACGCGCAGGCGTGATGCAGCCTCTTCCGGAGCGGGCGGCAGGTTCTTCGGGCGAATGGAAAGCCGGTTTTGGACGTCGGGAATTCCCGGCTCGAACCGCAAAGCATGCTCGTCGCCGGGCCAGGCACGACCGTACACGCCGATGTCGGTCTTACCGTCGCCGTCCCAATCGCCGACGACGGGAATGTCGCCGTCTTTCCCCAGTTTTGCCCACAGGTCGTGTTCCTCCCAGACGCCGTTCCCGTCGAGATCGAGGAACCACGACCCGGCCAGATACACACCGACCTCGGCCACACCGTCGCCGTTGAAATCGCCCGCGACCGGCACGGCACCTTCGGTCCCCAATGTCACCTCTTGCTGTTCACCGCGTCCTTCGATGATCCAGCGACCGCGATCCATCGACACGCCTTGCCACGTGGCGGGCTGGAAGTATGTACCTCGCACATCGCGCACGATCTGGCCCGATTGCGGATGGCGAGGCATCCCGCCGTCGATGACGCTCAAGTGCCAAGTGTACGTAACGATCGACGAACTGCCGCCCAAGATCGGCAGCCGCAGCGGTTCCACGGCAACCGGTGAGATCGCCAGTACCGGAGGCGCTTCGGTGGGATAGGTGATCGTGGGCGGCCGCGGAATCGGAGGCGTGGGCGGAATTTCCGGCGGAATATACGGCGGCGTCGAGTCGAGTTTGACCTCGGCAAAATTGTAGTACTCTCCCGACGAGCCGGGCGTCACCGTCACCCGCAAGATGGCATCGTTTTTCGGATCGACCGCCAATTGTTTCAGATCGAGCGTTCCCAAGTCCTCGTCGGGATTGACGGCCAATCCGCCGAGTGTGCCGGGCGTGTCGGGACCGTCCACGAATCCATCGGGATGCATTTCCAGAATCGTGTACACTCCCGGCTTCAATCCGTCGAACTCGTAGTAGCCGTTTTCGTCGGTCCAAGTGACCATGGGCTTACCGTGCTCGTCCAACACGGGTAACCCCGAGGCGTCGCCCAAGTGGATTTCCACCCCCGGAATCGGCGTATCGTCCTGCGTCAACGTTCCGTCGCGCAAGGCAAACACATCGGGCGGCTGTTCGCCGAAACCGTATCGAATCACGGGGCCGTCTTGGTATACATAGCCCGATATCTTTGCCGGAGGTATCTCCGAAAAGTCGTACCGCTCCGCGTTCGTTCCCGGTGGAAGTTTCACGTCGACGATGCGGTCGTTCCCGTCCAGCATCCCGCCGGCGCTACCGACGAAATCGTCACCGTCAAGGAATCCTTCCGGCTGGATCTCGGCGACGCCGTACCGTCCGGGCTGCAATCGATCGAACCGATAAGTTCCTGCCGCATCGGTTCTCGTTTCGGCCACCGCGTTCCCGGATTCGTCGAGCAACTGAATCCGGACTTCGGCAATCGGCCGGTCGTTGTGATCGAACCGGCCGTTCGCATCGTAATCGGCGAAGACGCGGCCCGAAATCGAAACGGGCTTGTATTCTCCGAACAGGTAATTCTTGCCGAAGCTACCCGGCGCCAGTTCGATCAGCTCGATGCGATCCCCCGGATTGATCGCGTTGCCGCCGGCGGTGCCGGCTTCATCAGTCCCGTCGAAATAGCCGGAAGGTTGTTCTTCGACGAGCGTATACGTGCCCGGTTGCAGGTTTTCGAAGAGAAAATATCCGGCCGCATCGGTGGTCGCCCGCAAACCTGTGTCGTGACCGTCGGCATCCAGCAGCTTCAACGTGACGCCGGCGATTCCGATCTCGCCCGGGTTGCGCACACCGTTGATGTTCGTGTCTTCGTAAACGTAGCCGGAAAGTCGTGCCGGCAGAATCTCACAGAAATCGTAGTTCTCGCCCGCGGCGCCCGACGCGAGTGGAATCTCCACGATCGAATCGGGCGGCAACAACGAGCCGCCTTCCGAACCGACATGATCGCCGCCGTCGAAATAGCCTTCGGGCTGGAGTTCATGGACGCCGTACACGCCTGGGGCAAGACCGGTGAAGGCATACCGCCCCGAATCGTCCGTTTGCGTCGTCGCGACGACTTTGCCTTGGGAGTCCAACAGCTCGATCGTCACGCCGGCGAGCATCTTCTCCCCCGGATCGGCGCGACAATCGCCGTCTTGATCGACGAGTACGTGCCCGCTGATCGAGGCGGGCAACAATTCGCCGAAATCATAGTCGATTCCGACCGCTCCGGAAGCCAATGCGATATCGACAATCGCATCCCCCGGATTGATCGCCGTTCCCCCTTCGCTGCCGGCGGTATCTTTGCCGTCGAGGTAACCCGACGGCTGGATTTCGCGAACTTCGTACTGTCCCGGGAAAAGACCGGTGAACGCCCAGCTACCGTCGGGTGACGTGACAACCTGATAGGTCTGCTGGGACCGATGCGCATCGGCCGAGCGGATCAGCGTGATCGTCGCTCCAGCGATTCCTTCCTCGCCCGCCTCGCGCAGTCCGTTGTCGTTTCGATCGTGATAGACGTGCCCCGAAATCGCCGCCGGCAACACTTCGGCGAAATCGTTCCCGCGGCTGTCTTCCCCGCCTTGCAGGTCGATGTCGCCGATCGTGTCGTCGTCGACGACGATCCCTCGCGTTGCGCCGTCCACTTGACCGGCCCTCGCGCCGACCGACAAGTACCCCGACGGTTGTGCTTCGACGACGCGATAACGGCCCGGCAAGAGGTTGTCGAAGCGATACTCGCCGTTCTGATCGGTGACGGCCGTTCGGCCGGTGGGCACGTAGCCGTTACCGTCATGCTGCAACAACGTCAATTCAACTCCGGCGATGGGTTGCTCGCCTGCGTCTTGAATCACGTTCAAGTTCGGATCGACGAACACCGTTCCGCTGATCGACGCGGGCAGCGGCTGCTGCTCGAGCGACAAGACGGCGGCCGCTGTCCGCACCGGGTGCGGCGTGGCGTCGGGCGGAACGTAATCATCGTTCGGCAAGGCCAGTCCCGTTTGACTCAACTTGGCGTCGAAGTCGTCGATGAAGATATCGCTGCCGGTTGCCTGGTAGTAGTGCGGCGCTTCGAAGGTTGTTTCGAGTCGCGAGCCTTCGATCTCGTTGCCTTCGGCCAAGGCGTTCGGTCCCAGAAATCCCATCTCGTCGACGTCGACCGAGAAGACGAGCCGGTCTCCGGCGTCGAAGCCTTCAAACCGGAAGGTCAGCGTCGTACTGCCGTCTTCGACCTCGTAACTGATCGCATCGATCCCTGACTGCGACACGACCGACAACGGCACGGCACCGAACGCACCGTTTCCCCCGGGCGCGGTATCGAAGAAGGTGTCGCCGATCGTCAGCCCGTCTCCCAGTTTGTCGCATTCGATCGAAAGTTGTCGAAGCTGCGTCCCCTCGGCGCCGCCTGTGAACGTCAATTCAAAGATGTCACCCTGTTCGTCGAATCCGCTGGCCTCTTCGTAGTAAACCAGGCCCACGTGAATCGGCGAGGCCGACAACAGGCATCGCGGCTCCATATTTTCGAAACGGCATTGCCGGGTTCGCACCAAGCGAGACCGCCGCTTCGCCCGACGATCAAGGGCCGACTTGCCGAGTTTCTTCAACCAGCTCACATCCACCTCCGTGCACCCACGCGTGCTCCGTCATATCGGTGTGGCAATACGCCACCGGTTCATCCATGATCAAATTTGTTGATCGACCGTACTTCCCGTACCGCTACCGATCGTAGTTCGTATCGTACGCATCTTGCGGCACGGCAGCCGCACGAACGCGCAATGCCTCGCGGTAATTCCACAGTCGAACGGTCGTATCGAATCCGCTGGAAACCAGCGTTTGCGTGTCTTCCATCCACATCAAGCAGGTCACCGAGCCGGTGTGCCCTTCGAGCGTCGCGATCGGTTTGCCGGTAGGAACATGCCACACGACGATGCGGTTGTCGGCGCGACCGACGGCCAATTCTTCGCTACCACAATAGACTGCCGTCAATGCCGGCGACACGTTCCCACGGGCGATACGGTGAACAATCTGTCGCGAAGTTACGTCCCAGACCACGATCGCGGGAGCTTCCCCGACAGCCGCCAAGTACCGTCCGTCGGGCGACCAGACGATCGCATGCACGCGAGACTCCATCCCCGGCAAATCGATCGCCATGCCGTCGGCAAGCGTCCACATACGAACCATGCCTTGGCTTCCGCACGCTGCAAGTCGTTCGCCGCCGGGGGCAAACCGAACGTCGCGGACATCGGACGTCGGGAATTCGTAGCTCGCCATCTCCGCCCCCGAATCGGTCTCCAGCAACATTACCGGAGAATCGAATGCGGCCACGGCCGCCGCTCGGCCGGTAGGATCGAACACGACTTTTCGAATGCCGCCCTGGACAACGCGGCGGTGCCAAAGCACGCCCCCGTCGACACCGTTCCAGACCCACACGTTGCCGGCATCATCGCCGCATGCGATCCGATTGGTTTTCGGATGCACCGCTACCGTCTTCACCCAGTCGGTCGGGCCTTGCAGCTTGCCGATCGGTTTGCCGCTCGTCCCATCCCATAGGCAGATGCAATGGTCGTCTCCGGCCGCAAGCAACCAGGGCCGATTTGCAGCACGATCGATCGCGGCAACCACCGGAACCCGGTCCAACGAAACCGTCCGCAACGCCTTTTGCGGCGCGGCGCTAAACGTCCTAGCGGGTTTTACGACCGGCGCACTCTGGGCGAAAGCCGGGGTGCACATCCCCACCACCAAACACGCCGTAACGATTTTCAATTTCGACGGTAGCCCGAACTGCAACATCCGTGTTTCCTCTGCTTGCGGAGAACCGCGTCATCGTCCAGCGCCCACCACCTCGGCGCACAGTAAGACGCCGAGTCGATACGCCTCCTCTTCCTACATCGGCCGCCGACGGTCGTGTCGTCTATTCCAACTTGGCCTTCCATGCGTTTTGGTAAGAAAGCACCGACATCGAAACACAGGAAAACTGCGCAAAGAATTCCGATTCGTATCGATCGGTAACCGTCACAGCCGGTTGCGCAAAGAAAACCCCGCCAAAAGAGGCGGGGCGCACGTCCTCGGAATACGGTGCCGCGATCGGTGCAATCAGTGCTCGGGCGTACCGATCGTGATTTCGCCGCGTTCGCTGCGCGAGGCGGTCGGTTTCTCGGTTCCCATCCGCTTGATCAGCGGCACAAAGGCACGCTCGCTCGGACCGGTGTAAAGCTGACGCGGCCGATGGATTCGCTTGCCCGGCGTCAGGTGCATTTCGCGCCAATGGGCAATCCACCCCGGCAAACGCCCCAGGGCAAACAACACGGTGAACATGTTCTTGGGAATGCCCATCGCCCGATAGATGATGCCCGAATAGAAGTCGACGTTCGGGTAAAGTTTGCGCTCAATGAAGTACGGATCCTTCAGGGCGATCTCTTCCAGCTCTTGCGCCAGCTCGAACAACGGGTTTTCGCCGGCGTGCTTGGCCAACAGTCGATCGGCCATGGTCTTGATGATCCGTGCCCGCGGATCGTAATTCTTGTACACGCGGTGCCCGAATCCCATCAACCGGAACGGATCGTTGGGATCCTTGGCCTTGTCGATGTACTTTCCGAGGTTCCGACCGTCGGCCAATATCTGCTCGAGCATGTTGATACACGCTTCGTTTGCCCCACCGTGGAGGGCCCCCCACAGGGCACAGATTCCTGCCGAAACGGCCGAGAACAGGTTTACATTACTGGAACCGACCATCCGCACCGCCGACGTGCTGCAGTTCTGACCGTGATCGGCATGCAAGATGAGCAGCAAGTTCAAGGCGTCGACAAAGTCGGGATCGGCCCGATACCGTTCGCTGGGAACGGCAAACAGCATTTGCAGGAAGTTCTGACAATACGTCAGGTGATTCTGGGGATACACGAACGGCTGACCGATCGACTGCTTGTAGCTGAAGGCGGCAATGGTGGGCATCTTTGCCATCAAGCGATAGATGGCCAGCTCGCGCTGTTCCTCGTCGAGCGGATCCAACGAGTCCTTACAGTAGATGGCCAACGCACCGGTCACCGAGCTGAGAATCGCCATCGGGTGCGCATCCGGGGGGAAACCGCGAAAGATGTCCCGCATCCCCTCGTGCAACAGGGTGTGCACGCGAATGGCGGCACGAAACTCCTCCAATTGATCGGCGTTCGGAAGATCCCCATAGATCAGCAGGTAAGCAACTTCCAAAAAGTCGCACCGCTCGGCCAGCTCTTCGATCGGGTATCCGCGGTACCGCAAGATCCCCTTTTCACCGTCGATGTAAGTGATCTTGCTGACGCAACCGCCCGTGTTGGCGAACCCGCTGTCGAGCGTGATCAACCCGGTGTCGTTGTACAGCCGAGTAATATCGACGACGCGGTTTCCCTCCGTCCCGGTGTGAATCGGCAATTCGATCGTCTTATCCCCGACGATCAGCTTGGCAGTGTCGGCCATAGGGACTCCCGTGTAATCAAAGGTTCACTGACTCCTGTTCTTCGAGGCCGTTTATTGTATTTGCCGGGCGCAGTCCCGACAATCGGCTCCGTCGGGTGGCAAGCGCTCATTCCCCACAAACGAGCACCAATTGAACATGCCAAAAAGAGACAACGGGTGACAACAAACACTAAAGGAGCACAAACAAATTCCCCTTCCTGTCTTTTGTTATTTGCCACTGTCACAAACAGATAATTTCAGCGCACCGCCACGAGCGAGACATCCTGTCGGAAAACGGGGCCTTTCGAACAGCGCAGTCGATGTCCCCAAAGAGCGTTTGTCGCCAAAATACGCTGAGAATCGACGGCCGATCGTCCCCCTCAGCGCAGCATCCGGCTGTTTCGAGACGCGACCTCGGCTGCTGCGCCCGCCGAAGCGTCCAACAGCGTCACATGTCGCACAAAGACGTGCGGCGTTCGGCCATCCGGCGATAGCGTTCGCACGCCCGTCACCCCAATCTTCCGCCCCACGTACCGATGAAGATTGACGCCGGGAACCCCACTGAGGAATGCGACCGGCCTCCCCGCCTCGTCGACCACGGCGAAGGCGGGGCTTCCGAGCCGAGACGATTCCATCCGTTGCAATCGCCCCAACGCATCGAACCGCCGACTTCGCAGGCGGGCAATCTCCTCCGCCAGTTGCTCTCGCGTCGGAATCGTGTCTGTTGCCGCCTTCTCGCTCGACTGCGCCACCTCGAAAGGGGCACCGGCGGAACCGGCCATGCCGGCGGCTTCCCTCGCGCTTGCACGTGTGTCCCGAGCCGGCTGCCATGAATCCGCTGGCCGGGCAGCGGCAAGGGTGCCTTTGAGGTGCTCGGCACCCGACGTATCGCCGTCGGCCAATCGCTTCGAATGATCGTCCCCTTCCGGTAACAGGCGGGGAGGCGCCGTATTCTGAGGAGATATTTCCGATTGCACAAGACGGGCAATTTCCTGGGCTTTTCGAATCTTGTTCCAACTGGCCCGCGCCTTGGCACGATCGAGGACATCGAGCTGCTTGTTTTCCATGAGCGCCTTGGCACGCCGCTCCAAATCATCGAGATGCCACAGGCCCGGCTCTTGTACCAGCACCGCGGAAAGCTCGATCTCCAAGTCGATCAAGTTGCTCAAGATCCGCGTGCCGCTTCCGCTGGACGCCGCCAAGTCGAGCGAAGCCCCCGGTCCGACCTCGGCTTCAGCATTCCCGGCTGCTGCGGCATGCGGCGAAGAACGTTCCAGCATGGCCACGCGGGCCGACGAGTCGATCGTGTCGGCCGATTCCGACGCTCTCGATCGCCAGCCGGAATCGCCCGCCGCTGTTTCGGCTCCAGCGGTCAGACGTACCGCTTCCTCGGGGTGGGAAGCGTCTTCGGCGCTCGTGACGGGCAAAACCAGCCCACCGCGAACATCATCGACAGGGCGCAGGTAACTGCGGTGAATCCAACGGAATTCACCCGATGGCGGGGCAATTTTGTACCATGTCCAGCTCGACCGCGAATCTTGCAGATATGACGGAGAAGTCGAACTAACTTGTTTGGCATCAAGCACTTCAACCAATTCGCCTGCCAATAACTCGACCCAAGCCACGACGCCTCCTTCATGCGTCGGATCGCCGATCATCGAAGGAATCCCGTCGTGTCGGACACGTCCCAGCCCGTTGGGCAACAGCTCGATCCCATCGGCACGCACCCAGCTAAAGGCTCCCTCGGGAGGACGCACGGCGCACCATCCTCCGGGGTCGTGACGGTAGACCTCCACGCGATCGCCGAACCGTAGACGCAACGACTCGGGGTATGCCTGGCCCGGCCCCGCCCTCACGATCGCCCCTTCACGAACGACGTAGGCCTCGTAGGGAAACTCCACCGAGGGCGCAGGCACGGCCGTGACCGCAACCACGAACAAAATATAAGGACTCCACACGGCTGATCGACTCCGTCATCCATGACGTCCGCATTCACAGCGCACGACCGCGGCAAGACGAATCCCCGCCGACGGATACGACGCGCACCGGAACCCTATTTTGGAACACGCGCTTATAGAAAAAGCCCTTTCCACCCGCAATAGGAAATCATCTTTCGCGCGCCGTTTCCGAGTGGATCCGAGACGATCCAGCCGGGCGATTCCTGGTTCGTGGTGGGTTTGCCCGATGCCGGAAAAACCGGTAGAATCCAGACTTTCGACGATTCACCGAGCCGCCGAAAGGCTGCCGAATCGCTTCCCGACAACGAAATCGGACAAAGCAATCGATCAACACGGCGTACCTTGAGCCGTCATTCGGTGTGCTGCGAGGACCAGGCCATGCCGCGATACAATCCAGCCGTTATCGAACCGAAATGGCAACGATTCTGGGAAGAAAACGAAACGTTCCGCACGCCACCCTTGCCCAGTTCCTCCAAGATGTACATCTTGGACATGTTTCCCTATCCCAGCGGGCAGGGGTTACACGTGGGGCATCCCGAAGGTTACACCGCCACCGACATCGTGGCTCGCTTTGAACGGATGCGGGGCAAATGCGTGTTGCATCCGATGGGCTGGGACGCTTTCGGGCTACCCGCCGAACAGCACGCGAAGAAGACGGGCACGCATCCGCGGATCACAACCGAGCAGAACATCGCGAATTTTCGACGCCAGTTGAAAATGCTCGGCTTCAGTTACGACTGGAGCCGCGAGGTGGCCACGACCGACGTCGATTATTTCCGCTGGACGCAGTTCATCTTCCTTGTTCTCTACGACACCTGGTACGACCCCGAACAACAAAAGGGCCGTCCGATTTCGGAACTGCCGATTCCCGAAGAGGTCGCCGCCGAAGGTCCGGACGCGGTACGGACATATCAGGATGAACATCGGTTGGCCTACCAACTCGAAGCACCGGTCAACTGGTGCCCTGCCCTGGGGACCGTGCTGGCGAACGAAGAAGTCATCGGCGGCGTCAGTGAGCGGGGCGGTCATCCGGTCATGCGCATCCCCCTGCGTCAGTGGATGCTGCGGATCACCGCTTATGCCGATCGGCTGGAGAAAGACCTCGACTTGCTCGACTGGCCCGACGAGATCAAGGCCCTTCAGCGGAACTGGATCGGGCGCAGCCAAGGGGCCGAAGTCGACTTCTTCATCGGCACGATGCGCGGCGAGGACGGTCGTCCCGACCGAAAGGAATACGAAGGCTGGCTGATGGACCGGCGGTTAGGGGGCTATCCTCGCAAGCCCGACGAATCGGTCCTTCGCATTTACACGACCCGGCCCGATACGCTTTTTGGGGCCACCTACATGGTGATCGCCCCCGAGCATCCCTTCGTCGAGCGGTTGACGACCGACGAAAACCGTGATGCCGTGCGGGCGTATTGCGAAGAGGCCGCCCGCAAGAGCGACCTGGACCGAACCGATCTGGCCAAAGAGAAGACGGGCGTCTTCACCGGCTCGTACGCGATCAACCCGGTCAACGGCAAGCCGATCCCGATCTGGGTCGCCGATTACGTGCTGATCAGCTACGGCACCGGCGCGATCATGGCAGTCCCCGCCCACGACACGCGGGACTTCGAATTTGCGCAACAGTTCGACCTGCCGATTATCGCCGTCGTCGATCCGGGCGAACGGGAAGACGTCGATCGCCAAGCAGTCTTGGAGGGCAAGGTTGCCTTCACCGAGGCCGGGCGGGCCGTCAATTCCGAGCAATACGACGGACTTCCCACCGAAGAGTTCAAGAAGGCCATCGTCGAAGACCTCACGAGCAAGGGCCTGGGCCGCGCCGCGGTCAACTACAAGCTGCGCGACTGGTTGTTCAGCCGCCAACATTTTTGGGGCGAACCGTTCCCCTTGCTGCACGAACTCGACGCAGAAGGCCGTATGACCGGCGTCGTGCGTCCCCTGACTCCCGACGATTTGCCGCTCGACTTGCCGGAAGAAATGCCCTTCGACGCCAAGCACGATTCCCCGGAACCGCCGCTCGAAAAGGCACCGGAAGATTGGCTGTACGTCGAAATCGACGGCAAGCGGTACAAACGCGAAACGAACACGATGCCGCAATGGGCCGGTTCATGCTGGTACTATTTGCGGTTCTTGGACCCTAAGAACGACAAGGCGCTCGTCGATCCCGAGATCGAAAAGGCGTGGATGCCGGTCGACTTGTACGTCGGCGGCGCCGAACACGCCGTGTTGCACCTGCTGTACGCCCGATTTTGGCACAAGGTGCTTTACGATCGCGGCTACGTCAGCACGCCCGAGCCGTTCCAAAAACTGGTCAACCAAGGGTTGATCCTGGGCGAAACCGAATATACGGCTTTCCAGAACGACAAGGGTGAGTGGGTCAGTCTCGAGCAGATCGATCGCCAGGGCGAAAACACCTACGTCGACCGAAACACCGGGGAGGTCCTCAAGCCGGTCAAGCTCGAACCGTCGCAAGTCGACAAGCGGGAGGCCGGCTTCGTCCTGCGTGAAAATCCGTCGATTCGAGTCGAAAGCCGCGCCTACAAGATGTCCAAAAGCCGCGGCAATGTCGTCAACCCGGACGACATCGTCCACGAATACGGGGCCGACGCCCTACGTCTCTACGAAATGTTCATGGGCCCGCTGAAGGCCACCAAGTCGTGGAGCATGGAAGGCGTTCAGGGCGTCCGCAACTTCCTCGATCGCATCTGGCGAATGATCGTCGACGAAAAGGCCGATGAAACTCGATTGAACGAAGCCGTCGTCGACGTGCCGTGCAACGAGGAACAAAACCGGGTGCTCCATCGCACGATCAAGGTCGTGACCCAAGACCTTGAGAACATGGAATTCAATACGGCGATTGCCAGGATGATGGAGTTTGTCAACTTCTTCACCAAGCAATCGCAGCGCCCCAAGCAGGCGATGGAAATCTTCGTATTGCTGCTTTCGCCGTTCGCGCCTCACATTGCCGAAGAATTGTGGCAACTGTTGGGTCACGAAGAAAGCCTTGCGTATCACCCTTGGCCGGAATACGACGAAGAAGCCATTCGGGAAAAGACGATCGAAATCCCGATTCAGATCAACGGCAAACTGCGATCGAAAATCGTCGTACCCGCCGACGCCGACAAGGAAACGATCGAAAAGGCCGCCCGCGAAGATGCCCGCGTGGTCGAGCTGACCGCGGGCAAGACGATCGCCAAGGTCATCGTCGTCCCGGGCCGAATGGTGAATTTCGTCGTCAAAGGGTAACGCCCCTGGCCGCGACCGACCGTTTCGAAGCCGCATTCTGTCTTGGAATGCGGCTTTTTGCCGCGCACATGGCCCCGGCCACTTGCGCTCGCCGCGATCGCACGCGTCAGATTTCTCCCAACGAAAGCGTCGAGGCAAGTTCGCGATGCTCGCGATACCAATCGACGCAGCGGGCGAGCCCTTCTTCCAGTGCCACGGTGGGTTGCCAGTCGAGAAGCGTTTTCGCCTTGTTCACGTCGGCCCACGTGGTGGGGACGTCGGCCGGATGCGCCGGACGATGCTCGACGCGGGCCTTCTTGCCCAGCAGCCGTTCGATTTCGGCGATCATGTCGGCCAACACGACCGGTCGGTCGCCGCCGAGATTGATCACTTCGTATCCCAGCGGTCGAAGGGCGGCAATCGTCCCGCGGGCGATGTCATCCACATACGTGAAGTCGCGGCTCTGCTTCCCGTCGCCGAAGACGGTGATCGGCGTTCCCTCGGCAATCCAACGGATGAAGCGAAAGACACTCATATCGGGGCGTCCCGCGGGCCCGTACACCGTGAAATAGCGAACCACCGACACGTCGATCCCGTGCAGATGGTGGTAGGTGTAACACAGCGTTTCCGCCGCCTTTTTCGATGCGGCATAGGGCGAAAGCGGCCGATTCGTATCGGCATCTTCACGGTACGGAACCGGGTTGTGCGAACCGTACAAACTCGACGTCGAAGCCAGGAGAAACTTCGTGATCCCGGCCTTCCGGCACAGTTCGAGCAGAGCCAACGTTCCGTCGACGTTCGTATGGTAGTAAACGCCCGGATTCCGCACGCTCGCCCGCACACCGGCCCGCGCCGCGAGATTGACCACGGCCCCGACGGCCGATTCGCCCTCGCCGGAAAGCTCCGGAAAGGCCGAGCGAATCTTGTCGGTTTCGACGATATCGCACTCCACAAAACGAAACCGATCACGCTTCGTGAGTTGTTCGAGCCGCCACCGTTTGAGCCGCGGATCGTACGCGTCGTTGATCTCGTCGACGCCCAACACTTCGTGCCCGGCGTCGAGCAGCAACGCGCTCACCCGCGAGGCAATGAATCCGGCGCAACCGGTCACCAGGAATTTCGCCATCCTCGCCCTTTCTTCGCCGCTTCGGCAACGGGGGTGTTGCCGTTACGCCTTGCGAATCTTCTCTCGGCCCTCGGTTACGTTTTTCGTCGCGTTGCGCGTATCGACGACCAGCTGTGCGTGCTTGACGATGAAATCGTAATCGTAGGCCGAATGGTCGGTCGCGATGAGAATGCAATCTTGCGACGCCAGGAATTCGGGTGTCAGTTCCGAGCTTTCCATCTCGGGCACGTCGTAGTGCCGCATCGAAGGCAATCGTGGAATGTGCGGGTCGTTGTAGCTCACGTCGGCCCCACGTTCCAAGAGCAATTCCATCAGCTCGAACGACGGGCTTTCCCGCGGATCGTCGACATCCTTTTTGTACGCCATGCCCAAGATGCACACCTTGCTGCCGCGAAGCGGCTTGCGGTGTTCGTTCAAGGCGTCGATCACCCGCTCAATCACGTAGCGAGGCATCGACGTATTGACCTCACCGGCCAACTCGATGAAACGGGTGTTCAATCCTTCCCGACGCGCCAACCAACTCAAATAGAAGGGATCGATGGGAATGCAATGCCCGCCGAGCCCCGGTCCGGGATAGAACGCCTGAAACCCGAACGGCTTCGTTTTTGCGGCGTCGATGACTTCCCATATATCGATGCCCAACCGCTGGAACAAGACTTTCAGCTCGTTCACCATGGCGATGTTGATCGAGCGGTACGTGTTCTCGACGATCTTGCAGGCTTCGGCGACCTCGGCCGACGAAACAGGGACGACCTGGACGACCGCCGCACCGTACAACGCGACCGCCAATTCGGTACTCTTCGGCTCGATCCCGCCGACCACTTTGGGAATCCGCTCGGCCGAAAAATCGGGATTGCCCGGGTCTTCCCGCTCCGGACTGAACGCCAAGTAAAAATCGTCGCCCACCTTCAAACCGCCTGCTTCCAACCGCGGCAACATGACCTCGCGGGTTGTACCGGGATACGTCGTGCTCTCGAGTACGACGAGTTGATCGGGGCGCAACACGGCGGCGATTGCGTCGGTCGTCTTTTCGATGTATTGCAGGTCGGGATCGCGAGACGCGTTCAACGGCGTGGGCACGCAAATCAAGATCGCGTCGGGCTCCGAAAGCCGCCCCATGTCGCAGGTCGCTTCGAATTGCCCGGTCTTCAACCAATCGCGAATCCATTCCGAGGGAATGTGCCCGATATAGCTTTCACCGGCGTTGAGCTTTTCCACCTTGGCCGGGTCGACATCGAACCCCAACGCGGAATACCCTGCCTTGGTGAATGCTCGAATCAACGGCAGCCCCACATATCCCAAGCCGACGACCCCGATCTTCGCGGTGCGATCTTCGATCTTTTTCTTCAACTCGGTGAACGCCATCGGTCACATCTCCTGGAAACCCCCTATTCGGGCGGCAGGTGTCATCTTCCAACGTGACAAGTCTAGCACATTCTCACACCATGAGAAACGGCCGAAAGACGCCTCGCAAAGGCGTCCTCCGGCCGCATGATCGTTTCGCTTGATTCAACCCGTTCCGAGCGGTAGGTCTCCCTCGTGGGGTGATTATTCCTTCGGCAGCAGGTTGGGCGGATTCCCCTCGATGAATTGCGCGTTGAGCGCCTGAGCCTTTTCTTTCGTGCTGTAGTCGGGATAGACCACCTGGCCGGTGATCCCGTGCGTCGCCAACACGCGGGCAGCCTCGAGACGCGCCTGACCGGCCAACTCAAGCGAGGCGGTCAGTACCCGCAAACACTCGGCAGGCGAATGGAACCCCATGCCGTTGTTCGCAGCGACGTAATCCCATCGCAACTGGGCCGCCCGAATCAGCGACCGGGCCTGTTCCAGTTCGGCGTCGGAAGCTCCCGCCTGCATGCAGGCCGCCACATCGAAGTGGGCCTTGCACAACGCGTCCTCGGCACGCTGTCGGGCCTCACGAATCTTGTCTTGTGTGGCTTCGACGCGGGCGCGAATTTCGTCTTCGCCCCACCGATGGCACACGGCGCACGAATTCTCGATGTTCAAGAGCGGACTTTGCACGTGATGATCGGTGAACTTCACGCCGCCTTCGCTCATGTACGGCATGTGGCAATCGGCACACGAGACTCCGCGATACGCGTGAATACCGGTCATGTACACTTCGTAGTCGGGGTGTTGCATTTTGACCATCGCAGTCTTGCTGACGGCGTGGGTCCAATCGGCGAAATCGGCTTCGTCGTAGTATTCCTCCATCTTTTCAGGCGACGTTCCCTTGTCCCACGGGAAGGTCAAATATTTGCCGTCGCCTTTGAAGTAGTACTCGACGTGACATTGAGCGCACACGAGCGTCCGCATCTCTTGGTGCGAAATCGACTTCAAGTCGCGCCCTTGTCGTTCCAGGGCTTCGCGCAGCGCGGGACGGGTGATCGTCAACTGCATCGTCTCGGGATCGTGACAGTCGGCACACCCGATCGGATGGGTGATCTCGTCTTTCAGTTCGGCAAACGATGCCTTGTAGAACTCGGCAGTTCCCATCTCTTCCATCAGGCGGGGCACGTCGGGGCTCTTGCACGTCCAGCACGTCGCCGGCGTCTTTGCACCGACGCGGGCGGTCGACGTAACATCTTCGATGGTGTACACGTGACCGCGTGCTTGACGATATTCCTTGGCAAAGCCGTATCCCGAAAACAGGATCACGTTCGCGGGTGTATCTTCGAGATAATCCCGCGGAAACGCTCCACCGTATTTCGTTTTGGTCGTATCGTCGAGCATGCGGCGATACCGATCGTATTCCCGCGGAAAGTTCTCGGCCCATTTGCTGCTGTCGGTCTCCCAGCGACCGATCGGTTTGAGCGGCTTCTGGGGCAATGCTTCTTGCCGCCGCTGCAAAACCGAACTTCCCAACAGGCCGATCAACACGGTAGCGATCAACAAAACGGCGAAGATCGCCCAGCCCACCAAAACGGTTTTGTTTTCGGGCCCGCCGGCCGATTGTTCTTTAGCCATCGCTTCATCTCCCTCATTCGCAGGAAGTCGATTTTCAGTTGCGCCGTTTTCTTTCGTCGTGCGCTTCGAAACTGCGTCGTCCCGTCGACGACCGAATCTCAGTGTCCCTCGCCTTTGTCCCGTGCCGGCCGCCCGCCGATGGTGACCTCGGAATCTTTCCAATCGATCGGCGGCAACGCCGGATCGAGGTATCCGGGGGTCGATGCGAGACTTCGTACGCGACCGTGCGGCACCTCGCGGTGGCACTCCCAACATCGCAGATCACCTTGGCGATGCACCGCCAATGGCGATTCGTCGAGAATCTTTTCGTGACATCGCCGACAGTTTTCTTCCACGACCGGTACGGCCCGTTCCGACAACTCGATCACTTGGGGCTCCCAACGCATCGTAAATACGGTGGAATGCCACAAGCCGTCTTCGGCCTTGAACAGCCAGTGCCGGAAGAATGAATCGTTCGGCACGTGACAATCGTTACAATGGGCCACCTCGCGGTGGCTGCTGTGCTGCCACGTGACATACTCGGTGCGCATCACATGACAGTTGACGCACACCTCAGGCTCATCGCTCAGATAAGAGGGCGCACGAGAGATGTGGACGACGACGATCGCCAATCCGCAACAGACGCCGGCGACGGAAAAAATCAGAAACCGCAGCCCCCGCGGCAAGAACGACAACCCAAACAGCGTCCGCCAAAGTCCCACCCGACGCGAAGTGGCGCCCCTAGCGTCGCAATGCGATTCCTGTACCACCGGTCCCCTCCCGGAAAGCCAAGACAAGCCGCTTCATGCACCTCCGTGCTGCATTCACAACAGTATCCTACAGCCGATTTCACGGGCACGCAATCGTTTGTGGTATGCTCATCTTTTCGGCGATTCCGCGCGTCGCCGACCGTCCAGCCGTCGGCGACGCCGCGGATATCATACCGACATCACTATCGTGCATCAGACGACGGCCAACGCATGCTTCAAGTCGGCCTGCGGATCACTACCCGTCAACCGCAGGTCGTACTTCTCTTGCAAAATCTTGAACACGTTCGGCGTGATGAATGCCGGCGGCTTCGGGCCGATCGTGATTCCCTTGACGCCCAGGTACAGCAACGTCAAAAGGACGGCCACGGCCTTTTGCTCGAACCACGAGACGACCAAAGTCAAAGGCAAATCGTTGACCGTGCAATCGAAAGCCTCGGCCAGCGCGACCGCCACCTTGATCGCACTGTACGCGTTGTTGCATTGCCCCATGTCGAGCAAGCGAGGCAACCCCAGCAGCTCGCCGTAATCGTGATTGCGAATCCGGAACTTGCCGCAGCCCAACGTGAGGATGAAGGAATCGGGAGGTGTGGCCTTGGCGTACTCCGAGAAGTAATTGCGGCCCACTTCCGCGCCGTCGCAACCGCCGATCACGAAGAAATGACTGATCTTCCCGGCCTTGACCGCTTCGACGATCGTATCGGCCATGCCCAAGATGACGTCTTGATGGAAGCCGATCGTCGAGGTCCGCACGATGTTCTCCGGCAACGGGGCACATTGCTTGGCCTTTTCGACGACGGCCGAGAAATCGTCGTCCTTGATCCGCACACCGCCGGGCACGGCCGTGCAGCGCGTCGTGAACACGCGATCTTTGTACGATTCCCGCGGAATCAAAATGCAGTTGGTCGTCGCCACTACCGGACCGGTGAAGGCCTCGAATTCATTGCGTTGCTTTTGCCACGCATCACCGAAGTGACCTGCCAAGTTGGGATGTTCACGCAACTTGGGATACATATGAGCGGGCAGCATTTCGCCGTGCGTGTAGACCTTGACGTCGGTTCCTTCGCAGGCCTTGAGAATGTTTTCGAGGTCGACCATGTCGTGACCGGTTACCAAGATACCCGGCCCGGCATGCGTCCCTTCCTCGACCTGCGTGGGCGAGGGCTTTCCGAACCGCTCGACGTGACCTTCGTCCAACATCTCCATGACGCGGAGATTGTGTTTGCCGCATTCGAGCACCAACTCGAACATCGACTCGAGGTCGAAATTGACGTTCGTGACGGTGGCGAACAGTCCTTCTTCCATGAAGGCGTCGACCTCTTCATCGACCTTGCCCAACCGGCGGGCGTGGTGCGCATAAGCGGCCATTCCCTTCAAACCGTACAGCAGGGTCTCTTGCAGCGATTGCACATCGGCATCTTTGCCGCACACACCGGGAGAAACCGTGCAGCCCACGCCTTGTGCCGTTTGCTCACATTGATTGCAGTACATCCGACTTTCCTCCTCGAATCAGAATCTCCGACCGTATTGACTCCCCGACTGGTTTTCTTACTCGAGTTCGTCGACCGCCGATCGATCCGTTCGCCGAACTCATCGGTATAATAGGGGACATCCCAATCGCAGAAATTGATCTGCGTCAATTTCGCCGCATTTTTTTCCGGGAAATTGCCCAAAGCCGACCGACGAGGCCCCCTCGATCGAGCCGGTTCTCTACCCTAACTTCCTAAATCTTCCTGTTTTGGCACGTATTGTCGCCATATCCGGCAGAAGGCGTCGATCCGGTGCCGAACGCCGAGGCGGGAGCCGATAAGGTTTTCTCATGCAACCCAACGCGATCGACATCCTGGCAAACTGTCCATTGTTCTCCGAGGTCGACGAACGAGGCTTCCAACACCTTGTGACCATCGCACGCCTCGTACGGTTTTCGAAGGGGCAGATCGTCTTTCGCGAGGGCGAGCCCTGTCCCGGCGTCTACGTGATCGGCCAAGGAATGGTACGCGTGTTCAAGACCGGCCCCGGCGGCAAAGAGCATGTTCTCCACATCGCAGGTCCCGGCCACTCGTTCGCCGAAGTCGCCGCCATGGCCGACATGGCCAACCCGGCGAGTGCCGAGGCCGTAACCGATGTACTTTGCGTCTTTCTGCCGGCCGATCGCTTTCGTGGATTGCTCGATTCCGATCACCCTTTCTGCCGCCAAATGCTGACCAGCATGGCCATGTGGGTACGGCGACTCGTGAGGCAATTGGAAGACGTCGTCCTGCACGATGCCGTCGGTCGGCTGGCGCGCTACCTGCTCGACATCCAAAACGACGGCTCCACCGCCGCAAACGTATCGACGGCAACCGGGCCACAGGAAATCGAACTGCCCGCCCTCAAACGGCACGTCGCGGCCCATCTGGCTCTCACGAGCGAGACGTTTTCGCGGACGATTCGTCGCCTGGAAGAAATGGGCGTCATTCGGACGTGCAGCGCAAGCCGCATCGAGCTACTGGATCCTGCCCGACTCGCCCGGATTGCCCAAGGTGACGATCCATGAAGTGTGGCCGACCGGCTCCCCCGGCAACTGTCATTCGACGTGAGAAATCGTCTCCGAAGCGGCGGATACTTCTTGATGCGCGGGCTCCGCCGACGCATTCCCACCCACCAGCACGAACACGGCGACGGCCACCGCGATCAACCCGCCGACTGCCATGACGATTTGAGACAGCAGCGCCATGTTCATGGTCAGCGATTCACCTGCCGCGAGTTTCATGATCGGACGGGCAGAAGCCGCCATCGCCGAAAGCAATCCCACCACCAGCAAGGCGATCGTCGCGACGTGGCGCATGTGGGGCATCGCCAAAGCCAGAATTCCGCACCCTTCGATCAGCGAACCGGCCACCACGGGAATCAATGCCGTGGGATGACTCGCTCCGGTCATCAAGAACGACGCAATTCCCACCAAAAAGAGCACGTTCCCGACCACGATCGCCGTGATCGCCATAAGGCACCTCTCCTCATAAATCATTCGGCCGGAAACCGATACGCTTGTCGGCGGCCGGCTCTTTTACGCAACCGACGCACCGCGGAATTCGTCGATCATCGCACGAAAGCGATCGAACAGATATTGGCTGTCGTGCGGCCCCGCCGATGCCTCGGGATGGTATTGGACGCTGAATGCAGGAAGCTCACGGTGGCGTACGCCCTCAACGGTGTTGTCGTTGAGGTTGATGTGCGTAACCTCCAGCCCGTCGGGCAATGTATCGGGATCGACGGCGAATCCATGATTCTGGCAGGTGATTTCGACCCGACCGGTTTCGTAGTTGAGGACCGGTTGGTTGGCACCACGGTGCCCGAACTTGAGCTTGAACGTCTTCGCACCGCAGGCCAACGACAATAGCTGATGCCCCAAACAAATCCCGAAAATGGGCACCTTGCCCAACAAATCGCGGATCGTCCGCTGGGCGTACTCGACCGGTTCGGGATCGCCGGGACCGTTCGAAAGAAATACACCGTCGGGCTTCAGGGAAAGGACTTCGTCGGCCGAAGCCGTGCCGGGCACGACCGTCACGCGGCACCCCGTATCGAACAGGTGGCGGGCGATATTATATTTCATACCGAAATCGAGCGCGACGACGTGCGGCGCGTCGGGATCGAGTTCTGCCCGCGGCTCGTCCCCGAGTTTCATCCACCGACTGAGGGGTTGCGTCCATTCGAAGGGTTTGTCGGGCAACACTTCCCGCACGAGATCGCGCCCCACCAGGCCGGGACTCGCCTTGGCCTTTTCGATCAGGCGGGTATCGTCGAGATCGACGGTCGAGAGGACGCCTTTCATCGCCCCGTGGATGCGAAGCCGTCGCACGAGCGCCCGAGTGTCGATTCCTTCAAGGCCGACGATCCCGAACCGTCTCAGAAACCCGTCGAGGTCGCCGTCGGCCCGGAAGTTGCTCACGCGCGGGCTTCGTTCCCGAACGATGAACCCCGACAGATGCGGCTTCCAGCTCTCGAAATCCTCCTCGTTGACCCCGTAGTTCCCGATCTCGGTGTACGTCATCGTGACGATCTGGCCGCGATAACTCGGATCGGTCAGGATTTCCTGATAGCCGGTCATCGAGGTATTGAAGCAGACTTCGCCGTCGACTTCCCCCTCGGCACCGAACGCTTTTCCGGTAAATACGGTACCGTCTTCCAGCGCGAGCTTTGCGATTCGCGTCATGAACTCGTTCTTCCCGACCGTTGCTCGTTGCGTGAACTTTCTGCGGACCTCGCCTGGGCCGACCATGTCGCCCGTCCGACGCTATCACTAGGGTTTACCTACCCCCTTGCAATCGTTCTCCCAACATCGAATTCGCCCGCCGGTGAGGTCGAAATCACCGCTTCATCTCTTAGTTGGTTAAAGTCGGGCAGGCCCAACTTACGATAGCAACTACACGGCTGTTGGGTCTTCGGAGGATCGATTCAAGCGATACTCCGTCAGCCGTACTCAAGGGGTTCTTGCACCGGCGAGCAAGAGCCCTTTTTTCGTGCGCCTGTCGGCGGGCCTCTCTCGAGGGTTTCACCCGGAACCGCCCGGCGAGAGCGCACTATGACCCGGCAAATTGTATCTATTTTACGGAACCCGCCGAGATTTGGGTAGGACGTGCCGTGTTACGGCGAACCGCTCGCGTTTCCGCGACTTCTCCGGCGATTTTCTACCCCGAAACTTCAAAAAACCGCCGCTAGTCTCCGAGTGCGCGGCCGATCTGGCGCACGGCCTGGCGCAATCGACTCGTGTTTTCGACCAGCGCCATCCGCAAATAGCCTTCGCCCGACGGCCCGAAACCACCACCGGGGCTGACGGCCACGTTCGCCTCTTCCAAAAGTTTCATGGCAAAGTCGAAGGATGACATTCGACTCGCCCACGGCTCGGGCATCTTGGCCCACACGAACATCGTCGCCTTGGGACGCGTGATGGGCCAGCCGAGTCGCTCGAGCCCCTCGCACAGCACGTCGCGGCGTCGTTGGTACTCTTTGGCCTGAGCTTCCACGGCGGCATCCGTATGCCGCAAAGCCATGATGGCGGCAATCTGGATCGGCCGGAACATACCGTAGTCGTAGTACCCTTTGACGGTGGCCAGCGCCCGGATGATTTCCTTGTTTCCGGCACAAAAACCGACCCGCCAGCCAGCCATGTTGTAGCCTTTGCTCATGGTCGTAAACTCGACACCCACGTCTCGCGAGCCCGGCGCCGCCAAAAAGCTCGGCGCTTTGTAGCCGTCGAATGTCACGTCGGCGTACGCCAAGTCGCTGACGACCATAAAGCCATACCGCTTCGCTAGTTTCGTCAATTCCTCATAGAAATACGGCTCGACCACCGCCGTCGAGGGATTGTGCGGGAAATTGACGACGACCACTTTCGGTCGCGGAAACAAATGACGGCAAGTGAAAGAAATTCGCGACAAAAACTTGTCGGGATCGGCCACTTCCAAGGCGATTACGTTCGCCGAAGCCAACACGATCCCATACACGTGCGCGGGATAGGACGGTGACGGCACGATTGCCGTATCTCCCGGTCCCATCAAGGCTAAACACAGATGGCTGAAGCCCTCTTTCGATCCCATGCAGACGAGGACTTCCTCTTCGGGATCCAATCGTACTCCGTGCTGTTTGAAGTACTTCGAGGCGACCTCGCGACGCAAATTGATGATTCCCGCCGAAACGGTGTAGCCGTGGTTCTTGGGATCGCGGGCGGCCTCGGCCAATTTCTCGATCACCAGGTCTTGCGGCGGATCCGAGGGGTTCCCCATCCCGAGGTCGATCACGTCCTCCCCTGCCCGGCGCTTGTCGTACATCAACTTGTTGATCCGCGCGAACAAGTATGGGGGTAGACGCAATACCCGATCGGCCACGGGAATCGAGAATTTTTGGCTGACGACGGTGGAATCCACCGGCCGAGCCGGTTCCCCGTTGGTCGATTGCGTCACAGATGGATTGGTCACGTCTTCTTGCTGCATCGAACGCCGTTCCTTTCCCTACGTAAGAGGGATTTTGGGACCGATCGGTTCATTTTCGGGCCGTAGAATCTCTTGTCGACCGCCGCCGGCCGGGAATCTCGTCCCCCGGCATCGACACGATCGCTAGCCGTAACCCTTTGAGTTTAGCGAGGAAGCGCCGTTTGGAAAATAGACGCCGCCGTCCCGTCGGGCCATGCGCTACGGCGTTTCAGGCATATTCCTGGTAGGTCGGCGTAACGACGACCTCGGCCACGTGCGCCCGCGGCGGCAACTTCGCGATCGTCACCACCAAGGCGGCAACATCTTCCGGCTGAAGCATGACGGCCTTGCGTTCCTCGGGAACCGGTTCGGGACGCTGGTCCAGAATGGGGGTATTTACCTCCCCCGGATAGACATTCGTTACCCGGATTCCGCGGTCGTGTTCTTCCAGTCCTGTGATCGTTCCCAACGCGGTCATGCCGAACTTCGAGGCACAATAGGCCACCCCGGCCAGCTTCAGAGCCCGCTTTCCGGCGATCGACGAGATATTCACGATCAAGCCATCGCGACGAGGACGCATGACTGCCAAGGCTTCGCGGATACAGTTGTACGCCCCTGTCAAGTTGACGGCGATGACGCGGTCCCAGTCGTCGGGATTCATCGCCTCCATCGAGCGGCGCACGATGTTGATGCCCGCACTGTTCACAAGGATGTCGATCGGTCCGAGCGTTTCGCCGAGCCATCGAAACGTCTCGGCCACCGAATTCCGATCGGCAACGTCGCAGGTATGCCATTGCGTTCCGCCGGGAATCAACGCGGCCGCTTCGATAAGACGCTGCTCGTTTCGCCCCACGATGGCCACCTTGGCCCCCTCTGCGGCGAGCGCTTTCGCGATACCAAGGCCGATCCCGCTCCCACCGCCGGTCACCAAGACGACTTTTCCTGCCAGCGCCATGAATACACTCCTTACACGTTAACCTTTTCGACGATCGCCAGATCGCTCTCCCGCGATGTCATGCCCACAAGCACGGGCCGATTGTACCGCAGCCGCATGGGTTCCGTCACGGGAACCTCGGCATCTTCCTTCGCAAGTCACCGAGCGAGCGCTTTTGGAGCCTTTCCGTTGAACAGGGCCGATTCACAGCCGATAATGTCCACACGAGGACGCCTTGCGGATTTCCCACGCGACAGGGGCAGCTCTTCCAGCCTTCCAGAAGCGGCAAGCGATGACGAACGATTCGCGGCAAATCGACGATACGATCGAAATCGCCACCCCCGAAAACATCGCGTTCCGCTTTCATCTGGCCGGACCGGCCCGACGGTGTAGTGCATTCCTGCTCGACGCCACCATTATATTCGGCACGCTCTTTCTTCTTCTGATGGGCCTGTCCACGCTCGTTGCGATTGCGCCGGCGACCAACAATATTGCCGCTTTTGTCATGTTTGTCCTTGTCCTCGTCATCCCCTGGCTGTACGGCGGCCTGTTCGAATGGCTTTGGTCGGGAAAGACACCCGGCAAATTTGCCTTGGGCATTCGTACCGTGTCGACCGACGGAAGCCCCATTACTTTCGCTCAAGCGATGATGCGAAATCTCTTGCGGGCGGCCGACTTACAACCGATTGTCTTCGGATTGGTGGGACTGTTGGTTTCGATGATGAATCGTCGGTTTCAGCGGCTCGGCGACCTGGCCTGCAATACGATGGTCATCGTCGATCGCCGTTCCCGCGCCGCGACGCTGCCGGTAGTCACGGATCCGCGTGTTTTGGCGATTGCGGAACGGCTTCCCGGCCGACTCGACATGCGACCGGGGTTGCGACGCGTATTGGCCGACTACGTCCAACGTCGGCACCTGTTTTCTTCCGAGCGCCGCCGCGAAATCGCCGAGCCCCTGGCTGCCGTGTTGCGGGAACGTTACGGGCTACCGGAAACGACCGATCCCGACCTCGTCCTCGGCGCGTTTTACTGCCGTGCCTTTTTCGATACGACCCAATTTTCAAATGCGTCTCCGTCGACGGCCGGACCGTTCGCCGTCGTTGCGCCGTCTTCGCCCTTTGCCGCACCGACCTCCGGTATGTCCCGATAATCGCAATCGCGCACCACCGCCATGAATACCACCGAACTATTGGTCAACCGACAAGCCGATTGGACGCGGCTGGAAATCCTGTGCGACGAGCTGTCGACACGTGCCGGACGCGACGCCAAACGCGTTCTCGAGTTTTCCCAGCTGTACCGCGCCGTCTGTGCCGATTTGGCGCTGGCCGAAGCGCATCAACTACCCCACGACACGGTGGAGTATCTGCATCGCCTGATCGGCAAGGCGCACAACGTCCTCTACCGCAAGCGCAGCGCCTTGTTTCGTCGGTGGTTCCTCGTCCTGTTTCGTGAAACGCCGCCTCGCGTCCTTTTCGACGGCATTTTTTGGTCGGTGTTCGCCCTGTTTTGGAGCACCTTCTTGGGCAGCATGTTTTTGGCCTATCGCGATACGGCATTCGCCGAGGCCGTGGCCGGCACCGAGGCATTGTCGCAAATCGAATCGATGTACGCCGAAAAACCCGCCGATTGGGACAACTCACAAATCCACCGGGCCGGCTTTTATATTCAGCACAACGTGGGTATTGCGCTCAATTGCTTTGCCTTGGGCCTGCTGTTGATGGTTCCGGGGGTCTTGCTGCTGCTGAACAATTCGATCCTGTTGGGCACGTTGTTCGGCCACATGAGCTCGACGGAGTTCTCCGGCAATTTCTACGAGTTCGTCACCGCCCACGGACCGTTCGAATTGACCGGCATCGTATTGGCGGCGGCCTGCGGTATCCGGCTCGGATACGCCATCGTGTCGCCCGGGAGGTGGACGCGTCGTGCCTCGCTGTACCACGCGATGCAAGACGTCGCCCCGAAGCTGGTCGTAGCCGTAGCCTTTTTCGTATTCGCCGCGTTCATCGAGGGGCTCGTGTCGCCCTCGGCATTGCCGTATGCCGTGAAGTTCGCGGTCGCCGTCGTTTCTACCTTCGCGATTTGTTTCTATATTTTCGGATTGGGACTCGCCAACCGTCGCTATGCTCGATCTTGCTGAAACGTCGATCACGATTCGCAAACGAACCCCATACGAAATTGCCGACCTGGCATTTCGCCTTTGGGGCACGGACGGCTTGCGCATGGCGGGCGCACTGATTCTCGGCGTATTGCCGTTTTTCGTCCTCAACACTCTCGTCGCCCAGTTCGTTTTTGCGTTTAGCGAGAATTCGTCCTTTCACGAGCAGACCGGAGGTGCTTGGTTTTTGGGAATCTTGGCGATTATCGTCCTTACCGAGTACGAAGGCCCCCTCGCTGCCTCGTTCTTGACGGCGTACCTCGGCGAAGCATTCTTCAATCGCAAGGTGATGATCGGCCGTCTGATCGTTCGAACCCTCCGGGCCATCCCGCAAATGGCGTTTTGGTACTTGCTGCCGAATCCGATGCGCTGGTCGGGAAAATGCCTTCCGGAAATCGTCATCTTGGAACAGGCTCCGTTGTTGGGGAAACCGAATACGTTCTCGAGTCGACAGCGATGCCTCCTGTTTCAACGTTATGAAATACACGACGGATTTACACAGTCCGCGACCACCATGTTGACCGCACTCGCGTTGTTCGTAGGTCTCGGTTTCTCGTTTGTGATGGTGATCGTCTTCTTGTTTCCTCTTTCCCTGGTGGAAAACAATTGGACGTATGTGTTCGCTTGGCACATTGCCGCTTGGCTCGTCGTCGGTTACACGACCACCATCCGGTTTTTGCAATATATCAACGCCCGCATTCGGTTCGAAGGTTGGGAACTGGAGTTGGCCATGAGGACGGAGGCCGAGCGTTTGGCACGCCGCTTCGGTTTCACGAGCGACCTTTCATGACAATGCGTGGCGTTTCGTTTTCGATGAACATGACGACTTCAACGACGCACTCGATTCGACGACGTGCCGCTATGTCGGCGGGAAGTTCGCAGCGATGGGCCGCTGGATCGACCTTCGTTTTCCGGTTCGCGCAGTTCGTCGTCATCTTGATTGCGGCATGCTGGGCCGGCGAATCGTCTTGGGCGTCGCCGCGGCCGATCGATCCTATCGAATCGGGCCGCAAGGCGTTGGGCGGACCGATCTCGTCCCCGCCCTGGTACGATCGCGCCGCCGACCGCGTCGTTCCCGTGCGAACCCCTCGGCCGCCCGCTCCGCGTCCCGGCAGTTTTCGCATTCGAGCGCCGGCAAGCGGTCCGCCATTGACTACGATCTTGGTACTGATTGCAATTCTGGCCATCCCCATCCTGGTTCTCATCGCCTATTTTTGGTTGCGCGATCGCGAAACGGACGTGGGCCGACCGCCTGCCGAAAAAGCACCGCGACGGCGGCAACTGGAAGATTTGCCCGAGCATATCGACACGGCTATCCGCGACTGGGAAGCCGCCATTCGTGAGGCCGTGGCCAAGGGCGACTATCGCCGCGCCGTCGTTCTCTTGTTTGGATACGAACTGATCGAGCTGGACAAACACGACCGCATTCGCCTCGAACGCGGTAAGACGAATCGCCAATACCTGCGCGAGTTGCGGGGAATGTCGTTTTTGCGCCGCTTCTACGAAGAGACGATGTTGCTGTTCGAAGAAGTCTACTACGGCAGCCGCGACGCCGATCCCGAACGGTTCCGACGATATTACGAACAACTCCCTCAATTTCTCCAAGCAGCCGCGGCAACGAAGTAGCCCGTCCCGACTGAGTTTTCGGCTTTTTCCGTAATCATGATGCACACCAAGGCACACACGCCGCCAGGTCTTCGAAGCCTACGGTTCGCTGCATGCGCCGTTTTTGCGGCCGTGGTTGCGAGCGGATGCTCTCAGCGACTCGAATCGGGATACGGGCGGTGCACGGGCACGGGACGTGAGGGAATCAACGGACTGAGTGCGTTCGCCTCGATGCTTCAACAAGCCGGGCACGACGTCACCGTGGCAACCCGCTTGACGTACGATCTTTACGACGCGGATTGCATCATATGGGCGCCGAACGCTTTCGCCCCGCCTTCGGACGAGACACGCTCCTTTCTCGACGATTGGCTCGACACGAGCGGAAGCCACTTGATCTTCATCGGCCGCGAGTACGATGCCTTTCCGTACTATTTCGAATGCGCCGCATCGGTCGTGGATGATTCACGGCAACAAGCCACTTACCGGTCTCAGGCCGAGGCGGCCGAAGCGATCTTCGAGGAAATCGTCGCGGGTCTTCCCGAAAAGGCGACGTGCTCCTGGTATACCGTCCGGCGGAAGGGCAAACGGCATATCATGCGGAATGCAGCAGGCTCACCGCAGTTGCTGCGCGGAGTCGCCAAGAACAACGTCCACCTGGAACTCTACGCCGAATGGTCGCCCCCGAAAGACGCCGAAATCTTGTTGACCGTCGGTCCCGAAAGATTGCCGTTCGTTTTCCGCAGTCCGGTCGCCCGCCCTTGGGGGGATATGTTCGAAGACGTATGGCACGCGCCGGACATGACTGATTCTTCTGCATGGTCGGAACACGATCGGTTGGAAAACGTCGCCTATCGTTGGGTGATCGCAAACGGGTCGTTTCTATTCAACGTGCCGCTGGTCGATCACGAAAATCGGCGTCTGGCCGCCAACCTGATCAACGCGCTCGGCGACGAACCGTTGAAGATCGTCATCTTGGAGACGAACACGACCGACGTGCCTATCGGCGAGGCGGCCACATCCGAATCGCCCGGCATCTTTCGCGCGTATCCGCTCAATTGGATCCTCGTGCACTGGACGATCGTTGCGGTCTTGGCGTTGTTCATGCGTTTTCCGATATTCGGGAAACCGCGGGACCTGGCGACAACGGGCTCCACCGACTTCGGCCAACACGTGGCAGCCTTGGCCGACTTGCTGAGGCGCACACGCGACGAAGCCTTCGCCCAAGAATGTGTCGATATTTGGCTTGCCCGCAGTAAGCGCCAGAAAGTTCCCGACGGGGCGCCGCCCAAAAAGTGAACAGCCACGACCGCACTATCGATCGCGGGCCCGTTTGGTCAAACGACCGCCCCTTGGACAAAGCCGCACCATGCCGCAAGAGCAATTCTTGAACGTCATCGATCGTGACGAGGCCGAACGGCGATTTCGCCGCGCGATTTCGTTACCTGTCGAAGCCGAACAGGTTCACCTGTCGGAGGCGGCCGGGCGCATCCTGGCCGAAGACATCGTCGCGCAAACCGATGTGCCGCCTTTTGATCGCTCGAACTACGACGGCTTCGCCGTGCGCGCCGCCGACACCTTCGGTGCCGCCGAAGAAACGCCCAAGGTCCTCACCTTGGCGACCGAAGTCATCGCACCGGGACGTATGCCGCAGACGGAGGTTTCCACCGGTACAGCCGTCACGATCGCAACCGGCGCCGTTTTGCCGCGCGGAGCCGATGCGGTCGTCATGGTCGAACACACCGACCAAGAGGGCAATCGACTCTTCGTGCGGAAGGCCGTGCATCCCGGTTTCGGCATTTCGTATGCCGGGTCCGACATTGCCGCAGGCGAAACGATTTTGCGGGCGGGAAGCCGTCTCACCAGCCGCGAGACCGGCGTGCTGGCGGCACTCGGCCGAACGACCGTCTCGGTGCGGCGTCGTCCGACGGTGGGCATCATCTCGACCGGTGACGAACTCGTGGCACCCGACGACGCCCCGACATCGCTTCCGCCGGGAAAGATCTACGACTCGAACTCGCGGATCATCGCCGATGCAGTCGCCGAGTCGGGCGGCATCCCCGTGCAATTGGGAATCGTGCCCGACGACATCGACCGCCTGCGAAAGCTGGTCGCCGCATCCCTGGAACAGTTCGACGTCGTTCTCCTTTCGGGCGGCACGAGCAAAGGGGCGGGCGATCTCTGCTATCGCGTGGTCCGGGAACTGTGCGAACCGGGAATCGTCGCCCACGGCGTGGCATTGAAACCTGGAAAACCGATCTGCCTGGCGTCGCATCACGGCAAGCCCGTCGTCATTTTGCCGGGATTTCCTACATCAGCCATCTTCACGTTTCATGAGTTCGTGGCCCCCGTGATTCGCGAATGTTCCGGCATGCCGGAACGTCGCCCCGGCACGATTCAGGCTCGCGTCCCGGTCCGTATTCGCTCAGAGATCGGACGAACGGAATACCTCCTCGTCGGTCTGATCGCTTCTCACGGTGCAGACGAAGAATTGCCGGCCGCCTATCCGATGGGCAAGGGCTCCGGCTCGGTGACGACCTTCAGTCAGGCCGACGGCTTCATCACGATCGATCGACATACCGAGCTGCTCGAGGCCGGAAGCCAGGTTCCCGTTCAACTGCTGGCCAAAGATATCGAGCCGGCCGATCTGGTCGTTATCGGCAGCCATTGTCCGGGGCTCGATTACCTGCTCGGCCGCCTGGTTCAAGAGCGGTTGCGCGTGCGATTCCTGGCCGTCGGCTCGACCGGCGGACTGGACGCGTTACGCCGCGGCGAATGCGACGTGGCAGGGATCCACCTGTTCGATCCGTCGACCGGACAATACAATCGGCCGTTCCTCGACGACCAATTGGAGCTGATTCCCGGTTACCGCCGGATGCAAGGAATCGTCTTTCGCGTCGACGATCCTCGCTTTGCCGATGCGACGACCACCCCTCCGGAGGAACTCGTTCGCCGATTGGCTTCGCTGCCCGACTGCTTGATGGTCAATCGGAACCAAGGCAGCGGCACCCGCATCTTGATCGATCGGCTGCTCGCAGGAACCCAGCCGCCGGGTTATCACTATCAACCGAAGAGCCATCACGCCGTCGCGGCCGCGGTGGCCCAAGGCCGCGCCGACTGGGGCGTCGCCATCGAACCGGTTGCAAGGTTGCGTGGTCTGGGCTTCGTGCCGATCACGGAAGAACACTACGACTTGGCCGTCCGCAAAGACCGGCGAGACTTACCGGCCGTGCGTCTTCTCGAAGAACTATTGCGACGTTCCGATGTGCGACGCGATCTGGCCGCCATGCACTTGCTCGTCGACTGAGTGACGGTGCAGCCGCCGCTGACCGACTGTCCGATGCCCGCCGTCCAACCTTGCGAGCGAAAATCGGTCCGACTAGCATGGGCGCCGGTCGCATTCCCCGTGAAAACTCGTTTCCGATACAGGAGTCCCACCGATGCAACATGATCGTCGCACGTTCTTGGCCACCGGAAGTGCGTTGCTGGCTGCCGGCTTTACCGCTGCCTCTCAACTTGCTGAAGGCTCCCAAGACACGCCACAAACCAGGGACTCGCGTCGTTTTCGAATGGCATTGCACTGCGGGGCGATCGGCGTAAGCGCCGACCTGCGGCAATCGATCGAATGGGCGGTGAAATACGGCTTCGAGGCAGTCGAACCGCGTGCCGATGCCCTGTCGAAACTCGACGATGCCGAACTTGCGTCGTTATTGGACGGGCTGAAGGCCAAGAATCTGACCTGGTCGGTAACGGGCTTGCCGGTCCAATTTCGCGGCGATGAGGCCGATTTCGTCGCCGACCTGAAACGTTTGCCGCAATTCGCAAAGGTCTTGAACAAAGCGGGGGCCGACCGGCTGGGTACGTGGATCGTCCCCGGCTCGAACGAACTCACCTTCCGCCGCAACTTCTCCCGTCATGCGAAGCGTCTCGCGGCGGTCGCCCGTATTCTCGACGATTACGACCTGCGTCTGGGGCTCGAATACGTCGGCCCGAAAACGAGTTGGACTCGCTATCGTTACCCCTTCATCCACACGATGGACGAGATGAAGGAATTGATCGCCTGCATCGACCTGCCGAACGTCGGGATCACACTCGACAGTTGGCACTGGTACACCGCTCAAGAAACGATCGACGACCTTCGATCGCTCCCCGGGGACCGAATCATCAGCGTGCACCTGAACGACGCCCCGGCCGGCTTGGCCGTTGACGAACAACTCGACACCTCGCGCGAATTGCCGTGTGCCACCGGCGTCATCGACCTCAAGACGTTCCTATCGGGGCTGGTCGAAATCGGTTACGACGGACCCGTATATTGCGAACCGTTCAAGAAAGAACTTCGCACGCTCCCGCCGGAAAAAGCGGTCGAAACGGTAGCCGAGGCGATGCATCGCGCGTTCGCTCTGATCGAAAGCCCCTCCCAATGAGTGGACCGACTTTTCGCTTCGCCGAGGTCCGCATTCAGCGTACGGCCGCGGCCGGATCGCCATCGGGCAGATCGTCGTACAAGTAAACGTCGACCTCTGTTTCGGGCGGATAGCCCTCACAGTCCGGTGGAATGACGACAAACCCATCCGCTCGCGTTGTCGAAGACAACACGGACGCCCCTGAAACGGCCAAGGGTTCAATGCCGCCGTCCACCAAGCGCACGCGAAGATAATCGGTACGTCCGACGACCGAAACGGCCTTGCGCCGCAGCGGCTTTCGGACACGGCGGTAGGGCCATTCGGCCGGAAGCCCCGCCAGTTTTCGAATGATTCTTCCCCCGAAGAAATCGTACGCACATAGACACGACACCGGATTCCCCGGCAACAGGACGACGTAGCGATCTCCGATCCGCCCGATCCCCGTCGGGCTGCTCGGCCGCATGGCGATTCCATGGAAGACGAGTTCGCCGAGTTCTGCGGTCAAACGCGGGGCGAAATCCTCGACACCGACACTCGATCCTCCCGACACCAACACGACGTCGGCATCGGCGGTGAGCGCCTCGCGGATGACGGTTTCTTCGTCGGGAAGGATGCCGGGGTAGGCGGTCTTCCCACCGTCGCGCGCGACCAAGGCGGTGAGCATCGGTCCGTTGGCATCGATGATTTGACACCGTGAGAGATCCGGCTCTTCGCCGACGGCCGCCAGCTCGTTGCCGGTGAGCACAAGCCGCACACGCGGCCGTCGCACGACGTCGAGCCGGCGGATGCCCGCGGAGGCCGCAACCCCCAAATCCTGAGGACGCAAGCGGCGGCCCGGCTCGATCACGGTCGAGCCTCGCCGGATGTCTTCCCCCACGGGACCGACGTGTTTCTGCGGAGCCACCTCGGCGATCGCGTAAACCGTCCACGTTTCCCCGCGTCCCAAGCGGGAAAGGCATTCGTCGGGGTTCGGGGCGCCGTCCGTCGCCTCGGCCGGTAGTACAGCGTCGGCCCCCTTCGGCAACGCGGCACCGGTCATGATCTGAACCGCTTCCCCCGGGCCGATCGTGCCGTCGAAGGGCGCCCCCGGCATCGATCGACCGACCACGCGCAGCGCCAATCGGTTGTACGTGCCGGCTCCGGCCGTATCGGCAGCGCGCACGGCGTAACCGTCCATCATCGCACGCGGAAAACTTGGCACGTCGAGCCTTGCGGTGACCGCTCCGGCAACCACGCGCCCGGCGGCATCCAGAAGCGGCACGCGTTCCGACGGCAGCGGCGCCACGTGCCGATCGATCCAACTCAAGACCTCGGCCACCGGTGTTCGACGTGCGAATCCTCGCATTCGAACGTCGCTTTCGGGTGGTTTCGACATTGCCCAAACGCCCTCGACTGCGATTTCTTGCACACGGTAAGTACCGGTGTTATCGTACGTTCAACCACCAAATCGCAAAAGCCCCAATGCCTTTCCCGCCGTGACATTACCCCCGATCCAATGCAGTACAGGAGCGATCCTCATGCGGCAGATTCACCGCCTCGGTTTGCGCACGACTATTCGACAGTCTTGCATGCGCGTCGGCGTCGTTTGTCTCGCCTTGATATGGACGACCGTCGCAACTTTTTCCGATCGGGTAAGCGCGGAAACTCCGGCAGAGGCCGCCGTCGTGCAGGAACCGGTATTCGTTTCGGGCACGGAAGGCTACCACACCTTTCGCATCCCCTCGGTCCTCGTTACGAAAGCAGGCACAGTCTTGGCCTTTTGCGAAGGCCGAAAGAACGGGCGGGGCGATTCCGGAAACATCGACCTGGTTTTGAAACGCAGTGAAGACGGCGGCCGAACGTTCGGCCCCCTTCAGGTTGTATGGGACGACGAGGGCAACACCTGCGGCAACCCCTGCCCTGTCCAGGATCCGACGACCAACCGCATCTTCCTGTTCATGACTCACAACCTGGGAGAAGATCACGAAAGCGAGATCATCGCAAAAACGAGCAAGGGCACGCGCACGGTGTGGCTGAGCACCAGCGACGACGACGGTCGCACCTGGACGACACCGGTCGATCTGACCGAATCGCTCAAGCGCCCCGATTGGACATGGTACGCCACCGGACCGGGTTGCGGCATTGCCATGCGATCCGGTCGACTCGTCATTCCCTGCGATCACATCGTCGCCGATACAAAGGATCGCGGCTCTCATATCATCTACAGTGACGACCACGGCAAGACATGGCACCTAGGCGGCAGCGTCGAACCCGCCTGGAACGAATGCGAGGCCGTCGAGTTGTCGGACGGCGGACTGCTGCTGAACATGCGAAACTACGACCGCACAAAGACATGTCGGGCCGTCGCCGTCAGTCGAGACGGAGGCATGACGTGGTCGCCCGTCCGTTTCGACGAATCGCTTCCCGAACCGATTTGCCAAGCGAGCATCCGACGCTATCGCTTTCCTTCTGCCGAACAGGCGGGTGTGGTCTTGTTTTCGAACCCTGCCGATTCCCACGCCCGAGTTCGGATGACGTTGCGAGCCAGCCTGGACGACTGCCGAACCTGGCCCGCCAAGCTCGTGTTGTGGGAAGGGCCTTCGGCCTATTCATGCCTGGCCGTTCGCGACGACGGCACGATCTTGTGCCTGTACGAGCGCGGCAAGAGTCACCCCTACGAAACGATCACCCTTGCCCGCGTGCCTCTTTCGGCGGTTCTTGGCGGAACCGAATCCCGGGCGCGTTCGCCTCTTGAGGCCATGCCGACGGCAGCAGAAACACCGCCCTCTGATCGCATCGTCGTTCGTCCCAAGCCGACCGACGCCATCCTCGCCAATCCCGATGTCGGCTGGGAGACGTTCCATCACACCGCCGACAACGATCGGAATCTGCCCGAAGGAATTCCTTCGACGATCTATTATCTTCGATGGGGTTGGGGAACGCTGGAACCCGAGCGAGGGCGCATCGATACGGCCCTCGTGGACCGGGAGCTGGCGGCTGCCCGCAAAGCCGGTCAGAAACTCGCCTTCCGCGTGATGTGTTGCTCAACCTACCGGCAGCAGCCGTACCACCCGGATTGGCTCGAAAAAATCGGCGGCCGCGTCGTAACAACCCGGTATGGCGCTTCCCCCCTGCCCCTTGAAGTTCCCGACCTCGACGATCCTGTCGTGCTCGAAGCCCATCTCGATTTCATTCGTCGACTCGGCAAGCGATACGACGGCCATCCCGATATCAGCCATATCGATCTCGGGTCGGTCGGCTGGTGGGGCGAATGGCACATGTCGCAATCGTCTTCCCTTGGGATGCCGAGCCCGGAAACCCAACGCCGCATCGTGGATACGTATCTCGAATCGTTCCGGAAGACGCCGCTTTTGATGCTCATCGGCGGCGGAGAGATGCTCGCCTACGCAGTTCGCCACGGCTGCGGATGGCGTGCCGACTGTTTGGGCGACCTGGGTGGTTTCTCGCGCTCGTGGTGCCACATGCGGAAAGGCTATCCCGGCTGGCTCGTCGCAGCCGATGCCCTCGACGCCTGGAAACGCGCGCCGGTCGCCTTCGAAACCTGCTGGGATATCCGTAAATGGGTCGATGAAGGCTGGTCGCTGCGGTATATCTTCAACTACGCCTTGGCCGTGCATGCCTCGGCGATCAACAACAAGTCGGCACCGCTCCCCGAGGGAGAAAACGTTCGGGCCGAAGTCGAACGCTTTCTCCGCCGCCTGGGATACCGATTCGTGCTGGAAGAAGCGTCGTATCCCGCGGTCGCGACGCCGGACAACACGTTGGACATCGCCATGCGGTGGCGCAACGTCGGTTCGGCACCGTGTTATCGACCGTACCATGTGGCGTTTCGGTTGAGGCCGTTGGACCGGCAAGGCAATGCGACCGTGCATGCGACGGAAATCACCGTCAACGATTGGATGCCCGGCGAGGTCGAGGTCTTTACCGAGTCGTTCCTGGAAAATCCGCCCGATCTTCCGCCGGGACCGCCCGTCGAATGTCAAGCGGAGATCCCCCTGCCCGCTACCCTTCCTGCCGGTTCCTACTCCTTGGACATTGGCATTGTAGACAATACAATCACACCCGTTGTCCAACTGGGAATCGAAGGCAGGTTGTCCGACGGCTGGTATCGGCTTGGAGACGTCCGCATCGTTCGCTGAATCTTCGGTCAGAGGTTTCCTTCCCCCCATTCACGCACTCGAGATCACCATGAAGTACAGCATGCTCTCCCATCGGTTGTCGATCGGATTGTCGATCGTCGTCGCTGTTTTCCTGACCACCCAGGCTTTCGCCGTCGAGAAGCCGGTGCTGTGGTACAAGCAACCGGCTGCCAAGTGGACCGAGGCGTTACCGATCGGCAACGGACGTCTCGGGGCGATGGTCTTCGGTAAGACCGACCAGGAACGCATCCAACTGAACGAGGATACCGTGTGGGCCGGTTCGCCCGCCGATCGCGACCGCAAGGGCGCCTATCGCTTTCTCGACGAGGCCCGAAAACTTTGCTTCGAAGGCCGTTACGTCGAGGCCGAAGCGCTTGTTCAACGCGAGTTTCTAGGGCCGCGCTGGATCCGCAGCTACCAGACGCTGGGCGACCTGAAAATCGACCTGGGGCACGACGAGGCCACCGATTACGTGCGCCGTCTCGATCTGTCGCAGGCGGTCGCTTCGGTCGAGTACACCCATCAGGGCGTTCGCTACCGTCGCACGGTCTTCAGCTCGCCGGTCGACCAGGTGCTGGTCGTTCGACTCGAGGCCGACGAACCCGGCCGCATCACCTGCACGCTTCGACTCGATCGGCCTGAGAATTTCGCAACCGAGTGCGTCGGCAACGACGGGCTTCGAATGCACGGCCAAGTCGACGCGGGCAAAGAATTCCCCGGTGTGTTCTACGAGGCGTTGCTCAAAGCGATCCCGGAAAACGGACACATCAAGGCCGAAGACGGCGCATTGAAAGTCGAGCAGGCCGACGCCCTGACGATCCTGCTGGCCGCTGCCACGACCTACAACCGCGACGATCCGCTGCAACAATGCCGCGACTGGATCGCGGCTGCGGCGAAGCGAGGATACAGCGCCCTGTTGGTCGACCACGTCGCAGAACATCGCCGCCTGTTCGATCGCGTGGCGTTATCAATCGACGGTCCCGACAAGTCCTCCGTTCCCACCGACGAACGGCTGAAATCGGTTCAAGCAGGTGCCGACGATCCCGGCTTGGTCGCCCTCTATTTCCAGTTCGGTCGGTACCTGCTGATCAGTTGTTCGCGGCCCGGCTGCATGCCTTCGAATCTGCAAGGCCTCTGGTGCGAACACATCAACGCCCCGTGGAATTGCGACTACCACATCAATATCAATGTTCAAATGAACTACTGGCCGGCCGAAGTCTGCAACCTGAGCGAATGCCACGAACCGTTCTTCGACCTGGTGGAAAACCTCCGGCCGCAAGGTCGAAAGACGGCCCGCGACGTGTACAACTGCGGTGGGTTCGTGGCCCATCACACGACCGATGCCTGGTGGTGGACCAGCCCGATCGGCAGGACCGGTTACGGCATGTGGCCGATGGGGGCCGCATGGTGTGTACGCCATTTCTGGGAACACTACCTGTACACGCACGACGAACGATTCTTGCGAACGCGAGGTTATCCCGTGATGCGGGAAGCGGCGGAATTCTGCCTCGATTGGCTTTGTGAGGATCCGAAGACCGGCAAACTGGTCTCGGGACCGTCGACCTCGCCGGAGAACGTGTTCGCAACTCCCGACGGCAAGCGAGCTCACTTGTCAATGGGCTGCGCCATGGACCAGGAAATCATCTGGGACTTGTTCACGAATCTGCTCGATGCGGCAGAAGTATTGGGCATCGACGACGCGTTCACCCGTCGTGTCCGTGAAGCCCGCGAACGACTCGCCTTGCCGAAAATCGGTGACGACGGCCGCTTGATGGAATGGGCCGAGCCGTTCGACGAACCCTCGCCGGGACATCGACACGTGTCGCACCTGTTCGGCTTGCATCCCGGTCATCAATTCTCCCCGGCCGAAACGCCCGATTACGCCGACGCCGCGCGTAAGTCGCTGGAATATCGCCTGGCGCACGGCGGCGGACACACCGGTTGGAGCCGCGCTTGGATGATCAACTTTTGGGCACGGTTGGAAGATGCCGACAAGACCTACGAAAACGTCCAGGCGTTGCTGATCAAATCGACGCTGCCGAACCTGTTCGACACGCACCCGCCGTTCCAAATCGACGGCAACTTCGGCGGCACCGCGGGGCTGGCCGAAATGTTGCTACAAAGCCATGCCGGCGAGATCGCGATTCTTCCCGCCTGGCCGCTGAACCATTGGGGCGCCGGCTCGGTCTCCGGCCTCCGCGCCCGCGGCAACGTCGAAATCGACATCGACTGGAAAAACGAGAAACCGACGCGTGTCGTTTTTCGTCCCCAAAGCGACGGACGTCATCTCGTTCGTTTCCCGAAGACCGTCGACCAGGTAAAGTGGACCGCGACCGACGGTGATTTCGCTCCGGCACGCACGGCAGACGGCCGGTGGGAGATTTCCGTTCGATCCGGCGAAACATATCGCGCCGAAATCGAATAACGCGGTTGCCTGCCGACCGACAAACCGCTTTCGGCAAACAATCCGTGCTCCCTGCGGCACGTCATCCCCGGTTTTGCCGATTCGCGGTCCCCCGTTTCTTGCTGAAATCGAAAGAGAGGGCCTTCCATGAAGCGCATCCGTTTTCTCCAACCCCGCCGACTCGGCTTCGCCTCCTTGTTGATTACGGCACTGGCCGCGACGAGCGTCGCCACGGCCGACGATTCCCTTCGCCTGACCTACGACAAACCGGCGACCAAATGGACCGAGGCCTTACCGATCGGCAACGGCCGGCTCGGCGCCATGGTGTTCGGAAAAACGGACCGGGAACGGATTCAGTTCAACGAAGACACCGTGTGGGCCGGTTGCCCGCACGACTATTCGCATCCGGGTGCTGCTCGCTATCTCCCCGAGATCCGGCGTCTGCTGTTCGAAGGAAAACAGCAAGAAGCCCAGGCCTTGGCGTCGCAACATTTCATGAGCGTTCCGCTACGGCAAACCCCGTATCAACCGTGCGGTGACTTGTACTTGGATTTCGGCGATACCCAGGACATCAGCGAGTATCGACGGGAACTCGACCTCTCATCGGCGCGGGCCGTCACGACCTACCGCATCGGGGAGACCACGTACACACGGACGGTCTTTGCCAGCTATCCCGATCAAGTCATCGTCGTGCGGATCGAAGCCGACAAGCCCGGCGCAGTCGCCTGCACGGCTTCTCTGGAAACGCCGCACGCCGAACACGACGTGCGCATCGCCGACGATACGATCATCCTTCGCGGCCGCGTCGCCGACTACATCAGCAAACGCACCAACGAAGGCCTGCCGAGCGTCATCCGGTTCGAGGCCCGCGCGGTCGTCCGCCCCGAAGGCGGGTCGCTGAAAGCCCTCGACGGCACGCTCCAGGTCCGCGAGGCCGATGCCGTTACCATCCTGCTCACGGCGGCGACCAACTACCGCGACTTCGAAGACGTCGGCGGGAACCCTTCCGCCCGGTGTGTCGAAACACTGGAAAAGGCCGTTTCTCTCCCTTACGCAAAGTTGCTGGCACGTCACGTGCAGGATTATCGTTCCCTGTTCGATCGCGTACGATTCTCACTTCCGAAGACGGAAGCCGTACACCAAACGACGGATCGACGAATTCGCGATTTCGGCAAGCAGGACGATCCGGACCTCGCCGTCCTGTACTTTCAGTTCGGACGTTACTTGCTGATTTCCAGCAGCCGCCCCGGTAGTCAACCGGCCAATTTACAAGGTGTGTGGAATGAGAGCCTGACGCCGCCGTGGGAATCGAAATACACGACGAACATCAACGTCGAAATGAATTACTGGCCCGCTGAAGTGTGCAATCTTTCGGAGTGCGCCGAGCCGCTCTTCGACGTGCTCGACGAGTTGGCAATCTCGGGCGCGCGCACGGCCAAGGTGCATTACGATGCCCCGGGTTGGGTCCTTCATCACAATTTCGACCTGTGGCGGGGAACCGCCCCGATCAACGCCTCGAACCACGGCATTTGGCCCACCGGCGGCGCATGGCTGTGCCAGCATCTGTGGTGGCACTACGAGTACACGCAAGACCGCAAGTTTCTCGCCGAGCGGGCCTATCCGCTCATGAAAAAGGCCTGCGAGTTTTTCACGCATTACCTGATCGAAGATCCTCGGTCACCCGAGCACTGGCTGATCTCGGGGCCGTCCAACTCGCCCGAACAGGGCGGGCTGGTGATGGGACCGACGATGGACCATCAAATCATCCGCTACCTGTTCGCCGCCACAGCGAAAGCGGCCGAAATCCTGGACGTGGATCCGGAATTTCGCCGACAACTGCTCGACATGCGGTCGAGAATCGCCCCGAACCAAATCGGCCGATACGGTCAACTCCAAGAATGGCTCGAAGACAAGGACGACCCGAACAATAAGCATCGGCATGTTTCTCATCTTTGGGGTGTTTTCCCCGGAGAGGAAATCACTCTGCGCGGCACGCCCGAGCTATGTGCCGCTGCTCGAAAGTCGCTCGAGTTCCGCGGCGACGGCGGAACCGGCTGGAGCAAGGCCTGGAAGATCAGCCTGTGGGCACGCTTCGGCGACGGCAATCGAGCCCACAAGTTGTTCGGGGAGCTTGTCACGCAGAGCACATTGCCGAACATGTTCGACAGTTGCCCGCCCTTCCAAATCGACGGCAACTTCGGCGGTACGATGGGAATCGCCCAAATGCTGCTGCAAAGTCACAGCGGCGAAATCAGTTTGCTGCCCGCCGTCCCCGACGCATGGCCCTCCGGCAGCATCGAAGGGCTGCGGGCGCGAGGCAACGTCGGTGTCGCCCTGACCTGGACGCCCGAATCGATGGAAGCAAAGCTGACCCCCGCGACGGCCCAAACGCTCCGGGTGCGGGTCCCCGACACGTTCACCCGCGTCGAAATCGTCGACGAATCGGGCAAAACGATCGAGGCGACGCGCGAGGACGACGGGACGTGGATGTTCGCCGCTTCGGCGGGAACATACGTCGTCCGTGCCGCCGCGAAGTAGACTCCTCGTCCCCCCACGATTGGCCGTTATTGTTCCGCAGCGCCACCTCCGTTGAAGGAGACGAGCAAGTGTATCAACGAAACGGATCAAACGGACGATTCCGGCCCGAGCAGCCGTTCGTGGGAAACATCACCCTGGTGTCGATGCTCGCCCTTTCGGCGTGGTTGGTCTTGGTGGCACCTCTCACGCTCTCCGCGGCGGAAACGCCGTTGCGCCCGCACCTCCCCGAAATCACTTCTCCCGAGGTGCAAGCGTTGTGCGACCGCATCTATATGTGCAACATGCGGCAAGCCCACTACTTGCTGGGCCTGGTGCATCCTTGGCACGGCGACGAGACGCGAAAGCTGCTCACCGAAAGCCGCAGTGTGGAACATTGGATTCGCCCGAACACCGGGGCATTGCAAGCCTTTTGTTTCTTGTACCGGTTCGGGCCGTACGACTCGGCGATCGTCGGCGTCTCGCGTCGCGAACTCTTGGATGAAACGATCGTGCCGATGATGCGTTACCTGGTCGAGACGCACAAGACCGGTACGCGTCGCACCGACGACGGCCGCCCCTGGGGCGACCACTGGCAGTCGGCCCATTGGACGCAAATGCTCGGTCGCGGGGCATGGTTCGTGTGGGACGAGCTGCCGGCCGATCTCCAGGAAGGCGTGCGGAAGGTCGTGCGGCACGAGGCCGAGCGGATCGCACGCGCCGATCCGCCTTTCCAACTTCGCCACGATACGAAAGCCGAAGAGAACGCCTGGAACGCACAGGTTCTCTCGACCGCCATGCTCTTGATGCCCGACGATCCGGCGTTTCCCGAATGGGAACGTCAATTCCAACGCTGGGCGCTTTCGGCATTCCTGCGTCCAGCCGATGCGAAATCGGAGACGATCGTCGACGGACGGCCGGTGCGCGAACAGTTTCTCGGTGCGAATATGTTCGACGACTTTACCGTCGAAAACCACGGCTTCGTGCACCCGGACTACATGGGGTGTTTCACCCTATCCCTTGCCGCGGCGACCGATTTTCGGATGACCGGCCGTCGTCCCCCCGACGCCCTCACGTACAATGTGCAGGGCATTTACGACAACCTGAAATGGTTCATCACGCCCGACGGCAGCTACGTGTATCCCAGCGGGCAGGATTGGACGCTGTTCCGGCAGCCGATTTCGCTGACGCGGCACTCGCTGGTGTACGTCTACGGCCACGATCCCGATGCTTGGCCGCTGCTTTCACGGACGGTCGAGATCATCGAACGGATGCAAGCCCGTTCGCCGGAAGGAGCGATTTACCATCCCGATCAATACTTCTTCCCCTCGACACAAACCGACATTGCCTCGGCCCTCGGGCGCGCGTGGCTTCACCTGCATTTCGCACCGCCTCCCGACCCGAAGCACGTTTTCCATGCACCGTTGGGCATTCTCCAATTGCGCGAAGGCAAGATTCTGATCCACCGAACACCGCAGGCGATCCATTCGCTGAGCTGGGGGGCGCAACCGCTGATTCAATTCCTGCCGCAACAAGAAGACCGCTTGATCGATCCGACACCCCGCAGCTTGCTCGGCGCCATCACCTCGGCCGATGACGATTCGCCGCTGCCGCTGAAGATCGTCTCCATCGAGTTTCCTTCCTTGCAAACGACCGCGCCCGACTCCGGCTTCGAAGCAATATTGACCGTCCGACACGGCGACGCAATCCGCGGCGACATCCACCTCCGATCCCGCGCCGACGGAACGCTCACCTTCTCCGAAACCCTCGTCGCAGAGCGCGAAACTACCACGGGACCAATCGTGACAGGATTGATCGGAATACTAAACAATACCGATTGGATATTCGAAGACGGCGTGCGCGCCGTGACGGTCGACGGACGCACGATCGAGATTGCCGCGCATTCGAAGGCTGCCCACGACTGGGGCGACGTGCGGCAACTCCAGATCGACGACCTGCTTCGGATCGATCTGTCGCCCGGCGCGTCCATCGCGTACCGAGGGGCCGAGAAAACCTCCCGCGGGCGCGCGGTCGATCGTCTCTACCTGAATTACCGCCCCGGCCGCCACACCTTCGACGCCGGCGAGACGATCTCCCGAATTCGAGCCGTTTTTCGCGTCCCTTGATGCCCGATCGGCAGACATTCGAAAACGCCCCGGCGGCGCGGTCGGCGGTTGTCTTGGCTCCACCCGCCAAGTAGAGTCAAAATAGGAACAGAGAGAGACTCTCTTCATCGAGTTGCGCGAGATTCTCTCGATCGCCGCCGCATCGCATTTTCGGCCGCGTTGCCGGAAACGAGGCGGCCTCGTCGCCGTGCAGTTCAACACAGTCGGGCGACCGCTTATCGCAGCACAGTATCGAATCGGACGGTCGATTTATGGGCATCCCCAAACCCGTGGGCATCGACTTGGGCACGACGAACACCGTCGTGGCGTATCTCGACGACGAAGGCAAGACGTCGGTCGTGCTCGGCGAGACGGGTGAAAACGTGACGCCCAGCGTCGTTCGGTTCGCCGACGGCGAGATCGTCGTCGGACGCGAGGCCCAGCGGCTGGCGGTCCTCCACCCGGACGAAGTCGCTCGCTGGGTCAAGCGTGAAATGGGATGCCCGACGTTCAGCCGCACGATCCGCGGACGCCGCCTGCCGCCGCCGGTCATCCAGGCCTGTATCCTGCGAAAAGCGAGAGAAAACATCGTCCGGAACGTCGGCCGCGAATCGCAATGCGTGATCACCGTCCCGGCGTACTTCGATGAAACGCGACGCAAGGCGACCGCCGACGCGGGCGAAATGGCGGGACTGCGCGTGCTCGATATTCTCAACGAACCGACCGCCGCGGCAATCGCCTTCGGCGAATCGCTGGGCTATCTATCGGCCGAGGGCGGCTCGCGGAAGCCGATGAACGTGCTGGTGTTCGACCTGGGCGGCGGCACCTTCGACGTCACGCTCGTTCATCTCGAACCGGGCCGAATCGACACCTTGGCCATCGACGGCGAAATGGAGTTGGGCGGCTACGATTGGGATCTCGCATTGCTCGATGACTTGGCCGATGAAATGGTCGCCGCCGGATTTGCCGATCCGCGCGACGATCCGGCGCGCTGGGCGAAAGTGTACGAAGCCGTCGTCGAGTCGAAGGCGGCCCTTACCGCCCGACGCAAAACCCGTTTTCGCGTGATGCTCAACGAGGGCTTCTTCGAGACCGAAATCACCCGCACGCGTTTCGAACGTTGCACGGCCGACTTACTGGAGCGGACGGCCGTTCGGGCCCAAAATGTGGTCGAAGCAGCGGGCATGACATGGGACGACGTCGATGAGGTCCTTCTCGTCGGCGGCGCCACGCGAATGCCGATGATCCCGCAAATGCTCGAGGCGCTCTCGGGCAAGAAGCCGTGTCGGAACGTGAATCCCGACGAGGCCGTCGCCCGCGGAGCAGCGATTTACGCAGGCTATCGACTCGCGAAAGAATATCCTGAGTTGCCTGTCGCCGCATTCAAGGTCGTCGAAGTCAACGCGCACACGTTGGGGGTTGAAGGAGTCGACCCCGGCACGGGCGGCAAAACGAAGATTCCGATCATTCCTCGCAACAGCAAACTGCCCGTCTCGAAAACAGAGGTCTTTTGCACCGAACGCGAAAACCAAGACTCGCTGGCCGTTCCCGTGATCGAGGGCGAATCATCCGATCCGGCAGCCTGCTCGCGGATCGGCACGGTCGTGATCGAACGCCTGCCGCCGGGCTTACCGAAAGGTTGGCCGGTATTGGTGACGTTTGCCTATCGGTCGAACGGGCGTTTGGACGTGAAAGTGGAAATTCCCGACACGGACTGCCGGGCCGAATTGACCATCCGCCGAACGGACAACCTTGCCCCCGAGCAAGTCGCCCGCTGGCAATCGACGGTCGACAAGATGCCCGGCTTCGATGCGATCGAAGAAGCCGTCGAAGAAATATTGGCGTCACGATCCCAGCAGGAAAGCCCCAAAGTCGCCCCTGCCGAACCGCCTCCGGTTTCGCCGCCCTCGCGGCCGCCGATATCGCCCCCAAAGAAATCGCTCAAAGCCGAACGGCAACTCGTAACCCGCGAGATGCTTCTCACCGGTGCCGACGGGGCGGCTCCGGCCAAAACTACACCGAGCAAAACGGCCGTGCTGAAAGTGCCGCACGCATCGGATGCACCTGCCCCCACCGTCCGCACGGCGGATCACGAGAACAACGGCGGCTCACGGGCGTTTTCGTCGAACGGCACCCGTTGGGTGCCTACCCCGTTCGGGTTTTCCGTACCGCGATGGACCATCGCTTGGACGGGATTCGTCTTGTTTTCGTTGGGCGGCCTCGTTCTCGGCTATTTCATCGTTCGATGGCTGCTTCCCGACAGTGCCATCCTTGATCTGTTTTGAATGCAGCGGCCCGGTGGGGTACCTTGTCCGGCGAACGATAGCGTATACTTGTGGAGCAAACGGATTCCCCGTTTTTGGGGGGCGCATGGTTCGACATTGCACCTAGTCGCGGTTCGAGCGGTGATCGCCACGGGAACGCCGTTCTTCGGAACGTGTGGTCCCCGCGAGGTTGACGGACATCGGCGGATCGGAAGAGCGTATGAAAGTCAAGAAAGATACACCGGCAGTCGGCATCGACTTGGGGACGACGTTCTCCGTCTTGTGTTACCTCGATGAGACAAAACGCCCCGTCACGGTCGTCAATGCCGAAGGGGATCGCCTGACGCCCAGCGTCGTCCTATTCGACGAAGACGAAGTGGTCGTCGGCAAGGAAGCTCTGAAGGCCTACGCCGTCGAATCGGACCACGTCGCCGAGTGTTCGAAGCGCGACGTCGGCTACCGCGTGTATCACAAGGTATTGGGAGGAAAACACTATCCTCCCGAAGTCATCGAAGCATTCATCCTCAACAAATTGCGGGTCGATGCCCAAAAACAACTAGGCGATTTCTCTCACGTCGTCATCACCGTGCCCGCCTATTTCGACGAGGTTCGCCGCAAGGCCACCCAAGATGCCGGATACATGGCGGGCCTCGACGTTCTCGACATCATCAACGAGCCGGTGGCCGCCGCGTTGGCGTTCGGGCATCAACAGGGGCTGATGGACGATGAAGCCCCGACCGATCGTCCGCAACGCATCCTGGTTTACGACCTTGGCGGCGGGACGTTCGACGTCACCGTGATGGAGCTGCGAGGACGCGACTTCGTGACGTTGGCCATCGACGGCGATGTCCACCTGGGCGGCTGGGACTGGGATCAGCGATTGGTGGACCTCGTGGCCGAACGATTCATCCGCAAGCACTATGTCGATCCGCGGGAAGATTCGACCGCCGCCGGTAAGTTGTGGCGCGAGTGCGAAGACGCAAAACGAACGCTCTCCGCCCGCCAAAAGGCGATCATTCCCTGTGAATGCCAAGGCAAGATCGAGCAGTTCGAGGTCAGCCGCGCCGAATTCGAAGAGGCCACGCAAGATTTGCTGGACCGCACACGATTCACGACGGTCCAAGCGTTGAAGGCCTCGGGACTGACATGGGATGAAATCGATCGCGTGTTGTTGGTGGGCGGTTCGACGCGCATGCCGATGGTTCGCCGATTACTCACGGAACTCTCGGGCAAGGAGCCGGATACGTCGGTCGCCGCCGATGAGGCCGTGGCCCAAGGTGCGGCCTATCATGCCGGTCGAATCCTCGACAAGGCCCGGGGCGAGCCGACTACGTTTCGGATCCGTAACGTGAACTCGCACAGCCTGGGAGTCGTGGGCGTCGATCCGCTGACGAAACGGCGACGCACCGGCGTCGTCATCCCCCGTAATACGCATCTTCCGGTCACCGCGAAACGCACGTTCCGCACCCATAAGGCAAACCAACGATCGATCTTGGTCGAAATCGTCGAAGGGGAAAGCCCGTCACCGGAAGACTGCTCACCGATCGGGCGGGTTACGGTTCACAACCTGCCGCCGGAACTACCGGAAAAATGGCCGGTGGACGTCATCTTCCGCTACAAGACGAACGGCCGTCTAAAGGTCCGCGTGGTCGTTCCCGACACCGAAGCGCAGGTCGAATCGGAGTTCACCCGCGAAATCGGCTTGCCCAAAGAACATCTCGACGGTTGGCGAGAGTACATCAGCGGAAAACCGCCCGGAAAATACGGCTGACGCCGAGCCCCCGACGGCTTCTTTTTCACACGCCGCAACTTGAATTGCCCGCATCGGCTATTTAAACTAGCCGCGACGTTATCAGGGATGCGGCGTTTCCCGTTTTTGCATTGGTCGGTCGCCTTTGCGCGCAAGTCCCCCCAAGCTGCAGTACAGGTGCATGGCGACATTGCGCCACGCCGTTTGCCTCCTTGGGGTGACCGCCTCATGCGATTCGTCGTCCCGCCTGCGTTTCTCACCTTTTTCACACAGGAGGCTTGTGCATGAGGTTCCATTACCTTCTCGTCGGGATTTGTCTGTCGGGCGTGCTGTCGAGCACGCAACCTGCCGCCGCGTGGTCGCCTGCGAAGGGACCGCTGACAACCCGCTGGGCCAAACAGGTTTCGCCGAAGAACGCGCACGCCGAGTACCCGCGTCCGCAAATGGTGCGGCATCGATGGCTGAACCTGAACGGTGTTTGGGAAGTCACGCTCGGAGAGTCGCCGGAACCGCGAGAGATTCTGGTTCCCTTCCCGGTCGAGTCGGCTCTTTCCGGCGTGATGGAACAAGCCGAGCGGCTGCGTTACCGACGCGAGTTTCGCGTCCCGGCCGGGTGGCAAGGATCGCGTATCCTTCTCCACTTCGAAGCGGTCGACTGGGAAGCGACCGTCACGGTCAACGGCCGCAAACTGGGAACACACCGCGGCGGATACGATGCGTTCACTTTCGACATCACCGACGCGCTGCGGCCGGACGGCCCGCAAGAGCTGATCGTCGATGTGTTCGATCCGAGCGACGCCGGTGATCAACCGCGGGGCAAACAGGTCAAACACCCCAAAGGCATCTGGTACACGCCGTGCACCGGCATCTGGCAAACGGTGTGGTTGGAACCGGTGCCGACGACGGCGATCAGCGACCTGCGTTTGGATCCGAACCTGGACGAGCGCCGCCTTGAAGCGACCGTGTTCGTCGGCGGCGACACGGAAGGCGTCACCGTCCGACTGACGGCCGAAGCAGGCGACGAGATCGTGGCCGAAGCGACCGGCAAGCCGGACGAAACCATCTTTCTGACGATTCCCGCCGATAAACTTCGCACCTGGTCGCCCGACGATCCTTTTCTGTACGACCTGAGCGTCGAATTGCTGCGCGACGGCCGAGAAATCGACTCGGTGACGAGCTATTTCGGCATGCGCAAGGTATCCGTCGCCAAAGCGGCCGACGGTTTCGTCCGCCTGCACCTGAACAACAAGCCGCTGTTCATGATGGGGCCGTTGGACCAAGGATTCTGGCCCGACGGGATCTACACCGCCCCGACGGACGACGCCTTGCGATATGACATCGAAATCACCAAACGCCTCGGTTTCAACATGACGCGAAAACACGTCAAGATCGAACCGAAGCGTTGGTACTACTGGTGCGACAAGCTGGGCCTGCTCGTTTGGCAAGATATGCCCAGCGGCAACAACAAGTCGGACGAGGCCAAGAAGCAGTTTGAAATCGAACTGGCGGAGATGATCCACGAGCACCGCAACCATCCGTCGATCATCATGTGGGTCGTCTTCAATGAAGGCTGGGGACAGCACGACACCGAAAGCCGAGTCGAGTTCGTCCGCTCTCTCGACCCGACCCGGTTGATCAACAACGCCAGCGGTTGGACGGATAAAGGCGTCGGTGACGTGTTGGATATCCATCGCTACCCCGGTCCGGGTGCGCCCGAACCCAAGGACGGCCGCGCGGGCGTGTTGGGGGAATTCGGCGGCCTGGGACTAGCGGTTCCCGGTCACCTCTGGACGCAGGAAAACTGGGGCTATCGGTCGATGGCGAATGCCGAGGAACTGAACAGCCGTTACATCGCGCTCATGCGTCGGTTGTGGCAACTGGCCGAAACCAAGGGGCTGGCGGCCGGAGTGTACACGCAGATCACCGACGTCGAAACCGAATGCAACGGTTTGCTCACCTATGACCGCGAAATCGTCAAGGTCGACATCGATCGTATCGCCGCTGCGAATCGCGGGCAGGTGCCGCGTCTGGTAACGATCGTTCCCACCGCCGCCGAAGCGAAATCGGTTTGGCGTTATACGACCGAAGCCCCGACCGGCGAATGGTTTGCCGCAGATTACGACGATTCGCACTGGTCGGAAGGCTCGGGCGGCTTCGGCACGGAAGGTACGCCGGGGGCGATCGTCGGCACGAAGTGGGACGGCGCGGAAATCTGGATCCGCCGTTCCGTCGAGCTGCCGGGCGATCTTGCCGAAAACGACCTCGTTCTGGTCGTCCACCACGACGAGGATGCCGAGATCTACCTCAACGGTGTCTTGGCAGCAAAGACGACCGGCTACACGACCGACTACGTCGAGCTGACGATTGCACCCGAGGCCAAAGCGGCCCTGAAGGCAGGAAAGAACACGATCGCCGTTCACTGCCGTCAGACGGAAGGCGGTCAATTCATCGACGTCGGCCTGGGATTGCTTGCCATGCCGCAAGAATAGCAACCGCATCTTACAGGCACGCAGCGCTGCTTCACGCGGCAATTTGACGACAGGCGGGGGCCTGCGGGTATCCCGCCTGTCTTATTTCGGCGCCGTCTACGCCGACTCTCGCGATCACACAGGATCTACCGCTTGTGCGGCGAATAGCGTGATCATCGGTCGGGACGATTGAGAGGGAAACCTAAGCATTCGCCCGACAATAATTTCCCTCCTGTCCCCTGTCCTTCGCTCGTCTCCCGGGAAACGCAAGCTACCATTGACTGGACGCATCTCGGGCAGAGTCTGCACCTGTCTTCGTTGCGAGGCATCGCGTGAACCCCGCGCGGAACGGTGTGCACACTCAAGAAGTCGGATCGGCACCAAGGACGTTTGCAGATCATGAAGGATCTTCGTGCGGAAACCTCCAACACGTTCAAACAGGTCTTGCTCGTCGACGACGACCCGTCGGTCCTGCGTCTGCTTTCGCATTGGTTGAAAAAGGCGGGGTACGAGGTCCAAACGGCCACGAACGGCCGGGAAGGCCTGGAACTGTTGGAACACGAATGCCCTCGCTTCCTGATCACCGATTGGGAAATGCCCGAGATCAGCGGCATCGAATTGTGCCGCAAAGTCCGTTCGCTCGCCCTGCCGCATTACGTGTACGTCGTCTTCGTCACAGGGCGTTCGGCCACCGAAGAGATCGTCCAAGGCTTCGACGTCGGCGCCGACGATTTTCTCCACAAGCCCGTTCGGCAAAGCGAGCTGTTGGCGAGGCTTCACGCCGGTGAGCGGGTGCTCGCGTTGGAGCATCGACTCCAGCAGATGGCCCGTACCGACGCACTCACCGGATTGCTGACGCAGCGATCCTTCTACGAAATCGCCGAAAAGGAGTTCGCCCGCACAAAGCGGCATCGCACGTCGCTGTCGTGCGTGATGGTCGACCTGGATTACTTCAAGCGGATCAACGACGTGCACGGTCACCCGGCCGGAGACGCCGTGTTGCGAACTGTGGCCGACGTTCTCCGTCGCTCGACGCGTAAGTGCGATATCCTTGCCCGCTACGGCGGGGAAGAGTTCTGCATTCTTCTTCCCGAAACGGACGAACTCAACGCCGAGACATGGGCCGAGCGTTTTCGCAAGCAGCTCTCGGCCACGCATGTCGACGCCGGCAATACGACGTTGCAGGTCACGGCCAGCATCGGCATCGCCGAGGTCTACGACGATACGCTTACCGCCGAAATGCTGGTCGACCAGGCCGATCAGGCTTTGTTGTGCGCCAAGCGCAGCGGCCGGGATCGCGTGATTCGATTCCAATCGCTCAGCGAAACGGCACACTTGGACTTGGACCAGCCGGGAACGTTCGGCAATCTGTTCCACGGCGTCACCGCCGAACAAGTCATGACGCCGATCGTCGCCCCGATGCGTCACGACATGTCGATCGGTGATGCGGCCGACTACTTCCTGCGCTCGCGAATCACCTCGACGCCGGTGGTCGACGATCGCGGAGAGCTGATCGGCATCCTTTCCGAGAAAGACCTAATGGCAGCCCTGGTGACGCTCAAGTCATGGGATGAACCGGTTTCCAAGTTGATGCGTCCGCACGTCATTACTTACGAAGCCGATACGCCCATTCGGTCGATCTACGAGTTCATGTGCCGGGTGGCCATCCGACGAATCATCATCGTCAGCGACGGCCGTCCCGTCGGTGCGATCAGCCGCGGTACGTTGCTCCGATGGTTCCGGAATATGGTGACGGCTTCCGGCATGCTCGCGCCGGAACGCGTCGAACAATTGACCAACCGGCCTCGACGACTGAGCCACATCTGTCGCGGTTTGGTCGAACAAACCGCGCGGCTGCAACAAGCGATCGATGAGGAGCAGAACGAAGATCGCACCGCCTACGTGGTCGGCATCGCCTCGCAGATGCAAGAGCTTCTGAACGACCTGCTCGCCTTCTCACGCGAAGGCAACGCCGGCACCGGCGCTCTCGGCGCCGCCATGCTCGCCCAGGGCATGATGACCGACTGATTCTTTTGCGAATCGCGTTCTCCTGAGCTCCGAGATTCATGGTCCGCGGCATGCCTGACATCGGTACTTTGGGCAAGGCGGGGTGTCTTCTCCCGTCCTGCCGGTTCTCCGGCGGCACGATTCGAAAATCCAGCCGCGCGCATCTTCTCGTCGATAATCCGACGGCCGAAAGGCATCGTAGCGAATAGAGGGACACACCTCGTGTCCGTCACCGAAGAAAACACGCAAGGAATCGGACCGTGAATCTCACCCTCGTTCAAGCCATGCTGGGGCTTTCTTTCGTTGGCGTGTGGGCGATGGCCGGCTGGCTGGTCGTGCGACGCTAGCCCAATGACGAAACGGTCTGCCGGACGAACTCGGCCGACACACGACGAATAGGCTCTTCGCGGAAGCAAAGAATACCGCTCGTTTTTCGAGAGTTCACTTTCCGCCGCATCTTCCGGCGGCGCGCCCTCATCGATTCTGACGTTCCAGTCGCGCGGCCGTTTCCAAGACCAGGGCCTTGCGTTGACTCTCGTTGAGCCGCTTGGCCGCTGCCAGGCGAGCGGCACGCACCAATTCTTTGAGATCCAACGGCCAGAGGCGGATACAGTAGTCCTGCTCGGCGTCGGTACCGTCGCACGCACTGATCAGCCATCGGCCGTCGGGACTGACGACCATTTCACTGACCGGGCCGGTATGACCGCGAAGCACGATGGCATTTTCGGCCGGATCCTCAGCTTGCAGGTTCCAAATGCGGGCGGTGTGATCTTCACTGCCGGAAATCAGCCATCGACCGTCCGGCGTGAATCGCAACACCTGGATTCGGCCCTCGTGTCCGTGCAACAAAATCGGTTTGGGCGTTGCGCCGAAAGTCTGCACGTCCCACAGACGCACGACTTTGTCGAAACCGCCCGTCGCGACCCATCGTCCGGACGGATCGACGGCCGTGGTCGACACCCAACCCTGGTGACCACCGAGCACCAGGGCCGGGTTGTTGACCGACGGCGAGGCGAGATCCCACACTCGGGCCGTCCCGTCGTAGCTGCCGGTCACAAAAAACCGGCTGTCGGCAGAGACGGCGATCGAGGTGATCCACCCCTCGTGCCCCTCGAGAATGACTTGCTCGGCGGCGGGGTACGATGAAGCAAGATTCCAGACGCGCACCGTCTGATCCTCACCGGCGGTGATCACCCAACGACCGTCGGGCGAAAACGCCGCCGCTTGGATCGGTCGGGTATGCCCTCGCAACACCGTGCAAGCCGCGGCTGGGTCGGCCGCTCGTAAATCCCATAATCGGGCGGTATTGTCGTTTTCCCCGAAATCTCCCGAGGCGGTCAGTGCCCAACGACCGTTGGGACCGACGCACACCACGTTGATCCTGGCCTGGTGACCGGGCAACCGCAGGCCCTGCGATTCGTTCCCCGCGGCCTCCACGTCCCACAACCAGACGGAACCGTTCTCGCAACCGGCGATCAACTTGCCGCCGCCCGCGGCAAACGCCAAGGCGGTAAACGGACTCTCATCTCCTTTGAGCCGTTTGACGCCGGAGGCCGGATCCGAGGCGTTCAAGTCCCAGAGACGCACCGTGCCGTCGCGCGAAGCACTCGCCAAGAAACGGCCGTCGGGACTGACTGCAATGGCTTCGACCGGACCGTTGTGCCCGAGCAATCCGATGCCGCCGGCCGCCGCCAAGGCATCGCGCAACACCTGCTCCATCTCGGGCTGCGGCCGATCTCCGGTGCTCGTCAATGCGTCGATCGCCTCGCCCGCCAAAAACAAACTTTGGGCGGGCTGTTGCCGCAACAAGGCCACCGAACGACGATACATTTCCTCGGCCAAGGCTCGGCTGGTCCCCTGCCGGATTGCAAGCTGTTCCCGTCGGACCTCGGCGAGCTCTTTTCGGGCATCGGCCAATTGCGTTTCGAGGCGACGAATCTCCTCTTTTCCGCTGAGTAGGGCGGCCGCATTGGCCTCGGCGCGATTCTTCCAAATGAGCAACTGCCGGCGCGATTCTTGGAGATCACTGCGGAGAGTATCGCGTTCCTCGGCCGTCGCCGCAAACCGAACCGCTGCGTGTTCCAATCGTCGTTGGGCCGTCTGCAAGCGGAAAGCCAAGGTGACGGCCAGCACGACGACCGCCGCCGAAACCGACGCGACGAACAGCGACAGCGCCGGATGCATTCGGCACCAACGCCCCAAGAGCTCCCAGTCTTCTTTCTTCCGGGAAGCCTGAACGACCGGAGAACCTTCCAACCAGCGATCGAGAACCGCCTCGGGCGATCGGTCGGTTTCTGCTTCCTCCTGCACACGTCGCCGACGATCGGGGTTCGGATGCCCCAGCCCGCAGGTCGGACAATGGATCACGTCGGCATCCTGCGCCGATTCGGGAGGCACGAAGCGCATGCCGCACAGAGAACAACTCAACGGACGTTGCCTGCTTGTGCCGCGGGATGCCGAATCCATGGCCATCGCTTCACCTGCTGAAAAATCGAGACGATCGGCGACCGCCCCTTTTCACCTCGCACTGTCTCGATACTGTCCGCACCGTCGTCCTTACTCATCGGATGGGTAAAACCCATCTCCGCCCAAAAAAAGGCGCGTACGACAAACCCCAAGCAACCCACGCACTTTACGCACCTTTCCTATTCACCCGACAACACCGCTTAGAAACAGGCGTCTTTGCAAGAATCGCACCAACGAAAAGAAATTCCGCGATTGGCGGTCCCGACGAGCCCCCGAACCACCGTCTTCTTCAGACGCCGGCTACCGATCGCGACGGCGACGCCTCGTCGGTCAAGCCGGAACGAACGACGGCCAGAACGGCGTCGCGAACCTGCGGAGAAAGACGAGGCCACGATTGCACGACCCACATCAGCTCGGACCGTAGCTTCTCCCGCATCTGGGTTTCGTCGGCTGCATCGTGGTCCGCTTCAGAACGAGCCTCGCCCGCCACGTCCACCGATGCGTTTCTCTTCGAAGCGCGGCTGGACATCGGTTCCGCAACGCGTCCGTCGGAATCCGCTGGCGAGCCGGAACCGCCGGAAAGGCGCGATTCGACGGTGTGATGAACGGGTTCGGCCGCTCGAATGTTGTCCGCACGTGAGGCCGTCAACTGTCGGCGCCGTTCCTCGATCATGCGTCGAAGGTCCAACGCCTCGCTGGTCGTCCGACGCCAATACGGGTTGACATGGTACGGTCGGCCCACGACTTCTCGCGAGGCTTCTTCCGGCTCGCCGGTCGGACACTCCAGGAGAATTGAACCATCCTCGGCCGTGGGCACGTTGTCGAATCGAGCGATTCCGTTTCCGGACGGCTGCCGGGAATCTTCCTCGCGAACCACCCGCAATCGCCGAACCTGCGAAACGAGCGATTCGGCTTGTGTCGATATCTCCGGTCTCCCGCGGCTGGGCGATTCGGAGTTTCCGCTCGATCGAACGGTCGTCGAAGGCTGCGGCAGGTGTGCGGGTTGCCTTTCGTCACCGAAGATTGACGAAACCGATGTTCGAGGGCGATTCCGCGGCATACGCAGCGACGCGGCACGTTCCGCCGAACCGGTCGATTGGCCCTGCGAACCGTCGCGCGACGCCGAATCGATCGGCGTCGGCTCGGAATCCGTTCGACGGGGCGCCTTCTCGCGCGCCTCGAACAGATCGACCATGAGCGATTCGGGCGCGGCATCGGAAGCGTTGCGCTCGTCGTCGGGCGCGCGCCCGCGGATCGCCAAAGTTCGCAATTGGGCAAACAAACCGGACATCATGCTGCGTCGGATTGGGCGGCCTTCATGCTGGTCCAACTACGCTTGTACTGGAGAGCCTCCAGCAGCTCCGCCAGCGTCAGCGTCTTGTTGTCCAACTCAAGGGGGATTTCCATCCCGGGATCGCAAACCAAATCGACCGTCCCGTCCTCGCCGATCAGATAGTCGAGATCTCGCAACAAGCCGTCCTGGACGGCTTGGCGGACAAGATGACCACGAGTTGCCGAGACCTCCTCGGCCCGCTCGCCGAGGCTGTCCGCCGCCCGCTTTGCCAACGCCGGGAGGTATTCGCTCGGAATCTCGACAACCTTCGGCACGTAGACCTTCACTTGCATCCGACTGCTCCTCCTGAAGGGGTCCGTCCCTCTCCGAACATGGCCCGTTCTCGCAGAAACACCCACGGGCACATTACGACTTATCGGCAGTTAAGCTTTGCCGATTGCGTCGATTTTCTCGGATTTAGCGACAATCCCCCCCATCGGAGCAGCGCATTATTCCGCGCCGAACATTTCGTGGACGAGCGTCTTCGCATCTTCGAGCCAACCCTGCCGCTGCTCGGGCGTGCTCAGCACGATCGATTCGAAGTTACGACGCTTGAACCGCTCGACACCACAAAAACCGAAGATACATGTCTTCCAGAGATTCTCCAAAGGATCACCGAACACCTTCAACTCGATGTCCCGCGGCGTATTTGAGGTCGTCAGCACGAGCGCGCGTTTGTCTTTCAGTTTCCCATCCACCCCCTGCTCGGTGAACGCATAAGCGACGCCTTGTCGCAGCACGCGATCGATCCAACCTTTGAGAATCGCAGGCATTTGCCCCCACCAGTTGGGGTGCACAATCACGTACCCGTCGCATTCCACCAACTCACGACAGTGTTGTTGGATCTCGTCGGGCACTTTCGGTTCGGGGTTCGCAGGAGAGGCAATCTCGTCGTTCGTGAGAATCGGATCGAACTGTTCTTGGTACAAGTCGTGAAACGCGACTTCGTGCCCCAGCGACTTCAATTCGTCGACAGCCGTCTCGGCAATGGCGTGGCAAAAACTGCCCGGCCGTTGATGTCCCAATACAACCAGTACTTTCATGAGCGGTTCTCCCGTTCTGCCGTCTCCTGCACGACGCGTAGACCTGTCAACGATTGGGCTCGTCTCCCACGATTTCGTACGAGGCGATCACTTCCGGTGCGATGCGGACGGGCTTACCCGTGGCGTAGTCGATAAACGCCCAGCGGGTTTCGGCGGAGGCCAACAGCGTGCCGTCGTCTTCACGTTCGATCCGGTACCGCCGAACGGAACTCGATTTTCGCATCGACGCCACCCACGTGCGAACGACGATGTTCCAACCCTCGCGTGCCGGATGGTGGTATTCGATCCAGTGGGACTTCGCCACCCAACCTTTTCCCAGCTCCAAATAGCGATCTCCCGGCCAGCCTTGCGCCTTCGAATGCGCCACAGCGGCCGCTTCCATCCACTTCAGGTACACGACATTGTTCACGTGCCCCAAGCGATCGATCTCCTCGGGCTGAACACGATGACGATAGACGTATACCGCAGGCATGGAAGGGCCTCGTCGGAACTCGCGAGGAAAGCAGCCTCATCCCCGAAAGGATCGCGCCGCACCGCGATTCGGAACGTCTCGCCGACACGGCCGACACGTCGAAAACGCTGATTTTCTCAAGAAGATCAAGAAAAATCGAGCCCTCGAAAGGGCTCGATCGCTTGGAAGGCATTACGGAAGAAAGGCTTGCAGGGTTCGCCGACGGCACCCCACTTGCCGTGCGAACGATCGCCTTATTTCGACATGTCGCAACTCACGCCGCCGGCGGCGGGGAGATACGCATACTTGACGTAGTCGGCAACCATCCGGTGGGCACTGAACCGCCATGCCAACGAACTGATCGAGTTCATCATGCGCCGTACCCACGCCCGCGGCAGGCCGTCGGCGTCCCGATCGTAGAACATCGGGATCACTTCTTCTTCCAGCACGCGGTAGAGGGACTCGGCATCACGCTGATCGGTAATCGCGTCGTCGACATGCGACGTGCCGTGGCCGATTGCGAACCCGTTCGTCCCGTCGTAGGCCTCGGCCCACCAACCGTCGAGAATCGAGCAGTTCAAGGCGCCGTTGAGAACGGCCTTCTGGCCGCTCGTTCCCGACGCTTCCAGCGGACGTCGCGGGTTGTTCAGCCACACATCGACCCCTTGAATCATGTGCCGGCACACGTTGATGTCGTAGTCCTCGATGAACACGATGCGATGCGCGAACCGCGGATCGTTCCGCAGGTTTGCAATTCGCTGCACAAATTCCTTACCCGGCTGATCGGCGGGATGTGCTTTTCCGGCAAAGACGAACTGCACAGGACGATTCGGATCGTTGACCAACCGCGCCAAGCGGTCCGGATCGGTCAACAACAGCGTTGCCCGCTTGTAGGTCGCGAAGCGACGTCCGAAACCGATCGTGAGGACATCGGGATCCAAGACGTTTCGGGCGGCTTCGATGACTTCGTCGGGCTCGCCGCGGCGGCGGCACTGCCTGCTGATACGGCGGCGTACGAACGCCAAGAGCTGCGTTTTCAACGTCAAGTGCGTTTCCCACAATTCACCGGGATCAACCGAATAGATGTGTTGCCAAGCCTCCGGCTCGCCCATCTTTTCGTACCAGCCGGCGGGGAAATAGCGGTCGTACAAGACCTTCATTTGCCACGCAAGCCAGCTTGGAATGTGGACACCGTTGGTGATGTGCCCGATGGGAATTTCGTCCTCGACGTGCCACGACCACAGGTTCGACCACATGCGACGCGACACGTGGCCGTGCAGACAGCTGACGGCATTCGCCTTGTGCGACACCTTCAGAGCGATGACCGTCATACAGAACGGTTCTTGCGGGTTAGCCGGTTCGACGCGGCCCAGCGCCATCAACTGATCGTGCGAAATCCCCAGGCTGTCGCGTAGCGGTCCCAAGTGTTCTTCGATCAATCCCGGATCGAATCGGTCGTGCCCGGCCGGTACCGGCGTATGTGTCGTAAAGACCGTGCACCGCGCCACTTCCCGCAAAGCGTCCTGAAAGCTGAGGCCATCGTCCTGCATCCGCTCGCGGATCACTTCCAGCACGGCGAAGGCGCAGTGTCCTTCGTTGAGGTGGTACACTCCGGGTTTGATCCCCAGCGCCCGCAACGCCTTCACGCCACCGACGCCGACGACCAACTCCTGGCGAATACGGGTCCGAATGTCGCCGCCGTAAAGCCGGCTTGTCAGCTCGCGATCCTCGGGGCTGTTCCCATCGGTATCGGTATCCAACAGGTAGACGTTGACACGGCCCACCCGCATCAACCAAACCCGCGCCAACAGCCGCCCGCTACGCGTATCGATCGACACGGTAACCGGCTCGCCGTTTGCATCGCGTGCCAATTCGATCGGCAGGTTTTCCGGCTTGACGTCGAGGTATTCTTCTTCCTGCCAACCGTCCTTGGTCAGGACTTGCTTGAAATACCCCTGATCGTAGAACAGCCCGACGGCCACCAGCGGCACGCCCAAATCGCTGGCGCTTTTGCAGTGGTCGCCCGACAACACCCCCAAGCCGCCGGAATAAATGGGCACCGACTCATGAACGCCGTACTCGAGCGAAAAGTAGGCAACCGGCTTCGACCCCAGCACACCGGCATTTGTGCGGCGCCACAAGGTGACCTCTTGCAGATATTCTTGCAACCGCCGATACGCATGATTGATGCGGCTGTACAGGGCCAACTCGGCCGCGCGGGTCTCCAACCGCTCCGGCGTGATTTCTTCCAACAAGGCAATCGGGTTGTGGCCCAATTGTCGCCAACGGATAGGATCGAGATCCCGAAACAGGTTGATCACGTCGGGCTGCCAGCTCCACCAAAGGTTTCGGGCCAGCGCCATACACTTTTCGTACATCGTTTCGGCGGAAAGTCCCAAAACCGTCTTTGCTTGATGTTCGCTGTTTCCCATCACCGTTTCCGTTTGCGACATGGCCACCACTCCCGAACCACAGGGCTGTATATTGGACAAGGGATTATACCCCTGGTGACTGTTCGTTGCGACCCCATTTTTTTGCGCGTTCGCGCAAGAATCGTCAAGCCGAAAACCATTGCAGGCCAAGGAATTACGAATGCCGGCCGCCACCCCAAAGCACCCTTCTTTCCTACCTTTACCAGCCCGCCGCCCCTATACGAAAGTATGTTTCTGGGTTAAGTTATATTTATGAAGCGAATCGGCCGCCGGCCACCCCGAATTGGGTGCAACTGGCCCGTGTCGGCCTCGCCTACTACAATGAGCTTTCTTCGTCCGCACCAACCAGCCCGCGGACCGGGTTCAGCGGCCAAATTCCATGCGACGTCAATCTACCCACAGTCAAGGAGTAATGTATTTCAATGACGAATCCTGGTGATGCACAAGTTTACTGGCACGAGCACGCGGTAACTCGAGAGCAGCGTGAGGCGCTCAACAAGCACAAGGGGTGTGTGCTTTGGTTTACGGGGCTGAGCGGATGCGGGAAGAGCACGGTCGCCAATCTCGTCGATCATAAGCTCCACCAAATGGGGGTGCACAGCTACGTACTCGACGGCGACAACATCCGCCACGGCTTGAATGCCGCCCCCGGAATGCTCAAAGAAAAACACGGCGAAGAGTTCGCCAAGCGTTTCGGACTGGGCTTTAGCGCCCAAGATCGAGAAGAAAACATCCGCCGCATCGGCGCGGTGGCCAAGCTGTTCTGCGATGCCGGTTTGATTGCGATCACAGCCTTCATCAGCCCGTATCGTGTCGACCGCAACCGCGTTCGTGAGTCCCTCGCCGACGGCGATTTCATCGAAATCTTCGTCGATGCCCCGCTGGAAGTGTGTGAAGCTCGCGATCCGAAAGGACTGTACAAGAAGGCGCGAGCAGGTGAAATCAAAGGCTTCACGGGAATCGACGACCCTTATGAAGCGCCGGAAAATCCGGAACTGGTTCTCGATTCGGCGAACAAGTCGCCGGAAGAATTAGCCGACGAGGTGATCGCCTACCTCAAGGCCCAAGGCAAGATCGGCTGAGTTTTCTCGGTCGCTACTGTTTCCTGCCGAGAAACCCGGCGTCTGCTCGCCGGGTTTTTCTTTGGCCACACTGCCGCCGGCTGCCTGATCGCGCTTTGTCTTCAAAATTGACGAAATAGACTTGACGGCCCTTGGGACATTTCGATACATTGCTGTTGAGTAAATGTGTGCCGACACGCCGAGTTTGGAAGCTCTGCCGGCGCCATGTGCAGCGTAGTCGGCTCGTTCGGGGCAACTCAACTGGAAGCTCGGATCGACCGTTGCCAGGTCGACCGGGTTTTGGAAAAGTAGTAATACCATGGACGGCCAAACGACACCCACAGCCGCTACCCCCGCACGCACGGTGGAACCGCGTGCCCAATCGGCACTGCGATCGAGTCCCATTGTGGAATTGCAACAGTTGCGGGTGGTTCAAGATAACGATCGGCTTCTCATCTCCGGGGTCGTTTCCAGCTTCTATCACAAACAATTGGCACAGGAGGTTGTTCGCGCGGTATTGCGAGACGCCGATGTGCACTTGGTCAACGAGATCGAGGTTCTTCCCGACAACGAAGCGGAAGACTTGCACCTGGATTGAACCGCGGTCGCGTCGTGCCGACCGGTTTCTCCGTACCCGCTGAGTGCCTAATCGGCGGGGACAATGGAAGTGTCTCCTTTCACAGGACGTGTCGTCGGAACCGAAGGATCTGTCACCGACGTCCGGTTGGAGGGAACCATGGCTTCCGTACCGTACGACGAGGAAACCGTCGTCCGTACCGAGATGCTCCCCATTGAGACGGTGCGCGGTCCCAGCCAGGCCGAACGCGACCGACTCGCGGGAGACATCGCCAAAGCAATCCTGCGGGAGACGGGCGGCTGTGTCCGTCATCTCCACGTCGAAATCAACCGGGACGGAATCGTCATCAGCGGCCGTTGCCCGACCTACTACATGAAGCAACGGGCGCAACATGCCGCGATGATGCTCGCTCCGGGAAAACTCGACAACGAAATCGAGGTCCGCTGACCGGCCGCGCGAAACCATCTCGTCCACCGCTCGCTTCGCGGCAAGTGTGCGACCGGAAGTTTGCCGTCCGCACGCTCGTTTGGAGGACCTATCCGCCGCCCGTCGGACCGGCCGTTCGCGTATTGCGGTGACTCTTTTGCGCAAGCAGCGCGGGCATAGATGCGATTACGGGCGATCTGAAAACGTCGGCACGACGACCTCTCCTTCGGCCTCGGCCGCAATCGCTTCGTCGGACCGCGTTTCTCCCTCACCGCGTATGACGAGATAATCTTTCGCCGACGCTCGGCGAAAATACAAATAACGGTGATGTTCCTGCTCCCCTTTTTCCAGGAGCGTCGGCACGAACGAGACGCCGTCAATGGGTTGGGGTGTTTCGGTTCCGGCCAGCTCCGCCAAGGTCGGCATCACATCCCAAAAGGCCAGAAGTTCGTCGGACACTCGCCCCGGCCGGATCGTTCCCGGCCAGTACGCAATACACGGCACCCGTACGCCGCCGACTTTTTCCTGTCCCTTGAAGCCCTCGAGCGGACCGTTGTTGTCGAAAATCTCGTCGAATTGCGGAAATCCGCCATTGTCGCTGGTGAAGATTACCAGGGTATCCTCGGCGATTCCGAGCGATTCGAGCGTCCGCCGAATGCGTCCCACGTCGCGATCCATTCGCGTGATCATCGAGGCGAACGCCTTGGCTGCCTCGGGCCAGGGCCGGTCGACCGTGTACGGATCCAACTGGGGAACGACGAAGTCCGCATGAGGCACGGTCAGCGACAGGTAAAGAAAGAACGGACGCTCGGCTTCGGCCGCAGCCTCCAGAAAACGCAAGGTCCGATCGACCAACAAGTCATGCGTGTAATCGAGTTTCCGATCGTCCCCGTTGCGCAGCGGCACGACTTCCAAACGATCGTCGGGCGTGGCCGGCCCCAACATGCCGTGCGGATCGAATCGATACAATTGGAGCGGAAAATACTCGTGGCAATACGTCTGGTTCGGCTCGCCGAAGTAATACTCCCATCCGTGCTTGTAGATCGCACCTGTGCCGTCTCGGTCGTGCTCTTTCACGACGCAACCGCGAAAGTCGTCGCCCAGCGACCACTTCCCGATCATGGCGGTCGAATAACCCGCTCTTTGGAGTACGCGGGCAAGCGTGATGTCTTCCTCGGCGATCTCGGGGTGACGTCCTCTGCCGCCGTTCACGCGGCAACGCGTGTGCCCGGTATGCAAGCCGGTCATCAGCGAACAGCGCGAGGGCAGGCACAAGCTCGCTCCCGCGTGAAACCGGGTGAACCGTAGTCCGTCGGCAGCCAAACGATCCAAATGGGGTGTGCGGATCGTTTTCCCACCGTAGCACCCCAAATGCCCGAACCCCAAATCGTCGGCCAGGATGAACACGACGTTGGGACGGAGGGCCGGTTTTTCGGCGGCAAAGCCCGTCCCAACGTTTTGGATCGCTGCACAACAGACCGACGCAACCACCGTCAACAACCGGATTTTCATCGGCGGTTTTTCTCCGTATCAATGCTTCCCGGTAACCGACGGCGGCCGCACGCGGTCGTTCGCTCACGCCACGGCAGCCAAGGCCTTCGCCGTACGGGCCTTGAAATCGTCGATTTCCTCGGGAAGCTCGAATCCGACGATCATGACATCGACACAACCGGTGCCGAGAACGAACCGAATCGACTCATCGCGCAGACTCGGATCGTCACGAAAGGCACCTTCACCGCAGAGTTTCATCGCCACGACACCTTTGCCGGCGTCGTGAATCTTTCGCAACGCGGCCACGACTTCTTCGGGTTTGCCGTCCATCTTCACACCTTTGTGGTTGACCCGCGAGTGGACGACGTCGACCCAATCCGATTCGGCCGCCGCTTCCAGGGCCGCCAGCGAATGACACGACACGCCGTGCGCGCGAACGACGCCCTTTTGCTTGAGTCGTTCGAGGATGTCCATCTGCTTGCGCATCTCGTCGGGCCATCCACGTTTCGACATGCAATGGATTTGCACGACATCGATGTAGTCGGTCTTCAATTCCTTGAGGAACCGTTCGACGGCGACGTCGGCATCGGGGCGTTCCTGCTCGGGCAGGCCGTTGGGATGAAACCAAATCTTCGTCGAGAGCACATAACTGTCGCGAGGCAGATCGGCCAGAGCCTCGGCCACGTAGCCGTGACTGCCGTACAAGTCGGCGTTATCGAAGAAACGAATCCCGGCGTCGTACGCGTAGCGCACGACTTTCTTGGCGTGATCCAGGCCTCGCCGCGACAAGTTCGACTCGCGAAGCCAGCCGCGCATACCGAAGCCCATCCCGATCCGCGAGGCTTTCACGTGCTTGCCCAGCGGCACAACGGCAGTGGGCGAGGCGTCGATCGGAGCCGCCTCGGCGGAAGGCAAGTTCGATAAACAGCCTCCCAACACGGCACCGGCCCCGCCGCCGACTGCCCTGCCCAAAAATGTTCGCCGTTTCATGGCATGTTGCTCCCTGTGTCTGTTTGCGTGGTGATTCCTCCGCCCTTCTGGCGAGCGGCACAATGCATTCTATCGTCCAAGGATGAACACGGCGCCGCAGAAACGACGATCTGCGACGCCGGATTCGATATCTGTGCCGTCGACGGCCGCTATTTCTTCGTCTTCGGCTTGCCGATCGGCTCTCCCCGAATCGTGTCGTCGTCTTTGTAGTACTCTTTGAGACGATACAATTCAGCCGTCAACTCCTTGACCACGGTCGCGTACGCGGGATCGTCGTAGACGTTGTGCAGTTGATGGGGATCTTTTGCGAGATCGTACAACTCCCATTCCCCCAGTTCGTGGAAGAATGCCAGCGTATAGCGTTCCGTCCGAATCCCGTAGTGTTTGTTGACCATGTGCACCGCCGGAAATTCGTAGTAGCGGTAGTACATGGCTTTTCGCCAATCGGCAGGATTCTTCCCTTCCAAAAGCGGCACCAGGCTGACGCCTTGCATGTCATCGGGAATCGGCACGCCTGCCACGTCGAGGAATGTTTCGGGGAAATCGAGGTTCAACACGATCCGCTCACAAACGCTGCCGGGCTTGGTATGGCCGGGCCAGCGGATGAGAAGCGGCGATCGCAGCGATTCTTCATAAATGAACCGCTTGTCGAACCAACCGTGATCGCCCAAATAAAACCCTTGATCCGAGGTATAAAACACGATCGTGTTTTCGGCCAAGCCGGTCTCGTCCAGGTAATCGAGGACACGGCCGACGTTTTCATCGACCGAGGCGACACACCGCAAGTAGTCCTTGATGTACCGTTGATACTTCCAGCGCACGAGCTCCTTGCCCTCGAGTTCGGCTTCTTCGAATGCCTTGTTTTCATCGGCATAGGCGTTGTAGAAACGTTCCGCCTGCTCGGGAGTGAACTTTTCACGCTGCGGCACGAGTTTCAAGTCGTGCGGCGTCAGGTGTTCGGCGATGGTCATCTCTTGCTGTTTGGCGGCGGTCCCCCGATCGCTGTAATCGTCGAACAACGTTTCGGGCTCGGGGATCGTCACATCCTTGTACAAATCGAGATATTTCGGCCCCGGACACCAGTTGCGGTGCGGCGCCTTGTGGTGATACATCAGGAAGAAAGGACGTGACGGGTCGCGATTCTTGAGGAACTTGAGTGCCTCGTCGGTGATGATGTCGGTCGTGTAGCCTTCGTGTTGCACGACGCCTTCGGGCGTCTTCATCGGCGGGTTGTAGTACGGTCCTTGACCGAGGAGGATATGCCAGTAATCGAAGCCGGTGGGATCGCTCCGCAAGTGCCATTTACCCACCATCGCGGTCTGATAACCGGCCTTTTGGAGCAACTTGGCAACCGTCTGTTGCGACCCGTCGAACGTGCGGCCGTTTCGTTCGAACCCGTTCAAATGGCTGTATTTTCCGGTTAAGATCACCGCCCGCGACGGACCGCAAATCGAATTCGTCACAAAGCAGTTCCGGAACAACATGCCCTCTTGGGCAAGTCGATCGAGGTTCGGCGTCTTGTTGATCCGGCTGCCGTAACAGCTCAGCGCGTGGGCCGCGTGGTCGTCGGCCATGATGAACAGAATGTTCGGACGCGAATCGGCCGCAACGACCAATCCGCTCCACGCGCAAACCAACAACGCGGCCGCTGCAAACGTCCAACGATGGAACATCCTCATGGAAATCGGTCTCCTACGTAAACCAATTGGGGGGACAAGAAATCGAAGACGCTATTTGCACGGCCCGCCTCCTGAAGGCATTAGCTCAGACTAATTATCGCGCCCATGCAATGCAAGCAAACGAAGCTCGCCTTGAGGACGTCTTCATCCCCAAGGCGAGGCGGTTGAAAAGGTCTGTTTCGCGCGATCGTCAGAACGAAAGCGGCTCGTCGCTGAGCTGGCGTTCCGAAGCCGTCAACGCATGCATTGCCTGAATCAAGGCGATATCGCACGGGCGCTGCTCGACCTTTCGGCGTTTGAACATCCGCTGCTGGCCGGCCAGCACGACCTCGACGGGAATCTCGGACATCTGCCCGAACGTGCGGGCGTAGTTCGTGAAGCTGGGTACGTTGGTCGTGACAAAGCCGTACACCATGCTGCACACGCCGATGATCTTCCCGGTGAAGATGCTCGTGTTGATGGCCGTTTTCGAATAGTCGCCGATCACGCAGCCGACGAACTGCATCCCCGTGGCGACCCGCTTGCCGCGGTACTCGACACTCACGGTTCCATACGTATTTTTCAAGTCGCTGTTGCAGGTTCCGGCGCCCAGATTGACCCAACTCCCCAGGTAACTGTGTCCCAAGAAGCCGTGGTGCTGCTTGTTCGTGTACGGCTCGATCGTCGAGCCTTCGACTTCACCGCCGACCTTGGTGGTATGCCCCAGTGCGACGGCTTCTTTGAGTGCCGCATGTTCGATGATCTTACTTCCCGGGCCCACGTACACGGGCCCCTGGAGAAAGCAAAACGGCCCGATCGAAGCGTCCCTATCGATCACGATCGGCCCCTCGGACGTATCGGCCACGAGATATTCGCCCAGCGACACGTTCTCGCCGACGAACACGCCGTCGCGTACCTCGCGATAATCACCCTGCGCTAGTCGGTCTTGGAGATTCGCCGCCGTGATGCGCAGATGATGCTTGAGCACTTCGTGCGGATAAGCGCTCATCTCGATTTGCTCGACGCACGACTCGAGTTCGAGGCTTTCGAGCCATCCCGCAACCGAGTCGGGCGTAAGCGAGTCGGGTAAGGGCGTCTGCCGGATGTCGACCAGCGCCGCCGCAATCTCGCCGTCTCCCCGAACGGCTTTGGGTAAACGATTCTCTTTCAATTGCGTGAGGACGCGCAATGTGCCGATCGACGGCACCGCCCGGGCGTTCACGAACAGCAGATGATTCGTCCGGCCGTCGTCTTCCGGCTCCGCCAATCCGAACTCCGCTTCGACGATCGCCCGCAAATATTCGCGTACGATCGCATAGGCATCGAGCCCGAGGCGACCGACCAGCTCGACCAGGCGATACGATCCGCACGAAACGGCGAACGCCGGCCGTGCCAGCGTCATCGGGTAAAGCTGTTGAACTTTGGCATCTTCGAAGAGAACGAGCTTCATCGTATCCAATTCCCTACGTGCTATCCGCAAATTGGGGGAAGTCGCCGACTCTTGCCGGTGCATTTCCCTTTTACGAGCCGGGCAAAGATACCTTTTTTCGATTCACGGTGTCAAACGCCGTCGTGACCCCGATTTGCTTTGTGCACGAAGCCAAGAATTGGAAGAAAAGAACCCCCTACGGCGGGTTTTCGGGCCTATTGACGAGAGCCCCTCGGATGCACACAATAGGCACAAGCTCAGGCGGTGAGCCGGGTTATTCCGGCCGGTCGCCGAGCCCCCTCTTTAGAGGGAAATCTTCGCCGGAGTGGCGGAATGGCAGACGCGCTGGACTCAAAATCCAGTGGGCTTCGGCCCGTGTGGGTTCAACTCCCACCTCCGGTACTTCCCCAAAAGAACATGCAGCGGAAAGTCTCGTTACCAAAAGGCTTTCCGCTCCTTTTTCGTGCGCTCCGGCTTTTCGGCGGCCGCTTGTAATCCTCCCCCCAGCCTGCTATTCCGGCTGGCTCAGCGGGTATTGGCGGTCGTAGAGGTCCAGTTGTCGCCGTTTCCACTTATAGCCTTCCATGAATACCGGGTGCGGCAGGCTCACGTCCCAGTCTCCAAGTTTCTTGAGCATGGCCTTCGTCCGTTCGAGATTCTCCAGCGCCACGTCGTGCTGTTCGGAGATGTCTCGACTGAGGTCGAACAACATGGGCAAACGGTCGGGTAGCCGCACCAGCTTCCAATCGCCTTCCCGAATTGCGGCGCTGATCGTAAACCGCCATACCATCTCATCGTGCGGACCGCCTTCCGACTTGCCGGTCAAATACGGGAGCACGTTCGTTCCGTCCAGTTCCTCCTTCGGTAAGACCGTTCCACCCGCCAGCGACACGAACGTGGGCACGAAATCGAGCGACCAGACAGGCCGATCATAGACTTCGCCTTCCGGCAAGACGCCCGGCAACGACCAAACCATCGGCACGCGAATTCCGCCTTCGAGCAAGATGCCCTTTTGACCATTCAGGGGCGCGTTGATCGAACCGTTGGAATCGACCGGTCCGCCATTGTCGCTGATGAACACGACCAACGTGCGTTCGGTCAGACCGCACGTGTCGATCGTCTCGATGATGCGTCCTACGTTGACGTCCAGGCGGTACACCATCGCACAGTATGTGCGGCGTCGTTTATCGGCAACGTGTGCATAGCGAGCCAGATCGGCCTCCGGAGCCTGTAACGGCGCATGGGGCGCGTTGAAGGCCGCGTACAGAAAGAACGGTTTGTCGCGGTGGCGGCGAATGAAGTCGCACGCCTCGTTGCCGATGTCGTCGGTCAAGTAGGTGATCGGCTGCGGTTCCTTGTAGTTGCATTCGATCGGGGCGTTATATCCTGTTCCCGGCGGCGTGGGGAAGTAGTTGTGGCCTCCGCCCAAGAAGCCCCAGAACTCGTCGAAACCGCGTTGTAACGGGTGAAACTGCGGACGGGTTCCAAGATGCCATTTTCCGATGATACCGGTCGTGTAGCCGAGTTTCTTCAGCCGATCGGCGATCGTCGTCTCACCGACGGGTAGACCGGCATACTCGGGATCGAATCCGGGCGTCGAATCGGTCAGATTGTTGTCGTAACCGAACCGAACCTGGTTCTTCCCGGTAATCAATCCGGCGCGCGATGGACTACATACCGCCGACGACACGTATCCTTGACGGCACACCACGCCGCGGGCGGCCAGCCGATCGAGATTCGGCGTCTCGATCTGACGGCTTCCGTTGAAACCGACGTCACCGTAGCCCAAGTCGTCGGCGATGATCAGCACGATATTGGGGCGTTCGGGCTTCGGCTCCTCCGCACGCCCCCGCGCGACCGTTGTCGCGGCCAACAACATCCCCATCACACCGATCCATCCGAGCCGGCGGTACATCTGCATTGCCTTCATCATGGGAAAACGAATCCTCATCGTCTCGAGCGTTCAGGAACTAAAGGTTTCAGCCTGCTTTCGGAACTTGCGACGGCAACTATTTTGGGGCTTTCGAGGCATTCCCCGGCGGCACTTTCTTCAGCCCCGATCACCGATGATAATTGGAGTTTCGCCGCGCTGTCGGTTTTTCTCCGCTGTTTACTTGTTGGGCTCGCCCTTTTTGCCCTTGTAGGTGATCGATCGACCATGGCTTCGAACGAGAAATCACCCGCGTCTCAGAGGCACCGGCGATACGATCCGCCCGGCGGGATTCCCGCGCCGCGTCGATCCGATCTCTTTCGCACCAGGATGTTTCAAATGTGGCAAACGATTTTGATCATCGCGGCGGCCGGTGCTTGCGGGACGGTTTGCCGGTATCTGCTGGCGACCGCCGCCCAAAACCTCACCGGAAGCGCCGACTTTCCCTGGGGCACCCTGACGGTCAATGCCCTGGGATGTTTTCTGTTCGGGTTGATCTGGATGCTGGCCGAAGATCGCTTGTTGATCAGCGGGCACACCCGGTTCATCGTCCTCACCGGGTTCATGGGCGCCTTCACGACCTTTTCCACGTTCGCTTTCGAAACCGGCCAGTTCTTGCGCGATGCCCAATACGGCGCGGCGTTGGCGAACTTGACGGTGCAAAACGTGCTGGGTTTGGCCTGCGTCTTCCTGGGGATCGCGGTGGGCAAGATGTTATAGCCTTCTTCACGAGGATTCCGCTTTGCTCCGAGGGCATTTACACGGTACCATGACGCGCAGCGGGGCATACTCCTCGCGCGACTGTGCGCCTCTTCCGCACTGTTGATTGGGAGCTCGGAACCGATGCCTTTACCCTCGGAAGCGCAATTGCTGCGAGTCTTCGTCGGTGAGCGGGACAAATACCAAGGACGCCCGCTGTATGAACAAATCGTTCGCGAAGCCCGCCGTCGCGGCATGGCGGGCGCCACCGTTTGGCGCGGTACGATGGGGTTCGGCGCCCGCAGCCGACGCATTCACACCGGCAAAATCCTGGCAATCTCTGAAGATCTGCCCATGATCGTCGAGATCGTGGATCAACCGGATCGCATTCGCGATTTTCTGCCGTTCCTCGATGAAGTCATCACCGGCGGCGGCCTCGTGACCTTGGAACGGGCCGAAGTCATCTTCTATCGACACGGTGACGAACAACCGGACGACGCCGCCTGAGCGCTCCGTCTCCGGCGACAAGGAATTCGGCAACACGACCGTTGCACGTCCGTTCGTTCTCTCGCTACTCGCTCAAGATAGCGTCGAGCGTAGGCTTGAGCTTCTCGTTTTCCAAATACGGATCGTCGTACTTGCGACCGTAGTCCACGATTGCCCGAGCCAACCGGCGCAACACGTCGCGATATTCCGGCTTGTCGGCCTGGTTGTTCAGTTCCAACGGATCGGCCTTCAGGTCGAACAACCACGGTCGATCGACCGCCGACACGACCAGCTTGTAATCGCCCGAGATCGCACACAACCACGGTCCGGTACCCCGAATCACGGCGATGTCTTTCCATCCGGGCACGGCTTTCCCCTGCAACAGAGCCGACGCATCGCGTCCGTGACTCGGCGTTTTCTCTTCGACACCCATCAGGCTCAAGATCGTCGGTTTGAAGTCGACGCACGTGAGCACCTCGTCGACGACCGTTCCGGCGGGAATCTTCGGCGGATAGTAGACGATAAACGGAATCCGAGCCGATTTTTCATACGGCACGCCCTTGTTCAATCGTCCGTGCTCGCCGCACAGATCGCCGTGGTCGGCCGTGAAAACGATGATCGTCTTTTCCAATAGATCGCGACGACGCAACTCGGCCAATACGCGCCCGACGTTGTCGTCGATGCACTTCACCATGCCGTAGTATTGCGGCATGATCTTTCGTAACGTGGCCTCGTTCACGCCTTTTTCGGGCCGGCCCCACGCCGGGATTTGCTCCGGTTTTTTGTGCAGACTGGCCGGGATGGGCACCTCGACGTCGTCGTACATCGTATCGTACGGCGGACGAACCGTGTTCGGCCCGTGCGGATCGGGAATGCTCACCATGAAACAAAACGGTTTCGACGCATGCTCGCCCACGAAATCGAGGGCCTTCGTCGTCAACCAGTCGGTGGTAAACGATTTCTCATCGGCCCCTGCCACGTCATAGGTCGGCTGGCCCTTCGCATTTCGTGCAGCCACACGCGGCCCCTCGGGCGTGTCTTCCATCTTTTTCCAGTGGCCGCGGTTGAACATGTAGCGGTTGTCTTGGAAACCGAATTTGCGTTCGGGCGCCCACTGCGGTTTTCCATCGCCGTCGAGATGCCATTTACCGGCGTAGCCGGTCGCGTATCCGGCCGCCGAAAGCTCGGAAGCGAACGTTCGGATCCGGTCGTACAGCGGAATGTTGTTCGTCGTCACCGGCGTGTGATGCGGATACAATCCCGACACGAACGCCGCCCGAGACGGGGAACAAACCGGCGTCGTCGCGTAAAACTTCGTGCATTTCGCCCCGTGGGCGGCCAGCCAGTCGATATTCGGCGTCCCGACGATCTCCCCTCCGTAGCAGCCCAACATGTCGAGGTTGAATTCATCGACATGGATGATCAACAAGTTCGGACGATCCGCCGCGCGGCAAACGGCGGCAAACGGCCCGACGACAACCGCAGCGCACGCCGCGATGAGTAGTAGAAGACAACGCATCAGCTTGGCCATGGGGGAAATCCTCCGATGCAGGATACACACAGCGTTGGGGAACACATCCGACACGCACGACGCCCCCGCTTCCTCGGATTCGATGCGCACCGATCGTCGCCGATATCGTCACTCGGCACGACCGGCGTTTCTTGCGTTCGCCTTCGATTGGACCCGTTTCGGTTTCTTGGCCGGCGAATTCTCCGGATCATAAGGCCGCCACGTCTTGTTTCCGCTCATTCCCTGGCGTTCCAAAGCCTTCATCTCGGTGCCGATCCCTTCGTCACCTTGCTGTTTCATCCAGGCTTCGAGTACCCGACGCAATTCTTTCTTGACCTGCGCGTACTGCGGATCGTTCGCCAAATTGTGCAATTCGAACGGGTCGGCTTGAATGTCGTACAACTCCTCTTCGGGCCGGTGATAGTACGCTTCGGCACGGGCCTTCGCTGCGGCCTCCGGTCGCTTGAGCCACTGCTTCGGCAGGCCGTCCGGCTGCGTTCCCTCGGTATTGTAGAAGGTGGCTTGCCAATTCGGATTCCAAACGTATTTAAATCGCTCGTTGCGCACCGCGCGGATCGGATAGCAGGCCGAACCGTTGATGATGCCGCGAGTCGTGTGCGCCCCGTACACGTATTCCCGATGCGTGTCCTTCTTTCCCAAGAGAACGTCGAGGAAGCTCCGCCCGTCGAATCCGCGATTGCCGAATGCATCGGGGCAACCGGTATCGAATTTCGCGGGATCGGCCCCGGCCGCCTCCAGGAAAGTAGGAACCACGTCGATGTATTCACACAAGGCCGAGGTTCGCGTGCCCGGTTTCACTTTTCCGGGCCAGCGGACGATGCATGCCGCCTTCATGCCCGCGTCGTAGCAGGTCCACTTGCCGAACGGCATCGACGAACCTTGCTCGCTGAGGAACATGACCAACGTGTTTTTCGCGTGCGCCGACTGATCGACCAGCTTCAAGCAAACGCCGACTTCGTCGTCCAAGGCCGTGATCTCGGCGTAATATGCCCGCATCGCCTCACGCGTTTCGGGACAATCGTACAAGTAAGGCGGTACGACGAATTCTTTCGGATCATATTGGTCCGGATCGCCGATGTTCCACGGACTATGCGGTTCGTGGCTGGCAACCACCACGCAATAGGGTTGATCGGGATCGCGATTGATGAATTCGGCCAGCTTGGCTTCGTTGATCTTGCCTTGTTGGATATCCCCCAGGTACTCGAACGGAAAGGACTCCGGCGGCTTGTAGTGCGTTTTTCCCATCAACGCCACACGATACCCCAGCGATTCGAGATGGTGCACGATGCTCTTAGTCCCCTCCCGCACGCGGCTATGGTTCGGATAGGCCCCGTTCCGGACCGGATGCAACCCCGTGTACAACTGCTGCCGCGTCGGGGCACACATCGCCGTCGCCGTGAACATGGCGTCGAAGCACATCCCTTCGTCGGCCAACCGTTGGAGGTTCGGCGTGTGAATCACCGAGTTGCCGTAGGGTTGGCAATCGTGCCAGGTCATGTCGTCGCCGATGATGATCATGAAGTTCGGCTTCTCGGCCTCGGCGGCCTCGACCCCTCCGCGCGGAAGCAAGAAACCCGCCACCGCAGCGGCGAGCACACCGATCACCCATTGCGATTTCCAGTTCATGCGTCTATCTCCCAAGATTGAGAATTCGTACTTTCTTTCGCCTTCGCGTCGATTCGTCACTGCCGGACGGGCCGCCCCTGAGCGTCCAATTTCCGTCCTACCCGACGGGCCCATTCGATCCAATCAGCGGCCATCTTCTCGACTCGTTCGGGAAAACGATCAGCCAGGTTCTTTGTTTCGGTCCGATCCGAGGCCAGGTTGTACAACTCCCATTCGCCTCGTGCGAGCGCCACGAGTTTCCAATCGCCCTGTCGAACGGCACGTCCGCCCTCGTGTTCGAAAAAGAGCGAATCGTGGCCTTCGCGACTCTTGCCGCGCAACACCGGCAACAAACTCTTGCCTTCCAACGGCAGAATCTCATTGCCTTTGTATTGCGTCGGATAGTTCGCCCCGGCAACCTCCAGACATGTCGGCAGAATATCCATCACGTGCCCCGGTTCATCACAAAACGAGCCGGCCGGCCGCTTGAGTCCCTTCGGCCAGTAGACGACTAGCGGCGTGTGGCATCCGCCTTCGAACGACTCCTTCTTCCAATAACGAAACGGCGTATTGGCCGCGTTCGCCCAAGCAGGCCCGATGCCCGTATAGGTCGTCTCGGGACCGGGACGCTCGAATCCGGAATACAAGATCGGCTCGCCTTCCCGCGTTTGAGACGATCGATCGTAGCCGGGGCGCTGCGGAATCTCAGGCGAGGCACCGTTGTCGCTTAAGAAGAAAATCAGCGTGTTTTCCAGCTCGCCGCATTCACGCAAGGTATCGATCACTCGTCCGATACTTTGGTCGACGCGATCGACCATCGCCGCGTGCGTTTCCATCTTGGCGGCCTCGAAGGCCTTCTCGGCGGGCGTGAGCGAATCCCAGTTCCGCTCCCGCGTCATCACCGGCGGCAACGGTGTATTCGCCGGGTCGAACAGCCCCATCGCCACCTGACGGTCGAAACGGTGTTTGCGAAGGGCGTCCCAGCCGTCATCGTACTTGCCGCGATATTTCGCGATGTCCTCCGGCAAGGCGTGCAACGGCCAATGCGGGGCACAATGCGCAAAGTAGAGGAAAAAAGGCCGGTCGTTTTCGGCCATCTCTTTCAAATAGGCGACGGCTTTGTCGGTAATCGCATTCGTGAAGTAGTAGTCGTCGGGAACGTCGGCGACGGCCGTCGTCCCTTCGACCAATGAAAAGGGATCGAAGTAGTCGATCACCCCCCAAATAACGCCGTAATAGCGTTGGAATCCGCGGTTCGCAGGATACGTGTCGACCGGCCCGAAAGGAATCCCGGGATCGTACCGGTGATCGAGCCACTGTTGATGGCGTGCCGGATCGGGCAACACGGTCGTATGCGTCAAGTGCCATTTTCCGACCATCGCCGTTTGATACCCGGCAAGCCGAAGGGCCTCGGCAATCGTGACACAATTCTTCTTGAGGCTGCGCCCGTTGAAGATCAGCCCCACCTGGTGCGGATACAAGCCGGTCATCAGGCTCGCCCGCGTCGGACAGCAGCGAGCACAGTTGTAAAACTCCGTGAACCGCACTCCGTGGGCCGCGAGCCGGTCGATATTCGGCGTTTCGATCTCACCGCCGAAGCAGCCCGGGTCGGAAAACCCCATGTCGTCGGCCAAGATGATCACGATATTCGGGCGGGAATCGTCGGCGCGTAACAAGCCGTCCCCGCCGCCGATCACACCCGAAGCGGCAAACACCCCGACAATCAATACCCAACGCAAGACATGCATCGTTCGTTCTCCCCGGCAAAGGAAACAATCCCCCACATACCGCCCAGGCATCCCCAGCTTAATCGGAGCACGCTGTATCCGCACGCATTCCGCCCGCCGATCGGATGCGCAAGACGGCCTCAGAACTCTTATTGCCCGCAGGCCCGCAAAGCGCACGTACAGCCGCAACACCACCACTGCGGTAGTATTGTCTGGATCGCCACATCAAAAAAGCGGGCTACGGACGAGACCGCGCCCCCCGGGCTTCGGTGCCCCCGTGAAGCCGGAACACGAAACATCAAGAGCGTGCCGGCGAATCAGCGCAAAAAAGCGACCAGTTCCGGAGCCGCCACTCCTGAAAGCGATTCGTCGCGTTTCCCATCCCCGTTCGGTCCCTTCCAGTCGAAGCGGCCCCGAAGAACTGGTTCGCCCCCGTCCCATTCCGCCCGCATTCGGCGGAAGGAGTTTCCGTCGGCACTTTCGTGCTGCTTGTTCGTTCGGATAGAGAGCACTTGGAAGGGGAAGCCCACCCCGGCGAAGAGCAGCTCACTCTCCGCCGGGCGTGTGCTCATGGGTGTTGTGCTCACCAGTCTATCTTAGGTCGCCCGGGCGAATGCACAATGAGAGGGAGCGTTTTTCTATTGAGATATATTTCGCCGCAGCGACAGTCGTCGCCGAAGCCGGGGCGGATGCGGATTCGTCGTTTTTCGCGGCCGACACGGCCTGGAAGCGTGTTTCGCCCTGCGCATTGTCGACAAGATCGACAATATCTGAGAGTCCGCCATACGTTTTTTTGCTACCCTCTGGTATAATGCTCACCCAGGTGCAATGTGAAATCGTACCGTGCCGCCTCGATTTGACTCGGCCGCTTTCGGCTCACACCGGCCACACACCGTGCCGCCTGCGAAGCAGCTAAGAACTATTTCCGATCGCGACGATGCCGACGCACACCGGAACCGGCAACGCCACGAGCAATCCGGCAGGTCGCGATTAATATAGGTGTTTTACCCCACCGTTGCACGCTTCCTTCCGCCTGACATTCTCGGCTGGTGGTGCAAGATGAAAAAACGACGCGTCGCCCTGATCGTCGAAACATCCAGCGACTACGGACGCCGAATTCTCCGCGGGATCGCGAAGTATTTGGCCTCGCATCATCACTGGTCGGTCTTTCTCGAACAGCGCGACTTGACGTCGCGGTTACCGGAATGGTTGCCGAGCTGGAAAGGCGACGGCATCATCTCGCGGTTCACCACTCCGCAGTTGCTGAAGATCGTCGACCGGTCAGGCATTGCGTTCGTCGATGTCACCGATCGGCGACCGGCGGCCGATCATCCGTTGGTTTGGTCCGATCATCTCGAAATCGGCCGCATTGCCGCCGAGCATTTCCTCGAACGCGCGTTCGAAAACTTCGCCTTCGCCGGTTTTTCGGACGAACATTGGTCGGCGTTGCGGTTGGAAGCCTATCGCCGTCGCCTTGAAGGGCATGACGTTCATGTGTTTCAATCGGCCTGGTACGGTCCCGAAGCGCCGTCGTGGGACCGGCTCCGTCACGATTTGAGCGACTGGATTGCCGGACTCCCCAAGCCGGTCGCAATCTTTGCCGGCAACGACGTCCGAGGACTCCACGTGCTCGACGCCTGCAATAACATTGGGGCGTCGGTGCCCGAAGAAGTCGCCGTGCTCGGCGTGGACAACGAACACCTCTTGTGCGACCTGTGCGATCCGCCCATGTCGAGTATCATCCCCAACGCCGAGTTGATCGGCCACGAGGCGGCCGCCATGCTCGACCGTCTGATGGACGGCGACAGCCCCGAATCGATCCACCGTTTCATCCCACCGTTGGGTATCGAGACACGACAGTCGACCGATATCTACGCGATCCCCGACCCCGACATTGCCGCGGCCGCGCGCTTCATCCGCGAAAATGCCTGTAGCGGCATCACCGTCGCCGATGTTCTCAAACACGTTCCGCTCTCGCGTAGTGTGTTGGAGCGGCGGTTTCGGAAGTATCTGAAACGGTCGCCGCAAAAAGAAATCCGCCAAGTGCAGATCAAGCGAATCCGCCAACTTCTGACGGAAACCGACCTCTCTCTTGAACAAATCGCCGAAATTGCCGGGTTTACCCACCCCGAATACATGCATGTGGTCTTCAAGCGAGAAACGGGCCAAACTCCCGGCGAGTATCGATCGGCGGCGCAGGTGGGCCAACGCCCTCCCCTCCGAGATGCATAGCCCCCCGCCTTCGGGTCAATCCACCCCGCCTAACAGGCTATTTGTCTTGAAATTTGAGGCGTGATCGGCGAAGTTGCGGCAACAGAGAGCCTGCGGCGGTAACGATCAAGGCGAGATGAGCATGGTAGCCTCGCACGCGAAATCGACGGATCATCGGCCCGAACGGCCGGCGATCGACTGGAACGACCAGTTGCGCCGCCATGACCGCTGGTTGCGCGCAGTCGTTGCCGCTCGGGTGGGGGAACGCCAGGCCGTCGAAGAGGTAATGCAAGAGGTCGCCTTGGCAGCCGTCAAACAGCAGGCGCCGATTCAAGATCCGACGAAGGTGGCGCCGTGGCTTTACCGGCTGGCCGTCCGACAGGCGCTCTTGTATCGCCGCAAGATGGGTCGGCGGCGCAAACTCGCGCGCCGTTATGCCGAACACGTAGCCGCACAACCGAAGTCCGACGACGATCCGTTGCGCTGGCTGCTCAATCGAGAGCGACGCCAACTGGTGCGGCAGGCACTCGACTGCCTGGCCCGCAAGGATCGTGAAATCCTATTGCTGAAATACGCCCAGAATTGGAAATACCAACAAATCGCCGATCACCTGGGAATCAGTTTTTCGGCGGCCCAAACCCGCCTGCATCGGGCACGCGAGCGATTGAGAGACGCCTTGTTGTACTTGGAAGAGACGAGGAAGAACGACCGATGACTGCGTCGAATCGCGATGCGAGGCTCGACGAGGAACTGTTCGACCGCCTCGTCGACGGAGAATTGAGCGAAGAAGAGCGAAGCGAGCTCCTCACTCGGTTGGACGCCGAACCCGCGTTGTGGCGACGTTGCGCTTTGGCCTTCCTCGAAGCGCAGACATGGCGGGAAGCAATCGGGGAGATGGTCGACGACCTGACGAATCGCGCACCGACACCGGTTCTCGAAACAACGTCTCCGGCAATCGACCACGAGGCACCTTCGGTCTCCCCACGCCGCCGACCGTTCCGGGACTCGCGAATCGCTAAACTAACGGCCATGGCAGCCGGATTCGCGATCGCTTTTCTGGTGGGCGTATGGGGCCATACATGGTGGCTGACCCATCGCGGAAACACGGCGCTCGACTTTGCACAAGAAACGTCTGTCCCGCCGCGTAACGGCGTGCCCGCGTCCGCGGCCCCCGCCGCCCCTCAAGTTGCCAGCATCCCTACCTATTCGCCCTACCAGTGGGAATGGGTTACTGTGCCGGTTTCCGACCAATCCTCGAACAAGGTGGAAACCTTGTCGATCCCCGTCATCCCGCGAGAAAGCCCCTCCGAAGATGTGTGGTGCGGCATTTTGCCGACGCCGCTACCGCCGGAGATTGCCGATATCCTCTTGCAGCAAGGTCACGAGATCCGTCAGCATCGCGAATTGGTTCCCGTATCGTTGCCCGACGGTCGCCAAGCCGTGATGCCGATCGATGAGTACGAAGTTCGTTTCATCCGTCACAAACGTTTTCAATAAGCGTCGCCTGATCGACCGCACAGCGGTCGCCCGCCACCGATCGCTTTGCGAAAGCCATGCTTTGTGCAGGCCGCCTACGCACGGCGAAGCGGCGGTCAGGTGCCCGTCCTGCCCGTCCCGTTCAATGCCAAGCCATCGGCCGATGCAACTTCACCGCCTGGTCCCTCCCGCCCGACGGCTTTCACCGAAGGAGGTAAGCCCATGTCGCTTCGGAAAGCCTTGATCGTCGCGGCCGTCGCGGCCCTGATCGGCACGAGCCCGCAGATTCTCCGCGCCGAAGAATCTCCGCCGGCCGAGGAATCGCAACCGGCGGCTACCCGTCCGACGGAAGCAACCGCTCCCGAAAACGCCGAGGAAATTCCCGACTACTGGATCGGTGTGGCGTGCAGTCCGCTTTCCGATGCCCTTCGTGCCCAGCTTTCGCTGGAGGACAAGGGCCTGCTCGTAGAGGAAGTCGCCCCCAAGAGTCCCGCCCAAAAAGCCGGAATCGAGCGTCACGACGTGTTGATTTCTGCCGATGCTCACCCCTTGCGGACGGTCGAGGATCTCGTCAAACACATCGCCCGCTACGACGGCACGAAAGCGATCTCCGTCGAACTCGTGCGTCACGCCCGCCGGATGACCGTCCAGGTGACCCCGGAGAAACGTCCACCCGAATACTTCAAACCACACGAGATCGTACGGCGCGAGCCGGATTTCTCAGCGGAAGCCCCGTTGCTCGTTCCCGGCGCCCCCGCCTTTCCGCCGTTGCGGGTTCCGATACCGGGCGTTCCCCAGGCGGGCGGCAAACCGGCCGGCAACATGCGCATCAGCATCACCAAGAGCAACAACCAACCAGCCAAGATCGAGGTTGTCCACAACGGAAAGACGTACAACGTCACCGAGAACACGCTCGATCAACTGCCCGCCGACGTGCGCAAATCGGTGGAAGACATGCTCAACGGGATGAAACAACGGCGTCTTGCACCGCCCATCGCCGCACCGGGCAACTTCCCCTTCCCCCCGCTCCCATCGATGCCCCCCACCGATGACCAGACGCTCGACACGCTGAAGCAACAACTCGAAGCAATGCGCGAGCGACTCGAACAAATCGAAAAGCAGCGAAAAAAGGCGGCCGAAGACAGAGCTTCTCCCGCCGAAGATCGCTGAGCAAACGATTCGAACGGGCAGCCCCTAACGCGTTCCCACTCTCCCCTTATCCGGGCAGATCGCCCCAGCTCTTCTCGACGCATAAGAAAATGCCCTGCGCGTAAAGACACTTGGGAGAAATCCACCATCTTCGAAAGCCTCCTACCGGTTTGCTGCGAATATGCGCCGGCTAGAAATCGCCTGGTCCCCTTGATTCGACGCATCCTTCTCCGAAGTGTTCCCTAATGGGAGTGTACCGGTCCACGTCGTCACCGATTTCCCGGGATTGTCGAGCCCGCCTGATCTCTTCGTCGATGTCGATTTGCCGACCCAAACGTTCTCGGGCAAGTACTGGAACCCGACGGCAAGCGGCACTTCGACAACTATCCTCGATGTGGCGTCCGGCGATCTTGCGCAGTTCATCGTCACCGGTCTCTACCAGACGACGCCGACGATCGAGGATCGCAGCACCTGCCTTGCCGGCAGGCCACTGGCCTACATCAACGAGAAATACGTCATCTCCGACGCCAGGCTTCAGGTCGCATACACGTACACTCCGGCCGCGACAACCGTTCCCGAACCGACAAGTGCGCAATTGCTGTTGACGCTGACAATAGCCGGTCTTGCTTTCCTAATCGTATTTCAGCGTCCTCGTCTTGCCTGCTCTCAAAAGCAGAAAAGCTGAAGCGCGGGCAGAAAGCCCATCGACAAAAAAACGCGTCCCTGCGTCGCGACTTGGTCGTGAGAGCCGAAACGGTTGGGCATGACACGTTTCCCGGCTCAGGTTCGACACGACCCGATCGCGACACGGGGACGCTTATTTTTTGTTTGATTTTCGTCGCCGAGTCCTTCGGCACGGTCGCTACCGGAGAAGACCGGCAGTAAACTCCGGAGGTACTTCGACGGGTTGAATCCAGGGAGCCGCCGCCACCCGCCATCGGTCGGCCAGGCGGAATTCGTCCAATTTCACCGGCACCGCGCTGCGAACGTCGATACTTACGGTATCCAATCGACCGTCGACGGCCGCACCTTGAGTCGTCAACGTCCAATGTAGCGGCTCGACCGGATCGACCGATTCCTCGGGCAAAAAGACCCGCACGAAGAGTTGCTCGGGAAGCTTCCCCTTACCGGTCATCAACTTCGCGACGACGAGGTAGCTTTCTGCCGGCCGAAACGGGAACGCCTGCGCGACACGATCTTTGCCGCAGCGCACCGCAATCGTGTGTGTACCGGGCGACAACCGCACGACGACCGCATCGTCGGCGTCACTGGAAAGCGCATCGTGCAACGTCAGTTCAACTTCGCATTCTTGGCCCGCGGCGAAACTTCCCGCCTGGAGCAACCACGCCCAATAGTAGACGCCGGTTTCGTTCAACGAGACCGCATCGGCCAAGCGCCGATGCATTCGCAAATCGCCGACGACGTCCAGCACGCCTTGGCCGACCGGCTGATCAGAGACGGTCCGCATGATGACGCCTTCGGGGTTTACAAGCTCGCGTCCGCCACGCTCGATCGACCACGAACTCTGCCAGCCTTCCGCCGAATCATCGAGATGATGTGTCAAATAGGTGCCGAAACTTTCGCGGGCGAGCAAAGACGCAGTCGAATCGGAGGTGTAGGCGCCGGGAGCGATCCGGCGGACGAAGCGATCCGGGGCCAAGGCGACCGCTCGTTCCCCCGCACCGGACCACGAGCGTGCATCACCGGCGACCAACGTGTCGAGACGCTCGGACTCGGGAATGGCGTCGTGTATCCATGATCGCTGGACCGTGCCTTCAAAGACCTGAAGGCGACAATCTCCCGACGGATCGAGTTCGACGCCGAACTCGGCTTCCCTTGGCAGCAACATCGCCTGCGGTACATCGACCCGAAAGGGACCGTCCACGTCCACCGCATGAACGACGATGCGTCCTTCTTTTATATCGACGTGATCGGCATCACAGATTTCAACCTCGGCGGGCCCTTCCATCACGACACGTGCCCCGTGATCGAAGACGATCTCCGCAAGCCCGGCCTCCAACCGCATCACTCCGGCGGTCAACCGCCAACCGTCGCGGCAGTCGGGTGTCGGCAACTCCCAGACGGCCCCCTGTGTTTGGAGCACGGTCGCCACGTATTCCGGCACGGCCGGTTCGTCGGCTTGCGATTGGGCATTCGTCGAACGGCCCAGAAAGCCGCTGCCCCAAAGGACGAGCGACACCAAGACCACCGCTACGGCCGCAGCTCCGACAACCATGCGTCGCCACGCCGGCGGACGACGGTGTTCGACAACTTTTTCCAGCTCGTCGTGAAGCTTTTCCAGAGGTTCGACCTCGCGTTCCTCGAGTGCCCAGCGATAGATGCCGGAATTCATCTCGAGGTAATCGAGGTAGATCTTGCGGGCTTCGGCGCTGGAAAGCAGAATCTGTTCGAGCCGCTGGTGCTCACCGGGCGTAATACGATCATCGACCAGTGCACCGAGCAGCTCGTAGAGCTCCTCGCGCAACTTTTCGGATATCATCGACTGACCTCAACGGGTTTCAATCGGCTAAGGCGGATTGGACACGGTGGAACAACTTGCGGCGTATGAGGTTCAGTCGGTTGTAAAGCGTTTGCGGCGCCTTACCTTGTTTTTCTGCGAGTTCCCGAATCGGCCGCCCTTCGCCGTAGGCCTGCATCAAGAGCCTTTGTTCGCTTTCAGGCAGCTCTTTGATGCATTCCCTAAGGATCTCCAGGCGTCGATCCGCATCCTGCTCCCGTTCGCTTCGCTCGTCGGCGAGTCTTTCCATCAGCTCGTCACAGAACTGCAAACGGTTGCGAGCCGATACCCGCAGAAAATTCCGAACCTCGTAATACGCCACACCACACGCCCAAGCCATGAAATCCCCGTCTTGGTCGAAGGCGTCGAATTTCTTCCAGAGGACGAGGCTGACCTTCTGGAAGACATCCTGAGCATCCTGCTCGTTCGGCAACAAAGTAAAGATGTACGAGAGAATCCGCTGTTGATGCGCGGCAAACAGCTTGAGAAACTCGGCCGTCGACTCCGCATCGGGAACGTTCGGCTTCGTCTTCTCGATACGTGCTGTCGCTTGTCCGACGTTCATGTCGGCGAACCTCTCGTGAAATCTTTTCGGTCACAGTCCATTCGACATAGCCGACAATCGCCACACCATCGACTATCGAATGGAAACCGGACCGGGTATGCGCTCTAGGTAGGACGATTCCTCATGTTCGCTCCCGCGCAAGAAGATTGAAGATTACTGTGCAAAGCCGCGGTAACGCGCCGATGGTCTACCGGAAATCACGGCAGCTTGCCGAGCCATCGAGGCTCCTACGCGTCTCCAAGGCGGGAACAATCCGTTGCCGGAGGGTCGTTTCCAATCAGGCAGGTGGGAATTCGCCCGGTAGGGGTGAGTCGCGTCAGGTCGGCTCACCTTCCGCATCCACCATTGTATCGTATGCATTGCTCATTGTTTACCGATCGCACGGGAAATTCGAGAATTGATCTTGTGGCGTATAAAATTTTTCGGTAAACGTCTGCAAAGTTGTACGACTTCCTGGTGACGCGGGTGAAACGCACCACGTCACCAACGCAGGAAACAAGAAGTCACAGCAACGATTTTGACGAAAACACCACATGTGAGGAGGTAAGGTTCAAGCCGAACAGCACGGGATGCCGAGAAAATTTGTAACCGGCCTTCCCCTGCCGGCGTCTTTTTGCTACGAATCGATTGCGTGATCAAGGCAAAAGACACCCACCTTAATTTCCCACCTACCGCCCTCACAAACACCTTCCGAAACAGCATCATAAAAACTTGAAACAACGCAAGTTACAACAACCGAACACCACATGACCCCACGTCATGGAAGCTCCCCGTTTGGGCGCTTCGCCTTCCGAATCGGCGTTTGAGCGTCGGCTAGGAGCCGTCATCACAAGCGTCGAGGAAGGTCCCACCTGAAGAGCCGAGGCACCACCCCGCTCCGTCTCGGCTTCCCTCGAAGGAGGGATCCCGCGCATTCCGCGCCACCGGTTTGCGCTCCCCCAGCCAACCCGACCCAGCAACGTAAAAGGTTGGCGACAGAATGTTCGATTTTTTTCAGTTTAACAGGAGGATTTGACAATGCGTATGCGTCACGCCCTTGTTTGCCTGCTGAGCTGTGCCTTGACGGTCACTTCGGTATCCGCGGTTTTCGCGACGTCGCCGACCTATTCGCGGTCGTCGTCTTCGTCGTCCTATTCGTCTTCCCGCAGCACGGGGGGCACCTGGTACGACGCGCAAGCCCGGCTGATGCAGGCACAGGCATCGCTGATTACCGCCCATGGCAACTTCATCCGGGCTATCGCCGAAGCACGGGCATCCGATGCCAAGACACTCAACATGCTCGAACAAACCCGCGGCGTGGCGCTCGATAACAACCTGAAAGCATGCAAGACCTACTATGAGAAACGAAATGTCCATGACACGTTCCAAGCCTTGGGAACCACCGGCTCCCCCGGCCGTGAGACGGCTCAAGTCAAACGCCCCGTCGCCGCCAAACCGACGGCCGCCGTTCGCATGCAAGGGCTAACGCCCAACGAATGGGATGCAGCCGCTCGCCGGTTGGTATGGCCGCGGGCACTTCAGAATGAGCGATACGCTCAAGCACGAGCTCAACTCGATGCATTGTTCTCCGGACGCACCGCCGGTGATGCCGGGGTGGGCAGCCCGTTCTACACGCAGGTTCGACGCCATGTCGACGTCATGAAGCAACTGCTGAAAGCCGAGATTCGCAACATGTCGCCTGCCGAATACATGGCTGCCCGACGTTTCCTCGACCACCTGGTCGTCGAAGCCGTTTCCCCCTCGATCACCCAGGCTGCGAACGTCGCCGAGGCTTTCTGATCCCGTCACATTCATCCGAACAAGAGAAAGGAGGTGCCATCGACACATAGACGCAAAACTCGGACAGGAAGAGAGCACCTAGCAGAAGAACACCTTCGAGCAAGCAACACAGACCAGACCGTTCGGACCGAAAACGGAACAGTAGAAGACAAACAGGCATGTAGAACTCGGACCTTAGGGAGCATCGACCACGACGACTCGGACCACAAGAACCGCTCCCGCTCGGTGTTGCCGCTAGGCAACTTGGAACCACACCCGGCAACACCACACCACATCCCACCTTTCCTTTCCCACCTCACTTTGTCCCACCTGAAACGTTGAAGGAGATTAGCGATGCACAAGACCATCATTACCCTCGCGGCAGTCGTGAGTTTCGGACTCGGCCTTCCGGCTTTCGCCGAAACGCCGAAAGTCAATCCGATGCAAATCGTTTACCAAGGTGAAGCTCAGCTGATGCAAGCCCGCGCGGCTATGATCAACGCCCAAGCGAACTTCATCAAATCGTTGGCGGCGGCCCGGCAAAGCGAAGCCCAACGGCTGGCGACCATGGAGCAAACCCGCGGCCTGCGAATCGACAACAGCCTCAAGGCCTGCAAAACGTACTACGATCGCCGCCAAGTCCGCGACGCCTACGTATCGTTGCAAGTGAAATCGCAGGCTTCGCCTTCCGACAGCAAGCACGCCGCGCCCGTGCAACAGACCGCGGCCGTCCGCATGCAAGGGCTCACTCCGGCGGAAGTGGATTCGGTCACCCGTCAGCTCAAATGGCCGGCAGCCCTGTTGGATGCCCGCTACGCGAAGCTGCGAAACGAACTGCAAGCCCTGTACGCCGCCCGTAAGCCGAGCGATTGCGGAGTCGGCAGTGACTACTACGTGAAAGTCCGCAACGTGACCGATCGTCTCAAGACGGCTCTCCGGTCGCAAATTCGCGAGCTTTCGCCGAGCGACTACATGGCCGCCCGCAAGTTCCTCGATCGGATGGTCGTCGACGCGATCCAGGCCCCGGCGGCGGCGAACGTGGCACAAGCATTCTGAACCGAAATCAACATCCCGCCCCATGGGCGTCGGCACGAACGACTACCGTATCCTTGAAAAAGGAGGAATAACGAGTAACGACTGCCAGAAGCACCGGCCGGACGAAGGTCCGAGCGTTCGGCCGGTGCGAAACCGGGACCGCGAGGTCCCCGACTCGGACCGCTCGGGATTCGACATCTCTGACGGAGCGACGTGAGAATCCCACCCACTTCCTACCTCATAACTTTCCCACCTCCCTACTTTCCCACCTCAAATCACGGAAGGACTGAAACGATGAACCGCAAGATTTCTTTCGCCTGCCTGAGTGTTGTTTTCGCCGGGATCATGACGACTGTGGCAATCGCCGGTGAACCGCCGAAGCTCAGCCCCGCCCAAATCATCTACCAGGGCGAAGCCCAACTGATGCAAGCTCGAGCCGGATTGCTGAACGCGCAGAGCACTTTCATCCGCGCAATCGCCGAAGCCCGTGCCAACGATGCCAAGACCCTGAACATGCTGGAACAAACTCGTTCGGTGTCGCTCGACAACACCCTGAAAGCCGCCAAGACGTACTATGACCGGCGTCAGGCGCGCGACACCTACGTCTCGATGCAAACGCGTCCGAAGGCCCGTCCGGCAGTGAGCGCCCAACCGACTTCCGCAGTGCGCACGGTTCGATTGACGGAAGCCCAATTCGATGCCGCCACCGGAAAAGTCCGTTGGCCCGCCGCATTGCAACTCGAATCGCTGGCTCAATACCGAGCCCAAGTGGATGCGTTGCTTGCCGCCCGCGCCCAGGGCAAGGCCCCTGCGACATTCCAAGCCCAGTTGACGACTCTTGCCAAGAACATGGAAAACGTTCTGCGTAGCCACATCCGAGACATGACGCCTTCGGAATACCTGGCAGCCAAACGCTTCCTCCAAGCCGTGGCGGCCGAGGGACGTTACAACGCCCCCGCTGCATTGGCCTATAATCCGTGACGCAACGCATGATGATGTAACTTTGCTCGGTGACAAGGGCCGCTTCCTTTCCCGGAGGCGGTCCTTTCCCTTTGCCGCAGCAGCATTGCTTGTCGCTCGTTCGGCGAGGGCCCATAATGAGGTCGTGTCGACACCGGCGATGTGCCCTTCGTTCATGGTTCGGCTTCTACGACCGCGACAGTTTCCATGACTGATTCGTTCGACCCCTACGTCCAGTGGCTCGGCATCCGGGATCCGGAACGTCCGCCGAATCATTATCGGCTGCTGGGGTTGGAGCTGTTCGAGTCGGACCCTGAAGTGATCGCCAATGCCGCCGATCGGCAGATGGCCTACGTGCGGATGTTCCAAAATGGCCCGCGTGCGGCCGTATCACAGCGTATCCTCAATGAAATCGCCGCTGCCAAGGTCTGCTTGCTGAACCCCGAAAGCAAAGCGGCATACGACGCCCAGTTGCGGATGGCACAGGTCAAATCGATGCCGCCTTTGTCATCGGTGGCACCCGAGGGCGTCGCGCCCGATGCGCCGGTCGTCTCGCTCGACGACGAAATTCCGCTTCCGCGCACCGGAGGTCCACAGCCGTGGATCGCCTATCTCGTCGCAGGAAGCTTTTCCTTTGCGCTACTAGCCGGGGGGTTCTACCTATTACTGGGCGGTCGTAGCGCCCCGCCGCAAGACGCCACCCTCTCACAGCCCGCTGCCCCATCCCCGGCGGCCCCCGATTCGTCGAACGATCCGGCGGTTCCCGACGCTCCGACAACATCGGCCTCGGCTTCATCGGACGACGTTCCGGTTCCCGCAGAGCCGATCGGCGGCCCGGAGACCTCCTCGGATACGCCGACGCCGCCTTCCGAACCGATCGGCGAAACGACGGAGACGGTCGACATCACCCAGATCTCCGACTTCGACACTGCGGTCGATCGGCTTCGCGAAGCAATGGCCGATCGCGATGTGGAACTTGCACGGCACCTGTATCCCGTCGTCGAACAGTGGGCTCAATCGAGCGAACAACGCTCCAAACTTGACGAACTAAAATTGCTATACGAGGCTTGGCGATCGTTTTGGCGTTTCGCGGCATCGGGGCTCGAAGCCCTCACACCGGGAACAACAGTGGATATCGACGGCGAACAAGCGGTTGTCGTCGAGAACACGACGGAACGTCTCGTCGTGCAGCGAGAAAACGAACAGGCCGAATATGCCCTGACCGATCTGCCTCCCGAACTGTTGGTGCGTCTTGCCGAAACGAAGCTTCCCGAAGGGCCTTCACGCCTGCTGGCCGTCGCGTGTTTTTGGCATCTCGATCGAGATGGCTCGCCCGATCGGGCGCGTGATGCGGTACTCGTGGCCGTCGATGCAGGCTTTCCTCGGGACAATCTTCCGGCGGAACTCTCGGCCGTGATCGACGACGACGCGACCGCCCCCGAATCGCCTTCTGAACCGCCGCAACGCATCCCCATTCCCGTCGACGAGAACGCCTTGGCCGCCAAACGCGCGGAGATCCGCGACGTTTACGCGGCGGAGTACCGCGAATTGACGTCGGAAACCGACATCTCGCGCCGCATGACATTACACGTGCGGTTCGGCGAACGCCTTTTGGCGGATGCGAAAGCCACCGAAGACGACCCGATCGCGCGCTACGCGCTCTTCGACGAGGCGATCACCCAAGGGCTGCTGGGCGGTAACAGCACGCTGGTCGAATTGGCGGTAAGGGAAATGTGCCGGTATTTCGAAGCTGAATTTCTCGACGTATTGACCGATCACCTCGTCGATTCGCCGAGCGGCATGGCGGGACCGGCACGTGTCGCCGCCGCACGTTCGGCTTTGCGCTGGAGTCAAAACCGTTTTTCCGCCGACGACTTCGACGCGGCTTCGGTCTTGGCAGATGCGGCGTACAAACATGCCATGGACGCGCGGGACACGTCGTTGATGCGTCAATCGCGCGATTTGATCAACGCGATTCCCCGTCGCAAAGCCGAGTTCGAGGCGTTCCGTGACGCGCAAACCGCCCTGCAACAAAACCCCGACGACGCCGGCGCCAAGTCGGTTGTCGGACGCTACTACTGTTTCACGAAACACGACTGGAAACGCGGCTTGGCGTTTCTTGCCGAAGGCGACCAGGAATCTCTGCGCACCCTGGCCGTCATGGAACTCGACGCCCAAGAACATCTCGATGCCGACACGATGACGGCTTTGTGCGAGGCGTGGCACGAAGCGGCCGTGACCGCAGGCAACGGGGGCGACGAATACCTTGCCGCCGAGATGGACCGCCGAGCGCTCTACTGGGGGGAACAGGCATTACCCCAACTTTCCGGCTTTTCGCAGAAGAAGCTCGAACGGCGACTCAACGAGATTCGCGCAAGGCTCGAACGACTACGCAATTGACAAGAGCCGAGCGTCCGTTTCCAAGCCGAACATTCAGGCCGTTCCGAATCGCGGCATGCCGTCGTCTTCCGGTTCGATCCCGAGCACACGGCAAGCCGCCTCTTGTCCGCTGCGAATACAGTGCGGAACCCCGACCCCGTAGTAGGCGTTGCCCGCCAGTGCCAGTCCTGCGTGCGCCGCCACCTTCTCGAAGATCGCGTTCGTCCGCTCTCGATGTCCCACGTGATACTGCGGCATCGTTCCGGGCCAGCGCGAGATATTTTCGAATACCGGATCGCCGTGAATGCCCAACAACGTCCGCAGCTCGGGCAAGACGAGGTCACGAATTCGTTCCGGTGATTCGGTCACCATTTTCTCGTCACGGGCTCCGCCCGTAAACGCCCGCACCAACACGCAATCGTCGGGCGCACGAAACGGATACTTCGAGCTGCTGAAGCTCAAGGCCAACAGCGGGCTCTTCTCCACCGCCGGAACGACGCATCCCGCCCCGTCGAGCGGATGTCGAACTTGATCCCGCCGAAAGCCCATTGAAACGATCGCCGTTCCCGAATAGTCGATGCTCGCCAACTGATCCGAAAGTTCGGCATCGACTGCTTTCAGGAGCGGCGAGGCGACCGAAGCCGGCACGGCCACGATAACCGCGTCGAAAGCCTCGCTCGGTCGTCCATCGACTTCGACATGCCACTGCGACGCCTCCCGTTGCACTCGCGTCACAGGCGTCCCCAATCGCAGATCGGCACCGGCTTCTTCCAGTCGCGACCACAGCGCCGCCACAAGCTCTCCCATTCCGCCGCGAAGCGCCACGAACATGCTGAACCGGGCGCCGCTGTCGGATTGCGTCCCTTTAGACGATACTTCTTTCGCCGCCGCTTCGCGGGCCTTGCGGCGTCGTTCGCGCATTTGATGACGCATCGCGCGGATAAGCGAACCGTGGCGTCGTTCCATTTCGCGAAACCGAGGCAGCGTCGCCAACACACTGAGCTTTTCCATGTCGGCTGCATAGACGGCGCTGATCAGCGGTTCCACGAGTCGATCGAACACCTCGCGGCCCAAGCGTCGTCGCACGAAATGGGCCATCGACTCATCTTCGTCGTCGCGGCGTGGGGGCAAGAAATATTCCATTGCGGCGCGAAGTTTTCCCGCCGGACTCAAGATGGGCGTCGTCGCCAACGGCCACATCTTGGTCGGTGCCATCATCAAGAAACCTTCCGGCAGCGGATGCAGCCTTCGGCGGCAGACGACATAGGTTTTCCGTGCTTGCGGCGAGGTGCGACAGAGGCGCTGTTCCAATCCCAGCTCCCGACACAGCCGCACACCCCACGGCACGGTCGTGATAAAATTGTCGGCGCTTTGTTCGACCTGGAAACCGTCGGCTTCGACGGTCGAAAGAACGCCGCCGGGTCGATCGGCCGCTTCGAAGACGGTCACCGATACGCCGTCGCCTGCGCACACGAGTTTCCAAGCTGCCGCTAACCCGGAAATTCCGGCTCCGATGACCGCCACCCGCTTCGGCTTCCCGCTCGTCACGCCGCCTCCTTTTTCACTTTTCGCTGGTTTCGAATTTTCTCGGTTTTGCTTGCCGCCGGTTTGCCCCACCGTCTTTTCCACACTGTGTTCTTTACGCAGAATGCCTTGTCGACGGTTCGCTTGCCTTTTCCATCCGCCGATCAACCGACGATCTCACGAAGATCGAGCAAGTGGAGCTGACGGCCTTGCCCGTTGTGTGGCGAATCGATAACAACCAACTTTCCATCACGACTCGATCGCGGATGGGTATCGCACCGCCATTCCCCGGTATATTCCGGCGGAGAGCGGAACCGGCCCAAGACGACCTTGCGGCCCGAGGGCACATGATACAGGTAGACTTCTTGATAGCGATCCCGATCGGGATAACTGTCGTTGAGAATCCATTCGTTCCCCGACAGATACGTGCAATGTCCGTTGCGTGTCATCACGCCGCGTCCCACGACTTCGACTTTCGGCTCGGGCGCGTCCTCGAACAGGTAGAACGCGTTACCGGCCAGGTCGTGGCGGGTCCAAGCCAGGATGTGCCGTGGATCGCGCCAAATGAAGTGTGAGGTCGCTCCCGACGGATCGATCACCCGCAAGTCCGATCCGTCGAGCGCGGCGGTCATCATCCGCGTGGTGAACGTTCGATCGCCGGGGCGCCGAAACCGATGCAAAAAGACGAACCGTTTTCCGTCGGGCGCCACCAACAAGTGATTGAAGTAGTGTTTCGCCCCAGTGGTATCCATCGCACACGGCACGGCCGCTACTTCGGCCAACGAGAGGATCAGCTCGGCCTCGCCCGATTCCAGATCGACGCGCCAAATCCCCGATTGTTCGGGGGCCGGGTCGTCGGCGTACGGATCGGGAATACCCGCATAACCGTACCCCGGTCGCATGTCGTTGATTCGCCGGAAGTCGGTCGTGACCGCCCATCTTCCATCGGGCGACAGGGCGTAGATCGGATGCGGAATCGTTCGCATCGCCCCCGATTCGACGTCGAGGATGCGGCAAACGTAATGATCCTTTTCGCGATCGTTCCACACGACCTCACGCTTGTCGCCCGGTCGCCACTGCAACATGCATCCTTGCTGCCAACACCAGGCCGTCGTGCGTCCTAGTTCGATCCAGCGGTCATTGTCCTCGAGGTCGACCATTCCCACCCGGATTTCGTCCGTGGGAGTCGGAGAGCGGTGCTCGAACGCGACCTCCATCCCCAAAACGAATCGGTTTTGCGGATCAAACTCGAGCTTGTCGTAGTATCCGAACCAATGATGCTCGGGGCCTTTCGTGATTGTGCGATACGGCACGAAAACCTCGCAGCCTTCCAGCCGTTTCGGCGTCTGTGCCGATACTTTCCCGACAGCCACGCCTGCTACGACGGCTCCCGCTCCCGCCTTCAAGAACGCGCGACGCTTGATCTTGCGGTGCGTGCTCATTTCGCACTCCTCTCGGAATCGGTGAAGATGCCTTGCCACGTCGTCATCCACCGACGGGCAACGCCCTATTGTAGACACACCGGGGAACGGTTCGAAAGCGATTCCGTCGGCATGAAAGATTCTCGTGGCTTCGTAAACGCGGGAGGAACGCCGTGCCGATACTCCCGACTCATCGCTACAACCATAGCCGCAAACGGCCGTCGAGCATGTCGGGAATCGCCCGGCGGACATAGCGCGCCACTTGGCGCGTGTGGTACCGCGTACTGAAGTGTGCACCGATGATCAATTCGTTGGCGAACCGATCGCGGCGTTCGAGCAGGTCGTCCAAGTGGATGTGGCCGAACTTCCGAATCTTCTCACGGCGATGCTTTCGCGCCACGAAAGTCAATTCGAGAATCAAAACCTCACTTCGGTAAAGGTCGGGCACCTCGTCCAATACATCGATCAGGCAATCGCCCAGGTAGGCCACCCGCGGAATCCGAAGCTCATTCGTGATCTCGACGCCCGAAAGCTTCAGGTCGCGAATTTTCTCGCCCGGTAGGCCCAGGAATTCTTCTTTGAGCTTCCGCCGGCATTCCCAAACCATGTATCCGACCGAGGGCACCGTGTGACGCGTGGGGACGGTCGTAACCAGCAAATCCCGCGAAAGTGAATACTCTTCGCCCGGTTCGACCCCGATCAGTTCGCAGGGAAGCCTTCCGCGATCGAGCCGTTCAAATGCCCGCAGTAACCGGCGGATCGGTTCGACGGCCGACTTCGGGACATAGATCGTCGGCGGCGCCATCTTCATCATTCGGCGGCGTGAAACGTAAGCCGCAACGCCTGCTACATGGTCGATATGCGTGTGCGTGACAAACCAATTGGGCGTTCCCATGAACGCCCACGGCTGCGCGCCCAGGTCGAATCCCAAACGCATCTCGGGAATGCGCCAATACGACTGAACGGCCGCCCGCGAATACCCCTCGATCGTGATGTTCTTGAACTTCAACGACCGAACGGGAAGGTCGTCCAGCATCGTCGGTTCATCTTGATCGGCGACGGAGCGCCGGGTGTTTTCCGGTTCCTGCATGCTTCGTCTGCAATTGAATCCGTAGGCTTGAAGAAACAGCGGTGATCCCTAGCGACGCCGGGCCAGAGTGCTTTTGGCACTTTGCCGCTTGCGTTCACGCCGCCGTGGGATCGGTAGATCGATTCGGAAGGCGGTGTTCGTCGCCTCGACCGAAACGGAACTCGGCGGGTGCGTCGTCTCGGACAAAGAGCCAGATTTCGCCGAACAACTCGTTCTGTTCCAATCGAACGTACTTGTAGCGCACCAGCTCGAGGCAGGCCAAGAACATGCCGACCAACGTCGATTTGTGCATTCCCGGCCGGAACAGCCGCACAAAGGGAAGTTTACGTTCCCGCTGCAACCGCGTGAAGATCCTCTCCATGAACACATGGATCGGCGTCTCGTCGTAGACGATGCTCGACGGCTTGACGGCCACGTTGTCCCGCAAGATTCGGGCAAAGGCGCTCACCAAGTCCCAAAGCTGGACTTCTTGGACGGGTTCTTCGGCCGGATTTCGCTCGCGCTTGCCGATGTCGTCGCTCATGCGGCGATACTGCAACTGCCATTGCCGGCTGCGTTCGTCCAGTACCGAGGCCGCATCGCGGTACTTCTTGTACTCCAGCAACCGCTGCACCAATTCCTCGCGGAGCTGTTCGCCTTCCTCGTCGTAGACCTCTTGCCGGGGCAAAATCTCGTGCGACTTGATCTCGATGAGTCTGCCCGCGACGGCGAGATATTCGGCAGCCTCGTTTACGTCGAGCACTTCGACGGCGTCAAGAAACTCGAGAAATTGCTCGGTAATCGCCGAGACGGGAATCTCCGTGATTTCGACCTCGTGCTTGCGCACAAGGTACAGCAGCAGGTCCAGCGGCCCGCGAAACACGTCCAAATCGACCCGAAAGTCGGTACCGGTCATCGGTTTTCCCGTCTCGATGCCCCAGCGATCTCCACCGGCGTTCACACGGCCCCCGTTAGCCCCCACGGTCGAAAGCATTTTCACCAGTCTACCGTTTTTCCCCGCTTTGCGGGAGACGTCTTTGTCGTTACCATCCTACGATGTTCCGCCACTAGGCTTGCTACACAAGCCGGGCGACGCATCGACGCGTCCTTTCGGCAATGCCGGTCGAGGGCGATAATGAGCGTTTTCGGGCGAAACGGCCCCTCGGCCCCGGATCGAGAATCGTACCACACCCTATGATGGGAGGATCGCGCCGTGAGTATGGATCGCATTTGGGCACCGTGGCGACTGGCCTACGTACAATCGGCAGATGAGCGCAAACCGGCTCCCATTCCGCCGGAAAAGCTCCTGCCCGACGCCGATCCCGAATGCTTTCTGTGTCAGGCGGTTGCTGCTCCCGACGATCCCGATCGACTGGTCGTCACTCGCGACGAACGCACGATCGTCGTCTTGAATCGGTTTCCCTACAACAACGGTCATCTGCTCATCGCCCCGTGCCGCCATGTGGGCGACCCTCGCAAGCTCACAAGCGACGAGCATGCCGCCCTGATGGACACAATGACGCGAATGCTCGATTTGCTCGAAGACATCCTGCAGCCGCATGGATTCAATGTCGGTGCTAACCTCGGGCGAGTAGCCGGGGCCGGACTACCGGGACACCTCCACTGGCATGTCGTTCCGCGCTGGAACGGCGACACGAATTTCATGCCCGTCTTGGCCGACACCAAGGTCATCCCCCAAAGTCTCGAATCCCTCCGAGAAGCCTTGCGTAAGAAGCTCTAGCAAATCGTCGGGAAGCGTAGGGCGCGCCCCCCCAATAACGTGGTGCCGCCGAAAGCGAAAAGTTGGGACTTTCGTCGGTCCGGTTCTGGACGTACAATACGAAATGGTGTCCCACCGATAGGGAAAGTGCATACTCACAAGCAGGGGAATTTTCCTCACCGAATCAACAATATCGTGGCACATCTTAGGACGAGATCCACGAAGAAGAGGCAACATTTGGGGCTCGATAGGGTAGTCGTAGGGTTTTCTGCCCTATGTTTCGGGAGGAAGGAAACGACGAATCTAGCCACAGCGACACCGAAACAGCGTCGCAGCGCCGCACCCTACTTCCCCGTTCCCGATTAAGACGACAGTTCAGCGGAACAGATTCGATCTCATGGCCTTAGCGATTCTACGTTGCGTGTTCATTTTGGTTTCCGCGGGCGTGGCGGTGATCATCGTCAAATCGGGAACGTATCCTCCCGACGCGCCGATGCTCCCGTGGGGAATCTTTCTCGGCATCATGGCGATCGCCGTGACGGTCATTGCCATCGACGCGCTCGTCCCCCGCAAGCGTTTGGACACGATTTCGGCCGTGTATTTCGGGCTGATCGTCGGGTTGTTCCTGTCGTACGTGGCCGGTCTTGCCCTCACGCCGGTTCTGGAAAGCTGGCAGGCCGATCCGCTCATACGCAACGAAGTTCAGCTCGTTCTTGCCTGCGTATTGTGTTACGTGTGCATCAGCATGTTGATGCAAACCAAGAACGAGTTTCGATTCATCATTCCTTACGTCGAATTCACGAAGGAAGTCAAAGGGCGCCAGCCGTTCATCCTCGATACCAGTGCCGTGATCGACGGACGTATTCTCGACTTGGTCGAAACGAACCTGTTCGATAGCCGGCTGGTGATGCCCAAGTTCGTCATCCACGAACTTCAAATGGTGGCCGATAGTTCCGATCGCCAAAAACGTGTGCGAGGACGCCGCGGACTCGACATCCTCAACCGCCTGCGGTCGTCACCGCACGTCGACTTCAGCATCTACGACCGCGACTTGCCTGAATTCGCCGGACAATCGGTGGATATGAAGCTGGTCACGTTGGCAAAGCATCTCGAAGGCAAGCTCGTCACCAACGACTACAACCTGAACAAGATCGCCAAATTGCACGGGGTGAAGGTCATCAATGTGAACGATCTTGCCAACGCCCTGAAACCGCAATTCTTGCCCGGCGACGAAATCCAGATCCACGTGCTGCGCCCCGGTGAAGAACCGTCGCAGGGAGTCGGCTATCTCGAAGACGGTACGATGGTCGTCGTCGAAGATGGAAAGCCTTACATCGGCCAGACCATCGGCATCTCGGTCACCAGCGTGCTCCAGACCAGCGCCGGGCGAATGGTATTCGGCCGTTATGTGCGCACGATCGACCACGACTCGCCGAACGACCAGTCGAACGCACAAGCGTCCTCAAACGAAGGAAACGGCCGGGAGAAAACAGGAACCGATTCTCGACGCGGCAACGCGCGCCGCCGGAACTGAGTTCCTTCTTTCGGACGTTGAAATCCTGCGGCTTAGTCCCAATTCGCCGGCCGGACGGGAACTTCGACCAACAGCGGCTCTTCCGAAGCCCAGCCGGTTCGCACCAAATCGGCCAGCGCGTCGGGAGACTCGGCGCGCGCCGCACGCACGCCGAACGCCTGCGCCAGGCCGACGAAATCGATCACCGGCTGATCCAGATCCAACGCCAGATACTCATCGCGACACGCGTGCGGCAATTGCAACACGCGCGAACAGTCTTTCAGAATCTTGTACTGCCGGTTGTTCGTGACGACGAAGACCGTGGGAATCCGGTAACGTGCCGCCGTCCACAAACCTTGGATCCCGTAGAGGGCGGAACCGTCGCCCAGAATCGCCAGCACGGGGCGTTCGGGCCAGGCCAGCTTGACCCCGATCGCGCAATTCAGGCCCCAGCCCAAAGCCCAACCTCGATGCGCAAAATACCCGGAGGTATTCGGCAGCGCACCGCTGCGTTCCAAATAGGCGCCGGTCGTGGTCGGCGATTCTTCGACCACGGCGACATCCGGCGGCAGGATTCTTGCCAAAGTCTCCATGACCGCCGGAGGTTCCATCGGCCTGGCATCCATCCGGGCTTCCGCATCACGACGCAATTTTTCGCGCCGCTGAGCATTCCTGGCCGCCCAGTCCCGGCGCCGTGCCGACGCGCGTTCTTCCGCATCCCGAGTCCAATAGTCGTTCAACGCGGCCGTCAACGCGTTCATCGACTCGGCCGGGTGTCCCAACACACCGACCTCGATTCGGTGATTCTTTTCGAGTTCCCAGGGATCCTCATCGAGTTGCACGATCTGCACGTGCTCGGGCATCGGTCCCGGCTGGTGGTAGATGTACTGTTGGAACAGTTTCATGCCCACCACCAGCAATACGTCGTAGGGTTCGAGACATTCTCGAATCTGCGGCGACCAAAAAGGCAGGTAACCTCCGAACAGATCATGATCGCACGGAAACGCGCTACGGCCGTGCGTCGTTGCATTTTCGACCAGCACCGGCGCCCCGAGCTTTTCGACCAATGCCACCAACGACTCCACGGAGCCGGCCTCCTGGACGCGAGAACCGACCAAGACGGCAGGCGATTTTGCCTCGGCAAGAATCTTGGCGGCCCGCTCAACGGCCCCGACGGGCGGACGCACGCGATCGTCGGGCACATGCGGAGCGTGCGTGTCCAAATCGGCTTGGGCGGTTTGCACGTCCAACGGCAGCGAGAGGAAAACCGGTCCCGTCGGCGGTGTAAGCGCCGTCTTGATCGCGCGCCGCACGGCCGAAGGGATATCTTCGACCCGACGGACCTCAACCGACCATTTCGTCCACGGTCGCGTCACGTCGACCATCTCCCCCCACAAGATCGGCTCCTCGAACATCATCCGCTGGTCCTGCTGCCCGGCCGTCAGCACCAAGGGAACGTTCCCGCGAAAGGCGTTGTAGAGCATCCCCATCGCGTTCCCAAGGCCGCAACTGATGTGCAGATTGACAACACCGGGAATCCGGGAGGCCTGCGCAAACCCGTCGGCAATCGCCACCGCGGGAATCTCTTGCAGCGTCATGATGTACTCGAGTCTCGGCTCGTCGAGCAACGCGTCGTTCAACGGCAGCTCGGTCGTCCCCGGATTGCCGAAGATGTACGGCACTCCGGCCTCGGCCAAGATCGCCAATAATCCGCGAATTCCCGTCATCGGCATGACGCACCTTCCTCCCGGAACAGACTCCGCCGACCGGCTCCGAACAATCGGACAGCACGACTGCTGCGAGTGTACCCGGCCGGACGGCGTTCCTTCAACCGTCGGTGGCGGCTTGCGTTCGGGCATTCGCAAGGTCGTATCGCAGCGTCGCTCCGCCAGCCCGCCGACACGAAACGCCCTTGGACCGAATGGTTCGATCCAGGGGCGTTTTCGTCGGAGGTGTTTGTCGATTGTCGGGCGTTTGCTCAAACGCCGTGCCGTTTGTATGTCACTAGCGAGTCGTAGAACCGTCGTCGCTCGCCGTCTTCGGACGCGGCAACGGTTTGGCGGCCACCCGCACAGGCTCGGCCGGAGTCGGCTTTTCTACCACCTTCGGCATGTTGGAAACCATCGGATCCGTTACGGGCGAGGTATGTACCTTGGCACCGCACGTGGCACAGCCGCTCCCGACGGGCGTGCCGACTACGGCAGGCCCGATCGTTCCCGCAGGCGTTCCCGTCCAGTTGCCGAGGTGATCGCAGTTCTCACATTCGGCAGGTGTGCCGCCCCAATCTCCCCAATATCGCTCTCCGCAGTCGGGACACGCGTAGCCGACGGCCAACATGTCGAAAAACCAGCTCAAAGGGCCACGGTAACATCCCGTCGCGCCGCAGGTGCCGGGAGTCGCACAAGGTGTCTCGCCGCACGCCTCGCACGCTCCGGCGGGAGCATACACCGGCCTGCAGTGGACGGCACAACAGCCCAGCGAAACCGTCGCCAACAGCATCGCAATCAGAGCCAAATACCGTGTGGTCATCGAATATCTCGCCTTGTCGTGAAGAATGCTCTCGACGATCCGGCTCGGAACCGAATTCCGCACCGGTTCCGAAGCCACGCAGTCTTTCCTGAACGTCCATCGGCCAGAGGGGGCAGCAGAATCCACAAAATCCCTACAATCGCTACTCTTTTCCCGTTTTGCCTTGCAAATGCCGATGGCTCTCCGGCCGGCCGCGTGGTGTTGGAGCGAACCGATTACTCTCCCCCCCAGTAGAACACAATATTGCGTGCAAGCTCCCGCAGAATACGAGCTGTTTTTGACGGCACTTCCGAGCGATTTCCTCGCAGCGTACAATGAACAGGGGAACATCGTCGGCGCCCCTCATTCGGCGGAGAACGAACGACATTGCCGACGAGTGCGACCGCCCGCGCAAAAAACGTCGGCCGCCGGCGGGCCTGCGGACACGCCTTCAGCAAGCAACATAACTCTTAGGCACACAATAACTTGCTACGCCAAGACGAGGATTAGATCGGTGACGAGCCAGTTTTCGACGGTGGAAGAAGCCGTTGACGCCATCGCCCGTGGAGAAGTCGTCATCGTTCTCGACGACGAACAACGCGAGAACGAGGGGGATTTCATCTGCGCAGCCGAAAAAGTCACCCCCGAGATCGTGAACTTCATGATAACCCACGGGAGGGGGTTGCTTTGCGCTCCCGTGTTGCCCGAGGTCTGTGAGCGCCTCGACTTGCCGCAGATGGTCAAGGTCAACACGGCGCCTCTGGCGACCTCGTTTACCGTGCCGGTCGATCATCGCACCTGCAAGACGGGCATCACCGCCCAAGAGCGCGCCGCGACGATCAAGGCGCTCGTCGACCCGAAAAGCCGTCCCGGCGATTTCGTGAGGCCGGGGCACGTGTATCCTTTGGCCGCAAAAGAAGGCGGTGTCTTGCGGCGTGCCGGTCACACCGAAGCGGCAGTCGATCTCGCCCGCATGGCGGATCTCGCACCGGCCGGCGTCCTGTGTGAAATCCTCAACGATCGCGGCGACCGTGCTTCGCGCGATGAACTCCTCGAATTGGCCCGGCGCTTCAACTTGCGAATCATCACGATCGAGCAGTTGATCCAGCATCGCCGCGTTCGGGAGAAGCTCGTGTATCGCCAGGCCGAAGCCCTCTTGCCGACCAAGTACGGCGAAGGGCGCATCGTCGTTTACGGCGTGCGATACGAAGATCAAGAGCCGCTCGCGATCGTGCTTGGTGATCCGGCCCAGCGACAAGCGCCCTTGGTGCGCTTGCATTCCTCCTGCTTCACCGGCGACTTGGTAGCCTCGTTGCGGTGCGACTGCGGCGACCAATTGCACTTGGCGTTGCAAATGATGGCCCAGGAAGGCGCCGGGGTGCTCGTCTATTTGCCGCAAGAAGGCCGAGGAATCGGCCTCGCCGAGAAGATCAAGGCTTACCATCTGCAAGACCAAGGGATGGACACCGTCGAGGCGAATCTGGCGCTCGGCCATCGCGCCGACTGCCGAGACTACGGCGTCGGTTTGCAAATCCTGAAAGATTTGCGGTTGACGAAGATCCGGCTGCTGACGAACAACCCGAAAAAGACCGACGCCTTCATCTACAGCGGCTTCGATATCGAAGTCGTCGACCAGGTTCCGATCGTCGGCCCGGTCAACGAATTCAACGCGAAATATCTGGCCACCAAGCGCGACAAGATGGGCCACAGGCTGCCGGACGACTTCTGATTCATCCTGACGGTACGCTCCGTTCGCTCGTCCTCCGCAAAGCGTGCGAAGTCGGCTTGCATTGCGGTGCGGCTCTGTGCATTCTGGACGGATACACGGGAATGCCCGAGGCCTACCTTTCACGCCACGCCAAGTCACGAACGGGGGAAATCATGTCGCACACCGCTTCGCGTCGTCGATTTTTGCAAACCGCCGGTGCTCTCACGCTGACCGCTTCGCTCGGAGGTCGCCTGCCCGCGGCCGAGAAGTCGATCGAGCCGCCCAAGCAAGCCCTGCCTCGATGGCGAGGCTTCAACCTGATCAATTTCTTCCAGGCCTTCAGCTCGGATGAACCGGGCGACATGACTGTGCGGGAAGACGATTTACGCTGGATGGCCGAGTGGGGCTTCGATTTCGTTCGACTCCCGATGGACTACTGGATGTGGATCGACTCCGATTGGCGGCAAACCCGCACACTCCGCCCGGACGATTTGTTCAAGATCAAAGAAAGTACGCTCGAAAAAGTGGATCGCGCGGTCGAGCTTTGCGTGAAGTACGGGCTACATGTGAATCTCAACTTTCACCGGGCTCCCGGCTATTGCATCAACAATCCTGATCGTGAACCCCTCGTGCTCTGGAAAGACAAAACGGCGCAGGAAGCGTTCGTCTACCACTGGACGCTGTTCGCGAAACGCTACCGCGGTTTTCCTCGGGAACAGGTCAGCTTCAATCTTGTGAACGAGGCTCCCACGCCGAAGGAAGGCTACATGACCGCCGAGGACTACTGCCGGGTCATGAAGCTCGCGATCGATGCGATTCGTGCCGTTTCTCCTGATCGCATCATTATCGTCGACGGCCTGTCGGTCGGTCGGAACGTCGTCGAAGGGCTGATTCCCACGAAGGTCGCGCAAAGCACCCACGCCTATTACCCGGCCCAGATCAGTCACTACCGAGCAAGCTGGGTCGACAAGGAGAGCAAGTTCCCCACCCCCACGTGGCCGATCCTCAACAAAGACGGGTCGATCAAAATCGGAAGGGAAACGCTGGAAGAGCTTTACCGTCCTTGGGGAGAACTCGCCCGCAGCGGAATCGGCGTTCACTGCGGCGAATGCGGCTGCTTCAACAAGACGCCCTATCGCGTCTTCCTGGGCTGGTTCGAAGACGTCCTCGACATCCTAACCGGCCACGGGATCGGGTACGCCTTGTGGAACTTCCGCGGTCCCTTCGGGATTCTCGATTCGGGTAGAACGGACATCGAGTACGAGGATTGGCACGGTCACCAGCTCGACCGCACTTTACTGAGCCTACTGCAACGGTACTGACCGTTTCGCGCAGTCGGTCGGGCCATCGACCGGAACGATGGCCCCGTCGCGCAATTCGACGAGTCGATCGACCGTGCTTTCGAGAAACGGGCGATCGTGCGATACGATGAGCATCGCCTGCGGCAATCGTGCAACCGCTTCGCGCACGCGTTCCACGGCCGTTTCGTCGAGCCCCGCCGTCGGTTCGTCCAGAAGTAGAACGTCCGGCTCCATCGCCAGCACGGCCGCCAGGGCGACCATGCGCTTTTCGCCGCCCGACAGCCGATAGGTGATCCGGTTTTCCATACCCGACAGGCCCAACGAGTCCAACGTACGGCGCACGATCCGCCGGACTTCGTCTCGGGTCTTCCCTTGGTTGAAGGGACCGAACGCGACGTCTTCGGCTACCGTCGGGCAGAAAAGCTGATCGTCGGAATCCTGAAACAACAGCCCCACGCGACCGAGAATCTCGTCGAAATCGGCCGTTCGCCGTCGCACCTTTCCCAAGACTTCGACCGTTCCCGAGTTCGGCGAAAGCAAACCGACGATCAACCCCAACAACGTCGTCTTGCCGCTTCCGTTCGGACCGATCAGGCCGACCTTTTCCCCGGCGCGCAACGCGAACGAACATCCGCACAACACCGGCAAATGCTCGGCGTAGGCGAAGGTTACGTCGTTCAGTCGCACCAGAGGTTCGCTCATGCCGTCACTTCGAGAACGATCATACACGCCAACACGATCAACGCCGCCGCCACGAAAAGCAAGTCGATCCAATGAAAGTGGAAATGATCCAACAGGTAAAATCGGCCGCGAAAACCCCGCAATCGCATCGCACGCGCAACGCGTTCGGAACGTTCCAGGCTACGCACCAACAACATGCCGATCAAGTATCCGAACGCCCGATACACGTGCCGCGAGGTTTTACGCCGGAAACCGCGCAGTCGCATCGCCGTTCGCAGGCGAACGTATTCGCCGAACAAGACTTCCAAATACCGTACCGCAAACAACAACAAGTGCACCAATCGGTCGGGCACGTGCAGATGAGCGAGCGCATGGCCCAACATCGGCAATTCCATCGTGCCCAGCAACGCCAACATCACCGCCACGATCGCGTTTGCCCGCAAGGCCGTATGCCATACGACCAGCACCCCGGTCGCCGAATACGTCAACGGGCCGACCGTCGCCAACGGCCGACCTTCCACGCTCCACGGCACGACAAGCGCCATCACCAACACGAATACGTTGACCGGCAGCAATCTCCGCAGAAACCATTGGGCCGGCAAGCGCGCAATCGCTGCCACGAGAAGGGCGGTCCCCAACCCCGCAACCAGCGCCGACTCGCTTTGTAAGAACGCAGTGGTGAATGCAAAGGCGACAAACACCAGCACGCGCGTTCGCGGATCGATTCGGTTCAACGGGGAATGCCGCAACCGATCATCGAATCGAAATACCAGCGGCGCCGTACTCATGCGAGATCGCCGTCTTCTTCGCTCGTCGGGTGACGCGTTTCGGACGCCCCGACCGATTGCTTCCGCATGGCGAAATAGTAGGCCACGCCGGTCAATCCCAAGATGAAACCGATACCGCCCAAGATGTCGCGCAACCACAATCGCTCGCGGAGTGCTTGGACATCCTCGCGCAGTCGGATGATTTGCGTTCTCAGCGCGGCTACTTGCACGGCTGCGTCGCTCTCGGCTCCGGGCTCGTGTTCGCCGGATGTCTCAACTGCGGCAGACGCGACTTTATCGCCTTGAGGTGGCCCCTCTTTCGGCAATGCCGATTCCGATTCGGCCGCCGCCGTTTGGATGTCGCCTGCCTCGGTGCCGAATTCTTCGGCGGTGATCGTATATTCTGCGGTGTGCCCTTCCCCGGCATCGACGACGATTCGCACATCTTGCGGTTTGGGCATTTCGTACGAAAAGTTGCCCTGCTCGTCCGTCTCGATCACGACCGGTTCCGATTGGTCCTCGGTAATCACCCGTACCGGACAGTGCTTGCAGGGGCTACCGCCGCGAAAGTATGCCCGGCCTTCGATCCGCATGCCGACCGGCGCCGCGAAGACATACACCTGGTGCGCGGCGGCCGTCTCCGCCGAGAGCCCCATGCTGAAGAACGTGATCACCAAGGCGGCCGCGTGCAGGTATCGCCGAGTCGTCCCGCCCTCGCGACGATTTGCTCTGTTCACCGATTCGCTCCCGTTTTCCAACGTCACCATTCCCGCATTGCCAAACGCGGCGCATCGAGCGTTTCCGGCCTTACTCGCCGCAAAAAGACGACAATCGAGGGAGTTACAACGGCTTCGATGATCGCTACGACGGCATCTCCCGCCCAGACGACCAGCGAGAAGACACGGAAATCGCGTCCACACGCCCAAATCGCACCGGCCACCAAACCGGCTCCCACGAGCACACTCAACGCCCCGGCCAAAGCGCCTCCGATCGCCACCCGGCGCACATCGTCGTGCGAAACGAGTCCTGAAAACAGGTACCAGCACACGACCCCCGGTGCCGCCATGTTGAACGTGTTCAGTCCCAGGGTGGTAATTCCCCCTTCTTGAAACAACAGGTATTGCAGGAACACGCCGACGAACACGACCGGAAACGTAGTCCACCCCAAAAGCATCCCCAACAATCCCGAAAGAACGAGGTGGATCGTCGTGAATCCCATCGGGATCTGGATCAACGAGGCGACAAAAAACGCCGAGGCCAGCAGGCTCACCTCCGGCAACCGCTCCGGGCGCAGACGGCGCAAGCCCAGAGCGATGCCGCCGACGGCAAGCCCCCAGCCTGCGGCCAGCACGATACTGCCGGAAGTCGTTTCACTCAAGATGCCGTCGGGAATGTGCATGAATCGTCACCGCACCAGGGACGCGCCTGCTCGAACCGTCGAGTCGCCGCCGAAGGGCTCCTCGACATCGACGTTTTCGCCCGGCGATCAGCGGATATCGACCGCCTTGACCCACAACAACCCGCCCCACTCGACGGGCACCTTCTCACCGGTCGGCGCCGTCATCGGTTCGTCGCCGTCGACCAATGCGGCAAAGCCCCACCATCCCGCCTTGGGAATCGAGTAACTGAACGTCCCCTGCGCGTCGGCCTTGATCACCTGCGTCACAAACGCATCGTTCGGCGCGGTCACGTCACCCGCGTCATTGAGATACTCGACTTCGATCGTCGCGAACGGTACCGGCTTTCCGTGTTTCCGCACGATTCCCCGGAACGTATTCCCCGTCCAGATACCGTACGGACGCACCAACGGCTCGATCTCGACAGGCAATCCGACGGATTTGTCCCAGCCCGATTCGTTACCCAAAAAGTTGACGACGACCTTCGTAAAGTGGACGATCATCTTCCCTTCGGCGGGTTCCCAATACGGTGCCGGTTCGATCCAAAAGACGTGATCGCCCGGCATCGCCAAACGGACATCGGCGGTGAAGGCTTGGTGGCCGTCGATTTGGCGGGCTTCCAATCGATCTTTCAAATCGATCGTGCGATCGCCGATGCGCACGGCGAACCGAGACGGTTCCTCCATTTGCATGACCGGCCCGCGCTCCATCGGATGCGTGAACCGGATATCCAACGTAACGTCTCGCTCTTGGGGTGAATCTACCACGTCGCGATCGGGAACGAGCACCAGGAAATGCCCGTTTGCCGTCGGGCAGACACACCACATCCCGAACACGATCGCACCGGCAACCAGTTGCCGTAACATGACGTCCCTCCTCGTCGACCACAGAACCCGACTCACGGTGCTTCCTCCAGGCCGCAAACCACTGCGACTGGTATTACCATTTGAGTCATTGTAATACCGCTGCGGCAGTGAGGTCAACGATCCATCCCAAATCCCACGAGACGGCTTCCAAACGAGGCTTTTCCCGGAGAGGTCATGTGCGAAAAGCGGCGAGGTAAAAACCTTTCGGCGGGCCTATTCGGGGCGAATCTCGATCAGCGACACCGCCATGTTCGGCAACACGACGTCCAACGCGGCGCGGCCTTCGTTCAGGTCGATGCGGGTGCGCGACGTTTCTTCCAAGGCGGCCGTTTCCAAGTTGTAGCGACCGTTGTTGTCGTCTCCCTGCTCGCGCACGTATCGCGTGTACGGATTGTTGTGCGCGCGATCGATTCGGTACTCGTTGACTTGAAGCCGGGCGGCATCCCACGGCAACTGCCTCAACTCGATGTGCCAGCGACGGGATTCGGGACGCAACACGTCGAAATGCCACAACAACAGCACGACGCGGTTCGCGTCGGCGGTGGCCGTCAGTCCGCCGCTATCGTCTTCCAAGATGCCGTCCTCGCCGGGAACCGACACGTGCACCTCGTCGTCCGCCAGGCGATTGTGCATCACCCACACGAAATATGGTGTCGTCGCCACGAATCCCTTGATCAACGGCAGACCGCTGTAGCGGGCGATCGTTTGATCGTCGTAATGAAACTTCACTCCTTCCCGTCGGGCTCCGGCAACGGCCCGTCGGGGATCGTCCAACAACCGCCAGGCAGTCGCAACGGCGCCGTTCTCCCCGGCCACAGTCAACCGCGGATCCCCCCATACGGCCCAGTCGGCGGTCGATTTCCCCGCCGGCCCCGCGTTCGTTCGAAACTCCAACCGGATGCGCTTTCCGGCGTAAGCGGCCAGAGAAATGCGATGCGTCGTCCATTGGTCGGGACGCACATGGACGTCGAGCAACTTCCGGGCACGAGCCCCGTCGTCGGCCCACAACTGGAATCCGCAGCCGTCCCCGCCGACCGGCAAACGCACGACACCGGTTCCGACTTCCAATCGCGGATCACCGTTCTCCGGCACGTCGACCTCCACGCGGCAAAAGCTGTACGTTCCCGCTCCGTTGGGCGGATGCAACCGAAAGCCTTCCCGTGCTGTCCCGGCACAGGTGAACATGCCCGGTTCGTAACATACCGGGCTTTCGGAACTGCGAGAAAACGGACCCTCGTGCTCGATCAACGTGACCGGTGCTTGCTCGACGGGCAGGAAGTGGTTGAAACTGACGATGCTCGACTTGGTCAATCCGGCGCGGCGTTGATAATGCAGCGCGGCCGCCAAGTACGCAGCGCCGAACTCGTCGTCTTGCTCCGCCGTCCGTGCCCACTGATTCCATTCATCGAGCACGTACTCCATTGCCGAGGCCTGTTCCGGATAATAGGTCTCGACCGCCAAACGAATGGCCCGCGTCACCGCCTCGTATTCCCGAGGATGGGCCTTTCGGTAGGCGTGAAAACACAGAAAATCCAGCGGCAATCGGTGCTCGCGGCAGTATTTCAAGAACCCGACCAGCATCGACGAGGGCTTTCCCGCAGCGTCGATCGAACGGGCCAACGCCGGACCGCCGACCTTCGCGTCGGGAGCGATTCGTTTCACGATTTGCGAGGTTCGCTCGTACAAGCGGTAGATCGTTTCGGGAACAGCTTGTCCGCGACCGACGGGCAAATCCCCCTCGTTCAGTGCGGTCACCCAGTAACGGACGGGCACCTTCCGTTCGACCGCCAAGTGTCGCACGATCCGCGTCATCAACTCGTCCCACAAGGCCAAGTCGGCCGGCGGTGCATACGCGCGTTCTGTTTTCGGAATCGACGGATCGACGAGTGCCGAGGGGGTATGATACGCCAATCGCACATACGGTTCGGCACCGGCCGACAAGAAAATGTCGAGCAACCGATCGAAGTCCGAGAAGTCGGTCACCAGCCGTCCGGCATCGTCCAGCTCGACGCGTGTTCCCCACAGCCACCCTTCGGAGAACGCGACCAACCGCACCATGCGGAAACCCGCCTGACGGAAGAGGCGGTATTCCGGGCTGTTTTCGTCGAAAGGAATGGGACGCTGGCGACTGTTCCAGATGGTCGTACAATCGTGCACGCGTCGCAACGGCCGTCGCACATTGCAATCGACGACGGCAACCACGTCTTCTTTCGGTCCGTCGGCATACGGCAAACGCGGCGGCGTTGCTGCGACGCGCAAGTCACCGATCCACGCTTGCGCCGGTTGCGCCGCCGGCCCCCGTCTTCCGACGTAAATCGCGGTAGGCGCACCGGAAAAAATCACAGCGTTGTTCTTGTACGCGCGGCGGCCATCCGCCTCCAACATCAACCACAGCGCACCGCGGAAATCCGGGCGCCAACCGACCACAACGTCGTGACGTTCACCCGGCCGCCAATGCGAGACATCCAGATCGCACGCAACATGGACTTCGGGGCGACCACGGTAGGCAAAACGCAACAGCCCGTTGTCGGTCTTGAAGACGGTCACATGGCACTGTCCGTCGGCCAAATGGACGAACGTGTGCGCTTCACCGTCGTCACCATTCCAATCGGGCACGACGGTAAACGAAAGGGTGCCCTCGTTCGGCGTGAAAAGCTTTTCGACCGGCAGCGTAATGTACCCCTGATCGCCCAAGAACACCTCCGAGACACCGCCCTGATCCCGAAAGCGACACGTACCGTCGAAGCGACCACCGATCCGCGAAATTCCCGACTCGCTCCATTCGATTCGAGACGTCGCGGGAAGCGAGCGGTCCGATGCTTCGGCGCGTACGAAACCTCCTCGTACTACGATCGCCAGGGAAACAACCACGATTCCGATCAGGTGTACAGCAACAAGCGGTTTTCGGCCGGGCATTTCGTTCTTCCTCTTGTGCGTATCGTAGAACCGACAAAACATGCGGCGGTTTTACGAGTATAATCACGCCGACACAGGGCGGCACACAGACGGCGAAAGTTCGCCGGTTGCTATCTTCGAGAGAAAACGTAGGGATGGCGCCGGGGGAGTTTCCCCGCCAAGACGACGGCCCAATCGGGGATCAAGGCATGTCGAACGTGCAGCCGCTCGGCGCCGGGTCAAGACCAAGAAAACGCCTCAGAGGCGGGAACGCGATCTCGTATCAGTCGGTCGACTCATCCGGTACGTCTTCGGCCCGAGCAATGACCAACTCGCCGCGGAAGATTCCCTTCAGCCCCTTCAATTGAGCGGCCACCTCACGCACCCGCACCGCCGGACCGCGCAATACGATCACTTCCATGCACAAACTGTGCGTGAGATGCGTGTGCATCGTCGAGACGATCAGATCACCGGCATCGTGCTGCAATTCGAGAAGCTGATCGCGCAGCTTTGCCCGGTGATGATCGAATACCAGCGTCAACGTCCCGGCAACGTCGCCGGCATCGTCCATCCATGCGCGGCGAGTCAACGTCTCGCGAATGAGCTGCCGAACGGCTTCACTGCGGGTAGCGAATCGTTCGTCCCGGCAGAACCGATCGAACTCCTCGAGCAGATCCTCTTCCAGCGAAATGGAAAGACGCACGATTCGCGACACGCATCATCCTCCCGCCTGGAACAGCGTCGTGCAGCCTACGGGCATTCCGCGGCGATCGACTAACCGTCGCTCCCCAATTCGGCCATCAGCTCGTCGGGGATATTGAAATTCGACGAGACGTTTTGCACGTCGTCATGATCGTCGAGCCGCTCGAGCAATTTCAACACTTTACGTGCGGTGTCGGTATCGAGATCGACATAGTCATTGGGGATGAGCGACACCGATTTCGACTCGCATTCGATCCCGGCGTTTTCCAACGCCTCGCTCACGTCGGAAAACTGTCCCGGGTCACAGGTAACCTCGAAGCGACCGTCGTCGGGTTGAATGTCTTCGCCGCCCGCTTCCAAAACGACTTCCATCAGCTTTTCTTCGTCGACCTTGTCGGCCGAAACGACGAAGATTCCCTTTTTCTTGAACATCCAAGCGACGCTTCCGGCGGCTCCCATCTTCCCGCCGCCGACTTCAAAGATCTTGCGTAGTTCCGCGGTGGTTCGATTCCGGTTGTCGGTCAGCGCTTCGCACAAGATGGCCACACCGCCGGGACCGTAACCTTCGTAAACGACTTCCTCGACCTGCTGTCCTTCGAGTTCGCCGGTGCCGCGCTTGATCGCCCGCTCGATGTTGTCTTTGGGCATGTGGGCGGCTTTGGCATCCTCGATGGCGACGCGCAATCGCGGGTTCATTTTCGGGTCGCCGCCGCCCATCCGCGCCGCGACGATAATGGCCTTGGAAATCTTGCTCCAGATCTTCCCTCGCTTGGCATCATTGGCCGCTTTCTTGTGCTTGATACCGGCCCAATGGGAATGACCAGCCATGGAACTCGCTCACTTCGCTTGGTGTTCATTACCGGCCGCCATCGCGTTTCGGCGCGTCGGCCTGCCACTTATCGATCTTTTTTCGAAGCGACAACCGCTTGGAATTGTCGTTTTCATGCTCGCATACTTCGGCGGCACGCGTCCAAACGCGCAAAGCGTCTTCGATGCGTCCCGCGGCCGCGTAGGCATCTCCCAAATGATCTAATATAGCAGGGTCCTCTGCGATTGCCACCGCCTGTTCCAGTTGCGCGATCGCTTCATCCACGTGTCCGTTCACGTACAGCAGGTACCCCAAACTGTCGCGATAAGCGGCTCGATCGGGTACCAAGAGAACGGCGCGCCGAAGGAGAATTTCGGCTGTCGCAAGATGTCGTCTTTCTTCGGTCCACAAGTATCCCAGGTCATTCAACGCACGATCACACGTCGGAAACTCAGCGACGAGATCAAGCAGGATTCTTTCGGCCTCGCGACGTCTTCCCGTCGATAGCAGCAGTCCCGCCGAAGCAAGGCCGATTTCGCGACGTGTCAATCGATCAACGGTCGCCCGCTTGCAACCTTTCCAGGCGAGCATCCACAATTGCACCGCCCTCTGCATATCACCCTCGGCTGCGGCAAGCGAGGCCTCGGTCGCGGTGATCGACAGCTCGATGTGTTCGCGTTGCGCGTCATCGAGCGTCGGCAGGCTACGCCGCAACTGATCGATCAGTTCCTGTGCCCGACCATATTCGCCCGATGCATTCCAACATCGCGCCGCGTTCAGCGCCAGCGAAAGGCGGAGCACATTCGCCGAGTCGTCGATGCATTGCGCTGCGAGCGCATAACACCGCGCGGCATCGGCCCATCGTTCCCGCGATTCCAACAGTCGGGCCACGGCTGCCGGAATCGAATAGTCACGACTTTCCCGCAATAGACACGCGATCGCCCGATCCGTCCGATCGTTCTCACCGTCGACGGCCGTCAGCCAAACCAAAGCGACGGCCGGATCGCTCGCGATTTGATCACTTTCGTCCTGAAGGACATCTTTCCACGCCTCGCGGAACCATACGCCGGGCTTCCTCGTGACCGGATCGATACCGGCCATCATCGTCGGCCAGCCATCGTGCAACAGGCGTGTTGCCGTGATTTCGTCGTCGCTGCGCAGAGCAGCTTCGAGTCGCAAGAAAAAAGTCGATCGCTCGGCCGGGTTTTCGCGGGCTCGAGCTTCGAGTGCCGCCGACAATCGCCTTGCTTGAGGTTCGGATAGGCTTGCGATCACGTCGAGTACTTCTTTGGCGATCGGCCGCCCCGCCTCGACTTCGGCGCACAACGACGCGGTCGCCGCCTCTGTTTTACCTTGTTCCCACAACCATTGAAGACGCGCTGCGGTGCACAACGCCTCGGGAATCGCATACCGGGCATGATCATCGGGAATTGCGTCGACCAAGCGAAACCACAAGGGCACCGCATCGTCCCGTTCGGCTGCCAGAAGACAAGGAACAGCCGGCCACACATGGCGTACCGCCGCGAGTGTCGCTTTTCGTTCCGTATCGCGTCCCTCGCTCAAACACGTTGCGGCAATCGACCTCGCTTGCTCGAAGGCATCCGCCGCCTCGTCGACCTTGCCCAAGGCGTACAAACTGCATGCAAGACGGCACAGCGTCTCTACGGCTTCGACCTCTTCCTGATCTTCACAGGTAAGATTCGCCACCAGCCGGCGATAGACGGCCGCCGCAAGAGGGTCTTCTCCCCGCTGCGCCAAGTAGCGTGCGGCAAACCGAAGCCATTCACGCGGCGGTTCGAAATCGGTCATCAACACGGCCGCAGCGATCCGCTCGGCAGCTTCGTCGCGCAAACCGGACCGCAATGCAGCGTTCACGGCAGCGGTAATCACTGTCGGGCTATTCGGTGCGAATACATTTGCCTGCCGGAAGCAGGATACCGCCTCAAGGTAACGCTTCTCGTTCTCGTAGGAAGAACCAAGCGAAAAGAGAAGCAGCGCCCGGCGGGCATCTTCCCCCGGATCGGCCGGCGTTTCGACGGACGGGGTAGAGTCGGTATCGCGGGGAACAGCCGCAGCCGAGCGAATTTCTGTGCTCCCCGTGAAGACTCCGCACAGGAGAAGAACCATCAAAGCGACGCGATTGCGCTCGCCGACCGACGGAACGAACGCAGCTACCGGATTCGGCTGGTATGACGTATTCGGTACCGTTTGCCGGTCTTCGATGAAGCAATCGAGTGCCGTCACCGCGGCTTTCGGCGAGAGGATTTCGCCGCCTTTTTAGCCTTGGGGGATTTCGACGCGGTTTTCCGCTTGGCGGTCTTCTTCGTTTTGGCCGACTTACCGGTTTTCTTGGCTCCGGAAGCTTTCTTTCGGCTCGTCGTCGCCTTCTTCTTGCCGGAGCTCGCTTTCTTGCGGGCAGATTTCTCGCCGGCCGAATCGGCCGCAGGCTCCACTTTTTCGGTTTTCTCTTGGTCGCTCTTACGACGACGCGCTTTCGCTTTTTCGGCCTTTTTCGCTTCGATCGCCGCACGTCGTCGCTTGGCGGAACGTCGCGTCGGCAGCAGCTCGGCCGCCTCGGGACGCAGCCCGACAATAAACTTGCGCACGTTCGTGGAAAACGGATTGGCAATGTACGCCGCTCCCAACTCGTGCAACAAGCTCCCGAATTCACGACCGTCTTTCTTGGAAATCGCCCGTTCAAGCCCCGGCACGGTACCTGCTTGAATGTCTTCCTCGCGCGCCAATCCCAGCAAATTCAGCACGGTCAGGGCTCCGCGATCCAACGGAATGCTATGCCCTTGCAATTGCCATTGAATCACGCACGAAATCATGAACTGGTCGCAGCCGTCGATCTTTTCAAGCTCGGCAACGACGGCCTTGAGTTTCTCTCGTCGAAGTCCTTCCAAGTCGAAGGAAAACCGACTCTCGAAGACGTGTTGCAACGTTTGCTTCACCCGGGCGGCGGCCGCCGCAGGATCGGGGAGCTCGGTCATCACCTCGACCAAGTCTCGGATGGAGCTTACGCGAACTTCATTCCAATCAAAGAACTCGCCGCGAATGCGGTCGTACACCTTGCGGGCCTTGGTATACGGGGTATCCTCCAGGCATGCGGCAAAGAGCAAGCTGTCGAGCAGGGGCATGTCTTCGTCCGGGACGAAGGGCTTGTACGCTTTCTTGAGTGCCTTGAACAGTCGCACGAACTGTTGACTTCGATTGCTCGCGCCCATGGTTCCCCTGATCGCTCATGAAGAAGGCTGTCTGTCTTATCGATGTCCCGGGGGCTCCTCTGGCCGGAACATCACCCGTTTCGCGTTGCGTACCGATCCGGCGCGGCTTCGCCGGGCTTGATCAGGCATCGCCCGCGTGCTCTTCGTCGGCCGGGTCCGTGCCGAAGTCTTCTTCCTGCCGGTCGTCTCCGGCTGCTGTTTCGTCGCGAGGCAAGACCTCGGCCAAGATGCGAGATACTTCGATCGATTTCTTCACGCCTTGGTCGAGGAAGAATCTCAATTTGGGGGTATACCGCGTGTCGATCTTGTCGGCACATCGGGCCTGCAAAAAACCAGCGGCGCTTTCCAACCCGCGAAGCGCCAGCTTTTGCCGTTTTTCATCCCCCATCACCGAGACGTGCACTTTGGCAGACCGCATGTCGGCGGCGACTTCGACGTAAGTCACCGTCACATCACGTACCCGCGGATCCTTCAGTTCGAACAGGATGGCGGAACTGACGACTTGTCGCACCGCCTCAGCCATTTTTAAAACACGCCGTGAGGTCATCCCAGCCTCCCGATGCAATCACATTCGCTGCCCGAGTTACTCGTCGAGCGAGCGTTGCACTTCTTCCACGCGAACGGCTTCGAGGATGTCCCCTTCTTTGACGTCATTGAATCCGGCCAACTTGATGCCGCATTCCATTCCTTCGCGCACTTCCCGGACATCGTCTTTTTCACGCCGCAACGACTCGATCGGATAGATACCGATCACGCGATTCTCGCGAATCACCCGCAGCTTCGCGTCGCGCGGCACGATTCCCGCCAACACTCGGCAACCGGCAATCGAGCCGATCCGGCTGATGTGGAACACACGTTGCACCAAGGCCCGGCCCACGTCGATTTCCTGCTCGGCAGGCTTGAGCATGCCCTCCAACGCGGCTTTCAAATCGTCGGTAAGCTGATAAATGATGTCGTATCGCCGAATTTGGACCTTCAGCTGCTCGGCCAATCGACGGGCCTTTTCGTCGGGTACGACGTTGAATCCCAAAATGACCGCGTCGGAAGCGTCGGCAAGATGAACGTCGGCCTCGGTGATACCGCCGACCATCGCCTGGAGCACCTTGATTTGGACCTCGGGATGCTCCAATTTCTGGAGTTCCTTCAAGACGGCCTCGAGAGAGCCGCGGACATCCGCCCGCAAGATGATATTCAAGGTGCGAATCTGATCTTCTTCCAGTCGCTCGAACAGGTTCTCGAGGGTCACGTGCGGTCGGCGTTCGGCGAGTTCCTGCTCGCGCAGCCGTTCGGCTCTCGCCTCGGCAATGCGACGTGCCTCGGCAATGTCATCCAGCACGTAGAAGCGATCTCCGGCGTCGGGCACCTGGTCCAAACCGACCAGGTCGACCGGTGTCGACGGTCCCACCTCGGAATGTCGTTTGCGGGGCTGCAGCGTATCGTACATCGCCTTCACGCGACCGTGGCCGGGGCCGCAGACGACCACATCGCCGACTTTCAATTTCCCCTTTTGGACGAGCACCTTCGCCACGACGCCGCGTCCCGGTTGAACCTCCGCCTCAAGACACGTTCCGCAAGCCGGACGTTCGGGATCGGCCTTGAATTCGTAAAGCTCGGCCAGTGTAAGGACGGTTTCCAACAGGTCGTCGATTCCCTGTCCGGTCAGGGCGCTGGTGCGTACGACTTCGACATCGCCTCCCCATTCGCTGGGAAGCAGATCCATTCCGGCCAATTGTTGAAGCGTCGTTTCGGGAACGACCCCCGGCAAGTCGATTTTGTTCAAAGCCACGACGATGGGGACACCTGCGGCCCTCGCGTGGTTGATCGCTTCTTCGGTTTGCGGCATGACGCCGTCATCGGCGGCGACTACCAAGACGACAATATCCGTCACGTTCGCTCCCCGCGCCCGCATCGCCGTAAATGCTTCGTGACCGGGCGTGTCGACAAATGCGATCGCGCGACCGTCTTTTTCGACGCGATACGCCCTGATGTGTTGCGTGATGCCCCCTTTTTCTCCGGCGACCACGTTCAAATCCAAGATCCGGTCCAACAACGAGGTTTTTCCGTGGTCGACGTGGCCCAAGAAAGTCACGATCGGGGGGCGCGGCGCCAAACGGCTCTCGTCGTCGAGAGAATCCCAAAGGGCGGCCACCTTCTCTTCCGGGTCGACTTCCTTGCGGAACTCGACCTCGACCCCCAACTCGATCGCCAGCAACTCGGCAGTCTCGGGATCAAGCACGGCATTGATGTTCGCCATGATTCCCATTCCGAGCAACTTGGCCAACACGGTCTGCGCGGGCACACCCAGTGCCTCGGTGAAATCGCGCACGGTGCAAGGCAACTCGAGCACCACCGTCCCCTTTCGCGGAGCAGCCGTCGATGTCTTTCCAGTACGGCGCAGACGTGTTTGCCGTACCTGCGGCGTCGGGGCAGTCAGCGGCGAATCGTCATCGTCTTCCACACGAACACGACGCTCCGTCCGCTTGCGTTTCCCGCCCTTGGGCCCGCGTTCGCGTTCGAGTTCTTCGTCGAGCTTTCCACGGCGCCCGCGCTGGCGAGGCAACAACGGCACCGAACCGGCTTCCTTGACATCGCCTTCTTTCTTTCCTTTGCGCCGGGCTTCCTGCTGGCGCATGTGCTCGGCCAGCGGTTTGCTTCCCAAGGCGCTCGGCTTCAAGCGGATTTCCGGCTTTTGAGCCGGTTGCTCATCGGGCTTCGGCGTCGTCGGAAGTTTTGCCTTCGGGATGGGTGCCAGTTTGAACAACCGAGGCAACTTCGGTTTGGGTTTCGCCTTTTCACGAGGCGGCTTCGCGGCCTTGTCGGGCGATCGCGTCGGCCCGGCGTCCAGCGGTCGCACCGGGGCCTTGGGATCGACGGGAGGAACGGGCGGCAGCGGTGTCTGCTGCTTTGCGTGCTCTTCCGTCTCGGCGACGCCGCCTTCGTCGGCCGCTTCTTCAGTCGCCTCTTGTTCGGTAGCCTCCTCGGCTGCAGCGGTCTCCGCCGCCTCGGCGACAGCTTCCTGCTCCTGTGCTTCCTCCTCTTGCGAAGGCGTTTCCACGTCGGCCGCGGTCGTCCCGGAGGCCGCCGTCTCGTCGACGGTTTCGGCTTGAGCTACGGCTTCTTGCTCGGCGACCGGGGCTTCTTCTGCCGGAGTCGCGACGGTCGCAACTTCGTCGACGGGAGCCGCCGGGGCTTCTTCAACGGCGACCGCCTCGCCGGCCGACGCTGCCACCGACGGGGTTTCGTGATGCACGGTTTCGTCGCTGCGTTCGGTCGGCTCGTCTGCGGGTGCCGAAGCGGACTTGGTCGATTTCAGGGTCGGAGGCGAGCGTCGGGCCCGCAACACGGGAATCGGTTCAATGCGATTTGTGCCGCCGGGGGCGATGTAATCTTCTCGACTGATCGCCCGCACGCCCTCTTGCGCAGCCCCTGAGCCGGCTGCCGTTCGTCCGCCGCCTTGAGACTTTTCTTTGAGATAGGCCTTAACCTTCTCGACTTCGTCTTCGGTGAGGCTGGCCAAAGCCGACCCTTTTCCTAGTTGCAGCTCGTTACAAACGGCAACCAGGTCTTTGCTTTCGATCTTCAGTTGTTTCGCCAGGGCGAAAATACGTATCTTCGACACAAATCTCCCTCCGGATTTCGACGGGGGCACCCGCCAAATCCCCAGCATCGATGCTTTTGATTCCTAGTGCACCATCTCGAGCGTCCTCCCATGTTTGCAGGCCGAGACTGGTGCACCGCCCGGTCTGCGTTATCGAAACAGTCCGCTGTTCGAAAGGAGCTCCGCGAAGCCCGTTCTCCGAAGGAGGCCCGGCGAATCGATCGGCAAGTCCGCAATCGCTCGAGCAGCCTCACGTTTCGGAGGGCGTTTGATCGACATCGGCGGACGACTCGGCCGGCTCCGCGGGCGCACCTTCCTCCGACGACGATTCAGCGGCGGCTTTTGCCGCTTCCGCCTGTTCGGCGATCGCCTGTTCGCGTTTGCGCTGTCGAGCCGCCTCGCGTTCGGCCTTCGCCTGCCGCTCGGCCTCTTCGGCGAGTATCTCGGCCTGCTCGATGATATGATCCGCCTGCTCGGCCGTCAGTCCTCCCATTTCCATCAGATCGTCCGGCTCGATGACGGAAAGATCGTCGTAGGAGAGGAAGCCTTCTCCGACCAGGCGATCGGCCAACGCTTCATCCATCCCATCGAGCGCACCGAACCCGACAAAGGCCTTTTCCAGTTGCTCGTCGAGTTCTTCGCGGGTCATGATTTCGATATCCCACCCGCACAACTTGCTGGCCAAGCGGACGTTCTGCCCGTTCTTTCCGATGGCCAACGGCAGCTGGCTTTCGTTGACCAGGACGATCGCCCGCCCGAGCATTTGACAGAGGATGACCTCGTCGACCTCGGCCGGTTGCAGGGCGTTCGGGATCAAGACCATCAAATCGTCGTCCCAGCGGACGATGTCGATCCGCTCTCCGCTCAATTCGTCGATGATGTTTCGGATACGGTTCCCCCGAACACCAACACACGCACCGACACAATCGACTCGCGGATCGGTCGTCGCCACAGCCACCTTGCTTCGGTACCCCGGTTCGCGAGCGATCTGCTTGATTTCGATGACGCCCTCGTCGACCTCGGGAATCTCCTGTTCGAACAGCCGCTGCACGAATTGGGGCCGCGTGCGACTGAGAATCACTTTCAGCCGCGTGCCCGATTTCTTTACCTCACAAACGATTGCCCGAACACGTTGATTGTGATGAAACTGCTCACCGGGGATCTGTTCGCCACGGGGCAGGATCGCCTCGATATTCGGCAACGCGACCGACACGGTTCCGCGTTCGATCTTTTGAACCGTTCCGGTCACCAACTGATAGATCTGCTCGACATACTCGGCGTACAGGGTATCGCGTTCGGCCTCGCGAATCTTCTGGATGATCACCTGTTTCGCCGATTGGGCCCCGATTCTCGCCGACAACTCCTCGGGATCAAGGTCTTGACCCTCGCGCGTTCCGGAGATTACGCCCGTTTCACGGTCGATCTTGATGGTCACATCCGCATCGTCACCAAACCGCTTACGAGCCACCGACAGCAGCGCAGCCTCGATGCTCTGGAACACGATTTCCTTGTCGATGTTCTTGTCGCGGTGGATCGCGTCCACGATCCGAAGGATTTCGCGAGGGTTCATCGATTACCGGTATTCCCCGTTGAACGTGGGCCTAAGGACACAAACCGCCCGACGCTGTCGGGCGAGCGGTAACGGAACGTGTTGCGCGGCCCGCAACCGTACCACCCCGGCGGGCAACTCCGTCAAAACGTCATTTTACCCCTGGATCAACGCACTCCCAACGCAACCCAAGGCAAATCGGCGCAAAACGCCCCCTCAGTGCTACTGTTTGTAGCACAAACAATCTCGATAAGATAACGGTCCCTCGCTTGGGTGTCAAGTGAGGCGGCCCGACACCCCCCAACGGGACACCGTCACCGATATGGATGAGACGCGGCGTTTACGCTTCGACGCGAGCCAAGACCGCCGCACTCGCTTGTCCCTGGGGCGAAACGTTGACGTTCAAGAACCGTCGCCCGGCCGGAACGGTACCGTCGGTGACGACATGCACGGGGCACTGCGGATCCGGCGTCTCGTAGTTCAACGTCGGACAAACAACCCCTTCGCGAAGCGACAAGATACCGGCAATCGTCTCGACCACGCCGGAGGCAGCTCCGAGGTTGCCGAAGTAACTCTTCGGCGCCGTGACCGGCACATCGCGATCCCCGAATACGTCGCGGATTGCCTGGGCCTCGGCGGCATCGCCCGAACGGGTTCCCAGGCCGTGTGCTACGACGAAGTCGATTTCGTCCGGCTCCAGTCCGGCTCGCCGCATCGCTTCGGCCATGGCAAGCGCCATCGCTTTTCGCGGATCGGCAACCATGTTCCGATCCACGGCCGTGTTCGATGCGGCCCCAAGAATCTCGGCCTGGATCACCGCCCCCCTTTCGAGTGCCTTATCCATCCGCTCGACGATCAAGCAGGCCGCCCCTTCTCCCAACACCATTCCGGTTCGATCGGCATCGAACGGGCGACTCACCGTCTCCGGTGCCATGCCTTCGCCGGTAGCGATCTCGGTTTGCTGGAGCGCGTGGATCGTCTTCAGCACGTGTAGCCGCGTGCCGGTGCATCCGACGACCAAGGCGTCGGCGCGGTCGGCCAAGATCGTGTTCCGCGCCGCTTCAAGTACCATGTTCGGTGTCGCTTCGCGCAACGTGAGGGAATTACTCGGGCCGCGAAAATCGTTGTAAATCGCGATGTGGGCCGCGGGCATGTTCGGCAAATACTTCAACAACCACAGCGGCGACATGCGCGCCATGCCGTCGGTCGGCCATCGGCTGTAATCGAAGGAGCCATCTTCGCTCAGACATGCCTTGACGGGCTCGGTAAACTCGTCCGGCTCGGTGATCATGTAGTCGCTGCCGAACGCGACACCGATTCGGCCGGGCTCGAATCCGGCATCGCCGAGCCGGGCATCGGCAATCGCCAACTCGGCCGCCGCAACGCCCATTTGAATCTCCCGGCACATGACCTTCAGCCCCTTGCGGATCGTCTTCTTCTTCTCCGCCGGAAGGTCGCCGAATTCCTTGATGTGGCCGGTAAACTGCTTCGCCTCGGCGGCACACCGCACCGGCACGGCCCCTTCGGGCAGCGTCGTCAACGGCCCCACGCCGCTGCGTCTTTCACGCAAGGCATCCCACAACGCCTCGGTAGAGTTTCCCAGGGGGCAAATCAATCCGATTCCCGTCACTACCACGCGGTCCCGCGTCGTCGTCATTCTCGCAGACCTCGATTCCTACTCAGCCCCGTTGACTCGAAGGCCGGAACTGTTCGTCGGTGGGACAGATGCACACGCTGCCCTGCGCATATCAGCCCGCAGGCATACCGTAAACAACGTATGTTATCACCCGGCAACGCGATCGTCGAGGCGTGACGGCCCCGCCCCCAAACCGGTGGAGAGCAAAACAAGCCGCTCCCCCACATGCGGAAAGCACCGGTCCCTTCCACAGCACGACATACCGTTCGACAACGTTTAGTAGCGGCCGTTGTACGATCGATCGATCGGCGAGGCAATGCTCGCAGCAGGCCCGCGAGCGGGTGCCTCTTGGCATTCCACGAACACCAACGCGTTCGCACGCCCCGGTTTTTCGTTGGGAATCGGCAGGGCAAAGGCGGGAAATGCCTGGGGAGGCTGTTCCGACTCGGGCACGGGAACCATACCCAAGTCGATCAGCAATACGGCATCGGCAGGCCAACGAAATCGCTCTTGGTAGTGCCATTGCACGGTCTGCGGCACTTCGATCTTGACGCGTTCCACGCCACCGACGGTCGTCGGAACGTCCAAGATGACCGGCACGAACTTTTCCACTTGGTTCACTTGCATGTTCACCACCAGGTCGGCCTCGTTGCCGTCGACCGACAGCAGTGGGCTGAATTCCAACGCGTAACCTTCGTCGACAGCCCCCATCTCGCGGACGAATCCGGGCCATACGTTCGGTTGGGGCGTAACCCGGCGGATGAAGTTCTTCGCCCTCGATGAGCTGAGTACGGTAGACCGCCCCGCCGCCACCATTTGGTGCGGACTGTTCAGTTCCCGGAAGTCGACGCGGCGCCGTAGCTCCGAGAGCAACATCACGGCATCTTCACGATCCATCACCCAGGCCGCCGTGCCGGGGGTTTGCGTTTGCACCGGCTGCATGACACCGCGGGCCTTGGCACGCCACTGCGGATCCGAAAGTGTCACCACTCGAAAATTGAAATACCGTGAATCGGCGGCCGCACGAACGAAACGGTCGACCACTCGAGCCACGACGGCCTGAATCTCGGGCGTATGGTAAACGCGCAGTCGACTACCGTCGGAAGATAAAACCGAAACGACGTCGGAATGCCAAATCTCGTACCCGGTTTCGCGAAGAATCCAATCGATGATCAACTGCTCGGGGTGGCTGGTGGACGCAACCCGCAGCGTGAACGGGGAAATATCGTACTCTCGCCACACCTGCCCGTGCTCGTGCGGCAACGTGCCCGTTCCGCCGGTTACTTGGGCGTACCGGGGTGTATAGATCTCGGACAGAGCCGTCGGCCGTTCTTCGACCTTCGAGGCGGGCTCGACCCGATCGTCCCGGTGGACGTCGGTCGCTCGTTGATCGGCGATCGGAGTTGCCGGAGAAGCCAACGGCGGCAAGGTCGTTTGGCCCACTACGGAGAGCGGCCGGCAACACAACACCAAGCAAACCCCGGCCATCCACGCCGAGGCGCGAACGGTCATGTAAACCTCAGCCCGCGACGGGCCGTCCATCCGCCGAAAACGCATGACTTCAGCCTCCTTGCTGAAGGAAACGCGCACAAGTCCCGGAAATCAGCGGGCAGTATAAGGCAAAGCAGAGAAAGTCGACAAGACGAATCGGCAGTCTCTTCACGCTTCCCCGCCCAGAAAAGACGAAAGCCCGACGCGTGTTAATGCGTCGGGCAAAATGCGCAATCAGGGCAAATTATCTCACTGGGCGTTGGCTCCGACCTCACCGACCACCAACGACACGTTGTGTCCGCCGAAGCCGAAGCTGTTCGACATCGCCACGGGAACGGGCCGTTCCACGGCTTCGTTCGGCGTGTAATTCAAATCGCAATCGGGATCGGGGGTGTGGTAATTGATCGTCGGCGGAATGGTCGAGTTGCGAATGGCGAGAATACTGAGAACCAGTTCGACGCCTCCGCTGGCACCCAGCAGATGCCCGAGCTGGCTCTTCGTGCTGGAGATATTCACCTGCTTCGCGTAGTCGCCGAAGACCGATTTGACGGCCGCGGTTTCCGCCTTATCTCCCAGGGGGGTGCTCGTCCCGTGTGCGTTGATGTAGGCCACGCGATCGGGAGAAATCCCGGCGTCCTCCAACGCATTCGACATGGCCAATGCAGCCCCTGCTCCCTGCGGGTCGGGTTGCGTGATATGACCTGCGTCGGAACTGACCCCGTACCCGAGCATTTCGGCGTAGATGGGCGCCCCGCGTTTCTTGGCCCGTTCGTACTCTTCGAGGACGACGATTCCCGCGCCTTCGCTGAGCACGAAGCCATCGCGATCGGCATCGAACGGCCGGCTTGCCTCGGTCGGTGCGTCGTTGCGTTCCGAAAGCGCTCGCATCGCGGAGAAGCCGCTGATCCCCAACGGCGTCACGGCGGCTTCGCTGCCGCCGGTAATGACGACGTCGGCCTCGCCGTAACGAATCGTCCGAATCGCTTCGACGATGGCACTCGACGCGCTGGCACAGGCTGTGACAACGCCGTAGGCAGGCCCGGTCAATCCGAAATGAATCGATACGTGGCCGGCCGCTGCGTTGAGCATCATTTTCGGAATCGTGAACGCCGACACCCGCTCGGGGCCCTTGGCCAACAGCCGCTTGTGCTGCGTTTCGATTTCGCCCAATCCGCCGACACCGGAACCGATGATGGCTGCGCAACGTCGAGGATTCTCTTTCGAGAAATCGAGCCCGGCATCGCGAACCGCATCGATCGCGCCGATCAAGGCGTATTGTCCGAAGAGATCGATTCGCTTCAGGTCTTTGGGATCAAGATACCCTTCGGGCGGCCAATCGCGAATCTCACCACCGAACTTGACGCGGAATTGCGAAGTGTCGAAACCGGTGATCTCGCGAATGCCGCTTTCGCCGCGACACACGCGTTCCCACAGGTCCGACACCCGGCAGCTCAGCGAGGTGACGACTCCGAGTCCGGTTACGACGACACGACGTTTCATGAATCGCTTTCCGAATCTCCGCCTTCCCCGTTACCCCCGGCCAGTACCGCTTCGATCTGCTCGATGGCCTGTCCGACGGTCTGGATCTTTTCCGAATCTTCCTCGTCGATGTCGATGTCGAACTCTTCTTCGAGTTCCATCACCAACTCGACCAGATCCAGCGAGTCGGCACCCAAATCGTTGACGAAGTGGGAATCGCGCGTGATTTCGTCCTTGCTGACCCCAAGCTGGTCGGCAACGATGTCGATGACCCGTTCTTCAACCGAAGCCACGTTTGTTCTCCTCCTCATGTGCTCTCCGCCCCGGTCGTCGGTGCCCGTGCAACGACGAGCGAACCGGGGACAACCGCCTAACAGTTAAAGCAAATCTGCCGTCGCAACCTCCGTCGACGCAAAGGACCGCTCCGGCAGCCCGTCAAGATTACCGTATTCCCCCTTTTATGTCCACATCACCAAGCAGCAAGCTGGCCAATCTAGGCAAACACAATCAAACCGTCAAACCGCCATCTACCGTAATGACCGTTCCGGTGATGAATTCTGCGGCGTCGCTGACCAAGAACAGCACGGCGTCCGCTACATCTTGCGGATCCCCAAGACGGCCCAGCGGCGTCTCTTGTTGAATGCGTTCGAGGATTTCTTCGCCCAGGGCGTGCGCCATCTCGGTGGCAATAAAGCCCGGCGCCACCGCGTTGACGGTCACCTTACGAGCGGCCAGCTCTTTCGAAATCGTTCGCGTAAACCCGATCACGCCGGCTTTCGAGGCCGAGTAGTTCGCCTGTCCGGGGTTGCCCATCAACCCCGACACGCTGGCGATGTTGACGATCCGCCCGCACTTCGACTTCATCAAGGGACGTGCCGCAGCTCGGGAGAACAGGAAGGTTCCCCGCAGGTTCACATTGAGTACGGCATCCCATTGCTCGTCTTTCATCCGCAGCAACAATCCGTCGCGGGTGATTCCCGCGTTGTTGACGAGGATGTCGAGACCACCGAAACGCTTCACGAGCGCCTTGACGGTCTCATCCACCTGGCTGCTGTCGGTAACGTCGCAGGTATATCCTTCGGCCTCCACTCCCAGGGCCCGAATCTCTTCGACGGCGGTCTCGAGCGCCTCGGGGTTCACATCGACACAAGCGATGTTCGCACCGTTCTTTGCCAAGGTCGTCGCGATCGTCTTACCGATTCCCCGTGCGGCACCGGTGATCAACGCCGTCCGGCCGCTCAAATCGCACGTCAAACGCCCAGTTGCTTCCGCCATCGCTCTCTCCACCGTGAATTCGCCTTGTTTCACACCGAGTCACCGCACCGCACCGCAGCGGGCCGGCGTCCCTGATCGCGGGTTACACGTTGACCGTCTGGCACGTCACACTGCGATCGATTCGCCGCATCAATCCGCGCAGCACCCGGCCGGGTCCGACTTCGTAGAAGCAATCGAAGCCCTCTTTGAGCAACCGCCGAACGCCCTCTTCCCAGAGCACCGGTTGCACGACCTGCCGAATCAACAACTGCCGGATCTCTTCCGGATCGTCATGCGGTTGCGCATCGACGTTGGAGATCACGGGAATCCGCGGCCGTTGCAACGATACTTCGGCCAACGCTTCCGCCAACCGTTCGTCGGCGGGCTTCATGATCGACGTGTGAAAAGCCCCGGCCACGGCCAGCGGTACGGCCTTCATGGCCCCGAAAGCCTCGGCCTTTTCGGCCACTCGTTCGCATGCCTCGAGCGTGCCCGAAACGACGATATTCCCCGGGCACAACAGGTTCGCGATCTGAAGGATATCGTCACCGCGGACCTCGTTGCACAAGCGTTCGACCTCGACGCGTTCCAGCCCGAGCACGCTGACCATTCCGCCTGGGGTCGCGTCGGAGGCCTCCTGCATCGCCGCGCCGCGTTTTTGCACGACCGTCAGCCCGTCCTCAAAGCTCATGACCCCGGCGAACACCATCGCGGTGTATTCACCAAGACTGAGACCGGCGGCCGCTTCGCAGCTCATCACGACATCGGGCGACTCGTGTCGCAGCCACTCCAGCGCCGCCAAACTGGTGACGAAGATCGCCGGCTGACTGATGACCGTCGAATCGAGTTCTTCGGCCGGTCCCTCGAAGCACAGCTTCGCCAGATCGTAGCCGAGTATCTCGCCCGCCTGGTCGTACAAGCGACGTGCCGCAGGCAGCGACTCGTAAAGCCGCTGTCCCATTCCGACGAATTGCGCCCCTTGCCCGGGGAACAGAAAGGCAATCTTGCTCAAAGGTCGCCTCGCCTATTTCCGTTGCGTCTCCATGTCCACCACGTTGCGCCCCATGTAATGTCCGCAATTGGGGCACACGACGTGCGTCGGCACAGCGGTACCGCACTCGGGGCAACTCGCCAACTGCTTCGGCTTCAAGTGATCGTGTGCGCGCCGCGAACCGGTGCGGGCATTGCTTTGCTTACGTTTCGGAACAGCCATTGGATCAACACTCCGACCACGCTTTGAAAATGTGTTTTGTTACCCGCCCTGCCGGCGGGTCACGATGGATGGTTTCACCCCCGCTAGGGGAATCGATCCCGTTTCGACGTGTTTTCTCGCTGAAAACGACGCCACTTGCGTGCGATCTTCGCAGCAGAAGCACCGGACGATGCCCCTCTGGTTGGGGCATACGTCTGTCGTCCGAAACCGCTAATGGTAGACGCGGCCCATCCTGATGTCAACCGATGCCGACGCTGCCCCACCCGACCAGGCGTCCGACACTGACGAGGGGAGCCGTATCCCTATTTAGGCCTATTGCAACATTGCGGCGACGGTTTCCCGGGCCTTCTCCAGGGCTTCGGGCAGTTTTTCCGGTTGCTTCCCTCCGGCCTGCGCCATGTCGGGGCGTCCTCCACCGCCTCCGCCGACGACCTTGGCGGTCTCTTTCACCCAGTTCCCGCAGTGGACGCCCTTTTTGGTCAGCTCGCGTTGCGCACCGGCAACCAGCGTCACGGCATCGTCGCTCGTGCCGGCCAGCAGGCACACCCAAGGCGAATCTCCCATGCGTTGTCGCACTTGGTCGATCAGGTTTCGCATCGCGGCCGGATTGGCCGATTCGACCTGGGCGACGATCACCTTCGTGCCGGCAATTTCGGTCGCGTCTTCGATCAACCGGTCGACCGAAACGCCCGATGCGCGACCGCCCGATGCCAACTCTTTCTTCAGTTTGCGAACCTCGGCGGCTAGGTTCTCCACCCGTCGAGGCAGCTCCGCAACCGGCGACTTGAGGGCGGCCGAGATGCGCTGCAGGACGGCTTCCGTCTCGCGCACATGTTGCAACGCCTTGCGACCGGTGAGCGCCGTGATCCGCCGCACCCCTGCCGCGACGCTCTCTTCGCCGATGATCTTGAACAGCCCGATGCGTCCCACGTTGTCGAGGTGTGTTCCTCCGCACAACTCCTTGCTGTAATCGCCGATGGAGACGACTCGGACCTCGTCGGGATACTTCTCGCCGAAGAGCATCATGGCGCCGGCCCGGCGAGCTTCCTCCAAAGGCATCTTCCGGCATTCGACGGGCAATGCTTCGAGTACGCGGCCGTTGACCTCGTCTTCGATCTGCTGCAATTCCGCCTTCGTGAGGGCGGCATGATGCCCGAAGTCGAATCGCAGCCAATCGTTGTCGACTTTCGATCCCTGCTGCTGGGCATGCTTTCCGAGGACCTTTTGCAAGGCCGCGTGCAACAGGTGTGTTGCACTATGTGCACGGCGAATCCCCTGCCGATTCGGCTCGTCCACCATCGCCCGTACGGTCCCGCCGCGTTTCAACGTGCCGCTTACCAACCGCCCCCGATGAAGCACGAAGTCGCCGTCGATTTGCGCATCGTCGACCACGAAACGATTGTCACCGCTTTCGATCACTCCCTTGTCGCCGACCTGACCGCCCATTTCACCGTAAAACGGGGTACGATCCAGGACGAGCACGGCCTCGGCTTCACCGTTTTCGGCCGAGATCGACTCGCACAGCCGTCCGTCGGCGATGACGCCGATGATCTGTGCGTCGCCCACTTCGAGTCGGTCGTAGCCGACGAACTCGGTCGTCAAACCGGCCTTCTTGAGCGAATCGAGCGGCCCGGTGGCAAACAACTCTTTGCGTTGTCCGGCGCCCGACTCGATCCCGTGGCGTTCCATTTCGCGGCGATACCCTTCCCAGTCGAAGGTGAATTTTCGCTCGGCGGCGATCGCCTCGAACAGCTCCGGCGGGAAACCGTGGGTCTGGTACAGCTCTGCGGCTTCTTCGCCCGATACGACGCCGCGGTTCTCGGCCTCCATTTGACGGAAGATCTTTTCGATCCTGTCCAGCCCCCCTTCGATGACGCCCAGGAAGTTCTCCTCTTCGGCCTTGATGACGTTGCTTACCCGCTCGATCGTTTCGCCGAGTTCCGGATACGGGTTTTTCATCAACTCGGCGACCTTGGGCACCAAGAGGAACAGGAACGGATCGCGCACCCCCAAGCGGTGCCCATCCAAAAGCGCGCGACGCAACAATCGCCGAATGACATACCCCTGCTTGTTCGCCGAGGGCGTCACATTCTCATGGATGGCAAACGTGCAGGCGCGGATGTGATCGGCAATGCGACGCAAGCGGCGTCCGTCGTCCGAAGCCGGATCGTACTTCATGTGACACACCTCAGCCGCCGCTTCTACCAGCGGCAGGAGGATGTCGATGTGAAAGTTCGATTCGACTCCCTGGAGCACGGCAGCCGTGCGTTCGAGCCCCATGCCCGTATCGATGTTCCGGCTAGGCAGCGGGCGCAAATTGTTCGGCGGCGGTCCGACGCGGTTATATTGCGTGAACACCAAATTCCAAATCTCGACCTCGCCGTGGTCCGTCTTGTAGTAGATTTCGGAACACGGACCGCAAACCCCATCGGGGCCCTGACTGGGAGCGTTCGCGGGCCAAAAATTCTCGTCTTCGCCCATGCGGGTCACTTTCTCGGGCGGCAGACCGACCTCGTCGATCCAGATCGAGGCCGCTTCGTCGTCGTCCAAATAAACGGTCGCCGAAAGCCGCTGGGGATCCAATCCCAACCATTTCTTGTCGGTCAGGAACTCCCAAGCCCATAGAATCGCTTCGCGCTTGAAATAGTCGCCGAAGCTGAAGTTCCCCAGCATCTCAAAAAAGGTGTGGTGATACGCCGTGCGGCCGACGTTCTCGATGTCGCCGGTTCGCAAGCACTTTTGGCAGGTGGTCGCCCGCGTGAATTCCAGCTTGCAGCGGCCCAAGAAATGGTCCTTGAACTGGTTCATCCCGGCCGGGGTGAACAGCACCGAAGGATCCCATCGAGGAACGAGCACGTCGCTGGGCCGACGCACACACCCTTTCGACTCGAAAAACTGCAAGTATTTTTCACGCAATTCGTCGGTTTTCATGATCAAATCCCGACCTGCTGGCAGGAACACGGAAGACAGGCGCCACCCGCCCGGGACCTCGTGAAAGGGGTCACAAAACCACGTCGACGGGACGCAAAACAGCCGAATTTGTCATCATATCGGCTGTCGACAAGCCTGAAAAGTGAGACGAAAACGGCGAACGCTCGGATCGGGCGATCACGAGAGCGATCGACCAAGTCGCCCAAAGTCGAAACGTGCCGCCGAAGGCCAACCGACCGACTAAGGGGCGGGAATGCGACGGGTCGGTTGGAAATCGCGGGAACCGTCGTCGACCAGCCCGACGACCACTTCACCTTTTTTCCCCCGAACCTGCGCAAAAAACTCGTTGGGCGTGCGAACGGACCGACCGTCTACCGATTCAATCAACATGCCGCGGCGCAGTCCCGCCTTCCATGCCGGACTATCGCGCTCGACATCGACGACGAAAACGGCGTCGCGGTCCAACGGCAATCCCCACAAACCGATCTCCTCCGAATCGAGCATCGCGGTCGTGTATTCGACTTGGATTCCACGCCACCGCCGCGGCGGCACGGTGACGATCGGCTTGCCGCGGATCGGATACTTCGTAAGACGGGCCGATACCTTGACCATGCGACCTTCGCGTTGCACGTCCAGGTCGACCTGTTTATCGACCGGCAATTGCCCCACCGCCAGCACAAGCCCGTCTTTGTCGTAGATCGGCCGGCCGTCCACGCGTAGAATCACATCCCGTGGACGCAATCCCGCGCGATCACCAGGCGCGCCGGGTACGACGCGATCCACGCGAATGCCTTGCATGCCGCGGACCAACTCATCCAACGAAAGGTCTTCAGGCTGAACGCCCAAGAAGCCGTACTCGACTTCCTCGCCGCGTTTCAAACGATCCACCGCCCGCAGGAACGTGTCGTCGACCGGATAGGCGTAGCCGGCAGCCGACTCGAACCCGGCAACGGCGGGCAGCGAGGTCAGCAAGCCGACCATCTCGCCTTTGAGGTTGATCAAAGCGCCGCCGTCGGTTCCCATGCTCAGCTTGGCATCGGTTTGGATCAACGTGCCGAAATGGTGCAACGTGGGCTTACCGGTCGGCTCCTCGGTCGACGGAAGCGGCGGTGCCTTTCGGCCCAGGTTGGCGATGATTCCCCACGAGGCACATGCCTGCCCGTCGCGGGCGATCGCAAACGGGTTACCCAACGCGATGACGATTTGTCCCTTCCGCAACGTCGAGGCATTGCCGAAACGGATCGGCACGAGGTTGCTCGCCTCGATCTGCAACACGGCCAGGTCGCTGCGAGGATCGGCCCCTTTGATCCACGCACGATACACGCGGCGATCGTGCGTGGTCACGTAATAATCGTAGTTTTCACCCAATCCGCGATAGGTGGTAAGGATCAGTCCTCGCGGATCCACGATCACGCCCGCCAGGTAATCGCCCGCCTGGAAATCGGGATCGGTCGGTTGGGCCGGAGTCGGCAACCGCGCGGCCCCGCCGAACGGGTTCGGACGCGGCTCGAGCCCCAACACGCTCGTTCCCACGTTGTTCCGAACGCGTGCAATCGCAACCACCGAACGCTCGGCTCGGGCGATCGCCTGAACCATCGCCGACTCGATCGCCGCAGCCGCCGCGAGGCCCGATACCTCGCTGCCCGAGGAGGGTTGCGCCCTCGCGATACGCGACGTTCCGGCGACGATCAACAGGCAGCACCAGGTCGCGATCCGCACGTTGACGGTTTGCATGATTCGTCCCCGATCCAATGGCCCCTTTGCGTCAGACGCCCTTCAGCAGCGTGGAAAGCCGGGGCGACTTCCCTTCGGCGAACCGGACGGCCCGCCGAGATTGTTTCGACAATTCCGCCCTCTCCAATCCACCGTAGGTTTCCGGCCGGCGATTGGCAAGACACGAGGCCACTCGCATGGGGGGTCATGTGGTCGCGATAACGAGTCGGACGTCGGTCGGTTCTTCGTCCACTTGGAACCACGTGTATAATCCGCCCGAGCCGGAAACCGGCGATGCCGCGAGCGCGCCTGCGAGTTGATCCAGCCTCGCATACATGTCCACCAGCTCGGCCGCCGGTTTGTCGGCCGACAAGCCCAACGTTTGAAGAAAAGCGTTCGGATCGGCAGCGGCCGGCCTATCCGGAGCGGCCGGTTTCTGATCCGACGTCGTCACCAGAAGCAACGCGTTTTCCGGTTCGAGTCGGGCGGTCACATCCGACTTCCAGCCCTCCGCTTCGGCATCCCATCGGCCCAGCGGGCTGCCGTTCAACCAGATCACCCCGCAACCGGTCGGCCGGACCAGTTGCAAGAATACACGTTCCGAAGGCCCCAATCCCGTCGGACGATGAAAGACGCGTCGCCACGCCCCGACCGTGGGTAGACGCAACCGCTGCCACGGCCGCCGCAAACGGATCACGTGCTCGGTCATCGTATTTCGTGTTTCCTCCTTGCGTTTCTACGGCTCACCGTTCCGTTCCGATAGTGAATCGGCCGGGCCGCCCCGCTTCCAAAAGGCCGGCAAGACGGACAACGTCAAGATGCCCCCCACGATCGCCAACGACCACCACGGCCCGATCAAGTGTCCGTGATGCCCGAACCATTTCTCGGCCGCGTATTCACCGACCATTTTCACGCCGATGAACCCCAACACGGCGCTCAATCCGAATTGCAGGTACTCGAACCGATCCAGCATTCCCGCCAACAAGAAATAGAGCGCCCGCAAGCCCAAAATGGCGAAAATGTTGGACGAATACACGATGAACGGGTCGCGGGAAACCCCCAACACGGCCGGAACACTGTCGACGGCAAACAACACGTCGCTGCTTTCGATCACGAGCAACACCAGCAACAGGGGTGTTGCGTACCACAAGCCGTCCAGGCGAACGAAGAACCGTTCGCCGTGCAAGCGGTCGGTTATTCGAAAGTATCGGCGGGCAATGCGCAGCATGAAATTCTTTTCCGGCTCGACCTGTTCGTCGTCGCTGAAGGCCAGTTTGACGGCGGTATAAACCAGAAACAGGCCGAACACGACCATGACCCAATCGAACATTCGAATCAATTCGACACCGGCAAAGACGAAGAGCCCCCGCATTACGATCGCCCCCAGCACCCCCCAAAACAGTACGCGGTACTGGTAGCGTAGATCGATGCCGAAATATTGAAAAATGACGGCGAACACGAACAGGTTGTCGACCGAGAGCGATTTTTCGACGACGTATCCGGTGAGAAATTTGACACCGGCTTCCGACGTACCGTGCTGATACCATCCCCACCACCACACGAAAGCGTTGAAGATCAAGGCCAGCGCAATCCATACGAAACTCCACCAGGCGGCCTGCCGGAGCGAAGGTCGCTCGCTGTGCCGGTGAAACACGACCAAATCGGCCAACAACAGCACGATCACCAAGCCGAGGAACGCCGGCCAATGCCACCAGTGAATCGAAAGGAGGTTTTCCATCGTCTAGGTCGTGTCCGATCGAGAAATCGTAGACTCCGGCGTCCTGATCGACGAAGTGATTTTCCGTTCGTCGTCGCTGCGCCGGGTGCGGGACGATTCCACGCCGTCGCGATACGCTGCCCCGAACGGCAAAACTGTTAGTGTTGTGCATCTCGCCCCGTTTGAACAGAGAGCCGCCCCGCAACGAGCCCCGGTCGCCCCGGGTTATTCCTTTCCCCCCGCAGCAAGAAAACGGCAGCCGAAACAAAACCCGTTCGGCTGCCGCATCTCCTGAGAACATGTGAAGCTTGTGGGGCATTGCGAAGACGCCCCACGATCGCCTTCGTATCCCGGTTCTTGCGCGCTTACCCTTCCAACGTCCAAGGTGCCCGCATGTCGCGATGAAGCATCTTCGACGCCTCTTCGTCGCCGACGATCTCTTCCTTTTTGGGGTCCCAAGTGATCGGGCGGCCCGTGCGGACGGCAATGTCGCACATGTGGCTGATGACGTCGGAGCGAACGGCTTCTTCGATCGAGGTAATGGCGGGCTTGCGCGATTTCACGGCGTCGATGAAGTTTTGATCGTGCCGCGGGCTGACCGGGTAATGGAAGTCGTCGGGGCCCAATTTCAGATCGAGCAACGATTTCGGTTCGGCGTCGATGCCGCCGCGCCAGATTTCGACCCAACCTTCGGTCCCGATGAATTTCGTGCTGTCGCGCCCCGGCTTGAAGGTCATCGTCAGCCCGTTGCCCATTTCGACCGTCACGTCCCAGTGAATGACGGTATCATACAGGCCCTTGTCGGGAATCATGCCCTTGGCGTGGAAGGTCATCGGCCCGGCCAGGTCGGCGTCACATCCCCAAATAAGGATGTCGAGCGGATGCGCCCCCCAACCGGCCAGATAGCCGATCGAGTAGTCATAGATCCAGTACGTCCCCGGCGGATGGCAACGGTCGGCCGTGAACGGTTTCATCGGGGCCGGACCGATCCACATATCGTAGTCGAGCGTCGGCGGCGGATCGGTCGGCTCGGTCGAACCGCCCGCCCCACCGTCGGGAGCCACGACCTCAAGGGCTTTCAACTCACCGATCTTGCCTGAACGCACCAATTCGCAGCCGAATCGGCAGTGGGCCATGCTCCGCTGCTGTGTACCGTACTGGAAGATACGCCCCGTTTCTTGAAACACCTTGCGACACACGAGGTCCTGTTCGACACTCACACCCAACGGCTTTTCGACGTAGGCGTCTTTCCCGGCTTTTGCGGCCGCGATCGCGATCGGCACGTGCCAATGATCCGGCGTGGCCACCACGACCGCATCAATGTCCTCACGTGCGAGCAACTCCCGAAAGTCGGCATAGGCCGTTCCGCCGATCGCCTTTGCCATCGCTTCCCGACGGTCTTTATAACAATCGGCAACGGCGACCGATTGGGCGTCTTTGCACGACTGGAAGCCGCGGAACAATCCACCGCCGCGACCACCGACACCGATATGCCCCAGCGTGACGCGTTCACTCGGCGGGGCCTTCTCCTCCGTCCCCCACGCGGTGGCCGGAATGATCGTCGGCGCCGCTGCGACGGCGGCTGCAGCCTTCAGCACGTTACGGCGGGAAATCGAGTTGGACGGGCGCATGAAACACTCCTTCCGTATCACGGGATATCGAGGGAAAGCCGAGGATGGGGACGGTTTGTCGGGCGCTCGCTCGGCCGATAGAGCCGAAAAGAGCGAAAGGCAAGCAACGGATGCGACCGCGAAACCGGAGGACGCAGTGGCGACGGGATTCGCAGCCGTTCGTATCGTTTCGTTCTTATCATAAACCGCGTAGCGTCCGGATGCCAATTGTTCGGGACCGCTCACCGCCCGTCGACGCGTCCGCGACAAGGCCGGCAGCACAGCTCGCGATCCCCTCGCATTGATCACCCCACGACAGAACTTTCGCTGCACCTCTAAGTGGGGTGCTTTCCGGAGCAATCCACAGAGATGTCGTCCATAACGCCTGCATTGGGGGGCGATATCTGCCAAATTCTCCTGAAATAAATTGACAAACATCGGGACGCAACGTCAGCTTGGAGTGCGAAGGTTGATTGCCTTTCCCCGCCTTTGATTCCCCGCCAACCATCGCCGCTTGTGGATTCTTGCGTGTAGAGAATCCGAACGTTCCCCTTGCTGGAGTCGTATGCGTCATGAATTCCCGCCCGCATTCGAACGATCCCGCCGACGGTAGTCGTTCGCCGTCGCAGACCGCCGCGGTCCCCTTTCGACCGACCAGTCCGTTGTTGATCAGCCGTTGTGAATCGCAATGTCCGTGTGCGTGTGTCGCCTATCGGACCGCCGAACCGCCGCACCGCCCAGCCCCTCCGGCGATGCACTTCGCGTACAGCGGCCCGCGTTATCGCGACTGATCGCACGTCAGCCGAAACCGCAGAGGAAACTCGACCGCCGATGATCTTTCGTCGGCGTCCGCCAACCGAATGCCGATAGTCGGTCGCTTGCGGCCGATCAGGTCCCCTGCCCTGCGAGCCTCGCAGCACCATGCCGTAAACGGTGCCGAGGCTCGTTTCGTTTTTCTTCACGGCCGACTGCTCTTTGAACGGTTCCGATCAGCTTGGTCGAAAGGTGTCCAAGCTCGGCAACAATTCTTTTCGCCGGGAAACGAATCATTCGATAGGGCACTCGCCGAACTCCCGCGGTGCGAAAGCGGTATAATTGGAAAGATATGTTGCAGGGTGCATCGTAACGAGCGGCGAGACGACGCAGAAGTCGGCAAAAGATATCGCCCCCGGCGTTCCGAAATCCTGTAACGAACCCCCGGAACTATACGTCGAATCCGAAAACCACCCAATTCACGAAAGCCAAACCGGAACGAGCCATGTTTATCTTCGATCCTATGTATTTCATCATCATCGGGCCGGCGCTCCTGCTTGGTCTGTGGGCCCAGTTCATGGTGAAAAGCGCGTACGCGAAGGCGTCTCGTGTTCCGGCGCCGTTGAGCGGAGCCGCAGCGGCCAAGCATATTCTCGAATCGGCCGGGCTGCACGACGTAGGCGTCGAAATGGTCGGCGGTTTTCTCAGCGACCATTACGATCCGCGGGCAAAAGTGCTGCGGTTGAGTCCCGACGTGTACAACGGCCGTTCATTGGCGGCAGTGGGAATCGCCGCGCACGAGGCGGGACACGCCATCCAGGACGCCCGCAGCTACCTGCCGTTGGTGGTTCGCAACGCGGCCGTTCCGTTGGCCGGGTTCGGGAGCAATGTGGGCATCTTGCTGTTTTTCGTGGGGTTGCTCTTCAGTTTTCAACCATTGCTATTGATCGGCTTGGCGTTGTTCTCCGGCGTCGTGTTCTTCCAACTGGTCAACTTGCCGGTCGAATTCAACGCCAGTTCGCGGGCGAAAGCCCAACTGGTAGCCTTGGGGATCGTTCCCGAAAGCGACATGGTCTACGTGAATCGCGTGTTGAACGCAGCCGCATTGACCTACGTCGCCGCGACGCTTCAGGCCATTCTGACGCTGCTGTATTACCTGATGCTGGCCAATCGTCGCAGCGATTGACCGGCAACACGCCGGCAAGCTACCGCGCATCGTCATCGCAAGAAACATACGTGCCGCATGCAGGCCCTTGAAGACCTTGCATGCGGCACATTTTTTCGGCACGCTCCCGGCTGAAGAATCGACCGAGGGGTGAATCGCGGTGCTATTTGACCTCGTCCATGTTCACCGGACGGCGTTCTTCCGCCGAGATCAACGCCGCCTCGAGGACGCGTTGCGTCTGGTAGGCGTCTTCGAAGTCGGGCAACGGAACGGTGGGCTCTTCACCGGCGATAGCCTTCATCATGTCGTACGCCTGGTTCGTGAAGCCGTGCTCGTAACCGATGATGTGGGCATCCGGCCACCAGTTCGCCACGTAGGGATGATCGGCACCGTGGGTGACCATGATGTTCGTCCATCCCTGGACGGCCCGCCGCACGGTCGCATCGTAGAACCACAACTCGTTCATCCGCTCGAAATCGAACTTCAAGGCACCCTTCGTACCGTTGATTTCGAACATATTGCGGTTCTGGTTTCCGGTTGCCTGACGAGCGGCCTCATAGCTGGCGACCGCGCCGTTCGAGAATCGGGCCAGGAACAAGACGGTGTCGTCGACGGTGACCTCGCCTTTGCCGCCGGCACCTTGACGCCCTTCGGCGATTCCGCCGGTGGCCACGCCGGTGGGCAACGTGCGTTCCTTGATGAAGGTGTGGGCGATTGCTCCGGCAATCTCGGTGATTTCCATGCCGGTCACGAAGCGGGTCATGTCGATGATGTGCGCATTCAAGTCGCCGTGCGCGCCGGAGCCGGCCAGGTTCTTGTCGAACCGCCACAACAGCGGCACGTTTTCATCGGCCCAATCTTGCAGGTAGGCCGCCCGCACGTGGCGAATTTCGCCCAACGCCCCTTCCTTCACCAACTGGTGGGCCAGGGCGACGGCCGGACAACGCCGATAGTTGAACCACACGAAGGTTTTCACGTTCGCTTTCTTGGCGGCCTCAACCATTTCGCGGGCGTCGGCGAGCGTACCGGCGATCGGCTTTTCGCAAGAGACGTGCTTGCCGGCCGCGATGGCCGCGCGGGCGACGGGCGCGTGCATGTAGTTCGGCGTCACGATGTCGACCAGCCCGATCTCATCCGACTTGACCAACGCTTCCCAATCGGTCGACGCATTCTGCCAGCCCCAATTGGCCGCAAAGGCCTCGGGATTCTCTTCGGGTTGGCCGAAAACCGTGTGCATGACCGGTTTGATAGGCGGCTTGAAGAACTTGTTCACCTGGCCCCAGGCGTTCGAGTGCGAACGGCCCATGAAGCCTTGACCGATCAGCGCCACATTGATCGTTTGCATAACCAACTCCTTTGCAAGCAATGAAGCAAACTTTGCGACCAGCTTGTCGGCTTGTCAGAACCCCGCTCGGCACCGGCCACGTACGATCCGGAGCAACCGAGGGCCGTCGGGGATGGGAAAACGCACATATTCCCCCCGGCCGACGCCGATTTCTGTCACCCTACCGACGGCGTTTATAACGATTTCGCCCCGGTTTGCAAGTAGCCGACACGATCGAGGCCGTCGAAGTCCCCTCCATGATGAGCCCGATCTGCCTCCCGCAAGAAGAACCCCCTCTTTCGACGGGGGCAGAACTTTCTCGCCTTCACTCCCGTCCAATTGTTATGGGAACCGACAAGAAAACCGGCTAAAATCAGCCGCAGTTTCGGCCTATCGACAAGCGGACTCGCCCTTCGAGTTCGAAATTTCATCTCAAGACGTTGCGGACAACGAGGAGGTAACCCATGAGCTGGAGACATTCCTGGACCGGTCGCGGGCTTTTACTGGTACTCAGCCTGGTTCTCGGCTGGGCGGCCGGCCGCTTCTGGCCCGAAACCCCGATTCACGCGGTCGCCACCGACGGCGGCGAAAACTTCGCCATCGCGACCGGACCGGTCGACGAAAACACCGAGGCCTTCTTCTTCCTCGACTTCCTCACCGGTCAGTTGCGCGGGGCGGTCGTCTCGAACCAAACGCGGGACTTCCAAACCCTGTACAACGCCAACGTCCTGCAAGACCTCACCAGCGTCATTCAGATGAAGAATACGCAGATCCGCGCAGCGAACGCGGGTCGGCGCAACACGGCCGTCCAACCCACGCCCGAAATTCAACTCCCCAAAACGCCGCACTACGTGATGGTGACCGGATATGCCGATCTGCGTCGCGGAGCCGCAGGATCGGTGCGTCCCGGCCGATCGGTCGTGTATATCGCCGAAACCAACACGGGAATCGTACTCGCGTACGCCGTCCCGTGGTCTCCCGAAAATCACGCGGCCAACCGTCCCTTCGCCCAACCGCTGACCTTGTGGGCGGCCGATCAATTCTCGGCCGTGGTCTTGCGTCCTGAATGATCGGACGCCCATCGGTGTCGGATCCGCCAGCCGTCGTCCCTCGAAGGCCGACGGCTTTTTTCGTCCGACCACCATGCGGATCGGCAGCCTTTGACGATGCGCCGATGGACACTCCGACGCCCCCCCTCTAAAATGAGGGACATCGTCGAGGGAATCGTCCCCAGACGGTGTTTCCGCAGCGTGTCGCCGACGGCCCTTTCACACGAAGCCGGTATTCGTCGGCGACGGTCTTCAAGCCTTCGAACCGGTTTACGCCATGTCGCCCACGACGATTCGTGTTCGATTGAATGGGGAAGAACGAGAGCTTCCCTCAGGTACGACCGTCGCGCAACTTCTGCGCGAGTTGAATTTGGCCGACAAGTTCGTCGCCGTCGAACACAACCTCGAAGTCGTGCCACGCGAACAGCACGCGCAAACGATCCTGGCGGAAGGCGACCGCATCGAAATCGTCACCTTGGTCGGTGGAGGATGATATCGCCATGTCGACACTTCCGGACGACACCCCCCTGCGTATCGGTAACCACGAGTTCTCCAGCCGATTGATCGTGGGGACGGGAAAGTACGCCACCTACGAGTTGATGCAGCAAGCGTTGGACATCTCCGGCACCGAGTGCATCACCGTCGCCGTCCGCCGTGAGCGGTTGATCGACGCCGAAGGCAAGAACCTGCTCGATTTCATCGATACCAAGCGATATACGATTCTGCCCAACACCGCCGGTTGCTTTTCGGCGGAAGATGCAGTTCGCGTGGCGCGATTGGGGCGAGAGATCCTGCGTCAAATGGGCAACCCCGGTGCCGACTGGGTAAAACTGGAGGTCTTGGGCGACACAAAAACGCTTCTGCCCGACCCGGTGGCCACCCTGAAAGCGACCGAACAGTTGGTCGCCGACGGCTTCCAAGTGCTCGTGTATACCACCGACGATCCGATCACCGCCCGACGATTGAAAGAAGCCGGTGCCACCAGCGTCATGCCGGCCGGAAGCCCCATCGGCTCGGGTCAAGGGATTTTGAACCCGAACAACATTCGCATCTGCCTGGAATACCTCAAGGACGGCGATCCGGACTATCCGGTCATCGTCGATGCGGGCGTGGGTACGGCCAGCGACGTCACCGTCGCCATGGAATTGGGGGTCGACGGCGTCCTCTTGAATACCGGTATCGCGCACGCCAAAGATCCGCTGCGGATGGCCCGTGCCATGCGATTGGCCGCCGAATCGGGACGCCTGGCCTACCTGGCAGGTCGCATCCCAAAGAAACTGTACGCGACCGCCAGCAGCCCCGTCGAGGGAACCATCGTCGATTGAGGGGCGACGTCGCACGCTGCACGATTCTCACCGCAGGCGATTCCCTGCGGTTTTCTTATGCGCCGTCCCCGGCCGGGCATCACGCGCGATCGAACGGAAACGGCATCACCTCGCGGATATCGGCCGCTCCCGTTTGCAGCATGAGCACACGATCCAATCCCATCGCCGCTCCGGCGCACGGCGGAAAACCGCTTTCCATCGCCGCGAGCAATCGATTCTCCTCCGGCAAGGGGCGTTTACCGTCGGCGCCGCGTGCGCGGTTCGCTTCCTGCTGTCGAACTCGTAACACCGCCGGATCACGCAGCTCGTGGTAGCCGTTCGCCAACTCGACACCGTCGACGAACAACTCGAATCGCTCGGCCGCCGGCGGATCACCCTCACGGACGACGGCAAGCGCAGCTTGCGAAGGCGGATAGTCACAAAGGATCACCGGCCGGGATGTTCCCAGGTTCGGCTGCACGCACTCGACCAAGAGAACATCCAGTAAGGCATCACGGTCCGACACGTCGAAGCCGTCGGGCAACACGATCTGCCGTTCGCGGATCGCTTGCATCAAATCGTCGTTCGATTCCCCTCCGCAGGCGAACGGATCGACACCGGCGAAGCGTCGAAAGGCATCGCGATACGTCACGATTTCGGCCGGTCCTCGACGAAACAGATGCTCGGCCAAATCACTCAGCAGCGCCATTCCTTTCGCTGCATCGTCACCGACCCGATACCATTCGAGAATAGCGAATTCCGGATTGTGACGGGCGCCGCATTCGCCCCGTCGAAAGGCATGCGTGATCTGATAGATCGCCCGGGCACCGGCAGCCGCCAGACGCTTCATCGCAAACTCGGGAGAGGTTTGCAGGAAAAGCGGCCTGTCGTGATCGCTCGGTAACGCATCACGATCGTACACCCGGAACGGATCGATATGCCGATCGATCACCGTATCGTGCGAAAGCAACGGCGTATCGACTTCGAGAAAACGTCGCTCGTCGAAGAATCGCCGCACCGAGCGAAACAGCTCGGCGCGGCGGACGAGCATTTCCAAGTTCGCCGTAGGGTGCCAATCGTCGGCCATACCAACGTCGTTCCCGGCCGCACCGTCGATGTCACTCTTTGACGCGTTCGATGTAATCGCCGGTACGGGTATCGACCTTGATCAGGTCGCCGATGTTGATGAAGGCGGGCACGAGAATTTCGGCGCCCGTCTCGACCGTACACGGCTTGGTCACGTTCGTCGCCGTATTCCCCTTTGCCCCGGGCTCGCAGTACTCGACCTTCAAGACGACATGGTTCGGCGGCGTGACCGAAATCGGATTGCCGTTGAACAACACCATCGAGCACACCATTCCTTCCTTGAGATACTTCCAGGCATCGTCTACCTGGTCTTTGGTCAGCTCGTATTGCTCGTACGTGTTGTTGTCCATGAAGACGAACGTATCGGCCTGCCGGTACAGATATTGGGCATCGATCTCTTCGACATCGGCCGCCTCGATGCTGTCGCCGCTCTTGTACGTGCGGTCGATCACCGTCTGCCGGATGAGGTTCTTGAGTTTGCACTTGTACAACGCCTGCCCCTTCCCCGGCTTGACGAAGTTGCACTCGATCATCAGGTAGGGTTCACCATCGAGTTGGACCTTGAGCCCTTTCCGGAATTCGCTGGTGTTGTAGGTGGCCACGACTGAACTGTTCCTTTGTGTCCTGATGTGTTTCCAACTTTGTCCCTGGCGGGGATACACGGCGAGTTCGCCGGTCCCGTCGCCCGTGTCTCGATTCGTGGGGCGGTCTCGGTGTTCGCCCGCGGCGGTTCGGCCTATGATGAACCGGAAACCCTACGACGCAACCTTCGAGGTCCGAAAGCTCCCGCCGATGCGATCGTTCATCTGGACTCCGCCGGGCAATCGAAACGCCGACAAAGCCGATCTACCGCGCACTCCAACGTGGAAACGCGAAATCGCGGCAGCGATCACCGATCCTGCGGTACTGTGCCGGGAACTCCGTCTGCCCGAAACCTTGGCCGAGGCGGCCCGTCGTGCCGACGGCGGTTTTCGGCTTCTCGTTCCTCGCCCGTTCGTGCGCCGAATGCGGCCCGGTGATCCAAACGACCCCCTGCTGCGCCAGGTGCTTCCGGTGCCCGAAGAACTCGAATCGGTCGAGGGCTACACGATCGACCCGCTCGACGAGCGCGAGGCCTGCCGGTCGCCCGGGTTGCTCCAAAAGTACCGAAACCGATCCCTCATCGTACTAACTCGGGGCTGTCCCGTCCATTGCCGCTATTGCTTCCGGCGGCACTTCACCCCCTCGGTTTCCCGGCTCGACGCCGATCACACAGGGCCGGTCTCCGACTCGCCGTGGGCCGCAATCGCCGACGATCCGTCGATCCATGAAGTCATTCTAAGCGGCGGCGAACCGTTGACCGCCGACGATTCCACTTTGGCGAAACTCATTCGTAACGCTTCGCAGATCCGACACTTACGACGAATTCGAATCCACACGCGAATGCCGATCGTCATCCCATCGCGGGTGACCCCCGAGCTGATCGACATACTGCGAAGGGCACGCCCGGCCTGTTTCGTCGCGGTTCACGTAAACCATCCCGCAGAAATCGATACCGAGGTGACCGCCGCCCTCGCCGCCTTGATCGATAACGGCATACCCGTACTGACCCAAACGGTCCTCCTGCGAGGGATCAACGATTCGGCCGATGTGCTCACCGATCTGTTCGAAAAACTGGTCGACCTGAGGGCAATACCTTACTACCTCCATCAACTCGATCGTGTTTCGGGTGCCGCACACTTCGACACGCCGGAAGAGCTCGGCCGCGCTATAGTGCGTGAATTGCGGCAACGACTCCCCGGCTACGCCGTGCCTCGATTCGTCCGCGAGGTCCCCGGTGCCGAGTTCAAAATGCCGTTGGCGTAATGGGGTCTCAGCCGCGTTCTACTTCGATCATGTGGAGTGTGGCCGTGTTTCCCTGCGGAACGGCTTCCACGATCCCTTTTGCTCTTTGCAGATCGGAAGCGGCAATCGTCCAACGCGATCGCATCCAACGTCCGGTCCCTTTGCCGCGGATCGAAAACAGCTTGCCGCCGCATCGCAGCGCTAGATTCAGGCCGGGCGTGTCGAGCACGACCACGTTCAGTGCCGCAGAATCGGACAACGACTGTACGAAACGCCGATCGATTTCGACGCGGACCGTCTCACCGGCACGAAACGTCTTCGCAAACGCCCCAAAGCGTTCGCTGTCGGGCCCTTGGTTGAATGCGCGGACACCCGAGGCCGCGTCGGCGACCGTGCGAGCCAGAAAATCGTAGTTGCCGGTGAACATCTCGAGTCGGCGAGCCTCCTCGGAGATGCCGTTTTCGGCCCTTACGACGTCGTTTTCGCGGAAGGCAACCCAAGCGCCGGGACTGTGTGCCGGATCGGCATGATAGCCGACGTATTTTTCGGCAAAACGTACCGCAGCCTGAAATTCGCGTTGCAAGGCGGCGTCTTCCACATGAACGCCGCCGGCGGCATAGGTTCCATCGATCGCTACTCGCAAATCGGTGGCGTACAGCGCGAGATACGACACACCGCAATGAAGATCGAACAGGATTCGCCAATAGAACCACTGGGCCGGACTACACCAACGCGAATCAGTCTGGCCGCCGTGGTGGCCCCATGCCGAGGCCCACGGTTCTGCGTAGGCGGTGGTCTTTCCCGACCGGCAGTCGCGATAGAACCGCAGGTATTTTTTCTCCGCCCATCCCGCCCGCGGTTCGACCTCGCTCGACGTGTGAAACCAGCTCAGCGTTCCATTCTCGAATAAACGTCGGTATTTCGCTTCGAGCGAATCGGAAATCGTATTGCGGACAAAGATTCGCGCCCTTTGGCGGAACGTGTCGACATACGTGTCGACGACCGCCGTCAGATAATCTTCGTCGACTTCCTTGGTCCAATCGACGGCGTCCGCGCGGTCACAAACGGCCGGAAAGGTCCATCGGTCGGCCCGGGCATATTCCTTCGGAACGTGGTGGTGTTCCGTCCCCAGGGCGTTGAAGTTCATGCGAATTCCCAGAAGCCGATCGCCGTGGGCCGTGCCGTCGAGATACTTTCCCAATTCGCGAATCATCGCCAAATAGGCGTCACGATGCGCCGGGTGCCAGTACATCAACGTCACCGGATCGTTGATTTGGACGGAAAGCCGCTCGTTCAGGTAAGGCACCCGTTCGTAAAGCCACGCGGGTTTGCGGTTCCCATTGATTTGCAGGGTCGTGTACTGCCCCCGTCGCGCGAAGTCGGCCAAATCGTCGCCGATGCGGTCGAAGACGTATCGCCCGGGTTCCGGCTCGACTTCGGCCCATTGCAGGACGATCTGGCCTCCTCGGACGTACGGTTGTCCAAGGTACGTGTCGGCCCGCTCGTCGTGCGGATACCAGATCACGTAGATTCCCGCCTTGAGATCGCGGGGTACCGTGGAGCCGGTAACCGAGGGGAGCCCCTCTGCCCTGCTCGACTGCAAAGGGTAAACGCCCCAGCCTCCGGCCGAAGCCGCAAGCGTTCCCCCCGCCAGTAAGAAAGTACGTCGATCGTAGCGAGCCATCTCGATGCTCTTTCTAGAAAACGAATCGGGTGTTACCGGCGGATTCATCGTTTTCGGACGTATCGGGGCGGCACCATTTGCGCATCGAGTTCGTCCAAGATCGCCTTCAGGCGTTCCGCGACCTCGGCACGGGCTTCCGAAAGGTCGGTCGTTTCGCCGAGATCGGCAGCCAGATCGAACAATTGGAAACGGGGCGAGCCGTTGCCCCGTTCCCGCTGACGAACGAGCTTCCAATCGCCGTGCCGTAACGCAATGTTTTCCCCGTAACGCCAATACAACGTCTCGTGCGGCCGTCCCTCGGTTCGTCCTTGCAAGTACGGCAGCAGATCGACGCCGTCGAACGCGATCCCGTCGTGTGCGGAAATGCCCGCGGCCGCCGACGCCGTGGGCAGGATGTCGGTCGAAATCACCGGGTGCCGGTAAACCGTTCCCGCTGGCAGTACGCCCTTCCATCGTATGACAAAGGGAATTCGAATACCGCCTTCCCACAATTGCCCTTTGCCGCCTCGCAAGGGATCGTTGCGCGAAGTCAACTCCTTGACGGGACCGCCGTTGTCACTGAGCAAGACGACCAACGTCCGTTCGTCGAGGCCCGATTCGGCAAGCGTCCGCAGCACGTCACCGATCCCTCGATCGAGCGCGCCCATCATCGCGGCAAACACACGCCGATGGGGATCTTCGATGTCGGCGTACTTTTCGAACCATTCGGGCGTCGCCTGCATCGGGCTGTGACACGCATTGTACGCCAAGTACAGGAAGAAAGGCCGATCGGCGTGTTTCCGAATGAAAGCACATGCCTCACGCGAGAAGGCTTCGGTCAAGTATTCGAAGCGGTCGACCACAGTCGTCCCACGCAACAACGGATTGTGTTCGTTGTACGGCGGCTCGACCGGCCGAAAATGATTTACGATCGATTCGACATCGTCGGGGACATAATAGTGGCCTTCGTGTAAGAAGCCGAAAAAGACGTCGAAGCCCCGTTTTTGCGGATGATACTCGGGCAAGCCGCCCAAATGCCACTTACCGATGCAGGCCGTCGCGTATCCGGCGGTTTTGAACACGTCGGCAAACGTCCGTTCGGTCAGCGGCAAACCGGCCTCGGGCGACAGGTTCCCTTCGCCCACAGGGTTTAGTTCGTGACCGAATCGTGTTTGGTAGCGTCCCGTCAACAAACCCGCTCGGGAAGGGCTGCAATAGGGCGCCGTCACGTATCCTTGCGTGAAGCGAACGCCTTGGGCGGCCAACCGATCGCTGTTGGGAGTGCGATAGTCGGTCGCCCCTTGAAAGCCGAACTCGGCATACCCGATGTCGTCGACCAAGATGACGACCACGTTCGGTCGTCGATCCACCGGCGCCGACAACTCATTGCCGAACATCGGTATGCCGCAGATGAGCCCTCCGACGATCCCCACCACCCACATTTGGTAAGCAGACATCCCCCTACCTTTCGCAATGCGCGCTCGTTCTTCGGTGTCTTTTCCCAAGCGTCGATCTCTCACGCGGGTCGTGCGCTATTTGTTTCCCAGCCGAACGAGTACGATCGGATCTTGCCAATGCACGCACGGAGGTCGCTCCGGATCGACCAACAACCGCTGCTGATCGGCATTCAACTCGCCCAACACGATCGTTCGGTTGTCCTTGTCGTGAGTCGCCGGAAGCCGATTTTGCTCGACCAACGGCGCGATCCGATCATAGTCGGGCACCCAGCACACCACCCGATCGTCGTCCTTTTTGAGTTGGACCCACAAGTACTTCGACGACTCGGCGTCGTACAGGTTGGCGAAAACGGTGTCGTCGGTCTTCCGGATCGAACATGCGACCGTCGATAGTTTGAATTTGCCGTCTTCCTCACTGATCGAGGCCAGTTCCAGCTCGCCTTTTTCGGCGTTCTTGACGCGTGCCGTCAAGACTCCGGCGGAACCGACGATTTGCCAGGTACCTTCCCATTCCTCCGGTTGCAGCGTCACCGGCTCGAGACCGATCGGTTTCGACGAATGCACCGAGGAGCATCCGCTCGCCAGTGCCGAGACGATCACCCCCAACGCAACCGACAAGACCGAGAATCGTTTCATGGCCCACCTCCTTCGACGTGTGAAACGCGTGACGTAGAACGCCCTCTTTTCGTACTCCGGAGGCCTGCGAAACGACCGTCCACCCGACGATGGTCACTCGTCGGCGACCTCCAAGAACAACGCATCCAAGGCGGGCAAGGTCACGGTCGAACCGACCGGTTGCCCATTGTTCGTTTCCGGATCCTGCCCCGGTGTTCCACTGATCCGGCGATAACGCACGCCGGGAGCGATCTTTTCCAAGTCGAACACGACCGGATGCAGTGACGGATTCGCCAACACAATCCCCCCTTCGAAGCGCCGGTACCTGGCATCCGGCGCTGCGTGGAGCGACATATCGTGAATGACGACCTTCTCGGCGCCCTCGAACGTGATTTCCAAGGCGTACCGACCGGGCTTCAACCCACGAAAATAGAATCCGGACGTAAAAGGCGTCCGCCCCACCCAAGCGCCGTGTTCGGCCGAGCGGCGAGACAGACGCAAGGGGGCCGAGGTCCCCACCCAAACATCGCCCCAGTACGCATGGTCGGTGGTCGCGTTGTCGTTCGGCCCACAATCGGCGATGAACCGCAGCTCGTAGGTTTTTCCTACCGAGGCGGCGCCCAACTTCTCTGCAAGCGGGATGTCGTGCTCCTCCCACCGGGAGGCAACCTGGTTTTGCTCGAACAGGACGGTTGCCTGCCCGAGCGACGTGGATTCGGCACCGCCCACTATCGGGCGTGCTTCGATGCGAAACACGACGCCGTCGCTGCGCCCCGGAGCCCGCTCGCCCATCCCGGTCGCGAAATGCAGCCGGCCCCCCGGGCGAACGTACACGGTCGATGTCCACCAAACCGAGCCTTTCTTGGTCTTGTACGGAGGATGCGCCGCAAAGGCGGGCAACGTCTTTCCGCCCAAGGTCGTGGGTCCCGACCAACGCAACGACGCTCCGGTTTCTCGATCCAAGGGCTTGGGTGATTCGCCCCGCAACTGCATCATCGCCGAATCCAAAGTCTCCGGCCGCATCACATCACTCGGCGAACGCAGGCGAACTTTCACAAACCGGGCCATCGACGCCGGATAGCCCGCAAGCGGGTCAGACGAGGCCGTCATCTGGAAGTACAGGTCTTCTCCGTAGAGCTGAAACTCGATCGTGCGGCCGATGTCCTTCGCGCCCTCGGCGCCGGACAGTTCCACCGGAAACGCCACCGAGGTCATGCCCTCCGGTCCCGGCTGCTTGAGAGTGTCCAGCAAATTCGGTGACTCGATTGCGAGCGTCTTGGCCGGCCCAAGCGGTTTACCCAGCCATCCCAACCGCCGCTCTTTGCCCGCCCAAAACTCGTCCCACACGGCGATCGGAAATTTCGAGTCACCCCGCGGCGGCGTGTACGAAAAACAGACGGCCGCGTCGGTAAACATTGCCGCGGCAAACGAAAGCCGATGACGCCCCCACGGCAGATCCGGATTGTAGTGTTCTCCCGGATTCTCACCCGGCGCCACGAACTTGTGGTTGATGTAGTTGAATACCGGCGAGCGTGAAAAGGCCGCCCAATAGGCGTGCCGATTCAAGGCACCGGACCAGTCTTCAATTTCATGGTCCGACAAGTGCGGGAAGCCTTCGCTTTCGATCCCGTTGAGGATGCTGAAGCCGCGTTGACCATTGTCTTGCTGCTGTCCGTCGGCCATGATGAGCTTGTCTTCACCCATCCGCCGTCGGAGCTCCTCGAGAAAACGGATCACGCCCAGACCGTACAGGTTGACGCCGTCGAAAATGCCGTCGTCACCGATTCCGTCGGCGTTGCAATCCAACGGCCGATTTCCACCGCTGCGTCGGAAGGCCAGCACGTCGAATTCCAACCCGTCGAAGGCTGCCAGTTCGCCCGACGGCGCAAAACGGTCGGCTACGTCTTGTGCATGCACTTGCCAGCACGTGCGCCCTTGAGAGTCCTTGGGACAGCAGGTTGCGTAGTTGTAGAACCACAGCAGATTCGACCGTCTGCCCCACGGTCCCTCCGTTGCGTGTGCCGCGGCATAGGCCTTCCCTGCCGCGAAAGCCCGAGGTTTCGTCCCGTAACATCCCCGGCGAACGGTGATCGTCTTGTTTTCGACGTCGACGGCTACCAGTTGCACTTGTTCGGCGTGAAACCAGTTCGGACGTCCGTGCTCATCCAATTCGCACAGGCCGATATCTTCGTTCTTGTCGCGATACCGCCCCATGTTCGTCCGATACAACGAAGGGTCGGCCACGCGGATGACCGTTTCCCCTTCTTCGGCCGGCACGTCACTCAGGATCGTCGATCCTACATGGTACAACCAATGCCCGGCGAAAAACGCATCGCGCTCGAACCGCGGATCGCGGGCGTTCCCGTTGTAATGAAGCAACACCGCCTGTTCCGGATGGCGTTGCTTGAAACGGGTGAAATACTCGATGTTGTCGGGAATCGTACCCGGAATTTCTTCGTCGAGTGTCTTCCCCATGATGCCCATCAAGCGGCTGAAACACGCATCCCACGTGTCGTAGGGCATGCGTTTCCCGCGGGCGAACGATTCCGACTGTCGGAAGAAAAACACGCGAGGATAATCCCCCGCGACAACGGGCAACTTGTCCGGCGGAGGGAATTCCGCCCCCTGCCCGACCGCGGCCATCGGCACGGTCACCGCCCCAATCCCGAGAACAACCCAACCGAGTGTGCGGATGCGCATAGATGCTTGCTCCCCAGCGACCGACGAAGTTCCGTCTTTCCACGTCACGGCACATCCCCCCCGCCTCACTATACCACGGCGAGGGCGTAAACGCAATCAAAACACCGCCTACGCATGAAGGCCCCTTCACCGGCCGCATCATCGGTCAGGCTGGGTCGACGCGAGCGTCCGCTTCGGCGAAAGGCGGCGCAACTTGAAGTCGCGCACACAAAAAGCCCCTCGAGCCTTACAGCTTCGAGGGGCGTCGCGTTCCGGGGATCGTCGGGATCCCGCTTCAAGTATTCATACCGCGTACGCGAAAGCTCGCGTGTGCGCTCGCATCAGAACCAGCCGAGCGCCGCGAGGCTGTAGCGGACGGCCAAACCGGCCACCACGACGCTGACCATGCTCATCAACTTGATGAGGATGTTCAAGCTGGGACCGCTGGTGTCTTTGAAGGGATCACCCACGGTGTCGCCGACGACGGCGGCCTTGTGGGCATCGGTCCCCTTACCGCCGTGGGCACCGCGCTCGATGTACTTCTTGGCGTTGTCCCACGTACCACCGGCGTTCGCCATGAACACCGCCATGCAGAAGCCGGTCGCCAAAGCACCCATCAGCAGGCCCAACACACCCGCCACGCCGAGTACCAGAGCGGTGGCGACGGGCGTCACCAAGCCCAATACCGACGGGACGATCATTTCGTACTGAGCCGCCTGCGTGCTGATCTTCACCGGCGTCGCGTAATCCGGCTTTTCGGTTCCTTCCATGATGCCGGGCTTCTCGCGGAACTGGCGCCGGACTTCTTCGACCATCTTGTTGGCGGCACGACCGACGGCCTTCATCGTCATGGCACAGAAGACGAACGCCGCCATCGCCCCGAGCAACACGCCCACAAGAACCTTCGGGTTCATCAAGTGGGCTTCATAGTAATTGGCGAAATCGGGCATCGTGGCGCGATCCACCCGCACCAAAGCATCTTTCGTCTTCGTGAACTGAACGCGATCCTTCTGCAACGCGCCTTCGCCGACGACGACTTTCTCGAACATATCTTCGGGAAGCTTCGCCGGCCCGGCGGTCGCATCGATCTTCGCCCAATCGTCGGCAATCTCAGGATTCGCCACGAAGCTCGGGAAGACGAGGTAACCGAAGATCTCTTTCTTGATGTCTTCGCCTTCGCCCTCGGTGCGAACTTCGGCGACGAACTTGTCGCTGAGCTTGTAGAAACCGGCCTCGTCGACCGATTCCATCGCCGAATGGCCCCAACGCTCGAAGCCCATCCGGACTTCTTCGACATAGGCGGCCAACAGAGCCAACGCAGTCAACGCCGCCGAACCGATGGCGAATCCCTTTCCGGTCGCCGCGGTCGTATTCCCCAAGCTGTCGAGGGCATCGGTCTTTTCCCGAACCTCCGGTTCGAGCCCGGCCATCTCGGCATTTCCACCGGCGTTGTCGGCAATCGGACCATAAGCGTCGGTCGCCAGCGTGATGCCCAGCGTGCTGAGCATACCGACGGCGGCGATACCGACCCCGTAAAGGCCCATCGCGAACCAACTCACGTCATTGAAGTGACCTTGCGTTGCGAAGCCGAAGGCCGCCAACGTCGCGACGCACACGACCAACACCGGCACCCACGTGCTCTTCATACCGTCGGCAATACCGCCGATGATTACCGTCGCCGGACCGGTCAACGCTTGATCGGCCAGCTTCTTGGTGGGCGTGTATTCGTCGCTGGTGGCGTACTCGGTCCACTTACCGATCAACCAACCAGCCACCAAACCCACGATCACGCTGACCGACACCGACATGAAGGCCGGCATCAGGAAATAGGTGAACACGAACGAAGCCAATACGACCAGGATCGTCGACAGGTTGATCCCGCGGCCGAGCGCCTTCAACAGCGCGCCTTGGGTGGCATCTTCTTCAGTGCGGACGGCATAGATTCCCACGATCGACAGCAGGATACCGATGCCCGCCAACACGATCGGCAGGAACATCGCCGCCAACTGGTAGTTGATCTTGACGCTTGCCAGCGCTTCGGGCGACTTGATCGTTTCGAGAACCGACTGCGGAATCAGTTCACCGGAAGCAAATGCCGCCACGCCCAACGCGGCGGTGGCCAACACGGAACCGCAATACGATTCGTACAGGTCGGCCCCCATTCCGGCGACGTCGCCCACGTTGTCGCCCACGTTGTCGGCGATCGTGGCGGGGTTCCGCTTGTCGTCTTCGGGAATCCCGGCTTCCACCTTACCGACGAGGTCGGCACCGACGTCGGCCGCCTTGGTGAAGATACCGCCGCCGACACGCGCGAACAACGCTTGGCTACTCGCCCCCATCCCGAAGCAAAGCATGGTCACCGTGATCTGTTCGAGCGACATCGTCACGCCGAACATGTTCACGACCCAGTAAAGGATGGCAAACCAAAGGCAGATGTCCAACAGCCCGAGGCCGACGACCGTCAACCCCATGACGGCCCCGCTTCGGAAAGCCACCTGCAAGCCCTGGTTCAACGACTTCCGGCAACCCGCGGCGGTTCGGCTGCTTGCCCAGGTGGCGGTTTTCATGCCGCACCAACCCGCCAAGCCCGAGAAAAAGCCACCTGTGAGGAAGGCAAACGGTACCCAGGTGCTTTGCGCATGCAAACCGAACGCCGCGATTGCCAAAAGTATGACGATGACGACGAAGAAGATCGCCACCACCTTGTATTGCTGCCACAAGTAAGCATTCGCGCCTTCACGGACATAGCCGGCAATCTCGACCATTTCCGGCGTACCTTCGTCCGCCTTCATCATGTCGCGGAAGAATTTCCACGCGAAATAGAGCGCCGTGATCGAGCTGGCCAAGGCCAAGAACCAGTAGATGAACACCCACCACGTGCTCCCACCGGTCGCCGCCTGAGCGGCCGCCCCGGATTCCTCGGCCCACGCCCATCCGCCGAGCCCCAACGAGGCAGCGACGGCCAACGCCGATGCCGGCACAAGCGGCCGACGCATCGCGTTCTCCATCATGTTCACCAGTTTCATGGCAACCCTTCTCCGGAATAAGAGGTGCAAGTGTCGTCACGCAGCCACAACAGGCATAAGGTACGCTTCACCCGTCGCAAAAGTTCTCTCGAGCGATGTTCCCCCTGTGCAGCACGGCGCCCCGGCTCGTCCATCCTGTTTTCGAACACGCGTTCGACCTGTTGCGGTTCGTCCCTCCCGAACCACAATTTCCTTCACCGGCAAGATGAAACCGATGGAATCGGTTCCGAAATTCTCTGTTCGTTTCCTCCGACGTTCCGAGCCTCTCCAAGACGCATCGAAGCTGGTTACTCGGCTTCAGCGGGCCATGCCGCGGGATGCCCGAGAAACCCCCATCAGGTGAAAGCGTAAAATGAAGCAGTCTACAGAATGCAGCAACCGTCTGTCAATGATAGCACGCCGGTAAGCTCCAAAAGCTACATCGCTCAGGTAAACTTGCGACACCGCGACCACCCCCCAGAAGAGCCGTGGAACTTTTGGTTGTCGGACAACGTCGAACCTTGTGTGATGGGGGATTTCCAACCACATTTTGTGCCGCGTATCCCGGCAAATGCGGTATAATTGGAACAACCTGCACCATGATGGCGGTCGGCCTTGCGGAAGAGGGACGGGTACTCCGATCGGCAGCCAAAACCGCTTGGCTTTTCCAAACTCCCCAATTAGACTAAATCTACACAATGTCCTTCGCCCTCCGCCTTCGGGAAAGGCGCGAGGCGACGTGTGTTTTGCGGCTTTTCGGTGCAATTCCGACACATACCTCGGGCGACACGGCGTTTGCCCAAAGATCGCTGTACCAACTTCGCGCGGTCGGCGCGGTATTCTGAGATTGCTCTTTTCTGGAGAGGAAACAATGAAACGGTTCTACCGGCACATCGGCCTGATGGTGAGCGCGTTGATGGTCGGGGTGGGGATGCAGGCATTCGCCGCCGACCAATCGGCTCAAAAGAACCGGCCCGCCCCGGAAGCGGCGGTCGACATGTTCAAGGCCATTGAGGCGGGCCAAATCGAGGTCCAATTGATCCCCAAGGATTCGACCGAATGCCGGGTGATCGTCAAGAACAAGACCGACAAGCCGCTTACCGTCGGCTTGCCGCAAGCCTTTGCGGGCGTTCCTGTCCTGGCACAGTTGGGCCTGGGCGGCCTCGGCGGTGAACTCGGCGGCTACGGCGGTGGCGGCTACGGTGGTGGGGGCTACGGCGGTCGCGGCGGACAAGGATTCGGCGGCGGTTTCGGCGGGATGGGCGGCTACGGCGGTGGCGGCTACGGCGGATACGGCGGTGGCGGTTTCGGCGGATTCATGAATGTACCGCCCGAAAAGATCACCCAAGTCAAAGTGCCGGTCGTCTGCCTCGATCACGGCAAACCGGATCCGACGCCCCAAATGAAGTACGAAATCCGCCCGATCGAAGACTATGCCAAGAAACCCGAGGTGGCTGAGATCCTCAAGCTGATGGCGGCCGGCAAGATCCCGCAACGTGTGGCTCAAGCCGCAGCGTGGCACCTGAACAACGACATGAGCTTCCAGGAACTGGCGGCCAAAGAAATCCGTTCGGCGATCGGCCTCCGACGTCCTTACTTCTCGCCGATCGAACTGCAAGCAGCGATGCAGGCAGTAATGGTCGCCAACCGCATGGTCCTCGAGCGGCAAAAAACTGAGCCGGCAGGGAAAAGCGACTCTCTCAGCAGCAATTGATCCCTGCTGCGACTCCGACTGATCGGAATCACGTACCGACCGCACGCAGCGACTCGACGCCCTGAAGCCGGGCCTCGAGTCGCTTTTTTTCGTCCTCCAACTCGAGGCATCGGGCCTCGGTCTCCTGCAATCGATCCCGCAGACGGCGCAGTTCGTCGACAAGCTCGGCTTCACGTCGCACGAACCAGTCCGCTCGCCGAAGGATTTCTTCTTCGCGGATCGCGAGTTCCTCTTCGGCCCGAGCCCGTTCGGTCCTCACCTGTTCGAGTTGCTCCCGCAACTCGTCCCGTAACAAAGCCATCTTCTGCAAGTCGCTTTCACTCTTCTCCCGAATCGCGCGGTACTGCTCGTTCAAGCGAGCCCGAATAGCCGCCAATTTGCGTGCGACCACGGCAGGCGGCGCGGAAGCCGACAACTCCACTTTGGCCTCTTCCACGGCCAATTGAGTTTCCAGCGTGCGCCGATGCATTTCGAGCAATTCGCCGCGTAAGGCCTCGAGTCGTTGCTGTGTGCGATCCAGTTGCGCCGCGCGTTGTGAGAGTTCCCGCTTGGCCGCTTCGATTTCCTCGAGGGCACGATGCTGTTGGAGGGCAATTTTTCGTCGCTCGCTCCGCAAGGTTTCTTCCTGTCGTTCGCGATCTTCCATCAGCTCGCGCCGCAATTGATCCAGGTGAAGCCGGCTTTCTTCCAAGCGGGTGCGGGCCTGGACCATCTCGCGTTCTTGCTTTGCCAAGGCATATTCACGGCGACGCAGCTCGGCCTCGCGCGCCTCCAATTCCGCCGCCCGACTCACGAGTTCCGGCGGTGTTTCGCAGATCGCCTCCCGTTTCTTCGCCAATTCGCGTTCAACCGCCTCGCGATAGGTCTGCACGCCTCGCATCATGTTCCGCACGAGCGCGGCGGACGCCTCCCGATGCGCGTCGATTTGCTGGCGTTGGAAGGCGAGCCGATTTTGTTGCCGCTCCAATTCCCTTTCGCGTGCGGCAAGTTGCGCTTCGCGCTCGGCAAGACGGCTGCGAACCGTTTCCTCTTCGCCGGTCAGCTCGGCCCGCTTCCGTTCGATCTCTTGCTCGGCGGTCGCCAGAGCTTTCTCCCGCGTGTCGAGAGCGTGTTCGCGTTGGGCGAGTTCGTCTCGCAGAATCGCCAATTCCTCACGTTGTTCGCGGGTCTGTTCAGCGGCCAGGCGGTCGGCCTCGCCGAGCATGCGATCGACTGCCCGCAATTTTTCGCTCAAGGCGTTTTCAGCCAGTGCGAGTCGCTCGATTTGCCGTGTGAGTTGCGCGTCTTTTTCGGTCAGTTCTTTCTCCCGGCCGGCCAACTCCTCTTCACGCTCGGCAAGCGATTCTTCGCGCCGCAACAGTTCGCCTCGCGCGAGGCGGACCTCCTTTTCCCATTCGGCCAGTCGCGCGTTCAGTTCGGCCTCGCGACGATCGATTTCCAGTTGCCTGCGGTGCAACCATTCGGCAAGTTGCTTCGCTTGCGTACGGATACGCCGTGCCCGCACGTCGTCGGCTTCTCCGACTTCGGCGAGTGTCAGGGCTTCGAGATCTTCCCAGCTAAACTCCTCTTGCGTGCTCTCGTGCCCGGGGGGCGCTGCTACGGCAGGCGATTCGGCGGGGGGTTCCAATTCATCCTCTGAAGGTTCGACCGGCGGCTCGATTTCGTCGGCCGCAGGTTGATGCGGATGAGCCCCGCGCGCCGGGCGGTGGGGGGCATCCAACCGGGCCCCGGGAACAGGGCGTTCATCTCCTGCGTGCTCCTGTTCGTGCCTTTTTTGCTCCCCCTTCGAGGTGGATTTGCTCATTTCGTCCAGCCTCATCTCGAGCCATCAGCTTCGTTCCGCCCCACCACGGGCGGGTATAGCCGAAAAACGGCGTAACGGCGCACACGCGGCGCAGTGCGTTACACTCGCACTAATCGGCAAATCTTCCCGATTCACTCCAATCTAACCCTGACAATTGGCCCGATCCCCGCAGAATATCGCCAAAAAAGAATTCCGGATTTCGTGACTCTAACGCCCAGGAAAGATATGATGATTGGCTAACCCGGAAAAGTTTTTCCGGAGAAGTTGTAACCGTCGCCCGATGTTCTTGTGTGTTCATAAGAGTGTCGTTGGGCGTCGGGAATGACATTTCCGAGCCGTTTGTTGGCATTGCACACAATCCAAACTACTGTTGAATACACACCCTTTTTCGCGTCTTACCGCGTCCGTCGGCGCGGTTGTTTCTGTATCCCTGGGAGGAAACTGATCGATGGCTCAGAGGGCAACACGACTGGGTAGCGTTGTTTTTCACGGTTTGATCGTCGCCACGTTGATCGGAGTGCTGTCGATCGGCACGTCCGCCATCGCCAAACCGAAAAAGCAGGCCCAAAAGGAGGTCTCGGCGCCCGCAGCCGAACAGGCCGACGACGCGAAACCGGAAACGGCAGAGGCAAAGCCCGCCGAAGACAAATCCCCCGAGGCAGAGAAGCCGGCCGAAGAGAAGCCGGCCCAACCTCAGCCTGCTGAGAAAGCTACCCAACCGAGCAAGCCGTCGGGCACGACGAGTTCGAGCAGCTCGTCGAGTTCGAATCGGTACACGGTCAAGTCCAAGACGCTGAAGATCGTCAAATCGTACAAAGCGACGTTCGTTCCGGCGGAAGCCGAGGAAATCGTGCTCCGCCCCAAGGCCTGGAGCACGCTGCGGGTCGAAGAGGCCGTCCCGCACGGTCGTTCCGTCCGGAAAGGCGAGGTCATCCTGCGACTCGATACCGAGGCCATCGATCGCGCCATCGCCGACCAAAAGCTCGCGCTCGCCTCGCAAGAGTTGAGTCTGAAAGAGGCGACCGAGCTGCTGAAGATCATGGAACGCACCGTCCCCTTCGATCTCGAATCGGCCCAAATCGCCCACCGGCAATTCACCGAAGACTACCAACAATACCAGGAAAAGGACCGCGAGCTGTCCATCCGTAGCGCCGAGATGAGCCTGAAGTCGGCTCGTGAATCGCTCGAGTATGAAGAAGAAGAACTCCGCCAATTGGAGAACATGTACAAGGCCGACGACCTGACCGAGGAAACGGAGGAGATCATCCTCAAGCGGCAACGTGCGGCCGTCGAACGGGCGCGATTCTACTACGAACTGGCAAAACGCCGGCACGAATTGTTCCAAGAGTTCGACCTCCCGCGAAACGATCAGGCCTGGGAACGCGACAAATTCCGCCAAGACGTATCGCTGCAACGTTCCCAAATCAGCCTTCCGGTGTTGCTCCAGCAGCAACGCATTACCGTTGAACAACAGAAAATCGCCTTGGAACGGGCCAAGAAGAAGCTTGACGAACTCGTTGCCGACCGGGAGTTGATGGTCGTCACCGCGCCGTGCGACGGAATCGTGTACTACGGCCGATTTTCCCACGGCAAGTGGGATGGTGCGTCGACGAAGGAGAGCAAGCTGGTTCCGCTCGGCACGCTGACGGCCAACGATGTCGTCATGACGATCGTGCCCGAGCGTTCGAACGTCGTTCAGTTCACCGTGTCGGAAGCCGATCGTCGCTGGATCGAAAAGGGCCTGGAAGGCACGGCAACACTCACGATCGATCCGCACACCGTGTTGCCGGTCGTGGTAACCGAAACAGCCGATGTGCCCATCAGCGCCGGACAATTCGAAACGCGGGCCGAGGTCGATTTGCCGCTCAAGTCGCCGGTCGTTCCCGCCATGACGTGCTCGCTGCGATTCGTGCCCTATTACGCCGAAGACGCTCTCGTCGTTCCGTCGAAGGCCGTCTTCAGCGAAGACTTGGACCCGAGCGCCAAGTACGTGTACGTCGCCGGTGAGGACGGCAAGCCGCAGCGTCGAGACGTCAAGGTCGGCGAGCAATCCGGGGAAGAAATCGAAATCCTTCGCGGCCTGCGCGAAGGCGAGGTGATTCTCACCAGTAAGCCGTAGGAATAGACGGCGGTACCGGTTTCTCCCCGTTTCGACCGGTGTTTATCAAGGAGACTCTGACCGTGTCCTACCGCACGCAGCGGCAAGTTTCGGCCTGGTGCCGCCTGGTATTTGCGGGCGTACTGACCTTCGTTCTATGCGGCTATTCGCAGGCGGCAGCCAAGAAGGAAAAGGTCGGATCGGGCGACAAACACGACGATGTCGCCGCCACGCCGCACGAGGCCGACGGTCCGGCCAACCCGTACGCGTTAAGAGGCCCGAAACCCGAGCCGGTTCCCGCCCCCGACCGCAAAGCCATCGACATGGCGATCCGCCGGGGGGTCGATTTCCTTTTGGAGCATCAGAACCCCGAAGGTTCGTGGGGCTCGGCGCGACGGACGAAGGGGTTGAACATCTTCGCCCCGGTGCCGGGCGCGCACTACTCCTTCCGTACGGCCGTCACCAGCCTGTGCATTTCGGCATTGATCGAAAGCGGCGATCCACGTGACGAGGTCGACGAGGCGCTGAACCGCGCAGAAGAGTGGCTGGTCGACTTCCTACCACGGGTACGGCGCAACGCCCCCGACGCCGTATACAACAACTGGGCGCACATCTATTCGATTCAGGCGCTCGTCCGGCTGATTCGACGGCACGAAGGCGAACCGAACCGCATCGCGATCCTCAAGCAACGGCTGCGGGAACAAATCGGCATGCTCGAACGATTCGAGTGTGTGTCGGGTGGATGGGCGTATTACGATTTCGATCAGCGCACCCAGCGGCCCGGCAGTTCCACGATCAGCTTCGTGACTGCCGCGGCGTTGGTCGCGTTGCATGAAGCCGAGGAGGTCGGTGTCGACGTCCCCGATCGCCTCGTCGAGCGGGCGACGGCGTCGATCTTACGCCAACGCCGACCCGATTACAGCTACTGCTACGGTGAGTACCTGAAGCTCAGCGGAGCACACCCGGTCAACCAGCCGGGCGGCAGTCTCGGCCGCTCGCAGGCGTGCAACATCGCCATGCGGTTGTGGGGCGATACGACGGTCAACGACGCCGTGTTGAAGACCTGGCTGGATCGTCTCTTCGCCCGCAACTTGTGGCTCGATATCGGACGAAAGCGGCCCGTGCCGCACGAATCGTATTTCGCGGTGGCGGGCTACTTTTACTACTTCGGGCACTACTACGCGGCGTTGTGCATCGACGCGTTACCGGCCAAAGAACGACCGTTCTACCAAGACCATCTGGCCACCATCCTGCTCGACAAGCAGGAAAGCGACGGTTCATGGTGGGACTACCCGTTCTACGATTACCATCAGCCGTATGGCACGGCGTTCGCCCTGATGTCGCTCGTTCGCTGCCGACATCGCTAGAGCGCCGAACCGCTTCGAAAGACAAACCGACAACGGCCGACCGCTCCCCGTATTGCGAGGGAAGCCGTCGGCCGTTTCGTTCAGGCGCACCGAAAAAAGTCGGGGAAGCAAGCGTCTCAACCGGCGTTGTCGGACATCGCGTTGTCCGACGCGGCGGGAGCGATATCGGCCCGCTGATCGAGCAGGTCCATCGTCTCCAGAATCGAGTTCGTGCCGAAGGTGGCACCGGCAGGCGCGGTCGTCGAAGTGGGCGACGGAACGAAGAAGTCACGCAGCTCGAGCATGGCCGGAGCCGTCAACAAGATCAATGCCGCCGGTGCGAGACAGAACAAGATCGGGAAGACGAGCTTCACCGGCGTCTTGTTCGCCCGCGTATTCGCCATTTGACGCATCGCCGTTCGCAGATGGTCGGCCTGTTCGTTCAGGTTTCCGGCCAACTGGGTACCCAACTGCGACCCACGAAGCAAAAGCGCCGTCAATTGTCGAATCTCGGGCAGATCGACCCGGCGGGTGAGATCGGCCAGGGCCATCTTCAGACTACCGACCTCGGTCTGGCGTTTGACGATCCGCAGTTCTTCGGCCAGAGCCGGATAGGCGTCGAGCTGCCCCGCAACGTGGTCGAGGCTTTCCAGCAAGCTCAAGCCGCCGGTGGCACACATGCTGAGCATGTCGATCGTGTCGGGCAATCCGGCTCGAATTTGCTGCATTCGCGAGCGTTTGCGGAAGAACACGTACAAACGCGGGATGATCGACAACGCCGCCGCGCTGATCGCACCGACAATCAAAATGTGCCACGTGTAGGCATCGTCGGCCAGCACGGCGCAAATTCCGGCAATGACCAACGGCGTGAACAACAGCAAGAACCGTAAGGCGTAAATCGTATTCTTGGCAGCCGGATGGTACAAACCGGCCTGCCGCAGCAAGAGCTGGAATTCGCGCGTTTCTTTCCCCGATTCGGGAATCTGCGCGGCCAGGGCGGGCGTCAAAGGTCCGAACGCCCCCGGGTCGTCCATGTCGGGATCTTCCAAGGGGACGGGGCTGAGATGCTCTTGGTCTTCGGTCTTCGGTTGCGGACGGCGGAGCCAGATCCACATACCCAGCCACGCCCCGCACACCACCGTGACGAAGGTTGCTATCGACAGCCCCCATTCGGCCCACAAAGCCGAAAGCGTTTGCAAATCGATCATCGCCAAGTTCATCGCGTTTACCATGATTGCCGCTTCTCGCTCACGTTTTATGGATTCGGCATTCGACTACGTAACAGAGCGGTCGACGCCGTCGAAGTCTCGCAGCTTTCCGATCGATTCAGTACTTGACTTGCAGAATCCGCCACACCCACACGATGCCCAATACCTGAAGGCAGGCGGCAACGATCAACAACGTGGGACCGATCGGGTGACTCAGGAACCGCTCCAGGTATTCCGGTCGGGTCCATCCCAACACGCCCAAGGCGACGAGGGTGCCGACCGTCAATCCGACCACCGACAGGCGGCTACCGGCGGTCACCGCGGCGACGTGACCTTGGAATTCGGCTCGGTCCCGAGCCGATCGAGCCAGCCGCTGCGCCAGCAGGGCCAAATCGCCTCCGGTCTTCCGATGCACCAGCACGGCCGTGGCGAAAATCCGGAATTCAGGAATAGGGATTCGGCGGGCCATTCGCTGCATGACGCTGACCGGGGGATACCCCAACTCGAGTTGCGAAGCGCACCATTGGAATTCGAGCTTCAGCGGGCCGGTGGTTTCTTGCGCCACCATGCGTGCGGCACGCTCCAACGGCAGCCCGGCGCGAATACTGTCGGCCATGTATTCGAGCGCCTCGGGGAGCACCTTTCGCAAGGCCCGTCCGCGACGCCATGCGCGAAACTTCCACCATAAGATCGGCAAACCCGCTCCCAGAATCGTCCCCGCCATCGCCCCGGGAAGATTCTCGAACAAGATCAGCGGTACGGCACAACCGACCAGCGCGCCGCAGGCGACGATCAGGCTCGCCGTTTGACGGTCCAGTTGCGAGCCGGCCGCCTCGAGCAGCAAGTAGAAGGCTTCGTCGACGCGGCTTTTGGCCTCCTTTTCGGGCGGCACGTAGACGAAATCGTCCTCGGAATCGTCTTCGCGTTTGCGGCCGCCGAACACGCCGGAAAAGAACGTGGCCAGCGACAGTAACAGCGTCGTCACCGCCGCGAATGTCAGGATGATGTTCAACGTCGTCATGAGCCTCATACCTCCTGCGCCACGGCCTGGGGCCCCGAAAGAATCCGCTCGGCAAACAGGGATTCGTCCAGCTCGATCCCCTGCTCGTCTAAGCGTCGCTTGAATTCGGGCACGTTTCCGGTCACGTAGAACTCACCCTTGGCCTTGCCTTCGGCATCGACACCGCGCTGACGGAACCCGAACAGCTCCTGCATGCGGTATTCACCGTTCTCCAGGCCCACGATCTCGGAGATTCGCATCACGCGGCGCACTCCGCCTTTCAGACGTGCCAAATGCACGACCAGCGTGATCGCCGAGGCGATGTACTTGCGAACGACGGGAACCGGCAGGTCGAAACCGGTCATGCCGACCATCACTTCCAAGCGGGAAAGCGCGTCACGCGTATCGTTGGCGTGAATCGTCGTCAACGATCCCTCGTGGCCGGTGTTCATCGCCTGAAGCATATCCAGGGCCTCTTCGCCGCGGACCTCGCCGAGAATGATGCGGTCGGGTCGCATGCGCAAGGCGTTGCGGACCAAATCCCGCGGTCGAATCTCTCCGCGTCCTTCCGAGTTCGCAATTCGCGTTTCGAGGCTGACCACGTGCTTGCGCTGCAATCGCAGCTCGGCCGAATCTTCGATCGTCACGAGACGTTCTTCGGCAGGCACGAACGCCGAAAGGACGTTCAGCAACGTGGTCTTACCGGAGCCGGTTCCGCCGCTGATCAAAATGTTGATGCGTCCCTCGACGGCCGCCTTGAGAAGACGAACCATCTCCGGAGCGATCGATCCGAACGCCAGCAGGTCCTCGACTTTCAGCCGTTCGTGACCGAACCGGCGAATCGACAACACGGGACCGTTCAGGGCCAACGGCGGAATGATCGCGTTCACGCGGGAGCCGTCGGGCAACCGGGCGTCGACCATCGGGTTCTGCTCGTCGATCCGACGACCGACCCGCGACACCACCCGCTGAATGATTTGAATGAGGTGGTCTTCGTCGGCGAAGACGGTGTTCGTTTCCTGGAGGCGTCCCAGTCGCTCGACGTAAACCTCGTCGGGGCCGTTGACCAAGATGTCGGTCACGTCGGGATCTTGCATGTACGGTTCGAGCGGTCCCAAGCCGAACGATTCGGCCATCAACTCGTCGATCAAGCGATCTTCGTCGATGTTGGCCAAGATCTCCGGCCGCGCCCGGAACAAGCTCTCGGCCAGGTTGCGAATGTGGTTCCGCAATCGTGCCTCGTCGAGCTTTGCCACCCGCGACAGGTCGAGCGACTCGATGACCTCGCGATGAATACGGGTCTTCAGCCGCTGGAATTCCGTCTCGTAGCGTTCGCTGCCGGCAGCTTCAGCGGCGACGGCATGTCCGCCGTGGGTCGAAACTGCGTCAGGTTTGCGTCGAAGGAAACTCATCGTGCTCGTCCGTCTATTGATCTGGTGACAGGAGAAAGAGAGAAGCGATGTCGCAAGGTCGAAGCGAAGATCTCATTCGCCGGCGACCGTATCCGCCTCGATGCGAACGTTCACAACGCGCCCCTCGACGGGAATCGAAGCCGACGCTGCGGGGGCCGGCGTAGGCTGCGGCTGCGACCGCAGTTGCTGCTCGGCCGCCTCTTTGGCCTTCTTCTTTTCGCAAGCCGGACAATCCGAGGTCGGAATCTCTTCCTCGTTCATTACCGGAATCACGGCTGTCGGGGCTTTCCCTTCCGACACGAGCGTCGCATTCTCGGCCTCCAAGATCTTCGACGAATCGAAGGTCACCTGCTCGACCGAGTTCCCTCGCCACACTTCGATCGTGCGGGTTACGACCTGCTTCGGCTGCGGAAGCGGCTCGGGCTCGATGGGCGAAATACCCAACAGGTCAAACGTGTTGACCAGGTCTTTCTCGTCGCTCAAGTCGGCCTGAACCACCTCGTTTTCGCTTTCAGCCAGGTTCTCCAGGGAGCTGCACAGCGTCACGCTGAGGTCACCGTACTTTTGCGCGAGGATGAGCTTGTTCGCTTGCTCCGGCGTGACGGCCAGCGTCACGTTCCGCAGGTTTCGCGGCCGGTCTTCACTGGCGGGAAAGCGATTTTCACTGGTCGCCAAGACCCGCACGCGACGCAACAACGTCATGGTCGCCAAACCGCCGATTTCGGGACGATCGCTCTTCACTGTCAAGTTCACGTCGACGAGACTTTCGGGCTGAATCATCCCGTTGAGCGCCGAACCGGCATCGACCGCCAGCGTGACGGCCCGGTAGCCGGGCGGAATCCGCTCGGAAAGCATCGGCACTTCGCCGACCGCGTACAAATCGGCGTCGCGGATCGGCTGCCCGGCCAGAATCGTTTCCCGCACCAGGCGGAACAGCGCCCGCGACTTCAGTTGCAAAGCCCCCTCGGGCACCTTGTCGACGGGCACGCGAACGACGTCGACGTAATCGTCGAGCACGCGGGCGTACTTCGGCAGATTGATCTTGGCTACGACGACGGTCGCCGTTTCGGGTTGCGGTTCCGGCGGCGCCGCGACGACTTCTTTCTGGTTCAGATGACGAACGGCGTAAGCGGCTGCCAATCCGACCAGGACGGCAAACACGACAAACGTCACCATTGCAGGCGTGATACGTTTCATGGAAGAACGTCTCCTCGCTTTCGGAAGGCGGGTCGGCCTCGCTTCTCAAACGGCCGAAGCTCGCCGAAACCCTCGCGACATCGAATTTCGTGGGTATCCTGTTTCTCGTGTCGATTCCGTTCCGAACGGGCGATCCTTCCAGGTGTTTCGTGCAATTGCCGTGCCGTGGGGCAGCGACAAGTTCAAAAGCCCCCGCGGAGCGCCAACCACGCCAAGACCAGCCACGATCCCAAGGCCAAGGGAATCGCAAACGGCAAGGCCTTGCGGGGCTTGGCCGATGCGTCGACTTCCGCCGCCGATGTTTCTCGTTTCACCGCGGTCAATCCGCCCGCCAGCACCGTCATCAAGGCCAAGAAGCTGCCGACGAACGCGCTCACGGCAAAGGCGATCAGTACATAGAACGGTCCCAACCAGCTTCCCAGGGCCGCCAGCAACTTGACGTCGCCCATTCCGCCGCCGCCGAAAATCCACGGCAACAGCAACAGGGCGAAACCGACGCCGAATCCGCCCAGGGCGAACAACCAGCCCTCGCCGGTGGGAAAAAAGCCGTGATACAACACGCCGGTAACGGCCGCAGGCACCGTGATGTAATTGGGGATGCGGTGCATCCGCCAGTCGGTCACGGCCGCAGCGGCAGTCATCAGAATCACGGCGATACCAAGGACGATCATGGGAACCATTACCTGTGTTTCCTGTTGCAAACGCGATGCCGTCGGATGGAAAACGCGGTTCAGGGACGTCCTCGCTGCACTTGAGGTGCCGGATCGTCGTCTTGCCAACTGCCGTAGCACCCGGCTTCGGGTAGGCCTTCCGGCGGTTCGGTGTGAAAACTCTGGTCGATTGAGATGACGGCTCCGGCCACGTCGCCCATTTCGTCGACCAAGGCGTCGCGAACGGCCGTGTATCCACCGATCACACCGATCACCAGCAGCGTGATCAGTACGATCCATTCAAACGACAAGGCCCCGCCGTCTTCGGTCCAAATGCGTTTCAGGTAGTTCAAGGCTCGTCTCACTTGTTGCCGAAAGCCCACAGTCAGCGTCCTCTACCGTTGCCGAAGTTCGACATCACGGATGGCCCACCGGCCCTTGGTCCGGTTTCCCGGAGGTGGGTCGATTCTGTTTCACGTTCGGGGTTTGATCGTCGAAGCCGAAGGCGTTTCCCCAACCGGTCGCATCGGCTTTCACCTCGTACGACTGATCGATGTGAATGACGGCCTCAGCCACGTCGCCCATCTCGCTGATCACGGCGTCGCGGACGGCCGAAATGCCGCCGACGATACCGATCACCAGCAACGTGATCAGCAAGATCCATTCGAAGCTCAACATGCCCGCGTCCTCTCGGACAGCTTTGACCAGCCAGCGTTTACAAAGCGATTTCATCGTTCGATTTCCGTGAAATGGACTCGTCGATCGGTTCCGCTCGAAGAGAGTGTCGTCGAAGTCGGAAGGCGGGCTCCGCAGCAGCATGGCGACTGCCGCGGAGCTGCTTCCGTTGGACGGTCCGGAACGTCTCCGAACCAAGACGGGGAGGAACATCAAAGCCCGGGATCTTCGACGTCGTCGCCGCAATCGCCGATCGGACCTTGGTCCTGGGCGATGTCGCCGGCGACCAAACGACCTTGATCCATACCGGCGGCGTCGTTGTACGCCGAGTCGCTGGCACCGTCGACCACGCAGTCGGGCACCTGGACATCCCACGGATGCGAGATGGTGTACGACTGGTCGAGCGACACGACGGCCTCAACGACGTCACCCAGCTCGGTGATCACCGCATCGCGCACGGCACTCAAACCGCCGACGATGCCGATCACCAACACGGTGATGAGGAGGATCCATTCGAAGGTGAGGACACCTTCGTCCTCCCGCCAAACACGAGACAACACACGCTTCACTTCGTCGCTCCTTTATGAAGGACAACGAAAAGGGAACCACGACCGGCCATCCCGCGACCGGTCCACGATGCAGACTTGTCCGCTCGATCGCTCGCGATGCCGGAAGCCGAAGAATGCGCCTCCGCCGACCGCCGAGCACAGGACGAGAAGATAGACAAGCTCGGCAAAATAGAGAGCACAAACCGTGCCATTCCGCCCGGGCGGGCAAGAATTGGTCGCAACTTGCTAAACTACAAGGAGTTACGGATCCCCGATTGATTGGCAAAGCGGCGGCCAGCCGTTGTGCGGAGGCAACATGTTGCCGAAGAACAACACGAATCCACGAGCGCTGGTCCGATGTTGTTTCGCCCGTTGAACGCCGCAACGTGACGTCGTTACGACCCGCACAAAGACGTTAAGGAAACGAAACGCGCACACCGAAACACGATTCCGCCGCCGTCTCGGTGATCGAGGAACCGTCTCGTCCGGTGCGCAAAACGAAGTCCGCCGACGAGGCATTCACCCCATCGACGGACCCTCGTTTCCTAGCCACAGGCGGTGGCAAGGAGGGATTGGTTTGTCGACGCGCCCCTGATCAGGGCGAGTTGTTCTCGGCAGGCCGTTACACCGTCCGAATCGGACCTTGCCTGCCGCGTTCCATTACAGGAACGGATTTTCGATGTCCGGATCGCAATCGCCGATCGGGCCTTGGTCTTGGCCGATGTCGCCGGGCACCAAGCGGCCTTGATCCATACCGGCGGCGTCGTTGTAGGCCGAGTCGCTGGCACCGTCGACCTCGCAGTCGGGCACCTGGACATCCCACGGATGCGCGATCGTGTACGACTGGTCGAGCGAGATGACCGCTTCGACGACGTCGCCCAACTCGGTAATGACCGCATCCCGCACGGCGCTCAAGCCGCCGACGATCCCGATCACCAGCACGGTGATCAACAGGATCCATTCGAACGTGAGGACGCCTTCGTCCTCCTTCCAGACGCGACGCAACAGGTGACTCACTGAGGAACCCTCCAATAGAAACAAGGGAAAGGATGTAGGCGAAGCCACGGACGAGACATTCGCCGTAGGAAAAGACCGATTACCGGGGGGTATTGAGCAAATGCCATGCCATACCACCCCGGATTTCCGGCAAGCGCTCGCCAGCCTTCCCAAGTTCCTATGCGACGACAACTTGCGACATCGTATATTACCTATTTTGCCTCCTTGAATTGCAATCCCCCCAATTGCAGTTTCACCGAATTAACATGTCGCCCAACACGATTAGCGCATTGCAAAACCCATTTAACATTCGGCCTCGCCGACGCCCAATGTTGCGTTCTCCGAATCGTGCCGTCGTGTGAAACACACTGCACGAAATGCTGTTTTCCGCTTGCGGCCATGCTCGCAAAAGGCCACAGGAAACACCGCACCGTTGCCGCAAGGCAACACTCGCAGCCGAGGTCAAAACGATTTTCGACCGACGGGACGGATCAAACCGGCCCCAATCGATAAACGGCCGCCTTTTCGGCGGCCGTTGCGCGATGATGTTCGCTTGGTTTTCCTCAGCCGGTCACCAGCGGGTATCGAAGCCCAGGGTCAGCCCTTGGAAAAACACGTACCCGTTGTCGTTGACTGTGGGGGTGTCGGGCAGCCGGTAGTCGACCTGTTCGGGAGCCAAGGCCATGCCGACCAACCATCCCATGTCGAAACCGGCATGCACCGTGATGAAGTCGGTCAACCGATAATCGGCGAAGATGCCGACCTCGCCCATGAACGCCGCGCCGTCGTTCGACGCGTACCCCTGGTAGCCGGTGTTGTTGAGCTCGTAAATGTCGGTGAACTGGTCGGACCAGTTGATCATCGGTGCAGCCTTGACGGAAGCGCCCCAGCGCAGGCGGTGTTTTCGCACGGTCAGGATCGCTCCGGCCTGAAGCCCGAACATGTCGTTGTGTGTGCGGATCGCAGCCTGACCCCACAACGGCGTCGTCCCGTTGACGTCCGTCAGAAAGCCGCTACTGGTGAAAATGTACCCCTCGTCCAGCGACATTCCTCGGAACCCGAACAACCAGGTCAGGTAAGCGCCTTCCCGGCAACGACGCTGCCACCGGCCGTTGGGCAACATGGCCATGCGGTCTTTCCCGCCGCGAGGCTCGATCACGAGGTTCAGTTCGAAGTTGTGGATGTTCGACCGATAACGCATCTGTTGCCACGTCGCATAGTCGAAATCGGTACGATACTCGGTAAACAAAGAACCGCCGGTAAAGGTGTTTCCGTTCAGATCGTAGCTGACGGTGGTTCCCTGGGCGGTCTCCATCGCCGACCATTCGTTCAGCCCCCAGTACACGAACTCGACGTACTGGTTGTGATTGCCGATGTCGGTTCCCAGATACCGCCGCACGCGGGTTTCGTACCCGGCCGCCACGTCCAAATTGAACATCTTCGTCGTCAGCACGTCGTCGTTGTTATAGTCGAACGACAAGGTGGCGCGGCGGGGCCGCGAATGACTCCAAATACGGGAACCGTTGTACCACGTCCACAGGGGAGGTGATTGGAGACTGTCACCGCAAATCTCGCAAAACGGCGACACCGGTTCGCGAACGGGTTCGGCCCCCTTTTCGATCTGATCCCACTCCCCTTCGACCCATTGGTCCGGCACGTCATTCGCCGCGGGATCGGGTGGGGCCTCGAACGAAGCCGGCAAAATGTTCGCATCGAAAAAAGGAAAACCGGCGGCTGTAGCGAATCGCGAGCCCCACATCACGACCCCGGTCGCGACCAGGATCAGCATCCAATTGCGGTAATTCTTCCGGTGCACCTCGGCAAACCTCCGTGCAGAGCCGACGCGGGATCCGACGGGCGGACGATGCCCGCATACGATGGTTCCTCACGACATGGGTAATCGGCCCAGAATCGCCGCTACAACAGGAATATTTCGCAAAACCGGCAAAGTTTCCCACGAACAACACCCCAGTCACCCCACACCTCCCGTTTTAAATACCGGGCTGCCCGTCGGCGGCCCTCTCGGAGCGAGCATGCTCGCCACAGGCCGCTCGGTTTGGTACGATACGTGATTCCACCGATCGTCGTGCGCACCCGGCGAACCCCCTCGTGAAACGGAAACCCGGTTGTACGTCGCACGAGCGGCAATTCCCATCGCCCCGTATTCAGCAGAAAAACAATCAGGAAAGTCGTCATGCCTTTGGACGCCTACTCGCTTTGTCCCGGGGGAACCGGAAAGAAGATCAAGTTTTGCTGCAAAGACCTGCTGCCCCAGCTCAACAAGTTGAACCAAGCCATCGAAGGCGGCCAGTTCGCCGCCGGGTTGACGCTGATCGACCAGGAATTGGCCAAGAATCCCGATCGGGCGTGCTTGTGGGCTTACCAGACCTTGTTGTTGCGCGCAACCGGCCAAGGTGAACAGGCGAAAGAGGCGGCCGACGAATTCCTCCGCCGGTTTCCCGACAATCCGATCGCTCTGGCCGAGAAGGCGATCATGACCGCCATCACCGATTCGGGCTTTGCGGCGATCGAATGGTTGGAGAAATCACTGGGCAATGAGCTTCCCGACTCTTTCGAGGCGGTGGTGAGCGGCAAATTTCAGACGTACGGCCGCCAAGTGCAGGCAGCGGCGGTGGTTGCCGAAATCTTGCTCCAGGAAGGACACGCCCCTGCCGGGTTGACGCTGATCGCCAATCTGGTTCGTCTGACCGGAGAGCAGGAGTGGCGGCAACGGTATTCAGAGCTGCTTTTGAATTCTGCCATCCCGGTGATACAGCGCCGTTGCCACAGCCTGCCCGCCGATGTTCTCACGACGGAAGAGCTCCCCGAACCATTGAAATTGGCGAGGGCGTTCATCCTGATGACGTGTTGGCACCGGGCACTGGCTTTGCTCGAGGAATACCGGCGGGCCAACCCCTCCGACTACGTCGCGTACCGGTTGCACGTCCGTCTGCTGATCCTCATGGGCCGATACGACGAAGCGGTCGAATTACTGGAATCCCCCGGCGACGTAGCGATCAACGGTCACGAAGACGCATTGGCGGCCGAATTGGCAGCGGCACGCGAGGGTCTCGAGGTTCCCTTCGGCGACGCCGAGACAAGCGGCACCCTCGAATTTCCGGTGACTGATGTCGACGGCGTCATGGAACGCCTTGCGTCGGATCGTCGTCTGCGCCGGTTGGAGATCCCCTACGAGGAGCGCGATCCCGATTCACCGCCGCCTTTGGTCCAATACGAGTTCGGCTTGCCGCTTCGGGATTTGTCGAAGGCCTCGCTGGAAGAAACCGCAAACACGCCCTTTTTCACAGTACAACTGTTCGGCAAAGAAACCGATCGCGACGCGCGGCTGATCGCGCAACCGGTGGCCGTGTCCGAAAAAGACGCCGTCACGGCTCTGGTCGGTGAATGGCTCGGCAACGCAACCGAACCGACCGCCACCGAGTTCGACTCGCTGTTGTCGCGTTCGGCGGCCGAAGTCCTGCGTGTAACCTTCGCTTATCGCATGGCGGTCATGCAGCAGGTCGCAGAATTCGGCGACCTCGATCCTGCCGACGTCGTTCTCACTTACTTGCGTGAAATCTGGCTCGATCGACCGCAAGCGGTGCTCGGCGGCAAGACGCTGCGCGACGCGTTGAAAGACGACTCGCTGGCAATCCGCCGGGAAGCCCTGTGGCAACTGGCGGCTTATTCGTCTGCTTCGGTAATCCCGGCGGAAGTCGTCGAGGCGCTCCGCGAAGAACTGGGCTGCCCCACGCCCATGACGATCGACGTTGCGCAGGAAGGACGAATCGATCCGCTTTGGCTGGACCATGTCGATCCGAAGACGATTCCCGACGAAAATTTCCTCGCCGTGTTTTCGCAAGCGATCTCGACCCGCGACGTCGTTGCGGTAAGACACATGTTTCCCGAATTCACGGCACGGCGTGATCGTCTTCCGCTTTCGCCCGATCAGTTGGTGCAAGTGTACGCCGGTGCTGCTCCGTTGAGCGACTTTTCCTCGGTCGTTCGCTCACGATTGGAAGAAGGGATGGCGTACGCCGCCGAAAAGGGCGTTTCCGACGGGATGCTCGACATCGTCGATGTCGTTCATTCGCTGTCACACGACAAGACGGAGGGAATCCCCGAGAAACTTCAGCACATCGGCACCGTCCACCGCAGCGAGCGCAACGTGATGGCCCAATGGATGCAAATCCTGTATCAATTGGGGTTGATCGATGCGCAAGGTCGGCCGGTTGCACCGCCGCAAACCGCTCCCGGCGCCGATCCTCTTTCGCCGCAACCCCCAAATTCCGCATCGCAAGAAGCCGGAGGCCTGTGGACGCCCGATTCGGCCAAGCCGCAAGGCGGCGGAAAGTTGTGGATGCCCGGCGACGACTGATTCGCACCGCCACGACGAAAACGGCCGCCCTTGCACGATCGGCTCGCGTGTGTTCTCGGGCCGATCAACCCAAACCGTGCTTGGCCAGTTTGTCGCGGAAAGTCGAGGGCTTCATGCCGAGCGCCTGGGCCGCGGCGGTCTTGTTGCCGCCCGCTTCGCGGAGCGCGCGTTCGAGTAACCGCCGTTCCGTCTTTTCCATCACGGCCTGGTAATCTCCCTCGATCGTGTCGTCGGCTTCGGCCGCCGCCTCGCGAATGACTTCCGACGACAACAAAGCGGCCGTGATCTCACCGCCGCCGACCAGGTACGCGCGTTCCAAGGTGTGATAGAGTTCGCGGACGTTACCGGGCCAATTGTGCCGTTGCAGCACCTCGATCGCCTTCGGTTCGATACGGTATTCCCGCTCGCCGGCGATTCGCTTCATCAGATGCTCGACCAACAGGGGGATGTCTTCCTTCCGCTCGCGCAACGGCGGAATCGTGACCCGCAACACGTCGAGTCGATAGTACAAGTCTTGCCGGAACGTCCCTTCCGAGACCTTGTCCAGCAGATTGCATTTGGTCGAAGTGATGATTCGTACGTCGGCCTTGATGGGCGTCGTACCGCCGACGCGCTCGAAGACCTTTTCTTCGATCGCCCGCAACAGCTTCGCCTGGTGTTCGAGCGGAATATCGTCGACATCGTCCAAGTACAACGATCCACCCTCGGCCAACTCGAACCGCCCCGGCCGCTGCTGATCGGCACCGGTGAACGATCCTTTTTCGTGTCCGTACAACTCGCTCTCGATCAAGTGCGACGGAAACAGGGTACACCCGACCTTCACGAACGGAAAATCTTTGCGATGCGAGTGCTTGTGAATGACCGAGGCGATCAAGTCTTTCCCGACGCCTGTTTCGCCCCACAACAGGACATTTGCATCGGTACGGGTGCAAATCTCGATCATCCGCTTGACTCGCATCATGGCCCGCGACGTTCCAATGACGGCGTCGTCGATGCTCTTCACTTCTCCGTGGGCAGCCGGAGCGGCTTGTTCGGCAGGCTTGTCTTTTTCCCGTTCGATGCGCGCAAGCAGGGGAAAGATTTCATCGTTGCGGAACGGCTTGGTCACAAAGTCGAAAGCCCCCAGTTTCATCGACTCGACGGCCAACTGAATGCTGCCGTAGGCCGTCATCATGACCACAGCCGTCTCGGATGCGTCGCCTTGCTTGATGAATTTGAGAAGCTCCATGCCGTCGACTTTGGGCATCTTGACGTCGGTGATGACGACGTCGAAACGCTCGGCCCGAAGCTTCTCCATTGCCTGCTCGCCGTCTTCGGCGGTCACGACGTCGTATCCCTGCGATTGCAGGTCGTCGGCAAGCGTAATGCGCTTGATCTTTTCGTCGTCGACAACGAGGATTTTCATCGTTGGCGCTGTTTCGGTTCCTGGTACGGATTCAGGACGACTGTAAAATTCGTTCCCTGGCCGAGCGTACTACGCACTTCGATGCGTCCGCCCATCTCGGTGATCAACATTCGGCACAGCCCTAATCCCAACCCCGTGCCGCCCGAATCGGCCCGAGTGGTGAAGAACGGCTCGAATATCTTTTCCAAGTTTACGCTGGGAATGCCGACGCCCGTATCGATCACCTCGATCGCGACGGAATCCATCTGATCATCGTCGTGTTTCCCCAGCCGACGCGAACGCAAGGTCAGAGTGCCGCCCTCGGGCATGGCCGCCAAAGCGTTCGTGCACAGGTTGAAAATCACCTCTTGCAGCGTGTATGGATCTCCCCATACAGGCGGCACATCGCCCAACTCTTTCTTGACGGTGATGTTCGGCCCGACCTTCGTGCCGAGTATGGCCAATGTCGTCTCGATCGCAGCGTTGACATCGGTTTTTTCAAGCGAGATTCCCTTCGGCTGCGAAAACGCCTGGACTCGCTTGGCCGTCTGCTCGATGCGATGCAAGGCGTCGGTCATCAAATGAACATAGTTCATCAAATGGGGGTCGTCGCGTACCCGTTCACCGATCAGCCGGACGCAATTCTGCGCACCGTCCAGAGGATTCGCAATCTGATGGGCGATACCGGCGACCAACTGGCCGATCCCGACCATCTTTTCTTTCTGTCGCAGCTCGGCATGGGCGCGGTCGACATATCGTCGTATCGACACGGTGAAATACGTCGCCGCCCACAGTGTGCTTGCCAGCGCAAAAAACTGGCCCAAAAGCTGCAAACCTGCCAGCTCGGCCTGATCATGCATCCCAAAATGGAGCGGGAACCGCGGTATCACTCCGTAGTACTCACCTGCCATGACCGCTGCAATCAAAACAGTCGCCAGCGTGGTAAGCACATACGGCGTGTTCCCGCGAATGTACATCCCACCGATGATCATATGAAACACAAAATACACCAAGAAGGGATTTCGCGAAAAATCGGAAAAGTACAACAGCAGCAACAGCAATGTGAGATCAATCGCCACCTGCCAAAACACGAGCTGTTCCGGCCGCATGCTCGAAATCAGGCCTTCTTGGCGAACCAACCACCACAAGACGAGGTTGTACAGCACGAGCACGCTCGCCAACACGTAGAGCGGTAGCGGGTAGGTCACGACCCCCAAGACCGACGAGGCCAGCCATACCACGAAAAAGACGGCCGCGCAGACCAACCAGCGCACCCGCACGAGCCAGACGACACCTTCTGGAGGGAGCTTCATGCGCTACGGTTATTCATACGGCCGAGAATCGGCACCGGACTCGCGACGGCCGTTGTCGCAACCGGTGGACGGACGACGACCGACGAAGCGCCGACCACGCCCCGTCGCCCCGGCAGTTCTTGACCAGCCTACTCACCGCCGCCCCAAAACGATCATTTTAGCCGTCCCGGGTGGACAATTCGACGGGGCGCCGATTCCCCCCGACAAGAGTAAGCCCGAAACGACGTCGTGACGACGCGAAGGATCATGGTTTTTCGAGACTGTGCAACATCGCCAGGAAGGCGTCGCGATTGGCGGCGACGGTCTTGTCGGGCCCGTAAAACTTGATGAAGTACAGCCCTTCGCCGGTTTCCACGATCGCCGCGAGCATCCGATAGTTTTCCCGCGGGGTAGGCGGAGCCATCGGCCCCATGCTTTCGTTGTACGTCCCCGACAACTCGACGATGTGGACCTTCGTATCGGCGATCGTTTCTTCGGATACCTTGGTCTTCTCGGCGGTATCACTGCCGTCGGGTTGAGCGAACTGACCGATCCAGCGTTGAATGTTCGCATCGACGGAGCCCCCGGCCGCCATGAAGGTCGCGCGACCGTCCCGGGGCTCGCCCTCGACCGCGGGAATCCGAAACTCGTACTGAATCATCGAAATCGCGGGACGGACGCTTTCCCACCCTTCGGGGGCCTTCATCGTCAGCCCGCCGGGCAGCTCGAGCGTGCCCGACGCCGCTTGCGAGGCCGGTTGCGCAACGGCAGAAGTCGACGCATCCGCGTCCTCACCGGTCGCCTCGGCAGGCGTCCCTTGCTCCGACGGTCGCAAGATGACCGTTTCCGGCTGATCGCCGCCGCTCGTCCCCGCCGTATCGGTCGTGTTGTTACAGCCCACCAATCCGACGACCAACACCATAGCGACGCCCCATGCTGCCGCCGTCGAAAACGCACGTCTGCTCTTCACCCAACTGGCCAACATCGGCAAGGCTCCTTTCTATGTCGTTCCCCGTGTTTGCACAATTCCAACGACTTTTTCCAACGGCCCACCTGAGCCGGTCGCGATTAGCATAATGGTAGAAGTTCGACGTACCGAGCGGCAAGTTACGCTCTCCTTTGTTGGTACAACGCACGTCGCAGCCGGATCGGCCACCGTCGCGCAAAGGCACCGGTCCGGCGGCCTGCTCGTCGTGCGCCGATTCGTCGATCGAATCCTTCGAATCGCCGACGGGTCGAATCGACCGGGGGGTGCAACGCCTCGCCCCGACGCGCTTTTGCCGAACCTCTTGCTGTGAAGCAGTCATGGTGGCGGAGGGGCGCCCCGTTCTCGCCCCCCAATCCGGGGCAGTATCGCCCCACGCCGCATATTCTGCCGTTTGCTTGTGCGCGATGGCAAAGCGCAGCAATATAGTGCTTGGTGAAATCTGCCGGCCAACGATCGATTCGCGTTCGGTCGCGCCGTCGACACCACCGTCTTCCAGCAAGTTTACGCTTCTTCGACTCGTCCCGTGAAAGGTCGAATCATGCGCCGTGCGGACTCTCGTTACGGGGTGACGCGAACGACGTATCCCCGACGTCGGTTTCTTCAAGCGGCCGGAGCCGCCTCGGCCGGAGCGTTGATGACGCAATCGGCGAAACAAGGTCTCGCCGCCCCTGCGGTCGTCGGGTCGTCGCCCAATTTTCTTTTCATCATTTGTGACCAATTGGGGCTCGACGCGATCGCGGCCCACGGCTGCGACTACGTCGAGACACCGCACTTGGACCGGCTCGCCGCCGGCGGCACGACCTTCATCGAGTCGCACAGTACGAACCCGGTCTGCTCGCCCGCCCGCAGCTCGTTGATGACCGGCCGCATGCCCGTCGAGACGGGCGTGATCAGCAACGGTCGTCCGATCCATTCGAGCTGCCCGACGATCGGTCATTGTTTATCGTCGCACGGATACGAAAGCGCCTATTGTGGAAAGTGGCATCTGCCCGGTCCGGTGCCGAAACCACAAGACGGTTTTCGCGTCCTTCCTGCACGCGGCGGCCTGGCCGATCACGACGATTGCTGCATCTCGCACACCTGCGAGGCGTTCCTCAAAAATCGGGCGAATAGCAAAACGCCGTTTTTGTTGGTCGCCTCGTTCCTGCAACCGCACGACATCTGCTTTTGGGGAAATCACGCCGGAGAGCGCATGCCCGAGACGCTTCCCTTCCCCGAATTGGAGGAAGCGGAACTTCCGCCGCTTCCGCCGAACTTGCGGGTGCGTCCCGAGGCGCCGGCCAAGCTCGCCTCCCGCTTCGTCGAGTACAGTGACATCATGTGGCGATACTATTTGTACGTATACAGCCGGATGATCGAAATGCTCGACGCCGATGTCGGCCGCCTGCTCGACGCGCTGGAATCAACCGATCTCGACAAGAATACGGTCGTCGTGTTCACCTCGGACCACGGCGACGGACGCGGACGACACTCCCACGTTGCGAAGTGGTATCCTTACGAAGAGGCCGTCAAGGTACCGTTGATCGTTTCCTGGAAAGACCACATCGCGGCAAACCATCGCGATACAGAACACCTTGTCAGCGGCGTGGATATCGTTCCAACCTTGTGCGACTACGCGGGCGTTGCACCTCCGGCGCACGTTCAAGGACGCAGCCTGCGTCCGCTGGCGGAAGGTGGAAACACCTCGTGGCGCGACTTCGTTTACTTCGAGGTCATGCAGACCGGCCGCGTTATTCGATCCGATCGTTGGAAGTACGTTCGTTTCTCGGACGATCCGGTCGAGCAGCTTTTCGACATGCGCGAAGATCCCTGGGAAACGAAGAATCTGTACCGAGATCCCCGGTATGCCGACGTGCTGGCCGACCACCGCCGGATGCTCGACGAATACACGGCCACGCTGCGTCCCGTCGAACCCACGGTTTCCACCGAGAAACCGGCCAAACCGCCGAAGAAAGCACCGCCGAAACCGCGCCGGGTGCGCAGTTGAGATCAGATTCCCCCTCGAACAGGGCTGTTGCATTGCCGATCGCGAGAACGACCATGTCTCAGGAAACCATCGTCCGCCGAAGCACGAGCGAATTCCCGTTGTCCACCATCGCCGGAGCCGCCAAGCGGTTGCCGATCTTTACCGGCGATTTCGCCCCCGCCGGTTCGTGGAAGAAAACCTGGAGCCAAGTGGCACTGGCCTCCGGTGTACAGCAAACCGGCAGCGTCACCATCACGCGACGCGTTCAGGCAAGCGGCGCTGCGGTGCTCGAGGTGGTTTTCGAAAAGACGCACGTCGGCGGCAAGATGCATCTCGAAGGGCGAATCGTTCTGCCGCCGCATCGTCCGGGCGAATTCGTCGTTCCGCGATCGTGGTCGTTCCATCGTGCCGTCATCGACGGTGAAAACAAGCCGATCGACGACACCACCCTTCGCAAGCGGGCAACCGTCGAAAAAAACGAAATTCGAATCCAAGACGACCACGGCACCGCCACCCTGCCCGTCGAGGGGCCGTTCGCGTTGAATTGGAGCCTGTTCGATCTGGTCACGCGGCTGCCCGGTGCCGATACCCCCGTCACTGAATTCGCGTTGATCGACCATTTCGACGAATACAAGCCGCATCATCGCTTGCAATATCGGGAAACATTCGACACAACGCTCGATTTGGGTGATGCCCGATTCACCTGTTACGATCAACTCGGCTTCGGAGTGGTACCGACGACATATTTCGTCGATCCGCAAGGGCGGCTGATCCTGGCGTTGACGGGCCTGGAAGGCTACATTCTGCAAACGGTTGAAAACCTCTGACGGCGTCCGCCGACGTCTCGACCTCATTCACTCGGCGTTTCAAACGAACGCACGCGCTCGGCGTTCTTCGGCGTGTAGTTGCACGACCACCGCCGCTCAATTAGCTTTGGGAACATGCGGATAATGGTTGTGCTTCCCACCTGAGCCCACACACGAGGTTGAATGATGGCATCTCTGCGCCCCGCGTCTTTCCACGGCCGTTCTTTCCGGTTTTCTGTTTCGCGACGTCGCTTTCTGGGCAACCTGGCGTTCGGTCTTGCCGCCGGCGTTCCGTCGGTCATCCCCGGTTCCGCGTTGGGACTGACCCAAGGCAGTGCGCCGAGCGAGCGAATTCGTGTCGGGTTGATCGGCTGCGGCGGCCATGGGGCGGGCTGGAACCTGTCGCAAATCTTCCGTCATGGCGACGCGCAAGTCGTGGCGGTTTGCGATGTCGACAAGAATCGCCTGGCTGCGGCCAAGAAGAAGGTCGACGATCACTATCGGCAAACACTCGGCGAATCGGCCGAACCGTGCACCCCTTACGGTGATTTCCGCAAGTTGATCAATCGCAAAGATATTGATGCCATCGTCAACGTAACGCCGGACCACTGGCACGTCATCCCGGCGATCATGGCCGCCAAATGCGGCAAAGACGTGTGCTGCGAGAAACCGCTGACGTTGTTCATCGATGAGGGCAAAATCCTTTGCCGTGTGATTCGTGAAACGAATCGCGTCTTCCAAACGGCCTCCGAAAATCGCTCGATCGAAACGTACATTCGGCTGATTTCGTTGGTCCGATCGGGCGTAATCGGCAAACTGAAACACATCGAAGTTCGGCTTCCGATGGGCAATTCGACGGCCAGGGCGGTCGGAATCTCACGCGGCGGTTCTCCTACCGAGCCGACCGATCCGCCTCCCGAATTGGACTTCGACATGTGGCTCGGCCAGGCCCCGAAGATGCCCTACATTCCCGCCTACGTGCATTACAACTTCCGCTGGAACTTGGCTTTCTCCGGCGGCGTGATCACCGACTGGGGCGCCCACATGTGCGATCTCGCCCAGTGGGGCCACAATTCCGAGCACAGCGGCCCCGTCGAAGTCGAAGGCCAAGGCGACTTCCCGCCGCGCGACGCGGTCTACAACGCCGCCCCGACGTTCCGCGTGCAATATCGCTACGCAGACGGCGTCACGCTCACGGTTTCGGCCGGTCGCGGCGACTTGGATCCGAACAAGTCGTACGAGATTCCCGTCGTCGGCCGCACACCGCAACCGGGCATTCGCTTCGAAGGCACCGACGGTTGGATCGAATCGCACAAATGGCGTGGTTCGCTAAAGGCTTCCGACCGCGAAATGCTCGACGTCGAGGCCGATCCCCGGCAATTGGGCCTGTACGTGCCCGGCGAAGTCGTTGCCCGTACCGATACCGGCAAGGGCGGCGAGCATCGGAACTTCTTCGACTGCGTCAAGTCACGAAAGCCGTGCTACGCGCCCGCCGAAATCGGTCACCGCACGATTACCATCCCGCACATCGGAAACATCGCCATGCAGTTGGGCCGCAAGCTCCGATGGAACCCCGAAACGGAGACCTTCGTCGACGACGACGAAGCGAATCGGATGCTCAGCCGCCCGCAACGCGATCCCTGGTCGATCGAGCGCATCGATTCGTGGATCGAAGGGTGATCCGGGGGATTCGTGCCCGGCGCAAGACGGTGCGATGCGCCATCCTTTCGCCCCGTTGCGCACCGGCGTTACGCAGTGCACCTCGTTCAGTAACACATCCTGGTCGACAATGAGCCGCATGATGACAAACCGCGTTGCAATAGCGTTCTGTTGTTTCTCGACTGTCGTTGTGGGAACGTTCAGCGCCCCCCTTCCCGCGCATGCCGCGACTTTGGGACCGACGACGGTCGAGGCAACGTACAAGCTGTTTCATCCCAAGTCGACCGCCACATGCTTCCTCTTGCGCGAGCATGCGGACGGTGCCGCCGACGATTCGGGATCGTCGCCTGAAACTGTGTGGCTGGTCACCGCGGCGCACGTCTTGAAAAAGACCGAGGGCGAATCGGCCGTCCTCGTGTTGCGAGAAAAAGTCGGCCCTTACACGTACGAGCGACGCGATCATCCGATCACCATTCGCCGCGACGGCGAGCCGCTTTGGACCAAGCATCCGAAATTCGACACGGCCGTGTTGAAGTTGGAGTCGCTGCCGGACTTCCCCGTCGCCGCGCTGCCGGTCGACGTTTTGGCCGACGACGACACCTTGCAAGCCGCGGGAGTCGATGTCGCTTGTCGCGTCTACGTGATCGGCTATCCCTCGCGGGTCGAATCGAACGGCGCCGGATTTCCGATCGTTCGCAGCGGGATTGTCGCGGGCTACCCCATCTTTCCCGCCTCGGAACACCCGATAATCCAGGTCGATTTTCACACGTTCGAAGGCGACAGCGGCGGCCCGGTGTTCGTCGCTTCCGATGCGTCGAGCGAGCATCCCCTGCTGTTGGGCTTGACGATGGGCTATGTTCGCTTCGACGAAAAGATCACATCGGTCTACGAAGAGCGGACCGTGCATCACCCGCTCAATCTAGGTATGATCATCCGCGCCACGATCATTCGTGAAACGCTGGAACTGGCGAGAAACGGCACGTCCAAGGACGGTCCGGAGGAATAGATTCGTCCTCTTTTTTCGCTCACCGCAGCGGCACGAAGCGATAGAATAGAAAAACGCGCCGGTAAGACGTGGCTTGCCGGCAGCCGTGTCGTTTCTTGCGAAAAGGTTTTCCCATGTTCCCAGCGTTCGGATGCTCTCATCCGCGAAACTTCGCGGAACCGTGGCCGATTGTCTCGGCCTGTTTCGTCGCCGTCCTCCTTTCCGTCGTTTTTCACGGAATCGCACGTGCCGAGGAATCGCGTCCCGATTCATCGGCGCCGGTTTCGCTGGAAACGCTCGTGAGCCGACTCGACGCCGCGAAGACGCCCGAGGAACGGGTAGCGATCGCCGGAAAATTGGCTTCCTACGGCAAACCCGCCGAGGCGGCCGTGGCGGACCTGCTGGACGATTCCGATCCGGCCGTCCGATACGCGGCCATGGAGGCCCTGCGTACGATGCCTCGTCCCTACGAAGCTGCAACGCAAGAGGCGCTCTATGCGTGTCTCGGTGAAACGGTCGAAGTCGCCGAAATACCGCTTTGGGTGCCTGCGGCCATGCTGCTTGGGTGGTCCGGCGGTCCCGGCGTCGACAAGGCGGTTACCGAACTGTCGCGCATCAGCGACGACGCGACCGGCACCTTCGACGACGAACGCGCGATGCGGCTGTGTACGTTGCTGTACGAAGCGGCCCCGAACGACTCCGACGCGGCAAAGGCACTCGGAAAAACCGTCGCCCGCGGCGGCCTGAAGTCGCAAGTCGCGGCATTGGCCGTTCTCGTGCGGTTGGGCAAGAACGCTTTGCCGGCAAAAGAGTCGGTCCGACAGGCCCTGTACGCCGAAAACTTTCACGCCCAATACTGGGCCTGTCGCGTGCTCGCCAAAATCGGCCCCGAAGCCGCCGACACGATCCCCGACTTGATCGACCGGCTCGAAAACGGCGCCGTTTCGGTGCGACGCAACGCCGCCATCGCATTGGGACGCGTGGGCACGAAAGACTCCGGAAAGGTCGTTCCGCCGCTCATTGCCGCCCTCGACGACCCGATGCAACCGGTGCGGGAACAGGCCTGCTGGTCGTTAGGATATCTCGGAAAGGACGCCGCCGATGCCGCTGTTCGCCTCGAAAAGGCGATCGAAGACGGCGACATCTATCCGCATTCGGCTCCCGTGTGGGCACTGTGGAAAATCACCGGCAAACCGCCGCAAGTCGAAATCGTTTTGAAAGAGTTCAAAGACGTGACCTACCGCCCCACGGCGGCATTGGTGCTGCTGGACTTCGGCTTGGAGATCGACCCGATCGAATCGCGGCTGGAGGAATGGTCGCATTCGAACGTGCCGCCCGAAGAGAGCGAAGACCTTCGCCCCGACTCCGCGCGTTTGTTGGAACTTCTACGAAAGCACACGCCCAGCGGCCTACCCGCGGCTGTCGAGTCGCTGTAAGCGTCTGGCGTGCCGGTCCCTTACGCGAATCGCCGCCGAACGTCGAGTTCGACGGCGATGTTTTTTGCGACAGGCACCGGCTGCGGCGAAGCCCGTTCAGCATTCGAAACCGGTGGGACGGTTGTACAACTTCTCGCGGGTCGACCACAAACCGGCCGAAGGGGTGGGAATGAAGTAGATTTCTTCCCCGTCGGGCATCGTGTTGAAGCCTTCTCGCAGTTGATCCGGCGGATAACGTTTCAGGGTCTCCTCCAGATCGGCGTACTGGAAATTGACGCCTTCGATCTCCTCGCGGGTCAGGTGTCCCGGAGCGTAGGTGATGGTGAACCGGCCTTCCGACGAACCGTGGATCAAGTGCGCCGTTGCATGCGCCAAATCTTGCATGTCGGCATTCTGCCGATACAGTTCCATCACCCGCGGCGTGCCCACGTAACCGTATTTGCGAATCAGCTTGTCGACGGCTTCTTGCTCGCCGAAACGTTTCAGCCCCGGTGCGATGATGAGCAGCTCGCCGCCGTCGGCCATGACCATGCGGGTGCGGTAGATGGCCTTGTTGGCCACCCACGTGCTGAAGAATTCGTCGCCCTGCATCACGCAGACGACCTTTTTGAGCGGCTCGTCGAACACCTTGATGTTTTGCTCGCGCGACTGTTTCGCCGCCTCGAGATAGGTATCCAAGTCGTCGCCCACGTAAACGCCCGTGTGCACGAGGTTGTCTTCTTCGTCGCGGGCCATCACCACCTGCACATACAGGTCGGGCAAGTCGCCGAGATACTCCTCTTCGGCCTTGTTGAAGCAGGCGCGGACGGGCGTCGTCAACGTCCCCAAGTTGTTCTCGATCCCGCAGCAGGCCGCCGCCATGTGTGCGGCGCAGATCATGTCTTTGCCCGCCAAACCGATGAAGTAGTTCTTGTTGTGATTGGCGAAGCCCAACACTTCATGCGGCACGACGTGGCCGATGTTGATGATCAGGTCCCACTTCTCCTGCATCAACATGCTGTTCAAGACGACGGGTATCGGCCAATCCGCCGCCCCGTTGGTCTTCTCCTTGACAAAATCGGCCGAGATTTCCCCGACTTTCACGACCGTGTCGATCCAATGGTGCGCGTGAATTCGCTCGTTCGGGATCGAACCGAACATCTGCCGGTTTTGTTCGGGCGTGTGCGGTTCGTGCTGGCCCAAGGTCGGAATGACGTGGACGTCGGCCTCGTCCGAGAAAATGTTGTACAGGATTTCGGTCAAACGACCGGCCCCGGAGTGCATTCGCGTGATATCCGGCGGCAACAACAAAACTCGCTTGGGCTTGGCACAAATCCGCCGTCGTGCTTCGTCGGCGGTTTGCCACATCAACGCTTCCAGTTCGTTCCAATCGATTCGATCGGCCTTTTTCGAAAACCAGGGCATGATCACCTCACAGTCGTTCAACTCGGCCGGTCCCGTTCCGGCCTCACGGCACCGTCGGCGAAACCGCCGTCGTCCCCAAGAACCAAGCCATCCGGCCGTCGCTCGGCGGCGTGCCGGATGGCTTTCGTTTCAGAAGACCTAGGATACCGCAAGCGCCCCCGCCTGCCCAGTAGGCCGGTGGAGCCCCGAAAAGTTCAAAACATATCCGGACTCACGGGCTCTCCGCCATCGCGCGTAAGCAACGCTCGGACAGTCTCTCGAGACATGGTAAACGGCACGAATCGCACGGAGCCGTCACACAACAACACATTAACTCCGCCGGGATGGTTCGCCGTAGCACTTCCCTGTCCAAACAAGCTCAAGAACTCCTCGACACTGATATCCTGCGGCTTGGCCCAGGGAATCTGTTTAGGCCATTCGACGACGAGAATCGTATTCGAGGTGCCGTCGGTAATATCGGCAAAGGAGATCTCTTTCCCGACCTCACCCACAGTCCCCGGACCGACGACCATCACGTACGAGGTCCCGTTCGGCAACGGCGAGATGTTCGAAGGACACCGATAGACGTCGAGAGACGTATTCACGACACCCGCGTGCGCCGGATCGTCCCAGGGGACATCCCAACCGACCGCCTCGTACTGCTCGTACAGCACGTTTTGTTCAAGAAACGGCAAAAGCGCCGTTCGCCAACTCCGCGTGTTCGGGTCATCATAGGCACTAACCGGAAAGTGCCCATACACATCATGATAGTTATGAAATGCCAAGCCGATCTGCTTCAAATTATTCGTGCATTGGGCACGTCGGGCCGCCTCCTGTGCGGATGACACAGCCGGCAGCAACAGGGCCGCCAAGATTCCGCCGCACACGACGAGCCCCCCCAAAACGGCGACCAGAACGATCACCCACACCGCCGTCCCCGACGATTTCGCCGGTGCCGCGGTCCCCGCGCCGCTCGGAAACGGTACGGTGATGACTTTTCCGCACTTGGCACACGGCCCGGATTGTCCGGCGTACGACTCGTCGACAAGCGTCTCATTACCGCAGTGAGGACAGCGAAACGGAAATGGCATGACGTTTCTCTCCTGTAAACGATTTGGAGTAACGTGTTCGCGCTCCGTCAGGTTGGAAACGTATCACCGTCACAATCCAGCCAACGGAGAAGGTTCCCCTCCCGCAATGGTCAAGGCCGCTTGTACCTTTTCTCGTGGCGTGCTGAACGGCAAGAAAAGAAATGAGCCGTCGACCAGCAAGACGTTGATTCCTTCATCGGACTCCGAACCACCGAACAAACTGACGAATTCGTCGACCGTGATGTCTTCCGGTTTTGCCCAAGGAATCCGCGAGTACGGCCACTCGACCACGAAGATCGTATTCGATGTCCCGTCGCGAATATCGCCGAATGTAATCTTTTTACCTATCTCTCCCATCGTCCCCGGTCCGACGACACGCACGTAGGACGTGCCGTTGGCAGGCAATTCGGTCGCGGCCGGACAGCGAAAAACGTCGATCTCCAAGGCCACTGTTTGGGCGTGCCGGGGATCGTCCCAGGGCACAGTCAAGCCCTCGCGCTCGTAGCGCCGGGCAATGGACTGCTCGTCGAGGTAGGGCAAAATCGCCGTCCGCCAGCTGGGCTGATTCGGGTCTTCGTAGCGGCTCGGGGGAAAGAAATGGTACCGATCGTAGAAGGCATGCAGGGCCAATCCGATACGTTTCAGATTGTTGCAACATTGCGCCTGCATTTCGGGGCCGCTCGCTTGAATCGCTCGGCGATCGAAAATCGACCTCGGCGCAAAAGTAAACCCGCCCCCGCCTTTTCTATTGTGTGCGCCGGGCACACTGCCGGTCGCAGCCGGCTCACTCGAACCCGACGGCACGGCTTTTCCCACCGGTGTGGGTACGGCGACGTCGGGTCGCGCGGTTTCTCGATTCTCTTGCGGCGTCCCGCCGCCCGACAAACCGCCGATCAACAGCGCAAGCGCCACGATCAGCAAAACGGACGACCCGATAATGATCGCGATCGCCGTGGGCGAAACGGATGACTTGCTGCGTCGTGCAGGAGCAGTCGGGCCGGAACTCGGACCGAACATCGGCCCCGTCCCGACCGCTCCCCCCATCCCAGCCTGCTGTGGAGAAGACCCGGCCATCGGGGGCGAGGTTTGCTGCGGATAGGGCACGGTGATCGTCTGCCCGCATTGCACGCACGGTCCCGAGCGGCCGGCGTACTGGTCTTCGACGAGCGTTTCATGTCCGCAGTACGGACACCGAAACGGGATAGGCATGGGCAGTCTCCCGCGATTTGAAGCGTCGAAGGTAGGGAAGTACCACCCCCAATTTCTCGCGGGGACATCATGCGCCGATCAGTAGGTTCCGATAGACGGCCCGACGCTCAACCCCTCTAAATGGGGCCAGCACTCCCTCTGTAGAATACTGTCATCTGTGATATCCGATAGATCGTTGAGATGCAAGTAACGAAGTGATTTTAGCGCACAAAGCGCCGTCAGGCCGTTTCGGGTAAGCTGCGTCCCCGAAAGGTCCAAATAGGTGAGCTTCTCGAGACCTTGCAATTTTTCCACTCCCGCGTCACCGACCATCGTTTGGGCAAGCTCGAGATGCTCAAGCGAAGTCAGTCGTCCGACAGCCTCCATTGCTTCGTCGCCGACCATCGTTTGACTAAGCCGTAAGACGGCCAGGTTTCGGGCGTTCGCCAACTTGGCCAGGCAACTCCCCGAGATCGGAATGTCGCGCAACGTCAACTGTCGCAATTCCGGCCACGCTTCGAGAATTTCGAGGGCCGTATCGTTCAGCGAATAACATTTCGAGAGCGTCAGCGACGTGAGATTTCGCTTTCGAAGATGCTCCAACCCCGCTTGGGTGATCGAAGCCTCGTCGATGGTCACGTCGCGCAGATTCTCGCAATCGGCCAAAGGCGCAAGACAACTGTCATCGACTGCGTAACCTCCCAATTTCAACGCCACCAGTTCCGGCAAGGCGGCAATGCTCGACAAAGCGGCGGGAGCGTTTGCACATTGCCGCAAATCGAGAACGCGCAGCCGCTTCATTTCACCCAAGCGTGCCAACGCCTCGGCCGAGAAGTCGTTCTCCAGCAACGCCAGCCGCGACAACGCCGGAAACCGCAAGAGTATCGGAATCACCTCGTCGGTCAATTGGGCCGAGCGGCGCAAGCCCAACGCTTCCAACTTCGGCAGGTTCGTCAAGGCTTCGATTCCGCGGTTGTCGACCATCGTGCTCTGCAAGTCGATCTCGACCAGTTCCTTGCACGCGGCCAGCGCGGCAACACCTTCGGAGGTCACCCCCACACCGTACACTCTCACTTTTCTCAAATGCGGAAATCCCGGCAACAACTTCAACTCGGCATCGGTTCCGGAGCCCCGCTCGGCGGCTAGATCGACGGCGGTCACGTTGCCCGCTTCGTCGATCTCGATTTTGCCGTGTTGCCGGTCGACGGCCAGCACGGCCTCGATGAACGCCGGTGGTACATCGCCGGGCGATTCCGGGGTCACGTCTCCGGCGCGGATCGCTTCCAGCCAATCGGCTTCGTGCGACGGTGCATCCTCGACGACGGCGGGAGATTCGTTCTCCTGCGTCTCGTCGGCGGCTTCTTGCGTTTGCGGCTTGGGGCATCCCGTCGCGAAAAGCAAAAGCATCACCGCGACCAGAACCGGCATCCCCGACATCCTATGCTCGCCCACGTGCCCCGGCTTCGCGCACCACACCATCTTGCACCTCGGTAATCCCATTGAGCAGACTTCAGCGTTCCGATTGCCTCTCGCGATCGCCCTCATGAACGCGGCTTCCAGCGCAACAAGAAGCCCCCCTTGCGATTCGCAAAGACTATTCAAGACTTATTGTGGCGTTTCAGAAGGCCGGCCGCCATCGGTTTCGTACGCCCCGGCGCAGCTTCGCCGATCCGGGAGAAACGACTTTCTCGTTTGACGCATCTTCCGGCTTGAATCGTCAATCGAGCAAGATCGGCCGGAAATAAGGCGGTCGTCGCGAATCGCCGAACGCCGACACGATCACGGCATTCAACTGCTTGCCGCGCACCTCGACGGTCAATTCCGCGCCCGTTTGCAATTCGATGTCGAGATAGGCCAACGCAATCGCACGACGCGATTGCTCGTTGCCGGGAACGGCGTCGTCGCCTTCGCCCTCGAAAACCCAGTACGGCACCATCGTACCGCTGGTCACGGTACCGACTTGCGCCTCACCGCAGAATACGCGGTCGCCTGCCCGGGCAATCCCGCGATCGCGAATCGCCACCGGTCGAATCCGCCGCGGCAACACGCCGCGGTCGAACGGTCTTCCTTCGCGCAACGCGCGGACGGCATCGGCCTGCTTACGAAAGGCATCCTGACCGAGGAATGTGCCTCTTTCCGGCGAAAACTTCACGGCAATTCCCGTGGCGGGCACGGCGTAAGCCGGATACGGGTTGCCGTCGGGATCGATGCCGCCTTCGTGTCCGAACAGAGGCAATCCGGCTTCGAGCCGCAAGGTGTCGCGCGCACCCAGTCCGACCGGCACGAGCCCTTTCGGCTTCCCCGCTTCCAACAAGGCATCCCAAAAAGCCGCCGCTTTTTCGGCAGGGACGATGATCTCCAACGCGATCGGTTCGCCCGTGTACCCGGTCCGGGCGGCGAAGACTGTGCAGCCTTCGAAGATTCCGGCGGTAATCGCGTTGCGCTGCGACGGCGGCAACGACGCGGCGCCGACGACCCGGCTGTAGATCTCGTCGCTCATCGGCCCCTGCAACGCGACCATCGCCCAACGAGCCGTCCAATCGTCGATCGTCACATCGAACGAGCCTCGATGCGATTCCAAATAGGACAAGTCGGCCTCGCGGTTCGCCGCGTTCACAACCAACAGGTATTCATCGTCGGGCAAGTGATACAAGAAGGCGTCGTCGATCGTGCTGCCCTCGAAAGTGGGCAACAGGGTGTAGTGTGCTTTACCTGCCGGCAACGATGCGGCATCGTTCGTCAACACCCGTTGCAGGAACGGTATGCGATCGGGGCCGCCGATTCGAATCCGCCCCATGTGCGACACATCGAACACCCCGGCCGCTTTCCGCACGGCCAAATGCTCGTTGATGATTCCGGAGTACTGTAGCGGCATGTCCCAGCCGCCGAAGTCGGTCATCCTCGCCTCCAATGCACGATGACGTTCGTGGATGGGAGTGACCAACAGCTCGGCACCCATGGCAACGACTCCTCGACAAGACGTGGTCCGCATGATCGCGTACGATCGCCGGACCGACCGGGGGGACAAACGAAAAACGGGACACGGCAAGCGCCGGTCCCCGTGAATCGGAACGCGCCGTGCGCACGGGCAAGCCGCAAATGCGCACGAACTTTTCTCAAGTTTACGGCGAAATCCTCTTCTCCCCAAGCCCCACCGCACCGCGGCCGGGGGCCGTTTCCTCGAAAGGTGACGAGACGACGCCGGGCCGAGTTCCGCCGCGGAACTATTCCTCGGGAGCTGAACGATCGGACGATTCTTTGGCCGACGGTTCGGCTTGCGCGGCGCAACCGGGTCTTACGGCGAACACGGCTTGTTCGATGCGCATTGACGTCGCTTCGCTCCAACGACCGTCGGTACCCAACGCGTAGAACCGCCCCTCGGCGAATACCCACGGCTGTCCCAAGCTAAGACAGGGAACATCCTTTTGTGATTCCGGCACCGCCTTTCCTGGAACGGGGGGAAGGCCGTGCGGATAATAGTGGTATTCGGTATACGGATACACCGGTGGTGGAAATTCTTCGAGGATGTCGCCTTGCAGATCTTGTAGCCGCGAAGGCCACGTACCGTACTCGGCGAAATAGACGGCCAACGCCAGTTTGAGCGACGTCATCCGTTCCGTGACGTACGAAAACCATTGGTCTTTTTCGAGCGGCCACGACCAAAAATCATCACCGTAGATAACCGTTGAAAACCGAATGCGATCTTCCCATCGCGAAAGCTGCATCACCTCCGAAGGCGGTACGCCGCGCCGACCGCGCTCCCAATTTTCCAAGTACTCGGCCATCGCCAAATCGCGTTCGGCGAGACGGCCGACGATCCGGTCTTCCCATTCGCGAACGCGAGTGAGGCGGAGAACGACGTCGAGCGGTTTCGATACATCGGCGGCGCCGAACACGCATTTTGCCGCGTCGCGTCGATAGCGCATGTTTGCCGCAATGAACGCCCTGTACGCCGCCATCTTCCGGTAGGGAACGGCAGATATCGTCCATGTCGCAAGGGCCTTGCGCAGCCGACTCGGCGTCTGCCCTTCGGCACTGATCCAATGATCGACCGTGGCGGCAACCGGGACCATTTCGCCGCCCCCGGGGTACACGCTTCGTGGACACGTTGTTCGGATCCGTTCCGCCGTCTTCTTAGCTGCTAGAATCCTCTCCCATGCCTCGTCCAGTTCACCCCGCTCGATCAACCGATCGGCGTCCAAACACACCAACTTCACGAGACGGCGACTATCGTAGTCGTTCCACGTGATACGAGCGCGAAACACGGCCACGGCCGCTTCGTCGGAAAGATCGGGCAGACGCAACGTGCGATTGCCCACGGTCGGCTCGATTGTGCCTCGGGAAACCCATTCGGCCACCAGCGGCAAGATATCCATGTACGGCCTGTTCGCCAATGCAGCAAGCCGTTCAACGACTTCACGGTTACCGGCCAGCCAACGCCGATCCAATTCCTTCTGGTAGGCCTCGGCCTGTCGCCGGTATTCGGGAGCATCGTCGTTTCCGGGGGTTTGTTCCGGCCGACGGATGCCCTCTTCAGTCAATTGCCGTACGAACGTTTCGCGGGGAACGATCGCCCGCACCGTCTCGACGTAGGCCAAATACGTCTCGAAGGCTTCCTCGGTATCGGCGGACGATTCGCTCCGGTACAACTCATCGGCCCAGACGGCGTTCCAATCGACATCCGAGGGCCGCTGCCGACGACTCCCGTTCAGAGAACAGGGCGGCCACTTGGTGATCTCGTATTGAATTCCGGCGATGGGAACAAGCAACAGAGCCCATAACGTCGGACTTGCCGCCCATCGCCAAAAGCGTCCCAGGCGACGCCGTTCGAGCCAGGCATCGGCGTACATCCAGGCCTCCAGCATCATCGCTGCGGCGACGATCACCGGATACGCATATAACCAAAGGGCCGACTCTTGCCGGGCTGCCGCGGCTTCCCAGATCACCCAGGCAAAAGATGTCATGATCACACCGGCAAGCACACCGGCAGTCACCGCCAACAAGGGGCTTCGCAACCACTGGGCGAACAGCATGCCGGCCACAAACGGAATCACCGCCGAAACAACCGATAACCCCAAAACAGTCATGCCGATTCGTGCATCCGGCCGAGGCAAGAGAGCGTCGCCGAACAGGATCAAGACACCCAGCGAGAGAAGGACGACTCCCGTCAACACGGTCGCGTTCGGCAACAAGCGTGACCAGAAAACGGTTCGTCCCTCTACACCACGTTCCCTCAAGAATCGGGCGGAATCACCTGCATTGTCGTGACGAAAAACATCCACCCCCAACATTGTGGCCGTCGCCAAGGCATAGAAGATCACAAGAGGCAGGTTCGAACGGACGACGAGGTTCGGATCGTGATGTATTCCCGCCCAAACCGACAACCCGGCCAACACGATCGGAACGGTCAAGGCGGCAAGATAGGTCCGCCACGACAAGCGGCATTGCTGCCACACGAGCGCACGTTCGGGCGAACCGAGCGGAAACAGCGACCGAGGCAAGAACCTCATCGGCAATGCCATTATTTGGTCGACACCCCACCACGATCTTCCGACGCCGTGGCACGGCTGTTTTTTCGACCGGGTCGAAGGCTCGACCGTCCAAATCGAAGGTACCGCGACGATGCGATACACAGCCGCGGCAGCCACGACCAGCGCTACGACCAATCGGAGCCACCACCGCTCGGCCATGTTTTCAACCGAATAGAACAAATCGACGGCCGGATACGGCGCGAACAAACTACTCAGGTAGTAGTCGCTCACCGCCGCACATGCACCGCCGATCAACGCGGTTTCGGCCACGCGTTTTCGATACGTCGATACCAACAGGGTCCAGGCGAAGACGGAAAACGCCCACGGCCCCCAGGCGGCAAAGGCGGTCCCCAGCGGCTTGGCAGCGGGAATTGCCGCAACGTTTTCAAACAAACGAACAACCAGCCACGGCACGAACGAGGCGAAACCGAGTAACGCGAACGCCAGCGTCACGCAGCCGACGACGATGATGCACACTTTGGCAATCAACACCCGCAGGGGCGAGATCGGCAGCATATCGAGAAACACGTGGGTCCCCGCCTCGCGTTCGCCCGCTGCGACCAGCGCACCGCCGGCTAGTGCGAACAACCCGGCGACGATCAACGCGGCGTCCTGTCCCCAGGCGACGCCGCTTCCCACGGCGCCGATTCCGGTCAACAAAGCGCCGAGGATCAACAGCACGCCCCACACCAGCCGAAGCTGGCGGTACTCTTTCCACGCCAGTCGCATCATCGGACGGTTCATCGGTTCTCGTCTCCACGACATGCGTTTTCATGCGGCTTCCCGGCGACTCGTCCGCCCGGTCAACCGGCTACCTTGTCCCGATCGTCGGCGGACGACGGGGAACGGGGTGTATTCGGAGCCTCTTCCTGCTGCATGTACGCAACGAAGATTTCTTCCAGCGACGGTGTGTGTATTTCGACATCGACAACCCCCGACAAGCGGGCAAGTTGCTCGACGCGTGCCGGGTCGGGCGACCGTACGATCCATTCGCGCACCCTCCCCCGGCCGCAACGGGAAAGGATCTCCACCTCGTGCGAACCGGTAGGAACGGCGTCGTTTTCCAACGTGAGGACGACGCGGTGAATCTCGCGCTTCAGGCGGTCGAGTGGTTCGACCAACAACAGCTTGCCTTGCTTGAGGATCGCGATCACGTCGGCCACGCGCTCCATCTCGTGGATTTGATGGCTCGACAGGAATACCGTCTTACCGGCCGCAGCGCGGTCGACCATGCTCTCCAAGAATTCCCGCCGGACGATCGCGTCCAAGCCCGAAGTCGGTTCATCGAGGATCAACAACTCGGGGTCGGCCGCCAACGCCAGCGAGAGCGCCGTCTTCGCCCGCATCCCCTTCGACAACGCGCCGATCTTGGCCTTCGGGTCCAGTCGAAACGCCGTAATCAATCGTCGGTATTCGGATTCGAATCCCGCCGTGTAAAACGGAGCGGTGAACCAACCGATCTCTTCGACGGTCATCCAGTCGTACAAGGCGACCTGCTCGGGCACGTAGCCGACCCTGCGGCGGACGGCCTTCGCATCGCGGCGACTGTCGAGGCCCAAGACGGAGGTCCGCCCTTCATCCGCCTCGATCATGCCCAAGAGGATCCGGATCAAGGTCGTCTTCCCCGCCCCGTTTTCGCCGAGCAATCCGAAGACGATCCCCGGCGGCACGTCGAACGAGACTCCCTCCAAAGCAGTCACCGCCCCGAACCGCTTGGTCACGTTCTCGACACGAACGACCTGTTGCATCACGTATCTCCTGTCGAGGAATTTACCGAACCGGTTGCGTCGCTGTTCGCCGGGGTTTCGCCTTGAAGCGTTGCGTTTGTCGCGGTCACTCTGGCAAGCTCGTCGTCGACGAGTTGCTTCAAGACGTGCGGCTCGAGACCACTACGGCCCGCCTCTTGAAAGACGCCGCGCAGCCGCTGACGGAGTAACACGATTCGATCGGCACGACACTTTTCGACGGCGTCGTCGGCAACCGCCAACCCGGTTCCCCGAACCGAAACGAGAACCCCCTCGTCCTGGAGGCACCGATAGGCTCTCGCCACCGTGTTCGGGTTGACGGCCACCTGCTTCGCGGTTTCGCGTACCGACGGGATCAGCTCGCCGGGGCGAAGGATCTCGGCGGCCACGGCAAACTTGAGCTGGCGCACGATCTGATCGTAGATGGGCAACTCGTCCTGCGGATCGATATGAAAGAGCATCGAGCATACTCCTGTACTAGCCACCTAGTACAGTATACAATCCGACGCGACACGTCAAGCGTTTTTTGGGAAAAATTTCACAGCCCCAACAACAATGTGTTGGGCAAGACAGATAAGAAGTCCGACTGCCGCACACCGGCACGGCAAGAACGATTGATGCGAACGAGAACCGCCGGCAGCCCCGGCGTCCGCACGAATGTGCCTCGTCCGTGTGCTCCGGTTGCCGATCACGCGACGCGTCGTGGATTCGGACTACTTCCCCGCGGCAAGATCGGCCGTGTACCGATCGAAGCAATCGCGAATCGATCGCGAGACGGTTTCGTATCGCTCCAACAAGGCCTCACGACTCGGCGCTCGCATCAGATGCACGAGCCGGGCCATTTCGATTTCGTCGTCGGGCAGACGATCGCGGGCAGTCGCACTGGTCAGCCGGAGCGCACCCTCCAGTGTCCGCAGAAAGCAATACCCTTCTTCGCAAAGGCGAAAATCGTCGTCGTTCAGGTAGCCCGCCTTGTGAAGTCGGTGCAGCCCTTCGAGCGTATTCGGATGGCGAATCGCCGCGTTTCGCCTGCCGTGCCGAAGCTGAAGCATTTGCACCAGAAACTCGATGTCGACCAGGCCGCCGGGCCCGCGCTTCAAATCGATGCCGGCAGAGGTCTCTTCCATGCGACGGCGCATCTTGTTGATTTCATCGGCAAAGCGCGGACTCCACGCATGATCGAACGCCGACTTGCCGACGACGGCGTTCACCTGTTTCGTCAGCCGCGGCGAACCGACGACCACCCGCGCCCGGCAAAGGGCTTGGCGTTCCCAAAGCCACGCATCGCCCTCGCGATAGTAGCGGGCGAACTCGGACAACGACACCGCCAGCGGGCCGCTCTTGCCGGTCGGTCGCAGACGGGCATCGACCTCGTACAGTCGTCCTTGCGGTCCCAAACGACTGATGGTGCGGATGATGCGCTGGCCCAATTCCGAGAAGAAATGCTGGTTTGTCGTCCCGGCTTGGCTGCGGCCGTAGCCGCCTTCCAAGACGGGCACGGTCTCGCCCTCTTCGTCGTATATGAAGACGATATCCAAGTCGCTGTGGTAGTTCAGCTCGGCACCGCCGAGTTTGCCCATTCCTAGAATGGCCATTTCAGCCGGTTTTCCCTGCCGCTTGCCCGACTTGGCGACCGGCTGCCCCAGCTTCAAGGCCAGCGTGCGATATTCTCTGGCGGCGATCTCTCGCAGACAGGTCTCGGCCACCGCCGAAAGAGCGTCGGTCACGTCGCGGATCGTCTCCTTCCGCAGCAAGTCCCGCACACCGATCCGCAGCATTTGATCGTTCTTGAAGGCGTGCAAAATGCCTTCGATTTCTTCCGCCCCATGACACAACTCGGCCAACGTGCGATCCAAGAAGTCGCGGCTGGGCAGCTTGTTCAGCACGAGGCTGTCCATCAAGCTGTCGATCATGCCCGGATTGCTCGTCAACAGGTTCGACAAGAACGGGCTGTAGGCGCACAACTCGACGTACAACTCGAGCGTCGCCGGGTTCGTACTGAACAACTCCCACAACAGGCCTTTTCCGCCCAACGAATCGCTGACCATGCCGAGGTTCACCAAGGTGGCGTCGGGGTCGGGCGTTTCCGCAATCGCGGCCAACAGTCGCGGCGCAATCGTCGCCAAGAACTGCCGGCACCGCCGCGTCGACAAAAACGGAATGCGTTCCTCGCCCAATGCCACCAGGTTCTTGTAGGCCTCGCTCGGCTTTCGAAACCCGTGCCGCGAAAGAACGCGTTCGATCCATTCGGGATCGGGCTCCGGATGAAGCACCAAGTCGATTTCTTCGGCCGTCTCCCCCTCGTCTTCGAAGGCCGAGTGCAGCACGTGCTCCATCACCGTGCGATTGTTGGTCGTATGCCGCCCGTAGTCGATCTCGAATTGCGTTTCCACCGCTCTGTCGGGCTGGTCCAAGTAGCCCATCCGCAGTGCCAGCTTGCGAACTTCGGCCCGATCGGCCGGCACCAAGTGCGTCTGCAAATCGAACATGATTTGCAAACGGTGCTCGACACGGCGCAAAAATTCGTAACTTTGGGCCAGGCGAAAGCTTTCCTCGTGCTGGAGACAGCCGGTTTGCTCCAAACGCCGAATCGCCTCGAGCGTATTGCCGGTACGAATTTCAGGCAGATGGCCGCCGTGCAACAATTGAAGGAATTGCACGACGAACTCAACGTCGCGGATGCCGCCCCACCCGCCTTTGACGTCGCGGACTTCGGCCCCCTTTTCGCGAGCGCGTTTATCGATCCAACGGCGCAATGCGCGAATTCCCGAAATATCGTCGCGGCTGAGGTACTTTCGGTAAATCCACTCTTCCAGGCTGCGTAAGAAGGCGTTACCGGCTTCCAAATCACCGGCGACCACGCGTGCCTTGATGAACGCCTGACGTTCCCAGGTTCGGCCGCGGAAGTCGTAATACCGCAACGCCGCGTCCTTGGAAGCCACCAACGGTCCGCGGCTACCCTCGGGGCGCAATCGCATGTCGACGCGATACGGCGCGCCCAGATCGGTTTGTTTCGAGAGGAGGGCGATCATTTCGCGGGCGAGGAGCGTGTAGAATTCGGCGTTCGAAATGGGGCGTCGGCCGTCGGTCTGCCCTTCGCCGTCGTACACCAAGATCAAGTCGATATCGCTGGAATAGTTGAGTTCCAGCCCCCCCAACTTTCCCATGGCGATGACGAAAAATCGCGCCGGGTTCCCCTCGCGATCGTGTGGTATTCCGCGTTTCTCCACAAGCTTCGCCCGGGCCGCCTGGTAAGCCGCTTCGATCAGCGCATCGGCGACGTACGAAATCTGCTGCGTGACGACTCGGATGGGTTGCGACTCGACGATGTCGCCGTACGCGATTCGCAACATCTCCCGCTGCTTGAACCGGCGCAGCGTCTGGTAGACGGCTTCTTCATGCCTGGCCGTGCGAACCTCGGCGGTCAGCTCGTCGACCAACGCCTGCCGCGGGGCCGGTTTGCCGCCGGTCATCCGCAGCAAGTCGTAGCTGTCGGGGTCCCGCACGATCAGGTCGCTGAGGTACTGACTGGTAGCGAAGATCTGGAGCAAAATCGGCAGGGCCGAAGCGTCGCGTTCGAAAAGCGCGGCCATTCCCAACGGACTGCGGACCCGAGCGAAGAAGCGACTCAGGTTCGTCAGTGCCATATCCGGATCGGCGCAACGCGGAAGGTAATCCCGCAACTGACGGCAGATGACCGCCATCAAATCCAGTGATACGCCCTGCTTGGCGATATCGAGCAGACACGCGTGCGCACGGCGTGCATCCATCAGGCCCCATGACAAAAGCAACGGTGCGGCCGCCGCAACGTCCGACAATATCAAACGAACCTGTTCGATTTCCATGGAAATACGCGCCTGATCGTCCGGTCGATAGCTTCGGTCGCTATTTCAGCGCCGCGCAGCACTGCCCGTGTCGTACGACGTTTCGGCGTGTGCCGAGGCCGTCGTCCCGAAGAGCGTGACGGCCGTCGCGTCGGTAATCGTAACCGGAACGATTCGGCCGATCAAAGACGGGTCGCCGTCGAACACGACGATGCGATCGCACATCGTCCGTCCGCTCAATTGCCCCTCTTGCGGATCTCCCGACTTTCGCGACGCCTTGCTGGCCCCTTCGACGAGGATCTCGACGGTCCGCCCGACGAAGCGACGATTCTCCTCCAAGCTGATTTCGTTTTGGACCGCCAACAGATGGTTGTTCCGCGCTCGCTTGACCGCTTCGGGAACGTCGTCGGGATACAGATCGAACGCCTTCGTTCCCTCCCGGGGACTGTACTTGAAAATGAAGCTGTTCTTGAATCGTGCCTCGCGAACCAAGGTCACCGTCGCTTCGAAATCGTCGTCCGTCTCGCCGCAAAATCCCACGATGAAATCGCTGGTCACCGCGGCCTCGGGAACGGTCTCGCGGATGCGGGCAAGCATGTCGCGATACTCTTCGACCGTGTACCGGCGCTTCATGCGATCCAAAATGCGGTTCGAGCCGCTCTGCGCGGGCACGTGCAAATAGGGACACACCTTCGGCAGATCGCGCACCGCCTCGAGCAAATCCTGCGTCATGTGCAGCGGATAGTTCGTCACGAACCGCAACCGCTGGAGCCCGTCGATGTCGTGAATGGCGTACAGCAAGTCCGACAAGCGATGCGTTCGATCGCTGTCTTTGTATCGATAGCTGTTGACGGTTTGTCCCACCAACGTGATTTCGACGACGCCTTGCTCGGCGAGTTGCCGCGCCTCGGCGACGATCTCGGCGGGAGGACGGCTTTGCTCAGGACCGCGCACACTGGGCACGATGCAATACGTGCAAAACTTGTCGCAGCCGAACATGATCCGCAACATCGCCTGATGCCGCTGGCGGCGCACTTCGCTTCGACGCATCGGATCGAACGGCTGGAAGCTGGCCGCAATCTCGCGGCGGGCCCCCTGCTTGCGGTCCATGCTGACCTCGCAAATCGGCCCCTCGCCGGCCTCGATCCGACGCACGATGTCAGGCAATTGCGCCAATTGCCCCGGTCCCAACACGATGTCCACGTGCGGCGCGCGACGGAAGACGAGTTCGCGATCCTTTTGCGCCATGCATCCGAGCACGGCGATCATCTTCCCGGGCTTTTGCGTCTTGAGATGCTTCAACCGTCCCAAGGCGCTGTAAACCTTGTCTTCGGCATGTTGTCGCACGCTGCAAGTGTTGAAAATGATCAAATCCGCCTTGCGACGATCCTCGGTCGGCCGATACCCCAGTTCCAGCAATCCGGCCGCAGCCAGCTCGCTGTCGAGGACGTTCATCTGGCAACCAAGCGTTTCGATGTAAAAATGTTTGGTCATGGAGTCTCGCAACCGTCAACCGATGCGTTGTGGTCGAATTTGCATGCGGGCCGTTCGATACGCCATTCTCCCGTGCCGTCTGAGGAGCCGTGGGTCACTCGGTACCCGTTCCGGCCTTTTGTTGTTCTTTTTCGCGAGCGGCGCGATCGGCCTTTTCCTTTTCGCGTCGGGATTTTTCACCCATTTGCTGCCACATGGCGGCGGTGATCTTTTCCTTCACGTCCTGCACCAATTCGTCTCGACGGCGCAACATCAGCCGGACGAGGATCATCGTCGCCAGAAAGCCGGTAACGATCAGAATGACGTAATCCCACGTATCGAACCCGGCCACGGCCACCTCCTTGCTCGAACTGCCCGCGTTCTCAGCCTATTTTACCGAAAGTCGACGGCCCCAGCAGGACATACCGCGTAGCGGCACGTACAAATCGGCGTACAGACGACCGGCAAGTAACCTCACGTAGCGGCCGACACTTCGGCTTCAGGCCCCAACCGGTGCCCCGCCTCGATTCGATAACCGCGGATGAATTCCTCTGCCCGCATCATCCGACGCCCGGCCGGTTGCACTTCGAGAATTCGCAAGACACCTTCGCCGGTCATCACGCGAATCCCTTCTTTTCCCGCCGACAGTACCGTGCCCGGCGGCGCCGGCTTTTCGTCTTCCCGCAACACATCGACGACCGACTTACCGACGATCAGTCGCACAGGCGGTTTTCCCGATTGGTGCCAATAGGTAAAGGTTCGCGGCCACGGAACCATCGCGCGAATATGATTGCGGATCGCTTCCGCCGGACGTTCCCAGCGAATCAAGCCGTCGGACTTCTTCAGCCGCGGCGCCTTCGAAGCCAGTGAGGGATCTTGCGGGAGCGCTTCGAGCAATCCGGCTTCGAGCGAATCGATCGATCGCCGAACGAACCACGCCCCAATCTCGGCCAATCGTCGTTCCAACTCCTCGGCCGTTTCGTCAGGGTCGATGCTCACCCTGCCTTGGGCGATGATCGGCCCGGCATCGACTTTGGGAGTCATATGGATGACGCTCACGCCGGTTTCCGTCTCGCCGTGATAGATCGCCCAGTTGATCGGCGCGGCGCCGCGATACTTGGGCAACAGCGACGCGTGCAGATTGATCCCTCCCAATCGGGCCGTGGCAAGCGTTATTCCCGAAAGGATTTGCCCGTAATCGCAGACGACCAGCAAGTCGGCCTCGAACGATCTCAACAACGCTTGGGACTCCGGGGAATTGATGTCCTCCGGTTCATAGATGGGAGTCTGATGTTCCAAGGCGATTTCGCGTAGCTCGCTCGGCGGGATCTTTCGCCCTTTGCGGTCGGGAACAATCGGAGACGTCACCAAGGCCACGATCGTGTGATACGTCTCGTAGAGCGACCGAAATGTGGGGACGCCGAACGGTCCCGTACCGATCATGACCAATCGCATTGAGCCGCCGATCCTCGTGGTTTGCCGAGCTACCCAAGCGTTCTGAAATTGCCGCGCACGTCGCCATTCCGGGGGGCAAAAAGTATATCCTACGGCCTTACGCGATCAGGCGAAAGTCGCTGCACCGACTCGCTTCGTGCGATCCCCCTTCCGATCCCCACCCCGTCGAAGGGGAACAATCACCGCCCATAATTACTGTTTTGGCACGTTTTTTGCAAGACATGCTTGTGACTTCCCGGGCACATTTCATAATAGAAACAGTTGCAATTGCACGCCTCGGTGTTGGGGCAATTCAACCATACGCGTCGATGGGAGCTGCACGTCCAATACGTGATGGCCAGCCAGCCGTGGGGCAGATCGATCAGGATGGCACCACCGCCCCCAAAACCGGTCACGCTCGTCCGGGACGACGGCGAGACCCCCACAGTGGAAGTAGTGCGTGCGGATTCTTGCGTTCACCTCGGAACCCGAATACTACACGCCGCTGAGCGAGTGCCCAGATCATTCCGTTCTCTTCGCCGAGTATCAAGACTCCAGGGCGCGGCGCTTGTGGGTAGCGTGCGCCCCACAACTCATCCTTTTGGATGTCTTTCGTCTGGGCGCGACGGCCGACGCGCTTTTCTCTGAATTCGAATCGCTGTGGCCCGACAAGATTCCGCCGGTATTGGTCGTTTGCCCACCGCAAGGTTGGGAAGTCGCCCACGAATGGCTCGACCGCGGTGCCTACGACTTCTTGATCGAACCGCTCAATTGTCGTTTGGTGTCCGCACGGCTGACGGCCATCGAAAAACATTTGAACGAGAGCGTATCCGCGCCCTCTTTCCGAACCGGCAGTGCGCCGCAACAGCTCGCCGCAGAGATTTCCCCGAAAAGCCGGTCCGAAAGCGACGAAGCCCCCGGGAATCTTTCGCCCAAAACGGCCGTCTCGGAGGACGACGTTCCCACGTCGCCGGACGATGGAAACGGCCGCGGTATGATTCACGTCGAATCCCGTTTCTTTCATAATCGTGAATCGCTGTTCCAGACGATCTTCGAGCGAGCCGCCATCGGTTTGGTCTTGGCCGATTTCGACGGACGCTTCGTCCGTGTCAACCGGACGTTCGCCGAGTGGCTCGGCTACACGCCCGAAGAATTGGAAGGACGCCAGATCGCCGAGTTCTCTCATCCGGATGACGTCGTCCGCGAAATCAAAGAATTCACGACGTTGGTCACCGGTGAAAAAGACAGTATCGTCTTCGAAAAACGCTACCGGCACAAGGACGGCCGAATGTTGTGGGGCCGCCTCCACGTGTTGATCCTCGAACGCTACAGCGACAAGCGCGGGCTCGGCTTCGCAATGGTCGAGGACATCACGACGGAAAAGGACGTCGCCGGGAAGCTGGGCGAAATGGAGATCCGCTGGAACAAGCTTCTCGACAATGCACCCGACCTGTTTTTCCTTGCCGACGCCGATGCACGCCTGCTGTACGTCAACAAGATCACCGTCGACGAGCTGACGATGGACGATGTGATCGGGAAGCGTTGCACGACGTGGGTTCATCCCGATGATTGCGAGTTGTTCGAAGAACACTTTCGCCGGGCCGTCGAAACGGGCAAGCCGCAACGATTCGTCGATCGTGACATATTCGGTTGCTGGTGGGAAAACCGACTCGTGCCGCTACCGGAATCGGGCGACGCCGCGGTGATGGGGATCGTCAGCGACATCACCGACCAAATTCACATGCAAGAGTTGCTCCGCAAGCACCGGGAATTACTAAAGCGGGCCCTCGAAGCCGACGAGGCCGAACGCCGCCTGTTCGCCGACGTCGTCCACAATCAAATGGCCCAATTGCTCACCACCGCCTGCATGACGCTCGAGGGCCTGCAATTGACGCTCGAAGGCCACGACGATAGTCCCAAAACCGTCGAACAGGTAGGCACCTGCCGAAAAACGATCAACGAGGCCATCAACTTGTGCCGCCGGTTCGCCGATACGTTACAAACCCCTGTACTCGACCGTTTCGGCCTGATTCCCGCGTTGCGGGAATTTGAGCAGAACTACCGGCGCGACTACGAAGCAAGCCTGGCCTCGCCCGCCCCGCTCCCCGATCTACAACTCGCCATCGCAGACGACATTCCTCCCTTGGCATCGCTGCTTGAAAACGTCCTCTACCGCGGAGCCAAGGTGTTGTTGAACAATGCGTGCGAACACAGTCGCAGCCCGTGGGTACGGCTCGAATTGAAACATCAAGAGCCGTGGGTCGTCCTCTCGGTCCAAGATGGAGGCTGCGGATTCGACGCCCAGATGGGGCTGGAAGCCGGCGTCGATCTGATGCTCTTGAAGCAACGTACGGAACTACTCGGCGGCGAATTCCATCTGCACACCGCACCGAACCGAGGCACGTTCGTCGAAGTCAAATTGCCGTGCATCCCGCCTTCGGACGACGGGAAATAGTCGGCGACTCGCCGGTCGATCACAAGTCGAAAGATTTCGTACGTTCGCTGCGCCGCACCGCCGCGACGGGCACTCACCTTCACGCGTTTTTCCCATCCGGCAGGTAACCGACGCTCGATTGAAAGAATTTGCGCCGTCGCGATGCGGCCGCCTCGTCCGCCTCGGCTTGTTCCTTCAGATCGCGCAGATTCGCCTCGCAGTACCGGCAGCCGACCACCTCGATGTGGAAGCGAATGTAATCGGCGACCGCTTCGTCCAAGGTTCCCAACAAGTAGGCCCCCAACTGCGTGCGCTGGGGACAACTGATTCGGTGACGTCGCCAGATTTCCCCCAGCGAATGGACACCGGCATCGCGTCGCGCATTGATCTCGGCCAGTTGTTCGCGCAATTGCGGATCGTTACGCAGGGCCTCTTCGATGCGCGCCATTTCATCGGCGGGCAGGGCCTCGTCGAGATACCCTTCGAGATCGTGTTGCCGAAACGAGTGCCGCATGATTCGCTCGTCCGTTGTTGGGATACTCGCCGAGTGGTCGGACAAGGAGGCTAGGTCCGGCTCAGCTCGGGAAACACATCGGCCGGAAGGTTCTTCGCTTTGACGGCCGCTTTGAGTTTCGCCGCAAAATCGAATTTCCAGTTGGCGATCGCCTGTTCTCCGACGCCGAGGAACTCGGCCGCTTCCTTATTGGCCCAACCACGCACGAACAGCAATTCGACCGCCTTGATTTTCTGCCAATCGCCTCGGTTACGCCAATGATCGATTACCTGGCTGAGCACGTCGGCCAACGCATCCTCTTCCAACTCGCGACGTTCTCGGCTGCGATACAAAGCGCTGGCAGCTCGCGCCGAACCGCTCACTTCCCAGCCCTGGCTCTCGCTGAACTGGGACTCCAGCGACAACATGGGGCGCCGGCCGCGACGCCGAAGATAGTCTGTCAGTTTGTTCGAGGCGATCTTGAACAGGTAACTCTCCAGCGGCCTTCGCCCGTCGTAGTTGGGCAAGCTGGTCAGAAAACCGATGAACGTATCTTGCACGATGTCCTCGGCTTCGTGGCGGTTGCGCACCCGGTTCATGACGAAGGCCGACAGACGTCCTTCGTACTGCCGAATCAAATCGTCCCAAGCCTGCCGATTGCCGGAACGAATCTCGCGGATAAGAAGTTGCTCGCTGGGTCGGGAGCGTGCCATGCAGAAAAACCGAGTATGCGACCGAGTTCGTCGAAAAGCTCTATCGGGCGATTGTCGACAAACGACAATCTCGCCGCCGCTCTTCGATGCATCGTAGTCGACACCCGGCTGTTTCGCAATCGCCCACCGCGCCGGACTACGGCCACAAGAACGCCAAGGCCAACCCCCCGATCCCCGGAATGGCGAACAGCACGATCAGCTTCCGCTGAAACTCGCGCGACCCCAACACGCCCGCCAAAAACGCCTTCGACACCATGTTGCTCACCGCGGCGACGGCAATCAATCGCCACCCTTCATGAAGCAGGTTTTCATCTTTCAGCGCCATGCGGGCGACCGAAAGGGTGATGGCGTCCATCTCGGTCAACCCCGAAATGGCCGCAACAGGGTACAACCCCGCCGGACCGATCAACTCCTTGACTGCCGCCAACAACACCAGCATCACGGCATATACCAACGCGAAGATGATCGCCGGTCGAAGATGCGTCGGGTTCTTCTGCTCGGGCATCGGCTCGGCTTCCTGATGCACGCGGCGCCAAATCACCAACGCCGGAAGCAACGTCATCGCTGCAAGCAGCGTCAACGGCAGCCATCCGTTTTTCAGCATCTCGGCGTTGACCAGCGAAATTTCGAGGAATACGCGGGCAAACAGAACCGTCGACGCCACCATCACGATGACGGCCGCAGGTTCGGCCAACCGCGGTGTACTTTTCGTGCGTTGCGCGTAACTGACCGTCGTCGCCGTGCTCGAGATCGCCCCGCCCAAGACACCGCCGAGCAAGATTCCCGCATCGGCACCCCAAAACTTGTAGATGATGTACCCGGCCAGACTCATGCCGACGATCAACACGACCATCAGCCAGATGTTGAACGGATTCAGCACGTCGTACGGGCCGAACGTGCGATTCGGCAAAATCGGCAAGATGATCCCGCTGATCAAGGCAAACTGCATGATCGCCTTGATGTCTTCATTGCCCAATCGCTCGGCAAACCGATGCATCTCGGGTTTGAATTGCAGCAACACGGCCACGCCGGCCCCGATCGCGATGGCAATCTCGATGCGGGCGATCATCACCAACGCCCCGACACCGAACATCACCAACACGGCGACGCTGGTGGTCAAACCGGGATCGGGAGATTCGCGGTGCACACGAACCCAATTCGGAAAGAACAACAAGAACGCCAGGCCCGCGAATCCGCCGAACAGTACCCAGCCGCCGAATGTCAACGCCAGCAAGGCCGACACGGAACCGAGCAACGTCAACAGGGGAAAGGTCCGCAACCCCGGCATGTCCGACTCGGAATGCTCGCGTTGAAGCCCCACCAATCCGCCCAGCAACAAGCCCAACCCCAACCGCCGGAAAACGTCGCTCAGATCGGTAACCGGGTCGATGTACATCTCGCCGACGGCTTCGGCCGCCTGACCGGCCGCTGCATACACGTGCGAGACGGCGGGATGCGTCGCCGCTTCGGCCAACAGTCCCAACATGTGCCTGTCCTTCCTGTAGAATCCCTTGCGCCACCGTTGCCAACGGCATGGGCCTATTTGTCGCAATAATATAGGTCACCACTTGTGGGGGCGAATGGCTCGACCTCCCCTACCTTCCGCGCCTCCCCCCACGCGATCGCTGAACACGACAAACCCGAGACGCAAATTTGTTATTGCACACAACACAAACAATAATGGTCTTTTCGCCCAAGCGGCGGCCCGGAGAGGGGCCTACCCATTCCTGAAAAGCTACGCTTGTCAAAGGCATCGCTGCATCCAACATGGTAAGATGGCAAATCTGATTACAGAAAAAACAACTACCCCGATTCTTAGGATTCTGTGGAGTCGAACAATCATGCCGATCGGGCAAATCCGCAAAGGTCGTTGGCCGACGAAATGGGACACAAGCCCGCGTTCCGGGGGCGTTCGGCACCTCGCTGTCGGATGGTGTCTCTGCCTTGCACTGTGCTGGGGAGTCTCGGCCGCATCTGCCGAACCGACGGGAACATCGCCGTACCGGCGCAGCGTCGAACGCTTGCTGGCAGGCTATCGGCACGGCGAGGCGTTCGATACCGCCGTCGAGGCGCTGGCCGATTCCCGCTGGGCCGCCGTCGAGGTCTTGGCGACCACCGAAGGCAACCGCAAGGTGTGGCTGATCACATTGGGCGGCGTCTCGGCCGACGACAAGCCCGCGTTGCTGCTCGTGGGAGGTGTCGATCCGGCGCAGATCGCGGCACCCGAGGTCGCTTTGCGAATCGCCGAATCGTTTGCGGCCGCGGCCGAAACCGACAAGAAGGTTCGCGCGTTGTTGCAACGCTACACCATTTACATCGTGCCGCGGCTTTCTCCCGACGCGACCGAAGCGTGCTTCACGGCGCCGTACTTCGAAAACTCGCGAAACGCCCGCCCGATCGACGACGACGGCGACGGCCGCATCGATGAAGACGGCCCCAACGACCTCGACGGGAACGGCGTCATCACCCAGATGCGCGTTCTCGATACGACGGGCGAATATATCCTTCATCCCGACGACAATCGCATACTCGTCGAAGCCGATCCCCAAAAAGGCGAGGCGGGACGTTGGAAGCTGCTCACCGAAGGGCGTGACGACGACGGCGACGAACGGATCGACGAAGATCCGCCCGGCGGCACGAATCCGAATAAGAATTTCACGTTCGCCTACCCGCACTATGCCGCGGGCGCCGGGCCGAACGCCGTCTCGGAACCGGAAACCAGGGCCTTGGTCGATTTCGCATTCGATCACCCGAACATCGCGGCCGTGGTTGCCTTGTCGTTGACCGAAAATCTGGCGCACCCTTGGAAGGCCGAATCGGACGACAAGCGGATCAAGTCGAAGCTCCTTCCCGACGACGAAGCCCCGTATCGCCGGATCGTCGATGTGTACGAAGACCTCGTCGCCCCCGAGAACGCGCCCGACTCGCAAGGATGGGACGGCGCGTTTCTACCGTGGGCTTACTTCCATTACGGTGTGTGGGCGGTCGGTTCCCGCGTCTGGTGGCCTCCACAAGCCGACGACGCAAAATCGGAGCAATCCGCCGCCGAATCGGACGGCGACGCGTCCGAGACAAGCGACGACGAAGCCACGCCTGAAGCAGAAGCCGAAACACAGGAAGACGCCCAAAACGCCGATGATGGCGACAACCAAGAAAACAGCGAAACCGATTCTCGCGGCGAAGCCGAACGAAACCTGTTCGCCTGGCTTCGGTCTCAACGGTTGGCCGGGTTCGTGCCGTGGAAGCCGTATCGGCACCCCGACTTCCCGGGACGCCGCGTCGAGATCGGCGGTTTCGTTCCCTTTGTCGCAACGACCCCGCCGGCCGACGAACTCGATCCGATCGTGCGGCAACACATCGACTTTATCGAAGGCATCGTCGCGTTGTATCCGCGGATCACAATTGCCTCCGCTCGGGCGGAATCGCTCGGGGGCGGCTTGTTCCGTCTAACAGTCGAAATCGTCAATTCCGGCGAGCTGCCGACGATGAGCGAAATGGGCGAAACGAGCGGTCGGCCGTATCCGGTTCGCGTCGTCCTGAACCTGCCGGAACACGTTTCGCTCGTGCAAGGCCATCGCCGTGAATTGCTGCCCCCCATTCCCGCCCGCGGCGGCCGCGAAAAACTCGAATGGCTGCTTCGAACGCCGTCCGCCGCCGGCGCAGGCCGCACGAAGGTCACGGTCGAAGCCGTCTCGCCGAGTGTCGGCAGGGCCCAAGCCGCCGTCGACCTGACGCCGTGACGCGCGAAGTGAAGCCGTTTTCCCGAAACAATCTGCCTGTTACCAAGCGAGCGATACCATGTGCCGAATCAAAACCGGAATCCTGATTGCCGGAATGTGCTTGTGCTCGGTGGTGCCGGTTGCGATCGCCTCGGCGGCTCCCGGCGAAGCCGCGAAAGCGACCTCCGACGATCATCGCGACTATCCCGTGATGGGGGCCCCTTCGAATCCGAAGGTCGACGTCCGCTGGAACCGGTACCACGACTACGCAGAGCTCACCGATATCCTGAAACGTCTCGCGAAGGCGCACCCCAAGCTCGCAAAACTACAAAGCCTGGGCAAGTCGTACGGCGGACGTGAGATGTGGGTGCTCACGATTACAAATACGGCAACCGGCTCCGACGCCGAAAAACCCGCCTTCTGGATCGACGGCGGCATTCATGCGAACGAGTTGCAAGGCCCCGAGGTAGCCGCATACACGGCCTGGTATCTGCTGGAAACCTACGGCCGCGTCCCGCAATCCACCGAACTGCTCGATCGCACGGCGTTCTACATCTTGCCGATGCTCAGCCCCGACAGCCGCGACGCCCACATGTATCGACCCAACAACCGGCATTCGCCTCGCAGCGGTCAACGACCGGTCGACGACGACCACGACGGTCTTGTCGACGAGGACGGCCCCGACGATCTCGACGGCGACGGGAACATCACGATGATGCGCGTGCGCGATCCGGCCGGCCGGTACAAACCGCACCCCGATTACCCGCAGATCATGATTCCGGCCGAACCGGATGAACCGGGTGTGTACCGACTATTGGGCGCCGAAGGATTCGACAATGACGATGACGGCCGCATCAACGAAGACGGTGACGGCTATTACGATCCCAACCGCGATTGGGGCTGGAACTGGCAGCCGTCGTACGTCCAGCGCGGAGCCTATCGTTACCCCTTCTCGATCCTGGAAAACCGCATGGCCGCCGACTTCATCACCGCGCACCCGAACATCGCCGGTGCCCAGTCGTACCACAACTTCGGCGGCTTGCTGCTTCGGGGGCCCGGCGTTCCCGAGGAAACTTTCCCCGCAGCCGATCGACGGGTGTACGACGTCATCGCCGAAAAGGGCGAGAAAATCCTGCCCGGTTATCGCTATATCGTGGTCGGCCGCGAGCTGTACGGCGTGTACGGCGGCGAAATCGACTGGCTGCACAACATGCGCGGCATCTTCACATTCAGCAACGAGTTGTTCACCGCCTACAATTATTTCCGATCCGGCGACGACGGCGGCGGTCCGAAAAGCCGTGAAGAAACGATGGCCGAATTCGATCGTTTCCTGCTCGGTCGGGCCGGATACGTCGCCTGGCACGAAGTGGATCATCCGCAATTCGGCAAGGTCGAAGTCGGCGGCCCGGTCAAATCGTGGGGACGCCAACCGCCCTCTTTCCTGCTCGAAGAAGAGTGCCATCGAAACATGGCGTTCACCCTGTACCACGCCGAGCAGATGCCACTGGTCGAGATCGATTGCGTCGACGTCGTCAAACTCGACAACGACCTGTATCAGGTGACCGTCACCGTCGCGAACCGACGGGTCACGCCCACGCACGCCGCCGTCGACGTGCAACACCACATCACACCGCCCGATTTGGTGAAGGTGTCGGGCCCCGGACTGCGGGTCTTCTCCGGTCTGCGGACGTCCGACCCGACCTTCCGAAACGCCGAGGAGCAGCGCTACGATCCCGACACCATGCGGATCGCGAATATCCCCGGCATGGAAGCCGTCTACGTGCGTTGGTTCCTCGACGCCGACGGTCCCATCACGGTGCGCGTCGAATCGATCAAGGGCGGCCGCGCCGCGAAGTCGGACATCGCTTTACCCTAACCCCCAAACGACCGGGAACTACATCTGATACCTCCCGGCGATCGAACGGCCTGTCGGGCGGTGATTTTCCGCTTTGCACTGTTTGCGGGGGGATTGAAGCCTACGGTAACCGCGGTAAAATAAACAGCATCATCGTCGGCCGTAAAGTATTGGATTCGTTCGTAACTGTTTGCGGCCGAAGAGCTTAGGTTCGGCATCAAGGTTTCGGGAATCTCTCGATTCATTTTGATGCCGAAACTGTGGCGAGCCGATATTCAAAGGTAAGCGGCACAACCGCGATTGCCGCTGTTTGAGGGGTTCCCTCACGTGGCGGCAAGGCGATTTCATAAAGGTTGGGCGATTAGCTCAGTTGGTTAGAGCACCAGCTCGACAAGCTGGGGGTCGCAGGTTCGAGTCCCGCATCGCCCACTAGGGCAAAACGCCAGACGACAAGCCCTCGCAAACCCCGGATAGACCGGGGTTTTTGCGTTTCTTGGTTCCTCTGTTTCTTCCCGATTCCGCCCCTTTCGGAGATCTCCAGGGGAAGGCCACCGGCATTCACGGCAGAAACGCCGGCAATCTTCCCGGATCGGTCGTCGGACTACGCCGCTTCAGGTTCTTCGGGAACGAGGAAACTCAAATGATGGGCTGCGTGGATCAGTTGGAGCCGGTCCGAGGTCGCCCGGTCGAGCTTGCCGAAAAACGGGTTCGGATGCAACTCGCCCTGATGATCACGATAGCGTGTGGCGGCGTCGATCAGGTTCTGCACGGCTTCCGCGTCGTCCCGCGGATCGCCGGGCAGCAGGCTCTCCGGCACGCGAACGCCCTCGGCCAGCTTGCCTGTTTTGAGAATGCGTCTCAATATGAGCGGTGCCACAAGCCGCATGAACCACGGGGCCTTACCCGAGGGGTATCCTTCGACCGGCCCCCGAAAAAAGATGGCCAAGTGATCGCACACTTGAGCCAACGTCCAGTTCCCTTCACGCCGGTATCCGCGGGCAAGCAAGGTCTCGACGTCGGCGATCATCTCGTCGACCGACGAAAAAGTCAGTTCGCGCCGTGCCATGTCGCACCTCCCGTTTTAGTGGTCAGCATCGCCCATTCTCCTGATCGAATCATAGGAGGCCGGGCCAGGGAACGCGCGACTCGCGCCGACCGCTCGGCCGACCAACTACCACGATCGCAGCGCAGGAACCAATCGTTGAACGAGCGGGCACGGCGCGCTCTGCGCGGTACTTTGGGCACGCCCCCTCTCACACTTTGCCCTCGCCCACCAATCGCGCGAAATGTTCGAACGAACGATCGTAAGTCGCCTCGGCTTCGGCCGGAAAGCAGCAGGCGGGCAACTGGCGTGAACGCAAGTGGTACTGCAAACAATCGCAGCAGATCCCCTTGCGGGCACAGGGATCATACGAGCAATTGCAGAGCGACTTGTTCCGATCTTTCTTGCATTCCATGTGATGATCCTCCCCGGTGAGAGTTATTTGGACGATGCACCTTGCGTCGATTGTGTTCGATCCAAGCGACCGCCACAACGCCCCCTCGATGCGAACGGTTCGTTCCCGCCTTACAACAGGTGGCGTGCCTTGATGTCGAGATAGCGGTTGACCAGCGCCGTCGTCAGGTCATCCGGGAAGACGTCGAGTACCAGCGCACCTTGGTGCTGGAGATCGACGAGCACCTGGTCACGCCAGGCCAACATCCAGCCCGCAGCGGCTGCCGCCCACAAGTCGCGGCCTTCCTCGACATAACGCTCTACGGGCGCAAACAGCGTGCGATTGCGCAACAACACCCCCAAAGGCAGATGTCGGCCGTGCACGTGCTTCAGGTGCGTCTTGACGGCCTCGGCATTCACTTCGTCGATTACGTTGGTAATCAAAACGACCAAGGAACGTTTCCGCACCCGGTAATTCAACTGCTGGAAGGCCAAGTCGTATCGCGATTCGACCATTCGAGGAAAGCGATCGAACGAGGCGTGCAACAAGCGGTTCAGTTGCTTCATTCCCGATCGGGGCGGCACGAAACTGTGCACCTCGTCCGAGAAACACATCAGCCCGACCTTGTCGTGTCGGTTGAGCGCCACGTAAGAAAGCATCAACATCGCGTTGAATGCATGGTCGAGCAGCGTCAACCCGCCGTCCTCGTTCGTCATCATGCGTCCGCAGTCGACCAAGAAAACGACTTGTTGGCTTTGGCTGCTCTGAAAGTCTTTGACGGTCAACTTGCGACGCCGGGCGGTGGCTTTCCATTCGATGTGCCGGTAATCGTCGTCGATCGTATAGTCGCGGAGTCGCTCGAATTCGTGATCTTGCCCCACGCGACGATGCCGACGCACGCCCAACAGGTTCAGCCGATCGCGTCTGGCCAGAATGGCGTATTCGCCGATCTGCTTGAGATCGGGGTACACGTGCAGTTCGCTCACGACCGGCAATTCGAGTTGCCGAAACCACAATCCGGCAAGCCCTTGGATCCGTAGATGCACGGGGCCCAGCGTGAATGCCCCGCGACGTTCCGGTCGCAACACGTACTCCAAGATCACTCGCGATCGCGGCGGCAGGATTTCGTTGAAGTCGTCGATGTCCGGCTTCAATACGGCGTCGACTCCGTCGCGTACCTGCACCGACAAGCGTCGCCGCGATCGGTTGAGCAGTACCAGACGAACATCGTGTCGTTTTCCCAGCGAGGCGACTCGCACGACCTCACGTTCCACTTCGGGACCGGGCGTCGCCCGCAGCGCGAACAGGCTCGCGAGCATGACCGCGGCCCACACCCCGTCGCACGCCCACACGACCGGCCACCATGTCTCGCCCGCCAGCAGCGCAAACGAGGCCGTCGCCGGTAACAAAGCCGCGATCACGCCAGCGCGGGCCGGATAAATCCGCCAAATCCACGCCGCCGCCGCGAGCGGCACGACGACCACCGACAACTGCAACAGCGTCGCAAGAAACGGCGTCACAACCGCGGCACCTCCACCGACTGAATCAGGCGGTTCAACACTTCGTCGGTCGAATACCCTTCGACTTCGGCTTCCGGCGTGAGAATGACGCGGTGCCGCAGCGCAGGCAACGCGAGATCGACGACGTCGTCGGGCACGACGAAACTGCGCCCGCGAAAGGCGGCCAACGTCTTCGCACCTTGCAACAAGGCCAATCCTGCCCGGGGCGAAGCCCCCATGTAAATCGTCGGCCAATTGCGTGTTTTGCGCACGAGCGTGTTGATGTAGTCGACGAGCTTGGCGTCGACGAACACCTCGCCGATCGCCTCGGTCAACGACACGATCTCTTCCGGTGAGGTCACGACTTCCAACGATTCGAGCCGTTTGTCGAGTTCTTCGCGAACGCCGTGCATCATCAAGATGCGCGCTTCTTCGGCTTCGTCGGGATACTCGATGGCCAACTTCAGCATGAAACGGTCGAGCTGGGCTTCGGGCAAGCTGTAGGTGCCTTCCGACTCGATCGGGTTCTGCGTGGCCAGTACGACGAAGGGCCGGTCGAGCCGATGCGTCCGGCCCTCGACCGTCACGCAGTACTCTTGCATGACTTCCAACAGCGCGGCGTGTGTTTTCGCCGGCGATCGGTTGATCTCGTCGGCCAGCAAGATATTCGTGAAGACCGGGCCGGGGCGAAATTCGAACTCTTGCGTCTTCATGTTGAAGACCGGCGCCCCGGTAATGTCGGAAGGCATCAAATCGGCCGTAAACTGAATGCGGGCGAAGCGACATCCCAACACGCGTCCCAACGTCCGCACGAACAACGTCTTCCCCAGGCCGGGAACACTTTCGATCAGTACGTGACCGCCCGAAAAGAGCGCCGTCAGCGTGCCTACGACAAGCTCATCCTGCCCCACGAACAGACGCCGAATTTGCGTCGTCAATTGTTCGAACACCTCGTGCATCCGGCGAACGATGGGCAGCTCTTTCTCGCCGACGCCGTTCCACGAAACATCGCCCAGGCCGGATGATTTCTTCGACGCGGTTTGCTCCGGGGCAGGCGATCGGGTCGATCCGTGCCCCTCGACATCGCCCCCTGCCGCATCCTCTGCGGGCGTCTTCCCTTCGGCGAACCTGGGCGGTCCGGCCGCAAACGGTGCGGCACCGGTGGGCCGTTCCGGCGTAAACGAGAAACTGGCCACCGGCTGCCATTGGGGCATTCCCTCGCGCCACACCAGATCGGTACCCGAGAGCGTGCCGTCGGCGACCATCCGCCGAATCTCTTCCTCGCTCACCGGCCCGAAACGCTGTTGATTCTTGGCGTAGTACCACGACGCCATAGGATATTGCCTCCGCAGCGCACGATTCCGGCACGGGTACCTCACGCGCACAAAAGGGACACGTGCCCGCACCATCAGGAGGAGTCCGACAACACGTCCTAGCAGGATAGCACAAGCCGTCCGCCAGGGGGAGTTCTCGCCGTGATTTTCTTTTTCAGCCCCCGCACACCGGTAGGCACGGTTGAACGACGGCTTGCTCGTGCGTTCAGTAACGCGGCGTCGGCGGGCGATAATGGCTGATGTCGATCGAGCGGAACCATTCGATCGTCTTCCTCAGCCCTTCACGCAGCGGCGTTTTCGGTTCCCACGAGAGCTTGTCTTTCGCAAGAGAGATATCGGGCTTGCGCCGGGTCGGATCGTCCGGCGGCAACGGCTTGTGCACGATTTTCGATTTCGAACCGGTCAGCTCGATCACCAGTTCGGCCAGCTCGAGGATCGTAAACTCTCCCGGATTTCCCAGATTGACGGGGCCGACGAAATCCTTTTCGTTCTCCATCATACGGATGATGCCCTCGACCAGATCGTCCCGGTAACAAAACGATCGAGTCTGGCTGCCGTCGCCGTAAATCGTGATGTCTTCCCCGGCGAGCGCTTGGCGAATGAAATTCGAGACGACGCGGCCGTCGAACGGATGCATTCGCGGGCCGTACGTGTTGAAAATTCGCACGATGCGGACTTCGACGCCGTTCATACGATGATAGTCCATAAACAGCGTCTCGGCCGCCCGCTTGCCCTCGTCGTAACAGGCGCGAACGCCGATCGGGTTGACGTTTCCGCGGTACGACTCCGGTTGCGGATGGACTTCGGGATCACCGTAAATCTCGCTGGTCGACGCCTGAAGCACACGGGCCCGACAGCGTTTGGCCATCCCCAGCACGTTGATGGCGCCCATCAACGAGGTTTTCATCGTCTTGATGGGGTTGTACTGGTAATGGCCCGGCGCCGCAGGGCAAGCCAAGTTGTAGATTTCGTCGACTTCCAGGAAGATCGGCAGCGTGATGTCGTGTCGGATCAACTCGAAGTTGGGCCGTTGGAGCAAATGCTCGACGTTCGACTTTTGACTGGTGAAAAAGTTGTCGAGGCATATTACATCGTGGCCCGCCTCGACCAACCGCTCACACAAGTGCGAGCCCAGAAATCCGGCGCCGCCCGTCACCAAGATGCGTTTGATCTGCGACACGTTCGATTCACTCCGCTTGCTTTCGTTCCGCCGGATCGCGATCGACTCTCGATACGACCGACGTCGATTCGCCCTCTCCCGGCTCAACCCAAGCTGCCGGCCACCGGCTCGCCGTTCCCGATCGTAAGATAACGCGCCACCTTTTCCAAGAGGTACTCACGTCGGATGGGCTTGGTCAAGAAATCGTTGCAGCCGACATCGAAACAACGTCTTCGGATTTCGCCGGTGGTCGTCGCGGTCAAGGCCACGATCGGCATGTCGTAGGCCAACGCACGGATACGTTGCGTGGCCTCGATGCCGCTCAAGTGCGGCATCTGCAAGTCCATCAACACCAGATCGAATGGGTTCTGTCGGTTCTCGGCCACCAAGGCAACGGCCTTGCGTCCGTCGGTCGCTTCGACCACCTCCAGCCCGGCCTTTTGCAGCACGGTGCGAATAAGCCGTCGATTGTCGGGCGAGTCCTCCGCCAGCAGCACACGGCCCTTGAGCCGGGCAAAGCGTTTTTTCGACTCGTTACCGACCAGGCCGCCGCGAGTCGCCAACGCCTCTTCAGGGGAGAGAAACCGCACATCGTCCAAACTCCCCGTCGCCACGATGACGGTGAACGTCGATCCCCGCCCCGGTTCGCTTTCGACCTCGATCGTGCCGCCCAACAACTCTGCCAGACGACGACTGATCGCCAAGCCCAGGCCGGTACCGCCGAACCTGCGAGAAGTCGAAACGGCGGCTTGGGCGAAGGGACGAAACAGCGTCTTCAACTGCTCGGACGCGATTCCGATCCCGGTGTCGGTTACGCGGAACATCATGCGCGGATTGCCGCCCGCCGAGTTTTCGACGGCCAACGTGATCGTCACGCCGCCGTGATGGGTGAATTTGATCGCATTATCAACCAGATTGATCAAGATCTGCCGCAACCGTAGCGGGTCGGTCTGAATCGTGCGGGGAATCGGGCCGTCTACGTCCAACTCGACCTTCAAACCTCGGCGTTCCGCCCGCGCCCGCAACAAATCGCACACCTCGGCGGCCAAGGCCGTGGGCGAAACGGCGATCCGCTCGACGCTCAGCCGTCCCGCTTCGAGTTTCGACAAATCGAGGAAGTCGTTGATCAATTGCAACAAGTATTCACCGTTGCGATAGATGATCTTCGCGGCCTCGGCCGTCTTCGGCATCGACTCCGAGGTTTCGAGAGTGTCTCCCTCGGAAAGCGTCTCGTCGATCATTTCAGCGTATCCGATGATGGCCGTCAGCGGCGACCGCAACTCGTGGCTGATATGCGCGAGGAAGTTGCTCTTCTCTTCCGCTGCACGGCGGATTTCGGCCGCCGACTTGGTCAACTCGATGTTGGCTTTTCGCAAGGCTTGCGTGTATCGCCGCAGTTGTCGCTGGCCGGCCCGTTCGGCCGTACAATCGCTGAAATTGATCAAGTAGCAGTTCGTCCCTTCGAGTATGAGTCGCGAAACATCGACGCGCAGATCGCGTAAACGGCCGTCTTTCGTGCAAGACTGGATGCGTGCCCTGAGGGCTTTCCGACGTTGCAACCGGCGTTCGACCTGCTCCAATCCGCGATACACCGCCGACGACACGAAGCAGCGGATGGGGCGTCCGAGCAACTCTTCGCGCTCGTATCCATGGACGGCAGCCGCCGCCGGATTGATATCGACGATCCGGTGCCGCTTGTCCAAGATCACGATCCCATCCATGGCCGAATCGAACACCGCACGATACAGCCCTTCTTTCTCGCGGATCGTCTTGGACATATCGTCGCGAATCACGCGAGCCTCTTCCCGCAGGCGATAGACGCCTTCCACGGTCGCCGCCAACATGCACCCCACGAGCATGATCGTCAGAAAGACGAGTTCCGGCTGCGGCGTTCGGTACGCCACGTCGAGCATGCCGTCGGGACGAACAACCACAAAGAAGGGATGTCCCTCGAACGTCGACCGCACGCGGGCAACCAAGTCGTCGTCCCCCGCGGCCGCCCGAATTCCACTTTGTTGTGAATCCGAAAACGCCGGCGGCCAAAGCCGATGATGCTCCCCGTCGGGCGATCCGGCGTAAACGTCGATCAAGCAACCGTGCGACGACACGGCCAACTCACCGACGGCTCGCCCCATATCCAGCGTGGCGACGATATAACGGCGGCACTCGCCTCGGGGCGTTTCCACCTTTCGATCGGCGTGATCCAAACAACGCACGATCGTGAGAATTTCGGGCGAAAATCCGCAGTCTTCCGTCGGTTCCAAGATCGCGGCGCGATAGTCGTCTTGCCGGTGCTGAAGAGCGATCGCTTCGCGGTTCGCCGCCAAGAAGCTTTCCAACCGGCGACGCGCCTGCGGACCGAGAGCGGGATGCGAATACACGACCTCGACATCATCGGTATCGGGATCGACGGTGCAGTACATCAACCCGGTAATACCCGGCTCCATCCGGCTGTGGAGGTGTGAAAGCATGATCTCCCATTCGTCGGCTTCCACCTCATGGCTGGCCGAAAAGACCAACGACGCCGACTCGACGACGTCCTGCAACATCGGCAGTTGCCGCTCGATGCGTGCCGCGACCCGCTCGGCACGATGCAAGAAAGCGCTGCGGTATTCTTGCTGCCTGCTGAATCGCAAAACCGCCCACGTCGAAACCGCGACCGCCAGCGTTCCGATCAGAACGCCCAAGTGTGCAGGAAATCCCCTCCGTTGTGAAACGTTACGACCTGTCATCGAATGCGTTTTCTGTGATTTAAAGGCCGTTCACCACCACATCCCTTGGGGTGAAGCAGCCGAAGCCCCTGATGCAATCCCAAAAACCCCAAGATGCCGCCCAGTCGGGCGACGCGTCCGCCACGCCCCCTCTTTAGGGGCAATGCAATTACACCATGCCGCGACGGACACGTAGAAACTTTACATCAGAAAACGCGAAGAAGGCTGCACTCCAAGCAAAAACTTTGCTCAATGTGCGCATTTTTAAGGAACGAAAGTCGGGCAAGCACCAGCCGTTTTGGGGGAAACAGTGCTGGATACGTTTTACCTTAGGCCCTCCCCAATGGGATTGCAGCCCGATAGAGGGCAGGAAAGCAGCATGCAGCCGCGTCGCCGAACCGTCGGCGTTGCGAATACGGGCCGGCAGGAACACAAAAGAGACATGTTTCTTCCGCGTCTAGTCGGTCACCACGTCGGCGCCGGCCGTCGCGCGGCACACGTATACGGCCGGTTCATTGCCCGTCTCTTGTCGGTAGGCGGTCGCCACGGTTTCCGCGAAGTCGTCGGCTCCGGCGGCCTCGACTAAGGCGACGGCGCATCCTCCGAACCCAGCCCCGGTCATGCGGGCGCCGATACACGCCGCCTGCTTTCGCGCGATTTCGACCATCGCGTTGAGTGCATCACTGGAGACCTCGTAATCGTCGCGCAGGCTGACGTGGCTTTCGTACATCAGTCGCCCCAACGTTGCCATGTCGCCGGCTTCCATGGCGGCTACGGCCTGGAGCGTGCGATCGTTTTCCGAGATCACGTGTCGGGCGCGACGCCGAATGACCGGATCGAGTTCACTCGCGCGCGCCGCAAAGGTTTCCGGGGACACGTCGCGCAACGCCTTGACCTGAAAATGGGCGGCCGCCTGTTCACACGCATCGCGACGCTCGTTGTACGCCGAATCGGCCAACCCCCGGCGCGTGCCCGTGTCGAGGATTACGACGCGCACCTCCGGCGACAGCGGCACAGGGCGGCAGTCGAGCGAACGGCAATCGATCAAAAGAGCATGATTTTCGCGTCCCGCCGCGGAAATCAATTGGTCCATGATCCCGCAATTGACGCCCACCCAGCGGTTTTCGGCCCGCTGCGCCAAAAGCGCCATTCGGACGGGATCCCACTCGATATCACCAATTGCCGCGAATGCCCGAGCCGTCGCAACTTCGAGCGCCGCCGACGACGACAATCCGGCGCCCACCGGCACATCACCACGAACGATGCCTTCCCAGCCTTGCAGTGACAAGCCCTCTTCTTGCAAGACCGAGGCCACACCTTTGATGTACTCCAGCCAACCGACCGACGACTTTTCGATCGCATCGAGGTCGAATTCGGCTTCTTGGGAAAAGTCGCACGAGTAGGCGACGACCTTCCGATCGTGCCGCGGCGTCAGGGCGATCCAAACAGCCCGATCGATCGCCATCGGCAATACAAAACCGTCGTTGTAGTCGGTGTGCTCTCCGATCAAGTTGACCCGTCCGGGAGCGCGCACGATACAGGCGGGCGTTCCGCCCCGATGTTCCCGATACAACTCTCTTGCTTGCGTGGCATCGACCGGCATGAGTAACCTCGTTGGAAACCGACCTCGATACTTGCAGTCGCGCGCTTGACCAACCGGCAAACGCGCATGACGCCTATCCCCCAAACCAGACATGCACCCGTGGGCTCCCCCGCCGGGTGCCCATTGTCCCACTACGCACCGGCGAAGGAAAGGTCCCCCGATCGCGTGCGCGCAAGATGCCATCTGTTGACGAAAACGTGCAAACAAAAATCCGGCCGTCCGCCAAGGATGCCGGAAGATCGGGTGTTCCGAAACCCGATACCCGCGCGACGAGAAAAAATCGCGGCTGGTCCTGCGACCGTCCGATCGACTCGGGAGATGGGAAAGAAGTCCTGCGGAATTCTTATTTTATCGTGATCGGAGTCGGCACCTCTGTCAAATCACCCCCCTCACAAGTGCGACATCGCGCAACGGGAGTCCAGGCATCGTGCTCCCCTTGCAGCCCGAAACCGTCGTTACGTCGAAAACCGCGTGCTCGGAATTCGGCCGTCCGAATTCAGCGACCGTTCATCGAGAACCGACGAAGTGCCGCACGGCCGAGTTCCTTTTGGGAACGCCGCTGACCGACACTGTGCCAAGGACCGACGCCCTCCAACTCGGGCATCATCTCGACCAATTGTTGGACGAGATTCTGCGCCAGGCGTTGGACCCCCGGTTGCCGCGATTGTTCGAGGATGGCCATCGCCGTCTTCATAAGACGCACCATCCTCGCCCGTTTGAGGACGGGCGCCGAGAGCGGCTCATCGGTTTCTTCCAACAGCTCGATCAGCGGCACCCCCAATGCCTTCTGCCAGCGGTACAGCACGCTCAAAGGAATATCGTTTTCGGGATCTTCCTCGCGACGAACGGTGCGGGCATCGACGCCCATACGTCGCGACATTGTCCGAATCGACACCCCTTGCAGCTCGCGTACCTTCGCCAAGCGATGAAGCGATTTGCCCCGCTGCACTCCCGCGGTGCGGTTCACGACCGACACGTCGACATGAGCGGTGGGACGATCGACGATACTCATGGCGGATGCCTCCTTCCCTTGCGAAACGTTTCGCAAGGACCGTGATGGAACACGGCGCGATTTCTTCACAGGCCGTCTTGTCGTCGGCGCACGCGCGAAACGGCGATTCCACAAGAGCGCAAGCGACAAAGACTACCGAAAGAAATCGCCGGACGGGCGCGACATCCGCAGGCCGCCGCAGCCGAAAAACCCGACCAACGGTCGGAACACCGGCTTCGGCGCACACGATCGGCGTGTTGCCGGATCGGAGTGAGCTGCTCCCATGATTTGAAAACCAATGCGCTCACGCCTTGTGACGACACGTCCTCGTGTGCCGGCGACGCGTGTCGGAGGGAGACTCGAAAAGGCCGATCGACCGAAAGAGAGCCGAACCATAAAAAGGGAAGGGAAACAAAAAATTGCAATTCAGATAACATTTCCCCTCTTCGGTCGCCTTCTCGTCCCGCAAACTTACTTGCATTCCACCGAGATTCAAGAAGCAATCATCAGAGCAGGCATCTTCCAACGGCCGTACCGGACCGTTCTACCATTGATCTCGCCGGGAATGACCGAACTCGTTGCGGTGCGATGCGTCGCGTCTCCTTTTACGGACAATCACGTCGTTTGTCGGCAAACCTGCCGGATCGAACGCTGCCCCGTCCTGTTGATCCAGCAACGCATATAAAAACGGCCCGCGTGCCGAACACGGGGCCGGTCGATCATCTCATGTGTTGTCGGGCAGCCGTTTTCCGCTCGTTCGGGACCGTGTAGAACAATTCCCTCGATTGGGAAATTCGTCTCGGTCGAGCGACTGGACGCTGCATGGTGCTGATCACCGAATGCGATGAACGATTGCGGCTCGATGAGGTTCGCCGCCCGCACGCCGCAAATGCGGACGGCTCGGCGATCCGGAGCGAACAAGCCTGCTCCCGACCGCACATTCATTATATTCGGCCGAAAGCGGGTTGCAACATGCGTCAATAGTGTTTTCACCCGCCCCTTTTTGCGGCATTGAACCACGCACCCACGACCAGGTTGCAAGCGTCGTCCTGCGCCGTTGGTGCCCAATCAATGCATGGAACGCAACCGAAGATCGCCCTGCGACACGTCACGCCGGGAATCGCGCGTGAGAAGATGCGGACGTTTGATCGGCTCACCCGACTTCGCAGCCGCAAGCGTCGCCTCAATATCGCGCCACGAGTAACCCAGTCGGTCGAGCGCCGTGGGCAAGCGATCCAAGCTGCCCAAGTACGGCAACAACGGATCGATCGCACGACGATAGATCATCACGTAACCGAAACTCGGCGTCCCTGTGCGGCGTTCCTGTTTCGGAATACCGGCCAAGACGACATCGTATTCCTCCGTCGCCTTCCACATCCGGGCCAGCATGCTGGGCGAAAGGCGACAGCGTGGATCGGGAATACACAGGATCTTGCCCCTGCTTCGACTCAATGCGGCCCGAATCGCCTCCACCCGACCGTGCTCCTCCCGATAGCGGAAGCAACGAATCTGCGGATACCGGTGCGACAACTCGTCGACGATTTCGCAGGTAGCGTCGGTCGACCCGTCGTCGACCAAGATCACTTCCCAGCGGTCCGTCAGATCGGGCAACACTTCCGTCAAGGCAGCGACGTCCTGCGCAAGTGTCCGTTGACAATTGCGCACCACCAACAACACCGAAAGCGAACGTTCCAAGGAACCGCTCCTTTTCCGCCAAACGTCCGGATCGGGACTTGCTCCCGAGTCAGAATCGTCTTGATCTCCGACTACCCGTCCCGACGCGATGCACCGCCGAAAGCGGCGTCATCCCGGACTGGACACTTTCGCCGAAGACACGTTTATGTGGATCCGCGAATCACCGAACCGCGGAAACATCCTTTGAGAACCACAGCCGTTCAACGACCGCCACAGGGACCACACCCTGCCCCATCTGATTGTTCGTCGAAACAAAGGGGACGGCTCCATTCCGCCGTGCCGAAGGACGGTTGCGCCGCTCGTAACGGGAAGGACGCGCGAAACGCCGTGCTTTCAATCCGCTGCCCCCCTGCCGGAAGCACTAAGTGCCCCCCTTCTTTCGGCGATCACGTCGCTAACCGAAAACAAACAGCCCGCGGGTTGCCGTCGGGCAGCTGTTGCCTCACGATAAGCAGGAGGAACGACCCGAAAGAAACGCACGGGAGCGAACTTTTTTTCCTCGGCGGGTGTCGGCCCCGGTAAGAAATACGCCCCGCCGGAACAGCGGTCGATTGCCCTCGGCACGCCGCCATCACGCCCCACTATGGTCCGGTCGGCCGGGGGCGTAAAATAATACCTTTCCAATCAGTAAAGAGATGATCCTTGGGTACACACGCGTCGGAACAGCCGACCGGAACGATGCTGCAGGAGACAATCGCAAGTGAGTAGTGAGAATCAGTCGCAGGGACCCAACTTTGAAAAGGGCGGCGGCCTCTTGCCGGCGATCGCGCAAGATTACAAGACCGGCGAGGTCCTCATGATGGCCTACATGAACCCCGAGAGCTACCGCGAAACGCTCGAAACCGGTCGTGCCGTCTATTACAGCCGTAGCCGCAACAAGCTGTGGCGCAAAGGTGAAGAAAGCGGCAATGTCCAAAAAGTTCACGAAATCTACCTGGATTGCGATGCCGACACGATCCTGCTCAAGGTCGAACAGATCGGCGACGCCGCATGCCATACCGGCTTCCGTTCCTGCTTCTACCGCAAGGTAACGCCCGATGGCCTTGAAACCGTCGGCACACGCGTATTCGATCCGGACCAGGTGTACGGAAAGAAATGAGCGGCAACCGCCCGCCGATCCGCATGCAATAGGTCCAACCACAGCGAACCAACCTCGAGTTCACAATCGGGAGAATCGAGTCCCATGGGAAATGTCTTGCGTTTGGGAATCCCGGCCGGAAGTCTCCAAGAAGCCACCGCCGAATTGTTCCGCCGCGCCGGATACAAGATCACGTACGCATCGCGAAGTTACTATCCATCGATCGACGACGATGAGATCGAGTGCATGCTCATTCGGGCGCAAGAGATGGCCCGCTATGTCGAGGACGGCGTTCTCGATGCCGGTCTGACCGGTTACGACTGGATCGTCGAAACCGGCGCCGACGTGATCGAAGTTACCGAGCTGGTCTTCTCGAAGGTCAGTCGCCGTCCGGTGCGCTGGGTATTGTGCGTGCCCGAAGGTTCCGAAATCCAGTCGGTCCAAGACTTGCAAGGCAAGCGGATCGCGACCGAAGCCGTCGGCATCACGACTCGCTTCTTGCGGGAACACGGTGTCGAGGCCAAAGTCGAATTCAGTTGGGGGGCGACCGAAGTCAAGCCGCCGAAGCTCGCCGATGCGATCGTCGAGGTCACCGAGACGGGAAGTTCCTTGCGGGCGAACAACTTGCGGATCTTGGCCGAGGTGCTCACGAGTACACCACGCTTTATCGCCAACAAGCAGGCGTACCAAGATGCGTGGAAAAAATCCAAGATCGACGACATCGCGTTGATGCTCAACGGGGCGATGGCCGCCGAGGGCAAAGTGAGCATCATGATGAACGTTCCCAAGGACAAGTTGGACGACGTCGTCCGAATCTTGCCCGCCCTGCAAAATCCCACGGTGGCCGATCTCGCCGACGGCAAGTGGGCCTCGGTCACGACGATCATCGACGAATCGACCGTCCGGCACATCATCCCAAAGCTGAAGGCGGCCGGCGCACGCGGCATCGTCGAGATTCCGGTGTCGAAGATTATCGACTGAGCCTCGTCCGTTCCCGATCGCATTCGAACAGGAAGTCACATGGGTTTCGAAGCCGACCTGCATGCGGTACTGCAAAAGCGCGGGCTGGAACTACCTCCCGCAGCCGAACCGAAAGGCCTGTATCGTCCCGTGACGATCTCGGGCAACCTGTTGTTCACCGCGGGACATTTGCCTATGGCCGCCGACGGCACGTTGATCACCGGGCGCGTCGGAGCGGAATTGTCGGAAGCCGAAGGCGTCGAAGCAGCCGTTCGAGCCGGGTTGGGAATCTTGGCGTCCGTGCGGAGCGCACTGGGTAGCCTCGATCGTGTCGTTCGCCTGGTCAAGACGTTGGGCCTCGTCCAATCGGCTCCCGACTTTCACGCGCAACCGGCGGTCATCAACGGATGCAGCAGCTTGTTCGCCGAGGTCTTCGGTCCCGAGGCGGGAATCGCCGCCCGCAGCGCCTTCGGGGTCGGCACACTGCCGTTGAACGCTGCGGTCGAGATCGAGGCGGTGTTCGAGATCGGCGACTGATCGTCTTCGGCCGTTAGTGACATCCACACGATTACGAATCGTTCAGCCTGTGCCCCTGTTTCACCGGGTGCGGTAAGCCGGGGCGCGCACATGCGAGCGACCGGTTCAGGGCACGCAACGTTCGGTCGCAATGGTCCGAACGGGGTCGCGTGTGACCCTTCTTTTCACCAAATTCGTCCGGAACAATGGCACGCGAAACGATCTTGCTGGTCGAAGACGAAGTCGAAATCCAGGAACTCTTGCGTTACAACCTGGCCAAAGAGGGCTACCAACCGTTGGTCGCCGGATCGGGCGAAGAGGCCTTTCGCTTATTGCGGGAACACGTCGTCGACCTGATCTTGCTCGACCTAATGTTGCCGGGAATCGACGGCTTGACCGTTTGTCGGCGTCTCAAGGCCGATCCCGACACGCAATCGGCTCCGGTGATCATGCTGACCGCCAAGGGGGAAGAAGCCGACATCGTAGCCGGCTTGGAGTTGGGCGCCGACGACTACGTGCCCAAGCCGTTCAGTCTGCGGGTCCTCATTGCCCGCATCCGATCGGTACTGCGACGCGTCCACAGTGAACCGACCGACGGCGAGGGGCCGTTGAGCGTTCACGACATCGTGATCCATCCGGGGCGACATGAAGTCACCGTCGCAGGAAAGCCGGTCGCGCTCACCCCCACCGAGTTTCGCGTCCTGCATTTCTTGGCGCGGCGTCCCGGCTGGGTGTTCACCCGCAGCCAAATCGCCGATGCGGTCCACGGTGAAGAAAACGTCGTCACCGACCGCTCGGTCGACGTACAGATCGTCGGTTTGCGTCGCAAATTGGGAGAGGCCGGAAAATACGTTGAAACGGTCCGCGGCGTGGGCTACCGCTTCCGCGAATAGTCGATCGTACTCGAGCCTCAGGCCTGTCGATATCGAGACTCATTCCTCGCCGATCGCGTCCACTTCGGCCTCGTCCAATTCCTCGAGGGATCGATCCTTGCGGTATCCGGATTCGCTGTCGCGTTTGCGGAAGAACATCCGGATGGGCACCTCGGGATACGGCACGAAATCTCTCAGGAAATTCGCGAGGTAACGTTGATACGTCGGTGAGATCGCGTCCGCGTTGTTGCAGAAGAATACCAACGTCGGCGGCGCCACGGCGACTTGCACGGTGTAGTAGATCTTCACTCGCCGGTGGTAATACAACGGCGGCGGATTCCGACGCAGCGCCTCTCGAACGGCGCGGTTCAACGGCCCGGTCGCCATGCGGCTGCGCGCCTGCTTGAACAACATCTGGGCATGGTTGATCAGCCGTTTGACGTTTTTTCCGGTCTTTCCCGTGATGATCGCCACCGGGGCATGGCGCATGTTTCGAAACGTATCGTGCAGGTAGTCGGCCCAGTCGATCGTGTCGGCCTTGTCGGCCACCAAGTCCCATTTGTTGACCACGAAAATACAGGGCTTGAACTGTTTGTGCACCATCGTGGCCAACTGCTTGTCGACACGACTGATTTCTTGCGACGCATCGAAGAAGTGCAAGACGACGTCGGCCCGGCGGATACTGCGTTCCGCCCGCTGCATGCTGTAGAATTCGGCCGAATCCTGAATGCTCTTTCGCCGTCGCAACCCCGGCGTGTCGATGGCGATCAGGGGAACACCGTCGAGTTCGAACCGCACGTCGACGCTGTCGCGAGTCGTACCCGGCACTTCGGAAACGATCATCCGTTCCTCTTGTGCCAAGGTGTTGATGAAGGTGCTCTTACCGGCATTGCGCCGTCCCACAATCGCCACCTTCATGACGGGATCTTCGGGCGCCGCTTCGTCATCGACCGGTGGTAGACGCTCGACGATTTCTTGGAGCAACTCGTACTCGCCGCGTCTCTGCTGCGCACTGACCCCCACCACCGGCCAACCGAATCGTTCGAACTCGGCTGCAGCAGGATCCCATGAAGGTGCGTCCGTCTTGTTCGCCACGCATAAGATGGGGCATTTCAACCGCCGCAACTTTTGCGCGACTTGTTCGTCCAGCGGGGTGACGCCGGTCTTCGTATCGACGACGAACAACAACACGTCGGCCGTGTGCAAGGCGATTTCGATTTGCCGCTCGACGTGTTCGCTCAAATTATCGGCGTCGACGATCCCGATACCGCCCGTATCGACCAACTCGACGTATCGCTTTCCGATCTGAACGAGGCTGGTGACCCGGTCGCGCGTAACGCCGGCTTTGGCATCGACGACCGACAATCGTTCGCCCGCCAACCAATTCAAGATGCTCGATTTGCCGACATTCGGTCGGCCGACGATGACGACTTGCGGCACGGCCATGCGACAAATCTCCGGAATCGTGGTCCCCAGGGCTTCCCGCTTCGAACGAGCCAAACCTTCATTTTACCGGGTTCGGCCGTCTTCGCCATGCCCCGCGGATCGCCGATTCCGAAGCGTCTTTGCCGCTCATCAGCCGCTTTTGTCGCCGCAAGAAGCGTTGCTCCGTCACGAGCCTTCGCTACTGAAGGCAGCGGATCGTGCCGTCTTCACAAGCGACGAATGCACGGTTTCCGGAAACGATCAGACCGTCCCAGGCCGGTCTCCAATCGAGCGTTTGACTCCACAGCACCGAACCGTCGGCCGCCGAGACGGCGTACAATTCGGCACCGCCGTGCAGAAGCTCAAATTGCTCCTTGATCTTTTCCCCGGCAACCGACGACGGCAATTGTTCGAACACGGCCGGATCGTCGTACAGCCGTTTCGGACCGGCAATCAGAATCGTATCGCCGGCCTTGACCATCGCCCGCACGAAGATCGGCGAATCGACCGCCCACAGCTGTTCGAACTTGTCTTGGGGCTTCTTGCCGCGTTTTCCGGACGAAGCCTCATTCGCCTCGACCACCTTGACGGCATACAGGCGGTACAGGAACGCCGATCCCCATCCGTATTGCGTTCGTCCGAAACCGTAGACGATATCGTCGTCGACGACCATGATGCGGCCGGAAGGATTCTGATTGCCGGTGGAACCAAAACCGCCGGGACCTCCGGCGAATCCGGTTCCGTACACCCAAAAGGCCCGATGGAACCAACTGTCGTCGAGCAAGCCGTTGGGCGCGAAGATATGCCGCTGCGCGCCGTCGGCTTCCCGCAGCGAGGTATCCAAGGTCAGCGACCGCATGTACAATCGGTCCCCCTTGGCCGAGAAGATCTCGGGCTTTGCCGCTTTGGTGTTCAAGCCCGACAACGCCTGATCGTCGCTGTCGCGGTTCTCCCGCACGCGCACATCGCCCGAAACCGGATCGACGGCGTACAAGAACACGCCGTCGTCGATGAAGGCCGTCCGGCCCGCCGCGGCGTACACCAAACCGTCGTGCACCAAGACAGCGCCGTGCACCGGCCAGACGGACTCAGGCCGGTCATAAGCAACGATCTGTTCGTCGGTCGGTGCCAAACGCCGCCGCCACACGAGCGTCCCGTCTTCGGCAATCAGGCAGTACAACCAGCCGTCGGTCGCCCCGAAGATCGCCAGGTCGATCGTTTTTCCGTCCTTGGCGAGGCGGACGATGGTCGGCGACGAATCGACGCATCCGCCGACCGCCTTTTCCCACAACAGTTTACCGCTTTGCGCATCGAGCGCCGCCACCGCGCAGCGATCGAGCACGGCAGTAAACACGCGTCCTCCGGCGACGACGGGCGTCGACAATTTCTTGCCCAACGGCGTCCGCCAAACAGTTTTCGGGGCATCGCCGAGCGTGCTCTCGGTCGCACCGCTGCGTTCCGCATCGTGCCGGAAGGTAGCCCATTCCTCGGCAGGCACGCCTTGCACCTCGGCACCACGGACGGCCTCGTATGCCGGCCCCGGTTCGAAATCGTCTCGGAACACGAGCTTCGTGCGGTCGACCGCCGGTGCCAACGCTGCGAAGCCGTTCGGCTTGGCCTCGGGGAAGCAATTGCACGGGTCGGGGGCGATATAAATCATGCCGTTGGCGGGCATGAAGCCGTACCCGCACGCGCTGCGGATCCAATGGTTGTTGTCGATCTTGTCGCCGGTATAGCTGATGACGTTGATCCCCACCTTGGAAAGCAACAGATAATCTTCGGTCGCTTTACCGGGATAACAACGATGATGGAACCCGTGCTGGTAATCGACGGGAAATTCCCGCACGACCTCGCCGGTGTGCAAATCCAAGCCGCGCAGGATGGCAGCCGACGTCTTCGTCGAGTGCGGGGCCCACACCAAGCCTTGGGCGATGATCAAGTCTTCGGGACTCCGATAGCCGGAAGGCGGATGGGCCGCCGTCCACAGTTTTCGACCGTCGATCGCCGAAAACGCCGTCATCGTATCGTCGGCCCCCGTCTTGATCCCGGGCGCCGCCCAATCCATGTTTTCGCCCCCGGCAAACACGACGACGTCGTCGTACACGACCAACGATGCGCCGAACCAACCGTGAAACTCTTGCCAAACGGGCACAGGCTCGCTTCGCCACAGTTGTTTCCCGGTAGCCAGGTCGCAAGCCACGATGCACTCGCCGTCGTGGAAGTAGACTCGCTTGCCGTCGGTCGCCAGGCTCAACGGTGCAAAATGTCCGTCGAGATGCCAGCGTTCCTCCCCCGAATCGCGATCGTAGACCACCAGCCGCCGGTCCGCGTGCAGCCACAACGGCGACATGACGCTGTCGGCGAGTTTCGCCAAATAGGGGAACTTCGTGACGCGGTAATCGACGAATTCCCATTTTTCTTCGTCGGTGTCTTCGTAGGGACTCTTCCCCGTCAACCGGATCGCCAGCAAAGTGTCGCCCTCGACGAGGATCTCTTCCGTCCGCTCCGAGCCGACGAAGGTACGGACCGTCTCACCGCTTGCCGCATCGAGTTGTTCGACCGGCGCCTCGATCCCCAACGTGACATAAACTGCGTCACCGACGGCAACCAATCGCCGCGGCAACGTTGCCGGCATGCTTTTCAGCGGCCATAGATTCGGCGCCCATTGGTCGATCTTGCGTTCCCACAATCGCACACCGCTGAAGGCATCGCGGGCGATCAATTTCCAATCCGGGGGCAGGAGAATGGATGCCCGGGAACCCTCGTCGAAGATGTAGAACAACCGGCCGCCGGCGGTCACCATTGCATTCAGGCTGGTCAAATGATCGTGGTGACGGGATTTTTCCGGCCCCGCTTTCCATTTCAGCGTCCGAGGCGAATCGACCACGTGATCTTGGGCCACCTTGCGATTGGTCGGATCATGCAGGTAGTGAGTCCATTCGTCGATCGCTTGGGGAACCGGTTTTTCGAAAACGACCTCCCAATCGCCCGCCTTTTCTTTCAACAACAGGCCCCGCGGGGCGAGAATCCGTTCGATCTCGGCTTGGGAAACCGCCGTGCTCCACGACGCCGAAGCCATCACGACGTTGACGACGCCGTCGGCATAGGGAAGCCGATTCGACGCCCCCGCCACGACGGTCACTCGGCCGTACAACCCTTTCGCGAGAAGATCTTGCCTTGCCTTTTCGCACGCGTCGGGTTGCTCGACGATCTGAAGCAGCACGCCCGGCCGCGAAGCCGCAGCCGCCGCCGATCGACCGCCGTCGTATCCCAATTGGACGACGAACCCTTGCAGCCGCTCCACGGGGAAACGTGCCTCCGCACGCGCGGCTTCGCACGCCCCCAACATCACCACGGTCAGAAGGGCCCAGATCACCCGTCGTTGCACCGTCGATCGCATCGTCACTCTCCTTTCGAAACACACCACCGAACCGGAGTTTCCGTCACCCGGCGCGGCGGTGAACACATCCCTTTCCTACGGCCGTCGCTTTTGACAACCGCGACTTTGGAGCCTTCGCGAGGCTTCCGACCGATCATGACCAAAGGAACACGATAGTTCGGAACCCCGGCGGTTGCACGCCCTTTACATGGTCACGACCGAGGACAACGCACATCGGGGAAGCGACCGACTCGGCGTGGCCAGGATCCACGGCTTGGAAACAACGGGATTCGGCCCTGCCGAGGGCGCTTTTCGTCGTTTTAATCCGCATATCTTGCCCAATCGGCCATCCCACGCGTCGTTTTCTCGTGCGAGAGGTCTGCCCACTGTTGCATTCTGCTGGAACCACACGCGACGGGGGAGTAGGATGAAGTTTCCCACCGGTTCGCGTGCTAGCGCGTCGATGCTGCCGGTTCCTCGCACAGCATCCCGCCTTTTCGGTGAACCGGTCGGAGAACTCGTCTTCGGGAGCTGCTGCGGTGCCGTTGGTGCCGCACGACCGTGGTGCATCGGCCGGCGACGGCTTCGGCTGCTCTTGCCGATACGTCGTATTCGACGGTGTCGGGGTGACTTGAATGTGCGCAAGTATCGCAGTACAGACAAGTTGAGAGGACACAGATCCTCTCGAACCGATCCGCGGTCATCCCCGTAGCGAGTCACACACGGAGCACATTCGCGAAGCGTCACCCCCTCAACAGAGGGATGCCGAAAGTACGTGATCGAAACCGCGCACTTCGCGACCAAACCAAGTCCACGAGGTTTACGGCATGGCAACGGCTCAAGCGAAAGAAGTGGTCGTCGAAACTCGGGGCCTGACGAAGGTTTACCGAGATTTTTGGGGCCGCCAAAAAGTCCGTGCATTGAAGGCTCTCGATCTCGAAATCTACCGCGGGGAGGTGTTCGGGCTGTTGGGGCCGAACGGCTCGGGCAAGACGACCACCATGAAATTGCTCTTGGGACTGTTGTTCCCCACCAGCGGCGACGTGTTCGTCTTCGGGAAGCCGGCTTCGGATGTCCGCAAGAACGAGCGGATCGGCTATTTGCCTGAAGAGTCGTACCTATATCGCTTTCTGAACGCGGAAGAGATCCTCGACTTTTACGGCCGATTGTTCAAGATTCCGCATGCCGTTCGTCGCCAGCGGGTGGCCGACCTGATCGAGATGGTCGAGCTCACGTGGGCCAAGCGACGGGCGCTCAAAGAATACTCCAAAGGGATGGCCCGCCGTATCGGGTTGGCCCAGGCGCTTATCAACGATCCCGAATTGATCCTGCTCGACGAGCCGACTTCGGGGCTGGATCCCATCGGCACGCGCAAGATGAAAGACTTGATCCTCAAGCTGCGGGATCAAGGGAAAACGATCATTTTGTGCAGCCATCTTTTGGCCGATGTGCAAGATGTCTGCGACCGCATCGGCATCCTGTTCCAGGGCGAATTGAAAGAATTGGGCCGCGTCGACAGTCTTTTGGCGCAACGCGACGTCACCGAGATTCGCACGCCGCAACTGTCGCCCGAAGTCGAAGCGGAAATCAAGGCGGTCCTCGAAAAACACGACGTGCCGGTCCTCGCGTGGGGCAATCCCTCGACCACGCTCGAGGAGTTGTTCCTGACGATCATCCGGGAAAGCGAGGCCCATCCCGGTCGACGTGTCCATGGGAGAAGCTCGGAAAATGCCGATCGAACATAGTATTCCCGACTTTCTACCGTGGTTGCCTCAAGCGTTGCTCCACTGCGGCGGCGCAATCCTGGCCGTGTTCGGCTTCATGCTGATCACCGGCTGGATTTGGGCGACGTTGTACCGATCCGGGAACGTCCGAGCCGGAACGATGCGCATCGTGTCGATCCTGCGCGATGCCGTCGAGGATGTGGCATTCATCTCGCCGCGACGGGTAGGAGCGGTCGTGCGCTTGGTCGCCCTCGAATCGCTGCGCAACTGGGTTCTCCTCGTTTTCTTACTGTTTGCGGCGATTCTCTTGTTTGCCGGGTGGTTCTTGGACCCCAAAAGCAGTGAGCCCGCCCGCTTGTATTTGAATTTCGTCTTCTCGACGACATCGTACTTGATCCTCTTGTTGATGCTGCTGTTGACCGTCTTCAGCATCCCCAACGACATCCGGCGACATACGATTTATACCGTCGTCACGAAACCCTTGCGGATGTCGGAATTGGTCCTCGGCCGCTTCCTCGGTTTTGTGGCGGTCGGCACGGTCTTGTTGGCCCTGATGGGCACGGTCAGTTACCTCTTCGTCCTTCAGGGACTACAGCATACGCACGTCTTGACCGCCGACGATCTCCATCCGGTCGACGGCGACACGCAGGCGTTGGAAGGTTACACGCAAGAAACGCGAGGCCACAAGCATCGTGTATACATCGATGCCGACGGTAACGCCGTGGTCGATTCGGCCGCGGGACATACCCACGTGGTGACGGTCACCGACGACGGACGTTACGTGGTCAGCGGACCGCGGAACCAGCTCGTTGCACGCGTCCCCTTGTACGGCGACATTTCTTTCCGCGGCCGACAAGGCACCGACCAAAAGAAGGGCCTCAGCGTCGGTGAAGAGTGGGAATACCGCAGCTACATCGAAGGCGGTACCGAAGGTGCCATCATCTGGACCTTCGACAACATGCGGAGTCGAAACTTCCCCGGGGACGCGATCCCGGTGGAGATGAACATCAGCATTTTCCGCACGCACAAAGGCCGGATCGATCGCGGGGTGATGGGAAGCTTGGCGGTCCGCAATCCCGAAACCGGCTTGACCGTGGAAATGCCCGCCTTCGAGGCCAAAGAATTCCAAATCTACGAAACGGCCATCCCGAAGAAGTTCGTCCAAAACGACGAAGGACGCAACTTCACCAGCGCCCGCGTCATCCAGCGAACGGGTGTCGATCCGAAAACGGGTCAAATGTACCAAGATCCGAAGTCGGTCGACTTGTCGTCGGCGCAAAAGACCGAATTCGACCTGATGGAAGATCTCGTCTCATCCGACGGAAAGGTCGAAATCTGGTTGCGATGTCTCGAATCGGGACAGTATTTCGGTGCTGCGCAGGCCGACTTGTACCTTCGTGTGGGCGATCGCCCCTTCTGGCTGAATTTCATCAAGGGCTACGCCGGAATCTGGTTCCAGATGACGTTGATCATCGGATTCGGCGTGATGTTCAGCACGTTCCTGTCGGCGCCGATCGCCATCCTGGCGACCAGCGGCGTCATGATCGGCGGTTTGTTCCATGATTTCCTGGTCGAAATCGGCATGCACCCGAAATACGGCGGCGGCCCGGTCGAATCGCTGATCCGCATCGTGACTCAGGCCAACATGGTTTCCGACCTGGCCGACTCGCCCGGCGTGAACCTGGCCAAAGCGCTCGACCGCGCCTTGGAGTGGTGGTTACTTCAGCTTTCGCACGTGATTCCCCCCTTGCCGCGGTTCGGGCTCGGTGACTTCGTCGCCTACGGATACAACATCCCGGGCAACATCATCGCCGTCGACATCACCACGATCGTCGCCTTTTCCGTCGTGCTGTTGTTGGTCGGTTACTTCTTCATGAGAACGCGAGAGGTGGCGGCATGAGGACGCGCCAACAGGTATTCAGCCGCATTATCGTTTACCTCGTGTTGATCGGGCTGATGCTCGGCTTGGTGGCTTTCTTGGCGTTACCCTCGACCCAAGCACGTCCGGGGCACAAGGGCTCGCCCGGCGGTCTCATCACGCAAATGCGGGCAAAGGAAGGGCTTTCCGAAAGTCAACTCGGCAAGCTCGACCCGGCCAGCGAAGGTGCCAAGTTGGCTACCTTCGGTCTGCGCGGCGTGGCCGTGAATGTCTTGTGGCTGAAAGCCCAAAACTTCAAGAAGAAAAAAGACTGGGCCAACGCGATGGCCACGATCAACCAGTTGATGCTCTTGGAACCGCACTTCGTGGCCGTTTGGCGATTCTTGGGCTGGGACATCTCGTACAACTACTCGGTCGAATTCGACGACTACCGCGAACGGTTCCGTTGGGTCATTCGCGGGGCCGAATTCTTGCGCGAAGGAATTCGCTACAACGAAAAGGAACCGCTCATTTATCGAGACGTCGGCTGGACCTACGCCTACAAGATCGGCAACGCCGACGAAAAGAAGGAATTTCGACGGTTGTTCACCGATCCCGAAGACCCGTACAACGTCCACCATGGTGAACCGCCGCGCGACAATTGGCTGGTGGGCAAAGATTGGTTCGCCAAATCAGAGAAGATCGTCGACGAAGGCGCTTTCCTGCGGGCGGGACCGCTGGTGTTCTACAAGAACCGCCCCATGGCCCAAATGAACTACGCCAAGGTGATCGAAGAAGAAGGGACCTTCGGCGACAAGGCCCGCTGGGCCTGGAAAACGGCCTACTCCGACTGGGTCGAAGACTACGGCCGACGCGAGTTCACCGCCGGACGCGAGCAAGAAACCATTCGCCTTGACGACAAAGAACGCATCCTACGCGAAATCGCCGATTTGGCGGCACAAATCGACGCGTTGGAACCGGGACTCCGCGAGTCGATGATCGAAGAACGTAAGGCACAGCTTTCGCCCGCCGAAAAGCTCGCCTTGTCGATCCCACCTGCTCAGCGGACCGAGGCGCAAGCCGAAGCCGCTTACGAGGCCGAACGCAAGATCAAAGTGACGCACGAACAGGTCGCCCGTCGCATCAAGGATGCGAAAAAGCGGGAACAAGCCCTGGAACTGGCCCAAAAGGCGCAGGACCTGGAACGAATCGCCGAGCTGATCGAGTTGGAACGCAGCATCGTGGCGTACAACTCGTGGAAGCTCAAAGCGGCCGTGGAACAAACCAACGACGCCATCGCCGCGCGAGAGGAACTGTATCTCGCCCGACAAGCGTACATCGGCAACGAACCGTATCGTGCGAAGGAACATTTCTTCCGGGCGGCCGACCACTGGAAGGCGGTTATCGACAACTTCACCGACGCCGATCTGCTGCATGACTCGAGTTGGGCCGACGAAATGGCCGAATTCACCAACCGCGGCGTCAAGATTCTCGAAGCCATCGACGAAGTCTTCCCGCCCGATTATCCGCTGGCGCCGATCCTGCGGGAAAAGGTCGTTTGGATGCCGCTTTACCGCGACGCGCGCGAGGTCATGCTCAAGGCCGAAACCGCCTACGCTGCGAACGATTTCGCCCGGGCGAAGACCGCTTACGAAGAAGGCTTCGACCGCTGGTATGAAGTACTCGATGCCGTTCCTGCGTTGCAACTGCTCGCCGATCCGGTGACCGTCGACGAACTGAACGGCTACATCGAGCACTACGACGACATTCTGGCGCGTGAGGGACAATTCTTCCCGCAAGAGTTCAAGCTGGAAAGCTTCATCCACACGCAAGTCGTCCATTCGCCGCACATGCTCGAAGCCAAGTTGGCCAAGGTACGGGCAAACAGTATCCTCGTTCAATCCGATTCCGAGGAATCGCTGGCGGAAGCTCGCAAGCAATTGGAAAACGCAGTAACCGAACTGCGGGCGTTGTTGGACGAATACCCCAGCCTCCTGCGATTGTCGGACCGGTTGGCGGCAGCCGAAATCGCCGAAACGATTCAGCACTATCAAATGTTGCTGGTTCGGTTGGGCAAACCGATGCCCGAGGACTTCCCGCTTAAGGATTTCTTGGCAACCACCCTGCCGGAGCTGCAAAAAGAGTTGTCCGAAGGCGTTTCGTCCGACGCGACGGGTTCGCCGTAGCGGCACTTTTCCTTCACGGCCTTCACCCACGGGCGTCGCGCACGGCGCCCATTTTTTCTGCGTACCCCACTCCACCTAAACCACCAACTCAGCGCGTTAGACGATTGCGCAAATATTTCGGATTACATAAAGTTTGCCGATCTCCGGGGCCGATAAGGGAGAATGACGAAGTCGGACGTTGCGCGATATCCGTGTTTCCTAAGCAATGACGGCAAGCCAGGATGAGCCTTTCCGCCGATACCGCTGCCAAGATCGTCGAAGCGTGCACGGAAGGTGCCGAAGAAATCGCCGGTGCTTTGAGTCGGGCGTTGGATGCCGAGTGCTCCTCGGTCGTCCCGGGTGAACCCGGGGTGTATTCGCCCGACAACGCGGAGGCCTTCGCGGGTACCGCTCTGGTGGTAGCCTTGCTGGTCGGCGACACAGCCGCTTTGGTCGTCATCCCCCAAGCCTCCGGTATTCTGCCGGAGTGGGCGGCTCATCCAGACCCGACCGGCGAATCGAAGTTGGCTACCCTGGGCCAGGAACTCGGCCTGCTGGTTCTCCCCCCGGACTTGATGGCGACCGATTTCAAGTCGGTCTACGTCGAGGACCTTCGCGCGGCGATCCAAAAGGCCGGGGTCGTCGACGGTGCCGGGCTGGTGCCGTTGGTCGTTCAAACCGGCGGAAAAGAAACCACGCTGTACGTCCTCGTCCCCGCCAACACCCCGAGCAACCTTTGGGGCGCGTCCCCGAAACCCGCTCCCGCCGCAGCCCCGACAAGCCCGTCGCCTGCACCGCCGAAACCGCAACCCGCCCCAGCGACCGGCGGCCGACAACGTCGCATCGGCTCCGTTCGCGAATTGCCGTTGTTCACACAAAGCCTGCTGCGGGTGAAAGTGCCCGTCATGGTAACGCTGGCAGAGGTTCGCCAACCGCTCTCCCAGATCCTACAACTTGCCCCGGGAGCCATCTTGCAATTCTCGAAGTCGTGCGAAGAACCGTTGGATCTCCAAGTCGGCAATCGCACGATCGCCCGCGGTGAAGCCGTCAAGGTCGGCGACAAGTTCGGACTCCGCATTCAAGAGATCGTCCTTCCCGAGGAGCGTTTCATCTCGCTGCGTCCACGGAAGAAGACGACCGCCACGATCACCCCGGCACCGCGGTGAGCGCGGGTTTCGCAGGCTGGCCGCTGGACATTGCCGGGCTTCCGTCTATTCGCCACGACAGGTGGGATGTAAACTAGCGGTTTTAGGCGGCATGGCACCCCCTCGCATTCGAGGTAGGCTTTGCCCCTCTCCGCTGCCGCCCGCACGGCGTTCATTTTCCTTCACGATCGGGTACGATGGATCCATGATTCTGGTCGTCGACAACTACGATTCGTTCACGTACAACCTCGTTCAACGTCTGGGTGAGATCGATCCGGCGCTGGAAATCGAGGTCCATCGCAACGACAAAATCTCCGTCGACGAGATCGAGGCCAAGCAGCCGACGCACTTGATCATTTCGCCGGGCCCGTGTACGCCGGACGATGCCGGCATCTCGATGGAATGCGCCCGCCGCTTTGCGGGAAAAATTCCCGTTTTGGGCGTGTGTCTCGGGCACCAGTCGATCGCACAGGCCTTCGGCGCCAAGATCGTGCGCGCGTCGCGTTTGATGCACGGCAAGACCGACATGATCCATCACGACGGCCGAGTCCTCTTCGAGGGCGTCGAGAACCCGTTCCAGGCCACGCGGTATCATTCGTTGATCGTCCAGCCCGACACGCTGCCGGAAGACTTCGTCGTCAACGCCTGGAGTGAGACACCGGACGGCGAGCGGGAAATCATGGGCATTCGGCACAAACGCTTTCCGCTGTTCGGGCTCCAGTTCCATCCCGAAAGCTTCTTGACGCACGTGGGACATCAACTCCTCGAACAGTTCCTCAAACAATCGGCCCCCGCCGCCGCAACCGGATGACGTCGCCTGCGAAGCCTCGCGAATCCGCCGCCCCCTCGGGCTCCGCCGCCCGCCGCGTCGAAATCGACGTTGCGCCGCAGCGGAATCGGGTTCCGTCGATCTTGCTTGCCGCCGGCGGTTGTTTGTTGTATTGGGCGGCCTTGCCGCCGTTGAATCTCGCGCACCTGGTTTGGGCGGCTCCCGTTCCGTGGATCGTCCTTGCCTTGCGCCGTGCGCCGAAGCGGCGCGAATACATCGGGATTTGGTCCGCATCGTTCGTGTTTTGGCTGGCGACGCTGCATTGGCTTCGGTTTCCACACTGGGCCACGGCACTCGGCGGCGTGCTGCTTTCGGCGTACCTCGCCTGTTACCTGCCGGTGTTCGTCGCCCTGTTGCGGGTCGTCGTCGATCGCACACAAATTCCCGTACCGGCGGCCGCAGGTGTGCTTTGGACGGCATTGGATGTGGCCCGGGCCTATCTGCTGACAGGATTCAGCATGGGAGCTTTGCCCCATGCCCTCTATCGGCAACCGTTGTGGATCCAAACGGCCGATTTGATCGGCGAACAGGGCTTGGGAGGCGTGATCGTCGCCTTGGCCGCCGGGTCGGCGCTGGCACTGCGACCGGGCGAATCGCGACGACGCCGGATCGTCGCATTAGCCGCTACGTCCGCCGGGTTCGCCCTTCTTGCAGCTTACGGCTTGGCGCGTATGAACTCGGTCGAATCGGCCGACACCGGCCCGACGTATCACATCGCGTTGATTCAAGGTTCGGCCGATATCGTGCTGGATCCGCCGCCCGGGCGACGCCTGGAAATTCATCGCGAGTATATGAACCTGACCGCCGAAGCCGTCGCGCATTCGCCGCAGCCCGATCTGGTCATTTGGCCCGAAACGGTCTACGGCAACTTCTTGTACGACTACGGCGACGATCTGACACCGCCCCAGGAATGGAACGAGCCCGCGGAATCGTTTCCCGATCGCATCCGAGGTCTCAAACGCAGCAGTCTACGCGACCTCACGCAGTTTGCCGACCAGGCCGAGACGTCTCTTTTGTTAGGACTGGAGACGGTATATGTCGACGGCGGTCGGATGCGGTTTTTCAACTCGGCGGCCTTCGTTCGCCGCAACCCGGACGGCACGGCGACTTACGTCGGCCGCTACGACAAGCGCCACCTCGTATTGTTCGGGGAATACATTCCGCTGGTCAAACACCTCCCCTGGTTGCAGGACTTCAGCCCGCTGAGCACCAGCACGACGCCCGGCACCCACGCCAGGGCGTTCGAGCTCCCGCCGCCGGCTGACGTCGATGAAGAATCGCCACCGCTGCGGGTCGCCCCGAACATCTGTTACGAAAGCGTCTTGTCGAGGGTCATTCGAGACCAACTGGCCGAACTTCGCGGAAAGAATCGCGACCCCGATGTTCTGGTGAATTTGACCAACGACGGCTGGTTCTTCGGTTCGAGCGAACTCGATCTTCATCTGGCATGCGGGGTCTTCCGCGCCATCGAAACTCGCAAACCGTTCTTGATCGCGGCCAATACGGGCATTTCGGCCGCCCTGACCCCTTCCGGTCGCATCATGGCCGAGGGCCCCCGACGGGCCCCAAAAGTGATCCAAGCAACCGTCCGCCGAAACACATCCCATTCGCTGTATGCTACATTTGGGTGGGTAGAATCCGCGCTTTGCGTCGCGATGGCAATCGGGATTGGAATCTTCGGCATGGTTTCCCGCCACAAGAGAAACCACGCCCCCTGATAGCGGGATAATCGCTATGGTGGCGCGAGCGCGACCCCGGCTGCCCGAGCGCGTCAAAATCGACACGTTCGGTGTGAACGATCCAGTCGGAGAAACACGACGCGAGGAGGTTTTCCTAGCCTTCCTAACCTCTCCAGCAGATGGTGTTTCTGTTTGACAGGGCAATTTGGGAGAGATTATACTAAGCCCATGACCTTCGGGAGTTTGCCGCTTTTTCGGGCGGCGGCTCTCGGCCGATGAGTCTTTTCGGACGCTCAGTTCGACTTGTCGACCGAAACGCCGGCGGAGGAGCTTCGCCGGAATCGTCTTCGACTCAAGTCGACTGTTGATTTCTAGTCGCAGGAAAAGGTCCATCCTATGAACCTGATCGGCAAGATTTTTGTCGTTCTCATCTTCGTGATGAGCTTGGTGTTCATGTCGTTTGCCGTCGCGGTCTATTCCGCGCACACGAACTGGCGCGACGTCGTCGAGAATGCACCAGGCAACGTCTCTCCCGACAAGCCGTTGGGCCTGAAGTACCAGCTCCAGGACGCCCGCAAGGAAGTCCAAGAGCTGCAAGCGCAGCTCGACAAGCTGACGAAGCGTCTTCAGGCCGAAGGCGACAGCATGCGGCAACAACTCGCCAAGCTGCAAACCGAACGCGACGAACTGAAGCGCGAACTCGACCAGCGCACGGCCGAATTGGCCACGCTGACTCAGCAAGAGCGCGACGCCGTCGCGGCCATGAAACAAGCCCACGACACGCTGGCCGCTCGAACGGCCGAGGTTACCGACCTGCGAAACAAGCTTCAGGCGGCCCAGCAAGCCCAGGCTCAAGCGTTCAATACGTTGGTCGTTCGTACCGACGAATTGCATCAAACGGCCAACGAGCTGCGTCTGTTGAAAGAGAAATCGGCGACCTTGGCAGCCGATTTCGCGAAGGCCAAGGCGGTCCTCGAAAAGTTCGACCTGAAGCCCGAGCCTGAACTGTACAACGAGGTTGCCCCGCGAGTGGACGGCGTCGTCGTCGCCACGCCCGGCAACGGCCTGATCGAAATCTCGATCGGTGCCGACGACGGCCTCATCAAGGGCCATCGCCTCGAGGTGTACCGCATGGCAAACGGCCAAAGCAAGTATCTCGGACGGGTCGAAGTCATCCGCACGACCGCCGACCGTGCCGTGTGCCAGGTGTTGCCGGAATTCAGCCGTGGTCAGATGGAAGAAGGAGATCGCGTTGCGAGCAAACTCAACTAAGCGAACCCGCAGAGGGGCGGCCGACATTTACGCCGTATTGCTTGCAATCGCCTTGTTCGCAATCATCATCGGCTGCGTGTTCCTGTACCTGGAAACGGCCGATTACGGCAGTCCGCCCTATCCCAAAGGCGGCGTAACCGTCCAAGCACAACCGGACGTGATCGCTCCCCCGTTTTGGCGATCGGGAACGCCGTCACCGGTCCGGACAACCTGATCGGCTTCCCGACGAAAGAGAAGTCCTTTCGAAATTCTCACTCGGACGATTCGCGTCCGAGTTTTTCTTTGCGCCCACGCGGCCCCCGAACACGCCGCGCAATTTCAAGAGGAACGTCGCACGTCAAAAATCATCCCGCCGCCAGCTTCGAGGATCGTCTCGTTCACGTCGCGGGGCGAATTCATCGTCACGCCTCGGCACGCCGAAGGTATCGTCGCTGAAATATCGCGGATCGGCCGGGTACTTCTTCAAGTAGTCGTTGACCGTCGCCTCGATCCAGCGGCGTTCGTCTTCGTTTCGACACGGAATCCGGACCGTGCCGCCCTCGTACACCAGCTCGAGATTGGGAGTGAACACATTCATCGCCTGGGCGGCATTCCGGTGAGCCTGCTGAACCATCTGCGCCATCGACACGCGACGCACCTTTTGGACCTTTTCGCGGGGAACACGCTTGGTCCTGCGGAAAAGCAACACACTCGTTCGAATCACGACGACCGCCGGATCGAAATAGATGTCTCGCTTCAAGAACGAAACGACGATCGCCCCGCCGAGCATACCGAACCCGACCAGCCAAAACGGAATTGAAAAACAGGCAAATGCGATGTTTTCGGGTTTCAGGCCGTCGCCGAAAAAGATTCCCAAGGCCCCCAACGTCCAAAAGGTGACAAACCCCAGCCAGAACAACGAGAACAAAAAGATGCCGATCTGCGGCCCGAATACCCCGGTCGCCGGCACGCGCAACAAGAGTTTTTCGTTGTCCTGCTGAATCTGAATTCTCGCATCGTAGGGTCGCTCGGGCGGCGTCTTGGCCTCGTCCCCCTCGTCGCCGTATTCCGGCTTTGCGTGCGCAGCCGCCACGGAGGCCAACTCGGGAACGACGAACACCTCGTCACAGGGACGACAACGAGCCCAGCCGGTGTCGAGGCTCACGTCCTCCGAGGGGACCGTTTGATGACAACGGGGACAAACGACTTTCATCGACGATTTCCTCCCTTTGCGGGAATAAACGTCCGACTCGTCGGCGCTTTTCGCTTCCGGAGGGCCGATCTTTTCACGCTGCCATCATCTTCGGTCGATGCGGGGAAAACAACTCCCCCAAGACAACTCAGACCTGTCCCCCCAGATGTAGCGATCCCCCTTCCGAAAACCTGCATGCCCGTGATACGATAGGCGTTAAGGTTTCTGCTCCACAGCGACCTCAAAGCGGCACCGGTGCATCTCTTTTTTTCGGTGTCCGACCGCCGTGCGCCTTGTCTATTGTCGACAATGCTAATATTGTGACATACAGAGGATGTCTCATCTTTTCACGAAACGGTAACGGGTTGGGAACGTGCCCGGCGGCCGCGTTCCGGAACCGGAGGGAGGTTTTTTCATGCCGCAAGCGGGGAATGCCTCGAGTCTGTCGGATTACATTCGGGAAGACCTCCGGCGCTGTATCGTCTCGGAAAACGGTCCTCCATGCAAGCTTACTTTGCCCGCTCTGGCCGCCCATTACGGCGTCAGCGTCACTCCGGTGCGCACGGCGGTGTGCGACCTGATTGAGGAAGGGTTGCTCGTCAAGCAACCAAACGGGCGGCTTACGTGTCGGCCCGGCAAACCACCGGCCGACGCTGCCGAGATCACCGAGTTGGCCCCCCCGCGGACCTCGGCCGACTGGGACCGCGTGCTGGTCAAAGAGGTCATGCTCGCCAGCCTCCAGCAGCACCCGGTGTATCTGCGTGAAGAAGCCCTGGCTGCCAAATACTCGGCAGGCCGGTCGGTCATCCGGCAGACACTCAACCGACTTGCCGGGGCGCAACTGATCGAGCACATGCCGCGGCGAGGTTGGGTCGTCCATCCGTTGCAGGAGGACGACATTCGGGCGTACCTCGAAATCCGCGAATCGCTCGAATTGAAGGCGCTCGACCTGGCCCGTCCCCACCTGATCGAGGCCGATCTTCAAGAGATGCTCGAAGGCAACCGCGAGGTACCGCCCGGCGAACCGCAACCGCTCGACAACCGGCTGCACGCCTACCTGATCGAAAAATCGCAAAATCGCTACATTCGCAACTTTTTCCGTCAGTACACGGCGACCTACTACACGGCCGTGTTTGATTACGCAGCCCCGGAAACCGACGTGGTCACGATGGTGGCGGGCCAACACCGGGCGATTTTGCGGGCACTGATCGCCAAGCAATGGGACGAAGCGCGGCACGTGCTGGCCGAACATATCTGGTCGCAACAACCGATTCTCAAAAACCTGCTGGCATCGCGCCGCGGTTGAACGTCGATCGGCCGTTTCCGGTCGATCAGCGGCGTTTGCCTTCCTTGTTGCCGACGCGATTCGGCAGTCACGCGGAAAAAGCCGCTAGCGGTTTTCGATTTCGACGCAAACGGGTCGGCTCCGCGGCTTCACGTTTGCCGTTGTAAAGGTGCGAAGTACAATCGCAGCGAACGATCCGTCTTCTGTTCCCGCCTCAGCGGCTCGCCGTCTTCCCCACACCGACGATTCCACGGAGCGTCTTTCCATGCGTTACCTTCTTGCAATCTCGACGTTCGTGTTGTGCCTCGTGCCGGTTGTCTCGTCGGCGAACGGCCCGCAGTCGAGTTCATCCGCCGTCGCCCGGTACAACGTGATATGGCATTCCCCCTCGACCGATCCTTCGGGCCAGATGCCGATCGGCAACGGCGACATTGCAGCGGGCGTCTATGCCCTCGAAGACGGTTCGCTGTACCTGCTCCTCTCCAAGAATGACGCTTACACGTACAACGGCGACCTGTTCAAAACGGGACGTGTCCGAATCGACCTCGAACCGAACCCTTTCCAAAAAGGCAAACCGTTCATCCAAACGCTCGATTTGCCGACCGGTTCGATTCGCATCGAAGCCGACGGCGTGACCTTTCGCGTGTGGGCCGATGCGAACAAGCCCGTTTACCACGTTGAAATTCATTCTCCGCAACCGCTTCGCGTGCGGGCACAACCCGAGTTCTGGCAACGCTTCGACAGTTGCCTGTATAACGTCACCTCGGAACCGATCGATCCGCCCACGCAAGACGTTTGCGTGCAGCGTGACGGGCACATCGTGTGGTACTACGCGGTCGGCGATCGAAGCGTGTACCCGACCGAACTTGCCTTTTACGACGTTCCGCAGATGGCCGAAGTCGTCCCCGATCCCTACCGTTTCAACACGTTCGGCAATCTGTTGGAAAGCCCGAACCTGACGCTCGAAAACGACGCGTTGCACGGCGAAGGCACCGATTTCGATATTCGAATTCACGCCCTGACGAAGAAAGCGCCACGTGCCGAAGACTGGATCGCCGCGATCGAGGCCCAAGCGAAGCGACCGATCGACACCGCCGCCGATTGGAAATCGCACTGCCGCTTCTGGGAAACGTTCTGGGGTCGATCGTGGATCATGGCGAGCGACAACACGCTGCCGCGGGAGCTGCGGGAAAAATTCGACGGCGAAGGATACACGTCATATCGCACCGAGCCCGACGGCGCCGCGCTGGCATCGCAGGCATTCAACGTCTTCCGGTACCTGATGGCCTGTCAAAGTCGCGGATCCGTGCAAACGAAGTTCAACGGCGGTCTCTTCACGCAACCCTTGCGTTATGCGAGCCGACCGCGTATCCCCGCTGTGCAGCAACCCGACGGCACGTGGCTCAGCCACGAAGATGCCCGGTTGTGGGGAAGGCGTTTTACGTTCCAGAATCAACGTCTTCTTTATTGGCCGCTCTTGGCCTCGGGTGATTTCGACTTGATGCAACCGTTTTTCCGGTACTACTTCCGCCTGTTGCCGATCCGCAAGGCGATCACGAAAGCATGGTTCGGCCACGAGGGCGCCTACTACCGCGAAAACATCGAGCCGACCGGCGGCGAACGGGATTGCGGCAAGCGCGGCGGCGACCAATCGGAGGCCAAACCGCGAAAAACGCCGCCGGGAGAAAACGACGGCAGCGGCTACTACCACAGCTACTATTTCACCTCGGGCCTCGAAACGACGGCCATGATGATCGACTATTACGCACACACCGGCGACGAGGCGTTTCGCGATACGGTCCTCGTGCCGTTCGCCCGCGAAATCTTGCGATTCTACGAAGCGCATTACCCTCGCGAGCCCGACGGACGGCTGCGACTCGATCCGGCCCAAGTCCTCGAAACGTGGTGGATCGCAGTGAATCCCGCACCGGATGTCGCCGGGTTGCATTATTGCACCGAACGGCTGCTCGCCTTGGGAGTCGGCACCGATGCCGATCGCCGTCGCTGGATGCATCTTCGAGAGCAACTGCCGGATGTCCCCATGCAACAAGTCGACGGGAAACCGGCGTTGGCACCGGCCGCTTCGTGGGAGCTGCAACACAACCATGAAAACGGCGAGCTGTATCCGGCGTTTCCTTTCCGGCTGTTCGGCGTCGCTCAGGGCAACGCCGACATCGTTGCACGAACGATGACGGTTCGCACGGTCAAAGACGGCTTCCGAAACGCGTGTTGGACGCAAGACCAAATCCACTGGGCCTGTGCGGGCGACGCGCACGAAGCCGCCGCCGGGCTGGTGCGTCGTTTCCGAACGGCCTCGCCGCTGTGCCGATTTCCGCTGTACGGCCGCGAGGGGCCCGACTCGTGTCCCGATTTCGATCACTTCGGTTCGGGGTCCGTCGCGCTGGAAAAAATGCTCGTCCAGGAACATGCGGGAAAAATTCATTTGCTCCCGGCGTGGCCGGCTCAATGGGATGTCGATTTCAAGCTGCACGCCGAAGGCAATACGGTCGTCGAGGGTACCGTCGAGAACGGGAAGCTCGTCCGTTGGTCGATCACGCCGCCCGAACGTCGTAAGGACGTCGTCGTACACGAACCGCAGGTCGAGCCGAAGCAGCCGCTGGTTCCCGACAACGCGCATCCGTTCCATATCGGCATGGACGCCTCCGGCGGCAGTCGGTTTTCGGGCAAGATCTTGCGACTGTCCGTCTTCGGGCGTTTGCTGACCGCCGACGAGATTCGGCAATTGGCCGAATCGCCGGCCGACGCACAACCGCGCATCTCGGGCCTTGTCGCCTCGGACGTGGCGCCGAAAGTCGGCGCGGTTCTCGATATTCGCAACGAGGTCTTCCACAAGCCCTTCACGATCGAAGCGATCATTGAACCCGGTGAGAAGGAGTCGGGACGCATTGCCGACAAGGTGACTCCCGGCGGCGCCGACGGATTCTTGTTCGATACCTGGCCGGGCAACAGCTTGCGGGCAATCATCGGACACAACGGCAGAGTCGTCGCCGACGTGCTCACGCCGAAGAAACGGCATCACGTCGCCCTCACGGTTGCCTTCGGCGGATTCACGATCTATCTCGACGGTAAGCCGATGTGACCACCGACCGCGCGGTACTCCTGCCGACGAACACCGCCTTTGCGGCACACGTTCTTTTCTTGTGATCGGCGTGCGCGCCGACTATAACGGCTCGTGCCGAACGATTTTGGTGCGACGTGTTTCGTAAGTTCCCAGCCGGTTGCCGAGGTACGCCGATGGTTTCTCGAATTTCGCCGTCTCGCTGGTTGTCGATCGCAGGCTTACTTGCCGGAGTTCTTTTCCTCCCGGTTCCGTGTTCGGGACAATCGCAGCAGTCCGTTCCGGCCGACTGGATCGAGGCGATGCGGGCGGTCCACGCCCGATGCGAAGGCCGCCCGGGTGTCATCCTCCAGATCGGCGACTCGATCACCGACTCGATGGCGTTCTTTGCTCCTTTGGAATACGCCGCCACGGCGAAGCTGCCTCCCGAAGCCGCCGATGCCCTGCCCGTGCTGCAAAACTACATTCGCAAGGAGTGTTACCGCTGGAAAGGCGGCGAATACGGCAATGCGAGCGGCCAAACAGCCGCTTGGGCGGTTCAACACATCGACGAATGGCTCGAACGACACAAACCCGAATTGGCGATCGTCATGTTCGGCACCAACGACGTCCGACGCGGTTCGGTCGAGCAACACGAAGCGAACCTGCGCACGCTGACCCGGCGTTGTCTCGATCGGGGCGTGGTCGTCATCTTGAGCACTATTCCGCCGATGCACGGACACGACGACGCCGTCCGCCTCGCGGTTGAACGTCAGCGAAAGCTGGCCGAGGAATTCCACCTACCCTTGATCGACTTCTATGCGCATGTCATTCATCGCCGGCCCGACGATTGGGACGGCACGTTGCCTCAATTTGCCGCTTTCGACACTTACGAAGTGCCCACCTTGATCTGCAAAGACGGCGTCCACCCCAGTAACCCGCAGGCATGGCGCAACGACTACACCGCCGAAGGACAACGCCACAGCGGATTCGTGTTGCGCAACTACCTGGCCCTACTCGCCTGCGCCGAGGTGATTCGCACGGTGTTCGACGGGAAGGCGCCCGATCCCCGCATCGAGGCGATCTTGGGCCCCGATCCCTTTTCCCGCAATACAGTTCCCGAAGAAGCCGCCGCGCCGGTCGAAAACGATCCCTTTCGCGTACCCGACTGGTTTCCGAAGGCACCGGCGCTTCCCGCACCCTGGGGGCGAGTCGTCCACGTGCAGCACGCCGCCGAACTGATGAAGGCCGTTCAAGAGGCAACCCCCGAAACGACCATCTTGCTCGCTCCCGGGCGTTACCTGTTGCCGCGAAGTCTTCAGGTCCGTACCGACGGCCTGCAACTGCGGGGCGAAACCGGCAACCGCCAAGACGTGATCCTCGATTTCTCGGCGAGCAGTCATCACGAGGGGGTTACGTTCACGAATTGCCGCGACGTGGTGCTGGCCGACCTGACGATCGAAAACGTCCGCCAAAACGGGATCAAGATCAATTCGAATCTCGATGTCGATCACGTGCTGATCCACAACGTGATTTCACACAACGTGTGGCAACGGCATGTGAAAGGGCCGGGCGTTCCCGACCGCGACGGCAAACCCGATTTCGTCGAGAACTGCACGATCGAGTACTGCCTGTTCGTCAACGACAGACCGAAACGCCCCGGCGACGAGCCGTACGAAGACGAACACCCCGAGCAGTTTCGGTTCAACTACGTGGGCGGCATCGATGCGATGAACGCGCGCGGCTGGATGATCCGGCACAACGTCTTCCGCGGCATCCGCGGTGCAAGCGGCGAAGGTCGCGGCGCCGTCTTCTTGTGGCACAACGCCCAGGATTGCCTGGTCGAAGGCAATCTCGCGATCGATTGCGACTCGGGCATCTGCCTGGGAAATTCGAGCGCACGCGGCGAGCGGCGTCACGCGAACGGCTGCATCGTGCGCAACAACTTCGTCGTCCGATGTTCCGAATCGAACATCTTGGCCGACCATACCCGCGACTGCCGAATCTTGCACAACGCGGTCTTCGATCCCGATAGCAAGAACGGGCGACTACTGCGCATCGTGCACGCAAACGACGGCCTCGAGGTCGCGGGCAACCTGTTTTGCGGGCCGCGAATCGTCGTCGAGTCGGACTCGCCCGTGCAGATTCACGACAACCTCATCGCCGACGTACCGCACTGGTTTCGCAATCCCGTCGAAGGTGATCTGCATCTGACCGCCGCCGCGTCGCAGGCTTTCGACCGTTGCCGAAGACGAGAGGACGTCCTCGACGACTTCGACGGCGCGGAACGCGACGATCCGACGGACATCGGCGCCGACGAATTCGACCGCCCCTGAACGCAACGCGCCGCATCGGAAACGGTACGACGATGCGGCTGCTTCCCGATCCACCGCTGAAAACGCAGCAAAATGGCGCTCGGCCGTGCGTTTGCTTGCGTCGCGCACATTTGTATTATAATATGGCAATATCGCCGCGAGCGGTCACTCTCCAAGTCGGGGCTTCACGAGGACTGAACGCGGCAATCGCTACCCCCCTTGGACTCCACGAGGAAACCGCATGATGTCCCGTTCACGCACGAGAGCCGGCGTCGGCCTGATTGTCGCCATTCTTTCGGTAATCGTCGCACGGCAGGTTGCCGCTGTTGAAAAGGCGCCTTCGAAGCGGCCGAACGTCCTGTTCATCGCCGTCGACGACTTGCGGCCGGAACTGGGCTGCTACGGCCGAGACTACGTCCACTCGCCGAACATCGATCGACTGGCAGCACAAGGGGTCGTCTTTCGCCGAGCCTATTGCCAGCAAGCGATTTGCGGTCCGTCGCGGGCGAGCCTGATGAACGGCATGCGTCCCGATTCGCTGGGCGTGCTGCAAAATTACCAGTACTTCCGCGAAACTTCGCCCGATGTAATCACGCTGCCGCAACACTTTCGGCTGCACGGCTACGAGACGCTGTACATCGGAAAGGTGTTTCACGGCAATTTCGTCGACGAAGAAAATTCGTGGAGCCGCACACCGAAACGGGCGCCGCAGTTGCCCGACTGCCCGGTTCGCGGTTACCAACTGCCTTCAAGCTGGAAGATCATTTCGGAAAACACCGAAAAGATGGTGGCCAAGTACGGCCCCGAGATCAAAAGCACGGGCCTGGTTTCGAAGCCCGTCACCGAAGACGCCGACATTCCCGACGCCGGTTACCCCGACGGCTACAACGCCGAATGTGCCGTTCTCACGCTGCGCGAACTTGCGAAAAGCGACCGGCCGTTTTTCTTCGGTGTGGGTTTCCATAAGCCGCATTTGCCCTTTGTGGCTCCCAAGCGTTACTGGGATTTGTACGAGCCCGCCAAGCTTCCCTTGGCCGCAATTCAAGAGCCCCCCCAAAACGCACCTTCGTTGGGCCTGCACGCCTCGTTCGAATTGCGAACGCGCGAAGGCGTCCCCAAGTACGGCCCCATCGACGAACCGTTGGCTCGTCATCTGAAACACGGATATCTGGCCTGCGTCAGCTACATCGACGCACAAATCGGAAAACTTCTCGACGAACTGGATCGCTCGGGTTTGCGAGAAAACACGATCATCGTGCTGTGGGGCGATCACGGTTGGCACTTGGGCGATTATGGAATTTGGGGGAAAGCCACCAATTACGAAGTGGCGACGCGGGTGCCGCTGATCGTGTCTCCGCCGGGCGGCCGCACCGGTGCCGCGTGCGACTCCCTCGTCGAACTGGAAGACATCTACCCCACGTTGTGCGAGATGGCGGGCTTGCCGCTTCCCGACCAATTGGACGGGCAGAGTTTTGCGCAGTGTGTCGACAATCCACAATCACCCGCCCGACGATGGACACTGAGCCAATTCCCCTGCCCTGCACTGCGAGAATGGGCGGCGTGTCCCCTCTCACCGGAGATGCGGGAAACATGGTTCGGCCCCCTGATTCGCGACATCGAACAGCGGTTGGCCGAGGAATCCCCCCGCTTTTCCCGGGAATTGTACGAAACGTACGTCACCGGTTATGCCCTGCGGACGGACCGTTATCGCCTCGTTTTGTGGGTCGACGTGCGGGATCGATTCGGCCCGCCGATCGCCGTCGAGCTGTATGATCATACGGTCGATCCCATGGAATCGGTGAATGTAAGCGGCAAACCCGAATACGAAGACGTCGTTCGCACCCTGACGAGCGAACTCTACGACTACTGGCGCGCCACCGAAATGCGGTGGCGACACGGGCTCGAGTTCGTCGACCGGTAACTACGGCACACCCTCCCGTTTCGTTGAACGTCGGAGCGTGCACAAATGCCTCGGCGTTCAATTACAATAAGGCGGCGAATCCCACGTTGGGGTTCGTCGCCTTTGTTTCGTGATTGCAAACCGACGAATCGATTCCTCGAACCGTCGCCGTCTTTCGTATCGTTTCTTCAAGGGCTGACCATGATCTTGCGATTCTTAGTTACTCTGTCGGTCGTCGTCTTTTTGTGTGCGGGCAGCGGGCGGATCGACGCCTCCGACCCGTTGGTCGATGGGTGGAATGCCCCGCCTCCGGAAGCACGCCTCCGCGCGTATTGGTGGTGGCTGAACGGCTACGTCACCAAAGAGGCAATCACCCGCGACTTGGAAGAAATGAAAGCCAAAGGCTTTGCCGGCGCGTTGCTGTGCGATGCGGACGGTTCGGCCCAAGACGGCAACGAGCGGGCACCGCACGGTCCCGATTTCCTCTCCGACCAGTGGCTCGCGCTTTACCGCCACACGCTGCAAGAGGCCGATCGACTGGGGCTGGAAATCAGCCTCAACATCCAAAGCGGTTGGAATCTGGGCGGCCCGATGGTTTCGGCCGAAGACGCCGCCAAGAAGCTTACCTGGAGTGAATTCCGTGTCGAAGGTCCGCGCACGATCGAAGTCACCCTGCCGCAACCTGCTTTGCGCGAAGACTTCTACCGCGATGCTTTCGTGGTGGCGTACCCTTTGGGCGAACGCGAACAGGCTGAGAAAGCGTTCGACGTTGTTGCGTCATCGGCGCAACCTTCCCATCCGGCGTCGCTGATTCTCGACGGGAAGGAAAGCACGTTTTGGGTTTCCGACAGCACTTCACCGGCGACCGGGCCGGCTCCGGACCGACCGCAATGGATCGAATTCCGTTTTGCCGAACCGGTCCGCATCGGGCAGGTGATCGTTCTGCCGCGTGAAAACTACGGCCCGCACGCCTGCCGCTTGGAGCTCGTCGACGCCCACGACCGAGAGCAAGTCGTGACCGAGTTCACCTGCCGAAAAGCGGGAGAAACGCAGATCACCTTCGCACCGCACGAGGCAAAACGGGTTCGTCTGGTCATCATGGGCGCCTTCGATCGAGGCTCGACCGAGGCTCCCCGAAACGTCCAGATCGCCGAGCTGCGGATGGCCGGTCCCGACGGGGTGTTTCCGTCGAACCGGCGACCTCCGATTCGGCACTGGGCCGAAAAGGCGGGCTACAAGCCGTTGCACTTTTCGGCACCCGACACGTCGTTACTGTTCGAGATGGAATCCGCCGCCCCCGACGAAGAAGACACGCTCGCCGAACAAGTCGTCGATTTGAGCGAACGGGTCGACGAAAACGGGGTATTGCGATGGGACGTCCCCCAAGGTACGTGGAACGTGCTCCGATTCGGTTACACCGTCAGCGATCGCGCGTACGTCTCGACGTGCAGTGAGGGTTGGGAAGGATTCGCCATCGACGTGCTCGATGAAGGTGCTTTCCGCCGTTACTGGGACGCGGTCGTCGCAAAGCTGATCGACGAAGCTGGTCCTTACGCGGGAAAGTCGTTGCGTTACTTGCACACCGACAGTTGGGAAGTCGAGCCGTTGAATTGGACGCCGACTTTGCCCGACGAGTTCCGCAGACGCCGCGGCTACTCGATGCTGCCCTGGATGCCGGTCTTGGCGGGGAAGATCGTCGAGAACCGTGAGGCGTCGAATCGTTTCCTTCACGATTTTCGGAAAACGATCGGCGAGTTGGCGATCGATCATCATTACCGGCCGTTTCGTGAAGGGGCCCATCGGCACGGCCTGCAGATTCACCCCGAATCGGGCGGCCCCCATGCAGTCCCCATCGACGCCCAACGCTGCTTGGGCTTCAACGACATTCCGATGTCGGAATTCTGGGCGTGGTCGTGGCGACACCGCATCGGTGATGCGAACCGCTTTTTCGTAAAACAACCGGCTTCGGCGGCGCACACCTACGGACGCATTCGCGTGGCGGCCGAAGGGTTCACGACAATCGGCCCGCATTGGCAAGAAACTCTTTGGGACAATCTCAAACCCTCGTTCGACAAGGCGTGTTGCGAAGGGTTCAACATGCTTTTCTGGCACGCTTTCGTGTGCTCTCCGCGAGAATGCGGCTTGCCCGGCATCCAATATTTTGCCGGAACGCATTTGAACCCGAACGTCACCTGGTGGGAAAAATCGAAGCCGTTCTTCGATTACATCAACCGCTGCCAATTCATGCTGCAACAGGGCCTTTTCGTCGCCGACGTCCTCTACTACTACGGCGATCACGTGCCGAACTTCGCGCAACACAAGCGAACGGATCCGGCCGGAATCCTGCCCGGCTACGACTACGACGTGATTACTGAAGAAGCACTCCTCACACGGACATCGGTCCGCGAAGGCCGGATCGTGCTGCCCGACGGAATGTCCTATCGCGTTCTGGTGCTGCCTCCGCGCGATCGCATTTCGCTTGCCGCGTTGCGAAAGGTTGCGGAACTGGTCCGCGACGGCGCCGTCGTCGTCGGACCGCGTCCCGTCGCGGGAGAAGGATTGCAAGACGACGACGAGGAGATCCGATCGATAGCCGCGGAACTTTGGGACACCGGCCGCGTTCGCACGGTCTCGGCACGCGAGGTTCTCGCAAGCCTCGGTGTTCCCCCCGACTTCATGTATACCGGAGCAAGCGAGGAAGCCGACATCGACTACATTCATCGCCGTACGCCGGACGCCGATATCTACTTCGTGGCCGACCGCGGCAAACAGCCCCAGCGATTGCGGTGTGCCTTCCGCGTTCATGGTAAAGCCCCCGAACTGTGGAACCCGGTCACCGGTGAAAGAAAGTTTGCGGCAACCTATCACGAAACCGAAACACACACCGAAGTCGAACTCGACTTGTCCCCCTGCGGTTCGTGGTTCGTGGTCTTTCGAGAGCCGACGACGCAGCATCCGCCCGCGGCAGGCAAAAACGGCCCGCGCATCGTCGATCGGCAATCGATCGAAGGCCCCTGGCAGGTCACGTTCGCCCGAAACTGGGGCGGTCCCGGTACGGTCGTCTTCGACAAATTGGTCGACTGGACGTCGCGTCCCGAGAGGGGGATCCGCTACTACTCCGGAACGGCCGTTTATCGCAAGTCGTTTCACGTGGACGCCGACGTGCTCGCCTCGCAGCACCGCCTGTACCTTGACCTAGGTGCCGTTCGTGAGCTGGCCGAAGTCAAACTGAACGGCCGGCCCTGCGGCATCGTGTGGGCGCCGCCGTTTCGAGTCGACGTGACCAAAGCATTGAAGCCCGGGGAAAACGAGCTGACCGTCGAAGTGGTCAACTTTTGGCCGAACCGGATCATCGGCGACGCCGCGCTACCGCCCGACGAACGACGGACGCACACGAACGTCCGCAAGCTGACGGCCGATACCGATCTGATGCCCTCGGGGTTGTTCGGTCCGGTGCGTTTACAATCGTCGGGAGACTGAAGGAGATCGCGTACCCGCCGCAACACTGCGGCGCTGGAAAACTGCCGCTTGTGTAATCAGAATGGCAACCTAAGTCGAGACTGCGCAATCGGTGAACGATGCGCCCGTTTCGTTGTTCATCCCACCAGGAGGCTTCCATGGATCGCATTTCCATCACCCGCCGCACTTTCACTGCCGCAAGTTTGGCCGCGTTGGCGGCGTCGCGTATGGGACGTGCCGAAGCAGCCGAACGCTTTACGGCAACCGAGGCGATGAAGCGAATCGCTTCCGGCAAGAAGATTCCCGTCATTCTCGATACCGACATCGGCAGCGATATCGACGATACGTGGGCACTGGTCATGCTGCTGAATTCGCCGGAATTCGACATCAAGCTGATCGTCTCCGATTCCGGCAACGACATCTACCGGGCCAAGATCATCGCCAAGATGCTCGAAATCGCGAAGCGGACGGACATTCCCGTCGGAATCGGCTGTCGGCCCGGCGACAATCCCGGTCGCCAAAGCGCTTGGGTGGGTGACTACCGTCTCGAAGATTACCCCGGCACGGTGCACGAAGACGGTGTCGCCGCATTGATCGATACGATTCGCAAGAGCGATGAACCGGTCACGCTCATCTGCATCGGTCCGGTTCCCAACATCGCCGAAGCACTCAAGCGTGCCCCGGACATCGCCTCTCGTGCTCGATTCGTCGGCATGCACGGAAGCGTCTACAAAGGCTACGGGAACAGCGACAAGATTTCGCCCGAGTACAACGTTCGCGCCGCCCCGCAGGCATTGCAAGCAGTCTTTCAGGCCGATTGGGAGATCACGCTCACGCCGTTGGACACCTGCGGCATCATCCACTTGACGGGCGAAAAGTTCGCCAAGGTGTACAACTGCCAGGATCCCGTGATTCAAGCCCTGATGGCGAACTACCAGGCCTGGCGCGAAGCCGGAGAGAAGAAAAAGCTGCCTCCGCCCGACCGAAGTTCAACGTTGTTCGACACGGTTGCCGTGTACCTCGGCTACACCGAAGCCCTCTGCGAGATGGAAACCGTCCCGCTGGTAGTCACCGACGACGGTTACACGCGCATCGATCCCGATCGGGGACGGCCCGTCCGCTGTGCCCTGCGCTGGAAAGATCTGGGCGCCTACGAAAACCATCTGGTCCAACGCTTGGTCGGCGGCTGACCGCGTGTGTTTCAGCGCGCCGCTTCGCTTTCGCACCACCGTTGGGCGATGGCGGCGATCCAGCGGGCGGCCAGTTCGACGTGTTCCAAGCAGGTCCATTCGGTGAAGGCGTGCGGGGTGTGTTGGCCGCTGCTGAGGTTCGGCGTCGGCACGCCCTTTTCAGTAAGAAGCGACCCGTCCGTCCCGCCGCGAACGATCGCGCGGCGGGGCGTGCGGCCGAGCGAGCGCAAGGCCTCCTCGGCAAAGGCGACGACTCGCGGATCGCCCTTCAGACCGTCGCGAAGGTTTCGATACTGCTTGCGCACCTCGAAATCGACCTTGATCCCGGGAAACTCCTCGCGCACCTCGCCGATCATTCGTTCGAGCATCGCCGCCTGACGCACGAGTTGCCCCGTCTCGAAGTCGCGAAGCAAAATGCGCACCTCGGCCCGCTCGACCGTCCCTTCCATGCGATGCGGATGCAGGAACCCCTCGCGACCTTCGGTGGCTTCGGGGGCAAGTTGGTTTCGCGGGAACCGGTTGACCAACGACGCCATCGCCTTCAAGGCACTGACGAGCTTTCCCTTACCCATCGCCGGATGGACATTCACCCCCTCGATGACCACCTTGGCCTCGTCGGCCGAAAACGTCTCGACGTCGATCGTGTCGATCCCCACACCGTCGAGCGTGTAACAGCACACCGCATCCATCTTGTACGCCGTGATGTGGTCGACGCCGTGGCCGATTTCTTCATCACAGGTGAAACATGCCCGCAACGGTCCGTGCGGAATCTCCGGATGCTCCGCCAAGTACGTGAACGCCTCGACGATGGCTGCCACGCCCGATTTGTCGTCGGCCCCCAAAAGCGTCATGCCGTCGCTGGTGATGATCGTGCAGCCCAGCGCCTGGCGGAGGGCGGGAGTCTCGTCGAACCGAATCACACGCTCCGCCGCCCCGGGAAGCCGAATATCACCGCCGGCATAGTTTCGAATCACCTGGGGACGCACATTCGCGCCGGGCAGCTCCGGCGACGTATCCAAGTGGGCGCAAAAGGCGATGCGAGGAACGTCGTGATCGATATTCGCCGGCAGATCGGCCCAGACGATTCCGTGCTCGTCTTGCCGGGCTTCGATTCCGGCTTCGGCCAGATGCTCGCAAACACGCTTTCCCAGGACGAGCTGGCCGGGCGAACTCGGATACGTGTCGGCCTCGGGACGGGCCGTAGTTTCGATCTGCACGTACTCCAGAAAACGTTCCAGCAGGCGTTCCGTATTCATGAGGCCTCAACGTCCTTTCCCAGTGGCTATCGACACCCTCCCGCTTCACTCCTCCCCCAAGGCGACGGCCTCGAACCGATCCGCGAGAACACGAACCGCCCGATGATGCCCCATCCTGCCGTAACGCAGTCACCGGCAATACTCGCGACGAGAATCGGAGCCCACATTCGAAGAGCCTTCGCCCCACGTGCCTCAGTCGGCATCGTGTCGGGAAGATCCCGCAAAATGACATCATGATGGCCTTTTGTCACAAGATAGGCAACCCTCGCGTACCCCGGCCGGGCCACCCTGTGCGGAAAATGTTCGGTGCGCGAACGGCCATTCATCTGGGGGGATCGACCGAACTTGCCGCGCGATTGCGGCTCTCGGATTCGCTCGAAACAGCCACATTCATGCACTGCCAGCCATAAAAGGGCAACCGGGAGTGTTGTTTCGGTGTTCAATCCTTACAGGACATGGTGTTTTTGCCCATCAAATGGGTAATCCTTTCTGGTTGAAACGTATACAATAACGTCAGTCGGGCAATGCCTTTCATGCTCTATCGACGCGCGAGACCGAGCCGCGCAATCGCGGATCGGCTTTTCCGCGGGATGAGCGAGAAACGTCCCGGCCGACGGGCTCCACGGAACGGGCACTTCGACGGATTCGACCGATGAGCACGAACGATGTTCGGTACTTCGTCTTCGATGTGGAGAGCGTCGCCGATCCCGACTTGGTCGCCAAACTTCGCTACCCCAAAGAAGAAATCGATCCGGAAGATGCCGTCCGGCGGTACCGTGCCGAATTGATGGAACGGTACGAGACGGACTTCATTCCCTATACATACCAAGTTCCGATCTCGGTCGTCGTCGGCAAGGTCGATGTCGACTTCCGGTTGTTGGATGTCGTCGTCCTTGACGAGCCGGAGTTTCGGCCGCACGTAATCACCGAAAACTTCTGGCGCGGCTGGGAGCGGTACGGCCATCCTACGCTGGTCACCTTCAACGGCCGGGGATTCGATGTTCCCCTGCTGGAGTTGGCGGCCTTTCGGTACGGAATTGCCGTTCCCGGTTGGTTCGCGCCGGGGGCTCGGTCGTACGAACAGCCGCGTGGACGCTACAACACGCAATTCCACCTCGATTTGTGCGAATTGCTGACGAACTTCGGAGCCACGCGGTTCACCGGCGGGTTGAACCTCGCCGCCAACCTGCTGGGCAAGCCCGGCAAAATGGATGTTGAAGGCCACATGGTCCAAGACATGTACGACCAAGGGCGGTTGGCCGAGATCAACGACTATTGCCGCTGCGACGTGCTGGATACGTACTTCATCTTTCTGCGGACGCGAGTCCTGGTCGGCCTCCTCACGCGGGCGGAGGAAAAACAACTGGTGGCCGATACGAAGCGGTGGCTCGAGGAGCGGGCAGACCAATGTGCAGCTTACGCCCTCTACCTCGAACACTGGGGCGACTGGCCCGATCCGTGGGAAGATTAGCGAACTCGATGCCGAAAGGCGTCGCCTCGGAAACGAAAACCTGATGCAGAGGATACACGTTTCGTGGGCGATTCGACCAATTCAGCAGAAATTCAACCGCTTCGTGCGTTTCCATAGACGCTGTCGGGGTTCGGCACACAAACGAGAAATGCCAGGGACACCGACCCCCTGGTCTCGAAAGCCGTTCCCCCCAAACAGGCCTTTCTTTTCGTTGCGACCGACAAGCTCGGGCTTGGCGGTGCAAGATGGATACATTCGGATCGAACCGATCGGGCGCAGCACAAGGAGCTTGCATGTTAGCCTTTGTTAGGGGAAACGATCTTCCCCGCGGCAGGCCCACCGGCCAGTGAGGTTCCGTCATGGAAAACAAAGTCGGGGAAAACTTGCGACGCCTGATGTCGCAAATGGAACTGACGATTGCCGAGGTGTCTCGCAAAACGGGCCTCGACAAGCGCACCATCCGGGGAATCCTGGAAGGAAGCAAGAAGCCGCATCCGAAAACCATCGGTCGCTTGGCCCAAGGCTTGGGTGTCGCCGTCGATGAATTCTATTTGGAACCGTCGCAACTGCTGTTCCGGCGATTCGATCGACAGACGAACCCGCTGCTTACCGAGTTCGTCACTACTCATCCGGACTGGTTCAAGGATTGGTCGCCGGCCGAGTTCGACGAGCTGGTCAGCCGTGTCGGAACGGGCGGTCCGATGACGACGATCGGCATCAGCGAAGCCGTGCAGCGGATGAATCGACGGCGAGAACTCCAACAGAAAGTCGCCGTCGTCATGGAAACGGATCTGGCCGACCTGCTCGCCGACGTGATCGAGCGATTCTACCGGCAAGTGCAAGCCGATCCGGTCAACATCAGCGAAACGCGAGGTCAAGAATAGTAGTTCGCGCGGGAGCAACCGCTTACCGCACCCGGAAGTTTCGCTTGCGTCCTCAATCCCGGTCGTCGTCCGTCAAGCCGAGCTGCGCAAGCCAACGACGGGTCGACTTGACCGCCTTTTCGCCGTCTTGCGGTGCCGTTGAGGAATTGCTTTCGGCAACGATATTCTCCAATTCGCGGAGTTTTTCTTCGAGTTGCATACGTTCGCGCGTGATCTTCGCCCGCTCGAGCGAAATCTCCAACTCGGCCTGTCGTAGCTTCTCCTCCCATTGTTTCTGCAACTCGGCCAGATGCTCGCGTTGTTCCCGAATGATTTCGTCCTGATCGAGCAATTGCCCCAACGCGGCCGCGCCGACGGCGACCGAACCGATGTTCGACGACTGATTCTCGAGCAAGCGGCGAAGTTCTTCGATCTCTTGCTCTTTTTCGCTGATGGCGGCTTGCGTGCGTTTGACGACTTCCTGAATCCGCAAGCGTTCTTCCTTGCGTTCTTCGTCAATTTCGTCCTCTTCCTCGGCCTCGAGCATCGCGAGGATACGGCGTTTTTCGGCCTCCCAATCGAGGCCGCCCGCACCGGTGGACGTCTCGCCCGTGTCGCCTCCGCGTTCGGCGAGTTTTCGTTCGAGTTCGGCGTTCCGCTCTTTGAGTTCGCGGATATCTTCCATGGCCATTTCGTAGCGGCGCCGCAATTCCTCGTCACCGCCTTCCGACGGGGTTCCCGCCCGAGCCGTCTCGAGCTCCTCTTCCAATTGTGAGATGCGGGCTATCAGCTCGGCGGTGCGGCTTTGCTGGTCGTCCTGTTGGGCCGTCAAACGCTGTTGTACCGATTCGGCGTCGGCGAGCTGCTCAGCCAGGCGATTGTTTTCTTCTTCGAGTTCTCCCCGCCGGAGTCGTAACGAATCGTTTTCACTGCGCAGCTCCTGTAACGCCGCTTGGATTTCCTCGAGCCGAGCGTTCAGTCGCTCGTTTTGCTCTCGTAGCGCCTCGTCGACCGAACCGCCGTCGGCCAGTTGTTCCTCCAAGGTCCGACAGCGTTCCTGTAGCCGGACGACTTCTTCATCCTTTTCGGCGATCTGCCGGCGCAGCGTTTCGATCAGCTCGGGGTCGGCCTTCGGTTCTCGGCGCAACGCTTCACACTCATCCCGAGCGGCATGTAATTCGGCCGACAATCGATCGGCCTTTTCCCGCAACGAATGGTTCTCGGCCTGTGCCGCCGACATCCGTTCGTCGAGGACGCGTTTTTCTTCGGCCGCCGACCGCAAGTTCGACTCGAGTTCGGCGATCCTGGATTCAGTCGCTTCCAATTGCTTGCGCAGCCGTTCGGCCTCGGCTTCAAGACGCTGTTTACACGACTCGAGTTCAGCGATACGTTCGGCTGCCTCGCTTTGCGCCTTTTGCAGGCGGATGGGCCACTCGGCCAACTCGGCCTCGGCCTTTTCCCGGTCGCTTTGCAAGGTAGCGAAGCGATCTTGAATCGCCCGGCAGCGGGCTTCCAGCTCGGTCTTTTCGGCTGCCAGTTCTTCGTTTCGAGCGGTCGCTTCCCGGTACCGAGCCGAGAGCGATTCGACTTGCGATTGCAGCGTTTCGAGCTGCGAACGCGTCTCGGCCAAATCGCTCGCCAGGCGTGTCCGTGCGTTGCCGAGTTCCTCTAACTGCTGTTCCCGATGTGCGATTTGCTCTTGCAGACGGTCTCGCTCGCGCGCCAAGACGGCAATCTGGTCTTGAAGCCGGCGGGTATCGTCCGAAGCGCCGGAAGCCAACTCGGCCTCGCGACGGGTGATCTCTTGCAGAAGCGACTTTTTTTGTGTGCGGAAGTGTTCAGCGATGCGCCGCCGTTGTTCTTCGGTGCGCGTCTTTTCGGTACGCAGCCGTTCTCGCTCCTCATCCAGTGCGCGACGCGCTTCGGCCAGCGTCTCTCGCTCGCGTTCCAGCTCAGCCTGCTGCGATTCCAGCTCGGCACGTAGCTGCGTGAACGATTCCTTCTCTCGCTCCCATTCAGCCAGTCGTTTTTCCCAGGCTTCCTTTTCGGCCAGCCACTGTGCGCGTTCCCGTTCGAGCGTTGCCGCCGCTTCGGCCGAACGGGCCTGTTCGGCTGCGATTTCGTCCTTCGCAGCCTGCACTTCGTCGCGTACCGCTTCGAGCGCGGCCGCCTTGGCGTCGAGGGCTTGCTGCTTCTCGTCGATGCGGCGTTCCCACGCTTCCAACCGCTCAGTCGATTCGCGTTGCAGACGCTGCCAGCTTTCCTGTTGTCGGCGTATCTCTTCTTCGAGTTCGGCGAGCGTCTGTGCCCTGCGATCGAGTTCCGCCTGACGTCTGGCGAGTTCTTCTTCGGTTTGCCGCCGATCGGTTTCGTGACGTGCCAGCTCGGTAGCAATGCGTTCCGTCTGCTCGGTAAGGGTTTGCTGGAAGCGGGCGAAGCGTTCCCGTTGGGCTTTGAGGAACTCGGCCAGCCGCGCGCGCTGTTCCCGCAGCGAATCGACGTATTCGCTGCTCCACTGTTCGTGTTCCAGCGTGCTTGAGTGTTCGTCCTTGGACACGTCGGTTTTCCGAATACGCAGATGATGTCTCGTGAAGAAGAAGATGAGACGCACGACTTCGCCCGCGGCGCGGCAGGCCGTCCGTGACGGGCTCCCAATAGCATCCCATCTACAAAGCTATAGGTTACGGTCGAGGCATCGTCAAAAAGGCCCGCGGCGATCGCGCGGATTGTGCCGATCGTAACGATGCTGCCGAACCGAATCGCCCAGATAGGGCGTTTTCCCTAGAAGATCAAAGCGCATGCCGCACACGAACAACCCTTCGCCCGGGGTTGTTCGGCTAGAATTCGTAGACGCTGCCGTCTTCGGCGACCTCGGCAGCGGGAAAGATTTCGCGGGCGCGGGCGATGTCGATCGGATCGTCGCCGACGTCTTGCGGATTGATGTGCAGCAACACCAGCCGCTTCACGCCTGCCTGCGCGGCGATACGGCACGCCTGCGACGTGCACGTATGGCCCGCCGTGCGCGCAAGTTCAGCGTGTTCATCACTCAAGTAACACTCGTGCAACAGCAGGTCGACTCCGGCGATCGCGTCGAGGTAGCCGGGCTGATCCTCACCGATGGTATCCGTCACATAGGCCATGGCACGATCCGGCCAATCGAGCCGATATCCGACGGCTCCTCCGGGATGATTCAACGGAAACCACCGCACGCGCGTTCCCGAGGCCGTCTCCAAGCGTCCTTCTGCGGGCAACGGACAAAACCGATACGGCGGCAACTTCGGAAACAAGTGTTCCGAAAACATGCACGTCCGCACAGCCTCCAGCTTTGCCGCTTCGCCGTGCACCGTAATGGGGCCCAAGTCGCGATCGCGCGACAAACTCCAATAGTAGGTCAGCCCGATCACGTGATCCAAGTGGGCATGCGTCAGGAAGATGTCGATCGGGCCGGTCATTTCTTTCGGCAAGCGAAAGAACGAGGTTCCCGCATCGAGCACGATGCCTGCCTCGGGCAAGGCACAACACAACGTGTGCCGCCGTTCGTTCGGATGGTAACCGCCGGTTCCCAAGACGACCAATCGCATGCCCGGTCTCCTTCGTTTCCGTGTTCCGCCACGAGGCGAATACCGTCGCGAGGCGGTCTCAAGTCGTGTTCCGTCGTTGCGATTCGATTGTCGCTTTCTTCGCCCGGTCCGATCAAGGGCCGTTCCCCGAATTCCGCCGGTCGTGCCGAATTGTTTTCCGATCGAATGTCGTCGTCACTCCGCTTCTTCGGATTGCTGCGTGACATCCACCGACGAGCCTACTATCCTATGCGAGCGCGGCAGGCAAACGCCCCCGTCTGCCAGCGACTCCCACACACTTGGAGGCCTTACCATGTTCCACCAACCTTCCCTGCTTCGCCCGCGTTGCAGCTCGCCGGCGATTCGACGCCCTCACCCGAATTTCGTTGCGATCGCGGTTTTGCTGAGCAACTGCTTCGCACTTGCCGGATTCGCCGCCGGGCAATCCACCCCACCGCTGCCGGAAGAATGGCTTTCCCGCTGGAACGATCCGCCGCTTGACGATCGGCCGCTGCAAATCGTCCACGGGATTCGCCCCGAATTCGCCTTTGCAGACGGCGTCGAAGACGTTCTCGATCCGCAGGCTGCCGCACGACGAACCGGCGAAGGAATGCGATACTTCCTCCGACGCGGTCGCGGCGGCATCGTGTGCAATGTCGCCTTCGATCAATACCTGGAAAGCGAGGATCATTGGAACACGTTCGTCGACGGCGTCGATGCCTGCGCCCGGTTGGGAATGGTCGTGTGGATCTACGACGAAAAGGGTTATCCCAGCGGGACGGCAGGAGGGCTCGTCTTGCGAGGAAATCCCGAATTCGAGGCCCGCGTATGGGCGTACGCCCCCGATCGCCCCGAACACATCTTTCTGCGTGCAGCGTTTGAACATATGCATGCGGCGAACAACTATCACGCCGTCCGCCGTTACGTGAATCTGCTCGACGATCGCGCCGTCGACAAGTTCATCCGCGTCACCCACGAAGCCTATCGGCAGCGCGTGGGGAAACATTTCGGGAAAACGATTCGCGCGTTCTTCACCGACGAACCGTCGTTGATGGACGTCAACCTGGGACCGATTCCCGAACCCGCCCGCAGCCGCGTACCCGTCGAAGACCGCCCCGATCCGACCGTCCGACCGTTGCCGGTCGTACCGTGGGCCTACGATCTCGAAGCACAGTATCGCAATCGCTACGGAGAAGACCTCGCCCCGAATCTCGCAAGTCTGTTCGGCGGCAATACACCGCAAGACAAACTCGTTCGCCGTCGCTATTGGACGTTGGTCGGCGATCTCATCGCGGATCGCTATTTCGGCCGTCTGGCCCGGTGGTGCGAAAAAAACGGGCTTGCCTCGTCGGGCCACAATCTCACCGAAGAATCCCTCTTGCATCACGTCCCGCACTACGGCAACGCGTTGCAAGCCATCGCGGGAATGCATATTCCGGGGATGGATATGCTTTCTTCCGATCCGCGGGCGGTGATCTACAGCGGGTGGCTGACCGCGGCAATGCCTTCGTCGGCTGCTTTGCTGCGAGGAGGACGCCGCGTGATGACCGAGGTCAGCGACTTCCAGCAAAAGATGGGCGGCCAAGGTCCGGTGAGCCTCGACGCGATGCAGGCCACGGCCGCCTGGCAAGCGGCTTGGGGCGTCACCGAATTCACTTTGTACTACGGCGTCGAAGATCGCTCGATCGACGACAACCGCCGCTACGGCGATTTCGTGGGGCGTTTGAACGCGGTTCTGAAAGAGGCTCTCCCCGTCCGACGAGTCGCCTTGTATTACCCCGCACTCGACATGGCCGAGGAATACTTACCCCAGGCCGATCGGCTCACGCTCGAATCGCAGTCGCCGCGCATGCAGCGCATCGTCGGCTCTTTCTTGCGGATCGGCCAAAGTCTTCAGCGGCGACAAATCCCCTTCGTGCTGGTCGATCACCGGTTTATCGAACAGGCCGAACAACACGGCCCCGAACTTCGCGTCGGCAATGCGACGTTTGATCGCTTGATCGTTCCCGACGGTTGTCGGTTGCCGGAAGCCGCATCACGAAAAATCCGAGCATTCACCGAGGCCGGCGGTCGTGTTCTTTTCGACTCGCCCGAGAAACCGCTCGGCAAAGATAACGCCGTGGCGCGGCTCTCGCCGGATTGGTTTGTAACCCCCGAGGCCGACACGGTCTGCCTAGGGCGTTTTCACCGCGACGATCGCGACATCCTCCTGCTGGTGAACGTCGGTTCGGAACCGTACCAAGGTCGTTTGCACGTGGCATCTTCGTATGCCGACAAACTCGGCGAGGGCGATGCGTTCTCCGGGCTTGTTCTCGATCCGGCAACGGGAAACATTACCGCGGCACAAGGTAACGCCGCCGAAGGCTGGACGATCGACCTGGCGCCGCGAGCAACCGCCCTGTACGTGTTTCCCGCAAGCGGCGACCTGCCGACGGCTTTCGACACCCCGGCAGATGCGCATCCCTCCCTGCAACCGATTGCAACGTCGCAGTCGATCGGCGAAATCGCGCACGTTACCTTCCCCTGCTCGCTGGAAGATGCGAGCGATGCCGATGGGTTGTCGACTGTCGACAATCGTAACGTGTTGCCCAATCCGCATTTCACCGAAGGCACCGATGCGCCGACCGGCTGGCAGGCCCAGGGCGGGGGACGATGGATCGACCGAAGCATTCTCGAAATCGAGGGGACCGGAACCGGTTCGCAGCAATGGACGACGACCGATTATCGCCTCGAACCGGGCGGCATGTACCGACTGACCATGAAGGCTCAAGCGCCCGGCGGATCGGGCGGCTGCATCGTTTGCGGACCGACCGTCGTCAACAAGGACTACAAGTTGGGCGATCAGTGGCGCGAAGTATCGCACGTCTTTCGCGTCCCCGACGACGCTTCACCCAAGACACCGTTCCGACTCGGTTGCTGGGAGCACAAAGGCCCCGTCCGGTTCGACGAAGTCTCGCTCGTGCCCGTTCAGCCGGTATACGTGAGGTCGGGCACGCTGGTGTTGGGCGAAGGCGAACAAATCGAGGGGCGCACGTATCGCTTCAACGGTACGTACAACTGGGCCGGTACGAACGCTCACCGGGTACTCGTCCGCAGCACGGCCGGGTTCAATTCGACCCGTTGGACGTTCGGCGTCGGCGACGAAGTCGTCTACGTATTCGCGCTGCCGGAACGCACGTTCCGAAAAGCCGTTCTCGCGTGGAACGTGAACTATCACGTTCGCGGTACCTGCCGCGTCGAGGTCGGTACCGACGGCCGCACGTGGCATGTGGTCGGCAACACGAGCGAGGTCGCTTCGGGAACGGCCGAGTTGCCCGCGGAACTCTTCCCCGCGACGACCGTCTTCGTGCGACTTGCGTCGGTCGGCGAATCGGCTTCGTTTCAAGTCGATCGACTGGCATTCCAGGCCGAATTCGACGGTCCCGAAGCCGTTTTGTTCGGCGAAACCCAATTCGCCGAGATTTCCGCCAAGTCTTGGGAGCTCGGGTTTTCCGAGCTTTACCTCGACGGTCCCGAACCGCCGCGCAACCGGCTGGTCGTCGTACCGCGCAATGATTCGGGCGAAACGTGCACACTCACCGTCCGAGGAACGCTTCACACACCACAAGGAAACACGATCGCTCTCGAACCGGTCGGCGACACGATCGAGGTCTGCCGCCGCAAGGAATTGTCGCTCACGTTGCCTCTTCAGGGCGCTGGAGAGCACGTTCTCGAGCTTTCGCTTTTGCGGGCCGACGTGCCCGTCGCATCGGCGGAATTGCGTTGGACGCATCACGAACTGTTTCGGACGGACTACGGATACCCGCTCGCCGAAAGCGAAGCGGCTTACCTGTGGTGGTGCGAATCGCCCTGGAAGGTCGCCCGCTCGCGTCCCGCACCGCAAGAACTCGACGGCCGGGACTCTACGACCGGCGTGCACGCGGCCGTCGAACTCGAAGCCGCCCGCGGCGATCACGAGGCTGCACAACTGGTCGTCACGCCCCGACGGACGATTCGCGGCTTGACGGTGGAAGTTTCGGACCTGATCGGTCCCGACGGCCGTCGCATCGGTGCCGAGGCGATCGATGTTCTGCGGGTGTATTACCACTTCGTCCATACGCCGACCGACGAAACGGGCATTCGCGGATGGTGGCCCGACGCCTTACCTCCGCTCGACGCTCCGGTCGATCTGGCCCCCCAATCCAATCAGCCGTTGTGGATCCTGGTCCACGTCCCACCGCAAACCGTCCCGGGAGAATACGCAGGCCGGATTACCCTGCGGGCGGAAGATTTTTCGGCGGTCGTGCCGATTCGGTTGCGCGTGTGGGCGTTCGCCCTTCCCGAGCGGAACCACTTGGCCACCGCGTTCGGGTTGAACCTGGGCAACATCGTCCGGTATCACGGCCTGAAGACCGAGGCCGAGAAGCGGCAGGTACTCGATGCTTATTTCCGCAGCTTCGCCGAGCACCGCATCAGTCCGTACGATCCGGTTCCGTTGGATCATTACGGCGTCACATTCGACCCCAAATCGAAACCGCCGCGTGCCGAACTCGATTTCTCGCGATTCGATCCCGCGATGGAACGCGCGATCGCGCGGTATCGCTTCACCCACTTTCGGTTGCCGCTTACCGGCATGGGCGGAGGCACCTTCCACCAACGCTGGGAACCTTCCATCGCCGGATACGCCGAAGGCACGCCCGAATACCAGGCGATGTTTCAAAGTTACTTGGGGCAATTGACCTCGCACTTGCGGGAAAAAGGCTGGCTCGACATGGCCTACGCCTACTGGTTCGACGAGCCCGATCCCAAGGATTACGCGTTCGTGCGCAATGGGATGGAAAGACTCGCGAAATACGGTCCGGGACTAGCCCGCATGTTGACCGAACAACCCGAGCCGGAGTTGTACGGCGCCGTCGACATTTGGTGCCCCGTCACCCCCAACTACGATTTCGAAGTCGCAGAATCACGACGGCGTGAAGGCGAATCGTTCTGGTGGTACGTTTGCACCGGCCCCAAGGCCCCGTACTGCACGCTGTTCATCGACCATCCCGCCGTCGAGCTGCGGGTATGGTTGTGGCAAACGTGGAAATACAAGGTGGAAGGCATCCTCGTGTGGTCGAGCAACTACTGGACGTCGAGCGCCGCGTTTCCCGACCCGGCGCATCCGCAGAACCCGTATCTCGATCCGATGGGCTACGTAAGCGGCTACTCAACACCCAAGGGAGTCAAACGCCACTGGGGAAACGGCGACGGCCGATTCTTGTATCCGCCTCTTGCCGCCGCCGACGGGACCTCCGAAAGCCCGATCCTCGACGAGCCCGTGTCGAGCATCCGCTGGGAGATGCTGCGTGAGGGGATCGAAGACTATGAAATGCTGTACCTGGCTCGTGCCTTGCTACGGCAGAAAGGCAAGGACTTGCCCGAGGAACAACGCCGACGCTACGAAACGCTGCTTGAAGTTCCACCGGAAATCACCACCGACATGACGCATTTCACCACCGATCCGCGGCCGATCTTGGCACGCCGCAAGGCCTTGGCGGCAATGATCGAAGACCTCGGTTCGCGCTGATCACGTCGAGAGACGCCCAGCCGGAGAGGCGTCCATTCCGCACCGGCGGCATAATCGGCGCGCATCCCGTTCGCCCGGAGGGGAAACTTCGGGACGGGGACTCGAAGCGCTCGGCCGCCCGACTGTAAAATAGGAAACCAAGCGATGAAATAGGCAAATCGCAACGGTTATCCGTGTATCCGAGGCCGGTTCGGCGACCTTGGAGAACGCGTGGCCGAAGGCCGGATCGAGGTGGCTTTTCCCATGACGACGATCGATCGCGAATTCACGCCCGCCGCCAAGCGTGCCGTCATGATCGCGTCGCAATGGGTTTCGGCGACCTACCCGGCGGGCATTACGCCCGAGGCCGTCTTGTTGGGGCTGCTGGCCGAACCGGAATGCCGCGCCGCGATGATTCTGACTTCGTTGGGGATCGACGAGGCGAGCGTCCGCCGCCGGTGGCCCGATCTCGCGCCTGCGCGCACAGCAACCGATGCCTCGCAGTGCGCGTGTTCACCGCAACTGGTGGAATCTTTCCTGGCGATCGACAGTGAAATCGACTGGGGCGATTGGCCGCGGATCCTCTCGACCGAACACCTCTTGTTCGGCTTGGCCGTCGCGGATCACGACGTAGGCCAGTGGCTGCGGGACCGAGGTTTGAAACCGACGGTCATTCTCGACACCGTCATGAAACGTTACGGCGTGAGCCGCGCGCCGCTCGACTTCGACGACGATTCCGGCCGCGACCGTGATATCGCCGAACCGTCGGGAACGCGCCTGCAAAAAACTGCTCCCGTCTCGAAGCCGCCGACGAAAGATTCCAAAACACCGGAATCCTCCGATACGAACGATCGCGTCGAGCCGCGTTCGCCGCCCGTTTTATCCGGCGGAACGACGGATCGGGAAGCTCCCTTCGTTTCCCCGGACCGTACCCTCATATCGGAATCCGCGCACGAAACGGCGGGTATCTACCGGCTGATCGATGCCTCGATCAATCGTTGCATCGAGGGCGTGCGGGTGATCGAAGATTATGTTCGTTTCGTCCTCGACGATCGCCATTTGACCGAACGGCTCAAGTCATGGCGGCACGATTTCGTCTCGGCGGCAAGCCGATTTGCCCCCGAGCAGCGACTGGCTTTTCGCGATACCTCCGGCGACGTGGGCACCACGTTGAGCCTTGCCACCGAGCGGGAACGCGGATCGATCGACGCCGTCCTGGCGGCGAATTTTTCACGAACCGCCGAAGCATTGCGATCGCTGGAAGAATGGAGCAAAGTGCTTCTGCCGGAAGTCTCTGCGGCGTTCGAGGCCTTGCGATACCGCAGCTATAGTCTTCAACAGGCCGTTTGCAATACCCGGCGTGCCGTGCGGCGATTGGTACAGGCTCGCCTGTACGTGCTGATCGATGCCGGCACGAGCGACGAGGATCTCCGCCGGTTGGTCCGCGCCCTCCGTAACGGAGGTGCCGACATCGTTCAACTCCGCGAAAAACGGCTGGACGACCGCGAATTGTTCCGTCGCGGGCGCATCGTGCGCGAAGAACTACCGCCCGGCGGCCCGTTGTTCATCATGAACGATCGGCCCGATCTGGCCGTCGCCGTCGAAGCCGACGGCGTTCACGTGGGGCAAGAGGAACTGCCGGTTCGCGAAGCGAGAAAAATCGTCGGCGCCGATCGGTTGGTCGGCGTCTCCACGCACAACATCGAGCAAGCGAGACAAGCGGTTCTCGACGGTGCCAACTACATCGGTGTGGGCCCGACCTTTCCGTCCACCACCAAGCGTTTTGCCGAATTTCCCGGCCTCGCGTTCGTCGCCCAAGTCGCCCGGGAAATCCGCCTCCCGGCGTTCGCCATCGGCGGCATTACGTTCGACAACATCGGCGAAGTCTTGAATGCCGGCTTGGGGCGGGTCGCCGTTTCGGGAGCGGTGACCCAAGCCGACGATCCCGAGACCGCCGTGCGCCGGCTCAAGGCGGCACTCTTGGAGTAACAGTTAGCGATACCGTTTACCTCTCGTCTCGCCGAGCTGTTCGGCGATCCGGCGGACGTCCGGATCGGAATCACCCCGCGCCGTTTGAACGACAAACCGCACGAGCCGTGGATCTTGCGAGGTCGCAAGCAACACCAAGGCCTCTCGCCGAACGGTCGGATCGGAATCCTGGGCCAACTCCTGCAACACGGTCGTTGCGTCGATTCCCGGCGGAGGCGCAACCAGCTTGCGGACCAATGCCTTTCGGACTTGGGGCGAAGGATGATACATCTGTCGGGCGATTTCGATCTCGACCGGCCGAAAGCCTCGCGCGCGCAACTGCTCTTCAGCGAGCCGACTCGTCGCGGCATCTTCGTACGACAGGCGTTCCATCCAATAGCGCAGCGAATCGGGATCACCCTCGTATTCGGCACCGCCGACCGTTTTCGGCTCGCCGCCGTCGAGCGGTTCGCTCGCGGCGGTCGTCGGCAGGCGTTTCGGTTCTACCGGTGTCGACACCGACATCCTCGGCTCACGTTTGTCGAGTCGGTCCGGCGCCAAGTCGCCCGGCACTCGCGCGATTTCGGAAGGCACCTGGACCGGCGCGGCCGCCGGTTCCGACGGCTCCAGAGGACGAAGAGGATTCTCACCGTGATCCGGCAGCGGGTTCGGCGTTTCGGCACCGAGCTCGCTCGCCACGGCCGATTGCATCTCGGCCGTTGTCAGGCGGCGTTCCTCCGTGAACGACTTCTCGACGGGCCGCATCTGTTCCACGATGCGAGGCACCGCCACCAGACGATCGCTGCCGGCCTGCAACGCCAATTGCGCGTCGATGTCGAACAGCACGGCTCGACAATCCGCCGTCAAGCCGACCGGATCGGCATATCGGCGATCGACGGGCCAATCGAGCAATTCTTCGGCCAACCGCCGGGCGGCCGGTCGTTGCTCGGGCGCAAATCGGGGATAGGCTTCCCGCAACGCCCGGCCCAACTGCACGACGAAAACCGATGCCGCTTCGCCGCCGCGTATCCTGGCTTCTTCAAGGCGCTTGCGGATCAGTCGTTGGGCGGTCGACGCAACATGCCAGCGAGAATCCCCCGCTGCGCGGACCAATGCCGGCAGGCCTTCCTCGCCCAACCGATCGAGGCGTTCCAACAGCAAGACGGCCTCGGTCTCGGAAGCGGTCGGTAATTGCGACTCCCATCGGTCGGCGAAATAGCGATCCGGGAGAGAACGTCCCACGTAGGCCCCGACGAGGATCCACCCCGCCGTCGTCAAAAGAATGCCCGTGCGGACCAGCGCCCGGCGCAGGTGCGGCCACCCCAACCATTCGTGCCACGTTCGTCGGCGGGATGTTCCCGCGCCGACCCGACGAACCTCCCCCCCGCGAGGGCGTCTCGATTCGATTTGTCGTCGACGGCGATCCATGTCGGAGACGGCACTACCGCGTGAAGCCAAAAAGTTCCTCACAAACCCGGTCGGAACGGAAACCGGGGCGGTATTCTGGCGACTTGTCGGTAGAACCTCAAGACAAGCTGGGCAATTCTCGACATGCGGGCAACACGGGTTGCCCCCTAGGCGTAGGTAGGGTGTTTTCCCAATCGCCGGCCGCGCTCGCCTTTTTCTGTCCCACGACGGGCTCGATCGCCGAAATAATTGACACTACCGGAAGAACCGGTTCGACGTGCGGCGTGGACAGTCCGTCCCCATTGGTATAGAAACCCAACCGATCGGGGGTTCGCAAGACGTGCATTTGTTTCGGCATCCCCCCCACAATCTATTCATCCCTCCGGGTCGGATACCTACTGCACGAGGCACCGCAGGCTCGTCGTTTTGCGCAACCTCCCTGGTCTTCCTGGTTGTCTATGGGCTGCTCTTGCCGACGATCGGTTTCGCACAACAACCGCAGCATGCCCCTCCCGGCCCCGTCGTGGCGTTGGAAGATACCCCGGGCCGAATCTCGCCCGCACAAGCCGCGCAGCAAGCGATCGATCGTCTTCCGCTTCGGATGATGAATGAAACCGATCGAGCCGATGTGTTGGCCGTTTTGTCGAACGTCACGATCTACCACCAAATGCCGATCCGAACGATCGAATGCAGCCCCGAATTCTACCGCTTTTTGGTGGAACACCCCGACGTCATCGTGGCCGTATGGCAAATTTTGGGCATCACGCAACTGGAAGTAGCCGTCGACGAGGACTCGGTCTTTCACATCAACGACCACCAAGGGACGACGGCCGTCGCCCGCTTCATGTACCGAAGTCCCGGTCTCCACGTTATTTACACCGAAGGGGCATATGACGGCGCCTTGCTCCCGAAGCCTGTCCGCGGCCGCACGCTTCTGCTGTTGAATTCCAGCTATATCCGCGATGCCGAAGGCCGATCGCTGGTCATGTGCCGTCTCGAGGTCTTCATGCAGGTCGAACGAAAGGGGGTCGCCCTGCTCGCCAAAGCACTATACCCCCTGGTGGCAGGAATGGCCGAAACGAACTACACCCAGACGGTCGGCTTCCTGAACTGGCTGAACCGAGCCGCCCGTGAGAAACCGGGGGCGATGCTCCGCTTGGCCACCAGCCTGGAAGGCATCAGTGACGAAACGCGACAGTCGTTTTCCAATTATCTCAGTGCGATCGCCCTTCCCGCCGCACCGGAACGCGCGAACGTTCAAACGGCGGAAGCGGATACCGATCTGCCGCTTCCCATCGAAACCCTGCCGCAAGCGCATGTAACGCGCGATTCGACGCCCTCGGCCGAGCCCCCTTCGGTGGAATTTCGGCTTCGGGTGATCCCCGACGCGGCCGAGCGCCCCAACCGCGACACGATCGAGCGGTAAACATCTCTCCCTGCCTTCTCATTCTTCCCAATTTACAACCGGCACCCGAAAAGCACACCTGCGCGCGCCGTTTTGTCAAAGTTTAACGATTGCGCAGCCGATACCGGTGGTAAGGATTTCTCGGATTGTGTCCTGCGCCGAGAAACCGAACATTCGCGAGAAACACCCCTCCACCGAAGTACCCGTGAGAGAGTCGAGAACGATGTGGCAACGCGATCGGCGGCACTGGATGGGAATTGTGGCCTTGGCGGCGACGGCATTATTGGGATGCCGGCCGCAGATGCCCTTCTATCTCCATGAAGACGGAGACCTCTCCCATTACGTCGACAAGGCAACCGAGATCGACTATCCCGATGTCGAGTCGGAAACCCTCGCCGAGGTCGATCAGGCATTGCCTCCGCTGACGGTCGAAAACAACGAGGTCAAAGAGTACTGGGACCTCTCGTTGGAAGAGGCCGTTCGCATCGCGTTGGAAAACAGCAAGGTCTTCCGCAGCCTGGCCCAGCCCGATGTGGGTGTCCCGCGCATCCCCGAGACGTCGATCACGCTCAACCCCGCCGGCGCGGGCTCGGTGTACGATCCGGCGATTCAAGAGAGTGACCCTCGTTTTGGTGTCGAAGGCGTCCTCGCTGCATTCGACGCCTCGTGGAACACACAGGTGTTCTGGCAACAGAACGACATCCCCCAAAACGTGGCCGGCTTCGTGACCCTCTTCCGCCCCTCGGCATTTCGCCAAGACCTGGGATCGTTCCAGACGAGCGTGTCGAAGACATACGCTACCGGTGGAACCTGGTCGTTGTCGCACTCGGTCGATTATGAATGGAACAACGCCGGTGCCAGTCGCCAATGGCCCAGTGACTGGTCGACAAATCTGCAAGCCGGGTTCCGGCAACCGTTGCTGCAAGGGGCGGGCGTGACTTTCAACCGCATCGCCGGTCCGCAATCGATTCCCGGCTTCTACAACGGCGTGCTGCTCGCCCGCATCGAAGGCGACCAACGATTGACCGAGTTCGAACAGTCGGTCTCGTCGCAACTCCTCCAGGTCGAACAGGCCTACTGGACCCTGTATTTGGCTTATCGACAACTGAATACGGCCCTGACCGCGCGGGACGCCGCGTTGCAGACGTGGCGTCAAGTACGGGCGAAGTACGAGGTCGGCGGTCGCGGCGGCAGCGCCCAAGAGGAAGCCCAGGCCCGCGAACAGTACTTGGCCTTTCGAGCCGCAGTCGAGCAGGCCCTGTCGAACCTGTACAAAGCCGAAAACAACCTGCGCTACCTGATGGGACTGGCGGCGACGGACGGTCGGTTGATCCGCCCCAGCGACGAACCTTCCCGTGCCCGCGTCGAGTTCGACTTCCACGAAGTCCACGCCGAGGCGATGGTCCGCAATCCGGCTTTGCGGAAGGAAAAATGGCGCATCAAGAAAGCCGAACTGGAACTGGTCGCGGCGAAAAACTTCCTGTTGCCGCGATTGGATGCCTTCGGTTCGTACCGTTGGGAAGGTATCGGCGACGACCTGCTCGATTCGAGCAATGCGACCTCCAACGCCTACGGCTCGCTCACTTCGGGCAAGTACGAAAACTGGCAGTTGGGCTTGGATTTGACGATCCCGCTTGGCTTCCGCAAAGAGATGGCCGCCGTTCGCAACGCCCAATTGAAGCTCGCCCGCGAACGCGCCATCCTCCAAGAACAAGAACTCGAAATCTCGCACCAAATCGCATGGGTTCTGCGCGAGATCGACGAGTACTACAAGATCGCAGAAACGAACTACAACCGGGCCGTGGCGGCGTATGCCGAAGTCAAGGCCGTCAGCGCCATGTACGATGCGGGAACGGCGACGCTCGACTTGCTGTTGAATGCCCAACAACGCCGGGCCCAGGCCGAAATCGAGTACTTCCAGGCAATCACGAAGTACATGTTCGCGATCAGCCAGTTGCATTACCGCAAGGGCACGTTGCTTGAGTACAACGGCGTCTACCTGACCGAAGGGCCGTGGCCGCAAAAGGCCTACTTCGACGCCCTCCGCCGTGCGAAAGCTCGCGACGCCGGCCACTACTTCGACTACGGCATCACGAATCCGCCGGTCTTCAGCCGGGGGACCTATCCGCAGCATGTCGGGGCGGCGACGGGCGCCGAGCCGACCGAAGCAGGCGACGACGTCTTCCTGCCCGAAGACGTGCCCATGCAACCGGTTCCCCGATCCGATGCAACCGGTGAAGAAGCCTCGCCCAGCCCCATGCCCGACGGCGATCCCCAGGCCAAACACGTGACCGACGTCGACCTGAACGAAGTGTACGTCGAAGATACACCGGACCTTCCGGCAGATACCGAGGCCTTGGCGACGTTGGGGCGGATGACCGCCCGCAATCCGTCGATCGCCGACGGGCAAGTGCAACCGGTCGGTTATCAGGCCGTCGCGACCGATGGGCCGGCGACGTCGGCGGCATCGGGGAGCCGATGGACGCCGATGGGTGCGTCGCCCTAATTCCAGCGAACCTCGGTTCGCAAAACCGCATCCTGTACGGCAAAGCCCCTTCGTCCGCCCGACGGTCGAGGGGGCAACTCTTTTCCCGCGGTTATCTCACCCTGGAAACGAGAACGCCGGGCGCGGTGCCCGGGGTTGCAATCGGCCGCGGGTTTGTTAAATAATTGAAGGTGTCGTGGGAAGGTAATCCCGGCTTTCGGGGGGCCTTTCCGATCGATGTCTTGATTGCCCTGGTGGCGGAATTGGCAGACGCGCATGGCTCAGGACCATGTGGGGGCAACCCCATAGAGGTTCGACTCCTCTCCAGGGCACTTCGTCGGCCCGGCAAAGCGCCGGGCCGCTCGTGTTTCTTGCCTAGGGGGTCAGCACGGCATCTCGGCCGATTCTCCTGCACCGCTCGCCTTTTCACCTCGACGCGTTCCCGTCTGCGCGGAACACCGAGCGAATCGTTGCAATCGCCGACAAGGGCATTCACAATCGAGCACACCACCCGCGCGGTGCCGTCGAATTCCCAGCGATTTTTCCAAGCCGCAGACGAGGAGTCGTGTCGTGAAGTGGATATGTTTCGTGTCGGCCTTCTTGGCAACCACAGGCGCCCTGAGCCTCGCGAACGCCGCAGACCGCCCAAACATCCTTGTCATCCTGAGCGACGACCAGGGGTGGGGCGACATCGGTTATCACAACCCAAAAGTGTATACACCAAACCTCGATCGTCTGGCGGCTGAAGGCGTGCGATTTCGACAGCATTACGTGATGCCGCAATGCACACCGACGCGCGTGGCGCTGTTTACCGGCCGTTTTCCCGGCCGATTCGGCATCACGGGCCTCCAAGCCACGAACGACCCGGTTTTTCCCTACGGGACGGTCACGCTCGCGTCGCTGTTGAAGTCGTGCGGATACGAAACCTACCTGGTCGGTAAATGGCACATGGGCTCGGCATTGGAGTACGGCCCGAACCACTACGGTTTCGACCATTCCTACGGAGCCTTGGCGGGGGCGGTCGGCGCTTACGATCATCGCTACCGGCCGGGCAATCCCTTCGAAATCACCTGGCACCGCGACCTGAAGATCATTCCCGGCTACGAAAACGGAACGCACGTGACCGATTTGCTTGCCGCCGAGGCCGTGCGGATCATCAAACAACGACACGCCAAACCCTTCTTCCTGTACCTGCCGTTTTTCGCACCGCATACCCCTTTGGACGAACGAGGGCCGTTCGTCGATACCCCCACGCAACGTGATCCGGAACATCCCGATCGCTGGCTGAACGAAGACGCCATTCCCTGGTTCCACGATCCGGCCGGAAAAATTCAGCAAGAAAAAGATCCCGAACGCCGATTGCTGCTGGCGGTCGTCCATCACCTCGACGATGCGATCGGGCGGGTCGTCCGGGCTCTCGACGAAACCGGCCAACGGGAGAACACGGTCATCTTTTTCTCGTCCGACAACGGTCCCCAGCATTCATGGAACGGCAACGCCTATCCCGACGATTTGAGGCTGACCGATTTCAACCAACCGATCCCGTTTCGCGGGGTGAAGGGTGACGTGTACGAAGGCGGCGTCCGGGTCCCCGGCTTCATCAATTGGCCGGGGAAAATTCCGCCTCGCGAGGTCGACACCCCGGTGCACATCGTCGATTGGCTTCCGACGATCGCCTCGATCGCCGACGCGGAACTGCCCTCACCGAGCGACCAACCCGGGTTCGACGGCGTCGATCTCTCGCCGATCGTTTTCGGTAAGGCCGACGTGCTACCGGAGCGGCCGATCTACCTGCTGCATCGTACCCCGCCCGACAAGTGGGCGTTACGATCCGGCGATTGGAAGATCGTTTGCTATACACGCAAACAACCGACCGTCGAAATGTGGGAACTGTACAACCTGGCCGACGATCCCAAGGAATCGCGAAACGTCGCGGCCGAGCATCCCGATATCGTCGCCAAGTTGCACGAACTGTTTCTTCGACACCGCGCGAAAGACAAAAGCGGTCGGAACCTGCCGCAAGGCTGAAACCGCCCCCCCCAGCATTCGCACAACCGAGGCGTTTCCCTGACCGCCCGACTGTTTACCGCGGTCCGAGGCAGCGAACCGTGCCGTCTTTCAGGGCGATGAACAGACGGCCTTCGGCGATCGCCAGTCCGTCCCACACAACATCGGCATCGAAGGCATACTCACCGGCGGGCTTACCGTCGGCTGCCGACACGGCGATCAACCGGCTGCCGAACTCGCCCGCGTACGCGGCGGCATACGTCGCCGCCGAATGATCGCGGAACTTCATCGGCTCACCGGCCGTGAAAATGAGCGTCTGTGTCGCCGCCATCGCCTTGCCGGTGATGGGGATGTGCGCTTCCCACACGGTGCTGCTTTGCGGCAAGACGGTCGATCGGAATTGTCGGATCGCCTTTGCGCGACCGGCGTTTCCCTTGTTCGCGTCGGCACGGCTGCCGGTCCCTTTTCCCGAGGCCGTTACCGTCTGCGACGCCCGCAACAAGTAACCGTTCACCCGAGGATCGAAGTACGAGTGATTCGCGTAAATCGGAAACCCGAGTACTTCGTAGCACACGTTTCCGTCGGCCAACAGGATATCGCCGGCGTTTCGCCTGACGATTCCCCCGGCAAAGCACCACGCCGTGCGATGCTGCGGTTGCCCGTCGAGGAAGTTGCTGGTGGGCACGATGTGCGGATCGGGGGCTGTCTCGTTCAATTCGAGATCGAACGCCTTGTGTCGCAAATAGAGCTTCGTACCGTCGGTTACCATCACGTCGTTCTTGAAGCCGGCATCGCCGCCGACGGGGAAACCCGTTTCGGAATCGAAGGGGCCGTAGTATTGCCGGCTGTTGCGTAGTTCGCCGGTGACCGGATCCAACGCATACAGGAAAATTCCGCCATCGAGGTAAGAGCTGCGTCCTGCGGCAAAATAGAGTGTGTCGTTCACGACGACCACACTTCCCGGCACCGGCCACGCCGATTCCAATCGGCTGTACGCGCCGATCAATCGGTCGGGCAGATCTTTGAATCGCCAACACAATTTGCCGTCGGCAGCCCGCACGCTATAGACCCAGCCGTCGCGACTGCCGAACAACACCATACCCCGATGGTACGTGGGCGGTGAATCGATACGTCCGCCGGCGGTAAAACGCCACAGGATGCTACCGTCGGCGGCGTCGAGAGCGAACAGGGTGTCGGTATCGACGCTCGCGACAAACACCTTACCGGCGGCGACGGTGATCGCACTCGGCCGGGACGGCAGTTTCGTCGCCCATTGCGGCTCGAGCTCCGCTGTGAGCTCGACGTCGGTGATTCCGCTTCGGAAACCGTCGTGCCGATAGGTCGGCCAATCGTCCGATCGCGCCGAGGTTGCCTCGACGACATCCCCGTAGGCCGGGCCCTTCTCCAGCCGCGGCTTGCGCACGACGGGAATCGGCTGATCCGACCGTTCAATCTCGGACAAGGAGGCGTAGGCGTTCATGCCTTGAATCATCGCCCCCATGCTGCACTGGCAGGAAAACGGTGTGGAGTAAACGAGCCCGTTGGCGGGCAACACACCTGTTCCGCATCCGCCGCGGGTCCAATGGTTGGGCAGTTCGTTGCCCGTTTCGAGGTCGAGGAAATCGGCACCGCCGGTTTTGCTGTTGACGAAATAGCGTTCGGTGCTGAAGTTCCGATAACAGCGATCGTGGCCCATCGGCCCGGTCATCTTTTGGACGATTCGCTTGAGAAGCCTACCGGTGTCGGCGTCGTATTGCGTGGGATGCTCTCCACCGACCCAAACCGTGCCGTCCACGAAGAAGACGTCGGAAGACGATTCGTAGTTGCTCCGAGCCGGGGCTTCCCACAGGAGCTTTCCGTCGTCGAGCGAGTAGACCCGCAACGTGTTGTCGGCATACGAAGCGACACCGGCTCCCGGCTTCCCTTCGACGGAGAACACCTTTTCGTCGGCGATCAACACCGTATTGGGTAAAGTGCCCGGCGTGAGCGAATCGTGACCGACCGGGTTCGCGATCGGTTTGCGCACGCTCCAGAGAGGCTCGCCGGTCTTTGCATCGACACAAAACAGCCCCTGGGAGGTCTGGTAAACCGCCCGACCGTCCCGCACACAAAACGAGGCAGCCGTATACTTGACAAGCGGTTCCGTCTGCCACAACTGCTTGCCGTCGGCGGGATCCAAAGCGACGATCCGGCTGACCGGTTTTTCCTTGTCGCGAATCTCCGGTGCATAACCATCGGGAAAACCGGCGCCGTAAAACGGTCCGTCGGGAATCACACCGGGCACGAACGGCTTGCCCTTGAGCTTCACGATGTTGTACGCGGCACTCGGAAACCGTTCACCGACGTCGAGATACAAGATGCCGTCGGCGTAGACCACTTCTTGGACGGGCTTCGGCTCATCGTACGTTTTCAACAGCCGGCCGGTTGCGGCATCCAGCACCGACAGCGGTCCTTCCAATTCCAACGTGACGTAAAGCTCGTCACCGACGACGGCCATCCGACGCTGCTGCTGCACCGGCTGGCACTTGATATACATGGTGATCGATTCCCAGCGGGGAATCGGCCGCGTCCACAGGCGTTTTCCGTTGAATGCATCGCGGCATACGATTTGGAACTGTGCGGGCAGAAAGGGATTGTCGGGAGGTGCCGCATCTTCGATCGAAAACAAACGTCCTCCGCCGGTTACCACGCTTGCCAACGTCGGTGCGCCCATATGCGAACGACACCAAACCGGCATGTCGGTCCATTGCAACCGGCGCGGCGGTCCCGCTTTTCGATCGCGGGCAACGGCATTGTTGTCGGCGTTGTTCAAATATTGCGGCCAGTCGTCGATATCGTCGGGCCACGGTTTGACGACCTTACGCCCGCCGACCATCAACACGCCCAACGGCGTCAATACCCGCATCGCCTCCTCGCGGGAAACGTCACCCAGCGAATCGGCCACGATCAGGTTGACCATGTCGTCGGCATAGGGCAAATGTACCCCGTCGAACCAATCGACGGTCACCGGCCCGTACAGACCTTGTTTCTGCAACGAGTCGCGGGCGGCAGCGACTTTCGTCCGGTCGGTGTCGAGCCCGTGTACCAAGAAGCGATCATCCACTCGCAGCGAAGCGGTGTTTACCCCGTCGCCGCAATGCAAATGAACGACGACGCCGCCTTGAACACCGCTGTCACGAACCGCCCGACTCAGATCGTCGGCCCGCGCCGCGCAACAAACCACCGTCAACGACACAACGAAGGCGCACAAGCATCTCATGGCAATTCTCCATGCCCGAAACGAATCGACACGCGATCCCGAGGCACGCCCCCGCTTCGTCGGCGCCGAACATACTCTGCATGCTCACCGCTACCGACCGGTCTTCTACGCCCCCCCGATCTTCCATGATTTGCAATGACAAGACGCTTTGCTCGGCGGTCCGACCCGATGCTAATCCCCCGGACGTCGGATTTCAACGATTTCGTTTCCCCCGAACAGGGTTGCCCAAGTGCAAGTCGTGTTCGCACCGCCCGAACCACCGGTCGAAGTCAACGTTCGGCACAATCGCCTAACCGTCGTCATCAGCACCGATTCCACGGTTTTCGACGATTTCACACGATCGACGAAAAAACGGCGAATCGAATCGTTCCCGGCCGTCTTTCGGGAACATCGACTCGCCGAATGCCGTTGCGATCTCACGTACATCGAAGAGGACGCTTGCGACTCGCGATGCGATCAACGTTACGGCGAACCCCACTCTTCGATCGGTTCGAGCGCCCCGACGACAAGCAGTCCCCGAATGCTGATTGCCGACTTCCAGAGCTTGCCCAAGGCGTTCTCAGCGGCCTTTTGGGCCTGGAAGTAGGTTCGTTGGGCGTTGAGCAAGTCGAGCAATCCGAGTTCGCCTTGTCGGTATCCTTCGCGAATCATGGCGAGTGCCTGTTCTGCGTTGGGAAGAATCCGATCCCGGTAGCGACGGTAGTCGGCCTTGGCCTGTTCGTATTCACGGAAGGCATCGGCCAGGCGTGCCTGAAGCTCGAGTTCGACGCGGCGGAGTTCTTGTTGCGCGGCAGCCAACTCGTGTTCCGCCGCACGGATGTTCCCGGTGTTTCGGTCGAAAACCTTCAGCGGCATCCCGAAGCCCACCGAGGCAACGGTATCGTCGCTTGCATCGTTGTAGTGGACGCCCAACTCGACGTCGATATCCGGCGCACGCTCGGCGCATTCAGCAGCCAATCGCGCCCGAGCCTGCTCGATACGCGCCGCCGCACGTGCGATCTCGGGGCTTTGCTGCCACAAGGTCGCGCGGACGGACTCCCAGTCCAGTTCCGGAACGAGGTCGTCGAGCCGGTCTTCCAACGGTTGAGGCGACAAATCGGGCTCGCCGATCAGTGCCGCCAGACGACGCCACGCCGCCGCTTCGTCGAAGCGGGCACGATCGACGACCGCCTCGGCCTGTTCCAGCTCGATTTGCGTCTGAATGACGTCGGTCCGACCAACCTCCTGGGCTGCGTAAAGTTGTTCGGCAGCTTCCGCGGCCTGCCGCGCCAGCGAAGCAAGGTGTTCGGCAATGCGGGTATTTTCGCGGGCGACGAGAACATCGACCGCTGCCAGATCGACGTCGTTTTCGACGCGACGCCGTTGCAGCTCGTACTCTTGCACGGCCTGTTCGACCGCCTTCAAGTAAACCCGCTTGCGGGCGGAGAGCTTTCCGCCGGTAAGTAGCTGTTGCGAGAAAACCGCCCCTTGAAGGCCGGCCCCGCCTTCGTCACCGATCTCTTCCGCCGAGTAACCGACTTGCGGATTCGGCGGCAGCCCGGCTTGATACGCCCGCGCTCGCAATGCGGCAATCTTGCGCGTGGCCTGAACGAGTGTCGGATTGTTCTGGAGCGCCCGGCGGTGCAACTCGGCAATGCGAAGAACGGCATCCGCCTGTTCCGGTTGTTCGGCAGCCTGCGTCGTCGGGGCATCGTAAACCACCACGACACCGTCTTGCGGCGCCGCCGTCGCCGGAACCTCTTGTGCCGACGCCGCGCTCGACGCTAGCCACACGCTCCCAGCCAGCAAGAGGCCGGTCATCAGCCGACGACACATCACAATTTCTCCCTGAACACCACCCGAGAGGGCAACCACCCTCGTATCATCCTTCGTCACCGAGGCACAGGTGCGCCCACAAAACCGCCACAAGCCCTAAACACACCTCGCTTGCTGCATTTCTCGCACTCAACCTTCCTCTCCCATATCCTTCATCTTCACGCTCTCTCCGGGTGCGGCTTTCTCGTCTCCGAAAACGTCGTCTCTACGTCCCGCGAGAACGCGTTTTGCTGCGGGAATTCCCAACCACTGGAACAACGCCGGACGTACGAAGAATTCCAAGACGGTACTGGAGATCAGCCCGCCGATGATGACCGTGGCCACCGGATAGAGTATCTCTTTCCCGGGCTCGCCCGCCGCCAACATCAGGGGAAACAATCCCATGCCCGAAGTCAGGGCCGTCATGAAGACCGGGGCTACGCGCTCTTTTCCCGCCCGCTCGATCATTTGCGGGGTCCAGTCCTTGCCTTCGTAAGCGACCAGGTGCAAATAGTGATCGATCAGCAGGATCCCGTTCCGCGACGCGATCCCGCAAAGCGAAATGAACCCGACCATCGCGGCCACGCTGAGCGTTTGATGGGTCAAGGTAAGCAGTACGAGCGATCCGATGAACGCCGCGGGCAGGGCCGCCAGCACTTGGAAGGCAAGATTTGCCGACCGGAACAGCGTATACAACACCATGAACATGCCGAGCAGGGCCAATCCCGATGCGATCGCCATGCTTTGCGCCGCCGATGCCTGGCTTTCGAATTGACCGCCGTATTCGATCATGTACCCGACCGGCAAGTCGTGCTCGATCGGGTCGAGACGCCGGCGGATGTCTTCCACGACATCGACCAATCCGCGGCCGGCGGTATTACATTGGACGGCGATCCGCCGTCGCACTTTTTCCCGGTTGATCGTATTCGGGCCGGAACTCTCGTACACCTCGGCCACCGCTTCCAGGGCGATTTGCCCGCCGCCGGGGAGCGTCAGCGGCAGACGCTTGATACGCTCGATGTCTTCCCGGTAGGGGTCATCCAATCGCACCATCAAATCGAACGACCGCCGTCCCGACAGAATCTCGGAGACGACTTTTCCTTGCAGGGCGGTTTCGACCAATTCGTACACATCGGCCCGCCGCAAGCCGTACTGTTTCAGCCGGGCACCGTCGATTTCGATCCGTAATTGCGGAATGTCGATTTGCTGCTCTTTTTGCAAGTCGACGACTCCCGGCACGGTCGATACTTCTCGACGCACTTCCTCGGCGATTTGCCGCAGGGTCTCGAGATCGTCGCCGTAAATCTTGATCGCCACCTGGGCCTGGACGCCCGAAAGCATGTGCGAGATGAGGTGTGCCAGCGGCTGTTCCACGCTCACGACGATGCCCGGGATTTCGTGCAGCGCCTCGCGGATTTCGCCCAAGACTTCCTCACGACTGCGTCCGGAATGCGGATTCAACGTGGCGATGAATTCCGAGCGACTCACCGGCACGGCGTGCTCGTCGAGTTCCGCCCGGCCGGTCTTTCGCACGAACGCTTGGATGTCGTCGATTTGCATGAGTCGCCGTTCGACGTCGGCAGCCACGCGTTGCGAAGTGGCCAGCGACGTACCGGGCGGCAACAACACATTGATCTGCACGGCCCCCTCGTCGAACGGCGGCAAAAAGTCCCTTTCCATCCGCATCAACAGGGCCGTCGCAGGCACGAGGATCACCACGGCCGCAGCCAGTACCGTCCGCGGTCGACGTGTGCTGAAGCGGATTGCAAGACCGGCTCCGCCCTTGAGCAACCGGAGGAGAAAACCGTCGCGATCGCCTTGCAACAAACGTTCCGCCGAAAGCAACAACAGGAACGCAACGCACCCCGTCGCAAACGCACCGATCCCCACCGTCCACCCGCCGCCTTGCGACCACCGTTCGGCGGCACGATCGAATCCCAATCGTTCGAACCATCGAGGCAGCCACCACATGCCGCCGCCGATCCCGACGGCCGTCGCAATTCCGGCCGCGGCGACCGGCCATCCCCAACGCGTCGCCAGCAACCAATACGACAAGACCGGTGTGATCGTCAGGGAGACGACGAGCGACGCCGCCAACGACACGATGTACGCCGTCCCCAACGGCAAAAACAAGCGTCCTTCCAAGCCCCCCAAGACAAACACGGGAACAAATGCCAACGTGACGATGAACGTGCCGAAGACGATCGATCCGCGGATTTCGGCGTTGGCTTCGAACACGATCCGCAGCGACGATTTCGGGGAACCGGCACGGCGGTTCTCTTTCAATCGCCGGTACACGTTTTCCACGCCGACGATCGCATCGTCGACCAGTTCGCCGACGGCCACGGCCAAACCGCCGAGCGTCATCGTGTTGATCGAGAATCCGAACGCGGCGAACACCAGTGCCGTCGCCAAGATCGACAAGGGAATCGCCGTCAAGGTGATGAAGGTCGTCCGCAAGTCCAGCAAAAACAGGAACAAGATCACCAGCACGAGGATCGCCCCGTCGCGCAATGCCTCCATCACGTTGCGGATCGCCAGGTCGATGAACTGCTTCTGCTGGTACATTTCGGGGTGAAACCGAATGTCGGCCGGCATGGAAGCTTGCAGCTTTTCGAGCTCCTGCATGATTTCCATCGTCACGCGACGTGTATCGGCCCCCGGCTGCTTGTTGATCGTCAGCAGGACGGCCCTCCCGCCGCTGAAGCCGTTTTCGCCGCGGGCATATGCCGCGCTGTCGCCGCGTTTGGTTTGCGGCCCCTCGATCACGCGGGCGACGTCGCCGACGACGACAGGACGCCCTCCGCGCGACGTGACGACGATGTCGCGCACATCGTCGATCGTCTTCAGGCGTCCGATACCGCGGACGATCAATTCGTTCGGCCCTTGCTCGTCGAGGTATCCGCCACCGACGTTTGCGTTACTTTCGCGGAGTGCCGTCTCGACCTCGTGCAACGTCACGCCGAATCGCACGAGGGCGTCGGGATCGACCAACACCTGGAACTGTTTGCGGTCGCCGCCCATCACGAAGATTTGGGAAACGCCCGAGATCGTCCGAAGTCGCTGGCGCACGACCCAATCGGCCAGTGTCCGCAATTCCATCGGCGAGGTGCTGCCGTCCTCGCTCCACATGGCGATGATCATGATCTGTCCCATGATCGACGCGATGGGCGCCAGTTGCGGGCGAACGCCCTCGGGCAAGCGATCCGAGACGAGGGCCAACCGCTCGGCGACGATCTGGCGATCATTGAAAATGTCGGTTCCCCAATCGAACTCGACATAGATCACCGCCAACCCCGAAGCGGAAGACGTGCGGACGGCCTGCACACCCGTCGCCCCGTTGAGCGCCGTCTCGATGGGAAACGTGATGAGCGTCTCGACCTCTTCCGGCGCCAGGCCGGGGGCCTCCACCATGACCACCACGCGGGGCCGGTTCAAATCGGGAAAGACGTCGATCGGCAATCGATACGTTTCGCGGACGCCGAGAATCACCAGCAGAATCGCGGCCACGGCGGTGCCGACACGATTCTCCAACGACAAGCGAATAATTCGATTGAACAGCGCAGCCAGCATGTGTTCGCGTTCCGTGGTTGTCGTCTCGTCGACTCGAAAAACCCGCCTCAATGATTGTGGCCTGCGTGGGGATCGATCACGGGGCCGTTTCGATTCTTGATCGCTTGGTGAATCTGGAATGCTCCCGCGGCGGCGACACGATCTCCCACGGCGATGCTGCCGTCGTCGTCGATCGCGGCAAACTCTCGATCTCGCTGCAACAAGTGCACCGAGACCCGCTCGAAATGGCCTTCATGTTCCCGGTACACATATTGCTCGAGCCCTTCTTCGATCACGGCATCGCCGGGCAGGATCAGCACATCGGGCAAGTATTCGGCGGGCAACAACAGCTCGCCTCGTTGTCCCGGCCGCAACCGCCACACGACGAACCGGCGTCCTTGGTCGTCCCGCCGTTGAGAGATCACCTCGTTCTCTGCCTCGACGTAGAACCGCAGGGCGCGCGTTTGTTCGTCGATCTCGTTGTCGATCGCCAATACGTGTAGCCCCGAAAGCGTTCCTTGCACATCGCCGGGAAGCGCCGCATCCACCGGCCGCTGTTCCTGCATGATCGTTTGGAGTAAAGCGGTGTCGGTCTCGAACGCTTGCCCCTCGATCCACAAACGGCAGCTATCGACAAGCTCGCAGAGAACGGCCCCGGCCTCGACTTGCACGCCCGGCTGCACGGCCAAGTCGGCGATTTGCCACACGGCCTCGTGCGAGGAAGCTTCGTCGTGCTGTAAAGGTGGAGCGACGATCATGATGCGCTGCAACAATCGACGGGAGCGGGCGATCTCGTCGATTTGTGAAGCCGAAAGACCGTGCAGCAAAAGGGCTTCGCGCGCGGCATGCAACGAGGCTTCGAGTTTTTCGAGTTCGTACTTGCGCTCGAGCAACTGTTTGCCCGCGACCACCCCGCTTTGGGTCACCTGTTCGAGACGCGCAATTTCTCGCCGGACGACGTCGGCCGCCTCGAGCGACTCGAGAAATCGACTCTGTTTTTCGACCAAGTCCTCGTGCGTCAATCGCAACGTGAACAGGGGATCGCCCGGGGCGACGCCCTGCCCCGCCACCGGTTCGACGCGTTCGATGATCCCGGTAATCGGAGCCGACACGACGGTGCGACTTCGGCCGGGCACTTCGACGACCACCGCCGGCACCGACTTGCGTTTCACGAACAATCCCCGTGCCACCGTCACGACCTGAAGACCGATGTTGCGACGCGCCTGTTCCGACAGCTCCAGAATCGTTGCCGACTCCTCACCGTGCGGTTCGGATTCGCCCTCGTGTTCGTGCGTTTCGTTACACGCTTCACCGGGGGCGTGATCGTGATCCGCTTCCTCTGCATGCCGGCGGGAATGCTCTTGTAAATCGACATCGTGGCCGGTGACCGGCCCGTCCGTGTGGTCGGAAGCCGCGATGGCGGCAAACAGCGTCGTTTCCGACGAAGTCGTCCACACACAGGCAGCAGCGCCGACGACGGCCCCGAGGATGAACGCCGCGACAACCCACCACGCTTTTGCAGACGGCCGCTGTTTTCCAGGGGCGGTTTCCGTCGCTTTTTCGACCCCGCTCGCCGCGCGTCTGTCTGAACTGTCAGCCATACCAAATTCCTCATTTCCCAAGATCCGCCTACCGCGAACACACCACGCCGAACCGCCGCAAGCAGCGTACGGTCCTTCCCCAATCGACGGCGCAGCCCAAAACCACCCAACACCCTCAGGGCGCGCAGCATTCACAGATTGCGCGGATTACAAGCGCAAAACGCAGCAGGTCAAAAAGAGAGGCCTCGCTGCATCGACAGAGAAAGATCGGCCCGTTGCCGTGAGAAGATCGGCCGTGGGCATGGCGGTCGGCACTCGCTGCCCCACGGCTCTTTCCGCGGAAAGAACAGGATTACCGGCTGTCGTACTTACCGGAACGATCGGACACCGGCCCAAACAACAACGGTTGCCGTTTGTCGTCGCGTCTTTTTCGCAGGGGCAGCAGGCATGCGACCATTCCGCGCCCGCGGTTGCCGATTCGTGTGACGTGAGCTCGCCGGAGGGCATTTCCTGAGCATGATGCCAATGGCACCCGGCCGACACGTGCAGGCACAACGCCAGCACGGCCGCGCGATACACCCACCCGCGGCATAACGTCGAACCGGATCTTCGGCGAATCCACATCAGACACCCCACCAACATAGGGGATCACACGTCGAGGGTATCGGTATTATCGACCGGTGCGCGAAAAATGGTCAAGCATTTCCCCCAAAAGCCGCAATCGGCAATCTCGCGTTTTCGCTCGAACGGCTTGATTCATCTCTTCGTGCACAAAAAGCGCCGCCCCGATACCATGAAGAGGCGGCGCGTCACTTTTCTGTAACTGTCCGCCGGCCGCGGGCTCACGATCCTTGCACGGCGAACCTCGCGCAATGCACGCTCACGTTTCGAAATAGACGCCGCCTCGGGTCAAGGCGTCACGTAGCACCCCGTAGGGCAGCTCGCGTGTGCCGCACCGTCCGGCGGCGCACAATGCTGCGGCCGTTCCCGTCGCCTGGCCTTGGCCCATGCAACTGACCGTATTGCGTGTCGACATATGCGCCCGATGGTCGCCGGTGATCATCATTCCGGCCACCAACAAATTATCGAGGCCTTTCACACACAACGCCCGATAGGGAATCCCGTACGTGCCGCCGTTGGCCACCTGGTAGCGCGGCGCACTGTCGTGGAAACCGTACACGAAAACGTCGTCCTCGAAGTGCCGCCCCTCGATGACGTCCTCATGCGTGATGTCGTAATCGCAGATGACATGTCGCGCGCGGCGGATGTTCAATCCCGGGCTGGTGCGGGCGATGAAGGCGTTTTCGCATCCGGGAATGTACTTGCGGAAGAGTTGGATCGCCCGGTATTGCCGCTCCCGCAAGGCCAACTCACCCTCCGACACGGTGTCGCGGTCGGTCGGACTGGCCGGCAATTTCATGTTGATCTTGATGAACATGAAATAGTTGTCGTGGACGGTCGTCGTCACCGTCGACATGCCGATTTCCCGCGCTCCGGCGGCGAATTCCTCGGGCATCTTGGTCGTGTGCCCGCTCAGTCGGACGATCTGATTTTCTTTACCGTCGCGCATACCCCAAGCCAGTTCGCCGAGGGCCTCGTTTTCTTTGAGGAACTTGTAGTAGCGCTCGATGTCGACGTTCGCCATGCCGAAGCTGTTGCACACGGCGTAGTCGTTGGGCTCTTCGTAGTCGGCTCCTGCGGCGGCTGCCAGGTCGCCGTACGCCGTGCAATCGACGAAGGCCGAAGCCATGACCGCTTCGCGGCCCCCGTGGCTCTCGACGATCACCCCCTGCACGCGGCCGTCCTTGACGATCGCCCCGGCAAGGAACGTGTTCAAGTACATCGTGACGCCCGCCTTCGCAAGCATCCGCATCGTGATCAGCTTGTACAACTCGGTGTCGATCGCCGTACAAACCGAGTCGTAATCGTAGCGGCGCTCCATTTCGGCATGACCGCTGCATCCGCCGATCTTGATCAGCTCGTCGACGATTTCGGACGGGATCCCGCGGACGACCTGCCGCTTTTTCACACCGGGAAAGGCCTTCCACAAGTTGAAGAAACTATGCAACGCCGTACCGCCTTCGGTTACGGTGCCGCCGGTATAGCCTTTGCGCTCGACGAGGATGGTCTTTGCGCCGGTTCTCGCGGCAGCCAAGGCGGCGACCACACCGGCCGTTCCGCCGCCGGCCACGACCACGTCGCACTTGCGGACGGGCAGTTTCTTCGGCGGTTCGGTGTAGAATTCGCCTGTCTCTGCCTCTTGCCCGCAGAGAACACCGTTGCCGGTCAGCCCCGCGGCCGCTCCCAGCCCGAGCAACAAACTCCGCTTGGAAAATTCGCGCCGATCCATTGCCGTTCCCCGGATCAAAAAAAGGACTCGCAGCTATCGAAACGTCGCCTGCACCACCGGCGATTCATTTGCGGCTCCGCACCACCCGCAGTGCGATATCGTCGTCGAACCGCGGCGATTGCAGGCGCAACCCGCCGTCACCGGTTTCCACAACATCGCGGACGACCCGGCCCGTCTTCGTGTCCCACCATTCCACGCGATACGCGCCCGCGGGCACGTTCATCGTCAGCGACGCACGGAGATTCGCCTTCCGGTATTCCTCCAAGCTGCCTTTCGGCTTGTTCGGCAACGGAACGTGTAGGTAGACGGCATACGCTTCGCCGGGATTCGAGAGACAACTCGTCGTAAGCGCGGGCGATACGTCGCGAATCGTCTTGGTGTCGGGCTTCATGCGAATGAAATCGAACGATTCGACAAACCGTTTCAGGATGCCCAATTGGTTTCGTAATTCCGGACTTCCGCCGCCGGGCGACCGGTAGTCGCGCAGCGTACCGTCGGGCGTCTTCGGTGTGAACGAATAGTCGAGGTTGTTGTACAATCCGCCGCCCGCCAAGATGAAATCCCAACCTTCCGTACGATACAACAGGTCGTCTTTACCGCGGAACCCGGTTTCGTTTTCGCCGATCACGCCTTTCAAATGGGCGTTCAACGCCACCACGTCGGGCGGCACGCAATAGTGGAAGTTGAAGATCGAAACGGCCGGATGCGGATTTTCGACCTTGGCCCGTCCGTTGGCGATGTTCATCGAAATCAGATGACGCACGCCAAGCTCGTCTTCGACGGCACGGATTTTGTCGGCCACCGCATGTCGCCACTCGATGCGCACACCGCCGAAATACGGCTCGTTGCAGACCTCGTAGTACAGGTTGTCGTAATCTTTCAGTTCGGTGACGACCTTCTCGACGAACGCCGCCTGCACAGCCCACAGATCGGCATGGTCGAGCGTGTAGACCTCCGTCCGCGGCACATCGCCGACGCCGTTGATATTGTTCGCAATGTTCATCGGACAGGCTTGCCACAGCTCGTCGCGATACATCGGGCAGAACAGGTTGTATTCGACGACGACTCCGCACCGGGCGGCCTCGCGCATGAAATCGTGCAGCCGCGCGAAATACGCCGGATCCCACTTCTTCAAATCGAACTTGTTGCCGCCGTCGTAGTAGCCGGGCGTGTCGCTTCGGGCCCAAGGACAAATGTACCGTAACGGCTTGGGCGCCAACGGATTGTCGGTAATACCGAACGACGAAGCGACCTCGCGATACGTCCCTGAAAACGTGCGTGTCAGGTTCAAACCGTCGGCCGACAACGTCGCCAGGTAACGCTTGTAATCGAAGTCGAGATTGAGGACCGCCCCGTAGTGTTCGCCCGAGGTGATCAACACGGTCGGCTCACCCCGCCACAGGAAGTACCGCGAATTCTCGGGATGAAGCCGAAGCACCCCTTCGGGCTTTTCGGCGCGCACCGAAGCGACCGCCCCCACGATCACCGCCGTACACAGCAACCACATCGCGGTGCGTTTCATCGGCTTTTTCTCCTTACGAGAACGATGCGGCCGTATTTCACACAAGCAGCGCTCGCTCACGGGCGTGCATCCTTTGCCGCGACGGCAAACAGATGATTACGCGCCGCGATATACAACACGCCGTCGACGGCCGTAGGCGAACCGTAAATGCTTTCGAGCATCATGTTCTCGGCAAGCGGGTCCGCCGGTTCGCGAGTCATCCGAAAGACGGCCACGTCGCCGTCTTCGTCGGGCAAGTAGATCTTACCGTCGGCTGCCAGCGGCGACGCCCATACCGAGGCGAACATGTCGTAATACCACAGGTGTTTTCCCGTCTCGGCGTCGAAACAGTGCACGATCCCCGAAAAATCGCCGACGATCACCAATCCGTCGACAACGACCGGCGACCCCAGCGTGCGGTGGAACACTTCCTCGTAGTCGATCTTGCCGTTGCCGTCGACATCTTCACCACGATAATGCCACACGACGGCCGAGTTCGGGTTCGGAATCACTTTTTGTCCCGCTTCGGGATCGACGGCCCGTTCGCGTGCGGGCGGAACGGGCTTGCCTTCTGCATCGACGACCAATTCGGCGCTGATGTCGCCTCGGCGCGTTCCCGGTTCGATGCACCAGAAATCACCTTGCCCATCGCCCAACTGCGGATCACAGCCGGTGCTGATATACACGCGCTCTCCCGCGATCACCGGTGCGGCAATCGGATAGTTCCGGTCCCCCAGACCGCCTTTCTTGTAGAGGGCGGTTTTGGGGTTGGCATCGAACTTCCAAAGAAGCTCGGGCGGATTCGAGCGGGCGTCGGCCCGAAAGGCGTAAACCCAACCGTCGCCGCCGGCGAACAACACTTGCGGCACACCACCCAGCACACCCGCCGCGGGCGAAGACCACTGCCCTTGCAAGATGTTTTTCCCCGGTAGGTTCGAGGTCCACACCGGTTCACCGCTGTTCTTGTCGAAGGCCGCAAAACTCGGTGCCTCGGGCGAAACGACCACGCCCTTCTCGTCCGTTCCGTTCGACGTGCATACGAACAGCAGATCGCCCACCGCCGTGACCGACGACGCCGTCATGTATAACGGATGCACGTTCCACGCCGCGCGCATATCGAATCGCCATACGACGTCGGCTTCCTTCTCGTCGGTCGATTCCTCGTCGGTGACGGGCCCATCGTTCTCACCGTCGCGAAAACCTTCCGTATCGAGACAGACGACCTCGCAGCGATTCGTCACGATCCAAAGACGCTCGCCCTCGACCAAGGGGGTACTGCAAATCCCCTGTTCCGGCCAATTGATACTTTCATCGCCCAACACGGGCGCGGTGTACTGCCACAGGAATCGGCCGTCATCACGATGAAAGGCGATCAGGCATCCGCAGTCTTCCTCTGCGGGCACACGTTCTAGATACCCCGCTCCGTTGTTCGTCGCGCAGAAGACTTTGTCGCCCGCCACGACGGGCGTTCCGTACGTTTCTGTTCCCAGTCGTGCCGTCCACAAGATATTCTTCCCCGGCGCATCGGGCACAGGATTCCCATCGGCATCGAAATCGCCGGGTTCGAATTCGACGGGCAGGCCGCTCGCCGTCGACACGGCGTTCCGCTCAGGCGATCCGCCCAATTGCGTCCAGTCGCCGGCGTAAGCCGCGAGAATCGGCAGTCCCAACGAAACCGCAATGCCCCAGCAGAACGTCACGAAGCCCCGATTATGCCGAAGGGCCTTGGGCCCCCGAGACGCCGTCGAAAATATCCGCTCGATACTCATGTCGGCTACTCCAGGATCGCAATTCTCGTTGTCTCTCGCCGACGACGCCTGGGCCTAGGGTTCGACTCGTGCCGAGAATTTGGCCTAGTTTCCGGATTCCGCGTTCTCAACCGGAAACTCGTCGGCCGGATCGAACTTGGGATAGACGATATTCAGGATCGTCATCGTCCCGAGAGCCCGATGGACGACACCCGGCGGAATGACGACGCAACTCCCCGGACGCACGGGGATTCGTCGGCCGTCCAACTCGAGTGCGGCATCGGGATCACATTCCAGCACGTAATACGTTTCGGTAAGCCGCTTGTGATAGTGAGGTTCGGCAGCGCCGACGATCTCGGTCCGATGGATCGTCAAAGGAATGTCCTTCACGTCGGCGAACGCACGCCGCGCCGTTCCGCACGGACAAGACACGCCCGGCAGGTCGTCGAAATGAACCACGTGAAAGCGAGATTGGGAATCGTGTTCGGTCGGCATACCCGGCGATTATAGTTCCGCCGGAAGGCCTTTTCGACCAATTCACCCCAAAAGGCAAAATCGAAAGCGAGAAACGGCGCAATCCGGGAGATTTCGAGAATCCGCCCTGTTCTCCGACGCTGAAGCCGAAAGAGATTCGGCACGTTTTCAATCGAAGTCGGCGGTCTCTTCCCAGGTGATGTCCCACTCCGGTTCGTCGGCATCGGCGCCGACGCAGGTCATCGCCGAGCCGAACAGCTCATGGAAGACCCCGGCGACGGTTTCGGCGTCGATTTTCTCCAGTTCTTCGCCCGCCCCGGCCAACAAGCACAAATCGGCCAATCGCACGAAGGAGCGCGGAACGCCGCACACGACCTCCCACATGTGGAGAACGGCATCGGCGGTAAAAATCACGCGATCGGGCGAAGCCCCGGCTGCACTCAACCGCTGTTCTACGAAGGCCGCCGCCTCATCGGGTTCCCACGGTTCCAGCTCGATGCGCAGGTCGACCAAATCGAGCAAAGAGCGGCATTGGCGGACCAACTCGGGCCCGTGTCCGGCGAAGATGAAATGCAGTCCCGCAAAATCGCCGCCGCGGACGCGCGCCAAGCGCACAAGATAGTCCTCGACGCCGGGCCGTGCCGCCCCGACATCATCGATCAGAAAGACGACCGGAATCCGGCAATAGAGCCACTCGCGAATGCGATTGACGGCCGCCCCCCACAATCGCCAACCCGAGGTATCCGACACGTCGACCGCTACGGCATCAGCCAAAAGGGGGGTAAAGTCTTCCGGCCACACGCCGCGAAGATTGAGGCGGACGACCTGCCGCCCTTTCGCCCGCTGCTGGTAGGCAAACACGTCCAACAAGAACGTCTTTCCCACGCCCGAGGCCCCCAAGAGCACGCCCGCCGTCCGCCCTTGCTCGACGACGAAGTCCATCCTCGCAAGCGATTCCTCGGCGGTCGCCGCAGGAAAGTAGCCGCTCGGACCGACCGACGTGGAAAAGGGTCTCGTTTTCAACCCCCAGTATTGGAGGTAGTTCGGTAATCCGTCCCCGGCCATCTCGACTCCTTCCCGAATGTTTCGGCGCTCCCACAGGCCTCGCGCAGAGGGGGCGCAGCGGTACCGTTTCATTTGTGTCTTCGGTAGAATCGATCCGAAATCTTGATTCCGAAAACCCGACAACGCCACACTGACTTACCCCTTCTGCCTACACTGCGCATATTCAACTTTTCGATTCCGGAAGCCGGTTGTCGACCGATGGCCGATCGCTATTTCATTCCGCAACCAATCACCGACGACGCTTCGACTGCCGAATTGACCGGCGGTGACGCGCACCATCTCGCGAGGGTGATGCGGGCGAAAGTCGGCGACGCGGTCATCGTGTTCGACGGGTCGGGAAACGAATTCGATTGTCGCGTCACCGCGATCGACAAACGCCGCGTCACGCTTGCCGTCGAACGGCGTCGGGCGGTGGATCGCGAAGCATCGCGTCGAGTGGTGGTCGCCTCGGCGGTCCCCAAGGGCGACCGCGAACATTTTCTGATCGAAAAGGCCGTCGAATTGGGCGCCGCCTGTTTCGTGCCGCTGATCACGGCGCGAAGCGTCGTCCAACCGAAAACCGAGCGACTGGAACGTTTTGTCATCGAGGCGAGTAAACAGTGCGGACGCACGCGGTTGATGCAGATCGCCTCGCCCGTCACGTGGAGCGAGTGGCTGCGCTCGCCCTTGCGGCCTGCGGTGTGCTTAATCGCGCATCCGCGTGATCGCCTCGAACTTCCGGCTGAGGCACGGACGACGCCGGAAGCCGCCGCAAACGGCGCGGGTGACGAAAGTGCCTCGTCGCCGACGACGATCGGTATCTGTATCGGCCCTGAAGGCGGATTCACCGACGCCGAAGTTCTTGCCGCCGTGGAAGCGGGCTGTCGAACGGTCGATCTCGGCCCACGCATCCTCCGGGTCGAAACGGCGGTTTTGGCCTTGCTCGCACGCCTGATCCGAGATTGACTCTGCCGTGTTCTTCCGGCGAACCCGCGTACGCCGCTTGATTCACGCGAGGCAGCCCCTCACAATCGGCATATCTCGAATGCCGACGATACGCAAACCGGATCCATCCGGCGGGAAACACCAACAAAAGCAGGAGTCGTTTCGATGGAAGTCATCATCACGCCCGACTACGATGCAATGAGCCGTGTGGCGTCCCGACTGGTAGCCGAAACGCTCAACGAAAAGCCCGATGCCGTCCTCGGCCTGGCAACCGGCGAAACGCACAAGGGCCTGTACGCCGAGCTGGCGCGACTGCACCGCGAAGAACACCTCGATTTTTCGCGGGTAACGACGTTCAACCTCGCCGAATTCGTGGGGCTCGATCGGGATCACTTGAAAAGCCACCACTATTTCATGCACGAACACTTTTTCAAGTTCGTGAACATCCTGCCGCAGAACATCCACATCCCTTCGGGCACGACGGCAAACTATCGCGCATTTTGCGAGTGGTACGAACGGCGGATCACCGAGTGCGGCGGCATCGATCTGCAAATTTTGGGCGTCGGCCCCGACGGACACATCGGGTTCAACGAACCGGGAAGCTCGCTCGGTTCCCGTACCCGCATCAAGACGCTCTCCCAGAAAACGCTCGACGCCCTGGACGAGTTTTTCGACACCGACGAAGAAAAACCGACCTACGCGATCACGATGGGCGTAGGTACGGTGCTCGAAGCACGAAAGATCATTTTCTTGGCCTCCGGCGAAGCCAAGGCCGAAGCCGTCGCGGCGACCATCGAAGGCCCGGTCACCAGCATGATCACCGCCAGCGCTTTGCAGCTCCATCGCGACACGGTGGCGATCTTGGACGAGGCGGCCGCCTCACGCTTGAAGCTGCGGGATTACTATCGATCGGTCCAAGAAAAGCTTCCCGGCGCACCGCTGCACTGAAAGCCGCACCGCGGGTGTCGGTTTGTTGCGCAGAAACCTGTTTCTGCACCACGATCCAAGGTTACCGCTTCGCGAGGAAGGTTGCGAAACGGTCGCAAGTCAAAACGGGCGGCAAGGTCTTCAGGTATACGGTGACGCCGGAAGGCCGAAGTGACCTGGAGAAATCGGTCCGGCCGATCAGCCGCCCGCCGGAGCTTTTCATTGTCACGTCGCAGGAGCCTCTCGGCCGAGCCCTATTGCTGCAACCGGAAAAAGCAACCGCCGTTTTCCTGCAATCTTTCGATATTGTTGCGCGACCGATCGTTGCGCCCACTATCAAGAAGCGGACGACCGTTTCGATTTCGTACTGGAGCGTTCATGATGCGACCTGTGCATCTGCGATGCCTTTCGGCCTTCGTGGTCGGTGTTGCGTGGGCGGCCGTTTCTTTCGGTGCGGAACCGGTTCGGCATGTCCCCCCGCTGGAAGAAGGCCCGCCCGCTCCCGGAAAACGAGTCAAGGTCGTGCCGCCGGAATACGAGGGAACCGACGTCTACTACTCGTTGTACTTGCCGGCCGGTCACCGCCCGGGCGAGGCGTATCCGGTCGTCGTCGAGTACACGGGCAACTACTTTCCGCTTTCGGGCTCGACCGGCGAAGTGAAGGACGCCAACCTGGGCTACGCGATCGCCGCGCACATCGGCGCGATCTGGCTGGTCATGCCGTATGTGGAGGGCGATCGATCCGTCATCCGCTGGTGGGGCTCGGAACGCGAGACGATCGACTACGCGCTGACAAACATTCGCCGCGTGTGTGAGCGCTACGGCGGCAATCCGGCCGAAATCTTCCTTTGCGGATTTTCTCGCGGCGGGATCGCAACAAACTACCTCGGGCTGTACGACGACGAAGTCGCCGACGTATGGCTGGGCTTCTTCGCCCACGACGGCTTGGACGGTGTGCGCAACTTCTGGAAAGATGCGATGTCGCTGGAAACGCTGCGACGGCAATCGGACGAGCGTCTACGGCGATTGCGAGGACGGGCCGAACTCGTCACGCAACACGGTTCCCTCGCGGCGATTGCCGAATATCTGGACGAAAACGGCCGCCGCGGGTACGGCGAATTCACGTTACTGTCGGTGCCCATCGAATCGATCATCCCCGGCATCCCCAACGACGACGTTCCGCATCCGCATACCGACAAGTGGCTGTTGTACGATTCCGAGTATGCGAATCGGGTTTTCCGCTGGTTCGACAGCGTGCGCAAGAGCAAGCCCGGCACATTCACTTTGTCGGGGCGTGTTGTCGATACCACCGGCACACCGTTGCCGAAAGCCGTCGTCGAAACGGGTCGAACGCGATTCACGACCACGAACGCCCAAGGACGTTACGTGCTCGAGGGGCTCCCCGGCGGCCTGCGGACGGTTCGCGTCATTCACCCCGAGGCGCCCACGCGAACGCCCGTCTGGAGAACGATCGATCTGCAATACGATCTCGACGGCTTCGACTTCACGATCCCTCTCGTGAGATGATTCGTCGGAATTGAATCCCGCACTCGTTGCTCAATGAGACCATGCGCAACACCGCTTTTCGCCTACTCGGGCCGGCTTTGTTCTCGGCGTTCGGTCATCCGCGAGGGACCGCCGTATTGTTTGCGATCGTGCTCGCCGCGATGCCGCCGACGGTCGATGCTCAAGTCGTCGAACGTTCGCGGCCCCCGGAATGGGACCGGCTCGTCTTCGGCGGTCAGTTCAAAGACTTGTACCAACCGATGCCCGTTCGCAACACGTTGACCGACCGCACCTGGGGTGGTGACAACGTCAAACCTCGCGACATACGCAACGGAATCGAAGATCCGAGCTGGTCATACTGGGGCGGATGCCCCATCCGCGACAATGACGGTCGCTATCACTTGTTCGTGTCGCGTTGGCCCGAATCGCATCCCGACGGTCATTTCGGATACTTCGATTCCGAAATCGTCCACGCCGCGGCCGACGATCCGTTCGGACCGTACACCGTCCTGCAACGACTCGGCGAAGGGCACAACCCCGAGATTTACCGCAGCGCGGCGGGCAAATACGTCGTCTACTCGACTCACGGTCGCTACTTCGTCGCCGACGACCTCAACGGCCCCTGGAAACGCCGAACCTACGATTTTCACAAGCGACAGCGATACGTCTTCCCCAACTACGTCAATTTCTCGTTCGCGCGCCGAAGTGACGGATCGTACATTGCGGTTTCGCGTCGCGGCTACATTTGGGTGAGCCCCGACGGCGAAGAAGATTGGTACAACGTGAGCGCCGAACCGGTCTACCCCAAGGTCGAAGGCATCTTCGAAGATCCCGTCCTGTGGCGAGACGAGGTCCAGTACCACATCATTGTGAACGATTGGAAAGGCCGTATCGCGTACTATCTGCGGTCCAAGGACGGTTTCCATTGGAAAACCGAACCGGGCGAAGCCTACACGCCGGGAATCGCCCGCTACGAAGACGGGACGGTCTCGGACTGGTTCAAGTTCGAACGTCTTCGGTTCCTATTCGACGAGTACGGCCGCCCCACGCACGCCTTCTTCGCCGTCATCGACACGGCCAAGGCCGACGACCAACCGAACGACGAACACAACTCGAAAACGATCGTTCTGCCGATGCGTCTCCCCCGTCGTGCGGTCATCGTAACCTCTGCCGGCGACGCTTCATCGCGCACGATTCACGTCAAGCTCCTTGCCGAACCGGGCTTTCGTCCGGCCGGCGACCTCGATTTCGATTCGTTGCGGTTCGGCGCGTCGGAGCGTGTCAATTACGGCGGCGGTGCGCGCGTGGTCTCCTGGAAGCCTATCGACGACGGCGTTCTCCTAACCTTTCACGCCGACGATACCGGCCTGAACGACGAACACTTTGCCGCAAAGCTCTTGGGGAAAGATCGCCGAGGCGACCTCGTCTACGCATGGGCCGCCATTCCCACGAAGACCGAGCGGGTACCGTTGCTCTCTCCCCTCGCGCCGCACTTCGAACGGGAAGGCGATCGTCTCGTGGCGTACGTGGAAGTCCAAAACTTCGGCCAGATCGACTCGCCGCGTGCAGCCGTCGAATTGTCGGTCTCGCGCAAAGGCGAGGCCGTCCCGATGGGAACGGCCCCGTTGCGTCCATTGAAACCGTTTGAAAAAGCAATCGTCCGGATTGAATGCCCGCAGCAGTCGCCCAGCACTCGCGTCGAAACGACCGTTGCCGTCGAAACACCCGGGTTTCCGCGAGAAACGTTCACGAAAGCCGTCAGCGTCCCCGGCCGGTGAAACGCCCTCACCCGCGATGGAGGCCTAGTCGGTCTTCTTTTCGAGCGAAATCAATCGCACGTTGCGGAAGGCGATCTCATCGCCTTCGGCAGTCAAGCAGATCTTGCCGGGCAGCACTTCACAACCGGTCGCGCAATTCACTTTTTTGCCGTTGACCCACAGGGTGACCGTGTCGCCCTCGGCGACGATGCGATAGTGATTCCATTCACCGACCGGCTTCTCGGCGTGCGCGGCCTTGACCAGGTTCACAAGCGTTCCAAAGACGGCATGTTCGACCGTCTTTCGGCGTAGATGTTCTCCCTTCACTTGATAACCGCCGATTGTCCAAAAGTCGCCTGCATTGTCGGCGTTGATTTGTGCCTCCAGGCATCGCGGCCAGATCTGGTGCGGACCGGTCGTGCGCAGCAACACCCCTCCGTTGCCGGGCCGATCCTTCGGCCAGCGCCATTCCAACTCGAGGATGAAATCGGTGTAATCCTTTTCGGTATACAGGTAGCCCCGCGGCGTTCCCTTGCAATGTAAAACACCGTCTTCAAGCTTCCAGACATCGCCGATCGGGCAATCGGCTTCTTCACAGAACCATTTCCAGCCGGGCAACTCGCCGTTCGGCAGTTGCTTCGGAATCAAATCGATCCCCTTCTCCGGCACGGCAGCGGTGGTCAAGGCAATCAACATACAGGCGGTCGCAAACATCTTCTTTCTCCCCTCGCTTCGTGTGACAGCGAATTCGTATCGGTTGATCGTGCTCCGGGGAAACTCGGCGGGCAAGCCGTATGATCCCATTTCCGGCAGCCCCACACCGGCGGCTCGATTGTACTCGGCGATTGTGCCGTCGCGAGCCGAATCGACGGAGAAAACGGGCTCGGCAAAGAACGAGAAGACGTCTTTCGCGATTTTTCACCCGGCCGCAGTCACCCGCGCATTCTTTAGCAAGTTAATAACTTCAGTTTACATATGACCGCAAGCCTGGTATGATAGGCGAACACCGGGACGATTCTCCTTCCACCCACCACAATGGGTGAGGGTGAACGCAATGTTCCTCGGTTTGCCCTACCGGGCCTCTCAGCCGCAAACTATGCTTGACCGTAAGCGCAGTTTATTTCCGGCATTAACGCCGACTTCGCACGGATCGAAACGGCATCATGGAACCTGCCGCCCTGTTTGCACTGCTCGTCATTTTGGGGGTGTTTGTCACCCTTCTGGCGACACGCATCTCGCCGGAAAGGATCTTGCTTGCTGCGCTGGCCGTCTTGTTCGTGACGGGCACGATCGACGCTTCACAAGCCTTGGTCGGGTTCTCCAACGAAGGCATGATGACGATTGCCGTGTTGTTCATCGTGGGGGCGGGCATCAAAGAAACCGGGGCCGTCGTGTGGATTGCCGACCGGATCATGGGCGCCTCGGCCAAGTTGCCGATCGTCCTTGCACGCATCATGATCCCTACCGCCTTCTTCAGCGCCTTGGTGAACAACACCCCCCTGGTAGCCATGTTGATTCCGGCCGTGCGTGACTGGGCCCGCAAGCGACAAGTTCCCGTCTCGAAACTGATGATCCCGCTCAGCTACGCGGCCATTCTCGGCGGCACGTGTACAATCATCGGCACCAGCACGAACCTGGTGGTCAACGGGCTGCTGATCGAAGCGGCCGACGCCCACGTCGGCGGTGCGGCGCTGCCGCGCGGCTTTTCGCTGTTCGAGATCGCATGGGTCGGCGTCCCGATCACCATTGCGGGAATCGCTTTCCTGCTGTTGACGCATCGCTACTTACTTCCCGAGCGGGCCGAGAACAAGTCGATCGCCGGTGACCCGCGGGAATACACGATCGAAATGCTCGTCGAAGCCGGCGGTCCGCTCGTCGGCAAGACGATCGCCGAGGCCGGGTTGCGGCACCTGTCGGGCGTGTACCTGGCGGATGTCTATCGCGACGGTCAGGCGGTGCCTTCCGATCCGAACTTCACCTTGCGAGGCAACGACCATTTGCTGTTTACCGGCAATATCCGCGACATTCGCGACTTGCAGCGGATCCGCGGACTGGTCCCCGCCACACACCAGGTATTCCGGCTCGATGCCCCCCGTTCGGAACGGTGCCTGATCGAAGTGACCGTCAGCGGCAAATGCCCCCTGGTCGAAAAACGATTGACCGTCCGGGACGGTCGCTTCCGCAGCCGATACGATGCCGTCATTCTGGCGGTCGCCCGTCGGGGCGAACGGGTCGAGGGCAAGATCGGCGACGTCGTTCTTCAAGCGGGCGATACGCTCCTGTTGGAAGCGCATCCCTCGTTCTATGAAAAGCATCGCTACAACGACGATTTTTATGTCGTCTCCCGCATCCAAGATTCGAACCCGCCGCGTTTCGAGCGAGCCGTGACCGCCTTTGCCATCTTGGGTGCGATGGTCGTGCTGGTCACCCTCAGCCAAACGGTGGGCAACATCGGCATCGTGTTGGGTTCGTGGCATCTCGATTTCGGACAAATCACGATGTTCAAAGGGGCTGTGCTGGCCGCCGTGTTGATGCTGTTGACCCGCTGCTGCACGCTCGAAGAAGCGCGACGCAACATCGATTTTCGCCTGCTTTTGGCAATCGCCGCTGCGTTCGGGCTGGGCAAGGCGCTCGAAGCGACCGGAGCGGCCCATGCGGTTTCGTCAGCCGTCACGTCGCTGGCCTCCGACAATCCGCACCTTGCCCTGGCCTTGGTGTACGTGCTGACGGCCATCATGACCGAGCTGGTCACCAACAATGCGGCCGCGGCACTGATGTTCCCGTTCGCCATGGCGACCGCCTCCGAGTTGAATGCAAGCCCGCTGCCGTTCTTGATTGCCGTCATGATTGCGGCTTCGGCGTCGTTTGCCACACCGTTGGGATATCAAACAAACCTGATGGTGTACGGGGCGGGCAACTATCGTTTTCGCGACTTTCTCATCGTCGGAATTCCGATGAGCCTCTTGGTGATGGCCATCACGCTTGTCATCACCCCTTGGGTTTGGCCGTTTTGAAAACGGGCGGCGTCTGCGGCCGAGACGCGGGTTGCTTTTCTGTTTCGCGCAGGTCGGCGACCTTCCCGCATCGGCGGACGGCAAAGGGCTGCGTCGGCTCGCTGTAACGGCTACAATCATCAGCAGCGCACATCCGATCCGGACCGGCGTCGCGTGTCTATTCTCGCCCCCGATCCCTGTTCGATGTGCCGAACGAACCGTTGCCTTTCTTCAACCGAATGGAAACCGTCACGATGAAGATCTTCGATCATGTAGGCGCCGATGTGCAGCAGACGGACACGAATGCCCGTTTGGCGATTCGGCAAATCGCCTTCGCCCGCCAATATAGTCTCGCCCTGCTCGATTCGATTCCCGAAGATCGATGGTGCGAAATGCCCGCCGGAGCGGAAACCCACGTGGCGTGGCAAGCGGCCCATTTGGCTGTGGCCGAATACGCGCTGTGCATGTTTCGTCAGCGGGGCCCCGAACCGGAAGACCGGGACATCCTTCCCGGCGACTGGTTGAAGCGATTCGGCAAAGACTCGAAACCCGATCCGGATCCGGCGGCCAATCCCACAGCGGAGGAAATCCGACGCGTGCTGCATGCCGTGCACCAACAAGCGATGCAGGAGTTGGAAGCCTATCCGGCGGAACATTTCGAGCAGTCGGTACCCGAGCCGTTCGCCGTCTACGACACGAAGCTGGGGGCCTTGCTCTTCTGTGCACAACACGAAATGGTACACGCCGGGCAAATCGGATTACTGCGCCGCTTGCTGGGCTTGGATCCGCTACGTTGACGCCGCGTCGTTTTCGTTTTTGAAGCACCTATTCGACAGCGAAAGCATTGCGTCATGACCGAGCCTGCGGACCGCTCACAACGCCGGTTGTTGCGTGCCGTGGAACAGTACGCGGCATCGCTCCATTTCGCCGGCATCACACATTTGCCTCGCCCTGCGCCCACAGCAGACATCGACGCCGGCAAGCGCGATGTGCAGGCAACGGCCGCCCCGGCGCCGAAGTCTTCATCCGAGCCCGCTCGCCCCGAGGATACCTCCGCCATGTCGCCGCAACGTGCCTCGAAACCAACCGACACGCCTGCCGCTGCCGAAGAAAATCGCGAAGCGTTGTTGCAGCAAGTAGCTGCCGAGGTCGCCAAGTGCGAGCGATGCCCCGAGTTGGTCCGGAACCGAACGCAAACGGTGTTCGGAACGGGAAATCCCTATTCCTCGCTGCTGTTTCTGGGTGAAGCGCCGGGTGCCGACGAAGACAAACAAGGCGAACCGTTCGTCGGACGTGCCGGGCGACTTCTTACCGACATCATCCAAAAAGGAATGGGCTTGAAACGCGAAGACATCTACATTTGCAACATTCTTCGCTGTCGGCCGCCGGGCAACCGCAATCCGACCGACGACGAGGCCCGCAACTGCCGCCAGTGGCTCGACGCACAACTCGCAATCGTTCAGCCGAAATACATCTGCTGCCTGGGCTCCGTCGCCGCTCGACATTTGCTCGATACCACGCTGAGTATCGGAAAACTACGCGGCAAGGTGCACCGATACGAGGATGCTCAAGTCGTGTGCACGTACCATCCGGCCTATCTGCTGCGAAATCCAAAAGCCAAGAAAGATACCTGGGAAGACATCAAGCTGCTCATGCAACTGATGGGGCTTCCGATCCCACAAGGACGATGAACCGAGCGATTTCGAGGAACATCCGAGGGAGACGATCACCATGACGGGACGTGAACGCGTACTGGCCGCCTTGGAACATCGCGAACCGGACCGCGTACCGATCGACCTGGGAGGCCACCGGTCGTCGGGAATCGCGGCAATGGCCTACGCCAAATTGCGCAAACACCTCGGTTTACCCGAACGCCCGATCCGCGTGTACGACCCGGTCCAACAACTGGCGATCATCGACGACGACGTATTGGACCGCTTCCACGTCGATACGATCGAACTGGGCCGCGGATTCGCCTTGTCGGACGACGACTGGGTCGACTGGGTGCTGCCCGACGGTACGCCGTGCCAAATGCCGCGCTGGTGTGCTCCCGAACGGGCGGAAGGCCAATGGGTGTTGCGATCCCCTTCCGGGCGCGTCATCGGTCGCATGCCGGACGGTGCCATTTACTTCGAGCAATGCTACTGGCCCTACGTCGAACACGAGGAAGACCTGAGCCGAATCGCCGAAGATCTTGCAGAAACAATCTGGGTCGGCGCGCCCAGCCCCCCGGGACCGCTGGTCTCGGGCCCCGACGGCGACCGCGTGTTGCGTGAAGGGGCGGTCGCCCTCCGGCAAAAGACCGACCGGGCGATCCTCGGCCTCTTCGGCGGTAACCTGCTCGAGTGTATGCAGTTTTTGTTCCGCAACGACTACGCGTACATGGTGCTGGCCGGCGAGCCGGAACGGGCAGAGCGCGTCCTCGATGCCCTCGTGGAATTGCATCTCCACAATCTCGAAAAGTACCTTGAAGCCGTGGGCGATGTGATCGACATCATCGTCTTCGGCGACGACCTCGGAATGCAGTCCGGCCCGCAGATTTCTCCCAAGATGTACCGCGAGTTGTTCAAACCCCGGCACGCGAAACTGTGGCAACGGGCGAAGGAACTGGCGGACGTCAAAGTCATGCTTCATTCCTGCGGCGGCATCGCCGAACTGCTCGACGATCTGATCGACGCGGGCCTCGATGCCGTCAATCCGGTCCAAATCTCGTGCAAGGGGATGGCCCCGGCCGAGCTCAAGAAACGCTTCGGTGATCGCATCACCTTCTGGGGCGGCGGGTGCGACACCCACCGGATTCTCACGCAAAGCACGCCGGAAGAAATCCGCGAACACGTGCGAGGGCAGATCGACGTCTTGGCCCCCGGCGGCGGGTTCGTCTTCCAACAAGTCCACAACATCTTGGCCGACGTGGAACCGTCCCACATCGTCGCCATGCTTGACGCGGCATACGAGTTCGGGCGTTATCCTCGCGCATGATCGAAGGCCAAGCCACGTTCAACACGCCGATTCGAAGCAGGCAGCTCATGCAACTGGAAGTCGAGCAAAAGTTTTACGTCGACGATTGGCCGGCCCTGGAAGCCGCGGTCACAGCGGTGGTCTCAGAAACGACCGGCAGAGCTTCGGCGGCGATCGCCCCCGACGAGGTTCGCGAAGAAGAAGATTTATACTTCGCCCACCCGGCCCGCGACTTCCGCCGGACGGACGAGACTTTGCGTTTGCGCCGCATCGGCGAGCGTAACCGCATCACGTACAAGGGGCCGAAAATCGACGCCGAAACAAAAACCCGGCACGAGCTGGAATTGCCCCTCGCCGACGGTGCCGAGTCGGCCTCGCAATGGCGGGAATTGCTGGAGCGGTTGGGATTCCGGCCCGTCGCCTCGGTAAAGAAACGGCGTGCCAAGTTTCGCTTTGAAACAGCCGGTTTTCCCGTCGAAATCTCGCTCGACGAGGTCGCCGAGGTCGGCCGCTTCGCCGAGATCGAGATCGTGACCGACGATACACGTTTCGACGAGGCCAAGCGCGTCCTGGCCGATCTGGCCGCCCGGCTGGGCTTGTCTCGCCAAGAGCGCCGCAGCTACCTTTCGATGTTGTTGGCCGCGCGGGGCATCGACGACGGAGAACGCATCTAGCAGCCGTTGCGCATCCTGTTTTACGATCTGCGGACGATTGTCAGATGTAGAGAAAGAGCAGCCTGGTTACGGCAAGAAACCGCTTCTTCCAGTGCGAGGCCGGCCGAAAGTGGGAATGGGTTCCCACGATGCGGTTGTCGTCGAACGCGGACGCATCGACTATATTGGGAGTCATGTCCCGCACACCGTCACCTTCTGCCGAAGCATCGTCGCCTGGTACTGCAACGCCCGAACATTCCACGCGAAACTTGGGGCTACTGGCGGTCCACCAGATCCTCTTTCGCATCGCCTGGCTGTTCAAGACCGAAAGCGTCATCGTTCCCGGGTTTCTGGATTTCATCGCGGGCGCGAATGCCGGCGTGTTTCGCGGCTTCCTGCCGATTCTCAGCCGCGTGGGACAAGGGGTCGTGCCCCTGTTTTTCACCGGTGCCGTGGAACGCCTGCCGCGAAAGAAATTTCTTCTCGGAATCATCACGGTGAGCCTAGGCCTTCCTTTCTTGATTGCCGGTTGGCTTCATCCGAAGGCCTCGGAGGGCACCCCCTATGCGGCGATCATCTTCTTGGGACTCTACTTTTTGTTCGCTGCTTTGAACGGTTTGTACCTCGTGCTGTTCGGTACGATCCAAGGAAAACTGATTCACGCCGAACGGCGGGGCAAACTGCTCACGTTGTCGACGTTTTGGGGAACGATTCCCGCGGTGGCGGCCGCGTTGATCTTTCTGCCTCGCTGGCTGGACGCCGCAGGCCCGAATTACACGGCCGTGTTCGCCGCGGCCGCAGGCATCTTCGCGATCTCGGGATTCGTCGTTCCCGCCCTGGCCGAGCCGAAATCACCGTCCCGACATGAGCCCGCTACGCGAAGCCTGGCCGTCGACGTCTTGTGGCAAACCGTTCGGAGCGATGCGGCCTTGCGGCGATTGATGCTGGTCACCGTGCTGTTCAGCGTGACGTTCGTGTTGATCCCCCACTATCAAGCCCTGGCACGTCAAGCGTGGGGACTCGGCGGCAGCGATCGCGTCGTCTGGATCGTCGTTCAGAGTATCAGCGTAGGCCTGCTCAGCACGTTGGTGGGGCCGACGGCCGACCGGCGAGGCAACCGATTGACGTTGCGACTGTTGATCTTCGGCGCCGCAGCGGCACCGATGTTTGCCGTTCTCTTGACCTGGCTGCCCGGCTCGATCGCCGCCCGCGCGTTCTGGCTCGTGTTCATACCGCTGGGGATTCCGCCGCTGGGCCTCCGCGTCGGTTTCAATTACGCGCTGGAACTGGCACCGCCGGAACACCATCCACGGTACTTGGCGGCCGTCCAATTGGCGCTTTTGGCACCGCTGTTTCTTTCGCCGCTGGTCGGTTGGGCCGTCGATCAGTGGGGGTTTGTGCCGGTATTCTCGCTGGCGATTCTGGTGATCTTGGCAGCCGGAGCGGCTACGTTCACGCTTCACGAACCGCGATACGGCGACGGCAGTGACCGCAAACCGGCCCTTATCGACGAATCGTGAAAGAAACGGCAACTACCGAACGGCGCTCCCTGTTATCGACGCGTCTGAAGCGAGGAACGAATACCAAAAAAGTTAGGACCGGTCGACGACCGGTCCTTTCTCGTCGTGTCTGCTTGTAAGCGTGTCGGATGCGGCAGCGAACGGATCCCGTCGCTCACCGAGCGCAACCGCCGGACTAGCCAGCTGTCTACTCAGCAGTTTCCTTCTTAGCAGTCTTCTTAGCAGTCTTCTTGGCAGTCTTTTTCTTGGCGGTTTTCTTTGCGGCTTTCTTCGTGCCGCACTTCTTGGTTGCCTTCTTCGTGCCGCATTTCTTGGTAGCTTTCTTGGTAGCTTTCTTGGTAGTCTTCTTCGCTACCTTTTTCGCTACCTTCTTCGCCGTTTTTGCTGCCTTCTTCTTAGCCACGACACGTCCTCCGTCCAATGGATCAACGACGAGACGGCTTCGACCTTCGAAGCCAACGCCCCATCGATCGATGCGGGGGGAAATCCGTCCCAAACGATTCGATTTCCGGTACCGTCACCGCCGGGGCTTAGAAACGGCCACCTGATCTCGTCGTCTTGCACTCTCGCCTAGCTAGGCAACCGGCTATGATCAACCCGACAGACGCTTTGGAACATTGAACCTCTGCCGGGATGGCCACCACGTGATGTCCGTCTCACGACACTTCAAGAGTACGCATGTCGCACATAAGAATGTCTGCCGAAATATTAAGTTATCTTGAAGAAATTTCAATCCTTCTGCGCGCGAAATTCGGCCGGTTGGCCCTGCGCACGTCTGATCGTATCGAACCACCCTAGAAACGGCTCTGCTGAAAGCCGCTGAAGGCCAAGTAACCGAACAAGATCGCGATGAACCACTGCCCCGACAGCACGAACAAGACAGCCAAACAGACGGCCGTTGCGGTCGAGACGGCAAACGCCTTACGTAAGCCGTTCCATGGATCCCACGCCACGAGCAGCTCGCGCAAAATCTGACCACCGTCCAACGGAATGATCGGCATCAGGTTCAATAGCCCCCAGGCCACGTTCACGAACAACAGGTAGTTGACGAACATGAGCACGAACGGCGAGGAAATCCCTTGCACGACGATCATGACACCGTAAGGCAATCCCAAGAAGACATCGGGACGATATCCGGCGGCTAGTGCGGCAGCCGTCACCACGGCGGCGAAGGTGAATCCCGCCGCGGGACCGGCAAACGAGATGAACACCCGTCCGGCAACGGTGGGCCGCGGTGCGCGTGTGTCGACCCGCGGACCAAACCGCGTCAAGCCCCCTAGGCCGTACAACATGATGCTGGGGGCATGACCGTACCAGCGCATGGCCCAGGCGTGGCCCAATTCGTGGACCAACACGGCCAGAAACATCGCCGCGATCCACGCCAGCAAACCGAACAAATCGCTGGCATTCATCCCCAACAACACGGCAACCAGCCAGAAAAAAGGATGCACCCGCACGGGCACACCTGCGATCGAAAAGTACAAGTCGTAGCCGGTGTCCGGAGGTTCGTTTCCTATCACGGTATCGTCGGTCTCGCGCCGTAAGGTAGCAGTCGTTTCCAAGGAGCGAACGCTTGTCACCTTCGGGTAACGGCTTTCGTTTCCGATTCCGAAACAAAGTGGGGTTTACCGTTCCCGGTCACAGCGTTGCCGACTGCCGCATGTTCAAGGATGTATTCTGCGGCTCTTCCTGCTGCCCCGTACCAATCGAGGCGGGCCTTCAACGCCCGCAACCGCTCGACGACGGCCATTCTGGCTTCGGGATCGAGGAGCCATTCGGCGAGTTGTTCGGCCATGTCGTCGCTTCGGTCTCGCCAGGTCAAGTATTCCGGAAAAACGGCGTCGGCACAATCGGGGCGTCCTCGTTCGTACAACCGCAGATCTCTCGGATACAGCTCCTTCGCCGCCAACAGATTGACCAGTGTGATGTACTTGACCTTACGGAACTGCTCCTGAACCCAAAATGCCGGTCGGCTGATGCGATAGAGGATGATCGTCGGCTTCTCATGGTATAGCAGTTCCAATGAGACCGATCCCGAAACCGCCAAGCAACAGTCGGCCGCCCGAATGAGCTCGGGAGTCCGGCCGCTGTAGACCTCCACAGGCACGGGCACATCTTGCACGCGGGCCTCGATGCGTGCGGCCTGACTCGGCTTGAACGCGGCGACGGCGAATCGTACGCGTTCGACTTTCGCGGCCGTTTTCACCGCCGTTTGCAGCATGTCGCCGATGTTTGCATCGACCTCCTGATCCCGCGAGCCGGGCAACAGCACGACCAACGGCCGCCCGTCGCGGCGGAGCGAAACGTCTTCTCGATCGGTCGTTTCCTCGGTCCGAGCGGCTTCGTCGAAGAAGGGATGGCCCACATAAACGGCCCGACACCCCCGCTCGGCGAACCACGGCTGCTCGAACGGCAAACAGCACAGCACATGGTCGACATAGCGCCGCATTTTCTTGACCCGGCCGCATCCCCAGGCCCAAATCTGCGGCGGCACGAAATAGAAGACCGGGATTCCTTCACGATGCGCAGCCTTGGCCATCCACCAATTGAAGCCGGGATAGTCGACGAGGACGACACCGTCCGGCCGATTTCGGCGGAAATGCTCGACGGCCCGACGATACAGCCCCACGTAATAGCTCAATCCGCCCAGCGCCCGGCGAAACCACATGATCGCCCGCTCGGTCAAGTCTTCGTGCAGGCGACATCCGGCCTCGGCCATCCGCGGACCGCCGTAGCCTTCGGTGATGATCTCGGGATCGCGCGATTGCAATGCGCGAATCAGTTCGGCGGCGTGCTGATCACCGCTGGGTTCCCCGACCGAGAAGAAAAGTCGCATCGATCTGCCGCTCCTCCGTGAATCGACCGTGCGGAAGACGGAACCGTCCGACGCGTCCCGCCTCGACGATCGCAATCTTTGCGCGTTTTTCCCAGTATGCCAGAGTTTCGCATTGCGTCAAAGACTGAATCGAACGTCGCGGACGTTTCTCGGTTCTCGGCGGTCGTGTTTTGGCGTCGTCTCTCGTCTGGTTACAATGGGTGCCCGACGCGCCGCCCGGATCGGCACGTGTTCCCCAACCGATAGATGCTCGAACTGCTTTTCCCGGGCGAATCGCCCGGCACGATCGCCCTTCACGATGCAACCATGACAACTCAGCCCTTTATCGATCGATTTTTCACCGGGTTACGCAGCGTGCTCGAAAAAGGCCTTCTGGTCTGGCTCGTGTTGCTTTGCCTGACGGCTTTCGTGTGGCCGAACCTGATCGGCACGACGACGTTCGACCCGTTCGTTCAGGGAAAGACCTCCCTGCCCTACTGGATCGCCGTGACGATGCTGGCGATCGGCTCCCTTTTGCCGCCGGAGGAAGTCCGAGGGGTTCTCCGCCGCTGGCCGCGGATACTCGGGGGCACGACGACCCAATATCTTTCGATGCCGCTTTTGGCCTACGTGTGCGGCCGGGCGTTCGGACTCGAAGGCCCTTGGTTGATCGGCATTTTGATGGCCGGATGCGTCCCCGGCGCGATGGCCTCGAACGTCTTGACGCTCTTGGCTCGCGGCAACGTGAGCTATTCCGTCGGTCTGACGACCAGCGCCACACTGCTTTCGCCGGCCGTCGTTCCCGCGGTCATGTACTTGACCGTCGGCCGGGTGACCACGTTCCCGGTCGGCAAGACGGCCTTTGACCTGGCTTGGATGGTCGTCGCGCCCGTCGTCACCGGCTACGTACTAAGTCGAATATGGCCACTCTGGGAGAAATGGGCTGATCGATTGGGGGCGATCGTTGCGAACGTGACGATCCTGTGGATCATCGCCGTCGTCGTCGGCGTCAATCGGCAGAACATGCAAGCCGTCACCGGAACCTTGGCGGCCGCGTTGCTCACCCTGAACGGCGCGGGATACCTCGCGGGTTTCTTGGCAGGCGGCGTGATGCGTCTCGATCAGGGCATGCGTCGGGCGCTGACGCTCGAGGTCGGTATGCAAAATGCCGGACTAGGCACGACCCTGGCCTTGGGACTCTTTCCCGATCAGCCGCAAGTCGCGATTCCATGTGCCCTGTACACCTTCGGCTGCATGTTCACCGGGTCGGTCCTCGCCCGCGTTTGGTCGGCGATTCCCGTCACCAACCCGACGGAAGCGTCCACCGAAGCCGCCGAAACGGCTTGAGCCTGGAGAAACGGCTTTCGAATCACGGCTCGCGCAACACGACGGCCGGATCTTGCCGGATGGCGGCCAACATCGGCCAGTAGGCCGCCAACGCCGAGAGGACCGGCGCCCCCACGATCGCCGCAGCGAACAGGTCCCAGGGACTGGAAAAGAGCTCACTACTCAGAGAAAACGCCTGCGAGCCCAACCATTGGGCGGCCAGATAGCCCAACGGCGCACCGACGATCGCGCCGAGAACGCCGACTAGCGTTGCTTTCCCCAAGAACAAGCCCGCAATCGTGCGGGAGGTCTTGCCGATCGCCCGGAGAATGCCGATCTCGGTTTGCCGCTGTTTGACGTTGGCCATCGCCAACAGTCCCAGCCACACGACGCATCCCAAGACGACCAAGGGGGTGACCGTTTCCGACAACGTTTGCATGACCGCCAAGATTTGCATCCTGGAACGTTCCATGTCTTCGACGACTTTCCGCCGCTGGCGCAGAACCTCCTCCCGCTCGGCCAGGTTGCGTTTCATTTCGGCCAGCAATGCCTGCTGCTTTTGCTCCACGGCCGTTCGCTGTTCTTCGCGGGCAAGCGCGAGCGTCTTGTATTCGACGATGCGGGTGTCGGGCAAGACGGCCTCGAGCTGTGCACGAATCAACGGCAGCGCCCCCCCAGCACAGTGACATCCCAATGCCAAGATCTGATTGATCCGCCCCGGTTTGTCGAGAACCTCTTGGGCGTCTTTGAGGTTCATGGCGATGGTGATGTCCTCTTTACTGCCAGTTTCCGGCATGATCTTGGCGATGACGAATTTTCGTCCGAGGACTTCCGTTTCGTCGCCCTCTTTCAAACCGTGGCCGATTTCGCTCCCCAGCCACACGGTTCCCGGTTCGATTTGTTTTCCCATCGGCTGGACCGGCGACAAATGGGCCTGCGGCACCTCCCTCCGATAACCGACCAGCAACACCTTGCGGTTATTCCATGTGATCTTCGCCTGCAACGTCGCCACCAAGTGACGCACGAGCGTCAACTGCTCGGCGTTGGCCAGCTTCTCGACGTACTCTTCGGGCATATCGTGCGAGGCGAAATCCTCGGCCCAAAAGTCGGCCATGTTCGTATCGCGATGGGTGATCATGAGGTTGAACCCCAAGTCGCGCATCGTCTTGCGGGTTTTCTCTTCGAGCTCGGCCATCTCGGCCTTGGTTTTGGCTTCGAAAGCCTCAATGTTTTGGCGAAGCTGCCCGACGCCTTTTTCCAAATCCCCCAACTGAGCCTTCCATTTCCCGATTTCGGCCTGCGTTTGCATCCGATAGGCATCGACCAGCAACGGTCCGGCAACGAATAGCCCGGCCGCGACGACTACCGCGACCAAGCTCATGGCAAACTGGACCTTCCGATACAGGATTTCGGCAACCAGGATTTTGAAGAAACTCATCCTGCCGCTCCTCGCAGCGTATTTCGAGCCCCGCGCGTTCTTCGTTTTACATTGGCATCGATGCATTATACGCACGCGCAAAATGCGTGTGCCAATGCCGCGGCCGCGCGATTCCCTCGCCAGAGGTCCCCTCTCCTCACGAAAACGAGCGACGCCGCAAGCGAGAACGCCTGCGACGTCGTCTGAGTTCGCGGTACGACTCTTCAAGGTTGGACGGATCGTGCCGACCTAGAAGGCCTTGGTGAATCCCGGCATGGCGATCGGATACCGACCGTTTTCATCCGCCTGGACGGGGGCCGGGTCGTCAAGGCTCTTCCAGTTATCCAACTCGGGAGCCAAGACCAAATCGCTGTTCATGGCCATTTCCCAGGTCACTTCCTTCCCCGACTCGGCGGCCATGCGACCGAGGATGCCGACCATCGCGGCGTAGGCGCATCGTTCGGTCTCGTTGTACGGCTTGTCTTGCCGGATGGCATCGAACAGCAAATCGTGCTCGCGCTGATAATGATTGCACGGTTCGCCGGTGTACCGCCAAATCTCGGTTTCCTTCGTCTGCTCCCAAGCAGAGTAGAGCTTCGGATCGGTGATCCCCTCACCCAACACGGCCGAGCCTTTGGTGCCGTGAATGACGTCCCCGAAAAAGCCCCAGCAATTGGCCATGTGGCGGCCTTGGGCAAAAAGCTTGGTTCCGTCGGCGAACCGGTACTCGACGGCGTAATGATCGAACAGTTGGTCCGGCACGTCGCGGACCTGACGACCGCCTTGTCCCTGCGCCGAAACCGGCCACTGGCCTTTCACCCAGCAGCATACGTCGAGGTTATGGATGAGCCAGTCGAGCAGGAAGCTGCCGTTGACCCAGGTGAAACAACTGTAGTTGCGGATCTGATGGGCCAATTCGCTTTCGCCCTCACGCCGCGACCGGAAACCGACCGGTCCGTGTTCGCGATAGGCCCACAAGGTCACAACGTCGCCGATCGCACCGTCGTGAATCTTCTGGATGATTTGTTCCAGCGGCAGATAGTGGCGGCTCATCAGCCCGCCGGCGATCTTCAGGTTCTTCTCGGCGGCCTTCTTTCCGGCAGCCAGCACGCGCCGCACGCCGGGTGCATCGACGGCGAACGATTTCTCCATGAACACGTTGCGACCGCGTTCCACGGCGTATTCCAAGTGCAACGGCCGGAAGGCCGGGGGCGTCGTCAACAGGACGAGATCCCCTTCTTCAATGGTATCGATCGCCTTGCGATAGGCATCGAAGCCCAAGTATTGGCGTTCCGGCGGCACATCGACCTTTTCGTCGCCGAATCGATTCTTCAACGCCTTCAGGCTCGATTGCAGTCGATCATCGAACACGTCGGCCATCGCGATCAGTTTCACGGGACCGGCGGTAGACAACGCGTTGGCCGCCGCTCCCGTTCCACGGCCGCCGCAGCCCACCAAGGCAATGCGGATCAAGTTGTCTTCGGCGGCGTGACAAAACCGCGGCAACGAGGCGGCTACGGTCGCTGCTGCGGCCGCCGTCGACGTCTTCTTCAAGAACTCGCGACGATTGGAACCCATCGACTGCTTGCGCATGGCAAACCCCCTTGGCATCAAAACATGGCAATAAAGACTGATGAACAGAAGTCGTCGCCCGGCGTGACCAAGGCGATACGTTTTCGTCGGGGAGGAACTGTCCGTCTCACACGGCGTCGGTACGACTCCACCGATACGCCGTGCCGTCGGGTATCGTGTCGAGGTTCGTCGGGGGCGGGTTTAAGTATAGACAGAACAATCACTTACCGCAAACTTTCTCCTGCCGCAACAAGACAACAAACCCGTTTCGGTTTGCGTCATTTTCGTAATTTCCCTCAAAGCGGCACGTCGCGGTCCGGGATGTCCCATCCGCGCGGCGTTTTCCCACGGCTGCGTGCATTCGTGTGCGGGTGCTCGCAGCGTTGACATCCCGCGCCGCCCGATCCACAATTGCATTTTCGGTGTGCGCCGAATGGCGGAGTGCCGTTCGGCGCCCGGGTCTTTCATTCCGGTGTTCGGTAAATCAAGCCGGCACCATGTCCCGGTCCGATTGTGTGTTTATCGGGCCGTAACGTATTCGATTTCGACCGATCGATTTGTCGACGGAAGTCGTTCGTGATGGTTCCTGAATCCTCCAATTCGTCCGATCCTGCCGCGAGGGAAAAACACGTGACCGCCCCTTGGATTACCTATCGCCCCGAACTGAAAGTTCTCGATTGCACGATCCGCGACGGCGGATTGGTCAACGATCACCATTTTTCCGACGAGTTCGTACGGGCGTGTTACGACACCTGTGTCGAGGCAGGAATCGACTACATGGAAGTCGGGTACAAGGCGTCGAAGAAGATCTTCGCCCGCGACAAGTTCGGTGATTGGAAATTCTGCGACGAAGACGACTTGCGTCGCGTGCTGGGCGACGATCAGGATCGGCCGGTGAAGCTGACGGCGATGGCCGACGCTGGAAAGTCGGACTGGAGGACGGACATTCTGCCCAAGAAGGACAGCATTCTTGACATGATCCGGGTGGCCTTCTACGCCCATCAGGTCGCCGAGGCGGTCGATATGATCAAGGATGCGGTCGACAAGGGATACGAGGTCTCCGCCAACCTGATGGCCGTTTCCCGCGCCACCGAGGTCGAAATCGAACAGGTTCTCGAACTGCTCGCGGAATCCCCCGCCCACGTGATCGTCGTGGTCGACAGTTTCGGTTCCCTCTACGCCGAGCAGATCGAGCGGCTGGTTCGCCAGTACCTCGGATACATGAAAGAATCGGGCCGCGAGGTGGGCATTCACGCGCACAACAATCAGCAGTTGGCCTTTGCCAACACGATCGAGGCGATCATCCACGGGGCGAACCGCGTAGACGCCACGATGGGGGGGCTGGGCCGAGGCGCCGGCAACTGCCCGATGGAGCTGCTCATCGGGTTCTTGCGCAATCCCAAGTTCAAGCTACGCCCGATCTTACACTTCCTGGAAAAATACATCGAACCGCTTCGCAAACAGGTTGATTGGGGGCCGCACGTTCAGTACAACATCACCGGCCAACTGAACCAGCACCCACGCAGTGCGATCGAGGCCCGTAGCACCCCCGAAGGTCGCGAGCGATTCGTCGACTTCTACGACCAGATCATCAGCGACGTGTAACTACCCCTCTAAGGTGGCAACACCCACGAAAACCTGCCATACGACATGCGCCCAGGCAGGAGGCGACCTATACTTCGGGTAGAGCATATTGCGCGCTTACCCCCAGGAATGACCGGCCATCACGGCGATGGGCCGCACGGTTCTCCGTACGGTGTCCGGTCGGCTGTTGTGTTTCCGATAAAAGGAGGAAACATTCACCCCGTGCCCCGCGAGTTGCATCAAGGAAAGGGCTAAGCGACAGCGAGCCGAGAGCGCTGTTTTGGGTCACAGGCGGGAATGCCGGAGCGCTTCCCGGGAAGGACGAATGCTGGTCGCCGTTGGAATAGCCGCCGTTGCCTCGCTGCACTTGGCAGCCGGATTTTGTCTGGCTGTTTGGCTCGGATACGGTCCGCCGAATCTATCCGAGGCGTTCGAGCTCTTGCTCGGCAATCCCCCTCCGTCGAATCAACCGGAAGCCCCTCCATCGGCTCCAAAAGGGCACGAGACCGCCGATCCGCCGTTGCCGAAAGCGACCGATGAAGAGGCTGAGCCAGAACCCGTTGCGGCAGAAGCGACTGCGGACGCCTGAGCATTTCTCACGTCACGGTGCGACGGGCAAGATCGCCGCGGGAATCGGAGGCAAGCCGTTCGACGGCGTCGCACCGCCGGCTCGTTTCGCCGGTACTTCCGCAGAACCTCGCCGATCGGCCACGCGGTTTTCGGACGAACCCGTCGCCTCCGTCGCGCCCGCAGGTACGGGACGCCCCGAGACAAGCTGATTCACGAACGCCTGAGACACGTTCTCGAGCACGATCACATCGCTTTCGGCCTGCGGATCGCTCTTCGGCCGCACGATACAGATGACCTCATAGCCGGCGGCCTGGCGGCGTCGAATCTCTTCCAGGGCCGCCTGTTCGCGGGCAGTCAACGTCGAGCTGCCTGCCGAAGCGTTCGATTGCCCCTCCGGGTTTCGCACGTACCCGACCGGCCGCACCGCATTTTTCGAGAGAGCTCCGAAAGGCACGGTCTCTCCGGTCGACGCCGGGACCGCATCGTATTGGGGCAAAGGCAGGGGTAAACCGCCCGCCAACGTGACCTCTTCGGGCGTTCGTTCCGCGGCCGGTTGCGCTTGCGAAGCGGTCGATGACGGGGTTTCGGCGATGGAGCCTTGGGGCATCCGGCGCGGCAACTGCGGCACGGCACTGCTCGCCGTCTCGAAACCGCTTGGGCCGTTACCGGCGGCAAGAGGCACCAGCGGCGCGCTCGCGATTTCGGGGGTATCCGCCCCATGCGCGGTCCCCCCATCGGCGAGCCGGGCCGCCTCAGGACCGGGACCGGCATAAACGAACCCCAGCGATGCCTGGTCCAGCTCGCGGTAGATTTCGACCAACGACGCGTACAGGCCTTCGTTCTCCGACGGGTCGGCGGCGTTACAAATGCCGATCAGGTAGCCCTCGGCCGAGAACAATCCGCCGCCGCTGCGGCCCTCGACGGGCGCCCCCGAGGCCTCGATGTTACCGAAACCGGCGTACTTGTCGATCGCCGTCACCCGCCCGGTCTTGACCGTAGGCGGTGCGCCGTCGTCGCACCCCACGTTGAAAACCGGATCGCCGACTTTGGGTTGGTATCCCGGCGGCGCCACCCGCGCAACGACGACGGGCGAATCGATCTTCACCGCGATCAAGGCCGTATCGTGTGTTTGATCGTACGTATAACCGATGAGCGTGCCCGGAAGACCGGTTGCCGGTCGGGGGCCGAACAGATCGACGGTGATGTCCCCTCGCCCTCCGTTGTCGCGAAAGAGGTGACCGCACGTCGCAATCAAGGCTTCGCCGCTGCGGGCGTCGATGATCGTGCCCGAGCCGTGCGAGCGTCCGTTCGGATCCTGCACATGAATGCGAACGGTGGCGGCCAGTAGGTCCTCCGGAGTACCTCGAGCAATCCGAACCGCACCGGCAGCCCCCGTCGGCTCGCGCGACGATGCCCCTGCGCGCGGCGCGGTTTCGGCCGACACGGCAACCGCCGTCAAGGGAACGACCGTTCCGGGACCGCTCGGCTCCGGCGCCGAAGGCTGTTTCGCCGTCTGCAACATCGACAACAAACGTTCGCGCGATGTGCTTCCCACCACGCGATCGGACTCGCGACCGTCGACGATCATGACGAACGTGGGCAAGGCATCCACCCCGAATCGTGAGGCGAGTTCGGGATTTCGATCGACGTCGATCCGCCGGACCGGCCAGCCCTGTTCTTCGAGTTGTTCGACGATCGGCATCATCGACCGACAGGGACCGCACCAATTGGCGTAAAAATCGAGCAGTACGGTCTCACCTCCGACGGCCTGCGCGCCGAAAAGCATTCCGCTTGCCAACACGACCGAGATGATTCCGTGTTTCGCCATCGGTCCGTCTCCCTATCCGACGGTTTCGCGCGGGTATCCGCGGGCAACACCCCTGTTCGACGGGTCGTGGTCGGCGGCGGGGCACAACGTTCGCTTCACGAACAAGATCATCCCGGTCGATCGGACGTTTTCGCAAATCTTGAATCGAAGCGTCCAAGAGGCCCGCGACAACGACAGGCGTCGTCACGGCGCAGGCATCTGCTGAAGACCGGAACCTCCTTGTTCCCTGAAATCGAAAAGCGAGTCGATTCGGCGGGCAGCGAGATCCCTCTCGCGGCACGGCCTCCCGCCGTCGTCGGCATCCACAAGAAAGCGGTTTGCTCTTGCGGCATTCGCGACCGCGTCGCTTCCATTGAACGGCAAATCGCCGAACAGGGCAACCCCAAATCGGCGATCGCGATGCATCCGGCCGCAGAAACTCGACATGCGGACACGAGCGACTATTTTAGTAGGTCGTCGCCCCCGATCGGCCGCGCGCCGGTTCGGCCTCCCCTCCCCCCAATGTCATCCCCACCACTATTACAGGAAGCGGAGTCTTCGTCATGTTCGTCCACCGATTCACCCCGGCGCCGGCTTTGTGGGCTGCGGCCGTCGTGTGCACGGCATTGCTAGTGCCCTGTGCAGCTCAAGAAACGACCGTTTTGCCTGTGAAGGCCGTTCCGGCCGGCGATTTTCTTGACTCGATCGGCGTGTGCACGACCTTTCCCAACCGCGGCCAACCGATCGACAAAACCGTCACGATGTTGCGCCACTGCGGCTTTCGCTGGGTCCGCGCCCATGTCGAAGATCTCGACGCACAAGGCCGCACGACGATCGAAAACTATCTGCGGTTGCATCACGAGGCGAACGTCAAGCTGAGTTTGGGGTTGGGGAGCGGCGGCAGCAATCTTTCCGCCTTACTCGAAGCCGGGCGCATCTTGGCCGAACACGATGCCTTGCTCGCCTTCGAGGGGAACAACGAACCCAACAATTGGGCCGTCACATACCGCGGAAAACGAGGCGGCGGACGCGACTCGTGGCTACCGGTCGCCGAACTGCAACGCGACCTGTACGCGGCCGTCAAACGCGATCCCGTCCTGCGACGATACCCCGTCTGGTCCATCTCGGAACCCGGCGCACAAACCGACAACGCGGGGCTTCAGTTCTTGGAGATTCCCCCCGGTGCCGATACCTTACTTCCGTCCGGCACGCGGTTCGCCGATTTCGCCAACGTGCACAACTACATTTACCATCCGAACTCGCCGTTTCCTGCCGACAACAAAGTTTGGAACGCTGCGGATCCCGGCCCGGAATGTCGCGTCGACGGTCTGTACGGCAACTACGGCGTGACGTGGGCGAAGAAGTTTCGAGGCTATTCGGTCGAAGAACTCGTCTCGCTGCCTCGTGTCACGACCGAAACCGGCTGCACGATCGACGAAAAACGCGGCATTACCGAGCGGCGTCAGGCCGTCGATTATTTGACGATCTATCTCGACCAGTTCGCCCGCGGATGGAGCCGCACGGCGATCTACATCTTGCGCGACCGTACGGACGAAGCCGGAAACCAATCGTTCGGTTTCTTTCGGCCCGACTACACGCCGCGACTCGCTGCCGAATATCTGCACAACCTGACGACGATCCTGGACGATCACGAACGCCCGCCTTCGATCGGTAGTTTGGGTTATCGACTGGTCGACCCGCCCGACACAACGCATGACTTGCTTTTGCAACATTCCGACGGCACGTTCTTTTTGGTCGTATGGAACGAGCGCGTAGACGGATCGGATCCGGTGGAAGTGCAATTTGCGCACACCTGCGACGTATCGTTGTACGATCCGACGGTCGGCGACTATGCCCTCGCGGAAATTCCGGCGGTCGAACGGATCACCTTGACGCTGACCGATCACCCGATCGTGCTGGCGATCACCGTGCCGAAAGAGGCGGCACCGTGAAAGAATGTCTCTGCAAGATCGCACGGCTATTTTCGCCGCGGTTTTCGGCGATGGGGGCGATAGCCGACCGTTGCAGAGCGACGCGCGTTCCCACCGCCCGACGGTTTTGCCGTTGCACGATCGGCACGGGACCGGACACTTCGAGGCGGCTTCGAGGGAACGAGGCAGTTCGGGCCGTCGCCGATCAAGTCGGTACGCCCCGCCAGCCGCAAAGCCTCACGAACATAGCGGTCGTTTTCCGGCATCCAGAATTGGAGTAGTGCCCGCTGGAGCCGTCGCTCGCGCGCCCCACGCGGCACATAGACTTCTCGACCGGTCATCGGATCGATGCCCGTGTAGTACATGCACGTAGCGATATCGAACGGCCCGGGCAGAAAGTCCTGCACCTGCTCGGGTCGATAGCCCGTCCGCTTGAGAAACTCGGCCAGGCGCACCATCGACTGCAAATCGCAGCCCGGAAACCCGGCAATGAAATAGGGAACCAGGTACTGTTCTTTACCCGCCTTCTTCGAAAGCCGTTGGAACTTGCGGGCGAAAGCCTCGAAATCTTCGATCGTCGGTTTCTTCATCAACCGCAGCACGTCGGCATCACAATGTTCCGGGGCGACCTTGAGATGTCCGCCCACATGATGCCGCACGAGGTGGCTCATGTACGCCGGACTCTTCTGTGCCAGGTCCATGCGAATCCCCGACGCCACCAACACCTTTTTCACGCCCGGTTGCTTGCGGACGGTCTTCAACAGCTCGATCAACGGCCCGTGGTTGGTATCGAGCAATTTGCAAATCGTCGGATGAACGCAACTGAGTCGTCGGCATTTTGCCCGCACCTCGGGCCGCGAGCAATTCATCCGGTACATGTTCGCCGTCGGTCCGCCTACGTCGCTGATCGTCCCCCGGAACGTCGGATCGCGTCGCAACTGTTCGACCTCACGGACGATCGACTGCGGACTTCGGCTTTGGATGATTCGGCCCTCGTGCGCCGTGATCGAACAGAATGTGCATCCGCCGAAACATCCCCGCATGATCTGAATCGAATGCCGCACGACCTGCAACGCGGGAATCTGCTCCTTGCCGTAGGCCGGATGCGGACGGCGTGTAAACGACAGGTCGTAGATGCGATCCATTTCGTCTTGCGACAACGGCCACGCGGGCGGATTGACGACCACGTATTCATTGCCGTGCCGTTGAATCAACGTGCGGGCGTTGTACGGGTTCGTTTCGACGTGCGCCGCGCGGGTCATCTCGGCGAACGCCCGCTTATCGTCACGAACTTGTTCGTACGAAGGCAACTCGACGACGTTTTCGCGCGGGGGCGTCTCTTTCGCGCCCAGTCGGTAGGCCGTTCCCCGCACATCCCGGATCGCTCGAACCGGTTCGCCGTCGCGCAATCGACGCAAGATTTCCAGCAGAGCCCTTTCGCCGTTCCCATAGACGAGCAAATCGGCTTTGGCATCGAGTAAGATCGAGCGGCGGACCTTGTCGCTCCAATAATCGTAATGGGCGATGCGGCGAAGGCTGGCCTCGACGCCGCCGGCGATGACGGGCACGCCGTCGTAGGCCTCCCGCGCCCGCTGACAGTAAGCCAATGTCGCCCGATCGGGCCGCAAACCGATTCGCCCACCGGGCGAATACGCGTCGGCATTTCGAACCTTGCGGTTCGCCGTGTACCGATTGACCATCGAGTCCATGTTTCCGGCGCTGACGGCGAAACACAGTCGCGGTCGTCCGAATTGCCGCCAAGGTTCGCACGAATGCCAATCGGGCTGCGCCAGGATGGCAACGCGGTATCCCTCGGCCTCCAAGAGTCTCCCCAACAGCGCCATGGCGAAGCTGGGATGATCGACGTATGCGTCGCCGGTGACAAAGACGACATCGACCGCATCCCATCCGCGCGCAGCGACCTCCTCGGCCGTCATCGGCAAGAAGGCACGGGGCGCCTTGGGCGATCTTTCGGACATGCAACACCCCCGTTCGAGGGAGATTTGTTAATGAGAGAGGACTACCGCGAGGAAGAGACGCGAGCGTCCGCGTCGGGAGTCATCGTCTCTTTTCATCATAACGAGGCCCCGGGAAAGTCCACCCCTCCCAGTGCGGCGCACGGGTGCCGCGACGAGGGCGAACCGTGCCTTTCGGCTCGCGTTGACCGTTTTTCGGCTTCGCGCTATAATCGCTTCACCGTCACACGAAGCGAACGGCCGAACATCGACGGCGGAAGCCCACGGAAAGGGCCTTCGACGTTTGGAGTTCGGCGCCCGAGTCGAGAATTTGGATGACGACGCGGGAAGAAGTCGACGAAGCTTCGACGGAACGACTCGTCTCTTGATTCCGAACGCCGTGACGGCAAGGCAAAAGGATTTGCCCGTGCTCGCCACTGTTGTAGACAAGGATGTCGCTCTCACCTTCGGGGAGTCGCCTCGCGCGATGCCGCTCGGTCCCTATTCCGACGCCAAGGAACAAATCCGGCAGGCCGTCAATATCGTCGACCTGGTGGAGAGCTACTTCCCCCTGCGCCGCCAGGGCCGGAACTTCGTCGGGTTGTGTCCGTGGCACGACGACCACCGCCCCAGCCTTCAAGTAAACCCCGAACGTCAAACCTTCCGCTGCTGGGTGTGCGACATCGGCGGCGACATTTTCACTTTCGTGATGCGGATGGAGAACGTCGAGTTCCCCGAGGCGCTTGCCCTTCTGGCCGAGCGGGCGGGAATCGATTTGAAACCTCGCAAGTCGGGCGACCCCGGCGAAAAGGCGCCCGTCAGTCGAAAGCAGCTGATGTACCGCGCCGCCGCATGGGCCGAGGCGCAATACCACCAATGCCTTCTCGAATCCCCCGAAGCCGAACCGGCCCGACGCTATCTCGCCGAAAGGCAGATCCCCGACGAATTCGTGCGGCGTTTTCGGCTGGGCTTTTCACCGCTCGATCCCGAATGGATCTACCGTAGAGCACTGGCCGTCAAGGCCAACCCGAAGGTGCTCGAAGCAATCGGCGTGCTGGCGCGTTCGGATCGCGGCGTGTACGATCGCTTCCGCGGCCGGTTGTTGTTTTCGATCCGTAATCCGCAAGGAAAACCGGTCGGTTTCGGAGGACGCGTGTTGCCCGAGTTGGGCACGGGCAGTCCGGCAAAATACGTCAATTCCCCCGAAACGCCGCTGTTCGCCAAGAGCCGGTTGTTGTTCGGTCTGGATCTCGCTCGCGAGACCATGCGCAAGACCGGCACCGCGCTGGTCATGGAAGGCTATACCGACGTCATCATGGCGCATCGGTTCGGCTTTACGAACGCGGTGGCGGTCTTGGGCACGGCGTTGGGTAACGATCACATTCGATTGTTGAACCGCTATGCCGACCGCGTCGTCCTCATTCTCGACGGCGACGAGGCCGGACGACGGCGGACGAACGAGGTTTTGAGTCTGTTCGTAGCGCGCGGCGTCGATATTCGGGTGCTCACGCTGCCGGAAGGCCTCGATCCGTGCGATTATTTGCTGCATCACGGGGCCGAAGCCTTTCAACAAGCGCTGGAAAACGACGCACTCGACGCGCTCGATCACGCCTTCGCCGAGGTCACCCGCGGAATCGACCTGGTGAACGACATTCCGGGGGTAACGAAGGCGGTCGATCAGTTGTTGACGATCCTTGCGCAAGCACCGAGGGCGGTCGGCGAGACGACGGCGGCGCAGCAAGCCCGCGAATGGAAAATCCTGTCGCGGCTGGCCGTGCAGGCACGCATCGATGAAGCCATCCTTCGGCGTCGCTTGAAAGAGTTGCGTCGAGGGCGGCGTGTCGCGCCGGCCGATCGCGCCGTTCAAACCGCGAAGCCCCAAGCCAAGTCGCTGCCGCCGTTGGAACGCGACTTCCTCGAACTATTGTTGGCCCATCCAGACATTGTCACCAAGGCGATCGGGGTCGTTCGTCCCGAAGACATGACCGCCCCCGTCGCAAGGCGGATCTACGAGGCGGCCCTCGAATTGCACGACCAGGGCGAGCCGGTCGACTTCGATCGTTTGATGTTGGCCTTCGACGATCCCGAAACAAAGAACCTGCTGGTCGAACTGGACGAAGCCGTTCGGTCGATGGAAATGAGTTCCCCGAACGAGGTGTGGCTCCAGTGGGAGGCCGGCTACCGAGCTTATCAAGCGAACAAGGAACGTGCGGCGTTGGAAAACGCCCTGCGATCCGGTTCCCTGGACGCCGACGCGCAGCGTGAAGCGTTGCGGCGGCTGGTGGAACAACAACGAAATCGCCAGAGAGGGACATCCGAGCCCACGGAAGGGTGAGGTCTCTGGCTTAGCGACCCGCGGCGGCGAACTCGTTCCCGCACGCCGTTGATTCGACAACTCGTCGGAATCATTCCGCCGCGTCGTTGCGATCCCCCTACGCGTCATGGAAGCGCGAAAGGAGGCGACCCGTGATCCGTCACGATCCGCACTTGCAGCAATTGGTCACCAAGGGCAAGGAGCAAGGAGGCTACCTGTTCTACGACCAAGTCCTCTCCTATCTGCCCGATGAATCGCTCAGCCCGGAAAAACTCGATCGGCTGTTGATCGCTCTGGAAGACGCCGGCATCGAGTTGAAATACGGCCATGCCGACGATCCCGACTCGGAACCGGAACCGACGTTCGACGGCGCGCCGCTGCGCAACCTGTTTCCCGACGACGCCCCCAAGTGGAGCAGCGATCCGATCCGGCTGTATCTCAGCCAGATGTCGGAGATTCCGCTGCTGACCCGCAGCGAAGAGATCGCCCTGGCAAAAACGATCGAAGTCACCCGCAAACGTTTCCGCCGCACGATGATGGGCTGCCATCTCGTGCTGAAAAAGGCCGTCCAGATCCTCGAAGGCGTGTACGAAGGACGTTTGGCCTTCGAACGAACGCTCAAAATCTCGCTGACCGACCAATTGACGCGCGAGCAGATCAGCGGTCGCATGCCGCACAACTTGCGGACGCTGAAGGCCCTGATGCAGGCCAACGAGCGGGATTTCCGGCGATTGATCAACCGTCGCACGCCGCCGGGAATCAAAGCCCGCGCCCGCCGACGGTTTCTCAGCCGTCGCCGAAAGATGCTGATCCTCGTCGAAGAGCTAGGCTTGCGCACGCGACGCGTACAGGCCATGATGAGCGAAATGGAACAAGCGGCCGCGCGCATGCGGGAAATCCGCCGTCGTCTCGACGAATTGAAGACCCAACCGGCGCCGCTGGGCGAACGGGAACGCTTGCGCCGCGAACTGCGCGACTTGATGATCGCCACCCAAGAATCGCCCCGCAGCCTGGAACTGCGTGTGAAACGAATGCGGGCGCGGTTCCAAGACTTCGAAGACGCCAAGCGGCGGCTCTCCAACGGCAACCTCCGCCTGGTCGTCTCGATCGCCAAGAAATATCGCAATCGCGGGTTGAGTTTCCTCGATTTGATTCAGGAAGGCAACACCGGGCTCATGCGGGCGGTCGACAAGTACGAATACCGCCGCGGTTTCAAGTTCTCGACCTACGCCACATGGTGGATTCGGCAGGCGATCACCCGCGCGATCGCCGATCAGGCACGGACCATCCGCATCCCCGTTCACATGATCGACGTCCTCGGGAAACTGCGAAACGCCTCGCGCAGGCTCTTGCAAGAATGGGGCCGAGAACCGACAACAGAGGAAATTGCCGAAGAAGCGGGCGTGCCGATCGAAGAAGCCCGTCGCGTGCTCGACATCGGCCGCAATCCCGTCAGCCTGGATCGCCCCATCGGCGAAGGCGAAGATGCCAGCTTCGGCGAATTGGTCGCCGATCAATCCCAGGAAAAACCGGACAACGTCGCCCATCGTGATCTGCTTCGCGAGAAGATCGAAAACCTCCTCAAGACCCTCACCTACCGCGAGCGGGAAATCATCCGCCTGCGGTACGGGCTCGGCGACGGGTACACCTACACGCTCGAAGAAGTCGGCCGCATCTTCAAGGTCACCCGCGAACGCGTCCGACAAATCGAAGCCAAGGCGGTGGAGAAACTGCAACATCCCGTGCGCGCGGGGCAACTGGCCGCGTTCCTGGAACGTGCTGCCGGTTGACCGCGACACCGCCGACCGTCCATCGCGACGGGCCGTCTCGCCCCATGAGACGGCCCGTTTTCATTCGGCGGACCTTCTTCGCTCCGCCGAATGGAAAGAGGACCTGCCTCCTCCACCGCTTGATCCCGAGTGCAGAGAAAACTATCGTGAATGCGTTCCGGCGACTCGACGGGCTGCGTCCGGCATTGCGCCGCGGGCTGCTGCCGCCTGTCGCCTGTTCTTTCTCATCGAAAATCGGCACCCTCATCGACAGAGAGGATTCAGATGACGTCGTCGGCCCGTACCATCAACGAAACCTTGCGCGATCTTCACCTTGCGCATCAACAAGCTGAACAATTGCGAGCAAGACTCAGTCGCGGCCCACGGATTCAAGCTGCATTCAAGAAGAAAATCCAAGAGGCCCAGCAAGCACTAGAAGCCGTTCGCGAAGCGCACCGCAAGCTCGAATCGGCCGTCCGCGAGAAGCAAGGCCAATACGACCAAAACCTTGCCACCATCCAGCGGCGCAAGGGCCAGCTCATGGAGGCCAAGAGCAACCGCGAGTACCAAATGCTGAAGGACCAGATCGCCGCCGACGAGATGGCCAACAGCGTATTGGCCGACGAGATCATCGATCTGATGACCCGCGCCGAAGAAAAAGCCGAAGAGGTCAAAGAAGCCGAAAAGGCGCTCGCCGCCGTTCAGGCCGAAGCCGAGAAGGCCGCCAAAACCTTCGCCGAAGAAGCCCCCACCATCGAGGCCGACTTGCAACGCGTCGAAGAACGTATTCGCGCGCTCGAGGAAGCCCTTCCGGCGCGTCCCGAGCACGAACGCGCGAACGAGCAACGCGAAGGGGTGCGGCAATTGTATCGCCGCGCTTTGGCCAGCATGGGAGCTCAAGCCTTGGCCGAAGTGCGAAACGGCGTCTGTTCCGGCTGCAATCAGCGAATCCCCCTCAACCAGCTCAACAACCTGCTGCTGGGTCACACGTCGTGCTGCCGCGCCTGCGGCCGGGTTCTCTATCCCGAAGAAACGACGGGCAATTCGCCGAGCGATTGAGACACAATGTGCCGAGGGGACGACACGCCCTCAACGGGGAAAATCCTACGCCGAAGGAGGCTGCTCGCTCGCCTCGCAGGGGTGGAAATCCAATTCTGCGCCCACACGGAGGATTTCGGGCGTCTGCGGTGTACGCCCCCGGCGGATCAGTAGCGCTCCGACGCCCGGATGGCACTCGCAGTAGCGTTCGATTTCTTCTTCCCGCATCACGAAGAAGGCGGTCGCCAGCGCGTCGGCCTCGGTCGCCGTCGGCGCCGTGACGGTGACCGACAAGAAATGATCGGCTGGATATCCCGTGCGCGGGTCGATCACGTGGCCGTACCGCTTCCCCCGATGCCGAAAGAACTGAAGCGCCGAACCGCTTGTCCCCAGCGCGGCATTCCGCAGCCGCAAGATACCCAACCGCTCTCCACGTTTTAGCGGATGTGCCACCCCGATCGGCCAACCGCCTTCGGGTTCGGGCGTTTCGGGCGATCGCCATCGCGTTCCGCGGGCGATGATGCTGCTGTAACCGGCGTGACACAGGTAATCGCCGATCTCGGCTTCGTCCAAGCAGGCAGCACAACGATCGAGCGCATATCCTTTACCGATGCTGCCCAGATTCAGCTCCAAGTTTTCTTGACGAAACCGCACACGGCACGACGACGCATCCAATTCGAGATACTGAGAACCGACATCGCGCAGCGTATCCCGAATCTCGGAGTCGTCGGGCACTCTCGGGCGATGATCGGCGAAGCCCCAAATCCGCCACAACGGCGAGGCGGTAATGTCGAACGCCCCTTGGGTTTCTTCCCAAATCTTCTTCGAAGTTTCCAACAGCGAAAACAATCCGGGCTCGACTTTGACAGACTGGAACGACGCCACCGCGTTGACGCGGTTCAGTTCGCTCGAGCTTCGGAAGAATGACATTTGCTGTTCCAGCGGCTCGACGCGTTCGATTGCCGCCAGGGCGGCACGGTCCGCTTGGTCGTACTGTCCCAAGTTGAACAGGAATTCGAACTCGCAGGCCATCGCCCGCGTGGAAAACGCCAATTGGTACGCCCCATGGAGCGGTCCAATTCCCGTCCGGCCGGTCGATCGGCCCTGCCCCTCCTCGCCGGACGAGGGTACGGACCGATCGGGATCGGGTTTTGCCCGACCGCGCAAAAAATCACGCCGGGAACTTCCACCGCTCATGAACGCCTTCCCCTCAGTCTCACGTCGACACGCTGCGTTGCCGGTTTGCTCCGCCAAGCTCGCAATTTCACCATGCGTTTCATCATACCGCCGACATGCGGCGTTGTCGTCGCAGGCCGGAATTCGGATTTTCCCTCTGCCGCAGCGGTGGATTCGCCGGCCGCCGATGCTTGCTTTCGGCGGGTGCTTCGACTATCACACCGATCAAGCGTTTTCCGATCGCATGATCGTTCCCATCCCGTTGCCTCGCCTACCCGAAAAGGAGAGACGCCGTGCCCACTGAACGCCGTCGTTTCCTGTCCCTTTCCGCCAAGACCGCCGTCGCCGCTACCGTTTTGCCGAGTGCCCGGCTCGCATTGGGAAGCCAAGCAAACGAGCGCATTCGCGTGGGCGTCATCGGCCAGGGCGGACGCGGACGCATGATTACCCGCATGTTCGCCGAACACGGCGGATACGAAGTCGTCGCTGTAGCGGACTACTTTCCCAAAATCGCCCAAGCGGGAGCCGCTGCGGTAAAGGTTCCCGAAAAGGCGGCTTTCAGCGGACTCTCGGCGTACAAGCGCCTGCTTGATTACGGTGTCGATGCCGTCGCCTTGCAAACCCCTCCATACTTTTTCCCGATTCATGCCGCTGCCGCCGTCGAGGCCGGATGCCATGTGTACGTAGCCAAGCCGGTCGCCATCGACGTGCCCGGCTGCAAGACGATTGCCGAACTCGGCCGGCGTTCGACGGCCGACGATCGCGTGTTCCACGTCGACTTCCAGTTGCGCTACATGCCGCAATTCGTGCAATGCCTGGAATATCTGCGACAGGGAAAGCTGGGTAAGATTCGTTTCGTTCGGGCCTATTACAACGATGAAGGCCGCGAAGACCGCCGAGTCGAAAAAGACATCTCGGAACTGTTCACCGGCCTGCGGTGGGCCATGTGCCGAGAACTGGGCGGCGATCGCATCGTTTCGGCGGGCATTCACGCCGTCGATACGGCACTGGCGGTGATCGGCACGCATCCGCTGAAGGTGTGCGGCGTCGTGCAGCAAAGTCGAGCCAATCCCGTCAACACGGCAATGGACACGGCGTCGCTCACCTACACGTTCCCCGACGGCGTGATCATGAACTACTCGGGTGACCAGTTCCGCAACTACCATTTCGAAATCGATCTGTTCGCGGGCGTGAAAGCCTACGCCGACGGCGGCTACATGCAAACCCACTACGGCAAGGCAAGCATCCCCGGTGCCGGCGACACGAAAATGCGGAGCGGCGACTGGCGGTACGAAGGCGGAGAAATGCCCGATTTGTACCAATGGGGGGCCAGGCACAATATCAAACTGTTCCACGAGTGCATCCGCGACGGACGATTCGACAATGCCACCGTCCCCACGGCTGTGGACGCCAATCTAACCTGTTTGATGGGGTCCTATGCCGGTCGTCGGGGTGGCGAAATGACCTGGGACGAGCTGCTCGCCGACGAAGAGCGTGCAGTTCCCGACCTTCGGGGCCTCAAAGAATGACACCCCCACTTTCGAGGTATACCGCACAATCTACGGGATCAAGAGAGCTGGCAAAAATCGGCGGCGTCTGGTATGTTCACACAGGTTGAGGCGGTGTTCGGCTACCCTCGGCGGGGACTTCGCCGTAGCGGTCACATACAGACGACACCGATCTCCTCCTTTTGCGACGATGACGACGTTCTCGCCGGACCGTCGACGGCCGATCGTCCGGAAATGAGAACGTGATCGCTCATCGGTCGACCATCGATGCATACACACAATTCGTCGGGCGGCCGCCGAACATGCACCGCAGGCCGCCCCGCCGAGAGGCTGCCCCACGCGTCGGACCGCCGCGCTACGGCCGGCCGGAGGGTCTCCGTCTCGGCACCGTTCGGAACGTCGTTTGATACACCATGTCACAACCTTTGAGGTCCCGGCCCAAACGGCAACGGCCGGGATGATCGAACCAATGGTTCGACAACGAGTGCGTATTCGATTCAGTAAGCAGGGAAACTTGCGATTTCTGGGACATCACGATTTCGTTCGCTTGGTGGAACGCCTTTTTCGCCGGGCGGGCGTGCGGGCGGCCCTGAGCGAGGGGTACCATCCCAAACCCCGTTTGGCCTTCCCCGCAGCGTTGGCGGTGGGGATCGAGGGCCGCGACGAGGTCATGGAAGTCGAATTGGCCGACTCGATGCCCGTCGACGAACTCTTGGAACGACTGAACAGCCAAGCCGAAGAAGGCTTGGTTTTTCATTCCGCCGAGTTGATGCCTGCCGGATCACGCAAGGCCCGCGCCGGCGGTATGGTCTACCGGATCGCCGTCCCGCCGCAGCGCAAGGCGGCCGTACAACAAGAGGTCGCCGCGATTCTGGCTTCCACCTCTTATCCGGTTCTTCGACGCCATAAAGGAAAGACGGTCGACGTCCGACCTTTGATCGACGACCTGGAACTCGACGGAGACGAACTGGTCATGCGTCTCCGAATCGGTGAACGGGGAAGTATCGGCCCCCGTGAAATCCTCGAAGAACTGGACCTCGCCGACCTGGAATCCCGGGGAGCGATCCTTACCCGCAGCAAAGTGGAGCTGGTCTCGTGATGTCGCGTTGCATCTGCAATTCGATTCCTCCTGCTTACGCCTCGCAACGTACTCGCCTCGGGTGCCGCAAAAAAAGGCGAGAACATGAAACAGGAAATGCTGATCAACGTCGCGCAACCGGAAGAATGCCGGATTGCCATCGTTGAAGACGGCCGCCTGGAAGAGCTCTACATCGAGCGCACCACGCAAGACAGTTACGTCGGCAACATCTACAAGGGTGTCGTCGTCAACCTGGAACCCAGCATCCAGGCGGCGTTCGTCGACTTCGGCGTCGGACGCAACGGGTTCCTGCACATCAGCGATGTCGAGCCGAATTATTTCCGGCAAGGCGGATACGATCCCGAAAAGATTTTCGACGTCAACGCGCCGGCCGAGGCCCTGGTAGGTGCCCGCAACGGCAACGAAACAAACGGCGGAAATAGTTCTTCCCGAGCGTCCAATCGGCGCAACAATCGGTACCGCAACGCGAATCGTCCGCGGGTGAAACCTCCGATTCAAAGTATCTTCCGCCGCGGCGACGAAGTCATCGTCCAAGTAATCAAAGAGGGCATCGGCTCGAAAGGGCCGACCCTATCGACCTACATCAGCATACCGGGCCGATACCTCGTGTTGATGCCCGCTTTGGGACGGGTCGGCATCTCCCGCAAGATCGAAGACGAAGCGACACGTCGCCGTTTGCGGGACATCATGGTGGAACTCCACCCGCCGAAAGGCTTGGGCTTCATCGTTCGTACCGCCGGTGCCGACCGCACGCGGAAAGAACTCTCCCGCGATCTGGCTTACCTGTTGCGGCTGTGGAAGGTAATCGCCAAGCGGATCAAGACGCTTCCCGGGCCGGTCGACATCTACCAAGAAAGCGACATGATCATCCGCACGATTCGAGACATCTTCTCCTCGGACGTCGGCACGATCGTGATCGACGAGCCCACGGCCTACGAGCGGGCAAAAGAATTTCTGCACATGGTGATGCCGCGCCGCGTCGATTGTCTGCAATTGTACGAGGGCAAGGAGCCGCTGTTCGATCGCTACGGCATCGAAAAAGAGATCGCCATGATCCACCAGCGCAAGGTTCCCTTGCCCGAAGGCGGATCGATCGTCATCGACCAGACCGAGGCGCTGGTCGCCATCGACGTGAACAGCGGCAATTTTCGGGCGGACGATTCGGCCGAGGAAACCGCTTACCAAATCAACCTGATGGCCGCCAAGGAAATCGCCCGCCAGATCCGACTCCGCGACCTGGGCGGCGTGATCGTCAACGACTTCATCGACATGCGGAAGGAGCGCCATCGCCGCGGCGTCGAGCGGGCGCTGCGCAATGCCGTTCGACGCGACCGTGCACGAACGAAAATCCTTCGCACCAGCCCCTTCGGCCTGATCGAAATGACCCGACAACGTATCCGGCCGAGTCTGAAACGGACGTTGTACCAAGACTGTCCCCTGTGCCATGGCGCCGGACTGGTCAAAACGGCCGAAACGATGGCCATCGAGACTCTTCGCAAGCTCATCCTCGTGGCGCAAACGAAATCGGCGGCCGAAATCTCGATCACCGTCGCCGACGAGGTCGCCGCCTATCTGAATAACAAGAAGCGACGACAACTCAACGAATTGGAAGAAAAGAACAATCTGCACCTCCGAGTCATCGGTGAGAAGCATGTTTCACCAGAGCACTTGGCTATCGAGGTGCGCGATGCGCAAGGACGTGCCGTCCCGGTCGACCTCGACTGAACTCGGCAACGCATCGTAACGAAAAACCGACGGCGGTCGCCGCTTGCGGCCGCCGGTTTTTGTGCGCCCTCGGCGCAGCGAACTCTTTTCCCGGGCACCGAGCAAATCTGCAGCGCCTAGGCAATGTGCGCAACCTGAAGGCATATGCCTGCCCGTGTTCCCTGTCCGTGAATGCGGCCGACTTTGCGCACACCGTTTCCCCTTGACGAAACGTACGCCGTCCAGCTAGTATCCCTGCCCTTACGTACAATCCGTCGACAGCCGCCATGGAGCACAAGGCCGTGCTTCACATACCACGATCTTCTACGCCCGATTTAGCGACAGCCCGACGCACGCTGCGTCGAAATCTGCTGATCATGGCCGGTTGTACGCTGTCGGGTGCCGTCATGGCGTTTTTCGCCATGCCGTTCTTGGCCAAGCGGCTGCCGACCGATCTTTCGCGATCTTCGCACATCCTCGAGGTCGTGCACGCTCCCGCGGGCGAGCCCGAAATATGCTTTTTCGGCAACAGCGTCGTCATGAACGGGCTGGACGCCAAGCGACTTTCGGAGGCCCTCCCCGAACACCCCGAAATCTGGAATCTCAGCAGCACGGGGCAACAGCTTTGGGAAAGCATCTTGCTTCAACAAGACCTTCCCGATTCCGTTCGCGTGGTCGTGCAGGGTGTGTTTGCCAACACGCTGGAAGAGCCGCCGAGCATTCCACCGAACAAATACAATGCCTTGGTCATGTACGGGTTTCGGCCCAACGAGCAAACCAATCGCTGGGCGAAGTCTTACCTGGAAGCGTCGAGCCGCGATTATTTCTTCGCCTCGCCGCTGCGTCATCGGTTCGATGCCCGCTGGATGCTTTCCGGCTGGTTCAACACGTGTGTGCGCTCGACATTGCGTTCCGACTTGACCGTCGATCGCGCGCAGACGGACCTGTACTATCCGCGTGCCTACACACGCAAGATTCCCGATTCGGTCCTGGAACACCAATTGGCAAAGTACATCGCGGGCCATCCGCCGGGCGAATTTCATCCCGACCCGCAAACAGAAGCCTTGCTTGTCGAACTAGCCGAATCGTATCGGCGTCGCGGCGTGCGATTCGTATTGTGGATCTTGCCGCGCCACCCCGAATATTCCCAGAAAGCGCTGGGAGAAGACTTCAAGCACGGACTGGCCGAGTACTTGGCGCGTCTCCAGATCGAACACGGCATTACGGTCGTCAATACACTGGACACCCTACCCGCCGAGCGGTTCGTCGACGGCTCACACCCGGACGACATCGGTGCGGCGATCCTGTCGCAAGCCATCGCCGGCGATTTGAAGGACATCGCGGTATGCTCTTCTACACACCCCAGTTCCTCATCTTTACGCTGATCCTGTTCGCCTGCCTGGCGATTTGGCGACGGCGGCGTCCGCAGAAGCTCCTGCTTCTGGCGGCCAGCTACATCTTCTACATGTGGTGGAACCCGGCATTCATCCTTTTGATCGTTTTTTCGACAGCGGTCGATTTTTTCGTCGGGCGCCGGTTGGAACGTGAAAGCCGTCCTGCTCGCCGCAAGCTCTTGCTGATCCTCAGCCTGACGGCCAATCTGGGCTTGCTGGGCATCTTCAAGTACGCGAACTTCTTCGCCGCAAACATGTACGGCCTGTTGCGACTGTTCGGTTATCAGGCCGGCTGGTCCGAGTTGAACATCATTCTGCCGGTCGGCATCTCGTTTTACACGTTTCAAACTCTCAGCTACACGATCGACGTGTATCGAGGCCAGCTCAAGGCCTGTCGTGATCCGCTCGACTTCGCGTTGTTCGTCGCCTTCTTTCCGCAACTGGTGGCCGGGCCGATCGTGCGCGCCAGCGACTTTCTCCCGCAGATCAATCGTTTTCGGCCGTTGCGATTCGACCGTTACGCCTTTTTCTTGTTCGCTCGCGGGTTGATCAAAAAAGTTTTGATTGCCGACAATGTCGCACACCTGGCCGATGCCGTGTTCAGCAATCCCGGTGCATGGCCGAGCCTGGTCATTTGGTTGGCGACGGTGTGCTTCTACGTGCAAATCTACTGCGACTTCTCCGGATACAGCGATATGGCGATCGCCTTGGCGAGAGTGCTGGGATTCCGCCTTCCCGAGAACTTTCGGCGACCTTACTTCTCGACGTCACCCAGCGAGTTCTGGCGTCGCTGGCATATCAGCCTTTCGACCTGGCTGCGTGACTACCTGTACATCCCCCTTGGCGGAAACCGGCACGGCCCGGCGAAGACGCGTCGCAACCTGATGATCACGATGCTCCTGGGCGGCCTGTGGCACGGTGCCAGTTGGAACTTCGTGTTGTGGGGATTTCTGCACGGTCTGGCATTGATCGTGCATCGGCAATGGCGTGCCCACGTGCGTCCCCATCTCGAACCGTACCTGGCGAAAAAACCGATCGCCGGATTGTACCATCTGGGCAGTTGGGCGGCTTTGCAATACTGGGTCCTTCTCACGTGGCTGGTGTTTCGTGTATCCGACACCTCGGCCATGCTCACGGCACTGCGAAAGTTCGTCTTGTTCGATGCCGATTTCAACGTCGCTTCACTGGGGCTCGGCGCACTTTCGGTCTTCTCCACGCTGCTGTTCTTGTTCGTCTTCTTTCTGCTGCATGGTTGGTCGGAGCGCTCGGGCGGGTTGGATCGCCGCTTGGCCCGCGCGCCGCTATGGCTGGCAGCACCGGTTTGCGTTCTGATCGGTGCTTCGTTGTTCTTCTTCTGGCCGCTGGCCGAGGCACCGTTCATCTACTTCCAGTTTTGAGTGGGAACCGCCCGCAGCACGACGTTCTCGGCGGGAATTTCTTGCAGCTGCATGCGCGGCAAAAGAAAATGGTCGGTGCCGACGACGTCCCTTTCGGTTCAGGAGACCGACCATGAATCGCACCCTGCCTGCTCTTGCGGTATTCCCCCGTTGCGTGATCCTGCCCGCGGCACTGCTCGCCGCAACGCTCAGCATTTCGTTTCACACGGAGACGGCCGTCCGCGCCGCCGAACCCTTACCGCTGCGTTGGGTGTTCGTCTCGCGTTCGCTCCGCAGCGACCAGGACGTGGAAGACATCCGCCGTATCGTCGAGACGGCCTCACAGCACGGGCTCAACGGCATGGTTCTTTCAGCCGGCCTGGATCGCTTGTGCAAGCAACCGCCGGAATACTTCGGACGACTGGACCGCATTCTTGCGATCTGCCGCGAAAACAACGTCGAATTGATTCCGCAACTTTTTTCGGTCGGTTACGGCGGCAGCGTGTTGGCGCACGATCGGAACCTGGCGGCGGGCATTCCGTTGCGCGGGATCCGTTACCACGTGACCGGCAACCAGGCCGAGTTCGTCCCCGACGGTCATGTCGTAATCGACGGCGGTGATTTCGAGTCGTTCGACGGCGACCGCGTGAACGGCGCCCGCTTTCACGATCGCCCCGGCGACGTGAGTTTCGTCGACGACACGGTGTTTGCCGAAGGCGCCCATTCGTTGCGGTTCGAGAACATGGAGCGTTACGAACACGGACACGGCCGCGTGATGTTCGAGGTGCCCGTCAAACCGTATCACGCCTATCGCGTCACGTGTTTCGTCAAGACTGAAGGACTTCAACCCGAAGGATGCTTTCGTGTTCATATCCTGGCCGACAATCGGCCCCTGTCGCCGCAGGATCCGCGCATACCCTCGACATCCGATTGGAGGAAAGTCGTCGTCGGGTTCAACAGCTGGTCGTTCGACAAGGTCCGTGTGTATGCAGGCGTGTGGGGGGCGACCGGCGGCAAGTTCTGGGTCGACGGTCTGCAAATCGAAGAAGTCGGTCCGGTCAACCTGATTCGGCGGGAGGGCACGCCCGTCACGGTACGGAACGCCTCCGACGGCACGCTGTACGAAGAAGGCCGCGACTTTCTTCCGTGGTCCGATCCGCGACTGAACTTTCGGTTCGATCACCCGGCCCCCCCGATCGTGCTGACCGAAAACTCTCGCATCCCCGATGGCGCCGACCTGGTAATCGATGCCTACCACGCCTTCTCGATCAATCACGGACAAGTGACCGTGTGCATGTCGGAGCCGGCCCTGTACGACGTGTTTCGGGAAGAGGCACGGCTATTGAAAGAACATGTTCCCGCCAAACGATTCTTGCTGAGCATGGACGAAATCCGCCAAGGCGGTTCATGCGAAGCCTGCCGCCGTCGCCGCCTTTCGATGGGAGAAATCCTGGGCGATTGCATCACGAAACAAACGGCAATCCTGCGGGAACAGTTCCCCGACTGCGAGGTTTTCATCTGGTCCGACATGCTCGACCCGAACCATAACGCCCACGGCGATTATTACCTGGTCGAAGGCGACTTCACCGGTTCGTGGAACCACATCCCGCGTGATCTCGTCATCGTGTGCTGGTACTACGCCAAGCGGGAAGAAAGCCTGGCCCACTTCTCGAAATTGGGCTTCCGCACATTGGCCGGAGCGTACTATGACGGAGACACTCTCGAAAATCCTCGCAATTGGCTCGACGTCTTGAACCGCACGCCGAAGGCCGTCGGCATCATGTACACGACCTGGCAGAACAAATACGACCTGTTGGACGAGTTCGGGGACTTGGTTACTCAACCTCCCGCTTCGGTAAACCCGTAAACATCCGATATTGCATTCGCACCATATCGAGGAATTGGGGATGCATCGACGCAGTACTCGCAGGCGTTTTCTGAAAGCGATCTCGGCCGCCGCTGCCGCGCCGATCGGACTTCACGGTATGGCGACCGTCACGAGCGCGGCGACAACCGCAAGTGCGGCAACAAAATTGCCGCTTCCCACGCCCGCCCAGTTGCGGTGGCAAGATTACGAAGTCGGCGTCATCTTCCATTTCGACATGCCGATCGCCGCCCGCGCCGCGGCGCCGAACAACGCCACGAAACAAACCTTCGATCCGCAGCTCTACAACCCCGTGAAGCTGGACACCGATCAATGGGCCGAAGTTGCCAAGGCGGCCGGTGCCCGATACGCCGTATTCACCGCCACGCACTTCAACGGTTTCATGCAGTGGCAAAGCGACCTGTATCCCTACGGCGTCAAGCAGGCGGCGTGGCGAAACGGTAAAGGCGACGTGGTCGCCGATTTCGTCCGCTCGTGCCGCAAAGCGGGCCTTGCCCCCGGCATCTATTTGAGCACGCACCGCAACGCCTATCACACAGTCTGGGGACACTACGTCGACTGGGGAAAGGGCAAAGGGACGGCCGAGCAGGCGCGTTTCAATCGAATCGCCGAGGCGATGACCGACGAGTTGACTTCTCGCTACGGACCGCTCTGCCAAATCTGGTTCGATGCCGGCGTCAAGACGCCCGCCGAGGGCGGCCCCGATGTCCTTCCCATCTTCGAACGCAATCAACCCGACTCGATCTTCTATCACAACAAGGACCGCTCCGATCACCGGTGGATCGGCAACGAAAAAGGCTATGCCGCTGATCCGTGTTGGGCGACGATGCCCGGAGGCCGCGAAATCTCACACAATGCCGACGCATGGCGTCCGCTACTGGCCTCCGGCACCCCCGACGGCGCGGTGTGGTCCCCCGGCATGGTCGACGTGCCGCTTCGCGGATACGACGGCATCCACGACTGGTTTTGGGCCCCCGACCACGAACGCGGCATCGAACCGCTCGACCGGCTGTTGACGATGTACTACCAATCGGTCGGGCGCAACTGCAACTTCGTCATCGGGGCCGTCGTGTCGCCGGAAGGACTCGTGCCCGAGGCCGATGCGAAACGTCTTGCCGAATTCGGGCGGGAAATCCGGCGGCGCTTCGATCGTCCCGCAACCGCCGAAACAAACGGCAGCGGCCACGAATTTGTTCTCAGCTTCGACGAAAGCCGGACGATCGATCACATCATCATTCAAGAAGAGATCGCCCAAGGCGAGCGTATCCGAGGATTCGTGGTGCATTCGTTCGGTTCGGACGGAACCCCGAGAGAACTCGCGCGCGGCGAATCGATCGGCCACAAGCGAATCCTTCGTTTCGAACCGCGAAGCGTGTCGTCGCTCCGCTTGCAGATCACCGACTGGGTGGCGACACCTCACCTGCGCCGGTTCGCCGCCTTCGAGGCTCTTGATTCTCAGCAGCAATAAGCAATACCGGCACTCCGGCCGGGGCGCGCTCGTCCGCCGGTCAAGCGGGGCTTCAAGCCGAACGCCGCGACCGAATCGTTCGCCGCAGCCGCTCGACGGCGTCTTGAAAGTCACGATGTGCCGCCCGCAACCCGGCGATGCTCTTGGGTGAGGGGCCCTGCGCATAGTCGATCAAGATACGCTCGGCGGCGACGAACTCTGCGGCAACCTCCGCCACTTCCGAAGCGATCTCCGGCGGAATCGTCGTCACACCGTTCGCGTCGCCGTGGAGCAGGTCGCCCTCACGAATCGTCACCCCGCCCACGTGAACGGGCTCTCCCAAGTGCAGGATACGGCAATAACCGTGGGAGCATATGACGCTACCGGCGAACACGGGAAATTCGAGTCTCGCCACCTGTTCCAGATCGCGGCCCCCACCGCTGGTGATCAGCCCTACCGCGCGATGCGCTTGGTACACCGAGCACATGATCTCGCCGAAGGTCGCGCCGACGGGCGGATCGTCGAGATCCTGAAACACAACCACCGGCGGACCGGGCAGTGTCTCGAATCGCTCGACTTGTTCGACCAAGTCGGCGTAACCGCCTCCCGGCGGCGGTTCGCCCGCACTTCGAAACGAAGCCGTCGCCGCAAAACCGACCATCGGCCGCAGACCGGGAAACAACGCCCGAATCCGGTGATCGAGAAAGCCGCCGTCCCGCGGTCGCACGTCGAACAACTCGATCACATTGCAGATGGTGGGTGTATCGAAATCGGCCAGACGTAGGAGCGTTTCGTCGGAAACCATACTCCCCCCAACGGTATGTCATCGTGCATTCGGGTATTCGGCAATGTACCGATTGTACCGAATCGAGCACGCCTCGCCGAACATCGACGGCACACATCCCCCGAAAACACACGCAATGGGTTTTTTCCTCAAGCTACGGTAATAATGCCCTGCTTTCGATTGACAGTTGTCTTTGCCGACAAAGCCAATCACAACAGGCCAACGTACGGTCAGGGGCAGCATTTCGATTCAGTTTGCAACTACCAATGATTCAACGAGCAATGCAACCACGGCGGGTAGAAAGCATGAATCGTCCCCCCGAGAGCGTCATCGGAACATTCCGGAAAACCAGCGTAAGCAATGCCGATAGACCGTCGAACCCGACACGAGCGGGCGGTCGCGGGACGGTCCGCACAAGAGGGCACACGGACCCATGGAAAAACGACGCATCTTGATCGTCGACGATAGTCCCGTCAACGTCGATATCCTGGTCGAATTGCTGGAAGACGAATTCGAGCTGGCGACGGCCGAATCGGGAGAAGACGCCCTGCGTCAGTTGCCGTCGTTTGCACCGGACATCGTGTTGCTGGACATCATGATGCCCGGCATCGACGGTTACGAAACCTGTCGTCGCATCAAGGCAGGCCCCCTGGGACCGTTTACGCAAGTCATCTTGGTCAGCGGCAAAGGCAGCACCGAAGAACGCCTGCAAGGTTACGAAGCCGGGGCCGACGATTACATCGTCAAACCTTTCGACCACGACGAACTGCTCGCCAAGCTGGCCGTTCAGTTGCGATTGCGCGAAGCCGTCGAAAAGCTTTGGAAAGCCAACGCACAGATTCGCACGTTCAACGAACATCTCGAACAGCTCGTGCAGGCCCGCACGGCCGAAATCATCGCCACCCGCGACCTGTTGATCTTCTCGCTGGCCCAATTGGCCGACTCTCGCGATCCGGAGACGGGCGACCACCTCGAACGCATTCGCCATTATTCGCGTATCGTCGCCGATGAATTGATGCGTCGCGGTCCCTACGTCGAGCAAATCGACGAACGGTTCATCGAGAACCTTTATCGTTCGTCGCCGCTGCACGACATCGGCAAGGTGGGTATCCCCGACTCGATCCTGCTCAAACCGGGCCGACTGACCAAGGAAGAATTCGAGGTCATGAAGACACACACGGTCATCGGTCACCGGGCGTTGACCGAAACGATGAGCCGCAATCAAATGGGAACCTTCCTGCAAATGGCGGCCGACATCGCGCGTTCCCACCATGAGAAATGGGACGGCCGGGGCTATCCCGACGGTCTGTCGGGGGAAGACATCCCACTGCCCGCCCGGATTGTTGCCGTGGCCGACGTCTTCGACGCCCTGACCAGCTACCGCATCTATAAACCTGCCTGGGACTTGGACAAGGCCAAGAAGCTCATCGAAACCGAAGCGGGCAAGCACTTCGACCCGGCAATCGCCAAGGCGTTCCTGGATCGTTGGGCCGAGATCGTCGAAATCCACGAAGTCTTGGCAAATAAGCCGGAAGACAAAACGCCCGAAGACGCTCCCACCGAAGAGATTCTGGTCACCTGATCGGCGTCGGGGCTTTTCAGGTTTGAAAACAGAAACGGAGACCGCCGCCGACGCAGCAGTCTCCGTCTTCGATTCCCGTTTGTCCGTTTCAGGCCGGCGGCCGGCTTTGCCGCCGCCTGCGAGAATCATCGGGGCTTGGTCAGAAGCGAATCTCGGCTCGGGCCACCAAGCCGTCGAAGGTAACGGCATCACCCAGACCGACGAAATTGTTCGTTTGCACGCCGTGGATGAACTCGGCATTGTCGACGGCGTTGAACCACGCGCTGACGGCATAACCGGTCGAAAGCAACACGCAATTGTTCTTGCTCGTCCAACCGATGCCCAGTTCCAAATCGAGGATGGACACGATCCGACCGGCCTTCCACGCCGTGTCGACGACGGTCGTATCGTAGGTTTGCCCTTGGTGATAATACGCCCGGGTATCACCGGCGACGAAGCTGGCGGCACTGCGACCGTACACCAACAGCCCCGTGCGAAGCGAGTGTCGTTCACCTTCCAGGCCGACCCGCAGCCCCGCCCCGCTGAAGTTGACCGTCGACGAGACATCTTCCTGACCGCCGTTGTAGAAGCTGGCCAAGAAGTCCTGCTCGAGTTCGGCATAGCGGACGCCGATCAACCAGTTGATCGACGAATCGCAAGTCGACCGCAGCAGGCAGCGGTAATCGAGATCGATCGTCTCGAAATCGACGTCGTTGCTGGCCCAACCCGACAGGTAATCGGTGGCGGCACTCTGCGACGACGGATGCGAGACCAGCGACCGAATCACATACGGGCTGGCGGTGCGGATGGAGTCGTCTTCATGGCTTGAGAAATAGGTGTAGCTGACGCCGATACTCGCGCAGTTGTCGATCGCACGCCCGAAGCCGACCCGAAAACCGGATTGATACTGGATGTCGGCCGTCGCCACCGGACTGACCTGAATCGGCACGGAACCGTCGGTGATCCGACCGTCGATGGCCACGCCCCACGGTACCTCGGCATCCCGAGGACGCAAGTAAAGGTATTCGCCCCACGCCTGCCACACGGCAGGACACGCCGACTCGCAAGCCGGCAGACAAGCGTCGGTCGTCGTGCCGACCGTTTCATCGGGCAGCGAGGTCGCCGGATCGACCGAGGGCGTCAACGGTTGCGGCTCGCCCTCTTGCAAATACCCTACCGGCATTCCGTAATAAGGCGCCTGGGGTGCCTGATAGACCGCCGGTCCCCACTGCCCCCAAGCGGCTGCCGCCATCAATCCCGTAAGCAAAACCCCGCTTAGCGAAATGTACGCCTTCATGGCACCCCTCGATCTATCGAGCGTTTCGGGTAACTGCCGATCTCACCGCTTCTAGGAGATTAGCCGGATTTTCACATGATGTCGGCTGTATCGGCACGGGTAGCCCGAAAGCGTCACAAGAACCGCTACGGCCCGAAAAGTTTACCCAAAACACCCATTCTTCCGGTCCGCGCGAGACGAGATCCCCTCACGAGAGCCAAATCCCGTGAAGCGCGCACCCAGGGCATCGCGAGAAGGCCCCGAAGCGAGCAGAGCCATGCGCGATATCAAGGGCCTGCCGATCAGAGCTGGCGGATGAGGTCCAGCAACCGTCGTCGTGCGTTCACGAGCAATTCGGGCGGCGACGGCCACTGCTCGAAGATGATCGAGCCTTCGTAATTCCTCGCCTTCAACAACAAAAGCATCCGGCGCAAGCCGGTGTCGTCTTCCCCAGCCGGGCCGGTGAACAGCGGCAGATGGCTGTCGCCGTCGCCCCAGTTCTCATGGGCATGGACGTGAATGATGGGGACATGGTCTTCGAGCTGTTCGAGGAACCCGACGTAGTTGTTGCGGGTAGCGGCGCACAAGTTGGCGTGTCCCATGTCGAAACACATGCCCGCCACACCTTGCGGAATGTCGGACAAGCCTTGCAACAATTCAAACAGCCGGTTGAAGGCATTCGGACCGCTGAACACGGTGTTTTCGACGCTCACGAAGATGCCGCATTCCGCCGCCCGTTCGAGCACGGGACGCAGCGCCTCGGCAAACCCCGCTACGCCGCGATCGCCGTGATAATAGATGTTCACCAGCATGGCGCCGATGTCCCGGGCAAATTCGATGCTGCGTAGGATTTCGTCCCGATCGACCGGCTCGCACACGTTGGCTTGGCACCGGGCATGCACGCTGAATCGAATCCGACGCTGTTCGCCGGTTTCGCGCAGCGACAAGCGATCTTCGAACGGTACGTCTTCCTGCGCCCAGCCCCAACCGTATCGTTTGTCGTTGAACCATTCGAAGGCATCGAAACGGTTCTCGACCGCGAAATGGAACGGTTCGCTCGGCGACGAGGCGCTGAACGCAGTCTGATTCCCGATGCTCACTAACAACCGGCCCATGGTGGTTCACCTCACCAAATCGGACGACACGCAGGTACTTCGCAAGTATACCATCTTTCGCCGCTTACCAAGCCCTTGCGACTCGAGATATTTTCCTGCTTCTGCTCCCCCGGCCCATTACCCCCTATCCAGAGGGAGCAAATAAAGGATTCCTTCCGGGCATCCGATCGACTTCGCCCTTTGGGAGACTAGACCCGCAGACCGACCCGCTGAAGGAAGAGAACGTGTTTGCGGGTGCGACGCACCTCGACAGGCGCCACGAAGGCCATCTCCGGAGCCCAGGCTTCGTGCGGAGGCCGAAAATAGCGGCGAATGACCTCTCGCTCGGTGGCCTCGTCGGGACAATCCTTGCAGGAAAGGACCAGCCATTCCAGGTGGTGCGATTCCCCGACCGGATCCAAAATGCGAATTCCCCAGCGTCGCATGCCTTGCCTCCTTCGTCCTCTGGTGTTGCAAGGTTCGGCTTGCCGGACCGCTGCGGTCGGCTTCTCAAGGGGTAATCCCATGCGAACGGCATACCAAAGCCGGAAATCGCCCCTCTAAAGGGCAAGACACCGCTTCTGCGTCCAGCTTTCGCCCTCCGATCGCCGAACCATGTTGCCGAAAGACACCAGCGGCCACATGCCATGAAGGCAAAAGGCGACAATCACGAGGCAAAATGCTACACCCAAGCGAAGGCGTGCGTCTTGATCAAGCAATGGACCTCGCTTCCGGCCGATAGTTCGAGCTCTCGCAGTGCTTCGTGAGTGATCTCGGCCCAGACGAGCTGGCCCACGTCGATTGCCAAAAAAACGGCTTCCGGTGTCGTGACGATGCGGCAGACCGTGCCTTTGAGATGATTCCGCGCGCTGACGCCCGGCAGATCACTGGCGGCCAACACGACCTCGCTGGGACTGAATTGGACGAACGCGGGCTGCGCGACGTCGGCTTCGGGCAACGGCAGGCTGACCGTGTTTTCCCCGATTCGACCTTTGGCAACGTTTCCCACGACCTCCCAACCGTCCAATCGCACCACGTTGATCGGTCCCGACGCGTTCGGCCATCCGGTGGTATCCTGATCGACGAGAACTTCATCGGGCCTTCCCGCGCGGAGGATACGCCCTTTGTCGATCAGCACCATCCAATCGCCCAGTCGCCGGGCCTCGGCCTGCGAGTGCGTCACGTACAAAGTGGGAATCGCAAACCGTTCGATCACGCGCACCAAATACTGCATGATTCGACGTCGCAACGGCCGATCGACCGCCGAAAGCGGTTCGTCGAACAGCAGCAACTGCGGTGCGCACAGCAGGGCCCTTCCGATCGCCACGCGTTGACACTCGCCCCCGGAAAGTTCGCTGGGCCGACGCTCCAACAATGGGCCGATTTCCAAGACCGCGACGACCTCGTCGAATCGGGCGGCATCGCTCCGCTTTCGATCCATCCCGTAGCGCAAGTTGCCGGCGACGGTCAAATGCGGAAACAAACGATGATCTTGAAAAACGACGCCCAACCGTCGTTTCTCCGGCGGAAGCCAGATGTTTGCGCGCGTATCGCCCAAGACGCGATCACCGATGCGTACCCGCCCCTGTTGCGGGCGCAACAGTCCCGCAATGATGCTCAGGATCGTCGACTTACCGCTCCCCGACGGCCCGAACAAGACGGTTACGCGGTGCTCGCGCAGCGCGGTCTCGAACTCGGCATCCAAGCGGAAGCCGGTCGGAAAGACGTGTTGCGCGGCAAACTCCAAACGCACGCTAATCCCCTTTGCGTCTTTCCATCCGACCGCTGACGACCAACGCGACGACGGCAATGACGATCGAAAGCACGACCAAGCGCCATACCTGCGTCATGCCGTCGACGCGATTACTGAAACTGAAGATGGCCAGCGGAATCGTCTGCGTCTTCCCCGGAATGTTGCCCGCCACCATGATCGTGGCGCCGAATTCCCCGAGCCCGCGGGCGAAGGCCAGGCTCCAACCGGCCAACAGCCCCTTGCGAGCCAGGGGGAGCGTCACCGTCCGAAAGGTCTTCCAAGGCCCGGCCCCGCAACTTCGCGCCGCCGCCTCTAAGCGTCGGTCGACCGCGGCGAACGCCAACCGCGCCGCGCGAACCCACAACGGAAATCCGACCGTCGCCGCCGCCACGACGGCCGCAGGCAACGTGAATACCAACCGAATTCCGAACACCTCGGCCAATAGCGATCCCACCGGACCTTTCGGTGCCAACAGCAACAGCAGCAGATAGCCGGTTACCACCGGCGGCAACACCAGCGGCAGATCGACAAACGTCTCGACCAGCCAGCGTCCGCGTGATTTCGTGCGCGCAAGCCACAATCCGACGGCCACGGCAAGCGGTGCCGTCGCCGTTGCAGCACAAAACGCCACGATCACACTCAGTCGCAGCGCCGACCATTCTTCGGGGGACAACCAGCCGAACAAGAAACTCTCCGTCTCACGAATTCGCGCACCGGCGCGGCATGTTGAACATCGGTTCTTCGCCCAACGGCGCACGGCGGATATTTTCCGATTATACTCTGAACGGGTGGACCGACAGGAAGCGGGAATTGCCGCACACCCTGGGCAACACGCCGCGTGCTGCTCGGGAACCGCGGGAACTTCCTCGTCGATCGACACTACTCGAGGAAACGGGGTGCTGCCGTTCATTTCGCCGCCCCGTTCGGGCCGATCCGCCGAAACGTCCGGAGCAGAGGAGACACATCGTGCGCGCCGTGATTGGTCAACCTCGTTTTCACCTCCATCGAAACATCGTACCGTTTGCCGCCGCGGTTTGTTGTTTCGTCTTTTCTCTCGATACGGCACGCGCCGAAGAGGCCGTCCTCGTGCGACGTGTGCCGTTGCGGCCGGAAATGATCGTCAACGAGGCCTCGGTGGGAACCCCGCAAGGAATGGTCGACGAGCAGGAAAACCTCGGCGATCCGCCTTCGTCCTCGCCGGAATCGGCCTGGAACATTCCCTCGCAATATTGGAAGAACTTCCCGTACGCAGCGCAGATCCGACTGGGGGAAACCCACCGGTTGGCGTCGCTGTGGCTGTACGACACCTTCGGCAAGGGAACGGTCCGGATCGAGGCGGGCGAACCGGGAACGTGGCGCGAGGTCGCCACGATCGAGACCGATCGGTTCCACCAGTGGAAAGAGATCCCGATGGACGTCGAGGCCTCGGCTTTGCGGATCGTCCGATTGGATCCGGGTAGTCAGTTCGCCGAGATCGCGCTCTACGAATACACCGACGAAGGCTACCGCCGCCTGCTTGCACAGAAAAAGGCCGAGGCCGAGCGTCGCGCCGCCTTGCAACGGGCCGCCGAAGAAGCGAAACATCGCCCCTTGATCGACCTCGGCGAACCGTTCGGCGCGTTACCGCTGGTCGACGAAGTCGACCTGGCGGCCGATGATCCGGGCCATCGGTTCCAAGAAAGTCCGAACGGTGCGTCGCACGTCGAAACGATTCTCGGCAGACGCTGTCGCGTATTGAAACCGGTTTCCGACGAGTCGTCTTATTTCGCCGTGCGATTGGGCGAAATGAAACTCTTGAAGCCGGGAGCGACATACGTCGTGGTCCTCGAATACCCCGAAGACAAACCGCGTTCTTGGCTGGTCTTGAACGGCGGATGCGAAACCTCGACCGGTTTTCACACCGGCAACACGACCGGCGACGCGTTGCATCCCCGTTATGTGAACAACAACAGCGAATCGCTGAACTTCCCGCTTTCGGGACAGTACAAGCAATGGACGATGGTCTTTCAATTGCACGATCGATTCCCGGCGTTGGGGTTTCCGCGCGGAGAAGGACCGCGTCCGCTGATCCCCGAGGACGGCTTCACGCTGGTAATCGGGCATTTTTCGGCCCCGAACGATCCGACCTCGGCCGGGGCGGCCGTCGCCCGCATTCGGTTGTTTGAAGTGCCTGATCCGCAGAAGCTCGCCTGTCCGTTGCGATTACCGCCGCCCGAGCTGCCTCATCGGCACATCTCGTGGCGTGAAGAAATGGCCGACGGCGTGATCCAGTCGGACGACGAAACACGGCGCGGACTTCGCGATCCGCTGGATTGGTATCGCCATAAGGCATTCCGCATGAAGTTCCTGGGCATCAACACATACACGAAGGACTTGCTGGAGTTCGGAGCCTGCCAGCATTGGGATTCGACACCCTACGGCGGAAACGATTGGGTCTACTTCAACTACCGGCACAAAGACCTGTGGGAGCGCATCGTCGGCTTGATGGGCGGTGAAGGCTTCGAGATCGTGCCGTACTACGAATATTCCGGCAGCAAAGGCAAGCACGGACTCGGCAACCAACGCCGCGCGAAGCCGCTTACCCGCGACGACGCTTTCACGCACGTCTCGTGGGTGGAAAGTGCCAACGCCGACATCACCGATCCCGACACGTACGCCGACTTCCAAAAGATGCTCGATGCGACGATCGTACGGTTCGCCGACAAGGCCCCGTTCGCAGGGATCTGGTTGCGTTCGCGCGCGCAGTTACCGATCGGGTTCGGCGATGCCACCCGCGCCCGCTTCGCTGCCGAGGCGAACGACGGAAAACAAGTGAGTCGAGAAGATCTCCGAAACGATCCGCAACTTCTTGCCCGCTATTACGACTGGTGGTACGGCAAGCGGCGGGAATTTCTGGCCGCCATGCGCGATTACCTGGCCGAAAAAGGCGTGTGCGACGCCCCCATCGTCCTGTTCACGAGCTTGCTCGCCGAATCCGGCGCATCGTTCCCGACTTGGGAAAAACGGATCGTCGTCGACGACGTAACCACATGGACGAAGCTGTCGGCGGATCCCGCGGTCAACCTGGGCAAGGAGATCGTGCCGGTTTCCATCGAGCGCGTCGTCCGCGAAGACCTGTACCTCGACGCCTTGCTCTCCCCGCCGCTCGACTGGGGCGGTTGGGAAGTCGGTCACGCGAATCCTCCGCCCGATCCCCAACGGTACCGCGACACCCCCGGCGTGCTGATGACACACTGTATCGGACGGTATTACATGTCGGCATCACCGAAGACGTTCGAAACCTTCCGCGGACCGTCCGGCTTGGCGGTCGTCCGCCATTATCCGCTGAATGAGGACATGATGTTCGACGCCGAAGGAAAATCCAAACTCGATTATGTCGTCGCCGACATCGAATACGCGGGCCCCTACTGCATGATGCCCGAAGCCATGGCCGTGGCGAACGGCGATCCGACCTACCTGGCTTACCTGACCGGCTCGAACTACAATCGCGGCTTTCCGCAGTACGTGCGGCGTTTCAATGCGGCTTTTCTGGCTTTGCCCGCGTTACCGAGCCGCCCCTTGCACGACACCGGCGCCCCGGCGGGAATCGTCGTCCGCGAAATCGCAACACCGAAGCACGGCACGTACTACGCAGTCGTGAACACGACGTATCGTCCGCAAGAAACGGCGATAACGCTTCCCGCGGCCGGGCAGGTGCTCGATGCGGCATCGGGCCGAGAGATCGCCGCGGCGGCCGACAATGTACCGCTTCGGCTCGATCCATTCGAACTGCGGGCGTTGTACGTTCCGCCTGCCGAGTAAATTGGTGCTTGGTTTCGGCATCCGGCCCCCCGGACCACCTCAGACACGCGACGCGAGAAGCCGACGTCCCACCGTCCAAAACGACGGCACGTGAGTCGGGACGCGGTACCGAGAACCTTTCGTTCCCGGCATTCGGGACGGGGAAGACGGTCAATTCACCCGCCGTTTGCTGCGTTACCGTCCGCCGGGAATCATCGGGATCGTCGTTTCCCGCACTTCCACCTGTTAATAGGGCGAACACCCTATAACGGTCTCGCAAGAAAAAGCCGGAAGCCGCTTGCGATGGGCAAGGCGGCTTCCGGGTAGAGAGCTTGTCATCAAATCGACGGGGTGCTACCGCGCCTGGGCCAGCAAGCGGTAGTTCAACATGTCGACGGCGATGGCGAGCACCTCGTCGAGGTAGTAATCGCGTTCGATTCCGTCGTTGCCTTGACCGGCCACCTCTTCAAGCTGCTCCTCTTCCTTCTCGTCGGCGTTCAGTTCCTTCATTTGGGCGAGGAATTTCTCCTCGTTGAGGGTGATAGTCTTCTTTGCCCGTTGGACAAGATACGTCTTGATCTCGCGCATCACCCGCTGGAAGTCGCTCGACGCCTGAACGCGTTCAGCCGATCGTTTTTTCAAGTATTCGATCATCGCCTGGTCGACATCGCCCAGCGGTCGATACGGTGCCGGATCGACGCGGTCGAACGAAAGCGCGTAGTCGAGGTCGGCCTCGGAGATGTTTTCCAAGTGCGACGACAGCGACGGCAACTGGATATCGGCCAGCACGCCGCGATTCTGCGTGCTGTCGCCGTCCGGCCGATAGAACTGCTGGATCGTGACCTTCAGCGCTCCCATCTTCGGTGCGTTCGGAATCCGGAACAGCTCTTGTCCCAAATCCATCAGGCTTTGCACGGTCCCCTTGCCGTGGGTCGTTTCGTCGCCGACGATCAAACCTCGCCGGTAGTCTTGGATCGCCCCCGCGAAGATTTCACTCGCACTGGCGCTGAACTTGCTGATGACGGTGATCATCGGGCCGTCCCAAACGACCTCGGGATCCTGATCCTCGTAGACCATGACGTGCCCGTCGGAATCCTTGACTTGGACGACCGGCCCGCGATCGATGAACAGCCCCGTCACGCTGATCGCCTCTTGCAGCGAGCCGCCCCCGTTGCGGCGAAGATCAACCACCACGACGTCGACGCCGTCGGCCTTGAAGTCTTCCAAGATCCGTTTGACGTCGCGCGTCGTGCTGCGATAATCGGGCACGCCCATGCGGGCACCGGCCATGTCGAGATAGAAGCTGGGCAAATCGATCACGCCGATCTTGTACGGCGTGCCGTCGTTTTTCGTACCTACCTCGAAGACCTCCCCGTCGGCATCGCTGTCGCTCAGCTCGATCTTCTCGCGGGTGATGTCGATGATCTTCTTCGGCCCGCCGTCGGCCGGAATGACCTCCAAGCGAACGATCGTCCCTCGCTTTCCGCGAATCTTGGCAACGACATCCGACAGTTTCATGTTGACGACGTCTTCGATTTCGCCGTCGGACCCTTGGCCGACCCCGACGATCTTGTCGCCTTCTTTCAGGCGTCCGTCCTTATCGGCGGCACCGCCGGGAATGATGTTCCGCACGACCGTGTAGCCGTCTTCCGATTGCAGCGACGCCCCGATACCTTCCAGTTCCAGCCGCATGGTGATCTCGAAGTTCTCGAGCGTCTCGGGCGACATGTAACTGGTGTGCGGATCGTACGCCTCGCAGATGGCCGTCAAATACATCTCCAACAGCTCGTCGGCATCGGTCTGGTGCATCCGCGTACGATAGCTGGTATAGCGCCGCTCGAGCTTTTCGATGGCATCTTTCCCTTCCAGGGCCTCTTTGTCGGCCTTCAATCGCAAGATGTCGAACTTGATCCGCTTTCGCCAACGATCACGAATCTCGGCATCGCTTTTCGCGTATTCCGTCAGATCGGGATCGCGGATCATCTCCTCGTCGATCGTGAAATCATGCTTTTGATGGAGCAACTCGAGCGCCAGGTCGACGCGTTCGTCGATTCGCTTGAGGTAGGTGCTGAAGATGTCGTAAGCGAGCGAAATATCCCCCTGCTTCGCCAGTTCACCAAGCTCGTCCCTCTTCTGGGCAAACCGATCGACGTCGGCCTGCGTGAAATACAGCTTCATCGGGTCGAGCGACTTCAAGAACAGGCCGAAGGCTCGCCGCGACATCTCTTTGTCGAGCTCGTGCCGGCTGAGGTGCCGTCGCGGCAACAGAAACGCCACGGTCCGGGCGATCTGGCGATCCCGGGCGCTCGGCCCGACCGGATCGGCACACGCGGGAATCGTGACACTGGAAATCACGAACAGCCCTAGCAACAACAAGATCCGAAGCCGTCCGGATGGGGCCATCGAACGATTCATTCCCTTCCCCTTCACTTGGAAACAGTACAAGAACCGAAATCATGCAAGGCAGGAAAGCGGCGTGATCGACGCAAGTCGCACCGCGTGCGGAACCCGACCGGTGCCCCAAACCCCGACAAGTCCGCCAAAAACGGCAAGCGGGGTAGCTACGTGGAACAAGTCAACTTGGAGCAAGTGGATGCCCGAAGACGGGTCAGGCAGGTTCCATGTACATCCTACTCCGCCGGGGGTATCCGAACAAGATCGACCGCGGCGGCATCATACCCCTCGCAAGGAGCCCTCAAAACAGGCAGCAGTTTCCCCCGAGCATGGCCTCGGCCGTGAGTTCGTCCGGCCCCAACACCGGTGCTACGCGACACGCTACCATCCGGCCGCCGCACCGCCGAACGGCCTCGGCCGCGATCGTGCTCAGCCGCCGCGCGAGCGCTCCTTCGAACAAGAGATGCGGCTGAATCACGATCCGGCTCGCTTGCGACAAGACGCCGTCGATCACATCTTCCAGTCGGGGCGACGCCATTGCCAGGTAGCAGGGTATCAAACGACGCGGCTGCGAAATCGCGCAATGCCGCTCGGCGAATTCCGTGAATCGCCGCTGGGCATCGAGATTCCGGTTTCCGCGGCCGACGAAAACCAGTGCCGTCTCCTCGGCTCGCCACGAACCGGAATCCCCTCGAGCACTTCCGAAAGTCGGCACACGATCGCCGCCGGCCAACGCCTCACGAAAACGGCGGACGGAAAGCTCGATCAACGCAGGCTGCGTCTCCAACGCTCGACCGATGCGAACCGACACGTGCTCGGCCTGCACTTCGCGCAGCGCCGACCGCACGGCCGCCGGAATGTCTTCGAGCACGTGGCCTGCCGCGAAAAGCATCACGGGCAGCACGCGGATTTCCTCGACGCCGCAAGCGACCAACTCGGCAATCGCCGTCTTCAAGTCGGGCTGTGCCAACTCGAGGAAACCCGCGCGCACCGGCACGTCTACCCGCGCGGTGATGCGATCTACCAGGGTGAAGAACTGCTCGCGCCCCGTTTCGTCGCGGGTGCCGTGCCCGGCGATCAAGATGCCGCTGACTGCCACGCCGTCCTCACTCCTCCTTCGCAGGACAGCGCCATTCGATGTCCAATCCCTTGTCGGGCGCTACCCACCAATTGGCCACCGTGTACGCCATCGGCGTTTCGGCGTCGCGGGTGGTGACCAGAATGGTTCCCCAAGCCGGAATCTTCAACTCGGCGGGACCGCCGCCGGAACGCCGCGTCAATTGAACGTCCACCGGGGCATGATTGTGCACTTGGAAAACAGCCCGGCCGTTCCCGTCCCGCACATGAGGCGGATCGACGACCACCGAAGCGTCGAACAAGGGACGCAACCATTCCTCACGCCCGACCAGTCGTTCACCGCCCCATACGACCGTTCGCCGCGCGCGGAGTGCCTCGTGCACGCCCTCGATCGAACGTTTACCGGCCTCGACGAACACGAGCGTCGCCGTGCGATGATCCGAGGGGGTATTCTGGGTACGCAGATCGGGGGCGTGAATATCCGAATTCCCCAGCATCGTCAGGTTCTTTTCCAGGCACCAACGGTGCGCCGTGGGATAGTACGATTCGCCGTTATACACCTCCATGCCGTGCAGCCATCCCTTATCGAGCATGATCTGATGTTCTTCCCGCCACGCCCCGGCCTCTTCACCCTTCCAGGCTTGATGGTTCCAGAAGACGAAAGCCCCTTGCGCGTTTGCCGCCTCGATCGCGTCCAGGAACCCTTCCACGGCCAACGGCTCGATGTCATTCAAAAAGAGCGCATTGAAATGGCCCGGGGGCGTACTGCGAGTAATCTCTGCCGCCCGCGTGATGAGAATGTTCTTTTGCCTTGCCGCGCCGACGGCCAACTCGTAGGAGCGATTGAAGTTCGTCTTCACATCGTCCCGATGCGGCTGATACTCGATGTGGTCGGTGATCGCAATGACGTCTAGACCGGTACGCCATGCCTCATCGACGCGCACCGGCGGCCACACCGAACCGTCGGAGAAAACGGTATGCATGTGAAAATCGCACACCAACGTCTCGTAGCCGGGCAGATCGGGGAACGTCAGCTCCCGTCGCACCTGTTGCCCGGATACGTCGAGCCGCGGAAGGACCGCCCAGATCAACAACGCCGCCCAAACAAAGGTGACACGTCGCAACACGGTTTCATCCCCCTACTATAAGAACGACAATCGACCAACACCGATCGGACTCGCCCACGGCGTGCGCGGGCGCCTTCCGATGTCGGTCCATTGTTCTTCGCCGCGTCACAAAGTCAAACGACGATCGAAAAAAGAAACCGTTTCCAAACGCTCCGCCGACAAAACCACTCGCGTGAGGGGGATTAGAGGTCGTAGAGCGTTTCGTCGACTTTCGGGGGACGAAGGTGTTTCAGGGCTTCCTTGACGCCTTGAACCCCTTTCTTGGTGGCCAGCTTGAACAATTGGCTGTCGTCGTCGAGCAAATCGCCCATTTCTTCTTCGATCTTGTCGGGATCCTCACCCTGTTCGAGGCGATGCACGGCTTCCTGGAGGGCATCCCCCAGCTCCAACCCGGTCGATTCGGCCAGTTTTCGCATCACACCGGCCATTTGCCGGGGATCTTCTTCGTCCATCGACTCGACTTCGTCGGCGAGCTTGAGCATGGCTTCTTCGAGCTTGTCTTCGTCGAGTCCCGGCGGCAGCCCGTCCTCTTCGGCGGCCTCGTCGGCCTCGGATGCCGCCCGACCGATCGCAAACCGGGAGGCCGCCCAACGCTCCAGCCGAGGCCGTCCACACACCGGGCACTTGGGCCGCTTCTTCGTGTTCATCGAGCGTGCGAAGAAGTTGTAGATCGTATGACAATCTTTGCAGTAGAACTCGTAGATGGGCACGGTACGAACCTCCTTCCCGGCTCTCAATCGACGATTGCCCTACGACATACGGGCGATCTTTCGCACCACCCCTTCAACGCCCAAAAGGTTCCGGCGGAGACTTTGAATCATCCCAATTATGGCATATCCCGACGACCAAGTAAGCGCCGGTTGATCTCGGGGAAATCGAATGCGTTGCTCCCTTTTCGGCTTGCCCGCCGCAGAGTACGCTTCGGTTTCTCTATACGCCGTCGAGACGATCGCCGCGGCAGACACGCCGCTGGCCGGTCTCCCTTCTCCCGTGACGGCCTTTCCTTGGCACGGCGACATGTTCACGCTTCCGCCCGATGCCCGCCTGCTCGCCCGCAGCGAAGCCTGTCCGCACCAAGCATTTTTGTACGGCAACCGCGTCTTGGGCCTCCAGTTTCACCTGGAATACGACGTTCCGACGATCCGCGCCATGTTGCATCATTACGCCGATGAACTGGTGCCCGGCCCGCGTCCATTCATCGGCCACGTACCCGGCCCACTCCTGCCTGGTTTCCTTCAGTACACCAAAACTGCTCCCCCGACGATGATGGGCTCACTACATAAAAAACCACCGGCGTAAGCCGGTGGAAAACGTGGTGGAGAACGTTGGGTTGCGCCGACACTCCGCCGGCTCACGTCGGCGGCTCGGGAATCGCAATCAGAGCCGCCGACGGCCGAGGGGAGGGCGTCATTCCGCCGAGACTGTCTCGCGGACCTGGAATCGTCTCACTAGGTGGCGGAAGGCGGTCGCTTGGGCGTCCAATTTCCCCGGTTCAAAATTTTCTCTTTGGCAATTGCCGTAAATGATTGAGAACAAGGGACTTCGGAATTTCGAGGCCCTTTCGGTCGAGCCCTACCGGCAGGCAACATTGTCGAGACCGACATGATTGCGTGAACAGCCCGTTCCATAAAAGCCGGTTTTGGGGATCGTCGGGGAGCGAAAAAAGAGCCGCGCCAGTTTGGGTCGCGCGAGACCGGCGCCGCGGAAAACTCAATTCGGTAGGAATGCGCCAAGGTCGCCCTTGCGACCGCAGGTTGCAGGGATTTGCAACAGCCTGTCATGAGCAAGTATCAGCCCAGACGCTAGCGATCGTAGAAGCCGAAATCGTAGGCGGCATCGTACATGGCGACGATGTTCTCCGGCGGGACGCCCGCCTGAATATTGTGCACATTGTTGAACACGTATCCGCCGCCCGGCTTCCATACCTCGAGATTTCGCCGCACGGCTTCGCGGACTTCGTCGGGTGTTGCCGAAGGCAGCACGTGTTGACTGTCGATCGCGCCGCCCCAAAACACCAGTCGATCGCCGAACCGCGCCTTCAAGCCTTCGGGATCCATGCCCGCGGCACTGATTTGGACGGGATTGAGGATGTCGATGCCGTTGTCGAGCAGCTCGGGAATGTACGCGGCGCAGGCACCGCAGGTGTGATACCAGATCTTCGCTCGGGTGCGTGATCGGATGAACTGCACGAGCTGCTTTTGCCGCGGCTTGACGATGCGACGATAGAAATCGGGCCGAAACAACGGACCTTTCTGGCCGGCCAGGTCGTCCCCGATCATGATCACATCGACCAGGTCGCCGACCTCGTTCAAGAAACCGTCGAACCAATCGAGCCAAAAGGCGAGCGTACGATCGAGCAAGGCCTCACAAAACTCCGGTTGCTCGATCATGTCGAGAAACCAACGTTCAAGCCCGCGCATGTACCAGCATATCTCGTAGACAACGCCCGAAATCCGACTCACCACGGCATAGGGCGTTTCGTTGCGGATACGCAGGGCTTCTTGTCGCAGATGGGCGAACCGTGCGGGATCGTTCCCCTTGGGCCACGGATAGTCGGCTAGATCGGCGATCGTCGCCTGAGCGAGCGGATGGAGCGTGATGTCCATGTACAGCGGCGAATCGGCGGGCATCGACCAGCGAACGCCGAATTCGTCGGTGAGGTCGTACCACACGCGTCCGTCTTCTTCGCGGGTCTCGATGGTCCCGTCATAACCCTCGCCCGCCGCCGCGGCAATATACCGCGTATCGACGTGGAACCGTTCGAGCAAGGTTTCGCACGGCTCGGCAAGCTGCTGCACGGCATCCATGATGCGAATGTCGTCGCGGATGCCCAAATAGTCGAGCAACGCCTCATAGGCAAGGCGATGGATACCCGTCTGATTGCCCCCCAGGTCGATCGGTACGCGGTCCGGCTCGCGATGTTCCAAGGCGGCCAAGAGCCGCTGTCGGGAAGTCATCGTTTCGTTGGGCATGGCGCACTCCTGCATCCGGTTCGCGAACGTGTCGATGCGATGCGGCCGCGCGACATGCGGCCACAATCCGGCGACAGCGAGCATCATTGTGGCAAGCCGGCCGCCGATTGTCACGCTCAGAAGCCGAAACGCGCCCGCGTCACCCGCTTTGCAACCGATTCGGCGGACGATTAAACTGGACGAATCGTCCCGCCCGATCCGGTCGAAAGAGCGTTTGGCGCTTTTCCTGCCGAATCTGCCTCTCACCCTCCTTGGAACCCCTCCCGCCATGCTTACCCGAATCACCTTGTTTTTCACGATTGCCGTCGGCTGGTTCGTTCCGCCCGGTACACTCGTGTCGGCCGAAATCGACTTGCGTCCCTTGTGGGATGCCTCGTTGCCGCTGGCGAATCCGCACAAGGGTTGGTACCACCACTTCTACGACAACCACGTGAACAAGTACCTGGTCGAGCGAGACGAAGAACTTCTCGACTTTCCCGGGATGGACCATATCTATCTACGACTCGCTTGGGCCTACCTCGAACCGGAAGAAGGCCGCTACAACTGGCGAATCCTCGACGAGCAGATCGACAAATGGACCGCGCACGGGTTGGGAGTCGCCCTGCGCATCACGTGCAAAGAGACGGGCACGGATCGCATCGAACAGCAGTTCGCCACCCCGCGTTGGGTTCGTGAGGCAGGAGCGAAAGGCGTCTTCTGTGCGCGGCGAGGATCGGAACACATCGTCGTCGAACCGTCGCCCGGCGAACCCGATCCCAAATTGCCTTGGGAGCCTTTTTTCGACGACCCGGTATTCCTGGAAAAGCTCGACCATTTCCTCGAAGCCTTGGCCGCACACTACGACGGCAAACCTTGGTTGCGTTACGTCGATATCGGAAGCGTCGGTGACTGGGGCGAAGGACACACAAGCAGCGGCAGCGGTCGCAAGTACGGCTATGACGTCCTCACAAAACACCTCGACTTGTACCGCAAGCACTTTCGGCACACGCAACTGATCGTCTCGGACGACTTCGTCTACAGCGTCGCCGACCCGAACGACCGCGAACGCCTGCACAAGTACGTCATCGACGCTGGCATCGGCTATCGCGACGACAGCATCCTCGTCGACTGGTACGTGCGCACGTACAGCGACACATACTCCGTCCGCAGCCCGGAATTCTTCGCCGACGCCTGGCGGCACACACCGACCGTTCTCGAGCTGCAACACTACGGATCGATCAAGAAGAACGGCAACTGGGAGGGAAGGCCCGGCTCGTCGATTGCACGATTCGGCGGCGGACGCACCGGGGCCGATTACTTCCGCGGCGCGATCGACATCATGCACGCCACCTATATCGGCTACCACGGCTACGCGCGAGATTGGCTTGCCGACCACCCCGAATTGACGGGCGAACTCTTGAATCGGTGTGGCTACTGGTACTTTCCCCACAAGGTGGTAACGCCGGATGTCATGACGGCGGGCCGTACCTGTTCATTGCAAGTCTGGTGGCAAAATCGCGGCGTCGCGCCAGCCTATCATGCGTACGACCTGGTCTGGCGATTACGCGGCCCAAACACGTATACGCAGCGGATGGCCTCGGGAAACCGTCGCTGGTTGCCCGGTCCCGAAGATCGCCCCTACCGCGAAACCTACTCGCTCGAGATTCCGGACAACCTTTCGCCCGGCAAATATGCGTTGCAGTGGAAACTCCGCTCGTCCGAGGCGGCACGCGACGTGGCGTTGCCGTTGAAAGCGACATCGCGCGACGAGGAAGGCTTTTACACGCTCGGCACGGTGACGATCGAAGCCCCTTGAGCGGGAGGCGGCCCCGGTCGGGCCTCATCCGGCGGGCACGATGCACGGCCCGTCGGGTAAAACCGAGTGCGCACACACGACCTCGGCAATTTGCTCGAGTCCGAAGCGGTCGGCCTCATCGAAGCGTTCTTCCCGCGGGCTGTCGACATCGAGAACGCCCCAAATCTTTGCCTCGCGCACCAAAGGCACGACGATCTCGGAGCGCGAGGCGGCATCGCACGCAATATGCCCGGGAAACAGACGCACGTCGGGAACGACCAAGCTCTTCCGCTGCGCGACGGCCGCGCCGCACACACCTTTTCCGACGGGGATCCGCGTGCAGGCCGGCTTCCCGAAAAACGGCCCCACGACCAGCACGTCGCGTCGCAAAAAGTAGAATCCGACCCAGTTGATCTCCGGCAGCATCCTTCCCAACAGCGCCGCAGTATTGGCACAGTTGGCGATGACGTCGGTCTCCTCGCCCAGCAAGGCGTGAAGTTCGGCGGTCAACTTTTCGTACAACAGCTTTTTCGACATCCTTCCCCTTTCCGCATGTCGGACGACACCTCGCACTTCGGCGATGCAACGCCGGTCCACGGCTCGATCTCCCACCGCTCAGGGTACCAACGCCGGGCAATTTCTGCCAGAACCGTGCCGAAGCCGCCTCCACGACAGGCTCAATCCGGTCCCTTCGAGCAACACATGTGTTGCGGCAACAGGAGTGTTGCGTACCGGCCGTCGATTCGCCGACGTCTTCTTTTGCGTGCGATCACGTTCGAAACCACAATTGAAGAAGTCGGTGATACGTCGTTCATCGAAATCGCCGCGCAGAGCGGATCGGTGCCTTTCCAATCGGGGGAGATGACCATGTTGCGTGTTCTGTCGATGTCGCCGGTTATGGCTTGTTTTCTCGCGTTCTCCGTTGTTTCGGCAGCCGAATCGCCGCAGCGGCCGCCGAACATCGTGTGGATTTTCGCCGAAGACATGGGCCCCGATTTGGGTTGCTACGGCCTCGATTACGTGAAGACGCCCAACCTCGACCGCCTTGCGGCACAGGGTGTTCGCTTCAACAACGCCCACACGACGGCCCCGGTATGTTCGACCGCCCGCAGCGCAATGATGACCGGCATGTACCAAAACGCCATCGGATGCCACCAGCATCGCACGGCCGACAAGAAGCCGCTGCCGGCGCCGGTCGTTCCGTTTCCGCTGCTTTTGCAGAAGGCGGGCTATTTCACCGGCTTGATGCCCGGCACGAAGACCGACTTGAATTTCCAATGCAATGTGAAGGAGCTGTTCCCCGGCGGCGATTGGAGCGAGGCCGGTGATCGTCCCTTCTTCGTCCAGATGACGTTTGCGAACACGCATCGAGCCTGGCACCACTATCCCGACAATCCGGTCGATCCGGCGAAGGTCGAGGTACCGCCGTATTACCCCGATACGCCGCTGGTGCGCCGCGACATCGCCAACGGCCTGGAAGAAATCCAGCACATGGACACCCTGGTCGGCGAAATCCTGGATCGCTTGGACCGAGAAGGCTTGACCGACAATACCCTCGTCATCTTCATGGGCGACAACGGCCGCTGCCAGGTGCGCGGCAAACAATTCTTGTACGAACAGGGCACCCACGTGCCGCTGATCATGCGGTGGCCGGGCCACATCGAACCGGGCACCGTGAGGGACGATCTCGTGTTGTCGATCGACGTCACGGCTACGGTCGTCGCCGCCGCTACCGGCACTGTTCCCGACTGGATGCACGGACGGGATCTGCTCGACCCGACCGTGCCGAAGCGACGATATATCTTCACCGCCCGCGACAAAATGGACGACACCCACGACGCAATGCGCGCGGTTCGCGACGCCCGGTACCGGTACATCCTCAACCTCATGCCCGAGCGGGCCTATTGCCAATACAACGAGTACAAAGAGCGGCAATACCCGATCTTGGCATTGCTGAATGTGATGCACCTGAAAGGCGAACTCGATCCCGTCCAAGACCGCTTCATGCAACCCTCGAAGCCGGTCGAAGAACTCTACGACCTGCAAAACGATCCCTACGAAACGAAGAACCTAGCGGACGACCCCGCCTACGCCGACGTGAAAGCGCGACTCCGCCGTGCGCTGGATGAATGGCGTGAAATGGTCGGCGACGAAGGCGTCACGGAAGAATTTCGGCACGGCGGCTGGCCGGCTACCTACCCCACCCGCAGCCTGGAAGAATGGGAAGCGAAACTCGCGGAGTGGGAAGACATGCTGCTGAAGCACGGTCCCGGCCCGCTCCCCGGCGACAATCGTACGCAGAAAAAGAAAAAGGCCAAAGCGAAATAGTCGCAGGGAACGTCCGCGCCGACAGGTCATGATTCTCGACTCCCCTACAGAGGGTCGGTCAGCGTCCGTATACTGAGTCGATCGAAGCGCACTTCGCACACTGGTCCATTTCAGCGCCGACGATCGCCTCATGCTTCACACCTGCTACGAAACCTGGCCGATCCTCTTGTTGTCGCTTCAAGTCTCCGGGACGGCGGTGCTGATCAGCGCGTGCCTCGGGATTCCCGTCGGTGTGTGGCTGGGAATGATCCGGCACCGGCGGATGCGGTGGATTTCAGCAATCGTCCACACCGGTATGGCTCTGCCGCCGGTCGTTGTGGGATTGCTGTTGTATATCCTGTTTTCCCGCAGCGGACCGTTGGCCGGTCTCGAACTCTTGTTCACCCCGGCCGCAATGATTATCGCCCAAACGATCTTGGCATTGCCGTTTGTGGTGGGCATTACCATGTCGGCGACCGCCGCCGTACCCGTCGAGCTTGCGCAACAGCTCAAGGCATTGGGGGCCGACGACCGCCAGTGCCGTCTGGCCGTGTTGCATGAAGCCCGTCGCGGCATCGTCTTGGCCGTGGCAGCGGCGTTCGGCCGAAGCATCTCGGAGGTCGGTGCCGTGCTTATCGTGGGAGGAAACATTCGCGGTCACACGCGGGTATTGACCACGGCGATCGTGCTGGAAACCGGCAAAGGAAATTTTCATTTTGCGTTGGTACTGGGAGCCGTACTTTTGTGTTTGGCATTGGCGGCGAACTTGGTGATCGTTCGGCTTCAGGGAAACGGACGCCTCCGGTGAATCGTACCGCCCATTTCCAACTCAACGGTATCGAACACCCGCGGGGCGAATCGTTTCACCTGCGAATCAAGCGATTGACGATCGCTCGAGGGGACGTTCTCGCCTTGCTGGGTCCGACCGGCGCCGGCAAGAGCACGTTGTTGAGCATGCTGGCAGGCCTACTCACTCCCGCGGCCGGCGAGATTCGATTCGACGGAGAAATCCCCGTCCATCAGCGGATGCCGTTGGACGTTCGACGGCGTATCGCGATGGTTCCCCAACATCCGCTTCTCTTGTCGCGGTCCGTTCTGGACAACGTCGAATACGGGCTGCGCGTGCGCGGCATTCCCGACCGCCGCGCAAAGGCGATGGAGATCCTCCGCCGACTGGGAATCGAGGCGGCGGCAAAACCGGCCCACACGTTGTCGGGCGGTCAAACCCAATTGGTTGCCCTAGCCCGCGCCTTGGTTTTGAATACCGAAGTTTTGTTGCTCGACGAACCGACCGCCCATCTCGATCCGAACCACGTCGAACTGGTGGAACACGTGATTGCCGAGCATCGCAAACGTCACAACGTCACGATCGTGTGGGCAACGCACAATTTGTTTCAGGCCCGCCGTGTCTCGACCCGAACCGCACTTTTGTGGAACGGGGAACTGATCGAAGAATCGCGCACGTCGACCTTCTTCGAATCGCCTGCCGATCCGCGAGCCGCCGATTTCCTTCGCGGACGTATCATCTACTGACCGACCGCCGCATGTGACATCAAGAATCGACCGATGAGCCGCATCCATTTCGTTTGCGCAGCGTTTTGCTTCGTCGCCTTGCTGACCGGCTGCCGCGACCGGGCCGCCCAGGACTGCTCGCTGACGTTGGCGACCACCACCAGCACCCGCGACAGTGGGCTTCTGGACATCCTCTTGCCTCGGTTCGAATCGGAGACGGGCATCACGGTTAAAATGATCGCCGTCGGAAGCGGCCAGGCGATCGAAATGGGACGACGGGGGGATGCCGACGTCCTCCTTACCCATGCACCGCAAGCCGAAAAACAATTCATGGACGAAGGCCACGGATGCCTGCGCTACCCGGTGATGTACAACGATTTTGTCTTGGTGGGCCCGGCATCGAATCCGGCGGGCGTCGAACATGAGAAACCGATCACCGAGGCACTTCGGCGCATCGCCGAAACTCAATCCCGATTCGTTTCCCGCGGAGACGAATCGGGCACGCACATGAAAGAGCGTTCCCTGTGGCAGGAAGCCGGACTCGCTCCCGAAGGCGACTGGTACATCGAGGTAGGCGCCGGTATGGCGCAGACGTTGCGTGTCGCCTCGGAAAAACGCGCGTACACGCTGTCCGACCGGGGAACGTTTCTCGCGCAGCGCGAAGGTCTGCAACTGGCAATTCTCGTCGAGGGCGACGAATCACTGCGTAATCCGTACTCGGTGATCGTCGTCGATGCCCGCAAGCACCCGGGCGTGCACGAGCAAGCGGCTCGCCGGTTTGCCGAGTTCCTCACGTCTCCGCAAACACAACGGATCATTGCCGAATTCGGGATCGACCGATTCGGTCAACCGCTGTTCTTTCCGTTACACGCCCGAGAGCGCTGAGCACGTTTACGGGCGGACGTCGGCTCACTCCGGCCGGCCGCCGAAACCGTCCGCTCGCGGAACCGGATCGGTATCGGCCGGATCTTCGGCGTCGATCAACTGCGGGAAAAAGCGATAGTAATTGCCGTAGTTATACGCTCGCTGGCGTTCGACCAACCGCTTTCCCAACTCGCGCATGTGCTGCCGAGCGGCCTCTTGGTCGGCGGCGAGGAACATGTACCGGTTTTCCGACAATACTTTCCCTTTGCCGTCGCGTAACGCGATCTCGACAAAGAACGACTCGCCCATCGGTACGCTCACGGGCCATTGGACATCGCCCACCGGCCGGGAACTATCGGGGGGCACCGCCTCGACGGCGACCTCTTGCGTGCTCAGCGAGTTGCCGTCTTCATCGGTCACACGCAGCGTGATCGTGCGTGCCTCGAAGGTGTCGTAGGTGTCGTTGACGATCCACAGTTTCCCGGAGAACGTTTCGCCGGTCTTCCAACGTCGCTTGGGAAATTCAAGGCTCACCAACAACGGCTGATAGGCCCGACGCACGAATTCGTACGATCGTTTGGGCTCGCAATAATTATCGACGATTCCCCATTTCATATCGGGCCAGTACGTGATGTAGTGACACAGCGAGATGCCCGAGGTGCGCGGTTTGGCGCGGCGGACGTGCTCCACGGCCAGTTGGAAGATCGTCCCTTGAGCGATTTGCGTGGCCTCGACGAAGGCTTCCAGCGATTCGGTGCGTTCATCGCCGAAGGTGTCGAAGTTCTGCGTCCGCAGCCGATCGAGGTCGGCCCAGTGGTGTCCCCAACTCGGTCCCGGCGGCCATAGTTCGTTTTCAGGGATGAACTTGCGCAGGCTTTCGACCGACGGCACCGACGTGATCGCCAACTCGGGGATGATGGGGAAATCGATCGTCTTGATCCAATCCTCCATCAGCCATCGCCCCATCGAATAGAAGTAGGCATTCGCGTGATCGGCTTCCTTCGGCTTGAAGCCGACCGACAGCGAATTGACGCACGTCAACGGCGAGTCGGGCACGTAAGGCAAATCGAGCAGTCGCCGAATGCGTACGCCCAATTCTTCGAGGAATCGCTTGGTGAACGGCGGATCTTCCGCCCGCAGGAACGCCTCTTCGCCGCCCTCCAGCAAGATCAGGCACGGATGGTTTCGTCGCTCGCGGACGACCGCCTCGGCCTCTTGGTAGATGCGTTCGATCGTGGCCTCGTCTTGTGGAATGTTCGCCGTCCCCAAGGGAATCACGTCTTGCCACACGGTCAAACCGAGCCGGTCGCACTGCTCGTAGAACTCGGGCACCTCGGGCGGATGCCAACCGAAAATGCGGATATTGTTCATGTTCGCCGCCTTGGCCATTTCAATCAGGCGACGATATTTTTCAGGCGTCGTGCGGCCCACGAAGATATCCGGCGGGCCGCCCCAACAAGCCGACCGAATAAAGTGTCGCTTTCCGTTGATGAAAACCGTCCGCGGAAAACTTACTTCGTCCCGCGTGAAACCGGGATTCCAGCCCATGCGAATCTCGCGGATACCGAAAACGCTCTCGTTTCGGTCGAGCAAGCGGCCGTCGTCGATCACATCGACACGTCCGCGGTACAAGTTCGGTTCCCCCAAATCCCACGGCCACCACAGTCGCGGCCGGTCGACGTGAACTACGGTGTCAACGGTCGACTTTCCCGGAACCGCGTCGACCTTCACGCGATGCGTGATCGCCTCGCACGCAAAATTCTCGCCGGTAAGCGTGATGCCTACTTCGACCGATCGCGTCTTGCCGTCGTGGTTTTCCAAGGTGACTTCGACGTGCACGTCGGCCGAACCGTCATCACGGAGCGTCGAATGAAAGTACGCGTCATCGACGCGCACTTTGCCGCTGGAAACCAACCGCACCGATCGCCAAATGCCGAACGGGATCAGGTCTCGCCAGTAGTCGCCGAACCAGGGCGTCTTCAAGCCCGCGACCTTGCTGTTCACCTGCGGCGGCGGATCCAACTTGACCATCAAGAGATTTCGCGCCTTGCGCCAGTCCTTGTCGGTCCGCACGATGTCCGTCACATCGAAAGAAAACGGCGAAAAGGCCCCCTCGTGTCGCCCCAGGTAATGCCCGTTCAGCCACACGTCGCACGCATAGTCGACGCCGTCGAACTCCAACCGGACGACGCGATCCTCGACGTTTTCATAGACGTCGAATTGAAGGCTGTACCACCATTCGTCGAGGGCAACCCATTGCGCTTTGACGCTGTTCCGGCCGAAGTACGGGTCCTCGATCACGCCGGCCTTCCACAGGTCGGTGTACACGTCGCCGGGAACGCGGGCAGGCAGCCACACGTGCGTCTCGATGTCGCCCGGCGGAAGCTGGTGCAATCCTTCGCGAACCCCTTGCCCGGGTCGCATCTGCTTCAGCTTCCACCGGTAACCGCTGAGTTCCTGCGTCAAGCGGCCCCACCCCTGGGGCGCATCGGCCCCGGGTTGGGCCTCGCAGGGTGAAATCGCAATTCCCGTCGCCAGCGCGACCAATAGCGGAACGACAAACCGCTTTGCCGAATGTGAAGCGCGTTTCAAATGGCTCATGACTCCTCGCTCCCTGCTGGGGCACAACACCTTGTCTCAAACAATGGTTCCCAATGGTTTGCTGTGTCGGCCGCCGGGGGACCATCGGCGGTTGCTCCAGATTAACCGAGAACCATCAAGCTGTTGACGATAATCCACAATCGACACATTTTTGATAAAATCCAACATCAAATAACCCCGTATTTTGCTTTCTAGGAGTAGAAAGACCGCTGAGCCACCTTCGCACAGCGTATCGGAACGGCAAGCCTCGAACGGTATCGCCCTATCCCAGCAGCAGGCAACCCAACCCCAGGTATGCCGACAGCGCCGTGAGGTCCGTCGCCGCCAGCACGATCGGCCCCGAGGCGACCTTCGGATCCCGGCGCATCGAAAGCAGTACCGCGGGCACCATGAAGCCCAACACCGTCGCCCCGAAAACACCGAGCACCAAACTCAGGCCCATCGACATCCCGACCGCCGCCCGTCCGCTCCAGGCCCATACAATCAAACCGAGGGCCGTGCCCAAGCAAATAGCCAGATTCCCTCCGATGAGCAACTCGCGGCGAAACAGTCGCACGATCCTCTTGAACGACGTCGTCCCGTGATGGTGTCGTTCGAGCAACGTCGTCAGCGTTTGAACGCTTACGCTTTCCGAAATCGCCAACACCACCGGCAAGAAGAGCGCGAAGACGATCCACTCGGCGAGAAAATCGTCGAACAGCCAGGCCATCCCGGCACACAGTAATCCCCCGGCAAAATTGCAGCCCAGCCAGGCCAGTCTGTGCCGCACCAGATACCATGTACTCGCGCCGCGAATTTCTTCGAGGTGCAGCCCGATCAACTGGAAAACGTCGGCACTGTGCTCACGCTCCGAATCCTCGACCCGACGGACGACTTCGTCGGTATACACACCCGCTTCGAGAACACCGACCATCCGCCCCTGCTCGTCGACGATGGGCAAGGCCAACAGGCGATGAAGAATGAACATCTCGCAAGCGTCTTCGAGGGTCGCCGTTTCGGGCAGCGACACGACCCGCGACTGCATCAACGATTCCAGACGACGATCCGGCGGACTCAACAACAGCGAGCGGGCCGAAACCACGCCGACCAGGCGGTCGTCTTCATCGGTTACATAAAAGTAGACCGCTTGTCCGCGAAACGCGGCCTTACGCAGTCGCTGAAGCGATTCGTCGATCGTCTCCCCCGCCCTCAACCGGGGATAGTCCCGATGGGCGAACTCCATGACATTTCGCGCAAATCGCTCTTGATCGCCGCGTTTGGGTTGGGTCTCACGCATGAATACGTCTCGATTTTCTTCAAGAACCTGTTCGGGGTGAACACGTTACGCGCCGAACGCACCGGACCCCTCGGCCTGGTCGTCCATGCGATCGTCTTCCTTGCTGCCGGTCGATTGCCACCGGCGGACGGCCCCCGGCGTCATGCCCGTCAACCGTCGAAAAGCGTTGACAAACTGGGCCGCGGAATGATACCCGACCAAACGGGCGATCGTGTCGAGATTGAACTCGGTCTCCAACAATAGCTCACGGGCGCGACGAACCCGCACGCGATCGATCTCACTCTTGGCGCTGCGGCCGAGCACTTCGTGAAAGCGGCGATCGAGCGTGCTGCGACTGACGTCCACCGCCTTGGCCACCTGACCGACGCTCAATCCCTTGGCGGCGTTTTCGTGGATGAATCGTAGGGCCTCGCCGACGATCGGACAATCGACGGCCAAGATATCCGTGGAAAGCCGCGTGACCACCCGACGCGGCGGAATCAACACCCGTTTTTTCGGCACGTGTCCACCGTTCATCAAGACGTCGAGCGCTGCCGCCCCCTCGAATCCGACTCGCCGTGCATCGGGCTCGATACTGCTGAGCGTCGGATTGGTCAAGTCGCACACGACCCGGTCGTTGTCGACCCCCAACACGGCCACCCGGTCGGGCACGCCCAAATTCACTCGGCGGCAAGCCTCGACCACCTGGCGACCGCGCACATCGTTGCAAGCAAACACAGCGATCGGCTTGGGAACCTCGAGCAGCCAGCGGCCCAGGTCGTCCAACTCGAACTCGCCTTGCGCCTCGACTTCGGCGGTTCCCTGTAATCGTCGTTTACGTTTCCCCGGCTCGAACACGTTTACCGAATAGCCGCGCTTGTGGAGGTATTCACAAAACACCTCTTCGCGGATGTCGGAGAAATCGACGCCGCGATAGCCGCAGTAACCAAAATGCCGAAACCCGCGTTCCAGCAGGTGATCGGCGGCCATTCGCGCCACCGCCGGCGAATCGGTGTCGAGCACGACGCCGTCCTCGGGCGGATAGACGCCCCGCAGATCGACGATCGGACACCGAAACCGGCTGGCCGTCGCCGCGTCGCGCGGACTATCCAACCGGGAGATGATTCCGTCGATCTGTTGGCCGACGGGTATCCGCACAATGCGCTCGTCGAGGCTTCGTTCGATGTGAATCAACCGCCAATCACCCTTGTTGCGGGCAAAGGCGCCGATCCCCAACAGGCAATCACGGCCGTAGGCGCGCGAGGACTCGATCCATAACAACACCTGACGGACGGACATCGCGGGCTGTCTCCCATGAGTGATTTTCTGCGGTTATTTCTAGCGCGGCCATCCGGATGCCGAGGTCACCAATCCCGAAAAAGGCGACTGTCGGCAGCCCCACACGGGGAATTCAACTTTCTTTCCAACGTACGCGAATGAAGAAAAATGTCAATTTTTTTACCAAATCAAACAATGACAACAGCGAACTATTGCGGTTTAATTAATGACACGATCGGTTGGCGACCTCGCGAAAGCGAGAACAACCGACCACAGGAATGCATCGGTGTCGGTCGTGTCGGCCCAAGCTCGGCAGATGTCGACGGTTCGGGGGGACACTCGGCAATTGGTCCGCGCGGGTTGGTGCGGCCGCCCGATGCATCCTTTTTCTCCCCCCGCCGTGCCGCCTTGTCTGCGGCGCGTCGACAGTACACAACCCGTCCCACGATTCCGGCTTCCCGTCGCGGAACTCTTTCCCATCCCCGAGCCGGCTCCCCCTCGCTGCATGAAATACGCCGGGGTCGCCCGGTCGACTTGCAACCTAACCGTGGAGGGCACTTTTGATGTCGGATGGCTCGGTCTGCGCGCGCTTCGAGGAGGTCGTGATTCCGACGTACGGAATCGGGTCCCCCGATCCGAACCCGATGTTCCTGGAAAAGCGCGTCTACCAAGGATCCAGCGGAGCGGTGTATCCGTTTCCCGTCATCGACCGCATCGAAGATGAAAAACACCCGCAAACGTATCGGGCGGTCTTTCTCGAAAACGAGTTTCTGGAGATCATGCTGCTGCCCCAATTGGGCGGTCGCGTGCAAATGGCCCGCGACAAGACGATCGACTACCACTTCGTCTACTACAACCGGGTCATCAAACCGGCGTTGGTCGGGCTGGCCGGCCCGTGGATCTCCGGAGGCATCGAATTCAACTGGCCGCAACACCATCGGCCGAGTACTTTCTTGCCGGTCGAATGCCGCTTGGAGCGAGAACCGGACGGCTCCGCCGTCGCCTGGTGCCACGAAATCGACCGCATGCACGGGACCGAAATGGTTTGCGGCTTCCGTTTGCGTCCCGGTCGCGCGTACCTGGAACTGGACGTCCGCCTGTACAACCGAACCGATCTCCCGCAGACATTCTTGTGGTGGGCGAATCCGGCGGTACATGTCGACGAATTCCATCAGTCGATCTTTCCGCCCGACGTGACCGCCGTCATGGATCACGGCAAACGCGACGTGAGTGATTTTCCGATCGCCCACGGCACCTATTACAAGATCGATTATTCGCCGGGCACCGACATCAGCCGATACAAGAACATTCCGGTGCCCACCTCGTACATGGCCTACCGCAGCCGTTTCGATTTCGTGGCATCGTACGACCACCGCCGCAAGGCCGGCCTACTGCACGTGTGCAACCGGCATGTGTCCCCCGGCAAGAAGCAGTGGACCTGGGGCAACGGCGACTTCGGCCATCGCTGGGACCGGCACCTGACCGACGAAGACGGCCCCTACGTCGAACTCATGTGCGGCGTGTACACCGACAACCAGCCCGACTTCTCGTGGCTGTTCCCCGGCGAAGAAAAGCGGTTCGTTCAATATTTCATGCCGTATCACGGCGTCGGACGCATCGACAACGCCACGCAGCACGCGGCGTTGGGATTCGACCTGGTCGACGGCAAGGCGCACGTCCGCGTGCACACGACCGCTTCGTATCCGAACGCCCGTGTCGTCGTTCACGGCGATCGACTGATCGCTGAAACCCGCTTCGACGGCAACCCGGCGGGGTATTTCGAAACGACGCTCGACCTTCCGACGGAAATCGACGAACGCTCGATAACCTGCCGCGTCGAGGACGCCGACGGCAACACCCTTGTTGCGTTCAGCCCGGCTGATGTCGTCCGTGATTCGACTTTGCCCGAACCGGCCAAACCGATCGACGTTCCCGAAAAGCTCGATTCGACGGAATCTCTCTACCTGGCAGGCGTTCACCTCGAACAGTATCGCCACGCCACCCGCGAACCGGCCGACTACTACCGCGAAGCGTTGCGACGCGATCCCGGCGACCTGCGAAACAATCATGCCATGGGGCTTTTGTTGCTGCGTCGTGGTTGTTTTGCCGAAGCCGAATCCCACCTGCGACGCGCCGTCGAACGCAGCACGCGCCACAATCCCAATCCGCGGGACGGCGAGGCGCTCTACGACCTGGGCTCGGCGCTGGCCTACCAAGAACGAAACGATGAAGCCTACGAAGTGTTCTACAAAGCGACCTGGAACGCCGCGCAGGCCGACATCGCCTACTTCCAACTGGCAAGGCTCGACCTGGCAGCCGGGCGCCTAGTTCAAGCCGAAGAACACCTTCGCCGCTGCTTGGCCCGCAACCGCTCACACAGGCAGGCGATTCACTTGCTGGTCGCCGTGTTGTATCGGACCGGTCGCACGTCGGAAGCCGACGCCTTCGTCGCCGAATCGCTGGCCGACGATCCTTTCCATTTAGGCGTGCTGTTCGAGCAAATGCAGGCCCATCCCGATCGCGCGGAATCGTTCACGTCGGCGGCGGACGACAAAGACGTCAATTATCTCGACCTCGCCCGCGACTATCGCGCCGCCGGTTTGTACGATCGGGCCGTTTCGCTGTTGGAGCTGTACGTGCAGCGAGTGTCGGCACGGGACGAAGCGATCTCGCCGTTGGTTTGGTATTACCTCGCCGACACGTTTCGCCGGCGGGGAGACGCCGAAACGTCGGCAGCGTACTACCGCAAGGCCGCCGAAGCCGATTCCTACCTGTGCTTTCCCAATCGTCTGGAAGACATCGCGGTACTCGAATTTGCGACCGCACACAACGCACACGACGCTCGTGCGCCCTATTACCTGGGATGCTTGTGGTACGACAAGCGGCAACACGACAGGGCCGTTTTCTGCTGGGAACAGGCCCGCGATCGTGATCCGCAGTTCGCCCGCGTGTGGCGAAATCTGGGCTTGGCCTATTTCAACAAGCGACACGACGCTGAGGCCGCCTGGAACGCCTACGAAGAGGCCTTTCGTCTGGCGCCGCACGATGCCCGTATCCTCTTCGAGTTGGATCAATTGGCAAAGCGATTGGGACATCCTGCCGAAGAACGTCTGGCTCGTCTCGAGGCTTATTCCGAGGTCGTCGCCAAGCGGGACGATTTGGTACTCGAAAAGGCCACGTTAATGAACGTGCTGGGACAACACGAAGCGGCATTGACGGTCATTCAGGCCCGCAACTTCCATCCATGGGAGGGCGGCGAAGGAAAGGTGGCCGGTCAATACGTGATCGCCCTGCGGGAAACGGCCCGTCGCGCCCTGCACGAAGGCGACGCCGAACGTGCCTGTCGTCTGTTGGAGCAAGCGCGACTGCGTCCCGAGAACTTGGGGGAAGCCAAGTTGCCCAATCATCGCGAAAACGACGTGCTCTACCTGTTGGGCAAAGCGAAGCGTCGCACCGGCGACGAGTCGGCGGCGGTCGCCCTTTTCGAAGAAGCGGCGTGCGGATCGGATGAACCGGCCGACGCGATGTATTACAATGACGAGCCCCCCGAACTCGTATACTATCGAGGCTTGGCCCTGGCCGCCCTCGGACGCCGAGACGAAGCACAGCGCGTGTTTCAAAACATGGTGGACTACGGCAAGCAACACGAACATGATCGGCCGGTCATCGACTTTTTCGCCGTCTCGTTGCCCGACTTCTTGGTGTTCGATGTCGACCTCGCACAGCGAAATCGCATTCACTGCCGCTACGTCGCCGCATTGGGCTACCAAGGACTCGGCAAGACGGATATCGCCCGGAATTTGTTCGAACAGGTCTTGAGCGAGGATCCGGCTCACGTCGGCGCGGCCGTGCACCGCGCGGTCGAACCGGAACCCATCCTCTCGAACCGCGGCTGATCGCTTCCGTGAAACGGTATCGAGGCTTTCCCCAAATGAACACGACGTCGGAAAACCACTCGTTCAACTACGGGTATCTTTGGTTGATTTGCCTGGTGGCCGCGATGGGCGGCCTGCTGTTCGGCTACGATTGGGTGGTCATCGGCGGGGCGAAGCCCTTCTACGAACCTTTCCTGCACATCGGCGACGATACGCCGTGGCTGCGGGGATTCGCCCAATCGAGCGCCTTGGTGGGCTGCCTGGTGGGGGCGCTGACCTCCGGGGCCTTGGCCGACAAGACCGGGCGGCGTCCGTTGCTGATCCTCGCCGGATTGCTGTTCACCGTTTCGGCGGTATGGACGGCCCTGTCGACCGATTACGTGACGTTCAACATCGCCCGCATCATCGGCGGCGTCGGTATCGGGTTGGCCTCGAACATGTCGCCCATGTACATCGCCGAAATCTCCCCGGCCAAGATTCGCGGCGTGTTCGTATCGATCAACCAATTGACGATCGTCATCGGAATCTTGGCGGCCCAACTGGTCAACCTGTGGATCGCCCAGCCGGTCACGGAAGAAACCGCCGAGGCGATTCGCGCCTCGTGGAACGGGATGTACGGTTGGCGATGGATGTTCGGCGCCGAAACGGTCCCCGCCGCGGCATTCTTCGTACTCATGTTGTTCGTTCCGGAAAGTCCTCGTTGGCTCGTCAAGGCAGGACGCGACGACAAGGCCCGCGGCATTCTCGACCGCATCGGCGGAGAGGCCTACGCAGCGGCCACCCTGGACGAGATCCGCACGACGCTCAGTCAAGAAGAGATCGGCCGCGTTCGTTGGAGCGACCTGCTCGAACCGAAGATCGCAGGCATTCTCGTCTTCGGATCGTTCTTGGCCGTTGCACAACAGTGGTGCGGCATCAACGTCATTTTCAACTACGCCCAAGAAGTCTTCACCAACGCCGGCTTTTCGATCGACGCGACGTTGTTGAGTATCGTACTGACCGGCGTGACGAACCTGGTATTCACGATTCCCGCGTTGTTCCTGGTGGACCGTCTCGGTCGCCGCCCGCTGATGCTGGCGGGTTTCGGTGCTTTGGCAAGCATCTATGTGCTGATGGGCCTCGGCTACTTCCAGGGCTGGACGGGCGTTCCCATGCTCGTGTTGGTGATGATCGCCATCGGCACCTACGCCACGACCTTGGCCCCCGTGACGTGGGTGGTCCTGTCCGAAATCTTCCCCAACCGGATCCGCGGGGCGGCGATGTCGATCGCCGTCTTCTTCTTGTGGATCGGCTGTACCACGCTGACGCTTACGTTCCCGTCCTTGCTCCGCTCGCTCGATGCGCACGGAACATTCTGGTTGTACGCGGCTTTCTGCGCGACAACCTTCTTCGTATTGTGGCGCAAACTTCCCGAAACCAAGGGAAAATCATTGGAACAAATCGAACACGAACTGGTGGACTGAATCCGAAAACCGTCGGCCTGTTCCGCACCGAGAGATCACCCTACGGCAATCGCGGGTGCATCTCGAAAGCCTTCCCGCTACCGAAATCCGAACCGCAAGTCCGTATTCCTGACCTTTTCTTCCGCAACGTGGGGGACGAAACGATGAACCCGTATGCACCGATTCACCGGCAACAAAAACGATTCGCGTTTTTGTCACGTACCCAAGCCCGGACGAGCGCCTTGCTGCGTTCGGCGGCGATCGTCCTCACTGCGGCCGCCCTGTGCGGCGGCAGTTCACTAGACGCTGCCGTGCCGGAAAGCGTCGATTTGTCGGGTGAGTGGCGAACGGCCCTCGACCAAGAGGACGTCGGCATCGACGGAGCGTGGTTCGCCCGCGAGTTGCCGGGAGAGGCCTGTGTTCGCTTACCCGGGGCGCTTCGGGAAAGCGGAATCGGCCTGCCGGTGAATCTCGACACGACGTGGATCGGCAGCATCCGCTATTCGGAATGGGAAAAGCCTCAATACGCGCCGTACCGGTCGCCCGAAAACTTCAAGATGCCGTTCTGGCTTCAACCGAATTTGCACTACGTCGGCACGGCGTGGTACCAACGCACGATCGAGTTCCCCAAAGCCTGGGCGGGCAAGCGCGTTCTACTTCGCCTGGAACGGCCGCACTGGATCACGACCGTGTGGCTCGACGACCAACAGATCGGCAAGTGCGACGCGCTGAGCGTTCCCCACGAGTTCGCCTTGACCGATGCCTGCGAACCGGGGCGCCATCGTCTCACCCTCCGCATCGACAATTCGCTACGCGAAATCAATGTGGGACGCAATTCGCACAGCGTCAGCGACCACACGCAATCGGCGTGGCACGGCATCGTAGGAGATATCGAATTGTGTGCGGTCCCGACCGTTCGCGCGGCCAAGGTGCAGGTCTATCCACAGATCGCTGCGGGCACTGCAAAACTGGCTTTCGAGTTGGAGAATCATGCCGATCGCTCCGTCCCGGCTACCGTCGACCTGACGATTACCCCCCTGCCCTGCTCGTCATACGACGGCGAGACGCCCGAACCGCTTTCGGCGACGCTGCATATCGTCGTACCCCAAGGGGGCGGTACGCATACCGCAACGATCGCGTTGCCCAAACCGGTCTTGTTGTGGGACGAATTCGCTCCGAACCGGTACCGCTTGGATGTTCGTTTTCGGTCGCCCGTCGGTGAGGAAACATCGCATACCACGTTTGCGATGCGGGAAGCGGCGACGCGGGGCACGCAAATCACGATCAACGGCCGTCCCATTTTCCTGCGGGGCACGCTGGAATGCTGCATCTTCCCGAAGACGGGCTATCCACCCACCGATGTCGACGCGTGGCGGCACGTGATCAGCCGCGCCAAAGCATACGGTCTGAATCACATTCGTTTCCATTCGTGGTGTCCGCCGGAGGCCGCTTTCGAGGCCGCCGACGAGCTGGGCTTTTATTTTCAAGTCGAATGCAGCACGTGGCCGAACTCCGGCGCCTCGGTGGGTAACGGCACGCCGACCGACGCCTGGCTATACCGCGAAGGCGAACGAATCGTGCGGGAATACGGCAACCATCCATCGTTCTTGCTGTTGGTGGCGGGAAACGAACCGGCCGGTCCCGGCGGCGGGGCACGCTATCTCGAAAAATGGGTACCCCATTTCCAAAAGCTCGACCCGCGACATCTGGTGAGTTCCGGCAGCGGCTGGCCGTCGATCCCCGAAAACGACTATCACGTAACCCCGAGACCTCGCATTCAGGCGTGGGGATCCGGCCTCAACAGCCGCATCAATGCCCGACCGCCCGAAACGACGACCGACTACCGCGACTTCATCGCGCAATATCCCGACCAACCGGTCGTCTCCCATGAAATCGGCCAGTGGTGCGTGTACCCGAACTTCGACGAAATCCCGAAGTACACCGGCACGCTCAAGGCAAAGAACTTCGAGATCTTCCGCGACCTGCTCGAAAACGCCCACATGCTCGACCAGGCTCACGATTTCTTGATGGCCTCGGGCAAACTGCAATTGCTGTGCTACAAGGAAGAGATCGAATCGGCGCTGCGTACTCCCGGCTTCGGCGGATTCCAACTCCTCGATTTGCACGATTTTCCCGGCCAAGGAACGGCCTTGGTGGGCGTCCTCGACGCCTTCTGGGACGACAAACCCTACGTTTCGGCCGAAATCTACTCGCGGTTCTGCAACACTACTGTTCCGCTGGCGCGGATGCCGAAACGCATCTTCACCCAAGCCGATACGTTGACCGCGACGATCGAGGTCGCGCATTTCGGACCACGTGACCTCGAACAACCGCTCGTGACCTGGAAAATCGTCGCCGAAGACGAAACGCGGATCGCCGAAGGCCGATTCACACCGGAAGAAATCTCGACCGGCAAACTCACGCCCCTCGGCCGCATCGAGGTGCCTTTGCGCGAAGCCCCCGCCCCCTCGAAGTTGCAATTGATCGTGGGAGTTGACGGGACGAAGTACGAAAACGACTGGGACGTGTGGGTGTATCCGACCGAGGTTCCCACCGAGGTTCCCGAAGGCATCCACGTGGCCCGCGAACTCGACGACGCCGCACTCGCCGCGTTGCAAGACGGCGGCAAGGTCCTCCTCTTGCCCGATCCCAAACTGGTCGATACGAAGGTCGCGTTGGGCTTCTCGTCGATCTTCTGGAACACGGCCTGGACCGGCGGTCAGGCACCGCAGACGCTCGGAATTCTGTGCGATCCGAAGCATCCGGCGCTGGCACAGTTTCCCACTGAATACCATTCCAACTGGCAATGGTGGGAATTGGTTCACTCCGCTGCGACACTGGAACTGGACGCCCTGCCGCCGAAGATCCGCCCGATCGTGCAGGTCGTTCCCGATTGGTTCGAGCCGAAGCGACTGGGCCTGGTCGTCGAAGCGAACGTAGCGGGCGGCAAGCTCTTGATCTGCTCGATGGATTTGAGCACCGACCTCGATCAGCGCGTCGTCGCGCGGCAAATGCGGCGTTCGTTGTTGGATTACATGGCCGCAGACACCTTCCGGCCACAACATGCATTGACCGTCGAGCAGGTCCGCAGCCTGTTCCGCGAACCGAACTTGTTGGAGAAACTCGGCGCGAAGGTCTCGGCCGATTCTTCGCAAACCGGTTACGAGCCGGAAAAGGCGATCGACGGCAATGTCGACACTATGTGGCACACGAGGTGGGAACCGTCACCGTCGCCGATGCCTCATTGGTTCGCCATCAACTTCGCCGAGCCGGTTCGGCTGGCGGGCATTCGTGTCCTCCCGCGACAAGACGGCAATCCGAACGGCAAGATTGCCGATTACGCCGTCACCGTCAGTGCCGACGGGAAGAACTTTTCTTCCCCGGCTGCCGCCGGACGTTGGGACGAGAGCCCCGCCTGGAAGACGATTCGGTTTTCCGAACTGCAAACCGTCAAAGCGGTGCGGCTGGAGGCCCGCTCGGCCGCCCGAGGAAATCCCTTCGCCGCAATCGCCGAAATCGAGCCGATCTTGGCCGAGTGATGCGAGTGCGTGCGGGATCGCCCCCGCTTGCATGCAAACTCGGCAAGGATTACGGTCAACCTGAGGGATAGGGAGAAGGTGCTTTTCCGCTCTTCTCACAGCACAGGTCGTTTGGCGATTGTTTTTCAGAAAGGGAGAAACCGATGTTGCGAACTGTACTGACGTCGGTCGTGCTCGTCGCGGCCGTCGGCACGGCGGCGTGCGCGGCCGACTTGCCCGCCGGCCATCCGAAAGACGCCAAGCCGAACATCATCTTCATCATGGCCGACGATTTGGGCTACGGTGAGCTCGGATGCTACGGCCAGGAACTCATTCAAACGCCCCGAATCGACCGCATGGCCGCCGAGGGTATGCGCTTCACGCAGTTTTACGCCGGGAATACGGTGTGCGCCCCGTCACGTTGTGTCTTGATGACCGGCCTGCACATGGGACACTGCCATGTCCGCGGAAACGCCGGCACCGAGATGATCATCCAGTCGCTCCGCGACGAAGACATCACCGTGGCCGAGGTCGTCAAGCGTGCCGGCTACCACACCGCCTTGATCGGGAAATGGGGCCTGGGCGAAGTCGATCAGCCGGGGCATCCGCTCAAGCAAGGTTTCGACTTCTTCTACGGTTATCTCAATCAGGTCCACGCCCACAACTACTACCCCGAATTCCTGTGGCGCAACTTCGAACAAGAAAAGCTACGCAACGTGGTCAAACGATCAGACCGCTCATACGGCGGATTCACCGGAGGCTATGCCGTCAAGCGAGTCGATTACTCGCACGATCTGTTCGTTGCCGAGTCGATCAAATGGTTGCGTGAGCACGGTGAAGGCCCGTTCTTCCTGTATTTGGCCCTGACGATTCCGCACGCGAACAACGAAGGCACCCGCGCAACCGGAAACGGATCGGAAGTTCCCGACTACGGAATCTACGCCGACAAAGACTGGCCCGACGTCGACAAGGGACACGCGGCGATGATCACCCGCATGGACGCCGACGTCGGCAAGATCCTCGACCTGCTCCAGGAATTGGGGATTGCCGAACGCACGCTGGTGATGTTCACATCCGACAACGGCCCGCACAACGAGGCGGGCAATCCGCCGACCCGATTCCGACCAACCGGTCCGCTGAAGGGTTACAAGCGGGCATTGTACGAAGGCGGCATCCGCGTTCCCTTCATCGCTTGGTGGCCGGATCACATCCGACCGGGTACCACGTCGGATCACGTCGGTTACTTCGGTGATTTGATGGCCACGGCGGCCGAACTGGCAGGCGTCCCTTGCCCCGCCAATCGCGATTCGATCAGTTTCGTTCCCACCCTGTTCGGTGACGACGAACATCAGCAGGAACACGAATACCTGTACTTCGAGTTCTACGAACAAGGCTCTCGACAAGCCGTCCGCTGGGGCGACTGGAAGGCGATTCGCGAACCGATGTTTATCGGTAAGATCGAGTTGTACAACTTAGCCGAAGACATCGGCGAGGAACACGATCTGGCGGCGGAACATCCTGAACTGGTCGCCAAAGCCGAGGCGTTGTTCAAAGAAGCCCACGTACCACATCCGAACTGGAAGACGCCGCAGCAGCGAGCCGCCGAAGCCAAGAAGTAAATAGAGCGACCGACCGGCTCGAACCGCAGATTGCGACACGACCATCCGGCACCACCTCTTTTTGGGGGTGGTGCTTTTTTCATTGGAAGCCGCTCCTCCTGCGACACGCCGCTTCGCTTCGACACCCCCGCTTTTGGGACCGTCAAAACTTCCTTTCTTTTCTCTTTTGCAATACAAACCGCACATCCACTACACCCCCTCTATCTCGCCAATTTTCTCCAAAATGGTTGACAGCCAAAACCCGCACGACCAGAATGTTTTGCTGGCACAACTATGAGGGGTGAGGTCTGCGCAACTTGCGTGAGTTCACTCGGCTCGTCGGTAGGACGGATCCGCTTCATCGACAGGGACGTCGTCGGCAGGACTATCAGCGTTTGCCCGCACCGGCTGCGAGTCGCGGCGTTTGGGCCGGTCGTAACGCCTGCGGGAGCGAGAGAAGCGGAGATCTGCTCATGCGGTTTCGATCCATTTTCAATCGAAGAGGCAACATCGGGGCGTTTGCAAAACTGGGGCGGAAAGAAAAACGGATCAAATCGCGACAACTGCGAGTTGAACCGCTGGAACACCGGCACCTGTTGAGTGCTGTTTCCATCGCCGCAACCAATCCCAACGACGGCACGGCCGACACCTTCCGGCTCGTTCGCAACGGAGCCAATCTCGAAATCTATATCGACGGTGTGCTCGATTCGGCAGTCGAGTACAGCACGATCGACTCGATCACCGTCCAAGGTTCTTCCGACGACGACACGTTGATGATCGATGTCTCGGGCGGTTTGATCGACGTGAGCAACATCGATTTCGATGGCGAAGCATTGGGCGTCAATAGCGGCCCGACGGGCGACGTGTTGTACGTGACCGGCAATCCGGGTGCGCCCATCGGGCGCGTGTCGTATGGGCCGATGGGGTCCGGGGCCGGGCTGCTTGTTTACGATCCCAACGACAACATGGGTCCCGGGGGCGGAGTGGCCGACGGCGACGAGATGATCATCATGTTTTCCGGCCTTTCGCCGGTATTCGATACCGTACCCGCGGACCAACTGGATATCTTCGGCACGTCCGCCGCCGATACGATCGAAATCGTCGACGGGCCTGGGGTGTTCGGCGTCCAAACGACCGAGGTTCGAGAGACCGGCGGTTTGTTCGAAAGCATCGCCTTTGCCAACAAAACGCGAACGACCGTCAACGGAATGGACGGGGCCGATCGCGTCATCATCAATTTCTCGGCCGAGAATCCGGGGTTGCAATACCTGGATATCTACGGGAGCGAGCTGACCGGCGGCGCAATCATCCCCGACGATGCCCAGGGGGAAACGATTGAGCCGTTGGCGACGGCCCCGGGTTTGATCGCCACCCGCGTGTACGGTCAAAACGGCTCGGAGCTGATCACGAACGCTGCGACCAACTACCTTGACGCGATCCGCAGCCGCCTCGAATTACACGGCCAGTTCGGCTCGTCGATCGTGCGCCTTCACGACACCGCGGATCCGACCGGCGACAACGTGACGATCACCGGCAATACGATCACAGGCGCCGCGGAAGGTGACATCGCATTGTATTTTGCGACGGTCGAGTTACTTGACTATCGAGCCACCTCGGGTGACGACACGATCGATATTCTCTCGACGTTCTCCAGCGTCGATTACATCGTTTCGGGCGGGGCGGGTAACGACACGTTCACCGTCGGTGCTACTTCGGGAACCGCCGGAACCGGAGTGGGATCCCTTGCCGCCATCGACGGAAACCTGTCAATCGAGCCCGGCGAGGGCGTCGACACCCTCACGGTGGACGCCTCCGGCGACCTCAACAGTTTGCCGGACGCATGGATCAGAGATGAGAGTCTCGGCCTTGCTCACGCGACCATACTCGAGGGATTCGCCGAGGGGCAAATCCAGTACACTTATACGGTCGGCGTCGACCAACTCGAAGGACTCACGATCTACGGTCCCGCGGGCGGCAACACGATCGACGTGCAGGCCACGACCGCTGCCAATACGGTCATCCATGCCGGCAACGGCGACGACGCCCACACCGTGTGGCTCAACGGCGACGGCTTGAGCGGCAACACGGTCGTGTTGGGAGATGACGGCGTCGACCGGGTCGTCGTCAATGTGACGAATGACCTTGGGGCCGACAGCGTCTTTCCGCTGACTGCTTTCCTGGTCCACGGCGGTGATCCCGGCGGCACCTCGCAGCGCGACGTCCTGGAGTTCAACGACTACGGCTTCGTGAGCCGAAACGTAACATTCCGTTACGACGACATCGGCACGATTCAAATGAACGGTTTCGCTCTCCCGATGCTTACGACCGGCTTCGAGACGATCCGGTACGCAGGCGACGGGCGCAACGACGATACCGTGACGCTGTTGAACAACGTGCCGACGGCGACCGATATCACCGTCGCACCGCTTTCGGGCACCCAAGCATTGGTCTTCGTGGACGGTGATCCATGGGACGGTCCCGACCTCGAAGGCTCGTACTTCGATCAATATCCGGGGTTGGCCGGCGGCGGCCGTTTTGCCGACTTGCTCGTTTCGGGCGTCGATACGACGGCGGGAATCACCGTCAATGCCGGGACGGCCTTGGGCAATCGCTTGTACGTGCTAGCCCCCAGTGAAGATGACCTGGTCGATCCGGCCACGACGATCGATCCCTTCGGATTCGGCGCGGGTGTCATCGTCCCCGGTTTCGGGGCGGGAAACGCCTATGACGCGCTGTCGATTTCGGATAGCCTCATCGCCGGTACGAACATCAGCGCGGGCGATCTCGTCTCTATCCATCCGGTTGCCGGCACGCTGCTGCCCGTCTTATTCGGCACCCCGTCGTTGATCTTGAATACGGGCTTCGAGGCGTCGCCGTCGGCATCCGGCGCGTCGGACGTTATCTACGCCGATCTCACCGGTGTACTTTCGATGCGGGTCAACGCCGGTGATCCGGATCCGAATGCCGATCCGAGCGACAACATCCCGCCCGACGGCGACAAGCTGATGTGGAGCACGTTCGGCGACGTCGATATCTGGGCCACCGCGGGCCCGACGCCGACCGTCACCGTCTCCTCCGGCTTCGGCACGCCCCAACTCAAATTCAGCTCCGTCGAACAATTCGATCTCGATGTCGGCCACGACGGCGAGCTGGGGACGGTCAACATCTACGGCGACAACAACAACGGACTCATCGACCAACCGGACAAGGTCGTCCTGCGGGGCGCCGACGTCGACTCGATGACAGGCGGCGACCTCGACGGTACGAACGAAGTTCTCGTCTCGATCAACGGATCCGGCGATCTTGCGATCCGGAACGTCGGAAAGATCAACGTCTTCGGCGATGATCGCTCCGGCACTCCCAGTACAGGCAACGACGTCGATACGTTGGTGGTCACACCCTATGCCGACGACACGACCGCCGGTTGGGGCATCGACATCAGCTTCGACGAAGGCAATCCGGTCGACGACAACGCCGGCGATCCCGACCTGATCGTGTACAACGCCGTCCCGGGGGTTTCAGAAGACATCTTGTTGGCGCCCTCGGGTGCGGGCGACGGCCAGTTGCGCGTGACCAATGCGGCCGACGGCTCGGCGATCACGGTGATCGACTACGTCAGCAACACCGGCTTCATCGTCAACGGCAACGACGGCAGCCAAGGCGATGTCGATTCGCTCACCGTCCGCGGTACGGAAACGAACAATATCTTTACGATCGACGGAACGACGATCGACGTAGCGGGCGTTCTTTCGGCCGACTACACGAATTTTGACGTCGTCAATGCGGAGGGAGCCGGAGGCGTCGACCTGTTCAACGTGACCCCGTCGACCGTCCAAGTCAACATCGACGGCGGAACGCCCGACGGCACGATCCAGTCGGCGGGCGACATATTGAGCGTCGACCCCGGGGCCGCCCCCTTCGGCGTGGAACTCGGTCCCGACGGCGACCAGGGGACGCTTTCCGTTCTCGGCAACGCCCCAATTTCGTTCGATCGCCTCGAGGCCTTGATGCTCGGCGGAGCTCTCTACACGCTGCCCGACCTGAATGAGCCGAACGATTCGTTGGCCGATCCCACCGTCCTGGGATCGCTGCCGAACATCACGATTCGGGACCTGTCGATCCATTCGAACCAGTTGGGAACGACCAACGAGGACTACTATCAGATCACCGCACACGACAGCGGCGCCCTGTTGGTCTCCGCCTATTTCACCCCCGACGGAACCCCGGGAAATGCAGTCGGCGGTACGCTGCACATCGAACTATTGGATTCGCTCGGCAACCTGATCGCGGCAGGTGCGGTCGTCCCCGGCGGCGAAAGCCTCGCCGTGCCGGTCGTGTCGCAGGAAAAGTACTACTTGCACGTCGTAAGTCTCGACGGCGATCCGAACACGTACGATCTGGAGATCGAAAACTTCGCGGCACCGGCGCCGACGGGCGTCGAGATCCATCCGGCGCACGATTCCGGTCGGCTGGGAACCGACAACATCACGAACATCGAAACGCCCCAGGTGCTCATCCAAGCGTGGTTGAGCGACCTGGCCGCCAAGGGTGTACCGGTGCTTACGGCTGCACAAGCGGCCGCCGGCACGCCGGGAGTGGCCGTCGAGGTCTTCGTCAATGGAACGAGCGCCGGCTTTGCCGATCCGCTGGGAGCCTCGAACAACTTGTTCGCCTTCACCCTGCCGCCTGCGGTTTTGGCGGGCGGACTCCCCGGCGGGTACACCGGTGATCCGACGGCGTTCGGCTACTTGAATTTCGTAAGCGCCGCGGTGCGGGTGATCGACGGCCAAGCCGTTCCTCATTCCGCTTCGCAAGAGCTTTCCACACCGCTTTCACTTACCTATGACCCCCAGATCCCCGACATCACCATCGCCACGTTGAACCTCGTTCCCACCAGTGATTCCGCCGTCGTCGGCGACGGCGTCACGCAGGTCAATGCCCCGGCGTTCCAGGGGGTCGCGGAAGCCAATTCGATCGTGCGGCTGTACGCCGACGACCAACTCGTCGGGCAAACGATCGCCGGATCGGACGCCACCGACGGCATCATCGGCAACGGTTTGGGTACGTGGGAGATCACCAGCGAGCCGCTGGCCGACAAAGTCACTCCCTACACCATGACGATCCAGCTCGAAGACGTCGCCGGAAACGTCACCGATCGCGCCGACAGCCCGATCGTCCAGATCGTTATCGATACGTTGATTCCCGAGCAACCGACCGTCGACTTGCTGAATATCGACGACACCGGTTCTTCGGAACACGACAACATCACGCAAGGCAGCGTTGTGCTGGGTGACGGAATCGTCACGCTTCGATATACCGCCGACCGCCACAACGACGTGTACATCAAGGACGGTGATCGCGTCATCGCCGGTCCGTTCAACACGGGCGTGGGAAACGACGGCACAGTGGTCATCGACTTCCACGCGGCCGCCACGTTGACGACCTTCCCGGTCGAAGGCCCGCACCAAATGTCGGTCGAAGCGGTCGACCTGGCCGGCAACCACAACCAGTCGGAACCGCTGCTGATTACGATCGATTTCACGCCTCCGGTCGCGCCCACGATGGCGTTGGCGGCTTATGCCGATTCGGGCACGCCGGGTGACGGATTGACCTCCGTCGCCGCGCCCGCCGTGACCGGTCTGGCGGAAGCCAACTCGATCGTCCGTGTGTACGCCGACGACGGCAACGGGCCCGTCCTTGCCGGTATCGGTATTGCTCAAAGCGACGAAAGCGACGGCAACCCCGCCGACGGCCTTGGAATCTGGGAAATCACCTTGGAACCGCTGGCCGACGGTACGTACACGTTGACGGCCGAATCGGAAGATCTGGCAGGCAATATCAGCGAAGCCGGCGAACCGATCCAGATCGTCATCGACACGACCGGCCCGCAACGGCCCACGGTCGATCTGCTCGACAGCGACGATACGGGTTCGTCCGACCTCGACAACGTCACGATCGGTGATCCGACACAAGGCGACGCGATCGTCGATATTCGAATCACCAGCGATCCCGGCACGGTTGTCGACTTGAAAGACGGCAACACGGTGATCATGGCGGGTATTCCGATCGGCCCGAGCGGCGAGACGGTCGTGACCGTCGACTTCAACGCCGCAGCGCTGGTCAGCGGTTTCCCGGCCGAAGGTCCGCACCCGCTCTCGGCCGAAGCTTACGACGCCGCCTCGAATCGCGCCCAGTCGCACGAGTTGCTGGTCACCATCGACAACACCGCACCGCCGGCCACCATGCCGATGTTGGCCGACTACTCCGACAGCGGCGCCGTCGGTGACGGCATCACCTCGGTCGTCGCACCGGCGTTCCACGGTTTGGCGGAAGCAAACGCGACGGTGCGGTTGTTCGCCGACAGCGGCGCCGGCCCGGTACTCATCGGCGAGACGGTCGCCGGCAGCGACGAGAGCGACGGGGTACCGACCGACGGTTTGGGCGTGTGGGAAATCACCTCGGAGCCGCTCACCGACGGCAGCTACACCATTTGGGCCGAAGTCGAAGACCTGGCAGGAAACGTCAGCGACGCGCAAGACAACGTGCTGTTGGCGTTGGCGGTGACGATCGACGCAACGGCGCCGCAACGCCCCACGATCGATCTGATCGACGCCGACGACACCGGCGAACACGACAAAGACAACGTGACGATCGGCGATCCGACGCAGGGCGACGCAATCGTCGATGTGCGGATCTCGGCCGAATTCGGTTCGACCGTCCGCATCAAAGACGGGGAAACGATCATCGACTCGTTCACCTTCGATGCCGCGTTCGATCTGACCGACGGGGTGGTCGACGGTTTCGGCGTGCGGACGATCGACTTCAACGCCGTCGAGACGACCTACAACATTCCCGCCGAAGGCCCGCATCCGCTGTCCACCGAGGCGGTCGATGCGGCGGGGAACTTCACCCAATCGGAAGAACTGCTCGTCACGATCGATCACACCGCACCCGACGCCCCGTCGACCCCCGACTTGCTCGCCGACAGCGACAGTGGTGCGTTCCACGACGACAACGTCACGAACATCAACGCACCGGCGTTCTCGGGTACCGGCGAGGCGAACGCCATCATCCGCATCTACGCCCAAAGCAACGCGGGCACGCAGTTGGTGGGCATCGGCCGCGTCGGCAGCGACGAGAGCGACGGGGTGCCGACCGACGGTTTAGGCGTTTGGGAAGTCACGATCGAACCGCTGGACGACGGCGTCTATTCGATCTGGGCCGAGCTGGAAGATCAGGCCGGCAATGTGTCGGATGCTTCCCGCTCGCTGGTCATCGAGATCGATACGGCGAAGCCGAACACGCCCTATCTCGATCTTCTGGCCGCAGACGATTCCGGTCGAAGCAACGTCGACAATATTACGAACGTCGCGACCCCGCGATTCTCGGCTTCGACGCACGATCCCAACGCGGGTGCCCATATACTGCCCGACAACTACCGCTTCCGCATCTATGATCGGAGTGAGACGGGCGGCGAAGTGTTGGTGTACGACAGCGGCGCACTCGGCAGCGCAAGCAGTTTGACGACACCGGCGTTGGGAGCCTTCGCCGACGGCGTCCACAACTTCAAGCTCGAAGTCGAAGACCGCGCCGGGAACATCAGCGACGATTTCTTGTTGCCGGTGACGATCGACACGATCGCGCCCCCTGTCTCGATCGGCACGCCGGCGCTGGCCTCCGACGGCCTCCACCCCGACAGCAACAGCGGCGTGGACGCGATCGCCTTCAGCTTGGACGATGTGATCACCAACGACACCGTCCCGAGCTTCTGGGGAGTCTCCGAGGCCGACGCCTTCATTCGGATGTCGCTCGATGTGAACTACAGCGGGACGCTCGACATCGGCGACCCGAACATCGGCGAAGCCGTCACGATTCCTGTGGACGGAAACCAGGCTCAGTACGGGCAGTGGGAGTTGACGTCCCTTCTCAATTTCAACGACCCGACCTATCTGTCGCGCGACGGTACGCGACGCGTGTTCGCACAAGCTATCGACGTGGCCGGCAACGTGTCGGACGTCGAGAGTTTCGAGTTCTTCCTCGACACGCAGGGCCCGCAGATTACGGGCGTGGCCATCACCGACGACCCCGGAACCCCGGAAGACGAATCGGCCTTCAACCTGTTCAATCCGAAACCGACCGACGGCCCCACGCCGTTGATCACCAGCTTGTCGATCGACGTCCGCGATTTGCCGAACCGCGAGGCCCTGGTCGCCTACACGGCGTTGGCGAACGATCCGGGTTCCGGACTGTTGGCCGAAGCGCTCGGCAACTTCTCATTGGTGGGTGATGCGAACGGCGAGATTCCGATCGCGTCGGTCGAATTTCTGTCTGCTCCGGTGGTGGTGGGCAATCCCGCAACCGGCACGTTGGTCCTCCACTTCGCCGAACCGTTACCCGACGACCGCTACACGTTGACGGTTTCCGACAACTTGACCGACATTGCCGGAAACAAGCTCGACGGCGAATCGAACGCCTCGGAACCGCAGGATCCGCCGTCCTTCCCCAGCGGCGACGGCAACAACGGCGGCGATTTCGTAGCCCGGTTCACCGTCGATAGTCGCCCCGAGCTGGGTACCTGGGCGGCCGGACAAATCTGGGTCGACACGAACGGCAATGAGGTCTTCGACCCCGAAAATCCCGATTACACGAACCGTGACCTGACCTACGTGATGGGCTACGCGGCCGACGACATTTTCGCCGGTAACTTCGGGCGGGAGGTCGCCGACGGATTCGACAAGCTCGCCGCGTACGGCCGCTTCGGCGACAATTTCCGCTGGCTGATCGACCTCGACAACGACGGTGTTGCCGACATCGAACAGTACGACCCGGCCAACGTCAACGGCTTGCCGGTCGCCGGTCGATTCGACGACAACGACCTCAACGGAGACGAAGTGGCCGTCGTCACGGCCTTCCCGGCCGCAGGCAACCCGTCGATTTGGTACTTCGACACCGACCACGACTTCTTGGTCGATACGACGTTGACCAGCGAACTCCGAGGTTACCCGATCGTCGGCGACTTCGACGGCGACGGCTTCGACGACCTGGCCACTTGGATGGACAACCGATTCCAGGTGGACCTGGCCAACGGTGTCCGCCGCGGTTGGGACGGCGTGGCCGACTACACGTTCGGCTTTGGATTCCCGGGCGTGCGGGAACGGCCGGTGGCCGCCGATTTCGATCAAGACGGGTTCGACGACTTCGGACTGTGGTCGCCCGACTCGACCGGCGAAACACCGACCGAAACGGCCAACTGGTATATCCTCGTTTCTGCGGGCCGTTCGGTCCTCGACCGGATCACGACCGATCCGATCAGCGGACAACCGGTCGTCGAGTTCTCGCCGTCGCCGTTGGGCCAGGACTGGTACGCCCACTTCGGCGACAACTTTGCCGTGCCGGTGGTGGGGAACTTCGATCCGCCCGTGGTTCCCCAAGACAACCAACCCGAGCCGATCGTCACGAACGTCATCCAGATCGACGGGACTCCCGGCGCCGATCGTTTCGAGTTCACCGCCGGTGCGAGCCCCGACTCGTGGGTCGTCAAGCTCAACGGTCAGACGATCGCAGTCGATCCGACGGCGACCGGCGTGCACTTCGTCGGTCAAGGCGGTGACGACGTGGTCGTCTACACCGGTTCGACCGGTGCCGATATCGTCGATCTGGCCTCGGGACGGGCGACCTTCGACTTCGACGGCTTCACCCTGGAAGTTTCCGGCGTGTCGCTCTACTCGGTCGATACCGGCGCCGGCTTCGACGAGGTCACGATGCGCGACACCCCGGCCGACGAGTGGCTCGTCGCCTGGACCGACACCGCCTCGATGCGTTCCGACCTGACCGAGCAAGTGGTCACCGGTTACGAGAAGCTCACCGCGATCGCCGCCGACGGCGGCCAGGATGTCGCGTTGTTGTACGACTCGCCCGGTAACGACACGTTCATCGGCACGCCGGATCGAGTCGTCATGTCGGGCGAAGGCTACTCGCTGGAAGCGGTCGATTTCGACTACGCTCACGGCATGCGAACCCAAGGCGGCAACGACATCGCCCGCCTGTACGACTCGCCGGGCAACGACATCCTCGAAGGTCGCCAACTGTATACCCGCATTTTGGGCGACGGCTTCTTCGTGCGGGCGAAACAGTTCCCGGTCGTCGAAGCATACGCGGTCGCCGGGGGCATGGATGTCGCCTCGCTTACCGACACGCCCGGCGACGAAACCTTCACGGCCGATCCTTCGGGAGCGGAATTGACCGGCGAGGGCTACACGATCCGCGTGGCCGGATTCGACTACAACCACGGTTACGGTCGATTCGGCGGCAACGACGTGGCTCACCTGTACGACACCCCCGGCGACGACCGCGTGCAGGTGATGTACCGGTTCGCCAAGATCATGGGTACCGACTACTTCGCGCGGGCGAAGTATTTCAAGAACACCCTGATCCACACGAGCACCGGGAACGACACGGCCGTTGTCTTGGACACCAAAGGTGACGACTTCTTCACCGCGTCGGCTTCCGACTTCAAGTTGGTGACTCCGAAAGAAACCTTCCAAGGTTTCGGTTTCGACGATGTGAACGCCATCGCCAAGTATGGTGGTCAGGACGTGGCCTTCCTGTTCGACTCGGCCGGCGACGATACGTTCGTCGGCGAAGGATCGATCGGCCAGATGAGCGGCGAGGGGTATCATTTGCGGGCGGCCGCCTTCGAGTACATCCACGCCTACTCCCGCAGCGGACACGACGTGGCCTATCTCAAGGGCACCGGCGGCGACGACACCCTCAATGCCCGCTCGACCTACGCCACGCTGGTCGGCGCGAATTACTTCCTGCGGGCCAAGGCGTTCGACGTCCTTTATGCCGAAGGCGGCGAGGGCAACGACACCGCCCGCTTGTTCGGAACTTCCGGCAACGAATCGGTGACCGCCACACGGACCGAAATCATGATGCAGGGTTCCGGTTTCACCCACCGCACGAACGGATTCGAAAACGTGTACGTCAACGGTGCGGGCGGAACCGACCAGGCGACCTCGGACGGCGCCGTTGTCGGCGGGCAGTTCGTCGCCAATAGTCTGAATACCGACCTGATCACCCAACTGGCGGTGTTGTCGAACTTCGATCGACTCGAAGCCAAGAACGTACCTCCACAACAAACCAACGAGGTACACGAGGCGGTCGACGCGGTGTTCTCGCTGTACTGGGAAAATTGACCGGCCGTTCCGTTAGCGGCTTGAAATGCACAACGGAACTGTCGCAGCAACCAAGCGGCGATCGAAGTCTGCGTGCGGGCTTCGATCGCTGTTCTTGCGCGCCGTCTGGGGTGTTCGGCCCAAGATGCCCAAAGGGGGATTCCCCCTATAGAAGGGAGCCGGTCGTTTGTTTGGCGAAATCGCTGAAATCCCCTCAATCGGGTGCTTGCTTTCCCTTTTGGCAAGACATAGCATCTAGCAAAACTTTTTCTTTCCCGCAAAGAATAACCCCATCCATTTTTCGTCGGCTTTTCCTGTAATTTTTGGGCCCGCATGACGGCCGACGCATCACGGAGGGGCACCACTCGGCACATGTGTTGCCGAAAAAGTTTGTCGCGTTTCTGTCAACGCACGTCATGTGCAAGGAGGGAGACCCATGCTTTCACGTCACGTCGTTCTCGGCCTCGCGTGCGCCGTATTGATTTCGGCCTCGACTCAGGCGGGATTGTTCCACCGTGCCGCCCGCACGACGGCCTGCACGCCCTCGACGACCTGCTGCGTCGAGAAGACGATCCTTTGCCCGCAGATCGTCACCGAGATGCGCACCGTCAAGTGCGTCACGTATGAACCGCAAAAGGTCGAATACACCGTCAATTGCGTGAAGTGGATTCCCGAGACGGTGACCGTGGAACAGAAGTGCACGGAATGGGTCCGCGTCGAAAAGACGCGGGAGGTCACCTACACCGTTTGCAAACCGGTGTGGAAAGAAAAAACCTGCACGAAAACCGTCCTGGTACCGCGCAAGGTCACGGTCGAAGGCACGCGTAAGGTGTGCAAAATGGTGCCGTACGAAACGACCAAGACCATCTGCGTCGACGAAGGTCACTGGGAAGAACGCCCCTGCGAACCGAATTGCTTCGGTCGTTGCCGTCGTTGTCGACATCGCTGCACGGCCCCTCCGGCCGCCTGTTGCGAACCGGCCGAAACGGCCTGCGATCCGGTACCCACCTGCTGCACCTGCAAAGTGTGGGTTCCGAACATCGTGAAGAAGGAAGTGCCGGTGACCTGCTACAAGCCGCAGATCGTCGAAGAGCCGTGCACCTACACGAAAATCGTCTGTGATCCGGTCGAAAAGACCTACACGGTTCGCTACTGCGAATGGGAGAAGCAGGAAGTCACCAAGACCTGCAAATACTACGTGTGCGAGCCTCGCGAGGTGGTGAAACCGGTGACGGTCACCCGCTGCAAGAAAGTCGTCGAGCCGGTCACCAAGACGTGCATCAAGATGGTGCCGAAGGTGATCGAGAAAGAGGTCCCCGTTCGGGTATGCAAGATGGTACCGAAGACCATCTGCGTGCCGGTTCGAGGGCATCGCTGCCATGCGTGCGCTAACCCCCAGCCCACGCCCTGCTGCGACTGACCGTTTGGAACGCCGTCGTCGATGACGGCGACGGCACGACGAACAGGCACTTCGTTCAACGTCCTCCATCAGGCGGAGGCGGCCCTTTCGGGCTGCGTCCGCCTGTATTCGTTCCCATCGACACTTTCGGTGACCGGAGTATAATGGAATGTTTTCGCGCCTCGCAGGAGGCATCCTCCGGGAGACGCCCTTCCTGATGCGTCCCGAAAATCACGGCTACCGGCGGTCGTCAGCCTTCGCTCGCCGCCGGGCGACTGAATATAACCACTAGGCGGTCAATACGTTACAAACGGTTTAGGCAGCGCATGGACTACCTGCACAAGATTCGGAACATCGGCATCTCCGCCCATATCGACTCGGGGAAGACGACCCTCAGCGAGCGGATCCTGTACTACTCCGGGCGAATTCATCGCATCGGCGAGGTCCGCGGCGACGGGCCCGGCGCCACGATGGACTACATGGATCTCGAACGGGAACGTGGGATCACGATCACCAGCGCCGCGACGAGCGTCCGTTGGGGCGATACCCACATCAACCTGATCGACACTCCCGGTCACGTCGATTTCACCGTCGAGGTCGAACGCAGCCTGCGCGTGCTCGACGGCGCGATCCTCGTGTTGTGCGCCGTGGCCGGCGTGCAAGCGCAATCGCTGACCATCGACCGGCAAATGCGACGGTACAACGTGCCCCGTTTGGCGTTCATCAACAAGATGGACCGGACCGGCGCCGATCCGGAAAACGTCGTCCGACAACTCAAAGACAAACTCGCCTGCGAAGCGGTCCTCATGCAACTGCCCATCGGTCGAGAAGCCGACTTCCAGGGCGTCGTCGATTTGGTAACCTTCGAGGCCGTCTATTTCGACGGCGACAACGGCGAGCATGTTCGGCGGGAGCCGGTTCCGGCAACCATGCTCGAGCAAGCGAGGGAAGGCCGGCGGCATCTGCTCGAAACGTTGGCCATGTACGACGACGAATTGCTGGAAGTGCTGCTTGCCGAAGAAGAGCCGGCCGTCGACCTGGTGTACCGCGTGGCCAAATCGGCCGTTTGCAATCTCCAGTTCACGCCGGTATACCTCGGCTCGGCGTTCAAGAACAAGGGCGTCCAGCCCTTGATGGATGCCGTGTGCCGCCTGTTGCCCTCGCCGGTCGAAAAACAGGTTCTCGCGCGGCCCGCGGGGTCCGACACGCCCTCGATGGAACTGGCCCCCGATCCCGACAAGCCCGCCGTGGCGATGGCGTTCAAGCTTGTCGAGGATCCTTACGGCACGTTGACGTTCGTCCGCACGTACCAAGGCACGTTGGTCAAGGGCCGATCGTACGTCAATCAGAGAACGGGCAAAGCGGAACGTTTCGGACGCATCGTCCGGATGCACGCCGACAAACGTGAAGAGATCGACCAGGCCGGCCCCGGCGATATCGTGGCGGTCATCGGCCTCGACGCCGCCAGCGGCGACACCTACGCCGCCGAACGCGACTACTGCACACTGGAAAGCATGTACATCCCCGAACCGGTCATCGAGATGTCGATCGCCCCGGTCGATCGGTCCGGTGCCGATCGTCTGGCCAAGGCCCTGTCGCGTTTCCGGCGAGAAGATCCCACGCTGCGGGTATCGACCGACGAGGAAAGCGGGGAAACGCTCATCGCCGGAATGGGCGAGCTGCATCTCGACGTCTACATCGAGCGACTGCGACGGGAACACAAGGTTGAAGTACTCGTCGGTCCGCCGAAGGTGAACTACCGCGAGGCCCCGACCTGCGAGACGGAATTCAACGTCCGCCATCGGAAGCAAACGGGCGGCTCCGGTCAGTACGCACACGTCGTGGGACGCATGGGCCCCGTCCCCGAAGACTGCGAGGAATCCTTCTTGTTCGAAGAATCGATCGTCGGCGGTCGCATTCCCAAGCAGTACATTCCCGCGATCGAAAAGGGGCTGCGGGCATCGCTGGAAAAGGGCCCCTTGGCCGGTTACCCCGTCGTCGGATTGCACGTGCACGTCGAGGACGGTTCGTACCACGAGGTCGACAGTTCGGAACTGGCATTTCAGATTTGTGCGCAACAGATCATGCGGGAAGCGTTTCCGCGCACGAAACCGGTACTTCTCGAACCGGTGATGCGAATCGAAATCGAATGCCCCGAGGCGTCCCAAGGAAACGTGGTGGGCGACCTCGTATCGCGCCGCGGTATCGTTCACAATACGGTCGCACTAGGGCCGATCACACGGATCGAGGGGGAAATTCCCTTGGCCGAGACGTTCGGTTATTCGACCAGCTTGCGGAGTTTGACGCAGGGACAGGGCACGTTTACGATGGAATTCGCCCGCTACAAGCAGGTCCCCGCCTCGATCCAGGAAGAAGTCGTCGCTGCACGCAAGAAAGCCAAATTGGCGGGCGCCCGTTAGCGCCGGGATGCGTCACAGCGAGTTCCTAAGGATCGGTTCGACTCTTTCCATCGCCTTCCGCATTGGGACAGCCGCCATGACGCCCGACCTGACGCGACGACGTTTTCTTACCCACGCGAACACGCTCGGACTGGCCGTCGTATTGGGCGGCCGATTTGCGACTGCCGGGGCCGATGAAACGGCTACCTGCGCCGGTCCGCCTTGCTTGCTCGACGGGGGTGAGAAAGCCCGTCGTTGGCTCAGTATCGCGGTCGGTCCGTGCGAGGGCGAAATCGTTCGGCGTCCGGGGCGAGAAATCGAGGCCTCGCCGTTTTCAGTCGGCTTCGAAACGCTCGATCGCCGGATGTTCGATCCCGACCGCACGTATTCGTGGTTGGCTCGGCTGGGGGTGAAGTGGGCTCGCGTCCAAACCGGCTGGGCACGCACCGAGACATCACCCGGCAAGTACGATTTCGCCTGGCTCGATGCGGTCGTCGATCATATTCGCGATGCCGGTGTTCGGCCGTGGTTCAACCTCGGGTACGGCAATCGCTTGTACACCCCCGAGGCCCCCGACGCCTCGGCCGTGGGTTGGACTCCGATTTACCGTGAAGAAGCAATGACCGCCTGGCGGGCGTTCGTCAAAGCAGCCGCCCGGCGCTATCGCGGTCGCGTCGATCACTGGGAAATCTGGAACGAGCCGAACATCTCGAAATTCTGGCAACCGCGAAAACCGAATCCGCAGGATTACGTACGGCTGGTCCGTGAAACTGCGGCGATCATCCGGGCCGAAAATCCGCAAGCAACCATCATCGGCGGTGCCCTGGCCGGAATGCCGACCGACTACTTCAAGGCGATGCTCGAAGCCGGTCTCGGCGAAATCGTCGACAAGATTTCCTACCATCCGTATCGCCCCGTTCCCGAGGCCGGGTATCGCGACACACTCACGGCCTGGCGAACTTTGCTCACAGTTCACGCCCCCGACGTCGAATTGTGGCAAGGCGAGAATGGATGCCCCTCCACTTCCGACAGCACCGGGGCCTTGGGCGGTCGGCCGTGGAACGCGTATCGCCAAGCCAAGTGGGTGCTCCGACGCACACTGTTCGATCGCGTTTTGGGACTCGAGCTGACATCGTATTTCCACCTTGTCGACCTGGTAAACTACAACTGGGGACAAGGCCCCAGCGGCAAAGCGAACACGAAGGGCCTGTTGGACGGCCGCGATTACACGCCCAAGCCGGCTTATTTCGCCTACCAAGCCGTTTGTTCGCTGTTCGATCACGCATCGAGCCGCAGCATCGAGGCGGACGATCGACTGCTCATCGACGCGGACTCCGATTCCTCTCCGATCGTCGCCGCCTTTACCCGCAACAGCTTGCCCATGTGGTGCTATTGGACGCCCTTGCCGCCGGAACAAGATCACCTGCCGATCGTGGCGAGACTCACCGTCCGCGACGAGTCGATTCGTCACCCGGTCTTGGTCGATCTGCTCACCGGCAGCGTGTATCGGCTGCTGCACGCGCAGCGCATCGAGGGCGGCTGGTCGTTCCCCAATGTTCCGCTGGCTGATCATCCGTTCGTGCTGACCGATCGCAAGGCACTTTCTGTCGCGTAACGAGCAAGTCGATGTCGCGCACGCGTTACTATCGCCTTCGTTGTAAGCAATGCGGCTGGGTCGTCGAAGAGTCGCAAGCCGATCTCGTGCGGCGGTTGCGGGCGGCGAAGAAGATACGCGCCCGCATGTTGCCGACCGACGATGTGCTCGCCGAACTCTTTCCGCAGCTTTGCGCCGGCTTGCGCTGCCCGGATTGCAATCACGTCGGGCTGTCGCTCTCGTCGGCCGATCATGCCTGGGACGAACCGCGACTGTGCGAAGGATGCGGCCGGCGAATCCCGCGGGAACGCCTGGCACATGTTCCCGACGCCCTCCTATGCCGCGATTGCCAAACCAAGTCCGAGGCAGGCGAACCGTTGAGAAACGAATTCTGCCCCAAGTGCGGCGCGCCGATGCGGTTGGCGGTCGCCTCACGCGGCACGACGCAATTTCGTTGGGTGTGCACGAACACGCCGCCATGCCGCCTCGATTAGGCCGTCACCCGGCAAAGACCAGATCATAACCGACGACGAAGATCGCCGCGTCGATGATCGCGTGGCTGATCCACGGCGAATACAACGTTCGGAAGCGATCGTACAGCAGGCACCACACGACGCCGCCGACGGTCACCCCGAGTGAAAAGAGAATCTGGGCGGGTGAGCCCCAACCGAAGTACTTCCCCAGGATCACCACGTGATGCGCCGTAAACGCAAGGCTGCCGATGATCGCCGCGGGCCATACCGGCATGAGTTCGCGTCCTCGACCGAACACGAACCAACGCCAGTAGTATTCCTCCAGCCCCGAATGTAACAAAGACACGAACAGACCGAACAACACGTAAGGCCCGATTCGATCGACGCCGAAGCCCACCAAGCGTTGTTCGACGGCCGACGCGGCGAAGGCGAAGATGTCGGTCGCCTTCAACCAACCGAAGTACAATGCGAACATCCCCAGCGACACGCCCAGCCCGAAGACGATCCCCCAGAATTGTCCCCGCCCAGTGAACTTGACCAGACGCAACCGCCCGCGTTCGACGAACAAGAACCACAACAAAGGCACGAGCATCACCGACTTGCCGACGACATAACCAAGCTGCTGCACCAGCGGCGGTGCGTCATCCAGCACATAGAAGCTCATCCATGTGCCTGCGGTCGGAACGCACATGGTTACCAAGAGCACGATCGCCAGCGCGACCTTGCTTGTCGTTCCGTTGCGGCTCGATTCGATTGCGGTCTCGGCCATCGGCAATTTCCCGGGTGTTTCGTCGCGTGCGGAAACAGTGATTCCTATTCTCGATCCCGTTCGCCTGCCGATTTCTCGGCATGTTTTCGTGATTGAAACGGGCATTGTCGACAACGTCAAGTGCCGGACCTGCGTCGCGATCCTCGGCCCTTTCAAGCCCCGGAAACGACGCAGCCCTCGGGAGTTTGTCCCCGAGGGCCGTGTGCGGGAAGGTCATCGTGTTCGTCTTGATCGCTCTTACTTCGGCAACAAATCCTGGGTGATCGTGACCTGGCGTACCTGACGGCTGTCCGGTTCGAAGACGCGCAGGGTGATCTGAATACCGCGCAAGGGAACCGGATACGGCGGCAGCGTCTCCCACTCGGCCAAGTCGTCCACGCGTCCGTTGCCGTCGTTGTCGAAATCGTCGGTCCCCCAGTCGATCCGACCGTCGCCGAACTGGTCGATGCCGTCCTTTTCGTAGTGCGTGGAAAACGTGTCGTAGACGAACACGTTACTCAATCCCGACTGCGGTAACGGCGGCCCGGCCAGATCGTATCGACCGGGCATTCCCGAGGCGGCGCCTGCGTAGTTCAGGTTCACGTACGCCCCCCGAGCGGCGACCTGAGCAGCCGGTCGTCCCGCGGAATCCCACGCGGTCCATGCCGCGCGGTACCCCGGATCACCCGGCTTGAGCAAACGCCCGTTCCGGTAGAAGACCGGCGCCTGCGGATCCCAGCCTTTCACGTCGAACGAGAGGACGTTCGTCAATACGAGATCCTCTTCGACGCGCACTCCCTGCATGGCAGTGTGTTCGCCCGTCAGCGGATCGAGTTCCGCAAAGGGATACGGATTCGTCCAAGCGTCGAACAAATTCACCGAATCGCCGGGGTTCCCTGTATTGCGAGCGGAAAGCGGCACGGCCGGAAGGGTCCCTCCGGCGATCCAGTTCACCGCCGCCATGTTCGAGCTCGACTCGCTCGTCGTCGGCAAACCCAAGATTCGCCACGTACCCACACGATGCGGATGGAACGGATAACCGCCGACCTGGTGCGCATACCGATTCTCGGGTTTCGTCAAATCGCCCAGCGTACAGGGGACGAGAAACATCTGATTCAACTGGGTGTCGAATTCCCAACGAACGGCCACGTCGAAGGCGGCGAAGTAGTTGCCCGCGTTCGGACCTCCCCATTCGTTGAGCCCCAAGCGTCCGTCGCCGTCGGCATCGGCAATACGCAGAATCTCGGGCATGACCAACAGTACCCGGCGATAGAGCCGGTTACCGCGTACGAACCATGCCACCTCGGCGACTTGCGAGGTAATCTCGATGCGGTTGCCGTTCGGGTCGGTCGCGCGCCCGACGAACGGCGATCCCTCGCGTCGCGTGGTGAACATCAACATGTCGTCCAGATCGCCGACGGTGGAATCGTCTTCGTACGGCGGCACGCCCGCCGGCTTGTTCGGATCTTCATCGAGCAGGTTGTACGCCCGTAATCCCCAGGGATACTCCGGGGGTCCCGGCGCTACCGCGGCGGTTCCGGCCGGCCCTTCCGTCCACTCGAAATACCCCAACTGATCGTCGGGATCGACGGGCGGTGTCGGAACGACGGTCAAGCCTTGCAGGTCTTTTCGCAACAGGTCGCCGGCGGTTCGCAACTGGTCGATAGTTTCGAGCACGGCGCGGGTTTCGGTCATTTGGCCCATGACCGACGCGAACGCAGCGATGACCGCGCCCAGCATGATCAACGAGATCGTGGTCGCCACCAAGACCTCGACGAGGCTGTACCCGGCACGGCGGCCGACGAGCCGTCCACAGAATTCGGGCCGAGACATGATGTTCCTCCACTTCGATGAAGGGATCAGACGCATTCCGCCGGTCGCGGTCGTGCTCGCATGAACCGACAGCGGCCCGGCAGGCGTCCCCTCTGCGTGATGCCCGCTGCCCTTTGCCGGCCCGGCGTCAACCCTCGGGCGAAGCGGCGTCGATTGCCGGCCCGTAGCCGCCGCCCGAAGAAAAATCGTTCGACAAGATCTCCCCCGAATACGAGGGGAATCGAGCCTTTATTATTCTACCCCAAGGCGACCGGCGGAAAAAGTCGATTCCCTCGGTGGATCGCCCCGGCCTCGTTTTCGGCATGTTACCGTCGCGAGTCCAGATACTCGGCCAGCGCCTCCCGCCAAAACGGCATCGGCGGCGCCCCCGGCAAGGCGTGATATTTCGATGTGTCGAGCACACTGTACGCCGGGCGCGGTGCCTTGGCACCATATTCCTGCGTCGTGATCGGCTCGATCTCAACTTCCAACCCCGCCAAGCGGAAGATCTCTTGCGCGAAGCCGAACCACGTCGTTTCGCCGCCGTTGACGACGTGATAGGTGCCCTCGGGCGCGTTCTCGAGCAAGAATACGATCGCCCTTGCGACGTGCGGAACGTAGCTGGGCGTGCAATGTTGATCGTCGACAATCCGCAATTTCTTGCCCTGACTGCCCAAACGCAGCATCGTCTCGACGAAATTTCCCGGCGAGTGCGTGCCCAATTTGCCGTACAAGCCGCACGTCCGCACGATGTAATGCTTTTCCCACCGGCAGACGGCCAATTCGCCCTGATACTTGGATCCGGCGTAGACCCCTTGCGGATGGACGGGATCGGTCTCGCGGTACGGTTCGCCGCGAACGTCTCCCCCGCCGAATACGTAGTCGGTGCTCACGTACAAAATGGGAATCCCGCGCCCGCGGCACAGATCGACCAGTCGGGCCGTCGCGTCGGCGTTGACGGCAAAGCAACGTTCCGGCTCGTCCTCGGCCCGATCGACCGCCGTGTAGGCCGCCGCGTGAATCACGGCGTCGGGCCGTGCATCCTCGAAGGCCTTTTGCACCTTGTCGGGCGCAAGCAGGTCGACGTAGGGCAAATCCCACCCGACCGCTCGACGCCCCAAGATGCGGCACAACTCGCTCCCGAGCTGGCCTTCCGCCCCGGTCACGATGATCGAATCCATGCGGGAAATTCCTTCGTGCAGTCGATCAAATCTTCGCCTGCGCCTTGGCGATCATCTCTTGCCAAATCGCCTTTTGCTCTCGCAAGGCGGCGATGCGGTCGGCGGGCTTCGTCCGGCATTCCAGCAGAATCCAGCCGGCGTAATCACACGCGACCAGCAGGTCGAACAGCGTTTGGTACGGATACTCACCCACGTTCAGTTCCCGCACGTGGACGGTATCGGCCAGGCGATCCTTGACGAGGTTGAAGTTGTAGACGATCCCCTCGCCTTCCAAATCCTGTGCATTGCAATTCCAACACGCCCCGACGTTCGGATGTGTCGCAACGTCCATGATCTTTTTGATAATCGGCAACGGCGAGCAACCGCCGTGCACCTCGAGGCGCAGTTTCTGGCCGTAGTCGGCCGCGAAGGCTGCCAGCTCGTTGAGCGATCGGCCGATCTGCTCGATCGTTTTTTCAACGGGCACGCCTTTGGGTAGATCGTTCGGCTTGACCTTGACGCCCAGCCCGCCGATGTCGTGACTGAGCTTGATGAACGCTTTGGTGTCTTCGATCGATTTCTTGAGCCGCTCGGGATCGGGATGGTGATAGTCTTGATTCGTTCCCAAGCCGACACACACCACGGGCGAATCGTCGAACCGTTTCTTGACCTCGGCCCGCTCGGCAGCGTTCAGGGACGGCTCGACGCCGTGGGCATGCTGCGTCCGCAACTCGACACCGGCCATACCCGTTTTCTCGCAGTTGGCGATCAAGGTGGGCAGATCCCAATCTTGTCCCCACAAATAGGTCACCAACCCGATTTTCATTCGCGAACCGGGCTTTTCGTCGGCGCGGATTGCGCGAACGTCACCCAACGAGAGGGCGGCGGCAGCCGCACCGGCGGTCTGCAGAAATCGACGTCGCGTCGAAGCCATCATTTCTGTCGTCTCCTTGGAGCGAGCGTTTCCGGACCGAGTCCCCGACCGACCCCGGCATGCGACCGCCGGATTCTTCCGGCGGACACCCCGCAGCCGATTGCGCCAGTCTACTTTGCGGCACACGCCCACCGCAAGCTTCCGTTTTCTTGGGCCGTCGATCGCAGTGATGGAAGCGGCAACACTAATGCGGGACCTGAGAACCGTCGCCCCCGGCGATCGTCTCGAGCCGGGCGACCGCATCGGCCAATTCGGCGACCAGGGCATGTTCGCTTGCCTCGGTGAGCACGGCGACGATTTGTCGGTAGTACCAGAGTGTCCCGTCCCGTCCGCCGTGAAAACGCGTCCAAATCTCGTCGCCGAAGACCTTCAAGGCCGTAATCGTCGAGCGCACGTTGTCCAACTTGTCGGCCGCGGCGATCAGTCGCACACTGCTTGTGGCCTCACGCAGCCGCGCGAGGAAGGCCTCCTTACGCGCCCGCCAGGGCGGACGCGGCTGCTCGGTCGAATCACTCAATGCGGCGACCATCTCCAAGACGGCCTTGCCGAAGCGATCGGCGATTTCTTCGGCCAACCCCGGCCTGTTTTGATCTTCCAAGGCGTCGTGGAGCAACGCGGCTACCGCCTCGTCCTCGGTTGCTCCGAATTCCAACACCGTTCCGCACACCCGAAGTAGATGCCCCACATAGGGGGTTTGCCCGATCTTTCGGACCTGCTTTCGATGCAGTGTGCTCGCAAACTCCAGGGCTTCGTCGAACCGAGCGCTCAAGTGCATGACGATTCTTTCCTAAGACGGGTAAAGCCAAAAGCGAATCGGCTTCCGGTGGCGTTTCCGAGCGACTCTTCTATAATTGCGGAAATTCGAGGATCGCGACAGCCCCGGCGTTCATTCCCCCGGAATCGCGCCGCTCGGCATGCCGCGCAAGGCAACGCCGTTTCTCCTCATCTGCCGCAGTTGAACCGACCGGCATCGACTCGACGGAGACCATTTCGATGTCCACCACCACCCGGCCGATCGGCGGATTCTATCAGTGGTGCCGCAATATCGTCTTGAGCGTGAAGACGGTGGCCGAGGCCATGGCCGTCACGATGCGGACGTGGATCTCGACCTATGATCCCAAACGCCGCGCGTTCACGCATCATTACGAATACCCCGAACTACCGGCTGTCGTCGCGCCGCGGTTTCGAGGCTTCCACCGCTACGACCTGACGACGTGCATCGGGTGCCTCCGGTGTGCGAAGGATTGCCCGGTCGACTGCATCTACATCGAGCGTGAAAAGGTGCCGGGGCGCAAGGGATTTCGTGTGACGTCGTTTATCATCGACTACACGAAGTGCATGTTTTGTTCGTATTGCACCGAAAACTGCCCGTCGGACTGCATCTTCATGGGCTCGACCTACGATTTGAGCTGTTACAGCCGCGACGGATGCATGGTCGATTTTGCAAAATTGCCGCTGGAAATCGCCTGGGGGCAAACGACGTTGAATCCGACGGCGGTGGCCTTGTCGAAATCGATTGCCGAGCCGGTCGACGAAGGCCCGAACGCCCCCGGCAGGCAACCGGCAGCGGCCGAGTCCCCGAAGGCATCGGCTCCCAAAGGCGATAAGTCCGACGCCTGATTCGCCGCACAAGCGTTGCGGTAAGCCGAATGACGGACGTTTTCCCGTCCACGGCCTGTTTCAACCGCCGACCCTTTTTATCGAAACAATCCCTGATGCCCCAGTCATCGCGTCGTTTTTTCACTCTGGAAGAAGCCAATCGCCTTTTGCCCGAAGTGCGCCGCCTCGTCGAACCGATGACGGAGCTTGCACGCGATATCCACCAACGGCGGCAGCGGCTGAGCGACTTGACCGCCTACCGCGGCGAGTCGTTCGGTCCCTACCGAGACGAACTCATCGCGATGCTCGAAGAACTCGAGTCGGATAGTCGGCGGTTGCGGGAATACCTGATACAATTGAGCGACTTGGGCGTGGAACCGAAGGGCGTGCTCGAAGGTATCGTCGATTTTCCCGCGAAAGGCCCCGACGGCGAAATCCTCCTCTGTTGGAAGCTCGGCGAACCGCAGATCCGGTATTACCACGACCCAAGCAGTGGTTTCGCCGGACGCCGACCGGTGCAGGAACTCTTCGATCGTGGAGAAGAAGCGGGCTAGGGGCAGACACCGTGCAGGCGACGGGCCAATCCCGTACCGCTGAAAACTATCCTTCGCGGGATGCTGCTCGAGTTTTTGTCGAGGGATTCATCCCGAAAGGGCCGCCCGAAGCCTTGCGGCGGCTTGAAACAGGCGTAAAATTAGCTGTTTTTGATAGGATGGGCTGGCAAAATATGTCGTCGGCGGTCGACAATTTTCGGCCGCTGGTTTTCCTTATCGCCACCGGCTACGACGGCCAATCGAATCCATGACCCCCACGCTGATCGTCGGATACGTCACGCTGTTCATTCTCGTCGCCACGGCGGTGGTGCTCGGGGCGTTGGTGCTGGGCCGCTTCCTGCGTCCGCACGCCCCAAGTGAAGAAAAGCAAGCGACCTACGAGTGCGGGGAACCGTCCATCGGCTCGCCGTATGTGCAGTTCGACTTGCGGTTTTATGTCGTCGCGCTTTTGTTTTTGATCTTCGATGTCGAAGTCGCCTTCTTTTTCCCTTGGGCGGTGGTCTTCGGCAAAGCCAATCAGCTTGCCGACCCGCGTCTGGAACCGGCGGCGGTCGTCCAGAAAGTGGAAGAACTCGGACTCGACGCCGCATCGGTCGCCGAAATTAGCAAGCCGGAAGCGGTCACGAGCGACATCCCCGTTGCCGCTCGACGACTGGCGCGGACTGCGATGGTCGATATCGCCGTCTTTTTCGCGGTGTTGATGGTCGGATTCGCATACGTGTGGTACCGGGGCGACTTGAACTGGGTCCGTGCCTTGCCCGAAGAAGCCGAACCGGTCTCGCCGGCCGCATCGGCGAAAGCGGAAACAACCGCCTCCCCAAGCGGGTAACGGAATCCGCCCCTCGGGCATCGAAATCGAAACGTCGAGCCGCCCCCATTCGGCGACAGACAACAACATTTTTCCTCCCAAGGACATCTCGGACGATGGAAACGGCAGCCCTGATCGCACAAATGCAGGCCGATTTTCCCGAGGAGATCCTGGCGGTCGATACCGAGGCGATCGATCCGTGGGTCGAGGTCCGGGCGAAGGCCCTCCCCTACGTGGCCCGCCGACTGCGCGACGACGATCGCTACGCCTTCAACTTTCTCCATTGCATTTCGGCGGTCGATTACTGCGAACCGGATCCCAAAAAAGCCGCCAAAGTCGAATGGGAACCGCACCTGGAGGTGCTGTATCACCTGTCGAGCATGAAGCATCGCCACCGCATCGTGCTGAAGGTGGTTCTTCCGCGGTGGAAAGACAACACCCCCGGCCGGTTGCCCGAGGTTCCTTCGCTGAGCGGTATTTGGCCGACCGCCGAATGGCACGAGCGTGAAGTGTACGACCTGTCGGGTGTGTACTTCACCAATCACCCCGACTTGCGGCGCATCTTGTGCCCGGAAGACTGGGTGGGGCACCCGTTGCGAAAAGACTACCAGATGCCCGAAGAATACCACGGCATCAGGGCGAGGTAATCCATGGCAGAATACCCAACCGAAGGCTCGCTCGGTGAAGTCGATGTCCGCACCGAAGAGCTGCTGATCAATATGGGCCCGCAACATCCCAGTACGCACGGCGTGCTGCGTTTGGTGTTGCGCACGGATGGAGAAGTCGTCACCGAGGTCGTTCCGCACATCGGGTATTTACACCGCTGCGCCGAAAAGATCGGAGAACACGTCACCGCCCGCCAATGGATCCCCTACACCGACCGGATGGACTATCTGGCCGCGATGAACATGAATCTCGGCTGGGCGCTGACGGTCGAAAAGCTGATGGACAGGCAGGTCTCCGAGAAAACGCGGCACCTGCGTGTGATGATCTGCGAATTGAACCGGATCGCCAGTCACCTGGTCGCCGCGGGCGCGTACGGGCTGGACCTGGGAAGCTTCACGCCGTTTTTGTACTGCTTTCGCGAACGGGAAAAGATCTTGAACCTGTTCGAGGCGCTTTGCGGCGCCCGGCTGACGTACAGCTACATCACCGTCGGCGGGGTGATGGTCGATCTTCCCGACGGCTGGATCGAGGCGTGTGAGGCCTTCCTCGACCAGTTCGAACCGGTCATCGCCGATCTGCATGCCGTCTTGACGACCAACGCCATCTTCATCAAGCGGACCGCAGGCATCGGCGTGTTGTCGGCCGAAAAGGCGATCGCGTACGGCTGCACCGGGCCGGTCTTGCGCGGCAGCGGCGTCGACTGGGATTTGCGGCGCGACGGCGAACCCTTCTATACCCGCATGTACGACGGGTACACGTTCGACGTCGTCGTCGCTCGCGACGGCCGTTACGCCTGCGACCCTGCCGGCCCGAAGGTGCCCGACGAGGCCGTCGTCGGCGATTGTTGGCATCGTTTCTTCGTGCGGATGCTCGAAGTCTGCCAATCGATGAAACTGATTCGCCAGGCGATCGACAAGTATCGCACCGCCGAAGACGACGTCGATCCGCCGATCAAGATCAACGAAAAACTTCCGCCGGGCACGGCGTATCTCGAAACCGAAGCCCCCAAGGGCCAAATGGGTTTCATGATCGTCAGCCAAGGAGGTACCACGCCGTGGCGTGTGCGGGCACGAAGCAGCAGTTTTTGCAACCTGTCGGTGACCGGTGAACTTTGCCGCGGTTGCCTGTTGGCCGACGTACCCGCGATCGTCGGCTCGTTGGACATCGTGTTAGGAGAAATCGACCGCTGATCGCAACAGGGGTGTTGCTCCCTCGACGCCCTTTCGTCGATACGAAGGATATTTCGGAATGGCCGAAGCACTCGCTCAATGGCTGGAGCTCAGCCCGCAATGGGCCTGGATCGCGACGTTCGTCGTCGCGCTCTTCAAGGTCGCCGTGATTGCAGCGATCGTTCTGACGGCGGCTGCCGCCGGAACGTGGGCCGAACGCAAGGTGGCCGGCCGCATGCAGGATCGGCTCGGACCTACCCGCGTGGGCGGACGCTTCGGTTGGCTCCAGCCCGTGGCCGACGGCTTGAAGCTGTTGATGAAAGAGGACCTCATTCCCAAGGCGGCCGATCGCTTTTTGTTCCGGCTGGCTCCGTACTTGAGCTTCGCCCCCTCGTTTGCCGTCTTCTGTGCTTTGCCCTTTTCCGATGGTTGGGTCGGCATCAACCTGAACACGGCCGTCTTTTTCATCTTGGCGATTGCCGGGCTGGAAGTATTCGGCGTCATCTTGGCCGGGTACGCGTCGGGCTCGAAGTGGTCGCTCTACGGGGGAATGCGGGAGGCGGCGCAGGTCGTCAGCTACGAAGTTCCCCTCGGCATGGCGGCGTTGATTCCCGTCATGATCGCCGGAACGATGGATCTCGTCGCCATTGGTAATATGCAAAGCGGCGGATTCTGGAACTGGTTCGTATTCCACGACCCGTTCACCTTCGTGGCGTTCTGGATCTACGTCGTCTGCGCGACCGCCGGTGTGAACCGCGCACCCTTCGACCTCGCCGAGGCCGAAAGCGAGCTGGTTGCCGGTTTTCATACCGAATATTCGGGCTTCCGCTGGAGCGTCTTCTTCATGGCCGAATACGGCTCGATGGTAGCCGTCAGCGGGTTGGGTGCGGCGTTGTTCTTGGGTGGTTGGCACGGCCCCTTACCGATCACGCAATGGCTGGGCTTGACCGCCGACCACGGCGCGTTGGCGGCATTTATCGGCCAAGCTTTGGGGGCGGCCAACTTCCTGTTCAAGTGCGTAATCGGCGTGTTGTTCATGATGTGGCTGCGTTGGTCGCTGCCGCGCCTGCGGATCGACCAGGTGATGGCCATGTGTTGGAAATATTGCGTGCCGTTGGCGGCGGCGATGTTCGTCGGTGCCGTGCTGTGGTCGTATTGGTTCCCCGGCGGATTGCTTCCCGTCGGTAAGCCGCTCGGCAGTGTACCCGAGCCGTCGGCCGTCGTCCTCCGGCTGCAAGGAGACGCAGAGTGATCCCGATCAATTGGCATGCCTGCTTCTTCTGGTTGTTCGCCTTGCTGACCTGCGGCGCGGCGATCGCCGTCGTCGTCAGCAGCCACATCGTGCGGATGGCGTTCTTCCTGATCGTGTCGCTGGCCGGAGTGGCGGCCTTGTTCTTCCTGGCCGGAGCCGATTTCGTCGGCGCCATGCAGGTGATGATCTACGTCGGCGGAACGGTCGTCTTGCTGGCCTTCGGCGTGATGCTGACTTCGCAAAGTCGCTTCGTAAAGATGAAGACGGGCGCCGACCAGTGGATCTTGGCCGCGTTCATCGCCGCTTCCCTGTTGGCCGTGTTGCTGCAAGCCGGGTTGACGTTGCCCGGCGTCAGCGGCAAAGCCACCGAGCATCGACACACCACGGCGCACCACGATGAAGCGACCACGGAGGAACACCTCGGCGTCGACGCAGAAACCGCCGCGAAACAAGCCGAGCCGTTCGTCCCGCCGCCGGTCGAACCGGAGAGTGCACGGCTGGGAATGGCCTTGTTGGGGCTGCGAACCGACTCGCACGCGGCTTCGACGGCAAGCGCCCCGCACGAAGCGATCGACGCGCCGGCGGAAGGCGTACCGCAAAACATGTCGGCCCTCGATCCGGTCGACGGTCGCAGCGGCTACCTGCTGCCGTTCGAGATCGTATCGGTTCACCTCTTGGTGGCCTTGATCGGCGCGGCCTATCTCGCGCGAGCGAGAGTCCGTCGCGAGACACCGACCGCCTCCGAAGCCGATGCCCCTTCGTCTTGAAGACACTGAACAATACGCGATCCCTATCGAATAAACACAACACGCGAAACAGGTCACGAACATGGAACTTTTGACGGCACCGATCGGCGTCGCCCATTATCTGGTCGTTGGGGCGATCTTGTTCGTTTGCGGCGTGGTGTGCATGGCGGTCAAGCGGAACGCCATCGGCATCTTGATCGGAATCGAATTGGTCCTGAATGCCGCGAATGTGAACCTGGTCGCCTTCAGCAGCTCGACGCTCAATCCGCACGGGTTGTTCACACCGGGCTTGGACGGTCGCCTGTTCGCGTTGTTCGTGATGATCCTGGCCGCCGCCGAGGCCGCTGTAGCGCTGGCCATCGCACTGCGTTATTACAACAGCTTCGCCACCATCGACGTGGACCGGGGCGACCACCTGAAAGGCTGACGATCACCGGTTCGGGCGAGGCAAGAACGAAAATCCGAATCGTGCACTTCAAGGCAGGATATCGCCGACCACGATGGACCTGACACATACCTTACCGATACTATTGGGCATCGCCTGGCTGTTGCCGCTGGCGTCGTTTACGACGATCTTCCTGTTCGGTCCGCGTTTGGGCCGAAACGGAGAACTCGGCGGCCTGGTCGCCACGGGCGCGATTCTGGGATCGTTTTCCCTTTCCTTCATCTCCCTGATTGCCTGGATTTCGCAACACCCCCTTTCGGCAGGCGGCGAACACGTGCATGCCGTGCCCGCCGTGGTCGGCGATTGGTACGTGCTGGCCGCGTTTGGCAACTTGCGGCTGTCGGTCGGATATTACATCGACGCATTGACCGTCGGCATGTTCACGATGGTCACGTTGATCGCCTCGTGCATTCACATCTATTCGTTCGGGTACATGCACGAAGAGCTGGAAGACTTCCATGATCCGCTGGTCACGCTTTCAAACGGCGAAACACTCACCCGACCGGGCCGATTCCATCGCTTTTACCAGTTCCTGTCGCTTTTTTGCTTCAGCATGCTGGGCCTGGTCGTCGCCGGCAACCTGTTCATGGTGTTCGCCTTTTGGGAACTGGTGGGCGTGTGCTCATACCTGTTGATCGGGTTTTACGTCGAACGCAAATCGGCCGGCAATGCCGCGAACAAGGCGTTCATCGTAAACCGCGTAGGCGACTTCGGGATGTTGATCGGCCTGATGACGTTGCTGGGTACGTTGGGAACGCTGCATTTCGGCGATCTCACCGACGCTCGAGGCAACATACGACCGGGGCTGTTTTCGCAGGTACGGCCCGTCGAAGCGCATCACGAGTTGATCGTTCCCGAGGGCATGCAGCGAGCGGCGGCCGCCGATGCCGCGGTCGACGACGCTTCCGCGCCCGCCGACCAGCCGCATTCCATCGTCGAGGGCGAACAGGAGGGATCACCTCCTCCGCGCGGCACGCTCGGTTATTGGCTGTTGGTCGTCGGGGGTTTGGGTGTGTTCTGCGGTTGCGTGGGCAAGAGTGCCCAATTCCCGCTGCACGTGTGGTTGCCCGACGCGATGGAAGGCCCTACGCCGGTAAGTGCATTGATTCATGCCGCGACGATGGTGGCTGCGGGTGTCTACCTGGTCGGCCGATGCTACCCGCTGTTCACCCCCGAGGTGTTGTTCGTCATCGCCGTGGTAGGCACGATCACCTTGTTCCTGGCGGCCTCGATCGCCGTCACCGCCACCGACATCAAGCGCGTGCTGGCCTACTCGACCGTCAGCCAATTGGGATACATGATGCTGGCCTTGGGAGTCGGCGGTTGGGTCGCCGGATTGTTCCACCTGTTTACCCACGCCTTCTTCAAGGCCCTTTTGTTCTTGTGCTCCGGCTCGGTGATTCACGCATGCGGCACGAACGAAATGCCGCAGATGGGCGGTCTGCGGAAAAAGATGCCCTGGACGGCGGGAACGATGCTCGTGGGCTGCCTGGCCATCGCGGGCGCCGGGATTCCACTGGTCATCGGCCTGAGCGGCTTCCACAGCAAAGACGCCATCCTCGCCCAGGCGTACTCGTTGGCGAAGACGAGCCCCTTATACGGCTGGTTTTTCTACGTCGCTCTCGCAGGCGCGGCGATTACTGCGTTTTACATGTTCCGCCTTTGGTACATGACTTTTGCCGGAACGCCGCGCGACGAGCACGTGTATGCCCACGCCCACGAGTCGCCCCGTTCGATGGTCGGACCGCTGGTGGTATTGGCTTTCTTTGCGGTCGTGGCCGGTTGGCGAATTCCCTTCACCGGATTGAGCTTGCCGAACCTTTTGGAACAAGCTCGTCCGGCGGGCACCGGCGAAGGCTTTGCCGGAGGCGAATGGATCGCGTCGCTGCACATTCCCGCCGAACACGCCTCACACGCCGAGGCCATCCACGTGCCCGTGTCGCTGATGGCCTTCAGCGCCGCGCTGGTCGGTTTCATTCTGGCGACGCTCTTTTACGGCACGCGACGACTCGATCCGGGCGAGGTCGTGCGCCGTTTCGCCGGGGTGTACCGCTTTCTATACAACAAGTGGTATTTCGACGAATTGTACTGGGCCATCTTCGTCCGGCCGGCCCATCGCCTGGCTGCGGCCGCTGCGTGGGTCGATCGCCGCATGATCGACTGGTTCGCCGACCATTTGGCATTATGGACGCAAATGCTTTCGAACGTGGACGGCATGATCGACCGGCTCGTCGTCGACGGCATCGTCAACCGCCTCGCGGCGGCGTTCTACAATATCGGCTTGGGCCTGCGCAAGCTGCAAAGCGGCAAGCTGCGGATGTACGTCATGTGGATCGCGGCGGGGACGGTCGGCCTGTTCGTCCTGGTCACGTGGTATTGGAGTTTTCTGACGGCCGTCGGCGCAAGCTGAACCGGCCGATTGCCAGACAACCGTAAACACCTGAAAACACGAATTCCCTTCGTAAAACATTCCATACGGTAATCGACATGAACGCTGCCATCGTTCTGCTCAGTTCGATCATCTTCCTGCCGGCGGTCGGCGCCTTGATCCTCATGCTGTTGCCCACCCGGTCGGAAGAGTTCGTACGTCGCTTCACCCTGGCCGTTACCTTGATCACCTTCCTATTGACGTTGCGGTTGGTGATTCCCACAGGCGCTGAAGAATCGGCGGTATTTACTGCGGGCGAAGCCGGACTGCAAGCGGCATTCGCCCTGCCCTGGATTCCGTCTTTCCATATCGACTATTTCCTGGGGCTCGACGGCATCAGTCTGCCGTTGGTCTTGTTGACCTCGTTCTTGAGCTTGCTTGCCGCCGGAGCAAGTTGGTCGATCAGCAAGCACGTGCGGGCGTACTCGGTGCTGTTCTTGTTGCTGGAAACGGGCATGCTCGGCGTGTTCATGGCGTTGGACTTCTTCCTGTTTTATGTCTTCTGGGAAGTGATGCTCTTGCCGATGTACTTTCTCATCGGCGTTTGGGGCGGCCCCCGCAAGGAATACGCCGCGATCAAGTTCTTCCTGTTCACGCTGGCCGGCAGTGTGCTGATGCTGATCGCAATGCTTCTGTTGTACTACGCCAGCGACGTGCGGCTCTTGCCGGAACAGGACCGTTACGCCTGCCATCTGACCGAAACCGTCATCAACAAGTCGATGGTCGAAAGCGATACGCCGCTGCACACCTTCAATCTGCGTGCGTTGGCCAAGATGGGGCAATTGGAGAATTCACCATTCGACGAGCCCCTGTTGTTCGGTAAGTCGCTCCAGTGGTGGGCGTTCTTGCTGTTGTTGATCGGATTCTTGATCAAGGTGCCGTCGGTCCCGGTGCATACCTGGTTGCCCGACGCCCACGTCGAGGCACCGACGCCGATTTCGATGATCCTGGCCGGCGTTCTCTTGAAGATGGGAGGTTACGGGATCATCCGGATTTGCTATCCCGTCTGTCCCGCAGGCGGATACGAGCTGGCCTGGCTCGTGTGCGGGCTGGGAGTGGTCAGCATGGTGTGGGGAGCCTTCGCGGCGATGGCCCAAAAGGACTTCAAACGGCTGGTGGCTTACAGCTCGGTCAGCCACATGGGATACGTCGTGTTGGGTTTGGGCGTGTGGAGCGCGCTCCCCGGCGCGTTCGATCCGCAGTATTGGAAGATGGGCATGAACGGCGCGATGTTCCAGATGATTGCGCACGGAATTTCGTCGGCCGGCATGTTCTTCCTGGTGGGCGTCATCTACGATCGCGTCCATCATCGCGACTTGGACAAGTTCGGCGGCCTGTACGGCAAGATGCCCGTCTACGCTGCTTTGTCGATGGGAATCTTCTTCGCCGCGTTGGGACTGCCCGGATTGTGCGGTTTCATCGGCGAAGTGCTGGTCGTTTTCTCGGCCTTCAGCTACAGCCGGGTATTGGCCGTGATCGCCGCATTCACCGTCATCATCACCGCCGGATACATTCTCTGGACGATTCAGCGGGTGTACCTGGGTGCCGAATACAAGGGCCCGCATGAAGAGGCCATTACGCCGCTGAAGCCCCGCGAATTCAGCATTGCGGCCGTGCTGCTGGTGATAGCCGTTTGGTTCGGCGTGTATCCGCAGTCGGTGTTCCGATACATGGCCCCCAGCGTCAACGCAACCGTCGACGAGTTGACCGATTGGTCGCGGATGAAGCTCGGCGGCGAGAACCTCTCGGCCGAAAGCGAACCGCTGCCGCCGGATGCGGTATCGGCGACACCGGCCGGTTTCACCGATACAGTCGGTGCGCGATAGACGTTCCTTCCGGCTACGTTCGTTCGAGAACCCGAATTGTCGACAACATACAACGGTAATCGCCGTGAACCTGAACGCCTTTTTGGATAGAGCCTTGTCGGACATGCTCGGGCCGTCGCTGTTCGCGTTTCGGCCGGAACTCGTCCTCTGCGGCACGATCGTGTTGTTGCTGTTGGGGCATATGTTCCTGCCCCGCTGGAAGAGCCTGCCCTTCTTGTTGACATTTGCCGGAAGCGCGCTGGCGCTGTTCCTGCTCGAACCGTGGGCATATCTCAGTACCGACGCGATACCGCCTGTGCCCGCCTTCAGCGGCATGTTGATCCTTGACGGCTTCGGTGTGTTCTTCCGCGGCATCCTGCTCGGATTCGCGATTCTGTTCGTCCTTTATACGCGCATCTCGGGCATCCCGCGTGAAGAAGATGCGGTCGACTTTTTCGTCTTGTTTCTCGGCGCCACTTTGGGCATGTGCATCATGGTATCGGCCAATCACATGCTCATGGTATTCATGGGCGTCGAGATGGCCAGTGTGCCGTCGTACGTGCTGGCCGGTTTCCTGAAGGGTCGGCGTCCCGGAGGCGAGGCCGCACTCAAGTTCGCAGTGTTCGGCGGGGCGACCGCCGGCGTGATGCTGTACGGGATCACGTTGCTCGGTGGCGTGCTGGGCTCGTTCCACATCCCGACGATGGCTGCACATCTGGCCACATTGGCCGCCGGTGGGGAATTTTCGGCCTATGCCATGGTGTTGGTCCTGGGGGCATTGTTGCTGATGGTCGGCTTGGCCTTCAAGCTGTCGGCGGTACCGTTTCATTTTTGGGCACCCGACGTCTTCGAAGGAGCGACCGCCGAGGTCGGCGCGTATCTGTCGGTCGCCTCGAAGGCCGCGGCCTTGGCGCTGCTCGCCCGCATCGTGTTGGGATTGGTTTCGGGCGGGCCCGGCGCGATGGTGGCAGAAACGCAACCACTTTCCCACGCAATCGCAGAAGCGACCGCAGCCGACACCGGCCTGACGCCGGTCGTCCTTAACGGTGAGGTGGACCACGGCGCACATATCGAAGGGACGAAGTCGACGTCGCAAGAGGCAAGCGACGACGGTGACGGCTTGCGGCGTGTGCGGGCGTTCGTCGTCGCCCTGTTGGCCCTGTTCTCGGCCGTCACGTGCACGTTCGGAAACCTGGCCGCCTACGGCCAAACCAACATCAAGCGACTGCTGGCCTACTCGACGATCGCGCACGCCGGATACATGATCATGCCGATCGCCGCCGCCGTGACGCTGATGGGCCGTGATCCGGCAACCGCCCGCTGGGCGCTGGCGACGTTGAGCTTTTACGTGGTCGTGTACGTGTTCATGAATCTGGGCGCTTTTGCAGCGGCCACGTTCTTACGGAACCGCTTGGGCAGCGAAACGATTGCCGATTATGCCGGATTGGTTCGCCGGTCGCCCGCTGCGGCCGTCTGTTTCTCGCTGATCCTCTTCAGCCTGGTAGGCCTGCCGCCGCTGGCCGGGTTCGCCGGCAAGTTCGCCGTCTTTGCTTCGTTGACCTACGCGGGACTGGTGATGCTGCTGGTCGTGGGAGCGCTGAACACGCTGCTGAGCCTGTTTTACTACTTGCGAGTGGTCAAGGTGATGACACTCGATGCCCCCAAAGACGACGCAACCGACGCGGTCATTCCGGGACACTCGCCGGCGGGCTTGTTCCTCGCATTGCTCACGGTGCCGGTAGCCGTGCTGGGCGTCTGGTGGCAACCCGTCTTCCACTGGGCCGAGTCGGCGGTGGGCTCCATCATTCACTGACGGAAACGGTACCATGAACGCACGGGATCGGGACATTCTTCATCGTCTGTACCATCTTGCCCACGGCACGTTACCGCTGTACCTTGCCGACACGAGTCCGTGGGTACCTCATCGGCTGGAAGAAATCGAAGAAGCCTTTGCCGAGATCGTCGCCGAGCAACGGCAGTTCGCCGAACGCCTCGCCGACGTGCTCGATCGCGTCGACGTGATTCCCGTCGCCCGCCCGATTCCGCGGATCTACACCTCGTTGCATGATTTGGCCGTCGATTACCTCGCACGCTTGGCGCTCCAGCGACACCGCGAAGAAATCGCACAAATCGAGGCGTGCCGCGACGAGGCGACCGACCCGGCCCTGCGCGAATTGATCGACGAGATGCTCACGGCCTGGCGTCGTCAAGAGAAAACGATGCAAGAGAGTTTTCAGCGGTTCGTCCGCGACGAATCGTCGGCATCGGCATCGCGTTGATCGTCCGGCGGCCGCACCGGCAATTCCAACGTCACGCGGGTCCCCCCCTCGGAACGCGGCACGATCGTCACCGTGCCTGCATGTTGCTCGACGAGCCGACGACATTTGCTGAGGCCCAACCCCAATCCTCGCCCGGCTTGCCTCGCCGAATAATACGGATCGAAGGCATGCCGCCGCTGTTCTTCGGTGAGGCCGACTCCCGTATCGTCGACGATCAACCGCACGCGATCGCCGTCCGACTCCCATCGCACAACGACCTCGCCGCCGTTTTCCGGCAACGCTTCGAGGGCGTTCTTGACAACCGCCCCGAGTGCCGTTTCCAAATGCTTCGGATCGGCCCGAAACGTCATGTCGTCGGCATGCTGAATTCGCAGCCGAGCGCCGATTCGTTCGGCATGATCGGCATATTGACGCCGCACGGCTTCGACGAGCGTCGCCGTCGCAACCTCTCGATACTCCGGTCGCGGCGGCCGCGCAAACACGCGGGAATCCGCGATCATTTCGTGCGCACGCATCGCCTGTGTGCGAATCAACTCCAACGAATGACGCCAGGCCGGTGCGTCGACTTCCCGCAACAACAACTGCGCTTGCGTGCTGATGGCGGCCAAGGGGTTATTAATTTCGTGACCGGTTCCCGCAGCAAACTCGGCCATCGCCTCGAGTCGCGCCTGCTCGACCGCGCGGTCGAAGTCGGCTTGCAACCGATTCCAAAAACGAAACCCTTCGCACGCTGCGGCAAGCATTCCGCCTGCTCCGGCCACCCGTCGGCGCAGTCGCCGCACGCGACGAAAGGCGACATCGACGGCGTTCTCCACATCGCCGTCACGGCTGTCGCCGGCATCGGCTTGCCTTCGCACGTCACCTCCGCAAACCCGCGTCGAGATCACGTCGCGCAGCGACATACACGACGTGACCACCTCGCGAACCGGCGGCGCGATTTCGTCCCACCGGCGCGAAATGTGTCCGGCCACGCGAGGTCCCAACGCCCCCCGGTCACACGCAAGGACGTAGAAATGCTCGGCCTCGGCGAGCCACACCGACTCGGCGAGCTGTTCGCGCAGTGATTCGTCCTGCGTATCGAGCCGTTTGAATGCCAAGTCCTCCAGCGCGAAGCAAATTGCCGCCTGTTTCCACCAGGCCCCCGGCTTGCCGGTGAACGAGTCGCGGGGCTCTACTCGCGCAAACAGCTCCTGTGCCGTCGGAGGCTCCTCCGTGCACAGCGTAGCCGCCAAGCCGACCAGCGGGTTTTCGTCGAAGCGAAGACGGCGGCGTCCGAGTGCGGCCGCCGCCCACGTGAGAATGTTCTCGTCCCCCAGGGGCCAGCACAGCGATCGGCCGTCGAGATCGGAAAAGGTGACAACGATCATGCTACTGGCCCGACGGGTCGCTCACGATCACGGCGCACCCTGTCCGCGGGAGCGGAAGCTCCGCTGTCGACGAAGGCTCGCACCGCATCGCGCGTCACACGTTCGACGAGGTCTCGACATCCAAGAGGCGACAAATCCGCTCGACGAGCGTCTCGACCTCGAAGGGCTTGTGCAGGAAGTCGTCGGCGCCGGCCGCCCGCAATTCGGCGATCTTGTCTTCTTCGACCATCCCCGAGATGCAGATAATGCGAATGTCTTCCATCGACAGATCGCTTCGGACGACCTTGCAGACGTCTTTGCCGTTGATATCCGGCAACATGACGTCGAGCACGATCAAATCGGGATGATACTCTTTCACCATCATCCCGGCGCCGAACCCGTTGTTCACGGTACGAATCTCAAAGCGGCCGTCTCGTTCGAGAACGTCGCGGATCAGTTCGACCAGCTCTTCGTCGTCATCGACGATCAAGATCTTGCGTTTACCGCTTTCCAGCGCGTCGGTGGGGATGCCGTTGTCGCGCATGAACTGGTACAACTGATCCCGCGGAATTCGGCGGAATCGGCTTCCCGGCACCCTGAATCCCTTCAGCTGGCCCGAGTCGAAGCAGCGAATGATCGTCTGCTGGCTGACCTTGCAGATTTTCGCCGCCTCACCGGTGGTGAACACAGTCTTCGTCGAAACCGGTACTTGAGAATTGCGTTTCCTAGCCACGACTCATACTGCTTCGTTTTGGGAAACTCTCACAGCGTGTCGGCGGCCGCGCGAGAGTTTCTGGCCTCCGTGACATCCTCCGGGACTAAGGCACAAAGCTTACAGAAACCCGCAAACTTTGCACCTCCCGCAACCACCTCCAAACGGCAGGCTCATCCGGTTCTGCCGACTTTACCAAATTTGCCAACCGCGATCATTATAACCGCGACCCCGGTCGTGTCAAGACGAATGTATTCGGCGCATCCTCTTAAACACCTAGAAGTTACAACAAACACACCCCATTTGGGGACACACAAATTCAGTCCAAGCTACCTTTTTTGACAGGCTTTTCCGGTCCCCAAATCCGCCGAATCCCGCGATAGCACCCCAAAGGCACCATCCCCTGAAAATCTCGTAACTAACAGCGAAAACAACGCAGACCGCCCAACCACCGAAGTTCCTCAAGCCCCAAAGCGCCGAGCTCAACCTCCAGTCAAGCGACGGCGTCTCGCTCAGAAGCCTTTCGGCCGCCGGGCCTGCCTTTGCCCTCCAAGTAGACCGATAGAACGGCCAGGTCGGCAGGGGTGATGCCGGCGATGCGTCCCGCCTGATCGAAATCCCGCGGACGCACCCGCGATAGCTTCTCCTTCGCCTCCGCCCGAAGCTGCGGTACCGATGCATAATCGAGATCAATCGGTATCCGTTTCTTGGCCAGTCGCTGCGCTTTCGCGATGGCAGCGTCCTCGCGGGCCAAATAACCGGCGTACTTCAAATCGATCAACACTTGCTCGACCGCGTCGCGCGGGAACATTCCCAGTTCGGGATACGCTGTAACGGCGGCCTCCCAGTTCGCGTCGGGCCGGGCAAAATAGCCGGTCAGCGGCTTGCCCTCCCATCGGAGCGACTCGATCAAGCTCTTGAGCCGGGTGACGGCCTCCTGCTTGCGACGGAATCGTTCTCGCCGCTCTGCGTCGATCAAGCCCAGCTCGTCGGCCAACGGCGTCAGTCGAAAATCGGCATTGTCGTGCCGCAACCGCAGCCGGTATTCGGCACGGCTGGTGAACATGCGGTACGGCTCATCGACGCCGCGGGTCACCAAATCGTCGATCATCACACCGATATAGGCCTGGTCGCGGCGCAAAACGACCGGCTCCTTGCCCTGTACCAGCCGCGCCGCGTTCAGTCCGGCCATCAGGCCTTGGGCGGCGGCCTCTTCGTATCCGGTCGTGCCGTTGATTTGTCCAGCGAAGAACAACCCGGCGATGCGTTTCGTTTCCAGCGAAAGCCACAACTGGTCGGGCGGCAGATAGTCATATTCGATGGCGTATCCGTAACGTAAGACTTCCGCCCGCTCCAGCCCGGGAATCTCGCGGATCATCGCGTCTTGCACATCCCGCGGCAGGCTCGTCGACAAACCGTTGACGTACACTTCGAGCGTCCGCCGTCCCTCGGGCTCGAGATAGATTTGATGTCGCTCGCGGTCGGGAAACCGGACGATCTTCGTTTCGACCGAAGGGCAGTACCGCGGGCCGGTGTGCTTGATTTGCCCGGTGTACATCGGCGCCCGATGCAAATTCGCCCGAATGATCTCGTGAACTTTCGGATTCGTGTACGTGATCCAGCAGGCGATCTGCGGTTGCTCGATCCGCTCGGTCAAAAACGAAAAGGGCACCGGTTCGTCGTCACCCGGCTGTTCTTCGAGTTTCGCGTAGTCGATGGTTCGTGCATTCAGGCGGGCGGGCGTTCCGGTCTTGAAACGATCGACTCGAAAGCCCAACCGGCACAGTGCGAGACTGAGACCGCCGACGGCCTCTTCGCCGGCGCGTCCGCCCGGCATCGTCTTGTCGCCAAAATGAAGCACGCCCTGCATAAAAGTCCCGGTACAAAGCACGACTGCCTTAGCGCGGTAGATCGCGTCGCCGCGCACGGCGACCCCTTCGACGCGCGGCCGGTCGGCACCGGGCGAATCGGAAACCAGGATATCCTCAACGGTCTCTTGCCGGATCGTTAGATCGGCTTGCTGCTCGCAGCGGAACTTGACCTCGCGATGATATTCCACCTTGTCGGCCTGTGCGCGAGGACCGTGCATCGCCGGGCCCTTCCGCCGATTGAGCATTCGGAACTGAATGCCCGCCGCATCGATCGCCAACCCCATGCAACCGCCCGTCGCGTCGATCTCGCGGACGATCTGCCCTTTTGCGACACCGCCGATGGCCGGGTTGCAACTCATCTTCGCGATCGTGTCGAGATTCCCCGTCAACAGGGCCGTCGAAGCCCCCATGCGTGCGGCAGCCAACGCGGCTTCCACTCCGGCATGACCGGCACCTACGACGACTACATCGAATTCATACGTGTGCGTGCTCATACAAGATGATGATAGGAGAACGGGGAAATCGAGAAAAGTGAGGCAAACCGGCTCGCCATACACGCCCGGAGAGCCCGCGCGACGAAAAGCCGTCGAGAATTGATCTCGACCGCAACCGGTCATTCGGCACACAATGCGGAAATCCGACTGAGGAAGAAACGAACGACGACCTTACCGGGCCGTGAGCCCTCCGAGGCCGCCATGAGCCGTTATGCCCGATTCGATCCCCGGACCGTTCACCTGCGACCGATCGCCGAGCGAGGCCATGACCTGACGGCCGATCGATGTCTGCCGCTGGAACCGCATGACGCAATCGAATCGTCCGACTTTGCCGCGCTGGTCGACGCGATTCGGAAGGCGAACCGGCTGGGCCGCCCCGTGATTCTGTTCACCGGCGCCCACCCCATCAAACTGGGTTTGTCACGATACCTGATCGATCTGGTTCGCGCAGGATGCATCACCCACGTGGCAACCAACGGGGCGGGCATGATTCACGACTTCGAGCTGGCGACCATCGGCGGTACGAGCGAAAGCGTCGCCCGCTGGATTCGTGTGGGACAGTTCGGCCTGTGGCAAGAAACCGGCCGGTTGAACGCAATCGTCCGATCGGCCGCCGAGCGGGACGAGGGACTGGGCGAGGCCGTCGGCCGCACGATTTGCGACATGCGAAACGACGTACCGCACTTCGAATTGAGTCTGGCCGCGGCGTGTTACGAATCCGACGTTCCCATGACCGTGCACGTGGGCATCGGTTGCGATATCGTCCACGCCCATCCCGACTGTGACGGTGCCGCGTTGGGGCAAGCTTCGTATACCGACTTCTTGATCTTCGCCCACTCCGTTTCCCAATTGGAAGGCGGGGTATTCCTGAACCTCGGAACGGCCGTCATGGGGCCCGAGGTGTACCTGAAGGCCCTGTCGATGGCGCGAAACGTCGCCCGGCGACACGGTGAATCGATCGCCAAGTTCACCACCGCCGTCTTCGACTTGGCCCCCCTGCCCGACGATTGGCGCAACGGCCCGCCGGACAAAGACCATCCGCAATATTATTATCGGCCCTGGAAGACGATCCTCGTCCGTACGGTGGCCGACGGCGGAACGAGCTATTACTTCCGACTCGATCACCGGGACTCGGTACGGGCCTTGTGGACGCGTCTCGTTCACAAGGGATAACCCCCTCTGAGGAGGGTGGCGTGTGCGGTCGGGCGACAATTCTCTATTTAGTGGTGGTGTGCGGCACCGCTTCCATAGGCGGCGCATCCCTTTTCCCATTCGGTTCCCCGATTCGGCTTTGGTCCGACATCTTCGACGACTCGACAAGGGAGGTACTCGATGATTTCACGACGCGTTTCCCGACGTTCCGTAGTCAAGGCTCTCGCAGCAACGGCGTTCGGTACACCGTTGATCTGGCAGCGGCGATCGGCCTTGGGCATGGATGCAAACAGCCGTCCCGTGTTTGCCGCGATCGGCGTGGGCGGCGAAGGCAGTTTCGCCCGCGGCGGCAAGATCGCCCAAAACGCCGCAGCATTCGCCGACATCGTGGCGGTCTGCGACGTCGATCGTCGCCATGCCGAAGCCTTCAGCGCCAAGTTCGGCGGCAAGCTGCGCATTTACAACGACTACCGCGAGTTGCTCGACAAAGAAAAGCTCGACTTGGTCACGATCGGAACGCCGGATCACTGGCATGTCCCCATCTCGGTCGCCGCCCTCAAGGCGGGCCTCCACGTGTACTGCGAAAAGCCGTTGACCCTGACGATCGAAGAAGGACAAATCATCGGTCGCGTGGTCAAAGAAACCGGCAAGGTGTTCCAGGTGGGCACCCAGCAGCGAAGCGAGTGTGCTTCTCGTTTCTTGCAGGCCGTCGTGATCGCCAAGAGCGGTCGTTTGGGTAAGAACCTGCACGCGTACGTCGGCATCGGCGGCGGGCCCGAGGGCGGCCCGTTCCCGACCGCCCAAGTGCCCGAGTATTTCGACTGGAACATGTGGCTCGGACCGGCTCCCAAGCGGGAATACACGATCGAACGCACGCACAAAACGTTCCGGTGGTGGTTGGAGTACTCCGGCGGAAAGATGACCGACTGGGGAGCCCACCACATCGACATCGCCCAATGGGCGCTGGGAGTCGATCATACCGGGCCGATCGAAATCGAAGGGACGGGCAATTTTCCGTCCTATATCCCCGAAAACTACGACGTTCAGGCGTTCCTGGCCGGCGAGCTCGAATTGCCCAACGGGTACAACACGGCCACCACTTTCGATGTTACGCTGAAGTACGCCAACGGAGCCACATTGAACGTACAACCCAGCGCCAAAGGCGACGGCGGCAACGGCATTCTGATCGAAGGCGAACGCGGACGCATCTTCGTAAACCGGGGACGACTGTCGGGTAAGCCCGTCGAAGAACTGACCGAGGCCGATTGGAAGTCGATCAACGAAGAAGTCATCAAACTCTACAAGGGCAAAGAACCCGGCAACCACATGAAGAACTTCTTTGACTGCATCGCCGACGGGTCGGTGCCGATCTCCGATGTTTGGACGCATCATCGCACGATGACCTCGTGCCACATGTGCAACCTGACGTTGCTTTTGCGGCGCAAACTTCGCTGGGATCCCGACAAGGAAGAATTCATCGGCGACGAACAGGCCAACGCACTGCGCAGTCGACCGCGCCGCAAAGGATTCGAACTGGAGGCGTAAGCGCCGCTCGACACGACGCCCGCGACACGTATCGTCTGATTGTTTTGTTTTCGAATACCCGTCTGACACGCGGGAACGCCTCTCGATCCAATTCGGGAGGCGTTTTCGCTGCGCGGCTTCATTTCACTTGCCGTCGGCGTCCCGACACCTCACGAGCATTGCCCGCACAAACCAGGCAAAGTTTGACGGTCACCCAAGACAGAAAAGCCCCCTCTCTCGTCGGCGTACCCGCAAAGTTTGCCGCGCTTACCCTTGCTTCGCAACACGCACAACCCCGACGATCGTTTAAGTAAATCTTTTGCTGGAAAACACTTACGGCGACTCAAGGGGCTTTCGTGACCCTGCCGATACGAACCGTGAGCCTTGCGAATTTCAGGAGGCGCAAGGGTGGAATGGTTTTCGTCGGTCGGTGCAAGATTCGCGGACACCACGGAGGGTCCGCTACCGTCGGCGAGGTCGATTGTCGGGGCTGGCGGCGAGGGAAACTTCCCCCTGCGACCCCCACCGATTCCCAGTCGGTTCTAACCCATGGGAGAACCCACTGACCGATACGGATTGCGTCGCGCAACGGCCGTGTGCGGTGCGGGTTGGAGGCCGACAGGTGTAGGAAGGTCACGTTGCCCCAGTTCACAACGAGAGGAGAGTTGGCTCTATGAAGACGAAAGTGTTGTTGGGAGCGTTGGTTGCCGGCTTGATGGTCTGCGGCCAAACGTACGCCCTCGACCTGTTCGGGGGCATGAAGAAGTGCACGGCCTGTGAGCAGCCCGCCTGCGAACCGGCCTGCGAAGCATGCGAACCGGCGTGCGAACCCGTTTGCGAACCCTGCAAACGCTGCGACCTGTTCGCGGGATTGAAGGGCCTGTTCGAATGCAAGAAGTGCGTTGCCGCGTGCGAAGCGTGCGAGCCGGCCTGCGAGCCCGCTTGCGAAGAACCGGTTTGTGAGCCCGCTTGTGAGCCCGCTTGCGGCGGCTGCGACCTGTGCTCCAGGCAACCCGTTCGGACGTTGGTCCGCAAGGTCAAAGCAGCCGTCACGCCGTGCGGTTGCTCGGCTTGTGAACCGGCCTGCGAAGCATGCGAACCGGCCTGCGAGCCCGCTTGCGAAGAACCGGCATGTGAGCCCGCTTGCGGCGGCTGCGGCGGCTGCGACCTGTGCTGCAAGCAACCTGTCCGCAACTTGCTGCGGAACGTGCGGGACAAGCTGCTGGTCAAGCCGTGCGGTTGCTCGGCTTGTGAGCCGGCTTGTGAACCGGCCTGCGAGCCCGCTTGCGACGTGTGCGATCCTTGCCAAGTGAAGTGCCGTCCGGTCCTCAAGATCTTGGACGACCTGTTCGGCTGCAAGAAATGCCGTGCCTGCTCGGCCTGCGAACCGGCTTGCGAGCCCGCCTGCGGTGCTCCGGTCGAAAGCGGTGAACCGGCTCCCTTGCCTGCCGCAGCTCCCGCGCCCCAAGCGTGAGAGTAACCGTCGCCGTCACCGAGTGAGCGGCATAAACCCTGGGAACATGATTCCCGATCGGGTGACATGAGTACGAAGGAAAACGACAGCCGCTCGGCGGGTCCCCTGTTCCGCCGAGCGGTCTTTTTTTCGTGGGACGGCCGACATCCTTGACCGTGGTCGGCTTCGCCTTCTACCATGAATTCGCCCGCTCGGTGTTTGCGTTCCGCCTCGCGCACCTGTGGTCGAATGCTATCCCGTTCGCTTACGAGGACGCCCCGATGCCCGAAACCAACTCGCCGACCGCGCCCGCCTGGCAACAAAGTCGTTTCATGAAGGCGGCACGCGGCGAACCGGTCGATCGCATTCCTGTGTGGCTCATGCGCCAAGCCGGGCGCTACATGCCCGAGTACCGGGCCATCCGGGAAAAGGTCTCCTTCCTCGATCTGTGCCGCAATCCTCAACTGTGCGCCGAAGTCATGATCACGGCAGTCGAGCGACTCGGAGTCGATGCGGCCATCTTGTTCGCCGACCTGCTGCCGATCCTCGACTGCATGGGCTTGCCGCTGCGATTTACCCCCGGCGACGGGCCGATTTTGGAAAGCCCCGTTCGCATGCCGGAAGACGTCGAGCGCATCCGCGAACTCGACGATCTCGAACCGCTTTCCTTCGTGTTCGAAGCCGTTGTCGCCACGCGCAAGGCGCTCAACGATTCACTGCCTTTGATCGGATTTGCCGGGGCGCCGTTCACGTTGGCCGGCTACGCCGTCGAAGGACGCGGCAGCCGTGATTTTGCCGAAACGCGGCGGTTTATGCGTACGCATGAATCGGCCTGGCACGATCTGATGGGGCGGTTGAGCCGGGCCGTGAGCCGGTACTTGGTGGCCCAAATCGAAGCGGGCGTCCAAGCCGTTCAGTTGTTCGACAGTTGGGTCGGGTGCTTGTCGCCTGCCGACTATCGGCGATTCGTGCTCCCGCACACGCAAGCCGTGTTCGCCGCGTTGCCGAAGCATGTGCCCGCGATCCATTTCGGCACAGGAAATCCGGCTCTGATTCCTCTGATGGCCGAGGCGGGCGGAAGCATCATCGGGGTCGATTGGCGCGTGGACATCGCCGATGCTTGGGCCGCTGTCGGTGAAGAGAAAGGCATTCAAGGCAACCTTGATCCGACGGTGCTTCTGGGGCCGGTTTCCGAAATCGAACGCCAAGCCGAGTCGATCTTGCGACGAACGCAAGGCCGGTGCGGTCACATCTTCAACTTGGGTCACGGCGTCCTACCCGATACCCCGGTCGAACATGCCGTGGCGTTGGTCGACTTCGTCCATGCCTGGGATCCGCACCAACTTCCCGACTGAGGGCTCGTATCGACCGCGTGAGAGATCGCCGCAAGATCATCAGTTTTGTGCGGCGTACTGTTCAGCGAACTCGATCGCCCAACGGTCGATGGCCTCGTGAAAGCCGGAGATATCGACATCCGGCAGCTCTTGGTAATGCGATCGATTGAAGAATTCGCGGTTCCGCACGGTCGCCTTGGCCGAAAGCTCGAGAATGTAATATTCGGAAATCGGCCGGACGACCATCTCCAAGCGGCTGAAAAAATTCGCGTGGACGTTTTCCCGTCGTCCGCCGCGGTCGTCGCGACTGATCGCCGCTCCCCATCCGCGATCGGACAGAATCGTTTCGTACCGGAAGCCGGGAAAGTGATCTTGGAGTTCTTTCAGGCAACGCTCGATGTGCTCGGTCAATTCGATGCGATACTTCGTGTGCAACGAGCGCAATTCCTGCTCGGTCATCCGACGCCGTGCTTCTTCCTCGGCGAGTCGTTCGCTGCGCCGTCGTCCCCGCCGAATCGCTTGTTCCAACCGTTCTTTGAATTCGTCGCTCATCGTCTCATCGAAGTATCATGGTGTTCCGCGTCGTACACGGCCGCCGGCGGTCAGTTTTCCTTCTCCGGTGGGGCGCCGGGCGAGCCGGTTTGTCCTTGGTCCCCCCGGCCCTCCTTTTCGTCCGTCGGGTTTTCGGCAGCTGTCGAATCCGATTCGGTCGACGATTGCGACGCAGGCGGCGTCGCTTGCGCCGGCTGTCCTCCGTCTTTCTTCCCCTTTTTCTTTTTTCGTTTCTTGCTCTCCTTGCCGTCGGATGCCGCTTGCGGCACGATTCCTTTGACCGCTGCGTACTGGAGCAGATCGGAGAAGCTCCGCAGCGGTTCTTTCCCCTCGATCATCTCGGAGCTGATCGGTTTTACCGGCTTGGGAGGTGTTCGCCGTCGACCATGGTGTTCGCGTCGCCGTTCGCCGCCCTTGCCGCCTCGACGATCCTCGCGACGTTTGCTGCGTCCCTGCTCGCGAGAAGTCTTCTTGTCGTCGCGCCGCTCCCGAGGTTCGGAACGCTTCTTTTGTTGCGTCCCCGGCGGGATCATCGTCAACGACACACGACGACGTTCCTTGTCGACACCGATCACCCACACGCGAACGATGTCGCCGACCGACACCACCTCGTGCGGATCGCGAATGTACCGGTTCGCCAGTTGACTGACGTGCACCAGGCCGCTGTCGTGCATCCCGATGTCGATGAACGCCCCGAAGTCGACCACGTTCAACACCGTCCCGCTGAGTTCCATGCCGACTTCAAGGTCCTCAAGCTTCAGGACGCCCTCTTTGAATGCAGGACGAGGAATGTCTTCCCGCGGATCGCGACCGGGACGCATGAACTGCTGGAGAATGTCGCGGACGGTCAGCTTACCGGCGCCGAGTTCCTCGGCCAACTGATCCACATCGATCTCGCGGATCTTGCTCTCCAATAACTCGGCCTTGTCGCCGCGGATGATCTCTTCGGCGGTGATTCCCAGTTTTTCCATCAGCCGCTCGGCCAATGGATAGCTTTCGGGATGAATCCAGGTCGCGTCGAGCGGATTGTCACCATTGATTTTCAAAAAGCCGGCGGCCTGGACGAACGTCGTTTCGCCGATCCCCGGCACGTTCCGCAGTTGTTCGCGATTCCGGAAGGGGCCGTTCGCTCGACGGTATTCGTACACACGCCGGGCCGTCAATTGATTCAGTCCCGACACGTATCGCAAGAGTGCGGGACTGGCCGTGTTCACATCGACACCGACGTAGTTCACGCACGACTCGACGACGGCATCGAGTGATTCACGAAGGTGTTTGGCCTTCACATCGTGCTGGTACAATCCCACGCCGATGTTGCCGGGATCGATTTTCACCAGTTCGCTCAGCGGGTCGAGCAACCGCCGCCCGATGGAAACCGCCCCGCGGACGGACGCGTCGAACTCGGGCAGCTCTTCACGGCCCAAGGGGCTTGTCGAGTAGACGCTGGCGCCCGCTTCGTTGACGATAGCGTACGCGAGCCCGCGACCGGCCAGCTCGTTCTCCAGCAACTCGGCGATGAACAACTCGGTTTCGCGGCACCCCGTACCGTTGCCGATGGCGATGATCGAAAGATGGTAACGCTCGACCAAGGCGATGATCTTCTCCTTGGCCTGTTCGCGTTTTTCCGCCTTGCCGATCAACGAAATCACGCCGACGTCGAGCACGTTGCCGAATTGATCCAAGGCAGCCAGTTTGCATCCGCTGCGGTACCCGGGATCGATCGCCAACACGCGGCGATCGCGCACCGGCGGCTGCAACAACAGCTTGCGAAGATTCTTCGCGAAAACGTCGACGGCGTGCGACTCGGCTCGGTCGGTCAAATCGCGGCGTGCCTCGCGTTCCAAACTGGGATAGATCAATCGCGAAAGCGCATCGCGGGCACAACCTTTCAGGAATTCGGCATGCGGATGATCTTTGGGCACGCATTCTTCTTCGGCCACGGCGATCATGGCCTCGGTGTCGGCCTCGATTCGCACGCGCAAAACCTTCGATCGCTCGCCGCGATTGATCGCCAGGACGCGATGCGGCGGAATCTTGCGGATCGCCTCGTGGTAATCGAAGTAGTCGGCGAAAGCCTTGACCTTGCGTTCTTCTTTTTTCTTCTTCTTACGTTCCTTGGCACGCTTGCGAGCTTCCGCCTTCGACAACTTCTGCTGCTTCGGTGCGGTCTTCGGCTCGGATGCCGACGGCGCCGAAGTCGGCTGCTCTGCCGCCTCGCCGACTTCCGTCGCTTGGGACGTTTCCGTAAGAGAAGATTCGGAGTCGCTCTTCGTCTGGTCCGCGCTCGCGGCGTCGTCCACCGATCGGGTAGTTTCTTCCTCGGGCGGGGGCGTTTCGCTTCCCGTTCGAGACCCGTCGGTACTCTGTGGAACGATCGGTTCGAAGCCTTCTTCAGCGGGCTCGTCCGCCGATTCGTCGGGAGGCATCTCGGCCGATACGGTGGTATCGTCCTCCGGTGAATCCCCGTCGTCGGCGTCGTCGTTTGTTGCCGGATCGGCCGCCGTAGGCGCCTCACCCGCGGCCAACGCGTCGGCTTCGGTGGCCGTCGTTTCCTTCGGCTCGGAACCTGCCTCGCTCGGTGCGGTCGGCTGGGCTTGATCGATCGCCTCCGCCGACTCGGCATCGTCCGTCGTCTTGTCCGAGACTACGGCGTCGGTCTCCGATTCGGGCGATGCGTCGCTTGCCGTTTTCGCCGAAGACGGCTCTACCGCCTTGCTTTCCGTCGCTGCCGATTCCGAGGAGTCGTGTTCTGCTGTCTTCGTCGCCGCAGCGGTGGATTTGGCATTCTCCGAAGGCGAAGGCGTCTCATCGCCGCCGATGCGCGTGCTGTGCAATACGCCGGTGCGTTCCAAGATTTCCCGCAGCTTTTCCCGCAGCTCGATGCGTTCCGAAAACTGCTCGGCGATGATGTGTCCGGCGCCCAACAAGGCCTCGGCGGCGGTATTCACTCCCTTGTCGGGATTGACGTAGTCGGCGGCGCGAGCGTCCAGATCGGCGGCGGCGGGGTCGGCTTCGAGAATCTCGCGGGCAAGGTGATCCAGGCCGCGGTTCCGAGCTTGCGCGGCAAGTGTTTGCTTGCGCGGCTTGTACGGCAGATAGAGATCTTCCAGTCGCTTGAGAGAACCGGCGGCACGAATCCGCTTGGCCAGGCTCTCGGTGAGTTTGCCCTGCGATTCGATGGATCGCAGGATCGTCTTCTTTCGTTCGGCAAGCTGCCGCAGCTTGATCAATCGCTTTTGAATGCGGCGGATCTGTTCCTCGTCGAGTCCGCCGGTTTGATCCTTTCGATACCTCGTGATGAAGGGGACGGTGTTCCCCGCATCGAGAAGATCGACGACGGCCTGGGCCTGTTTCGAGGAAATCCCCAGTCCGCGAATCAACTGCCGCATGGTAATCGTGACTTCGGTATTGCTCATGGCGTCATCACACGGCCGACCGGCCAAAACGCGCTCTCGTTACCACTACCCCAGCTACCGCGGACACTCGAACGGGTTGTTCGCCGTCCACGCCTGCCAAAGGGACGCATTGTATGCTAGCCGTCGCGGGCGATCGCGGAAACGATCCCCCACACCTCGATCAGCGTCGAACGAGCCGCGCTCACCTCCTGTTTCTTTCACGTCATCTTCGAAACGATCCACGAAAACGGAGAGTTTGCACTCGCTCGGCGGTTTTCTGCAAGAGGAATCCCCGCCGCGAGGCAGGCCCTCCGTTTGTACCGCACCCGACAGAATCAGTACAGAGTCGATTCTCCGGAAAACCTGCATTTTCCGTGAAATTGCTCAAAGTCACAACAGGGCACCCGCCGATAAGAGACGACGGGAAGCAATCGAAGTCATACGGCGAACATGTCGGCGTCAGGGATCGACGCCGAGTCGCCGTACCGTCCAACGATCATTCGGCAGGGAAGCGAGGACGCTATGGCCGCACGACTACGCGTCTATTACGGTCCCCAAGAGGAATGCGATACGGCTTCGGTCGTTGCTGAAACGTCTCCCTCGGTGAAAGTCACGCTCCAAGAGATTCTTCCGTTACTCATGGATGCCGTGCGAGCCAACCGAACTTGGCTCGACGACTTCGCCAAGGAAGAAATCACCGTGTCGCTCGACCTCTACGAAGTTTTACTGGCTTACCAACATTACCGCCGTCCTTCGGCCTGATCGGCAATGCCGTAATCGGCACGGCGAATCGAGAAACCTCGCACGCAAACGGACCTCGGTACGACCGCAGGCCGTTTGCGTTTTTTTGTTCCGCCCGCAACGTTCGACGATTTCATTTCCCCTTCCTTGCCCCCGCTCTCCCCCTCGCATAACACGGCAAATTCGCCTCGCATCGAGGAAATATCGTATGCTTGCACTGGGGAACAACATAGGGACATTGCGCGCTTTAGAAAACCTTTTCCCGTATTTGGTTTTCGCGGTGCGCCGACCGAATGAGAAGCGAATCCATGGCACGTTCGAGCGACAACCGCGACACTTCCCCCTCTTCCGGGGAAATCCGCCTCGATGTAAGAACGGTCCGCCGTCCGCGTCGTCCCCCTCAAGAGGAAATCAACGCCCTAGTCAGCCGCATTCGCGAGGCGGCCGACAAGCTTGCTACCGACGGGGCCGGACGAGGCGACCTCAAGCTGATCAACCGCACGTTGCGTGAGCTGCGCACGGCGTTCAAGGTGTTTCGCCGGTATCGTTGGTGCCGGAAAGTGGCGATCTTCGGATCCGCACGTACCCAGCCGCACGAACCGACCTACCGGCTGGCGGCCGAATTCGGCCGTCTGATCGCCGAGGCCGGCTGGATGGTCGTCACCGGCGCGGCCGGCGGCATCATGGAGGCGGGACACGCAGGTGCCGGTCGCGAGGCGTCGATGGGCCTCAACATCATGCTCCCTTTCGAGCAGGCCGACAACCCCGTCATCGCCGGCGATCCCAAGCTCGTTCACATGAAGTATTTCTTCACGCGCAAGCTCATGTTCGTGAAAGAAAGTCATGCCGTGTGCCTACTGCCGGGCGGTTTCGGTACGCTCGATGAAGGAATCGAAGTCCTCACTTTGCTTCAGACGGGCAAACGCGATCCGATCCCGGTCGTCCTACTCGACGAACCCGAGGGAACGTACTGGCGCGATTTCGAAAAGCTGCTGGTCGATCAACTATTGGCCCGCGGCATGATCGACGAAGACGACCTCGCCCTATACCGGCGCTGCACTTCGGCGCAATCGGCCGCCCACGAAATCCTGCACTTCTATCGCAATTTCCACAGCATCCGCTACGTGCGTCATCATTTGGTGATGCGTCTGCGAGAACCGCCGACCGCAGAAACCCTCGAAGAAATCAACGAGACATTTCGCGATCTGTTGCGTTCAGGCCGTTTCCGCGTGGGTCCGCCGCTGGCGGAAGAAGCCGACGAACCGGAACTGTGCGAATTGCCTCGCCTGGTCTTCCACTTCAATCGCCGCAATTATGGTCGACTGCGCAGACTGATCGACCTACTCAACGACCGCTGTACGCTGGACCTGCCCGACGGCTCGTCGGCACCGTCGCCGGTCGTCCGCGAAAAGAAGAGCTGACCGGCGACATCGGTGCTCGATGAATCAGGCGTCGGTTTGGAACGACGCGCGATCGTCGGCTTGGAAGCCGCATTCTTTGTGTGCCCCGTCGCAAAAAGGACGATTCTTGGCCGCCCCGCAGCGGCACAAGGCGATCGGCTTATCGCTGCTTTCGATGAATACGTTCCCATCCACGTCGACCACCTTGACCGGCCCCTGCACGACGAATGGGCCGTTCGGACGCACGATTATCGTCACTTGCGACATCGATTTCGACTCCTCGAACCTCGACAAACGAAAAAGCGACCGCGTGCACCGGCACACGATCGATAGACAAATCCCCGCACCAAGGCAGGTCACAAGAACTGTACGGACCGGGTCAACTGCCGTAATTGACGAGGTTCGACTCGCAAAAGAACGGTCAGCGGTCGGAGTCGGCCGGCTGCGCGGACGTCTCGTCCTCTGCGCTTTGGGGAGCGCGTTTCGTGCCGGACCGGTCGGACGAGGCGGTCGGCAACCCCTGAACGAACACCAAACGGACCGGAACCTGGGCCTTCGGCATCGCCTGAATCTGAGAGAGGGCGTCCTGCTTCACCAATCGCGGTGTCGCCGCTTTGGCACGGACTTGCGATTCACCGCCATACGCGGTTGCGCCGGCTCCCGTTTCGGCTCGCTGCTCGTCGGCGTTTGCAGCCGTACGTGCTGCTTGGGCTGCCGCCGGCTTTTCTTCAGCCGGGATCGCTTCTTCCGCAAGCGCTTCGGCTTGGGGAGCCGCTCCGAAGGTGCGCATCGCACGCACCCCGCCGAGAGCTCCCGCGCTCGGCGCGGCCCCTTCCGCGGGCTCACTTCCTCGCCCGCCGGGCAATGCGCCGGGGGCGGATTGTCCGAACGTCGTTGGCTGTGGTGCCGAAGGAGCCGTGGCATCGGCCATCGCACCGTAGGCCGCCGCTTGCGGTACCGCGCGACGCCGCGTCATCGCCAATCGCTCGCGAGGTACGACGCGCAGTCGCCTTTGGGCATCAGCCCGCGCCAACGACTCGACCGGCGGCGGAACCTGGATTTCCTCGACTTCCGGCCGAACGCCCAGTTCGTCGAGCACCGCTTGCAATTGGGCGGCGTTCGCCGTCATCTCGACGACCATCTCTTGCTGTGCCCCGACTTGTTGTCGTTCGATCTTCACGAGCGGACGTTTCCCCGCGGGGGGCGACGTTTCAGCAGCGAACTCCCACCCTTCACCGGGCAAAGCATGGTCAGGAACGGCATTCCGCCGGACGACGACCATCGATGCCAATTCCTCGGGATCGACCCGGGAATCGACGACGCAAACAATGTCGATCGGTTCGATCGGGGCTTCGGCCGCCACGTATTCGCTTTCGCGCGGCACGTTGGTAACCTCGGCAATCGCCGGTTCGGCAGGGGCCACTTCGATTCGCGTGATGGCCGGTGCGGCCTCGGCCTCCATCGTCTCTGCCGTCGCGCCGGCGGCTGCGTCTTCGGTCACCGCGAGCGATTCCGGTGCGGGAAGGGTTTCTTCCACGGCAGCTTCCATTTCGGGAACCGTTTCGGCTTCCTCCGATGGAATCTGCCGCAAGGCCAAGTCTTGCGGTCGTTCGCCGACGCGGTCGTTCACATCGGCCAGATAGAACACCATCGCCACCGAGGCGGCCACGATCGCCCAAATGAGGTTTCGCGGACGCACGGCACGACGCAAGACCGTCCCGAACGTGATCGACGGCAGCGCCTCGTCGTCGGAAGGTTCCACCGAAACGGCCGGACGCGGTCCGTCGGCGGTGCCGAGCGGCGCATCGTCGAGAACCCGATGCCGGACTTCTTGCAAGACGCGCTCGCTGAAGTCGATCGGTGCCTGCTCGCGCGGCAGCGATTGCAACACGGCACTGAGGGACCGCAATTCGTCCATCAGTTGCCGCGCCGAGTCGCTTTCGGCAAGCAACTGCTCGACACGCCGTTCCTCTTCGGCGGTCAACTCGCCGTCGAGGTAGGCGCTGAACAGTTCGTTTTCCGGCACGTTCTTCATGGTTCTTTCCGACTTTCAATCACCGTGCTTCGAGCACGCGCGATCGAACTCCCGACATACTCGCTTCAAAACGTCGGGCAATCTACAAATCGATAGGCGATTCTTTGAGTTTTTCTTTCAATTGTAACCGGGCCCGATGCAACCGACTGCGAACGGTTCCGATGGGCAACTGGAGGATTTCTGCGATCGTTTCGTAGCAACAACCGTCGATTTCCCGCAACACCAAAACCTGGCGATGCTCCTCGGGCAGGGAAGCGATGGCTTCCCGCACCAGGCGACAGCGTTCCTGCCGCTCGACTTCTTCGGAAGGTCCGCCGTCCTGACCGGCCGGTTCTTCGCCGACCCGTTCCCGGACGTCCTCGATCGACACGGTGGGTTTTCTCCGGCGTCGATGGGTGGCCGCGACGTTGAAGGCGATCCGGTACAGCCAGGTGTAAAACGCACTCTCTTGGGCAAACGAGTCCAGGTGCAAAAAGGCCTGAATGAACGCCTCCTGAACGACGTCCTGGGCATCCACCCCGTTGCCGGCGACGTGGAGCATAGTGTTATACAGCCGATCCTGGTACTTTCGCACCAGCCGGCCGAAGGCAGCCGTCTTTCCGGCAAGCGTCGCTTTGATCAGTTGCGCGTCGTCGTTCACGTCTGTTCCGATTTCTTGGACGCCCCAAAATGCCAAGAAGTTCCCCCGCCTCGGGTTGTATCACCCGAGGAGAGTATCATCTTGACGGTTTTTCACGTCCGTGTCAAACAAATCGCCCGTAACTTGCTATTTTTCATACACTTACGCAAACCCTATCAACCTGCTCCGGCCTCGTGACAATTGGGGAACGAAGCATGGATGTTGCATTTATGAAACCACACGACGTGACGAAAGCATCGGTTTTCGGAAGACAACCCCGGTGGGGGCTGTATGGCCTTACAGAGGGGCCCCATTCCCGAAGCCCGTCGCCCCTAGCCGCTCATCCCGATGACGGGTATATTGCAGGTTTGCCTTTAGGTTGCGGCGATTCGCCGGGCGTGAACCTTTCGCCCGAGAAACGTGTCGCCGATCTGTACCGATATCGATCGATGCCGCCCGACCGAACAGAGCCCTCTTGGATCGACCGATCAGGTTGCGGGCAATTTCGCCGGGAAGGTATCACACCTTCATCGTTTCTCTGCTTTCGCCGGAATCCACAATGACCAAAATTGCCGTAATGGGAGCCACCGGCTACACCGCGGTGGAACTGATCAAAATCCTGTTGCGTCATCCCGAGGCCGAGATCGTCGCGGTCACGAGCCGTCAAGAGAACGCGCCGATCGCCATGGTCCATCCGTCGCTGACCGGACGGCTCGACCTGTCGTTGGAAAATCTTTCCCCTGCCGAGATTGCGGCCAGGGCCGAATGCGTCTTCAGTTGCCTGCCCCATGCGGCCAGCGCCCAGGTCATTCCCGATTTGTTGAACGCCGGCTGCCGAGTGGTCGACTTCAGCGCCGACTACCGTTTGCACGATGCCGACGTTTACGCAAAGTGGTACGGACAAAAGCATCCCGACGCCGACCGATTGGGCAAGGTGCCGTACGGCCTTCCGGAGCTGTACCGGGAACAAATCCGCGGTGCCCGATTGGTGGCGAATCCGGGCTGTTATCCGACGTCGGCGATCCTGGCCTTGGCCCCCTTGCTGACCGCCAAACTGATCGAACCGGAAGACATCATCATCGATTCCAAAAGCGGCGTTTCAGGGGCCGGACGCACGCCGAAGCTGACCACACACTACCCCGAATGCAACGAAAGCATCTCGGCGTACAACGTGGGGCGGCATCGGCACACGCCCGAGATCGAACAGTTCTTGGCCGACCGCGCCGGAGGCGCAGTGCGGGTGGTGTTTACTCCTCACTTGACCCCGATGGATCGCGGGATCCTTACCACCGCCTACGCCAAACCGACACGCGACGTCCAAGAGGAAGAACTCCTCCAGTGCCTGCGAACCTTCTACGCCGAGGAACCGTTCGTTCGCGTGGTCGATCACCTTCCGGCCACTAAAGACACGATGGGCACGAACATGTGTCACGTCACGGCAAGGTTGGTCCAAGACCGTGTGGTAACCATCAGTTGCATCGACAACTTGATCAAGGGCGCCTCGGGAGCCGCCGTACAGAATTTCAACCTGATGTACGGCTATCCCGAAACGACCGCCCTTTTGTAAGTCGGCGGTTGGACGTCGCCGAAACACGGCTTCGAGCCGACCGTGTGCATTTCCGCACGTCGTGCCCGGCAACCGAATCAAGCAGACGTTTCCGCGATGATTCGCGACAATCAATAGGGAGATATTCGAGTCGATGGCCATTCGAGTACCCAAGGGTTTTCTGGTATCGGGCGTCCATTGCGGACTCAAACGAGATCTGCGCAAGCCCGACTTGACGTTGATCGTGTCGGAAACGCCGGCCGTCGCCGCCGGGGTGTACACGCAAAACCGCGTGTTCGCCGCGCCGGTGCAACTCGACCGCGAGCGGACGCCCAACGACAAAACCCGCGTGGTCGTGATCGACTCGGGCAACGCGAACGCCTGCACGGGCGAGCGAGGTCTCAAAGACGCCTACGAGATGGCCCGCTTGGCCGCCGAGGCCGTCGGTGCGACCGAGGATCAAGCGCTCGTCCTTTCGACCGGGATCATCGGCACGTACCTGCCGATGGACAAGATCGCCAAGGGCATCGAGCTGGCCGCGAAGCGGCTGGGCAACGACGAAGAAGCCCTCATCCTTGCCGCCCGCGGCATGATGACGACCGACACCGTTTACAAACTGGCCGGACGCACGATCTCGATCGCGCGGCGCGAAATTCAGCTCACCGGGATGGTCAAAGGCGCCGCCATGATGGGGCCGAACCTGGCGACGATGTTGGGCGTCGTGATGACCGATGCGACACTGACCCCTGAAACGGCCCAACAGATCTTGCGCGAAGTCGTCGAAGACACCTTCAACTGCATCAACGTCGACGGGCACATGAGCACCAACGATACGGTGCTGCTGTTGGCGAACGGCGCCGCCGGAGGGCCGCCGTTGGAAGGGGATCATCTGGAAGAATTCAAGGCCTCGCTGCATGACTTGTGCAGTGAATTGGCCCGCATGATTCCCGCCGACGGCGAAGGCGCCACCCATCTCATCACGATCGAAGTCGAGGGGTGCAAAACGCGGGAAGACGCCCTGCAAATCGCCCGCACGATCGCCAACAGCCCCCTCGTCAAGGCCGCGATCCACGGGGCCGACCCGAACTGGGGCCGGATCGTTTCGGCGGCCGGGTACGCGGGGGTTCCGTTCGATCCCAAGGGGATCTCGCTGCGGGTCAACGGTTATCTCCTGTACCAAGGCGGCGTGCCGGTCGAGTACGACGAAGCCGAAGTCTCGGCGTCGATTCGTGCCGAAAAAGACACGCTCGTGGAACTCCAGCTCTCTGAGGGCGACGCGAAGGCCCGATTCTGGACGACCGACTTGACGCCCGAGTACGTGCGGCTGAATGCCGACTATCACACCTGAGCGACAACACCGCCGTTGCCGACAACCGGCGACGAAGAGAACGCCATGAAAAAGGGCTCCTGCCGAATCGTTCCGGCGGGAGCCCTTCGTCGTAAACTACGTATCTCGTCGTCGAGCGATTACTCGTCGGCGATCGGACGATCGGCGATGCGTAGCTTGATCTCGCTCGAGTTCGCCCGCAACTCCGGTGCATACATCGCCTCGGCATTGGTGGGCAAGGCCGAGAACTTACCGGGGATCTCGGCCCGCACGCGGTAACTCACGCTATGGTTGCCGCGAGCCAACCGACGGACGAAGAAGACCACACGTTCGTCGCGGAACTCGACGTACGCCCCGAGCGCGTTCCCGTTGTATCCCGACCGCAGGTCGACCGGTTCGAACCCGGCGGCCTTCCGATCTTCGAACACGATGTACTCGTAGTCGTTCTTGCTCTCGATCTCCAGCTCGATCTCGATCAGATCGCCGCTGGTCACCTCGTCGAGATTTTCCAACGGGATGCGTCGATACTTTTCGACTTTCTGGTCGATCACCTGTCCGCGGGAACCGGCCACCTGGGCGGTCGCATCCACGCGTTCCAAGCGGTAGTACTTTCGTTCGACCTTGATTTCCAACCCGGCGGGCGGGATGAAATCTTCGAGCGAGAAGTAGCTCAAGTAGGCGTTCGCGTACAGCGGTCCGCTGCCTTTCCGCCGCAGTTCGACGGTATGTTCGCCGGCGGTCAGCGCCTCGCCTTCGACGACGAACTTGTTGTCGAAGCTGAACAGCGTCTCGGGCGTGATCTCGACCGCTTTCTGCAATTCGCCGTCGAGGTACACTTCGACGGTCATTTGCGGCTTGTCTTCGCCGCTGGCACGGATGTAGTCGGCGAACGCCTCGACGACCAGGGCCGTATCCCGCGTCGAATTCCAATAAGTGGCATGCTTGCGGTTGTTCAACAAATACTTCACCAACCGCGGCGCCAATTCACCTTGTGGATCGGTGCGGGCGAGCAGCTTGAGGTAGTAGGCCATCGCCTCGGTCTCGCTGCCGTACCAGCTCCACCAACTCCAGTTCGACATGTTCAACCACGCCGTTTGGTTCTCGTCGTCCTGGACCACGTACTGATTGATATTCCGCATGACCATGTCGCGTTTCTCGAGGTCGCCTTCTTTGTCGAGGGCCAGGCCGAACATGGCCAGCGAATACACCGAAAGCCCCAGTCGATCGCGGTACAGGAACCGCTTCATCTCGGCGTTCGGCGCCCCGGCATCGACGAGAACCATATAGATGAACGCGTCGAGGTTGTCGGCGGCGTATTTCTTCGGCACGTCCTCGAGCTTCTTCTCGGCGTTTTGAAGCAGCTCGACCTGGCGGGCCTGGTACCGCTTCAGCCACTCGATGCCGCGTTCCAAGACTCCGGGGACCAAGGCGACGTCGTTCTCGCGGGCGATTTGCAGCCCGTGCACGACGACCGCCGTCGTGTGCGGCCACGAGTGCTCGCCGTAGCCGGAGAACCAGCCCCAGCCGCCGTCCGAAAGCTGCATCTCGGTCAGCCGCTGAACGCCGGTGTTCACGATCTTTTGCATTTCGGCGGTATCGAACACCGGGTTGCGATCGTAGCGTTTCCATTGCTTCGCTCGCTCGGTGTCGTCGCCGATTTCTTGGGCATTGAGGTTCGTCCGCTTGCGGGCGATCTCTTCCAGATCGACGCCCATCTCCAGGAGCACCTTTTGCGTGACCACCGCCGGAACGAACCGGTTGAGCGTTTGCTCGGTGCATCCGTACGGATAATCGAGCAAGTACGGCAGCGCATCGATCATCGCACCGGCCAAGGTCGGCGAATAGCGGACTTCCAACCGCGTCGTTTCGGGGCGGCGTTTTTCGGGAACGTTCAGCCGGAAGGCGAGCGACTCTTTGTCGGGACGAATCCACCCCGAGTACGAGACCATCTTGTCGACCCCGTGCACGTAGCAGGGGAACTGCATTTCCATCGCGTCCGACTCGACGTCGGTCAGGGCCGACATTCGGACGGTCGCTCGGCCTTCGCGGCGAACCTTCACCCGCCAATCGACGCGAGCTTCGCCGTTCGAATCGATGCGCACCTGCCGTACGAGATCGTCCAACGGTTGCAACGTACCGCCCTTCAAATCGAGTTTGACGGTCACGTCCTTGGCTTGCTTCAGGTAGTTGTGCACCACGGCCGAGAGAACGACCTCGTCGGTCTCGACGAAGAACCGCGGGGCTTGAAGCCGCACGATGATGTTCTTGCGGGTGACCACGTCGACATGCCCTTCGCCGACGCGGGTGCCGTGTCCCATCGCCCAGACGTTGATCTTCCAAGTGGTCAGGTTCTGAGGCATATCGAGTCGGACGGTCGCCGTTCCGTCACCGTCGGTTTCCAAGGCCCCCACCCACAGGGCCGTATCGGCAAATTCTTTTCGAATCGTGGGGGTGACGACGGCCGCCGGTCCCTGCTGCTCGGCGGGCGCCGCAGCGACCGCGCGAGACTTGGCAAGGGCATTCGCTCCCGGCGCCATAGCGGCCATCGGTGCGGGCATGCCGTCGGCCATCGCCGCCTCGGCCATCGGCATCGCACCACCGAATCCGCCGTAGCCGGCTGCCGCTCCGCGCAACTGGCGACGGTCGACGAGATTTTCTTCTTCCAATTCGATCCCTTCTTCATCGGCGACGGTCGCCCCGAACACGCCGAGGTTGCTCATCCCCGGTTTGCCGGGCGGGTTCATGTTGCCTGCGCCGCGACTGAGCGTATGCTCGGTTTGCGGATGATGACGTCGTCTCCATTCCCAGAAGAACTTCTTGATGTCGCCCACATTGCTGCCGCCGGACACATATTCGACGGCCTTGTCGTAGATCGCGACGACGGTCGAGCCGACGAAGGGCTTTCCGTCGAGCGTTTTCAACGTGACCTTGACCTCGGCTTTTTCGCCGGGCAGGTATTCCTTTTTCGACGGTTCGACGGTCACGTCCAACACGCGTTTTGCCGGAGGCACGAAGATTTCCCGCGTTTCGGTAAACACGCGACCGTCGGCCAGGGTCACCGCCTCGACGAAGAAGTTCGGCATATCCTTGGCCGTCACCTCGATGGGCACGACCGTACTCTTACCCTTCAGGTGCAACACCTTCGGCGGCAGGTACACGCCGTTCGCCGGTCGAACGAACAACAGGACCGTTGCGTTTCGACGGTTCGTATTGACCTGCAATCGGACGGTATCGCCGGGTTTGTAGTCGGCCTTGTCGGGCACCAACTCGAGATCGTTGAAGCGGAACCGATCGCTCACGAAGTCGTCGCCGATGATCGTGAAGATGTAACCGCCTTCGATCGTATGTCCGGCCTTGTCGGTAACCGTGTGCGAAAGCCGGTATTGTCCCGCCTTGGCGGCGCGGATCTGAACGACGGCCTCGCCCGTCGGACCGGGATCCATGTCCCATTTCGCCAAGGGTGTTTCGACCGGTTGGCCGTCTTTGTACGAGATTCCGTAGAGGACGAGCTTCCCTTTGCCCTCGACCGGTTCGCCGTTCGGGGTACGGGCCATCGAGTGGACGGGAATCACGTCGCCCGCCCGATAATATCCCGACGGCAACCACACGTATACCTTGAACGGATCCCGCGTGACGGTGACCGTGCCCGTGCCTACGATCGTCCGCCGTGACTGGTCGGTGACTTCGACGGTGATCGAGTAACGGTGATCTTGATCGGGATGCATCAGTTTCGCCAAAGCGGTATCGACCGAGAGTTCGACCGTCCCGTCGGGGCCGATCGGAACCTCGGCCTCGGCGACCAATTCGGGCGGTTGCGGAGAGACCGGCCACCAACTCGGATACGGTCGCACGCACCCCCAACGAACCCAGCCGGGATACCATGGATAGTCATACGCGAACCACCAGTAGCCTGCGCCGTACAGCCAATCGAACGGCATCACCGGATACCATTTTTCGGTGTAACCGGTCCGCTCGATCTTGTACTTGACTTTGGCCTTCGTGACCGGTGAGCCGAAGTAATACTTCGCCGAGACCTTCGCCTTCACCGTCTCGCCCAGTTGGACGGGCTTCGAGGGCGCCTCGACGACGACTTCGAACTCCGGTTTCTTGTATTCTTCGACGCGGAAGGATCCGCCGCCCAATTGCCGATTGCCCTGCCACACCGACAGCCCGTACACGCCCAGCTTGGCATCCTCGGGCAGATCGTATTCGCCCTCGAATCCGCCGTAGGCATCGGCAGTGACTTCCTTCTTGGCGATCACCGTGCCCTGTGGGTCGCGTAGTTCAACACGGAACCCCTTACCCGCAAACTGCGATTCGTCGGGTTTGTCGTACTGCGCGTGCCGGACCCAGAACTTGTAATGAACCTTTTGTGCAGGCCGATAGACGGGCCGGTCGGTAATCGTGTAGACCTTGATCGCGTTGTATTGCGCATCGTAATAGCTCGGATACCAGATTCCGGTGTAACCCAAGTGGGCGAGCCGTCCCGAATCGGTCCTGGCGATGATGAGCCATTGGTAATCGTCGGGGACGCGGGCTTTATCGACGATCACCTGCCCGTTCTCGTCGGTGAATGCCGCAAAGTTCTTGGTCTCGACGACGTACGTTTGTCCCGAAACGCGTCGCTGTCGCCAGCCGAAGAATTCGACGTTCGCCTTGGGAACCGGATCGCCCGAGACGGCATCGGCGACATAGATCCACTGCCGCCCGGAAAGCGGCTTTTTCACGATGGCGGTGTCGGCCACCCACAACACGATGAAGCTCGTATTGCCGTCGGCCATCTTCGCTTCGAGCAGATAGGCGCCCGCCTTTTGTAGTGGCGTCGTCACCGTGATGCGGCGGTCGAAGTGGTTCGGCCGCGGCTCCAGTTTCAAATCCCACTTGGCGACCTGCTCGCCGCGGTATTTCTCTCGCTGGCCGCGCACGAGGTCGTAGCCGATGTTGTCGATCTGAATCTTGTTCCAATCGACCCGGCCGGGATTCGATTTGAGGTACGCCTTCACGTCGTCGAGCAACGTGTCGATCTTCAGCTCCCAGGCCGTAAAGGTGACCAGATCGCCGTTCCGAAATCGAAAGTCGACGGTCGCCCCTTTGCCGGCGGGTTGCGTCATCCGCGGCTCGAACCGCCCCCAGTTGCCGACGATCTGATCGAGCCGACGTTGCAGGTTCTCCTTCTCACGGCCTTGGGCGCCGGCGATCAATGTGCGAAGCGCCTCGGCGGCGCGATCGTATTGCCGGCGGTTCAAGTAGATTTCGACCAATTGCGAGAGTGCCGCTCGTCCCCAGCTCGTCTTGGGGTTCTCGGCCATGCGTTGCCAGATTTTGATGTAATTGAACTCGTCGGGAAGCGAGAACCGCTGAATCCCTGTCGCAAGCCGGGCGATCGTTTCGTCATCCGACAACTTGTGCAAGGCCCACGTCTGCGCCCGATCGTCGTCCGAGGCGTCCAACCCGCGGAAGAACCAACCGTAGTCGGCCATCGTGTGAACGCCGAACTGGTGGTACAGGAAGCTTGCGAACTGGTGATCGACCTGGTCCCGCAGGTTCGGATCCATCTCGACCGCTTGCGTTAGGCACCATCGCCAGCGTTGACCGTCGTTTGCGGCCTTGTCGAACGAAGCGGGAACGGTATAAAGGACGGGCTTGTTCTGTTCGTCGACCGGTGCCCCGCGGACTCCGCCGTAATAGCCCCACCCGGGTTCGTAGTCGGGAAGCGTCTCCAGATCGGTCAACGCCTGCAACCGCCAGGCCTCGCCGTACCCTCGATTCCCGAGAATCAATTGGGCGAACTTCAAGTAAAACTGCGCGACTTCGTCCTTGCGGTCGTCCTGGTCGGCCTTCTTCATGGCCTGCCGCATCAATTGCAGCGCCCGCACGCGGTCCCGTTCGTAGCTGTTGACGACCTCTCCGCCGCCGCGGTGCGGTCCCCGTTCGAACGTACCGGCAATCTTGAATCCCTGGTGCGGGATTTCGACGTACAGCTCGGCCGCGGTTTGTAACAACCGCCAATTGTCGGCATGCACGTCGACGGCCTTTTCGAGCAGCGCGTCGATCTCTTTCACACGATTGAGTCTCGCCAGACACTGCCAGGCATTCCGCAAATCGCCGCCCACCAACCGCGGATCGGTCTCGGCGTCGAGAATCAACTTCTCGTAAAGATCGTAGGCGTCCCGGAAATTGCCGTCGCGCTGGGCGGTTTCGGCCTGTTTTCGCATGGCGGCTTCTCCCTGTTCAGCCAGGCCCGGCACAAACCACGCGAGCGACGGCCAGGCGGCCGCCGGATCGGCCTGCACCACGATTCCGCCGGTGAAGAAGACCGCTCCAGCCAGCAAGCCGCATGCGATCACCCAATGCCAAGCGGCACGCCCAAAGCGATGCGGGAAACGCGTACGCATGTTCTCTGCTCCTTACAGAACGCGGTGAGCGAATTCTCGTGAGAAGGCCGCGAAGACGGCCGCTTTTTTCTCGGCGAGGACGAAAACGCCGGAACCCCACCTTCCGACCGATCCCACCGGGGAAATCTCCGCCGCCCGACGCGAATGCAATTGTCGTGCGGCTGGAAGCATAGACGTTTCCCTGCGGCAAGAAGTTCCTTCAATTGGGGGAACGCCACCATCTTACAGTTCGAGCAGGCACCCGGCATCCCCCCGCCGAAAGGGCATCCGCCAGACACCGCCCACAACCTCTATTCGATCTATTTTCCTCATTTGCACACGTTTGCACGGTGTCGGATTGTGAAACCGATGCTGCCGAAACGTTTCCGATTCGGTAAGATAGCCAAGACAAAGAACACGAACGAACGGGGAAGAATACTTTGGAAATCGTTTGGGGGATACCGGCCACGTTCACCGAGTGACACGACGCACGGAATCAACAACATCCCTTTATCGGATCGACCGGCCATGGACGCCCAATTGCCGCGAATCGCACACATCATCCCCACCCTGGATCGGGCGGGGGCCGAAAAGCAGCTTGTCATCTTGGCCAAGGGGCTCCGCGCCCGCGGGTACCCGGTGCACGTCGTCGTTCTCACCCGCGACGGACCGCTTCACGAGGAGCTCAACCGAGCCGAAGTGCCGGTCACGGTTATCGGAAAAAAGTGGAAGCTCGATCCCGGTGCCTTTCGCCGCTTGTGCCGCACGTTGCGACAATGGAAGCCCGACCTCGTGCAAACGTGGCTCTTCGCCGCGAACACCTACGGTCGTCTTGCCGCACGCCGGTGCCGCGTGCCCGTGGTCATCGGCGGCGAACGTTGCATCGACCTGTGGAAAGGTTGGCCCCAATGGGTGATCGATCGGTTCTTGGCCAAACGTAGCGACAAGATCGTCGCCAACAGCCCGGGCGTAAAAGCCTACTGCGCGGCTCACGGCATTCCGGCGGAAAAGATCGCCGTCATCCCCAACGGGATCAAGCCGATTACCCCACCGCAAATTTCCCGAGAAGCTCTGTTGTTGGAACTCGACTTGCCCGACGACGCGCAATTGATCGGGGTCGTCGGCCGACTGTGGCCGCAAAAACGAGTCAAGGACGCCATTTGGGCCGTCGATTTGCTGATTCGAATTTGTCCTCGCGTGCACCTACTGGTGCTCGGCGACGGACCGCTTTACGAGAACCTACGGCGATTCCGAGACAACCTCGGCTTGGAAGATCGCGTCCATTTCTTGGGGCATCGCAACGACGCCCTGCGGATCATGCGGCGTCTCGACGTCCTGTGGTCGACCAGTGGTTACGAAGGACAGTCGAACGCCGTCATGGAAGCGATGGCATTGGGCGTGCCGGTGGTCGCAACCGACATTCCCGGCAACCGCGACCTGGTCGTTCCGGGAGAAACGGGCTATCTCGTTCCCGTGGGCGAAAAGGGACGGGCCGAATTCATCCGCCATACGCGCAACTTGCTCAACGATCCCGAAACGGCCCGACGACTGGGAGAGAACGCCCGCCGTCGGATCGTCGAACATTTCTCGGCCGAGGCCATGATCGACCGGTACTGTACCCTGTACCGATCGCTGCTGGAACCGCGAAACGTCGAAAGGAGCGTCGTCTCGGTCGCGGCGGGGTGACCAGGAGTTTCAACCTCACGGAAGAACGCGCATGTGCGGCATCACCGGAGCAGTCTGGACGGACCCGAAGCTCGGGCTTTCGCGATCGGTTCTCGAAACCATGACGCGGGCGCTGGCGCACCGCGGTCCCGACGACGAGGGCATCCACCTCGCCGAACATCCCCCCCGCCGCGAAGGCGAGGCTCCGATCGGCGTCGGGCTGGGCCATCGGCGGTTGTCGATCATCGACCTTTCCGGCGGCAAGCAGCCGATGCAGACCGACGACGGCTCGATCGTCCTCGTGTTCAACGGCGAAATCTACAACCATCGGGCGTTGCGGCGGCGTTTGGAAGGCGCAGGACGCCGTTTTCGTACCCGCTGCGATACGGAAGCCATCCTCCACCTGTACGCCGAGACCGGACTCGAATTCGTCGAGCATCTCAACGGCATGTTCGCCTTGGCGCTGTGGGACGCGGCTCGGCGCCGCCTAGTCCTTGCACGGGATCGCCTGGGCGAAAAGCCGCTGTTTTACTGTCTGCAAGCGGGACGGCTCGTGTTCGCTTCGGAACTCAAGAGCCTGTTGGCCGCACCGGGAATTCCGCGCGAAGTTTCTCCCCAATCGCTGGATGCCTTTTTGGCCTATCAGTACGTGCCGCACCCCTACACGATCTACCGCGACATTTCGAAGTTGCCGCCGGGCCATATGGCCGTGTTCGAAGACGGTAAACTCGACGTCTGCCCTTACTGGCGGCCCGATTTCAACCGCGAACACGATACCTCGTACGAGTCGCAAAAAGAAGAAATCCGCGAGCGCCTGCGAACGGTCGTGCGTTCGCGGATGGAAAGCGACGTGCCGCTGGGCGCGTTCCTGTCGGGGGGAATCGACTCGTCGCTGGTCGTCGGCCTGATGCAAGAGGCGTCGCCGGAACCGGTGCGGACCTTTTCCATCGGTTTCCCCGAGATCGACTTCGACGAAACGAAATACGCCCGCATCGCCGCCGAAGCCTTCGGCACACACCACGAAGAATTCCAAGTCAATCCCGACGCGCTGGCGATCTTGCCGCAACTGGTCCACCATTACGACGAACCGTTTGCCGACAGCTCGGCCATCCCGACGTGGTACGTCTCGCAAATGACACGTCGTCGCGTCACGGTCGCCCTCACCGGCGACGGCGGCGACGAACTGTTCCTCGGCTATCCGCGGTATAAGGCCGTGATGTTGGCTTCGCACATCGATCGGCTCCCACGTTGGTTTCGGGCGGTCATGGGTTCGCAAATCTGGCAGTCGATTCCCTGTTCGTCGCGGCAAAAGTCGATCGTTCGTCGGGCGAAACGATTTCTCGAAGCGATCAACTACGATTACCTCGAGCGATATTTCGACTGGTTGTCGATCTTCAACCAGACGCGCCGGGCAATGCTGTACCGCGAAGAATTCCTGGCTCGACTGCCCGAGAAAGACCCGATCGAATTCCTCCGCGCAAACTACAGCACGGCGGCTCGACGCGACCGCGTGACGGCCATCGCCTTGACCGACTTGCAAACGTACCTACCGTGCGACCTGATGACCAAGGTCGATATCGCGTCGATGGCTCACAGCCTGGAGTGCCGTCCGCCTTTCTTGGAACACGAACTGGTCGAATGGGCGGCCCAGTTGCCGCGCAGCGCAAAGCTGCATCGGGGACGGGGCAAGCGAATCTTGTTGGATGCGTTTTCCGACATCCTTCCCGAACCGATCCGAACACGATCGAAGATGGGCTTCGGCGTACCGCTGGGCGCGTGGTTCCGCGGCCCGCTGCAACAATTGATCCGCGACGTGTTGCTCGACGAGCGAACCTTGGCCCGTGAGTGGTTCCTACCCGAAGCCGTCCGCACGTTGGTCGCCGAACACGAAAGCGGAACGTTCAATCACGGCCATCGCCTGTGGGCGCTGCTGATGTTCGAACTGTGGCAACGCTACTGGCTGGAAGGCGACCGTCTCGAATTCGGCGCCTTGGGCGGTCGACCGATCGAACTTCGAAACTGAGACACCTACCGCAACCTTCCCGATATTTTTGTCGGTCACACCTGTCAATTACCCGGGGTTGTCGGGACAATCCGAATTGGGGGAATTGCTGTTGCCGGAGGGCTACAGCCCGATGCCGACGTCATGCGTCCCCCAAAACTTGAGACGAATCGCACGCGAATCGGCAAAACGCGCCCGCGCGGTGGTAAGAACATATCGACGGGGAGAACTTACCCGCCCTGCGGGAAACGAAACGTTCGACGTCGGCGAGACAACCGATACAATGACCAGAGAATGAGCCCGACGGATCTTGCGACGCTTCAACAAAGGGGGACCGCACGATGGCGAACAAACGGAATGTCGTCGCCGTCATTCTGGCCGGCGGTAAAGGCTCACGACTCGACCCGCTGACGCGAGACCGGGCAAAGCCCGCCGTCCCTTTCGGCGGTGCCTACCGCATCATCGACTTTGCCATGTCGAACTGCCTCAACAGCGGGCTGAGGAAGATCCTCATTCTCACCCAGTACAAGGCGATGAGCCTCGACCGCCATATCAACATGGGCTGGCACCGCTATTTTTGCCGCGAGCTGGGGGAGTTCGCCGACGTCGTTCCTCCCCAACAACGCATCGACGAAAGTTGGTATCAAGGAACGGCCGACGCCGTCTACCAGAACATCTACACGATCGAAAAGGAGCACCCCGAGTACGTCGTCATCCTGGCGGGCGACCATATCTACAAGATGAATTATGCCAAGCTGGTCGACTACCACATCGAGCACGGAGCCGACTTGACCATCGGCGTGCTGCGGGAGAAGCGCACCGAGGCCGCACGACGCTTCGGCGTCATGGAAGTCGATCACGATTTGCGGGTGATCGGATTCGAAGAAAAACCCGACGATCCCAAGCCCATCCCCGGCGACGAAGAGTATTGCTACGCCTCGATGGGGATTTACGTCTTCCCGGCGAGATTTCTGTTCGAGGTGCTGTGTCGCGACGCGACCAAACGCGGCAGTCGGCACGACTTCGGCGGCGACGTGATCCCCGCCCTGATCGAGAAACACCGGGTGTTCGCGTATCCGTTCATGGACGAAAACCGCAAACGCAACTCGTACTGGCGCGATGTCGGCACGCTCGATGCCTACTACGAAGCGAATATGGATCTGGTATCCGTCGAGCCGGAGCTGAACTTGTACGACGAAGTGTGGCCCATCCGCACGTATCTGCCGAATTATCCGCCGCCGAAATTCGTGTTTGCCGACCCCGACCGCAGCGGGTTCGCCCTCGACAGTATCGTATGCCTAGGTACGATCATCTCGGGCGGTAACGTCCGCCGCTCGATCTTGGGCCACCGGGTGCGAATCAACAGCTACGCCTCGGTCGAAGAATCGATCTTGTTCTCGCGTGTCGAAATCGGCCGCCACGCAAAGATACGCCGGGCGATTATCGACAAGGGTGTTCACATTCCCCCCGGTGTCGAGATCGGTTTCGACCCCGAACAGGATCGCGCCCGAGGCTTCGTCGTCACCGAGTCGGGAATCACCGTCATCGCCAAGTCGGACGGCGCCGCCCAATTCGCCGAAACCGAATTGCTGCGTCGGTGATCGCCGCAGCCCCCCATCCCGTCGGCTTCCAAGGAGCGATCCCTCTCGCGCCGCCGGTTACGTGCCCGTTCGCGGCTTCTTGACGAATCGGGTCCGATCCCCGTAAGGTGAACCGTCCGGCCCCCTTCGCCGCGTGCAATTCGCGGTGCGCCGCCGTTTCGATTGTTCGACAATCGACAATCTGTTTCGCGGCGGCCCGCCTCTCGGCGTACGGAGTGACCATTTTTCCCCGACAATTCTTACTGTGGCATACGGAGGATACCCACGATGCAAGGTACGGCATTCGATCTTACGGGCAAAACGGCTTTGATCACCGGCGGCAGCCGCGGCATCGGCAAGGCGATGGCGAGCGTCTTCGCCCAGGCAGGCGCCGACTTGTTCATTTGCAGCCGCAAGGAAGATTCCATCCGTGCCGCCGCCGAAGAAATCGCTCAGGCGACCGGTCGACGGGTCGAATGGCTCGCCGCCGACGTCTCACGTCGCGACGAAGTCACCCGCGTTGCCGATGAGGCCTGCAAACGACTCGGCAAAATCGACATCCTCGTGAACAATGCCGGCTGGAACATTCCCCAGGCGATCGACGAAATCCGCGATGAAGATTGGAACTACCTGGTCGAACTGAACCTCAACAGCGTGATGGCGCTCACGCGGGCGATCGTACCCGGCATGAAAGAACGCAACTGGGGTCGCGTGATCCACATTTCGTCGATCATGGGCCTGGCCAGCACCCCCAAGCGGAATGCATACTCGGCTACCAAGTCGGCGTTGATCGGCATGGCCCAAGCGAGTGCGCTCGACTTGGGGCCGTTCGGCATCACGGTCAACTGCATCGCACCGGGCCCGATCGCCACCGAGATGCCCATGTCGATCTTGAGCAAAGAGCAGCAAGACGCGCTCGCATCGCGAACGGCGCTGGGTCGTTGGGGAACGCCCGAAGAAATCGCCTACCCGGCCTTGCTGCTGGCTTCCGAAGCGGGACGCTACATCACCGGCACGGTGATCGTCGTCGACGGCGGTTGCCTGGCGAGAATCTTTTGACCGGTCCGGCCGACCGCGGCCCCCCTGTTGCTCGATCGAAGACCGATCAGAAGTACAAGTCACGTTGCTCCGTGTCCCGAATCGCTTGCAGTCGGGCACGGAGCTTTTCTTTCATCGGGTCGTCGGGCAGGTTCGCCAGCTCGGCTTCGATCCGTTGCAGGCCCGCCTCGCGGGTTTCGGGCGAGGCGTAATCGACGAGGTACTCCATCAACGTCAGCAAAGCGTTGGGTGTGCAAAAATTCTGAATGAAGCCGGGAATGGCGAATTCCATGAAATGCTCACCGGTGCGGCCCAGACGATAGCAGGCGGTGCAGAAACTGGGCACGTACCCGTCGATCATCAATTGCCGCATCACCTCGTCGAGCGAACGCAAATCGCCCAGCTCGAACTGTTCCCGCTGCATCACTTGGGCATCGCCGACCTCGGTGTACCCGCCCAACTCGATCCGGCTTCCCGCGTCGATCTGCGACACGCCGAATTCCATCACTTCGCGGCGCAACTCGGCCGGTTCCCGAGCGGTCAAAATCAAACCGGTATACGGAACGGCCAATCGTAAGATTGCAATCAAACGTTTGAAGGCGTCGTCCGACACCAAGTGCGTGTTGTCCAACCGCACGCCGTAGGCCGGTCGCAGCCGCGGAAAGCTGATCGTGTGCGGTCCGACGCCGTAATGCTTTTGCAAGAACAGAGAATGCGACACCAACCCCAACACTTCGAACCGCCAGTCGTACAAGCCGAACAACGCGCCGATTCCCACGTCGTCGCAACCGGCCTCAAACGCCCGGCTGAGGGCATCCAAGCGCCACAGGTAATCACCCTTTTTCGTATCGCGGGGATGGACCTTCGCGTACGTCGGGTGGTGATATGTCTCTTGGAAAATCTGGTACGTGCCGATACCCGCCTCTTTGATCGTGCGGAACCCCTCATGGTCCATGGGGGCCGCGTTGATGTTCACCCGGCGGATGTTCGCCTTCGGGCGTCGAACCGCATACACCCGGCGAACGCAATCGGCGATGAACCCGGCCGAGTACCGCGGATGCTCGCCGAAAACCAAGATGAGTCGCTTGTGTCCCTTGTCGAGCAGCGATCCGACTTGCGCGACGATGTCGTCGGGCGAAAGCGTCCGCCGTTCCACGTCGCGGTTCGACCGCCGAAACGCACAGTACAAACAGTCGTTCGTGCATTGGCTGCCGATATACAGCGGCGCAAAAAGGACGATCCGGTTGCCGTAGACGTCACGCTTCAATCGGCGGGCGGCATCGAAGATCGACTCGACCAACTCCGGTGAATCGGCCCGCAGCAATTCGGCGGTCTCTTCCACCGAAAGCGGTTCCTTGGCCAGACTCTTCGCGATGATATCCCGCACGCGTCCGGGATCGACCGGCGGAAGCTCGTTGTCGATCAGGCTTTCCAGAAACGCGTCGTCGATGAAGTCGACCGCCGTCTTGCTCAACGTTTTGTCGATCGTTTCGCGGGATTCCATTGCCGTGTCCGGTTTCCTTGAAATGCGCTATTCACGGGATGTCGCAGCAGGGTCGTCGAGTAGGCCGCTCTTCTTCAGCCGCCCATGGTATCGGTTTGCCGTAACCGATAGTTCGGCGACGTTCCGGGACCGCTGCCGACCTGGCGTCCCATCCACTCGATGCGTCCCCGCAGGCACGTGTGACAGGCCTCGGCCGTCTCGCGAATGCATGCCTTGTTCGGGTAGATTTCGTAGTGAATGCGATATTCGGGCGGCGTCAAGTTCGGCATGACCACGTTCGCCCCGCGGGTCAACCCGAGTTCCCGCCCCTTTTGGCGATTCAACGTGGCCAAGGCGGTAGTGCTGGGGATGTTCGCCCGCGGACAAACCAGTCGCGACAGGGCGATCATCTTGTACGTCATCAACTCGCTGCCGGGCACCTGCTCACCAGCCGGACACACGACCGGGAAATCGGGATCGGCCATCGGTGTCCTGGGATGGACGATGAACGGTCCCACACCGATCATGTCGAGATCGAGCTCGCGGAACATGAGCAGATCGTCCGCCAAATCGGCATACGTCTGCCCCGGCATTCCGATCATGACACCGCTTCCCACCTCGTACCCCAAGTCGCGCAAACGGCGGAGGATCGCGATTCGATCGCGTCTTCCCTCGGGCGTCGGATGATACCTTGCGTACAACTCGGGGTTCGACGTCTCGAACCGCAACAAGTAGCGATCGGCACCGGCCTCACGCCAGGCTTGCAATTCGTCGTCGCTGCGTTCGCCCAAACTCAGTGTGACCGCCAACGACGTTTCCGACTTCACGGCGCGAACGACATCGGCGATGAAGTCGACCGTCAACTTCGGATCTTCACCGGCTTGCAGCACCACGGTGCCGTAACCGAAGGCATCGGCCTTGCGGGCACAGGCGAGAATCTCCTCGCGCTGCATGCGATAGCGAACCAACTCGGTATTCGGCGCCCGCAAACCGCAATACGCACACAAGCGCACGCAATAGTTCGAAATCTCAAGCAGTCCGCGCAAGTGGACCTCACCACCGACGTTCTCCTGGCGCGTACGATCGGCGGCCCGCCACAACTCGGCCAGTCGGACGGGATCTTCCTCCCGCAACCACTCGATCAAGGCGTCTCGGCTCAGGTCCACACTACGCCCTTTCTGTTTCGATGACACCACACGCAATGGGGGCGAATTGCCGCTCTCAAGGCAGGCGTCCGACGCGTGACGCTCGCAGCCGCACTCTCGCATTATACGCCGCGGGCATTTGGGCTAGCAGACAACACGGGTACTCAATGGCATTACGAGCGGAAAAGTTCGATTTCTCGACCGTTTTCCGACAAAAATCCGGGGATATCGGCCGCTGGAAGCCGAGTCGTTCCCGAACGGCCACTTTTGTGACCGCCATGTTGACATTGCCGCCGAAGAGAAGTTTCCGGCCTCAAGCGTTGCGGCAGGTTTCGGCCGTCCTCATCAAAGCATCGATCGCGTGGCTGATATCGGGCGCCGACACATCGAGATGCGTCACCAGGCGGACACGATCGTTCGCGACCGGCAGGGCCAGAACGCCACAATCGGCCAACCGTGCAACAAACTGTGGCGCGGTCCCCAGACTCGGAGACACTTCAAAAATCACGATGTTCGTCTCAACCCGCTCCCCGATCAGCCGAAGCCCGTCGACGGCCGCGATCGCTTCGCCCAACCGGCGGGCGTTCGCGTGGTCTTCGGCGAGCCGTTCGATATGGTTTTCGACGGCATACAACGCCGCTGCCGCCAATATGCCCGCTTGGCGCATTCCGCCGCCGAGCACCTTCCGCCATCGCCGTGCGCGGGCGATGTCGGCCGCCGGACCGGTCAGGCACGAGCCGACGGGGGCGCCCAACCCTTTGCTGAAACACACGCTCACGGTATCGAAATGCCGGGCCCATTCTCGCGGTGGAATACCCGTCGCTACGGCCGCGTTCCACAGCCGTGCCCCGTCGAGATGCGTTTTCAAATCGTGCTCGCGCGCCCACGCACAAATCGCCTCGACGTTTTCGTAGGGCTGGATCGTCCCGCCGCCGCGGTTGTGCGTGTTCTCCAGGCACACCAGCCGCGTGCGTACCATGTGATCGTTTTCGGGTCGGATGAGCCCTTCGAGCTGATCGACGGTCAGCACACCGTTTTGCCCCGTCACCGTTCGCGCGGCAATGCCGCCGATCTGCGCGTAGCCGCCCTGTTCGTAGTTGTAGATGTGGCACCCGGTTTCGCAGATCAGTTCGTCACCGCGGGCGCAGTGCAACAACACGCCGATGAGGTTCGACATCGTCCCCGACGGCACGAAGATGGCGGCCTCTTTCCCCAGCAATTCGGCGACCTTCTCTTGAAGTCGATTGACCGTGGGATCTTCGCCGAAAACGTCGTCTCCGACTTCGGCGCGAGCCATCGCCTCGCGCATCGCCGCGGTAGGACGAGTGAGCGTGTCGCTCCGTAGATCGACGATCCGGGCCACGGCATTTCTCCCTTCATCGACGGGAAGTGGGCCTTCTGCGAAGCCGTTTATTATCGACCTTGCCGCCCCCCTCCGCAAGCAATGTTTGCGCAATACGGTTTTCGATGGAACGTTCCTTTTTTGCGGGCCGGTTGCCGCGACGGGAACCGTTCTGGTAAGTTGATTCTACCGCCGCGGTGCGCTTCGTTTTCTCCGCACCGCGGCTGCGTTTCGCGAAACGTATCGTCTACCCCCATTCCGGGAGGACGTTCCCTTGAGTCGACGCAGACGAGCTTGGCATCCCTCGAACGAAAGCGACGAACTCGTATACGCCGTGTGCGAGCGATTCCTGCTCCAGCTCGGCTACCAGTTCGGGCCGGAAGATTCCGAGAACGAGCGTCAACGGCAGCGCGGTGCGGCCGCCCGCGTGTCCGAATGGGTCCAGAAAACTTACGGCCGCGAAGACATGAACCGCGAGCGGATCTACCCGATGTTCTGGGAGGCGATGCGTCGGCGATTCTTGCTCTTGCTGCCGCCGCGCGAGCGCTTGCTGGCCCGTCAAATGGCCGAAACGTTTTCGCTCGATTGCCTGGAACGAGATGAAGACGCGATCCAGATCGTCAACGCCCGCGGTCCCGAAGCCCCGCGAAACGTCAGCGCCGTCGCTGCCGATATCGTCTACCGCTTGATCCACAAGCTCGGTCGCAAAAAACGGAAGGTGCACATCGCGCTGGGTGCGGGTTTGTCGTCCATGCACGTGGCGCAGCGGTTGGCCCAGCGGGTGTACTCCGATTTACGGTGCCCGAACCTGGTGTTGCACGCGCTCTCGGCGGGCGGCTTTCTCGTCGACCAGCCGCACAAGGCGCCCATTACCTATTTCAGCTATTTCGCCGATGCACTTCCCAAGGTCGAGTACGTCGGCTTGTTTTCCGAGACGGTCGTTTCACGTGAAGAGTTCGAACGGGTAAGACACAACCCGGGCGTCAAAGAATCGTTCGCCCGCGCCGAAGAAGTCGACATCGTCATCACATCCTTCGCCGCTGCCGACGACCCGCACGGTATGCTCGGCCAATTCCTGCATTCGCTGGCCGATCGCAAGGCGATCTCGATGGAAGAAATCATGCGGATGCGGGAATCGGGGTGGGTCGGCGACGTTCAGTTCCGGCCGTATGCCCCCACCGGTCCCCTCGATGCCGAGTGCCCGGTGCGCGTCGTCACCCTGTTCGAAATCGAGGATCTTGTCCGCCTGGCGAACACGCCGGGCAAATACGTGGTGCTGGTGGCCAGCCCGTGCGGCGAATGCGGCAAAACCAAGACCGACGCCCTGCTGCCGTTGATCGAAAACCCGAACTTGCGACTGTGGACGCATTTGGTGACCGACGTCGAAACGGCCTCGGCCGTCTTACGAAAACGGCTGCCGAAAGAGCCCGAAGAACTCCCGGCAGCCGCACCTCACCATTTGTAGATGTTCGCTCCGGCGAATCGACCGCCGGTCACTTGATCATCTCTGCTTTTCGCCACGCTTGGTACAAGCGGAACCCGCCCGACAGGTTCCGAACATCGAATCCTTTTTGCTTGAGGATCCTCGCCGCGTAATACGATCGCTGCCCGACTCCGCAGTGAACCCAAATTTGCCGATCGCGAGGAAGCTCATCGAACCGGTCGCGCAGTTCTCCCAACGGAATGTTGATCGCCTCGGGCACATGCCCGGCCTCGAATTCGCCGGGGGTGCGGACATCGACCACCACAGGCGGCGTGTCCGACCGGAGCGCATCGGGCAATGCTTCCCAGTGCGCCTCTTGGACGTCCCCTCGCAAAAGGTTGGCCGCAACCGAACCGGCAATGTTCGCCGGATCCCGCGCGCTGCCGAATTGCGGCGCATAGCACAATTCGGCCTCTTCCAGGTCGAACACGGTTCCTCCTTTGCGAATCAGCGCGGCAATCACGTCGATCCGCTTGTCGACGCCGTCGCTGCCGATTGCCTGGGCACCGAGAATGCGCCCGTCGTCCGGTGAGAAAAGCAGCTTCGTCACGATCGGCGAGGCGCCCGGATAATATCCGGCATGCGAGGCCGATACCGTGTAGCTTTTGCGATAGGGCATTTCCGAGGCCCGAAGCGTCTTTTCGTTCAAGCCCGTCGCGGCAAACATACTGTTGAACAAGCCGAGAACCGCCGTGCCCAAGACACCGCCGTAGCGGGAATCACGTCCGGCGATGACCTCGGCGGCGACACGGCCCTGCCGTCCCGCCGGACCGGCCAGGGGAACGAGCGACGGCCGTCCGGAAACGACGTGACGCACTTCGACGGCGTCGCCCACGGCGAAGATCGCCGGATCGCTCGTCCGCATCTGCTCATCGACCTTGATCCCGCCGAGCTCGCCCAGCTCCAACCCGGCCTCGACCGCCAGGTCGACCTCGGGCTTGACGCCCACCGCCAAGATGACGATTCCCGCCGGAATCCGGCCGCCCGATTGCGTTCGCACCGTCAGTCCCGAGGCGGCGTTCTCTTCAATCGCGCTGAGCGGATCGTTCAATCGGTACTCGACGTCGCGCGATTCCAAGGCCGTGGCGACGAACGAGGCCATCTCGGGATCCAGCGGATTCATCAACTGGTCGGCCGCTTCGACGACGGTAACCGTCACGTTCCGGGCGACGAGGTTCTCGGCCATCTCCAGTCCGACGTAGCCTCCGCCGACGACGACCGCCCGCGTTACCGACTTCTCTTTCAGGTAGCCGTAAATCCGATCGGCGTCGTTCAGATTTCGCAGCGTGAACACGCCGGGCGTCTCGACACCCGGCACCGGGGGAACGATCGGTCTCGCCCCCGGCGACAACACGAGCGCATCGTACGTCTCGGTCGATTCGACACCGCTGGCCACGTTCCGCACGCGCACCGATTTCGCCCGGCGGTCGATCGACATGACTTCATGACGCACGCGGACCTCGATATTGAACCAGTCGCGGAATCGTTCCGGCGTCGCCACCAACAAACTCCGACGATTGGGAATCACGCCGCCGATGTAGTACGGCATACCGCAATTGGCAAACGAGACGTTCTCGCCGCGTTCGAAGATGAAAATCTCGGCATCCTCGTCGAGCCGCCGCAGGCGCGCCGCACAAGCCGCTCCGCCGGCCACGCCGCCGACGATCAATACGCGTTTCTTTCCCATCGCATGACTCCCTATCGCGGTTGTCGATTTATCTTTGTCGCCGTCGAACTTCGCTGCCGAATTGCCGGAAGGCCTGCCGCAAACACCGGTTTTCTACTATTCCGGTCAAAATAGGATCGTATGGCCGCTTGTGTGTTTCGGCAAGGTGCGACTCCCCGATGGGGGGCGTCGAAAACTCGCTGGCGGTCACGCCCCATCGCCTCGGATTGTCTGGACATCCGTGACCGCTCACACGTAAGATGACCCCGGAAAGCGAATTCTTCCCCTTAATTGCGAGGTGCGATGATGTTTCGATGCGTCCCCGTCGACCGTTTTCTTCTAGTTGCTTTGGTGGCGCTTGCGGTTACGAGCTTCGCGGCTCGGGGCGAAGCGGCGGAAGCCGAAATCGTTCTTTCGACTCACGTGGGAGCTGCAAACCACGAAGATACAATCGCCGGTATCGCAATCCTCTCCGACGGCAATTTGCTCGTTGCCGCAAACGTGCGTGCGATAGGGGGAGAACTGATCCGCGTGCATCCCCAAACCGGTCGCGTCACCCCGCTTACCGCCACCGAAAGCCCTCTTGCCGATATGGCCTGCACCGACGACCGTATCGCGCTCGCCACGGCGAGCGGCGTCGACGTGATCGACGTGCACGGGACGACGAAAACCCGCATACCGCTGCCCGATTGTCGACGCGTCGACCTGGGACGTGACGGCACCATTGCGGCGATCGCCGACAATCATGTGCACGTGTTCGATCCAAGGGGAAACAAACTCGCCGAGATTCCCGGCGGCCAGTTCACCAACGATGTGTGCGTCGATGCCGCGTCGCAGACGGTCGTCTTCTGCGGCTTCCGCAACGCCCGCGCATTCGACGGCAAAAAGACCTATCCCGTCCAAATCTGCTACATCCGCGGATACGACTACCACGGCAATCTGAAGTGGACCGACTACGATTGGTCGACCGACCGCGAATCGCCCCGGTTTCTCAATCGCCCGGAAAACAACATGGCCGACAGTCGCGCCGACCGCTGCGCGATCGGTGCCGACGGAAAACTGTACGTCACGTTCCAGGTCGCCGGGGGAAACCACCTCTTCCGCTACGATCCGCAAGACATCACCCGCAAAGTCAAGATCGTCGGCGGCGACGCCTACCACGCGTTCTACAACAGTCGCTCGGAACACAAGAATTTTTGCGGCTGCTACGACCCGGCGACCGGCAAATATCTGGCGGGGCAACAGTTTTGCGGCCGCCTCTCCAGCGGACGCGCCAATGCGGTCGTCACCAAAGACGGGAACATCGCCGCCGATGCACGAGGCCGCGTCCTCATCGGCGGAAAAGCGGCCTCGGGATTGCCGCTTTCGCTCGATCCCTTTTCCGGCGAATACACCGGCGGCGGCTTTGCGCTGCTCTACGGCCCGCAATTCGGCAACCGGCTTCTTTGTACGCGATTGGCGCCGGGCGAAGGAAACGTTTCGGCGGTTGCGATTCGCGAAATAGACGGTTCCACCTACGTCGCCATGGGGGGAAGCGGCGTGAGGGAAAAGCTCTACGTCACGTCGAACGCTCCGCAACCCAAAGCGGCGGATACACGCACCGAAGAAGGCGCACCGAGGGAAGCATTCGTCGCCCTGATACGCCTACGACCGTGAAGGGATCCGCCGGCGAAGCAAACGCGAGCGACGGCTAGCGATACACGGCGCCGACACCCGATCGAACGCCCGCACCGGCGCCGCCGGCGGCTGCGCCGAAGGTGTCGTTGAGCGTGCGGTAATACGCCGCTTCGCCTTCCATCGCCGTCAAGCCGCGAGGAAAGGCGGGAGCCACGATCACCCGCCCGGCGATCTGCTCCTTTGGATAGCCCAACTGCTCGAGCATCGCGATCACCCGCGCACGACGCGCCAGGCAAAGCTGCGGATCCTGATCCTCGGGCAGTTCTTCGATCACGATCGGAAACGGCACATGTTCCAACCGCAACGCCGCCGACAACAAGTGCCGCTTGCCCAACGGCGTCAACTCCGCCGTCTGCCCCACGAACTCGTGATCGTAGAAGATGAAGTCGGCCGCCTCGGCGTTCGTCTGCATCGTCTCCCAGTGGGCGTCGGTCACCTGCCCCAAGGGAAACGGTCGATCGTAAGCGGGGCCCATCTTCGCCTCGTGCGGGGCATGCGTCGTGTGACAGCCCGACACTGCCGCACTCATCACGCCCAATGCCAACAAGATCCGTCTTGCGACCGTATTCATCCTTGCGTCCTTCGCTTTGTCTGCGCGATCGTCCGTGTTTCGTCAGTCGCCGTGTCCGTACGGGCCCGAAATCTGTGCCGGTCCGCCCGCGTTGTACCGCCGACGCAGCCGCGGCCACACCGTGCTGTCGTACTCCTGCGTGGGCCGACCTTCGATGTGCCCCTTCAGATAGAACTCGTGGTTCGTCGGCTCGGTCACGTCGAAGCCCGGTACCGGCGGCACTTCTTCCGGCTCCATCGGCTCGACCAATTCGGGCGTGACCAGGATGATCAGCTCGGTCTCGCGTCGCGAGATGCTTCGCCGGCCGAAGATCTGCGCCACAAACGGCAAGTCGCCCGCGTTGTCGCCCGACATCGCGTCGTCCAACAGACCGGCGATCGCCAGCGTCTGCCCTTCCCGCATCTCGACGGTCGTCGTCACCGCCCGCGTCTTCAACCCCGGCGTCCCGTTGACCGTGTTCTCGTCGTCGATCTGGCTGAACTCGGGCGCCACTTCGAGCCGAATGTGGTCCTTGTCCAGTACCGTCGGCAAGAAGGTAATGATCGCCCCGTACGCGCGGAAGTCGGTCGTCACCGCCCCCACTCCGTTGACGCCCACCGCAGTCGGCACGGCGAATTCGCCTCCGGCGATGAACGTGGCCGGTCGGCCGCTGAGGGTCACCAACGTGGGCTCGCTCAACAGCCGCACGACGCCGTGTTCCTCCAGGTAGTGGATGCCGAACTGGATGTCGCCCCCGTCGAAGTTACCCAAGATCGACGCCGTTCCCCCGGAGGCCAGATTCAGCAACGACTGGAGCAGCACCTCGCCCTGCGAGAAGTTCATGTCCATGTCGACGCCGAAGTTCCGCGCCGCCGAGCGGTTCAACTCGGCGATCTTGACCTTCAAGGCCACCTGGGCCGGTCCGGGGATCCGGAGCATGTTGATCACCTGCAAGGCGGGCAACGTCTGGTTGGTCGCCTCGTTGCCCACCGGATCGGCCGCCGTCCCCTCGGCCACCCCGCGGGCGGAAACGACTTCGCCGCGGATGATCGCCATGATCTGGGCGGCCTCGGCGGCGTCGCGTGCCTGGCCGCGGACGACCAGCTTGTCGCCCACCGCCGTCAACGTGACCTTGCTTTCGGGGAACAACCGCCGCAGATGGCTTTCCAACAGGCGGTATCGTTCCTCTTGTTGAAGTTGGATTTCGGGATCGGGCACCACCCGCACCAAATAGGTGACCGGCCGATATTTCTCGTCGGCGAACCAGAAGGTGACGTGGGTCGCCCCCTGCGACTTGCCCAAGATGGCCACTTCGCGGGTCGTGTAATGCGCCACGTCGCAAATACTCGGATCGACGACCGCCGTACGATAGATGTCGACCTTCGTCCGCAGCAACTTGCTCCGCCGCACGATCACCGTCAACTCGCCCGACTCGTCGATGACTTCGAGTTCGGGTGTCATCGGCGCCGCCTCCGGCTCGACGTAGGTCGTTTCGGGAGCAGGCCCCGCCGGGACCACCTGCATCACCACATCGCGATCCGAAGGCGAGGGCACGGCCGTAAAACCTTCGTCCGGCATCACGCCGGCGTCCACTTCCTCGACAATCATCTCGGACGGCACCGATCCGGCCGTGACGTCGGCAGCGAGATTCTGCGGAAGCGGCGGTTCCGATGGAACGGCGTCTGCTTCTTTCGACTCGACGACTCGACCGACGGAAAGATCGACAGTCTCCTTCGTCGGTTCAGAGAGCGGCGAATCGCCGGAAGGTATGTCTTGGCTTGCAAGGGGCGCGGGATCGTTCTCGGAACTCGACTCTTTTTCGTTCGCGGCTTCCGATCCCCTGTCGGGCGCCATCGGCGGAGGAACGGTCGGGTTGCCCCAACGGTTTTCGAGCGGCCGTTCCGGCGGCGGGTTCGACGGCACACGGTCGTCCGATCGATTCGTTCCGGCGGGCACCCATTCGCCGCCGACGGGGGCTGCGGGTTGTGCCGGTAAAAGTTCAACGCCGAGTGTTGTGTGATCGTTCGACGTCGACAGCACCTTTTCGACGGGTGAACGATCCAGGTTCTCGGGAACCTGCCACGCCGTCGGTTCGGAAGGGGCGTTTTCGGATTCTCCTACCGTGATTGCCAGGCGAGCGGCCGGTGTCCCTCCCGATTGGGCCTCGACTTTGTGCGAAGGAGGAGCGGGCAAAACGCGTAATTCCTTCTCACCTTCCGGGGCTTCGGCAACGTCGCTGATGAACGCCTCGCCGACATCGTGATCGACGGGAGGCAACGGCGGCAAGGGTTCCGCCGCGATCGGCGGCAGCGGTGCAGGCGTCTTATCGTTCGGGCATTCCGCCATGGCCCCCAAGACGAAGAACGGCACCAGACCGGCCAACGACAGCCACAACAGCAACGGCCGCCCGGCGACAACGTCATGTCGTCCCCATTTGCGTTCGCGCGACGAGGTTGCGAAAGCCCTTCGCATGATGTCTCCTCATTCGAGTATGTCATGAAACGTACCCGACCCGCCGAGACATGGCCGCGTCCGAACGGCTCTCGGCGTTCCGAGCGTGTCGTCCCTGACATACGTGCCGCGCTTCCTGCCCGGCCGCTTGATCCCGTTCAATGATCCGTCGTTATCTCACTCACCCACCGCTGGAGGCACCACCTCATCCTCCGCCTCGATCGGAAGCCCCTGAAGCGACGGCGGAAGCCCCATGGCGTTCGCCTTGGCCTCGGGTGTCTGCACGACGGGCATCCACGGCGGCAATTTCAAGCCCGGTGCTCGATACGGACTTTGGTATTCGGTCATCGTTTGCTGAGCGTACATGCCGGGCCAATGATACGTGTATTGCGGAAACACCGGGAACTTGTAGCTTCCCTTACACGCGCAATTGAATTGCCCGAAGCTCGCGATATAGGCAGCGTAGCGATGACAACACCCGCGGCAGTGCTTGCCGCAACAACTGCCTGAGGAACACTCCGGACACGCCGACGTGGTATACACGCTCGCCGGTTGCCCTGCGCAGTTCGCACACCCGACCGTCGACACGGGTTCGTCGATCACAACCGGGGATTCTTGGGCATAAAGCGATATCCCGCCGATCGTCAGCCACGTCAGAAATGCCGTAGCGGTTGTCCGTATCATTGCGTTCCTCCACGGTTACCTTGCTCGATTTGTAACCCGGTCGACGGCGAACCGGAGCCCCTGCAACCCTCGTCCGGCCGAAACAACGCTCCGGGCTACAGTCGTTTTTTCTGTTGCAAGCGAGCGCACCGTTGCACGAGGCGATACAGGTACCGGAAGAATAATCGACATTGCCCGAGCAAGAGGCTCAAGAAGAAAACCAGCTACCGGCAACGCAACCGGCGCAGACGGCAAAAGCGAGGCAAACTTTGCCGACCAGAGAACTCCTGTCGAATCATCGAGTACGAATCGTACGAAAGCCGTCAGCGCGACGGCGACGGTCGGCCTACAGCAGGCTCTCCAGCAACAAGCGGAACTTGCGTAACTCGGCGTTCTGATCGATGTCGTCTTGCGGCAAGACGTCGATCGACAATGCCTTGTCGTAGTTGAAGCGTCCCAAGTGCGCAACCAGTTTGCCGTATTCCACGTTGCCTTGGCCGACTTGCACCTGAAGCTCGTCGGCGGTCGTATCCCGCAACCGCACATGACGGACGTACGGCAACACGGGCTCCATCGACACTTGCGATTCACGCCGGTAGATGAAGTGACTCGGATCAAGGCAAAGTTGGAGTCCCTTCACGGTCTTGCACAGCACGGCGGCCGTGTCGGGCGATTCGGTCATCGTGCCCGTTTCGGTCAACAAGGCGACGACGACTCCTTCCGCGGTCGCGATGCCGACCATCCGTTTCAGCCGATCGATTTCTTCGTTGAACGGCGTTCCCAATTCGGACGCATGCGCTACCAAGGTCACGACTTGCGTCGCTTTGGCCAATTTACAAACCGCCGCGAATTGCCGAAAGAACTCTTCGCCGGTCGCCCTCGTGTCCAATCCGTATGCGGCAATCGACATGCGCAACGTGTCGCGGCATGTCAAAATCACCCGATCCAGCTCCGATACCACCTCGCTCGGACGGATCGGTCCCTTTTCCTCGTCCAAGACGATTTCGACGGCCGTAAATTCCAAATCGCTCAGACGTATCAACGTCTCGCGAAACGAGGAACCGGCGAAACAACGGGTGGTGGCAGAAACAAACACGGGCATCCACTCCTTTTTCTCGCCCGAGGCGGGAAACGGCGAGCATTGGTCGATTCGCGGCGAACGATTTCCCCCGGGTAATGCGCGGCATCAGAGAACCGGCGCGCAACACCACCCGCGGCAAGGCCGCAGTCTCCTTTCGATCACTCCATTTGCGTTAAAGCTTACCGACATCCCCATCCCCTTGGCAATACCGCCCGCCGTCGCCCACACTTTAGAGAAGCAAGGAAACACAGGCAAAACACGACATCGACAAAAGGACTGAACCGGCGTCGGCGATCCGCAGCAAGGCCCCACGCCCCGAATCGGCAATGCCGTCGCAATCCCTACAACCGCCCATGTTCGGTATGATGAGCTAAGATTGATTCGGGTTTCATGCGTCGGCGGGCCGTCGGCGCCCTCTCGAAGTCGAGATCGAACGGAGTGCTCGAAGGCAACCGACAGGAACTACCCATGAACGAAACGAACCAGACACCCGCAAATCAGGATCGACCGATCGTGGATGCCGTCGTCATCCCCGAGCCCCAATCGGCTTCGGCCTCCGAACCGCCCACGGGCAAACGACGCCCCTGGGGATGCCTGCTGCCGTTGCTACTCGTGGCAGGGGCGGGACTTTTGCTGGCGACGACGATCGGCTTTTTGGGGGCGGCGGTGGTCGGCATGAGCGGCCAAACGAAGTTGCGTGAAGAATTCGTTTCGCACAACCGCTTCGCCGACAACACGATCGCGATTATTCGTGTCGAAGGCCTGATCGTCGACGGCGAGGGATTCGTCAAGAAGCAAATCGACGCCGTCAGCAAAGACGAATCGGTCAAAGCGGTCGTGCTGCGGGTCGACTCCCCCGGAGGGACGGTGACCGGCTCGGACTACATCTATCATCATCTCGTCGAAATGCGCAAGAAACGCAACATTCCGATCGTCGTAAGCATGGGATCGCTGGCGGCCAGCGGCGGATACTACGTGTCGATGGCCGTGGGCGACACGGAAGATGCCGTCTTCGCCGAACCGACGACCTGGACCGGATCGATCGGGGTGATCATCCCGCATTACAACGCCGCCGGGCTCTGTGAAAAACTCGGCATCGAAGAAGATTCAATCGCCAGCCACCGGCTGAAGGGCATGGGCAGCTTCGCCCGCAAGATGACCGACGAAGAACGAGCCATCTTCCAGGGCTTGGTGGACGACAGTTTCGCCCGTTTCAAGGAAATCGTGCAGCAAGGGCGCCCCCGATTTCGCAAACACCCCGAAGAACTCGACAAATTGGCGACAGGACAAGTCTTCACCGCCAATCAGGCACTCGAAAGCGGCTTGGTCGATAAAATCGGGTTCCTAGAAGATGCCGTCGATCGGGCGGTCGAATTGGCCGGCTTGTCGAAAGACGACGTGCGGGTGATTCGCTATCGCAAAGAGCCGACGCTCTCCGACATCCTCTTGGGAAGCGACGTCAAGACATCGTTGCGACAGAGCAGCCGGTTTGAAGACTTGCTCGATTTGACCGTTCCGAAGGCCTACTATCTGTACGGCGATTTGCCTACGTTGCTGCGTGTTCCAGCAAGCGAGTAGGCCGATCGCAGGCGGCACGCTCCGCCGTTTCGGCCCGATGTCGAGCCGGATCGATCAAGGCTTCTGCGGTCGGGGCGGCTCGCCGGAGGATTCCGGCGGCATCGGCGGACGGCCTTCTCCCCACGGCGGTTCGCCAGGGGGCGAGGGGCCTCGCGCGGCCGGTGGTCGCCGCCCGGATTCTTCGTCCTGCGAATCGTCGCCGGGGCCGCGTTTACCCCAGGGGCCGCGCCCCGGCCCACCCGGTCGCTCGCCGCCGGGCGAACGCGAACGTTCTCCCCAGCGACCGAACACGGGGCCCTTCAGTTCCATCCATGGATAACGCCACTTCAAGTACCGCTTGATCAGTTCGGGATACATCTGATCGGCCGGCTTTTGGAGCAGCGCATTTCGCTCAGCGGGCGTCAACTCTTTTTCCAGAAACTCGGCCAGCTTTGCCTCGTCGAGCCGGTTTGCGGGGTTCCCCGGACCACCTTGAGCCATGAACCGGTAGAACACGAACATCCGCACCCACCGGGTGATGATCTTGACCTGTTCTTCCGGCGGTAATTCGGCGAGCACCTTGCGCGTGTCTTCCGACAGACGCTCGCGCAACGACTCCAAGTCTTTTTCACTCAACAGCGAGAAGTCGTCGGGATGCTCCGCCTGCCACGACAACCACGTCATCGCCAGGAACTCACGGCGCCGAATGTCGTCGTCGATCGTCTCAAGAATTCTTTGCACCTGTTCCCGTTCTTCACCGGACAATCGTTCGATAACCCCCTCACCGCGTTCGAAGGCGAACTCCTCGACCCAGCGTGAAAGTGTTTTGATATCCTCCGATGTGGGCCGCACACCGAGCCGATGCTCGACCATCTCCAGGAACCAACGAAGTCGCCGTCCGTCGATGTTCCCGATCGACCGCATTACCGTCGCCTCACGCAGCTCCCGGATGCGGGCAATGCGCTCGTCGCCTTTGCTGTGGTCGATGCTACTGCGTTGGTAAATATCCAGCAGCTTGAACCATTGGTAGTACCGATCGATCGTTTCTTCGAGTTGCTCGCGATCCGGAGCAGCGGCGATCGCGGCATAGAGTTCCCGCAACCGCTGTCGCTCGGCTTCAGGGAGACTTCGAAAGCGATCCAAGTTACGTTTCAACAAAAACTGCTGGGTCTCGGTCAACTCGGTGACCCACTTGCGGCGAACCTGCGGATCGGGATCGTCGGGTGCGGCAGGCAACTGAAGCAAACCGGTATCGGCCGCTTCGCGGGAACCGTCCCACCATTGTTCGTCGGCCCCGAACAAGCCCGCCTCTTGCAGACTGCGCACGAATTCGATGTCGTCGATGTGCCGCAGCGCGTCCAGACGTTGAATCACCGGCAGATCGGCAAGCAGCTCGGCGTTGGGATCGGTGCGCCACGCCGCCACCATGAAATAACCGGCCCCGCCGGCGAGTACACACACCAAGACCGCCAAGGCAAGTTGCAGCAGGATCACGCGGGGTTTCGTTTGCTTGCGTTGTTCGACTTCGGCCGCCGCCGATTGCGCTACGATTTCGAGCGTGCTGTGCGTGAACGACTCATCGACGGTCGGCCGTTCGAGCGATTCGAGCATCTCCCAGGTTTCTTCCAGGCGATGCAGCTCGCTGCGAATCTCCGGATCGCGGGCGATGACCTCCTCGATGCGCGCAGCTTCCTCCGGCGGCAACTCGCCGTCGAGGTATGCCACCAGTTGTTCCCGGATTTCCTCCGGCGGCCGGTGACTGTCGGGTTGGGCCGAAGAACCACCCATCTCAATCTCACCACACGCGGTCGGGTCGATACGTGCTTCCGGCTTTCGCCCGGAAGCGGTCTTGCTTACGGTTCGGAGTCACTCGACTGCCGCACGATCGGCAGTCGGCCGGTTTCCAAGTAGGGTTCCAACACCTCTTTCAACTTCGTTCGCGCCCGCGTCATCAACGACTTGACGGCTTTGGGCGACATCCCCAAGGCCGCCCCGATGTCGGCGTAGCTCATCCCCTCGAATTTGCTCAAGAGGACGGCCAACCGCTGCCGCTCGTTGAGTTCTTCGAGTGCCAACCGGACGACGTCGCGGATTTCCGCTCGGTCCAGGTTGCGGGCAGGCATGACGCCGCTGGAGGCCTGAATGACGTCGTCGACGGTTTGCATCTGCCCCGACTCGTCCGTGTTCAACTTCAGGCCGACTTCACGCCGCCGATTTCGACTGCGCATCGCATTCGAAGCCACGTTGTTGACGATCGTGTAGAGCCAGGTGCTGAATCGGGCGGTCGGTTTGTAGCGTTTTCGCGCGCGGTAGACCCGCAAAAACACATCCTGCGCAAGGTCTTCCGCCTGATGCCGATTGCCGACCAGGTGCTGCAAAATGGCGACCACGCGCGATTGGTATCGCAATACCAACTCTTCGAACGCGCGAGGGTCGTCCTGCGCCACCTCGAGCATCAATCGAACATCGGGGTCCCGCAGTGCGATCTGTTGGGCCGACGACTCGCTGACCACCAAAGATGTCCCCACACGAAGAACACAGCCGCCTCGGCGACGGAATACGGACCGGGCTTATTTCAAAAACCGACTCCTTTTTTCTACTGTAAACAATGCGAGGACACCAAACCAGCTAGTTCATCGGCACATCGCCCCCGAACATCGGGCACACGTTGCGTTTTCTTTGACGAATTCCCCGGTTCTTCCGTATGTACGGAAATTCCTCGTCCCCGCTTCCGACGTCGCCGGGCGCAGCGATTCAACCGGCAAGGATTGGCCCGACCGCCACACCGTCGATCGCTGTATCCAAGCAATGTCTCTGTCGGCCGCCGTGCCGACCCAGTACACTAAACCCCGCATCCCCCGCAAGGTTTCCTATGACCACAAGACACCCCGTGGGGCCCCGAACCCCCTGCCTTTTCCGAATCGGCCCGTATTTGTCTCGAAAACCCACCATGGCACCTCGTGACCGGCTTCCTGAAATCGACCTCGAGCGTCACTTACGGGACGCGATCGGCCGTGTTCCCCGCGGCCGCGTGGTGACTTGCGGCTCGCTCGCGCTCGCCTTGGGCGATCGCGCGGCGGCCCGCTGGATCGGCTCATGGACGTTGCGACACCGGCACGACGCCGACTGCCCCTGCCACCGAATCGTGCGTGCGGACGGACGATTAGGCGGTTACCCGGCACTTTTCGGCGGAATAGCCGCCAAAATCGAACGGCTCACCGCCGAGGGGATCCGCTTGATCGGCGGAAAAATCGACCTCGCCCGCTACGCGATTGAATGGGAAGCAATTGCCGACACGCGCCCACTCGCCATGCTGCGCAACCTCCAGGAACGGCTTTCGCAGAACTTAGACTTTTCGCACCCCTCCCAAACACCGCAGATTGTCGGCGGTGTCGATGTGTCGTTTCGTGATCCCGAAACGGCCGTGGCCGCGTTCGTACTCGTTGCGGAAAAGGACAGTAGCCTGCTCGACTCGCTGACCATTACGAAGCCGGTACGCTTCCCGTACATCACCGGATACTTGGCCTTTCGCGAAGTGCCGGTCTTATGGGAGGCCGTCCGCGCGGGACTGGCCCGAGGCTGGCGTCCCGACGTGATTTGCGTCGACGGCAGCGGGCGATTGCATCCCGGGCATCTCGGCAGCGCGTCGCACCTGGGATTGATCTGCGATCTACCGACGATCGGCATCACGAAGAAGTTGCTCTGCGGCAAGGTCGATCTCGATGCCCCGGCCCCACTGGAAGAACGGCCTGTTGTGCTGGACGATGAGGTTGTCGGCACGGCAGTGTTTCCGGCCTCGGGCACATCCCGACCGCTTTTCGTGTCACCGGGCCACAAGATCGACGTCGGCACGGCCTCGCAAATCGTCCGACGGCAGCTCGGCACAGGACGGCGTCTGCCCGAACCGATCTACTGGGCCGACCGTCTCAGCCGCAAAGCCGCCAAAGAAGCGTAAACCTCATGGAATCCAGCGATCGACACGAACCTACGACCACCACCCCCCCCGAGGCCCCGGCTCGTCTCTCGACCGCACGCCGGTTGTGGGACGTGACCGTCGTGTTCACGCGGCTGGGATGCATCAGCTTCGGCGGCCCGGCTACCTCGATCGCCATGATGGAATATGAGACGGTCGAGCGCGGGCGCTGGCTTTCACGGCAGGATTTCTTGGACCTGTTGGGCGTGACCCATTTGATCCCCGGCCCGAATGCCGTCGAAATGTCGGCGCATTTGGGTTATCGCCGCGCCGGATTCCTGGGATTTTTGTGCGGCAGTTTGTGTTTTACGCTTCCCGCCTTTTTGATCACGTTGGTTCTGGCGATCGGATACGTGCGCTACGGCAGTCTGCCGTCCATCGCGCCTTGGTTGGCCGGAATCAAGCCGGCCGTGCTGGCGGTCATTCTCGTGGCCGTCGTTCGGCTTGGTCGCAAGGCATTCGATACGCCCCGCAAGCTGATCCTGGCGTTTTGCGTGGTCGCCGTTTCGTTGGCCGGCTTGAACGAATTTTACACGGTCGTGGCAGGCACCCTGTTGGGCTTGTTCATCGTCAAGCCGAGTCGCCGCGTTGATGCATCCGGCGCCGACGGCGTTCCGACCGATATGCAAGAAGCGTCGTCGCGGGAAACACCGCCGGCCGATTCCGACGCGTCTGCGTCCATGTGGATCCCGCCGCTAGCGGTCGGCACGCTGGGTTCGACGGCGATCGGGCTGTGGTCGATGTTCCTCTTTTTCATGCAGGTCGGCTGCCTGATGTACGGCAGCGGCTACGTACTGTTGGCCTACTTCGATCGCGGTCTGGTCGTGCCGGGCATCGTCAGTCGCGCGCAACTGCTCGACGCCGTCGCAGCCGGACAGATGACGCCCGGTCCGTTGCTCACCACCGCTACATTCTTGGGCTATCTGCTTCACGGCACCTCGGGGGCCGCTTTGGCCACCTTGGGCCTGTTGCTCCCCGGCGTCGCACTGATGGCGGTCATCAATCCGTGGGTGGGCCGTTTGCGACGCTCACCTTGGGCGGCCCGGTTTCTCGATACGATCACCGTTGCGTCGATCGCCTTGATGGCGACGGTGGGACTTCGGCTGTCGGTCGCCACGCTCACGAGTGTTCCCGCGTTCCTGTTGACCGCCACGGCGATCGTCGTCCACGTGCGCTGGAAAGTATCGCCGCTTTGGATCGTCGTGGGGGGCGCGGTGTGCGGATACCTTCCCGCAACGATGGGTTGGTAGGACTGGACACGCCGCAAGTGCGATTGCGTTGACGCCCGATTTGCCCGCAGCTACGCTGAGCCTTGGGGAAAGCATGTGCCGGTGCCGCGAACACGCGCGCCCGATCGAATGCCGAAGTGAAACAATGCGTGCACGGTTGGTTCCATGGCCGAAGGCGTCGTCTTCAACATTCAGCGCTATTGCTTGGACGACGGTCCCGGGATTCGAACGACCGTTTTCCTCAAGGGTTGCCCCCTGCGCTGCGTGTGGTGCCACAACCCCGAGAGCTGGTCGTCTGACCGGGAAATCTTCTTCCGCCCGCAACGCTGTATCCGGTGCGGCGAATGTATCGTCGTGTGCCCCGAGCGAACCGCCGATTTTGCGAAAGTGTCCAACCATCCTCCGACGGAGGGAGGCACGCCTAGCACCTGTCGCCGCTGCGGTGCCTGCGTCGAGGCCTGCCCCACGGAGGCTCGCGAAATGGTGGGCCGCACATATACACCGCAAGAGTTGTTTTCTCAGATTGTGCGGGATCGGCCTTTTTTTGAAGACTCGGGCGGCGGCGTGACCATCTCGGGCGGCGAACCGCTCAGCCAACCGGAGTTCGTGGGCCAGGTACTGGCGTTGTGCCGGAAGGCCGAAATTCACGCTGCCGTCGATACTTGCGGCTACGCTCCGTGGGAAATCGTCGCCGATGTCGCAAGCCGTTGCGACCTTTTGTTGTACGACGTGAAGACTCCTGATCCTCGGCTACACACGAAACTCACCGGCCGCTCGAACGACGTTATCCTGACAAATCTAGAGAATCTAGGAGCACTCGCCACCCCGATTTGGATACGAATCCCCGTGATCTCGCCTTGGAACGATCGGCCGCACGACTGGACGGAAGCCGCGAGAGCCTTCGCCCGCAACCGAGCGATCCAAAAGGTCGAGCTTTTGCCCTACCATACAATGGGAGAAAGCAAACGACCCAAAGGTCATAAAACAACATCGGTCGACGATCCGAAACCTCGTACAGCATGTACAGAGAACACCCCCGCGACGCCCTCTCCGTCTGCATTGGAGTCGCTGGCGGCCGTGTTTGCCGACGCCGGGTTGTCGGTCGCCGTCCGCGGCAGTCGCGTTTCCGACGCCGATACACCACCGTAAATGCCCTTGGAGTCGAACTCGTGTTACCGATACGTCGGTGTTGAACCAACCGGGTTGGAGGACGTTTTCCCATGAACGAACGCACGGCACGTCTTCGCGAAGAAAGCCTGCAAGCGATTCCGCGCATCTCGCACGAGCGCGCGGAACTCCTCACCGACTTTTATCGGGAAAACGAAGGTAAGTATTCCGTGCCGGTCATGCGGGCGCTTTCATTCTTGCATCTATGCCGACACAAGACGATCTACCTGGGCGACGGCGAATTGATCGTCGGCGAACGCGGTCCCGAACCGAAGGCCGTCCCCACCTACCCGGAACTGACGTGCCACAGCGTCGACGACTTGCGGATTCTCGATTCGCGACCGAAGACCAGCTATCGCGTCGCCGACGAAACCATCCGCGTGTACGAGGAAAAGATCATCCCCTACTGGCGCGGCCGGAGCATGCGCGATCGCATTTTCAATGCGATGTCGCCCGAATGGAAAGACGCCTACGACGCGGGCATCTTCACCGAGTTCATGGAACAACGCGCACCGGGGCACACAGTACTCGACGACAAGATCTACACCAAGGGCCTGCTCGATTTCAAAGCCGATATCGCCCGCGCGATCGATGCTCTCGACCCGTGTAGTGATCCCGAAGCCTGGGAAAAACGCGAGCAACTCAAGGCGATGGATATCGCCTGCGACGCGGTCATCTTGTTCGCGCAGCGGCACGCCGAGCTTGCCCGGCAAAAGGCGACCGCGGAATCGGATCCCAAGCGGAAAGCCGAACTCGAAAAGATCGCCGAGGTCTGCACGCATGTCCCCGCCCATGCCCCGCGGGATTTCCACGAGGCGTTGCAATACTACTGGTTCTGTCACCTGGCGGTCATCACCGAGCTGAATGGTTGGGACGCCTTCAGCCCCGGTCATCTCGATCAGCACTTGCTGCCGTTCTACCGCAAGGGACTTTCCGGCGGGACGTTGACCGAGGAATCGGCCCGCGAGTTGATCGAGTGCTTTTTCGTCAAGTTCAACAATCATCCGGCGCCGCCGAAGGTCGGGGTGACCGCCGAAGAAAGCGGGACGTACACCGACTTTGCGAACATCAACATCGGCGGACTGCTGAAAAACGGGGCCGACGGCTCGAACGAGATTTCACACATGCTGCTGGACGTGATCGACGAAATGCACTTGTTGCAACCCAGCAGCAACCTGCAACTTTCGCGAAAGACCCCGGACGCGCTGCTCAAACACGCGTTGCGGGTGATCCGCAACGGTTACGGCTTCCCCTCGATCTTCAACGCCGACAGCGTCGTCGAAGAACAACTGCGTCAAGGTAAGACGCTCGAAGACGCGCGCGCCGGCGGATGCAGCGGCTGCGTCGAAACCGGTGCCTTCGGGAAAGAAGCCTACATCCTCACCGGCTACTTCAACATGGTGAAGGTACTCGAGATCACGTTGCACAACGGCCGTGATCCTCGGACGGGCAAGCAACTGGGCCCGCAAACCGGCGAGCCCGACACGCTCGGCGATTTCGAATCGCTCTTCTCCGCATTCCGCAGGCAAATGCGGCACTTCCTCGAAATCAAGCTGCGGGGGAATCATATCATCGAACAGATGTACGCCCGCCTGATGCCTGCTCCCTTCCTCTCGGTATTGACCGACGATTGCATCGCCAAGGGCAAAGACTACAACGCCGGCGGTGCGCGGTACAACAACAGTTACGTACAGTTCGTTGGCATCGGCAGTCTTACCGATTGCCTGTCGGCCTTGTATCAGGTCGTTTACGACGAAAAGCAACGATCGCTCACTGAATTCGTCGAGATTCTCGATCGCGATTTCGCCGAGGCGGAACCGTTCCGACAATTCCTGGTCAATCGCACGCATAAATACGGAAACGACGACGACTACGCCGACGACCTGATGGTCCGCGTGTTTTCGATGCTGGTCGACGAGCTCGACGGACGCCCGAACAGCAAAGGGGGGCATTATCGCGTCGAAATGCTGCCGACGACCAGTCACGTGTATTTCGGCTCGGTGACGGGCGCGACTCCCGACGGCCGCAAGGCAGGTACGCCGCTTTCCGAGGGCATTTCGCCCGTCCAAGGCGCCGACCGAAACGGCCCGACGGCGGTCATCCGTTCGGCCGCCAAAATGGATCACATCAAGACCGGCGGAACGTTGTTGAACATGAAGTTCACGCCTTCGCTCTTGGAAAGCGATGAGCAAATCGACAAGTTGGCGCACCTGGTACGCACCTACTTCAAGTTGAACGGGCACCACGTACAATTCAACGTGGTGCGGGCCGAAACACTCCGCAAGGCCCAGGCCGAGCCGGAAAAGTACCGCGATTTGATCGTCCGCGTCGCCGGATACAGCGATTACTTCTGTGACCTCTCCGAGGCCCTCCAGGAGGAAATCATCGCCCGCACGGAACACCAACGTCTGTGAACACACCGCGATCGACAAGCCCCCGGCTGTCGCGTCGCATGATTTCAGCACGACGAGCCGTGTCGCGATGAAGGACTCCGCCGACGCATCCGCGTCTTCCCTTTCGCTCGATCGATTGCCCGCCGAATTCATCGAGCGGTTGAGGCGAATCACCGGCGACGACTGGCCCCATGTCGCTACATGGTTCACTACACCCCAAGCGAGTCGGCCGGTCGGCTTTCGGGTGAACACGCTGAAAGCCCGCCCTGAAGCGGTGCTTCGCCGGCTCGAGGCCGAGGGGCTGCACCCCGAGCCGCTTGTCGGCATCCCCGGCGGCTTCGTCGTCCCCGGAGAACAACGCGAACGCCTCACGCATTCCCCCTGCGCTTCGCAAGGCGAAATCTACATTCAAAACCCTGCCAGTATGGCAGCCGGTCTGATTCTGGCGTCGCGCCCCGGCGAGGAAATCTTGGACTTGGCGGCCGCTCCCGGCGGAAAGACGCTCCACATGGCGGCGTTGATGGAAAACCGCGGTCGCATCGCCGCCGTCGAACCGATTCGCGATCGTATGTATCGGCTTCAGGCCAACGTGCGTACCGCGGGCGCAACGATCGTCGCCTTCTATCGGACGGACGGGCGAACCGTGGGCAGGAAGACGCCGGGCCGCTTCGACCGCGTGCTCCTCGATGCCCCCTGCTCCTCCGAGGCCCGTATCCACCCGGACGATCCCGAGTCGTACCGCCGCTGGAGCCCCCGCAAACTGCGCGAGTGCGCCCGCAAACAAAAAGGCCTGCTGCAATCGGCCTGCTTAGCCGCCCGTGTGGGGGGACTCATTCTGTACGGAACGTGCTCCTTTGCGCCCGAAGAAAACGAGGCCGTCGTCGCCCATGTACTCGAGCGGTGGGGCGACTGCCTCGAGGTCGAATCGATCGAGCCTCTCCCCGAGGCGACATTTCCCCTGCGTCGCGGCGGACTTCGCGAATGGAACGACAGGACGTTTCCCACGGCCGTGGGCAACGCCGTTCGGATTCTCCCGCACGGGGCGACACACGGCTTCTTCTGGTGTTTGCTGCGCAAGACCGCCGAGCCGGCGTCCTCGTCTCACAAGCGACGACACCGTAAAGGACGCTCCCCCAAAAAGAACTAGACAATTAAAATCGTTACATTTGGGGGATTCGGAAAAGCTTGACAAAATAGGCGCGCGGGATACAATCGTCACCGGTCGATATGCTGGTTGCGGTATGTCGGCAACGGGCCGCACAAGCTGGCTATTGCGATGACATTCCGGAAGGAGAGAGCGATGCGGTCGCTGATTTCAACGGTGTTGAGCGTTTCGATCGCCGTGTTCGCGGTGGTGGGAACGGCCTCCGCTTCCCCCGTGTGGATCACCACAGAGGACGGGCAAGGGGCGGACGCTTTCGTTCAGGGCGGGGCGACCGCCGAAACAAATTTCGGTTCGATCGAAAACGTGGTCGTCAAGAACGGCCCCTTCAACGACCAGTTCGCCCGCAAGGGCTATCTGCGATTCGATCTGGGTCAGACTCTCGGTGGTCCGATCTCGGCTGCGACGCTCGCCTTGACGGTCACCGCGAACAACTCCGGCGGCGGAAATCCGGCCCCGGCGAATTTCACGGTCGATGTCTTCGGGTTGGTCGACGGATTCGCGGGCGTCGACAACACGGCGAACAGCTCCACGGCCGACGATGCCGACGTGCACGACGAGTTCTGGCCCGAAAACCTGATCGACTGGAACAGTGCACCGGCCAACGTCACGAGTTCGGGCTTCGACCTCGACGCCAACGCGTTGCTGCTCGGATCGCTGGCGGTCACGACCGGCGACGTGGTGGGAACCACGGTCTTCTTCAGCACGCCGGAACTGGTCGATTTCCTCAACGACGACACGAACGGCGTCGTCACGTTGATCCTGCGACGTTCGGGAGCGACGGCCGGAAACGGTCCGAACCTGGCCTTTGCGTCGAAGGAAAATTCCGTTTACGCGGCACCGACGTTGCTTTTGGACGCAAACCTGCCGGAACCTTCCGCTTGGCTGTTGGGCCTGCTGGCCGTTCCGGGTTTGGTATACCTGCGGCGACGGCGGAAATAGCCGCAATCGCAGCACATAGGACGACGAACACAAGGCGGCCGCTCGCAACCGCGGGTCGGCCGTTTTTTCTTTTCGGCGGATCGGCTTCGCTCGGGTGGATCTCCATCGCGTGAAGCAAAGGTCCACTACCCGAAAAACTCGCATTCTTCGCCGAAAGCGGGAAAACATTGGCCCGGCCGATGGAAACGGATACAAAGGATTGCAGGGGCGAAGCGGCTCCGTCGCCCCGATCAGCAAAGTGCAACCGCGGCAAGACAGAGGAGCTCGGACATGGCGGCTTCCGACCGAACACCGACGAACCTCTCTCCGTCGGATGCCCTTTCCGCCCGCTGGCAACACCGGGAAGAAGGTACCGACCGGATTGTATGCGACTTGTGCCCTCGGGCGTGCCGTCTTCCGCCGGGGGCGCAGGGGTTTTGCTTCGTCCGCAAACGGGAAGGCGACCGGATCGTTTCGACGACTTACGGCCGGAGCACCGGCTTTTGCGTCGATCCCATCGAAAAGAAACCGTTGAATCACTTCTACCCCGGAACAGCGGTGTTGTCGTTCGGCACAGCGGGATGCAACCTAGGGTGCAAGTTCTGCCAAAACTGGTCGATCTCGAAATCGCGGGAAATCGATCGTTTGTGTGAACAGGCCGCTCCGCGCGCGATCGCGCAAGCCGCCCGTCGCCTAGGCTGCAAATCCGTTGCGTTCACGTACAATGATCCGATCATCTGGGCCGAATACGCCATCGACACGGCGATCGCTTGTCGCGAATCGGGCATCGCTACGGTCGCGGTAACGGCCGGGTACATCCAACCGCAGGCGCGCCGCGATTTCTTTGCGCATATCGACGCCGCGAACGTCGACCTGAAGGCCTTCGACGACAAGTTTTACCGCAAGCTGACCGGGGCGAAGCTGCAACCCGTGCTCGATACGCTCGTGTATCTGGTCCACGAAACGAACGTGTGGCTCGAAATCACGAACCTGATCATTCCCGGGGAAAACGACTCGACGGACGACATCCGTCGGATGTGCCGGTGGATTCGCGAGGAACTCGCCCCGAGCGTGCCGATCCATTTCACGGCGTTCCATCCGGCGTTTCGGCTGACAGATCGACCGCCGACTCCGCCCGCCGCGTTGCAGCAAGCCAGAGCCGTCGCGCGCGATGAAGGGCTTCTGTACGTCTACACGGGAAACGTGTACGATCCTAGCGGGCAGAGCACGTACTGCCCGACGTGCGGGAACGTCGTGATCGGACGTGACGGCTATACGATCACCCATTACGCGCTCGACGGCGATCGTTGCCGTCGGTGCGGCACGTCGATTGCCGGACGATTCGATCCGGCCGGTGAACCGGGCCGCTGGGGCACGCGCCGCTTGCCGGTCCGCATCGCCGATTACGCACGATAGGAAATCCGCCGATCGGCCGAGGCCCACGGCTGTCGACAACCGGTAGATCACAGGAGGACGAACCGATGTCGCACGAGACCCACCCTGCCGAGAATGCAACGACCGTGTTGCCGGAACTTTCCGCCGAAGAACAGGACGCCTTGTTCCGCGTCGCGGCGGAGCGGGTGGTCCAGGCGGTCGTCGGACGTAAGAACGAGCCCATGCCCGAACTGCCCGAGTCGCTCGCCGAACGGCCGCTGTACGGCGCGTTCGTCAGCTTGAAACGCGGGGGCAAATTGCGTTCGTGCTGCGGGCAATTGGGCGATGCCATCCCGTTGTACCAGGCCCTCGACGGGGCGGCCGTCCGCGCGGCGTTGGACGACCCGCGATTCCCGCCCATCGCCGTCGAAGAATTGGGACAGCTCGACATGGAGGTGTGGCTGCTCGCCGATCCGCAACCGATTCTTGCCAAAGGTCGCGACCGGGCCAAGGCGATCGAGATCGGGCGGCACGGGCTGCAAATCGCCCGCGGGAACGCCAAGGGACTGTTGCTGCCCGGCGTGGCGGTCGAACACGGATACGACGCCGAAACGTTCCTCGAACAGGTCTGCCGCAAGGCCGGTTTACCGACCGACGCCTGGTTGGACGACGACACGCAATTGTGGACGTTCGAAGGCATCTCGATTCGGCGGCCGCTTGCTTCGGCGATACCGAACCACATCGAAACCGTCGGCCCCGACACCGACGACCTCGAAAAGCTCGCGGCCTTCGCCCTGCAAAACGTCGAGGCGATGACGCGTGGCGCCGTCGCGAATTCGTATCTGGCCGGCGCGTTCGACGGCCAAGTGCAAGGCGTCGTGTTTACGCTTGCCGACGAAGATACGACCGTCGCCGAAGTCGCACGTTTCGATCCGCGCAACGACATGCCGCTTCAAGCGACGTTGTTCGAACTTTGCAAGGCGGCCGCCGCGGCTGCCCGCACGCGACGTATCGCGGCCGATCGTCTGCCGCAACTACGAGCCGATCTGGCCGTCGTCTGGAATCCGCGACTGTTGGGCAAAGCATCCGAAACGCAATTGGCGGGCGTCGATCCGAATCGTTACGCGCTTGCCGCGGTGTTGCGCGACCGTTGGACGCTGGTCGTCGATCCCGACCGCAACGCCGAATCGCTTAGGGAAACCGCACTTGAGCGACTGCGATCTCCCGACGGCAGCTCGGCCATGTTGTACGCCTTGCAATTTGCGGCTACCCGCACACCGGTGACGATCGGCAACACGGCCCGGCCCATGCTCGGAAACGCGATCCGACCTCCGGCGGTGGCCGGCACCTTCTACCCCGCCGATCCGCAAGAAATCAACGCGGCACTCAAAGAGTTGTTCAGTGAACCGGCCCGCCCCGAAAAACACGCGGCCGCAATGCTGCCTCATGCCGGGTGGATCTACTCGGGCAAAGTCGCCGCTGCCGTCCTGAACCGACTGGAGATTCCCGAGCGAGTCATCATTGTTTGTCCGAAGCACTCGCGGGTGGGCGCCGATTGGGCGGTCGCGCCCCACGCGACGTGGGCGCTGCCGCTGGTCAGTGTTCAGTCGGATCCCGAACTGGCCGAGCGCATCGCCGCGGAGGTTCCCAACATGACGTTGGACGGCCTGGCCCACGTCGGCGAACACGCCATCGAGGTACTCTTGCCGCTGATCGCCGCACGCAATCCGAGCACCAAGGTCGTCGGGATCGCGATCACGTCGGGCTCGTACGCGACCCTGCAAGAGGCGGGCAAGAAACTGGCCGAAGTCGTCGCCTCGTACGACCCGCCGCCTTTGTTGCTCATCTCCAGCGACATGAGCCACTACCGGGACGACGCATCGACCCGCAAAGACGATCGCGAGGCCCTCGACGCGATGGCGTCGCTGGATCCCCGACGGCTGTACGAGACGGTCATCGGCAACAGCATCACGATGTGCGGCATCCGGCCAGCGGTGCTCATCATGGAGACCTTGAAGGCGATGGGCAAACTAAACCGCATGGAAGAAGTCGCCTACGCGACCAGCGCCGAGGTCTCCGGCGATACGCGACGGGTCTTCGGTTACGCAGGCGTGTTGTTCGACTGACGGTTCGCCGTCACGGCCTTGCGGGCCGTCGAACGGGCTAGATGCGTTTGCCTTCCTTGGCGGCCAAGTAGGCGACCGCCCGCTTGAAGTATTGGAAGCGGCGGCTGTCTTTGCGCCTTGCCCAAATGAACGCGGCGGCGACGACCTTCGGACTGATGACGCCGCGGCGTGCCAGGTCGACGACGTATTCGACGAAACCGTTTTCTTCGGGCGTGGCGGTCCGCAAACCGGCCTTGATCAATTCGGGATCGAGCAATGAGTCGGCCGCCTGCGCCCCCGGCGCGAAGACGAACCCCAAGGTCAATCCGCCGACGACATGTGTCAGCCACGTTCTTCGATCCATCGCATGTGCACTCCCGAAATTCGATCCGTCCGGCGCAGAAAACGATCCGCCCCGCCCGCGTCGGGACCAAAGATATTGTTTGAAACATCTTCGAGATGCGATCTAGCAAACGTCGAGGCACCGCGTCAAGACGAGGCACACCGCCTATCCGCCCCAGTCTCGCCCGTTTCACAAACATGACGGCAGATCCGCCGAAATCGAAGTCGGCGAACCTGCCGTTCCTTCATCGGATCATCGTTTTCTCAAAAGCGGTTCGTCCAGGAAACCGCTACGGTGCGAGTTCGATTTCGACCAGGCTGACGGCCAGGCCCGGCACGCGGAGACGGACTCGCCCGTCCACGACCGCCGCGTTCGCCGGCTCGGGCTTCACGGCCTGGGGTTGTTCGAGCGTATTCCGAGCCGAAAGGCTCCCGGGGGCGACGCGCCAAGCTCGGGCACCACCGGCGGCTGCGTCTTCCATCGCTACCGTCAGGTCGATTGCCGTTTCACGCGGGTTGACGATCTTGACGACCAGCCGCCGACCGTCTTCGGATCGCTCGGCGACCACGTTCAGGCCGTCGAGGCCGTCGCTTGCGACCAACAGAGGCAGCGCGTGGTCGTGCCACAATTTCATGACCACGTAGTTCGGGGCAGGAAACCAACGGGCCTGGTCGAAATTGATGAACGCATTGTCCCAGGCCGTTGCCGAAACATGGCGTAAGAACAGCGCCGGAGCCGCCATCCCGACCGACGCTTGCCGCGTGAAACCGTTCAAAATGCCCCCGCAATACAGCCCCGTTCGCCAGTCGGTCGATTGCGCATTCCATTCCGACACGAAGATCTTCAAGTCGGGATTTTTCGACGCAGCGATCCGTTCACCCGTCCGCGCGATGAAGGCCTCGTAGTCGAGGGGACCTTCGGCGAACCGATCGGGATTCTCGTAATGGTGGATCGACAGATAGTCGACCAGATCGGCGCATTGCTCGATCACCGCGCGATTCCACTCGTCGGCCGAACGGCCGTATCCGCCGCTTCCGCAGGCGATCAATTTGATCGAAGGATCACAACGGCGCATCAGGGGGGCGAAGTGCTTGACCGCCTCGATGTAGGCCTCGACGCCCATGTGCCAGGTCTCGTTGTCGATCTCCCAGTACTTGACGTTATACGGTTCGGGATGTCCGTTTGCCGCACGGACGGCGCCCCACTTCGAGTCGGCCGGACCGTTGCAGTATTCGATCCAGTCTTTGATGTCTTGCTCGAACTCGGCCGGATCGCCTCCCGGATTCCAATTCTTCGTGCCGATGTTCACAACCAGCAGCGGTTCGGCACCGATTTTCCGGCACATGGCGATGAATTCGTCGGTGCCGTAAGAATTCACGTCGAGATCGTCCCAGATTTCCCGCGGATACACGCGGCGCTCGTGTTGCGGACCGATGCCGTCCTTCCAACGATACGCCGAAGCGAAACACCCGCCGGGCCAGCGAATGATCGGCGGATGCAACTCCTCGACGGCTTCGAGCAAATCGGGCCGGAACCCGCCGTTTTTCCGCCACGACTCGGGCATCATGCTCACCTGGTCGACGAGCAATTCGGCCGGACCGCCGACGACGATCTCCAATCGTGCATCGTCACAATCGGCCTTCGGTTCCAAGGCGAAAGCAATTTCCTGCCATTCGCTCGCCGGCGGTTCGACGGTCTGCGATGCCAAGATGCGCTCGCCGTCCGTCAGCCGCACGCTCAGGTTTTGGGCCTTCCCTTTGGCCCACAGCGAACCGCAATAGGTTTCTCTGTGACGAACGCAGATCCGGCTTTGCGCCAGTCCGCCTGTTCGATCGCCTGCGACGACGAGCCCTTGGGCCATCTCGCTGTTTGCGGCGTCGTCCGAGACGAACACCTGCACGTCGCCGAACGCCTCCCAATGCTTCGCCACGGCGACGGCGGCCGTTTGTTGCGGCGGCAGTCCCTCCAACAGCGTCTTGCCGTCGAGGGCGGTGACTTTGAAATTGCGGTATTCGGCGCGGGTCGCCCACGTCCCCACGCCCACGGCGCCTCGCAACACCGGCTCCGAATCAACGAAATCGATCAGCAGTTCGTCGTCCAGGTACGCCGTGACGCGGTTTCCCTCGCAGCGGATGCGAATCCGGTACCAGCGCCCGGCCTCGATCTTGCCGTCGACCGACGGGCCGACGCCGTGCCAGCGTCCCTCGCCCGATCGGCCTCGTTCGAGCTGATGCCGCACATTGCCCCATCCGCCCAAATTCAACCAATAGAAGTTTCGTGCATCTTGCACGCGGAAAAGGACGAGGAAGCCCTCGTTCCCGCCGAGCTTGCGGGCCTCGAGAGAATATTCGTAGTCGGTCCAATCGGGATCGCCGAAGACAAACCGCCGGTTCTCACCCATGTCGTTTTGAACCACACGGCCGTCTCGAACACGCCAACCGCGGGCATCGTTCTGCTCGAAACTGCGATTCCAGATCAGCTCACCCCACAGGCCACCGTTGACCGAGTGATAGATGTGCTCGAGAAAATGACCGTAGATCATCGGGTCGATCCGGTGCAGCACCTGCCGGGGCTTCACCGTCAGCGTGACCGACTCGACCGCCCATGCGGCCGGTGCGGCGATTGCGACGGCCAACACAAGGATCACCGCTCGATACCAACGCCATCGACGAACGCATTGCACGGCACAACCTCCCATTTTGAAAGAGCGCGACGATCGGCACGACGGCGCCGGAACGTCGCTTGACGGACTCTCGGAAGGACCGGCTGCCCGCCGTCGAAGCAGAGAACCGATCGGGCGAATTCTGAAATCGAGGAAGGGGCCTTTTCAAGGGGCGGCCCGCGCGCCGGAAACGACTCGGTCGCGGGCACCTTGGAATCGTCGATGCACAGCAGAGCAAGTCGACCGACGCGACCGTCCGGGAGGTGTCGGTCGTCAATTAGGCAGGTTTTCGGCGGGAAACAAAACGAGGCCTCCAAGTGCAGCGCGAGTCGGCCGGCTTCGGCCGAGTGCCGAATCGGAGGTACCATGATTGTCCAGCATCGACGCATACCCGACCGGCGCGCAGTGGAAGCCTCATGCTCATTATGAGCCAACTGAAACCTCGCGTAAACCGACCACATTAAAAAGGAATTCGTCGGTCCCCTGGCCCTATCCCCCGATCGGCCAATGATTTGCGTCGCCGGATTGCACGGCTTTCGCACTGGGGACCGAAACGAATTCCCAGCGCATCGGACCGGGAACCACCCCGGCTCTCTGAGCCGACCGCGATTACCCGGCTTTCCCCCAATCCACGAATCGGTTCCCGACGCGTCGCTCGGGAAGGTCCTTCCGATCACGTGTGCATGTAGTTTACCTCGGCTTTCCCTGTTTGCCTATTCATTTTCGCGCAGAAAAATGTCATAATTGCGCAACACAAAACAACACCTTATCGGCCGTACGCGGTGGACGGCGAACGAACGTCCTTCATAATTCGCGTCGCGTCGGCCTTGCCTCCGAAGCCATGCCCGACATTCCGAAAGTCGCCCTATTGATCGAAACCGCCCGCGGCTACGGGCGGCAAATGTTGCGCGGCATCGTGCGTTACGCGCGGTTACACGGGCCATGGTCGTTCTACTTGACGCCGGGCGACTTCGAGCAGGTTCTGCCGCGGATGCGACAATGGGGCGGGCGCGGTGTCATCGCCCGCGTCGAAACACCGGGGCTGGCCGAAGCAATCCTCGACTCGAACTTGCCCGCCATCGTCCTGGATTTGTCGGAGGAACAACTTCGTCCCGATCATCCGCTGGCACAACTCTCGGAATTGTGTTCCGACTCGGCGGGGGCGGCGAGGATGGCGGCCGAGCACCTGCTGTTGCGGGGCTACCGCCAGTTCGGTTTCGTTGGAATTCCGGGCAAGGTCTGGTCCGATCGCCGGGAACAAGCGTTTTGCGAGGCGATCACACAGGCCGGGCGGCAAGTGACGGTTTTTCCGGCCCCCAAAACCAAGCGGGACCGCGTATGGGAACGGGAACTTCCCAAGCTCGCCGCGTGGCTGGCCGATCTTCCCAAGCCCGCCGGCTTGATGGTGTGCAACGACGACCGCGGACGCCAAGTTCTCGAAGCGTGCCGCGAGGCTTCCATCCGGGTGCCCGAAGAGCTGGCCGTCATCGGGGTCGACAACGACGAACTGTTGTGCGAACTGGCCGATCCGCCGCTTTCGAGCGTTGCGCTAAACGCCGAAGGTGCCGGGTATCGGGCGGCCGAGGTACTCGATCGGATGATGCGTGCGGGGCGGCGCGGTCCGCCCGTGCGGTTGATCGCCGAGGCGACCCATATCGTCCCCCGTCGCTCGACCGACATCGTCGCCATCGACGATCCCGACGTCGCCCAGGCGTTGGCCTTTCTGCACGATCACGCCACCGAACCGATTCGGGTAGAAGACGTCGTCCGCAAGCTCGCCGTCTCGCGTCGTAAGCTTGAAATGCGGTTTCGGCAGATCGTCGGACGGACGATCCACGAGGAACTCCAACGTTTGCGTATGGAACGTGCACGTCGCTTTCTCTCGCAAACCGACGAGCCGGTCGGCCGCATTGCCGATCGTCTGGGCTTCAGTGCGCCGTCGTACTTCATCCAGGTGTTTCGCGCGGTGCACGGCATGACGCCCGCCCAGTACCGCCGCAGCCTGCGGACGACCTCGGAGGACGTGGTCGAAACCGAGGAATGAACGGCGGCGGCAGTCCTCCCTTGTTTACGCGGGCAAGAAATGCAACGACGCGCCCGCCGCTATCGGTCGAGCGCGTCGTCGTTTTTCATCGACCACCGCCGATCGGAACGCTTCCGATCGAGCGGGCGTCCACAATCATCCGCGGAAGTACAGGTATGCGGCGATAATGGCGACCAGGACGACGGCCGAGGCGGCCACGTCGACCCAATTCCAACTCGCCCGCGATTCGCGCCGTTGTTCCTCGGTGATCGTACCGTAGGTCAATCCCTCGATCTTCTTCTCGTCGGGGGCGCTCGTCATGTAGCTGACGACCACCATCACGGCCACGCTGACGATGAAGATGATCGTCGCGTAGTACTGGAAGAAGATGTTGTTGACGATCCAGAAGAAGGAACCTTCGGCATACTGGTAGCCGAAGAGTTTCGTCGGCGTGTCGATCGCCAAGCGGAACAACCCGAGCGCGAAGCCGACTCCCAACGCCCACAGGCACCCTTTGGCGTTCAACCGTTTCCAGAAGACGCCCAGGAAGAAGACGGTGAAGATCGGCGGCGCCAAGTACCCTTGCACGCTTTGCAAGTAGTCGTACAACCCTCGCGCGCCTTGGATCACGGGAATCCACAACAACCCGATGACGACCATCGTCGTCGTGGCGATACGGCCCATCCATACCAGCTCGTGCTGCGTCGCATTCGGCCGGAAGCCTCGATAGAAGTCCATCGTGAACAACGTCGACGAGGCATTGAACACGCCGGCCAGCGAACTCATCAACGCAGCCAACAACCCGGCCACGACCACACCGCGAACGCCGGAAGGCAACACGTAGCGGACCATCTGGGGGAAGGCCCCTTGGGTCGCTTCGCCACGGACGTACACCTTGCCGCCGCTGACGGCCAGGCCGCCGTCGATCTCTTCGATCGAGCCGCCCACGACCGCCACCTTGCCGTTGGTCACGACCTGCTTGCCGGCGATTTGCCGAATCTCGCCGCCGGGCACTTCGAAGCGTCCCGGCGTGATCGCCTTGACGTCCAATCCGTCGCCTTCGCCGCTGAGGACTCGTTCCAATTCGACTTCCGAGAAGAATTGGTCGGTCAGCGATGCGTTCCGGCCGCTGACGGCCAACGCCAGGCAGATCATCCCGGGAATGATGAAGATGAATACCGGCAACAGCTTCAACCATGCCGACCAGATCGCCCCGCGGCGCGACTCGCGTTCGTTGGGCGCGCCCAAGCACCGTTGAACGATGTACTGGTCGGTGCACCAATACCACAGACCGCTGATGGGGGCACAAATGAGCATCCCCAACCAGGGATAGTTCGAGTTGAAATACCACGCCATGCGGGTGACTTCACCCGAGGCATCCTTTTCGAGGACCGGTGCCCACGTTCCGGCGACGTCGCCGGGCACCAGCGGCTTCCACAAGTTGAACATGTCGGAACCGCAAATCGTCCGCAGTTCGCCCCAGCCGCCAAGAGCCTTCAATCCGAAAATGGTCACCAACAGCGAGCCGAGGACGAGCACGCCCGTCTGAAGCGCCTCGGTGTACGCGACCGCACGCATCCCGCCGAGCACGGTGTACAACCCGGTCAGCACGACCACTAAGATCGAACCGACCCAGAAGCTGTCGAGCACGAAACCGTTGGGCAACTGAATGCTGATTTCGGGCAGAAGCACCTTGAAGACGATACCCCCGGCAAAAATTCCCACCGCGATCTTGGTAAGCACGTAGGCCACCAGCGAGATCAGTGAGAGAAGCCAACGAGCGCCGGGGCTGAACCGCCGTTCGAGAAACTCGGGCATCGTGAACACCTTCGAACGCATGTAGAAGGGCACGAATACCCAGGCCAAGATGAGCAAACACCAAGCATGCAGCTCGTAGTGTGCCATGGCCACGCCGTCGGTACAGCCCGATCCGGCCAGACCGACGAGGTGCTCGGAGCCGATGTTCGAAGCGAAAATCGACGCCCCGATCACGAACCAACCCAGATTACGCCCGGCCAGAAAGTAGTCGTCGGCGGTGTCTTTTCCCCGCAGGATGACCCACCAGGCCAAGCCGAACACGATCACAAAGTAGCCTGCTACGATAATCCAGTCGAGTGTCGTCATGAACGAACCCCTTCGATGTGAAGATGAAACCCATCGCCGGCCGGTAAACCGGACAAGATCCGGTGCGCGGTTCCTCTCTTCGCGAGAGGACCGACGACTCGGCGGCCGTCACCGCAATCGGGCGTTCGAGACGGTCGAACGTCGATAACTGCCCAAGCCCCAAGACGCATCCGACGGCGTGCGTCTCCCCAGGCCGCACTGCCGCGCACTCTCCAACCGCAACGGCGCAGGCCTACCGCGAAAGCAACCTGTCGCGACGGAACTCTTCCGCGAGAACTCCCTTTTCCGCATGCCCCACAGCCGATCCCGCCACAGGCTTCCGCACGAGGGCGCACCGCCGGAACCAATTCGACTCGCCGACGCCCTTTTCCTTGCCGACGGGAAATGGGAAACGAAGTATCTACTTTAACCGTGAACCGCCCGACGGCTCAACAACCCGACCACAATACCCCCTCTTTCGAGCTACTTGCCCCGATAATAGGCCTCGTTCCAACGCAGTTCATTCTTGAACGCCTTCAGGTCGGTTTCGGCATCGATGTGCAGGAACTCGACGTCGAACATTTCTGCGAAGTCTTCGAGGTGTTCGGCGTTCACCGCTTGGCTGAAGGCCGTGTGATGCGGTCCGCCCGCCAAAATCCACGCTGCTGCGGCAGTCTTCAAGTCGGGCTTGGGCACCCACACGGCACGGGCGACGGGCAAGTTCGGCAACGCCGCATCGGGGGCGACGACATCCACGTCGTTCACCAGCATGCGGAAGCGGTCGCCCATGTCGAACACTGCGGCATTCACCGCTGCTCCCGCCGGTGCATCGAAAACCAGCCGCGGCGGATCCTCTTTGCCGCCGATGGACAACGGACGGATTTGCAGCGACGGCCGCCCCGCCGCGATCGACGGACACACCTCGAGCATGTGCGCCCCCAACACCTTCGCCCCCGACGGATCGAGGTGATAGGTGTAGTCCTCCATGAACGAAGTCCCGCCGGGCAACCCCGCGGCCATCACCTTCATCGCCCGCACCAACGCGGCCGTCTTCCAGTCGCCTTCTGCGCCGAACCCGTAACCGTCGGCCATCAGGCGCTGCACGGCTAGGCCCGGTAGCTGCTTCAAGCCGTGCAGATTTTCAAACGTGTCGGTAAACGCCTTGAAACCGCCGTCTTCGAGGAACCGTCGCAATCCGATCTCGATGCGGGCGGCCTCCCGCAAATCCGCGCGCCGGGAACCGTCGGCACGCAATTCCTCGGCCACGTCGTACGCCTCGTCGTATTCGGCGACCAGTCGGTCGATCTCGGCATCGGTCACCTGTGATACGACGGCGACCAGGTCCCCCAAGCCGTACCCGTTCACCGAGTAGCCGAATCGAATTTGTGCTTCGACCTTGTCCCCTTCGGTCACGGCGACGTCGCGCATGTTGTCGCCGAAACGGGCGATCTTGGCGCCTTGCAAATCACTGCGTGCCGCCGCCGCTCGGGCCCACACCCCCAAGCGACGCCGCACTTCGGCCTCTTCCCAATGGCCGACCACCACCTTGCGCCGCAAACGCAATCGCGAGCACATGAACCCAAACTCGCGGTCGCCGTGCGCCGACTGGTTCAAGTTCATGAAATCCATGTCGATCGACGCCCACGGCAAATCGCGGTTGAACTGCGTGTGCAAATGGGCGAACGGTTTGCGTAGCTGCGTCAAGCCGCCGATCCACATCTTGGCGGGCGAAAACGTGTGCATCCACGTGATCAAGCCGATACACTTCGCGTCGGCGTTCGCGTCGATACACAACTGCGTAATCGCCTCGGGCGTCGTCAAGACGGGCTTCCATACCACGCGGACGGGAATCTCGTCGCACTCGTCGAGCGCGCGAGCGATCGCCTGCGAGTCGGCCGCGACCTGTTGCAACGTCTCGTCACCGTACAGATGCTGGCTGCCGGTGACGAACCACACCTCCCAGTCATTCAACGAAACCATGTCTTCCCCCGGCTGGTAAAACAATCCCCACAACGACCAATGTGTTCGGCAACACCCCTGTTCCGCTACCACACGCCCTTCAACCCGACCGCTGGCCGTAGTACGCGCCGGGGCCGTGTTTGCGGAGGTAATGCTTGCGCAAGACGTAATCTTCCAATTCGGTCGGACGGTCGGTCAATGCCAGGGCGTCCCAAGCCATGGCGGCGATCGCCTCGAGCGCCACGGCGTTGTCTACCGCTTTATCAGGCGAATTGCCCCAGGTGAACGGCCCGTGACCGGCCACCAACACGCCCGGAGCCGCCTCAGGATCGAGATTCTCCTCACGAAACCGCTCGACGATCACCGTGCCGGTGTGGACTTCGTAGGCCGAGTCGACCTCCTCCTCGGTCAACGGCCGCGTCAACGGCACGGCGCCGAAGAAATGATCGGCGTGCGTTGTTCCCAAGCAAGGAATCTCGCGTCGCAATTGCGAGAAGACGACCGCGTACCGGCTATGCGTATGACACACACCGCCGATGCTCGTAAAGTCACGGTACAAGGCCAAGTGCGTGGCCGTGTCGCTGGAAGGTCGCAAATCGCCCTCGACGACGTTCCCTTCCATATCGACGACGACGACGGTTTCCGCCGTCAACGCGTCATAAGGCACTCCGCTGGGTTTGATCGCCACGAGCCCCGCTTCGCGGTCGATGCCGCTGACGTTCCCCCAAGTCAACGTGACCAACCCTTCGGCGACCAGGCGACGATTGGCCTCGGCCACCCGGGCCTTCAATTCCGACAGTCGTTGCATCCCCCACACCTTTGTGAAATCCCCCGGCCCTGAAGCTTGCCGCCGCTTTCAGGCGACGGCAAGCATCGGCAACCGTCGTTTCTCGTTTCATACCGCCGTTTCAACGGCGTTCGGCGAATCGCGCATCCCTGTCGTGAAGACGCCGATTCACTGCAAGATTTCTACCAACACGCGCTCGATCCGACCGTCGTAGGCGAACGGCGGGGCGTACGGTCCGACTGCACCGATGGCGTCTTGACCGACCTGGAGGCCGTCGGCGGGCATCTTGGGCATCAAGCCGGTTTCGGCACGCCCGGCCGGCTTGCCGTCGACCTTCAGCGACAAGATGCCGTGCGCGTCGAGTTCCACGACCACGCGGGCTTTCGTCCCCGGTTTGAGCGAAACGGCGGAAACCAACTCGTCGAGTTTGCCGTCTCGCCGGAGAGCGAACCGCAAGGCTCCCTGTTCGTCGACGTACAAGGCATATCCTTGGGAACTTCCGCCTTGGGCGACCAACACACCGCGGGTACCGGCTTCGGCCACGTCGACGGTGATCCGGAAGGGCTTTTCGGCGATCATCGGTGCCCGATCGCGTTTGAGGTCGGCCCCCGGCTCGAGTTCGAATCGTTTCTTCGTCGACAACTTTTCCGGCTTGGGTTGTCCTCGCCATGCGCCCAAAGGTAGAACATGTGCCCGCTCGGCCCAGGCGTTCCACGCGGCCTCGAGGCGGGCGACGATCTCCGGATGTTCGGCCGACAGGTCGTGCATCTCGGTGCGGTCGGCCTCCATGTCGTAAAGTTCCCAGGGCTGGTTCTCTTTGGCCACAAGTTTCCACTTGCCGTCGCGGACGGCCCGATTTCCTTCGTGCTCCCAGAACAACGGGTTCGAACGATTCAACTTGCCGCCGGTGAACACCGGGCGCAAGCTGACGCCCTCGAGCGGATAAATCTCTTCGCCGCGATACTCCTCGGGGTACTCGACGCCGGCCAAATCGACGCACGTGGCCATGATGTCGATCAGGTGCCCCGGTTGCGTCTCCAACTCACCTTTCCGCGGAATGCCCTTGGGCCAGTAGGCGATCAACGGCGTGCTGATTCCCCCTTCGTGCACATAATGCTTGTATTCGCGGAACGGCGTGTTCGACACATTGGCCCAGTCGATTCCGTAGGCGATGTAGGTGTCTTCCGGCCCCGGCATGATGTTCGGCCCGGTCAACGTGGGCACGCCGGCACGGTTCTGCTTGGGAATTACGTCGGTCCGAATCGCATCGGCGGGAATGGGCGGCAACGTCGGCTCGACGGGACGTTTCCAATTGCCCGAGCGACCGACACCCTCTTGGCATCCGCCGTTGTCTTGCAAGAAGAAGACCAGCGTATTCTCCGCCACTCCCTTCTCTTGCAAGGCCGCGACGATCTTGCCGATGTTCTGATCCAAGCGGTCGATCATCGCCGCGTACACTTCCATGCAGCGGGCTTCCCACTCTTTGTGCGTTACTTTGTCCCAATCGCCGTGCTGCGGGCTCAAATCCCAATCGGGCGAGATCAGACCCATCTTCTTCAGACGCTCGAACCGGGCGAGCCGAATCGGCTCGTAGCCCTCGTCGTACATGCCGTGGTACTTGGCGATATCTTCTTCGAGGGCGTGCATCGGCCAGTGGGCCGCAGTGAACGCGACATACATGAAGAAGGGCTTCCCTTCGGGATTCTCGCGAATGAACCGCACCGCGTGATCGCCGATGGCATCGGTGTAATAGAACTTCTTCGGTTTGTATTCGGGATCGGCGAACGGCGAGATCATCGTGTTGTCGCGAGTCAGCGTGCCGGGATCGTAGTAACTTCCGGCGCCGGTGATCGTCCCGTAGAACCGATCGAAGCCGCGTTGTAACGGCCAATTGTCTTTCGGCCCGTCGGGGTCCGTGTATTTCGTGACGTGCCATTTGCCGACGGCATAGGTCGCATATCCGGCCAAATGCATCACTTCGCCGAAGGTCATGCAGTGCCGATTCAGATCGCCGCGATAACCGTCGTAGCCGCGGTCGCTCATCATCCACCCGATACCGGCCTGATGCGGATACAGGCCCGTCAACAAGCTCGCCCGCGTCGGACAGCAACGGCCCGTGTTGTAGAACTGTGTAAACCGAAGGCCGTTCGCGGCAAGCCGATCCAGGTTCGGCGTGCGAATCTCGCCGCCGTAGCAACCGATGTCGGAAAAGCCCATATCGTCCGACATGATGACGACGATGTTGGGCCGTTCTTGTTCTGCCGCAACCGCGTGCGCGCCGAACATCGGCGCGACGACAAGCACCGCCCAGAAGGCGCAGACCATACGAAACGACATGTCGCTGGTTCCTTTCGTCGGTAAGAGGGACACGAACAGCCGGAAACCGTCCAGGCCACGGTATCCCCGCTTCCTGACGAATATCATATCCCCGGAGACGGCCGATTGCCCGTCTTTCCGATGCGCGCCCACGACACTCGCGCATCCGACGACGGACGCAACCGATCCCCTATCGAGAAATCCCCCACAATCCTTCATTGCCGTAACAGCGAGAAGCGAACTGTATTATGTTTCGGAATTCGCTCCTCTGCGAGGGTGTACGCACAAAAAAACGGCCGTCCACCCCCCACGGTAGATCGATACCACGTCCCTACCGCGAACCACGATAGGACTTCACCCCGATCCGCGTTGACCCTCCCACCGAATAGGGCTATCTTCGTAGGATCGGCGGCGAGGATGTCGCATCGGGCGTGGTACAGGCATCGATACCTGCGAACCGAGCGGGTCATCTCGATCCCGCCGTTCCGGCAGGAGGAAAGGATTCCGCTTTTCGATGGACGGTATTTGGACGGTAACAACCGCGATCTTGGGCATCACCGCGCTGGTGCAGGCGGCATTGTTGCTGTTGCAAACATATGAACATCGCCGCTTTTCTCGTAGTCGACGTCGCGAAATTCCTCGCTTGCAACCGCGGGGTAAAGTGTTGCTGATCGTCCCTTGCCGCGGCATCGACACCGATTTCGAGTCGAACCTCGAAACGCTGTTCCGGCAAGATTATCCCGCGTATGAAATTCGCTTCGTCCTCGATTCGCTGCACGACCCGGCCTACGAGGTCATCCGCCGCGTGATCGACCGGCACCCCGAGCGCCGGTGCGAAATCTTCTGCGTAGGGCGCAGTCGACGCGAAGCCCAAAAGGTACACAACCTGCGGATGGCAACCGCCTCGCTGCCCGACGACGTCGAGATTTTGGCCTTTGCCGATTCCGACGCGGCAGCTGGTCCGCATTGGCTGAAGGCCCTGACCGCCAGGCTGAACGACGTTTCCGTCGGTGCCTCGACCGGTTACCGGATGTTCGTGCCGGTACGTGTCGGATGGGCGACGGCCGTCGTACAGGCCGTGAACGCCGGCTACACCACCCTATTGGCCCGCCGGTCGCCGAACATGCTTTGGGGCGGTTCCTGGGCGATGCGCCGCGACCTATTCGAGACGCTCGACGTTCGTCGCTTGTGGGAAGGCGCTTTGTGCGAAGACCTGGTCCTCACCAAGGTGCTGCACCGCGTCAAATTGGCCATCGAATACGAGCCGGCCTGCCTGGCCCAAACGGCGATCGACTTCGATTGGTCGTCGGCCTGGGAATTCGCGACTCGCCAGTTCTTTCTACTGCGGCGAATTCTCCCCGGTTGGTGGGCCGCAGCCGTCGGGCTTCAAGCCCTCCCCTATCTTGCCGCCGTCGCCCTAATCGCGCATGCTGCTTGTTTTCCGCAAGGACGGCTTGCCGCCGGAATCGCCTTGCTCGGCTTGTGGACGATCCATTCGTTGCGGGGCTATCTCGCACGCACGAACGGCTCGTTTGCCCAAAAGAACGGCTCTTTCACGTGTCGTGTTCCCCGCGACGCCCCGGCTCACGACGGGAAAGACGATCGCAACTGTTTCCGGTGGTGCTGGTTCGATCCGGTGCTCTGGCCCGTAGCCGGGCTGTTTGCTTGGACGGCCTTGATCGCCGTCACGTTTCGACGAGAGATCGTGTGGCGCGGAATCACCTATCGTCTGCGGCGGGACGGTACGGTGGAGGTTTGCCACCCGATCGACGAAAGTGAGGGCGACGATACCGTCTCGATCGAATCGTTCGCGGCAACGACCGATCGCAAGCCTCTACCGACGGATTCGTCTCACTCGCCCGTCCGGAGAAAACCCGCCGTTTCGACGGTCGAGATTTCGCCGCAATGAACGTACCCCGATTCAGCGGGCGGCGCTCGGCGGCAGATCAGGCAGCACCGATTTCAATTCCTGGCGTAGATAGGCCTTGATGTTGCGGGCGTTCTCCATCGTCAACGCACGTTCGGCCACGCGACGGCACTGTTCGATCGTCACGCTTCGACACACCTGCTTGATTTCGGGCAAGGCGTGAAAGACGACGCTGAACTGCCGCAGCCCGAGCCCCAACAACAACATCGTATACAAAGAACTGCTGGACATCTGTCCGCACATGCCGACGGGCACGTTGTGTTCGTTCGCCGTGTCGATGACCATCTTCAGCAACCGCAACACGGCCGGATCGCTCGAATTGTAGAGGCTGACGACATCGGTATTCGCCCGATCGACCGCCAGCGTGTACTGCACCAGGTCGTTCGTCCCGATGCTGAAGAAATCGACATCGCGCACGAAGTTCGACAGCGTGATCGCCGCCGCGGGCACCTCGACCATCATGCCGATGGGTACGTCGCGATTGAAGGGAATCCCTTCTTCGATCAAGTCCTCCATCACATCGCTGACGATCATCTTCGCACGCCGCAGCTCCATGACCGTCGAAATGAGCGGGAACATGATCCGCACGTTCCCTTTCACGCTCGCCCGCAAGATCGCGCGAATCTGCGTCCGCAACAGCGGTTCGAAACGTAGGGCCAATCGGATACTGCGCAGCCCCAAGAACGGGTTGCGCTCTTCCTCGGTGAGTTGGAACTCGGGAACTTTGTCGGCCCCCATGTCGAACGTACGGATGACGACCGGTCGATCGCCGGCCGTTGCGAGTACGTCGCAATAGGCGCGGTAGTGTTCTTCTTCGCTGGGGAGCGTCTCTTTCCCGAGGTAGAGGAATTCGGTGCGGTAAAGTCCGATCCCTTCGGCCCCCTGCTCGAAACACGAAGCCGCCTCGTGCGGAAACTCGATGTTGCCGTACAGATGGATGTGCGTGCCGTCGAGCGTTTCGGCGGGCAAGTCGCGCAGGGTCTCCAACTGCGCGGTCAGCGTGTGCAGCTTCTCGGATTGCGATTCGTATTGTTGGCGGGTGGTTTCGTCGGGACAGACGACCACTTCGCCGGTACTGCCGTCGACGATGATCAGATCGCCCCCCGAGACCTCATTCAAGAAGGGGCCGGTCCCCACGACCGCCGGAATCCCCATCCCTTGGGCGACGATCGCCGTGTGACTCGACGGCCCGCCGACTTCGGTAACGAAGCCTTTCACGAAGCGTTTGTCGAGTCCTGCGGTTTCACTCGGGGTGAGGTTCCGCGCCAGCACGAGCACGGGTGAACTGAGGTGCGAAAACTCGCCGTGCGGCTGTCCGCTCAATTGTCGGAGAAGCCGCTTTTCGATATCGAGAATGTCGTTCGCCCGTTCGGCAAAGGTTTGATTGGGCAGATTGCGGAAAACCTCGTAGTACCGCCGCATGACGCGGCTGACTGCGTATTCGGGAGAATAGTGCCGCTCGCGGATCATGCGGACGATGTCGTCCACCAACTGAGGATCCCGCAGCATTTGCAGATGGGCTTCGAAGATTGCCCCGTACTTTTCCCCCAACTGTCCCGTGACGATGTCGCGGTTCTTGGCGATTTCTTCTGCGGCGGCGTTGAGCGCCCTCTCGAACCGTTCCAGTTCATCTTCGACGGCGTCCCGCTCGACGAAATGCCGGGGAATGCGAAAGTCTTCACGTCCTAGAATGAAGGCTTCGCCGATGGCGATTCCGGGAGAAACTCCGATTCCCTGCAGTCGCAACATGGTCGCAGGTCGCCTTCCTATCGTCCGCCCGGAGGAGCCGACGTCCTTACGCCGCGAGCCGCCTGTCAATCGCTGCGTTCATCGCCGGCGGCTTCTTTTTCCTCGGCCGGTTCGAATTCGTCTTCGAAGAACTTGTGTCGCACCAAATCTTCGAGGGCTTCCAAGACGGCGTCGGCGTCTCGGCCCGCGGCCTCGAATGTGATCGTATCTCCGTTCATGCCGCACAAGCTGAGCATCTCGATCACACTATCGCCCTTGGCACGCCGCGCATCTTTGCACAAGGTGACGTCGGCATCGTACGACAGGACCGTTTTGCGCACCAAACTGGCCGCACGGGCATGCAGGCCCGCGGTGTTCGTCAACTGCAATTCCTTCCGTCGTACCGGCCTATCAGGCGAGTTCATTGCCGCGCATCGTCCAGCAGGTTGTTGCCGAGATTTCCCGACCGTCGCATCCTCGCGTCGGTGGTTCCGGTAGAGGCGGCGGTACCTTTTCGCATACGTTGCCGCGTCGTCGATTTCCGCCTCGACTTCGGTTTGCCGCCACCGAAACCTACGTCGGGTACTTGCCTTCGTCGGCTTCTTTCAGCAATTGGTGGATGTCTTCCGCCGAACGTGCCTGCTTGAGGAAGCGGCAGAAGGTCTCGTTGTGCAACTGGCGGGCGACGTTTTCCAACGCCAAGAGATGATCACTCGGTCGATCCGGCGGCGAAATCAACAAAAAGAAGGCGTACACCTTCCCGCCGTCAAGGGCCTCGAAATCGACCCCTTCCTTGCTCACACCGATGGTTCCTACCAGCCGATCGACGCTCGGATGCTTCGTGTGCGGGACGGCCAGTCCGCGACCGATACCCGTCGTACCGAGCTCCTCACGTTTCATCACCGCCTTGATGATGTCGTCTTTTTGGTCGGCCTCGACCGCTCCGGCATCGACCAACGCCTGGACGAGTTCCTCGATGACGCCAACCTTGTCATCGGCCTCCAAATCCGGAATGACGGCATCCGGAACAATGAAGTCGGCAAACTTCATGCGGTGAGTCTCCTCTCGTGAAAAGAAACGCCTCGCCCCGAGACGGCACACCGCGTTTGTGTGTCGGTCGTCTCGGACTGCGTAACGCCTATGCTGTCGTCTTTGATCGAAGGCGGGCACCGAATGCCCCGTCCCGGCGTCTCGTTCGGCCCCTCCTGCCCCCTCCAACCGAAACGAAAAACGGCCGAGTCCGGCCGGTCCGACCCGACGATCGGTGCGGCCCTCGGCGGCCCTCTACTTTCCCAGAACGAAAGCGCCATTATAGGGCTTCTTGATAACCGCGACAACGAACCCCCCACCACAACACGACACCACAGAGGGAACCTTTGCCCCCACCAAAGACGGACCTCACATCATCCCGCCTTGCGGGAAATCCCCGGAAGGGTGGGGTCATTGTTCACGCGGGCGCGCCAGCGTTCAACGGAAGGTTTTCGTCGCGTCTCCGGCGCGTCGGGTTCGTAGTACATCCGCATTCCCGTCGCCCGTTCAAGATTCCAGATCGCCAGCACTCGGACGGCCAATCGCGGATGCGCCAGATACCCCACCAGTTCGCGCGCGGAATCGACCGGCAATTGGTCCGGTGGGTAAATCCAAAGAAGCCGATAGACCAACTCGCCGTCTTCCTCGAACAATCGCCGACACGCATCGCGGACGGCAGCGGCCATGCGCGGCGAACGTGCCGCAGCGGCTTGTAGTTCGGCCACGATGTCTTCCCAACGGGCCTTCCGATCGACATCATCGAGCCCGGCCGCCACCAGCTCGACATCCCCCAACAGTACCAGGCCCCGCTGTGCCAACCAGGCGACCTCTTGCTGTCGATGGTATGCCGCTTCACGGAGTGCCAGGGCCACCGGACGTGCCGGATCGGCCAAGAACTCCTCCGAAAGCTGCAAAGCCGCACGCTCCCGCAGCAACGTCGCCAAGTTCGTTGTCGGAGATACCCATTCGACGGGCGTCTCCAGCGCCGCCACGGTCGTTTCGGTGTCATCCGCCCGCAGCTCCTTGACCGGTGTCAGCAGCGACTCGGCGATGTCATCCGACCGCCAATGCGCTTCACCTTGAAGGACGACGATGCGGCCTTCGACCGGCGAGGGATGTTCGGCCGGATCGACGCCGGGCACGAGGTGCGCGGCCACCTCCACCGCGACAGCCGTATCGGGAATATCCAATGCCAAGATGCCGTGTCGGTTTCCCCATTCGAGCGTCACTTTCGCGGGCGCGGCAGCCTGCATCACAAACCGCCCGTAACCGACCGAAACACGAAGCCCCTCTCCTTCCTCGGCCGGAGCCGCTTGGAAATACGCCGGTCCCACGACCTGCATTCTTATGTCGTCGCCAAAATCAAATTCCGGCCGGTAGTCGGGCAACGCCAACAAGACGTCGTACGACCGAATTTCGGCGTCACCAAACACCCGCCGGACCGACTGGTGAATCGGATCGACCCGCAACACGACGGCCTCGGGCGATAGCAACTTGCCGATCGGTTCGGGCGGCAACGGGGCCGGCTCGGCGGCGTCTTCGCTCGATTCCGGCGGTGTATCGATCGGCTCGCCCGTCACCGACAAATCCCGCACATCCAACGGCGCAGGCAATTCGAGAAGCGGCACTCGCCCCACGTTGCTTGCCACCGATTCCGCCGGCGCAGCCGGGGCCATCTCGCCCGGTTCTTCGTCGGCGCCGGAAGGTTCCTCGGCTTCCGGGGGAACCTCTGTCTCCGATGCGGCGATGCCGCCTTCCGACGGCACCTCGGCGGCGCCCGCCACGGTCCGGTCGGGCACCGTCTCGGCCGCAGAGGCCGAAGGCCGATCCGGAATCTCTTCGGTGGAGGGCTTCGGCGGAGCTGGCAATACAGTCACGGGAGAATCCGAACCGGCACCGGTATCTTCTTCGTTCTCGGCAATCGCCGACGGGCCTTCGTCCGCCTGCGGCGTCGCTTGCCGGACAGATGATTCTGCAACTTGCGACGCCGATTCGCCGGTCGGTTCCCCGGACCGGTCGGCCTCGGCTCGATCGAACCAAGCAGCGACAAATTGAGGCTCGCCGGGCAGCCAGCCTAGCCGCCAACCGGCAAGCACGCCGATTCCCCCGATCAACAACAGCACGACAAGCATTCTCACCAAGCGCCCGAACCGGCTGCCGTGCGAAGTGCCGGGCTCGATCCCGACTTCTTTCGGCATCGCCAACGCCGGCGGGGAGGACACGGCCTTAACCGACGACTCGGTCTCCGGCTCGGTTTCACTCTCGCCGTTGAACATCTCGTCGATCGGGTCTTTTTCTTCCTCGGCCTCGTGGATGATGCGATACACCCGGTCTCGCGTAATGGGAGACACCTCGGCAGGCGAGCCGAGCACCATCGCCAAGATCTGATGGACGGCGGCCACCTCGGCCAACTGCAAATCGGATTCGAGGCACACCTTTTCGAAATCGGCCACCCGATCGGCAGGCAACGTGTAATCGAGATACTCGGCGACCGTATTGGGATCGAGCGCCTCCTCGTGTTCGAGCACGTCGGGCGCCCCGAGCCGAATTCGACGCGACACGTCGTGGATCCGCTGCACCAGGCGCGTGGCTACTTCGCTGTCGGCAATCTTCTTTTCGATTTCGCGGGCGTCTTCCGGTTCGAGGATTTCGTCCAGATACGCCAACAGCGTCCTCAGGGTCAATCGCCGGGACACGTGCCTACTCCTTCTGCAACGGTCGCCCAACAAGTCTCGCCGATTCGCGTCCACCCGACGGGTGAATCGCTATACTGGCCTCTCCACCGTGTAATAGAGACGAGAAGCCTCGCGTTTCGTACAAGATTCTCAGAAAATTCGGCAAATTCTGCCGATTCGGCAAGATCAATCCATTCGGTACCCGAGGAAACGCTCACTCCCGCTGCTTCCGGTTTGCAGGCGGGATCGCCCCGCGAGACACAGGTTTGCCACAATCGAGCACTACAGCGCGCAACTGTGGCCGATGTGCAGGTAGAGTAGGAAGAAAGCGTCCGCCTACCGTCTCAATCGCGGTGCGAAAGCCAAGCAGCACAGCCGAGCATCATTCCGGCAAGAGCGGTCGGGGGCACCGTGGGGGCGGGACGCACACGTTTCGGAATCAGCCAGCGGGCGACTTCCCATCCCTCGGCCGTCCGACGCCAGGGTACGGCCTCCGACGCAACGGCCGCGGCCTCGGGCCGCGGATCGGCATTCGCCACCCTGCTGTCGGCCAGAAGTTCGTCAGGCAGCAAGACCAGCGAGCCTGCCAACAGCAATACCGCCCCGCAAATCAGCATCAGCCCGCGGCGATCGCTCGTTCGCGCGGCTTCACACGCGAAACCGTGGGACGTAATGTTGCGGTTCGACGATGAATTCGACCTGCGGACCATGACGACTCGCACGACGGTTGCCGTTGCTCGATGCCTAGCCGAACGCCCCGATTCGGCACACACATCAACGAGGCAAGCCCTGCGCCGCAGATCGAAAAGCCGCCCTTGATTCACCTAACCGCTATTGATTCAGCAAGTTACGGCGATAGCCCGGTTTTCTTTGCCATCGCAGAAGTTTCGAAACCGCAACAAATCTTCCGACGCGAGTGTTGCCCGAAAGCAACATGAGTCGCCCAACTCTCCTGGGCACGAACCGCATTCCGGGCGACTCCGCTCGCTGCGGGAGAAAAAAATATTCCCTGCTAAAACGCCGCACTTTCCCGGCTTGCGCATTTGTCAATAACCGGGATGTGTACTAGGGTTACTGTGGCGGGAAGACGGCGTGGAAAAGGAGATTGGGCAGCGATTCTTCGCACCACGTTTTGGCGCCCCATTTCCATGCTGCTCCGCACCGTTCGCTTTCAAGGGAAGCGGAACACTTACCTGCTGGTCCGTGGAGAGCGCAGCACTTGACTACCTAGTGGGTGGAGAAGTTCATGGATCTCGAGAAGCTGATCGGCAACGCGCAGTTGCCTGCACTTCCGCAAAGCGCCATTCGACTGCTTGAGCTGTCCCAAGATCCCGAGACGGGCCCGGCCGAGTTCGCCGTCCCCATCGAATCGGACCCGGGGCTCGCGGGACAAGTGCTACGGTTCGTCAATTCGTCGTACTTCGGCTTTTCGCGTGAAATCTCCAGCGTGAAGCTGGCCATCACGCTGGTGGGCATGCGGACGATCAAGAACTTCGCGCTGTGGAGCGCGGTCTTCAGCTTGATGCCCAGCCCGCGGTGCGGTCCGTTCGACTTGAAGAGCCTGTGGCAAGACTCGCTGCGCCGGGCATTGTTCGCCCGCCACGTGGGGCAACTCGCCAATCTTCAGGACGCCGAAGAACTCTTCGCTGCGGCGTTGCTGCAAGACATGGCGATTCCGCTGTTGGCCAAAGAAGCCCCCGAACCGTACACCGCCTTGCTGAACGCCCGTCAGGAAGGCAAACGGCGACTCTCGGTGCTGGAACAATCGGTATTCGGCTGGAGCCATGCGACGGCTGCGGCCATGATGGCTCGGCAGTGGAACTTGCCGGACGGTTTCATTGCGTTGGTCGAAAGCCATCCGCAGCTCTCGAGCGAACTCTCGCTTCCCGAGCAAATCGTCGCCTTGTCGGCCTTGTTGCCCGCATGCAGCGACCCCGAATGGGCCGACCGCGAGTTATTCGCCGAAACGTACGCCGGTCTTTCGGGATGCAACCTTCCGGACATTCCGACGGTGTTGTCGACGGTGGATGAAGACTTCTCGGAAGTCGCGCCGATGCTGAAGATCGCAATCCCCAAGAAGTCGCTCTGCGACATCTACGAAGAGGCAACCGTCGCCCCGACGGAAGCCGGATAACGACATCGTCGACAATAAACAGAACAGATGCGCACACGAATGCCGCCGAACCCGACGATCTCGGCGGCATTTTCCGTTCTTGGGTCGCCGTCGGCGGTTACTCCGGTTGCGCTTCGACGGGCGGTTCTTCGGCTTCTTCGCCGGCCGCGCCGTCGCCCGAGGCATCGCCGCCGATCGGAGGCAACGGCACCCCGGCTCGCGCAGGCGGTTGGTCGTCGCCCCCACCGCCGTTGAACGGATCGTCTTCCTTCTCCGGGAGTCGCGAAGGCGTGCCGCGACGCGGGGTTTCTCGCCGCGTCGTGCCGGTCGCCGTCGCTCCGGGACGTTCCGGTTTCGCGGCACTGAGCGGTTCCGCCAACTCGACGTTCAATTCCCGAACCTGGGCCATATTGGGTCCGACCTGAACGCCCGTCGCCGTGACGGCATCGCCTTTGTGAATCAAGCCCGCCGCCGAGGGCCCGGAAATCTCCAATTCAACGTCGGCTTCTTCCGCCACCGAAAACCGAATCGGACCGCGAATGTACGCATTGGGCGCGGCCAACGTGAACTCGCCGGTTCGCGAAACACCGGTCAAGCGTCCTCGGACCTCAAACCGTTGAATCGGTTCGACCGGTGCAGCCGGTGCACGCCCCGGCAAGGGACGTCCCGTCGGCGCACCGCCGACACCGCCCAGCCCGGGCATTCGGCCGCCCACCCCGGGGCCCGCTTCCCCGTTGCCGTCTCCCAACGGCGCTTGGCCTTCCGGAAACACACCCAATTGCATTTGCTGAGAAACGGTAAATATCTTCAATTGGGTCACTTTTTCCGGCACCATGCCCGTGCGGGTATCGACGTCGGCCACGAAGGCCACAAATTGCCCGGGACGCAGCACGTCGGGCTTGGCTTTGCCGGTGACGGTGATCTTGCACTCGCGGGCCGGAGCCAATCGCCACATCTGTCCGGCGGGCGTCTGCAATTGAATCATCCCCCCGGTGACACCCATCACCGTCCCGCTCGCTTCGACACGAGGCAGGTTTGCAGGCAACGACGGTAACTGGTTCTGCTGGGGCCGCCGCTGTTGATTCATTCGGCCGGTATTCCCCGGAGGAAACGGCATCCCCCACTGAGCCACCGCAGGTCCGGCGGAAAAGACCACCGCCCCGACCAGGCACAGCGTAATCAGCCCACGAACGCGAGAAACCGCCCCCGAATGAGAGAAGACGCGAGTCATGACGCACCTCGCCGTCGAGAAAGCTTCTGTTCCGATCATCGTCCCGTTCTCGAGAACAGCTTTCAGCATAACGTCTCCGGCAACGGCAAGCCACCAATTCTTTCTCAAAACGAACCTGCGCACGGCGGAACGATCGTCGTCGATTCACTTCGTATCTGCCGCCGGGGTGCTTTTCGGCGTCGGCCGCCCTACAATGACATTGCCTCGTGCATCCCCCGACAGAGCGCAACGACACCACCCGTCGCCGAAGCGCGATGCGTCACGGATTTGCCAAGGGGCGTCCCGGTTATTTTCATCCGCAATCCACCCTACCGACAGTCGAAAACGATGCCGAACCGCTTGATTCACGAAGCCAGTCCGTATTTGCGGCAACATGCCGAAAATCCCGTCGATTGGTATCCCTGGGGCGAAGAAGCCTTGGCCCGTGCACGGCAAGAAAACAAGCCGATCTTTCTTTCTGTCGGTTATTCGGCCTGCCACTGGTGCCACGTGATGGAGCGGGAAAGCTTTGAAGATCCCGAAATCGCCGAGTTTCTCAATCGGCATTTCGTGTGTATCAAGGTCGATCGCGAAGAGCACCCGACACTCGACTCGGTCTACATGGACGCCGTCCAAATCATCACCGGTCGAGGCGGCTGGCCGATGTCGGTCTTCTTGACGCCCGACTTACAACCGTTCTACGGCGGCACGTATTGGCCGCCGCGTCCCCGGCACGGGATGCCCGGTTTTCTCCAGGTCGTTACCCGCGTCGCAGAAGCCTGGGAACAACGTCGCGACGAAGCCGTCGCTCAAGGCGAAAAGCTCACGGTGCTGTTGCGTGACCTGGCGCAAGCGACCGTCGTCGCTGCGCAGGGCCCCGACGAAGCGGTATTGCAGCAAGGCTTCCATCTGCTCGAACAGCAGTTCGATCCCGCTCGCGGCGGATTCGGCAATGCGCCGAAGTTTCCGCACGCCTCGGCGATTCTCTTTTTGCTGCGGGAATGGCACCGCAGCGGCAACCGCCATGCGTTGGAAATGGCTTGCCGCACGCTCGACGGTATGGCTGACGGCGGCATGTACGATCACGTCGGCGGCGGTTTCCACCGTTACAGCACCGATGCCGCATGGTTGATCCCCCACTTCGAAAAGATGCTCTACGACAACGCGCAACTGGCTCGTTGCTACCTGGAAGGGTGGCAAGCGACGCGGCATGAGCGATATCGGCAGGTGGTCGTCGACACGTTGGAATACATGTTGCGCGACATGCGATCACCCGAAGACGCTTTTTACGCGGCCGAAGACGCCGACAGCGAAGGCGCCGAAGGCAAGTTTTACGTGTGGACGCCGGAAGAAATCGATGCGGCGCTGGAAGCCGACGATGCCGCCGTCGCCCGGTGCGTCTTCGGCGTCACCGAGGCCGGCAATTTCGAAGGCTCAAACGTCCTTTTCCGGCCCCGATCCCTTCGGGCCTGTGCCGAAGAACTCGGGATGTCGATCGACGAATTGGAAACCGCCCTCGGACGGATCGTCGAACGCCTGCGAACCGTGAGGGCACAACGTGTGCGCCCTGCCCGCGACACCAAAATCTTGTTGGGCTGGAACGCACTGGCCGTCGATGCTCTTGCTCGGGCGGGTGCCGTTTTGGGGCGTCTCGATTTCACGCTCGCCGCCGTTTCGGCGTTTCGATTTCTCGATACGGCGATGCGCGATGCCTCGGGCCGGTTGCTGATTCGCCACTGCGAGGGCGAAGCGCGCCATATTGCGCCGATGCGCGATTGTGCCCTGTTCGCCGCCGCGGCCGTCACGATGTATGAAGTCTCCGGCGACGAAACGTACCTGTCCAAAGCTATCGACACGACCGAAGACGTCGAGAAGCGTTTTTCACACGAAAGCGGCGCCTACTTCATGAGCGACGCAGCCGACGGCGCGCTTCCGGTGCGAAAACTCGATCTCTTGGACGATGCCGTTCCCTCGGGCACGGGCGTAATGGCCGAAACCTTACTGCGATTGGCCGAATTGACCGGAAACGAATCGTATCACGAGCGAGCGGAACGCGCCGTTCGCAGTCTGCTGGGATGGGTTCGGCAAGCACCATTGGGAAGCGGCCAAGCCCTCACGGCGGCCCAGCGTTTCGTTGCAGGCGAGCTGTCGGCGGTCTTCGTGCTTCCGGAGAATTTTCCCAGCGACGATCCCAACAGTCCGCTTCCGGCGAAATGGCGGCAACCGTATCTGCCGCATTGCGTCGTCGCCCTACGACGCGAGAAGGCCGCACGAGGGGATTCTCCGACCGCGTCGATTTTTGAGGGGCGCACAGCCCGCCAGGGACAAGTGACGCTCTACCTTTGTCACAACCATCGGTGCGAAGAACCGGCGGTGGGCGAATCCGCCGTCGAAACGGCGTTGAACGCGCATGTCCGTCCCATCGAATAGCACGGCATCACGCTGCCCCGGGACAACGTCCCGCGAGTAATTCATGAAACTTGGCCAAGTGCCGGTCGACGACCGATTTCAGCGAATACTCCCGGGCCTTGGTGCGGGCCTGTTCTCCCAATTGCCGGGCGAGAACGTAATCGGCCGACACACGATAGACGGCCTCGGCCCAATCGTCCGGGCGATCGACCGGCACGAGCAGCCCGGTTCGTTCGTGCGCGACCAACGCGTGGTTGCCGGGAATGTCGCCCGCGATCACCGGCAGTCCGGAGGCCATCGCTTCCAGCAACGACAGCGACATTCCTTCTTCGCGCGAAGGCAATACGAACAGATCGGCGGCCGCGAGCACGTCTTCGACGTGATCGAACGTCCCCGCCAGGACGATACGCTCCCGCAATCCCGCCGCATCGATGGCCGTTTCGAGCTCACGCTCCATCGGCCCTTCGCCGACCAGCCACAACCGCGGCGCCCGCCCCCGGCGATCGAGAATGCGCCAGGCCTCGACGAGAGTCGCCAACCCTTTCGCCGGATGGAGTCGCCCCGTGTAGACGGCAAGCCGGTCCAACGGATCGATTTGCAGTCGCGGGTTTGCCCGCCCGATGGCCAAGCGGGCGGCAATCCGGACTTCGGGCGTTACCGGTTGCGGAATGGAAACACCGTTGGGAATCACGCAGACTTTCGACGGCGAGAACCCCGAAGCCAAGAGTTCCTCGGCAATCGGATCGCTCGGCGCGATCACCAAGGGGGCACGACGACATCGGGCCGCGATGAGAGTTCCGCCGACGCCCCGGCGATGCCACGCGCAATCGCCGGTTTCACCCCCGCCTTCCGCCCGGAGCACCACGGGCACGTGCTTGCCGACCGCTCCCAACGCTGCGTACGCATCGTGCTTCAACATCGACACGTACACCAAGTCATATTCGCCCCGATGCCGTTTCAACCAGGCACGAAGCGCCCGCATGTACCGTAACGTTCCCCACACGCGCCGCTGCGGTTGCGGCAGACGGAGCACGGGCACGTCTCGGCAACGGACCTGTTGCGGCCAATGCGGTTCCCATCGCGCGGTGACGATTTGCACGCGACAACCGGCATCCCTGAACCCGGCGGCAAGATTGGCCGTCACACGTTCGGCCCCGCCGACCAACGGCCAGAATCGTCGCGTGATCAGCACCAACCGCAACGGCGTCACGTTCCGGCATCCTGTATGAAGTCGTCGGGATCCAGTTGCGCAATGTACGGCAGTTCCCGAAAGCGGTCGTTGTAGCTCATCCCGTACCCGACCGCGTATCCGTCGGGAATGTCGAAACCGACGAACGACGGTTCGATCGTCCCCGGCTTTTGACGTCCTTGCTTGCGCAGCAGCACGGCCACGCGGACCGACTTCGGTCCCAAGTCGTCGATCTGGGGAATGAGCTCGTTCAACGTGTCGCCCGAATCGAGCAACTCGTCGACCAACAACACGTCGCGGTGTTCGACTTCGAATCGCAACTGTTCGGGAACGACCACCAACGGGCCGGGCAACAAGTCCTGTGCTGCCGAGCGATGCGCCGGGACGATTCCCAACCGATGCGGCAAGGCGACCGACCGCACCAAATCGCCCAAGAAAATCAGGCTGTCGGCCAGCACGCCGATCATCGTCAACGCCTTGTCCTGGTAATATTCGCGTATTTCACGGGCCAAACGTTGAACCCCTTCTTGCAGTTGTTCCTGCGAAATGACCGTCCGCATGAATTCCTCCTCTGCGATGATTCGACGTCGACGCGATCCTCAGGGCCGCTCATTATAACGTGCCGGCGCGGAATTTCGCACGCCGGGACGTCCGTCAGCGAGGAACGGTTGCCGCACCGTCGCCCCCGGGAAAACCACCCAATTCGAGGATCTTGGCGTTGTAGAATTGCAACGTGTTCGTTGCGTGCGAGTACACGATGCGCTGGGCGGCGGTCGTCTGCACGGGACCGCCGACGTATTCTTGCCGGAAGAGCTGCGCCGTCCCGCGCCCCTCGCCGTCGAGAATGAGCAACTGTTTCGACTCGTCGAAAGCCAATCGCTCAGCCCGGGCGGTAAACACGCGGCCTTCGACCATCACGTTGCCGGTCGCTTGCAGCTCCCAGTATCGCCGTTGCGGCTCCAAGGGCGAAGGCATTTGGACCAGCGACAATTCGCGGCCGTAGACGATCATTCCTTGCTTTCCCAGGTCGGCCGGGTCGTCGGGCAGCACGTCGATTCGATCGGTAGGCCAACGTCCGTAAACCACTTTGACGCGGCCGCGTCCGAACAATTGCCGCCGGAACACGTTTCCGCCGAACTCATCTCGAAACTCTACCGCCAGCAATGCGTAGGGCAACTTGTCGTCGTCCTGCACATCGTCGCCGCCACCGGGCAATGCGGGACGTCCCGGTGCCGCGGCGGGCGTCTCTCGTCCCTCGGAGGTCGGATCCCCCCACGGGTTCTTTCCCTTGCGAAGGCTCACCAACCGTCCCGGTCCCGGCCCTTGCATCAATCCCGATTTCAAATCGACGCGAAGTTCAGGCAGCTCGAAACGATCGACCGCCGGTTGTCCCTCGGGCGTCGTCGCCCGATTTTCCATCACGACACCGCCTGTACAACGCAGCGAATCGACCTGCACGTCGGCATCCTGGGCTTCGCCGAAGGGCAACGGTCGATCGAAGTAGATTTCCAAGGTTTCCGTCTGCACACGTTGGCGATCGGTGGCGGCGACGACTTCGCCTTGGATGACGCCTTGGCTTCCGTCGAGCGACATGCCGCGCCGCCAACTAAGGTCCAGCGGTCGTCCTTGCGGCAAGTTGTTTCCCTGAAGGTCGCGAGCGATCGGCAACCGAAGCGACCCTGCTCCCTCGACCGAAAGATGGTTCCGCCCGCGATCGAGATAAACATGCCCGCCGGTCAACACCATTCCGCGTCCCTCGATGCGTGCGGGGCGTCCCGTCAGCACGGCGACGGCGCTCGGTTGCGAGGCCTCTTTGACTTCGACGTGATCGCCCGTCAATCGCAAGCCTTGCGAGGCCGGACCGGTTTCCGCCAATTGGACGTCGCCGTCGAGCGTAAACGCCCGAGGACGTACGTCGTTGCCGCGCAATCCCAGCTCTACACGCACGATTCCCGCCGACACGTCGAAGTGTCGTTCGTCTTGGGTCTTCTCCGGCGAACCGTTTTGCAATAACGGCGACGGCAGCGGAACAGCCGTGTTGCCGCTCGGCGCCTGCCGATCGACCGCCGCCACAGGCGGGGTTTCGCTTTCATCCGGTTCCTCCACGAACCAGGTTTCCAAGCGTTCGGTAGCGGCATCGACGCGTGCCGAGCGAAACTGCACGTTGCGCAATGCCAGCATGCGGGCGGGGCGCCATGTCTCGGGGCGAGCGGCCGTCTTGCGGCGTTGCAACCAGCACCAGATTTCCTCCGCCTGTACGGCGCCCTCCGGCCCGGCCGAGAGAAGGGCGCCACCGAGTAGCGAAACGACCTGTTCGGCACCGTCGGGCCTCACCTGGAGCGATTGCCGCCATTGCGCCGAAAACTCTCCCGCTCGAGGGTCGAGGGTCTCGATTCGCCCGGGACCATCCGCCACGACAAACCCCAACCCGTCGCCGTCGGGACGATATCGTACGCTCGCGGCGGTCATGCGAAACGCATCGTACTCGAGGCTGACTTCCTGTTTGCCGTCCAACAACAGCGTTTCGTCCAGGGCGCTGTATTCGAGGACGTTCCCGCTCCCGGCGGCACGCCACTGCGGCAACGCGACCCGGACCGGATTTCCGCTCGCCTTGATCCCTTCCAGAACCCAATCGAAGCCGGCCAGGCGGGCGTCCTCGCCGTTTTTCACAGACGGCTTCGACTCGCCGGGTGATCGGCTTGCCGGAGGGGCGTTTTGCGAAAACGACGCCGCTTGCCGCGGCAAGGGCGCAATCCCGGCCATCGCGTCACGGTGCTTCAGTTTCTCTTCGGCGGCGGCACGCTCGGCAAAGAACACCGTCACGTAATCGCAACCGATGGAACCGTCCTCGCCCGCGTAATGCTGAAGGCGGATACGCACGTCGTCGTTGAACACCACCGTTCGATCTTGGGGCGAAAACACCAGCGACCCGGCACATCGCAGCTCGATCGATTTCAGATCGTCGCCGACCGGCCCATCGCCGCCGGTCCGTCCGGAGGAGGGCGTAGCGTGGTCGCGGCGCATGTCGAGATTGATACCGTCGACATGCGACAAGGTCACCTTGTCGATGACCGAAAGGCCCATTCCGCTGCGGGCGAAGTCGTCGGCCGATTTGTCGGATCGCAGCGTGATGACCATCCCCTGCCCGCGCACGCGATGCGGTCCCCACGCGACCTCGAGCGGCGAGTTCGACCAGATGCGGTCCTTGGTGATGCGGACCATTTGCGTCGTGAGCGTGAAGTCGTCGGCGGGGGTGTCCGCTTTCCCTCGACTGCGGACGAGTACCGGCCCCACGAGCTGTCCCTCGAGTAATCTGCCGATCCGCCCCAATCGCAAGTCCAACGATTGGTCGAAGATCAACTTCGCCCCTTGGGGAGCTTCGAGGACGACGGCCGTTTCGGGGTTCAATCGTCCGTCGGACGTTCGCGGCGCGTAGACGACGTAACACGGCTTGATCTGCACGACGCCGTCACCGAGGTTGTGATAATCGACCAACAGCAGCTTCACATCCTCGCTTTCGAGCATCTTGGCTCGCGCGAGGACGTCCGTCCGGCCGGGAAACAAAGGAGCCAGTTCGGCCAAGCGACGATCGAGGAGCACGTCGGCCGGCACGCCGAACTGCCCGCTCGACGCCTGAAGCCCTTCCGCCGGCGACGGCTCGATCCAGGGCACGACCGCCCACGCGTACAACCAGTAGGTTGCCGCGACGGCCGCCAGCCCGATTCCCATGCGGATCAAACGTCTCATCGCAACGGCGGTGTTCGAGGGATGCGAATCAAGTCCTTGCGTAAACGGCGCGTCCGGTGAATCCGTGGGGCGTCGGGGACGTCGCTTACGATTCGGCCGTGCCGGGCAAACGCGGTTCAAAGTACGATCGGATCACGTCCTCCCAACGACGCTGGGCTTTGAGGATCATTTCGACGGTCTCGCGAACCGCGCCGCGTCCGCCCGGTGCCTGGGTAACGAAGTGAGCGTGCGCCCGTAGTTCTTCGGCGGCATCAGCCACGGCAACCCCCAACCCGACCGAGCGGATCACCGGCAGGTCCGGCAGGTCGTCCCCCAAGTAACATACCTGTGAAGCATCGAGTCCCAGTTCGTCGAGGACGGCTCGCGTCGTCGCCAGTTTGTCGGTCACGCCTTGCCGCACGATTTCGATCCCCAACTCCTCCGCCCGCATCTTGACCAGATGCGAGCTCCGCAGCGTGATCAGCCCGAATCGATACCCTGCCTTTCGCCATAGGGCGACGCCCATGCCGTCGCGGACGTGAAAGGCCTTCGACTCGATCCCCTGGTTGTCGATGAGCATCGTTCCGTCGGTCAGCACGCCGTCGACATCGGCCAAAATGAGTTCAACGGACTGACAGCGGTCTTCGAGCGTCATGCGTTTTCCCCCTCGTCGCTTTCGTCGACCGGCCGCACCAATCGCCACGGTCCCAGGCAAGCGTCGCCCGACGAACGCTCGGCGGAACGATGTGAAGCCAATTGTTCGGGAAACAGGGCCACGACATCGGTCACGTCGATCAACCCGACGGGGCGTCCCTCGTCGTCGGTGACGGGCAACTCCGAGATCTTGCGGTCGGCAAGCAACTGAACGGCCTCCGACATCGCCGCCCCTTCGCGAACGGTAATCGGGTTTTTTGTCATCAGCGATGCGATCGACAGGTCGAGGGCATCGTCGTTGCGTTTTTCGAACAGCTTCGCCAGATCACTGTCGGTAAACAGGCCGGTAAGTCGCCCTTGTTCATCGACCAGCATGACCGCCCCGGTTCGACGCCCCGGTTTACTGGTCGCGACGATCACCTCACGAACCGTGAGCCGATCGGAGGCCACGCGGCAATCGGCCAGAGGGCGCATGTGATCCTCGACCTTGCTCAGCTTACGTCCCAAGCTGCCTCCGGGATGAAACCGCGCAAAATCCTGAGGGGCAAAGCGGCGCAACCGGCTGAGCACCAAGGCCAAGGCATCGCCCAACGCGAGCATGGCCGTCGTACTGGCGGTCGGTGCCAGGCGCAATTCGCCTGCCTCGGGAAAATCGCCGATGTCGAGCACCACGGCGGCCGCTTTGGCCAAAGTGCCGGCGGGCTTCGCCGTCATCGCAATCACCGGAATGCGCATCGTCGCCAACGACGGTAATAGGCGAACGACCTCTTCCGTCTCGCCGCTTCGCGAAAGGACCAAGGCCACGTCGCCTTCGGCAAGACGTCCCAGGTCGCCGTGAAATGCCTCGCCGGGATGAAGAAAATAGCTGGGCGTCCCCGTCGAAGCCAAGGTCGCCGATATCTTTTGACCGATCAGGCCGGCCTTCCCCATTCCCGAAACGACCACCCGGCCGCGGCATTCCGCCAACAAGGCGATCGCGTCGGTAAACGATCGGTCCAGCCGCTGCGCCAAGTCGGCGACGACGCGGCTTTCGTAGCCGAGGATTTCTCGGGCATGGCGTAATTGGCGAAACGGGCCGAACGATTCTGCCGCATTCCCAGGTTGTGTCATGATTCCGGCTTCCCTGCCGAGACACGAAGAGACGAGCCATATATTGTCGACAAAAAACCTTCTGCATTGCAATCGCGGCGACGAAGGCGACGGTCCGCCGAGCGCGCAGAACCTCCCGCCGCTGCCGGGATTGTAGCGTTTGTCGCAAATCGGAACAACGCGAGCTTTAGCCCCTCTCGGTGAGCCGGGACACCTCGTCCTGTCGTGGGGTGCCGTGCTCATCCCCTGGCAGTCTCACGTTGAATGAGGTAGATTTGGAGGTTCGGTTCTACTTTTTGGTACGCACCCAGGGTCATCAAGGCGGCCGCGAACGCTCCGACGGCTGCAATCGTACAGGTAGGGACAAGCCCGACTCACCTCGCGCGAGCCCTAACAAAAGGGCCAAAGGAGACTTACGATGATCGTTACGACTACCGAGCTGTTCAAACACGCCTACGGCAAGTATGCGATCGGCGCGTACAATATCAACAACTTGGAGCAGACGGTCGGTCTGTTCCGTGGTAACCTCGGCAAGACGAAGTCGAACGACGATCCGGTCGACTGGTCGTTGGCCGCCCCCTTCATTCTCCAGATTTCCCGCGGGGCCCGTGCGTACACCGACAAGCGGTTTCTCGAAGCGATGATTCGGGCTGCCGACGAGATCTTCCCGGAAGTCGTCTTCGCTGTCCATCTCGACCATGGAACCGAAGAAGCCTGCTACGACGCGATCGACAGCGGCTTCTACAGCTCGGTCATGATCGACGCTTCGCATGAAGAATTCGACAAGAACGTCGAGATCACGCGGCGTGTGGTCGAGCGGGCGCACGCCAAGGGCGTGGTCGTCGAAGCCGAGCTCGGCCAGCTCGGCGGCGTGGAAGAAGATATCGTCGGGAGCGTTCGACTCACCGATCCCGAAGAAGCCGCCAAGTTCGTCGAACTGACCGGCTGCGACTCGTTGGCGGTCGCCATCGGCACGTCGCACGGGGCGTACAAGTTCAAGCCGGATCCCGAAAATCCCGACAAGAAGCCGACCCTGCGGTTGGACCGCCTGGCCGAAATCCAAAAGGCCCTGCCCGAAGGTTACCCCCTGGTCATGCACGGCTCCAGCAGCGTGCCCAAAGAATGGGTCGATCGCATCAACAAGGCCGGCGGCGCCATGGAAGAAACCAGCGGCGTGCCGGAAGATCAATACTTGCCCGCCGCCAAGCTGGGCGTGTGCAAGATCAACATCGATACCGACGGCCGCCTGGTGTGGTGCGCCATTTACCGAGAAACCTTCCGCGACAAGCCGGCCGACTTCGATCCGCGAACGCCGGGTAAGGTCTTCATGCCCGCCTACGCCGAGTACATCATCCACAAGAACAAGATGCTCGGCGCCGCCGGTCAACTTCAGGAGGTCAGCAAGATCGTCAAAGGCTGAACCGCCCACCGTCTCGCGAATCGAGCCGAGACCGACAACCAGCCGCCTCGATTTCCGCCGGGGCGGCTTTTCTTATGCGCAGACGGACGGTTCCTTATGCACGGCTACAAACAATCGAGAAACGTCTTCCTCGCGAGTGATTCGTGTACGGTATTACCGCGAGTCGTCCGCAAGAACATCCCCCTGAAAGAGCGGATCGTGCTGGGTCTGCGACAGCCGGATGACCAACACCTTTTGCTGTTTCGATTCGTCTTTGCGCGTCGTCAGAAAGTAGTCGCCGACGCTTCCGGGCCGGTTGGGCAGCGCCGTGGCGACCAGCATATCGCCCGGTTCGAGAGCGACTTCGCAACTGAGCTGATCCAACGAGAGACGCGGGCGGCCGGTTTCCAACCGCAGAACGCCGCCTTCACCAACCGGCCGAATTCGCGGTTGCCCATGCTCGATCTCGGGAACCAGTTTCAGCTTCACGCCGCCGTCGCGATCGGGTTCGAGGAACAGGGCGAATTGCCCTTGGGCCTGCGTCAGCATCCGACCGCACAGGCTCCCATCGGCGCATTCCACCAGCGGCATCTCGGGGTAAATGCCCGAGGCCACAATTTGTCCCCGCTTTCGAAACGGTAATTGCAGATGCCGCCGAACGACTTTCGGTTCTTGATCGAGGGCGTCGAGGTCGGCCTTTTGGACGGGCCCGGTGGCGATGGGGGCATCGTCGAGCGCCAACAATTCGGCCAGCGTCAGCGATGCATCGCCGGTCGAACGCCCTACCCGAAACCCGTGACGAAACAGCGCTTGCCGCAACTCCGGAGCCAGGCATTGCTCGTCGAGTTCCTGCCAAAGGCGGACATTTGCGGTCTCGTCACCATACGGGACGCGAACGAAGAAGATGTCCAGCGCAACGCTCTGCGGCGTCATCCGGGGCGGTTTCAACAACGGCTCGGTCGTTTCAGGAATATGAATCGGCGCGCAGCCCCATAGCGTTGCCCACGCGATGAGCAGTCCCAGAATCGCGTTCAGCCGAAGCCGAAGCTTCATGACCGGGAATCCCTTCCCATTGTCGAGGCCGTCCTTCCCTTCTCTCCAAGAATCGCGGGAAACAGTAGACGATCCACGCTGCGCTGTCAATGCGAACTCGTCGCACATTCGGCATCGCAAAAATGGAAACGAGGGTTGATACCCCAAAGAAAAAAGAGCCCCGAAGGGCTCTTGCGTGTTCTCTCGGCTTTCGACCGTCGGCCGACGGTTATTCGGCGGGCTTTTCCTCGGCTTGACCTTCTTCGGCCGACGCCTCTTCCGACGCATCGCCTTCGGCCTGAGCTTCGGCCGCATCGCCTTGCGCCGGTTCCTGTTCTTCGACCGTGTCCTCGGCTTCTGCCTGCTCCTCGACGGCCGTTTCTTCTTCGAGGGCTTCGTCGTCGTCGAAGACGGGCTTACTTGCCTGCTTCACCCGATCGTTGCGGCCCACGAACTCCAAGATCGCCCTGGCGCCCGCGTCGCCCAAACGCGGAGTGGCCAATTTGAGAATGCGCGTGTACCCACCGGGGCGATCGACGTACCGCGGTGCGATTTCTTCGAATAGGACAGCCACGGCTTGCTTGTCGCCCAGCAGTTTCAAGCACCGCCGCCGCGCGGCGACCGCAGGAGCGATCGTCTGGTTCCACTCGTACCATTTCTCGCTGTTGCGCCAGGCACGCCAGCTCTCGCTACCGCGGGCCGAGGTCGGCTCCAACTCACGGGCCTTTTCGATAGCCGGCAGCGCCCGCTTGGCGATCGTGATGCACTTTTCGACCAAGGGGCGAACTTCTTTCGCCTTGGGCACGGTGGTCACGATCCGGCCGCGCACCTTCGGCTCGTTCTCTTCGCCGCGTGCATCCCGTTCGGTCAAGATAAGCGCACACGCCAGATTTTTGAGCATCGCCCGACGATGACTCGGGCTACGACCTAGTTTTCGTCCACGTTTTCGATGTCGCATGGTACCGATCCCGATGTATCGACTCGCGCCCGTTCCTTAGATCGCGGAACCCTTTTTCCGCGTCCCCGCCGCAATGGGGAAACGGGCCGGCTTGTCAACTTGTGTGGTTCCCGGCGTCTCCTGTCGCTGCGCCGGCGGTCAGCCGAAGCCTAGAAGATCGACTCCGGCCGATTCGGCGACGGAAGCGGCATTCCGAGCCGCAATCCGAGTCGTCCCAGTTTTTCTTTCACCTCGTTGAGGGTCGTCTCGCCGAGCGACCGCACCTCAAGAAGCTGCTCTTCCGTCCGGGCCACCAGCTCGCGAACCGTTCGAATTCCTTCCGATTCGAGACAGTTCATTGCCCGCGACGACAAGTCGAGCTGCGCCAAGGTCATCGACAATTTGCTCTCGAGCGCCGGATCGACGGAACCGGCTTGCCCCGACTGAGTGGCAAACACCTTGCCGCCCAATTCCCGATATTGCACGAACGGGTTCAGATGCTTGCGAAGAATCTTGGCGGCCTCGACGAGCGCCATTTCGGGGGAAACGGAGCCGTCGGTCCAGATCTCCATGGTGAGCTTGTCGTAGTTCGTCTTTTGCCCGACGCGGGTTTCTTCGACCTCGTAACGCACGCGGGTCACGGGGCTGAATACCGCATCCAGCGGAATCGTACCGATTTCGGTACTTTCCTTCTGCTCGCTGGCGGGCAGGTATCCGCGACCGTTCTCGACCACCAATTCCATCACGAACGGCACGTCGTCGGTCAAAGTGGCGATGACGTGATCCTTGTTGATGATGTCGACTTGATCGTCCGGTTGAATGTCGCCGGCGGTCACCACCCCGCGCGTCGACTTTTCGATCCTCAACACGCGCGGCTGCGCGCTGTGGCTTCGCAACACCAGCGACTTGACGTTCAGCACGATGTCCGTCACGTCCTCGACGACGCCGGGCAACGACGTGAATTCGTGCTGCGCTCCCTGAATCTTGATTCGCGTGACGGCACTTCCCTCCAGGCTCGAAAGGAGGATGCGCCGCAAGCTGTTGCCCACCGACGTTCCGAAGCCGCGCTCGAACGGTTCGGCGATGAACTTGCCGTATGTCGAGGTCAGCGTCGATTCCTCACAAACGACCTGGCTGGGAAGTTCCAATCCGCGCCATCGGATTCGCATGAGAAGCCTCCAAAGGTTCGAAACACCCGCATGCGGGAAGCCGGTCGGCAACCACGCATCACCGCGAGCAGATTTCCACGATCAGGTGCGGTTCGACGGGGATCGAAACGTCGTCACGACCCGGCAGACGCACGACCGTCCCCGACGGAACGCCTCCCGAAGTATCGACGCTCAAAAAGTCCGGCACTTCGCCGCGTTGTTCGGCCAGGGCCGCCTGGACGGCTTGAATGCTCTTGGGCCGATTCTTCACGCTGATCACGTCGCCCACGCGAACCAGGTAGCTGGGAATATCGACGCGCCGACCGTTGACCAGAATATGCCCGTGGCTGATCAACTGCCGCGCCTGCGCCCGCGACATGCCGAAGCCGAGCCGGTGAACGATGTTGTCCAATCGCCGCTCCAACAGCGACAACAACGTATCGCCGGTGTTACCGCGGCTGCGCGACGCCATCTCAAAGTACTTGCGGAACTGTCGCTCGAGCACACCGTAGTAGTGCTTGACCTTTTGCTTTTCCCGCAAGTGGATACCGTAGTCGGTCAGCTTGCCGCGTCGGGTGTTTTGCATTCCCGGCGGCGACTGGCGGCGTTCGAACGCGCAGCGATCCGTTTCGCAACGAATCCCTTTCAAGAACAGTTTGACGCCTTCCCGCCGACACAATCGACAAACCGGACCGGTATGACGAGCCATTGCTGGTAAAACTCCCGTTACGTTCTGTGTTGGGCCGGACGGTATTTCGTACCACCAAAACCGCCGGACTTGTCTTGCCGCTGAAAGCCCTTTCCTCGAAACACCCCGGCGTTACACACGACGTCGCTTGCGGGGGCGACACCCGTTATGCGGCAAGGGCGTGACATCCTCGATCGATTTGATCGTCAAGCCGGCCGCCTGCAAGGCCGTAATCGCGCTTTCACGGCCGCTACCGGGCCCCTTCACGCGAACTTCGACCTCTTTGACACCGAATTTCATCGCCTTCTCGGCAGCCTGCTGCGCCGCCATCTGTCCGGCAAACGGCGTACTCTTGCGGCTTCCCTTGAACCCGCTCGTCCCGGCCGTCGCCCAACAGAGGGTCTGACCTTTCAGGTCGGTGATCGTCACGATCGTGTTGTTGAAGGTCGTCTTGATGTGCGCGATCCCGACCGTCACATTCCGGCGAGTACGACGCTTCTTGCTACCACCTTGCGACTTGGCCACGGCTTGTCAGCCTCCGTTTCGTCCGTTCGTCTCGTGTCTTGGATGATTCGATTGGTTGGGCAAACCTCAATGCGTTACCGCAGGTCTTTCACACCCTTCTTCCCGGCCACGGTCTTCGCGGGACCTTTCCGCGTGCGGGCGTTCGTTCGCGTCCGCTGACCGCGAACCGGCAAACCGCGTCGATGGCGGATTCCCCGATAGCAACCGATGTCTTTCAACCGGGCGATGTCTTGGGCCACCTTCCGCCGCAACTGCCCTTCGACGACGTAGTCCTTATCGAGCAGCGCCGCCAACGCGGCAAGCTCTTCCTCGGTGAGGTCGTCGGCCTTCTTGCGGGGATCGATATTGGCCTTGCGGCACAACTCCCGGGCGGTCGCCGGACCTACCCCGTAAATGTAACGCAGCGAAATCTCGGTCGCTTTTCTGCCGGGAATATCAACGCCCAATAGACGAGGCATGAAACCGTATCCTCCAATGTATCTTCATCTCGGTCGACGTGATCCGCCGAAACCTTACCCCTGCCGTTGCTTATGTCGCGGGTTCGTGCAAATCACGTACAGTTTTCCACGCCGTCGCACCACCTTGCAATTGGCACACAGACGTTTGACGCTTGCTCTGACTTTCATCGTCGGTCTCCTCGTATCTCCACCGCCGGAGTGGATTTCCGACGGGAGCACTTCGGCGTGGTTCCCACGCTATGATCGCTGCTTCTCCCAAAAGGGAAGTGATTCAGTATAGGAGATGACTGGGGAATCCCTCAAGCCCCCAGGCGACGAATTCCCCACACAAGGCGGCGATTCGTCGCCCTCGCGACGACATCCCGTCTTGCGCAATCCCTCTATTTTCTGTCCAGCGACGAACGACTCACGCGTACGGTGAGAGGTCGACGCCGAACACTTCATCCAACTCGCACGGAGGCCCGGTGAGCACGTACACGCCCTTGGTAGTCAGGCCCAGGGTGTGCTCGAAATGGGCGCTCGGTTTGCCGTCGCGGGTGAGCTGCGTCCACAAATCCTTGCCGACCCTCACGTCTTTCGTTCCGGCGTTGACCATCGGCTCGACCGCGATCACCACCCCCGGTCGGAGGGGAAAATCGCCGCGTCGAAGGAAATCACGGGACACAAAGTTAGGCACCTGCGGATCCTCGTGCATCGTCCGCCCGATGCCGTGGCCGACGAACGCCTCGACGACGGACAACCCCGCCTTCCGCACGTAGGCGGCCATTTCTTTGGCCACTTCCGACCATTTCCGCCGCTTGGGCATCAGCTCGATCGCCAAGTCCAACGTCTTCTTGGTCACCTCGAGCAGTTTGGTCTTCTCGGGCGAAATCTCACCGACCGGATAGGTCACGGCCGCGTCGCCGCACCAGCCGTCCACCCGACATCCGGTATCGATGCTGACGACGTCGCCTTCTTCGAGAACGCGATCGCCGGGAATCCCATGAACGACTTCATCGTTGACCGAGATGCACGTCACCGCCGGAAACGGCACGGGACCGGGCACCCCCTTGAACAACGGATGTGCGTCGTGCTTCGCGAAGAACGCCTCAACCGCCGCGTCGATCTCTCGTGTCGTAATTCCCGGGCGAATCAACGACGCCGCCAGCTGTTGGGCTTTCCACACCAGGAAGCCCGCCGGCCGCATCGCCGCGATTTCTCGGTCTGATCGCAGCACCAACACCGCTGTTGCTTACTCCTTGTACGGACCACCGGCCGCCGGCGGATCACTTGATCGCATCGAGCACGCCCACGATGCGCTCGAAGATCTCGTCCACCGTACCGAGTCCATCGATCGATTTGAGCAATCCGGCCTTTTGGTAATAATCGAGCAACGGGGCCGTTTGGGTTCGATAGGCGACCAGACGTTGCTTGATGACCTCGGGCTTGTCGTCGGCCCGTCCCCGACCGGCCAGACGCTTGAACAGTTCGTCTTCGGGCACCTGAAGTTCGAGGACCACATCCAACGGCGTTCCCCGCTCTTTCAACATGGCGTCCAACGCTTCGGCCTGGGCGATCGTGCGGGGGAAACCGTCGAGCAGGTACCCTTTTTCGCAATCCGGCTCGTTCAACCGATCGCGGATGATTGCGACGATGATGTCGTCGGGGACCAATTCACCGCGGGACATGTATTCGTCGGCCTTGAGTCCGACTTCGGTCTTCGCGTCGCGAGCGGCGCGAAGCATATCGCCGGTCGACAGGTGCGCGACGCCGTACCGCTCGATGATCTTTTCGGCCTGCGTTCCCTTGCCCGCCCCGGGCGGCCCGATGAACACGATCCTCATAGCTTCGTCCTCTCCCAGCGAAAGTCCCCGTCCAACTCCATAAACGGCCCCGGTCGCTCCCGGCTGATGCCGATGTCCGCTTGCCTGGTCGTCCGCCCCCCTTCCCTTTGATAACCGAAACCGGCCCCGCGTTTATTCGGCGGCGCCGGTGCTCGGATCGCTGAATCCTTGTCGCGGCAACCGATACCTCGCCTGCCGCCGGTTCGTGGTTATTCGAGCAACCCCTTGTAGTTCCGCATAATCAGGTGGCTGTCGATTTTCTGCACAAAGTCGAAAGCCACGCTGACAGCGATCAGCAAGCTGGTACCGCCGTAGAAACTGGCGAACATGTAGCTGATGCCCATCGTGTCGGCGATGATCGTGGGGATGATCGCCACCGCGGCCAGGAACCCGGCACCGACATAGGTGATTCGCACCATTACTTTTTCCAGGTACTCGGCGGTCCGGCGGCCCGGACGATACCCACGAATGAACGACCCGTGGTCCTTCAACTGGTCGGCGATATCTTTCGGGTTGAACGTAATCGCCGTCCAGAAGTAGCAGAAGAAGTAGATCAGCCCGATGTACATGACGTTGTACCAGAAGCCGTCGCCGCGATGGAACACGTTCGCCAAGTCTTGCCAGATCTTGGCTCCCGACCACGTCGCCAGCGCCTGGAAGATCGCCAGCGGGAACAACAACAAACTGCTGGCGAAGATGATCGGCATCACGCCGCCTTGGTTCACCAACAGCGGCAAAAACTGTTGACCGCCGCCGTAAATTCGCCGCCCGCGCATGTGCTTGGCGCTTTCCGTACGAATCCGGCGCTGCCCGCGGGTAATAAAGATGATCCCGGCCACGACCGAGACGAACAGCACGGCCAACACCAGCAATTTGTCGACGCCGAGCTGGCCGCTGGTGCCGGTGAGCTGGAATCCGTTGTCGAGCATCGGCTTGATTTCTTGGTATCCTGCCGGAAGCATGCGGGCCAAGATCCCGGCGGTGATCAGCAAGCTGATCCCGTTCCCGACACCAAACTCGTCGATTTGTTCACCCAGCCACATCAGGAAGGCCGTTCCGCACGTCATGATCATGACGGCCATGAACGTCCAAGCAAACAAGCCGGGGCCGCTTTCCGGGTTCGAGTACGCGTCGACGACCAACCCGGAACGCGCCACCCACGCGACGTACACCCAACTTTGGACTAGGCAGATCCCGATCGTTGCGTACCGCGTATATTCGTTGATTTTTTTCCGCCCCGCTTCGCCTTCTTTTTGCAACTTTTCCAGCGGAGGATACACGCTCCCCAACAGCTGGAAAATAATCGACGCCGAGATGTACGGCATGATCCCAAGCCCGAAGATCGTCGCTTGGTTCAACCGCGACGCCGAGAAAATCGCCATCTGATCGAGAAGATCCCGGAAGCCGCCGGTCTGCGACTCGAAGATCCCCATCATCTTCGCCGTATCGACGCCGGGGATCGGAATATGCCAACCGATCCGATAGATCCCCAGCAACAGGATGGTGAGGAGGAGTTTCCGACGAAGTTCGGGAATCGTGAAGATGACGCGGATCTTCTCAAACATCGCTCACACGGTCCCTTGCGATTAGACGCGCCTACGGCCGCAGATCGGCCTCGCTATCCTCAACCATCCTGCTTGCGGCTTTTGTACTTCTTCTTGAACGCCCGCTTCTCGGGCGGCTTCTTTTGCCCCTTCACCACCGGAGCCTTACCCGGCAAGACGACGACTTCGCCCCCGGCCGCCTCGATCTTTTCTTTGGCCGAGGCACTGAACCGGTGCGCCGACACCTTCAGCTTCTTGGTCAACTCGCCGTCGCCGAGGACCTTGCACAGGTCGACCGTCTTTTTCACCAAGCCCTTTTCCATCAGCGCGTCGGGCGTCACTTCGCTGCCGTCTTCGAACAACTCGTTCAGCACGCCCACATTGACCGTGCCGACCACGTCGGCGAACGGATTGTTGAAGCCGCGTTTGGGAATACGACGGAACAGAGGCATGCGACCGCCTTCGAAGGTAGGCTTGGCCGAATAGCCGCTCCGCGATCCCTGCCCCTTGTGGCCACGACCACAGGTCTTGCCGTGTCCCGAAGCAGGTCCGCGCCCGAGGCGCTTCTTCCGCTTATGTTTGTGAATTCCTCGATTGACGTCGTTGATATTCATGTGAGCGAAACTCCCCTGAGCCGTTCGACCTCGGCAGGCAACCGAAGTTGCTGAAGCGCGGCGATCGTCGCCTTGACGACGTTCATCGCGTTGGGATTCCCGTAGCTTTTGGTCAAGATGTCCTGGATACCGGCGGCTTCGCACACCGCACGCACGGCCGCACCCGCAATCACACCGGTACCGGGCCGGGCAGGCACCAAGATCACTTTGGCCGCCCCGAACCGTCCTTTGACCACGTGCGGGATCGTGTTGCCCTGGAGGGCCACTTCGACCATGTTGCGGGTACCGTCTTTGATTGCCTTCTCTACGGCGGGAGGAACTTCGTTCGCCTTACCGTACCCCCAGCCCACGCGGCCCTTGCCGTCGCCGACCACAACCAAGGCCGAAAAACTGAAGCGCCGACCGCCCTTGACCACGGCCGCACAGCGCCGAATCTTGACGACCTTATCGATCAGTTCACCGCGGACCGATTCAGATGCGTTTGCCATGAGTCACAAATGCCTTCGCAATCGAGTCGAGGCCGAACCGCCGAGCCGCCTACCGCCCGGCGCACCGCCTTCGGTTATTTATTCTTGCCGCCTTTTTTGCCCTTCTTCTCTTTCTTGTCATCCTTGGGCTCTTCGACCACCTTCTTGGCGCCCAAATCGAGCCCGGCGTCCCGCGCGGCGTCGGCCAAGGCGGCCACGCGACCATGATACCGATAACCGCCGCGGTCGAACACCGCTTTTTCCACACCGGCGGCCTTCGCCCGCTCTGCGATCAAGCGCCCGACGACCTGCGCCGCTTTGACGTTCCCGCCGTAGCCGACTTCCTCGCGCACTTCCTTCTCGACCGTCGACGCGGCGGCGATCGTTCGACCGGCCTCGTCGTCGATCAATTGCGCGTAAATGTGCTTGTGACTGCGGAATACGCTCAATCGCGGGCGGTTCGACACCCGCTTGATCTTGTTGCGTACGCGAAAACGTCGTCTCTGACGTCGCTTCTTGAGATCTTTGATCGCGCTCACGTTTGTTGTCTCGCTGCCAACGAACCAGCTGTTCGGGAACTGTGCACCCTTTGACCGTGTCGAAGCGTTACTTCGTCACGGCCTTACCTTCCTTGCGACGGACGGCCTCGCCCTCGTAACGGATTCCCTTGCCCTTGTACGGCTCGGGCTTCCGCAGCGATCGGACGTACGCCGCGAAGTGGTTGACTTTTTGCTTGTCGGCCCCCTTGATGCTCACATGCTGCTGATCGGGGCACGTGACTTCCAACCCTTCGGGAATCGGGACTTGAAGCTCGTTCGCGAATCCGACCCGAAGTTGCAACGTCCCCTGCTGCACGGCCGCCAAATACCCGACCCCGACGATCTCGAGCCGTTTCTCGTATCCTTGCGTGACGCCGGTGACCATGTTTTGGATCAGCGCTCGCGTGGTCCCGTGCATCGCCCGCGCGTGCCGAGATTCATCGACACGATCCACTAGGATTTGCGACGCTTCGGCATCGTAGGTCACCGTCACGACGGGCAAGGTCTCAAGCTCCAACTTGCCCTTGGGGCCTTCCACTCGCACGTGACGGCCGTCGACCTCGACCTTGACGCCCTGAGGGACAACGACCGGTTTCTTGCCTGTCCGCGACATCTCTCGTCTCGCTTGCGTTCACTCGCTGATTCGATATCCGACGCCGTCGATCACCACACCTCGCAGAGCACTTCGCCGCCGATGTTGCGCTGCCGCGCTTCGCGGTCGCTCAGCACGCCTCGACTCGTGCTCAAGATGCAGATCCCCAAGCCGTTCAAGACGGGCTTCAGTTGCGTGGCCCGCGAGTAGACTCGGCGTCCCGGCTTGCTGATTCGCCGCAGGTGGCGAATCACCTGCTCGCCATTGGGCCCATATTTCAGGTGGATGCGCAGGAGCTTGGCGGGCTGGGCGTCAACTTCTTCCCAATCCCAAATGTACCCTTCCCGCTTCAACACCTCGGCCAGGCCTTTCTTGACCTTGGACGCGGGCATATCCACGTAGGGACGCTCCACGCGCACCGCGTTTCGAATACGGGTCAACATGTCGGCGATGGGGTCGGTCATCATGGTCGTATCTGTTCCCTCTACCAACTCGCCTTTCTGACACCGGGGATCAACCCCTGGTCCGCCAATTTCCGAAAGCAAATGCGGCAAATGCCGAACTTTCGGTATACCGCACGCGGCCGCCCGCAAATCCGGCACCGCCGTTCGCGACGCGTGGAGAATTTCGGCGGGCGCAACGCCTTGGCGATCTTCGACTTACTTGCCATGAACTCGTTCCTCGTCTTTCGCGACTCGAGGTCGTCGTCCCTTTAGTTGTCTCGCCGAAACGGCATGCCGAAGGCCTTCAGCAACTCGCGACCTTCCTCATCCGTCTTCGCTGTCGTATTGATGCAAATGTTCATTCCCTGCGAGCGGGAGTAGCGGTCGGGATCCAGCTCCGGGAATACCAACTGCTCGCTAAGCCCCAGGCTGAAGTTTCCATGCCCGTCGAAGGCATTCGGATTCACCCCGCGAAAGTCACGCACACGCGGCAGAGCGATCGAAATCAGCCGATCCAAAAACTCGTACATCCGCGCGCCGCGGAGGGTCACCTTGCAGCCGACGGCCATGCCTTCACGCAGTCGGAAGCCGGCGATCGACTTCCTGGCCCGCGTCACCACCGGCTTCTGTCCGGTGATCAACGACAGCGCCTCGACCGCCTCATCCAGGTACTTCTTTTCTTTCAGCGCCTCGCCGACCCCCATGTTCACGACGATCTTTTCCAACCGCGGAACGGCCAGTCGGTTCTTGCGGCCGAGTTTTTCCGCAAGGGCCGGCAGGATTTCCTGTTCGTATTGTTCCAACAATCGAGGCTTCATGGTTCACACTTCCGAATGAGCTCGTGGCGATGCCTATTTTTTCTTAGCCGGAGCGATTTCGCCGATGTTGGCATCGCATTTCTTGCAAACCCGCACCTTGCTGCCGTCGTCCAACCGCCGCGCGCCGACCCGTGTCGCCTGCCCGCACGCCGGGCAAACCAGCGCCACCTTCGACATCGCGATCGGCAGCTCCTTCGACAGCCGGCCTTGCGGATTCTTCATCGAGCGACGGACGTGCTTGATCGCCGTATTCACGCCTTCGACGACGATCCGCCCTTTGCGTCGATCGACGCGGACGACTCGACCGCGTGCCCCGCGATCGTCGCCGCTGAGGACCTCAACCGTATCATCAACCTTGATTCGCATCAGATCACCTCGCTTGCGAGGCTAACGATTTTCATGAAACGCCGATCCCGCAACTCGCGGGCGACCGCCCCGAAAATACGGGTTCCACGCGGCTCGCCGTTGTTGTCGACGATGACCGCCGCGTTGCTGTCGAAGCGGACATAGCTGCCGTCCGGTCGCCGCACGGGCTTTTTCGTCCGAACGATCACCGCCCGCACAACGGTGCCCTTTTTCAAGTTGCTACCCGGAATGGCGCTTTTGACACTGCACACAATAATATCGCCGAGCGTCGCGTACCGTTTCCGACTACCGCCGAGGACCTTGATACACATCAGTTCTCGGGCGCCGGTGTTGTCGGCAACGTCAAGTCGCGTCTGCATCTGGATCATGACTGGCACCCACGTCGTTTTTGGTTTCTACCGCGCCCGCCGTGCTGCGACCGGCGGTTTCGTGTTCGCTCGTCTTCGTCCCCTGCTCGCGGTCAGGTCACTCCCCGTCCGCACCTTCGGCAGCCTCGACCGCTTCGGCAGGGCCGACTTCGTTCGCTCGACGCACGATCCGCACCAGCCGCCACCGCTTCGTCTTCGACAGCGGCCGCGACTCGATGATTTCGACGGTATCGCCTTCTTGCGATTCGTCGTTCTCGTCGTGCACGTAACAGATCGTCCGGCGCCGAACGTACTTCCCGTACCGCCGGTGCTTCACCAGCCGTTCGATTTCCACACGGCGGGTCTTGGGCGTCTTGGCCCGGGTAACGATCCCGACTTCGACTCGTTTCGGCATGACTCGCACCTTATCTGATCGGACGGCTTGACGGCCCCTCGATCGTCACTCGAACGGCTCGCCGCCTTCCCCTTGTTCACGCTGTCTGTTGCTGTTCGCTCGCCTGCGCCGCCCTTGCACGTTCTCCCTGGATCGTCTTGATCCGAGCGATCAGGCGTCTGGCTTTTCGGATTTCGCTCGGCGCGTCGGTTCGCTCGGTTTGCGACTGCACGCGCAACCGGAACAACGTCTCCTGCGTCTCTCGCAGCGTCAACTGAAGCTGCTCGTCGCTCATTTCCCGAAGTTCTTTGGCTTTCATGGCGTTTCTCTCCGGCACTCCGACGAATTCGAACCGGGCCGAATCCGTCCGCCGCAAGGCAGGCTACATCGGGTTTCTTTTCACGAACCGCACTCGCACGGGCATCTTATGCGCCAACCGGGCGAAGCAGATCTTTGCAGCTTCTTCCGTCAATCCGCCGACCTCGTAAAGGATCGTTCCGGGCTTGACCACTGCGGCCCAGTAGTCCGGCTCCCCTTTACCTTTACCCATTCGCGTTTCCAGCGGAATCGACGTCACGGGCTTATCGGGGAAGATCCGAATGTACAGGCGTCCTTCGCCGCGGACATACTGCTGCGCCGCGATACGCCCGGCTTCGATGGTGGCTGCGCTGATCCAGCCGCCCTGCACCGCCTGCAAGCCGTATTCGCCGAAAATCACGCGGTTCCCGCGCGTCGCCTTACCTTTTATACGACCTCTTTGGCTTTTTCGATGCTTTACCCGTTTGGGCATTAAGGCCATCGTCGTCGTCCTCGTTAAACATACCTAGGTTGATCCAAACCTGAACACCGATCTGCCCTTGCGGGATGCGTGCTTCGGTGAAGCCGTAATCGATGTTCGCCCGCAACGTCGACAGCGGAATCGAACCGGCGATTTGTTTCTCGCGACGGGACATTTCGGCGCCGCCGAGGCGTCCCGAAAGCTGGATCTTGATCCCTTTCGCGCCGGCCTCCATCGTGCTTTCCATCGCCCGCTTCATCGTGCGTCGAAAACCGGCACGACGCGAAAGCTGCTCGGCGATGTCTTCGGCAACGAGCTGCGCCACCAACTCTGGCCGACTGATTTCTTCGATCTTGATATTGATCCGCCGCCCGGTCAGGGCTTGCAGTTCATTTTGCAGTTCTTCGACGCGTTCCCCTTTCCGCCCGATGAGCAGGCCCGGCCGTCCCGAGAACAAAATCACGCGGACTTCGTCGTGCGTCCGCTCGATCTCGATCTTGGCGATCATCGGGTACATCGGACGCCCCGAACGATCCTTACGATTCTTGATGAATTCGCGGATCTTGTAGTCTTCCACGAGCAGGTCGGCAAAGTCGCGTTTCGAGGCGTACCAGCGACTTTTCCAACCAATCATCGTGCCCGTTCGGAACGCGATCGGATTGACTTTTTGACCCATGAGTATCGATCTCTCTTTTCACCACGGGGCCGCGGCGACAACGACGGTCCGGTTCCTACTCCAATTCCACGCTGATGTGCGACATCCGTTTGAGGATGATATTCGCCATGCCTCGCGAGCGGGGCCGAAGGCGCTTGAAGCGGGGCCCCTCGTCCACCCGCACGTCCCTGAGGTATAGCCCTTCGGGCTCCATCTCCCCGGCTTCGGCCGCGTTGGCCATCGCGCTGCGGATGACTTTTTCCAGCATCCGCGCCCCGCGTTGCGGCTGATACCGAAGAATCTCCAAGGCTTCGTCCGCGAACTTCCCTCGCACCAGGTCCGCCACGAGGCGAGCCTTCCGCGGACTGATCTTCGCAAATCGGTGAGTTGCCTTGTAAGCCATGACTCGTATTCCCTCGACCAACGAAGCCGGACCTGCGATGGTTTCCGACCCGCCGCTTTATCGTTTCCCCTTACCGCCGTGCCCACGGAAAATACGGGTAGGTGCGAACTCGCCGAGCCGATGGCCGACCATCTCTTCGGTCACGAACACCTTCACGTGCGTCTTCCCGTTGTGCACCAGGAACGTGTGACCGACGAATTCCGGCACGATCGTGCAAGCACGTGCCCACGTCTTGATGGGCTCCTTTCGCCCCGACTCGTTCAAGGCCTCGACCTTCATGTACAGCTTCGGATCGACGAACGGCCCTTTTTTCAGCGAGCGTCCCATGGCAATCTCTGTCGTGTGGGTTCTCTACGTTTTCGAATCGACCTGCCGAGCAACGCGCCCGATCGATCACAGAGGCAGCTGACCGTACCGCTTCGACCGACGTCGGCGAATGATCGCCCGGTTCGAAGCCTTCCGTCGCTTGCGTGTACGTCCGCCCTTGGTCGGCTTACCGGTCGGCGACACCGGATGTCGGCCACCCTTTGTTCGGCCTTCGCCACCGCCGTGCGGGTGATCGATGGGGTTCATCGCCGTACCCCGGACGTGAGGCCGTCGCCCCATCCACCGCCGTCGGCCGGCCTTACCTAACTTCACGGCACCATGATCCGAGTTCCCGACGGCCCCGATCGTCGCCCGGCACTTTGCCGGAACACGTCGGATCTCGCCGCTGGGCAAGTTGATCTGGGCCCAGTCCGCATCGCGGGCGGCCAACACGGCGCCCGTCCCGGCAGCCCGACACAATGCGGCCCCTTTCCCGGGCTGCATCTCAATCGCATGAATCGTGGTCCCAAGCGGAATCTCACTCAGCGGAAGGCAATTGCCCACCGCCGGCGGCGCACCGGTCCCGCTGAGCACCGTGTCGCCGGCACTCAGGCCCTTGGGCGCCAGAATGTAACGCTTCTCGCCATCGGCATACTTCAAAAGGGCGATATGGGCGCTTCGGTTCGGATCGTATTGGATCGAGTCGACCTTGGCCGGAATTCCGTCTTTGTTTCGCTTGAAGTCGATCAAGCGGTACAACTTTCGATGACCGCCGCCGCGATGACGACACGTGATGATCCCCTGGTTGTTCCGGCCGCCCTTTCGCGGAAGCCGTACCAGCAGCGACTTTTCAGGCTCGGCGCCGGGGGTCAGTTCGGCAAAGTCGTTGACCGTCGCGTGCCGCCTACCCGGCGAAGTCGGTTTCAAACGGCGAATACCCATGTCGTTTGCCTTTGCTTCACGTTGTCTCGCGGGAGGTTGATGTCCGTCCGGCCGCCTCGATTAGAAGAAGTCGATCCGATATTCGGGATCCAACGTGACGATCGCCTTCTTCCAGGCCTTCGTATACCCGAAGTTGTACCGAACCCGACGCGGTTTGCCCTTGCGATTCTGCGTGTTCACGCGAATCACCTTGACGTCGAACAATTCTTCCACCGCGCGTCGGATATCGGCCTTGGTCGCCTTCGGGTTGACCGCGAACGTGTATTGATTCAGCCGCTCGGCCTTGTGGTAACCCTTTTCGGTCACCAACGGCCGCAGGATCACCTGATAAGGTTCCAGGTCCGTCAATTGAGGCTCGGGTGTAACGCGTCGCATGACGCCGCTCTCCTCAGGAATCTATTCGAATTCGATCGAGGCCGCCGCCCCTTTGCCGTCTTCTCGAACAGTCGCGATCCTTCTCTCAGGCAACCGACTCGGCCGCCTTCACGCGCTCACGCAAGGCATCCATCGTCGCCTTCGTCATGATCACACGCCGAGGACGCAAAATTGCGTAGGCATTCAAATCGCTGATCGGCAGCACCTCGGCCTTCGCAATGTTCCGCACGCTCTTGTATACATTGACGTCATACTCGGCCGTGGCGACCAACACGCCCTTGCCCTCCAAGCCGAGCTTTTCGAGCAACTTCCCGACGACGCGTGTCTTCGGCGATTCCATTTCGAGTTCGTCGAGCAGGATCACCTCCTCATCGGCGATCCGCGAGGCCATCGCCATCCGGGTCGCCAACCGGAGCGCCTTGCGAGGCAACCGATACCCCCAATCCCGCGGCCGCTTCGGATGCGCTCGTCCACCGCCGCGCCGAATGTTCGTTCGTCGCGCACCCATCCGGGCGTTACCGGTCCCTTTTTGCCGGTACAACTTGCGGGTCGAGCCGGCCACCTCGGAACGCGATTTATTCTTCGCCGTCCCCTGGCGCCGATTCGCCAAATACATGACGACGGCATCGTGCAGGAGCTGCTTGCTGATCCGATCCGCGAATTCACTCGGATCGACCTCGTAGGCCCCGACTTGCTCACCTTGGCGATTGTAAACCGGCAGGCTAGCCATGCTGCTCACACTTTCTTGCAATCACTGTCAAAGGAACCGCGAACACCTCCGCCACCCCGGCCACTAGGCTTTCGGGGCGGGAAGTTTGTTCGTCGGCCGGATGACGACCAGACCGCCGTTGGGGCCGGGAACCGCCCCACGGACGATCAGCAGATTGTTCTCTTTGTCGATACGCACAAGGCGAATATTCCGAATCGTGCACCGCGCGGCACCGTAGTGCCCGGCCATCCGTCGCCCCTTTTCGATACGGCTGGGATAGGCACTCTGACCGGTACCACCGGGATGACGATGAACCTTCTTCACACCGTGGCTTGCGCGCTGACCGGCAAAGTTGTGCCGCTTCATCACGCCAGCGAAGCCCCGCCCTTTGCTCGTACCAGTGACATCGACCGAGAGCACGCCTTCGAAGACGTCGACCGACAATACCTGGCCGACGGAGTACCCTTCGACGGGCACGCGGAACTCGCGGATATACCGCTGGGGCTCGCAATCCGCCTTGGGAAGAGGCTCGATACCGGCTGCGGCCCGAGCACGCTGGCGCTTGCTGTTGAGCTTGGCAACGTGACCCCGCTCGCTGCGGATGGCACGATGGCGCGGCTTATCGAGATACCCCAACTGCACCGCCTCATAGCCGTCGCGATCGACGGTCTTCAACTGCAACACCCGACAGGGCCCTGCTTGAATCACCGTCACAGGGACGGCTTCACCGTTTTCATCGAATACGGTGGTCATCCCGACTTTTCGGCCGAGCAATCCGATCGCCATCGTTCTTGCCTTCGTGTCACGTCGCCGCAAGGGATCGCTTGACGAGATCAAGGATTACCCTTGCAACTTCCAATTCATGTACCAGACCCCAATACAACCCGGCAGTCCGCCCCCGATCTGCTGAGTCGATCAGCGCGTCATCTTGATTTTGATATCGACACCCGCCGGAAGACTGAGCTTGTTCAACGCCTCGATCGTCTTCGCCGTAGCCTGGATGATATCGATCAAGCGGCGGTGTGTTCGGATCTCGAACTGCTGACGGGCCTTCTTGTCGATAAAGGGACTCGAAAGCACCGTGTAGCGCTCAATTCGAGTCGGCAAGGGAATCGGGCCGTGCACGATCGAGCCGGTACGTTTGACGGTGTCCACGATCTCCGCCGCACTTTGATCCAGCACGGCATGATCAAACGACTCCATCCGAATCCGAATGACTTCGCTGACTTGTCCCGACACGTGGACGCTCCTTTTCGCTCGATACGGCTTCGGCTTCCGACGCCCTTGTTGTCAAAGAAAGGCCCCAGTCGGCTGAGGCGAAAACCTAGATGTTAAGGCTTGGCCGACAGGCTGTCAAGCAGCGATGGAACCATTTCCCACCGCATTGCCGCATGCCGACGGTTTGCCCGAGACTGAACGACCCGTGACTTTTCCCGATTTGCCAAACCTTCGCCGATCACCCGTCTTGACAGGCGATTTTCGGCTCGTCGGCGTAGATTCGGGGTGACCGATCGCGCCCGAGGCCTCTCCGCTCATGCAGCGAGACTCATGATTCTGCCGGAAGCCTCTACACGTGCCAAGGGGGTGGGCTGCCGAAATTTCCGGAAAGATCCGGCCGTGTTCGCGCGCGGGGCCGAACCGGGACTCGTGACGCGCCGTTTAAGGCTCGTCGGTGTTCCCCGCGGCCTGGACTTCGTCGTCTTGCAAGTAGGTTCTCTCGGGGAATCGGTAGGCAATCGCCGAGAAGATCACCGCGACCAAGGTCATCGCCGCCACGAAGAACCACCAGTAGGTCGGACCTTCGAGCCAATGACCGCCCGATTCCTGGACCTTTTCGATCACGTAATTCACACCGGCGGCAAAACTGTTCCCCAAAGAGACCGACAGCAAATACAAGCCCATCACCAACGACTTCATCGACCGCGGCGCCTGCGTATACGCGAATTCGAGGCACGTGACCGAAACGAGCACTTCGGCGGCGGTCAACACGACGTAGGCGGCCCCCTGCCAGGCGATCGACGGCGTCAGGCGGGCGGCGATCAGATGCTCGGCAATCGCGACGACGACGAAACTGCCCGCCGCAACGTACATCCCCGTCGAAATCTTCCGTAACGGCGTCACCTGAACAAACCGCCCAACCAGTGGATATACGACCCAGTCAAAAAGGGGTATCAAGATCAAAATCAAGATCGGATTGAGCGCCTGAATTTGGGCGGGATGCAACTCGAACGCGGTGCGAGTGCCGTCGGCGGCCGTGTAATGAAACAGGGTCCGGTTCATGTGTTCGGCTTGAAGCACCCACGACGAGCCGGTCTGGTCGAAGAGCGCCCAAAACATAGCCACCGGCACGAAGATGAGCGTCAATCGTACCAAGGCCCCGATCCCCTCGCGGCTGAACGCCTCACGTAAAAACGTGGCACCGCCGGGCGGAATGTGCGCGAACTTCGCGCGGCCCATGAAGAACACCAAGGTGGCGATCGCCATCAAGATACCGGGAATACCGAAGGCCAAGCCGGGGCCTACGTTTTCCAACAGCCACGGGGTGGCCAACGACGAGGCGGCCGCTCCCACGTTGATCGCCATGTAGAACCAGCCGAAAATCCGCGACATCCAATGCCGGTTCTTGCGGCAAAACTGATCGCCCACATGGGCCGACACGCACGACTTGATGCCGCCCGAACCGATCGCGATCAAGGTAAGCCCCACGAACAAGCCCAGTCGTGCCTCGTTCCAGGCCAAAGCCGTGTGCCCGGCCACGTAGACGATCGAAAGCAACATGATCGTCCAGTACTTTCCGAGCACGATGTCGGCCAAGAGCGCCCCCAATATCGGGAAGAAATAGACCGCCGCATTAAAGGTGTGGTAAACGGCCTTCGCCTCTTCAGGCGACATCACCGCTCGATGCATCAACGAGGCGTCGAGCAAGTAGGTGGTCATGAAAGTGACCAGAATCGCCCGCATGCCGTAAAAGCTGAACCGCTCGGCCGCTTCGTTCCCGATGATGTACGGAATACCGGGCGGAAAGTGTTCGGTCTCGATCGGAGCTCGCGGATAACCGGGATCGACTTGACGCCTCCACCATTCGCGAGACAACCAGGCCGGTCGTTTCATGATCGATCCTCATGCTGGTGACAACGCGATGCTCCCGCGGGGTGCACCTTCCTCCGTCGAACCGGCCACAGGCCGGGTTCACCCTCCATCGAACACTCAGAAAGGGGGCATCGTACCGCGACGGGGTGCGTCGTGCAAATTGGTCGCCGATACGTTGTGACGAGGAAGGCGTCCGCCGCTTCAGAACGCGAGCATTTGTCGGTACGCCTCCATGCGACGCTCGATGTCCTCTCGGCGAATCTTCAGCAGCCGGTCGAGACTGAAATCCTCGACGGTGAAACTCGCCACGAGAATGCCGTAAGCCAAGGCTTTCTTGAGCGTCTGGGGCGAAAAATCGTTCTGCTCGGCCAGGTACCCCATCATGCCGCCGGCGAAGCTGTCGCCAGCACCGGTGGGATCGACGACGTCCTTGGTCGGATAGGCCGGAAGCACGTATTTTTCGTGCTTGCTGAAGAACATGGCGCCGTGCTCACCTTTTTTGACGACGACGAAGCTCGGCCCCATCCGGCAGATCGCTTCTCCCGCACGCACCAGATTGTCGTCTTCGGTCAGCAACTTGGCCTCCGAGTCGTTGAGCACGAGCCCGTCGATCCGTTGCATCAGCCGGCGAAGTTCGTCGGGCTCGGTGCGGATCCAAAGATCCATCGTATCGGCCACGACCAAGTTGGCACCGGTGCATTGCTCGAGTGCGGCAAGTTGGGTCTTGGTCGACCCGTTCGCCAAGAACAAGAAGGGACTGCGGCGACACGCCTCGGGCAATTCGGGTTTGAAGTCGCCCAACACGTTCAAGTGAACTTCGAGCGTTTCGCGATCGTTCATATTCGGCAGGTACTTGCCCCGCCACCGGAACGTCTTACCGCCGGGAACGACCTTCAGACCTGCCGTGTCGATCCCCCGATCGGCCAGCAGTTGTGTATGCTCGGAAGGCCAGTCTTCACCGACCACTCCCACGAGCCGAACCGATGTGAAATATCTTGCCGCGACCGAAAAATAGACGGCCGAACCGCCCAACACGTTTTCGCGAACCGCATGCGGTGTTTCCACGCTGTCGAGTGCGACGGAACCGACGACGACCAACGGCATTGGCTACCTCCGTTACCAGGTTCTTTCGGTTACGAGCCGTCGGAGGGGCCGCCCCCGACCGACGGCGTGTTTGCCACTATTTCTGTTGTCGTTTGGCGATCTTCGCCCACGTATCCCGCAGCGTGACCGTGCGATTGAACACCAACCGTTCCTCGGTGCTGTCGGGATCGACGCAAAAATACCCGAGTCGCTCGAATTGGAAACGATCACCGGCTTTCGCCGTCGCCAACGACGGCTCGAGCTTGGCGTGTTCGACGACTTCCAACGAATTCGGGTTCAAGTTGGCGGTCCAATCCTCACCTTCGGGTACATCGTCGGGATCGGGCTTGGTGAACAGGTGATCGTACAACCGAACCTCGGCATCCAGGGCATGTGCCGCCGAGACCCAGTGGATCGTCGCCTTCACCTTCCGTCCGTCGGGAGCATTTCCGCCCCGCGTTTGGGGATCGTAGGTCGCCCGCACCTCCACCACCTCGCCGGTTTCGGGATCCTTGACGACGTCGGTGCAACGGATGAAATACGCGTATCGCAAGCGGACTTCGCGGCCGGGTGCCAAGCGATAGTATTTCGGCGGCGGTTCTTCTCGAAAGTCGTCCTGCTCGATGTAGAGCACCTTCGAGAACGGCACCTTGCGCGTCCCGGCCGAAGGATCCTCGGGGTTGTTGACGGCTTCCATCTCTTCGACCAGGTCGTCGGGATAGTTTTCGATGACGACCTTCAGCGGCCGCAACACCCCCATCACCCGCGGGGCGCGCTTGTTCAAGTCTTCCCGCAAGCAATGTTCCAACAGCGCGATGTCGATGACGCCGTCGTATTTCGAGACGCCGATGCGGGCGCAGAAATTGCGGATCGCCTCGGGCGTGTAGCCGCGACGTCGCAACCCGCAAATGGTGGGCATCCGCGGATCATCCCACCCGCCGACATGCCCTTCCTTCACCAATTGCAGCAACCGCCGCTTGCTCATTACGGTGTAGGTCAGGTTGAGCCGGGCGAACTCGATTTGGCGCGGTGCGTAAATCCCCAGTTTTTCGATGAACCAGTCGTACAGCGGGCGATGGTTCTCGAATTCCAACGTGCAGATCGAATGCGTGATGCCCTCGATTGAATCGGACTGACCGTGCGTCCAATCGTAGGTGGGGTAAATACACCACTTATCGCCCGTGCGGTGATGCTCGGCATGAAGAATGCGATACATCACCGGATCCCGCATGTTCAAATTGGGATGAGCCATGTCGATCTTCGCCCGCAACGTCCGCGAACCGTCGGGAAATTCGCCCGCCCGCATACGGCGGAACAGATCGAGGTTCTCTTCGACCGATCGGTCGCGATAGGGGCTGTTCTTGCCCGGCTCGGTAAGCGTACCGCGGTACTCCCGAATTTCGTCGGGCGAAAGATCACACACGTAGGCCAAGCCCTTCTTGATGAGTTCTTCGGCCCACTCGTAAAGCTGATCGAAATAGTCCGACGCGAAATAACAGCGGTCGTCCCAATCGAAGCCCAACCAACGGACGTCTTCCTTGATCGACTCGACGTATTCGACGTCTTCCTTGGTCGGGTTCGTGTCGTCGAACCGCAGGTTGCACAATCCGCCGTAGTCGCGGGCGATGCCGAAATTCAAACAGATCGATTTCGCGTGCCCGATGTGCAGATAACCGTTCGGCTCGGGCGGAAATCGTGTGTGCACGCGATCGTAGCGGCCGGTCTTCAGATCTTCGTTGATTTGCTCGCGAATGAAATCGACCGAGCCTTCCTTGCCGCCTTCGGCCGGCGTCTTCGCCGCAGGATTGCCGTCGCTCGGATTGCGTTCCGTCATGATCTGTTCCCTCGGGAATCGATAATCGTCGCCGGTTCGTTACCGGTTGAACGTCACCGCCAATGAAGATTACGAAGTGCCGGGTTGCGTGTCACGCCTCGCTCGACACATCGGCCAAAAAGGTTTCGATCGTGCGGTCGATGCGCCGTACGACCGAGTCCCGACCGAGCACGGCCATGGTCTCGAAGAGGCCCAACCCGACGGCCTTTCCCGTCACCGCAATGCGCACCGGATGAACGATTTGCCCCATGCCGAGCCCCTCTCGATCACCGAAAGCGTGCATCATCGCATCGAGCGAGGGAGCATCGAACGGCTCGATTTCGAGCAGCTCGGCACGAATTCCCTGCAACACGCGCAAGGCCGTTGCCGGATCCTTCAACAACCGTTTCTTGACATCCTTTTCGACATACGGCATCGCATCGTCGGGGGTGAAAAACTCGTCGAAGTTGAGGATGTCACCGGCCGTTCGGATGCGGTCGCCGGCAGCCTCGACGATCGCTCTCACTTTCGCCCGCGCGGCGTCGTCGACCGGTTCGGTAACCCACCCTGCCCCCACGAGATAGGGTAGCGCCAGCGCGACCTTTTCGTCGAGCGGCACTTCCCGCATGTGATGCTCCTGGAACGCCGACAACTTCTTCGGATCGAACGAGGCCGGCGCCTTGTTCACCCGCTCGAGCGAGAAATGCCGGATCAACTCCTCGACGGTGAAATGCTCGGTACGATCGTCGAGCGACCAGCCCAACAAGGCCAGGTAATTCAAGATCGCCTGCGGCAAGTATCCGACCGTTCGATAGAAATCGACGATCACCGGGTTGAACACGTCATCGTCGACGGGATGCCCGATCCGCTCGGCAATGCGTTTGCCGTGCTCGACCAGTTGGGCAAAATCCCGGTTCTTCAAGTATTTGGCCAGCTTGCGCTTGCTCAGCTTGGTCTTGCTCCCCGGTTCGGCCACGAAGGGCAAATGCGCAAACTGCGGAAGTTCATACCCGAGCGACTGCAAAATGAACACCTGCCGAGGGGTGTTCGAAAGATGCTCTTCCGCCCGAATCACGTGCGTAATGCCCATCGCGTGGTCGTCGACGGCGCTGGTCAGGTGGTACAAGCACGATCCGTCGGCACGCTGAATGACATGATCCTGCTCGCGAGCCCACTCGAATTCAACGCGGCCGCGGATCAAATCGTCGATCACCAATGTTCCCTCGCGGGGCATCTTCAGACGCACGACGGCTTTTCGGCCTTCGGCCTGGAATCGGGCGTCGTCTTCGGGCGTCTCCGCCATGAACCGGCGACTGTAAACGAACGGCCGTTTTTCAGCCAAAGCGGCCTCGCGCTCGGCCTGGATCTCTTCCGGTGTCGCGTAGTCGCGATAGGCCTTCCCCTCGGCCAGTAACCGTTCGACCGCCTCGCGATACAGCTCGCTTCGCTGCGACTGAAAATAAGGCGCACACGGACCGCCGACCTCGGGGCCCTCATCCCAGTCGATTCCCAGCCAACGCAAACCGTCGAGAATCGGCTTCAGCGCCGCCTCGACGTTGCGTTGCTGATCGGTATCGTCGATTCGAAGAATGAACTCACCGCCGTGGTGTCGCGCGAAAAGCCAACAAAACAGGGCTGTACGCCCCCCCCCAATATGCAGATAACCCGTCGGACTGGGTGCAAACCGTGTGCGAACTTTCATGAATCCTCGTCTCGTTAGTCACCAACAGGGCATCTTTGGTCGACAACCGAACCGCGTTGCTGTGTCGCTTTCTCCCGCTGAACGGTTGGCTATTTCACCCAAAAACCGCAAACAACCCACATTTCCGTGGCCATCAGTCGGAAAGCGGGTACAATAGGGAAAAATCCTTCCAAATCCCTCAAAAGCGGGCAAGGTTCTTGCCGCAAGCGTGCCGATCATGCCACTACCCGCACGGCGGTGTGCGTTTGCGGCGAGCGTGAGGCCGCCAGGATCCGCAAACTCCACGCGATCGACAACTCCTACGTAAAGATACCGAAGGACTGTCGCCTCCGCTACGGCAACACGCTGTCGGACCGGCGCGAATCCCTCCAACCCCGGGGATTGCGGCGGATTGTCCGATGAAGTGTTCCACCGCCCGCGTGAACCGATCGCGCCTGCCTGTAACCGGCCGTGCCTCGCATGCATCGAACGCACCAGCGAGCCCGGCAAGCACGTTGGATGACCCGAGAGCCCACCCGTTTCCAAAAGCGGAGTACTCCCATGGCACGTGTTTTCCTCACCGGCGGCACCGGATTCATCGGCTTTCACCTGGTCCGTGCCCTGAGTGAAGCGGGGCACTCGATTGCGTGCCTGGTTCGATCCACCTCGCGAATTCAGCCGTTGAAGCGGTTTCAACCCGAGTTCGTCGAAGCCGATCTTTTCGATGTCGAGGCGTTGCACCGGGCCATCGACGGCTGCGACGTCGTTTTCCATCTGGCCGGCACGACCAAGGCCCTCAAGCGTGAAACCTATTTTCGGGTGAACGGCGACGGCTCGCGCGCGATTGCGGAAGCCTGCGCTCGTTGTGCCGAACCGCCTCGGCTGATCTCCCTCTCGTCACTGGCAGCCGCCGGTCCCGCCACTCCGGATCACCCGCGCACCGAAGACCAACCCGCGCAGCCGATTTCGGTGTACGGAAAGAGCAAGCGGGCGGGCGAACTGGAGCTGGAAAAATTCGCCGATCGCGTTCCTATCACGATCCTCCGTCCGGCGATCGTCTTCGGCCCCTGGGACAAAGACTGCCTCCAGATGTTCCAGCCGATCTACAACACCGGCATCCACATGGTTCCCGGCCTCAAGCCGCGTTATTACTCGCTGGTGTACGTGGAAGACTTGATTCCCGCGATTTTGGCGGCGGTCGACAAAGGCGAACATCTGCCTGCCGATTCCGATGCCCCACCGGGCCAAGGTTATTACTTCATTGCCGGTGACGAGTGCCCCAGCTACGCCGAATTGGGCCGCATGATGGGGCGAGCATTGGGCCGCCGCCGGACGCTGATCATTCCCGCGGGCGTCGTCGGTACTTGGATCGCCGCCGCAGGCGCCGAATTGATTGCCCAGCTTCGCGGCCGTCCGCTGGCGCTGCACTTGGACAAGGCCCGCGAAGCCCTTGCCCCTTCGTGGGTGTGCTCGGCCGAAAAGGCCAAGCGCGATCTCGGTTTCTCGCCGCGCGCCTCGCTTGATGAGCGTCTGCGTCAAACGGCAGAATGGTATCGTGAACGCCGCTGGCTGCGGGGCAAGATCGCCGATCGGGAAGGCTGGGCCCGCGACTCGTTCGTTCGGCGCCGACGCACAACCGGGGCATCGCTTCCCGCCCGCTGATCGTACACCCGACTTCCCGGCCCTCCGCGTTATCGCTTGCAGGCGGCATCGTCTGCGCTTCGCCGCTTGGAAATTCTAGACGCGGACTTTCCGGCGGCGTAAGCTACAGGCCGTATTGCGGTCGATTTCGGCCTGCTCGGCCGCGGTTTGCCGCTTCGGCCGGAGTCGGCCCACCCCCAGGATGCCCGCCTACTTGCGAGGTGCCGCATGTTTGCCGCGAGTTCCTTCACCCCACGTTTTTCGACATGGCGTCAATCTTTCGGCCCGGCGTTGACGATCGCCGTGTCGATGGTCGCCGCGGGTTATCTCGGTACAGTGACTGCCGCACCGAGCGAGCCGTCGCCTTCGGCTTGGATGGAAATCGACGAGGTGCGGATTCCCCGGCCGCCGGCCGCACACCCGCGACTGTTCATCACCGCCGACGACGTCCCCTCGCTGGCCGAGCGGGTTGCGCACCCGCAGGTTCGCCCCTTTCGGGAGCGTTGGAAAACGCTGAAAGACGAAAATCCCTATCTTGCCGTCGAATGGGATGCGCTCGATTACCTGATCAACCCGAATCCCGCGGCGGGGAAGGCCCTGATTGCCCGCACAATCGCCGCCTTGAAGCGTGCCGAACTTCCCGATCGGCAGGATGCCTGCCGCGTAACCGGCCGGATCATGGTAACCGGGGCAATCGTCTACGACTGGCTCTATCCCTTGCTGACCGAAGAAGACAAACAAGCGATCATTCGGGAACTCGTGCGTCTGGCGGGCACGCTGGAGTGCGGGTATCCGCCGGTCCGCCAAGGCTCGATCACCGGCCACGCCTCCGAAGCCCAGATCATGCGCGACCTGTTGTCGGCGGGCATCGCCATCTACGACGAGTATCCCGAAATGTACCGCTTAGCGGCGGTTCGACTCTTCCGCGAACACATCCCGGCGAGAAATTGGTTCTATCCCGGGCATGCGTATCACCAAGGCGATTCGTACAGTTGCTATCGCTACGGCTGGGACCTGTTCCCCTTGTTCATCTTCAGCCGCTGGGGAATCGACAACATCTACTCGCCCGAACAACGCTGGGTACCCTATCACTGGATCTACGCGACTCGCCCCGACGGCCAGCGGTTGCGGGCGGGCGACACGTATTGCCACTCGACGCGACTCGGCGAGCCCTGGCCTGTCGGCCCCGGCGCTTTGCTGGCGGCAAGCTACTACCACGACGGGCGGCTATGGTCGCACTTCCTGACGCACCAGGGGCTCCGCGATCCAGAGCTGATCTTCGCCGTTCTGTGGACCGATTTGAACCTGAAACCGGAACCGATCGCCGATCTTCCCTTGTCGCGATACTTCGGCTCACCGTTCGGCTGGATGATCGCCCGCACGTCGTGGGGCGACGACGCCGCAATCTGCGAAATGAAACTGAACGAGTACAACTTTTGCAATCATCAACCTCTCGATGCCGGCGCGTTTCAGCTCTACTACCGGGGTAGTTTGGCCTTGGATTCGGGACTGTATCACGGGTCCGACGGAGGTTACGGCAGCGACCATTGCCGTAACTACCAGTGGCGAACCATCGCCCACAACTGCCTGCTGATTTACGACCCCAATGAAGAATTCGGCCGCGGCTACGGCAACGACGGCGGCCAGCGTCTGCCCAACGGACGCCGCGAACCGCACGATTTGGCCGTGCTCCTGGACCCGGCCAACGGGTACCGAACGGCCGACATCCTCGCTCACGGCTTCGGGCCCGATTCCCATTCTCCCGACTACACGTTGCTTGAAGGCGACCTCACGCCGGCCTACTCGGCCCACAAGGTCGAACGTGTTCTTCGCTCGTTCGTTTTCTTGAACTTGCACCGTGAACATCTGCCGGGCGTGCTGATCGTGTCGGACCGCGTCGCCGCCAAGAGCGCCGCATACCGGCCCATCTGGCTGCTCCACTCACAGGAAGAACCGACGATTGCGCAATCGGCCGGAAAGCCGACCGCCGTCGTCGACCGGACGGAACACGGTGCGGCCGGCCGCCTGATTCTCGATGTCGTGCAACCCGCAAATGCCCGGCTCGACAAGGTGGGCGGCCCCGGCAAAGAGTTCTGGGTGTTCGGCAAGAACTACCCGAATGAACCGAGCGCGTCTCTCATCGAACGCGGCTCCGCCGAATTGGGGCGTTGGCGGTTGGAGCTTTCGCCTCACGTCCCCCAGGAAGAAACGCGGTTCCTGACCGTCATGCAACTCACCGACCGCACGTCACCCGAACGGCTTCACGTCGAGGCTGCGTCGGCCCCGCACCACCACGGCTGCATCCTTGCGGACGAAAAGGCATTTTGGGCCGTCTTCTTTGCAAACGATCCGCGGGAAGCGGTCGGCGAACCGTTCGCCGTCGATCTCCTCGGTCGCGGAACCGGCCATATCCTGGTCGCCGGATTGGCCGCAGGCCCCTGGAAGGCGATCCATGAAAGCGGTCAGGAAACCTCCGTCGAGGTCGCCGCCGACGATCGGACCGCATGGTTCGAAGGTCCGGCGGGCCGTTGGCGTCTCTTCCCCGCCAGGGCGGCCGAGACCCGATAGCCCCCTGCCGAAAATCTCGTCAACCGGTCCAAGAAACCGAAAACCGCCGGAGGCTATCCGGCGGCTTGGTTCGACGCCCGCGGTCGTCGAACGTGTTTCACTGTGATTGTGTCGGACGGCTTCGCGATTCACGCGTGGTTACGGCGGCGACGCCATACGACGCACCCGATCCCGGCCAGGCCGCCGCCGAACAGCAACGTCAACACCCCCGGTTCCGGAACCGGCTCGGTGCTGAACCCGAGATTGTCGAGCAGAATATCGTGGTCCATCACCCCGGCCACATATTTTCCGCTGGCGATCACGTACTTGATTTGCGGCGTCGGGCAAATGATAGTGGCCGTCTCGACATCGTCGTTCATCGCAATGCTCACGTCGACGGTCTTCACGAGATTCCAATCGGCGTCGTACGCCTCCAGGAAACCGATTTCATCGGACTTCGGCCCCCCCGAAAAATCGTTTCGCAGAAAATCGAGCGAGACGAATGCGACGGGAGAATCGAATTCGGCCTGGAACTTCGCCCACTTCCCGCGCCATGCCACCTTGTACGGCACGTTCGCGCCTTTGCTGTGCCAACCGAAGAAATGATTCGACGCAGGGTAGTGCCCCTTATCGTCGATCAAGGCGTACACCGTGTCGGGATTAGGGGGGGTTTGCGTCGTCGCCCCCAAGATCGCCTTAAAGGTGACGCCCGGTGCGGTGATCGGATCCTGAATAGCGTAGGTGTCGGGATCGACCCAAGTAATAGCCGCCCTCGCAGGATGGCCGAACGCAAACGCCAACGCAGTCGCCGCGATCAACGTAAACAGATGTTTCATCACAGGAGCCCCGTCAAAAAGGATTGTGCCTCATCTCATTCCGCGAAGTCGGCCGGCTCCACAAAACCGGCGATATCGCACCACCTCTTCCAGCTTCCCATCATAACCAACACTCTCCAAACGTCAAAATGGAAAACATGCGCATATTGGAACACATAGCAAGGACAGGCCAAATGAACCCCCAAAAAGAACCACACGCCACGAAAGTTTGCCTACACCGCCCCCCCTCTAAAGAGCCAGAAAACACGCCAAGATTTGCCGACCGCGGTGGAAATCAAGGAGTCTCGTCGACCGCGTTACGTTTTCCTAAGACGAGGGCCTGCTCGTCGCGGTAAACGACACGCCAACGACCGCTCGGCAAGCCCAGCAAACGATCGGCGAGCCGCCGGTGCCGGGCGAGATCGAGGACGACGTACCGCACGCGATAGCTTTCGAGCGCCGCCTCGCAACCGGGATCGCCCCGCTCCAGGGCCAAGTAGGCCAGCCACAACGGCTCGGGCGTCATGTGGACATGAGAATGTACGAGCGGCTCCATGCGTCCGTGACAGATCCACAGCAGATAATCCGCCCAATCGACCGGCGCAAAGAAGCGACCGCGAAGCTCCCGGTCGGAGACAAATTTCCCGACACGAAGCGGAGTATTTTTCGAAAAGACGGCTTTTGGTTCCGCAGACGTCCATAACGTCCGCGTCACCGGCGACCACAACGCGACAACCACCACCGACACCGCAACGACGGCCCATCCCCGCCCCTTCGAGGTACGCGCCGCAGAGGCCGATTGTGCTTTCGGCGTGTTCCCGCTCCGGCTGCCGCAAGCCTCCCATACAAAGGCGATCGCCACGGGCCACACCAGCGTCCACCACGCGTACATCCGCAGCGCCGAAACGGTCGCAAGCCCCAAGACGGGCAGCATCCAAAGGTATCTCGCCGGCGGCAAACAACGCCCGATGCGCACCGGCCGGCGGCTGTCGGACCGGCGTGCTGCAGCCGCGCCGATCACGCTCATGACGCTCAGCAACACCGAGATTACGAACGCGATGCCGGAAAAGCTCGCGATCGACAACGGCTGCCACTCGGCGATCGCCGCAAGATTTCGGTTTTGCCCGAAGCCCAAGACCGTGGGCCAAATGGACACGCCCATCGGATGGCAACACACGGCCGCACCGCAGGTAAGCCCCGCTATTGCGTACCGTCGCAAAAGAACGGTTCGATTCAGCGTGTCGCCGTGAGGCGTCGACTTCTCATTCGCCACCCGCGTCCGGACAAACCATGCAACCGCTTGGGCCCAGCAGGCCGCCCCCAACACGCCCAAACCGATCGGAAACGAACCGTGCAGGTTTGCCCACAACATGAACAACAAAGGCAACCAGAAGAGCGGCCGATTCGAACGGCGCAACGACTCGACGGCCAAGAGCGTGGCCGCCGTGCCGACCATCCCGAACAATTGCGGACGGATCGTCCCGATCACCGGCAAGCTCATGAGCACGAATGCGCCGCCTGCCGCAGCAGCGGTTCCCCAACGCCCGCCGCCGACGCGAACCGCGGCGATCAACAGCCCGGTCGTCAGCGCGACCAGCAGGGCATGCCCCGCCCGCAGGCCCATCGGACCGAACAGGCCGTAGACCACATACCCTAGAACCTGGGCGAGCCAAGGGATGTTCGCAAACGGTGCGTCCGGAAGCAAAAACGATCGAAAAGGATCGGCCTGCGGTAAGCGTCCGTGTTCGACGATCCAACGTCCGAAAGCCAGATGTCCCCAAAGGTCGGTGTGATTCAGGGGAAACAAGCTACCGACGAACCACGCGGCCAAGATGACGACGATCGCCGCCGCCTTTCCCGTTTCCAACGCGGGCAACCACCCCAAGGAAACCACGGGGCGGAGTTCGACGTTTTTGTCGCGGATCGTGCGGACGGTGCGGGCGCTCACGGCGTTCGCTCTCGATCGGGTCGTCGCTCAGTCGCGGGAGCGTCCGGCTCGCTTGCGGCCGGTCACCATGCCGTACTTTTTCATCTTGTGGTACAAGGTGACGCGGCTGATCCCCAGTTCTCTGGCCGTCTCGGCGCGGTGGTAGCCATGGCGCCGGAGCGCCTCTTCGATGATCAGTCGTTCGACCTCGTCCACGCGTTCTTCCAACGTCTTTCCGGGAGACGTGATCGGGTCGCCCGCCGCCGTCGGCGCACCTTCGCCGCCTTGCCGCACAAAACTAGGCAAATCGGCCAATCGCAGCACGCCGTCACGGCAGTACAGCACCGCCCGCCGAATCACGTTTTCCAGCTCGCGAATGTTTCCCGGCCAACGATATTGCTTCAGCGCCGCCAATACCTCGGGATCGATGCGATCCAGCGGAATCCTCAGGTTGCGGGCATGATCCAGAGCGAACTTGCGGGTCAAGAATTCGATGTCGGCCGGCCGTTCGCGCAGGGGGGGCAGGTGAAAACTCAACATGTTGAGCCGGTAGTACAAGTCCATGCGGAACTTACCTTCGCTCACCAGGCGATCGAGGTCGATATTCGAGGCGACGATCAACCGCGCCGACGAACGCCGTGTCTCGTTGCTGCCGACCGGCTCGTATTCTCCGGTCTCGATCACCCGCAACAGTTTGGCTTGCTGGTCCGGCGTGAGCACGTCGATTTCGTCGAGCAACAGCGTTCCCTTATCGGCTGCGGCAAACTTGCCGGGCTTGTCGGAGTCGGCCCCGGTGAACGCGCCTTTGACGTAGCCGAACAACTCACTTTCGATCAAGTCGGGCGGCAGGGCACCGCACGCCACCGTCAAACAACGTTCGCCCGCTCGGGGCGAAAGCTCGTGAATCATGCGTGCCAGATAAGTTTTCCCCGACCCCGTCTCGCCGATCAACAACACGGTCACGTCGTGCGCCGCCGCCACGTGCAACTCGTCGAGAATTTCGAACATCGACGGCGTGAAGGTAATCAGCGTGCGAGTTTGCCCGTATAAGGCACGGTGGGCGTGGCGCCGACAATAAGCTGCCAATTCGGCTTCCAACAGCGAACCCGTTTCGAGCACGCCGGCAAGGCGTTCGACATCCGCAGGTAATACGAAACAGTCGTGCAGCATAGCCGCGGCGCGGTCTTGGAGTGCTTGCGGTGCGCGGCCGTCGATCACGCCGAACACCGGAGCCGTTTCGGCCAGTTCCCGCAGCTTACGAAAGAAAGCCTCGGGCGAATGGCCGTTGAGCGACTCGGGACAAACGTGTGCGATCGCCGCGCGATATTCGCCCGCGTGGGCATCGAGTTCCCGATCGTCCAACGATCGGGTGATCGTCACGTGAAACCGCTCGCCGAGGCGGTTTCGCACCTGTTCGCCCAGATGAGGATCCGATGTTACGACGAGAACTTTCGCGGTCATGGAAGCAACCTCGACGGTGTATCCGCTCGAAGAAAAGCCCCCGAAAAGAGGGGATATTGTTTCGGAATCGAAATCGACCGGTCGTCCGAACGGCTCCGGTCTAGAGAAAAGCAACGCAACCCGGTGTCTAGGGTTGCAAAGTCTTATCAACACAACCCAAGCTAGTTAAAAACCCTAAATTTACAAGCCAAATCCACCGCACGCCCCTTCTTGCGAGGGAGAAACCGCCCGAAAACACAACAGTTTGGGCAAGAGATAACGATTCTCTCAGCCGATCTGGACCTTGGTCGTCTCCATACCGATCCAGACTTTGAGACGATGTTGCCGCGTTGCGCGGCCTCCTCGCCAGTTGTGTCAATTCAAGTTGCAAGGAACGGACACCATGCAAGCCGCGTTTTGCGTGCTCTTCGCTGTGGTCGGAATTCAAGGCGATACCGCGGCGGCCGTCGTCGTCCCGGAACCGCTACCTGCCGAGGCAACCGTCAGCCCGGCCCCGGTCGTCGGCGAACCCTGCCAGACGTGCGGTGCGTCCGCGGGACATTGCGGACACCACAAGGCGACCGCGACCGGTAAAGGCTGGTTCGGCGATTGGTTCGGGCCGATGCCGCAAACGTGCTATCAGCCGCGTTTTGGTTGCTATCCGGGCAATCCGCGAACGATTCATCGCTACCCGGCCTTCCACGGCACCTACTATCGTGCCCCGTACAACTACCGGCAGTACATGGACTACCCGTGGTTCGCAACACCGCACGAGCCGGTGGGCTATTTCGGGGGTGGTGCCGCCGGAAACGTGATCCCCGGCGAGGAGATGGTCGTCGAAGGCCCGACGCCGCAGCCGACGCCGGCTCCGCAGCCGTTGCCGCAAGAATTGCCCGTGGAACCGGCCCCCACCCCGGCCCCGGCACAATAGGCCCCCACATACACCGACAAATCATCCTTCGACGAACCGTCACGTTCGTTTTACATCCCTTTTTTCCGGCGGATGGCGTGCCATCCGCTTTTTTTTCGTCCGGTTCGAGGCCCTCTTGGCTGAGCGTGCGAGCGTGACCGCGTTTCCCCAAAACCGCTATTGTTGAAAAAACCGCAAAAAGCCAATAATCCGACAAAGGCTCCGCAACCGATAGAACCTATCGGACGTTAGCCGACACGCGTCGGGCCTTGTTTCCAGCAGGATGCTGCGAGACACGGCAAAACCCCTACGCATCTCTTCGTTCAACCAAGTGGGTAACCCCACGGAAAGGGAATGTGCCGTGAAGATTCACCCGCAAGCCGTTGTCAGTTCGTTGGCCTGCCTCGGCGACGATGTCGAAGTCGGGCCGTTCAGCGTCATCGAGTCGGACGTCGTCATCGGCGACCGCTGTCGGATCGAAGGCCGCGTCACGATCAAGCGGGGCACGGTCATCGGGAACGACAATTACATCTGCGAGGGGACGGTCATCGGCGGTCTGCCGCAACACGTCTCCATTCCTGAATCGCCCGGCCGCGTCGTCATCGGCGACGGCAATGTGATCCGCGAAAACGTTACCATCCACCGGGCACTGGATACAGACAACGATACGACCATCGGTGACAACAACCTTGTGATGGTCAACGCGCACGTGGCGCACGATTGCCGCGTCGGCAACAACGTTATCATCGTCAACAATGCGATGCTGGGCGGTCACGTGGTCGTCGGCGACCGAGCCTACATCTCCGGCGCCGTCGCGATTCATCAGTTCTGCCGGGTGGGGGCGTTCGCCATGGTCGGCGGCCAGGCCCATCTCACCCGCGACGTGCCGCCCTACGTGACCGTCGACGGCCTGAGCAGTCACGTGGTGGGCCTGAACCAGATCGGCCTGCGGCGTGCAGGTTTCCGTTCTCCCGAGCTGGCCGAGCTTAAGAAAGCCTATCGGCTGATCTATCGATCGGGACTTCGCTGGAACGAGTTGCTCGACACATTGCGCGACGAATTTCCCGAAGGCCCGGCTGCTTTGTTCCATCAATTCTTGGCAACGACGACACGCGGTATCGTGCCGGAACGGCGTCTCCCGCCGGGAGCCACGCTGAAAATTTGCCGCCGCGAAGGCGACGAAGCGACAGAAACCGGTCGCGACGACTGGGAAGCCCAAACGGGTTGATCCCGGTCATACTTCTCGGTGGTCCCTGTCGCATCAGTCGAGAGCGGGAAACGGCAGTCTGCGCGACGGCGCACGACGACAGCCGGTCGGCTTTGCAGATTGCGCAAGCAAAGCCGACGAGGTGCGCTTTTCAACCGGCGATGAAAAACCGATACTGGTAAGGTTGATTGACGCCTCGCGCGATCGCGCCCCTTTCGGGTGGCCCACGGCGGTATTCCTCTTCGGAGTCCGCCCCGGAGGTCTCCTGCCGATCCGCGAACGTGCCGGTATTCTCATCGGGCGATCACCGGTCGCCTGTTTTTTTGTTGATTGAACATAGGCCGAAACCATGCTGCGAGTCGTTCTCCCCGACGAAAGTGTGCTCGAATTCGACGAGCGAGTACGCGCCCTGGATGTTGCCGAACGCATCAGCCCCCGCCTGGCGAAGGCAGCCTTGGCCGCTCAAATCGACGGCACGACCGTCGACATCGGCACGTATTTGCCGCAATCGGGAGAAGTCCGCCTCAAAGTGCTCACCGCACGCGACCCCGAAGCCCTCGAAGTCATGCGTCACTCGGCGGCACACATCATGGCGAGAGCGGTCATGCGCGTGTTCCCGAACGTACAACTGGCATTCGGCCCGCCCGTCGAAAACGGGTTTTATTACGACTTCGAATTACCCGACCGCATCCGCGAGGAAGACTTCGCCAAGATCGAAGATGAAATGGCGAAGATCATCGCCCTCGACGAACCGTTCGAGCGCATCGAGATGCCCCGCGACAAAGCGCTCGAACTGCTCCGGGAACTCGGCCAAACCATGAAGGTCGAACACCTCGAGGAAGGGCTCGCAGAAGAAGAAACCGTTTCGTTCTACCGGCTGGGCGAATTCATCGACCTTTGCGAAGGACCGCATGTTCCCACCGCCGGAGCGGTCAAGGCATTCAAGCTCTTGTCGGTGGCGGGCGCCTACTGGAAAGGCGATGCCTCGCGGCAGCAGCTACAGCGATTGTACGCCACCGCCTGGTTCGACAAGAAAGACCTCAAGAAGTACCTGCACCGCCTCGAAGAGGCCAAGAAGCGCGATCACCGCGTGTTGGGCAAGCAACTCGAGTTGTTCACGATCGATCCTACGGTCGGCTCGGGACTCGTTCTTTGGTTGCCCAAAGGGGCGATCATCCGGCACGAGCTGGAAACGTTCTTGTTCGATGAATTGATGCGGCGCGGCTATCAGCCGGTGAATACGCCGAACATCGGTCGAGTCGAATTGTACCAGACGTCGGGCCACTATCCCTACTACGCCGACAGCCAGTTCCCCCCGATCGAAATGGCCGACGGCGATCGGTACTTGCTCAAGCCGATGAACTGCCCGCACCACATCATGATCTACAAGTCGAAGCCCCGCAGTTACCGCGACTTGCCGCTGCGTTTGGCGGAATTCGGGACGGTATATCGTTTCGAGCAGTCGGGCGAATTGAGCGGCATGACGCGTGTCCGCGGATTCACGCAAGACGATGCCCACATCTTTTGCACGGAAGAGCAGGTCGCCGACGAGTTCCGCGCCTGCATCGAAATGACGCAATTCGTACTCAACACGCTGGGCTTCACCGATTACCGCGTCCGATTGAGCTTCCGCGACCCGAACAGCGACAAGTACGTAGGAGATCCCGAGGTGTGGGAGAGGGCCGAATCGGCATTGGCCGAAGTGTGCCGCAGCATGGATTTGCCGAACCTCGAAACCGCCCTCGGCGAAGCGGCTTTCTACGGTCCGAAGGCCGATTTCATCGTCTCCGACTGCATCGGGCGCAAATGGCAACTGGGCACGGTGCAATTGGACTACAACCTTCCCAGCCCGCAGCGATTCAACCTCGAATACATCGGTCCCGACAACCGCCCGCATCATCCGGTGATGATTCACCGCGCGCCGTTCGGTTCGCTGGAGCGGTTCACGGGCATCTTGATCGAACATTTTGCCGGGGCCTTTCCGCTATGGCTGGCACCGGAGCAGATTCGCGTGGTCACCGTCAGCGAGAAGTTCGAAGAATACGGCCGTAAGGTGCTCGCCCGCTTTCAAGAGGCCGGCTTGCGCACCTCGGGAGACTTCCGAGCCGAGAAGATCGGTGCCAAGATTCGCGACGCCCGCTTGGAAATGATCCCCTACATCGCCGTTGTCGGCAGCCGTGAAGCCGAAAACGGCACCGTCGCCCTTCGCGATCGGATCGAAGGGGAACTGGGCGCCTTGCCGATCGAGGACGTCGTGGCACGACTGCAAGAGGAAATCGCTGCGAAGCGTATCCGGACGAAGGCCGACGGGTGACGCCCCGACGGCGATGTCGCCTGGCGGGCGCCGGGCGGGAAAATCGCCGCCGACGATTTCGCGGATTTCGCCCCCCAATGGGAGTTGATTTTGCCGATTGATTTGTCAATACTCGAAGGGCTTGAATACCGCTTCGCGGCGATTGTCCGGCAGGTTTTGGCCCGTGACTCGTAGGGGTTGGAACCGGCCGGGTGATCCGGCAGAGACGCGAGGCGCGTGTGTGAATTCGGTCGAGGGCGACGCGCCCTCATTGTCGTTCCCTGTCACAGGAGGCTCTCCCCATCGAGGACAAACAGTATCGCGTGAACGAAAAGATCAGGGTTCCCGAGGTTCGCCTGATCTCGGAGGACGGACAGCAATTGGGAGTCGTCCGTCGTGAGGAGGCACTGGCTCGCGCGCGGGATGCGGGGTTGGACTTGGTCGAAGTCGCGCCGAACGAGCGTCCCCCGGTTTGCCGAATCATGGACTTCGGCAAATTCAAGTACATGCAACGCAAGAAGAGCCAGAAGTCCCACAGCCACCATATGAAAGTCAAGGAGGTCCGCGTCCGACCTCGAACGGGTGAGCACGACCTCCAGGTCAAGATCAACCGCGCCCGGCAATTCTTGGAACAAGGGCACAAAGTGATCGTCTCGGTACTCTTCCGAGGACGCGAACTGGCGCACATCGAAGAAGGCACACGCGTGCTCGAGCAGGTACTCGAGGCTGTTCAGGACGTCGGCAAGCCCGACGGAAGGCCGTCGCGTCAGGGCCTGCGACGCATCGTGTGCACGGTTTCCCCGTTACCCGGTGCCCGCAAGCAAAAACAAGACAAAAAAGACGCGCCAAAAGACGCCGCGGCCTCATAACCCCCCTACTTGGTGGATCGAGCGTCTTTGGCCGATCGCGTCAAGGCGTTTTTCGCCCGATGCCCCCTTCTTGCGGTTCGACGCATCTCGTATACTACGGGTTTCCCGTAGTCGAGTAAGCGTCCGAACGGGGAGAGGGTATCCTTTCTCTTTCGGGCTTTGTCGCCGCCCGTCGGGAACGTCGGCGGCATCATGGCACATTTCCGGCAGCGGCATCACCGTTGCCTCCACCGAACACACGAGGCTGTACCAATGCCGAAGATGAAAACCCACAAAGGGGTCCAAAAGCGATTCCGCATCACCGGCAAGGGCAAGCTCAAGCACCGCAATGCCGGTACGAGCCACTTGGCGACCCGCAAGACGCAAAAGCGCAAACGCAACTTGCGTGGTACCGGCGTGTTGGCCAAGGCCGACACCAAACGGTTGGTCGAAGCGTTGGCCGGCAACAGCCGCTGACCGAGGGTTCGTAACCTTCGAACTCGCGTACCGCCTACCGAGTTGCGGAATTCGTCATCGAAAACGTGTGCATACCGGGCGGGTAACCAACGCTCGAATCGTTTCGGCGATCTTCGAGGGCCTTGATTCCCGGCAAAGAAAGGGTCATCGATGCGTACCAGGACAAGTTCGACTCGTCGTCGTACGAACAAGAAACTCTTCCGTCGTGCCAAAGGATTCCGCGGGGGACGCGGAAAACTGATCCGCACGGTCAAAGAAACGCTGCTGCGAGCGGGGAACTTCGCCTACCGCGACCGGCGCGCCCGCAAACGAAACATGCGGCGATTGTGGATCATCCGCATCAGCGCCGCCGTTCGCCAGCGAGGCATGCTCTACAGTCGGTTCGTCGCCGGTTTGAAGAAGGCTAACATCGAACTGGATCGCAAGATGCTCGCCGATATGGCCGTCCGCGATCCCGAAGCGTTCGATGCGGTCGTCGATGCCGCCAAGGCCGCCCTCGACGGCTAGGCATCCCGAGCGTTCCGAAAGCCGACTTGGTCTGCCGTCACCGAGCCGATCGGCGTGTGCGCCGTCATGTGCCGAGTGCGCGGCGTTCTCCGGTCATCACCGGCGAATCCACATCGCCATGTTTCCGGCGGGCAAGCAGGCATCGGCCCCATCGATGATCGGAATCGTCATCTCTCCGGCCGTAACCACGCCGTCAGGCTCTTCCGTCCCGTGGCCGCCAACGGCGCCCGTCACGCAGGCTTTCAGCCGCGGCGTATCGAATTCCGGCGTATGGCAGGTCAACAGCAAGAACGCCGGCCCCTCGTCGGCGAGTAAGGCCGTTGTCGCCTCCAACAGCCGCGGAAGGTGTTGCTTCGCGCGAAACACCTCGCCGCGAGGGCCGTGTCCGTAGCTGGGCGGATCGAGCACGACCCCGTCGTAGCGGTTTCCTCGCTTGTTCTCGCGGCGAACGAACTTCCATGCGTCCTCGGTGATCCAACGGATGGGTCGATCGGCGAGGCCGGCGTGTTCGGCATTGCGACGTGCCCAATCGACGACGTTTCGGGCCGCGTCGATGTGAACGACTTCGGCACCGGCTGCTGCGCAAGCCATCGTGCTGCCGCCGGTATACGCGAACAGGTTGAGGACCCGGCAGCGACCTTTCTTCTCGAGACAGCGACGGACGGCAAGCATGAGTCGCTTCCAATTGGGCAACTGCTCGGGAAAAAGCCCCACGTGGCCGAACTCGGTCAGTTTCAGCTCGAATTGACACGGGCCCAAGCGAACGAGCCATCGGTCGGGCAGCTCGCGGGCGAAAATCCACTTGCCGGTTTTGCGCGGCCCGCGATCGAAGTAGGCATCGGCCCGATCCCAGATTTCCGGTCGACACCGTGGTGCCTTGGCCGCCGGGGCCGGACGATCGAGGACGAACGGCCCGAACCGCTCCAACCGCCGCCCGTGACCAAAGTCCAACAGGGCATAGCCGTCGGCGTCATCGGCCGCGACGAAGAGACGACGGGCGTCGTCGAGTTCGGGGAAGCTCGCCTCGCGGTCGCTCATGCCCAGGCGTCTCCCCAGCGGTTGCGGCATACACGCTCCGGCTCATAACGATCGTCACTGGCACGGGTTTCCGCGGGATGGCCGACGATCACCAGGCTGTGGGCCTGCACGTGATCAGGCAACCCCAACAGTTCTTTCAGCCCTTGCATGCGATGTTCCCGAGGATAGACTCCCGTCCACACCGCCCCCAATCCCATCGCATGTGCGGCCAGTAACATGTTCTGTACGGCCGCGGCGCAATCGACGACCCAGTATCCTTTCGATTTTTCGAGATTCAGATCGCCGCAGACAAGAATCCCCACCGGCGCCCGTGCGGCCATCTCGGCGTTTGGAAACCGCTGGGCGATCGTATCGAGAATTGCCCGATCGTCGATGACGACGAATCGCCACGGGCGCGCGTCGCGCGCACTGGGGGCCATCATGGCGGCACGCAATAACTCACGAATCGCCTCTTTCGATACGGGCTCCGCGGTGTAATTGCGGATGCTTCGCCGCGTGCGGATCGCTTCCAGCGCATCCATCGACACACTCCTTCCCTTGGCGGGCTTCGAGATCGCGCTACAATGTCGTCGGTACGCAGCCTCGCGTACTTTTCCCGTTCGTCTCTCACTTGAGCGTGTTCGATAATCGAGCGGTTGACAAGGTCGCCGTCGTGAAAATCGCCGTTTCCCCGATCCGATGGAAAGCCGATGACCAACGCCGTTCCCGAACGTCTCGACCTCGACGGAGACACCCTGCATATCACCTGGACCGACGGCCGCCGACTGCGGTACTCGGTGCGAGGGCTTCGCGGCCTATGCCCCTGTGCGGGCTGTCATGAAGAGCGGATACGCCGGGGAACCGATGACGCCCCTTTGCCCGTCGGCGACGACGTCCGACTTGCCGGCATGGAACCGGTCGGCAACTACGCCTATCGCCTGCGGTTCTCCGACGGCCACCAGACGGGCATCTATCGCTTGGAATTCCTGCGCGAAATCGGACAACCCGAATAGCCGCTCTCGGAGGCTCGTCGACGGTGAGCAACACGCCTGTTGCCGTTCGACGGCCTCGGCTTCGAGGGTCAATCCCACGGACTGAGCGGTTCCTCTTCTTTGGGGTGGAGGATTTTTTCCTCTTCGATCACGCGCTCGGGCTTCTCGGTTCGCGTGACCAGCATTTCGGCCCCCGAGCCTACCAACAGGTTCAGCACGAAGACGGCGCACGCCGCAGCCCCCAGCACCAACACGCTCTCCGACCCGCCGGAGCGGTCCCACACTCCGAACGGCGACAGATAGAACGCCTCGGGCGCCGACACGGTATTCCAATACGACTCGACCAGCGCCAGCATGACCTGAACGGTGACGACCAGCCCCAGCAACAACAGTTGCGTTCCCAGCCCCCACCAAATCGTGCGTTTTTCGAAAGGCACGAACAACCGCAGCATCAACAGACCGACGCCCAAGTACAACACGGCCTGCTCAATCAACAACACCAGCCCGCGCCACAGCCACCAGTCGTCTGCCAAGAAAGCGCTGGTCCCCCAAAACGCCGGAGGAACCGCCAATGACGCCAGCAGGCAGAAAATAAAGGCATACCCCCTACCCGGCCCGGGATAAAAAACGCCCAACAACAAATTACCCAATTGACTTCGCGGCAATTGGCGCCGTACACGACGCGACATCATCGGCGACTCGCCGATAATGAGGCTTCCGGCACCCCAGACCAAAACGACCGTCGGCATCAAACAGACAGCTATTGCGACCATCGTGTCGCGGTTCAACGTGTTTGCCCAATAAGTCATCCAGCCCGCAACACAAGCGACAACCAGCAACAAGGCGGCCCGAATAGCCGTCGAACGATTGTCGGTCGCGAAGGTCAACGCGGCCTTGATCGTCGCGATCATCAACAAAAAGATCGACGTACCGACCGTGGCAAATGCCGCCAGCCACAGCGCGACACTTTCCAACGACAGGCCGGCAAAAAACGCGGCCCCGCCCTCGAACATGAAGCTTATGAAACCGACGAACCCCCACCACAGCATCAGCAGCAAGAAAATCGTCGACAGCGTTCCGCGCACCAGCGGTTGGCGAATACACCCGATGAGCATGGCGGCGGTGCATATCAACAACGAGAGAACCGTCTCCAGAACCAACGCCAATATGGCCCCGGGCAACGACACGCCGCCGAGCATGTACGTGACGACCAGGCACGGCAGCACGACCGAAAAAAGGACGACGATTTCCAAAGCGACGACCGCCAGTTTTCCGAACACGATCCGCCAGGGATGCAAAGCGGTGATGCTCAGCAACTCGAACGTTTCGGCAGAAACATCGGCTGCCATCGAGCGTCCCGCTTGAATGGGCAAGCCGACCAGCAAGGCCAAACTTAGAACGATGAAGTAACCGCTGAACCAGCTCGCCCCCGAGTATTCCCCGACCTGATCCACGCGCATTTCCGCCCCAGCGGCGGCCATCAGGGTGTACAACCACGTTCCTACAACGAGCAAAATGAACGTCCATTGAAATCCGCCCGACTTGAACGATTGGCGAACTTCTTTCACGAAAACGGGGTTCAAGTGCGCGTCGATCCACGACGCGACGGCCGCCCATCGTGCACCGGCGACGGTATCCGGTGACGTTCGTACGGTTCCGGCAGATTCCGATGAAACCTCGACGGTCATTGCACGGCTCCCCGGGTGGTGCTCAAGAAGACGTTTTCGAGAACGGAACGGGTCGGCGCGAAGGTGGCGACGTCGAAACCGGCTTCGACGATCTGCCGCAGCAACTTCGCCCGTTCGAGGTGGTTTCCTTGCAATTCGACGACGATCTCAATCGTCTGGCGGCGGACTTGTCGCACGCCGGGCCGGCCGGCCAACCATGTCGCCAGTTCTTCGGCACGATCCACAGGTTCGATGCGCAACTCGGTCACGTCCTGACTGCGGCTTTCGGCGAGTCGGCGCTGAATCTCATCGACGGGTCCGACGGCGATCATGCGTCCGAGCTCGATGATGCCTACCACGTCGCAAATCTCGGCCAGCTCGCTGAGGATGTGACTGCTGATGAGCACGGCCTTGCCCTCGCGGGCCAGGTGCCGAATCATGTCTCGCAACTCGACGCGCGCCCGCGGGTCGAGCCCCGATGCCGGTTCGTCGAGAATCAACGCGGGCGGATCGTGCACGAGAATCCGTCCCAAGCTCAATCGCTGTTTCATCCCCTTGGAAAGCCCGGTGACGGGTTTCTCAGCCAGCGAATCCAATCCCGTGAAGGCCATCACCTCGGCCAGCCGCCGACGTCGATCTGCCGGCGACAAATCGTATGCGCGGGCGAAAAAGTCGAGGTACTCCCATACCGCCATGCCCGGGTAAACGCTCAAGTAGTCGGGCATGAAGCCCAACCGCCGCCGGGCGTATTCAGGATCGTCCACCACCGAAAACCCGTCGATGAAGCCCTCGCCGTAGCTGGGCAGATCGAGCGTCGCCAAAATGCGCATGGTAGTCGTTTTCCCCGCCCCGTTCGGGCCGATAAACCCGAAGACCTGCCCCGGATACACGGCGAACGAGATCCCCGACACCGCGCGGACCTTACCGAAGTACCGGTGTAGTTCCTGAACCTCGATGTACGGTTTGGCCTCGTTCATTGCCAACTCCCCATTACCAGCGAGCGCCCCGGCACCTCGCGAATTCGCGTTCCCACCGAGCACAGAAGCGGCTTTTCGGTCTCTACCAGAAACGCCCGTTCGCCCGGCACCGCACCGCCGCCAAGGACGTCCATGGGGCCACCGTCCGGTTCCCGGATTCGCCGCCCGGTTTCCGTGAGAAGTTTCGTGAAGCCCTCCACGATCGGCGCGTTCGTCGAATCGACAATCCCGGCGATCTCCGCCGGATCGATGAGTGATGTGGCGATCGACCTGACCTTCTCCGCCGACGCGGCAGGCACGTTCCGCGTTTCACCGGCGGGAAGATCCTCGAGCACGTAGAGCTTTTCGCCGTCCCGCACGATTCCTCGACGAATCGTCGTTCCAAGGCGGTTGGTCACACGCAACGTATCCCCCTGCGACTCCACATCGAGGCGTGCTTTCGTCGGTTCGTCTTCGACGACCAGAAAATGGCTCGACATGCGCGCCTGAAGCCACCCGCCGAGCACTTGCCGGTCACCGTCGAATTTCCACGAGTAGCTCCCCTGTCGCGACAAAAGGGGCCGATCGACCGGCAACACGCACACATCCCGCGGGAATACCAGCTCGCGTCCCAATGACATCCCCGGACGATACGTCTGCAACGAAACGGCGTGGACGCCTCCCTGCGATTGATCGAGCCATGCCGCCGAATAGATACGTCCGCGGACACCGATGCCGTCTTCGAAAAGCGGAACGATCACACCGACAAGGCTGACGATTCCTGCCGCCGCCGGTACGAGCACGGTCAATAGGTACGGCTGCTTGCTGCGCATGAAGAACCAAATAGATACGCCGCCCAGCAGCACAAAATAGAGGGAAATCAACCCGACGATCATCATCGGGGTGAGCAAATTCCACCGCGGAATCGCCGTTTCTACGTGTACCTGGTCGTGCGACCAAGGCGTCTCGCGAAATCCCAACGTGTTCAAATCACGCCGCCCGCTCTTCCACATAGTCGGCGGTCGATCGACCAGCATGATACGCCCCCAAGCAACGGCATAGACACGCCACTGCGCCTTCCCTGTCTCGCAGTCGAATGTGCCGCGGCCGACCGGTTGCGCAGCAGGCGGTAAAAACCGGGAACGCACTTCTTCTTCGCGTTCGGGAGACGCCACCAAAAGCAACGTGCCACCGTTGTAGGCCCAGCGACGCAGGGCCGCGATCGCCTCGGGACGCAGCTCTTCGAGGCGGTCCAGATCTTCTGCCGAGAGAAGAACGATATCGGCGTTCGTGTATCCAAGCCAGCTTGTCGGAAAGAGCGGCAAATCGAGCAGAAAAACGTTATCCCCTTCACGTGCGTCGACGACCGCTTCCTGCTCGCTCGCGACGTAGACGTTGTCGTGCGGTCCGGTCGACTCGAAGATCGACTGTAACGAAAGCCGTTCGCCGCAATTGGGCCGAAGAATTCGTAGTCGCTCGACGGGAGGCCCGATCCACCCCAATTGCTGTCGAAACGACGTGTTTCCTCGCACGATCAATTTGCCGTCGACATAGATGCGTATGTCTTCCGCCTGCCAGGTAGCCGAGGCAACATCGACGTTCATGACATAGGGAATCGCGCCTTCGATTCTTGCGGTCGGTGCCGCCGGATCGAGTGTCGTCGAGTCCTGCACGCGCAACCGCGACGCGAACGCTCCGGAAATCGGCACCTTGAGCTCGAAGTCGAGACGCCGCTCATTCGCCGACGTTCCCGCACCGATCACTTCGGTCCAACAAGGCGTGTAACCGTGCCCCCACATGGGCAGCATTCGCAATGTCGCTTGCTTGCCGTTGGGCAACGATACGGTGGACGTCTTGGGACCGGTTGCCGCACGACACTCGCGAACCGCGCCGGCCGTGACCATGCCGATCAAAGCCAAGAAAAGTATCCACCATCGACTGATGCCCGCCGGACGCCCGATTCGTGCGTTCATGATCGATCCTCCGTTTTCGCAGGCGGTTGCCCCGCCGAATCCGAATCGGGCACGATCGTCGCATCGTAGACGACGGTATCCTGAGGCGCCGCATTGGGAACCGATTCCGAAGGCGGCGGAGTTCTTGAATCGGCAAAAGGACTGCGCTTCGCGCGAATGCGCCGTGCCAGCGGCTGGGTCAACGCGGAAGCCGCGACGGCCCCGGCGAACGTCACGGCCGCCAGACAGAAAAAGACGGCGACCATACTTACGGCCCCAAGGATCCCCAGTGCCCAAGCGGCTTGTTCGGTCTTCGCATAGTACGCCACCGACCCCAAGACGGCCGCAACGACCATCACCAACAGCAGATGTCGCACGGTATGCCGAGGTAAGAACATCACCACGCCTCCCAAAGCCCGCTTGCCGAGTTCCGGGCGGATTCGATGTGCAAGAGGACGCGCCCGCCGACGAGACCAAGACAGAACGCCCGCAAACTTACGGCGACATTATCCGCGGACTCGCGCACCAAAGCAACAAAAACCCGCACATGGGGGCATCCGATGGTCATTCCAATGGTGTATTCGATTGCCCGGCCGCCTTCTTGGATCCCCCAAATGCGTATGTTTTTCGCGCATTGGTCCCAAACGCATCAATCCGTGGAGAGGCACGACTCAGTCGGGATAGCCCAATCGTGTTACCCGTTCGGGCGACGTAAGCTCGGCGAACTCCTCCGGGCTCATCAAACGACAGTCGCACACGAGCGAGCGAATACTCTTGCGCGATTCGGCGGCGACCTTTGCCAAACGCGAGACTTCTTCGTATCCCAGCTTTTCGACCAGTGCCGTCAGGGTCGCCGTGCTGTCGTGCACGTGCTTCCGACATCGCTCGACGTCGGCGGTCATCCCGGTGACGCACTTTTCGGCGAGCATGGTGCACGCGCGGGCAAGCAGGTCGATTTGCGTGAGGAGGCTGTCGGCCAGAAGCGGCAAGAACGCGTTCAGCTCGAGATTGCCCGCGGCAGCCGCCTGCGTCACGATCGCGTCATGTCCGATGACCGCCATCCCCGCCTGGACGGCCGCTTCGGGAATGACCGGGTTGACTTTGCCGGGCATGATCGACGATCCGGCTTGACGCGGCGGCAACTTGATCTCCCCCAGCCCCGCCTCCGGCCCCGAGGCCATCAGCCGCAGGTCATTGCCTATCTTTACTAGATTCGCGGCGCAGGCCTTGAGAATTCCCGACACTTCGACGAACACGTCGGCGTTTTGCGTCGCGTCCACCAAATTTTCCGCGCGTGCCAACGGCAGGCCGGTAATCTGTCGCAAGTGTTCGACCGCTCGAAAAATGTAGCGCCGGGGGGCGGCGAGTCCGGTTCCCACGGCCGTCCCGCCCAAATTGAGCACGCGAAGGCGTTCGGCACATTTGAAGATGCGCCAGCGATCGCGGGCGAAAGCCTCGGCGTAGGCACCCATCTCGCGTCCCAGCGTGATGAGGACGGCATCTTGCAGCTCGGTGCGGCCGACTTTGACGACCTCGGCAAACTCGTGCTCTTTGACCTGAAAGGCCTCGGCCAAAGCGACGACGGCCTCTTCCAATCGTCGAAGCTCGTACAATGCCGCCACCCGCACGGCGGTCGGAAACGTGTCGTTGGTCGATTGATGCAAGTTCAAATCGTCCAACGGCGAAAGGACGTCGTATTCGCCGGGCGCATGACCGAGCAGTTGCAGCGCGCGGTTGGTCAACACCTCGTTGACGTTCATATTCAGCGAGGTTCCCGCCCCTCCCTGGTAAGCGTCGACCACGATTTGTGCATCCAAGCGCCCTTCAGCCATCTCGAGGCACGCTTGCTCGATCGCCTGAAAGGTCGCTTCGCCCCAGCGACCGGCTTCCTGATTCGCGCGGGCACACGCCAGTTTCACCTGCCCGTACGCGTGGATGATCGCCGGGTGCACCGGTCGCCGTGCAAGCGGAAAGTTCTCCACCGCGCGGTGGGTGTGAACGCCCCACAAGACATGCGCGGGAAGCGTGACCTCTCCCAACAAGTCGCGTTCTGTTCGCGTGTCGCCCATCCAAGTACCTTATATCAGTAATTATATTGCGTTTGTTTGTGCCGTCCGAACCAATTTCGTTTGACGATCGTACGGGCATCCGGCCCCCTTCTATTGCGGGGGAACGGTCGACGTTTCTCTCGCCGAGGTCTAGAATTATATGTTCGCTTCTCGGAAATGAGAGGGTTCCGGCGTGGGCGGAACGGTCGGCGTTCGCTTTGCATCTTCGCCGGCAGGGAATAACGGGTAGAGCCGACCGAATGCGGGTCGACCGCACCGAGGGACGATGCCGTCTCCGCCGCCTTTCGATCACATCGTTCCAATTTAGGAGTCGTTGCCGTGCAAAGGTTCATGCTGAAATCGAAGATCCACCGGGCCACCCTGACGGGTACCGAGCTGGACTACGAGGGCAGCATCGCCATCGATCGCGACCTGATGGACGCCGCGGACATGATCCCCGGCGAGCAGGTCCACGTGCTGAACATCAACAACGGCCAACGACTGATCACCTACGTCATCGAAGCGCCGGCCGGATCGGGCACGATCGAACTGAACGGTGCCGCCGCGCGACTCGGCCAAAAGGGCGATCTGGTCATCATCCTCACCTATTGCGCTCTCGACGACGCCGAGGCCAAGTCGTACACCCCCAAGGTGGTCAAAGTCGACAAGAACAACCGCATGATCTGACCGGGACGGTCCAGGGCGAGGCTCATTCTTCGTCATGTTCTTCGCCGCAGCCGTCGCACGGCTCGGCAATGCTGCCTTCCGGGTCGTGGATCTTTCGAGTCGCCTGCAACGGATCCTCGGGATCCCACGCCGCCATCTGCCGCCAGATCTCCTTCGCCTTTTCGATCTTCCCCAGTTGCACGAGGCACCGCGCAAGTCCGTCGGCCGCGTAGAACATCGGCCGGTTCGACAACTTGCGAAACGGCAATCGTCCGACGAATCGCTTCGGTAGGGCTTGCAACCCCAAATCGTAAGCGTAGCCGAAGTGCGCCCTGGCCAACTCCCAGTCGCCGTTTTGGGCGGCGATTTCGCCCAACAGCCGATGCCCTTCGAGCAGCCCGTCGCATCCGCCGACCAGCCAGCGCAACTCGTCGACGGCTACGTCGATCTCGCCCATTTCGAGCATCCGGCGGACTTCCTCCAGGTCGTCCTCGCGTTCCATCACGTCCCGAGGAAACACGAATTCATATTCCTCGACGTCACCGGTGTCGATACGGCGAAGCCGAATTCGCGACGATCGGGAACCGGAGCGTACCGCTTTACTCCTGCGGCCGCCGCGTTTTGTTTTTCGACCTCGATGTTTTTTGTCGGTCATGGGCGCGTTCGCACGGGCTTTCGGCGAGAATGACGTCCCTCACACCGCTACGACGGCGGAAGACTGTTTGCGGGGGCTGTTCGCATTCGCCCCGCGATTCGGTACATTGGATACGTTTCTGGAGGGCGCATGGAATTCGGCGACATTTCCGCGACCGGCATCGATGCGATGTCGGTTCGGGCCAGCTTACGCGGGAAGCCGAGAAAGGACAACTCCCGGCTCCGGAAATCAAAAGGGGGCAGAACGACTACATGACCGCCAACTCATCCGAGTCACCACTTTTCGTCGACATCCCCGAGCAAGTCTCCGCTTTCCGAAAGGCGATCCGACGCTGGTATCGACGGCAAGCCCGCGATCTTCCCTGGCGTGAAGACGACGATCCGTACAAGGTATGGATCAGCGAAACGATGCTCCAGCAGACGCAGGTGGGGACCGTCTTGGACTATTTCCATCGATTCCTCGAACGCTTTCCCGATGTGCGTACCCTGGCGGCCGCCGACGAATCGGATGTTTTACGTGTCTGGGAAGGGCTTGGATACTATCGCCGCGCCCGACAGATTCACCGTGCCGCTCAAATCATCGTCGAAGATTTCGGCGGTCGCATCCCCGACACCTACGAGGCGCTCGTTTCGTTGCCCGGCGTCGGGCGCTACACGGCCGGAGCGATTCTCTCGATCGCCTTCGGCAAACCGGTGCCCATTTTGGAAGCCAATACTCGTCGGTTGTACGCCCGGCTGATGGGACTGCGCGACGGTATCACCTCCGGCGCCCGCGAACGCATTTTGTGGGACTTTGCCGAAAAGCTGGTCGCCAAGCCGTCGCCGGGTGAACTCAATCAGGCGTTGATGGAACTCGGCAGCCTTATCTGCACGCCGCAGGCGCCGCAGTGCGACGAATGTCCCGTGTCCACATTTTGCGTCGCTTTGGCGGAAGACCGGATCGACAGCGTCGCGAGCACGCGGAAACAACCGGCGTCGATCGCCCGACACGACGTCGCCTTCCTGATTCGCCGGGCCGACGAAGTCTTGCTCGTGCAGTATGCCTCCGGCGGCCACTGGGAAGGTTTGTGGGAATTCCCGCGGGTCACCTTGCCGCAAGCGACCGAAAAACACCCCGAGCGCAAGGCGGCCGCGTTGTTCCAACGGCATTACAACCTACGTGCCCGCCCTGTCGGAAAGCGTCTCCGGCGAATCCACCACTCGGTGACCCGCTACCGCATCACGCTCGATTTCTTCGAGGCGGAACTCGAAGAGGACTTCCCCTCGACCGATCACCCCAAAAGCACCGCCTGCAAGACGTTCGATTACGTCGTCAAACGCTGGAAATGGCTGCGACGCGACGCGCTGTCGCAACTTCCCTTCACCGGCGCAGGTCGAAAGTTGGCCGGCGGTTTGCTATAGGGACGCCTTCGTTGTGGGGCGAACGACGATCAACGTCGGCCGCTGCTGCCCAGCCAACCGGGCACTTCGCCGGCGGGCGGCAACTTGGCGACGCACGCCCGCTTGATCGGTTCCAGCTTGAGTATCTCGGCGATGGCTTCGGCGGGCGGATAGCTGTCCAGCGACAAGACGCCGATCGCTTCGCCCCCCTGATCACCGTTCGCTCGCCCCACCGACAAGTAGGCGATGTTCACCTGGTGCCGGCCGAGAATCTCGCCCAGCTTACCGATCACGCCGGGTACGTCGCTATGCGTGGTCACAAGCAACGTCCCTTCAAGCGGGCTTTCCAGACGGAACCCGCCTTTGGCCACCAGTCGCGGCAGGCGTTTTCCGAACACCGTTCCGGCCGCGGAAACCGTGGTATTGCCGTTGGACACCTCGGCGGTGATCAGCGAGCCGAAGTCGCGAATCTCCTCGCTGCGCTCTTCCGAGAACTTGATGCCGCGTTGTTGCAGCAGAACCATCGCATTGACCAGGTTGACCGACTGGTCCAACACATGCTCGAGCAGTCCGGCGGCAAAGGCGGCCGACAACAAACGGGTCTCTTTTTTCGCCACTTCGCCTTCGTAGATGACTCGGCATGTCGAGGGGGCTTTTCGGTCGAGCTGCCCCAGCAACAAGCCCAGCCGGTACGCCACGTCGAGATAACCGCGGATCGCATCGAGGCTCTTGGGATCCAACGGCGCCATGTTCACGGCGTTGCGGATGGCACCCGTGGCGAAGTAATTGATCAGCAGTTCCGCCGCTTCGACCGCCACGTGCGACTGGGCTTCTTCCGTGCTGGCGCCCAAGTGGGGCGTGCACACGACGTTCGGTCGGTTGAAGAACGGGCTGTCGGTACACGGTTCGCTCGGATACACGTCGAGCGCCACCCCGGCCACATGGCCGCTTTCGAGGGCTTCGAGAACGGCCTCGTCATCGAAAATTCCGCCGCGGGCACAGTTGATGAGCCGGACGCCCGGTTTCATCTTGGCGATCTCGTCCCGCCCGATCATGCCGCGGGTTTCGTCGGTAAGCGGCGTGTGGACGGTCAGGTAATCCACCAACGGAAGCAACTCGTCGAGCGAATCGACGGTCTCGATGCCCAAGTCTTTCGCCCGTTGCGAAGGCAGGAACGGATCGTAGCCGACGATCTTCATCTGTAACGCGGCGGCACGTGCGGCCACGGCACGCCCGACGCGTCCCAGCCCGATGATCCCCAACGTCTTGCCGTTGACCTCGGTGCCCATGAACTTCTTGCGGTCCCAGCGGCCTTCGCACAGCGACTGATAAGCAGGGCAGATATTCCGCGACAGAGCCATCATCAGGGCAATCGTGTGCTCGGCGGTCGAGACGGTGTTTCCGCCGGGCGTGTTCATGACGACGATGCCGTTGGCGGTCGCGGCCTCTTTGTCGATGTTGTCGGTTCCGACCCCCGCCCGCACGATCGCCCGCAATCGCCGATTGCCTTCCAACACGTCGGCGGTAATCTTGACCCCGCTGCGACAGATGGCGCCGTCGAATTCGGTGAGCGCTTGCTTGAGTTCCTCGCCTTTGAGGCCGGTACGCACCTCGTACTCGATGTTTCCGGCCGATTCCAGAAGCGCGATACCGTCGTCCGACAACGGATCCAACACGATGACCTTGGGCATGGCGGGCAGTCCCCACACGTTGAGTGAAAGCAAGAAGCCGAACCGGGCGATCGGCGGTCGACGAACTCGGTGTGGTCAAAACGGCGCGAGGAAATAATGAGATCAAGTCTCAACTCCACCTCGCAGCGGCCTCGCCGTCACACCCCGAGATCCCTACCGCGTCGCCCCAAGCAGAAGAATCTATTGTCAGACCCGGCCTACACGGGTCAAGGGGCCCCTACACCACCCCGACTTGGGGCATTCCCGCCGCCTCACTGGTCAAGTCGCCGACGGTGTGTTACAAGTTCTACCATCGGGAAATCCCCCCAGCCCTTTCGGACTTTGCGGCAACAAGGGAGCTTTGTCGTGCCTCGACCGATCAAGCTGGCCGTACTCATCTCGGGCGGCGGAACGACTCTCAAGAACCTGATCGACAAGATCGATGCCGGGCAATTGAACGCGCGCATCGAAGTCGTCATCTCGAACACTCCCCGCGCCAAAGGGCTGCGATTCGCCGAAGAAGCCGGTCTCGAATACCACGTACTCGACTGGAACAGCTACGAATCGCCCGAGAAATTCAGCCAAGATGTCTTCGAGCTGTGCCGGAACAAGCGGGTGAAACTCGTCGTTTTGGCCGGTTTTCTCAAGCGACTCGTGATTCCCAACGACTTCTTCGGGCGCGTGGTGAACATCCACCCGGCCCTCATCCCCGCCTTTTGCGGAAAGGGGTTCTACGGGCGACACGTCCACGAGGCCGTATTGGAATACGGGGCCAAACTGTCAGGCTGTACCGTGCATTTTGCCGACAACGAATACGATCACGGCCCCATCATCCTGCAAAGGGTGGTCCCCGTCCTGGACGACGACACTCCCGAAACGCTCGCGGCGCGGGTGTTCGAAGCCGAATGTGAGGCCTATCCCGAAGCGATTCGGCTGATCGCCGAAAACCGTGTCGAAATCCGCGGCCGCAAGGTATACATTCATCCGGCCGAAGTGGAAGAGGAAGAAGAGCTTCCTTGATGCGACCGTCGAACAGCCGCGCGTGTCGATCCGGCATCCGTCCGTTTGCGATCGACCAAGATCGCGAACGGCACATGGTTCTGACGCGTCCCGGAAAACATTTTTTTGTTGACGCGCAAATCTCAAAGAACAGGCTGAGGAAAGCTGTACGGACCACGTTTTCGAGACATAATGGATTTTTCGCGTCCGATCGTAGACGACGATTCGTCTACTACTCGACCGGTCCGAACGGGTCCAATCGAGGCTTCGACCCGAACACGCAAGAGGCGGGGGTTGTGCTGGTATCCGTCTTCCCGTGCATCGTCGGATCGGTGCTCGTTCGTGTCCCCCCTTTGAGTGTCCCAGAGACATCAATTCGTTGATCGTCGTGCGCGACCGCTCGGCAATCCGGTCGAGAGGCAACGCGCCGACCCAGATTTCGGAGGGGAGTCTTTCTCATGCCCTTGGATCCGACCAAACATGCCGACTGGGAGATTGCCGTTGAAGCCGAATCGCGGATGAAAACCTGCTATCAGCTCGGTGAAGAACTGGGCCTCACCCGCGAAGAACTTCTCCCGCACGGTCACTACATCGCCAAAGTCGATTACCTGAAGATTCGCGAGCGGCTGGCCGATGCCCCCGACGGCAAATTCATCGAGGTCACCGGCATCACCCCCACCCCGTTGGGCGAGGGAAAATCGACGACGGTCATCGGCCTTCTTCAAGGGATCGGCAAGCGTAAGAAACGCGTGGCCGCAGCCATCCGCCAACCCTCCGGCGGCCCGACCATGAACATCAAGGGCTCCGCAGCCGGGGGCGGCTTGTCGCAGTGTATTCCGTTGGCCGAGTTCTCGCTGGGCCTGACCGGCGACGTCAACGCCGTCATGAACGCCCACAACTTGGCGATGGTCGCCCTGACTGCCCGCCTGCAACATGAGCGAAACTACGATGATGCACGGCTGGCCAAGATCGGAATCCCCCGGCTGGACATCGATCCCACCCGCGTCGAATTGGGCTGGACTATCGACTTCTGCGCGCAAGCCCTGCGAAAGATCATCATCGGGATCGGCGGGCGGATGGACGGCTACATGATGGAAAGCCGTTTCCAAATCGCCAGCAGCTCCGAAGTCATGGCCATCTTGGCAATCGCGCAAAGCCTCAAGGATTTGCGGGAGCGGATCGGCCGCATCGTCGTTGCTTACGACAAGCGGGGCAAGCCCGTCACATGCGAGGATCTCGAAGTCGCCGGTGCCATGACCGCCTGGCTTCGCCACGCCATCAATCCCAACCTGATGCAGTCGATCGAGGGCCAGCCCGTCTTCGTGCATGCCGGTCCCTTTGCCAACATCGCCATCGGACAATCGTCGGTCATCGCCGACCAGATCGCCCTGAAGTTGGCTGATTACCACATCACCGAATCGGGCTTTGGAGCCGACATCGGCTTCGAGAAGTTCTGGAACGTGAAATGCCGTTACCTGGGGAAAACACCCAATGTTTCGGTAATCACGACCACGATCCGCGGACTCAAGCATCACGGCGTGGCGGCGGGAGCGCCTCCCTGCCCGCCTGGGCGTCCCATCCCCAAAGAATACTTCGAAGAAAACCTCGGCTGGTTGGAGGCGGGTGCCGAAAACCTGCTGCATCACGTCGAGACGATCAAGCAGTCGGGGATCCACCCCGTCGTGGCCATCAACGTGTTCCCCACCGATACCGAAGCCGAAATCAAGCTGTTGCGTCGACTCGCCGAAAACGCCGGCGCCCGCGTCGCCGTCTCCAACCATTGGCGCTACGGCGGCGACGGCGCCCTCGAGCTGGCCGACGCAGTGATCGACGCCTGCGAGGAACCGGTCGACTTCAAGTATCTCTACGATCTCGACACGCCGTTGAGCGAACGCATCGAGCGCATCGCGCGAAAGGTGTACGGAGCCGACGGCGTCGCCTACTCGCTCGAAGCCGAAGCCAAGTTGAACGAATTCGAAAACGATCCGAAATACCGCGAGTTCGCCACGATGATGGTAAAGACGCACTTGAGCCTGTCGCACGATCCGACGCTCAAGGGCGTTCCCAAAGGCTGGACGCTGCCGATCCGCGACATCCTGGTGTACGGCGGCGCACGTTTCATTTGCCCGGTGGCCGGCGACATCAAGCTGATGCCGGGAACCGGGTCGAACCCCGCGTTCCGACGAATCGACGTCGACACCAACACCGGCGAGGTCCGCGGACTGTTCTGAGTCGGCCCGGAACAAAGCATCCCCATTGCGCATTGCGGCGGTTTCTTTCGGCCGACGATCGGTCGGAGGGAGCTGCCGTTTTCTTTTCCGCTTTTTTCGTCGACCTCACACCGCCGTCGAGCGACCGGACTGCGCTTTGCAGTGTATCGTGCGGGATTTTTTCGTTTTCGCGCATTCACAAACGCGATGTCGACGATCGGCGTGCGTTTGCGATGCTTCCACTTTGCCGCACTATCCTTCAAGAGTATGATGATGGTTTCCAAGGCACCGGGGGTCGCGGGGGAATCGGCTCGATCGCCCTGATCGCAATCGGCGATCGATTGTCGTTCTCGATGGTTCTCGTCGTCCCGCCCGCCCCCAAGGTACAAACCAATCTCGTTCCCCGTTATCGACCGGAGTGTCTTTCATGGCGTACGCGATCCCGAAGCTGAAAAGTCCCACCAAACTCAAGTCGAACGAAGTCTATCTCGTCGCCAGCGGCGATCTGCGCGATTCGGCGAACGAAGTGTGCTGGGACGCACAAAACAAGATGGAGAAGGCGCTGGCGAAGGCCGTGGAAGCGGCCGGGTATCGCATCGTGCGGGGACACCCCTACAAGCGCAACGTCAAGCACGGGTTCATCTCGTCGCAAAAAGAAGGGCTCGAAGTTTTTTCGCAGCTCGACCCCGACGCCAAATTGATCGTCGCCGAGGCCGTGTGGCAGTATTCGCACCACGTCTTGCCCGGCTTGCTCTCGCACCGCGGGCCGATCCTCACGATCGCCAATTGGTCCGGTCAGTGGCCGGGACTGGTAGGCCTGCTGAACTTGAACGCGTGCCTCACCAAGGCCGGCAAGAAATTCTCGTCGCTGTGGAGCAAGGACTTCACCGACGAATGGTTCCTCGAACGACTCAACAAGTGGCTCGAAACCGGCGAAATCAAACATCCTTTGCGGCACGTCAAACCGTATCGACGGGTCAAAATTCCCGCCACGCTCCAGCGACTGGGCAACGCTCTGGCCGAACAGTTGCAACGGCAGAAGTCGATCATGGGCGTTTTCGACGAGGGGTGCATGGGAATGTATAACGCGATCATTCCCGACGAACTGCTCAACCCCGTCGGCGTGTTCAAGGAACGTCTCAGCCAATCGACGCTGTACTATGAGACCACGCAGGTTTCCGACAAGGAAGCGCGCGAAGTCTACACCTGGCTGAAGAAAAAGGGCATGAAATTCGTGCTGGGCAAGAACCCGGAAACGGACCTGACCGAAGAGCAGGTTCTCACCCAGTGCAAGATGTATATCGCCGCCGTGCGGTTGGCCGACGATTTCGGTTGCGACACGATCGGCATCCAGTATCAACAGGGACTGAAAGACCTGTTGCCCGCCAGCGACCTGGTCGAAGGCATGCTCAACAACTCGGACCGCCCGCCCGTCCGCAGCCGTGACGGCCGCCGCATCTTGTTCAAGGGCCGGCCCGTCATCCACTTCAACGAGGTCGACGAATGCGCCGGTCTCGACGCATTGCTGACCAATCGTGTCCACGCGGCCATGGGCCAGCCGGTCGAAACGACGCTGCACGACGTCCGCTGGGGCGATTGGGATCAGTCGGGCACGGTTTCCGACTACGTTTGGGTGTTCCTGATCAGCGGTTCGGCGCCTCCGGCGCACTTCATCGACGGGTGGAAGGGCGCCTCCAGCGAGCGACAGCCGCCGATGTACTTCCGCCTCGGCGGCGGTACGCTCAAGGGCGTCTCGAAGCCGGGTGAAATCGTTTGGTCCCGCATTTTCGTCGAAAAGGGCAAGCTGCGGATGGACATCGGTCGCGCCGGCGTCGTCGAGCTTCCGCCGGAGGAAACCCAACGCCGCCTGAACGAGACCACGCCGCAGTGGCCGATCATGCACGCGGTGACCTACGGTATCGGTCGCGACGAGCTGATGGCCCGGCACAAGTCGAACCACATCCAAGTGGCCTATGCCAACAGCGCCCGCGAGGCCGACGCCGTCGCCATGGCCAAGGCGGCCATGGCCCAAGCGTTGGGGATCGAAGTGTACTTCTGCGGCAAACGGGCGGGCAACAAGCCTTGGCCCAAGGCGTAGCGCTCTCTGCCCGTGCGGCGTCTCGATGGGCAAGCCGCAAGACCATTCATCGCGCCCGCCGTTTTCGGCGGGCGTTTTTCGTTACGTTTCGTCCTCCGACCGCAACACCCCTGTTGCCGAAACATGCCGCCGTGCCCTTTGGAATTCGCCGGGGGGTTCGCAACGCACGGCGCCGCGAGTACAATCGCCGACAACCCGATACGTGACGATGCCGCATTTTTTCGGCCGTTCGGCGGCGTCGCATTCACGACACACGAAGCGAACACACAACCGAACGTGGTCGATTGGACGGGAGAAGGGTCATGGCTCAATCGCTCGAATGCGTCAAGAAGAACAGTGTGATCACCGGTTGGGACTTCAGCACCGGCGGCGTCAAGTGCCTGGCTTTCGACGTCGAAGGACGCGTACTGGCCGAAGTACGCCTTCCGACCGATCTCTGGTTCGGCGATTCCCCGAAGACGGGCATCCGTGAACTGAACTTGATGCAACTGGAAGGCCAAGCCTTCGCAAGCGTGCGGGCGATCGCCAAGGCCCTCGACGAAGCGGGCTTGCTCAACCGCTGGATTGCCGGAGGCATCTCGGCCACGCACCACACCGCCGGTCGCATCGACGCAAACGGCAACCAAGTCCGGCGTGCCATCTGCTGGAACGACGCCACCTTGGCCGAATATCACGCCGTCGGCTTGGAACGGCTCGGCGGTCAAAAAAGGGTCCAAGAGTTGATCGGCGGGCCCTGGGCCATCCGGTATTCGCTCAGCCATCTGGTGAAAGACGAAAGCACTCTCTCGGAGGCCGATTGGCGGCGCACGTACCGCATTCTGCCGCACGGTGCCTTGGCGGCAGGCTATCTGACGGGCAATTTCGACGTGTGCAGCGTCTCGGTGGCCGCCTCGACCGGCATCATGGACCTGCGCAGCCGCAAATGGTGCCGCGAGATGCTCGGGGCCTTGGAAAACGAAACCTACCGCCAATTGGCCTGGAAGCAGCTTCCCAAGATCATTCCGCAAGACACGCCGGTCGGAACGCTCAACGATGCCATGGCGGCCGTCGCCGGTATTCGCGGCAAGAATCGCCCGCTAATTTTCCCGACTTCCGACGATCAACAAGCGGGCCTGGTGGGCGGCGGGGCCGTCGACGCCGGGCAAGTGGCGGTCATCCTCGGGAATTCGGCCGTGGTGAACTCCTCGTCGGCCGATCGGCCCACCTCCGGCGAGCTCGACGTGATGCGGCTGAATTGGGGACCGTACTTGTGGATGCGGTGCTACAACAACGGCGCCCAGTTCCTCGACAAGGTCGTCGGTCCCAATCCCGATTGGGCGGCACTCGAAAGCGCGGCCGAGACCGTCGCTCCCGGCACGAACGGAACGTTGGTCATGCCGTTCGTGAATCCCGAACCGTCTCGCGGCATCAGCCTCAAACAGGCGAAGGTGCAATGGTTGCCCAAGAAGCCCCGCGCGGCGGGCGAGCAGTTCCGGGCGGCTCTCGAAGCGATCGCCTACCTCATCGCGATGGCCGTCGAAGAACACGAAGCGGCCGGTCAGAACATCAAGCGCATCACCGTTTCGGGCGGCATTGCCCGCAGCAACCTGATGTGCCGCATCCTAGCCAGCGTCCTCGATAAGCCGCTCGTCCGTTTGGAATCGGAGGAAGGGCCGGCGCTGGGAGCCGCCGTCACGGCCTTGGCGGCGATGGAGTCGCACTTGCGGAAAGAGAAACAAATCCGCAAGCGATTTACGGTCGGCGACGCGGTCGAGATCATGGTCCGCTTCCGCGATACGGTCGAACCGAATCCGGAATGGACCGCCGCGTACCGCAAGGGATTGACCGAGTTCCGCAAGCAAGTCGCCGCCCTGGCCAAGTCGTGATCGGCGAGGAAATCTGATGCAACTCGGCATCTTCGCGAAGGTATTCGTCCGCCCTACATGGGAAGAGACGTTGACCGCCGTGGCGGCGACGGGCCTGCGCGCCGTTCACTTCAACATGAAATGCGTGTACGGCGATTCGCTCCCCGAAGCGATCGATCCGGCGGTGTGCTATGCCGTTCGCGCCCGAGCCGAAGACCTGGGCCTCGACATCGTCTCCATCTCGGGCACGTTCAACATGGCGCATCCCGACGCTGCGTACCGCGAGGCGTGTTTGCAGCGGTTCAAGGTACTGGCCGAGGCTTGTCCGCATTTGGGCGTTCGGATCGTCTCGTTGTGCACGGGCACGCGCGACCCGAACGACATGTGGCGTGCACACCCCGACACTCACACGCCCGAGGCTTGGCGGGACATGCGGGCCACGCTCGATGCTGTTCTTGAACTCGCCGAAGCCCACGATCTGACGTTGGTAATCGAAACCGAAGTCGCCAACGTGATCGACACACCGCACAAGGCCCGGCGTTTGCTGGACGAGGTCGCTTCGCCGCGTCTGAAGATCATCATGGACGCCGCCAACCTGTTCCACCACGGACAACTTGCCCGCATGCACGAGGTGATCGACGAGGCCGTCGAATTGCTGGGCCCCGATATCGTCCTCGCGCACGCCAAAGATCTCGAACGCGACGGCGAAGCCGGACAATCGGCGGCGGGCACGGGCTTGCTGGACTACGACTGCTATCTACGCGCCCTGAAACGCGTCGGCTTCGACGGGCCGCTGTTGCTGCACAGTCTCACCGAGGCCCAGGTTCCGGCAAGCGTTGCATTCTTGCGGGAAAAACTCGCGGCCGTCGAGGCAAGCGAGGCTGAGTAAACCGCGCACCGAAACGAGGCGGCCGTCCGACGACGACCGCCTCGATTTCTCTTCACTCATTCCCCCTCGCCGAAGGGCGAACGACTACTGCTGACGTTTCTGCATCGCTTCGTACTTGGCCTGCTGTTCGGCCGCATACTGATGCGAAATCTCGATCGCCTTTTGGCGGTCGGCCTCGTCGTAGTCCCAGAACTCTTCGACGATTTTCTTGACCGCGGGCATTCCTTCTTCGTTGTCGCCCACCTTGCGTTTCAACTCGGCGAGTTGCGCCTTCAACAGCTTGACGACATCACCGTACGCCGGATCGTCGTACACGTTCGTCGTTTCGAAGGGATCCTTCAGATGGTCGTACAACTCCCATCCCGGCGGCGTCCGGTTTTCACCGTTCATATCGCATCCGTAGTAGTAGATGAGCTTGTAGCGCTTCGTACGAATGCCGAGGTGACTGGGATTCCAATGGTGCGCCAGGTGCATCCAATAGCGATAGTATGCCGCCTTTTTCCAATCTTCCGGTTCTTTTCCGGTCAGCAGGATCGATTTGAAACTGCGCCCTTGCATGTACTCGGGCGTCGGCACACCGGCGAAATCGAGCATGGTCGGAGCAAAATCGACGTTTTCGACGATCGCATCGGTCCGCGAACCGGCAGGGATATGGCCGGGCCAGCGAACCAACAGCGGCATCCGCTCGCTCTCTTCGTACATCCAGCGTTTGTCTTGGTAGTCGTGCTCGCCGAGCATCATGCCTTGGTCGCCGGTGTAGAGGATGACCGTATTGTCGAAGACGCCCTGTTCTTTCAGGTATCCGAACACCCGCTTCAGGTTGTCGTCGACACCCTTGACGCAGCGCAGGTAGGCCTTGAGATACGCCTGATAAGCCTGGTGCTTCGCCTCGTCGTCGGTCAGTGAGGGATCATTCGCCCATTTTTGCGTGTAGTTGCGGAAGACGTGGCGTCGGCCGATCGACGTTCCGATGAAGCGAACCAGCTCATCGTTGTACCCTCGCGTCGCGATCGAGCCGAAATTCGGCTGATGCCACAACGTTTCGGGTTCGGGAATCTCGACGTCGGCCAGGTAGCTTTCGTAACGCGGCGCATATTGGAAGAAATCGTGCGGCGCCTTGAAATGCAGCATCAGGAAGAACGGTTTGTCCTTCGGCCGATTCTTGAGCCACTCCAAGGCACTGTCGGCAATGCAGTCGCTGGAATGGCCCTTCATTTCGACCATGTTCTTGGGCCATTCGCCCGGAGCGTTCTTGTCGCGAAACTGCGGATCGAAATAGCGTCCCTGCCCGGGCAGCACCTTGTAGTAGTCGAAGTTCGGTTCTTCGCCCAAGTGCCACTTCCCGATTATGGCGGTGGTGTACCCCGCCTTGCGCATCTCGATCGCCAAGTAATGGCGTTCCGGCGGCAGGTGTTCGCGCAACGTGAAGCAACCGTTCACGTGGTTGTACTGTCCCGTAATGACGCACGCACGCGAGGGAACGCAAATTGAATTCGTTACATAGCAATGTTCGAAGAGCATCCCCTCTTTCGCAAGGGTATCGATGACCGGCGTCGGGTTCAGCTTGGCCAACCGGCTGCCGTACGCACCGATCGCCTGCGTGGTATGGTCGTCGGCCATGATATACAGGATGTTCGGACGTTTCTCCGCCGCCGCGGCGATGCTCCCCAAGAGGCACACCGCCGTACAACATGCAAGTCGCAACGCAGACATTCTCATCGGAAACCTCCGTAGTGAAACGGGCGCGATACAACTCTCCTCTTCCATTCGACGACTGCACACGGCATCCGTGCGACGTCTCACCCCTCCCCCGCCTCACCCGATGTCCGATCCGGGCACCAGTCAAAGGGCTGATGCTATCCCGTAGCCTTCGGAATTGCCAGCAACGAACACGCTGCAACCACAATTTGCAGCACCGCGGACAAACTTCGTTCACCATTGCATCAGAGACACCCTTCCGAGTGTCGCCGACGTCACAAAATGTGTCCCGAATGCATTGCGGATCGACCAACCACCGCAACATTCCGATTTTTCTCAAAGCAGATTTCATGATTGCCGCAGATTTTGCCACAAAGTCTTGATTTCACTTTTTCTCGAAGAATGTACTTTTCATGCTCATAGTGGCCGAACAAGTGTTTCAAAAACCGAGAATTGGGTTCCAAATGCGATTTTTGGAAGGTAAACTCAATATATCGACGTGGTGTTTGGGGATAGGCTGCGGGATCGACATATCAGTTTTTTGCATACAGGTTTTTCATCAATCTGCTAATTCCGGAGTTTCGGGTCCCCTATGCCGCACACGAAACACATCCTGCTTTTGGTCGAAACCTCGAAGATCTTTGGTCGCGGTTTGCTCGAGGGAATCGGTTCTTACGCCGTGGCGCACGGCCGCTGGTCGCTCTACATGGAAGAACGCTCGCTGGGCGAGCGCGAGCCCGATTGGCTCCGTCGTTGGACGGGTGACGGCATCATCATTCGCAGTTATTACGAGGACGTCATCGACGCCATCGTTTCTCGCGGGGTGCCGGCGGTCGATACGAACACGCGAGTCGAAGGCCACGGGCTGCCGCTGGTCTATGTCGATGAAGAGGCCCTGGCCCGGATGGCCGTGGAGCACTTCCTCGAACGTCGATTCCAACGAGTCGCCTTTTGCACGATCGAAGAAGGCGCCTGGGTCGATCGTCGCCGCCGGGCCTTCGCCCAAGAAACCCGCCGTCACGGCATCCCCTGCCATTGGTTCTCGGCCGAATGCCAAGGCCGCTCGCTGTGGGAGGCCCAACGACAGGAACTGGCCGAATGGGCACAAAGCCTGCCCAAGCCGATCGCCGTGTTGGCCGCCAACGACATGTGCGGGATGCGGTTGATCGATGCTTGCCGCAGCGTCGATATTTCTATTCCCGAGCAAATCGCCGTCTTGGGCGTCGACAACGATCCGGTGATCACGACGCTCACCTCGCCGCCGATGTCCAGTATCGACCTGAACACGCCGCGCATCGGTTACGAGGCGGCCGCGCTGCTCGACCGCATGATGCACGGTGAGAAGCCTCCTCGCAGTGAAATCCTGCTGCCGCCGCGGGGCGTGGTCGCCCGCGAATCGACCGACGTGTTCGCCATGGCCGATCCCGAACTCGCCGAGGCCTTGACGTTCATTCGCCGTCACGCCTGCGACGGGATCACCGTGGGTGATGTGGTCCATCGCCTCGCCCTGTCGCGTGCGACGCTCGAGCGCCGTTTCCGCCGGTATCTCAACCGCACGCCGAAGGACGAGATTTTGCGGATTCGCCTGGAGCAAGTCAAAAAGCTGCTGACGCGCACGCGCCACCCCTTACCCGAGGTCGCCGCGTTGGCGGGCTTCAAGACCGCCTCGCACATGAGCGTCGTGTTCAAGCGCGAAGTGGGTATGTCGCCCAGCACGTACCGGAAAACCGCGGCGGTCGAAGAAGAATAATTCACGCGTGATCGTCCGGTCGCGTATAGCCATCGATCCACGAAATCGGCCCGACAGCTCGACGGCTGCCGGGCCGATTGTTTGACGGTGCAGAATTCAGGTCAGGCGATTTCGATCCAACGTCCTTCCTTGGCCGACTGGAGCACGGCGTCACACACCCGCTGCGTGCGCAGTGCCGACTTGATGTCGGGCTGGAATTCCGGACCGCCTTCGAGACTGGCGAGGAAATCGGCGAAGCTGTTGGTAAAGGTGTGCTCGTAGCCGATCGTACATCCGGGCACCCACCAGTTTTTCATGTACGGATGCTCGAAGTTCGTCACGTGCACCCGCTGCCATCCGGTGAGGTGATCTTCGATTTTCCGACCGCTTGCCGGGTCGTAGTACCGGAAGAACTGGAGGATGTGCGGATCTTCCAGGTCGAAGAAGACCGCCCCGTGTTCGCCGTTGACTTCGAAGGTGTTGTAATTCTTGCGTCCGCGAGCATAGCGAGTGCTTTCGAACGTGCCGATCGATCCGTTTTCGAAGACGGCCAAGAACATGCAGGCGTCGTCGATGTCGACCTTCTCGACCTTCCCCGTCTCGGCGTGTTTGCGCTCCTTGACGAAGGTTTCGGTGTAGGCGACGACCTTCTTGATGGGGCCGTTGAGCCATTCGGCGGTATCGATCGAGTGGGCCAGCAAGTCGCCGGTCACGCCCGAGCCGGCCACGCGGCTGTCCAATCGCCACAGCGCCCGACCGCCCTGCGGCACATCGGCCGAAATCGTGTAGTCTTGGTTGTAGGTGGCCCGATAGTGGAACACCCGACCGATACGGCCCTCGTCGATCACCTGCCGCACCAACGCAATGGCGGGCACGCGGCGATAATTGAAGGTGACCATGTTCGGCACCCCGGCCTTTTCGACCGCGGCCAACATGGCTTCGCCTTCCTGGGCATTCATCGCCAACGGCTTCTCACAAACGACGATCTTGCCCGCCTCGGCCGCTGCAATCACGCAATCGTGATGCATATGATTGGGCACGCAGATGTCGACCACGTCGATGTCGGGACTCTCGACGATCTTCCTCCAATCGGTTTCGATCGTTTCGTAGCCCCACTGTTGGGCGAAGGCCTTGGCCTTGTCTTCACTGCGGGCGTAGCAGGCCTTCAAGACAGGCTTGTGCTCCCGTTCAAAAAAGTGGTTCACCTGCAACCAGGCGTTCGAGTGCGCGCGGCCCATGAAGCCGCAACCCAACATTCCGATTCGCAATTCTTTGGCCATTGTCTCCCTCCTACGCGATGCAAAATGCGTGTTGTCGGTCGGACGCCTTCCTGCGCCCTGTTTATCTTTCCCGTCTCTCTCCGATCACCCTTCTTCCGGTTCATACCAGCCGTGGCGATCGCGGACCTCGATCATGACCTTGAGAATGTCGTTCCAGGTCTGCGGATTCATCATGACGGCGTTGGGGAACATACAGCCGTCCCAGCAGATGTACCGCATCTTCTTGGTCACGTTGCCGTCGGCATCGCGCAACCAGTACCCGGCACACTCGGGAATGTCGAGTTTGCCGTTCGGATCGGTCGCCAGACAGTGCCGACCGGTCTTGTCGTGCGAACCGGAACCGTGCACCGTGCCGTCGTTCTGCGCGATGTGCAGGTCGATCGTCCACGGCCGCAAGGCGTCGGTCAGCTGCTTGTACGCGGCGTAGAAGGCATCCTTGTCGGACCAGTCGAAATCTTGCGGCAGGATGGCGTCCTCGGGCGCGTTGTAGCCCATCAGGTACAACAGGGTGTGGGCCATATCGGCCTGAAAGCCCAGAACGTCGGGCCGGTCGACCATCTCCAGCAGTTGGAGCATGCGTTTCCAACTGTGCATGCCGCCCCAGCAGATTTCGCCTTCGGCCGCCAGCCGTTCGCCGTGATCGGCCGCGATGTCGCAGGCCTGCCGGAACGTCTCGGCGATCTTCTTTTGGTTGCCATCGGGATCGGCAATCCAGTCATTCACCGAACACGCCGAGTCGATGCGGACCACGCCGTCGGGGCGGACGCCCAACTCACGCAACACTTTGGCGACCCGACACCCCTTTTTTACCTGTTCGAGGAACCGCTTCCGTTCTTCCTCGCTGCCCATCGCCGATCCGCCGCCGGTGGGCGGCCAAATCGGGGCCACCACCGTACCGATCTTGAGGTTCCGCTTCTGCGCCTTTTCGGCCAATTCCTTGATGGCGTCGTCACTCTCGACGGTCGAGTCGATGTCGATGTGCGGCAAATACAAGAACAGGTCGAACCCGTCGAACTTGATGCCGTCGACCTCGGCGGCGGCCGTCAGGTCGAGCATCGTATCGAGATCGATCGGGGGTTCGCCTCCATCGCCTTTGCCGACGACGCCGGGCCATGCTGCGTTGTGCAACTTGGGATAGTTGTTGCGCTGAGCCGTGCTCATGGACACTCCTCGCTTTGTTTGGGAACCGACACGAACCGGGGCGAAAAACTCGGCCGAAAACGACGCGCCGCCTGCATGGCAATCGGCTCGGCACGCGGCGCACGAATCGGCTCGGAGCTGTCACTTCCGTCGGGGCGTTCCCGACCGATCGTCCGCCGGACGCCCCGACTCGATCATTCGGCTTACTTCTTGTAATCGCCGACGTTCGGCACCTTCGGATGGACGTCCGGTCCGAAGTACCGCAACCCGACCAGCGGCTCGGAGCCGGTGTTCTCGATGACGACGCCGTTCGTAGCGGCCTCGTAGGTGATGAACACCTCGTCGTCGGGTTCTTCGCCGAAACGAATCATGACCGGCGTTTGCAGGGCGAGCGAGCCCATCCGACCGCAGCCTTGCACAGTGATCCAGCCGCTGGCACCGGGGTCTTTGAGCGTGCATTTCGCGCCGGGCATGACGGTCAATTCTTTGGCCGAGAAGAGCTGCTTCCCGTCGACCAGCCCGTAGACGACCCACTTGTCGACGTACCCGTCGCCCGAAACCTCTTCGTCGACGATCGGTTCAAGGTAGTTGTGTTCTTTGAAATAGGGATCGACGTTCTTTTCCCAGTCGAGCTGACTGACGATGAAGTCGAGGTCGTTGTGCTTGTCTTTCGGCACGTCCTTGACGCACAAATCCCACGGCACGACCCGGCCTTCGACCAACGACTGGAACATTCCGAACACGTCGGAACCCCATTGCGGCTCATACGTGCAGCGCGAGCCGGGAGCGTGCAGCACGCCGGCGGGAATCAGCCATCCCGTCCCCGGTTTGAGGCGGTACGCCCGCGACAAGTCCAAGATGCCGTTGTCGCCCTTGTTCCAGTCTTCCAGGCATTTTTTGACTTGATCTTTGGTCGTCCCCGGCTCGAGGCCCATGAACGTGTAGTCGAAATGGTTTTCGGCGGCGTTCAGTTGGGGCGGGAAGTAATACGCCTCGGGCTTGCCTTCCTGCCCGGTCAACTGGGCGAATTCCTGGCTTTGGTGCATGTGGTGCGGAATGGGGCCGGCATTGTCGAAGAACTTCGAGTAGACGGGCCACCGCTGGTACTTTTCCCAAATGTCGGGACCGACGATGCGACCTTGCCCTTCTTCGACGGCATCACGCAGCAGGAAGCGTTCTCCCTCGAAACGCACCCAGCTCAACCCTTCGTCCCAATTGCGGTTCTCGTTGGCGGCCTCGGTCGTGCTGGCGAACCACCGTTCGTCGATACCGCCGCGGTGCCCCCCCAAGGCATACAGGTCTTCGGGAGCGAGCTTGATCCGCCGCCCGGGGTGCAAGAAGCTGCGGGGCACCCACGTGGGCGTCAAACGCAGCAGGCCGCCGCCTGCATCCATGGCCCGATCCAGAATCTTTCCGACGTTATCTTTTTCGACGATCTTCGATGCGGCCATCGGTGTGTGCTCCTTCTCCACATTTCCAGCGAAACGGGACGTGAACGGCCTGTACAGAGGACGGCTTGCCGGCGCCGTGCGGGCATCGTTCCCGGCAAGGGCCAATAAAGTCTGTGACCATTTTTAGCGATTGGAACCGCCTTCCGCAAGAAACGGCGTCGAAATTCGGGCGATCGTAACCGCAACCGGCACGAAGCGGACATATAACCCGATCCCCTTCGGCGTCGGCGAAAGTTCGCCTCTCGATGTACTGGCAATCGGCTCCGTTCAGGTCTACCATTGTGTTCACGCTCGGCGACGCACCGAAACGCTTCACTGCGAGCCAGACAACCTGCAAAACCCAAGCACGCGAAGAATTCTCGGCAACCGAAACCGCGTATTTTTCGGCATTCGAGCCCGCAAAACGGAGGAGACGCTCATGGCGACCAAGAAATGGGTGTTCATCGATGCGGCAGAGCAAACGTACCTCGAATCGGCCCGCCTCGACGGCGGCGAGTTGGGGGCCGGCTTCGAAAAGGCGGAAATCGCCAAGTCTCGCCTGCGGGGCGGACTGAGCGACGGCGTCGAGGTGGTCGGTCTCGACAACGGTCGCATGCAACTGACGATTCTTCCCACCCGCGGGATGGGCGTCTGGCAGGCAGTCGTCGGCGATCTCCGGCTCGGCTGGCAGGCACCGACGCGCGGACCGGTTCACCCGGCGTTCGTTCCCATCTGGGATCCCAGCGGAGTGGGTTGGCTCGACGGATTCGACGAACTGGTCGTTCGCTGCGGTCTCGAAAGCAACGGCGCGCCCGAGTTCAACCCCGACGGCACGTTGCGGTATCCTTTGCACGGGAAGATCGCCAACCGCCCCGCCCACAAGGTGGTCGCCGAGGTCGATGAAGAAACCGGCACGATGGCGGTAATCGGCGAAGTCGATGAGACGCGGCTGTTCTTCACGAAGCTTCGGCTTTCTACCCGCATCGAAACCCGCGTCGGCTCGACCGCCTTCACGATCATCGATACCGTCGAGAACCTGTCGGCCGAACCGACCGACATGGAACTGCTGTATCACATCAATATCGGGGCGCCGCTGTTGGATCCGGGATCGAAAGTGCTGTTGCCGATCGAAAAGATGGCCCCGCGCGATGCCACGGCCGTCGAAAACGCGGCCGAGTGGGACCGCTACGGACCGGAATCGCCGGGACTGCGCGAGGCGGTCTTCTATTTCCGGCCGGCGGCTGCCGAAAGCGGCGAGACCGTCGCCCTGTTACACAATTCCGGGGCCGACCTGGGTGCCTGCGTGCGATTCGACGTCCGTCAATTGCCGTGCTTTACCCTGTGGAAGAATCGACAGGCGGTCGTCGACGGATACGTGACCGGGCTGGAACCCGCCACGAACTTCCCGAATACGAAATCGTTCGAAAAAGAACACGGCCGCGTCGTCGATCTCGCTCCCGGCGAATCGCGCACCTTCCGCGTGACCGTCGAGGCCTTAACCGATGCCGCTGCGGTCGCCAAGGTTCAAGAGGAAGTTCGAGCCGTTCAGGGCGAGCGAGCGCCGGAAATCCTCCAACACCCCGATCCCGACTGGTCCGTCTGCTGAGCGATGATCACCGAGCGACGCCGGTCGGCGAGCATGCCCGGTCGGCGTCGTGTATCCGCTTGCCGAAGCACGTCACTTGTCGATACGACCGCCGAAACCACGACGCAAAAAGGGGCACGATGACGACGCATCGCACCGACGACCGCCTCGAGCAACCTGTACCTGATGCCGGCGAACAGCGCAGTCGAGCCGCATTGGCTGCGCCCTTGATCGTGTACCTGGCGATGGGAATAGGACTCGCATTCATCCCTACCGCCTATCTTCCGCCGAATGTGGCCTATCCGATCGTGTACGCGTTTCAGGTGGTCGCGGTTACTTGCGTGGTGTTGCCTTTCGTCGGCGTGTTGCGACAGATGCCGTGGCGGATAACACCGTGGGGCATTGCGACCGGGTTCGTGGGCGCGGGCGTATGGCTGGGGATTTGCCTTTCGCCCATTGGCGAGTTCGCCCGCGAAGCGGCGGCACGGTTGGGCGGACGCTCCATGCTGCGGCCCGGGTACGATCCGTTCGTCGAGTTACAACTTTTCGGCAACGGAGTGATCTACGGATACCTGGCCGTGCGATTGTGGGGCCTGGTTTTGCTGGTTCCCCTGATCGAAGAAGCGTTCTTGCGGGGCTTTTTCATGCGGCTGGTCGTCGATATCGAGTGGCAGCGGGTCCCATTCGGCAAGCTCACGCGCGGAGCATTCTCGGCGATGCTCGCCTACGCCGTATTCTCGCATCCGGCGGAAGTGCCCGCGGCGGTCGTGTGGTTTTCGATCGTCGCGTACACCGCCCGGCGCACGGGCAGTTTCGGCGATTGCGTAATCGCACACGCTATCACCAACGCGGCCCTTGCAGGCTACGCACTGACGACCGGCGATTGGTCGCTGTTGTGAACATCGCACGGCAACAGGGGTGTTGCACGACTTTGCGCACTACTCGACTTTTGCGGCGGTAATCGCAAGCAACGCGGGCACGCCGCGTCGATCGGGACCGTATTCGAAGTCGACCGACGAAATTTCGACTTCCGGCCGCGGGTTGTTCCATTGCTTGCAATAGGCGACCGCCGTCCGCTTGCCGTCGGGATACGGTTTCACCCAAGCCAGTTGCGCGCCGGGGATAGGTTGCAGCTGCTCCGGATGATAGTCGTCGATGTCGATTTCGGCCTCGAGATCGATGGAAGCCGTTTGCCCGTCGGCATAATGCACGACGTACCGCGCCATGACGTAGCGTTTGTCCTCGGCCAAATCGCGCGGACTACGACGATGGTCCATGCGGGCAGTGTGCAGGAAAAATACGGCGTCGGCCTTGCGTGCGATCGTGATGCCGCGAACGGCATCCGGCAGATTGCCGGGCACGCCCTTGCCGCCCAACATGATGCACGTGGGCACCGGCGAGGTCGGAAAATCGTAGATATGAAACGGCACGCCGGCGAACCGTTGATCGCCCACGGGCAAATCGGCGAACGTGTATTGCTTGTCGCCGAACCATCCTTGCGCATCACGATACTGGTTGCAGTGTTTCGCGATGTCGATCGGCTCGTAGCGCATGGGCGCACCGGCGATGACGGTCTTTCCTTCGGCGAAGGGCGCCTTCAGGTTTCGCAGCAAGGTGGCCAGGATCTTACGTTTCTTGTCGGCGTTTTCGGGAACCGCCTCGCTCTGCTCGAACTTCACGTTGCACAACACGATACCGCCGGGCCCCTGCTTGTACTCCACCAGGCCGCCCACATTCAGCATGGGGTGCACACGACGGCGGAAATCGTCGTCGCGTTTCGCGAACAGCTTGATGTTGTCCAGGCCGGTCACGGCGTGCTTCTCGGGAACGATTTCCCATTCCAACAGTCGCAGCAACACGTGTTTGCCCGTCCGCGGCGGATCGATGACGAACTCTTGGGGCTCGTTGTTCGGTTCGGTCTCGAAGACAAAGGCGTGTTCCTCGTCGCCGTCGAAGATCAACGCCGCCTTGGTCACGGGATAGTAGAACGTGTTGCCGATCCACTCCATGCGATCGATCGTCCGCGGCTTGGGAAGTTCCATTTCGAACTCGACCGGTCCGCCGTCTTCGGGGACGGGCACGTTCACGATGTATTTCCAGGCATCGGCCGAAACCATGCCGTTGACCATGTTCCGCTCGAAGTCGTTCGCGAAACGCGCGAACGAGAGGACGTCGTCGACATCGACCACGTACGAAAAGACGTTGTCGGCAACGTATTCGTCGCGCGTCCAGCCGAAGATCCGTTCGCCCGACCGCATTACCACGTCGGCCAACGTCAGCCCGGCACACAGCGGATGTCGCGGCATCGCCATCGTCACCCGCTCGCGCCAAAACGGCCGGATCAGATGATCCACACCGGTCAGGCGATTGTAGGCGTCGAGCCCTTCCGGCGTCAGGCCGTGCAGGAACAGGTAACCGCCGTCGGCATAGAAGTCGACCAGCGCATCCTCGGCGCCGACCAAGGCCTGCAAATTCTCCGGCACGGCCGGCACGATCGCGATCCGCGGCCCCTTTCCGGCCAGCGCCGCTACGGGATCATCCACGGGATCGTACTTGACCTTGATCGCATCGAGTTCGCGGCGCAACAGCGCGTCCATGCCCCGCGTGCAGGCGAGAACGGGATGATATTCCAGCCGATAGTTCGCTCCGTAACTCAACAGGTTGACGAGCAGTTGCCGGGCTGCGGCCGATCGGTCCAGCTTTTCGCCGATCACCAATTGCGACAACAGCATCACGCCGCGACCGCAGGGCACCTCGGCCAAGGCCGTGCGGGCAAGGCGCAGATCGCACTGGACGAGCGACTTTGCGCCGCGGGTCGGCTTCGTGTACGCCTTGCGATAGACGACATGGTCGCCCGCCCACGTAAAGAAGTCCTTTTGGGCAAGGTCGCGGAAGATCGGATGCGATACATCTTCGATGAACGCCGTTCGCCCTTCGTTGTCGTCCGGCGTCATGTCGCTGGGGAGGGCTTGGTAGCGAAGCGGTTCTCGTTGTTCCAGAACGACGACCGCCCGCCCCGTCGACGCCCACGCCTGGAACCGCGTCGAATCGGTCGACATCGCGTCGATCGCATCCTTGCCGACGACCAACACCTTACCGGATTCGGGTAACGCCTCGAGGTCATCGAGCTTCGTATACGCGATATCGGCTTCGTCCAAGAATGCCGCCACGCTGCCGTGCGGATCGTAGACGAGCAAATCCTCCTTCTTCAATTCAGCAGGCCATTGCGGATGGACTTTCGCCGCATCAGGAAGCACCGAAACGGCCTTCTCGTCGCGGAAGACTTCTTCACCGCCGACGGTCAACCGCAACACGAGTGTTCCCTCGACCCGCGCGTTCGTTTGCGGCATTCGGAAGGCCAATTCGACCGTTTCGCTCGCCCCGGGCGGTACACGATACTCGCGTTCGCCTTTGGCGATCGTCTTACCGTCGATCGTCAGTTCGCAAGCGAACCGAATCGGATCGTCGAATCGCGTATCGTTGAAGATGCGGAACGTACGGCGGACGGTTTGGCCCGCCCCGAACGTCCAATCCCACTGGCGACAGAACACCGCCCGCGGTGCATTCGAATTGTACTGGTCCTCGGCTTCGTGTTGGCCCATCCAGAAGTGCCACGCCCCGTAGCCGGCCCAGCGATAGCCCTCGGTCAGCATGCGGTAGATGATGCCCGCCGCACGATGACTTTGCGCCTTCCCCTGGAAGGTTTCCTCACCGCCGAAATACGAATAGTCGAACGGATTGATGCCATTGGCGAAGAAATCCTCCCCGATGAACCGTGGACGTTTTTGATCCCACACCCAGCGTTCGCGACCTCCGGCGGTCGGATTCGCCTCGTAAGCCAGATCGGGATAGGCGGTGTATCCTTTGAACACGTAATGATCGCCGTGCACGGGCATCTTCTGCGCCGCCCCGGCGCCGCCGCCGTCGGTCATCACCGGCCGTGTCGGGTCGAGCGCCATCGCAGCCTCGGCGACTTCGTACACGGCCTCTTCGAACAAATCCATGTACTTGCGGTGCAGATTGATGCAGTTGATATACAACCACTCGTTTTCGATCGACCAGATCATCACCGACGGATGGTTCCGTTCGCCCCGAATCTGGGCCAAGAGTTGATCCTTCCAATTCTTCATCAACTGCATCTTGATCGGGCTGTCGTACAGCGCGACGAGATCCGGGTCGTGCTCGACCGCGTTGTACCCGATGCGCTCGCCGTCGAGTATTCCGCTGCGCCGTACAACGACGCCGTGTTTATCGAAAAACGTCAACGCTTCTTCCGGCGGAAGACCTTGCCACGACGCACCCCAGAATCGCATCATCCGCTGGTTCGTCTGTCGGTAGAAGGCGATCCATTCTTCCGGCGACGAGGCCCGAAAACAGTCGGCCCAGCCGTGCCACACGATCCCGTTGAGCTTGAAATCTTTTCCCTGCCACGACCATTCGCGGAAGCCGAACGTCGTCTCGGAAACGTCGACCGGTCGATCGTTCAACCGCACGGTCGCCCGCAGGCGGTACAAGTGCGGATCGTCGGGCCACCACAGCTTGGGATTTTCCCACGATTCGGTGAAATCGAGCAGCTTCTCGGCGCCGGGCTTCAACTCGAATTCGACCGGTGCAAACCGCTTGGCGACGGTGCCGTCGTCGTCGATCACTTCGCAAAGGAGCGTCCCCGACGCGGATTCGCTCGCGGGATTCTTCAGGGTGACCTCCAAGCCCAGCGATTTTTTCGCCACCGAGGGCTTGCAGAAAACGTCTTCGGCGTACACCGGCCCGGCCGCTATCAACTTAGGCGTCATGAGAATCCCCGACTGCGGATGATTCCAGATCGGATACGCCAGGTCCTGGAACCCTTCGCTGAAGAACTTGATCGGCCGGTTGAACACCCGACGCAACTTCATCGGATCGTTCGGATTCGTCGAATAGCCGTACCACGCATCGCGAATGCCGACCCACACCTCGTTGATTCCCGGCTTGATCGCGGGCGTAATGTCGATCTGCACGCGGGCGAAGGGATTCTTGTCGAAGCCGCACAACCGCCCGTTCACGTACACGGTCGTGTTCAGGTTGTTCTGCGGAAAGACCAAAAAGAACGAACGACCGCTGTATTCCGTGGGAACCTCGACGCGCGTGCGATACCAAAGCCGATGCGCGAATACCAAATCGGGGCGCAGCGTGTTCTTGTCGCCGGGAACCTGAATCGCCGTAAAATAGGTTGTCTCGGGCAGACGGGGAATCGGTTTGTCGACATCCTTGGGATACTGTTCGTCGTCGCGACAGATTTCCCAATCGCCGGCAAGCGGCAATTCGACACGTTCCGCAGCGCCTTTCGGCGGAGGCAACCGAAAGACGTGTTCCGCCGCCGCGCGGTCGCGATCGGTCCTCCAGTCTTGATCGGGCCGATATTTCCCGTTCGGATGAAACGGCTCGCGACTCAAACACGCAGCATCGAAGGCAAAGAGAATGCGTTTCCACTTGCCTTCGTCGTCTTTTCGGCGGGGAAGCCGGATCTCCAGAACATGCCTTCCCGGGACGAGTTCGACATCGCCCGCGTGCAACCAGGCGACCTCGCACCAGGTGGCGATTTCCATGAGGTCGGTCGTCAAATCGTCGGGCGTTACCGTATGCCGCTCGCCGCCGTCGATTTGCCATTCGAAGTCGGACCGTACGAATTCGAAGCCGATACGAAGCCAAACCTCGTACTTTCCGGCCTCATCGAGCTCGAACGGATACCGAATCGCCAACCCCGATTCAGGGACTTTCGCCTCGATTTCCTTGTCGGGAATGCTGTACGAGAGCCATGCGCCTTGGGAAAGAAAATCGGCATTCCCCCAGCCCGACAGGGTCGGCTCGCCCTGCGCCTCGGCGGGCTTTTCTCCCTCGAGCCACACGTAGGAAGCGGCAGTTCCGACGGCCGCAGCCGACCACCACACCGTTACGACACAAAAGCAGGCGAGCAAGCGACGTTGCATCGGGCACCTCGTTCCGGAAAAGGCGGGAAAGCAGATAGGGCGAGGCCGAGATACACATCCCCCCCGGCATATTGCCTGCCACGATAATCCATGGCTTCGGGGAATTCCAGTGTATCTTCCTCGCCCTGAACTCCGGCGTACCACCCCCGGCGAGGCCGAGCAGGGTTATCGTGCAGCCGAAGTCTTTTCGCCGGACGACGGTGCACGCAAACGAAGGAAATCGCCCACGTAGATCAGGTACTCAAACGGGAGTTCATCCGCCGACACTTTCTGCCGGATGGTGCCCAACGTGCCGGTAATCACCGCTTCCCGGTCGGCGAACCCGGCATATTCGACAATGGCGACGGGTGTTTCGGGAGACCGACTTTTCAACAACTTGTCGATAAACGCATCGAAATCGGCCCGCATGGTAAACAGAACCATCGTCGTGTTCAGCTTCGCGAGCTTGTCGATGGTGTCTTTCTTTCCGGGCCAATCGTCGGCAGTCAGAATAATCGACTTGGTTTCCGTTCCGTCTTGGATAGAGCAAGCCAAGGCTGCGTTTGCGGCATTGAAGCAACTCACACCCGGAATCACGACCGGGTGCAGGTCGGCAAATTCCCGCAGCGACCAGGCCCACGGACCGTAGATCAGCGGATCCCCGCTGTCGAGGACGGCTACGACTTTTCCGGCAGCGGTCGTTTCGCGGACCTGCTTGATGAAGGCGTCGCGTTTTGCCGAAATGGCATCGAAGGCATCCCTTTCTTCGAGGGGCACCTCGTCGCGTTCTTGGCCGTAGTACGGAAACAGACGCCAAAACCCTTCGATCACCTTCTTGCCTTCGAGTTCGCGTGCGAATCGCTCCTTCACTCCGGGCGAAACATACACGACATCGGCCTGCTCGATCACCCGTAATGCCCGCAGCGTAATCAAGTCCGGGTCGCCCGGTCCCACACCCACAAGATAGTAAAGGCTTCGCTTCGTCGGCTGTTCATGGTGGGGATGCGCCGACGCAACGGGCATCGTCGACCCGCTCCACCGGCACATCACCAGCCCGACGACGATCACAAACCCTATCGCAGTTCGGCGAATCACAGACTCTCGATCAACGGATGCAAACATCGAACCATCCTTTCGTGCATAGTGTCGCCCTTCTCGGGCATTTCCCTAAAGGCCTTGAACGACCTCGCCGCCCCGGATCGAGCCCAATGCCCGCCAGGTATCGAGGTCTACCGTCTCCCGAACGAAATGAACGGAGCCGTCGGCGAAGAGAACGTTGACGCCGCCGGGATGATAGCTGCGGGCCGACTGCCACAGTGAGCGCAGCGGTGCCCATTTGGCACAATCGGGCACCGGAGAATTCGGCCCCCACCAATGATAGTAAGCGGTATAGAGAACAAAGCCGTCGACCCAACGGGTTCCTCGACGGGACCGTGAAGCAACCGGTTCACCGTAACGCGTGCACCACTCGACCGTCAAATGAGGGTCCGATCGACTGGAATCTCCCACCATCACCAGGCCGTGGTTTGCCTGCGTCAGCACAACACCGCCGGTCGAAATACTCCCGTCCGGCAGCAGCGATTCGGAAAAGGCGGCAGTGTTGCTCGCTCCATCCAGAATATCGGCAAAGCGCACAGGCTCTTCGGAGCGGAACACGCCGTCGGCGTCTGCGAAGATGGCCGTGCCCGTCTCGGTCGGCGCACCGCGTCCCCAACACGCCAAGTAATTGGTAGCCGCAAACGGCAATTCCGCGTCTTCGATCCGAACTTTTCTTTGCGGATCGCTGGGGCACAAGAGAAAGCTGATTTCCTGGGTAACGGCTTCCTGGTTGTTGGGATGGACACCGTAGCCGGGCCCTTTGAAGATCCCGGTATGGCCGTACAACGGCATCGAAAGATCCAACGAGCGATACACGTTGAATTGTTCCATGTAGGGGGTGATCATCGCCAACGGCCCCCAGCGGTACTGCCAAGCCGGAATCTGCTCGAAACCGGGACACACCTTGCTAGGCGACCCGCAAGGAAACTCTCCCCTGGCGGCATGAAAGTTGTGCAATGCCAATCCGACCTGCTTCAGATTGTTCGTGCATTGGGTTCTTCGTGCGGCCTCTCGGGCGGCCTGCACGGCAGGAAGCAGCAATGCAATCAAAATCCCGATGATGGCAATGACGACCAACAATTCGACCAGAGTAAACCCACTAGAACGTCGCAGGCGGACCATTTCGACACCCTTTTACCGGCAGATATTACGTATTACAGATTCGTAATATTTCCTATCGCGGCGCGGTTGTCAAGGGGCGAACGAAACCCACAACTCCGAAACGAGAAACTTCGCGCTGTTCAAGACCAGCGCGGCGGTTGCCTGCCCCTTCAACCGACGTCGCGCGCGTCGCTCATCGATCGCCGGAGGCGGTCTGCCGCTAGCTTCGACAGCCCCGCCTTCTCGGCGATCGGAAGCGTCGCCTGCCCTAGGCGCCGATACAAGTCGGCCAACGCGGGCGAAAGCGTCTGCAACGCCTCGAGATGCCGGCGCACCGTTTCTTCGTCACCGCGAACGATCGGTCCGGTCAGTGCGTCGTGCGGGGTCGAGCCGGCCCAATTCTCGACCGTTTCGCGAACCAGCGGCGCAAGCATCGCGCGCCGATGTGCTTCCGTCACACCGGCGGCTTCCAAGAGTTGCTCGGCGATTGCCGTGAGCGTCACCAAATAATTGCACGCGAACACTCCGGCGGCGTGGTAAAGAGGTTTGGCTTGCCGATCGATCGTCACCACTTGCGCACCGCACGCAGCAAACCACTCCGCGAGCAGGCACACGGCCGGTTCGTCACCTTCGACGGTGCAAAACGTGCCGCTGAAGGTTTCGACGACCTCGGCCGGCCGGGCGAAGCTGCGCATCGGATGCAACGACGCCACTGCCGCGCCCCGTTCGGCGAGCGGCTGCAACAGGCGGCTGTCGTGGACCCCCGAGGTGTGAAATGCCGTCGCCGGTATCGCACCCGCGGCAGCCAGTTCTTCGGCCGCTCCGGCAATCGCATCGTCGGGCACGGTCAAAGCCGCTACCGTCGCCGGCGGCAACGCATCCAGTGTAGAAACCGCCGGCCCCTTACCGATGAAGGCCGCGGCCTGCTCGGCAATCCGAACGTCGCGATCGTACACAGCCACCGAACGGACGCAATCCGCCCGAACGAGAAGGCGCCCCAAGGCCTTGCCGACGCGTCCTGCTCCGATGATCGCCAAATCGGTACGTTCCATGCCGCCGCTCGGTTGCTACTCCACCTTCCATTCAAGCACGCCGCCGGAAAATTCCGGCTGAAGCTGTATTTCGAGCCGCAGTCCCGTCGTCGTCACCGGCTCGAAGGTCGCGCGGTTCCAGGCATCCTTACGAACGGGATCAATTTTCGCGTTTGCAACGGGCAACCACGCATCGCCCTCGCGGTAGAGTATCCGCCACGCCGCAGGAATCCGGCAACCCCCTTGCGGTGCATCGTCGAACCAATAGACGGCGACCGACCGAACCGTCTTCGGCGCGTCGAAGTTGTACGCGATCCATTCTTGCGTCCCCTTGTGCGGCCAGAATGTTTGTCGCGGAATCGAATGATCGTTCGAATTTCGCGGTTCCAATCCGTCGCCGACCGCCTGCACGCTGTCGTTCGCGTAGCAATACGATGCGGTCACCTTGTACTTCGACGCGGGGGGAAGCGGAGGAGGCGTCCACTCGTGCGCGTCGGGGCCTTCTCCGATGACGGGAAACATGCCCAGCCGCAGCCGCGCCGCACCCATCGGAATCAACGTGATTTCTTCCACCGGTTCGGCGGAACACACGGGACTTGGTTGCAATTTGTCGATCATGCCCAAACGATCCAGCTTCCAATTCGGGATCCGCTTGGCCTTGACGATCAAGCGAAGCGGCACGGTTTCGGGCGTAAACGGTTGCGCAGCGAGCGGTCCTTCCGTGCGCACCAATCGCATGCCGCGGGTCGGCTCGTCGTCATCCAGGACCAGGCCGTAGTTCCACGGCGAGGCCGGAAAGACCTCCCAGTTCGGCCAATTCGGATCGTCGCCGAACGGCTCCCAACGTTCTTCGATCAACAACGAAAAGTGAAGCGGACCGTACGCGATCGACGCCGCATTCTGATTGTTCGGCCAACGGGTCACCCGCAGCGACATCGGCAAACGCACGGTCACGCGGTCGCCGGCTTTCCACTCGCGCGTCAAGCGAACGAAGCGGGCCTTTTCGGTTTCGACGACCACCGGTTGTTCGTCGTTTACGCCGATTTCCATCCGGTTCGTCCAGCTCGGCTTGCGAACGTACAACGGAAAGCGAACCGTCGCCGGGGTCTCGACGGTCAGGCGGATCGTCTCGTCGAACGGGTAGTCCGTCTCTTCGCGGACGGTCACCTCCGTGCCGTCGCCGACCTTTGCCGTCACCGTCGAAGCGGCAAACAGCGACAGGCACAAGCCGTCGTCGGCCGTGGCCGTCCATAGTTCTTCGGCGTAATACGGCCACCCGTGCGACACGTTGTGCTGACAGCAACGATAGGAATGCGGGGAATAGGCGAACATCATGCCGCGATTTTGAATCCCCGGCGATTTGTTGTTCCGATCGAGCTGCACCTGGTTCACGCAGGTGATGTAATGCAGGCCCTTTTGCTCCGGCGTCATCGCCGCAGGAAACGTGTTGAACGCGATCTCTTCGCAACGTTCGGCCCACACGGGATCGCCGGTGATCTTGGTGAGCATCTCGTAGCTATGCATGAATTCGACGATGCCGCACGTTTCGATGCCGCCGCGCGGATCGACGTAACCGGGGCGGCAATTCTCGTCGCCGACGAACCCGCCGCCGGGAAATCGGCCGTACTCGGCCATGACTTTTCGCCAATTGCGTTCGGCCGAGAGCAAGTGCTGTTCGTCTTTCGACAGCATCCAAAACACCGTCCCCGCGCGAAATCCCTGCGCGATATTGACGTTGTGCCAGTTGATGACGTCTTCGTCCCAGCGGGCCATCCCGGCGTGAATCTTCCGAGCGAGATCGAGCAACCAGGGTTCGCCGGTGCGGTTGTACACCCAGAAGACGCTTTCGATGTTGTCGCCCGCCCGCAACCGCGGCCAGTAGCCTTCGCCGAAGGCACTCACCGGCAACGTGTTCTCCCAGCGCATATAGCCGAGCATCACCTCCAGCGCCCGCTCGTCGTGGGTGTACTCGTAGTAACTTTGCAGCACATTGAGCATGATCATATGCGGCCACAAATCGGGCTTGTCGCCCAAACTGGTCAACAAGCCGCGCGGCCCGAACCAGCCGTCGTCCCGTTGCGAGGCCATGACGGCTTCGATCCAGCGCCGGGCGTTCGCGATCATTTGCTCGTCACCCAGCACGTAGGCCAAATCACCGTAGCCTTTGAGCCAATAAGGCATCTCCTCCCAACCATATTCCCCCTGCCCTTGGGGATCGGTCCATGCACTGCGTTCGAAGTCGAGCCAGCGCGAGATTTCCTCGAGATGTCCAACCTGGCCGTCGCGTTCCAGTTCCAATTGCCTACGGAGCCACCCCTGCGGCCGAATCGCACCGATCGGCAGCTTGACGAAGGGGCTGACCGTCAATGGGCGACGATTCGACACGTAGTGCGAGTTCGGGCGTTCCGTCGGCGGCGAACCGACCACTTCAACGCCCGTTTCGGCAACGCACGTCGCCGACGCTCCGAAAACGGTTGCCGCGAGTACAACGACTACCCCGACAAGAAATCGCGTCGCCTGCATGATCGTTCCCCCACATCGGAATCGTCCACGAAAAAACCTCGACCGACGAACGGCCGAGGTGAGTATAGTCGGCTTGCCGGGTGATCGCAAAAAGTGTGCAGGGCGCACACGGCGTCTGCGCGGGCGGGCCGAGTGCGTCAACCGAGCACTTCGAGCGAGGGCATCGGCGGTTTCTGCTTGCGCTGCGACGTGATTGTTCGCACGAGGTTTTTCACGAGGTTTTCCAGGTACGGCCGACAGGCCTCGTCCTCGAAGCACGAGACCACCTTACCCGCGTCGCCGGCCACCCGCATGTTCACGTTCAACGGAACCTCACCCAAGAACGGTACGCCCAATTGCTCGGCCTTCGCCTTGGCCCCGCCGGTACCGAAGATTTCGTGCCGCGCGTTGCATTCCGGACAAATGAAGTGGCTCATGTTCTCGACCATGCCGAACAGCTCGATGTTGACCTTACGGAACATGGCCACCGCTTTGACGGCGTCGAGAAGGGCGACCTCTTGCGGCGTGCACACGACCACCGCCCCGGAAACGGGAATCAATTGCGACAGGCTGATGGCCACGTCGCCGGTACCCGGCGGCATGTCGACGACCAGGTAATCCAGTTCACCCCAATTCGTATCGCCCAAGAATTGTTGGATCGCCCCGTGGAGCATCGGGCCGCGCCAGATGACCGCTTCGTCTTCGGGCACGAGGAACCCCATCGACATGACGGGCACCCCGTCGACGACCACCGGCTGAATCTTCCCGTCGTGCATCGTGGGCCGACCGCGCGAACCCAACATGTGGGGAACGCTCGGCCCGTACACGTCGGCATCGATCATTCCGACCTTGGCTCCGGCACGCGAAAGCCCGAACGCCAACAACGTTGCGATCGTGCTCTTGCCGACGCCGCCTTTGCCCGACCCCACGGCGATCACCGACTTCACCTGCACCCCCAACTGTCCTTGCTTTGCCGGGGGGCGTTCCTCGATCACGCGATGGACGGTCACTTCCGCCGCCTGCGGCAACCGGGTCTTCAAATGCTCGGTCAATTGCGCTGTGATCTCGTCCCAAAGCGGTGCGGCAAAGGTCGTCAAACCGACGGTCACCGTCACCTTGTCGCCCTCGATGACGACATCTTTGACTTGTTCCATCTTGACCAAGCTGCGCCCCGTTTCGGGGTCTTGAAAATCCTCACAAGCCTGCAAGACATTTTCGCGAGTCAGCGAATCGGACATCACGTCGGTTTCCTCTATTGCTTGAGTGAATCGTGCAACGATCGGCGAAGACCGGTCCTTTACCGTCGGCCCCACAAACGACAAGCTTCGCTCGCGCGTCAGTGTTCTCCGCCCGGCAGATCGCAAATCTCCCTTTTGACGGCAAACGCGGGCCACGGCAGACGCCGCCAAATCGCCTCGCGGCAGGATTGGTCGGCCGCCGCAAAACGATCGAGACGCCGTAGGACGGCGCGGGCGACCGGCAGCACGTCCAAGGGGCGATACACGACCAGGTGGGCTCCGGCCTCACGCACCGGCACGTGAAAGGTTGCCAGTCCCTCACCCACGGCGATCCACAGCACCGCCGGAAACCGACGCCGAAGTCGCGCCAACTCGACGACGAACTCCCGCTTCGAATTTCCGGCCCATTCGATGACGACCGCCGAAGTCGGACGCCGCTGCAAGACCTCATCGAGCATCTCGCGGCCGGGCAACGTCATTATATCGCGCGGCGTGTCGACGGTCTTCTCGAGACGTGCCAAAGCCGTCCGAAATGCGGCCGTCCAGCGTCCCGTCGTCTCGCATACGACCAGTGCCGCCGACTCGCCGCCGGGAAAGCGTCGTCGCGTCGTCCGAATCTCGTCACCGTTCAATCCCGCCATGCCCTTCGCTGCAATTGATCCTGCCGACAATACCAAACACACGGCATCGTCTATGTCCTCAGTCGAGTCGGTCTCAATCGGAAGCCGTATCTTCGGCGTCGTCGATCCCCAATTCGGCCAAGCGGCGATACAAACGGGGCCGGTTCAATCCCAGCAATCTTGCGGCCTGGGCCTTGTTGCCTTTGGCGATTCGCAGCGCCCGCATGATGACCTCGCGCTCGACATCGGCCAAAAATCGAGGCAAATCGATCGGCTCGCGATCGATCGGGGGCGAGGCGGCGTCGTCGAACGCCCAACGCAACCGACGGGGCAAATCCTCGGCTTCGATCCGCGGACCGCGTGCGCGTCGAGCCGCTTCCTCGACCGCCCATTGCAACTCGGCGAATTCACCCGGCCACCGGTACGTCGTAAGAACTTGGATCGCCGGCGGAGAAAACCCTGAAAGCTGCTTTTCGCCCTGCGTATTCCAGCGTTCAAGTAGCGCTTGGGCGAGCACCGGCACGTCCTCGAGCCGCTCTTCCAACGGCGGCACACGGATCGTCAAGGTCGTCAATACCAGCGCCAGTTCAGCACGAAACGCCTTCTGTTCGACCTTTTCCAAGAGGGACGATTCGGCCACCGCGAACAGGCGAAACGGGAAGTCTTCCCGCACGATCAAACGTTGCAAGACCCACTGCGCCTCATCGGCCAACGCGTCGACATCCTCCAACAGCAAGGCCGCGCGACCGTCTTCCTCGGCGTGCGCCGCGGCCAAGGCCTGAACCGTCGTTTCGAGCACGTCGGCGTCGATATCGGCGCAGGGAATGGGGATCAACGGACCGGGCACGTATCCGCCCCCGTAGTGAATCGTGGCGGCCAACGTGCGCCGACCGCTTCCCGGCCGCCCGTACAGCAAGACGTTCTCGCCGACGGCGGCCGCCGCCTCGATCTGCCGACGCAGGCGCACCGAAGCCGGATGCCGCCCCAGGATCGGCTCGACGCCCGACACCAAGCGCAGCTCATGCCTCAACGCGCGGACGACCTCGTGCCAATCCTCGGTCCGCTCGCCTTCAGCGGCGGCATTCGTCTGCGTCGGCACCGGTTGCTCGTCGGGATCCGCCAAGGCGATCAGGCCGACGACCTCGTTCCCGTCGCGGATGGCCAAGAACCGGGCACGGCGCCGCGACAGCTTTCCGCCTTGCAGCAAACAGGAAATACTGCCGATTGTTTCGTCGCGCGTCATCGCCTCGGGCGGTGGGCATAATCCCGCGGCAATCACGTCGGCCGGATCCAAATCGAGTTCGCTATGGAACAAACAACGCCGCCCCAGCAACTCCCGCTCTTCAACCGAAACCCAGTCCAGGCAGGCACGATTCGCGTAGACGATGCGCCACTGAGCGTCCAACACGTAGATCGGTTGAGCGGCTTTGTCGAACAGATTCGACAGCCCGGCAAGATGTCGACGACGAGGCATGCGGACGCTCGCACCAAAGACCACTTCGCAGATTTCGATCGAAAAAACGCGACCGAACATCGATTGCCATTGTGGCGAGGGCATCCCTCCCCCGCAAGAGACAGCCCCTCGCACAGGGAAATCGCCCCCCGCTCGACAGAGCACAAATTCGGCGAGTTCGCCAAAAATTTGTGGACAAAATCAGCCTCCCAGGCCAATGTATTGGATAGGATATATGATCGAAAGAGGACCACCGCGATAAGAAACGCGGCGACACACGAGGAGTAATCAGGACGAGACCGGGGCAGGAGATTCCCCACGCATTTCGCCGTCGGGTAGGCTGCTTCCTCACGGCGAAAAATGTCGATCGCCCACCTTGTGTTGTCCGCGCGTCCATCAACCGTTGTGCTTAACACACGCGGGGCCGAGCAAGAGGCAAAGGTCGAGCGATCGACAAGTTACGAAGGACTTTGGGGCAAGCGACGGTCACCTTGACCCGCAACTCGGGGCACAGTTGCGGGACGCTCTCGGCAGGTGACCGTCGCTCCTTATTTTTAACGTCGCTTCCCGCGTGAAAAGGCCTTTCGGCCGAAATTTTTTCACCCCGTCACCAGCAGGGTGCACGCCTCAATTGCGTACCGCAGAAATTCACCCCGCTGCGGGGTTCTCCTGCCGCTGTACATGGAAGACGGTCGCACCGTCGCCTTGCTTGTCGATTCGAACCGCTTGGAATGGATTCGATCGCAGACCGCGGACGGCCGTATCGGCGGCCCGGAACCAGCGTGCCGGAGACAACCCCATTCCCAGAACGATCACCATACAGGCCGCAGCGGCCAGTGTCGCCGAAAATCCCGGCTTGCGATAGATCGCCGTCACGTTGTCTTCCACCGAGCGGGTTTCGCCTTCTCCCAGTCCGAAGAACAGCACGGCCGTCACGCGGAGGTAATATCCCGCGGCAATCGCCGCATTGATCGCCCCGATGACCGTCACGGCAATCAGCCAGCGTTGCGGCGTTCCCTCCATGGCCTTCGTTCCGGTATCCAAGGCGCTCATCAGAACGGCCAGCTTCGCCCAAAAACCGGCCAGCGGCGGGATGCCTGCCAGGCTGAACAGGCACACCGCCAACGCCCAAGCCAAGAGTCTCTTGCTCGCCAAAGGCGACCAGGCCAGCCCGGCCAATTGAGTCACGCGGTCGATGGGCCTACCGCCTTGCTCCAATGCCGCAGGCACGGCGAACACGCCGATCGTCCCGAAGACGTAGGCCGCCAGGTAGACCAGCGAGGCCGCGCCGCCGTCCCATCGTGAGGCGGCCCCGATGCTCGCCGCCGCCAAGGCGGCCGTCAGCCCCAGCAACAGATAGCCCGCGTGGGCGATCGCCGAGTACGCCAGCAGTCGCCGCAGGTTCTTCTGGCGCAGGGCCAGAACGTTCCCCACCGTCATCGTCAGCACCGACAGGGCCATCGCGACATGCCAAAGGTAGTTTTCCAGCCCCGGCACAGCGACCAACAACACGCGAACCAGCACCGCCAATCCGGCGGCCTTGGGAAGGACCGACAACAAAGCGGCGTTCGCGTGGGTCGTCCCTTGGTACACGTCGGGTGCATAGAACTGAAAGGGCACGGCGGTGATCTTGAACGCCAAGCCGGCGAACACCAGCAGCACGCCCAAGAACCCCAGCGGGAACACGGCGATCTCTTGATCCGGGGCCGTGAATGCCGCGGCCGTCTCCGAAATCCGCAACGTCCCCGTCACGCCGTAAAGAAACGACAAACCGTACAAGAACAGCGCGGAAGCCAAGATGCCCAGGAAAAAGTATTTCGCCGCCGACTCTTGCCGGTCGCCCCGATTGCCTCCCAAATACAGCAAGATGTAGACGGGCACCGAGATCAACTCGAGCCCCACGAACACCAGCAGCAAGTCGTCGGACGCTGCGGCCAGCATCGATCCGGCGATCGCCGCGAGCAGACAGGCGGTCTCTTCGGCGTAGTTCTTGTCGCCTTCGGCCCGGCGCAACCATACCAACAACACACCGGCCGCCACCGCCGTCGACCGGAAGAACCATGCCAACGGATCGACGGTCACGGCACCGGCAACCGCCGCCTGGCTCGTTTGTTTCGCCAACAAAGCGGCGGCAACCACCAGCGCGACGGTCGCGATCCACGGCGGCAGCTTCTGCTCCCCGGGACGAAACGCCCCGTGCAAGAACAGCAACACGGCCGTCACCGTCAGAACCAGTTCCGGCATCAGGTGTTGGATTTCCGGCCACACGGTGATGTACTCCTCCCGTTATCGGTCGTTCGTCACGGCGGATGTCGCCGCGCCGTCGTCTTGTGCCAAGTAGGTCCCGGCAAGCGTCTTGCCTGCCGGCTCACGCGATTCGACGCGTCCGGGCCGATCGCTTTCTTCCCCCTGTTCGCTTTCGGAAGCAACGGTCGGCGGTCGGTACACCGGTTCGTTGACGCTTGCTGCCGCGTAGATCTGCTCCAACGTCGGCTGCATGCGGCTCAGGAAGAATTGCGGACAAACGCCGATCCACACGATCAACACGACCAGCGGCACCAGGGCACACCATTCGCGAAATCGCAAATCCCGCACCGGCTCGGCCGAATCGTCCTCGTCGTGCTTCGGCTCGACCAACGCCCCGAAGAACACGCGGCGCACCAGGTACAGCATGTACCATGCCCCCAATACGACACCGCCGACGGCCAAGACCGCGGCGACCAGGTAATGCCCGCCCTTGGCCCACGCGCTCTGGAACGTTCCCAACAGGATCAGGAACTCGCCGGCAAAACCGTTCAACCCGGGCAGGCCGATGCTGGAAAATGTCATCACAAACATGAAGAAGGCCAATACCGGCAAGCGGGAAGCCATCCCGCCGTAGTCGCGAATCCGCCGCGTATGATATCGCTCGTACAACATGCCGACGACCGCGAACAACCCGCCGGTCGACAGCCCGTGATTGATCATTTGCAACACACCGCCGGAAAGCGCCACGCGATTCAACGCAAAGAACCCCAACATGCAGAATCCCAGGTGGCTCACACTCGAGTAGGCGATCAACCGCTTGATGTCGGACTGCGCCAACGCGGTCAACGCGCCGTAGATGATTCCGACGACGGCCAGCCACACGATCCACGGGGCGCACATGGTCACCGCGTCGGGCAGCATGGGCATGCTGAACCGCACGAAGCCGTAGCCGCCCACTTTCAACAGCACACCCGCCAGCAGAACGCTTCCCGCGGTCGGGGCCTCGACGTGCGCCAACGGCAACCATGTGTGCAGCGGGAACAACGGCACTTTCACGGCAAAACCGACGAACAACGCCAGAAAGATCCATAGTTGCACTTTTGCGGGAAACCGGCCGGTGGCGTTCAACTGCTGCAACGTCTCGGTCAAGGCGGCGATGTCGAAGGTGATCTTCCCGTCCGGCGCGTACTGCCCCGCCCACAAGACCAACGCCAGCAAGCCGACGAACGTCAGCAAGCTGCCCGCCAAAGTAAACAAGAAGAACTTGACTGCCGCATACCGCCGCTGGTCGCTTCCCCACACGCCGATCAGGAAAAACAGCGGGATGAGCGTGAACTCGAAGAAGACGTAAAACAACAACAAGTCGCGGGCAGCGAAGACCCCCAGCATCCCGGTTTCCAACAATAGCAACAGCCGGTAATAGGTCGGCGCGTTCTCCTCGATCGCATTCCAACTCACCAAGACCGAGGTGACCGTCAACAACGCCGACAGGCCGAACAGCCACAAGCTCAACCCGTCGAGGCCCACGGCCAGTTTCAGGTCGACTTGCGGCAAGGCGTCACCCAGCCAATCGGCCTGCCACACGGCGTACGGCTCGGCACCGCCGGGAAATCCGGCGAGGATCACGATCGAAGCCGCCAAGACGACCAGCGACACGACCAGCGCCACGCCGCGTGCCCGGCAGCGATGATTGTCGATCAACGCCGCTCCGACGGTCGGCAACAGGATGGTCACAGCCAGCAGGTTTCCCATGGTATTCATCGCGTCTTGAACGTTTGTGAATTACCGGCCGCATGCCGACGGCCGTTGCGTTTCCTTCCCTCTTCTCGCGCAGTCGGTCACAACAACAGGGCGATCGTCAACACCAGCACGCCCAACAACATCGCCGCGGCGTAGTACGGCACGAGTCCTCGCTGCAGCGAGCGCAGGCTCGTTCCGACCGCCTTCGGCGTCTCACCGACGGCATCCACCAACCGATCGATCAACCGCCGATCGAAAAAGGCCGCGAGGTAGGCGATGCCCCACATCGGCAACACCAACAAAATCATGTACAGCTCGTCGAAATAGAACTTGTTCTTCGACAGGTCGTACAACCCGAGTTTTCGCGTCACCGCGGCGACCGCGCCGAGCGGCGAGCGTTTGGGCAAGTAGAACAGCGCAGCCAGTCCGATTCCCGCGGCCGCAGCGATCGTACTTTGAATCGCCACCAGCAGGTGATCGCCGTGATGTTCTCCGCCGTGTCCCGAGGCGTGCTCGGCGAAATAGGCCAGCGACGGCGTGTTCGCCAGGAAGCGGCCGAAGATGTCGCCCCAATTGAATATCGCTCCCACCACAATGGCACACACGGCCAGAATCCCCAGCGGAACCACCATGTTCAACGGCGACTCGTGCGCGTGGTGCCCGGCCGCCTCGGGAATTTGCTCGGGACCGTAAAAGGTGAGGAAGAAGGCCCGGAAGGTGTAAAACGCCGTCAGGAAGGCCGTCACGACGCCCGTGTAGTACAAAATCGTGTAAAACTCGTGTTCCGCTGCGTGCGCCTGCACCGCCGCCAGGATGCGATCCTTGCTGAAAAAGCCGGCAAAGGGGAACAACCCGGCCAGGGCGAGGCATCCTGCCAGAAACGTAATGTGTGTCCAGGGCATCCGTTTGCGTAAACCGCCGAAGCGGGTCATGTCGATCACGCCGCCCATGGCGTGCATCACGCTTCCGGCCCCAAGGAACAGCAAGGCCTTGAAGAAGGCGTGTGTGAACAGGTGGAACATGGCCGCCGTGCCGCCGACGATCCCGCCCACGCCAAGACCTAAAAACATGTAGCCCAACTGGCTGATGGTCGAATACGCCAACACACGTTTCAAATCGGTTTGTGTGAGTGCGATCAGTGCCGCCAGAAGCGCCGTAAAGGCACCGATCCCCGCGACCACCTCAAGGGCCTGCGGCGACGCGGCAAACAACGGGGCACAGCGGACGATCATGTACACGCCCGCGGTCACCATCGTCGCCGCGTGAATCAAGGCGCTCACGGGAGTGGGGCCCTCCATGGCGTCGGGCAACCACACGTGCAACGGGAACTGGGCGCTCTTACCGCAAGCTCCCAGGAACAGCAACAGGCATGTTGCCGTGGCGATACCGCCGGTCACGAACGCGCCGGACGCCAAACGATGCCCGCCCAATACGCCCGCGATGATCACCTCGCCCGTCTGCGGATCGACCACGTCGTGAAAGTTCAACGTGCCGTACATCGTCCACAACAGGAAAATGCCGATCGCAAAGCCGAAATCGCCCACGCGGTTGACCAGGAAGGCTTTCTTCCCCGCCGCCGCGGCTTCGGGCTTTTGGAACCAGAATCCGATCAGCAGGTAACTGCACAGCCCGACGGCCTCCCAAAACACGTACAACAACAAGAAGTTGCTCACCGACACGAGCATCGTCATGGAAAAAACGAACAAGTTGATGTACGTGAAGAACCGCCAGTAGCCGGGATCGTCGTGCATGTACCCGATGGAGTAGACGGCCACCAACAACGAGATGAACGTGACCGTCACCAGCATAATCGCCGTCAGAGGATCGAGCCGCAGCGTGATGCCGATGTCGAAATTCGCATGATTCAAGGAACCGTCCGGCGCCGAAGGTGCCGCAGAGGGGACGTCGGCCCAGGTCCACAATCGAACGATGTGCCGGGTGCCGATTTCCTGCGCCGCATGGTCGCCGCCTGCCGTCCACACGCACAAAATCAAGGCGGCTGCGAACGAGATCGCTATGGCCGTCACCGCCGGAACGTGGCTCTGCGACCGCAACACGTGCTTGCCCAACAGGGCGGTCGCCAAGGCCGCGGCCAACGGCATCATCGGAACCAGAATCAGCAGGAATTCCATCGTCGTTTGCTCGCTTTTCGCTCACTCGAGCCGAATGGTCAATTTCCCGGTATCGTCTTGAACCGCGACGGCGACCGCTACACCTCGTCGCGGAACTCGGTCGCCTCGGGCGGAACCTCGGGTTTTCTGCCCGCAACGGCCAGATGCGGCCACCGCCGCCGGTGCGGTTCTTCCGGCGGCACGTCGTGATCGACGTACGGCGTCGTCTCCTCTTCCCGCAAATGTTGCAAGGCGGCAATGTCGAGCGTCCCCTTCGCCCGAAAGATCATCATGATCAAGGCCAAAGCGACGGCGGCCTCGGCCGCGGCGACGGCGATCACGAACACGACCAATAATTGCCCGCCGATATCTTGCCGATACCACGCCCAGGCGACACCGCTGATCGCGACTCCTTGGAGCATCATCTCGGCGCTGAGGAACATGAGGATCATGTTCCGCCGTGCGACGAAGCCGATCGCTCCCAGTCCGAACAAGACGGCCCCGACCGTCAGGTAGTGATACAACAACGTGATCTCAGGCATCGTCTTCCTCCCGGTCGGTTTCGCCCTGCGATACCGGCACGTCGTCGTGCGTCGCCAAGGCCGACGCTTCTTCTGCGGTAAGCGTTTCGGCCTGTCGCGACGCGGCGATCTCGTCGTCGGTCACCGGTCGCGAAGTAATCAACGCGGCACCGACCAAGGCCACCAACAAGAGCAGACCGACCGCTTCGACGGCCAGCAACTCCGGGCCGTAGAGCGCCGCGCCCAGGCGTTTCGTTTCGTGCTCGTCGCCGGGCTGCGCCGTCCGAACCTGCCGCGAAGGGGCGCGTTCGTCGGCGACGCCGCCTTGCGTCTCCCCCGAGGACGCCTCATCCGTCTGTCGGACCGATGCGGCCGATTGTTTTTGCTTGGCGATCGCCTGTTGTGCCGATGCCGATTTCGCCAACGCCGCTGTGAGGACGGCGACGAGAATCATCCCCGTAAACGCGGCCAAATGCGGCGACCAGGCGTTCCGGTCGTAAATCGCCCTCCCCTCGGGCTGTGCCAACATCAGCAAGAACAGAAACATGACCAAGATCGCCCCGGCATAGACGACGATCGTCGCCAAGGCCAAAAACTGCGCCTTCAAGCACAACAGCAGCGCCGCGGTCCCCAGCAGCGTGAGCCCGAACCATACCGCGGCATAGACGGGGTTTCGCGTCGTAATCGTTCCCACGGCACCGACGAACGTCACGACCGTCAACGTCCACACGACGGCGGCCGAGAAGCACTCGCCCAGCGACCACAGGGGGGCGGTCGCGATCCCGATCGCCACGGCGACGGGCAACCAGCCAAGGCGTCTCGTCCGCGAACGGCCGCCCCAGGGCAGCAGCCACCACAGCCCGACCGCACCCAACCCGGCAGCAACGACAATCAACCACGGCGTGCCGATCACTTTTGCTCGTCTCCCTTGTCGGCTCGATCCTCGGTCCCCTGTTCGCGAATCAACGCCTTGATACCGCCGATGCGAAGGCGTTCCTCGGCCGACGGTTCGCTGTCTTTCGTCTGATCGTAGACGGACAGCAGCTTTTCTTTGTTGAAAACCATCTCTTCGCGACTTTTGCCCGCCAGATCGTACAGGCTGGTCAGCTCGATCGCATCACAGGGGCAAGCCTCTTCGCACATGCCGCAAAAGATACAACGCAGCTCGTCGATTTCGAAGCGGACGGGATACTTCTCCCGATCCGGCCAGGGGCTCTCTCCGGCCACGATGTCGATGCAGTGCGCCGGGCAGGCCGTCGCGCACAAGAAGCACGCGACGCACTTCACCCGCCCCTTCTCGTCGCGATTCAAGCGATGAACGCCGCGATAGCGGATCGGATCGACGAACTCGTGGCGTTCTTCGGGAAACTGGACCGTCTTCTTCGGCGAAATCAAATGCCGAAACGTCGTCGTCAGTCCGTCCACCAGAAGCGGCAGATAGGTCTTCTCGGACCAACCCATCTTCGGCGGTTCGATCCAGTGAATGTTCGGATCATCCGGTTTCATGGTGCGGTACCCGTCTGTTCGTAATCGCCGGCGTTCATCGCCGACAACGCCATGTTCGCTCGCGCGCCAGTTCGATCTTTTCGGTCACTCGACAACCGTTGCCTCGTCGATCGGCTCGGGAAGCGGAATCGGCTCGTCGCGTCGCGGCCGGTTGTCGGCATACGGCGGAACCAGTGCGGCGGTGATCAGCCAGCTTGCAATCAATACGGCCCAACCGACCGAAACGGCCAGTCCCGCAGACGGAATGCCTTTGCCTCGCAACCACGGATCGGCCCATTCCCACCATGCGAACACGACCAGCAAATTCACCAATCCCAACGAAAGCAGCCCCTTCCAGGCCATCGCCATGAGCTGATCGAAGCGAAACCGCGGCCAACTCCAGCGGATCCACATGTACGTGAGGATCAGCAGCAGCACTTTTCCCAGCAATACGGCAATCCGCAGCAGCGCGAGCGGCCAACCGACGACCTCGTCGCTGCCGGTCAAGCCCCACAAGTGCCAACCGCCCAGGAACAAGATCACGACGAAGAACGACGCCGCGATCATGTGCAGGAATTCCGACACCAGGTACATCATCAGCTTCATACCGGAATACTCGGTATGGTATCCGCCGACCAACTCCTGTTCGGTCTCGGGCAGGTCGAAAGGCAATCGCCCGGCTTCGGCGGTGGCTGCCACGAAAAAGACCAGAAATCCCAGCGGCTGCACGAAAATGTTCCACATGCCCGACTCGGCTTGCGCGAGCACGATACGATCCAATCGCAGCGTTCCCGACGCCAGCACCACGCCCAGCATTCCGAGCCCCAACGGAATTTCGTAAGCGATCAGCTGTGCGGCACCTCGCATGCCGCCGAAAAACGCATACTTGTTGTTGCTCGCCCAACTCCCCAAAACGACGCCGTAAACGGCCAATCCGCCGACGGCAAACAGGTAGATGACCGCCACGTCGATGCCCGGTGCCACCATCAAATGAATCGGGGGCACGCCATCCAACCCCAAATCGACCGCGCCGAAGGGAACGACGGCGAACACGGCCAGCGCCGCCATAAACATCACCGTCGGCGCGAGAAAATACAGCACCTTGTCGACGTGCTTGGGGGTGAATTCCTCTTTGAAGATGAACTTGACGCCGTCGGCAATGGGCTGTCCGAGTCCGAACAGGCGAATCTTCGTCAGCGGAATGCCGACGCGGTTCGGTCCCAGTCGGTCCTGCACCCACGCGGCAAACCAGCGTTCGACCAGCACCAGATAGGCCGCCGCCGTCATGGCTCCGCCGATCAACAGGGCAATCTTGACGATCGCTTCGATGGTCAATCCGAACATGGCGGTTATCCGTCTATATGTTCCTCGGTCGCACGTCCCGCATCAGGCATGCGCACCGCTGCCGGCATCGGCCAGCATGTTCACCTTCAAATCCAAACCCGTTTCGGGAATCTCGCCCGCCGCCGCGGCGAAATAGTTGATCTCGGCGGCAAGTTCACTGAGAACGCCGCGAGCATCGTAGAGCCCCTCGTTTGCCGACAATTCCCAAACGACCTGCGCGGCCGGTCGATTGCCCGCGGGAGGGCGAATCGCCCGCACGACCCGCTGGAGCCGATCGCCGCGGTTGACGTACGATCCCTCTCGTTCCGGGAACGCGGCAGAGGCCAGTACGTAATCGGCCGCCTCCGAAGCGGGCGAGGGAAACAAATCCTGCACGATCAACAGTGTTGCCTTGCGAAGCGCGGCGGCCTCCGTCTCGTCGATCCAGGCTTTCGGATATCCCCCGGCGATCCACACCGCCCCGAACTTTCCAACCGCGGCTTGTTCGACGAACTGCGTCCACGAAACGACGCCTTTCTGGAAATGCGACGCGACCGCTTCGACGCCGCGTCGGTTGGGACACTTCTCGGCCGAGATGACGAACTTGCCGGGAAACGTCTCGTCCTCACCTTCGACGGGAATCGGACCGACGGCGATCGTCGCGTTCGCATCCACCGTCCGCAGCCACTTGGCCGACAAATACGCCTCTTCGACGGTCAAAAACGGCGACAAAACGATCGCCGGGCTGCCCGCCTCTTTCAGCTTGCCGGGAATTTCCGACAAGAACACCTTCCAGTCGATGGGAACGAGCCCGTTTTCACCGCGTCGCGCGACGCCGCGCAAGCGCCGCGGGTCGTGCACATGCGGATAGCCGTATCGCCCGTCATTACAAATCCACCACTTGTTGACGAACGGATTTTCCCGCGGCTTGATCCGCCACACGCGGTCTTGATTCTCTTCGACCCAAATTGAGCATCCCGTCGCGCAACCGGTGCAAACCCCGGGGCGTCGTTTCAAGAACCACACGCGTTGCTTGTAGAGAAAGTCCTTGTCGGCCAACGCTCCGACCGGGCACAGGTCGACTACATTCCCCGACAGTTTGTTGTTCAGCGGATAATCCGGCAGGACATCGATCTCTTCGTTCGCTCCACGACGCGAGATCATCAATTCGCTCGTGCCGCTGATCTCTCGGGTAAACCGCACGCAACGCGAGCACATCACGCACCGATCGACGAACAGGAATACATCGCCCACATCGCGTTTGCGGCTGGTGAACGGTCGGATATCGGCTCGGCGCTGCTCGCGGCCGTGGGCGAAGTGGTAATCCTGCAAGCGACATTCGCCGGCCTTGTCGCAAATCGGACAATCGATCGGATGCCGGAGCAGCAAGTCCTCCTCGACCATCGCCCGGGCACGCTGCACCTTTTCGCTTTGCGTGACGATCACCAGCCCGTCTTTGGCCGGAGTGTTGCACGCCGGGAAGAGCTTCGGCAGCATGGTGATCTCGCCGGTTTCGGGATGACGGTTTCCCATCTCGATCAGGCACATCCGGCAACTGCCGACCACCGACAAACCGGGATGCCAGCAATAGTGCGGTATCTCGACACCGGCCAGCGCCGCCGCCTCGATCGCGTTCATCTTGCGATCGGCGGGAATCTCGATCTCTTTACCGTCGACAATGACAACAGGCATCGGCAAACCGCCTTGTTTTTCGAATCGGTCGTCGTTCCGAACCCGCCTCGCACAGGCGGAGTCGTCAACACGCTTGCTCCCCGTCCTTATTCTCCCGCGACGGCACCTCGCGACCGTCAATGGTCGAGCGACACGAACGGGGCCGGTTGCAAAGCGGGGACGGGCCCCGTTTCGGCATATCCGTCGGGATTGCTCGAACGAATGTAGTCTTCCAGCTCATCCCGGAACTTGCGGACGGCCGTCTTGATCGGCCATGCGGCACCGTCGGCCAACCCGCAAATCGTCGTTCCCGGGATGATCCCGATGTTGTCGGCGATATCCAACAGCAGGTCGAGATCGACCAGTCGCCCTTTGCCCGATTTGATCCGCGTCACCAATTCGAGCGCCCAACGCGTTCCCTCGCGACAGGGCGTACATTGGCCGCAGCTTTCGTGGGCGAAAAAGCGACAACTGTTGTACAGGAATTCGATAATCGGATAGGTCTCGTCGAGCACCACGAGACCGCCGGTTCCCAGGCCCAAACAACCGGCCTTGAGCGGCCCGTTGAAATCCATCGGCGTATCCAACTCGTCGGCGGTGAGCAACCCGGTGCTCAAGCCCCCGGGCACGACGGCCTTCACCTTGCGGCCCCGCCACACGCCGTCTGCGAATTCCTCGATGATTTCCCGGCACGGCACGCCGAGCGGCGCCTCGTAACAACCGGGACGATTCACATGCCCGCTCACGCAATACAGCTTCGGCCCGTAACTGCCGGGGTCTCTCGGATTGTCGGGATCGGGCGGCACGCCGATCGAACGAAACCACTCGACGCCGCGTTCCATGATGTGCTTGACGCAGGCGACCGTCTCGACGTTATTGACCACCGTCGGACGTCGGAACAGGCCTTCGACGGCGGGAAACGGCGGCTTGATCCGCGGCCACGCACGCTTGCCCTCGAGGCTTTCGATCAGGCCGGTTTCTTCACCGCAGATGTACGCAGCGGCGCCGCGGTGGATGTACATGTCGAGCGAAAAGTCGCTGCCGAGAATATTTTTCCCCAGGTATCCCGCCTCGTAACACTCGTCGATCGCCTGCTGCAACCGCCGGTATGCCGTGGGGTATTCGTACCGCAAATAGATGTACGCCGTCGACGCCCGCGTCGCGTACGCGCTGAGGATCGTCCCTTCGATCACTTGATGCGGGTCGAGTTCCATCAATACGCGGTTGCAGAAGGTGCCCGGCTCGCTTTCGTCGGCATTGACGCAAAAATAGATCGGGCCGCCGTCGTCGTTCTTCAGGAACGACCACTTCAACCCCGTAGGAAACCCCGCACCGCCGCGTCCGCGCAGATGGCTTTGCTGCACGCTACCGGCCACGTCGGCGGGCGTACATTCTTTGAGCACACGGCGCAAGGTCCGATACCCGCCTTGTGCCTCGTACACCCGAAGCGTATGGCTGTCTTCCTTGTCGATGTTCGCCAGCAAGACCGGCTCGTATTCGGCCACGACGCTGTTCTCCCGTCCGATGCGTTCTGGTCGGCAATCGTGTTTGCGAAGCTATTTACTCAACGAGGCCAACAACTGGTCGATCCGCTCTTCGGTCATGTTCTTGTGCAACTGATCGTTGATCAGAATCGCCGGAGCGTAATCGCAGGCTCCCAGGCATTCGGCGATTTCGAGGGTAAAGCGGCCGTCGGCGGTCGTTTCTCCCGGCTCGATTCCTAACTTCTTTTTGAGGTACGCCAACAGGTTCTCACCGCCGCGGGCGGAACAGCTCAAGCTGCGACACACCCAAATCCGAAACTGCCCGATCGGCTTGTCTTGATGAAAGAACCCGTAAAACGACAACGCGTCCTGGATTTCGGGAGCGGGAATCTCGAGCAACTCGCTCAATTCGGCCACTGCCTCGGCAGGGACATACCCCAGTTCTTCCTGAATGATGTGCGCCGCCGGCAACACGACCGCCCGCCGATTCGGATACCGCGGAAAATACTCCTCGATCGCGGTCCGAACGGCATCGGTCAGAACGGGGCGCTTCAGTTCTCCCATGACGTTCACCTTTCCCTCTCGACATCCACGTTCCGCGGTCGCCTCATACGCCGTGGCCCGGTGAATTCGATCGCGCCGGGGCGATTCACCGATCCAGTTCGGCGGCAATGATGTTCAAACTGCCCAACACGGCCACCACGTCGCTGAGCATGTGACCGCGAATCAAATGCGGAAACAGGGCGAAATGAATAAACGAGGGCGGACGACACCGCGCACGATACGCCCGGGCCGTTCCGTCTCCCACAATGTAAAAACCGAGCTCGCCGTTGGGCGCTTCGACTGCCGAGTACACTTCGTCGTGCGGAACGCGCAGCCCGCGGTTGGTCATCACCAGCTCGAACTGCGAAATCAGCCCTTCGATCGTCGTGTACACCAGCAATTTGTCGGGCTTGGTTGCCCGCGCGTCGAGCCCGATATTCACCGGCCCCGACGGCAGATTTTCGACGGCCTGCTCGATGATCTTCAGACTTTCCCACATCTCGCCCATGCGGACGAGATACCGTGCGTAGCAATCGCCCTCCTGTGCACAACACACCTGAAAATCGAAATCGGCATAGGCCAGGTACGGCTCGTCTTTGCGCAAATCGCGCGTCACGCCGCTGGCTCGGGCGATCGGACCGGTCACGCCGCGGTTCAAGGCCTCTTCCTTGGTGAGGACGCCGACCCCCTTCGTCCGATCGATGAAAATCTTGTTCCGGTTCAACAACCGCTCCATGTCGCGCAAGGCCTTGGGCATCTCGCGGACGAATTCGCGGATCATCCGGATCGCTTCGGGGGTGGCGTCGTACATCAGCCCGCCCACGCGCGTGTAGCTGTTCGTGAACCGGGCTCCGCACAAGGCCTCGAAGATGTCGTAAATCTTTTCCCGCGGATTGAACGCATACAAAAAATACGTGAACGCGCCGGTATCCAACCCCACCGCCCCGTTGCACACCAGGTGATCGGCGATCCGCGCGAGCTCGGCGACGATCACCCGCAGATATTGACATCGCGGCGGCACCTCGATGCCCATCAGCTTTTCGACCGCCATGTGCCAGGCCACGTTGTTGGCCATGGGCGACACATAGTTCATGCGGTCGGTGACGGTCACGTACTGGTTGTAATCGAGATGCTCGGCGAGCTTCTCGAATCCCGAGTGCAAATAGCCGATGTCGGGTGTCGCGTCGATCACCCGCTCGCCGTCGAGCTTCAACACGAGGCGCAACGTGGTGTGAGTGGCCGGATGCTGCGGACCGAAATTCAGCGTCCACAGGTATTCCTTGGGCTCGCCCGGTGCGGCGTCTCGAGTCAATTCCGATGGTACAAGCGGCATCGTCTTTCGTCCGATGAAGGTTGGCGCGTCGTTTCGTTCGTCACGTCACGACTCGTCCGATTCGTTTTCGTCTTCCACCGTCTGCAAGCGTTCTTCCGCCCGCACGATTCGCGGCAAATTGTGCCGTTCTCCCATCCCTTGCAAGGGATAATCCTTTCGCAGCGGATGCGACTCGAAGCTCTCCGGCAGCAAGATGCGTCGCAGGTCCGGATGACCGCGGAAGCGGATCCCGAACATGTCCCACACCTCGCGTTCGAGCCAGTCGGCGCCGGCCCACAAGTCGGTCACCGTGGGCAACTCGGGATCGGGATCGTTCACGAACGTCTTGATCGTGATACGTTCGTTCGTATCAACGTTGCACAGCAGATACACGACGCCGAAACGATCCTTCGCCCCCTCGTAGTACAAGTAGTCGATGCAGGTGATGTCGACGATCAGCTTGTAGTTCGCCTGTTCCTTCAAGTACTCGAGTACCGCGTGCACGATTCCTGCCGGAACGACGACCCGGCATTGGTCGCGAAACGTCTCACACTCGATGTCGTGAAAGTGTTGTCGCAATTCGCGAACGACGGCGGGTTCCGACATCACCGATATTCCTGTTTCGTTCCAGACGATTGATCCCGTAACATTCGATCACGGTTCCAGCGGCAACGGACCGGGTCGCGGCCCCGGCTCTCGCACAAGCGCCCGCGGCAATTGCTGACGTTCCTCCGCGGTGAACTCTTTACCGTAGGCCGTGTTCTCCCGCTGAATCTTCTCTTGCAAGTCGATGATGGCCTGCAACAGTTGCTCGGGCCGCGGTGGACATCCCGGCACGTACATATCGACCGGAATGAAGCGATCGATGCCTTGCACCACGCTGTACGTATCGAACACGCCCCCGGTCGAGGCACACGCCCCCATCGAGATGCACCATTTCGGCTCGTGCATCTGCTGCCAAATCCGCTGCAAAACCGGCATCATTTTCATCACGACCCGGCCGGCCACGATCATTAAATCGCACTGACGCGGCGAAAACCGGAACACTTCGGCCCCGAATCGCGCCAAATCGTGACGACTGGCCCCGGTGGCCATCAATTCGATACCGCAACAGGCCGTCGCGAAAGGCATCGGCCACAAGCTGTTTTTGCGGCACCACGCGACCAATTGGTCGAGCTTCGTAACGACGACATTGTCGGGCAGGTCTACCGCCATTGAAACACTCCTCGACGCCAGTCGTACACGTACCCCAACACCAGCAACACGCCGAATACCAAACCGCCGGAGGCCAAGTACGGCGGACGCACCAAGGTTTCCGACAAGCCCCTTGAAGGTTCGGCGTCATCCTGCACGTCACCGCGGACCTGCGACGATGCGGCTTCGTCGGGTTTGGTCGTCTCGGATGCCGTCGCCGCCGTCGGCGCGACGCGGGGCAGCCCTCGAACCGAGATCGCCCACGGATAGAGAAAGAGTAATTCTACGTCGAACACTAAGAAGGCGATCGCGACCAGGTAAAACCGAACATCGAAACGGCGTCGCGTGTCGTGAACCGGATCCATGCCGCTTTCGTACGGCATCGACTTGACCGGCGTCTTGCGTCGAGGCCCGAAAAGATTTCCCAGCACCAGCAATGCAACGACTAGCCCGGCCAACAGCACCGTCAACAGAAAGATCGGAAGGGCCGAAACGTCTATCAGCATGAGATCTTCTCGCCGTCAGGAAGCCGTGGTTCACTGAAGCGCTCGATGCCGCGAAACCCGGCATCGAAAACACCGACGTATACCGTGCGGTGACTCGGAGTGCCCACTGACGCAAGGCGGGGCAATGTGCATTGCAGCGTCGGGTTCACATCCGGGAATGTCGCCTGTGGCGATCACGATGGCACTTTCGTTACGCAACGATCGTTGCAATGGATCGCCGTAAAATTCCCGCGCGAACCCGCCTCACCTTACATCAATTTGCACGGTAATAATTGTCACCATTGTGATGCGCGTGACAAGCATCCCCGGCCGATTCGTCGAGAAACTCGATCGACGCCCCGTCACCCGACTTCATGCCGTCGATTCGCGACGAGATGGCAGAAAACGCCGCCGACGGCAACCTCTCTCGTCGAACCCCGCGAGGTCCTTCATTGCGCACATCCAGTGATTTGCATGGGATTCGTTCGATCGCGACAAGGCAGGCAAGACAGTACCGCAGAAGAGAAAACGCCCACGCCGCATTGCCGAGGACCGCGGCCGACATTCGCGGAAAGCGCCCCCTTCGACGCCGACGGCCGAGATCACGATTCGTCGCGGCGGCACCGAGCGTCTCGAAAGACTAGGGCGAAAACCCTACCAGATCGAAAGCGCAAAAAAAGTGCCCTTCGCGGGCGGGGCAGAGACCTACGAAGGGCTGTGCTGTGGGAGAATCCCCCACGCACAAATGATTATCGGTTAGAAATCCGCGAAACTCAATACCTATTTCGGGGGTGGTGTGATTGCCTAGCTTCAAAACGTCTGTTTGTTGATTTCTCCGGCGATCGACGCAACATCAACAAAGCAAACACTAGCAATCAAATCCGCCAAAAATTGTTGCTTCGATGCGAATGTAGCAACTAGAGCCGTCCATCCGGAAGAATGATTCCCCTCAAAAGTCGCACACAAAATTTCTTGGCGACAAGGCCGAACTGTGGATCGACCACGCGTGTTCCGCTCTCGTATTTGGTCAATTCTTCGTGCGACAGTTTGGGACCGCGAGTTTTCGCGACCTTTCCGTCCTCTTTTGCCCTGAATCGGAACGATTCCCACAACCCCGATACGTACCGGAGACCGACGGAATTCCAACCGATGTGTTGTCAAAGAACACGTGACGAAGCCGATTCGGCTCTCCTATCTTAGTTACGTCGCTCGCGCGTATCCAAAAGCCGATCTATTTTTATTCTTTGAAGCCGCTGCACTCACACATTGCGCGCAAAAACAACGCCCACGGGCACGAACCCGCGGGCGAAGGAGACGGAATCGGAAAACGCCGTGATCGGAAACCCGATCACACACCTTTTCAGTTCAGATTGCCGACAGGCGACTCGGCATCATCAGAAGACATCCAACATGAAGTGGAATCCCTGGTGGTACCGGCGTTCCTGCGGGTAATAGTTGTGCCAGTTTCGGTTGTAAACCGGAATGCCCATCTCGGGCGGATACCGGTAGTACATGTTGTCGGAGCTGCGGTAATAGTCGGGGCCCCAGAAGTTCTGCGGATAGAACACGTAGGGATAGTGATAGAAGCGATTCCAATCTTGGGTCGCGTATGTGCGTCCCCATTGTCGCCCGAACGCCTGCTGCGCCTTCGCCTCGGCGGTGATGCAGCCGACGACCAAAGCGCCCAACACACAAGCCAGCAACAACCGGCGAATCATCGTTTCCCCCCTTGTATCGATGGAAGGTTGTGTATGCGTCGACGATCCCGCGCTACACGGCGTCTTCGTGCCTCTTCCCAAGGCGCACGCGCAAACCGGCGGATCGTTGATCGGCCCTCGCCTGCGAAACCCGCAGACTCGTTCTATCAGTTACACCATCGGCATCGGTTGCCACCGGCATTGAAAGAATATTCCGCGGCAACCGCACAAGTGAGGCGCGAATCAACAAGACAGGCAATTCAGGCAAACAGAGAAAGATCACCCAAAGAATCAGGCAAGATCGTTCGCCGAACGGCGAAACGTGATGTGCCGCAACCAGTGTTCGTCGTCGGTCTCCGGAAAATCTTCGCGCACGTGGCATCCCCGCGACTCTTCACGGCGCAAAGCCGCCTCGATGATCAATCGGGCGGCACAAAGCATGTTTTGCAACTCCCAACCGACGGGGTCGGCAAATTGACGGGCGAGCACGTAGCTGATCCAACGATCGACATCGTGCTTCGCTTCTTCCAAGGTTTCCCGATTTCGCCGAACACCGACGTTTCGCCACATCAGACTCTTTAGCGAGTTGCGAATGTCGATCAGGTCGAGCGGCTCGTGCGGCGGCTCGACGGCCGGATTCTCGATCGGCGGCACGGTGAAATCGTCCCGCGAGGCCGAAGCCGCGCGTGAGGCGCCCAACCCCGCGCGCTTCCCGTACACCAGAGCTTCCAGAAGACTGTTCGACGCCAGGCGGTTGGCGCCGTGCAGGCCGGTTGCGGTCACTTCACCGGCCGCCCACAGGCCGGGGACGGTCGTCCGTCCCTGCCAATCGACGGTCACACCGCCCATCATGTAATGGGCCCCGGGACGAACGGGAATCCGGTCTCGCGTGATGTCGATCTTGAATTCCTCACAAATCGACGCGATGCCGGGAAACCGACGCCGGATGCGTTCCGGGTCCAGATGCGTCAGGTCGAGATACACATTCGGATGACGCGTCTTTTCCATCTGGGCGACGATCGCGCTGCTGACCACGTCGCGCGGCGCGAGTTCGCCGCGAGAATCGTAGTCGGGCATGAAGCGGTAACCGTTGCGATCGACCAAATACGCTCCTTCGCCCCGCATCGCCTCGGTAATCAGGTGCCGAGAACTACCGGCGATGTACAAGACGGTCGGATGGAACTGAACGAATTCCATGTCGCGCAATTCCGCCCCGGCACGATAGGCCATCGCCCAGCCGTCGGCGGTAGCCACGTCGGGATTCGTCGTTTCACGATACAGTTGGCCCGCCCCGCCGGAACACAGGATCGTCTGTTTCGCCCACACCATCGTGCGTCCGTGTGCCGCGTTCCACACGATGGCACCGCGACAACGGTTCTCGTAAGTGACCAGGTCGACAGTGAAGGTATTCTCCCAAACGGCAATGTTCTCCGCCGCGGCGATGCGCTCATCGATCGCCCGCACCATCTCTTTGCCGGTTTCATCGCCCAAAGCGTGGACGATGCGATTTTTTGAGTGACCTCCTTCGCGGCCCAGCGCCAATCGCCCCTCATATTCGTCGAAACGAGTTCCCCACTCGATCAATTCGCGGATGCACGCAGGTCCTTCTTCGACGACGCGGCGAACGACTTCCGGATCGCACAGTGCTCCGCCTGCGGTCAGCGTATCGGCGATATGCTTCTCGAAGTCGTCTTCGGCATCCATCACGGCGGCGATGCCGCCTTGGGCGTACCGGCTGTTCGACTGCCGTCGATGACTCTTGGTGACAACCAACACCGAGAGCTTCGGATCGACCGCCAGCGCCGCCCGCAATCCCGCCAAACCGCTGCCGATCACCAGCACGTCGGTGAAGAAGTGCGGAATACGTTTGGGATGAAACGTCGTCAAATACCGTGGTGCGGCATCACCGATGGGATCGCCGGTCATCATCAGCACCCTCGAAAGAACAGCGGTCGACACCTGAAACGTTCATTTTATCCCGCTGTCTCTACCCCCGAAAGGAAGGACACGGTCGACAAAGGACAACGTTTTGCGTTTCAACTCGCCTCAAAACCTCGGCAGCGCAGGCAAGTTTTCGACGAAAACGTTGCCTTTCGACAGTCGGCAGCTAAGGTAAAGGTCAATCACCTCGCCGGCCGCGTCGGCGACAGTCTCCCCCCGCAACCGAAGCTCGTCCCCCCAGCGACCGTTGCCCATCGCGTTTCCCAAACACTCTGGAGGTTCTCTCATGCGTCGGTTGCTTTGTATCTGCGGCGGAATCGCCGTGTTGTCGATCGTCGGAACCGTCTTGGTCGCGAACGTGCGCGGCGAAGACTTTTCCGAACGCTCCGTGGTTTCCTACCGCAAACATCCCTTCGTGTGGGACACCCAACCGCCGAAGGACTGCCCTGTCCCAAGATCCGAAGCGTACCGGGCCCTTCTATTCACGGGCCGTTTCGCGGGCTACACGAAAGCCGACACGTGGTATCCGTCGTGGGGCGACGACGATCGCCTGTACACGCCGTGGACCGACGGCTCGGTCGACGGGCTGACATCGTGGTCGGGCGGAAAAGAAGCCCGCATCGGGTTCGCCGTCGTCGAGGGCGATGATCCGCAACACCTCTCGATTGTGCACAAAGGATTGATTCATGCCTCGCCCGCACCGTACGGCGGACGTTATCCGTGCGGCAGCCTGATGGTGAACGGCGTGTGGTTCATCGGGACCTACGGGCTGGCGTACGGGTCCTACGGTCTGAACTGGCCGATCATGGGCCCCTGCGGCGGTTTTCACATATCGACCGACCGGGGGAAAACGTGGACGCCTTCGCCGCTTTCGTGCGAACCCGGCAACGCGCTGTTTCCCGAGCCGAAGGAATTCAAAGGTCCGGTCAAATTCGGGGCGCCCCACTTCGTCGATTTCGGCAAGAACATGGAACACAGTCCCGACGGAAAAGCCTACCTGGTGGGCCACGGATCGACGGAGTACGACGAAGAAGACCGCAAGGCGAACTTGAGCTGGATTACCGGCGATGAAATCTACCTGTGCCGCGTTCCGCCGACCGTCGAGGCGATCAACGACGAAAGCCGCTACGAATACTTCGCCGGTTTCGATGCCGACGGCAATCCGCGGTGGTCGACCGATTTCGAAGACTGCCGGCCGATCTTCACGTGGGACAACAATTGCGGCTGCGTCACGATGACATACAACGCCCCGCTGAAAAAATACTTCATGTGCATCACCGACGGCTGGCCGACGACGGAAAAGATGCGCACCTACATTCTCGAATCGGACCGCGTCGAAGGCCCGTGGAAACTGGTGACCTACCTGAAGGATTTCGGCGAACAGGGGTATTTCGTAAACATCCCTTCGAAATTCATCAGCGACGACGGCAAGACGTTCTGGCTTTCGTACTCGGCCAATTTCACCAACCTGGGTCGGAATCCGACAAACTGGGCGTCGAAACCTTACGGCAGCCAATACCAGTGGGACTTGGCCGAAGTTCGCCTACTGACCGAAGATCCGGGCCCGGAGGTTCCCCGCTCCGAACGGGTCGACTCGCCGCTCGATTCCGACGCCAATCTGGCGCTGGAGGCGGCGGTTTCCGCTTCGTCCGTCCACCCCGACTACACGGCAAACGCGGCCTGCGACGGCAAGGCGGAAGGGTATCCCGATGCGGCCGCGCACGAATGGGCCTCGCACGGCGAGAAGGTCGGGGCGTGGGTCAAGCTCACATGGTCCGAACCGCAAACGATCGACCGCGTGTGGTTGTTCGATCGCCCGAATCGATTGGACCATGTGACGGCAGCCCGCATCGAATTCAGCGACGGCACGGCATACACGACCGGCCCGCTGGCCGATCAAGCGTTTTTCGGTACCGAGGTGCGTTTTCCGCCCAAGAGAGTCGAGTGGGTGAAAATCACCGTTGCCGAGGCGGGTCCGAAGTCGCTGAACATCGGGTTCGCCGAAGTCGCGGCTTTCAACGGTGATCCCACCCAGTAAGAACGGACCGCTGCCGCCGGCGGCCGGGCGTCATTGAACGCCCGAATAGGCCTCGACGCCCATTTGCCGTTCCCACTGCCTTAGCGCATCGACGAGCCGCCCGACGATCTCGGGGTGTCGGGCGGCGACGTCGTTTTGTTCGCCGACATCGCTCTCTACGTCGTACAGTGCCGTCTTCCCGCTGCGATATGCCAACAGCTTCCACCGACCGTCGCGGACCGAAGCGTACAAGTCTTCGTACGCCCGATATCCGAATACCGGCGCACCGCGTTCGAGAACGCGATTTTCCCGCAGAGCGGGCAGCAGCGACATACCGTCCAACTCGGGATAGCGACTCGGATCGCCTCCGGCGATTTCGACCAACGTCGGAAAGAGGTCCAGCGTTTGCACGATGGAGGCATTTTTCGCTCCCGGTTGCGTGACACCGGGCCAGTAGACCAACAACGGAACCCTCGCCCCGCCCTCGCACAGCGTGTCGCTGCGTTTGCATCCCCGAAGCGGCGGCCATTCGTACAAGCTGCCTTGATCGGAGGTCAGAATAATCACGGTATTCTTATCGAACCCGCGCCGCCGAAGGGCTTCCCGAATGCGTCCGACCGACTCGTCGACGGCGGCCACCTGAGCGGCGAATTCGGCCCGCTTGCCCTCCAATCCCGGCCGTCCCTGGAACCGGGGAACGAGATCCTTCCGGCCGATGTTCGGTGAATGAACGTTGTAATACCACATCGAGATCATGAAGGGACCGCGGCGATCATACGATTCGAGAAAGCGGATCGTTTCGTCGGTCAGCTTGTCGGTCAGATAGGCTTCCGTCTCGTCCTCGAAGACGGTTTCCTCCTTGAAATAGTCGGGGTAATAGCTCGACGGTGAACCGGCGTCGGTCGTGCCGATCTGCCGGTCGAATCCCTGATGCACGGGATGGAACGCCTTCGGTCCCAAGTGCCACTTACCGACGAACAGGTTGTAATACCCCAGTTCGTGCAAGGCTTCGGCGTATGTGACGTGCTCCAGATCGAGCCAATTCTTGCTCGGAAATTGCGCCGGATCGGTCAACCACAAATGATGCGAAGGCCGCCCTTGCTCGTCGTACAGCGTCTTGGCTACACGCGGATTGTCGGTGATGTGCCGGACGATCTTCAGGCGTGCCGGATGCTTTCCCGTCACCAATGCCGCACGACTGGGACTGCACGTGGGACTGGGGGAATAGCACCGCACGAAATCCATTCCCTCGCGGGCCAATTGGTCGATGTTCGGCGTCTCAAACAGTTCCGGACTCCGATACCCGAGGTTGCTCCATCCCAGATCGTCGACGAAGAACAGCACGATGTTCGGCCGGTCGTTTGCCGTTGCCGTCCCGAACAACAGACAACATCCCAGTACTACAGCCGCCGATGATCGCAACACGGTCGTTTCTCCCTGCATTTGCCTTTCCCGACACCATTCCCCCCCAATTGCTGAAATGGCGCGCAGCCGGAAAAACGAACGCTCAATCACGACGACAGAAGTCCGCCGACCGTTTTCCGATCCGGAAGCCGAAGCAACAAGTGCGGTCGATCACTGCACGCGACCGAGCGATTTCAGATACGCCCGGAAGGCGTCGTCCCAGCCCGCCGGCGGCGCCGTTTGCGAGCCGGAGTGCATTCCCCGCAAGGCATCGTCGGCGGTATCGCTTTCGATGCTGGTTTGCTGCGGCCGAAGTCCCAAGCTCTTCAAGATTTCGCGGTAGCGGCGAGCCTGAGTATCGTCGGCAGCCGTTTCGGCTGCGCGGCGCATCGCTTGCCAGCGTCGGACGAACTCGGCCAGGTCGGCTTCCGTCCAGCCCAAACGGTCGAGCAACTCTTGATCGACCTCGCCCTTTTTCATCCGGTCTTCGAGGTACTCCAGAGCCAGGTCGCTTTGCTGCTTGGCATACTCGAGAATGGGATCGTCGGTCGCCGTTTCCCGGCCGTAGGCGCGGGGGGATTGCGGCGGAATACCGGTTGGCCGCCCGTGATTCGCTCCGCCGCCCAGTCCCATCGCGTCGGTGGCCGCCTCGGGCGGTGCCTCGATCATGCGGGAACCGCCGGAATGCGAATCGCCGCCGGAACCGGTGTTTCCTCCACCGGGCTGTTGGACGTTGCCTTGCGGCCCCGCTGCGGTTTCACTGCCGGGCTCCGGCGTCCGCTCGCTGCCGGGACCGCGCTGCGGGTTCCCACCGCTTTCGGTCGGCATGTTGGATCCGGGATTCCCCAAGCCGGGCTTTGTTGACTGCTGCCCGCCGCCTTGGCTTCCTTCGCCCGATTCGAAGCCTGCGGTATCCGATCTCTCTTGCGTCGATGGTTTGGAACGGTTCGGATCGGCGGACGGATTCGCCGTCGGGGGAGGTTCGTCGCCGGTCGATTCGTCGTCTCGATGGTCGGTGGTCGGCGAATCGGGAAGCTGCGATGTGTGGCTACCTTCGCTGTGTGCAGCGGTTCCGCGTGCCGTTCGCGGGATGTTTCCGGCGCCCTGGTTCGGATCGGCGTGGGATCCGGCCCCGCTTTCGCCGGAGCTCTTGGGGCGCATTCCTCCCGTGGGCCGAGAAGGCGCGTCGGCACCGGTCGTCGAACCGCCGCCTTGTGGTCGGCCCGGTTTTCGGTCGGGTCGAACAGAATCGCCGGTATCGCCGCTTCCCTTCGGCCGATCCTTCTCGAGTCCCTCCGGCGACGACGGTGATTCCTCTACACCTTCCCGTCCCGCTTCCTTCTTTCCTTGCCACATGAACTCGAGCACCTGCTGGAAAACCTCGCCGGGATCGGTCGTACCGTCGACGGGTTTTTCACGGGGCCGCGACCGGCCGCCGGGACGAGATGGCTTGCTTCCCGTGCCGGGCTGCTCATTCCCTTGGCCGGAAGCTTGCGTGCCGTCGCTGCCGTCCGCTTGCTGCGAATCGGAACCGCTTTGCGCAGAACGGCTTCCGCCGGCGGCTTCCCCGGAGCCGGCATCGCTCTGGGGCGTCGGCACGCCGCCCGCCCCGTCTTGATTGCCGGACGGACTGCCTTCGTCGGCCGCCGATTCGGCTCCGGTTTCCGACGCCGGATTCGCTTGCTCGCCGGTGGGGTTTTCGGGGCCGCCGGTATTGCCCGCGTTTTCCTGGTTTTGGCCTGTCGGTTTCTCTCCGGGCCGTTCTGCTGCGTCGCCGGGTTCTATGCCGGAGGGCTCGGACGTCCCGCCGTTTTCGGTATTTCCCGGCGACGGGTTCGGCTCACCCGTGCCCGCGCCGTCTTGTCGACTCTCGGGTGCGGTTCCCGCCGCCGATGGATCGGCCTCTTGCGATCCCGCCTGCGTTCCCGATTGCTCGCCTTCCCCGCCGCTGCCGCCTTGGGTTTCTCCCTGGGCCGCCGGGTTTTGCATTTCGGAAGGCTGTGTTCCCGGCGGAGACGCCTGCGGGTTGTCGCCTTGTTCGTTCGGTGCCGTCTCGGGCGTCGATTCCGGTCGTTCTCCCGCGCCCGCTCCCGACTCCGGTGACGGGCTCGGCGCTTCGGTGGCGGCATCACCTTGGCTGTCGGCGGTTCCACCCTGCGCACCATCGCTTGTGCCGGCGGGCTGCTGATCGCCACTTGGGCCGTTGTCCGACGGCGGCCCGATCTGCGCATCGCCACCTTGCGTCGGGGCATCACCGGCTGATTCGGTTTCGGCCGGAGAAGGCGTCTCGCTCCCGCGGCTATCGGGGTTCGGCTGAACCGGTCCGTTGCCCTCTCCACCGCCCGGTTGCGATTCCCGCGGCGCCTCGAAGGGGCTTTGCGGTTCACGCGGGGCATCACCCGTCTCGTCCTGTCCCGAAGCCTGCTTTGCGTCTTCGACGATGACGAACCACAAAGAACGCGTTTGCGCCCGGTTCGCGACGGGTCGGCGATTGTCCGCTGCTTCGGCCCGGCAGGCGACGCGATCCCCCGGCTTCAAGCCCATCGCCTTGGGCACGAAAGAAAACGTTCCTTCGAACGTCCCTTGAAGGGGCCGCTTTTCGTCGGGAAGCAATTCTTGCGAGCCGACCGTCGTTTGCTGACGCTCGACGTGGACGGTTACCCGGTCGAGCGCGTAGTCCAGGTCTTCCGCCACCACCCGCAACGGCAATTCTTGCGACACGGCAACAGGGGTGTTGTCGGCAGGCGGATCGACCCATGTGATCTCGGGAGCCAAGTCGGGCAGAACTTCGACACGGTAGCGTACGGGATGCCGGTTCGCGCGGCCGTCTTCGGCGTGGCCGCGCAGGACGAACCCGAACACCGACGGCTCGGCTTCGGCGGCCGTCTTCGGATCGCGCTTCAACGTGAATCGGATCGTTCCTTTCGCGCCGTCGACCCGGCCGCGAATCGGAGAAAGCCAAGGCGCGTCCGGTTCCAGCCGCAAGTCCAACAGCGATTCGCCGGCCGAAACGAACAATGTCACCTGCGTACCTTCGAGCGCTCGGATGTCGCCGGCGTGATCGATTCGCCGGGGCGATTCCAGCGTGTAGTCGGGATAACGCAGCTCGATCGAATCCAGGTCGATCGACAAGGGCGGCCGCGCGGTCAACGTGAACACATCCGAGCGGGCATCACCGCACTCGATGAAGTACCGAACGTCTTGGCGAATCTCGTCGAACAGGACGACCTCGAACACATCACCGTCGTCGGCCGGTTGCATCGGCATCGCCTTGTTCACCGCCTGGCCGTCGGCGGTCGAATACCGCAAGCGAACCGGTTCGTCGTCGCGGCGCCCCCGCACGCGGGCAGAAACCGTCACCCGATCACCCATGAAGACTTGGGCCGTCCCCGGATCGACCTCGTCGATGTGTACGCGCGTCGGTGCGGGAATGCTGCTCCACGGCAACAATACCCGCCCGAAACTCGGAAACGGACTCTTCGGCGAAACGACGATGTACAACGCCGTCAATCCGACCAGCGCCGCCAACACGATGCCCAGCCGAACCAACGGCGCGCGATCGACGACGATCTCCGGAGGAATGTGTTCGACTTCTTCGGCCGCCTTGTGCGCCAAGCCGTGATAGATGTGACGCCCGATCGGATCCCGCTCGATCACTTCGCGTTCACTTCGCAACAGCAAAAAGTTGATCAACGCGTCCTTCAGCGTGGGCCGAATCTCTTCACAAGCCTTGGCTGCGTACAACGGGTTCACGCGGCGGACCAACGGCGGCAGCACGGCCTTGACGATCCAGAACGCCCCCAACGCCACGGCGAGAGTCCAAATTCCCCAGCGCAACAACCCGGGCATCCCGCCCTCGAACAGCCAGTGGTCGAGGAACGCTCCGAGCAACAATACCCCGACCAACCCCACCAGCAACGCCACGATGCCGATCGCCAGATCGACCATCGCGATTCGCCGACGGGCATCTTCGACCCGCTCGAAGACGCGGCGTTCGTCGGGATCGAAAGCGGCTTGGTTGCCTGCGGTCGGAAAAGATGTCGCTCCGCCGGCCATTCAGCACCTTCCTGTTCGAGCGGCGCCCCACTCGCTTGGGGGAAAAGAAAAGCGGCGATCCTCACTCAATTATTATACCCGCGCCGCGACCGATTCCCCAAAACCGACGCACGAATGGTCCTCTCAAGCCACCCATTGAGGTCATTCGACCCAAAAAATCACGCGGTTTCGGCCTCGACGATACGGCGCAAGGCGTCTTCGTAGTTGGGATACTCCAAAGCGATCCCAAGTTCCCGCAAAATCTTTTCCGCAACCACGCGCTTCGTCCCCAGGCGGGCGCCGGCACGCCTGCCGGAGGCTTCATTCTCTGCCGGGAGAGCAAACTGCGGGGCCGGCAACTTCATCAGCACCGCCAATCGTTCATAAAAACGGCGGCGAGACACCGGGCAGCCGTCGGCCACGTTGTACACCGCCGGGGGGGCCAAACAATCGCATCCGGCGGCAATCAACTTTGCCGCATCATCGACGTGGATGAGATTCAGCACCGCCTCGGGATCGGTTGGAAGCGGTTCCCCGCGACGCAGCCGATCGACCAGCGGAAGCCGTCCCGGTCCGTACAATCCCGCCAGCCGAAACACGAGCAACCGTTCGCCCATTCGCGACGCGCGAAGCGTCCGCTCGCCCTCCAGCATGGCGACCGCCGACTCCCGCCTTGGACGACACGCCGACCGTTCGTCGACCGGCCGTCCGTCGTGGTCGCCGTATACGCCGGTACTGCTGAGAAAGGCGAATGTCTGCGGGCGGTTCGGCAACCGCTCGGCAATCGCCAGAGGTCCGTCGCGGTAAAGTGCCTCGCGCGAAGCGCCGCAGCCCGGTCGGTACGAAACCGCATACACGACCGTATCGACCTGTGGCAACGCCGGAAGGGCCTCGGGCCGAGTGACATCGCCCGAGAGTGGACACCAATTTTCATGGGTGATCCCGGCGGCGTCGGGACGACGAGACAGACCGAACACCAGGTCGCCGCGTGCCAAGAATCGTTCGGCCACTCGCGCACCAAGGTAGCCGCACCCCACGATCAAGCGGCGCGACGGTGGCATCGGGCCGGAAGACGCCGCGGTTTCGTGTGAAGTCGTCATCGAACTCGCATCGTCGTGTTCATTGTTTCGTTCCGCATTGCCCGACGGCTCAGGAGGCCGAGGATTCACTTCCCGGCTCGTCGTCGCCGTCGTCATCCGGCGGATCATCCAAGGGGTCGGGCTGCCAATTCGCCCCCTGCGGGTTCTCCAGGAACGCATGCAGCAGGATTTGCGCCGCCAGTTTGTCGATCCGGGCCTTGCGTTTTCGTCGCGGCACGGCGGCATCGGACAGCAAGATGCGGGCGTAGCGCGTGGTGAACCGTTCATCGAAGAACGTCACCGGGACGCCGGTCGTTTCTTCCAACCATTTCGCGAATCGTCGCGTAGCCTGTGAACGTTGACTTTCTTGGCCGTCACAGTGAATCGGCAAGCCCACGACGAACAACGTGATCCCGTGCGTTTCCACGAGGCGACGGAAGTATTCGGCGTCCTTTACCTCGTTTCGCCGCGTGTAGGTTTCGAACGGGCTGGCAATGATGCGTTCGGGATCGCTCAGCGCGATGCCGATGCGAACCTCGCCGTAATCGATCCCGGCCGCACGACCGGGCGTTTCTTGTTGTGATTGCGGGGGCTTGTTATCCATGCTACCTCGCCCGATACACCCAAAGCTTTATACCGTCTAGCTGCACACTGCGTATACCCACTATACCCGCCACACACTACAACGCATCACCGGTGGACAAACAGCGACTTCTTGCCGAGCCTCGGAGGCCAATCACCGGCACCACTAACGACACAACCCACTGCAGCCAAGAGATTTGCGTTCACTCGCTCCAATCCTGCTCCAAATAATCCTGACATGCACATTATTCCGCAGATATAGTTATATCAATAGACTCGACAAATACTCGAAAACTACTTGCTTTATTCGCAGCACGAGACCACAATCACCAAGGTGATTCGTTCCACGGATCGCGTTCCCCCGACCCCCCATCCACATTCCCTCGGATCCCTCCGGTCCACGTCCGCCCGACCGGGAAGGAAACTTCCGCGTTTGAAATCCCGCCTTCGACGACCTCGACGGCGGAGGTTGTGCGTTTCGTCATTCCTTTTTCATGCCGATCCTCTAGGGATCGAGGAGGTGTGCCATGGTGTGTCGTTCTTTTGTGCGCCGGGGTTTCACCCTGGTGGAACTTCTGGTCGTCATCGCGATCATCGGTATTTTGATCGCCCTGTTGTTGCCCGCCGTGCAAGCCGCTCGCGAGGCGGCTCGCCGCAGCCGCTGCACGAACAACATGAAGCAAATCGCGCTGGCCTTGCACAATTATCATGACGTGAACAACGCGTTCCCGGCGTTGGGATCGCGGATGTCGCGGGGCCGGTACTACTCGTGGGCGATGATGATTTTGCCCTACGTCGAACAGCAACCGCTGTACGACGCCATCAAGACTCAGGCGTCGCCCACGGCTCCCGGCGGCGGACTCCCCGATCCGTGGGCCACAACCCAAAATCGCGGCACAGGCGACCCGCAATATCCCTTCATCGCCCAGTACTGGACCACCGATGTGGACGTCTACCGTTGTCCTTCCGACGAGCGGGTGACAAACCGCCTCGAAAGCCCTTCGATTCTAAACTACAAAGGCTGCGTGGGCGACGACTACCATCAGAACCACTTCCGTCCGAACCAGAGCAACCGCGACAACCGCGGCGTCTTCCAGTGCGAGCGATGGTTGGCGATGAAAGACATCACCGACGGGACATCGAACACCGTCATGCTGGGCGAAATGGTCGCCGGGGGTGAACCGGACGACGTACTCGGCGGGGTGGCGCTGAACATGAAGGCTTGGAATCCGGCCGGGTGCCTCGCCCGTATCGATCCGAACAATCCCAAGAAGATCACCGGTCCTGTGCGTGCAGACTTCCGTCCGACCGGCGGTCGGGCCTGGGACGGGCGTCCCTACTTCGTCGGTTTCGCCACGATGGTCCGTCCGAACGGGCCGAGCTGCCACTGGGGCGGCGTCGACGGCAACGAGCACATGGGCACGGCCTCCAGTTTCCACCCCGGCGGGGTGAACGTCGCCATGGCCGACGCCTCGGTCCACTTCATTACCGAAACCATCGACACCGGCGATCAGGCGATCGACGACGTCGCTACCCCCGGCGGACGGCCTTCTCCTTGGGGTGTCTGGGGCGCCTTGGGAAGCAAGGACGGCGGCGAAACCGTCCAACTTCCGTAGGCGAACGCGTGCTTATCGTCGTGGGCCGTCGGCACTACTCGGCGGCCCCGCCTTCTGTCGACATCAATCTTTCAGGGAGGTCTCAGGCATGTTGCGTTTCGTTTCGCTCGCTTCCGCCTTGCTGCTGTTGATCGGTTGCAACCGCGGGCCGAACGTCGGCCTGGTCGAAGGCGTCGTCACGCTCGACGGTCAACCCGTGGCCGACGCAATGGTCACGTTTTCGCCGATCGACGGCGGAATGAGCTCAACCGGCACGACCGATGAAAACGGGCATTACACGCTTGTCTTTCCCGGCGGCAAAGGCGCCGTCGTCGGCCGACACAAGGTCTCCGTCCGAAGCATGCCCAAGTCGGATAGCAGCGGCGCAGCCGTCTCTTCCGACGATCCTTCGTACTACGGCGGGGAGCAAAGCCCGAACACGACGGAAACCGTCGAGCTCATTCCGGCGAAGTACAACACGAACACCACACTGGAATACGAGGTCAAGAAAGGGACAAACGTGATCAACCTCGAATTGACCTCCGACTAACCCCCAACGCGGCAAAATAGGAACATTGGGCCGTTCGGCGGATCGTTCTCCAGGCGAGGACGTTCCGCCGTTTTCTTAGTTTCTGTACGAAGAAAGCTGCATTCGGTACGCCTGCGCCTCATCACGGCATGGCATGGGATGCGTCGCGCCGCATGGTTTCGGCGGCTTGGGCTGTCGAAAAAAGTGATATTGACCGGCAAGCGACGCATCTTCATAATCCGACCCTGTTGTCTGGACGAGGCGGCGCGTCGTTCGGCACGGATCGCCGGATCGATCGCGTCAGGAGGGGTAGCGAGTCGAGCAAGCAGACGATTCTCGCCCTGCAACACGGAGGTTGGTCTTTTCGTGTCGGCCAGATCGACGGTTTCCGCACCTTGCTGCGGCGGTTCTCCCGGCTGGTCGAGCGAAAAAGGGATGTTTCGCGGTCGAATCGGACCTCACACGAAACGACAGGGATGCGATCATGCGCGTGCGTCACGCTTGGGTCTGGGGACTGAGTGCCGTCTTGCTGGTCTCCGGCTGTGCCGGTACGTCCGGCTCCAAATGGAGTTTGTGGAATCCGTTCAGCGGGTTCGGATCGAAAAAAGTCGCCGAAACGAAGCCTTATCCGCAAAAGCCCTCGGAATTCGCCACACCGACGACACCGCCCGGGACGTCGAACGCCGGAGGCGCGAATCTCGCCGCCGCCGAGGCCGCCGTTTCGGAAGCCCCATTGTCCTATCCTGACACGAGCCAACAGTTTGCCAACGTCCAGACGGGCTACCAAAGCGCGCAAGGCTCGACGCCCGGCTACGCCACTGTCGGCAGCGACTCGTACAACACGCCCTCGGCAAGCGGTTATGATCCGAACGGTTACCAGCCCGCGACGCCTGCGGCTTCCGGCTACGATCAGTTGTACGGTAGTGCGTCGTCGCAGGGGGCTCCTTCTTCATCGTACGCGGGCGGTTACGATCCCGGCGGCTACGGCGGTGCATCCGGTGCCGCATCGCCGCCTGCAACCTCGCCGTACGACGTTGCCTCGCCGTACAACCTCTCGCCGGCCCAGCCGAACGCTCCGGTCGGCAGTAACTACAACTACGGTTCGACTCCCGACAGTTCGACCGGCGCTTGCACGGGCCCGAATTGTGCAAACGGCGTGTGCTCGGTCGGCGGTTCACATGATTCGGGCACGAGCGGCAATCCGGCCTCGTTGGTCGGCGATCGCTATGCCCATTTGTTCAACAACGGAACGAGTGCCCAACCGGCCGCTTCGACTTCGTACGATGCCGGTGCGACTCCGGGCTTGCCCGGAAATGCCTCGCCGACGGGCTACACGCCGGGGCAGACCGATTATCAACCGGGAAACACCGGGTACGTTCCCGGCATGTCCGACACCCCGCCGGGTTCGAGTACCTATCAGCCCGGAAATACCGGCTACAATCCTCCGGGCGTGCCGACCTATCAGCCTCCGTATAGCATCAACAACTCGTACACGCCGAACTCGGCATCGGGGGATACAAGCGGCATCACGATTCCCGAGGGCGAATACCGGCCCGGCAGCACGAAAAGCTACATTCCGCAGTCGCAAGGTGCGGACTCGACGTATGATCCGAACGTGACGCCGGCTTCGACAGGCAGCACGAGCAGCTATCGCTTCTGAGAGTCGCTCTCACGACCTCGACGCAACAACCATGACCATCCCACCCCTCCTCGGCGGTTGTCGGCCACTTCGGCAACCGCCGACCATATTTCTTGAGCGAGGGCGCTCGTCCTGCCGCTTTCCCCGAATGCCCCCCCAAGGTACCATGACCTGGTAGACAACTTTGCCGAAGCCGTCCTGCCACGGCACACTCGGCAAACGATATCGTTCCTCACGCCTTACCGAGTTGGGAGACTCAAGCTCGTGCTGGTCGGCCCGATCTTTACCCGCGAATTGGCCATCACCCCGCGCCGGACGCGTTTTTACATCGCCCGGTCGGTTTACCTGCTGTTGCTGCTGGTGCTGATGTGCACGGCCTGGTTGGTGCTCTCGGGCACTCAATATGTGCGCGACCTGGGCGATCTGGCGCGATTCGGCACCTCGTGGTTTCAAATCGCCGCGACGATGCAAATCGTCATGGCCCTGTTCATCGCCGCCTTGTTGACCGCCGGCAGCATCGCCCAAGAGAAAGAAAAAGGCACGCTCGACCTCCTGTTGATGACGCACTTGTCGAACAGCGAATTGGTGCTCGGAAAGTGGGCGGCCTCGTTGCTGACGCTGTCGGTCGTTCTCGTAACGTCGATTCCTTTTTTCGCATTTCTTGCCCTGTTGGGCGGCATCGATACGGCACAAATCGTCCGCACGTACGCGGTCACGTTCGTTTCGGTCGTTTTGGGCGGAGCGATCGGCTCGACCGTGGCCTTTTGGCGTGAAAAGGCGTTTCAGGCTCTCGCGTTGACGATCATGATGCTCGTGTTGTGGTTCGCCGTGACCGAACTTCTCGCCGCCGGTGCGCTCGGTGAAGAAATCTTCGGCATATCGGCCATCGGATTGGCTCGGGGCCTCAGCCCGTGGCGAGCCGCGGTCGAAGCGGCACGTCCGTTCCCGGTCCTCGATCCACGCCTGCCGTTGTTGCACAACGCGGCATACGTGTACGTGGTCGTCGGCCTGATCGCGACGGCGATCGTCCACGGTATCGCGATTGCTTTGGTGCGGGTGTGGAATCCGTCGCAAGAAACACGAAAGACCGTCCGCGAAAACGAAGGTGCGCTGACATTTCATACCGACCATCTCGACTCGGTCCCGGAACCGCGCGACGCCGCCCCGGATCCGGCCGCGACGTCCCCCCAAGAAACGAGCGCATCGGCCTCGAGTCGCCGCAAGCATCGCGAAGTATGGGACAACCCGATCTTGTGGCGAGAAATGTGCACCTGGGCTTACGGCCGGAAAATGCTCCTGCTGCGACTGTCGTATCTGCTGCTGTTCGCCTTGGCGGCAGGGGCCGTCGTATGGCTGACCGGGGGAGAAGAACCGGCTTCGCCCGCGACCGTCGCCTTCGTCATGACGCCCTTGTTGCTGCTGAGCCTGGTTCTGGTGAACGCCCAAGCCGTGACGGCCGTGACCAGCGAACGCGACGGCCGCACACTCGACTTGTTGTTGGTCAGCGACATTTCGCCGCGGGAATTCGTCTTCGGCAAATTGGGCGGCGTGTTCTACAACACGAAAGAAATGGTCCTGTTGCCGCTGGCTTTGGCCGTGTTCTTGCGTTATCGCGAAGTCCTGAGCACGGGCGACTTCATCTATCTGACCGCCGGAGCGCTCGTGTTGTATATTTTCGTGGCCATGCTGGGGTTGCACCTCGGGTTGATCTACTTCAATTCGCGGACGGCCGTAGCAGCGAGCCTGGGTACGGTTTTCTTTCTGTTCGTAGGCGTCGGGGTGTGCATGCGGATGATGCTGGCCTTCAGCGGCACGTTTCAGGCGCAGATGCATCCGTTCTTGGCGTTCATGATCGGGGGCGGCGCCGCGATGTATTGGGTACTCGGACGTCGAAATCCGTCGAAGGCGATCGCCGTGGCGTCGTTCTTGTGTCCCTTGGCCACGTTTTACGCCCTCACGAGCCTGTTCCTCGATCAGGTCCACCTGGTATTCACGGCGATTGCGTTCAGCTACGGGTTTGCGACGCTCGCGCTGCTGATCCCGGCGATCGACGAATTCGATGTGGCGACCGGCCGCACCACGTACGAGGAGGGATGATCCGATCGGACCGACCGGGGAGTCGCATCCGTGACGCTGTTGATTCACTCGGCACCTTGGCTGGCTGCGATGGCGGCCCTGATAGCCGCGTCGGGGTTCTTTTCGGCCGGTGAAGCGGCGATGTTCTACCTCGGCTATCGCGACCGTCGCGAAATGGCCGAGGGAACGGCCTGCGAACGACTGGCCATCCGCTTGCTCGACGACAGCGATCGTCTTCTCAGCGCCATTTTGTTTTGGAACCTGACGGTCAACGTCGTCTACTTTTCGTTGTCGTCGATTTTGGCGCTCAATTGGGAATCGCAAGGCTATTCGGCGGCGGCCGGTGCCTTGGCGGCCGCCTCGTTGGGCGGTTTGATCTTCTTCAGCGAGCTCTTGCCCAAGACGTTGGCCGTCCTTCGCCCCCGCTTCCTCGCCCGCACCCTCGCGATTCCGTTGGCCTGGGCCGTGCGGGCCGTCGATCCAATCTTGCCCACCTTGCGCAAAATCGCCGTCTTGATCGAACGGGTCATTTGGCCGCGATTTCAACCGGAACCTTACTTGCGGTTGCGCGACCTCGAGCAGGCCGTCATCTGGTCCGAGACCAACGCCGCGCAGTTGGAACAGGAACAGGTCGTTCTCCAAAACCTGGTGCACTTGTCGGAATTGCGGGCGGAGGAGGTCATGCAGCCTCGTCCGTCACTCGTCGTCCACACGCTTCCCGATTCGGTCGAGGCGATCTTTTCCGGCGAGTACGATGCTGCGGCGTGGTCGGCCTGGTTGCAAAAGCTGCGAAAGTCGCTCGCCCCCGATGCCGATTTTGCCATGCTCGCCGATCCCCATTCGGAAGAAGTCACGGCGTACATCCCTTCCGAATCATTGATTTCCGGCACCAATCTTTCTCCGGCCGAGGCCGTCATCCCGATTCGCTACGTTCCTTGGTGCGTCGAAGCGGCCAAGGTACTCGACGAGCTGCGCGAAGCCGGGGCGCCGGTCTGTGCCGTCGTCAACGAACACGGCGAAACGATCGGAATCGTGAGCCAGGAAGACCTGATGCGGACGGTCTTTTCGTCGTGGGGCGGCCGTAGTGATTGGCTGCTTCGCCGCCGCGCAATTCGCGTGGTGGGGCCGGGCGTGTGGCATGTCGACGGCCTGACGAACTTGCGTCGCCTCGCCCGCTACTTCGGCATCGAAAAGCCGGCGAGCGTCAGCGTCACCGTCGCCGGATTGATCCAAGAGCGGCTGGAACGTCTTCCGGCGGTCGGCGACGAATGTGAGTGGGGGCCGTTACATTTTCGAGTACTCGAAGTGTCGCCCCGCGGCGTCCCGTTGGTCGAAGTCAGGCGTCCGGTGCCCCGACCGGGCAAGGAGGGCGCCGAATGATCTTCGCCGTCGCCGCCTTGGGATTGCTGGGATTGGCGCTGAGCGCCCTGTTCAGCGGGGCCGAAACCGGTCTTTACCGCGTGGCTCGACTGCGACTGGAAGTCACGGCCCGTACCGGTGATTGGGTCATCGCCGCACTCACGTGGCTGGCCGACCGGCCGTCGCTGTTCGTCGCCACGGTTCTGGTGGGCAACAACATCGCCAACTATCTCGTGTCGCTGGCGATCGTGCTGAGCATCCAGTTGGCGACCGGTGCTCCAAACCACGTGACCGAGTTGGTCGTCACCCTGTTGGCATCGCCGGTGGTGTTCCTGCTTTGCGAGCTATTGCCGAAGCGATTGTTTCTCAGGGCGCCGTTTCGTCTGTTGCGTGCCGCCGGAATTCCCCTGTTGACTGGAAGCGTGCTGCTGGCCCCGATTTCGGTCGGGTTGTGGCTCGTCAATCGGGTCTTGGCACTGGTCGTGGGCGGACAACCCGAAGGCGTCCGCGAGGCGCTGCGCCGCCGCGAGCTGACCTATGCTCTCGACGAAGGTCGCGAGGCGGGGTTGTTGTATCGAACGCAATATCGCGTCGCCCGCAATCTGTTTCAGTATGCCGACCGGCTCATTACCGAGTACGTGAAGCCGTTCAGTGCCGTTCCCTGTTTGCCGTCACTCGATATTTCACCGGAAGAGGCGGCGCGAACGGCCGTCGAGCAACGCGCCCGCTTTCTGATCGTGAAAGAACCGAATGCCCGCACGGCGGCCGGATACATCGACGCCGTCAAGCTGGCTCCCGACGTCTCGTTGCGGGACATCCTCGAGCCGCTGCCGCGACTCTTCGCCGAGCAGGATTTCCTGGAATCGTTGATCCACTTGTACGATCGAGGCCGCCCGATTGCACAAGTGATCGACGCACGCGGTGTGGCCTTGGGAGTGGTCGCTCTGGCCGAGCTACGTGAAATGCTGTTGGACGGCGTCCACATGGCCTGATACCGCCAAGGCGAGCAACCGCCGAAGGCGCAACATCGACCTCATCTCGTCTACCACACTCTCGATCTTACGGCAGTTGCCCGACCGCGCATCGCGAAAATGGACGGCGCCGGCGAGCGTGCGATTCCCCACAACAAGCCGGCCGTGCCGCGGCCGGAAGAGCGACGTATTCCGTTTCTTTCCTTGCCATTGCGCCTGTGACGGGCAACAATTCCCTACGACTATCGGCCGTTTTTCTCGCCTGCCTCTTACCACGCGGGAGCATGTCGTGAAAAGAACAACATTCTGGTCGCGGCGAAGGTTCCTCAGAACAACGGCGATCGGCAGCCTTGCGGGGACAAGCTGGTGGGTCGCACCGGACCGGTCGACGGCCGCACCGGGAGACGATATTCCCGAAGCGCCCGTTCCTGCGGAATACGCCGCGTGGGTGCAACTAATTGAAAAGACTCCGCGGGAGCGGATCGTACCCGTCTTCGCCGAACAGGTACGCCGTACACCCGACGAACCGAGACTTCTGGCCGCCTTGCTGCTGGCGGGCGTCCGCAATGTCGAGCCGCGACCGTCGGTCGGCTTCAAGTTTCACACCGTATTGGTCAATCAGTCGCTCCACCTAGCACACATACAGGCCGATCGCGATCGCAAGTGGTTGCCGCTCTTCTGGGGCCTGGATTATTTCAAAGAGACGCAGCGTCAAGACTCGCGGGAGCGCGGTTGGGCCCTGGATCCGGTAGCGGCCGAGAGGCTCCCCAAAGCCGACGAAGCCGAGGAAGCGTTCCGGGCCGCCATGGAACAGTGGCAGGAATCGGAAGCCGACGCCGCGATTGCCGTTTGGGCCCGCCAGGGGCCTTCGACAGCCCTGTGGGAAGCGTTCTTCCGGTTCGGTTGCCGCGACTTCCGCTCGATCGGTCACAAGATCATCGACGTGGCCAACACGCACCGCGTGCTCGAAATCACCGGTTGGACGCCCGCCGAGTCGGCGCTTCGGTCGCTGGCCTACGCGCTGTTGATGCACGAGGACGGCAACCCCGCCCGCCGAGAAGACCGAGCCGATCACAGTTGGCGTCGCAACCGGGACCTCGTGCGGGAAATTCGCCGATCGTCCGACAACGCTCCACAGCCGCAACGGGCACTGCAATTGGTCGCTCGGCTCCGCGAGTGCAACGAGGACGAAGCCTGCGACATCGTCGTCGAAGCCCTCAATCGAGGAACCCCCGAACAATCGGTGTGGGACGCCTTGTTCTTGGCCTCTGTCGAACTGCTGTTGCGGCAGAACGGGATCGTTGCACTCCACGCCGTGACTACGACCAACGCCATGCACTACGTGCGACGACAAACGACCGATCCGGAAACGGCTCACTTGTTGCTCTTGCAGAATGCGGCCTTTCTGCCGCTGTTTCGCGAGGCGATGATCCAACGAGGTCGCGTGGAGGCTACGTCCATCGACGAGCTGCGGCCGAGCAACAAGCGAATCGACGCGCCGGAGGCCGTTTTCGATCTCGTGGGAACCGAAACTCCCGAGGCGATCGCCCGGAGCCTACGGTACTTCCAGGACGGCGGTTCCGTCTCGAGCTGGGCGGCCGCCGCCCGCCGACTGCTGATCGACAAGTCGACCGGCGCCCACGATTACAAATACGGCTACGCGATCCTGGAAAATGCCGAACACGTTTCCGAAGACTTGCGGCCGTTGTTGTTGTCGGCCGCGTGTTGCCGCTTGCTCGGCTCTCGACGTCCCGACAGTCCGATCATCGACGAGGCAAGGCGAGCCCTCGGGACGGCGTGATTCGTCGAGTTCCGCGTCGGGCGGCTCGGCTCCTTCTGCAAGCGCGCCCCCATCCGCCGTAATGGGCCGACATCCACGCCGGTTGCCTTGTTGCGCAGAGACCGAGGACGATTCCGAGTCCTCCGCGACACGCAGAAAAGGAAGCCGGGGAAACCGCCGATGACCAAAGTCTATTCACAACGACCAATCGAAGCGGCTTTCCGGATTCGATTTCCCTACTTGTGATACCCCAGCGACCGGATGACCTGGAGCATTTCTTCGTAGGTAATGAAGCGGCGATGGTGCGTCGCCTTGTAGCTGTCGATCGCCAAGGCCAATTCGCGGGCCTCAGGAGACAGCCCCTCGTGACTGTCGGCAAACTGACGGCGTTCCCGTCCGCCCGGGGCCGTACCGCCGACGTTCTTTCGGCGATCGACGAAGACGGGTGCTTCGGTAGGATTGCTGTCGGGAAGTTGCGTCGATTCCGTGGTCATGGTTCACCATCCTCGAACGAACGGCCGGGCCGAAGAATTACCGGCGGGCAGCGTGTTGCCGAAGGGAGACACCTGCCGTTTGTAATCTACATCACGCTTGCCGCCGATTCGGACGATTCCGGCCGTGATTCCCGGCGTTGAGGTCGAGACGCCTGCGGAACCGCCGCACACACCGCAAATTCCGCACAATCCGACCGGACGAATCACCGGACGGCGTTCCTTTGCGACTCGGGCGGCGATTGCAAATAACCGGCGGGCAGTACCGGCGCGATTTGTTGTTGAAGTTGCGCGATGCGTTCGTCGTTCGGGGATTTGGCGCGGGCGCGATCGACGGCCCATTTCGCGCCCCGGACGTCTCCTTCCGCCCAGCGGGCGGCGGCCAGCAGATAGAGCGTGTCGGCGTCGTCTCTTCCGCGTTCGACGGCTTTCGCCAGATGGGCGGCCGCCTCGTGATAGCGCCGACAGGCCAGGTACGTTCTCCCCAGGTCGTAAAGCAGATCGGGCGGCTCCTCACCACTGCGGTACGAGCGGGCAACCCGCTGCCGCGCCGCCAGCGCCATGTAGTTCTTGCCGAGCGCGTCGTACACCTCGGCGATTCGCAGGAGAATGTCGCGATTCTCCGGTTCGATACCCGCCGCTCGCTGCAAATCGGCCAAGGCGTCGTCGGTGCGTCCCAATGCATCGAGAAGCATCGCCCGCGTCGTCCACACGTCGGCCCGATTCGGATCGATCCGCGCCGCTTGCGACACGTGCCGATCGGCTTCCCGCAAATCTCCCAGGTCGATGAGATATTGGGCCAAGATCACGCGAAGCTCGGCGTTGTCGGGATCGAGGCGAACGGCCCTTTCCATGTGGGCGACGGCTTCACGCTTTTTGCCGCATTTCCACAATACGGCGGCATAATATCGGCGTGCCTCGGGATCGTTCGGGGCCTGTCGCAACGCCTCGGTCAACTGCCGGTCGGCTTCCTCCCAGTTGCCGCACTGCATGTCGATGAGGGCTTGTTGCGTCAATTGCCGGCTGAACTGCAAGGCCTTGGCGGCTTCGTCGTCTCGATGCAGCAAGCGGCATCCGCCGACAACCAGCACGCACAGCGCGCAGACCACGCCCGCGGGCAAGTGGAACGCGGACATCTTGTGCTGCTTGCTTCCGTGCATCGAATCGGCCGCGCAAGATCCTCATATGGCGACGAGCAGATCATCGGACAGCCGATGCCGCAACGCTCGCTCTCCTCCATGCGCCGACATGGACCGCACGTGGTATCGTACCAGCTTCTCGGATTCCCGACCAAGAGGAAAACATTCGCCATAAACCCGGCAATCTGCACAACATGCGCAAAGCCGACGCTCGACGCGACGTTTTTTCAATTTGCCGCACCCCGGAGTCGATCGCCTCGCGCGGCGTAATCGCCTGTCATCTCTATGACGAGGAAAGTAAAATTGGAAATGGTCTTCCCATCCTTAGGCTTTGCCCCGAAATGAACCCCCATTTTCCGAGGCTATTCATGCGTGCTGCACGCTTCATTCGGCTCGCGAACCGATCGGTACTTTCTTTCGGCATGTCGATCGCGGCGGCGGTCGGCGTTTTGTTTTCGGGATTTACGGGAAACGCCCGAGCCGCGCAACCGGCGGGAATCGATTCGTTGATTGCGGCGATCGATCACCTGGAAGCGAAATTCGGCAGCGACTATCCCCTTGCCGAGGCGTTTCGTTCTCGCGCCCGCGAGCTGGCCGAAAAGGCTGAACACGCTTCGAAGCAAAAGGCGGCGGCACTGCAAGAGTCGCTCCGCGAGCTGGCGTACGAAGCCTTGGTCAGAGAAAACCCGCTGGTCAATCGTGCGCCGATTCTGTTCGTCGTGCGGCAACAATACCTCAACGACCACCACAACACGGCGACGATGTTCCAAACCGGCGAAATCAATGAATCGAGCTTCCGCGGCGGCGGTGCGATGCGACTGTTGCACGTCGATACCGGCCGGGTCGAAACGTTGATCGAGCTTCCCGAGGGCGTCGTCCGCGATCCCGACGTCTCGTTCGACGGCCGCCGCATCCTGTTCTCGATGCGGCGGAACATCAAAGACGACTACCACATCTACGAGTTGACGTTGGGGGAAAACACACCGCGGCAACTGACGTTCGGCTCGGGCGTCAGCGACATCGATCCGATCTATCTACCCGACGGACGCATTTGCTTTACCGCGACCCGCGAACCGAAGTTTTGCATGTGCAATCGGCACATCATGGGCAACCTGTTCGTGATGAATGCCGACGGTTCGAACATCATCCAGATCGGTCGCAGTACGCTGCACGAAGGACACGCGGCGCTGCTGCCGGACGGCCGCATCTTGTACGACCGCTGGGAATACGTCGATCGCAATTTCGGCGATGCGCAAGGGTTGTGGACGGTGCGTCCCGACGGCACGAACCACGCACTGTTTTGGGGAAACAACACGAACTCGCCGGGCGGCGTGATCGACGCGCGACCGATTCCCGATTCGCCGCTGTTCGTTTCGGTGTTTACCTCGTGCCACGATCGTCCGTGGGGGGCGTTGGCGCTGGTCGATCGGCGTCTGGGTATGGACGGTCGCGAGCCGGTCGTCCGCACGTGGCCGCCCGAGGCGATCGACCTGGTCGGCGTCGGTAATTACGACACGTTCAAACGGTTGAAGATCAAGTACGAAGATCCCTATCCGCTGTCGGCCGAGTTCTTCCTGTGCTCGCGCATGACCGGCAACGGGGAAGAGATGGCCTTGTACTTGGTCGATGTATTCGGCAACGAGGTCCCCGTCTACCGAGAGGCCCCCGGCTGTTTCGATCCGATGCCGTTGGCACCGCGGACACGTCCGCCGGTGTTGCCGCCGACGCACGACCTCGCCGCCGAAGAAGGGTACTTCTACGTGGTCGACGTGTACCGCGGATTCGGCATGGATCGGATTCCGCGCGGCAGCATCAAGTATTTGCGCGTCGTCGAGTCGCCGGAGAAACGTTTTTGGACCAAACCTGCCTGGAACGGCGGAACGGGCCAACAAGCCCCCGGCATGGCGTGGGACGACTTCAACAACAAACGCATTCTCGGCACGGTACCCGTCGAAGAAGACGGCAGCGTCTACTTCGCCGTTCCTGCGTTGAAATACGTCTACTTCCAACTCGTCGACGACAAAGGCCGCATGGTGCAGTCGATGCGAAGCGGCACGATCGTGCAGCCCGGCGAGCGGATCGGGTGCGTCGGGTGTCACGAAGACCGCCGCGAGAGCGTGCTCACCGATCGACTGCCGTCGGCCATGCAGCGACCGCCGGAAAAACTCACGCCGTGGTACGGCCCGCCGCGAACGTTCAGCTATACCGCCGAAGTCCAACCGGTGTTCGATCGGCATTGCGTTCAATGCCACAACTATGACCGTCCGGCGGGCGATACGCTGAACCTGTGCGGTGATCTGAACCTGGTATTCAACATGTCGTACGTCGAATTGCGGCGCAAAGGCTATGTGAAGGTCGTCGGAGCAGGACCGGCGCAAACGCAACCGCCGCGCTCGTGGGGATCGCACGCCAGCCGGCTGGCCGAGGTCGTCCTCGAAGGCCACGGCGACCCGGCCGTCGACTCGCAAATTCACCTCACTGCCGAGGACATCGACCGCATTCTCACGTGGATCGACATCAACGCGCCGTATTATCCCGAGTATGCCGCGGGCGCATACGGCGATAACCCCTTCGGCCGATCGCCGCTGACGGCCGCCGAACTGCAACGGCTCGAACAACTCACCGGCGTGGCTGTCTCGAAAAATCCGTTTATCGACCAGGTCGATTTCACACGTCCCGAAAAGAGCCGTTGCCTGACGAAACTCGAACCGAGCGACGATCCCGATTCGCCGTATCAACAGGCACTCGCCTTGATCGAAGGAGGGCGGAACCGCCTGGCCGCCTCGCCGCGTCCCGATATGACGCCGGAATACCAATTGGCCGAAAGGGAACGCCTGCAACAGCAAAAGTACGATCGATTGCGGCAGATCGAAGAGGTCATGCGACGTGCGGCCGTCGACGGTCGCCGAATGCGTCTGCCCGCCGACATCGACGCTCCCGAGCTTCCGGCCGATGCCGTGGCGCCGTAGCCGAACGGCCGGACAGGCGGTTCGGCGATCGCGTTTTCCCTGTCGGCGTTTTTCGCGACGACCGTCTGCGAATTAGAATGGATTGGCCCCCTGCGTTTTCTTCGTATCGCCGACGCCTTACCGGAACTTCGCCATGCTTCGCCCCGCCGCCGTCGTGCTTTCAGGCCTGGTGGTCACCATTTCGTTGGGCGGTCCCACGGCAGCCGCCCCTCCGCAACCGGTCGAAACGACTCTCGGTGGCGCCGAACCGTTTCCTCGCCTGTTGTACACGTTCAACACGAACTTGCTGCTCGACACCGCCTTGCACGGAATCGGCTACGACAGCCCCGAGTTTCGGCGGCTGGTCGCGTCTATCGAGCCGGCAGGCCTGCGATTCCCCGGCGGCACGATCGCCAACAACTACCTTTGGCGTCAGGACGGGTTTTCGGATCCGGTCGGCGACCGAACGGGTTGGGCCCGCCGGCAATTGACGTTGTTCCGCGAGATCGGCCGCCCTTACGGGCTGCCGGGCTACATCGACACCTGCCGCCGGTTCAAATTCGAACCGATCTGGGTGTTGAACGTGTACGAAACGTCACCGGAAGATGCCGTCGCGTTGCTCGAACACTTGGCCGCCGAAGGCCTGCGTGTCCGGCGCATCGAGATGGGCAACGAACCGTACTGGGATCCTCGTTCGCTGATCAACGTGTGGCAGTACCTTCAGGCGTGCCGTCCCTTGGCCAAGGCCCTCAAGGCCCACGATCCGGCCATCGAAATCGGCGCGTGCTTCGGTCCCGTCCACAGCGAGACGACCGACTACCGGGCCAAGTGGAACGCCGTACTGGCGAAAGAAACGTGGTTCGACGCGATCGTGTACCACGAGTACTTCGGCGGACAAGGCATCGCGTTGGAAGCCGGAACCTCCCTTCCGGCAACGGCCCTGTTGCACCCCGAGGCGATGTTCGACGACGCCGTGGCCGAATTCGCTTCGCTGCTTCCGCACCGGCCCATCTGGTTCACCGAATGGAACCTGGGGCAAACGGCCCTGCGCCGATACAAGAATACCGGGGCCGAGCTCTTGTTCCTAGGAAGCGCGTTTTGCCGCTTGTTCGACCACCGCGACCGCATCACGGCGGCATGCTTCCATCAGATTTGGGGTGCGCCGTTCGGAACGGTTTCGTACGACAAAGAGTCCGGCACGGTCCGCCGCGCGGCCTCGTGGGATTTCTTTCGGTTGCTGGGCGCGACCATCGGCGACGCCGATCGCTTCGTGCCGGTGGAGTTCTCGTCGACGGCGCTTTGCGGATTCGCCGTCCGCGCCGACGAAGCGCTCCGGCTGTTCGTCGTCCATCGCGGGGGAGAACCGCTGCTGCTGCATTTGCCGCCGGAACTAGGGGATGCCGCGGTCACGTGCCTGCGATGTTCCGCCGAAGCCGTACTGCCGACGGACGTCTCCCGCCTGGAATCGGCCCGCGCGGCCGGCGACTACCTGCTCGTGCCCGCCGAGTCGATCTTGGCCGTCGGCGTTTCCTGCCCTCCGGACGATGCGCACACGGCGCGAAATCTGTTTCCGCACCGGCCGACGCTGCAACTTTGGTATCCGCCGTATGCGAAAGAACAGCCGCGCTTCGATGCCGACGGCGTCTATCGCCTCGACACGACCAAGCTCCAAGACGCCAAGCCGGTGGTGTTGACGATCGACTTGCAATCGCTCGAACTGGAGAAAGAGACGAGGTACGCGCTCACTTTCCAGGCGCGATGCGATCCGGCGGCGGGCATCGTGGTGAACGTTCCTCGCGAACCGTCGGCGGAAGCCGCTGGGCGTTTCTTCTCGTTGAACGACCGGTTTCAACCGATTTCGGTGGGATTCTCGATTCCCGAACACGCCGACACGCAGGCGGTGTCGATCGTCTTTCCCGATTCGACGCTCGCCCGCAAACCGACGATCGAATTCCGCGATTTCAGCCTCACGCGCGAGCCGTGACGTCCCGACACGGACGTTCCGATCGCGGGGAATAGCCGAGGCGGGGATCGAACCCGCACGGGCCTTCCGGCCCACAGGATTTTAAGTCCTGTGCGTCTGCCAATTCCGCCACTCGGCCTTACCGAAGCAACGCTTCGGCGTGACTTGGTACGTCGAGACGGTTACTCGACCTTGGCGACGGCCGTCCCGTTTTCGACGGCCAAAATGCGGTTGATCGCATTCAAAAACGCCTTGGCCGAAGCCTCGATGCTGTCGGTCGAAACACCGCGTCCGCGGTAAATCGTGCCTTTGTGTTCCAACTGAACTTGCACTTCGCCTTGGGCGTCTTTGCCCACGGTGACGCTATGCACGTTGAAATCGCGGCAGGTGACGCTCACCCCGGTCAGCTTTTCGATGGCCAGGAAGATCGCGTCGACGGGACCGTCTCCGCCGGCGAGCTCCGTTTGTTCCACTGTTTCGCCGCGACGGAGTTTCAGGGCAACTCTGGGCGTGCGGCCCAATCCGCAATCGAGCTGGTAATCTTCGAGGGTCCACACATCGGGGACGATCTGCGATTGCTGCTCGATCAGCGCCGCCAGGTCGCCGTCGTAGACTTCTTTCTTCTTGTCGGCGAGGACTTTGAACTGCTTGAAGACCTCGTCCAACTGTTCGGGCGTGAGTTCGTATCCCAGCGCCCTTGCGCGGGCGGCCAACGCGGCACGGCCGCTATGTTTGCCCAGCACGAGGTCGCTGTGGGTGAATCCGACATCCTCCGGCCGCATGATCTCGTAGGTCGAGCGTTCCTTGAGGATGCCGTCCTGATGAATGCCGGCTTCGTGCGCGAAGGCATTTTGACCGACGATCGCCTTGTTTCGCTGAACGTGCATGCCGGTGATGCCCGCCACCAGGCGGCTGGTCGGCACAAGGCGTTGACTGACTACGTTCGTATCGGCGTGGTATACATCCTGGCGCACGCGCAGGGCCATGACGACCTCTTCCAGGGCGCAGTTGCCCGCCCGCTCGCCGATACCGTTGATCGTACATTCGATCTGCCCGGCCCCGGCTTCGACCGCCGCCAAGCTGTTGGCGACGGCCATGCCCAGGTCGTTGTGACAGTGCACACTGATGACGGCCTTGTGGATATTCTTGACGCGTGCCCGCAGTGTCGAAATCACATGGTGCATGTGAGCGGGCGTCGCGTACCCGACCGTGTCGGGGATGTTCACCGTCGTCGCCCCCGCATCGATGGCGGCTTCGACGACTTGGCACAGGAAATCGAGTTCGGTGCGGGCGGCGTCTTCGGGCGAAAATTCGATGTTCGAGCAGTACGATGCAGCCCGCTTTACCCCGGCCACCGCGCGCTCGATGATTTCTTCCTTGCCCATCCGCAGCTTGTGTTCACGGTGAATGGCGCTGGTCGCCAAGAAGACGTGAATGCGCGGTTCTTCCGCCTTCTTCAGCGCTTCCCACGCGCGATCGATATCTTCGGGACGGCACCGCGCCAAACCGCAAACGACGACACCTTTGACCTGTTCCGAAACGGCCTTGACCGCTTCGAAGTCGCCGGGCGAGGCGATCGGAAACCCGGCTTCGATGACGTCGACGCCCAATTGCACGAGGGCCTGTGCCACCTCGAGCTTTTCGGCCAGGTTCATGCTGCAGCCGGGCGACTGTTCGCCGTCCCGCAGGGTTGTGTCGAAGATGACGATCCGACGGGGAGATTTGTCGAGAGCCGATGATGAACTGTTTGCCATGATCTGCCGCTGTCCTTCGAGGTCTGATTGTCGTCCGCGATCGCATGCCGAACCGCCGACAGGAAACTTCGAACTGCTTGACGGAATGCCGTGGTTCGCGATCGCGAGCGGTTTCTTGAATTACATCCACGTACCAACGCCCGAATGCCGACCCTTGGTCGGCGGAGGCAACACCAACCAGGCCCTCGTAGGACGGATGCGGCGAACGGAACGACGATCACAAATCATGGAAACAACCCAAAAACGAAAACCCGAGACCGGTTCAGGGCCTCGGGTTCGTTGATTTCTTTTTTGAATCAGTTGAAACGCTGCGCGAACCCATCGGCCCCTAGGGAAGGGGCAAAAGCAATAAACCCAAAAGGCCGCACAGCAAAATCTTCATCACGTCGATCACTTTGCGTCGTTTGTCACAAGCGTAAACACAACCCCCTAACTCTACTCCGCGTCCTTCAACCGGTCAAGACGCACACGTCCACGATGCCGCTGCCGCTCGCGAACCGGGGGTAATTCTCGCGACACGGTGCCGGACGAACATTGGAACAATGCCGTCACCCGGCGGCCGAACTATCCCGCTTGGTTACCAGCGATCGCCTTACATCGTTCTCCGTCGCCATCTCTGAGCCTTGCGTCGAAGGTGCCGCATGATACCGCCGACGGACAGACCGAGTCCCGCGGAACCCAAGAGCACGAAGAAACCGGGTTCCGGCACCTGAGAGCCGGGCGCCAACGACGCAATCCAAGGTTCCATACCGCCGGAAGGACCGGTCCCATACCCGACAATATACAAACCGTCCGGCGAAATATCGGTCGCGGCGATCAAGCGCCAACCATCCAGACTACTCTCCAAGCCATAGTCATTGATCAGGACGTCTTTCAATTTGCGCATTCCATGCACGTTATCCCAAATGGCAGCGTTGACTCCCTCGTCATCGGTACCAAACCCGACAATGATCGAACCGTCATTCGACGCATCTTGGGCGTAACTTCGAAACTCCCTCCCGGGGAAATCGCCCAATCCGACCATCCCCTCTGCTGCGGTCCAACGAAACGCCTCCTCACCGCTCGCGCTGTCGCTTTCGCCGACGACAACTAATCCGTTATCAGAAACGCCGTAGGCCCAACTGCCAAAGAGCCCGCCCTCCAGATCACCCAAGCCCACCATGCCGTCCGTAGATGTCCAGCGGAACGCCTCGCGTCCTGAAGCGCTGTGGCCGCCTCCGACAACCACCGCCCCATCAGCGGAAACGTCCTCGGCCATGCTGGCAACGTTTCCCCCAGGCAAATCGCCCAAGCCGATCATTCCGCCTTCGGCAGTCCAGCGAAACGCCTGCACATTCGAGTCGCTACGTCCAAACCCCACGATGACGGATCCGTCTGCGGATATCCCGTGAGCTTGACTGGAAAAGGCTCCCCCCGGAAGATCGCCTATCCCAGCCATGCCGTCGGCAACCGTCCAGCGGAACGCCTCGTAGTCGTCACTACTCCGCTCGCTGGAGCTTGCTCCGACTACGACCTCCCCGTCGGCCGAAACCGCGCTGGCAAAGCTGTCAAAAACCCCTTCAGGAAGGTCACCCAGCAACTCAATGCCGTGTGCGGCGGTCCAGCGAAAGCCTTGCGGGCCGGGAAGGCCCAAATGTCTACCGACAACGACAGATCCGTCGCTTGAAACGCCGTAGGCGTGCCCAGACCCTCCCAAGCCGGTAAACATTGCGGCTGGGGCCGACAAGCAAACCGCCATCGCCAATCCAAAGCTGAGAAACGCCGCAGCACGGCCCCAGCCGAGAATCGAAAGCAAAGCCATGAGGCACCCCAATCGATACAGTTGAGAGGATGCGTCTCGGGACCACGTGATTTTTCAGCCCACTCGTGCCCCACGGCAGACCACCAATACCTTACCTAATCCCAAAAATTCTTTGATCAACCCCCTAAAAGAAGTAGCCCACTAAGCCGTAGGGCGCACGGCATAATCGGCACATGTCATTTTCTTCCGAAGCTTCGCCGAAAACTCGGCCGATTTCCCCAAGGGCAAGTTGCCTTGCGACGGTGCCGAAGAAGCGGTGCCGCTAGGCTTTATCAGGAAACCTCTCTTGGCTCGATGCCGACCGATTTGCTAAGGCGTGATCGGTATCGAGCGTCATGTGTTGGAGACTTCGTGGGCCGCGTCATGCCGGGAGAACATCTCGATTTATCGAGCGAGCCGGAATACGTGTCGGGTGAAACCGGGCGTCGAGAAGGGTTGCGACGCTTTCTCGGCATTCACTTCGCCTGCTGCGACGTGTACGTTCGCATCTACTTGAATGCCAAAGGCACCGCTTACGAAGGGCGCTGTCCGCGGTGTTGCCGCCCCGTTCGTATCCGCGTCGGCGAAAACGGCACCAGTGCCCGATTCTTCACCGCCTACTGATCTCGTGTGCCGCACGGCGGAGGGTCGCGGCCTTTGCGATTCGCCGCGATCGTGTGGTAATCCCGCCTCTATCGCCATATCTCGGTCGATCGGCTATGATCGCCTGTTGGGCTTGCGTATTCCAATCGACTCGAGGTAGACATTCAGCGGACGGCCGCAGGCCGATTCTTGCCCGGTTTAGGAGCGATCATGCAGCGACCGGTCATCATCGACTTGGACAAGACCGACGATCCCCGCGATGTCGTCCACCGAACCGTGGAGGCATTGGTCGAAGGCAAGCTGGTCGTCATTCCTACCGAAACAGTGTACGGGCTGGCCGCCTCGGCCTTGTCGCCGGAGGCCGTCGAACGCATCGTGGAAATCAAAGGCCGCGACGCGCACCATCCCTTCGCCTTGGCGGTGCGGAGTGCCGACGTCGTGGGCGACTTCATCCCCGATCTGCCGCCGCTGGGCGAACGCCTGGCACGGCGTGCCTTCCCCGGTCCGGTGACGCTGGTGTTCGAGACCGATCATCCCGACAGCCTCGTGCAGCGTTTGCCCGAACGTGTCATCCCTCGCGTGCGTCCGCACAATACGATCGGGTTTCGCGTGCCGGATCATCCCGTGGCCTTGGATATCCTCGAACTGTTGCCCGGGCCGCTGGTGCTCACCAGCGTCAACAAGTCGGGCGAACCGCCGGCTCGCTCGGCCGAAGAAGTGGATGCCGCCCTGGGCGAGTCGATCGACATCATCCTGGACGACGGGCCATGTCGGTACGGCGAGCCTTCGTCGGTCGTCAAAATCACCCGCAACGGCCGCTTGGAGATTCTGCGGGCCGGGGCCGTCAACGAAGCGACGCTCAAGCGACTGTCGGCCGTGGTGATCTTATTCGTGTGCACCGGAAATACCTGTCGTAGCCCGATGGCCGAGGTCTTGTGCCGCCACAAATTGGGCGAAAAGTTGGGGGTTCCCCCCGATAAGCTGGACGAGCACGGCGTCATCGTGATGTCCGCCGGATTGTCGGCCTTCCCCGGCGGCGCAGCCAGTCCCGAGGCCGTCGAGGTACTGGCCGAGCGCGGTCTCTCGCTCGAATCGCACATGTCGCAGCAGGCCGGTGACGCCCTGATCCGCTATTGCGATCGCATTTACACGATGACTCGATCCCATCGACAGGCGATCATCCAGCATTGGCCCGAAGTAGAGGCGCGCGTCTCCGTGCTCGCCCCGGACGGATCCGACATCTGCGATCCGATCGGCGGCTCGAAAGAGGTATACCGGCAATGTGCCGATCAGATCGATCGGGCGCTCGAGCAACGACTCGGCGAGCTTCTCGATATTATCGAAGCTCCCGACCCAAACTACTGAATCCAAAAGAATTGCGTCGCCACGGCTGTTTCCCCCCTTGTGATCGTTCGGGTTGCGCGTACAATTCCATGCCTTGCGGCGGCAACGGATCCCCTCGCGAGACTAGGCGGCGCATACCCCCGGGATGGGTGATTCTTGCGTCGTAAAAGCGTGCGGCAGTATCATCGATTCGTTTACAGCAGGCGCGTCGGCTCGCGTTCGAACAGACGAACCCGCCCCCGCACGCTGTTGTCAGACAGTGCGGTTGCGGATGCGGAATCGCAGTGATCTCCGGATCGTTTCGAGGCGAATCGCGACCGACCGCAACGTCATGTCCATTAGGAATGACGGCGAAACCGACGGACCGCGGGCCTGTCGGTGCCGAAAACTGGTTCAACGGCAGCTCCTGTGTGAGCAACTGCCTCCGGGTAACGACACAAATGCGCATAGCCATCGGAAGTGATCATCGCGGTTTCGAAGTTCGTAATCGTCTGGCCAAGTTCGTCGAATCGCTGGGCCACGAAGTCGAGTTGTTCGGCGGCGACGACGAAACGCCGGTCGACTATCCCGACGTCGCCGAAACCGTGGCGCGAAAAGTGGTCGCCGGAGAATTCGATCGCGGTATCCTTCTGTGCGGTACCGGGTTGGGCATGTCGATTGCCGCGAACAAGATTCCCGGCGTGCGGGCGGCTGCCTGTCACGATCAGTTGACCGCCGAGATGAGCCGTCGCCACAACGATGCCAACGTGCTGTGCATGTCGGCCGAGCTGCTCGGAGAACGCCTGATGAACGAAGTCGTTCGTATCTGGTTGACGACCGACTTCGAAGGCGGACGCCACGCCCGGCGTGTCGAGAAGATCGCGGCCATCGAGCGGGCCGTTCAAGAAGAGAACTGCTCGAAGCCCACAAAATCGACGTGATCGTTACACAAAGGCCCGACTGCCGGGTTGTCGCTTTCTCTCCTCCTTCACGCCGATCCCCCATCGGAGCGATGCGAACGGCGGAAGTTTTGCGCGTTGTTCCGGCTGTGTTGACGGCGAATTCCAGATTTCACCGAAATCGGTCGGTTTTGCTTATTGCGGCTAAAGTCGGCCTTGGTACAGTCGAATCTTAGGGGTTGCGAAACACCATCCCCAATGACGGACCAAGCGTGATCGAGCGGTGCCTTCTGCGTGGGAATGCGCGCTCGATTCGCACGTGCAATTGGCTTTTGTCTTGCCGCGTTCGAGGACTGCACCGCCGATGGGAGAAACCGGTCGACACCACACCGACGACATCGATCTCTTGCTACGGAACGCCGAGTTGCGGACCGAGCTGGAGCCGTACTACGACGACTCGATCAGCCGCGTGAACATCCACCGTCTTCCCTTGGCGGCCGAGAACGAATATTTGGCATCGATGCTGGCCTGGGAAATGGCCCCCGTCTTGCCGATTTATCGTTGGTTCGAGCCGGAGCTTCGCCTGCCGCGGCCTGAAGTCCTCAGCGACGACGAGGTACGCGAAATCCTCGACGACGTGATCCAAAAGCTCTTTGAGAAGCGGATCGTCCTGGAATTCACCGATCATCTGAGCGATCGCGAGCTGTATCGGCTGATTTACCGCGACATTCTGCCGTCGCGCGAAAAGAAACTCGACCTTGGAAACAACTACCTGCATTGGGACTGCGCGTTCGCGAACGGCGATCCCGAAGTTTGGCTGCGATACTACGCCAGCGAAGAAGAGCGACAGGCCTGGGCGACGATGTACAAACAGCCGCTGCCGCCGCGGGAAGAGCCTCCGTATCGCCGTAATCTGCCGAAGGCGCCGCTATAATTCGGTGAACCGGCCGGTAGTCGCGCGTCGTCCCGTATTCCCCGCAGGCCGGGTGCCGGAGCGATCCCGAGGAATCGGCTTCTTCGAGGTCGGATTGTCGCGCAACTTGACCGTTACGGTCTCCAGATGCTACAACCCGAAGGGGCAAGGGGTGTCGCGGAACCCACCCCGCACCGGGCCGCCGTTTTTCGTCCGCTTCCACCGCCACTCGACTCCGGTCTCGATCATGGCCTTGGTTACCTTGCGTGTTCTCGACGGTGCGGATCAGGGCAAGACCTTCGAGAATTTGCCCACACCGATCACCATCGGCCGGGAAGACGGCAACGTGATCCAACTCAACGATGAGCGCGTCAGCCGGTATCACGCGAAGATTCTCGAAGATCAAGGACGCCTGGTCATCACCGACCTGGCCAGCACGAACGGCACCAAGGTCAACGGCGAAAGCATCCAGGTAGCCTTGATTCGGCCGGGCGATTTGATCGGCATCGGCCGATCGACGATTCTGGTCGGCTCGCGGGACGATATCGCTCGACGTCTGGCCCAACTTCGAGAACTCGACTCGTCGATCGACGAGGAAGCTGAGCTGTTCGGCGGCGACCCTTCGGCCGCGACGAACGAACTCGACCTGGAGCTGGCGTGGGAAGCACACGCCGAGGCATTGAGCCCGCTCCAGCTCCGCAATCCGCCGGAGTTGCCGCCGCGCCTGTCGCCGGGCCAGGCCGCCCAACTGTGCGAGGTCTTTCAGTACCTGCACGCGAAGGTTCGCCGGCTCGTCCGCTCGGCCGATATCTCGCGGAACGGCCGCACCATCACCATCGGCGAGCGGGAATGGCAGAATCTGCTCGACCTTTACGATCGACTGGCAAACTATTTGCGACAAATCGGCAATCCTGACGATAGCCCCTGATCCGCAAATCGTTCGCCGTCCTTTCGATCCTTCCCCTCGGCTTCATGCCTGTGCCGAGGGGGCCAAAGCCTCCGGGTCGGTTGTTGTGTAGGCACTGCTTGCGCGAGTACAATTCCATGTCGCCGTGCCGAACCTGTTGAGGTTTCGCCCGGCATTCGCAAGTCTTCTTATCTCCTCCAATTGCCGCAGACTGCCGATATTTCACATCGAGTGTCGCATCCCGCGGGCAAGAATACGCAAGTTGGGGGAAACCTAGCCGAGTTTCGACTCGTTGACCATACATTCGGGGAATCAAGGATGAGCTCACGGCCCTTCGTCCACCTGCATTGCCACAGCCACTACAGTCTTCTCGACGGTGCCGGAACGATCGATCGGTTGCTTGAACGGGCGAAACAGCAATCGATGAACGCCCTTGCTCTGACCGATCACGGCAACCTGTTCGGGGCCCTCGAGTTCTATCAAAAAGCCAACAATCTCGGCATCAAGCCGATCATCGGTTACGAGGCCTACGTTGCGCCTGAAAGCCGGTTCCAGAAGAGCGCCTCGAGCATGAAAGAGGCCAGCTACCATCTGACCTTGTTGGCGATGAATCGAACCGGCTTCAAGAATCTGTTGCGTTTGGCCAGCGCTGCGTTCCTGGAGGGCTATTACTATCGTCCCCGCATCGATAAAGAATTGCTCGCCGAATACAACGAAGGCTTGATTTGCCTGTCGGGCTGTGCATCGAGTGAGTTCAACCGTGCCCTGTTGAGCAAGGCCGATCTCGACGTCAAGAAGGCCCAGCAAATCGCCGACTGGTTCCGCAGCATCTTCGGAGATCGCTATTTCATCGAAATCCAAAACAACGGCCTCGACATCCAGCGGTTGGCCACCGAAGGCGCCGTCGACGTGGCCAAAAAGATGGGCATTCCGTTGGTGGCCACCAGCGACGTTCATTACGTCAACCCCGAAGATGCCGAAGCGCAAGACATCCTCTTGTGCGTGAACACGGGAAAGTTCCGCACCGATCAAAACCGCATGCGGATGGAAACCAGCGAGTTCTATCTGCGCGGTCCGGAAGAAATGTACGCGGCATTCTCCGGGTTGGAAGACGCCGTGCAGCGAAGCCAAGAGATCGCCGACATGGTCGATATCGACCTGGAACTCGGCGTGCGGCACTTCCCGGTATACACCCCGCCCGACGGCAAGAGTTCCGAAGAATTCCTCCGCGAGCTGTGCATCGAGGGGCTGAAAAAGCGTTACGCAAACGATCCCCGGCGTTGCAAGAACGGCGAGTTGGCTCCCGAGGTAATGGAGCGGCTGAACAAAGAGCTGTCGGTCATCAACAAGCTGGGATTCCCGAACTACTTCTTGATCGTTTGGGACTTCGTGAATTTTGCGCGGTCGCGGGGCATCGAGGCCACCGCCCGCGGTTCCGGCGTGGGATCGCTGGTGTGCTACGCTTTGTTCCTCAGCCACGTTTGCCCGCTGGAATACGACCTGCTGTTCGAACGGTTTCTCGACGAAAACCGCCGCGAGGCCCCCGATATCGATATCGACTTTTGCCAGCAGCGCCGCGGCGAGGTCATTCAGTACGTCAAGGAGAAATACGGGCACGATACGGTGGCCCAAATCGGCACGTTCGGCACGATGGCCGCGCGGGCGGCGATCCGCGACGTGGGCCGCGTGTTGGGGTTGCCGATCGCGTTCGTCAACGAGGTCACCGCCAAGGTCCCCGAGGGACCGAAGGTCACGCTCAAGAAAGCGTTGGAAGAAAGCCCCGATCTGCGGAAGATGTACGAGTCGAATCCGCAAGTGCGGGAATTGCTCGACTACGCGAAGCAGATCGAAGGTCTCGCCCGCAACGTCGGTACCCACGCGGCGGCCGTAGTGATCGGCGATCGCCCGTTGGTCGAATACGTTCCGCTTCAACACGTGCCGGGCAAAGAAGAAGTCATCACCCAGTGGTCGATGGGCGACGTCGAACGCGCCGGGCTGCTGAAGATGGACTTCCTCGGTTTGCGGAACCTGACCATCCTTTCGAAGGTCATGGATCTGATCGAGCAGACCACCGGCGAACGCATCGACCCGTATTCGCTCCCGTTGGACGACAAAGAAACCTACGCCCTGCTCTGCCGCGGCGAGACCAAGGGGGTGTTCCAGCTCGAAAGCGGCGGCATCCGCGAACTCCTCCAGCGGATGAAGCCCGACAACATCCGCGATGTGATCGCCGTCAACGCGCTGTATCGCCCCGGACCGCTTGAAGGCGGCATGGTCGACGACTACATCGAGGTCAAGCACGGCCGGAAAGAGGCGGTCTATCCGCACCCGGTCATGAAAGAAATCCTCGAAGAAACGCACGGGGTGATGGTGTACCAAGAGCAGGTGATGCGGATTCTCAATCGCCTCGGCGGCATCCCGCTGGCCGCCGCCTACACCTGCATCAAGGCGATCAGCAAGAAAAAGCTGGAAATCATCGCCAAGAACCGCGAACAGTTCCTCAAGGGTGCACAGGAAAACGGACTCGACGAAAAGAAGGCCGCGCACCTTTGGGAGATGATCGAAAAGTTCGCCGGATACGGGTTCAACAAGAGTCACTCGACGGCCTATGCACGCATCGCGTACATCACCGCGTACTTGAAGACACATTATCCCGTCGAGTTCATGGCGGCGTTGCTTTCGAGCGATATCTCGAACCGCAACTTCACGAAAAAAGATTCGCTGGTCGAGCATCTGGAAGACTGCCAGCGGATGAACATCGAGGTCCTGCCGCCCGACGTCAACCGGTCGCACGTCGATTTCGCGGTGCAAGACGGAAAAATCCTGTTCGGGCTTTCGGCCATCAAGGGTTGCGGCGGCGCCGCGGCCGAATCCCTCGTCGCCGAGCGGGAAAAGAACGGTCCCTACACCGACATCTTCGATTTCTGCGAGCGGGTCGATCCGGCGGCGGTCAACCGATCGGCAATCGAATCGTTGATCAAGGCGGGGGCATTCGACAGTCTCGGCGGGAATCGAGCCCAATACATGGCCGTCCTCGATCGGGCGATCCAAGCCGGCGCTTCGGCGGCCGCCGACAAACGGCGAGGACAACGCAGTTTGTTCGAATTGCAGGATGAAGAAGATCAGCCGAATGACACCCGCGTGACACTACCCGACATCCCCGAATGGGAAGAACGCGAAAAACTCGCCCGCGAAAAAGAAGTCCTCGGCTTCTACCTGACCAGTCACCCGCTGCAACAGTACGCGAAGGTTCTCGAACAGTACGTATCGCAGACGACCGCCGACTTGGCCGTCTTGTCGCACGGCAGCGAAGTCGCCTTGGGGGGGATGATTTCGGCAATCAACGTCAAGCATGTCCGCAAACCGCGTGAAGACGGCCTGACCAAGTTCGGCATGTTCGACCTGGAAGACACCACCGGGATCGTGCGCTGCATCATGTGGCCGCCCGTCTACGCCCAGTTCGGCCACCTCTTGCAAGACGACGCCGTCTTGGTCGCCTTGGGAACGGTCGAAAAACGAGGCACCGGCGACGAGGCCGTTTTGATCGTCAAGGAACTGATCCCCTTGCAGGACTTGCCCGCCCGCTTCACCCGCGGTATCGCCGTACGAATTCGCGAGGGCGTCCACTCGACCGAAACGGTCGATCGGCTGTATGAGATCCTGCGCGGCTACGAGGGCACCTGCGAGCTGCAATTGGCGATTTTGCTGGCGGACGGTCACGTCATCACGATGACCTGCGACGAATTCAAGGTCTCCATTTCGCCGGAGATGCGGCGGCGCGTCGAGGAACTCCTCGGTCCCGGCAGCGTGCGGATGCTTGCCATGAGCGTCGGCGGTAACGGGCGAAGCAACGGCCGTTCGGGGCGAAACGGGAACGGCAGACCGGCCTTTGCCCAACGCGGCGCGGGACGCAATTGAGCGGGGACGAGCACATCCGCCCCCGCTTGTTCCTTCCGATCCCGACCTCGACAATCGGCGATATGAACCCGCACGATTCGCAATCGCCGTTGCGCTCGCACGATGATACACAGCGCGAATGCTTTGTCGCCCGGCTGACTCCGCCCGGTCGCGGCGGTGTGGCGGTCGTTTCGATCGAGGGGAGGGACGCTGTCCGCATCGTGGAGCGGCTCGTCGTCTTTCCCAACCGGACGGCCGAGCAGGTTCCCCTTCTGCGTCCGCTGACGGCGTCCGTCCCGTTGACCGACGACGGTGCCGCGGAACAGGTCGTCGTCGTTCGATTCGAACCGACACGCTACGAGATTCATTCCCACGGCGGGCCGCAGATCGTGGAAGCCATTTTGGGCCGCTGCGAAGCGCTCGGCGCGCAGCGGGAACGGTGGCAAGACGCCCTCGCCCGCCGGTCGTCCGGGCGCATCGAAGCCGAAGCCGTGGCCTCGCTTGCCGATGCACGCACTCCCTCGGCCGCGAAAATCCTGTTGGCTCAATATCGAGGCGCCCTGCGGTCCGAGCTGAGGGCGATTCACGGCGCCTTGAGCGAAGGCCGAAGCGGGCACGCGCTCGCTCGTGTCGAACGTCTCCTCGCGCGTGCGTCTGTGGGGTTGCACCTCGTACGACCGTGGCAGGTGTGCATCATCGGCCCGCCGAATGCCGGCAAGAGCACGTTGATCAACGCACTGGTCGGATACGAGCGGGCGATTACCGATCCGCGTCCCGGAACGACGCGCGACCTGGTCACCGCCGAAACCACCGTGGGCGGTTGGTGGATCCGGCTTTGCGATACGGCCGGGCTGCGCGAAACAGGCGATCCGCTGGAATTGGCCGGGACCCGACTGGCGGAGCGGGCTGCCGGTGAGGCCGATTTGACGCTGCTTGTTCAGGATCGTTCGGTACCCTGCAACCACGCGTTGCGAAACCGCTTCCCCGATGCCCTTTTCGTGTGGAACAAAATCGATCTCCCCTCCCATCCCGAGAACGCCTCAATCGAGGGAGACTGCGCCGTCAGCGCCGCAACAGGTGAGGGAATCGAGCGGCTGGTGGAAACGATCGCTCGGCGACTGATTCCCGATCCGCCGGGCACCGATGCGCCCGTACCTTTCACCCCCCGCCAGGTCGACTTACTGCAAACAGCCCGTCGGGCACTGTCCGACTCGTCCGAGGAACTCCTAAAATCGGCAATTTCAGCACTTGAGGCCCTGCTGGAATAACCCTTTGTGAGCGGGTGGGCGGCCTCGGCAACCGGTCGAATTCCCCGATTCGGCCCAAAAATGGTGGAAAATGGTGTGAGAATCTGTGAAAATAGGGATGGGCAAGGTGCCTTCTCTTCGGATCTTGGGAGGAACCAAATGGTATCTCGTCGCAGACAGGGGTTTACCCTCGTTGAGTTGTTGGTGGTCATCAGCATCATCGGGATGCTGGTCGCGTTGTTGTTCCCCGCCGTTCAGGCTGCGCGGGAAGCCGGTCGCCGCACAAGCTGCATGAACAATCAAAAGCAGTTGGCGACGGCGATGGTCAACTATGAATCGTCGAAAGGTCACTTTCCGGCCTACGCCCAGATTATCGATCCGGACGACAACAACGACGGTACGGCCGATGACCCGGTCGTCGTCTCGTGGATGATCCCGCTGTTGTCGTACCTCGAACGGAACGACTTGGAACGCATTTGGCAAGACAACGGGCGAACGCTCGCGCAACGGGAAGCCGACGGTGCCGTGCCGCTGAAGTTCCTGCAATGCCCGAGCGATCCGCGGCCGAACGCGTCGACCGCACCGGTGTGCTCGTACGTCGTCAACAGCGGGATTCCGGACGATCCGACGAATCCAAACACCGAAGGACTTCAGCACGGCGTATTCTTCAACAACGGAATACTTCCCTCCGGCGTCCTCGTCCCCAAGGCCTACTACAAGTACATGAGCATGGACTATCTCGGTGCTCATGACGGGTCGAGCAACACGCTGTTGCTATCGGAGAATTTGCAAGCCACCCGTTGGGTTCCGATCGGCTCGGCCGGTCCGACCGCCCCGCGGGAACCCGACTTGTGCTTCACCTGGAGCGATTCGCCGGCGAACACCTGCGATTACGCCACCGAGGCGCGACCGGGTCGGATCAACAAATGCGTCGACAACGCGCCGCCCGACCTGGTCAGCAATCCGCGAACCTTGTTCGCCCGCCCGTCTTCGCATCACCCAGGCGCGGTCATCGTATTCTTCTGTGATGCCCACAGCATCATCCTGAACGAAAACGTCGACTGGACGACCTACAAGCACATCATGACGCCCGACAGCTTCCTTGCCGGAATCTCGGGCGTATTCGATCCCAGCAAGATTCAATAAGCTCGGTTCGCCGCGTTCACGGTGAAATTCGATCGCACGACACAAGGGCCGTCGTCCTTTGCGGAAACGGCCCTTTTTCGATGGATGGTTCGGGCCTTTGGCCGTTCGAGGCCGACACGGAATAGGAGGTACCGCCCGTGAACGAACTGGAAAAGTTGATCGGCCGCGAAGAATCGATGGTCACGATTCTCGATCGCGTACGGCTGGCTGTGGGACGACTCCAGCCGACGCGGGTCGGCGCCTATCACGTCACGTGCTCCGACGAAGCCGAGTGGGAATGTGCCGACGCCTTCCAACGCTGGTTCGCCGAACGCATGTTGCCGGGCCTGAAGCCCGGAAGTCGCGCGCCGTTTCGTTCGATCAATCTCGGCGGTCGGTACGAACCGGGTGCCCTGGCCGTGGCCGAGTCGCACTATGCGGCAGCCGAGGACGACGGTATCACCGTCATCGTCGCAAAGATCAACGCCCATGTCGGGGTGATCGAAACGAGCGACGGATTCCGCTTCGGACGTTTCCCCCGATACGGCCAAGAATCGTCCTGTTGCGGCGCCTTGACCGCGGCGCTGCGCGGCGATGAACCGATCCCGGCCGCCGCCGAACTTCGCGAAACGTTGGGAGCCGCTCGCCTGGCCGCGCTCGCCGATGATGCTTCCGTATCGCCGGACGTTCGCTTGCTGTTCGCCGCGATCGCCAACGCACGACTGCAAGCTCGCCGTGCGGTTGAAGAATTGACGACCCTATCCGTGCACGGGCCGACGCATTTTCTGGTATTGGCCGGCGTGTCGATCAATCGTCCCGGTCCCGACACGGAACTCCTCGTTTCCGTCGATCACATCGACCGGACCGACGCGGCCGCCGAACACGCGACGATCGGGCTGGGCGACGATCCCGCCGCCTACAAGGTGAGTGTCGACCTGGGCCGGCTCGTCATCGCCGACGCGCAATTCCGACCGCCGGGGTTCGAGGCCCATGCCGAACTTCGGCTGCCCGAAACCGCCACGGAAGGTGAGCCCGCGGCACCCTCGCTCGACGACTCGGACGATCCGGCCTCACTCGCCGAACCGCTCGCCGGGCTTGAAGAAAACGAGTCGTGATCGGTCGCCGTTCCGGGAATTCACTCCACTGATTCTTCCGGTTCACCCAGCCAGCGGCGTTTGCCCTCACGAGTGCGCTCTTCCTGGCCGGGCATCGACGGCGGCGTGTGACACGTCGCACCGGGATAGCACGGTCGTTGGTATGCTTGGTAGCTCTCCATGCGCAGATGGGCAGGCATCACGTGTCCGCGACGGCGACGGCGGTCGGCCCGCAACGCGGCCAGATCGATCGGCGCCACGACGACCTGTTCCCCCGGTCCCGGCGACGCCTGCGCCAGAATGCGCCCGTCGTAATCGACCACCATGCTGCCGCCCGGCCAACTGAACGGCGGAGAGTTCTTCAACGAAGCCGCCTGATTGCAGGCGACCACATAAGCCACGTTCTCAACGGCTCGCGTGCGGTTGATGAGCGTCCACCAGTCCAACGGCTGTGCCGTTCCCCAGGGATCCATGTACGCCGAGACGCGAACGAGCACTTCGGCACCGGCCAGGCCCAACTGCCGGATCGCCTCGGGAAACAGCCAGTCGTAGCAGATCGCCGCCCCGATCCGGCCGATCGGCGTTTCGGCGACGGGGTACATCGGCTCCGAATATCCCGGCAGATCGTGCGGGCTGGTGTGCAGTTCCCACGGCAGCCACGGATGCACCTTGCGATACTTCAGCAGAATTCCCTCCGGACCGATCAGGCATGTCGTATTGAACACGTGCCCCGGCCATTTCGGGTCACGCTCGAGAAAGCTGCCGGTTTGGATGTACACGTCGAGCTTGCGGGCGACTTCGATGTAGCGATCGGTGAATTCGCCGGGGATCTCGACGGCCAGCTTGTCGTGCAAATCGCCGACATTCTCGTAAACCGGCGCGGCATGGGCGAACTCGGGAAACACGAACAACCGCACGTCGAAAAACGGCTCGTACCCTTCGCGGGTCATGTGGATCATCTCGATCATCCGGCCGATTCGACGATGGATTTCGCTGCGATCCTTGGGGTTGGGAAAGTTCGTTTGACAGCAGGCCGCGTAGTACCGTTCGATCATCTTCTCTTCTTCCTGCGAAACACGTGTGTTGCACACCCCGCGTGTCTCCGACGCCTCTACCCTGCCGCGTCGCGTGGCGGGTAGAATGAGGGTTTACCTCGTTTTCGGCCCGGGACATCGAACATCGCCCGCGGCCGATCATCGCGTCGAACGATCCTGAAAGCCGCGTTTTCGACGGACAAGCATATGTCGCTGAAATTCTTCCTCGCCGGGATCATGCAAGGCTCGAAGACGGAAAAGGGCCTACACGAGCAAGATTACCGCGAACGCCTCAAACAAGCGTTGGCGCGGCATTTTGCCGACGCCGACATCTACGACCCCTTGGCCGATCACCGCAACTCGTTGGACTACGACCGCATGACCGGCCGCGAGGTCTTCTTCCACCACAACCGCATGTGCCGCTCGGTCGACGTGTTGGTGGCATTCGTACCACAAGCGTCGATGGGAACGGCCATCGAAATGTGGGAAGCGTACCAACATGGGGCCGTCGTGTTGACGATCAGCCCCATGCGGCACAACTGGGCGATCAAGTTCTTGAGCCACGCGTTGTACGACGACCTGGGATCGTTCGAGCGGGCGCTCGAGGCGGGCGAGATTGCGGCGATCGTGGAACGCGTTCGGCGGGAACAAACCACCGCCGAATCATAACGTTCCCCGAGATGCGATCAGCCCCACCGCTTGGCGACTTCGGCCTTCATGAAGTTCAAGGCGTCGCCGGCCAACTGTTTTTCCGATTCGTACATCCGCCGCCAAATCTTCGTGGCGGGCACGAGCTTTTCGAGTGCCAGTCCGAAGGCCTCGACGACCATCGTGCCGTCGTAGCCGATCTCGTGCAGCGTGTCGAAATTCGCATCCCAGCGCACGTTCCCCGAGCCGGGCGTGCTGCGGTCGTTCTCCGAAATGTGCACGTGTACGAGGTGATCCTTGAGTGTGCGAATCGCCTCGGGAATGTTTTTCTCTTCGATGTGGGCGTGGAAGGTGTCGTACATCATCTTGCACCGGGGATGCCCCACCGCATCGCAGAACTTCGCCCCTTGGGCCGCCGTGTTCAGGAAATAGCATTCGAAGCGGTTGAGATACTCGACGCCCAACGTCACGCCCACCTTCTCGGCATGCTCGGCGACTTCGCGCATGGCATCGACGCCCCATTTGAATTCGTCCTCGGTGGGACCTTTTCCGCTGAATACCCCCAATGCCGAATGGAACGGTCCGGCCATGACCTCGGCGCCCAACATTGCACAACAATCGAGGTTTCGCTTGTTGGCTTCGATGCCCCGCTTGCGGACCTCGGGGTCGGCACTGATCATGTTTTCTTCCGGTCCGCGGACGGCGGTCGCCGTGCAGCCGAGCCCCAACTCTTCGATCCTCGCCGCCCATTTTTTGTAGTTCTCGTCGTTGTCGAGATCGAACACCGGCAGCTCGACCACGTCGAATCCCAATTCCTTCACGTCGTCCAACAACGGAAGGCACGCGTCGTTCAGAGTATCGGTCCACAACAGCAGATTGATTCCGAATCGCATGGCACGTCTCCTTCGGTTAGGGGGGAACGTCGTTCGTCGGGTTGCACATCGCCTCGAACGACCGGCAAGGCGGTTCGAGTCTCGGATCACCAAACCCCGTCCAGGATATCGGCGGCCAGTGTCCCTTCGAGCAATGCCCCGGCGTGATCGGCCACCAACGACCGGGCCACGGGAAACACCGCTTGAAACTGCGTGGCCAGCTTCGGCAATCCGACTCTTCCCATCACTTGATTCATCCGCGATAACAGTTTGGCATCTTCGAGATAGTCCCACAAGATGCGCGCCCGCGAGAAATGTGAAACGAACGCCCCCAATCCCCGCGGCGGACGCGGTGCCAAATCCGTCACCACCGCTTCCAACCGGATCACGTCCAACTCGTCCAGCAGCCGATAGTACGCCTCAACCTTCTCAGGAAACCGTTCGACGAGCGTCGCATCGAGCAACACCTCGGTCAACAAGTGCGCCAAGAATTGGGCCGGCAGGCGGCCGTCGCCGTTTCCCGTTCCGTCGAGCGTCCGGCGAATCAACCGCGTCATTTCGGCCAAGGTTTGGGAGAAGGCTTCGGTGCGGTGAAAGAGGGCATCTTCATCGAGGTGCAGGCGTACTCCGCGGGCGATGTCGGCAACGACGGGATCCTCATCGTGTATCGCATGCTCCAGATGTCGGCGGCGCAGGCGCACGCGACGATCGACCACCGACAGCCAATCGGGAACGGCCGTCCCCGCCGCCAAATAGGGCCGATCGAGCAATGAAATCGCGTGGGCCAGGTAGTTCATGTCTGCACTCGCCGGAAACACCCCCGTTGCACACGTCGCCGAGCCGAAGGCACCGTCGCCTCGTCAATCGCCGAACGTCTTTCGCAGCGATGCCATCGCGTCGATCAGTCGCGCAACAGCCTCTTCGCAATGCGGTTGAATCACGCTGATCCGCAGGCACGCTTCGCCCTCGGGCACGGTCGGAGGTCGAATCGCGGGCACGAAGAAGCCGCGTTCGTACAGCGCGGCCGACAAGCGCACGGCCCGATCCGGCGTCCCCACGATCACCGGCACGATCTGACTCTCGCTCGGCCCCAACCGCCACCCTTGCGCGCGCAGCGCACGACGCAAGCCCTCGGCACACTCCAGCAATTCACGTCGACGATGCGGCTCGGTGCGAACGATCTCCAGCGCCGCGAGCGATCCCGCCGCTACCGCCGCCGGTGAGGCCGTCGAGTAAATGTACGACCGCGCGTGATTCACGAGCCACTCGATCAAGCAACGATCGCCCGCCACAAACCCGCCTTGCGATCCGAGCGCCTTACTCAACGTGCCGATGCGTACGGGAACGCGGGTTTTCAACCCGAAATGTTCGACGACGCCGGTTCCTTTCTCGCCGAATACGCCCGTCGCGTGCGCCTCGTCGACGACCAAGATCGCTTCGTACTTCTCGGCCAGCTCGGCCAACTCGGGAAGCGGTGCCAAGTCGCCGTCCATACTGAAAACGGTGTCGGTGACGATCACCCGCCGCCGATAGCGTGCCGCGTACCGCTCCAACAGTTTCGCCAGCGCGCGCACGTCGTTGTGCGGATAGACGCGCACGTCCGCCCTCGACAACCGGGAGCCGTCCCATAGCGAGGCATGGTTCTTGCGGTCGTTGAAGATGACATCGCCCTGCGATGCCAACGAAGCCAACGTCCCGCAGTTGGCCGCGAAGCCCGACGGAAACACCAACGCGGCCTCGGTATCTTCAAAGTCGGCCAGCTTCTCTTCCAACCGGCGATGAAGCGTACTGTGGCCGGTGACCAGCGGGCTGGCTCCCGCCCCCCAACCGAATCGTTCGACGGCTTCGACGACCGCCCGACAAACCCGTTCGTCGCACGCCAACCCCAGGTAGTCGTTCGAACCGAAGTTCACGAGCTGCCGACCGTCGAGCACGATTTGCGCCCGCTGGGCCGAGCCGCGATCGCGCAGGCTGCGATACAAATCCTGCGCTTTGCGTTCCTCCAGCGCCGCGTTCAACCATGCGAGAGGATCGCCCACATCGAACTCCTTCCGGGGAAGACGGCATGCGTAGCGTATTTCTCGCAGGATACTTCGATTCCCCCACGCCGCCAAGGCGACCGCTCGAGCGGCGCTTCACCCCTTCGAAGATGGCGACACTTCGACAAAAAAACCCCCGGGCATCGCTCGGGGGTGTTCCATAGCCTCGAAATGGGCGTCCGGCGAATTGTTACGTGCGTTCAAATCGAAAACACGATGCACGACTGCCGATCCGGCAGTTTACGACTTCTTCACCTTCACTTTGATCTTGCGTGCTTGGACCGACTTGAGTTTCGGAATCCGCAAGGTGAGCACACCGTTGGCAAATTCGGCCTCGGCGCGATCGGTATCGACGCCTTCGGGCAGCGCGACCGATCGCTCGAAACGGCCGTACCGACACTCGCTGTAACAATGTTCGGCGTCGTGCGTTTCGTGCGATTCCCGTTTCTCGCCGCTGATCACCAGTTGATTGCCGGTGATGTCGATTTCGAAATCGTCACTGTCGAGCCCCGGCAATTCGGCGCGCACGACGACCTCGCGATCGGTTTCGGCGACGTCGAGTGCCGGCTGGAAGGCCCCGCCGCCCCAAACGGCCGGCAATTCGGGCCAACCGATCCGACCAGGTGCCTCAAAAAAGGATTCGAAGAGACGGTCCATCTCGGCGCGAATCTGTTCGAACGGGTTCTCGTCGACCCGCACCGGTTCCCGTTTGCCTTTCCACGGAATCAGACCCATGGCTTGATCCTCCCGTAATCGGTTGGTACCACGTGCGGCGAGACGATCGCGCCTGCCGCCGAATATCTGCCGTTATTCGGTTTTCACTTGAATCTTCCGCGGTTTGGCGAGATCGGCCTTCGGCAAATGCAGCGTCAGCACGCCGTTGCGATACTCGGCCGAAATCTTCTGCGCGTCGATCGACTCGCCCACCTGGAACACGCGGTAGAAATCACCCACGTCGTATTCTTGGGCGACGAATTTCACGTCTTCTCCCCATCGCGGTTCGACCTTGGCGTGCAACGTGAGCGTGTGATCCTCGAAACTCACGTCGATGTTCTTCGGGTCGGCACCGGGAACATCGGCAACGACCAACAGCTCGTCTTCCAGCTCGATGATGTCGACCGCAGGACGGAAGAAGACTCCGCTTCGGGTATGTTCGGCCACGGGCGTATTTTCCGCAGGCGTTTTGCTTTCGGTCGTTTTCATGGTTCGGGCTCCTTTCACAAAGATCGAGGTTCCGCTTACACCGTCGATCCGCAAAGTGCGGCCGGCCGCCGTCATTCGGCCGGGGTCGTCACGCGGATCTTCTTGGGCTTGGCCTCTTTGGCCTTGGGCACCATGATCGTCAGAACTCCCTGCTTCAGGTCGGCCTCGACACCGTCGGCGTCGATATCCGCCGGTAGCCGGACGATGCGGGTGACCGTTCCGACCGGCCGTTCGCGACGATGATAGGTGGTCTTCTCGTCCGCCTCGTCGGGACGCTCGACCTTCAACGTCAACTCACGTCCGACGACCGAGATGTCGACGCCCTCGGGCGCGACGCCCGGGATTTCGGACTCGATCAAAAAGGCCTCGTCGGTTTCGATCACATTGACCGGCAGACGTTCACGCCGCAGCGCCGCCCACGGCGTATCGGGCAGATCCTGCATGACGTTCGCGAAGACGCGTTCCATTTCGCGTCGCAAGTCATTGAGAGCCCGTCGATTCGGAAAAGCGTAGAAAGTCATGATCGGTTCCCCCTATTCATTGTCCCCGTTACGAAAGCCGCAAGTACCCGTCGATGGCGGTATCTCGGCGAATGAATCCGCCGCCGTTTATTCGACACCGCCGAATCGGCCTTTTTTCACGACACGATCACGGCGGATCACCCCGAAGGTGGCGACTCGCTCGTCCACCGTCAAAGCGGAAAGTGCAAAGCCCGTGCCGCATCCGAAAAATAGACATAACCCACCAACCGATCAGCACTTAAGACGCAAATCCCCCTATCCGGGTCATTCGCTCCAACCTGCCAAAATGACAGAAGACCAGAGAGGTACACGAATACCGCCCCGCGATGGATTCAAAAATTCGACACCACCCGTTTTATCCCCCCCATCCTTCCCTGTCTCAAACATTGGAACGGTGATTCGGCGTCGTTTCACCGCAAAGCGGATGCTCCGATTCGAGCGGACAAGGAAAAGATGCCGATCAGACTGACAATCGGCCTTGTGCGTTCGCAGCCTGCGTGCAACAGCCGACGCCGGCCGGGCGAGGTTGTGGCCCGGCCCGGCCCCCACTATACTGAGTTGTTTGATTTTCCACGAAATCGACACGATCGTCGGCATCGCCGACATTGACAGAGATTGCCCATTTCCAGCAGTCCACCGAGCCATCCATGCGGTTTTCCCTGATCGATCGAATCGTGAGCGTGCGTCCCGGCGAGGAGCTGGTCGCAATCAAGGCCCTGACGTTGGCCGAGGAGTATCTCGGCGATCACTTCCCCCGTTTCCCCGTCATGCCGGGCGTGCTGATGCTCGAGGCCATGACCCAGGCCGCCGCATGGCTGGTCCGCATCACCGACGATTTCCAGCACACGATGGTGGTGTTGCGGGAAACCCGTGGCGTCAAGTACGGACAGTTCGTCGAGCCGGGACAAACACTCACCGTCACCGTCAAAGTGACCGATCACGACGACCGGTTCACCACGGTGCGTGCCCATGGCCGCCTCGGCGATCGCACGACTGTCGGCGCCCGACTCACGCTGGAACGGTACAACCTGGCCGACCTCGACGACACGCCCGGTAACCGGGCCCTCGACGCCTCGTTGAAAAACGACATCCTCGAGCTTTTTCACATTTTGTGCCCGCAAGATGTGGCCGAAGCCGCCGGGGTGGCCGTGAACTGAGGCCGCCGTTCCGAACACGTGTGCCCGAGCACGGGTGGGCCATACACTTTACGTTTCCAGTTTGCTTGTTCACGAATCCCACGACCGCAAATCGAAGTCATGGACCTCAAAGGCAAGATTGCAATCGTCACCGGCGGCAGCCGCGGCATCGGACGTGCATGCGTCGCCCGTCTGGCTGAAGAAGGCGCCGTCGTTACGTTCACCTACCAAAGCAACCAAGAAGCGGCTCAATCGCTGGTCGACGAGCTGGCGGAGAAGGGCCTGACCGTCGACGCCCGACAGGCCGATGTCCGCGATGCCGAGCAAACCCAAAAGATCGTCGACGAATTGAGCGAAAAGCACGGCCGCATCGACATCTTGGTCAACTCGGCGGGAATCGTCCGCGACGGCCTGTTCGGCGCCATGTTGCCCGAACAGTGGGACGAGGTCATCCAAACGAACCTGACCGGTACGTATCAATGGTGCCGGGCGGTCGCTCCCTTGATGATCTCACAGCGCAGCGGGGCCATCGTGAACCTGTCGAGTACGGCAGCCGAGTTTTCCTCCCGCGGTCAAGTCAACTACGCCGCGAGCAAAGGCGGAATCAACGGAATGACGCGGGCGTTGGCCAAAGAGTTGGCCGCCCGCAAAGTGCGCGTGAACGCCGTCGCTCCCGGCATGATCGAAACCGACATGAGCAAGGCCGTCCGCGGGCTCGCCGGTGATCAGATCAAGAAGATCATCCCGCTGAAGCGGATCGGTGTGCCGGAAGAGGTCGCCTCGGTCGTCGCCTTTTTGGTTTCCGACGAGGCAAGCTACATCACCGGACAAGTAATCCGCGTGGACGGCGGCCTGAGTCTCGGCGGTTACTGAGCTGCTCGCTGCCGCCGCACCGCAACAAGTTAAATCGGCAAAACGGGGCAATTACAGAAAACTGCGTAACGATTCGAGGCCCGGGGGCATCGATCGTTCCAATGTGATTGATAATCGTGCCGTTCCAAACAAACCGGATTGCCGACGGGCAGTTCGCGAACAATCCATCAAACTCACAGGGAGAAGAGAACATGCCGAGTAAGGAGGAAGTGTTCGAAAAAGTCCGCGAGGTTCTGGTCGATGCCCTGGCGGTGGACGAGGACGAAGTCACGCCCGAGGCCACCCTGGTCGGCGATTTGGGCGCCGAGTCCATCGACTTCCTGGACATCGTGTTCAAGCTCGAAAAGGCGTTCGATATCAAGATCCCGCGCGGCGAGCTGTTCCCCGAAGACGTACTCACCAACCCCGAATACGTGCAAGACGGCAAAGTCACCGAAAAAGGCTTGGAAGAACTCCGCAAGCGAATGCCGTTTGCCGATCTCGAGCAGTTCGCCCAAAATCCGTTGGTGCAAGACTTCGCCAACTTGTTGACCGTGGCCGACATGTGCCGTTTCGTGGAAAGCAAGCTCAATACGGCCGAGTAGTCGGGCCATCGCAAACACACCACGGACCGTCGGTCCGCCCGTGCGCGGACCGACGGCCGATTCGCGCCTTTGCGACACGAATTCCGGTTCGCAAGGGCATACCGTTGGTCATCGTCCGGTGAGGGAGCCTCTCCGGGCGCCGTTCAACAATTGGATACGGGCTGTTCGATGCGCTGGTATTGGATCGATCGTTTCCTGGAATTCGAAAGCGGTGTGCGGGCAAAGGCCGTGAAAAACATTTCGTTGGCCGAAGACCACCTGCACGACCACTTTCCCAGCTATCCCCTGATGCCCGCGGCGTTGATCATCGAAGGCGTAGCGCAAACCGGGGGACTGCTGGTGTGTGAATACCATGCGTTCCGGCAAAAGGTAGTGCTGGCAAAAGTACCGCGGGCAAAGTTCTACTTCGAAGCCCGTCCCGGCGACACGCTGACCTACACGGTCCAGATCGAAAGTCTTCACGACGACGGCGCCATCGTTTCGGCAACCAGCCACCGCGGCGAGGAGCTTCAGGCCGAACTGGAACTCGTCTTCGCGTGCCTCAACGGCGAAGCCGATCGCGAACTGTTCGACCCAGGCGACCTGACGCACATGATGCGCATCTTGCGGGCGTACGACGTGGGGCACAAGCCCGATGGTAGCCCGCTGACCGAAGAACCACAAACAAGCTGAGGGCCGCCCGATCACGGCCGGAAAATCGAAAAGCAGGGCAAAAAAGGCAAGATCCCTCTTGGGCAATCGACGGATTTGCGGATAAGCTAACTTGCACGCGAACTATCAGCGTTGACACGTAACGGATGATCGCGGGAGTCGCACACATGAGACGCCGAGTTGTCGTCACCGGAATGGGATTCGTCACACCGTTGGGGGCGGACCTCGAAACCGTGTGGCGTCGCCTATTGGCGGGTGAATCCGGTATCGGCTACACGACCCTGTTCGATGCCAGCAACTTCCCCACGAAGATCTCGGCCGAGGTCAAAGACTGGGATCTCTCGGACGTGGGCGAGAACCCGGACGACTGGAAATACCAGGGGCGGCATACCCATTTCGCCGTCGGCGCGGCCAAGAAAGCATGGGCCGATTCGGGGCTTCAGGAAAGCGACGTCGACCCGACGCGATTCGGCGTGTACACCGGCAGCGGTGAGGGCCAACAGGACTTCGACCGCTTCACCCAAATGATGGTCGCCGCGCTGGAAGACGGTGAACTCGACATCGTCAAGTTCACCAAAAAGGGCCTTGAAATCCTCCACCCGGTGGCCGAACTCGAACAAGAGCCCAACATGCCTGCGGGGCATCTCGCCGGGTTGTTCAACGCGCAAGGCCCCAACATCAACTGCCTGACCGCCTGCGCCGCCAGCAGCCAGGCCATCGGCGAGGCCGTCGAAATCATCCGTCGCGGCGAGGCCGACGTGATGCTTTCCGGCGGAACGCACACGATGATCCATCCGTTCGGCGTGACCGGTTTCAACCTATTGACCGCGCTGAGTACGCAGAACGATCCGCCGCACAAGGCCTCGCGGCCCTTCGATCGCCTGCGCGACGGTTTCGTGCTCGGTGAAGGTGCGGGGATGGTTGTCCTGGAAGAGCTGGAACACGCGCAAAAACGCGGCGCCCGCATCTACGGCGAAATCGTCGGGTACGGCTCGACCGCCGACGCCTTCCGGATCACCGACACCCACCCGGAAGGCCGCGGCGCGATCAGTTGCATGCAAATGGCGTTACAAGATGCCGGCCTGAACCCCGAAGACATCGACTACATCAACGCGCACGGTACGAGCACCTCGGTCAACGACAAGGTCGAAACGTTGGCCATCAAGCGGGTGTTCGGCGACTACGCCTACAAGGTGCCGGTGTCGAGCACGAAGAGCATGATGGGCCACCTGATCGCCGCCGCGGGCGCAACCGAACTGGTGATCTGCCTGCTGGCGATCCGGGACAACGTCCTTCCGCCGACGATCAACTACGAAGAGCCGGACCCCGACTGCGATCTGGACTACGTTCCCAACCAAGCCCGCGAGGCACGCTGCGACATCGCCCTTTCCAACAGCTTCGGCTTCGGCGGGCAAAACATCACCCTGATCGCCAAGCGATTCACCGGCTGAAGGCTCGGAACGCGGAAACGGCGGGCAACTTCGGGTTCGGTTCGTTGATCGTCTGCGCAGCAGGTGGGCGCCGATCACCACAGCCGCGCGATCATCACTCCCGCCAGCACAAACAGAAACCAGCCGAACCCTCTTTTGAGCTTCTGCTTGTCGAGGCCGATCGAAATCCGGCTGCCGATTTGGCCGCCGAGGAAGACGGCCGCAGCCAGCACGAGGGATGTTTTCCAGTCCCAGTGGCCGCTTGCGACATGGCCGACGAACCCGCCGACGGCGGTAATCCCGACCATCAACGCGCTGCATCCCACGGCGATATCCATCGGGATGCCGAACAACAAAACCATCATCGGCACTTTGAGGATTCCGCCGCCTACGCCGACCATTCCGCTGGCCAGCCCGGCCACGAACGAGATCGGCAGCGCGAGCGCAAGATTCAAACAATACGTTTGGTCCCCCAGGCGCCGCTGCCACCGAAGGAAACCGGAACGCCCCTCCTCGCACGAATGCGGCACTTTTACATCGCGAACCATGAAAAACGCGGCGATCGCCACCAGCAGCGCGAACAATACGGAAAGCACCTTTCCCGAGACGGCTCCCGAGGCAAATCCGCCCGCGAAACCGCCCAAGGTAGTACTCGACTCCAACACCAAGACCATCGCCCAGTCGATCTTCTTCGCCCGACGAAACACGAGCGAAGCCGACAGCGACATCACCATGATCAGAAACAAACTCGTGGTGGCCGCTACGTGAAAATCGATTCCGGCCCACACCTGGATAGGCGTGTAGAGGACACCGCCTCCCTGCCCGATCATCGAAAAGACGATCGCGACAAGAAACATCAACGCGCCCAGCACGATCAACATGGTTCGGCCTCCTCCGGGGCGTTTTCAACACGGAAAGGCAATGCCCAAAATCCAGGTCGTGGACCGGAAACCTTCGACCGGCAGGCCATCGAGGATGTTCACTCAACCTTGGTCGCCTGCTCACGACAGGGGATACACACTTTTTTGTCGCCCAACAACCGACCGTACGGCTCGACGACCATTTCCCCGCACAGATCGCAGACAAAGCTCTCAAAGGAGTGCGGCGGGTCTTGCCAGTGGTATTCGAACACTTCGCCCACCAGCATGATCTGTTCTTCGGGGGCCGACATGACCTTTTCGACGAGAGGTTGAGCCACTTCGTCGGGCACTTGAGAGGCGGGCACCCCTTTCATTCGGTATTCCTGGAAGAAAGGCGTTTTCTTGTTGGCGGCCATCGCCTCCGCCCGCGGCGAAACCCGAACGGCTCGCCCCGTCTTCTTGTCGATCAGCGTCACGCCCCACTTGCCGTAGTGCAACTTCTTGATGTTGCCTTTGCCGAACGTGCAGCCGGTAATCATCTGAACGCCGTCGGCGAAACAAGTCGCACAATGGTCGTCCCCGATTTCGATCAGCGCAACCAATTGCCCGTCTTTTGCCCTGTCGACCCCCAGTTTGTTCATCGCAGCGGCCCCCACGCGCAGCCCCATCGGCATTGCGGGACACTTGTGACCGTGAAACGCCATCCCTGCCTCTAGATACGCCTTCGGATCGATCATCGCATGCTCCTTTCAACCTGAAAACGCACGAGGGAGCCGAAAACGGCCCACCTCACACCCATGTCACCACATGAAACGCACGGTTTTCTTGCTGTATTGGCCAAATGTGCAATATTTGTTTCTAAAAAAACGCAAAAGCGATTGCCGGCCAGCAGAGACCGTCCCTCGGCCATGCCGATCGGCTCTTTTGCTTACGCACACTCAAAGCATAGATGCTCCACCCCGAAACGGCGTTACAAGTAATTCTGGCCGATTTCGAGACTTCTTGTTTCGTTCGATCCTCGCGGTGCCGCGGGACCGATTGCGAGGCAAACGTCCTCCGCCTCGGCCGGGTGAGCCCGGGCTTCTTTTGAGGCAATCGACCGCCCCGAAAGCGATTCTCTCCGCCTTTTTCCGCAGACTGGACAGACTGCGACCAACCTCACGATGAAAAGGCCCTGTCGGGTCTTGTTCACTCGACAGGCAGTATTAGACTGCAATCAAAAGGGGCGACACTTCTCGAACGAAAGGGGCAGCTATGAACGGTTCGGGATCGAATAGCTTTGCGATTGCGGGCTTCGTTTTGGGGTGCATTGCGTTGGTTTTCGCTTGCGTCCCGTTCATCTCCATCCCCGTGATGATCCTGGGGTTTCTTTTGGCGATCGTGGGCTTGATCGTCGGGATTCAACACAATTCCGGCCTTGGATTTGCAATCGCAGCCTTGGTCATCAACGGCGTGGTGACCATTCCGCTCTTCGTTTTCGGCATGGCCGGCATGGCGATCGGGACGGCGACCATTTTCGGTGCGGCGGATGCCGCGCGCGAAGCCGCCGAACACGCCGAGGAAAAGGATGCTGGAAGCGGCTCTTCGGCAAACGGCGCGGATTCCGGCACGCCGGAGACCTCCCCGTCACCACCGCCGGCCGGGTCGGACGGGGCGGACACCACCGGGGTCTTGCCGTGGCGTGAACCGTTCCAAATGGGAGATGCCCGCCTTCACATCGTCTCGGCCAGAATCGGGCCGGTCGAGCTGAAGAGCACGATGCTGGATCGGTTTACATCGTCGGAGGACTATCTCGAGATCCGCATCCAGGTCACGAACACCTCGGCGACAAAACGGCTGAATTTCGATTCGTGGCAAGGACGCGACTTTGCCGTATTCGACTCGTTCGCCTCGCTTCGCGATGAACACGACAACGTCCTGCGGCGGATCGACTTCGGGTTCGATACGCATCCCGTCGGCTACGTCGATCACGACATGATCAATCCGGGAGATTCCTTGGTCGACATCTTGGTTTTCGAGCCGCCGATTCCGCAAGCAAACACCTTGTTCCTGAAACTCCCGGGCGAGAATGTCGACGCCGACGGCGAGCAGCGGACTTTGCGCATCCCGATCGCCGAACTGAAACCCCCACCGACCGAAAACGCGCCGCCTCAGCCCGAGACGACCGGCAGCAACGGCCCGAACAACGGAACGACCGCCGACGCCCCCCCACCCGCTCAACCACCGAAGGCTCCACCGGCGAGTCCCCCGAACACCGGGGCAAACGGAAACGCCGAACCTCCCGAGGGTGAATTCCGCACGTGGACGGACGCGAGCGGACGATTCTCGATCGAAGCCCGCTTCGAAAAAATGGCGATGGGCAAGGTGTACCTGCGCACCAAGGACGGCCAACCCATCGTCGTCGAACAAGAAAAGCTCTCGGAGGCCGACCGGCAATGGTTGAAAGAGCGATACGGTCCTTGACGCCGCCTCCCCAAAAACACCTAGAGGTCCGACGTTTGACCGAACATCCTCTTACGCCTCACCGGGGCGCACGTGCAACACGCAGCAGCCGTCACCGCCGGGCTGCCACGTTTCGGCCCAAAACCGAAAGCCGGCCGACTCGAACGTGCCGTTGTCGATGCGCGCGGCAATGCGGCAGAGTTTGGCGATCATCTCGTCGGACAGTCCGGCCTCTTGCCAGGCGTCCCGCAACGGGCAGGCGTGGAACTTGATATCCAACGCCGATTCGTCGCTGCGCAACACCTCGGGACCGAACATCTTGCCGTCGTCGGGAATGCCGCCTAAGAATGCCTCTTCGAGCCCTTGCAAGTCCGAGGGCGCGAACCGGGCAAACTTCTTGCCGATCTCGGCTCCACGGGCATAGATCGCCCGCTTCATCGTCTCCTCGGCCTTTTCCGGTCCCAGCTCTTTTTCCAACTCCAGATACATCTGATGGTAGATATGCGCCCGGTTCTTGTACGAGGCGTACAGTTCTTCACGCAGCTTGTCCGACATGATTTCCTCGCAAGATGGAGACGGTTTCAACTTTCTTTGTCCGATTCGGTCGAATCGCGGACCGGTTTGGCGCTTTCGGGAACGCCGTCGTTCGCATCGGCCGTCACCGAGGCGAAATCCGGCGCGACGGTCGGGCGACGGGCCGACGCGGTCTCGAGTTCGCGGTTCTGCGGCGGTGCGAACCGCGAAACGTCTTCCCGATCGATCAGGACGACGACCTCTTTGCTCTTCATGAAGTTATTGTACCGCGTCAGCTCGATCAGCCGATCCCCGAATTCCTTTCGCAAGCCGGGTAGCTGGTCTTCATAGGTCATGACGACTTCGGACGTTTCGGCATCGAGCGCCTCGGCCAGCGCATCGTAGCGATCGAGATAGCGAACCGGCTCGCCCGCGTAAAAGACGACGCTCTCTTGCAGGTACCGGAATCCGATCAACGCGGGCGTCGCGCGACAACGTGCCCGAATCTCGGCCAGCATGGGCGCAGCGTTTTGGTGATCGGCCACCACCTGCGCCGCACCGGCAAATACGGCGGTCAACGCAGCGACCGAGGTAACGGCATAGACCAGCCGCAGCTTCCGCGGCCGATTCGGCCCGAGGAGGATTCCGGCGATTCCCCCGGCAACCAAGATGATGCCCAGACCGCCCGTCCATCCAAGTCCCGGCAACCCCACCTTCGCGGCCGCCAGGGGCACGGCAATCATGATTCCCACTCCGACGGCCATCGCGATTCCCATCGCCGTATTGACTTCCCAACGGCGGACGGGCAACGTGCCCTCGCACCAGCGTTCGAAGAAGGCGGCGGTCAACAGTCCCACTGCCGGAAAGGCCGGCAGCAGGTAGTGCGGCAACTTCGTGCTGCAAATCGACCAGAAGACGAACCAGATCCCAAGCCACGTGAAACAAAAAATCAACCCGTCCCGAGCTTCGTCACGGCGCGCGATCCGCCGAACGGCGTCGTGAAATACCAACCCGATGAAGACCGACCACGGAAAGAATCCGCCCAAAAGCGAGGCGACGTGATACCACACCGGCCCCTGATGCCCCTGGATCGGCTGCGTAAACGGCCGCAGGTTGTACATCGCGAAGAACTCGCGCAGCCATGCCCCGTCGGTCCGCCAACCGACCCACACGAACCACGGCAAGGCGAACAAGGCCACCGCCGGGAACGCCCACCATGGTTGCATCTGCACAAACGCCTTGGCGAAGTTGCGGGGATCCCACACGCGCGCCGTCGTGACCATCGCCCGCCACATCCACGGGCCGCGCGCCGGCTGGTCGCGGTTCGCCCGTCCGACGATCATCAAAAACAGGCCGATCGCCGCCGCGGGCAACAACAATCCGATCGGCCCCTTCGCCAAGATAGCCAGAGCCATACACCCCCACATTGCCCATACCGCCCACATTACAGGGCGAGCGGGCGATTCGGTTTCTTTTTCCCCGGTGCCGCCGGTGTGATGTTTCCCCAAGCCGAGAATCGGACCGTACCCGACGACGAATGCCAGCATGGTCCCGACCGTCAGCAGCGTGAGCGCGGCATCGACGGTCGCCGCCCTGGCCGAAACGACATACAGCAAGTTCGACATCGCCATGACTGCGCCCCAAAAGGCGGTCCGGCGGGAAAACAGGCGACGCCCCAGCTCGTAGGTCGCCCAAGCGGCCATGACGGCGGCAATCGGCGAAAGAAATCGGGCCCCCAGCTCAGAGTAGCCGAACAGTCCGAAACCGGCCATCATCATCCAGAACATCAAAGGCGGCTTGTCGGGAAACATCTCGCCGTTGTAGCGAGGGACGACCCAATCGTTCCGCTGGATCATTTCCCTTGCGCAGGCGGCGTAGATCGGCTCGTCCTCGTCCCACAATCCCGGCCCGCCCAGGTTCGTGAAAAACAAGATACCGCCGATTACGGCAATCCATGCCCAGTCCCACGCGCGCTCCCGCATCGCTCCGTCGCTCCTGTTCACTGTTGGTCTCGCCTGCAACTTTCGCAGCCCTCCTGGGCATTGCAGTTTAGCGCACCGCCAAACTTTACCCAATATCAATTCCCTCTTGCGACAAGCGAAACCGATCACCGGGCCGCCCTGAGGCGGCGCCGATCGTCGGCCGGCAACTTGCGAACCTCTCTTGACACAAGCGGCGGTCCAATCTACCACCCGCGTATGGCCGAAAAATCGTCGCACACGAGCCCTGACACCGTCGTCTCGCCCGACACGCCTCGCTTTGTCGAGCCGAAGATGTCGCGCGCCGTGTGGGCCTGGATCCTCGCGTTGTCGGTCGCGGCCCCGATCGCCTTTTCGATCGACCTGCCCGCCGCGACGTGGTTCCACGCCGGAAACATGCCCAAGCCCTTTCGCGAGCTGTTCGCCCTGTCGGAAGTGTTCGGGCACGGCCTGGGGGTCGTGCTGATCGCGGCGAGCGTTTGGGCGCTCGACCCGCGACACCGTTGGGCCTTACCGCGATTGTTGGCAGGCGCTTGGGTTGCCGGCCTGGCGGCCGATGTACTCAAGTCGCTCATCGGTCGCATTCGGCCGCGAGATCTTCTTGCGGCCGGGCAACCGGCCGTTCAATCGGTGTGGGACACGTTCACCGGCTGGTTGCCGGTCGTCTATGCCGACGTGCACGGTCACAGTTTCCCCTCGGCACACACGGCCACCGCGTTCGGCTTGGCTGTTTCGCTGGCCTCGATCTATCCGCGGGGCGCCTGGTGGTTTTACGTCCTCGGCTGGCTGGTCGCGTGCCAGCGATTGGATTGCTCGGCGCACTATCCCAGCGACGTGTTGGCCGGTGCCGCCGTGGGCTTATTGATCGGCGTCATCCATCGAAACATCACCCTGCAAAGTCGCTGGTGGCAAGACATCGAACATCGTCTGGGTCGCCGAGAGACGTAGTCGCCCTATCTTTCGCAACGAAGACACCCATGCGATTAGCCGCGTTACCGCACGACATACCGTTTTCCCGCGAATCTTCGCCCCCGAGGTGGATACTTTCGTTCGGCCGCGGGCTGTTTGCCTACCGAAATTGGGTTTTCGGTCCGCTTGCTTGCGCCCATTTTTACCTCGCATGGACATCGCGAACCGTTCCGTGCACGCACGTCGATGTGATCGGGTTTGCACTCGGCGCAGGACTCGCCGTGCTCGCGGCCACGATTCGCTTGGGCTGTGCCGGACGCGTGCTCCCCGACAGTTGCGGACGCGGCCGCTCGTTTCGCGCCGAACGCCTGGTCACGGATGGCTGGTACGCCGTCTGCCGCAATCCGCTGTACATCGCAAACGCGATGCTCTGGTCGGCGGGATGCCTGTTCGCCCGGGCATCCTGGGCCGTCCTTCCCACGGCATTGTTCGTCCTGGCCGCGTACCGGTTGATGCTGATCGCCGAGGAAGACTTCCTGCGTCGACGCTTCGGGGCGGCTTATCGCGAATACTGCCGCCGCGTACCTCGATTCCTTCCGCAAGTGATGAAACTTTGTCGCTTTTCGGTGGGACGACGCCCGGCCGAAGACTGCCCCTTTTCTTTGCGGCAGGCGATCTTCCGCGAACACGATACACTCGCCTTGTTGTTCGTCGGAGCGTGGACGCTGTGCGGAATCGCCGGAGGCGGCTGGCTCATTCCCGAATGGCGTTTGCTGATCGAGTCGGCCCCGGGACTCGCTCTCGTCTTGACCGCGTGGCTTGCAATCAAGATTTGGAAGAGGACGACGCGTCGTGTGCGCGCGTAAAAAAGGCGGCTTTCGACCGGTTTCGATCGAAAACCGCCGTGCGTCGTTTCATCACCCGCTGCAACAGCCGTGTTGCCGCAAAGTGAGTGGGGCTTACACCTCTTGCAGCTTACGGCAGATCGCGTCGGCCATCTCTTGGGTCCCGACGGCCGTCGGATCGTCGCGGGTGGGCTTCATGTCGTAGGTGACGTCCTTCCCCTCGGCGATGACGGCGGCGACTGCCTTCTCGAGCCGGTCGGCCGCCTCATTTTCTTTGAGGTACCGCAACATCAGCATCCCCGAGAGGATCAATGCCGTCGGGTTGACCTTGTTCTGGCCCTTGTACTTGGGCGCGCTGCCGTGGGTCGCTTCGAAGACGGCTCCGTCTTCCCCGATGTTCGCGCCTGGGGCCACCCCCAAACCGCCGACCAGTCCCGCCGCCAAGTCACTGAGAATATCGCCGTACAGGTTCGGCAACACGATCACGTCGTACAGCTCGGGCTTTTGGACGAGCTGCATGCACATATTGTCGACAATGCGATCTTCGAATTCGATGTCGGGGAACTCTTCGGCCACTTTGCGGGCGACCTCGAGGTACAGCCCGTCGGAATACTTCATGATGTTGGCCTTGTGGACGGCAGTGACCTTCTTGCGGCCGTTTTCCTGTGCGTAGCGGAATGCGAATCGCACGATCCGCTCGGTCCCCGACACACTGATCGGCTTGATCGAAATGCCTGTCTCGTCGCGACCGGTGCGAATCGGACGATCGGGCGAAAGCCGATTGATCGTGTCGATCAACTCGCCGGTGGCCTCTTGGCCGCGCTCGAATTCGATCCCCGCGTACAGGTCTTCCGTGTTCTCACGCACGATCACCAAATCGACCGGCACGCTGCTGAAGAAGCTGCGGACGCCGGGATAATACTTGCACGGCCGCACGCAAGCGTACAGGCCCAAGGCTTGGCGCAAGTGGACGTTGATGCTGCGGAACCCGGTTCCCACGGGCGTCGTGATGGGGGCCTTCAAGGCGCAGCGCGTGCGTCGAATGCTTTCCATCACCGAGTCGGGCAGCGGCGTGCCCGTCCGCTCCATCACGTCGACTCCGGCCTCCTGCACATCCCAGTTGATTTCCACGCCGGTCGCGTCGATACAGCGGCGAGCCGCTTCAGCCAATTCGGGTCCCACGCCGTCGCCGGTGATCAGGGTAACCTCATGCGCCATGAACCATGTCTCCTTGATTCGTAACCTGTGTAATGAACAACGTATCTGCTCGCGCCGCGCGCGTCGACTTCGGCTTTCCCCTCACAAGGGGCATACGCGCCTCGACAAGGGAAAACTTTCATTGGAAGCCGATCGGTGACGATTCTCAATCCCCCCGATGAAACTCTCCTGTCGGCGTCGCCCAGCACCGGCTAGAGAGAACGGGTATTGTACCCAAACCGAAGCAGTTTTCACACCTTTGTCTGTCTAAATCCACAATTCCGTCAACAAAGCAGTGCCGACGATAGGCAAAACGCCCCAAAACGGTGCAACAAAACGTCGGCTTCGGCAACATGGTATCACAACGCGGCGTTTCCGCGCGGCGACTCTTTAGTGGCTGGTGTCCCCCGGTCGCCGGATTATAATGGCGATTTATCCTACCGGAAATCATGCGGGGTGACAGTCACATTATCTGCGGAAGCGCCGGTTGTGGGTCGCGACCCGGCCCGTGCCCCGCCCCTTGATCGGGCTGGAATTCTTGGACGACGGACCGGTCATCCCGATTCGATACGGTCGCGACATGCCGCGACGTAGTGCGGTATCGCCGGTTGGGTGTCGGCAACGTGGGGGCCGCCTTCACGGCGAAGCCTTTGCGCCGGCGTTCGACGACATCGCGTGGAAAACCATCCTGGGAGCCGATTCCGATGAATGCCGAGTACACCAGCAATCAAAGCCCTCAAACCGAGGTCATGATCGAAGCGGTCGGCCTCTCCAAGTACTACGGCGATTTCGCCGCGATCGAAAACGTCAACTTCTCGATCCGCAAGGGTGAGGTGGTCGCCTTTCTCGGCCCCAACGGCGCCGGGAAAAGTACCACCATGAAGCTGCTGACCGGCTATCTGGCCCCGAGTTCGGGTGTCGCCCGAATCGCCGGCTACGACATGGCCGAACAGCGACTTTTGGGCTCGCAGCATCTCGGCTACCTTCCGGAAAACGGTCCTCTGTACGCCGACATGAGCCCGCGGGCGCTGCTGAAGTTTTTCGGTGAACTTCGCGGCTACACGGGCAACGCGCTGACCGAGCGAATCAACGCCGTGCTCGACCTGTGCAACCTGTGGGACGTCGTCGGAAAGCCGATCGGCAAGCTGTCGCGCGGTTATCGGCAACGTGTCGGAATGGCCCAGGTGCTTTTGCACGAGCCGAGCGTGCTGATTCTCGACGAACCGACCGCCGGCTTGGACCCCAATCAAATCCACGAGGTCCGCGAAACGATCCACAAGCTGAAGACGCAAGGCAAGACGATCCTGCTCTCCACGCACATCTTGCAAGAGGTTGAGGCGATGGCCTCGCGGGTGTTGTTCATCAGCGAGGGCCGACTCGTCTTCGACGGGCCGGTAAACGAATTCGCGGAAAGCGGCAAGACGCTCGAGGAACGGTTCCGCGAGCTGAGCGCCGCGGCCGTCGAGTGATTCGTGGATTCGTCGGCGTCGTCTTCGGTTTTTCGATGTGCGAACCAACCCGACCATAAATACCCGTAAACAGCGGCAACAACCATGAACACCAAGGTTTTGCTTTCGGTTCTGAAGCGGAACTTCCTGAGCTACTTCGCCAGCCCCACTGCCTACTTGTTCATCTGCGTGTTCGTCGCCATGAGCACGGTCGCCGCGTTTTGGCCGAACGAGTTCTTTTCGGCCAACCTGGCGACTCTGGACCAGTTGAACAAGTATCTGCCTTACGTGATGCTGATCTTCATCCCGGCCGTCACGATGGGCATTTGGGCCGACGAAAGGCGACAAGGCACCGATGAACTGCTGCTCACCCAGCCGGCAGCCGACCTCGAAATCGTCATCGGAAAGTACCTCGCCGCGGTCGCCATTTTCACCGTGTCGCTGCTGTTCTCCTTCGTTTGCAACGCGGCCGTCCTCGAAAGTATTTCACTCGGCGGCGCCGACTTGGGCCTGATCGTGGGCACGTACGTCGGCTACTGGTTGGTCGGAATCGCAATGTTGGCGATCGGGATGATCGCTTCGTTCCTGACGGGCAACCTGACGGTCGCCTACATCTTGGGCGTCCTGTTCAACCTGCCGCTGGTGTTCTTGGCGTTCTCCGACGTGTTGTTGCCGGTCGAAACCGCCATGGCGATCAAGTCGTGGAGCATCTCGTGGCAGCTCGAACCGTTCACCCGCGGGCTGCTCACCCTTTCGGGCCTGTTCTACTTCGCGTTGATCGCCGCGGTGATGATTTACCTCGCAATGGTTCTCATCGGGCGGCGACACTGGCCGACCGGTGAATCCCGATTTCCGGCGAGCGTCGTGTACGTGCTGCTGCATTTGTGCTGGATCTTCACCTTCGCCGCCGGCGGTATCGTGCTGCGGGAATTCCTCGAAAACCCGGTCACGTTCAGCACGGTCCTCGTGCTCGGATACCTGATCGTCCAACTCGCCCTGTTGTGGCTGTGGTCGGTCACTCCGAACCGCCGACCGATCACCGCGCCCCATATGGCCATTCCGCTCGTCCACGTCGTGCTGGTGCTGGCCTGGACGATCGGCATCATCGTGCTCAAAAAGGCCGGGAACTGGACCGACGTCACCCAAGCTGTGATGCTGGCGATCTGGGCGTTGCTGATCATCGGCGGGGTAGCCGCGTGGTGGCGTTTTCCGCGTCAATGGTCGCTCATGCCGGGACACTTCATTTTGCGGGTGGCGACCTTGCTGGTCGTCGCGGCCTCGTTGGTGGGGCTGGTGCGCCTGTTCGATGTCCGCATCGACGTGACCGAGGCGCAACTGGCATCGTTGTCCCGCGATACACGTGAGCTTTTGGCCGAGCTCCCCGACGACGCCAACATCGTCATCGAGGCGTTCATCAGCCCCGAAGTGCCTGAAGAGTACGTTCAAACGCGCCAAGGCCTGATCGAAACGCTTCGTGAATTCGACGCCCGGAGCCCGAAAATTCGCGTGTTGATCAACGACACGGAATTGCATTCGGCCGAGGCAATGCGGGCAAACGAGAGCTTCGACATCACGCCCCGGCGGGTCACTTCACAACAGCAGGGGCGGTATATCGACAAAGAGATTTTCATGGGTCTGGTCGTCAAGAACGGCCTGCAAAAGGTCGTCATTCCCTTCGTCGACCGCGGCACGCCGGTCGAATACGAGCTGATCCGTTCGATCGGCACGGTAACGCAGGCCGAGCGTAAACGATTGGGCATCCTGGAAACCGACGCCCACCTGTTCGGTCAATTCAGCTTCCAAGGCGGCGGCGATCGATGGGCGATCGTCGAAGAGCTGGAAAAGCAATACGACGTTTCCCGCGTAACGCCGAACGACCTGGTCACCAACGACGAAGAACGTCTCAAGGCAGGTTATAAGGCTTTGGGCTTGGACGAAGAACCAAGCGACGAAGACATCCTGCGCAAAGGCATCGAACTGCTGAATCTGGAGACCACCGTCGACAAGCTCTCCGACGAGCAAAAAGAAGAATGCCGCAAGAAAGTCGAAGAAGAAGCCCGCAAGAAAGGCCTCTACGACGTCATCTTGGCCGTGCAACCGTCGTCGCTTTCGCCGGAAGACATGGTCCGGTTCATCGCGGCGATCAGCTACGGCCAGCCGATGGTGATCTGCGAGGATCCTTTCGCCCTGTTCGGCCGCGGCGTGCCCGGCACGACCGAGCCGCGTCAAGCCCCGAACCCGATGTTCGGCGGTTCGCCGCCTCCCAAGGGCGACATTTCACCGTTGTGGGATAAACTGGGGGTCACCTTCCACGGTGAATCGTGTGTCTACCAGCGGTACAACCCGATCAAGCGGTTGTCGATCTTCGACGAACGCCCCGAATTCGTCTTTGTCGACAGTGAAAAAATCCCGGATGGTCTGGCCGATCATCCGATCACCAGCAAACTGCCGCGGTTGCTCTTCCCATTCCCGGGATGGATCGAGAAGAAGAACGCGACGGACATGACCGTCACGCCGCTGATCCGCACCGGCAACGAAAACACGGGAATCGTGCCGTTCAGCGAGATCGTCATCCCGAACTTCTTCGGCGGACCGTCCCAGCTCAATCCGAATCCGCGGCGAGTGATGAAGAATGAACCGTACATCCTCGCGGCGTACATCGAAGGCCGTTTGCCCGAGCAGAAGATCGAGGAGCCGGAAGGCGACGCGCCTTCTGACCAACCCACCGCGACCGACGTGCCCGACAAGAAGCACGACGTGCGGGTCGTTCTCGTCGCCGACAGCGACGTACTCCAAAACACGTTCTTCGAATTGCGACGGCAGGGACTACCGCCGGAAGCCGGCTTCGACATGAACTTCGGCAACGTCGAGTTCATTCTCAACGCGATTGATCACGTGGCCGGCGACCAGCGTTTCATCGCAATCCGCAAACGGCGTCCGAACTACCCCACGCTCAAGGCGATCGACGTGGCCACGCGAGACGCCCGTGAAAAAACCGCGAAACGCATCGCCGAATTGCGTGAACGGTTCGACGCAATCGAAAAGGAAGAAGACGAGAAGATCGAAAAGGAAATCGAAAAGATCCGCGCCGAACTGGAAAAGAAACAAGTGGCGGTCGACGAAATCGTTCGCCGCGTGGCGATTGCCCAGCGCGACGCCGAACGACGCAAGACCGTCAAGGTCGAACAAGAGCGAGCGAGAATCGAGGCCGAAATCGATCGCATCGAAACGGAGCTGGCGTTGCAAGTGCAACGCACGCAGCGGATCTACAAAATGGTCTCGGTGTTCGTACCGCCGCTGTTCCCCTTGGCGTTGGCGGTGATCGTCTTCGCCTGGCGACGAGCCGGTGAGCTCCAAGGGGTTTCCGAGCGTCGTCGTCGTTCGCGAAAGTGATCGCAAAGCATCGACTTGTTAGACCGTACGAAAAACAACCGACCCGACGATAAACGGCAAGGAGATTCGGCGTCATGACCCAAACCTTGCGAACCGCTGTATTCACGGTGGCGGCCCTGGTTGCCGTCGGCATTACCGCAACGGCCTATAAGCTTTCCGCGCCGGCCCCCGAACTGACCGGTGCCGAAACCATGCGGAACAAGACCTTGTTCCCGAAGTTTCAAAGGGCGCTCGATGCCGCCGAGCTCGAAATCATCGAGTTCGATCCCGACACCGCCGCCATCATTCCCTTCAAGGTGGCTCAGATCGACGGTAAGTGGTCGATCCCCAGTCACGAGAATTACCCCGCCGACGCCAAAGATCACCTGGCCGCCGCGGCGACCTCATTGATCGGCCTGAAAGTCCTCGACGTCGTCACCGAATCGGCCGGACAAAAGAAACAAGCCGAGTTCGGTGTCGTCGAGCCGAACGCCGAGAAACTCACCGTCGGCGCCACCGGTGTCGGCAAACGCGTGATCATGCGGGACGCACAAGGCAACACGCTGGCCGACTTGATCATCGGCAACGAAGTGCCCGGCTCCGACGATCAACGCTACGTCCGCGTGACGGGAGAGGAACCGATCTACGTCGTCAAGCTCGACCCCTCGGAACTGAGCTCCGACTTCGGCGACTGGATCGAGAAGGACTTGCTGCAACTCAATCCTTGGGACATCGACGACATTCGATTGAACGACTACTCGTTCGATGCCGTCAGCAGCGCCCTGAATCCGCGGGCGAGGATCCGGCTGGACTACAACGACATGGGCGATCCTCGCTGGTCGGTCGTCGAATGGAAGACCTTCGACGCATCGAGCGGCCAATGGGTCGACACGTCCATTCCCGAGGGCAAAGAACTCGACACCTCGAAGCTCGACGCCATGCGAACGGCTCTCGACGACTTGAAGATCATCGACGTGCGCCGTAAGCCGCAGGCCGTCAGCGAGTCGCTCGCCGCAGGCGAAATCAAGGTTGATCAAGAAACGGCCGAATCGCTCGCCTCACGCGGGTTCTACATGGTCAATGCGTTGCAGTACTTCCGATTCTTCCCGCCTTCCGACGATTCGGAGCTGAAACGCCCCGTCGAGTTGATCAGCTCCGAGGGTGAAGTTCGCGTGGGCATGAAGGACGGCGTGCGTTACGTGCTGCGGTTCGGCACCGTGGCCGAAGCCCGCGGCAAAAAAGACGACGAATCGGACGGCGGCGTCAACCGCTACGTGATGGTGATGGCCGAGTACGACCCGACCTTGATTCCCAAGCCGGAACTCGACCCGTTGCCCGAACTTCCGGCCGATGAGGCCGAGGCCGCCGCCGAAAACGCCGGATCGGATGAAGCCGCCGAGAACGGCGACAGCGAAGCCTCCTCCGACGAGGCATCGAGCGACGAGAAATCGAACGCCGACGACATCAAGGCCGAACGCGAACGGATCGAAAAGGAAAACAAACGCAAGCAAGAGGAATACGACGAAAAAGTCAAAAAAGCCCAAGAGCGGGTCAAAGAACTGAACGCCCGCTTCGCCGACTGGTACTACATCGTCTCCGATGAGACCTATCAAGACATTCACCTTACCGGTGATGCGATCTTGAAGGACAAGGAGCCGGAAGATTCCGGCGACGACACCTCTGCCGAACCGTTGCCGGAAGGCGAATCGTCCAATTTCGGCGGTGCGAACATGACGCCGGTCGCTCCGGCAAACGAAGAAAGCGCCGAACCGGCCGAGGGCGAATCGGGCGATGAAGAACCCGCTCCCGCGGAAGCGTCCGAAAACGAAGCGGACAATGAGCAACCGGCCGCCGAGGCCGAAGAAGAAGCCCCGGCCGCGCCCCAACCCGCTGAAAATGCAGCCGAGGCGAACGAGGGCAACGAAGGCAAATCGGACAATCCGCTTCGTTGACCTCAAACGGCGCAGCTCGACCGAACGTCCGACTCGAAAAGAAATCGCACGGGTGGGACCTCGCGGGCTGTTCCGATCACACCACCGGGAGTAACGGGGCTACGCCACAGTGGTTCGGCTGGTAAAACGGTTCTGACGCCGTTGCGGTGGAGGATGCCGCAAGAGCCGAGGGAAGCATCGGGCATAGCGACCGAGAGGGCCGTGCTGCGGCAGAAATGCCACGGCCCGTGCGGACTGCCGGCGGTTTGGACCGCCGGGTCGTTGTCCTCATTCCGCCGGCCGATTCGCTTTCGGCTCAGTTGCTCGACCATCCGCCCCGGACCGACGCCCCGGTTCCGTTTGGTCCGCTCCCTGTCCCGCTTCTTGAACCGCAAGAGCGTCTTCGGTGCAATCCGCCGTTTCGGCTCTTTCACCTCCATCGAGTTGGACAACGGAGCTGCCCCCTCAAGCCGTCGAACATGCTCGGCACACACGGGAAGCGGCCGTCTTCGGACATACCGAAGACGGCCGCATGAAGCAATCGAAGTCGTTACTCCTTCATCCAAGAATCAACGACATCGGGTTACGAATTGAACTGCGACCTCCGTGGTCGCAGACGGTTCCCTCGAAAACGTCACGGTCCGATCGGTGTCGGTTCCGATTGCAGGAAGTCGCGCGGACCGCGGATCGTGTAATACGGATACGTGACGGCGGCGGTCGGCGGACCGGGATCGATCATCGGCGGCTGACGCAGGCCGTGCAAAGCACACGGCGCGCCCGCCCGGCACCGCGGACAAACCGCGGGCACTGAACAATCTTGACAAGTTTCGGGAGCCGCCGCGCAACTACCGTGTACCAGACCGGTCAGCCCGATACCGCCTTGACGGTGCTGGACGGCATGCGAGCTACAGCCGGAGAGGATCGCCAAACCGGCGATCAACGCCGTCACACAGAGTACTTGTTTCATTTTCGGTGATTCCTTTCGATGTCGGACGGTCCTTGCCCGAACCGCAGGCTCCTCCGAACCACCCTTCGGCGGTGACGACGCGACCAGACGTCGCCGAAGGCGGTGCAGAGCACGAAGACGGCAGAATCACCGCCCCCCTTCTAGAGCGGTCGATCATCCGCCAACACGACACACTTCTTTAGCTTGTCATCGGCCGTACATCCCAAAGAGTCCAGAAAATCGTAAGAAGCCCACCGCCTGCGACGATCCTACCCGCCGTCGCAACTGCCACGTGACACTTTTCCGCGGCCGGGTCATCGCGTACCATTCCCCAACCGGCGGGGGTTTGTGCTGAACCCAATCTTCAGAAAGCATACCGGCGAGGTGATCATGGCCAAGATTCGGCGGAAGATCGTCAAAATCGACGAAGAGAAGTGCGACGGCTGCGGACAGTGTGTGCCCTCGTGCGCCGAGGGGGCCATTCAAATCATCGACGGCAAAGCCCGGCTGGTCTCGGAGGTCTATTGCGATGGGCTGGGAGCTTGCCTGGGACATTGTCCGCAAGGTGCCATCACGATCGAGGAACGCGAGGCCGAACCGTTCGACGAACAAGCCGTCGAGGCCCACGTGAAGGGAGCCTCCGGCGGCGCGTGCCCCGGAACCCGACCGATGGCCTTGCCCACCTTGCCGATCGCTGCGGGCCCCGCGCCGACGAGCGACCTTCCCCCCGCAGGCGATGGACGCGAAGCAGGCACCGGGAAAAAGGCCGTCTTGCGCAACTGGCCCATCCAGTTGCACCTGGCACCGCCGAACGCACCCTTTTTCAAAGACGCATCGGTTCTCTTGGCGGCCAACTGCGCCCCGTTCGCCGTGGCCGATTTCGACGAGCGGTTCTTGGCGGGCAACGTGGCGTTGACGGCGTGCCCGAAACTCGACACGACCGCGGGCTATCTCGAAAAGCTCGCGGCGATCATGCAGTTCGGCGGCATTCGGGAGTTGTCGGTCGTGCGGATGACCGTTCCGTGCTGCGGCGGGATCGTTCGCTTGGCCCAAGCCGCCCGGACCGAATCCGGCTCGCAAGTGCCCATCCGCGTCGTCACCGTCTCCCCCCAAGGCGACGTCGCCGAAGAAACGCTCTGACGCCCCGCTCGCGGCGCACGCAGCCGAGCACCCCAAAACCGTGCCACGCAAGATGTGCGCTTCCCTTCTGATCGAAGAACCGGCCCCATTAACAACCCGCTCCACAAGCCGGGGTTGAAGATCGTCTGAGGTTGAATAACAGCAACACGCGGCTTGAGTTGGCGTGAATCAGGTAGGGTATGCCACGGTCATCCTTGCGATCGCGGGCGCGCCCGTATGCCGAAATATCTTGGGGATGCGGTACCGCGGCGGACGATGCTGCGTCGCCCTCGGGTGGGCCTGCGAGTCGCTTCCTCGAAGCTGCTCCGGCGTGCAGCAGGTCTCGCTATGAAAAGGCGGTTTTGCGCGGTTGGGTGGCGTTGTTCTCTACAGCCGTCCGCCGTCTGCAAGGCGTTCTTCCAACGGGCTGCTAGGGCTCGATCGTGACGTGCGAGTTGATCGAGAGGATCGAGTACAGGTCTTCGATGTCGCGATCGGCAAGGAAGATCGTGCCCTTGGCGTCGGGACGATCGAAGTTCGCAGGATCGTTCGTACCGTGCAGGGCGATGCGTCCTCCCAGCCCGATCCAGTACTTGCCCAGCGGGTTGTTCGGATTGTCGGCGTCGATAATCGTCCCGTCGGGGCCGTAATAGATCGGGTGCATCCGCTTCTCGCAGACGCGATACTCGCCCACCAGGTTTTCGACGTCGGTGCCCACGCCGATCCGGAACCTGCCCGCGTACTTCCCGTTGAGCATCAGCGTCAGTTCGCGTTCTTGCAGGCGGACAATCGCATCGAACGGCCCGCGGACGACCTTCAACTGCGTTCCCGGCGGGATGTGGTCGGGATCGCGAATTCCGTTGATCTTGGCCAGCAATTCCCACGGGACGGCATACCGTTCGGCGATCCGGCCGAGCGTTTCCCCCGGTTGGACGGTGTACGGCGGCTCGAGCAGATGTTGCCGCGAAAAAATGACCGTTCCGGCGACCTGGTCGAGCAAATCCAGCAGTGCGGCGCGTTCTTCGGGCGTGATTCGCTCATCGCGGTGCCAGGTGGTCAAGACTTCGTGGGCGGTGGAAAACTCGCCCGCGTCGAGCTTGCGACGCACGGCATCAAGGAACCCGGCAAACTCGGGACGAATGCCGTGCGGTTCCTGCGGCGCGGGTTGGGGATCGGCGGAAGGCGCCCCGACGGGCGAAGCGGTCGTCTCGCCGACTCCGGGGACGGGTGCTTCAGCGGTACCCGACGCCGCGACCGGGGCCGCATCGCTGCCTAACCCCAACGAATCGGCCGACACCTCGCGGCCGAGTTCGACATCCAACGATCCGGCGACGGGAGGCCGGATCGCAGCCGTCGTCCCTTCGAAAGACGGGGCGGCGTTTTCGGTTGCGGCCGTCTGCGGCTGGGACCAGGGAGCGTTTCCGTCGGTTGCGGGCGTCGTTGCGGGCTGACTGGTGATCGTCACGTAGCCCAAGTAGCCCACCACGCCCAAAACGGCGACAACGCCCAGCGTTTTCACCGTCTCCATGATCGTCCTCCCTGACGCATCCGGATGATTGTCGAAAAGAGGTGCCTCCTCGGGGCGACCGCGCAGCCGTGCCGCGGAACCCGAACCCGCGCGTAGAATACCGCATTCGCCCGGCCAAGACCAGATCAATTCATCGGCAGAAATATCCACCAGACAGGGGGTTTCGATGAATCTTCGTCCGTCGCTGTACCATTTATTCCCTCGCCCAAACCGGTAAGATAATAAGGACGCGACCCGGCAACGCGACGTTCGTGGACGCCTTTTGCTTGCCGACCCCCTCGAACGAGCTATCGCATTCCCTTCACGGCGGACGGTCGAACGTCCGCCTTCAACACTCGTTAAACAAATCATGAGTATTCCGATTTCGGAACTGAAGATCGACTGGGATTTTCTCCGCGGGTACATCGACGCGCACGATGCCCATGCCGAGGTACATCGCGCGTTGCTCGATCGCGTCGAGGATGCCCTTTGCGGCTCGGAAGACGCCTCGGAAACGGCCGAAAAGATCGAACGGTGGCGTTACCAGTGGTTGGCCGAAAAGGAAGGTACCGCAAGCGAGGAAGACCGTCGGGCTGCCGCCGTGTTGGACGACATCTACGCGGCGCTGGTCGGCCGGGAAACTCGGACGGGCCGAGAAGCCCGCGCCCACGTGTTTTCCGAAACCTTCGCCGCCGATCGTGTGGCCGCCTTGGAATGGGCGGTCGATCCGAGAGTCGACTTCGAAGAAGTCGCCGTGCGTGCGCGGCAGGCGACGGCGCGCGACGGCATTCGCGACATCGACCTGTACGCGCCGATCTACCTTTCGAGCCATTGCGTGAATCACTGCACGTACTGCGGATTCCGCTACACCGAGAACATTCCGCGCAGGCATCTCGACGAAACCGAGGCCGTCGCACAAGCTCGATTCTTGTACGCGCGGGGAATGCGCCGGTTGCTGCTGGTCGCCGGTGACTTTCCGAAGATGACCAGCGTTGCGTATTACACTTCGGTATGCGACGCGATTCGCCGCGAGTTTGATGACGTCGAGCTTTCGGTCGAAATCGCCCCGCAATCGACTTCGGCATATGCCGAACTTGCCGCACACGGCGTCGAAGGCGTGACGCTGTATCAAGAGACCTACCAGGAATCGCTGTACCGCGGGTATCATCCGCGCGGGCCGAAGGCACATTTCGAGTGGCGGTTGGAAGGCCACGATCGCGTGGGCGAGGCGGGAATCCGCAAGTTCGGCTTGGGGGTGCTTTTGGGGCTGGCGAATCCGGTCGAGGACGTGCGCGCGATGGTGCGTCACGCGGCGTACCTGGAAAAACGATTTCCCGATGCGCATCTGGCATTCAGCCTGCCGCGGATTCACGAAGCCCCGGCCGGATTCACCGTGCCGTTTCCCGTCGACGACGAAACCTTCGTGCGGTTGTACTGCGGCTTGCGATTGGCGTTTCCGCAAGCCGAGCTGGTCCTGTCGACGCGCGAGCTTCCCGAGTTGCGGGGCAAGCTGGTCGATCTTTGCGTCACGCGGATCAGCGCAGGCAGCTCGACCGTTCCCGGCGGTTATGAAGACGACAGCGACCTGCCCTTGGCCGGTCCCGGCGAGCAGTTTCCGGTATGCGATCACCGGCCGATCGGAGAGGTCGTCGCGTGGCTCGAACAGGCGGGCTATCGTGTACGCTGGAGCAGCCGAGCCCATTGCGACGAGGCAAACCGTCCGCGGTAGCCCGGGTTTCCGCCCCGGCAAGATCGTCGCGATAAGGCACAAGCGGTCAACCGATTCGTGGAAAAGGGTCGGATTTCGAGCCGCCTTTCTTCTTCACGGGGCAGGACAAAGCGGCCATAATGCCCCTACGCCTGTGTATCGTTCGGCGAAATGCCCCGAAAATGCCTCAAAACGCGGGAGAGTGTGATGAGCGGCGACAACCCTTTCAATCAAGACCAGTTCGGTCACGGTTCGTTCACCGACGATTCGTTCGGCAGTGAGGCGAACCCGCTGGTCGCGGGCGCGACCGGTCCGGAACAGCCGGTCGAGAAAAAACGCGGTTGCAGTACGACGACCATCGTCTTGCTGATCGTGCTCGTGCTGCTGTTGGGCTGCTGCGGATTGTGCGGCGGGTTTGCCGGCCTGGGCGTATTCATGCTGAAAAAATCGCCCCCCTACACGATGGCCTTGGCAAAGGTTCAAAACGATCCCGCGGTAATCGAGCGGTTGGGCGAGCCGATCGAACCCGCTAGCTTCCTGCCGACCGGCGAGTTCTCCGACGCGGGAGACAGCGGCTCGGCGAACCTCAACTTCAAGGTGAAGGGGCCGAAGGGGACGGCACTGGTCAACGTCGTCGCACGCAAGATCGGCGGTCAATGGGGCATCACCACGCTGACGGTCGTCATCGACTCGCCGAGCGAGCGGCTCCAATTGGATGTAAGCGACATGGGAGGGCCGGAAGAGGCGCCGCAATGGAATCCCGGCGCGGCGGTCGCCCCCGAAGCGACACAGGAAAACGACGAACCGCCTCCCGAGCCGGAAGAAGCCCCCTCGGCCAATATTTCACTGCCCGAAGGCATCGAGATTCCCGAGTAATCGACGGTAACACAAACGGCATCGCAGATTCGGCAAACGATGAGCAAGTATCGCATCCGCACATTCGTCGCCGTGGACTTGGACCCGGCGATCGTCGACGGCGCCGGCAGGGCGATCGCCCGCCTGCGCACCAGCGGCGCCGACGTCAAATGGGTCCGTCCCGAGAACATGCACCTGACGCTCAAGTTCCTCGGCGACGTAGACGCCCGCGACGTGTATGACGTGTGTCGGGCCGTTCAACAAGCGGTTGCCGAATTGCCGCCGTTTACCGTCCAGGTCGACGGGTTGGGGGCGTTTCCGACGCTTGATCGGCCGCGCGTCGTGTGGATGGGCATCACCGAAGGCGGTCCCCAGCTCATCGAGTTGGCCGATCGCGTCGAACAGGCGCTGGTTCCGCTGGGGTTCCGGCGTGAAGCCCGCAAGTTCCGTCCGCACATCACGCTGGGGCGTGTCCGCGGGGGCGGCGGAGCGATTCGGTTCCTCGCCGACATGCTTCGCAAGAACGAACGATACGAAGTCGGCATGACGGCGGTCGACGAGGTCGTCGTCTATTCGAGCGATTTGCAGCCCGAAGGGCCTGTGTACAAGCCGCTGGGCCACGCCGAACTGGCGGGCAACTGAGGCGGCCCGGTCGAATTGCCCTTCGTGTTTTGAAAACGAAAAGCGAGCAAGACGAGTTTTCTCCGACGATGACACAGCCACGTTTTTCTCCCATCCGTACCGAGATCGCCGGTTTGCCGGTGGTCGAGCTGGCCAAGGAATTCGGAACGCCCACCTACGTGTACGACGCCGCAGTCATCCGCAAACGCATGGCCGAACTGCGGCGGTTCGATGTCGTCCGCTACGCCCAAAAGGCTTGTTCCAACCTGGCCGTGGTTGACTTGCTGCGCCGTGAAGGTGCGATGGTCGACGCCGTCAGTGCCGGAGAGATTCATCGGGCGCTCGCTGCCGGATACGAGCCGACCGGTGATCCGCACCCGATCGTCTATACCGCCGATATTTTCGATCGCGACGCGCTCGCGTTGGTCGTCGAGAAGAACATCCACGTCAATTGCGGCTCGCGCGACATGATCGACCAGTACGGGGCCGTCGCGCCGGGGCGCGACATCACGTTGCGCATCAATCCCGGCTTCGGCCACGGACACAGCCGCAAGACGAACACCGGCGGCGACCTGTCGAAACACGGCATTTGGCACGAGCAGCTTCACGACGCTTTGGTCGAAGCCGAACATTACGGACTGGGCGTGACCGGGCTGCACATGCACATCGGCTCGGGGACCGATCTGGAACATCTCGCGCAGGTGTGCCGGGCGATGGAAAAAGCGGCGCTCGAGGCGGGCAGAAACGTCCGCACGATCAGCGCCGGCGGCGGCTTGCCGACCCCCTATCGCGATGAAGACGAGCCGATCGACCTCGATGCGTATTTCAAGCTGTGGGACGAAACGCGAAAACGCCTGGAAGACGCCTTCGGGCATGCCGTTCGGCTGGAAATCGAACCGGGACGGTATCTCTCGGCCGAAAGCGGGTATCTCATCTGTGAGATTCGCGCGGTGAAGACCCAAGGCGAGAACCTGTTCTACCTGGTCGATGCAGGCTTCAACAACCTGGCGCGACCGATCCTGTACGGCGCGTACCATCCCATTTCGATCGTACCGAGCGACGGCGATACGCGACGGCCGATGGTTCCGGCGATCGTGGGCGGACCGCTGTGCGAATCGGGCGACATCTTCACGCAGGAAGAGGGCGGATTCGTCGTCACCCGTTCGCTTCCGACTGCAGCCCCCGGCGATCTCTTGGTCATCGAATGCGCCGGAGCCTACGGCTTCGTGATGAGTTCGAATTACAACTCGAAACCCACCGCCGCGGAGGTGCTGATCGAGGACGGGACGCCCTACTTGGTTCGCAAACGACAAAGCTACGAAGACCTGTTCGCCGCGGAAACGATCCCCGCCCGCGACGCATGAACCGCCTTCGCAGCATCCTCGCCCCCCGGCGTTCGCGGCTGCGTCAAATTGCTGGGTGATCGGTTGTCGCGCGGCTCGTCGCTGGTGTACCGACGGTGGTTCGGCCATACTGGAGACGTCGAATATCCCACCTCACGCGCCGCGCAAGTTGCAGCAGCAGAAGAAACCATGCCGACGATTCTCTACTTCGATTGTCTATCAGGTATCAGCGGTGATATGACCTTGGGCGCCCTGGTCGATCTGGGAGTTCCCCTCGACCTGCTGAACGAACGGATCGGCTCGCTGGGGCTTCCCGATTGCCGATTGGAGGCCGCCGAAACCACGAAACGCGGCTTTCGGGCGACGCAAGTGCGCGTTTTGGCAGCCGAAGAACACGCGCACCGACACTTGTCGCACATCTTGAAAATGATCGACGGTTCGACGCTCACCGACGCCGAACGACAACTGGCCGAGCGCATCTTCCGCCGCTTGGCCGAGGCCGAGGCCAAGGTGCACGGCACGACGATCGAGAAGGTCCATTTCCACGAGGTGGGCGCGGCCGACTCGATTGCCGACATCGTCGGCGCGGCGGTCGGGTTGTGTCATCTCGATCCGGCGAAGGTAGCGGCCTCACCGGTTCCGACGGGGACGGGCAAGATCCGCATTGCCCACGGTACGTGCAGCGTGCCCGCTCCCGCCACCGCCGAACTGTTGCGCGGCATTCCCATTGCGGCAAGCGACATCCCTATGGAATTGACCACCCCCACGGGTGCGGCGATCTTGGCGACCGTCGCCGAGTCGTTCGGCGCACTACCGGCGATGACGATCGAACGGATCGGCTACGGGGCCGGCGAGCGCGACATCGAATCGCAACCGAACGTGCTGCGTTGCTTCTTAGGGACGGTGTCCGATGGTGTGCCGAGACCCGTAACCGACCGCATTTGGGTCGTCGAAACGAACCTCGACGACGCCAGCGGCGAGATGATCGGTTACTGTGCGGCAAAGTTGTGGGAGGCCGGGGCGCTCGACGTGTACACGGTGGGCATCCAAATGAAGAAGAATCGTCCCGCCGTGACGCTCACCGTCTTGTGTCGCGAGCCCGATCTCGCCCGCGTCGAAGCAACGATTTTCCGCGAAACGACGACCCTCGGTATACGGCGGATGCCGGTGGAGCGACACACCCTACCCCGGCGAGCCTTCGAGGTCGAAACCCCCTGGGGCCCCGTGGCGGGCAAAGTCGCTCGGCTGCCGGACGGCTCGTTGCGGTTTGCCCCCGAGTTCGAATCGTGCCGTCAGGTTGCCGAATCGGCGGGCGTATCGCTGGGTCAGGTGTACGAACAGGCCCGTTCGGCCTTCCGACCGGAACAACTCGCCGGCGACGCCCCCGAAACCTGGTCGTTCTAGCGACGAAGGCCTGCCTCATTGGGGCACACACGGCAAGATCGCCATCTTATCGGCGAAGATATATGGTAGATTCCGGTAGGTCGGCGTGCGCGCTGAGATTGCATATCGTATACAATCCTGGGGGTTCGCGGGCCCTCTTACTCCAAGTGGAGGTCGGACTACCAGTCCTGACCGCCCACCCCCAAGGGAAAAGGATGGATTCCATGTTTCTCCTGGCCGAAAGCAGCTTGTTCGGATTGTTCGTGTTGGCCTTCGTCGTGATGGTCGTCTACCTCTCCGTCCGCAACGCCGCCAAGAAAAACAAGCGACGTGCCTCGTGGGGAAGTCGCGGCGATACGATCAAGGCCATGCTCGACGGAGTCGCGGGCAAGCCGCTTGGTCCCTTCGCCACCAACGAAGACCAGGCGCACGTGCGGTTGGAAGAACGCTTCCGCGAAATCGAGGGAACACTCGACACCAAGATCGCTCTCTTGGAAAACCTGATTCGCGAGGCCGATCGGGCGGCAGCCCGACTCGAAAAAGCCTTGAACATGGCGCTCCCGGAGGAGCTTCGCGAACTCCAGTCGCAGTCGTCCGACAAACCGGAACAAGACGACGATGCGGGCCTCGTCTCGGCCTCGCTCGTACCCGAAGAAGACACCACCCCCTCGCCCCCACCGGAACGGTTCGAGGAGACGCCGACCGGTGAGGAAAACGTCGATTCCGTCCCGTCGACGCGACGGGGAACGGAACCCGCGACGGGCGATGCGGCTGAATCTTCCTCCACGACGACGATCGCCGAGCCGGCGACGAGTGCTTCGGACGAGTTGCCCGCCGCCGTGATCGACGAGGTCATTACGCTGGCCGATTACGGGTTCGAAACCTCGGAGATTGCCGCCCGACTCGAATTGCCCACTTCGGCCGTGCGTCGCGTGCTCGCAAAACGGCGCGGCAGCTCGCGGCTTTGATCGCGCCGGTCTCGCAGGCGTGCCGTCGTTCTTCAGCCCGATCGAATGGGTGTGCCGGCGGCTCAGTAGATTTCGATACTCTTGACGACCGCGCCGCCGGAGGCGTGCGATGCGTTCAGGCATCGGGCTGCGGCTTCGAGCAGTCGGCGCGGCTCGAAGTTCCGCGAGGGCACGTCGACCTCGGCGATGCCCACGTCGAGCGTAAGAATCCCTTGCGCCAGCCCGCCTTTGCCGATCGGCAGCGAACGAATCGTATCGACCAGGTAATGCCCGTACTCGACGGCCTGTTTTCGCTCGCAGTCGGGCAAGACAAGGGCGCAACCGGCATCGCCGTAAGGCTGCACGACGGCGGCCGGGTGCTCCAACCGCTCGCAGGCCAAATGCAACACGCGGACGAGCTTTTCGAGGTTATCCAGCCCCAGTTGCATGGCCATCGTGTCGGGAGAATGATATCTCAAAAGCACCAGGCACAATGCCCAGTGATTTTGCCGGCACGTAAGGACGGCCGCCGAGAGGTTGCCCAGTAAGCCGGGGTCGATTTCGGGTTCGGCCACGGTCGCCGTCGCGGCGGGAGTTTCAGCCGACATCGTGACCGGGGCTATCGGGGCGTTGCCGCTCGATGCGGCCACCAGTCGCGGCGACGGCCGGAAGTCGTCGTCCATGTAGGCGTCCATCACCGCGGCCAGCTCGTCCTCTTCCTGTAGGCGTTCCTCGGGCATTTCGTCCTGACGGACGATCTCGGTCGCCGCCGATGCCGCGACGACCGCCAGTTGTTGGTGCGCCCGGGCGAGCAGCTCTTGCGCCGAAGGCAGGTCGTCGGTGCGAACCGAGAACACCTCGGCCAACTGCGAGACCTTCTCGTCCAGTGTCGCTAGGAACGCCTCGATTGTGTCGCGGTCGATGTTTTGCGCTTTCGCGGCCGCCTCGACCACTTGCGAAAGCGCCGAAGGCTTCCCGTCGCCCAAGAAGCAGGCGGCGGCTTCGGCAAGTTCAAGGATCTCGGCGATCATGCGGGCCGAGGCTGAAATCTGTTCTTTGTCGGCAGGATACGAAACCGCCTCGACCAGCGTGCCGGGCAAGCCCCATTGCGTGAGCAACCGCGCCGTCAACTGCGTATGGTTGAAGCCCATCGACTGGGCTTCGCGGGCGAGAATGTCGTCGCCGCGGTCGATCAGTTTCTCGACGAATTGTTCGTACGCACCGCCCAACTGGCGGATGAGCACGAGCATTCCCAGGTCTTGAAGAAGACCGCCGATGAAGGCCTCGTCGCCGGAACGCTTCCAGAATTGTTCGCACAATTCGCGGGCGGCGACCGCCTTGGTCAACGTGTGCCGCCAATAGAATTCCAGCGTCGTCGGCGTGACACCTTGGAAGAGCTCGGGCGGCAGGCTGAAGCCCAACACCAACAGTTTCAGCGGCTTGATACCCAATAGGGCCAAGGCCTGGTTCAAGTCGGCCACCGAGCGAGGCAGGCCGAACAACGAACTGTTCACCACCCGCAGCACCTTGGCGGTCAAGGCGGGGTCTTTTTCGATACAGCGTTTCAGCGCCGCCGCGTCGACGTCGGGCCGCTCGGTCAGATCGAGGACCTCCATGGCCACCGCGGGCAAGGTATACAGCTCTCCGGCACGTGCTGCAATGCGATCAATGATCGACGCGGAATCCGTCATCCTGCTGGTTCCTGCACGGGAAATCGACTTGCGGTGCGAACCGACTCGTCGCCCTTTGTTTTGCGCAAAACACCTACAATGCGAACATTCAATAGCTTTGGCGCGATCTGCAAAACCGGCCGCATTTACGGGAATGCCCGATTGAACTCTAGCTGACGATTCCAACCGCTTCAAAGCGTGCGGATGGTGGAATCTCGACATTCGAATGGGTAAGGTGGGATTATGCGAAACGGAATGGGAGGGAGCCCCCGCCGGGGCGCTGCGATCGGTCGGTTGCGACGTGAAACGCGCGCACAGGCGGTGTGAGGCTTGCGCGGTGTTGTGCCGGGCATCGGTTGCGATGTCCCTCGAATCGGCAAGATGGTCTCTCCAACCCGAACACCCAACATGGAGGAAACGCCACGATGAAGCGTTTGCGGAGTGTCCTGCTCTGCGGTGCCTTGATGACCGCACTGGCGACGGCCGTTTCGGCTTCCGCCGCCGAGTACACGTTGAAGCTGCCCGCGGGCGTCGAACGCTCGTGGATCGGCCCCGAATTCTGGGCCAACCGCACCCAAGATTGGAAACTGGCCGACGGGAAGATTCTGTGCATCGCCGACGAAACCCGGCTGAACATGCGGACGTTGCATCTGCTCACCCATCGCCTGGCCGAAGGCGACGGGACGTTCCGCATCACGGTGAACACCCAGTGGAACGGTGACGAGGGCACTCAGCCCAGCAAAGGGGCCTTCAGCGGATTGTTGATCGGGATCGGCGGTCCCGGCGTCGATTACCGACGGGTCGTGCTGGTCCACGCCTTTCCGGGTGAAGGGGCCGGTCTGGTAGCCGCCGCCACCCCCGACGGAAAGGCCTTCTTCGCCGACTTCGAAAAGGAACAAGTCCAACCGCCCGCGGCAATGGGCGAACCGCGGCCTTTGCAGTTGACCCTCGAAGGCAAGCCGGTCGACGGCGGCTATCAATTGACGCTGGTCGTTGCCGACGCCGCGGGTACCGAGCTGAGCCGTGCAGAAACCACCGTCGCCGACGAGCGGGTCGTCGGCTCGATCGCCTTGGCCGCCGATCCGGGGAACAAGCAGGCGAACACCTCGGGCAAGTTCGCCTTCACCGGTTTGCAGGTCTCCGGCACGAAGATCGACGCCGACGAAGGCCGTACCTTCGGCCCGATCGCCTGCACGAAGTACACCCTCAGCCGCAAGGTGCTCAAGCTTTCGGCGCAGTTGTTGCCAATCGGTTGGGAAGCGGCAGGAAACGGCGATACCGGCACCGTCGCCCTCGACGTGCAGAAAGACGGCACCTGGCGCCAGATCGCCGAGGCACCGATCGTCGTGCCCGGCTTCGTGGCCACCTTCCGTGTGCCGGACTGGGACGATACCCGCGATACGCCGTACCGGGTGCGTTACCGAGCGGCCGTCGGCGACGCAATGCGCGAGTTTTCCTTCGGCGGGACGATCCGCCACGACCCGGTCGAAAAGCCGGTGGTGAACGTCGCCGGGTTCACGGGCAACCACAACAACTCGCACCGTATCGGGCGCCCCGGTTTTTCGTGGAAACGGGAAGTCTGGTTCCCCCACGAAGATTTGTGCGATCACGTGCAAAAGCAGGATCCGGACCTTCTGTTCTTCTCGGGTGACCAGGTCTACGAGGGGGGCAGTCCGACTTTCCCGGATCGTGCAAACATCGAGCTCGATTACTTGTACAAGTGGTACTTGTGGTGCTGGGCATACCGCGACCTGGCGAAAGACATTCCGACGATCAGCATTCCCGACGATCACGACGTGTATCAAGGGAACCTGTGGGGTGAAGGCGGCCGCCCGATCGACAAGGACGACAAGGGCGGCTATGTCCATCCCGCCGAGTTCGTCAAGATGGTCGAGCTGACGCAGACGACGAACCTTCCCGACCCGTACGATCCCACCCCCATCGAGCAAGGCATCGGGGTGTACTACACCTCGATGAATTGGGGACGCTTGAGCATCGCGATCATCGAGGACCGCAAGTTCAAGTCGGGATGCAACGGGCGGGTTCCGCCCGGCGGTGCCAGCCGAGCCGATCATGTCGTGAATCCCGATTACGACGTGATGTCGGCCGACGTACCCGGCCTGCAATTGCTGGGCGAACGGCAAGAGAAGTTTCTGCGCGAATGGGCCGAAGATTGGGCCGGCGCCGATATGAAACTCGTCTTCTCGCAAACCGTGTTCGCCGGGCTGGCGACCCACCACGGCGCCGGCTTGCAATACCTGATCGCCGATTTCGATTCGAACGGCTGGCCGCAATCGGGCCGCAAGCGGGCGGTCGATCTGTTGCGCAAGGCGTTCGCCTTCCACTTGGCAGGTGACCAGCACCTGGCGACCTTGGTGCACCACGGGATCGACGATTGGGAAGATGCCGGCTGGTCCTTTGCCGTGCCGTCGATCGCGAATTTCTATCCGCGGATGTGGAAGCCGCCGGTGCCCGGTGAAAACCGCATCCCGGGCTATCCCGAATGGACCGGTCGTCACTTCGACGGCATGAAGAACCGCGTCACGATGTACGCTGCCACGAACCCCGATTGGTCGACCGGTCGCGAACCGGCCGAGCTGCACGACAAGATGCCCGGCTACGGCATCCTCCGTTGCAATCGCTATGCCCGCACGATCACCGTCGAATGCTGGCCGCGCTACGCCGACCCGGCGAACCCCGCCGATACGCAATACCCCGGCTGGCCGCGGACGATCATCCAGAACGACAACTACGGTCGCAAGGCGGTCGCCTGGTTGCCGATGTTGCGTGTGCACGGGATCGCAAACCCGGTCGTCAAGGTGTTCGACGCCGAAGGCGAACTGGTCTACGCCATCCGCAACCGCGGTCCGTACATGCGACCGAAAGTCTTTGCCGAAGGGCGCTACAAGGTGGTCGTCGGCGAACCCGACACGAACACCTGGAAGACCCTTGAACTCGACGCGACCCCCGAGGCCGTCGGCGTCGTCGATGTCGAATTCTGATAGGGCAAACACCCTATCGCAAATGAGCCGTGAAGCGGTGTAACGACTCCCCGGCGACCGCCCGCAGTGAGAACGCTTCGGGCGGTCGTCGGTCGATTTTTTGCGATTCCACGACCATTTCAAGGTGCGAGAACAGACCATGCAACCGGCGGAAAACGGCAACTTTCCCACGGTGCGAATGCGGCGATTGCGGTATCATCCGCAGGTGCGGCGGTTGGTTCGATCGGTGGAGCTTTCTCCTCGGCGATGGATCTTGCCGCTGTTCGTGCATGCCGGAGACGAATCGCGGCGGCCGATCGCCTCGATGCCGGGCCATGCGCAACTGTCGCTCGATGCACTCGTGCAGGAAGCCCGCCAGGCGAAGCAGCTCGGCCTAGGCGGCGTCTTGTTGTTCGGCATTCCCGCCGAGAAAGACCACGTGGGCAGCGATGCGGTCAGCGAAAAGGGGATCATCGCCCGCGCCGTCCGCGCAATCAAAGCCGCCGTTCCCGATCTGCTGGTGATTACCGACGTTTGTTTCTGTGAATACACCGACCACGGGCACTGCGGTCCCTTGAGCGAGTGCACGGGCCGCACGGACGTCGACAACGACGCCACGCTGCCGCTGTTGGGCCGGCAGGCGGTCGTGCACGCCGCCGCCGGAGCCGACGTCGTCGCCCCCAGCGGCATGATGGACGGCATGATCCGGGCGATTCGCACGGCGCTCGACGAAGCCGGGTACGCGCATGTGCCGATCATGAGCTACGCCGCGAAGTACGCGAGCAGTTTCTACGGTCCCTTCCGCGATGCCGCGGAAAGCGCGCCGCAATTCGGCGACCGCCGCAGTTACCAGATGGACCCGGCCGCCGCACCGGGCGAGGCCCTGCGCGAGGTCGAACTCGACCTGGCCGAAGGGGCCGACATGATCATGGTCAAACCGGCCTTGCCCTACTTGGACATCATCCGACTCGTCCGCGATCGGTTTCCCGGCGTGCCGCTGGCGGCGTACAACGTGTCGGGCGAGTTCAGCATGATCAAGGCCGCCGCCGAAAAAGGTTGGCTCGACGAATGCCGTACGGCGTTGGAGTCGCTGCTGGCCATCCACCGCGCGGGAGCCGACATCGTCATCAACTATTGGGCGAAAGAGGCCGTCCGCTGGCTGGATACCCTTTCCGGCTGACGCCGCTCGATCGCTCGCTTGTCATTCCCATCGCAATGGTGCGATGCTCACGCCGCGATAGGGCCATTCGGCGCTGGAGATGAACCAGTCGCCCGCCTCGTCCTGAAACACCTCGGGGGCGTGCGCGTCGAGCGTCGTCACCAGGTCATCCCGCCCAAAGTGCAACGGATCGGTCGATCGGTACACGTAGGTGACATGCTGATAGGCCCCTTGCAGGTCTTTGCGGTCCCACACGCCGTTCCATCCGCACACGAACAAGTAGTAGGCGTCGCGGTATCGAACGAGAAACGGCGACTCAGGATCGACGCCCTCGGGCATTTCGAGGATGCGTCCCCGCGGCGTCCACTTCCGCAAGTCGCGCGAGACGGCCGCGGTCACGGCGCCGTCGCCGCAGACGACCATGTAGTAGCGATCACCGTCGCGCAGGACATTCGGGTCGCGCCCCGCCGGAGCCCCTTCCAACGGCCCGGTCGGCTTCCAATGAACCAGGTCGTGTGAGACCGCCGACCGCATGGGCGTGGGGCCGTAGATCATCACGTAACAACCGTCGTGCCGTACGATGGTGGGTGCGTGAATCGCGCGAATCTCATCGGGCCGTTCGGCCGGTGGAAGCACCTTCGGCCGATCGCGCCACTTTTCGGGCTTCAAGACCTCGCGCAACGTCCCAGGCGGTGCGGCCGCGTGAAACAACAAATTCTCGCCCAAGTGAACGTTGTCAAGATCGGTCCGCGGATGCGTGATCCCGAACGCGTGCCACACTCCGTTTTCATCGCGCACAAAGCAGTGATCGTTGGGCACCCACTCACGATAGAATTTGCCCGCGATCAACTCGCCTTCGTCGGGACCGGGAAAGACGTCTCCGGCCGGCTTGTAGACATTCACATAGGCACCGGCCAATCGTGGAACAGGAGCCGCAGAGCGGATTTCGGCATGCGAAGCGATCGGCCCCGTAACGACCGCAAAGGCAACCAACACGATGTGTCGCAGGTGCGCGTTCATGACCTTCTCCCTGTACCGTCGTCGCTCAGCCGCCGTTCGCCTTTCCGCCTTGGAACGGGAGGGCTGTCTTCGGCCAAGCTACATCGTTCAGGCGACACATCGCAAGCTGTTTTTTCAGCCCCAAGGCGACCGCTGCAAACCGACACGCGAATCGACATTGATCGTCCCTGGCGGGCCGTCCCTGTCACACCGCCGGGCGTACGGGGCTATCGGCCGGTTGAACGGTTTTGGCTCCGCAAGCGGGCGAAGGGCTACCGCTTCAGCGAATTCCCGCGGTCACGTCGTCGGGAATCATTTGCTGCTGATACAACTGGTAGTCGATGTCGTCTCCCACGAAAGCGGCGTGGCCGTCGGCGTACGCGACGATGAATCCGCCGGGATGCAGACTCGACGGTCGGGCGTAACGTACCGGCGGATTGTCCCGCGGGAAAGGCACCAGGTCGGTCGTGCACATGTTCGGCGGAACGACGTTTCCGTCGGCCGAACCGCACGCCCCCGGCGTTTGGGTGAAAAGCATGCCGACGTCGGCTTCGCGTACCGGCCGCAACGTACCGGCGGCGTCTATCGGTACGAAATAGGTCGCCTGAAGATTCTCGCCCAAAAGCAAGGTGAACTGCTGCCCGTCGGGAATCTTGTCGAGCTTGACCTTGATGCGGGTGGAAGCCAGGTTGGGGAAATTCACCGTGTCGTGGTTGAAGAACAGGGCGAACTGCGTCCCTTCGTTTGTGGGAACTCCCTTGACGTCGAACGTCGTCCCGTCGGGAATCCCGCAATTGACCACGTAGCTCAGCGGACAAAACGAGTCCGTCCGCTCGCCCACGGGGCACAAGAATTCGGGTACGGCATACTCGTCCGGCGGCGTAGGAAGATTCCCCTGCCGCACGTTCCGCCAGACGTCGGTGTGCTCGGTATAGGGCAAAATCATGAGCACCCAGCTCAAATTACCCACACCACCGAAACTATCGACATAGCCGGGGAGCTGATCTTTTGCCAACTCGTACTCGTGTATGGCATTTGCCAGATTGTGCAGGCGGTCGGTGCAGGTCGTTTGACGTGCTCTCGCTCTGGCCGAAAGAATGGCCGGCACGGTCAACGCCACCAGCATCGCGATGACGACGATCACGACCAACAATTCCACCAACGTGAAGCCGGTGTGTGCCTTTCCTCGCATGGTTCGCTCCCCTTCCAATGAAGACCGCGCCGCCTCGACACGCGCATTTTTTGCCGTTTTTTTCTGTCACAGCAACCTGCGGCCCGGCCCGGCGACGTCGATCGACACCCTTGCTCTAAGATGTCATTGTGACACAGCAGGTCGGAACATGCCAGCGCCGAACCGAATCGGGGCCAGCCTTCGCCAGCCAGCGCATTCGGCGCCGATCGCGCAACCCCTCTCTTCCAGGGGGGGATAGAACTTTCCGTCTCGTTTCTGCTCGTCCAACGGCTATAATGCGGGTGCAGGAGCGAATACTCTGCCGAATCGTTGCCGTCGCGAGGCAATTTGGCGCGGTTCGCACAGTTCGGACGGCAGCCGACAGTTCGTTGTGTCTACTCTTCGCTGTGAGGCAAGGTATGGACACGTTCCACCGATCGATCGAAGCGGCACGGCGACGGCTGATCGTTCAGCGGTTTCTCGAAATCCTGGGACCGGTAATGGCCGCGGCTCTGTTGTTCGCAGCGGCCGCAAGCGTTTTCGAACGCCTTGGTTTTCTCTCGTTCGACATCGGGTGGATGGTCGCCATCAGCCTCGGTCTAGCCGTTCTGGCCGCAGGCGGATGGGCGTGGTGGACGCGTCCGCAATTGTTGGACGCCGCTTACCTGATCGACCGTCGTTTTGCTCTCGACGACCGCCTGGCGTCGGCGATCAGCCTGTCGGAAGACCAGCGACGGCAACCTGCCGGAAGTGCACTGCTGCGCGATACGGAGCAACGGTTGCAGCGCGTCGATATTTCCTCGCGATTCCCGGTGCGTCTGTCTCGACGATTGCTGTGGCCGCTTCCCGCTGCGGGGGCTTTGCTGCTGGTGCTCCTGTTCGTCTCGCCGGTGGGCGGCCGCTCTCGATCGGCACAACCGCCGTCGACTGCCACGACGAACACGATTGAACCGGTCCGCGAGGTCCGGAAGCAGCTCATCGCACCACCAAGCACCGACGAAGACTTGGAAATCCTCAAGCAAAAGCTGCTTGAAGCCCGCGAAAAACTGGCTGAATTGGCCACAGAGAACCGCAAAGAAGCCCTCGTCGAATTGAACGAACTTCGGAAAGAGCTGGCGGAACAGCGAGAGCGACTCGCCGATCCGAACCGACTGGAACAGCAATTGAAGCAATTGGCGAACATCGATCGCGGCCCCGCCGACAAGCTGGCCGACGCCTTGCGTCGCGGCAATCCCGAACAGATCAATCGTGAACTCGAAAACCTTCGGCGACAGCTCGAAGAAAACGCACTCGACCCCCAAGCGCAGCAGGCGTTGGCCAACCAACTCGAGCAAATCGAAAAGTCGCTCGAAGAGATCGCCCGAAAACAGCAAGAGGCCCAACGCCGACTGGCGCAGCAACTTGCCCAGGCGGAAGCCGCGGGAAATCGTGAGCTGGCCGAGCAACTGCGCAAACAACTCGACCAAATGGCCAAGAACGCCGATCAGGCCGAAGCCTTACAGAAACTGGCCGAACAGTTGAAACAGGCCTCGCAGTGCGCCAAGGCGGGAGATTGCCGGAATGCGGGCGCAGCTCTCGCCGAGGCACAAAAACAACTGGAACAACTTGCCCGGCAAGCCGGCCGGGGGAAGTTGCTTGACCAGGCCCTTGCCGATCTCAAGCAACTCCAAAATCAAATGAATTGCAAGCAATGCAACGGCAGGGGCTGCGCCGCTTGCTGCGGTGTAGGTAACGGCAATGGAACAGGCTCCGGTCTTGGTGAAGGCCGAGGCCACGGGCCGCGTCCCATCGCCGAGGACGACGTCAAGTTCCGCGACTCGCAGGCCCCGGCCAAGGTGGGACCGGGAGGCCTCGTCGTCTCGGGCACGGCGGGCGGCCCGAACTTGCGAACCGGCGCCGTCAGTGCCATCCGCGGCGAAATCGAGCGACTCCGCGAAGAGCCGATCGATCCGCTGGCGACGCAACCGGTTCCGGCACCGTACCGAGAGCATACCCGCGAGTATTTCGACGGTATTCGCGAATCCAACTGATCCCGCGACGATCTTCCCGATTGAATAACGCACAACGCCCGAGGAGAAACGCTTTCGCGTCTCCGTCGGGCGTTCGAACTTCGTGGGTGATCAGGTTTCCGAGCCGTGCGTCAGGCGTCGCCGTTGGTCTTGCTCGACGCGTCGGTTGCCGTTTCGATCACGTGATCGACCAGGCCGTATTCTTTGGCCTCTTCGGCCGACATGAAACGATCGCGGTCGGTATCCTGCTCGATCTTTTCGATCGGGTGGCCGGTATGTTTCAGGAGAATCCGGTTCAAACGTTCCTTGATCTTCGCGAATTCCTTCGCGTGGATCATGATGTCGGTGGCCGTTCCCTCGGTCCCGGCCAAGGGCTGATGGATCATGATGCGCGAGTTCGGCAGGGCGAAGCGTTTGCCCTTGGTTCCCGCGGCCAACAGCACGGCGCCCATCGACGCCGCCTGTCCGATGCAATAGGTGGCCACGTCGCAGCGGACGAACTGCATCGTGTCGTAGATGGCCAGTCCGGCGGTCACGGCCCCGCCGGGCGAATTGATGTACACGTGGATGTCGGCGTCGGGGTTGTCCGACTGGAGGAACAGAAGCTGGGCGACGACGGCGTTGGCGACTTCGTCGTTGATCGCCGAGCCGATGAATACGATCCGGTCCTTCAGCAGGCGACTGTAGATGTCCATCGCCCGCTCTTCTCGCCCGCTTTTCTCAATCACGTAAGGAATCAGCGGCATGGAGGTCGACCTCCCTCGTAGCTGGTCAATGTTTTGCGGCAAATATGTCCTATCGCTTCGACGCGCCGATCCGAAAGGCCCCTCGTCGACGGGCTTCGTCGGCGGCGAGTCCTATTCGTCTTCCGATTCTTCAACGGATTGTTTCCGGAGAATGTCGTCGACAAGCCCGTACTCTTTGGCCTCTTCGGCGCTCATGTAGAAATCGCGATCGGTATCTTTGGCGATCCGTTCGATGGGCTGGCCGGTATGCTCGGCCAGAATTTGGTTCAAGACTTCGCGGGTCTTGAGGATCTCTTGGGCCTGGATCTCGATGTCGGAAACCTGGCCGCCCACTTGCCCGTACGGCTGATGGATCATGATCTTCGAGTGCGGCAAGGCGAATCGCTTCCCTTTGGCACCGCCGGCCAACAACACGGCTCCGCCGCTGGCGGCCAGTCCCACGCAGTACGTGGCAACAGGACACGACAGAATCTGCATCGTGTCGTAAATGGCCAACGTCGAACTCACACTGCCGCCGGGGGTGTTGATGTAAAAGTGAATGTCCTTGCGGCGGTTCTCGCTCTGCAAGTACAACAGCTTCATGATGATCTCGTTTGCGTTGCCGTCGTGAATCACCCCCTGCAACAGGATGATTCGGTTCTCCAGCAACAAATCCCCCAGCGTCATCTGCCGCTGGCGCTGATAGTCGCGATAGCTTGCCATGGGCTCGACCACTTGCGATAAGATTTCGTGAATTTCAGGATTCATCGATGTCCTTTTCAACTCGGTGGGTCGTCGAAACGACCAAATGATTACGTTCGCTTGTTTCGATCTGCGGCCTATCCTAACCCCTTGCAAGGCACGTGAACACCCGGGCGGAAAAACGCTAGTGTAGCGTAACCCGGGCGATTCTCCCTAGGCGTCTTCGGCCGGAATCGTATCACGTTTAGCCTCGGCCGTACTCCCTGCCGACTCCAGCTTTTGCAGCTTGCGCAGCTTTTCTCGGTTGACAAGCAATCTGCCGACGAAGCGGAATCTACCGGCCGTGCGGGAAAAGACCGGCCGACAAACCGATGTTCGCCGGCTCGGCGAGGAAATCGCAGGCGGGATATTGCATCTTAGGAGAGTGTCCTGGTCGAAGACAAGGTGAGTGATGTTCCCTTGGCCCCTCGCACCGGCTTTCCGCGTTCAGCTCTCGGCGAGGGGAACGTGGCCGACCAACCATTCGACGACTTCGGCATTGGCGGGCAGAAACGGCAACGTCTTCAACTCATCGACCGACCGCCATGTGAACGGGGCCGCCGGTTTCTGTCGACTTTGCCGTGTTGCCGGAACGGCCAGAAAGAAATGCAAGCGAACCGTGCGATGCGGGTAGGCGTACTCCGACGTCGTCAATTCGCGCAACAGGCGCACGTCGAGGCCGGTTTCTTCACGGCATTCGCGGATCGCCGCTTCGAAAGGCGATTCACCGGGCAGAAGTTTGCCGCCGGGAAATTCCCAATACCCGCGATGCGCCTCGTCGTCCCGCAGGCCGACCAACACGTTTCCCCGATCGACGACCACCGCCACACCGATTTCGACGATTTTCGCTTCGGCGCTGCTTTCGTTCGTCGCCAGGCGCGTTTTCCGGGGGTCGTTCATCGTTTCGCGTTCGGCCCGTGATCCTCTGACGATGCGTTTTCGATGTCGCCGTTATGCTCGACCGTGTCGGCATTGCTTTGCCGCGGCTTTCTCTTTTTTTCGCCCGTCGTGGAACCGGCAGACACCGCGCCCCGTTTGGCGCGTTTCAGTCGCGCCCGCACGGCCGCCAGACGTTCGGCGAGCACCTGTTCGAAACCTCGTGGGACGGGACGATAGTATTCGCGATCGACACCCAGATAATCTTGTTCCGCGACGCCGCCTTCTTCGTCGTGCGCGTAGCGGTAGCCTTCGCCATGCCCCATTTGTTTTGCGCCGCTGTAATGGCTGTCGCGCAGGTGGACGGGCACGGGCAACAATCGCCCCTCGCGCACGTCTTTTTGGGCCTCGGATATGGCGACCGTGGCCGCATTCGATTTGGGCGCACACGCAAGGTACGTCACCGCCTGGGCAAGCGTCAAACGACATTCGGGCAAGCCGACCAGTTCGCACGCCTGGGCCGCCGCCACGGCAAGCGGCAACGCGGCCGGATCGGCGTTTCCGACGTCTTCGCTGGCCAGGATCACCAATCGCCGGGCCAGGAAGCGAATGTCTTCGCCGCCTTCGAGCATCTTGGCCAACCAATAGATCGCTGCGTCGGGATCGCTGCCGCGGATCGACTTGATCAACGCGCTGATCGTGTCGTAGTGGGCGTCGCCGTCGCGATCGTAGACCAGGGCTTTTTTCTGCATCGATTCGCGGGCAAGCGCCCGCGTAAGCCGGACGGGCTTCCCCGGCTCGTGGCTCGAAAGGACGGCCACTTCCAAGGCGGAAAGCGCCGCGCGGGCGTCGCCGTCGCTGGCCGCCGCCAGAAAATCCAGGGCGTCGTCTTCGACTTCGACGGCATATCGCCCCAAGCCGCGGCTTTCGTCGGCCAATGCCCGTCGAAGAATCGTCTTGATGTGTTCGGGCGTCAGCGGCTGAAACTGAAACAACCGGCTGCGGCTGATCAACGCGCTGTTGATCGCGAAATAGGGATTTTCGGTCGTCGCCCCGACGAGCACGACGACGCCGTCTTCGACGTAGGGCAACAACACGTCTTGTTGTGCCTTGTTGAAACGATGGATTTCATCGACGAACAAGACGGTTTTCCGGCCCTCGGTCGAAAGCCGCTCCCATGCCTCGGAAAGCACCTCGCGCAGTTCCTTCACGCCCGCGGTCACGGCGCTGATCTGCCGGAACGCGCTTTTCGTCTCGACGGCCAACAGGCGGGCGAGCGTCGTCTTTCCTGTGCCGGGCGGGCCGTGAAAGATGACCGATCCCAAGCGATCGGCGGCCAACAGGCGGCGCAGCAGCCGCCCCGGGCCGAGGAAATGTTCTTGGCCGACGAACTCGTCGAGCGAGCGTGGACGCATCCGGGCCGCCAACGGCTGCGCCTTGCGACGTCGTTCCGATTCACTCGCTTCGAACAACGACATGGCCGGTTTTTCCTCGGTCGTGAAACGTACCGCCTCACTTCATCGAAGGGCCTCGTACGGGCCGCCCTCGGGCAACATTTCGCCCAGGGGACATCCTTCGCAGCGCGGGCGCTTTCCGCAATGATTCTTGCCGACCTCGACGAACAGGGCGTGGAATTCGTTGTACAACGCGACGTCGGGCTCCAATCGCTCTTCGAAAAAAGCCTTCAACGTATGGTAATCGGCCTCAGGCTCGATCCATCCGTGTCGTGCCAGCACGCGAAGGGTGTATGTATCGACGACGAAAGTCGGCTTTTCGGCGGCGTAGAGAATGATCGAATCGGCCGTCTCGGGTCCGATTCCGTTGATGCCCAACAGGGTTTCCCGCAACGACTCGATCGACTGATCGAACATCGCCTCGAGCGATCCGTCGAATTCTTCGACGCACACGCGCAACAAATTGCGTAGGCGTTTTGCCTTCAGGCGAAAGTAGCCGCACGAACGAATGCGCTCTTGGAGTTCTTCCTCGGGAAGCGCGTACAGCTTGCGCGGCGAAAGGAGTCCGTCTTCCCGCAATCGGTCGATCGTCTTGGCGACGTTCGCCCAGTTCGTATTCTGGACGAGTATCGCACCGACGGTGACCTCGAACGGGGTTTCCCCCGGCCACCAGTGTCGCGGCCCGTAGGCCTCGAACAACCGCCGATACACATCCATCAACGCAACAGCCATGTTGCAACCACGCTCCCGATGCCGTTCAGTTTGTGCAATCCGCAATCTCGACACAGTCCCGCCCCGGGCCGACGGGAACGAACCGCCGTTTCTTTTCTGCGGCGATTTCCCTTCGAGGTCGGGTTCGGACCTGCCGATAGCATCCATTGTAGCGGTCTGCGCCGGGATTCCCACGAGCGCCGCCGCACGCGATCCACCGGTAAGAACGGGCAAGCACCCTCATGGCATCGAACGCTGGCGACACCTCGATTTCCGCACCTGCCGAAGGCGAATTGTACTGGGACGCGTCGCAACGCCCCTTGGCCTCGCTGATGTTCGTCGCGCCGCTTCTGGTGTTCTACGAGGCGGGCGTCATTCTGCTCGGGCCCGAGGCCGTTCGCAACGGGGCCGAAATGTGGCTGCGCGAGTTGCTCGGTCGCGTAGGTTTCGGACAGTACTTCCTGCTGCCGGTGGCCACCGCGTGTCTCCTGTTGGGCCAGCATTACCTGACCCGCGCGAAGTGGTACGTACCTTCCCGCGTGCTGTGGGGCATGCTCGTCGAATCGCTCGCCTTGGCGATTTGCTTGCGACTATTGCTGAGCGTGCAAAGCGTGGTGTTCGAAGCGGTGACGATCGCGCTACGACCGGTCCCGGCGGCGCTGTCGGACGAAGCCCGCTCGATGCTCACGATGGCGGTCGCCTACGTCGGAGCGGGCGTGTACGAAGAGCTCGTCTTTCGCCTGATTCTGCTCAACGGCCTGCACCTGATCGCCCGACAAGCCGGTTTGCAGGCCCGCGCCGCGTTGTGGTTAGGAGCGATCGGCAGCAGCCTGATCTTCTCGGCGGCGCACTATGTCGGCCCCTACGGCGAGCCGTTCTTGTTGTTCACGTTCTTGTTCCGGTTCGTGGCCGGGATGTTCTTCGCGGTGCTGTATTGCGTGCGCGGTTTTGGGATCGCCGCCGGCGCGCACGCCGCATACGACCTGTTGGTGGGCTTGGTGTAACCGTCGTGCGCGTATCGGTCGGTTTCGGCACACGGTATGCAGCGCGGTGCAAAGCTCGTGCCGCAAACAAAGGTCGTCGATACCATCCGCACGCGCGGGCGGAATTTTCATGTTGTTCTGCGGGACGGTCGATCGAAAACCAAGAACACCGATCGAAACGGCTTCGCTTCAGGAAGGCGAAATCGTATCCTCGAGAAAACGATCTTTGTCGCCGCCTGCGGCTTGGCTTATAATAGACTCACTCGACGTCGTTCGAGAGACTCATCCGGAGGTTTTCTCCGCTGAATTCCATATGCGTTCGCAGGTTCGTTAAAGAAGGAAACGGCATCGTGCTGACTGTTCGCCCCAAGGCTGCCGAGTTGATCTTCCGCTTGTACGGACGTCCCATTCACCCCGAATTGTTCGAGGTGCATGCGACTCGCAAGATCACTCGCGGCAACTACGAGGCGAAAATCGACATCACCAGCGCCGGGCATGTCATCACCTGGCGGCACGAGAACGTCACGCTTACCGAAGTCTCCACCACGGCGAACCATCCCTTGCCCGAAAAACGGCGGCTCATGTCGCATACGATCAAAGGGCAACACCGCGAACGCATCGAATGTCGCAACGGTATCGTCTACGAAACGCAATTCGAACTCGAAACCGTTCCGGCCGAACTGTTCCGTGTGTTCCAAGAGCACCTGGCGCACGACGGACCGGGGCAAGGTCTATACTGCGAGTTCGGTTCCAGCGGACGGATGCCGTGCGGAGCGGTCAGCTTCATCTATACCGAAACCCGTTCGAAACACCTGCTCATCCAGGCGTTTCATACTTTCCCGGACGATTTCGCTTTGGTGAAGAGCGAGACGGTCATCCGCTTGCCGTAAGGTGCGATAAGAAGCGATTCGCCTCGGCAGTATTCTCGTCCTGCCCGCGCACCGCCGCATCCGGATCGGCGCGTCAGCTCAGCGTCTTCAAGAATTCGGAAATCACGTCGTTGACCGCTTTCGGCTGCTCCATGGGCGCCATGTGTCCGGCGTTTTCGATTTCGGCATATCCCGCGTTGGGAAGTCGATCGGCCAGGTCGCGCATGACCTCCGGCGGCGTGATGACATCCTCGGCGCCCACGATCACGCGGCAGGGACATTCGATTTGGTCGAGCCACGCTTCGGCTTTTTCGCGTTCGGCCATGCCCCGCAGGGCGGCGGCAACCCCCTTCGCGTGATTCTCGGTGATCATATCGCGGATCTTTTCGACGATGTGCGGTTTCTCTTCGATCGTCGCGGGTGCGACCAGCTTGGAAAGCATCTCGTCGGCCAAGAACGCGGGGCCTTCTCGCAACACACGCTCGGCCGTTTTTCGACGGTTTTCGGCCGCTTCGGGCGTGTCGCCTCGCGCATGGGTATCGCACAGGATCAGACCGCGGAGCATGCCTGGATGACGGCGGGCGAACTCCAGCGCGATATATCCGCCCATCGACAAACCGCATAGGACGACGGGCTCTTGGATTTCGATCGCCGGCAGGAGGGCGGCGATATCGTCGGCGAATTGCGGCATCGTCACCAGCTCGTCGGCGGGCTCGCTGCGTCCGAACCCGCGCAAATCGGGCACGACCACCCTCGCTTGTAACGAGAACACCTCGAACTGGGCATCCCACATACGATGATCGAGCGGAAATCCGTGCACGAAGACCAGGGGCGTCCCCTCTCCGCCGCAACGCACAGCCATTTCGACACCGTTGACCAACGTCGTCAGCATGTCGGAAACTCCTTCGTTCGCCCGAAGTGCAACCTACCGAAGAGCGCCTCGGTCGTTGCGACGGTCGGCGCCGGCGGTTTTCCTTCCTGTTCGGGTAGCGTATCCGACACCTTGCCGTTTCACAAGCGGCACGCCTCGGTCAGCCGCCTCCCAACGCAGCCAGCATCGCAAACACGATGAACAAGAAAAATAGCCCGATCACCCCCAACAGAATACCGCCGACGATCTTCCCGGCGGTGTCCAGCCGCTTCGTGTCGGCGTAGCCCTCGGGCAAGATCAACAAACACATGCCGATCACGAAGTTCGCCACGGGCACAAGCAAAAGGAACGCAAACCCGGGAGACCACCCGATATTCTGAAGCCGTTGCGATGCCAAAACGAGCTGTACCAACACGGCCAAGATTTGCGCCCCCAAGATGGCCGGTGCCGGATTTTCCATCATCGACCCCGCCAGTCCGCCAACAAACCCGATTCCGAAGCTTGCCCCCAAGCCCGCCAAGAAGTATTGCAACCGTCCCATACCGCCGTAGCTGCGTCGCCGAGCTCTTTCCTGGTACGACCGGGTGCGTGGTGGCGCGTACAGGTTGGTTGGTTTCGGTTTCGGTGCCTTGGGGGGCGGAGCCTTCGGTGCCGGGGCCTGCGGCAACGGCCCGCTGGGAAGCGGCATCGCAGGAAAACCAGGCGCCGAACCGACCGTGCCCGGCGGCGCACCCGGCTGGGGAAACGGCATGCCGGGCACCGGTTGGGCGAGCGGCGGCTGCATGCCGGGCTGAGGAAACTGCGGCGTTGCCGATTGGGGGGCAGTCGGTGCCGCCGGCTGCGATGGTCCGCCGAAGGGATTTCCCGGTGTCGCACCACTTGGGGCCGCGACACCGGAACCGGGCACGCTGCCGGGTGCCGGTTGCTGTGGAGCGACCTGCCCCCCACCCGCTGCGGTTCCGACAAAGGGCTGCATTCCCTGCGGCGGCGACGGGGCTGCCTGCGACGGCTTCGTTTGCAGCCCGGGCGAAGGCTGTCCCCCGCCTGCCGGCCGTGGCGATTGAGACGCACTCGGAATCGTCACCACACCACCGCACGACGGACATTTCGCCCGCTTGCCTGCACTGGTATCGGGCGTACGCAAAAGCTTGTTACATCCGGGACAACGAAACTCGATCGGCATGAGGAACCTCTCCTGGGAATGTGGATCGCCGTGCGAACATCGTCGGCTGCCGTGTGCCGCGACGTATTCCGCGATCGTCGCCCCCGTCGGGCGTACGATATCGACCGCTCGGATGCACCTGCACCCGCTCGAATTCGTGCTCCCGTCTCATTTCAAGAGAAATTTCGTCGCTCCGTGCGTTCGTTTCCCTCAAGAATCAACGGACTCGTTTGATATGGACCAGAACTTGGCCCGACCGCGAGGTGTCGAGTTGCCATCGACCGCCCGCAAAGCGGAGAACGACCGGCTTCTCGGCTTTCTCCGCATCGATGTTCCAACGCGTAATGGCGTACATTTCCGGCGGCAGTTCGACCGACAGCGATTCGGCCTCGGCCGGCGCATACACGAGATACTCGCGGCCCTCGGCGGCCAGGCAGTATCCGCTCGACGCAAGCCGCGGCCGCGGCACCATCGCCGCGAGATCGACCTTCTCGGACCAGTCGCGTATGTATCCGAGGTTCCGTCGCAACGGTTCGACCCACGGTTCGTTCATCCGCTTCTTGAGGACCTTCCCTTGGTAAGGGTCCATGAAAAGGGGATTGCCGCCGCGCAAGAACGTCTTCCAGGCCCAGGCGACGTTTCCACCGATCCCCCACAGGTGATCCGTATCGCTGAGGATCACCTTGCGACCGTCGGCGGGCGGAGGATTGTCGCGATACCCGCCTTCGTGGTTCGGCGAAATCCAATCGGCCGGGCTTTCCATCAACACGGCATTGCTGCCGCCTTTGTATTGGAAGGTCATGCCGACCGGATGTTGTTTGGGCTTGGTCTTTTCGTACTCCTTGATGTAGCGAATCATCGCGTATTGCCACGCCGTCGATGCCGGATGATTCTCGTTCGAGATCTCGTACAACACGTTGTCCAGATCGTTCACCGTGTCGATCACCTTGCGAACGTATGCCTTTTGAATCTCGGTAACCGCGGGAATTTTGTTCTCGTGGATCTCCAAGCCGTTGCCGTCGTCATCGACGTCCCCGTCGATTCCGTTGATGTTGTTCGCTTTGTGGAAGGGATGATGTTCCCAAGCGCCGGGCGAAAACTGCAAGGCCCAGCCTTCGAACAACATGATGGAAACGTAGATGCCGCGCTTGCCGGCCGCTTCGACCCGCTCGCGCAGCCGCGCAAAGTACGCCTCGTCGAAGGTTTCCAGATCGAACTTCGGTTTACCGTCGAGCGCCTTGCCGGGCCCGGTCCGCTTCCACGGATGAGGCGCCACGTAGTGCTCCACCGGCTCGAGGTCACGATTCCCGGCGGTGTTCCACGAGGTCGTTTCCCACCGCCACAGCCGAATGAAATTGTGGTGGTGCGATTCGAGCCAATCGAGATAGGCATCGAAATCGAACGGCACGGGCGGATCGGTCGGTCCCATATCGACCAGGTTGTTCCACGTGTGTGCCCCGGTCAAAAGAATCGCCCTGCCCGATCCGTCGGCGAAATAACGGGGATTGTCGGGATGGACGACCAACGGTCCGCGGGCCGGCTCCGCCGCGTTCGCCCATCGTGCATGCCCGATGATCACCGCCCCTGCAAGGCAGAACAAAATGACGTGTCGCATGGTCGCACCTCTCCGGACCGCTGAAACAGCCCCCCGCAAAGGGACTTGGCGCGTCGGGAATGATTAAATGATTATCGGTACCGAGACGGCTTCCCCGTCTTTTCGTCGCGTTTCGCTTTTCTTCAGCCCTTTGCACGCGATTGTCGCCTGGAAAACCGGTGTCGTGGTGAGTCAAAAACCTCCGCCCTGTACGGTGAGGATGACTCCCAGAATCGAGTTGACCAAACTCAAAAACAAAGTAATCGAGCCTAAGATGATTCCAATGATCGCCAGCGTGCTTTGATTGCTGTTGCGTCCCTTGATGCCGAACCCCAGCGCACAGCCGCCGACGGCGTATCCGATAATCGGACAAAGCCACGCCAACAACCCGAACAACCCCAGCACGAACGAAGCGATCGCCATCCCTTCGCTGCCCGTCCCCTCGGAAGCCTTCGGTGCGGCGGGCGTCGTATGCGGTGCCGCATACGGGTTGGCGGGTTGCGTCGGATAAGCTGTCGGCGTGTTCAGACTGCCCGCCTGGCCCTCCCCGGCAGTCGGTGTACCCAGCGGCGGCACCGCTCCGGCAGGCGTTTGCGGGCCGGCGAACGGCGAGGCCCCGCCCGCCTCTGCCTTGGGGAGGGTCGGAGGGCCGCTGTTCAACATCGGCGGGACGGGCACTTTCGCTTCGGCTTGCGACCCGTCGGGTCGACCGCCCCCCGGGGTGATCGTCACGATCGTTCCGCACGCGGGACATCGCGCTTTCTTTCCCGCTGCGGAATCGGGGCATCGCAATTGCTTCCGGCAACTCGGGCAAAGGAACTCGATCGGCATTGCTGAATGTCTCCCCTGTCCCTCGGTCTCATTGCTTCGATCGCCGCCTGGTACGCTCGACGCCGGCCTTCGGCTTCGTATCGGGCTTGTCGGTCTTTGCTCTTGTTACGCGGTTTGCTTGCGTCGACGGCACACCGGCCATTTACACGGTGTATCCGGCAGTCGGTGCCGATTGTCTCTCAAGTACGGTGGGCTGCCCGGTACACCGGAGATACGCCATCGTGTACAGCGTGATGTTAACAGCCCGTTGCACAAGCCGGTTTTGGGCATGGTTTGAGGTCGAATAAGGTCCGGCGGTAGTTTGGACCGCGCAAGGCGGAATATCGACAAACCGGCGTCACAAAGCCGAGCATGCGGCCCAATCGGCCGAATAGCGACGTGGTGTGAAGATAAACAGTCACAATGACAAAATAGAAAAGACAGACGACGCGAGTCAGGCTCCGCGGCGAGGCAAGGCCGAACAGCAAGCGCAGGATCACCGCCAGGTTGTAGCCCATCACCCGCACCAGGTACCATTTCCTGACTTCCGTCAGGCCCCGCAGCCATACCCGCCGACTACCGCCGGTATCGCAGACGTGCGCGAACGTCCGCTCGCAGACCACCGAGCGCTTCCGCTGAAGCCGTTTCCCGCGGGCTCCCAGGCAACGTCGACGGTTCGCGCGATACGCTTCCTCGTGCTCGCTCGGCTTGTCCGTCCAACGACGCTTGTGTCGAAGACGTTTTTCCGGAATGTACGTCCGCCAACCCTTTACGTGTTGCAGCCGCGAAAGTGTTTCCGCCTTGTGATAGCCCTTGTCGGCAACGACTTCCTCGGCCGGTTCGGTGTCCGCCTTGATCGCGACCTTGTCCGCCGCCTGCAGCGTCTGTTCGATGCTTGTCGTGTCGGGCGTGTCGGCCGTGTACACCTCCGCCGCCAGGATCATCCCCGATCCGAGTTCGACCGCGTGCTCCGCCTTGTAGGCCATGTGGGTCCGGCCGTCTTTCAGCTTGGCGATCCTCGCGTCCGGATCGACCGGCGATTCCCAGTCCCGGTTCGAAAGCCTCTTGTCTTGCCGCTGTCGGTCGAAACGACGCAGCTCGTCGTCGGTCGGTTCGTCAGCCTCGGGGTTCTCTTCCATGTAGATCTTGCGGACAAACTCCTTCCAGCTTTCTCCTTCCTCTTTATGTTGCAGCGACTTCAAGGCCGCATTGCCTTCCAGGAAGGTCGCGTCGACGCCCAAGGTCTTGCCGCGCAACAGGCCTTCTTTGCGGGCGATCTCGACGACCATGGCGAACAGCTCGAAAAAGACCTCCAGCGGCAGGCGTTGCCGCGTGCGGCTGAGCGTGCTGTGGCACGGCGTCGGTTCCGTGATCTCGCAGCCCAAAAAGATTCTGGCCGAGAGGCTGTCGGCACAGCGGGCGGCGATCCCGCGTTGCGAGCCGATGCCTTCCAGAAAGCCGAACAGGAGCATCCGGATTACCACGCCGATCGGTGTCGAGGGGCGGCCGGTTCGGGCATAGTACGGGGCACACAGTGCTTCTGCTCGTCGGTCGAAGTCGTGTTTCGCCAGAAGCGCGTTCAGCTTGCGATAGAACGCGGCACCCGGCGGTTCGGGGATTTCATCCCGGCGGATAAACAGCGTCGGCTGTCGAAGCCTTTTTCTGCGTCCGAGCATCGTGCCGTCAGAATCTTGGTCCCAGAGGCTTATTCCTTGTCGGTTCGTGCCGCTATTTTCTACAATCAGCCACTGGCTGCAAAGAGGTTTTACAACGGGCTGTTATCGACCCTCGATTGACGGAATGCGATGCATCGCCGTACTGGGAGTGCTTCTATTCCATTTCAACAAAGCCTTCCTGCCGGGCGGCTTCGTCGGCGTCGACGTCTTCTTTGTAATTTCCGGCTATTTGATAACCTCCATCGTTTATCGCGAGTGCCAATCTGGCGTTTTCTCATTAGCCAGATTTTACCAACGCCGAATTACCCGTATTTTTCCTGTTTTACTGGCAACAATTGCCGTCACATTGGCTGCTGCTTCTTACATCTACTCCCCGCAGGACTTTGCTTCTGCAGGCGCCGTCGCCACGGCGGCTAGCCTGTCTCTCGCCAACGTCAAGTTTATGCTCCAAGGCAACTACTTTGAGCTATCTCCCGACGCGCAACCGTTCTTGCACTTCTGGTCGCTTTCCGTCGAAGAGCAGTTTTACGTATTCTTGCCGCTCTTTCTGGTACTCACTACGAAATCACGGCTTACGGCCAAACAAGTACTAGGCAGCCTACTCGCAATCTCCTTGGCCAGCTTTCTCGGTTGCGTATTGCTAACTCAAACCAACCCAACCTGGGCGTTTTACTTGTTGCCGACACGAGCCTGGGAATTGCTGGCTGGCGCCGCCTTGGCCGTTTTTGTTGCTGAAAGAAAGACTCCCCTCAGGTATCACAGTTCTGTGGCACTGCTTGGGCTCGCCATGATTTTGCTTTCTTTCGCTTTCTTGCGCGAGTCAAATTCTTTTCCCGGATTTGTAGCCGCTCTACCGGTGATTGGCACAGTATTGCTGATCGGCTGGAATCCTGATTCCTCGCCATTCACCGAACGCGTACTTGCCCACCCTGCTCTAGTCTACGTCGGCAAGTTGTCGTACTCCCTTTACCTCTGGCATTGGCCCATCTTTTGCTTCGTGGACTACCACCTATTTGCAGCAAGCCCTCCTGTTCGATGGGCACTCAAGATCTGCCTCATGCTGCTAGTTTCAACCACCTCGTATTATGTCCTAGAGCAACCAGCACGTCGGCTATTGAATCGACCACACATGCGATCGTTCGCATATGCCGGTTTTGCTGTCGCCACAATTACACTCACGCTCGTAGGGTATTCGGTTCGTATGGATAACTACATCAACGCTTCCGTAGACACAATTGCACATGGTGGTCGAACTTTTTCAACTTCCCATCGTGCGCCACATGTCGTGTTAATGGGCGACAGTGAAGCATCAATGTACGGCATCATCATGAAGAAACTGGCGACACTGTACGGGATTAACGTGAATGTCATCAGCGTCGCCGGTGGAAATCCATTCCCGGGAAACCGACAATATGAGGAATCAATTCGTTTTCTCGCTGAAACGCGACCGGATGTAACCGTGTTTGTTGCGGCATGGGCCAGCAGGGTCGACACGGCTGGATTCGAAGACAACGTAAAAGTTGCTGTAGAAGAGATTCTAAAGTATTCCTCTCACGTCATCCTAATTTCGCAACCACCAATTCTTCCAAAGGACGCTTCGCGAGCATCTTTTCGCAAAACCGGTATGCATCCGGTTTGCGAGGAGGAGCGAAACACCGAGAAGCGAGAAAAAGCACGCCGATTTCTCGATTCTTTGGAATCCAAGCGCGTTCATGTCGTACACGTGGATGATTTGTTCCTGGACGAACAAAGAAATATCCGCTTTTGCGACGAACACGGCCACCAGCTCTTCCACGACCGCATCCATCTTTCGGGGTTCGGAGCAGCTTATGTGGAAAGTCGAGTGCTCAATGCGGTTCTTGCCATTCTAGAAACCAACAATCAACGCCAGCCGGAATCTACCGTGTGTGCCAAACGACTGTCCTCATCTGACGACAGCACGGTAGAGCGCAAGGAAGAATAGTTGCTCCCGTTCAGGAAAAACCACCGTTATCAGCCCGTTGCACAAGCGGGTTTTGGGCATCGTGTGAGGTCGAATAAGGTCCGGCGGCGGTTTGGGCCGCCCAAGCCGAAATTGTGCCATTCAAGCGAGAAACGTCAGCGGACAAATCCTTTTCCTACGTCCGAGCATCGTGCCGACAAAAAGGTTGTTTCTCGCCGTTTCGTGCGGCTATTCGCTACAATTGTCCGCGGGTCGCAACGAGGTTTTGCAACGGGCTGTTAAAGGGCATCACCACGAGCGCCCCTAAACCGCAGGTCAGTACGACCAACACGATCCCTGCCAAACCGGCGACCAGGAACGCGGCCAACAACGTCAGCTTGTTTCCCTCGGTTGCCCGGTACGAGATAGAAAAGGCGTCGATCGCGTTCACCTCCCGATCGGCGGTGATCCACATGGCGAAGAGGAACATCAACGAAACGACGATCCCGGGCACGATCAATAGGATCAACCCCAAGGTTACGCAAACCGAATACAGGATCGACGCTAAGAAAGTGTGCAGGAACACGGCGAGCGGTGGTAGGATCCCGCGCTCGGGGTTCGGATCGCCGCGCACGACGTGTACGGCAAACCGTGCGAAAACAGGCACACTGACGAAAGTCCAGGCCAATGACACGAGCTGGTGAATCCCGTCAACCAACAACACCACGCGTTCGCCCACCTGTGCGGCTGCGATCTGGAGCGGCAGAAACAGTATCCCGATCCCGAAGCCCACGACTCCTATTGCCAGCCAAGCCAACAACAACAGCCCCCACGTCTTACCGAACGCGGCGAACGTATCCGAGAAAAGCTGTTCGAAAGACACCTTCCGATAGTCCAGTGGATACACGGCGTGCCCGCCGCCGGAACGGTCGAACGCCTCGGTTTGGGGTGCGGCAAAGGGATTTTCGTTGCGCGGCGGTGGTTGCCATCCCGGCGCAAACGGGGAAGTGTCGTCCATCGCCGGCCCGGCTTGCGGCTCCGAGTCAGGTTTCGCGTCGGCTGCCGAACTGCCGGGCACGTTTTCGACGCTTCCACACTTTGGACATCGCGCCTGCTTGCCGGTCGCTTCGTCGGGCACCCGCAATTTGCTACCGCATCGCGTACACAAGAATTCGATCGCCATGATGCCTGTCCTATTACACTCGCATCGGCCGGTTCCTTTACTGCCCAATGGGCAGCCTTCAAACCATCGGGTACAGTAGGATTCGGCACGTCGTCGATGGAACCGTGGGGCACATGGCCCGCGCCCGGGGGTAATTTCCTCCCCCATGATACCCGAACGACGCGGCCGGTAAATCTTTTTTGTGATGTTTTTCTCCCCTCAAAGGAGTCGGCAGCCCCCCTGTCGACACGATTCGTCTCGACCCGGCAAATCTTCGGCAGAAATCGACCGATCCATGCTGCACGTTTCCGAAATCCTTGGTCCCGAAGGGGCGATCGCCCGTCGACTCGCCGGCTACGAGCACCGCCCCGAACAACTCCAGATGGCCGAAGCGGTCGAGCAGGCCATCGAGTCGGAAACACACTTGATCGTCGAGGCGGGAACGGGCGTCGGGAAGAGCTTCGCCTATCTCGTTCCCCTCATCTTGGCTACCGCCGGGGAAGGAGGCGCGGGGCACCGCCGCGCCGTCGTGGCCACCCACACGATCAGTCTGCAAGAGCAACTCTTGCACAAAGACATCCCTTTTCTCAACAGCGTCATTCCGCTCGAATTCACCGCTGTGTTGGTGAAAGGCCGCAGCAACTACCTGAGCAAGCGCCGACTGGCGAACGCTCAGAAGAACCGCAAACGCTTATTCGAGGACGAATTCGACGAAGAGTTTGCCCGCATTGCCGCCTGGGCCGCCGAAACCACCGACGGCACCCTGTCGGATCTCGACTTCCGACCGCACTACCGCGTGTGGGACGAAGTCGCCAGCGACCAAAGCAATTGCCTGGGCCGCAAGTGCCTCCACTACGACGACTGTTTCTACTATCGGGCACGGCGACGCATGCAACATGCGCAATTGCTGATCGTCAACCATGCGTTGCTGTTCAGCGATCTCGCGTTGCGCCGCCAAGGAGCCAGTCTGCTGCCCGACTACGATCTGGTCGTCATCGACGAGGCGCACACCGCCGAGGCCGTCGCCGCCGAGCATTTCGGCATTCACCTTTCGGCCGGACAGGTTCGCTATGTGCTAACCAAACTGTACAACGAGCGAACCCATCGCGGTCTCGTGGCCGACCGCGAGTGCAGCCGTCAGCAGTCGGTCGTGGTGGACTGCGCCTTTCGCGCCGATGATTTCTTCGGCAAGGTCGCCGAGTGGTACCACACGCAGAAAGGGAACGGGCGGGTTCACGAACCGGGACTGTTCGACAAGAGCCTGGTCGAGGGCCTTGAAAACACGGCCAAATCGCTGGCCGCGCTCATCTCGCAAACCGACGACGTCGACCGTCGCCAAGACCTGATCGCTGCACGTGACCGCTTGTTGCAACTGGCCGGCCAGTTGAACGTGTGGCTCGACCAACGCGACCGCGAAATGGTCTACTGGGTCGAGGTTTCCCCGCAGCGCCGCGGTGAGCGGGTCTCGCTGGCGGCTTCGCCGATCGACGTGGGTCCGTTGTTGCGCGAAACGTTGTTCGACGAGGTCGGAACGGTCGTTCTTACCAGCGCCACGCTGAGCGTCGGCGGCGGGAATTTCGACTACTTCCGGAAGCGGATCGGCTCTCCGCCCGCACAAACGCTCGCCCTGGGCAGCCCCTTCGACTACCGGCGTCAGGCCGAATTGATCGTCGTCGGCGATATGCCCGACCCGGCCGCCGAGTCGCATCGTTTCGAAGAGGCCTTGGTGCAGATGATCCGGCGCTACCTCGATCGCACGCAAGGCCGCGCCTTCGTATTGTTCACCAGCTACGATTTGATGCGGCGCACGGCGGCCGCATTGAACGACTGGTTGATGGAACGCGGCTTCGACTTGTTCTCGCAAGCCGACGGCATTCCGCGCACGCGGTTGCTTGCCCGCTTCAAACAAAGTCCGCACGGCGTGCTGTTCGGAACCGACAGCTTTTGGCAAGGCGTCGACGTACCGGGAGATCAACTACAGAACGTGATCATCACGAAACTGCCGTTTGCCGTTCCCGATCGGCCGTTGACCGAAGCCCGCCTCGAAGCCATCCGGGCCGCCGGCGGCAACCCCTTCCGCGACTACCAAATGCCCGAAGCGGCCATCAAACTCAAGCAGGGATTCGGTCGCCTCATCCGCTCGCGAACCGATCGAGGAATCGTGGTCATCCTCGATCCGCGGGTGGTGACCAAACCCTACGGCCGTTTCTTCCTCGAATCGCTTCCCGAATGCCGTGTCACGCAGGAATCGTGGCGCGACTCGCCCGCGGAGACTCCCGACGACGATCTCTTCTCCGACCTGTTCGACGACGCCATGTGACCCCCGTTCCGAGGGATGCGCTGCACTGAGAACGGCTTTCCAATCGAAGGGGGGATTGGTATAGTGGTAGTTTTCCACCGACCGCATCGGCGGGCACCGTTATCGTGCCGCGCCTTTACGTACCGTGAAGCTACCCATTTCGAAGGAAATCCGATCCATGGCCAAACCGCATCGAAAGGTCAAGAAAGCGAATCACGGGAAGCGACCGGCCAATGCCAAGGGGCGCCGCGCCAAACGACGTCTGGTGCGCACCTGATCGTCGTTTGCTCCCCCGTCTCTGCCCGCATAACGTGTGCCGGGAAGATCGAACCGTGCGGCGATCGATCGTTGCATGCCGTGAATGACAGACGGGTGAATCTTTGTATTGTCGACAATCCAAGGCAATCCAGTTGAGGACCGTGGCGTGGCCAAGAAAGAGCTGATTCTCGATCCTTCGCAAATCGATCTCGACCACGTGATCGCCGACATCGAAGAAATTCACAAGTACAATCCTCAACGGTTCGAGATGGAGCAACTCACGGCGGTCTGCTACGAAGACGTCGAGCGAGGGATTTGCGTCGGTTACAAGGATTTGACGCCCGACGAGTTCTGGATTCGCGGGCACATGCCGGGTATGCCTTTGATGCCCGGTGTCATCATGTGCGAGGCCTCGGCTCAACTGGCCAGTTACTTTGCGCTGAAGCACCAGGTCATCAAGGCCGAGATGATCGGCTTCGGCGGGCTGGAAGACGTCCGTTTTCGCGGTGTCGTGCCGCCCGGTGAACGGTTCGTCATCGTCGCTCAGCTTCTGAAGGCCAAGCGGATGATTTTGACCTGCCGCTTCGAGTGCTTCGTCCGCAACAATTTGGTCTGCGAAGGCGTCCTCAAGGGTATCCCGCTGTCGAAAGAAATGGTCGACGCGGCAACGGCCGAACTCAAAAAGAACGACGCGTGATCGTTCGCCGACGGGCAGTCTTCGGAACCGGGGGCGAGTGTCGCTTCTTTCGCCGAGAGCATCAATGGGTCGCAGAGCCGTCCGCAAAATCGATCCGAACCTCGACCTCTCGTATCACTTGCGGACAGTGGAGCAGCTTCCGCAACCGTGGAATCCAGCGGCCTTGTTCGGACGTGAATCGCCGATTGAACTCGAAGTCGGATCGGGCAAGGGCCTGTTCTTGCGGCGTGCGGCAACCACGTTCCCCGACCGCGATTTTCTGGGGATCGAAGTTGCCTTCAAATACGCGAGATTTGCCGCGGCCAACCTCGCCAAACGTGATCTGAAGAACGCGATCGTCATTCACGGTGACGCCTTGCGGATCGTCGCCGAATACATTCCCGACGCGTCGCTGCACGCCGTTCACGTGTACTTCCCCGACCCGTGGTGGAAAAAGCGGCACCGCAAGCGCCGCGTGATGAAGGACACGTTCGTTCGCGACGTCGAGCGGGTGCTGGTTCCCGGCGGCGAGTTCCACTTTTGGACGGACGTCGAAGAATACTTCCACGAGTCGCTGGAGATCATCGCCGCACATACGTCGCTGGCCGGGCCGTTCGAAGTCCCGGAAGCACAGCCGGAACACGATCTCGATTACCGAACGCACTTCGAACGCCGCATGCGGTTGGCCGGGCTTCCGGTCTACCGCTCTCGATTCGAAAAACGCTGAATCGGCACCCGATTGATCCATTGATCCATCGCGCGGGGGCTCGCGGATCACTGTTCGGAAACTGGCGACACAACCGCCGAGCGTGATAAAATCGAGCACAGCCGCATTCACATTCGTCTCACACAAGAAGAGACGGTCTTGCGCACGAAACACCATCCCCGCGAGGTGTCGAGCATGGTTTGCCGAATCGTTCCCACGCCGGAAGGCGCGGTTCGTCGAAAGCCGCATGTATTCCGCGCATGCATGCTGATCGCCGTGGCGGTCGGTTTGTCCATAGCCGTCGCTTCAGAAATGAAATCGCTCGCGGCGACGCCGACTCCCACACACGTACAGGCCAACACCGACGCAGGACCGTACCAAGGCCGGGCGTTGACGGCCTATCGCATTCGCACCACCAAGGCGGCCGTCACCGACTTGATGGCCCGTTACGGCGATGCCTATCCCCGGGGAAAGGAATATCTCGCTGCACTGGACCGACTGGAGGACGATCACGCGGCCGGAAAGCCGGATACCGCCTCGCGATTGACCCAGCTCCAACGTGAGGCGTTGCTCGACAATCCGTTGCTGAGCGGCATGGAAATCCTAGCCGTCCGTCGTCGGAGTGCCCGATACGATCCCGACGCGAAAGACAAGAAAATCGGTTACTCCGCCGCACCGGGGTTGGAGTACGGCTTCCCCTCGAATCACGAGTGCAACAGCTCGTTGCCGAAAACCGGATACGACAACGCCCTGATTCGCTTTCGACCGAGAAGCGGCGAATCGCAGACGGTCTATCGCCCCGACGACGGCGGTTACGTGGGCGAAGTCGATCTGCATTTCGACGGCGACCGCATTTTGTTCACAAAGTCCGACGCCCAAAGCTGGAAGATCTACGAAATGCGGCTCGACGGCGGCCGACCTCGTGTCGCCGTTTCGATGCCTGAAGATGTCGATTGCATGGACCCCTGCTATTTGCCCGACGGTCGAATCGTCTTCGGCTCGACCGCCTGCCTGCAATCGGTCCCCTGCTGGCATGGCCAGAAGCTGGTCACCAACCTGTACCGCGCCGAGCCCGACGGCAACGGCGTCCGCCGGTTATGCTACGACCAGGATCACAACTTCCACCCGGTCGTGCTGCCCAACGGGCAGGTACTTTATCACCGCTGGGATTACACGGGCATCAATCACATCTTCATGCGTCAACTGATGGTGATGAACCCCGACGGCACGAACCAGCGGGCGGTCTACGGCAGCAACTCGTGGTACCCCAATGCCCTTTACTTCCCGCGACCGTTGCCCGGTTCGTCGAATCGTTTGATCGCGATTTTGTCGGGCTACCACGGGCCGCACCGCATGGGGCAACTGGTCCTTCTCGATTTGACCAAGGGTTGGTTCGAGGCGCAAGGCATCGTGCAGCGGATCAGCGGGCGCGGGGAGCCCATCCGTCCCGACGTTCGCGACAATCTGGTTCAGAAGGACTGGCCCAAGTTCCTCCACCCCTATCCGCTTTCCGAGAAGTTCTTTTTGGTCGCCTGCCAGGAAGCTCCAAACGCGCCGTGGGGAATCTACCTCGCCGACGTGTTCGACAACCTGGTTCCTATCCGTATTGAACAGGATTGGGGCCTGTTCGAGCCGATTCCGATTCGTCCGCAACCGAAACCGCCCGTGATTCCCGATCGGGTCGATCTCGCGCAGAAAGACGCCGTCGTGTACCTTCACGACGTGTACAACGGCCCCGGTTTGGCGGGCGTGCCGCGGGGAACGATCAAGAACTTGCGCATCGTCGCCTACGACTTCGGCTATCCGGGACTGGCCGGTCCCGACAAGGTCGGTTTCGGCGGCCCGTGGGAGGTGATGCGTATATTGGGCACGGTTCCGGTGGAAGAAGACGGTTCGGCTTGTTTCCGCGTGCCCGCGAATACTCCCTTGGCCATTCAACCGTTGGACGCCGAAGGCAAAGCCGTTCAATTGATGCGCAGTTGGTACACGGCCATGCCGGGCGAAAAGATCTCATGCGTGGGCTGCCACGAAACGCCCGCCCAAACAGGCCGCCAGCGCATCGCCCGGGCGGCGTTGCGCGACCCGGTGCCGATTACGCCGTGGCGAGGTCCCCCGCGCGGCTTCGACTTTGCCCGCGAGGTTCAACCCGTGCTCGACGCCTATTGCGTTGACTGCCACGACGGCAACCGAGCCTCACCCGATTTGCGGGCGGAAGAGCTTCGGCCCGACTACGAGGGGCGACGGATTTCGGATTTGGGAATCAAGCGGCTGCATCCCGAGATGGCGAAGGCGACCGGCGGCGTGTTGCGCTTTACGCCCGCCTACGAAGCCCTGTTGCCATACATCCGCCGCGTGAGCATCGAAGACGACGTGCACATGCTCACGCCCGGTGAATACCATGCCGATACCAGCCCCTTGATCCAACTATTGCAAAAGGGGCACGGCGGCGTGAACCTCGACGCCGAAGCCTGGGATCGCCTGGTCACGTGGATCGATCTGAATGCCCCGTGTCACGGCACGTGGCACGAAGTCTTCCCGATTCCCGACGGCATGCACGAACGACGGCTCGCGCTGCGGCGAGCAACGGGCGGCCCCGACGAAGACTACGAGGTCATCCCGCCTACCCCCGGCTACGTGGGACCGCCGAACCCTCGAAGGAAGCTCCTCCGAGCCGAAGCGCCGAAGCTCGCCGGGTGGCCGCTCTCGCCCCGGCAGGCGACGGCACGACAGCAGGCTCTAGAGCCGCACCGCATGACGTTGGAGATCGACGAAGGGGTCGCCGTCGAGTTCGTTCGCATTCCCGCCGGAAAGTTCATCATGGGCAGCACGGACGGGTTCCCCGACGAATCGCCGCCGACGGTCGTCTCGATCGATCGCCCCTTCTGGATCAGCAGTCATGAAATCACGAACCGGCAATTCCGGTTGTTGTTCCCTGATCACGATCCGGGCTACTACCAAAAGCGTCACGCGCGCGCCGACGACCCCGGATTGCCGCTCGACGGTCTGGACCAACCGGCGGTTCGGGTTTCTTGGATCCAGGCGACGGCCTTTTGCCGTGCCTTATCGCGGCGTTGGAATCGGAATGTTCGCCTGCCGACCGAGGCGCAGTGGGAATACGCTGCGCGCGCCGGCAGCGACCGCGACTTCTGGTTCGCCGACAAGACCGAGGACTTTTCGGCGTTTGAAAACCTGGGCGATTTCGCCTTTGCGAACGGGCACCTGCCGCAAATTACCGGCGGACTGGCCCACCTGATTCGCGAAGGCGGCCTGACCGCCGACACCCGTTTCGACGATCATGCCGAGGTGACCGTGCCGGTCGGTTCCTATCGCCCGAACCCCTGGGGATTGTTCGACATGGCCGGAAACGCCGCCGAATGGACCCGCACGACCTACGCGCCGTATCCGTATCGCGACGACGGCCGCAACGCCGAACGCCCCGAGGGCGAAAAGGTCGTCCGCGGCGGCTCCTACTTCGATCCGCCGAAATGGAGCCGGGCGAGTGTTCGCCGGTCCTATCCGGCGTGGCAACGCGTGTTCAACGTCGGCTTCCGAATCGTCATCGAAGATGATAGCGACACGTTGGCCGCAGCGCCGTGATGCGCGAGCTCACTCGACGACGTTCAAGATCATCCGCCGATAGCGAACCAACGGCGGGGCGCCGTCGTCTCGTGCCTCGAGGATGACGTGCAGGCTCGTTCCCGCGGCATCGGCGGGCACGCGCAATTCGGCAAATACGCCTTGCCGGTCGATGGAAACCGCTTCGGGCCGTGGATAGCTGCTCGGCTCGGGGTAAATCCACCAGTGAAATTGCAGCCGATCGCCGTCGGGATCGCGGGTGTCGGCGGCCGATAATCGCACCCGTTCTCCGGCACGCACGCGACGCTGCAACACACCGCAACCGTCATCGCCTTCCAAGACGACCATCGGCGGATGGTTGCACGCTTCCGGCGCCCGAACGCACCAGTCCATGCGGGCTTGAAACTCGTTCTGAAAATCGGGACGCCAGCGCCACACCGTCGCCCGGGCCGAGGTCGTCTTTCCAACGCTGTCCTGCGCATCGATCCACAGCCGCGAGTTCGTTTCAGCGGGTCGAAACCGCCCGCCCCAACAGCCCCAATCGGGATGCTCCGGATCGCTCAGCCCGACCGGCAAGAAGTAAAACCACGACGGCGTGTCGCCCTCTTTCAGCGCCCCGTGCGGATTGGGGGCCGTCCACGTCTTCGGCGGATAGAGCGCCCCTAACGGGCCGTGATCCTTACGCACGTGGCGATCGATCCAAGCGAGCGAGGTCAAGTCCATGTCGCCGCCCAAGTACATGCCGCGAAAGACGGCCTCCCGCTTGTCGTGTCCCTCGGGCGCCTTGCTCAAGATGTAGAACAGCGACGGAAACTCGCGGTTGATCCATTCGCCGGTACTGTCTTGATGGGCGATGTCGTGAACGCGAATCTTCGCGACGAACGCGGCGAGCTCTTGCGGCGATCGGTCGTGTCGCACGCGCCACAATGCTTGAGCCAGGTCGGTCGAGCCGCCCCAAATGGCGATATTCACGGGCCGAGGATCGTCGCGATCGACGATTTCGATGATTCGACGCGAGGCCTCCGTATCGCAGCCGTCGCCCAAATTCTGAACACCTCGTTTCGGATTACCTGCCGCAATGCGATTCAAAAGTGTTTCGGGCGGGGGAAACGCCGGATCGTGTTGCTTGAGCACCGGATACACGCGGCCGTAGGCCTCGACCCGCTCGCGGATCAAATCAGGACGAACGATGTCCTGCTTCAATTCACCGGGTGTCCCCGAAGCCGATGCGACCAACAGCTCGATGTCGAATTCGTTCGCATGCACCAGCAATCGCACCATCGACTGTGAATCGTCGGGATCGCCGCCGATGTCGGTGGTCACGATCAGTCGGGGTTTGTCGGCTCGAACGACTCCCGCGAAACCGACCACAAGCCCCCATCCCGCCACAATCCAAATGAGACGTCGCGCCGGCATGTTCTCGGTCTCCCTGCGGATCCTGTGTTCAGAAAACGCGTCGCGCCCGGCACGATCATTCGCGCCGGGCCATTTCGCACTATAGTTCGCGACGACCGCAAAAGAAAACGCAAAGCGTTGTTGCTCGAAATAAGGAAACCGCCACGGTGACCAGCGGCAAACCAGTTGTGCCATATTTGTCGATGCGGCAACTTGACCGACATTGTGTGCAGAACATGCCCCCGCGCTTGTCGCCGATAGAGGTGCCGATCACAATGACCGGCTGAAGCGGCCTTTGGAGGCGGGTTGCCGCCGAGGGCTCTCACGACGGCCGCCGTGATTTCGCCGAAATCGTCGGCGGAATCGACGCGTTTTTTGTTTCCCCCCGTCAGCACAACTTTAGGAGTCGAACGTCATGTTGCATCGTCTTTTCCGATGTCGGTGGTTGCGGGCGACCTTGGTCGCCGCCTGGGCGACGACGGTCGGTTTCGTCGCCCACGAGGCGTTTGCTCGCCGGCCCAACGTGATCTTGGTGAATACCGACGACCAAGGCTACGGCGATTTGTCCTGTCACGGAAATCCGTATTTGAAGACGCCCGCCCTGGATCGGTTGTACGAAGAAAGCATCCGCCTGACCGACTTCCACGTCGATCCCACGTGTTCGCCTACCCGCTCTGCCTTGATGACCGGTCGATATTCCTCTCGCGTGGGCGTGTGGCACACGATCATGGGCCGATCCCTCTTGCGGGAAGACGAGGTCACGATGGCCGACGTGTTCAACGCCGCAGGTTATCGGACGGCAATCTTCGGCAAGTGGCATCTAGGCGACAACTTCCCCTATCGCCCGACCGACCGCGGCTTTGAAGAAGCCTTGGTCAACGGCGGCGGGGGCATCACCCAAGGTCCCGATTACTGGGGCAATACGTACTTTTCGCCCACCTTGCTGCACAACGACGAGTGGGAGCCTTCCGACGGTTACTGCACCGATGTCTTCTTCTCGGCCGCCATCCGATTCATCGAGCAACACCAGGACGAGCCTTTCTTCGTCTACCTGCCGCCGAACGCCGCACACGCGCCGTATCAGGTCGATGAAAAATATAAGAAGCCCTTCCTCGAAATGGGCCTGAAGGATCCGACGGCTTCATTCTTCGGCATGATCGTCAACATCGATGAAAACATGGCCAAGCTCGTCGCCAAGCTCGACGAATTGGGGCTGGCGGAAGACACGATCTTGGTCTTCATGACCGACAACGGCACCGCCGCGGGCAACTACAATGCCGGAATGCGGGGCAAGAAAGGATCGCAATACGACGGCGGTCATCGTGTCCCCTGTTTCCTCCGCTGGAAAGGTCACTGGCAGGGCGGACGCGACATCGATCGGCTCACGGCGCATCTCGATTTGCTGCCGACGTTCATCGACGTGTGCGATCTGCCGAAACCCGCCGGCGTAAAATTCGACGGCAAGAGTCTCCGGCCGCTCATCGAAGAAAAGAACCCCGAGTGGCCCGACCGCACGATCATCGTCTCGGTGAACCGGATGGACCACCCCGAGCCGTGGGTGCGCACGTCGACGATGACCGAGAAGTACCGCCTGATCGACGGCAAGGAACTATACGATATCGACGCCGATCCCGGTCAAGAACACGACATCGCCGCGGAACATCCCGACATCGTGGCGAAACTCCGCAAAGACTACGAAGAATGGTACGCCGACGTCTCTCGCCGCTACGACGAGTACGTGCCGATCTACCTCGGCTCACCGGCGCAGAACCCGACCGTGCTTTGCAGTCACGATTGGCACGGCCCCAACGTGCCCTGGGCGCAAGTGCACATGGAGCGTCGTATCGTCGCGAACGGTTTTTGGGCGGTGAAAGTCGATCGTCCCGGCAAGTACCGAATCACGTTGCGGGATCGACCGCCTTATGTCGATGAACCGCTGTTGGGCACGAAAGCCCGGTTGCAGGTCGGCGACTTCGAGGCCGAGAAACCGATCCCGGAAAACGTTCCCGGCGTCTCGTTCGAAGCCGTTTTGCCCGCCGGTGAGACGCGATTGCAAACCTGGATCACGCAAGCCGACGGCAAGACCCGCGGCTGCTACTTCGTGGTCGTCGAATACCTCGGCGAATAATCCGAAGACGCATCGCCGTTTCGTGCCGGAAACCCGCCCTCGCCTTTGCCTGTCGTCCGCCGCGGGAAATGCAGCGGTTGAATCTGGACAAACAGGCGAAGGCGAGGCTATTGTCGAAGAATACGCTGCATAGTGAAGTTCATGCGGGGTTTGTGCGCTTTCGTCCCGGCAAGCCATGCAACTTGTGCACCTTGCCGCTCTTAGTTCGTCCCCCCACCTCCACCGTTTTCAACATCGAGGAGTCTGCCCTGATGTATTCCATGGCCCTTGCGATGGTGTTGGCAGCCCTTCCCGGGCAAGTTGTCTGCCGACCATGCGTTCCTTGTGTTCCCGAAGCTGCACAGGCAAGCCCCAGTGACGCCAAACCGGCGGCTGAATCTCCGAAACCCGAACCGCGCACTCCGCTGGGTTGGCCGATTCACTCGCGGGAAATGCCCCAACCGGTCGTCATCACACCGCCGACCGAAAGTACGCAGGAAGCTCCCGGCGCGCCGCCTTCCGACGCAATCGTGCTGTTCGACGGGACGAATCTCGACGCCTGGCAGCCCTCACCTCCGAAAGAAGGCAAAAAAATCGGCTGGAAAATCGAGAACGGTTACATGGAAGTCGTACCCGGCACCGGCGCCATCGAGGCGAAACAGCGATTCGGCGACATTCAGCTCCATCTCGAGTGGGCCACTCCGTCGGAAGTCAAAGGCGACGGCCAAGGTCGCGGCAACAGTGGTGTGAAACTGCTGCCGTTGCTCGAAGTCCAAGTGCTCGATTCGTACGAAAACGTCACGTATCCCGACGGTCAGGCAGCAGCCATCTACGGCAAGTATCCGCCGTTGGTGAACGCCTCGCGCAAGCCCGGCGAATGGCAGTACTACGACATCGTCTTTTACGCTCCCAAGGTGAAAGATGGAAAGATGGTCGAGCCCGGCTCGGTCACCGTCTTCCACAATGGTATCCTCGTTCATCACGCGGCAAAGATCGAAGGCAACGTCGACAAGGTAATCCTGCATTTGCAAGATCACCGCAATCCCGTGCGATACCGCAATATTTGGGTCCGTGAACTGCATCCGTATTGCTGGGACGGCGAAAAGGTGGTCGAACCGCCGAAACCGAAAGAACCGGAAGCCAAACCTGAGACCGTCGAACCGCAGCCCGAACCGGCCCCCGTCTACGTGCCGCGACGCCGCGGTTTGTTCCGCCTGTTCCGGCGTTGACGAACGTTCGATCGTGCCGTAAAGCGCAATTCACCGGAGGCGGGCAAATGTCCGCCTCCTTTCGTATTCGCAACGCCTTTCAAGGAGATCTTGTCGTGCCGCGATTCACACGTCGTGATTGGTTGAAAGCGGCCTCCGTCCTGTGCGGATCGGCCGCTTTGGGAGCGACCCCCGAGGCGATTCTCGAGGCCCGCGAAAAAATCGCCCGCTACCGGCAAGCGACGGCCTTGGGGCCATTGAAGCGCAAACTGCCCTCCATCGAAGCGTGCTGCAAGCTGGCCAAAGAAATCGGCTTCGTCGGCTTCGACCTGTGCGCGCCGGAATACTGGCCGGAACTGAAAAAGCACGGTCTGATCTGCACGATGACCCCGTCGCACAAACTCACCGACGGACTGGCCGATCCCAAGTTCCACGACGCGTGCCTGAAGGCGATCCGCGAATCGATCGACCTTACCTCGGCGGCGGGCTTTCCCAACGTGATCACGTTCTCGGGGAATCGCCGAGGCATGTCCGACGAAGAAGGCCTGGAAAACTGCGTCAAGGCCCTGAAACAAGTCGCCGGTTATGCCGAACGGAAACGGGTCACCATTTGCCTGGAGTTCTTGAATTCGGCCAAGACGCATCCCGACTACATGGCCGATTCGACCAAGTGGTGTGTCGAGCTGGTACACCGCGTCGGATCCGAGCGAGTGAAGGTTCTCTACGACATCTTTCACGCCGGCATGATGGGCGAAGACGTCGTCGCCGATATCGAGAACCATGCCGACTGCTGGGGCCACTACCATACGGCGGGTGTCCCCGGCCGGCACGAAATCGACGATTCGCAAACGCTCGACTATCCGAAGATCATGCGCACGATCGCCCGCACGGGATACGCGGGCATCGTCGCTCACGAATTCAGTCCCACGCGCGATCTCGCCGAAAGCCTCAAGCAGGCCTACGCGATTTGCGACGTGTGAACGGCTGCCGCTGCACACCGACCGGTCGGAAAACGTCTGCTCGATGCGAACGTTTTCCGGCTGTCGATTGCGCGAGGGACAAACAATTCGGCGGTCGACCGCGACCCTATTCGCTGACCACCGGCTCGTGCAAGCGGCGCAGTCGTTCGATCAAATCCTCGACGCGGGCCTTGCGTTCTCGAAGCTGTTCCCGCACCCGCGAGAGTCGCGCATGCCGAATTTCGCCGTGCAATTCAGCGCGCTCGCGCTCGAGCAATTCACCCACCAACTGCAAGTCGACTTCGTTCAGCTCGATCGTCACCCCCATACCGAAACCTCCTTCGCACGATACCGACGAGTCATCCCGTTCCGCCGCTCGACCAGCGGCGGCAACTTCCACGCACCGCGAAAGGCGAAGGGCCACGACGCCCCCCGCCGCCCCAGAACCGCGAAAGCACGAACACGCCGTAGCATGTTCGGGGAACACTCATGTCGGTCATCGCCGAAGCAGGCGACGCAAGCACGAACGCCGTCGCTGCCGGCGCTTATCATTGTACGGAGCAAGCCGCGATTTTGCCCGAACTTTGTGCCGATTACGATTTTCCTTAAATAACGTCGTGCAAATTTCTTCGAGCTAATCCCCCCGCCGGATGGACGGAAAGCACGACATTCCGGGCCGCAAGACTACTGAAGAGTCGGATCACTTGGCACTGCCCACGCGGGCGCCGTCCTTGACCAACCCGGGCGGATCACGGCCCTCTTCGACGGCCGTGATGTTCTCCAGCGTGCAACGGGCGATCTCGCGCATCGCATTCGTCGTGAAAAACGCCTGGTGCGAGGTGATGATGACGTTCGGAAACGTGAGCATGCGGGCGAACACGTCGTCCTGAATCACCTCGTTCGACAAGTCTTCGAAAAACAGGTCGGCTTCTTCCTCGTACACGTCCAAGCCCAACGCACCGACCTTGCCCGACTTCAAGGCCCGCACACAAGCCCGCGCGTCCAGCAGTGCTCCGCGGCTGGTATTGATCAGCATCACGCCGCGTTTCATCAGCGCGAAGGCCTCTTCGTTGATGATGTGGTACGTTTCGGGCAGCAAGGGACAATGCAAGCTGATGATATCACTCTCGCGGAAGAGCCGTTCGGTATCGACGTACTCGACGCCCAAGTCGACCAACTCGGGGTTCGGGTAGACGTCGTACGCCAACACGCGACAACCGAAGGCGTGCAACATCTTGGCCACGCGCGCCCCGATCTTGCCGGTACCGATGATTCCGGCGGTCTTCCCGTGCAAGTCGAATCCCAACAAGCCGTTGAGGGCAAAATTCCCTTCTCGCACGCGGATGTACGCTTTGTGCAGGTGTCGCGCCAAGGCCAGGATCAAGGCCAACGTGTGTTCGGCAACCGCCTCGGGCGAATAGGCGGGCACACGCGAGACGACGAATCCCAGCCGTTCCGCCGCCCGCAAATCGACGTTGTTGTAACCCGCACAACGCAGCGCGATGTGCTTCGTCCCCCCGCGTTCCAGTTCCAAAAGCACGCCGGCATCGAGCGTGTCGTTGACGAACACGCAGACGGTGGGAAAACCGGCGGCCAAGCCTGCCGTTTGCTCGTGTAGTCGCGTTTCGAAAAACACCAATTCGTGCCCGAACTCCTGATTGGCTTCGAGCAGGAACTTCTCATCGTACGGCTTGGTACTGAAAACGGCGGTCTTCATCGCTGTTCTTTCTATGGCTTGCCGGGTCGCCCCCATCCACCGGGGGAGAAACCTACGCGATCCAAGAGTCTTCGCTTCCGAGAACACCTTCGTGTATCGGCACCTATTCCGGCACCGGCACACCTGAATTTTTACAATTAAGTCAATAGGATGTGATATTTTTTCGCCGTCGTGTCAACTCGATACGGTCCACGGCCCCCCTCATCAGAGCCGTCAGGACGCTTTTCAATCGCCCCCGAAAAAGCGACGCAAGGTCGCCTGATCCAGGCCGTCCGCTACAATGACAATTGTCTTCAGTGAGGAATCAGGAAACGTCTCCGGGGTGAAGGCCGACGTTTCCTGGGCGCAACGGCCGTGTCGCCCAGATCCCTCCGATCGGCCGATATCCCGCATGATCCGAGCACGAAGCCCATGGAACGAACCATCCTGACCGCGTTACCGGTGTACAACGAGGCCGAACATGTCGAGGCCGTGTTGGACGAGGTAGTGAAATATAGCCCCCACGTCTTGGTGGTCGATGACGGTTCGACGGACGGCACCTCGGAGATCCTATCGCGGCGAAACGATATCCAGGTGGTCCGCCACCCCACAAACCAAGGGTACGGCGCCGGACTCTTGTCGGCTTTCGAATTCGCACTCGTGCATGGATTCGACGTGCTGGTGACCATTGATTGCGACGGCCAGCACGAACCCCGCCGGATCCCCGAGTTCGCCGCGGCCTGTACCGACGAGGTCGATATCGTCTCGGGCAGCCGTTACCTGCGTCGGTTTCCCGGCGATACACCACCGCCCGGTGATCGTCGTCGCATCAACCGCATCATCACCGAGGAGTTGAACCGTCGCTTGGGCCTGAACCTGACGGACGCTTTCTGCGGCTTCAAAGCCTATCGTGTTCCCGTGTTGGCCAAGTTCGATATCGAAGAAACCGGTTACGCCATGCCGCTGGAACTGTGGGTGCAGGCGGTACAACATCGCATGCGGATCGTCGAATTGCCGGTCCCTTTGATCTACCTCGACGAAACGCGGTCTTTCGGCGGGGCATTGGATCACGCCGAAACACGACTGGCGGTCTACCGAACTGTCCTGGAGCGGGCAATTCGCAAGGCGGGATTGGCGGCCGGTGACTCGCTGTGCCTGGGTGCTTGCTCCGGTGAACGCGGTGAGGACGAGGCATGTCGATGACGTCACACCTGGATTATCTGACCTACCGCAAGCTCCGCGCACCACAAGAACACGAAGGCGTGCACATCGAACCGCCGCTCGACGAGGCGTGGTCGCTGTTGGAACACAACCGCCGGGCACTCGCCCTCTTCGACGGCACGATCGGCGGTATTTCCTTGGCCGATCTGCGCGCCGAGGCCCGCGAACACCTTCTCGACGCCGCCTGCAAGTATACCCGCGCCTACCTGCCCGAGGTGGTTTGCGATTCGCCGCGCACGACTGAAAGGATCGTACTGGCCGGCCATCAACCGTCGCTGTTTCATCCCGGAGTATGGTTCAAGAACTTCGCCCTCGATTATGTCGCCCGGTCGTGTGACGCCCCCGCGATCAACCTGATCATCGATTCCGACGATTTCCGCTCGCCGTTGCTGCGCGTGCCGGCAGGCACGCCCGAGGCCCCGCACATCGAATACATTCCCTTCGACATCGGGACACAAAAGCAGCCGTTCGAAGAAAGGCGTTTGCACGACCGAGCCACCGCCGAGAGCTTTGTCGAACGTGTCCTTCGGGCCGCGGGCGCTGTTCTTGACGAGCCGATGCTGCCGCAGTTTTGGCCGACGGTTCTCGCTCGATTGGAAGCGACCGGCTACTGGGGGTCGGCCGTGGCCCAAGCGCGTCATCGCCTGGAACACGAATGGGGCTTGCGGACACTCGAAGTGCCCCAAAGTACCGTGTGCGAAAGCCCGGCGTTCGCCCGTTTCGCCGTACACCTGCTGAGCCGTCTGGACCGGTTCGTCGAAATCCACAATCACGTGTTGGGGGTGTACCGAGACGTCCATCATTTGCGGAACCGCGCGCAGCCGGTCCCCGACTTGGCCGCCGATAAAGACGGACGGCTGGAAGCCCCTTTCTGGCTTTGGACGCGAGACGATCCGACGCGTCGTCGCATGTTCGTGCGGCGCAATCGCGGCTGCCTGGCGATCGGCGACGAGACGGGCGACCGCTTCTGCCTGCCTTTGAGCGAACACGATCTTCAACCGGCGATCGATGCGTGGATGTCGGCCGCCGCTTCGGGACTTCGCCTGCGCAGCCGCGCGCTGATCACGACGATGTACGCCCGTTTGATCTTGGGCGACTTGTTCCTGCATGGTATCGGCGGCGCCAAGTACGACCAAGTGACCGATGCGATCATGCATGCCTTCTTCGGGGCCCCGGCGCCGGGCTACATGATCCTTTCGGCGACGTATCGACTTTCGGCCGGTCGGCGCGACATTCGCGAAGACGAACGCTCGCTGCGTCGCCTCGACGAAGAACTCCGCCGGATGACGTGGCAACCCGAGCGTTATCTGGCCGCCGCCCTCCCCTCTCTCTCGCCGGAGGATGCCGCCGCCGTCGCGGGCTTGATCGACGAAAAACGATCGTGGATCACGACCGAAATCACTCCCGCGAATTATCGCAAGCGGTTCTTGGCGATTCGCGAACTGAACCGGCGCCTCGCCGCATTCCTCGCCGAGCGGCGTGCAAAACTCGAACAAGAGCGGACCGCCCTGCGGCGGCGAATTCACGCGCAAACGGTGTTGGGCAATCGCGAATACGCGTTTTGCCTACATTCCGCGAGAGAACTGCGCGCGTTTTTCGCGCGACACGTTCCTTCGACGTCGTAAGGCGCGGCGACAGCACGTCGTCAGCGAGTTCCGGTCTCGGCCGAGTATTCGGCAGTGACGGTGGTACTGATCCCCCCGCGAGGCGTGAACGCGGCGCGAATCTGCATCCATTTGGGCTGCAAGACGGCCACGAGATCGTCCAAGATGCGGTTCGTCACGTTCTCGTAGAAGATCCCTTCGTTGCGGAACCGCTGGAGATAGAACTTCAAGCTTTTCAACTCGACGCACTTTTCGGCCGGAATGTACGTGATCGTCAGCGTGCCGAAATCGGGCTGGCCCGTGCGAGGACATACCGACGTAAATTCCGGCTGCACGATCTCGATCGTGTAATCACGGCCGGGATAGCTGTTGTCGAAGGTTTCCAGAATGTCGCGGAACGACTCGCTCACGGTTCGCTCTCCTTTTCTCTTCCCCCTTATTGTGGCATGATGGATTGTTTGGGGGAAGTGCCGCGAAACGGGCCGATACCCCTGAGCCGGGCACTTTCGCACGCGCTGCGGACGGTCGCAGACGCGTGCTTTCCCCTTCACGCGAGGGACTCACATCATTTTCCAGGAACGTACCGCCGAAACCATGAGCAAGAAGGCCGTCGCTCTCCTGTCGGGAGGGCTCGATTCCACGACATCCACCGCCATCGCCGTCGCCGACGGCTTCGAGGTCGCCGCGTTGACCATCGACTACGGTCAACGCCATCGCTACGAGCTGGAAGCGGCCCGCCGTGTGGCGCAGTCGCTGGGCATCGCGCGGCACGTCGTGCTGAAAGTCGATCTGTCGGCCTTCGGCGGTAGTGCCTTGACCGATGCCATCGAGGTCCCGAAAGACCGCGACGAAAAGGCCATCGCCTCGGACATTCCGGTTACGTACGTCCCCGCCCGCAACACGGTATTTCTGTCGCTGGCGTTGGCCTTTGCCGAGGCTTCGGACGCGGCCGACATCTTCATCGGCGTCAACGCGATCGACTACAGCGGCTACCCCGACTGTCGGCCCGAGTTCATCGCCACCTTCGAAAAGCTGGCCAACGTCGCCACCAAGGCCGGCGTCGAAGGGCGTAGCCGGTTCCGCATCCACACTCCCCTGATTGCCATGACCAAGGCCGACATCATCCGTCGCGGTACCGAGTTGGGCGTCGATTACGGCCTGACGAGCACTTGTTACGACCCGCTGGACGGCGGCCTCGCCTGCGGCCGCTGCGATGCCTGTCGCCTGCGCCGCAAGGGGTTTGCCGAAGCCGGATTGGTCGATCCCCTTCCCTATGCGAACGACTCGTGAGTCGCCGCACATGCCCCGTCGTACCGCTCATGCGTATCACCGAAGTCTATCAATCCCGACAAGGCGAAGGGCTGCTGACCGGCACCGAAAGCGTGTTCGTGCGGACCGGCGGTTGCAACCTCCGCTGTTGGTTCTGTGATACGCCGTATACCTCATGGCAACGGACGGGCGAACTCGTCTCGGTCGAACAGCTCGTGCCCAGGATTCTCTCGTACGACTGTCGCCATGTGGTCATCACGGGAGGGGAACCGATGCTGTTTCCTGATCTGGTCCCCCTGTGCGAGACCCTGGCATCCTACGACCGTCACATTACGATCGAGACGGCGGGCACCCGCTATCTGCCGGTCGTCTGTCACTTGATGTCGCTCAGCCCCAAGCTGGCGAACTCGCGGCCCGATCCGAACCGTCATCCCCGTTGGGCCGAAGCCCACGAACGGCGCCGTTATCGGCCCGACGTCCTCGCCCGTTTGACGCAGGAATACGAATATCAAGTCAAGTTCGTGATCGACCACCCCGACGACTGCGCCGAACTGGAGCGGTACTTGCGAGACCTGCCCCACCTGGATCGCAATCGCATCTTGTTGATGCCGCAAGGAACGGATCCGCTGCTGCTGGCCCGCAAGGCCCTTTGGTTGAAACCCTATTGCGTCGAGAACGGCTTTCGGTTTTGCCCCCGACGCCAAATCGAATGGTACGGTCCCACGCGCGGCACATGAGTCATGAATCCACCGACATCCGGCATTTCGACGCATTCCCCCTTTTCCCCTACGGCAGGGAAACGCATCGCAGCCGTGCTGTGCGGTGGTCGTGCTCGGCGGATGGGGCGTCCGAAGCATCGCCTTCCCTTGGGCGCAGGCACGTTGCTGGATCACATGGTGCGACTCGTCTCCGCCGAAGCCGACCAGACGGCCGTCGTGGCGGCGGCGGACGATCCGGGACCGTTTCCCGACGACGTGTGTCTGTTGCGCGACCGCGAAGACTACGCCGGTCCCTTGGCTGCTCTCGCGGTGGCGCTGGACGCTTTTCCCGGTTGTTCCGGTGTCTTGCTGACCGCCTGCGATCTACCGTTGTTGCGTCGTGAGCTTGTTGCGTTGTTGTGGGAAACGGCCGCGGCCCATCCCGAGGTTGCGGCGATCGTCCCGAAACCGGACAAATACCCCGAACCGCTGGCGGCGATCTATCGACCGCACCTAACGGCGGTCGTGCGGCGTCTTCTGGCAAGCGGCGAGCGTCGCCTGTACCGTGTGTTCGACGAAGTCCCCGTGCACTACCTCGCGGCAGACGAACTCCGCCGCGTCGATCCCTTGCTCGAGTCGTTCCGCAACATGAATACGCCCGACGAATACCGGGCGATCCGCGAACGTTTGGAACGAACTTAAACACCGCAATGCCGTAGTCGGTCACGGGCGCGCGACCGGTAGCCATGGCGTGCCGGTCGGGGTAGACTGGAGAGGTTACGCAAGCGGATGGGCACCAGATACACGGATCGAGGGCACCCATGTTGATGTGTCGCGGAGTTCGAGGCGCCACGACCGCCGACGACAATACCTCGGCGGCGATTCTTCAGGCCACGCGCGAACTGTTGGCGCTGATGATTCGGGAAAACGACATTCGCCCCGAAGAGGTCGCCTGCATCTTCTTCACGACCAGCCCCGACCTGAACAGCCAGTTTCCTGCCTTGGCCGCCCGGCAACTAGGTTGGATGCACGTTCCTTTACTGTGCGGCCACGAAATGGGTGTGCCCGGCTCGCTCGAAAAGTGCATCCGCATCTTGATCTTGTGGAATACCGAAAAAACGGCGCAAGACATCGTCCACGTGTACGTCAAAGGTGCCGAGGCGTTGCGTCCCGATTTGTCGAGCATCCCGCCGGTCGATCCGCAGGAACTGGAAGCCTGGATCGCCGATCGCTTCCCGGATGAAGCGTCTTGACGGCTTCAATGCGTGGAAACCGTCAGCCGCTACCTTGCCAATGACGCATTTCTCGATGTGGCCGGTGATTCGTTCGCATTCGGATTGTCGGCTGTCTACAATGTGACGCGACGGCGTTCCAGCCGCGATCGTCGCTTCTATTCCCACCTATAGCGAGGAGTTCTGCCATGCTACGTCACCAATACGCCGCCTGGTTGGTGATCGCATCGCTTGCCGTGTGCGCATCGTTTTCGGTCGTGTCCGTCGCCGCCGAGCCGTCTCCCCGCCCCGACATTCTGATCGCCGACTTCGAGTCGGAAACCTACGGTGAATGGAAGACGACCGGGGAGGCGTTCGGCCCCGGCCCGGCCGAAGGAACCTTGCCGCATCAAATGGCCGTCACAGGCTACGAGGGAAAACGCCTGGTCAACAGCTACTACGGCGGCGACAAGCCCACCGGCACCCTGACCAGTCCGCCTTTCGAGATTCGCCGACGCCACATCAATTTCCTGATCGGCGGCGGCGGATACCCGGACGAGACCTACATGGAGCTCATCATCGACGGAAAGTCCGTCCGCAAGGCCGTCGGCCCCAACACACGTCCCGGCGGCTCGGAAGAACTCGACTGGGCGAGCTGGGACGTTTCGGAATTCGAGGGCAAAACGGCCGTGCTGCGGATCGTCGACGCCCGCTCTGGAGGTTGGGGACACATCAACGTCGATCAGATCGTACAGTCCGACACACCGGCACAGTCCCTCGGCGCGGTCGAACTGCCCATCACCAAGCCGTTGTTGCTGGTGCCGGTCGCCCGCGACGCCGAGCGAATCCGGGTCGAGCTTTCCTTGGACGAGGAAGTCGTCCGTTACTTTCAATTCACGCCCGCGCTCGACGATGAAAGTCTCTTGTACTGGGCCTCGCTCGACGTGAAACCGTTCGTCGGCAAGACGTTGATCCTGCGGACGAATCCGCGCAAGGCGGCCGCCGAAATCGCCGAACACATTCGCCAAGGCGACGCGCCGATCTTGCCCGAAAACGTCTATCACGAACCGTTCCGACCGCTGTACCATTTCACGCCGCGGACCGGCTGGACGAACGATCCGAACGGCTTGGTCTACTTCAACGGCGAGTATCACTTGTTTTTCCAACACAACCCGTTCGGTATCAAATGGGGAAATATGACCTGGGGGCACGCCGTCAGCCGCGACCTGCTCCACTGGGAAGAAGTCGGCGATGCCATCCTGCCGAACCGATTGGGCACGATCTTCTCCGGTTCGGCGGTCGTCGATCACGACAACACGAGCGGACTAGGCAAGCCCGGCAAACCGGCTATGTGCTGTTTCCACACCTCCGCCGGCAGTCCGTTCACGCAGTCGTTGGTCTATTCGCTCGACGGTCGCACGTTCACCCCGTACGCGGACAATCCGATCATCGAAAACATCGAAGGCTCGAACCGCGATCCCAAGGTGATTTGGTACGCCCCCGGCAAACACTGGGTGCTCGTCCTGTACGTGCGCCGCGGATCGATGCACATCTTCAATTCAAAGAATCTCGTCGACTGGAAACTCGCAAGCATTTGCGACTTCCCCAATGCGCACGAATGCCCCGAGCTGTTCCCGCTGCCGGTCGACGGGGATGCGAACAACGTCAAATGGGTAATCTGGGAAGCCGGAGGCCGCCACATGATCGGCACCTTCGACGGCAAGACCTTTTCGCCCGAAACCGACGTCCTTCCCAGTGAATGGGGCGGAAACTGCTACGCGGGCCAAACCTACAACGACGAGCCGAAGGGGCGCCGCGTGTTCATCGGTTGGATGCGCAGCAACGGACAGGCATATCCCGACATGCCGTTCAACCAGCAGATGACCTTTCCGCGAGAATTCAGCCTCCGGACGACCTCCGAGGGTGTGCGATTGTTTGCGAAACCGATCGACGAAATCGCCCGACTGGCCGCCGAAACGATCACTTTGGACAAGCAACCGCTGGTCGTCGATAGCGACCCGTTGGCGAATGTGGAGTCCGAAACGGCCGACATCGACCTGGTCGTCACCCCCGGTGAGTCGAAAAAGATCACGCTGACCTGTCGCGGTTTCGAGATCGCGTACACGCCGCAAGATCACCGACTGCAATGCGGCGGCAAGGCGATCGAACTCCCGGGCGACGCGGCATCGCTCCACTTGCGCGTACTCGTCGATCGCACGTCGGTCGAAATCTTCGCCCAAGACGGGCGCTACGTGCTCTCGTTCGTCGTACCGATCGATCCGGCAAACCGATCGTACGCGCTTCGCGCCGACGGTTCGGCAACGCTTGAACGGCTCGTTTTCTCGAAACTGCGTTCGATCTGGTAAACGCTTCGGTTCGGCAAATCGAAACGCGGCGGCCTCGCCTTGCACGAAGCCGCCGCTTGGAGTTTTTCCTCCGCCGAATCGGCCGGACCGCCGGTTCGTTCAACGATGCTGCCAGTCGATGTCATTCATTCGTGCCAGGGCCAATTGCAACGCCTGTGTTCCGTTCTTCGCACCGCCGCAGGCGATCAGCGAGATGTACAGTTGATGGGCCAGCGCCAACCCCGGCAATGCCAGGTTCATCCGCTTCGCCTCGGCCAGCGCGATTCCCATGTCTTTCACGAAATGTTCGACGAAGAAGCCGGGATCGAAGTTGTTGTCGATGATGCGGGGACCGAGATTCGACAACGACCAGCTCCCTGCCGCGCCGGAAGCCACCGACTTCAAGACGGTTTCGAGATCCAACCCGGCCTTGTAGGCGTACAGCAGGCTCTCGCACACGCCGATCATGTTCGTGGCGATGAGGATCTGGTTGACCATCTTCGTGTGTTGGCCGGCGCCGGGCGGCCCTTGATGCACGATCGTCTTGCCCATCACCTCAAAACAGGGCATGACCGCCTCGACGGCTTCGGGTTCGCCGCCGACCATGATCGACAAGCGGGCTTCTCGCGCCCCGACATCGCCGCCGGAAACCGGCGCATCGATCGCCCACACGTCCTTCGCCTTGGCTTGAGCGGCGATTTCGACCGCCAATGAAGGTTCGCTGGTGGTCATATCGACGATGATGCTGCCCGGCCGACATCCCGCCAATGCACCGTTCGGCCCCAAGATCACCTCGCGGACATCGTGGGGAAAGCCGACGATCGAGAAGACGATATCGGCCGCTTCCGCGACTTGCCGCGGCGAATCGGCCCACGCGGCCCCCAAGGCGATCAGCGGCTCGGCCTTGCTTTTCGTGCGGTTGTAGACGGTCGCTTGGTAACCGGCCTCGATCAGATGCCGACACATGCTCAGTCCCATCACGCCCGTCCCGATCCAACCGACGCGGGTTTTCCCCGGGTCTGCGCGATCCATGAGTTCACCTCCCAGTGTCTAGTCGCTCGATTCGCCCCATGCTCCGGCGCATTGCTCCGAAACGGTTTCATGCTACCGCTTCGAGACGGGCGTTGCCACGTGGGGCGTCGGCATGAAAGCTGCACGCGACATCGACGGCCGAAAATCGAATCGGGAACACCTTGCCGTCGCTTACAGAAACGGCCGTTCGTCGGGGCGACGGAAAATTTCCGACAACAAGATCGCTTGAAAGGCCCCTTGCGGACTTTGCAACATGGCCGTCAACTGCGAGGCCAACGGACTGCTGATTTCGTCGATCTGCTCCGAGGAAGTCGCCGGTCCCGGAGCGTCGACGATATCTCTCTCACTTCCGTCGATCGTGGGATCGGCGCCCGGTTCCGGAGCCTGCCTAAGGTGCGGCAAATGACGCGAATCGACATCGGAGAGGTCGTCATCACCGTCTGAACGAGAGACGCCGCCGCAGATGGTCGTCTTCGCCTCTCGGGCGGATGACGACCGCATTCCGGAAAAGTCGTTTTCCTCGTCGATCACGATCGCCTCGACCGGCGGCTCGTCGGCGGCAGGGCGCCGGTCGCCGCGTTGCGCTTTCAAGAAGGCTTCGATCTCGTCGCGCAATCCGGGGGCGGGTGCCTGTCGGGGAGGCTGCGGCCCGGGCCGCGGACCGGGGGCCTTCTTCTTCTTGTTCCCCAATCCCTGCGCCAAGGCACTCAGAGCCGAAATCACCAAGAAGATGATCACGCCTACCCATTCGCCGTCGGCCAAAATCCAAGCGGGCGAAAACGTCATGAGGCCGTCCCCCGTGTCTGCCCGGCTTGCTTTTGTTGCGTCGGCGTTCCGGCCTTTGCGATCGCCGCACGCATGTCGGTATCGGCCTGGATGTTTTGCAGCCGATAGTAGTCCATGATCCCCAAACCGCCGTTCTGGAACGCCTCGGCAATGGCCTTGGGAACTTCGGCTTCGGCCTCGACCAGCTTCGCTCGGTTTTCTTCGATCAAAGCCAAGTTCTCTTGCTCGGCGGCGACCGCCATCGCGCGGCGGCTTTCGGCCTTGGCACGCGCGACGCGGACATCGGCCTCGGCCTGGTCGGCCTGCAAGCGGGCGCCGATGTTCTGTCCTACGTCGATGTCGGCAATGTCGATCGAAACGATCTCGAAGGCCGTCTGCCGGTCCAACCGTTGGGCCAACACCGCCTTCGAGATGTTGTCGGGATTCTCGAGCACCTCGTAGTGGGTATCGCAGGAGCCGATGGCGCGAATGATGCCCTCGCCGACGCGGGCAATGATCGTCTCTTCCGTGGCCCCACCGATCAGTTGCAAGATATTCGCCCGAACGGTTACCCGCGCTTTGACCAGCAATTGAATCCCGTTCTTGGCCACCGCATCGAGGGCGTCTTTACCGGACCCTTTCTTGGGGCAATCGATGACCTTCGGGTACACACTGGTCCGCACCGCCTCGAGCACGTCGCGTCCGGCGAGGTCGATCGCCGCAGCGAGGCGAAAATCGAGTTCCGACATCTGGGCGTTGCGGGCGGCGATCAGGGCGCGGATGACCTGCCCCACGTTTCCTCCGGCCAGGTAGTGCGCCTCGAGCGATTTGGTCGTCACGCCGTCGGCGGCTGTGATTCCGGCTTGCACGGCCATGATCTTCGCGCGGACGATGATCTCGGGCCGGACCTTACGGAATGTCATCCCCAACAGATCGAAAATACTGATTCCCGCCCCGGTCGTTTTCGCCTGAATCCACAGCCGAAAGTACTTCGCAAAAACGGCGAGGACGACGATCCCGAAAACAATGACCAGGAAAACGGCCACGAAAATGATGATCGTCTTGACGTCCTGCTGTGCGAGCATCCACATCGGTCACACTCTCTTTCGTTGGGCGAGGCTCGCCCTCGCAAGCGGAGAGCACGATACGCGGATCGACGGCTGCGGTCGCCGACGCCCCGCGTTCTCGGGCGCCAAATCCCCTCTAAAGACTGCCTACCCTTTACCCAATTTGCTGCATACTGTCAAGAAATTCCGGAGGGACGCACCGTCCCGCATCACTTGGAACCCCGTTCGTCGTCGAACAAATCGTCGGGAAGTTCCAGATCGATATCGGCTTCCTTCTCCGAGGTATTCGCTTCTCGCGGCGATTCCTTGCCATAGTGTTGCGTGTCGGCGGTCTGTGAACCGTCCGGCGTTTCCGCATCGTTGCCTTCTTCTTCGGCCAGGGCCCGCACGAGGATCCAGGCCCCCTGCACGGCGACGACCCGCACCGGCGTGCCTGCCTCGATGGCCGGCCCTTCGCTCAGCGCATCGTACGTGCGACCGTTGATTTCGACCGGTCCCGAGGGCAACAGTTGGGCCTTGGTCAAGCCGACCTCGCCCACCAGCGTCCTGAGGGCCTTGATCCGCGGATTGTCGGGCAAGACGGCTTCTTCGGAAACCTCCGGCAACAGGACACGGCGACCGATAGGCGTCCGCGGCCAAATGTAGATCGCCAAGACCACGAAACCGGGAATTCCCAACATCGAGACGGTCAGCAGGATTTCACCCAACAACGTGGAATACATGAACCCCATCACGACCGCCGTCACCAGCGACAACACCGCCAGCGCGCTCAAGATGCCGTGCGAGACGAAAAACAGCTCCAGCACGGCCAAAGCCAGCCCGACGAAAACCATCATCACCGGCCAAATCCACGTATCCATCGCTGGGTGACCTCGGTATCGTTTTCGAAGTGCGTGTTGCCGCTTGCTTCACACGTGCGTCCGCCGCCGATTACTGCCGATTACTTGTGCACCGGTCGCACGAAAACCCGGTTGCCGCGCACCTCGGTGATTTCGACTTCGGCCGGAGGATCGACGCTTTCGTAGTCTTCGGCGATCACATCGATCAGGCGACCGTCGATGCGGGCCTTGCCGCTGGGCATCAAAGGGGCGGTCACTTTGCCGCGTTTACCGACCCAACTCTCGTCGACCGTCGACAATCGCCGCCGCTGTTGAAATTCTTGTTGTTCCTGTTCGGAAGGCGGTTGCAGGACGACGCGTCCCAAGACGGGAATGCCGGGCAACCATTTGTTGAGGGCCCAAATCGCCGCGCCGATGCCGATTCCTGTTCCCGCCAGCACGTACAACGAATTCTGAAACTGCTGCAATTGGTAGCTGTTGCGGGGAATGATGAACGTTTGACCGGCCAAGATCAGCGAGGCCAAAACGAGCAATCCGCCGCCGAGCCCGAAGATCCCGAACCCCGGAATCACAAAGAATTCCAGCAACAAGCAGACGATTCCCAACACGAACAACGAAACTTCGAGCCATCCGGCCGTTTGCCCCAAGAAACGACTCCAGAAGAAAAGCACAAAGCACGTCGCGGCAAGAAAACCGCCCACGCCGACGCCGGGGGTTTGCAGCTCGATCATCAGTCCGACGACGCCGAAAATCAGCAAAAACACCGCCACATACGGTGAGGCCAACGCCTCGATCAGAATATCGGCCCACGTCGGCTCCAAAAGGGTCGGATCGTCGTCCAAACCGTACAGGTGTTTCAACTCGGCGAACCCCGAAACGATCTCGCGGGCCAACCCCAGTTCGCGGGCTTGTTCGGCCTCGACTTGGAGTACGTCTCCCGGCGGATGGACGACTTCGCCCGCCTCCCAATCATCGGCATCCGGCAACGACGCTAACTCTTCTTTACAAAAGTAATCGACGTAGTTCGCATTGCCTTTGCGACTGTACTTGACGACCTCCAGGTTCGGATCGAACATCGACGCGGTCAGCGACCAGGATCGATGCGTTCGCTTGACGATCACGTCTTTCAACGTCGAAACGATCGATTTGATGTCCCGATCGGTGAGGACGACGTCGCCTTCGCCGCCGAGCAAAGCGCCTTCTTTCATGATCACGTGATCACAGGCGGCAGCGATCAGCGCGGCATCGGCCAATGCCATGTTGGGAATGTAGGCGGTCGTCCGCACGCGATCGGCCGCCAAATCTTCGCACAAGAAGGTGGCCAGTCGCAACGAATCGGCAGGCGAGCCGCCCGGACTGTCGATCCGCACGCACACGAAGTTCGCGTCGTCGCGCCGAATCGCGTCTTGCACGAGCCGAATCGCGCGATCGACGGCGTTCGCGCGGATCGGTCCTTTGATCTCGACCAACACGGGTCGCCATCGCTCGCCGAGCAGGTCGATCTGTTCCACATGATCGGGCGCGATCTCCAATAACCGCAAGACCTCGGTCATGTCGTCGGCCAAGGCATCGATGAAGTCGAGTTCGCGGGCCTCGCGGGCAGCAAGACGGCCGAACTCGTTTTCGGCGAAGAGCACTTTCGGTTCGCCGCGAATGGTCCGCTCTTGTCGTAGGCGCTCCAGTTGGTCGGGCGTAACGAACCGGCGTTCCGTATCCGTCTCGACGATCAACACCGACTTTGCAGGATCGAGCATTCCGACGGCGACTTCTTCGGGAATCGTGCGCCGCCGTTGGGCCATATGCCGATACGCACTGACCATCGGCGGTGAAATTCGTGCTTCGGCAATGCCCGCGGCCCCCAATTCGCCGTCCGGCCCCATCACGATCCGGTCACATGCCAAAGCAACCAGCACGGCATGGCCGAAAACCGGTTGCGGAATGAAGGCGACGGTCGTGTGGTTCGCCATCGCCGGACCGGTGAGAAACTCGGCCAAGTCGTAACATGCACCGAACTCGCTGCGGACGGCGTATTCTTCCTCGTCGGGCGGAACGTCGAATTCGAGAATGAACACCAGCCGCTGATCGCGGTCGGCCGCCTGTTGCACCAAATCGCCGACATGCTGCTTGATTCGCCCCGTCGCCGGGCCGGTAATCGGCAATCCGATCCGCAAGACGCGTCCCAAAATGACATTCGCGTCGTCCGTCGCTTCTTCCGCCGGTGCCGACGGTCGTCCGCCCGCCGGGTCGATCGAGGCCTCTTGAGCTTCGAGCAAGCCGGAGCACCACACCGAGATCGCCCCCGCGAATACGACGGCGGCGAGCCACTTTCTACGTTTCCGCGGAGAAACCGGAAACCATGCCGGCATGACCGCAATTCCTTTCGTTCGAGCGATGGAAATCGACTTCCGACGACGCAGGTTCGAAGGAAGATCGGCCTCCGACAGCATACGAACCCGGCGCATTATAGGACTGCCTCGAACAGGCCGTCAAACACCTCAACCCCCTCTACAGAAGTGTCTTCGTGAGCAAAAGACTTCGCTTCCTTGGGGCGCGCGGTGGGAGTCCGCCGATCGCCAGTTACCCAAGATGCCATTCGCCCGGCGGCGCTTTGTATTGGTCGTATTCGGGAAGAACCGAGCGAACGGCGCCCCCCGGATGGGGATGCGTCAGCGTTCTTTTCGATGCTCCAATCGTGCAATACCGGCGGCTCCGATGAATCCGGCATCGTTTCCCAACGCGGCGAACCGGATTTTCACCTTTTCGGCCAGCACAGGGAACGCGCGGGCGGCCACCTCCTCGCGAATGCGTCCCAAAAACGCTTGCCCCAGAGGGCTTGCCGCCCCTCCGAACGTCATCGCCCCGCCGATCAACACCCCCGAGGGGTCGAAAGTATGCAGCAGCGTGACGATTCCGAGCCCGAGATAACGGGCGGTTTCCATGACGATTTCGCGGGCGACGGGGTCCCCTTTTTCGGCTTCTTCAGCGACCATCAGCGGGGTCAGGCGTTCCCCGGCGTCGATTCGGGGCTTGAGCGAAGTGGTCGGTTCCGCCTCGATTCGCTCGCGTGTGCGTTCGATGACGGCGTACCCGCCCGCGTAGGCTTCGAGGTGGCCCGTCTTCCCGCACGAGCACATCCGCGCATCGTCGGCGGGGTCGATGAGAATGTGGCCGCACTCGGTCCCGTGGCCGTGTTCGCCTTCGATGATCAAATCGCCCAGGATCACACCGCAGCCGACACCGGTACCGAGCGTCAACAGTACGAGGCTGCGAAATCCACGTCCCGAGCCGATCCAAAGTTCGCCGAAGGCGGCGGCCGAGGCATCGTTGGCCATTACCACGGGCATCCCGCAGCGCTCGGCCAAAGCCTCGCGAATGGGAAAGCCGCCCCAGCCGGGGAAATTCGTCGGATTGACCATCACGCCCGCGTGCAGGTCGAGAATCCCGGCACACCCCAACCCGACCCGCGCCACCTCGTTTGGCTGAAGTTGGGAGCGGTCGATCATCTGGAGGACGGCCGCAGCAATCCGCTCGATCGCCGCTTCGGGCCCGTCTTCGACCGAAGTCGGTATCGATTCCGGACGAAAGATCGGACGCCCCAGATCGTCGACCAATCCGATCTTCGTGTTCGTTCCTCCCAGGTCGATCCCGACGTAAAACGGTGCGACGGAACGTGCCAGCGGAATCGGTCGAATGACGGCGGTCACGGAACGTCCTCCTTCGATGCTTCAACATGCCCCGGGTTGATCATCCATCGATTTGCCGCGGCCGCCGTGCCTTGCCTGCTTCGTCCGCTCGGTCGCAGCGCCGATCAGCCTCGGGCTTTCTTGCGGGCGTCGAGCCGGGCGATACCGGCTGCGCCGATGAACCCCGCGGCCCCTCCGAGCGTGGCGAATTCGATGGCCGTATTGTCGCCGACCGCGGGATAGGCCCTCAGGAACACTTCCTCCCGCACGCGTTGAAGGAACAGCTCGCCCAAGCGGGAACCTTTGCCGCCGAAGGTCATCGCCCCGCCGATCAGGATGGCATCGGGGTCGATCGTGTGCATGAGGTTGACGATACCGATTCCCAGATACTCGGCCGTCTCGAAGATCAACCGGCGCGAAAGCTCGTCGCCGGCTTCGGCGGTTTCGGCGATCAATTTCGGTTCGAGAACCGCACCTTCGGCGATACGGCGGGTCAACATGCTCACGTGGCCCGCGTCGAGGGCTTCTTTCGCCCGGCGAGTGACGGCGGTGGCGCTGGCGAAAGCCTCGAGGTGACCTCGCCTGCCGCACGAGCACGTGGGCGCGTCGGGCCCGCAGTCGATGACCGTGTGGCCGTATTCGCCGCCGTGGCTGTGTTGACCGTCCAGCAGCATATCGCCGATGACGATCCCGCAGCCGATGCCGGTCCCCAACGTCAGCAAAATGAGGCTCTCGAACTGTTTTCCGGCACCGACCCAACTTTCGCCGAATGCGGCGGCGGTCGCATCGTTGGCGAAGACGACCGGGCGTCCGCAAACCTTACTGACTTCATCGCGAATCGGGAAGTGCTCCCAACCCTTGAGGTTGGCGGGAACGACGAGCTTTCCTCCGGGGATGTCCATCGTGCCGGGCGAGCCGAGCCCGACTCCGCCGACTTCGTCCTCCGCCGCCCCGACTTCGGCGATCGCCCGCTTGATCAATTCGCCGATTCGGCGGGCACCGTCGTGCGGTCCGCGTTCAACGTAGGTAGGCACCTGGTCGCGCCAAATGACGCGCCCCAGGTCGTCGACGACTCCAGCCTTGATGTTGGTTCCGCCCAGATCGATCCCGACGTAAAAGGGTGCCTGGGCCTGTTCTCGAGTGATTTGTTCGAACATGAGTCCCTCGCGCAGAACGTTTCTATCGCCTATTTTGCATACAATCATCAATCGTTCCGAACGGGACTCACCGCCCTTCGATCGCGGGCAAGAAACTTGCCGCATAGCGTCCGCCGGAAACGACGGCCGTCACCCTCCCGGACGCGTCCTGCTGCATCGGATTGGGGGGAGTCCTCTGTGCATTAGGAAAGCACTTCAGTATGATCGAACCGCCCCCCTCGCGGCAACCCTTACAGCCGAACGTAGTTCGGCAAGGGGCCGATCAACGGTCGCAGATAGTTCAGGCACGCTTCGTTCACGAACATGCCCGAGGCGTCGATAAACTCGTCGGGCATCGGTTTCGCGCGAACGGCAACTTCTGAAAGCGAAGCCGTCCCGAGGCTCCAGGCGTACGGATCGTCGGACTCTCGCACGATCGAGACCATCGCCCCCGAAACCCCTTCGGCCGCCAATTCCACCGCCCGGCATCCCACGGCGTAGGCCTCTTCCAGGTCGATTTCGCTGATTCGATCGGCGGCGCACATTTGCAGCGACTCGCACACCTGGAATTCACCTCGCCATCCAAAGGCATCGCCGATCATGCGGTGCAGCATCATGGCGGCGCTCGTGCCGCCCATCGCTCCGAATTCGACGTTCGAGAACTTGTCGGTGGTTTGCGATTGGCTGACGGGCGTGCCGTCGGCGTAGCAGATCCCTTCGCCGCATACGATGCTGCACCATCCGTAGGCCGACCGGCACCGTTCGACCTCGGCCAGGAACTTGTCGCGATCGAAGGGGCGTTCGGGCAGCAGGATGATGTGCGGGGCGTCGGCTTCATCCCGTTTGGCGACCGCGGCCGCGGCAGGTAACCATCCCGCCGAACGGCCGACCGTCTGGAAGATCACGTATTGATCGACACGTTGCATGTCCCTGGCCAACGTACCGCCCTGGAGTACCGAGAGCGCCACGTACCTGCCGGCGCTGCCGAATCCCGGCGTGTGATCGGTGCCGAACAGGTCGTTATCGACCGTCTTGGGCACGCCCACACCGATCATCTCGTAACCTTTCTCGCGGCAATAGGCCTCGACACGGTGGATCGTGTCCATCGTGTCGTTTCCGCCGATCAGGAACATATAGCGGATGTCGTGCTTTTCGAGCATTTCGAGCACGCGGGGAAAGTCCTCGTCGACCAGTTTGTGACGACAACTTCCCAAGGCCGAGCCGGGCGTGCGTTTGAGGGCGGCGACGGTCTCGTCCGAGAGCGCCCCCAAGTCGATCACTTCGCCCTCCATGAAGCCCTCGATGCCGAAACGCATGCCCAAAACGCCGGTGATGTCGCCAAATTCGCGGCACTTTTCGAGCACGCCCACCAAGCTGGCGTTGATGACCGACGTCGGGCCGCCGCTTTGTCCGATCAAGGCTTTTCCGCGCAACATGGTTCTCACCCTTTCCGTGTTTCAGTCGTCTTCTCGGCATCCGTTCGACTCGGACACCCACGGCCGCCGACGCATGTCCCGCTGCTTCGCCGGCCGATATCACAACATCAGTTCGTTCGGTTCCTCGGCGGGAATCTCCGTTTCGTCGTCTTCCAGGGCGTCGGGCCAATCGTTCCAACGCCCGGTCCACTCGACGATGTTCGCCAACAGTCTCGCGTAGCGGTCGCCTACTTCGACGTAGGCATCTTCTACCTGTCGGACGATCCGCCGGTTGCCCCAATCGACCAGCCCGCCGACCCAGTGCGGTGCCGCATCGGTGGTGAAGGCCGCGGTTCGCCCCGCACCGAATCGCCCCAACACCAGCAGTGGAGCCTCGTCGCTGCGCACGAAGGTGAATCGTTCACCGCGAGCGATCGCCCGGAACACGACGGCCTTCAAGATCGTTTTCGTATTCGGCTTGGCCGTCGTCCGATTGAATCCGCCGATGACCGGTGATTCGTCGAAGGGCAGATTGTCGACGATCGGATGAGCCGCCGTCTTTTCGACGACGCACGGCCGCCAGCAGTTGCAGCGGTCGTCCTGCGATTGCAGGAAGACGGGAAGCACCCCGGCGATCGGCGAATTCGCATACTCACCGACGCGTCCGTAGAAACTCTCCCATCCGCCGATCATCAACAATCCGGCGCCTTGTTCGGCCACGGCCGCGACGATGCCTTCCATTTGCTGCACCGTGAGATTCGCGCCGGGATAATCACTGAAGATATACAACCGATACGGATCGTCGATGCAATTGTCGCTCAGCCTCACAGTGCTCGGCACGTGGTCGAAGGGAAGCTGGTGATGTCCCAACACACCGGCCAGGTACACGGCCGCACCGGAAAGGTCGTCGTCGCCCAGGTAGCAGATTCGATCGCGCATGATCCCGATTCCTTGTGGGCAAGAGAAGTCGATCGTGAAAGACCGCGACACGCCTCACCGGCGTCGTGCGGCCGTTCCGATATCTCCATGATACCCACGTTCGCCGAAGCCTCGCGTCCGAAAACCGGAACACGCGCCGGATATCGACCGGGGCCTCAAGCCCCTGCTCTACCGGCCGGCGGCTCACTCGAACAGCGATGCGTATTTCTCCGGCGAATAGAAATTGAATTCGACCTCTCGAATGTACTCGACCGGGCCGACGTTTCGTTGCACTTCGACCAAAGCCTCGATCTGTTCCTGGCTGGCGAACGCCCGAATCGCCTCGAGTTTACGTTCCAACATTTCCGCCGTGCCGGTCACGCGAATTTGCGGCGGTTCCGAAAAATCACAGTACGTGGCGTACTCGTAGACCTTCGGCACCTCGTCGATCGGCCGTCCCAACTCGGGCCAGATCGTCCCCTGCGCGTGGAACAGGCTGATCAGCATCTCCTCGTAGACGATCTTGTGGTCGGGATGCAGGTCGGTGGGCGTGGGCAGGAACACCCGCGTCGGCCGCACCTGCCGCAAGACGTAGGGAAACGCGTTCTGAAGCCCGCTGGCACCTTCCAATTCGGTCGGATCGCCGATCGTGGCAAAGTGCCGGCCTCGATACGGATTCAAGTTGCAATCGGGGAATCCCAGGCGATGCAACCGTTCGGCGACCAGCCCCAGGGCACGATACCCTTCCACGGCCTCATCGGCGCGAATGCGCGCGATACTGCGACGCTGGGCGAGTCGACAGTACCCCATGCGGCCGTCGGTCGTGATGACCGCGTGAACCTCCACGCCCTCCAAGATGCCGATGTGCGTCGTCAGCCCGGCCCCGATGACGACATCGTCGTCGTGGGGCGAAACGAACATCCAGCGTTCTTGTCCGGCCTTCCAGCCGTCGAAGACGTCGGCGATCTGCGGACTGTGAACGATTCCCTGCGCGGTGCGCCGAGAGTAGGTGACTCCGTCGACCATCACGGAACTCCTCGTCGATTCGATGGTACGGCCGCGAAACATCGAGCGAACCGCGGCGCGGTCCGCTGCGACGCGCGGCAAGCGGCACACAAGCGGAGACGTCAGCCGGAAACTTCGTTGCCGACCTTGCGGGCGCGTTGGGGCTTATCGAGATCGATTCCCAGTTTCACCCCCACCTCGACCAGCACGTTCCAACCGGCCAACAACTGAAGGATCGTGTCGTAGCCGGGCACGCTCGGAATCTTGATCGTCGGCAAACCCGTCTCTTTCGACGCGATTGCGAACACCTTCAGGCCGACGCCGTCGACCAGTACCTCGCGGAACTTGTCCACCTCCGCCGGATACGGATCGACCACCAACACGACCTCGTCGGGATTCATCACCTCTTCGATCCCGTGAACGGCGTAGGTACCTTCAAGGTAGTCACTCTTCTTGCGCGTGATCTCGTTCGTCTTGAGAGTCAACTCTTCGGCAACACCGTTGTTGCGTCCGGCAAAATAGACGATCGGGGCCGCAGCAATCGCCTCGACGATGGACGCATCCAACGTCGATTCGAGCACTTCACGGCAAGCGGCCGCAGCCGCGTCGCGGTTGGCCGCCAACGGCAGTGTCTCATCCTTGGCGGCCAACAACGAGAGGTAGAAGAGCGCCTGCTCGACGACGCTCTTGGTGGCTGCTACGGCTTCTTCCTTGCCGCACCCGAGCACGAAACACTGTTGGGATACCTCGGTCAACGTGCTGCCAGCGGTCGCCGTCAAACCGAACCGGCGGGCGTGGCCTTGCTCCTGCAACTGTCGGAACAGCGAGATGAGTTCTTTCGTGCGGCCGCTGTTGCTGGCGCCGAAGACTGCGAACGATTCCAAGCGATATTCGTGCGCCTGGCGGGCGCCTTCGGTCACGATCGTCCAGGCACCGCCTCGCTTCAGATTTTCGGCGATGCAGTTTTTGGCGGGGAAAATACGGCTGGAACCTTCGCCGGTCAAAAACAATTTTCCGACCTCGTCGATCGCCGAGACGAACGGTGCGCCGGCGGCAGGATCGAAACGCCCGACCAATTCCGGCGTTTCCATCATTTCGCGTACGAGGTGGAACCGAGCGTAGGCTTGCTCTTGAAGGTTCACGGCGGGCCTCCTTGGATGACTATACCCACCCCGTCGGACACGGCGAAAGCCGCCCGGGGGCATAGCGGCTTCGCTGAGTGAATCCGACAGTATAGAGCCCGCCTTTGCCGCATGCAATCGATCGAAATTTCTTTTTCGGAAATTCTCCGTAGCACCCCCGAAAGCGGCCTACTCGACCGTCACGCTCTTGGCCAGATTTCGCGGCTTGTCGACGTCGCAACCCCGCAACACGGCGATGTGATACGCCAATAGCTGGAGCGGCACGACGAAGACGATCGGTTGCAGGAAGTCCTCCACGGCGGGCACCTCGATCACGTCGTCGGCGATCGACGCTGCGTCGGAATCGCCCTGTTCGACGACGGCGATGACCGGTCCGCCGCGGGCCTTGATCTCCTGCATGTTCGCCAGCACCTTGTCGTACACCCAACCCCGCGGCAATACGAAGACGCTGGGCGTCTCGGCATCGACCAAGGCGATGGGACCGTGCTTCATCTCGGCGGCGGGGTATCCCTCGGCGTGGATGTAGCTGATTTCCTTGAGCTTGAGCGCCCCTTCCAACGCCGTGGGGAAGTTGATTTGGCGGCCCAGGTACAAGAAGTTCCGACAGTGCTGATACTTCGCGGCCACCTGCCGGACGACCTCGTTGCATTCGAGCGTGCGAGCCAGTTTCTCGGGCAACTGGGTAATTTGCTGGATCAGACGCATTCCGGCCTCGAACCCCAGGTGGTTCAAGCGGCCGAAGTACAAGGCCAGCATCCCCAACGCGAGACACTGCGAGGTGAACGCTTTCGTCGAGGCCACACCGATCTCGGGACCAGCATGCAGGTAGATGCCGCCGTCGGCTTCCTGGGCGATCGTGCTGCCCACCACGTTACAAATCGCCAGCGAGAAATGCCCTTTGCGTTTCATTTCCCGCAGGGCCGCAAGCGTGTCGGCGGTCTCGCCGCTTTGAGTGATCGCAAACAACAACGTATTCCGATCGAGGGGCGGATTGCGATAGCGCAGCTCGCTGGCATACTCGACCTCGACGGGAAGCCGCGCCAACGATTCGATTTGGTATTCGCCGACCAACGCTGCATGCCAGCTCGTGCCGCACCCGGTCAGCAAGATTCGGTCGATCGACCGCAACTGCTGGGGGGAAAGGTTCAATCCGCCGAACTTGGCGGTGGCCGTGTCGAGATCCAAGCGTCCTCGCATCGCGTTCCGCAGCGATACCGGCTGCTCGTAAATCTCCTTGAGCATGTAGTGGTCGTAGCCGGTCAAATCGACATCGTCCACCTGCAAATCGAGGCGCTCGATCGTCAGTTCAATGGCGCCTTCGTCGCGGTGGAAGACGCGAACGCTGTCGCGCGTAAGCAAAGCCGTTTCGTGATCGCGCAGGTAAACGATTCGGTCGGTATACCCGGCCAACGGCGACGAATCGCTGGCGACATAGTGCGCCTCGTCACCGACCCCGACGATCAGAGGGCTTCCCAGCCGCGCGGCGATCAACACATCCGGATAGTCGCGGAACAGGATGGCCAGGCCGTACGTTCCCCGGAGCTGTCCCAACGCCGCCTGCACGGCACGCACGAGCGGTTCGTAGCCGTCGCGCGCCACGGCCTCGGGATCGCCGAGCCGTTGAACGACCTCGGCAATCAAGTGGGCGATGACTTCCGTGTCGGTCGCCGAGCGAAACTCGTGGCCGCGGCGTTCCAATTGGGTTCGCAATTCGAGATAGTTCTCGATCACGCCGTTGTGCACCACGGCTACGGCACCGTCGCCGCCCAAGTGGGGATGGGCGTTCAAGTCGGTCGCCGGGCCGTGCGTGGCCCAACGGGTATGGCCGATCCCCAGGCAACCGTCGATCGGGGTTTCGGCAAGTTGATTGGCCAAGTCGTCGATTCGACCGGCCGTCTTCACTACGCGAATCTCGCGTTGGGAATCCAGTGTGGCCACTCCGGCACTGTCGTAGCCGCGATACTCCAACCGGCGCAATCCGGTCACCATGAACGAAACGGCGTGCTCGCCCCCGACGTATCCCACTATTCCACACATCGCCGATGATCCTCGTTGGCTGTTGACGGCTCGATGAGCGTTGCCCCAAAGCAGTGTTCGCGCCGGGGAAAGCAAATCGGTGCCCCGACCGCGTGACAGGCGAACTGTAGCAAATCGAGAAAAGTGACGCAGCGCGAATCGCCGCACGAAAAGCTACTTATCCATTATCATTTGCCTTTTTTACCACCCACCCCCCCGAAATGTTGTATTGTTCCAAGCGAAGAGATGCGACTGCCGCCGTGATTCGGCGAAGTTCCCTGATCGCCACAATCCGCACAAGCCGCACCGCATGATCCGACCACGCATGGAACGCGGTACAACGAGCGACGCGACAATCTGTAACGAAGGCGCAAGTTTTGGACAGTGGCACAGTTGGGGCGAGTCCGTATAATGGCGTGAATTGTCCTCCTTGTTTCCTCTCGGAAGGGCGAATCGCAGCGCACGACGGTTTTCCGACCCTCGGTTTCCATAGGTAGAAGGCCGACCTCACATGCGGTCCAGCGGAATCTTGCTTCATCCGACATCGCTTCCCGGCCGTTTCGGCATCGGCGACTTGGGGCCCGGTGCGTACCGGTTTCTGGAATGGCTCGCGCAGGCGGATCAGCATGTTTGGCAAATCCTCCCGCTGGGCCCGATCGAAGAAAACGGCTCGCCATACACGTCCTCCTCGGCATTCGCCGGAAATCCGTTGCTGGTCAGCCCTGAGTTGCTGGCTGAAGACGGACTCTTGTCTTCCGACGCCTTGCACGACGCGGCAGCGGCCGGTCCGGAGAATGCCCCCGTCGATTACCCGGCGGTCGTGCGGACCAAGCGAGCGCTGTTGGGAGAGGCCTTTCGGGCGTTCGAATCGCTGCCTGCGGCCCATCCGCTGCAACAGGACTTCGAGCGATTCTGCGCCGCACATGCGTGGTGGTTGGACGATTTCGCACTGTTCATGGCGTCGGCCGAGCGTTACGACCATCGCCCCTGGAACACGTGGCCCGACGACGCACCGCGTCCCGGCACGCCGTGGAATGAACTCGCGAAGCGCGTGGACGATGCCTTGGCGACGGCCGTGCGTCGCCTGCGTTTCGAGCAATTCGTCTTCTTTCGCCAGTGGGAAAGGCTCCACGCACACGCGAAGTCGCTGGGGATCCGCATTTTCGGCGACATGCCCTTTTACGTGGCCTACCAAAGTCCCGACGTGTGGGCCAACCGGCGTTATTTCAAGTTGGACGAGTCGGGGAATCCCCTCGAGGTCGGCGGTGTGCCTCCCGACGGATTTTCAGCGAACGGGCAACTGTGGGGACATCCCGTATACGAGTGGGAGGCGCTCGCGGCAGACGGCTTCCGCTGGTGGGTCGACCGCCTGCGGGCCTGCTGCCGGATGGTCGACTTGACGCGCCTGGACCACTTCCGCGGATTCGCGGCGTATTGGTCGATTCCGGCGCATCACAAGACGGCCCGACACGGCCGATGGATTCCTGCCCCGGGCGAGGCACTGCTGCAAACGCTGCTCGATACGTGGGAAGGCCCGTGGGAGTACACGGCCGACAACCGCCGGGTGTTGCCCATCGTGGCCGAAGATTTAGGCCACATCACCGAAGATGTCGTCGCCCTCCGCCGCCGGTTTCATTTGCCCGGGATGATCGTGCTTCAGTTCGTGCTGGGGAATCCGTCACTGGACCATTTCCTTCCGGCGAACGCCCCGGAAGACACGGTCATCTACACCGGCACGCACGACAACAACACCAGTCGGGGGTGGTACGAGACGGAGGTAACGCCCGACCCGCACTTCCGTGCCCGCGTCGATGAAGACCTCGGCGGACGGCCGGAAGATGTGGCGCGGCGAATGATCGAGCTGGCCTGGCAGGCCGGTTCCCGGATGGCGATTGCCCCGCTGCAAGACGTGCTCTCGCTGGGCGCCGAGCACCGGATGAACATCCCCGGTACGGCCACGGGAAACTGGCGGTGGCGGTTCTCATCGGCCGACCTGACCCCGGAACTCGCCGAGTGGTTGGCCGGACTCACCGCCGACGCAGGCCGATCCGCCGCCGTGGCGGTCGGTCGCCTCGATCGCGTCGATTGACATACGCGACGCCGGGCAAGAAAGCGGGACAGGCGTTCCCGGTCGGATCGCACAAGAACCGAGAACGCCTGCACACCTGTTTCGACGGGACGGCATCGAGGACGATCGCGCGGCGGACGAGGCGGGTCATCGTCCCCAGGCATGCACGGTCGGGCGACTCCTCGCGAAGAAAAGCTCAGGCAGTGACGCTTGTCGGTCTCGCGAGGCCGTCGCTACCGGCAATCACTCCTCGCCTTCACCGTCACCGTCTTCCGGATTCCAATTCGCCAAGGTGCTGTCGAGGAACCCGGCGAGTTTGCGGGCACGAACGGGGTGCTGGAGCTTCCGCACCGCCTTCGCTTCGATTTGTCGCACGCGTTCCCGCGTGACCGAGAAAATCTTGCCGACCTCTTCCAGCGTATAGGCGTAACCGTCGGCCAGCCCGTATCGCAGTCGAATGATTTCACGCTCGCGATAGCTCAACTCGGAAAGCGCCTCCGAGATGCGCCGCTTGAGCAACTCTTGATTCATCTCGTACAACGGGTCGTCTTCCCGGTAATCGGCCAGGAAGTCGCCGAAGAAGCTGTCGTCGTGGTCGCCGACCGGCTGATCCAGCGACAACGGCTGATGACTCATCTGCAACACGCAGCCCGCTTCGTCGACCGACAATCCGGCCAACGCGGCCGTCTCTTCGACCGTCGGCGGTGCGCCGTTCTTTTGCTGGAGTTCGCGGGCAGCCGCTCGTACCCGCGACATCGTTTCGATCATGTGCACCGGCACGCGAATCGTGCGGCTTTGATCGGCGATCGCGCGGGTGATCGCCTGACGGATCCACCAGGTCGCATAGGTCGAGAATTTGAAGCCGCGGGCGTACTCGAACTTGTCCACCGCCCGCATCAAGCCCGTGTTCCCCTCTTGAATCAAGTCGAGAAAGCTCAAACCGCGGTTGCGATAGCGTTTCGCGATCGAGACGACCAACCGCAGGTTTCCGGCCGAAAGACGTCGCTTGGCGGCCTCGTATTCTTCCTGCGCCCGCAAAATCGCGGCCACATGACGACGCAACGTGCTGGGGCTTTCCAGCGTCACCCGCATGAGCAAGCACAATTCTTTTCGCAGTTCGGCGAGTCGTTCGTTGTTCTGACGGGTGCGGCGCAACTCGGCGATCTCGCGGGCGAGGTCGTCCATTCGCTTCGAAACTTGAACGAGCCGCTCGACGTTCGGTTGCAACTTCTGTGTTCGCAGGTCGAGTTCCTCGATGAGGCGAACGGCCCGAAAGCGACGACGCATCAGCCGGACGCGTGCGGCTCGGCGGTTCCGCATCGACTCACGGCGATTCATCATGATGCGGAAGTCGGCTCGGTTGCGGGCCAACAGCGCCCGCAGCGTCGTCAGGTTCGGCCCCAACAGGCCCATGATGTGTCGCTTGCCGCGCAGGTTCGTGACCGAGACGTCGACGGTCCGATCCAGACGCAGCCGACCGTCACGGACTTTTTCGAGCAAGACGATCGCGGCCTGCAAGATATAGTCGGTCGCCAGCATCGCGTAGCGGAAGCGGCGACGAGCCTTTTCGATCGCCTTGGCGGCGGCGATTTCCTCTTTCCGCGAAAGGAGGGGGATTTCCCCCATCTGCATGAGATAGATGCGAACCGGGTCGTCGATCTGGTCGTCTTGCCCGGTCTCGTCGCTCAAGCCTTCACCGTCTTCCTCGGCTTCGGCTTCCAACTCGTTTTCGAGTTCGTCTTCTTCGTCGATCTCATCGTCGAGATCGAATTCGTCGACCGTCGTCGTGGGGGTGACGGCGTCGTCGAAGAGGTCCAAGTCGAGGCCCGTGTGACCGTTGTGGCCGTTGTGACCGTTCACCCGACCGTTGCGGGCGACCTTGCCGTTGCGGCCTTTTTGAGCCCGACTCTTCCGACCGACCGATTTCGTGTTGACTTTGGACAAGGTGCGATCCTCAACAGGCGAAAGTCATCGATAGATGCGACCAACTGCGTTCCAACTGCCTGACAACGACTGAAGCACACCATGTGCCAAAGCTTCCGTGCGGCAAGAGATAGATCGACGTAACCTGCCATGCCAAGAGAGGTTACGATAGAATTCGCACTGTGGAGCCGAACGGGGTGCGATCAATGTCATGTCGCCTAACGGCATCAGTCGGCAACCGGCAGTGTTGCCCTGGCGCATCCGATGTTGCAGGTGGGACAAAACGTGGGCTGCAAGTTACCCGGAAGGATTTTCGAACCGAAGTTTCCGAACTGCGGCACGAACACGGTTGACGATATCAAAATGGAGAGACTTGGTCAAGACGGCAAACCAAAAAGGAAAGGCAAACCAAAAAATAATTCTTGACCCCCTCGGTGGTGCGGCGGCATTTCCCGGATGCTGGCTCTATTCGTTGCATGTGCGCGCCGACGCCGAATGCACGCCACGAATCGTAGCATTGCGAAGATACTTTTCGCAGGCGACATCCTCGCCGTCAAGCACCCCTGAATAGGGGATTCTTCCTAAACGGCTCAACCCTATTGCGATTGCGGCTGGAAGACATCGCGGCCGTAGAGCGGCATGTACCGGTAATACACCTCGAGAATCATGATCGCCAAGGCCGTCGTATACAAACGGCCTCCCGCCGAGACGTGCGGATCCTCGAAATACCAGCTTCCCGCCTCGTGTCCTGTGCGGGATTGGTTTTCGACCAAATAATCCCGCAACCGTCGGTTCCACTCGGGCCAGCCCGGTCCGTTCCAGTGCCGCATCACCTGAGTGGCGTAGTAGTTGTAGTACATGTCGGAAGCCGACGGCCCCCAGTGCGAGAGCACGGCGACGCCCTTTTGCAATCCCGGCTCGTAGCGGGTCCAGCCGCCGTACATCCGACACAACAACCCGACGGCGGTCGTCGCGGGTCGAGGTTCGTCAGGCTTCAGGTACCCGTACAACGCCCCGTCTTCCGATTGCACGCGATCCAAGAAATGCTGCGCCAGGTACAGCGTATCACGAGGCACCTGCAAGCGTCCCAGTTCGGCACTCTTCAGGGCCATCAACTGCCATCCGGTGACGGTCGTATCCCCCGGCTCACCCGGCGAGTAACGCCAGCCGCCGCCTTTGCGATCCTGCGCGTACACGATGAAGTCGACCGCCCCCTGGGCGAAATCTTCGAGTGCCTTATCGCCGGTCATGGCGTAGGCTTCGCACACCGCCAAGGTCGCGATTCCTTGCGCGTACATGGTTCCTTCTTGCAGGTCGACGCCGTGTTCGGTTACGCGGCCTCGTTGCATGAGATAGTACAGCCCTCGCCGCACGACGTCGCGGTGTTCGCCGTCGAGATGGGTGTATCCTGCGCCCAAGAACGGCAACAGCGCCAAACCGGTCGCGCCGGTCGTACTCGGTTCGTTGCCGGGATGGGAGCACAGGCCGCCGCAGTAGCTTTTGGTGAAATCGAACGACCACCCGCCGTTCTCGAGTTGATGCGCCGCCAGCCACCGAAGGCCGGCTTCGACGGCGGCCTCGCTTTCCCGAGTTCCACCGTCCTGCATCGCCAGGTTCGGGCGATTTTCGGGCGAGCGGCCCTGGAGCCCGCCGCCGACGATCTTCTCGATGGGAAAGGCCAGATCGACATCCGGGTTCAAGAACGAGATCACGCCTGAGTACGACTGCGAGGCATCCGGCCCCGACGCCGCTTGCGAAAATTCCGCCACGTTCACCTCGACCGAATCGGCATCCACCTGCAAGTCGCCGGGCGAAAAATCGAGCTTGGCGTCGGTCGGATCGAAAATGATGTCCTCCGGCTGCCAATCGGGCTGCGCGTTCAGTTCCGAGTGCAGTACGATCCCCCCCGTGCCCGAGGTCGCTGCAATGCTGATCATCGCCAACACGACCAGCAACGTCGCGTGGACGGCCGCACTGACCCCCACGCTCAAGAATCGCTCGCGCAGACGAAAACGCCTTCGGGAATCGATCTCGTCCACCGGCTCGGGCGCCGGTTCGTCGGGCTGCGGCGGCTCCGGATCGTCCAACGGGATGACCGGTTTGGCGGCCTCTTGCTGCGGGGCTGCCGCAGAAGCTCGATGGACCGGTGGGACATCATTGCTCACGCGGGCTTTGCCGCTTTCGTGTCGTGTGTTCTCAGCCGCCGGTGAGTTTTCCTCTCCCGGTCGCACGGCGGGAGGAATCGGCGCAACGGGATCGCCTTCGTCCGCCGGCCGCGACGGCATTCCGTTGGCTGCTGCCGATCCCATACGCCTTCACCGTTTCCGAAACGTATCCTGCCTTTGCCTAGCGCATACCATCCCAATACTCAATTCGGAAACCGCGTCCCCATTCTCACCGATTGCCCGGCCAAGCGGCAATCTCTGCGCAAACCATCCCTCTTACCGATTATTCTCGGTTCCCAGAGAAGACGCGGCCGTTTTCTGCGCAAGCTCCGTCGAGCTTCAGCGCATGTCGATCCAGCGTGAAAGCGGTCGGCCGCTGGGGTCTTCGATGCGGCTTTGGAAGGGGCCCGTTTCGGGGCGCCATTGCGGCACGATGGCCGCCAGATTGCCTTGCCGGTCGAGGCGGACCGGCTGCCGCAGCATTTCATTTCGCCCGTTCTTCAGACACCACACGGCGTCCAAGGGAGCCGCAGCGGTTTCGTAATCGACACTGAAGGTCATCGCCGTCCCCTCGGGAAGGGTTTGCGGCAGGGCCACGCCCACCGACAATTCGACCGTCGGTGCCGATGCGCCCGCCGAAGCAGGCGATCTTCCCGTAGATATCGGGCCGGCCTCGGATTCCGGCACGGCCGGAGGCGCCGAAGCGTCCGACGTATCGGGGGCGGACTTGGTCGGCGGCGGGGCGACATCGGCGGTGTATGCGCCTTCCGCGTTCGTGTTCACGACCAGCGGCTCGGTGGGTGCGACTGGCTGCCGTTCCGCCGACGGTTCCGGAGCCGTCGCCGTCTTGTCGTAGCGGGTTTCGCCGCACCCGAGCATTCCGACCGCAAGGATCGAAGCGAACATCCCCAGGAAGAACCGGCGGACCATGACGTGCCTCCTCGTTTCGCGAAAAACGCGCATCTACCGTCTCACCACCGCCGCGACGCGACACCGCCTTCCCTACGGTATCGCATCACCAATCGGCTTCGATCTCTCACCAAGATAGCCGATCGGCCCCCGGTGAGTCGAGTCGATTGCGTTCATACGACAACAGGCCTGTTGCCCATCCGAAGCGGCAACAAGCCCGTTGCGAACGTTTGTCGGTATTCGTACCGGCCTGCGAAACTCAGCCCTCGCCGGAGGATGTTTCCTCCGATGCGGACGGTTCGGTCGTTGCCGGTTTGCCGGGCTCGTCCGAAGCGGCCAGTTCCAACGCGTAGACCTTTTCGACGTCGGGTTCGACCTCGATCACCAGCGGAGAATCGTCCGTTCGGTATACCGCGGGCACGTCGGTCGCATGAATCAGCCGATATTCAGTTTCGGCATCGAGTACGATCGACTTCGAAACGTCGCCCGACGTCAACGTAACGCGGATCTTTTTCCCGCCGGACTTTTGGTCGGTTTCCGCCTCACCGTCGGCGGCATCCTCGACGGTCATCTCGGCGCCCGCCGGCACGGCCAAGGCGATCTTCCAAACGGGTTTCGCTTTGCCCTCACCGTTGCCGTTCGTCGCCGGCGGTTTTTCAAGCACGGCCAGGTAGTCGCGGGCCGGTTCCAATCGCAGGCGGACCTTCGTTCCCGCCGGAACGCCTCCCGCGCGGAACTCGGTTCCGAAAACGACTTTCCCTTCCAGATCGGTGATCAACGTGTCGCGGTAGCGCGGATCGTCCGTTTCGAGCGTGACCGCCGCACCGGTCACCGGCTTCCCTTCAAGCGTCAATTTGGCGGCCACCGGGTAGTACGGCGTAAGGTCGGTGAAGGCAACGTACAGTCCGACCATCACGACCAGCAGCAACGCGGCGAACACGCGATAATCGAGCAGGTAGTGGGCGCCTTCGGTCGGCTTGAGGGGCTCCCACGGGCTTTTCCAGACGAGTTTTTCGGCCTCTTCCGAAAGCTGTTGCGGCATCAAGACCGACAAGATGACGATCCCGAACGACTCGATCACGAACAACACGAACGCCATGAACAGGCTGTTGAGAGTGAGAATCTTGTAGACCGTCAAGACGTATACGATGATCCCCAAGACCGGGCCGCCGATGAGCACGGCCAGCGCCGCCTTCGACGAAGTCCGCTTCCAGAAGACGCCCCAAACGAACACGACGGCCGTCGGCGGCGCGACGACGGGGAAAACATCGACCAGCGCCTGATACAGCGTCGTATCCTGGCGGCTCAAGGCCATCGTCCAAGCAATCGCAATACACATGGCCACGAACGTGGCGATCCGGCCGATCCGCACGAGCTTGCGGTCGTTCTCTTCCCCGGTCCAGCGACGATAGATGTCGTAGCTGAAGAGTGTCGCAATCGAGTTCAACGCGCCCGATACGGTACTCATCAACGCCGCCAACAACGCAGCAATAACGACTCCCCGGAACCCCGGCCCCAACAAGGTCGTGATCATGTGGGTGTACGTTTGCTTGGTGATCGGATTCCCGTCGGGCCCGGCCGGCAATTCGGGCATCTTCCCCGAGTTCACCAACGCCAGGCAGATCACCCCGGGCAGCACGAACAGGAAGACGGGCAAAATCTTGAGAAAGCCGGCGAACAGAGGTCCCATGCGGGCATGATGCTCGTCCTTGGCGCCCAACACGCGCTGCACGATCGTCTGATCGGTACACCAGTACCAAATCCCCAACACCGGATATCCCAAGAAAACCGCGTACCACGTGATACCGGTGGGATCGGTCTGCGATCGAAGGATACTCAGGTTCACCGGATGGACCGCCTCTTGCAAGGCGGACCAGCCGCCGAGCCGATCCAAGCCGATGTACGTAATACACGCGGCCCCGGCCAGCAGGATGATCGTTTGCAACGACTCGGTCCACACGACGGCCAACAATCCGCCCACGATCGTGTAGATCGCCGTCGCCCCGCACATGGCCAGCACGGTATACAACCGGTATTTTTCCGGATCGTCGACGAAGGCGTGCAACACCGTCCCTTCGATGACCACCGCCCCGGTCAACAGAGAAAAGCCGATGTGCACGGCGATTGCCGAAAACATCGACAAAATCGCCAATACGTCGCGACAACCTCGGCTGTACCGTTTTTCCAAGAAGTCGGGCAGCGTGGCGACGTTCGCCCGCAAGTAAAACGGTGCAAAGAACATCGACAAGATGATCAGCGTGAACGCCGCCATCCACTCGAAATTGCCGTAGGTCAGCCCCGAGGTGTATCCGTTCTCGGCAAAGCTGACGAGGTGAATCGTCGAAATGTTCGTCGCAAACAGCGCCAACCCGATCACCGGCCAGGTGAGCGACTTACTGGCGAGAAAGTAATCGCTCCCCTCGGCTCTCTTGCGTCGCAGTCCGGCCAGGCACCCCAACAAGATGATGCCCACCAGGTAGGCGGCGACGATCACATAATCGAGTGTTCCCAACCCGACTTTGACGTTTCCCAGATCGGCCGCCGCGGCACCGGGTTCGTTCGCCAAAATCGAGCCCGGCCCCAATAGAGTCGATCCGAAAACAAGGAGCATTGGGATTCCGACGACAAGTACGCGACGCTTCTTCATTGATGGGGGACCTCGTCGTTCCATTACAAGCCGATCAGAAGCTGCTATCGACGCACGCAGACGGGGGAAATCGTCCGCACCGCGTCGCCGAAGATACGGCAAAGCCGCTTGCGCAGCAGTCGGGACCAACCACACCGGCACATCCACGACAAGATACGCTCTCTCCTCTGCCGGAAACAACCATTGCCGCACGAAAGCGTTACCTTACCATCCCTCAAAAATCTCGACAATCAATCGTGGGGATTTTTCTTTTCGCGGACGGCATTTGACTGCCCCTCGTCGATCAGTCAAAATGGCGGGATAGTTGTACGCAAGGAAGGGGAACTTTGCCGGAACGGTGCCGTGCCGGTCGGTATTGCGCCCCCGGCAGCGAGTCCCTTCGATTGCTCGTCTCCAATCGCGCCTGCCTGACAACTCGAAGGCGACGGTCCCCCTGTCGCCGTGAACCATACGACGCCCGCAAGTGCGCCGTCACGCGACTGCCCGAATGATCGGCCCTCGTGTCGCCTGTGATCGTCTTTTCGGGTATGCGCATGCCGAACGTCGCCCTTGCATCATCGGCCTCCGAAAAACAACGTGCGACATGCGTCCGACACCCCGACCGTATCCAGCCGGCAGCTCTATCGACCGAGGGGGCTTCGTGCACGCAGGTCGCCGGATCGACACCGAGTATTTGCACCCGTGAGTAAGGAAGCTTCAGGAGGATGAGATGGCGAATCGTGTCGTGATCGGACTAGGTGAAGTGTTATGGGATTGCTTTCCCGATTCGCGGCGACCGGGAGGTGCCCCTGCCAATGTCGCTTACCACGCAGCACAACTCGGCAGCAGCGGAATCGTTTGCTCGCGTGTGGGTTGCGACGAGAACGGTCGCGCTCTGCTCACCGAACTTGCCGCCCGCGGCCTGATCGTCGATTTCGTCCAACGCGATCCGGACCATCCGACCGGCTTGGTGACCGTCGACACGTCGATCCCCGATCATCCGGTGTTTACGATCCATGAAAACACCGCGTGGGATGCCTTGGAGTACTCTCCCGCTTGGGAACAGCTCGCCCGCCAAGCCGCCGCGGTATGCTTCGGAACATTGGCCCAGCGTTCCCAAGCCTCGCGGCAAACCATTCGCCGAATGTTGGAGAACACTTCGCCGGAATGTTTGCGGGTGTTGGATGTGAATCTGCGCCAACACTACTATGACTTGGAGGTCCTGGAATCGTCGCTGCGCCTGGCCGACTACGTGAAGCTCAATAGCGACGAAGTCCCCGTCGTGGCCGAGCTGCTCAAACTTCCCTCCGCGCCGAATGCCTTCATCGAAAAGCTGGCCGCCTGGTTCTCGCTACAGGGCGTATGCGTAACCCGCGGAGCAGACGGATGCCTGCTCAGTTGCCGCGGGACGTTCGCCGACGAGCCGGGCATCGCGGTCACGGTGGCCGACACGGTCGGGGCGGGCGATGCCTTCACGGCGGCTTGGATTCATGCCCTCTTGGAAGGCCAACCGCCGGAAATCCAAGCCAAGTTCGCCAATCGGGCAGGTGCCCTGACCGCTTCGAAACCGGGTGCCATGCCGCCGCTTGCCGACGAATATCGCCGCCTCGTCGCCGAGCTGTTCGTCGCCCCGTAGTGGACGACCGCCCCATGGCTTTTCCTTGCAAGGTTCCGGTGGTTAGGTCACGATAGCAATATCGCCGAGCGGCACGCGAGTTACCCAAACCACCCCGCTTGCCGAATCCACGGCAGGAGTTTCGCTCTGTCGAAGCGCCGATATCGAGGTGTCGGTGCTTCTGCACGACAGGCTCGCATCTGGCCGGACACGACAAACCTCAGGGCACACCGGTGCAACGATGGTCGAATGGTATTACGCCAAGGACAATGAACGCTTCGGCCCGGTGACTTCGGCCGAGCTGAAACGACTGGCCGAGGCCGCGCAACTCGGTCCCGACGACCTCGTGTGGCGAGAGGGCATGTCGGATTGGGTTCCTGCCCGGCGGGTGAAAGGACTCTTCCCCACCGGAACCCCGACGGCCGAAACACCGCAAGGCTCTCAAGCCACCAACCTTTCGTCGCCCTCCGAAGCGGTCGGCGCACCTGCGGAGCCGCAAGCTGCCGATGAAGTGCCGCAATTCACCGAGGTTCCCGCCGCGGCCCCCGAGGCTCCGGACGAATTGGCGAAGATCGCTGAAGCCGCCGAATCGGAACCGATCGGAACGCACCGGAAGCAGCCGCCCCGATTCACCCAAACACACGCCGAGCCGGCGGAATCGACGGCCGCCGAAACGAGTACCGAAGCCGTCTCGTCCGAAGAAGCCGTCCGCTTCACGCCGACTCGCGAGAGCGCACGGATGGGGGCCGGCTTCGAGCGCTCGATGTCGGCCTTCACCCGCGCCCGCGAAGGTGGCGGCGGCCACCTCTTCGACGCCCTGTTGAGCGGCCTGCGGGATGTTTTCGGCGATCAGTTCGTCGGCGGAACGACCTGGTTGTTCGGGATCAGCGGCCGTTACGGGTTGCTGGTGGCATGCGTGCTGGTGCTGTTGTTCGTCGCTCTCGCCGTCGCCGCCAAAGCGGGCATCATATTGGTCGGGATGGGAACGATCGCCGTCTTCTTTCTCGTGCTGTTGCAATACGCCGCCGGCCGTTTTCAGGCCGTCTTGGATCGCTGGCACCGCTCGACCCGTGTGCGGCTCGGATCATCGGCGTTGCCCGACACGATCGCGTTGGGCAGCTTCTTGACGGGCCTGGCCGCCCTGATCGGCGCCACCGTGACGGGCATCCAAACGGGAGCGATTCCCATCATTCTGGTCGGCGTCGTCGCGTTCATCGGTTTCAGTTTCGTCGGCATCGTCGCGCTCAACGCCGAAAAACTGGGCGTCGATATCGTCGCCGAATCGGACCCCACACAAGAAGCCCTGGGGCTCGGCGTCTTTTTCCTGAAATGCCTCGTGATCGCCACTCCCGTGCTGTTCGGCGCCACAGTCTTGCTCGGCTGCCTGCAATTGTTGCTGGCCATCGCCGTCATCGCCGGAGCATTGATCTCCAGTCAACCGGAAACTCCGGCACCGCAACCCACGCCGGCCGCCAGGGTCGATGCGGCGTCGGACGGGGCCGAGCTGTCGGACTTGGAATTCGACGAAAACGGCCCGATTTTACCGCCGGAGCTTACCGACAGCGGATTCGATTCGCTCGGCAGCGGGATGGCCAAGCTGGCCGCCCATGTCGCTTTTCAAACGGCAATCTTGTTCCTGCTGGCAGGGGGAGGTATTCCGATCGCCACCTACCTGTTGTACATGATCGGATACCTGACCCTCAGCATCCTCCAGGCCATCGTGATTCTCCCGGGCTTGCTGAAACAAAGCCGCGGCAGCGACCGTTCTGAAACCGCCGGTTGACGCCCTACCGCACGAGGGCGCTTCCCTTCGAACATCGAAAGACGAGATTCGCTGAAAACAGCAACGGCCGCCCCGAATGCGGGACGGCCGTTTCGACGCTTTGCATCCTGCACGCTTCATTCGAAGCCTGCGGTCATCGGCTTCGGAAAGCAATGCTCAGACTTCGATGCGGTATTCTTTCCGGCTTTCGCGCGAAAGGAAGCCGTTCGCCTGCTCGTCGCCGACGATTTCCCGTTTTTCGGGATCCCATTCGAGCGGACGGCCGAGCCGCATCGCGATATTCGACAAATGGCAGATTTCGAGCATGCGGTTGTGCGTCCACACGTCGGAAATCGGCTGCTTGCGGCTTTGCATCGATTCAATGAAGTTGACGCTGTGATTGGCGGGAATCTTGCCGCCGTAGATTTCTTCGAGCGCCCCGTCGGGCAACGGGTTGTCGGCCAGTTCTTCGACCGGCTTTCCGCTGATGCGACCGCGGTTGACGAAGAAACGGCCCTTTTCGCCCTCGATCAAGATTCCGTTGTCACCTTCGCTGGTGATGTACAGCTCGATGCCGCCGGGCATATCGGCCTTGATGAGGAACTTCGTCGCCACGTTGTAGCGATCGTGGTAGATCGGATAACCGTTCTTGTCGTATTCGCAGGCCAACTCGTATTCGATCGGCGTCACCTTGCTGGGGCCGGTGTGCGAAGCGCCGATCGCCCAGCACGCGATATCGACGTGGTGCGCCCCCCAGTCGGTCAGCTTACCGCCCGAATACTCGTGCCAGTTGCGGAAGGAGTAGTGGCAGTTGCTGTACAGCGGAACGCCGCCGCCGTAACCTTTGCGAATCTCGGGCAACGCCCGATACGGGACTTTCGGTGCCGGCCCCAGCCAGAAATCCCAATCCAGTCCTTCCGGAACGGGCGCCACGGGAATCACGGGCGAGGGCGACATCCCGTTGATGCCGCAGGTCACTTTCTTGACCTTACCGATACGGCCGTGTTTCACCAACGCCACGGCGGTGAGAAACCGACCGTCGAATTCCGACCGCTGCATCGTACCGACCTGGAAGACGCGGCCGGTCTCTTTGACGACCTTTTCGATCAGCTTGCCTTCGTCGATGGTCAATGTGAGCGGCTTTTCGCAGTAGACGTCCTTTCCGGCATACATAGCCTCAACGGCGATCTTGGTATGCCAGTGGTCGGGCGTCGCGATCATGACCGCGTCGATGTCGTTGCGTTCGAGGACGCGGCGATAGTCCTTGTACGCATCGGGTTTCTTCCCCTGCTGCCGCTTGGTCGTCTCTTCGACATATCGCGCCAACACGTTCGCATCGACATCGGCCAAGGCCACGAAATCAGCGTAGGGGAACGTTTTGCTCGTGATGGCCCAGCCTTGGTTCCGCAGACCGATCGTCGCAAATCGCGGCCGATCATTGGCGGAAACATACCCGAACGCACGATGGGCGGTCTTGGGCAGAAAAACGGTTGCCGCCCCTGCCGCCACTCCTTGGAGGAAACGGCGACGACTGGTGTGATTGAAACGCGACATGAGCAGAAACCTCTCGTTTCAGGAATTACGGTGAAGAAACCGCTAAGCAAGCGATCTCGGCAAACCAGAGATAACTTTTTGAGTCTAGTTCCCTCGCCCGAGGGAAACAAGCCGCGACCGCACGCGGCAATGCCGCCCTCCTTGCCGCTCTCCGTACGAAAGGCGGACCGATGCGGTTCAATTCACCGGCTTCAACGAGAAATTCTTCCCCCCGCTCGGCATCGAAAAAACGCGGCTTGCGCACATGGGGCCGGCTGCCGACAGTCATAGCCCTTCGACGCGCCCGCCCGAAGCCCCCGCCATTCTTCCGCATCCCTATTGCGAAGCCCGTCTCGGCGTGAACCTGGGACAACGGCGCTTTACCATCGAGTTGACATTGCCCACAAAGCCTCGTTCTTGGCGGAGGCCGATTCGGCCGTGCGCGGACGATCGTCCCGCACTTCGAGACTGGGGGGGCCCAAGTTCGCCGAGCCTTACGGCGTCACCCGTCGGCGGTCTTGCGTTTCAGTTCGCCTTCGTGCTCGGCGATGAAGGCCTTGATCTGATCGGCGAAACCGAGCAGGCGTTCCCATTGGTCGGCGTACAAGGTGACCGGCATGCGTTGGAGACCGTACACGCTCACGGCGCCTTTCTGGCTCACCTTGCAATACAACGGAGGCGGAGAAGCCGCCAACTCTTCCAAGAGGCGATCGGCCTCTTCGACCGTCAGTTCGCCCGCCGCCACCTTCTTGAGAATCTCTTCCTTGTTCATGCGAAGCTCTCCTTGTGAGAAACCGTACGGATCGCGGCACTTTCCGAGCCGAGGCCGTAACGCGATTCGCTCCGCCGGAGGATCGCCCCTCGGCGGAGAAACGCGGCTGCTCCGTCGACCTCTTCTCGTCGTCGGCTCACGGCCGACGCACCGTTCGACTTATTCGAAACCGAGACCTTTCGTCGTCGTACGAATTCTCAACAGGTAGCGATCGGCCGTAATGTACAGTGCCGAACCGTCTTCGCCGAACGCACAATTGGCGGTGGCGACGCCCGTCTTCAGACGCCCCAGGAATGTGCCGTCCGGCGCAATGATGTTCACCCCGCCGGGACCGGTCGCCCACAAGTTCCCTTGTCGATCGACTTTCATACCGTCCGGCAAGCCTTTCAAGCCGGCCTCGACCCACGGCTTCGCATCGAAGAACACGCGGCCTTCGCCCAAGGTTCCATCGTCCTTGACGGGAAATGCCATCCAGACCGGATTCTCGGGATCCGACTGGGCCACGTAGAGGATGGTTTCGTCGGGCGAAAAGGCGATCCCGTTCGGCCGCGTCATTTTGTCGGTAAGCAACGTGACGGTGCCGTCGGTCGACAGTCGGTAAACACCGCAAAAGCCCAGCGCATCGGCGGCTTCGCGCGTCTCCGGCGTCATCCCGTAGGGCGGATCGGTAAAGTACAAATCGCCGTTCGACTTGAAGACGGCATCGTTCGGGCTATTGAACGGCTTGCCGCGGTAGTTGTCGGCCAGGGTCACGAAGCCGCCGCGATCCCACCGCGCGATCCGTCGGTCCCCGTGCTGGCACAGGACGAGCCGCCCCTGCGGATCGAGCACCAAACCGTTCGATCCCGACTCGCCGCCCCGCGGATCCTTTCCCGTGTATCCGCTGGGACGCAAGAACACGGTCACGCCCGTCGGCGGCCACCACTTGTAGACGGTGTTCTGGGGCACATCCGAAAAAAGCAGGTAACCGTTCAGCTCGATTTCCCGCTGCGGCACCCACACCGGGCCTTCGGCCCAATCGAATCCCTCGGCCAGCACCTCGATCACGGCATCGGCCGGCAACAGGGCGTCCACCCGCGGGTCGACTCGTTCGATCTCCCCGATCGTGGGGCATTTCGACGATTCCTCCGCGAAACCGAAAGACGTTCCGGCAATTGCGATCGCAAGTGCAGCGGCGACCGACATAGCCCTCGACCGACCACGACGACCGACCAGAGAATATACGAGCCCTTCCATTGATCCGACCCCGTCGTTCGGCGTTTGCGACCGCCCTTTTTACCACAAGGTCAATGGGATTGGCATGAGATACCGGCCGTCATGATAGCGTGCGTCAAGGGGGGATGCAACCAAAACTCGAGCGGGATTTCCCCGGCGTGCCCGCACCGCCTGCCGGAGATTCTCCAAGCTCACCAGTTTGTCGCGACCGACTTGCGCCGCCGCTCAACCGACGATGTGCGGCGTCGGCCGATAGTCGATCCGCACCGGACGCCCCGCATCGAGAATCGACGCACGCCCGGCCTCGATGACCAACTCATTGAACGCACTGTTCGCCGGTGTGGCCAACAAACCTTGTTCGTCGATTCGCCGCAACACATTTTGCCGCGCGCGGAGTGGTTCCTCCCCCGATCGCGCGGCAGCATTGCAGTCGATCGCCGCACGCACCAACGCCGACACCGATTCGAATCCGTAACCGACCGGTTTCAAGCCCGGGCCTTCCCACGGCAACAGTCGGAAATAGTCGGGATTGATCATCCGAAACCGCGGTCCGTCGCCTGCCGCATATGCGTGCATCACACCGCGATAGCGGTCGTCGTGCAGGATCGCGCCGGTCGCACCGTTTCCTTCGCAATACAGGCGGATTCCCTGGTCGTTCCAGCTGCCGCCGTCATCGGGGTACCCCAAACCGTTGATCACCTCGAGCAAGGCCCCGTTTTCCCACACGACTCTTGCCGCCGACCACAAATACCCGCGATTCCCGTTGGGAAACTCGCCCTCGACACCGCGAACAGAGACCTCCGTCGGCAACAAGCCGGTCACGAAATGCACCTGGTCGACGTAATGGCAGCCGATGTAGGTGAACGGATCACTGTTTTCGGTGGTGAACCAGTTCTGGAAATTCGAGTGCCGGTAGTAGTAGGGTTCGAACAAGCGTGCCTCGCCCAAACGGAACTCGCCGAACCGGCCTGCTCGGTACAGGCGTCGCGCTTCGAGCGCCCGTCGGTCGAAACGCTTGTGATACTCGACGCCCACGAAAAGTCCGCGGGCAAAGGCCTTTTCGCGAACGGCTTCGGCCTGCCGATACGTCAACACCAACGGCTTGACGACCAACACGTGCTGATCGGCTTCCAGCGCCGCCTCGATGAATTCGAAGTGCAAATGGTCGGGAACGGCGACGACCACCAGTTGATACGGCCTCAGGCGTTGCAGGGCCTTTGCATATGCGTCGGGCACGAATCGGTCGTCCGGTTCGTCGAGCGAGGGAACCGCCTCGAACGACATCCCGGGAAACGCGTCGGCCAATTCGGGATCGTTCGCCAACCGCCGCAAGGTGCCCGCATGTCGCGCGCAGACGACAATCGTGCCGACAGTCCCTTCCCGCTGCAACTGATAGAGCGACGGCAAGATCTGGTCCCGACAGATCATGCCGCCTCCGGCGAGCAACACGTCGATCGTCTCGGACATCCCCGTTCTCCCTTCTCTTTCCGACACCGAACGGTCCGCGATGCCGGGGCGATTACGCGTTCGATTCGGCGTCGATTTCGGCGACCGCTTCGGCCATGACGTCGATTCCTTCGCGCAAGGCGTCCTCAGGCGTCGTCAGCGGCGGACAGATCTTCACCGAGGCCCCGGCGTAACCGACCGGCGCAAAAAGCATGAGCCCCTTTTCGACGCACCGGAGAACGACGCGGGAGGCGAATGCGGCATCGGGTTCGAAGCCGCCGGGTTTCACGATATGCAGCGAAGCCACCAGCCCCTTGCCGTGCACGGCACCGATCCGCTGCGGGAAGCGTTCGCGAATCGCTTCGAGACCGGGCAGCAACACACGCCCCATCGCCGCGGCGTGCTCGACGAGTCGTTCTTCTCGAAGAATTCGCAAGTTGGCCAGCCCTGCTGCGCAGCAAACCGGGTTGCCCGTGTGGGTGGAAGTCATCGAGCCGGGCGCATACAAATCGAGGATCTCGGGCTTTCCCACCACCGCCGAAAGTGGGAGGCCGCTCGAGATGCCTTTTCCCAAACAGAACAAGTCGGGCAGCACGCCGTAATGCTCGAACCCCCACATCGTCCCGGTACGCCCGAAGCCCGCTTGGACCTCGTCGAAGATCAACAGCGATTCGTGCTCGTCGCACCAGCGTCGCAACTGCCGGATATACTCCGGCGGCGCGAAGCTGGCGTTTCCGCCCTGATAGGTTTCCGTCAGCACGGCCGCGACTCGATCGGGCGAAACGCCCTGACGCTCCAACGACTCTTCGAACAACGCGAACCGCGTGTCGGGGCATCGAAACCCGTCGGGAAACGGCACCTGGACCATGTCGGGGTCAAGGTTTCCGATCCATTCTTTCAAGGCGGGAATCCCGCCGACCATTTGCGAGCCGAGCGTGCGTCCGTGAAACGCGTTCTCGAACGACACGATCACCTTTTTGTCGGGCCGTCGGCGTCGTCCCCAGGTGCGCGCCAGTTTGATCGCACATTCGACGGCCTCGGAGCCGGTCGTGAGCAAGAACACCTTTTTCAAGGGGTCGGGCGAGACGGCCACGAGCGCCTCGACGAATTCCGCCCGCACGGCCGAAGGAAAACAATAGTTGTGCATCAACGGCCGGTCGACCGTCCGGCGAACGGCCTCGCGAATCGCCGGGTGCGCATGACCGGCATTCGTCACCAACACGCCTGAAGACCAGTCCAGCCACACGTTTCCCCAGGCGTCGTATACCTGGATGCCTTCCGCACGATCCCATACGACCGGCGGTTGCCCCGACATCGACCGCGGTTCCCAACGTCGCAATCGTTCGAGGACGGGCAGCGACTCGGGTACCGGGATCGGTGTTACGATCCGCCGGTATTTCGTTTCGATGCGGGGAACCTCTCGGGGCCGGAGAACGTCGCTCATCAGAAAACTCGCCTCCCGTGTCAATCGGCCGCGATTCTGAAAACCAAGTGCGCAGCAAAACGGCCGCGTCGACGAATACTCGCTGCACGCGGCCGATTGTACTCACCCGGCGGCGCCGGAACTACACGTCAACAGCGCGAGTCGGCGGAAAGGCGGCCTCCTTGAACATTGTCGACAGTCGACCATTCAGGCCGATCATTGCTCGGACTTCGCCGGCGGCCAATTCGCACGCCATTCCGCCTCCAATTCGGCAACGATCGATGCGTACTCGGGTTTCGCGGCGACGTTTTCATTTTCCTGCGGGTCGACCTGGTGATCGTACAACTCGCGGGCGACGACATTTCCTTGCTTGTCGAGCCAGACGACGAACCGATACCGATCCGTCCGCATCGCCGTCCCCTTGTAGCCCCGCTTGGGATACTCGCTGAACGCCGCCCGCTTCCACGGCCTATCGGGATCGTTCAACAGCGGCTTGAAGCTCTTGCCTTCGACGCCTTCGGGAGTCGGCAAGCCGGCCAGATCGGCGAGCGTCGGATAGATATCGACGAACTCGACCAAGGCCGAGGTATGCTTACCCGCGGCCTTCATGCCCGGCACCGAGACGATCAACGGTGCGCGGGTGGCACCTTCGTAGTTGTTGTGTTTGCCGCCCCACCAATTGTGCTCACCCATGTAATAACCGTGATCGCCCCACAAGACGATGATCGTCTTGTCGCGCAGTCCCAGCCGCTCCAGTTCGGCGACGACTTTGCCCACTTGGGCGTCGATGTAGCTGATCGCGGCGAGATATCCGTGCAAGCATTGTCTTCCGAATTCGGGCGTGACGTTCCTGTCTTCGGGCGTGTTGCCGTACCAATAGAAATCGGCACCACTGCTCGCGGCGAAATCGGGTGCATTTCGCGGCGGATAGCGATTGTCGGGAAGGACGATCTCGTCCGGGTCGTACAAGTCCCAATACTTTTTCGGCGATACCCACGGAACGTGCGGATTGTGAAACCCGACCGCCAGGAAAAACGGTTGCTTTTCGGCAGCCAACTTGCGCAGCCGCTCGACGGCCTCGCGGGCGATGTCGCCGTCGGTCAAATCGGCATCGTCGCAATCGACGGCTTCGAATGCGGGACCGGCGTAGAACGGGTTTTCCGGTCCGCGGGTGGGAATGGGCTTGCCGGCCTTCTTCAAGGCTTCACGCCGTGCCCGGACGGCCGCCATTCCGACCGGTCCGTATCGCGGCTTGGGCGACTGCCACGAGGGAATGCTCCACGACGCCGGATCGTCGATGCCCACGTGGTAGACCTTGCCCAGGCTGCATGTGAACCACCCGTGGTTCTTGAACAACTGGGGCAACGTGACGATGTCGGGCATCGTGCTTCGCAACGGAGGACCGATGGTGTAGATCTGCGTCGTCGCCGGATGTCTGCCCGACAACAACGAGATGCGCGACGGAGAACACAACGCCTGCTGGCAATACGCGCGGTCGAACACCATGCCGTCTGCCGCCAAGCGATCGATGTTCGGCGATTTGACCAGCGGATCGCCGTAACAACCAAGCTGCGGTCGTAGATCGTCGACCGCCAGAAACAGCACGTTCCAGCGATCGGGCGTTCCATTCGCCGCCTGCGTCTCGGGCACGAATGCCGCCGCAAGCGACAAGGCGACGAATCCCAAAACCGCAATCCCCGTTCCCGGCCGAATCGATCGAATCATGCCGTGACCCTCCTCGATGTGATGCGACGGATCCCCGCAACGACACGTACATCCGCCCTGCTTCCCGCGTGCATCGAAGCGTTCGATGCCGGTTCAGGCTAGTCGGCCGTCGGCGGGAAATCAATCGCCGGCGAGAACGCCCAACGGGTCGCGGTGATCACTCGGCCCGTCCCGGCAACAGGGGCGTTGCCGAACAGGCAGCAACATTATTCGACAGTCGGTTGCGGAGAGGCGTCCTCGGTCGGAACCGACTCATCGGTTGCACCGTCGGAGTTCACCGCATCTTCGTCCGTTGCAGAGAGTCGGTCGGCTCGTTCCGGCGCGGACGATTCTTCGTCGGGAACCGGCCGATAGATCATTCGGCACGACGCCCCGATTTCACGATCGGCATCGTCATCATCCCGCTTCGCAGCGGTAAGAGCCTGCCGGATTCGTAATTGATACAAGAACAGGACGCCGAACTGAATCGTCCAGAACACCCCCAGGATGAACGCCGTGATCGCCGCGTAGAACGTGACCTGAGCCTGCGGAACGAACCGCATCCACAGGTACAGCAAACTCCCTCCCGACGCATACGACACCAGGGCCACCGCCAACCGACTGCGCATCGTCTCGCGAACACGGCGCATTGCGGCCGAATTCAACGCCGCGACCGACGACGAATTCGCCAGTTCGCGCATGGCCGCAAGGTCGGCTTGACGTTCGGGGGCCGTGCGAGGACGCATCCGCACGGGCCGTCGCTGCGGCCCGATGGGCGTTTGCTCCTGTTCCCGAGTTTCGCCTTTGCCGGATGCCGCCTCGGAACCGCTCGTCAATGAGACGGCGTCGGGGGTCGTTCCCCGTAACCGGGCCAACAGGTTCTTCATATATTCTTCGACCGACTCCTCGCCGTCGTCGGTCGCGTCCGATTCGGCCGCTGCAGTCGACACCGAAGTCGCAGGCTGGGGCTCCTCTTTGCGTTTGCCGAATCGCCGCAAGACGGAAAGCACCTCCGGCGGCGCGTCTTCCTCGTCGTCGGGCTCGGGTTCATGCGAAGTCTGCGATAGATATGCAGCCGTCGCCAACCCGGTATTCGAGCCGGAAGCGACCTCGGCCGGAACGTCCTCTTGCGAGTTCGGCGATCCTTGCGCTTCTTCCAGGCGACGTGCAAAGGCCTCCTCTCGTTCGCGGAGGGCCTCTTCACGACGGTGAAGCATTTCGCGCTGCCGGTCCAACTCTTCTTGGAGTCGCCGGATCGTCGCTTCTCTCTGTTCCAATTCGGCCTCCAAGGCCGCCAACCGATCGGCACGGTCTTCGATTGCTTTTGCCTGCTGCGCCACGGACCGCTCGCGCAGGGCGAGTTCTTCCCGCTGTTCGGCCAGGGCATTCGTCTGCCCGACCGTCTGCGCCCGCAAGCTCAGCTCTTTTTCTTGCTGCGCCACGCGCTGTTCGCGACGTTGAAGTTGTTCTCGCTGCGATTCCAACGAGGCACGTTCTTTTTCGAGTGCTTCTTCGTGTTCGATCAGCCGGGCTTCGCGTTCCTTGATCGTTTCTTCCTGTTTGCCGATCTCTTCGAGCAATTGTTCGGCCTGCGACTCGCGTTCGACAACGGCAAACAGCCGTTCTTCGAGGCGGGCTTCGGCCTCGGCGAGTGTCTGCTCGCGTGCTTGGAATGCGGCTTCTTGTGCCGCACGACCGTCTTCCTGTTGCGAATCGCAAGCCGCGGCTTCTTGCCACTTGCGGCGGAAGGCTTCCAGCTCGTCGCGTTGCTCGGCGATCGTCTTACGCTCGACCGCCAGTTGCGCTCGTTCGCGTTCGAGTCGAGCGGCCTCCGATTCCATCGCTTCGCGCCGGCGTGTGAGCGCGTTTTCTTGGTCGACCAGTTCGGCTTCCCACTCTTTCAACCGCGTGCGCAGTTCTTCCAGTTCCTGTCGATCGACCGAAACCGACGATTCTTGCGACGGCGCTGCGTTCGCTTCCCGAAGCGATTTCAATTCGGCGCGCAGTCGTGCAATTTCGGCCTGCGCCGCTGCATGCTTTTCTTGCAACAAATCGTAATCGCGGCGCAACGTTTCCAAGGCGGCGACATCGGACCCAGAACGATGCGGCTCGCCGTCGGCCTTCAAGATCGGGCGAACAGCCCGCTCGTCGTGCGGGGCATGCGGAACGCGCGTGGCTGCCGGATCGGCCTGCACTCGCAACGTCGCATGTCCGGCGGCCGCATTCTCGTCGGGTTTCGGAGGAACGCGCCGGTTTGCGGCCTTCGGCGGGTCGACGGGTACGTTTTCTCCCGCCCCGACGAATTCCAGTTCGACCGGCCCCAAAGTCAGGCGATCGCCCGCGGTGAGTACGGCGTCACGCACACTTCGTCCGTTGAGACGCGTATCGGGATGCCACGCACGCATGATCGTGTGTCGGGTCCCGCGCAACACGAGACAGTGCAACGGACGAACACCGCGCGCCCGCAACCGCAATGTGCAGTTTGCGCCCGACCCGATCGTGATCCGCGGCGACCGAACGCGCAGGAGTTGTCCGTCGCGACTGCTGCCGACGATGCGGAATACCGTTTCGCCGGGCCGGGTGAACACGTCGTGCTGGGAATCAAGAACCTGAGACATGGCAGGTGAATCCGATTACAAGGCCGTTTCGGCGGGACAAACCAGGCGGCGGGACCGACAACATAAGGGGGATTACAACCCACCACCAGGAGGGGATTTACTTTCCGGAAAGATTCAGTAACATTTGCCCGTCTTATCAACTCTGTCTTCTACATCACGTGGGCAGCCGCTCGATCAACCGGGGCAGACCGGTACCTTGTCCATCCGGCGGCCATCCCGAATCCACTATTTCGCCGAGAACCAAACTCGGTGAACCGTTGTCGGTAGCGTGTCGCCGGCTCGCCACGCACGACCGGCACGAAACGATGACACAACCCTAAAGAGGGGCGCCCAGGAGCTTCCGTCGGAAATGCGGCAGCGCCGCGTCCCCTGATAGTCAATAGGGGTACCCAGGGGCATCTAGCATGCGTTTAGAAGATAGTCAAGCTGGGGGTGTTATCCCCTCCGCCTGACCAATAGATTCTCCGAAATCGACTGTATATATTTGCGGCTTTTGTCGATTATCGGATAGCACTCACCCAGCGTCGGGGGAGTGCGAACCGGGCTGCCACGACGGCAGTGCAACACCGAGTTCATGGAAGCAACTATACAGTACGCAAGGACTTATGATTTGCTTCCCGGGGCCGCCTCCGCTGTCGGAGACGACCGTCGCGGGCGATACACCACGCGACACGAACCTTTGCCGAAATAGTCAGACTTTTTTTCGGAAAACAGGGAACCCCACACACCCATCCACGTACTATATTTTGGGTGCGGCGTTTCAACGTCGAATGGGTTTGTGTCGAGTCGAACGCGGCAACCGGGAACGTCCTTCGAGAAGAGGTAGTTCGATTTCGGCTCTGCATGGGGCAAGACTCCGAAAGCCGGCCCGGATCGGACACCGAGAGGTGGAGACCCATGAATCGGAAAGAAGCCATCCTGAAAATGCGACAGGTCCTCATCAAGAGGCGCGATGCCTTGCGCAAAGCGTTGCAGGGGGACCTTAGTCAATTGAGCACCCTACGCAGCGAGGCAAGCGGCGACGTCGTCGATTTCGCGCTCGACTCGGTGCAGGACGAAATCAGCTCGCAACTGGCCGAGGTCGAAAGCCGGGAGCTCGATCGCATCGAAAACGCGCTCGAAAAGATGAACTCGGGCGAATACGGCGTTTGCGAGAGCTGCGGATGCAATATCCCCCTGGCTCGGCTTCAGGCTTTGCCGTACGCAACCCTGTGCGTCAAGTGCCAGTTGGAAGAAGAAGAGGAGAACGGATCGAGCGGCGGTCCGCCTCCGGCGTGGGGTCGCGTCGTCGACACACCGATGGACCAGGATTTTTCGCTCAACGACCTCAATCTCGACGTTTCCTGACCCGTTCCCATTGTGTTCCGGGGTAGGAACTTCGACGGCGGTCCGTCGGCAGCATCGGTCCGATGCGTGGCCGATGTGCGAGCGAACGAGCAACCCAAGCGAGGGAGCGGACGATCCACGGCCGCTCCTTTTGCGTTTCTTGAAGAGGGGGGTACAATCACCGGCTCCCCCTCGTGTGTTCCTCCGATCAGAATCGAATTCGAATCATTCGCGAGGTAATCGATGGATTCCAGCGTTGCCAAGCTATCCCCCCTCGGGCGGTGGAGGCTCCTCCTGGTCGCCCTTCTTGTCGCGGCAATGTCCCAAGCGGGCTACGCCCAACAGAAACCGATCGTCGCGATTCCGGCCGCCTCCGAACGATTCGGTCCAATCGACGAGCCGTCGCGGGAAGCCCTGCGGCAAGAGTTGGCGAAGCATGCCGCGGTACTGGAATCCTACTCGAAGGCCATCCGAATCATCGCGAAGTTGATCGAACCGGCCGTCGTTCACATCGAGGCTCGCGTTCCCGGCCGTCGTGCGCTGCAACAAGGCCCCCAAGCCCCTGTCGAAGAGGCCGGCGCCGGCGTCATCGTCACGATCAACGACAAGTATTACGTCGTGAGCAACCGGCACATCGTCAAGGGCGCGTTGCCGCCGCGAATTTCCATTCACTTATACGACGGCCGCCGAATTCAACCCGACGTGCTGTGGACGGACCCCGAAACCGACATCGCCGTCATGGCCATCTCGGCCCCGCGCATCGCCGCCGCCGCGATCGGCGACAGCGACTCGCTCGAGGTGGGCGATTTCGTGCTGGCTTTCGGCAGCCCGTTCGGATTGCGACACTCCGTCTCGTTCGGCATCGTCAGCGGCAAGAGCCGTCGCGGACTCGATCTGGGCGACCCCGCCGTGCGGCTGCAAGATTTCTTACAGACCGACGCCGCGATCAACCCCGGCAACAGCGGCGGACCGCTGGTCAACCTCAAAGGCGAAGTGGTCGGTATCAACACGGCGATCGCCAGCGAATCGGGGGGCAGTGAAGGCGTCGGTTTCGCCGTCCCGATCAACCTCGCCATGTTCGTCGCCCGCCAATTGGTCGAAAAGGGCTACGTCGAACGCGCATTCTTGGGCGTCACGCTCGATTCCCATTACGATCTGGAAGCCGCCCGCGAAGCCGGTTTGGACGAACTCATCGGCGCGAAAGTCCTCAGCATCACGCCGGGCTCACCGGCGGAAAAAGGCGGGATCAAGCCGGGCGACATCGTCTTGCGCTATAACGACGTTCCCATCGAGGACGACGCCCATCTCGTCCACTTGGTAACCATCACGCCGATCGGCAAGACAGTGCCCGTGCTCGTACTGCGGGACAAACAACCGACGTTGCTGAAGGTCACCCTCCAGGGCAGACCGCAATCCGGCTGAGCACGCCGTCTTCGGTTCGCAGGCGCCCCCGCTTCGTCCGGGTCAACCGACCGCGTCGGCCACGGCGTGCAATCGCTCCAGAATCGCCGTGGCGATCGGCTTGGGATCCATGTCGTAGGCCACCTCGACGAGATTGTTTCGCCAGCCGGGAATCGGACGGCGATCGAAGACGACGGCCCCCGCGGTCAGCTCGCCGCTGGTTTCTACATCGCCGGATAGCTCTTTGTACGTAAACACATCGGGCAGCAAGGTGGCCATCAAGGCGACGGTATCGTGCAGGTGGATGGCCTCTTGCCCCAACTGCTGGCGATACGCCCGAAACTTGGCGGGCAAAATCTTGTGCAGCAACGCGCCGACTCGCGTTTCGGGCGACGGCAGGTCGTGCAACATTCCGTACGTGAAACTCAGCCGGTTCGTCGCATCGAGCGTCACCAGCGTTTTGGCGGCCGGAGATGCCAATACGGTACGGGCCGCCTGCGGATCACAATAGAAATTGAATTCTGCGGCAGGCGTGATGTTCCCCGGGGCGATCACCGTTCCCCCGGCGATCACCAAATGATGAATCAACGACGGCAATTGCGGATCGAGCTGGAACGCCCGGGCGATATTCGTCAACGGCCCCAACGCGATCAACGTGACATCGTTCGGCGAGGAACGGACTTCGTCGATAATCACCTTTTCGGCGGGGTGCGGCGTCCGCAGCTCCACCGGCTTCAACTCAGCCTCGCGCAACTCGTCGACGCGGCTGGGGAAGCGGCCCACGATCGGCAGGCCGTACTCAGGCGGAGTTGCGGCCCCCAAACGAGGGAACCGTGGCGGGTCGAGATAATACACCAGGGCTTGTAGGTTGCGGGTAGCGATGTTCGGCGATACGTTTCCTCCCACCGCCGTGACCGCCGTCACTTCAAGCTCCGATGCAAACAAGGCGATCGTCAGTGCGACGGCATCATCGATGCCGGGATCGACGTCCAAGATGACCTTCTTGGCCATGACATCCTCTGTTTCTTTCGAATTCCGTAAGCGTTAAGACCGCAGTTCGACGACCGACAAGCCGCGGGATTGTAGTCGCCCCCGGTATCTGCGGCAAGGTCACTGTGACACTGCTCATTCATTGGTTACCGCTCGAAATGGCGATGTAGTCCCCAAAGTGCGACCTCTACGAACCGTTGCCGCAGCCTTGAAAACCCTACCCCGCACCCGAGCGGCGGGGTAAAATTCGGCTTTCTTCCTGCTGTCCTCCACTTCATTGATCACCACAATAATCAACACAATCGCTTTATCGGCCCCCATCTCAAGTGGAGGTGCCCCTACCGACCCCGTGGCCGCCGGGACGACGCCCATGCACACCGAGATCATCCAGCGGATTCGATCGGGAACGAACCTGACGATCGACGAAGCCGACGAACTGATCTACCAGATCATGGCGGGTCGGTGGCCTGCCGAGGCCATCGCCGATTTGTTGACGGCGTTGCACGAGAAGGGCGAGTCGACCGCCGAAATCGCCGGGGCCGCCAGGGCCATGCGGCGTCATATGACGCCCATCCCGCACGCGTGTCCTCGGGCGATCGATATCGTGGGAACCGGCGGGGACGGGTCCGGAACGTTCAATATCAGCACGGCGGCGGCCTTGGTGACGGCTGCGGCAGGGATTCCCGTCGCCAAACACGGCAATCGGCGCATCACCAGCAGGAGCGGCTCGGCCGACGTGCTGGCCGAACTGGGCGTGAATATCGAGGCCGACGTCGCCGTCGTCGCCGATTGTCTGAATGCCCTGGGAATATGTTTTTGTTTTGCCCCGCTATTGCACGAGGCGATGCGGCATGTCGCGCCCGTCCGAAAGGCGCTACCCCATCCGACGATTTTCAACATCTTGGGGCCGCTGGCGAATCCCGCCGGAGCGAAACGCCAATTGCTGGGGGTCGGGAAGCCGGAATTGCGTCCCGTCATGGCCGAGGCATTGGCGCTGCTGGGGACGGAAAAAGCCGTCGTCGTTCATGGTGCCGGAGGTCTCGACGAGGTATCACTGGCGGGCGAAACCCACGTCACCTGGGTGATTGCCGATTCGTCCGGGACCGTCCAGATTACCGAAGAGGTGTGGACGCCCCAGGATTTCGGGCTACCGCAGGTCGAAATCGATGCTCTGCGGGTGAACGATACCTTTGCCAGCGCGGAAGTCATCCGCAGCATCCTGGCGGGCGCACCGGGCCCGGCTCGTGACGTCGTCTTGGCGAATGCCGCGACTGCCGTCTACCTGGCCGACAAAGCCGACTCGCTGCCCGCCGCCGTCGAATCGGCAGCTCAAGCGATCGATTCGGGCGCGGCCGCCGAACTTCTGGAACGGTTGGTCGAACGCAGCCGTCGCTCGCCTCCCCCCCGCAACGAGTGAGCACCTGCGGCGTTTCCTCGTCACGGGCCCGTGACGGCGTATCACCGGTTTGAATATCTTGTTCGTCAACTGCCGCCTGGGGTTTCCATGTCGAAGCGCGTCTTGCAAATCGTCCTGTTGATTTCCTGCTGCCACTTGCTGGTGCACGTGTACGAGCAATCGTTTTCGAGCGTCGAGCAACTGGTCGGCGACCAATACGGGGTGTCGCAGGCGATCACGGGACAACTGGGCACGACGTTTCGATTGCCGTTCGGTGTCTGCGCTTTGTTCGCCGGTTGGCTGGCCGATCGTCTTGGGGCGCGGCGGATGCTGCTGGTGTACCTGCTTGGATGTGCCGTGTCGGCTTGCCTGGTGGCGGTCTCGCCCTCGATGGCGGTTCTGTTTCTCACGTTATTCGTGATGGGGACGTTTGCGAGCATCTACCATCCGGCCGGACTGGCCCTGATCGGAAGACATACGACGGCCGAAAATCGTCCGATGGCATTGGGATATCACGGAATCCTCGGCTCGATCGGTATCGCGACCGGTCCGTTCATCGCGGCCGGTGTCCTCCAGTTCGAGTTCACCTGGCAGCAATACTACTTCTTTCTGGCGGTGCCCGGCGTCCTTTTGGCAGTCTTGATCGGCCTCACGTTGCCCCATGACGAGGCTCCGACCGAGGCCGAAGAGGCCCTTGCCGCGGCCGCCAAAGATCGCGCGACGAATCATTCCGAGGCACCGCAGGCACCGGCCGGTTCGAGCTGGGGCTGCTACTTCTTGCTGATCTCGGCCATCTTGCTGTCGGGGTTCGTGTATGCCTCGGTGATGACGTTCCTTGCCCGCTATTTGGATGATATCGGACTGCGTTTCGGTAACTTGGCCCCCGCAAGCCAGCGAAACCTCCTTGCCGGGGGGGTTCTGTTGCTGGGTGCGATCGGTCAATACACGGCAGGCCGGGTGGCTCGTCCGCACACCCTTGAGCGTTGGCTGATGCTGGTGTTTTTCATGACGGCCCCATGTCTGCTGGCAATGGGCGTGGCCCAAGGCCCGTGGCGAATTGCGGCCGCCGCGGTCTTCGCCCCGGTGTTCTTCATGCATCAGCCGCTGTACAACAGCCTGGTCGCCAAATATATCCGGCGGGACCGCCGCAGCCTCGCCTACGGCCTGAGCTTCACTCTGGGGTTCGGCGGCGGAAGCCTCGGGCCGGCGATCACCGGTGCCTTGGCCGCCTGGAGCGAGCGGTACGGCGACGTAATTTCGTACTCGGTGCTCGCGGGCTTGATTCTCATCTCGTCGTTGATGATCTGGGTTCTTTCGCGAGTCGGTGATCGGCATGGAGTCGGGCACTGATCGCCGGCGGCAGCGTGGAAACGCCCGGGAAAAGTCTGCGTGGGCCCGCCGGACGACGAAGCGGCGGTCGTTCCCATCGCCGGGCGCATGCTGGTGAGCGTGCTCCCCCCAATCGGCATTAGTTGACCGCCCTGCCTTTCCGACGATACAGTAGGAGAATTGGGGAAGTTGTTCCCGGGAAAGTCGGCAGCCGAGGCTTCGGCAACGGCGGGGTCTTGCGCGGGACGATTCCCTTGCACAAAATCACCGAAGCCGGGCGACGCGCAATGGTTGTTCCGATCGGACGGAGACGAGGCGATAGCTCTTCCGGATCGACGCGAAACGATTGCGAGTCTGCTTCGCGACACCCTGTGTTCGGTCGTTTCGGGCTCCGATCCGGCGACTGAGGGACCGCACCGAAGTACGCTCGCGGACGTCGCTTACCGGCACGAACGATCCTTTCGGCCGAATCGCATTCGATCCGCCGCCTGCCGCTTCGCACCGACCGCGACGGTTTCGAGGATTCCGAACCGGCCCTTTTCACTCGACGGATACGTCACCGAATCGATGCTAGCCAAACGGATTATTCCCTGTCTCGACGTAGATCGAGGCCGGGTGGTGAAAGGAACGAATTTCGTCAACCTGCGGGATGCGGGCGACCCGGTCGAGATCGCCGCCCGCTACGAGGCCGAAGGTGCCGACGAACTCGTCTTTCTCGACATCACCGCCAGCCACGAAGGACGTGATATCATTCTGGACGTCGTCCGCCGAACGGCAGAAGTCGTTTTCATGCCGCTGACCGTCGGCGGAGGCATCCGCACGCTGGACGACATCCGCAACCTGCTCAACGCCGGGTGCGACAAGGTCTCGATCAACTCGGCGGCTTGCCGTGATCCCGAGCTGGTCCGCAAGGCGGCACGGCGTTTCGGCAGCCAGTGTATCGTCGTGAACATCGACCCGAAGCGGGTGATCCGCGACGGCAAGGAGTTCTGGGAAGTCCACATCAACGGCGGACGTGTGGGAACCGGGCTCGAAGCCGTCGAGTGGGCCCGCGAGGTCGAACGCCTGGGAGCCGGTGAAATCGTACTCACCAGCATGGATGCCGACGGAACCAAGAACGGGTATGATTTGGAGATCACCGCCGCGGTGACCGATGCGGTGCGCATCCCCGTGGTGGCCAGCGGTGGGGCGGGATGTCCCGAACACATGGCCGACGCCATCCTCAAAGGCGGTGCCGACGCCGTCTTGGCAGCCAGCATCTTCCACTTCGGAGAGTACACGATCGCCGAGACCAAGGAATACCTGCGTTCCCGCGGTATCCCGGTTCGATTATGATCACCCGAATCGACGAGCCGGTCGCCGTCCGGCATTGGACACCGTTGCCGTAGGAAGAGAGACGAGAAACGCGATGACGATCCCGATCGAAGCCGACAAAATGCGGTTCGGCAAAAAGCCGACGAACCTCGAAATCGACAAGCTGTTTCGGGCGCTGGTCAAGTTGGAAGGAAGCGACCTGCACCTGAAAGTTGGAAAACCGCCGTACGTCCGCGTCGCCGGAACGTTGCGCCCCTTGAATCGCGGCCCGATCGACGACGACGAGATGGTGCGTCTCATTTTCCCGATGTTCGACGAGCGGCTGCGGCGCATCTTCGACGAAGACGGCGGTTGCGACTTCGCGCACGTGGTCGACGTCGACGGGGTGAAATGGCGTTTCCGCGTGAACGTGCTTCAACAGATGGGGCACTTGGGGTTGGTCGCGCGGCGCGTCAACAACAAGATCCCTAACTTCGAAGACTTGTACTTGCCCCCCAGCCTGGAAAACCTTTGTAAATTCCACCAGGGCATGATTCTGCTGGCCGGCGTGACGGGGTCCGGTAAGAGTACGACCATCGCGTCGATGCTCAACTGGATCAACCGGCATTACCACAAGCACATCCTCACGTTGGAAGACCCGATCGAGTTCACCTTCACCGAAGACAAGTGCCTGATCAATCAGCGTGAGATCGGGATGGACGTGAAGGACTTCATGACCGGCATGAAGCATGCCGTGCGTGAAGACCCGGACATCATCCTGGTGGGCGAAATGCGCGACCGGGAAACGTTCGAAACGGCGATCCAGGCCGCCGAAACCGGGCACCTGGTGTTCGGAACGATCCACGCCTCGACCGCCCCCAGTACGATCGGACGTATCCTCGACCTGTTCCCGCAAGAGATGCACGCGGCGATCCGCAGTGCCATCGCTTTCAACATGAAGGCGATCATTGCACAAAAGCTGCTGCCTTCGATCAAAGAGGGTGTCCAGCGTGTGCCCACTTGCGAGATCATGACGTTCAACCCCACCGTCCGCAAACTCATCCTCGAGGAGCTGGACAACAAACTGCCCGACGCCATCCGCCAGTGCTACAACGAGGGCATGCAAGACTTCACGCTGAGCCTCAAGCAGTTGGTGGAACGTCGGTTGATCGATCGGGCAACGGCCTTCGAAGTGGCCCCGAACCCCGAGTCCCTGAAGATGGCGCTTAAGGGTATCGAAGTCAAAGAATCCGGAATGCTCTGATGCACCGACACCTGTTGAAAATCGGCATCTTCGCGCAAGCGTTCTCCTTGGCAGTGCAACCGGCCTGGGCCGAAGAAGGTGCAGGCGGCGGTTGGATGGGCCCCGGCGGTTACGCGAGCTGGTGGAAGATCCTGATCTTCTGGTTGATCTTCCTGATTTGGGTTCGGATGGTCGATTGGGTCAACCGCGACCTGGAAGACATCGACCTCGACTACATGCAATGGAACCCGATCGTCTTCGCACCGTTCTTCGTGATCGCCCTGCTCTCGCTGTTCATCCCGATCTTTTGGGTGAACTTGCCGTTGTGGCTGTTGGCATTGATCGTGCCGTCGGCGATCTACGTCGTCAAACGAAACGCCTTGGTCGACAAGAGCGACAAGGTGTTCACGGTCACCCATTTCAAGCGATTGATGGCGGGTAAGAAGAAGGGCCAAATCGAGGAAGAGGCCGTCACCGGTCCGCCCGCCGATTTTGAAGCCGTCGGCGGCAGCCTGCAAGAGCGGAACATGCGGTTGATCCCCGCCCGGCAGAATCCCGGGTTCATGGTGGCGCGACGCCTGGTTGCCGATGCGATCGCCCGGCGCGGCGATATCCTGATGATGGATCTGACCGCCAACGCCGCCACGCTGAAGATCAGTATCGACGGGGTGTGGTTCGATGCCGAGGCCCCCACTGTCGAAGAGGCCTTCCCGGCCGTCGACTCGCTGAAGATCCTCTGCGGGCTGAATCCTCAGGATCGGGTCAATCCGCAACAAGGTCAGTTTCGCACGATCTACGCGCGCGCGAAACTCAAGAGCACGCTGATCACGCAGGGCAACGGGACGATGGAGCGGGTAATCATCCGCCTCGAACCCGAGAAATGCCCGTTCAAATCGCTCGATCAACTCGGCATGCGCCCCGAAATCATCGAGAAGGTCAAAGGCCACATGGCCGCCGAAAAGAGCGCGTTCATCTTTTCGGCACCGCCCGGCCAGGGGCTGCGGACGACCGTCCACGTGACGCTCAACGCCAGCGATCGGTTCATGCGGGAATACGCCGCGCTCGAAGCGGTCAACATGCGGTACGACGAGGTCGAGAACGTCCCCGTCACCACGTTCGATCCGACGAATCGTGAAGCCTTGATCGAGGCTTTGCGCAAGCTGGTTCACATGGATCCGAACGTGGTCGTCTTCCGCGACATCCCCGACGGCGAAATCCTCGAGATCATCGCTCGCGATGCGTTGGAAGAAAACCGCTTGTTGCTGACCGCCACCCGAGCGAACGACACGGTTCAGGCTTTGCTGCAAATCGCGTCCCTACAACCGAAGTCGGCGAGCTTCCCGAAACTGGTCGGCGGCGTCCTTTGCCAACGACTGGTGCGCCGCTTGTGCGACAAGTGCCGTCAGCCGTACGCGCCGCAACCTCAGTTGCTCCAACAATTGGGTCTTCCGCCGGGAAGCGTGCAGGCCTTCTTCCAACCCGGACCGCCGAATCCCGACAAGCCGGACCAAGTCTGCGAGCAGTGCGCGGGCATCGGCTATTTCGGCCGCATCGCCGTGTTCGAATATCTGGCCGTCAACGACCAGATTCGTCAACTGTTGGCTCAAGGGGCCGACTACAACACCCTGTATGCCGCCGCCGTGCAATCGGGCATGGTTCCCATGTTCAACGAGGGTATCTATCTGGCGGCCGGCGGCCTGACCTCGATTCAAGAGTTGATGCGGGTATTTCGAGGACAACAATAACTCTACGCGAACCACACCATCCCGCGAGGAGTCGGTTTCATGTTATACCTGGTAGCCTTGGTCATCATTGCGGCGGCCGTGGGGCTGACACTCAACGAAGGAATCTGGGGAAACGCCATCCGCCTGTTCGTCGTCATCATGGCGGGGTTGCTCGCCACCAGTTGGTTCGAACCGGCCGCGAAGATGCTCGAAAGCATGATGGGCAAAGGCCTCACCTACGCGTACGACTTTCTCGCGTTGTGGGGGCTGTTTGCCGTCTTCTGCCTGATTTTGCGGCTGCCCGCCGACATGCTCTCGCGTGTCAAAGTGCGATTCATGAAGATCGTCGACCGCATCGGCGGCATCGCCCTCGGCTTCATGGTCGGCTGCGTGCTCGTGTCGTTCACCCTCATGAGCCTGCACACCGCACCGATGGCCGAGAAATTCTTGATGGGCAGCTTCGATCCCACCCAAAAGATGCTGGTGGTAGGCCCGGATCGACTTTGGCTTGGTTTTGTGCACAATGTATCTGTCGGTTCGTTCGCCGGGCGCGAGTTCGACCCCGAAGCAAAATTCATCTCGAACTACGCCGCCCGACGTGCCGCGTTGGAAAAGGCGATCGAAGGCGGCGCATCGTTTACCGACGCCGGAAAGGCCGCGCCGGGCCGCTGATCCGTCACCACGACTCGGGCCTTCGTCGGGGAGAATATATTCATGGCCGAATCGAAAGGTTCTGCGGGCGAATCGTTTCAACTCGCCGATTACGAAGCGGAACAACAGCAGCAGTACCGAACCTTCAGCGCCCTCGCCTTGGTCGCATTGCTGGCCGGGCTGCTGAGTTTGTCGGCCCTCCTCAGCATGCTGCTGATCGTCGTGCCGGTCATCGCGTTGGTGTTGGGAATCACGGCGCTGGTGCGCATCCGTTTTTCCGATCCCCCGCTGGTGGGCAAGAATGCCGCATGGCTGGGCATCTTTCTCGCCCTTTTCTCGTTGGGGGCGGGACCGACCTCGTACTTCGTCACCCGCGTGCTGCTGGAACGCGAGGCCCGCGCCTATGCCGAAACGTGGATCACGCACTTGCGCAAGGGTGAGGTCTTGGCCGCCCACCAACTGACGCAGGCCCCCGGCCGGAGGGAACCACTCGACGAAAAGCTCGCCTCGAAATACACCCCTAAATCGTCGCTGCGGCACGGCCTTCAGGGCTTCCTCGAGAATGACGGCGTCCTCGCGCTCATCGCCCTGGGCGAAAAGGCAACCGTTCGCTATTACGAAACTCCCGCGATTTGGGAGGACGCCAACGGCTGGCACATCATCGAGATGTTTGCCGTCACGTACGACGATCCCGAGGACGGGAAAAAGAAGACCTTCTTTCTCTCGATCACCCTTCAGCGGGTGACCTTGCCGACGGTCGGGCTTTCCGACTGGCTTGTCATCGACACGGAAGGCGCCGTCTGCCCCCCCTCACTCGAGGAATTGCGGCCGAAGCGGAACACCAACTCCGCCGCATGAGGGGGGCGGGAGGTCACAATACATCCAGCCTAGTTTATCTATTTTTCCTGCCTGGGTGTTTACAACACATCTTAACGCAACTATACTGGATGACTGCCAAGATTGGCACAATCGTCAATCGCGGCAAATTCGTTTCCCGTTCTAGTGCTCCCCGGAATCCGGAACAGAACGATTCCCGCCGAAACTAGGGCATTGGGGACCAGGGAAACGCAGCACCTGTAGAAGTAGGCACCTGTGGATTCATCTTGAAAGGAGCCGGGCCAATGTTGCGTCATTGGTGGCAGGGGGCAGTCCTCGGTTGTGCATTGATCGCCTTGAGCGTGTTCGGTATCTCACCGGCCAGCGGCGCGATCGTCAGCAAGCTCGACGGCTCGCAGTTTTGGACCCCCTGGGACGTCCGGAGCGACGGGACGGTGGAGATCACAGAGACGAACCCCCGTTCAGGGTTGGGGTCGCTCGAGCTTCATTTGACCGACGGCGACGACAAGGCCGGCGCGATCGGCATGTTCTTTCCTACGCTGGGCAGTCTCGGCGAATTGCTCGATCCGGCCAGCAACCTCGGCTTCGACTGGTATCGGGCTTCTTCGAGCACCGCTCCGGATCACTTGGTACCGGCCTTGCGATTGCACGCCAGCGCGTTGCTGCACGACATCGCGACCGACAATTACACGTTTACGACGATCCAAATCATTTGGGAGCGGACGTACCGAGTCTCCGGTGCTGCCGCCGTCGACACGTGGGTTACCGAAACAGGACTCCAAAACGACAAGTTTTGGATTTGGGCCGACGGCCTGGACGCCGTCGACAACTCCAACGTGAAAACCCTCGCCGACTGGATGGGCACTTCGGGTAAATTCTGGAACATCAACGGCCATACGGACGTCGAACTCAAGATCGATCCGAATTCGACCATCGTGGGCGGCATAAGCGTTGCCGCAGGCTCCGGGTGGAGCGGAACCTTCGACGGTTTCGTCGACAACGTGACGGTGAAGTTCGACGGGAAGACGACCTACACCGCCAACTTCGAGCCCGTTCCCGAGCCGGGTACGCTGGTCGCGTTGCTGGGCATGGGCGGCATCGGCCTGGGCTGGATCGCCCGCCGCCGACGTCGCGTCTGAGCCTCCGGCGAACAACTCAAGAGAAGTCGCATCACTCTCCTTCGTCACACCAGGGAGTCGTCACCGGGCGACCGGCTTCGGCTCCCTGTTGTGTGTTTCTTGCGGCGTCCCGAGTCTGCGGAAATACCCCCTCGAAACACGAACCGGTTCGAGCGGAGAAGTGTCCAGCGGGAAAGACGATGCGTTCCCGCACACCATGTCCGAGTTTTCTGCGATTGCTCGGTCGAAGGACGGTTTTTCCGCCCCGTCGCCTGGGAGGACGGGCCGCGGTTGGTAGAATGAGAGACAAGGATTCGTTTTGGAGCCCCACCCGGTCGGGTCGGGGCTTCTGTTTTCCTCGCCGTTGTTTTTCTTCCGCATCACATGGCAGATACCACCTCGCCGATCGGGGTCGACCACGCCTCGGCCCCGCCTGTTTGTCCCAGCGCCGCGGCCGCCGCGTGGTTCGGTACGCTGTTGGTCTCGTATTCGGCCCTGGGTTACGCAACGGCCAACTTGCTGTTGCGCGTGTTGGTCGGCCCCGAATCCCAAACGCACCCGTTTTGGGTGATCGGTGTCAAAGAGTCGGTCACCGTCGTTCTGGTCGGGCCTGTGCTGATATACCAGCTCGCACGCCGCAAGATCCCGATTCCCACCCGGCAAACGCTGGTGACCATCGGCATCACCGGACTGCTGACGCAACTGGTCGGCAACATCGGCTTCTTGTGGGCCATGAGCAAGATCGGGGTGGCCATCGTGACGCCGCTGACGCAAGCCGCCTGCCTGATCGGATCGGCTCTTCTGGGGTACTTCATCCTGAAGGAACGCGTGAGCCTGCGTTCGGCGGTCGCGATCGTGATCTTGATCGCCGGCATCGTCACCTTGTACTGGGGCGCGGATACCGGGCTGGAAGGTGTCAATGCACCGCCGGTGATCATTCTTGCGGCCGTCCTCATTGCCGTTGCCGCGGGCGCCGCCTATTCGACGCTGGTCGTCGCCATCCGCGGAAACGTCACCGGCGACGCCTCACCGGTGGTCGTCATCGTGCTCGTCACGCTCATCGGCAGCTTGATTCTCACCCCGCTGGCCGCTTGGACGACCGGTCTCGAGGGCTTTCGGGCAATCACAGGGCCGCATTGGGGGTTGATGCTGGGAGCGGGCTTTCTGAACTGCACGGCCTTCATTGCTTTGACGTTCGGGCTGAAGTGGACTTCGGTGGTGCGGGCAAACATCATCACGACGGCCCAAATCGTCATTGCGGCGATGGCCGGTTGGTTGTTCTTTGGAGAGGCCATCACGGCCGCTGCCGTCGTCGGCGTCGTGCTGACGCTTTCCGGCATGATCTTGGGCAGCAAGCCCTAGCAGCCCGTCGTAAGTCTTCCTCTGCGATTCGCGGACGGCTGTGGTGGATCGCGGCACAGAACAGCAAGGAAGAAGTTTGGTTGGCCCGAGTTTTCGACGGCGCGATACCCGGGCGCAGAGATCGCTTCGCCGGCCGACGTTTCTCATCCGCCCAGTGCGAATCCGCCTTGCGCGGCCGAGACTGCCGGGGGGGCTTTATTCGACCTCGAACAACCCCACCCCCGGCTTGTGCGACGGGCTTTTAACGCTGGGAACCGCTCATTCGCCGCTGTCTGCGTGCTTCGTACAGCAATACCGCGGCCGCCGCCGCAACATTCAGGCTATCTGCCTGCCCGAGCATCGGAATGCGGACGGCACGAATTTTCTCATGCCCCCATACGTCCGTCAGCCCGTCCGCCTCGCTTCCCAACACGATCGCACAGGGGCCGGTGAGATCGACGGCATCGTAATCGCAGGCGCCTTCCACTCGCGCGGCAAATACTGCGATGTTGGATTCCAGTAAGCGTTCGACGATTCGTCCTGCGGAAGCCGTTCGCGGCCGGAAGGAAAAGATCGTTCCCAGTGAGGCGCGAATCGCGTTGGGGTTATACACGTCGGTCTTCGGGTCGGCCAGCAGGCAGTCGCTCGCCCCGGCACCATCGGCGGTGCGCAAGACCGCTCCGATATTTCCCGGCTTTTCGACGCCTTCGAGGACGACGATCAACGGCGGTTCGCCGCATTCCCGCGGCAGCCAGCCGTCGAAATCGGTATTCGGTTCGCGGCACACGGCCACGATGCCGTCCTTGCGGTTTCCGAAGGCCAACTTGTCGAACACTTCGCGTGTCACGCGGAAGACGCCGTCGGCTGCGTCGCGGCGTTCGAGAAACGCGGCGACGCGATCTGCGTCGGCTTTCAGAGCAGGATCGCGTCTCCTTGCGGCGAACGCTTCGTTTTCGAGAAAGACTTCATCGACGACGACGCCTGCATCCACCGCCCGCACGAACTCCCGAATGCCGTCGACGACGATCCGTTTCGTCTTTCGCCGATGCCGACCGTCGCGCAGTCGCGCGGCTGCCGTAATTCGCGGGTTTTTCCGGCTGGTAAGCAAGGGAAATCGATCGCCGAACGTGTCCACGGCTTCGAGTCCGTCAATGGGGTTGCCACGATTCGAGCTGGCGCAACAATTCCCGCGAAGTCAGTCGGCGCATCCGCGGACGTAGATATTCGACCTCGGTTTCGCGGTCGAACACGTCGAGTTTTTCACGGGTATGGTGGATCGTTTCTTCCAAGGCGTCGATCCAATCGGCCATGCGGTAATGAAACCCGCTGATTTCGTCGAGTAGTTGACCGATCAACCGCACGATATCGCCGACCGCCTCGCGTCGTTGTTTCGGATCGTCGGTCGTCAGCGCCCGTTTCGCAAGCCACATCAGATCGTGTTCGACCAATTGCCGGGTGAATCCGGCACGAAACAGATCGTACAACGACGGCAGATGAATTCCGTACTTGAGCGTCAACGAGCGGTACCCGGCAAGCAGATCTTGCGTAATCACGCGAGTTCGCTCGCGGACGGCCACTTCCCAGGCGGCGGCCATCGCGCGCTCGTTGCGCTGCATCAACACCTCGTGTGCGAGGAAAATAGGCCGCAGGTTCCACACGGTTCGCTGAAAGAACCCCGCCTGACGCAAGAAATCGAGAAGCATGTACAAGTTCTGGCCGTAGTCCGATTGCGTGGTAATGCCGTTGTAATCGATGTACTCGGCATAGTTCTCGAGGATCGTCTCGAAGATGATTTGCAGGCACCACCGGCATTCACGCCACGGCAATTTTCCCGATTCCAGATCGTCGACCAACGGTGACGAGACGCCGCTTCGACGCGTATCGTCGCACAAGGCCTTGAGGAAGTCGTCGATTCCCTCTTGCAAGATTCCCCGCAGGTTCGGCATCGACATGAAATCTTGTGTGAACAGTCCCGAGCCGTAGCGTTGGATGAACTGCTTCACCATTTGCCACACTTCGGGATCCCGCAGGGGTTCGGCCGACGAGACACGGATGCTCTGCGCGTGTTCCAGCCAAATCTTCAACAATCGTTCGACGACGGCATTGAGGACGTCGAACTTGCGTTCCAACGAGCGGGTGGAGGCCTTCCGCTCGTCGTATTCCTTGGCCAACACCTCGAGGAAGACGTCGAAAATCCCTTGGCACGCGGCGTCGTACATACGGTCGTATTCGGTCACCGAGGCCGGCGCCAACGGCGACTCTTCTTCCATCCGCCGAATCGCCCGCAACAACTGCAACGTCTCGGTGATCAGGCCCAAACACGGCGCATAGCGCAGCAGCCGCCCCAATGCGCGGTGCAGGTTGACCGCGGCAAACAATCGCGAGGGCTCTCCCCCGCGGGCAAGGTGAACGTACAGAATCGGCTCGCTGTGGATTTTCTCGAGTAACGCGGGCCAATGGTCGGAAACCGTCTCGGCATCGCCGTGGAGGATCGCGCGAAAGACGATTCGATACTCGTCCAACCAGCCGCCCCAACGACTTTCCCCCTCGGCGCGGCGGCCGAAGTCCTCGGGAATCGCAGCGGTCAACGCACGCTCGGCGTCGGCCATGGCCACGGCCGTATCGACCACCCGCTCGCAAAACGAAAGCCGCATCACGTTGAGTTGGTCGAACTCGATGATCGACTCGGTACCGCTGCGCGGCCGCGGAATGGGAAAACGATAGACGGTTTCGGCCAGTTGGACCAGCTTGTCGCTGAGTTCGGCGGCCTGCCTGCGCCAGTTCTCGAAGACGTCGAAGCGTTCTTCGTCGGGCTGCGCGATGGGAAAGCAAAACATTGCGGTGTGGTACCACAGCCGCGCCACCGTCATCAGGAAGAGCAAGTGGTTCGTCAAGTAGCGGAACTCCGCACTCAACTCGATGAACAGCGGATTCTCGTCGTCGGCGACCGAACCGTCGACGCCGTCTTCTCCCGAGTCTTGAAAGTCCATTTCTTTCTCGCCCGAGAGCAAATCATCGAAGAACGATTCGTCCAACCGGTCGACCGCATCACGAAAGGCCGAAAGAAACTCGTCCGAGGCGCCTTCGAGCCCCGGCGGGACGTCGTCGTCCTCGGCGGTGTATTCGTCGTACGCGTAGTCTTCCTTGGTCCGATCGATTTCGACGGCGGGCATCAACCCGAATTGCGGCGCCCGCCAGTACTGTTCGCTGTTCGCTTCGAGAAAATCGATGAACCGACGCGTCATTTCCCAGCGTTTGCGATGGGTATTGAGGTCCGGAAGGTCGCCTTGCCAGACCTTGAAAATCCATCGCAGGCAAAACGCGTACAGCGCCCGCATCCCCTCGCCGAAGCTCACCTCGTCGCCGCGGCTGGCCCAGTGCACCAGCAATGCCATCGCCGCCGAAAGGTCGTTGTGATCGAGCAACGTCTCGACGATCAAGGCGTAGTTTTCGGCCGAGTCGAAATGCTCGACACGTTCGCGCCAAAAAGCGATATCGCCCTTTTCGCTTCCCGCCGCACGCCACTCGCGCAACACCTGGGTACCGCGTTCGTGCGCCTCCCACATTTCCAGGGCCGAAAATCCCGGTACGTCTTCGACTTCGTCGGAGCCGAATTGGTCCCACCAATCGGCAAACACGTAGAAGTCGTTCGCGACCATCTTTTCGACCTTGGTCTCTTCGGCCGCGACCGCCTCCTTCCACAGCCTGCCGAAGGTCTCGCACGTTTGTCGGACGAGTTGAATCAACACGTCGATGCGGTCGTCGCGGGTAGACTCCTGCCGGTTGATGAACAACGGGTAATTGCCGCTGAACCCCAAGATGTTCCACGGATCGGCCAACGCCCCGCATTCGATACCGCGATTGATCATGTCGACGACGTCGTCCAGCAGATCGAGAGCCGCGGTGAGACTTTTCGCGTCGATCAGTTCACGAGCCTGAACCAACCGGGCTTCGATCATCGCCCGAAAGCGTCCCGAAACGACATTCGTCTTGCGTGCGTGCTCGAGAGCCAAGTCGACTTCGCCCAGGCGTGCGAACACGCCGGCCAATCGAGCGTGGACTTCCTGCTTCGCCCGCAACTTCGAAATCTCGGTGTTCAGGCTTTGCCTCGCCGTGGCGAACGCCTGATGCTTCACCTTACGTTCTTCGCGCAGTCGCGCACCGTGTTTGCCGCGTTTGTTGCGCAGCAAATGCTCGTAGAACACGTCCCGGTAGCCGGCGATCCGCTCCAACAAGCGAGGCAGGCTCGTTTGCGAGCTGTGCGCGTCGGGGCGATTGCCCGCAACACCGGACCCCATCAAGATCGTGCCCGCCAACACGGCCCCGGCCTCGAACAACCGCTCCTTTCGCGGAATATCGTCGGCTTCCTCCACGCGCTTGAGAATGCAGTCGAGGATCGTCCCCTGGACGACGTATCGGCGGAAGTATCCGTTTTCGTCGATTCGCCGAAAATCCCACGTTCCGAACTGATAGTTCGGCCGTCGATGCGCCGGATGCGTGAAATCGTACGGCCGCGGATCGTACGCCAACTCGTCGAGCAATTCGAGGTCGAGCATGGCGTCTTCGAGAATCCCCTGGGGCGTTCTCTGAAGAATCTTCAGGGCCTCTTCGATGACGCGGCGGTACTTGCCTTCGGCGACCCCCGCTTCGCGCACGTAAAGCGGGACGGGGCAAATAAACTCGTGCTCGTAGGGTTCGAATGCGGTTTTCGATTCGAGCACCGCCGTCGGCCGATAGCCGACATAATCGTTGATCGCCGTGAGTGCCCGATCGAGGATCGCTTCGTCGTCTCCTCCCGCGGTCCCGGCCGCCAGCAGTACCTCGCAACATCGCGCCAGGAAATAGGGCTGACAAACGTCGATGGGACTCCAGTGCAGTAAGAGATCGTGGTGGAATGCGCGGTACCGGTCGAGGAATTTTTCATCGAGCAACCGCAAGATCGTGCGCGCTTGCTCGCTGTTTCGAAAGGCCGTCGATGCTTCGGACAACTCGTCCAGGCGAGCGGTCAGCCGGTCGACGATGACGCCCCAAGGCCTCTTGCGGTCGGCTTTTTTCCGGTCGATTCGGCGGGAATAGATGCGCCCGGCCTTCCAGAAATCGTTCCAGGCCTTGAAGAACTTGGGATCGCGACGGCCCTCCGAGTAGTTCAAGTACCCGAGAATCGCTTCCGTAGACGACCGAAGGGTCGCTTCGCTACTCGTTCGCGCCATACCTTGGTCTTCCCACCATCCGTCTGCTCATTGTCCCTCGAACGATCGTCCGTGCTTGCCGTCGTCCGACCGGAATCGCCGCCCCCCACACGCCGTCATCGCAGGAAAAGACATCCGCCGCACACATCCCCTACCCCTTCTGAAAGGGAAAACCCCCTCGCCAAACAGGGGCATCCGAGGGGGTAGCAACGGATCAGGCTTCATTGTAATGCCGGGTTACAGAGCGGTCTACCAGACGAGGAACGCCCCGCGAGCACACCGGAGAAGCCGTCGCTCCGCCTTGCAACCGCCACAATCAACACAACCCAAACACCTCGCTCCGCCGCCATTTGCCCCAGCTTTCCCAAATCGGTTTTCCTGTTCATTTTGCATGTTTTTCGATTATGATGGTAATGAGATCGGTCCCTTCTCCGTGCCGAAAAGGTGCGGTCGAGGGAACGCTCGTCTCGTCGAAACGACCACCGGCGAGGCGGCTCGGGCGACGCTGCGTCGGGGAGCCACCGGCCCTGGGCGTCGGCGCTTTCGCATGAAGCCGTCGGTCGGTACCTGGAACAACCCTTTTCTCCTGCCGGCAACGAATTGGTGATATCGATGCGAGGAAGGATTGCGTTTCTCGTCGGTGCCGCGATGACGCTCGCACTCGTCATGCCCCGTCCCGCTTCGGTCGAGGGGGCCGAGTTGCTCAACGACATCGCCTTGCACGCCCACAATCTGGAACTGGCCTGGTTCAACCAAGTGCAAATCGACGCCGGACGATCCAAGGTCATCGACGTCTTGCTGTCGAAAGGTCAGTTGTTCGCACTCACCGATTCGGCCATCGTGCAGGCGTTCGATGCCGAGACGGGCGCCACGCAATGGACCACCCGCGTCGGCAATCCCGATCACCTCAGCCAACAGCTTGGGGCCAACGATCGTTACGTCGGAGTGGTGAACGGCTCGTATGTGTACCTTTTGGACCGCCGAAACGGTCGCATCTTGTGGAGTCGTCAACTTGAAGACGCCGCCGGTGCCGGCCCGGCGATCAGCCAGGAATACGTCTTCGTCCCCGCCGTCCGCGGAAAAGTGATGGCCTACCGGTACACCGTCGAAAAACCGCTTTCACCGGAAGATTACCGCAAGGAAGTCTCCGAAACCGAAGCCGAATTGTTGAGTGCCGCCGGAACCGGCACCGACGACCTCGAAGCCGGATTTTCGACCGAGCCGGAAGAAGAACAGATCGAGCTGGAACAACGCGAGTGGACGGGGCTGTTTTGTCAGTCGTACGGCCGCGCCCTCGTGCAACCGATCGTCACCCACGACGTCAAGGGCGAAGAACGCGCCGCATGGCCGACCGACCGCAATTTCGTCTTCGTCGGCGAAATCAACAATGTCACCGGGTTGTTTCTGTTGCGTTACCGACTCACCATGGATGCGCCGAGCGCCGCATCACCGGCGTATCGACCGGCCCCTATCGGCTCGCCCCAGTCGGGAATCTTGTACGTGGCCTCGCAAGACGGCTACGTGTATGCGTTGGAAGAACGCGACGGCACGTTGTTGTGGCGGTATTCCACCGGGTCGCCGATTGTCGAGCCGCCGGCGTTGATCGGTAGCGAGCTGTACGTCGCCAACCAGCTCGGCGGCATTCATTGCATCGACGCCGATACCGGGAAGCCGAAATGGTTCGCGCCCCGCATTCTCCAGTTCGTTGCGGCGAGCGAAACGCGAGTGTACGCGGTCGACAAGCTCAACTTGCTGGCAATTCTCGATCGTGCAACCGGTACACGAATCGACGAAATCGACGTCGTGTCGTACCCGATCCGCTACATGAACACGCAGACGGATCGCATCTACTTATTGACGACGTCGGGCTTGGTTCAGTGCTTGCGGGAAGTCGGTGCCGAGCAACCGACCGTCCACGAGTCGTTCGCTCCGGCCCCTGCCGAGGAAGGTGAGGCGCTGCCCGCGACGGAGCAGCCGCCCGCCGAGGTCAATCCGTTCCAGCCGCAACCGCCCGCCCAGCAGCCGGGTGCCGCGGAAAATCCGTTCCTCGCCCCCTGAGGTACCTGTTCAGCGACTTCGGCCGGCCGCAGCGGCTTTCGCTTCGGCTTGTGCGCGGGCTTGGGCTTCGGCTTGCGGGTCGAACTGCGGATTCGGTTCCCTCGGAATCGGCGCATTCACCCGCTTCTGCCACTCGGTAAGCACGGTCAGCAATTCCTTCGTCTTTTCGGGCTGCACGGAAGCCAGATTCCGGCGCTCGCCGATGTCTTGCCGAAGGTTGTAGAGTTCCAGGGCGCCGTCTTCGAAGTATTGAATCAACTTCCAGTCGCCCAAACGAACGACGCTGCACGGTCGCGTGCGAAAGAGCGGATCCCGCGACTCGTACAACACGGGATTTCCCTGCAAATACGCCGGGAAATGCCAAAACAACGGTCGCGGGCCGAGCGTCTTCTTTTCGCCGGTCAACAGCGGCACGATACTCACGCCGTCGCGGATTTGATCCTGCGGCATGTCTGCCCCGGCCATCTCGCACAAGGTGGGATACAAATCGACGCCGATGATCGGCTCGTGACAGACCGTCCCCGGTTTCACGACACCGGGCCATTTCACGAAGAACGGTTCTCGTATTCCGCCTTCGTAATAGGTGCCCTTGTACCCACGCAACGGATCCATGTCGGTCGCCTGGTAGAAACCGCCGTTGTCGGAGTAGAAAATCACGATCGTGTTTTCGGTCAACCCCAACTCGTCGAGTGTGCGGCAGATGAGTCCGACGCCGTCGTCGACGGCTTGAACCATGGCGGCGTATTGGACGTTGTCGTGCAGCTTGCCGGGCGTCTTCGCCTGGTATTTCGGCAACAACTCTTTCTTACCTTGAAGCGGCGAGTGAACCGCGTAATGCGACAAGTACAACAACCACGGCCGGTCCTTGTTCGCACGAATGAATGCCGCCGCCTCGGCGCTGAGCCGGTCGGTCAGGTATTCGCCGGGAGGCGCATCTTCCAAGCCCGGCGCGTTCGGATGCGGCGGATAATAGCCCTTCGGCGGACTCCCCGAATGATTGCCCCCGATGTTCACGTCGAACCCGTACGGCCGCGGATCATTGCTCAAATGCCACTTGCCCATGATGGCCGTCGTGTAGCCCGCCTTTTGAATGCACTGTGCCCACGTGGTGATCGACGGATCGAGAACGTCCGTCCCCGGCACGTGCAATAGCCGACGATACTTGGCGTTACCCCGCGGCCCTGTTCCCACGTTGTAAATTTCGTGCCGCGGCGTGTACTGTCCCGAGAGCAAACACGCCCGGGCGGGCGCACAGTTTGCCGCGCACGAGTAGGCATTCGTAAACACCATTCCTTCGCGGGCGAGTCGATCGATGTTCGGGGTCTCGAAAAAGTCGCTGCCCATGTACGAGGGATCGCGATACCCCATGTCGTCGATGTACACGAACAGAATGTTCGGTCGCTTGTCGGCCCGCGCCGCGTGCATCCCAAAAACCGTAACCGCAGCGATACCGAGCAGCCCCCAAAGGGCCATTTTCCGAATCGACCAACTCATCGGTTTCGACCTCGTCGTTGGACCACATGACAAAGATTCAGCCTTGTCGACAATATACAGAACGATCGGACGTTGCAACGAAAACGTTGCCCGATCGCACGGGGCGTCTCGAACACTCCAGGCCGAGCCTCGCGCGTGGAAACTCCGACGACACCTCCTGCCGCTTCAGGCCGACGGCGCGTCGTCGTGATCACCGGCCGAAAGCGGCGGGGGCGGCGAGGCGTCCTCTTCTTCCTGCGGCAAAAAGACGGATCGAAAACGCAGGTACAAGAGTGCCGCCGCGAGCAACAATCCGCCGACCGTCAAAAATGCGATGATTCGGTACAGCGGATCCAACGCGTCCAGATCGATCAGGAAAATCTTGACGACAACCACGCCGACTAGCGTCAGCCCACCCCAGCGCACGACTCGTTCGCGGAAAGCGATCCCCAGGGCGATCGCCGCGAAGGCGCCCGCCATCAACACGGAGGAGACCGCCCCGGCCGCGGCTCCCGGCTCGAAGGTCCGGCAGTAATAATAGGCTTCGAGTCCCAAGAACACCGTCGGCAACGACGGCACGAGGGCCAAGCAACACCGCGCCCCTACGGCAAGCGATTTGCGGCTCGATTCGCTTGCGAGGCGCAGTTCATACCATGCTTTGATAGCAACCAAGCCCCCCACCAGCATGCCGATCGAATGCCAACCTGCGTTCTGCACGGCGGCCGCCGGTGTCTCCGCCAGATCACCCTTCATATAGACCATCAGCGTATCGACGACGAAAAACTTCAACGCGCCGATGGTCATGGCACCGCCGAACAGTGCCGCTCCGATATCGTCGCGGGTGGCGATTCCTCGCAACAGGAGACCGCCTGCGACGGCGAACAGCAGCGCGGTCGTCATCGCCCATTGGGCCGCGGGCAACAGGATTCCCAAATCGAGATGCGTTTCGAACACGGCGTAGCCGACGGCCGCAAGCACGCTCCCGGCACACACGACTTGCAATCCCCCGTCGATCAGCCGCTCGAGGGCGGAAGAATTGCTGCTCTCGGTGCGGTCCATCCCAAACCGCTTCGCCGCCCAACCGGCAGCAAAGGCAGCCCCCAGCGGCGGCAGCAAAAGATAGCCGAATCGCCCGTGAAACTGCGATAGAAACTCCGCCCCGGTAATCTCACCGCCGAGATAGGGCCCGAACGCACGATGCCATTCGAATCCCAGGGTGCGAACGAGCACCGCCGCACCCGCTGCCGCAGTCAACGCCGCCAGCGTCGCACTGCGGTTCTTCACGGTCAACCATCCCAGCACGAGCATTTCGCCCGCCCATACCAGCCCTATCCATTCCGGTCGCACGACGAGCGCCGCGCCCGTCGCGGCGAACAGAGCTGTCAACGCCTGCAACACCGCCGTCAAAACGTCCCGGCCTTTGCCCTGCTTGTTCCACGACAAGAATCTGTCGTATCCCGAGAGCAAGAAGAGCTGAATCCCGTAGAAGGCCGTCATGCCCAACGCCGGCCAGGCGATTTGCCGCGGACCGTAAAATCGGCCCATATGGATGCTGAACAGACCGAACGTGACGGCCGCGATCAGGACCATGAAGATCGCATTGAAAACGGTCGATTTTTCGCCTGCCGCCAGGCTCCGTACGGTCGTCGCCCCGCTGAACAAAACGAAAAAGACGGCCCAAAACAGCATCGCCGAGGGCATGTCTTCCACGGCCGACGGTGTCGCCGCCGCCAACCAGCCGTACACGCCCACGAACGAGATGATCGCCAACGGCGCCCAGCCGGCACGAAACGCGAGGAAGAACACGCCCAACGTCAGTGCCGCCAAATAGACATACAGAAACGCGGGATCGCCTTCGCTTCCGGCCAATACGGGAGTGAGATATCCCCCCGTCGCCGCCAATGCCGCGATGAAGTTCGCGTTGTAGACCAGCGCCAGCACGCCTCCCAGTATCGTGATGCCGATCAGCAACGTGAAGGCGACATCCAGTTCGATCAGGTGATAGAACCGCAACGAAGCGAACACCGTCGCGTACAGTGCGGCGATTCCCGCGGCCGTCAAACCGTGCGCCAAGATGCGATATTGCTTGCGGTGAATCAATCCGCCGGTCAGGATGAACGCGACTCCGGCACCGGCCGCCATCAGCGCACGGTACGTCGGCGAGATCCACCCCTGATCGATCGAATACTTCAGGAAGAAACCGATCCCGAACAGCAAGACGAGCACGCCCAAACGAACCAACCAAGCGGTCACCACGGCGTACTCATACGACACGTTCTCGGGCACGTGTTCTTCGCCGACGATGATCCAATTCCAAAACCGGCGCAGTGCCGCGGCAGCCGAAGATGCCTCTTCGCGCTCGGTCGGTTGCGGAGCGACCGGCGTCTTGCGATCGGAAGCGGGGGTTTCGACCAACTCAGCCGAGAAGACTTCGCTCGGTTGCGACGGCACCGGCGGCGGTGTCGCTTGGCTCGTCGTCGGTACGCTCGGGCGCCGGAGGTCCGACGGCATCGGGTTCATTCCCGCGGGACGGCGTGGTCGCGTCCCGCCTTCGCCGGGAAGGCCGCCGACCAGATCGCTTTCTCGGCGCCGTAGCGGTGCGACGGGCGGTTTCGGTGCACGGCGGGGTTCTTCCGGCGGCGAAGGGACCTCGAGCGCCGGTTTCGCAAGCCGCTCGAGCAGCGTGCGCAGTTGATACTTCGTCTCAGAAACATCCCGCCACAACCGCCCTAGGATGCGGTACTGGTGAATCACCAAGCACAGCGTCATCCCGCTCGTCAGGAGCCCCAAACTCGCGAAGAAAATGCTCCACTCTTGGTAGCCCATCAGGCACCTCCAGGCGGAAAACGGCACCGGTCGACGACATACGTTCGGCACAACGCCGGCTAACGCGAGTAGACCCCGTTTTCGGTTCGATTTTCCGCAAAAGCGTGAAAAAGCGATCGAAAGATCGGGGCGAAGGCCGATCGCCCCCTGATCTTATCGAGAAGTTCCCCCCGAACGCATGATCGGTCCCAATCGCGCCAGATGTCGCGCCAAGATCCAAAGACTCGTTCCCCAGGCGACGCCGAACTCCAACGGTGCCCAGGACGGCGTCTGCCGCATCACCACGGCCAACGCCAAGAAAGCACCGCCGATGACGTAACAAAACCCCCAGTACGAGGCCCCCATCATCACGAATCCCATGCTCGCCAACACGGCATACTGGGGATACAACAACCGCAGATCGTACGGGGTGATGATCTGAAGCGTGATCGATCCGACCACATAGGCCAGCCACAAGGCCCAAAGCTGTCGCGCCGCGCCGCCTTGCGGCGGGTACCAGGCCTTGCGATAGAACAACAGCACGGCCGCCATCGCCACAAACTCGATCAGTCGAATCCCGAGGAACCACCCGGCAGGCAAAATCCGGTCCGCTCGTGTGTGAAGCAACCAGAACACGACCGCATGCACGGCCACGATGATCCACACAAAATGCCGCAGCATGTGGCTCCAGGTGAGGAACTCGGCGTCGTACCGACTCCGCTGGAGCGTCCGCACGACGCGTCCGAAAAGCGACATGCTACTGGCGCTGACGGGGTCGCCTTCCAGGTAACGGTTCAAGTCGGCCACCAATGCTTCGGCATTCGGATATCGGTCCCTCGGATCGCGTTCGAGACACTTCAGGCAGATCAATTCCAAATCGCGGGGGATCGCCCGGTTCACGCGGCGAGGTCGCAACGGCTCGCACTCGCGAACGCGCCACAAGACTTCCATCGAGTTCGCCCCCTCGAACGGCGGCCGACCGGTCGTCAACTGGTACAGAATCGCGCCCAAGGCGTAGATGTCGGTCGCCGGTCCCACCGGATGTTTCGTCGCCCCGGCCTGCTCGGGCGACATGTACGCAGGCGTGCCCAAGATCTGGCCCGTCCGCGTCCAATCGCGGTCGGCTTCGAGGATCTTCGCCAACCCGAAGTCCAAGATCCGCGGCCGGTCGTGCTCGTCCAACAAGATGTTCGACGGCTTCAAATCACGATGGACGATTCCCTGTCGATGCGCGTAGGCCGCTGCTTCGGCCAGGGCGCAGACGTACTTCGCCGCTTGTCGCGGAGGCAACGGTCCGTCGCGCACCAACTCGGCGAAGGTCGTTCCCTCGACCAATTCCATCGAGTAGAACAACAGACCGTCGGCCTCGCCGACTTCGAACACCTGCACGATGTTCGGATGCTGAAGTCGAGCCGCCGCTTCAGCCTCGGCGCGAAAGCGCTCGAGCAAACGAGTATCGCCGCTGCGTTCGGGCCGAATCGTCTTCAAGGCGACGATGCGGTTCAGCGTCTTCTGCCGCGCCCGATAGACGACGCCCATTCCGCCCGCGCCGATTTCTTCGAGCAATTCGTAATCGCCCAACGAACCGGAAGGCAAACCGCCGGTCGAAGACGGCGCGTGCTGTCGCGGCGGTAATCCCGAGATACCGGCCGCCACCTGTTGCATGCGATCGTGCTCGGCGAAAAACGCCTCGAGTTCATCGACCAAGTCGGGGTGTTCCCGCAAGGCAGCCCGGCGGTCGAACGGCTTCCCGGACTCGCACGCATCGAGAAAAGCGGCAATTAGCGATTCGAGTCGCCTCCGCCGATCACACGACGCTTCGTTCGGATTGTCGGCAGACGAATCGGCCACGACGTGTTCCCGTCAGGAGTCGCCTTCCAATTGTTTACGCAGCTTCGCCAGCCCGCGATAAACCAACCCCGCCACCGAAGAGGTCGTCTTACCCATGACTTCGGCCACTTGGGCCAACGTGCAACCTTGCCAATAGTACATGACGATGGCGCGGCGTTGTTCCTCGGGTAGCGTGTCGAGTGCCTTGGTCAACCGGAGAGCCTCTTCCGCCCGCATCACGTGACGGCTGGGCGACGTCCCGCCGCAGGAAAGCCATTGTTCCAAGCATGCCGACGAGCGATCGACCGCTTGTTGCAACGGCCGTTCGAGGCGCACGTCGCGTTTGGCGCGTTTGAAGTCGCGAAGCGTTCGCAACAACGTGTTGAGCAGAATGCGTTTCAACCAGCCGGCGAGTTCTTCGTCGCTTTTGCCGCGAAATTGGTCACGGGCCTGGTAGGCTGCCAACAGGGTTTGCTGGACGGCATCCGATGCATCGATCTTGCCCCGCAGCGCCGGAGCGACGTTCGCCTCGGCCAAAACCTTCAGGTAGCCGCGGAACTGTTCGAGCTTTTCGCCGTCGATTGCCGCGGGAATTTTTTTCGGTTCGCTCATGCATTACCACCGACGCAGACAAGCCCCGCCCGACGTGAATTTCCTCCAACCGCCGATCGATCGTGAATCGACGCTCTCAATTGTGGCCTAACGGTATCGGCGATGCCAGCGTGCGCGCGTTGTCGCGATCGGCCGCGTGTGAAATAATGGGGCTTGTCGTCGCGCGGCGTGCCGGTGCGCCGACGCGATCGGGCGCAATCCGATGGTCGGTCGTCGGCCCGACCAAACCGGTACGAACTTCTTGGTCCTATTTGCAGCGAGAACTCTCGCATGTCGCTTCCCGAGCTTTCGCAGGAAGAACTCGAACGATACGCACGGCAGATCGGCGACGGCGTCTTGACCGAAGAAGGTCAACGCCGATTGAAAGCGTCGACCGCCTTGATTACACGCGTGGGCGGAATGGGCGGCCCCGCCTCGTTGATGCTCACCATGGCCGGGGTCGGCCGCGTGATCATTGCGCACGGCGGGAAGCTGATCTCGCCCGACTTGAATCGCCAGGTGCTCGGTTGCGAGGCGGTCTTGGGCGAACCACGTGCCCCGCACTTCGCCGCGTACTTGCGGTCGATGAACCGCTTCGTCGAAGTCGAGGCGATCGATCACGAGCCGGACGACGACGAAGCCCGGGAACTCGCCCGCCGTTGCGACGTGATTCTTTCGTGCCCGCCCACTTTCGAAGAACGACTGCGGTTGAACGCCGCCGCAGTCGAAGCCGGAATTCCTTTCATCGACGCGGCACAATGGGGCATGAGCGGCACGCTGATCGTCGTCAAACCCGGCGAAACGGCCTGCCTGCGCTGCTTGTATCCGAACGATCCGCCGTTCGAAGAGTTCTTTCCCGTCGTCGGCGGTATTTCGTCGGCTATCGGGAGCCTTGCCGCCTTGGAGGCGATCAAGATCCTTTCCGGCTGCGGCAAACCTCTGTACGGCAAAATGTGGACCATCGATAGTTACCAGGCTTACTCGTCGATCGTTTCGTTGCATCGCAACCCCGAATGTCCCGTGTGCGGGCAGAAGCAAGGTGCGTGACCTCTTGCGAAATCGTTCAACGGTCAGGTGAAACCCATGAAGATTCACGTCGTCGTCTCGGGTCGCAATTACCATCGCGCGAACGATTTCCCGACCGAACTCGAACTCCCCGACGGCACCGGTTCGCTCGAGGCCGTTCGGCAACTGCGGGAAAAGCTGGGCGACGATGCACTACCGGAAGGAACGTTGGTAGCCGCCTCCGGCACGCACCTGGGTACGGTTGCGGCCTGCCGCGACGTCCCGCTGCGGGACGGAGACGAACTCGTCTTCATCGCGCCGGTGGCCGGCGGTTGAGACGCAAAAGGCGGTCGTGCTTCGCGGCCGCAGGCGGCCGTCAGTCGGGGGTGTTTCCATGGATTTCGGCGTCACTTGGATCGAGCCGGTTCTTGCCGCGGGCGCGCCGGCTTCTCCGAGCGAACCGCCGTTGTGGCCTGCCGTCGTCTTTTGTGCCTTTTGGTTCACCGTCCTTGGGACGATCTTCGGCAGTTTCTTGAACGTCGTCATCTACCGGCTTCCGCGAGGTTTGAACCTGGCGCATCCGCCGTCGCATTGCCCGCGCTGCAAGGCCCCGATTCGGGCTCGCGACAACGTCCCGGTAGTGGGGTGGCTGCTTCTCGGCGGCCGATGCCGCGATTGCCGCACCCCGATCTCTGCACGCTACCCGGCCGTCGAAGCCGTTTGCGGAATCGTAATGCTCTTGGTCTACCTGGCGTTCGACGGCAAAGGGAGCTGGACGGAATCGCTCGTCTACGGCCGATTCGATGCCGCTTTCTGGAATCGAACACTCGTCATGGTGCAAGGAACGGTCGTATTCCTGACGATCCTCGCCGCCGCGCTGATTGCGTACGACGGGTGTTCCGTTCCTATCCGGTTGTGGCATCCCGCCGCTTTCTTGACGGCAACGTCGATCGTCGTCGCCTGTTTCATGATGCAGTCGCAACCGCCGGGAATCGTCACGATCTTCACCGACAGATTCCCCCTCGCAAAGCACCTGACGGGCGCGGCCCTCGATCCGTGGAGCCTGCTCGTACCCGCAGTCCTGGGCGCTCTCCTGTGGACGATCGTCGCCTGCGTTGGAGAGGGAAACGCCCCCAAACCGGTGCCGGCCGCAATGATCGGTGCCGTGGCGGGCGGGACGTTCGGTGTTTTACCGGTCGTAGCGGCCGGGGCGACGGCCGTCGCAACCCACCTTGTGCGGCTTCGCTTGGCGACAGCAAATCCCAACCTCCAAACCCCCTCTCCTGAAAGAACCAAACCGCCCACCAGGTCCACTTTAGCAGAGACACCCCCACCCTCTAAAGAAGTAGATAGTACTCCGAATCCGCGAACCGACATCGCTCGCGCCCTTCCGATGGTGTATTTATTGATATGCGGACTGGTTTCCATCGCGGCGATCGCTTTCGGGGGATAGCGCAGCCGCGGCATCGTTTTCGGGAATCGGCGTGAATGTCCGATCGGTATCCGGTATCGGTCGGCGGCCTTTGGAACGGCCCTTTTTGGTCGAGCACTTCTCATGAAAGACGAATCCGTGGAATACCCGAAACTGGATCCCAAGCAAAAGGAAGAGAACGTCCGGCGGCTGATCGAGTCGCCCGCCTATCGGGTGGCTTATCGCGACCTGGATTTTCTGGCCAGCCCGGCATTGCGACCGGCTCGAATGGAGTTGGAGCTGCTGAAGCCCGAGCTGCATTTGGAGAAGGAGGGGGTCCGCTCCACGATCGTGGCCTTCGGCAGCGCCCGCATCGCCGATCCCGAAGAGGCCAAGCTCCATTATGAGCAGGCCAAGCATCGCTTGGAGGCGAACCCGGACGATCCGCGTCTCAAACGGGCGGCGGCACGCGCCGAACGGCTCTTGGAGAACAGCCGTTACTACGAACTTGCCCGCGAATTCGCGCGCCTCGTCTCCCGCGAATGCCAGCGGAACGGGAATTGCGAGTTCGTCATTTGTACCGGCGGCGGACCGGGCATCATGGAAGCCGCCAACCGGGGCAGCTACGATGTCGGCGCCAAGTCGATCGGCTTGAACATCCGCCTCCCCATGGAACAAAAGCCGAACCCCTACATCACCCCCGAGTTGTGCTTTCAGTTCCATTACTTCGCGATGCGGAAGTTTCATTTCCTACTGCGGGCGAAGGCGTTGGTCGTCTTCCCCGGCGGGTTCGGCACGCTGGATGAACTGTTCGACGCCTTGACGCTGCGCCAAACCGGCCGGATGCAACCGATCCCGATCGTGATCTTCGGCCGTGAATATTGGGACCGCGTGATCGATTTCCAGTTTCTGGCCGACGAAGGCGTGATCGACGACGAAGATCTCGACTTGATCCACCACGCCGAAACGGCGGAAGAGGCGTGGACGATCATCCAACGCTTCCACGGCATGATCGAGTAAGGGGTCGTCCCGCAGCCCGCGCGCCGCAGACACCCGTCAGAACAGCCGACGAAAGTATTTCTTGCTTTTGCGAATCCCTTGCAATAAAGTAGGGTTTCCTCAGGTGTAGGCAATTTCTTCCCTTTTCTTTTTGCGTCAGGACGCGAGAATTCCTTCATCCCAGGCGGAAAGATCCCTTGTCCACGGCATCTACAAAACGGGCACCTCGAGGTGCCGTGTTCGTCGTTGATCTCAGGCATTGGAAGCCGCCGGTCATGCGGACCGATTCCGCCCTTTCAGTACCTCCGTGAGAATCCCGCCCCGTTGATGAACAATGTCGGCCCTTCGGTTTGCGTCGGGCCGTTGACGATGGTTGTTTCTTTTTGTGTGTGAAAGGTCGAGTTCATGTCTTGGAAATGGAATCTGCCGGTATTGCCGACGCTGGTCTTCGCGTTGATCGCGACCGCAGGCATAGCGTATGCGCAAGCCCCCGCCGCGCCGAGCGCCCCGGGCGCCGAACAAAACGCGGCCGCCGAAGTCCCCGCGGTCCCCGAACAGGGAACGCCCGAGGAGTACCTCCAGTTCATTGAAAAACTCCTCAATCAACCGTTGCCCAATGCGCCTTCGGAACGGCAAAAACTCGCCAAGGCGTTGGTCGCCGCCGCCGACAAGATCCTGGAACAAGAGGCCAACGTCGAAGAAACCGACCAGGCCTTGCAATGGAAGTATCGCGGCTTGATCCTGCAAGCCCAGTCGGGCGACATGAACGCCGTCTTGGGCCTGCGCAGCATGGGCGACGTGTTGGTCGCCAAGGCCGAAGAGGTCTTCAACAACAAGCCGACCGCCGAGCAAGCCGAAACGGCAAGCGACTGGATCTTGCTCGCACTTCGCATGGGCGGCGACAAGTACAGCGACAAGGTCGACGCGATCATCAAGAAGCTCGAAGACGGCGGTCTCGGTGAACTCGCCTCGCAATTGAAGACCTCCGTCCTGCTCGCCAAGCTGCAATCGGCCGATCCGGACCAAGCGAAAGCTCTGCTCGACGAAGCGTTCGCCTTGCTCGATTCGATGGCTGCTTCGATGAGCACTCCCGCGTCCGTCAGCCGCGAAAACGTCACCACGGTGTTGAGCGTCCTCCAAACGCTCGAACGCCTCGTCGACGACCAAGCGAAAGTCGGCAGTTACTACGAAAAATTCGGTAAGCTGTTCAGCGGAGCCGAAGACGAACAGATCAAGGGCCTCGGTGAACGTTTGGCGGGTGTCGCGCGACGTCTTCAACTGATCGGCAACAAGATGGAACTGGCCGGCAAGACTCTCGACGGCGAGGACTTCGACTGGGAAAGCTACCGCGGAAAGGTCGTGCTGGTCGACTTCTTCGCAAGCTGGTGCGGTCCCTGCCGGGCCGAAATGCCCAACGTCAAGAAAAACTACGACCTGTACCACGACAAGGGCTTCGAGGTCGTCGGCATCAGCGTCGATCGTTCGCGGGAAGACCTCGAAAAGTATCTGGCCGACAATCCCGTACCGTGGAAAATCATCTTCAACGAAGACCCGAACGCCGTCGGACCGGCAAACCCCGGCGACTACTACGGTATTCTGGCGATTCCCACGGTGATGCTGGTCGACAAAGACGGCACGGTGATGACCTTCAACGCACGTGGTGAAGCCCTCAGCAACAAGCTGGCCGAAATCTTCGGCCCGGCCGAAGACGACTCGGCCGACAAGTCCGGCGACGCCTCGCAAGGCGAAGGCTGATCATCGCCCCCAAAGCCGCCGGGTGATGGTTCGTCACCCGACGCAGCCAAGCAAAAACGAGCTCCCTCGGCCGCCGTGCGGTCGAGGGAGTTTTCTTTCCGTGTTGTTGCCGCCCGGGCATCCACGAAGGTGGTCGCCCTTGATTCTCACGGCGACTTCTTCCCGGCCGACGGATTCCACGTCCCAAGCCCGGGAAATGCCGGATCCTGCAACTGCGCGGCCCACGCTTCCCACTTTGCTTTCAAGCGTGCAACGCGATCGGCCTCGCCGCTTGCCAGGTTGCGTCGTTCGGAGATGTCGTGCTCGACATCGAACAGGTAGGTTTGCGGCGGCTTCTCTTTGCCGTTGGCGATCCACTTGTAGTCGCCCTCGCGAATCGCTGCCGTGTTCGAGCCGAACCAACGCCAGTAAAGAACGTCATGCGGCCTGCCTTCTTTCTTGCCGGTCAAGTACGGCAACAAGTCGACACCGTCGAGCGGTTTGTCACGCGGCGGTTCGACGCCTGCGCGGGCAAGAATCGTCGCGGCAATGTCGAGCGAAATGACCGGCTTGGTGTAATCGACGCCGGCGGGCAACGTGCCGGTCCACCGCATCGCGAAGGGAACACGAATTCCGCCTTCGAACGGGCTGCCTTTGCCGTCGCGAAGCGGCAAGTTGCGGGATCCGTTCACCTTGAACGGACCGCCGTTGTCGGAAAGGAACACCACCAGTGTATTCTCGGCCAGCCCGTGCCGCTCGATCGCGTCGAGAATCCGTCCGATGCCGTCGTCCAGGGCACTGACCATCGCGGCATAGGTTCTTCGCTTGGGATCTTCGATCGTGCGAAAGCGGGAAAGATACTTTTCGGTGGCTTGAAGCGGCGTGTGCGGCGCGTTGTACGCCACGTACAAGAAGAACGGCCCATCGGCGTACTTCTCGATCGCCGAGACGGCAAAGTCGGAAAGCTCGTCGGTCAGGTAGTCGTCGATCGCCGTGCGGGTGTGGTTGTGCAATAGTTTCGTGCGGTACCATTCCCACTGCCGACGCACTTCCGAGAGGTCTTCCAACGTCAGATCCTCGGGAAAGTAATTGTGCCCGCCGGAGAGGAAACCGAAGAACTCGTCAAATCCCCGTTCGAGCGGATGCAACGTCGGATGTGTCCCCAGATGCCATTTTCCGATTGCGACGCTCGTGTACCCGGCCTTGGACAAATGATCGGCCAACGTGCGTTCGCTCAACGGCAACCCCGCCGTCTCCACTTCGGGGTTGATCGTCGGATTACGACAGAATCCGAAACGATCCTGGTACCGACCGGTCAGCAGTCCGGCGCGGCTGGGGGCGCATACCGAGAAGGTCACGTAGCCTTGCGTCATCCGCACGCCCTGCCGGGCGATCGAGTCGATGTGCGGCGTGGGAATGTCGCGGCACCCGTTGAAACCGACATCCGCGTATCCGAGATCGTCGGCCAACAAGATGACGAGGTTCGGCTTGTCGCCCGGTGCACGAGGGGCCGCCGTCGTCGATCGGCTTCCCGACGCAATCAGGCTCGCGGCGACCAACACGGCAAGTAGGCCTGCAACGGCACGGCATTGCTTTCGGTAATCCATGGAAGAACTCCTGTTTTGAAGCGGCATTCAATTTCGACGACGAAGCATCGACGCGGTGGACCGATGTTTTCATGATAATCGGCCACGGAGACAAGTGCCGCCATCTCGCTGCCCAAGCGGCTTCGGCAACACCCCTGTTGCCGGAACGGGGCAGGCTTACCACGGGCAAGAACGCGAATGCGGCCGAGCCGAAAAGCGACTCGACCGCATTCTGTATGTCGACGTCATGTCGAGGCTGAGTCCGCTCCCGAGGTCGCCTCATGCGATCGGAGCGAACAGTCTCCGTCGATGTCAGGAACAACCGCCGGAATGCCCGCACTGATCGCACAAGTAGCAGGCTCCGACGCGTCGCGTAATGGCCCCGCAGCGCTCACAACACGGGGCATCGGACTGGAACCCGGCGTAGCGTCGTTCGCGTTCGAGTTGCACGCCCACTGCCGCCAGCCGCGAGGCACCGTTGGTGCCGCCGTTTTTCTTGACGATCGACTCGACCAATCGCCCGGTGAAGTGCGGGGCGGGCGGTTCGAGGGTCGTCGTTTCGTGGGAGGTCGGCTCGTCCTTGGCGGGAGTACCGTTGCGCCCGCCGGCCTTCGTGGCGGCGGGCGAGGTCTCTGCCTCACCGTCCTCCTTCACGACGCCGTCGCCCGGCGATGCGGCCTCCTTCGTCTGCGCGGCTTGGCGTTTGCGGTTGGCCTCGGCGTAGCCGGGAAGGAACGTGACGCCCAGCCAGCGGAAGATGTAATCGACCAGGCTCGTCGCATGGCGGATTTCGGGATTCGTCGTGAAGCCCATCGGCTCGAACCGCGTGAAGGAGAACTTCTTGACGTACACCTCCAGCGGAACGCCGTATTGCAGGCCCATCGAGATGGCCGTTCCGAAGCAGTCCATCAACCCGCCGATCGTGCTTCCTTCTTTGGCCATCGTGATGAACAATTCGCCGGGCCGACCGTCGGGATACAAGCCGACGGTAATATAGCCCTCGTGGCCGCCCACGCAGAATTTGTGCGTGACCGACTGCCGCGTGTCGGGCAGTCGCTCGCGGCGCGGCGCCGCGACGACCTTTTGCTCGGCCGAATCCTTTTCGACCTTCTTGGTGGTCAGCGGTTGAGCTTCCTTCGAGCCGTCACGATAAACGGCCAAGGCCTTCAAGCCCAATCGCCAACCTTCCATGTACGCCGCGGCAATGTCTTCCGGCTTGCTGTCGCGCGGCATGTTGACCGTTTTCGAGATGGCTCCCGAGATGAACGGCTGTGCGGCGGCCATCATGGCGATGTGCGCCCGCCAGGCGATCGAACGACCTCCACCCGGCGGCGGGAAGGCACAGTCGAACACCGGAACGTGTTCTTCTTTCAGGTGCGGGGCGCCTTCGATCTTGTCGTTCTTGTCGATGTATTCGACGATCTCTTGGATGGCCTCGTCGTCGTACCCCAACGTCCGCAAGGCCAGCGGAACGGTCCGGTTGACGATCTTCATCATGCCGCCGCCGGCAAGTTGCTTGTACTTGACCAGGGCGATGTCGGGTTCAATGCCCGTCGTGTCGCAGTCCATCATGAAGCTGATGGTACCGGTGGGCGCCAACACCGACATTTGGGCATTGCGGAAGCCGTACCGTCGCCCGTCGGCCAACACCTGGTCCCACATGCGTCGCGCGGCCTCTTTGAGGTATTCCGGTGCCGCCTCGATCCGCTCGGCATGCTCCCAGTGCATTTCCATCACGCGGAGCATCGGTTCACGGTTCTTTTCGAACTCTTGGAACGGCCCCTTCACCCGGGCGATCTCGGCGCTGGCCCGACAGGCGGCAGCCTGCATGATCGCCGTGACGGCGCTGCACATGCCGCGGGCTTCGTTCGAGTCGTAGGCCAATCCGCTGGCCATCAGCAAGCTGCCCAGGTTCGTGTACCCCAACCCGATCGGCCGGAACAACACACTGTTCTTGGCGATCCGCGGCGTCGGATAGCTCGAATGATCGACGAGAATCTCTTGCGCGATGAAGACGATGCGGCAGGCCGCGGCAAACCGTTCGTAGTCGAACACGCCGTCTTCACGGCGGAACTTCATCAGGTTGATGCTGGCGAGGTTACACGCCGAGTTGTCCAGGAACATGTATTCGCTGCACGGATTCGAGGCGTTGATTCGCCCCGAGTTCGGACAGGTATGCCAGCGGTTGATGGTCGTGTCGTATTGCACACCGGGATCGCCGCACGCCCACGCCGACTCGGCCATCTTGTGCAGCAGTTCCTTGGCATCGTAGGTCGGCCCCTCGCGTTCAGGGTCGGTCACCCAGCGCGTCGTCCACGGTCGATCGGCCTCGACGGCCTCCATGAACTCGTCGGTCACCCGGACCGACAAGTTCGCATTCTGGAAGAGGACCGAACTGTAGGCTTCATCGGGCGTGTAGCCGTTCCCGATGAGAATGCGGACCTTTTCTTCTTCCTTGCACTTGCACTCGATGAACTCGAGGATGTCGGGATGCCAGACTTTCAACGACTGCATCTTCGCAGCCCGACGCGTCTTTCCACCGCTTTTCACGACGGCGGCTATCTGGTCGTACACCCGCATGAACGACAACGGTCCCGAAGGCTTTCCACCGCCGGAGAGCTTCTCGCGGTTGGACCGCAAAGTCGATAGATCGGTTCCCGTCCCCGAGCCGAACTTGAACAACATGGCCTCGCTGCGGGCGAGTTCCATGATGTCTTCCATGTTGTCGTCGACGCTTTGGATGAAGCAGGCCGACGACTGCGGATACTCATAGGGGTTCTCGGGTTGGACCGCCTCACCCTTGACGGCGTCGTACCGCCAATTGCACATCGCCCCCTTGATGCCGTATTGGTGGTACAACCCCACGTTGAACCATACCGGCGAGTTGAAGGCCGCATGCTGATGCAGGCACAACCACGTCAATTCGCGGTAGAAATTCTCGGCATCGGCATCCGAGGCGAAATAGCCGTCCTCACGGCCCCAATCGGCGATCGTGCGGGTCACGCGATGAATCAACTGCCGGACACTGGTTTCGCGCTCCGGCGTTCCCTGTTCGCCGTAAAAGTACTTGCTGGCAACGACGTTGGTCGCCAATTGACTCCACGACTCGGGCACTTCACAGTCGTGTTGCTCGAAGTGAACGGTGCCGTCGGCCCCTTTGATCGACGCGGTGCGCTTGCTCCACGTCACCGTGTCGAACGGCGACGCAACATCCTCCGGACAAAACCGCGGTTGGATCCGCAAGCCCGACGTATCGATATGTTTATCTGCCCCGGTCGTCCGGGCCGCAACTTCCTGTTCGCTCATGATCGGCCTCCAAATTGCAAACGATCACACGCCGTGGTAAATATACATCCGTTCAGTTTGCACCGGGAAACGGGCGGACCGATCAGCCTTCACGTGTGGAATCACGGATGAAAGAAGCCCCGCAAACTACGCAAAGCAGGGGACATTCAAGTAGACCAAAAGAGTCATCCCCCCAACGCCGTCGAACCGACCCGTTTTAATCCTAGTGCTCCTTCGCCTGCACTACATATCGTGTATCGACAAGATGCAACCACAAGATACAGGCGACGATTGTTAGTTTAGCGTTCCTGGCTTCGAAGTCAACCTTCAGGATAGCGTTCGTCGTAACTTGTTGTTTCACCGTCGGTTCCCGATTTACAAGCCGATCGGGGGGCATGCTTTACAGGCATCAAAGTTTCGGCTTAACCTCTCATCTAAACGGCACTTGCAAAATTCGGCCGATCGGCATCCAATCGACCGCGGCACACGAGAAAATCTCACGGAATCCGAACATTTTTCTTGACAAATACACAAGCTAGCCAAGATAGGAAACCATGTCTCCCGCACCGCGCCCCCCTAACCGCTGTTCCACGTTGCGTCGCATGTGTTTGCCGGCTGGTTTCCTGTGGGCTTCCCCCGTAACTCTGTTCGGATTGCTGCACGGGCTTCTTACGTTGGCGACAGGGGGACGGGGCACCTTTTACGCCGGTGCTTTCGAGTTTTGCGGCGGCTGGGCCGCGTTTTTCCTCCGGAACCTCGTACCGCTTCGCGGCGCTTCGGCGGTCACCTTCGGACACGTGATCCTGGGTGTCGATCAAGCGGCCCTCGATGCTGCGCGCGAGCACGAGCACGTTCACATTCGGCAGTACATGCGATGGGGACTCTTCTTCATTCCCGCTTACCTGGGATGCTGGTTGTATTTGTTGCTTCGAGGGGCCGATCCCTACCTGGACAACCCGTTCGAGAAAGAAGCCTTCCAGCGTCGCTAGCCGCTTCGGTGTAACGGGAAGATACGTCGGCAGGAAATGCCCACGGCCTCATTCACGCGGGATACCGCGCAAGACGTCGGTCGGCGCGTAGTCGTCGGTCAAGATGCGTCCCGACCGCTCGTAATTGTCCCGCATGCCGCCGGCTTCGATGATCGACGGCAAGTGGAAACGAAGATCGAGCTTTTCTTGCAACCGGCGAGCGCGGGCGATGAGTTCTTCGTGCGTCGGCGGGTTCGGTTCGTTGCTGTCGACCACGATCACGTTGGCCCGATCGCCGTACGACCAATCGTTTCGGAAGACGGCCGCCAACGTCCGCCGGTGATAGTCGTACGAGCGAAATCCGGCTTGCAAGTTGCTGACGACGACGCCGTTTTCGTCAAGGATCGCCCGCACGGCCTCGAAGAACTCGCGCGTGGTCAGATGGTAAGGAATGTATCCACCGCGGAAGGCATCGAGAAAAATCAAGTCGTAGCTTCGTTTCTCGCGAACGAAGCGGTTGATCTGGACGCGCGCGTCGCGAACGAACACGTCGATCTGCGGATCGTCGGCAGGAAAACCGAAGTAGCGAACGGCCGCCTCGACGACGACCTCATCCAACTCGATAACGTCGATTTTCGCCTGCGGGAAATAATGGTGCAGCGCCCGCGGAAGGGTGCCGCCGCCCAGCCCCACGAACAGAATGCGTTTCGGTTCCGGCTGATGCGCCAATCCGGCGAACATCAGCCGATAGTAGTTCAGCGGAAAATCGAGCGGATCGCTCAACCGAATGGCCGACTCGTCGTAGTCCGATCCTCGTCGGCGGAATTGCAAGTAGCGAACGTCGCCTTGTTCGACCACGCGCACGTAATGGTACAGCGATTCCCGCTCGAACAATGTCCGCGTTTCGCCCTGCGAACGACTGGTGCAGGCGGTCATCGCAAACACCGGCCACAGCGCGACAAGCATCCAGGCGTTTCGGCGACGCAGCATACCGACCGGCTTCATGCGTTTCCTCCTTGCCGCTTCGACGCACGTTCGGCGGCCTCACACACGATCCACAAGAAAAAGGCCGTTGCTACCAACAACCCGGCGGCAATCAACAGGATCTGATGAATCCCCGCCCACAAGATCAGGTAGAACGCCGTATGCAGGCAGCCCAGGAAGCTGCCGATGGTCGAAACCGCGTACAGCCTTCCGGCGATGGCGCCCGAGCTTTTCACGTCGTGCACCAACAGTCGAATGCAGTACGGCGACACCATCCCCAACAGGCATGAGGGTACGAGAAACAGCGCGCACGCCGCCGCCAGTGAGCCCCAGCGTTCGTTCCAGTCGGTCAGCACGAAGAAGCCGCTGATTTCACGGTACCACACGGCGGTGGGCAGCAGCGCCAGCGCCGCGAGAATGATCACGATTGCCAGTCCCCGATGCGAGGGCCACCGCGCCGAGAGAATCCCGCCGAGAAAATATCCGACACTCAGCGACAACAGGAACACGCCGATGATGCTTCCCCACACGAACACGCCGCTCCCGAAATCGGGAGACAGCATCCGTCCGCCGAGGATTTCCAGGCCCATCATGATCCAACCGCAGGTAAAGGCGGTCAGTAAGACGGCCGCATTTTTGACGATGCTCATGGACTGGGATCACCAGACTCCGCCGATTGCCCCGCATCGGCATTCGGGAACGCTTGCCCCGTCGGTCCGCACAACCAAACTTTGTCTACAATACCACTTTTCGGTGCCCCTCTCCAGGATGCCATCTCACAGGTGCCTCGAATCAATCATAGGAAAAATTTTCGACGCCCCTCGAGAATTCCCGTGAGTACGCCGTATTTTTCGCACAAGCCTCCACCATAAAGAGGGGAACCGGAGAAGAAGCGAGCGCGATATTCACGAGAAGGCGTTTTTGGGGCGCGATCGGCAACGCCGACCACTCGATTCCGCGCAACCGCTATTTCCAGCCCACTCGTTTTATCCGACCCCCGGGTGCAGCATGCCCATGTTGCATCGTTGTTCCGCGCGAATCACACTGGCGGGCATTCTCAAGGTATGTCTGTCCCCACCGACCCACACAGGAAGCGTTCCGATGACCGACTCGGTGTCCAACGATCCCCGCAACCGAAACCTGCCGAAACTGTTCGCGATGCCGATCGTTCGGCACAGCCGTCTTCTACCTGTTTCGATACCGACGATCGTGCTCGGCATCGTCTGCGCGACGGCCGGTTCAGCATCGACCGCAGGAGCCGAACAGGGGCTTGTGACAATCGCCGCCCAAAAGGCAGAACTTGGGCGATTCGAAGAGTCGGCCCTCGCCTTTTCCAACCGGCGATACGTGTTCGAGAATATTCCGGCCTGCTTGCAGGGACTGACGTTCACGCGACTCCCCGGCGGCGAAGCGGCCTTTCTGCGCATCGAATCGCGGCCTGCCGAGGCCGACGTGTACGCGATCACTTCCGCCGCGGCGGTCGCCCCCGACGATTGGGATCGCGTCCCTGCCGACGGCTTTTGTTACACCGACGCGAACCGGACACCGCTGGCCGTATACCGCCTGTCGCCGAAGGTGCTTCCTTGTGTCGTCCGTCAATTGGGCTGGACGGGTACGATGATTGCGGCCGCGCACATCCGACTGGTCGAGGGCGTGCCTCGGCCCGACTTGTCGCGCGTTCCGGGTGTCGTCATCGATCACCAACCGGCCGCAAGCCGCTTGTACATCGGCTCACCGAGCATTGCGAAGCTGGAGGACGGTACGTACGTCGCCTCGCACGATCTGTTCGGTCCCGGCGAAGGCGCACAATGCACGCTCGTCTTTTGCTCGACGGATAAGGGACGCACCTGGGAGCGAATCGCCCGCATTCCCGACCAATTCTGGTCGACGCTGTTCACCCATCGCGGCGCGTTGTACCTGATCGGCACGGGTGGACAGTACGGCCCGGCCGTGATTCGTCGCTCGACCGACGGCGGTTACACCTGGACCGAGCCGCGGGACGAAAAGACCGGGTTACTGGACGATTCGGCACGCTATCACTGCGCGCCGGTCCCGGTAATCGAACACGCCGGTCGTCTGTGGCGGGGGATGGAAGATGCGATGGGCGGAGGCGGATGGGGAGCCCACTTTCGTGCGTTGATGATGTCCGTCCCCGTCGAAGTCGACCTGCTCGACGCCCGAAACTGGACCTTCAGCGAGCGCCTTCCTCGCAACCCCGAATGGTTGAACGGCGAGTTCGGCGGTTGGCTCGAGGGGAACGCGGTCGTCACTCCCGAGGGCGAGATCGTGGACATCCTGCGCGTCCACCGGCGGCCGCAAGGCAACACCGCGGCAATGATCCACATCGGTCCCGACGGTCGCACCGCCCGCTTCGATCCGTCGCGCGACTTCATCTCCTTTCCCGGCGGCGCCAAGAAGTTCACGATTCGCTATGACCGGGCGTCGGGCCGATACTGGTCGCTGGTCAACACGCTCCCCGAAAACTACGACGGAGGCGAACCCGATCGCGTGCGGAACACGCTGGCGTTGGTCAGTTCACCCGACCTGCGCACGTGGACGGTCCGGGCGACGATCCTGCATCATCCCGAAACGAAGTACCACGGCTTTCAATACGTCGATTGGCTGTTGGAGGACGACGACATCATCGCCGTTTCCCGCACGGCATACGACGACGGCCTAGGCGGCGCGCACAACTACCACGATGCGAACTTCATGACGTTCCATCGCATCGAACGCTTCCGCGATCGCTGACGGGAATGTCGCCGAGCGAGGATCATTGACCGGTCAATCGAGTCGCCACGGCTTGCGGTATTCGTAGTGCAGCAGCCGGTTCGCATCGGCGTGGTTCGTGAAGCGCTCAAGCTTGGGATCCCATTCAAGTCGCGACTTCGTCGCCAAGGCGATGTTCGCGATCAACGCGAAGGTCGTCGAGCGGTGGCCGATCTCGACATCGGCGTTCGGTGTTCGACGCGACTTGATGCAATCGAGAAAGTTTCGTGCATGCGCGGCAGTCAACCCCGCGTTACCGCCGGATTCTTCCGCCCACTCGATCGGGTCCATCCGTAAGCCGCCGGTTTGGAACTGTCCGCCTTTTTCGGGAACGACGTTGAGCCTGCGTTCGTCGATATAGGCGGTACCTTGGGTTCCGCGAAGTTCGATTTCGCCGCTCGCCAAGGCCGGGTTTCCCGACGCCTCGTACTGGCCGAACACGGCCAATCGTCCCGAGGCGAACTCGAAGGTGACTTCCAGCGTGTCGGGAATGGTTCGGTCGTCATCGACGGCAAATCGCCCGCCCATCGCACACACCGCCGAGGGCGCCTCCTCGCCGGTCAACCAGCGGATCGCATCGAGGTAATGCACGCCCCAGTTGGCCATCTGCGACGAATACAAATGCCACCAGCGGAACTTGTACGGCGCGATCGTAGCCTGAAACGGCCGTGCCGGACGCGGTCCCAGCCACAAGTCCCAGTGCAATCCCGAAGGCGGATCACTCGGCGGGGCCTTGCCGATGCCATCCGGAAACATGTTGCTCAAGCGGTACGCCCGCGAGACGGTCACCTTGCCGATGCCGCCCGAGCCGATCAGTTCCGCGGCCCGATGATAGAGTGTCGACGAGCGACGATGCGTGCCGACCTGAACGACGCGGCCATGTTCGCGCGCCGCTTCGACCATCTTGCGGCCTTCGACGACGGTCACCGACAACGGTTTTTCGACGTACACGTCTTTGCCCGCCCGACACGCCCACACGGTCATCAAGGCGTGCCAGTGGTCCGGGGTCGCAATCACCACGGCATCGACATCGTTGCGATCGAGAACGTGCCGGAAGTCGATCGTCGTATCGACGGGCCTTCCGACCCGTTCGCGCGCCCGGTCGAGATACGGCTCGTACACGTCGCAAAAGACGACCGGCTCGGCGTCGTCGTGTGTAAGGAATGCATCGAGCAGTTGGCTTCCGCGGTTGCCGACGCCGATAAACGCCAGGCGGACGCGATCGTTCGCTCCCGCCGCGCGGGCATACGAGGCAGCCGACAACCCAAGGCCGACGGCCGCCCCCGCGGCGGCGAATCGGCGGCGTGTGATGCCGTGCGCGCGAGTAGATGAGCGATCCATGGCGAGCCTCCTACAGAGAAACCGGCAACAACAACCGGCCGAAAAGACGGCCGAAAACCGCTCGGATCGTACCGCGCACACAGCGGGCGCGTCAAAGTTTTTCAATTGCGCGGCAGTGTCGGCAACCGAATCACCATCGCCGACCCCAAAGTTCACGCGTCCCCGAGCACGCGCCGGATTTCTTCCGGCGTCACCGGCTGAATGACGCCTCGATCGGTAATGAGTCCCGCGATCAACTCGGCGGGCGTCACGTCGAAGGCGGGATTGTACACGTCGATGCCCTCCGGCGCCGTTTGCCGTCCGAATCCGTGCGTCACCTCGCGCGGATCGCGTTGCTCGATCGGAATCGCCGAACCGTCGGCCAGCGACAGATCGAACGTGCTGGCCGGGGCCGCTACGTAGAAGGGGATACCGTGATGCTTGGCGAGCACGGCCACCGAGTAGGTGCCGATTTTGTTGGCCGCGTCGCCGTTCGCCGCGATGCGGTCGGCACCGGTCACGACCGCTTGAATCTTCCCCTCGCGCATGACCTGCCCGGCCATGTTGTCGCAGATGAGCGTAACCGGCACACCGTGGGCCTGAAGCTCCCACGCGGTCAGGCGGGCACCTTGCAACAAGGGGCGCGTTTCGTCGGCGTAGACATGAATGCGTTTCCCGGCCTCGTGCGCGGCGTAGAAGACGGCCAACGCCGTACCGTACTCGGCCGTGGCCAAACCGCCGGCGTTACAATGCGTGAGCACGCCCCAACCGTCTTCGATCAACGCCGCACCGTGCTCGCCGATCGCATGGCACATGCGGCGATCTTCATCATGGATGGCTTTCGCCTCTTGCAACAAACGTTCGAGCAACCGTGCCGGCGGCAAATCGCGAGCGGCTTGGGCCGTTGCTTCCATCCGCTGCAAGGCCCAAAACAGGTTCACCGCAGTGGGCCGACTCGAGGCGAGATACTCGATCGTCTTCGCCAAGGCCGCAAAGAAATCGTCCGTGCTGCCCGCGGCAGCCGAACGCGTCCCCAGCACGACGCCGTACGCCGCGGCAATCCCGATCGCCGGTGCCCCGCGGACACGAAGCACCTTGATGGCCTCCCACAACGTTTCGACATCGCGGCAGTCGCAATAGGTCAACTCGACGGGCAACTTCGTCTGGTCGATCAGACGCAGATAGCCGTCGATCCCGCCGATCCACTCAAGCGTTTGCAACGATTGATCCACGAAAAGACTCCACTCGGTTTCGATTTCCCATGGGTGCCGTCGGCGGTTTCAGCCGTCACGCTGCTCCCGTTCCCGCGCGATCGCCTCTTGCAAGGCGGCGTCCTTCGCTTTGATCTTGTCGACAAGATCATTCTTGAACTGCACGAGTTTTCCGTGCAGCGACTGATCGCTGAGGGCCAAGATTTGAACGGCCAGCAGGCCGGCATTTCGAGGACCGCCCATACCGACGGCCATCGTCGCCACGGGCACGTCGCCGGGCATTTGCGACATCGACAAGAGCGAGTCCAATCCTCCGGCCAATTGGGTCGGGACGGGCAGGCCGATGACCGGCAACACCGTATGTGCGGCCACCACGCCTGCCAAGTGCGCCGCGCCGCCTGCCGCAGCAATGATCACGCGCAAACCGCGTTCGTAGGCCGTTTCGGCGTATTCTTGAACCGCCGCAGGAGTGCGATGGGCGCTCATCACGCGGACCTCGTACCCCACGCCGAACTCGTCGAGCGCGTCGGCGGCTTTGCGGATCTTCGGCCAGTCGCTGTCGCTGCCCATTACGATACCGACACGAATCGGTTTTCCGTTTTCCGACATCATGAACTCCCAAACATGCGGACTTCAGCCGATCGACAGAAGCGACTACAGGTCGAAAGCCGGATTGTACGGGATTTGGAACGAATCGGCGACCGCCCGATTGGTCAACTCGCCCTCGTAGATGTTTACCGCCCTGGCGATCGGCCGGTACCGCTTGGCGGCTTCGAGGATTCCCAAATCGGCGATCCGCCGCGCCCAAGGTTGGGTGCTGTGGCACAACGCGAACGTACTGGTGCGTCCCACGGCACCGGGCATGTTCGCCACGCAGTAGTGCACGACGTTGTGCACGATAAAGGTCGGATCGCTGTGCGTGGTGGGGCGGCTCGTCTCGATACATCCGCCCTGGTCGACGGCCACGTCGATCAACACGGCTCCCGATTTCATCAGTCGCAGGTCGTCTTCATGCACGAGCACGGGCGTTCGCGCGCCCGGTACGAGCACGGCTCCGATCAGCAGATCGCAGCGTCCCAGCTCGTGCCGGATGTTGTAACTGTCGCTGTACAAGGTGGTGACGTTCGGCGGCATCACATCATCGAGATAGCGTAGACGATCCACATCGATATCGAGAATCGACACCGAGGCACCGAATCCCGCAGCCACCTTCGCCGCGTTCGCGCCCACCACACCGCCGCCGAGAACGGTGATATGCGCCGGTTGTACGCCCGGCACACCGCCGAGCAGGATCCCTCGGCCCATCTGCGGCCGTTCGAGGTACTTGGCCCCTTCCTGAATACTCATGCGGCCGGCGACCTCGCTCATCGGCGTCAACAGCGGCAAGCGGCCGTCGTCGGTCCGCAATGTTTCGTACGCCACGGCGGTCACTTTCGCCTCGAGCAGCGCTTCGGTCAATTGTCGATCGGCGGCCAGATGAAAATACGTGAAGAGGATCTGTCCCGGCCGGATCAGCTCGATTTCTTGCGGCTGCGGTTCTTTGACCTTGATCACCATGTCGGCGCGGCCGTAGATCTCCTCGGGGCCGGCGACCATTTCGGCGCCGTGCTGAAGATACTCGTGATCGGCGATCCCCGACCCCAGGCCCGCCCCCGCCTCGATCAGCACGCGATGCCCCGCCTTGGTAAACTCTTCGACTCCGGCAGGCAAGATGCCCACGCGGTACTCGTCACGCTTGATCTCCCGCGGAACGCCGATAATCATCACAAGCCCTCCCGAATCGCCATGGCCCACCCTCGCGGATCGAACGGTCGGTCGAATACCCCCTATCGGTTGCGTGTCATTATATTGCGGACACCCCGGGGAGACACCAATCCGGCACAACGGTTCGACGATTCGGGAGCGCGTCGCATCGACCGGGCCCCCTGTTCGGGCTTTCCGGCAGCGGCCCGCCGAACCACCCCCATTCGGCAGCATTTTGCCGCGGGGTACAATGAGAAAGACTGCCGGGCACACAGCGCGGCGGCCGAAACCATCGTTCTCACGGCATGATAGGGGAGTTCGCTCGATGCCGCAGGAATACATTCACCGCGGATTGCGATTCATGTATCCCGACGGTTGGGAGCTGGACCATTCCGAGATGCTGGCGGGCAAGTCGTCCGTGGCCGTCTACAGCCCCGGAGGTGCATTCTGGTCGGTCAGCGTCCATCCGCGCGATGCCGATCCTCACCGACTGGCCGAATCGGTCCTGAAGACGATGGAATTGGAATACGACACCGTCGATTCTGAATCGCAAACCGTTTCGCTCGGCGGCCGCAAACTCGTCGGCTACGAGATGAATTTCTTCTTCCTCGATCTGGTGTGCACGGCCACGATCCGCTGCGTGCAAACCGAGCAAGCAACCTACGCCTTCTTCTGTCAAGGAGAAGATCGGGAATTCCAGGCGCAGGCCAAGGTCTTCGACGCCATCACGACCAGCTTCTTGAGTCATGTCAAGAAGCTCTCGTACTGGGACGACTGACGCCGCTTCCTCCGGTTGCTCACGTTCGCCGACGCCGGAGAGGCGCCGCGACGATCTTGCTCGCCCCGGCAACAGCGGTGTTGCCGGCTTACGCTCACTCGAAGACGAAGCCGATGTCGCGCAACCGCGATTCCGTCTCGGCCATCAGGGCGTCTTCCGCGGCTTCGTCTTCGGCCAGGTAGGTGACCGAGAATCGCAAGTACGGACCAGCATCGTCCCACGGCACCGTACAAATCGAGTGCTCGGTGATGAGGTACTGTGAGACCTCTTCGGCATTCGCGAAACGGCGACCGTCGGTAGTTCCCTTCGGAGCAGGCGTGTACAAGAAGTAGCTTCCGCCGGGCATCTCACAGCGAAAACCGCATCGCCGGAGCATCGCGACGAGCTTTTCCAATCGCCGGCGATACTTCGCCCGCGTTCGATCGGGAATCGAATCGTCGTCCAATGCCGCAATGCCCGCCTTTTGAATGGCGATGAACTGTCCCGAGTCGCAGTTGTCTTTGACATCGGCGAACGCCCGCACGATCAGCGGGTTACCGCACACCCAGCCCAACCGCCAGCCGATCATGTTCCAGCCTTTTGACAGCGAGTGGACCTCGACGCCGACTTCTTTGGCGCCGGGCACTCGCAAGAAGCTCAACGGCTCGTCGCGGAAGCTGAGCATGATGTGGGCCGCGTCTTGAACGACGACGATGTCGTTCGCCTTGGCGAATTCGATCACCTTTTCGTAGAAGGCCTGCGTCGCCACCTGTCCGGTCGGGCTGTTCGGATAGTTGATCACCAACAACTTCGCGCGGCGGCGAACATCTTCGGGAATCCCGTCCAGATCGGGATAGAAATCGTTTTCCGGCAACAACGGCAGTTTGTAAACCTCGCCGCCGTAGTAACGGGTGTGTGTCCCCGCCACGGGATAGCCGGGCACCGTCAAGAGCGTTACATCGCCGGGATTGATGAACACCGCCGGCAACATGGCCAAGGCCGTTTTCGACCCGATGCAGTGATTGACCTCGGTCGTCGGATCAAGCTCGACCCCGAACCGCCGTTTCATGAACCGGGCGACGGCTTCCTTGAATTCGGCAATCCCGTTGTCGGCGTAGCCGCGGTTCTCGGGCTTGTGAATTTCTTCGGCCATCACGGCGCGGACGGATTCGGCGGCCGGCTCGTCGTTCTCGCCGATTCCGAAATCGATCAGCGTGCGCTCGGGGTGCTCGGCCAACGCCTTGCGCTTCGCCCGCTTGATCTTCTCGAATTTGTAGATCTCGGTCCCTTTCCCGTAGGACGCCCCGCCGATTCGTTCTGCGAACAGTTTCTGGAAATAGGGATCGCTCATCCGGATGACCTCGGCCGCCTGATAAAGTCGGTGATCGTGTTGTTCACAAGGTGCCGACACGCCGCGTGGGGATATTGTCCGGCTGCATCCGGCGCCATCGCTCCGATGCAAAGGCCGCCCCCGCTTCGACGCGCAAAAGGCCCCAAAACCACGTAACTTAAACGAGATGGGCAAGAACGACAACCCGCTCGCTTCGGCCGGGCGCAAGCGAACGTTCGATCGAGAAAATCCCCTGCCCGCCGGTGAGGAAACCCTCGTCACCCGGCTTTTGCCAGCGGCTGCCTGACGGGGAACGGCCGAACGGCGTGCGATTCTTCGGCACGGCGCAGTCGGCGAATCCGTTGCGCGAGGAACTCCCCGCCGCTGGGTCGCCGCATGCCCGCCAACCGGCCCGAAAGACGCGGCAACCGTTGCCATCGCACGAGGGAGCTGACCCCTTCGCCGGCCAACGATCCGACGTGTCGGAGAGTCTGTTTCCACGAGCCGGTCAGAGCGTTCCAACGCCAGAAGAAGGCTTCGGCGTCGCTGGCCAGTCGATATTCGCCGGGGAATGCCCCCACGATGTGCATCGCACGCACGCGACAACGCGGCTCCAAGATCGACAACCGTCCCGCGTGCTGCAAGGTGAGCACCAGGTCGACCATGACCCACTGATCGCCGACCATCGGATCGGCGCCGCCGATCAATTCCAGCAAATCCTTTCGGAAGATCGCTCCCGATGCGTGGGGGAGAACTTGCGTTCGATGGGCGAGACGAATTCCGTCGGCGGCCACGCCGTACTGAAAATGAATCAGTCGCCCGGTCGGTTCATATCCCAGTCCCGCCGCCAGGATCGCCGACGGCTTTTCCTGCTGGAGGGCGACCGGCACGACGCAGGCGATGCGTTCGTCTTCAAAGTGCCGCGCAGCCGCTTCAGTCCATCCCTCGACGACCTCGCATCCGCAGGCCAAGATGTGCACCAGCGGTGCCGAGGCTACCCTCAGCCCCCGGTTCACCGCGGCCGCCAAACCGTGCTTGCCTTCCGGCGGCAAGAACCGCACCTCGCCCTCGAGGTGGTAGGGGTCGTCATACGGTTCGTCCAAGACGACGATGACCTCGCAATCGTCGGGCCGATTCTCGAGTACCGAGAGGAGCGTCTGCTCCATTCGGTCGAGATTGCCGAGCACGGGAATGATCACGGACAGGCGAGACACCGCGATACCCTGTTTCAGCGATCCAGCGGGAAGGAACACGTCCGACAACAACGTCCAGCAGCAAAACCCTTCTTTCGAGGGACCAGCCGCGCAGCGGTATCCCTCATCGACGGGTTCCCTTGCCTACATATGTCGGTCGGACGCGGAGAATAGTTTATTCCGATCACAACGACCAGACCGGCTTCCCACGCGAGGCGCCCGAATGCCACCCGTGAGCCACATAACCTTCACCGATCGAGCTATACCTGCCGACACCGACCACAAAAACGACCTGAGTGTCCACTTTTCGCGACGCCGAAGCGGCCGGGATTTGCAACCGGCCCGCCGAAAGTTAAAATGAGGGACTTCGCCTGTGACGGTCTTGCCCGCAGGGCACCGCCGCAGGCCGCTGTAAAATACGGATCGGCCGATTTCTCTCAATCGGCCGCAGGTGCAAATCAATCGGGCACGAGGAGTTCGGTTCGATGGCCAAAGGCGGCAAAGCAAAAAAGAAGGCCGAAACGGTCTTTTTGGTGTGCGAAGAAACCGGCGACTACAACTACACGCTCAAGCGCAAGCCCGGCGGTGAGAAACTGCGACTGCGGAAGTACTGCCCGCGGCTGCGTCGCCACACCTGGCACACCGAGAAAAAGAAATAGTCATTCCGCAGGGCGTTTACCGGAACGCCTCGTCGGTTCGGCCACACGCCGTTCCGAAGAATCACTCGTTTTTTCGACCGCCGTCGGTGCGTATCGGGTGACTTCGACTTCCGAACGCGCGAGCGGTCTTTCTTCTGCGCGCCGCGAGGACGGACATGAAACGGCGTTGGCGCATCGCTCCGCATGACCGGGACAAGATCACGGCCCTTCAACGTGCCGCAGAGATTCCACCGGTCGTCGCTCAACTGCTGATCTGCCGCGGCATCGAGGATCCGCGCGAAGCCCGCACGTTTCTGAATCCGCAGTTGACCGCGCTGCGGCCGCCCGAACGGTTGCCCGGATGCTCGCAAGCCGCCGAAATCCTTTGGAACGCCGTCCAAAACAAGCAACGCATCGTCGTCTACGGCGATTACGACGTCGACGGCATGACGGCCACGGCGATTCTCTATCGCTGCCTGAAGCTGCTCGGCGGCGACGTCGGATACTACGTTCCCAGCCGCACGACCGAAGGCTACGGACTGAACCCCGACGCCTTGCAAACGCTCGCTCGACGCGGAACGCAAGTCGTCGTGTCGGTCGATTGCGGCATCACCGCCGTCGACGAAGCGGCGGTCGCGCGTGAGCTGGGTATTGCGTTGATCGTCACCGACCACCATCAACCGCCCACCGTATTGCCCGACTGCGCGGCCGTCGTCCATCCCGGTCTTCCCGGCTCCGACTATCCTTTTCACGGACTCAGCGGCGCGGGCGTGGCTCTCAAGCTGGCCTGGGCGGTGGCCCAATTGGCCGGCGACGGCACGCGCGTCTCGCCGAAGATGCGAAGCTACCTGGTCGAAGCCGTCGCCCTGGCGGCCGTCGGCACGATCGCCGACGTCGTCCCTTTGTTGGACGAAAACCGAATCCTCGTGCGTTACGGCGTGCACACCGCGATGGCAAAGCGACCGCCGCTGGGTTTGCGGATCCTCGCCGAAGTCGCCAAGCTGACCGAAAAGGCTGCGATGAATTCGGAGGATGTGGCCTTTCAACTGGCCCCTCGCCTGAACGCCGCCGGCCGCCTGGAACAAGCCGCGCTGGGCGTCGAGCTGTTGATCACCGAGCGTGAAGAACGCGCCCGCGAACTCGCCGAATATATCGACCGACTCAACGATCAACGCCAATCGCTCGAACGCAGCATCTACTTGCGTGCGTTGAAACAGGCCAAAGAGCAATTCGATCCCGAAAACGACGCCGCGCTCGTGCTGGCCGACTACCAGTGGCACAAAGGAGTGATCGGGATCGTGGCGGGAAGGCTGGCCGAGACGTTTCACCGGCCGGTGGTGGTGGTCAGTCTCGACCGGTCGGGAACCTCGCCGGGAACCGGTTCGGCGCGCAGCATTCCCGGTGTCCATTTGTATCACGCCCTGTCCGCCTGCGGCGATCACCTGATCAAGTACGGCGGACACGCGATGGCTGCAGGCCTTTCCATCGATCCGGCACAACTCGACGCCTTCCGCACGGCATTGTGCGAGTATGTCGCCGAGAACTACGACCCGGTATCAATCGTGCCCGAATTGGCGATCGACGCCGAATTCCCTTTGGCCGCGTTCACGACCGATGTGGTTCGCCAGCTCGAAACGCTCGGCCCCTTCGGCGAGGGCAACCACCGACCGCTGATGTGCACCACCGGCGTCGAGATTACCGACGCCAAGCCGATCGGCAAATCGGGACGCCATCTGTCGATGCGGATACGGCAGCACGACACGAACTTTCGGGCGGTCGCGTTCGGTGCCGCCGATCGGCTGGAAGAGCTGGAAGCATCGACCGGCCCGTTCGACATCGCCTTTCGTCCGGCAATCAACGACTTCCGCGGCTACCAGCGGGTAGAACTTCAACTGGTCGACTGGCGCCCGAGCGAGGTGTGAAAAGTGCCGAACGTCGCTCGGCAGTTCGTGGTACAATGAGGGCGTCGGGTTTTCCCGCTTCGATATCGTCACGCCCTATCGTCGGCCGTCGAGGGTTCTATGGTCTTCCGCTCGCTCGTCCAAGGTTTGATCCGCGAACAGGTGACGCAGACGGTCCAGAACCACGTTCGGCAGAAGGTCGAAGAGGCCGTCTCCGAAACGCAGCCGCAGGAACCGCCCGACCGGCAACCTCCGTGCGATGTGGGCTTCATCTTCGCCCTCGGAATCGAAGCCGGCGGATTGGAAGACCTGCTTTCCGACGTGGTCTACCTGCAAGGAGAACACATTGCTGCGCGGTACGGGAATCTCGACGGCCGCCACGTCGTCATCGTGATTTCCGGGCCCGGACGCAAGGCTGCCGCCCACGCGACCGAAGCCCTTCTTCTGGGCCATCGCCCCCGCTGGATCGTCTCCGCCGGATTCGCGGGCGGCCTCGTCCCCGAACTGCGTTACAAAGACATCGTCATGATCGATCGCGTGTGCGATACCACCGGTAAGTCGCTGAAGCTCGATCTTCAGGTCGACCGCGACGCAGTCGCGCAAACCCCCGGCCTGCACGTCGCCCCCCTGGTCACGACCGATCACATCGTCCGACGACAACAGGAAAGACAGGCGCTTCACGAAAAATACGGAGCCTGGGCGGTTGACATGGAGACGTTTGCCGTCGCCCAGGTATGTCGCGCGCACCAGATGCCGCTCTTGGCCGTGCGGATCATCAGCGACGAATTCGATTTTCGCCTTCCCCCCGAAGTCGATGCCATGCTCGACCGCCACAAGTGGACGGAAAAGGCCGGAACATTCGTGGCCGCACTCTGGCGCCGCCCTTCGAGCATCAAAGACTTTTGGGGGTTGAAAGAAAGGGCGCTGGTCGCCTCGGATCATCTGGCCAAGTTCCTGCAATCGATGACGGCCCAACTTCCGCGAGCGGCGTCTCCCGAAACAGAACCGGACGTCGATTGACCGGCCTCCTCCGTCGGCGATTCCCTCGAATTTTCTTATCGGTTCGTTGCGTCCTCCCGCCGCAGTCGGTGGTTCGTGTGGGGGAGTCTCCAGCCGTGGGCAAATGCCGCCGGGGTGTTGCAGCGGGGCGGGAATATGGGCACAATACCACCATCCGGTGTTGTCGAGACACGCAGGACCGTTTTGCGGTCCGCCGATTGAAAACCTCATTTCGTTCGGAAGGAGTACACCATGCCACGTCCGGTCACCATGTTCACGGGCCAATGGGCCGATCTGCCGCTGGAAACCCTGTTGGGCCACGTCAAGGAATTCGGCTACGACGGCGTCGAGCTGGCATGCTGGGGCGACCACTTCGAGGTCCGCAAGGCGATCGAAGAAGACGACTACTGCGCCAAGAAGCGCGAGCTGCTCGACAAGTTCGGCATGCAGTGCTACGCGATCAGCGCACACCTGGTCGGGCAGGCGGTTCTCGACAACATCGACGAGCGTCACAAGGCCTTGCTGCCCGACTACGTGTGGGGCGACGGCGATCCGGCCGGCGTGAACCAGCGTGCGGCGGATGAACTCAAAGACACCGCCCGTGCCGCACAGAAGTTCGGCGTCGGCGTGGTCAACGGCTTCACCGGTTCGAGCATTTGGCACCTGTTGTATTCGTTCCCGCCCGTCCCGCCGCAGATGATCGAAGCCGGTTTCGACCTGCTGCGCGAACGGTTCACGCCCATCTTGGACGTGTTCGCCGAATGCGGCGTCAAGTTCGCCCTCGAGGTGCATCCGACGGAAATCGCCTTCGACCTGTACACGGCCGAACGGGCCTTGGAAGCTCTCAACTACCACGAAGCGTTCGGCTTCAACTTCGACCCGAGCCACCTGATCTGGCAAGGCGTCGATCCGGCGCAATTCATTCGCAACTTCCCCGACCGCATCTTCCACGTGCATATGAAAGATGCGATCGTCACGCTGGACGGCAAGTCGGGCATCCTCGGCAGCCACATCGACTTCGGTGATTGGCGTCGCGGTTGGAACTTCCGCTCGCTGGGGCACGGCGGCGTGAACTTCGAAGAGATCATCCGGGCGCTGAACGACATCGGTTACGAAGGTCCGCTGTCGGTCGAATGGGAAGACAGCGGCATGGACCGGATGCACGGTGCGAAGGAAGCCTGCGAATTCGTCCGCAAGGTCGACTTCGCCCCCAGCAACGTCGCCTTCGACGCCGCGTTCGACAAGGAAGAACAAAAGAAAGACGCGTAATGCACCCTTTGTCGTAAGCCCTTTCGATGCGAAAGGGCCTTCAAGACGGAAGCCCGGCGAGGTTCACCGCCCCGCCGGGCTTTTTCGTCGTAGCGAACCGCGGCGACGACGCACAGGCCGTTTCCGGAAAAGCCGCCGGTATTCCGTCTACAATCCCAAGCCCAGGTAGCCGCCGTGTTCGTCGGCCTCTTTTTCCAGGCGTTCCAACCGCTCGATGGCCCGTTGAAGATCGCCCGCGGCAATGTAGCGGTCGAACTCGACCATCACCGCTCGCCGGACGGTTTCGTGGAACCACTCGATCACGCGGGCATTCGCCCAGTCACAGGTATCGCGTTTCAGCGAGATGTCGAGATCGCAAGCGATCGTTTGCCGATCGAGCGAATCGGTCATCACGCAGCCTTCGAAAGCGAACTCGAGCATCCCGATCTGCGGATCGTTCGTGAGATGAAAAACGCACGTTGCGTGATGCAGGTAGTACGTGTTGTGCCGTCCGTGCTTTTCGATCGCCTTCACGACCCGGTCGAAGAGCGCGAGAAACGCCGGTGAGGCATCCAACGGCGGATCGAGTCTCGCCACCGTCCGCAGCGGCAGACAATCGAAAGCGATTTCGACGTACAGGGGGGATGCTTCCGCCATGCTTTTACCTGGTTGCTGGAGGTTATTTGTCTTCCATGCTGTCGATGTACGCCCGAAGCCGCTCGAGCTCATCGGTCACTTTGCGAAGCTTGAGCATGTTCTCGACGCGTTTGAGCAACTCGAGTTTGTTGACCGGTTTGCTCAAAAAGTCGTCGCAACCGGCCTCTACCGCCCGTTCGATGTCCCCCAGTTCGTTCAAGGCGGTGACCATCAAGATCATGATGTCGCTGGTGGCCGGATCGCTCTTGAGTTTCGCACACACTTCGAAGCCGCTGAGCTTGGGCATCATGATGTCGAGCAAGATCAAGTCGGGCTGGAAAGCCGCCACCTTTTCGAGCGTGTCTTGCCCGTCGACGGCGATCTCGGTTTCGCAATCCACATCGGCCAGATAAGCTTCGAGCAGCTCGACATTCGGGGCGTTGTCGTCGGCAATCAGGATCCGGGGTTTCTCGCTCATGATCGTCCGTGTATCTGCTATCTGCGTTTGGAGGTTGTCGTCGTGTGCCATTCCAAACCGGCCCGCAACGGATCGCGGCCGGTCTCAGGCGATCGTGGCTTTCTGCGATTATACGGTTTCGGTGAAACCCTCGAAAGCGAAGTAAACCGCCATACCGTGCTGCTCACGGTCGGCTTGCGGTCGTCGATGAGCCGTTTTGCGTTATCGGCGTCACCCGCACGCGCAGCTCGCCTTGGTTGTCGTCCCACTCGGCCGGAGAGTCGTTCACACGAAAGAACAGTGTTCCCGGCCGTTGGATGACCAGGGTTTGCTCCAAACCGACAGGCACGGGATTCCACAAACCTTCGGGCGAGGTTTCGTCGTCGTAAACGGCGGCCAACAAAATCCCCAAAGGGAAACCTTTGAAATATCGCACCGTCACGCCGTTCGGCTCGCAAGGCCACGGCTCGGGATCGACGGCGATCGTGTACCGTCCGCGGGCGGTAATGCGGTAGGTTTTCCCGACCTCAAGGCGGTAACCGCTGTTCTGCCAGCCATGCTCCGCCGAGACGACGATCTCGGCCCCTTCTGCCGGTAGCGGTTGCCCTGGCGTGCCGTCGACGGTTTCTTTGCTCACGTCGTACCCGTAATCGAACATGGCGACCATCACCCGCCACTGGCGACGAATCGTGTCCCAATCGTCGGCAAACAGATCGTGGAAGCCGTTGAAGAAATCGCCGTACTCCAACAGCGCGGGCACGCGGCGAAACCGTTCGTGGAACCGAGGATCTTTTTCCAACAACAAACACGCCGCCCACGACCAGCCGTAGGCGTCGACCTCGCGATGGGCGGTCGGTCCCAGATTCAGCACGTCTTCCCAATCGAGGGCTTTTCCCGCAGCGAACGCCTCCCGCAAGATGCGCACGCGTCCCCACATCGGTGCCTCGTCGCGCGAGCGGGGTACGTAGTTCACCTCCAATCGACCGTTTTCGTAACGATGCGTCGCCAAAAGCTCGGCCATCCCTTCTTCGTACCACGGCGGTGCGTCGTCGCCGTAAAAATAGCGCATGAAGCCGTGTACGCCTTCGTGCAAGAGCAAGTGCCGCCGGTAGTACGCGCTCGGCTGTTCGTACATCCACAGCACTTTGCCGATCGAATAGCCGTTGGCAAACGCCGGTAAGCTTTCGGGCAACACGCCCAACGCGCGAAACTTTTCTTTGTCGTCAATCACAAATCCGATCATCGACCAATCGGCGTAATCATCCTCCGAGAAACCGAAATACTCGGCCCATTGGGGAACGGCCGCGTCGAATACCTGGGGCAACGTGTCGACCTCGGGCCCCGCCGGCAGGTCGGTGTACAAGACGATGTACCTTCCTGCAAGTTTCCGCAATCCGGCAGATAGAAACTTCGCTTCGTCGATGGGGACGGGCACGAGCAGTCGCCGACCACGGCGACGCTTGGCCACGGCCTCCTCCAACGAGCCCGGGGCAGGCCCCTCCGCTCGGGGCGGCATTGCATCTCCCGACGGCGCCCCGGCAAGTTGCGCCGGTTTCGGTGATAAGTTTTCGGTCGACGAGGCGTCGGCCCTTTCGCGGGTGTCGTCCGGCGAAACGCTTCGTTGTGGTAAATCGCTCTCCGAGGGAGCCGTTTGGGCACGATTCGAGCCGGCCGATTTCCCGCCCGACGACGGTTTTCCGCATCCCCCCCACACCAAGAGCGTCGCGACGGCCGCCAGCGCGATCGCTGCGTCGAAAGTAGATCGAGTTGGATTGCCCAAACGAGGCGGCATGGTCCCATAATCCCAAGTGGTGGTGCCCCCCGAACATACCGGACGGCGTTGCCCTTGGAAACTATATCCCACGACCGGCAGCGAGACGAGGCGTATCCCCCTAATCCGGGGCAGGACCGCCGGTGTGAAATCGAGGGTATACTTGAACAATAAACCAGTAAACATTGACAGCTCCTCTTCGCACGGCCGTCCGCCGTTTAGGGGGCACCCCGGCTTGCGGCCCCATTCGGTGGGGCACACCGCGAGCACCCGAGACCTTGGAACATCCGTCGTCGAACCTCTGCACAACGCGTCTTTACGCATCCAGGAAGGAACACCGAACATGTCGGTCGATCTTGCAGTCGTGCCGGTCGCCGGTCGTGGAACCCGCTTGCTGCCGCTCACCAAGAGCCAGCCGAAAGAAATGCTGCCGGTCGGCCGGAAGCCGGTCGTTCAATACGTCGTCGAAGAACTCGCCCGTTGCGGCGTGGGACGCATCCTGTTCATCACCGGCCCCGGAAAGACCGCGATCGAAAATCATTTCGACATCGACGCCGAGTTGATCGAATCGTTGCGGCAGTCGGGCAAAGAAGATCTGCTGGCCGAACTGGCATTCGAGCGGGCGGATATCGACTACTTCTATACCCGCCAGCGACGCCAACTGGGGCTGGGACACGCCGTCTTGTGTGCCGAAGGGATCGTCGGCCGGCAACCGTTCGTCGTCGCGTTGGGCGATTCGATCATCGGGCTGAACGCCCAATCGTCGGTCGTGGCGAAGATGATCGACGAGTTCGAATCGCAGCAGGCCGATGCCGTCGTCGCCTTCGAAGAAGTTCCGCGGTCGGACGTCGTTCGCTACGGGATCGCCAAGCCCGACGGACAAGCGAACGAAGTGTTCCGGCTGGCAGACATCATCGAAAAACCCTCGCTCGACGAAGCGCCCTCGAACCTGGCCGTGGCGGCACGGTACGTGTTCAGTCCGATCATCTTTGAACACCTCAAGCGGATCGAGCCGGGCAAGGGCGACGAAATCCAACTGACCGACGCCATTCGCCGCTTGATCCACAAAGGCGGCAAGGTATTGGGGGTGCGACTGCCGCCGAGCGAACCCCGTTTCGACATCGGCAACTTCGAGAGCTATTTTCGCGCCTTCTGCGAATTCGCCTTGGCCGACGAAAACTACGGGCCGCCGCTGCGTGATTTCTTGCGTGAATTGATCGACCGCGAACCGTAATCCGCCGTCCCCTTCACCGACCGATCGCCGCGCCGAACGTCGGGAGCAGAGCCTCATGCAACTGATTCGAAAACGAGCCTTCGCCCGGGCGGGTTTGGTGGGAAACCCGTCCGACGGCTATCACGGCAAGACGATCTCGGCTATCGTTCGGAATTTCTGGGCCGAAGTCACCCTCTACGAATGGGACCAAATCGAGATCGTCCTCAGCCAGGAAGATCGCAGTCGGTTCCGTTCGATCGCCGAATTGGCGCACGACGTCAAGCTGCACGGCTACTACGGCGGAGTGCGGCTGGTCAAAGCGACCATCAAGCGGTTTTTCGAGTACTGCCGCGCAAACGACATTCCGCTGCACGACCGAAATTTTTCGATCCGCTACGAAACGAACATTCCGCGGCAACTCGGTTTGGCCGGCTCCAGCGCCATCATCGTCGCCACCCTGCGCTGCCTGATGGACTTCTACGGCATCGACATCGCACGCCGCGTGCAACCGTCGCTGGTACTGTCGGTCGAAACCGAGGAACTGGGTATCGCCGCCGGTTTGCAGGACCGGGTGATCCAGGTCTATGAAGGCGTCGTGTACATGGACTTCTCGGAAGACCGTACCGACATCATCCACGGCTTCCCGTGCGGCACGTACGAGCCGCTCGATCCGGCGTTGTTGCCGCCTTTGTATTTGGCGTTCAATCCCGAAATCAGCGAGCCGACCGAAGTCATCCACAACGATCTGCGGGGCCGATACCGTCGTGGTGATCCCGAAGTCGTCGAGGCCATGAAGCGATTTGCGGCCCTCACCGACGAAGCACGCGACGCCCTGTTGCGACACGATGCCGAAACCTTTTCGAAAATCATGGATGCCAACTTCGATTTGCGCCGCTCGATCTTGAAGCTGGCACCGGAACATGTCGAAATGGTCCGCCGCGCACGTCGAGCGGGCGCCTCGGCCAAGTTCGCCGGTTCCGGCGGGGCGATCGTCGGTTGCGTACCGGATGCCGAAACGTTCCAGCGCCTGACGGAAGAAATGGCGGCCATCGGCTGCCGCGTCATCCGGCCGAAAATCACCCCCGAGATCCTTCCGTCACAAGAACCGGCCTCTTCGCGATCGTGAACTCGCCACGCACGCTCGGCCGTCGTGCGCACACCGCGAGCCGCACGGGGTTGCCGAAACGCGCCGTCTCGCCCAAACTGGCAAGACATGCGCAGGTCTCCCGTCCCCGCGGGCCATGAGCCGCCCTCTCTTTGGATCCCGAAGAAGATTTCGCCGATCAACACCAAGCAACCGAGGAAGACATATCCCGATCATGTTGATCTACTGCGTGCGCCACGGAGAAAGCACTTACAACGCGGAAGGTCGCGTCCAGGGCCAGTCGGACGTACCTCTCTCGGAACTGGGACGCCGTCAAGGCCGTGCCGTCGCCGACGCGCTGGCCGATGTAGGGCTCGAAGCGATTTACGCCAGCCCCTTGAAACGCGCGTACGAGACGGCTGAGTTTCTCGCGCAGCGGACGGGCCTGCCGATCCGCGTCGATGCCCGCCTGAAGGAGGTCAACGCGGGCGTGTTCCAAGACCGCCTTCGCACCGAGCTACAGGCACTGTACCCCGAAATCTATGCCCGCTGGGTCAGCGGCGATCCCGACTTCGTCATCCCCGAGGGTGAATCGCGGCGGCAATTGGCCGACCGCGGTGAGGCCGCATTCCGCGACATCTTTCGCTGCGGGCTAAACAAAGTGGCGGTCGTAGCACACGGCAGATTGCTGGTCGTGACGCTCAAACGCCTGCTCGGTGAACACGAAAACGCCGTTCCCTCGGCACTGCAAAACGGCTCGATTTCCGTCTTCGCGTACGATCCGGAATCCGATCATTTCAGCGCCGTGGATGTGGATCGCGTCGACCATCTCGAGGGCGTCGGCTTGAGCGGGCGCGGCGATCTCTGACCGGCCTCCGACGGCCCGTTCCCAAGGCGGGGTGTAACGCATCGCATCTCCACTCGACAGCGCCGGATCGTCCCGCTGTCGGCAGCGTTCTGTATATTGTCGACAGCGTCAATTTTTGCGTGCACCGCCGTCAGGCGCGCAATCACAATGGGAGAGAACGATCGCGCCCCCACCGAAGTCGGTGGTTTGTGTTCCCATCCCCTGTCTTTCGCATCCGGAGGTTTCGAAATGCCTCGTATGTTCTGCCGAGCCCTCATGCTCGCCGTCGTCGCTGCGGCGGCGGTCATTGCAACGGCCCGCTTCGGTGCGGCCGACACGCGACCGAACATCGTATTGGTCATCACCGACCAACAATCGGCCGACTTGATGAGCTGCCGCATCGGCGATCGTTGGTTGCGCACGCCCGCCATGGACTCGCTCGCCTCACAGGGCGTGCTGTTCACGCGGGCATATTCGAGCAACCCGCTGTGCATGCCGCTTCGCAACTCGCTGTTTACGGGACGCTATCCCCACGAAACACGGGTCATGCACAACGCGACACCGAAGGGCGGTCTCGATTTCAACGAATTCGTCATGATGGGACGATACTTCCGCGAGGCCGGATATGAAACGGCATACTGCGGCAAGTGGCACTTGTGCTTCCCCATAAAAGACGAATCGACGCACGGGTTCAAGATTCTCAAGCACGAGCCGATCCCGAAGGAGGAGGGCGGCGTCGACGCGACCACCGCAGCGGCGGCGGTCGACTTTCTCGAGCGAGAACACAAGCGACCGTTCTTGCTGGTGGTCAGCTTCTTGAATCCGCACAACGTGTGCGAGTGGGCCCGATTCTTGGCCGGTCGAGAGCAAAACTTCAATTGCGGAGAGGTGGGCACGCCGCCGCCGTTGGACGAATGCCCTCCCCCGCCCGAAAACTGGGATCCGCCCGTCGATGAACCCGACGGCATGACGCTCATCCGCAAGGGCTACCACGCCGATCCCAAGTTCCCCGTGGGCGATTTCACGCGGGACGATTGGCGTCGCCACCGCTGGGGCTATTACCGGATGATCGAAAAAGTCGATGCCGAGCTGGGCAAGGTTCTCGACGCGTTGAAAAGGCGGAAGCTGGACGGCGACACGGTGGTCGTGTTTACGTCGGATCACGGCGACTGCGCCGGAGCCCATCACTTCAACCAGAAGACCGTCTTATATGAAGAATCCGTCCGCATTCCGTTGATCATCTCGTGGCCGGGACACACCCCGAAGACGACTACCGACCTGCTCGTAAACACCGGCGTCGACACGTTGCCCACCTTGCTCGAACTAGCCGGTATCCCCATCCCCTCGAAATTGCCGGGTCGTTCACTCGCGCCGGTCGTTCTCGGCAAGAAGATCGACGTGTGGCGAGAATACGTCGTCTCGGAAGACGACATGGTCCAAACCGGCCCGGTGAACGGCTATGCCCCCAAGATGCAGGGGCGCATGGTCCGCAGCGACCGCTTCAAATACTGTCTCTACCAGTACGGTAACCGGCGCGAATCGCTGTACGACCTCGAAAACGATCCCGGCGAGACCGTCAATCTGGCGTATCGACCGGAATATCGCGAGGTCGTGCGCCGTCACCGCGAAATGTTGCGCGAATTTGCCGTGCGGCATCACGACACGCTGGCCTTGGAAATGCTTGCCGACGACGTCGCCCCGCGGCCGTTCCCGAAAGACTAGAAGCCGGCGGCGTACTCATCGGCGAGTTTTGATCGTGACGACCGAAGCCCCCTTGCCGTGTGCGAGGGGGCATTTGCTTGCGTTTTACGAGGCCGGTCGTTATCGTAGGAAGTGGTGAAACGTCGGGCGGTTACGTTGTCCGACCCCCCGAAGCAAACGCGCGGCAAACGGGGTTTGCAAGCGGCGAGGTCTTGGACTCGATGCCGTTTTTGCGCCCGCCCGAACCCACGGATTACAATCTGCGGAACAGGTTCTCTCGTCGGGGTGTCCCTACGAGGAGGTGAGGGAAGTGGCAGACCAACCGGAACAAAGAAGAGCGGAAGACGCAGCGGGAAAGGCGCCGCAACCGGCAAACAAAAATGGCCCTCCTGAGCTGCCGGGGAAGCCGTCGGCGTCCGAGAAAGCCCCATCGCCGGCCAAACAGCCGACGGCAAGCGCCGAGGCCACGAACGCTTCGGCCGGAAAACAAGCGGCCAAGGCGAGTTCTCAAGCGGCTTCTACCCAACAGCAAGCCCAACAACAGAGCCGGCCCGAGCAAGGTTTCATCCAGGAAGACGACCGCCGTCGCAGCCGCTTGGCGTATTTCTTTTCCGAAGTCCTTCATTGGACGCCGAGTTGGCTGGTCAGCATGGTGTTTCACATCGTGCTGCTTTTGGTTGCGGCGATGATCACCTTGCCGACCGAGGTTCAATCCACGGTTCAGCAATTGGTCGTTGCGCCGGGGGAATCGGAAGAAATCGAAGAAATCGAGGAATTGCTTCCGGATCCGCCCGAGGCGATCGACCTCGACATGGCGTCGATGCCGATCGAAATGCCGACCGACGTCGAACCGATCGAGGACCCCTCGCCGTTCGAAGACGAGACGGCTGCCTTGGCCTCGGTCGAAGCCCTGAGCGACCTGAGTCCCGTCCTCGTTCCCGATACCGATTTGGCCGCCCAGGCGGGCACGCTGACCGGCGATGCACTAGCCGGCCGCGGATCGGGCAAGGCACGCTTGGTAGCGACCGGCGGTGGTACGGAGGGAAGTGAACGGGCGGTCGCCAACGCCCTGAAATGGATCGTCGCGCACCAGCTCACCGACGGCGGATGGTCCTTCAATCATGCCTTGGCCCCCAGTTGTCACGGCCAATGCCGCAATACGGGTGAACTGACCGATGCCCGCATCGCCGCCACGGGGTTGGCATTGATGCCGCTGTTGGGTGCCGGAAATACGCACCAACAAGGCAAGTATCGCAACAACGTCAAGCAAGGACTTTACTTCCTGATTACCCGCATGAAGGTTTCGCCCCAAACCGGCGGCGGAAGCCTGATCGACAAGCAGGGACGCATGTATTCCCACGGCATCGCCTCGATCGTTCTGTGCGAGGCATACGCCATGACACACGACCGAGCGTTGCGGGTTCCCGCCCAACAGGCGGTCAATTTCATCGCCTACGCCCAAGATCCGGTCGGCGGCGGATGGCGTTACCAACCGCGTCAGGCGGGCGATACGTCGGTCGTCGGTTGGCAATTGATGGCCCTGAAAAGTGCTCACATGGGCTATCTGCAAGTGCCGCCCACCACGATCGAAAAGGCCATGCGTTTTCTCGATTCAGTCCAGTCGAACAACGGGGCGAACTACGGCTACGTCAGCCCGGGATCGGGCGAAGCGACCACCGCCATCGGCCTCCTGTGCCGCATGTATCTCGGTTGGAAACACGATCACCCCGCACTGGCCCAGGGCGTCAAGTGGCTCAGCAACAGGGGGCCCTCGAAAAACAACATGTATTACGACTATTACGCCACGCAGGTCATGCGGCACTGGGAAGGTGAAGAGTGGAAGAAGTGGAACGCCGAGATGCGCGACTACCTCGTCGAGTCCCAGGCGACCCAAGGCCATGAAGCCGGAAGCTGGTTCTTCAAACAGAACCATTCCGAAAAAGGCGGTCGTCTGTACTGCACGGCGATGGCCACGATGATCCTGGAAGTGTACTATCGGCACTTGCCGATCTACCGCAAACAAAGCACGACCGAGGACTTCCCGCTCGACTGATGCACCCTCGGTCGGGTTGAGACGCGACGACGACACCGACTGCCTTCTTACCGGGAGGCGGTCGGTTTTTCTTTGGCGGCCGTTTCGTCCGGATCGAGCAGCGCAAAGCCCGCGACCAGCGATTGGTCGGCGTCACCCAACCGCTCGCTCAGGTCCTCTTGGGCCGAGAAGAGAAACACGAATCGTTCATCGCGAGGCGTGGTCAGCAGGTAGTACGTCCATTGCACGGGAAGGCCTTGTTCATCGCCCACGGCGGCCACCCGGAAGAGCTTGAAGCCTCCGCCCGCCTCGTTCTCGCTCTCGCTGAGCCACTGTTTCAAGCTATCGCCCAGCAGCACGCGAACCTGTTCTTTGAACGCCGCCAGGGTGATGCTCTCGGAGCCGCCCTTGCCGCGGTAAATGTTGCATTGGGCCAAGTAGTCGCCGCTGTCCACAAACCGCAACACGACCAGTTCCGGCGAATCTTCGACCAGATACCAGCGGCGATCGTGGACGAGCTGCCACGGCTTGCCCTCGGGCTGAAGCAGCAGCCCCGCCTGCTCGCCTTCCGGCGGAAAGGTCAGTGTCCCCGGATCGAACTTCGCCAACCGCTCCGAAACGGTCAACGGCTCGCACTTCCACTGGACGCGGGCCGAAACGGCAAAAGCATTTTCGATCATGTTCGACTCGCGTTGTTCGTTGACGACCGCCCCCGCCCAAACGATGGTGCCGTTGCCCGTGTCGAATAGGCAACGGCCGACGACCTGCACGGCCGTCTTCGAACCGTGGACGGTTCCTTGCACATCGGCTGAAAACTCGATTCGGGCCTGTGCATTCTGGATTTCGACGAGCTTTGCACTCGACTCGACCTGTCGGACGGAATCGAGTCCCAACAAGAGCTGCCACGTGCTCTCGGGAATCGTCCACGTCGCCCCGGTCTCGACCTCTTTGCGGGGCAAGATCAATTCGAGGGTCAAGGCGTTACACAGTGCGTCGCTGTCGCCTAAGGTCTCCAGTAAATCCAATTCGTCGCGTGTCAGCGGCCCCGACGGCGAAAACAGGGTCGTGCGGTTTTCCGATACGTCGGCCGCGATCAGCCGCACCTCGGGCCGGAGAACCACCTCGAACGGCTTCTCGCCCACGCGAATCTTCGCAATCGCTTTGTCATAATCACGCAGCGAACGAACCACCGGCTTGTCGCCCGAATCGTATTGAAGGATTTGCCCCTCGTAGTTCAAATTCGCCGCGATCGCCAGCGGTTCGGTTTTCTCGGTCGTGGGATCGACGGTGACTTTTCCCTTGACCTCGATCGCCGTTTCGATGCGGAAGAAGTCACCCGGCTGCCGTTTCGGGGTCAAATCGACGGTCTCGGCGTAAACCGCCCCACAAACGGCGGTTGCCGCAACGATCACACCGGCAAGCAACGCGATTCTCGATTCCGTTCGCCCAAGCCTTACCATGCTTGTCGCATCCTTTTGTTTCGAACAGCGCGCAAAGGTCATCCTTGGCCCCGGGGGTTTACTCGGGGAGAGCGATTACGGTTGTACGTCCGCAAGCGATGCGGCGTCAAGAGAACTTGGCCTCGGGCGACTTCTGGGTCCCCCTATCTCGCCCATATTGCGCCGACGCCTACCACGTGCCGCTCATCAAACGAAGCTGTTGACGACTTCCGGCGGTGCCGGCCCGTAATCGAGCGGTTCAATCGAGCACGAAGCGCGTCCCTGGCTGAGACTGCGCATCGCGTTCGAGTAACCGAAAAGCTCGGCCAGCGGTGCCTTGGCCTCGATGACGGTGTCTTTACCGCGGTTGAAGGTTTGCGTGATCTCGCCGCGGCGTTGTTGCAGATCGCCGACGATATCCCCGACGAATTCTTCGGGTACGGTGACCTCGACCCGCATGATCGGCTCGAGCAACACGACCTCAGCCTCGCGCAGGCCTTTTTCGAAGGCGTCGGCGGCGGCAAAGCGAAACGCGATCTCGTTCGAATCGACCTCGTGCATCTTGGCGCCGACAAGACTGATTCGGATGTTGATCAGCGGGAAACCGTACAAGCCTCCACCGAATCCCTGCTCACGCAAGACTTCGAGAGCGGCATCGAGAAATTGCTGTGGAACCGGATCGGCACATGCGTTGACGACGGTTACGGGTGCCCCCTCCGCCTGGAACGGTTCGATGCGGATAGTCACTTCGGCAAACAGTTGCTTGCCGCCGATGGTCCGATGGCACGCACCGGTCACTTCGACCGCGTTGCGCACGGTTTCGCGGTAGCTCACCCGCGGTTTGTGAACACGAACGTTCAAGTTGTGCTCGCGAATCAAGCGGTGCGTGATGATCTCGAGGTGAAGTTCCCCCATACCGCTGATGATCGTTTGGCCGGTTTCCTCGTTTTCGCGGGCGCGGAAGGTGGGATCCTGACGCCGCATCATGTCGAGCGCGGCCGCGAGCTTCTTCCGCTCGGTGGAATTCTCCGGCTCGATGGCCATGTCGATGACCGTCTCGGGGAAGGTGATCGGCTCGAGCAAAATCGGGTTTCGCGTGTCGCACAACGTATCGCCGGTCACCGAGTGTCTCAACCCGATGATGCCGGCGATGTCTCCGGCCGAAACCTCGGCGATCTGTTCACGATCCGAGGCCTGAATGCGCCAAAGCTGCGGCACATTTTCTTTTTTGTTCTTGCCGGGGTTCAACACACGGCTGTTGGCTTTGAGCGTGCCGGAGTAGACGCGAATAAAGTCCAAATCGCCGTGCTTGTCGGCCTGAACTTTGAACAGCAGTGCGCAGAACGGCTCTTTCGGATCGGCCTTGCGGACGAGTTTTTTTTCGGGCTTTTTGGGATCGGTTCCCTCGACCGGCGGAATATCGAGCGGACTGGGGAGATAGAGCTTGACCGCGTCGAGCACCGGTTGCACGCCGATACCGTCCAAGGCCGAACCGCAGAACACCGGCACGATCATGTTGTGAATCACGGCGTCGCGAACGACGTTTTGAATCAACTCGGCGGGCACCTCTTCCTCGGCCAACAACAACTCGGTCATTTCATCACTGTACAGCGACAACCGATCGAGCATCTGCGCCCGCCACAGTTGCGCATCGTCGGCCATCTCGTCGGGAATCGGATGCTCGACGACGTCTTTGCCTTCGCCCTGCGGCTCGAAGGTCAGCATCTTCATCGAAATCAGATCGATCACCGCCCGAAAAGCGTCTTTGAAGTGCGGCGGCCCGCTTCCCACCGGAATATTCAACGGCACCGGCTGACAGTGAAGTCGGTTTTCGATCTCGTCCAAGACGGCGTAAAAGTCGGCCCCTTCGCGATCCATCTTGTTGATGAACGCGATGCGGGGAACGTGGTAGCGATCGGCCTGGCGCCACACGGTCTCGCTTTGCGCCTCGACTCCCTCGCGGGCACTGAAGACGACGACGGCACCGTCCAATACCCGCAAACTGCGTTCCACCTCGGCCGTGAAATCGACGTGTCCCGGTGTGTCGATCAGGTTGATGTCGATTCCTTCCCACTTGAACGTAACGCACGCCGATTGGATCGTGATCCCCCGCTCTTGCTCTTCGGGATCATAGTCGGTGACGGTCGTGCCGTTATCGACCATGCCCACGCGATGGACGAAATGCGCGTAATAGAGCATGCGCTCGGTAAGCGTCGTCTTACCGGCGTCGATGTGCGCGACGATTCCGATGTTCCGCAGCTTCTTCAAGTCACGTGGCATGGTCGAACACCGTAAGCGAACCGAAGGTGTGTCATCCTCGGGCGAACCCCGCCGCGGAAGGCCGCGGACGAGGAGCTTCCCAATATAGCCGCCCCAAAGGGCGCAAAACAACACCGCGTCGAGACGATCCCGGCGCGGTGCGATTGTGTACGGAATGGATTACCAGGCGAAGTGAGCGAACGCCTTGTTGGCCTCGGCCATACGATGGACGTTCTCGCGCTTGGTCATCGCGGCACCTTCCCGCTTGTACGCCGCCGCGATTTCGTCGGCCAGCTTCTCGGCCATCGGCTTACCCTTACGTTCGCGGGTCACCTGCAAAATCCAGCGAATGGCCAACGAGAGCTGTCGCTTGGGATTCACCTGCATGGGCACCTGATACGAGGCACCACCCACGCGCTTCGAGCGGACCTCGATATTCGGCTTGACGTTCTCGATCGCCTGAGTGAAGACCTCGATCGGTTCTTCGTCGGGAATCTTGGTGCGCAGGATTTCGAGCATGTCGTAGAAAATCCGCTGCGCGACCGATTTCTTGCCGTCCCACATCATCGAATTGATGAACTTACTCGCCAAGATCGACCCGTATACGGGATCCGGAGCGAGCTGTTTTTCACTGGCAGTCCGACGACCCATCTTGCTTCACCCAAACTACGGTTCTATGTTCGACGTTTTCCCAACAACTCCGCACGCCTCGCCTTCGGCCGCTTCGAACTATTTCTTCGGCCGCTTCGCCCCGTAACGGCTGCGTGCCTGACGACGTGCTTCGACACCGGCGGCGTCACGGGTTCCGCGGATGACCTGATACCGCACACCGGGCAAGTCGCGGATACGACCGCCCCGGACGAGCACGATCGAGTGTTCTTGCAGGTTGTGGCCTTCGCCCGGAATGTAGACGGTGACTTCCTTCCCGTTGCTCAGCCGCACACGGGCGATCTTCCGCATCGCGGAGTTCGGCTTCTTGGGCGTCATCGTCCGCACCTGGAGGCACACTCCCTGCTTCTGAGGACATTTGTCCAAAACGGGAGCCTTGCTCTTGGTGGGTTTCGGTTTCCGCGGACGGCGAACGAGCTGACTGAACGTTGGCATGTTACTTCAATTGCCCTAACTGAATATTTTTTCCAATTTGCCGTTACTGACGGCACCCACTTGTCCACTACTTGCCGAGCCGGCCTCGGACTCGATCGGCGACAGGCTGCCGAAGCATACCTGTCTGAAAAGGGATAAACCTTTAGCCTACCGAAACGGTATCGGCTGTCAAGGCTTCCCTCGAACGCTTTTCTCGGCTGTCTAAAGCCCTGCCGCGCGGGCTGCTCAGTCGGCTTGTTCCGACTCCTGTCCGGTCGAGACGCTGTCCGACCCGCCTTCCGGGTTGTTCGAGGCACTGGGAATGTCGTCCAGTGTGGGCCCACCGGACGGGGCAGCGTTCTCGGTCTGCCCGGCAGGGGCATCGGCCAGGAAGCGGAATTCCTGCTCCGGCAGCGGCGCGCCGCGCTCGGCCTGTTCGGCCAATGCCTCGGGGCTCAAGCGGACTTCCGCTTGCCGATAGAGCTTGAAACCGGTTCCTGCCGGAATCAACCGCCCCAGCACGACGTTTTCTTTCAAGCCGACCAGATGGTCCGTCTTGCCGGCCAAGGCCGCCTCGGTGAGCACCTTGGTCGTTTCCTGGAAGCTGGCTGCCGAGAGGAAACTCGTGCTCTGCACGGCCGCCTTGGTGATCCCCAGCAATTGCGTGTTGGCCGTGGCGGGGGTGGGCTGCTTGCACGTCGCGGGAGTGCCCCCCTCGGCCTCGACCTGGGCGTTTTGCTGTTCGAACACCTCGCGAGGTACGATCTCGTCCACCTCGAATTTCGTGTCGCCGGGGTCGACGATCTTCACGCACTTGGCGAGCTGCTCGTTCGCCTTGCGGAATTCGAACTTGTCGATCACCGAACCTTCGAGCAAACCGGTGTCGCCGCCCGACTCGACCTTCACCTTCCGCAGCATCTGGGCCACGATGATCTCGAGGTGTTTGTCGTTGATTTCGACCTTTTGGCTGCGGTACACGTTCTGGATTTCGCGGACGAGGTACTGCTGGACGGCCTCTTCCCCCGACACGCGCAACACGTCGTGCGGGACGAGCGGACCTTCGATCAAGGCATCGCCGGTTTTCACGTAATCGCCGGTATGCACGAGCATACGCTTACCGGGCGAAACCAGATGCTCACGTTCCAGACCGCTTTCGCTGCGGATCACGATCGTCTTCTTGCCGCGCCGTTTCTCGCCGAGGATTTCGACCTTACCGTCGATCTCGGCGATGACGGCAGGATCCTTCGGTTTGCGGGCTTCGAAGATTTCGGTCACCCGCGGCAAACCGCCGGTAATGTCCTGCGTACCCGAAACCTCACGCGGCTGCTTGGCCAGCACGGTCCCCGGCGAAACCATGTCGCCTTCTTCGACCAAGATGTGCGATCGTTCGGGCAGCGGGTAGAAGTCGAGAACCTTGCCGGTTTCGGGATCTTCGATAATGATCTGCGGGCTGCGATCGGCGCGATGCTCCAAGATGAATCGCCGCATGGTGCCCACGGCATCCTTTTCCAGACGCATCGTTTCGCCTTCGATGACGTCCTCGTAGCGAACGCGACCGTGCACCTCGGCGAGCTGCGGGATACTGTGCGGATCCCACTCACACAGCACCTGACCGGCCTTGACCTGGTCGCCGTCGCGAACCTTCAGCTCGGCCCCGGCGGGGACTTCGAACTTGTCCAGTTCTCGACCGCGTTCGTCGAGCAAGAGCATTTCGCCGTTCCGCCCCAAGACGATCTGCCGTCCATCGTCGGCATCGACCTTCCGCAACCGGGTGAACCGGATCGTCCCTTCCTGCTTGGCACGGATTTCGTGCTCTTCGACCGCCCGCGAAGCGGTACCACCGATGTGGAACGTCCGCATCGTCAATTGCGTCCCCGGTTCGCCGATACTCTCGGCAGCGATGATCCCGACCGCCAAGCCCTGCTCGGCCAACCGCCCCGTCGAGGCGTCCATCCCGTAGCACAACGCGCACACGCCCAACGGCGCCTCGCACGTCATCGGGCTGCGGACCTGAATCTTCTCGACGCCCAAGTCCTCGATCTTGCGCGCGATTTCGCGGGTGATCAGTTGGTTTTCGCGGACGATGATCTCGTCGGTGATCGGGTTGACGATGTTCGATCGGGCGACGCGTCCCCAAATCGCGTCGGAGAGCTTCACTTCGACTTTCTCGCCGCGGTAGATGACGCCCTTGGTGATTCCCTGCGTCGTTCCGCAGTCGTGACAGGTGATTACCACATTTTGCGCCACGTCGGCGAGCTTTCGCGTGAGGTATCCCGAGTCGGCCGTCTTCAAGGCGGTATCGGCCAACCCCTTGCGGGCACCGTGCGTCGAGCTGAAATACTCGAGCACGTTCAAGCCTTCGCGGAAGTTCGCCTTGATCGGTGTTTCGATGATCTGCCCCGACGGCTTGGCCATCAAGCCCCGCATACCGGCCAACTGCCGGATCTGCTCGACGTTACCACGAGCCCCGGACTGCGACATCAGGTAAATCGGGTTGACGTATCCGGGATACCGTCGGTCGTTCTTCAACGACGACATCAATTCCTCGGTGATCTGGTTTCGCGCCCGGGTCCAGATGTCGAGGATCTGGTTGTAACGCTCGTTCTGCGTCAACGCACCGCGCAGATACGAACGGTGCTTCTTGATGACTTCTTTTTCGGCCGCTTCGAGGATCTTGCTCTTGTTGGCAGGCATCAGCAGGTCGTCGGTAGCGAAGCTCAAACCGCTGCGTGTGGCCTGCCGGAAACCGAGCTGGTTCATGTCGTCGAGCAACTTGATCGTCGCCGGCCGTCCCAACAACTCGTAGCAGTCGGAAATGACCGTCGCCAGCCCCTTCGAGGTCATCACCTCGTTGTAATAGGGCATGCCCTCGGGCAACATCTCGTTGAAGATGATGCGGCCGACCGTCGTCGACACGACCGATCCGGGAGCGATGTCGGGCCGGTTCTTGACCGTCTTTCCTTGCGGCAGCCGAACGCTGATCTCGGCGTGCGTATCGACCTTGCCCAACGAGTACGCCAATTCGACCTCGGCGGGTGAACTGAACACCATGCCGTCGCCTTTGCGATCGGGCAAGGCCAAGGTGAGGTAGTAGCACCCCATCACCACGTCCTGCGACGGGCTGATGATCGGTTTCCCGTGGGCCGGGCTGAACACGTTGTTCGTCGACATGATCAACGTGTGTGCCTCGACCTGGGCCTCGATCGACAGCGGCAAGTGAACGGCCATCTGGTCGCCGTCGAAGTCGGCGTTGAAGCCCTTGCACACCAGCGGATGCAGTTTGATCGCGTTTCCTTCGACCAATACCGGTTCGAAGGCCTGGATCCCCATCCGGTGCAACGTCGGTGCTCGGTTGAGCAACACCGGGTGATTCTGGATCACCTCGTCGAGGATGTCCCACACTTCCTCGTCGCGGCGTTCCAGCATCTTCTTGGCGCTTTTGATCGTGTCGGCATGCTGCAATTCACGCAGTCGCCGAATCACGAACGGCTGGTACAGTTCCAGAGCGATCCGTTTGGGCAAACCGCACTGGTGCAGCTTCAACGACGGACCGACCACGATCACGCTTCGTGCCGAGTAGTCGACCCGCTTTCCCAACAGGTTTTCTCGGAAGCGCCCTTGCTTACCTTTGATCAGGTCGGTGAGCGACTTGAGCGGCCGGTTGCTCGATCCTAACACCGGGCGTTTACAACGGCCGTTGTCGAACAAGGCGTCGACGGCCTGTTGCAACATCCGCTTTTCGTTACGGACGATCACCTCGGGTGCGTTCAGATCGACCAGCTTCTTGAGCCGGTTGTTCCGGTTGATGATCCGGCGATACAGATCGTTCAGGTCGGCGGTGGCAAAGCTTCCCGAATCGAGCAAGACCAACGGACGTAAGTCGGGCGGAATCACCGGCAGCACGTCCAACACCATCCATTCAGGACGATTCTCGCTGTCGCGGATCGCCTCGACCAACTTGAGCCGGTTGATGAGGTCTTTACGCTTTTGCTTCGAATTGCACTCTTTCAGCTCGGCGCGCAGCTCGCGGGAAAGCGTCACCAAGTCCAGGTCTTGCAACAGGCGTCGAATGGCCTCGGCCCCGATCATGACCTGGAACGAGCCGTCGGGGTACTCTGCCCGGGCCTGGCGGTATTCTTCTTCGCTGAGCAACTGCTGCTTCTTCAGCGGCGTGTCGCCGGGATCGACGACGACGTAGTCCTGGTAGTAGATGATCTTTTCCAGGCTCGTCGTCTTCATGGCCAACAAGGTTCCCAAGCGGCTGGGAACGGCCTTGAAGAACCAGATGTGAACGACCGGGCTGGCCAGTTCGATATGGCCCATCCGTTTGCGGCGGACGCGGCTGTGCGCGATCTTCACGCCGCAGCGATCGCACACCATCCCCTTGTACTTCATGCCGCGGTATTTACCGCAGGAACACTCCCAGTCCTTTTCGGGACCGAAGATGCGTTCGCAGAAGAGCCCGTCTTTCTCCGGGCGATAGGTTCGGTAGTTGATCGTTTCCGGCTTCCGGACTTCGCCGAAGGACCAGCTCCGAATGTCGTGCGGCCTGGCCAGACTGATCTTGACGGCCGCGTAATCATTGACCCGGTCGTAGGAAGCTTCACCGAAACTCACGATACAAACTCCTTATTCTCCGGAGAAGACGAATAGGAGATCATCGGCTGTATGGCAAACGCCGCGGAGGACTCGATCCTTGCGCGGCACTGCGCGATCCCGTCGATTGCCTCTTGGTTACAAGTTCCGCCCCTTGACCAACTGCATGTTCAGGGCCAGGCCGCGGATTTCGTTGGTCAACACGTCGAAGCTGGCCGGGGTTCCCGCCTCGAGGGTGTTCTCACCCTTGACCATCGCTTCGTAGATCTTCGTACGACCTTCGACGTCGTCACTTTTGACCGTCAGCAATTCTTGCAGCACGTAGGCTGCACCGTAGGCTTCCAAGGCCCACACTTCCATTTCCCCGAATCGCTGACCGCCGAAGCGAGCCTTACCGCCCAGCGGCTGTTGCGTGATCAGGGAGTACGGTCCGGTCGCCCGCGCGTGAATCTTGTCGTCTACCAAGTGGTGCAGCTTGAGCATGTAGATGTAGCCGACGGTGACCTGCTGTTCGAAGGGTTCCCCCGTCCGGCCGTCGTACAAGGTCGTTTTGCCGTTGGCGGGCAAACCGGCCTCTTTCAAACACTCGTTGATCTCGTGTTCTTCGGCACCGTCGAAGACGGGCGTGATCGCACGAAAGCCCAGCTTCGCCCCGGCCCATCCCAGGTGCGTTTCCAGAATCTGGCCCACGTTCATACGGCTGGGCACGCCCAGCGGGTTGAGCAGGATTTGGACGGGCGTCCCGTCGGCCAAGAAGGGCATGTCCTCCTTCGGCAGAATCTTCGAGATGACACCCTTGTTTCCGTGCCGACCGGCCATCTTGTCGCCCACCGAGATGTGCCGCTTGGTCGCGATATACACCTTGACCATTTGCAGCACACCGCTGCGCAGCTCGTCGCCGCGCTTCATCGAGTTGAGCGTCCGGTCCCGCTTGTCGATGGCTTCTTCGACCAACGGCCACAGCTCTTCGTACGCGGCCTTGACCTCTTTGCGACGTTCTTCGCTGCGGATGTCGAGTTTGCTGATGTCGAATCGCTGGGCCTGTTCGGCCACGTAGCGGTGCTCCTGCCCTTCCACGAGCGGATTGCCGTCTTCGTCGGTCAGCTTTCGTTTCAAAATCGACTCGATCCGTTCGACCAGTTGCCCGAACGCTTCGGCGATCTTGGCGTTGCCCTCCGCCTCGGCTTTCTTGAGGTTGTCTTCGAATTCCTTGCGTTCCTCGTCGCTGAGGCTCATTCGCCGGGCGAACTTCTGCGTGTGGATCACGATTCCCTCAATGCCCGAAGGAACCTCGAGCGAATCGTTCTTCACATCTTCACCGGCACGCCCGAAGATGGCGTGCAGCAGCTTTTCTTCCGGCGACAATTCGGTTTTCGATTTGGGCGAAACCTTACCGACCAGGATGTCGCCGGGCCGGACGTAGGTCCCCACCCGCACGATCCCGTTCTCGTCGAGGTTGCGCAGGGCTTTTTCGCTGACGTTCGGAATGTCGCGGGTGAAGTCTTCGCGGCCGATCTTCGTTTCGCGAATCTCGGCGTCGAATTCCTCGATGTGGATCGAGGTGAAGGTATCGTTGTGGACCAGCTCTTCGCTGATGATGATCGCGTCCTCGAAGTTGAAGCCTTCCCACGACATGAAGGCGGCCAGGACGTTTCGGCCCAGCGCCAGCTCACCTTTGTAGGTGGCGGCACCGTCGGCGATGACTTCGCCCTTTTTGACTTTTTGGCCGGGCATGACGATCGGCTTCTGGTTTTGGCACGTCCGCTCGTTCATGCCCACGAACTTCTTCAATTCGTAGACGTCGACGCCTCTGCCGGTGTCGATTTCGATCCGCAAACCGTCTACGTACTTGACGGTTCCGGCACGTTTCGCCCGGACCAGCAGGCTGGAGTTCTCGGCCGCTTTTTTCTCCATACCGGTCCCGACGATGGGCGGTTCGGTCACCAACAGCGGCACAGCCTGCCGCTGCATGTTCGACCCCATCAACGCCCGGTTGGCGTCGTCGTGTTCCAAGAAGGGAATCAACCCCGCCGAGACCCCCACGATTTGTGCCGGCGCCACGTCGATGTATTGCACTTTGTCGACCGGCACCAGGGTGAAATCGCCGTGGTAGCGGGCCACGATGTTTTCGCCTTGGATCTTGCCGTCCACCGCGGGCACGTCGGCCGGTGCCAAGACGGCGTCGAACTCCTGATCCGCTCGCAGCCACTCGATCTTGTCGGTGATCACGCCGTTTTCCACGACGCGGTAGGGCGTCACCAGGAACCCGTACTCGTCGACTCCGGCGTAGATCGCCAAGCTGGAGATCAAGCCGATGTTCGTCCCTTCAGGGGTTTCGATCGGACACACGCGACCGTAGTGCGAAATATGCACGTCGCGGACTTCGAAGCCGGCTCGCTTTCGGTTCAAGCCGCCCGGCCCCAAGGCCGAAAGCCGTCGCTCGTGGGTGAGCATCGACAAGGGGTTCGTTTGGTCGACGACCTGCGACAGTTCCCCTCGGCCGAAGAAGTACTCGATCGCCGCGCTGATGCTCTTGGAGTTGATCAAGGACCTCGGCGTCATGTCGGCCAGATCCTTGAACGCCATGCGATCTTGCACGGTCCGCCGCAACTTGAGGAACCCTTTCCGCAGCTCCTCGCAGGCCAACTCGTCGATCGTGCGGACGCGCCGGTTGCCCAAGTGGTCGATGTCGTCGACTTCGTAGCCTTCGTCGCCTGCCCGCAGATGCGACAGGTACTTGATCGCCTCGATCAAGTCATCGGGCCGCAAGCACATTTCATCCTCGGGGACGTTCAACTTAAGCTTCCGGTTGATGCGGAAGCGGGCCACGCGTCCCAGCCGATAGCGGTTCGTGTCGTAGAACTTCTCGGTAAAGAGCGTTTTCGCCTTCTCCAGTTGCGGCGGGTTTCCGGGCCGCAGCCGTTGATAGATGCGCAGCAGGGCCTCTTCGTGGCTGGCGGTCGGATCATCGGCCAGCGAATTGAGGATCAGCGGGTTCTTTTGCGGTTCCATGACCACGACCGACTTCAGCCCCGAGGCGCAAATGAGTTCGGCCGTGTTCTTGCTGATCTTCTGCCCGCACTCGACAATGATCTCACCGGCGTTCGGGCTATCTTCGGGATAGACGATGTCTTCGACGGCGATCTTGCCCTCGATCTTCACGGCGCTGCGGCCGTCGACGATCGTTTCCTCGCTGATCTGGTCGCCGTAGAAGGCCCGCAGGATCGAGGCATTGTCGCCCAATTCCGGTGCCATCGCCCGCAGCAGCGTCATCACCGGGAACTTTCCGCTCTGGTCGATGCGGACGGCGAGGCTTTCGCGGCGAGTGACCTCGATCTCGATCCAACTGCCGCGTTCGGGGATGATTCTGCAACTATGGACGCGCCGGTCGCCCTCCTGGTTGACCACGAAGTCCATACCGGGGCTGCGGTGCAACTGGCTGACGACGACGCGCTCGGCCCCGTTGATGATGAACTCACCGCCGCCGAGCATGATCGGCATGTCGCCCAGGTAGACTTCTTCCTCGACCGGCTCCTCCTTGTTCAGCCGCAGCCAAACCTTGAAGGGTCGGCCGTAGGTCAAGCGCAGTTGCCGGCATTCCTCGGGGGTGTACCGCGGCTTGCCCAGCTCGTAGCGGACGTATTCCAGCTTGACCGACTTGTCGTAATTCTCGATCGGGAAGATTTCCCGCAGAACCGATTCGATCCCTTCGTTTTTCCGCTTCTCGGACGGAACATCGTACTGCAAGAACCTTGCGTACGATTCGGTTTGAATCTTGGTCAGATCAGGGATCTCGAAATCGTCATGACGCCGTTTCCCGAAATAGCGAGCGTCCTTAGGTTCCAGCCGGCGCTGAGCAGAGCTAGCCATGCAGGGGTTACCCTCCACAATGAACGAAATGTAATCGGGACCCAATCAAACAGATGGGGCGAGAGGTTGAATCGGCGCGCAAGGGCGCCGCAGCCTGGACCCATTCGAGTACAGAGCTCCCGAACAGCGAAGTCGAAGACACACGCGCATGCGCACTCCATCCCGCTCGAGGACGCGAGGACGGATTCCAACCGCGGTTTGCCCGGACGCGCCCGGCCGCTTCGACGGCGAACTTCCTTGCCGTTGCAACCGGCGCGCACCAGACCGGCCGTCGGCAGAACGCGTTGCGTTCCGCCGACACCGACCGGTACGATATGCTACTTGATGGTAACCGTCGCGCCTTCTTTTTCGAGCGCTTCTTTGATTTGTTCCGCTTCTTCCTTCGGCACACCTTCCTTGATCGTGGCCGGGGCGCTTTCGACCAATTTCTTGGCCTCGGTCAAGGGGATACCGGCAAGGATGCTGCGGACGGCCGTGATGACCTTCAGCTTCTTGTCGCCGAAGCTTTCGAGCACCACGTCGAATTCGGTCTTTTCTTCGGCCGCACCGCCGTCACCGGCGCCGCCGTCGCCACCGGCGGGAGCCGCCATCACGACACCGCCTGCGGCGGCCTTGATGCCGTGGACCTCTTCCAGGTAGTCGCTCAGCTCTTTCGCTTCCTTCAGGCTGAGCGCCACGATGCGATCACCCAGTTCCTTGATCGCTTCCGAAAATTCACGTGCAGGAGCGTCAGTTGCCATCGGTCGAATGATCCTTTCGCAAAAACTTGGTAATTGCGAGCGGCATGGGCGGGCACATGCCGCCGGCCGCTCTCCCATGTTCCACTTGTTTCCTCTTACCAACGGAGCCGACCGCACCCGTCATCACGGCCGACCGCCAATCCGTTTCGTATTTCAGCTCTCGCCTTCCTCGGCCTTTTGCTTGACCTGACCGGCCAAGGTCGAACCCGGGCCGCTGATTTGCCCGGCCAACGTCGCGGCCGGCCCAATGATTTGACCCGCGATTTTGGCGATCAGTTCTTCGCGCGACGGCCACTTGCTGACCTCGACCACTTGTTCGGCCGACAGCTTCTGGCCGTCGAACATGCCGCCTTTCGCTTCGAACTTCTCGTATTCGGGGTCGTCGGCCAGCTTGACGATCGTCTTCGCCAACTCGACGATATCCGACGCCCCCCAGCAGACCGCGTGGGGCCCGACGGCATCGTCGAACAACCCGTCCAAAGCCGTGCCCTTGAGCGCCCGGCGGGCCAATGTATTCCGCACGACCATCATGCGGATATTCTTCTCCGCCAATTGCCGGCGGAGTCGATTCGTTCGGTTCGCATCCAGCCCGATCACGTTCGTCAACACGACCGCGTCGACGCCGTCGAGCTGCTTGCGGTACTCGTCGGTAATCAGTTGTTTGACGTATTTACTCATGATCGTTCACGCCCATCGAATGTGTTTCGCTTGCGGCCGTCTCGTCGCGTCACGTCCCGCTCACACGGCCACCCGGACGCCCGGCGACATGGTTGCGGCGATCGAAATGTTCCGAATGTACTGCCCTTTGACGGCGGCGGGCTTGAGCGATTCGATGTAGCGGATGAACTCGCGGATGTTTTCCACGAGCTTCTGCTCGTCGAAGCTCAACTTACCGACCATCGCGTGAACATTCCCACCGGCGTCGTTTCGGAATTCGACCTTACCGGCCTTGTACTCTTTGACGGCCTTTCCGACGTCGGGAGTCACGGTGCCCGCCCGCGGCGAAGGCATCAACCCCCGAGGCCCGAGCACGCGCCCCAACGGCCCAACGATTCCCATCATGTCGGGAGCCGCGATACACACGTCGAAATCGAGCCAGCCGCCTTTGATCTTCTCGGCGAGCTCCTCGCCGCCGACTTCGTCGGCACCGGCGGCCTTGGCTTCCTCGGCCCGATCTCCCTTGGCGAACACGATCACCCGGAGCGAGCGGCCGATTCCGTGCGGCAACACAAGCGATCCACGCACGATCTGATCCGCCTGGCGGGGATCGATCCCCAGCCGAATGGCGATTTCGACCGTTTGATCGAACTTCGTGTTGTCAAAGCTCTTCAACACCTTCACCGCTTCTTCCAGCGGCAGCGGTGTTTTTCCGGGCACCTTCTTCGCCAGTGCCCGATAGCGTTTCGAATGCTTCGGCATCGTTGCGAACCTGTGAATTCAAGCTCTCCCGCACCCCGTCGTCATCGGTCGCAAGCGATGTCCGACGACAAGTCGCCGAGAAACCATCGTTCCACGTGGACGGCCGATGAAGAGGTTAGCGGTACAAACAAGGGTCCATTCGCGTCTTGTGCGAAAGACGACGAACCGAAAAGTATCTTCCCGTGAACCGACTCGCGACGTACTCGGTTCTTTCAGTCGACGACATCCAACCCCATGCTGCGGGCGGTGCCTTCGATGATTCGACAGGCCGCCTCGAGGCTGGCGGCGTTCAGGTCGGCCTTCTTCTTTTCCGCGATTTCCTGGATTTGGGCCTTGGTGACCTTGCCGACCTTGTCCCGCGGCGTCTCGTGCGCCCCTTTGGCGATACCCGCCGCCTGCTTCAAGAGATCGACGCAATGCGGGCTTTGCGTGCGGATATCGAACGACCGGTCATCGTACACGGTGACCTCGACGGGGATCCGAAGCCCCGTGTATTCGCGCGTCGCATCGTTGAACCGCTGCACGAACTGACCGAGATTCACCCCGAACCGGCCCAGGGCGGTACCCACCGGCGGCGCCGGAGTCGCCTGTCCGCCGGGAACGTGAAACCGTACCGTATCGACTTTCTTTTTCGCCATCTGTGTGAATTCCTGACTCGCTCAGATTTCCGCTATCTTCAACGACGCATCCCCCGACCGCGGAGCGTTCATTCCACCGGTTCGATCTGCCAATAACCGAGCTCCACCGGGGTACTGCGTCCGAAGATGTTGATCATCACCGTCACGTGCCCGTTGGCCTCGTCGATCGCCGACACCTCGCCCTCGAAGTTTGCGAAGTTGCCTTCGTTGACCTTCACGCGGTCGCCGACGGAGAAGCCGATCTTCAGCTTCGGTTGATCTTCGCCGGTCTCCTCGGCCATGAGCGACTTGATACGTTCGACCTCGTGGGGAAGCATGGGCGTGGGGCGCCCGATCGCGCCGGTAAAATCGCCGACTCCCGGCGTCTCCCGCACGAGAAACCACGTATCGTCGTTGATCGCCATCTGGATCACGATATAACCGGGATACAGCTTTCGCTTGACGACCCGGCGTTTGCCGCGTTTGAACTCCGTCACCCGCTCCGTCGGCACGATGATCTCGCCGAAGTACTTCTCCAACCCCGCCACTTTGATTCGGCGGAGGATCGCTTCGCGGATCGTATCCTCGCGGTTGTTTTGCACCTTGAGGATGTACCAGTCCATCTGGTCCTCGATGGACTCTTCGGTTTCGTCTTCCGCAGTCTCGGCTTCTTCGGCGTCCGCCTCCGGAGCAGAAGCCGTAGCCTCCTCCTCGGCATCCTCCACCGCCTCGGAAGTCTCCTGCTCGGTTGGTGCCGCCACTTCAGTTTCGCGCGCTTCGTCGGCAGCTTCGAGGGCGTCGCCGGCCTCGATTTCTTCGTTCAGGTTTTCCGGGGTATTCGGATCCACGGACACGTTCAATATCCCCCAATGTATCCGGCCGCCTCACCGGCCGACGGATCGTATCGTTCGTCCGTCACACGATTCCGATGGCCCGAAACAACGACTGCCACACGATGTCGTACACGTACAATACGAACGCCATCGAAAAGATGACCACCAACACGACCGCACAACTTTGAATCAGCTCGCGCCTTGTGGGCCAGGACACCTTCCGCATTTCGGCCTCGACGGCGATCAAAAAGTCGGCCACCGCCGGGACGTTCATCAGTCGGTACGCGACCCACGCCACCGCCGCGCCGATCACCACCGGCAACCCGAACGTAAGGCTCGGCGAAGCGCCCCATCCGTTCAGGGTGATCACGAGCTTCCACAGCCCGAACAACGTGATCACCATGATCGCTGCGAAGGTCGCTTGCCGGACGATCCGCCCTTGCGTCCGCTTGTACAAGCCGACGCGAAACAACTCTTGAATGAAAGCGTTCACCGGCCGTATTTCCCTAAACAAATAAGCCTGCCGGGCAGAAACTTCCCCCGCCCGGGCAGCCTATGCTGTCCGCGGATTGACGTCCTCGACCTGAATCCAAGCAGGGGCGGAGAGACTCGAACTCCCAACCGCCGGTTTTGGAGACCGGTGCTCTACCAAATTGAGCTACACCCCTGTGGCATATCGGGACTCTGCCCGACATTATGCCGTATATTCACGTCGCTGCAAACGGGCACACAGCCCGCACACGACTACTCGATGATCTTCGTCACGACGCCGGAACCGACGGTACGACCACCTTCACGAATGGCGAAGCGGAGGTTTTCGCCCATCGCGATCGGCTTCATCAGGTCGACGCGCAACTTGACGTTTTCGCCGGGCAGCACCATTTCGGCGTCGCCGAGCAGGTTCAATTCACCGGTCACGTCGGTCGTCCGGAAGTAGAACTGCGGCTTGTACCCCGACATGATCGGCGTATGACGGCCGCCTTCTTCCTTCGACAAGATGTAGACCTCGGCCTCGAACTTCGTGTGCGGCGTGATCGAGCCCGGCTTGGCCAAGACCTGGCCGCGTTGGATTTCGTCGCGCTTGACACCACGCAACAAACATCCGACGTTGTCGCCGGCACGGCCTTCGTCGAGCGTCTTGTTGAACATTTCGACGCCGGTGACGACCGTCTTCCGCGACTCGGGAGCGAGACCGACGATCTCGACCTCATCGCCGACCTTCACGATACCGCGTTCGATACGACCGGTCGCAACGGTACCACGACCTTCGATCGAGAAGACGTCTTCGACCGCCATCAAGAAGGGCTGATCGACGGCACGTTCCGGTTCGGGAATGTAGCTGTCGACGGCATCGAGCAACTCTTCGATGCACTTGATCGCTTCGGGATCTTCCGGATTCTGGTACGCGCCGAGGGCGTTACCGCGAATGACCGGAACCTCGTCGCCGGGGAACTCGTAGCGATCGAGCAGTTCCCGCAATTCCATCTCGACCAGGTCGAGCAATTCGGGATCATCGACCAGGTCGACCTTGTTCATGAAGACGACCAGAGCGGGCACGTTCACCTGACGCGCCAGCAGCACGTGCTCGCGGGTCTGAGGCATGACGCCGTCGGCCGCCGACACGACCAGGATCGCACCGTCCATTTGGGCCGCACCGGTGATCATGTTCTTGATGAAGTCGGCGTGGCCGGGGCAGTCGATGTGTGCGTAGTGGCGTTTTTCGGTTTCGTACTCGACGTGCGCGACGTGAATCGTCACGGTCTTGCTGGCGTCGCGGACGGTACCACCTTTGGCGATATCCGCATACGACTTGAAGTTCGCCAACCCCTTCTTCGACTGCACGGCCAAGATGGCACCGGTGAGCGTCGTCTTACCGTGGTCGATGTGACCGATCGTCCCCACGTTCACGTGGGGTTTCGTCCGAACAAATGTGTCTTTGGCCATTCTGCTGGATTCTCCCTACGAATGGATGATGCGGGTAAAAGGAAATCAGCCTAGTCGTTGGTTGGCGGCAGACCGAACCAGCGTTCCCAAAAGCTGCTGATGGGACTCGAACCCATGACCTCGTCCTTACCAAGGACGCGCTCTACCGGCTGAGCTACAGCAGCGATCCTCGTCACGCCCGATCGACGCGTCGACGGCATACAGCTCGGCTCGCCGAACCCAGCCGGACTGCCGCGGCCGTCACGAAAGCGGGTGAAGGGAGTCGAACCCTCGTCAATAGCTTGGAAGGCTACTGCTCTACCGTTGAGCTACACCCGCAATCGCTTTTCGCGACCGGGAGCCCCCGGTCGACCGCTCCTCCAACCCACGTCGGGTCGGCAGGCTTGGTTCCCATCGTTAAGTGGGGGGTGCAGGATTCGAACCTGCGAAGGCTGAGCCACCAGATTTACAGTCTGGCCCCTTTGACCGCTCGGGAAACCCCCCGACAAATTCGGCTTCGCAGCCGCGTCAACCGCGTCTTGTCTCCTCGGCTCGACGAGCTAACGGTGGGACTCGAACCCACAACCTGCTGATTACAAGTCAGCCGCTCTGCCAATTGAGCTACGCTAGCCTGACCGCCTCCGAGAGGACGCGAACCACTTAATATAGCCGAACCGCGAAACGATGCAAGCCGAGCCTAGACAAATCGCCCGCTCGGCGACGATTCCCAACATGGTACCAATTTCACCACACTTGGGAAGCCCCGCCGTCCTGTGCGAGCGACCGATGCGGTCGGATAGAACACCGCCTCGCGGCCGTATGAGATGTGTAAGCGGTACCGCCCTCCGTCGACAGCACGAACAACTCACGCTCGAAAGCGCGCCGACCATCCGTTCCGCATTATCCGCACGGCGATCGGCAGATTCCTATTGTGCGGATATTCGACCGCTCGAGCAACCCGGATCGAGCCCGCTTTTCGCCCTAATCGAGCTCCAAAGCCTCTATTTTCTCTTCCTGAAGCAGCTTGCGCAGCTTGTTGAGCGCACGGGCCTCGATCTGGCGGATTCGCTCCTTCGTTACGCCGAGTTCCGCCCCCACCTCCTTGAGTGTCAGCGGCTCCTGCTCTCGATCCAGACCGAAGCGGCGAACGATGATCTTCTGTTCCCGCTCGTCCAAGTGACCGAGAATCTTGCGGATCTGGGCTTGCCGCCGGGCGTAAGCAGTTTCGATCTCGAGCTGATCCGTTCGCTCGTCTTCCGCTCCGGCGAACAGCTCCGAATCGACCGTCCGAAACCGCTCGCGATACCGATGGGCATCGGGAATCGTCCGGGCGAAATTCTTCATGATCGCCCAACTGGCGTAGGTGCTGAACTTGTTGCCGCGGGCATAGTCGAATTTCTCGACCGCCCGAATCAGCGACATGTTGCCGTCGCTGACCAACTCGAAGAAGCTCTCCATCGGCCCTACATGCCGCTTGGCGATCGAAACCACCAGCCGCAGGTTGGCCGACACGATCTCGTTCTTCACCGCGACGGCTTGTTCGTAAAGCTGCTCGATTCGATCCATCAACCGGCGTTTCGGCCGCTTGGGATCGAGCTGCTCGCGCAGTTTCGATGCCTTGTATTTCAGGTAGTTCATCTTGCGGAACAGGTGAACTTCCTGTTCCTTGGTGAGCAACGGCACCTCGTACAGGCTGGCCAAATACGGCGGGAGCCCGCTGGGCAAGCGAGGCTTGCGCGGCGCCGCAGGTCCCTCGGGCATCGGCCCTAAGATTTCCCGTTCTTGAGCGGGCGTCACCTTTTCGAACATTTCGTTCGGAATGTAGTCCAGCGGCAGTTCCATGATCCGCTTTGCCCGCACCTCGTTGATGATTCGATGAATACTCGACCGCGTGCGGCAAAAACGCTTGGCCAGCACTTCCGGCGATTCGCCGTGCTTGTATTGCTGGTAGATTCGCTGCTTGATCTCCTCGGTCAACACACCCCCGGTGTCGGGAAAGATGGCATCTTCGGGATTGCGTTTATCGAAATGGCGCAGCGTGTAACGGATCGTTTCGACACTGCGTCCCGTCCGTTGCGCAAGGCGTCGTGTGACCTCGGGAGGACACCCTCCGGCCTTTGCCATCCGCCGCGCGACCTCGATGATTTCGTCCCGCTCCTGCTCGGTGAGCTGGCTGAAACTCGCCCCGCGTTCGACCCGGGCGGCGTTTTCCTGGGCGAACCGCTCCACCGCCTGCGCCGTGAAGCCGACTCGCTTTCGGCCCTTAAACACGAGCCGCCGGCCGACGAGGCCCAGTTCCCGCCATCGCGAAATCGTCTTCGTCGAAACCTGGAACCGGTCCGCCAGCTCTTCAACCGTGTAGACCTTTTGCTCGACCTCCTCGACGCGCAGATCGGCCGCGTCGGACAGCTCGTCGACCATCAACCGCAGGTCATGTCGGGCGTCTTCTCCGGAGATCCGCAGATCACTATACGCCTCGGGTTTGAAGCGTGTGACTTGGGTACAGATATACGTGTACGAATACTCCCGATCCGGTCGCAGGGTGCCGATGAGAGCCTCCGCCCGTTCGAGCTGCTCGATTTTCTTTTCCCGCGGCGCAAACCGCACGAGCTGTTCGCACAGCTCCCTCAAGGCGGGCACGCGGTACTTGTTTTTTGCGGTCTTGGTCCCAGGCATGGCAGCCCTCCTCCTCACTCGATCGGCTCCGGGTAACGACCCACCGCACGCGTGACGCGTCGTCGCCCGACCGTTTTGAATCTATTTTGCCTGTTGCAATTGTTGCTTCCCAGCGTACCTCATGTTGCCATTTTTTGCAAGCACAAGTGTAAAAATCCCCGAGAATTGTCGTAACAACTGCAACAGAAAAGCCTTACATCGATCGTCCCGCCCCTTTTCCAAGGCTTTCGATCGGGTCGAAACACCTCTTTTCGGGGAGTTTCCCACGAAAACCGCCCCATTTCCAGGGTGTCCTATCGGCAGCGTTGAAAAAATCTTCTCTCCCCAACGTTACCGCTCAACACCGTCTCCCATGAAGAGCATTGCCGCAGCGAAACAGTTGTTGCTTGTCATCGAGCGAAAACGTGCGGTCGGGTTTTGGGGGAACCCACTCGTGCGCCGCGGCTTCCCTCGGCTCTCACCGTCGCCCGTATCGATACGCATGCCACTTGGCAATAGTTTCTTGATCGGCGGCTTCGAACGCGAACCGGCCATGCCGGCCGACATTGGATGCCCGTCCTATAGGACGCCCCTTACGGCCGAAAGGATACCAAATTTCCGAAGATTTTCCCAACAATTGACCACATTATTTCCCCCTCTCGAGGACGGGTTGTCGGTCAAATCGCCGGTCAAACGCCTTGAGCGTGGGACCTTGTCCGGCCCCTTGCAGAACGGCGAGCGATCTGGTTTACTTAGGGGTCTGTTTCTTTCAACCGACTGCAATCGAGCAACGCAAACGCACTTCGCGCCGGAAATACCTATACCAGCACGATTTTCGAGATCGGGTGAAGATCATGTACGCAATCATCCAAGACGGCACGCGGCAATACCGTGTCGAGGCCGGTCAGGAACTGGAAGTGGACTATCGCGAGACCCCCAAGGGAGAACAGATCACGTTCGACTCCGTACTCGCCCTGCGGACCTCCGAAGGAATCCAGCTCGGCCGCCCGACGCTCAACGGCGCCGTCGTGACCGCCGAAGTCCTCGGTCCGGTGTTCGGCGAAAAGATCTACGTCGAAAAATTCCGTCGGCGAAAGAATTACCACCGCCGGAAAGGCCATCGACAGCTCTACACGAAGGTGAAGATCACCGGCGTGCAGGTCAACGGGCAAGAGGTGGTCGATACGCCTGCCGAGTCGTCCGCAACCGCGGAAGAGTAAACCTCTCGCCTTTGCATCGTCCCGAACGCCCACGGCGTTCCGGCGGTGCGAGGTCTCGAAACGAAACGGATTTGTCCAGCCGCCTTGGCGCAACGTGGTTCCGGCCGGTAGAGGAATCGTCCTCACCGATCGCTGCGGCATGATGCCGCCCGAACCGATCCGATCGCCCAAGGCGTCCTTTTTTGCCTTAGTTTGATTGGGCAGTAAAATTACCTTCTTGGTGAACACCGCAGCCGATACATGGTCCGGCTCGGTGGCAATTCGGTTTCTCGAATCTGCGTGGCAATTTTCGATTCAGGTGAAAGAGAGTTTCTTCAACGATGGCCGATTTGATTCCTCCGCACGGTGGTTTACAGCAACTCGTCGATCGCACGGTTCCCGCCGAGGCGCGTGACGACTTCCTCGCCGAAGCGGAAAAGCTGCCTCGCGTTCCCGTCTCCGATGCCGATTTGTCGAGCGTGTATCGATTCGGCGATGGTGCCTTGAGTCCGCTGACCGGTCCTATGGACCGCGAAACCTACGACCGCGTGCTCGAGGAGCAGGTGATCGAGGTCGACGGGAAGTTGTACGCCTGGACGATTCCGATCGCCTTCCCCGTGACCGAGGAACTGGCCAAGACGCTCGCTCCCGGCCAAAAGGTCGCGCTGGTCGACTCGAAAAACGAAATCGTCGCCACGCTGGAACTGACCGACGTGTTCCCGTGGGACAAGAAGAAATACCTCACCAAGGTCTACCGGACCGAGCGGACGGACCATCCCGGCGGCGACATGGTCCTCAAGCAAGACGCCGACAAGACGTACTTGATCGGCGGCGAGATCATGGCCTTACCGCAACCGAAGAATCCCATGTTCGGCCAATACGTGCTCACACCGCGGGAAGTGCGGGCCTTGCTGGCCGAAAAAGGCTGGGACCGCGTCGTCGCGTTCCAAACCCGCAACCCGTTGCATCGGGCGCACGAGTACGCCTTGGTCTACGGTCTGGAGACGCTGCTGCGGGCGGGCCACAACGCCGGGGCGTGCCTGAATCCGCTGATCGGCGAAACGAAAGGCGACGACGTTCCCGCCGATGTGCGGATGCGGACCTACGAAGCGCTCATCCAACAGCGGGCATTGGGCGACGGCGACAGCGATCCCGAGTTGTGGGGACCTCGCGGCGAGTCCGTGCCCGACCGCGTCATCCTCCTCGGACTCGACATCAAGATGTTCTACGCCGGTCCGGCGGAAGCCGTCATGCATGCGATCTATCGCCAAAACTTCGGCTTCACCGACATCATCATCGGGCGGAAGCATGCCGACGCCCCCTATCACGACGGTACACCGATCTGGGGCGATTTCGACGCGCACGAAATCTTCAACCAACTCAAGGGCGACTTGAAGATCAAGCCGTTGTGCGTCGGCTTTGCAGCCTATTACGAATCGCTCGGACGGGTAGACCTGATGGAAAACCATCCCGACGAAAAGCCCGTGTTCATCTCGGGCAAGCAAGTCCGGGCGTTGCTCCAGGAAGGCAAGCCGGTCGATCCGCGGATCATGCGTGAAAGCACGGCCAAGATTCTCGCCGAAGCGATGGCGAACAAGAGCTGACGTTTCCCTTCTGCGGAGCCCGGTGTGCCTATCGACATTTCGTTGATCGTCTTCGGCGGGCTGGCGGCCCTGTTGATGGGGTTCGCCAAAACCGGCCTGCCGGGGGCGTCTATTTTGGCTGTCGCCTTGATGGCCCAAGGCTTCCGGCACAACGCCGAACTTTCCGTCGGCGCGATGCTGCCGGTGTTGCTGGTGGGCGATGTGTTTGCCGTGCGCTTCTACGGCAAATTCACCAGTTGGAAGCGGCTGGTACGGCTGTTTCCGACGGTCGTCCTCGGCATGAGCCTGGGCATCGGCGTGTTGCACATCGTCGAAGGCAACCAGCTCCGCCCGATCCTCGGGGCATTGTTGCTCTTCTTATTCGCGCTCGAGATGGCCCGTCGCTATTACGGCTGGAACGACGTCCCGCACCATTGGGCGTTCACCGTATCGATCGGCCTGCTGGCAGGTTTCGGGACCGCCGTGGGAAACGCCGCCGGCCCTGTGATGACGATGTACTTGCTCAGTCACGAACTGCGCAAAGACAAGTTCCTGGGAACGTGTGCGTGGTTCTTCTTCATCGTGAATTTGCTGAAGATCGTTCCTTTTTCGCTCGAGGGGATGATCACGCGCGAAACGCTACTGTTCGATTTGTGGGCGATCCCGATGTTGCTGGTAGGGGTGGCCGGCGGACGCTACGTCGCCCGTCGTATCTCACAAGGATTGTTCGACTTTCTCGTCCTCGTGCTCGCCGGCGCAGCAGCCTTGTGGATGATCCTCGGCTGAGACGGCTTTCGCGTCCCGACCGTCGACGCTTTGCGACGGTACGGTCTGCATCGGCTCATTTTTGCGTGCCTTCGGCACACCTTGCGATTAGAATGCCCGATGTCGGCGGCCGAGCCGCCGTCGCCGCTCTCTTTTCCCGTCGGTGCGCCGCGTACCGGCGTGCATATCAACCTTCCTTTGCTAGGTCACCCAACAGGAGTCTTCACGATGAAACATCTCGGATATCTTGCGTTGTCGCTTTCGTTGAGCCTTTCGCTCGTCGGCCTCGCCGCAGCCGATGAGGGCTGGATCGACCTGTTCAACGGCAAGGACCTGACCGGCTGGAAACAAATCAACGGCTTTGCCAAGTACGAAGTGACGCCCGAGGGGACGATCCGCGGAACCTCCGTTCCGAACAGCCCCAATTCGTTCTTGTGCACCGAAAAGCGTTACCGCGATTTCGAATTGGTCTTCGATGTGAAAGTCGATTCCGAGTTGAACTCGGGGGTACAAATCCGCAGTAATGCGTATCCCGAATATCTCGACAATCGCGTACACGGCTACCAGGTCGAAATCGCCGAAGGCAAATGGTCCGGCTGTATCTACGACGAGGGCCGACGCCGCCGCTTTCTGAATCCGCCCGAGCAAATGACCGAATCGGTCACCAAGCTGCTCAAGCCGAGCGAATGGAATCATTACCGCGTGATTTGCTGCGGCGACCGCATCCTCACTTGGGTAAACGGCACGAAGGTGACCGATATCCGCGACACGACCACGCGGGAAGGCTTCATCGGCTTGCAGGTCCACGGCGTGGGGAAACGGACCGAGCCGTTGCATGTCGAATGGAAGAACATCCGCCTGCGGGAACTGTCGCCGGAAGACTGCCCCGAGTAACATCGCTTCGGCACACGCGTTTTCCGATCGCAACGTAACTTCCATTGCAGGAAGTGAGGTGCACGTATGCGCGGACATTGGATTGCAGCGTTTTTCGTCCCGGTATTGTGCGGGCTCGGTACCGCGGGGATCGCCGGAGAAACCGTCGTCCATCCGACGCCCGCCGAAGGAATCGTCCTCAATCCCGGCAAAGGCTGGGTGTTGTACGGCAACGCCGAATGGCATTCCGACCGCTTGCACGCGGTCGCCAATCTCGGCTATCGGCGATTCGAGTGGGCCGAACTGGAACCGGAAGAAGGCCGTTACAACTGGCAACCGATCGAGGAATATCTCGATAGCTGGGCGAAACGCGGTAAGCAGGCAGCCTTCGGTGTGATGTGTTGCAACTCCCACACGCGGCAGCCCGGCGGCTACAGTACGCCGAAGTGGGTTTTCGATTCCGGAGCCGCCTTCCGCCGATTCGATCTCACGAAGATCGACCGCCCGACCACCGGTACACCCGGCGTGAAGATCGTCCCCGACTTCGACGATCCGATCTTTCTCGAAAAGCTCAAACAGTTCTTATCGGCGATGGGCAAACGCTTCGGCGGCGATCCCCGTATCGCGTTCTACGACGTGCGATCGTACGGCAACTGGGGCGAAGGGCACATGCACCCCTTCGGCGGCGAACCGATTTCGGGCGAGATGTTCCGCTACCATATTCAATTGCACCTCGACGCGTTTCCGCATACGCGGTTGTGCATCTCGTGTGAAAACAAGTCCGGCCCGCACGTCGCCGTCTACGATTGGGCCGTCAAAGAAATGCACTGTGCCGCCCGACGCGACGGCATTTGCGGCAACAGCGACGGCAGCGAAACGCTGCGGGCGTTCGGCGTTGCGCCCGCCGTGTTCGAATTGTTTGCCGCGTATCCCTACCTGAAACAGGTCGGTTGGTGGTACGGACGCGACAACGACGGCCGTAAGGGCTTCGGCTACAAACTCGAAGACTGCGTCGAACGAGGGAAACCCAGCTATATCGACCTCAGCCGCGGCGGAAAGACGGGCGAACAACTGCTCGATGAAGAACCCGCGCTGGTGCGGCGTTTGGCAAACCGCATGGGTTACCACTTCGTGCTCGAAACGGCCCGATTCGACCCGAACGTCCGAATTGGAACGCCCTGCACTGTCCGGATCACCGTCGCCAACCGCGGCGTCGCGCCGATCTACGTCCCATGTGTTCCCGCGATCGCCCTGCTGAGTACCGACGGCAAACCGGTTGCCGTGCGTCCCGTGCCCCAGGTCGATCCGCACGAGTGGATGCCCGACGAAACGAGCGAGGCCGTCCTCGCGGCCCGATTCGACGGCGTTCCGGCCGGTCGGTACCGCCTGGCGGTCGGATTGCTTGCCGACGCGAAAGCCGCAAAACCCGCCGTTCGCTTCGCCGTCGAAGAAACCACCGCCGACGGCTGGTGTCCCCTCGGCACGGTCACGTTGTCGCGGGACGAATAACTTTCGCGGCCGGATCGAATCGTCCTGTCGAAGCGGACTGTCGACAACGGGCCGTCGTAAGACGGTCCGGCACAATTGTTTGCTCGGTCGTTTCCGTCGAAACACAATAGCCGTGTCGGATTGAACCCGTGGGGCCTTCGCCCACGGCCGATCCGTTTCCGTCACACTCAACTTGAGCAGAGGAGATTTCGCCATGAAACGCATCTTGTACGCGGTGCTCGTTCTCGCGATGATGCCGGCGGCACCGCCGTTGCTGTGGGCCGACGTCCAGCCCGCGTCGATCTTTACCGACAACGCCGTCCTGCAACGCGACATGCCGCTTCCCGTGTGGGGCAAAGCCGATCCGGGCGAGAAAGTCACCGTCCGAATCGGTGATCACTCGGCGTCGACCACCGCCGGTGCCGACGGTCGTTGGATGGTGAAACTCGATCCGCTTGCAGCGGGCGGACCGGTCGAGGTGGTCATCCGCGGCAAGAACACCGTCACCTTGAAGAACGTGCTCGTCGGCGAGGTTTGGATTTGCAGCGGCCAATCGAACATGGCGTTCGCGTTGATCAATGCGCATAACGGCGAAGAGGCGGTCGCGAATTCGGCGAATGAAAACATCCGCCTGTACACCGTGCCGCGCAAGGCCGAACCGGAACCGCAAGAGACGATCGACGCCGCTTGGCAACCGTGTAACCCGGAAACCAGTCGCTACTTTTCGGCGGTCGGATACTTCTTCGGCAAGCATCTCCAGGAAAAGCTGGGGGTTCCCGTGGGGCTGATCAACACGTCGGTCGGCGGCACTCCGGCCGAAGCGTGGACCTGCCGGGCGCATCTGGAAGCCACGCCCGAAGCGGCCCCCATCCTTGCCGCCTTCGACGAGGCGATGAAGCGCTATCCCGAGGCCATGAAGCAGTACGAACAGCGGCTGCAAGAATACCGCGAGAAGGTGAAGCAGCTTCGCGCCGAAGGCAAGCCGATTCCGCGTGCGCCGGGACCGCCGATGGGACCTCATCACACGCACAGCCCGGCCGGGTTGTACAACGCAATGATCGCCCCCTTGGTGCCGTATGCGATTCGCGGCGCCATCTGGTACCAGGGTGAATCGAACTCCGGTCGCGCCTATCAGTACCGCGCGCTCTTCCCGGCGATGATCCGTTGCTGGCGCACCCACTGGAACGAAGGCGATTTCCCCTTCTTGTTCGTCCAGTTGGCCCCCTTCCGCGACATCGTCGACGAGCCGACCGAAAGCACCTGGGCCGAACTGCGTGAAGCCCAGTTGCTCACGATGCTCAACGTGCCGAATACGGGCATGGCGGTCATCACCGACGTCGGTGAAGAACACGACATCCATCCGAAAAAGAAACAGCCGGTAGGCGATCGGCTCGCGATTGCCGCACGGGCCTTGGCCTACGGTGAAAAGATCGAGTATTCCGGCCCGATCTACGATCACATGGAAGTCCAAGGCAACAAGGCGATCGTTCATTTCACGCACGTCGACGGCGGACTGGAATGCCGCGGTGAGAAGTTGACCGGCTTCACGATCTGCGGTCCCGATCGCAAGTTCGTCAACGCCCAAGCCAAGATCGAGGGCGATACCGTCGTCGTCTGGGCCGAGGGGGTCGACAAGCCCGTCGCCGTCCGCTTCGGATGGGCCGACTACCCGGTCGTGAACCTGTGGAACAAGGCCGGTCTTCCGGCCAGCCCGTTCCGCACCGACGACTTCCCGGGCATCACGCAAAACGCCCAATAGTCGTCTTTCGCGATATCGAATTCCCCGGGCCGAGCAGGCACCGTGTCTGCCCGGCCCATTTTGTTTTCCCATTCCTCCTTGTTGTTCACGCTTGCGCAATCGACACGCTGTCGCCGGTCTTTTCGCCCTCTTCCAAAGGCACGGCACGGCCGTCAAGGTTTTCGGTAGTTATCGGGTTTTCGCCGCCGATACGACGATTCCGCCGCGACGCAATTTCGGCCTAGCGGGGCCTCGAATTCGTGGATTTCCTCATGGTGCGGGAGCATAATGGAACGGCGACGGCGCGCCTCATACGCGTGTTCCAGAGCATACACCTTGGGGAGTCATAAACGATGTCCCGCATCGATCGACGCCGATTCATCTTTCATACCGCCCACGGTACGTTGGGGCTGTCGGCGGGCATGGCGGCCTTCCGTTCCCGCGAAGTCTTGGCCGAGTTCATCGAGACCGAGTCGCCCTCTCGGCCCGCGGCACCACCGTTGCGGCTGTGCTTGGTGTCGGGTTCGTTCGAATACGAGTCGGACAAGTCGCTCGATTGGTTCGCGGCTTACGTGAAAGAAAACTTCGGCATCGAGTGCGACAAGGCGTATGCGCCGTCGGTCGACGAGTTGCCCGGTCTCGATGCCTTGGATCGCTGCGATTGCATGGTGCTGTTCACGCGGCGGCTGGAAATCAAGGGCGAATCGCTCGAGAAGATAAAGCGATACCTCACTTCGGGAAAGCCGGTGGTGGGTATTCGGACCGCCAGCCACGCCTTCCAGAACTGGCTGGAACTCGATAAAGAGGTCTTCGGCGGCGACTACCAAGGCCATTTCGGCAAGACGATCTACCCGAAAATCGAGACGGCGCCGGGTGCGGCCGATCATCCGATCGTTCAAGGCTTCAAGCCGTACGTGTCGAAGGGCAGCTTGTATAAGAATCCGTCGATCGCCCCCGATACGACGGTGTTGCTCCAAGGCTCGATTCCCGAGTCGACACAGCCGGTCGCCTGGACGCGTACCTACAAAGGCGCCCGCGTGTTTTACACCTCGTTGGGCCATCAGGACGATTTCCGCCAGGCGTCGTTCGTCGGCATGTTGATTCGCGCGATCTACTGGGTGTGTCGGCGCGAGATTCCCGAGATGCCGCGGTGAAGACCGTTCCGGCGAGCGCGGATCGCTTCTGCATTGTCTACAAAACAACCAAAGCCCCGGAGATCGCCGGGATCGCCGGGGCTTTTTCGCAGGTCGTTTTTGAAAAATGTCTCCTGCTGAAAACCGGTCACCAGGTGTACGTCAGCCCGGCCACGCCCCCGTGCAAGACGAGTTCGCCGTTCGTGTCGATATCGGCGATCTCGGGAATATCGACGACATACGGCGGAAACTGGTTGTCGGCCAAGGCGATGCCGGTCGCAACCACCACGCGGTATCCGACGAAGGCCGACCAGCGCGGCGTCATCTGCCAATCGACGCCCAAATCGATTTGCGTGAGGAACGAGAGGGCATCGTCGGTCGAGCTGACGGGATAGCTGCCGGAAACCGGATCACCCAACGGCGGCGTCGGATCGGGACCGAACACCTCGCCGTCCCCCCGATAGGCCTTGAAACGATTTCGGATGTGATTTCCATAGATGCCGATTTTCGGCACGCACGACAGCGACAGGTTGTAGCCCAAGTAGTAGCGCATGTCGAAACCGAACTGAACCCCCACCAGGTTGTTTTCGGTGCGATCCGAAAGGAAACCTTCCTCGGTCGGGCTCGCGCCCCACGCGCCGTTGTGGGCCTTTGAACCGAAGAGCAACTCTTCGTCGAAGCGGAAGTACCGCACGCCGCACAACCAGTCGACTCCGAGCCCGTGCGGCATGTCGGCCATCCGGCGCCGCACCAGGTTCAATTCCACGCTGTGGAAGTCGTTGCGCCGCTCGAGCTTCTGTTCGTACACACCGAAGAACAGGTCGGTAACCGGATCGACGATCGACGGATCGGCGTACACGACGTCGGTAAAGATCAACGGCGTGCTCACGTACGAAGCATGGGTGACCGACGAATCACCTTCCATGTCGGCGATTCCCCAGTAGGTCGCTTCAATCGCCCAACGCGCGCAGGGATTGCAATCACCCAGCAGTCCGCAACTGCCGGCGGGACCGCCGAGATACCGGCCCAAGGTGATTTCCCAGCCGCCCTGCCACCCGGTGCGGGCATCCTGGCTGTGCATGATCTGGTTCGCGTTGTTGTTCGACTGGTACGAGAACCACACGCGGTTGGCGTCGTTCCGCCCCATGATCAGCCCGCCTACATCGACGTACCACAGCACCGGCGGCAGACAGGTTTCGCCGCACGGCGAACCGCACGTGGGGCAAGCCTCCGTTCCGAAAAAGCTCCAGTCGTCGTCGGCCGGTTCGACCCCGTCGGGCATGACCGGGGCCTCGAGCGTTTCCCCCTCTTGATTGCCGAGCATGCGATCCATCAGATTGACCTGGTCCGACGACGAGGTCGCAGGCGGCTGGGCCTCCAACAACAACGGTGCTTCGCCCTGATCGATCGGTACCGGTTGCGTCGCCGCCGCCGGGATCAATCCGCCGCTAGGCGGCATCGCGGGACGAGATTGTTGCGGCGCGGCGTAAGGCATGGCCGCCGGGGCAACAGGACCTGCCGGGTAATACGCCGGTTGCGGCACGACCTGAGAGGCATACTGCGGCCGAGGTACGCCGTTGAATGCCGCGGAAGGTGCCGGAAACTGCGAATACGGCGATGCCTGCGACCTGCTCGCGGGCTGAGAACCGTACGAACCCGGCGCCGCGTAGGCGTCTTGCGGTGCTTGTGCCGCAGAATAGCTTTGCGGAAACGCCATGAGCTCGGGCGCCCCCGTCAGACCGTACTGCCCCCAGGCCAGGGCAGCGCCCGACAGCACAATACCGATCCCGTACAATCCCGATCGAAACATGGCCATCGTTTCCCTTGTGACTGGATTGCAATCGCGTCGAGGGGGGCATCGAAAGACAAGCAAACACACTTCCCCCGTGGAGACATCGTCCCCCGTCGCCGAACCGGTTCGACGAAAGCACCGCGAGCACCGAAAATCCGCACCACCGCCCCCGTGCAGCCGCGAGAACAGCCACCGTTTCAGCCACCGGAAACAAGACCCTAGCCCGCAACAACCCCGCCGCCCGCCGACTTTTCGCAGCCGACAAAACCGGCACACTCGGTCGGGCAGCTCGCGAAGCGGCCAAGAGCCCCCGCGCGGAGAAAAAAGCTATGCTTCAGATAGCTCGTCTCGTCGAGAGACCGACGCCGTAGCCGCGAGGGTCGGCCGAGCGGCGTTTTCCGCAATCGGTGGAAGGTTTCGCTTGTCTGCCCGAATGCGTCGCCCGCTTCCCGTATGCGCTCCCGGTCGGGCTAGGAATTTGGTGTCCCATGCCCCTCCATTGACCGGCTCGGCCGGGAGCCTGTTTCCACCCCTCTCTGAAGGGGGTCATTCGGCGTGTACCGAACGATTTCACGCAACACGGCCCGTCGCATTGCGGTTCCGGAAAAAGCCAAACTCTTTGTTCTTTTTTTTGCGACTTCACTGCATATCGCATATGCACACTTTTTTTCTGAATTATTTCGGAATCTCAACTATATTGAACTACACCCGATCGAATGCCATAATACCATTAGTTTTCCCCAGTTTCCCACCTCGTTCGGAACAGTCTGTAGTGCGAGAAGAGGTGTCCTGCCCGATAGCGGGCGGGAGAAGCTTGCGGTCGCTCTAGGGTTGTGCTCATCACGTCGGGAAAGTGCGCCCCAACGGGTTGGGGCTGCGCTCGCGGAATGTAATGCCCCGATTCCCGATTCGGTTTTCATGTTTGATGTTTTTGGGTAGGTAGGAGTCAGCTATGGTTCAGCGCGTCACTCGAAAAGGTTTTACCTTGGTCGAGCTGCTGGTGGTGATCGCTATCATCGGCATCTTGATCGCCCTGTTGTTGCCCGCGGTGCAGGCCGCCCGCGAAGCCGCCCGTCGAGCGCAATGCTCGAACAATCTGAAGCAGCTCGGCTTGGCAGCTCAAAACTATCACGATTCGTACAAGTGTTTTCCGCCGGTCGTGATGACCTCGGGACGACACGGCCCCACGGCGTTCGTGTTCATGTTGCCGTACGTCGAACAGCGCTCGCTGTACGACCAACTGGCCGCCATCGGGTTCGGCTACCAAACGAACTACTGGTTGGGTAGCTCGAATCCGCGTACGGTTCAGGTTCGGAACATTCTTCACAACGTCAAGATCGACGCCTATCGTTGTCCGTCGAGTCCCTTCGACGACACGCGGACGGTTTCCGGCAAGAAGATCATGGTGCCCAGCTACGCTTGCTGTGCAGGTAGCGATCTCCACCGCACGACGGACCACAATGTCTACGACGGTGCTTACGCATCGGCCGGCGGGGTGTTCCCCAACAACCGCGTGAGGAGCTTCTCGGACTTGATCGACGGCTCGTCGAACACGCTCACGTTCGTCGAACAGTCGAACTGGATCGGACAGAACCGTGAATTCCGCACGGCCTTCAGCTCGAGCGGTCCGTGGATGGGAAGTAAGAATCCGCGCGTCCCCAACGGTGACGGAACCTGGGCCGAATCGGGATCGCACAGCTTTTCGTCATCGAACGACGACACCCGCTGCTACGCGCAAACGACGATTCGTCAACCGCCGAACCCGAAGGGGCTGGCGAATTGGCAGAAGAACAACCGCTGCAACACGCCGTTGACCTCGGCCCACCCCGGCGGCGCCCAGGTCGGACTGGCGGACGGTTCGGTCCACTTCATTCGTGACACGATCGACCTGCACACGCTGAAGATTTTGGCCGACCGCGACGACCGCGAAGTCGTCGGCAACGACGCTTTTTGATCGCCGGTGCGGCGATTCGGCGACTTCGATCGCCGGTTGTCGAGAATCGAATCCGGCGCTGCCCGACGGCGGCGCCGGTTTGCTTACCGCCGGGTTCCCTGGGTGCTCGCCTGCAAGAATGCAAGTCGCATTTTCAGGGGTACGATGTCGCATCGTTCCGGCAAGTGTTTCCACCAATTCAAGAGAGAGGTGACGAAAGCCATGTTCAAGACGACGCGTTTTCTCGCCGCCGGTGCACTGTTGGGTGCGGCGCTTTTGCTCGGCTGCAACAGCGGCAACCAGGAGAAAATGTACACGGTCTCGGGGGCGGTGACCTTCCAAGGTTCGCCCGTCACCGAGGGTCAAATCAGCTTTGAAAATCCGCAAACCGGGTTCGTGCAGTCGGCCGACCTGGGAGAAGAAGGGAAATACACCTTGCAACTTCCCGCCGGCGACTACAAGGTGAGCATTTCTCCGCCGCTCATCGAGGTCGGGGGCGGTCCCGACTCGCCACCCGGTGAAGAGTACAAGCAGGTCGACAACATCCCCGACAAGTATCGCAGCTCGGAATCGTCGGGCCTGACCGCCACCATCAACGGCGACAAGACCGATGTGAATTTCGACATGACGCCGTAGCGATCACTCACTCCATCGACGCGGATCGACGACGTTTCAAGGGCCGCTCCCTGTCGGCGGCCCGTTCTTTTTGCGCTTGGCGGCATGCAACACGTTCGTCCCGAATCCGCGGGCGGGACGCGGCAAATCGCTTCACCCGGTCAACTCGCCGAGGCGGTCGAGCCGTTGCAGATCGACATCGATTCCCAGCCCCGGACCGTCGGGGACATGGACCATGCCGTCGACGACTTCCCACGGGCCGGTGATTCCCAATTCGAGCATGCTCACGACAGGGCATTCCAAACACCCGCTGACCGCCGGTGTCGAGGCCGCCGTATGAATCATCGCCGCCGTCGCCGGCCCTGCCGCGGTGGAAACGGCCAGCGCCGCAGTCAACCCGCCGCTGCCGGCCACCACGGCGCATTCCCGCACACGCGTCATTCCGCCGACACGTATCGGATCGATGATCACACGTTTCATTTCGCCGCTGCGCAGCAGACGCAGCACGTCGGCCGGCTCTCGAATACCTCGCTTGACGGCCAAAGGCACATTGACCTGGCGCTGCAGTCGCGTCACGGCGTCGAGATCGCCTTCGGCCACCGGGTCGATCACCACGGGATTGCCGAATTCCTCCAACGACGCACACAACTCGCGGGCGTCGTCCATCGTGTATCGGCACATGGCGTCGAGTTGCACGTCGATATGATCGGGAACCGCCTCGCGCACCGCGAGAAAGCGACGGCAATCTTCTTCGAGACGTCCCGACGCAACCAAGACCTGGGTCGTGAACCCCGCTTCCAAGAACTCCCTCGCGCGGACGACCGCCGCGTCGACCGCGTCGCCTTCGACTCGAACCGCGACGGGCACCCGATCCCGGAACATGCCGCCGCTCAGGTGACAAAGCGGCTGTCCGGCCACCTTGCCGATCAGATCTCGACAGGCGACTTCCAGCGCACAGCGCAGACCGAAATCGTCCAAGCCGTCCAGTCGCAACAACTCTTCGACGGCAAACACGCTCCGACCGGCCACCAACGGCAGGCAATGTTCACGGCGACTTGCCGTTTCGTCTTCCCGCCACGAAGTGGGCGTCTCGCCCCAACCTTCCAAACCTCCGTCACTGATGAGGCGCACCAACAGCAGGCCCCGAATCGGACGCGTTCCGCACGATTCGGCGTACGCTTCCCGAAGAGGGATCCAATGAAACTCGAGGTCGGAGATCTGCATCGAAGGGCAACTCGTCGTCCGCCGGACCGCACCGTCAATCCACGCCGAAGAAAAGCTCGACAAGCACGGCCGCCATTCTATCCGGTTCGCAACACAAGCGGCAATGCCGGAACACGGCAAAGCAACACCGCTGTTGCCGGGCCGCTGCCGGTCACGACGCGGCGTCGAATTCCGACCGCAATTCGATCGGAAGCGGAAACCGAACATTCTCTTCGCGCAAGGCGACCGATTCCACCACGGCGTCGTAGCGGGTTTTCAGCCAGTCGATGCAGCCCTGGACGAGGTGCTCCGGCGCGCTGGCCCCGGCGGTAATGCCCACGGTTTGATCGGCGTGAAACCATTGCGACTGCAAATGTTTCGGTCCATCGATCAATTTTGCCGCGACGCCCATCGATTCGGCGATCTCGGCCAGGCGTCGGCTGTTCGAGCTGTTTCGGCTGCCCACGACCAGGACGATATCCGCCGCCGAGGCCACCTGCCGGACGGCCTCTTGGCGGTTCTGGGTCGCATAACAAATGTCGTCGCGGGGAGGACCGACGATGTGCGGAAACCGCGTCTTCAGCCGTCGAACGATCCGTTCGGCGTCGTCGACCGAAAGCGTCGTTTGCGTCAGGTAGGCGACCTTGGCATCGGCGGACAATTCCAGGCGGTCGACGTCTTCTTCGCTGCCGACCAGCCGAATCGCCTCGGGTGCCTCGCCCATCGTGCCGACGACTTCGTCGTGCCCCGCGTGTCCCACCAAGATGATCGCGTACCCTTCCGCGGCGAAGCGGACGGCTTCGCGGTGCACTTTGGTCACCAACGGACAGGTCGCGTCGACCGTTTGCAAGCGCCTTGCCTCCGCCTGCTGCCGTACCTGGGGCGAGACCCCGTGGGCCGAATACATCACTACGGCCCCTTCGGGGACCTCGTCGATCGAATCGACGAAGATCACTCCCCGGCCGCGAAAATGCTCGACCACCCAACGGTTGTGCACGATCTCGTGGAATACGTAAAGCGGCGTTCCGAAGCGCGCAAGGGCGGTATCCAACGCGGCGATGGCCATGTTCACCCCTGCGCAATAGCCGCGGGGCGAGGCAAGCAAAATTCGCATCTGGTTCGTATCCCGAAAGTTAGGGGTCGTTTTGCAGCGGCCGAAACAGGCAAGACCGACTTTTCGGCGGACACTCGGCAGAAAACCTCTGCTACGGCATAATAGGCAATCGACGACCACCCGGCTCGAAACGACCGAACCCGATGATGGACGCCGCCACGCGACCCGACAATCGACCCGCCTCTGCCGCTGTGCCGCAACACGAGCAACGGCGTCGGCGATTTCTTGCCGATTTGCAGCAGTACGGGCCGACGACCCCGCCGCAACCGATCTCTCTGCGACGGGCCAAAGCCTATTGCCGCGCGCTTGCCCGCAGCCGTTACGAGAATTTTACCGTCGTCTCGCGATTCGTACCCAGGGACCTACGGCAGGATTTCTGCAACATTTACGCCTGGTGCCGCTGGGCCGACGATCTCGCCGACGAAACCGAATCGCCGCAGCAGGCGGCCGCCTTGCTCGAATGGTGGCAACGAGAACTGTCGGCTTGTTTCGCGGGCAATGCCGTGCATCCGGTCACGATCGCCCTCACCGAAACGATCTCGCGCTACGCGATCCCTATCGAGCCCTTTTCGGATCTGCTGGTTGCCTTTCGGCAAGATCAACAAAAGTTCCGCTACGACACTTTCGAAGAATTGATCGACTATTGCCGTCATTCGGCGAATCCGGTGGGACGATTGGTGCTCCACCTGGGCCGCTGCGCCACGCCGGAGCGGATCTCGCTTTCCGACTCGATCTGCACGGGGTTGCAACTGGCGAATTTTTGGCAGGATGTCGCCGTCGACTTCGCACGCGGGCGCATCTACGTGCCGCAGTCGGAATTCCGCCGCTTCCACTGCGATCCCGCCGTTCTGGAAGTCGGTAAAATCGATGCCTCTTTCCGACTTCTGATGCACAGCCTGGTCGATCAAGCCGAGGCGTACCTGAAACGCGGCGTGCCTTTGGTGGCCAAAATGCCCGGCGACCTGCGAGTGCCGACCGCCCTGTTTGTCGCCGGAGGACTGGCGATCTGCCGGGCGATTCGCGAGGTCGATTACGACATTTTCGACCGACGTCCGGAACTCACCAAGCAGCAAAAGTTCCTGCTCGTCGTCCGCACGTGGTGGCAGGTCAAACGCGGACGGTTCGCGGCGGAGGGCGTCTGATGAGCGAGCCGCTATCGAATCAGCCGGACAACGATCGCCCTGCGGCAACGGGAAAAGAGCCGTCCGTTTCGCTCCCCTCTGCCCTGCGAGCCGGTTATCGACGTTGTCGCAAGATCGGACGCCGCGCGCACAGCAGCTTTTACGCGACTTTCTTTTTGCTTTCCGGGGCGAAGCGTCGGGCGATGGACGCCTTGTACGCCTTCATGCGCGTCACCGACGATTTCGTCGACGCGCCCGCCGCCGAGAGTTCCTCACTCGGACCTCGTCTCGAACGCTGGGAAGCGATGTTGCAATACACGCTCGAGGCGGCTCGTGCGTCGGATCCCGATTGGGCGTCGATCGAAGACCGCCTGCGTTCCTGGGCCGACGATGCTTGCGACGCCGAGTTGCTGCACCACGCCGCGATCGTGCCGCCGTTGGCGCATACGGCGACCGCGTTCGACATCCCCGCCGGCGTCTTCACCGATTTCTTTCGCGGCGTGCGACGCGACCTGGAGTTTCAAACGTTCTCCGATTTCGACTCGCTGCGAGAGTATTGTCGGTGCGTCGCGTCCGTAGTCGGGCGCGCATGCATTCACATTTGGGGGTACCACGACCCGGCCGTCTTCGCGCCCGCCGATGATTGCGGCATCGCCTTCCAGATGACGAATATCCTGCGCGACATCCCGGAAGACCGCAGCCGAGGCCGCTTCTACCTGCCCGAAAGCGACCTACACGCCGCGGGGCTTGCAGCCGACGACCTCGATAGGTTGTTCGCCGATCCGCGGTTCGAATCGGTCGTGGCCGCGCAATTGGAACGGACGCAGGCGCTGTTCCAATGTGCCGCCGAAACCGATCGCTACCTGATGAAACGGGGGCGTTTGATCTTTCGCGCGATGTTCGACGTGTATTTCGCCCTGTTTTGCGAAGTAAAACGACACGCTTCCGAGCTCGCATTTCGACGCATCACGTTGCCCCGGATGCGAAAGCGCCGCCTGGTCCTTCGCCGCCTGCTGCTGCCGAACCGCCCGTTGATCCCTTGACCGCTCGCCCTGGCATGACCGAGAACACTTCGCCCACCGGCACTTCTCCCGACGATCGGCGTCCGCGGGTTGCCGTCGTCGGCGGTGGTGCCGCGGGACTGACGGCGGCGTGGCGGTTGGCCGAAGCCGGTTTCGTGGTCACGGTCTTCGAGCGGCGTCGCGTGCTGGGCGGACGGGCGAATTCGTTCCTCGATCCGTTCGCGGGCATCATGCTCGATACGTGCCGGCACCTGGTGATGGGCTGCTGCGAGCGATTCCTGCGACTGTGCGAAGAATGGGATGTTCGGTCGCATCTTCAACGGCAATCACGATTGTATTTCGTCGACAATCGAGGCGGCGTGTTTTCCTTTCGACCGTGGACGTGGCTGCCCCCGCCGCTGCATTGGATGCCCGGCTTGGGACAATTGCGTTTTCTTTCGTTGCGGGATCGCCTTTGTTTGGCGAGATCGCTCCGGTCGCTCGTTCGCGATCGGCGACGCAACGACCGACAGCGACTCGACGTCCCGATCACGGCGTACCTTGCCCGCCGTCGCGTACCCGAGATCGTTCTTCGCCGATTCTTCGCCCCGGTTCTCATCAGTGCCTTGAATGAACTGCCGGAATACGTTCCCGCCCAAACGGCTGCGTTCGTGTTCGACGAAATGTTCTTCCGCCGCCGTCGGGGCCATGAAATCTACATGTTCGATACCTCGTCCGCCGAGTTCTTCGATCGGATCGTTGCGAAGTCGCTGGAGGCAAAGGGAATTCATATCCGCCGACGTGTTCGCGTGCGGCAGATCGTTCGCGAATCGGAAAGCGGCACGCACGGCCGCTTTCGCCTGCGAGTCGAACACGCCGATCGCGAGCGTGAAACGATGCGATTCGATGCCGTCGTCACGGCCGTGCCTCCCCGGCAGGTAACCGAACTGTTCGCACCCCACGAAGAACTATCCACCTTACGCGCCGCGTGTTCGCGACTGACCGCCTGCGGAATCGCCACGGTGCATGTGTGGTACGACCGCCCCCTTACGCAGCTACCGAATGCGGCATTGCTCGACGGTTTGGGACAATGGGCTTTTTTCCCCACGAGCGAGCCCGAAAAGTCGCAGCCGCATTGGTACGCGCAAGTCGTCATCAGCGCGGCCGATCGCCTGCTGAGCAAGGCAAAAGGCGATCCCTGCGATGCGATTCGCGACCAAATGCAGGCGCACTTTCCCCGTTCGCAAGCGAAAGCCGTGCACGCACGACTCGTGTGGGAACGTCACGCCGTGCTGCCGCCGGATCCCGAAATGGAACGCGCACGACCGGTGGAAGGAACCCCTGTTTCCGGCTGGGTCGTCGCGGGCGATTGGACGGCTACGTCGTGGCCCGGCACACTCGAAAGCGCCGTTCGCAGCGGCGAAGCAGCCGCCTCGCGGCTGATGGACGAGCTCCGACCGCCGATGCACAAATAATCGACAAAAACCATCCTCACCCCCTCGTGAGGATGGACGATATGCTTCATTCACGTTCGTTTCGGCACGGCATCATTCGTATTTGCTCATGAAACATGCTTTTGTCGTGTGCCGACGGTCGTGCAGCAGCCCGTCGACCACCGGTCTTTTTCGCACTAAAAATTGGAAAAATGTCGCCGGAACCTGCTGTAAATCGGCCGAAAACGCGGTATCATCAGCACCATTGCAGCGTCCAATTTCTGTCAACGAGGCCTCGACTGCGGCGTCTCCCCCTCAGCGGCATCCATGATTCGGGCACGGCTCCCCGCTCACGACGTGCCGACGGCGTCGTAACCTTGTTTCGAGGATTTCGTCGTTCGGCACTTGGGCCGCCGAAGGTGTTGAGGGTTTCCTCCGTTCCCGTTTGTCGCGCAGCCGGGAGCCTCATCTTGTTCGATTCCTCCTCGCGTTCATCCGGTGATGCAGAAAATCGCGGCTCGGATCCTTTTGCGATGGAACGTTCCGAGATCGACATTTGGCACATGCAACGAGCGTTGACGTTGGCCGCCAAAGGCCGAGGCGCCGTGGAGCCGAACCCCATGGTCGGCTGCATCATCGCGCGCGGAGCCGAAATCGTCGGCGAAGGATACCACACCCGTTACGGTGAATCGCATGCCGAAATCGAGGCCCTGCGATTGGCCGGCGATCGAGCACGCGGCGCCACGATGTACGTGACGCTCGAGCCGTGTTGTCACCACGGAAAGACGCCTCCCTGCACCGAAGCCATCATCCAGGCCGGCATCCGACGCGTCGTCGCCGCGATGCAGGACCCCTTTCCGCAGGTCGACGGCGGCGGCATCGCCCGACTTCAGGCGGCGGGCATCACGACCGAAATCGGCCTGCTCGAAGCCCAGGCGGTCGCCCTGAACGCCCCCTATTTGAAGCTATGCCGCGAAAAGCGCCCCTGGATGATCGCCAAGTGGGCCATGACGCTCGACGGAAAGATCGCCAGCTATACGGGGCGAAGCCGTTGGGTGTCGAACGAACAGTCGCGGGCGATGGTCCATCAATTGCGCGGCCGCGTCGACGGCATCATGGTCGGGAGCGGGACGGCCCTGGCCGACGATCCCTTGTTGACCGCCCGCCCCGAAGGATTACGCCGCGCCGTCCGCATCGTCGTCGACAGCCGGGCCCGATTGAATCTCGACAGCCAACTGGCCAAGACCGCCAAGGATTGGCCCGTGCTGTTGGCCGTGGGCGAAGGCGCACCGCCCGACAAATGTGCCGCCTTGATGGAGGCCGGTGTCGAAATCCTGCGATGCCCCGGCGAAACGCACGCCGAACGCCTGCTGTACCTGCTCGACGAACTCGGCAATCGCCGCATGACAAACGTATTGGTGGAAGGCGGCGGCACGCTGTTGGGCAACCTGTTCGATTTGGACCAGATCGACGAGGTGCATGCCTTCGTAGCCCCGAAGATCGTCGGCGGTCGCGAGGGCTTTACGCCGGTCGCCGGCCGCGGACGGGAGTCGATGGACCGCGCCGTCCAATTGTCCGACATCCGCATCGAGGAGGTGGGAACCGACGTTCACCTGAGCGCCCGCGTCAAACGGAAAGGCATCGCAATCAATCCGAGCACCGCCCGATCCTGATCGGAGCGATCGTCGCGACGCCTCCTTTCTTACCCATCCCCGCTGCCATTCCTAATCTGCGGAATCTTCCCGCATTGTCGGCCGGTCCCGAAAAACTATCCCCGCGGGGGGATCGTTTCAGATATAACGAAGACAGACGCCCTGCGCCCTCGCTGCGCCTTCCCCTTTTTTTTCGCAAACAATTCCTGCTCGTGACGGATAGCACCGCCGCAAAACGATTTTTCCGGTCTTCATGAAACGAACGCGTTGGTTGTGGTTTTCCGGACTTGTGTTGCTGGCGATCCCCTACGGGGTGTTGATCGTCGCGGGCGGGTATTGGTGCTATCGCCAGGGATGGTTGTGGCTCTACCTGGCCGTCTCGGCGGCGATCACCGCGGTCGGTTGGGCGCTCTTGTCGCTCGGAAAACGCGGCTCGACGGCCCCCTTGCCGCAAAATCGCGAACCTCCCGAGGGCTGGCCGCCGCACGATCGCGAGGTCTGGAAAGTCGTCGACGAGCTGGCCGTTCAGGCCGAACACGATACGTTTCCGCTCAATTCCCCCGAAGACGCCTGGAAACTACTCTCCCGCGTTCTTGAGACGGTAGCCAAGGAATATTATCCCGACAGCAAAACCCCGACCCTGGAAACGCCGTTGCCCGACGTGCTGCGGATCGTCGAAAAGGTGGCCGCCGAATTGCGGGAAGTCCTGGAGCGTCGCGTCCCCGGTGCCCATATCGTACGGATGGGTGACTTCGAGCGGATGCGTCATCTGTCGTCCATGGGGGAGCGGTTCTATTTCGCGTATCGCATCTTTCGGTTCATCGTCTCACCCGGATCGGGCATCTTGGCCGAGGCCCAGCGATCGGCGGCAAGCGCGGGGCTTCGCCGCTCGGTCGAAGAACTTCGCCGATGGGCGATCGGCTTTGCCGTGCGCCGGATCGGTTACTACGCGATCGAGCTGTACTCCGGCAGGGCCTTGATCGAACACGATTCGCTCAAGTCGTACGCCCCGGCCGAAGACCGAAAGGCCGTCGCCAAGGCGCGGCGGCTCGACGTGGAAGAAACGGCAGCACCGTTGCGCGTGCTGGTCGTCGGTCCGCGCGGTGCGGGCAAGACGAGTTTGATTTTCGCGATATGCGGCACCCCGTGGCCGACCGACGACATTCCTCCGACCGCCCGTGTCGATCATTACGTCGTCCAACGAGAAGACTTCGGCCGTCTCCTGCTGATCGACACGCCCGGTTTCGATCGCACCGACCGGCGAGACCCGTTCGCCCGCTGGAAGAAGGAAGTGCTTTCGGCCGACCTGATTCTGTTGGTGTGCCCGGCGAATTCCGCGGTGTCCGGCCCGCAACAGCGCTTTCTCACCGAGTTGCGAGGCTTCTTCGCCTGCAATCCGAAACGTCTTCAACCGCCGGTGGTCGTCGCCTTGACGCACATCGACCGGCTTCCTCCAGAAGACGAATGGTCGCCGCCCTACGCGTTCGAAGCGCCGCTTTGCGAAAAAGAACACAGCGTTTCCCGCGAAGTCGATCGGTGGGCGACGATCTTCGAAATGGAACGCGAGGCGATCGCGCCCGTCTGTACGCATCCCGACCGCGTGTACAACCTCGAAGACAGCCCCGACAGCCTGACCGCTGCCATCGGCCACGTGCTGCATCAGGCCTATCGCGTTCGCCGTTTGCGGGCGACGGCCGCGCTGCGTCGCGAGCAGCGTTGGGCCCAAACGAAAACGCAGATCACCGAAGGCGGCCGCATGCTCGTCGAACTCGGCTCCCGATACCTTTTCGGTCGCCGCAAGAAGCGTCGAACGCGCCCGCCCGTCGAGCCTCCCATCCGACCGACTTCCCCTGATTCGCCTTCCCCTCCGCGCGACGACATCGTCGATGCCCCGTGATCGCATCGCGGAAACGGCCGCAGCAGACGGACATCAACGGTACCGTGCCCAACGCGGCGGGTTCAAGAAATACCGATTCGATCTTGCCTTTCGCCGCCCGCCCCCTGCAAAATAGGAAACGCACAGCGAGTTTTCCGAATAGAATTCGCTTGCGACGCAGATTGTTTGTGTAGATTGGACGAATCCCGCCCGCGGCCGCCTCGGTCGCCGGTGTTTCCCCACTGCTTTGAAGGAGTCGCCGTCATGCTTCGTCGGCCGTCGGTTGTCGTATTCGTGTTGTCGCTTTGCCTGGCCGTTCCGGCCGCCGCACAAGAGGCGAGCGAGAACGAGGTTTCCAACGCCGGCCAGGCGACCCTCGATCGAGCCATCGAGGCCAAGCTGGCCGCCGAAAGTCTGGAAGATTTGGGCAAAGTAATCGACCTTTGCGAACAGGCCATCGAAGAAGGACTGGACGAGGCGAATACCGAATTCGCCAAGCAGTTGGCAAACGCCGCCCGTTTGCAGCGGGGAATGACGATCGCCGAGGCCATCGTCCGCCCCACGCTTGTCGGGCCGCCGAAAAGCTGGCAGATGCTTCGCAAGCAGGCGTTGGAAGATCTCGAGACCGCCCTGAGCTGGGACGACAACCAGCCGCAGGCGTGGCTCCTCGTCGCCCAACTCAACATGATGCCCGGCGGCGACCGGAAACGAGCCTTGGAAGCGGTCGACAAAGCGGTCGAAAAAGCCGCTGAAGACCGCAATCTGTCGGCCCAGGCTTATTTGCTTCGCACCGAGTTGGTGGAAAAACCCGAAGAGAAGATCGCAACGCTCGGCAAGGCGATCGAACTGCTGCCCGACAACCCGGTCCCGTTGCGGCTTCGCGGATTGCTGTATGCCCAACAAGAACAATTCGACAAGGCACTCGACGACTTCGACAAAGCCCTTGAGATGGATCCGAACCATGCGGGCACCGTGGTCGCCAAGATCGATTGTCTGGTCGAGTTGAAACAATTCGATCAGGCGATGAAAGTCGTCGAACAACTCGATGAACTCCTGCCCGAGCAGTCGCTGCCGTGGTTCCAGCGGGGGCGCATCGCCGCACTTCAAGAGAAGTTCGATCAGGCGATCGAATATCTCGACAAGGCCTTGGAGCTTGATCCGCGTGACGTGCGGGCGCTGTTGCTGCGGGCGGCCGTCCACAACGAACTCAACGACACGGAAAAAGCCCTGGCCGATCTCGACAAAGCGATTCGCCTCCAACCCGACAATCCGCAGCTCATCCGCATGCGGGCATCGATGCTCGCCGGAACCGGGAAATTCAAAGAAGCCATCGCCGATCTCGAACGGATCGAAAAGGCCCAGCCACAAGATGTCCAATCGGCACTTCAACTCGGCCTGCTCTACGCCGCCGAGAAATACCACGCCAAGGCGGTCGAAAAATTCACCGAAGTTCTGAAACTCGAACCCGACAACCTGATCGCGCTTCGCGGACGGGCCGACGCTTACCTGAGTATGGGCAAGCAGGCCGAAGCAATCGCCGACTACGAACGAGCCTTGAAAGTCGCCCCCGAGGACGACGGTGTCCTCAACAACCTCGCCTGGCTGTTGTGCACGTCGCCCGACCCCAAGTTGCGTGACGGCAAGCGGGCATTGGAATTGGCCAAGAAAGCCTGCGAGTTGACCAACTACCAGCAAGCCCACATTCTGAGCACGCTGGCGGCCGCCTATGCCGAGCTGGGCGATTTCGAATCGGCCAAGAAGTGGTCGGCCAAGGCCGTCGAATTGGGGGATCCGGAAGAAAAGGAAGCCCTGCAAAAAGAACTCGAATCGTACAAGCGGGGTGAACCGGTCCGCGAACTGATTCAGGAACCACCGGAACCTTCGGACGAAGCGCCCGCCGCGTCACAGCCGGAAGAATAATCCCACCGACCCTTCCATCGCCTGCGGTCGTGCGACAAGAAACGCGTTCCGTCAGCCGTCGACGGCCAGAACGACCACGCGCTTCGGACCGTGGACGCCGAGAATCAGAATCTTTTCGATATCGGCCGTGCGACTGGGCCCGGTGATGATCACGAATTCACCCCGCCGATCGGGTTCGGCCGTTCGCGAGGCAATGTCGTCCCAGACCGCGGGCATGTGCTCGCGCACACGATCGCTTCGTGTCACGATCACGCACGCCGGAGGCAAGTAGCACAACAGACGTTCCCGCGGCGTCGGGCAGTCGACCAGAGCCGATCCGGTATCGGCCAACAGGTAGTCGGCCTCGACCAGCGACACCGGCACGTCGGCCAAATCGCGCGGCACCGGGTTGTCGCTGCATTCGCGAACGGGCACCGACAGACCGGTCGCCGTCTCGCGAGCCAGGGCATGTCCCGAAACGACGATCTCGCCGTAGTTCGACTCGCTGCACAACGTTTCGAGTTGCTTCCGCGCCGCATTCACATCGGGCACGCGAAACAGCTCGCCCTGCACGGCGGCCAGCTCGCTTGCGAACCGTTCCATCATCGGTTCCAAGGGGGGATCGGTTTTGGCCCACACCTCGGGCACAGGCGGCCGTTCCAGCGGCGGATCATCGGCTAAGCGGGTGCGAATTCGATTCAGGATTTCGTCGCGACTGCTCATGCTTCACCTCCCGTCCCGCCGGAAGAAACGTCTTTGGGCACCAGACGACTGCCGTTGCGTTTCCACCAATTGCGGAACGTGTCGCCGGGGACGTCGGGTAACGCCCTACCCCGTGTCCACGCACCGAGTTTGCCGGGATGCCACGGCAGAAACCGCGCCAACCGCACGCCCAACCGCACGCAGCCCATCGCCAGGCGATATCGCACAGGACCGCGCATCGCCCACGACCACATCTGCCAGGTCAGCCGTTCCGTCCAGCTTTTCACCGGCGACGGTTCCTCCACGGCACGATGCCGCAAGTGAACGAGCTGATGCGGGATATCGATTTTCACCGGACACACTTCGCCGCAGGCACCGCACAACGACGAGGCGAACGGTAGCGTCCCGGCTTGCTCCAAACCGACCAGATGCGGCGTCAAGATCGATCCGATCGGTCCCGGGTAGACCCAGCCGTAGGCCCATCCGCCTACGCGGCGGTAGACCGGGCACGCGTTCAAACAGGCCCCGCAACGAATGCAGAACAACGCCGCTCTGGCGTGCGGATCCTTCAGCACGTTCGACCGTCCGTTGTCCAAGATGATCAAATACTGCTTGCGATGGGGCGTCGGCCCGTGCAGCAAGTGCGTATACGTCGTAAGCTGCTGCCCCGTTCCGCTACGGGCGAGCAAATTCAAAAACAAGGGAAGATAGCGAATCGAGGGGATCACCTTTTCGATGCCCATCAGGGCGACGTGAACCGGCGGGGCCGTGGTCGACAACCCGGCGTTCCCCTCATTTTCGATGATGCAGATCGAGCCGGTGTCGGCGATGCCGAAGTTCACCCCCGAGACGCCCATATCCGCCCGCAAGTATTCTTCACGCAAGTGCCGCCGGGCGATGTCGGTGAGCGCCTCGTGTTCGGCGGTGAACGGTTCGCCGAGTTTTCGCTCGAACAATCGTCCCACGTCTTCGGCCGACAGGTGCAAGGCCGGTGTGACGATGTGCGTCGGTCGCTGCTCGGCCAGTTGGACGAGGTATTCGCCCAAGTCGGTCTCGAGCGCCCGCACGCCGGCCTCGGCCAGCACGTGGTTGAGTTCCATTTCTTCCGAGACCATCGACTTCGACTTGACGACGGTCTTGACCGAATGGCGATGAACGATGTCGAGGACGTGCCGGTTGGCCTCGGCGGCGTCTTTTGCCCACAGCACGGTCGTGCCGCGTGCCGAAATGTTCTTCTCGAATTCGACAAGCAACTTGTCGAGGTTCGCGATCGCGTAGCGTTTGACCGCGTTCGCAGCCGCGCGCCACTCTTCCCACTGCGGTATTTTCGCGGCCACCTCGCGGTTGTGCTTGATCGAGCGTTCGGCCGAGATACCGAGCGATTCGGAACCGTGCGGTTCGTAAAGCCCCTTGTTTTCGGCCTTCAAGAAGGGGGCACCGAATAGGCTTTCGTGTTCACTCATGACGTCGCTCGCCTGGTGTAGGAGAGGGAATTCGAGGCGTCTCCGACGGCGGACCGTTCATCGGCTGTTGAGGATTTCGGCGATGTGCACGGTACGAATATGTCTCTTGGCCGGGTCTTTTCGCAACACACCACCGACGTGCATCAAGCAACTGATATCGACCGACGTGACCACCTCGGCCCCGGTCGAGGCGATGTATTCGGCCTTCGTCTTCCCCATCGCCAACGACGTGCCGGCCATTTTCACGCTGAACGTCCCTCCGAAACCGCAACACTCTTCGATGTTCGGCAGCTCGCGGTAGTCCAAGTCCTTGACGTGTTCGAGCAATCGCAGCGGCTGAAAGTAGATTCCCAATTCCCGCCGCCCGTGGCAACCGCTGTGCATCGTGACCGCATGCGGATACCGTGCTCCGAGATCGACCACACCGAGAATCTCGACGAGAAACTCCGTCAGTTCGAACACCCGCGCCCCGACCGAAGTCACGGCCTCGTCGGGATCGGCCTGTCCGAAGAAGACGCGGGCCATCGCCGCACACGACCCCGAAGGCGTCACGATGTACCGATACGGTCGGAACACGTCGCAAAAATGCCGGATCACGCGCCGCGCTTCGTCCCAATAACCCGAGTTGAACGCCGGCTGGCCGCAACAGGTCTGTTCTTCGGGAAACTCGACGGGCACGCCCAATCGGGTAAGGATTTCGGCGGTGTCTTTCGCGATCTTGGGAAAGAACTGGTCGATGTAGCAGGGAATGAACAGGGCGACCTTTTCGCCGCGTTCGTACGGCGGATATTCCCAGCGGGGCAAGGCGCGGATGTCGGCTTCGTTCATGCGACGCACTCCCGGTGCAACCAGCGAAGAGAGGTCCGACCACGGCGTTTCGGCCGCAAGATCGGTAAGAATCCTGCCGCGGCCTCCAGCAGATTGTCATTGTATCACCGACGATCGGGCACACCACCCGCGCACCGCGGGAACCGCTGCATTTTCGTTTTTCTCAGAAACAAACGTCGGTCCGACGTCCGCCGCAACCACCTGCGGCATTCCCAAAAAAGAACATCGCCGACAAAACAAGCGATCGCCGCAACAGCTCTCGGTTTCATACGTTCCGTTTGCTGCACACCGCCGGAGGTCGCCTCAGGCTCCGACCAGCCGCCAGATCGTCGCGGTCATGAAACAGACCGCAATGCCGAGGGCCACGGGAAACAACGCTGCCACGGCCGTCCATTTCGCGCTGCCGGTCTCTTTGTAAATCGTGTAAATCGTCGTCGAGCAGGGGTTGTGTAACAGGCTGAAGAGCATCAAGCAGACGGCGGTAAGCAGGGTCCAACCACCCGCCTTCAAGATCTCGGCGGTTCCTTGCACATCGGCCTCGAACATCACGCCCGCCCCCACGCCTTGCCCGCTCATGCCGTGCGCCAGGACGGTCAGCATGAGCACGGTGGGTATCACGATCTCGTTTGCCGGAATCGCCACGATATACGCGACGAGAATCACGCCGTTCAGCCCGATTGCCAGCCCAAACGGGTCAAGCCTGTCGATCATCCATTCGGCGATCGTGACGTCGCCGACGTGCACGTTGCAAATGAGCCAAATGACCACACCGGCCGGAAGCGCGAAGACGATCGCGCGCCACAGCACGTACAAGGTGCGGTCGATGAGCGACGTATACAGCGTTTGCAGCAACCGCGGCGGACGATACGGCGGCAATTCGAGATGGAACGTCGAAACCTCGCCCCGCAAGACGGTACGCGAGAAAAACCACGACGAGGCGAACATAAACGCCATCCCCAAGATCGCCACGGCGATGACCGCCAGCGAGGCGATCACTCCGGCCAGATAGGCGGGCACCATCGCTCCGATGAAGATCGTCGCAATCAAGATCTGTGTCGGCCAACGACCGTTGCATAGGCTGAAATTGTTCGTGAGAATCGCCAGCAATCTTTCCCGCGGACTGTCGATCACGCGACACGACACGACCCCCGCCGCGTTACAGCCGAAACCCATCGTCATCGTGAGCGCCTGTTTCCCGTGCGCACCGACCGCCCGGAACAAACGGTCGAGGTTGAACGCCACCCGCGGTAAATAACCGAAATCTTCCGCCAGGGTAAACAGCGGGAAGAAGATCGCCATCGGCGGCAACATCACGCTCACTACCCAAGCGGTGGCAAGATAGGCCCCATCAATCAACACGCCGTCGAGCCACCACGGCAATCCGATCGAGGCCGAAAGCCCCTTCAGCCAGCCGTGGCCTTGGTCGACCAGCAGCCATGACAGGAACGCCGAAGGGTAGTTCGTTCCCACGACCGTCAACCAGATCACCAGCAGGAACAGTCCGATCATGATCGGATAGCCCGTCCACGGACTGGTCAAAATCCGGTCCAACTTCCGGTCGAAGTCGGTCGCGCGTCGGTCTTCGCTGCGGGAAACGCAAGCGTCGGCGATGCGGGCGGCCTCGGCATAGATCGTTTCGACCAGCGCCTGATGGAACCGCGGACCGACGGCCCAGCGCAGCTCCGACGCCCGCTTCACGATCCGCTCGCCCGGCGGAAACGAGACGCCTTCTTCCGGCCCGTCTTGGGAAGCTTCCGCTTCGGCAGTCAACGTTGTTTCTTCGGCCAACGCGCGGCGAAACTCGCCGGTGCGGACGGCCTCGGTCACCCGTCGATCGCCGTCCAGCAACCGCAAGGCAATCCACTGTGTGTTGGTCAACGCCGGAAAGGCCTCGTTCAACGCCTCGGTCAGCTCGCGCACGGCGTTCCGCAATACCGGCGATTCACCGCCCACGCGCCGCGGATGCGTCTGGCGTTCGCCGATCGCCGTTTGATAGACGGCTTCCAACAACCTGTCGATCCCGCGACCGAAGCGGGCCGAGGTCGCCACGACGGGAATCCCCAACTCCTGTTCCAGTCGTTCGACGTCGACGGCGATCCCGTGCCGTTTCGCCTCGTCCATGAGATTCACACACAGGACGGCTTTGTCGGTGATTTCGAGCACCTGAAGGACCAGGTTCAAATTCCGCTCCAGCCGCCCCCCGTCGACGACGATGATCGTCACGTCGGGCTTCGAAAACAGAACGTAGTCGCGGGCGATCTCTTCATCGACGCTGGTCGCCATCAACGAATACGTCCCGGGCAAGTCGACGATCCGGAAACGTTTGTCGCGGTACGAAAAGGCGCCTTCTGCGCGGGCGACCGTCTTGCCGGGCCAATTTCCGGTGTGTTGTCGCAGTCCGGTGAGCGCATTGAAAACGGTGCTTTTGCCCGTGTTCGGGTTCCCCGCCAAGGCGACGACGAAATCGAATTCTCCCTCCTCGTCGCCCAGCCGTATCCAGCCGGTCGGCCGATTGCTCGGACACTGTTCACACGACTTGCAATCCATCGTCGCCGATCCTGTCTCTCTTGGATGGGTTCGCGATCTTCGCGGTGAATGGGCGGTCGGCTCATCCTGCGGAAGCGGTGACCGGTTCGGGGCGGGCCGCTTCTTGCGGTTCGATGCGGATGAGCGCCGCCTGATCGCGCCGCAAGGCAATCAGCGTGCCGCGGACGCGATACGCCACGGGGTCTCCGGCCGGACTGGAAAATTCCGCCGTCACCTTCGAACCGGGAACAAACCCCAAGTCGAGCAGTCGCCGCCGCTGCAATCCGCGACAGGCAGCCGCAATGTCGCGGACGATCCCGGTTTCGCCCACGGCCAGCGCCGAAAGCGGTCGCGCGGGCCGTTCCTCGGGTTCGTCTTCCGCCAAAGGCTCCAACGAAACATTGACCGCCGCCTGGGGCGAAAGCACCTCGCGGCGTCCGTCGATCTCGACCACGCGGGCGGCCCCTTCGTCGCGAACGATCGACACTTGACGGCCCAACTCGAATCCGCGATCGAGCAGGCCCTGGTAGACGTCGTGCGGCTCGTCCTCGATGTGGACGATTCGGCCGCGGCTTCCCGGCGCAAAGCCCGCCAGCGGCTCGCCCGGCAACGCCTCGATCTCGCCGGAGGGCGTCGGAATCGGATCGCCGTGCGGATCGAACCGCGGATTTCCCAGCCGGCGGGCGATCTGTTCGACCTCCTCCTCGCCGGCGGCATGTTCCAGACGGTCGGCCACCGCATGCCATTCCTCCGGCGGCAGGCCGCTCTCTTCGGCCAAGAAGGTTTCGACCAAGCGATGCACGCGGACGATACGGGCGGCTTCGTCGCGACCTTTGGAAGAAAGCGCGACGGTTCCTTCGGGCGTCACCGTGACCAAACCCAACTGCATGAGTCGCTCAACGATCTGCGCCGCTCTTTTGCGTGAGATTCCCAACGCCTCGGCCAGTCCGCGGACATCGGCCGACACCCCGTCGTGCTCGCGCGAGAACAGCCACTTGAGCGTGTCCTCGAACAACACGCGCTGCTGCATCCGCCGCGCCCAGCGCCACGGAATCCAATTCCAAATGCGTAGAGTCACGCTTCGCCCTCACCTATCAACAGAGCACCACATCGAGATTTTGGATACCCAAAACCTAGGTTTTGGTGCACAAAAAAACTCTAGGCGTCACCAGACCGTCGGACAATCCCCTCGATCGGGTGTTCCAAACAGAACTTGCTTTCCGTCGTTTGCGACCGAACGAGCAAACCCGCGAGTAATCGGCGGTTGCGTCATCGTGTATCAGTCGGCGCACAACGGCGGTACACCGCGAACCCGCGTCTTGACGGCCAGGAACTTGTCGGCCGACGTGATGAACAGCGTCTTCAAATCTGTGCCGCCGAACACGCAATTCGAGGCGTAGGGAACCTCGATCACGCCCAGCGGCTTGCCTTCGGGCGTGTAGACTTTGATGCCCGCCCGACCGCAGGCCACGTACAGGTTGCCGAACTCGTCCAAGGTCATCCCGTCGGGGCCGGCCCCCAGCTCGATCCACAGTCGCTCGTTGGCCAGTTTGCCGGGACCGAGCACGTCATACCGGTACAGCACGCGGCCTTTGTTGTCGGCCAGATACAGCGTCTTGTTGTCGGGCGTCAGCAAGATGCCGTTGGGCTTTTGGCATACCTGCGACACGCGCGTGACTTCGCCGGTCGCCGAGACGTAGTAGACGTCTTCCTTCATGACCGTCTCTTGGCCGCGATGCCGGTAGTTGGGGTCGGTGAAGTAGAATCCGCCGTGCCGGTCGATCGTCAGATCGTTCGGTTCGTTGAAGTGCGTGCCGTCGATCTCGCTTGCCAGCACTCGCTTTTTCTTGGTGGTCGTGTCGAAGGCGACGATCCGGTAGGCGGCCCCTTCGCAAACGACCAATTCCCCTTTTGCGTTGAACATCATGCCGTTCGCGTCGGTGCTGTCGTCGACGAACCGTTCGACGCCCTTTCCCGGCCGGTACACGTGGATCGAGTCGTTCTTGCCGTCGGAAAAGTAGACGTTGCCCTCGGCGTCGACGGCAGGCCCCTCACAAAAACCGTAGCCGGTGCCGAGCACCTCGACCGGCGTGCCGGGCGGAATGATGTCGTCGAGCGTTCGCGGCGGCTCGCCCGCCCCCACCAGTACCCCGAACGAACAGCAAGCGACTACCGAACACAACGTCGCGAAAACCGGTTGCATGATCTTTTCCCCTGTTTGTCGAGTCGGATGTCGATCCCGTCGGCCGCGGACGGCTCCCGGCGCGATGAGGCCGACGGCTCGGCCGGATGCGCGCCTGCGGCCCAATAGGCAGTGTACGTCGCCGGAAGATCGATTACCACGCATGACGGCCGCCGCGACCTCGCGAAAGAAGGCTTGCGGCCCGGCACGCGGAAGGACCTCGACGATGCGTGTTGCAGGAAACGACTTTCACGGAAAATCTGCTTGACGCGGATTGTAGATTGTATACAAAATGGTTCGTCGTCCGGTCGACGGGACGAAAAGCGATCGACCGCGAAAACCGTCCCTGTCGGTCCGTCTAATCGCACGTCAAGCCAACGAGGAGTGTCCCATGCGTCGAGTTCGATGGTGTTTCGTGGTTCTCGCCCTGGGGGCGGCCATGCAGGCGATGCCGGGCTACGGCCAGTCGTCGGACCTGCCGCCTTTTCCGTACGGCGTACCTTCCGAAAAGCCCGATCGCCCGTTGAGCAAGGCGATGGAGCGGGCCTACACGCGGTACATGTCGCCCACCACCTGGGGCAACGAACTGTTCACGAAGTTCCTCTACTCGCCGTTGGAAGGACTCGACTATCACAACGGCGACGGCACCGTCTCGCGCCGCGATCCGTCGAAGGTGATCAAGGCAAACGGAAAATACTACGTGTGGTACACGCGACGCGAAACGCCCACGCCGCCGCGGGGATACGAAGCCTCGACCGACGAGATTCCTTCCACCGATTGGGACCTGGCCGAAATCTGGTATGCAACCAGTGAAGACGGCTTCGTGTGGCACGAAGAAGGCCCGGCCGTCACCCGTCCTCCCAAGCCGCAGTTGGGCTGGCGGTCCGTCTGCACGCCGGATGTGCTTTACTGGAAGGGCAAGTATTACCTGTATTACCAGGTATTTGTCGAAACCTCGGGTAAGCGGGGCGACTTCTGCGCCGCCTCGTGCGCCTACGCCGATTCGCCCGACGGCCCGTGGACCCGCACCGACAAGGTCATCGTCCCCTGCGGCCCCGAAGGCGCGTGGGACCAGTACGCCGTCCATGATCCCTATCCGCTGGTGTACAAGGGAAAGATCTACCTGTACTACAAGTCGGAATCGGCCGGCAGGCCGAAGCCGGTGCGTCTGCTGGGTGTGGCGATCGCCGACGATCCCTTGGGACCGTTCGAGAAGTATCCGCTCAACCCGGTGTTGAACTCGGGCCACGAAACGGCCTTCTTCCCGTTCAAAGAAGGCATCGCAGCGATCGTGACGCGGCACGGAAACGAGCACAACACGATCCAATACGCGCCGGACGGCGTCAACTTCGACGTGGCATCAAGCGTCAGTATTCCCCCGTTCGCAGCCGGTCCGTACGTCCCCGACGCCTTCACCGATTCGGGTAACGGCCGCGGAATCACCTGGGGGCTTTGCCATTTCACGACGGCAGGAACCCGCGAGAAAAGCTATTCCATCCTTGCCCGCTTCGACTGCGAACTGAGTCTCGACGAAGACAATTACTGGCTGAAAGAGCCGGAACACTGGTGGCCGCCGGAATACTATTTCCACAGCACGCCGAACCCGCAATTCCGTAAGGCCCTCGAGTGGAAGGCCAAACAGGACTTGAAAAAGCCGTAGTCGACCGACCGCCGTTTTTTTCGACTCGTAAACGATTCGAGGCCGAAGGAAAACCGCGTTTCCTTCGGCCTCGTTTCTTGCACGATCACCGTCCGATTCACGCAGCCGGTCGAACCGACACGCGGAGTCGACTCGCGTCACCGATTACATGTCGGCGTACAAGCAGAATTCGTAGGGATGAGGTCGCAGCTTCAGGGCGTTGACCTCGTTTTCCATCTTGTACCAAATCCAGGTGTCGATCACGTCTTCGGTGAAGACGTCGCCGCGAAGCAGGAATTCGTGATCTCCCCGCAACGCCTTGAGGGCCTCTTCCAACGACCCCGGCGTGGTGGGCACGTCCTTCAATTCTTCCGGCGACAGGTCGTAGATGTCCTTGTCGAGCGGCTCGCCCGGATCGATCTTGTTTTGAATCCCGTCGATCATCGCCATCAACATGGCGGCGAAGGCAAGGTAGGGATTGCACGTCGGATCGGGGCAGCGGAACTCGATCCGCTTGGCCTTCGGGCTGGCGCTGTACATCGGAATCCGGATCGACGCCGACCGGTTCCGCTGCGAGTACGCCAAGTTGACCGGGGCTTCGAAGCCGGGCACCAACCGCTTGTAGCTGTTGGTCGTCGGATTACTGAACGCCAAGATCGAAGGTGCGTGCTTGAGCAAACCGCCGATCGCGTACAAGGCGGTATCCGACAACCCCGCATAACCGCTACCGGCGAACAGCGGGGTATCCCCCTGCCACAACGACAAGTGCGTGTGCATCCCGGAACCGTTGTCGCCGTACAAAGGCTTCGGCATGAAGGTGACGGTCTTGCCGTGCTTGCGGGCGACGTTCTTGACGACGTACTTGTACAACATGACCATGTCGGCCGTGTGCACCAATTCCGAGAATCGCATGTCGATCTCGGCCTGCCCCCCGGTGGCCACTTCGTGGTGCTGCGCCTCGATCGGAATCCCGACGTCGATCAGGGCGTGCATCATCTCGTTCCGCAGGTCGAACTGTTGGTCGGCCGGCGGCACCGGGAAATAGCCTTCTTTGTAGCGAAGCTTGTATCCGAGGTTCGGCCCCTCGTCGCGACCGCGGTTCCATTGACCTTCGATGCTGTCGACGTAGTAGAAGCCGCAATGGGGAGTTTGATCGTAGCGGATGTCGTCGAAAATGAAGAATTCGCACTCAGGCCCGACGTAGCAGGTGTCGGCAATGCCGGTCGACTTGAGATAGTTGACGGCCTTGCGGGCCACGTTCCGCGGGTCGCGCGAGTAATCCTCCCGCGTGATGGGATCTTGAATGTTGCAGATCATCATCAACGTGGGAATTTCGGCGAACGGGTCGATGGCGGCCGTTTCGGGTTGCGGCACGACCAACATGTCGCTTTCGTTGATCTTCTTCCAGCCTCGGATACTCGAGCCGTCGAAGCCCAAGCCGTTCTCGAAGGTGTCTTCATCGAGGGCCGTCACCGGGATGGTAAAGTGCTGCCACACGCCTGGGAAGTCCATGAACCGAAGGTCGACCGACTTCACACCCTTCTCACGACACAGCGCCAATACTTCTTTCGGAGTCACTGGATCACCACTTCTGTTAAAATAGAGAACCCACGGATCGAATCCGATACGCCCCGCGGTTGCGGCAGCGTTCCTCGAACCAAGTCTTTGCAACCGCGGATTTGCAACCGCCGTACCAAAACGACCGAAACACAAGAAATTCACGACAAGATGCCTGAACTTCGGCCTAATACGGTACTTTCGCTGCCCTAATAATCCGACAAAGCAACGTCGGTCGCCGCGAACACGCCCACAATCAAGGCACTTGGTGCCCAATAACGCAGCAAACGCCCCTGGGGCCGATTATCCCAGATCAAAGCCGGAATGACATCCCCCGTCGAACGTCACTTCAGTGCCGGGAACACGCCGTGCCGCCCCGTCGACCGGCACAATCGCGCCTTTACGTGAAGCCTCCGAGCGACTCGGTCGGTTCAGAATATGCGGACAGCAAGGGAACTTACGGCGGCAATCAAGCGTCAAAACCACTGAGAATTCCTTGCTTTACCCAGTTTGCCCAATTATGATCGAGATGAGTCACCTTTTCTGACTTTTGGTGCCGGAGGATGTGCGACGCGTTCCGGCCCTCGGCGCTTTTCGAGCAGCAAGACATTGGCAAGGTCTTGCGGGCGAAGGCTCTTCGGACGGTTCTGCACAACAAATCCGGATACGACGTAGACTTGGATGACCGAACCGGCACGTTCCTGAGGCGGTTCGGGGAACGATTCGATCACGAGGTTAACGGAGAAGCAACTCATGCGTCGGCCAATCTCGGGCATGTACGCTGTCTTGGGTGTTGCCGCACTCGCGATTGCCGTCGGCGGCCTTTCACCGGTCGCGTTCGGCCAAGGCGGCGGTGGAAACAACAACAATAACGGGGTGGCCGGTATCTTGGTCAATCCCGACGGCGTCGTGCAAACCCGCGTCGTCGCCGATCCCACCGGAATGTTGACGCGCCGGCAAATCGCCGCGGCACGGGCCTCGCTCAACGCCGACGTGGCCAAGCCCACCGCGTTGCGGATGGTTTCATTGCCGCGTTTGGAACGCGCGATCGTCGAGGCCAACGGTGCCTTGACCGACGAGATGAAGTATCTCGCCGGATTGCAGCGCATCAAGTACGTATTCGTTTATCCCGACAGCGGCGACATCGTCATCGCCGGACCGGCCGAAGGCTGGATGACCGATCCGACCGGACGCGTCGTCGGCCTCACGACCGGCCGTCCCGTCCTGCGGCTGGAAGACCTTGTCGTTGCGCTGCGGGCCTATTCGCCCGACGGCAAGTCGACGCAATTGATCTCTTGCTCGATCGATCCCACGCAGGAAGGCCTGGCGCGTATGCAACAGTTTCTTAACAGCGTCGGCCGCATCCTGCCGCCGGGAGGTGAATACCAGGCGGCACAATACATTGCGGCGAACCTGCGGGAATCGCTCGGACCGCAAGAAATCACGATCGAGGGCGTCCCGGCCGACACGCATTTCGCTCAAGTTCTGGTCGAAGCCGATTATCGCATGAAGCTCATCGGCATCGGCCTCGAAAAACCGCCCGTGCGTATGACGACCTACATCGACCGGGCAAGCGGGGCGCAACCGGCCAACGCATTGATGCGGTGGTACTTCGTGCCCGACTATCAGTGCTTGCGGGTCAGCGAAGACGGCAACGGCATGGAACTCGTCGGGGACGGCGTGAAGTTGGTGGGCGCCAACGAGATCGTCGAACAGGACGGTGTTCGCCGAGTGGCAGGCAGCGAATCGCCCGCCTCGAAAGCCTACACCATCAGCTTTACCCGTAACTACAGCCAACTGGCCGCTCGCTCGCCGGTCTATGCCGAGCTGCGGAACCTGATCGACATGGCCGTCGTTGCCGCGTACTTGCAAAAGAACGACGTCTACTCGAAGACCGGCTGGAAGATGGAATACTTGGGCGACGAAACGCAATTCAAGGTCCGCCTGTATCCGGCGCCCAAGAAAGTGGCCACGGCCGTGAACGCCGTGTTCAAGGGCAGCCGCCTGCTGACGCCCGTCGGCGGCGGCGTGCACATCGAACCCGACGAGGCCCTCAAGCCGGAAAACCTCCTCAACGACGAGGAAGGCAAGCTGGCCAAGCTGCACAAAGACCTCGAAATCACGCTGCCCGAAGGCAAATGGTGGTGGGACTGATCCTGCCGCTGCGGCCGAAGGCCGTAAGAAAACGGAAATGAATCGCCGACGACCCTGCCGAGAGCAGGGTCGTTTTTTTCGCGCATGGGGCCGCGACCAACACCGCCCCCTGGGAGGGCGTGCCAAAAATCAGCACACCGCAATTCGAGAAGCCTGCCGGCCACAGCCACAGAAGCCGCCGATTGTATTCTGTCGACAATACAACGGTGGAAAATCAAAAAGCTACCCCCACACCACAGCCACGCACCCTGTGCAATACATGACAAAGCACCCCCCATCGTTTTCAGCTTCAAAATTGTTGACACAATTTGTTCGCTGAAATATCGTGTGCATAGGGCAAGGGAAAAACCATTAGAACGATTGTGTTCCTACGGCGGGATTTCCGCCATCTACCAGGTTTCCGGCTCGCCCCCCTGCGTGCCGACGTCGACGATCGTCCCCCCAACACAAGCGCGGCTATGTAGTGCCCCTCGGCCGAGCGCACCCGACGGCGTTTTGCGGTCGCGGAGGTGGTGTGATTTCCCTGTGCATTTCTGTGGAGGAAGGAGTTATCCCATGATTTTCCCGTCCGCTCGTCGCAGGTCGGCCGGTTTCACACTGGTCGAGCTTCTGGTGGTGATTGCGATCATCGGAATCTTGATTTCGTTGTTGTTGCCCGCCGTGCAAGCCGCCCGCGAGGCCGCACGTCGATCGCAATGCACCAACAACCTGAAGCAGCACGGTATCGCCTTACACAACGCCCATGACATCCATGGCGAGTTCCCGCCGTTGATCATCAACGGTTGGGTCAGCCAGAATCCCAAGTCGGACGGCAGCACGTACGTGTACCGCGGCAAGTACATCGACCCGACCTCGTCGGGCCAGAAGATCACTTACTTCTACTGCCTGCTGCCGTACATGGAACTGCAAATGCTCCATGACGACACCGTTTGGGACAACTGCGTGCTGTCCGAGTCGCGGCAACACCCCGGCAACTGGTTCGACTATGAATCGCCGCCGGTCCTCAAGTGCCCGAGCGATGCCTCACCGCAAGACTGGATCAATTTCGGCGGCTATTCGTGGGTGTTGGGCGGTGCCTTGAAACCGGTCGGTCTGACCAGCTACGTCCCCAGCGCCCAGGCCTTCGGCCAGAAGAACTCGAACGGCTCGATGAGCGTGTGGAACATCGCCTGGGACAATTGCAGCGGTGAAGTTTCGATGTCCGACTTCGTGGACGGCACGTCGAACACGATCGTCGAGGCCGAAAAGCCCATGATCACCGGCGAAAGCATCGTCTACGCCGAGTCGTGGAGCGTCAAAGGCAAGAACGGCAAGACCGACGGCGCCAACGTGTGGGCCAAGACCGATATCGGCCCCGAGGTCCAAGCCTTCTTCGGTTGCAACTGCAACGACCCGAACGTCACCTGGGACAACGAAGAAGGCCAATGGTGGCGCGGTGACTGCAAGTTCACCTACAACGGTCAAACCCGCGAGTTCTTCCAACCCCCGGCCCGCAACCGACCGGAAGACCAACAGATCGTGTGGAACATTTACCCGATCCACGCGGGCGGCGTCGTCAACGTGCTGATGGCCGACGGCAGCGTGCAGGCCGTCAACAACACGATCGACGTCATCGTCTGGTCGGCACAGATGACCCGTCGCGGCGGCGAGACCGAGCATAACAACTGATCGTTCACCATCGGCCGAAAGGACCGACCGCTTTGCCCAGCTTCTACACGGGAGGATTTACAGAGAAGATGAAAGCGTTTCGAATCGCGGTCGCCGTGCTCGTCGCGGCGTTGTGTGCCACGTCGATTTCGTGTTCCGACACGGAACGACTCGACCTGCCCAATGCCACCTTGGAAGGCACGATCACGTACAAGGGCCAACCGGTTCCGTACGCCTTGGTCGTCGTCGTTCCCAAAGCAGGCGGGGAACTTTCGGCCACCGGTAATGCCGATCGCGAAGGGCATTACAAGGTCGAGTACGTCCCCGTGGGCGAGGTCCTGATCGGCGTGAACACCGAAGCCGGCAAAGGAATCGCCATGGAAGAGGCCATGGCCGCGGCGCAAGGCCCCGGCGCCCCGCCGATGCCCAAAATGGTCGAGATTCCGCAAAAGTTCTTCGAGCCGTCGACCTCCGGAATCACCACCACCATCCAAGAAGGGGCCAACACCTTCGATATCGTGATTCCCGAATGACCCGCCGAATCTTTCGGCCTGAACTACGAAGCCCCTTTCGGCCACGACGACCGAAAGGGGCTTTTCACTTGTGATTCGTCCGATGTCGGAAAACAGGGTGGAACCGGCAAACGCGGCATCCGGCCGACGATTCACCGGCCGGGCATGAACACACCGGGCGGCGGGCCCTGCTCTTCCGTGGGCTTTTCTTCTTTGACGGCCGCCCCCCACGAGGTGCCTTTGAAGTCGGCCGGTTTACTCGCGTCGCGCCGACGACTGGGCGCCAACGCAACCGCCAATCCGCCCACGATCACAAAGCCGACCAAGAAATACAATCCGACCCACGTGGCCGTCGCTGCCAACACGAATGCTTGCATGCCTGTTCTCCACACCCGGTGCCGATCCGCGGCCCCGCTCTCTCCTTTTCCGAATCCGCGGGCGCCGTGCGACCGCGTTTTGTTCCCGATTCACCAATTTTCATTGTAAGCAGCCTTGCGACGGGTGAGAATAGTCACACCTCCAACAGTGGTCCTTCCCCGTGCCGCTACCATCCGACAGGAGACCGTTTCGATGCGACATATCTCCAAGCAGCCGATACGAGTCGTCCTTTGCGTGCAGACGGCAGCGGTGGTTCTCGGCTCGATCTGCTTGCCGACTCTCGCCGACGAAACCTACCCCCTGCACGTGGGCGACATTCGCGTTCGCGACCCGTTCATCTTGCCCGTTGCCGAATCGCAAACGTACTACCTGTACGCCAACGCCGCAAACCGGACCGCAGACGCCCGCGGATGGGAATGCTATCGCTCGAAAGACCTCCTCCACTGGTCCCGGCCGACACCCGTCTTCACGCCGCCGGCCGACTTCTGGGGCACGCGGGACTTCTGGGCCCCCGAGGTGCATCGTTATCGGGGAAAGTACTACCTGTTCGGTACACTCAGTGCAGCGGACCGCTGCCGGGGTACACAAATTTTCGAGGCCGATGATCCGCTCGGGCCGTTTCGCCCGCACAGCAAGGACGCCGCAACGCCGCACGATTGGTTTGCCCTCGACGGAACCCTGTGGATCGAAGACGGCAAGCCCTGGATGGTATTCTGCCACGAGTGGGTGCAGATCGGCGACGGAACGATGTGCGCCGTTCGCCTCAGCGACGACCTGTCGAAAACGGTCGGCCCGATCACGACGCTGTTTGCCGCCTCCGACGCCCCCTGGACACGTCCGGTGCGCGACGACGACAAGTACGTGACCGACGGGCCGTGTCTGTATCGCACGGACGCCGGAACCCTTTGGATGCTTTGGTCGAGTTTCACAGACAAGGGATATGCCGTCGGCGTCGCCCGCAGTCGCTCCGGCGGCGTGAGGGGACCTTGGACACACGAACCCGAGCCGCTGTTCATCGGCGGCGGTCACGCGATGCTATTCACCCGCTTCGACGGCACACAAATGCTCGCGCTGCACAGCCCGAACCGCTCTCCCGAAGAGCGCATCAAGTTTTTTGTGCTCACCGAAACGAGCGACCGGCCCTCACTCGCGCCGTGGCCGAAGTAAAACGTCACCGACCTTTTCGGAACGCGATCCGGCGAGGCATTCGCGGCGATTCGTTGTCCACGTTGCACTTCAAGCGTGCAGCCGCCCGAAGGAATCACCGGCGGCATCCTTCGCTGTGCGGTGCGCGGCTCTTGATAGGCGCATTCCCACGCCGATGCGCTGCCATCGGAGGACGAATCGACGGCTTCGGCGAGAGGCTTCCCCTTCGCTTCGCAGTCACTCCCCGTGTGGTGCGTGAGTTCGAGAACACCAAGAAAGCCCGAAAAGGCCGGTGCGCCACGATGGAAACTTCCGATCGCTCGCCCACGGTGCCGGTAACGAACACGCCGTTTCGGCTGTAGAATTGAAAAACGTCTGTCGGCGACACCCAACCCGACAAGAACGGCGCTGTTCGGGCGAATGACTTTCCGCACAAACGCCGAAAGCGTCGTCCGGGCTTCGTGCCGCCGCGACGATCCTCTTGCCTTCACCTCACGCGAGTCGTCATGCCCTTTCGTCAAGCGGAATTCGCCGTTTTACGGCTTGTCGTAGCCGTTTTTGTCGTCTCGTTTCCGGCGGTTTGCGGGTGCGGGCGTTCGGCCGCCGATGCCGACGACGCCCCGGCCACCGGGGCGAACGACCAAACCGCCGACGCCGCCGTCGAAGACCTCGGCCCGTCGCCGTACGGTTCTTGGAAGGTGGTGGAGGCGTGGTACGCAGGCGGGCCGTCGCCCGAACTGATCGGGTGTGTTCTCACCCTCCCTGAGAACGACGACAAGCTGACCTTCGATTCGCCGCAACAGGGCACGTATCGTTTCGCGTATCGGCTCGATCGCCGCAAACGGCACTTCGAGTACACGATTCTCTTCAGCAGGGTCTACGGCATCTACCGAATCGAAGGCGACCGGCTGACATTGTGTCTCGGCAGCATACGTCCCTCAAACTTTCGATCAACACCGGAGAATGAGACGCGCCTGCTGGTTCTCGAGCGGGTAAAAACGTCCGTCGGCGGATCGAAACGGTAACGCGTTCGCTTGCCTTGCGCCGCCAAGACAAGCACGAAGAAACTCGTCTTCCGGCAAAGAAAATATACGATTTGTCCTTCGATCCCCCCTACCTTGCGCGCTGCCGTCAAACACCACAAATTCAGCGCAACCGCCCCTGAACCAGCTCATCCGGGCGGCGAAAGCGGACGAAATACGGGGTTTTTTCTCTGTTACCCCCGCCGGTAGCGGATTCTTCGCCGTCGAGTTCGCGGGTGAATTTTCCCACCCCCAGCCGTCACTTTCCGGCATGACCGGTAGGATCCCCCCAGTCGATCCCGCCTCCTGCGCCACTGATTCGATCGAAACTCCCAGCATCGAAAAGAAGCAACCATACAAACCTTTTCCGGTCGGCCAAGAGGGGAAAATTGTACTAACCTTGAATGAAGAGCCGACGTTTGCATCGAATGTTGGGCGAATCTCGCCGTGCATCGAGCGGCTCCCATGAATTCGCCCCTCGACTTGTCGGACAAGGAGGCAGATAGTGGCTGGAGTAATCTCGTACTCAGGGACGACAGGCCCGGACCTCGAGGCGTTTGTCCGACGCGTCCACGACATCTCGACCATTCCGCAGATCGCCTTGCAAGTCTTGAAGGTGGCGAATGATCCGCTTTCCGGAGCGGCTGATCTGAAGGAGGTCATGGAGACGGACGCCGCCTTGTCGGCCCGCATTCTGCGCTGCGTCAATTCGTCTGCCTACGCCGTCCGCACCAAAATCACGAACCTGCAACAGGCGATCGCCTACCTCGGCCTCAAGCAGATCCGCAACATCGCCTTGACCGCCAGCGTGGCCGAGATGTTCCGGGAAGACCTGGGAATCGAACCTTATTCGCGGGCAGGATTGTGGAAACACCTGGTGACGGTAGGCATCTGCGCGCGGCTGATCGCCATGCGTCGCAAGGTAGCCAATTTCGAAGACGCGTTTCTGGCCGGGCTGTTGCACGACATCGGCATCATTCTGATCGACCAGAATGCTCCCAAGCAGTTCCGCGCGGTCATCGAACACCTGACTCCCGAAAAGACGTTGTCCGAAATCGAACGCGAGTACGTGGGCTTCGATCATTGTCTGGTAGGCGAAGAACTGGGCAAGGCGTGGGGCTTCCCGCCGAACGTCCGCGCGGCCATCAGTCACCACCACGGCTCGCACAATTATCGGGGAGAAGAAATCGACATCGTTCGCTGCGTCGAAGTGGCGAACCTGATTTGCACGCTGAAAGGCATCTCTTCCGTCGGCATGAAATTGCTGCGAGTTCCCGCCGCGGCATTCAAGGGTCTGCAACTGACGAAGTCCGACATCGCCGTCTTGGCGGAAGATCTCGAAAACGAGATTACGCAAAACGCCGCTTTGTATCACCTGTGACCCACCCTGCGCACCCGCGGCATACAGTCGCAGGCGGGCATCGATTCGGCGGCGTTCCGACGCATCGTTCGCAAGGGGGCCACGAGGCGAACCTCGTTCGGTCGACATTGCGAAGAGCGAGGACGGTCCGATGACGGCATTTCTCGACAACCTGGACGACTTGTTGGCCGAGGTAAACCCGATTCTCGGCGAGGATCCCGGCGAGCGGGTGGCCTTGTCGGTCGAGCCCTGGGGGCTTTCGGCCGTGTGGTTGCAATCGCCCGAGGGTGACATACTCAGTCGACTCCAGCTCGACGAAGAAATCCCCGAAGCCGACCTCGAATTCGGCCGTCGTTTCATCCACGAGCAACTCGGCGACGCCGCCGTCGACTGCGCCGTTCTCCCCGGCACCGACGGTCGTTGTCGCGTCGTCGCCTGGCGGCACCTCAGCCGTCGCGGGCCCATCTGGATCGGTTGCCTGGTCGATACCGCCCAAGGCGAAGAGTTGACGTGCGGCTGTACGAAGGATGGCCCGGCACCGGCGGCCGACGTTCCCAAGATTCCCGCCTGGCTGGGCGGGCTTCTTTCCGGCGTCATCTTCCGCCAGCAGCAGGAACTCCTCAAGCTGCAAACTCGCGTCGATCACTTGAAGGTGGAAGTCGCGGCCATGAAGGCCTCGCACACCGAAGCCGTCAATGCGGCCGTCGAAGAACGCGAGGAACGGCTGCGGGAACAGGAAGAACATTTCCGGCAGATCGAAACGATCCTGCACAAGGCAGCCGACGGCATCTTGACCGTCGATCACCAGGGGATCGTCCGGTCGCTCAACGAGGCGGCGGAACGTATCCTCGGCTACGCCCCCAACGAAATCGTCGGCAAACACATCGATACATTGGCGGGCGATAACGGCGAAGAACGTGAAACCGGTTTGTTCAATCGCTTGGTATGTCGCCGCGGTTCGTGCGAACGCAATTGCCTTGAATGCCCGGGGCATACCGAGGAAGTCGTCGTTTTGCGCAGCGATCGCAAGCCGATCACCGTCGAGCTGGCCGTCAGCGAGGTCATGATCGGCACGACGCAATTGTACACGGTGATCTTCCGCGATATCACGCGGCGAAAAGAAAGCGAAGAAGAGCTGCGGCGTCTTCACTTGATGCTGCAATTGATTCTCAATTCGGCAGGCGAAGGCATCATCGGCCTCGACGCCCGGGGAAACATCCTGTGGGTCAATCCCACCGCGGCATCGCTGTTGGGCTGGAATCCCGACGAATTGATCGGGAAACCCATGCACGAAACGATCCACAAGGATGTCGACGGCTCCCCCCTGCCCTCGCCCTGCCCCGTCTGCCACGGTGATTCGAGCGTCGTAGCGTCGAACCCGCTCGACAATCACCTGTTTTGGCGCAAGAACGGAACGCACTTCCCCGTCACGTTCACCAGCCGACCGATGCACGACGGCGAACACCTGGCGGGGCGTGTGGTCACCTTCACCGACGTCAGCGAACGCCGTCAACTCGAAGCCCAACTGCGACAAGCCCAAAAACTCGAATCGATCGGTCAGTTGGCCGCGGGAATCGCCCACGAAATCAATACGCCGACCCAATACATCGGCGACAATATCCGCTTCATCCAAGACTCGTTCCACGATCTCGAATCGCTCTTGCAGCTTTGCCGCGGATTGGCCGAATCCGACTCCGAAACACCTTCGCCCGACGTCCTCGATGCCATTCGCCGTGCCGCCGAAGAAGCCGACCTCGATTACCTGCTCGAAGAGATTCCCTCGGCGATCTCTCAATCGCTCGAAGGCGTCGCACGCGTCGGAAAAATCGTCCGCTCGATGAAAGAGTTCTCACATCCCGGCGGTGACGAGAAACAGGCGGTCGACTTGAACCGCGCTTTGGAGAACACGATCACCGTTTCCCGCAACGAGTGGAAATACGTCGCCGAGCTGAAAACCGACCTGGCCGAGGATCTGCCGCCGGTCCAATGTTTGGCGGGAGAAATCAACCAGGTCTTTCTGAATTTGATCGTGAATGCGGCGCATGCGATCGGCGACAAGCTCGGGGAATCCCCCAAAGAAAAAGGCACGATCACCGTCACTTCACGCCGGGTCGAAGGGGCGGTCGAAATCCGCATCGCCGACACCGGAACAGGTATTCCGCCGGAAAACCTGGAAAAGATTTTCGATCCCTTCTTCACTACCAAGCCGGTCGGCAAAGGTACGGGGCAGGGGCTGGCCATCGCACGCAACATCATCGTGAACAAGCACGGCGGATCGATCGACGTCGAATCGACGCCGGGTGAAGGAACGACCTTCATCGTCCGCTTGCCGCTGGATTCCGAAGAAGCCTCGACGGGCCCCAAGCCATGAACGACAAGAAGCACATCATGTTCGTCGACGACGAGCGTCCCGTGCTCGACGCAATCGCCCGCTGCCTGCGGTCACGGCGTGACGAGTGGGATTTGGCATTCGTCGACGATCCCGTAGAAGCCTGCGATCGCCTCACCGAAGAGTCGTACGACGCCCTGGTGACCGATCTGAAGATGCCGAAGATGGACGGTCTCGAACTGGTCTCCAGGGTCCAGGAGATTCCGCACAACAAGAACATGCCGGTCGTCGTGCTGACGGGCATGGAAGACGACGACCTGAAAGAACGCGCGCTCGAAAGCGGTGCGTTCGACCTGTTGAACAAACCGGTACGGTCGCGGCAACTGACCGCCCGCATCGAAAGCCTGCTCAAATGGAAGGAACGCCAGGACGAACTCGAGCAAATCACCGATCGGCTCAACGAGCAGATCGCCAAACAGCAGGCGTTGATCGCCCGGCAACGGCTCGAAGTCGTCTTTCGGTTGGGAATGGTCGCCGAACACCGCGACACCGAGACGGGCAATCACGTCGTCCGCGTCGCCTGTTTCTCGCGGCTGATCGGCGAAGCCTTGGGCCTGCCGCGCGAAGACCAGCAGATGCTCCTGTTGGCCTCACCGCTGCACGACATCGGCAAGATCGCCGTCCCCGACGCGATCTTGCTCAAGGCCGGTCCGCTCTCTCCCGGCGAATGGGCGCTGATGCAAAAGCACTGCGTCTTCGGTGAGCAGATCCTGCGCGGTCGGGCCTCGGTCATGGCGCCGCTGTTGAACTGGTATCACTGCGAAAGCCCGAGCGACACGATCGATCCTTTGCTGGATACGGCCGCCGTAATCGCCCTGACCCACCACGAAAAGTGGAACGGAACCGGCTATCCGATCGGACTGGCCGGCGACAAGATTCCCCTCGTATCGCGCATCACGGCGGTGTGTGATGTGTTCGATGCGCTCACATCGCGGCGCCCGTACAAGCAGGCGGGCAGCCACCAAGACGCGCTCGACTATTTGCGGCGGGCATCCGGTAGCCACTTCGATCCGCAAATCGTCGCTGCATTCGAACGCCGGTTCGACGACATACTCGCCTTGAAACAACACATCCAAGATTCGGTGGACGCCTTTCGTCTCGAGGACTCGCTATGGATGTAACCAGGGAAACACCCAAAAAACGAATCCTCTTCGTCGACGACGAACGCAAGCTGCTGGACGGCCTGCGGCGCTTGTTGCGCAGCCATCGGCGGGAATGGGACATGCGTTTCGCCGAAAGCGGCGCCGAAGCCCTGGAAATGCTCCAGGAAGCGCCGACCGACGTCGTCGTCAGCGACATGCGCATGCCCGGCATGAGCGGTGCCGAGCTGCTCGAAACGATCCGGCAACGCTATCCGGCCACCGTGCGGTTGATCCTTTCAGGGCAGTGCGACAAGACCTCTGTACTCAAGGCGGCGGGCCCGGCCCATCAGTTTCTTTCGAAACCGTGCGATGCCGAGTTGCTCAAAAGCACCGTCTGCGGCGTGTCGAATTTGCGCGACAAGCTGAAAAACGACGCCATTCGTTCGCGCGTCAGTGCGATCGTATGCCTGCCATGCCAACCGCAGGTGATCGCCGACTTGCGCACCGAATGTGGGAACGCGAACACGTCGATCGATGCGCTGGCCGAGATTGCCTCCCGCGACATCGGCGTGACGGCCAAGTTGGTCCAACTGGTCAGCAGCAGCTTTTTCGGATCGCCGCAGCGAGTTTCGGGCGCGGCGCAGGCTGCGAGATTACTAGGTACCGACGTCATGCGGCCGCTGGTACTCGAAACGGAAGCCCTGCAACCGCTCGAAGCCTCGCCCAAGGCAACGGAACTGTTGACCCTTTTCAACCGCGTACACGAGGCCATCGTGGCAGGCGCAATGAAGATCGGCAAAGCCGAGGGATTGTCGGAGAGTCGGTTGCGCCGCCTGCATCTGGCCGGACGGCTGATGAACGTCGGGATGCTGGTGTTGGCAACGCAAGACATCGACTTCTACATCTCGCTTCTGGAAAAGGCCGTCCGCTACGAAATGGCTTTGCCCGAGGTCGAACGCGAGGTCTTCCAAGCCACGCGCAACGAAGTGGGCGCCTACTTCTTGGCATTGTGGGGCTTGCCGCGCGACGTGATTACCGTCGCCAAGCATGTGCGCACACCGAGTGAGGCCCCGACCGACGACCCCGAACTCCTCGAAGAGATAAGCATCCTGCACGTCGTCGGCTGCGTCATGGATGAAAGCCTGAGCGACCTGATCGGTCGTCCCCAAACACTCGATCGCGAATTCTTGGAACGCCGGGGTTGGACAGAGCGCCTCGAAAAGTGGCAGGACATGTGCAGCGAATTTCAATTTACAGGAGTATCGGCATGATCGAGCGAGTCCTTTGCGTCGACGACGACCCGAACGTCCTCCAGGCGTACAAGCGGACACTCCGCAAGCGGTACGACCTCGAAGTCGCTTTGGGCGGCGAAGACGGCCTCAAGGCCGTCCGCGAATGCGGCCCGTATGCCGTAGTCGTTTCCGACATGCAAATGCCGGGCATGAACGGCATCGAGTTTCTGCGCCAGGTCAAGGAGATCGCGCCGGAAACCGTCCGCATGATGCTGACCGGCAATGCCGACCAAGAAACCGCGATCCAGGCCGTAAACGAGGGTGCCATCTTTCGCTTCATGACGAAGCCGTGTCCGCCCGAAACCTTCTCCAAGATGCTCGATGCCGGCATCGAACAATACCGGCTGGTGACCGCCGAAAAAGAACTCTTGTCGAAGACGTTGGCCGGCAGCGTCCGCGTGCTCACCGAAATCTTGACGGCCGTTTCGCCTCAAGCCTTCGGCCGAGCGTCCCGTGTCCGCGCCACCGTCTCGAAGCTGTGCAAGGCGATGCGCGTGCCGAACACGTGGCAGGTCGAAATTGCCGCCATGCTTTCCCAGATCGGCTGTGTTGCCGTACCCGCCCACATTCTCGAAAAGGTGTACAACGGCGAGGAACTGAAACCTCAAGAACGTGAAATCTACGAGTCGCATCCCAAACTCGCCCGCGAATTGCTGGCCAAGATCCCCCGCCTCGATCGAGTCGCCGAGATCGTCGGTTACCAGGAGAAACACTACGACGGGTCGGGCTTTCCCGAAGATTTCGTGGCCGGTGACCAGATTCCCTTGGGCAGCCGCATCCTCAAGTTGGCCCTCGACTGGGACACCTTGTGCAACGTGGGCCTGAACCCCGAAATCGCCCTGGCCGAGATCAACGACCGCGACGGCTGGTACGACCCCAAGGTCGTCGAGGCCTTCCGCCGCACCCTGAACATCGAAGAGGTGCACGTGGTGCGCCAGGTGAAGATTGCCGACCTGAAAGACGGCACGGTGCTGGCCGACGACGTCGTTTCGGTCCAAGGCACCTTGCTTTGCAGCAAGGGGCAGGTCGTGACACCGGCCATCCGGCTGCGTCTGCGGAATTATGCGATCAATGTCGGAATTTCGAAGCCGATCCGCGTGTACGTACCCGCAAAACAAGCCGTACAAACCGACGACGCCGTCGATTCCTTCGACGACACCTCGATGCAGGAACTGAGCAATCTCTTGGAGTAAGCCTCATCGCACCCCGGTTACGGTTTTCCCAAACGTATAACCAAGAAGGAAACATTCCGATGACGGCCGAGAGTCATCCGATTCTGCTGGTGGAAGACGATCACGACCAACGACGTCTTTTCGCCGCAGTCTTGGAAGGGGCGGGTTATCCCGTGACTGCGGTGGAAAACGGCGAGGAAGCGATCCAAGCGTACCGGCGAGGCGACTTCGTCTTGGTCATGACCGACTATTACCTGCCGGACATGACGGGACTGGAACTACTGAAACAACTACAGCGCATGCGTCCTTTGCCGGCGGCCATCCTGGCAACCGCCTCGGCGAGCGAAGAGGTCGCCTTCAAGGCCGAACACGTCGGCAACGCGGCGTTTTTCCGCAAGAGCGGTCCCGGCAAGATCACCCGCGAACTTCCCGCGGTCGTCGAACGCGTTCTTTCCGACCGCCGGCGAAGCGAAGCCCAAGCCAATATGGCGTTCACCGAACTGCAAGGCCAGGCGCTTGCCTCCAACGTCTTGGAAGACGGTGTCCCACGATTACTGGTCGACACGCAAGGCGTCGTCCGCGACGTCAACGAAGCCTTCTGCACCTTGATGCAGGCCGAACGAGAGGCGTTCCTCGGCAAGCACTGTTGCGAAGTGCTTCCCTCAGAAGGCAATGAAGACGGCGGCGAATGCTGCGTGGCCATGACGGCCTTACGCCACAATCGCATGGTAACGCGAACTGCCGTCCGCACGACCACCGACGGCGAGAAATTCCAGGCCACGATCACGGCCATCCCCATGCGCACGCAAGAGGGCAGGATTCATTCGGTCATGGTCAGTGTGGTGCAAGCCGGCAACGCCGAACTACAGCGATCGTTGATGCGGTCCCAAAGCCAATTGGAACTGTTCACGACGATCGCCAACACGTTTTTGGCCTTCCCGGGCGAAGAGGCGTATGCCGAGGTTCTTTCGATCATCTTGACGAAATTGAAGAGTCGGTACGGCATCTTCGGGTACATCGACCACGAAGGATCGTTGGTGTGCCCGTCGATGACCCGCGACATTTGGCAGCAGTGCCGGATGGCCGACAAATCGATCGTCCTCCCTCGCAAGGTATGGGGCGGCGTGTGGGGCAAGGTGCTCACGGAACGAAAAACGATCCTTGCCAACCGTTCCTTCACACCGCCGAAGGGCCATGTGCCCATCACGCGATTCCTGGGAACGCCGATCGTCTATCGCGATCGGCTGATCGGGGCGCTCTTCGTCGCCAACAAGGCAGAAGACTACACCGAACAAGAGCGCGACACCCTGGAAAGCATTGCCCGCTACCTCGGCCCGATCCTCAAGGCCCGCCTCGACCGTGCCGAAGAGGAACGTCAACGCGAGGCGACGGAAGAAGAGCTGCGGACCCAGTCGGCCGAACTGGAGCGTCAAACGCGGCAGATCGAGACGATGTTCGCGATCACGCGGTTGGCCGAAGAATTTCTCTCCGTGGAAGAATTCCTGCAACGCGCCGTGCGATTGATCCCCGGCGCCTTCCCAAACGTCGGTACCGTTCACGCGCGACTCACGCTGCACGAACAGACGTACTTATCGGATCGCTTCGTCGATACGCCGTTCGTCGTCAGCGCGCCGATCTTTGTACAAGACCAATACGTCGGGGCGTTGGAGGTCGCCGTCGAAGAATGTGACGTCCCCACGGAACTGAAAGAAGAACTCGACCGGCACCGCCCCCTGGTCGAAGAGCTGGCCGAACGCATCGGCAGCATTCTCAACGCCCAGCAAGCCACGCGCGACGCCCAACAATTGCACCAGCGCATGGAAATGCTGTTGGAAGTCACCAATACCGGGATGAGCATCATGGACGGGCAGTGCCGCATGCTGTACGTCGACCGCAATCGACAGAAAATCTACGGCGACTTCCGCGGCAAGACATCGCACGAGTACTTCTGCGGCAAAGACGAGGCCTGCTGGACCTGCGCCGCCGCAAAGGCGCTGCAAACGAAAAAACGTGTGGTCGTCGAACACAACTTGCCGCGGGAAAACAACCGCCCGGTCCAAACGACCGCCATCCCCTACCAGGACGAAAACGGCGATTGGTTCGTGGCCGAGATCACCGTCGATATCAGTGAGCGCAAGAAGATGGAAGGGCACCTGGCCCAGGCGCAGAAGCTCGAAGCGGTCGCTCATCTGGCGGCGGGCATCGCCCACGAAATCAACACGCCCACCCAGTACGTCGGCGACAACATCCGCTTCCTCAAAGACTCGTTCGGCGATCTCGATGCCGTGATCGAGGCGTTGAACGCCGTCCACGAAGCAGCCAAAAGCGGCCCCGTGCCCCGGGAACTCCTTGCCAAGGCCGACGAGGCGTTGGAAGACGCCGACCTGGAGTACCTCCGCGAAGAAATCCCGCAAGCAATTCGCCAATCGCTCGACGGTGTCGAACGGGTGGCTACGATCGTGCGGGCGATGAAGGAATTCTCGCACCCGGGAAGCAGCGAGAAACAGCCGGTCGATTTGAACCACGTCCTCGAAACCGCCGCCGCCGTCTCGCGAAACGAGTGGAAGTACGTGGCCGAACTGAAGACCGAATTCGCCCCCGACTTGCCGAAGGTTCCCGTCTTCACCGCCGAACTGAATCAGGCGGTGCTGAACATCATCGTCAACGCGGCGCACGCGATCGCCGACGTGGTGGAAGGCACGGAAACCAAAGGCACGATCACGCTCGCCACCCGCAAGATCGACGATAATTGGGTCGAAGCCCGCATCGGCGATACAGGCACGGGGATTCCCGAAGAATTGCGGGACAAGATATTCAACCCCTTCTTTACGACCAAGGGCGTCGGCCGGGGAACGGGCCAGGGCCTGGCGATCGCGTACAACACGATCGTCGAAAAACACCACGGCGTGCTTTCGTTCGAATCGGAAGTCGGCAAGGGAACGACCTTCATCATTCGGTTGCCCGTCCGCGACCTGCAAACCGACGACGAAGCCGGACGCGACACCGTGCTCGTCAGCGCGCTGACCACCGATACCGGTGACTGATCCGCCGCCCGACGAAAGGAAACAGACACGACCGCCATGAACCGACGACTCGGAGAAGGTAACACAATGAACGGAACGGTGCTACTGGTCGACGACGATCCGAACGTGCTCAGCGGCCTGCTGCGGACACTGCGGCATCAACCTTACCGCATCTTCACCGCGCGGTCGGGCAAAGAAGCCAAGGACGTGCTCATGAAATGGCCGGTCGACGTGATCGTGGCCGACGAACAAATGCCCGGCATGAGCGGCAGTGAACTGCTGGCCTGGGTCGCCGACTTCTTTCCCGAGGTGACACGGATCGTCCTCACGGGGCACGCCAGCGTCGAGGCCGCCATTCGCGCGATCAACGAAGGTCGCGTGTGGAAGTACTTCACCAAACCGTGCAAGGACGTCGATTTGGCATTGGCCATCGCCGAGGCGCTGGAAGCGAAACACGGACCGCTGAAGACCTCGGCGCGGTAGGCGGATCGCGTTCGGCAACACGCCTGTTGCACAACCGCGCGGGCCAGGAAGCGATCGCCCGATCAATGCCGGGGCGGCCGCTCGAGTGCGGCACGGAGATCTTCCCCCGAAACCTCCAACTCGCGGCTTGCGGCGGCGCGGTCTCGCCGGCTTTGCGTGCGGTCGCGCGTGCCGGTTTGGTTCAGGCACCATCCGACTCGGCCGAGCAGGCGGTGATAAACCATCCACAGATAAGTGAGCACGATCACTTCGATCGGCGCGCAAGCGAAACCGCCGATCCGCTGTCGCAGCCACACCAGTGCGAGCAGGCCCAAACCGACGGGCACGCTGCCTACCAGGTGAAAGCGAATCCACATGCCCGCCCGGCGAACCAGCGAAGACCACACGACCACCGAGTACGGCTCGAAGGGGGATCCTCGTTCCAATTCCGAAAGCAAAAAGATCGGGTACGCAAGCGCCGCCGTGACGATACCCGCCCACACGGGACTGCCGCCGAAATGCCCGACCAACCCGGCGACCAGCCAAACGAAGACCGAGGTGTACCCCTGGGCAAATGCGAAGTACAGCGCGATGCCCACCCGATCGATCCATGGCGTTTGGGACCAGCCCTCGGCTCGGTCGTAGCCCTCGCTGGTGACGGCGATCGTACCAAAGGCCGTAGAGGCTGCGCCGAAAAACCAAAACAGGCCGAAAGCCGCGGCCGCCGGAAGCATGAACACGACCAAGATCGATCCCAGGCTTACCCCCTGCCAGAGGACCGCGATGAACTCGATCAAGACCGCGGCAACCATACCGACAACGACCGCGAACGCCATCGGTTGCCACGTGGTGCGATAGAAGGGATACGTCCACACACCGCTCAAAAAGGGAAACCGCGGCGGGTCGGGCAACTCGCGATCGAACATGAAGCGTTCTTTCGCCCGCTCCGGATCGACGAGAAAGCGATACTTCGGCTCTTCGACCGGGGCCGCCTTTTTCACGCCGTACGTGTTCCCCAGGCGGGCGGCCGTACTCGCCCATGACGGCTTTTCGACCGGCGGCCGCTCATGAATCACCACGGGATGATCACAATCGGGGCACCGTACGGTGGTGCCGACCCGGCTTCGCTCGACCGTCACGCGAGTGCCGCACATGCCGCAGGTCACCGAGACGTATCGTTGCTCGTCTCCCCGACGACGATCGGCCGCATACCACTGTTCGTCGGCCAGCTCGTAGACGTCTTCCGCCGAAGCGTCCTCGGGCGGAGACGGCCGTGTCTTCCGATCAGCGGCGGTCGGCCTGTGGGGCAAGCGGACCCGCGTCCCGCAATCGTCGCAGGTGATTTCCTTGCCCGCCTGAGAAACAGGCGCGTACAACGACGCGTGGCAGGTCGGGCAGATCGCCCCCACGTACTTTTCGCCCGGATCGGAACCTTCCGCAGCCGTCGCGTATGCGGGCATCTCCGACTCGGGCTTGGGAGGCCGAACGGTGAAGACCTTTGCGCACAGCGGACAGCGTCGCAACGTGCCCACCGCCTCGGCCGGAACCTTCAGACGCCCGGTGCAGTGTGGGCAACGAATCGGCAACATCGATGAGTCTCCGACCGAAGCGGGCCTCTTCTCTCCGCGACGTCCCAGGAATGCCCCGCCGTCTCGATTTCCAGGCCTCACCCTGAGGCTTTCTTGATCCCGGCTACCAATCCACCGAGCGACACGAGCAACACGATCACGCTGACGACGATCTTCACCATTCCCGTATAGAACCCGGCCTGGGCCACGGCCGATTTTTCTTCATACGTGCCGTCGCCGTCGCGATCGATTTCGGCAAACACGATGCCGCAGTTCGGGCACTTCATGCCGGTGTGGACTTCTTCGTCGCTGGCCTCGAACTCGTAACCGCACGACTCGCAGGTCCACACCCAAACTTCCTCATATTCTATTTCCGGTTGAGAGACGGGCGGCGTCAACTGAGGCGACGTAGGCGCCGAGGAGCCGGGAGAACCGTACGACTCGGGCGTCGAACCGCCCACATCGTGCCCCGTTTCGGCCGATGCAAGCGAGTTCACCGGCGGTCGCGAGCCGTAACCGCCGGACGGAGCCCCGACATCGTGCCCGGTTCCCACATCGTGGCCGCTGGGTTCCTCTTCGTATTCCTCTTCGTATTCCTCGTCGGCGGTCCCGATCACGCCGCGCATGGGATTCGCCGAACCAATCCCGAAACTCCCCGGAGCGGACGGCATCGAACCGTATTCGCTTTCGCCTTCGGCATCGTGACCGGAGACGACCTGTCCGCTGGAACCGCCCGCAGGCCGCGATCCGAAGCCGGGCATTTGCGGCGGTGAACTGCCGAAAGGACTCGCGCCCGCGAATCCGCCGGAGGATTCATGACGCGACGACGCACCGGCGACCGTTTGAAGCTGCCGCTCCATCATGATGCGAAACCGGACATAGAACTGGTCTTCGGGACTCAGGCCGATGATCGGAACACCGATTTCTCTACCGTCGGCCGACAGGTACAGCGTCCCCGATGTTTCGTCCACTCGCACATATTTCGCTCGAAGCTGCTTGCCGCGCCGATCCCGCCACACGCGTTCGCCGTCGCCGAACATCGCCTCGATGATCTGCTCGGGCGTGGCGTCGGGGCCCAACTCGGCACGCACCTCGTCGAGCGGGCGGACACCGGCCGGCAATCCGGGCCTTGCCGGTACGTTATTGCCCGGCGACGAACCGATATCGGGTTGCGTCTGGAACGGCCCGGAACCCGCGCCCGGTCGCGGTGCCGAATCACCCGGCCTTCTCGCGGGACTCGCCGATGCTGTCGGCCGCTGCAGCGTCGAAGGCGCCGGAGTCGCCGAAACGTCGGGAATCAAATCGGCCTGTCCCTGCTTGGTGAGCAATTCCCGCAGGTAGTCTTGATCCTCGGGAGAAAGTGACGCAAACGGAACGAGGGTCGGTCGGGTTCCTCGCATGAAAACGACCTTGCCGTCATCGATGCGGACGAACTCAGCCTTGAAGGTCGTTCCGCTTTGCGTCTTCCAACTTCGCGTTTCGGCCGAAAGCCGCTCGACCGGGACGACAAACAGGCCGAGCGCAAGCACAAGAATCGCCAAAGACAATCGCGAGCTCATGACAAAACTCCTCTTACCAGCGACGCATTTCCCGATCCGCCGGTGCCTTCGAGGTGCTCCGATCGCAGTCAGCCGGCGACGACTTCCGCCTGTCGCAAAATTTCGGAAAAGATGGACCCAAATAACCCAATGTCCATGATACGAAATACCACGGCAGGATCAACGAAAAACCCCTCAGAATAGTGGCCTCCGAAACGGAGTCGAAATGCCTTCTCAATGATCTGTTCGCGCGAAAGCGTCCGATCTTGCGGGGGTTGTCGGCGCAATTCGGGTGGGTGACAATAGCGAACTCCTGCAACGATCTCGAAACAGGTTCATCGAGATTCGGACGTCGCGCAAGGATTTTTGTCGCGTATCGATTTGCGCCGGTGTTCTTGTCCCCCCAAACATCACAAGGAGATTCATTCATGGCACAACGTCCCCGCGTATTGCTTTCGGGTTTCGCCGACGAAGCCGCCATCAACAAGACGGCGGTCGAACAATTCGCCGCATTCGCCGCGTTGGGCTTGCAGTATTTCAGCATTCGGTTTATCGACGTCGGCAACGGCATCAAGAACGTCATGAAGTTGACCGACGACGAGATCGACACCGTCCGCAAACTGATGGCCGACTACGGCCTGAAGGTGTCGTCGATCGGCTCCCCGATCGGTAAGGTGAAGCTCAAAGACGTCGACGACGGTACGAAAAACGTCTACATCCCCTTTGAAAAGTACCTGGCCGAAGACGTCGCCCGGGCGTGTGAATTGGCCAACCGCTTCGAGACGAAGCTCATCCGCGGTTTTTCGTTCTATCATCCGAAAGACACCGATCCCGAACCGCACATTCCCGAGGTCGCGGACAAGCTGGGGCAAATCGCCGACGCGTGCCAAAAGGCGGGCGTGATCTTCGGTCTGGAAGTCGAAGCGAATCTCGTCGGCCAAAACGGTCGTCTGTTGGCCGAAATCTACAAGCAAGTGAATCACCCGGCGATGGTGCTCATCTTCGACGGTGCGAACCTGGTGGTCCAAGGCTACACGCAAGACGACATTTACCAGGAATACCTTGCGATGAAGCCCGGATTGGGCTGGCTCCACATCAAGGACTATCGACGGCCGCAACGTGACGGCAAGGGCGGCCACGTCGATGAAGACATGCTCAAGAACTTCGTTCCCGCGAACATGGGCGACACCGGCCACGAGCAAATCTTGCGCGACTTCGCCGAGATCTTGCCCGAACTGGAACAGAAGCTCGCCGCCCAAGGCGTTCCCGGCGTGTTCCTGGATCTGGAACCGCACGTGAAAGGCGGAGGGCAGTTCGGCGGATTCTCCGGTCCCGACGGGCTGGGCGTGGCCCTGCGTGGATTGTGCAGCCTGCTCGATTACGTGGGCATCGACTACCACTTGCGCGACTTTGACGACATCAAGGCCGCGCGCGGCTTCTGATCCGTAGGCCGGTCATTACCCTCGAAAAGAGCCGCATGTCGCCGGGACGTTCAATCGCTCTCGGCGACGTTTTCTTTTGCCGCCGCCCGCTCGCGCATGAGCCGCTTGTAGGTTTCATACGCATCGAGGAACGGTTGCAAGGCGCGATCGAAGATTCCCAACGTATAGGCGATCGTCATTCCATAGTTGCACACGGGCACGCCCATCCGGCGACAGCGCATCATCCGGCTGAGCATCTCGCGCCGGTTCCACATGCAGGCCCCGCAGTGCACCACCAGCCGGTAGGGACGCAGATCGTTCGGAAAATCGTGCCCCTGCACGTGCGTGAAGTGCAACTCGCCGCCCACGTATTGCCGCAGCCAACGGGGAATCTTCACCCGCCCGATGTCTTCCAAGATGGGGTGATGCGAGCAGGCTTCGGCAACCAGCACGTGATCGCCCGGCTTCAAATCGTCGATCGCCAACGCCCCTTCGACGAACCGGCACAAGTCGCCCTTTTGCCTCGCGAACAGAATGGAAAACGAGGTCATCGGCACGTCGGGCGGCGTGTCGGCGGCGACCTTCAAGAAGGCCTGACTGTCGGTCACCACCAAGGCAGGCGGTCGATTCAAGTCGCGCAACGCCGCAGAAAGCTCCCGCTCTTTGACGACCATCGCGTAGGCGTCGGCATCCAGCAATTCCCGGATCGTTTGCACCTGCGGCTGGATGAGGCGTCCCTTGGGAGCTTCTTTGTCGATCGGGACCACGAGCACGACCACGTCGCCCGGCGAAACCAAATCGGCGATGATCGGCGGCGTGTCGATGAAGTCGGCCGGTGCGGTGCGGATCAACGCTTCCCGCAGCACGTTCAACCCTTCGCCCCGGTTGGCTATCGTCGCCACCCACGGAATGTCGCGTTCTTCCAGATCTTGGGCCAGCTTGTCGGGCGGACGATCGAGATCCCACTTATTGAACACGACGACCACCGGTATCTCACGTTCGTAGAACAGCTGCAAGAGCCGTTCCTCGAACGCCGTCCAGCGGCCTTCGGCGACCACCAACAGTGCCAAATCGGTCCGATCGATGACCTGGAGCGTCTTTTCCACGCGTTGTTCACCCAACGCGCCTTCATCGTCGATTCCGGCGGTATCGATGAACAACACCGGCCCCAACGGTAAGAGCTCCATCGGCTTTTCGACCGGATCGGTCGTCGTGCCGGCCGTCTCGGAAACGATCGACGTCTCCTGCCGCGTAAGCATGTTCAACAGCGACGATTTCCCGGCATTTCGCCGGCCGAAAATGCCGATATGCAGTCGAAAACTTTTTGGAGCAGCACGCATGTTCATGATCGCTTCCGCTTCGGCGGAACGATGAAATTCCTCGAACCGACCCCCACGGGCCGGAACACGCACGCCGCGTTTCGACGTGCGAAATCGCCGGGTCGACCGACGGCCGGAAACTTCAAGAAAAGCTTACCCCCGCTGCAAGGCCGTCGATCACGCCTCTCGGTCACCGAACCGTTCGATATTATATCCGTTCGCTGCCGTTGCGGGATCCTCTCCCCGCTTGCGCCGTTTACGACGAGGACGCCTTTTCCGCATTTTCGCGAGACAATGTGACGCCGCTCAGGCGGACGACACCTTCGCCGATCTCGATGGCCTGCAACTTGAGAATCTCTTCCTTGCCCGCCAAACCGTGCACGTCGAAAAGGATGACCGGATCGCCTTCTTGCTGCATGCGGCGAGCGCCCAGTCCCGCTTTGGTTGCCGCGCCGACCAGCTTTTCGAGCAATTCGTCCATGGGCAACGGCAGAATCCCGGCCCTGGCTCGCTTCACCCGCACGGCCACCTCGCCGTCACCGGTCACGTACCCGTCGACGGTCACGGTGAGGACGGTTTGCACGCCCTTGCGTTCGGCGCGGCAGGCGAGGGTGAAATTGTCTTGTTCGATGTGCACCCGGGGGTCGGAAACCCCCGGCGGCAGCGCACGCGGATGGTTCTCCGGCAGGTCGTAGGCCAGCCATCCGTTGATTTCTTCTTCGGTGAACTCGATCGACCAAGTCCCCGGTTGCCCGGCCTCGTTGCTCAGTGCCGCCGCTTTTTTCAGCACGCGATCGGTCGCCTCGGCGGCCGCCTGCGGATCGAGCACCAACGATTCACGGTAGAAGTCGGGCACGTGGGTTGCCGCGCGATAGGCAAGATAGGCCGCCAACGCCAACAGCGCCGCCACAACCAAGAGCGTCAAGAAGCCGAACCACAGCCAGACGCGAAGTCGCGCGCCCAATCGAAATTCGATTCCCATGCCTTCCCCGACCTCCGTGCCCGATGTCGAGAGCGCGAAGTTCCGCCTGCACGACCGGCGCAGCTCTCCGTTGCCCGCGGCCGTGTTCAAAGCATCCAAACCGCGCTGATCCGGTCCTCAGCTTATCCTACGTCGGTCTCGGTCTCCAAGATCGATTGCGGCTGGTCGATTTTTCGGAGCTTTTCCACCGACGCCAACCGTCCGCCGGTCGCCGCGGCGCGCAACGCCAAACTATCTTTGTCGAACACAAACATTGCCTGCCGCAGCCAACAGCGGGCGGAGACAATATACAGTGAGGCCGTCTCGGAAAGTCGCCACCGCCCCCACTTTTCCAAGGAGGGATACTCCGAGGTCAACCGCACGATCCGCGGATCGTCGGCCGATACGGGCGCCGGTCGCCGACACGCCCGGCATATGTCGTTTTCCAGGCACTCCGGATCGACCTCCTCGCCGCACAAGCGACACGGTAACAACCGATACGCCAAAATCCTGCGGCCCGTCACGGGACACAACGCCAGCAATCCCGCTTGCGCCCGCTTGCCTGTCAGCTCGCACGTTTCCAGATCAATGTCGAGCACGCGACTGCCGGTTTCTTCGCATACGGCGATACGTTCGGCCGCGGCGATGCGGGCGTCGTCGGTCTGCGTGAGGTGATACGTGGGCGTTCCCGTCGCCGGACACGTCACCGGCGGCGCCTTCAACCGGCGGGTCCAACCGGCGAATGATTGCTCGGCCGTCTTCGCACCGAAGTGGAATCGCAACTTGCCGGTCACGTATCGGCACCAGATGCACACCACCTCGACCGGCTCGGGCTCGGTACAACCGGTCCGTTCGGCGATCGTGCGGCGCACGACTTCCCACAGGCGGTCGAGCCGTTTGACCGACCAGCCTTCCGGCGGTTCGGTCCCGGTTTCGAGCTCGCGGAGCCCCAGGCCGTCGACTTGCAGCGGCTCCAACAACTTTGCCTGCGCATCGGCGAAATAGATTTCTTCGCGATCGTCGGCAAGACGGACCTTGAGCCGAACGAACAAGTGGTCTTCCAGCGCGCAGCCGGCAAGTTGAACGGTCCCGCCGTCCAACCGATAAGCCGGAAACAATCTGGCTGCGATTTGTGATGCATTTTGGAGCTGCCCGGCCGGTCGGGCATGCACCACCTGCACCGAGGCGCCGAAAACCACGATCGTGCTACTCCCGGGTCCGGTTGCTGCTTCGAAAACGCTCGTGCAACCCGTCGAAATTGTACCCTACAGGCGGCCCGAAAGTCCCGCTCCGTACGCTCGTCCTCGCGCTAGGGCGTCGGGATACCCGGGCGTCGCCGGTCACACCCGCCGCAACACGAATACGACGTCTTCCGACTTTCCCGTTACCGCCTGCGGCTCATCAATATTGTATGCAAAATCATACGTGGCCGCGATTTCCCAGCCGCCTACCGCATCGAGCAATCGGTGGAATTGTTCGGCCGTGTACGTGCGGAAGGGAAATTCGTCGGTAATCCGAAACTGCCGCGTCGGCGTGTACACATCGAACACCAGCTTTACCCGCTCGACGCGACGACGGCGATCCAACGCCAGCGACTCCATGTACGACGACACCTGCAAGTGACCCCGCCGCGCCACCCACGCCTCACGGTCGCAGGTAGGACGCCCCTTCGGCGTCAAATGAAACCCCAACACGTACAAGCCGCCCTTGGCGACCGCCCGCTGCATGCACTCGAGATGTCCGCGGGCTTCGGGCTCACTTTGCAAATGCCGAAAGCTGTTGATCGTATTGAAAGCGGCATCGACCTTTCGCTTGAGCTTGAAGCAGCTCATGTCGCCCACGAACGCCGCGGGCGGAAGCCCCGCTTTTTCGAACCGCCGATTACAGTAATCGACGGCCTTTTCGTTGAGATCGAGCCCCGAAACCTCGTATCCCGCCTTGGCAAAATGATAGATCAATCGGCCGGTGCCGCAGGCCGGCTCGAACAGACGTTTGACCGGTCGTTTCGCAAACCGCGCGAAACAGGCCTTCAAGAATCGAAACTCTGCGGCCCAATCGGATCCGAAGAGGACGTCGTAATACTTCGGATAGTCGTAGATGTTGCCGCGGATCGTCTCCATCGTGCATCCTCGTGCGTCGGGCTTCTCGCTTTGTCTGTCGGCCGGTGTTTACGTTCTATTGTGCGGTATCCTCAGCTCGGTTCGCGCGCCGGTTTTGCCAGGCCGAACCAATCGACCTCGGCATCGAACGTGCGGGCGTTCCAGGCGACTTCGGCCAACACCGACGGACCGCTAAATCGCTCGATTTCGCGCCGATTCGTCGCCCGGCTCACGTCCCCGTCTTCCGGCGATCGCGGATGATTCAACACGATTCCGGCGATTTCCAACCCGTCACGAAATGCCGCGGCGGTGATCAACGTTTGCAGCGTTTGGTTGATCGAGCCCAAGGCGTTCCGAGCGACAATCACCAGCGGAAAGCCGAACTCGTAGGCCAAATCGGCTACGAACAAGTTGTCGGAGATCGGCGACATCAATCCGCCCGCCCCTTCGACCAAAACGATATCCGACGATTCCAACCACGGCGTGATCCCGTCGAACAAGAGCGTCTCGTCGATCTCTTTGCCTTCTTCGCGAGCGGCCAAGTAGGGAGCCAACGGGGCCGAGAATCGTTGCGGGCACACTTCTTCGAGCGTGCGGGGACGGCCCGCGGCCTCCCAAAGGATCGTCGCGTCGTCGGGCTCGTCGGGCGACAAACCGCTTTCGGCCGGCTTGTAGACCCCCACGCGAAGCCCCTGCTCGCGGAGCTTCGTTGCAATCAGCGCGCCGACATACGTCTTCCCCACGCCCGTATCGGTTCCCGCAACGAAAAGTCCTACCGCCTTACGTGTCGTCACTGTCGCTCGCCCTTTTTTCTTCGATCACGAAACGCGTTCTCGACTCCTTCCCGCGAGTGTTCGTTTCCACGACAAACACGATTAGGGTACCACGTTTCGAGAACGATCGACAGGCGTTCGAACGACGGCCGCCGAGAAGGCCTCGAGCCGGCACGACGCGGCGCATAAAAAAACGCATCGGTGATCGCGAGGCGTGCTGCGTGCTTCGACACGCTGACCGATGGTCGCCCGAGATTCCTCGGCCCGCGGCCGTTCGGGCCGGGGTACCACTCGCGAGAAAGCCGATGGACAATACCGAGCTGCATTCCCAAGCCGCCGAGAGAAACGCCGATGCGGCCTTTGCGGGGATCGTCTCGCGAATCCGATTCGGGCGGTTGCCATCCGGCTCGGCACGACGTCTCCGTCGATCCCGATGCGTTTTCAAGGAGACAACCGAATTGTTCGGCAACGACCGTTGCCGCAACGTGCTTCGATAGGCACTCCTCCGATGACGAAGACCTGGCGATTCGGACCGGGTTCGGGCGTCGCGGTCACCGCAACCGGACGCCCCTCAGCCGGGATTGGAACGTGCTCGGTACCCTGGCATGGTCCACCTCGCTTGCACGAGTTTCGCCTCACAGTCCCCGGCGACGGATCCCGACGATCGCGTCTTCACCGGGCGGAACGCTCCGGGCCGCACGGCGACCCGTCTTGGCGGGGGAGCCCGGCCTCACCGAGCCCCCCGATCTCTCGGACCGGATCGGGCCGTCCTCCGCGTCCGCCGTTGCCGGCAGCAGTGCTCGCTTCGCATGGAGCACCCCCGTGTGGAAAGAAACGATTGAGGAGAGTTCGGCTCGCGGCGAGCTTTCCGGTGGCCCCTGTTTCCGCTCGGTTTTTCCCGCCGCACTATGTCTATACACGCTACCGGCGGAAAGTCAAAAGATTTTCTAAAGAATACTCGAATCGGCTTCGCGAATATTTTCTAAACATCGTGGTGCCAACAAGATGCGACGAACACGCCGCGACCGGAATTCTGCGACCGTCGGGCCTCGCTCGACGCCCTGCTCCCTGCCGGAAGACATCATCAAACCGCCGTTTGGGGCATGCTTTGTATGCAGGGTTTGCGCTGCCGCTACAGATTTCGCAAGAAGGTTGCGACCGAAAATGAAGTCGCGGCCGCCCACGAGAAAACGCCTCCCAAAAAGCAGTCACAACTCTTCCGCTATACCTACAACAACTACCGCCGCTATATTTTGACAATCTACTGAAAAACCTCTCGGCGAGTTTCACTACGATATCCGGCTGTGCCGCCTACTCCAAGGTGATGATGGCCCATTCTTGCAAGAACGGGACGTGAATCTCGGTGTGCGAGCCGGTCGTTTGGCAGCGGAGCGTTGTCGCTTGCCGGCCGGGCGCGTTCAGGGTAGCCGCGCGAACCGGACCTGCCCATTGTCGGTTGAGGGTTACGACGAAGTCTCGGTGCGCCGTTCCCGGAAGCATATTGACCAGATGCAGTAGCCGATGCTCGTCCTTGCGCCGCGGCACGACGTTGACCTTTTCGTCGCCGATGGAAACGTGAATCGGGCGAGGAATGCGGCGCCACAGGCTGTCCAGGGATGAAATATCAACGGTGGGCAACTGAGCGGCGGCGACGGCCTGCTGCTGAGACGCCGTCAGGTAGCGAAAGTCGGCGGTCTTGACCAACGCTTGGACACCTGAAAGGTCGAACGGTGGATTCCACCAGTCGGACCCCGCCACACATATTTTGAAAGGAACGTTCCGGCGCACGAGCACGGCAACCGCTTCGGCGGTCACTGCTTGATTGTACCGATGCCCCAGATGGCTATAGATGAGTCCGACGCAGGGCCACGGATCGTAACCATCGAAAAGCTCGCGATGTTCGTGGATGAACTCGTAAAGGTCTTGGACGGGCGGGCTGATCCATTTGAGCCATTTTCCATCTCGGCGGATACCTTGCCGGTAGGGGACCACCCAGGATTGGCCGTAGGCGTAGGCTTGAGCGAGTCGCAAACGGCCCTGCGCGAAATTCTCCCAGTCGCCTTCCGGGCCTTCAGTAATGTAGTTGAACCGGCCCGCCGCCTCGGTCAAGGCGTACAGGAACGGGATTTCAGCATTGTCCAGTCCCCACAGGCCTTCGCCGACGAAGTCGAAATCCGGATGCGTGCCCAGCGGCGCGCTGTGGCCGTGAAAGTCCTGTGAGGTGAGGAATTTTTTACCCGGAGCCCGGATTGCCTCGTAGCATTGACGCAGGGCCTGATGCTGAAACGCCCGGTATTCGCGATATAGCGGCATCATGCTCGCTTCGCCCCTTCCGGCTTCGCGTTTCAGCTTCTGGACCGTGTCGTAACCACGGCTAACCAGGAAGTCGCGATAGCTCCATGAGGCCGGCTTCTGCAAATACGCGGCAAATCCCTGCCGGCAGTGCCGGCAGAAGCAGCCGCCAAGACGCAAGGAATCGTGCGTTGCGGTCTGAAGATCGGCTGAAATCCAGTCGCAACCGGCCTCGACACAGATTTGCCCCATGCGTTTCATTGCTTCGCGAACGAAAGGCGAATTGGAGCACAAGAAGATGTTGCCGTTCCAGTGACGCAGCGCATTGCCTTCGATGTCCCGGCACACATCCTCGTCCAGCGTTTTACCCTGCTGCCGCGCAAAGTCTTCATAGATCTCGATCCGGTAATCGAGCGGAATCCGGCCGACGGTGATCAGCCCCTTGGCGTTCGCCTCGGCGACCGTCTTCTTGAACGCCGCGATGGCGCTTTTATCGACCAAGCTGGGGGGAACCAGACTTGTCACGCCGTCTGCGCGAAACAGGTCCGCTGCGGTCGCATCCCAATTCTTCAGAAACACGTCTGACCGGTTCTGGGCCTGCCCGAATGACGCCCACGAGACGAGCGTAACAGCCATCGCACAGAAACAGCTCAAGCCTCGCCTTGCGCCGGCTCGAATCCTAACATTATTCGGAAACATCGTTATCGCACATTGTTGGGAACAGGCTACTGTCCTTGGCAGTCGATCGCGTCGTCGACCGAGCCGCACAGCCGGCAACAAACTCCACCGGAATCCGATAGCCCCACGCACGGTGCGGCCGACGATGATTGTAGTCCAACCGCTAACCGATACCATAGCGTGGGGGCTCGGCCATGTTTTCGAACTCCTCCCGGGCGAGCGATTCGTCGCGAAGACGGCCGCCGAACGACTCCGCATCGCTGCTTTCCCGCGGGCTGCCCGGCTCAACGTATAGCAGCCCGTTGCAAACCTCTCTGCGACTTGCGGACGATTGTAGACACTCGCAGCGCGAAACAGCAACGAACCGTTCTTCTCAGTGCAAGGCCAGCCGATAGCCGGAGCGGGGCGGGACAAACGAAGCGCAGGCCCGGCGATCGTTGGTTCGGCAACAAGCGCACCGTATTTCTTGCGCCGCCTTGCCGATGTGTCCGCGGCTGCAAGGGCGACTTCGGCGCACTCTACCGAACAGCCGCCGCGTCCGCCGGTTGCTGTTGTACGCAATGTAAAGCCGGGCATGAAGGCGGCCGATTTCGGAGGAAGCAACACATCGGATCGGTCAATTTCGTGGATCGGGCGGTGAAGGCGGCTACAATAGGAATGGCCGTCGAATCGGCGATCTCTTCTTCGGCCGGAAGGACTTCGGCATACGCAACGAGTACGGTATCCTCTCGCATACACCGGGCGGCATCGATGACGCAAGGAAAGGGCAGACCGCGGAAAACCAATCGGGTGGTGCGCCGCCCCGCCACGCGCTTTGCGCACTTGAAAAAGCGCATGGACCGCCGTGCGCTCGACGATCCGCGGAAACGCCGGGGCGGAAAATGACGCAGGACAGGTAGATGGGCTATCGCAACCTTCGAGAATGCCTCGACGACCTGGCGCGGACGGGGCAATTGCTGCAAATCGACGAGCCGATCGATCCGCACCTCGAAATGGCCGAAATCCAGCGTCGCGTGTTCGCCGCCGGAGGACCGGCCTTGTATTTCGCCAATGTCCGCGGATGCGCCTTCCCCATGGTTTCGAACCTGTTCGGCACTATGGAGCGGGTGCGATTCATCTTTCGCGACACGCTCGACCGGTTACGGCAGATGGTCGAACTGGGAGCCGACCCCGCCGACGTTTTCAAGCGTCCGCGACTCTTGCTGAAACTTCCCTGGTGGGCGCGGCACGCGCGACCGAAGACCGTCCGCCGCGGTCCCGTGCTGGCGAACACGACGACGCTCGATCGCTTGCCGGGATTGGTCTCGTGGCCCAACGACGGCGGCGCGTACATCACGTTGCCGCTGGTCTACACCGAAGATCCCACGCGGCCCGGTTATCTGCATTCGAACCTGGGCATGTACCGCGTGCAGCTCTCGGGAGGCAAGTACGATCGCGATCAGGTCGGCTTACACTATCAAATCCATCGAGGCATCGGCATTCATCATGCGAAGGCCATCGAAAGCAAGCAAAAGTTGCGTGTCAACGTGTTCGTGGGCGGTCCTCCCGCGGCCATCGTCGCCGCCGTGATGCCCTTGCCCGAAAACATGAGCGAGCTTCTCTTCGCCGGGCTACTGGGCGGACGTCGTATCGCGATGATCCGCCGCGGCGACGAGCTGCCGATCATGGCCGAGGCCGACTTCGCCCTCTGCGGCTACATCGAGCCGCGAACGCTTCTGCCCGAGGGACCGTTCGGCGATCACCTGGGATACTACAGCCTGCAACACGATTTTCCCGTGATGCGGGTCGAAAAGATCTATCACCGATCGGGCGCCGTGTGGCCGTTTACGGTCGTGGGGCGTCCGCCCCAGGAAGACACGATGTTCGGTAAGCTCATCCACGAACTGGTGGGGCCGATCATTCCGAGGACGATTCCCGGTGTGCGGGCGGTGCATGCGGTCGATGCCGCCGGCGTCCACCCGTTGCTGCTCGCGCTCGGTACCGAACGCTACACACCCTACAGCGAACGGAAGCGTCCCCAAGAACTGTTGACGCAGGCAAGTGCGATCTTGGGACAAGGGCAGTTGTCGCTGGCGAAATACCTGTTCATCGCGGCGGCCGAAGACGATCCCGACTTGGACGTTCACGAGGTCGACGAGTTTCTGCGACACATTCTCGAGCGCGTCGATTGGCGACGTGATTTGCATTTTCACACCGAAACCACCGCCGACACGCTCGATTACACGTGCGGGACGCTCAATCGCGGCTCAAAGGTGGTGATTGCCGCGGTAGGCAAGCCGCGGCGAACCTTGCCGGTCGGGATCGACACCCGCTTGCAGTTGCCCAAGGGCTTGGGCTTCGAGAAGCCGCACGTACTGCTGCCGGGCATCCTCGTCGTCCAGGGGCCGCCGTTTTCACCCGACGACCGCGGCAAGGATATGGCCGTGGCGCAGTTCTGCGCCCACTACACACGCAAGGATGCGATCAATCTCTATCCGCTGGTGGTGATCGTCGACGATGCCCGCTTTGCTTCGTCCTCGCTGTCCAACTTCTTGTGGACGACCTTCACACGCAGCGATCCGGCAAGCGACATCTACGGTATCGACGCGAGTACGACCGACAAGCATTGGGGTTGCGCGGGATCGCTGGTGATCGATGCGCGGGCGAAGCCGCACCATCCGCCGCCGTTGGTCGAAGATCCCGAGATTAGCGCGCGGGTCGACAAGCTGGCCGCCCCCGGCGGGCCGCTGCACGGGGTCATCTGAACAGCCGAGCCGGCAACACCCCTGTTGCCCACTGCGATCGTCCGCGATTCAGTTCTTGGTTCGCAAGAGTTGGAAGTCGTACAGCGTGGGTCCGTCCGAGGCTTCGAACACGTGCAGCCGCACGCGAGGACCGACCTCCACCGGCGGAAAGCGAACCGGTTCCCCCGGCGGAAATCGCGTGCCTTCGTGAAACGCGATCCAGTTCCCGTCGCGGAACGTCTCGAGGGCGTAACGTCGAATGCGCGGTTCGTATTCGTGCACGATCACGGCATCGACCGTCGCGGGACCGTCGAGCGTGATTTCGAGAGTGCATTCCGATGTACCCGCATCCGTCGCCCAACGGGTGGTGGGATCGTCGTCGACGGCGAATCGGGGGCCGTATTGCGCGGTCATGCCCCGGTATACGTTCGAGGCCGTCGCCGGGCGTCCGAGCGTGACCGGCTCGCCGGAATAACGGTTGATGTGCACCTCACCCGCGGGACTTTCCAGTTGCAACACGATGATCGTGTCGATTGCATCGCGATTTTGCTCAGGCACGTCGACGACAATGCCGTCCGCCGATTGACGAACCGAGACGTCGCCGCCGCTCAGCAATCGTTGCGAGACGATCTTGGTGTCGATCGCGGGTAGCGTCACGGGAAAAGCGTCGGGCGAAAGCACGTGGAGGTAGACCGTGTTTCCGCGGTACGTCGAAGCGACGACGTCGGTTCGCGGGAAGGGGCCGCCGCGGGTATCGTAGATCGATTCGCCGTTGCGGGCCAGCCAGTCGCCGATCTGTTCGAGCCGCTCGACCTGGCGCGGCTCGATGCGTCCGTCGGGCATGGGGCCGACGTTGAACAGCAGGTTGCCGTCGCCTCCCACCACGCGGACAAGCGTGTGAATGCATTCCTCCAGCGATTTCATCCGGTCGTTCGGCTTCCACGCCCATTGGGTGCAAATGGTCATGCAGGTTTCCCATGGACGATCCGTTTGCATGCGGCCGATGCGTTGCTCGGGCGTGTCGAAGTCGGCCGGAAGTCCCGCACGATTGTTGATCAAGATTTGCGGTTGCAACTCGCGGATCATTCGGAACAGGCGAGGCGAATCCCAGTCTTCGGGCTTGCCGCCCAGGCCGTCGAACCACAGGATGTCGACCTGACCGTAATTCGTGAGCAGCTCGCGAATCTGCGCGTGCAAGTAAGCGATGTACTTGTCGTGCCGTTCGGTGCGATAGTCGGGGTGATGCCAATCGGGCGGCGAGTAGTAACATCCCCACCACAATCCGGCACGATGGCAGGCGTCGGCCAGTTCTTTGACCACGTCGCGGCCGAAGGGGCTTTCGGGGCTGGTGATCTTGTAGTCGGTCTGCTGCGTGTCGAACATGCAGAAACCGTCGTGATGCTTGGTGGTGAAGACCATGTAGCGCATTCCGGCCCGCTTGGCGATCGCCGCCCATTCGTCGGCATCGAAGTTCACGGGATTGAATTCTTTGTAGAGATTGTCGTAGACCTCGACGGGGATGCCGTTCGGGTTACGTTGCGTTCGGTGGCCGCGACGTTCGCCGCCGCGCGACCAGCCGATTTCGGTTCCTTTCAAACTCACCGGTCCCCAGTGGATGAACATACCGAACTTGAGCTTCCGCCAGGCTTCGATGCGTTCCGGCGGCGCGTTCATGTAGTCGGGAACCTCGGTGGAAGCGGCTTCCGGTTCGGTTGCAAGAGCCGAAGCCCCCCACAGGCCGCATGCCGCGACGATGAGAGCCGACATCAAGACCGTGCAACACCACCATTGCCGTCGATCGACCGAAGCGACGATCGCAGTTTTGTGAAAGCGTGTCATCTGAGCTCCTCCCCGTGAGTGGGCGGTGTCGTCGGTTACGAAAGAACAATCAGACGGTGTCGTGCCGATGGATATCGAATGTCGAACATTATGGTGAGGTCTTCGCACGCAAACAGGCCAACGAGCCGTCGCGAAGCGACATGAACAACGCGCCGTCGGCGGCGATCAAGCCGTCGAACACCGGTTCTGCCTCCAGCGACAATTCGTGGACGACGCGTCCGTCGTCGGCGGTGACGGCGACCAGCTTTGCTCCCTTGCGACCTTCGAAGGGGGCGTAAGGATCGTTCGGATCGAAGACGTCCGGCGGTCCCGCCGCGAAGATCAGGTCGCCGGCCTTGACCATCCCGCGAATCCGCACGGGAATCCAGGTTTTCCACAAGGGCGGTTCCGCCCGCGTGTAACCGATCATCTTGTCGAGCCCGAACGCCTCGCTGTCGAGCGGTCGCTTGCCGCCGTCGCGAGGAATGTACGATTGCGGCAACCACTCGACCGGTTTGCGGGCGCCGGGTTCGCCGACGATTTGCGGTTCGTTGTCGTTACGGTCGGCGAACAGCAGGTAGCCTTCGCGGCCGGGGAAAAACATCGGGCTGTGGACGTTCCGATAATAGTACACCCGCACGGCAAAGGTCCGCTCGGGATCGACGACCAACAATTGGCCCGCCTTGGGCGCCTGATTCGCCAATTGGAAACCGGGCCAACGCTTCGAGTACATCCAGAAGGCCCGGTTGTACCACGATCCGTCGAGCAGCGTGCCGGTCGAGAACACGTGCAGGCCGACATCTTTTTCGCCCTTCGACGAGAGGATCTCGGACTCGATCGGTTTCAAGTCGCGGGTCAACTTCTTTTGTCGCATGTAGACGTAGCCGCCCTCGGCCACGAGCACTTCGACGTTCGCCCCCTCGAGGAAGAATCCCATGTCGCGGGTTTCACCGACCTTGGGAAACGGTCCGGCCAAGACCGTTTGGTGCCGAATTTCGCCGGTGAGCGGATCCAACGCCCACAATTGGACACCGCCGTCCAGGTAGGTCGATCGCCCTGCGGCGACGTAGGCCGTGCCGTTCTCCACGAGTACGCTACCGTGAACGGGCCAAACCGATTCGAGCTGATCGAAGACGGCCACACGGCAATCGGCCGGTGCGGCGAGGAACCGCCAGGCCAAGGCCCCGTCTTCCGCCCGCAGGCAGTAGACCCAACCGTCCGCCGAGCCGAACAGGACGGCCCCGCGATAGACGGTCGGCGGCGAGTCGATGCGTCCGCCGGCGACGAACTTCCAAATCGGTTGCCCGTCACTCGCGTCCAAGGCGAACACGGTGTGCGCGTCGATATCGGCGATGTACACACGGCCGCCTGCGACGACCGGTTGCGTGAGCTTCGTGCCCAGCTTCGTCCGCCAGGCCGGAACGACATCTTTCTTTACCTCGGCGGGTGTGTACCCATGCCGTGCCGGATCGTGCCGGTACGTCGGCCAATCGCCCGGCCCCACTTCCTTTGCTTGCAACGCTTTCGTCCCGTAGGCCGGGCCGCGTTCGAGTCGCCGGTCGTCGGGAACCCGTTGCGAGCGGAAGTCGGTATCGTCCGTCGTCGCTACGAAACCCAACAGTTTCGAACCCGGCTGGCAGAAGCATTGGTCGGCGGGAACGTACATCAAGCCGTTGGCGGGCATGATGCCCAGCTTGCAGGCACCTCGCAAGAAGTTGTTCTGCGAGTGCTCGCCGTCCACCAGGTCCATGAACTCGGCGCCTTCCATGCCGCTGATGATGAACCGCTCGGTCGCCTTGTTGCGGTAGCAGCGGTGATGGTGCTCGGGACTGCGGAGTTTTCGGACCAAGACGCGTTTCTTCTCTTCACCCGTGCGGATGTCGTAGCCCACGGCCATCGCGTTTTCGCTCTTTCCGACCGGGCGGCCGTTTTCGTCGACCGGCACCATGCCGCGCCACACGAGCCCGTCGATCACGAACAGATCGACCGACTCGGCACCTCCCGAGCGAGGAACCGACTTCTCCCACAACTTGTCGCCGGTGGTCGCGTCGAAGACGGCCAGTTTTCCACCGTCGAACCAGAAGACTTCACCTTCGGCAGCGATCAACGTCTTTCCGTTTCCCTTGATCCCGGGCGTGGACCAGAGCGATTTTCCGGTTGCCAAGTCGATCGCCGACAACGCCCCTTGCGTGAAGTAGACCACGCGTCCGTCGTCGGCGGCCAGCATCAGGCTGCGGATGCCGGGCGTCTCTTTCTTCCACAGGATGTCGCCGTCCGGCGAAAGTCCGAAGAGGATCGAACCCGCTTGCGAGGATTCATTCGCATTCGCCGAGTGGACGACGACGATGTCGTCTTCGTACAAGATTTCACGCACCGGGTTCGTTTCAGGCACGGTTTTCAAGACCTCGCCCGTCGCCGGATCGAGGATACTCAACGGTGCGCGGTAGGCCAAGGTGGCGTACAAACGGTCTTCGGTCGCGACGACGCGGCGCTGGTTTTCTTCGGGAACAACCGTACGAAAGGCGCGGGCTTCAAGCCAATCGACGTCGGCTCGCTCGGGCGCCCATTCAGGCCATCCCCACGATTCCAAGGGACGTTTCCACAGCAATTTCCCGTTGAAGGCGTCGCGGCAGATCAGACTCCAACGCTCGGGCAAACGCTTGTCGGTGATGCCGATGAGCCCCTCGTCGAAGATGTAGTACAGCCGTCCGCCGGCCGAGACCATGCCTTCGATACCCGAAGGCGTTTCATGGCTGCGCAACCAAAGCGGCGGCGCAACCCACTGGACCGCCCGCGGCGGACCGACTTCGTCGTCGTTCGCAACGGCGTTGTTGCCCGCATCGTGCAAGAAATGCGACCATTGGTCCAAGTCGTCGGGCCACGGTTTCGAAACGATCGACCCGTCGGCAAGGCGATAGATCGCACCACCCGGCGCAAGCACGCGAAGCAACTCGTCCTCGGCGATTCCTTCGTCGTCGGCGATAACGATCAAGTTCACGAGGTTGTCCGTCAGGGGAAGGACGTCGCCCGCCAAGCGATCGGCCGAGACGAAGCCGTATTTGCCTTCGGCTGCCAGATGACTGCGGACGTCGCTCACCGTCTGCGGATCGCGAGAAAACATGACGACCGTGTACCGGTCGTTCGGCCGCATCCCCTCGGCCAAAGCCCCATTCCCGCCGAGGACGACGACGAAACCGCCGTCGGTATGCGTTTGTTGCAAGATGTCTTGGGGCGTCGCGGCAAATCCTCGAACCGTCCCGCAAACCAGCAACAGGGCCGTTGTCCAAATGGCAGCGTGCCCCATGAATCTTCGTGCCGGCCTTTGTGCCCGCATGATCGACCTCCTCGGTTGGTTGTTGTGCGATCGAAGCCGTCAAGGCGCTCGGCGAGCGCCGAATGCACAACCCGCCGCGGGCAAGATTTCTTTTTCCGAGATTCGAGCTTACTCGGGCGGCAACCGGAACGAAAGGCTTCGGTCGTCGATTTTCTTCGCCCCGCGCGTCGAGAAAGGCGATGCGCGACGCGGGCGGCCGACTCCGTATCACTTCGCCTGCGACAGGTCGACGCCCGTCAAAATGCGGATCAACTCGACGTCCGGCTCGTCGGCCGAGTCGGCGATCCCGAAGCCGCCTTTGTAATCCCAGTTGGCCCATGCAATGCCGTTCGATTCGAGCATCGTGCGGACGTCGCGGTACCAGGCAAGCCGGACGTCGCGAGGGCACGCTTCGATGCATCCGAACTCGCCGCAATACAGCGGCAAGCCGGTCTTTTTCGCAACGGCCAGGGGCTTGGCGATCATCTCGGTCAGCGCGTCGAGGTCGTACTCACGGTTCCTCGCCTTCACGAATCGCTGCTGATCGGGCGGAAGTTGGGCGACTTCTTCCGGCCGCACCAACCAACCGGGGTAATGGATCGGGCCCGTGTAATCCTTGTTGGCCGTCCACGAGGCACGGTAATGCGTAACCAAGAACGGTTCGTAGAAGTGGAAACTGAGAATGATGTTCCGGTCGCCTTCGGGAATCTTCAATTGATCGAACGTCGAGGCCGACTGCCAGCGGTTCGAGCCGATGACGAGAACGCGGTCGGGTTCCAGCTTGCGAATCGCGGCGACCGCCTTGGCGACGATCCGGTTCCAATCTTCGGGATCGTCGGCCACCGGCTCATTCATCAGTTCATACGCGACCTTGTCGACGGGATAGCGACTCAGCTCGCTCGACAGCTTTTCCCACAAGCGGCAGAAACGCTCTTGTTCTGCCGGATCGGTGAACAGCGGCTTCTCGGCGGCGTTGAAATGATGCGACCGCAAAATGTGCAAGTCGACGATCACCCGCAAATCATGCTTCAGCGCCCAGCCGATGCCCGCGTGCAACAATCGGAAGGCTTCTGCTTCCTTGTTGCCTTGCGTGTCGAACATTTGTTCTTCGTCGATGGGCAGTCGGATGTGGTCGTATCCGCAGCGGGCGAGAAAGGCGACGTCCTTTTCGGTGAACCACGCCCGCCGTTCCTCTCCGCGGCGTCCACTTTGCGAAAGCCAATGGCTGATGTTCACGCCGCGACGGATCGTGAACTCACCGGCTTCCGCCGGATTTGGAAACGTCGAAACGACCAGCAAACACCCCAGTAGCGCGAACAAGAATCGACGTGCAAGGATCATGATGCCGGCTCCCTGTGTGCGGCGAATCGGAAGGAAACGATATGGAGGGATGACTCGGGCGAGCGGCACATGCCGGATCGCCGAACCGTGACAATGCATCTTAATTGCAGACGATTACGGCGGGAAGAAGGCGTATGCGGAAAGCGGCACACCGCTTTTCGGCAAACCGAAAGACGGCTCTTGTTTCGCAGTTTTTGACGGCGGCAAACCCGCAAGGCCGAAACGCCCCTCAGCGAATGCCGGCCAGGTCGGCCTCGGTGATCGTCACGTCGCCTGCGGCGATTTTGCGGGCGATGATCTCGGTCACCGGCGACAGGACGCTGAAATGGTCGTGCCCGGTGATCTTGAAGAATCGGATGTTCGGATTCTCGTTCCGGTCGGCCATTCTGTCCACGCCGCCGTACCAGTTCCCGTCGTGATCGCCTTCAAACACGTACATCGGCTTCTTCACGCAATGGAGCCAATACACAGGCGACCGCAAGCCGATTTCTCGGGCGTCGCCGGGGTCGCAGTAGATGAATTCGCCGCCGTATTGACGGGCTTCGGCCACCGGCCCGAAGGCGAACACCGCTTCAAAGCGGTCGCTGTATTCACCCACCAGCATCGCGAGCGTGCCGCCGGTGCTGTGACCGCCCAGGTAGATTCGTTCGGGATCGACGTACGAAAGCGATGCCAGGTAATCGGCGGCAGCCAGGATATCGTCGACTTCGCCGTAAAACCCTTCGCGCCGCCCCGGGTTTCGGTTGCCGCCGCGCAACGAGGGGAACATCATCACGATACCGTTTCGGCGGAAGGCGGGCACCGATTGATCGTTGTCGTACGGTTGCGGCGACCATACGTCGCCGATCGTGTTGCAGTCTCCGCCGGTGATCCAGACGATTGCCGGATGACGCACGCCGTCTTGCGGATCGACCGTGACATACGCCGGGAAACGCCCCGCCGGAGATTCGTAGAACACCAACTCGAACCCGCACCCGGGCGGCGGTCGATCCGGCGGCGGACCGGGCGGATCGACGCGCACGATCGTCGTCGTAAATGCGGCGCGAGCTTCTTCCAACGAAATCAGCCGGCCTTCCTCGTCCCGGTTGACGGGTTGCCGGCCGCATCCGAACATCGGCAAGGCCGATGACAAAACCAGGCAGAAAAGGACAACGCCGGGGCGCACTATCCGCTGCTCCTTTCGTCTCGTCGATCGTCGAAAAGGGACGCCTCGTGTCGCCGCAGCGACCGTACGCCGTCCGCGGCTAAATCTATCGCGCGGGCAATCGGAAAGCTACGTTCATGGCGATTTTTGCCCTTTGCGTGTTGCCTGCAATCCGCCGTCTCGAAGTGCACTCCGTGGCGCCGCGGCAAAGGTAAGCTCTTTTAGTTGACTCGGACGGTCCCTGCAACCATGATGATGACCGAAGCGTTGGGGGGTGCGTTGCCGAACGATGAACGTGTGTGTCCGTGTGCGCCGCTGCGGCACCGGACGACTCTTCCCGGCTCGTTTCAAGGAGCGGTACGGTAATGCCGAAGTCTGGTGTGATCTCGTTGCTTTTCCGTGGTGCTTTCGTTGCGACTGCTCTCGCTGCGATCTTCGCGGCGCGGTGCATTACGCGGGCGGAAGAACCGAAACGCCCGAACGTGTTGTGGCTGATCGCCGACGACCACGCCGCGTATGTCACCGGTTGCTACGGAAATGACATCGTCCGCACGCCGAACATCGACCGACTTGCGGCCGAAGGCGTCCGATTCGATCGAGCGTACTGCAATTCGCCCATCTGTACCGCGTCGCGACAATCGTTCATCACGGGCCGGTATCCTCGCTCGGTCGGGGTGACGTTGCTGCACACGCCGCTGCCGAAAAGTGCCTTGACGATCGGCGAGATGCTGGCCGACGCAGGATACGAGACCGCGGCCATCGGCAAGATGCACTTCAACAGCAACCTGACGCACGGTTTCCAAACGCGGATCGACAATCCGCAGTGGCGTGCGTGGCTGAACACGATGCCGCAACGGCCGCTGCCGCCGGGAGTCGAGGTGCAACCGCCGTGGAAGCCCTTCCGCGATCCCGCACGAATTTGGCTGAATGCCGCTTGTTTGCCTTACGGTGCCTGGGATGCCGAAATGTCGGGCACCTTTTTCGCACAGAAGGCGTGCGAGTTCTTGGCCCAAAAGCACCAACGTCCGTTTTTCCTGATCGTCAGCTTCTACGAGCCGCACTCGCCGTTTCGATTTCCCGTCGAATACCGCGGACGGCACTCCCGCGATGAATTCGACGTGTACCGCGTGGGACCGGAAGACGACGACCAGATTCCCGACATCTTCCGCGACCTGACTCCGGACGAAAAACGCGGCATCAACGCGGCGTACTACACCTCGGTCGAGTTCATGGACAAAAACGTGGGGCTGGTGTTGAACACGCTGTCGCAGGCCGGGTTGGACGACGACACGCTGGTCGTGTACATCGGCGATCACGGGTACATGCTCGGCCAGCACGGCCGCTTCGAGAAACATTGCAGTTACGAGCCCGCCGACGCCGCGCCGTTGATCATGCGTTATCCGAAGCTGTTTCCCGAAGGACGCAGCACGCAGGCGTTCGTCGAGTTCATCGACATCGTGCCGACGATCTTGGACGTGTGCGGTGTTCCCGTCCCCGACTGCGTGCAAGGAAAGAGCCTCATCGACGTGGCAACCGGCAAGACGGACAAGCACCGCGAATACGTGATCGTCTCGTACGCGCACAACGACGAGATCATGATTCGTGACGAACGCTACAAGCTGGTCTACTTCCGCGGCAAGCGAGTGCGGGACGACGGCTACGATCCCAAGCGTCCGTTGCCGGGGCCGACGATCAAACTGTTCGATCTCGAGGAAGACCCCGGCGAGTTCGTCAACGTCGCGCACAAGCCCGAGCACCGCGAACGGATCGAACGGTTCCTGCACATTCTGGCCGATCATATTCGGGAGACGTGCCGGAATCCCGACGCGTTGCCCAAGACGGACGATCCGTCGGCGATCATCGAGTACGGCGTTCAGCCGCACGACGTGCAAAGCGTCGACGAGTGACGTCTGCCCGTGCCGCTGTTTCTCTTCCCAATGGCATTTTCATCGTCGGAGGTTTTCATAATGACCGCAAACCGCTGGTTTCTGTGGATCGCCGGATTGGCGATGCTGGGCGCGGTCGTGCAACCGGTTACCGCGGCCGAACGCCCCGCCGTGACGAAAGATCGGCTGCCGAACGTGGTGATCGTGTTTACCGACGATCAGGGGTACGCCGACGTCGGTTGTTTCGGCGCCGAAGGGTTCGAAACGCCCAATCTCGACCGCATGGCCGCCGAGGGCCGCCGCTTCACGAACTTCTACGTCGCGCAAGGCGTGTGTTCGGCATCGCGGACGGCACTGCTGACCGGCTGCTACTCGAACCGTGTCGGCATTCTGGGGGCTTTGGGGCCGAGCGCGAATATCGGCATCCATGCCGATGAACTGTTGTTGCCGGAACTGTTCAAACAACAGGGATACGTGACCGGCATGGCGGGCAAGTGGCACCTGGGGCATCACGAGCAGTTCCTGCCGGTCAACAACGGTTTCGACGAGTATTTCGGTCTGCCCTACTCGAACGACATGTGGCCGTATCATCCGACCGCCAAGTTCCCGCCGCTTCCCTTGATCGAAGGAACCAAGACGGTCAAGTACGTCGACTGGGACGACATGAACCAGTTGACCACGTGGTACACCGAGCGGGCCGTTTCGTTCATCGAGCGAAACAAAGATCGTCCGTTCTTCTTTTACCTCGCCCACAATATGCCGCACGTACCGTTGGGTGTGTCGGAAAAATTCGCCGGAAAAACGGAACGCGGCAAATACGGCGACGTCATCGAAGAGATCGACTGGAGCGTCGGGCAAATCTTGGCGACGCTCAAGAAACACGGCTTGGACGACAACACGCTGGTCATCTTCACTTCGGACAACGGTCCTTGGTTGTCGTACGGCAATCACGCCGGTTCGGCCAAGCCTTTGCGGGAAGGCAAGGGCACGACCTTTGAAGGCGGCGTCCGCGAACCCTGCATCATGCGTTGGCCCGGCAAGATTCCCGCCGGAACGGTGTGCGACGAATTGGCCGCGACGATCGACATCTTGCCGACCATGGCCTACTTGATCGGCGGCGAGTTGCCTCAAAATCGGATCATCGACGGCAAGAACATTTGGCCGTTGATGGCGGGCGAGCCCGGTGCGAAGACGCCGCACGAGGCGTATTACTATTACTGGGGTCGACATCTCCAAGCGATCCGCAGCGGCAAATGGAAGCTTCACTTCCCGCACAAGTACCGCAGCATGGAACAGGGCGGTACACCGGGCAAAGACGGTCAGCCCGGTCCGTACGTGCAGGCCGAGATCGGCCTTTCGCTGTTCGATTTGGAAGCCGACGTCGGTGAGCGACACAACGTCGCCGACGCGCATCCCGAGGTCGTCGCCCGCCTGCAAAAGTTGGCCGAAAAAGCCCGCGCCGACCTGGGCGACTCGGCCACCAAGCAGGCAGGTTCGGGCGTCCGTGAGCCGGGGCGATACGAACCGCCCGCCGAGAACTGAACGCGAACTCTCAGCGGCGTCCTACCGCCGAAACATCCGACGGACCGAACGGTCGTTGCGCCTCACGGGGCGCATCGGCCGGGGCCACGGAGGGCCTTTCTTTGGCGACCCGCCTCTTGGGTCGCCGCCGGAGCATGCTCGCACGTCGGTTCGTCAGGCGTCCTCGTCCGCCGAGGCACCTTGGGCGGAAAGGACGACTTGTCGGCCGTCGATCGCGTCGGATCCCGTTTCTTCATTGCGCGTCGCATCCGGTGCTTCGGGCAGCGCGTAGCCCAGCAACACGGCGGTTACGATCATCAGCGCCGCCCCGGCCCAGAAGGGCACCGACGCGGAAAGTGTGCGGGCTTGAAAGGCCACCATCACGCCCACGATGCGAGCGACCGCGCTCAAACTCGTCGCCAGGCCGAACACGCGGCCCTGTTTGTCGGCCGAGGTCCGCCGCGAAAGCAACGAATGCAGCGCCGGTTGCACGAAGCTCAACCCCCAGGCGACCACCCCCGCCCCGACGATGATCATTACCGCGCTGGCCCACGTGCCTTCCGAAAAAGCGGCGATGACGGCGAATCCCAGACACGCAATGGCGAGCCCGGAATATCCCAACCATGCTTCGCTCACGCGCACTGAAAGCGGACGTACCAGCAATCCCTGAACGAGCGTTTGAATCAGGCCGATGAACGCGAAAACGACGAGGATTTCGGCCCCCCCGCGATCAATCTTCAACAGATCGGCCAGCGTGACCGACAACGTGGCTTCGAAACCGGCCAGGGCGAAGATCGCCAGCGTCGCCGAGGCCAACACCATCCCCAGCGGCCGCTGCGTGAGTGCCTCGCGAAAAGTCTGCCAGTCGAACAAGCGTCGATCGGCTTGCGCGGCCTCACCGGGCGTGTACGACTCGGCGAGCAACCGCCACGCCAACAAGAAAGCGATTCCCGAGAAGATCGCGGCGGTGTAGCCGGGCCAGGGGCTGAGCGCGGCATGTTTCTCGGTGGCAATCCACAGCGCGCCCGCTCCCAACAAAGGCCCGAACGTGAATCCCAGGCCGAACGCGGCCCCGATCAGCGCCATGCCTCGTGTACGGCGATGGGCAGGCGTGACGTCGGCGATGTACGCCTGCGCCGTCGGAATCGTGGCACCGGTGATGCCGGCCCCGATCCGCGAGATGAACATCCACGTCAAGCTTCCCGCTTGCGTGGCCAAGCCGAACAGAAAATAACATGCCGTCGACCCCAGCAGCCCCAACAAGATGATCGGGCGGCGTCCGAACTTGTCGGAAAGCCTTCCCCACAGCGGGTTGAAAAAGAATTGCATGATCGAGAAGCAGACCATCAACAGGCCGAGCACGGCATTGGTAGTCGCCGGACTGTATCCGGCCATGAACTGCTTGGCATACACCGGCAACAGCGGTAAGACCATGCCGAATCCGAGCAGATCGACGAAAACGACCAGGAAGACGATCGGAAGCCCCGTCCGGCGTTTTTGTTCGAGCGAAGTCATGGGTGTCGTACAAACCGTTACAAGATGACGTGATTGACGTGTTGTCGTCGGCCGTGACCAAGACGGGCCCGACGCAGAAAGCGTGCCGCGTCCCGAGCTTGGACGCGACCCATGTCGGCGCCCCCGCACGTCGGGGATTGCCGCCGAATCGCTACAGTGATCCAATGCACGAGACTGGACCGCCGCCCGCTATGCCGGTAAAGTTCACACGACCAATTGGCAATTATTCGGCAAGACGGGTTCAGCGGGCAAGTCCGCACAAACACGCCCCATGCCCCGACGATGACCGGAACCTTCCAGGAGCCGTGGAATGACCGACCGAAACCCTCGCACCGCGGACGCGTTCGATGTCGACTGGTGTCGTAAACAATTTCCGGCCTTGAGCAAGACACTTGACGGACTGCCGGTCGTCTTCTTCGACGGTCCCGCGGGCAGCCAGGTACCGCACGCCGTCGTCGACGCCGTATGCCGGTACCTGATCGAAACGAACGCCAATCACGGCGGACTGTTCGAAACCAGCCGCGAGAGCGATTCGCTGTTGGAGTCGGCGCACGAGGCGGTCGCCGACTTCTTGGGCGCCTCCGATCCGAAGACCGTCGTATTCGGGCCGAACATGACGAGTCTGACCTTCGCCCTGTCGCGGGCACTGTCGCGAACATGGCGTCCGGGCGACGAAATCCTCCTCACCCAAGCCGAACACGACGCCGACTTCACCCCATGGAAACTGGCCGCCGAAGACGCCGGGGCGACGGTGCGAGTCGTCTCCATCCGTCCGGAAGATGCCTCGATCGACCTCGACGACTTCCGCAATAAACTCAGCGACAAGACGCGGCTGGTCGCCGTCGGTTGCGCCTCGAACGCGTTGGGTACGGTCCAGCCCTTCGAAACGATCATCCGCGAGGCGCACGCCGCCGGCGCGTTGGTGTTTCTCGACGGCGTCCATTATGCGCCGCACCGCCTGATCGACGTCACCGCGTGGAATTGCGATTTTCTGGTGTGTTCGGCATACAAATTTTTCGGTCCGCACGTGGGCGTGTTGTGGGGACGTCGCGAGCTGCTCGAAACGATCACACCGTACAAGGTCCGCCCCGCCCCCGACAATCTACCCGATCGGTGGATGACCGGCACGCAAAACCACGAAGGCATCGCGGGTGTCAAGGCTGCCGTCGATTACCTGGCCGAGTTGGGCTCTCGTATCGATCCGGAAGCCGACCATCGACGGGAACAGTTGGCGGCCGCCTTCGAGGCGATCACCGCCTACGAAACCGAGTTGGTCTACGGCCTGATCGACGACCTGTCTCGGTTGCGGCATATCCGCGTGTTGGGAATCACCGAGCGCGCCCGCGCACGCGACCGCGTGCCCACCCTGGGCTTGTTGCACGACCGCTTGTCGCCGCGCGATCTGGCCGAATATTTGGGCCGTCGCGGCATATTCGTCTGGCACGGCAACTTCTACGCCTTGCCGCTCACCGAGGCGCTGGGGCTCGAACCCGAGGGGATGCTTCGCGTAGGGCTTTTACACTACAACACCACCGAAGAGACGAAACGGCTGGTGGCGCTGCTTCGCGAGATCGACGAAGATTGAGCCGGCGTCGCAGGCGTTATCGCGTCTCGCCTTGCGCATTCTCCCGCAAACTTCGGGCATAGCGACGCATCGTCTCGAGTTCGCGGGCAAAGCCGCCCGAGATGATGGGGAACCGGCACCACGTCTTCGGGTCGAGGTTCTCGTCGTCCAGGTGGAACGACGGCGCATATCGCTCGCGTTTCCATTGGTTGCGACACCACAGACGGAAGAACCGTTCGATCCAGTCCGCAAGTTGTTCGATCGTGTACTGCGGAAAGAGTCGCCGCATCAGGCGGAAGACTTCGACGGGCGCTTGCTTGTCGCGGATGGCCGCCCGCTCGATCGCATCGAGCACCTCGTAGGGCATCAGATCGTCTTCGTCGGTCTGGTGTTTGTCTTGAGGACGCAACTCGGCAGTAGGCGGCAGTTGCGTAACCGCCGCCAGAGCGGGAACCGGATGAAGATGCGCCGGTCCGGTCGTTTCCAACCACTTCAACCAGCGACGCAAGAACGCTTTGTCGATGCCGGCGATCGGGCTCAGGCTGCCGCAGGTGTCGCCGTCCATCGTCGCATAGCCGACCGCCGCTTCGGAGCGGTTGCTGGTGGCCAGCAACAGCGCGCCTTTGACGTTCGCCAAAAGCCACACGCTCGGGCCGCGCGCCCTGGCCTGAATATTCTGGAGAGCCAGATCGTCTTGCTCCCACGTGAGCGGACGCCCCAACACTTCTTCGATCTTGCCGATGTACGCCGCCATCACGTCGTCGACGTTCAACACGGCCATCGAACCGCCCAGAGACTCGACCAGCCCGACGGCCGCCTCGCGCGTCGCCGCACTGCTGTTTCGTGTGGCCTGGTAAACGCAGTTCAATAACATGCGTACGCGCTGCGCGTGCGAGGTCGTCTCGCGCAATTCGGGCATGTGGGACAAGGCCCGGCAGAAACGTTCGTGTCCCAGCTCGTTGTGCGCAGCCTCGATCATCAACGCGACCAGGCAAGCGACCGCAGACGAATCGGCCCCTCCGCTGACGCTCACGACGAAACCGCGCGACCGGCTCTTTCGCAGGTAGTCGAACAACCCGAGCATCACCGCGCGGGCGAACTCTTCTTCTTTGACGTGCGGTCCCTGTTCCCACGGTTCGGGCGCCGGATCGGGAACTTCGGGGTCGAGGTCGGGATACGTGAACGGACATTCGACGACCAACGGATGATCGCCGCCGAGCTTCGGCTCGTAGCTTCCCGTGCGGGCACGCATCATCCGCGTGATTTCGATGTCGACCACCGCCGTGGTCAACAAGACCGGCTCGAAGGAAAACCGCTTGCCCTGGGCGATCATGTTCCCGGCCGAGGCGATCAGCCCGCCGCCGTCGTAGATGATCCGTCCCGCCTCGTTCCCCAACAGGTTGGCATACACGTAGCTGACGCCGAAGGCGCGGGAACCTTCGACGACGAACCGACGCCGAATATCGTGCTTGCCGAACGCGAAGTGGCTGGCGCTGGGGTTCAAGATCACGTCGACGCCTTCGAGGGCCATGTCGCCGCCGGGGCGTTTCGCCACCCACGCATCTTCGCAGATTTCGAATCCGATATTCAATCCGCCGACGTCGAACACCAGATCGCCGATCGGATAGCTTCGCCCGCCGATGCGGATCTCGTCACGCACGCCTCGGGGCCAGGCCTTGAACCAACGCGGCTCGTAATGCAACCCCTCGCCCGCCAGATGACGCTTGGCAACGAAGCCCGCGATGCGACCGTCGACTGCCAGGCACGCGGCGTCGAACAAGGCGCTCTTGTGCAAGAGAGGCAGACCGATCGAGACGATCATTCCCCGCGTCGCCGGAACGATCGCTTCGAGGACGGCGAGAACCTCGTGCTGCATGTCGGTCGAGTGGAACGCGTCTTCACAGCCGTAGCCCGAGATGCACAGCTCGGGCAGACAGACGAGGATCGCTTCTGCCTCTCGGGCCTGCTCGATCGCGGCCAAGATGTTCCGACAATTGTCGTCCCACGCCAACGGGGTTTGGTTCAATGCGGCGGCGGCCAATCGAATGCGTTTCATGAGGGCTCCTCGGCGGAATCGTTCCACAACGCCGACCAGGCTTGCCGGGTCTTGTGCGAGACGATGACCGGAAACGGTTCCGGATGACGAATCCGCAAGCAGGCTTCCGGCAGGCGTGCAAGTTCTTCCTGTACCCGCTTGCGGGCGCGTGCGACGGCTTCGGCCTCCGGTAACGTGTGCAGGCCGGTCGCATCGATCGCTTCGGCGTGCGGGTCGCCGCTGCGTGAAAACAGGGGCACAAGACGCGACTCGGCGGCCTTCACGCTATTTTCTTCGTCTTCGAGCGAAAGCGACAGCGGGAGCCCCTGCAAATCGTACCACGGGCCGGACGGGGTCGCCTCCACCTGCGGCGCGAATAGGATGTCGGCCTGTGCCCGATCTCCTGCGTATGCCCGCACGACTTCGACCACCCCCGGCGGCGAACGCTTTTCGACCTGGGCCGACAACTTCCAGCAGGGACGCATCGTGCCGTGATCGGTTTCGATCGCCGCCAGCTTATAGACTCCGGGAAGGGCCGGTTCATCGTAGGCGGTGGCGAGTCGCGTCCCCACGCCCCACAGGTCGATCGGTGCTCCCGCCCGTTTTAACGCGTCGATGCGATACTCGTCCAAATCGCCCGAGGCGACGATCTTGACGTCGTTCAGGCCGGCTTCGTCCAAGATTCGACGCGCCGTCCGGCTCCAGTAGTCGAGGTCTCCGGAATCCAACCGCACGGCGAGCAACCGGTGCCCCTTTTCCCGAAACCGCCGAGCTGCAACGACGGCGTGCTTCAGCCCTTCGTGTGTGTCGTAGGTATCGACCAACAGGATGCCGTTTTGGGGCATGGCCTCGGCGAAGCCTTCAAAGGCCCGCAGCTCGTCGTCGAAGGCCATCACCCAACTGTGGGCGTGGGTACCGCGGACGGGAATGCCGAATAGCTTTCCGGCCAGCACGTTCGACGTGCCGACGCAGCCGCCGATGTAGGCGGCACGCGACGCCGAAACGCCGCCGTCCAGCCCCTGGGCCCGGCGCAGGCCGAAGTCGAGAACGGGATCCCCTTGAGCCGCCAGACAAACCCTCGCCGCCTTGGTGGCGATCAACGATTGGAAATTGAGGAGCGTCAATAAGGGCGTCTCGACCAATTGCGCCCAAAGCAACGGGGCTTCGACCCGCAAGATCGGTTCGCCGGGCAAGACGATGCTTCCTTCGGGCACGCCGTAGACATTGCCGACAAAATACATCTTCGCCAGCTCGGCGAGAAACTCGGGAGGAAACAACCGGGAGCCGTCCGCCGCGGTGACCGTTTCGAGGTAGGCGACATCATCCTCGGAAAACTGCAAGCCGGCCAGGAACTGCGCGGCCGTATGTTGCCCGCACGCGATCGTGAACGCCCCGCCGAAGGGGTTCCGCCGGAAAGTTGCTTGAAACACGGCGCGGCGCCGATCCATTCCCAGCTTCCAGTAGCCGCAGGCCATCGTGAGCTGATACAAATCGGTGGCCGTCGCCGGCACCCGGGTGTACAGCGAACCGAAGATGTTCATCGCACTCGACATCACCAAAAGGAATCCGCGGCTAGAGTCTTACGCTTCTGGGCGTGTTCATTGTAATGGACCGACCGTTCCGACGCAGGGTTCCGCTCCCAAGCGCGAGCTGCGCGCAACCACGCAACCGCAGCGGCAAGGCATACCGCATTTTTTGGGAAAGAGCCGCCGACGAGAACCGTTGCCGCAACGGCAAAGCAGCACGGTCGGATGTGCTGTGTGCGCCCATACGGCACACGGCGTTTCGCGCGTCACGATCCGGGCATGGTCGGCGTCAGTCGTCTTCCGCCAAACGTACCCGCACGAACCGCGGCTGATAGACCGAGCGGTCTTCGACCAGGCGTTTGAAGTCCCACGCGTTCGCAGCGTAGGTGATAATCAACTCGTCCGCTTGTCGGGCGAGCTCGGGATGAGCCTTGCCCGCGTAACAGAATAGTCCTTTGTCGTCGCCTTCAGGGCACGGGTACAGCAGAAGCGGCTCGCTCCACGGGCCGGTCGGCGATGCCGCGTTGCGATACAAAATGCGCGGCGACAGGCCGATCTCGGTATACACGATCTCGAAGCAATGCCGGTCGGCGGAATAGGTGACACTTCCCTCGCTCGCCGCACCGCCGAACAGTGGAGCCGCGCGACGGAAATCGGCCGCCCAGCCGTTGCCGTCGAAAAACCGCCACGCGGTGAAGTCGGCCACGTGCTGCGGATCGCCCCTCGCAACGATCAATCGCTTGTCGGGAAACGGCTTCGCCCGGCGGTCTTCATCGTAGCCGTAGATGTACAGTCGACCATCGTGCAGCAGAAACGACAATCCGTAGACGATCGCCCGCGCTTTCGTATCGAGAAAATGCGGAACCGCGTATTGCTCGACGCGCCACGAGGCGACTTCGGCATCGGGATTGTCGATCACCAAAAGCCATTGGCCGATCTGGCGAAACCCGAACGGGCCTCCGGTTTGTGTGTGCTCGATTTGCGCAGCCGCCAGCACGGCACGTTTCGAGAGACGCAAACCCGAAAGCAACCAGAAGAACCCTCGCCCGTCGCGGGGAACGATCCACGACGCGCGTCTGCCTGCGGCATCGCTTCCAAAATGAAAATCGACCGTCCAGGCGGTGCGATCCCCCGATTGCGCCTTGCGGGCAAGGGCGATCGAGTTGTTGACCATGCGACGTCGTGCGGCATCGGTGAACGTATCGCCGAACAACCACAAGATGCGATCCGACGACAACGGAACCGAGTAGGCCCCGTCGGCGCCGCCCCAGGCCTCGCTCGGCGCGAAGCGCGCATCCCACGCCGAAAGCGGGACCGCTTCGACCACGCGAAACGTGGGTACACGTGCTTCCTGTCCGCAGGCTGCGGCGGCAACGAACACGATCCCCACCAGCACAGCCCCGGACAAACCGAGCGGCCGACCGTGGCGGCGAGATCCCCGAAACCGGCGGAAGAACCAGCACGCACGTGACATGATGCGTCTCCGGCAATGCGACACAAAAAGTAGACAAACTGGGCGACACAGCAAAACAACCGAGTGTAGTCCCGGCAACCGGTCGCGGGCAAACGGTTCCTTACCCGGCGGCAAGAACCGTCCGGCGGCGATCGTCGTTTCTTTCCCCGCGTGCTACGGTACAATGGCGACAAGTGCCGAGGTTGGCGTCTTCATTGCGGATTATTCGGAGCAATTCACGGCGAAAGGACTCCGGGCATGGGCTTGTACGATCGCGACTACGTGCGCTACCGCCGATCCCCTTTGGGCACGGCCGGGCCGCAATCCGCGGTAATCACGCTAATCATTCTAAACGTTGTGATCTACATAGCAGACGGGTTTTCGGGGCAGTTGTTGAGCAATCTTGGGGCGGCACGGGTGGAAACTCTGTGGACCCCTTGGACGTGGTGGCGTTTCGTGACCTACGGGTTTCTCCACTCGCCGACGCCGCAGCACGTGTTTTTCAACATGCTCACGCTGTTTTTCTTCGGCCGCGACATGGAAAACCTGCTGGGCCGAAACGAGTTCTTGCGGCTGTACTTCGCGATGATCATTCTCGGCGGGATCGTGTGGGCGGTCGCCAACCGGATGACCGGCGTCGTGGGCGGCACGTATTTGGTAGGTGCCTCGGGGGCCGTGATCGGGATGTTTTTCTTGTTCTGCCTGAACTTCCCGAACCGGATCGTCTTATTGTTCTTCGTGTTGCCCGTCCCCGCCTGGGTGGCCGGGCTGCTTCTGGTCGTCCCCGATTTTCTCTACGCCCTGAAGAATGCCGACACGAACATTGCCTACTCGGTCCACATCACGGGCGTGCTGATTGCGCTGGCGTACTACCAGTCGGGATTTCGGCTGGGACGCTTATTCGACTTCGGCGGGTTTTTCGACCGATGGCGGTCCCGTCGGCCTTCGCTGAAGGTGCGCCGATTCGAGGAGGATGAAGACGCCGAAGACGCGCAGGCGCGTCGCGAGGCCGAAGAACTCGAAGAACTGCGCCGCGAGGTCGATCGGCTGCTCGACAAGATTCGCGATCACGGCGAAGAAAGCCTTACCCGCAAAGAACGCCGGTTTCTCGAAAATGCCTCGCGACGGCTTCGCGAGCACATGAAGCGCCGCTAGAACGTTCGGACGGTTCGACCTCGCCGAAGCCGCCCATCTTTTGTTCCAACGACTCGACCGGCACGGTGTGAGACGATTGCGCGAAAGCGACATGCACTTTTCGTGCGCGCTGCGGCGTGGTCGCGATTGCGCGCCGAATGCTTTCGCGGCCGAGGTGTCGCTAGGTACAATACGCGGCGGACTTGTCGAAATAGGGTCTCCTCAGGTGAGGTGTCAACGATGCGAATACGTCTGGGTGTTCTGGCGGGCTTGGCGGCGTGGATCGGGTTGGCGTCCGGATTCGTCGGACCGTACAGCGCGGCGCGGGGAGCCGAGTCGCCAGCCGGCAGCCGCCCGAATATCATCTTCATCTTGGCCGACGACATGGGTTGGGCGCAGCTCGGTATCCACGGCGGCAATCCCGAGCTCACACCGAACATCGACCGGTTGGCGGCCGAGGGCATGCGGCTCGATCAGTTCTACGTGCATTCGGTGTGTTCTCCCACACGAGCCGCCTTCATGACCGGACGCTACGCCTGGCGGACGTGGATGGACTGGCGCACCGAAGACTTCGGGAAGCCCAGTTACTTGAACCGATTGGGGCTGACCTTGGCCAAAACCGAAAAAGGCGAGCCGACCCGCCGCATTCACGCGCTCGACACGCAGGAACGCACGATCGCCGAGGCGCTCGGCGAAGCGGGTTATTTCACGGGCATCTTGGGGAAATGGCACCTGGGTGAATGGCTCGACGAGAACCTGCCCATGGGCCAAGGGTTTCAATACCAATACGGCCATTACGCCTGGGGTATCGACTATTACACAAAGACGATCGAGCACAACGCGCCGGCCGTGTTTGCCGTCTACGATTGGCATCGCAATCAAAAGCCCCTCCACGAAGAGGGCTACACGACCGACCTGTTGGCCGCCGAGGCCGAACGGGTGATCGCCGCACAAAAATCCGACCGGCCGTTTTTCTTGTACATTGCGTTCAATGCCGTCCACGGCCCGCTCAATCCGCCGCCGCGATACACCGACCGTTACGACGTTCGCAGCGCCATGCTCAAGTGTCTCGACGACGCGGTCGGCCGCGTCGTCACAGCCGTCGATCGTCACGGTTTTCGTGAGAACACGCTGATTGTGTTCACCAACGACAACGGCCCGGTTCTCGAAGAAATGAGCCGTCCCTTCCGTGGAACGAAGAACACGACCTTCGAAGGGGGCGTGCGCAGCCCGTGTCTTCTGCGATGGCCCGGCACGATCGCCCCCGGTTCGCGCAGCGACGCGATGATGTTCGTCACCGACTGGTACAGCACGTTCATCTCGCTGGCCGGCGGCAGCCACGAACAAGAGCGACCGGTCGATTCGTTCGACATGATCGACACGCTGTTTGCGGGCAAGCCGAGCCCGCGGCAAGAGATCGTCTTCGAGGTCGCCGGAAGCGTGCGTCTTCCCACGATCCGCAGCGGCTCGTGGAAGCTGATGGGCGATGCGCTGTACAACATCGACGATGATCCGGGCGAGACGCAGGACGTCGCTGCGGCCCATCCCGAGGTTGTTCGGCGATTGAAGGCTCGGCTCGAAGAAATGGCCGCGCAACGTCCGCCGCTGGGCGACAAGCCGCTGGTGATGGATCCCCCGCTTCCGTGGGTGTACGGCCAAAAAGAAAACGCCGATCCGCCGGCGTGGCTCATCGAGCACGTGAAGGCTGTGCGGGCGAAGCAACCGCAGTATTGGCCGCCGGGGAAAACGCCGTGGCCTCAAGCGCCCCGGGGCGCATTCGCCGCACCCCAACCTTCCGCCGAAGCCCCGTGATTTTCCATCCCTCGGCCGTGAGCCGCGGGACGGGAACGAAAGCTCCGTCGAGCGGGCCGGGACTTCAGGCGGTCGTAGCGGATCGCCTTCCGCGATTCCGGGTGCGCGTCCCCCAATAGATGAGTCCGGTCCCGACCAGAAGTGCGAGCAAGCTCAACCCGACGGCGCCGTAGTTGCTTCCGGTGACGTCGCGGCGAAGCACGGCTTCTTCGGGGCGGGAAGGATGGTGATACACCGTGACGACAGCGCCGGGTGGATACTTTGCCGCGATCTGTTCCGCTTCGGCTTTTGTGCGATTGAATGGTGACGCCGAATACGCGAAGCGAGACGACTCGTAGGCTTGTCCGTCCACTTCATACCGGTAGACGACGACCGGTTCGTAGTCGACGCCGCCGGAGTGCTGCTTCTCTCGGACCTCGGTCGAGATCACCGTCCCCGCGGTTTCGATCCATCCGGCGCAGGCTGCCGCACGCCAAAGGTTCCACGTGGCCCACGGCAAATAGAAAAAGCCGAACACGAAGGCCGTAAAGCCCAAAACCAGCGGCAGCGCCGAACGCGAATCGGAATGGGTTGACACCAAATTTACCTCCCGCGCGGGAATATACCCCGGCAGCACCGGCAACACAACAATTTCCTCGGGTAAACGGCCGGTGCCGATGAGGACGGCGTTTCGACGCCAGCGGCGGGCGTGCTTGCCTATCCACCCTGACTTTCCCTTCTTTTCATTGCAGACCGACTCATTACAGGCGACGGCCGATCGGCAAGTCTTGCGCGATCGGCAAATTTTGCTGTTCTGTCGCGGCGTGCGGCAAACTTCCGATCGGTACGCGAGGGGCATTTCGGCATCCCTTCGGAAAGCGCAACTCGCGTTTTGAAGAAGACTTGAGGCACGTCGGTATTTCTTGCCGGAGTTTTTCTGGTGCTTCGGCACGCACGTTGCTTTCCAGGAACCCGTCGACGGAAGATCCGCCGGTGTGATCTTCCCGGCCGAGTTTCAGGAGACGTTGCGATGCCGTACGGGTTGTATCTCTCTGCCGAAGGCGCTGCCGCCCAGAGCCGGCGGTTGGATGTCATCGCGCACAACCTGGCGAACGTCGACACGGTCGGCTTCAAGCGCGAACTGGCGATTCAGCGGGCGCGGTTGGCCGAGGCCCAAGCCGAGGGCGAAGACTATCTCGGCTCGGGGTCGATCAACGACGTCGGCGGCGGCGTGCTCATGTTCGAAACGAAGACCGATTTCGCCCAAGGCCCTATCAAAGAAACCGGCGTCGAGACCGATTTCGCCATCCGCGGCGAAGGCTTCTTCCTGGTCGAAAAAGAGGGCGAGACTTTTTTGACGCGGGCGGGAAATTTCTTCATCAACGGCAACGGCGAGCTGGTCACTCAGTTCGGTAACGATCATTACCGAGTGCTCAGCGCCGACGGCAACGCGATCGTCATCGATCCGATCAACAACGGACCGTGGGAACTCCTTCCCGACGGCACCATCCAACAACCCGGTCAACGCCAACGACTGGCGCTGGTCGAACCGACTTCGTACGACAGCCTGCGGCGGGTCGGTGAGAACCTCTTCCAAGCATTGGACGGCTACGAAGAATTGCCCGCCGATCGGCGGAACGTGGTCGCCGGCCACCTCGAAATGTCGGGGGTGCAACCGACCGCCGAGATGGTCGACATGATCACCACCTCCCGATTGCTGGAAGCCAACCTGAACATGATGCAAACACAAGATCAGATGCTGTCGGGACTGTTCAACCGCGTCATGCGGGTATGAGTTCGAATTCCCGGATGGACGGAACCATCACGTTTCATCGCAAATAGGACGGAACCATGAGCGTACAAACCCTCTATTCGGCCGCCACCGGCATGACGGCCATGGAGACGAAGCTCGACGTCATCTCGAACAACCTGGCGAACATCGAAACGACCGCCTTCAAACGCGGCCGTGCCAACTTCGAGGACCTGTTCTATCGCCACGAGATGTTTCCCGGGGCCGAAGACACCTCGGGCCAGTACACGCCCACCGGGATTTCGGTCGGTCTGGGTACCCGCGTTTCCAGCATCCAAACCGAGTTCCGCCAAGGCGCCTTCCAGCAGACCGAACGCGAACTCGACGTGGCGATCGAGGGCAACGGCTTCTTTCAGGTGCTCGATCCTTCGGGCGAAGTGCTGTACACGCGGGCGGGAAACTTCTCGATCAACGCCAACGGGAACCTCGTTCTCGGGTCGGCGAACACCGGGCGGTTGCTCGAACCGCCGATCGTCGTTCCCAGCGACGCCACGAACGTCGTCATCAGCCCTGAAGGCATCGTTTCGGTCCGACAACCCGGCACGCCGAATCTCACCCAGGTCGGCACGATCGAACTGGTCAGCTTCATCAATCCCGAAGGACTATTGAAGCTGGGTGAGAACCTGTACGCCGAGACGGACGCTTCGGGAACACCGGTGACGGGTACGCCCGGCCAAGACGGACTCGGCCTGCTGCGACAGGGTTCGCTCGAAGCGTCGAACGTCGAGCCGGTGCGGGAACTGATCGACCTCATCACCACCCAACGGGCCTTCGAGATGAACTCCCAAACCGTCCAGGTCGGCGACCAAATGATGCAACTGGTGGCGAACCTGCGGCGGTACTAACGGTAACGTGATTCCTCCTTGAACCGAACGAGCTGAAGACCATGCCGACCGTCGACAGGATGTTTCGAACGCGGCTTGTGTGGATGGGCCTGATCGTCGCATCGTTGCAGGTCGTCGCAACCGCCCGCGCCGCCGAAATCCTGTTGCGTCCCACGGCCGTTTGCCGCCGTTCCGCCGTGACGCTCGGCGACGTAGCCGAGATTCGCGACGCCGACACGACCGTGGCCGAGAATCTTTCGCAAACGGTGCTGGTGCCCGCCCCCGCTCCCGGCGAGCGACGCTTCCTCACCCGCCGGCAAGTCGAAGAAGTGCTCGTGGTGCGCGGCTTGGACATGCGGGCGCACCGAATCGACGGCGCAAACATGATCGAAGTGACGCGACCGGCGGTGGTGAACACCTCGGCCGTTCAATCGATTTCGCAGGCGGTGGCCTCGCGGGCAAAGCGATTGGTGGAAGAGGCCGTGGCCCGGTATCTGGCGGAAACGACCGGCGAAAGCGGCTGGGACGTCTCCTGTCGCTTCGACGCGAATCACGCCGCGTTGCTCGCCGATCCCCACTCGCAAATTACCGTTCGGGGAGGGACGCCGCCCTACGCCGGAGCGCAACGGTTCGACCTTGTGATCGACAACCCGGCGGGCCGCGGCACGATCCCGGTCGTCGCCGAAATCGCACCGCGTCGTGCTGTGGTGGTCGCCGTCCGCTCGTTACCGCGCGGGGCGATCATCCGCCGCGAAGACGTCGCGTTGACCCGCGACGTCGACGCAAACACGGCCGCCGATCCGGATGTCTGCCGTTCGCTCGACGAGGTCGTCGGCAAAGAAGCCGCCACGGCGATCGGCCAGAACCGCATCCTCAGCCGCCGCGACGTCCGTCTGCCCGTGTTGGTCCGACGCAACGACGTGGTCACCGTGTACGTGCGGGCGTCGGGCATCCGCATTCGCACGGTCGGCCGGGCCGCCGACGAAGGCTCCCAAGGCGATCTGGTCGAAGTCGAATCGCTCGACCGCAAACGCCGCTTCTATGCCCGCGTGAGCGGCTTCCAGGAAGTCGAGGTTTTCGCTCGGGGTGTACAGGCGAACGAAACGGCCGCCCGCTGAATCCGAAGGTTATCCCGAACAGCACACAAACAAACGACGAGCACGACCGATGAAAAGCCGACGTTTTCTGGAACCGATCGCTGCAACGTTGCTGGTGCTGACGACGGCCGTGTCGGCCTCGGCCCAAAGCGGCAGCCTGCTGACGGCCGGAACTCCGTCGTCGCAACCGCCCACGCTCGACAAGACGTCGTGGACCTATCAGCCGCCGCCGGAGCCGCGAAAGTTCATGCTGCACGACCTGGTGACCGTCGTCGTCGACGAGAAGACGCAAGTCATCTCCGAAGGTCAAATGGACCGCCGCAAAAAAGCCGACGGCAAATTCATCCTCAGTGATTGGATTTTGCTGAAGAGCTGGCACCTGATTCCTGATCCGCAAAGCGACGGCGATCCGACCGTCTCGGGCGCGATGGAAAACAAGTACCGTGCCGAATCGGAACTGGAAACCCGCGAGGCGATGAAGCTGCGGGTCTCGTGCGAGGTCGTCGACGTTCGCCCGAACGGCCTGCTGGTGCTCGAAGGACGCCGCTTCATCCAAGTAAACAACGACACCTGGGAAATCGCCTTGACCGGCACCGTTTCGGCCGACGCGATCCTGCCCGACAACACCGTGTTGAGTGAGAACGTCGCCAACCTGCGGCTGGTGAAACGCGAGGCGGGACACGTCCGCGACGGTTATCGCCGCGGCTGGGCCCTCCGTTGGCTCGACGCGGTCCAGCCTTTCTGACGGAAGCATTCTATTCGGCATCCCTCGAAACACGAACCGGCACGACCATGATTCACGCAAACGACCATCGAACCGAAGCCCGCAACCGGCACTACCGCACCGTTCGACTGGCGACCGTCGTGTTGGTCGCCGTCGCGTGCTCGATGAACGTGCCGCAGGCGACCGCCGGCGTGTCGTTGAAGAACATTTGCCGCGTCAAAGGGCAAGAGGAAAACGTCATTCACGGGCTGGGGATCGTCGTGGGCTTGAAGGGAACCGGCGACGGAGGAAACTTCCTTCCCACGATCCGAAGCCTGGGAACCGCGATGCAGTTGATGGGGACGCCGTTGGGCAAAGACGGTCTGACGGAACTCAAGGATGCGAAGAACGTGGCGATCGTGCTGGTAACGGCCACGGTTCCCGCCGCCGGTGCCCGCCAAGGCGATCGTCTCGACTGCGTCGTCAGCTCGGTCGGATCGGCCAAGAGCCTGGAAGGGGGAAGGCTGTTCCTCACGCCGCTTCTCGGGCCCGTGCCCGGCGATCCCCGTGTGTACGCCTTGGCCGAAGGCCCTATCACCTTGGACGACACGAACATCCCCACGGTGGGCCGTATTCACGGCGGCTGCCGACTCGAAGCCGACTTCTTCACGCCCTTCGTCAAAGACGGCAAGATCACGCTGGTGCTCGAGCCGCAATACGCCGATTTCCAAGTCGCTCAAGACGTCGCCGAGCTGATCAACAGTCAGATGAGCTTTCAAAGCAGCGGCATGCCTTTGGCCCGTGCGATCAACCAAGGAAACGTCGAAGTCACGATTCCCCGGCAATACGCCGAAGACCCCGTGTTGTTCGTGGCCCAGGTGTTGAACCTGCCGCTGTTGGATGTGGCGACCGGTCCCCGCGTGGTGATCAACGAGCGGGCGGGAAGCATCGTCATCAGCGGCGACGTCGAAATCGGGCCCGTCGTCGTAACGCATAAGAACATGGTGATCGAGACCGGGCAACCGACCGCGGGCGGCTTCGTAGGCGTCGATCCCGCTCAGCCCGACAACCCCACGCTCAAGGCGCTGGTCGAAGCCCTCAACGCGATCAACACGCCGACCGCCGACATCATCGAGATCATCAAGGGACTCGAACGCGACGGCAAACTCCACGCCGACTTGATCATCGAGTGACGCAGGGCCTCTCCCCCGACACAACCCATTGAGAAGACGAATCCGATTCGAGGAACCATCATGATCGCGGACGTGACAGCGGGCACGACGATCGACCGGGCGAATTTCGCGGCAAATCAGGCGACCGCGAACCGCGGCGCGCAGTTTGCCGAATTGCTCGAGGCGAAGATGTCGGAACCGTCCGCCGAGCAGGCCGCGACCGAAGACGACGAAGAACTTCGTGAGGCATTCCGATCGTTCGTCGGACAAACACTGTTCGGCATGATGCTCAAAGAGATGCGGAAGTCGGTCCACAAAACACCTTATTTCCACGGCGGTCAGGCCGAGGAAATCTTCCAGCAACACCTCGACATGACGTTGGCCGAAAAGATGGCCGACTCCGCAGCCGACCGCTTCAGCGATCCCATGTTCGAACTGTTCGAACTGCGACGGCGCTGAAACAAAGCGACACTGTTCCGTACACGACGCATCCGCAAGGAAGCACCCAAACCACGAGAAGGATTTCGGCAATGCAATCGAGTTGGGAGTCGGAACTGGCGAGCTTTCTCACCGATCTTTCGGCGATCCAACAGCAATCGCTCGACATCCTCACCCGCAAGCGGCAGTCGCTCGCTTCGGTTGATATGGAGGAGTTGGCGAATGTGGATAAGGAAGAGGCCGCTCTTGCCGAACGGCTTCAAGAGCTGCTGGAACGGCGCGAGGCGTTGTTGACGCGGGCGAAGCAGTCCGGCCTTCCCGCCGAGAACGTCCGGTCGCTGGCCGCAGCCGTCCAGGGAAAGCACGGCGACCTCAGTCGCCGGGCGAACGAGGCGAGCCGGCGGGCGCGCCTGTTACAACACAACGCCCTGACGAACTGGCTGATCATCCAGCGAACACTGATTCACCTTTCACAATTACTCGAGATTATCGCGACTGGCGGCGAATCTCGGCCGACATATAACAAAGATAACCGTTATTCCGAAACTGCAAACTGCGGATCCTTGATAAACCAGGAAGCATAGAAAACCTAAGCAACGCCAAATTTGCCCCGAAACCGCGTCGAAGTCGGCGCGGTTCGCCGCTGCGCCGCGGCCGGGAGGGTCCGCGGCGGAACACGAGCCTCCAACGGACTGGATGACCCGAAGCGATGTCGCTGTATAGCTCGATCCGAATGGCCTCGAACACCATGCGGGCGGACCAGATCGCCATGCAGGTGATCGGGCAGAACATCGCCAATGCGAACACCCCCGGTTACATCCGGGAAGAGACGGTCCTCGCACCCGCCCCCGTCCAGCAGTTGGGCCGCTTGTTGTTGGGCCTGGGGGTCGACGTCAAGGCCGTCGTTCAGAAGATCGACACCTTTCTCGAAGAACGCCTGCGCGGATCGGTCAGCGATCGATCGAGTGCCGAGGTCAAAGAAGAAACCTACGGTCAGCTCGAAGGATTGGTCAACGAGCTGGGCGACATGGACCTGAGCACCGACCTGAACAACTTTTTCTCGGCGATCTCCGAGATCTTGAACCAGCCCGAAAGCGTTTCCGTCCGGAACCTGGCCGTCTTGCAGGGGAAAACGCTGGCCACGAACATCACCCGCTTGTCGAATCGCGTTTCCGAGGTCCGCAACGACCTGAACGACCGTGTCGCCGACATGGCCGAGCGAATCAACAAGCTCACCGAAACGATCCAGAAACTGAACATCCGCATTGCCGAAACCGAAGGCGGCGACGTGTCGAACAGCGATGCGGTGGGCCTGCGCGACCAGCGGTTGCAGGCCTTGGAAGAATTGGCCGAACTGATCGACATCCGCGTCGAAGAGCAGGAATCGGGCGGCGTGACCGTATACGTAGGCGGCGACTTTCTCGTGTACGAAGGGACGCGCCGCGAAGTCGAAGTCGTCTACGGAACCGACCGCGGCCTGGCCACCGCCGAAATTCACTTGAAAGAAACCGATTCACCTTTGGATATCAGTGCCGGCGAACTGGCCGGGCTGATCTCCTCGCGCGACGACATCCTCGGCGGCTTCCTCGATCAGCTCGACAATTTCGCCGGGGCGCTCATTTTCGAGTTCAACAAGCTTTTCTCGTCGGGGCAGGGATTGAACGGGTTCAGCGAGTTGACCAGTACGTACCTGGTCGACGAGACGGACGTTCCCCTCGACACGGCGGGCCTCGACTTCACCCCGCAGAACGGATCGTTCGACCTCATCTTGTACAACACCCGCACGGGTGAAGCGAAAACGACCACCATCAAGGTCGACCTCAACGGTATCAACGACGACACGACCTTGGAAGATTTGGCGGCGCAACTGGACGCGATCGACGGGTTGACCGCTTCGGCCGATGCCACCGGGCGGATCACGATCTCGGCCGATTCGATCGATCAGCAGTTCGCCTTTGCGAACGATTCCAGCGGTGTGCTGGCCGCCTTGGGCCTGAATACGTTTTTCACCGGTTCGACCGCGCGCGACATCGCCGTCAATACGGTCGTGCAAGAGGACCCCTCACTGTTTGCCGCCAGTGCCGGGGGGATCGGTGTCGATACCGATATCGCCCTCGAGTTGGCCGACTTTCTCGATCGGCCGCTCGATTCCCAAAACGGGATGAGCCTGGCGGTCCTGTACGACCAATTGACCGGCGACATGACCCAAGGTTCGGCGGTGGCGCAGGCCGAGGCCGAAGGCGCCCGCGTGTTCGAGCAAACCTTGCGCGGCCAAAAAATGGCCACCAGCGGTGTCAGCCTCGACGAAGAGGCCGTCAAGATGATGACGTTTCAGCGGCAGTTCCAGGCTTCGGCACGGTTCATCGCCGTGCTGAACGAGTTGTTCGAAATCTTGGTAAGTATTTGAGCGCCTTCGATGCCGGAAGACGGCAACGGGCGATCACGAAACATGATGCCCCCTTGAGGAACACATCGGGACGCGCAGACAACGCAAGTGTTGCGTTCGCCCTCGTGATCGATTTGCAAGGAAGCGACCGGCCATGGGTGCCATCATCGGAATTCCCACCACCCGCGTGAGCGACCTGTTCGTACGGTCCCGCCTGTTGCAGCAGGTGCAGTACGATCAGCGCGAACTGTACCGCGTACAGACGCAGCTCAGCACGGGCTATCGATACCAGCTTCCCAGCGAAGACCCGATCTCGGCGTTGCGGGTGATGAGCCTGCAACGGTTGCTCGAACGCAAGGAACAAGTCAAAAGCAACCTGGAGACGAACCAGTCGTTCCTGACGGCGACCGATTCGGCGGCGTCGCACGTTTCCGAGATCGTCTCCGACGCGCGGGCGGTCGCCCTGAGCGTGATGGGCACGACCTCGACCGACGATCAACGCGCCGCCGCGGCGCAGCAGATCGAGCAGGCGATCCAGCAGCTTCTCGACACGGGCAACCACAAGTTCCGCGACCGCTATCTGTTCGCCGGCAGCCGGACGGACGTTCGCCCCTTCGAACGCGACGGCGACTTGATCACCTACCTGGGCAACGAAAACACGTTGTTGAGCTACTCGGACACCGACCTGTTGTTCCAGACGAACGTGACCGGGGCGGAAATGTTCGGCGCGCTCTCCGATGCCGTCCGCGGACAAGCCGACTTGAATCCCGCCCTCACGATGGATACGCGGCTTTCCGACCTGTACGGCGGACTGGGCGTCGATCTCGGAAGTATCGCCATTTCCGACGGGAGCACGGTTGCCACTATCGACCTCAGCAGCGCCGAAACGATCGGCGACGTGGCATTGTTGATCAAGAACAATGCCGAGCGATTGCCGCTGAACGTCGAAATCACCGCAACCGGCTTGAAGATTCAGCTCGACGCCGCGGTCGGCGATCTTTCGATTCTCGAAGTCGGTGAAGGCAACTCGGCGCATCAATTGGGGATCTACACGCCGATCGGCGTGGGCCTGAATCCCGTCGTCGGCGAAGATTTGAACCCGGCGCTCACCTTGACCACGTCGTTGGACGACATCACCGGCACGTATTCTCGGGCATACGTGCGATTCCCCTCGACCGACAACGACTTCATCCTCACGGCAGACACCCGCGGCGAGGCCCTGAACGGTACGAAAATTCGCTTTCTCGACGATCCGACGGTCACCTTCGGCAACGAGGTCGTCCAGTACGATCCGGCGGCCAAAGAAATCACCGTGCTGATCGACGAAGGGCATACCCTGGCCCAGCATGTCGTCGATGCGATCAACACCGCGAACGCCGCGGGCACCCTGCCGTTCACCGCCGAACTCGACACGCTCGACCAGGGCGATTACGCGGGCTTGGGCCTGGTCGCCGTCACGCCGCCGGGCGAGTGGGCCGCCACGACCGAAGGCGGATCGGGCGAAGAGTTCGACAAGACATCAGGATTGCAAATCACCAACGCCGGGCAGACGCATACCATCGACATCAGTGAGGCCGAAACCGTCGAGGACTTGTTGAACATTCTCAACAGCTCCGAGGCCGGACTCCTTGCCCAGATCAACGAATCGCGCACCGGCATCGACATCCGTTCGCGGGTCAGCGGTGCCGACTTCGCCGTCGGCGAGAACGGCGGCGTCACCGCGACGCAATTGGGCGTTCGCACGTTCACCGGGGAAACGAAACTGGCCGACATGAACTTCGGCCGCGGCGTGTTCGACTACCAAAGCGACGGCCAGCGGGCCTCGGCTACGTACACCTCGAACGGGCTGAACAACGACCTGCTCCTGCGCGCCCGCAACGACGGTTCCGATTGGAACGACTACGAACTGGAAATCTACGACTCGGGGCTGCCTCCGGGATCCGAGACGATCACTTACGATCCGGTCAACAAGAAGATTTCCATCGGTATCGCACCGGGATACACGACGGCCAAGGACGTCGTCGATCTGTTCGCGGCGACACCCGGCGCACGCGACGACTTCGAGTTGGTCCTCGCCGACGAAGAAGGCAATCCGCTCAACGACGGCTCGGGGCTCGTGCAGTTGGGGACGACCTCGACGTCGGGCGGTTCGGCAGGCGGCGTCGATTTTCTCATCACCCGCGCCGACGGCGTTACCCTCGAGTTCGATATTTCGGGCGCGCAAACGGTGCAGGACGTAATCGACCTGATCAACAACCATCCCGACAATCCACCGCGGGCACCGGGTGAGCAACCGTGGCTCTATGCACGACTGGCCACCTACGGCAACGGTATCGAATTGGTCGACGACAGCCTAGGCTCCGGTACGCTCACTGTCGAACGGACCAAACTGAGTACCACGGCGATCGACTTGGGGTTCATTCCGCCGGGAGAAAACGAGGCACAGGCGACTTCGCCCGGCAGCATCGCGACGACGACGGTGGCCTCGCCGGGACCGAACAGCAACCTGATCGTTCGGTCGCGGTTCCCGACCAGCGACGCGAACGGATACCGTGTCATCTTCGAAGACACCGTCCCCGGTGCCGAATCGTTCACGTTCGACCCCGTAAACAAGGAACTGCGATTCGAGATCGAGACGGGCGTTACCGACGCCAATCGCATCATCACTATGTTTCAGGCCGATCTTGCCGCGAGCCAGCGATTCGAAATCGTCCTCGATCCGGCGGACGGGAACGACGGAACCGGATTTGTGGCGGCGACCGATCCGCTCAATCCCCCGCAACTCTCCGGCGGAGAGCCGACGACCCTCACCGGTCGCGACGTCGCCCCGTTGGAAACCGAAAGCGTCTTCAACGCTCTGCTTCGGTTGAAGCACGGATTGCTCGAAAACGACAGCTACGAGATGGAGCGGGCCGTTCAGCAACTGGACGACCAGCTCTTGAACTTCAACTTCGTGCGCGCCGACCTGGGCGCCAAGCAGAACGGCCTCGACATCCTGCAAACCCGTCTGGAAGACGAAGACGTCGAATTGCGCAGCATGCTCTCGGACGAGCATGACATCGACATGGTCGAGGCCATTTCGAGCCTGACGGGTCGTCAAATGGCCCTCGAAGCTGCCTTGCAAGCGACCGCCAAAATGTTCCAACTGACGTTGCTGGACTACCTGTAATCTCGGCTCCGCGGTCGCATCCGGCGTGCGTCATTCGGCCCCGACGACGGCCGCCGCGACGGGGCTGAGACGGCCGGCCGTTTGGAACAACTCTGTTTCGCGGAGAAGCCCGTTTTGCCGCACGTAAGCGACGACTTCGCCTTTCTCGATCTTGTACGTTCCCACCGAGAGATCTTGCTCTTCGGCAGCCGTCAATGCCTCATAAAAGGCGTTCAGCAGGCACGTTTCGTCTTTGGTCGTTCGAATGAAGACGGCCCCGCGTTTTCGCAGGGTATCGAGGTACTCTTGGCTCTTCGGGCCGATGGGGCCGTGCCGCCGGTCGCGAAGAATGATCAAGGCTTTGTATTGGTCGCCCGCCTCCTGTGTCTTCAACAGGTTCTTGATCCGATGCGCGAAAGCATTTCCCGTGCTGTTCATGACGGCGATGCACAGCCCTTTGCCGTCTTCGGGTGATTTGACGATGAAGTTCGGCGGCATCACGTAACGCCCGTGCGCCGCTTTCTCGAAACGCGCGTCGCAACCGATTTCCCGCAATATCGATTGGAAGATGCTTCGAACACGTCCGAAGAAATCCTGTTCGACGGGGACTTCCTTGTCGTACCGTTTGAGCTCCTCGGCACGAAACTTCTCCAGTGCGCTGCGGATCACCGAATCGATGGCGTCTCGCCCGGGGCTCTCGGACTCGGTCAAAATCGCAGGGGTTTCCTCTTCTTCGAGGTCCAGCCAGTCGTCGAACCACTGTTGGGCACGCTGGATGAACATGCGCGGCGACGGACCGCCGGCGCACAGTGCGTGGACGTCTTCTTCTTCGAAGGGATAGATTTCTGTCGGCAGCCGGTAACGCACGAAGTGCGATCGCAACTGCGCCCGCAACAAGGCCAGTCCGTGGTGCGGTTGAAACGGTTCGAGTTCGACTCGACGCTGGGAAAGACGTTCTAAGACGCTTTTGTCGAGCACTTTTTTGAACCAATCCTCCCATAGCGAAGGAAAGATACACGTGACGATCAAGAGGTTCGGCGTCATCGTGAAAATTTCGCGCACCACGTCGCCCCACCGCTGCGTCAGCCGCTCTTCGTTGCGCAGACCTTCGAGTTGGTCGAACGCCAAGATCAGCGGCTGGTAGTGCGTCGACAAGATGCCCAACGAACGAATGGCTCGCAGTGCCAGCTCCTCTCGCTGTTGCTGGGTCGCTACCTCGCTCGAGGTCTCGTCGATCTGCACCCACGCGGCGGGCAATCCGATCCGTCGCGCCTCCTTCTCGTCGATTTCTTCGCCCGCCAGCCAGGTAAGGAGCAACCGCTTGTGTTCTTCACTGGATACGAAGCAGTAGGTAATCAACGCGCGGGCGATTTTTTGATCTACCTCGGGATGACGCACCTGGAGGTACTGTAACGTCCTCCGGCGAATGCTCTCCATGTTCTGCTGACGTTGTCTGCCCTTGCCGAGCATCCGAAACAAGTTGTACGGATCGTTGCGCAATTGCTGTGCCCATTTCTTTCGTTGCGCTGCTTTGGCTCCGTTTTCGAGATCTCTTTCGAATTCGGGAATCAGCACGTCGGAGAACACGTGCGCCAACAGGACATCGAGCTGGGATCGCAGGTGGTCGCCGTGCGGTACGACCCGCGACAGGCTTTGGATGATGTTGGTCCAAACGTGCTGCGCGACGGCTTCTTCGTTGTTCGGTTTGCGGACGAACAAAATGTGGTTCGATTGGGCGAGCTTCTTGGCCACCCGCATCAATAAGTGCGTTTTTCCGGTGCCGGCTTCCCCCAGCACCAAGACGCCGCGAGAACCCGGCGCAGGGGGGACCGTCGCATCCGGCGCCTTCTCGCCGGCGTTACACAGGGTTTTCAGCGCGCGAACGATGTGCCGGAACGCCTTCTGGTTGAAGTCTTCACAGTCGGGCACGTCGTCCCACGGGGTATCGACGCGGTCCGTGAATTGAGGCGGGTCTTGCTCCAAGATGTTACGGAATTCGCCGGACAAATCACGATCCATACCGTTCTCCTCGATGAACGTCTGCACGACCGATCGGAAGCTGCCCCCGCGAGCCGCCGCGAGAACGATCCGGCAAGGCGATGCGGGAACGACGGCCGCGAATCAGCCGTCTGCGTCGGCAAGCGCGTCCCCTATTGTTTGCCGGGAAATGCAGCCGTGCGCCGTGTGGCACCGCCACATCTGCCCGCGTTGCGAACGATAATAACACGCCGAGCCGCAAGAAAAAACGCGCGAAAAGAATTCGCGGAACGATCGGCCGGAGGATTGCGTTGCGACGCCGTCCACCGGCGAAGGATAATGAGAAGTTGCGGGTTCCGTCCCTCGTTCCGAAAGGATTGCCCCATGCCGCGACCGGTTCTCGTCTCGTTGTGTGCTTTCGTCTCGCTTGTGTATGCCGCGTATTTTGCGACGGCGGCTGAATATCGGATCGACTCGCAGGCCGACTTCGACGCCTTGCGGGAACATGCCTTTTTGCCGGGCGATATCGTCTTGTTTCGCCGCGGCGTGCGCGTGACGGGCATGTTCGCACCCCGAGGATGCGGAAAACCTCAGACGCCGATCCGCATCGAACCGTACGGTACGGGACCGCGTCCGCGAATCGATGCCGAGGGCAAGTATCCCGCGGCCGTCTTGTTGCACAACGCCGACGGCTGGGAAATCACCGGCCTCGAAGTCACCAATACCGACGGCAGCGACCGCGACCAGGGCGCGTTGTTCGGTATCCTCGTGCAAATGGAAGACGAAGATCGTCTGTTCCGTCACTTCGTCATCGACGACTGCTTCGTGCACGACGTCAATGCGTTGGTGGGCGACAAGCGGCGCGGCGGTATTCACGTGCGCATGGATTGCCGCGACGCACGCGTCGACGACTTGCAGATCACGAACAACCGCATCGAGCGCGTCGGCGGTGTCGGAATTGCGACCGCCTCGTCATGCGGCGGCCTCGAATTCGACGGCGAGAAGGTCGTTTCCCGCAACCTGTGGACGAACGTGTCGATCGCGGGCAACTATGTTTCTCGAACGGGACGAAACGCGATCATCCTCCGCTGCGCGAAGGACGCCGTCTGCGAATACAACACGCTGGCCCACAGCAGCCGGGCCGACGTCGGGCACAGCGTCTTTTGCTTCGACAGCGACGGCACGCGCATCCAATTCAACGAGGCCTACGGCAACATCGGCGACGAGGGACAAGATCGCGGCGGATTCGACGCCGACTACAATTGCATCAACACCCTCATCCAATACAACTACAGCCACGACAACATGTGGTTTTGCGGGATCATGAAGCGGCACAACCGCAACGTGACCATCCGCTACAACCTGAGTGTGAACGACCGGCAAGGCATCTACTGCTACGGATTCGAGAGCAAATCGCAGGCCGAGCAGATCCACGTTTACAACAACACGCACTACGTCGGCCGCGGGCTGAAGGTGGCCGTGTTTCTGGAAGATCGAACCCCGCTGCGCAGCCGGTTCGAAAACAACGTTTTCTATTTCGCCGAACACGGCACGTGGGGTTCGCGCGGCAAAGGGAAGGAAACCGTCTTTCGCAACAATCTGTACGTGAACATCGAGCCGCACCCGACGGAAACCCGTCCGATCGTCGCCGATCCTGCGTGGCTCGATCCGCAGCATCCGGGCACCGACATCGACATGCGCACGCGTCTTGCCTTGCGGGGATTCGGCCTGCATCCCGCTTCGCCGTGCATCGACGCCGGGCTGGTAATCTCCGGCGCGCCGGATCGCGACCTGCTGGGAAACCCGATCCCCTTCCGCCGACCGGACCTCGGCGCCGTCGAATGGCTACCGCCCGGCGGGCGATAAAACCAACGTCAAATGTGCCGGGGGCGCACGCATGACGGCAGGCTCAACGCGTATCGTCAATCCGACAAATCGCCGTAAGGCACCATTGCAGCGTAAGTTGTGTCCCGGAACACCGGCTTCGGCGTGCGATTCGACCGGTTGCGGCGATAAAGAAACGAAGCCGCCGATGTCTCCGGTTTCGACTGTATATGCCTGCCTGTGTATGTTCACCACCCACCAATGAGGGGACGGTCATGATCGCCCGAAAAAATCCCGACCATCGCAACGCCGTGGAGACCCCATCGAAGTGCCGGTTCAGTTGCCTCCCGTGGGCGGGGGGGCTTCTCGCCTTGGCCGCGTTGCTGGTCGCCGCTCCGGCCCGAGCCGCGGCGCCTGATCGGCCCAACGTGCTGATCATCCTTGCCGACGACCTGGGGTTCTCCGACCTGGGATGCTACGGCAGCGAGATCGAAACCCCGAACCTCGATAAGCTGGCCGCCGAGGGGCTTCGGTTCACACAGTTCTACAACACGGCCAAGTGCCATTCGTCGCGGGTGTCGATCTTGACGGGGTTGTACTGCATGCAGGCGGGCGACGTCGAACTTTCCCGTGCCGCCATCTTCGCCGAAGTCGCCCGCGATGCCGGATATTTCACCCTGATGGCGGGCAAGTGGCACTTGAACCACGAGCCGACCGATCGCGGATTCCAACGTTACTTCGGTCATCTCAGCGGTGCGACGAACTACTTCATCGGCGACAACACGTTTCGGTTGAACGGCGAGAAGTTCGACGATTTCGGCGACGACTTCTACACCACCGACGCAAATACCGATTACGCGATCCGCTTCATCGACGAGGCGTTGGCCGAAGGCAAACCGTTCTTGGGGTATATCGCCTACAACGCGCCGCATTATCCATTGCAAGCCCCCAAAGAATGTGTCGAAAAGTATCGCGGCCGATACGACGCCGGCTGGGACGTGATCCGCGAGGCACGGTATCGGCGGCAACTCGAAATGGGTTTGTTCGCGAAGCCGTGGAAGCTCAGCCCGCGTCCCCCCGAGGTACCTGCCTGGGATCTGCTCACCGACGAAGAAAAACGATGGGAATCCGACCGCATGGCGGTCTTTGCCGGCATGGTGGATCGGTTGGATCAGAACATCGGCCGGTTGGTCGCGCATTTGAAAGAAAAGGGCGTGTACGACAACACGTTCATTCTCTTCTGTTCCGACAACGGGGCCTGCCCCTTCGAACGCACGAGAGGCCGCGAGTATGCCCCGTGGGATCCGCGCTCGTACTGGACGTACGATGTCGGTTGGGCGCATGTGGGGAACACGCCCTTCCGGTGGTACAAACAAAACCAGCACGAAGGCGGTATCTCGTCGCCGTGCATCGTATCGTGGCCCAAGGGGCTGAAAGTGCCGCCGGGCAGCATCACCCATCAACCGGCACATCTCATCGACGTGATGGCCACGGTGTGCGATCTGACGGGCGGAAACTATCCCGAACAGGCGGCCGGACACGAAGTCGAACCACTGCAAGGGCTGTCGCTGTTGCCGATTCTCGAAGGCCAAGTCCGGCGAGGACACGATTGGCTGTACTTCATCTTTTCGAACAACCGGGCAATTCGTGAAGGAAATTGGAAGCTGGTTTCCGCCCGCGGCGGTCCGTGGGAACTGTACGATCTTTCCGTCGATCGAACCGAGTTGAACAATCTGGTCGACGAGAAACCCGAGCTGGCGCAACGCCTCGAGAAGATGTGGTACGACATCGCCGAGAAAGTCGATCGTGCGCCGGAGCGGCTCCGCAAGCCGGTCAAGACTGAACCGCAGTTCTTTCCGCCGCGTCCTGAAGTCAAGCGAGCGGCTGCAAAGAACGCCGGTTGACACCCAACGACGGGCTCGGGTCGCGGCAAAGGCTCGCGACGGGCGATCAGCCGTGCATCCGGCGATCGAGCGCGGCGACGACCGCATCGAACACCGCGTCGACCGTAATCCGCTCCATGCACACCGGCAGGCGGCATCGGGTCGTGCGGTGATTGTACGCGTTCACGCACGGGCTGCATGCCGTCTTGGCGTACAGGATGTGAACCCGCGGACCGACCGCCCCGAACAACTTGGGCGTTTCGGGACCGAACAAGACGACGACGTCGACGGGCGTCAGGCAGGCGAAATGTGCCGGACCGCTGTCGTTGGTCACGAGGACGTCGGCAAAGTGATAGAGGGTCAGCAGGTCGTCCAACGACGTTTTGCCCGCGGCCGAAGCACATCGCGGATCGTCGACGGCATCCGCCAGGTGTTTTCCGGCTTCGGCCTCGGAAGGTCCGCCGGTAAACACCACGCGAAGCTGCGCATTCCAAGCCAGCAACCGCTTTGCCAAGGTCACGTAGCGATCGGGCTCCCAACGCCGTAGCGGCAACAGGTCGCTGGCGTTGGCGTTCAACAGTACCAGCCGATTGCCTCCCTCGGCAGACGGCGACCAACCGGGAAACAGGCCGGCGAGCAACTCGGCCACCGTCTCGGTCTGACGCGCGGCCGGTTCGAAGCGCGCTTGAGGCGGTTCCGGAGGAGGCGGCGTCCAATCGAAGGCGGGCAATCGCGAGGGCGACACATCCAACGCCCGCACCATCGCTTCGTACATCTGCGACGTGTGCAGGCGCGGATTGTAACTCACCCGATGCGTCATCAGGTCGCCGCGGTAGTTCGATTCGTCTCCCGTCGGATGCAACCCCACTCGCGATCGAGCGCCCGAAAGATACGTGAGGATCGCCGAAGCGCGGGTGAAGAACTCCAAATCGATCGCCGTGTCGATTTTCAGTCGCCTCGCCGCGCGCATGAAGTGCAACACACTCGCTGCGAACCGCAGCAGGCCGCGGGTATCGAGCGTGAGGACGTTTTCCGGCGGCACGAGCTGCATCGCGTCGATCACGAACCGATTTTCGGCGAAAACCAGAAAGAAGACGTTCTCGCGGCCCACGCGGCGGGCGGCTTCGGCCACGGCCCGCTCGGCAAGCACGGTGGCCCCTTGTTCCGCCGGCTTGACGAACAAGATCCGCGACGGCACCTCGGGCAGCGAACGATGATCGACGAGCTTTCGCCAGGCGGTGAGCACGCGGCAGCCGACGCCGCCCAACCACCGATCGAGCCGTCGCATCGTGGCGATATTCATCGTCCGCCTCCATTCGGACCCGCTGCGACTCGGGGGCCTAAGTCGCCGCCGCACCGTCGGCCTGCGGATCCTCATCCTCGAGTTCGTGCATCACCTCGACGAACTCGGAACGGCCGGCCAGGTAATACCCGATGCCGCCGGTGGCGATGCACAGCGAGATTACGCGGTAGGTGAGTACGACGACCAACCCTTGCCCCGCGGGAACCGCACGGCCGTCGGCCAAAGGAACCAGGCGGTAAATAAAGTCGAGCATGAATTCGACCGGCCCGATCGAGACGGGCAACACTTGCGCCGCCGCGCTCACCGGTGCCATGACCATATGTCGTTGCCAAGTGTGAACGTGGTCGAACAATCCCTTGGCGGCAAAGTAAATATTCGTGGCGAAAAGCGTGTGCACCGCCAGCGTCATCGCGATCGACACGAAGATGATATCCGGTCGCTTGCCGTACACGCGGAAGGCCTCGACCAAGCGGACGAGTGTTCCGCCGACCAACGGGATGCGCCCGATCGCCTTCAGGCTGCGCCCGCCGGTCATGTCCGGCAACCACGCCAACAACAAGCCGACGGTCGCCGCTGCGGTCACGCCGAATACGCCGTAACAAATCGTGCGCACCTGGGCGTTTCCTTCATGGAGGAAACCGGTCAGCAAGATGGCGCCGGTTGCGACCAGGAACAAGCTGTAAAGCCCCAACACGCGATCGACGAACACGCTGGTGACGGCCTCCGCACGTTTGCCGGGCTGGCCGCGGGCGAGCAACACGGCCTTCACCAGATCGCCGCCCACCAGCCCCATCGGGGCGAGGTTGAACAGGTAGCCGACGAACCCAAGCCGCAGCGCCTCGCGGAAGGTGAACTTGATTCCGATCGCCCGCACCAGCATCCACCAGCGCACGAAGGTGATCATCACGGCGCAAAAGGCGGCGGCCAGGGCGGTAACCAGCCAATACCAATGCGTCGCGGCGTGGTTCAACACCGCGAAAAACCGTTGCGAGCTGAAACCGTTTTCGTCGCTGAAGACGCCCTCGCCGCGTTGGACGGCATCCCACACCAGGTAGCCGATCAGCCCGACCGACACCGCGATCTTCAAAAACGTAAATATGTGTTTCTTCGCTTTGTTCACCGAAAACCATCCGTTGTGTGGGGCTGCGGTTTGGGCCGAAAGGCGGTCATTTCGCCGCGGTAGGTCCGACGCCTCAAAAAGCCGCTTTTCGCGTTACGGCGGATCGCCCGGTTCGGCCATTTCACGTCGTACCCGTTCCAGGTCGGCATCGACCATCATGCGAACGAGTTCGGGGAAGGTCACTTTCGGTTCCCAGCCCAGCACACGGCGGGCCTTGGCCGCGTTCCCCCGTAGAGTACACACCTCGGCCGGACGAATCAGCGCCGGGTCGATCTTCACGTATTGTTTCCAATCCAAGCCCACGTGATCGAAGGCCAGCTCGACCAGCTCGCGCACCGAATGCTTCTCGCCGGTGGCGACGACAAAATCGTCGGGCTTCTCTTGCTGGAGCATCATCCACATGGCCCGCACGTAGTCGCCCGCGTAGCCCCAATCCCGCATTGCGTCGAGGTTCCCCAATCGCAGTTCGTCTTGCAGCCCAAGTTTGATGCGGGCAACGCCGTACGACACCTTGCGGGTGACGAATTCTTTGCCGCGGCGGGGCGACTCGTGATTGAACAGAATGCCCGAGCACGCAAAGATGCCGAAGCTCTCGCGATAGTTGACCGTGATCCAGTGTCCGTACACCTTGGCCACGCCGTAGGGACTGCGCGGCCAAAAGCGGGTCGATTCGTCTTGCGGTTCTTCCTGGACGGCACCGAACATCTCGCTCGAACTGGCCTGATAAAAGCGGATGCTCGAATCGACGTGGCGAATCGCCTCGAGCATGCGGGTGACGCCCAAGGCGGTAAATTCGCCGGTCAAAAGCGGTTGCTCCCAACTGGTGGGCACGAAGCTCATGGCGGCGAGGTTGTACACCTCGTGCGGACGCACCTCGTCGATCAGCCGCACGATCGACAGTTGGTCCAACAGGTCGGCCTGGTGAAGGACGATCCGGTCGGCCAGATGGTTGATCCGTTCGAAGCCCTCGGTGCTGGCGCGACGAACCATCCCGTGGACTTCGTATCCTTTTTCCAATAGGAACTCGGCCAGGTAGGAACCGTCCTGGCCCGTGATTCCGGTAATCAACGCCTTGCGAGTCATCCGATCGATTCGCCTCACCGAAGTGCCGTGAATGGTTGTCGGACCATCCGCCGGAAGCCGCACGCGCGTTCCGGCAGAAATGGATTCCATCATCTTCGTGCAAGCGGCCGCTGCGGTCAATCGCATTTGACCGATCTTGCCGACACTGCCTATGTGCCGTAGTTTGTCTGCCCGGCGAAAGAAGCGACCCCGGAGGCCGCCGAGGAAATCCCTTTCTTCCGACGCCCGGCGATTATGATGGAATGTCGGCCGCGGCCTTTTTCGGAATTGAATCCTGGAATGTGAGAAGAGCGCCGATGTTGGTGAATCGTTCGAGTTCCGGTCGTCATCGCGAGCCCCATTCTGCCTTGCGATGGGGGCACGCCGCCCTCGTCGTCACGGCGCTGGGATGCTTGTTTTTCGGCCGGATGTCGCCGGCCCGAGCCGAGTTCGTCGTCCTGGTCAGCGACTTGGATGCACCGGTTGCCGTCTCGATCGGACCGTTGTGGGGCGAAACGAAATCGTTTTCACTCGTTCCCGATCGACCGGTTCGCCTGGCCGTCCCGGGAATCGTGCCGTTTTCGGCCGTCTATGGGCAGGATCGCCTCGAGCAGCCGCTCGAACCGAACCGCCTCTACCGCCTTCAAATGCGCAACGGTCGGTTCGCCGTCGTGCCGCAGCGATTCTTGGGCATTCAACCCAGCATGTGGCTGCACGCAGGTGCGAGGGAGGCCCCGCCGCCGGCAGTCGTCATTCCCATCAAACTACTCGTCGACGACGAACAACCCGCCGTGCGCAACGCCTGGGAAGCACGCTTGAAGGCCCAATTCGCGGGGGCGTCCCGATTTCTCGAATGGTATACCGGCACGCGATTCGAGGTGGTCGCGGTCGATACGTGGGAATCGAACGACGCGATTGCCGACCCGGAGGAACTGGAACGCGACTTCCGCGACCACACCGCCCACGACGACGCGCGATTGGTCGTCGGCGTCAGCAGTCAATGGAAGCTGAGCGGGCCTGCCGATCTTGCCCATCCCGTGTCGAATCCACTGAATACGCATATTCTGATTCCCGACACGCAACCCGGTTTCGACGGGCAGATGCAATTGCGGTACCTCGTCCATCGGTTGGCCCACTTTCTCGGGGCCGTCGACGTGGACGATCCGAACACGATCATGTTTCCTCCCGAGCGATTGCCCGCGGCGATCGAGAAAGCTGAAAAGCCCTTGGCCGCCGAGCCGTACATCGACGCCGAAAACGTCTTGGTCATGAGCTTGATCGCCGACGACCTGCGGTTGGGCGATCGGCCCGGCGTGGGGACATTGTCGCCGGGCACACGCGATTACCTGCGGGCGGTCTACCTGGCGATGGGACGCCATTTACCCTCGAAAGAGGCATTACGGCTGGCCGAGACGATGACGACACCGCCCCCGGCCGCGAAGCGTTACCTCGTTTTATGGACCGACGGGACGACCTCGTCGGTCGACGAAGTCGCCGATTGGGGCAGGGAAGAAGCCGTTCCCTCGGCCGACGGGCGTCCCCTGTTCGATGCCGAACGTCCCGTGCGATGGATACTCGACACCACGTTGTCGAAGCCCGCGATTCCCGAAACGTTCGTTGAGTTTCACGGGGGGGATCGCCTGCCGGGCCGCGTGGTTGCGTCGTTTCCGGCCCAACAGTCGGGGGACGACTTTTTGCCCGCCTGGCTGGAAGTGACACCGTATGCACACGTCGATCCGCCGGACGGCCGCTCCCGGCCGCGGTTGCGGGTGGCGACCGACCATGTCCGCCGGATCGTGTGGAAGCGCGTCACGGATCGCTACCGGCCGGGTTCGTTGTTCACTGTTGACGGGCGCGTGTTCACGTTTCGCGCCGTCCGCATTACGCCCGGCAGCGTGCGCATCCTGCGAGACGAGGGCATCCTCGACATGCCGTGGTTGGACGTCGCCGAGCTTCATCTGCCCGACTCACAGGACTTCGGCGGCATGCAGGGCTTGTACCGTCGTCGGTGTCTACTCACGGCAGGAGCCGACGATACGTCACGGCGCATCGTCGAACTCGAAACCGACGAAGGCGCCCGCTTGACGACTTCGCTGTTGCGGATGCAGCCGCAGGCGTTCGGTGACGGGGGAAAACCCGACAACTGGTACTTTCTCGTGCAACCCGAATGGAGTCTCCAGGCACTTTGGGTTTCGCATCGGCGCATTCGAATGCGCCGGTTCTTTGCGGTCGACGAAGTTCCCTTGTGGCGGCTCGTGCCCGAGTTCTCTGAATTGCCGTTGTTGGGTAGTCCGTGGGGATTTCGCGTAAATGCCAACATTGCCGGGGGAAGCCTGGAAACGCCCGAACGGCCCTTCGCCTGGGGATTCGGCGTGTTGTCGGGCAGTCGGCTGACGTTTCCCTTGCCGCCGGAAGCAACCGCGTTCCGCATCACCGGGGCCCTCGACCGATCGGCGGGTGACGGCGGTTGCGTCGCCGCGTCGGTGAAGTTCCGGCCCGCGGGCGAAACCGCCTTTCGCACGCTGTTCACCGCCGACGTGCTCGTCGGTTCCCATTCAAAAGTCGATACCGGCAGGCTGCCGATTCCGGGAGAAGGCGTGCTCGAACTGGCGGTCGATCCCGAACCGCCGGGGGCGCCGCCGGGCGCCGATCCGGGCAATATCCGCGATATCTTCGACTGGCTCGAACCGATCGTCTATCTCGACGGCACGTCCCAAGCACTACAGGCCGAACGCTTTCGCCCTGACGCCGTTCCCGCTTGGGACGGCTGGACGATCGTCGCCTCGCCCGAAACCGCCGAATTGCGACTGGAAAACTACTTCGACACGACCGACGACCGCAACCCGGCGTGGCGGATCGTCGTGCGTCACGGTCGCGGGCCGTTGGAACTTCGCCGCACGCTTGCCGTACCCGCAGCCGGAGGCAACCTCGAAATCTATGTGTGCCGCCATCCCAAGGTGCGGTACTCGAAAATCGAAGTGTTCGTGAACGACGAACACAAGACGACCTTCACCACGCCCGAACACGGCGGCGGAAACTATCCCGATCCGCTCACCCTGCCGCTTGCGGAATACGCGGGAAAGCCGGTCGACGTGAAGCTGGTCGTCGTTTCCGAAGACGACGGTGCGTGGCTCGAATGGCGGGCGATTCGCATTGCCGAGGCGGTTCCGCAAGCCGCCCCCTGAATCGGTGTGAAGCAATCACCCGAGAACCGCGCCGCGTTTTTTCAAGCTGCGGCACGCGTGACGAGCATCCCGGCGAAGACGATCCTCGACCGATCCGACGAGGTTGCGGCACAATCGGCCTCGCTCTTGCAATGACCGGATTTGCCGCGGGAGGGCACGCCGGGTGGTGCCGAACGGCCAAACCGCTATCGGTGAATCGGGCGGAACGTGTTAGAATGCGGACGTCTTGCCGCGATTGCGCGCCGGAGTGCCGCCCGCGTGCTCCGAACGTCCATGAACCGACGCACGATCAAGGAGGAACCGATGCGGCGATTCGCCCGGATGTCGTGTGTGTGTGTAGGAGTATTGTGGTTCGCTTGTGCCGCCACGGGGTGGGCCCAGGCCCCGTATCCGCCGCAAGGAAACCAAGCCTACGGTCGTCCCGGCTATGCCGGACAGCCCGGTGCCGTTCCCGCCCCGAACCAGCCGGTCGTGCCGAACGATCCGCGGCTGGAGCGACGCACGGGTCCGGCGCCGCAGGAAGACGCCCTCTTGCCGCCGCCGTTTCAATTGACGCCCTACGAACAGGCCCAGCTCGATCGTGTGCTGGCCGCCTGGGAACAACGCAGCAAGCAAATCCAAAACTTCGAATGCGAATTCACCCGCTGGGAGTTCGACCCCGTCAACGGGCCGCAGAATGCGCCCAAACGCATTTGCCGGGGCAAGGTGATGTACTCGGCTCCCGACAAGGGGCTGTTCTTGGTCGACAAAGAGGCCGTCGGCGATCGGTATGAAGATTCACCGCACCCCGAACGCTGGGTGTGCGACGGCAAATCGGTCTACGAGTACCGCTACGAGACGAAGCAAATCGTCGAGACGCCTTTGCCGCCCGAATTGCAAGGCAAGTCGATCACCGAGGGACCGCTGCCGTTCTTGTTCGGGGCCGAGGCCGAATCGCTCAAACGCCGCTATTTCATGCGGCTGATCACTCCGGCCAACGTGAAAGACGAAATCTGGATCGAGGCCCTGCCGCGTCATCAACGCGAGGCGGCGAACTTCAGCCGGGCGCACATCATCTTGAAGTACCCCACGATGGACTTGTTCGCTTTACAGGTTTTTTATCCGTCGGCGCAACCCAGCACGCAGCAGCGGGTCGTGTTCCAGATCGAAAATCCCAAGATCAACCGGAACGACTTCTTCCAGATCTTCAAGCGAGATCCGTTCCAACCGTATTTGCCCGATCACACCTGGGCGAAGACGGTGAACAACCCGCAATCGCAACCGAACCAGGCGTTGGGCGTCCGGCCGAGCGTGCCGCGCCGTTGATGTTCTGATCCCCTTGATCGTCGGTATCGCACCGGGCCCATTGTCGACGGTCGACAATGGGCCGCGTGTTTGTAGGCACCTTTTCACTTCGCCCGCCGGAGAATCGCCGGATCGATCCCCAACCGCCGCCGGGCCGGTTCGATCGCGGCCAGAAAGCGCTTCGCATCTTGCGGATACCCGGCCGTCGGTGCCGTATCGACGTGTTTCCGCCAGAAGCAGTTGAAAGCCTCCATCGCCAGTTCCCGCACGTATTTCGCGATCATCGAGGCCCACGCCGCCGGAAGCAGCGACTCGCCGCCGGTGCGAAAGGCGATCTCGATCGACCGGCCGCGCCACTCGAACGAATAGCGGCTGCAATCCCGGCGTTCTTCGATCACACGGACCAAGGCCGTTTCGAAACATTCGGCCGTGATGCCCGCGTAATGCTTGCGGCCGCCGTGCCGGTCGCAGGCGATTTCGATCCGGTCGATGTCGTCGCTTGCGGTCTGTTCGATCAATGCGATGACCGCGGCAAGCGTCGTGTGCGAAAGCAGTGCGCCTTTGCTGCCGTATTGTGAGAGCAGGCGGTTGAAGCGAATCGCCGGTACGATCTGTGCCCGCACGCCCGCCGGGCGAATTCCCGCTTGGTCGCAGGTGCGGCGCAACGTTTCTGCGGCGACGGCGACCGTCTCGGGTTCGATGCACGCGGGAAGCGGACGATCGTCGTGATACCACGGCACCGATGTCAGCTCGCCGTTCACCGCGGGGTCCAGAACGCGAAACAGATCGTTCCGCGTGTTCGGTTCAAGTCCCAAGCAGGCGGTCAAGCCCGACACGGCCCGTTCCAATCCGGCGATCGTACCGCCGGGACGATAGACGCGTTTCGAATCGGCGACGATGAGTCGGCCCGGATCGGTTGCCTCTAACCCGCGATCGGCGTTTGCCGAAGCATGGTCCGAAACGGCCGACGCCAAGAGCCGGTACAAGTCGGCACCGGTCGTATCGGACGAGGTTTCCCAGGCGGTGGCGGCGATCACCAGCGGTCCCAACGTGGGACCGTAACCGGCCTCGTCGCAACCGACGATCAGTTTTCGCGTGCCGCGATTTCGCTGTATTGACACCGTTTCCCTACCGTGTTGCTTCGTTCGGACGGCGTGGTCCCTCGGGCGGCCGATATTGTACCGCGCGCCCGCCGCCTGCGCAGGCTTGTCGCGAGGCAAACCACAGGATGAACACCGCGCCCCGGTCGGCCGGGCATCAAGAGACGTTCAGCACACTGCGAAGGAAGCGGCCGGTGTGATTGTCTTCCAGCCGGGCGATATCTTCGGGACGTCCTTCGACGACGACGTATCCGCCCCCGTCTCCCCCTTCGGGCCCCAGGTCGATGATCCAATCGGCCGTCTTGAGCACATCCAAATGATGCTCGACGACGATCACCGTGTTGCCGCGATCGACGAGCCGATTCAACACGTCCAGCAGTTTGCTGATGTCGTCGAAGTGCAGGCCGGTCGTCGGCTCATCGAGGACGTAGAGCGTCTTCCCGGTATCGACGCGGCTGAGTTCATTCGCCAGCTTGACCCGCTGGGCCTCACCGCCGGAAAGCGTATTCGACGGTTGCCCCAGCCGCAGGTAGCCCAGGCCGACTTCGCGTAGGGCGTCGAGCACGCGTTTGACGGCCGCGAAATTCTCGAAAAACTCGGCGGCCTCGTCGATCGACATGTCGAGCACGTCGGCGATCGACCGATCGCGGTAGCGAACTTGCAAGGTCTGCTCGTTGAAGCGTTTTCCGTTGCACGCGGGACAAACAACGTACAGGTCGGGCAGAAAGTTCATTTCGATCTTCTGCCGGCCTTGCCCCTGGCAGGTTTCGCAGCGTCCGCCTTTGCTGTTGAAACTGAATCGCGCCGCCGAAAACCCAAGCCGCTTGGCGTCCCGCGTTTCGGCGAACACCTTGCGGATTTCATCGAACACGCCGGTGTATGTAGCCGGATTGCTGCGCGGTGAGCGGCCGATGGGCGATTGATCGATTTCGATCAATTTGTCGATCTTGCTCAGGCCACGCAGGCCCCGATGCGGTCCCGGTTTGGGGCCGCCGCCGGTAAGACGACGACGCACGGCACGGACCAGCGTTTCGCCGACGAGAGAACTCTTCCCCGCGCCGCTCACCCCCGTCACGCATACCAAGGCTTGCAAGGGAAACAGCACGGTCACGTCTTTCAGGTTGTTGGTCGTGACGCCTTCGAGGGTGAGCGAGCGACTCTTGGCGATCCGCCGTCGTTTCGCAGGGACGGGGATGGGCGTTCGTCCGGCAAGATAGCGGCCGGTGGGCGATTCGTCGACCTGCATCACTTGTTCGATGGTGCCTTGGGCGACGATCCGACCTCCGGCTTCTCCGGCTCCGGGACCGAGATCGATCAGCCAATCGGCTTCGCGCATGACGGCTTCGTCGTGTTCGACGACCAAGACCGAATTGCCGCGTCGTTGCAGCTCGCGAATCGCGTCGATCAACCGCCGGTTGTCCCGCGGATGCAGGCCGATCGACGGTTCGTCGAGAATGTAACACACGCCGACCAGTCCCGAACCAAGCCCCGACGCCAGCCGCACGCGTTGCAATTCGCCACCGGAGAGCGTGTCGGCCGATCGATCGAGCGTGAGATAGTTCAAACCGACCTGATCGAGAAATCCCAAGCGGCCGTTGATTTCGCGGAGAATCGGTCGGGCGATCTTGTCGTGCGAATCGCCGAAGGAGAGCCCGCCGAAAAAGGCGACCGCCTCGCCGACGGTCATCTGCACGGCCTCGCAGATCGTCTTTTCTCCGATGTATACCGAGCGGGCTTCCGCCCTCAGTCGGGCGCCGCCGCACTCGGGACACGGCAACTCGGCGATCAACTGCTCCAAGGCCTTCTTCGTGCGCCGACTGGTCGTCGTCGCCAACGCCTTGCGCATCAGGGTAAACACCCCGGGAAAGTATTTCGGATGACCGTACAACAGCGCCTTGCGGACCTTCGGCCCCAGCTCGCAAAGCGGGGTGTGTTCGTCGAATCCCCCGGCGGCCATCAAGCGTTCGAGATCCTCGGCGTGCTCGCGGAGCAACTTGTCGACGGTCCCGGCCGGCACGAACGGCGATTCGGCCAACGACAGCTTTTCGTCACGGATGACCGCCTCGGGATCGAACTGATCGAAGATGCCCAACCCTTCACAATACGGACAAGCCCCGTACGGACTGCTGAAGCTGAACGTCCGCGGCTCCAACTCCTCATAGTTGATGTTGCAGCCCGGGCACGCGTGCCGCGCACTGAAAAGCACGTCGCGCCATACCTTTTCGCCGTACTCGTCTTCCACCTCACACGCAGCGATGAGTACCTCGTCGCCGTAGCGAAGTGCCGTAGCGATCGACTCTTTCATCCGTTTCTCGAGGCCCGGACGGATCACCAAACGATCGACGATCGCCTCGATGTCGTGCCGTTCCGCCTTGTTCAACGAAGGCGGATCGTCGAGGTCGTACACCTCGCCGTCGATTCGGGCCCGAGTGAACCCCCACTTGCGGATCGCCGTCAGCTTCGAGCCGTGCGTCCCCCGTCGCGAGCGGACGACCGGAGCCAGCAACATGACCCGTGTTCCCTCCGGCAACCGCGAAAGGCTTTCGCAGATTTCGTCGGGCGTTTGGCGGCGAATCGGCCGGCCGCAGCGGTAACAGCGCACATCGCCCAGTCGGGCGTACAGCAATCGCAAGAAGTCGTAGATTTCGGTCAGCGTGGCGACCGTGCTGCGAGGATTGCGGGCACCCGCGTGCTGATCGATCGAAATCGTCGGCGGTAAGCCCTCGATCAGGTCGACGTCGGGCCGTTCCATCTGGTTCAAAAACTGCCGCGCATGCACCGAAAGACTTTCGATGAACTGGCGTCGGCCCTCGGCGTGCAAGGTGTCGAAGGCGAGCGAGCTTTTTCCCGATCCGCTCGGACCGGTGATCACCACCAGGCGATCCCGCGGAATCACCAGGTCGATATTCCGCAGGTTGTGGACGCGCACCCCGTGCAGGCGAATCGATTCGTCGTCGCCCGAGCGCGGGATGTCGGTCGCCTGGATGTCGTTCATGCGTCGCGGCCTTCCGAAAGTCGTAACACGACCGCCGAAGCTCAATACATGAGCATCGTCAACCGGCGTCGATACTCGGCGGTGCGAGGATCGTCTTCACCGAGAAGCTGGAACAGTTGGACGAGGAACTCGCGGGCGGCATCGCCGCTTGCGGCGCGATCGTTCTGAAAGGCGGTCAAGGCGCGTTCCATGGCCTCCTCGTAGTTGCCCCCAGCAGCGCACGCCTTGGCCAACGCAAGCTGCGCCGCACCGTCGTTCGGGTCGGCATCGGCCCGCTCGCGCAGCGATTGCAATTCGTCGTCGCCGACCGCATCACCGAGTCTCAATTCGGCGAGTATCTTTTCGGCTTCGGCATCCAATGCCCCCGCCTTGGCCGGTTCTTCGAGGAGTTCGCGTGCCTTGTCCCGTTCACCGCGATCGCGGTAAAGCATCGCCAACCCTTTCAGGGCGCGAAGATTGTGGACGTTCTTGGCCAAGGCCTCTTGGAACTTCGCCTCGGCCGCCTGGGGATCGGCGGCCATCAGCTTTTCGCCCTCTTGCGCGAGGATTTCGTCTTCAGAGGGCTGAAGCGATTCGATCCAGGCCCGGATTTGCGGTTCGGGCAAGGCTCCCACGAATTGATCGATCACGCGCCCCTCGCGAACGGCAAACACCGCCGGAATCGACGACACGCCGAATTCCGCGGCGGCACGAGGCACCTTCTCGGTGTCGGCCTTCACCAAAACGAACTGTCCTTGCATTTCGCGGGCCAGCTTTTCGAGGATCGGCCCCAGCATCCGGCACGGCCCGCACCAAGCCGCCCAAAAATCCACCACCACCAACGTGTCGAACGAACGCTGGATCACATCCGCTTCAAACGAAGCGTCGGTAGTTTCGGTAATCAAGGAGGCATGGGAAGACATGCGGCACCTCGTCTTGCGGGGAAAGCGTTTCCTCGGGAGCAATCGCGCACCCGGAAGCCTCTATCCGATCGGCCGAAACTATTCAGTTTAGACCGTAGCGAGTACGATACAACCGACCCCCTCCCCCGTGCGGGGATGTGTCCGGGAGAACCGCTCGGCTATAGAAACCGCTTTCGGGGGGAGGACCGTGGCTCCCGAACAATCCTGGTAGCTTTCCGAAACTCGATCGACGAGGTTTTCCGTGTCCGTTTCCGGCGGCCCGGTCCGCAATTCGGGTGTGGCGTTTCATTACGACGGCGGAATTCGGTTGACCCGCGCGGGCGTGGCGATCGACTTCCGGCGCCGCCAACCGTGCGGATTCATCTCCCATGCCCATGCCGACCATCTGGCCTCGCATGCGTATGCCTTGTGCACGCCCGAAACGGCCGCCTTGTATCGTCTTCGCCGCGGCAACCATCCGGTCCGCGAAATGGAATATGGTCGGCCCATCGAGTGGAACGGCACGCGATTGACCGTCTTTCCGGCGGGCCATTGCCTGGGATCGGCCATGTTGCTGGCCGAGGAGAACGGTTCGCGGCTGCTGTACACGGGCGATTTCAAGCTTCGTCCCTCGCTCACGGTACGGCAGGCCGAACCGCCGCAAGCCGATATTCTCATCACCGAATGCACCTACGGTGCGCCCGAGTATCGATTTCCGCCCCGCGAGAAAGCGGCGGCGATGCTGCTCGAGCAGGTCGAAACTGCACGAACGCGAGGCAAGATCCCCGTCGTCGTCGCCTATTCGTTGGGCAAAGCCCAAGAGGCGACCCGGATTTTGACCGATGCCGGACAACCGGTCGTCCAACACCCGGCCGTCTATGAAATCAGCGCGATCTACGGGCGGTTCGGGGTGGCACTGGGTGAATACCGACGGCTCGAAGGGACGGCGGTCGCGCCGGAGGAGGTCGTCGTTCTCCCGCCGCAGGCGAAGATGCCGAATTTTGGATATCCGGCATTTCGAATTTTGCTGACCGGTTGGGCCGTTCATCCGGGAGCGGCGTATCGCCTTCCGGCCGACGCGGCTGTTCCGCTTTCGGACCACGCCGATTATGACGAGCTGTTTGCCCTGATCGACCGGGTGCGTCCCGAGATCGTCTATTGCACGCACGGCCCGCGTTCGTTCGTCGATCGCCTGCTGGATGCCGGCATTCAGGCGAAACATATCGACGGTCCGACACAGGGGCGGCTTTTCTGAGTCAGCCGCTCCGGAACCGAGGCATCGCGCCGGCGAGACACTTTCGAGCGCACCCCTCACAAGAGGGATCGATGCCGGCGGCTTTCGGTCACGGATTTCCGCGGACGACCGCACGGAGATCGGCACGGCGGCGGAAGATTGTACATTCTTCCACTATTTCGGCATTCCAATACCTGATTTTTTCTGCAAAATAAAGTTTCTGCAAACTATTGCCATTTCATGGGTTGCGAAGACAAACAGGCCTCGGAACGGGATTTTTTTCGTTCTTACAGTGAACGGCACGCCGGTTGCAATAAAACTGGGCGTCGTCGCGACGGTTGAAGCAGTTGTGTCAAAAATACGTTCAACCATCCGGAATAGCCGAAGGAAGCGCGTAGAATGATTTGCTACCAGCAACGAAGAAGTTCCCGGCACGAATCCCAACGGCGTTCCGATCGTCGGTCCGGCCGAAGAAATGCGAACTTTTCTGTAGGCGAACGCGTAAACCGGATGAGAAGCACCGTTCGCAACCCGAATCCTGAGCGATGCCGTCCGCCCCGCGCCGAACGGTCCGACGAGGAATTGCTTGTCGAATACCGCGAAACCGGCGAACGCAAGGCATTCGAAGAGCTGGTTCGTCGTTACGAGCGGGAATTGTACAGCTATTTGCGGCAATTCCTAGGCGACGCGCAAATGGCCGAGGACGTGTTCCAAAGCACGTTTCTTCAGGTCCATTTGAAGTGCGAACAGTTCGATGCCTCGCGACGCGTGCGGCCGTGGCTTTACACGGTGGCGACCAACCAGGCCATCGACGCGCAGCGCCGGAATCGCCGCCATCGGATGCTCAGCTTGGATTCGCAGACGGAAGATCACAGCGGCAAACTGGCCGACATCGTCGAATCGGAAACCGCCGAGCCGGATCGCTTGCTCGCGGCGGTGGAAGATACCGACGACGTCCGCCGGGCGGTCGATGAGCTGCCCGAAATGTTCCGCCAGGTGTTGCTGTTGGTATATTATCAAGGGTTGAAGTATCGCGAAGCAGCCGAGGTTCTCTCGATTCCGGTGGGGACGGTGAAGAGCCGGATCAATGCTGCAATTCGCAAGTTGGAATCGCTCCTTCCGCAACAAGCCGCCGGTCATGACTGACGTCTCCGATGCCGAACTGTTGGGCTTCTTGCGAGGATGCCTCGACGATTCGGAAACCTCGGAGATCGAACGCCGCTTGGCCGCCGATCCGCATTTGGCGGCACGGCTTCGTGAGCTGAAAACCCTTTGCGCCCACCTCGATTCCGCCGAGTCTTACGCCCCGCCTGCCGGATTGGCTGAACGCACTTGCCGTGCCGTTGCATTGGTCGGATGCGGTCCGCGAAACGCCGAAGACGCGCCTTCGCCGTTGCCCGAGCCTCCGGCGCCCTCGCGTTCGTTGAGCTGGCTCGATGCGCTGGCGGCAGCCGCGGCGGTGGTCTTACTGGCGATGTTGGTGTTCCCCGCGATCGAACACGCCCGCGCCGATGCCCGCATCGCCCAGTGTCGCGAAAACCTGCATCGGCTGTCGATTGCATTGGGGACCTACGCCGATCAATTCGACGGCTTCTTTCCCGCCCCGCCGCAGCGAGACGAACCCGTTGTGGCGGGTTTTTATGCGCCGCTGTTGCTCGAGACGGGATATATTTCGGCCCCCACGTCGCTGTATTGTCCGGCGTCGCCGCCGAAGGGACCGGCGCCCTCGTTCGCCGCTTCGGCCTCTGCGAGCGAATGTTCGGCGTCGCCGGAACTCGGCAATCTATCCCAAGTGTACGGCTACACGCTGGGGTATGTGTTGCACGGTGAGTACCGGCCGGTCCGCTGTTTGAACCGGTCCACGTACGCCGTAATGGCCGATCCGCCGTTGGAAGACGTCGCCGGCAGCGGCGACCATGTACGCGGTCCGCATGGATGCCGCGGTCGAAACGTGCTCTTCGAAGACGGCCACGTGTCGTATCTGACCTGCGCAAAATTGCCCCCGGCCGACGACAATTTGTTCTTGAACCGGCTGGGACACGTAGCCCCGGGCGTTGACCAAGACGATTCGGTCGTCGCCCGCGGAACTACCCCGATCACGCCGCGTCCATGACAGTGCGTTTCTCGTATTCATCCGCCTCATCCGCGATCCACGGCAAGATCGGGGCATCTATTGCGAATCATTGTTTAAGAACCGAGATGCCGAATCCTTAGTTCGGCGCTCGATTCGGTCGAAAACATTCCCTATAATCCGTGTGCTGCTTTCCGGTATACCGGTGCAAAGCGCCCCCCAAACCGAGCAGGCCATCTAAGATGGGGGAGAGAAAATCCCTTCCAATCGTGTGACCGATCGCCTGCCGGATGTGTTGGAGATAACGGCGTTGCATGTCATTGCGGTCGGAGTACGGATCGACCGCCGATCGATCATCGGCCGTATGTTGCCCCTGGTTTAGTGCTGTATGAAGGAGGGTTCCCTGTGAAATTAGGTATGTTGCGGAATTGGGTTGTGTCGGCGATGGCGCTGTGCGCCATGGCGGTGGCCCCACAGATGGTTTCCGCCCAGCCGGGCGGTGCGACCGGCGTCGAAATGAAGACGGTCGCGGTGGTCGGCGTGGCAGGCGTCGACCGATTCTTGGAAGACGTGAAGTATGTCGGCAAACTCGCCGAGATGCCGCAGTTGGCCGAGATGGTCAACCAGCAACTGGCAGGCTTGGGCAGCCCTGACGGCAAGATTCCGGGAATCGACCCGGTGCGTCCGGCGGGCGTCGTCGTCCAGACCGACGGGATCCAGTTCTACATGTACGGCTGCATCCCCGTCACCGATATGTCGGCGGCCATGAAGCTGTTGGAAGGTTTTTTTGGACCGCTCGAACCGGCCGACGGCGTCTACACGATCGACACGGGCGACCAGCAAATCTTCGTGACCGAGAAAGACGGCTGGGCGATCGTGACGAACGATCAGAACACCCTGAACGCCGTTTCGGCCCCCGGTGATTTGCTGTCGCAAGCGACGGGCGAAGAAGACATCGTCGCCAAAGTGTGGATCCAGAACATACCCGAAATGTTCCGGCAGATGGGCATCGCACTGTTGCAGCAGGGTATCCAACAAGGGCTGCAACAAGAGCCGGACGAATCGGACGAGATGTTCGCCGCCCGCAAGAAAATGATGGAAATGTCCATCCAGCAGCAGCAGCAGGCCATCCAAGAGATCGACACGTTGTCGATCGGCCTGTCGCTGGATGAAAGCAAGGGCGACCTCGCCTTGTCGATCGTCCAAGTCGTTCTGCCCGATACCGATTTGGCAAAGCAAATTGCGCTCAACGGCACCGTTGAGACGCAATTCAGCGGGTTCGTCCTCCCCGATTCTGCCGTGGTCGTCCGCGAAACGGTCAAGGCCGAAACGAACCAGGTCGAGCAAGTCAAAGGGATGGTCGACTTCTACATGGCGGCCGTCAAGAGCGAGTTGGAAGAAGAAAGTGACCTGTCGAAGAAAGAACGCAAGATCGTCTCGAAGCTGATCGACACGATTGTCGACGGCATGCTCGCCACCCTCGAGAAAGGTACCTTCGAGATCGCGGCTTCGCTGAGCCTTGCCGACAACACCGTCTCGGGCGTCGGTGTGTGCACCTTCGCCGCGGCACGTGATCTGGAAGCCCAGATCAAAGACCTGCTGCAACAGGCGATGGAAGACGACGAGGACCTTGCCGATTCCTTGAAGATCGACGCCGAATCGTACAAGGGATACGACTTGCACGTGTTGACCGTGCCCACCGACGAGGCTCCGGAGGAAGTCTTCCGGGTCTTCGGCGCGAAGATCGAAGCGGTGTTGGCGTTCTCCGACGAGGCGATTGCCTTCGCCGTGGGCTCCGATGGAATCAACGTGCTCAAGAAGGCCATCGATGATTCCCAGGCCGCGGGACCGCAAAAGGTCGCCCCCGTCGAAGCGTACCTCAAGTTCAAGCCGCTCCTCGATTTTGTCGCAGCCGTGACGCCCGAGGACGAAAAGGACGCCGAATTCCAAGAATTGGTGGAAGCCGCCCAAAATCTTGGTGACAACGACCGCATCGTGATTCTCGTAACCGTCGACCCGGCGAACAACGCGAACACGACCCGGATTTCGGTCGAAGAGGACTTCCTCAAGCTGATCGGCGCAGCCGCCAAAATGGGAATCGAAGAGGGCGATTTGCCGATCGGCCCCGGCGGGCCCGGCGCGGAGTTCGGCCCCGGACCGGGCGGCTTCTGATCCCGAAGAACCGGGTGACGATCTCCGGTAACGCCCGGGGGGACGTCGCCGTGCGTTGTGATTTTCTCGAATCGACGCGTCTTACCACGACGCCCGAGATTCGTTACCTTGGATAGGGTCGCTCGATCCCCGCGGCCGATGCAGGCGGGCCGGGCGATGACGATCCGAAAAATCGAGCGATCGGCGAAACCGTTTCGTTTCGCCGGTCGCCTTGTTGTTTGGGGTGAACCGCCCGATCGTATACCGGTCGTGCCGTACATGGGCGACCGACCGGTTCGAATGCGAGGAATCACCGGCGATGAGTGAACGGCCGAGCTTTGCGGAATTCATCAAGCAGGGAATCGTCGTTTTCGACGGGGCGATGGGGACGGAGATCTACCGGCATCACGTCTTCACGAACCGCTGTTTCGACGAGTTGTCGCTGTCGGATCCGAAATTGATCCGCGGCATCCACAGCGATTATTGTGCCGCCGGGGCCGACGTGCTGACGACGAACACCTTCGGCGCCAACCGTCCGGCCCTGGAAAAATTCGGCCTGGCCGAGCGTCAACGCGACATCATCACCGCAGGCGCCCGCTTGGCTCGCGAAGTCGCCGACGCCGCCGATCGCCCCGTCTACGTCGCCGGTTCGATCGGTCCGTTCAACCCGGGCCGGGAAGAAGACAACGGCGTTGCCGCCCTGCGCGAACAGGTCGATGCGTTGATCGAAGGCGGCGTCGATTTCATCCTCTTCGAGACGCAACCGGGCCGCGAGGCCGTCTTGCGCTGTGCACTGGCGATGCAGTCGCGACCGGACGTGCCCTTCGTCGTTTCGGTGGCGATCTACGAAGACGGCGAAACGGCCTCCGGTGAATCGGTCGAGCACGTGTTCGCCCCGCTTCCCGAGGAATATCCCATGCCGATCGCCTGGGGCTTGAACTGCGGCAGCGGGCCGCACGGTTTGCTGGCCCCCGTCGAGAAGCTCATCCGGATGATCGATCGGCCGTTGATCGTCGAACCGAATGCGGGCGTGCCCAAAGAAGTCGAGAATCGGCGCATCTACCTGTGTTCGCCCGAGTACCTGGCCGAGTACGCCAAGCGATACATCAGCCTGGGCGTGGCCGGCGTAGGCGGATGCTGCGGCACGACGCCCGATCATATCCGAGCCGTGGCCGATGCCGTCAAGCCGCTCACCCGCGCGCGCGTGAAGCCGGTCGTCCTCGAACCGACCGAGCCGGTCGAACGCAAGGAACCGGTACCCTTCGCCCAACGATCACGCTTTGCCTGGCGGTTGGCCCACAGCCAATGGGTGACTTCGGTCGAGTTGGTCCCGCCGCGGGGATACGACCTCGGCTCGATCATCGAGAAGAGCCGCTTGTTGTATCGCCACGGTGTGGACGCAGTGAACATTCCCGACGGTCCGCGGGCCAGTTCGCGCATTTCGCCGCTGATTACCGCCGATCGCATTCAGCGCGAGGCGATGATCGAGGTCATCTTGCACTTTTGCTGCCGCGACCGGAACCTGATCGGCATGCAAGCCGATCTGCTCGCCTGCGCCGCCTGTGGGATCCGAAATATCTTGTTCGTCACGGGCGACCCGCCGAAGTTGGGCAACTATCCGCATGCAACAGGGGTGTTCGACACCGATTCGATCGGAATGACCGCCGTGCAAAAGCGGCTCAACGAGGGGATCGACCTCGGCGGCCAGGCGATCGACCCGCCGACCGCCGCCGTGATGGGCGTGGGGCTCGATCCCACGGCGATCGACAAAGCCCGCGAGATCGACCGGTTCCGCCAAAAGATCGACGCCGGTGCCGAATTCGCCATCACGCAACCGGTTTTCGATCCCGACGCCTTGTTGCGATTCTTGGATGAAATCGGCGACATTCCGATCCCCGTCATCGCCGGTATCTGGCCGTTGGCCAGCTTCCGCAACGCCACGTTCTTGAAAAACGAAGTGCCCGGCGTGGTCATTCCCGATGTCGTCATGCAGCGGATGGAAGCGGCGAAGACGCGGGAAGACCAACTAAAGACGGGCATCGAAATCGCCCGCGAATCGGTGGAACGCGTCCGCGAGCGTGTCGCAGGCATTCAAGTGAGCGCGCCGTTCGGCAAGGTCGAAATCGCCCTGGGCGTCATCGAAGGGTGAAACGCCCCAGTCCGATAGGCGGACCGAATCAGGTCTCGTCGAGTTCGAGTCGAGCGCGAGATTCTCGACCGACGTGTCGCAACGTCTCCAAGACGATACCGCCGAGGATCACGGCCCCTCCGGCGAGCGTGCGCCACGTGGCCGTCTCGCCGTGGATGAAGTACCCCAAGATTCCCGCGTACAACGGCAACAATGTTGCCAGTATGCCGACCGTCTTGGCGCTCAAGTGCCGAAAACTGGCCGAAAACAACGTGTGCGGCAACGCGGTGAAGACGATTCCCAGCAAGAACAACAACCCCACGTCGCGCGGTACATAGCCGGTCGAACGGTCCACGAGCACCACCGGCAACAACAGGATGCCGGTCACCAAGACTTGCCAGAACATCAGCGTCGAACTGGAATACTGCTGCACGTATTTGCGGGTGAGCAGATTGCGCACCATGAAGAACAAGCCCGAGGCGATTCCCAACAGGATGCCGCGGGTGGTGGCGTTGCTCGGATCGGGCGACGGTGTCATGATCACCACACCCGCGAACACGAGCACGGCCAGGATCACGTCCACCCCTTTGAGTTTCTCGCGAAACAAGAACGGTTCGATCAAGGCGGTAATCACCGGATAGGTGTGAATCGCCAAGATCGCCACCGCGGCCGTCGAAATCTTCAACGCCATAAAGTAGAGGGCCCAGTGCATGCACAGGCAAAATCCCAGCGCCGCCATCACGCCGTAATGCCGGATCGAACGAATGCGAACCGGCTGCCGCATCACCATCAAGAAAATCCACAGCGCCGCCGCGGCAATGAACGACCGAAAGCACGTAATGTGCAATGCCGGCAATGAAATACCTTTGCCGAACATAGCCGTTCCGCCCCACAAAAGCACGGCCGTATTCAGTTGAATCAGGTTGATCGTTTTCGGTTTCATCGAGTTGCTGCTCGAGGTGCTTTCTCTCGTTCGCTTGTTCGGCAAAAAACGACGGCCCGCGCGATCGAGTGCGACGGGCCGTGGATCATCCACACGGACCGATTCCATGCCGCCGAAGCGGCGGATCAGGGCAGCGACTTCAGGATTTCTTTCGCCGGTTCACCGATCAGCGGATTGGGCGACTGCGCGGCCTTTTCCAACGCCGACCGGGCTGGTGCCGCTTTCGCACCCAGTCGCCGCAAGCCTTCCAACGCCGCCATTTGGACGTTCACATCGGCGTCTTCCAATGCCGCGGCAAAGCAGCGGACGGTCTTCTCGTCGTCGGCGCCCAATCGTCGCAACGCCCGCAATGCCGTCATTCGCATGAGCGGATCCTCATCTTCGGCCGCGCGCTGCAGCGCTGCAACCGCCTGCGGATCGCCCGCCCCGACTTCGCCCAAAGCTTCGGCCGCAGCGTCGCGATAGGGATCCGAAGCGTCCTCCATCATCGCCGTCAAGGCGGGCACAGCCGAGCGGGCTTTGGTGCCGAACGCCCCCAATGCCCGCGCAGCGGCCAAACGCCCCGGGCCGGCCTTCGGATCTTTCAGCATCGCGGCCAGCGCCGGAACCTGATCGGGACCGTACAACAAAATCGCGTCGATGGCCCGATCCCGCACTTGCGGATTGGCGCTGCGCATCAGCTTGAGCCATTCTTCGGGAGTCTTGTCGGTGTAGTGGACACCGTTCACGCCGACGTTGCCGCTCTCGTCGTTCGATGCCGGAGGCGGTGCCTGCTCGGGACATCCGACGCATGCCAGCAACAAAGGCAGGCCCGCCATCCATACGACTCGACGACAACACATCTGCACGACTTGAGCGCGGTTCATGGGTGCCTCTTCCTCGCGACGACTGTTCCGTATGCGGTACGTTCGAAGGACACGCGGACACCCGCGATCACTCGAGCGGAATCGTGTCGCTTCCCGTCGATTGCAGCGAAACGACCCGCGTTCCGTCGATCACGACCTGGTATTCGATGCCGGGCTTTCCGCGGCTGACGACGCGATCGTCCTCGACCACCAGCGGAAACGGGCCTGCGACGTGATGCCCCTTCAAAACGACCGCGTTCAGATCGACCGACCGACCTTCAAGTTTCAATCGCAAGGCGACCAGACCTGCCGGGTTAATCATCGCCGGATTGCGTCGTTGCACATCGAGAGTGAACGAATCGGGCAACAGGCCGGCAAGTGCGCCTTCCTCGGGCGGAACCTGCATTTGCTCGCCCGCGATCAAGATGCCCTCGGCCAGCGTGTGCCAGTCGAGTGTATCGTCCAGCGGGGCCAACTCGGCAAGGCCGTACGCGTACACCAATCCACACCATTGTACGGGCAGGCCGATCCAGTTGGGAGCCCGCCAGTTCGTCGCGCCCAACACGGGAATCGTCGCATAGGTCATGATGGGGTATCGGCCCCACTGGTAGACGAACGGAACGCCGGAGAGCGCCCAACGGCGAGCCTCGGCGAGATATGTCTCGTCGCCGGTCAACTGATAACCGCGCACATAGGCCAGCACCAGGTACCCCGACGCCAAGATGTCGGGCGTGTGCAGGGGGATTTCCCACACCTGCGCCCCCCGCGGCGTGCGAAATCGCTTCATGTACTCCAGGGTTCGCAATCCCGCCTCGCGGGCGGCGGCGTCGCCGGTCAATCGCGCGAAATCGAGCAATTCAAAAGCCGGTCGCGCACAAACGCCCGAAGCGGTATTCTCGAAGTGCCCGCGCGCGTACTTGCCGTCGTACCGATACGAGCCGTCGGGCTGCTGCGAACGGATCAGGCCCTGCACGCGGTTGCGACGCATCGCCAGCCACTGCTCGGCGCGACCGGTTACGAAATAAATCGCCTCGTCGCGAATGTGGCTTCCGCCCGGCACCAAACGCGGCAACTCGGGAATCTCACCGGTCAGTCGCCATACGGCCGTGGCGATATCGGCGAAAAAGTTTCGCGGCCAGCGGTCTTCGACACAGTGCCCCCACCCATTTTCGTTGTGAATGGGGCCTTCCGTGAGACATCGACGGCACAGTTCCCATTGCTCGCTGCGGCTTCGCGGCGGCGCAGGCAGCGGCGGCAGCCCTCGGCGTCGAACCGCCCACAAGACGTCGTCTTCGAGCGTGTGGCGTCCGAAGCGGACGACCGCCTGGATCTCTTCACCCCGCAGACTCATGCGGGATTCGTTCGCCGCGTCGTAAAAGTTGGGAACGGCAAACGTCGGTTGCAACCACATGTCGCGCCACAGGACGGCCGCCGAGATTTCGGCCGTCGAGATGTGCATCAACGGCATCGTGATCTTCAGCGGATCGGGCGCGAAGCGGAGAAACTCGTCGGTCTCGATGTCCAGTTTCGTCGAGCTGTGCTCCCCCTTGCCCAAGTGCTCCACTCCCGCCAGCAGTCCTTGTTCGATGGACCCCGGTACCCGGACGACCGGCCCTTCGAGCGTCCCCTGTCCTTGAACGGCAAACACGACCGTATCGCCCTCGATCCGAATGACGACGTTCACCGGCCGACCGCCCAGCGTGCCGTTCAGCCGTGCGCCTGCCGATTCGATTGTCGCGGTAAACTCCGGCAGCGCGCCCGTGGAAGGCTCCCAGACCAGCGGAGCCACGACCGCCTTCGTGCGATCCTCTTGTCGCAACCGCACCGCGACGGCGTGCTCGTCGAGTTCGAGCACGGCCGGAGAGCCGTCGTCGAGTCGTAGCGTGCCGAGCGGCTTCCAGGCGGCGGGCGCATCGTCGTGATACACGCAGATCACGCGCTCGATCGGCGTGACGCCCGGGCTTTCCAGGCGGAAGCGAACCGACTCGACGGCTCGTTTGCCCGACAGTTCACGCACGACCTCGACCGTCTCGCCGGGCGCCGGTCGATACGTGCGTTCGCCGTCGTGAAAGGTCAACGGTGTGTCGCCTTCGTTTTTTACGACCAGCACCGCCTGCTTGCCGTCGCAACGCAATGCCTGAAAGCCGATCGGATGCCGTCGCATCCGCCGCAGCGTCAACTCGGCAAACTCCATGAAGCCCGCGGAACCGCCGGGATCGATCCGGAGAGCAAGCAGGCGTCCCGGTGCCTGAAAATCGACCGTGTAGTCGTGCCACTTGCCGTCGCTGTGCAACCGAAAATGACGACTCTTGTCTTCGCCCCAGTTGCGCGAACGGTCGGTGACCCAGTAAATCGACCCGGTCGTGCCGTTGTCGTTTCGCGCGCGGAACGACAAGCGATAGGCCTCGCCGGTGACGTTGATCGGGCGGTGAAAATAGGGATCGTCACCAAGGGCGTCGACGCGCAACGCACCCTCGACCGTGCGAATCGCACAATTGTGCACGGGCTGCCAGGCGTCGACTCCGGCATCGGGGGTCCAGGTAAGCACCGGCTCTTGCAACACGTAGCTTTCCATGGGCACCGGCGAAAGCGTCGCTTCGAACGGTTCGCCGGCCGACACACCGACCAGCAACATCAAGAAGGGGAGTGCGTTCATGATCGACCTCGCGGGCAGGATTCGGCAGGCAGCCGGACAGGACTCCCGACCACGCAGACGGCCTTGCGCGGCATTCGCCGTCCGTCGGGTCGGACCGACGTTTTACTGTACTTGCGACCTCGGCGGGCGGAAACTCTTTTCTTGCCGGTTCGGCGGCGCCATGCGTCTCCGGAAATCTCGCGGAGCGCGACGCGCGCTGCACGATCCGGCAAGTGCGCGTCGCCGCATGACGCGCATCGAGACAAGTTGCGTGGACGTGAAAACGTGGACAAACGTTGACATTCGCCAGATCGATTACTAGGGTGAAGAAGGAATCCTCGGGGCGGCGAGTGCGGTATGCGCGCTTCGCTCCCTTGTCGGTGCGGCTTGTCTTTCGCGCCTGCTACCTTTTCTTTGGTGGGGCTTTGTCGAATAGTCGAGGGCGATTATGGCAGTCAAACGGACGACGTATGCCGAATTGTTGGTCCAGCAGGGCGTCATCAGCGTGGACCAACTGGCCGAGGCAAAACAGATGGCGGACAACGCCGGCATGTCGCTGCCGGATGCACTCGTTCGCCTGGGCTACGCGACCGCCGAAGAAGTCACCAAGGCGATGGCCCAGCAACACGGGCTTCAGTATGTGAACCTGTCGCACATCTCGGTATCGCCCAGCGTGCTCGAACTGTTGCCCGAATCGACCGCCCGCGAAAACGTCGTCCTCCCCTTGGCCGAAGAAGACGGTCAAATCCGCGTCGTCGTGGCCGACCCCGATGACTTTCCCACCTTCGAAAAGCTCCGATTCATTTTGAACCGCCCGATCGAAATCTGTCTTGCGCCGCGGGAATCGATCATCGAGGCGATCAACCGCTACTACGGCCAGACATCCGGGGAGAGTCAGGACACCATTCTAGGGGAGACGACCGATACCCAAATCGACTTCACCGAGACAGAAGAAACGACGGACATGCTCGGCGAAGAGGGGATCGACGACTCGAGCGCACCGGTCGTCAAGCTCGTTCACTTGATCATCAGCGAAGCGGTCCAGCTGCGCGCGTCGGATATCCACATCGAACCGTTCGAAGACCGGGTGCGCATCCGGTACCGCGTCGACGGCTACCTGGTCGAGCGGGACAATGCCCCCCGCCGGTTGTTGGGGGCGATTTTGTCGCGTATCAAGATTTTGGCGAAGATGGATATCGCCGAACGGCGCCGACCGCAGGACGGCCGAATCAAGATCACCGTCGGCGAGAAGCAGCTCGACTTGCGGGTGAGTGTCCTCCCCAGTGCGTGGGGTCAAGCCGTCGTGATGCGGATTCTGGACAAGGACAACATCAAGGTCGGCCTGCGGCAATTGGGGTTCTCGGAAGATGACTACCAGCGATTCCGGCAATTAATCCGGCGGCCGAACGGGATCATCCTGGTGACGGGCCCCACCGGATCGGGGAAGACGACCTCCCTCTACGCGGCTCTCAACGAATTGAATACACCCGACCGAAAGATCATCACCGCCGAAGACCCGGTCGAATACTACCTGCCGGGAATCAATCAGGTGGAGATTCGCCACGACATCGGGTTGGATTTCGCGCGGGTGATCCGGGCGATGTTGCGTCAGGCGCCGAACGTGATCCTTGTGGGAGAAATGCGTGACCTGGAAACGGCGCAGATGGGTATCCAGGCTTCTTTGACTGGACACCTTGTTTTCAGTACACTACATACGAACGATGCGCCCAGTTCTATTACACGTCTCGTCGACATGGGCGTCCCCGCCTATCTGGTGGCCAGCTCCGTCGTGGCGATCATGGCCCAGCGGCTGGTGCGCGTCGTCTGCGAAAACTGCAAGCAGCCGTACCAGCCGAGCGAGGCGGCGATCGAGGCGGCTGGGCTCACGCCGGAACAAGTGGCGAACGCCACCTTCCAGCGGGGCAAAGGTTGCAGCCAGTGCAACGGCTCGGGCTACCGAGGCCGAATGGGTATTTTCGAGCTCATGCTATTGTCGGCAAAGATTCGGGAATTGACCTTCAAAGGCGCGCCGGCTCCCGAGTTGCGGCGGGCTGCAATTTCCGAAGGAATGAAGACATTGTTTATGGACGGGCTGAACAAAGCACTTCAGGGGCGCACGACGCTGGAGGAGCTGTTGACGGTTGCCCGTCCGGGCGAGGGAGAGAACTAAACGTCATACGGCACGAGTGGAAGCGAGCGGCTTTTCGTGCGAGGGCATGCGGCCGGCGCAGAAAACCGAGTTTGCCGGTCGTTTCGGACCGCGTGAAGGCGCCTTGGTTGCTCGGGGCGTGCGCGAACCGAATAATCGCCCGGCGGCGGAGGTTTGCACCTTTCTCTCGTCATCGGCCGATTCCGGCCGAAACAAACGGGATCTCATCGACATTTGGATTCGACGCCCTCGGGGCGGTCGCCGCCGAAGGCTGCCGGGAGACGCGGGCTGTTCCAAGGCCGCACGATCCGGCGGAGGCGCGGGACATTGAAGGGCACATAGGAACGGAAGTAGATCCATGGCGCAGATTCTCATCGACAAACTTCTTCAGACGGTGATCAACCGCAAGGCTTCCGACTTGCACATCACCGTGGGGCAACCGCCGGTTTTGCGTCTCGACGGCCGCATGGTCCGCCTCGAGACGAAAGTCTTGGAACCGGAAGATACCGTTGCGTTGATGAAAAGTATCACACCGGAGCGGTGCCAGCAGGAATTGCAGGAGGTGGGCGGTACCGACTTCGGTTTCGCTTTCGGTGATCAGGCCCGGTTTCGTGTGTCGGTCTTCAAGCAAAAGGGATACGTGGCCATGGTGCTGCGTCAAATCCCGAATCGCTTGATGAACTTTGAAGAGTTGGGCACGCCGCCGGTGCTCGCTGAATTGATCATGCGTCCGCGAGGTTTGATCCTGGTGACCGGCCCCACCGGTTCCGGTAAATCGACCACGCTGGCCGCGGCCATCGACTATTTGAACGAGCACGTCGATCACCACATCATCACCATCGAAGACCCGATCGAGTTCTATCACACCCACAAGCGCTGCACGGTGAACCAACGCGAGGTGGGCGTCGACGTCCCCAGTTTCGCCGAGGCCATCCGCCGGGCGTTGCGCCAAGACCCCGACATCATCCTGGTCGGGGAAATGCGTGACTTGGAAACGATCGAAGCGGCGATCACGGCGGCCGAAACCGGGCACGTGGTGTTCGGCACATTGCACACCACAGGCGCTCAAGGGACCGTCAACCGTATCATCGACGTCTTCCCGACCAATCAACAGGAGCAGATTCGGACGCAGCTTTCGACGTCGATCATCGGCATCCTCTCGCAGGCCTTGTTGCCCAAGATCGGCGGGGGACGCGTCGCGGCGTACGAAATGCTCGTCGTCACGCCCGCCATCGCGAACCTGATCCGCGAGAACAAGACGTTCCGGATCAACTCGGCGATCCAAACCGGCCACAAACTGGGGATGCAGCTTTTGGACGACCACCTGTTCCGCCTTTGGGAACAGGGGATTGTGGAAAAGCGGGAAGTACTGGTCAAGGCGAACAACCCCGACGAGTTGGCGGCCAAGATCGCTCGCGCCGAACGCGGGATGTTCGAAGACGAGGAAGAAGCCAAACGCCGGATGGCCCGCGAAGCAATGTGACGTTTTGCACGCGGCGGTTTTCACCGGGAAAAAAAGAGAGACGACAGCGACAGCCGGTAAGCGAGTTTTCCCATGGCACTCAGGCGGATCGGACAGGTACTGGTCGACCTCGGGTTCATTACCGAGCAACAACTGGAACTTCTGCTGCAAGAAAAGAAGGCGAAGCCGGACGAGCTGCTCGGCCAGATCGCGTTGCGGATGAACATGATCACCGAGGACCAACTCGCGCAGGCCCTCGGCGAACAGTTCAATCTGCCGGTCGTGCAGTTGGCCGACATCGTCGTGCCGCCCGAGGTGCTCGCCCGCATCACCGAGCCGATGGCGCAGCTTTACAAGATCATCCCCATCGCGCTGCGCGACAACACGCTCACAGTCGCCATGTGCGAGCCGCAAAAGCTGTCGATCATCGACGAGTTGCGGACGTTCTTGGGCTACGACGTAAAACCGGTGGTCGCGACCGAGCGGGAAATCCGTCAGGCGTTGGACCGGTACTATTCGGGAACCGAGAGCGTCGAGGGCGTCATCAAGCAAATCGAAGAGGATGAAGAGCTCAACAAGGCGGCCCAGGCGCTGGCCGAAGACGGTCCCCTCGACCTGACCAGCGTCGAGGCGTTGGCCGACAGCGCGCCCGTCCGCAAGCTGCTGAACATGGTCTTGTTGATGGCGATCAAGGACCATGCCAGCGACTTGCACTTCGAGCCGTTCGAAAACGAATTCAAGATTCGGATCCGGGCCGACGGCGTGTTGTACGAGATGGTGCCTCCGCCGCGGCATTTGGCGTTCGCCATCACGACCCGGATCAAGGTCATGGCGAACCTCGACATCGCCGAACGGCGTTTGCCGCAAGACGGCAAGATTCGCCTAACGGTGGGCGGGCACCCGGTCGATCTTCGCGTGAGCGTGCTGCCGACGATGTTCGGTGAGAGCGTCGTCATGCGGGTGTTGGACCGCTCAGTTGTCTCCCTCGACTTGGCCAATGTGGGGATGGACTCGACCACGCTGGCCCAGTTCCGCGAGGTGATCCGCCGCCCGAACGGAATCGTTCTCGTTACCGGCCCGACCGGCTCGGGAAAGACGACCACCCTGTACGGCGCCCTCAACGAACTCAACTCGATCGAAGACAAGATCATCACCACCGAGGACCCCGTCGAATACACGATCGACGGGTTGGTTCAGGTGCCGATCGATCCCGACATCGGGAACTCGTTTGCGGCTTGTTTGCGGGCGATCTTGCGTCACGACCCCGACATCATCCTGGTCGGTGAGATCCGTGACCTCGAAACGGCCGAGATCGCCATTCAGGCGTCGCTCACCGGGCACTTGGTGTTCAGCACGCTGCACACCAACGACGCCCCCAGCAGCATCGCCCGCTTGCGCGACATGGGGATCGAACCGTTCCTCATCACGGCCACCGTCGAAGCGATCCTGGCCCAGCGATTGGTGCGGCGAATTTGTCCCGAATGCCGCGAGCCGACCATTCCTTCGACCGAAACGTTGGCCGAATTGGAACTGACGCCCGAGGACGTCGCCGGAAAAACGTTCTACCGCGGTCGCGGTTGTGCCGCGTGTAACAACACCGGCTACAAGGGGCGAACCGGTATTTTCGAGTTCATGCTGATCAACGACCAGATTCGTGACCTGATCAACAAGGGGGCCTCGACCGAAGTTTTGCGGGATGCCGCCGTCCGCTCCGGAATGCGGACCCTGCGGACCTACGGTCTGGAAAAAATCTTCGACGGGACGACGACCGTCGAAGAGGTCGTCCGCGAAACCACGATCGAAGCCTGACGCCGGGCGGTCGGGCGGTTTTCGAACGACCGGCCGAAATGCCCAATCGAACAACCCGAACACAACGCTGCCCCAAGTGAGGTGAGGGAGCCGGAGCCATGCCGAAGTTTCAGTTCGAGGCGATGGACAACACGGGCCAGGAGATCAAGGACGTCCTCGAGGCCGCTACGCAGGACGAAGCCGAACAAACGATTCGGCAGATGGGCTATTACGTCACGAAGATCACGCCCGTCAAAGAAAAGAAATCCTCCGGCCCCACCAAAGGAAAAAGCGGGAAGACCTTTTCGGTCGGCCGCGTCAACCAAAAGGTCCTCACTACGTTCACGAAACAGCTTTCGGTGTTGCAGGACGCCGGTTTGCCCATTTTGCGCAGCCTCAAAATCCTCGAGGCCCAGTGTAAGCCGTCGCTGATCGGCAGCCTGAAAAACGCCCTGATCGACGTGATCGAAGAGATCGAAGGCGGGGCGACCCTTTCCGAGGCGATGGCCAAATCGCCCAAGGCCTTCGACCGCCTGTATGTCAACATGGTCAAGGCCGGTGAGGCCGGTGGTGCCCTGGAAGTCATCTTGCGGCGTCTGGCCGAATTCCAAACGCGGGCGTTGTGGTTGAAGCGGAAAGTCCGCGGGGCGATGGTCTATCCCGTGGCGGTCATTACATTCGCCGCGGCGATCTTGACCTTCATCATGATGAAGATCGTTCCCCAGTTCCAAAAGATCTTCGAGGAATTCGAGACCGATTTGCCCGCCATGACGCAAATTCTCATCACCGCCTCGGAGACGGTGATCAATTACTGGTTCCTCCTGCCGGGGGTACCGTTGGGGTTATGGCTGTTTTTGAAACTGGTGACAAGTTTCTACCACGGGCGATTCGGCTGGGACTTATTCAAATTGAAAATGCCCATCTTCGGCCAACTGGTCGAAAAGAACATCATTGCGCGCACGACGCGAACGTTGGGTACGTTGGTGTCCAGCGGCGTGCCCATTTTGGAGGCGCTCACCATTACGCGCGAAACGGCCAACAACGCCGTGTTCGAGAAGATGTTCCAGCAGGTCCTCGATGCGATTCGCGACGGTGAGACGATCTCCAAGCCGATGAAAGACTATTCGCGTCCCGGGTTCCATCCCGTGGCCGCGTTCTTCTGGTTCACCGTGATTCCCGTCATCGGATTGCTGTTGTATCTCACTCGGTACAACGCACCGATCATGGAAGACATCGCGATCAACATGATCGACGTAGGTGAGGAAACCGGTGAACTGGACGAAATGCTGTACAAGATCGCCGACAACTACGACGAAGAAGTGGAAATCCTCACCGAGAGCTTGCTCAGCTTGATGGAGCCGTTGTTGATCATCGTGCTGGGTGTGTTGGTGGGGTTCATCGTGATTGCGTTGTTCCTGCCGTTGATTTCGCTGATCCAAAAGCTGACCGGGTGATCGTCCGCAAAGGGCGATCGGCCGCGACGACCAGGAACGCGCCGAACAGGTTGCCGCAGGCAAGGCGGCACGACGGGCCGGCAACGACCGCCGGGAACGACTCGGCGAACACGAAGGGCAACACGGATTTTCGGCAAGCAAGGGACGTCTGCGTGGACCTGCTGCCGCATTTCGAAAACAGGGTTTCCGCGGAACGCCGGCCGCTCTTGCGACGCCCGACGGAGGAAAGCGGTCGCCGCCTCGGGGCGCCGTTTCACGGGCTGTCGGTGCCGGTACTTCGCGTGCGCCGGAGGCGTCCGCCCCTGCGAAGCGAACACGTCATCTCCATCCACCACAGCGGCCGGGGTTCGGCCGGGAGGTAATCGTCCGATGCGAGCATTTCGGAACCACCGTCGATCGGCGTTCACGCTGGTCGAACTGCTGACGGTCATCGTGATCATCGGCATCTTGGCGAGCCTGATATCGGCTGCGGCGATTTACGCCAGAGCGCGGGCGCGGGAGGCCGCCATCCATACCGAAATGCGGCAGATCGAGGCCGCGCTGATCACCTATAAGAGCGAGTACGGCGAATTCCCGCCCGACTTCTGGGGACTCGACGGCAGCGCCGGCGTCAACGTCCAAAACAAGGCCGTCGAAGATCTTCGCCGACACCTGCGCAAACGTTGGCCGAAGTTCGCTCCCGGCGCCGATCCGGTCACCGCTTTCCAGACAGCCTTGAATGCGGTGAACATGGACCCGGGGCAGTTCAACCCGGCCACAGCGCTGGTCTTTTGGCTGGGCGGGTTGCCGGCCGAGGCTCCGCAGCCGGGCGTTTCCTATCAACCGGCCGGGTTCCACGCCGATCCGGCGAATCCGTTCCAGTACGGACAACCTCGCCAGGAACCGTTGTACGATTTCGATCCCGACAAGATTTACGTCGTGCGGGTCGATCCGAACAACCCCGCCAGTCAAATCATCAACCTGTACTACTATCCCATCGGCGATCCGAACAGCTCGAGTCCGCTGGTGTACTTCCGCTCCGGGCGTGACAAGACGACCGGCCGCTACGAGTACGGGATGGTCGACGGCGGCGCGTTCATTCCGGCGTCGTTCACCTACCAGCCGACGAACGTAGCCGTTCCCTATCTGAAGGGACCCGCGAACGGTTCGCCGGGCAACCCGGCCGTGCAACGTCAATGGCGTGAACCCGAAAAATTCCAGATCATTCATTGCGGCTTGGACGGCGTCTTCAGCACCCCGATTCCCCCGAGCAATCCGCCGGCCGCCTTCCGCTTTACCGTCAGTGCCGAAGGATTCAGCGACGGAGATTACGACAACGTGACGAACTTCGTCGCCAAGCTGGAGGATGAGGTCGAATGAGCCGATACACGCGTCTTCGCGCCCGATCGCCGCGGACCGGTTTTACACTGGTCGAATTGCTGGTGGCGGTCGTGATCATCGCGATTTTGGCGGGCTTGGTGTTCGGGGCGTTGCGGCAGGCCCGCGAAGCCGCTCGCATCGCGAAAACCCGCGCCACCATCGCCAAGATCAACGAAGTGATCATGGCGCAATACGACAACTTCCGCACGCGACGGGTCGACTTGCAGTACCAGGTCAACGGGGTGCCGCAGGCGCGTCCGCCGAAGATGCCGCCGGTCGTGGCCGCCAAGTTTCGGCTGTGGGCGATCCGGATGGTGATGGCGATGGAGATGCCCGACCGCTACGACGACATCAACCCGGCCCCGTCGCGCGTTCCCTTTCCGTTGACGTTCACGCAGAACGTCGGCGGCAACCAGATTACGGCCGTGTTGCCGCGGACCTCGCTGGCAATGCAGTACTATCGTCGCTACCAGGCGGCGCCGCCCACTCCCGAATATGACTCGGCCGAGGCGCTCTACCTGACGGTGACGGTCGGCAGTCGCGGTTCGCGGGAGTTGTTCTCGGACAACGAGATCGGCGACGTCGACAACGACGGCTATCTCGAATTCATCGACGGTTGGGGACATCCGATCAATTTCATCCGCTACGCTCCGGCGTTCACCGAGTCCGACATCCAGGCCCATCCGAACGATGCCGCCCGCGCAGCCCAGGAAGACCACGATCCGTTCGATCCGTTGCGGGTCGATCCCGGGGCTTGGCGATTGGTGCCGTTGATCTACTCCGCCGGTCCCGACGGGAAGAAGGGGCTGGTCGTCGGCGAACCGAATCCCAGTGGTCCGGGTGAAAAGTGGGTGTACTACGAGCAATGGCAAAACTGGTATTCGAGCCCGATCGGCGGTCCCGTGCCCAGTACCAGCGCCGAGTATCGCGCCCACTTCGACAACATTCATAACCATCTCCTGGAAGGAGTCGACTGATGCGACTTGACTTCCGGTTGCCGGCTCGATCGCATGTCGCTCGCCGGGGTGTTCCCCGCCGGGCGGGCGTCACGCTGGTCGAGCTGTTGATCGTCGTCTCGATCATCATCTTGATGTTGGCGGTAGCGGTACCGCGACTGCGACCGATGATGGAATCGCGTCGCGTGCGCGAGGCGTCGCGGGCGGTGAACGCCTATTTCGCCGCGGCACGGAACCGAGCGATGGAAACGGGCCGCCCGGTGGGCGTACTCATCGAACGGCTCCAGCGACAACCCGAGGCGGCCGTGACCTTGCGGATGGCCGAAGTCCCGCCGCCATATGCGGGCGATACGACCACCGCCCGAGTCCAGGTCCGCATCCTTGCCGGCACCCCGTCGGTTCTGCAAATTCGTTTTCCGTCGTCGGGCGAGGTAGCACAGATCAGCGGCGGCTTTCTCCCGGTTTACGTGGGCGACCCAATTCGCCTCAACTATCGCGATCCGCCGTTTCGCTTGCTCGGTCCCGACACCGACGGCGACGGCAAGGTGAACTGCGAAGTGATCCAAGCGGGACAACCGCTGACCGCCGCCATTCCGAGCACGGTAGGGCGTTTACCCTATCCGGTCGTGACCGATCCGGCGGCCCCGTGGAACGTGCCGTCGAGCGCTTCCTTGCCGCTGCCGTTTTCGATCGAACGGCGTCCCGAAACGACCGCTGCCGCCCCGCTGCGGCTTCCCGGCCGGACGGTGATCGATCTGGCGGCCTCGGGAACCGACACGATGCTCACCGCCACGCCGCCCGCCGGTCCCGCGTTCCAACCGATCGACAAAGACGGCGACAACACGAACGGCATCCAGGACGATTCACCGGTCATCATCATGTTCGGGCCGGAGGGTTCCGTGGATCGCATCTACCACCAGTCGATCGAGCAGCGGGTGACGGAACCGATCTTCCTGCTGATCGGTCGCTGGGATCGCATGCCGGCAACTGCCGGAAGCGGCACGCCGATGGCCGAAGACGGCCTGTTCAACTGGCAAGACATTCAAAACCTTTGGGTGGTCGTGAACGCGAATTCGGGCCTGACGACCGCCGCTCCGGTCGCCGCACCATCGGGCGGAGGCGTTCCTGCCGACGTCGCCGAGGCCCGCGAGTACGCGCGACACTTCCAAGGGATAGGAGGCCGATGACGTGAGACGCAACCGTGTATCCGGCATGGTTCGGATTGCCGCGATCGGGCATCGCAGCCGACCGGCCGCGCGCGGCGGCTTCAGCCTGCTGGAAGTCTTGATCTCGATGTTCGTCTTGACGATCGGCCTGTTGGGCGTCGCGGCTTTGATACCGATCGCGAATCTGGCGATCGCCCGGACGGCCGTGGCCGATCGCGCCGCGGCATGCGGCAGGGCGGGCATGCGCGAGGTACGCGTCCGCGAATGGTTGAATCCGAACCTGTGGATCCAACCGGGACGCCCATCCGTGCCTATCGATCCCTTCGCCGCGTACTGCATCGACCCGATGTATTTGTCGCGGATGCCGGCTAGCGCCTATCCGGCGGCGTACACGTTCCCCTTCGACCTGGGCGGTATTCCGCTGAAGATGCATCGCGTGTCGCTGAATCTGCCGATCGCCCCGGCCTCGCAAGTTTCCGTTTTCGACGACCTGTTCACCTGGCACGACGATTTGGTGATCGACCGCAGCGGTGACGCGCGACCGCGTCTGCTGTTCGCCACCGACACCGGCCAATCGGTGCCGTTTCCGCGTCGGGCAGGCGACACGCCCACGGCGGGAACGCTGCTGAACGAAGCCGAATACGGCGACTACTCGTGGATGGTGACGGTGACCCCGGCGCCGTCGACGGTCGTCACCGCTCCGCCCGGTCCGGGCCTGATCGGCCCGTCGTTCGAGCGATTCGCGCAAAACGTATCGGTGGTCGTCTACCGCAAACGGAACCTGCTCGAGCCGACGAACGTCGACAACGGTGCACCCGTCGAACGGGTCGTGCGGGTGAACTTCTTAGGGACCGGCACCGGGGGCGGCGATGTCCGCCTCACCTTCGACAACACCGCAGGCTACGATCCCTACGAATACCTGTCGATTCACGAAGGCGAGTGGATGCTCGTTTGCGGCAACCTGGCTTGGGGGCTGCCGAACCAGCCGCCGCGGAACGTCTTCTTGTGGTATCGCGTGATCGCCACCGGGGAGATCATCAACACGAACAACAACCGGTATGCCCGCGAACTGACCTTGGCCGGCCCCGACTGGAGCCCGAACTGGTCGGCCAACGGCGACACCGACGGCGACGGTATTCCATTCGAGGCCCAAGGCGTGCTGGTGAACAATGTCGTCGGCGTGTACACCGAAACGGTCGAAGCCGACTACCAGGCCCCGTGGTCGGCCTTGCCGCGTTGAGACGCGGTGAATCGCCGACTTCGGCTTAGCCTTCCGACCGACAGCCGGGCCGGCATCGAATCACGAAACCATCCGCAGGAGCGACCTGCTAGGACAACGACGAGGTTCCCACGATGAACCGACACAGTGCAACGCAACGAGGCGGTGCCGTTCTCTTGGTCGTACTGGCCTTGTTGGCCGTGTTCGGCGTGATGGCGCTGACGTTCATCGTCACGACCGGCCACGCCCGACGCGGCGCCGAGGCCGACCAGCGCGACGAACAGTTCTTCGACCCGGCCGACCAGGTTCTCGAACAAGCGGCCATGCAGGTCGTGCGGGGAACGAACAATCCGCTTTCGTCATTGTGGTGCCACAGCCTCCTGGAAGACATCTACGGCAACCGACATGCCATCGGTCAGTTGTCGGCCGCTTCGAACTTGCACGGCGTCGCCGGCGGCCAACTTTGGGTCTTCACCGCCAACCTTACCGACGCCTTGCCGAACACGAATGCCGCGCGCCCCGAGGCGTGGGTGGGCAGCGTGATCACGTTCGTCCACGGCCCGCCGACGGGCATCTCTTCCCGCATCGTCGACTACAATCCGAGCACCGGCGAATACGTGATCGTCGCCCCGGAAGAAACGCCCATCGGGCAGGTCGCTGCGTATCTGGCCGCCGGGAATGCAATCAACTACGTGATCAACGGTGCACCGTTTTCAGGGACGGGCGTCGGTTATGACGGGTCGAACACGCTGGGCGCTGCGCATCCCGACGGTCGCCCGTTCGCCTTGCTGCCCAACCCGAGCGATCCGGAATTCGTCGCTTGGGTGGCCGGTCCCGACGGCCTCCTGGGTACCACCGACGACCGCGACCTGATGGCCAATGAGGACTATGACGCCGCCGACTATCAGAACGTCCTCTTGGCGATGCAACTTCCCGACGGCAGCGTGCCGGAGCCTTCGGCGCACCGTGTGGCCCTGATCAACTACTGGTTCGAACAGGCAATCAACGACACGACCGGTACCTACATCAACTGGGGCGGTATCAGCGACCCGAACGTGCGCCGTCAGTTCTTGCTTTCGCCCGAGACGGCCCCCCCGCCGTTGCGGAAAGAAATCGCCAAGTGGAAGCGGCGGTTCGTGTTGCGTCCACTCACCGCCTTCCATCCGGGGTTCGACGGGAGCAATCCGCTGTATAACGATTTGACCGGACCCTGGGACGTGGACAACGACGGCGACGGGGTTCCCGACAGCGTATGGCTCGACCTAGGTCTCCCCGTCCGCACGATGCCCGACGGCCGTCGCTACAAGCCGCTGGTGGCCGTGATGTGCGTCGATCTCGACGGACGCTTCAACCTGAATGCGCAGGGGAGCCTGTTCCAGGCCGATCCCGACTACTATCAGCCCTCGTCGCAAAGGCAGGACGGCGTTCCGCCAAGTCCGCCGTGGCCGCGCATGATCGCGACGTATCCCGATCCGGCGTCGGCCCCGCCGAACGGTTATCCGATCGGTACCGACATCTTGACGCAAGCGTTGATGAACGAGTTCGGTTTCCGCGGACTGGGTTTCGGTCCCGGCGAGATCAACCTCTTGCCGTTGTTCGACGGAACGGACGTTTTCCTCGGGCCGAACGGTCCTCGCACACTCTACGCGCGACTGCTGACCGGCACGGTCTCGCCCGCCGGTCCCGTGCCGGGCCGCTACGGCGAACGATTCCAATTGCTGACGGCGCCGCCTTATCCTGCGGCGGGATTCACCGGCCAACCCGAACTGCATCTTTTGAACAAATTCTTCGATTATCCGTGGCAAGATTGGCGTCAAACGCTCTGGCCGCCGTACGGGGCGGGCAATCAAACGGCCTATGGCAGTCCGCCCGACATGCTGGGCGTGATGACCGTAGCCTTGGACCTGCACGGTTGGCCGCTGTATCAGCAAGTCACCAACTCGTGGACGATCGCTGCCGTCGAAAGTCAGTACAAGCTGAACCTGTCGCAAAAGCGGGGGCGACGGACGCTCAGCGGCGCCACGACCGTGGCCGTCGACGCACCGTTCACGCCGGAAGAGCTCGAAGCCTTGTTGCGGCCGTACGACGCCGATTCGGCCGGCTTGCCCGACCGCTTGCTCAAGCTGGTGTACGTACCCACCGCCCCGGCCGATTTGCAAGCGTGGCTTCAGGCCCACCGGCACGAGATCACGACCGAAAGCTGGGACGTACCCGTTCCCGCACTGGCCGGAACCAAGCCGTGGCGCGACGCGGCGCCTCGCGGCGGCGGCACGCCCGCGCACACCTCCGATGTGTTCGGCAACAGCCTGACTCCGCAACAATTGCTCGACTTGATGCCGCCGGAACTGCAAGCGGGATTGCGGTTCGACCTCAATCGGCCTTTCGGCGACGGCCGCGACAACGACGGCGACAATGTGGTGGACGACCCGGGGGAAGCGATCAGCGGCGCCGACATGATCGCTTATTCGACGCCGGGCGGTCCGTTGAACACACCGCTTCAAGACTACGACCGCAACGGCATCATCGACCAGGATCCGTCGAACCCGGTGCCCGCCGCCGATCGCGATCCGCGGATTCTGTACGCCCGGCACCTGTACGTGTTGACGATGGCGCTTTGTGATCGGGACTATTTGAACGAGTTGACGGGCAGTCCGCTCGCCACCGCCCGCATGATCGCGCAGTGGGCGGTCAACGTGGCCGACTTCCGCGACCGCGACTCGATCATGACGCGATTCGTTTTCGACGAGGATCCGTTCGACGGGTGGAATCCGCCGCCGGGACCGGGCGATCCCGCCTTCGACGCATACCTGTACGAAACGCACACCGTGTGGGGCTGCGAACGTCCCGAATTGTTGATCACCGAGACGTTGGCCTTCCACGATCGGCGGACGGAAGACTTACCCGACTTCGGGTTGGCCGTGAATCCGCCGCAACCGAGCGACGGGGAAGACCAGAACCCGGGGCCCTACGGCGACCAGATCATCGATTTCGATCAGCAGTTTCGACCGCAAGGCTCGCTGTTCGTCGAGCTGTACAATCCTTGGCCCGAAAACGAGCCGCCCGCTGCCGAATTCGACACACCCGCCAAGACCGCCCCGGCCAACGTACCGGGTGTCGACCTGGCGAAGGTGAACGCGTCGGGGACGCCGATATGGCGATTGGCGATCGCGAAACCGAGCGAGACCGATCCTTTGGCCCCCAGCCCGCCCGGCCCCGGCGGGTTCACGTTGGAGCCCGACCCGGACGATCCCGATCCGACGCAGCGTCCGACGATCGAGCGGTTGGTTTATTTCGCCGACCAAGGCTCGGTCGCCTCATATCCGGTCGAAGACCCGACCAAGACGCTGGTGGCATACCATCCCAGCCCGGCGAATGCGGCGACGATCGGCAAGATTCTGCCCGGCCGGTATGCAGTGATCGGTCCCGGCGGCCCGCCGGACGGCAACCTCACCTTCATCGGGATCAACACCTTCCCGCCCGATCCGAACAACGATCGGCACATCCGCATCGACCCGACCGATGTTCAGGTCGTGAACAACAACACGGCCCCACCCCTTGGAATCCAGCAGCCGGTGGGAATCGTGATCGACCAAGGCTTCGTGTTCTCGGGCATCGGCGACGTCGATTTGCGGTTGAGCGTTTCGGAACCGGCCAACGGCGGCTACGCGCCCTTGGAAGCCGGAGAAGTCGACGAGACGGGGCAACCGATTCAATACAATCCGGCGACCGGCCGCTACGAAGATGCCGGAAATCCGCAGGCGATCGACCAGCCGTTGGACGCCCAACGCACCGATCTCGATCCCGGAGAAACGTGGGACGAACTGTTCGGACGCACGACGACGAAAACGAAATTCCGCATCGTGCATCTTCAGCGACTGGCGAATCCGCTCGAACCGTACGATCCGTACTTGAATCCGTACCGAACGATCGACAGCGAGCCGGTCGACTTGACCGTCTTCAACAGCCGCATGCCGATGTCGGAACCCGACTTCCTGGCCGACGGATCCGCCCGCTTCCCGGCCAATGAAGACATCATGTTCCACACGCGGCAACGCGGCGAATCGAACGACGATCCCGACCTGAGCGACGCGAACACGGTCGACGCCTGGATCCTGTGGAAACAGGAACCCGGCTACAAGGAAGTCGTCGACGACCCCGCCACGATCGGCGCGGCCGGATTCAACCGGCAATTGAAACACACGCTCGGATACCTCAACGAGTTCTTCGATCCGACACCGCGGGACGGTTCGATGCCGCCGACGCCCATTTACGCGGGCGAGCCGCATCATCCTTTCCCCTGGCTGACGTGGTTCAACCGGCCGTTCACGTCCCCGTTGGAGTTGCTGTTGGTTCCCGGCCACCGCTCGTCGCGACTGTTGGCTTACGACGAAGCGGTGTATGCGAAGTATTACCGGATCGTGAACCGTGAATCGTCGAATCCCGATCCCGTTCCGAACGTCTACGTGCATCAACTCGTGGCGCCTTCGGCGCCGAATGCACCGGACGGGCCGATGGCGAATCCGTTCCCGCACCTGTGGAACTTCTTCCACGCTCTCGACTCGAGTGCGACGACGCCCGGCAGCCCGAAGTTTCATCGCCTGCTCGAATTCGTCCGTACGCGATCGCCGTTCACGGGTACCGAGCTGCCGTTGAACCCGACGGCCGCCGCACCGGCAGGTCTTCCCGGCAGCGGACACCGATTCGCCCCGCCGTACAACTTCATCGATGCCTACCGCGAACCGGGACGCATCAACTTGAACACCATCTACAGCGAGGCGGTTTGGCGGGGCCTGCTGAACCAACCCGACACGAGCGACTCGCGAACGCCGTTCGACGAGTTCCTGCGCAGCCGTCGCGGATACCCGGACACGTCGGGCAATCCGTTGACGGCCCTGAACCCGAACTACCCGACGCGGTTTGCGAACCCCTTCCGCTCGTTCGGCGGTGCGACGAACGTCCCGCCCACCACACCGATCGGGGCCGACCCGACGTTGCGCGACCTGATTCAGCACGAAGTCAACGCGACGTTGTTGCGGCCCGCCCCCGATCCGACGGGTTTCGGATTCCAGAACCGGCCGCTGTTCGTGCCGCAATCGTGGATCGACCCCACGGTGACGGCGGCGACGAACCACGCCTACGAATTCGCGAACGCCGACCGCAATCCGTTCTTCCGCTACCAGCACTTGATGCGGTTGGGAAACCTTACCACCACCCGCAGCAACGTGTACGCCGTATGGCTGACTGTCGGCTATTTCGAGGTCGAACCGGTTCCGGCCGCCGGCCCCGACGGGACGATGACGCCCGCCGAAGTCGCCGAGATTTACCCCGACGGGTACATGCTCGGTCAAGAGCTGGGCAGCGATACCGGCGAGATCAAGCGCCATCGGATGTTCTTCCTGTTCGATCGCTCGCTGCCGATGGGCTTCTTGCGCGGCGAGGATTTGAACGTCGAACAAGGCTTCCTGCTGAAGCGGATAATCGAGTAAACTGCCGATACGTTTCCGAGTGCCGACCCTGGACATGCGCGTCGGCACTCCCCTTTTTTATCTGGATTGCGCAGTCTACCGATGGCCGAGACGGAACCGACGCCCGAGATGCCGCCCCCCGAGGCGGTCTCGCTCGAAGCCTTGAGCGACGCGTTCGCCCAAGCCATGCGGCGCACGACGTCTGCGCCGGAAGTCTCCGGCGACGACGCCCCACATGAGGACCACGAGACGGAAGCGGTCGATCCGTCGCCTGCGACGTCGGAATCCACCGCCGGCCCGGAAGCCGCCACGGTCGCCATCTCACCGCTCAGCATTCTGGAAGCGATTCTGTTCGTGGGCAGTCCCGGTAACGAGCCGCTTTCGGCCCGAGAAGCCGCTGCCGTCATGCGCAACGTCGATCCGTCCGAGGTGGCCTCGCTGGTCGGCGAGCTCAATCGCCGTTACGCGGCCGACGGGTGTCCGTACCACATCGTGCACGACGGACGCGGCTACCGCATGACCCTGCGGGAAGAATTCGACGCAATTCGGCAACGTTTTTTCGGTAAGATTCGCGAAGCACGACTCACTCAGTCGGCCGTCGATACGCTGGCGATCGTCGCGTATCGCCAACCGATCACGGCCAAAGAGGTTTCCGAGTTGCGGGGCAAGCCGTCCGGCGGTATCCTCTCGCAGCTCGTGCGACGCAACCTGTTGACCGTCGAAAAGTCGGAACAACGCGGCCGCCCGGCAGTCTACCGAACGACAGATCGCTTTCTGGAACTGATGGGCATCGACAGCCTCGACGAGCTTCCCCAAATCGATTCCGACGAACCGGAATCCGACGATGTCGGACCGAAACAGGTCGAAACTTGAAGGGAATCTATTGTCGTAAGTGTCGTTTTAGAAGGGACTTGCGACCCAAAAAGGCAGGCTGGCAAAACCGCCTGATTCCAGCCGATGATGAGGCAAGATAGACCTGTCGCAAGGTAGCGGGAACGCCACCGTCGGGTAGGAATTCCCGCGCCGAACCGCGGCAACACCAGGGTTACCATACACCCCTTGAAAGAGGCGGCCACACTAGGATGAGCGATTGACTTATCGCCGCCTAGAGGATAGCAATGGATGGATCGTGATTGATCGACATCCCGTGCGGCCAAGGGGCAGTCTCGTCTAGAAACGGTTTTTCTCCGACACGTTCCATGAGTATCTCGCGGCTGTACGCCGACTACCAAGCCGGTTACTCGATGATCGGGCCGTCACTGCTGGCCGCCGATTTCCGCTACCTTGCGCGCGAAATCGAGCATCTCGAAGCGGCCGGGGCGCGGTTCCTGCACTTGGACATCATGGACGGTCACTTCGTCCCCAACATCAGCTTCGGGATTCCGATCGTCGAAGCGGTTCGGCGGGCGACCGAGTTGCCGTTGGACGTGCATCTGATGATTTCCGACCCGGATCGATACGTCGAAGCGTTCCGGAATGCCGGTGCCGACTACCTGACGATCCATATCGAGGCCGTTCCGGAACCGAGGCCCCTTTTGGAAAAGATTCGCAGCCTCGGGGCCGGGCCGGGGTTGTCGCTGAACCCGCCCACGCCGGCCGAGGCCGTGATCCCTTACCTCGACGCCTGCGATTTGGTACTAGCGATGAGTGTCATGCCGGGGTTCGGCGGCCAGTCGTTCCAGGAATCGGTCCTCGACAAGATTCGGCAACTGCGGCAGGCGGCCCCCACGGGCGTGATGATTTCGGTGGACGGCGGCGTCAACGGCACGACCATCGGACGTTGTGCCGCAGCGGGAGCCACAATGTTCATCGTCGGAACGGGACTGTTGGGGCACGACGATTACCCTTACCGGTTTCAAGAGCTCACCGACAAGGTTCGAGCTCGTACATAGGTGTCGCCATGGCTCGCTTGTGGATCATCCGACCGGGAGCTACCGACTACGAAGAACAGGGCCGTTTACGCGGCCGGCTCGACATTCCGCTGTCGGAAGGCGGACGCGCCGAGGTTCTCGCGATGCTCGAGCGGATGAAGCAGGAGTCTTCCGTGCCCAAGGCGCTGTACTATTCCCCGTGCCGCCCCGCGGTCGAGACGGCCGAATTGCTGGGCGAGGCCCTATCACTGAAACCGCGCGCCCTGCCCGCGTTGCAAAACTTCAATTACGGCCTGTGGCAGGGCATGCTGATCGACGAGGTGAAGACCAAGCAACCGAAAGTCTATCGGCAATGGCAGGATCAGCCGGAGATTACCTGCCCCCCCGAGGGGGAGATGCTCGACGACGCCCGAGGGAGGCTGCGCGAGGCGCTGGCCCGCATCGCCAAGAAACACCATCGCAATGACGACGACGTGGCCCTGATCGTGCCCGAGCCGCTCGCCACGCTCGTCCACCAAATGCTTGCCGGCGACGAATTGGGAGATCTGTGGAAATCGGAAACCCGGCACGGTAGTTACGAAATTCTCGACGTCCCCTTGGCGGCATTTCGGCCGAGTTCTTCCTTCTTTGCCGTATGGAGCTTCATGTAACCCCTCTTGGGTACACCAACCCCCTCTAGATGAATCGTTTTGAGGGGATTTTGTCCGACCAACGTAGCCGGATCGGCGAAGATTAGGTAAGAAAGAGGGTACGTGTCGAATTACAATAAGAACTTTCGGCAGCCTGCCGGTTGGGGCGGGCTGCGGAAAATCGCGCACACGACCATCCACCCCTCGGGCGGATGATGGGAGGATATCGATGGCCGATTCGGCGCCGAAGACCAAAAAAGATCAAGCCGAAAGCTGGCAGAACGTCGTCAAGCGTCCCAAACGCGGCGTGCCCGCGGGATTGTGGGTACGATGCCCCGGTTGTCGAGCGACCGTCTTTCGCAAGGACGTCGAGCGCCGATTGGGCGTCTGCCCGGAGTGTGATTATCACTGGTATATTTCCGCCCGCGAGCGGATTCGCCAGCTTCTCGACGAAGGCACGTTCGAGGAATGGGACGCCGACCTCGAACCGTGCGATCCGCTCAACTTCGTCGACAAGACACCGTACAAAGAACGGCTGATTCGGGAACAAAAGAAGACCGGGTTGCGCGATGCCGCGGTGACGGGTATGGGCATGATTCGCGCCCGGCGGGTCGCCTTCGGCGTGACCGATTCGGCCTTTTTGATGGGCAGCATGGGCTCGGTCGTGGGCGAAAAGCTCACGCGGCTGATCGAACGGGCGACGGAACAACGGTTGCCGCTGATCATCGTCTCCGGGTCCGGCGGCGGCGCCCGCATGCACGAAGGCATGTTTTCTCTCATGCAAATGGCCAAGGTCTCGGCGGCCTTGGGCCGGTTCGACAAAGCCGGCGGGTTGTTCATCTCGGTGTTGACCAACCCGACCATGGGCGGTGTGGCCGCCAGCTTCGCCTCGCTGGGCGATATCATCTTCGCCGAACCGAAGGCCCTGATCGGGTTCGCCGGACCGCGGACGATCAAGGCCACGATTCGGATCGAACTGCCCAAGGGATTCCAAACCAGCGAATTCCTGCTCGAGCACGGCTTCATCGACCGCATCGTGCGACGGCCCGACTTGAAGTCGGAGTTGGCCCGGGCGATCGACTACTGCGGCCGGTGACCGGCCCGCTGCGGGCGGCCCTTCCCTTTCCGCCGGTTGCCGCATGCGGTTCGATGCGCAGCATCGACGCCGACCGCGCCGAAACGCAAATTCGGAACAGAGGCTTCGACACGAATTATCCCGGGGCGACGGTTCATCGATGAGTCCACTGCGTTTTCTGAAGTCGCTTTTCGGCGGAAAGAAACAATCACCCGGTCGGGCCCGCAAACGGCTCGACGTGCAGGCCCGGTTTGAGATTCTGCGGCACGGCGTGGCCGGCACGATGTCGAAATTCTATGTCGCCCGCGATCGGGAACGCGGCGAAATCGTCGGCTTGAAGATTTGCGATCCCGAGAAGACCGCCGCCTTCGAAGCCCGATTCAAGGGACTGAACAAGCCCAGCGAGGGCGAAATCTCGATGATGTTCTATCATCCGTACATCGTGCAGACGTACGAGTACGGCCTGACCACCGAGAACGCGCCGTACCTGGTGATGGAATACTTGGCGGGCGGTCCGCTGCATGCGCACATCGTCGCCCAATCGGCGTTTCTCGACCAGATGATGCTGGCCTACATCCGCCAGGGGGCCGAGGCGCTGGCCGTCGTTCACGACGCGGGCTTCATCCACCGCGACGTGTGCCCGCGAAACTTCATGTTCACCCGCGATTACCGCGTCATGAAGCTCACCGACTTCGGCCTCACCGTGCCCGCCACCCCGCCGTTCATGCAGCCGGGCAACCGCACCGGTACGCCGAACTACATGGCCCCCGAACTCGTCCGGCGATACAAGACCGACCAACGGCTCGACGTGTTCGCCTTCGGCGTCTCGATGTACGAGATGCTGGCCGAGGGCGAACTCCCATGGGAGCGAGGAACGACCGGCATTGCGGCCCTGTCGCACGATCAACCGCCCGTCGATATCCGCCGACATCGCCCCCAAATCAACACCGAACTGGCCGAGGCGATCCACTGGTGCATCGAACCCGAATTGTCGAAACGCTGCCCGAACATGCGGGCGTTCCTCGACCGCATCGCCCACTTGCAGTCGCACGACGGGTGAACACACGGCCGCAATCGGCATTCGCGCGTAACGTGGGCGTTCAGCGTTCCTTCGGGCGAGGATACACGCCATGAAGCTGATCCATCGCACGGCAGGCGATCCCGATCGTACCGAGCGGCTCGGACCGTACGTCTTGGAATCGCTGATCGATCCCGACGAAGAGGGTGCAGGCACGTTCTACCGCGTGCAGATCGAACCGCACAGCAAGACGGCCGTCGGTTACCACAAGATCGCCGAAGAGTTTTACTACGTCCTCGACGGCGAGGGCACGGCGTGGATCGACGGACGCCCGATCGCTCTGGCGGCAGGCCATTTCCTGCGTCTGCCGCCGGGAACCACGCACGCCTTCGAAACGGGCGATTCGCCGTTGGTCATGCTCGACATTCACGTACCGGGATCGCGTCCCGATCGCGACGTGTACTTCGTCGATACACCGCCGGAAGGATTCTCGACAGGCGACGCCCCCGCGTGAGGCGCCGGCTTCCGCCCTATCGGCAGCGGCGTGAGACGACCCGTTTCATCTCCCGCACCGTGATGTTGCGGAACTCCACTTGGTGTCCGTGGTTCTGTACCGAGACGTAGCCCTCCAGCGGCTTTTGCGACAACTCGTCGATGTCGCTCTGGTCGATGGTATACAGTTCTTCGCCGTTGAGGACGACGCGCACGACCGGCCCCAGGCAAGCGATTTCGAGGACGTTCCATTCGCCGGTCGGCTTGATCGCGTTTTTCTTGGGGGCGATGTACCGATACAGCGATCCGCTCGAATGCACGTCGGGGTCCTTTCCCGAATCGTCGAGGATCTGGACCTCGTAACCCGAGACCGAAGGCCGGGTATCGGGATGCTTCGGATCGTATTTCGCCCCGCGGATACCTACCCCGCTGTTGCAGTTCTTCGAGAGCATGCGAAATTCGACGTGCAGCACGAAGTCGCGGAACTTCGTATCGTATCGCAGGAAGCCGAACCCATGACCGTCGCAGACGATCTTACCGTCTTCGACCCGCCAGACGGGCTTTTTCTGCCCGTCGACTTCGTATTCGCCTGCACCTTCGACGACCCATCCGTCGAGATCCTTGCCGTTGAAGATCGGCGTACCTTCGGCGGGCCCTTCGTAGCACTGGGCGAACGCCTTTTGGGAACCGCAGAGACCGGCCGCCAGGATCACCATCGTCGCAAGGATCGTCCTCATTGTCGCCTCCTCGAATGTCGAGCAATTGTCTCAGGTACGTCGCAGAAGGCCGCTTTCTCCCGATCACCGAAAGCGAAACGGCCCGAAGGCCCATCATAATTCGCCGCCCGATGGCGTACAATTTGCAAAAAGGATGCGTGTCGGCGTGTAACGATCGAGAAAGGATCCCATGGCGCGTGTCGTATTGGCGATGTCCGGCGGAGTCGACAGCAGCACGGCCGCCGGTCTGCTCTTGGAGGCCGGTCACGAGGTCGTCGGCTTGTTCATGCGCCACGGGATCGAAAGCCCTTGTCGGATCCCCGATGAGGGCACGCTTCCGATTGCAAAGAAACAAGGGTGTTGCAGTGCCGCCGACGCCGCCGATGCCCGCGCCGTCGCCCAGCGATTGGGAATCCCCTTTTACGCATTGAACTTCGAGGAGGAGTTCGGCTCGATCGTCGACTACTTCGTCGATACTTACCTGGCCGGACGCACGCCGAACCCGTGCATCGTGTGCAACAACGACCTGAAGTTCGGCAAACTGTTCGAATACGCCGATTCGATCGACGCCGAGTACGTCGCCACCGGCCATTACGCGAGGATCGTTTCCGAGCACGGCGAACCCGCTTTGTGTCGCGGGCGCGACGCGGCCAAAGATCAATCGTACGTCCTCTTCGGCATTCGGCGCGATCGTCTGTCGCGGATCATGCTGCCGGTCGGCGAGTACACGAAATCCGAGATCCGGGCTCGTGCCGAACGATTGGGCCTGCGGGTAGCCGACAAACCCGACAGCCAAGAGATTTGCTTCGTACCCGACCAAGACCACGCCCGCGTTATCCGCGAGGCACGCCCCGACGCCGACACGGCCGGAGAAATCGTCACGACCACCGGCGAAGTGGTGGGCACACACGACGGCTACGAGCGATTCACGATCGGCCAGCGCAAGGGGCTGGGAATCGCCTTCGGGGAACCGCGCTACGTCGTGCGTATCGAACCGCACTCGCGGCGCGTGGTGGTCGGCACGCGTGAGGAACTCGCCTGCCGCGGCCTGATCGCAACACATGCCAACTGGCTGATCGACCCGCCTGCCGAACCGATCGCGTGCGAGGTGAAAATCCGCTACCGTAGCCGCGCCGTTCCCGCGACCGTCGAACCGCTGGGCAACGGACGCTTTCGCGTGCAGTTCGCCGAACCGTGTCACGGGGTCGCACCCGGCCAAGCCGCCGTCTGCTATCGCGGCGAACGTGTCTTGGGCGGCGGCTGGATCGACACGACCGAGCCGGCGTGACGCCTTCTACGCCCCGCGGTCGAACGTGTGAGGCTCGCGCGAAAACTCGCAAGACGGCCGCGCCCGTGAAACGGCCCCATTGAAGCACAAGCCCACCGGCAAATCCGGCTCGACCTCGCGGAAACCGGCGGCAAGCCTGCCCGCGGCGGTTGTACTCGGGCTTGCGTAAAAGAGGGATGGTACCGTCGCGTGGAAAAAGCCTCGGTTCACGTCGTGTGCCTTGCCGGGCGTTCGCAAATCGCGGACCGAGAATCGGCTGCGCAGCGTGCGTTTTTCGGTCCCGGTCATTCGCCGATGATCTTGACCAGCACCCGCTTGGGCCTGCGACCGTCGAACTCACCATAGAAGATTTGCTCCCAAGGGCCGAAGTCGAGTTTGCCCTCGGTCACGGCGACGACGACTTCCCGGCCCATGATTTGGCGCTTGTGGTGCGCGTCGCCGTTGTCTTCGCCGGTGCGGTTGTGACGATAGGCCGTCGGTGAAGGATCGAACGGGGCCAGTTTTTCGAGCCATTGCTTGTAATCTTCGTGCAGGCCGGATTCGTCGTCGTTGATGAACACGCTGGCGGTGATATGCATGGCATTGACCAGGCACAGGCCTTCCTGGATTCCGCTTTTTTCGACGGCGGCCTCGATTTGCGGGGTGATGTTGATGAAGTCCATCCGCTTGGGCACGTTGAAGGTCAAGTATTCGGTGTACGATTTCATGGCGACTCCTACACGAATCGAAAGAGATACGATCTCACGAGGCGATGCCGCGGCCCGAACGCCCTCGCTTCGGCACGCGATACCGCGCAGGCACACGTTCGAGGCGATCCGTTCGACGCGGGCGCGCGGATCACCCGATTCTACGCGAATAGATGCGGTACGTCTTGTACCGCTTGCCGCCGACGTGTTCGATCGTGTGGTTGACCGCGTGGTTGTCTTCGAGCGTCCAGCTCAGTTCGGCGGCCGTGTATCGCTTTACGTCGCGACCGTAGAGAATCGATTTGAGGATCAGCAATTCGGCGACGCCGCGTCGCCGATGGTTTTCGACTACGCCCAGTACCATCATGCGGGCGGTTTCGACCCGCCGCAAGCGTGCCAAGAACCGGATCAACCCCGTCGGGATGCCGCACCAGGTCAGGCGCCCGTTGAGCGGACGAATCGCCTCGTTCAAATCGGGCACGGTGATGGAGAAACCGATCGGCTCGCCGTCCTTTTCGGCGATCAAGACCAGGTTCGGATCGGCGAATTGCGCCAGCCGCTTGCCGAAGTAACGGAACTCGGCGTCGGTCAGTTCCACGAAGCCCCATTGGTCGTTGCGCGTGGCGGCATAGATGCGACGGCAACGATCGACGTCGGCCTCGAAGTCTTTCATGTTGAAGGGGCGGATCGTGACGCCGCGGCGAGAGACGAGCCGTTCGACGCGTTCCATCCAACGAGGAAGCTCGTCCGTCTCTTTGACGAACCACCAGGCGTACAGGTCTTTCGCCTTGCGCAGTCCCCAGTTTTCGAGCAACTCGGCATAGTACGGCGGATTGTGGTTCATCATCACCCGCGGCGGATGATTGAATCCTTCGATCAACAGCCCGCACGGATAGTTGATCGAATAGTCGATCGGCCCCATGATCTCGTCGCGTCCGCGACGGCGGAGCCAGTCGGCTGCCGTGTTCAACAAAGCATCGGCCACGCGCTGATCGCGGAGACTCTCGAACATGCCGAAGCAGCCGAGGTTCTTTCCGTGCTTTTCATTGAAGCGAGGATCGTCGCTGACCAAGATGCGTCCCACGGGCTGATCGCCGCGCAACGCTAAAAAAGCCTGCGCCGAACCATGCTTGTAGAAAGGATGCCGCTTGGGATCGAGAAACTCTTTGACGTCGACCAGCAGCGGCGGCACCCAGTACGGATCGTTGCAATAGATCGTCCAGGGAAAGCAAATGAATTTCTTCAGATCGCCGCGGCCGTCAACCGGTCGCACGACGACCGGCTCGTTCGACTCGGCAAGACGTTCAGCCTCTCCGCCGCAGGCGGGTCGAAGGCCGAAGATGCTCGACAAACGAGGCAGCGTCATACCGGGATCCGATGTCGCGTTCGGCAAGTACCCATTACGAATTATATCATACCCCCAAGGTCTGGCCGCCTATCGTCGGTAGTCATACAGCCGATACGTCTTTGTTCGCTTTGCCCCACCTTTTTCGAGGCTTCCGCGCGACAGGGAATTCGATTCCAACACCCAGGAAAACTCGGCCTCTTGGATTCCCCACTCCATGGCCTTGGGGACCAGGGCATCGAGCAGAACCAGGCTCAGGCCCATCAACTGGTATTCCGGCAAGACGTTCGTACTGATCACCCGGATCTTTTTGATCGCGTGCTTTTTCCACAACAGCCGCAAGAAGCCGAACGGAAACAGGCGACCGTCGATTTGCCGAATGCGAGGATTGTAGTCCGGCAAGCCGAACACGGCCCCGACGGTCTTTCCGTCGACTTCCAACCCGACGGCCAGCTCGGGCACCATCAGGTACCGCAGCCCCTTGGCCATGTGTTTGACTTCGTCTTCCGACATGGGAACGAAGCCCCAGGTGTTCGTCAGGCTTCGGTTGTAGATCGAAAGAAACAGCTCGACATCGGCCAGAAAGTTTTTCTTGTCCAGCGGTCGGGTCGAGGCCCCGAACCGCTCGCGGATCTTGTCGGCAATGGGTTTGAGCTTGCTTCGAATCTCGGGCAACATGCCGACTTCGCCCCAAAAGGCGTACAAATCCTGAACTTTGCGAAACCCGTACGATTCGATCAGCCGCGGATAATACGGAGGATTGTACGTCATCATGAACGTCGGCGGACTGTCGAACCCCTCGATAAGGGTACCGAGTTCGTAGTTCAGGCTGGGGTTGGTCGGGCCGCGCATCGTTTCAATGCCGCGCTCGGCGAGCCAGTCATAGGCGGCATCGAACAGGGCATGGGCGACTTCGGGATCGTCGTAGCACTCGAAGAACCCAAAGAACCCGACCGAGTCGTCGTAGCGTTCGAGGTGGCCGCGGTTCAAAATAGCGGCGATGCGTCCCCGGACGGCGCCGTCGCGAAAGGCGAGAAAGGTTTGAACCTCGTTGCGTTTGTAGAAGGGATGCGGCTTGTAGCCGACGAGTTCCTGTTGGTTCCGCCGTAGCGGGGGAATCCAGTTCGGATCGCCTCGGTACAGCTCCCAGGGGAAGTTGAGAAACAGCTTTTGCTCTCGTTTTCCCGCGACCGGTTTGACGAGGACGTTTCCCATGATCGTCGACGTACTTCCAAGCTGAGGAATCGAACTAGACCGTAACGGATGGAAAACCGGCGGCCCCCGCGTCGGATTTCTTGCCGTCGAGCAACTTCATAGAATATCACACGCGCCGGGGGGTGTCGCCCCCAGGGCGAAAACGCACATGCGGTGCGGCGTCGAGTCACGTCGGCGCTCGGGTCACCAGATCCCCTGAAGCCCGCCACCCGAAAAGTTTTCCCGTGCGATTGCGTTTATGTATTACAATATTATAATTATGGCTGTCCGAGGATCGAACCGCTTCGTACGAGGAGCCGAATGATGAATGCCCGCTCGTTCTATGTGCTGGTCGCCTTGATGTTCGTTTCGGCGGGACGTCTCGCGATTGCCGAGCCGCCTGCCGTGCGCGTTCCGCCGCACGCGATCATGACGACCGTCGACGCCGACGATGTCGAATGGACCGACGGCTTTTGGGGCGACTACTATCGTCGCAATCTCCAAGTCACGGTTCCCCATGTGTGGAAGGTGTGCCAACTGCCCGACAACGCGGCCACGTTTCATGACTTGCGGATGGCTGCCGGGCTGGCCCCCAAAGGCCCGCCGGGCGGCGTGAAGTGGAGCGACGGCGACTGCCACAAGCTGGTCGAGACGATGGCCTACTATTACGCCGTGACGGGCGATTCGCAGCTCGAACGCTGGATGGACGAGGCGGTCGACATCATCGCGAAGGCCCAAGAGCCCGACGGGTATCTGTCGACGTGGGTTCAACTGTCGGGCGAGCCTCGCTGGAACGAGATTCACAATCACGAGCTGTACAACATGGGGCATTTCATGACGGCCGCGGCCGTCCATTACCGGATGACCGGAAAACGAACGTATCTCGACGCCGCCCGCCGGTGCGCCGACTACCTGTACGAGACCTTCTCACCTCGGCCGAAGGAACTGGCCCATTTCGGTTTCAATCCGTCGAACATCATGGGAGCGGTCGATCTGTATCGCGTGACCGGTGAGCCGAAATATCTGAAGCTGGCCGATATCTTCGTGTCGATGCGCGGTTCGGCACCCGGCGGCACAAACCAGAACCAGGACCTCGTGCCGCTTCGACAGGAACAAGAGGCCGTGGGGCACTGCGTGACGGCCACGTATTTGTACTGCGGTGCCGCCGACGTCGTCGCCGAGACCGGCGACACGAAACTGTTCGACGCCTTACGGCGCCTTTGGGTCGACGTGACCACCTCGAAGATGTACATCACCGGCGGAACGGCGGCCCTCCACCACGGAGTCGCCTACCGCCGCACGCTGCGTCCGTGGCCGAAGGATCCGGTCCACGAAGCCTTCGGCATGGAGTATCAACTGCCCAATCGCACGGCTTACAACGAAACGTGTGCGAACATCGGCGTGGCCATGTGGGGGCGTCGCATGTTCACCCTGACCGGCGACGCAGAGTATTTCGACACGGCCGAGCGTGCGCTGTACAACAGTGTACTTTCTGCGGTGTCGCTCGAAGGAACCCATTTCTTCTACACGAATCCCCTGCGACGTTGCGGCGACGAAGTGCGCCTGCTGAGCAACGACACCTACGAACGCTGGGCCGACACGACGGATGCCTCGCCGTTGAATTGCTTCTGCTGCCCGCCGAACCTTACCCGTACGATCGCCAAGCTGTACCAGTGGGCTTACGACATCGGCGACGACACTGTTTGGGTAAACCTGTACGGGGGCAACGTGCTGGATACCACGCTGCCCGACGGCGACGCGATTCGACTCGTGCAGAAGTCGAACTATCCCTGGGACGGTCGTGTATCGCTGACGATCGACAAGGCGCCGGCCCGACCGATCGCCTTGCGGTTGCGGATTCCCGGCTGGCTGGCCGATGTCTCGTCGGTACCGACGTTGCAGCTCAACGGCAAGCCTGTGGATGTCGCCCTGAAACCCGGCTCGTATGTGGAACTAAAACGCACCTGGTCGCCCGGCGATCACGTGGAACTCGCCCTGCCCATGGAGCCGGTATTGATTGCGGCGAATCCGTTGATCGATGAAACTCGCGGACAGGTCGCCGTGATGCGCGGGCCGGTGGTGTATTGCCTGGAATCGCCCGACCTGCCCGAGGACGTTTTCATCGACGACGTGTGGCTCGATACCGAGTCGCCCATCACGCCGCGGCTCGGTGAAGGATTGTTTGCCGGAATGATCGTGCTCCACGCAAAAGGCTGGGAGATCGAATCGGGCGATTGGCAAGGAAGCCTGTACCGCCGCTGGAGCCCGGCGCACGCTCGGCCGATCGACCTGACGCTGATTCCGTATTTCGCCTGGGCGAACCGCGGCAAATCCCGGATGACGGTGTGGTTGCCCGCCCGATGAGCGGTGTGAGGCGGGCCGTCGAGGCCAAGCCCCTCCGGTGACCGTCGGGCGCCTTGACGCCCCCACCGGTGACGGTAAATTAGGATTAGGGGGTCGAAGCAGGCCCCCGACCAAACGGTCTGCGGGAATGGCGGAATTGGCAGACGCGCTAGGTTGAGGGCCTAGTGGGCTTCGGCCCGTGGAGGTTCAAATCCTCTTTCCCGCACTCGGCAAACGCCCTCGGACGATTTCCGTTCGGGGGCGTTTTTGCGTTTGTCTGTTACGAAGCGAGAAACCTACGCTGCCGCAACCGATCTTTACCGTCCTTCTCCAGCCGGCATCGCTTCGCGGGAAGCACCGAATCGCGGCCTGGTAGCGCGGAGCAAGCACGAGCCCCGGCCCCACAATCACGATACCGTCGAGGACGGCGCCATCCCCCAACTTCCCCAATTGCCACAGCCTGCCGATGTGCTTTCAATCGTTCGTCCGCAAGGATAACCACACAACCGATTGCACCTTTGGGCCGGCAAACGTACGTTTATGAGAAGCGTGGAGCTGCTTCCGCTGCCGATTGCCAAGGCGGCGGAAATCCATTTTGCCGTTCTTTTCAGATTTTTGCCGATGGCAGAAAAGCCGAAAGCCCCTCGACGCATTCCGAATTACTGCCGTTGTGTCCGATTCGAACAAGTCCCTGTCTCTCGTCGAGCGTTTCTACGACTTCCTCATCGAGGATAGCGGCGGCCGCGTGTGCAAGGACATTCCCGCCAAGGCGTGCCGTCACGTGCCGCGGAACTTTTTCTTGATCGGTTTTGCGCAGATTCTCACGCGACTTGCCGACGAACTGGCGAACGCGAAGACCGTGTTGCCGTGGCTGCTGAGCACACTCGGGGCGTCAGGGGGCTGGATCGGCATGCTCGTGCCGGTTCGGGAATCGATGTCGATGCTCCCGCAACTGATGATCGCCGATTTCGTGGGGCGCACTTCCTACCGGAAGCGTGCCTGGATCGTCGGCGCAGCGGCGCAGGCCGCGGCACTGATCGTCATGGCGATTGCGGCGATGGTCACGTCGGGGGCCGTCGCCGGGGCCGCCGTGTTGGGGGCGTTGTTCGTGTTCAGTACGGCACGAGGCGTCTGCTCGGTGGCCTCGAAAGACATCGTCGGACGCACGATTCCGAAGACTCGCCGCGGACGGTTGAACGGATACACGGTCGCAAGCGCCGGGGTGCTGGCATTGGCCGTCGGCTCGTACCTGACGGCCTTCGTGCGGCAGGAATCGTCGCCTGCGTTGTTTGCGATCTTGTTGGGAACAGGGGCGGTCTTGTGGGGCACGGCCTGCTTGTTGATGGGACAGGTGCGCGAACCTCCGGCAGAAACGACGCACGGGCAGGGAACCTTGCGGGCGGTCGCCCGGCGGCTCGTGTTATTGAAAGAAGATCCGCGGTTTCGCGTATTCATTCTCGTGCGGGCGCTGTTCGTATCGACGGCCTTGGCCGGGCCTTATTACGTGCTGATCGCCCGCGAATCGAAAGCGAGCGGTTCGCTGGGGGCTTTCATCGTCGCGGCCGGGTTGGCATCGGCCGTCAGTAGTGCATTTTGGGGCCGCTTCGCCGATGTCTCCAGCCGAAAGGTCATGATGCTGGCCGGGGCGACTGCGGCGGTGTTGGGCTTTGTGTTCGTGTGGGCAACTTCGGTCGAGGCATTGTCGCCGTATCTGGGGTATCTTGCTCCCGCGGCCTTCTTCATCTTGGCGATTGCCCACAGCGGCATGCGGATCGGACGAAAAACCTATGTGATCGACTTGGCCACCCGCGAAACGCGCATCGACTACGTGGCCGTAGCGAACACGCTCATCGGGGTGATCGTTCTCGCCGGTGGGCTTTTCGGACTGCTGACACCCCTCATTGGTCCCGAGGGTATGTTGCTGCTGTTTTCCGGCTTGAGTGCAACAGGGGTGTTGCTGGCGTTTCGGATGCCCGAGACGGAACGCGACTGAGCGCCGCACGCCGAAGCTACGGCACATTCTTGTCCAACGACACGATCTCAGCGCATCAAGTACAAGAACCGGTCCAGGGCTTGCGGGCGTTTGTTCGGCGGAAGGTAGGGCCACAGGCTGAAGAAGCCATACAGCGTCTTGAGTCGGTGTGTCAACCAGCCGGAAAATTGCGTCGAATTGCGACTCTGCGCATCGCTCCAATAGGCGGCGGTCCGAGGATCGTGTTCCGCCTTTTCGAGCGGCCCCAGCTCGTCCTCGAGGTTCGGCAACGCCAGCCAGATGCGCAATTGCGTCCACCAGGCGGGTAGGGCTTTGCGGGCGGTCGTACGATAACCACGAATCGCCAATTCGTGAATACCGGCCGCGTGATTGATGATGTGGAACAGGCCGCCGACGCCTTGTCGACGCGAGCCGCCTTCGGTGATCAACCGGTCGGTGAGTCGGGCGACCATGACCTCGATGTCGTCGGAAGGCGCAACGCCGTCGTTCGGGTCGAGAGGAACGGCATCGGCCGAGCACCAACCCCGATCTTTGCCCAAATAGGCGCGGCCGGGTCCGGCATTGTCGAACAAATGGAGCAACCGTTCCAATCCTTCGATTGCCCATTCGGTCGCTGTTTGCGGATGGTCCCGCATCGCCCGCACCGCGAGGCTCGCGAAGATGACGTTGTGCCCCGATTGCCGCAGCTTCGCCAGGCTCGGTTGCAAGGCGTGGTCGAGCCGGTCGGCGGCACGATCGACGGGAGGCGAATCCGGCGGCGGAGCAAAGAGTTCGCGAATCGTGATTCCCTTTGCTTGCGGGTTGAACCAAACCGTTTCTTCCCCCGCGATGATGCGATCCATCTCGCGCCGGACGGCATCCAGCACGGCCGGGTCGAGGTCGGGGTGATCTTCCGCGAAGAAGTAACCGGCCAAAACAGCGGCGCCCAGATGTCCGGCCATGGAACCCGCGCGATGGGCGCGAGCGAGGGCCGCGAGCCCTCGCGACAAATAGTGAAAGTCGATCATAGGACACCTGCCTTCGACAAGAGGGACACGTTTGCGCCCGCCTGTCATGATGGTCGCCGCGGACGCTTGCCGCAACAATGTTTGTATTTTTTCCCTGATCCGCAGGGACAGGGTGCGTTGCGGGCGGGGACGGCACCATCGCCCGGTTGCGAACGATCGTTGCGTAGAGATCGTAATACCGAGTCGGCCGGTTGCCCGCTGCGGATCGCCTCGGCCATCCGGCGGAACATCGGCGCCGTGTGCCGGAAAAACGAACGGTAGCCTTCGCACAAGTAATTCAGGCCGCCCTCCCCTTCGGCGGTGCAGACGATGCGGTCCTTGGGACAGCCGCCGCGACAAAGGTGAAGTACGTCGCAAGTGCGACATCGCCCGGGCAGAGTCGTCCGCTTGGCTCGCCCGAACCGATATTGGGCCGGGCTGTTTGCCATTTCGCGCAGGGGCGTGTCGTGGATATTGCCCAGCCGATGTTCTTGGTCGACAAAATGGTCGCACGAATACAAATCGCCGTTGTGTTCGAGCGCCAAGGCGCGGCCGCACTCGGGCGAATACACGCACAAATCGGCCCCTCGCCCGACCCAAGTGCTTAGAGCCTGGTCGAAGTCGCGGACAAAAACGCGGCCCACGTCACGATCGGCAAGCCACTGCTCGAATACATCGATCAGGAATCGGCCGTATTGTTCGGGGGTGACGCTGAAATCGAGCACCGGGCAGCCGTCGATGTGTTCGGCGGCCTCCGGCAAACGATCGATGTCGAGTTCGCTCGTCGGTGCGAAGCGGCGGACGGTCGCGGCCGCCGCGGCCGTCGGCACGACGATCGGAATGAACTGAATGTGCCGAACGCCGCGACCTCGCAAAAAGCGGTACACCTCGCGTCCGCGCTCGGCGTTTGCCCGGTGAACGCACACCAGCGCGTTGAACGGCGTCTTGTGCAAACGCAGTCGGTCCAAGGCGGCGTCCACCTGTGCGAACGTGCCTTCGCCCCGCAGGTTCACTCGAAACGCATCGTGCATTTCGGGCGGTCCGTCGATCGAAAGGCCGACCAAGAAGCCGTTCTCGCCGAGAAAACGGCACCATGCGTCGTCGAGCAAGAGCCCGTTGGTTTGCAGGGTGTTGTGCACCCTCATCGAAGCCGGAACGTACTTCTTTTGCAGTTCGACGGCCAGGCGGAAGAAGTCCAAGCCCATCAGGGTCGGCTCGCCGCCTTGAAAAGCGAACGTGATTTCGCGGACACGCGGGGGCTGAGCCGTCACGTACTGCCGGATGAAAGCCTCGAGCGTCTCGGGCGACATCCGCCACGACGATTCGTCGGGATAGAGCGACTCCTTTTCGAGATAAAAGCAATAGCGGCAGCGCAGGTTGCAACGCGGGCCGATCGGTTTGCACAACACGTGCAGGCCGCGCTGTCGCCATAAGGCGAGGTCGCGTGCGAAGGCCGCATCGCGGTCGGAGGCAGGCAAGGAATCCATGACGCACCATCGGACATAAGCAACGGCCGACCTTCACGTTGCGGTCGTCGTGGGCGGGTGAGCGGCGGGGGCCCGGCTCATGCCTTTTCCGTCACCGGCCCGAAGTGCGGTCCCCAGCTCTCGGCGATCGACTTGCCCAGGGCGAGCAGGCGTTCGCGTTCCGCCGGTTCCAGCGGCCGGAAACGGCGGACGATTTCGACGTCCGTCTTGAGTTGGGCGATGCTGTTGATGCCGATGTTCGCGGTGGCGACGCCTTCGATGCTCAACGCATAGCGGAAGGCCGACTCGACCAGCTCGGCATCCAGTTCGCCCACCGATTCGGGGTTACGGTAACTGCCGGCACTTCGACGGGCGCCGCCGAGCGTCTTCATGGCGACGATACCCACGTTGTGCTTCCGCGCCAATGGAAGAACTTTTTGTTCGAAGCCGTACGTGTGGTAGTCGGCGAAGTTCAGGGCGACCAGCAGCACATCGACCTCACCGGTTTCGAGGAAGCGAGGAAAGCGGTCGGGCAAGTTGTGTCCCGAGATGCCCACGTACCGGCACTTGCCCGCCTTCTTCTGCTTGAGCAGCCACGTGAACACGCCGTCTTCATCGAGGGCGTGTTCGACCTTGCGATTGCCCACGCTGTGGTAATACAAGAGATCGATGTAATCGGTTTGCAGCAACTTCAGCGAGCGGGCGAGGGAGCGTTCGGCTTCGTCGACGGTGTCGGCGGGAACCTTGGTGGCCAGGAAGATCTTTTCGCGCAGCGATTTGTCGCGCGTGGCCAGGCCGACGCCTTCTTCCGCCTTTTGATAGGCCGGTGCGGTATCGACGGAATTGATTCCCAGATCGACGGCCGCCCGCACGATGTCGGCGATCTGCTCGAACGTGACCCCTTCGGCGTTGCCGCAAGGCGCCGTACCGAGGGTCATCAACGAGACCTTTTCGCCGGTTCGACCAAGTGTCCGAGTGGGAAGCGGTTCGGCCGATTCGACGACCGGTGCGGCATCATCGGCCGAGGTGGTTCGCGTGGCCAGCGCCGGCAGCAGCATTCCGCCGCCGAGCAGTCCGGCTTGAGTCACGAAACGTCGCCGGGAAACAAAATTGCGTTGTTCGCTCATGATTTCCTCGTTGCATGGGGCAAAAGGGCGGAAAGGGAAATCCGGGACCGATCCCGTCGCACTCGATTCGTTTCAGGAGGCTCGTCTGCCGTTGTCGCGACGGATAATGACATTGTGGACAGTACCGAGGGGTCGGGCAAATGTCCGACGGGAACATTCGACGAAACAGCTTGCCCGAACGACGGATAGTTTCACAAACCGGCACCGGAATTCACGCCGGACGCTTTCCCGGCGCGCTATAATGTCGGCGTCCTCACGCAAGTGGATGCGCACGTCCTGAAAGGCGCCCACCGACGGCCCAGGGCGTGTTGCTTGAAGGTTAAACGTTTCCGAGTTTCATTCGCAATTGTGGAGGGAAACATGGCTGAAGTGCGTCAGGTTTACGTCTGTCCGGTGTGTGGAAACGAAGTCGAGGTATTGCGGGCAGGGGCCGGAACCCTGACCTGTTGCAATCAACCGATGCAGCTTCAAGCCGAGAACACCACCGATGCCGCGCAAGAGAAGCACGTACCGGTGATCAAGCGGGAAGGCGGCAAGGTGATCGTGACCGTCGGCAGCGTCGAGCATCCGATGGGCGCCGACCACCTGATCGAGTGGATCGAGCTGATCTACGGTAACCAGGTGCTTCGGGCCGACCTATCACCGGACAGCCCGCCGCAGGCGACCTTCGACTGTCCCGGTGAGAAAGTCACCGCCCGCGCGTACTGCAATCTGCACGGTCTGTGGAAAGCGGAAGGCTGAGCGACCGCTCACCGAAACGCGCGGACGCCGGATCGCGCCGAACAATCTTGACTATGTCGCCCACTGTTCCTGCTTTTGCATCTTTCGCAGGAATAGTGGGCTTTCTTTGTGGACAAGACTACCTTTTCCTGGATGCCCTGCCTTGCCCAACTTTTCTGTCCCGCAAAATCGCTTCAAGCCGCAAAGGCGTTTGCGTCGAAGGTAGAAAACACGGCGAGGAAGCGCGCCGACGCAGCGCGCTGCGCCCGGGCGCGAGGATTCCACCTTCGAAAAATCGAACGCGAGCACGACCGCGATGGCCGACGGAAATCAGGTGATCCATGGGAACGAGACGGAGCTGCCCGGCGGGCCGGTCGCCGAGTGGGTGGCCGATGTGGGTGACCGCGTCGTCGACGCGATCGCGGCATTGGGGAGTTTCGCCCTGTTCACCTGGTGGACGATGCGCTGGCTGTTCAGCAAAGCGCCCAAGCGCGAAACGATCATCTGGAACTTTTACCAGATCGGCGTGTTGAGCTTGCCGGTGGTCGCCTTGACGGGGACGTTCATCGGGATGGTGCTTTCCGTCCAAAGTTATCAGCAGTTTCGCATGCTGAACCTCGAAACGCGGCTGGGGGCGGTGATCAACATGTCGCTCGTCCGCGAGCTGGGCCCCGTGTTGGCGGCCACGATGTTGGCCGGCCGGATCGGCGGAGCAATGGCCGCCGAGCTGGGAACCATGCGCGTCACCGAGCAGATCGACGCCTTGACCGTGATGGGTGCCGACCCGATTCACTACCTGGTCGTGCCGCGATTCTTGGGGTGCCTCGTGCTGATCCCCTGCTTGACGATCATGGCCGATTTCATGGGTGTCGTGGGCGGCTACTTCTACAGCGTGCATATTCTCGACATCGACGCCTTTTATTACTTGCAAAATTCGGCGAACTACGTGGCGCTGTGGGACATGTTCGTAGGTTTGTTCAAAAGCCTGTTTTTCGGGGCGGCGATCGCCTTGATCGGGTGTCATCACGGGTTCAACTGCGACCCCGGTGCCGAAGGGGTCGGGCGAGCGGCAACCTCGGCGTTCGTCACCAGCTTCGTCATCATCTTGCTGCTCGACTTGCTCTTGGGAATCGCCTTGGATGCCGTGTACTTCACCTTCTGGCCGGAAGGCCCTCGACTGATTTGACGCAACCGACATGACTTCGCACGGCGCGGGACAACACGATACCGGCGAGCGGCCGATCCTGGCCATCGAAGGATTGACGATGCGGTTCGGCCGTCAGGTCGTGCTGCGCGGGATCGACCTGCGCTTTCGGCGGGGAGAGACGGTCGCCATCTTGGGCGAAAGCGGATGCGGCAAGACCGTCTTGCTGAAAACGATCATGGGCCTGCTGAAACCCACGATGGGCACGATCCGCTTCGACGGCATCGACCTGGCGGGGTTGTCGCGGCAGGAATTGACCAAGGTGCGGGTGCGGTTCGGATTCGTCTTCCAACAAGCCGCCCTGTTCGACAGCATGACCATCGGCGACAACGTGGCCTTTCCCCTCAGACAGCACACCGAGAAAAGCGAGGACGAAATTCACGCCATCGTCTCGCGGCTGTTGGCCGAGGTCGGATTGCCCGACTCGGTAATGACGAAGAAGCCCGCAGAGCTTTCGGGCGGCATGCGCAAACGGGTGGGGCTTGCCCGCGCGCTGGCGCTCGAACCGGAAATCGTCCTCTACGACGAGCCGACGACCGGCCTCGATCCCATCATGAGCGACGTGGTCAACGAGCTGATGCTTGCCGTTCGCAAAAAGCATTCGGTGACGGGAATCATCGTCACGCACGACATGCGCACGGCGCAGAAGGTGGCCGATCGCACGGTCATGTTGTATCCCGTCGCCCGGTTGAGGCCCGACGAGCCGCAAGTCCTTTACGACGGCCCCTCGGCGGCGATCGAGCAGGCCGACGATCCCCGCGTCCGGCAGTTCGTACGCGGCGAGGCCGGCGAGCGCCTGATGGAAATGAGAAAACAACGCGAAGAGGCGAACCATGGATGAACGCATCGCGCAATTCCGCATCGGCGTGATGGTGTTGGCCAGCATCATCATCACGGCGATCTTGATCGTGACCTTCGGGGAATGGAAATGGCCTTTTCCCGACCAGTACACGATCTACATCCGGTTCGATCAGGCACCGGGCGTGAGCCGGAAGTCGCCTTTGCGCAAAAGCGGTATTCTCATCGGGCAAGTCGAAGACGTCGCTTTGCAAGAAGACGGCACCGTACTGGTCACCGCCAAGATCGATCGAAAATACGTCATCCGGCACAACGAAGTATGCCGCTTGAATCAGGCATTGTTGGGCGATTCGACGCTCGAATTCACGCGGGCGACGAATGCCGCGCAGCTTCCCAACACGCCGGTCGAGCCGGGAGAGACTATTCCCGGTGTGCTCGCCATCGACCCGGTCAAAGTCGTCGAAGAGATGCAGCAACGGCTTGCCACGGCGGTCGATTCGGTGGCGGGAACAAGCCAGGAACTTCAAAAGACGATGCGGACGATCAACGACATGCTCGACGAAAACCATGACCGCATCAGCCGTATTCTGGCCAATGCCGACGAAACCGTCGCCCTGGCCCGCGAGACCGTGGCGAACACGAACGACATCGTCGGCGATCCGGAACTCAAAGAGCGGCTGCGGGAATCGCTCGACCGCGTGCCTACGCTGATCGACGACCTGCAAACGACGCTCAAGGGCCTGGATCAAACGGTCGGACTGGCGAACGAAAACCTGTCGAACTTGCGAGGATTCACCGAACCGCTTTCGGAACGCGGCGGATCCCTCGTCACCCGCATCGATTCGAGTTTGGCGAAGCTCGACACCATCATGAGCGAGCTGGAAACCTTCTCGCAATCGCTCAACAACAGCGACGGTTCCTTGGCTCAATTGATTCACGATCGTGAGCTGTACGATCGCGTGAACCGCACGCTGGCGAATGTGGAAGAAATCACCAAGCAGGTAAAGCCGATCCTCAACGACATGCGGGTATTCAGCGACAAGATCGCGCGGCACCCCGAGACGTTGGGTGTCCGCGGGGCCATCCAGCGAAACCCGGGGACCAAGGGCGTACCGCCGTTCACCCAACCGATTCTGCGATGAGCCGGGAATTGTCCGCCGAATGAGGCCCCAAAAAAAGCCCGACGCGGCAGGATATCCACGTCGGGCGGACAAAGTCTTTGTCGCAAGAGCCGATTCGAGGCCCCTCGTTTAGTGTTGTGCCAACGCGCCGGTTGCACCCAGGACGTACCGCTGATCGGCCGTCGAGAGCACGTCGAGCTGCGCCCGCAGGTAACGGCCGTCGATGCCTTGCAGTCGCACGACGTTGCCCGGCAACAGGGCCACGAAGCGGGCGGTTACCTGATAGCGACCTTCGGCATCTTGCCATACGCGGTAAGGCGAATAGTACGAGCTTTCAGCAGGTGCCGGGGCCGGAGGCGCGGCAGGAGCAGCCGGAGCGGCCTCCGGGGCGGGCGGTGCCGCCGGCTGTTCGGGTTGGGCTTCGGGTGCCGCGGGAGCCGGAGGAGCAGCCGGGGCTTCTTCTGCCGGAGCGGGAGGTGCAGGTTGCTCGGCCGGAGCCGCCGGTTGTTCAGCGGGAGCCGCAGGGGCAGCCGGGGCTTCTTCGGCCGGAGCAGGAGGTGCGGGTTGCTCGGCCGGAGCTGCCGGTTGTTCAGCGGGAGCCGCAGGAGCAGCCGGGGCTTCTTCTGCCGGAGCAGGAGGTGCGGGTTGCTCGGCCGGGGCTGCCGGTTGTTCAGCGGGAGCCGCGGGAGCAGCCGGAGCTTCGTCTGCCGGAGCGGGAGGTGCAGGTTGCTCGGCCGGGGCCGCCGGTTGTTCCGCAGGCGCTTCGGCCGCAGGTTGTTCGGCAGGTGCCGGGGGCGCTTCTTGGGCGGCCGGAGTGGGCGAGACATCCGACGGGGATTCGCTCGGTTCTTCGGCCGGAGCGGCTTCAGCGGCTTCCGCGGCGCAGCAGCTTTCGACGACCGGCTCGCAGGCGGGTTCACAAACGGGTTCACATACCGGCGCACACGGCGTGCAACACGCATGACGACAGCCGTGCAGCCACCGGGCCAGCAGGCGATCGAGGCAACCGAACGCCGAGGCCTGCGAAGACACCGCGAAAACGAGCATCGCGGCCGACAGGGAGCAAAGAACGATACGTCTCATGGTGGCACCTCTCTAGAAAAAGACAACACCCACTTCAACCGCGGCGGAACGCATGTCCGCCGTTGCGACGCGACATACACAGTAGTTTTAAGCCAGGCGGCTTGCAAACAATTTATGGGGCTGTTTTCGCGCAGAACATCCCCGCAAAGAGGGAAATCATCCAAATCCCCTCGGCAGGCACCCCCTCGAAACGATGGGGTGAATTTAGGGGGCGGGCGTGCTGCGCCGGCCTCCCCGAAAGCCGTCCAAGAACGTCTTCAGCCGCGCGGCGACGTCGGGATACTTTTCCGCCAGGTTCACGCGCTCGCCGGGGTCCGATTCCAGGTCGTACAGTTGGCCCGGCGCGTCGGGGGCGGTGTCCTCGATGAAGAAGGGAGCCAGCAACGGCGCCCGATAGTTGTTGCCGCCCGATCCTTTGTGGTCGAGATACTTCCACTTGCCGCTGCGAACACCCAACGCCAAGCTCATCGTTTCGTGGACGGTAAACTCGCGGAAGGGGCGGGCGTGCGGCGCGCCCAGCAACAACGGCGTGATGTCGAGGCTGTCTTCGGCGGCCGTTGCGGGCAAGTCGTATCCGCTGATCGCGGCGAACGTGGCCATCAGGTCGGTGGTGCACACCGTCTCGTCGCAAACGCCGCCGGGAGCGATCTTGCCGGGCCATCGCACGATCAACGGCACGCGGTGTCCACCTTCCCAGTTGTCGCGTTTGAAACCTCGCCACGGTCCGTTGCTGCGATGACCATAGTCGTTGAACACCTTGGCCGCGACGATCTCGGGGCCGTTGTCGCTGGTGATGACGACGATCGTATCGTCGGCCACGCCCAGCTCGTCCAGCGTGTCGCAAAGCCGTCCGACGATCGCATCGAACTCGGCAATGAAATCGCCCAACGGACCGGCTTTGGTCGTGCCTTCGAACTCGGGAGCGGGAATGGCGGGCAAGTGCACCGCCTGCGTCGCGTGATACAAGAAGAACGGCCGGTCGGGGTGTTCTTTCACGTGCTCGGCGAGGAACTTACGGCTCTTTTCGAGAAATACCAGGTCGACCTGGTCGAACTCGAAATCGGGCGATTTCAATCCCGCCCGAAAGGCATCGTATTCGAGCCAGTCTTTCGCATCGGAATGAACCTGTTCGGTCGGCGCTTGGACGACGCGGTCGTTTTCGATGTAGGCGTACAGCCAGTCGGTCGTCGGACAACAAGCCGTACCGAAGAAATAGTCGAAGCCGCGGTCGGTCGGCCCGTCGGTGATCGGACGCGAAAAATCGACCTGGCGGACCTTGTCGACACCGCCGCCGCGCGGGGCCACCGGCGTGCCGTCCTCCTTGTAGAACGTCATGCCCACGTGCCACTTGCCGACGGCTGCGGTACGGTATCCCTTCGCCTTCAAGACCTGGGGCAAGGTGAGGACGTCGTCGGTGATCAACGGGCCGTCGACACCCACCAACACGCCGCGGACGCCGATCCGGTAGCACATGCGACCGGTGAGGATGCTGTACCGCGAGGGCGTGCATACGGTCGCGGGACTGTGCGCATCGGTGAAACGTATGCCTTCGGCCGCCAGCTTGTCGACATGCGGCGTGGGCACCTTCGACTCGGAGTTGTAGCAACTCAGGTCGCCGTATCCCAAGTCGTCGGCCAAGATCACGACGATGTTCGGCGGCTTCGCAGGCGATTCGGCGGCTTCCAGCCGGGGAGCGACCGCAACCACGTAGGCGGCAATCCACACGAAAAGCACGCAGGCGGCACGAATACGGCGGGAATGTTGGCCGCTTTGCAAAATCGTGTCTACAATGGCACGTCGCCCGCTCAGCCGGTGCAAATATCCGAACATCATGTTGTTCCTCCTTCGCAGGTAGATCGATTCGAGAACGCCGCCGGAGGCACTCGTCAATGAAACGATGGCCGCCGCAACGTCCGGCGCACGAGAAGTTCATCCGGTAGGGCCGTCCCTCGTGTCGGCGAAGCAAGATATATTGTACACAAAGAAAAGATGGCTCACAGCATTTTGAACGACGTCTTGGGACCGGTGATGCGCGGCCCTTCCAGTTCGCACACGGCCGCCGCGTATCACATCGCCAAGACGGTACTGCCCCTGCTCGAAACGCGGCCGTCGCGCGTCGTCGTCACTTTCGATCCGCGCGGCTCGTATGCGCAAACCTATCACCAGCAAAACGCCGACAGGTCGTTTGCCGCGGCGCTGTGCGGTTGGGACTTGACCGACGATCGCTTCGAACAGGCCCTCGAAGCGGCCGCCTCGCAAGGGTGGGAACTCAGCTTCCGCATCGCACCGATCGACGCGGCCGATCACCCCAATTACATGCGCATTGAGCTGGGAAGCGACGATCGGACCTTGACGGTCGATGCGAAATCGACCGGCGGCGGGGCGTTTGTCGTCTGTCGAATTGCCGGGTGCGCGTGTGCAATCGACGGAAAACGCCACGCGGTCGTCGTCTTTGCCGACAGCGATTGGACGCCGCCGAGTGAAAACGGTTGGACGCGATTGGAACCGGGCGATCGTACAGCAGACGCCTCGTCGACCCTGTGGCTGGGCGAATTCGTCGAACCGGTCGATCCGATTCCGGCGGCGGGATCACCGCGTGTGCGACGGGCGAACGCAATTCCGCCGGTGTTCGGTGTGCCGCGCGGGCCGGTGTTGTTCGAATCGGCCGAACAAGCTGCTCAAATAGCGGCCCGCGACAAGCTCACACTGGGATCGCTCGGCTGCCGATACGAGGCGACCTTGCTGGGGAACGACGAAGCCGCCGTGCGCGACGAGATGAAACGCCGCGTCGGCGTGATGCGGACATCGGTGGAACGCGGATTGGCCGGCCAGGGCGTGCGATTGAAGCTCTTGGAGCCGTGCGCCGGGGATATCTTCCGGGGGTGCTCGCAATCGGGCGCGGCGCTTGGGGGCATGACCAGCAAGGCCGCCGCCCGCGCGATGGCGGTGATGCACGTGGCAAACAGTGCCGGCGTGATCTGCGCGGCGCCGACGGGCGGTTCGGCGGGAGTGCTGCCCGGCGTTCTCGAAACGCTCCGCGAGATGCTCGACCTCGACGACGAGCGACTAGTCGACGCCGCCTTCGCCGCCGGGGTGGTGGGGCTGATCGTCGCCAATCGCGCAACCTTTGCCGCAGAGGTCGCCGGTTGCCAGGTCGAAATCGGGGCCGCCGGTGCCATGGCTGCCGCGGCGGCCGTCGAAGCCGCAGGAGGAACCGCCGAGCAGGCCTTGGCCGCCGCCGCTGTCTCACTACGGAACACAATGGGATGGCCGTGCGACTTGGTCTTGGGACGCTGCGAGATTCCTTGTCATACCCGCAATGCCGCAGCCGCTGCCGGGGCCTTCGTGTGCGCCGATCTGGTCCGGTTCGGATACCGGAACCCGATTCCGCTGGATGAGACGATCGACGCCTCGCTCGCGGTAGGAACTTCCCTGCCGGCCGAGCTTCGGTGCACTTCGCGCGGCGGTCTGGCGATCGTGCCCTCGGTCGAACGGCTCGCTGCCCGCCAGGCACGCGACAACGGATAAAGGGCTTCGAGGCTTCGCGCTCGAAACATCGCCGAGCGCGGCATTCGGTGCAAATTCTTTGAAAAGGAGTTGCCGGGTCCTTGCAGCGATCGTGTCGATTGTCTACAAAATAAATATTCGATTCAGTGGTCTCGTCTAATGACGCGAAACGGGGGAGACGCACGACACAAGTTGCGGGGAGCCGTTCTTTTTGTGACCCGGACATCTCCGACAGCTCCCGCCGACCTCGACGCGTCGGCCAATTGGCGGTTGGTGTGTATATGAACGTGCGAGTCTTGTCGGCTGCCGAGGTGGCAAAGGCGCTGCCGATGCGCGAGGCCATCGAGGCCATGCGCGAGGCGTTTGCCTCATTGGCGGGGGGAGAGGCGATCGTGCCCGAGCGGGCGAGGATCGATGTGTCCGATCCGCCGGGAACGGCCCTCTTCATGCCTGCCTATTCTCCGAAGGCCGAGGCGATCACCGTGAAGACGGTATCGCTGTTTCCGCAGAACCGAGAACGCGGACTGCCCCTGATTTCGGGGTTGGTATGCGTGTTCGACGGCGAGACGGGATCGCCCCGCGCGCTGCTGGAGGCCGCCTCGCTGACGGCGATTCGCACGGGTGCCGTGTCGGGCTTGGCGACCGACTTGTTGGCGGCGCCCGACGCCGAGACCGCCGCCGTCTTCGGGGCCGGAACGCAGGGACGCACGCAGCTTCAGGCGGTGTGCGCCGTGCGGCCCATTCGTCGGGCGTGGGTGTACGACGTGTCGCCCGCGGCCGCCGACCGCTTCGCCCGCGAAATGGCCGAATCGCTCGCCATCGACGTTCAGGTCGCCGACTGCCCCGCCTGCGCGCTGAAGGAAAGCCGCGTCGTCTGCACCGCGACGGTCTCGGACCGGCCCGTTTTCGGCGACGACGCGTTACCCTCCGGCGTGCACATCAACGCGGTCGGGTCTTACAAGCGCACGGTGCAAGAGATTCCCGACGAAACGGTGGCGCGATCGTGGGTAGTGGTCGATCACCGACCCGCGGCCATGACCGAGGCGGGGGACATTCTCGGTCCCCTCGACCGCAATCGAATCACGCCCGACCACATTCGCGCCGAGCTGGGCGACTTGGTACGCGGAACCGTTTCGCCGCCGGCCAACGGCACCGTCACCTTGTTCAAGTCGGTCGGTGTTGCCGTGCAAGACTTGTTCGCCGCCGTCGTCGCCCTGCGGAACGCCGAGCAGATGAACTTGGGAACGACGATCCCGCTGTGACGCAGAAACCGCCTTCCGCCGAACTACGCTAACCCCACGTTGATCCCGCGAACCCCGTTCCGTGTGAAACCGCAACGATTCGGAGTTCGCGCGGACAAGCGCCTTTCCTTCCGATCGCCCCGCGGAACAGGTCGATGGTGTGCCTGCCGCTTAAGGCGAATTGTGGTTTATCAGCCCGTTGCACGAGCCGGGCTTGGGGATCGTTTGAGGTCGAACAAGGCCCGGCAGCGGTTTGGGCCGCGCGAGGCGGACGTGAACCGGGCAGGGGTGAGAAACGCCATCTGTCGAAACGATTTTCTGCGTTCGCACATCGTGCCGACAGAAACTCGGCCCAAAAAACTTGTTTCTCTCCCTTTCATGCGGCTATTCTTTACAATCGGTCCTGGTCTGCAAAGCGGTATTGCTACGGGGTGCTAGGAATCGCGCATCAATCACACAGGCGGGCATGATCTGCGCAAGGGCGAATCGCGTTCGGCTTCGCCCTCCGTCAGAGGTTTTGTGACACGTCTGTGGGCATCGTTGCAAACTCCCGTCCCTTATGTCGCGCTTACTCACGGAATTCACAGAGCACTACCGTGAATACACTTGGAATGAGCCCTATGAGAATCGCAAAACACCTCTTGGCAATGCTGGTCGTACTTTTGTGCAGCAGCCTTTCTTCTTCCGCCGACGAAGGCGGTTCGATCCCGCTGGAGGCTTACGGTGTTTGGGATCGGGGAGCGTCGTTTGACTTCGACGAGTACCCGTTTCTCAGGGGACTCACTTTCGACGCCAAGTGGGAGGAGATTGAACCGCGACCGGGCGAGTTCGACTGGAGTGGGCTCGATGCGGCAGTGCGAAAGGCGTACGAACACGACCGGTTCATGTACGTTTCCATCAACCCCGGCCCGGATGCGCCACAATGGGTCTATGAACACGGCGTCCCGAAAGTGCGGACGGACGACGAAAAGCATCTGAGCAAATGGAAACACTATCCCTATTACCTCGCGCCGCAATACAAGCAGTTCTTCTTTCGCATGATCCGTTCGCTTGCCGAGCATTTGAACGAACTGCCGATCGAACAGCATCGGCGAATTGCCTTCATTCAAGTCAAGACGGGGTGTACGGGTGATGAATGTCCGTACAAAGGCAGGCCGCTCGAGCCACGGTTCGAGATTCCAAAGAACTCCGCCGAATGGCGCACCTTCCGTCTGGAGACGTTTGCCCTGTTCGTTGAGCTGTTTCAATCGAATCCCGAGCGCAGAATCGAGTTGCTGTTTAATGCCGTGGGCGGTGAAGAAGAGGACGGCAAAGGATTCAAAGCGGAATGGGATTGGATCGTCAGCCACGTCCAAGGTGGTTTTGGCATCAAGAACGGTGCGCTGTCTCGGGGGCACCACCTGCGCGGCGAACGGGTCTTGTACGAGCAATGGATCGGCTACCTGGTCAACCCTAAGGGGCTGCGGTTGTTTCGGCGTTCCGAGATGGATCAGACATGGAAAAAGCCTTGGTATCAGCGAAACGTCCCGATGAATTTCTATTGGGGAGCCGTCAACGCGATTCATGGCGGACAAAGCATCTGGGACGTGACGTCCAGCGCGTTGGAGGCAGCGAAAGAATACAACCTGACACCGGCCTTTGAATTCTTCAACAAATATGCCCCCCAGATCTATCCGGCTTCGGCCACCGATGCCTTCTGTGCCTTACACAAAGGCTTGGACGCGTCGGACACGACGGCGTATCCCGAAGCCGTCTACGGCCCAGCCTCACCGCGCAACGTGGATCGGATGCTCGCCATCTGCAAGGCTTTCGCCAAGTATGGAGCTCGTGTTGATGATCCGGCCGCTCTCTTGTACGGTCAAGTGCGCCAGCGCAGCGAGCAGACCGGTTTCAATGATGTGGGCTGGGAAATCTGGCCGGACAACTACTCTCGATTCCTGTATCAGATCAACGCCGACGAGACGTCGGTGGCTTTTTGGCGTGTGGGCGGAGACATCACGCAAGACACGCCGATCTACTCCCGATTTGCACGAGGCTTCGAACATGCGTCGGGCAAAGACGCCTTGTATTTCAAGCTCGACGACGAGTTTTACACCGGGCGCGAACCGAAACGGGCCACGATCCGCATCGTCTGGTACGATCAACACGCCGGGTCAACCTGGAAGCTGGTTTACGACGCGGGCCAGGCCGAAATGAAAACCGCCCGGACTTTCACCGGGCAAGGCAACAACCAATGGCGCACTGAGACGGTCCAATTGGCCGACGCCGTCCTGGATCACGGCGGCGATCTGGGCAGCGATTTCGCCTTGGTCAACACCGACTACAAAGACGATCTGTTCAGTTTGATTGAATTTCACCGTGAATGAACCGCAAATAGGTTCTCGGTACATCGCCCCCACGTTGCTCACCCGCCGGCGTCCTTCGCCCCAATTCGGTCTTCACGAAGCCCACCCTAAACGTCGGACAAGTCCGGTAGGGTACGCCGAAGGCGCCCTCGCAACCGCAGACAACCCGGCACGGCAGCGCATGTAAGGAATATGGTGCCGTGCTTGCTGAAGCTCCGCGCGCTGGGCCCGCGCTTCGTGTGTCCCGCCCTGCTCCGGCTTTCGGCAGGCCATACACTGCAAGAAACGGTTCGTTGCCGTTGCGGGCCGCGAGTGTCTACAATCGTTCGCAAGTCGCAAAGAGGTCTGGAACGGGCCGTCAGGTGTCTCTTGTACAAGATGCGTGCACAGCGTGGCTAGCTCGTTCACCCGTCTCAGCGAGGCGCACACTACCTCGCCCAGAGATGCGGGTAGCGGCTGCCTCCGCGAACCCGAGTACGTTCGAGGTTATTTCGTGCTCTGCGCCGCAAAGCGGCGGAGCTTTTCGGCCAGGCCGGCTTGGTCTTCCAACCCAACGGCGTTTCCGCCTGGAATGAACTCGCCGAATGGACGATCCGGGAACTTTTCCAGCTCCTGCTTCAAGAGTCGCTTCATTTCCTCAAGAACGGGCCGATACTTCGGATTTGTCGCGAGGTTCTTCGACTCCTCCGGATCGTCGACCAGGTCATAAAGTTGATCCGGATCGAACGCATGCGGATGGTCCTTGGCTCGGGATACTCCGCCGCTGAGCCCTATCAACTTCTTCAGGGACCGATGCCCGGTCTGAATCGCTTCGATTTGTTCCCGCGTATAGCGCAGAGCAATATAGTTCCACCTTTTCGTCTTTATCGAACGCGCCGAGCCGATTTCTCCATAGACGTAATCGCGGACAGGTTGATCCGGATGCTCGAACAGCGGTAACAAGCTGACACCGTCCAGGCGATAGCCGGCGGGCACTTTCGCGTCGGCCACGTCGAACCAGGTCGCGACGAAATCGGTGCTTTGCACTAGTTCGTCACATCGCACCCCCGGCTTGATTCTCGCCGGCCAGCGGATCAGGCACGGGACTTCGGTGCCTCGATTCTTCAACAACGAGCCTTTGTGCTGGGATCCGTGATCGGCCAGAAAGACGACGATGGTGTTTCTCGCGATTCCGTGCTGATCCAGCCGGTCCAGCAGCATGCCCAAACTGTCATCCATCCACAAATAGCCCGCTTCGTTGTCGGTCAAACCCGCCGCGCGAATCCGTTCCATGACGCTGTCGCGATCCAAGATTCCGATCGGTTTTTCCAACATGCCTGCGCCGGTGACGAGCGGCTTGCTGAGCGAGTGGAACCACTCGCCATTGGGACCGTGCAACAGCGTCGTGGCATAATACAGGAAGAAGGGCCGGTCCTTGTGCTCGTCGATGAACTCCAGCGCGGCCTGAATGGTCCATTCCGGATTGTGCCCTTTGAAAGGCGCTTTCGTGTTCTCCCAGTATACGTGCTTGACCCACGTGAATCCCCGCTCGCGAATCATCTCGCACGCACGCTGCTGATTGTGCTGCATTCTGCGTTGAATCTCTTCAGAATACTCGGCGTTTCGGGGGATGTACTGCCAGTCGAACTGTGCCGCATTTTGCTCATCGATGTGCGGCCCGACGTGGTACTTGCCGACAAAGCCGGTGGCATACCCGTTGTCTTTCAAGACCTGCGCGACATTCATGTTGTCGGGCTCCAATTCGACATTGAACTCCGGAGCCGCCTGCCGACCCGGCGGGCATTCGCGAAGATAGTATTCACACGTAGAAGCGCCAGCGTATCGTCCCGTCAGGCAGGTGTAGCGCGACGGCGTGCACACGGTGCTTGTCATATGCACGTTCGTCAGCGTCATCCCTTCCCGCGCCATCCGATCCAGATTCGGCGTCAACACATTGCCGCCGTAGACGCTCGTTTCCGGTTTGTCGTAGTCGTCCACGAGGAAAAAGACGATGTTGGGACGAACATCACCTGCATCCGCCGGACGGACGACAGCGAGCATACTCACCAAGGCAACGAGCACCAACGGCACGGTCTTCGTTGTGTTCCCGATCATTTCGGTGTACTCCTCGAACGGCCCCGCAGAGTCGGTCCTGGGCTTCGCCTGCTTTATCATTACCGCGGTTTCCAGGCAAATCCACGAAATTGACCGATTCGACGTTCCCACGCCCATCGAGATTGCTCGCCGTCTCGGGCAGATATGTTGGATCGCGCACGACGAGGGCCGACCGTCGCAGTGAGAAACCGATTCGATCGGCGAGATCGACCGTCGGCACAAAGCGCTACCGCGCGTTGCCGCGCTCGGCGCGGTCGTACGGCCGGCAGAACGGTCGTCGTAAGCCGATCACGGCTAGAATCGCCAAGGCGGCAACGGCCTCTTTCCAGTTGATCTTCGACTTGCCGAAACGCCGGTCGACGAAGGTGATGGGCACCTCGACCATGCGGGCGCCGACGCATCGAAGCCAAAAAAGGATCTCTTCCTGAAACGAATATCCTCGCGAGCGAATCAGGTCGAAATCGATCCGAGCCAAGGTCGATGCCCGATAGCAGCGATACGCGCCGCTGCAATCGAGGACGGGCAAGCCCAACAACAGCCTCGCATACGTGTTCACGCCCCAGCTCATCAACCGGCGGTGCGGCGGCCAACCTTCGATCTTCCCGCCGGAAACGTAACGCGACCCGATCGCAACGTCGACCGGCGGGCCGTCCGCCGGTTCCATTGCGGCGATCAACTCGGGGATCTTTTCGGGCGGATGGCTGAAATCGGCGTCCAGGTTCAGCACGTAGCGGTAGCCGTGCTCGATGCCGTACCGCATACCCGCCAACGTCGCCGTACCCAAACCTAATTTGCCCTCACGGTGAAGGCACTTCAGCCGCGGTTCCTCGGCCGACCGTTCGTCGACCCAACGACCGGTGCCGTCGGGTGAATTGTCGTCGATGACGAGGATATGGACCTCGGGCGCGGCGGCAAAGATCGCCTCGACCAGGCGAGGCAAGTTTTCGATCTCGTTGTAGGTGGCCACGGTGACCAGCGTTTGGGGATCGGTCGTCATCGGTTTGCGCTGCTTCAGGTAACCATGAGGCGTCGTCGCTTCGACGAAGCGGCAATTCGTTTGCGTTTGCGGACCTGGACAAGTAACATGCCCGCAGAGTCGGCCTATCTTCCCGTTTCATCCTGCCCTGTAGCTATTGTAGCACTTGCCGACGTCGGTGCGAAACGAACGATCGACGTCGAACCGCTTTTGGCGTCTGTTGAATCGAGGTGTCGTCATGTGGAAGTTTCTCGGTCGCGCGGTACCACTGATCGTGTTCGGGTTCCTGACGGTTGCCGGCAGCGCCATTGCCGACGAATCGGCCTTGTGGGAAATCGGAAAAGTCGATCGAGATACACGCGAGTTCGCCCTCGCGCCGAATCGTTACCAGCAATACGGCGGCGATCCCGTGTTCATCGTCGGGCAATCGCAACCTGAAGCTGATTGGCCTTACGTCCTTCCCGGGCCGGCCGACACCTGGGCGGGCGGAAAACAGCACGTCGCCGTCATCTTGTTCGGCTTGAACAAACGCCCCAATGCAACGGCCGTGTTGCGGATCTTTCTGGCCGACTCGCACGACCGCTCGCCACCCCGATTGCGGTTGTCGCTCAACGGCAAGACGATCGGTGAAACCGACGCACCTCGCGGCGGTCCCGACGACAGTATTACCGGCGATCCGAAGCGCGGCGTCGCCTCGGTCCTCGAATTCTCATTGCCGCCGGAAGCGTTTCAAGCGGGCACGAATACGTTGGCACTCGAAAACGTCAAAGGCAGTTGGATCTTGTTCGATGCTTTGTCGCTGGAAGCGCCCGGTGCGGAGTCGGGACCGGTGACCGATGTGATGATCCTCCGCGGCGTCGAACAACTGCCCGTGCTGGTCGAACAGGACGGCCGCCTCGACACCGTGGTTCGGCTGCATGTCGTTTCCGGGGCCGAAGCGACATCCGCCGCAGTGCGGATCGACGACGCGGTGGTGTGGCAAGGCGAAATCGCGCCGGGTTCGTCGGCGTTCGAAATTCCCGTTCCTGCGGTCGATACGCCGCGGAGCGTCGCCTTGTCGCTGGTCGTTCCGCCCGACTCGGCACGCCCTGCGGCCTCGGTCGAGGTCGCGTTGCGTCCCGTGCGGCGCTGGGAGGTGTACTTGATTCCGCATTCGCACGTCGATATCGGATACACGCATTTGCAATCGGATGTCGAAAAAGCGCATTGGGAATATTACGAACAGGCGATCGCCGCGGCACGGCGAACGGCCGATTATCCGCCCGAAGCCCGTTTCAAGTGGAACGTCGAAGTCTTGTGGGCGACCGACAGCTACCTCCGGCAGGCGTCGCCCGAAAAACGCGCGGCCTTCATCGACGCCGTTCGACGGGGAGACATCGGTTTGCAGGCGTTATACGGCAACGAACTGACCGCGTTGTGCCGTCCCGAGGAGTTGATGCGGTTGGTCGATTGCGCCGTGAAACTGTCGTCGGAATATGATCTGCCGATCGACACGGCGATGATCAGCGACGTGCCCGGCTACACGTGGGGGTTGATGTCCGTTTTTGCCGAGGCCGGAGTGAAATACATGTCGATCGGTCCCAACGGAGGGCATCGCATCGGCTACACACTGCGGGAATGGGGGGATCGCGCCTTCTATTGGAAGTCGCCCTCGGGCAAGCACCGCGTGCTCTGCTGGGTTCCCCGCGTAGGATACTGGCGAGGCTTTCGCGGAACCGACGAGCTGCTGCGTTACCTGAACGATGCCGACGCGGCGGGTTATCCGTACGATTTGGTTCAATTGCGGTTTTGCCTAGGCGACAACGCCGGGCCGGGGGTCGAGCTTTCGGACCTGGTGCGCGATTGGAACGCCCGCTACGCCTACCCGAAACTGATCATCGCGACCGCGTCCGAAACCATGCACGCACTCGAAGATCGTTACGGCGACCGGATCGAAAAAGTGAGCGGCGACTTCACGCCCTACTGGGAAGACGGCGCCGCCTCGTCGGCTCTCGAAACCGGCTGGAACCGTGACGCTGCCGAGCGGTTGACGCAGGCTGCGGCCTTGTGGACGTTCCTCGGCCGCGAGCCTTACCCGGTCGAGGCGTTCGATACCGCCTGGCGCAACGTGCTGTTGTACGACGAACACACCTGGGGGGCACACAACAGCATTCGGGAACCCGATAGCGATTTCGCCAAGGGACAATGGGCCGTCAAACGCGAATTCGCCGTGCAGGCGAAACAACAGTCGGAATCCCTGCTCGCGCACGCCGCCGGCGGTATTCGGAACACTTCGCAACCGGTCGATACCGTGGCGATCTTCAACAGCGAAACGTGGCCGCGGACGGACCTGATCATGCTGCCGCCGTCGCTCCGCCGGGCGGGTGACCGCGTGCTGGACGAAGACGGAACACCCATCCCGTCCCAACGTTTGAGCGACGGATCGCTGGCCTTCCTCGCCGAAGATATTCCCCCGCTTGCCGGCAAGCGGTATCAACTCGCGGAAGGCAATCCGCCCGATTCGCCGGTTCCTTCGGCGGCGCCGCGATTGTACGACGATCCCCTGCGCACGATCGAACTCGACGATGCGACCGGCTCGCTCGTCTCGTACATCGACAAGCGAGCGAAGCGGCAATTGGTCGATACGGAACGCGGATACGGGCTGGGAGCGTACATCTACGTGCCGGGACGTGATCCGACGACGGCCGCCCTCGCCGACGACGGTTTCGCCTGGAAACTCGTCGATACCGGACCGGTCGTCACGATTTACGAAGCACGCGGTCCCGCCGCCGGGTGCCGCGAGATCGTGCGTCGTCTGCTGATTCCCGCCGGATTGGATCACGTGATCCTCGAAATCGTGCTCGACAAGATCGCCGTCCGCGAAAAAGAGGGCGTTCACCTGGCCTTTCCCTTTGCGATCGACAAGCCGACCGTGCGGATGGATCTGGCCTGGGCGACGATTCGGCCCGAGGTCGATCAACTGCCCGGTGCGTGCAAAAACTACTTCACGGTTTCTCGCGGTGTCGATATCGCCGGGGACCGTTTCGGCGTCACGTGGTTTACCCGGCAAGCGCCGTTGGTGCAGTTGGGAGAGATCCGAACCGATGTAGCGGCTCCCTTTTCGCCCGATGTCTGGCTGAAGACGATCGCGCCTTCGGCCCGACTGTTCAGCTACGTGATGAACAACTACTGGGAGACGAACTACAAGGCCGACCAGGAAGGCCCCACACCCTTCGTGTACGCGATTCGACCGCACGGAACGTATGTCACAAGCGAATCCAAACGGTTCTTGATCGAGCGTTCGCATCCGCCGATCGTCGTTCCGATGCGCAACGGCGATGCGTTGCCTGCCGGGCTCCTCTCGCACGTGGAGCCGGACGACGTAACTATCGAGGTTCTGCGTCCCACGCGCGACGGCGCCGGGTTGTTCGTGCAGATGATCAATCACGGCGATCGACAAGCGAGCGTGCGATTGCACTTCCGCGAAGGGGAACCCGCGGTCTATCGCAGCAATCTGGCCGAAGAAAAAGGGGAACGCCTAGGTTCGACGTTCCCCTTGGATTCGCAGGAAGTCATCTCGCTACGGATCGAGCCGTAGCGCCGGTTGCGCCCCGTTCAGAGGCGTTGTTCCCGATGCGACGCACGAATGCGGGGCGTCAGACTTCGGGCTTGACGGTGATTTGCACGGCGCGGACGTCGCCGGCGGCAAGCGCCGCTTCGTACCGGCGTGCGACCTCTTCCCAGTTGATCACGTGGAAGAAGGCCTCGACGTATTCGTTCCGGCGATTTTGATACTTCAGGTAGTAGGCGTGCTCCCACACGTCGCATCCGAGGATCGGAATATTGCCGTGCATCAGGGGGCTGTTTTGGTTGGGCGTGTCTTCGACGACGAGCTTCTTCTCGCCGGTGACCGAAAGCCAGGCCCAGCCGCTGCCGAAGCGTCCCAACGCCGCCGTGGTGAAGGCATCCTTGAAGGCGTCGAACCCGCCCAAGTCGCGGTTGATCGCCTCAGCCAACGGGCCGGTCGGCAAGCCGCCGGTATTCGGACCGAGAATCGTCCAGAACAACGAGTGGTTGGTGTGACCACCACCGTTGTTGCGGACGGGCGTCTTCAGTTGCTCGGGCAAGGTGTGGATCGAGGCCACCAGCTCCTCGATCGTCGGATCACCGAGTTGGAATCCCTCCAAGGCCGCGTTCAGCTTGTTCACGTAGCCCTGATGATGCTTCGAGTGATGAATTTCCATCGTGCGGGCATCGATGAACGGTTCCAGGGCATCGTAGGCGTAAGGCAGTTTGGGAAGCGTGTAGGCCATCGTTTCGTCTCCAATCGAACCAAGCGAGCGGTCGCCCCATCCGACCGCCATCCTTTGAACACACCTGCCGATCGGCACCCGTCGGCGTCCCTTTGACGCCTGCCGATCTTTTTAACAAGTGCAGTTGACAAAATATTAGAAGTCGATCGGCGAAAAGCAATTCGCCTGATCGGCGGAAAACACGACCGTGATACCAAGCGAATCGCAAACATGCCCTGAAAACCATCTACACACGGGTAAATACGGAAGATACGAAAGATGACGAATATCGAACGTCTATCGTGATGGATATATCGCAAAAAGTTTCGACGAGTGTTTTTTCTGCGGGACAGCCGAGCGGACATGAAACCGGCGGTCTGCGCGAGGACGATGTCGTTCGGCTCGACGTTGCCGCACGGTTGTCGCCGGCCGCTCGAATTTGATCCGCCTGATGCGATCGATTAGACTCGCGATCGAAGCGCGTTTGGTGTTGTGTCGGCGGGCTTCCGGCTGAAGGCGAGTCGTCCCGACCTGCCGAGGGAAGCACGTGCTTTGAACAACGATTCAAAAGGGGGCAGACACATGAAGGCGTACGGCTTACTTTGCGCGATGGCGGCGGGCGCCGCCTTGAGCGTGCTCGGTTCCAGTGCTGCTTCGGCCCAGCAATTTCGTGTGCACGCCGTTTCCGACCTGGGGCACGAATTCAGCTTCTATGCCGACGGACGATTCCATCGGCAATATCTGCCGGGGCAACCGGTCGCCTCCAGTTGGGGCTCTCTATTCAATTACGACTTCTCGAATGCCAACCTGCTGATCTTGCTTGGATGCGATGCCCACGTGGATTACGTGCCGGCCGATATCGCCGTGATCGATCGATTTCTTCAGGTCGGCGGCGGCGTGGTCCTACTCGGGTCAGCCCCCAACAAGGCACAAAACAAGCTGGCGGGCCACTTCGGTTGTCATTTCGGAAAACCCGCCCGCAAGCCGCTGCGGGGAGACGGCAAGCTTATTACCGGAGACATCCAAGGGGGCGGCGACACCATCCAGCTCGACGAGCCGTCCCGATGGATGAAGTTGATCGTGGATGCCGACGGGAATCCCGTACTGGTCGCGCGTGCCGTCGGCCGGGGAACACTCCTCGTCGGCGCACGAGGGTTGGCCGGCCGAAACCCGAACGGCAAGGACAACATCAACGCTGCATGGTGGCAGCCGCTTTTGGTGCGGGCGGCCATGGGCAAGCCCGTCGATCCGCGACACCCGCCCGACAAACGCGGCATCCTCGAGTTGGAGCACTCCATCCGCCTCGGCTCGATCACCGTGCGATTCAGTGATTACCTGGCACCCTATGCCGAATCGATGGCCAAGCTGTACATGCGTTGCCGCCCGTACATCGAGAGACGCATGGGTGTCCCGCTCAGCAAGGGAATGGCCTCGGAAATCGGTTTGCTCGCCACCGGAAGCGGAGGGTTCTCGACCGGAAGAACCATCGGGCTGGGCGTCTTCTGGGGAGGATTTCCCGAACGCGAAGCCGACATGATCCAACTGCTCACGCACGAATCGGTCCATTCATGGGTGTTGCCGTTCTCGGAAATCTGGAGCGAGCCGATCGCAACCTACGTCGGCGACCTGGTTCTCATCGACATGGGCTACGAAGAAGCCGGAAAAGGCAGCATCAAGGCTCGCATCGACCGGGCGAAGCGTCTCGATCCCACGATGAAGGTTTACGATCTTCACGGCTACGGACCTCCCGACGCGCGCAAGTTGAGCGACAGCGAGCGAAACGCCATTCATTGGGGTAAGACCTTCTGGATCTTCGAACAACTACGGCAGGAGGATCCGAACATCGTCGCTCACTATTTCCAAGTCAAGCGGGCCTTGGCGAAACCCGGCCGAATCAAGCAGTACGACCTGCACGCGACCGTGGCCGTGATGAGCATCGCGATGAAGCGGAACTTGTTCCCTTGGTTCAACGAGCACGGCATTCCCGCCGATCCCCGCAAGTCGCCCATCCCGTTGCCGCCGGCCTTCTTCGTCCGACGCTGATTGTTTCGCCGAGGAGCGGCCCCGTTCACCGCTGGTTTGCCGGATCGGTTTCGGCGGCGCGATTGAAGAAGACGAACGTGCCCAGTTTGGAGGCCGAGAGAATATCGGGCCGGCCGTCGCCGTCGACGTCCTTCACGATCACCTGCACGCCGACCCCCGAGGCATCGTCGACCAGGTACGGTCGAAAGCGAACGCCTTCCTGCGATCGTTCGAGGCGGAACCAGTAAATCACGGGCGCAGCGTTCGGTTCGATGTCGCCGGTCGGTCCGTGCGCCCAGCGCCGCTTGCCGACGACCACGTCGATCCATCCGTCGCCGTCGATGTCGCCGATATCCAACGCGTGTGGCTGCGAGAAGGCCGCCCCGTACCGTTTCTCCTGCGTGCGATCACCCATCATCGTGTGCGCGACGAAGCGAACCTCACCGGCATCGCGAACTTGCTCGAACCACGCCAGCCCCCAACCGTGCGCGTCGAGTGCCGTGACGACGTCGGTATCGCCGTCGCCGTCGATGTCGTAACAAGGCATCTGCGCACCGCCGCGTGCGGCAAACCGGAACGGATGCGCAGGCCAGGGAACCGATTGGTCGTCCGGGTGCTCCCACCAACCATCGTTGATGATCAGATCGGTGTCTCCGTCGCCGTCGATGTCGGCCGCGCCGGTGCCGTGGTAGAACCGGTCGTACTTGCCGATTTCGGTCAGCGGAACAAATCGCCACGGTTTCTCCGGGGCGTTCCAGTCGGGCGCGACGTAGCCCCACCGGTTTTCCCAATGACACACGATTTCGGGTTTCCCGTCGCCGGTCAGGTCCGCGAAGGCGGGAGATTCGCCGTAGATCCGCTCAAAGACGAAGTGCTTCGGCCACGGACGATCTTCGGCTTGCGGGCCGGGGTTTTCATACCAATAGGCCTCGTGAAGATGGACTCGCCCCAACACGAGGATGTCGAGACGGCCGTCGGAATTGAAATCGTACGGAAAGACGTACAGGCAATTGCTCGGGCTTTTTTCCGGGGGGAGCGGTTCCGGCGGATAGTACGCATGAGCGCGTTCGAAGGACGGCCCTTCGTACCAGTAGGGACCGGCGATCACGTCGAGGTGCCCGTCGCCGTCGATGTCGCCCGCGTTGATCCCGTCGGCATAGTAACGATCCGTCAGAACCCGTTTCTCGAACTGCACCGGCGACCCGGCTTCGCCCGGAGCAACGATCCCCGCGAGGAACATGACCGGCGAGCACAAGACCGCGAACCGCACCGAATGCAGCACTTTCATGAGACCATTCTCCGGAGGCGAAGCGTCGGGGCCGTGTCCTGTCACGGGGCGCCATGATAATTCGGCGACACGCGATGCTCCACGGGCCAACTCGCCCGCAACGGCGAGGCGTACAATCCGATCTCGTCGAACGGGATCGGCCGGAAGCCGAGCCGGTCGTAGATCGGCGAATCGGGCGGCAAGGTGAAGTCGAATTCGTCTTTACCGGCGAAGGTGATTTCGTCGCCGAACAGAAAGGCATCGTAGATTTCGTTGACGCCGCGTTCCCGCAACGCGAAACGTCCGCAATTCACGGCGACGTTCCGCGCCAGGAAGTTTCGATCGGCGTTTTCTTCCAAGTGAAGCAATTCCGGCCAGCGTTCGGCATGCGGGGGCTTGCTCACGTCGATGCCGGCCCAAACCGTACCGGTCGGTCCGCCGCGTTCCTTGAGGCTTCGTTTCCAACGTGCTTCGCCCCACGGCGAGAAGCTGAACGCGGCCCGGCAATCGACGAACAGATTGTTGTCGGCGATGTTGTCTTTGCCGCCGTGGATCTGGATGCCGCCGAAGCGGCCGTCGGCGGCGCGGTAAAAGACGTTGCCGTACATGAGCGTACCGCTGATGAAGTCGTCGAGGCGAATCCCCGCCTGACCGGCCACGTTCCGGCCGCTGCCGATGTGATGCCAAAAGTTGTAGCGAATCACGTTTCCGCGGTAGGCCGCATTACCGTAGATATCGATTCCGGCCTGGTCGTCCGATTCCCACACGACGCTGTGAACCTCGTTGAATTCGATCGTGTGCTCGTAGCCCTCGACCCGCATCGCGTGGTGGGGTGATTCGTGGAACAAGTTGTGCGAAATGCGATTGCCGACGCCGTCCAGGTGGACCGCCGGCGCGTACACGCGATCGACGCGGCTGAAGTCGAACACGTGACAGTTTTCGACGACGTGCCCGCCGGGGGTAAGCGTTTTGGGATCACCACCGGCGACGCGCAATCCGCCCGCTCCGACGGTGAGAATGTCGCAGCCCATCACCAGATGCCCCGTGCCCCCACGGACGACGACGCCGTTTCCGCCGAGCTGTCGCAGCGTGCAACCGCCCAGCAACACGTTTCGGCCGCCGGAAATCACGAAGGCGTCCGTCCGATTCAGCTCGAAGGTCAGCCCCAACACGGCGACGTGCGAAACATCGGTCATCGACACGAACGGCTTGTCGAGCACGGGGAACTGAACGATCGCCCCGCGAGCGTCCTTCGGCGGATAAACGTACAGCATGCCGGTCTTGCGATCGAGGTACCACTCACCCGGCGAATCGATCTCTTCGAACAGGTTGAAGTAGTAATACGGATACCCTTCTCGGAAGCCGTAGCCCGTCCCCTGCGAGGTCGTGATGCGCCGGTTTTCCGTATCGAGCGCGGCAATGCGAACCGTCGAACCGGCCCACAGATGCCCCCAGTAGCCGAACATCCACACGTCGTCGGCCGGACGCCAACGATTCGGTCGGTCGCCGTCATAGTGGAAAATGCCCGGCTTGCGGGCATCGACCGATTGAAATGCCCCCTGCTCGACCTTGCCGATGGTCACGAAGTCGTCGTTCGGCCAACGGGCAATCTGCATCGCCCGGCGATTCACGTACAGATCGACCCACGGCGAAACGGGATACCCGGCGTGACCGTACCCGCGCACCGTGATCGCGCCGAAATCGGTCACTCCATGCTTCCGCAGATCGCATTGATAGACGTGTCCTCGCGCCGACTCGGGCAACCGTGCCAAGAGAGCCGGATCGTCGACCCGCGAGAAATCGACCAGTTGCACGCCGCCGGAAAAGATCGGCGTTTCACCCGGCGCTGCACGGTAGACGATCGGCGATTCGGCGGTACCCGCATCTTCGGCGGTGAATTCCGTCGTCGCACGCATCGAATACGTGCCGCCGTGAATCAACACGGTGATTCCGCCGGAAGGCAATCCCTTCTCACGACGGATCGCGCGGATCCGATCTCGTGCGCCGGCGAGCGAAGCCAAAGGCGCATCGACCGTGCCCGGTGCGGCATCGTCGCCGCTTGGAGCCACGTGCAGCACGAGCCCCGGAGCGGGAAACGGCGGAATGGGCGTCTTCCCGGCGGCACCGTCACGACGCGGAAGCCCCTTCACCGACCGGCGCATCTCTGCGGCCAGTTCGGCGGCCTCTTGCGCGTGATGCGGCAAAATGTCGTCGCGCCGGGCGGCTGCGGTGTAGGCTTCCTCGGCTTGCGCCGGGTCGCCCGCACGTTCGAACGTGCGCCCGATCGCCAGGCAAGCCAAACCGCGCACAAGCTGCGGGGCGTCGGGATCGTCGGCCAGTGCACGGTAGGCCTCACGCGCGGCCGCGAATTGCTTGCCGAACGCCAACGCGTGCGCGGCCTGCAAACGATAGTTCCAACGATCCGACGGGGAAATCTCGGCGTCTTCGGCAAGTTGTCGAAACAACGAGCTCGCCCGTTCCCAATCGCCGTTGCGCAAAGCGGTTTCGGCCAGTGTGCTTCGCAGCGCTCGATCGTCGAGCGGCGCGTCGTCTGTTCCGGCCAACTGGGAAAGCAGTTCGAGCGAGGGCCCCGCAGCGATCACGGCGCGCTCCTTGCACAGACAGTGCGAAGCGGCGATCAACCGCAGGTCGTCAGGCACCTCGGCCATGTCGAGCAATGAAGCGGCAATCGACGCGGCGCCTGCGGCATCGTCTTGACGCAACCGGCAGAAGATACGGCCCAGTCGGCAGGCGGCGGCAATCGCGGTATCGGCGGTTTGCGCAGCAAGCGACGCATAAGCGGCCTCGCCTTCGGCCCATTTACCGGCAAGACATCGTTCTCCCGCCTGGGCAAGCCCGGCGGCCGTTTCGGCCGGCAGCACGCGCCGGTTCCACGCCGCGGCGAACGCCTCTGCCGGAGTCAAACCGCGATCGAAGACGGCGACCTCGTCGACATCGAGCACGAGCGATCCGACGCCCGAGTCGGCGAACCCCACGCGAAAGACGCCTTGAGGCGGCGTGTACGCCCCGTCGAATGCGCCCGCGGCGACCGGCAAGCCGTCGAGATAGATCGCCATTTGCTTGCGATCCCACGTGACCGTGAGCACCTGCCACGCGCCTTCGACGATCGGTACGGGCGAGGAAACCGAATAGGCGCTTTGCGGTTGCGGACGCCCGATTTGAAACAGCACGTCGTTTCCGCCGGCTACATCGCAATACGAACGAAGCCCTTCCCAATACCCGTTGCCGAAGGCGAAGAACATGCCGTTTTTCCGGCCGTTGCCCAGTTCGCTTCCGTGGCCGAGCATGCGAAACGAGAGTTGGATCGTGATCCCTCGCTCGCCGACCTTCGGCGGCTGCGTGCGGAACGCCCCGGCGTCGAGCCGCACGGCGTGAGAGCCGGGTCGTCTTCCGGCCACGACCTGGAACGGTTGCTTGCCGTCGTATTCCATGGGCGGCGCATCGCCCGCCCGATCCGGCACGATCGCCCGTTGCGGTGTCACGCCGTCGAACACAAACCGATGGGCCGGTCGCGGTGCCGGAACCGTCTGCGCCGAAAGCGGTCCACCGACGGCCGAAACCACCGCCGTCACGCACACCAACCAAACAGAAAGAATACAGGTCGCGTACGATGCAGAAACCAGAGAAAGATGCCGGTTCATAAGGAAAACCTCGCAGGGCGAATTCGGGAAGGACTTGCAGACGGGGGGAACGACCGCCGCCGCACATTCGGGCATGTTTCCGCGGTCGACGTCGCCGATTATAGGCCCTGCGGCAAACGTGGAGCAATAAATCGCCGCACGTCTTCCGCCGGAGCCTCGACACCCGAATCACTTCATGGTGCAAATTTCGCTTTCCGGCAACGCGTACGCGCAGAAGCCGATCCGCCGCATTTCGTTTTTTCGCAAACAAGGGGCGTGGATTTTCTTCGTAATTGCGGCGTCATTTGAAACAGTCGGGTGCGGTTGTCGACAATATGCGATCCATCGAAGAGAACCGACCGCCGTTGTCTCTGCGTGAAGAGCAACTAGAATCGAAATCGTCGACACGGCATCCCATCGATACTCGCTGTACGTTTTTTCCTGCCGAGAAATCGTCGCCTTTCGACCTTTCGATTTTTCCCGCCGCCGTTCACCTGTCCTTGGAATCACCCCTGTGACAAAATCGCATACTCCCTGTGGATATCGTATCGGAGCCCTTCGCGGCCTCTTTGCCGCAACCCTTCTTGTAGTGGGGTGTTTCACCCATCCAACAACCGCCGGTGGGAACGAACCCGTGCCGCCGTCGACGCCGGCCGCCGAACGCAGCGTTTCACCGATCGATCTTTTTTCCGATACATGGGCGGCGGCAGACGGTTCGGGACGCCGCCTCCCCGAAGCCGGACACGTGCGCAAACCGCAGCCCGACAAGATCGTTGCGATGTTCTACTTCCTTTGGCAAGGCGGACGGCATCCGACGCTGTACGACATCAGCCGAATCGTGGCCGATCCCGAAAAACCGTGGGGACCTCGCGGCGCCTTCCACTTTTGGGCCGAACCGGCGCTCGGCTACTATCGCACCGAGGATCCCTATGTGATCCGCAAGCACGCCGAAATGCTTGCGATCGCGGGTGTCGACGTGATCGTCTTCGACGTCACCAACGGGCTGACGTACGATCCCGTTTGGCAGGCGTTGTGCGACGAGTTCACGCGACTTCGGCGATTGGGATGGAACACGCCCAAGATCGCGTTCTTGGGCCATTCGCACAGCGAGCGCGTCGTTCAACATCTCTACGAAGTGCTGTACAAGCCCGGCCGTTATCGCGAATTGTGGTTCACGTGGCAGGGCAAGCCGCTGGTGATGAGTTCCACTGCCGGATTGCCGGAAGAAACGGCGGCGTTTTTCACCTTCCGCGAATCATGGGCCTGGACGACGCCGCGGGGTTGGTTCGGTGACGGACGAAACAAGTGGCCGTGGTTGGATCACTATCCACAGCGGTTCGGCTGGTCGAGCACCCCCGACACGCCCGAACAAATCGCGGTGTGTGCCGCGCAGCATCCGATTTCGACGATCGGACGCAGCTTTCACGACGGCGCCGAACCGCCGGAAGCCGAACGTCGCCCCGAGGCCGGCTGGTGTTTTGCCGAACAGTGGCGCCGCGCGCACGAAGTCGATCCACCGGTCGTCTTCATCACCGGCTGGAACGAATGGATTGCCCAGCGATTCTTGAAAGAGCCGAACAAGGCCCCTTCGCAATTGGCGGGGAAGCCGTTGGCGGTCGGCGATACGTACTTCGTCGATCAGTACGACGCCGAATTCAGCCGCGACATCGAACCGGCGCGGAACCTTCCCTGGGACAACTTCTATTGGCAACTGGTCGCCGAGATTCGCCGGTTCAAGGGTGTCCGCCCCGTCGAACCGATTCCGCAAGCCGACATTGCGATCGACGGCCGTTTCGACGACTGGCGGGCAGTCGCACCCGAATACCGCGATTTCCGGGGCGATCCGGCACGACGCGACTTTCCCGGCTGGGGCGAAACGCATTATCGCGACACCAGCGGACGCAACGACATCGTCGTCGCGAAAGCGGCGCGATGTGAACGAGGAGTCGCTTTTTTCGTCGAAACCGCGCCGCCCCTGCAACTGCCCGAGGACGGCCGTTTCGACGACTGGATGGTTCTCCGGATCGACGCCGACGACGATCCGACGACCGGCCCGCTGGGCTGCGAAATTTGCATCCGGCGCCGTGACGCCCGGCCGCAAGCGGTAATCGAATATTGCCGCGTGCGCAACACAGGCGTCGATCCACAATCGTCCGAAGGCGCATTCGCCGTGCGCTCGGGCATGACGCCGGTCGAACGACGTGTCCTCGGCACGGTGCCCTTGGGCGTGGGAGAATCGGGGCTCGAGCTGGTCGTCCCGTGGAAATATCTCGCTCCCGCGGCGTCCGATCGGGGCGACACCGACGTTTCGGCAGACGCCCGACCGCGACGCATCCTGTTCCAATGGAGCGACGGAATACCGCCCGACGGCGACTGGCGTTCGTATCTATACAGCGGCGACGCAGCCCCGCTCGGCCGTTTCCGATACGTCGCCGAAATGCCCGCGTCGGATCGCTAGATCAAAGCGGGAACTTCGCCGTGCCTTCCCACCAGCCTCCTACGAAAAAACGGTTGACCGTCCGCTACTACCCGGGTAATATTACCTGTGTAGTAGATTACCGATACACGTGACCGAATGGCCGCGAAAAAGAAAACGCATAAGTTGGGCGACTTGCAATTACGGATCATGCGCGTGCTGTGGCGCAAGGGCAAGGCGACCGTGGCCGACGTCCACAAGACGCTGGGGACGGAGAACCTCGCCTATACGACCGTCGCCACCATGTTGCGCAAGATGGAAGCCCGCGATTTGGTCGCTCATCAAACCGAGAATCGCCGATTCGTCTATTTCCCCAAGGTCGACGAACAGGACGTCGTCCGCAACGCGGCCGAGGATTTCGTCGACCGGATTTTTCGGGGACGAATCACCGACGCCGTGATGCACCTGCTCGACCATCGGGAAGTGAGCGACGAGGAATTGGCTCGGTTGGAAAAATTGATTGCTCGTCGGCGCAAGGGCAAATAGCCTACACGTCCGGCGGGCGGGACGCGGCACAAGCCGCAGCCGGTTCAGATTTGGCAGACAATCTTTTTCACGCGAGCTGGACATCATGCCGGCAATCCTGGGGCCGATCATCGGGATCACGTTGGGGCTCTCGCTGCTCTATCTGGCGGGGGCGGGCGTGGAACGCTGTCTGCGTTCGGCTTCCTCGGCCCGAACCGCGTGGCAAGTGATCCTTTCCGCGGCAGCGCTGTTGTGTTTTGCCGAGGCGACCGGCTACGGGGATCGCCTGCTGCTTTGGGCGCAACACGCGTGGAATCGAACGGAGACGAGCGCGGCATCGACGCCCGTTGTCGACGTTCCCCAAACGGCTCGGGTTGACGAAGCGAGCGAGTCGCCGGCCCGTTGCCATATCGCAGCGGCGCAAGAGGATACCGCCGTCATCGTCCCGCAGGCACGGTGGACGCCACCGATCCCCGAACTCGAAGCGACGGCCCCGACGGCTACCATCTCGGCTTGGGAACCGGAAATCGCGCCGCATTTCGAGCCGGAAGCATCACCGAGCGAACCGCCGGTCGTGTTCGACGACACACCTGTTGCCGCGTCGCAAGCGGTTGCCGCCGGTGCCCCCTCGACGCAACAGGAACGTGTGTTTCCGTGGTCGCTTGTCGTGCAAGCCGCGTTGTTCGTTTGGGTATGGGGGATGCTGGCCCTGGTCGTTTGTGCGGCATGGAAGCATCTTCGCGTCGCTCGCTTGATCGGCAAGGCTCGCGTCGAAACGAACGAACCGCTGCAAGCCGCCGTCGACGTGTTGGCTGCGAAATTGGGTTTGCGATGCAAGGTGCGAATTCTGCGCATACCGGGGTTGGCGACACCGGTGGCGTTCGGTTTTCGCCGGTTGTGGCTGGGATTGCCGGACGAGTTTCCGGCCGCTCATCTTCGGCTGCGCGATCGGGCGGTCTTGTTGCACGAATTGGCACACTTGGCCGGAGGGGATGCCTGGTGGAACGTTTTGGCCGACGGTCTGGTCGCCGCGGTGTGGTGGCATCCGGCCGCGTGGTTGATCCGCAAACACTGGCGTTTTGCCGCTGAAACGGCGGCGGACGAGGCGGCCGCGCTTCTTCCCGGCGGCGCCGAGGCGCTGGCCGAAGGACTCGTCCGCTACGGAAAACGAATGCAACGCCGCGCGCTGGCCTGGCAGGGAGCCGACGGCGAAGGGTTCCGCTCGAGCCTGGGCCGTCGTGTCGCGCGGTTGTTGCGGTTGTCGAGGGAAAAGGGAGCACGGGCAATCACGTTTCGCGTGAGCCCACAACGTCGCGCGAGTCGACTCGTCGTTTCCGGAATGTGCGTCGTTGCGGTGCTGTTTGGTACGGCCTGGGCACGGCCCGGGTCCATCGAGGTCTCGAGTTTTCAAGGAGATGCCCAAATGACGAAGATCGGATGGCGACAGTCGTTGACCGCGGCGGCCTTGGCCGCCTTCCTGCTCCCGGTGGCAGGACAAACCGCCTCGGCCGATCCGCCCAAGCCGGACGGCCTACCTGCCGAAACCGCCGTAGCGGCCGAACACGATGAGGCAGAGCACGAAGAACATGCCCGCGAACACGAAGAAAAAGAAGAACACCAAGAGCATGCCGTTCGAGAACGTGAAGAAGGCGAACACGAACACGCGGTTCGCGAACACGAAGAAGAAAACGACGAAGAAGGTGAAGTTCGCGAACGTCGCGAGGGCCGCGAAAGCGATCGCCCCGATCGCCCGCACCCCGAAGCCCGCGAGCGCGACGTGCCGCGCGACGCCCCGCCTGAAGCACGAGAGCGCGCCGTTCAGGCACTCCGCGAAGAGGTAAGACGCCAGATGGAGGAACTCGAACGGCATCAGATGGAACTACGCCGGCATGCCGAGGAAGTCGAGCGGATGATCCATGAGCACGAGGATCAGCCCGAAGCCGTCGAAGAAGGCCGCCGCGAACTGGGAAACATCGAGCGGATGATGCACGAAATCGAACAGCGCAAAGCCGAGCTTCGCCGGCGAGTCGAGGAGGCGATGCGTCAAATGGCGGGTCCGCCGCGCGACGTCCCGCGTCCCGGCGCCGAGCTGTTGGAACGCCTGGAACGCCGGATGAACGAACTGCGTGAAGCCATCGCCCGCGCCCGCGAAGAAGGACGAGAAGACCTCCTCGAACGTCTTCGCGATCAGGCCGAAGAAACCGAGCGGGCCTTGGCCCGCGCCCGGGAAGAAATGCGGGGCGATCGGCCCGACCCGCCGCGTCCGCCGCAGGTCTATCGGCCCGAGCCGCGTCCGCCGGTTCCTCCGCAAGTAGCCGAACGCATCGAACGCCTGATGCAAGCGGCACGGCTGTTGCGCGAGTCGGGTCATCCCGATATGGCCGAAGCGATCGAGCGCGAAGCGCGGATGTTGCGGGAAGGCGCGAACCGACCCGACGTGCGGCCGCCGCAACCGGCGCCGATTCGCCGTCCCACGGATCGTCCGCCGGAACGAATCCGCCCGCCCGTCGAACGGCCCGCTCCCGAAGCCCGCGAAGGCGAAATCGAAGCGCTTCGCGCGCATATCCGAGAACTCGAAGAAGCGCTGAAACGGGTGACGGAACGGTTGGAACAGATCGAACGTTGAGCGTCGATCGACGTTCGCCGGTCGACACGCGTTGAAGAATGCCTGCTCCCCCGGTCGTGCCGCCGTACCCGAAGCAATTCGCCGGCGCACGACCGGCCCTCTTTTCTTGCGGCGGTGCGCTCGCGTGCTCACTCGCATTCAGATGCCGAACACCGGCCGGTTCGTCAGCCTTCGGCCGCGTGCGACTTTGCCGTTCGCCTCAGCCGCGCATGTCGGCACAACCGAGGACGCGCCGGTCCACGACATCCGCGGACCGGGCGTCGAAGCCGTGCGCAGATCATTCGGGGAACAAACGTGTCGACAGGTAACGTTCGCCCAGATCGGGGAGGATGACGACGATCCGCTTGCCCTGGTTTTCCGACCGGCGAGCCAATTGCAACGCGGCCCACGTGGCCGCACCGCAACTGATGCCGCACATGAAGCCTTCCAGTCGGGCAAGACGGCGCGAGGTTTCCATCGCGTCTTCGTCTTCGACGCAAACGACTTCGTCGATCACGTCGAGATTCAACACATCCGGGATGAAGCCGGCACCGATTCCCTGGATGCCGTGCTTGCCGGGCTTGAGTTCTCGGCCGGAGAGCTTTTGGGTGATGACCGGGCTGTTCGCCGGCTCGACGGCCACGATCTTCACGTCGGGATTCCGCGCCTTGAGCACCTCGCCGACACCGGTGATCGTACCGCCCGTTCCGACGCCCGCCACGAAAATGTCGACCTTGCCGCCGGTGTCGCGCCAGATTTCCTCGGCGGTCGTCTTGCGGTGGATTTCAGGGTTGGCCGGATTCTTGAACTGTTGCGGCATGAAGTAGTTGTCGTTCGCGGCGACCAGTTCTTCGGCCTTGCGGACGGCGCCGGGCATGCCTTCGGCCGCAGGCGTCAGCACCAGCTCGGCCCCCAACGCCCGCAACATGCGACGGCGTTCGAGGCTCATGCTTTCGGGCATGGTGACGATCAGCTTGTAACCGCGGGCGGCACACACATAAGCCAACCCGATCCCGGTGTTGCCGCTGGTGGGCTCGATGACGACCGTGTTTTCATTGATGCGGCCGTCACGTTCGGCGGCGTCGATCATCGCGCGGGCGATGCGGTCCTTGACGCTCCACAACGGATTGAGGTTTTCCAACTTGCCGTAGATCTCGGCGACGCAGCCTTCGGTGATACGTCGCAACTTGACCAGCGGCGTATTGCCGATGCACTCGGTAATGTTGTCGAACAATCGGCCTTCGGGAATCGGGCTCATGACACGGACCTTTCAAACTGGTATCCACCAACAAAACCGCCGGACCATCGACCGCCGCAAAAAGCCGCGAGGGCGGTCCGGCCGACTCCGGCCAACATGATTCGGCCGATCACCAATGTCGGGAATAAGCATAGGGAAACCCATCCCGAGCGGTCAACCGATTTGCCCATCGGGCCGGGCCGCGTCCGGATGGACCACACACGACCGGCACGGTCGTTCCAACCATCGCACGGTAGCGGCGAACCCGGTTCGCGCACGTCGCCTCGGTGCGATTCGGGTTCGTCGGCCGTGCACGGGCGAATTGTAAGCAAGTTTGCAATAATAGTCAACTCTAAACCATATCAGCCCCTTTTTTGGGGGAGCCATATCACCCCGCGTCGCGGCTGCGTCGTCGATCGTCAGCGGTGGGAGTCGGCCGTGAAGGCCGCTCACCTGCTTGTTTGACACTTGGTTTTCCCTCACTACAATGGATGAGAAGGGAAGGACGCTCCCGTCATTCGCCCTGCCCACCTTGTAGAGTACGCTTGTTTGACACATCAGCGGGCGTCTCTGTCGCCCTGCTGCACGTCCCTTTTATATCTGCGGATGAGGTCTTGCCGTGTTTCAGCCTATGCTATCGTTCATCTTCGGCGGCATGCCCGGCTACATGGAGATGTTGATCATCGCCTTCATCGTCCTGTTGCTGTTCGGCAATCGCTTGCCCAGTGTGATGCGTTCCCTCGGGAAAGGCGTCGTCGAGTTCAAAAAGGGGCTCAACGACGTAGGAGGGGACGACGACGAAGCCGCGATTGCATCCGACAAGGAAGAGAAGGCCTCCACCGAGGCGTGATCGCTGCTGTTTCTGCTGCGTTTTGCGCGGCCGCGGCCGGGGCGCCGATCCCCTTGTCCCGGTAACCGCGCACACGAAACAGGTCGAGGAGTTCGGTTCATGACGTTTCCCTTGGCACTCGGGGCACCCGGCGGAACCGAGATGTTGGTCATCTTGGTCGTGGCCGTCTTGCTGTTCGGCAAACGATTGCCGGAAGTCGCCCGCTCGCTCGGAAAGAGCTTCTCGGAATTCAAACGCGGCATCTCGGGGTTGGAAAACGAATTCCGGGCGGTCACGAACGAGGTGACCAATCCGCGCGTGCCGTCGAGCACGACGAGCACGGCTTCCGACGAAGACAACGAAGACGACCGGCGCGAAGCGATTGCACCGAAGTTCGTTCCGCCGTCGGCCGCACCGCAGGAAGAAACGGCCGATTCGTAATCGCTCGGTCGTGCCCGCACCGTACAAGCGCCCTCTCGATCGTCTACCCGTTCGAGAGGGCTTCTTGTTGCGCGAATCCTCTCAGCGGGACGCGGTCGCCGGAGCGACCGTTTCCGGGACCTTGTGCAGTATTCCCAATTCCTGCATCAAGCACTCGACCATCAGGCAATGTTGCCGGACGCGGAGTTCCAGCGGCTGATGCCGGTAGGTCGTTTCCAGGCAAAACCCTTTCGCGTCGAGCAGCTCGATCGCCGCCCGCACGAGGCCGCCTTTGACCGGCCCGCTTTTGTAGAGCCGCACGAAACGCCGGTTCGGATCGTCGATTTCGGCATTGACGCGATCCTGCATCCGCCGGGCGATGGAATGCAACTCGGGGGCCCCGAGATAAATAATGCTCGTGCCGTCGGAGTTCGGATCGGCGATCCGAAAGTTGTAGCCTTCGTGCAAGTCGACGACCCAATCGGGATCGCAACGGCAAATGAACGCCCACAGGCTTTTGGCCGGTTCCGTTTTGGGCGGTTCGGGATTTTGCCGGGTGGGGAAGTTGCGGTTCAGGTTGCGGGTTTCTTCAGGTTCGCCGGGCAACCAACGGGTGTGTTTTTCCAGCCCCGGACGGTTCGCTTGCGGAATGACGATCAGCCTTCCTCGCTCGATCGACCAGCGGCGAATTCGATCGGCCGCGGCCGCTCCGGCGGGTTCGTTCCCGTGCAATCCGCCGGTAATCAGAAGCACCGGACCGGGCACGCCCGAGTCGATGATGAAATACGGCGTTTCCCATTTCGTCCCTTGCAAGAGGCGGCCTTCCTCGACGACCGGTTCGGCCCCGTTCACGCCCACCCCGCACCAAATCGCCAAGCAGGCGGCCGGCAAGACACCGATCGAACGCACTTCCACGCCGGGTCGCATTGTCTTCCTCGCGGCAAAAACGCCTGAAAGTGTCCCGCATCCATCATCGTAATCGGCCGTCGGTCGATGAACCAACCGATCGCTCGCCGGACACACAGATCGCGTCACCACCGCCGCCTGCCTCATTTGCCCAGCCATCCCATTTGCTGTTGGTGAATTCGGCGATTGCCGTTAGGATACCGGCACGAGTCGTCCCGAACCGAATTCGAACAACGAGTCGCCGACGGCATCGGCGTTGCGGAACACACCCCGAAGCCGTGTGCATCAGGCACGCGACTGCTTTTTCCAAGGAAGGAAGAACCATGATCGACGTGAACGCCGTCACCGGTTTGCATCGCGAAACCGTTCGTCGCTGGCACGAAGAGCCGATCAGCAATCCGTACACGGGCTTCTTGGGGCTGGTGTGCACGCAGCACGAGCAAAACTTCCGCTTGTGGCACGAGGAAGACAAAGCCCGCGACCCGACGGCCGACGATGCAGTCATCGCGCAGGTCAAGCGGGCGATCGACAAGCTCAATCAGGCCCGCAACGACTACATCGAACAGCTCGACGACGCGTTGATCGCGATGTTGGCCGAAGCCGGCGTGACGCCTTCGGCCGATGCCAAGCAAAACACCGAAACGCCCGGCAGCGTCATCGATCGATTGTCGATTCTGGCGCTGCGCATCTACCACATGGAAGAACAGGCGAAGCGGCCCGACGCCGATGAAACCCATCGCCGCAAGGCCCTCGCCAAGCTCGAAATTCTTTACGAGCAACACGCCGACTTGAGTCGTTCGTTGCGGGAATTGCTGGACGACATCGCCTGCGGTAAGAAGCGGCTGAAAGTGTACCGCCAGTTCAAGATGTACAACGACCCCAGCATGAATCCGTACCTGTACCGGGCGCGCAAGAAACCCAAGGCGGCCTGATGCGACGCCGTCGTTACGGTGCCAGGTGCAAGTGATACGTCGTCAGGTTGTAGGCGTGTCGTTTCGAGGTCTGATCGAACGCGGCCGCGGCAAACCCGTACGTGCCGCCCGGCTCGAATCGTACATCGTGCTCGCTGCCGGTATCGAGCTTGCGCCGAATGTACAGTCGCCAGCGGTCGCCTAGGTGTTCCGACGTGCAGCGGACATCCCCTCGATCGCCCACGAACGCGTTCGACACGATTCCCGGTACGATCGTTCCAACGGGCACGGCGGCGGCCGCCTCGTCGGAATATTCGACTGCACCCTCGCGGATGATCCGACCCAGCTCGACGAACGATTCATCGCGCGGCAACCACAACGGATGATCGACGCCTTCGGCGTAATTCTTGCTGTAACCGGTGCCGTCTTCCTTGGGATCACCGTGCCGGCCGACGTCTTCGGCCTCGAAATCGACTTCGGCCCAATACTTGTCGTCGATTTGTCCCAGCGGATCGCTGCGTACACTCTTCCAGTGCCAAACGTCGACGGGAAGGTCGCTTCCTTTGTAGCCGAAGGCGCGTCCGCCGCCCACGTGACAGTACGCAGCGCAACCGAATCGTTCGAACTCGGGATCGTGCTCGATCGGAAAGATGAGCGAGAACTTGTCTTCGTAGAAGACGCTTTCGTCTTTCGTATCGGTCGCCAAGTGTTGCCAGCCGTCGACCGTTTTCTTCCACGGCAGATACATTCGGTTGAGCGTGCGGTCCTTCCATTCGGCGAGGACGAACAATTCGTCGCCGTTATGCAAGGCCTTGAGGACGACTTCTGTTCTTCCGCCCTCGAAGCCCACGCCGTTGGCCAACTCGATCGTCAACGGTTGCGCGGTGTTCCAAGGCAAGGCCGACAGGTCGCCGACTTCGGTGGAGGGAACTTCGATTCGCGCCGCTTCCAGCGTCTTTCCGGCCGTCGTCCAGGGCATTTCCCAGTACAACAGCCAGGTCGTCGCAGCGGCGAAAACGCAAAACACGACCAGACTGCCCCATCGCGGCGCGCGGGTCGGGTGGAATGCCGGAACCAACAGCTTCCAGTAGGCCGTCAGCCCGTCGATCACATGCCACAACAGTGCCGCAGGCAATAGGATCAGGCCCGAAAAACCGTGAACGGCGCGGGCGACGAAATAAACCCAATTCGGGCCGATCGGTCGCATCAAAAGCGGCGCGGTGGCCACCATCGCCAGCCCGCCCAGGACCAACAAAAGGTGCGTGACGCGACGACGTCCCTTGGGAACCGCCCGTGCAAAACGAAAGTAGATGACCGCCACGGCAATCACGCAGGGCACGAACACCCCCGCCGACAGCAAGTGCAGCCACGTAACGCGGCCTTGGAGCATCCAGTCGGCCACGCGGCCGCGAAACATCGACCAGTACGGTTCGGCCGAAGCATGAAGGCTCAACCCGGTCACGACCGACAAGATGAGCGCCGCACTGATCAACCAGTGCAACAGGCGGAACAAGTGCGGATAGGGCGTCGATCGGCCTTTCTTGGCGCTCGACGTGGCGGGTTCCCCGGAGGAACGGCCGGTCGCAGGACGATGGACTTCGGCAGCCGATGCAGCAGCGCTCGCGTGAGATTCGGTCGACATGAGACGGCAAACCCCGTTGAATACCACGTTTGGGGGAAAACAGAATAAGACACCACCCACCGGCGCCCGAATCGGCTAGTATAATCGGGGCTTTCTGGTTGTAAATGCACACAAAGGCAGTCGGTGCACGATGTTGAGGCACGAAAATTGCAATCCGCCGGGCTCCCTTGGGAATACCGGGCCGGGCGCTGTATATTTGCCCGTCGGCGCGCCGTTCGCCGTACGGTTTCTCATGGGGCTTCTATCTCGATTTCGAGACCTCGGTTGCCGATGAATACCCGCTTGATCTTTCGATTGCTCGGTTGGATCGCCATCCTCGTCGCGGCGGCGATGTGCTTCAGCCTGCCGTGGGCGTTTCCGGCGTTCGGCGAGACCGACACGTTCGAGCTGCGCGGGTTCCTCGGCATGTTGGGGGCGATCTGCATTTCGGCCATCATCGGCGTCGGGATGATTTACCTCGGACGCGGTTCGTCGAAGCAACGCCTGCTGCGCAAAGAGGCGATTGCCGTCGTGGGCCTGAGCTGGATACTGGCCTCGCTGCTGGGGGCGCTGCCGTTTTGGTTTTCTGAAACGATTCGGGAGCTCGACGACGAAGGACGCCCCGTCTACATGACCTTTTTCGACGGCGTGTTCGAGTCGGCATCGGGATTCTCGGGGACGGGAGCCAGCGTGCTCACCGAGCTGGACGATCCCGCCTTCGTCCCGCGAACCGTCCTTTTTTGGCGATCCGAGACGCACTTTCTCGGCGGCCTGGGAATCATGGTCCTGTTCGTCGCCGTGTTGGGGATGGGATCGGCCGGCAAGGCGCTGATGCTGACCGAGGTGCCCGGACCGACGCAGGAATCGACCCACGAGCGCACACAACGTGCCGCGTGGACGTTCGCCATGATCTTCGTGGGTCTGAACGCCGTGTTGACGGTCTTACTGGTGCTTGAAGGCATGTCGGTCTACGACGCGTTGTGTCACGCCTTCGGCACGATTGCCACCGGCGGTTTCAGCACGCACAACAAAAGCGTCGGACATTTCGATTCGCCGGTGATCGACGCGACGATCGTGATCTTCATGTTCCTGGGATGCACCAACTTCGCCTTGCTGTACCATGTGTTGTTGGGCCAACCCGGCAAACTGTGGCGGGACGTCGAATTTCGCGTGTACTTGGCCATCACGATCATCGGGTCGGCGATCGTCGTCGCGGCGGGGCTGCTCTACGCCGATTTCGACACACCGTTCGCCGGTTTGCGCTACGGAGTGTTCCAAGCCGTGTCGATGCTCACGAACACGGGGTTCGGCACCCACGACTTCGACGCATGGAACCCGCTGGGCCGCGGAACGCTGCTGCTTCTGATGTACATCGGCGGATGTGCCGGAAGCACGAGTTGCGCCGTGAAGGTGATCCGCTACATCTTCCTGTTCAAGATTCTGTTCTTGGAAATCGAACGCTCCTTCCGACCGAACGTCGTCCGCCACATTCGAATCGGCGGACGCCCCGTCGAGGATCCCGATCTGCGAAAGGACGTGGTCGTCTACTTTTGCCTGATCCTGGTCTTCTCGGTCGTTGCCTGGTTCGGATTGTTGGTGTGCGAGCCGAACAGCTCGTGGACGAACGCGGGACTCGATCCGGCGAACAAGTTGATCGACTGTGCCGGAGCCGTCGCCGCGACGATCAACGGCGTGGGCCCGGGCTTGGGGCTGGTCGGTCCGACGAGTAATTACTCGATGCTGTCGGGCGCGTCGAAACTCATTTTGACGGGTTTAATGCTCTTGGGGCGATTGGAAATCTTCGCCCTGGTCGCCTTGTTCCTGCCACGGTTCTGGCGAAATCAGTAAGACCGTGGTACGCTGGTGCCCCGGCGGTCGGCAGGAAAGGTATCTCCCCCGCCTTGCTCGGGGAAGACTCGGGGCAACACGATGGACGAACAGGAACTTGTCTCGTTGCTGCGGCTGGCACTGGTGGACGGCGTCGGCCCGCGACTGCGGCAATTGCTTTTGGCCCGCTTCGAATCGTGCGAGGCGGTCTTGCGCGCATCGACCGACGAACTGGTACAGGTCCAGGGAATCGGGACCAAATTGGCACGGCGGATTCGTGAAGCGCCCTCGGTCGAGGAGGTGCACGCCTTGCTGGCCGACTGTCGCCGCAACGCCGTGCGAGTCGTGACCGAGCTCGACCCGCAGTATCCTCCGTTGCTCCGCGAGACGGCGACGCCGCCGGCGGTGTTGTTCGTGCGGGGCGAAATCTTGCCGCAGGATCGCCTGGCGATCGCCGTCGTGGGAACGCGACAGGCGTCGCAGTACGGCCTGAGCGTGGCCAAAAATCTTGCCGCGACACTCGCCCGGCGGGGAATGACGATCGTCAGCGGATTGGCTCGCGGCATCGACGCTGCGGCGCATCGCGGGGCGATCGAAGCGGGCGGCCGCACGATCGCCGTCTTGGGCAGCGGCGTGTTGAACGTCTATCCTCCCGAGCACCGCGGGCTGGCCGACGAAGTCGCCCGCTGCGGGGCGGTCGTCAGCGAGATGCCCCTGCGGACGGCTCCGCAAGCCGGCAACTTTCCGCGGCGGAACCGCATCATCAGCGGTATGACGCTGGGCACCATCGTCGTCGAGGCCGGCGCACGCAGCGGCGCGCTCATCACGGCGCGACACGCGACCGAACAAAACCGCGAAGTGTTCGCCGTTCCGGGCCGCATCGATCGTCCGCACGCCAAGGGGTGCCACGCGCTGATCCGCGACGGCGCACACCTGGTCGAGTCGGCCGACGACGTGCTGAACGCCTTGGGACCGTTGCCCGAACCGCTCCTCGGCGAAACGCCGGCGGCAACATCACCGCACGACGAAGACACACCCTCGATTCGGAATCCTGCCGAGTTGCAATTGAACGCCGCCGAAACGAAAGTGTTGGCCGCGGTCCAGGCGACACCGACGCAAATCGACGAGGTCATCGCCCGCAGCGGTCTCGAGGCTCACCAGGTGCTCGCCACCTTGAGCATGCTCGAGATGCGCCGCTTGGTGAAACGAACGGGCGGGACGACCGTTGCTCGGCGCTGACGACGTTTTCCGCGGCAAGGAACGGGCCTTTTCGGGCTACAACAGCGGTGCCGCCAGCTTCGCCGTGTGAATCGCCACACGCCGTGCAAAACGTCGTTCCAGGTCGGCGTCGGTCGTCTTCCGTGCCTGCGCCATGTAGCGACGTTGCAACCGCACGAGTTCTTCGACGCACGCAGCCGAGTGAACGATCACGTTCAGCTCGAAGTTCAACTCGAAGGACCGGATGTCGTAGTTTCCCGAGCCGAACATCCCCATCACCCCGTCGACGGTCAACGTCTTCGCGTGCAACATGCCTTCGTGATGAAGGTACACGTTCACGCCCTCACGATGCAGCCGTTCCCAGTAATACCGCGAGGCCGTATCGACCAGCGGATGATCGGTGCGCCGCGGTGTGACCAGGTTCACTTCGACGCCGCGGGCGGCCGCCAATCGCAACGCCAGCATGGCGGCGTCGTCGGGAACGAAATAGGGTGAAGTGATCGTGATTTGTTTGCGGGCGGAAAAGAGCACGTTCACCAACGCGTCGCGAAACTCGCTCACCGATTGATCCGGTCCGCTGGGCACCAACTGCAAGACGGTCTCGCCTTCGCGGGCGGCGGGCGGAAACAAGTCGGGTCGATCCAACAGTTCGCCCGTCTCGTGGTACCACGCCTCGGTAAACAACGATTGCAGTTGCAACACGATCGGCCCGTGAACCCGCGCCGTCACGTCGCGCCAGGAGCCCGCCTTCGGATGGCCGTAGTCGGGGGTTACGATGTTTTGCGAACCCACGTAGGCCGTTCGGCCGTCGACGACCGCCAGTTTGCGGTGATCGCGCAGGTCCAGGCGGGCGAACGGCAATCGGTAGATCCGCACCGGAAGAATGGGATGCACCTCGACGCCGTGCGCGCGCATCCAACGGCCGAGCGTGCGGAACATGCGACGCGATCCCACCCCGTCGGCCAGCACGCGGCAGGTCGCCCCCCGCTGTTTCGCGCGGACGAGCGCTTCGGCGACCCTGCGACCGACATCGTCGTCGCGAAAGATGAAGAACAACAAATGGACGTGATCTTCAGCCGCGTCGATGTCTGCGATCAGTCGGTCGATTACCAGTTCGGCATCGGCCAGAAAGGTGACGCGATTGCCCCGGCACGGCTCCGGACCGCCCAGGTTGCAGACCAATCGGGCCAGGCTCTCTTCGTATTCGGCGGCCACGGCCATGTTCGAGCCGACGGCGTGATCCGGCACGAGTAACTCGCGGTCGAACGCCTGTTCAGGGGTTTCCAAGTTCGGACGCGTCGCCCGCCGACGTGCCAGACGACGGCGGCCCAAACGGTTTTCGCCGATCAGCAGATAGAGAATCACCCCCGGCCACGGGGCGAGAAAGATGAGCGCCAGCCAGGCCAGCGCCGTGGCGGGACGTTCTTTTCGAAGGACGACGATCGGCCACATCACCAGGCAGATCAACCACTTCGACAACTCGTGAATCGCCGCCCAGTGTTCCCAGGTCATGTGCCGGCCCTTGTTCCTGCGACCGATCGACCACACCTACCGAACGATCAAGGAGCCTCTGCGGAGGGCACGTTTTCGGCCGGATCGCCGGAGGGCGTTTCGGCGTCTTCGGTTGCGGAGGCATCTTCCGTGGGCAAGGGCGGCGGCTCGATCGTGATCTCGGCGGGCACGCCGAAGTTGGGCCAGTCGTCGCGATCGCCCGTGTTCGCCGTCCTCGAGGCCTCGAGATTTTCCGCCGAGAAATGCCAGCCTTCGGGAATGGGATTGATGCCCCCCTCCACGCGAATCACGGGAGGTTCCCGCTTCGTCGTTTCCTCGACCGCGGGTCGGTCGCCGGACGAGTTGTCGCCTTCGGCCGGTCGGGAAGTGCATCCCGCCAGAACGATTGCCGAAGCCGCCGCAAGCACGGCCCAGCGCACGCGTTTCGCCGGGCGATTCTTCCGATCGATCGAGCGCATATCTTTCGTCATGAAACGACTCACTGCTTTCGCTTCTTCACAAGGCCCGACCGCCCGAGATCCCCCGCCGGTCGGAAGAAAAGGACCTTCGTCCATTTCAGCATACGCCGCGGGCAGAGCAATCCCCCTCTCGCACTGCGAGGAAGGCGCCTTCCCCCTCTACAATACAAGGTGAAATCCCTATGCTCGACATATCCGCGCCGACCGTTGCACTGCATTCGTCCCGCGACAGGGGTACAAGCAGCAAAACAGACCCCTCTACCGCACAATCCAGGCAACATAGACAAACTTTTTCGACAATTGATTCCCGAAAAGCTTCGCCCGGCGACCGATAAACCAGGAAGACTGGGCAGTATATGCGGCGACTTTTGCGCCTTTCCGGGGGAGATGCAACTGTGAAGATCGTGTTTGCCACCAGCGAGGCGGTACCCTTTGCGAAAACCGGCGGTTTGGCGGACGTTTCGGGCACGTTGCCGTTGGCGTTGGCGCGACGAGGACACCAGGTAACGGTCGTCTTACCGGCGTATCGGCATGCGCACCTGTGCGGGATGCCTATCCGACCGCTGGGAATCGAGTTCATCGTGCAAGTGGGCAGCAAGACGGTTTCGGGCCATCTGCTGGAGAGCGTCCATCCTCACTTGCCCGTCTCGTTCATCCTCATTCGGCAAGACTACTACTACGACCGCGAAGAGCTGTACAGCTTCAACGGGCAAGATTACGGCGACAATTGCGAGCGGTTCGTGTTTCTTTCGCGCGGTGTGATGGAGTCGATTCGTCTGCTCGACTTGCGTCCCGACATCATCCACGCAAACGACTGGCAAACGGGGCTGGTGCCTGCCTACTTGAAGATCGAATACGGTGCGATGCCCCAATACCAAAACGCCGCGTCGATCTTCACCGTCCACAACATGGCCTACCAGGGACAGTTCTGGCATTGGGACATGTTGTTGACCGGCCTCGATTGGAAGTATTTCAATTGGCGTCAGATGGAGTTCTACGGCAAGTTGAACCTGCTCAAGACCGGGTTCGTTTTCGCCGACGCCATTACGACCGTCAGCCCCCGGTACGCGCAAGAGATTCAAACACCCGAGTTCGGGTACGGTCTCGACGGCATCCTGCGCGAACGTCACGACGACTTGTTCGGCATCCTCAACGGTGTCGACTACGAAATCTGGAACCCCGACGTCGACAAGTTGATCGCGGTGAACTACGGACCGGAAAACGTCCGCTGGGGCAAGCCGCAATGCAAACGGGCGCTGCAAGAGGCCGTCGGGCTGCCCTGCCATGAGCGAGTACCTCTTATCGGCATGATCGGGCGGCTGGCTGAACAAAAGGGCTTCGACCTGGTCGCCGATCTGCTTGAAACCCACATTGACGCTTTCGAGGCCCAATGGGTGATTTTGGGCGCCGGCGATCCCGGCTTGCAGGACCGGTTCCGCGGCCTGGCGGAGCGACATCCCGATCGGGTGGCGGTGCGTGTGGAACGCTCGGAACAGATGGCCCACCAGATCATCGCCGGCAGCGACATGTTCCTGATGCCCAGCCGGTTCGAACCGTGCGGACTGACGCAAATGTACTCGCTGAAGTACGGAACCGTCCCGATCGTTCACGAGACCGGCGGCCTGGCCGACACCATCACCGACACGAACGAGGCGACGCTGGCGGCCGGTTCGGCGAATGGTTTCGTGTTCCACGTGCCGGAAGTGTACGCGATGAACGAGGCGCTGCACCGGGCGATCGAAGCGTACCACAATCCCGACGTGTGGGACCGCATTGTGGCCGTCGGCATGCGGCAAGACTGGTCGTGGGACCGTTCCGCCCGCCAATATGAAGAACTCTACGAACGAACCCGCGCACGTCGCGGAAACGCCTGACGCTCGCGGATTCCTGCCAAGCGATACGAGGCCGCTGACGCGAAACGGGGCCGGAACAGGGCATGCTTTTCGAAACGCGGCGGTAGCTCCGCCGTGCGAGAAGGCATAGAATGAGGCACGGGCCGTTTGCCCGTTTTTCACGACCCGCACATTTCGCTCAATCCGCACCTTTTGGGCCGGTTCGAGACCATTCCGAGACGGACGACCATTCGCCCATGCACGATATCGCACTCGCCTTTTTTTGGCACCAGCATCAGCCGTACTATCCCGACGACGTCGGGAATGAAAACCCCATGCCCTGGGTTCGGCTGCACGGCGTCAAAGACTACTGGGGCATGGCGGCCATTCTCGATGAATTCCCCGAGATGCGCTGCACGATCAACCTCGTGCCCAGCCTGCTCAAGCAAATCCGCGCGTACACCGAAGACGGCCGCCGCGACCGGCACTTCGACGTGTCGGCCAAGCCGGCCGACGGCCTGACCCAGGAAGATGTCGTCTACCTGCTCGACAACTTCTTCATGGTGCACGTCGACCGCATGATCCGCCCCTTTCCGCGGTACAACGAACTGTACGAAAAGCGCGGCTTCGGCATCGACACGGCGCAACAAGCGGCAAAACGATTCACCCGGCGCGACCTGCTCGACTTGCAGTGCTGGGCGAACCTGGCATGGGTCCACCCGGTTGCGTTCGAACGCGATCCCGAACTGGCCGAGTTCCGCAAGAAGGGGCGGGGATGGTCCGAAGACGAAAAGCTTTGGCTGCTCGATCGGCAGATGGCGCTTTTGTCGGAGGTCATTCCGCTGCACAAGAAACTGGCCGAGCGGGGCCAGATCGAAATCACGACCACGCCGTTTTATCATCCGATATTGCCGCTGCTTTGGGACAAGCGCCTTGCCCGTCAGGCGATGCCGGACGTGCCTTTGCCCCAGCACCTCGACGGGTATCCGGAAGACGTCGCCGCGCACTTGCAATCGGCCGTCGAATATCACACCGAAGTGTTCGGCGCTCCGCCGCGCGGCATGTGGCCTTCGGAAGGCTCGGTGTGCCAGGCGATCATCCGGGCAATCGCCGAATCCGGCATCCAGTGGATCGCCACCGACGAAGAAATCCTTACCGCTTCGACCGACGGTTGGGTTTCCCGCAACGAAAGCGGCTATTTGCGCAATCCCGAAATGCTCTACCGGCCCTGGCGCGTCGCCGACGACGGTCGTGAACTGCAAATCGTCTTTCGCGATCACGCTTTGAGCGACCAGATCGGGTTCCACTATCAGCGGTTCGACCCGATGCACGCCGCGACCGACTTGATCGGGCGACTGGAAGACATCGGCCGAGCGACGGTATCGCAGGCGAGGCAACGTCCGACGCTGGTGAATATCACGCTCGACGGTGAAAACTGCTGGGAATATTACGCCAACGGCGGCGTCGATTTCTTGCGCGAATTGTACCGGCGAGTGCTGGACCATCCGCAGATTTCGCCCGTGCGGATCGGCGATTATCTCGACAATTTCCCGGCGACCGATCGCATTCGCAACCTGTTCGCCGGTAGTTGGATCCAACACAACTTCGCAATTTGGATCGGCCATCCCGAATGCAACCGGGCTTGGGACCTGGTCCATCAAACCCGCAGCGATCTGGTGCGCATCGTCAAAGCGAAGCCGATCGACCCGAAGTTGGTCAAACAGGCGTGGGAAGAGCTGTACATCGCCGAAGGAAGCGACTGGTATTGGTGGTTCGGCGATTCACACGTGACCGCCCAAAAAGACCTGTTCGATCGCTTGTTCCGCAAGCACCTGCAAAATGTTTACCTATTGTTGGGCGAAGAACCGCCCGCCGAATTGGCCAAGCCGGTCAGCCTGGGCTTGGCCCATCGGGTGCACACACAGCCGACGGGTTTGTTGCGAGTGAAGGTCGACGGCAAACACAGTTATTTCGAGTGGATCAACGCCGGTCGCTACGAGAGCCGCGGCGCCCGCGGCACCATGACGATGACCCATCGCACCCGGATCAGCGACCTGTACTTCGGGTTCGACGCCGAGAATTTCTACCTACGGTTGGATCCGTCGACCGATCGCATGATGGATGCGTTGCGGGAAGTGGATGCCGTTCGGCTTCACTTCTATCGACCCGAAGACTACCAGGTGATGATCTATCCGCCGTGGACGGGCGAGTGTCCGGCCGAAATCGTCCGCAAAGGCAAACCGCGCAAACGCGCCAAGATCACAGCCGCCGCCGATCGCATCCTCGAATTGGCGATTCGCTTGAGCGATCTGAACTTGAATACCGACGATCCGCTTCAGTTTTGCGTCGAGCTGTTGCACGACGGGCAGGCGATCGAACGCCTTCCGCACGAAGGTGCGATCGAAACGACCGTCCCCTCGCCCGACTACGAAATGATTATGTGGCAGGTCTGACCGCGAGGCTTCGGCCCGCCCGATGAATATGGCACGATACGTGAACGGAACGTGAAGATATGCCCGACTTCCGAAAAGACCCGGTCGTCAACCGCTGGGTGATCATCGCCAAGAACCGCGCGCGGCGACCGCACGACTTCGAATCGACGCCCCGTTTGGCCAAGGAACGCTTCTGCCCGTTCTGCGAAGGCCACGAAGACAAAACTCCCAACGAGATCATCGCGTACCGCAATCCGAACAGCCAACGGAACGGTCCCGGCTGGCGGGTGCGCGTGGTGCCCAACAAGTTTCCCGCCCTGGAGATCGAAGGCGATCTCAACAAACGCGGGGAAGGCATCTACGACATGATGCGCGGCGTCGGCGCACACGAGGTCATCATCGAATCGCCCAAGCACCTCTACTCCACCAGCCAACTCTCGCCCGAAGAACTACAAGAGGTCTTGTGGGTCTATCGCGATCGCCTCGTCGATTTGAAACGCGATTCGCGACTGGTGTACGGGATGATCTTCAAGAACGTGGGAGCCGCCGCCGGAGCGTCCCTCGAACACACCCACAGCCAGTTGATCGTCACGCCGATCGTGCCGATCAACGTGCGGGAAGAAATGACCGGATCGCTCGACTTCTACAACTTTCGCGGGCGATGCATCTTTTGCGACATGATCCAACAAGAGCTGGCGACCGAAAAACGGGTCGTCCTCGATACGCCGGGCTACTTGGCCTTTTGCCCGTTTGCCGCACGCTTTCCCTTCGAAACGTGGATCTTGCCCAAGGTCCATTCGAGCCACTTCGAAAACATCCAGCGCAACGGTGTCGCCGAATTGGCCCAAGTCATGCGGACCGTGATCGGCAAGATCGAAGCGGCGCTCGATCAACCGGCGTACAACTACATCATCCACACGGCGCCGTTCGACGCGCAAGAGCTGGGACACTACCACTGGCATATCGAGATCATGCCCAGCTTGACCCGACCGGCCGGCTTCGAATGGGGAACCGGATTCTACATCAACCCGGTCTATCCCGAAGATGCCGCAAAGTTTCTCCGCGAAGTCGAGCAGTAAGAAAAACAAGGCAAGATATTTCGGCTTGGTAAACTGGACAAACTAGCGAACGATTGCCGATCAAAGAAACAAATGGGACTTCCGGAGGAGTTCCGGGAGTGGGCAATCAGTCGCTATGTTCTGTCGGGTAGTTTGCCGCCATGAGTCAGATCCGCCTTGTTCTCCTGCTTCACAACCACCAACCCGTCGGCAATTTCGATCACATCTTCCAACAGGCCTACGAAGACAGCTACCGGCCCTTCCTCGAGGTCTTTTCCCGCTACGAGAACCTGAAGATCGCCCTCCACACCAGCGGCCCGTTGATGGAGTGGCTCGACCGGCATCATCCGGGCTACCTGGATCAACTTCGGGAACTCGTTCGTGCCGGTCGCGTCGAAATCGTCGGCGGCCCCTTCTTCGAGCCGATCTTGGCGATGATCCCTTCGGCCGACCGCATCGGCCAAATTCGTCGCTATCGCCAGTGGCTCGAAAACCGTCTCGACGCCCGGGTTCGCGGTATGTGGATGCCCGAGCGCGTGTGGGAACAAAGCTACGTCCGCGACCTCGTCGAAGCCGGCATCGAATACACGCTATTGGACGACTATCACTTCAAGGCCGCCGGATTGGACGACTCGCAACTCACCCGCCACTTCACGACGGAAGACGACGGCCGCGTGATGGCGGTCTTCCCCGGCAGCGAGCGGCTGCGCTACACGATTCCCTTTGCCGATCCGCAGGCGACCATCGACTACCTGCGCGAGACGGCCGAGCGCGATCCGCAGGCGGTGGTCGTCTTCGGCGACGACGGCGAAAAGTTCGGCACCTGGCCCGACACGAAAAAACACGTCTACGAAGATCGTTGGCTGGAGCGCTTCTTCGACGCCCTCGACGCCAACCGCGATTGGCTCAGTACGACCACCTTGGCCGAAGCCTACGACCACGTCGAACCGGCGGGCAAAATCTACCTGCCCGATTGCAGCTACCGCGAAATGACCGAGTGGGCCTTGCCGGTCGAAAAACAACAACGGCGCGAATCGCTGGCCCGGCAAATGGAACACGATCCCCGCTGGGGCGAAATCCGCGAGGCCCTGCGCGGCGGTTTCTGGCGCAACTTCCGCGCGAAATACAGCGAAGCCGACGAGATGTACACCCGCATGATGGGTGTCAGCCGTCGCTATCGCGCGTCGGCATCGCAGCGATCCGACGCGGCATTGGAACAGATCCGCGACGATTTGTATCGTGGACAATGCAATTGCCCGTACTGGCACGGGGCCTTCGGAGGCATCTACCTGCCGCACCTGCGGAACGCGATCTACCGGCACTTGATCCGCGCCGACAACGCCCTGGAACGGCTCGAGCGCGGCGACGGCCCCTGGATTGACGCCGACGCCGCCGATTTCAACTTCGACGGCCGTCAAGAAGTGTGTCTTGCCAACGACCGGCTCGCGGCGTGGATCGAGCCGCGATTCGGCGGCCGCATGTACGAACTCGACCTGCGACAGTTCGAGCACAACCTGCTGGCGACGATGACGCGTCGGCCCGAAGCTTACCACGCCAAAGTGCTGGCCGGAGCCCACCAACAACACGAGGGTTGCGCGAGCATCCATGATCGCGTCGTTTTCAAGCAAGAGGGTCTCGATCGCCGGATCTGCTACGATCGCTACCAACGCAAGAGCCTGATCGATTTGTTCTATTCGCTCGAAACCTCGCTCGATGCGGTCGCGGCCGGCGAGGCGACGATTCACGGCGATTTCGTGGATCAGCCTTACGAGGCCAAGATCCAGCGCAATCCCGATCGCATCCGCGTGCTGCTCTCGCGCGAAGGTCGAGTCGACGGTCGACCGGTGCGGGTGATCAAGGCAGTCACGCTCGAAGCCGGAAAATCCCTGCTCGAAATCGCCTATCGCCTGGAGAACCTGCCGCAAGATTTCCCGCTGCATTTCGCCGTCGAGTTCAATTTCGCGGGCATGCCCGCCGGAGCCGACGACCGGTTCTTCTTCGACGGTTACGGCCAATCGCTGGGCGACTTGGGCTCGCGTCTCGATCTGTACGACAGCACCGAGCTGGGCCTTGTCGACCGGTGGCAAGGTTTCGGCGTCAAGTTGCGGATGTCGCAGCCCGGCGGTTTTTGGACCTTCCCGGTCGAAAGCGTCAGTCAATCGGAGGGCGGTTTCGAGCTGGTCCATCAATCGGTCGTCGTCCAACCGCACTGGCTGGTTCAAGGGGACGCCTCGGGCACGTGGACCGTTTGCATGCACTTGCATATCGACCGGGCCGAGGCCCTGCTACAGGCCCCGGCCGAATATCGAGAACCGGCGATGAGCTGCTGATCGGCAGTCGTCGCCCGATCGGCACGTTGCCGACCGGCGGTGCCACATCGTAATACGCGTCGGAAGCCGAAATACCCGACAGCCGACGGAGGAAGGAGTCCTCTCGGAAAACCCCCGGCCGAAGCCGGGGGTTTGTCTTGCGCGCCGGTCCCGCGCAAAGCCTGCAAAGGCCGGGGGGCGTTTGTGCGGCTGCCGAAATGCGAGGGCGTGTCTTACGCCAAATGCAGGTGCGAAAGGATCGCCGACGGTTCTGCCTGGTAGGCGGTGTAGAAGGGGCCGAAGTCGGCGTAGCGGGCGCTGGCCTCGTCGAATCGCATGCGGTAGACGATGTCGCGCAAGAACTGCGGGTTCCGCGCCCAAAGCGTGACCCCCCACTCCCAATCTTCCAGCCCGATGCCGACCGTCACCAACTGCGTGACCCGACCGGCAAACTCCATCCCCGAACGTCCGTGCTCGCCCATCAGCCGCTCCCGCTCGTCGAACGGCAGCAAAAACCAGTTGGCATCGCCCCGACGGCGCTTGTTCATGGGGTAGAAGCACATGGCGGGCCAGGCGGGCAAATCGGGCGTCAACCGCTGCCGGATCATGATCTCCAGCCGCCGTTCGTATTGGGCCATCCGCTGCTGAAACTCTTCGCCTTTGGGGCAAAGGCCTTCGGCCTCGAGCATTTCGGCGTAGCGCTCGCGGGTGGGAACGTACTCGGAGACTTCGGTGAGCGAAACGAACGACCCACAGGGAACCAACGCCGGTCCCAACGGCGAGGCCGACAGTCGCTGGTGAATGCCGTCCAACGCCAGCGGGTCGGGCCCCAACGCCATGAAGCCGAAATCGGCCTTCTGCCCGGCGACGATGAAGGCCTGGAACCGTTCGGGCGTTCCGCCGCTGCCGGGCGTCAGGATCTCGCAAAAGGCTTCCTTGGCGGCGGCAAGTGTCGCCGAATCGAGGCCGGACGATATCCGCCGGTCGATCCGATAAAAGCTATGCAGGCAGTGAAGTCCCTGCTCGGGCACAAGGGAGATTTCGGGACGAGGACCTTCCTGGGGACGTGGATGCATCACCGGCTCACGATAATAGTCGATTCACGCTGTCGATCAGGCGGTCCATAGGGAAAGGCTTGCGGATATAGTCGTCGACACCGAGCATTTCGGCATAGGCCTTGTGCCGACTGCCCTCGTTGGCGGTGATCATGATCACCCGCATCGGAAAGGCCTGACTTTGCCGCAAACGTTCCAACACCAAGAAACCGCTTCGCTTCGGCATCATCATATCGAGGATGACAAGATCGGGCCGCTCCCGATCGACCATGGCCAGTCCTTGATTGCCGTCGCGGGCGACGAGAATTTCGTAGCCCATCGCCTCGAGGGCCATGCGCATCGACTCGATGATCTCGGCGTCGTCGTCTACCAGAAGAATCCGTTTCTTAGCGGCTTGGTCCGAATCGTTGGACACGGTTGCACCTTCGGTTTTTCCGAAAAAGGAGGGAACTGCTTGTCGGCGTGTCGGCCCGGCCGTCGGCAGGAGGGAAAACTCGGCATTCGCTCCGAAAACGGGACTCGGAACCCCCGAGCCGCCGGCGACTTTCCATACCCGCTTCGGCCGGACGGGTGATGTCTACCAACCGAAAACGGCGAGCGACCGGCCGAGCGACGGCAGGCGATCGACTACATATCATGCCCCAGTCGGGGCGCCCGTGCAAGCGTGATCGAGCGTGCGACTTCAATACAAAACCGTGATTCTTCGAAGAGACACTTTCGCGGCAAGGCGAAAAGTCCTGACAAAAAACGAAAAATACACCGTCTATTTTTTCTGATTCCGCAGATTCGGACTGATTTCGCGCGTGCGTCGAGTTCGAGGTAAACCTATATTAACGAATGGTCGCTTGCCTTCATGACGTTTGCATCGTGAAAGCAGGGCTGCTGCAAGGCGGCATCTGCAACAGGGTCGAGTCGGCGGTTGTCGGTGAGACCTGCGGAACGTCACCCACCCTTGAGAACCGCAAACCCCGGGCGGTTGTGCATCCTACCGGCGGAACCCCATCCTCGTAGGCGTCTTCCAGCAAAAGGAGAAAGCGATGGAAAACAGAGGCCTCACGCGTCGTGACTTCGTGTACACCGGTGCGGCGGCGGCTGCCGGTGCGGCCTTGGGAATCGTCCCCAAGCGAATCGTGTACGCCGGCAACCCCGACAACCAAAAGACCGACGACATCCTCAACTACAACGAGCAGATGGAATATCGTCGGGCCGGGAAGACGAACCTGATGGTTTCGGCGGTGTGCCTGGGCGGTCACTGGAAGCGGGCGAACAAGGTCGTTCATGACTTGTTCGACGGCTCGAGCTGGCTCAGCGCGAAGCTCGACGATCCCGACTTCGAAAAGAACCGTTACGACGTCGTCACGCGCTGCATCGAACGCGGGATCAACTACATCGACGCCTGCACGATGCAAGAGTGCATCATGTACTCGAAGGCGCTCAAAGGGCGTCGCGACAAGATGTACCTGGGCTTCTCGTGGTATCAAAAAGAGATGCGTTCGCTCAGCCGCGAGTGGTTCAATGCCGAAAAGGCCGGTCAACCCAAACCGCCCGGCTGGATCACGCAGAAGCTCAAAGAAGCCCTCGACGAAGGGATGACCACCTGCAAACTCGACTACGTCGACGTGTGGCGGATCACCTGCTTCGAAACCAGCAGCCAGCACACCGACCAGCAGATGGAAGAAATGCTCGAGGCGCTGCGCTGGGCGAAGCAGACCGGTCGCGCCCGTTTCACGGGAATTTCGTCGCACGACCGTCCTCACATCAAGAAGTGGATCGCCGCGGCACCCAAGGAACTGGAAGTCGTCTGCACTCCGTACACGGCGAAGACGAAGCTCCAAGGCGCCAAGGTCGAAATGACCGAAGAAGGCAAAGCCGCCCACATCGTTCCCACCGGCGACGGCTCGTGGGAAAGCAGCCTGTGGTACGCGATGCAGCAGCACGACGTGGCCTGGTTCGGGATCAAGCCGTTCGCCAGCGGTTCGATCTTCCAAGGCGACAGCAGCCCGGGCAACCCGCACGAAGAAGAGGACAACAAGATCGCCCGCTTGACGATCCGGGCCATCTTGACGAACCCGGTGATCACGGCCCCGATTCCCGGCATGATCACGCCCGAACAGGTCGACAACGTGGCGTTGGCCGTGTTGCAGCGTCGGGCGCTCGACGTGCAAGAGCAGGCCGAGTTGGATCGCGCGCTCGAGCGCGGTTTCGCGAACCTGCCGTATCACTATCGCTGGTTGATCGACTGGAACCTCGTGTGAGGTAAGAAGTCGTTTTCGCCGAATGGCTGGAAGACGAAAGACATCGCGGCGCCGTGCGTGTGCGCGGCGCCCGATTTCGCCTTCCGACCGCCGGAATCGCTTTCCCCCGGGAGGTCCACCACATCATGAGCAAGCGCACGTTGATTCTGGGGATGTTTGTTACGGCGGCGATCGCGTTCGCCTTCCTCGGCCGCCGGAACGCCGTCGAGCACCGCGCCGAGGCCGCTCCCCCGTTGTCTCTGGAGGGATACCTCGACGAAAAGCTGCCCGAGGCGCACGAAGCCCCCAAACACGAGATGAACGTCGACAACACGGCATGCTACGTGTGCCACGGCAACTATCGAGAAGAGCCGTTGGTGCTTGAGCACGGCCGGGAGGGGGTCGGCTGCATCGATTGCCACGGGGCTTCCGACGATCACCGCAACGACGAGGACAACATCACACCGCCCGACAAGATGTATCCTCTGGAAGCGGTCGACAAGTTGTGCCACGAATGCCACGAAGAGCATGATGCGGCCGCGCGGAAGGTCATCGCTCGCTGGCAGGAACGGTGCCCCGAAAAGACGGATCCGAAACAGATCGTCTGCACCGATTGCCATTTCAATCATCGGTTGCCGCGTCGGCTCGTCCGCTGGGACAAGCATACGGGCAAGCTGTTGCCGCCGCCCGAGCAGCCGAAAGAATAGCGCGTTTGCGTCCCGGCCGTCATCCGCCGGACGGCGCGTCGTCTTCCGAATTCCAAGGCAGGTATCGTTTTCAAAGTTGCCGGGGTCGCCGGTTACCCGGAGGTTCTGCGCGCATGCGGCGGGGCATCTTCGGTCCGTGCGGGTCTCGGCGCTCGCCGATGAACCAAGTACCTGAGGAGGAATTCCCGTGAGTCGTCATCGCAATCGGTTGTCGCGTCGCCGTTTCGTCGCTCACGCCGCCGCCGGTACGGCGGCCGTTCTGGCCGGAACCGGCATCATGCCCGCCTTTGCCGCCGGCAAAAAATGGCAAATGCGGCTCTCTTGCTCGTCGATCAATTTCTCGTCTCTGCCGATCGAACAGGCGATCGAGCGGATAGCGGCGCTGGGTTTCGACGCGATCGACATCTGGTCGGCCCATGCCGGATGCCCGCACTTGGACGACGTGCTCACCCGCGTGGGGCCCGAAAAGCTCAAACAGTTGCTCGATGCAGCGGGCCTGGAACTGTATGCGTTCTCGGTCTATGTAGGCGGATACCGCAAGTACGCCGAACTGCTGGGCAAGGCGGGCGGAGGCGTGGCCGTCCGCGGAAGCTCCCGCCCCGCCGAACCGGGCAAGCTGGGCGAGACGATGAAAAAATTCGTCGAATCGCTGAAACCCGACTTGGAATTGTGCGAAAAGTACGATTCGTACCTCGCGATCGAAAACCACGCCAACGCATTGTTGCACACGATGGACTCGATCCGCGCGTTCGTCGATGCGGCGGCCGAGTATCCGCGTTTGGGCATGGCGTTGGCCCCCTACCACATCCAAAGCTACAACGGTTCCGTGCCGGAAGCGATCCGCATCGCAGGCAAGAAACTCTTTTTCTTCTATGCTTGGCAGCGGGGAGCCGGAACGCAGCAACTACCGGGAATCGGGCCGGTCGATTGCACCCCGTGGTTGCAGGCCTTGGCCGAGATCGACTTCCGCTATCCGGTCAATCCGTTCATGCACCACGAGCCCGAGCCGGACGCCATGTCGCAGGCATTGCGGCAATCGTGTGATTACCTGAAGGCCTGCTATCAAAAGGCGGTCGGCTGACCGATCGAAGCGCCGCATGCAAGCAGAAAGAGGTGTCGCCGTCAATCGCCTTCGGCGCGGGCGAGGACGGCGACATCGACCCGCGTTGCGCCGGCGTCACACAGCACACGAGCCGCCTCGTGACATGTGGCTCCGGTCGTGAGAATGTCGTCGACCAACAGCACCGCTCGACCGACGATCGATTGCCGGTCGATCACTTCGAATGCCCCGGCCACGTTGGCGAAACGTTCCTCGGGAGGCAGGCCTCCCTGCACTCGCGTCGGGCGGATGCGAATCAGCGCCTCCCACGCTACCGGCAAACCCAGCTTGCGGCCGATCGTTTCGGCCAGATGATCGGCCAGCATTCCGCAGCGTCTCATTCGGCGCGGTCGATACGTAGGCACGGGAACGACGACTCGGCTTCTGAACCAGCGCAAGTCGTCGCCGCGCATATCGAGCAACAAGTCGACCAACGCCTCAGTCAACCGCGGTCGCGGATGACGTTTCAGCCGTAGGATCACCCTTCGCAACGCGTATTTGTACGGTCCCAGGGCCCGAACGCGGTCGAAGGCGAATCGTCGGCCGCGGCACCAACGGCAATCACGATCGTCGGCATCGTTTCCGGCCGCTTCGCCGCCGCAACGTACGCAGTATTTCCAGCGACGGTACGCGAGCCGGTTGCGGCAGCGCGCACATATCACCCCCGGCGAGGGCAACCGGCGCCGGCAGTACGCACAACGGCCCTGCCCGACGAATCGAAAAGCCGCACGCGTGCGCGGGAGAAAATCGAGAGAGCGGCGGCGGGAGCGATCGGCAAGGAAATCGCCTGCCAGCTTGAACATGGTTGTCGCCCCGATCCTTCGGTTGCCGCTAACGCTCCAGATACACGCGGATGGCGGCTTCCATCTGCTTTTCGACCCCCGGCGAATAGCCGACCCACACGCGGCGGATGATCCCCTGCCCGTCCAAGAGGATCGTCGTCGGATAGCCGTCGAAACCCGCGGTTTGTGCCACGGCTGCCCGCGTCTTGCCGTTTACGTCGGCAAACGTGGGAAAGGATAGTTGCTGCGATTGCAGAAACGCCGTCGTCTCTTGCCGCAGGGTCTCGACGTCGGGCTCACCGGCGGGGTCGCCGCTGCACGAGACGCTCAACAGCCGAAAGCCGTCGTTCTCGCGGAAGGTCTCGTACAACGCGTCGACGTGCGGTGCCTCCTGTCGGCACGGCGGACACCATGTTCCCCAGAAGTTCAACAGCACGACTTTGCCTTCAAGGTCACCCGTCGATACGGGGCCCGATTCGCCGGTCAACGGTTGCAAATCGATCTCCGGCAGCTTTTCACCCACGCCGGCGTGATTTTCGGGAGCGGGCCAAAACGGCGTGAATTGCAACGTCACCAGCGCGAACAGCCCCAACACGGCCAGCATGCCCGCCGTGCGGATCCAGTCGAAATGCCGAGGCCGCCGCAGCTCGGTCGTGTCGAGTGTTTCGTCTTGAGCGTTCGTTTCGTCGTATTCCTGCACCGGTCCTGCCCCGTGAAATCGAGGGGATACGAAATTGCCGAGAGCGTTTGCTTCGCGGCTTCGCGCGTTCCTAAAATATGGGTCGCTCACCGTGGCAAGCGGACCGCCACCGGATCGTTCACCCTCATTTTGACGAAGGAGTTTTGACGATGCAACGCAGTTTGTTTTACGCTTTGGCGTTGTCGTTGGCCGTGTTGCCCGCCTGTTGGGGCGCCGAACACGGGAAATTCAAAGAAGTGACCGACCCGGCCGAGGCCGCAAAGGATCCGGACTTCGCGTTTCAGGGCGAATACAAGGGTCGCGGAATCGTGCCCGGCGGCGACGAAAAGACCGTCGGTGCGCAGGTGATCGCCCGCGGCAACGGCAATTTCGTAATCTACTTCCTCGAAGACGGCCTTCCCGGCGACGGTTGGACGCGCGACAAGGGCCGTATCGAAGCTTCCGGCAAGCGTGAAGGCGACCACGTCACGATCACCGCCCCGAAGGCCGAAGGCGTCATCCGCAACGGGAAGCTGATCGTCGAGCACGACGACGGCCGACTGGTGCTCGAACGGATCGAGCGGAAGAGTCCCACGCTCGGCGCGAAGCCGCCCAAGGGTGCGATCGTACTCTTCGACGGTTCGAACACCGATCATTGGGATCCGGGCGTGTTGACCGAAGACGGCAACCTGCTGAGCAATGCCCTGACGAAAGACAAGTTCAACAGCTACACGCTGCACCTGGAATTTCGTTTGTCGTGGATGCCGGAAGCAACCGGGCAAGCCCGCTCGAACAGCGGTGTGTATCTGCACGATTGCTACGAAGTGCAAGTGCTCGACTCGTTCGGCCTGACCGGTGAAGACAACGAATGCGGCGGAATCTACAAGGTGAAAAAGCCCGACGTGAACATGTGCTTTCCGCCGATGACCTGGCAAACCTACGACATCGAATTCACCGCCCCGAAATACGACGGCGACAAGAAGACGGCCAACGCCCGCGTGACGATCAAGCACAACGGCGTGGTCATTCATGAAGACCTGGAACTTCCCGGTGCAACCCCCGGCCGTCAAGGTGAAGGCCCCGGACCGCGTCCGCTGTACCTGCAAGGGCACGGAAACCACGTGTACTACCGGAACATCTGGGTTGTGCCGAAAGACTGATCGTCCGACGGTCGCGCGGCCTTGTGCGTCCTATCGCATTTACCGCGCGAGTGATGCGGTTTCGGCACGAAAAATGCACTACCCGGAATGCCGCAGAAACGCCGCTTCGGCGGGGCGATTCGTCCGCCGCTCAAGGCCTCGATCGCGCTGGAATCGCCGGGCAAATTTTTGTGAAAATTCGACCCCTAGCCGCGATTCGGGCGTAGAGTAGAATAGAGAGGCGACAAGCGAAAGGGAAAACCATTCAACCCGCATCGCCTGCCCGACCGATAAAGATTCCTGGCCCCACAGAGGGGCCAAATAGGCGATCAAGCCTCCCGCGTGATATTCCGACGGAGGTGCCACCCCTTACGCGTGAGCCGGAGTCGAACGAAGGCCGGTGCTTGTGCACGCCGGACTCCCGCTCGTCTCGCAGCGACGCATCCGGTCGCAATAACCCGGGAGGTTTGAAATACGAAGCCGCCGTCCCGAACCTTCGGGGCGGCGGTTGATCTTTCTTGTGCAAACGGGCCGAGCGACGCGTCCTACGATCCGCTTTGAAAATTGCCCACCGCCTCGCTTACCCGCAGGGCACGACCGTAGATTCGCAATCCGCGGACCCCCGTCCCGAGACGCAACGTCGCATCGCCCTCCGGTGTCCGCAAGGTCGGACTGAACCGCCCCCATCCGAACTGGCGTGCATCCCCCCCGTCGCACAATATGCCGTCGACGACAAACAAGATGATCTTCGGACCGCCGTCGATGATCGCCGTCAAATGGTGCTCTTGTCCCGGTCGAACGGTCCCCGGATCGGTATCCCAAACGACGTGTTGCCGTCCGTCGTGGAGGGTCAGCGCGATTGTGCCCCGTTCGGTCGTCGCTAGGCAAATCCCCTCCCCTGCTTCGTTGCGGTTGTCGAGCAAGACCTGTTCTGCCGACGGGGAATCGAGTTCGAACCGCACCTCGAACGTGAATCCGCCGCGCAGGTCGCGCAACCCGTGATCGGGTCGTCCCGCATCGCGGATGTTCAATCGCGGTAACGACGGCATGGGGATCTGCTTGGGGATCGGTGTGCCTCGCGGGATTTCCAGAAGCAATCCGTCGCGGGCGACCTCGTGATTTTCCCATTGATGGAACAACCCCTCGACGAGCGCCTGTGGAATCCGATGAACGCGGCCGATGTTCTTCTGCGTTTCGGTCAGGTAGAACACGCCGTCCTCCTCAACCAGGTCGGGATAGCTCATGCGGATGTACGGGTCGTCGTCATAGAGGACGATTTCCGGCTGCGACCACTCAATGCGCTTTCCGTCGGGAGTGTCGATCTCACGTCCGGCGCACAACCAGGCGGGATTGCGGTCGTCATAGGGGCTTCGACCGTTTTTCCCCCCCAATCCCAATTCGGCGATGAACCGGCCGCCGTGATTGTGAAACCAATACAGAAACTTTCCGTTCGAGCAATTCCACACGAAATTCGCCGCGCGGGGATGCTTCATGCGGCGTCCGTTCGGCGTATAGGTGAGATATTCCGGCTGCGTCCAACGGCGGCCTCCGTCGCGGCTGTAGGCGCAGGCGGGCCATCCGTCGATCGTTCGGTAGACGCAAAACAGCGATCCGTCGCTCAAGCGGGCAAGACTTTGCTCCTCGGCGATGGGACCGCCGCCCGGTGGTGTCCGCAGCCCGATGTCGCCCTCGGGAAGCGTTTCGAAGGTGATCTTCGTCGGATCGCGCTCGGTGAGAATGTTTCGGCTCGTGATGATCACGCCCTCGGAGCGGGCAAAGAAACCGGGGCCCATCGCGCCGACCTTGTGATGCGGTAAGAACATCGTTCCCTCGGCGATCAGCGGCCTTCCCACGTTCCAGAAAAAGCGCAACTTGCCCCCGTAGACGTTTTCGCGGTCGCAGGCGAATTCGCGGATCGGTACTTCGTAACGCTCGGACGACCAGCTCCGGCCGTGGTCGTCGCTGTACTTGAACACGTAATGGCCCAGGGAATCGACCCGCCGATACACCCCCCCGTCGATTCGTTCGACTTCGCGCACGTTGTCGGTGTTGTGGTTGTAGAAGACGTACACGCGTCCCGAAGGTACCTTCAGGAGCACGGCGTAACTCGCCTCGGGTCCGTCGGCCGGTTCGATGGGCACGATGTCCGTCCACGTCTTCCCGTGGTCGAGGCTGCGCATCGAGACGATGTGCTGCCCTGCGGCCCCTTCGGCACCTTTGCCGGTCGTGATGACGCACAACCAGGCGCCGTCGTCGGTCTTCACGATGTACGGCTGATCGGCGTAACCCTCGCTCGGGATCTCCCAACCATTCGCGATGTGCCGGGGATCGGGAATCGACGATTGGGCGTCGGTCTTGCCCGCCGAAAGCGCCGAGAGGGTGATTAGCGCAAAGAGAACGGTACGACCAGGCATCTTGTCAGCTCCTGCAACAGGGGTGTTGCACGGGGTACCTCATCTATCGGCCGACACGCTGCGGGCTGCCCGTCTTCGCATCGACCAGGTAAAACGCCCCGGCTATCGGCACATCGACGGTGATTTCCGGGCCGTCGGGGATGCGAATCGTCACGTCCTTTCGATCGGCCAACGGCGAACGGGCATAGACGAGCCACCGGCGATTCTGCGGTTCGTTCAGAACCAACGCCAGCGACTGAACGGGCAGCTCGGTATCGAGCGACCACGGTCGCGGCGGATCGAGATTCGTGTCGAGCATGTACCAGCGGTCTTCGGCGGCAAATTCTTCGGGAATCGCCACCTGGAACGGATGCCGATGCCCCCGATTCGGAACCAATTCGCCGAAGCGCCAAAACTCGCGCAATACCGGATCGGCGTAGACGCGATCGACGACCTCGACAATCGCCTCGAAGTACGCGCCCACGCGCTCTCGCGTGTCGAGATAGCCGCGAAACTCGCGCACCACCCGCGGCCGCGTAAGCCACATGCCGAACTCGACGTAGCTGGCGTGCCGAACCGGCGAGTAGGGCTCGCCGTGTTTCGCGTACCAGGCGGGCTTACCGATCTCGCGGCCTTGGGCGTCGGTCTTGCTCCCGTCCCACACCGAGAACTCGAACCAAAAGTCGGGCTTGTCGGCGTACACGCGACGCTGGGCCATGACGTAATTCATGAACGAGACCAGGGGGCTGTGGACGGTGAAGTCGGTTGAGGCGTCCCAGTCGTGTGTATAGTACGAAGGCGAAGCGCCGTCCCACGCATAGGGCGCCCAATCGAACCGATTTCCGCAATGCAGCGAATAGACCGGCCACCCCGACCAACGCCCCATGTGATCCGGACCGAACGCACCGTATCCCACGAAGCGCACTTGATCGCGCCAGCCGGACGCATCGAGATGCGAGCGCATCGCTTCGAACATCGCCCGGTAACGCACGATCCAACCATTGCCGACCAGGCAGCGTTTCATCTCGTCGGTGCAGTCGAAACCGTACTGGTCGGTGAACCGCTTGTCTCGTTCGACACCGCCGTTCTTGGCCCAGCGAATCTTGGGGGCCTCGTTGTTGCTCAGGAAGATCACCCGCGGCGGATCAGGATAAACCTCCTGCAACCGGCGGATCATGGGGCTATCGACCCACAGTCGGCCGACCTCGCGCCACGGTTCGATCGCGCCGAACGGGCTGATCCCCAGCCGCGGATCGGGTTCGCCGTCGTCGTTCAGTGCGAGCGCACTTTGGTCGGGCGGCAAGTCCTTGAAGGGAAACGTTTGCCCGAACAGCGACTTTTTCGCCAGTACGATCTCCCACTGCGTGCCGACCAGCGTGAAGGGGAGCTTCCATTCGGCCACCTGCTTGAAGGCGGCGTCGTAGCGCGTGAAATAGGCATCGTCGGTCGGCGCTCCGGGTCGCGGAAACTCGAACCACGGCAACAAGTGATGCCCCCGGCGGATCAGTTCGAGCTGGTAATCGGGGCTGAAACCCTCGGGCCGCGTGCCGCGGTTCCAGTGTCCGGCCAAGGGAAGCGGTCGCCCTTCGGGCCCGATCGTCGGTGCCGCGGCGGCCGCGCGAATCTCGGCGACCACCGGCGGCGACTCTTCGGCACAGGCCCAGGCCGCCGCACCGCTCAACAGGCCGACCGATAACAGCAGCCTCGTCGTGAAACGCATCGCACACCTCCGCTGGCAAAATCCCCGTCGTCGAAGTCGTCAGGTCAATTCCCAACCCGGCCGATATTCGCGGGTGAAGTATTTCGCAGCGCGTGCCGGTGTGACCGTGCCGGAAGCCGCATCGAACTCGATCGTCGTTTCCGTCCGCAGGGCCACCGTGCCTAGGTTGACGGTATCGGTGATGTGGGCGGCGCTTTGGAAGTTGCCCGGCGCCTTCTCGGGAGCGAGTTCGCCGCGACAAGCGGCCAAGAAGCCCTCCATTCGTTCGACGTGATCGAGTCGTGCCGAGTCCCGGCCCTCGCCGCCTGTCAGTTTCCAGAGCGAACCGGTTTCCTCTTCGGTGTGAAGCACCGGGTTGTCGCCGTGGAATCCGGCGGTAATCACGCCGCCGTCGCCGATGAACATGATGCCTTCGCGGCCGGTGGGCGTCCCCGCCCGCTCGACCAACTCGGGCAGACGCGGACGCATGCCGCCGTCGTACCACCATAGCTGCCGATCGCCGTCGGCCGCAGCAAACCAAAAGCGGAACGTACACGCCAGCGGATAGGAAAAATCGTTTCGGATGACGCTGCTGGTATTGCCCCTGATCGTGCAGGCGTGCGAACCCCATCCTTGAATCTTGTGCGGCACGCCGAGCTTCAGTTCGTCGAACACCGGCCACAAAGCGTAGATGCCCATGTCGGCCATCGAGCCGCCGCCGAAATCGTACCAACCGCGAAAGACGGTGTGCGTATAGTGCGGATGGTACGGACGATCGACCGCCGGACCGAGCCAAAGCTGCCAGTCGAACCCCTTGGGAACAGGAGGCGTGTCGGCGGGAAGCTCGGTGTACTGCGGCCACACCGGGCGATTCGTCCAGATGTGGATCTCCCGCAACGTGCCGATCACCCCCTTGTTGATCTCGCGGCAAATCGCCGCATTGGCCGGCGCGGCGCCGTAGGCCAACAGCAGCGTCGCCCGCTTCGTTTGCCGAGCCGTCTCGATCGCGATGCGCCCCTCGTTCAAACGATTGGCGATCGGTTTGTGCGTCATCACGTGCACGCCTTTGCGCATCGCGGCAACGGCGATCGGGGCGTGCAGATGGTCGGGCGTCATAATCTTGACGGCGTCGAGATCGGTTTCTTTTTCGAGCAACTCGCGGAAGTCTGCGTAGGCACGGCAACCGGAGTAGTTCTTGCCGCGGGTGCGTGCGTAGTACGCATCGACCAGTTGGCGGCCGACCTCGCGTCCGCCGGGGCAGCCGGGGACGTCCTTCCGCCAATCGGGAACGCCCATCAACTCGGCGATCGTCCGACGGATGCCGCCGGCGCCCCACTCGATGTAATCTTGGCTGTCGGTGTTCGGATCGCAGACGGCCGTGATCCGGATTCGCGGGTCGGCCAACAGGCTGCCGATTTCACGGAACCCTTGCGTGCCCATGCCGATGTGGGCCAGCGTGAGCTGCTCGCTGGGCGGCACGTGCTCGGGGCCGCCGAGTACATGGCGAGGAACGATCGCCGCGGTAGCCGAAAGCGCCCCGACAGCGACAAAACGACGTCGAGGTAGGCGAGCAGGTTGCGACATAGAGGGGCCTCCTTTGGTGGATCGTGGCAGGAAACATGGAAAACCACGGTGGGCGAATGCACCCCCATGGTAGCCTCGAAACGATCGCTTTGCGAAAGGGGCGTGAAAAATCACCGGCCGATCGTCGCAGGCATCAGGTTCACGAAGAACAAAGAGGCCGTCGCAGTCGCCGCCGCGGGGCGCGCCGTCTTTGCTTTCACCCGAAAACGGGAGGCGAAAATACGCAAACAGGAGAAAATAAAGACTTCTGAATGACTTGTTTTACCCCCCCAAAGCCTGATTTTGGTTAGGCGAACGTTATCTCAGCGAAAGTTGTCAGAATTTCGGCGAAATTGCTCTTGATCGATCGGCGGGAGATTTAGTAAAAGAGCGGACGGTGAATCGTGAGAAGCGACACGGATGTTCGCTGGTCTCCGAGGAAGGTTGCCGGGACGCACTCCAGGAATGGAACGCGTCACGGCGTACATAATGGATCCCGATGTTTTCTGAAATCCGTGTGTTGAAGAAGTAGCGTTCGAGCACCGAAAACAGAAACGACCAGGCGCAACGATCGGTGCCCGTGAGTGTGTCTCTCTCCAAGGCCGACAGGAAGTCGCCGCGGCAGTCGTCGGGATCGAACCAGGAGACGTCTCGAAGTTTTGCGTGCGATGGAAGCAACCTCGCCGAGTGATCGGCGGGTGCGCCGTGAACCCCGCCCGGGTTGACGGCAGCCGTTCATGCTGAGTTGCGAGAGGCTCACCTGGAGGATCCGGCGTCCTCGTTGACGGGAAAGCGGAGTGACCCGAAGAACCCCGAAACGGACGTCGTAAGACAAGGAGGCTCAGCCATGTTGGTGCTGTCGCGTCGTAAGGATGAGGGGGTTCGGTTCCCAACGCTTGGAATCGAATTCAAGGTGTTGAGGATCGGCGGAAAGAGTGTGCGTTTGGGTGTCAAAGCCCCGCGAAACGTGCCGGTCGTACGCTCCGAGCTCGAAACCCACCACGAATCCGATTCGGAGACGATCGACGCCGTCCCGTGTCGCGAGGCAAGGAACGACCCGAGCAAGTTGTTCGCGTGTCTTCAATTCGCACTGCAAATCGTCGATTTCCACCTGCAACGAGGCGAAATCGACAAGGCTCGGTTGATGATGCGGCGAGCCGAAGAGCGTCTGGCCTCGGCTGCCGCAGAGTTCGACATCAAGGCTTCCAGCAAGCCTCGTTCGGCGTTGGTCGTGGCCGAAGACGAACGCGACCGCCGGCGGATGATCGACATGCTCTCGCACGGGGGCTACGCGGTCGACGCCGTGGCCGATGCGGAAGAGGCCTTGCACTACCTTGCGGGCCACGACCGGCCCGATCTGGTCATCTTCGACGTGCGGTCGGAGGAGAAGACGGACGAGGCGATGCAACGTATCCGCAAAGATCCCCGCTGGAACGGCATCAAGCTGTTCACGTTGGGCGATCATCGCGCTGCGGAGTTGGGCGTCCGTCTGGCGCCGCGGCAATCCGGCGTCTACCGCCTGGACCGTAACGACAACGACACCGCTTTGATGAACGCCATCGACCAAGAGATGATCGGTTCGGTATAGTCGGCGCAACGACGATAACGCCGGTCGAACGAGAAGTCGGAAAATACGGGTGAGCCTACGAGCGGGCGGCAGGTCTCGACGGCCTGTCGCCTGTCGCTTTTCTTGTTCCTGCGAAATGCCGCCCGGCGGCATCTGCGGCACGTCTTCGGGGTGGAATCTTCTTTCCAAAATCCATGCTTGGAAACATCGGTGCTCAGGTATAGAATTCCTCGGCCCCTCGGGATCGGCCGTAGGAGAAGCCGCCGAGGCGTTCCCCGCCCGTTACGCGCGCAGGTCGGCGGTTTCGCCTGCAAAGCGGCACGTTTCCTTTGCGATACGATCGACATCCATGAACGTAAAGAAGCAACGCCGAATTCGTTTGCTGCGGGCATTGAGCCGGGCCGAAGGCTACCTCGAATTGAACATGCCCCGCGCGGCGATCGACGCCTTGCAAAAGTGCGCCGACGAAGAAGAACCGCGCCTGTACTACTTGTTGGGCGAAGCCTATCGCAGTCTCGAACAGTACGATACGGCCCTGTCGTATTTTGAAAAGGCGAATACACTGGACCGCGGCCACATCGGCGTGCTGATGGCGATGGGCTGGTGCCACAAGCGGCTGGGACGCCTCGACCTGGCGATCGACGACCTGCGCGAGGCGGCGATGCTGGAGCCTTCGCACCCGATCGTGCTGTTCAATCTGGCTTGTTACTTGTCGCTGCAAGGCCAGGCCGAAGAGGCCGCCGAGTACCTTGCCCAGGCCATCTTGAACGATGAAGAGCTGCGCGAGCTGGTCGACCGCGAACCCGATTTCGATCCGATCCGCGACACACCCGAGTTTCGTCGCGTGATGGAAGACTTCGACACCTGACCGGCCGGCGTCCCCTTCTGCGAAAAACGTATCGGCTTCGCCTGCGCGGCCGTGCAAAACGTGCGATTCTCGGAACGGGCAATTAGAATGAATCCGCCGTTTGGGGGCCGATTTTCGGTGGTCGCACGTTTCTTTTGGATCAGCGAGGTGACGTCATGTTCCGTTCTGCGTGCCGGTGGTTGATGATCGCTGTCGTATTCGGCGGTTGGCTTGTGGGAACGTCCCGCCCGACTGCGGCCGACGAATCTTCCGTCCGCCGAATCACCTTGGCCGAGTACCGCGACAAGATGGAGGCGGCCTGGTTGGGGCAAATGGCCGGTGTCGGCTGGGGCGGACCGACCGAGTTCCACGCCAAGGGCCGTATTTTGCGGGAAGACGAAATGCCCGACTGGACGCCCGAGCGCATCAACCAGTTCAACCAGGACGACATCTATGTCGAAATGACGTTTTTGCGCACACTCGAGGTGCACGGTTGGGACGTCTCGCTGAAGCAGGCCGGAATCGACTTCGCAAACAGCCGCTATCGACTTTGGCACGCCAATCGTGCGGGCCGGGATAACCTGCGCAACGGCATCGCCCCGCCCGACTCGGGACATCCGCAGTTCAACAAGCACGCCGACGACATCGACTACCAAATCGAGGCCGACTATTCGGGGATCATCGCTCCCGGAATGCCGAACGTCGTCATCGCCCTGGGCGAAAAGTTCGGCCGGTTGATGAACTACGGCGACGGTCTCTACGGCGGACAATTCGTCGGCGCCATGTACAGCGAGGCCTTCTTCGAAACCGATCCCGAAGCGATCGTGAAGGCCGGACTGGCCGCCATTCCGGCCGAGTCGCAATACGCCGAGTGCATTCGCGACGTGCTCGACTGGTACCACGAAAATCCCGACGATTGGCAAGCGACCTGGGAAAAGATCAACACGAAGTACCATCTGAATCCCGCCTATCGGAAGGCCTCGTGCACGCAAGGCGAATTTAACATCGACGCCAAAATCAACGGCGCCTTCATCGTCATGGGGCTTTTGTACGGCAAACGCGACATCGACCGGACGATCATCATCGCCACCCGCTGCGGGCAAGACTCCGACTGCAATCCGTCGAATGCGGCGGGCGTCTTGTTCACCACCATCGGCGCTTCCAATCTGCCTGAGCGATTCACCAAGGCACTCGATCGTACTCGCGTTTTCAGTCATACCGAGTACAATTTCGATCGTCTGATCAAGGTGTGCGAAGCGCTGGCGATCGACGCCGTGCGCCGTAACGGCGGACGTGTCGAAAAGAACGATCGCGGCGAAACCGTGCTGGTCATTCCGCGGGTTCCCGTTCGGCCGAGCAAACTCGAGCAATGTTGGAGTCCCGGCCCGATCGCGGGATCGCGCTACGACGAACAAGAACGGGCCAAGATTCTCTATCCGCCGGGGCAGGAATGACAAACGATCCCGGCGGCCGACAGCGAAGGAGACGCAGCGCGTGAAGACGGCAGCCGACCGGGAACGCGACGGCGGAACGGGCGGCCGTGTGATTGCCGTGGGCGACATCCACGGCTACAGCGAAGCTTTGCGCGGATTGCTCGAAGCGATCGACCCGCGGCCCGATGATACGATCGTCACCTTGGGCGATTACGTCGATCGGGGACCGGATTCGGCCGGCGTCATCGACATCCTCATCGAGTTGAGCCGAAAGTGCCGTTTGGTGCCGATTCTCGGCAACCACGATCAAATGTTCCTCGACGTGATCGAGGTCGACTCGCCCCGCATGCTGCGCGAATGGCTCAGCTACGGCGGGTTTGCCACGTTGCGTTCGATGGGCATCGATCATCCGGAGGATACGCCGCGTCGCTATCGCGTGTTTTTGAACCGCTGCGTCGACTACTACGAAATCGAGTCCCACTTCTTCATCCACGCCAATTACGTGCATGATCAACCGCTGAAACGGCTCTCGGTGTGGGTGATGCGTTGGGAGTCGTTACGGCAGCGTGTGCCGGGACCGCATTTCAGCGGGAAAACCGCGATCGTCGGGCATACCGCCCAGAAAAACGGGCGTGTTCTCGACCTGGGGTATCTCAAGTGCATCGACACGTATCTCTACGGTGGAGGACGACTCACCGCCCTCGACGTGCATCGTAACCACCTGTGGCAAACCGATGCCGCCGGCACCACGGTGTACAGCGGACCGTTGAATGCCGAAGTCGCCGGAGGAAAGGATTTATCTGCAAGACCGATCGACACGGCGATCGATTCGCAACACTCGAACGGCCGGGCGGATCCCCTCGACGCCGCTGCCGAAAAAGACGACACGACCGCCTGAAAGACGGCCGTGTCGTGTCTCGCATCGTTTCATCGGCGGTTCGGGCGGTGTTTACCCGAATACGCAGCCGGCTCGATCGACATCACACATTGCCGGTCAATTGCATGTGGTACATGCGGGCGAACGCCTTCAACGCCTTGGCCTCACCGGGCGTCCCGCAGAACAGGATCGGGTGCACACCCGGATAGATCGAGCAGACGTCGTCGACCTTGTCGACTTCGACGAGCACGCGGGTGGCGCATCCGCCGACGGGCGGACACGTCGGCGACTCGATGACGCGGCCGGTCCAGCAGATCATCTTCTTCTGCCCGCTGTAATACTTCGCCAAGATCACCGGTTCGTCGGCGGGCCACTGCGTATCGACCGCGGCGGTCTTCGGGGCCTGATGGAAGAAGGGACGCACCATGTACGGCTGCGCCGGACCGTCGGGTCCGTGGAGCTTCCATGCGCACGTGCAGTGCGAGGCGAAATAGCGATTCTCGCTGGTGTCGAAATCGGGGTTGTGCATGAACCCGGCCCGATCCCACAGCCACCGTCCGAGCATCTGCGTGAGCGTGCCGTCGAGCTGATTCTCGCAACCGCAGGGAACCAGGTTCCCGTTGTTGATCGCAAAGCTCACGCACGGCTTGCGATCCTTGAGGAAGAGGCATTCGATCGTAATCGCATCGGCCCCGTAGCGTTCGAGCAACTTATTGACGGTGTGATGCGCGCGAATCGCGTCGACGAAATACTCGTCGGTCACGTCCATCACGCGGGCGGCTTCGCTCTTGATCTTTTGAGCCAGCGAGCGAACGGCGTCGTCGGGGCGAATCGAGTCGAACAGGTCGTTGTACTCGGCAGCGGGGATGCCGACGATGTGCGTGCCCAAGTCGGCATCTTCCGCTTCGGCCCGTTCCTTCAAGCGACCGGTCACTCGTAACAAGCGGCTTTGCGCGAGCATCTTCTTCGCCCGAACGGCACGCAGCCCGCGTTCGATCTCGGCCCAGTTCTCGATCGAATGGATGTAGTGGATCCCTTCGGCGGTACGCAACGCCTCGGAAGGCAATTGGTGGTTCGAGCCGACCGGTTGATAGACGATGGCCGCGGGCGCGGCTTGCACCGCGATGTCGTAGGATCGGCCCGCAAACGTGTTCCAGAAGTTGACCACCAGCACCGCGTCGACTTTGGCGGCCTGGCACTTGGCGATGAACTCCTTGACCTTGGCCTCTTGCCACACACCTTCCGGCTCGAAGGTCACGCGGATGCCCAGCCGCCTGGCCATCTCGGCGATCTTGTCGGTGAACTTCTTTTGCTGGGCTTCGGGCTCGAACTGGTTGCCGGGCCAGGTGAACCAGTTGTGGACGCGCCAGGAGTCCTCGTTTTTACCGGCGTAGACGACGTCGGCAGGCGGGTAGAGGAAGACCACCGCCACGCTCGCCGGTTCTTTCTTGCGTGCCGGCAACGTCGCCGGAACTTCTCCGGCCGCCAGCATGCCGCCGGTCAGCGACCACGCGCCGAGCGCACTGCTTGCCGCCAGAAAACTACGACGATCGAACCCGTGTTCACATGATTCACACATGACAATACCCCCCGGAAAAGAATCGAAACAACAAAACGATATCGAGGTTTCACCCCGCTTCCACGCCGGAAACATTATTTACACGATGATGATTCGCACGTGCGTACGGTAGTCGTCCTCGTGCCGTTTTGCAATTGATGCCCCCTCGGATCGAAAGCGCCGCCGCCTCGCGCACCCGAAGCGGCGGGCGCGTCGCTCGGAAAGTCCCGCTTAGCTCTTTTGTTGGAGGTCGGGATTCGGTTCCGTGATCGGTTTGTCGATCATCGCGTTGGCCTTTTCGCTGCCGATGAACTGCTCCTTTTCGCCGTCCCAGCGGAGCGTTTCGGCCAGGTTGACGGCCAGGTGCCCCATCACCAAGGCCGACGTCACATGGTTGCCCACGTCGGCCGGTTCCCAGCTCGGTTTGCGGCTCTTCACAGCGTCGAGGAAGTCGCGTTTTTCGCTGGTGTAGCGCGGTTCCGGGTTGTCCACCAAGGGGAACGACGCCGTCTTGAATTTTTCATCGCTTGCTTCGAAGAAGTTGAACCCGGCCTTGATCCACCCCTTGTCGCCCTCGAAGTACATGTAAGGGCTTTCGGTGAAGTAGGCGATCTCGATGCCCCCGGGATACTTGTAGGTGATGTCGAATTCCAGGAGCACGTTCCAGAAACTTTCGGCAGGCGGATAGACGCCGGTGCCCGAGATTTCTTCGGGCCAGCTCCGATCCAGCCCCAAGCACCACAAGGCACCGTTGAACAGGTGCGTTCCCCAGTTGGTGACCATGCCGTCGCAGAAGTTGAGTTTGCGCATCCAACCCGGACGGCCGCGGAGATCGTGCCGCGGATGAACGCCGTTGAGCGTGTACGGGATCGGCGGTGCTTGCGTCTTTCCTTCGCCCAGCCAGCGTTTGTAGTCGAGTTCTTCGGGAACGGGCATTTCGGGCTGCGGCGGACAGCCGATATCGCTTTCGGGCACGCCCACACGAATCTTGGCGACGTTGCCCAGCATCCCGCTTTGAACGATCGAATACGCTCTCCGGGCGGGCGCCCCCACGCGAAATTCGCTGTCCACCCGGAAGATACGACCGAGTTTTTCCGAGGTCTCTTGCAACCGGCGACCACCCGCGATCGTCCGCAAGATCGGCTTCTCCAAGGCCACGTCTTTACCCGCTTCCATTGCCTCGACGGCCATCACCACGTGCCAGTGATCGGGCGTCGAGATCATGACGGCGTCGATGTCGTCGCGGGCGAGCAGGTCTTGGTAATCGACGTAGGTCGCGCAGCCGTCGGTCATCCCGTGCTTTGCTTTGTTGTAGTCGTCGACTTTCTTCTTCGCTTCGTTCATGCGCCACGAGTCGACGTCGCACACGGCGACGATGCGGCAATCGGGTTGTCGCTGAAACAGCGGGATATTCTTGAAATAGCACTGTCGCCCGGTGCCGATCATGCCCATCGTGACGGTATTCGACGGTGCGGCGGCACCGAACACGTTCGACGGAACGACCGCGGGGGCGGCGGCTGCCGTACCGACGACGGCGGCCGTCCACTTCAAGAATCGACGGCGTGACGACTTACGCATAGCTTCGTTCTCCTACGTTCGAGATGACGTACACTCGCGGTTGCCGCGTCGCGGGCTTGTTGCTCGATCGACGCGGTCGGGAGGGTCGAACGGACCGCGAAGCGAAAGACGATCGAACGGTCGTGCCGACGTTTCCCCTCCGAGGACGCCCGCTCACGCCGCTTCGCGGTGCCGTACATTTCTTTCACTTTCCGTCAGCCGGTTCGCACATCGCCTTCCAGGCCGCCATGGTCGAAGCGATGAGTTCTTCGGCGGGCGTCTTCACGTTGTAAAGCTGAACATATACCGGCCCGTCGAAATTCAACTCGTGCTTCAGGAACCGCACGAACCCGGCCACGTCGAAGCTGCCTTGCCCCAGCGGCTGAATCAGGCGGTCCCAGCCCATCGCTTGGGTATCGCCGGTGTCGGCCCCGTTGATGGTGACCATCTTCAAAAGCGGGAGTGCCTGTCGTGCCGCCTCACGAATCCCCGCCGGCGGATGTTGCTTGAGGTAATGGCATAGGTTCAGGCACACGCCCAAGTTCGGGTGATCGACGGCTCGGGCCACGGCCAGGGCCGATTCGATGGTCGGCAGTCGATTGCCCACGTGCGGATAGATCGCCACCTCCACGCCCTGCGCGGCCGCCTGCTCGGCAAGTTTTCGCAGCGCTTCGGCAATGCGGGCGTCGGAGACCGTCTCGCCTTTCGGTGTGCCGACGTGCACGAGCATCATGCCGTGACCTTGCAGAACCGCAAACACCCGCTCGAGCGGGATGGTGTACGCGGCCGCGTCCTGTGAGACGGTGAGCCCGACATATACGGCGCCGATCTCGATACCGTGCTTGCGATACGCCTCGGCCGAAGGCGTCAATTGCTGCGCCGAACAACTCAAGAACACCGTCTTGTAGCCGTGTCGCTGCATCATCGCGGCGACTTGCTCGGGCGGCAGCTTGCGAATCTCGATACTGTTGGCCATCAAGCCGAACTCGCCGCCGAAGGCCGGGACCGATACGCCCCCCACCAGCACAAGGACCACGCACGATCGAACGAGAACCGATCGGACCGTGCGCCCGACGAATGAGCGAAACGCGTTCATGGCAAACCTCGCAATGGTGATAACCGCCGGGAATCTTCGATTCCCATCGTGCAACACCCCTGTTGCCGCACGATCAGCCCAAAAGGCTTTCGATATCGGCGATCAGTCGGCGGCGGACGGCGTCGTCCAGCCGGGCCAACCCGGTGTATTCGATCCAACCGTTCGACACGCCCACTCCCGAGCCGACCAACCGCGCCAGCGCCATTTGCTTGTCCCACATGTGCGTGAAATGCCACGCACAGGGACGCCACGGCTTCTTGCCCAAGGCGGCCAGGTAACGCACCGGTTGCTGGCTGTACAACGGGTGGCCCAACAGCGACCCGTAAGCATGATCGCCGCACTCGCCGTCGGTAAACAAGCAGAAACCCGTATCGGAACAGTCGCTGCCGAAGATCGCCTTGTCGTCGCCGAAGGATCGAACGATCTTTCGCATTTCGCGGTACAACGAGATCGCCGATTGGGCCATCGGCACGGCCTTTCCGTCGCGGAAGTCGTACCCCATGCCGGCGAACGTTTCGTCGATCGCGATGGCGTCGGGGTCGAGCAGTTCCATGATCCATTGCGTTTGTTGCAACAGGTGGTCGCGCCAGCGTTTCGACGCCAGCGAGGCCCGCCAGCATCGCCCCTTCACGTCGGGACCTTGCCAGGGGAAACGCACCATGTTGCCCTCGGGATCACGAAGGATGCAATCCTGCATGTCGTCGAAGAAGGGAGTGGCGTCGTCGAACAGTACCGGATGGATGTAGATCCCCGCCTTGGCCCCCGTCTTGCGCGTGGCTTCGATGCGTGCCCGCATCTTCTCCAGCGACATCTCGGCCGGACCGGCCGCATCGCCCTGCATGGCAAGCCACGTCTTACGGTCGGGATGCACGTAATCGCTGAGCGTCGGATAGTATCCGTGCTGGGTGGCCAACCCCACGTGGAAGGCGGCGAAATGCGGCAAATCGGCCTCGTAACCGTTACCTCGGCGACCGCCTTTGCCTTCGGCCGAAGAAAGAAAATCGTAATAGTGCACGCGGAAGTCGCGCGTCCACGCGGGAACGGGAAAGTCGTCGTGATGGACGTGCGTATGGAACACATCCCACGCCGCCGAGGCATCGCCTTCGTGCAACAGCAGGAAGCACCGCACTTCGCGGCTTTCTCCCGGTTCCAGCCGGACCACCCGGCCGATGCGCCACACGGGCGTACCCGACTCGGAAACCAGCCGGAACCGCATCGGCTCGTCGGAAGGCGTCATGAACGCCCCACGCAGCGCAGTCGACGCCAACGCGAGATCGACGACCGGGGCCAACAAAAGGGCCTTGGTCGTCAGCTCTTCGGGATGACTTGCCGCGGGTTCGAGATAGTGGCACGTGAACGCGTCGGCGGCGACGGGCACGCGGCAATCCTGAAGGAATTCGGCCACGCCCAGCGCGGCGAATCGTTTGTCGCGTCCCAGTCCCGAGGCCGACAGCGGCACGTAGCTTTCATCGCCGGTGGCCAGCGTCGACAAGAACGCGATTTCGACCTCGACCGTCCGCGGGCTCGGGTTTTGCAACGCGAGTGTCGCTTCCAGCAGGTCTTCCCCCATGCCGCCGCCCGTGTTGCGCAGCCGGTGCGTGAGGCCGACGCCGACCGGCCCCGCCTTGCTCGCAGGGCGTTGCGGGCCGAGTCGGACCGGCGTCCCATCCTCGGCGCCGCGGACGCGAACTTCGGCGGCCAGCGGTCCGATGTCGGCAGCACGACAAAGCGGCGTGCCGCCTTCCTGCACATCGTGAAACAGCAAGTCGAGCGAGGCGCGCTTCCACTTCAGCCCCGCCGTCGCTTGCGCCCGAACCGGCCGGATCCCCCCCAACAAACCGGTACCGATCAGGGCACTCGTCTGCAAGAAACGACGTCGATCGAGCACAACCATCCTCCTGCTCTAACGGGAGTTCGAACCGACACACGTCGCCGCGACGTTGGTAGCGGGGGGACGAAGGTGCTTCGTCGTCGGCGGAAGATTACGTTGTCTGCGCAACGGCGACCGTCTGCGGGGCGCGGTGGGTGCCCCGCGGTCGCCGGCTATTCGTTCCGATCCCGCAATCTCGGGGATCGAATTTCGCGGTCGCGGTTCGGTCGCGTTCGTTACGTGCCGGGGCCTTCGTCGGGAAGCACCGGGTGGAAGTCCTCGAGCGGCTCGGGTTCGTAGTCGCTCGGGTTTACCCAACCGGTCTTCCGCTTGACATCCTCACCCCGGAGGTAGCGATCGTAAAAACCGCGTTGACCTTCGTTGGCGTAGGGATATTCGTCGAAAATGTGTCCTTTGCCGAACATGCGGGGATCGCCCTGCTCGCGCAACTCTTGCGTCATTTGTTGCACCAAGGCCGACTTCGCAGCCTGGTACTGCGGGATATGGGCGACGTTCCGCATGCATTCGGGATCGTGTCGCAAATCGTACATTTCTTCGCTCGGACGTTTGCCGAACGACCACACCCAATATTTGACCAATGCCGGGTCGGTGCGTCCCCGGAGGATTTCCGTCTTCGTCGGGCTGCCGTCGCAGTTCAAATAGCCGGTTTCGGGATTTCCGGCGGGCCAGCGGTCCGGCTCGAAGTTCTGTACGTACAGCAGGCCGTCTTTGACGATGCCGCGGATGGGATATCCCCAATCATGCGGCCGGCCGATGTCGTGCCGCTCTTTGCCGATCAACACGTGGTCCCGTTCGGGAACGACGCGCCCCGACTTCTCGGAGTAGAAAATCTCGGTCAGGCTGCGACCGGTCGCCGGCTGCATGCCGGTTTCTTCCCAGCGCAATCCCGCCACTTCGATGAACGTGGGCGCAAAGTCGATGAACGACACGTAATCGTCCACCGTGCGACCCGGATTCTTGATCCCCTTGCGCCACATGATCGCCAGCGGCAAATGGTTCGATACGTGGTAGGCTTGCCCCTTCGAGCGCGGGAACGGCATACCGTTGTCGGCGGTGACGACCACGATCGTGTTGTCGAGCAAGCCGCGGCGCTCGAGCTCGTCCAGCATTTTCACGAGATGCGAATCGAAGTATTCCAGCTCGAAGGCGTAGTCGAGCAGGTCGTTGCGTACGACTTCGTTGTCGGGCCAGAATTCGGGGACGCGATCGATGTCGTCGATCGACTTGCCGCCCTTCTTCACCCCCGAGCCGTATTCGTAGCCGCGGTGCGGTTCGGTCGACCCGTACCAAAAACACCAAGGCGTTCCTTCGGGCACGGCATCGAGAAAATCGACGAAATTGGCCGCGTAGTCGTTCGGCGAAATACCTTTGGTCGGCGGCGTGGTGCGCCGTTTGTCGAAGGGAGTACCGGCAAGATGACGCGGCTTGCCGTCGATCGTTCCTGCAACGACCGGGGCGACGCCTTTGCCGGTCTTGCCGACGAAGTATCCGTGCTCGGCCAAGGCCTCGGGATACGTTTTGAACTTCTTCGGGAAGTAACACACGTGATTGCACGCCTCTTCGAGCTGCCACGAGTTGCGCCCGGTCACGATGCAGGATCGCGACGGCGCACACTTCGCATTGGGCGTAAAGGCGTTGGTGAACAAGATGCCTTCGCGAGCGACGCGATCGAAGCCGGGCGTGTGCACCCACTTGCAGCCGTAGGCGCTCATGTACGGGTACGAGGCGTCGTCGGCGATGGCGAAAAGAATATTCGGTCGCTCGTCGGCCGTGACGAACGACGCCGCGCCGGGAATCAGGACAACCGCGACCAGACACGCAAACAACGCACGCATGAATGGAACTCCTCGAGATCGTGAACGCATACTGGATGTGTCTCCGCGCTCGACCGTTTTGCATCGAGCGTCATGCGCACCGGCCCCCGCCGCGTCTTTCGCCGACATGCCGCATTGCAGCCGCCGACGGTCCTGATCCACTTTCGTCCAAATGCGGGGTCGTGTCAAACCGTTCGGATATGCCCATTTTGCGATAAACGCGATCTTTCAGACCGTTTGCGAACTTTGACGCAAACGGCATGCGTCCATTTCATTCAGGACGTCGGGCACATGATAAACGACCAGGAAACCGATGGGGGAGAGAAAAGTTTTCCCTCCCGCGCATATTGGCAAAAAGCCGAATATCGCTGTTCGAGTTCCTGCGTCCGCCGGCCCATTGGCGACAGAGAATACTCGCGACATTGCCGAGCGAACAAACTGTGCCCCCCGATTCAGGGAATCGCAAAAAGTTTGACCCCTGTTCCACGACCGACCTATAATCGGCTGCGGACCAAAGAGGGGGATGTCATTGGGGGTACCGACCGCGGAGAAGTTGTGCCCGTCGAATCGTGACGACGGCAAGACCCGATTTGCCGTCGACCGTCGTCGGAAGTAGAGAAGGGGCGATCCGGTCACTTCGGTGATGCGCGGGCAGAGGAGAGGACGCCGGCCGCTACCGGAACGCAAACCTTGTCTGGACGGCAACAGGTCGGCCGGTATCGATGGTGCAGAAAGCGGCTTCCGGTCTCTTCCGAGGCGGGAAGCGGGGAACATGTCCCACGGACGGCCCGAAACCAAGGTTGCCGTCTTCGTCCGAGCTGGAGCGACTCGTCGGACGGAGAACGGTTGCCGTCGAAGGGAGGTCCATCATGAACTCCGGCGATACTCCCCCTGAAGTCGGTGTCGAACGTCGTCGGCACAGCCAACGCGGAGCGATCGAAGACGAAATTCGCCTGACCGAGATCCGTGCTGCTCGATTGGGATGTCGCTTCTTCGACGTTCGCTACGCGAAAATTCCCCAAGAGGTTTTAGACCTGGTGCCTGCGCGCATCGCGCACGAGTACGGGATTCTGCCCATCTTGGCCGAAGGGGGCGTACTCGACGTCGCCGCCGCCGACCCGCTCACGCCCGAGACGATCGACCGCTTGCGGTTCATCGTGAATCATTCGGTGCGGGTCATGCTCAGCCCGCGAAAACATCTCAAAGCGGCGATCGAACGGTTCTACGGCCCCCCCGAAGGCGAGACCGCCGAAACGCAAGCCGAAGCGGAACCCGCCGAGGCGTCCGAACCCGAGTTCCGCGAGATTCCCGAGCTGCCGATGGCCCTGGATCCCGAAAGCCCGGCCGTGGCCAAGCACATTCAGAACGTGCTCAGCCGCGGAATGGCGTTGGGAGCCACGCATGCGCTTTTGCTGCCCTACAAGGGACGCGTCAAAGTCGCGTATATGGTGGACGACCTGGTATGCACGGACGCCGATTTGCCCGCCGACGCCTTGGTGCCGATCACCGTCCGCTTGATCGCGATGCTCGACTTCTACGGCGGCATGAAGATCAAGGTTCGCGACCAGCAGCGGCGGCTGAAGCTCCATTTTCACGGCACGCGGTTCGGGCCGGCGGTATTGATCGCGCTCGGGCAGCCGGATGACGTGATCGGCCGCTTACGAGACAAGGCCGTGCAATTGGGCGCCGAATTCACCGACCTGAAGAACATCGATTTTCCGGCCGAACTGCTGGCCGATGTGCCCGCCGACGTCGCCCGCGAATACCTGGTGCTACCCATTCAACGCAAGACGAGCTCGATCGTCGTGGCCGTCGCCGATATGAGTCGGCAGCAAATGCTCGACGAAATGCGGTTCCGTCTGGGGCAAACGGTCGAGTTCGTCCTTGCGCCGGAAGGACGTTTGCGGGCGTTGATCGACCGATGCTACGGCGCGGCGGACGCGGAAGCCGCCCCCGTCGTTCTCGCCGAATTCGCCCGCTCGCGCAAATTGCTGGAAAAAGTCACACAACACCCCGGCCGTCAACTTTCCCGACCGCAGGCGACCGAGGACCATCCGGCGATGGCCGTTTGGGGCTGGCTGCAACGTTTCGGCAAAGACGGCCTGTTCCAACTGTTCGACGAAATCGCGCGGCGGCCCGAGTTGTGTCGTAAGCTTCCCGACGGAAGTTTCGATGTCGTCCTCCCGCAAGGCGAGGTCGTCAGCGTGCTGCCCGAAGCCGCGCGACGCTACCTCGAAGATCGCATCGCCGCCCTGCGCCGCACGGTGCTGGCGAAGTTGGAGAACCTGTTATTGAGTGATCGGCGAGCGCTGGGATTGAGCGTGGCCTTCGCCTTGTACACGGCCGCGTGCCGGTTGGGCCGCGGCGAACAGGTCACGATCGATCCGTCCGGCTTGCGACACGAATGGCTCAACTTCCTCTACAGTTTCATCCTCAAGACCCACGGCGACATCGACACCAACACCGGATTGCTGGCCTTGCTGGCCGAACGGCCCACGGCCCCGCTCGAGGCGATCGGCCGCATCCTCGAAGATCCGTCGTGCATGACGGCCCCCGACCGGGCCGAACAATGGATCGAGCAAACCTTGGCGCTGACCTCATTGGACGACCTAGTGCGGTCCGACACGCCGATGATCGCCAAGACGCTGGAAGCCCTCGTCGGCGAGGCCGAGCATTATCGCGCCTCGCACCTGCTGTTGGTCCCCAACGGCGACCGGCTGACCGCCGCCTTGCGGATCATGCGCCGGGCCTTCACGCGGCCGCCGTTGTCGGCGTGCATCACGGCGCCGTTGTTGTCGCACTTGCTCGAGCGGGCAGGAAAAGACCGATCCTGGCAACCCGAATTCTTGAGGCGTAACGTACGCGTGAACGTCCAGTTCTACACCTCCGGTGAAGGCCCTGCGGCCGTGCTCACCTTCGACCGCGATCACGCCGAGGTGGACGAAGGACGCACGATCGCCGCCCATGCGGGCGTGCCGTTTCAACGCTTGTGCGAGGCCTCGATCTCGCAAGAAGCGCTCTCGCTGTTGCCGCCTTCGGTTGCGTTGCGGATGCGCATCTTGCCGCTGGAAATCACCGGCAACGCCATTCGGTTGGCGACTTGCCGCGCGGTCACGCAACGGCGTTTGCGAGAGTGGCACGGCCTGTTCGGCCGTCCGGTCGAGGTCGTGATGACCACCGAAAACGACATCGTCGGAGCGATCTATTGTCACTTCCCGCCCGGTGCACTGCGTCCCGCCGACGACCACGCCGTGTACTATCTGCGGCGCTGGACCGGCTACGAGCCGCCGCCGAATTCGCCCGAGGAAACCACCGATACGCCGGCGGAAGAAACCTCCGGCGATTCGCCCGAGACCGCCGCCGACTCGACGACCTGACGCGCACGCGTCGAGCGGTTGTACGCTGCGGCAAGGCGGCGCAAGCCGAGGCAGGCACATCGATTCGATCACGGCGACTACCGAAACCACGCCGGGGTCGCTTACGAAGGCAAGTCCATGTCTTCGCCGAAGTAGTAGCGCCGGGCGTCGGGATTCGCCAGGACCTCTTGCGGCGAGCCGTGACACAAGATGCGTCCTTCGCGCACGACGTAGCTGCGGTCGGTGATCTGCAACGTCTCGCGCACCTGGTGGTCCGTAATCAAGATCGAAATCCCCTGTGCCCGCAGCGACCGCACAATGTCCTGAATCGAGTCGATCGTCACCGGATCGATTCCGGTGAACGGTTCGTCGAGGAGGATGATCTTGGGGTTCGAGACGAGGGTGCGGGCGATTTCGAGACGCCGCCGTTCGCCTCCCGAGAGCGAGCCGGCCTTCGATTTTCGCAGTCGGGCGATGTCGAACTGCTCCAACAATTCGTTGCAGCGGGCGACGCGGGTCTTCTTGTCGAAGTTCAAAAGCTCCATCACCGCCAACAGGTTTTCTTCGACGGTGAGCTTGCGAAAGACACTGGCATCCTGGGGTAAATACCCCATTCCCCCGTCGCGGGCGCGGCGGTACATGGGCCAGTCGGTCACGTCGTGGCCGTTCAGATACACTTTGCCCTCGGTGGGGCGGATCATCCCGCACACCATGCGGAAGCTGGTCGTCTTACCAGCCCCGTTCGGTCCCAACAGCCCCACGATTTCGCCCGGGTGGACTTCGAACGAAACTCCGTCGACGACGCGTCGGCGACCGTAGACCTTGGCCAACCCGACCGCGGCCAGCATCGCCTGCGGGACGGCGTCGGTTTCGGCGGCTGTCGAACGCAAGATCCGTTTGCCCGTCGACATGCGCGTCATCGGTTCCATCCTTTGCACGAGAGCATAAACCGCGTCAGCGGACCAGCCGCATCCGCGCGAAGTTCGGGAAGAAGCGAATCGGAATGTTCGTCCCCGGAATGCGGTCCAGCGAGTGCGGCCAGATGACCGCGATCGCCTTGCCGATCAGCAGGTTTCGATCGACGTAATGCTGATCGCGCCAGAAACGGCCGTCTTCGCTTTGCGGACTGTTGTCGCCCAGCACGAAATATTGGTCGTCCTTCAGACTGAACTCGAGGGTATTCCCTTCGGCAAAGGTGTTCCAATAGTCGGGATTTGCCATGACCTCGAGGACCATCTCGCGGAATCGATCGCCCGCTCCGGGGCCGGGCGTCAAATAACGGTACGGCGATGTCGCGAAATCGAAGTCGTACATCGGCGATTGGGTCGCCCGCAAATGCGCGATGTAGTAAATGTCGCGGAACACCTTCAAATGCCGGAAGACGACGTTCCCGTTGCGAATGCCCAGCCGCACGGGGCGATCGCGGTCGTCCAACTGAGGCATCCGCCAAGGCAACGTTTCGTAAGGAACGGGGTACGACTTGCCGTCGACCCACAGCACGAGCTGATCGTCGACATTGGCAAATCGCAGGCGGTACGTGCCGGGACCGCTCAACTGCGTCGCGGCGCGACCGACCTCGTCGCCGTCGATGGTGAACACGGCTTCTCCCCCGGCGATGTCGAGCGAGCACACGAAATGCCGACCGCCTTCAACCAAATCGAGCAAGATCCGGCCGTCTTGCGAGACGACCTCGGCCTCGCACTCGACGACCAGGTCGCCGACCCAGTTCAGCCCCAACTGGTCGCCGCGCGGCGGGGCGGGTCGCACGTTGCCCAACAACTGGCCCTGGTAGCCGGGCAGGCGCACCGAGTCGTTTGTGTTGTAAGCCGCGAAATCGGAGATCAGACGTGCTTTGGGCGAATCGGGAGAAATGGGCTGACCTTGGATCGCCTGTTCCCAGTCGGGCCAATCGGGGACGATGTGCCGGTAGCGCAGCCACACTTCGCTGTGCGGCGATTCGCATTGAAAGGCGGTGTCGTCTTCCAGCGGCGTGCATTCGCCTTGTGACGCCTCGTCGACGTCCCAGCGCGGGGGCCAACCGGCTCGACGCAACACCTCGGCCCGGTAGTCGTTGTCATAGACCGGTTGCATCATCGCGAGGATTTTCTTCGGCGGTTTGCGGGCGATGTGAAATTCGCCGTCGCCGTTGCCGTCGTCGCGAATCCAAATATCGCCGTGGTGGATACGGACCGTCTCGTTCGGTAACCCTACCAGCCGCTTGATGAAGTTCGTGGCGGCCGCGCCGGGATACTTGAACACGATCACGTCCCAGCGTTCGGGTTCACCGAAGTGATAGGGATATTTGGCGACCAAGATGCGGTCGCCCTTGTACGAGGGGTGGGGCTCGTCGCTGTTGGGGCCGACGGCCATCGTGTGCCGGCAATTGGGGCACGTTCCACCGATGACCACCTGGCCGGTGCGCCGACCGCTCTCTTTGTCGATTTCTTCACTCGCGCCCACCTGGAAGGGAAAACCGCACTGGTCGCAGACGAGGTCCTTGTGCCGGCCCATCAAGGTCGGGGCCATCGAGCCGGTCGGAATGACGAACGCCTCGGCCTCGAAGGTACGGAACAAGAACGCCAAGATCAGCGCGACGCAGATCGCTTCGACGACCTCGCGCACCCAGACGGCCGTCGAGTCCTTCTCGTTCTTCTCGCCGGGTTTGTCGGACTTGGTCTTCGAGCCGTCGCGGCCGGATCGCCCGCGCCGCTTGGCAGTCGCGGCGTCGCTTTTCATCCACGTCCAAAGGAAATCGAATCGCTGAACCAAGGCGGTGGTCATCAAAGGAATCTTTCTCGTAGCGGCCAAATCGCTTACTCACCGTGGGATGTGACGTGCCCGCGGCGACGAGGGAAAACCGACCGCACGCGCGCGGACGACTCCCCGATTGCCATTCTGCAATATACCGGTGCCGCCGTGCAGGGAAAACACGGGTTTGCCGGGGACCGCGCGGCGGGGGAGTGCCGTCCCGCCCGCGCGACCACGAACGGAAACGCCCAACAGGCCGTCAGTCTTCCAGCGGTACCACGAAAATGTTCCGGAATCGCACCGGATTGCCGTGGTTTTGCAGGAAGATCGGGCCGGGTTCGGGGCCTTCTTTGACGGGCGCGGCCGTCGTCGCGTGCGGCACCTCTTGGTTTTCGTGGATCAACACGCCGTTGTGTCGCACGGTGATGCGGGCATTTTGCACCTTGCGGTCGCCCTCGTACTTCGCCGCGTGGAATTCGACGTCGTACGTCTGCCACGAAAGCGGCGGGAAGCACATGTTCACTTTCGGACGGGCCACCTTGTAGATGCCGCCGCATTCGTTGTCTTCTCCGCTAAGGCCGAACGAATCGAGGATTTGCACTTCGTACCGGCCTTGGGCGTAGAAACCGCTGTTACCGCGGGCTTGACCGCGAGCCGTCGGCTTGAACGGCGTGCGAAATTCCAAGTGAAGGCGGAAGCTTTGGAATTTCTGCTTACTGGTGGCACCTTCCATCAGCAACCCGTCGGGAGTCATGCGCCCGCCGATGAAGTTGTCGGCCGTCGTACCGTCGAACAATACCACGGCGCCTTTGGGGGGCTTCATCCCTAGGGTCGGGCTCTTCCGTTCGACCTTTTCGAGGACACCGGCTATCTTGTCGCCCACGATCACCGTGATTTTGCCGTCGGCCAGCACGCCTTTGCCGCGGTCGTTCTGGAAGACGACCTGGTTCTTGTCGTTTCGCGCGCCTTGGGCGCGGACGACCGGTTCCCCCGTCCAACCGTCACCGGGCAGGCCGCCGATGTACATGACCCCTTCGAATTGGCCGTGCCCCAGGGCGATCACCTGGGCGCCGACGGTCGCCGCCCCTTCGTCGGTCGAGACGCGCCCGACGTACTCACCCTGAACGACGAAATCGGGATCCTTTGCCGCTTCGGCAGGATCGGCGTACACCGGCTCGGCATCCGGTGCCAGGGCGAAGGCGTTATCGGTCCATCCCAAGCTGCAAACCAACAGCAATCCCAAACCGATCCGCATCATGGTGAAATCCTCCCAACTGTCGAAGACGCATGGAACGGGGACGAGCCGCAATCCGGGAATTCATCAACCGCCGATTGCCGCACGAAACAGCGATCGCAATTCCGATTCACCGGCGAGGAACTCGATCTCGATGCCCACCGCTTTGACCGGCATATCGGCCCAGTCGAAAGAGGCGAGCTTGACGAGATCTTTTTCGGTGCACACGAGGCAATCGGCATTGACATTGTGCGCAATGTCGATCAGCCGGATGACGTCTTGCTCGGAAAACCGATGATGATCCGGAAACTCGCAAAAGGCAAGGATTCGGGCACCCAGCGACTCGAGCGTGCGCCGGAAGCCGGTCGGGCTCCCCAGCCCGCAAAATCCCACCACCGCCGCATCACGTAGCCGCTCGACCGGTTCGAGGGGGGCGTCGCCGTTCTCTTGTGGGAGACTTCGCAAGTAGCCGGGCCGATGGCGGATCTCGGCCCACGGCAGTGCGCGACCGGCCGCGCGTTCGGCTTCGCGACGGACGGCACGGCGGCGTTCGCCCTCGACCAGGTCCGCCCGCGACAGCACCAGCGCATCCGCCCGCCGCAACGACGATTTCGGCTCTCGCAGCAGTCCCCGCGGCAGAAGGTGGCCGAAACCGAACGGTGCAAGGGCATCGAGCAACACGATATCGGCATCGCGGTGCAGCCGCCGGTGCTGAAAGCCGTCGTCCAACAGAAAAAGATCGACGCGATGAGTTTGCAAGGCCGCTTGTGCCGCCCGCACGCGGTTCTGATCTTGAAGATGGACAAGCTGCGGCAAATGGAGACGAATCACCGCAGCTTCGTCGTTTCCCTCGGGTGTCCCTTTATAGCCGCGGCTAAGCAGAATGGGGTGTTTGCCGTCGTCGAAGGCCCATTGGGCCAGCGTGATTACCAGCGGGGTCTTCCCCGTTCCCCCGGTCGTAAGGTTTCCCACGCTGACGACGGGCACGTCGAGTCGGTGCGCCCGCGCGGGCCAGGTGTCGTATCGCCGGTTCCGCAGGCAAACCGCCAGGCCGTAAATCGGCTCGCACGCCCGCAAGCCTGCACGAAGCAGACGGGCGGACACGTCCTTTCGGCGGCCGCTGAGAATCGCGTGATAGTCGCTGGGGCGGAGCACGGCGAGGCGGTTCGCTTCCACACGCTGGACCAAAGGCTTCCCGGCCGTCGTCACGGCGGCGAACGGCCTTGTCAGTGTATCGTATCCGCCGCACGCCCGGCAGGGCACTCGGTGGAAATCACCCGAGGCCGCGCGAGTCGAGGGAGGCATTCGGCATAGCGATTGCAAAGACCATGCTGCGGCTGAGCCGCCGCGGTTCCGTTTCGTCGGCTCCCGGACCCGCTACTTGAACCGCAAAAGCGTCTTCGCCGCAACGCCCCGTTTCGGTCCTTTCACCGCCGTCAAGTTGGACAAGGGACGTGTCCCCTCGAGCCGTCAAACATGCTCGGCACACATGTGAAAACGGCGCACCCGACTCGGATGCGCCGTCCTGTTTCTTCGATTGCAACCCCTCTTGCGCTCAGCGACGTCGTCGCCGCCAGCAGATGCCGCCGATCGCCGCCAGTCCGAGCAAGGCCGTCCAGGTTCCCGGCTCGGGAACGGCGTTCACCTTGATGGCTACCGGGTCGCCCAAGGCCGTCCCCGATTGCAGCGAGACATAATTCCCGCTGGTGTCGGTATTGAAAACGGGGTTTTTCCATACTTGCAAGGCAATCGTGTATTCGCCTTCGGCGACGGGGTCGAACACGGCGCTCGGCTTTTGCGTGTACCATCCGGCATTCGCGCTGTCGACGCCCAAGAAGCCCATTCCGAAGTTCCAACTATTCTGGAACACCGTTTCGCCGGTGGTCGTGGCCGCCAAGAAACCCAACGAGCCGAGACTCGACTCGTCCGTGTCGGCTCCGGGATCGAAGTCGTACAGCAACTCGACGGCGTACGCACCCGCCGGGTCTTGGGAGAATTCGACATACCATCCGAAGTTCCAGCGGGCATAGTCGGCATCGGAGCCGGTACCGCCGAACGTGCCGCGTTCGACGTAGAAGTAACCCGGCTCTCCGTACCACTGCGAATAACTGTAGCGCCCGTGGGCGGTCAAGCCCAGTGTGATCGTGACATCGTCCGAGGTTTCGGACGTGCCCATATCGTCGGTTAGGGTTCGAATCGCCATATGATCGTTGGGGATCCCCGAACCGCCGAAGGTGGCGCCCGAAAGTTCTCCAAAGTCGTCGAACGACGGGGCGGTCAGCGCCGCCTGAACGCTCAGAGCCGTTCCCAAGACAATTCCCAGCGCAATGACACCACGTAGCAGTTTCATGGGGTGCACCTCTCTCTTCCCGGTACCCGCGATCCGGCAGAACCCGGCCGCAAACACGGCCGCGACGATAGTTGGCTTTGTCGACTATATCGATTCTGATTCGCCAAACGGCGGGAACAAGCTGCCAGAAAAATAGGTTTTTTCCCCTACAAGACTTTCGTCCTTCGAGAGAATCGGCGCCGCGTGCTATGATAGTGGGAACGCATTGCCCGCAATTTCGAGGAATCACCCCCCTTGCATGAGGGAGGGCCGCCGGGCAATCGACACAGCTTATCTTTTGACATTTCTCTAGCGGGAACGAGGAGCAGCCGGACGATGGCACAGCAGGCGACCAAGGCGGTCATTTTGGCGCGAGGATTGGGCACCCGAATGCGGCGCGAGGACGCCTCGGCGGAACTGGACGAGGCCACCGCCCGCGTCGCCGCGACCGGCGTCAAGGCCATGATCCCCATCGACCGGCCGTTCTTGGACTATGTCCTTTCGGCGTTGGCCGACGCGGGCTATCGCCAAGTGTGCCTGATCGTGGCTCCCGATCACGATGCGCTTCGCCGCTACTACACCGAAGAGGTCTCGCTCACGCGACTGTCGATCGACTTCGCGGTCCAGCAAGAGCCGAAAGGGACGGCCGACGCCGTCGCCGCCGCCGCCGAATTCGCCGGCGACGATCCGTTCATCGTGCTCAATTCCGACAACTACTATCCGCAGGAGGCGCTGCGGGCGCTCCGCGAGGCGGACGGCCCCGCCACCGCCCTTTTCGGGCAAGAGGCGATGCTCAACGGCAGCAACATCGCCGCCGAGCGAATCAAGGCCTTCGCCGTAGGGCTGATCGACGACGAAGGATATCTCGAACGGATCGTCGAAAAACCCGACGAACAAACCCTGGCGACGCTGCCGCGTCCGTTGTGGTTGAGTATGAACTGCTGGCGTTTCGGACCGGCGATCTTCGAGGCCTGCGCGAAGATCGAACCGTCGCCGCGGGGTGAACTCGAACTGCCCAGCGCAGTGGAATACGCGATGGAGAAGCTGGGCGAACGGTTCCGCGCGTTGCCGATCGAGGCCCCCGTCCTCGACATGACCAGCCGCGCCGACATCCCCGAAATCCGCAAACGTCTCAAAGGGGTCGCCGTGGTGTTGTAAGAACGGCTTTCTTTTGCACAGATCACCAAACCCACCGTCAGTCTGCTTTGGGGTAGCGACATGCTGTTCTCGGAGCCACCATTTCTGTTCGTCTTCTTGCCGACGTTACTTCTTGTCTACTTTGTCGCGCCGAAATCGCTCAAAAACCCGATTTTGCTATTATTCAGCCTATTCTTCTACGCCTGGGGTGAGCCGATCTATGTATTTCTTATGTTGGCGGTAATCGCGATCAACTACTTTTGCGCTCTCACCTTGGGGCCGGCAGGAACGCGTCGTCGCCGTCTCGTCTTCGGTGTCGGGATCGCTTTGAATGTGGCGTGTATCGGCGTTTTCAAGTACGCCCGTTTCTTCACCTCTTCCCTAAACGCAGTGTTGACGCAATTGGGATTGCCTTCGGTGCCGGAGGTTGATCCGGCGTTACCGGTCGGCATATCGTTTTACACCTTTCAGGCCATGTCTTATCTCTTTGATGTATACCGTGACGAAACCGAACCGCAACGAAATCCTTTTCACTTGGCTTTGTATATTTCCCTTTTCCCGCAACTAATTGCCGGTCCGATCGTCCGATATTCCACGATTGCACGTGAAATCGTCGATCGGCAAACGACCTTAACCGACATGGCGCAGGGCGTTCAGCGTTTCATTGTGGGCTTGGGCAAGAAACTTCTCATCGCTGATGTTCTTGGGCGAATCGTTGACCACGTGTTCGGACTTCCCTCTACCGAACTTACCTCTGTTATGGTTTGGATCGCCACGTTGTGCTATACGGCCCAGATTTACTACGACTTTTCGGGCTACTCCGATATGGCGATCGGTCTAGGGAGGATGTTCGGATTTCATTTCGAAGAGAATTTCAACTATCCGTATATCTCCACCTCGGTAACGGAGTTTTGGCGGCGCTGGCACATTTCCCTTTCCACTTGGTTTCGCGATTACATGTATATCCCCATGGGAGGAAATCGACATGGGACGTTGCGAACGTTTCGCAACTTGGTGACTGTGTTTCTTGTGTGCGGGTTATGGCACGGTGCTGCGTGGACATTTGTTGTCTGGGGGTTGTATCACGGAATGTTTCTTGTGATCGAACGCATGGGATTGCGGCAGTCGCTCGAGCGACTCCCCAAAGCGATGCGTTGGTTCTACACCTTCACAGTTGTGATGTTTGGCTGGGTCCTATTTCGAGCAGAATCTTTTGCGCAGGCGGCGCAAATGCTACAGGCAATGTTGGCCTTCGGTGATTGGGCGCATGATATTAGCGGATTGGCAGCGTCGGTGGGATGGGATCTTCACTGTACCATTGCCGCCTGTTTGGCGATTGTGGGGGTTTCACCCGCTTACCGAGCATTGCCGAGACTAATTTGTCGTATGTGGCCGCAGTCACAACCGATCGTCGAAGTCGTGCGCGTGGTCGGATTGGCGGTCGTGTTCTTCTGGCTCGAGTGCGTCTCGGCGATGTCGACGCACAATCCGTTCATCTATTTTCGGTTTTGAGGACATCCCTGGGAATCTTGGCACAAAAAACGGCAATGAACACCGAACGTCGCGAAACAATCGCATCCGACGCGATACTGGTATTGGTCTTCAGTCTACTGATTGGGTGTCCCTGGCTGGACAATTTTCGCGTCGGCATTGGTTGGCTAAACGAACACTTCGGAAAGTCGAATCGACTTGAAGATGTAGGGGCTGCCTTGCCGGCGTGCGTTTCACCTCTTCCAGCGAGTGAAGAGGTGAACGATAGCAATAAGCGTGACAGTCAAGCTTCGATACTCCGCACCGGCTACGCACTTGCACGAGCTGTAAAGAAACAGATCACCAGGGATTACGGCGGCAAAGATGTGTGGATTCGCATGGGCGGCATCGTCGAGTACTTCTGCATGAGATCAGGACGCATCGGCGATGTGATTATCGGCAAAGACGGGTGGTTGTTTTATTACAACGGTGAGGTTCGGCGGTTCATCGAATCTGAGAACGTGCGAAGCGTCGAACATGTTACGAATTGGCGTGCGACGTTCGAACAGGAAGCCGACGTATGCCGCGACGTGGGGGCGCCCTATGTAGTCGTCATAGGCCCTAACAAGAGCACAATTTATCCGGAACTTCTGCCAACGCATGTCGGAAAACCGGGGAAAGGAACAGTCACGGACCGCCTGTGTGAAGTGTGCCGAAGCGTCGACAACCTTGCGTTTGTCGACGTCAGGAATGTTTTGAAAGAAGCCAAGAGCGCGCAACAGACCTACTACATGACGGACACACACTGGAATGAATTTGGGGCTTATCTTTGTGCGCAGAGCATCGGGAAGGCGCTGGGCCCGTTGGGTGAGACGATTGTTGACGAATTGAAGACGCAATACGAGATCAGTGCCGCAAAGCAGCAAGCCGGTGATCTGGCTCGCATGATCGGTATCCGTGAAATCCTTCAAGAGGACGCAGTTCGCGTGAGGCCGGCAAATGAAGAATTGCGGCGTTGGTTTTGGTTGGAGACGGCCAACATCAGCCGGAGGCCAGAGCTCACACGGTTCCGTACCGTGTCGTCATCTGGAGAGATCGAACGCGTAGTCATTTTCCGCGATTCCTTTGCTACGGCGTTGCTTCCCTATCTCGGCCCGCATTTTAAAGAAGCGTACTGGATTTGGAACAACCATTTCGACGAAGGGTTGGTGCGGGAGCTTCGGCCCACACTCGTGATTCGCGTGATGGTCGAACGAGTGCTGGCAAACGAACCGCCTAGCATGATTCGGACTACCGCATCTGCTTCGGATTGAGAGCTTTGTCGGTGGCCACCGCGCATCGGTTTGACACAAGCGGATCCTCGGTTTTGAATAGACATCCGCGCGGGACGGGAAACATCGTCCGTCGCGGCGGTGCGCGCCGCCGAAGAAAATGCCTGCCTGTCTCTCCCACCTTGCGCATCTGCGCGTGCGGTGCGGCAAGTGCATGCGCTCCGTTTGCCGGTTCGATTTGCTCACACAGGAGTCGGAAGATCATGGGTTGTCTGCGACGTGTCGGTCTGTTGTTTGCAATCTCCGTTTTAGGGATCGTTGCGTTTTCGGCAGCTCAGGCGAAGGAAGTCGTCCTCACCGTGCACCCGGACGATCCGCATGCGTTGGCCGAGGCGGTCGCAAAGGCGAAACAGATCGTCGCCGACGATGCCGAAGGCGGGATCGTCCGCATCGAATTGACCGCAGGCACGTACCGGCCGCATGATACGATCGAACTCGACTTACCCGCGTCCGGTTCGCCGTGGCGTGTGGAAATCGCGGCGGCCGAGTCCCGCAAGGCGCGCTTCAGCGGGGGAACGGCCGTGACGGGCTGGCAGCGCGTGCGCGACGAAGCGACCCTGGCTCGACTTCCCGAAGAAGCGCGCGGCAAGGTGTGGCGGGCCGATCTCGCCAAGTTGGGCGTCACCGACTTCGGCAAACCCAGCGGCGGAGGGATCGAGTTCTTCTTCGACGATCGGCCGCAGACGCTCGCCCGCTGGCCGAATGAAGGATTCGTCAAGATCGTCGATGTCGTCGGCGAGCAGCCGTTCGATGTCCGCGGTCGTAAGGGCGATCGGGTGGGCAAGTTCATCTACGAAGGCGATCGACCCGCACGGTGGACCGAAGAAAAAGATCCCTGGGTTCACGGCTATTGGTTCCATGACTGGTCGTCCGACCATCACCCGATCGCGCGGATCGATACCGAAAAGCACGTCATCGAAGTGGCTCCGCCGTACCATCGCTACGGCTACCGCAAGGGGCAGTGGTACTACGCGTACAACCTGCTCTGTGAACTGGATCGGCCGGGCGAGTGGTACTTGGATCGAGAAACCGGCGAGTTGTACTTCTATCCGCCGGAGGGCTATCAGGATGATCCGGCAAAGGGTCGGCCGGTCGTTTCGGTTGTCGATACGCTCCTTTCGATCCACGATGCCGCGCATGTCGCCGTCCGCGGATTGGTCTTCGAGCACTGCCGCGCCACGGCCGTGACCGTCCGCAACTGCCGGCATGTGTTCCTCGATGATTGTCTCGTGCGGAACGCGGGCAGTTGGGGCGTGCAGGTCGACGGCGGGGAACTGTGCGGCGTGTTCGACAGCGATCTGTACTCGCTGGGTGACGGCGGTGTGCGCCTTTCCGGCGGCGACCGCAAGACACTCACCCCCGGCTCGCATGCGGCAATCGGCAACGACATCCACGATTACGGCCGGATTCATCCCATGTACCAGCCGGGTGTTGCCGCGGGCGGCGTCGGCATTCTCGTCGCCTTCAACCACATTCATCACGCCCCGCACCAGGCAATCGGGTTCGGCGGAAACGAACACACCTTCGTGGGCAACGAAATCGATCACGTGTGCCTGGAGTCGAACGACGCAGGCGCCGTCTACTCGGGACGCGATTGGACGCAACGAGGAACCGTCGTCGCTGCGAACTACTTCCACGACATCAACGGCTTCGAAGACCGCGGCTGCGTGGGCGTATACCTCGACGACATGTACTGCGGGACGACGATCGTGGGCAACCTCTTCCGTAACGTCACGCGGGCGGCGTTCGTCGGCGGTGGACGTGACAACCGCGTGCTGAACAACGTGTTCATCGACTGTGATCGTGCAGTTCATGTCGATGCGCGGGCACTGGGATGGGCGGCTTACCACCTGAACGACACCATGCCGAACCGTTTGAATGCGATGCCCGTCGAGTCGATCGCATGGAAAAGCCGCTACGGCGATCTGGCGAACATTCCGAACGACGAGCCGGGCGCGCCCAAAGGCAACGTGATTGCAAGGAACATCGCGATCGGCGGTCGTTGGAGCGAATTCGAGAAGAAAGCCGAACCGTACATCGTCCTCGAAAACAATCTGGTCGATACAACCCGCGAAGCGACCGGCATCGAAGACGCCGCCGGCGGCCGCATCCGCTTCGCCGATCCCGAGAAAGTCCGCCGCCTGGTTCCCGGCTTTCATGCCGAGTACTTCCGCGTGATGGGCATGCGGCGCGACGCGATACTGGTCGAACGCAAGCTGATCGAAGATGTCGTTTTGGAGGAACCGACCGACCCGGCCAAACCCATCACCCGCTGGGAATCGACGATTGCCGAGATCGAAAAACGGAACGCCGGCGCACCGAAGGATGCGATCGTCTTCGCAGGCAGCTCGAGCATCGTTCGCTGGGATCTCGACAAGTGGTTTCCCGATCTCGACGTGGTGAATTGCGGTTTCGGCGGTTCGCAAATCAACGAAGTCACCTATTATGCCGAGCGGATCCTGGTGCCGTTGCGTCCGCGGATGATCGTGTTCTACGCAGGCGACAACGACATTGCGGCGGGTGTGTCGGCCGAAGAGGTTCTCGCCCGTTTCTCGCGATTCGTGCGTTTGGCCCGCTTTCGCATGCCCGGTGCGAAGATCGTCTTCGTCGCGATCAAGCCGAGCATCGCCCGGTATCACTTGCTCGACGAAGTGAAACGCGCGAATCGGCTGATCGCCCGCTACGCCGAGATCGATCCGACCGTCGAAATCGCCTACCTCGACATCGAATCGATCATGTTGGGCCCCGACGGCAAACCGCGCAAAGAACTGTTCGTGGCCGACGGCCTGCATTGCAGCGACGAAGGTTATCGGCTGTGGAGCGAGAAATTGCGGCCGTACTTGACCGGCGAAGCATGGAACGAATGACGTCCGCGGGCCCCGCCCCGGCACCGCACGAAGAAGTCACGTGCGGGCGGCTTCGAGTTCGGCCAATCGTGCGGCGATGGCGTCGTCGTCGGGAATCGTTCCCGCCTTTCGACCTTCGGCGAATTGCTGTTCCAGCGCGGCAATGCCTTCGGCAATCTTGAGTCGCTCGTCGTCGGCCACGCGATCGATGAATACCGTTCCCTCGAGATGGTCGAATTCGTGCTGAACCGCCCGAGCCAACAGCCCCTTGCAGGCAAGTTTGATTTCGTTGCCGGCCAGGTCGTATCCGGTGACGACGATTTCCGCGGGCCGAGAAACCGGGGCATAAATACCGGGGAAGCTGAGGCACCCTTCTTCGGCGGTGGCCTGCCCGCCGAACCGGCGCGGAATCACCGGGTTGATGAAAACCAGTTCTTCACCCTTTTCGTTCGGGTCGGCGGTCAAGTTCAACACGAACAAGCGGTAGGGCAGATCAACCTGGTTGGCGGCGAGTCCGATCCCGTCGTGCGCGTACATCAGCTCGAACATTTCGGCGATCATCCGCCGCAGCTCGCGATCCACCCGCCGGAGCGGTTTCGATTTGTGCCGCAACGTGGGGTGCGGATAATGAATGACCTGCACGTCAGGATTTCCTCTACAACCTAATGGGCGGTTCGGTCCACCCAAGCTAGCGATATTCGGCCGAGCCCGATGTCTCATTGTTCCCCCCACTTGCCGGATCGTCCAGGGGGATGCGCCGTCGGCAACCTCGGCGGGATCGCCTTGTCGGCGGCCGGTTTCGCCGCGTTGCCTGCGGCGGAGATCGCAATTGACGTTTCCTCGCAGCCCGACGTACAATCCCCTAGGACGTAACTCCTTGTCATTTGTACAGTTTGGTGTCGTGGCCGGCTTCTTCGACCGCGTTCCGGAACCCGAAGTTCGCAACACGAATATCCCCCCGATCGCGCATGGCGTCGCCGCAGGCTGATTCTTCTCTGAACGACGAGCCCGTTTTGGGTCGGTTTTCGACACTGCCCGCCTGGCTGGTGTCGCTGATCGTGCATGCGCTGGTGCTGTGCGTGCTGGCATGGCTGTTGCGCGGTTCGACGGGCACGGGATTGAGTTTGGAGCGCACGGCGGAAGTCGGCATCGCGTTGAAGTACCAAGAAGGGCCGAAGGAGTATTTCGTCAGCGAGCAAAGCGGCAGCGCCGAGGCGTCAGCCGCCGATGCCGCCCCCGGCGGATCGCTCGAAGAGATCTTCAGCGACACGCCGCCGGTCGATCCTACCGGCGCGCTCCCCTCCGACTTACCGCTGATCGGGGCCGCGAACGACACCGGCACCACTCCGGGCGGGGCGTCGGGCGCGACGGAAGGCCCCGGCTTCGGCGCCCGCGTGGGCGGCGGGGGACAGGCCTCGTTGTTCGGCATTCAAACCGAAGGCAACAAGTTCGTCTACGTCTTCGATCGCTCCGGCAGCATGGGCGGTGTGGGACGTAACGCCCTGGCCTACGCCAAACGCGAATTGCTGGCCAGCATTCGCAGCCTCGACCGCACCCAGCAGTTCGAAATCATCTTTTACAACGAGTCGCCCACGGTGTTCAATCCCGCGGGCGGAACGCGATTACCCTTCGCCGACGATGCGAACAAGCGGCGGGCCGAGCAATTCGTCGCCTCGATTACCGCCGACGGCGGAACCCGACACGAGGCCGCCTTGAAGATGGCACTGCGATTGCGGCCCGACGTCGTCTTCTTCCTCACCGATGCCGATGAACCGCGCTTGACCGCCGACCAGCTCGACCGCATCCACGCCTGGGCGGGGGGCACGATCATTCACACCATCGAGTTCGGCCTAGGCCCCAAGCCGGCCGGAGAAAACTTTCTCATGCGACTGGCCCGGCAAAACCGCGGTCAGTATGTGTACATCGATATCACCCGCTTGGATACCGGGAGAAATTGACCCTCGAAAGTCGCGCACACGCGCGCCCGCCTACAGCGGGAGGACGCGACACCCGCAGAAAAAAGGACGCCCGCAACGCCGTGCTGAACACGAAACGGATTTCGCACACGACCGCTCGAACCGGAGGCCGTCCGGCGGCCCGGCGCATGCCCAGCGTGCGGCTTCTGCTCCTTGCCGCGCTGGCGTTCGCCTGGGGTGCGTCCCTGCGCGCGAAGGCGGAAGACGTCGTCGTGTTGGCAACCGACGGCGGGGGAACGATGACCGTCCGGGGAACGGTCGTCGACTATCGCGGCGACGGGTTGAAAATCGAGGATCACACGGGCGTGGCGCGGTCGTTTCCGGCCCAGCGGGTAATCGACATCCAGACGTCGCTTTCACCCCAGGCCCAAGAGGCCGAACGCCGTTTCGCCGAGCGCAAGTGGGCCGAGGCCGTACCGTTGTATCAAACCGCCCGCCGCGAAGAAACACGCGGCTGGGTTCGCTTACGATTGACCGCCCGGCTCGTGCGTTGCCTGAACAATCTAGGACAGGCCGAGGCCGCGGGCCGGGAGTTCGTCGACGTCCTGTTGAGTGCCGACCCGAACACACCGTACTTCGAAGTGTGCCCGTTGCCGTGGTTGCCCGGTACCCCTGATCCGAGCCTGCAACAGGCGGCACTCGGTTGGCTGCGATCGCCGCATCCGGCGGCGCAGTTGTTGGGTGCGGCCCATCTGCTGACCGGTCCGCACGCCGTCGAAGCCCGCACGACCTTGCAAAATTTGACGACCACCGCGGCAAGACCGATCGCACAGGCGGCCTTGGTGCAACTCGATCGACGCGATATCCTGGCTGCCTCGGAAGATATCCTGCGCAGCCGCGAACGCCTGCTCCGCGAGATGCCGCGGAACGTGCAAGGCGGCGGATACTACCTGCTGGGAATCGCCTGGGCACAACGGCAACGATGGGAAGACGCCACCGCCTGTTTCATGCGGGTAGTGATCTTGCACGACGATCAATATCGCACCGCGGCGCGGGCATTGGCCGAGGCCGTTCGTTGCCGCGAAAAACTGGGCGATCGCGAATCGGCCGAGCGGCTGCGGTTCGAGCTGATTCGACGCTTCGCCGAAACGCCCGATGCCGAAGCGGCCCGAACGGCTCCCTGAGCGGTGATCGCCCGAACCCTTTGAACCCGAACACGTTGAAAACACCGACTTTGAACTCGAAAGGAATCGAATCGACCCATGGACCGGAATCGAGCCCAGCCGAAGGGTATGCCGCGATGGTGGACGGCGCCCGCGTGCCTGCTGTCGGCAATCCTGATCGCGTTACCGGCAAACGGCCAAGCGCCGCCGTTTCCGCCGGAGATTCCCGACGCACCGAGCGAAACGGCCTCGCCGCCGGCGGGAACGAACGACACGAGCGCATTGCCTTCGACCGCTCCGACAACGCCCGCAACAGCCGATGAAGCCGACGACGCGGCCCCCCAAGAAACCGACGCCGAATCGACCGACGGTGCCCCCGGCGGCTTGTGGGAAATCCTCAAGGCGGGCGGAATCGTCGGCTTGGTGATCATGTTGCTGTCGATCGCCGTCGTCGCCTTGGCGGTGGAACACGCCTTGACGCTTCGAGCGAAGGTGTTGATGCCGCCGGGACTGGCGGACGAGGTCCATCGCCTGCTGACCGCCAAACGATGGCAAGACGCGCTGGCGAGTTGCCGCGGCAACCCGAGTGTGCTCGGGCATGTGTTGGCCGCTGGCCTGATCGAGCTGGAAGGTGGGTGGCCCGAGGTCGAAAAGGCCATGGAAGAGGCCCTGGCCGAACAGTCCGCCCGGTTGTTGCGCAAGGTGGAGTACCTGTCGGTAATCGGCAACATCGCCCCGATGCTCGGGCTGTTGGGGACGGTGGTCGGGATGATCTTGGCGTTTCGGCACGTGGCTGAGACGCAAGGCGCCGCCCGGGCGGCCGATTTGGCTCAAGGGATCTACTTGGCATTGGTGACGACCGTCGAGGGACTGATCGTAGCGATCCCGTCGCTGGCGGTGTTTGCGTTCTTCCGCAATCGGGTGGATGAGCTGATCGCCGAGACGGCCGCCGCGGCGCAACATGCGTGTCGGCCGCTCAAGCGGCTGCGCGTCGTCCGCACGCCCGCCCCGCCGGCACCTCCTGCGGACCGCTCGTAGTCGCACCGATCCACGGTCCCCAAGCGACGGAACACACGAAGAACGATCCGGCAAACCGAATCGAGTTGCGAAACGAACGCCGATGCGAGTACCCGACGCGAGCGGACGTCCGAGCGTCCGCTTCAATATGACGCCGATGATCGACGTGGTTTTTCTGCTGATCATCTTTTTCTTGCTGGCCGGGCACATGGCCAAGCAAGAGACGGACGTCGAATTGAGTTTGCCCGAAGCGCGATCGGGCATCCGCACCGAAGACGACACCGCCCGCCGCGTCGTCGTCAACATCACCGCCGAAGGCGAATGGCTGGTCGGCGGCCGCACGATCGACCGCCAAGGACTTGCCCGCATGCTCGCCTTCGAAACCGAAACCAGCGAACAGCCGCTGGAAATCCGCATTCGCACCGACAAGCGTACACCGTACCGATTCGTCGGCCCCGTGTTGGTCGAATGCAGCAAGGCGGGCGTGTGGAACGTGCAATTCAGTGTGATCGAGAAACGATGAGCCGCCCCCGTCCGGCGGCGGACGAGCCCCAGTCCCTTTCGTCACGAAACGATCGACCGTCATGGTTCGCATCCCAAAACATCGGAATCACCGCGAAGCCGATCTGCCGATGACGCCGATGATCGACGTCATTTTCCAGTTGATCATCTTTTTCTTGTGCACGGCCGGGTTTCAGCCCCCCGAGGCACTTTTGCCCAGCCTGCTCAACTTGCCTGGATCGACCAGCGACGTCGTCGTTTCGGATCCCGAACTGGAAGACCTGGACGAGGTCGTGGTGCATTTGGCAGCCGCGGCCGAGGGCACCCGCTTTGAAATCAACGGCGTCACCTACACGAATTTGACCGAGGTATCGCATCGGCTGGCGGCCGTCGCCCGCATTCGCATCGACCTGCCGGTGATCCTCGACATTGATGACGCCGTACCCATGAACGACGTGATCGACGTATACGACGTCTGTCGGAACCTGGGGCTTACCCGCGTACAGTTCGCGGCCCCTGCCGACGCCTGACCACCTTCCACGAATCAAATTGACGACACGATACCGGCCGATGACGGCGACTCGACGAACCCGACACCGCCGAACCGCGTTCGTCCGAACGTGCCCGGCGGTGCTTTGCGCGGTCGCGATGTTTTTCGCCGCACCCGCTTGGGCCTACACGTCCGAAGACGCTCGATTCTTGGAAGGCCTGCGGCAGCGGCACTTGTACACGACGGCCGAACACGTCTGCCGGGTCGAGCTGGCACGCCCCGACATTCCGGCGAGCGAAGCCGTCCGCTGGCGGGTGGCCCTTTCTGAAACGCTCTGCGCCCATGCCTTGAACAGCCCTCCGGCCAAGCGCCCGGCTTTGTGGAAGGAGGCCGCCGAGGCATGCCGCACGGCCGATGATGCTGCGGCGTCGATCACTCTGATCGCCCGCTTGCAACAGGCGATCGTTTTCGAGACGCAAGGTCGCTTGCTGCGGCAAGAGGCCGAACTTGCCTCCGCCCCCGATTGGGAACGCGTGCGGGAACCGCTGCGCGAGGCGATCCGCCGCTTCCGTGAGTTGGATACCCGGGTGGAAGATGCGATTCGGCTGCCCGCAATGCGGACCGGTGCACCCGACGCCCTCTCGGAAAAGGAGTTGCTGTCCCTGCAAAAGAACGTGCGATTCCATTGGGCATCGGCCTTGGAAGAACTGGCGAGGACGTATCCGCCCGATTCGCCCGACCGGACCGGCGCGTTGACCGAGGCCGTCGATCGGTTGCGGGTACCCGCCCAATTGCCTTACGACGATCCGCTTGCGTGGCCTGCCCGGCTGGCCGTGGTGCGCTGCCGCCGTTTGTTGGGTGAACACGCCGGCGCATTGACGCTGATCAACGAATACGAAAAAGACGCTCCACCCGACGCGGCGTTGAATTTGCGGGCGGAACGACTCCGCATCGCCGTGGCCGAAAAGAACTGGGCCGAGGCCGATCGCCTGACGGCGATGGGGCGAACGATCCGGGGCATCGCCTCGCCGGTCTACGATTACGCCCTGCTCGAAGCGTTGACCGCCGGGTGGAAACGCGCCCGCGAACTGAACGATCCGGACCAAGAGAAGACCTGGCGCGACCGCATTACCGAGTTGGTCGCCTTGATCGGCCGCGAGGACGGTCCCTACTGGCGGTTTCGGGCCGAGATGCTCGTCGCCCGTTCGCTCGATCCCGGCGAACGAAGCGATCCGTCGATGCAGGTGTGGGTGGCCGAAAACGCGTATCGTTCGGGCCGCTACGACGAAGCCTTGGCCGCCTACGATCAGGCGCGGCAACAAGCCGCGGCGGCCGGCAAGAGTGACGACGCCTTCCGCTACGGTTTCACCGCCGCGGCAATCGAGCATCGTCGCAATCGCCACGCCCAGGCCATGACGCGATATCGCGAATTGGCTTCGGCGATGCCTTCGCACCCGCAAGCACCGCAGGCGCACCGCTTGGCCCAATATCATCTCGAACAACTCTTGCGTACCGATCCGAAAAACGGCGATCTTGCGGGCCGGTACACCGAACTGTTGCGCGAATACCTCACGACCTGGCCGCAAGCGCCCGACGCGGCCGAAGTGCGTCTGAAACTGGCGAGGTTTTTGCTATGGTCGAATCGCCTTCACGAGGCGTTCACCGTTGCGGCGGAAATGTCGCCGAATGCAGACGACTCGCAACGGGCAGCCGCGGTCGGCTTGTTGGAATCGTGTGCCCGCTCGCTGCTGCAATCGAACTCGAAGCCCGAACCGGCGGCACCGTTCGAGCTCGGGCAGGCGATCGCCGGGATTGCAAGAGTGGGCGGACTGGGCAACTGGCGGCCGGAAGGACCGCTTCCTTCGATCGCCTCGACGGCTTCGCAACAGGCCTTCTTGGCGTGCGTTCGATTGTGGTTGGCGTTCGGGCAAACGCCTGCGGCCGTCGAAAAGCAACTGCGCGACGCGATCGCCGCGTTGCCGCAGGTGGGAAGCGACGACCTGCTGCGGCGACGGTTGTTCGCCTACCTGGCGTTGGTCGCCGTTTTGGGCGGCGATGCCGAACAGGCCGCGCGCTGGCACCGCCAGGCGGAACCGTTGCCGGTCGAAATCCGCTGTGAATTGTTGCAGATTCTGGCCTACCGCGGAACGACCGGCGGCGCAGCCGCCGAATGGACGGTCGCTTTGGCCGAATCGCTGCAAGGCGCCGAGAGTGTGCCTGCCGAACTCGCCTCGCAGTTGCCCACGATCATCGCCGAGGCGTTGGCCGCCGCCGGACGTGAATCCGACGCGATCGAACGCTACCGCCGTCTGGCCGAGGCCCAACCGAACAACCCCGACGTGCTCGAATCGTACGCGACGTTGCTGGCCCGCCGGAACGATCGGGCAGCGCTCGAACAGGCGCTGGAGGTATGGCGGCAAATCGCGCGACGATCACCCGAGGCCTCACCGCGTTGGTATCGCGCAAAAGCGGCGATCGTCGGCTTGCATCTGCGCTTGGGCAACCGGGAACAGGCCCGCAAGATCCTCGACCTGGTCGAATTGCTACATCCCGACCTGGGCGGCCCGTCGACGGCGGAGACTTTCCAGGCGTTGAGAAAACAACTCGGCGGCACATCGCAACGGTAAAGATTGGATACCCCCGGCCGCCTGCGCCCGCGATCCTCGGCAGCCCCCCAGGAAACTCGACCTACTCCTCACGACTCCGCGTTATTGTTCGAGCGGAGCGTCGGCGGTCGGTTCGTCTTGCGGTTCTTCGATTTCCAACGGTGGTTCGCCGGTCGGAAGAACGAAGCCCAAGATGCCCAACAGCAGCCCGATGCCCGCCAGAATCAAAAGCGCCGTCCGGTAACCGCGGTACAAGGCCAGCGTATCGGCCCATCGCTTCTCGATGACGAACAGATCGGCGTCGATGCCCTGTCGCACATGGACCCAATAATTGAAGGCGTCGAGCGGGTACATATGGCTCATCGGTTCGGGCGTCGGCCAGGTCGCCCACACGTACACACCGCCGATCGCGGCGGCCGCCAGAAGCAGTGCCGCGCCGGCCAGCAGCAAGAACCGAATGCTTGCCGGCTTCGTTTCGCGCTCGGGAGCGTCTGCTTTATCGACGACGATCGTCTCGGAAGCGAGAAGCTTCGAGCGTGCAGGAATGTCGACGGTGTTGCCGCAGGGACAGGCAAGCGACGTACCCGCCTGCTTCAGATCGACGAGGTGTTTCGCATTACAAGAGGGACAGGCGATTTCGAATTTGGGCATGACCTTACTTGGGGCATCGAAAAAACGAACTTTCGCGGGCGGCCACTCGGCCGCGTGCGTAATTCGGCGGATTCCGTGAACCGTCGGCCGGCTTTCTGCGTCGAAAGCACAGGGAGCCGGCGAAAATCAGCGCCACACCGAGGAATCGGCACGCGCCCGGTTCCATCCCCAGTATATCGTAAGCGAGCGTCGTTCCCTCGTGCCGGACGCTTCCGCGGTCATTTTTGTTCGAATCCGGCACAATTTGCGCGCCGTTTTGACCGATGAAAGGCGAAGCCACCCCCCATTTGGCTTCGTCCGCGGGGCGCATGACGAACAGGCCGAGGTAATCGTCCGTAGGCAAAGGAAGGCCGCATGACACGATGGGCTGTGTCGCGAAACTGTACCGAGTACACGCAGCAGGCAAGAAAAACAAGACAGGTCAGCGTTACTACTGTAGAAGGGTGTCGCAACTGTGGCAAATCTCGGGAGGGCTCCAAAGAAACTTGTTTGGCAGCTTAGATTAGAATAGGGAAGATGGAAAAGTGCCGGTTTTTACCAGGCTTTTCCATGTTAACATTTCTAAACAATGGTCGAGCTTCGCCGCGCGATTTGCCGAAAATTTCGCTGGACAACGGCAAAATCGTGGGTAGAATTGAGCGACGGGCCCCGGTATTCCCAGCCTCGGTAAGAAGAGGCTCGCGGGTGAGAAAGCAACCTCCCGCCTCTAAAGTTCACCGTGGGGCACGGCCGGTTCTGGCATTTCGATGCGGCGGTCTCGGCGGGGAGTTTCCCGATACGAGGGAAACGGGCTCTGCGAGTTCGGTCGATCCGATATCGGATCCCTAACCGAATCCAGCAGCCACGATACACTCCCCGAAGCACAACCAGTTGCCCCGTTGGTCTGCCGGTGAATGTTCCTGAGCTTTTCCTTCGGAAGGATTCCGGTCACTGTACGAGCTGACGGTACATCGCAGTCCCCGGCTCGAACAGGGAGAGGGACCGTGCACCCTTGACGAGGGAAAGCGGGCACCGCGAAGACGCGAAACACGGCAGAAGGCAACGGCGGAGACGACGCACGCAACAAATGACGGAACCGAAACGTGTTGGCCGGTTGCATGTAGGCGGACTCATCAACGAAACAGCAACGTGCCCCCCGGGCCGGCCCACTGAAAACGCCGTAGACACGGCAACGACGGGGGGATGTTAGGTCGAGCGGAAGGCCTTGATTCAGGGTTTTCTCCTAAGGAGAGAAGCTTTGTACGAGCACGATTCCTTGTTGGACGAGATCGGTTTTGTTCCTGCCGACGACGGTGACGATGAAGAGGAGCTGGGACTCCATGCCGTCGACCTGGCTGCCGAAGACGAAGACGTCGACGACGACTTGGACGAAGACGACGATGCCGGCGACGCGAAGGCAGAGGCCGATGACGATGATGAGGCCGCGTCGTTGCTGAGCTCCGAAAGCGAGTCCTGGTCCGACGATCCCGTTCGCATGTACCTGACCCAGATGGGCGAGATCCCGCTTCTCACCCGCCAGCAAGAGATTGCGCTGGCCAAGAAGATCGAGATCTCGCGGGCGAAGTTCCGTCGCAAATTGCTCGAATGCGACTACGTGATGCGGCATGCCGTTCGCGTCTTGCAAAACGTGGCCGACGGAACGCTTCCTTTCGATCGGACCGTTCAGGTCTCGGTCACCAGCCATCTGGAGAAAGAACAGATCCTCGGTCGGTTGCCGCACAACCTGGCGACGGTCAGGCAACTGCTCAAGCGCAACCGCCGCGACTACCACATCGCGCTGAGCAAGTCTCGGCCGATGGGCGAGCGCCGCGCCGCGTGGCATCGGCTGGGACAAGGCCGGCGTCGTGCCGTCCGCCTGGTTGAAGAGCTGGGCCTGCGGACCCAACGCCTCGAACCGTTGTTCGAGACGATTCGCGAGTTCTCCCGCCGTGTCGACGAACTGAAGGCGCGCATCAACGCCCACCGCGAAAAGGGCTTGCCGCCGGAAGAACGCGAACCGTGGTTGAAGGAGTACCGCGACATCTTGCGGGCGACGCAAGAGACGCCCACCAGCCTGCGAAACCGCGTGAAGTATCTCGAACGGGTTTATGCCGACTACCAAGAGGCCAAGCAAGGCCTCTCGGAAGGCAACCTGCGGCTGGTCGTCTCGATCGCCAAGAAGTACCGCAACCGCGGGCTGAGCTTCCTCGACCTGATCCAAGAAGGCAACGCCGGATTGATGCGGGCGGTCGACAAGTTCGAGTATCGCCGCGGATTCAAGTTCTGCACCTACGCCACGTGGTGGATTCGCCAGGCGATCACCCGCGCCGTGGCCGACCAAAGCCGCACGATCCGCATTCCCGTCCATATGGTCGAGACGATGTCCCGTGTGCGGAACGTCGGTCGCAAGCTGCTCCAGGAACTCGGCCGCGAGCCGACCTTGGAAGAGATGGCCCAGGCCGCCGAGACATGTCCTGAAGAAGCGCGCCGAGTGTTGGCCATGAACCGATATCCGATCAGTCTCGATCGACCGGTGGGCAACAGCGAGGACAGCCAATTCGGCGACCTGCTGCCCGACAGCGACGCCGAGAATCCTTCCACCGGCGCCACCCAGGATATGCTCCGCGAGAAGATCAACAACGTCCTCAAGTCGCTCAGCTACCGCGAACGCGAGATCATCAAGTTGCGGTACGGATTGGGCGACGGCTACAGCTACACGCTGGAAGAGGTCGGCCATATCTTCAAGGTCACGCGCGAGCGTATCCGGCAGATCGAGGCGAAGGCCGTCCGCAAGTTGCAGCAACCCAGCCGCAGCGCCGAACTGGTCGGCTTCCTCGACTAATCGACAACGCACTCGGCACATGCCGAACGATCAAGCCTGAAACGAAGCAGCCCGGGCAGGTCGATTCCTGCTCGGGCGTTTCGTTTGGATCGAGGGTGTCGAAGCCAACCCGATTACGACTCGATCGGACCGGCCGGCCGGGCATCTTCCGCTGTCGCGCTTTGCCCGTCGTCGTTCGTACTCGCTTCACCGGTCGCCTCGGCGATGATGCGTTCGATTTCACCGTCGCTGAGCAATTCCGCCAAGGCACGGCGCAGCGCCGGGTCGATGTCGCCGGATTGCTTTTGGGAATCTTCGCGGGTCGGATTGCCGCGATTCGTGTTCGGTTGATCGACGTTCGCGCGGCCCCGCTTGTCGGAAGCCTCGTCGGAGGGCCTGCCGTTATCGATCGCCCGACCCGGCTGAACGCCGGAGCTGCCCACCCGCGATGTACCGGAAAAGCGTCCGCCGGTAAACCGGATCACGCCGCCTTGCCCGCCGACCGTCGGCAAGATCACGTCGAACTGCGGTTGGAACGAACCGGCTTCGTCACCGGCGAGGAAGGCGGGCACAAATCCCTGCTCTTGCTCCACGGCCGTTTCGCCCCCGGTCGCCGCACGTTGCGGCGCGAGCAATGCCCGCGGATCGACGACCGTGATCGGAACCTGCAACATCGCCGAGGCCGCGGCGGTGCTCTGTTCGATCGCCTGGAACACGGCTTGGAAGCTGCCGCCGTCCGCTTCGGCAGGAACGGCCCAGGTGAACATGCCGCTTGCCGGGTCGAACGTCGCTCCCGGCGGAAGCTCGACTGCGCTCACCACGACGTCGTTCGCCGGAATGTCGGGGTCGACGGCGGAAACCGGGAAAGAAAGCGTCTCGCCGGGGAACACCAGTCGCGGCTCGGCCGCAGTCGCGAAGACGGGCGCATCGTCGCGCTCGATCACCGACACGTGAAACGTCCGCCACGTCGATTTCCCTGTCGGGTCGTTGGGATCCAGCCGGTCGCGGACCCGCACCGAAACGTCGAACTCCTTGCCCCCGTCGGCCTCGTCGGTCTGCCACACGATCCGACCGCCGGTGAGTGAAACGGCCATGTCTTGCGGAACCGACGTGCCCGACAGCGAGTAATACAGGGTGTCGGCAGGCAGGTCGTCGTCTTCGGCATGAAGCGTCAGGTCGAGCAGATCGCCCTCCTGCAAGACGACGTCGTTGATCGGATCGAGCCGCGGAATCGTGTTCAGCTCGGTCACCAGCACGCTGAACGATTCGACGGTCGAGGCCCCGATGGCGTCGGTCACGCGGACGCGGATCGTCGAGTAACTCGGTCCGTCGGCCTCGTCGGTCTGCCAGGTGAACACGCCCGTCGAAGCGTCGATCGCGGCGCCCTCGGGCACGGGACCGTCGAACGCGAAGACGAACGGCGCCCGCTGCGGCGGTGCTTCGACGTCGAAATCGATCTGCACCAGGTCGCCCTCGGTGACGACGACCGGCGCGCCGGGGACGTTCAGCAACTTCGGTCCTTCGGTGACGGCGATCGTGAAGCTCTGGACGGTGGTGTTGCCCGCAGCATCCGAAAGCTCGATCGAGACGGGCACGTCGCCGGTTTGCGTATCGCCGGGCGTCCAACGAACGAGGCCCGTCGCCGCGTCGATCAACATCCCGGCGGGCGACTGCGTGAGCCGGTACCGCGCCGCACCGGCGGTTTCTTCCGGCGAGTTCGCATCGTATTCGTATTCGCGGCCCACGGCGGCATCGACCGGCGCACTGGTCGAAAACGACGGCGCCTGCGTATCGACGGTGATCTCCAGCGGCCCCGAAAGCCCGCTGCTCAGCGTCGCCGTATCGTGGAGGTTCCCCACATCGACGCTCACGTCGTGCAGGATCTGCCGCGCGGTGATCTCGTGCGTGCCGTCGGTCTGCGTGACGTCGCCTTCGGTAACGACCACGGGCGTATCGACCGCTGCGGCCGTGCGCCCGATCTCGACGCCGTCGGCATACAGGATCACTTCGGCCCCCGGAATCACTCCGTACACGCGGAAGGAAAGCGTGTTCCCCGGCGTGTTGTTCTTGTTCGTGAGCCGGTCGGAATCGCTCAACCCCGTGTCGGACGACGAAACCAACTCGACGGCCGAGGGTGCCGGCGGATCGACCAAGACGGGCACCAATTGCGAATCCCATACGTCGCGGCCCGAGAAGTAATTGGCCGGCGTCTCCGCCCGCACGGCCACCAGCATCGACGCCACCCCGTACGCCCCCGGCTCGACCGAAATCGTCCCTTCCCCGGTCGTGCTGTCGAAGTCGACGGTGAACTTGTCGGCGTCGGCGCCTTGTGCCGCGGCATAATAGACCATCGCGCCGCCGTCGACGTCGGTCGCCGGAACCGAGAAACCCGCCGAACCGCCGTTTGCCAAATGGATCGGATCGACCGCAAGCAAGTACGGATAGTTGTCGATCGGATCGGGTTGTACGTTCACGGTGAAGCTTTGCGAGGCTTCGCCGCCGTTGCCGTCGCGGACGGTCACCGTCACGTGCGCCGTCCCCGAGGCCCCTTCCGCCGCCGATAGCCGTAACACGCCGTTCTCGACGTCGTCGAATACGACCATGTCGCTGATCGTCACCGGTGCAAGGGGCTTGTCGTTCGCATCGGTGGGCACTCCCTGAATCGCCTCGCGGACCGAATCGCCTTCGGTCAAGAAACCGAACACCGTGTGGTTGAAATCCAAGTGCCGCGTGGCCGTGTCGGTGATGAAGAATTGCGAGTCGTTCGTATCGTCGCTGCTTTTCGCCATCGACAGCACGCCCGCCGAGGTGTGCTGCAACGCCGCCTGAAATTCGTCGTCGAACGTCGTGCCGCTGCCGCCGGTGCCGTCGCCGTTCGGATCACCCCCTTGGATCATGAAATTGTCGATGATCCGGTGGAAGGTGAGTCCGTCGTAAAAATCGTCTTGGGCCAGCTCGATGATCCGCGACGTCGTATTGGGAACGAGATCCTCGAACAGCTCGAACGTCATCGCACCGAAATTCTCGACGACGATCTTCAGGCTGCGGTTGCCGGAAGGCACCGTCCCCTGCACCAACGACGGATCGTCGATCGTGATTTCGTATGTCAGCGCGTCGCCGTCGGCGTCGTAACCGTCGAGAGCCACATGCAGCGGGGCCCCGCCGTACAGGACGACGTCGTCGATCGGTGCCAACGTCGGCGGTGTGTTTCCGCTCAGCAGATAGCGCGGCTCCAACGTTTCGACCCGCGCGGCTCGATGCGCACGAACGCCCCGGCGCCGCACGTTCCGCCGAGATCCCCCACGAAAAGAACGCTTCCAGTCGGCCTTCAAGGCAGCCTCCGGTTGATCGCTCGATAGTTGCGTACGCTTGCCCGAAAAGGTCGGGAAGCCTCGCGGATAGCCGTCCATCACTCGACGATTCCGCGAATAGCCCCGAACCGGCAAGACGACTCGAATTTGGATGCAGTAGCCGCAGAAAAGGTTCCGCCGCAGCGAACCCCAAGAAACCGTCGCCGACGGCGAATCACCGACCACGGCCTCGGGATGCCGCATCGCCCGCATTCGACCGTCGTCGATAGGTTCCAGTATAACCAGCGAAACATTTCCCAAACCACGCTGTTTCACCGGCTTAACATGCAGCTCGGCAGAACGAAGAAGGATTATGACGGTGGCAAGGCCCATGCACCCCCTTTTGGAGGGAACGCATGATTCGGGGACCGTGCTGTAACGAACGGCAACGTGCGGGTGTACTACGTGACAGCGGCACACGGGGTCGCCTCGGCGGCCTCGCCGTGCATCTTCGGTTGGTGGGTGTCTTCGACTTTCGGAAAGGGAAACAAACATGACCGGCAGCAAACGTTTCGGCTTCGTCGCGGTCCTCGGTGCCGCACTGTTGTTCGCCGTGCAGCATCACGCCGCGGCCCAATCGCTCAAGGCGGCCGATTGGTTTCCGGAAGAAACGGCCGTCTTCCTCGCGGTTCCCGACGTGCCCGGCTTCCTCGATGCGAACGCCCAAACCTCAGGCGGCCGGATGATGCAGGATCCGAAGCTGCGTGCGTTCGCCGGGGACCTGTGGAGCCGACTCGGCGAGCAGATCAAGCAACTCGAAGACCGCATCGGCGTCACGGTCGATCAAATCAAAGAGATCTTTCAAGGCGAACTTGCCTTCGGCGTGGTGGCCTCCGAGAACCAAAGTCCGGCCGTTTTGCTGCTGATCGAGGCGAAAGACCACACCGACACGGTCGAAAAACTGCTGCAAGCCGTCGGCGCCCGCATGGAACGGGGCGGCGCGAAAAAGATTGAAGACGACATCCTCGGCACCACGCTCATCACTTACGAGCGAACCGGCAACCGCGCCCGCGAATTCGCCTACTTCGCCCGTGACGGCTACGTCGTGATGGGGTCCGACATCGAAGTCGTCCGCGGTGCCCTGGAACGTGCCGTGGACGGCATCGCCACGCCGCCGTTTGCCGAAAACAAGAAATTCGACACGATCGCGACCCGCTATCGCTCGGTGCAGACCGAGAATCCGCACTTCGTGTGGTTTGCCGACCCGATCGAGCTGATGCGGGGCATCGCCGTTCGTCGATCGCAAATGCAGCTTACGTTGGCGTTGATGCCCGTCTTGGGCTTGGACGGGCTCACCGCCGTCGGCGGCGCGCAAACCTTCAACGCGCCCCCGTTGGACAGCGTCTCGGAGATGCACATCTTACTCGACGAACCCCGGACGGGCGTCCTCGAGCTGATCAACATGCGACCGGGCGATCTGACGCCCGAGCCGTTCGTGCCCGCCGGCGCCTCGAACTATTGGACCGTCACCTGGGACTTGCCAGCCACGTACAAGGCGCTCGAGAAGCTGGTCGACGGCTTCCGCGGCGAAGGCAACTTCCAACGCACGATCGCCGACGGCTTCAAGGAAAGCACCGATATTTCGCTCGAAGACGATCTCATCGCCGGGGCGACCGGCCGCCTGTCGTTGATTACGCAGGTCTTGTTCGAGGGCAAACTCAATCCGCAAAGCACGGCCTTCGCGATCGAGATGAAAGATGAGGCCACCGCGGCCGAGCTGCTGGGCCGTGTCGTCGCGAAACAGAAGAAGAACCTCGACGAGATGAGTTCCGGCGAGATCACCTTCTACGCCGTCAAGCAGGGCGATCGCCCCGAAGGCATGCCCGACGAAGTCCGCCGCCCGCGGCCGACCTTCGGTGCCATGGGCCGGTGGCTGGTCGTCGCCGAGAGCGTCGAGTTCTACCGCGAGATGGCCGCCGTCCAACAGGGAACGAAAAACGCCTTGGCCGACGACCTCGAATTCAAATTGGTGCTCAGCAAGGTCAAGGAGCTGGCCGGCAACCGCAAGCCGAGCCTGTTGATGTACACGCGACCGGAGGAAGGCATCCGCCAGCTCTTGAACCTGGCGAACAATCCGGCGATCCGGCGGGGAATTCGCGCCGGTGCCGAGCGCGGCGACAATCCCTTCATCGCGGCCTTGGCCGAAACGATGGAATCGAACGAGCTTCCCACGCCCGCCGAGCTGGCGAAATACTTCGCCCCGGCCGGTGCGTTCGTGGTCGACGACGAGACCGGCCTCCACATGTACTCGTTCGCCTTGAAGCGAAAGACCGACTGACCCCCACAAGGCCGCAAGCAGCGGTCGACAACGAGATTCGCCGTAGGGTGCCCTGGAGAAGCCTTCCCATCGTGGTTGCTTTTCCAGGGCCGTTTTTTTTGCGCACGGCGAGGACGGCGTTCTTTGCGGAACGCGTCCGCCGCAACTCGCGACGGCTGATACGAACCGACGCCCAGCGTTGCCGAACGGCGGTGTTTGCAGACATCGCCACACCCCGGCGGAATCGACCGAGCCTGTAGGACGGCCCAAGCGCGGCGCCATCGTTCAATGCATCATCACGGCGTGCAACGCGAAGCAGAGCCCCCCATCGCTTGACCTTCGCGGGACAAGAAAAGCCTCAAACGCGTTGGTTTACCGCGACGCGACGGTTCGATGATGCCGGGTGTACTGCCGTCTTTCGCACCAATCGAATAGACATGCCGCCTGCGGGCCACGCTGCCTTGCCGTCTCTTGTAAGCGTTTTCGGCACCCCGGCAGTCCCTCGTACGAGCGGGGAACGGTAACGCGCCGATTCGAATTCGATTTGTTTCGTGTTTGAAATCGACGGAATCACGTACTGCGGTGCGGCAATCGCTTGTTCTCTACGGGGCGTTGGTGTTAGACTACGGGCAGAGGGTCCGGTTTGGATCGTTGCCCGGCGTCTTGAATCTCCCTCTTCGGCCGTACAGGCCGAGTCGGCGGCAGAGGTGTAGCAGCCGCCGGCCGGGCGGTCTTCCTCCGAACGGACGCACCGAAGAACGCCCGCTTGAGGGACGTTTCAGGCCCGACCAACACCAACCGGGCGGGAATCGCAAACACCCGCACCGGGAGAGGCAAGTCGTGCCGACGGGCATCCTTCAGCGTCCTACACTCGTCCTCAACCGCAATTGGCAGCCGATTCACATTGCGACGGTTGCCCGAGCCCTCGTTCTCGTCTACCAAGGTACCGCTCTGGTCGTCGATCCCGACGATTACCAAACCTACACCTGGCGCGATTGGGCCCGTTTGGTTCCGGAAGACGACGACCTGTTTGTCCAAGGGGTGGCATGGCGCATCCGCGTTCCCGAGGTCGTCACCCTGGTCACTTACGATCGCGTCCCCCATAGCTCGGTCCCCTTCAGCCGACGCAATCTGTTTCGCCGTGACGGTTACACGTGCCAATACTGCGGTCGCAAGCTTTCCAGTGAGCAATTGACGATCGACCACGTGATTCCGCGTTGCCAAGGGGGCGAATCGACCTGGGAAAACTGCGTGCTGGCGTGCGTGCCGTGCAACCGGCGAAAGGCCGCCCGCACGCCCGAACAAGCCGGCATGCGTCTCCGCAAGAAGCCGGTTCGTCCGCGGTGGACGCCGTTGTACTCGGCGGGCGAGATCCGCGTCGAAAGCTGGCGCCGCTTCCTCAGCGAGGTGTACTGGAACGTCACGTTGGATCGCTGAGGCGGCCGGGGCGACGCCCCTTCTCTTGTCGAAAGACGCCGCTTGCCGCGTGCGGTCCTCTCATCGGCCGGGGCGACGTCTAAGGGCATCCGGGGCAGATTTCTCGTGTCTTGTTCTCGCCGAAAGCTGCGGCCGGCCCTGCGTCTCTGACTTCGCCGCGCACCGCAACCGACAAACTTTACCCATTCACCTGCAACCGGCATAACCCGACCCAGTTTGACTGAGGCAAAATCTTCCCCTTTCCCATGCCGATGTCAAAGTGTGTCGCATATGAAGTGCACACAGACTGCGCAAAACAGAAAACCAACTAAACACCAAAGACGGATTTCCTATCTGACGCATAGCACGCACATATCCATCTTTAGATTGGGTTCCTTGAACGCGCACCCGTGAATTGCCCACCACGGAGGGGATGAATGCAAACTCGTAATCGGAACACAAGCTCCGTGGAAAACGCACGCCCCAAGTACCTGAAGGTGTACCGGGAAGACGAGCGCAGCGGCGCGTCGATCGATCCGCAGACGCTGCCCGGCTGGCGGAACGTGACCCGGTCGTTCCTCGATTTGACCGGCTGGCTCATGCGATTCGTGCCGGGGGAAGGCGAAGGTCGGGGCGACGTGCCCGTCCGCGCCGCCGACACCGGCCGCACCTTGGGCCATTTGCGACTCGATCCCGTCGATCCCAAGTCGCACGAGCAGGACGACATTCAGCGTCTGCAAGCGTTGGCCGAGGCGGCCGCCGAGATGCTCGGCGAACTGCTGGTCACGCACGAGGCATTGAGCGAGCGTGAGGCCGAACTGGCAACGGCGATTCCCGTCACCCCGCATCCGGAGGAATCGCGCCGCTTGGCCGCCCGCCTCGAAGCCGTATTGCGATCGGGTGCCGTGGCCGTCGGATGCCAGGCCGCCGGATTGTACGTGCTCGACGACGGGACGACCGAATTGAAGTTGCGCGCCGCGTGGGGGCTTCCTCGCACGAAGCTGGCCGAGCCGCCCCGCGTGCTCAAAGGGGCGCTGGCCGATCTCGAAGCGATGCTCGGTCACGCGGTCGTGTTGGAAACCGCGGCGCTGGTGGAGCAATGGCGTTCGCCCGAGCCCTACGCCTCGGCCGTGTGCCTGCCGGTGGCCACCCCCACGAACATCCTGGGCACGATGTGGGTGTATTCCGACATCGAACGATCGTTCGACGAACATGATACCGGTATCTTGGAAGTCGTCTCGGGACGATTGGCGGCCGAACTCGAACGGGAAGTCGCCCTGCAAACGGCCGTGCAATCGGAACGCCTACGACGCGAATTCCAGTCGGCAACTCGCTTTCAACGGGGACAACTCCCCACGATCGCACCGCTTCTGGATGGTTGGGACTTCGCCGGCTGGACGAATCAAGTCGAAGGTCTCGGAGGCGACTTCCACGACTGGTTCTGCCTGCCGCAGGGCAAGGTGGCGATCGCCGTGGGCGACGTGGAAACCCGCCGCATGGAAGCGGCTCTCACGCAAACCGCCCTGCGGACGGCGATCCGCTCGCACGCCCATTACGTGCAGCACACGGGCAAACTGCTCGAGCGGGTGAACTTGACGTTGTGGACCGGTTCGGCAGGCGATCAGGTCGCCTCGGCCTTCGTCGGCATGCTCGATCCGCAAAGCGGCAAACTGCACTGTTCCACGGCCGGAACCGCTTTCGCCGCAGTCGTGCGGGCCGAAAGGCTCCGCCGCACGGCTTCGGTCGGCCCGTCGTTGGGAAGTTCGCCCGAATCCCGCTACTCGCAATATCGCCTGACGATCGAGCCGGGAGAAATCCTGGTCGTGTGCACGCAAGGCCTACGCAAGCAACGCGACGCGGCCGGAAAACTCCTGTGGGACGCGACCGTGCTGCCGATGATCCGTGCCTTGGGCGACAAGCCCGCCAAACACATCTTGCGGCAGGTGGTCGAGCACCTCGATAACACGGGTGTGCCTGCCGACGACGATCGGACATTGCTGTTGATTCGGCGAACCGAAGCGTCGGCGGACGACTGACCCGCAGATCGAACGATCGCCCCGTCGAGAAAAACCTATAATGAGAGAAAGGGCCGCCGAGGGTTCACGCTTCGGCAGCCGTCGCTTTGTTCGTTTCTCGACGAGGCCGCCGTCATGACACGAAATCGCTTTGCTCCCGCCGCCTGGTTGTCCGCCGTCGCAATGCTCGTTCTTTTCGCGGCGCCGCTGCCGGCGCAAGTCGGTGCTCGACCGGCCGACGTGCGACTGGAAATCGTCGTCGAAACCGGCGCGCCGGTCGGTATTTCGCAGCGTTGGTTGCAGCTGTTGGCCTCGGCGGGCATCGAAGACTTTCGGCTTCGTTCCTACGGACCGGGGGACGAAATCGGCATTCGGCAAACGGAATTGGCCGGGCAGACCATCTATACCGTCACCGCCCTGTTGAAAGCCGACAATACGCTGATCACGCCGGGCGGACGTTTCCGCAGCTCGGAGTTGGGTGCCTTACGGGCCTGGTTGCAGGATGTGGCGCGGAACGGCCCGCCCGAATCGCGTCCGCAAACCAACGCCTGGGGATTGACCGTCGAGCAATTCCGGCTCGTTCATACCGATCTGTCGACGCCGGTGGCCGTCTCGACCAAGGGGAAGCCGCGGGGCGAGATCATTGCGGCGATCCTCGACCGGCTCCAGTTCCCGTCGGACTACGACGCCGCACTGCAAAAGGCCGCGGGAGACGATCCGGTGGCCGAAGAGCTTCGCGGTATCGCGTCCGGAACGGCGACGGCGTATCTGCTGCGGAATCCGGGGTTGTGTCTGGTGCCGGGCGTGGATGCCGCAGGGCGTCCGATCTATCACATTCGCCGCGCGCAAGAGGGCATGAAGATTTGGCCGGTCGGATGGCGCCCCGAGAAACCCGCCCGCGACCTCGCCCCGCAGCTTTATGAATTCTTGACGGTCAACATCGAAAACGTTTCGATCGACACCGTCCTGGCGGCGGTGGCGGAAAAGACCTCGATTCCCTACCTGTACGATCATTACGCGCTGGTGCGGCACGACATCGATCCGCAAAAGGCGATCGTTTCGGCTCCGAATACGCGCACCACTTACAGCCTGCTGCTGAAGCGCCTGCTGTTCCAGGCCAAGCTGAAGATGGAATTGCGGATCGACGAGGCCGACCAACCGTTCTTGTGGATCACCAGCCTCAAGCCGATCGACTGATCGACCTCGCCGCCGGCGTGTATCGGCAGTTTTCGACGTCGCTTACAACAGGCGGTCGAGTTCGTCGACCAGGCGGTCGAAGCGAGCCAAGGCGGCCTCGACGGCGTCGGGCTTCTCCATATCGACGCCGGCATCGCGCAGCAGATCGAGCGGATCCTTCGAGCATCCGCCCTTGAGAAAGCCGAGATAGTCGTCCAGCTCGGCTTTTCCGCCGCTCAACACGCGGTCGGCCAGGGCGATCGCCGCCGAAATGCCGGTCGCGTATTTGTACACGTAAAACGCCCGGTAAAAGTGCGGAATCCGGAAGCATTCCAGCGACAAGGCGTCGTCCAACGTGAAATCGGGACCGAAATACTTTTCCAACAGGCCGCGGTAAATGCCGGTGAAGAAGTCGACCGTCGGAGCCTCGCCCTGTTCGACCTTTTCGTGAACGATCTTCTCGAACTCGGCGAACATGGTTTGCCGGAAGAGCGTTCCGCGAATCTCGTCCAGCTCGTGGTTGATCAGGTACGCCCGCTCGAGGTCGCTCTTCGCGCGGTCCATCAAGAACCGACCGAGTAATTGCTCGTTGAAGGTGCTGGCGACCTCGGCGACGAACAGCGTGTAGTTGTAATACTGGTACGGCTGGTGTTCTGCCGAAAAGTAACTGTGCATCGAGTGCCCGGCCTCGTGCGCCAAAGTGAACACATGGTCGAACACGTCGGGCTGGAAGTTCATGAGAATGTAGGGATCACCGTCGTAGCTGCCCGCGCTGAAGGCCCCGCTGCGCTTGCCGCGGTTTTCGTACCGATCGCACCAGCGTCCGCGCAGTCCCTTTTCGAGTACCTCGACGTATTCTTTACCCAACGGCGCGAGCGAAGCGACGACCAGGTCGACGGCCTTGCTCCAGGTGTGTCGCTTCTTGATCTTGTCGACCAGGGGAACATACGTGTCGTAGACGTGAATGTCGCGCAGTTTCATCTTGCGGCGACGCACGTCGTAGTACCGGTGCAACGAAGGCAGAAACCGCTCGACCGTCGCGATCAGGTTGTCGTACACCGAAACGGGAACACGGTCGGGGAACAACCCGGCTTCCAAGGCGCTGGGAAAATTCCTCGCGCGGGCGTAGTAGATGTCCGTCCGCACCGAACCGCCCAACGAGGCCGCCAGCGTGTTCACGTGCGCTTCGTAGCCGCGGTACAGTTGCTCGAAGGCTTTTCGGCGGACGGCGCGCGACCGCGATTGCAACAGCGAGGCGAACGTTCCGTGCGTCAGCTCGATCCATTCGCCTTTTTCGTTTTTGACCTCGCCGAAACGCAAATCGGCATCGTTGAGCTGATGGAACACCTCGCGGGCGGTTTGCGCCATCTCGGTTTGCATGGCGAGCAACCGTTCTTCTTTCCGGCTGAGCGTGTGCGGCCGGTACTCGATGATCCGCTGCAACAGCAGGCGATACGGTTGCAGGCAACGTTCCTGGAGGAAAGCATCCATCTTCTTGCGCGGAACGGCGAGAATCTCGGGCCGCGCAAAACTGGCCGCCTGGTTCGCCCGGGCCAATACGCCCATGAAACGGCCGTACATCGCCTGCGCGTGCGAGTTCGCGGCATCTTCCGAGGTCTTCAAGAAGGCGTACGTTCCCAATCGTTCGCCCAGACGGTCGGTTTCGAGATCGAACTTGAGAAACGCCGCGAGTTTTTCGGCACTTTCGCCCAGTGTCCCGCGGAACTTCTCGTATTCGTCGATCTGCGAAGTCCATTTCTTCATCGCCTGTTCCCAGGCAGCGTCGTCGGGAAACAGGCTCGACAAATCCCAGCAATCTTCGGGTTTGCGACGTTCACGCGGCGGAAGACGTTTCACCTTTTTCGCCATGATGCCCATCCTTTTTGCGGCCGAAAGACGCAGTCATCTCAAGAAAAGGACCGTGCCTGGTGCGCGATCCGTGCCGTGCTCCTTCGCGGCGCATTGTACCGGAAACGGATGGCGATGCCATCACGCGAGAGTCGGCAACCGCCGAGAATCGTCGTGGAATCATGCGCGTTTTCTCGCACGCGGTCGAAACCACGAACAAGAAGCGTGCCCCCGCCCGGCGATCGCGCACTTACCACTGAAACAGCATCGTGCCCCAGGCCAATCCGCCGCCGAACCCGCTCATCAGCACGCGGGTGCCGGGCTTGATCAAACCGGCCTCGTAGGCCTCGGCCAGGGCCAAGGGAATACTAGCCGACGACGTGTTTCCGTAGCGATCCAGATTGCTGAAGACTTTTTCGGGCGGAATGCCCAGGTTCTTCATCGCGGCATCGATGATCCGCTGGTTGGCCTGATGGAGGATCACCAGGTCGATCGCTTCCAACGGCAATCCGGCGGTGTCGAGCACTTCGTGCACGGTCTGATGGAGCATGCGGACGGCCCACTTAAAGATCGGCCGGCCCTCCATGTACACGAACTGCTTGTCGTAGTCTTCCGGCTTGTTGGAATAGGGCATTTTGGCACCGCCCATGGGACGGCACAAAAGCGGCGCCCCGGACCCGTCGGAACCGACGGCAAACCCCAACAGTCCCTGGGCGTCGTCGCCGCGGCCCAACAGCACGGCCCCGGCCCCGTCGCCGAACAGCGGATACGTTTTGACGTCCTTGGGATTCGCGACGCGCGAAGCGCAATCGGCCCCGATCACCAGCGCCAACTTGCTGCAACCGGTGGCCACGTATTGCATCCCCGAGAGCATCGCAAACACGAAGCTGGCGCACGCCGCTTGCATGTCGAAGGCCAAGGCCTGCAAGCCGAGACGGTCTTGGACATATCCGGCGGTGGCAGGCATCGTCATGTCCGGTGTGTACGTTCCCAGCAACACGAGATCGATGTCGCCGGGATCGGCGCCCGCCTGGGCAATGCAGCGTCGGGCCGCTTCGACGGCCAAATCACCGGTGCTTTGGTCGGGCGGCGCATGCCGCCGCTCCCGCATCCCGGTTCGTTGGATGATCCATTCCGTGTCGCAACCGAGGCCGGCCAAGTCTTCGTTGGCGACGACGTTGTCGGGCACGGCCCCTCCGACGCCGAGAATCTGGACGCCGGTCAGCGTTCCCGTCCGCGAAGGTTTCAGGGGAAGCGAACTTTCACGTTGGCGAGTGGTGGGTTGCGTCATGAAAACAGCCGAAGATCCACAAACAAACAGAGCAACGCAACGCGGCGAAGCCAGCCTCGCCTCATCTCGGGTGCTCTGCGGACAATCTTGACAAACACGACCACCTGCCGAACCGACCGATCCGACGTCTACAGACGAGGAAAGGCAGACGACAAGGCAGATTGGGCAAGCCGACGATCAAAACGCGGCAAAACCTGAAGCTTACGCTTTTTCGTCGCGAGGGACAACCCGGCAGCCCCCTCTAGCGGGGAGTTTTGGGCGTCCTGCGACCGTTTGCATCGTGGCGGAAGCCCTTGTCCTTTCCCACCGAATGAGGGAACGAAGTCGCTTCAGACAAACGACAGGCACCCCTAAACAGAGGGGTGCACGCGCGCGGCAGGATGCGGTATTTTAGAGGTTTATTGATTCGCCATCGACAGGCTCCGGGGGCAGTTCCGACACCTCGTCGGTACCTCCTTTCGATGTTCAGCGGCAAGGATGGTGTGGCCGCGCGACCACTTCATGGCAGGTTCCCGTTCTTGGGAGGTTGCGCCGGTCGGTATCGGGCAACGGACCTTTTGATGTGCCGATGTCGGCTTCCGCATCTTTTCCGGGGCAGCGAATCGTTTTCCGCACGGGGATCGGTACGCCGACCAAGCGGCGCCCCGTCGGTCGACGGCCCGATACGGCGGTTTCTATGGCGACAAGCGGGGTTTGCGCTTCGGCGACCTCCGTTTAGCGTGCACCGATTCGGTATTCACCGGATCGGGCGTGGTAACGACAGAATTCCTTTCGGCAACATGAATATCGGTGCGAAACGATGTGCATTCTCGCGCTTCAGTTTCAGACGGCTCGCGATGCCCCGGTGTTGATCGCGCACAATCGTGAAGAACGCTTCGATCGGCCCACGCAAGGTCCGAAGATCCAATCGGGGCGTCCGCGGGTGATTTGCGGTATCGACAAGAAAGCCGGCGGAACCTGGCTGGGCGTGAATCAGCACGGCCTGGTGGTGGCGGTGGCCAATCGCCCCAAGCGGATGGTTCCGCCCGACCCCATTTCGCGAGGCGTCCTCTGCCGGCAACTCCTCACCTTCAACAATGCCAAAGACGCCGCCGAAACCGCGTATGCCGAGCTTCGCTCCGGCAAGTACGCCGGGGCGAACTACCTGTGCGTCGACCGCAACTACGCCGCGGTCGTCTACGGCGGCGATTACGTCGAGCTGGAGCGATTGACGCCCGGTTTGTACTTGATGACCAACGGCCGGGTCAACGATCCCGACGACGCGCGCCAACGCTTTCTCCTGCGACTGCTGACGTTGCAGCGGCTCGATTCGGCCGTCACGTTCCTGGCGGTCGCCAGTCGCGCCTTCGCACGACCGGCCGACGAACAAGGCCGTTGGGGCGTCGTGCTCAAGAACGGACAATACGGAACGGTCTCGTCGACGCTGTTGTCGCTGACCGAGCGTCCGCAGTCGTCCATCATGCAATACGCAGCGGGACCGCCGTCGGAAAAGGACTACGAAGACGTTTCGGCCTTGCTGCGGCAGGTGTTGTCGTCGGATCGCTGAGCGGCTTTCGCTCCAAAAAATACGACGGCCGGCTGGATGCCGGCCGTTTTTCATTGCGGAGCGTCGCAAACTGCCGAATCGGCGTCACGCCGATTCGCGCCGCATGTGCCGTCATTTCGCCTCGGCGACGAACTCGGCGATGCGATCGAGGGCCGCTTCGAGGTTTTCCATGCTCGTGGCGAACGACAGTCGGGCGTAACCTTCGGTCCCGAAGGCCGACCCCATCACCGTCGCGACATTCTTGCGCTCGAGCAAGGCCAGGCACCACTCGGCCGACGTGTCGATCTTTTGATCGCCGTACGTCTTACCCAAGTGTGCCGAAATGTTCACGTAGGCATAGAACGCACCGCCCATGTCGGGGCACGAGAGGCCGGGAATCTCGGCGATCCGCCGGGCTACATAGTCGCGTCGTTTGGCGAATTCGGCGTGCATCTTGTCGACGCAATCTTGGGGACCGCGCAAGGCCGCAATCGCCGCGTGCTGGCTGATGCTGCACGGGTTCGATGTCTCTTGGCTTTGCAGCGAGCCCATCGCCTTGGCCAAGGGAGCCGGGGCCATCGCCCACCCGATTCGCCAACCGGTCATCGCGTACGTTTTGCTCACGCCGTTGATGACGATCGTGCGATCGACCAGGCCGTCGGCCACGGTGGGGAAACTCGCGTACGGCCGGTCGCCGTAAATCAGCCGGTCGTAAATCTCGTCGGAAACGACCGTCAAATCGGCATCCAGAACGACCTCGGCCAGCGCCTTCAGTTCGTCGGGCGAGTAGACCGACCCGGTCGGGTTCGACGGGCTGCACAGCAAGAACACCTTCGTGTTCGGCGTCAGGGCTTTGCGCAACGCCTCGGGCGAGAGCTTGAAGTCGTCGGCCTCGGTCGTTTCCACGACGACCGGTACGCCGCCCGCCAGCCGCACCAGTTCGACGTAGCTCACCCAATACGGGGCGGGCACGATGACCTCGTCACCGGGATCCAGCAACACCGTGAACGTGTTATGCAGGGCGTGCTTGGCCCCGTTCGAGATAACGACCTGCGTCGGCTCGTATTGCAGTCCGTAACGTGCCGCATAGGCGTCGACGACGGCCTGCTTCAGTTCAGGAATGCCGCTGGCAACCGTGTAGTGCGTGTATCCGGCATTCATCGCCTCGACGGCGGCCTGTCGGATGTGTTCGGGGGTGTCGAAATCGGGTTCCCCCAAGCTCAGGTCGTATACCGTCTTGCCCGTGGCCTTCAATTCCTTGGCCTTCGCCGCCATCGCCATCGTGGCCGAGGGTTGCAACGCCTGAATCAATTTCGAAAGGGTCGGAGGCATCGTCGTTCCTGCTTGGCTTGGAAAGAATGTCTGCGATCCGTAAAGAGCCGGCCCTGCGGCCCGCGGCGATTGACTCCCCGCCGCGCACATCAAACAATCATACTGGTAACCGGTGGGACAACAAGTAGCTTTTCCTTTGCCTCGCACCCCCAAAATCACTCTGTCGACAGGTTCGACGCACTGGCAGAGGCAAAAGAAGCCCCCGGAGAACGCCGTCGCTTGCCGCACAAGTAAACGCAAGCACGAGAAGGCATTCGCCCTCTTTGTTCATCGGCTAATCAACAAACAACAGGAAGAGGCAGCATGAAACGTGTCGGTCTTTGGCTCGTCGGTGCCCGCGGCGGCGTCGCCTCGTGTGTCCAACTCGGCTTGGCGGCCCTGCGGAGGGGACTGATCGACACGACAGGGCTGGTTACCGCACGGCCTGAGTTCGCCGCGCTCGATCTGGTCGACTGGGATCGGATCGTCGTGGGGGGATGTGAAATCCGCGAGGGCGATGTGGCTTCGGAACTCCGCAAGCTCGCCCGCGACAGCCGGTTGTTCGAGCCGGAACTCCTCGACGCCGCGGAAGGCGATTTGGCCGAGAACGACGCCCGTATCACGTGGGGAACACTGTTCGGGGCCGGTGAGGTCATCACCTCGCTGGCTTCCTCCGAGGTGCCGCGCGATGCGACCCCGCGCGACGCCGTGAATCGGATCCGCGGACAACTGGCGGCCTTCCGCGAAGCGAACGACCTGGAGCGCGTGATCGTGGTCAACGTCGCCTCGACGGAACCGGCCTGCACGGCGGCGCTTCCCGAGCACTGGGACGACTGGGGGCCGTTGCTCGATGGGCCCGATTCTCCCCTGCCCGCCAGCACGATCTATGCCGTGGCCGCGATCGAGGAAGGCTGTCCGCACGTCAATTTCACTCCGTCGACGGCCTCGAAACCGGCGGCGATCGACGAGCTGGCCCGTCGGCGGGGTGTGCCGCATGCCGGTTGCGACGGGAAGACGGGCGAAACGCTCATGAAAAGCGTCCTCGGCCCGATGTTTCGCGAACGAAACCTCGAGGTGATGAGCTGGGTCGGGCACAATATCTTCGGCAACCTCGACGGCAAGGTGCTCGACGCCCCGCAAAACAAGCAATCGAAGGTGGTCAGCAAGGACCATTTGCTGGCCGAAATCCTCGGCTATTCGCCGCAAACGCTGGTCACAATCGAATACATCCAAAGCATGGGCGACTGGAAGACGGCGTGGGACCATATCCACTTTCGCGGCTTCTTGAACACGCCGATGGTCCTTCAGTTCATCTGGCAAGGATGCGATTCGATTCTGGCGGCGCCCTTGGTGATCGACTTGTTCCGCTTGACCGAGTGTGCCGCCCGCTTCGGCGAAGCCGGATACCTCACGTTCCTGGCCCCGTTTTTCAAGAGCCCCTACGGCACGACCGACCAGGATTTCTTCGGTCAAACGCTTCATTTGATGGAGTGGGTCGTTCGCCGGGGGCAACCTCGAGGAGAATGATTTCCCGCCGTCGACCGAGACGCGGCCGGTCGTTCCGGCACCTTTCCGAAATGCACGAAACAGACTCGGATCGCTGCTGCGCGTCGGCTTTGCCGCTGAAGAACGCTCGATTTTCCACACACGCCGTCTTCCAAAGGATGTTCTCATGTCGAATCAAAATGACGCATACGTCGCCCTGCTGGACGATTTCAAGGCCTTCCTGCTGGAACGCACGAGGGAAAGCTACGATCGCGTCCGGCGGTCGATCACCGAGTCGGAGCTGTACGAGCCGAACTGCCGAGCGATGGCCGAAGCCCTACAGGCCGAGGAAAACGGCAACTTGGAAGAGATGGCGCGTTGCGTGCAGCGGTCGTTTCCTACCTTCCTGTTGAGCCCCCAGGCACACATGCTGTTGGCCACCTACTACGACGCGGCAGGCAACACCGAAATGTGCGCGTTCGAGTGCGAGGTTCACGAACTGTGCGCGCGATTTCTCATGGAAACCGGCGACGGCACGCAGGAACGGCCGTACCGCATCATGAACAGCTCGGACGAGTACGACATCATGATGATGTCGCTGATCATGCAACGCCTCTCGCAAGGTAAGAACCTGGAGCCGGAGAATCCCGAAGAAATCATCCCGAATATCGTCGATACCCGTGTCGTGCAGATGAAGGGCGGCGGCCTGTGTGAAATCCTCACGCTCGACGACGGCTCGGAATGGTGGTTCGACATTCAAGACATCGTCGCGCGATCGCCCGAAGACTTAGAAGAAATCGACGATCCGCTCGCCCAAGAGGCGATCATTCGGCTGGCCGAATCGTTGGGCATCGACATGGACGACAAAGAGGCGTTTCGCGCCTTGGGCTTCGGCGAAGTCGAAGACGACGAAGACGACGACGGTTGAACGGCGCGCCGCACGGTCGATGGCGGCGCGACCAGCACGTCTCAGCCGGAAAACGGAACCTGCGGCGGTTCTTGCGGCGACGTTGCGGCCACGGCGGCGGCTTGACGGACCGGGTCGGCAGCCGACGATGTGTCCCCGCCCATAGCGGGAGAAGCGGCGCGATTCCGTTGTGCCAACTCGCTGATGGTCGTTGCGCGTCGGGCGGTCGGCGCACCGACGTGCTCGCCGCCGACCAGTTGCTGCAAGATCTGCAGCGCCGATTGCAACGACAGCGCCAAATCGGTGGTCGTCAACACGCCGCACACGTTTCCGTCCTCGACCACCGGCAGACACGATATGCGGTGCTGAAGCATCGTCGTCACGGCGGGGCCGACGGGCAGATCGGGCGAAACCGTCAGCGGATCGGGCGTCATCAACTCGTATGCCCGGGCTTGTCGCCGACCGGCGATGTCACGATCGCTGATGATACCGATCAGCCGGTCGCCGTCGGTGACCAGCAGGTGCCGAATCCCGCGGAAGTGCATCGTGCGCCGGATCTCATCGACATCGGCGTTCGGTCCGACGGTGCACACCCGTTCCGACATCAAGTGCCGCACGCAAAGCGACCAGCTTCCGCGATCGTCGATATGGTTCGCCAGCACGCGGCAGATGGTGCGTCGCTTTTCGAAGAGCAACTGGGACTGGAGATCGCCTCCCGGCGGCTCCTGACGTGCGGCGGAGCGCAGCGCCCGCCGCATCCGCATGCGCCAGCGGATGGCCCGCCACGCGAGGAATCCGCCGCCGAGGATGAACAACCAGACGGCCAGGTGAATACCGGCCTTGCCGAGCGTCTCTTTGTCGGCTTGCAGGCGATCGTGTACCCACGCGATCGGCGAGGTTCGCTCGGTTTCCTCTGCAACGTGGGAACGGGCCGAACCGTCGCGATGCTTCGGGGAAAATCCGGCGCCGCTTCGATGCGGTGCGGCCGCGTAGTCGGAGGCCGTTCCGAACACGCCGGCGGTCACATACGACGCAGCGGCATACGCGGCGAGTCCGCCTGCGATCATGATCCCCAACAACAAGGCGTATTCCATCGCCGTGTTGCCTGCACAATCGACGATGAACGGTCGTCGCCGCAAGCCTCGACGGTCGGCACATGCGCCCGTGCGGCGATACAAACGATCGGGATGGGTCCTTTCGGCGTACGGCATCGCGCCCTCCCTGCGGGAACGAACGGGTTGTCGGCGGAACGATCACCGCGGCGTCGGGTGTCGAATCGAAGGAGCGTCAATGCGGGCCGTCGGGGGGTGTTCTGCGGTCACATGACCGAGAAATAGTTTTCGCAGGCCATGTCGAACAATTCTTCAGTCAGGATCGGTTCGCGGTCGGCGTACCGGCAAAAGTTGGAGATTTGCATCAACAAGTCCCGCGGATGGCAGAACCGGAAGGAACGCCCGGCTTGTTTGTAGTGACGCTCGATCAGGTAATCGACCGCCTCTTGGCGATACTCGATTCCCATCTTTTTCGCGAGCAAAACCATCAGCTCGCGGAACTCTTTCTCACTCGGATCGCCGACTTCGATCTTGTACGGAATACGGCGGAGGAAGGCCTCGTCGACCAGGTCGCGCGGCTCGAGGTTCGTCGAAAACACGATCAACTGGTCGAACGGAACGGTGATTTTCTTTCCGTTGGGCAGGTTCAAGAAATCGACCCGCTTTTCCAAGGGGACGATCCAGCGGTTGAGCAACTCGTCGATCGGCATTCGCTGTCGGCCGAAGTCGTCGATCACCAGCGTCCCGCAGTTGCTCTTCAGTTGCAGCGGTGCTTCCGAAATGCCGGTCGAGGTATTGATCGTGACCTCCAGGGCCGACATCGTCAGTTCGCCCCCGGCGATGATCGTCGGACGCTTGATACGCACCCAGCGGCGATCGACCTTGCGGTTGTCGAACAGCCCAGAACTCGGCCCCAACGGCACTTCTTCGTGGTTCACGGGGTCGAACAGGCGGATGATTTCGCCGTCGACGCCGATCGCCCGCGGAATCCAAATGTGCTGCCCGAAGGCGAACGTCACGCGTTCGGCGATACTCGTCTTCCCGTTACCGGGCGAGCCGTACAAGAACAGCCCGCGTCCCGAATTGATGGCCGGTCCCAGGCGATCGAGCATACGTTTGTTCAACAACAGGCCGTCGAACGCCCGCAACAAATCTTCCCGGCTGGGATTCTGCCGCGTGAGCGATTGGGCCTCGACCGAGGCCACGTAATCGCGCAGTGAGACCGGCGCGGCGCCGAAATAGGTACAGTGTTCGGCATAACGGCGCGCCCGCTCGCGGCCCAACTCGGTCAGCTCGTACTGGTAATCGTTCATCGGGGCGTCGGCCCGATGGGCGACCAGCCGATCCAGCTTCATCCGCCGCATCATTTGATCGATCAATACGAACGGCAGGCAAAGCTGCTCGGCGATGGCGCGGCCGGTGGCGTCGCCGCGGGCGAGCAGATACTTCAACGCCAGGGCCTCGACTTCGCTTTCGGTCAATTGGGCGTCGTCCAGCGATGCGGGCTCGTAGGGGACGAACGGATTGTCGTCGTCGCCCAGCTCCTCGTCGTGGATGGGAGCGATGTCGGTAGGCGTTCGTTCCTCCGCGGCCCCTTCGGCGATACTGTTGAGACGCTCGGCGAGCTTGTCGAAGATTTCCTCTTCGACGACCTCTTCGTGGGCCTCGGGGTCTTCGAACGACTGTCCCGCCAGAGGCGCGAAAGCCCCTTCACCGGAAGCTGCCGCCGAAAGATTCGCCAGTTTTGCCAGTAGATTGTCGTCCGATGTTCCAGCCATGTTGCGAGTTTACCCGTCCCGGTGCGCAAGATTTTCCCCACCCGACCGCCGACGCGGCACCGCCTCGGCGGTATTGCCATTGAAACCCTAGCTTTTCCCACCCGGCAGGGCGGCCGCGTTTCGGCGCGGAATCCCTCATGACCGGCGACAGGTTATGCAGACTACACCGATTGCAACGAGCACTTCGAACCGGCCGGGCATCTTGTGCGATGCGTGATCGTCCCTTCGGAGGAGAGCATTCCGGCCGCTTTCGGGTTCCTGCGCAGGAACACCAAAAAAAACGCCCGGTCGGGAAATGGGTCATCCCGATCGGGCGTCGCGTTTTCTCGATCCGGCGTCCGCCGGAAACACGGTCCGCAACAGGGGTGTTGCCGGCGGGCCGTCGAAAGTCCTATTTCAGCCCCGGCGGCAGGGCCCCTTTCCAACCGGCATGAAGCTGCCGGTGCAACTGTTCAAGCAGTTCCTTGTCGGCCTCGGGAGCCAGGTTCACGTTCTCGTCGGGGTCTTCCAGGTGGTCGTACAGCTCGGTCGCCACCAGTTCGCCCTTGTCTCGCGTCAGCCATTCGGTGTAGCGGTAACGATCCGTCCGCATCGAGTATCCCATGGCTTTGCCGCGAGGATACTGGCTGAACGCCGCCTTTTTCCACGGCCGATCGGGATTCTTGAACAACGGCACGAGACTGATGCCTTCGAGTCCATCGGGCACCGGCAGTCCGCACACATCGACCAAGGTCGGATAGATGTCGACGAATTCGGCGAAGGCCTCCAACTTCTTGCCGCCTTCCATGCCGGGAACACGGAAGATCAACGGCGCCCGCGTGGCGACCTCGAAGTTCGTGTGCTTGCACCACGAGGCATGCTCGCCGAGATGCCAGCCGTGATCGCCCCACAGCACGACCACCGTGTTTTCGGCCAGTCCCAAGCGATCGAGTTCGTCGAGCACCTTGCCGATTTGTGCGTCGACGTAGCTGGTGCAGGCGTAATAGGCGTGCACCAAGTCGCGGGCCATGTCGTCGGGCACGGGACCGCTCTTGGGGATCCCTTTGTACGCCCGCAGCTCGCCCCAACTCGCCGGTGCCAAGTCGGGACAGTTCTTCGGCAGGAAGGGGTTTTTCGCCAACGGCACGGCGTCGTGATCGTACAGGTCGAAATACTTCTTCGGAGCGACGAACGGCAAATGCGGTTTCAAGAAACCGACGGCCAGGAAGAATCGCTGGTCTTTGACCTCGCGCAACACCTCGATCGCTTTTTCGGCCGTTTGGCCGTCGGCGAGGGCGTTGTCGGGCACGTCGGGATCCTCCCACGCCGGTCCGCGGACACGATACTTCGGCGACGTCGTTTTCAATACGGCTCCGGTCTTGGGGTCACGTTCGAGAACCTTGCTCGCGGGACCGTATTTTTCCCGCATTTCTTTCGCTTCGCGAGCGAGCGCTGCGAGGGTTTCGGGCTTGCCGTATCCCGGCGCCCTCGGCTTCCAATGCGGTACGCTCCAACTTACCGGATCGTCCAAGCCGCCGTGAAAGATCTTGCTGAATCCCGCCGTGAAATACCCGTGCTGCTTGAAGTACTGCGGCAACGTCACCACATCGGGAAGATTCTTTCGGAAGTGTGTTTGCAGGTCGTACACCCGCGTGGTGTCGGGCCGACGCCCCAACAGCAACGACGTCCGCGAAGGACTGCACACCGCCTGCTGGCAATACGCCCGGCGGAAGAGGAAACCGTCGGCCGCCAAGGCATCGATGTGCGGCGTTTGGATCAGGGGAACGTCGTAACATCCCAGCTCGGGGCGCAAGTCGTCGACGGCGATGAACAGCACGTTGTACTTGCCGGGCTGTTTCGTTTCACCCGCGGCGGGAAAAGCCGTCATCCCGACCAGCGTCGCGCACATCATCAGCAGGGAGCCGTATCGCGGCAGACTCATCATGTCACCTCATGAGCACACGAAACCAGAGATTCGCACAACATCGGTGCACGTGCTCCCCGCTTACCTGTAACAGGCTAGTCTACTTCACCGATCGCGCCGTTCGCAAACGTGAAAATCGGAGAACACCGCGTGTCGCCGCGGCACGGTCACTCGGCAATGCGGGATGTGGGGGCGAAATGCTTGACCAGCCGGACGCGGCGGCCGCCGTTTTCGTAAACGACCTCGTTCATGAACGCCCGCATCAGCAAGAGACCTCTTCCGCAAGGGCAATCGAGCATCGCCGGATCGCCGGGAGCGGGCAAACACGAAACGTCGAATCCCGGTCCTTCGTCTTCAACCACGATTTCCAAACGTGAAGGCACGATCGAAATCGACACATCGATGCGGCGACCGGCATACGGTTCGATTCCTGCACGACGCCGCACTTCGTCGAAGAAAGCGCCCTCCCCTTGCGCCCGCAATTCGGAATCGATCTCCAAGTTGCCGTGAAACATCGCGTTGCTGACGGCCTCTTGAACGGCGATGCAGGTGCGGGTGATTTCGGTCTTGTCGCACATGCCCACGAAGCAAAGCATCTCTTGGAGAAAGTCGACAAGCGGCGAGAAGAGCTTCGGATCGTTCTCCAAGCAGAAGAAGAACCGGCACTGGTTGAGACGGTTCATCAGGCGGCTTCGCAACCGTTGATGGTCCGATGCCTTCAAGACTTCGGCGACCGTGCTCCGCAGGCGGTTGCCGAGAACGCGTTTGGGAACGTAGCTGGCCGCACCCGCCTCGAGCGCTTGAATGGCCAATTCTTCGGAACCTTGCGACGTCACCAACACGACCGGCGTTTGTGAGTATTTGGCATGGACGGCGCGGACGAGTTCCAGGCCGTTCAATTCGGGCATGACCAAATCGGTGACGATGAGGTCGTAGCGCGATCCTTCCAGCCGTTCGAGCGCTTCGCGTCCGTTTTCGGCGAAATCGATCGCGTAGCGTTGCTCCTCGGCCAGCAAACCGGCGATCAAGCGGCGATCGACCGGTGAATCGTCTACCACCAGCACTTTTTGCATGGTCGCCCTCGCATGGGCAGAAACCGCCAAGCCCCCAAGCGACACACGACGCGCCCCGAACCGACTCGCGTCCCTTCGGCCGAGGCCCGCCTCGCGCACCGTCGCCCTTCGACTGCTTGTTATGTTAGGAAAATCGGTAGCCAAGGAAAGATGGGAGACAGGAAATCGCCGAAGATTCTCCGTCGAAAACGCTGCTTATTGTGGGTGCGCCCCCTGCCGTGCCGTCCTTTTCTTGCTGCTTTCCTCGGACAGCTTGGAGATGAGACCATCCAGAACGCGCCGTCGCTCGCAACACTCGGAATGCTCCGAGCAATCGCAGCACGCTATTTGGAATGTTCGCCGGACTCTCGGCCTCACCTCCGCTGCATGCGACGCAACCACCGTGATCGTACGGTCTCGTGAGAATGCGTGCAATCATACGAACAGAAGGGCGGCTTTTCGAGGCACAATCTTTCGGGGTGTTTCCCGCACGGGCGACGGCGTTTTCGCCGCCCCGACTCACGCGGAAAGGGTCGATTTCCTTGACGTCTGCCGTCGCCGTTGAGGATGATGGAATGTCGGCCGGGCGCTCGTGCGGTGAGCAGCGAATCGATCCATCGAAGCGCGCCGGCCGGTGTCGCCGACTCTATCCGCTTCGTCGAGGAGATCCACCGATGCAGACACAAGGCACATCGCGACGTGACTTTCTCAAGACGTCGACCGTATTGACGGCCGCGGCGGCCGCCGGTGGTGTGACGGCGGGTGAACCGGTCGCGACAACGCAACCGGCGGCGGGAACGTCTCCTGCAACGAAGCATCCGATCCGGCTGGGAGCACCGGTTTTCAAGGCGCCGGCCGACCCTGAAGAACTGGCGCGTGCGCATCGCGAGAAGAGCTATCGCGCCGCCTATTGTCCGCCGGTGGGCATCGACGATCGAGAGCGTATTCGCGACATCCGTACCGCCTTTCAGCGGAACGACGTCGTCATCGCCGAGGTCGGACGCTGGTGCAATCTGCTTGATCCCGATGCCGAAAAACGCAAGGCGAACCTCGAACGAGTGACCGAAGGCCTGGCCTTGGCCGACGAACTGGGCGCCCTGTGCTGCGTCGATATCGCCGGTTCGTTCAATGCCGACATCTGGTACGGCCCGCACCCGGACAACTTGTCCGACACATTCTTCGACGCCGCGGTCGAGAACGCCCGCAAGATCATCGACGCCGTCAAGCCGCGACGCGCCAAGTTCTGCTACGAGATGATGGGCTGGTCGTTGCCGGACAGCCCCGACGCGTACCTTCGAATGCTCAAGGCCGTCGATCGCGACGCCTTCGGCGTGCATCTCGATCCGTGCAACCTGGTGAATTGTCCGGCGAAGTTCTACGACAACACGGGGCTTATCAACGAGTGCTTCGACAAGCTCGGCCCGTGGATCGTGAGCTGTCACGCCAAAGACCTGAAATGGCAGGTCGAAATGAACGTCCACTTCGTCGAAGTGACGCTCGGCGAAGGGGAGCTCGACTACAAGACCTATCTGAAACGCTTGGCGCAGCTTCCCAACGACGTGCCGTTGATGATCGAGCACATGAAGGGGCCGGCCGAGTACGAAGCATCGCGCCAATACCTGTTCAAGACGGGCGGCGAAATCGGCGTCGTGTTCGAATACGTCTGAAGTCGCAGTGCGTCGCGTTCTTACGCCTGTGCCGCCGGTTGTGTCGTCGGCGCCCTTGTTGTTCGCAGCGATCCGTATGCCCGAACGGCCCGTTTGCCGAAAGATCGATTTTCATCCAAAACATCGGCTATTTAGTAGCTGATATTTTGGATTTCGGACTCGGAACAGCGACAACCGGTTGGCAATTCGGTCGTTGTGCGATGTAATGGATTTCATCGACCGAACAATCTGCATTTGCCGGGTTGTCATTCAAAGCGACGGCGATTGGGCGTTGCCCGACGACGGCGTGCCCGACGAAGCGGCCGACGGAGAAATGTCATGAGAAAGCGACACCGGTCCGATGTGATGGGCCTGTACAATCTCAAGAAAGAACGCGGAATGACGTCGCGACATGCGCTCAACCGAGCGCAGCGCGCCTCTCGCGAACTGAACTTGGGGCATGCGGGCACGCTCGACCCGCTGGCCGAAGGCGTCCTGATCGCCTGCGCGAACAAAGCGACGAAATTGCTTCCCTACATCCAGCAATTGCCCAAAGAGTATCTCGCGGTTTTCCAATTGGGGAAACGGAGCGCCAGCGACGACATCGAGCAGCCCGTCGAAGAACTGGTCGATCCGCCCGTCCCGACGACCGAACAAATCGAAGCCGTACTCCCGAACTTCGTGGGGCGCATCGAACAGCGTCCGCCCATCTTTTCGGCGTTGCGGGTAGAAGGCCGCCGTGCCTACGAGCTGGCCCAGGAAGGCAAACTCGATGCGTTACCGCCGCGGACGGTTGTCGTCTATCAAATCGAGCTGGTACGCTACGCATATCCCGAGCTGGAACTGAAAGTCCAATGCGGGTCGGGTACGTACATTCGCGCGCTGGGACGCGATATCGCCGCTGCGTTGCAAACGGCGGCGGTCATGTCGTCGCTCGTCCGCTCGGCGGTGGGCCCCTTCCGTATCGAAGATGCCTTGGCCCCGGAAGAAATCAACTACGAAAACTGGCAGGAAGTTCTCCTTCCGCCGCGCGAGGCCGTACCGCATTTGCCCACGGTGCATATGACGGCCGAACAGGTCGATACGATCTATCGCGGACAACCGATCGCCGCCGAAGCGATCACCCCGCCGCGGTTCACGCTTCCTCCGGAAGCCGAACAACCGTCCGAATTCGCAGGCCTGGACCCCGAAGGCAATCTCGTCTCGATTCTGCGGAAGGATGCCGAAGGCCGATTTTGGCCGAAGCGAAATCTCCTGCCGGGGCCGCAAGCGAAAACCTTGCCCGAGGGGTACCAAAGCCTGTAAAAAGCCGCGCGATTCCTTCCGGGGGACGTTTCGTCCGCGGAAAACCTCGTTTCCGCGTTTTGTTCGCTGGACCCTCGATTGTGTGTCCGTCATACTGAAAGTCGAGAGGCGGTTCGACGCGCGAAAACGTTTCGGATCCCACCGACCCGCTCTTGGTAGACGGTCTCCCCATCGGTATCGGCTCGGGCCGCGATTTCATTTCGGGGCACGCGGAAGAACTCATGCGTCGTTTTCTTTCGACTTCGGCGGCCGCCGTCGGACGAACTCTGCGATCGGCATCGGCCCGGATGTGCCGCGCGGCTCCCCGGCCGGCCCTCGGCGTGTGGACACTGTTGATCGCCTGGACGGCACGGAACCTCTGGAAAAAGGCGTTCTACTCGTGGCCGGCCAAAGCAGCTTGTTTCGTAGCGGCCGGTACGTTCGGCAACGATCATCCGAACACGCTGTTGAGTTTGTATCTGCTGATCCACACGCTGCGGGGGACCGTCGACGACGCCGAACTCGAACCGCTCTATCGCCGCGCCGGCGAACTGGCACATCGAGAATACCAGGGGAGCATCCCCGGCTCGCGGGAAAGCTATCGGCAATTGTTTGCGTTCTATCGACAGATGGAAAACGACGCCATGGTCGTGCGCGTGCTCGAATACCTGTTGCCCCTCGAAGAGCACGCTTGGTTCAAACGTAAAACGCGCATCGCCTTCATACTACAGCAACTGGCCTGCGCCCATCGCCGGCTGAATGATTTCGAGGCCGCCGAGCATCACTACCGGCGAGCCCTCGACGTGCTGGGACCGCAGCACCGCCGTGAAACGGCCGTGATTTCCGCCGATTTGGCCATGCTGTACCACGAGCAGGGAAAATTCGGCCGGGCCGAAGAACTCTATCGCCGTGCCTTGTCGATTCGCGAGACGAATTTCGCAACCGACAAAGGGGGGCTGGCCGACGTCCTCGAGCGATACGCCCTGTTGTGTCACGATCGACGCGATTTCCAACGGGCGGAATCGTTCTTCCGGCGGGCCTCGGCACTCTATCGGGAAGCACTCGGCGAGTGCGATCACGCGGCACGCGTGAACTTCTTGTTGGGCATTCTTGCCTACGATCAGGGAAACGCCGAAAAGGGACGCGAACTGCTCGAGCAAACGATAGCCTTCTGGGAGCAACATGCGGCGCCCGATTCCCCCACCTTTCTCAAAGTGTGTTGGCAGGTGGCCGAGGGATACCAGAAGTGCGGCGACTTCGACGCGGCCGAAAAGCTGTACCGCCGCCTGGTGTCGATCCTCGAACAGTCCGATTCGCCGTCGCTCGATCTGGCCCACGTCCTCTTTCGGCTGGCCGACCTGTACTTCGATTGCGAACGTTTCACGGAGGCAGAACCGTTGTGTCTCCGTGCACTCGCGATCGTCGAACGCACTCAAAGCCCGAACGACGAATTCGCCCAATTGTTGCATTCCATGCTTACGACCATCCGGCTCAAGCGAAACGCCGCACGGCGTCCGAACAAGGGACCGGCGTTCTTTTGCTCGGGCAAACGTTGACCGTCATGGCGGGCGATTCGCTACGAACGCGACGTTCGCACGCCGCGCCGCGGGCGCCGTGTCGCCGGTTCCGCCGGAGAGGCTGCCTCGCGGTAATCGGGGTTGGGCGAGGGCAACCCGGCATCGACCGAGGCCAAGTAACGATCGAGCATACGCGCCAATTCGGCGGCTTTCTCGGGCATTGCGGCGCTCAGGTCGCGGGTTTCGCCGATATCGTCTTTCAGGCAAAAGAGCTTGTCGGTCCCGCTTTCGTAATCACGCAGCAACTTGTAGTCGCCCACCCGAATCGCCGAACAAGGCGTCTGCCGCGCGCCCCGGCCGTAATGCGGATAGTGGAACACCAACGGCCGATCCCGGTTCCACGATGTCGCCTTGCCGGTCAACAGCGAGGCGAAGCTCACACCCTCGACGCCTTCGGGTAGGTGTTTCGCCCCAGCCAACTCGGCAATGGTCGGATACAGGTCGTACCCCGCGACCGGCTCGCGGCATACGCTTCCTGCCTTTACGTCGGGACCGACGACGACCAAGGGGACGCGAATTCCGCCCTCGTACAGCGATCCTTTGCCGCCGGAGAGCGGCCGGCAGGACGTGCCCGGCGGCCGTCCGAATCCGCCGTTGTCCGACATCACGATCAGGTAGGTACGATCGGCGATTCCCAAGCGGCGAATCTTTTCCCACAACAGCCCGATCGAACGATCCAGATCGTAGATCATCGCCGCCTTGAAAACGTCGCGATGCCGTTCTCCGGGCGGAAGTTTGGAAAACATCGCCACACTTGCCGGATCGGCCTCGCTCGGTTCGTGAATCGCGTAATGCGAGATTTGGACGTACACCGGCTCGCCTGCGCGAACGTGCCTCTCCAAGAAACGGCACGCTTCGGCCGTCAGACCGAAGATGTTTTTCGGGTTCGGGTTTTGCGGTTCGGCCTGCTCCAACAGGTTGCCGGTGATTCCGTCGTGCGCGTCGAAGCCGTACATGCCCGCATGCGAACGACCGATGTGCCATTTGCCGAACAACGCCGTCGCGTAGCCGCATTCACGCAAGAGCCCGCCGATCGTCGTTTCGGACCGCGATAACAGCGTTTCGTGTCGCGGAGGAATGAGCTTGTGTCCTTCCCCGCTTTGCGGCGGTCCCGGCGTGGTGATGTGCAATGCGGCGGGCGTCTTGCCGGTCAGCAGCGACGCGCGAGTAGGCGTGCACATCGGCGCCGGCGCGTAGGCTTGCGCGAACCGCATCCCCGCCGCGGCGAGCTTTTCGAGATTCGGCGTTTGATGGAAGTCGCTGCGTGCGTCGGGCAACTGCGGATCCATCGTGACCGACAATTCGCTCCAGCCGAGGTCGTCGATCAGGACGAAAACGAAGTTCGGCGGCGCATCTTTCGACGGCTTTTCCGGCAACGGGGCCGTTGCCGCGACTTCCCGGGAGAGCGAAGCAAAGGTCGCTTCGGTCCGTGGGGCGGGCTTCTCACCCGGCGGCTCTGCCGAAGAGGCCGACCCACGTTCCGTCTGCGGCGTCCGACGAACGGCCTGGTCGGTACGCCCCGTCCGCGCAGCCGGCGATTGTGACGAAGCCCCATTGCGGCGTGCCGGACGTGTCGGCCCTTGCGGGTTCTCGCCGCGACTTCGCCGTGATTCCAGCAAGGCGCGTATCTCGTCGGCATCCAAGGTACCGTTGCCGTCGGCGTCGAATCGATCGAACGCAACCGGCGGGCCGCGAAATTCGCTGCGCGAAATCATGCCGTCGCCGTTGCGATCCGATCGTTCGAGAAAGGTTTCCGGGTTCAACGGCGGGCCGGGCGGCGCCTCACGATCGACAGGGGGCATCGGCCCTTCCAGCGGCCCGAAACCGGGACCAAAACCAGGCCCGAAACCGGGGCCTCGACCAGGGCCGAAACCCGGCCCCGCGGGACCACCCGGCATCGGTCCCGGCGGAGAACCGCCGTCGAAGCCACTGCGCCGCGGACGCGGTTTTCGCTCTTCCAACGGCGGCCCTTCGGTGGCCGGCTCCGCCTTCCCGCCGCGTACCGGTCGGACGAAATTGTAAATGCCGATCACGTCGCCTTGGGGGCCGCGTCCGTGCGGAAAGCGTGACGGATCGCCCGACTTCGGGTCGCTCCGCTGGCAGCCCGCGCCGTGCACGTCCATGTAACGATAAGCGCCCGTCCGATCGGGCATCCAGCCGCCGCCGCGTCCGAAGGCGATGTAGACCGCCGCCGAGCCGTCGCCCGCGCGCTTGTGCGTCGTGCTCGTCCAATAGAAACCGTAATCGACCCGCCCCAAGGGATCGCGAATGGGCGTACATTCGAACAAGGGATCGATCGCCGGGGAGTTCGTCGCATCGGGCGAGCGCGAGTAATCGACCAGGCTTTGCAATTCTTTGGCGTTCGGCAACCGCCAATCGTCGTACCCGGCATACTCGAGTTCTTCGACCCACTTCAGGGCCTGTTCCCAGTTCAGGCGACCGTCTTTGTTCGGCCCGGCCTTCAGGCAACCGCTGTCGACTTTCGCCCACATCAAGCCGGTGGCCCGGTCGGTGATCGTGCCGTCGCCGTTGTCATGGAAGTCGTTCTTGCCGTAGTTCGGGTTGCCGCGGCAATAGAGCACGTAGAACAGTTTCGGGCCGCGCGGTCCGCGGTCGCGGGGATAGCCTTTGATGCGGCCGTCGGCGAAATTCACGCCGAACATGGTGGCCGCGCCGTTCATCGTCGTGCTGGCGTACCGGGTAGACGTGGCGAATTGTGCATCGATGATTCGCTCACCCTTTTGCAGATCGCCGTACTGGAAGGCGAAGTAGTCCTCGGCGATGAAGGGGTGCAAATCGCCGCCGGTCGCCATGGGATCGACGTCTTCGCCGCTGAAGAGAATCAGCGAGTACAGTTCCTTGATGGTCGGGAGGCGCCAATCGTCGTAGCCGCCCAGTCTGCATTCGGCGGCCCCGGCGACGGCCTCGGCATACGTTTTCTTCTCACCCGGATCCTTTTGCCACATCAGGCCCGTGACCAGATCGGTAATCGTGCCGTCGCCGTTGTCGCGGTACGCCGGCGCGTGCCCGCGATATTGGGCGTCTTGCCCGAAAAATCGCTCGCCGGGCTTGGGATACGGAATCTCGACGCGATCGTCGAAGCAACGCACCTGCCCGGTATCGACGATCGGGTACGGCTCGTCACCGACCGTCGTTCGACACGACCACCAAGCTGCCAAGCACCCGAGCGCGAGCGAAAGCCCGAACCACGGGAACCTGCTGTTTCGAATTCCGATGCACAACATACGGGGGGACCTCCTACGCCGAAGCGACAATGTGCTCGTCGTCACCGGAAATCGGCGCGCTCGACACGAGCGACATGAAAAGGTGCAGACGAGACAACACGCAGAACCTAGAGAACGGGGGTTGCGAGGATCCTCTAGGAGATGTAACCCGGCGGCAGGGTCACGGTTTCGCGCAGGGGCGGAAAATACGGACACGCTCCGGCGAGGGGCCTTCCGGTGAGGGAACGTCCGACGTGTTCAGCGTCCCGCCGGATAGGGCGCGGCCAGGCGGTACTCGGGATGTGATTCGAGGTACGCCTTCACCCGGTCCTCGCGGTGGATTGCGTCGGCCAAAAAGTCGCAGGCCTGTGCGATTCGCTCGTCGGGTTCGGCGCAACTGAAGCGGAGGAACCCGGCCCCCGCATCTCCGAAACATTCTCCGCCCAAACACGCAATGCCGAAACGGTCGTCGGCCGCTTCCAGCAGGAACATGGCCAGCCCGTGCGAGGTGATCCCCAGCCGGTTGCACACCTCGGCCACCGAGGGAAACACGTAGAACGTCCCGCCGGGCATCAGGCAGTCGATGCCTTCGATCTCGTTCAACTTGCCGACCAGCAATTCGACTTTGCGGCGGAACTTCGCCATGTTCTCAAGGCTTTCGTCGTTGTCGCGCGAAAGGGCCGCCACGGCGCCCATTTGCAAGAACGGCGGCGTGCACGACAACGATGTATTGATCAGCTTGCCCAGTTGCATCGCAATCGTGGGCGAGGTGACCGCAAATCCCAACCGCCAACCGCTCATACTGTACGACTTGCTCAACGTGTAGGCGGCAACCGTCTGCTCGATCATCCCCGGTTCGGCCAACGGGGTGTGATGCCGGCCTTTCCACACCATGCGATCGTACGGTTCGTCGCTGAACAGGGCGACATCTTTGCCGCGGATCAGCTCGGCCAGGCCTTCGAGGTCTTCCTTCGTCGCCACACCGCCGGTCGGGTTGTGCGGACTGTTCAGGAAGATCGCTTTCGGGCTGGGATCCTCGGCGAGGAATCGCTCGACATCGTCGAGGTTCGGGCGAAACTCGCGTTCCATCTTCAGCGGCGAATAGACCGCCCTGGCACCGCGCCGCTGGATGTTGGGCAAATAGGTCGGGAAGAACGGCGAGAAGACGAGCACGCCGTCGCCCGGCTCGAGGAACAGCTCGCAGAAGAACAACTCGAACGGTTTCGCTCCGGGACCGACGACGATGTTTTGATCGGTGACCGGCACCCCGTATTCACGCTCAATGAATTCCGCCGCGGTGTGCCGCAACTCGGGAATGCCCCCCGACGGGCAATACGACGTGAGCCCCGCTTGCAACGCCTCGACCGCCGCTTCGCACGCTGCTTTCGTGCTGCGGAAAGGGCTGTCGCCGATCTCGAGTTCGACGACGTCCTTTCCCTCGTACTTCAACTGCCGGGCACGCACCAACACGTCGAAAGCGGTCTCGACGGTCAACTCTCGAACGAAGCGGCTGAAGGTAGGCATGGCAAATGCTTCCGACGTTGCAAGGACAAACGAACACCACCGCCCCGAGGACGTTACACACCCCTTCCCCGACATTCTGGGGGCACACGATTGCGGGGATCGATTCGAGCAATTAGTTTACGTCATACAAAGACCGGATTGAAGCCGCCGAGGGCTTTCTGAGCGAGGCGAACCCCAAATGACGGATCCTCCCGGCTTACCTGCCGTGCCGCCCGCACGGGCAGGAAAACGATTGTCGCGACGTGCGCTGTTGGCCGCCGCGACCTTCTGGGGCGTAGGTTGTCTCTCGGGACGCGCCGCCGAAAACGCGGCGAAAGCGCTTCCCTTGATCGACGATCCGCGGTTCCGGCGCGGCTTTCGGGTATGGTCGCCCATGCCCGGAAAACATGTGGAGCAAGGCGTATTGTGCCCCGCGGTCGGCGACGCCTGCCGGCCTGTCTGGGGAGTGGCTCAATGGCACAGCCGCTTCACGCTCGCCGATGCGAAACGGACCGTTCGGGAAGACGGCATGGTGCGATTCGACGACGGCGCGAAATTCGTCGAGTGTTTCCCCGATCACGCAAGCGCCGATTTGGCATTGGGGCTTGACGGCACCCGCGAATACGGCGGGCGATCCCCCGCTGTGGGCGATCCCTGGCCGCATCTGCTCGTCGAACGACAACTTCTCAACCATCCCCGTTTGCCTACCTTGCACGCAGTGCGATTTCACCTGCGGTATCGGGTTCGGGAATGGCGTCGTGAAGAGTGTCCCGGTTACGATCCGAAGCGGCACACCGCGCAATTGGTGTTCTACCTGACCATTCAGAACCGGAACCGCCGTTCGCCGGGCTTCGGTGATTACTATTGGTTCGGGATTCCGTTGTTCGACGCCCGGTATCGCATCCCCGTGCCGCATTTGGCGAAGGACGTCGGCTCGGATCGCAAGCCGGCCACGGGCAAGTTCATTTTCAATCCCGGTGCGGCCCGGTACACCGACCGAAGCGCCCACGACGGCGATTGGATCACGCTCGATTGCGATTTGCTGCCGCTGATGCATGAAGGCCTCGAAGCAGCGTGGGATCGCGGCTACTTGCAAGGGTCGCGCGACCCGGCCGACTACGCGCCCGGTGGGATGAACATGGGCTGGGAAGTCACCGGCTGCCTTCGCGCGGCCGCCGAATTGGCCGATTTCGATCTCACCGCCGAACCAACGCGCACGTCATCGACGTGTCCGCCGTGAAATCGCCGTTCTCTCGCAAATCACCCATTCGACCGCACAACGATGGCCTTCGGTCGCGGTTCGAAATACGATGGGGTGGCGTCGCGCGTAACTCGGCAGTGCGAAAGACAAGTCGATTCACGACGAGGGAGATTCTTCAACGATGCCTTGCGGACGAACGGTTTGGTTCACTGCGGTCCTGGCGGTCGCCTTGTCGACCTTCGGTAATCTCTCGGTGCGAAGCGAGGAGACGCCGTTGCGGGTGCGTGTGCTGACGTTCAATATTCGTTACGGCACGGCCCCCGACGGCCCGAATCAATGGTCGAACCGCAAGGACCTGGTCGTCGATCTCATCGAACGCGGAAACTACGACTTCGTCGGTTTACAGGAAGCGCTGCGATTTCAAATCGACGTGATTCGCCGGGCGTTGCCGCACTTCCAAGAGATCGGCGTCGGACGCGACGACGGCAAACAAGCCGGCGAGTACTCGGCGATCTTGTACGACGGCCGCCGCTGGCGCGTCGTCGATCAGGGCACGTTTTGGCTTTCCGACCAACCGAACACGCCGGGGTCGAAAACGTGGGGTAACCGCATCCCCCGCATCGTCACCTGGGGCCGATTCGCCGACACGAAAAGCGGTCGCGAGCTGTACGTGTTCAACACGCACTTCGATCATCAGTCGCAACCGTCGCGGGAAAAGAGTGCCGCGCTGCTTGCCGAGCGGCTGGCACGTCTTGATCCGGTGCGTCCCGTCGTCGTGACCGGCGATTTCAACGCCGCCGAAGACAACCCCGCGATTCGCCTGCTCAAAGGCGAGGCGGGCGCATCGCCCGTCAAACTGGTCGACACGTTCCGCGTGCTCCATCCCGAGGCGACCGAAGTCGGCACGTTTCACGGCTTCGCAGGCGGCACCGCAGGCGGCAAGATCGACTACGTGTTCGTCGACGCCCGCTCGAAGGCGAAGGTCGTTTCGGCCGAGATTCTCCACGACTCGCAAGACGGAAGATATCCCTCGGATCACTATCCCGTCATGGCCGAAATCGAATGGCCCGCGATCGCCCCGTAAGACGTTGCGTGCAACCGTAGACGGCGCCCCGTTTGCGAGAAGCTATCGACGTTTGCTCCGGCGCACCTTGTGCCGCCGAAGCATATCGCGGCGTTTCCAACCGGCGGCGTACCAGCCGCACACGACCGCCGCAAGCAGTTGCAGCAACATGAGCGTGGCCGCCACTCTGCCCGCCGAAGCTCGGTACGCGTCGAGCCCCAAGGGCAACTCGCGACCGTGCGGTGCGAATTGCACGAAGGCCGCCAAGCTCGCCAGCCCGGCCGCCGCGATGCCGAACACGTAAAGCTGGCGGCGCATCGTCGACCAGTCGGGAAACACCACGCCCATCAGCACGACGGCCAGCTCGATCCACACCAGCGCGCCGAGGGCGAACGCCCAGGGAGCCCGCTCCCCCGCCCACCAGATCGGAACCGACGTCGCTAGAACGATCGCGGCCGTGACCCCTTCGAGCAAGCGGGCGTTCCGGATCGACTCGGCATCGCGCCGCGGAAGCTTTTCGGGGTCGACTTGCCCTAAGTCCCACAAAACGCCCCATTGCCACAAACTGCGCGGTCGCGACGGGGAAGGTCGATCGTGCTCCGGCAACTCCTCGACCAGTTCGGCGTCGATCGGTGTGCCCTCGTCCGCCGAAACGGCCGGCTCGGTTTCCGGCAAGGCGTTCTTCGAGGCGGCCGGTTTCTCCCTCTGTTTGGGCAACGGAGGGGGGCGTCCCGGCAGCGGGGGCGGCGTATTGCCGTTCTTGCCCGAGGCCTCGGACTGTCCCGTCCGACCGTCTCGCGTCGGACCGGCGGGGGCTTCCGACGCCGAATCGGCATCCTCGGAAACCGACGAGTCGATCAGGTCGTCGACCGAAAGGATGACCGTGCCCTCGTCGCTTGCCGCCGGGGCGCAGGAAAGGGCGGTCGAGGACGCCGCTTGCTCGTTCGCGAGGGCGTTTCCGGCGGGGGCGGAGTCGTCGTGAGAAGCTGACGGCCGAGGGTGCGCACCGGCCGCCGTCCGTTTCGGAACGACCGTCGCCTGGCCGCAGCGCGGACACCGAACCTCGGCCCCGATCATCCACGGCGGGGCCTTCAGCCGATGGCCGGAAGGACACAGGAAACGGACAACCATCCTCGGCGAACCTCGCATGCGCGGTCGGCGGCACGGTTTCCTCTCCAGTGTACCCGGCAGGGCGATCACCCGAAAACGATCGTCCGCCACCTCGGTCGTCACGCCGTGGGTCCAAGGCAGAAAAACAAAAACGCAACCCTTTGCTGCACAAGCACTTACGATCGACGATCGCAGCCCGGGGCCGATTGCGGAAAGACCGCAAAACCGGTATACTTAGCGGTTTTGAGTGTGTGACGAGACGGACTGTCGGGCGCCGTTCCGCCGAGGAAGTGTCCGACGACCGATCGACCAACGACGGATCATTGACCGACAGCGAGGCGTTGCCTTGGCAGACGATTCCCAACTTCCGCCCGATTCACCCGAGCAACCCCTTCCCGATGATGCCGAGGCGTCTTCGGCATCGCGGCTGGTGGCCACCTCGATCGAGGACGAGCTGAAGCAGAGCTACCTGACGTACGCGATGAGCGTCATCGTCAGCCGTGCGCTGCCCGACGTCCGCGACGGACTCAAGCCGTCGCAACGGCGCATCTTGGTGGCGATGAACGATTTGAATCTCAGCCCGGGGGCGGGCCGCGTCAAATGCGCGAAAATTTGCGGCGACACCAGCGGGAACTATCACCCGCACGGTGAAAGCGTCATCTATCCCACGCTCGTCCGCATGGCCCAGGAATGGGTCATGCGTTACGTGCTGGTCGACAAGCAAGGGAACTTCGGTTCGATCGCGGGCTTGCCTCCGGCGGCCATGCGATACACCGAGGCCCGGCTTTCCCACTTTGCCGCGTTGATGCTCGAGGACTTGAACCTCGACACGGTCGACTTCGTGCCGACCTACGACGAACGGCGCAAAGAACCGACCGTCTTGCCGTCGAAGTTCCCGAACTTGTTGGTCAACGGGGCGACGGGTATCGCCGTCGGCATGTCGACCGATATTCCGCCGCACAACCTGGGCGAAATCTGCGATGCGTTGGTCCGCTTGATCGACGAGCCGGACGTCACCATCCGCGAACTGATGCAGATCGTCAAAGGCCCCGACTTTCCGACCGGGGGCATCATCTGCGGTCGCGGCGGCATCTATCAGGCGTATGCGACCGGGCAAGGTCGCGTCGTCATCCGTGCCCGCACCGAAATCGTCGAAGACGGCAAATCGGCGAAGATCATCGTTCACGAAATCCCCTACCAGAAGCAACGCGATCAGATCGAAGAACGCATCGCCGAGTTGGTCAACGAGGGGAAAATCGCCGGTATCCGCAATATTCGCAACGAAAGCGACCTCAAAGAGCCGGTACGACTCGTCCTCGAACTGAAGCGCGACGCCGACCCCGAGGTCGTCCTCAACCAGCTCTATCAGTATTCGTCGCTCCAGCAGACGTACTCGATCAACTTGTTGGCGTTGGTCGACGGCAAGCCGCGGGTACTCACACTCAAGGACATGCTGCAAGAGTTCCTGCGGCATCGCGTGACGGTGATCCGCCGCCGCACGACCTTCTTGTTGAACAAGGCCCGCGACCGCAAGCACACCGTCGAAGGGCTGCTGTTGGCGCTGGCCGACATCGACCGCATCATCCGCACGATCCGCGAGTCGAAAACGCAGGCCGAGGCCAAGGAACGCCTGATGCAGATTCCTTGTCCGTCGGCGATGCTGCATCGTGCCCTGGGCGACGACGGTTTCTCGCAATTCACGCAAGAGCACGGGGCGGCCGAGGAATACTTCCTCACCCCGGTGCAGGTCGACGCGATCCTGCGGATGTCGCTGGGCCAGTTGGTCAACCTCGAACAAGAGAAACTGGCCGACGAGTACGCGCGACTGCTGGCCGACATCGCCGAGTACAATCGTATTTTGTCCGACGAGGCGAACATCCTGGCGATCATCCGCGAGGAACAACTCGAGCTGAAGCGAAAGTACGCCGACGCCCGCCGTACCGAAATCGACGAACAGGAAATCGGCGACTTCAACATCGAGGACCTCATCGAAGAAGAGTCGATGGTGGTCTCGATCAGCTCCAGCGGCTACATCAAGCGGACGCCCGTCAAGGCGTACCGCGCGCAACGTCGCGGCGGCAAGGGACTCAAGGGCGCCAAGGTCGACGACGAGGATCCCATCGAACACGTGTTCGTCGCCAGCACCCACGACTACATGCTGTTCTTCACCAACCGCGGAAAAGTGCACTGGCGGAAGGTCTACGAGTTGCCCGAGCTGCCGCGACACAGCCGCGGCCGCGCCATCGTCAACCTGCTCGAGCTGGAAGAAGGTGAGCAGGTCGCCGACTGCATCCCCGTGCGCGACTTCTCGGAACCCGACCGCTACTTGCTGATGGCCACCCGCGACGGACTGGTGAAAAAGACCGAGCTGGCCGCCTACGGACGTCCGAAACGCGGCGGTATCATCGCCGTCAAGCTGCGGGAAGGAGACGAGCTGGTCGACGTGGTGGTGACCGGTCCGGGCGACGAGATTCTCCTGGCCACCGCCAAGGGAATGGCGATTCGCTTCCGCGAGTCCGATGCCCGACCGATGGGCCGCAACACCAGCGGCGTGAAAGGGATCTCGCTCACCGAAGGCGATCGCGTCGTCGGCATGGTAGTGGCCGACCCGAACGCCTGCCTGTTGACCGTCTGCGCGAACGGCTACGGAAAGCGCACGCCCTTCGGCCCGAACGCCGACGACGCCGTGGACGATACGACCGAGGAAGCCCCCGAGGGCGACACCGACGATTCCGACACCGGCGACGAGAACGACGCCGAAGTCAACACGAACTCGTCGAGTTTCCATTACCGCACGCAAAAGCGGGGTGGAAAAGGCGTCCGCGACATCAAGACGACCAAGCGCAACGGGCCGGTCGTCGGCATCGCGGCCGTGTACGAGGGCGACGACGTCCTCCTCATGACCGCCCTGGGCAAGATCCAGCGGATCAACGTGGACGAGATTCGCATCGTCGGCCGCAATACGCAAGGAGTGCGGGTAATGAGCCTGGACGACGACGACACCCTGGTCGCCGTCAAACGCATTCCGCCCGAAGAAGACGACGATCAAGCCGAATCGGAGCATGCCGAAACGGCCTCCCAGCCCGAGGCCGAACCGACCGGCGACGACGCGTGACTTGCAACGCGTCGCGAAGGGAACCACAATCGGCACTGAATTGCCGCGCGCAAACGCGGCGGATCTCGTCTTCGAGCCCGGGGGAAGTGAATGCGGGCGCTGGTGACCGGCATCAACGGATTCGTCGGCAGCCACCTGGCGGAATATCTTCTCGCATGCGGTGATCGCGTGCTGGGCTTGGTCCGCGCGGCGAACCGCCCGTTACCGCCTTCGTTGCGCGACGTGCCGACGGTCGCTTGGGATCTCGCCTCCGATTCCTGTCCGCGCGAAACGGTGGAAGCAATCGTCCGCTTCGCCCCGCAGGCCGTCTATCATCTGGCGGCGATCAGCATCCCCGCCGAGTGCGGCGACGAACATCCCACCCCGCAGGCCGTCGCCGTCAACGTCGAGGGCACAAGGCGCCTCGTAACACTGCTGGGATCGATCGGGTTTACAGGTCGTTTCCTGCCGGCAAGCAGCAGCTATGTGTATCCTGCGCCGCCGGCGGACGATCCCGTGACGCCCGAGTCGACGCCGGTTCGCCCTCGCCGTGGATACGGGCAAACGAAGCTCACTGCCGAAAAGATCGTCGTCGACGCCTCGCGAGCGGCCGGCTTCGAAGCCGTGATCGCCAGAGCCTTTCCGCATACCGGGCCGCGTCAATCACCACGCATGATGCTGCCCGAATGGACGCGCCAGTTCGTGCTGGGCGTCGATCCCATCGAAGTCCGCACACTCGAAGCGGTGATCGATCTCAGCGACGTGCGCGACGTCGTGCGGGCGTACCGATTGCTGATCGAACGGGGTGAAGCGGGCGGGGTGTACAACGTCGGGTCGGGCATCGTCCGCACCAGCGGCGAAGTATTCGAGCTGCTTCGCCAAATGGCCGATCCGACACGCGGCGTGCGTGAAACGCAGCCGGGCAAGAAGGTCGATCCCGTCGCCGACGTGACGAAGCTCCGCGCGCTTGGGCTGGTCGCCCAACTTCTCGCTGAAAGAGACCATCGCCTCTGTTCTGGCCTGGTGGCAGCAAACCCCTATCTCGGGTTAACCTGTTTACCCCCTCCTACTCGATACCCAAGACATTTTCTTCCCAACCTCTTGGCCAAATCGCCAATTTTGGGCATTTTTTCCGAGTTATTCGCTTGCAGGGGGGCCGCCGACGCGGATTCAATATAAGGGCATGGCATGAATGGGGGATGCGTTCGTGCCCCGCTTTTCGGCGAAAACGGAAGAATTCGGCGTTCGTCAAGGAACAGGTTTCTCTTCTCCGACGGTTCATGATGGGAAGTTCGAGGAACGCAACCGTGCGACACACTAGCATTCTCGTATTGGTCTTCGGCACCTCGGTCTTGGTGTTTTCCGCGCCGGCGCAAGCAGCGCTGACGTGGTACGGCGATCCGTATTCGGCCGTTCACAACGGCGGATTCGAGTATCAAATCAGCCCACCGAGTACAATCATTCCGCCGGGCGGCACCGAAGAAGAATACCGCAACTGGGCCGGCGGCGTGTTTGACGCCGATTGGTCCGCAAACACGATCCCCGACGGAACACTTTCTCGCGAAACGAGTCACTCGCGTCCCGACGCCTGGGGCGGCACTGTGAACCCGGCAGAGGGTTCCTACTTGATGGCGATCCAATCACCAAATCCTTTGAGCACAACGACGCCCGATGCGAAGTATTCGTTGTTGTATCAAAAGATACACTTAACGGCGGGGACCACGATCTCGGGAAAGATCGCGTTCGACGGTATTTGGGCGTACTCTTGGAGTTTGCCCAACCTTGACGACGATACCGCGTTCGTGCGAATCGCTACAGACAATTCGTTGACGAACCTCGTGTACGAGTACACATTGTCCCGTTACGACTTCATGACCGATCCGGGCACGTCGTCGGCCGCGATCGATTCGAGTTCCGACTTCGGATGGCGCGACTGGAGCACGATCATTCCCACCACGGGCGATTATTGGTTCGCCATCGGTATCGAAGACGGCGATCCGAATCCCAACTACAGCGAGTATAATTCTTACGCCCTCTTCGATGCGATCAGTACGTCGCCGGGGGCGGTCGTCCCCGAGCCGACGACGTGGGCCGGGCTGTTGAGCCTGCTCGGAACCGGCGGATTGGGGCTCTTCTTCTACCGTCGTCGCAAGAACGGTTGATTCGACGACCGACGACAATCGAGAAAAGCGACCACGAGGCGATCGAGGGTTACTCGGTCGCCTCGTTCATTTTCGCCTCGGAACGATCGACTTCGCCGTTTTGCTCCTGCGTTCGCTCATGACGTTGGGCGGCCGCGGTAAAGTGCGGTTGCGGAATCCCTTCGGGGCCGTGAACGGCTGCCGAAGCCGGCCGCTCGACCGGTCGCATGTCGTGCCGTAGGGTTCCCCGACGCCGCCCCAATACGGCCGTCGAGACCAGGAACGGTCGGCCCGAGGCCTCGTCGCCTTGGAAGAAGACCGGCAACTGACGCACGTCGAAGGCCACCGGTTCGGCATGCGCCCGCGCGAGACGCGCCGAAGTCTCGACCGTCGCCCAGCCTGCCGTTTGGAAAAAGACCTGGTCGAGCACGTAGCCGTCGGCAAAGCTGGCCTCCAACGGCACGATTTCATCGGCTCGACGATGGGCGTACACGATGTGTTTCGCCCGCCGGTTCCGGAAATCCTGTTCCGCCAGGGCGTGCACGACGAACGAATCGCGGTCGGCGCCGCGCAATGCCCGATACCAGGCGGTCGACTTCTTCCACCAGTCGCGGGCGGGACGGCTCGCAAACCGCAGCAGCCGGACCAGGCGACGGCGGACACGGTGATCGCCTTCGTCGAGCCACGCGGCCGTTCGTTCGTGCCGCAAAAACTCGTCACAGCAACTGTCCCACACCGATTCGATCGCCCGCTGCAATCGGGGCGGCAAACACGCCGCCTGCACGATCCCATCGAGCCAGGCCGGCGCCGCTACGGGCGGATAGACGTGATGAATCCGCCGTACCCGTTCGATCAACGATCCGTCCAGAAAATCGCCCAACTCTCGTTCGAGTGCCGCTTGGAACCGCACGAGCAACTCGATCACGAAGACGTCGAACATCGAGGCCGAAGTGCGGTCGCCCGCGTAACAAAACGGATCGAACACATCGCCGTGCCGCGCCGCCGCCTTGTGGCGCCGCAAGGCGTCGAGCAAGATCGGATCCTCGGTCATGTCGTGCGGAAACGGCACGTCGAACGGCTGGGCGACGCCGAAGGCCGATCCGACCATTTCCCGCAACCGATCGTACGCCGCACCGGGCAAGTGCAGAAACCAATCCCGCTCGCCCACCACGTAATGGACGACTACGGGAACATGATCGCACTCGGGGCCGCTCTGCGAACGGGTGCGCAACAGCGGAGGCACAGCCACCCCGCGCTGACGCAATTGCGCGAAGAACTCGACGATTGGGGCGTTGTTCGCGAGAATCGCTTCGGCGATGCGGGAAAGCTGGGCGAACAGCCCGGGACTGTCGGGCGGAAGCCAAGGCCGCACACTCGATCGAGCCGTCCAGCGGTCGGTCGCCAAAAAGTCGAGGACGTCGCCCAACAACACCAAGTCGAGCCGGTCGATCGGTCGATATGAGCCGTCGCGCCGATACGAGGCCTCCTCGGCTGCCGCCGACAGCCGGCGTGCCAACCAATCGACGGCGTCGACCGTCAACGAATCGCGCACGGTTCCGTCGGTCAGATGAAGATCGGCCAAGAATACCAGCATGCGGCACCTCCGGGTGCGCGGAATCGCCCCAAAACACGCCCCACCGCGCGGCGTCACGCTCCGGTCCCCTCGCCCAACGGAGGACCGGTCGCGCCGCAGCGAACGGTCGATACGATCTCAACATCTATATCGGCCGTACGCTTTCGGTCGATTGAGACCGGACGATCGCGGGAGGCGAGCCTTCCCTACTCTCTCCAAACGTACATGCGCACCGGCTCGCAAAATCCCCCGAAAGAGCGAAACTCACGCCGCGGCACCGCAATGAATTTGCCGATTGCGCAGATTCGGCAAGCCGATCGAAAAAAACCTGGACTCGATCCCCCGATTGGGTGCTTTTCCAGAGGCTTCCTGACCTTCCTGCGTGACCTAATCTTCCCATAGTGGGGCTGAATTGCTGCGCCTTCTCGGAATCGCATTGCCGACATTCTCCCTCCCGGCCCCGCGGAGAGAAGAATGTCCTTCAAGCCGCCATGTGGAAAGGTTCTATGACGCACGAACGAGAACGGCTCGAACCGAAGAACGTACCGACGGACACGACCTCGCCTGCGCCCGACGCCGTAACCGAAGCGGCCGCCGACGCAAGTCCGGCTCCGGCGTCCGGGGTGACGGCTGAGGAATGGATTTCTCGATTGAGCGCCTTGGTCGATCAAGAATCGGCCGTCTATTCCGAGGAAGACACGCAGACGTCGGTATCGATCGAAAGCGATGATGCCGCTCGGCTGGCCTTCGTGCGATTGGGAACGGCCGCCGCGCTGTTTCACATGCTGCGATTACGACACGCCTCGGTAGCGGCGCACAGTTTGCGCGTGGCGTTGACGACCTCGGCGTGGGCGGCGGCGATGGGCCTGGAACCTCGCCTGCGCGAGATCGCCGAAATCACCGCCCTGCTGCACGATCTGGGCATGATCGGGCTATCGGACCATATCCTGATGAAGCCGGGGCCGCTCACGCCCGACGAATTCGTCCACGTGGATCAGGCACGGCATGCTTCGGCCGAGATTTTGCGGGGGACGACGCGCGATCGAGACTTGTTGCTGGCGATCGAGCATGTGCCCGCCTGGTTCGACGGTTCCCGCAGCGGCTACCGGCTGTCGCACCGGAAGATACCGCTTCCGGCCCGCATGACGGCGATCGTCGAGGCGTTCGACTCGATGACGACCGATCAGGTGTATCGGCCCGCGATGAGTATCGAGCAAGCGACCGCCGAGTTGTTCGGCAACGCCGGAACGCAGTTCGACCCCGACTTGGTCGAGGCGTTCGCGTTGTTCTACGGCAAGGCGGGAAACCACATCCGGGCAAAGGTCGCCAAACGCTGGCTCACGGAACTCGATCCTGCCGTCGCCGACGGTTTCTGGGAATGGACGCCGCTGCGCAACACCGGCGGCGAAAGCCGGATCGACGACTTCTTCCGCCGCACCGTGCTCGATTCGATGGGCGACGGTGTCTTGTTCGTCGATCGCGAGCGGCGCATCCGCTATTGGAACCACGGCATGGAAAGCATGACCGGCGTCGCCGCCGAAAGCGTCTGCCAGCGGTTCTGGGAACCGGGCATCCTCGGCCTGCGGAACGAGCAGGGCAACCCGATCGAACCGGAAGATTGTCCTCTGGCCACGGCGCTGCAATGCGGCATGCGGGCATACCGCCGGTTGACGTTGCGCGGCCGCCACGGACGCGAAACGCCCGTGAACGCCCAAGTGTTTCCCGTCCTGCGAGACGACAACACCGTTCTCGGGGCGGCCATGCTCGTTCACGACGCCAGCGCCGAAATCTCGATGGAACAGAACATCGAGACGCTCAAGGACCGCGTCACCAAGGATCCCATGACGCAGGTCGCCAACCGCGCCGAGTTCGACCGTACGCTCGAAGTCCTCGTGTCGCAGTACCGGCAGCGAAACACGATCTTCAGCTTGATCATCTGCGACATCGACAAATTCAAGCGAATCAACGACACGTTCGGGCATCAGGCCGGCGACGAGGCGATCAAGAGTCTGGCTTCGTTGTTACGGAACCACTCGCGGCCGGGCGATTTGGTCGCGCGGTACGGCGGTGAAGAATTCGTGTTGCTGTGCGTCGACTGCGACATCGGCACGGCAACCCGGCGAGCCGAACAGATCCGCCAGGTGCTCGCCCGCACGCCGCAGCTGATGCTCGACGGCCGCTGCATCACCGCGAGCTTCGGCGTCACGCAGGTGCAACCGGGTGACACCGCCGAGACGGTCCTGCGTCGGGCCGACCGGGCCTTGCTGATGGCCAAGGATCGCGGCCGGAACATGGTCGTCCAACAAGGCAGCGGCGGCTTCCAGTCGGTATCGGCCGCAGGTACGGCAAGCGAAGGCCCGGAAGGCGATCTGGTCATCCGCCAAGTCATGTCGACGACGGTCCCCATCTCGCTGGCCGTCGAGAAACTGCGCGGCTTCGTCTCGGACCACCAGGCAAAGATCGTCCGCATCGAGCAGAACCGCGTGCTCGTGGAAATCTCGGACGCGAAATCGACGCCGAACCGCCGGGCGAGCGATCGACCGGTCACGTTCTCGGTGACGATCGAGTTTGCCGAGGAGCGGCACGGGGCGTCCGCCCGCACGCGGTTGCATGCCGAAATCATCCCCAAGAAAACCCGCGACCGACGACGCGCCGATTTGACCCGACGGGCCGAAGACGTGCTCACCAGTTTGCGGTCGTACCTGATGGCCGTCGTCGAAAAAAGCGAAAGCGAGGACCGCTCGGTGAAACGTCGCGTCCGCTCGCTGTGGGAATTCTTCCGGCGAAGCTGAACGCAGCACGCCGTCGCACCGAGCCAAATCGAAAAACACGTCAGGGGGCGTTTCGCGAATCGGCGATGGCCGGTTCCCGCAACGCCTTCGTTGCATTGAAACCACAAGCGTCGAAGCCCGCCGATCGGGCGGCCGTATCGACCTTGAACCGAACACGACGAGGGCGTCCCATGGCCCGCATTGCCGTAACCTTGTCGGGCGTCGAACGCATGCTGTTGAATCGGCTGGCCGAGGCCGATGCCGCGGTCACCCTGCACACGCTGCGTTTGACCACCGAGAAGAAGATCAACAGCCCCAGCGACGATCCCGCCGCGTTCTTCACGCTCAGCCGCTTTCAAACCGACCTGAACGTCGTCGCCGCGACGATGCAAAACGTGACTGCGGCAAGCAGCCTGGTGACGCAAACCCAAAGTCTTTTGTCGCAAATTCGCACGCAACTGGAGACCATCCAAAGCGAACTCGAATCGCCCTCCTCCGATTCGCAAGAGAAAATCGACGAAGCGATCGCCCAGATCGACGCCTTGGCGACCACCGAAGTCGACGGACGGCGCGTGCTCGACGGCTCGGGCACGTTTTACGACTCGGGACGCGATACGTCGCAGGTGGCCGACCTTCGGATCTACTCGGTCGGAGGCGGCGGCACCGTCAAGAAAGCCCAACCCGCCGAACTCACCTACACCGGCAGCGCGCGCTATGCCGCGGCTGATGCCTCGATCAAGTTGACCGGCGTCCGCGGCTCGACCATCCTCACCGTGAGCACCGACGACACACTCGAAGCCCTTGCCGAAAAGATCAACGCCCGCACCGCCTCGACCGGTGTTCAAGCCTCGGTAGACGACAACACGCTGACCCTCTCGAGCACGGGCACGGGATCGGGAGCATACGTGGGTGTTTCCGTCCTCAGCGGCACGTTCGCCGTAACCGGCGGAAACGGCGACGGCACCGCCAACGGCACCGACGGCGTCACCTCGTCGTCGCCGGTCATCTACGGCGAGGTTCTTCAAGCCGCGACCCAGGCACAACTGACCCACAGCGAACCGACCGGCTCGATCACCGCCGACGACACCTTCACGCTCAGCGGAACTCGCGGATCGACCAGCATCTCGGTCACCACCGGGCAAACGCTTTCGCAAGTCGCCGATACGATCAACGCCCAATCGCATACCACCGGCGTTGAAGCGAGCGTGTCGGGCGACGGGAAAACCCTGTATCTGACCAGCATCGACTACGGGGCGAACGCCTACGTCAAGGTGACGGACGGATCGTTCTCCGTCAGCGGCGGCGACGGAAACGGCACCGCGTACGGAACGAATGCCGAGGCCGTCATCAACGGACGAACCTACTCCGACCAGGGAACGGACGATCAACCCGCCGAACTGCGCCACCGCGAAAAAGGAACCACCATCACCAACGACGCGGTCATCCGCATCACCGGCGCGCTCGGATCGGCCGACATCACGATTACCGCCGGGCAAACACTCAGCGACGTGGCTTCGGCCATCGAAGCCCAAAAAGCCGTGACGGGCGTGACCGCCTCGGTCGATTCGAACGACCTCGTCTTGCAAAGTACCGACACCGGCGACGATGCCTCCATTTCGCTGGAAGTCAAAAGCGGCACGTTCACCACGGTCGAAAACTACACCGAGGCCGCGCAGGCGGTCATCACGCACACCGAGTCGACCGGCTACATTACCGCAGCGGCGCAATTCCGGCTCACCGGGGCCGACGGTTCCTACGACTTCACGCTTTCCGGCGGCGAATCACTCTCCGAAGTCGCCCAGATGATCCGCGCGCAAAGCGGGACGACCGGCGTGACCGCGTCGGTCTACGGGGACCAGCTGTTGATTCAAAGCACCGATACCGGTTCTTCGGCGTTCGTTACCTTCCAACTGCTGTCGGGCACCTTCGACATCGAAGGCGACACCGGCGGGACCGCCTACGGAACGAATGCGACCGCCCAGGCGTCGGGCAGCGACGGCACCGCCGGCGACACGACCATCGACGGCAACCGCTTCATCGTCAATTCGGGCGGCTTCCACTTCGAAATCGAATTCCAACCCGGCTTCACCGGCGAGTTCGACCCGATTACCGTCTCGGGCGAGGCGATCCCCTTCGCCCTTTCGACGTCGCTTACCCGCAATTTCACATTGTCGATTCCCAGCGTCTTGTCGACCAAGCTCGGCGGTATCAGCGGCACGTTGGATCAGATCGCCGGCGGCGGCGCGTATTCCGGCCTGGGCAGCAATACCTCGCGGGCGCTGCGAATCGTCGACGAGGCGCTCGCCGATCTGACGGAAATCGAAGGCCATGTCGACGGCTTCTACAACGCCGCCGTCACCAGCTCCTCGAATCTGCTCTCCGACATCCAATCGAAACTCGAATCGGCCGCCGAAGAAACCGACGGCTACGACGAGGACGAAGAAACGACGCTGCTCACCAAGGCCCAGAACCTGTACGACAACGGCGTCGCGGCCCTGCAAATCTTGAACCTGCAACGCAGTTCGATCATCACGATGATCCAGAAGATCGCCGGACTCATCTGATCGCGCCGGGGCGTGCCCCGGTCGCTTGCGACGATCTCGGAACGTCTCTGCCGAGACCCCCGCAGGCAGCCGAACCTCCTCCACCGTCGCCCCCGAGGCGCTGCGTTTCTTTCCCGGCTTTTTGAGAAGGCGAAACGCAAAACAGCCGGCAGCCGAACCGACGAATGGTTCGATCAGGGGGAGACGCGACGCTCTTTCGAGTGGATTCCGACGGCGCAAAGGGGGCCGGGGTGATGTTCCGAAATTCCGCCCGAGTCGATACAATGGCGCGTCTGTGTACCGGCGCCCGTCGGTGTCTTCCAGTCGGCTTTGTGGAGCTTTCAGTCCCTAAGCCGCCTTGACCAGTCTTCCAAGAGTTGCTAGTTTGCCCGTTTTTCAATCGCAAACTGAACGGGAGTCACGGAACGTGCCATACAACTGTATCGTTTGCGTCAAGCAGGTGCCCGACACGGCCAACATCACGGCCGAGGCCATGAAAGAAGACGGGACGGTCAATCGTGCCGCGTTGCCTGCGATTTTCAATCCCGAAGACTTGAACGCCTTGGAAACGGCCCTGGAAATTCGGGACCGTTTCGGCGGAACGGTGACGGCGTTGAGCATGGGGCCGCCCAAAGCGGCCGAAGTGCTCCGCAGTTGCCTTTATCGCGGGGCCGATCGCGCCATTTTGTTGACCGACCGGCGGGCGGCTGCGAGCGACACTTTGGCCACCAGCTACATTCTGGCTCAGGCGATCAAGACGATCGGCAACTACGACGTCGTGTTGTGCGGTCGTCAGGCGATCGACGGCGACACGGCCCAAGTCGGTCCGCAAACGGCCGAAAAACTCGGTTTGCCGCAAGTCACTTACTTGGAAGAGCTCGTCGACATTCAAGACGGCACGGCGCGCATCCGCCGAAACGTCGGCAACGGCTGGGAGATCGTCGACGTTCGTCTGCCCGCGTTGGTGACGGTGATCGGCACGGCGAATCGACCGCGGCCCGCGGCGGCGAGAAAGATGATGCGGTACAAGCGGGCGCGTGTGCCGGCCGAAATCGAGATGGAAGTCCGCCGCACGATGAAGGACGCCTCGGCCGAAGAACAGCAAGCCGAAATCGAGAAGCGGATCGCCGAATTGAAGGCGCAGAACCTGCTCATGGAGCAATGGAGCCTGGACGACATCGATGCCGATCTGTCGCGTTGCGGCCTGGCCGGCTCGCCGACCAAGGTGTTCCGCGTCCAGTCGATCGTGTTGACCAAAGAAGGCTACACCGAGATTCCGCCCACCGAGGAAGGCATCCGGCAGCTCATTCACGAACTCGTCGTCGAGCACACCTTGGGGTAAACCGTCGCTCGAACGACCTTTCGGCAAGTGAACGAAATCGAATCCAATCAACGGCCGCGTGACGAAGCAAAACCATGATCGAACCGAATCGCCAGGGAGAAGTTTGGGTCTACGCCGAACAAGAAGACGGCTCGCTGCACGATGTCGTGCTCGAGTTGTGCGGTAAGGCTCGCGAGTTGGCCGACCGACTCAAGGTGCCGGTCGGTGCCGTGCTGCCGGGGAGCGATGTCCGGCCGCTCGCCAAGACGCTCATCAGCCACGGCGTGGACCGCGTGTACGTCGTCGAGGACGAGCGACTGGGTCACTTCCAGACGCTTCCCTACGCCCGCGTCGTCGCCACGCTGATCGAAAAGTACAAGCCCCAAATCGTCATGTACGGGGCGACGCCCTTGGGGCGGGATTTGGCGCCGCGGATCGCCTCGACGGTGCGGGCGGGCATGACCGCCGACTGCACCGACTTGCAAATCGGCGACGTCACCGACCCGAAGACCAAGACCGAGCACAAGGATCTGCTGTTGCAAATCCGCCCGGCCTTCGGCGGGAACATCATCGCCACGATCGTCAACTACGACTGGTGGCCGCAGATGGCGACCGTCCGCGAAGGCGTGATGCCGTTGTTGCCGCCGCAGCCCGACCGCAACGGCGAGATCATCGACGAGAAGGTCGAAATCGACGAGGCCGAATTGGCGCTGAAGCTGATCGAGCGGCACATCGAGCCGAAGAAGGTCAACCTCAAGGGCGCCCGCGTCATCGTCGCCGGGGGCGGCGGCGTCGGCAGCAAAGAAAACTTCCGCCTGATCCACGAGTTGGCGGGCGCGATCGGCGGAGCGGTCGGTGCCAGCCGGGCCGCGGTCGACGGCGGATTCATCGGCAAGGAACACCAGATCGGCCAGACGGGAACGACCGTCCGACCGGCGCTGTACATCGCCGCCGGAATCTCTGGCGCCGTCCAGCATCGGGCCGGCATGGAAGAATCGGCCAAGATCGTCGCCATCAATACCGATCCCGAAGCCCCCATCTTTTCGGTGGCGCATTACGGGATCGTCGGCGACTTGAAACAGGTCATTCCGATGATGATCAAGGCCCTCAAAGAACGACGTTGAGTGTCGTTCGGCGACACGTGCCGCCGAATACCGTATAAGAAACACGAATCCGAACACCACGAATAGGTCCCACGCTGTCGAGCCTCGTCGAGGTCGAACCCGAAGGTAATCGATCACGCAGCGGCTCGAAGCAGGAAATCCCGAGGAGTGATTCCGTGGGTAACTATTTTCTCGACAACGAAGACATTCTCTTCCTGTTCGATCACCTGGACCTGCGCGAGATCGCCCGCATCCAGGAAGAATACGCCCAAAACGGCGATGCCGACTATGTGCCCGTCGACGAAGACGACTGCGTCGACAACTACCGGCGCATCTTGGAAATCGTCGGTGAAATCGCCGCCGATGTGATCGCGCCGAACGCCGAAACCGTCGACCGCGAGGGCAACACGCTCAACGAAGACGGCACCGTCACCCTCCATCCGCTGGTGCGGGAAAACCTCGACGCGATGGCCCGCGCCGACATGATGGGCTTCACCCTGCCCCGCAAGTACGGTGGTTTGAATTGCCCGAACATCATCTACACGATGGCCACCGAGATCGTCAGCCGGGCCGACGCCTCGTTCATGAACCTGTTCGGCCTACAAGGCATCGCGGAAACGATCAACGCCTTCGCCAACGACGAAATCAAGGACGAAGTCCTTCCGCGCTTCGCCGACGGCGAAGTCACCGGTGCGATGGTGCTCACCGAGCCGGACGCCGGCAGTGATCTTCAGGCCGTTCGGCTGCGGGCATACCAGGACGAGTCGGGCCAATGGTACCTCAACGGCGTAAAGCGGTTCATCACCAACGGCTGCGGCGAGATCTTGTTGGTCCTCGCCCGCAGTGAACCCGAAATCAGCGACGGTCGCGGCTTGAGCTTGTTCATTACCGAGCGGTCGGAAAAGGTCCGCGTCCGACACCTGGAAAACAAGCTGGGAATCCACGGTTCGCCCACGTGCGAACTGGTCTTCGACGATACGCCCGCCCGCCTGATCGGCGAACGGCAGCGCGGCTTGATCACCTATGTGATGGCGTTGATGAACGGCGCCCGCGTGGGTATTGCAGCGCAATCGCTGGGCATCGGCGAAGCCGCCTTCCGCCTGGCTCGTATCTATGCCCACACGCGAAAGCAGTTCGGCGTGCCGATCGAGCGTCTGCCTGCGGTGGCCGAGTTGGTGACCGACATGCGGGTGGACCTCGAAGCCGCCCGCGCGTTGACGTATGCCACCAGTTGTATCTGCGACCAGGAAAACAACAACCTGCGCGTGCTCGAATCGGTGGCCGACCTGCCCGCCGACGAAAAGAAACGCCGCAAGCAACTGTCGCGTCAGCTCAAGCGGATCAACGCCATGCTTACGCCGATGAGCAAGTACTATGCATCGGAGATGTGCATCCGCGTGGCCAACGACGCGATCCAGGTGTTGGGCGGATCCGGATACATGAAAGACTACGCCGCCGAGCGGTACCTCCGCGACGCGCGGATCACGACGATCTATGAAGGGACCAGCCAATTGCAGGTGGTCGCCGCCGTTCGCGGAGTAGCGTCGGGATCGCTGGTCAATTACGTGGCGCCGTTCGAGGCGGCTTCGTATGAAGATCCGGACCTGGCCGCCATGCGGGACGAATTGATCGAAGCCCGCAAGCGGCTGAGCGACGTCATCGATTTCGTCAAGAAACAGCCGACCGCCTACCTCGACCTGGCCGGTCGCCGACTGGTCGAATCGGCGATCACCATCATCGTGGGACATCTCTTCCTGAAGCAAGCCGTCGACAAGGAACGCAAGAAACAGGTGGCCAAGCGGTTCCTCAGCCTGCGGCTGCCGCTGTTGGACATGCATTGCCGGCAGGTAGAAACCGGCGACATGACCCCCTTGGAAGAATACGAGGTCATCGCCGGTCCGGTGCCGTCGGTCAGCTGACGGTCGTCCCGCCGGTCCGGCAGATTCCGACGGTGATTCGCGCATCCGGGAGCGACGAAAAGCACCGTTCGGTAACAAGACGACGATCCCGACCCGTTGCCGGGACGTATAGAATGGGCAATGTCTCGCAGCTGCGTCGCTTGCGGCGCAGCTCGTATTGCATTGCGATTCGACGTTTCCGCTCGACACCGGCCGACGCGCGATCGTCTTGGGCATGTCAAGCCAATCCATCAGCGAGGGTAGTTTGTAATGGGAATGTTCGACGGCAAAATCGGTTTGATCATGGGCGTGGCCAACGACCGCAGCATCGCCTGGGCGATGGCCGAAGCCCTGCACGCCGAAGGGGCCGAACTGGCCTATACACATCTTCCGGGACCGTCCAGTGAGCGACGTGTCCATCGTCTGGTCGACGCACATCATCCGAAACTGGTCCTTCCCTGCGACGTTCAATCCGACGAAAACATCGCCGACGTCTTCGAGCAAATCGACGACGAGTACGGACGTCTCGACTTCGTCCTCCATGCGATCGCCTTCGCACCGCCGAAAGAACTGCGCAGCCCTTATGTCGAAACCAGCCGCGAGGGCTGGCACCTGGCGATGGACATTTCGGCGTACAGCCTGGTTGCCGTCGCGCGTGCCGCCGCTCCCTTGATGGAAGAAAACGGCGGATCGATCGTCACCATCAGCTACTACGGCGGCGAGAAGGTCATGCCCGGTTACAACCTGATGGGCGTCTGCAAAGCCGCCTTGGAACATAGCGTGCGTTACTTGGCCTGGGACCTGGGGCCCAAGAAGATCCGCGTCAACGGCGTGAGCGCCGGTCCGATGCGGACGCTCAGTTCGGCGGGCATTTCCGGCTTCGACGAAATGCAAAAGCATGCCGCTGCGAAAAGCCCGTTGCGGCGGAACGTCGAATTCGAAGAACTGGGTCGCACCGGACTGTTCCTGCTGGGGGACATGTCCGACGGCATCACCGGCGAGATTCTGCACGTCGATTGCGGCTACAACATCGTCGGCCTGTAACCGTTTGAAGCGGGTTGCGATCGCCGGGCCCGAAAACCGCAACATCCCACGACGGGACGCCTCCCGCGGCCATCCCGTCGTTTTTTCTGCGCACAGGCAAACGAAGCGGCATGAGCTGTGTCGGTGCCGGATGACACCAGAGGCAAATCAACAGCACCGCCGATGCGGTAAGGAACGGATGTCGCCGAGTTCGCACGCACATTCGAGGACGTGCATTCCGCCCGTTCCTCTTGGTCGGCGAGCTCCTCTTGCCACAGCGCGCGTTTCAAGACGGCCGGCGAAGCCGTCAACCGAAACGGCCGGTGATGTAATCTTCGGTTTGTTTGACGCGGGGGCGTTCGAAGATGTCGGGCGTGGGGCCGAACTCGATCAGTCGACCGAGGTACATCAACGCCGTGTAGTCGCTCACCCGCGACGCCTGTTGCATGTTGTGCGTCACGATCAGCACGGTGTATTCGCCCGCCAGGTCGCGAATCAAGTCTTCGATCTTGCTCGTGGCGATCGGGTCGAGCGCCGAACACGGCTCGTCGAGCAGCAACACTTCGGGATCGGCGGCGACCGCGCGGGCAATGCACAAGCGTTGTTGTTGCCCGCCCGAAAGCCCCAAAGCGCTGTCGTTCAGACGATCCTTGACTTCGTCCCAAAGCGCGGCGGCACGCAGGCTGCGTTCGCAGGTTTCTTCGAGCACACGACGGTTCCGTTGTCCGTCGATCCGCAAAGGATAGACGACGTTTTCGAAAATACTCATCGGAAACGGATTGGGCTTCTGGAAGACCATCCCCATCCGTTTGCGCAGTTCGATCACGTCGACGTCGCGGGCGAAGATCGATTCGCCCCACAGCTTCATGTCGCCTTCGATACGGACGGAGGCGATCAGATCGTTCATGCGATTCACGCAGCGCAACAAGGTCGACTTGCCGCACCCGCTCGGGCCGATCAAGGCCGTCACCTTGCCCGCCGGAATGCCCATGCTGATGTCGAACAGGGCCTGCTTCGCCCCGTACCACAAGCTGAAGTGTTCGACTTCGAGGATGCATTCTTCGTCGAACACGGCCGGATGAATGACCGCCTCGTGGGCTGCGGTATCGTTCGTCGAACGCGACTGCGCGGATGACGCGTGCAAGGATGGTTCCGATGCGTTGGGGGCGATGTCATCCGCCCGCGAAGGCGATCCCATGGTTGCCGTCCTCATCGATGAGTTCAACGATTCGACTTTCGTGACAGGTTCCTGCATCGGCATGGTATTGTCAAGTCTCACATTGTCGGCAAAGCACATCCTACAGCCCTCAGAACGCGGCGGCCTGATGCCGTTGTCGCAGTCGCTTGCGGACCAAGATCGCCGTCAGATTCAATGCGGCCACGATCAAAATCAGAAGCAGCGTGGTCGTGAACACCATCGGCTTGGCCGCTTCACTGTTCTGACTTTGAAAGCCCAAGTCGTAAATGTGAAACCCCAGGTGCATAAAACTGCGTTCGAGGTGGACGTACGGAAACACGTGATCCACCGGCAGCAAGGGCGCCAGCTTGACGACGCCGACAAGCATCAGCGGAGCGACCTCTCCGGCACCGCGGGCCATCGCCAAGATCGTGCCGGTCAACACGCCGGGTACGGCCTGGGGCAGCACGATGCGACGGATCGTCTGCCATTTGCCTGCCCCGCAAGCATACGAACCTTCCCGCATCGAATTGGGGACCGCCGCCAAGGCCTCTTCGGTAGCGACGATGACCACCGGCAACGTCAACAAGGCCAGCGTCAGCGAGGCCCACAAGATCCCCCCCGTACCGAACGTCGGTGAGGGCAACCGCTCGGGAAACAGTAGTTGATCGATCGTGCCGCCGACCAGGTAACAGAAAAACCCCAGCCCGAACACGCCGAATACGATGCTCGGCACGCCCGCCAGGTTGTTGATCGCGATCCGGATGACGCTGACGATCACACCCGATTTCGCATATTCCCGCAGATACAATGCCGCCAATACGCCCAGCGGAACGACCGCCAGGGTCATCAACAGCGTCATGACGACCGTGCCGAAAATCGCCGGGAACACGCCCCCTTCGCTGTTCGCCTCGCGCGGTTCGGCGGCCAAGAACTCGTAGAATCGCGAGAAATAAACGGCCCACTTGCCGCCGAACGAAAGCCGATTGGCCGGGTACGCGCGAACGATGTCGGCCGGGGCCAACGCGACCTCTTGCCCGTCGGCGGTTTGGACATACAACGTGTAGCGGGCGTTTTCGGCCTTCAGTTCGTCGATGTGGGTCTGGATGTCTTCCAACCGGGCCTGAAGTTTTTCGACGGTCGCCTCGTATTCCTTTTGCGCTTCGGCGTATTGCGGCGAATCTTCACCGTGCTTCAGCTCGACGCGCCGGACGGCCAGACGTGCTTCGTCCATCCAGCGGTTCAAGTCGCCGATGTCGCGTTTTTCCATCGCGTGAATTCTCTTGCGCCGCTCGGCCACCTGCGGCAAGATTTCGCGGAAGGCCTCCCAGACTTCGGCGGGCGTTTGCGCGACAATTTCGCCGTCGACTTCCAGCCGCACGGGCGTACCGTAGAACCGGCCCCAGGCAAGCCGTTCGAATGTCACGGCCCACTCCGGATACGCTCGTTTGTCGGGCAACAGTTCGTATTCGGCAAACCATCGAAAATGGACGTTCGTCAGCTCGAAGTTGCCCGTCCTCACCAATTCACGCACCGCCCAACCGTCGTTTGCGGCAAGGACCGCCTCGGCCGCACGACGGGTTTCTGCGGGCAACGCATCGAGTGCGTCGGGACCGGGACGAAAACGTTCCACGCGGACGATCTCGCCGAGAAACGTTTCCCCGTCGCGGGTTTGCACCTGAACCAGCGGCTTCGGCCAGAACGTGATCGCTCCCTGGTAGAACAGAAACCCCAACAAACCGACGATCATGACGAGGCATACCGAAAGTGCCCCGCCGGTGAGCCACAGCATCGGTTCGCCGTAGGCCGCAAGCGTAACCCGCGACAACCTCCCGCGTTTACCGCGTGTGCCTTCCCCGATCGCCTTCGAGGTTTCGGCGCTCATAACTGCACCGCCTTTTTGCGAAAACGCAGACGAACGATCTCGGCCGCCGTATTGATGACGAACGTCATCACGAACAACATCAAGGCGGCCAAGAACAGCATCCGGTAATGGGTTCCGTTTTGAACGGCTTCCGGCAGTTCGACGGCGATGTTCGCCGAGAGTGTGCGGAAGCCGTTGAACACGTTCCACTCCATGATCGGCGTATTCCCCGCTGCCATGAGCACGATCATCGTCTCGCCGACGGCCCGCCCCAGCCCGATCATCACCGCCGAAAACAACCCGCCTGCGGCGGTCGGAATGACGATCCGGACGGCCGTTTGCCACGGCGTCGCACCGGCGCCCAACGACGCCGCCCGCAAATGGTCGGGTACCGCGCTGAGGGCGTCGTCGGCAATCGTGTAAATGATCGGAATCACGGCGAAGGCCATCGCGATGCCGACGACCAAGGCATTGCGTTGAATGTAGGTGCCCATCAAACTGTCGCGCGGATCCCAACCGAGGGTCGTCAGCACCCAACCCATCGCCCAACCGATCCCCAGCGCCGCTAGCGTCGCGATGAGGAACTTACCCAGCTCGATAGCGGCGACGGCCGTCCGCGATGCGCCCCTCGTCGCCCGGCGCAACGGCTCGTTGACGAACCGCGCGACGACGATTGCCGTCAGCAGGGCCGCCGCGGGCAGGCAAATGTAGGCCCAGCCGCCGGTCGCCGATCCTTGTCGATTGTTCAGCCATTCCATTACGTCGCCGGCGAAGAAGATTTGCTCACACCACGTTCCGGCGTAGATCGAAGCGACCACGGCCGCAGCAACGATGGGAATCGCCGCCCATATCCGCATGCTCGAAAAACGGACCGTCCAATGTCGCGGCAGCAATTGCCAAAGATAGCCCGCCGACAAGAAAAACCACGGCAACAAGATCAAGAAAGCGAGCGTTTGCGGGATGATTTTCGCCACCACCGGAGCCAGCACCAAGGCCGCCAAGAAGCCCAACACCACGCTGGGCAGCCCGGCCATCAACTCGATGACCGGTTTCACTCGCTGCTTGACGCGCCGATCGAGGAATTCGCTGCTGTAGACCGCCGCGGCCAACGCCAACGGTACGGCCAACAGCATCGTGTAGAACGTGGCTTTGAGCGTCCCGAAGATCAACGGTACGAGACTGTATTTCGGTTCGAAGTCGTCCGTTCCGCTGGAAGACTGCCACACGAACTCGGGCGCGTTGTATCCTTCGTACCACACCCGCCCGAAAATCGTTTTCCAGGTGACACCAGGATGCGGTGCATCGACGGGCGTCAGCAGCAGGGTATCCCCGGCGACCGCCAGCAAGGCATCGTCCTTGGGCGTGACGGCGACGCTTCGCACGTCCTCATCGTGACCGGGAATTTCGGCGACGAGTTGTTCGGCGGTTGCATGGTACAGGCGGCGTGTACCGTCGGCATATGCGGCGACGAACATGCGTTGCCGCGCCGAGGACGCGATTGCCGACACGGCACCCGGCCCGCGGGAGAATACGTGCGCCCGCACCAAACGCGCGCCGTCGGAAGTCGTCGCCTCGTCGGGCTTGATGCAAAACCAACCGGCGATACCGCCCGCATCGTCGCCGATCAACAACGTCGTCTTGCCCAACAGAAACTCGGCGACCGTGATCCGCTTTGCCGCGGCGGGCAACACGTCGATCGTTTCGACTTTTTCCAGCTCTTTGACGCTGCGGACGTTGAATCGAAACAGTGTGCCGTCTTCCCAAATCACGTACACGTTGTCACCCAGGCCCGACAGCAAAAGGAAGTCGGGCGGACCGGCTTGCGCGTCGGCCTCCAACGCAATTTCACCGCCCGTCAGCGTGACGGTCTCTTTGCCGGTCAACAGGTTCTTTTTCTTGCGGACGGACCGCACGTACAGATTGCCGTCTTCGGCGACGGCGGCGATCCGCAACCCCGAAGTCTGCTCCGACAGGCGAAGCAACCGCACGGGCCGATCGCACAACTTGACCGGCTCGTCGATCGCGGCCTCGAGTCGTTCGATACGAAACTGATCCTCGGGTGTCCGCTCGACGATCGCGTTGGCATACACACCCAGTTCCCCGATTCCCAAATCGGCCAGCTCGGGCGGCGGCTCGTTCAAGAACTCCGAAACGAACTCGATCTTGCCCAGTGCGATCGTGCCGTCGGCGAAGCCGAACACGGCCGTTCCGCCGGAAAGATAATCGAACGCCGTCAGGCGTTTTCCGCCGGTCAATTCGCGGGCATCGAGCAGTTCGCCCGTATCGACGCGGAACTCACACAGGCGGCCGGTCTCGGTGAGCATCCAGCCGGCCGAAACGTACTCGTTCGTCCGCACGAACGGCAACGACGGCGAGTGTGAGGTTTCGCCGCTCCCTTCCGATTCCGCGCCCTCCGGCGACGCGAGTGCCTCGGCCAACGACAAGCGGCGGGTTTCGCCGACGGTTGCAGGCCGGAACATCGGCACGACCACCCACGCCAAGAAGATGCACACCAACAGGATCGCTGCGATCGTCCCGACGCCTCCGACGGTGATGATCCAGCGCGAGAGATATTCGCCGACGTAGACGCTCCATCGCGTCTTGCGGCGCAGCCGACGGGTCTTTGCAACACCCCTGTTGCCGGCCGCGTCGCTATATTCGATCGGAGTTCCTTTCGACATCGTCGTATCGCTATCGTCGTTCGTGGAACGCTCAGCCAAAATTCGACTCGAAATGCGGCAAGCCGTCGTCGCTGGATCGGCGCGAACACCAAGCGACGACGGCGGCTGACGTCATGGAATCGTCCGGCCCGGCATTCGCCGAGGGCGGATCACTCGGTGATACCCACTTTCTCCAACATTTCCTTCGCAATCGCGGCGGGGACCGGCAAGTAGCCGTCCTTGACGACGTCGGATTGCCCTTGCTTGCTGAAGATGTACTTGATGAATTCGCGACGCAGCGGGTCGAGCTGCGTGCCCGGCTTGTAGTTTACGTACACATACAAGAATCGAGCCAACGGATAATCACCCGAATAGGCGTTTTCGGGCTTCGCCTCGACGAATTCCGAGTCGGCATCGAGCGCCAGCGGCACGACGCGAACATCGGCTGTCTTGTAGCCGATTCCGCTGTAGCCGATGGCGTACAAGTCGCCGGCGACTCCTTGCACCACGGCGCTGCTGCCGGGCTGCTCTTTGACCTCGTCCTTGTAATCGCCGTCGAACAAGGCGTGTTCTTTGAAGTAGCCGTAAGTGCCCGACGCCGAATTACGACCGTACAGGCTGATCGGCTTGTTCGCCCACGTGCCGGTCAAACCGACCTGTCCCCAGGTGCGAATATCTTCCGGATAGCCGCCTTTGCGGGTCTTCGAAAAGATCGCATCGAGCTGAGGGAACGTGAGCCCCTTGACGGGATTGTCTTTGTTGACATACACAGCCAACATGTCGATCGCGGCAGCAAGGGCCGTAGGCTTGTAGCCGAATCGGGCCTCGAAGGTGTCGATTTCCTTTTCCTTCATCTCGCGGCTCATCGGGCCGAACTGCGACGTTCCCGCGATCAACGCGGGAGGCGCCGTCGACGAGCCTTTTCCTTCGATCTCGATTTGAACACTGGGGTAAAACTTTTTGAACCCCTCGGCCCACAGGGCCATCGTGTTGTTCATCGTGTCGGAACCGACACTCTTGATTTTGCCGGATACACCGGTCGTCGGCTTGTAGTCGGGAAGCGCGGGATCGACCGCCACCTGGGCCGAAACCATCCCGCCCAACACGGCCCATGAAACGACTGCGGCCGAAACCGACAAAAATCGACGTCGCAACATGTTACAAAGCTCCTTGAAAACGGAACCGAAAAACGAAACACTCGCCCCATTGGTCTCGCAACAGCGAAGCCCCGACTCGCGGCGAGACATCGCGCTGCCCTCATTTGCCCTCACTGTACGGGCGGGTTGTTAGCAGAGGGTTAGCCCCCCGTGAGAATTCCTCCGTCGAACGACCGGCGATTCGAGGCGGCCGCAGAAAGCGCGCGGCGAGAAAACGGATTTGCGACGGAACATTCTATTCCGCTAAGAGTTACAGAAGACCGCCGCAGTCTCGGGCGATAGCCCGGCCGGCGAATGGAAACGGCGGATGCCTTTCCGCCTTGCCGCGAACAGGGTATTTTGAATCGGTTATTCGAAGCCCGTCGTTCTCTTTTCGGCATACTGCCGCCTGCTCGCGCACGAACACGACCATGATGACCGATTTAGTAAGGCAAGAGGTTGCGAAAACCGCCAAGATTTGGGTGGTGAAAGTCGGCACGCGCGTGCTCACCGACGCCGCAGGTCGCCTGGATGAGACACGCATCGCGCGGCTCGCCGAAGACATCGCCGTCGTCCGCCGCAGCGGCCACAAGGTCGTCCTGGTCAGTTCCGGTGCCGTCGGATGCGGGATGGCTCGATTGGGGCTTACGCAGCGGCCGACCAACCTGGCCGAGCTGCAAGCCGTTGCCGCCGCCGGGCAAAGCTTACTGATCGAAACCTACAACCGCACGTTTCAAAAGTTCGGGATCTCTGCCGCGCAAATCCTGCTTACCGCCGAAGACCTCGAGCATCGCGTGCGTTATCTGAACGCGCGGAACACGATCTTGACGTTGCTCGAGCGATACGACGCCGTGCCGATCATCAACGAGAACGACACGGTCGCAGTCGATGAATTGCGAACGACCTTCGGCGACAACGACCGCCTGGCGGCCATCGTCGTCAACCTGATTCGCGCCCAATTGTTGGTCTTGCTTTCGGACGTCGACGGCCTGTACGACCGCGATCCGCGCGATCCCGAAGCCGAATTGATTCCGTTGGTGCGAAAGCTGGACGACGACGTGATGCGTTTGGCTTTCGACCGCGAAACAGGGCTGAGCCGCGGCGGCATGGCCAGCAAGCTGAACGCGGCGAGGTTGGCGACGACCGCCGGTGAAAATACGATCATCGCGCCGGGGCGCCTCGACGGCGTGCTGCAAAAGATTCTCAACGGAGATGTGGTCGGTACCCTGTTCTTGGCGCAAGGCGGGCTGGTGACTTCGCGCAAACGCTGGTTCGGCTTGAGCGTCCAGCCGCGAGGCCATATCGTCGTCGACGCGGGTGCCCGTCGGGCGATTGAAAAAAGCGGAAAAAGCCTCTTGCCGATCGGGATCATCGACGTCGTCGGGAATTTCTCGAAGGGGGACGTGGTCGCCGTGCGCGATGCCGACGGGGTCGAATTCGCTCGGGGGCTCACCAATTACAGCGCTGAAGAAATCCGACTGATCAAAGGCTTGCGAACGGACCAAATCGCCGAAAAACTGGAATATAGTCCGTACGAAGAAGTCATCCATCGCGACAATTTGTTGGTGACCCGATGAACGGCGACCATCCGCATGCGGAACCGCCGCCGCTTCCCGAGCGACCGTTTGCCGGTGCTTCGACGCCGCACGTTTCCGAAAATCCTTTTGCACCGCCGACGACCGAATCGGCCGCACATCTATCGCAACGGGAGGCCTTCCCGCAGTGGGACACGAAGACGTTGCGAAAGGTTTACTCCGATTTCGCAACGATGCGGGCCATGACGCTCTTTTGGTTCATCTTCGGCACAATGTACGCTTTCGCTCTCTTGGAAGCAGTCGCGTTTCTGGTCGATCCCGAGCCGAACGAACCCTATCGCCCGTTCATCATGACGGGAATCGGTCTGGGCGGCTGCCTGCTTTTGAGTTGCGCTATTCTGAATATTTGCCGTCATCCTGCGGCTCGGGCTCTAAGCTACATCTGTTCGGCGCTGTTGTTACCACTGTTTCCGCTGGGAACGATCATCGGGGGGTTTGCCTTGCAGGCCTACGGGCGTTCAGGCAAATACGCCTTTGGGAAAGAAGCTATCGCCTTTCGCGATTTGAAGCGCGAATATAGGCGGCGTCGGAAGCTGCGCATCGACTGACGTGCATCGATTCTCTTTGCCGTCGTCGCCCGAGCGATCTCGACGTGCGACGTCTGCCGCGCTCGCTCGCATTCACCGAGGGGCCGACTATAATGGCATCCGGAAGTGGGGATGCTGTGCCGTCGCGTCTTGCTTGCAGCTTTCGCCCCCCGTCGTCTGCATTCCCGGCGCGGCGCGGTTTGTGTTTGCGCGAATTGTCCCCTTCCTGTTCTGTCCGAGACGATGCCATGTGGAAACAGCTTCCGGCGGCCCTTGCGGCGTTCTTGTTGACTTGCGGCGTAGCCGTCGCAGTTGAGATTCCCGACTTCACCCGCGGTGACTCCATTCCGCAAGGTTACGTGCACGACTGGAACCTGGGCCCGACCGGTGCCCGGGGATGGATGTACTGCGACAAACTCGTCACCACCGACGCGCGGCAAATCCTGGTCACCAAGGTCGACACGGGATCGCCCGCCGACGGCGTCTTGGCCGAAGGCGACGTGATCCTCGGCGTCGACGGAAAACCGTTTTCGGTCGATCCGCGAACGGAGCTCGGCAAGGCGATCACGCAGGCCGAAACGGAAGCGGGCGGCGGACGGCTCTCGTTGCTACGGTGGCGCGACGGAAAGACCGAGTCGGTCGTCATCCGCCTGCCTGTATTGGGAACGTACAGTGAGACCGCGCCGTACGACTGCCCGAAGTCGCGACGCATCTTCGAGCTGGGCTGCGAGTCGCTTGCCCGCCGCATGCAGCAGCCCGACTATCGGCAAAACCCGATCCCGCGCTGCCTGAACGCGATGGCATTGCTGGCAAGCGGAAAACGCGAGTATCTCCCCTTGGTGCAACGCGAGGCGTATTGGGCGGCGGAATTCTCGGCCGACAGTTTCCAGACCTGGTACTACGGCTACGTGATGATCTTCCTGGCCGAGTACAAGATGGCTACCGGCGATGCGACGGTCATGCCGGGGCTGTATCGCCTGGCCCTTGAATCGGCCGAGGGGCAAAGCATCGTCGGCTCGTGGGGCCACAAGTTTGCGGGCCCCGACGGTCGCCTACAAGGCTACGGGATGATGAACTCGCCGGGGGTTCCCCTGACGATCGGCATGATCCTCGCCCGCAAGGCCGGCGTGAAAGATCCCAAGGTCGATCGGGCGATCGAAAAGAGCGCACGGCTCATTCGCTTTTACGTGGGCAAAGGGGCGGTCCCCTACGGCGACCACCATCCGTGGATGCAAACGCACGAAGACAACGGCAAGTGCGGTATGGCCGCCACGATGTTCAACCTGCTGGCAGAACCGGAAAGTGCGACGTTTTTCGCCAAGATGAGCGTCGCCTCGCACGGGGCCGAGCGTGATTGCGGTCACACGGGCAACTTCTTCAACATGCTGTGGGCGATGCCCGGCGTCTCTTTGGCCGGTCCGAACGCGACCGGCGCGTGGATGCACGAATTCGGCGCGTGGTACTTCGACCTGGCTCGCCGCTGGGACGGCTCCTTTGCGCATCAAGGCCCTCCGCAGCCCGGCAACGACAAATACGCCGGCTGGGACGCCTCGGGAGCGTACCTGCTCGCATACGCCATGCCCTTGACATCGCTTTATTTGACCGGCAAGCAGCCGGCGGTCGTTCCCCAATTGGATGTCGCGTCGGCTGAACAACTGATCGCCGACGGTCGCGGCTGGTCGAACAAAGATCGCAACAGTTTCTACGACTCGCTCAGCGATGCCGAGCTGTTGAAGCGATTGGGGAGCTGGTCGCCGATCGTCCGCGAGCGTGCCGGCATGGCCTTGGCGCGACGTCACCCCGTACCGCCGCCCGAATTGCTCGACAAGCTGCGTGCCCCTCGGCTGGAAGAACGACTGGGTGCATGCCAGGCGCTCGCCCAGTTCAAGTCGGCCGCTGCACCGGCGGTCCCCGTCCTGATGAAGATGCTCGACGAAGACGACTTGTGGCTGCGCGTGAAGGCCGCCGAGGCACTGGCGGCGATCGGGGAACCGGCTATGTGTGCCGTTCCGCTGCTGCTGGAACGAATGGCCCGCGGCCCGACGCCCGAAGATCCTCGCGGCATGGAACAGCGCTACTTGTGCTTCGCCTTGTTCAACCAGCGCGGCGGCATGCTCGGCCGCTCGCTCGAAGGCGTCGATCGCGAGGCATTGTATCAGGCCGTGCGGGCGGGGCTGCTGAATGAAGACGGTCGCGCACGCGGCAGCCTGGGTACCGTCTACCAGAACCTCACCTACGAGGAACTCAAACCGCTCTTGCCCGACATTTACCGGGCCGTGGTCGAACCGGCGCCCAGCGGCATCATGTTCGCCGACGGTATTCGGCTTTCGGGACTCGAATTGCTGGCCAAGCACCATATCCGCGAGGGTATGCCGCTGTGCATCGACCTGATCGAACCCGAACGATGGGGCAAACAGAACCGGATCAAGCGCTGCTTGAATGCACTGGCGTTGTACGGCTCGGCGGCCAAACCGCTGCTGCCGCGGTTGCACGAGCTGGAGGAGACCTTGCTCGCGCATCGCGAAGCCCGCAACCTGCAACCCTACATCGAGCAGCTTCGCGAACTGATCGAACGCATCGAAACGAGTAACGAACCCGTGGAACTGCGAAGTCTCGACGCACCGTGAGGACGCAAGCTTCCGGCTTCGCGGTCGCCGTCCTGAACCATCGTGCGAAGTGGGGGAACCGCAATGCCGTCTGATGCACATCGTCGGCTCGCCGTCGGCGCGGCCGTTTGTGTCGTAAGTCTTGCCGTGTTTACCTGCCAGGCGGTCGCCGCCGAAAAAGGCTACCTGCTAGACGGTTTCGCCTATGCCGATGCCGAATCGGCCGCGCAAACGTGGACGCCTTCGGGCAACACTCCGCCGCCGGCGATTCTCGAAGGAGGAACGTCCGGTGTGCGGATACCGCTTCCCTTCGGTTCTCAGGACATTCCCCGCACGATCCACGATCGTGACGTGTCGTTCGATCTTTCGCTTCCTGCCGAGTTCGTCCTTGAGCTGGAGACCGACGCGCCCGCCGCGATCGGGTACGTCTCGCTGTACTTCCGCAGCGGCGACGGCTGGTACGCAGGGAGCGGAAAGATCGCGTCTTCGGGACGGAATACGCTGGTGTTTCCCAAGGTCGATTTTCGCGTCGAAGGGACGCCGGCGGGCTGGAACCGCATCGACGGCATTCGCCTTTCCTTCTGGAAGGGCAAACCGGAAGACGGCGAGGTCGTGTTGCGTCGCTTGATCGCCCGATATCACGACGTCGCCGTACTGGTTCCCTCGGCCGCACACGAAGGCAAGCCCGAATACCGCACGGCGATCGACGTGAGCGATCGCGTTTGCCGCTTGCTCGACGAGCTGGGCATAGGGTTCGATCGCCTCGACGAAACGTCGTTCGATGCGAATGCGGCGGCCGCCCGGCGAATCGTCCTCGTACCGTACGATCCGTTTCTCGAAGCCGAACACGTCGCAACGCTGGCCGCAGCGGCGAAACAAGGCACGAAATTGTTCTTGAGTTACCAATTGCCGCGGCCGCTGGCGGCGGTACTGGGGATCGGCGCGACGACCTATCGACCGCGGGAACGCGAGGGCCAATTCGCCCGCATCGCCGTCGATACCCGGAAACTTCCCGGCGCCCCGCCGGTCGTGCTGCAAACCTCGTGGAATATCACCGAGGCACAGGCGGCATCGGCCGATTGCGAAGTGGTTGCCCGCTGGACCGATCGCGAAGGACGCGATACGGGCGCGGCGCTGTTGGTCAGCCCGCGCGGCGCGTTCTTTTCGCACGTGCTTCTAGGCGGCGATCTGCCGAGCAAACGACGATTGCTGGCGGCCGTGCTGGGTAAGCTCGATCCGGCACTGTGGCGCGAAATCTTCCAAGGACGTCTCGCGCAGGTCGAACGCGTGGGTACCTGCCGGGACTTCAACGAATTGACATCCTGGATCGACGCGCAACCTCGGCCGCAATCCGCACAAGCAGCGGCGATCATAGCCCGCGCTCAAGAGGCACTGGCGCAGGCGAAAGCCGTGGCCGCGGCAGCCGGAGCGGACGCCCGCCGTTGGACCGAAGCCGTGGAGGCCTTGGACCGCGTGCACGCGCTTGCCGTCGAAGCCTATCTGGCCGCTCAGCAGAGCAACACGGTCGAAGGCCGTGCGATCTGGAACCACTCGGGAACGGGTGCCTATCCCGGCGACTGGGACCGCACGGCACGCGAACTCGCCGCCGCCGGGTTCAACATGGTCCTTCCCAACATGCTCTGGGGCGGATCGGCACATTATCCGAGCGATCTGTTGCCGCGCAGCAGCACCTTCACCGAACACGGCGACCAGATCGCCCAATGCGTCGAGGCCTGCCGACGATACGGCATCGAAGTGCACGTGTGGAAGGTGAATTTCAACCTGTCGACGGCGCCCGCCTCGTTCGTGCAACAGATGCGTTCCGCCGGTCGCACGCAGGTCAATTACCGGGGCGAGGACGTCGACTGGCTGTGTCCTTCCGATCCGCGGAATTTCGAGCTGGAACGCGACTCGATGCTCGAGGTCGCCCGCCGTTACGACGTCGACGGGCTGCATTTCGACTACATTCGTTATCCGGGCTCGCAGTCGTGCTATTGCGACGGTTGCCGCAAGCGGTTCGAGGCCGACCTCGGCCGCCCCGTGGCCCACTGGCCCGACGACTGCCGCACGGGCGAACTTGCAGACGAATACCAGGATTGGCGTTGCGCGCAGATCAATCGGCTCGTCGAAGCCGTTTCGTCCGAGGCGAGGCGCATCCGGCCGGGAATCAAGATTTCCGCCGCGGTGTTCGGCCGCTATCCCGATTGTCGTGCCTCGGTCGGGCAAGATTGGCCCGTCTGGATCGAGAAGGGCTGGCTCGATTTCGTCTGCCCGATGGACTACACCGAAGACGACGCCGAGTTCCGCGCGTTGGTCCGGGACCAACGAGACCGAATCGCCGATCGCGTACCGCTGTATCCCGGAATCGGCGCCTGGCGATTGGGTTCCGCCGATCGCGTGGTCGGCCAGATTGCCGTTGCCCGCGAATTGGGAACTCAGGGCTTCGTCATCTTCAACCTTGATCCCGACACCCCGCAACAGCTTTTCGAGGCGTTACGGATCGGTCCTTGTCGGGAACGGGCTCGACCGCCCCACCGCACAAAAGAATAGCCGCGACAACAAGCGCGTGGCCGTTGCCGCGGCAAGCCGGAGGCAATAGGAGATTCCTCGAGACACGACCCCGCTCGTGGTCGTGTCCGCTTCCGGTCATCGGGTGATCGTTTCGGAAGGTCGCACGGCGATCTGCTGCTTGGAAAGCGACGGCGATTGCGTCTTTCCGTTCAGGAAATCGTCGATGGTCGCTGTCTGTTGCAGCTTGGCGAAGGCGTCGGCCATCGCCGCGTGCAGCTTCTTTTGGCGGATCGAGTCGTACAGGATATCCCGCACAGAGTCGAAATCGACGTCGATCGGCTCGGTGCGACCGAGACACAGAAGGATGACATACGTGCTCGGTCCGACCTGCACGATGCCCGACAACTCGCCGGGCTTGAGCGAGAAGGCTTCCTCTTCCAGCTCGGGTTGGCCGCCGTAGCGGCGGATAGGGGCCACCTCGCCGCCGAGAGCCCGGTTGGCGGGATCGACCGAATATTCTTCGGCCAATCGGGCGAAATTCTCGACGCTGGGATCGGCGGCCGCCTTTTCCCACACGGTTTGCGCCCGACGCAGGTTGTCGAGCACGATCGCGCGGCACCGCACCCGCGGACCGTAGTTCGACTCGAACGCCTTCTTCAAATCGTCGCTGGTGATCGAGATGCCGTCGCCGACGAGTTTCTTCAACGCGACGCTCGGCCACACCACATCGCGACGATAGAGCGTTTCGGTCGTTCCCTGCTGCTCGGTCATCAACTGAATCCACTGTTTCACGTCGGGGCTTCCGTCGGGCAACAGCGGTAGATTCATGCGGGCCATCTCGGCGATCTCGGCATCGAGATCGGCCTCGGTGATCGTGATGTTCTTGGCGCGGCACGCCTGTTCGATCAATCTTCGACCGATCAGGTTTTCCAACACCTCACGACCGTGCCGGTCGATGCACATTTCGCCCAGGTCGTTGAGCATGATCTTCTTGCCGTTGACGATCGCGGCGACACCGGGCATCTGGGCACGCTTGACCGGATCGTTCAACACGTTGACGATCTGGGCCTTCGACTGCAGTTCGCGGAAGATTTCGTTGGCGACTTTTTCCATCTTCGAGTCGCGCACGATCTCCTCCAGCTCGTCGCGGACCGCTGCGTAATCGACGCGCATCGGCGGAAGCTGGGCTTCACACTTCAGAATCACGTATTCGCCGTGAACGGCAATGATCGGCGATATTTCGCCTTCCTTGAGGCTGAAGGCCGCTTCCTCGATTTCGGGCTGACCGATGTGCCGGCGGATCGGTTGAATCAGGCCCTTCAACGAAGCGCTGGCCATATCGTCGGAGTATTCCTTGGCCAGATTGCCGAATTCGTCGGGGTTCTTCACGGCTTCGGCATGGACCTTTTCGGCCTTTTCCTTCGACTTGCAGACGATCATACGGGCCTTGACGGCCGGCCCGTACCGCGAGTCGAACAGTTTGCGAACCTCTGCCTCGCTGATCGCCATGCGGTCGCCGGCCAAACGACGCAACGCCAACGTGGGCCAAATGATGTCGGATTTGTATTGTTCGGGCGTGATGCCGCGTTCGTCTTTGAGCAACTTCAGCCAGTGTTCGACGGGCAGATTGAAGCGAGTCGCCATCCGTTCGACTTCGGCATCGACCTCGTCGACGGTGATCGTGATTCCCCGCCGCCGGCACTCGCCGAGGATCAAGTACTTGTTGACGACGCTTTCGAGTACCTTTTCGCCGTACCGAAGCAGACACTCCTTGCGCAGCTCGTCGCGGGTGATCTGCTCGTTGTTGACGACGGCGACGATTTCAGGCCGCGACGGAGCCGCCGGGGCCGCGGGCGCGGTCGAAGCCGGCCGGGGCGTCGAGGTCGCCGGTTTGGAGGCGGGGGTTTCGCTCTTGCCCCCGAAGATAGACAAGATTCCCGTCTCGGCCTGCGCCGTCTCGCTGCCGATCCAGGCACGAACGGCAAAAGCCGATCCGACGGCGGCCAAGAATCCTCCAACAATCAGGGTCGTTCGCCAAAGACGCCGAGGCGTCTTGCGGGAAGCGGCATCCTTGCCGGACATCACGGTTCCTCCTTCAACCGATAGCGATTCATCAGAATACGTCGACCGCGCAACACGGGCACGCGTCGTCACGGCCACGTCTCCCGGTCCGCCGGCAGCCGATGAACTCCTTGTTCAGTCGAAGACGGCCGAAGCCGCTGCGCACGGTAGGGCTGCCGTGAAAGCGGGTATGCGGAATATAGCCCCGACAAAATGAAAGGGTCAATAGCGATTTACCCCGACTTGCGAGGGGGCGACGACGGCTCAGCGACACTTCCTGCACATGACATCAAGAAAGAAATAAAGAGTATTTCCTCTTTCGTCGCCGCTTGAGAAGCGGCCTACCCGGCGGGACGGCGAAATGCGGGTTTTCTTCCTGCGTCATTTGCCGCGTACCGGCAAAAACCATTCGAAATCCGATGCGCTCGATGGTACGATAGCGAAGTTCCTGTTCGGTCCGATTTGCCCGTCGCAACGCGTTTGGGCGAAGGCCGACCAATCGTCGGGTTCGGGCGTCGACGCTCGAACGGTACCCGTTCCAGTATCCTCGTACAGGCAGCGAGATCGAAACATGAGTAAGTACTTTCAACCCAGCCGCCGTGACTTCTTGAAAGCGGCCGGTGCGGGCTTGGCGGCTCCGTACGTGATCACCTCGGCCGCGCTGGGTAACCAAGATCGTGCCCCGGCCAGCGAACGCATCGTGATGGGCGGAATCGGGATCGGCAACATGGGGCGCGGCGACCAGAACGCCTTCCTCAACCGCGGCGACGTGCAATACGTGGCGGTCTGCGACGTGCGCAAGAGCGTCCGCCAAAAGGCGAAAGACAAGGTCGATCAAAAGTACGGCAACAGCGATTGCGCGGCCTACAACGACTTCCGGGAGCTGATCGCCCGCGACGACATCGACGCCGTCCATGTCGCCACGCCCGACCATTGGCACGCCATCATGGTGATCGAGGCATGCCGCGCGGGAAAAGACGTCTACTGCCAAAAGCCCGAAACCCGCACGCTCCGCGAAGGCCCTTTGATGGTCCAAGCCGCGCGCCGTTACGGTCGCGTCGTGTCCGGCGGTAGCCAACGCGTGTTGCAGGATTACCGCAAGGTCGTCGACAAATGCTGGTCGGGCGAGCTGGGCACGATCAAGTGGATCAACGTGAATGTCGGTCCGCTTTCGCAGCCCTGCTACCTGCCCGCCGAAGAAGTGCCGGACGACATCGACTGGGACATGTGGCTCGGACCGGCGCCTTGGGCTCCCTACAACAGCAAGCGCTGCGACGGGAACTTCAGCACCAGCGGCGGAAGCTGGCGTTCGTACATCGACTACTCCGGCGGTGGAATGACCGACTGGGGCGCCCACCACTTCGGCGGGGCGACCTTCGCCGTCGACGTCCGCGAACTCCAACCGCAGGAAGTCATCTACCACGTCGAAAACGGCAGGGAGTTCCTCGAATATCGTTATCCGAACGGCTTGATCCTGTATCACAATCGGCCGAACACCGGCAACCTCCAGGTCGAAGGGACGCCGGGTGAAAAGCTCGAACCGAAACCGGTGCCCGAATACAAGGGGACCGGCGGCATCTACGGCGACTTCATCGAATGCGTGAAGACGCGGCAGCGGCCGTTCCGCGACATCGAACTCGCCGTCAACACCGTCACCGTGTGCCACTTGGGTATCGTGGCCTACACGCTGAAACGCTCCTTGAAGTGGGACGTCGCCAAGCAAGAGTTCATCGGCGACGACGAAGCGAACCGCCTGCGCGATCGGGCGCGTCGCGAGCCGTGGATCCTGTAATCGACCTGTTTGTTCGTTCATTGACGACTCGAAAACATCCTTTCTATCAAGGTGTGTGAATATGTTGGATCAAGCATTCGAAGCCCTGAAAACGTTCGACTGGGGGTCGGATTACAACGCCCTGAAGCCGATCGACGAAGCGATCGTCGCCACCGCCGGCGACGCCGCCGCACGTAAAGAACTCGAAACCAAGCTGGCCGAGGCCCTCAAGCAGGACCTTTCGTACGCCGCGCAGGACTTCCTGTTCCGCAAGCTGCGGATCGTCGGCACGGCCGCCTCGGTGCCGGCGATTGCGCCGTTCCTCACGAACGAGAAGACCTCGCACATGGCTCGGTACGCCCTCGAGCTGATGGAGGTCCCCGAAGCGGCCGCCGCGCTGCGCGAAGCGTTGGGGAAGGTCTCCGGCAAGCTGCGGATCGGCGTGATCAGCTCGTTGGGTGATCGTGAAGATCCCGAGGCCGTTCCGGCCCTCGCCGCTCTGCTGAGCGAAGATGCCGAGACTGCTGCGGCCGCCGCCTACGCACTTGGCAACATCGGCACGGTTGAGGCCGGGAAGGCGTTGGTCAATGCGACGGGTGTGCCCGCCGAAGCCGCCGAGAAGGTCGCCCACGCCGCACTCACGTGTGCCGACAAGCTCGTCAAGGCCGGCAACAAGGCCGAGGCACTGGCCATCTACAAGAAATTGGCCGCCCAAAATCTGCCCAAGCACGTGAAGCTGGCCGCCACCCGCGGCATGCTCACCGCGGCTGCAAACTGACGTCAAGCCGCTGAAAACGGCGTTTAGCCCACTCGACGATCGGTCCCCTCATCCGCCACAATGCAGAAGAGGGACGGCCGGTCGTCGAGTGGCTTTGTTTCATCTTGTCTCGATCGACCTCTACCGCCGATCCCTCGCGCCGTCTTTCGCGTAAGGCGGGATGAGGTACCGTGTTTTCGGCACCCATGATCGGTGGTGGTGCCGGATGGCTTTTTCGGGTGGTTTTGTGCTCCGGGAGTTGAAGAATCGTGAATCGCACAACCGGTCGGCTGGTTCTCGTTGCGGCATTGCTACTTGGCGGGACGGCGTTTTCTGCGGCGCATGCGCAAGACGACGGCATGCTCGAAATGATCGTGCCGTTGTTGTCTTCGCCCGATACCGACATGCGGGCGTTGGCCTGGGAACAAGTTCGCTCGGGCATTCCCGGTGAAAAGGCCACCTTGGCGTTGGTCGCCGAGTTGGAAAAACTCGAACCGGACGCCCAAATCGGCCTGCTTCGCGCGTTGGCCGATCGGAAGGACAAGGCCGCCCGCGACGGGGTCCTCGCCTTGTACAACAGCACGAAAGACGAGGCCGTCCGCATCGAAGCGGCGATCGCCCTGAGCTATCTCGGCGGCGACGACGAGGTTCCCTTGTTCCTCGAGCTGGCGAAATCGGAAGACACGCGAGAAACGGCCCTGGGATGCCTGCGACGCCTGCAAGGGGACACCGTGACGCAACAAATCGTCCGTGCCGCGGGCAAGGTCGAGCCGCAATTGGGGGCGCAATTGATCGCCGTACTCGCCCAACGTCGTGCGATCGAGACGATTCCCAGTCTGCTCGATTTGGCGGTGTGCGCCACGCCCGAGTTGCGGAAGGCGGCCATGCAATCGCTGAGCGAACTGGCCGGTCCCGAGGTTATTCCGCAGATGGCCCGCGGCGTGCTTCGCGCGTCGCCGGGGCCCGAACGTGAGGCCGCCGAAAAATGTCTGGCCGTCGTGGCCGAGCGGATCCCCGATCCGAACCGCCGGGCACGGCCCTTGCTCGAAGCCATGCTGCCGATGGAACCTCGCGATCAGCTCGCGCTGCTTCCTTGCGTGGGGCGAATCGGCGGCAAGCTCGCGCTCGAGATCGTGCTCAGCGCGGTCGAGCACCCCTCGCCCAAGGCCCACGACACCGGCGTGACCGCCCTTTGCAACTGGCCCGACGCTTCACCGGCCGACGAATTGATCGATCTCTATTTGACCGACGAACACGAAATCCACAAGCGTCGCGCGTTGCGGGCGTTAATCCGAATTGCGCCGTTGCCCGACGGTCGCAGCGAAGCCGAGCGAATGGCCCTGCTCAAGCGAGTGCTCGAATTGTGTCGGCACGACAGCGACAAGAAGCTTGCCGTCGCTCGCGCAGGCGCGATTCGTTCCATCGAAACATTGCGTTTTCTGTTGCCCCTGACCGAAAATGACGTACTGCGGGAAGATGCCTGCTTCGCGATCGTCGAACTGGCCCACCACCGCGATCTGCGTGAACCGAACAAAGAGGAATTCACCGCGGCCCTCGATCGTGTGATCGAGGTTGCGCAAGACCCGATCGTCGTGCAGCGGGCGCAAGCTTACCAAAAGGGCGAAACCTGGGGCGGGCCCAAACGATCGGAGAAAAAATAGCTTCCCGCCCGGACCGATCGAAGGTCACTCCTTCGCCGGCGGTACATCGTCCCATCGGTTTGCCGAACGGATGGAATCCCAAGACGAGGCGTTCCCATGCACTCCGTTACTCGCCGACGTTTTCTGGTCGAGACCGCCGCCACCGGTGCAGCGATTGCTGTCGGCTCGCCCGTCGCGTCCCGAGCCGAAGCCTTCGAGAGGTCGACACGTCCCATGGTGTTTCCTGAAAAAGATTGGGAAGTCGCACCGCCGCAGCGGCACGGGATCGACCCGCAAGCGTTGTCCAAAGCGATCGCACATCTCGAGAAGAACGCCGGGCGCGACGGCGTCGACCAACTATTGATCGTCCGCGACGGATACCTCGTCTATCACGGCCCCAAGATCGACGCAGTCCACGGCGTGTGGTCCTGCACGAAATCGTTCACGTCGACGGTGTTGGGGCTGTTGATCGACGACGGCAAATGCAGCCTCGATACCCGCGCCTGCGAGTTCGAGCCGAGTTTGAAGAAAACGTACCCGACGGTGACGTTGCGTCACTTCACGACGATGACCTCGGGGTATCGTGCCGTGGGGGACGAGCCGAAAGGCGGCTACACGCACGGCCCCAGCAACACGCCGTTTGTTCCTTCCGACACACCGTTGTTCCCACCCGGCACGCATTTCGCCTATTGGGATTCGGCGATGAACATGTTCGGTCGCGTGTTGACCCGCATCGCCGGTGCGTCGATGAAGTCGCTCTTTGCGCGGCGAATCGCCGAACCGATCGGCATGGATCCGGCCGCCTGGACCTGGGGAACCGACGGTGAAGTGGACGGCGTACCGATCAACGGCGGCTCGGGAAACCGCGGCAAACACGTGCAGATCTCGGCCCGACAGCTCGCACGTTTCGGGCTGTTGGTTCTCAACGGCGGTCGCTGGAAGAACGAATCGTTGATCTCGTCGGCGTGGATCGCCCAGGCCGCCAGCGTCCAAGTGCCGGCCGATCTGCCGCTGGGGCACAAAGAAAGCGGGATCGACGGCCGCGGATGCTACGGTTTCAACTGGTGGGTGAACGGCCGAAAGCCCGACGGACAACGCAAGTGGCCGGCGGCCCCCGTCGGCACTTTCGCCGCGTTGGGTTACAACAACAACGCGCTGTTCGTCGTGCCCGAGTGGAACATGGTCGTCGTCCGCCTGGGCCTGGACGCCGCCGATCGCGTGTTGGGCGACGGCATCTGGTCCGGCTTCTTTCGACTGTTGGGCGAAGGAATCACTTGATCGGAAAACCGCAAACGCCTGCCGCCGCGAGGGCAACAGGCGTCTGCAAACTCTCCTTCGTCTTGCTTTACCGGCGTGCTGCCGGGTTCGGCCGATTACAGTTCCTTCCAAATGCCCGCGTGCGGAGCGGGGAAGTAACCGTTCTCGTCGGCTTTCACCGGCGGCGGCGAATCGTAATCGAGTTTATCGAGGTAGTCGCAGAACTGGAAGTCCGACATGTAGACTTCTTCCCACGTGACCACGCGGTTCAGGTGTGCCGCGGCACGCCCCATCAGGGCGGCCATGTCGGCATGGACGGCGCGAATCGCCTCGTTGTGCGGTCGATCTTTTCGGATACTCTCGACGAAATCGACCCACTCGTAATCCCACGGGCTCATTTCGTCGGGCGTGGGCGACCACTCGATGTTGTCGTCGGAAATGTGATGATCCTTGAACATGTGGACGGTCGCCTTGTGGACGTTCCCGGAGAACTGGCCCGCCTTCTTCGAGCAGTGGACGAAGGTGGCGAATTCCGTGTGTCCTTGGAGCGCCCGTCGGAAACCGCAGAAGGCCTTCCGCCCGTCCGGGAACGTGTATTCCATGGCGTAGATGTCGTCGTTTTGGCCGTGGTCGTCGCTGCCGACCTCGCGTCCGCCCATGCCGTGGCACGAAACCGGCCACGAATCCATCAGCCAGCAGCATTCGTCGATCTGGTGGATCAGGTTGTCGACCATATGGCCGGAACCGACCCAGAACAGGTTGACCTTTCCGAAGTTGAGCTGATCGAGGAAGTTGTTCGATTTGTCGCCTTGGTCGCCCATCCAGCGGCGACCGGTGAGACGATTCGCCCGCACGTAGATCAACTCACCCATCTCGCCGCTTTTGATCTTGTCGATCAGTGCGGCCCGGGCGGGCGAGTGACGGCATTGCAGCCCGGCGGCGATCTTCACGCCCTTGCGCTCGGCCAACTCACCGGCCTTCAGCATGCGTTGCAAGCCGACCGGATCGGGCGCGAACGGCTTTTCCATGAACACGTACACGCCCTTTTTCACCGCGTATTCGACGTGCACGGGACGAATGTATGCCCGCGTCGTGCACATGGCCACGTCGATCCCCGGCCGCAAAATGTCGACCGCCTTCTTGTAGGCGTCGAAACCGCGGAACATGCGGTCCTTCGTCACGTTGACCTGGTCGGGATACCGCTTTTTCAGCGAGTTGACGGTGCCTTCCATCTTGTTGTCGTACAGGTCGGCGACCGCGTACAACTCGATGGGCCCTTGTCCGCGGCCTTGCGTGTTCAGGGCATTGGCGACCGCCCCCGTCCCGCGTCCGCCGCAACCGATCAAGGCCAGGCGGATCGTGTTGTCCTCGGCGGCATGCACCGCGGGAACGGCGCCCAACAAGGTCGACGCGCCGACGGCTGCGGCACTCGTCCCGGCAATGAAGCGACGACGATTCGTGCGAGGGGAACCCTTTTCGCTCATGTCGTGATCCTTTCTACTCGTGAAGTAAACACATTGACGGTATGGGGGAACAATCGGATCGGCCCGCATGCAGGCCGTGCGTCGGCATGCCTGTACGATATGAAAGGGATCGGAAGGCTGTCCGGCAGGACGATCGCCCGTTTGGGGCGTTCGACGGTCGCTTCCATACTATTCGGTGCCGAGCGGGAATACCACCGTTTTTTCCTCGATGCAGCGGCACCTCATGTTCCATCGCCGTAAAGCCGCCCGGCGCACCGAGTCACCGCTTCGGCCGTAACCTTCGACGCAATAGAAACAAAGGACATACGCATGCCGCGCAACCCCCGGCCTTCATCGGCGTCATATCAACTGAACCGAGAAATATACAGGCCGACATTATTTAGGACCGCGCGTGCACTTGTGTATTGCATGCAATATGCAACGTGCCTTCTCGCCTGGTTCCTTCTCGGTGGAACCGCATCGGCCGAATCGGGAACGCGCGAACCGACCGAACCGACGCCGGTGCAACTCTTCGCCGCCGAGTTCGGTCTGGCGGCCGACGCCGCCACCGACGACGGCCCTGCCCTCGCGCGACTGGTCGACGCCGTTGCCCGACGCCACGGGAACGCGATCGTCGTGTTCCCCGAAGCCGCGACCGTTCGCATCGAAACGGCGCCCGACCGATACGCTCTCCGCTTCGACGGTGTATCGGAGCTTGTGATCAACGGCCGAGGGACGACGTTCCTTTTGGGGCCGAACGTGCGGTTCTTGCGCTTGGGCCGGTCGAAAAACATCCTCTTGAAGAACCTGAACGTCGACTTTTCGCCGTCACCGGTCGTCGAAGGAACGGTCGTCGGCGTCGATCCGGTGAACCGCGCGCTCGACGTGCAAATCGACCGAACACTTTGGAATGCCCCGCCGCCCAGCGGCGGCCCCACGCATGAAGACGGCGAGCAGGCCTTTTTCGGCATGCTGTGGTATCGCGGGCCGTACGGATACCTGAGTCGCCATTATTGGCTTGCCGATTTGATTCCCGACGCGAGCGATTCGGCGCGGGTGCGGGCGATCGCCGATGCCGAGTTCGACCGCTTCGACGACATCGTCCCCGGCGATTGGCGCGTGAGTCTGCCCGTGCCGGGTATCGCACATCGATTCGGCCCCGGCGCCTGTTTCGAAATCTGGGACAACGAGAATGTAACGCTGGAGCGCGTCGAATTGTGGTCGGCGCCGTGGTTCGGTTTCCGCGTGTTTCGCAACACCGGCAAGGTGACCTTCAAGCAGGTGAACATTCGTCCGCAACCGGGCACGAACCGAATCACCTCGACCTGGCGCGACGGCTTCCACGTGAAAGGAAACGCCGCCGAGCTGCTGTGGGAAGATTGCCTGGTCGCGGGAACGAACGACGATGCCTTCAACCTTTCGTACCATTCCAGCCGCGTCGTGCGGGCCGATGCGCCCGACCGGGTCGTCGTGCAACAAATCTACCCGTTGAACCTCATGCCTTGGCACGTGGGCGAGGAAGTCGTTTTCGCCGATCCGAAGACGAACGTCCGCACGGCCGCGGGCGTGCTTCGAGCGGTCGAACCGCCGATCGAGCCGGTACCTTGGGACCGCAGCCGGGCGCAAGCGACGACGCTGGTGTTCGATCGCCCGGTGGCCGCATTGCCGGGCCATATCGCCTGGCAGCCGCGTTACGCCAACCCGCACACGACGTTGCGACGTTGTCGCATTCTAAAAAGTTGTCGCGTTCAAACTTCGACGACGTTCGAAGCGTGCGACGTAACGGCTTTCTTGTGGTTTTACCGCGAAAATCTCGAAGGCCCCGGGCCGGCACGATTGTCCCTGCAAAATTGCACGTTGCGACGCGGCCGAGGAAATCCGCAACTGGCCGTCTCGGTCGTAGGGCGAACACCCCATACGCGCGGCCCGTCGATCATCGAACGCGCCGAACTTGTCGGCAATCGCATCTACGGAAGGCTGCTCGTGCGGGGCGTGGAAACGCTCGTCATGCGCGACAACGAGTTTCTCGAACCGGGCAACGAACGGCCGATGATCGAAGACGTCGATCACATCGTCTCCGACGCACCGGAACCGGTCGACGCGGTTCGGTGAGAAACGCTTCTTCGATGCGCCGTAACGCGCGGGTTTGCCTGCCGCACGACCTCCGATTACGCTCCAAGATACCCGCACATTTCGTATCGAGGCGGTCGTTCTCGGGCTGCACCGGAAACGAGAAAGGGACCATCCATGGGCGAACGCGCAATCGCCGCATCGACGGCGCTGATTCTGACGGGACTGTTCTTGCCGAAAGCGATCGCGGCCGTTCACGACGTTCGCACGTTCGATGAGCTTCTAGCGGCGGTCCAGGTCGCAAACCCCGGCGACGAAGTCGTGCTGGCGCCGGGTGAATTTCGGTTCGCGCAACCGATTTACCTCAAGAGCAATCTCACGATCCGCGGCGCGGGTGTCGGGAAAACGATCGTCGTCGCCGATCCCGGCTGGAAGGTATCGACGGACAGCCTGCCGCGAGAAGATGATCCGTCGGCGTATCTCTTTTCGATGGAAAAGGTACGCGGAATCAAGATTGCGGGTATGACGCTTCGCGGACCGAACGTGCATGGTGCGATTTTCGCGAACGCCGTGGAAGATTTGGAAATATGCGATCTGCACGTCGAGAGCTTCCTGTGGAGCGGCATCCGCACGTGGCGAATGAAAAATTATCGCGTGCACGATTGCACGTTCGTCGACGCCGGAGGCAAGTTCGGTTCGACCACCGGCGGTGCATTGTTCATGCACTGGTCGGCCGACTCCGAATTCTGGAACAACCGCATGACGCGCAGCGAAGGGGCCGCTCCTTTTTACGGCATCAAAGGATACGGCGGAAAGCACTGTCGTTTGCATCACAATACGATCCATGTCGATTTCGCCGTCGAGTTTCCGCACGACAACAACGCTTACATGGAAATCGATCACAACGTGCTGCACGGGTGCGTTTCGATTCCGAAGCATGCCGGCGGCAGCGTGCCCGAGGGCGGCTACACGTTTCACATCCACCACAATTGGTTTACCACGTCGTACGCACTGGAATGGCCGCGGAACGCCGTCGAAGTCGACCACAACTTGTTCACGTTTTCGACCGACGCCGACGGCGGCAACCTGATCTCGCGGTTCGGTACCGAATCGGCCCCCGGCCCGACCGATTTTCACGACAACCTCATTTTGAACCCGGGGCGCGGTTTGTTTTGGACCAACGGCGTCTACGATCACTTTCGCTTCGCGCACAACCATGTGATCGCGCACAAGACGGCCACGCCCCGCACCGAAGGCCTGTTCGGGTTTCATCGCGAGACCGACTTCTCGACGATCGTGATTGCCGACAACATCATCGAATGCCGCGACTTGCCGCGACCGCTGGTCCGCAATGAAGAAAGCTACCGGGCACGCGTCGAGAACAACACTTTCGTCGGCGTTGCCGATGCCGCCCGCTTCGAAAACCGCAACACCGGCGCCCTGCGCGGCCCGCGCGAGCCGCTCGAATTCACCTGCGGGGCGGGCGGGGAATATCAGATCCGCGGCTTCGCGGTGACGCCGCCGGCCGCTTCGCCGAAGCGGTAGGGCAAACAACCCATTTCCGGCAAACGGGATGCGGCGCCGTGCCTCGGCTTGCACAAGACCTGTCTGTATCGATTGCGCCGATCGTAGCAGCGCCGTTCCGCGCAACCGGCACGCTCGGCGGTCGAATCGCCTCTTTTCCCTCAAGCTCCCCCCCGCCGAGCGGAATCATGAGATAGGGTTGAGATGACAACGCCCTGCCTCAGCGACGGCCGAGACGGGCGAACCTTTTCCGTAGCTTTTCATTCGTCTTTTCTCGCAAGCCGGGACGCCGGTACTCGGGCAACCGAGCGCCCGGCCGATGGTCCACAAACTCCGCGCGTGCATTCGCATGTGGGCGGAGACGGGAGTGACGTATGTCCGATTGGTGGCTTTTTCTCGGAGGCGCCGCACTCGGATCGTTCTTGCCCTACGTGTGGCATCGAGCGACGAACTTGATTCCCGGTGTGGCGGCCCGCCGTCGATACTGGGACTTCGTCAAGGCACGGCAATTGGATCGCTCGGTGCGGCGTCTGAACGAGCTTGTGAAGAATGTTTCGGGTGAGGTTGAACGCCATCGCGGGGCCTTGCTGCGCACCGGCAAAGAGATCGCGCAACTCGATCCCGCATCGCCCGACTTCTCGAAGGTCGTGCTTCAAGCCGCAATCGAGATCATGCAGTTGAACACCCGCCTGCAAGGCCAACTCGATACGGCCGAATCGCGTCTGCGCGAGCAAGCCTGGCAACTGGAATCACAAACGGCGCAAGCCCTGACGGATCCGCTGACCGGTCTCCCGAACCGGCGGGCCTTCGACGCCGAGATCAAACGCTGCTTGGCGCAATGGCAGCGCAAGCAAAAACCGTTTTCGATCGTCCTGTTGGATGTCGATCACTTCAAGCAACTGAACGACGAGTACGGCCATCCGGCGGGAGATGCCGTTTTGTCGCGATTATCCGAGGTCTTACAAGCGGTCGCCCGCGAAACCGACATGCCTGCCCGCATCGGCGGCGAAGAATTCGCCGTCATCCTGCCCGAAGACGACTCCCGACTTGCAGGCGCAGCCGCCGAGCGGTTCCGCCGGGCGATCGCCAACCGCAAATTCGAGTTCGAGGGCCGCGTGTTGCCGGTGACGGTCAGTTGCGGCGCGGCGAGTATCGCCCCGGGGCTGTCGATCGACGCATTGATGAGGCGGGCCGACACCTGCCTGTACGCCGCCAAGGAAAACGGCCGCAATCGTGTGTTTTACCATTTGGCTTCGGGACCGCATCCCTTCGGAGAGGCCGAAGAAGAGTCGCCCGAACCGATTCCCGACGCTGTCGAAGAACTCACTCCCGAGCGGGCGAGCGAACTCGAACTGCAATCTTTGGTCGACAATCTGCAACAGCGGCTGGTGGAAATCAGTTCCTCGTAGCATACCAGGCGTACGGCGTGCGACGTCGTGCAACCTCCTTTCCGACGAGCCCATGGAAAACGAGCCGGCGTGGTCTTCCACGTCGGCTCGCGGGCGTTCTTGATCATACGTGACGGGGCGGTCGCCGTGTCGCGACCCGTCGGCGCGGCATTACCACGGCGCTCGCACCGGATAGACGCCGAACTGGTCGGTGCTGGACGGCCAAGGCGGCGTGGGGCGGAACTGACGCACGTTGTACACACTGCCGCCGTTCATGTTCCGCTGGAATTGCGGATAGATCGGCGTCACGCGCGTGGCGCCCACACCCCATCCCCAATGGGTTTGCGTTGCAGCGGTCGGCGGTACGACGACGGCCACCGGCATGCCCCAGGTCGAACTGTAATATTGGCCGTGCCACGGGCCCGTGTAGCGATTACCGTGAAGTCCCGCCCGCTTCGGAAAGGCCGTGCACGTCGGGCAACTCGAAGCGGCCACCCCATGCGCACAGGTCGGGCAGGCGGTCGTGTTCACCTTGGAATGAGCGCAGGTCGGGCAATCACCGGCCCGGACGAGACCGGCCGTCCCGAACAGAAACATGGCACCGGCCAAAAGGGCAATCGTCTGACGTTTCATGGTCGAGTCCTTCGTTATCGCATTCGGCAAGGTAGGCAACAGCGCGATCAATGCCACCCGACGGACGTCCGCGTCCAACCGCCGTCGGCATTCCGACGATAATAGGTCCGGCCGTGCCGGTACAAGAATTCGTGCGGCATCAACGGCTGATAGGTGATCCAGGTGTGGCCGATCACCGGAGGCGTGGGTACCGGCGCCACGTAAAGCTGCGCTTGAAGGCTGGTGCATCCCGGCGGCGTGTAATACTGCGGAAACAAATCGAACGCCGGATTATAGGCATGATGACCGGCAACGAGAGGACCGCCGGCCTGCGCCTGGGACGTCCACACCATTCCCAACACGGCCGCGATCAACAGCGGACCGCCAATTTTGAACAAACGAGACAACATCGAGCGGCTCCTCCGTAAATGGCTCTGTAGCTGGGGCCGAAGGATGATCGGGCAGAGATCCTTCCCCGCAAGCGCTTCCAATCATTCACGCGGCCCACCGGCCGATCGAACACCATCGGCGCATGGACCGTCGGCACAATACCGGCTAATACAGTACGTCGGCCGCAGAAAGCCCGCTCGGCAGTCGTTCTTGTTCGATCCGCACAACTTGCCCAGATTCACAAGCCGTCCCATCAGCGTCAAAACAGAATCGCCCATGAAGGGCCGACGCGCAGCGCAGGTCGAAGCGGCACAGCGGGGCGAAAACCGCGGGCAAGAAAAGGAAGTCGGCGATCCCGCCCGACGCGGAACCGCCGATTCTTCGTCGAATTCGGTACACGAACGCCGATCGATCAGGGCGTGGCCGATTCTTGGGCCGCCGCCATTGCCCGCACGCGGGCTTCGATCAGCTCGGTGGCCTTGGCCTGGGCCGCGGCGATCGCTGCTGCGGTCGCCATATTCTGCCGGATGAGGTCGTCACGCGCCTGCGTTACGCGCTCGAGGGTCGCCTCGACGGCCTTCAAATGGGCCTGCGTCGCCGCCAATTCGCGATTGGCCTGCTCCAAGTCGGCGGTCAACTGAGCGATCTCTTGCTGCCGCACGCCTTCCTCACGCTTGGCATCGTCGAGGCAGGCGTTCAGCCAATCGATGTTCCGTTTCATCGAGGCGATGCGGTCAAGCAATTCGACCTCTTCCAGTTGATACACGCGGAAGAGAATCGTGTAATCGCACAACTGCCGCTCGTAGCGTTCCGATTCAGGCTGATTCGGATCGATGGGCTGCCCGTCGCGGATGTACTCGTCGACCGACGAAGCCGGCAGGATTTCCCGCAATACTTCGGGATCCATGCCCGCGAAGGCCTCGTGGTTGTCGAACGGCAAGATGTCGCAAATCGTCCAGGTCGTTTGCCCTTGGCCGGCCAGGTTCACGCTCTGTTGCAGGTATTGCATCTGGCGACCGGAAAGGACGGTCGTGGGCTCGAGGACGAGTTGTTTCGGCTGATCGGCTTGAGCCTCGACCACCTGCCGCACGCGGAACTCGCCGAGATAACGTCCGCCCTGGCGGATGTCGCGTTCATCGAACACGAACACGATCGAATCGACGGGAATCGGTTGTTCCTCGGGCGCGGCCGCCGGACCGAGCGTGTCGATCGCGACACGAACTTGCACCACCGGGACGCCGTTGGGACCCGGCTGCTGTTGCAGTTGGGCGGGACGGGCTCCGTACCACACGCGGCCGCGTTTCGTCTGCCACTTGTGAATCTCGAGTTCCAATTGGCGAATGCCGGGGTTCGTCCCGTCGCCGTGGATCAAGTGTTCGCGTTGTTGTTTCGTCTGCTCGATTTGCTGCTGGAGTTGGAGAGCGGCTTCGCGCCACGCGCGGTGCGTGGCCAAAGCACGCATCCCCAAGTACCAAAAAGCGATCGAAGCGAGCAGGATGAAAACGATGTATAGCTTCTTCCAGATGCTCATATCGGATTCACCGTCTTGGTTGAGAAGATCGTTCGACGCCGGTCGGTGAAGTCGGTCCATGAAACGGGGACGATCCCCGCGGCGAATCCGTGCCGACAAGCAGTCTCGGCAAGAGCCGGAATCGGTCTCAGACGAGCGGCTTTCCTATCGAATGGTCCCGGGCTCGGCCCGGGTGAACACCAACCCGGCGGCAAATGTTTCAGATCGGTAACTTCGATGGTATTTAGGCCCCTAGGGGGTGTCAAGCTTCATCCTCTGTAACCCATTTTTTCCAGGGCACTTAGACCTCCTAATTTGATCCATCGGCGACTCGCTTTCAAGCCGCAAAACCGGCGCAATCCATAAAGTTTTTCTGATCGGCAATCCGAAACCTCTTCAAGGCGGTCGCAATATGCCGAGGTAACCACTTTGCGCCGAGACACCACGCTATGAACGAAGCGGGAACACGCATTATGGGGGAAGGGCGCCTATCTGCGAGAGGGGCATCGCGTGCTGCGTCCCTTTTCCACCGGGTTTTCTTCCTCGCGCTTGTGCTTGCGGGGGGATTACCGATCATCACCGGGTGCCATCGCTCGTTCTACCGACAGCAGGCCGATGACGAGGTGGCTTGCCTGGTCGAAACAACCGCGACCGATCCGCGTTGGAAGATCGACGAGTTTTCCATCAATCCCGCGCCCGAATCGCGGATGTACGACCCCTTCTGCCCCGACGAAGAACCGAGGCCCTGTGACGATCCCGCCTCGCACCGGTACATGGAGTGCGTCGACGGCAAGAAAGGCTCGAAACACTGGGACGACTGGGGCACGACGCCGGAGGTCGAAAATCCGAACTGGCGGGCATTCCTGCCGGTGAACGAAAAGGGAGTCGTCGTCCTCGATCGGAATTCGGCCGTTCAACTGGCGTTGATCCATTCGCGGGACTACCAGCAACGGCTGGAAAACCTGTACTTAGCGGCGCTGAACGTGGCCGCTGAGCGATACCGGTTCGACATCCGCTACTTCGGCAATCACTCGACCTTCTTCACCGCCGACGGACCGGACCGTGCCGGCGGGGCCAGCAGCCTGTTGGTGGTCGACAACGGTCTTTCGGCCCGCAAATTGTTCGCCACCGGCGGCGAGCTGTTGGTCGGATTCGCCAATTCGATGGTGTGGGAGTTCTCGGGCACGCACAGTTACGTGTCGTCGTCGCTGATCGACTTTTCGATCGTGCAACCGCTGTTGCGCGCCGGCGGACGGGCGGTCGTTCTGGAAAATCTCACGCAGGCCCAGCGGGCGCTGCTGGCCAACATTCGGCAGATGGAACGCTATCGCAAGGGCTTCTACCTGCAAATCGTTTCGGGCACCAGCGCCGGAAGCGGTCCCGGCGGCGGGAATGTGACCATCGGCAGCCTCACGCCTTCGACCGGAGCAGGACGCAGCGGCGTGCTGGGATTGCTCCAAGACCAGGTCCGCATCCGCAACCAGGAACAGAACGTCGCCGGATTGCAGGACAGTTACGAACAACTGCTGGCCGCCCACGAGGCCGACCGCATCGACCGCTTCCAGGTCGACCTGGCGTTGCAGTCGCTGTACAACGCCCAAAGTCAGTTGTTGCAATTGCGGAACAACTACCAGTCGTCGCTCGACTCGTTCAAGATCACACTCGGCTTGCCTCCCGATGTGAACGTCGAAATCTCGGATCCGATCCTCGAGATGTTCGACCTGATCGATCCGCAGCTGATGGCCACGCAACAACAGGCGACGCGTTTGGCTCGGGCGCTCCGCGATCCCGAAAAGCCGCTGCCCGACGATTGGCAAGCCCAATTGGCCGAAATCTGCACGCGCACGCGGGAACATGCCGAACAGGTCGCCGGCGACATCTCGCGGTTGGCCGACGCGTTACCCGAACGACGCGAATCGCTGCAACGGCTGTACGAGCATACCGAGTTGGGTCCCGAGGGAACGGACAAGGTCCGCCAAGCGCTGGCCGATCTCGACGAGCGATTCGAGAAGATCCAAGCGGCCTACGCGAAATTGATGGGCACCGGAGGGGATCTCCCTGCGCCGCAAAACCAAAGCCCGTTCTCCGAAGAAAAACCCACGCTCACCGAGACGCTCGCGGCGATCGAGCAATTCTTGGCCGATCCGCAAACCGCGGTCGACGCCCGTCGCAAGCAGTTGGAAGCAGCCATCGAAGGAGCGAAACAAGAGATTGACAAGGCGAACGCCGAAATCGAAGCCGCGCGTCAAAAGCTGACCGAAGCCGCCGTGGATGAAGACATCACCGAGTACCAGGAGCAACTTTCTAACGCCCGCGGCAACGCCCGTGTGTGGCAGGAGCGACTCGAAGCCTTCCAGGAAAAACTTGCCGCGCTCGACACACACGGCACCGATGACACGGCTTTAGAGTTACTCGAACCGCTGTTGATGGAAATCTCGGATTTGACGCTGATTCAAGCGAGGGCGAAGCTGGACCGCGTCGTCCTCACGCCGGTCGAGATCACACCCGAAGAAGCCATCGAGATCGCCCGCACGCATCGTCTCGACTGGATGAACGCGCGGGCGGCGCTGGTCGATCAATGGCGGCAAATCCGCATCGCGGCGAACGACCTGCGGAGCTCACTGGATGTGACCTTCAGCGGCGACATGGGGACCATCGGCGACAATCCGGTCGCCTTCCGCGGAACGACCGGCCGGATGCGCATCGGGTTTGAATTCGATGCTCCGTTCGATCGCTTGCTGGAACGAAACGCCTATCGCCGGGCGTTGATCAACTACCAGCGGGCGCGGCGCGACTACTACGCCTTCGAAGACCGCGTCTATCAAGGAATCCGCGACATCTTGCGGAACATCGAATCGGGCCGTTTGGATTTCGAACTGCGACGTGAGGCGGTCGCCGTGGCGATCGCGCAGGTCGACTTGGCGCGGGAGCGCCTGCGGCAACCGCCGCGAGCCGGGGCGACTTCGCAATTCGGGGCGACCACCGCCCGCGACCTGGTACAGGCCCTCTCCGGCTTGCTGAACGCCCAGAACGCGTTCCTGGGCAACTGGGTCAACTACGAAGTCCAGCGCATGCTGCTCGATTACGAAATGGGGACGATGCAACTGGACGATCAGGGGCTCTGGATCGATCCGGGTCCGATCACCGCCGAGACGGTTTCGACGGCGACCGGCGAGACGGAATTGCCCGTCCCCACGATCGAAGAAATCCTCGAACTTCAGCCGGGAGTCGTTCCCGAGGAATCCCCGGAACGGGCGCCCGCGCCGGAAGGCCCCGTGCCCGCCGCCGTCCCCGAGTTCCCCGAGGCCGACGCCCAAAGTGAACCGCAGGCGGTAGTGGTCTCCGACGTGCAACCGGCCGACGAAAACGGGGCAGGCCAACCCCGGCCGACGGGCGAGGGCCTGTTTCGCGACGAGCGCCCCCAACCGTTGAAGCGGTTGTTCGAAAACCTTCGCGGTCCGTCGCGGGAACCGCGTTCGGCCTTCGTGCCGCTTTCGCCCTTGGGCTGATGTCGTTCGCGATCCCGGTCGCAGTATGTCCGCGGTGAGGGCAATCGCCGAAAAACGACCGCCGGGGGAAGGTCGCCCGTTCCTCCGGCGGTCTTGCGAGTCGACGCAATTCGTCGTGCGTCAGTTTTGCGTCACCGATTTCAGCGCCTCGGGTCGCGGCACGACGATGATCTTTTCTTCGGCCAGCGGCTTGCCTTCAGTCGGCGACAGGCACACCAGTTTGCCGTCGTAGGTCGTGTAATACAATCGACCGGCGGCGGCGATCAGGCCGTCAAACCGGGGCATATCGTCGAGTTTGTACCCGGCGATCAGTTTCCCGTCTTCGGGCGTTACGGCGATCAGAATGCCGCCCAGCTTGCCCTTCAAGGCGTCTTTTTGTCGGGCCAAACGGCGTTGCACTTCTTCGTCGCTGATCGCCTGAACGGCGTGTTCTTCGTCGGCCGTATCGGGCGGACCGGCGGCGAAGAGAATATCGTCGGCCAGTACCATCGACGTGACCTGGACGTTGATGTCCTCGGCCCATTCACGCTCGAAGCGTTGAACGGGTTGAACTCGCGACTGACCGGTACGCTTACCGTTTTTCTTGATCGGCTTGCGCTCTTGCCCGGCATTGACGACCTTGGGGTTCTTCGGTGTGGCGAACAATTCGAACTCCAGCGGCGTCGTCCAACGGTAGTAGTTCCAGTGGCGTCCGAAGCCGTAGACGGTGTCGTCGTCGAAGACGAGCACGCGTCCGGCGGGTTGGACGCGGCCGGCGCGGTAGTATCCGCCCGCCCCCGAGGCGAACGCCTGCCCGAACACCCAGTAAGTGCGATGCCACAGCGTATCGTCGAGGAAGCCGGTCGGACTGAACAGATGCCGATACTCGCCTTGGTACTCAGTGACCGGCAAGTATTCGTTGTACACGCGTTTGCCTTCCATCGTCAGCGGCAGCGAACGCATATAGACGTATCGTCCGTCGCTGGAGAGGATGTCGGGCAGCGCCACCGGCATGTTCAACCCTTCGATGCGAATTTGAAGGTTGTCGCCGGTTTCGGGATCGCGGTCGTCGAAGATGGTTTCCGACAGCTTCTTGCCGGTCGCCGGATCGAGCCGCACCAAACGCAATCCGCCGTCGAGGAACATCGATCGACCCGCGACGCAGTACAACACGTCGTCGATCACCAGCGGCGTACCGTGCACCGGCCACACCGATTCGAGCTGATCGAAGGCCAGCATTCGACGTTCTTCGGGAGCGACACGGTAACGCCACAACAGCTTGCCTTCGTCGAGCGACAGGCAATAGACGTAACCGTCGGCCGAACCGAACAGCACGCGGCCGTTCCAGATCGTGGGCGGCGAATCGACGCGCCCTTCGGCGGTGAAGCTCCAAGCCGGGCGTCCCGACGCCGCCTCGAAGGCATGCACCGTGTGCCGATCGGTCTCGGCCACGATCACGTAACCGGCGGCGCACACGGGGCTGGTCAACTTGCTGCCCAACGCAACCTTCCACGCGCTCTTCAACTGCGACGGCGGCACCTCGCAGGGGGTATTTCCGCTGCGGGCCGGATCGTGCCGGTAGGTGGGCCAATCGTCGGCCGTCAGCTTGACCGGTTTGATCTTCGGCTTGGCGACGACCGTCGTCAAACGCTCGGCGTCGGGCACTTCACGCCGCGGCATCGTCGATTCCGAATACGGCGCCAGCGCGGTGAAGCCGAACAGCTTTGCTTCCAAATAGCACGCGCACGGATGCTCGGGCGCGTAGATCAGGCCGTTGGCCGGCATGATCCCGTACAGGCACGCCCCGCGCACCCAGTGATGACAAATCCAGTGTTCTTCGTCGGGATCGATGAACTCGATGCCCGTCCGCGAAAACAGCAGATAGTTGTCCGTCGCCTTTGCACGGTAGCAGCGATGGTGGAACCAGTGCGTCTCGACGTCGGGCGTGAAACGCTTCTTGGCCTCGCCGGTGTGCACGTCGTAGCCGATCATCGTGCCGCTGTCGGTGCCTTTGGCGACGTGCCCGACCCAGGCCAAGTCGTCGATGACGAGGATGTCTTCCGGCGTGCCCATGTGTCCGCAGACGGGATGCTCGCCGGTCCACAACAGTTTGCCGGTTTTCGTCGACAGGGCGAAGATCGTGGTGCTGCCGGGAAATTCCGGGTTCTTGAAGGGGACCTGTCCGCCGTAGAGCAGGACGTCTTTATAGGCGACGACCGTGGCTCCGCCCGAACTTCGCATTTTCAGGTTCACCGGCAACGGGTCCGAGGTCCACACGGTTTCGCCCGTCTTGCGATCGAGGCATTGCATTGCCGTGCCGTCGTGGAAGTAAACGTGTTCCGCATCGGCCGTCAGCGACATCGGAACGAGGTCGGTCTTGTGTTTCCACGCGATTTCGCCCGATTCGGGATCGACCGACATCACCACCCGCGGGGCCAGCGACCACACGGGATTCGTCACGTCGGCTTCCATGTCGCGGACGGTGGCGTACTTCTTGTACGGATCACTCCGCAACGGAGCTCCCTCGGGCGCGACGGCCAGGATCAATCGTCCGTCGTCGACGGCCAAGATTTCTTCGGTCGCCTCGGTGCCTTCCAATGTGCCGATCGTATCTCCCGTGGCCGCGTCGAGAACGCTCACCGGCCCGTCGATGCGTAGCGTCACGTACACCCGGTCACCGACGGCCACCAACCGCCGCGTGAGCAACTGCGGGCCGCTTTTCAGCCGCCACAAATGCGGATGCCACAGGGGGATCGACTTCGACCACAAGGGCGTGCCGTTGAAGGCGTCGCGGGCGACGAGTTTCCAGTCGGGCGGAATCAAGATCGATTCCCGCGGAGCCTCGTCGATGATGTAGAATACCCGTCCCCCCGCCGTCACGACCGCACTGATCGCCGACATGTGATCGTGCTGCCGCGAGTATCGTTGATCGGCCAACCACTGGTAGCGTCCGAGCGGTTGGATCAATGCGTCATGTGCGACGGCGTTGTTCGTCGGATCGTGCAAGGCGTGCGTCCATTCGTCCATTTCGGCCGGGCGCGGCTTTTCGATCTTCTCCAACGTGCCCCCTTTCTCGATGAGCGCCGTACCGCCGGGCACGAGCACACGAAGAAGCTCCTCCTTCGCGACCTCGTGTCCCTCTCCCACGATCACCAGGTTCACGAAATTGTCGATGTAGGGTAATTTCGATCCCGAGTAGGGCACGACCGAAACCGGCCCGTAAATCCCGCGTGACCGCAGGAACTCGCGGGCGGCGGCCAGCTCGGCTTCGTCCTGCGTGATCCCTTGCACGAGGTAGCCGGGCGTCGCCCGAAGGGATGCCAACAACTGGGGATCGTCGCATCCCACGTGAACGACTACACCGCCTTGCACTCCGGCCGCTTCCAAAAGCTGCCCGGCATCGTGCCCGGCCGCCCGGACCGCAGCGGCCGATCCGGCGACCAGCACCACGGCCGCAACGAGCCGGCCGAGAGTGGAAATCACCCACCCCGACCGTCGAAACACGCATAACCGCTTCATCGCACCTTCTCCAAAAAGAGTTTCCCACAAGACCGGGCCGCAACATGCGGCCGGTAGGCTGCGCCGTATTCATATCTGCAATCGCGCACGGCGCACGTCGGCGGCGCGAGAGGAAATCGCCGAGACGAAAGACAAAAGAATCGCCCGGCGGCAAATCGCCGGTCGAACCCGACACGCAGCGGTAAGATGCAAAAGGTGCAGAATTTCAGGATGCGGGGAAGCTGCGGCCCGTGGCGACTCCTTCACGTCGACGGCGAGCCGACCGCGCCGACAACCGGCATCCCCCACTTCCCGCCGCTCAGTGTGGCCCTTGTATCAACGAAAGTCAAGGAAAAGGCGGCCGACCGAATCGCCGACCGCCATACCTTCTACCACCGTTCGATTTGCGCGGCCTTGTGTTCGAAGTGGACGAACACCGAGGCCTGTTCGCCTTCACGCCGGTGGATCCCTTCGCCCCGAGTTGCTTTCCTGATGAACCCAACCGGAATCAAAACGAAGGACTCGGACCTGCGAAGCACGACGTGACCGCCCGTCGGCCGAGCCGGTCGCCGTTCATTCGCCCGGTTTCGGGATCAAGGAGACCTCCGGGTGATCGGGCGGCAACTCGGAATGGCACGTATTGCACTGCATCGAGCCGCGGATATCTTTCAGCTCACTGCCACCGTGGCATTCGAGACAACTTCGCGTTTCGGGCGAAAAGGTCAATTTCCCTTCCGAGGCAGCGGCGTGCTTGTTCAGCAATTCGGTGACTTTTCGGGCACCGGCAGCCGAAAGACGTCGGCACCGCTCTTTCTTGGTCATGCAATAGGCGTCGTATCCCGTCTTCTCGCACCAGCGATCGACCGAAACGTGACAGAGGACCGACCCGGCGATGCTGGATTCAACATCATCCGCCCACGCCGGTTCGGCGGGAATGTAATCGGGAAGCGCCGTTTGCTCGTACCAGGTTCCGAGCTCCGAGATGACGGCTTCGCGAACCGTGGGGTCCTTTTCACCGCGGAAAAGGCCGATCACGGCGGCACCGCCGTTGAATACGCCGCATGCCGTGCCCCAAAGCCCGATTCCCACACGACCGTATCGCATCATATGCAGGGGAAAAGAGCGGTACGGCTCACCGTATTCTTCCGCCAACGTCAGCATGATTCCGCCGACGACGGCGTACATGCAACTACCCTCGGGATAAATCGCATAGGCTTTGTCTGCGACGCGTTGCGGGTCGATCGGACGCCAGGTCCAATGGGCGGTCGATTCCGCCTGCACACCGCTCGAATTTCCCTCGGTCGATTGGCCGGAAATGCTCTTTGCCGCAACACCGACCATTCCCCCGGCCCCCAACAACCCCAGCGTTGCAACGGCGCGACGACGTGACAATTTGCGCATGACAGACCTCCCGTGTTTGTTCAGCCGCCTCGTGAGAACGACCGGTTCGGACCGGTCGACAAATTCCACGCCCGCCGCACCTACGATATGGGCATTTGGCCAAACATGCAAGCATTATCCGACGAATTCCCGCAAGCGTCTACGGCAAACCTTTTTTACCTAAACGACCTCGATGTTGGCCGATCCATGCGCCTCGAAGTTACAATACGGTTGCGATCCTTCGGGCAACGAGAGGAAACCCCGTCGCGGGCCGGAATCTCGTTTCCGTCACACCTTTCCTACCGCACAGAAAGCACGCCATGAATCGTCTTGCCGTTTGTGTTCTTTGCACCGCTTTGTCAGCCGCTTGTGTGAGCTTCGCCGTCGAGCCGCCGAAACCGTACGGGCCGGTCCCCAGTCCGCGGCAACTGCGCTGGCATGAACTCGAAGTGTACGGATTCTTGCACTTCGGCCCGAACACCTTCACCGACAAGGAATGGGGCTACGGCGACGAACCCGAGACGATCTTCCATCCCACCGACTTCGACGCCGATCAAATCGCATCGGTCGCCAAGGCGGCGGGCATGCGGGGACTGATCCTCACCGCCAAACACCACGACGGCTTCTGCCTGTGGCCCAGCGCCTACACCGAGCATTCGGTCAAGAACAGCGATTGGCTCGACGGCAAAGGCGACGTGGTCAAGGCGATCTCGGAGGCGTGTCGCCGGCACGGGCTGCTCTTCGGCGTGTACCTGTCTCCCTGGGACCGGAATCATGCCGACTACGGTAAACCTGCTTATTTGACCTACTACCGCAACCAGCTCCGCGAACTGCTGACGAACTACGGCCCGATCTTCGAAGTGTGGTTCGACGGGGCCAACGGCGGTGACGGCTATTACGGCGGCGCGCGAACCGTCCGCCGAATCGACAACCGCACCTACTACGATTGGGAAAATACGTGGAAGATCGTCCGCGAGCTCCAGCCCGACGCTTGCATGTTCAGCGATGCCGGACCCGACGTGCGCTGGGTGGGAAACGAGGCCGGCTACGCGGGCGAAACGTGTTGGGCGACGGTGCGCCGCGGTGAAGCCGTCCCCGGCTCGGCCGATCGCCGCACGTTGAACACGGGGGTTCGCGACGGCGACATGTGGTGTCCCGCCGAGGTCGACGTCTCCATCCGACCGGGCTGGTTTTATCACGCCTCGCAAGACGACCAGGTCAAGTCGGTCGAGAAACTGCTCGACATTTACTACGCCTCGGTAGGACGGGGATGCAACCTGCTGTTGAACATTCCGCCCGATCGGCGAGGACGCATCCACGAGAATGATGCGCGGACCTTGAAAGAATGGCATGCCGTGCTCGAGGCGACCTTCGCCGTCGATCTGGCACGCGAGGCGACCGTCTCGGGACCTGCCCGCGGCAACGACGCCCGCTTTGCGCCCGCAAACGTGACCGACGGCGATCCGACGACCTACTGGGCAACCGACGACGATATGCACACCGCCGCACTAGAGATCGCGCTTCCCAAACCGACGACGTTCAACGTCGTACGCATTCGCGAATACTTGCCGTTGGGCCAACGGGTGGACGCCTTCGCCCTCGATTATTGGGACGGCAAGGCATGGCAGGAATTCGCCGCGGCGACGAGCATCGGTTGTCGTCGTCTCCTGCGAACGGAGGACATCACGACCGCGAAGGTCCGACTCCGTATCACGCAGGCTGCCGCCTGTCCGGCGATCTCGGAAGTCGCTTTGTTCCGCGAACCGCGCTAGTCGACGCCGCCCCGCCCGGCGGGTTACGGACGCCATTCGTCGCTAGGCGGCAACGGGGCGGGTGGCGGCTCGGGAGGGGCGGGAATGTCCGGCTCCATGTTCGGCTTCAACGTCACGTACTCGCCTTCCCGATTCCTTTCGCACACGGTCAAATCTTCCAGCGTCACGCTCTCCAACGCCGGCTGCCCCAGCGTGCGATTCACCCGCGCGCGAATCTTGCGGCCCAAATACTCGCTATCGAAGACCTCGGCCGGAGGACTCGTCCGCACGGTCACACCGGCCAGCTCGCGGATCGTCTGCCCGTACTGCCGCGCAAATTCGTCGAAGCTCAAACGGTCTTCGAACACGGTCTTTCCGGTAAGGCGAAAGCTCGTGCGGGTGGTGATCCCCGCCGCCGGATCGAACGATTCGACGCTCACTTCACCGAAGTCGGCCTTTCCGTCGCCCTTGTAGGTCACGGCGCCGGCTCCGCCGGTCGGGTCGCGAAACCCGATCCCGCCGTCGCGCGAATTGAGCAGGTTTCCGGACCAGCGGTTTTCGCGGGCGATGGCCAACATCCCGATGAACAACAGCGGCACCATCGCCACGCCGACGACCAAGAAGCTGTTGCGGATTGAAGCATACCATTGACGCCACGTGCGCTTTGCCGGAACCTTGGCGCGTTTTTTCTTCGGCCGGGTCGAAGATCGTCTCACGGTGCCCGCTCCATGCCGTCGGTCACGTGATGAGTTTGCAAAGTAGACAAGGACGCAAGGAAGAGCCGAGCCGCCTTCGCGAAAAAAGGCGGCACAGGTCGTGCTTCTCCTATCCCAAGCCTAGCATCTACCGCAGGCCGCTTTGTGACGAAACAGCCCCAAAAAGAGACTTTCGGCCCGGTACACCGTCTACGACACGCCGCGCCGCCCGAAAGGGGAAGATTGTAACAAATATAGCGATTACGTAGTCGCATTAAGCCTCGGCGACCGACAGAGCAAACCGATGCGCGAGATCATCGAGGGCCGCGCGGGTTTCGTCAAACGGTGCGCTTTGCGGAATCTCGGCGGCTGCGCGAAGTTCGGCAAGCAATTCGCCCAGAAGCTCCTTATCGATCTGGTCGGCCAGCCACTGCGCCCTTTCGACGACGAACCGCTGATGCAGGCGTTGCACCAGCGAGGCAGCGGCGCGTTGCAGGCCTTCGCTGCCGACTGCCAGGGCACCTTCGCCCGCGGCCGTCATTCCTCCGGTGAGAACGGCCTCGCCGAAGACTTCGCCCGCGGCGTGGCCGGCCTGTCCGATCAGCCCCCCCGCCAATCCCCAACTGCTCACCAACAGCGCCACCGTGAGCGACGGTCGAGCGACCGCCATCGCATTGTCGACCACTCGCAGCCAGCGGATGATCCGAGGATACTGCGCTTGCAGGCGGTCGAGTTCGGCACGCAGAAAGGTGCGGTACCCTTCGCTGATCAGGGGCAGAGCGTCGTGTGCGCGGGCGACGCGGGCGGCTAGTTCGTCCCGCGCGGGGCCCGAGGCGATCCGCTTCAACCGCGGAGCCAGAATCTCGTTGCCCCCTTGGGCCAAGATGTCGATCTGCGCGAACAACCCCGCGAGGATTTCTTCGATCTTCGCGCGTTCGCGGGCATGAAACGCCGAATCGACGTCTTGCGGATCGGCCGATTCTTTGGCGAACAGGCTCCACAAAAATCCGCCCAAGCGGCGGTACCCGGCGAAGATCATGCGGCTCCACTCGGGACGACGGGCGTCCCACCAGTCGCGGATCTCATGCACCAAGACCGACGAGGGCACGACCGGCCATTCGGTCGTCGGCTTTCGCAGATGTTCATCGAGAACCCTCGCCGCATCCCGAAAACGCTGCGCACAGGCTTCGATCGCCCCCAGCACCTGCGGCAGGTTGTCTTCACCTTCGAACAAACGCCGCACGGCGCCGCGCATCGCCCGCAACTTGAGCCGGTCGAACGCCAATTCCGAAAGGTCTTTCCGCGGATCGACCGGCGCATCGCAAACGGTCGTCGAACCGGGCTCGGCCTTGTAAAACGGTAACCGCAGTTCCTCGTTTGCCCGACGGTCGCGCGGCACGAGATAGACCCATTCGGGCTGCAGGTTCGTTTCGCGCGTGAACGTTTCGAGCCAGCGGGGCCAGAAGTCGGCGTCTTCCTCGGGATCGACCTGGTTGAACACGACGATCACCGGTTTGTCGGCCGAAGCCGCCTCGCGGAAGAATCGCTTCACCGCCGCATCGTTATACTTTTGCTGCGTGAGAACGGCGATCAGCACGTCGGAAGCGTTGCGGATCGCGGCGGCGCGTTCCCAATTGACGGGCATGTCGGAATCGACGTCCGGGGCATCGACCAGCACCAACCGCTCGGGCAGCACCGTCGAGCGGCGCCGATACAGCCGATGCTGCGGCGACTCGTGCAGCGGGGCCTCGGCGTCCGAAAGCGTCTCGATCTCGAAGGCCGAAAACCATTGCCGCAACAACGTGTCCGAAAGCGATTCGGGCACTAGACAAACCGGATGTTTCGTCCCCGCCGCCAACGGCGAAACCGCGCTCACCCGCTCGCCGGCGATGTGATTGAAGATCGACGACTTACCGATGTTCGTGCCCCCGACGATCGACACGATCAACACCGGCGGCGCGTCGACCTGCGGAAGCAGCTTTTCGCGCAACAGTTCGACGCCGGCCCCGGCGATGCAAACGGGCAGCTCGGCCTCGCGGCAGCGGGCATCGAGTCGATCGAGTGCGGCGACGAGTCGGCGAATGGTCCGGCTGAACCGGCTGTAGTCTTGATTCACACCATTGCCCCGAGAGGATCGCGGATCGTTCCGTATTCCGTCGTCCGGCGACGGCGATACGCCTTATCCCTAGTGTACTCCCGAGTCGGCCGAACGTCCCGACCGGTGCGGCCCGCTATGCCGGTAAGCACCGGCGCCGTGCGTGGTGCGTCTCATACACCGGCCAAGATCATCGCCACCGATTGACCGATGCGCGACTGGTTCAAGACGACCGCCGTGTGGGTCGAGGTCGCCCGTGGTGCGCCGTGAACCACGTCGACCGGGCATTCGGCGTCGGGCTGCGAATAGTTGAGCGTCGGCGGAATTTGTCCGTGGCGGAAAGCCAACACCGTCGCCGCCAACTCGACCGCACCGGTTCCGGCCGAAAGGTTCCCGAAAAAGCTCTTCGGTGCGGTGACGGGTACGTCGCCCAGCACGTCGTGAATCGCCTGGGCTTCGATGCGGTCGTCGTTCACCGTACCCACGCCGTGCGCGTTGACGTGTCCGATCTCGCGGGGAGACAGGCCGGCCGATGCCAGCGAAAGGCGGATCGCCTGGCGGACGGCCTCGCCCGCGGCCACCTGCTTGCGGCCTTTGGGCTGGAACGTCCCCGCAAAGCCCAGAACCCGGGCAAGGATCGTCGCCCCACGGGCTTCGGCGTGTTCGCGGGCCTCGAGAACGAACGCGCCTGCACCCTCGCCGTGCACCATGCCCGTCCGGTTCGCGTCGAACGGCCGCAACGCGCTTTCGGGCGAGTCGAAATCGTGAGCCATCTCGTAGGCGTGATGCCGTACCCAAATGGTCGGATGAATCTGGCAGCCGGTGCCTCCGGCGATCATGGCGTCGGCGTCGCCGCGGGCGATCACGCGGGCGGCCTCGGCGATCGCCGACAGGCTCGAAACCTCGGCCAACGTTAGTGAGTTGTTCGGTCCGCGGGCGTCGTGTGCAATGCCGATGTGACAGGCCGGCATGTTCGGCAGATACTTCAACATCCACAACGGATACAGCTCGGCCAGGGCCTTTTCGCCCCACAACGAAAAGTCGAATCGCCCGTCGACCATGCAACTGCGGAAGGCCGAAACCATCTCGTCGAGTTCGCAGGCGATCATGTCGGCGCCGAAGACGATTCCCAATCGCTCGGGTTCGATGCCCGACTCACCGAACTCGGCCGCCTTCATCGCCGAATCGGCCGCGACGAACGCCATCTGAATGTCGCGGCTCATGACCTTCAGCGCCTTGCGCGGTCGAACGACCGCCTTCGCATTGAATTCGGGAACCACGCCGCCGATCGGGGTGGGAATGTCGCTTTCGCCGAAAAGGTCCAGCCGGCGAATCCCGCTGCGCAACGACACCATGGAATCCCAGTAGGCTTCCATGTCGTTTCCGATCGGGCTGACCACCCCCATGCCGGTGATGACGACTTCCCGTTGTGTTGCCATGCGAGTGTATCTTCTGTTGTGCGCAAGCGAATCGAGGGCGAGCGGAGATCGGGGCGGGCAGCCGGTTCCGACTCGTCCGAGGGTACGACACGTCGGCGAATCGATCGGGCCGAACGGACCGAAATGGTAGAAGGCGATGGTCGTCGATCCCGCGGACCGTGCCCGCAACCTACCGGAAGCCTTGCCCGCGGATCGCCCGGCAGACGACCTCTCCCTGTCGTTCGACGATCAAACCCTTGATCCTACTGAACGGCCGGAACCTGAGCAAGGGCAAGCCAGCCCCACAAGCTATCCATTCTATCTATACACCCTAAATTGACGCACCATCCCTTACAACGAAGCATACCCCCTTTTCGAAGGATCCATCCCCCACGGCAGGCTGATCTCGTAGGCTAGGCCGATCCCGACGCAGGCCCGCCCTTCAGCCGACTTGCGATCGCACGGCGACCAGGTACACGATCAGCAGAACGGCCAACAGGTAGCTCAGCTTGCCCACTTCTTTGCCTTGGCCGGCCAGCAGCTTCACCAGCGGGTACGAAATGAACCCCAACGCCAGGCCGTCGGCGATCGAGTACGACAGCGGGATGCCGATGATCGTCACGAAGGCGGGCACGGCCTCGGCCGCGTTCGACCATTCGATCTTCAGCACGTTCCGCATCATCATCGAGCCGACGATGAACAACGCCGGGGCGGTGATCGACGGGTAGCTGCCGACCATCTCGACCAGCGGGGCGAAAAACGGGGCCGCCAAGAACAGCACGGCGACGACGACCGCCGTCAGGCCGGTGCGTCCGCCTTGTTCCACCCCTGCGGCACTCTCGATAAAACTGGTGACCGTGCTCGTTCCGCACGAGGCGCCGACCACCGTTCCCAAGGCGTCCGAGAGCATCGCCCGGCGGGCACGCGGCAACTCGCCGTCTTGAATCAATCCCGCCTGCTCACTCACCCCCACCAGCGTGCCCAACGTGTCGAACACGTCCATGAACAAAAAGAGAAAGACGAACGGCAGCATCTGCCAGGTCAGCGCGTGTATGATGTCGAACTTGAACAAGGTCGGCGATAGCGACGGCGGGACGGATGCCACGCCCGAGGCGATCGTGAAGCGCGTCAACAGGTTCGATTCGGCGATCGCGGCCGGATCGAAAAACGCCGGAAACCGCTCGGCCGCAAGCGGCAGAACCTCGCGCAACCCCACGGCAAACAACGCCGTCGCCGTGATTCCCCAAATGATCGAGCCGGGCACGCGGCGTCCGTGCAAGCCCGCGGTAACCAGCAAGCCGAAAAAGAAGACGACTACATCCGGCATGGCGACGTGCGGGTTCATGCGGACGAGCTGGCCCGGTGCGTCGACGATCACGGTCGCACCTTGTAGACCGATGAAGGCGATGAATAGCCCGATTCCCGCCGCAATCGCGTTCCGCATGCTCGGACTGATCGCACCGAGAATCATCGTCCGCAGCCCCAACAACGAAACGATCAAGAAAAGGACGCCCGAGACGAATACCACTCCGAGGCCGATTTGCCAGGCAGCGACCGATCCGGGTTCCAGGCGACCGGCGGCGGTCGCTTGATCGATCCACGCCTGCGCGGCCGGAACCAGGCTGAGCACGAAGATGAAGTTTTCACCCATGCCCGGCGCCTGCGCGATCGGATAGTTCGCGTACAACCCCATAATCAACGTGGCGATCGCCGCCGAAAGACACGTGGCGGTCATCACGGCGCCGAAGGGCATGATATCGGCATCGGGCGAGCCGCCGAACAGGCGACCCGAGAGGACCGCCGGTTGCAAGAATACGATGTACGCCATCGTCAGGAAGGTGGTGACTCCGGCGAGGATTTCAGTCCGGACGGTGCTGCCCTGTTCGGTGATGCGAAAACGGTGATCCAGCATGGTGCAACGACTCCCGAAAGCGCGAAGAAGACTCGTCGACCGACCGAGCACGGTCGAAGGCGCATTCAAATCGTAACCCCCTTCGCTTGCACGATACAAGGGAACGCCGCATTGTGCTCGGCTCGTGACACTGGGCATCGTGCGACGGCCGAGTTAGAATCCAAGGGACTCGTCGCCGCGGTTCGATCGCCGCTTTCGATCGGTGGAACGCAGCGCACTTTTCAGCGTGTGAAGTGCCGATCGACCTCGAGAACAAGGGGGTGGTTCTTGCAACGAATCGGCGCACAAGAATACACGAACCCGTCGGCAGACGCGGCTTGCGCGGTTCGCCGGCGATTCGTCGCCGGTTTGTTGTCGGCCGTTTCGGTTCTTGCCTTGTCGGCCGGTTGCGTACCGAGCGGCAAGGTCGAACGTCCGCCCGATGCGGTATGGGGTCGCCGCGGAATCGGCGACGGTCGCCTCCAGAAGCCGCGGGGAATGGCGCTCGACGATCAGGGGCTCGTGTACATCGTCGACATGACCGCCCGCATCCAGGTTTTCGATGCCGACGGCCGTTATCTTCGCGGCTGGACCACGCCTGCCCACGAGGCGGGCAAGCCGACGGGCATTTCCATCGACCGGCAAGGGAACGTCGTCGTTCCCGACACGCATTACTTTCGAATCTTGTTCTACTCTCCCGACGGCCGGTTACTCGATACCTGGGGCGGCACCAACGGCACCGGGCCCGGCGAATTCGGTTTCGTAACCGACGTCGTCCAAGATTCGCAGGGAAACTATTACGTATCGGAATACGGCGGGCACGACCGCATCCAAAAGTTTTCCCCCCAGGGTGAATACCTGACCGAATGGGGCGGACACGGCGACGCGCCGGGACGGTTCTCGCGTCCCCAGTCGATGGCCGTCGACGAACGAGACCGCATCTGGGTCGCCGATGCCTGCAACCACCGGATCCAGGTGTTCGATACCGAGGGCAAGCTGTTGTTCCATTGGGGAACGCAGGGACATGCACCGGGCGAATTGTTTTATCCGTACGGGCTGTGCTTCGGCCCGGAAGACACTGTCTTCGTTTGCGAGTTCGGAAACCATCGCGTACAACAGTTCACGCGCGACGGCAAATGGCTTGCCGCTTGGGGCGGTCCGGGAAACGAGCCCGGGCAATTGAGCAATCCGTGGGCCGTGGCCTACGACGGCGAGGGCAATTTGTTCGTTCTCGATACGAACAATCATCGAGTACAACGGATCCGCTGGTGACAAGCGGAGCGCATCACGCATGGAATACGCGATCGCCTTCGATCGACCGATGTGGCTTTGGCTGCTGGTGCTGCTGCCGCTTTTGTGGTGGTGGTCGTGGCGACGCCTTGCACTTCTGGGGCGCTTTCGGCGGGGATTTGCGATCTTTTGGCGAACGCTCTTGTTCGCCGTGCTGGCGGCCGCCTTGGCCGAAATCCAATGGGTGCGCACCTCGGACCGCCTGACCGTCCTCTATCTGCTCGACCAGTCGGCGAGTATTCCCGCCGAAGCGCGGCAACGCATGATCGACTACGTGAACGCCGACATCGCCGCACACCGCGCCGAAGACGACCGGGTGGGCGTGATCGTGTTCGGACGGACGGCGGGCATCGAGGCCCCGCCGTTCGACGACGATCTGCGTCTTCCCGAGCGGATCGAAACGCCCGTCGATCCCGAGTTCACAAACCTCGAAGCCGCGATGCGCCTGGCCGAAGCGGCCTTCCCCGAAGATGCCGCCCGTCGGATCGTGATCGTCACCGACGGCAACGAGAACCTGGGCAACGCCGCTGAAATGGGAGAGCATCTGGCCGACGTGCCCGTGGGAATCGACGTCGTCTTGGTCGACACCCCGCCGCGCGCCGACGTGATGGTACAGCGGATCGCCGTGCCCGCAGGGTTGCGACGCGGCCGACCGTTCGATTTGCGAGTCGTCTTGGAGAACAATTCGCCCGAAGGGAAGTCGCTACCCGGTCGGTTGATCATTCGCCAGCGGACCGAAGACGAGCCGCTCGTGCTGGTCGACCAACATGTCGATGTGGCACCGGGCAAGCAGGTGTTCACCATCCGGCGGCAGTTCGATGATCCGGGCTTCTATTCGTTCGATGCCGTCTTCGTGCCCGACGACCCCGAAAGCGACGCCCTGCCGCAAAACAACCGCGCCACCGGTTTTGCGCTGGTTCGTGGTCGGGGGCGGATCTTGGTGATCGAAGACAATGTCGCCGTCGGGCGCGCGGCGAGGTTCGTCGAGGCCGTTCGCGCACTGAACATCGAGGTCGTCGTTCGACCGGCCGAACGGGCGTTCACGTCGGCGGCCGAACTGGCGGGGTTCGATGCGGTCGTCTTGTCGGACGTGCCGCGCGAGGCCCTCAGCGACATGCAAACGACCGCCCTGGTGCAAAACACGCAGCAAGGCGGATCGGGATTGATCATGTTGGGCGGGCCGAACAGTTTCGGAGCGGGCGGATGGGCCAACACCGAACTCGAACAGGCCATGCCCGTCGACTTCCAAATCGACAACCTCGAAGTCGTTCCCCGCGGTGCCTTGGCAATGGTCATGCACGCCTCGGAAATGGCCAACGGGAATTACTGGCAAGTGCGCATCGGCCAGGAAGCCATCCGAGCCTTGGGACCGCGCGACTATTGCGGCGTGATTCAGTACGGTGCGAGGGGGACGTCGTGGCTTTGGCCGGGGGGCATGCTCGAAGTCGGTCCGCGACGCCGACAGATGCTTGCCCTGGTCGGGCGAATGACCCCCGGCGACATGCCCGACTTCGACCCGGGATTGAAGCTGGCGGCCCAGGGTTTCGCCGCCCTCCCCGATGCCGCGGTCAAACACATGATCGTCATCAGCGACGGCGACCCTTCGCCGCCCACGCAGGCGGCTATCAACGCGCTGGTAAGACAAAACGTGACGGTTTCGACGGTGGCGGTGGGTACGCACGGCCCGGCGGGCAGTCGGGTACTGCAACGTCTGGCCGCCCAAACCGGCGGAAAGTACTACGCCGTCTCGAACGCTTCGGCATTGGTTCGTATTTACCAGCGCGAGTCGCGACGTGTCGCCATGCCGTTGATCTACGAACAGCCCGCGCCGTTTGCCGTCGATCGAACGGGCTCGCACGAAATCCTTTCGGGCGTGCGGATGCCGTTTTGTTCCATCTCGGGCTACGTGATGACGCGGCTGAAGGCCAACCCGCTGGTCGAAGCCCCGCTCGTCGCCTCGCAGCCGGGTAACCGCGAAAACGCGACCATTTTGGCGACCTGGCAATACGGCCTGGGGCGATCCGCGGCCTTCACCACCGATATCGGTACGCGCTGGCTCGATCCGAACCGCGAGTGGACCGAGTACGACAAGTTCTTCGGTCAATTGGTCACGTGGGCCATGCGGCCGACGAACGACACCGGCAACTACACCGTGAACACGACGATCGAAGGCCGAACACTGCATGTGACCGTCGATGCCTTGGACGCAGAAAACCGCTACATCAACTTCGCCGAGATGGTCGCTTCGGTCGTCGCGCCCGACCTCGAGGCAAGCACCTTGGTCCTCAAACAGACGGCACCGGGCCGTTACGAGGGCGAGGTGCCGCTGGGCGGGGCGGGCGACTACCTGCTGACGATCCTGCCCGACACCGAAGCCGCACCGCTGATCGCCGGAGTGACGTTGCCGTATTCCGAAGAATTTCGTTACCGACCGGCGAACGAACCGCTCTTGAAACACCTGGCCGGCATGACGCCCAAGGGCGGTTCGCCCGGCGTATTGCAGCGCGTCGATGCGTCGTTTTCGATTCTCGACGATGCCGCAACGCCCCCGGTCGATCACTATCGCCGTGATTTACCCAAGGCCCGCAGCCGGCAACCCGCCTGGCATTGGCTGTTGCTGGCGGCGGCCTGGCTGTTGCTGGCCGATGTATTCATCCGCCGTGTGCAGCTCGATCCGGTCGCAGCCGTGCAGAGGCTCGTTCGCCTCGTGCGGGCGCGTTTCGGCGGAGAAGAACCCGCTGCCGAGGTCGTCCTGCTGGAACGTCTGCGCAGCCGCAAAGAACGCGTGCGGCGCGAACTGCAAGAGCGCGCGGGCGAACGCTTCGAACCGGGGGAATTGCCGGTCGAACCCGCCGACCGTCCCTCACCGACCGCCGCGCCGAAACCGCGCCCCGAAACCGAACCCGAACAAGCGCCGTCCGACGAAGACACGTACACCCGTCGATTGCTGGAAACGAAACGTCGCGTGTGGAAGCGTCAATCGTCCGCCGCGCCGCAAGAGAAGCCGAACGAAAACGAATCGAACACGTAATCGAGCCGAACCGCGTTCGTCCGCCGGTGGAACGACGCCGTGTTCCCACGAAGGAGTAGCCCATGAGTACCGCCGAATCGATGGAACAGCAGGCCGAACGGTTTGCCGAGCGTTACGAGGCCGTCCGCGAACAAATCGCCCGCGTGATCGTGGGCCACGAAGACGTCGTCCACGGCGTGCTGACGTGCCTGTTCGTGGGAGGCCATTGTCTGCTCGAAGGCGTGCCGGGCCTGGGGAAGACGTTGTTGGTGCGAACGTTGGCCTCCGTGTTGAACCTTGATTTTTCCCGCATCCAGTTCACGCCCGACTTGATGCCCGCCGACATCCTGGGAACAAACATGGTCATGGAGGACGAGTCGGGCAAACGCTTCTTCCAGTTCCAAAAGGGGCCGATCTTCACGCAGATTTGCCTGGCCGACGAAATCAACCGTGCCACGCCGAAGACGCAATCGGCCATGCTCGAAACGATGCAAGAAGGAGCGGCGACCGCCGCGGGCACGCGCTATCCGCTCAAACAACCCTTCTTCGTGATGGCCACGCAAAACCCGATCGAACAGGAAGGCACCTATCCGCTGCCCGAGGCGCAGCTCGACCGGTTCCTGTTCAAATTGACGGTCGGTTACTCGAATCGCGCCGAGCTGACCGAGATCATCGAGCGCACCACCCGCGGCACCCAGCCCGAGCCGCAAAAGGTGATGGACGGCGACGAAATCATCGGCTGGCAGAAGGTCGTCCGCGAGGTGGTCGTCGCGCCGCACGTACAAGATTACGTGGTGCGTCTCGTGCTGGCGACGCATCCCGGCGGGGAATATGCCGCCGAGACGACCAACAAGCACGTGCGATGGGGAGCCAGTCCCCGGGCGGCTCAGGCGCTGGTCTTAGCCGCCAAGGTCAGGGCATTGTTGAACGGCCGTTACAACGTGAGCTTCGAGGATGTCCGACGCGCCGTCCTCCCCGCGATGCGGCACCGAATCATCCTCAACTTCGAGGCCCAGGCCGAAGACGTGACCACCGACCGCGTGTTGTTGGACATCCTCGAAGAAACGCCGGAGAAGCTCTGAGCTCTTCCGACACACGGGATCGCCTCGCAGGCTCGCTTCGCACGGATCCGCATTCACACGAGAACCCCCGATCATGGCTGCCGACACCGAACCGATCTTGACGCCCGACTTGCTGGCCAAGCTCGAACGCATGGAGCTGGTCAGCCGGAAGATGTTCCGCGGCCGCATGAAGGGCGAACGGCGCAGCCTTCGGCGCGGACAGGGAGTCGAGCTGGCCGACTACCGCGACTACGTTCCGGGGGACGACATTCGTTTCGTCGATTGGAATTCGTATGCCCGCCTCGATCGCTTGTTTTTGAAATTGTTCCTCGAAGAAGAGGATCTGCACGTCTATCCACTTGTCGATGCCAGCCGTTCGATGGATTTCGGCGAGCCGACGAAGTTCCAGGCCGCCCGACGACTGGCCGCGGCGTTGGGGTTCATCGGGCTGGTTCGCGGCGACCGCGTGAAGATCGCGACGCTCGGTGCGCGCGGACCGGTGCCGGTCTTCCGCGGCAGACGCAGTCTTCCGCGAATGCTGGACTATCTCGCGGGAATCACCCCGGATGAACCGGTCGTGTTGGCCGAATCGCTCAAGCGGTTCGCCGTGCGGGAATCGGGCCAAGGAATCGTGATCTTGATCTCCGACCTGTTGGACAAAGGCGGGTTCGAGTCGGCCTTGCGATACCTGTTGGCCCGCCCGTGGGATATCTACGTCGTGCACATGCTCGCCGAAGAAGATGTCGATCCCCAGTTGCAGGGCGATGTGCGGTTGGTCGACTCGGAAGACGGCGACGTGCGGGAAATCTCGGCCAACGCGGCGCTGCTGCGACGGTACCGGCGGACGGCCGAGGCGTTCATCCACGCCGTCCGCGAGTACTGCACGCGACGAAACATCGTGTACGTGCCTGCGCGAAACGACATGCCGGTCGATCGGCTCATCGGCGGCTATTTGCGACAACGAGGGCTGGTGCGCTGATGGGATTTCGCTTCTTGAACATGCTTTCGGCGTGGCAGTGGGTGCCGGCGGCGGCCGTGCCCGCGCTGATCGTGTTGCTCTACTTCCTCAAGCTGCGTCGGCGGCCGGTCGAAGTCCCCAGCACGTACTTGTGGTTCCGCATGCTCGAAGACCTGCACGTCAACGCCTTGTGGCAGCGGTTGAAAAACAACCTGCTGTTGTACCTGCAACTGGCGGCCGTGTTCTTGATGCTGCTCGCGTTGCTGCGGCCGGGTATCGATTCGGAACGACCGGTCGGCGATCGGTTCATCCTGCTGATCGACAATTCGGCCGGGATGCAGGCGACCGACGTCTCCCCCTCGCGACTGGCGGAAGCGAAGCGGCAGGCTCGGGCGTTTCTCGATTCGTTGGACGACGACGCCGTCGTGATGGTGGTGTCGTTTTCCGACGTCGCCCGCGTCGAGCAACCGTTCACCGACAACCGCCGGCGGCTCCGCGCCGCCGTGGAGCGGATCGAGCCGACGTACCGCCGGACATCGATCGACGAGGCGCTGCGGGTGGCGGCCGGGCTGGCGAACCCCGGTCGCAGTGCGTCCGACGTGACCGACTTCATGGTCGCCGAACCGCTGCCGGCGACGGTCGTCATCTTCAGCGACGGCAAGTTCGACCCGCCGGAAGATTTTCGGCTGGGAAACCTGACGCCCGTCTATCGCGTGATCGGAACCGACTCGCCGGTCAATATCGGCATTACCGCCTTTTCGCTCGAACCGGCCATGGACGAGCCGGGCACCTACGAGGTGCTGACCCGCGTGCGGAACTTCGGCAAGCAGGACGCAAACGTCGAACTCGAATTGCGGCTCGACGGCGAATTGATCGACGCCGCGCGAACCCTCGTCCCCGCCGAAAAGGAATCCGGCGTCACATTTCGGGCGACGACCGAATCGGGGGTTCTCGAACTGCGCGCGAACACCGGCGACCAGTACCCCGTCGACGACGTGGCCTATGCGGTCGTCCGCCCGCCGCGCCGCATTCGTGTGTTGCTGTTCACGCCGGGAAACGAGCCGCTGACGACCGCCTTGAGCACGTCGGCCATCCGACGATACGTCGACGTGCAGGTCGAATTTCCGCAAGTGTTGCAAGATGCCGAGGCCTACGCCGCATTGCGTCCCGACGAGGCCGATTTGATCATCTTCGATCGCTGCGCACCGCCGGTGATGCCGCAGACGAATACGTGGTTTTGGGGCGCGTTGCCGCCCGACGGCCGCTGGCAGACGGAATCGCCCGTCGAGCTGCCGCAAGTCGTCGATATCGACTCGCAACATCCCGCTTCCGGCGGCTTGCAATTGGATGATGTCTTGATCGTCGCGGCGACACCGCTGAAGCCGCCGCCGGGTGCGACGGTCTTGGTCGACAGCGACCGCGGGCCCCTGATCGCTGCGGCACCGCGCGACGCCTACGAAGATTGCGTGGTCGCCTTCCCGCTGCTTGACGACGCACCCGAAGGCTCACAACCGATCACGAACTGGTGGTTGCGCCCCAGCTTCCCCGTGTTCGTTCACGCCGCGGTGGAATACTTCGGGCGGCTGACCGTTCGCGGCGGCTCGCAGCTTGTGCGCACCGGCGAAGCGGTCGTGCTGCCGCTTCCGCAGGAAATCGACTCGGCCGTGGTGACGCTGCCCGACGGAACGCAGCGCGAGATCGACGTCCGCGACGGTTCGACGCTTCGGTTTCAAGAGACGGATCTTCCGGGCGTGTACACCGTGCGGGCATCGCGCGGCGACGCCGAGGCGGCCCGCTTCGCCGTCAACGCGATCGACGAGGCCGAAAGCGACATCGCCGTCCGCGAGTCGCTCGACATCGGATACGAAACGGTCGAGGGACGCTCGGGCGTCGAAACCCAACGACGCGAATTCTGGAAATGGCTCGTGGTGTGCTGCCTGATTGCCTTGGGCGTCGAGTGGATCGTCTACGGCCGTCGCGTATCGCCGGTGTAGATAGGCGGGACGACAAGCGGTCGCCGATACCGGTTCTCGGCGGATCAAAAGATCGTTTCCGTGCGTTCGCGCCGACCTTTCAACTGACGCATCAAGTCGGAGATCGCGCGGCAATATTCGGCGATCGCGGTTGCGAAGTTGCCTTCGGAAAACGCCTTTCCGCCGGCCTCATCGTGGGCATCGAAGCGAGACCAGTCGATCTCCCAGTTTTCTTCGACTGCCGCGCGACGCAAGTCGCGCATGACGCCCTGAAGATTGCGAACCAGGTCTTCACCGGGCCGACATTCGGCGGCCGTGTACGGTCCTTTGCCCAAGCGGCGCAGGCCGAAGGTCGATCCGTGGACGTGTTCACGGAAGCTCGACAACACGGCCAGCCCCACGGCGACGACCAGGCACGCCAGCGCCGCAAAGGGATACGGTTCCAGATACAAGAAACCGGCCGCGATCACCAGGACCAACGCGATCGCCCAGCCGAGCAGGCGTCGCAGCGACATGCGTCGGCCGGTCGGAGGGGCGGGCTGCGACTTGTCCTCGTGGGCCTGCTGCGGACCGAGCACCTGGACGACGATCACCGTGATGTTGTCGGGGCCGCCGCGGAGGTTCGCCAAATCGACGAGCGCCTCGACGGCTTCTTCCGGCGGCAGCGCGCCGAGGATTTGTCCCAGCTCGGCATCGTCGAACTGGTTCGAAAGACCGTCGCTGCACAACAAGAAGATGTCGCCCGCCTGGATCGGAAACGGCCCTTCCAGGTCGACCTGGACGTCGGGGTTCGGTCCCAGCGAGCGGGTGATGACGTTCTTGGGGATGAAGTCGGGCACCTTCCCGTCGGGAAACTGGTTCGCCGCCCGCAACTCCCACACCATGCTGTGATCGAACGTCAATTGCTCGATCTTGTGGTTGCGGTACCGGTACACGCGACTGTCGCCGACCTGGGCGATCACGGCCCCTTGCGGCAAGACGGCCAGGGCGCTGATGGTCGTCCCCATGCCGCGAAAATCGTCGCTGGTTTGGCCCTTGGTGTGGATCTTGGTGTTCGCCTCGCGGACGGCGGCAAGGAGGGCTTCCGGCGGCGAGAGATCCTTGAGCTTGCGGTACGCCAAGGCGACCGAGTCGGTGGCGATCTTGCTGGCCAACTCGCCCGCGGCGTGCGCGCCCATCCCATCGGCGACGACAAACAGATGGCCCCGTTGCTCGAAGGCCTGTTGGCCGGGTGCGATGTCGACGGCGTACGAATCCTGGTTGTTCGATCGGCGCAGACCGACATCGGTTCGCGCAGCGACCTTCAAACAGTGGGCCCAAATGTGCTCCAGTGAGTCGGCCATCGTCCCGGCATTCGCCGCAGGGGTGCCTCAGCTTCGAGAGCCGGTTCGTATCCGCGCTCGGCACGCGTACTCGAATCGCTCGCGTGACGACTCCTCCCCCCGAGGCTGAGAACTTTCCTCGTTTTTTCAGGCTTCCTATTCTTCCAGAATAGCGTTCACCTCCCATTGTACCGTTGGCCGATGGGGGATACCACGTCGATCGAACGGGCGGGAAGTCGGGCATTTGTCGGGTCAAGCGGTCGTTCGCCGCCGACAAAGCCGGCGGAGTATACCGACACCGCCGGATCGTGCGAAGACCGGTTCGACCGAATTTCGCTCTGGCGGGAGAAACCCGGCCTCGCTATACTCCCGCGACGCCCGAACCGGGCCTCCTGCCCGTCAAAGGCTTCGCGCCCGCTTCGGACGAAAAGAGCTCGTCCTCATCGAAACCTCGACGGCCTCGCCGCCGGACAAGAATCATCGCCCGTTCATGGACGCTGCACACACCACCGATCACACGCACCGCACGATTGCCTTTCGTCGCCGTCTGGCGGCGGGACTGCTGATCGCACTGGTTCTGACCGGCTGCGTACGGCGTCGGATGCTTATCCGCAGCAATCCGCCGGGCGCGATGGTGTACGTCGACGATTACCAGATCGGCACGACGCCCGTCGCCCACGACTTCACCTACTACGGCACGCGCAAGATCAAGCTCGTCAAGGACGGCTACCAGACACTGACGGTGTATCAGAACATTCCGGCGCCGTGGTACGAGGTGCCGGGTATCGACTTCTTTGCCGAAAACCTCGTGCCGCAAACGATCTACGATCGGCACACGCTGGAATATCAATTGACGCCGCAGCTCGTCACGCCGACGGACGCCCTGTTGGATCGGGGAGAGACGTTGCGGCAAAGTACGTATCAAACGTCGGGTTCGTTGGGGATGCCCTCGCCGGTGGAACCGATTCCGGCGACCGATTCCGGCCCGGCTTCGCGCGGGGCCCCGCTGGAGAATCTTCCCGCCCCGCCGAGTTCTCTGCCGCCTTCGGCACCGGCGGGACCGACGATCGCGCCTCCCGCGTCGAACGCGCCGGGAACGATGCCGAACGTTCCGGCTTCGCCCACCCCGGCACCGCAAGCGGTTCCCGCCCCGTGGACGCTGCCGCCCGCTGCCGCCGCGCCGCCGCAAAGCACGGCCCCCATTGCACCGAGCGTCCCGGCGCCGGCGTATCCCTCGACGCCGAGCGCCGAAGGTTACGGCCCGGCCTTGGGACAGCCGAACGCCGGAAGCGCGTATCCCAGCGGCACGGCCCCGATGTTGCGGGCACCGCGGCGATGAACATTTACGGCTCGGGCGCGAACAAGGCCGAGAAATCGCCCGCCTCGTAGAACGGGCCGGCGTCGTTTCGCAACTCGACCCAACCGGGCGGGTCGGCCCGATAGACGTAATTCCAGCCCCACACTTGCCCGCCTTGCTTGATCGCCCGCTCGCGAAACAGGTAGTCGATCTCCCAGCAAAACGACGAGGCCCCCTCTTCGAACGAGCCGCGGTACAGCTTGTTCGCCGTCGCACCTGCGAACAGTAAGGTGCCCGGCGTGCAGCCGAGGAACTCCGAGGCGTTTACCTTGCCTTGCAACGCGCGGATCGCCGTCCAGGGCGGATCGACCACCTGCCGCCAGGTGAGACGATGGTCGGTCGTCGGCACGATGCGCATCCAGGGTGCGTCGCCGGGAAGCGGTTCGCCGGGGCGATCGGCGGCGTACCAACCGGCGCGATCGACCGCCATCGTCTCGGTCGTGCATTCCATGCGATACGTGATGTGCGTGCCGTCCGGCGGCGCCGGACCGTCGTGCCGATCCTGCGGCAAGATCGTGCGATACTCGACGATCGCCTTTGCAAAGCTGCCGCTGTAATCATTCAGCTCCGAGGTCGCATCGAGCAGTTCTTGCGGACGCAGCGTTTCGGGTTCGACGGGCTCGAAGCGAACGGCTACCGCGAACACACCCGATGTGCCCGGATAGGGCGACCAGGGACGGCCGGTCACGCCGTCGGCGCTGCCCAACAACTCGGCCGCAAACGCGCGGCGATCCTCCCAGCGAACCAAGAACGTACGCCGCGCGCGAAACCCGTTCAGGGTGTATTCTTCGCGCGGCGAACCGGCCAACTCGGTAAACGGAACACTCACGGAAGGCAGCTCCTTGTGCCGTTGCGATCAGGCGCGAACGCCCGACAAAACCAGGTCGTAAGTGACATCACCGCCGTAGGCTTCCACCCGCAGCAGATGGTGCGGGGCCTCGACGGGCCACCCTTCGTTCACCTGCCCCCACAACAACGGCGATCCCGGGGCGACGATCAACGTTTGCGAGGGATCGGCCGCCGGTCCCAACCAGGGCGACGGCTCCGCGCCGGAAAGATACAGATCGCCGGTGCTTTCGCCGCGATTGACCAGCAACACGGCCCGCACCGAAGTGAAGGCGAATCGCAGTTCGCCGCCCAACACGGCAAACGGCAAGTCGGTCAAGTCCCACACGTCGCTTTCGCCCGCGGCGAGCGACCTGCCCAGTTGCCGCCACAACAAATCGGTGCAACCGGGGTCGGTTCCGGCGGCAAAATTGAAGCGAAAGGGAACCGTGCCCGAATCGGCCGTCGCGCCCGCATCGCTCGAGTCGCGCCATTGCCAGCCGACGGCCGCCTGAACGAAGCTTTTCAGTTCGAGGGTCATGTTCGCATCCTTTACGTTTCACTTTCGACGACCAGGGCCGCCAGATCGGTTTCGGCCCGCCAGGTACCGTCTTTGGCGCGGGCTGCATGCCGCCGGCGTTCATACAGTCGCACCACGCGCATTCCTTCGCCCAGGTCGAATTCCTTGCCGTGAAACGATCGCACGGCGCGATCGAGAAGATCGAGCGCCTCGTCGCATCGTGCCGCATCGATGCGGATGCGGAGGACGACGCGTTCGGCGCAGCGAAACGTATTGTCGAGCCACGCCCGGGCGCGGCGACGCACCTGGACGACCGCCCGCGGCAATTCGCGCACATGTCCCCAACCGGTCGTCACCCGCTCGACCGGCAGCGCCTCGGCCAAGAGCGGATCAGCCGCCCATTGCGTGTGAATCAGTTCTTCCAATCGCACGAACGAAGCTCCTCGCGGTCGAAGATTTCGAAACGTTTGGTTGCGCAAACACCGGCTCGAAGATTACGTCTCGGGGACGACGATCACCGTCGCCGGTGTGCCGGGGACGACCGGCCCGCCGAGAGAAATCACCCGAAATACGCTCCCGCCTCGATCGCGCAGGCGCAAACGCGCGGCATCGTTCGGGTCGGGCTGCCAGTCGAGTTGCACGGTGTACTTGCCCGCGTCGAACGGCGAGTCGTTACGGCGAAACTCGACGAACCGTGCGCGAACACCGGGTACCAGCAACCGCCACACGAGCTGTTCGGCCCCGGCGGTATCCCTCGAAAATTCCGCCCGGTCGACGTCCACCCGATCGGTCAGACCGAACACGGCGGCCGTGTCGCGGGCGAGCACGCGCCAACACCCCGTGTGCGTGCGTGAAATTTCGAGCACGCTCCAACGCGTGCCCCGACCATCGACGAGAACGTCGCCCGGTGCGACGCCGACGCTCGCGACCGGTTCGGCAGGCACAAGCCACACGGCCTCACCGGCCGGATTCGCTTCGTCGGTTCGACCGCGGCGTTCGGGTAACAGGCGATGCCGCGCCCCCGAGACGACCACGCCGGGAACTCTTCCCCGCGGCCGCCATTCGATCGTCTCCAGCCCGTCGACCACCAGGGCGAAATCGTCTTCGCACGACCACTCGATCGTCATGAGGCGGTTCCTTTCACGTGATGCCGCGAGAAACGATCTGCACCGGGTCGGCCTCGGCCAATCGGCGATCGCACCAATCGACCACGGCCGTCATGCGGTTCAGGTACTCGCTCCACGACACCTGCTGTCCGTCGATCGTGTAGCTGGGCTTGGGGTTTTCGGTCAGTCGCCGCAGGATTTCCAAGGCCTGCGAGCGGATCGTCTTCACGGTTTCCAGGTCGTTCACGAACGGTCTCCTTGGTGCTTCGATGTCGAACGGTTACAACGCGCGCAGGCGAAAGCGAAGGATGATCGGCGTTCCCGAAACGGTCGTCAGCCGGTAGGTCACGCGGTAGTCCGCTTCGGGCACGGGGAACGGATCGCCCGCGGCCGTGGGAATTGCGTGCCGAAAGTTGTACCCCTGCGCATCGAGTTCCCACCGGGCATCGACTTGTAACGTATCGAAAAGCACATCGCCGGGCGCCAGCGGGACATGATCGTGCCCCGATACCGTCTCGGCGGCGAAGGGATCGGCCGGCTGCAACCGCTCGATCGTGTACTCGGCGGCGACCACCCGGGCCGGATCGAGCGGCTCGGCGTCCTCGCCCAACACCCTCGCCAACAATTGACAGCTTCCCTCGGCGAAGACGACGCCGGGAAACTCGCGTGCTTGTTGCATGGTCGGTCCTCGTGAAAACCTTCGTCGTCAGGTGCGCGCCGCGCCTGCTTGGGCGGTCGGCGTAAACGCCCCGCCGTCGCGTGCTCCCGGCAGAAATGCGCCGCCGGCTCGTGCCCCGGCAATGAACGCGGCGCCGATCGTGCCGTGCTCGACGGTCGCGGGCAACGAGGGTTCGTCGGCCCCTTCGTGCGGCACCAGCCCCGCCGGATGCGGAATCCACGTGGGCGAACCGATCGGCGTCAACACGTACCGGCCCGAGGCAACGTCGGAATCGTTTTGCGGATAGGTTCCGCCGAAGGGCCAATAGGCGGCGAGGGCGTCACGTCGAATCGCAAGCGGCGAGGTCCCCGCGGCCAAGGCGGCGATCTCCCCCGCGTCGAGCGCGGCCGTCCATACGGCGGCCTCGGCGACGCCGCCGGGAAAGAAGACGGTCGGCGATCCCAACCGCTGCCACGCGCCGACGGTGATCGTATCGACGCCCGAAGGCACCAGGTTCGTCGTTTCCGTCGTACCCGGCGTACCGTCGAGGTACACCCGCCGCGCCGCATGACTTGAAAACACGCCCGCAACATGATGCCAGCGACTCGCCGTACAGGAACCGGTCGAGGGGGCGACGGCAAAGGTTCCTCCGGCGCAGGCGACCGCAGCGGCGCGGGCACCGTCGGGGCCGCGGACTTGAAGAAACCAGCCGTTGCTTTCACCCGCGGCACGGCAAAGCCCGAGCACGTCGCCGTACACGTCCAGTCGCTCGGCAAACACCCAGGCCGCCAGCGTGAGCGGTACGGTCGTCGCGGGACTTTCTCCGCGTGTGAGGTATTGCGTCTGCCCGTCGAAGTGTCGTGCCATCGCCCTGCCTCGTCATCGGTTCCGTGAGTGCGTCGTCAGGCGGTGCAACGGACGACGTACCGCGGATCGAGTACCGCGGGCGCGCCGCGCTCGCCGGCCTTGAAGCGAACGACGATGTCCTGCGTGAAGTCGGCTTCACTGCCGGGCAGGCTGCGCGTGACGGTGATCGGCCAGTTTTCCATGTAAGCGAACGCGCGGCGGAAATCGCCCAAGAACCACCACTTCGCCGCTTCCTCGGCCGAGACACCCGAAGCCGTCGCCCGCTGTACCAGCAAACGACTGTCGAACACGCGGTAATCGGCCAGCGGATTCGGCGCGCTGACGGCGGTGGGCGAACCGCTCGCCTGGAAGGTGATTTGCGTCGCCGCGAACACCCGCCGTGCCGCATGCCGCATGGTCGAAGGAACCAACACCGTGTTCGGCCGGATGACGATCGGATCGCCCGTCGTCGGATCGATCATTTCGGCGAACAGGCGTTCGGCACGATCGACGTTGGTCCAGTCGACCAGCTCGTTGCCCGAGAGGGCGTTCACCCAAGGGCCGCCGTCGCTTTCGGCATAGTAGGTGTCGTACTCGATGCCGTTGTGTTTGTAGCAGCGGACGGCGCCGATGATGCAATCGAGGATGCGTTTTTCTTTTTGCAGGCCGAGGATTTCACCCACCTGAGCCGCCCGTTGCAACACGACGTGCGTGCGATCGAAGAAGATGGCCTCGCGCGTGACGGGCACGATCAGCCCGTGCTTGGTCGTGTGCGGCGTTTCGATGTAGTCTTCGCCGAAGCCGACGTGCGGATAGGGCATGCCGGGATGGACTTCGAGGTTCGTTTCGGCGATGCGTCCCGCCCCGGGAATGCGTTCCCCGTCCAACCGAGTCGGCACGGTCGCCACCAAGCGCGAGGCGACGAAGGCCTCGCTCCGATAGGCTTCGAGGATCTTCGCCGAGACGATCGCCCCGGTCACGTTCAAGAAGGCGGTTGCGTCGATGCCGTCTCCGGCTTCCAGCAGCACGTGTCCCTGTGCCTGCGGATCGAGCGAGCGAACCCACTCGGTGCCGCCGGGGACGAGCGTTTCCGCCAGGCGGCGAAGGCTGAAGTCTTCGGGTTTCAGATGGCCTTCCTCGAGCGCTTCGCGCAGGTGCCGCACGGTCGCCGAGGCGCCGTCGAGTTCGAGCCGGCGTTTGAGTTCCGCGTAACGAATGGTCATGTGGGTCTCCTTCTGCTTGCCGATGACTGAAACGACTTCGGTTGCCGCTCAGGCCGTTACACGCCGCCGTGCATGACCGTGGAGCACACGGCGACGTAAACGCTGCTTTCGGGCGACGGTGCCCGCCGTGCCGCCCGCCCCAGGGCAAAGCGGGCCTCGGTCACTTTGTCGACTTGCTGCGGACAGAGCGTGACGCCGTCGGCCGATTCGTCGACGCCGACCAGGTCGCCCAACTCGAACGTGCCCGGCGGACATTCGAACTCGAACACGCCGCGCGTGGCCACGCGCACCGGGCGATCACATCCGGCCGGGCTGCGTTGCATCGCCACGCCCAAGAATCGTCCCGCGAAGAACTCTTGATTGGCTTGCTCGGTACCCTGGTCGGGCACGTACGAGGCCGGCTTGGCGTCGTCGCCGTCCAGGAACAGCAAGTCGCCGATCTCGATCACCGTGTCGGCATCGACCGCCGCCACGACCGGGTCCGTATCGCCGTAACGCCACCGCATTCGATCGACCATCCCATCCTCCTCTCGGCTTGCGAAAAAACAGCTTCAGGGTTTCTTTCCTGCACACGGCTTGGTCATTGCCTGAGCAATTTGGCCAAGCTGCGTCCGTCGCGTACGATCGCCGCCTGCGAAAGGGGATCGCGCGATTGCGGCGCGTTTTCCGATAGCCGTGCGACCTTCGCTTCGAGGTTCTCCAAGCGTTGCCGCAGCGTCTTCGGATCGAACGCTTCCTGCCGTGCAGCGTGTTCGAACAGGCCGTCCGTCGTCGCCGGATCGGCCACCAGGTCGACGCTGAGCACCTGTTCGATCGCTTCGACCTCGACCGTTTCACCCTTGCGCCGTACGACGGCGCTCACATGGTGCGAAAGCCCGACGTTTTCGGGTGCGTGTTCGGCATCCCAGGCGAGTTGCGCGGCCACAGGGTGCTTGGGATTGAAGTGCAAGTCGCCGAACAGGCCTTCTTCTTCGACGAACCTCACGTTGCGGATGCGGCCCAGTCGATCGCGGTAATCGCGGGCGGCGCGGTGCGGGTCCGCGGGATGGTTCACGTTCACCTTGGCTTCTTCGTACAGCGCGACCGCACGGCGCAGGGCGTCGGCCCGGTAGATGCGTCCGTTGCGGGACCGCAGGCCCAGGATCTTCACCCCGCGGATGACGCCCGATTCGGCATCGACGGCCGGCGCGTTCCCCCGCCAGGGCGCGTACTCCACGATTCGTTCCGGCATGGTTCACCTCCTTCGAGAAAGACAAAGAAACCGGCGGTCGGCGATTCATGTGCGAGACACACCCGCCCGGGCGGCCATCGTCTCCGGCGACATCGCCCCCAACCGCACGAGAAGCGCATCGGCTTGCACCTCTTTGAGCCGGTCGCGGACGACCAACCCCGGCGGATGGGCCTGCACGGTGAATGCCTCGCGGAAATCGGCGGGCAGCTCCCCCGCCGCGGCCGCCGCCTGAAACGCCGCATCGAAAAGGACGAGATCGTCTTCGATCATCGCCTGTTGTAAGCGGGCGAACATCTTCACCGCCGGGCCTTCGGCCACCAGGGTCGAGGCGTAGTTTGCATTGCCGGCATCGCTGGTGAGCATGTACTCGGGCATTACCAACCGGCTGGCGATCGCCCGCAGCTCGGCCTGTAGCAAGGTCACGTACTTTCCCGCGTCGATCGCGGCGACGGGGAACTCGTAGTCGATGCCCGCGGTCGCATCGAGAATCGTACCCGGCGGAAACCGCTCGACCGAAGTCGCCGCCGGTGCGCCCGACGGATCGGCCTGCGCGGCGACGAATCGCTCGACCTCGGCGCGGTCGCGCCGGGCGTGTTTGCGGATGAGGGCCACCGCCGACTGGATGCCCGCCACCACGCTCATGTTCCGCAGCAACTTCTCCGCCCGCTTCAGGTTCTTGCGGACGGGGTAAAACAGCGACAGCCCGCGCTTCACGTTTGCGTCGACGTTCGCCTTGCGGTGCTGGATGCACGCCCCGGGAACACGGCGGCCGTCGATCCAATAGGCGAGGACCGTTTCCACGTCGTGCGAATCGCATTCGATGCCGAAACTCGCCCGCGAACCGCGATCCGCCGGCTCGCTCACTTGTTCGGGATCGACGAACCGCAGCCGCAACAAACCGTCGCCGGTATCGAACAGCCGCACGAACACTTCGCCGTCGCGATCCAACCGTCGCTGCATTTCGCTTTGCCTGCGGTGCCAGCGGTTTTCGCGCAGGAATCGCTCCAATACCGACTCGGCGCGGCGGATCACGTCGTCCGGCACGCTTTCATCACGGGGAACGACACGGTACGTGTGGCCGCTTCCTACCACGTAGCTGATGCGGTTCTCGATCGCGCACAGGGCGAATTCGTTTTCGCAGGCCAGGCGGCGACACTCGTTCCGCAAGGCCGTCAGCTCGGCCTCGGTCGAAAAGGGAATCGCAGCCTGCGGCGTCGCGCAGGCGGGTAGCCACGATTCGCCGTCGTCGTTCCACGGATCGTCGAAGCATGCCTGCACGTCGTCGAGCAAGCGTCGCAGCAGCGTATTCGGTCGGTCGATCATCGATCACCTCGCAAGTTACGGGAAGGGCAACGTCGGTCGATGGACGCATTCATGCGACGCGGAGGACGCCTCCGGCCCGCTCGCCGGGCACAGGCGAAGCGAGCGCATCGAGCAACCGCACGGCCATCTCCAAGGCGTCGGGACCGTCGTCGTGGTCGGCCGTGGGAAAGGCCCGCAACTGCTCGACCAACAACCGTGTTCCCGGCGACACTGCAAAGCGGAGCCGATCGCGCGCCAGCAAGGGCCCCAATCGTCGAATCCGCACGCGCTTGTCGACATGATTGCGGATCAGCCAGGGCGAAACGCCCCATTGCCCGCGGCGGGTCAGCTCCGCTTGCAGCGGTTCGGCCAACAATTCTTGGAATTGGTTCGCCTCGATTCCCAGGGCATGCGGCCGGATGCGTCCGCACCAGGCCGTCGTATCGTGGACCAGGTGATCGACCGACCGCCGGGCCAGGTCGGCATCGACGTAGATGCGTCCCTCGTCGGCGATTGCGATCACGATCGCCGAATAATCGCCCGTGCGGGCGTCGCCCCCTTTGCTGGGATCGACGGCGATCACGCGCACGCCCTCCTCGGGAAGCGACTTGCACCAGATGCGATCGGTGAAGTACTCGTCGGGCCACTCGCAGGCCTCGGGCGAAGCGGGCTGATTCTGCTTTTCGCGGGCGAAGGCGGCCGGTCCCATTTCGGCGGCCAGACACATGAGCGTGTACAAGTCTTCCCGCTCGGGCCACAACACTTCGGCCCCGCGTTCCATCTCGACCCGGTGCCGTGCGAAAAAACGTTTCGCTTTCTCGGCGGCGCGGGGATCGTCGGCATCGGTATAGATTTCGCGCCACCGCGCCCAAAGGTGCTGCGCCTCGGGTTCGCGGATCAACGCGCGGAAGGTTTCACTGTGCCAGCCGGGCGTACGGGTGAGCTCCACGCCCAACGCTTGATGGTGCAGTGCGGTCGCCAGGTGGACGATGTTCGTTTCGGGCGTGCCTGCGGCGACCAGCGAGCCGAAGAACCAATCCCGCGATTTCGCCCGCAACCGCGGCGACAGCATATGCTCGTCGTTTTGCACGTCGTCGGCGATGATCAACGTCGGTCGGTGGCGTAGGCGTCGTTTGCCGCGAATGCGTTGTCCCGTGCCGTAGGCTTCGATCGTGCGTCCGGCCAGCGCGATCCGCGCGCCCGTCGCCCGCATCGTGTCGATCAGGTCGCCGTAAACCGCCCGCAACGACGTGTTGTTTTCCAGCTCGCTTCGAATCGTTTCCAAGTGCGCGCGGGCCTGGTGCTGCGTGTCGGAAACCAGCCACACGTAGGGCTCGCCGTGTTCGAGCGTCGCCCAAAGGGGATAGGCGAACGAGGCGACCGTCGACTTCGCCGACCCGCGCGGCCCCAGTACGTTCAAACGTGCACCGCGCCGATACGTCGCCCGCTCGAGCAAGGCGGCCAGGCGGTGATGCATCTTCGACGGCGGCAGCCGAAAATACTCGGGCAGAAAGCGCATCGCCCAATCGAGCAATCCCTCGCGCTCGGCCGTCGAACGGCGTCGGGCCTGCGCGTGCCGTCGCACCAACTGGGCGAAGAAGTACGCCGCCAGCTTCTCGTCGAAATCGGTCGCGTCGAGTGATAGATCGTCCACCGAAATTGCCCCTTTGCACGTGACACTCGATTCGGTTCCCGCGCACCGCCTGTCGCCGAAATCAGGACGCCTTGGGCCCCTTTGTCTTCTTACCGGTGCGGCCGTTCAGCTTCGCCAAGCGTTTGAGGATCTTCTTGCGGTACTTGGGCACGGGGACCTCTTCGACGATGATGCGGGCGAATTCGCCCAACAATTCACGGACCTCGTCGATCGTGACGGTGTCGGCCTTGCGGGGCGCGAACTGTTGCGGGCAAAGGCGTTCCAACGCCCAGGCGGCCGCCCGCCAATACTGCTCTTTGCGCGCCGCGGCGGCGATGTTCCGCATGAACATGATCTGGGCCTTCGTCTCGGCCTTCCGCAGTTCGGCGGCAAACTGCGGATCGCGTTGCGCGGTACGGCTGATGGTCGAAGGCGCGCAGCCCACGTATTTCGCCGCCGTCCGCCGACTGCATCCCACGCCCACGATCGCCAAGATTTCGCGCTTGGCGAACTCGTCGAGCCCCCGGTTGCCCGCCGCCATGCTCATGCTCCCTGCGGGTTGGTGTCGACGTATCGAAACGAGACCGCCGCACGTCCTTCGACTCCGCGATACGCCGGCACCAGGTGCGAACGTCGCACCGCTCCTGCGCGACGCACGTCGACGACACGCCATCGCGGCGATCGGCGACAATGGGCGATCACCGCCGGATGCGAGGCGGTAATGTGCATCGGAATTCCCCGCCGCACGTGCCACGCGGCGAGCGTATCGAGAAAGGCCCCGCCGATGCCGATCCCCTGAAATTCCGGCCGCACGACCAACCGGCTGATGCGACGCCTGCCGCGACGGCCCAACACCGACGCCGTCGCGCAAAAGGCGACCGCTTCCTTCTCCCACACCGCCAGGTAACAGCGTGCCCCGGCCGGCAAACTGCCGTTTAGATAGTGAAATCGGCGATAGGCCCGCCACGCATCACGCGCGCAAGGAACGATCGCCAACTCGATCGGCGGTCGCCGAAGACACCCTCCGTGAAACGAACCCGACTGCATGTCGATCACCCAGTCGGGCGTCAACCAGTCGACCACATCGTAATGACACGTGACCGCAACGAACCGGCAAGGAATCTCGCCTCGCCGCAGGCACCGCGCCGAGGCCGCCGAAACGACCTTCGCCGTGTGCCGATCGACCACGCTGGTGTACTCGTCGAACACGATCACCGGTCGCTCGTCCGCCGGAAGCAACTCGGGAACGAGGACGTTTTCCGGTACTTCGGGCGAATCGTCCCACGCCCGGGCGAACGCCCGCGCCAGGTCGCAGCGAAACCGCTCGCCTTGCGATAACACGCGGTACGGCTTCAGCCACGACGGAGGCGAGCCGAACCCGACGGCCGTCAGCAGCCGCACCGTGCGGCGGATAGGCAAGTCGAACGCGTCGATCACGGCCCGATCGGCAGGCCATTCGTGTTTTCGCACCACGCGGTCGCCGAAAAGCGCTTCGGCCAACGTACTCTTCCCGCTGCCCGAGGGCCCCACGATCAACCCGACGTGCCACGGACCGATCTCGCGAGGCAAGGCGACGCGAAATTCTTCGCGGTGTTCGCTCGACAGCTTCAGGCCGAACATGCCTGCGGCTTGCTCCACGCGAAACGACCGCGCTACCGGGCAGGCGCACCGCACGTGCACCGTTCGCTCGCCCGTGTCGCTTCGCACGACGCGCACGTGCGGCGGTTCCCCGTGTTTCACAGAACGATCACTCGGCACGTGTATCCCTCGTCGGTCAGGCGTGAGTAGAGTTCCTGTTGCTGGTCTTCGTCGGTGCAATCGACGATCAATTGGTAGATACCTTCGGCCGGAAGCCGATCGTCGTCCGATTCGGCCAAGGCCGCCAGCGGATCGAAAAACGCCAAGAACGTTTCGGCCTCGGCGTCGTCGAGATCGACGATCAACACCGGCACTTCGGTTTCCGGCGTCGTCTCCGCCCGCAAATGGCCGTCGAGCAACTGGAGCGAGCCGTCTTCCAGCTCGCGGGCGATCAAGGCGTCGGCGTAGCCGATCTCGGCCAGCACGGCCTTCAGCCGGTCGCGCTGCGAATCGGGATGCGTTCGCCAGTTCCGCGGATGCGGCTGCAACAACTTCGCCGGAACGCGGCGCAACTCGCGAATGCGGTCGCGGATGTGCATAGGCGGCCTCCCTGAACTTCGTCGCGTCATCCCAACGGATCGCCCGCAACCTGTTCGGCTAGTCGCGCGAGTTCGTCGCGCTGATACCGCATTTCGGTTTCCAACCGAACACAACGTTGCGTGCAGTCGTGCTCGTGATGCGTCATCTCGTCGAGCTTGCGTTCCAGGCGTTCGAGGCGATCGGCGACGACGGCCAACCGCGCTTGCACCAACAACATCCAGGGCACGATCGCCGCCGTCGCGGCGGCCGCCATGCCGATGACGATTCCCCATTCTTGAGCGGTCATGATTGCGGCCTTCGTGTCGACTCGTCGGATTCCACTTCGCCCTGCTCATCCGTCGCCGCATCCTCGCGCAACCGCAGCCCTTCCTCGGCGAGCCGCTCACGCAGACGCCGTTCGATCAGCCGCAACGCCAGCCGCGCCGCCAGCACGATCGCCAACGAAGGCGGACCGCTCCAGCCGAGCGCCGTCAGCAACGCGGGCAGCAACCGGTCGAGCCAGTTCGCCCCGCGGTCGCGGAGCACGTCGGCGGCAACCTGCCGGACGACCTGACGAACGTTGTCTTCGCCCCAGCGGGCTTCGGCCGTCTCGATCCGCTGTTGCAATCGCGCCGCGGCGGCCAGCCCCGCCTCGATCGTTTCGAGGCGTTTTCCCAATGCGGCTTGTCGATTCGCGTCCTCTTGTTCCCGTTCGCGAAGCTGCGCAGCCAAGGCGTCGAGGCGTGCACCGACTGCATCGGGCGAAAGCCCCGGTCGGCCGTCGGATTCAGGAATCTCGTTTGCCCCGCTATCCAAGACGACGGCGACGGCATCCCGCACGCGCCCGATCAAGCGTCGCAACCGGCCGCAGTACGTTCCCACCGAGCGGCTGCCGTCGGTGCCCCACAGCACGGCGACCACGCGACCGCGCGCATCGAGGACGGGGCCTCCCGAATCGCCCTCGCGCGCGGCCCCCGAAACCGCCAATGTTTCGCGGCCGGGAAGCGTCCCCTGCCCCACGTAGCCCAACGCTTTGCCCGAACGAAAGACAAGTCGTCCGTCGCTGCCGTACCCGCAGGTGTACAGCACCTCACCCGCCTGCGGTGCACGCTCGGCAAGCGAGAGAGGCGTCACGACCAGCGGCGGTGTTTCGAGCAGGGCGACATCCCACTGCCGATCGAGCAGGCGCACCCGGGCGAGCCGACGGCTGCCGTCGGGAAACAAAACGCTCGTCTCGCCGATCCCTTCGGCGAACAAGTGCGCACAGGTGAGCACCCAAGCGTGGGCGTCGCTCGCGCCCACCACGGCGCCCGAGCCGTAACTTGAAAACGGCCCTGTTCGGTTCACCACACGCACGATCGCGTTTCGGTCGATCGACACCGGCGGCGCTGCCGTGCTTTCGCCTTGAACCGCCGGCACACGGCACGTTCCGCCGACGCATTGCCCGCGGGCCGAATCGCACCGTCCCCACGCCGCCGCGCAGGCGATCGCGAAGGCGGCGAACAACGCCGCTGCTTCGGCATGTCGGATTCTTCTTTGTTCCGATTGCTGCATAGAAACGTGCCCCTTGTGTGGGTGCAGGGTCGCCGGTCATGCAACGGCCGCGGTCCCCGCCGTGTCGACCGGCAGGTCATGAGGATCCCAAACCAATGTGCCGCGGTAACGCAGAAAGGCGCTGCGGGCGAGATCGGCCGGTTCGGTCCAGGCATCGGCCAGATGGGGAACCAGATCGATTCCGCCCCCGATCCGCCAGGCTTCCGCCACCGCCTGACTGCAAACCGGCGGCTTGGCACGCCGGTGGCGATCGTTCGTTCGGGGCGGCACCAGCCAGCGGACGATCGGTGCGTGTGCCGACGCCAAGGCGAGCAATCGTGCGAGGCCGTAGGGTTTTCCGGTCAGCCGTCCCATCCAGCGAACGGCCGCGCGCCGCGCCCGACGATCGCCGACGGTCGCTTGGAACCAATCGATCCGGCCGGGCATCTGCGCGACGAGGTTTTCCAGGCACACCGCCCGCGCACCGCGCACAAGGCGGGTTTCGAGACAGAACAGCGTATCGTCCCACCATCCGGCCAGCGCGGCGTGACTGTGTCGCCCGCGTCCCGCCCGGGCGACCGCTCCGTCGCTGCGGAACAACAACACGTCGCCGTCGCCGATCGCACCCGCTGCTTGCGGCCAGGTGATCGGGACGATCGGTTCGTCTTCGGCGGAAGTCGTCCAATGCCAAAACGCGAAAGGGATCATGCCTTCTCCTCTTCCTCGAAAGCCGGCTCGTCGGCCGATTCGGCCTCCAGCTCTCCGCGAACCAAGGCGGCGGCGCGGACTTCGAGATATCGCCGCAGATGCTCGCCTTTGAGGTTCACGCCCAGCGGTTCCCAGCGTTCGCTCGCGGTTCCGCGGCCGGGCGAACGTCGCTTGCCGTGTGCGGGAACGGGCTTGGGCAGCCTGCCCGCTGCGAGCATCTCCCGCAACCGACACACCCGACACGGAACCGTTGCGATCGCCCCGCAGCCGGGGCAACGTCGCACGGCGATCGGTTCGACGGGCTCGGTGGGAAGTTCCTCGCGGCAGGCGCGGTGCTTACCGGCCGCCACCCGATCGACCGTCTGCCGACTGGTTCCCAACCGCTTGGCGATTTGACGATGACTGAGGTCGCCGCGACGCAGAAGCGCTTCGACGGCGCGGACGAGTTGGGCCGAGATCACGGTTGCTTCCTCCGAAAGTCGGGGCCTGGACACGCGTGGGCAGACGCAGAAAATATACGTATGTACACTATTCCAGGGGAAAAAGAGCCCCGACCGAGCCGTCGGGTGCAAGCGTCGGGTGGACGGTGGCCCGTCGTCCCGGCACCGCCGAGAGCGACTCCCGCCCACGCGTCGACGCCCAAGATACGACATCAATCAGGCGTTTTCAAGTGTTTCTGGGCCACCCATCCGGCAATTACAACCACAATGCGCGCATAAAAATAGCAATTGTGGCCCATCGCAACCGATGCAACGAGGCGACATACCTTGCCGCAGAGACATCACAGGCACACGCATTCGATCAGGCCGAAGAACGGCCACGTGCCCGGCACGGCACGGTTGAACCATGGTGTCGCGGTGAACGCGCAGGGCACGTCTCTCCCCCTGATGGTGGCTCTGCGCCGGACTGGGCCCCCCGACGATATTCGCCCCACAAGTTTGGTCCCGTCTACGGGCTGCGGGATCTGTCACGTGACCGGACCGGTGCATCTGGGACGCGAATACACATACCATTTTCTGATATGCCGCATATCACTGAATACAATCAACGAAATGCTTGACTGCGGGCGACGCGAGTGTGAAATTGACGGCAAGCGAGGCGTTCACTGCCCCGACGGACATAGCGGGGCGAGGGCTCGGCAGCATTGTTCCATCGGTGACATTCGTTCAAGCGGGAGCGTCGTGATGTGGCGGCAAATCGTGGTTTCGGCGGTGATCGTGTGGAGCGGGCAGCTTGCCGCGGCTCAATCGCAGGAGTTCTTTCCCCATCGTTTTCCGAAGACGAAGCCGGATCGGCCGTTGAGCGCCGCGATGGAACGCATCTATCGTTATCCGGCTCCCCGACCGCAAGACAACGAGCTGTACACGCAATTTCGCTACACGCCGCTTGTCGGTTTCGATTATCACGACGGCGACGGCACCGTGTCGCGACGGGATCCCTCGCGGCCGATCTTCGTCGACGGGCTGTATCACGTGTGGTACACGAAGCGGGCAACGAAGACGCCGCCGATCGGCGCGTCGCGGGCGGACGAGGCGGACGACGAAACGCCTTCCACCGACTGGGACTTGTGCGAAATTTGGCACGCGGTCAGCAAAGACGGCTTCACGTGGGAAGAAAAAGGGGTTGCCGTACCGCGACCGCCGAAGCCGCATCCCGGTTGGCGCTCGGTGGCCACGCCCGAAATCTTCGTGTGGAAGGGCAAGTACTACCTGTACTACCAGGCGTTCGTCGAGCCGAGCGGGCTGCGCGGCGACTGGTGCGCGGTTTCGGCCTCGGTGGCCGATTCACCCGACGGGCCGTGGCGCCCCACACTGCGGACGATCGTGCCGACCGGCCCGCAAGGGGCTTGGGACCAAGACGCTATCCACGATCCGCATCCGATCGTCTACCGGGGCAAGATTTATCTGTACTACAAGGCGGCGTACAACAAGTGGCCCGACGTGCGCGATAAGTACATGGTGGGCCTGGGGCTGGCGATCGCCGACGATCCGCTCGGTCCGTTCGTCAAGCATCCGTTGAATCCGGTGCTCAATTCCGGACACGAGACGATGTTCTTCCCCTTCAAGTCGGGCGTGGCGGCATTGGTGATCAAGGACGGAAACGAGCGCAGCACGATCCAGTATGCCGAAGACGGCGTGAATTTCGAGATCGCCTCGGTCGTGTCGCTGCCGCCGATTGCCGCGGGGCCGTTCGTACCCGACGCCTTCACCGATACGAAAAACGGGCGCGGCGTCACGTGGGGCTTGTGTCACTTCACGAACGCCGGAGGGCCGGGGAAGCAACACTCGATCTTGGCCCGGTTCGACTGCGATTTGAGTCTCGATGTCGACGATCCGTGGATGAAAGGAACACACGTCTGGCTTCGGCCGGAGGTCTACTTCACGCAGCGTCTTTCAGCCGCGCAACGCGCCCGCGCCGAAGAGGCCACCCGCAAACTGCGCGAAAGCGAATGACCGCCGCGAACGACGTCTCCGCCTCTAACGTCGATCGATCCCCGGCTACCGGACGGCCGTGCCTGCCGGCGACGGTAACCGACTCCATTGCAAGATGATCTGGTGCGGTTGTTGCACCGGTTGCGGATGGGAAAGCTGCGTCGTCTGCGGGCCTTCGGCACTCGCTGACGCCGCCGGGCCTTGCGCCGCAAGGGAAGCCGATTGGGCAGGCGCGATCGGAACCAACGAACCCAGCGGCAGCCAACCGTCGGCTGCATGCGAAGGAGGTGCGGCAACCGCCGCGACTGCGGTATTTGAGGCCGGTTGCGGCACAGGCGGTTCCGGGGTCGCGTAGCCGGTGGGCGTCACGCGACCGGAAGTATCGGCAAGACGTTTATAGATGGAACCGTTCGGCTCCCGGCCCAAGACGCGATCCAATGTGTTGCGGGCGGCGGCCAGCAACGGGCGATCGGGCTGCTCGGGCGCGGACGGCTGCGACGGGTCGGGGCATCCTTGCGCGACCCAGTCGACCCACTTGAGTTGCAAGTCGCCCAGGCTCCCGTAGCCGTAATAGTCGCGGACGGCGGCGTTCCAGTCGTCGGTTTTCAAACCCGCCTCGAGAAACGCCACGTAATGGCGGTGGCCGCGCTGCGCGATCAGATATTCGGCCAGCGAATAGCCTTGGGCATACAGCGGCATGATGTCTTGCGGATACTCTTCCATCGCAAACATCCGATTGAAGGGGATGCCGCGACGGGTCTTCAGAAAGCGGACGAGCATCGTCCGGTGCTTTTGCCGCTCGCTGATGTGTTCGATGCAGGTGGCGCCGCCTTCATCGGCCCAGCGGGGCAGCGGTTGCCGAAAATGGCTGGCGAAGATCATGTGCGTGATCTCGTGCGGCAAGACGGAATCGAGCAGCCGCTCGCGCGAGCCCTGGATCGTCATCTGCCAGCCGAAGACTTCGCCGCGGTCGAAAACGAACGTGGTGGCACCGCCGGCGCCCAGGTTCGGTCCGTCTTTGACGGTGATCGGGCACGGTTCCGACCAGTTCGGCAGTTCGTGGCCCAGCCACAATACGGCCAGGTCGCGGCGGTATTGCTCGGCGGCCTCGGCCATTTGCCGGGCGAATTGCGGATCGGGCGATTCGACGACGAAGTTGCGGGTGGCGTACGAGGCGCCCGTGCACCAAAGCAGAAGCGACGCGCACAATGCCGCACGATAGAATCGAGCGTCCATGCTCCCGTTCCCACTCCCTTGGTCCTTGCGGCCGATGAGCGATTCGGCTTTCGGATCGGGCGACGTCCCGTGTCGCCGTTGTCCGCACGTGTGCCGAATCGAGCCGAATGAGCCGGGCGGGCTTCCGTGCCCAAGAGGTTGATCGTCGGATATGTTTCCGATGCGCGACGAGGCGTGTCGGCTTCGGAATCGGCTCCGCCGGAATCCTTCATCCGGACCGAAGGGCTCTCCCTCTGCCGCTTCCCTACGGCCACCGGCTCAGGCGGCTTTGGTTTCGCGTCGTGTGGCCTTCAATCTAACCCGGCAGGCGGATTTCGCAAACACCGATTTGCCGCGAAATTCTCCGGAACTTCGGGAATTTGTAGTGCTTGCGCTGCTAGCATCGGCGGGAGTGTTCGTTTGCGGCCGCACGGCGCCGCAAGAAACGCGAAACGGACGGCCTTGTTCCCGCAACACAAGGCCGTCCGTTCTTCCTCCGGCAATGACCGCGATGAAAATCGCGGGAGGCTTGAAACACGTCCGGCGGCTCTCGGCGGCGCCGGAGGCGTTCAACCCGATAAATTACTCTTCGGCCGATTCTTCCGGTTCGTCGGATGCGGTTTCGTCGTCGTTTTTCGCCGCCTTGACGACGGGCAAATCGACGGCCGATTCGTCGCCGGCCGCCCGCAGAATGTCGTCGACCGAGGCTTCGACTTCCTCGATGGCGACCTCATCCAGCAACTGCTGAATGACCTTCTCTTCGACGATTTGGTTGTGGAGGATATCCATTTGGCCTTCCCGCTCGAGTTGGGCGCGAATCCGCCGCGGCGGCTGATTCTGCTGCATTGCCAGTTGCAGGATGGCCACTTGATAGTCTTGCTCGGTCACCTCGATGCCGAATTCTTCGGCCAGCCGCTCGAGGATGAAGTGTTCACGCAGCGACGAAGCGACCTCTTCCGAGATTCGCTGCCGCATCGCGTTGAGGTAGCTGCGAACCTCTTCGGCCGAATAACCGGACGATTGAAGCTCCAGCGCCCGACGATAGATTTCGCGTTCGGCTTGCCGCCGCAACAGGCTGGGCGGTAGTTGCCAATCGGCACCTTGCAGCAACGCCGCGGTCAACTGTTCCCGCAAGTCGGCGCGCGCCATGTACTCGGCGCGTGACTTGAGATGATCGGCGGCGACCTCGCGAAGCTCTTCTTCGTCCTTCACGCCGTACTCGGACGCGACGAATTCCGGCGTGAGTTCGGGCAGCTTCAGCCGCTTGACCGCCTTGACTTTGAACTCGGCGGTCACGGTACGGTCTTCGGAGGTGAGCTTGACTTCGCACGTCCGCGTTTCGCCGGCCTTGACGCCTTCGAGGGTCTTGCCGAAATCTTCGATGCGGCCGTCGTGGAAGGTCAGCACCGGCCGCAGGCGGATGCGTTCGTTCTCCGACGAATTGAGAACGGTATCGCCGTCGCGGATGGTCAGCTCGGCCTCGATGTAATCGCCCAATTCGGCGGGACCGTCGACCGGCTCGAGCGTCGCCCGCGAATCGAGCAACCGCTCGATCATGCGATCCACGGCGGTGTCGTCGATGTTGTACTTCTTCCGCTTGAGGGTGATATTCTTCCAGTCGGGAAGTTCGAACTCGGGGCGGACCTCGATGTCGAACTCGAACCGCAAAGGCGCATCGTCGGGAAGGACGATCGCTTCGAGATCGAAATCAGGCTCGCTGATCGGCGTCAACTCGTCGCCCGAAAGCACCTGGTCGATGCTTTCCAGCACCAGTCGGTTCCGAACCTGCTCCTGGAAGCCTTTGTCCTTACGATAGCGCGTTTCGAGGACCTTGCGCGGCACATGACCGGGGCGAAAACCGGGCACCGCGGCCGTCTCTTGAAGTTCGTCGAGCTGTTCCTTGATCGTGCGCTCGACTTCATCGGCCGGGATCGTGACGACGATGTGCCGTTCGCAGTCCGAGACCTTTTCGATTTGCACGTCGAGTTGCCGTTGCCGGGGCTGTTCTTCTTCGGCTTCGGCGGTTTCGACGTCGGGCGTTTCGACGGCATCATCGGCCGTAGCGACCGCGTCGGCGGTATCGCTCGAAGCGCTCTCGGCAGCGGCCGAGGTCTCTTCTTCAGAACCGGGAGCGGAACGGAGTTCGTCCGAGTCGGAATTCGGTGTCACCATGCGTTTCACCAATCAAACGCTAGAGGTACGTATGAGAATTTCCGCAAGAGAGCGGGTGAAGGGACTCGAACCCTCGACAACGACGTTGGCAACGTCGTGCTCTACCACCTGAGCTACACCCGCTTACCGCTTCGCAGAGCCCACCGGTCGAACCGTGACAGGCCCATCGAAAGCATGTGATTATAGGCGAACTCGCCCCATCTTCAAGGGGCGGCGGAGCCTTCCCCATACGCCGGGAGACACCTTTTGGACGAACTCCGGTTTTCAAAGAGCGGGCACCGCAACGGATTCTTCCCCATGCGATGCCGTACATCCATCATATCTAACCTGTCGGTTCGGCAGCCGTCAAGCCCCCGCAAAACCGATTTGCTCGTCGGACGGGCGACCCGTCGCAGACGGCACCACGCCCCTCCGCCGCCTCGCCCGCGCCGTTCTCAACGGCACAACGGCCTGAACCGCGCAGTCTCCCCAAACCCCTTGTTTTCGCCAGGTTTCGGAAAAGATAAGAGCGGCGCGACGCGGGAAGTGTCGCTTTCCGGTGCGGCTCAGTCGTTCGCCGGTGCTCCAGCGGGATCGGTGTCGCGCGAGTCGCCGGTTTCAGGCGTTTCAGGCTCGGCTGCCGTCGCCGTTTCGCTACTGATCGGTTGCAGGCCGAAGTAGCGGAGGACGACATCCAATTGCGGATCGTAGCGGGCTTCGGAAACATCCTCGAATCCCTCCGGCAGCGGGGCCCCCTCGGCACGATAGAAGTCGCGCAGCGCCCGGTTGCGATACCATCGCTCGAATTCGTCGTCGTCGAGCTTGCGTTCCAGATCCGGTTCGGGAAGAACCCCCCATTCGGCCGATTCGTCGTCGCCTTCGTGCCGGTGGATGTTCTTTCCGCTGGGACGCCAGTAGCTGGCCGTGGTCAGCTTGATTTCGCCCAAACCGGTCGGGAGCAGGATCAGCTCTTGCACGGTCCCCTTGCCGAACGACCGCTCGCCCGCCACGACCGCCCGGGCGTGGTCCTGCAAGCATGCGGCGACGATCTCCGAAGCACTGGCGCTTTCGCCGTTGACGAGGACGACCATCGGCACGTCGCTGCAGAGCGAGCCGGGTGTCGCTTCGTACTGTTGTTTGATCGTACCGTCGCGGTAGCGGGTGGTGACGATCACGCCCGATTCGAGGAACAAATCGGCCACGGCGACGGCTACGTCCAACCGACCGCCGGGATTGTTCCTAAGGTCCAAGATCAGGCCTTCGATGCCGCGCTGATCGAGGTCCATCAGCACCTCGGCGAGCTGGTCATCCGTGGCGTCGGCGAAGGTCGTCAGCCGGATGTAACCGATCTGGGGATATTCTTCGAGGACGTATTCCCACGATCCGTCGGCCTTGCGGGTGTCGCCGATCACCGTGTCGACCTGGATCACCTCGCGGACGATGGTCAGTTCGATCGGTTCGTCGTTGTCGTCGCGCGACACCGTGATTCGGACGGGGGTTCCCGGTTCGCCCCGCAGCTTTTCCGAGGCCTCTTCGAGCGTCCAGCCTTCGGTCGATTCGCCTTCGATGGCGGTGATTTGGTCGCCGGGCTTGATTCCGGCCTCGTAGGCGGGCGTGCCCACCAGCGGACACGCGACCGTGATCCGCTTGGTTTCCGGATCCAAGTACACTTCGACCCCGATCCCGGCGAATTCCTGATCCAAATCCTCCTCGAACCGCTGAAGCTGTTTCGAATCGATGTAAGCCGAGTAAGGGTCGAGCGACTCGACCATGCCGTGCAAGGCGTTTTCCAAGAGTTCTTTTTCGGGCTTCGGTTCGAGCGCCTTGCGTTGGATTTCGAGCATGGCGAACTGGATGATTTGGCCCGAGCGCGATGCCCGCATCGCGCACGCCAGGCAAACCACCAACGCAATCGTCAAGACGGCGATGTTCCGACGAGGCATCTTCGGCTTCCGTTGTGGTTGAAACGTGGTTTCGGAGCGCGTGCCGGCTGCGTCGCCGCAGTTCGACGCGACAATTCTCGTCCACCATAGCATAGCCGTTTCGGTGATCCAATGCGGCACCCCCAAAAGCCGCAACCCTCCCTGTTTACCTAGATGGTTTATTTGCCCGGATGATCGGACGATTCGGATTGTCCTTGTGAATGCGGGGCGGAACTTGCTAGACTTCGCCGCCCGCCTTTGGTTGCGGGGGAAAGTTCTTTGCGCCGCGGCGCGCGAAAGAAGCGATTCTCGCAGGAACACGACTCATGACGGCATTGGGCAAGAGGATGAAACGACGTCCGATGCGCCGTCTCATCGTGATAAAGATGGGCGTCACGCTGGGGCTGGTGCTGGCCCTGGTCGTGTCGTTGGTGCTCAGCGGTTCGTATGCGGTGTTCGTGCATCGGCGCCTGGTGAAGACGCTTTCGTGGCGCGCCGTCGAATTGCCCCTGGCGGCCGAAATGAGTTCGCAAGTCGGCGATTTGCGGATCATGCTCGGCGAGCTGCGCGGAATGCAGGTCGTCGAAATTCCGGGTGAGCGCCGCCCCACGGGCAATCTCTATTTGCGGGATCGGTTTCGTTACAAGTTGTACGAATTCGATCGCACGCTGGCGGAGTATCGCCGCCGGCTCGAAGAACGTCGCAACGAAGGCTCCCGATTGGAAGACACCCAGTTCGAATGGGAAACCCTCCAGCGCATCGAACGCGAGTTGACGACGCTTCGCGCGGCGGCCAAGAGTCCCGAATGGATGGAAGACGGCTGGAAGGCCATCCTGCTCGACCAAGAGCTGGAATCATTGCAAGCGTCGGTCGCCGATCTGCCCAGCCGGTTGCATCGCCGCCTCGAGGGGCTGGCCACGTCGGTGCGCAGCGAGTACCGCGCGCTGGTGTTGATCTTGTGGGCCGAAGGGGCTTTGGCGATCGTCCTGTTGGTGGCCTTCTTGTACTCGGCCTATCGTTGGATCTTCCGGCCGTTGCAGACGTTGATTCGCGGGTCGCGGCGGGTTGCCGAGGGCGACTTCGCCTATCGCATCGAATTGGACACCGGCGACGAAATGGCCGAGCTGGCGGCGGCGATGAACGACATGACCGCCCGCTTCCAGGCCATCCGCAGCGATCTCGACGAACAGGTCCGGCGTCGCACGCGACAAGCCGTCCGCAGCGAACAATTGGCCGGCATCGGTTTTCTGGCGGCCGGGGTCGCCCACGAGATCAACAACCCGCTGGCGGTCATCTCGGTGTGCGCCGAAAGCATCGAAGAACGATTGGCCGAGCGGCTGAACCCCGACGACGAGGACGACGCCGTCGTCGCCGACTACCTGCGGATGATCCAGCAAGAGGCCTTCCGCTGCAAGGAGATCACCGAGCGGTTGCTCGATTTTTCGCGGGCGGGATCGCCCCGCCGTGAGCCCACCGTGTTGGCCGAATTGGTCGAAGCCGTCGTCGACATGGTCCGTCACGTCGGTAAGTACCGCGGAAAAAACATCGAAACGGTGCTCGACTGTGCCGTGACGGCCCCGGTTTGCCCCCAACAAATGAAACAGGTTTTGCTCAACCTGGTCGTGAATGCGCTCGACAGCATCGACGAACAGGGAACGGTAAAGGTAACGCTACGACGCGATGCCGATCATGCCGTGTTGACCGTCGCCGACGACGGCTGCGGGATGGACGCCGAAACGCTCGAAAAAATCTTCGAGCCGTTCTTCACGACCAAACGCGGAGGCCAAGGGACCGGCCTGGGATTGTCGCTGACGCATCGGATCGTCTCGGAACACCAAGGGGAACTCGAAGCCGAAAGTGCGGGCCCGGGGAAAGGGGCCGTGTTCACCGTCCGCCTGCCGCTGCGTGTCCCCGCCGACGAGTCGCTGCAACGTCCCGAAAACGATGGAAATCACCGCCGGAAAGAGAGTGATCGACATGCCGCATGAGATTATGAAATTACTTTTCGTCGATGATGAAGACGGTTTGCGGACGACGTTTTGCCGCGAGTTGCGCCGTGCCGGATACGAGGTCGTCGACTGCGCCGACGGGGCTTCCGCCTTGAAGGCGCTCGACGAGGCGACCTTCGATTGTATGATCGTCGACTTGAACATGCCCGGCATGTCGGGGCTGGAATTGATCGCCCAGGCGAAAGACGTCGCTCCCGAAACCGGCGTCGTCATCCTCACCGGCAACGGCTCGATGCAAACGGCGGTCACGGCCCTGCGGCACGGCGTGTTCGACTACCTTACCAAGCCCTGTAAGTTGGTCGAACTGAAGGCCGTCCTGGAACGATTCGCCGAGCAGCGCAAGCTCACGCAGCGTTACCGCGCGGCAAGACAACGGCTCCGCAAACTCGAAGGATCGATCGAACTCATCGGCCGTTCGGCGGCGATGGAAACCGTTCGCCGGTTGATCGCCCGCGTGGCGCCGACCGACTCGACGGTCTTGATTCTGGGGGAGACGGGAACGGGGAAGGAACTCGTCGCCCGCAGCATTCACGAACAAAGTCCTCGTGCCGAGATGCCGTTGGTCACGATCAATTGCGGGGCGTTGCCCGAACACCTGATCGAAAGCGAGTTGTTCGGCCATCGCAAGGGCGCTTTCACCGGGGCGGAAGAGCACCGGCCGGGGTTGTTCGAAGTGGCGCACGGCGGCACGTTGTTCCTGGACGAGATCGGCGAATTGCCGAAGCCGATGCAAGCGAAGCTGCTGCGGGTGCTCGAAAGCGGCGAAGTTCGACGCATCGGCGATACGAAGTCGTTCACCTGCGACGTCCGCATCGTCGCGGCGACCCATCGCGATTTGCCCGTGATGGTGGCCGAAGGCGACTTCCGCGAAGACCTGTGGTACCGCATCAACACGTTCGAACTGCACTTGCCGCCGTTACGCGAGCGTCGAGAAGACATCCCCCTGCTTGCCGAGCATCTGGCGCGACGGTTGCGTCCGCGGATCGAGTCGCTACCGTTGTTTACCGATGCCGCGATCGAAGAACTGTGCCGTCACGACTGGCCGGGGAATGTGCGTGAACTGGCGAACGTGATCGAGTACGCGTGGATTCTTTGCGACCGACCGCCGATCGACATCGACCACCTGCCGGGACGTTTCAGCAGCACGAAAAAGCCCACCGCCGTTCCGGCGACGCAACCCGCCGGCCCGTCGAAAGCGATCGCGCAGGGACTTTCGTTGCGCGAGATCGAGCGGCACGCCATCTACGCGGCACTCGATCGACACGACGGCAACAAGCCCGAGGCCGCGAAAGAATTAGGAATCAGTCTCAAGACGCTCTACAACAAGCTGAATCAATACGAGGCCGAACGTGCTGCCGGTTGATCCGCGACGGCGTTCGCACCGGGGGCGGTAATGACCGACGCTTGTTTACCCGCGGGTCGCCTTTTGTCCGGCGTTTTCGACGGAATTTTCTTGACCTCGTCGATCTCTATTCGAATGATGGTGGTGTCTTGAAGGAGGCCCTCGAAGCCTTCGATCGTCGACTTCGAGACGATCGACCCGGACCATCATCCTTTACGTGGGGGATCGACGTAATGAAACGACGCTCATTCTTGCATGTCGCCGGTAGCGTGGCGGGCGCATCGGTATTGGGACCGGGGTTGCGGGCAGCCGAACCCGACAAGAAATCGCCCGAAGGCATGCCGCGCCGCGTCCTCGGGAAGACGGGCCTGGAAATCTCGACCGTCATCTTTCCCGGCTTGGCCCTGGTGCACGCCGAGCAAGAAGAAGGGGCGAAGGCGATGCACCGCGCGCTCGACGAGGGCGTGAACTACTTCGACGTGGCTCCCGCCTACGGAAACGGCGATGCCGAAATCAAAATGGGCATCGGCCTGCAAGACGTGCCTCGCGACAGGTACTTCCTCGCCTGCAAGACGAAAATGCGCGACAAGGAAGGCGCCCGGCAAGAACTGGAACGCTCGCTCCAGCGACTGAAAACCGATCACTTCGACGTCTACCAGTTGCATTGCCTCCGCTCGCGCGACGAAGTCAAGCAAGCCCTGGGACCGGGCGGCGCAATGGAGACGATCCTCGAGGCGCAAAAGGAAGGCAAAGTCCGTTACATCGGTTTCTCGGCCCACACCTGGTACGCGGCCGTCGATGCCATCGAGGCCTTCGACTTCGACACCGTCATGTTCCCCATCAACTTCGTCGAAATGCTCACCTGGGGGTTCGGCAAGCAGGTGATCGAAGCGGCCGGCAAGAAGAACATGGGCATCCTGGCGATCAAGGCGATGAGCCGCGGTGCCTGGCCGCAAGGCATGGAACGCACCCGCAAGTGGTGGTACCGCTGCACCGAAACCGAAGAAGAAATCAACCTGGCGATCCGGTACACGCTGTCGCTGCCGGGCGTGACGACGGCCGTCTCACCGTCGTTCATCGACCTGTTTGAGAAGTCGGTCGCCGCGGCAAAAGCGTACCGGCCGATCACCGACGAAGAAGTCGACAAACTCCGCAAGATCGCAGCGGAATCGCCCGCCCTGTTCAAACGCGAACACGAGCAATTCGCGCACGCCGACGCAATCGACCACCCCGTGTGGCCCGACAGTCCGCACGAATGCTGCGGCGGAGGCGAAATGCTCGCCTGACCCGGCGATTCGCCGGACCGTCGTCTCGGTCGTTCGCCCGAGTCGATCGGCGATCCGCGACGGGATTGCTGCGCGCGGTTTGTGCGCCGCACGTACATACCTTCCTTCGACACCTTGCCTTGAATGTTCCAGGAGGCGGACCATGACGCGCAAACGGGTTTCTTCTGCGCCGAAAAACGGCGACGCCGGCCTCTCTCCGCAAACTTCCCCCACACAACCACCCTGCTGCCCAAGCGGAAACTGCGATGGGGCGAACGACCTAGGTTCGGTCGATCGTCGCGGATTCTTGCGAATGAGTGCTGCCGCCGGGGCCTTGGGCGCGATCACCGCCGGTCCTTTCACGCGGGCCGACGAGACGCAACATCCGATTCCCGCCGACAAGAAATTGTCGCCCGACTGGATCGCCGCCTTGTACGAGCGCGGCGAGTCGACCTGGTACGCAGGCGACGACCTGACGAATATCGGGATGCCGATCGGCGGTGTCTGTGCCGGACAGGTCTACCTGACCGGCGACGGACGGTTGATCCACTGGGACGTGTTCAACCAAAAGAACTTCACCGGCTACGGGGCGACGAACTATCAGTCGTTTCCCAAGCCGCATTGCCCGCTGCAACAGGGCGCGGCCGTCGAGGTCGTCTTGCCCGACGGAAAACGGCTTCGGCGAACCTTGGATCGCGACGGGTTTCCGAACGTTCGTTTTTGCGGCGAATATCCGATCGCGACGGTCGACTACGGCGACGATTTTCCGCTGTCGATCGTGCTCACGGCGTTCTCGCCGTTCATTCCGCTGAACGCGGCCGATTCGGCCATCCCCTGCACGATTCTGCGATACCGAGTGAAAAACCGAAGCGACTCGCAACTGAGCGGACGGTTGGCGGTCGCACTGGAAAACGGTGTGGCCCGCTTCAGCGGCCAAACGCTTGCAGGCAAGCGCACCAATCGTGTGCTCCGACGGAAAGACGATCCGAAAAGCATCATGGTGCTGTCGCGTGCCGAAGCGACTCCGCCGGCGGCCGAGCCGCGCCCGCCGGTCGTCCTTGCCGACTTTGAAGGCAACGACTACGGCGATTGGCAGGTTGAAGGTGATGCCTTCGGCAAGCGTCCGGCGACGGGAACATTGCCCAACCAGCAAGAGGTTTCCGGCTTCGAAGGCAAGGGATTGGTCAACACGTACCTCGGCGGCGACCAGCCGCACGGGAAGCTCGTTTCGCCCGAGTTCACCATCGATCGCGCATTCATCAGTTTCTTGATCGGCGGAGGGAGCGATCCGGAGCGCACGTGCATTCGGCTGCTGGTCGACGGCAAGGTCGTCCGCACCGCGGCCGGACAAAACAACGAACGCCTGATGCCGCACAATTGGGACGTGCGGGAATTCGCAGGAAAACGCGCCCGCATCGAAATCGTCGACGAAGCCTCCGGCGGCTGGGGACACATCAACATCGACCAGATCGAACTGCGGGACGTGCCGCGTTCGGCCCCTGCCGGGCCGCTCGAAGCCCAGGCCGACTTCGGCACGATGGCCCTGGCCGTGCTCGAAAGCGACGACTCCGCCTTCGCCACCGCGGTTGTTTCCGGCGAACTTGACGCAATGTTCGCATCGCTCGACGAGCCGGCGGCCCACGCCGAAGCGTCGTTCGGCAACGCCTTGGTGGGTGCGGCAGGCGGAAGCTTCGATTTGGCGCCGGGCGAAGAAGCCGTCCTCTCGGTGGTCGTCGCCTGGCATTTTCCGAATCGGCCGCAGCACGGGAATTATTACGCGAATCGCTTCGCCGACGCCGCCGCGGTCGTGGAGTACGTCCGCGAACACTTCGATCGCTTGGTGGGCGAAACGCAGCTTTGGCACGACACGTGGTACGATTCGACCCTGCCTCATTGGCTGCTCGACCGGCTGTTTTCGACCGTATCGACGTTGGCGACGGGCACGTGCCAATGGTGGGCGAACGGGCGGTTTTGGGCGTGGGAAGGCGTCGGCTGCTGCCGCGGCACCTGCGCGCACGTGTGGAACTACGAGCACGCGATGGCCCGGCTGTTCCCCGAGCTGGAACGGTCCGTCCGCGAAATGCAGGACTTCAATCCCGAGGCCGGCTTCGACGAAGCCACCGGCGCCGTTCGCTTTCGCGGTGAAGATTGGAAATTGTGGGCGGGCGATTCGCAGGGAGGAACGGTCCTCAAGGCCTACCGCGAACATCAATGCTCGCCCGACGACGCCTTCCTCCGCCGCAATTGGCCGCGCATCCGCAAAACGCTCGAATTCCTTTTCACTCAAGACGGCGACGCGAACGGGCTGTTGGAAGGCTCGCAGCACAACACTTACGACATCAACTTCTTCGGCCCGAACACGATGATCGGATCGTTGTATTTGGCGGCGTGTCTGGCCGCCAAGGCGATGGCCGAGGAGCTCGGCGACCGCGAGTTTGCCGAAACGTGTGAGCGCATCTATCGGGCCGGGCGCGACGCGACCGTCCGCGAGTTGTTCGACGGCGAATACTTCATTCAAAAGGTCGATCTCACGGCGCATCCCGATTTCCAATACGCCGAAGGCTGTCTTTCAGACCAACTGTTCGGCCAAGGTTGGGCGCATCAAGTGGGATTGGGATACGTCTATCCGCCCGAAACCGTCCGTTCGGCCTTGGAGGCGATCTGGAAATACAACTGGACGCCGGACGTCGGCCCCTACAACGCCGAACACAAACCCGAGCGCTGGTTCGCCCGCGCCGGACAAGCCGGTCTGTTCACCTGCACCTGGCCGAAGAAACCCTACGGCGGCGGAAAACCGGTCCGCTATCGCAACGAAGTGTGGACGGGTATCGAGTACCAGGTGGCCGGAAACATGGTGTGGGACGGCATGCTCACCGAGGCCCTGGCGATCTGCCGGGGTATTCACGAACGGTATCATCCTCGCAGCCACAACCCGTGGAACGAGGTCGAATGCGGCGATCACTACGCCCGCGGCATGGCGAGCTACGGGGTGTTCCTCGCCTTGTGCGGCTTCCGCTATCACGGGCCCAAAGGCGTCTTGGGCTTTGCGCCGAAGTTCCCCGGCGACCGGTTCCAAGCAGCGTTCACCGGGGCCGAAGGTTGGGGTTCGATCGCGCAGACGCGCGACCCTTCCGGGCAAACGAACAGCGTCGAGGTGCGCTGGGGCCGGTTGCGGCTGACCGAACTCGTCTTCGACGTACCGGGTGAGGGCACGATCGTTGAAGCGACGCTCGGTGATCGACCGATCGAAGCGACGGTCGTCCGCGAGGGGACGACGGTCCACGTCCGACTCCGCGAGCCGATCGTCGTCGAACGCGGCGAAACGCTGCGCGTTCGTTTTCCGGCGTGACGTCAGCGGTCGTCAGAACAACAGGCGTGTTGCCGACGGCGTGATTCCGCCGCATCGCGGTTCAGAATCGCAACAGGCGATCGGGGAGGACGCCGCGCAGGCGATCCCACAAGCGGGCCGACCGATCGGGCGGCTCCTCCTCGGCCTTGGGCGTCGCCGGTTTGTTCGGTTCCGGCGGAATCGTCGAAACCAATCCCGAGGGCGGTACGTTCGCCATCAAGTACCGCGCCCAATAGTCGTCCAGTACGCGCAGGCAATCGGCGATTTCACCCTCGGAATACTTGGCTTCGGCGGGCGCGATCCGCTTGAACAAGGCGACCCGTTCCGACTTGCTGAAGGCCAGGTCGCACAATCGCAAGTCGTCGATCCAAACGACGCCCTTGCCCGCCAGGGCCAGGCGAATTCGCAGCGGCGACAGGTTGTTTGCCGGCAGGTCTTTGACTTCGACCATCACCGGCGCCCAGTCGGGACCGATTTGGGGCACCGGGCGTCCCGTGTCGGAGACGCCGATTTCGGCATAACGGACCAGCGGTCGATCGCCGTGTCGCCCCTCGATGAACACCCGCAGGGGAACACGTCCCGACGGATCGGCCGTTCGCAGCCACATCGAGATGGTCAATCGGCCGGTTTTGGGCGCGGGAATTTCGCCCGAGAGGACGGCCACGGGGTCGCCGTTGCTTTCCAGTTTGAGCGCGTAGGCACCGGCTCGCTTTTGTTCGGCATCGAGCGTCACCCGCGTGTTGCGGCTGGTGTAGATCTCCCAGCCGGGCAAGTTGCCTTCCGGTCCGGGAACCTGGTCGAACCCGGCATTTACCGGGGCGTCCAACAACGGGGGCGACCGGAGGGTTGCCGCCCGGTCGCTGATCTCGGCGATTCGGCGGCGCAGGTCGGCGTCGACGTCTTCCGACCAGCGCACGCGCGGATCGGCGAAATCGATCAGCGGCGAATCGAAGCGAACGGCGAGCAGGTCGTAAGCGTCGAGCGTGACTTGCCAGCGGACGGCCTCGCCCGCCCGCTCGAGATCCGCAATCGTCCGCGTGCCGGTCAACTCTTCCACCCGCACCGCAGGCGGCGCGCGCAAAGCGATCGAAAAGGTGACCGGAAACGGCGCTTCGTTCACAATGTAAGCGTAGGTGTGATTTCCGTGGCGTGCATAGCGCAGGACGACCGGTTGCGTCGTTCCCGAAGCAGGAACGAACGTGCGGAAGGGGATTCCCGGCAATTGGCGGTACGCAGCGACGAGCGGACGCAGGGCCTCTTCTTCGCCGATGGGCACGCGCCAACCGCCGTCGCACAACCAGTGGGCGTCCAGTTCGGCCAAGGCCTGCACGAAGCGCCGTCGGTTGCGGTAGTCGGCGGGCAACGGTTGCGTCAAGAGCCAGGTGAACGTCGGTTGGACGGGGCTCCGCCGATCGAACGAGGCCACGTGAAATTCGTTGGGCAGGTGGAAGAACAGGAAACCCGGCGTCGACGATTGCTGCCGCCAATCGAACCGGCCGAACAATCGCTCGATTTCAAATTCGACCGGATCGAGTCCCGGCCGATCTTCGAACAGCCGCTTGGGCCGCAGAAAGACGATACCCGGTTGGGTGGCCATCGTCTGAGCGTCGAGCCCCAATTCGAGAAAGACTTCATCGGCCGAGGGGGCATCTTCCAACGAGGGTCGCAGCCGGTTGCTCCATTCACTTGCCGAGAACAATGTGCCGCCCAGCACCAGCAGCTTGCCGTCGGGGCGTGCGGCGGTCATCTCGTGATGAATCCGCGTCAACAGGCTGTGGACGCGTTGCGCCCGCCAGCGCAGCCACGCCTGGCGATATTCGCCCAGCAAGAGATGCGCCCGTTGCGCGAAGCGGTCGGGACCGCCGGAATCGGGGATCCGAATGCCGGTTTCTTCGCTGAAGCGGGCGACCGTTTCGTCGTCCAGGCCCCATTCCGGCCCCGGCAGCACGAGGTAACCTTGCGAGGTCAGTTGCACCGCCAAACCGCGAAACGACGGATGGCTGCCGTACCGATCGACCAGTTCGTGGACGACCGCCAACACGGCCTCCTGCACCCGCGGATCGAGAATGTTGTAATACGGCGCCATGCCGTGCGTCGGTGTGATTCCGGCGGTCAGCGGTTTGCCGTGCGGGCCGATCCACCGCAGCGGCGAATCGGGTCGGCCTTCTCGTCGGATCGCTTCCTCCAACGCCGGAAGCGGCGTCGAGAAATCCATCGCCGGGATCATTTGCAGGCCTTCCCGGTCGAACAGCCGCAAGAGCATCTCCAAGACGTCCTTCCGGACCGGATCACAACCCGTCTCACAAAACACGCCCGTATCGTATCGCGGTGCCGGTTCGAGCAACTCGCTCGGGTACAACGTACTGCCTTCCGAAAAGACGGTGACCACCGCCCCGTTGTAACCGGCGAACCGCAGGTATTCGACCAGACGCGTACCGCCTTGGTAGAACGTGACCCAATCGTCGATCCCTTGCGTCGAAAACGGTCCCGGGGCGTCCTCGGCATTGAAGATTTCGGCGAACAGCGGCCGATGCAGGTACACCCCGTGGAATCGCTCGGGCGCCGGTCCTTGCCGCGGAAACGCAGGCGGCAGATGCTCCCAACCGGCGTACACGCTGATCCGTCCGTACACCGCCGGGACGTCGCGCCGCTGGTTCACCAATAGCAGCACGGGCTTGGTCGTTTTCGGCCAGAAGACGAATCGGTGACGCTTCCACGCCGGCGGAGAGGTATCTCCCGGCTCGCGTCGAACGGTGATGCCGCCGTCCACGCCCAACGGATGAATCGCCCCGGCTGCGTTCGGCTCCAACACGCTGTACGCCAAGGTCTGTTCGACATCACTGGGATAGGCAATCTCGACGATATGCGGCTTGCCCGGTTCGCGGACGGGCAACGAGTACGCTTCCCAGGCGTAGTCGTCGCTCGGGCTGGGCGGCAGCTCGACCAGTTCGCCGAGGGGATGTTTCCGCGTGCGCCGACTGCCCGAAGGCAGGCTCTCGTTGCGAAGGAACTTCCACGCTTGCAGTTCTTCCGGCAACTTCGCCAGCCGCTGCCAAAAGTCGGGCGAGGCGGCGTCGATCGGCTCACCGACCAGGCTCAGTGCACCGCCTGCCGCCTGATCCGTGACGAATTCATCACCTAATACCAAAACCTGGACGATGCGCTCGGCCGGCAGACTGCCGCGTGCCAGCGGCTGGCCGACGGCCTCGGCCAACGGGCCGCGCTTGCGCTGCGCCGTGATTCGCAAGTCGTAAGCCCCTTCGGCCGAAGGCAGCGGAATCTGGACGGGAAGCGACGGCGTCTGCGCCGGCACGATCTCGTATTGCACGCTGTTGAGGGGGCCCGCGTTCTTGGGCCGTATCAAGCCCATCTCTCCCAGTTTCACCTGCGGCAGCGAAAGGTTGCCCAGGTCCACTTCCGAGAGGCGTTCCAGCCCGCGGGACGAAGTCTTTATTCGGCTGCGGGCGGGGAAAACGTCGATCTGGATCCGAATTCGCTCGGTCGCCGGAACGTTCAAACCGCGCGGCTCGATGGTGAACTGCGCAGTCTCGCCGGGCCGAAAGATCAACGGCCGGTCGGTCGAAATATGCAACCGATCGCCGGGGATTCGCTGGACGTACAGCCGATTGCCCGACTCGTCGAGATTCTGTTGGAAATCTTCCTGGTCGAGCCGGCCTAGAACGACCCGGTGCACGACCTGCGGATTGGATCCATTGCGGGCATCGACCTGCAAGACGGCATCGGCAGGCGCTTCGATTTCGAGGTCCACGGCGTCGAACGCACGGGGAGCGGGCGAGAGGACGATCAACCGCCCGTTCTGAAGCACCATCGAACCGGGCTCATCCGGCTCGGTGCCTAGCGGTTCGAAGGCGACGACGCGTCCGCCCTCGAGAGAGACACCGATTTGCCAGGCCGTCGGTGTCCCGCCGCCCCACGACAGCCGGACTCCTCGTCGCTCGGCATGCACCGCCGAAGCCGCGGCCACGACCAAGAAGATCGCCGCGTACGCGCAGGCGAAGAGCCTCTGGGACCGAGCACCTTCCTTGGTGCGGACGATCCCTCGATGCTGTTCCGTTCTCGGACCTCCTTGTCCAAGCATCGAGTCGCTTTCGCCGTGATGTTTCGACTACCGGCCGATGGAATGACGATCGGCTCGGGCGCATGCCGACAATCGCCGGAAGACCGTCCGGCGAAACGATTTTGCGCCGGGCATTATATCGTAGACGCGCGCAACGAACCTAGACCGATTGTTTGCAAAACCGGGCGATATAGAAAAAACAGGCAAACGGCAGCCTCGCTGCGATGCCGTTTACCTGTCGGGTTTCCATTCGGAGGCGTCGAGGCGGCATGCGCGCCGGGCGCACACCGACTCATTCGGCGGTCTCGTATTCGGCGACGAAGGCCTTCACCCGCGGCTCGCCTTCGAGGAATCCGAGCGAGGCCAGGAATCGGTCGGCCGCTTCCACCGTCGCGATGAAGTAACGATTGTCGGCCTTGCCGAAGTTGAAGAAGCCGTGTGCTTGACCTTCCCAGGTCATCAATTCGCAGCGGTTGCCGGCTTTGACCATCGCATCATGGAATTGCTGCGCGCCGGGCAGGAAGGGGTCTGCGGTTCCGAAGAACATGATGCTCGGCGGCAATCCCTTGCGGATGTGCGTATCGGCGCGAATCTCCGCGGGAAAGCGTTCTTCGGTCACGGCGTGTGCCTTATCGGTCCCCAGGTAGGCCGGATTGAACAGGACCAGCGCGTTCGGGACGGCCGAAACGTCTTGCGGATCTTGCGGGTCGTTGCATCCGGGAACGACGCCGCAGCAGCAGGCCAGGTTCCCGCCCGCCGAACCGCCCGAAGCCGCGATTCGTTGCGGATCGACACCCAACTTCTCGGCATGCGTGCGAATCCAGCGGATGGCCGACTTGCCGTCGGAAATCGAGTCGGCCGGCAACGTGTTGTGACGCGATTTGACGCGGTAGTCGACGGTGACCGCCACCATGCCGCGTTCGGCGAAGTAACGGCAATGCGGTGCGAACTGCTCCGGTGAGCCGCCGTTGTAACCGCCCCCGAAAAAGAACACGATCGCCGGTCGCTTGTCGCCGGGCTTGAGATCGGCGGGCCGGTACACGTACAGCCGCAAGGCAACGTCGCCGACCGTCTTGTACACGAAGCTTTGGTCGTAACCTTCCGGCTCGGGCGCCCGCCGGTCGACCGCCGCATCGGCGGATTTCGCCTTTTGCCGTGCTTTTTGCGCCGCGGCAGGCACGGCGGCAACGGCAAGCAACAGCATCGCCGCGAGAACAACGATCGTCGGGGGGAATCGACGCATGGTGAACCTCCACGCTTGCGAAACGGATGCACACGAAATGACAATGGACTCGTCGCAGCAACCCCCGAAACCGCGATTCTCTGTATCGTACACAAAAACGAACGGCGCGGGGCAAACATTTTTTCGTGGAGATCGATGCGATGCACATCATCCACCAACGGGCAGCTGAACGCCTCTTTGCCTCCGCAGGGCTCGTCGGCATGCTGGTGGGAGCGCTTCTTGCCGCCGGAACGGCACATGCCGCAGGACCGTGGTGCACGATCGACGATGAAACGATCCGCCTGGGCCACGATCGCTGGTCGATCGTCTTCGATGCGGCCACCGGCGCGGTGAACGAAATTCGAGAGCGCGACGCCGAAGCGCCGCTTCTGGCGGGAGAGCCCGACCTGTGGACGATCACCCGCCGCGACGGGTCGGTCGTTCGCGCGTCGGACTGTCGCGTGCAAGCGACATGGTACGAGACCGAGAACGTCTTGCTGCTCGACTTCACGCACGAGGCGGCCGACGTGCGGATCCGCTGTCGGAACCTGCCGCAAGGGCCGCTCTTCTCGGCGGTCGTGTCGATGAAAGAAGGTACGGCTTTGGCGTGGAACTTTCCGGCCGGACTCGAATTCGATGTGCCGGCCGTCGAAGAGTTCATCTTTCCCGACAACATCGGGCTTGCGTTCACGCGCCGCTTCTTCGAGCCGGGCGGGGCGGGCGTCGAGCGGCATCCCTTGCACGGCGAAGGATACCGCCGGGTCGCCGACCGGCGCTGCGAGATCCGGCCCGAAACCGATCCGCCTCGAAGACTCGTCCCGGGAAAAGACGCGGCACTTCTGCCCGCATGGTTCCGAAACGAGATCGCCTCAAAAACATACGAAGTGACCGCCGATCGGCCTACGACCGCGCCGGGAACGGCGTTTTCGCTGCTGGAGACGGAAAACGGTCCCTGGCTGGAAGCCGATCGATTGGGCGGACGCGGCTTGTTCGTCCGCTACGCCGGAAGAATGGTCGCCCAAGACGCCGCACTCGTGCGGCTTCAAGCGGCCGGTGTCGTCGCCGTCCTCGAGGCCGCCTCTCGCGGTACCTTCGACAAAAAGGACACCGCGCGGCAGGAAGACGGTTCACCCCTTCTTTTGCGCACGGAGCCGGCACAAGTCGCGGTACTGGTCGGCCGCGAGTCGGGACGCCCGGGGATTCGCCGCAGCCCGTTGCCGGGCGTGCTGGCGGGATGGCTTTCGCGGCTCCCGTGGGTGCGCGAAGCCGGAATCGACCTCGTGACATTGCGTAGTGCCGAGGATCTGCGCAAGGCGCTTCGCAGCGCACGGCCTCCGGCGGCGATCGTCAACACGCAAGCCGAGTGCTTTCCTGCCGAGTCACCCGCACAAGCCGAAGCGATGCTCGACGCCGTTCGCGGCTACGTACAGCGGGGCGGCATTTGGTTCGAGGCGGGCGGAGGATATCCCTTCTATTACGCGATCGTGCCCGCCCGCGACATGACGTTCGCTTCGGCGAACCGGCATTTCTGCGACTTCGCGGCGCTCGATACGAAACACGGAATGTGGTCGCTCTTCGGTGTTCAGTCGCCCGAGTCGATCTATCGCGCACCGACGGTCGAGATCGCCGCCTTCGACCGCGAGGAACGCCGCTTGGGGCGCGTCGCGCACGCATTTCGCATTTACATCCCCGAGGGCGAATCGGCCGAGGTGCCGAGCGTGCAGATGACCGTCGGCCTTCCCTACCGCAAGGCGCTTTCGCGTTACGCCGAAGCGAACGCCTACACGCGAACGCTGCAAGACAAGGTTTCACCGCAATTGCTCGCGCAGTTGCAACGCAGCATCTTGCTGAAGGTGACCACCGGCAGTCTGCGGCGATCGGCGGAACTGAGCGGCACGCTGCCGGGGCCGGTCATCTTCCATGTCGCCGAATACCTGCACGGCGGATTCGATCGTCAGTATCCCGACCATCTGCCGCCGAACCCGAAGGTCGGCACGGCCGACGACCTGCGTTTGCTGATCGAAACCGTCCGCCGCAACGGACACTTGTTCATGCCGTACACGAACCCCACGTGGTGGTGTGTCAATCCCAAGGGACCGACGTTCGAACGCTACGGCGACGTGGTCTTGGCCCGCGACCTCGATGGAAACATCTACCCCGAGCGCTACGGCGAGGCGTATACCCAAGGGTACGCGATTTGTCATTGGCACCCGATCGTGCGTGAGGTGAACGCGCGGATCCGCCGACAATTCACCGAGGAGTTTCCCGTCGATATTCTGTTCCAGGACCAAATCGGTGCGCGGCGAAGCATTTGGGATACGAACCCCGCAGCCCCCGATCCGGCGGCGTACCTCGAAGGACTGCATCGCATCGCGAAGACCGATTCGGCGTTCGTTCCGTTGGGCACCGAAGACGGTCATGATCGACTGATCAACTACGAGTTGCTCTTTTGCGGGCTGAGTTGGCCCTGGTTGCCGAACCGTCCCGACGGCCGAATGGTGCTGTACGAAGACGTGTGGCCGCGCGAATCGTGGCGACTGGAACCGCTGGCGATCTACCTCGCGCACGACAAGGCGCTGTTCTTCCATCACGACCTGGGCGGCTTCACCCGCGATCCGCGGGACGTGTCGATCAGCCTGGTTTTCGGGTACGGGCTGAGCTGGTGGCTGCACTCGGCAAACCCCTCGGAACGCGACCGGGCCTGGTTGGAAGTACTGTGCCGCGTGCAACAAGCGATCGGTCCCGAGTTGGTCGGGCGCCGGTTGGATCACTTCGAATACCTCGCCCCCGACGTGTTGCGCAGCGTGTGGGGCGACTTGGAAATCATCGCCGATCTTTCGGCGGAACCGCGACCCGTCGACGCCGAGACGACGATCGCCCCCGACGGTTTTTGGGCACACTCCCCCCGCGTCGAAGTCGGGTACCTCGTCCGCGATCGGGGGAAGGATCTCGCCTCGCCCGGCGAATGGGTCGTGCGGGTGCGCGACGAAGCCCGCTGACGAACAACGCAACACCCGTGTTGCCGATCACGGATTCGGCTTGCGGTCCTCTTGCCGGCTGATCCGGAGCAGCTCGACGACTTCTTTCGGCAGCGAGCGAACGTGCAAGTCTTGTTGCGGAAAGGCGATCTCGATGCCTTCCTCGTGGAAGCGGCGATGGATTTCGCTGTGCAACTGGTGCGTCGTGCTCAGCCGGTTGTCGAGATTCGGCAGGTAGCAGCGGACGGTAAAGTTCAACGTGCTGTCGCCGAAGCTGTCGAACGTGATGATCGGCGCCGGGTCGTCGAGCACGTTCGGATTCGACCGCACGATCTCGTGCAATAGCTCGGTCACGCGATCGGTATCACTACCGTAGGCGACGCCGACGTTGAACGTCAGGCGGTTGAGCGCGTCGGAGAGCGTCCAGTTCAGCACGTCGCTGGTAATGAACGATTTGTTCGGGACGATGAGTTCCCGGCGCTCCCAGTTGAGAATGGTCGTCGCGCGGATGTGGATTTTCGAGACGATGCCGGTTTCGCCGTTGACGGTCACGACGTCGCCCACGCGAATCGGTCGCTCGAACAGGATGATCAAGCCCGAAACGAAATTGGCGAAGATTTCCTGCAACCCGAAGCCCAAGCCCACACCGACGGCGGCGACCAGCCATTGCACCTGCGACCAGCCGATGCCCAGTTGCGCAAACGCCAGGATGCCGCCGATCGTAACGACGGCGTAATTGGCGACCATGGCGATTGCGTAACGCACGCCGGGATCGAGCCGCACGCCGCGGGGAATGACGATTTCGACGACACCGGACATGTTTCGGGCGGCGATCCAGGTCACGATCCCAATGATGATCGCCAGGCCCAAGTCGGCCAGGGTGACCGCCACGGCCTGCGTGACCGGCACGCTGATCGGTTCGCCGCCGCCGCCCATCACCGTCTGCGTGACGGTTGTCGTCACCTGCCACAACTTGATCTGATAAAGGATGCCGAGCGCCGGGAAGGCCTCGCTCCAAATCCACCACAACCCGAGGCAGCCCAACACGATCAACAAGCTGTGGACCAAGCGTTGGGTCTGTTCGCCGATGAGTGCCAGATCGAGTTCGGGCAGCGGTTTGAGAATGAACTGATCCAACAACGAGCCGTCGCCGCTGTCGGTTTCTTTTTCCTTCTCTTTTTCCATCTCTTCCCGCTTTTGCTGGGCACGTGTGATGGCCAACGTGCGGCGTCGCAGGAGAACCCAACGCGAAAACAGGGCCCCCAACACGCCCAAGGCGATCGGCAAGAACAGCGTATAGCGAAACTGAACGGAAAGCTGAGCCGCGGTATACAGGTAGCCGGCGGCAGCCAACGTCATGAAAGCGATCGGTCCGGCGATCACCAAGAAGTAGATCGTGTGCCGAAATCGCACCAGCGAAGCCCCGGGCGTCTCGGCCCGCAAGGCGCGCATGAACCGACCGTTCGGGTAGAAAATGCGATGCGCCGCATACGCGAAGAAGACGAAGTAGATCAAGAACAAGAATCGGCCGGCTGCACCGATCCAGCGCTCGTCACCGTATTGCTCGATCCAGTAATACAAGTAGATCGTCACGGCGCCCGCCGGAATAAACCACCGCAACTGCCGTCGGGCAACCACGATCGCCGTCTGCGGCCATTGAAAATGGGCTTCTCCCAGCCCGTTCACGCGGACCAACCCCAAGATCAGACTATACAATGCCACGAAACGCGCGACTTGCAGCAGCGCCGTTCCCACCGACGTGGCGGCCGACGTGGCATCGGCGGCCTCGAGAAGTCTCCAGCCGACAAACGCACAGACCGCGGGAACGAACAGGGCCTCGACCACCGTCCACAAGAGGGCTTCGAGCGTGTAACGGTATTTGCGGCAGGTCGACGCTTTCGCCAAATCACCCAGCTTGGAAAGTCGCGCGCGAATGCGCGGCAAGAATACGCCCCAGGCCAAGAAGACGACCGCCGCCAAGGCCCAAAGCGGCAAGTAGCCGACGATCTCGGATCGCAACGCGGCCGACAAATCGCCCACGAACTTCGGCGACACGGCGTGCGCCGCGACACCCAGGGTCAGCCGCGCGGCCGCCAGCAATTCATTCGGCGTCAACGGCGGGGCACTGCGGATCCAAAATACGTGTTCGTCGATGAAGTCGTTGTATTCTTCGACCAACCGCAACATTTCGCGCCGCGTGTTGTCCAGCTCGACCAGCTTTTCCAGGTAATCGTTGTACGCGCGAAGCTGGCGGTCGTAGAGCTCGTTTCGTTCGCGGAGCAACTCGGTCACCGTCCGTTCCAATTCGAGTTGCTCGGAATAAGAAAGATCTTCGGGCAACCGCGCCAGCCACTGGTCGACCTCTTGATCCCACGGCGGAAGCTGCACGTGGCGGTCGTTCAGATCCAAAATCGTCCATTGCAGCTCGCGGATCTGTTCCTGGCGTTTTCGCGTATCGGCTTCCAGCCGGCGGGTGTCGGGAAGCGACGCCTTTTGCGTACGCAGAAGGAGCCCCAACGACCGATTCATCCCCACCGTTTGCAGCCGCTCTTGCATCTTCTCGAAGCTGCGGCGAATGTCTTCCAGCTTGGCCGAGGCCGCGGCGAACTCGTCGTCGGCGATTTGCAGTTTGTTCGTCACTTCGGCAATGTCGGCGGCCAACTTGCTGGTCGTTTCGGCCAAGGGACGTAGCTGTTCGGGAATTTCGTCCAACCGTTCCTGGGCCAATTGCGCGGCCTGTTCGGCGACTTGTTGGGTACGCCGCGCGACGTAGCGGCGCCAACGTTCGACCAACTGTCCGGCCACGATCAGACGTTGTTCCGCCACGCGCCGCTGCAAGGGAAAGAGGCTTTCGGCCGAGGCCCGGTAGTACTCCAGTTCGGCCGTGCACGCTTCTTCTTCCAGGAACGCCGCCGCCCATTGGGCCTGCAACACGACGACCTGCGCACGCGTGACGACGGGATCGTCTCCGGGCGTGAACGCCTTCATACGGGCTTCGATCTCTTGGCGACGCTGTCGGGCGGCTTCGGCCCGTTTGGGCAGGTCGCCGCGGGCGGACATCCGGCGGGCCGCTTCGGCCTCGAGCGCGTCGCGGAGTTTTCTGGCCTCGTCCAGCGCCTTTTGCTTCTCGTCGAGCTGCCGCTCCAACTCCTCGATTGAGTCGGCTGCACCCGGCTCCTCCTCGAGCGCCTCGGTCAACGAGGCCAACTCCTGTTTGGCGGCTTCTTCGTCTTGCGGGATCGATGCCGTCAGCGCGCGATACCGCTCGGCATCGCTGCGGAATTTGTCGGCCAGTTCCAATTGCCCGAGGGCTTGGCGGTACAGCGTTTCGACCTGTGACCTGCGGGCAGGATCGCTCTCCAGCGTCGCCAGCACGGATTCCATTTCGCGCTGAATCGCGTCGCGCGAAATCGTCGCGTCGGGCGAAGCTGCGACGGCATTGGCCGGCGTTGTGCCCGGTTCCGGTTCGGCGTTCGTCGGAGGCGCGATCGGTGCCAGCGGAATCTCGGTCGATTGCCCGAAAACGCCGGACGACAGGCAACACACCACCGCAGTCAGCACAAGTCGCAAAACGACGTTGCGGCCGAACCGGCACTCCGTGCCGTTTCCGCTGCGTTGTGTACCGCGTCGAATCGAAGAGGTCGCCATCTGATTCACCTTTGCTGCGCTCGCGCGATGCGTGATCTCGCAAACGATCGAATGCCAAGCGATTGTCCGAAGTGGGATTTCTCCCAATTCGCGCATCTTGCCGAAAAGAAGGGACGCTGTCGAGAGGAAATAGAAAAGACAAGCAATCGGGTCGTCCTTGCCGCCGCCGATCAGTTCAGTTCGATCGCTTCTTCCCAATGGGCGTAAAGCTGTTCGAGTTCCTTTTGGCACTGATCCAATTGCGCCGTGAGAGTGCGCACGCGGTTACCGTCTTTTTGCGTTTCGGGTAAGGCCAATTCGGCGTGCAGCGACTCGATTTCGGCTTCTTTGGCTTGAATATCGTGTTCGAGGTCTTCGACCTTGCGGTACGGAAAACGTCGTTTCCGTTTGGGCGGCGACTCTTTCTTGCGGCGCGACGGCTTGGAGGCTTCGGTCGTCTTCGACTCGGGGGCGGCAGGCGGTGCGGCGACCGCCTCTTGTTCACGCAGGTTGCGGTACGTGGTGAAGTTTCCGTACACGATCCGCACGCGCGGCGAACCTTCGGCGCCCGGCTCGAAGACGATCAGATGATCGGCCACCTGGTCGATGAAGTACCGGTCGTGGCTGACGAACAGGATCGTACCGTCGAATTCGCGGAGGGCCTTTTCCAACGCGTCCCGTGCCCACAAATCGAGGTGGTTCGTCGGTTCGTCGAGCACGAGAAAGTTCGCGCCGGCGGCCGCCAGGCGGGCCAGGGCCACGCGGCATCGTTCGCCGCCGCTGAGGCTTTTCACCGGTTGCAGCGCCCGGTCGCCGACCAATCCGAACCGCGCCAGCAGATCGCGGCGTTTTTCCTCGATCATGTCTTCCGAGATGATGTGCCCCGGCAAGACCGCATCGCAGGCGCGACGGGATTCCTCCAACGTGATCAAGTGCTGGTCGAAATAGCCCACACTCACGTTGTGGCCGCGGACGACCGTTCCCCTGTCGGGAGATTCGTCTCCCAGCAGGCATCGCAAGAACGTCGTCTTGCCGCAACCGTTGGGGCCGAGAATGCCCCAGCGTTCGCCGCGCGCCAGGTCGAAGGTGACGTCGGTGAACAGCGGCTTGTCGTACGCTTTCGTCAGTCCTTCGACCCGGAGAACGACGTCGCCCGATCGTTCGGCGGGCGGAAAGGCCATCGGCGGCGGCACGATTTCGCGGGGCGGCGGAACAAGCTCGATCCGCGCCAGCTTCTTCCGTCGATCTTCGGCTTGGGCCGCCTTTTGGCCGTAATGATGACGGCGGATGAACTCCTCGGCCTTGGCGATTTCTTCCTGCTGCTTTTCGTAGGTTCGCCGCTCGACCAGAAGCCGTTCTTCTTTTTGCTTTGTGTACACCGTGAAGTTGCCGCGGTACGCGTCGATCGTGCCGCGGAACAGCTCGAACGTGCGGTTCGTCACGCGATCGAGAAAGTACCGATCGTGGCTGACGATCAACATCGCCGCCCGATGATTCGCCAAGAACTCCTCGAGCCAGGCGGTGGCATCGACGTCGAGATGGTTCGACGGTTCGTCGAGCAACATCAAGTCGGGGTCGGAAAGCAACAGCTTCGCCAAGATCAGCCGGTTTTGCTCGCCGCCGCTGAGCGTGCGCACCTGCGCGTCGAACATCGCCGCAGGAAAGCCCAACCCCTCCAACACGCGCTCGACCTTGTGATCGAGGTGATAGGCATCGTGAAGCTGAAGTTCGTGATGAAGGCGATCGAGCCGTTCGCTCAGCCGGGCCTGCTCCTTCGGATCGCGACAGGCGGCCAGCGCCGCGGCCGTCTCCTCGGCCTCGTGCTGCATCTCGATGAAGCGGGCAAGGGCCGACCGGGCCTCGTCGCGGACGGTTCGGTTCGCCGCGAAGGTGGGATGCTGTTCCAGGTAGCCGATGCGGATATCACCGCCCCATTCGAGGGTTCCGGCATCGGCCTCGAGCATGCCGGCGACGATCTTCAACAACGTCGTCTTGCCCGTCCCGTTCGGACCGACCAGACCGATGCGGTCGCCGGCGTACACGTCGAACGATGCCCCGTCGAGGATCGGCTCGACGGCGTAGCGTTTCTTCAGTTCGACGGCACGCAGGATCAACATGGCACTCGCACGAAAGACCGATTGGGCGATTCGAAGGGCATTCACCGAAGGGAAGCCTTCGACAGAAAAACCTCGTAGTCGGAAGCCTCCCCCCGAAGGCGCGGCGAACTTTTCATGATACTCGGGTTGTCCGCGGGTGAAAACGCCGAGGGGGCAGTGGCGGGATGCGTCCGTCCGGCACTTTCGGCGCCGCCTGCACAATCAACATAAGCCGGTTTCGGCAAAGAGTTTCGCGGTGCGATTCAACCGGCAGGACAAAAAGGTTTTTCGGGATCGATTCTTTGCGCGCGAAGTCGGCGGAAAGTGCTTCGCGACGGTCGAGTTTCGTGTGTGCGGGGCGATTCGCCGGGCGAAAGAAAAGAAATGAGAGCCCGCGTGTCGTCACCGCGTGCCCCCCTTACAGGGTGGGGAATCGCGCGCAGTCTCGGAATGCCGAGGAGGAACTGATGCGAAAACTGACCTGTATCGTTTGTGGCGTGGTGGTCTTGCTGTGGGGCAGGCCGACCGCCCTCGTCGCGGCTGCCGAACCTGCACCGTTGCCCGAGACGGTCGCTTCCCAATCGCGTCCTCTCTTCCCCGACTTGGAACAATCGCGTCGCGAGTTGGCAGCGGCGATGGCGGCTGCGGATGCTGTTCGACCGACCGCCATGGTGTTCGGCGAAAGCGAGCCCGACGCCTGCGGACCGTGTGCCCCCGCCTGCGAAGCACCGGCATGTGACGAACCTGCGTGCGCCGTGCCCGAAGACCCGGCCTGCGGATGCGAAACCGACGAACCGCCGGGATTGTTCGGTTACCGCCTCCACGGCAACGATTGGCTCTCGGCCGAGTACGTCTACACGGGCGAGGTATTCACCAATATGCGGGGCGGAATGGACACGAACGACGCCACCCGCTACTTCGGTGTGTTCGATCTGGCGTTGACGGCCGACTTGAGTCGGTTCGGCTGTCTGCCGGGCGGTACGTTCTTCCTGTTGGCCGAGGATTTTCACGGCCGCGGCATCACCGAAGACTTCGTCGGCGACTACCAGACACTCAGCAACATCGACACCGGGCGAAACAATATGCATGGTGAGCGAGTACTGGTGGGAGCGCTCGTTGTGGGACGATTTCCTCACCGTTCGATTGGGGAAGCAGGACGCGAACGCCGAGTTCGCCGTGGTCGACGTGGGCGGCGATTTCATCAACAGCTCGTTCGGCCTTCCGACGAACATTCCGATGCCGACCTATCCCGATCCATCACTCGGCTTGATCGCCTTTTTCAACATCACCGATCAATTGTCGTTCAAGTTCGGCCTGTTCGACGGTGCGGCCGACGGGCGAACCTGGGGCGTTTCGAACACCGGCACGTTGTTCTCGATCTTCGAGTTCAAGCGAACCTGGGAGTTGTGCGGCGGTCTGCCCGGCGATGCCCACGTGGGTTTGTGGTATCACAACGGCGAATTCGAGCCGCCCTTGGCACCGTCCGGTGGGAATCCGGTCTTCCAGTTCCTGCAAAGCTGGAGCCGTCCGAGTCCCTTCCGAACATTGGCCCCCGGCGCACACGAGGGAACACACGGCGTGTACATGGGCTTCGAGCAACAAATCTACCGTGAGCCCTGGGAGACGGAAGACGTGCAGGGACTGGCGGCCTTCTTCCAGTACAGTTGGGCGGCGGAAGACGTGAACGAAGTGCCCAACTACATCGGGGCCGGAGTCGTGTACAAGGGCCTGTTCGAAGGACGCGACGAAGACACGCTCGGCTTCGGCGCTGCCTACGCCGAGTTCGCCGACGGCACGACCACCCGCTCGGCCGAAACCGCGTTGGAACTGTTCTACAAGGCCCGCATCGGATCGTACATCGCCGTGCAACCCGACCTGCAATACATCATCGCCCCCAGCGGTGAATATGACGATGCCTTCGTGGCCGGACTGCGGTTCGAACTCGTCTTGTGACGACGCGACGCAGGCGGTCGAGAAACGTACCTGCCGAAAGAAAGCGCATCGCCCGACAAGCCTCCTTCGGACGATGCGCTTCGTTCGTTTCGGCCCGCACGATACCGATCCGTCAGGGCGAACACGGCTCGCGCTCGAAGCCGCTCAATGTTCGCGCCGCAGCAGGACGACCCAATCGGCCTTCGGATCGCGGGGCGGCATCCCCAACGCCCGCGGACCGGGCCCTGTGACCGCCGGAACGCTGCCTTGCTGCAACCCGCCGCCTTCGCGCGGATTGAACCAGGCGACGGTATACCGGCCGTCGGCCAGGCGAATCTCGATCTCGCCGCTGCCCGGCGGCATGTAGACGACGTACACCTTGCCGGGCGACGCGAAACAGTAGGCGTCGGCATCGCCGATCAGCTCGTCGGCGGGGAGCATCTCGTGGAAGGGAACGTACTCTTGGAAGAAGTCGACGGCCAACCGCGTTTGCTTCCACATGTTCGCCCGACTGCGCCAGTCTTCGCAGTTCAAGTCGTTGTGGGCGTACTTGTAGCCGAAGTACCACTCGCACCCGCCGCCTCCGCCGCACAGGTTCGCCCACAGCACGCGGCTGCGGACGAAGTCGTGCGTGGGGTCGTCGGCATCGGGCTTGACCCCCGTATCGGCCGGACCGATCTCGTCCAGATCAACCACCCATCGATGGCCGGCCTTGGTCGATTCGAGAACCCACTTCTTCGTTTCCTCGTGCGTTCGTTCCGGCGGCAATTGCAACGACACCCCGTGCAGATAGGGGAAGCCCAACAGCGGTCGATAGACCTCCTCCTGCTTGTTCGGGAAGGTGTGTACCACAACCGGATGATCCCACGGATCGAGCGACACGATGTATTCGGCGAATTCTTTTCGCTGGGCGTCGGTGTTCGTGTTCTCCTCGCCGAGGTTCCACATGAGCGCCGGATGATGCGCAAAACGGGCGATCAATTCGCGAAGATACAGCTTGCGCAGCTCGCCCAATGCCCCGCCGTCGAGAAGCTGGTCGTTCTCGGTCTCTTGGAGGATCACGTGCAACTGAATGCCCTTGGCGGTCATGTGCGAGAAGACGATCTCCCACTGGTCGAGCTTCGAGACGTCGAAGCGGTCGCGGGTGTCGGGATCGACCCACGGCCACACGTCGTTCCCGTCGCCGGCGACGTTCATCGTCAGAAAGTACACGCTGTTCACGCCCGCAGAAGCCAGATAGTTCAATCCGCCGATGATGCCTTTGCCCTTGCCGCCTTGCCAGGTCGGATCACCGGGCTGCCAGTCGGCGACGTGCGGTTGATAGCGATGGGGCCTGGTCGAACGGGCTTCGCCTTCGCGTCGTTTGCGTGCGACGGCGACTTCGGAAGGCTGGCCGTCGAACTCGTAGTACGCGAGGAAGTTCTCCGGGCTGTCGGCACCGCACTTGAGAAAGTACGTGCCCGTCTCGGCGAACTTGAGGTAACGCTCGCCCACGTATTGCAACATGCCGGTCGCACGAAAGTCGGGGGCCTGCTTGTCGCTGGGGCCGATGCGGAAGGAACCTTCCAGCCCGTCGGGCGAAATCGCCTTGCCCGCGTGGGGATCGTCGCTGATCGCCACGTTCGTACCCGCCCGAAAACGAACATGGTACGTCCATTCCCCTTCGGCGTCGGGCGTGAATCGAGCTTGCCAGCAGTTACCCTCGGTCGCACTCGTTTCGGCGGCGTTGCCGTCGGCGGCAAAAAAGCCGGGAACGACGATCTCGCGGTCGCCGTGCGTGAAGAGGACCTCCATCCGGTAATCGCGGAACGGGTTCGGATCTCCCGTTTCCGACGCCTGGGGCCCTTCGACCGACAGCGTCACGCAGTGCCACTTCTTCAATTCGCCCGACAGCTTCGCTTCGGTCGCCCAAACGGGCGAGTAAAGCAAGCACCAGGCCGCAGCCACTCCGGCAAGCAACAGCCGACGCACGCGCATGATCGTTCTCCTCGACGGGAGTTGTGAAGCACAAAGCGGGAAGAATTCGGTTCCGATTGGGGGAGAATATCGCCTGCCCCCGCGCATAACCGGTATAACCCGGCCCTTAGAGGGTGGCCTTTCATTTGTGCGTTGTCAAGAAAGGCCACCCGATTTTCCCGGAACGGGTCTACGCAAGGGCATCAAGCGCCGATCGAGCCGAGGTCTCGCCTCGGGGCGACGGCACGATCACTTGCCGAGCAAGCGTTCGGCCTCGGCGGCGATGCGTTCGGCCGTGATGCCGAAATGGGCGAACAATTCGGCGGCCGGGGCCGAGGCTCCGAAGCCCTGCATGCCGACAAACGCGCCATGCTCGCCGATGTACTTGTGCCAACCTTGGTCGATCCCCGCTTCGACGGCCACGCGGGGAACCTCCGGCGGAAGCACCGACGCTTTATAGGCGGCATCCTGTGCGTCGAACAATTCCCAGCTGGGCATACTGACGACTCGCGCCGCAATCCCTTTGCCGGCAAGCTGCTCTTGGGCGGCCAGGCAGGCGGCGACCTCGCTTCCGGTGCCGATGAGCACGACCGCCGGGTTGCCGTCGGGGGCGTCTTTCAGCACGTAGGCACCCTTGGCCAACTCCGAAGCCGGGGCGAGTTCTCCGCGATCGACCGTGGGTAACGCCTGACGCGTGAGCACCAGGGCGGTCGGCGTTCGGGTCGAGCGAATCGCGACACGATAGGCCTCGGCGACCTCGTTGGCATCGGCAGGTCGGATGACCGTCAGGTTCGGAATCGCCCGCAACGCCGCCAGATGTTCGACCGGCTGATGCGTGGGACCGTCTTCCCCGACGCCGATCGAATCGTGCGTGAAGATGTAGACGACCGGCAATTCCATCAGGGCCGCCAGTCGCATCGGCGGACGCATGTAGTCGCTGAAGACAAAGAACGTGCCGGTGTACGCCTTCAAGCCGCACAAGGCCATCCCGTTGGCGATCGAGCCCATCACGTGTTCGCGGATGCCGAAGTGCAGGTTGCGTCCGGCGCGGTTTTCGGCCGAGAAGTGCCCGGCCTCTTCGAACTTCAGCTCGGTGTTGTTCGAAGGCGCCAAATCGGCCGAACCGCCCACCAGCCACGGCAGGTTCTTGGCGATCGCATTGAGTACCTTGCCCGAAGACGCGCGGGTCGCCATCCCCTTGGCATCGGCGGGAAATTCGGGGATCTCGGCGTCCCAACCTTCCGGCAGACCGCCTTGCGCGATCGCGTCCAGTTCGGCGGCTTCCTGCGGATACTGTTTCGCGTATTCTTCCCGCAGCGATCGCCACTCGGCGAAGAGCGCTTCACCGCGAGCGACGACGCCTTCTCGGAAGTGGGCGACGACTTCCTCCGGCACGCGGAACTTCTCGTCGGCAGGCCAGCCGTAGGCTTCTTTCGTCAGCCGAATTTCGTCCTCGCCCAACGGTGCACCGTGCGCGCCGTGCGTGTTCTGTTTATTCGGCGCGCCCCAGGCGATGACGCTGTGAACGATCACCAACGTGGGCCGGTCGGCCGAGCGGGACGATTCGATCGCCGCGTTCAAAGCGGGCAGGTCGTTCACGTCGTCCACTTCGAGCACGTTCCACCCGCAGGCCTCGAAGCGTTTGCGGACATCCTCGCTGAAGGCCAGGTTCGTGTCGCCTTCGATGGTGATCTTGTTGTCGTCGTAGATCCAGCACAGGTTGTCGAGCTTGAGATGCCCGACCAGCGAGGCCGCTTCGGCGCTGACGCCTTCCATCAGGTCGCCGTCGCTGCACAGCACGAACACGCGATAATCGAACAGGTCGAAGCCGGGACGATTGTACCGAGCGGCCAGCCACTTGCCGGCGATCGCCATGCCCACGCTGGTCGCCACGCCTTGGCCCAACGGCCCGGTGGTCATCTCGACGCCGCTGGTGTGGCGATACTCGGGATGCCCGGGGCACCGGCTTTCCAACTGCCGGAACAGCTTGATGTGTTCCAACGGAACGGCCGGTTCATCGGTCGGATTGCCTTGCGCATCGAGCTGCTTCACCTGGGCCAAATGCAGGATCGAATAGAGCAACATCGAGGCGTGGCCGCACGAAAGAATGAAGCGGTCGCGATTCGGCCAGGCGGGTTGCGTCGGCGCGTAGCGCATCTGCTTTTGGAACAGGCTGTAGGCGACCGGAGCGAGGGCCATCGGCGTGCCCGGATGCCCGCTGTTGGCCGCCTGGACGGCATCCATCGACAGCGTGCGAATCGTGTCGACGGCCAGACGTTCGATGTCGGTCATGTTCAGTGCCACGGTTGTCTCTCCTGCATGCTTTGGAACGGGTGTGTCTTGCGAACGGCGACGGTTTTCGTCAACTCATCGACTGCCTAGCAGTTCCGTCGATCTTTCGGCCCCCGTGTTCCCTCCCGAGACGGTCGCCGTATGTCGGGATCGAAAGACGGTTTCGGCGCAGCGCTACGGCGGAGGCGATCCTTGACGGCCGCGCGAATCGCAAACGGCCGATCGAACGCAGCCGTACCACGAAGTCCCTCCGCGGTGCATCCTCCCGGAACCGAAGGCGGCGGCTGCGCATACCCCTTGCGCACGATAACGGAATCGTTCAATGTAGCGCGGGCGGCCGAGCCCGTCAATCGTCCCTAGGAGCTTGGGTATGCTGGGAAATCCAGGAAAGATAATCCGGGAGACCCGCCGCAATGTCCAAGAGAATCACCTCGGGAACCTCGTAAGCATGGTGTTCCCGCACGAATGCCTCCAGCGCCGGGTAAAGGGCCTTTTGCGTCTTGATCAGCAGCAGCCACTCGGTCGCGTGCGCGACCTTTCCCTTCCAGGGATAAATGCTGCGGATCGGCCCGGTGATTTGGATGCACGCGGCCAGGCCCGCATCGACCAGGCCGTCGGCCAGTGCCTGCGCCTTCGATGCGTCGTCGATGGTCGTCATGACCAGGGCGTAATCGCTCATTGTCGTGGTCTGCGGTGAAATTGGTGTCAAAGGTCGCCGCGGGTAACGGTTCCCGCCGGGCGTCGCATCACTTCAACGGATCGGGCAATCCCGGTAGGTTTTCGATCGGCAGGCGTTGGCGTCCCGCGCGCGGTTTCTCTTGCGCGTCGGGTTCCTTCGGTGCCCCCTCGGCCGGTTGTGCCGGTTCGACTTGTTCGCCGTCGCCTTGCGGCTGCACCGCCGGGGCGGCCGGTGCCGGTCGCGGATTCACCGGTCCCTGTGGTGCCGGGCGCATCTCGGGCGGTTGTTCCGGGACCGCCTGCTCTTTTTGCGGCGGAACACCGGAATCGAGCAGCATCAGGCTCGCCCAAAAGAACGGATGGTCCGTCTTGATCGGCGGGTCTTTCGGATCCGCCCGCACCCGAGGCTCGGCCTGCGGATCGACCGGCAAATCGGCCGCCACCAACACCGAGCGTTGGAAGGCCTCGGACGGGGTCATGTCGGGCTGCTGCTTCAAGAACTCGGCGATCTGTTCGACGGTCGTCCGGCCGCCGTTTCGCCAGCGGCTGAGAACGATCGACTGCGTGCCGCCGGCCATCAAGGCACAGGTCGAAAGAAACATGTCGCGGCCCGGCGGCAGCGAGGCGGGTAGACGCCGCAAGCCGCTCTCGGCCGGCGTGTGATAGCCGGGCAAGATCATCATCGCCGGACGTCCCCAAGGCAATTCGAGCCAGTGATCCAGCGTGTTCCCGTTGGGCGTGCGCGAAAACGGGGCCGGAATCCACCCGTACACGCCCTGATCGAGGTTTTGTAGGTCGTCCCACACGATCAGGCGGTTGAACAACGAGGCCAAGACGGGCGAAGGTACCGTCCGCGGCTCCTGGGTGACGGCCACCGTCTGCGGTGAGGCGGCCGCCAGTTTCTCGAAAGCGAATTGGGGCGCCTCGGCCTCTTCACGCGGATGGAGCTTGCCCAGGATGACGCCCGTCGTTCCCGTCGTCGGCAGCGGGCGACCGAAATTGACCGCCGACGACACGGTCGGTGCATAGCGAATTTGATGCAGGGCGATCCACGGAAGGGCGTCGTCTTCCGCTGTCGTGGGGAGCGCCTCGAACGGCAGGTACCACAACAACCCGTCGGGAACGATCACCAGCTCGGGGAACTCGTCCGCCGGATCCAGCGGCGAGTCGCGCAGCAACACCTGCGCCGCCCGCTTGGCAGCCGCCTTCCAGTCGCTCTTTTGAAGGTCCTCGACGTTCATTTCGCGGTTCGCGTCGATCAAGCCCATGGCGGTTTCCAAGGCGGCGATTTCGCGGGCGAAGTAGGCCGTCGTGGGCACACGCCAGGTTGCATACCGCGTACGGTTCATCAGCACGCCGTACATGTCGTTGCCGACCTGATAGAAAGCCAGCACCGCCGTTCCTTCAGGAATGCGGGCTTGAATTTCTTTGGTCGGAACGACCAGCGGAAACAGACTCGCGACGGCATTCCGCTCGATCGACATTTGCCGGATGATCAGCTCTTGTTGCGCACCGACGGTCGCCAATTGCCCGAGCACCGCGAGCAGTCGTTTGGCTTCGGTCTCGGACTGCGGGACGGGCGACACGCCCGCCAACGAAGCACGCAACGCCTTCGCCTGATCGGCCAGTTTGGCGTAGTCGGGATAGCGCGTCAGCAGCAGTTGCCGTTGCTGTTGGGCGGTCGGCGGCAAGGTGGCCGGATCGCTTTCCAACAGCCGTCGCAGGGAGAAAAGTCGGCCGCCCAAGGGCAGCGTGGTCAAGAACCGATGTTGTCGGCCGTAATCGGAAATCTCGATCGCCTCTTCGAACGACTTGCGTTCCAACGCGATCAGGAACCATTGCTCGTAAGCCCCAAGGTGCGGTGTGACGGCGATCGACAACGCCTCGAGCGGATCGAGGTCCCAGTCGACGCCGTTGGGCGTGCGCAACAGTCGGGCGTACAAGTCCGTCGCCGCGCGCGGTGTGATCGGACCGCGCAGGTTGATCTGCCCGCTCGCGTACGCGCTTTGCAACTGCTTCAGATGATACAGCCACAAGCCGCCGTGGCTCATGTAACCCAGCGCGGCTTGCAGTGCCGATTCACCATCGGTGTAGCGCCCCGTCCGATATGCGAGGACCGCCGAAAGATATTGATGCCGCGCGCCCAGGCGGCTGTTCCAGGCCGTCCGGCGGGCCAGTGCGCTTTGGGCCTGACTCAAGAATCGCGAGGCGGAATTCACGTCGCCGTTTTGCAAGGCGTTGTCGGCCGCCGCCAACGACAACGAGGCGTACATCGTCGTGTAACGCTGGCGTTTGGCCCAGTCGAGCGCCGGTCCCAAAGCCGGATACGTCTTGCCGGGATTCGCCAGCATGTACGCCGTCGCCGCACGTTGAAGGGCTTCTTCCGTAAGCCCCGGATCGGGATAGACGACGCTGTCGATGCTGGCCTCTTGGTAGAAGACGATCGCCGACTTGTAATCGCCGCGCTCCATCGCCAAGTTGCCCAAGGCGAGCAAGGCTTGCCCCGACAGCGGATGTTCGAACCGACCCGCGGCCAACGTCCCTCGCGTGAGCGTCGAAACGGCCTCCGAGTCCTTTCCTGCACCCAGCAACGCCATGCCGAGGTGAACGTCCATCCAACATTGCGACCAGTGGTTGGGCAATCCCGGTCGACTCGAATAATACGTGAGCAACTGTTTCGTGACTTCGTCGTGAGGGGCCAGCGGACCGAGCAGTTCGTTTCGCCGTCGAATCGCCAACACCGAACACCGCATGACCTCGTCGACGTCGACCACCAACGTGTGCGGATTCGTCACGACCCCGCCGCCTTGGCGGATGATCTGTTCTCTGCTGATGATCGACTGGCCGATGTTGATGCCCATTCGATCGGGAAACTCGCCGAACACGCTCGCTCGTGTGCGGTTCGCCCACGGAAAACGCCGATTCGTCGATCCCAGCGACAACGGTTGGATTTGAGGCGGATACTGGACGTGCAGCACCCAGTCGCGATAAGCAAGCATGAGTTGGGCGGCGGCCGTGTACGAAGCAAGCGCCTGATCGAACCGCCCCATCCGGTAATAGCATTCGCCGATCATCGTGTAGTAACAGATCGAATCGATCCACCGGCTCGATCCGACCCGCATCGCCCCGCGAAGCTGCTGCTCGAATACGTCGAGGGCGTCTTCGTATTCGCCGTCATAAAACAGGGAAAACGCGGCAAAATAGGCGGTCGAGGGAAGGTCTCGCCCGACAAGCTGGGCACAGGCCCATCGAGGACCAATCGCCCAAAGCAGGAGAACGGTCGCGATGCCGATTCCCCATCGGGTCAGGCGAGCCGTCGCCGGCGTCGCACGCTTGCCGCGGGGTACATCGGTCGATTCGGCGTTCGATGGACGAGACCGGGCCGATGCAGCGGGATGGTCGAACATGATCCTCTCCTCTGGTCGCCAAAGGGGCGGCATTCCCGTTTCTCAATTATGACCGACCGATCGGCTCGAGCGAAAACGATCCGCCGCCAAGGACAACACGAAAAGCCGGGAATCCCGGCCTCGCGACGGCTGATCGCCGCACTACCCCCGACCGGCGGGTGCCATGCCTCTCGATACTACGATCTTACGGCTTGTCGGAGGAAGAATCCAACTGGAGTTAAAGTCGTCCGCCACGGGCAGACGATAACGAATCCGACGGTTCTAACGATTGTGACGGTTTCCTGTGTTTCTCGCCGAGCGAGACCCGGCTACCGGTTTCGATACAGACAACCCCACGACACGACGGGAGGTGGCGAATGCAACGCGCCAAACGGTGGACCCGAATCCTGCGCTGGATGCCGGCCGTCATCGGGCTGGTCGCCTTGAGCGGCATGACCGGTTGCCAGGTAGACGTCGGCGGTCAAACACTGCCGAGTCCCTACTACATGACCGACGACGTCCAGTACTTCCCCAGCGGTCCGGAATTCTTGCTGTCGCGTGAAGCGGCCGCCCAGCAGGCCGCCCGCGCCGAACAGGCCGCACAGCCCTGACCGGCCACGACGACGCACGAGGTATTCGGCGAAGCGATCAGCGTGAATCGTGCGCACGTGACGAGCCGCCGGACCACGAACGAAACCCAACCAGAAGCGGCTGCGATTCGACGGGAAGGAGCCCGCGATCGTTGTCGCTTTTTTCTTTCTTGGGCACCGCATCCCGAGACCGATCACCCGAACGGCTGCCGGGTGGAAGGTCGTACCGAATACCGCGCGGCGAGGGCGTGACCCCTGTTCGAGGGAAACGCGCTCGTTCTTTTCGCCGTCGGCTCGGCCGTTCTCTTAGGGAGATTTCGACTTTCCGTCGCTTCCGGCAGTTCCTTCGGCCGGGTAGAATAAGGGGCTGTTTCCGTCGAAGCGCTCTTCGCTCTTGTGTGCACGGCGGAAAATGGTGGGCCGAGCGCGGTCCCGAGTAGTCGATTTGTTCGTTTATTGGCCGAAATCACTGGATCATGTCGAACGACCAACCCACTCCCGAATCGTCCCGTCCCGAAGATTCCCTTGCCGAATCGCAGGCGCCCGCTCAACCCGAGTCGCCGTCGAACGAGGACTCGAACGCGGCATCGCCGTCCACCGATTCGCAACCGCGTAAGCGGCGCATCTTGATCGGTTCGCAGCGCGATCCGGCGGCGTATCGTCCGCGCCCGGGCAAACCGATCACCCCCGGCGCGAAACCGAGCGTCACCGAAGACGACGCAGCCGCGCCGGCCCCGCAAGAGAAGCAAGAGGATGCCGAAAAGCCGGTTTTCAGCCCCGAAGAATTGGAAGAAGACGAGCGCACCCGCGAGGTCGATGCCGCAGTGTCGCGGCTGAGCGAAGAAGTCGACGCGCTGGAGGAGCGGATCGAGCGCGAGACGGCATCGCTTGCAGCGCTGTCGCCGCGTCGCGGACTGCCTGCCGATCTCGAGGCCGAGTTCGAAGCCGCCTTGGAAGGTGCCGAACTCGACGCCTTGGTCGACGCCTCGGTTTCGCAAACGAAAGTCGGCCGACTGGAGCCGGAATCGCGGCACGTAGGAAAGGTCCTGGCCGTTCACGCCGAAGACGTCTTCATCGAGCTCGGTTTGCGCGAGCAGGGCGTCGTACCGGCCAAGATGTTTTCCGAGCCGCCTCAAGTCGGCGATTCGGTCGAGGTCCGCGTCGTGCGATTTCGTCCCGACGAAGGGTTGTACGAGCTGTCGCTGCCGGCTGCGGCCGCCGACGTGGGTGATTGGGGCGATCTGGAAGAAGGGATGCTCGTCGAGGCCAAGGTGACCGGGACGAACTCGGGCGGGTTGGAGTGCGAAGTCAACCATATCCGTGGGTTCATTCCCATCAGCCAAATCGACCTGTACCGCGTCGAAAAGACGGACGAATACGTCGGCCAGTCGTTCACGTGCCTGGTCGTCGAGTGCAATCCGCAGCGGAAAAACCTCGTTCTCAGCCGTCGCGCCGTCTTGGAACGTGAAAAAGAACAGGCCGAAAAGCTGCTTTGGGACTCCCTCGCCCCCGGGCAGGTCCGCGAGGGCGTGGTCCGCCGGTTGACCGACTTCGGGGCGTTTGTCGACATCGGCGGCGTCGACGGGCTGTTGCACGTCAGCCAGATGGGTTGGGGCCGGATCAAGCACCCCAGCGAGGTCGTTCAAGAGGGGCAAACGATCCGGGTCCGCGTCGATAAAGTCGATCGCGACGCCCGGCGGATCAGCCTTTCCTACCGCGACATGGCTCAAGACCCCTGGCTCGATGTCGAACGCAAGTATCCGATCAACTCGGCCGTCCGCGGCAAGGTCGTCAAGATCATGGAATTCGGCGCGTTCGTCGAGTTGGAACCCGGCGTCGAAGGCCTGGTGCACATCTCGGAATTGGCGAACAAGCGGGTGTGGCGGGTCAGTGACGTGGTTTCCGAAGGGGATGAGGTCGACGTGGCCGTCCTGTCGATCGACAAAGAGCAACGTCGCATCAGCCTGTCGATGAAGAGTCTGCTGACGGCCAAAGAAGCGCCGCAACAAGACGAGGCGGCGGAAGAAGAACCGCCCGCCCCGGAACCGGCCCAAAAGGTCAAACGCAAGCCGCAAGGCCCGCTCAAGGGCGGCCTGGGACGCTCCGCAGGTTCCGCCGGAGAACGCTTCGGCCTGAAGTGGTAACCGATTTGCAACAGCCCTGTTGCCCGACCATACTACAGCCGACCCGAACGGCCGAAAACGCCGTGCGAGTCGGCTTTTTTCGTGCCTTCACCGCGGGCGACATGAAAGGAGACTCGCAATGCAAAGGTGCGCTTGCAACCGAAAACCTGTCTGGTCGACCCCCGTTCGTCTCGCATTGATTTGGGGGATTTGGGCGTGCTGGGGAACGGCCGTCCCCGTCGCGGCACAACCGGCCGACGACGAACTTCCCGACGCAAAGCCCGTGCCCGACGTGCAGGTCGTCCCATTGCCCTACGATCAGGCGTCGTTCCAATATCGCGGCGTCGAATTGGTTCGGTTCCATTTCGGCGCGTCATTGAAGCGCCCGTTCTTGTTCCCGGTTCGCGGATCGGCGGGACGGTCGCTGACGCGGATGGGGCATCCGCACGATCCGGTATCGCACAGTCATCACAACTCGGTGTGGATGTCGCATCAGAACGTCGAGGGTGTGAATTTTTGGGAAGATCCCGGCCCGCAGCGGATCGCTTGTCAAAAGATCGTCAGGTTCGACGACGGCGACCGGCGTGCGGCCGTCACCGCCGAAATCCGGTGGCTCGACCCCGAAGAAAAACCGCTGGTCGACGAGGTCCGCACGATCAGCCTGTGGGTCGATCCCGAAACGCCGATCGCCGAAGCGACGGGGATTCCGCGGGCATACTTGGTGACGATCGAATCGCGGTTCCAGCCCGCGGGTAAGCCGTCGGTGATGTTTGAAACGACGCCCTTCGGGCTGATCGGCGTCCGAATGGCGAAGACGATCGGCGTGAACGACGGGGGCGGACGCATCCTCAACAGCGAGGGGGCACGGAACGAAAAAGCCGTGTTTCGAAAGCCTGCCCGCTGGGTCGATTATTCGGGCTGCATCACCGCTTCGAAAACCGCCGGAATCGCATTGTTCGATCACCCGGCCAATCCGGGGTTTCCCTCCCCTTTCCACGTGCGCAACGACGGTTGGATGGGAATTTGCCTGACACTCGACGGGCCGCGCGAGGCGACGTCGACCGAACCGTTGACCGTCGTTTACGGTCTGTGGGTGCACGACGGCGTTCCCAAGCGGACGGCGATCGACCAGGCGTGGCGCGATTTCGTCGACCGAATCGCGCGATGATGTCGGTTTTGTCGACGGTCTCGTTTGCAACGGCCTCGTTTGCAACGGCGCAGGGAAAGAAACGGACGGCAACTTCACGAGAAAGCGCTCCGTCGGCTTCCAAAACGGGAAAATACGGGAAAATGTCGGCGAAACGTCCTTGTTTTTTCCGAGGAAGACAGGTAGAGTACAGCAAGCGTTGCACGAGGCGAGCTACCAAAATTGGGTAACGCAGCCCGATCGGCCGTCTCGACGACGCGAACTTTGGTCAGAACCGGCATGGCCGGTGAGACTGCGGACGTCTGTTGTGTGTTATTCGAGCCACTCTTCGATCCGTCGCCGAGATCCTTCGGTTTGGGAACGAGAGCAGCCCGTCGCCGCAGAGTGAGTCCGAGGAGCGGCGAGCTGCTGGAGTTCGCCGAAGGTTTTTTTGTGGATGCGACGGAGGTTCTGTCTCTCGGGAACCCGGGCTTTGCGCCCGCCGGCGACTCTCTTTCGTCGCGAAAGTTTTCTTTAAGGAGTGGCTTTCGATGAGCCAAGGTACGATCAAGAAGTTGGTGTTCGATCGGGGATTCGGTTTCATTTCGACCGGCGGCGGTCCTCGTGACAACGACGTGTTCTTCCATTTCTCGGCGGTGCAGGGCGCCCGCTTCGAGGATCTCACGGAAGGCCAGGCGGTGACCTACGAATTGAGCGACGAGGGTGATTCGCGTCGCGGTCGCGGCCCGCGGGCTGCCTCGGTCACGCCCGTCTGAGTCGGCACACCGACTTCCTCTTCCGGCGGCCCGTCTCGAAGGCCTATCGACGGCGTGTTTCGAGATGTTGAACCGTCGGACTGCAAACCGATGTGAGTCGTGCAAAGCCGCGGGAGCGAATCCGGCGGCTTTGCCGCGTATAGACGCACGATTTACGGAAAAATTCGCTTGATCGCGGATTTCATTCAGGAGTATATTGAGGCTTGTTCACCCGGCACTGCGGCAATCGGACGTTGCGTAGGTAGCGGGTGAGTGCGGACGTCTTTTGTGTGTTTTTCGGGCGTGTCTTTCGCTTCGTCCGAATTCTCGGCCGAGAGGAAGCACCTCGTCGCCACAAAACGGTCCGAGTCGGGTTGGCAAGGTTTATCTTGCCGAGGAGTGTTTTCGTTTTGGTTGCGACGAGTTCTCGTGCTTTCCGCGTTTGATTCTGCCGGTCGGTTACGGCACGTGGTCTGCGCCGAGGGTGCGTCGCGCACGTTTCGAGGAGTGGCTGGAATGGCCCAGGGTGTTATCAAGAAGTTGGTGGTCGATCGAGGGTTCGGCTTCATCGCGGCAGAAGGCGGAGCACGACGCAACGACGTGTTCTTCCACTTCTCGGCCGTCGAAGGTGCCCGTTTCGAAGACTTGACGGAAGGGCAGCCCGTCGAGTACGAACTGAGCGACGACGCGGGCGATTCGCGTCGCGGTCGCGGTCCGCGTGCCGCCTCCGTGCGTCCCCGCTGAGTTCGGTGTCGACTGCACAGTCCGTCGGCGGGGTGGGAAGAACCGCCCCGCCGACGCTCTCTCGCCCCTTTCTCGACGCCCGCGACCAACGGCGACGAAATCGTCTGGCCCGGTCGGCCGACAGGGCCGCGATAAAATCGTAAGTCGCCTTGCAGTCGAAGGTTTCGGCACGGGAAACCCCTTGTGCTATTGCCGTCTGAGGGCATGGGGACTAGCATTGTCTAATGCCCTCGGGAAGGTGGGGGATGTCGTTTTTGAAAACGACGCATTCAATTCGCCGACAGTCGACTCGGCGAGTTTGCCGATAGGTTAGAGACAACCGGTCGGGTGCATCACCCGGCGGTCGTCTTTCCGGCGACTGGGGAAAATACCCCGATATGTCGCCGAAGAAATAAATGTCGATTGCTTGCGTGGCCCGATGCGGCGACGCACAATAACCGGTTGTTCGATCGGCGGATGTGGGCACAGAAGAGTCGAAACAGTTTATCAGTGAATGCTTCGTCCCTGCCCAACCGCGTGTTTTGTCGTCGACTGGAGCTCTGATCCAGGGAAGAAGTGAGACGAAGCCATTACGATTCGTTTGCTATGCAAGCTGATGCCCGAACGGGCTCTTCCGGTTTTCGGGAATTCTCAGCGATCGTCGATCTCGCGCAAGCGCGTGTCGGTGCTCCTGCGGTTCCTGTTCTTTGCACACGCGTCGCGGTGTTGCGATGATCATCTTCGACCGATTTGTGTCGAGAATCGTGTGTTTTCCTAAAGAGTTGATTTGAGAGGAGGGGGTTCCGTGGAACTTCCGAAACGAGCCAAAGGTGACGAATATACCGCTCCCGGTCGATACCGCGAGCTGGAACGAAGCCTCGCCCGCAAGGCGGCCAAAGCCGATATCCCGACGTTGTACGTGTACGCGTTCGACAAGCGAACCAGTGTCGGTCCGTATGTGATGGTAGAAAAGGCGTTGATCCCGGGGAGCCCGCGGGCGATCGGATCGGCGCTGTACGCGGCGGGGTTTCACAAAACCCGCGTGGTCATGCAACAGTGGAATCCGCGGATACGCCCCAGCAAGGCGAAGATCGACGGACGTCCGATCGAGTTGTTGCTGGTTTCGGCCATGCAGATTCACAGTGCCCCGGCGTACGATTTGATCCGCGACGCCTGGTCGATGGGCGACGATCGGCCCTTGATCATCGCCGGCGGCCCCAAGGCGATCTACGAACCGTGGGATTTCTTCGGCCTGTCGAAAGACGGCTCCGTCGGTGCCGACCTCGTGTGCACGGGCGAAGAATACGTCCTGATCGAGGCCCTCGATCGCATCATGGAGGAGCGTCACGAAGGCGAACACATCCGCGACGCGTTCTATCGTGCCAAGCGAAACGGGTTGCTCGACGACATCCCCGGGTTGGTCTTCCGGCCGGATGATCCGCAGGGACATCCCGAATACCTGGTCGACACGGGTATTCAGCGGTTGGTGCAGGATTTGGACGAACTGCCTTTGCCGTTCGATGCGTTGGGCTTGTTCGAGCCGCCGCACAACCGCGAGACCCTTTCGCCGTCGCCGATGCCGATCGAAAAAATCGGCGACAAGGCGAAGATCTTGGCGATGGTGACGACCCACGGATGCAAATTCCGCTGCTCGTATTGCCCCATTCCCGCGTACAACCAGCGAACGTTCCGTTATCGCAGCCCCGAACGCCTGGTCGAAGAGTTCAAGGGCGTGGCCGAGCGGACGGGAATCAGCTTCTTCTTCGGGACCGACGACAACTTTTTCAACTCGCGGCAATCGGTCGAAGAAATCTTCTCGGCGATGGCCAAGGGTACGGTCCACGGAAAGCCCTTCCGCGACGCGATCCGCTTCGGCACCGAAGGAACCGAGTTCGACGTCGACAAGAACCGCGACCTCGTCCCGCTGGGGCGTGAAGGCGGGTTGCGGTACATCTGGTTCGGCATCGAAGATATGACCGCCGAATTGATCAAGAAGGGCCAAACGCCGGAAAAGACGGCCTCGGTCTTCAAAATGCTGCTCGACAACGGCATCGCCCCGATGCCGATGATGATGCACCACGACGGCCAACCGCTGTGGTCCTGGAAAGGCCTTTACGGGATCATCAACCAGGTCGCCTTCTTGTTCAAGCAAGGGGCGGTAACGTGCCAGGTGACGCTGCTCACTCCTTCGGTCGGCAGCAAGGGTTACGAAAAGCCGTTCGAAGACGGTGTCGTCCTCAAGTCGGCCGGCGGCAAACCGGTCGAAGATTGGCACTACGACGGCAACCATTGCGTGGCTACCTCGCATGAGCATCCCTGGCAACGCCAGTGGAACATGCTGGCGGCTTATGCCGCGTTCTATAACCCGGTAAACCTGGTGCGATCGTTGGCCCGGTTCGACAGCATGTGGATGCCGCGGCTCTACTGCCAGGTGAAGGGAATGATCGGCTTGGCGAAATCGATTTGGAATTCACGCGACTGGTTGTATCGACTGGCGACCGGTCCGATCGAATTCCACGAAGGACCGCCGATGCCGAAATACCCGTTGCAGCTGGTCAGCGGTGTGGCGCCCGAGCAGAAACGCGTCCGGATCCCGGTTCTTTCGGGAACCTGATCCTTGCCGCAAACGAAGCCTGCGATACAAACCCCCGGCCGTGCATGCCGGGGGTTTTTGCTTTGCGACTTTGCGAAACGTCGCGAAAGAAAATCTCGTCCCTAGCTGTTCGCGCGGCGACGCACTCGGGCTACTTTCTCTTCTAAGAAACGGATCAGTCCTTCCTGGTCGTTCGTGCCCAAGGTGACCGTCCGATCGCCGTAGACGATCCGCACGGCGTCGAACCCCCACACGTTCCAGACCGCCCCGTGGCCGGGCACGAAATGGATTCCCCAGCCGACCCAAATCGAGGTACGGACCGGTTCCACCTTTTCGATGAGAATATAGGGGATTCGTTTGCGAAAAAGGGGAATCGGGCCGAAGCGGGCGACCAGGGCGTCGCCTTCGTCGCGAATCGTCAAACTGCCGAAGCACAACAGCACCAGGGCGACCGCCCCCATCCCGATCAGCGACGGCACGAGCCCTTGCGGTGCGAGTTCATAGACGACCATCACCACCACGCCCAGCAGGGCGACGAGCAAGTACCAATGTCCGTGCTGCGTGTTCTCGTATTCCATCGGTTCGCAGTCTCGCGAATGCGGCGCCGGACGGCCGCTTCGGCATCATTTTGCCGCGGCGGCGATCGCCTCGCGGATCTTGGTTTCCAGTTCTTTGGCGACTTCGGGGTTGGTCTTGAGGAACTCGCGGGCGCGCTCCCGACCTTGCCCTAACTGCAAATCGCCGTAGCGCAGCCACGATCCGCTCTTGGCAATCAATTTGTGCTCGACCCCCAAGTCAAGCAGGTCGCCTTCGTAACTGATGCCCGAGCCGTGCAGCATGTCGAACTCGGCCACGCGGAACGGCGGGGCGACCTTGTTTTTGACGACCTTCGCCTTGACCCGCTGGCCGATGATGTTTTCGCCCTCGCGCAGTTGGGCGATACGCCGAACGTCCACGCGGCAAGTGGCGTAGAACTTCAAGGCGCGGCCGCCGGGCGTCGTTTCGGGCGAGCCGAACATGACGCCGATTTTCTCGCGGATCTGGTTGATGAAGATGACGGCCGTCTTCGCCTTGGAAATCGCCCCGGTGAGCTTTCGCAACGACTGACTCATCAAGCGGGCTTGTAAACCGACGTGCGAATCGCCGATTTCGCCTTCGAGTTCCTTCTTGGGGACGAGTGCCGCAACCGAATCGATGATGATGACGTCGACGGCGTTCGATCGGATGAGCATCTCGGCGATGTGCATGGCTTCTTCGCCGCTGGAAGGCTGGCTGACCAGCAAGGTTTCCAGATCGACGCCCAACCGTTTTGCCCACGAGGGATCGAGGGCGTGCTCGGCGTCGATGAACGCGGCGATGCCGCCGGCCTCTTGGGCCTTGGCGACCACGTGCAAGGCCAGGGTCGTTTTTCCGCTCGATTCGGGACCGAAGATTTCGATGATTCGACCCCGAGGAATCCCTTGGCCTCCCAGCGCCAAATCGAGTGATAAGCTGCCGGTCGGAATCCCTTCGATCTGGACGGCCTGCTCGGCCCCCAGCGGCATGATGGCCCCTTCGCCGAACTGTTTTTCGATTTGGGCGACCGTGTTCTTCAGCGCGGGATTGCTTTCGATGATTTCGATGGCCCGCTTTTTGCCGGAATCGGTCGTCGATGCCTTTGCCGTCTTTGCTTTCTTCGCCATCAGATTGCCTCCGTGAGTCGGCCGCCGGGAACGCGATGCGGCGGATACGCCTGGGGGTATTTTAGCGGACAGGGGGAGAGGTAGGGGAGTGTGCCCCCCGATTCCGCTCCTCCCGTTTTTCGATCATTCGCCCCGCTGAACGGTTTATCGGCCGCAGCACGGAATAAGTATACATATTTACACTATCTCGTCAAGAGCTCAATTCGGGCGAGTGCCGCAAACAAATAGCAAATACAGGCAGACTGGGGAATGTTATTCATGCGCGGCGGCGATCAAGTCACCGGCCCCTTGGGCCAGCAGGATACCGGCCGTCCGCCTGCCGAGTTCCTCCGGTTCGGCCGGGTTTCCGCTGCACGTCGCCTCGCATTTCATGCGTCCGTCGAGGGACAACACGCGACCGGTGAGCAGCAGCCATCCGCGGTAGAACCGCCCCCAGGCTGCGACCGGTGCCAGGCACCCCGCCCGCAATGCCGCGAGAAATGCCCGCTCGGCACGCACCGCCGCGTGCGTGGCCGCATCGTCCAACAGTGCCGCGCGGGATTGGGCAAAGGCGTCGTCGACGCGGGTTTCCAGGCCGAGCGCCCCTTGGCCGACCGCCGGTAGCAAGTACGCCGGTGAAAGACGCTGCGTGATGCGATCGGCATGTTCCAGGCGCACGAGTCCGGCCTCGGCCAGCACGATCGCGTCGAACTCGCCCGCGTCGAGCTTGGCCAATCGCGTATCGACATTGCCGCGAACGGAGACGATCTCGAGGTCGTCTCGGGCGGCCGCCAGTTGCGCGTGTCGGCGTCGGCTGCCGGTTCCCACCTTCGCGCCTGTCGGAAGCTGTTCGAAGCGGACGTTTCCCCGCGACACGAGCACATCGCCGCACGGGGCACGTGCCGGCACGGCGGCCAGCGTCAGGCCCGGCACGGGTTCGGTCGGCAGGTCTTTGAGACTGTGAACGGCCAGATCGACCTCGCCCGCCAACAAGGCGTGTTGAATTTCCTTCGTGAACACGCCGGTGGATCCCAAGGCGGCGATCGACCAGTCCTGTTGCTTGTCGCCGCGGGTATCGATGAGCACCTGTTCGCAATCGACGCCCCGGCGGGCCAGTTCCGACGCGACCCAATCGGCCTGCCGACGAGCCAACTTGCTGCCGCGGGTGCCGATTCGCAACGGTCGCATCGTCATCGAAGATATTCCTTGCTCGTCAGAAAGAACGGGACGGTCAGTCGTTCGCCGCATCGGACGGGGCGTCGTCGCCGGTCGACGGCGGATCGTCGTCCGACGCCGCGGCCGTTTCGTCGGACGGTGCCTGCGAAGCGGTCTTCGTTTCGCCGGTGTCGTCCGCTTCGGGGGTCGGAATTTCCGGTGGCGGCGGTCCCAGTGCGCCCGTCGGCAGTTGGTGCGGCGGCACGACCACTCCGCAACTGATGATGAACTGCAACGCCTGGTCGACGGTGATGTCGAGATCGACGACCTCGCTCTTGGGCACATTGATGGTGAAACCGGTCACCGGCATGGGCGAAGTCGGAATCAAGATCGAGAGCACCGGCTCGTTCGCCGCCGCCTCGAGATCGCGAAAGCTCACGCCCGTCACCATCCCCAGCGACCAGATGCCTTTCCGCGGATATTCCACCGCCACGACGCGGTTGTATTCCATCTCGCGTTCGGAAAGCAGGAAGTCGATCACCTGCTTGACCGCCCCGTACACGTTACTCACCAGCGGCAGTCGGATGATCGTCGATTCGACGAGCGTCCACATCATGCGGCCGATGCGGGCAGTCAGAAACTTCCCGATCAAGTACACCAGCAAGATCAACAGCGCCGTCAAGAACGGGATCACGACGCTGGGCCGCAGGTAGGTCAGCTCGACGTAGCGCTGGTAGCACGCCTTGGCGTTGGCGGGCACCATTTCGTGGCCTTCTTCTTCGGCCACGGTGACGTAGACGTTCAGCGGGATATACCGCCCGCTGGGAAGCCGACGAAAGGGCTTGCCGTCAAGGCGGATTTCTTCCTTGCCGCGCTCCTCCGGCGGCACGCTGTTCGGCGGGACGATCTCGGCAATGCTCCACACGATCATGTCGCGCATGCCGTGCGAGATCGGCTGGAAGATATACGTGTTGAGAGTCGTCCCAACCCAAATGAAGATGACGATCGTCAACAGCGGGGGCAAAATCGCCGACAGGCCCCGCCATACCGCGGCTCGAAACGGATCCAACGGCCGGCGCCGATTCCCGTTTCGGCCCGGTTTCGTTCCGTTGAGTTTCGGTGGATTCATGCGATTCTTTCCGTCCCCGTAATCGAACCGCCCCGATATGGGGTGGATTGCGTGCTCAATACCGTCGATCCTGATCGACTACGCTATTCTAAGCCAAAGATTTCCCCTCCGACAGAAGACCTCTCGGGGGCCTCCGGCCGGACGGGCATGCCTACGGCCGGTTATTCGTCGTTTTGGCGGGAATCTGAGGAAGGCTTGCGTTTTTTCGAGGCATCGCATCGGTCGGACAAAAACGATCGTGCGAATTCTACCGGCTTTCCGGGTTTCGACATCGATCCCAATGCCCGCTCGAACGCCGGCGCTTCCCAAGCGGATCGACGCTACCGGTCGCCTTCGAGCACGTTCAGCGCGGTCGCCGCCGCTTCGATCTCGGAAGGGTCTTGGGGGGCAATCATATCCCTCGCGTGGTAGCTCGAGCGGACGAACGGTCCCGCTGCCACCTGCCGAAAGCCCATCGCCTTCGCCTGCCGACCGAGTTCCTCGAATTCCTCCGGCGGCAGATAGCGCACGACCGGCAAGCTCTGCGGCGTCGGCTGAAGGTACTGGCCCAGGGTGAGCATCTCGACTCCGGCGGCCAGCAGGTCCGCCAGCGTGTCGAACAGCTCGTCGTGCGTTTCCCCCAGCCCCAGCATGAAGCCGGTCTTCGTTCGGATCGACGGATCGAGTTCCTTGATCAGCCGGAACATCTCGAGCGTCCAGCGGTAGTCGGCCTTGCGGCCTCGCACGCTCGCAAACAATCGCGGCACGGTCTCGGTGTTATGGTTGTAGACCTCGGGCCGGGCGGCGACGACTTTCTTCACTGCGTCACGATTGCCCGCGAAGTCCGAGGGAAGCACTTCGATCGTCGCGCCGGTTGCGGCTCGAACGGCTTCGATCGTTTTCACGTAATGGGCGGCGCCGCCGTCGGGCAGGTCGTCGCGGGTGACGCAGGTGATGACGACGTGCTTCAACCCCAACCGCTTTGCGGCGTCGGCCACGCGTTGCGGCTCGGCCGGATCGGGCGGTTGCGTTTTGCCTTTGCGCACACTGCAAAATCCACATCGTCGGGTGCACACCTCGCCCAAGATCATGAAGGTGGCCGTCTTTTGCGCGTAGCATTCCATCCGGTTCGGACACTTCGCGTGCTCGCACACCGTGGCCAGGCCCAGTTCGTCGATCAATCGGGCCGTGAAATGGTTCCCGTTGCCCTTGGGAACGTTTCGCTTCAACCATCGGGGCAAGCCGGGGCGAACGCGGGTCATCGACGATCTTCCTGCTCGAAGGGAAACCTCAATAGATGCCGCAAGGCGGAACACCGAAAGCCTTATTGTATGCGACCTCGGCCGTCGGGCCAGTCGCCGTGTGAACCGGCTAGGGCGATTCGACTCGGTAAATCACGTACCGCGGCCGGTCGCCCTCGGCGATGCGCCGCAGCACGCCCGCCCGTTCCAGCGCCGTAAACTGCTCGGCCTGAACGAACGGATCGAATCCGTAGTTGCCGGGTGATCGATAGCGGTCCAACTCGGTGAGGTTTACGTAGACATAGCGAATGCGTCGCGCGTTCAACTCGCGGGCGATTTCCCTCGGCGAGCGGCCCTCGGCGATCGTCCTCCAGGGATGCCGGTCGAAACAAGTGGCGTACATCACCGGTTTATCGAGGTAGAACAACGCGGCATCGCCTACCGCCAGGATCCTTTCTCCCGGATCGGTTTCGAGGGTGTTCAGGACGCGAATCGGTGCCGACGTCCGATCGTGTTTCAATGTCTCCAACGACACGAAGTAGCGGTTATCGCCTCCCAACGAGGTCGTCACCGAAAACCAATCGACGGCGATGAGGAAGACGAGGCCCGCCGCGACCATCCGCCACACGAGCGATCCCCGAGGCGGCTCGGTGGTTTCGGCGGAAGCAGCGGCACGGGAAAGCCGCCGCGAGTGCCGTCCCTTTCGGCTCGAAGCACTCGGCTTTCGCTCGGTCCTCTTTCCCACCGGCGATCGTCGATCGTCGGCAACGGCAAAGGTCGCCCGCAGGCGGCGAAAGGCATCGGCGGCCCCCACGCCGCCCACCACGGCGGCTAGCGGCAAAAGCGGCACGAGAAATCGCTCCAAACGGTGCGTCGCCGACCACCATGCGACGACACCGAAGGCAAGCACGCCGAGCATTCCGCGCAAACGGCGCCGGCGAATTGCGGCGAGCACCCCCAAAACGACGCCGGGCAAGACGAACGGGCTTTGAGCGCTGCCGAATGCGAGCTGCCGAAGATCGTGCAGCAAGCTTGCGACCGCGAAATCGGGCGGACGATGGACTCGATGCCAGCTCGCCTGCTGGGCGACGTCCCAGGCAGGTCCGCCGAACCAATCGTCGAGCAGCGGATAGACCGGGTTCCCCGTAAACCACCAGTTCTTCAGGTACCAGCCGCCTCCGGCCGCCAGTGCGCCTCCGAAGAAGACCAGTCCTGAAACCAGCCACGACTGCGGGCACCGGCGCAGCCGCACCGCCAAAACGAAGGCAACCGGGAGCGTGCAAAAGAGCACGGCCGGATACTTGCATCCCGCCGCGGTACCGGCGAAAGCGCCCGCCAAGAACACGGCGGCAGCCGACGGCCCCTCGCCCTGCGGGTCGCGCCGCGCTTGGGATCGTCCCGGCCGAAGCAGCAACCACAGACCGGCAAGCAGATACACTCCCGGCACCAGGTCGATCAGGCCCAAGGTCGAAACGCGGACGGTCCACGGGCTTGAAAGCAACACGATCGCGGCACACCAACCGGCCGCTCGGCCGCCCAACCGGGCGGCGACGACGTAAGCCCAAACGGCCCCCAGCAGGGCGAACGCGGCAATCACCGTTTTTCCGATCATCGCGCCGGTGAGCACGTCGCCGGTCAGGACCATACCGGCCAAGGGAAACATCTCGGCGCCCAAAGGCATGTTCCCATACACGTTGTGCGGTAAGAAGTGCAGACGGCCCGCCGAGAAGAACTCCTTGGGGGCTTGCAAATGATATTCAAGGACGTCGAACTCCAACGGCGGCAACATGCCGCCCAGTAGGATCGGCGCGGCGAACAAGACCGCGACGGCAATCCACCACCGGTATCGAGACGCGGCCCGTAAAGCCCCTTTCATCGACGGGACGGCCGTCCCCGGATCGATGCGCCGGACGGCGAACCGCAGGCCGTCGAACACCGCCGGAAGCACCAGCATGCCCGCGAGAATCAACCGACCGCCCGGAAACCCCGAAAGGGCGAGGCAAAACACAATCGTTGAAAGCGCAGCAAGCCCGAGAGAGATCGCCGTCGCCGCCCGTTCGCCCGGCCGTAAGGCGGTCTCGTACCGCAACGCGCGCAGCGCCCAAACACCCCATCGCCACGTGCACACGAGGATCGCCGTCGCGCCCGCCGCGACGAAGAAGCGATCGAGCACGTAAGGCACGGGCGGATCGCCGAACCACGCCTCGACGAGAATCTCGGGAACGAGAATCAGTTGCAGGATCGCCAGTCGGGGAGGTGCCGTTCCGTCTGCGGCGAGCTCGCCAAGCGGCGCGGCAAGATAGGCGACCGCGTATGCCACGGCGGCCGCAAGACCGGCCGACCCAACGGCGGTGTATCGCGAGCGTCGATTCGTCTTGGTATCCATGGGCACCCGGACTCGCCGTTTTCCCCGAGCAATCTTTGGGCTGTCCCCCTAAATCGCCACAATTGTGTATACTAACAGACTTTCACCCGGCGTGCCGGAAGGCGGTCGGGCGCGTCATCGACCGGCATTGTGGCGGCGTAGTGCCGCATTTTCCAGCGTGCGGCACTTTTCGCCACCGGGCGCACGTGATCGCAGGGCAAAGAATCGACAAAACCGTTCAAGTTGCCGGCCCCGGCGGTGTCGAAAATGGTGGTGTCGGCATCACGTATCGGCCGCCGGTCGGAAACGTGTCGCCGATCGCCTTGGAGATTTCGTGAACCACGTCCGCCGAAGCAGGCGGAGGACTCGGGCACAACATGGCCGCACAACGCATTTCGGGAATTTTCACGCCGATGGTCGTCCCCTTCGACGCGCGGGGACGGATCCACGAGTCGGAATTGCGCCGTTACATCGACTGGTTGATCGCCAAAGGTGTGCACGGCTTGTACCCGAACGGCTCGACCGGCGAGTTCACCCGCTTGTCGGCCGAACAGCGGCGCCGGATCGTTGAGATCACCGTCGATCAGGCCGCAGGACGCGTGCCCGTGCTGGCCGGAGCCGCCGAACCGAACGTCGCCCAAACGATCGCCGCGTGCGAGGCGTATCATGCGTTGGGCGTGCGGGCGGTGGCGATCGTGTGTCCCTTCTATTACCGGCAGAAAACGGACAACATCTACGCCTATTACAAAGAAATCGCCGACCATTCCCCGGTCGACGTCACGTTGTACAACATTCCGTTGTTCGCCAGCCCGCTGGATGCCGAGACCGTCATCCGCCTGGCCGAAGAATGCCCCAACGTCGTGGGGATCAAGGATTCCTCCGGCGATATGGCCCAAATGATGCGGATGATGGCCGCCATTCGGCCGCAACGGCCCGATTTCAGCTTCTTGACCGGCTGGGACACGATGCTGTTCGCCATGTTGGCCACCGGCTGCGACGGTGCGACGATCTGTTCGAGCGGCTTCGTACCCGAGATTACCCAGCCGCTGTATGACGCGGTCGTTCGCGGTGATTACGAAACGGCCCGCTCGCTCCAGTTCGCGTTGCTGCCCATTTTCGATGCAGTCATCCAGGCGGCCGATTTCCCCGAGGGCGTGCGGACGGCGGTGACCGTCCGCGGATTTCAAATGGGCGAAGGCCCCCAAACCGTGGGGCGTAAAGACCGGCAATCGCTGGCCGAGTTGGCAACGCGCTTGCCCGACCTGCTGGCCCAGGCGGGGATCGCCGACCCGGTCGCCTCGGGCGTCGAGTGCCACGAAGACCCCGAAGTCGTCCGCCGGGTCGTCGAAGAAGTCCTCGCCGTTTTGCGCCGCATGTGATTCGGCGTTCTCTTTGGCCCGTCACCCCTCTTCGGACGGGGTTCAGCGCGCGTAGTTCATTGTCGCCCGACCGGCAGACGGGTAAAATGGCTCTCTTCGCCGGTGCACAGACGTTCTATCGCGTCGGAACGGCCGGACGCATCCACGAGCGAAGCGACGAAAGAAGTCTGTCTTTAGTTTTTGCTGGGAAGAACGAGGAAATACGTAAGATGGCCGAGGAAAACAAGCTGCGCGTTGCCGTCATCGGCGGCGACGGAACCGGTCCCGAGGTTACCGCCGAGGCGGTCAAAGTGCTCAAGGCGGTGTGCGAACAGGAAAACATCCCCTTGGAACTCGAAGATTTCGACCTTGGGGGCGATCGTTACCTGGAGACCGGCGAAATCCTGCCCGAAGACGTCATCGAAAAGTTGGCGACCTTCCCGGCCATTCTGTTGGGTGCGATCGGCCATCCGAAGGTTCCACCGGGAGTCCTCGAACGCGGCTTGCTGCTGGAACTGCGGTTCCGCTTCGATCAGTACATCAATCTGCGTCCCGTGAAGCTGTATCCCGGCGTCGAGACGCCCTTGGCCGGTCGCGGGCCGGACGACATCGACTTCGTCGTCGTGCGGGAGAACACCGAGGACCTGTACGCCGGTATCGGCGGCTTCCTCAAAAAGGGAACGCCCGACGAGGTCGCCACCCAGACCGCCGTCTTCACCCGCAAAGGATGCGAACGCTGCATCCGCTGGGCGTTCGAGTACACCCGCAAGCGAAACAAGAAAAAGCGACTCACCTTGGTCGCCAAGACGAACGTGCTGACCTACGGCCACGACTTGTGGTGGCGGACGTTCCAAGAGGTCGCCAAAGAGTATCCCGACATCGAAACCGACTACAACCACGTCGATGCCTGCTGCATGTGGATGGTCAAGAACCCTGACTACTACGACGTGATCGTGACCACCAACATGTTCGGCGACATCATTACCGACCTGGCGGCGATCATTCAGGGCGGTATGGGCGTGGCCGCCGGCGGGAACATCAATCCCGAACCGGGCGGAACGAGCATGTTCGAGCCGATGGGCGGTTCGGCACCCAAGTACACCGGTAAGAACGTCATCAACCCGATCGCGGCCATCGCCGCCGCCGGTATGTTGCTCGAACACACCGGACACGAAAAGGCCGGTGAACGTGTCAACAAGGCCATCCAGATCGTGACCGGCACCAAGATGAAAAGCCAGGCCGCAGGCAAGATGGGCTACAGCACCACCGAGGTCGGCGATCTGGTCGTCGAGGCGTTGAGCTCGGTGTGATCGCGAACGGCCGGTATCCGTCCCTGCGGCGGCGCGTCGCTTGCGGACGGCTTTCAAGCAGTCCTATAATCGGGGGCGATTCGTCGGTCGAAGCCGCGTTTTGCGGCAAGACCGGATCGATCCGATTCTGTCCGTATCGTCCATTTCCGACCAAAAACACAATCGATCGTTTCTTCGTAGGAGGGCGTCTCCGTGGCAAAAGGCAAGTATCTGTTCACCAGTGAATCGGTCAGCATGGGACATCCCGACAAGTTGGCCGACCAGATTTCCGACGGCGTGCTCGATGCCCTCATTGCCGGTGATCCGAAAAGCCGCGTCGCATGCGAAACGATGGTCGCCACCGGCATGGCGATCATCGCCGGTGAGATCACGACCGAGACGAAAGTCGACTACAGCGACATCGTCCGCGACGTGATCCGCGACGTCGGATACACCAGCGACGAGATGGGCTTCAACTACAAGACATGCTCGGTCTTGGTCTCGCTGCGACGGCAAAGCCCCGACATCGCCATGGGTGTCGACGCCGACGAGAACAAGGGCAAGCCCATCGGGGCCGGCGACCAAGGTTTGATGTTCGGCTACGCATGTGATCACACGCCCGAGCTGATGCCGTTGCCCATCGCCCTCGCGCATCGCATTTTGAACAAACTGACCGACCTGCGAAAACAAGGGGCGGTCGATTGGTTGCGGCCCGACAGCAAGAGCCAGGTGACCATCGAGTTCGAAGACGACCGGCCCGTGCGGATCGACACGGTCGTCGTTTCGACACAGCACGCCGAAAGCGTCACCCAGGCCGAAATTCGCGAGTGGGTCATCGAAAACGCCGTCAAGCCGGTCTTGCCGGAAGAGCTGATCAACGGCGACATCGTCTATCACGTGAATCCCACCGGCAAGTTCGTGACGGGCGGTCCGCACGGCGATTGCGGGTTGACCGGCCGAAAGATCATCGTCGATACCTACGGCGGTTGGGCACGCCACGGCGGAGGCGCCTTCAGCGGCAAAGACCCCACCAAGGTCGACCGCAGCGCCGCCTACATGTGCCGTCACATCGCCAAGAACATCGTCGCCGCCGGATTGGCCAAGCGCTGCGAAGTGCAGTTGGCCTACGCGATCGGCGTCGCCGATCCGGTGAGCGTGTTCGTCGAAACCGAGGGGACGAGCACGATTCCCGAAGAACGGCTGTGCGAGATCGTCCGCGAGCTGTTCCCGCTGACCCCCGGCGGAATCATCGAGTACCTGGATCTGTTGCGTCCCATTTTCCGCAAGACGGCCTCGGGCGGTCACTTCGGCCGCAGCGAGCCGGAATTCACTTGGGAAAAGACCGATCGCGTGTCGGACTTGCAGGAGGCCGCCGGTCGACTCGCCGGTGCCCGCTGATCCTATCGGCCTGCCGCACGCCGCGCGACCGGTGAATGGAATGGTCGCCCGAATCGTGACGTGGAAACTCGACGAAGCGTCCGGCTTCCGCCGCGTGCGGGAGCGGACGCTTCTTGCCTGCGCCGCCTGGATCCCGCTGATCGCGTGGTGGTTCGCGTGGCGACTGGCAAGCGGCGCCTTGCACCCCACGGCGGTCCAAGGGACGATCCTGGTTCTTACCCTGCAAGCGGCCCTTTTGGGACTGCGCTATTTCGTGCGGAATCGGATCGGCGCGGGCCGCTTCCCCCGCGAACCGGATGCCCTGCTGCTTCTCTCGGCGACGACCGGTTCGGCTTTTCTCCTCCCCTGCACGGCCGCGAACATACTGCCGCTCGGGCTTGCGCTGGTGTGTGCCTTCATCCCGCTAATCATCGAATGGTGCATGCAAATGCCCGTACCGGACACGACGGCGAGATCGGCCGAACCGGCGGACGGCGCTTTGCCGAAGGGCGAACTCGACACCGAATCGACGGCACTCGAAAGCAACACCGCTGTTGCCGAATCGCCGGCGCCGGTCGATTTCGAAGCCGACGCCGAAGCGCTCGAGGAGGAGCCGAAAGACGACGAGGAACTGTTGCCCCCCGGTTGCGTGCAGCAGATCGTCAGGCAGCAATCGCCCGGCGGAGAGTCGATCAGCGGCTTCTACCGCGTGTTGTTCGAGCCCGGAGAAAAGGCCAAGGTCGTCCACGTCGCGTTCTGCCCGCCTTTTTCGTCGCAGCCTAAGGTGCGCATCGAGCCGCTGGAAGGTCCCGACGTGCGACTGAACAGCCAGGTGTTTCCGCAGGGGGTGCGGATCACCGCGCGCTTGAGCCGGGCACAGGCCGAGCCGTGCGAGGTGCTTCTGTATTTCGAAGCGATCGCCGAGGTCGAGTAGGCGGCCGTGCCCGCGCGTCCCCGGGCTATTCGGTAGGGCCTTGGATCTTTTCCCGTTCGGCCTCGAGGCGCGCCCGCAGTCTCGCCAGAACATCCCGGTACTGCGGATCGTCGGCCAGGTTGTCCATTTCGTCGGGATCGGACCGTAGATCGTAGAGTTCTTCGAAGATCACCTGCGAAGAACCTTCCGCGGCGAACGTGCGAATGTACTTCCAACCCGCCTCCCGCCAGGCGAAGTGCGGTTTGACCTCCAGAGCCGAGGTCGGCGCCTCGTAGAAAAACCCGTCGCGCCACGCGATCGACTCTCCCCGGCACAACGGCATCAGGCTGCGGCCGTGTAAGTCGTCAGGAGCGGGCACCCCGGTCATCTCCAAAATGGTCGGCATCACGTCGATATTCAGCGCCGGAGCCGCACACACACCGGGTCGAATCCCGGGCCCGGCAATCAGCAGGGGAACGCGGATCGACGGTTCGTAGGCCAGTACCTTGCTGGTCAATCCGTGGTCGCCCATCATCCAGCCGTTGTCGCCCATCAGGATGATGTACGTGCGGTCGTCGAGGCCGCGTGCGGCAAGCCCGTCCAACAACACGCCGATCGCGCGGTCCAAGTCGGCAATCTCGGCGAGGTAATCGCGGAAGTGCGCCCGGATACGCTCCGGATCGGTGTAGCCGTATTCGGTTTGGGCCTTGACCCGACTGCGGGCGCCTTTCAAATACGGCGGTTTCCCCGCCAGGTCGTCGCGCCAACTCGCCGGAAGCGGCATCGGTCGATCGGCCAGCAGGCGACGCGCACGCTCGCTCGGTTCCCACGTGAACTTGCCGGTCATGTGCGGCACCTGCGTGCACCAGTGCAAAACGAACGGCTTGCCGGCCTCGCATGCCGCGTCGATGAATTCCAGCGACCGCCGCACGTTGTACTCTTCGATGAAACCTTCGGCGGTTTCGACGCGGTCGCCGTTGTGTACCGTGCGGTCGTAGTGCGGTCCGTTCGATCGGAACCACACGCAACGATCGAACCCGCATGCTTGCGGCGAGGTCGCCAGATGCCACTTGCCGATCAAGGCCGTGGCGTATCCCGCGCGACGGCACAGTTGCGCGAAAGTAATTTCCCCTTCGGCCAACGGTTTGCCGAGGGTCGTCACACCGTTGCGGCTGCCGTAATGTCCGGTGAGGACGGCCGCCCGCGACGGACTGCATATCGACAACGTCACGAATGCGTTCTCGAACCGCACCCCGGCCGCAGCGATCCGATCCATGTTCGGCGTGTACGCCGCCGGGTTCACGCATCCCAAGGCGTCGAAGCGTTGGTCGTCGACGAAGATGAACACCACGTTCGGACGTTCCGCCGCAAGCGCAGGACGCGCCGTCGCAAGCCCCATCAACCCGGCGATTCCCGCAAGAATACCGCATATCACGATCCGTCGGCGCAGCATGATCGACCTCACAATGGCTGGAACGCCGTTCGGCGTTCGGGTGAAGAAGCGTCCGCAATGTACGGGAACCGCGACGAAGACGACCGCAGGCCAGTATAATCGCGGCCGATTCCCCTTCAATTGTGAGTCGGGCGGGGCTTTGCGTCCCGCGGCCGGACCGTTGTCGGGCGGTCGCCGCGGCGAGACGAAAAACTTGCTTTCACCCGGGCGGCTGTTTACCCTGCGATCGACGGACAAAGGGGGAACGGGGTACGGTCCTTATCGCGAGAGGGGAAGACGCAATGCGACTCACGACGTTCGTAACGACGGCGGTCCTCTGCGGCCTGATGATGGGAAACCTTTCGGCACAGCAACCGCGCGGCGATCGAGCGGCGGGACTGTTCGACAGACTGGACCGCAACCGCGACGGGACGCTTTCGGCCGACGAGTTTCCGCCGCCTCAGCGACCGCGATTCGCGCAGATCGACAAAGACGGCGACGGCAAAGTCACCCGCGACGAACTGCGGGCCGATCTCTTGCGTGCGCGGCAGCGGCAGAACCCGCAGGATCGCCCCGCAGGGCCGCGAATCCCTGAATCGCTCGAAGCCCATCTCGACATCCCGTATGCCGAGACGGACCATCCGCGACAGCGACTCGACTTGTTGTTACCCAAGAACCGCAAGAGCAAGGAGCCGCTACCGGTGATTGCGATCATTCACGGCGGCGCCTGGCGGGCGGGGGACAAGCGGGCCGTGCTGCCGCGGCTGTTTCCGCTGTTGGCGTCGGGCGAGTACGCCGGCGTGTCGATCGGCTATCGTCTTTCCAGCGACGCCCCCTGGCCCGCGCAAATCCACGACTGCAAGGCCGCCATCCGCTGGATCCGCGGCAACGCCGACAAATACGGACTCGATCCCGACAAGATCGGCGTCATGGGTTGGTCGGCCGGAGGCCACCTGGTCGCGATGCTGGGCGTTGCGGGCAACGCGCCGGCGCTCGAAGGCGACCTGGGTCGTTACGCGACTCTTTCCAGCGCCGTCACCTGCGTCGTCGATCAGTACGGCCCGACCGAGCTGCTCACGATGGGCGACTACGAAAGCACGATGGACCACAATGCGCCCGACTCGCCCGAGTCGTTGTTGATCGGCGGCCCGATCCTGGAGAACAAAGAGAAGGCCGAAGCCGCGTCGCCGATCCGCTATGTCGACAAAGACGACGCGCCGTGCTTCATCGTTCACGGCACGAAGGATCCGCTGGTTCCCTATCCGCAGTCGAAGGTTTTCTATGAGGCGTTGCAAAAGGCGGGCGTCGAAAGCTACCTGCAAACGATGATCGACGGCCGGCACGGCGGATTCCGCAACCCGCGGTTGGACGCCCGCATCCAGGCGTTTTTTGCGAAACACCTGCTGGGCAAGAACGTGCAGATTGAAAGCACCCCGCTTCCGGCCGTGGCGGAAGGATCACCCGCGCCGCGATCGCGGTAGAGGGACGATCGGCTTCTTCCGCCCCACGCCGCCGCACGCATTTTGGCAGGGAGCCGATGCCCGTTCGGCTTTCCCATCAAGGGTCTGCGCGTGCGGTGTCCGGGATTACGCGTCGTTTGAGCCATAAGACGGCCGGTCCCGAAAAAGGGGCCGTTCTGCGTACCGGTGCGCCGCCTTCCGCGACGCCGCCGGGAAGCGTCCGCACGCGCGTCGGATCGAACCATTCCGTATCGAACGTCCCCTCGGTGCCCGACAGATCAAGCACGATCGATCCGCCTTCCGGTGCGTACACGACATAGGCGCGTCCCGGTTCGGCCAGGCAGAAGCCCGAACCGGCAAGCGCGCCGGCGGGCTTCGTGTGAAGAAGATTCATCTGCGACGCATAGCGCGCGACTTGTGTGAGGTTGCGTCGAATGCGCTGCGTGTCGGGACCTTCGGTCTCGGGCCGCTCGAACGGCTTGTCGTACAGGTTGAAATGGTAGCCGCGGGTGAAGGCCGTCCATACGTAGCCGATTTCGGTGCTGCCTGCGGCGACGTGATCCATATCGACAATACCCGGCTTTCGTGCGTTGTTGGCCGGCGGATCCATCCGTCGAAAGGCGTTGTTGTTCCAGCTTCCGGCGACGGCGAAACAGTCGGCGGGGCTGTCGATGACCAGTTCGCGCGGCATCCGGCGCCACGTGCCTGTCGGTGTTCTTCCGCCGGGCGACATCAGCACCAGGTGTTGTTTGGGCTTTGTCTTTTCGTACGACTTCACGAAGTCGATCATCTCGTATTGCCATTGCGGCGCGTACAACTCGTTGGCAATCTCGAAGAACACGTTATCGAGGTGATTGACCGTGTCGATCACCTTTTTCACGTAGTCGCGCTGAAGTCTGCGGATGCGCGGATCGTTCGTGTAGAAGAACTCGATGCCTTTGCCGTCGCCGTTCGTATCGGTGTCGATGCCGTTGATGTTGTTTGCCTTGTTGAAGACGTTGCCGTCCCACAGGGTTTGAGGCGGGTTTCCGCACGCCTCGCCGTCGAGAAAACCGTACACCTCGAACAGCATGATCGACACGTACACACCCCGCGCTTGCAAGTCTTCGCAGCGCCGACGCATGCGCTCGAAGAACTGCTCGTCGAAGGCGTTCAGGTCGAACTTGTCGCCGCCGTCGCGGGCCTTTCCGTAGCCGGCGACCCGACGATACGGCATGGGCCACGCCGTCGCCTGGTTCACGGCCGCCATGCTCCCGCTGCCGGTGCTCCAAATGATCCAATTACGGACGTAATTGAAGCGGTGCTCGGTCAAAAAATCGAGATACGCGGGCCAGTCGAGCCGTCGCTGCCCTTTCCACACGAACGGTTTGTTGAACGAATTGTCCTGCAGATCGACGAAGCCTTGATGCCCGGCCAGGTAGATCGCACGGCCGTCGCCGTCGGCAAAGAAGAGCGGATTCTGCGGACACACGCGCAAGACACCGCGAATCGAAGGCAACGGGGGTGTTGCCGAGGGGGGCGGCTCGGTGAAACCGACTCCGGCACACGCCGATAACAGAATGCACGCAAACACCAGTTCGGCACCGGGCATTCGGCGGTGCGCGATTCTCCGGGTTTCGCGACACATGGCTTTCGTCCGTCGGGAAGGAGCCGCGCGGCGCGCGTCACGTCGAGTGCGACCCTTCGCGGGATTGTTCCTGTTCAATGACTTCCAGCGCCAAATTGGCGTAGTCTTCCGCCCCGTTCGAGTTCGGCGCGTATTGGAAGATCGACTTGCCGAAGCTGGGGGCCTCCGCCAGACGCACGTTTCGCCGCACGAGCGTCTTGAACATGCGGACGTCTTTCCAGATCGTCTGGCGATCGCGCTGGCTTTCGAAAAAGCCTTTGACGTCTTCGGTGACTTCCATCGCCAGGCGCGTGTTCGTGTCGTACATGCACAGGATGATGCCCGACAAACGCAGGCGATTGTTCAACCGCCGGGCGACCAGGTCGATCGTTTGCAGCAGCTTGCTCAGGCCGTGCAACGCCAAGAAGTGCGGCTGAAGCGGAATGAAGACCTCTTCCACGGCGGCCAGGGCGTTGATGGTCAAGATGCCCAACGACGGCGGGCAGTCGATGATCAGGTAATCGGGGCGCAGGTCGTCCTCTTGCAGCTTGTCGCGCAAGATGACCTCGCGCCCGACGACGCCGGCCAATTCGACTTCGGCGGCGGCCAGGTCGAGGTGCGAAGGGACGATCCACAGCCGCTCGTCGACCTGCCGGCGGGCCGAGGCCAACGTTTGATCGCGTACCAGCACGTCGTAGATCGATTGCATGTCGAGCTGCGGCTCGATCCCCAAATGCAGCGACGCATGCGCCTGCGGATCCATATCGACCAGGCACACCGTCTTTCCGGCCGCGGCGAGTGCGGCACTCAAGTTGACGGCGGTGGTCGTCTTCCCCACGCCTCCTTTTTGGTTCATGATCACGATGGATCGCATGCGCCTTCTCCCTTGGCTGCCCGATCGTGCGGCGTCTTCCGTCGCCCGAGGTGTGTTTCGATCACGAATCGTCGCGGTACAAGCCCAACAGGCGAAGTTTATCGCGGCACTCGTCGCGCTCGCGACAGCGGGAAAGCTCCTTCCACGCCGGATCTTGCGCCGCGAGAAAGGCCGCTTCGTCGGCGGGCAACGCGCCCGCCTCGGCCAGACGGCGGATCACCTCGCGATCCAACCGGCTCAAGTGCAATGCTTCGCGCCGATAGTCGCAAAAGGCGGCCCAACATTCGGGAAACAGCGGAGCCACGATCTGTTCGCCGATCGTCGTCGCATACCGGCGGATTTCCTCCTGCGCGTGCACGTCCATCCGCAAGTGCAAAAAATGCAACAGATTGTGCAGATCGATCTTCCAATAGGCTTCGGTGTAGGTCGACAGGGGGAGATCTTTGCGCGCCTGCTCGCGGGCGACACCTAACTCCAAACGCCGGTTGTACACCTGCCGGGCGTGTTCCTGAAGCGCCGCCTCGTCGCGGGTCAACTCGGCACCCTGCTCGGGATCGAGGTATCCCTCGCTGCCCTGGCGGTTACTGGTCGCCTGAAGTCGCCAACCGTCGGGCGGGGTTTGCACCGCAGCGTCGATCGCCACCGAGTAGCGCGTGCTGTACTCGTTCACCGAGGCCGTCCGATGCCGAATCCACTGCCGCCAGCAGTCCATCGGCACGCGGACCAGAAACTTCAGCTCGGCCATCTCGAACGGCGTGGTGTGCTGATGCCGCATCAAGTAGCGAATCAAAGTGCGATCGTCGGAGACGCGGCGGGTGCCTTCGCCGTAGCTGACGCGGGCGGCCTGAACGATCGACCCGTCGTCGCCCATGCAATCGACCAGGCAGACGAAGCCGTCGTCCAGGACGGGAAACTTCTTCCAGCGTAACGATTCGATCACGTCCGCGTTGCCGGCCATCGTGTTTCCTTCGTTGCGCGTGTCGACCGCACCGGCCGATCATGCCTGTCGCGTGTTCGGTCACCCCTTGCGTTGAAGCTCCTCGAGCAGCCGGGCGAGCAACGAGGGGTTGTCACTGTCGACAATGTGCGCCACCCGCGCCGGAGGAACCTGCAAATTCTTCATCGCCGCCGCTGCACGTTCCCACAAACGTTTGCGGGCTTTGCCCTCGGCGAGGTACAGATCGCCCACCAACTCGCCCAGCTTTTGTAACATCAACGTGTCGCGGTTTTCGTAATAGTTGCGGATGATCCGCTGCTGGTACGGTGTGCGATGCGGCGTATCTTGGGGGTTTGCCATCGATGAAACCTCGTGTTCCTCCGTGATCGTCCGTCTTTTCCATTCTGCCTGCAATGCCCACCTTGCCGCCTGCCCGCGAAACACGGCCTACGGGCAAGCTCTTATTCTAGCGGGACAGCCGAGCCGCCGTCGAGTGATGCGAGGCGGGATCGTCGGCTGGCACTTTGCCTCGGCCGGTGGTATGCTCAGCGGTAATGGTACCGCCCCTCCGGCGAGGGCGCTTTTTACCGAACGATTCCCAGCCGCATGACGGTGAACGACCGCCGTGAGGTCTCCGCCGTGAAACAGATCACCGCCGTGGTTCAACCGTTCGTGGCCGAGCGCGTCTTGCGCGAGTTGGCGCATGCGCCGCTGGAAGCGTGCCTGGTCCGCGAGGTGAAGGGATTCGGTCGCCAGAAGAACTATCTCGAAGAGTACCGCGGCGGCGAGTACGAGGCCGCCTTTCTGCCCAAGGTACAAATCGACTTGTGGGTCGACGATTATCGGCTGGAAGAAACATTGCGGCTGATCGTGACGCACGCCCGCACCGGCCGCATGGGCGCAGGAAAAATCTTCGTCGTCGATTGTGCTCAAGGTGAGCCGACGCCCGGCTTGCTCGCCGGCGGTACCGAAATCGATCTCGACTCGGCCGAACCGTAATCGCTTTGCTTGTCGGCGATCGACTGCCGCGTACGGTACCGCGCTTCGAAACGGTAGGCAATTTTGTCTGCCTATTTGCCGCACGAATCACGCTGCCGGTCGACAACGTGCGAAAAAAGGTCTTCGCCGCGGGGAATCCGTTCGTGACAGTCTCGCCACGGCCGACTATGCTGAAGCAAGTCATGCTTTGGCACGCAGCGGCGGGGAATCTTTCGTGCAACTCTCGAGGGTGCGTATCGGTCTCGATTCACTGGAGGTATCCACCATGGCACGCAAGCGAAACATCTGCAAAGCGACGCGGCGCGACTTCGTCAAGTCGGCCGGGGCGGCCGCAGCAGCGGCAATGGTGTTGCGGCCCGGTCTGCTGGCTTTCGGGCAGTCGCCCAACGAAAAACTGAACGTGGCCTGCATCGGCATCGGCGGACGCGGCTCGGCCAACGTCAACGGCGTGGCGGGCGCCGGTGAGAACATCGTCGCCCTGTGCGACGTGGACGACGCCCGCGCCGGAAAAATGTACGACAAGTTCCCCAAAGCCAAGAAGTATTACGACTACCGCGTGATGTTCGACGAGATGGCGAACGAGATCGACGCGGTGGTCGTCTCGACGCCCGACCATACCCACGCGCATCCGGCCATGGCGGCAATGCTGCTCGACAAGCACTTGTATTGCGAAAAGCCGATGGCGCACAACGTGTTTTACGTGCGCCGGATGACCGAGACCGCCAAAGCGAAGAAGTTGGCCACACAACTAGGCGCGCAGCGGCACGCGATGTCGAACATGCATCGGGTGGTCGAGCTGGTACAGTCGGGTGCGATCGGCGAGGTCCGCGAGGTTCACGCCTGGATCGGCGGCGACCGCGGCATGCCCGCCAAACCGACCGAGTTTCCGCCCATTCCGCCCGGCTTGAAGTGGGACCTGTGGATCGGCCCCGCGCCGTTCCGGCCGTACACGCCCGCCCTCTGCCCCTACAACTGGCGGTTCTGGTGGGACTACGGCACCGGTGAGACGGGCAATTGGGGTTGCCACGTGCTGGACATTCCTTATTGGGCGCTCAAGCTCGAGCACTGCGTGCACGTGTCGGCGACCGGTCCCGAACGCGATCCGGAACGGACGCCCAAGCAAATGCACGTGACGTACAAGTTCCCCGCCCGCGGCGACCTGCCCGAGCTTGAATTGCACTGGTATCACTCGAAACCCGGCCCCGATATTCTTCGCGAGCACAACCTGCCGCACTATGGGACGGGCGTGTTGTTCGTCGGCAGCAAGGGGATGCTGCTGACCGAGTTCGGCAAGCACGAACTGTTCCCGAAAGACAAGTTCGCCGACTTCGAATATCCCGAGAAGTTCATTCCCGACTCGCCCGGCTTCTATAAGGAATGGACGGCGGCCTGCAAGGGCGGCGAACCGGCGACGGTCAACTTCGACTATTCCGGCCCGATGGCCGAGACCGTCTTGCTGGGGAACGTCGCATACCGCGTCGGCAAGCCGTTCGCGTGGGATGCGGCAAACCTCAAGCCGATCGGCGCGCCCGAGGCCGAAGAACTGATCTTCGAAGCGCACCGCCCCGGCTGGCCGTTGCCCGGCTGATTGCCCGCAAGCCGGCGGCGCGCCGCCGAACGCACGCTTCTTTCAACGATGATCGTCCGACGAATCCCCGCGGCCAAGGCAGGAAAACCTTCGCCGCGGTTTTTTTGCGCAACCGATTCGATCCGACCACCGCAGGGCGACTCCGGCTCGCTCGGACCGGCCACACAAAGACGTACCGCGAATTTGGTCGTCGTTCTCCAGCGATACGGAAACGTGGCGGTTCGCCGCGTCCGGCGATGGCGCCCGTTCGGCACGCCCGTCCGATTCCGGTCTCTACGCGACGTTTTGAGGATCGGATATTCTTTGGCTCTTCCGCCTCGATCTGACTACGATGGAGTGTCTTTGTAGTCGCAATTTTCTACCTGTAAGAAACGGCAACGCGCGTGTTGCGGCACATGGCGGAGTGGTGCGATCGGCATCGTTTTTTCTCGAATGCCGCTCTTACGAGGACTTGTGATCTATGAACCGTTCTCGACTCCTTCTGTTCTTGTGGATCTTGGCGGTACTCTGCCCGTCGCGCACTGTGTTCGCCGATCGTCCGAACATCTTGCTGATTCTGGCGGACGACATGGGCTACTCGGATTTGGGCTGCATGGGCGGCGATGCCCGAACCCCGAATCTCGACTCGCTGGCTGCCCACGGCGTCTTGTTCGTCAACTTTTACAACAATGCGAAGTGCGCCCCCACCCGCGCAGCGCTGATGACCGGCCTGTGGAACCAGCGCACCCGCGCCTATCACGCCGCAGGCGACGTCACATTGTGCGGTATGACACCGGCAGAGGCCCTGGCCGACGAATATGTTTGCTTGATGATCGACAAATGGCATATTCGTCCCAAGCCGCTGGAACTGGGTTTTGAGCGATATTTCGGTTCCCCGTTGACGCCTATTTACTGGTGGCCGGAGAGCGACACGGCAAATAGCACGATCTGGATCGACGATCGACCGTACACCGAGGCCGATATGACCGTGCCGGTCGACGACTGGTACCTTACCGTCGAAGATACAAACTTCGCGATTCGATTCTTGAAGGAGGAGGTCGTTACCCAAGGGAAGCGGAAACCGTTTTTCATGTATTACGCGACGCACGCGCCGCACTGGCCGTTGCAGGCGCCGCGGGCCGATGTCGATCGTTACTTGAAGACTTTCGAAAACGGTACCGACGCCGCCCGCCGACGGCGTTATGAACAGATGATTCGACTGGGCATCGTCGATCAACGGCACTGCAAGTTATCGCCGCTGGACGATAAGACTCCAGCATGGGATGCGCTGAGAGAGGACGAAAAACAGTATTACCGCACGGCGTTGGCGGTTCACACGGCGATGGTCGATCGCTTGGATCAGGAACTCGGACGTCTGTTCGACTATCTGAAGGCAAACGACCTGTTCGACAACACGGCGATCTTTTTCTTGAGTGACAACGGGGCCAGTGCCGAAGGCCATCCGACTATCATTCCGCCCGGGCGCCGTCTGGGCGACCGCGGAACGCACGGCCGATTGAACGCGGTCGGCGCGTCCGTCTGCAACACACCGATGCGTGGCTTCAAATCGACCCTCTACGAAGGCGGCATCGCAACACCGATGATCTTCCATTGGCCCGCAGGCATTGGACGACCGGGGATCGTCTCCCGGCAGGTCGGCCACGTCGTCGATATCTTTCCGACTATTCTTGAAATCGCCGAACTCGACTATCCGGCGGAGTATGCCGGTCGGAACCTACACCCGTTGGACGGCCGAAGTTTGCTGCCGCATCTTCGCTCGGGTCATGAGACGGAACGCACGTTGTGCTGGAATTACGAACGATACGCCGCCGTACGGCAAGGGCCGTGGAAAGCCCTTTTGCGACGCGGGCGCGGCAACCGACCCGACGGGAGTTGGGAGTTGTACAACCTTGCCGAAGATCGCAGTGAAACGGAGAACCTTGCGGCGTCTCATCCCGCTGTTCTCGAAAGCCTGCGTCGTATTTGGGAAGCGTGGCGGCAAGATGTCGGTCCGCTCGAATGACGCCCGGCTTTCCCGAAGGTGACGCGGTGCGGCAAAACCGTGCCGAGTTCCACTTTCCTTCCTTTCGTCCCCTGCGGGTGTGAGGGTATCATACGACAATGAACTCCTGGGGGTTGTGTCGGGTCGTCGCTTACAGTGTCTTTACTCACCGGGAGTGTTCCATGAAGCGGATCGTCGCCTTACTGTCGGTTGTCGTGTGCCTGGGGCCGGTTTTTGCATCTGCCGCCGAACGGCCCAATGTCTTGTTGATTTGCGTCGACGACCTGCGCCCCGAGCTGGGGTGCTACGGCGTCTCGTACATTCATTCGCCGAATATCGATCGGCTCGCCTCGACGGGGCGCATCTTTCTGCACAACTACGTGCAGGCGCCGACGTGCGGCGCATCGCGGTTCACGCTGTTGACCGGCCGGTACGGCGGTGCAGGCAACAACGCCATCTTTCAGCGGGCGGCAAAGATGCGGCAAGACCCCCAGGCCGTGCCGCCGAGCATGCCCGCATGGTTCCGCACGCACGGCTACACGACCGTCTCGATCGGCAAGGTCTCGCACCATCCCGGCGGGATGGGCGGTCCCGATTGGAACGATCCGAACGAGCTGGAGATGCCGCTTTCCTGGGATCGGCACCTGCTGCCGGCCGGGCCGTGGCAACATCCTCGCGGCTGGATGCACGGATTGGCCAACGGCGAGATTCGCGGCGACGCGAGCAAGATGGACGTCTTTCAGGCGGTCGACGGCCCCGATGCGATCTATCCCGACGGGGTCATGATCCCCGAGGCCTTGAAACAACTCGAAGAACTGGCCGACGACGACAAACCGTTTTTCTTGGCGGTCGGAATTCTCCGTCCGCACTTGCCGTTCGGCTGTCCCGCCAAGTACTACAAGCTGTATGAAAACGTGGATCTGCCGCCTATTCCGCACCCCGAAAAGCCCGATTGGCGAACGACGTGGCACGGCTCCGGGGAGTTCATGAAATATCATCGTTGGAACCGCGACCCGCGGACGGACGCCGAATTCGCCGAGCTCGTTCGCAAACACTACGCCGCGTGCGTGAGCTATGCCGACGCCCAAGTGGGCCGTGTGCTCGAAACACTGGAAAAGACGGGCGAAGCCGACAAGACGATCGTCGTCTTGTGGGGCGATCACGGGTGGCACCTGGGCGAGCACGCCATTTGGGGCAAGCACTCGTTGTTCGAGGAATCGCTGCGCTCGCCGCTTTTGATTCGGTATCCGGGCATGCCCAAGCCGGGCGAGAAGGCGACCGCGGTCGTCGAGACGTTGGATATCTTCCCCACCCTATGCGATGTGGCGGGTTTGCCGATGCCCGACTTCGTCCACGGCGTTTCCTTACGCCCCATTTTGGAAGATCCGAAGGCCGAAGGGCACCCGGCAGTGTCGTACCAGTCGGGCCGGGCTTCGCTGCGGACCGCTCGTTATCACTTGATTCTTTACAACGACGGTTACGCCGAGTTGTACGACCACGCGACCGACCCCGGCGAGACGAAGAACATTGCCGAGGAGCATCCCGAGATCGTCGAAGAACTCGGCAAAAAGTTGCAATCGCGATTGGCACTTCGCGATTGAGCAACAGGGGTGTTGCCGAGGTTTACCGGGCGGGATTCCACAACACCTCGAGTCGCGGCGCGTGGTGATGGTACGGCTTGAGGAGGATGTCGAGATCGCCGTCGCCGTCGAAATCGCCGGTGCGTCCTTCGTGGATCCCCTGCCCGCGGCAGATGACTTGCCGGGTGAAATTTCCGCGGCCGTCCCCGAAAAAGAGCATTACCCGCGCGTCGTCGCCGGCACCGGGATCCCCCATCTCGCCGATCAGGATGTCGAGCTTGCCGTCGAGGTCGAAATCGGCGATGTCGCAGGTGTGGCCGTGGAAAACCTCGGCCAGCGGATGCCGTTTCCAAGTACCGTCGCGATATTCGTACCAGCTTGCGGTGCCGTCGGCATCACCGGGTGAGAAGACGATTTCGCACCATCCGCCGGGGATCAGTTGCCCTGCCGCGCACTGGGTGAAGCGCATGGCATCGTCGACCAGGTGGGCCTCGAGTCGGCCGTCGTCACGCAGTGAGAACCAGCGACCGCCGCCGACGGGATCGAGTCGTCCGTCGCCGTCGACATCGACCGGCCGGGCCGGAAATCCTTCCAGTTCGGCCCCTGCGCGCCATTCGAACACACTGCGATACGGCCACTTTTCGAGCGATTGCGGTTTGTGTGGAACCTCGAACCAAAGGAGTCGCCGGCCTTTTTGGTTCCACGAGAGGAGCTCGGCGCGGCCGTCACCGTCGTAGTCGGCGATCGTCTGATCATGGTGCTTGGCGGCCGCATCGCTTTTGATCGTGCGGCGTTGCCACGGGCGGTCGAATTCGGGACTGGGGTTTTCCCACCACCACATCTCGTTGCCCGAGGCGTCTTGACCGAGCACCAAGTCGAGGTCGCCGTCGCCGTCGAGATCGGCGGCCGCCCCACCCGCCTCGGGCTTGAGCGTGTGCGGCTCGATGACGCTGCGATGGAACTCCTTTCCGTCGAAGCGATACCACACGACCGCCGGGGCGCGGGTGCGCTCGCCGACGACGAAATCGCAGCGTCCGTCACCGTCGAAATCGGCCGCCACGGCACACGTTTGCTGACTTCCCGCGTTGGGATCGGGCAGACGCGTTCGCGGCCAAAGATGCTCTTCCGCCGCCGCGGACGTTCCCATGGCGACACACAACGACAGAATCGTCAACCATCGCATCGCTGGATCTCCTGCATGTCGGGATCGGCTACGGCCGACGGTCGACCAGGTCGTACACGCGCACGTAGTCGACGACGAACTCGTCGGGCAGCTCGGCCCGGCGGATGTCGCCCGCCCAGGAACCGATCTCGTCGGAAAGCTTCACGTACAGCGGCACCTGACAGACGCCGCCGGCCGACGTGCGCCAGGTCTCTTTGCCGTCGACGTAGAACACGTACTCATCGTCCTTCCACCACAGGGAGAAGGTGTGGAATCCCTCCATGACGCCGGGAACGATCGCCACGTTTCCTTTCGACCGATGGGCCTTGCCGTAGCCGTCCCAATGCAAGGTTTGTTGCACGCGATCGTCCAACCAGGGCTTTTCCATGATGTCGATCTCGGTGCCGTCGCGGCCTTCGTTTCCGACTTTACCCACCGACGTGTTGTACAGCCAAAAGGCACACCAATGCCCGGGCTGCTTGTGCAGGCGGATGCGCGCGACGTAGTAACCTTGCGCGTGCTCAAATTTTCCGCGGGTGCGAACACATGCGTCGTAGTACGTGTCGCCTTCCTTGAACGTCTTGATGACGAGATGCCCCTTGCCGTCGAGAGAGACCGCCTTGGGCGACCACCAGCCGTCGCGCCGCCGGTTGTCGGGCACGTCCCATTTGTCGGAATCGAGCGTGTCGCCGTCGAATTCATCATGCCAGACGAGCTTCCACGTTTTTCCCGCGGGCGGTTCGGGCAACGTGTCGCGAACCCATTGGGCCGAGACGGTCTGCGGCAGCAAGAAAACTCCGGTAACGAGCGCCGCCGTCAGCCGGCGACGGAGAGCACGGTCGATTGCGGCCGAGAATAAAGTCGCGTTGTGCATCGTGAATACCTCTTCTCGAAAACCTGGGACGACTACCGTCGTATCCGTCGGCGGGCGCAACAAACAGACGCGCCCGCCGAAGCGAAGCGCGTCTATTGTAATTCGCCGGTTTTGCTCGCCCCAAGCTTTTCTCGTCGCACCCGGTCGAAGCGACCGTGCGCCGCATCAAACGTCGAGGTTGCGGACCTCGAGCGCGTGTTTTTCGATGAATTCGCGTCGCGGGGCGACCGTTTCGCCCATCAGGATGCGGAACATCTCGTCTGCGGCGCCGGCGTCCTCCATGGTGACTTGCAGCAGCGTGCGGTTCGCCGGATCGAGCGTCGTTTCGCGAAGCTCCTCGGCGTTCATTTCGCCCAATCCTTTGAAGCGGGTGATTTGCAGGCCCTTTTCACCGGCCGATCGGATCGCCGGCACCAATGCCCGCAAATCCTGCAAGCCGGTGACGCTGTCGCCGCGGCGCAGCTTGTATCGCGGTTCCTGCGTGCCGGTGCGTTCGACGGGGATGAGCGCGTCGACGTCGAAACCCATGCTCCGCAGCTCTTCCAGTTGGGCGTTGATCGACCGCACCTCGTGCAATTCGGTGATGTGCAAGCGCGGCGCCGAAGGTTCGTCTGCATTGCCGTTTTCTTCTTCACCGTTGCGGTCGCTTTGCACGTGAAGCTGCTCGCCGGTACGGGCTTCGCGTTCGGCGAGGAAACCGTCGAGATCGCGACGACGGCAGAACCAGTGCTCTTCGCGTCCGATGAACACGTGATAGACGGGCAACCGGCCGCTTTCGGGGTCGCGCCGCGCCGCGTGGTCGCGCAGCGAGATGCCGCGCCGTTCCAGGGCGAGCACGGAGTTTTCCAAGGCTGCGAGGCAACGGCACAGGCGTTCCATCTCGGCGCCTTCGATCAGTCGTCCGTCGCCGGGATCGAACACGGCGTCGGCCAAGCCCAACTCGAGCAATTGGGCCTTCATTTCTTCTTCGGTTTGCACGTAGTAGACGTTCTTCTTCTGACGCACACGGAAAAGCGGCGGCTGGGCGACGTAGACCATTCCGGCACGCACCAACTCGTACATTTGCCGATAGAAGAACGTCAGCAGCAACGTGCGGATATGCGATCCGTCGACATCGGCGTCGGTCATGATGATGATCTTCCCGTAGCGGCGCTTGGCGAGGTCCACTTCGTCGCCCACACCGACTCCGATCGCCGAGATGATACTGCGGACTTCCTCATTGGCCAGAACCTTGTCGTCCCGCGACTTGTAGGCGTTGATAATCTTACCTCTCAACGGCAAGATTGCCTGGAATTCGCGGATTCGTCCCCCCTCGGCGCTCCCGCCGGCCGAATCACCCTCGACCAGATACAACTCGCAATTGTCGTAATCTTTGCTCGTACAATCGCGCAGTTTGCCGGGCAAGCCCGCACCGCTGAGGGCGCCTTTGCGTTCCCGCACCAACTGACGGGCCTTGCGGGCGCTTTCGCGGGCCTCGGCCGCGAGGATGCCTTTGCGGATGATTTCGCGGGCGACCTTCGGATTCTCTTCCAGGAACTTCGTCAAGAAATCGCCGACCGCCGAGCCGACGATGCCTTCGATCTCACTGTTGCCGAGTTTGGTCTTCGTTTGGCCTTCGAACTGCGGATGCGGCACGCGCAACGACAACACGGCCGTCAGGCCTTCCCGCAAATCGTCACCGGAGGGAACGAGGTTTTTGAACATTCCGGCATTCTTGCCGTACTGGTTCAGCGTGCGCGTGAGCGCCGCCCGAAAGCCGGAAACATGCGTTCCGCCCTCGGTCGTGTTGATGTTGTTCACATACGAATGGAAGTTCTCGGTGTAATCGTCGCTGTATTGCAGCGCCAATTCCATTTCGATGTCGTCGCGTGTTTCGTGGAAGTAGATGACTTCCGGGTGCAGCGCGTTGCTTCCGCGATTGAGATGTTCGACGAACTCGATGATCCCGCGCTCGTAGTGAAAGGTCTCACCTTCACCGACGCGATCATCGCGATAGATGATCTTCACACCGCGATTGAGGAACGCCAGCTCTTGAAGCCGCCGGTACAACGTACTGTAGTTGAATTCGACGGTCTGAAAGATTTGGGGGTCGGGCTTGAAGGTCGTCTTCGTGCCCGTCCGCTTCGTCGTTCCGATCCGCTGCACGGGACCGGTCGGCACGCCGCGTTCATATTCCTGTTGATGGACGGCGCCGTCGCGGGAAACTTCGACCTCGCACCATTCCGAAAGGAAGTTGACGACCGTCACGCCGACGCCGTGCAAACCGCCCGAGGTCGCGTAGGCGCCTTTGCTGAACTTACCGCCGAACTTCAACACCGTCATCACGCCTTCGAGCGTCGAAACGCCCAAGTCGGGATGAATCTCGACGGGAATGCCGCGGCCGTCGTCTTCGACGGTCACCGAGCCGTCGGTGTTGATCGTGACGCGCACTTCGGTGGCGAAGCCGGCCATCGCCTCGTCGATCGAGTTGTCGACGACCTCGTACACCAGGTGATGCAGACCTCGCACGCCCGTATCGCCGATGTACATACTCGGCCGCTTCCGTACGTGCTCGAGATCGCTGAGGTGTTCCAGGTCTTCGGCCGAATACTCGGTCTTTCCGCCGTTCGTGCGGGTATCTTCGTTTTCCGGCTGCGACGAATGGGAATTGTTCTTCTCCGGTTCGGGAGCCGCTTGCATCTCGACGTGATTCTCTTCCGACATCGTTTGTATTCGTTCCTCGTGACAATTTCGACGATCGACTCGACGCACGGCGGTGAATCGATCGGGTGGAATGTTTTCCGTGGATCCGTCCTTTTGCTTCGGCCGGGATGACCGGCCGACCGTTTGCAGCTTTCGATTCACAACGTCACTTGAAGGGCAACGTTCCGATCCGAAAGCGAATGTCTTGAATGCCCAACTCCGGTAACTCCTCTTGGAGCCGTGCAATCAGTTCGGGTTTGCGGAAGGTCAACTCATGCATGATCACCGAGGCGGCGACCAGCACTTCGAGCGTTCCGCGCCGAATCGAACCGGGTTGGGTAAACTCTTCCAAGGGAGGATCGACCAGCCGCGCCCACACTTGCTCGAGCCGCCGAGCCGCTTTCACCCGCCCCAGCCCCAGCCGGGCCGTCTCTTGAGCGAGAATCTCGCCCAATCGCTGCGGTCGCCCCCCGCGTCGACTCGATCCGGTGTTCATGGTTCCGTTCGCCTCGACGGGGAAAGGTTCCTACGACAACGGCATCACGACGTGCGTGTAACCGTCGTCGGTCTCGAAAACCACCGGCGAGCTACCGTCCTGCAAGCGAATCGTGACGCTCGAATCCTCATCGAGCACCCGCAGGAAATCGCTTAGGTACTGCGGGTCGAGCTTGCTGACGATTTCTTCGCCGTCGTAGCTGACGGGCATCTCGATGCGGGCTTCGCCCAGCTCGGCACCGTGCGTCGTAAACACGATCTTGCCGTCGCCGAAAATCAAATGGATCGCGCGGCGTTCGACGTCGGCCACGATCGCCGCCTGGCGAACGGCCGAATAGAATTCGCCGACCGGGACGGTGATCTCGACCGCATCGGAATACTTCGGAATGATTTCCCGCCACGGCGGATAGCGGCCTTCCAGCAGCCGGCAATAAACGACCGTTCGGTCGTGACGCAACAGTGCCGCGTTGTCTTGGACGCAAAAGAGCACTTCGTCGTCGCCGTCGTCGAGGATGCGGCTGATCAGTTGCACCGCCCGCGTCGGCACGATCGTGTTTTTCTCGGGTGTGTAGTCGCCGACCGTGTCGATCGATCCGAGTTGCCATCCCAGGCGCCGTCCGTCGGTTGCAACGGCCGATACCGTGTCGTCTTCGAAATCGAACAATACGCCGCCCAACGCGTACCGACCGCTTTCCGGATCCGTGGCGAAGACGGTTCGCTGAATCATTTCACGCAAAGCCTTGGCGGAAAACTTCTGATAGGCCTCGGCGTCGAAATCGGCAACGTCGGGAAACTCGTCGGGGTTCGGAATGGGCAACTGGAAGTTGAATCGGCTTCCCGAGAGAACGACTTTCGCCCCGTCGCACTCGAGCGCGACTTTCTCATCGTTCGTTTCCCGTAAGATGGCCAACGTGCGGCGGATAGGCAAAAGAGCTAATCCAGGAATCTCCACTTCGACGCCCGGCACGTCGATCCGGATCGCGATCTCCAGGTCGGTCCCCAACAGGGTGACTTTTTGATTCGTCGCGATCATCTTGATCGTTCCCAAGACGGGCTTCGGCGTTCGAGTGGGTGCCACGGAAGCCACCGTCTGGAACGCGGGCAAAAACTTTTCGCGGGTAATTTCGACCTTCATGGTGATCAGGCTCCTGTTCGAGGGAACCGTTCGTCTTCGTCCCGGCCGAGCGGGCGTGTCGATTGATTCGAATCTTGTATAAGTAAACCGTATTGTCGTTAGTGTTCGGATCCGGCGTGTCGACAACCCGCTCTCGGATTCTCGGTGGATTTCGAAATCGCTTATTTCCCTAATAGTTCGGATGTTGTCTCGTCTACCATACCGATGGGGAAAACCTGTCGCCGGATCGTCGATAATTTGTCGATCAACCGTTCGCTGCAATGTTTACAACCGGCGACAACGGGCGCCGATGTCGATGGTTGCCGACCGGTGACACCGATCGACAGTCATTCGACACGTTTTCCCCAAGGATTTCGATCCGTCGACGGCCGGCGGGCTGTCAGCCGCACAAAGCGTCCTCCACGCGAAGCTCGCGAAGCAGCCGCTCAATTTCGCGTTGAAGTATTTTATCTGTCTTTTGTAATTGTTCTATCTTGTGGCAACCATGCGACACGGTCTTGTGATCGCGATTGCCGAAGTATTTTCCGATCTCTTTGAGCGTGTAGCCGAAATGCGCGTGTGCCACATACATGGCAACGTTTCGCGGCAGGACGACGACTTGACGGCGGTCGGCGCTGCGCAATTCTTTGACCGAGCGGCGGAAGGCTCGCGCGGCCAATCGGGCGATCAGCGGCAAGTCCGGACGCTGCGATGCGCGCCGTCGTTCGATCCACTTGCGCACGTCGGCGACATCCAACGGTCGGCGCGTCGCGCCCTCGGGGCGGACCGCAGCCAGCAGCTCGCCGAATCGAGCGGTCATCGCGCCCGCCGAACCTTCCAACGATTCCGCCAGATAGTCCAACGCGGCTCCCGTAATGCGGCATCCCAACTTGTCGGCAGTCAGCCGCAAAAACAGGCGTCGTGCGACCGGGCCGGGAAACGCCACCGGCGCGGTGTATCCGCCTTCCAACCGGGCTGTCAAGGCCCTCGGAAAGCCCGGCAACTCCCACGGTGCAAACTGCGACGTGCAGGCGATGGCCGTTTGCGATTCGACGGCTGCCTCGAACACTTGGAGGAACTCGTCGATCGCCGCGGGATACCCGGCCAAGTGTTCGATGTCCTCCAGCACGAACAAGCCCAACGCGGTGATTCTCGCACGCAGCAGGTTTCCTTGATCGCGGTCGATCGCGCGGGCCAGGGCGCGGCGATAGTCGACCGCCGTCTGGACCACGAAGGGAACGTCGGGGAACAGGGCCCGCCAACCGGCCGTCAACGTGCGAACCAGACAGCTCTTTCCCGATCCCTCCGGCCCGTACACGTACAACGGCGGAATGGTGGCTGCGGGCGAATCCTCCTCGCGTCGCCGCGCGGCGGTTTCGAGAAACAGCTCGCAGGCGACGGCCGCGGTGCGGTTCTCGGATCCCACGACGAAATCGTCGGGGCGAGGGAGACCGGTCTCGTCCTCGCCGTCGATGTAGAAAAACGTCGGCGGCGTGTCGGAACGCTCGCGTTGGCGGACGCGTGTCTTCGACTGCACGATTTCCGGACCATCCTCGATGGCTATGTCGAACCGGGCCGACCGGCCGATACACAAAGTCCTTATTTTACCGCATTTCCGCCGATTTTACGAGGTCCGATCCGCTTGCGACTAACCCGATTGAGGGGGTTTTGTGAGCCGCAAAAATACCACTCATTCGGGTGGTTTGTCGGAAGGACCAAAGCAGTAGATATCACCTTCCTCGGTGGCGACGACGAGGCGGTTCTCGACGACCGCCGGTGAACAGGAAACGGCGCCGCCGAGATCCTTTTCCCACAGCAGTGTTTGAAGCGTTGTGTCGCGCGCGTCGAGGCAATACAGGCGCCCGTCCATCGAGCCGATGTACACCCGGTCGCCCACCCGCACCGGCGAGCCGTCGACGTAGCGTCGCGTCATGAATTGGCCGCGGGGTTTCCCCGTCCGGCGGTCGAAGGCGCGAACGCTTTTGTCGCGGGCACCGACGATCACGAGCTCGTCGGCGAGCACGGCGGAAGATCGAAACGACAGGCTGCCTGCTTTTTCGGCCTCGAACCGCCACGCGATCGAACCTTCTTGCCAATCGACGGCGAAGAAAAGGCCGTCCTCGGTGCCCACGTAGGCGATGTTGCCTGCCACCGCGGGTGTACAGCCGGTCGGCCCTTCGAGATCCACCTTGCGCACCTCTTCGCCGGTGAACAGGTCCAGCACGTGCAAGGCTCCGTCGCAGCCGGCGATCAACGTGAAGTGATCGACGATCGGCGGGCAGCAGCGGATTTGGTCTTCGTTCTCGAAGGCCCAACGCTTTTCGCCCGTTCGGGCGTCGAGGCAGTACAGGTTGAAGTCTTGCGACCCGAAGACGACTTCGTTGCCGAAGAAGTTCGCTGAGTTGTCGATTTCGCCGTCGGTTTCGAACTTCCAGCGGACGGATCCGTCCTTGGCGTCGAGGCAATAGAACACGCCGTCGACGTCGCCTACGTAAAACGCTCCGTCGTGATACGCGGCCGACGCGGTGAAGCCTGCCTCGCTCTCGAAACGCCATTTCACTTCGCCGGTATCGACATCCAACGCCAGCAGGGCACCCATGACGCTGCCGACGACGACCGTCCCTTCGGCAATCACCGGCGAAGCCGAGAAGCTCTCCTTTTCTTCAGTGTGTACCCAGACGGTTTCCAACCGCGCAGGCAAATTCGCCTGCGAGATGCCCGTACAGGAAGGCGTTCCGCGATACAACGGCCAACTCGAGGGCCCGGCCGCATCGAAGTTTGCCGGTTCCGTGCGGCTTGCCGAATCAGGTGTCGAATCGACGACGGGCTTCGGATTCGGGCCGGCACGTGATTCGCCGTTTTGCGGTGCTTCGTCGCTTGTCTCCTGGGACCGCGACGGGCTGCCCGCGAACAAGTACAACGCTTGATCGGTGCGGACGATCAGATCGCCTTCGACGATCGCCGGTGTGGCCAAGATACGGCCGGGAAGCTCGTTGTCGGCCGACAGCTTGAACGTGTCGGCGGCCTCGACGACGAACAGATGACCTTGTTCGTTTGCCGCGTACAGGCGCCCGTCGGCTGCCACCAGCGACGCGGTAAACGTGCCGCCGAGTCGCTCGCTCCAAATCGTTGAACCGTCACCGGGGTTGTAGCAGGTGATCGTCTTTTGATCGCCGACCACATACAACCGGTTGCGGTAGACGATGCCCGACGGAATGTAGGGGCCGCCGCGCGGCAGGCGCCAGCGCACGCGATTCTTGGTGACGTTTCCCCCTCCGCCCGGCTCGACCGCGATGATCGGCCCGTTACGACCGCTCAAACTGAAGACCAAATCATTCGCATACAACGCGACGGGTGTGACCAGCGTTTCGAGGCCGTCGACGTACCATAGTTCTTTTCCGGTGCGGGCATCATAGGCGGTCAGTCGACCCGTGCGACCGAATTCGCCGCCGTTGACCAGACATTCGAAGCGCGTGCCGCGATCGGTCTCGACCGGAACGACGACCGGCGTCGTCCACGAGCCGGTGCTTTCTCGCGAGCTGCGCCACAGCAGTTTGCCCGAGTTCTTCTCGAACGCGACGAGGTACGAGTTTTCGGAGGCGTCGCAAAGCTGGATGACGCTGTTTTCAAACAAGATCGGGCTGGCGGCCGTTCCGTAGATGTGCTCGAGCTTTCCCAATTCGGCATGCCAAACGAAATTCCCGTCGAGGTCGTAGCAGAAGAGCCCCTGTGATCCGAAGCACACGTAGACGTGCTCGCCGTCGACGGCCGCCGATGCGGATGCATGTCCGTTTTTCGCATGCGTTCGCCCCGAGGCCTTCGCGGCGCGGACTTTCCAAAGGAGATGACCGTCGGTGCGATCGAAGGCCATCACGTACAAGTCGGGCGCCGAGCGGGAACCTTCTTCGGCGGTCAGAAAAATGCGATCCTTCCAAACAACCGGCGAGCTGTTCCCGGAACCCGACAGCGGTGTTTTCCAGACCGCGTCTTTCTCGGAAAAAGTGATCGGCGGGCGGCCGGTCCCGATTCCCTGCGCGTTCGGTCCGCGAAACTGCGGCCAGTTTTCGACGGCCGTTGCTTCCCGCGGATCGCTTTGGAGAATCGGCCAAGGTCCCGCCGCCGGAGAAACGACCTTCTTGCGGCAGCCGCCGGCAATCGCCGTCACACACGCAGCGACCCACAGCCATCGGAAGACGAAAGCAGACGAAATGTTCGATTTCATGAGCCTTTTCGCGCGCAACACAAGAAGACAAAGAGGCGGAAGCAGGACCGATTTTGGTATCCCATCTTAGCAGCGCGCGGCGCCGAGGGGGACGATCGGACGCACCGCGACCGTGGACGACGAAACGGCAGGCTCGCGTATGCGCAGCATGCAAGCCGGCGTGGAATCCAACGTGACAAACGGCAAGAGTGACGGCCGGCTGCGAAGTCGTGCCTCAGGACGAGGTATTTTCAGAATCGGTGTGGCTCGGATCGCTGCTGAGCTGGGCCATCACCTGCACCAGCCCGTTCAAGTGTGCCATCCGCGGCCCGAAACGATCGACAAACTCACTGAGAAAGAATTCGCCGTCCATCAGGCCGTCGTAGCCGTCTTCGATTTCTTCCGTCAAACGGTAGAGAAACTCGGTTTGGATCTTGCTGAGGGCCTCGGCGGCCTTGCGGCAGCGCTTGGCCAAATGCGGATTCGCCTGGCGCCATTGTTCCAACTCGTTGGCCCGTTGACGCTGGTTTGCGTTCACCTGGTGTACGAGCCGTTCGAGCAATTTTGTCTGTTGCTCCTGTTGGGCCAAGATTTGGCGCATCAGGAAGATCAACTCGCCCATGCCGCCCCCCTGCGGGCCGGTTTGGGCCCCGACCTGCGTCACGTCGATTTGCGTGAAGAATGGTGGTCGCATATCCGGCTTCCCGCTCGATGTGGAGTGATCCGCTCGTCTGAAAAATCCAGTATAGGCAGGCCCGATCAGGAAAGTCGAGTGTTATGCGTGAATCTTTCGGGAAACATTTTACCGCAATTGTAAGACCGACCGGCGTAAACAGAAAACATTCGCCTTGCTTTGGGATTGGTATAACCCGAACAATCCATGCAGATCTAAAGTCCGGTACTACCGATACCCGATGCTGGTGAAGTCTGAACCGAAATCCCCCTCTCGATGGACACGAGAGGGCAGCACATCCTGAGAATAGGCAACTTGCGAGATATGGATAAAGAACCAGCGACAACACTCAGGGCAGATCTAGTCCTGGGATTCATGACGGTGGTCGAGTACGAAGAACTCGGCCACGTGGGGGGATACCTCGTCGTCAACGGCCTGGGGCGCCCGTTGGAGTTCCATTGCACAGCCCCGGTGCAACCGACCAAGGCGCAACAGATTCTCTACGGTCCCACGTTTCGCGGCTACCTTTACGGGGAGCGCATCGCCCGCACGCTCTTCGAAAATGCCAAATCGACGCCTGTCCTCGTGTGCGTCGATTTACCGGAACTCCTCGAATTGGGGGATCACGTGTCGGTTCCGGTCGCCTTGAGTTCGCGCGAGGCGAATGGGGCGGAAGCGCACGCCGGGTCCCGGCAATCGGCAGTCGCGGCCCCACACTTTGCCCACAATGCACAGGTTTCCGAGACTTCTTTGGCGTGCGGTGCCGAGTTCGCGCATCGGGGCACCGCGGCAGAAGGGAGCACGGCGACCACCGTTCGGGCACCCGTCGTCGTGACGATCGGCACGAATCGATTGGTCTTCACCCAACCCCACGCAGCGCGGGCGGAAAATGTCCGCACCTTGCTGGAACCGTGGGCCGAGGTCCTCGATTTGGTGGAGCCGTTCACACGGATTCGCGAGGCCGTCGACGAAGCACGACGAGGGCGCTGAGGTCATGAAGTTTCGATTTTGGTTCGGCGGTAAGACGCGGCGACGAACAACCGAGGCGCCGCACCACCCGGCCGACGCGCACGCAGTAGCATCGCCCGCTTGCAGCGCGGAAGAAACCTCGCGCGCACCCGCCGCCGAGCGGGAACCGGTCGCCGCGGTCGGCGAGTCGCCGTGCGTTCAATCCACTGACCGCTGGAAGGCGGCGGTCGCCGAGTTGCCGGTCGTGATCGAGAGTGTTCCGGTCGACGTGCCCGTCCGTACCTACGCCACGGGTTGGAACACGGCGCTGGCACGCGGAATCGATTGTCGCGTTCGCGCGTTCGATACCAATCATGTGAACGTGCGGGCGATCTCGGTGGCCGTTCCGCGCGTTCCGGTCCGAACGCAAAGCTGGTACTTTGCCGTCGAAGGCGATCCTGCGCCGGCGCGCGAGGAGGCGAAGCCGAAGCCCGATCGATCGGCGGGTCGCAAGTTGGCGGTGTCGCAGGAAGAACTGTTGAAACTGCTTGCCCGCAGCCGGACGCGGGTCAAGCCGCCGCGCGACGTCGTGCGGCTGGAAGACCGCTTGCACTATTTGTTGCAACCGTCGCTCGAATCGATCTTGATCGAGCGGCAACTCGAGTTTCCCTTCCTGCCGTTTCCGTACCAAATGGAAGGGATCGCCTTCTTGTACGCCCGCCACGCAGCGATCTTGGCCGACGAAATGGGCCTCGGAAAGACGATGCAGGCAATCACGTCGATTCGCCTGCTGGTTCGGTCGGGCGAAATCCGTAACGTGCTCTTGGTGTGTCCCAAACCCTTGGTCACGAACTGGAAGCGGGAATTCGATTTGTGGGCGCCCGAGATTCCCGTCGTGATCGTCGAAGGCGATCGAGCGCGACGCGAATACCTGTGGCGCCTGGCGAATATTCCCGTCAAAATCGCCAACTACGAGCTGCTGCATCGCGACCACGACATCTTACTTGCCGACGATTCGCGTTCGGCGCCGCTGCGGTTGGTCGATGAAGACGGGAACTCGCACGAGGCGACGGCGTCGGCGAAGCTCGATTTCGACCTGGTCGTCCTCGACGAATCGCAACGGATCAAGAACCGCACCAGCGCCACCAGCAGGATCGTCCATCGCATCCGGCGTCGGCGCAGTTGGGCCCTGACCGGGACGCCGGTCGAGAATAGTACCGAAGACCTGGTCGGCATCTTCGAATTTCTCGCGCCGGGATATCTCTCTCCCGAACTGAAGCCGCAGCGAATGGGCGAGACGGTCTCCGACTTCGTGCTTCGCCGCACCAAGGACCAGGTGCTGACCGACCTACCGCCGAAGCTGTGGCGCGATGCCGAGGTCGAACTGACGCCCGAGCAACGCGAAACCTACGATCGCGCCCAGACCGAAGGCGTCATTCGGCTCAACGACATGGGACGCGAGTTGACCATTCAACACGTCTTCGAATTGGTGCTGCGATTGAAGCAGATTTGTAACTTCGATCCGGTCACCGGCGCCAGCGCCAAATTGGAACGGCTGGAAGCCGATCTGGAGGAAGTCGCGCAAAGCGGCCGCAAGGCCATCGTCTTCAGTCAATGGGTGAAGACCCTGGACGAGATCGAACGCCGTTTGGCGCGGTTCCATCCGTTGGCCTACCACGGCCGAATCCCCCCGCAAAAACGGGACGACGTGATCCGCCGCTTCCGCGACGATCCGAAACACAGCGTATTACTGATGAGCTACGGGGCCGGAAGCGTCGGATTGAACCTCCAATTTTGCGGCTACGTGTTCCTGTTCGACCGTTGGTGGAACCCGGCGGTCGAAGACCAGGCGATCAACCGGGCGCATCGGATCGGTGCGGCGGGTCCGGTCACTGTCACGCGATTCTTGGCGGTGGACACGATCGAAGAGCGGATCAACCTTGTACTCGAACAAAAACGCGAGTTGTTCGAGACGATCTTTTCCGGGCATCGAGGGCCGACGAAGATGGGCCTCACGCAAGAGGAGATCTTCGGCCTGTTCGACCTGCGCTGCCCTGCCGCGGCGTGAGTGTACGACGGCTTCCTCGATCGGTGATCGCGTCGCAGCCGCACCGGCTCATCGGCCGGTATCGGCGACTTGCAAGGCAAGCTCTTGCACCGCCCGCAGGTCCAACTTGCCGCTTCCCAAGACGGGAATCTTCTCGACGTGGAAGAAGTTTTTGGGCGAGGGAATCCACAGCGAAGGCAAATCGGTCTCGGCTATCCTGCGACACACTTCCTCGGGCGAACAGGGCAACGTCGTGTACAAGACGACGATTCGTTCGCCTTTCTTTTCGTCGGGGACGCCGGTGACCGCGTAGGTGAGTTCGTCCTGTTCGTCGCCTTCGAGCACCTGGCCGATCGCCTCCTCGATCCGCAGATGCGGCACCATCTCGCCGCCGATCTTCGAGAATCGCGACAACCGGCCGGTGATGTGAATGTAGTTGTCGCGGTCCAGGAAGGCCACGTCGCCGGTTTTGTACCAGCCGTCGACGACGACTTCGGCCGTCCGCTCCGGCTCGTTCAGGTATCCCCGCATCACGTTGGGGCCTTTCACCCATAGCATGCCCGGCTCGCCGTAGGGAAGTTCTTCGCCGGTGTCCAGGTCGGTGACCTTGGCGATCACGTAAGGCATGGGGCGACCGACGCTGCCTTCACGGCAATCGACGAACCACTTGTCCCGAATACGGCTGGGCGGAATGTTCGACGAAATGACCGGCGAGGTTTCCGTCGCGCCGTAACCTTCCCACGGCCGCACGCCGAAACGCTGCTCGAATGCGTCGGCGACTTCCGGCGGCAACTTTTCGGCGCCGGTGATGACCACGTCGAGCTTGGCGAAATCTTCCGGCTCGCAACGGCGGATGTACGATCGCAGGAACGTCGGTGTGGCGACCAGAATCGTCGCGCCGTGCTCGCGACACAATTTACCCACCTGCTTCGGTTCCAGCGGCGTGAAGTGATAGACGACTTTCGGCTTCAATTGCAGTGCCGCCCACAAAGTGGTGCTGTAGCCGAACGAGTGGAAGAACGGCAGAATCCCGCACAGTACGTCGTCGGCGCGAATGTCGAGCACCTGTTCGAACGATTCGACGTTCGAGCCGACGTTCATCTGCGACAACATCACGCCCTTGGGACGCCCCGTCGAGCCGGAGGTGAACACGACCGTCAGCAGGTCGTCGGGCCGGATCGCGGTAAGCCCCAACAACCGTTCGAGCACGGCGGCGGGCAGCAGGTACGTGCACAACGCGGCAAGAATCTTGTCTCCCGAACCCGCCTCGGTGCGAAGGTCTTCCAGGTAGATCAGCTCGGCGTCCAGGTCGAAATCGAACCGCTCCATGAACCGGCGGCTGGTGATGATATGCCGAATGCCGCAACTGCGGATACAGTGATTCAGCACCTCGGACGACACCGTGTAGTTCAAATTGGCCGATATCCGCCGGTCGATCGCCAAAGCCGCGTTGACCACCAACCCGCCCACCGACGGCGGCAGCAGCACGCCGACGTATTTTTCGGCATAGCGGTCGGCCAGGTACTTTCGCCGCAACACGCGCCGCAACACGAGACTGCCGATACACAACGTGGCCCCGGTCACGCGCATGCCGAGCGAGTCTGCGGCCTTTTCACGAAAGAGGTTGGACCGTACCATCCGCAGAAACCGTCGCGGCGGGACCAGGAACCGTGCCCGGTGGTCGTCGGCCGCCCGCACGCTCAATTCGCCCACCGCCCGATGGATACGCTCCAGCGTCTTCTTGCCGTGCAGCGGCTCGCCGATGTAGACCGTCAGCGGGTACCGCAAGCGCTTGGGAATCTTCCAGAAGAAACGGCGTCGCTCGAACGAGAAGATGCTTCCCCACAGGCCGTCGATGTACATGGGAACGACCGGCGTTTCGTCGTCGATCAGGTGCATCACCCCGGGCTTGAAGCCGATCAATTGCCCGGTCCGCGAAATACCGCCCTCGGGAAACAACCCCACGACGCCCCCGTTGCGCACCGTCTCGCGCGCTTCGCGCATGGCCAGGGCCATGGCCTTTCGTCCCAGCGGGATGGGAATCACCCCCGCCTTGCGCGCCAGGCGACCGGCCAGACCTTTGCTCACGTAGTCGCTGGCGGCGACCATGCGCACATCCCGCGGACAGGCCAACATCACGATCAGTCCGTCGAGCCAACTGATATGATTGCAGACGACGACCGCCCCGCCTTCTTTCGGGAAGTTTTCGGCACCCACCACGCGCATGCGGTACAGGAGCCGAAACAGCCTCGCGAACAGAAATCGCAGGGTCTCGACCGGCAGCAGCACGAAGATGAACGCGGCGATCGGCAGCGTGACCAGTCCGGCCGTCAGGAAGATCCCCCGGGCCGAGATCGCCATCGCCCCCTTCGATGCGGCCACGCCGAACAGCAACGAAAAGCTGAGCATTCCCAAGAAGCTCAAGAAGTTGTACGCGGCGAGAATCCGTCCGCGGATCTCCGGCGGACTGCGATCCTGCAAGTACGAAAGCAGCGGAATGTCGTACAATCCGGCCGTCAGCCCCAGCGCGAACAAAAGCAGGCACGCGACGAAATAGGCCGGCGACAACCAATACCCGGTGCCCTGCGGAATGACGACGAACAAGATGCCCGTGATCGCGATTCCCAAGGCGCCGAAGCCGACCATACCCAGCTCGATGCGACCGCCCGACCACCAGCCGGCAAGCATGCTGCCCAGGCCGATTCCCAGTGTCAGCACGGCCAGCATCGGGCCGACGAGGCTTTGACCCGTCTCGGCCGGCCCGACCAGCTCGGGCACGGCCAGCTTGTCGACGTTCAACTGCGCGACGACGCCCAAACTCCAAAAATAGGCACTGCCCAAAGCCGCCAAGAACAGGCCCCGGTGGGAAAACAGCAACTTCAAGTCGCGCACGCACTGACCGAACGGCACGACGGGAATCTTCGCCTGCGGATTGCCCGCGGTCAGCTTGCGGATGAAGAAACTCGCCAGCCATCCGACGGTCGCCACACCGATGAGGACCGCGGCGTTGATCCACCAGCGATATTGGCCCGGGCCGATCGCGCCTCCGGCCGTTTCGGCCCAGTTGGGTAACGTGGTGAGCGAAAAGATGGCGTTCCCCACGACCGCCCCGAGGATCACGGCGATCATCGTCGTCATGCCGACCCAACCGTTGGCGGCGGCCACGTTGCGATGGCCGACGATCTCGGGAATGCTGCCGTACTTGGCGGGACTGAAGAACGTGCTCTGCGCGCCCATCAAGAACAACACGACGGCCAAGAACACCAGATTGCCCGACAGAATCGCCGCGATGCCCAGCACCATTACAACGATCTCGGCGAACTTGGCGGCCATCATGACGCTTCGCTTGCTGTAGCGGTCGACGATGCTTCCCGCCCAACCGGCCAGCAGCACGAACGGCAGCAAGAAGATGACCGATCCGACCGACCGCACGGCGTCCGGGTCTTGATACAGTTCCTTGCCGATGGGGATCAATAACCAGCGAAAGATGTTGTCGTTCAGCGCGACGGTGAATTGAACGACCAACAGCGCGACGAAGCTGCGCGTCCACAGAGGACGTTGATCGTCGTTTGCCGGAGGAGTGACTCGATTCGTACTCGGGTCGCGCATTGAAGAACGGCTCCATGTCGATTTGCGTCGCCGGGCGAAAGGGGCGCCCAATCCGCGGCGAACCCGGCCGGGGTGCACCCGTTATAGAAAAAAGATACCCCTTCTCACAAGATTTCTCGGCCGCTTTTGCGCTACCCAAAAACCGGAAAGCCCCTATTTTGTCAAGCCTGCCGGGCAGGGAGATCGCCGAGCGGGCCGCAGGGACGACGTGAGAACGCTCGGGCGGCTCGGTAGGCGTCCGGTGGGCAACGGCCGGACTTGTCGGACGGCGCAGTCCTGGGGTGGATGCAGCACCGGCCCGCCGCCGGAAATGCCGCGGTACAGCGTGCACGGTGTCCCTTTTCGTTTCAGACGGACCGTCCCCAGGGGCCATGCCGGGATTTTCGAGCCCCCGCCGCGGCGTGCGGCGTGGTACACTACAAGGAAGAACCGGTATCTCCCACCCGACGTGAACTGCCGGACACGGCCGAGAAAACGAGAAAAGATGACACCTTTCGGCAAGACGAGGCCGCCATCGACCATTCGATTCGACCGGCGGCGGCTGTTGGCCGCCTTGGCCGGGGGTGCGCTGGCGTCGCTGGCGCCGGTGCAATGTCGCGAACTCGAGGCCGCACCCCTGGACGACGCCGTCGCCCGCGCGTTCGCCGAGTATCGACACAAGCTCGACGCGCTGGTGGCTTGGTGTCGGGAAAACGGGCTGGAGGACGAGGCCCGTCGCGTCCTCGAGAATGTGCAGCCCTACGATCCTGAGCACATCTACCTGACGGCCTTGGATCGGAACACGAATCCAAAGCCGCCGGAGAACCCTTCGGATCCGGTTCGGGAGTGGTTCCGCAAGTGGATGTCGTTACGGCGCGATCAGGCCGACAAGCTGTTCACGCTTGCCCAATCGGCGGCCAAGCAGGGCCGGATGGCCTTGGCGCTGAACCTGACGCTGGCGGCCGTCCACGAGAACCCCGACCACTCGGCGATCCGTCGGTTGTTGGGCTACACCCGCTACGGCGACGACTGGAAGACGGCCTTCGAGGCCCAAAAGAGCCGCCAAGGCGAGGTGTGGGACGACCGCTTCGGCTGGATCCCGAAAAGCTACCTCAACCTGTACGAACAGGGGCAAAGGCGGGTCGGGCGACAGTGGGTTTCGGCCGAGGACGAAGCCCGCTTGCGCAGCGACATCCGCAACGGTTGGGTCGTCGAGACCGAGCATTATCACGTGCTGACGAACGTGTCGCTCGAGGCGGCCGCCCGACTGGCCAAGCAGCTCGAAAAGCTCTACCAGGTGTGGAGCCAATTGTTCGTGGGTTTCTACGCCACTCGGGCCCAAGTGGCCGCCATGTTCGAGGGTCGCTTACCGCGTCGCACTGCCGCGGTTCGGCACCAGGTGATCTATTACCGTTCGCGGGACGAGTACGTGCAGGCGTTGCGGCCGCGCTTTCCGCAGATCGAGGTGTCGGTCGGTATTTACGTGGGTGAAACCCGCACGGCGTATTTTTACGATCGCGACTCGGCCGACCGCACGACGCTTTTCCACGAGGCGACGCATCAGCTGTTCTCTGAGATGCGCAAGCCGGCGAACACGATCGGGCGGCGGGGGAATTTTTGGATCATCGAGGGCGTCGCCATGTACATGGAGACGCTCAAAGAGCAAGGGCCCTTCTACGTGCTGGGGGATCCGCGCAACAACCGCATGATCGCCGCGCAGTACCGCTACCAGGTCGACCGGTTCTACATTCCGCTGGCCGACTTCTGCCGGATGACGATGCAGCAGTTCCAGACGGACGAGCGGATCGCGGTCCTCTACTCACAGGCCGCGGGATTGACGCACTTCTTGATGCACTACGACGGGGGCAAGTACCGGGACGCGGTGGCGTTGTATTTGAACGACGTATACGCCGGAAGGGACGTACCCGAGACGCTCGCCCGCTACTGCGGCACGCGCTTCGACGAACTCGACCGTCAATACGCCGAGTACATCGCCTCGCTGCCGCCCTTGCCGCAGGGCCTGCGCGTAGGGTGAACAGCCTATTTCGGCGGCCCTCTTCTTCTGCGGCGTCGTCACAGCGCCGCGACGGCGTCATGCGCGCCGGGCACGCGCATCGGCGGGCGTAACAGGGTGGCATGCTGCCGCGAAAACATACTCGGCGGGGAGGGTGCGAGGGCCGCCCTCGCGGCGGACGTCAGGCATCGAGCGAAAAGCCGCCGGCGTACTCGTCGAGGGTGGGAGGAACGTCGAGCGGCGGGGCCGCCGGCGCCTGGTCGGCCGGGCGCGTTTCGGCAATCTCGGCTTCGTCGACGGCCGCTTCGGGACGCGTGTCGCCGAGCTGTTCGCACAGTTGCCGCCATGTCTCGCGTTCGATTTCGAGCACGCGGACGACCTCACGCAGCTTGTCCTGATCGCGCGAGGCACCGGCCTCGATCAGGGTGCGGTACATCCAAATGTAAAGGGCCGCCACCTTCTTGGGCAGGTCGCCGCCGGTGTTCGGGTTCAGCCCGGCGAGAATCTCGGCGATGATCTGCTGCGAGCGGATCAACGTTTCGCAGCCGACATCCCAGTTCTCTTCCTGCCACGCGATGCGGGTACGTTCGATGAAACGAATCGCCCCTTCGATGAGCATCAGGTGCAGTTTTTGCGGGCTGGCGGTCAGAATTTCGGCCTCAAGATAGTTGTCGCGAACCGAAGCGGGCATTCGGCCGGAACCTCCTTTCTCCATGGTGCAAACCGTCGTCACGGTGAAATCGGGTCGTCGTGCGATGTCGCCTGCGGAGCGGCATGCGGGCGCGTCCGCGGCGGCATCCTCCTGGACTATGAGTTATCGTTTCCGCCGGTATCGTAGGTTATCGGGCGAATCGCCGAGAGCGCATTCAGGTTCGTCATCATTTTTCCGATGGCGATATCCATCCGATAGAACTCGAGCAACAAGCGTTCGCGCTGCGCGTCGAGTCGTTCGTTCCAATCTTCGATTTTTTGATTGTTCGATTCGTACTTGCGGGTGAGGGCGATGAATCGTTGGGCCAACAGGGAGACGTCTTGCCCCACCAATTGCTCGGCGAGTTGATCGAACTTCTTGGCGAAGCCGAAATCTTCGTCGAGGAAGAAGTTCTTGACGCCTTCGGGATCGTCTTGGTAGCGATTGCGAAACCGTGTCTCGTCGAACTGCATCTGGCCGTCTTGCGAGAAGGTGATGCCCAGCTCACCCAACGATTGGACGGAACCGGCACCGACGAAGCGGCCGGTCAACAGGTATTGCAGGTCGCTTTCGACGCGGATGGCGGTCGGGTCGTTTGCCAGGACTTCGCCCTTGTTCGTTTCGGGGTCGTAATAGGTCAGCTCTTTGAGCCGGTCGTGGAACTTGTTGTAGTTGTCGACGAAGGTCTTTACCGTGGCGACCAGATCGGAATCGGTCGTCTTGACTTCGACGGTCACGGGATAGCTCGAGGGCTGCTTGACTTCCAGCCGCACGCCCGAGATCACCCCGTCGAAGCGGTTCGTCGCGCTCGAGATGAGCGTACCGCCGGGGCGGCCCGGTTGGCCCAGCAATAGCAGGGCGTCGCGTCCTTCGACGGTCTCTTGCATGTCGAGGGCGAAGTTCGAAGTGTCGATGACCAGCTCGCCGCGTTTGCCCGCCTGCGTGCTGGTCAACGAGAGGCGGAAGGGGCGGCTCGATCCGTCGATGAACGTCGAGGCATACACGCCGGCGTCCATCGCGTTGATGCGCACCCGCAGCGTTTCGAGCGTGTCTTCGTCGGTCAATTCGACCTTGAAGGTCGCCGAGCCGTCGATCACTTGGGCTTCTTCGCCGGCGAAGTCGCGGGTTTCGGCCTTGCGGGTGAGCAGCAGATCGGACGCGGTGGTCGAATCGTTGTCACGGATGGAAAGCAGGCCGTCTTTGCCTGCCAGGTCGCGGATCATGATGCCGTCGCCGGTCGCGTTGAGCGAGGCGTAGACCTTGGCCGACGAACGGTTGATCGCCTTGATGACGTCGCCGATCGTTTGGATGTCGCCGCCGGAGAGATCGACGATGCCCTGTTTGCCGGCGCTGTCGGTGATCGTGAACTTGCCGCGGGCGACGCCTTGGCCGCCGTTCCACTCGCTGAGTTTCGTGTTCATCGAGACGATTTGCAGGTGCAAATCGCCGCTGTTGACGCTCGATTTTGCGTCGTCGAAGGCGATGTGGAGTTTTTCGGCCGATTGTTTGTCGTCGGCCGAGGCGATCGTAAGGTTGCCCGTTCCGCCCGAAGTATCGGTGATGAGCAACCCGTTGCGTGCGTCGTTCACGCGGGCTTCGATGCCGATGCCTGCCGCATTGATCGAGCGGACGACGTCTTGAAGCGTTTCGGCGTTCGACAAATCGACAACAGCCGTGTTGCCGGCCCGGTCGGTGAGCGAGAGCGATCCGAGATCGCCGATGCCGTTTCCGCCGTCGAGTCGCGAAAGGAGGGCCGATTGGAGACCGCCGAAGAGGCGTCCGCCCTCGATGACCCCGTCGACCGCGGCCTGGTCCAGTCCCAAGTCGTGCAGGGCGGTCGAATCGTACAGCGATTCGAGCTTGAATTCGCCGCTGCCGGTGGTCAGGTCGCGGATGATCAGGCGCTTGCCGTCGGGAGCGATCTCGGCCTGCAACTTGCCCGGCGCGGTTTCGTTGATCGTGGTGAGCACGTCGCCGATCGTCAATTCCCACTCGTTGTCGTTCGAGTTGGGGATGATCTTGGCGAAGTCGATGACGCCGGTCGTGCCGTCGCGGAGGGTGTATTCGATGTCGGGGAGCGTGTCGCTGAACCCGACGCCGAGGTTCTCGTTGAGATACGACAACTCGGTTTCTTCGGTCAGGTAGAGGATGTCGGCGCCGTCGGCGATCGACGAAGCGACGTCGATTCCGGCCAACCCGAGCGAGGCCGCCGTCGAACCGCCGTTGACCTCTTGCACGCGCAGGTTGGTCACGGCGGAGCCGGTGTTGTCGATCAGCCGGATGTGGTCGCCCTCGCTGACGGCGGTGACGTTGATGCGGCTGTCGGACGAAATCGCGTGGACGACGTCTTCGATCGTCTGCGCGGCGGTGAGGTCGATTTCGGCCGAAGCACCGCTACGGTCGGTGATGCGGATCGCGCCGCGTTGGAAGCCGTTTCCCCCGTTGATCGTGTCGAGCGACACGGCGCGCTCGACGTGCGGTCCGAAGCGGAACGTGATGCTGCCGGCCCCCAACGGATCATGATCGGACCGAACGCCTTCCGAAAGCCATTGCTGCGATTGGACGGTTTGCAGCGGCGTGAACTGGTAGGTTCCGGCGATCGGGTTGCCGGTCACACTGGCGGTCATGACCGATTCGTTGCTGGTCGAAGCGGCCATGGCCTCGAAAAGATCCTCTTTACCGAGGTTCTTTCCGACGAATTGGACGGCCACCAGCAAGGCGGAAAGCTCGGTGATCGCCGTCCGCTCGGCGTCGATCTCCTTGGTGGCCTCGACCAAGTTGTCGCGCGGGCGCGCGTTGATCGCCATCAACTTGTCGACGGTGTCGGTGATGGGGACACCGGTCATCAAGCCGACATCGGTTTGGATTCGTCCCATGGCTTCGGGTCACCGTTGGAGTTTGTTCACAGCGCACGTTCCCCTACCAATTGGATCGACGTGGGAAAGTGAGAAAATTTAGCGGTTTCATAGACCGTTCGGGCGGAACCCGGCTTTCCGAGGGGGTTGCGCCCGCCGTAGGACGCGCGCCGGGAGGTTTCGACCGCTCTTACGCGCCGGTCGACGCACCGAATCGGCACATCGTGCAGAACCCATACGACCGGAGCCGTTCGACGTCGCAGCATCGAACGGCTCGGTTCATGCAACGCCCAATGGATCGCCGTGTGCTGCCGTGCCGGCGAGAGGCGGGTCTTAACCTCGCAACAGCGACAACACGGCTTGCGGATTGTTGTTGGCGATCGACAGGACGGAAACACCCGACTGGACGAGAATCTGCGCCCGCGTCAACGCGGCGCTTTCGGCCGCGAAGTCGGCATCGCGGATGGCGCTCTCGGCCTGGGTGAGGTTTTCCAAGGCGTCGTTGAGCGACTTGATGTTCGTCTCCAAGGTGGTGCGTTGGAACGCCCCCAACCGACCTCGCAGGGTGGTGATTTGGGTGATGACCTCTTCGACGACGGCCGCGGCACCGCTGACGTCGTTGGTCAACGACTTCGATCCGCCGGACCGCAACTCGAACAATCGGCCCGAAACGCCGCCCAACTTGGCGGTGTTCACGCTTTGGATGCCCAAGCTGGCCTGCTGGTTCGAGACGACGTCGGGTCCGAGTTGGAAGCGGGCACCGCCGCCGACGATGCGGAAGCTGGTCGTCTGCCCGTCGGTCAGCGTTTCGGAGACCGTGAACGACAGGTCCAAGGCCGAGGTGTTGATCGAGGCGTTCAGGCCTTTTCCGACGGCTTGGATACCGTTGATGAGGACGTCGATGTCGCGTCCGGCGACGCGGGTGGAGACGTTGCCTTCGGCGTCGGTCACGTCGAAGGTGGTGCCGTTGAGGGCCTGGACGGAGACGAAGGCATCCGAGCCGTATTCGACGGCCTTGAAGGTCAAACCGGTGGTGGCGGCGTCGGAGTTGCCGAGCAAGGCGGCGCCTTGGACCGATCCGTTGTCGACCTGTCCGCCGCTCAAGGTGGCGACGTCGGAGATGGTGACCGCGCCCGAGCCGTCGCCTCCTGCTCCGCGTTCGGCCAAGAACAACGCGCTCGCCACCGAATCGGCATTGATGGCGGCGATGACCTGGTCGGCGGTCGTTACGCCGTCTTCGATGCCGATGGTCAACGTCTTGGTGGCGGCGTCCCAGTCGACCGTTTCGTTACCGGCGGTGACGGTATCTTCGAACACCAGTTGTACGCCGTCGTAGTCGGTGCCCGGTTCGATGGCCGTCAGTTTGACGCGGGCGTTGATACCGTTGACGGCGAAGGTCGTACCCGAGGCCTGGGCGTCTTCGAGCTGCGTGCCCGAGGTGGCGAAGACGAGGTCGTCGGTGGTGGGGGCGAGCAAACCGCTACCGTCGCTCCCTTCCGCATTGCTCACGCTGATGCCCAAGTCTTGCAAGGTCGCCGCGTTCGCCGGATCGTCGAAATAGTCGATCAGGTCCTGGGCGGTGGTCGTGACCACGCCGTCGGCGGTCGTTTCGAGATGGACGATGATCGTGCCTTCGCTGGTCACGCCGCCGGAGGTCGTCGCCACGGTGCCGGTCATACTTGCGTGGATGTTGCCCGACCCGTCGCTGGTGCCGTAGTTGTCGGCTCGGAAGTATTTCCCGGCGTAGTCGTCGTTGTTCAACAGGTTCACCACCTGATCGGCCGTGATACCGCCGGTGATGTCGATGTTGAAGGTGAGCGTTTTGTTCTCTTTGTCCCATACGACGGTATTCGACGTGTCGTCGTTGAAGACGATTTGGACGTCGTCGTATTCGGAGCCTTTCGAACGGGCGCGAATCTCGATCGTGCTGTTCGCGTTCACGCCCTGGATCGTGGCCGACGAGAAGGCCGTGACCTCGGGGTCGGTCGCCAGATCGACGCTCAGCGACTCGCCGGGGTTCGAGACGAAGCGAATGTTCTTGGAACCTTGCGGCCCGAGGAATTGCAGGCGGTTGTTCGCCTCGGCGTCGCCGTAATAGGCGTATTCCTGGAACTCGCCGACCGTGCCGTAACCGTTGTTGTCGTTCGCCAAGGCGGCGGTCACATAGGTACCGGCGGCCGAATTGATGGCGGCGACGACGTCGTTGGCGGTGGCGATCACGTCACCCCCGTCCACACCGCCGGAGGTCGTGAATCCGGCCCCGTTCATTCCGGCCACGGTGAGCACGCCGGAGCCGTCCGACTCGCCGACGTTCGAGGCTGTAAACAACGAAGATACCCGCGCATCGGAGTTGATCGCGGCCACCAAGGCGGCGGCGGTCGTCACCCCGTCGTTGATTCCGATGTTCAACGTCTTCGTGTCGTGGTCGTACGACAGGCTGATCGCACCACCGGTGTCGGTGACGTTGATGGTCACGCCGTTGAACTCTTCACCGGCAATATCGGCCTCGATGCGGATGGCGTTGTTCACGTCGCCCGGGTCGTCGACTTCACCGGCCGCCCTGACCCATTGCTGCGTGCCGAGTTGCACTTCCAACAGGGACGGGTTCGTTCCCGTGGCGGGCGTGAAAGTCGCCGTCGTGCTTGCGCTGGAACCTTTCACGTACTTGACGCGGATGTCGCCGGCCTCTTCACCGGCCTGGTTGGCGGTGATCGTGATGTCGTTTTCGGCGCCGAAGCTCGAGGCGACGATCGATCCTTGGGTGGCTTCTTGCTGGACTTCGGCCACGACGCCGATCGCATCGGAGACGAGGTTGATCGCCTGGGCCATGTCTTCGACCGTACTGCCCGCGGCGAAACTGAATGCCTCGAAGCCGTTCTTCCCGCCGATTTCGAGGACGACGTCGTCGGCGACGGCACCCTTGTCGTAGAAAAGTTCGGCGCGAGTGGCCTGGTGGACGACGTTCACATTCACGCCGATCTCGTTGTTCGTGCCGAAGTTCGCCTGGTCGATCTGCAAGTCGGTGAGGACGGTGTTGTCGACGTCGGCGGTCACGAAGTCGAGCGAACCGTCCAACAGCCGCCGGCCTTGGAACTGGGTGACTTGGGCGATGCGGTCGATGGCCTCCAGCGACGAGTCGAGCTGCAACTGGTTGGCGGCGATCTGCTCGGCGCTCATGGCCCCGGTGTTGGCCGCCTCGGAAACCAGTCCCCGAATGTCGTTGAGCAGATTGCTCACTTCGCCCAAGGCGCTGTCGGCGGTGGCGATCATCTGGCTGGCGCGCTCACTGTTGGTGATCGCACGCTCGATGCTGACGATGTCGCTCCGCAAGACCTCGCTGGCGATCAAACCGGCCGGGTCGTCCTTGCCGACGTTGATCCGCAGACCGGTACTCAGCCGCGTCAGGGCCTGTTGCAACTGGGCGTTGGATCGGGCAAGCGTCTTCTGCGCGTTGAGTGAACTGACGTTTGTGTTGATGCGGGTCATACCGGACGCGTCCTCCTTAACATCATCCGCCGCCGGATTGCCCGGTCGGCCGTTTCCGGGCTTGCAGGTTACCCTTCGAAACTCCCGTCACCGCTTCCTTGCGGAACGAAAATACAGAGGATTCCGAAAGTACGGGTCCTGCGGTCTGTATCGAACCGGACTGTCGAAGAATTCAAGACATTCGCAATATGCGATTTTGTTCTCCTTGATTGTGCATCTCCCTAAAAATGGCTGTCCTGTGTATCTCGCGCATCATCGCATGTGTCTTGCGCAGATTGACGACGGGCCGAAAAACCAGTCAAGAAACGATCGGAAACGCGAGAACGCGAGCCTCGAGCCGCGCCGCCGAGCTGTGTCACCGAGTCGGTCTATCCCCTTCCACGGGAGGGGTTTTCAGTCGACCCGCAGCAGTTTCATGCAGCCGGGCCGAAGTTCGAATCGCGTCGCACAAGGGACCACGCGGCCGTCGGTGAACTCACGGATCGACGCGGCGTGCACCGTCACCACGGCAGGCACGCTCAGCATGTTCAGGCAGAAGATGTATTCCCTGTCGTGATAGCGCACACTTCGCCGGAGCAAGCCCGGCACGTCGGATTCGGCTTCGACCGTTACGGCCGTCTTCGCCCGCACCGACGGCAGCGCCCGGACCGGCGCGAGATCGAGCGATTCTTGCCGCACGACCGATTGGGGCAGTGTCGGCGGCTGGGTGCGGGGGTGGCCTTCTGCATCGTGTTCACCCGGATCGCCGCCCAAATAGATCGTGTCGACCGACCGCATCGCCCGCAGGAGGACGGCTGCTTCGTCGTCCGAAAGAAACGTCGGTTGCGGGACGATGAGGAGGCCTTGCGGCCGGAATCCCTCGCGCAGCATGTTTGCCGTAACGAAGCCCGACTCGATGCCGTTGTAGTACAGTGTCGTGTAGGCGTTCAACATGCGCGGCATGTATTCGGGGTCTTGGATGGCCGAGTCTTCGCTGTAGTACAGGTACACGTCGGGTTCGATGTTTTGAAATGCCACGACTAAGCCTGCCAGGTCGTTGATCTCGTGCATCGTCTTGGCGAAGGTGAACAAGGCGGCCGGATCGTTCGAGAATTCGGAGTGCAATTCCCAGTTCGGATTGACGCGGCCTTCGGCGTCGCGCAGGTAGCACCACGCATTGACGATGTCGACTCCCGCGATGTGCATCGCCCACAGCCCCGAGCGTACCCATTCTTCGGGCTTTGTGGGATGGGCGTCCAAGGCCGAGGGCAGTCCGTGAAATTCGCTGTCGAAAAACGCCTTGTCGGGACAGATCGACCGACAAAACGCGTAGAACATGGCCTGTCCCGCCCAGTTCGAGTCGATGTAGCGAGGATCCATCTTCTTGCGTCGCCAGGGCGGTTCGGCCAGGTAGCTCTTGAACGTCAGATCGGCGCCCAACACGTCCTGAATGTGACACAGCGCCTCGTGATCCAGTCCGTGGTTTCGTCCGTCGCCCCAGAAACAATGCCCCATCAGCTTGATGGTCGTCAGCGCGCCGGGATCGCCCGCGCGGATCATGTCGCGCTCGGTGCGGAAGAAATCCGTGAAGCGGTCCATGTTGAACCGCATTGCGTCGTACCAAACGGGTGTGCCGCGTAAGGCGGTATCGATCGGTGTGTCGATCTCGACTTGAGAGAACGCCTTCCAGTCGGAATTCCACGACGCGTTCAGTTTGTCGATGGTGCCGTATTTCGCCTGAAGCCAGTCGCGGAATTGATCCATTCCCGACGGTGAGATCGGGGCGCCGTTCCAACTGTCTTTTTCGATCGAGTAGTGCGGCTCGTTGAACATGATGTAGACGCGGGGAATTCCGCCGGTGTTCGCGGCGGCGTGCGCCCTGCCGAGTCCGTAAAAGAAGCCCTCGACCAGCGCCATACCGGCCGGATGGGAAATGTCGTACTCGATCATCGTGCGGGAGACGAGGAACTCGGGGAATTGTTTGCCGATCCAGCCGGTTCCCTTTTGGCCGATCCACGGCGAGAAGAACAGGTCGAGTGCGTCGGCGCGTTGTATGCGCTCGGCAACATCACGGGTCTTGGCCGGATTCAGTGTGTGCGAGGTGCTGGGCTGCAAGTTGCCCGGTACGGCCGCCGTACCGCCCATCACGTCGAAGATCTTGCACGACCGATCACCGTACTTCGCATCGACCGCCTTGGGGCTGGTAAAAAAGCACATGCCGTAGGGAAAGACGGGCCGATCGCCCAAGCGCACGTGGTTCCCGTGCGGCACGGCTCGATCCATTTCGGCGGCGATCGGATCGAACACCTCACCGCGATCACCGGCGGGATCGGCGATTGCCGCAAGCGTTTCGTCCAACACGCGGTGCAGATGCTCCAGACATCCTTGGGGATAATTCGCCAACCAACCGTGATCGATTTCACGCTCCCATTCGTCGTTCGTCTGATCGGTGATCGCTTCGTCGATTTTGCTTTTGCCCGCAATATCTTGTTCGAGATAAACGAACGTGTATTCGGCCGTCAGCAGGGCGGTGAGGGCCAACCGCTTGTTGTAGGTCATTGTAGGCCGGGAATCGACGTAGGCTTTCAGACGGGCGGCTTTTTCGCCGGCCGATGCCAAGAGGGATTCTTGTTCCGGCGTGAGCGTGATGCCCTCCGCTTGAATCGGAAAAGCTCCGACGAAGAAAAACGCAATCGCCAATAGAATCGACACAAGGCGCGACAGCATGCGAGGCCTCCGAGTGTTCCGATGCGCGTAGCAAAGTTGTTCGGCCGCGGCAAAACGACATAATTGTTTTGCGTTTTCGCGGAAAGACGCCGAGTAAAGACGTTGCCGACTGGGTTACGTAACGGTGCGGACCGAACGAAGATCCTTTCGAGGGGCGGGAACGCTCCATTTTATACCCGAGAGCGTGTGATGCCGGTAGCACCCTTGCAAAGCGCGCGAACCGTGCGGTCGAGAACAAGCAATGCAGCGGGGGGAAGCGATCGTTTCCGACGACCGCCGGGCGATGCTATAATCGCAGCCGCACGATAAGACGGGGGATGGGCCGGCGACGGGCACGTTTCGTACCGCGTCGCACACCGATGCGCGCCCCATCGCGAGGGTACGACGCGTCGAGTTCTTTCGATGCCGGGATACGGTGCCGGATCGTCCGGCTTCGAAAAGAAGAGTGACGATTGCCCTTGGTGAACGGCAGGAAGCGAGGCGAACCCATGATGTTTGGGCGTTTGTGTGTTCTGTGGGGTGCGGTGCTCGTCGGAGTTTGGTGGGCGAGTGTGCTCGGGGCCGAAGAGACGGCCGGCCGGATCATCGCCGACACACCCGACTGGACGCTCCCCGAGGCGTTTCTTCAGACCGCGGAAGGCGACGGGCCGCTCGAGTGGCCGCCTGCAACCGCCGAAGCGCGACCGGGCGCCTACTGGTGGTGGCCGGGAAACGCCGTCTCCGAACAGGATCTCACCTGGAACCTCGAAACCTATCGCCGCGCCGGTTGGGGCAACTTGGGCGTGATCGGCATTTACGGGGTGCGGGGCGAAGAGGATCGTTTCGTCGACATTTTCAGTCGCCGCTGGTTCGCCCTGTTCAATCACGCGGTCCGCGAGGCGAACCGGTTGGGGATGAACATCGACCTGACGCCCGGCTCGGGTTGGCGTCTCGGCGGTCCGCACATCACGCCGGCGTTCGGCGAGCAGACGTTCACTGTCGAAGACGGCCGCATCGTCGCCCGTCCGGTTGCCGCCAAGGTCAAGCGCGCCGGTCCCGGCGGCGAGGGCCTGGCCGTCAATCCGTATTCGCAATCGGCGGTGGCCTATCATTTCGACTGGTTGGCGCAGCGGTTCGCAGAAGGCGAGGGCCTTTCGCCCCGGGCGTTCTACTACGATTCGTTCGAGAATCCCGGAAACTGGTGCGCCGAGTTCCTCGACGCGTTTGCCCGTTTGCGGGGATACCGGCTGGACGATCACGCCGCAGACTTGGCCCAAGCGGGCAAGACCGACGAAAGCCGTCGCATCGTGTGCGACTACCGCGAAACGCTCTCGGAACTACTCATCGAACGCATTCGGGAGATCGTCGCCTGGTGCGAGGCGCGGGGCAGCCTGTTGCGCGTGCAGGCGCACGGCGCCCCGGCGAACCTGTTGGACATGTACGCCGCAGCCGGAATTCCCGAGACGGAAGTCTTCGGCGCGACGAAGTTCGATATTCCCGGCTTCCGGCGCGATCCGCGATGGATTCGGCCCGATCGACAAAGCGACCTGGTGAATCGCTTTGCGTCTTCGGCGGCACACGTCGCGGGCAGGCCGTTGGTGATCTCGGAAAGCTTCACGTGGTTGCGGGAGCATTTCCACGTCGCGCCGTCGCACATCAAGGCCGAGGCCGACAACCTGCTGCTGAACGGGATCAACGGCATCTATTACCACGGAATCTGCTTCGCACCACGTGGGACTGCCTGGCCCGGTTGGTTGTTCTACGCCTCGACGCAGGCGAACTGCCGGAATTCGATCTTCCGGGATCTCCCTGTCGTCAACGCGTACATCACCCGCTGCCAGAGCGTTTTGCAACAGGGCCGTTGCGACAATGACATCCTGCTCTACTGGCCGATCTACGACTTGTGGATGGAGCCCGGCGGCAAAGAACGCCGTTTCACCGTGCACGATCCCGACTGGATCGAGGGGACGCCCTGCGGCGAGCTCGCAAGTTTGTTCCTTCGCCGCGGGTTCACGTTCGATTTCGTTTCCGACGCCCAGTTGCAATCGACACGGTGCGACGGAAAATCGCTCGTGACGCCGGGGGGCGCGACGTATCGCGTGATCGTCGTGCCCGAAGCCCGCTATATGAAAACGGCGACCTTGAGCCGCCTGGCGGACCTTGCCCGCCGCGGGGCGATCGTCCTGTTTCGGCATCGTCCGCCGCAGGATGTACCCGGCTTCGCCGATTACGCCGCACGCCGGGAATCGCTGCAAAAACAGGCGGCGCAGCTTCCCCCCGCCGACGGCGCGCTGCACCCGGTCGGTGAGGGCCGCATCGGCATCGGTTCGGACCTCGAGGCCATGTTGCAGGCCGCGGGCGTTCGCCGGGAAGCAATGGTCGATCACGGCTTGAAGTTCATCCGCCGGCGCTGCCGCACGCACGTCGTGTACTTCATTGCGAATCATTCGGCCGAGACGGTCGATGCGTGGGTGCCGCTGCGGGATCGGTTTCAATCGGCGGTCCTCATGGACCCGATGCACGGGAAAACCGGCGTCGGCACGATGCGGGAACGAGACGGCCGGACGGAGATCTTCCTCCAGTTGTTGCCGGGCGAAACGCGGATCGTGCGGGCATATCCCGACCGACGCGTCGAGGGAACGCCGTTCCCGCTCGTCCGGTGCGTCGATCCGCCGATTCCCGTCGAAGGTAGTTGGCACGTCCGGTTCGTCGAAGGCGGCCCCACGTTGCCGCATCCGCAGCAAACCGACGCATTGCGTTCGTGGACGGAGTTCGGCGATCCCGAGGCCGAACGCTTCGCCGGTGCCGCGCGATACACGATCGCGGTCGAGCTGAAGAACGTGTCGGGCCGAAGCTGGTTTCTCGATCTCGGCGACGTGCGGGAAAGCGCCCGCGTGTGGATCGACGGAAAACCGGCCGGCGTTGCGGTCGCGCATCCGTTTCGCGTCGAGGTCACGGGACTCGTGCACGACGGCAAGAATGAATTGACGATCGAGGTCACGAACCTTTCGGCGAATCGAATTCGGGACCTGGATCGACGCGGCGTCGCGTGGAAGAAGTTCTACGACATCAACATCGTCGATCACGATTACCATCCGCTGGACGCCTCGCAATGGCCGGTCGTGCCGTCGGGGCTGTTGGGGCCGGTCGTGCTTCGTGCGGCCGTTCCGCTGGACCCGATCGGATCGGCGTCGCAGAAGTAGCGTCGATTACGGTCGGCGCCCGCCGCCTGCAATCGCGACGCGGTGCGATACGAAGAGCCCCTTTCGCCGCGACGGTGTCGATTCGTTGCCGGGTGTTACAATTCAAGAACACGTGACGACCGATCGCCGCACGCGATCGTCCTGCCTGACGACGCAACCAAGGAGTCGACATCTCGTGAAGGGACCCGCCGTTTTGCTTTTATCGTTGGTCGCCGCCGTGGTTGCGGTGCATACTGCGGCGTGCGCGGGTGAGACGCTCGAAGTGCGCGTCGAACCGCGGGCGGTTTATCAGCCGATCGACGGATTCGGCGCCTCGGATGCGTGGCGAATTCAGTTCGTCGGCAAATACTGGCCCGCAGAAAAGCAACGCCGCATCGCCGACTTGCTTTTCAGTCGTGAGACGGACGCCCAAGGCCGCCCCTTGGGTATCGGGCTGTCGCTGTGGCGATTCAACCTGTCGGCGGGAACGGCCGAACAGGGTGAAGCTTCAGGGATCGGCAACGTGTGGCGCCGGGGCGAATGCTTTTTGAATCCCGACGGCACCTACGACTGGTCGAAGCTCGAAGGGCAACAGCGCTTTTTGCAGTTGGCGAAGGAACGCGGCGTCGAGCGGTTCTTGCTCTTTTGCAATGCCCCGCCGGTGCATCTCAGCGCCAACGGCAAGGGCTATGCCGATCCCGGCACGAAGCGGATGAATTTACCCCCAGACCGTTTCGACGACTATGCCCGCTATATTGCCGAGGTGCTCGCGTACTTCGCACGAAGGCGGTTGCCCTTCGATTACGTCAGCCCGGTGAACGAACCGCAGTGGGGATGGGACGAAGGTCGGCAAGAAGGCACGCCCGCCACGAATGCCGACATCAGCGCTTTGACGCGCGCCCTTTCGCACGAGTTGCAGGCGCGACGGTTGGAGACGAAGATCGTCGTCGGCGAGGCGGGGTCGATCGAATACCTGTTCAAGCGGATGGGCCCCGGCGGCACGTCGAATGAAAGAGACGACCAGGCCAAGGCGTTTTTCGATCCGCGATCGCCTTACTACCTGGGTAGCTTGCCGAACGTCGCCCGCATTCTTTCGGGGCATAGCTACTTCACCGTGTGGCCGCTCGAACGGCAGGTGGCCTTGCGCCGTGCGCTGCGGGAAGCGTTGGACGCCTTCCGACCGCCCGTCGGCTATTGGATGAGCGAATACTGCATCCTCGAAAAGAACGACGAGATCACCAGCGGGGCGCGGCGTGATTTGTCGATGGATACGGCCCTCTACGTCGCCCGCATCATCCACAACGATCTGACGGTGGCCGGTGCCCGATCGTGGCAATGGTGGACCGCCGTCACCCAGTGCGACTACAAGGACGGCCTGGTGTATTTGGACGACGGTTCCCGCGGCGACACCGGCCGCATGGGTCCGCGGGTGGAGAGCCTCAAGCGCGACGGCGCCGTCCGCACCAGCAAGCTGTTGTGGACGTTGGGAAACTATTCCCGGTTCGTGCGTCCGGGGATGGTCCGCGTGGGCTGCGAGGTCTCGCCCGCGCAGTCGATCGAAAACGGCGTACTGGCTTCGGCCTATCGTCGCGCGCGACCACCGGAGACGGTCGTCGTTCTCACGAATCTTTCCGGCAAACCGCATACGGTGCGGCTGACGGGCTTGGTCGCTTCCCCGCGCGCGGTTCCCGGCGTTCGGCTGTATACGACCGATGCCGCACGCGATCTGGCGCCGTCGGAAGGGCGGGCCGACGCGATCGAGCTGCCGCCGCGTTCGGTCGTGACCGTCGTGTACGGAATGCGGTAAACAGCGGCGAGGTACTCAACCGAGCGTTTGCAGCAGGGCCTGCATGTAGCCGCAGGCGTAGGCCATGCCCGCATGCCAGGGCGCGTCGCAGGTCATCAGCGGCGTATGATCGGGGATCAGGACCCCGTCATAGTTGCATTCGGCGAGAATCTTCAATACCCGCGGCATGTCGATATCGCCTTCGTCGAGGAAGGTTTCTTCATAGTACGGCACTTTGCCGCGAATGTTACGGAAGTGGACGTAGGCGAGGTGGCCGCCTTCGGCGAATTCGCGGGTGATGTCGTAGAGATCGTCTTCGGTCATCTCGGCCAGCGTTCCCAGGCAGAACTCCAAGGCGTTCGCCGGGCTGGGCACGATTTCCAAGAGCCGCCGGTACATGTGCGGCTGATAGACCAGCCGGGGCGTATTCCGCAGCCGCGGAAACGGCGGGTCGTCGGGGTGCGCCGCCAGACGGATGCCCGCCTCCTCGGCGACGGGAACCAGACGCTTCAAGAACCATTCGAGTCGTCGCCACAATTCGTCGTGCGAGATCTCGGCCGTGCCGACCGCCTCGCCTTCGAGCGAATACCACATGTTCCAGACCATCCCCGGCGGCAGGGGCCGATCGTCGGGGCCGTCGATGACGACGGTTTCGGCCTTGCCGCGGGCGACGGGTCGCGTCGTGCGTCCGCACACCCCCGCCAGCGAGAAGTTGTAGCCGAATACGCGGATTCCGGCCGCGGCGGCATCCCGCAACAACTGTTCGATTCGCCGGGCTTGCTCTTCCTTTTTCGGACCGTCGAGCAGAATGTGATGCCACATCGACGGATCGAAGTTTTCGATCGCGTAGATGGTCAGGCCTTCTTCGGCGGCCGTTTCTTGCAGCCGGCAGAGGTTTTCGCGGGACCACACGGGATCGTTGGGATCACCCGTCACGCCCCACCCGTCGCCGGTATCGACCGGCTGATTGTCGACCGCTGCGGAGCCTTGCCGCTTGCGAAAGTAATCGACCAGGTGGATCACCAGGTGCGTCGCGCCGCATTGGCGGGCAAAGCGAAAGTTCTCGCGCGTCAACTGATGTCGGTACAGTCCGAACCCCAGCTTCATGATGGCATCCAACCCCCGTCTCGAGCTTCGTGTGTCAACGACGATCGGCCGAGTCCGCCGCAGCGGCGAACGTCGGCCGATTCATCCTTCAGCTCATTCTACGCGGCCGGGCGAATCCGGAAAGGGTGCCCGGCGATCCCGTTTTCGGCAACAGCGTGCTTTCACTTGCGAACGAGGACGACCCAATCCTGGTCGCCGTCGTGAGGGGCCTTGCCCAGGACGACCTTCTTGCCGCCCGGGACGCTTTCGACCGCGCCGGTTTGCAACGCCCCGCCGCTACGCGGGTCGTACCAGCGGACGGTAAACGTCCCTTCGGCGTCGCTCAAGTCGAGTTCGGCCGTGCCGCCGTTACGCAGATAGACGACGTATACCGCGCCCGGTTTCGCCAAGCACCACGCTTGGTCGCCGACCAGCTCGTTATGGTTGGCCATGTCTTGGAAGGGCACGTCGTTGTTCTTGAAGAACTGCAAGGCATAGCGGCAATAGTCCCAAAAGCCGTCGCGGCTGCGCCAATCTTGGCAGGTGAGATCGGAGTGCGCGTGCTTGTAGCCGAAGTAGAACTCGACGCCCATGCCGCCGGCCATCAGGTTGCCCCACAAGGCGTTCTTGCGGCCGTCTTCCCAGCTATTGCCTTCGTCGCCGGCGGGGCGCAGCGCGTGGCTGGCGTCGCCCGGTTCGTCGCAAGCGACCACCCACGGCTTACCCGCCGCGTCGGAACGCCGAAGGTAATTGAGCGTCATCGGGAAGACGTTGACGAAGTCGGGCTTGTTCGTTTGCAGCGAGAAGCCGGTCAACTCGGAACCGGTTCCCTTTTCGGGATCATACGGTCCCATCAGATCGTAGTGCGGCGCCCCGTTGTGGATCACGATGTGATGCTTGTAGGGGTCGATTTCGTGGAGATACGCCGCCCAGGCCTGCTTTTGGGCCGTCGTCGCGTTGTTGATTTCTTCGCCCAGGTTCCAGTTCAACGCCAGGTGATGGCCGAAGCGGGCGACGAGTTCGCGGTAATACAGTTTGCGTTCGCGGCCCAGGTCGCCGCCGTCCATCTTCAGCTCGTTTTCCGTCTCCATCGTCTTGAAGTGGAGGAACATGCCGAGCTTGTCGCCGTACTCGTAGATGCGCTCCCATTGGGCCAGCTTCGAGACGTCGAAACGGTCGTGATAGACACCGCCTTGTTCCCAGCGGCGGTTGTCGGGGAGCGCCTCGTAGGCGGCTTCGTCTTCGACCAAACGATGCGGGAAGACGTTGTCGTCGTCCCCGTCGAGGCTGAAGGTCAGGAACGAAAAGGCGTTCAAGCCTTCGTCGTGCAAATACTTGATCGCACCCAACAGCTCGGTGCCTTTTCCGTTCGCCCACGTGTACCGGCCGGCGTCGGCGGCGTCGAAATCTTTTGCGTGCGGTTGCCAGCTTTTCCGGCGGTTGTTCACGTTCGGCGTCCCGTCGAAGTCATCGTAGGCGAACAGGTTTTCGGGTGCGTCGGCACCAGCCTTGAGAAACCATTCACCGTTTCCTGCGAACCGCAGATGATGCTTGCCGACGTATTCCAACAGCCCCTTGGCGCGATGATCGCGTCCGGTTTTGTCGGTGGGGGCGATGGTGAATTCGCCGGTATCCCCGTCGAAGAACCCGGCGCTCTTGCCTGCTTCGGGATCGTCGGCGACGGCGACGTCTTTACCGGTACGGAAGTCGACGCGGTAAGTCCAGCGTCCGGCCTTGGGCGGCGCAAGATGCGCCCGCCACACGTTGCCCGCTTCGGCCGACGTATCGGCCGCCTTGCCGTCGGCCGCGAAGTAGCCGGGAACGACCAACGTCGTGCCGCTTTCGGGATGGGTAAAGGTGACCGTCAACCGGTAGTCGGCGAAGGGGTTCGGATCGCCGGTTTCGCTTGCCTGCGGTCCCCGCCACGAAAGCGTGACCTTGTGCCAGGTCTTCAATTCGCCCTCGATCGCGGCCTGCCCCGCCCAACACGGTGCGACCAACACCATCGCCAAGGCCGTACTCCACACCGCTGCTCTTGCTGTCATGACACCCTGCTCCGTAGTTGATATTGCGGACAATAGAAACTGCACGTTTCCGGAAGCAAACCGGCCTCGAAGGAAGGCGATGAGCAGACGCGACGGGTTCCGGTGAACTAGGGGACAAGCGGAGTATACTTGGCGTCCACGGCCGATCAAGCGTTACGGGGAGGATCGGCCGATTGATAAAATCGCACAACCGCCCGTTCGAAAACACTACCGGTTTGCGTTCGATCCATGCACACTTTTGCCCCGGGCGCACGCAAAACCCCAGCTCGTCCTGCTTTCGTACGCCACAAGACGATCGGGGCGGGAGAGGAAAGCGTTTGTTGCCTAGTCTCGGTGCCGTCGGTTACGGCACGAGGACGATCTTGCCCTGCAAGGTTCCGGCTTTGTTCAGGGTGTTGTCTTCTTGCAGGCGATGGGCTTCAGCCGTTTCCGACAGTTTCATTACGCGGCCGATCATCGGCTTGAGCTTGCCTTCGACCATCCAGCGGTTGATGTCGAGGGCGCAGCGCTCTTGTTCTTCGGGCGGAGCGTTGAACATGGCGAAGCCGAACATCTTGCAGTCTTTGACGTAGAACGGGCCGATCGGGAAAGGCGGTCGCGCGTCGCGGCCGGCCATGACGACGATCCTGCCCCGCGGACGCAGGTGCGACACGATCAGGTCGAAGTCTTGCTCGCGCAGGGTTTCGTACCACACATCGACGCCCTCGGGTGCGATCCGTTCGAGCGCTTCGGCTTCGTTTTCTTCCTTGTAGAGGATGACGTGATCGGCGCCCAATTCACGGCAGCGGGCGGCTTTTTCGGGTGAGCCGGCGCTGGTGACGACGACCGCCCCTGCCGCTTTGCCCATTTGGACCACGCAAGACCCGACACCGCCGGTTCCGCCGTGGACGTACAGGATTTCGCCCGGCTTCAATTGGGCATCGCGGAACAACCCCAAGTGCGCCGTGATGCCCACCAGCGAGACGGCCGCGGCATCCTGGGCCGAAACGCCCTCGGGAATCGGATAGAGCCAGCACTCGTCGACGGCGGCCAATTCCGAGAAGGTGCCTTGTCGGCCCAATAGTCCTTGATTCGAGCCCCACACGCGGTCGCCCGGCTTGAAGCGGGTGACGTTTTTCCCGACCGCTTCGACCGTGCCGGCCAAGTCGCAACCCACGACGAACGGCTTCGGCAGGTCGAACGGAATCGTGCCCGCGCGAATGTACGTGTCGACCGGGTTCAGCGATACGGCTTCGACACGGACGAGCACTTGATCGTCGCCGGGCGTCGGGTCGGGCAGATCACCGTACTGGATGACTTCCGGTGGTCCGGTTCGTTCGATGTAGGCGGCTTTCATGGTGGGAACATTCCTCCTTTGCGAGACGATGCGGCCGCACGGCCAAAACATGGGGTTATCCGCAGAGAACGGTAGCGCTCGCCCCCTCCAAAGGCAATCCCGCGATCGGGCTATGGTGCAGCGAGAACGCCCACGCGCAGCCTTCGCACGCCGATTTCAAAACAACGTGCCCTGTCGATCGACCGGTTCGATGCAGCGCGGCGAGTCGTGGATCGGGCGATTCACCAGTGTCGAAACCGGATACGCTTCGAGCCAATCGTCGGGAGCGGGACGCAACAGCGACTGCAATGACGCCGTATCGGCCTCGGGATCGAGCCACGTGTCATAATCCTGGGGATCGAGTATCACCGGCATGCGATCGTGATATGGGCGCACGACCTCGCCGGCGGTCGTCGTCACGATCGTGAACGTTTCGAGGTAGGAATGATCGGCCCCCTCCCAGCGTTCCCACAAACCGGCAAAGGCGAACAGACCGTCGTCCTTCTTGTGAAAGAAGTAAGGCTGCTTCGCGGCGTCTTTCTTGTGCCATTCGTAAAAGCCGTCGGCCGGAATGAGACAGCGCCGACGCCGGAACGCCGTCCGATAGGCCGGTTTTTCGGCAAGTGTTTCGGCGCGGGCATTGATCATGCGATTGCCGATTGCCGGGTCTTTGGCCCAGTGCGGCACGAGGCCCCAGCGCACCACGGCGGGCACGCGGGCGCCTTCCTTGTCGCGCCGAATCGACAACACCGGTTGGCCCGGGGCGATGTTGAACCGCGGCGAAAGGCGCAGTCCGTCGAGAATATCCGGCGGAAACAACGCGAAATGCTCGACCACCGCCGCAGGTCGCGCACGCAAGGTGAATCGGCCGCACACGGGTCCTTCCTCCTCGCTCAGTTCGGGCACCGAAGCCGACGATCGCCTGCCGTTTCGTTCATTGTGGACGATGGCTCCGGCGCGACAAGGGGCGCGACGCGTACCGGGCGAGCGGAACGCACGCTCGCTGCGACCGCGGGAAAGAACGCGGTCCGGGCACGTCCGATGCCTCAAGGCCGCACGTAGCCCAACCAGTCGCCGAAGGCGTCGGGGTTCTTGAGTTCGAAATCTTCGGCCCAAATCGAGCGCACGACGTTGCGGGCGGTCTCGTCGGCCGAGGCCAGGTCGGCATCGCTCCAGTCGGCCAGTTGCTCACCGATCGCGTCGAGATCGCTCGACAGGCAGATGTAACCGAGTTGCACGCGAACATTCTCCGTGTCGGCAAACAGCCGGTGCGCACGGAGCAGATGTCGATACAGCGGCAATTGCAGGTCGATCCATTCGCCGCTGCGGTTGCGATGCGATCTGCTCGGCGGGTCGACGTCGTCCGATGTCTTGTAATCGAAGACGACCCATTCGTCGTCGCGCCGGTCGATGCGGTCGATGCGCCCGCGAAGATACATTTTCTGTCCGTCGACTTCGAGGAACGCCCCGCGATCGGGCGGCTGAAACTCGCATTCGACGATTTCCCAACCGTCGCGACGTCGTCGGGATTGCCACTGGGCGAAGCGGCTCAGCCGCTGCTTGAGCTGCTCGAATTGCACGGCCACCGTGGCCGGAGCGTTGTCGCCGAACAGACCGTGGTACAACTTGTCGGCCTGGGCGTGCAAGTAGGCTTCGATGGCGTCGGTGTCGGTTTCGTCGGGAATCTCCCTGCCGAATCGGTCGAGGATCGAGTGGGCGAGGGTGCCGAAAGCGCCGCCGGTCAGCTCCTCCGCCCGTCGCGCAACCGACTCCAGGCCCAACACGTGCACCAGGTAGAACCAGTACGGATCGGCCAGGTAATCGCGAAAGGCGGTCACCCGCATCGACTCGAAACGGCGTTTCAACTTTCGCGGGGCGGGCAACGTCCAGTGCCGGTCTTCGACCGACGAAGGAAACAGCACATACGGCGACTTCGGGAACGTTTCGCCGAAGTACTCGACCGCCTGTAGCGCCGCGGTCGCGTCGTCGCGCGAAAAGAGCAATCGGCCGGGCAGAAGCGCCTCGTCCTGGTAACGCCGACCGGCGATCAATCGCCATTCACTGCGGGTATGCGTGATGACCGCAAGGGCGTAGGCGTCGCGGGCAAGGCGACGGGCGTTGTTGTCCAATCCCAAGGCGGCGCGCAGGCGGTTCGGTAAGAACGGATCGCCCTCGACCGAGGACGGAACGATCCCCTCGTTCATGCCGGTGACGACCATCGCCGGCACGTCGTCCCAGGGAAGCTCCAACCAGCCGAGCATCTCGATGGCACCCTGCATCGGCGGTTCGGGGATCGGCTGTGCGGCCGCCGCCTCCAAGACCCATTTTACGAACGTCGCCGCGTCGATCGGTTCGGCCACCGCGTCGGGAATCGAGGCGATCTCTTGTTCCGCGGCGACCAGTGCGCGAGCGGCGGCGATCAAACGCCGATCTTGCCGATCGTTCTCGTCGAGCGACCGCTCGCCGTACACGTGGGCCAAGAAGGCCGCGATGCGATCGCCCCACGCCGACGGCAGAAACGTGGCGGGGCCTTCCGGCGGCGCGAGAATGTCGCGCAGTTCGTAAACCGCCGAGATCACGTCGCAAACGGGGAAATCGCTGCACCAATCGCGCGGAATCGTTGCCGGAAGCCGATCGAGCAACAGTTTTTGAACGGCCGGTAACCACGCGGATTCGACGCGGCGGTCGATGTATTCGCCGATTTGCGGATAGCGGATCAGCGAGGAAAACGCCGACGCCTTTCCTTCTGAAATGAACGCCGCAAAGTCGGCGAGAATGCGGTACGGCTCGGTGCGTGAGACGGGCCGTCCGACACCGTAGCGACCCGCAAGAGAGTGCTGCTCCAACGCCTGCTGCACGTAGGGGATCACGCGTTGATCGGGGACACCGATGACGATATCTTCCGCAGGAAACCGCGTGCCCCATTCGGCGAGCGTTTCCAGCACGGCGGCCGCCTGGTCGGTCGGTTCTTCGACCACGCGGATGTGATCGGGCGCGAGGTTTTCGGGAGGATGTTGCCACTGCTCGACTACCAGGCAGCCGTGGTCGTCGAAGGCGTCTTGCAGGGCTTCGGGCGCGGCGATCAAGACGGTCGCACGGTCGGCGACCTGATCGAGCATGCGGCGGACGACGACGTTCATGTCGACCGTCCCCAGCAACACGATGCGCCCTTCGAAGCTGCATTCTTTCTTTTCGATCGCGACGAGTCGTGCCGTTTGGCGATCCCATAGTTCGAGCGAATCGAGTACGCGCAAATACGCGTGCTGCAAGTCGCGCAGCGTTTCCCAGCGTTCGATTTCGCGACGGTCGAAACGCGGAAAGTCGTCGTCCTGCGCGGCGGTTGCGCGGGCGGCTCGGGAAAGCACGGCTTCGCAATCGAGGGCGTCGGCCGCCAGTTCCCGATGCAAGGCGGCAAGGATCTTCGCCAACTCGATGCGATCGTGCAGCGTTTCGGGAACCTTCGCCGTCAGGTGTTGCAGCCGTGACTTGGGCATGTCGCCGATCGCCTTGGCCCAGGCTGAAAGCTGCGTAAAGTTGTCGGCGAAGGGGCGGGCGGCTCGGTACAGAAGTTCGGGCAGCCGCCCGATCGTGAGGATCCGCGGCGGCAGCAAGACCAACTCGCGTGCTTCGGCCGTTTCGGCCAGGTGTTGTTCGAGCCGTCGTTGGAATCGACCGCCGGGAACGGCGATCACGACGTCGGAAAGATCCAGCACGTCGTCGCCGAGATAGCGACGTCCGCGACGACCGAATTGCAAGAGAAATTCGACCGCCGTGTCGAGAACAGGCCGGTTCCAGCCCAAAAAATGCCGTTTCATATCAAGTGCCCCGGGAAGATGTTTCGATTGCCGCGCGTCGCCGTATTCGTTTGTCGGGACCGCACCGTGCGGGCCTCCTTTCGGTCGTTCTACCAGATGGAGGAACCCGTTTTCCAGGGGCGGGATGAAGCCGAGCGATTGCGTCGTGTGAAAGTGCCGTCATGTTGCACCGGCAGCGGCGGCATTCGGGCAACAGGGGTGTTGCCGAAGAAAACCGGGCGACGTGCACGGCGCGCCGCCCGGTCGGGTTATGGAGGTGCGGGAAATCGCCCGACGTGTGTCACGCGTCGAGGACGTACCCGTCGCGATATTCGGGCTTGATCAGCGGTTCGAGCCCGTCGATGTTCTTGACCTTCAGGTTTTCGGCATCCCACTCGACCTTTTCGCCCGGGCCCGGTTCGTTCGCCACCCAGACGGCCAGGTTGCCGAGGAGGACGACCTCGGTGAGCGGCCCGGCGTAGTTCGGGAAGTTCGACATGGCCGGTTTGCCGCCCTTGATCGCTTCGACCCATTCGGTGAAGTGACCGGGCGAGGCCTCGAATTCGGCGTCCATGTCGGCGTTTTCGCCGAGCACCCAGAACTCTTCGCCGCGGCGATGGAGCGAGTAGAAGCGTCCCTTGTCGCCCACGATCAAGCTGCCGGTCGAACCGGGGGGAAGCGGATCCTGGAAACCTTCGAACAGTTCCAACGGCGGGGTCTTTCCGCCGTCGTACCAGATCATCTTCAAGCCGTCACGCCACTCGTTGGCCGGAAATTCATAGGTGATGATCGACCACTTGGGGTAGCTGTCGCGATTGTGGCCCGACGTTTCGGCCTGGACGGAAACGGGATTGTGCAATTCCAATCCGGCGAACGGCAGATTGATCACGTGGCAGCCCATGTCGCCCAGGGCCCCGGTGCCGAAGTCCCACCATCCCCGCCACGAAAACGGATGATACCCCGGTGCGTAGGGACGAAAACGTCCCGGACCGATCCACTCTTGCCAGTGCAGATACGGCGGGACGGGTTGTTCCGGCTGGCGTTGTCCTCCTTGCGGCCAAATCGGGCGATTCGTCCACACATGGACTTCTTTCACCTTGCCGACCACACCCTTGCGCAGCAGAGCGGCCCCCTTGCGGAGCCCTTCACTGGCCGTGCCTTGGTTGCCCATTTGGGTTTGCACGCCGGTTTCGGCGGCGACTTTGGCCAGCAGGCGGGCTTCGTAGATCGTGCGGGTGGCGGGCTTTTGGGTGAAGCAGTGGATGCCCATCCGCATCGCCATCAGCGAGGCGGCAGCGTGGCAGTGGTCGGGCGTGCTGACGGTAACCGCGTCGATCTGGTCGCCCATTTCCTCGAACATCTTGCGGAAGTCGAAGTACTTCTTGGCGTCGGGGAATCGTTTGGCGGCGCCTTCGAGGGTGCGTTCATCGACGTCGCAGATCGCGACCATCTTGCCGTGTTTGCCCGCGTCGGCCGAGTCGCTCTGGCCCTTGCCGCCCACGCCGATCGACGCGAATTGCAGTTGCTCGTTGGGCGAGGTGCTTTCTTTTGCCTTGACGCCGCCGGCCACCCAATAACCGATGCCCACCGCGGCCGTGGTCTGAACGAAACGACGACGACTGGTTTTGAACGCCATGACGGACCTCCTCGAGTGATGACGGTATGAACAATGACGGGTTGAAACACGCTGCGCCCGAGTGTGGAGGGGATGTCGATCCTTCGGACGCGGATGGGGATGCGCGCACCCTACTATGATCGCCGTGTGTGCGGGTTGCAAGCGATGGAAGCGGCCGGCCTCCCTTCGCGCGAAACAAGAAAATATCGGCGGGCGGGGCGGAAAATCGAGAACCTTTTACCAATGCAGGCCGTCACGACGCATTGCCGAAGGCGTCGGGAAAAGCGACGGACGGTCGGCCTACGGATCTTGGTGCATCGCCACCGAGAGATACCCGTAGTAGGTATCGTTGCCTCGCAAAATGTAGAACTTCAACGGCAACAGCGAGGCGAGGTCGGGCCGGTTCATGATGTAGCGGACGTTTTCCAGGTTGACCGTTTCCCAAATGTGCATGCCGACGAGCACGTCACCCGCCCGCAATCCCTGCGCCGCAGCCGGGCTGCCGGGTCGGACCTCGGTGATGAGCAATCCGCCGCGATAATGTGTGTGGAAGCGGCGGTTGAACTCGTCGGAGGGCATCGGTTCGAGCCGCAAACCCAACAGCTCCCAGGTCGCATCGTGATCGAGCTTGGAGACGGCGGGGGCGGCGAGGGCCAGGTCGGCCGAGACTTCCTCGCCGCTGCGGGAGACGACGATGTCCAGCTCGTCCTCGGGCTTCTTGTCGAGAATCGCCCGTTGGAAGTCGAGTTCGCTGCGAACGGGGATGTCGTCGACGCGGACGATCACATCGCCGGGTTCGATTCCCGCCTCGGCAGCGGGGCTTTCCGGTTCGACTTCGGCGACGACCAGGCGATGTTCCAAAGGCGACGTGGCGGCGAATTCGAGACCGTGCCGCACGTGCTTTTCGTTGAGCTGGGCGAACAGTTCGGTGGTCACGCGAACGACCTTGTCGACGGGAATCGCAAAGCCGATGCCCTGGGCGCCCGCCCGAACCGCCACGTTGATCCCGATCATCTCGCCGTCGATGTTCAACAGCGGACCACCCGAGTTGCCGGGGTTGATGCTGGCGTCGGTCTGGATCAGGTCGTCGTAGAACTGGGCATCGCTGACTTGGACGGCACGATGCAAGGCGCTGACGATCCCGCGCGTCGCGGTGTGCTCGTATCCGTAGGCGTTTCCGACGGCGACGACCGACTCGCCGGGCATCAGGTCGGACGACGTGCCGATGTTGATGACCGTCAGGGGTTCCGGGACGTCGATCTTGATGATCGCGAGGTCGGTTTCGGGGTCGCGGGCGACGAGTTCGGCGATGAACTGGCGGCCGTCGGCCAGGGTGATCTGAATTTCCCGGACGCCGTCGACCACGTGGTGGTTCGTGATGATATAGCCTCGGGAGTCGATGATGACGCCGGTTCCCATGCCGTTGACGCGTCGTGCCGCATCGATCTGGCCGTTGGTGCCCGCCGTGGTGATGAGCGTCTTTTCACCGCGAATGTTGACCACGGCCGGCCGCGCCGCCTTGACGGCCCGAACGATAGGGGTTTCGCGTAGCTCCGACGCCGGGACCGCCCTCACGGTTCCCAACATGACGGCGGCGGTGCACAGGCAACTCAACAGCAGCGTTCGACCGGTTGCGATTTCGTGCATGTCTCGGCAGGTCCTACGGCAGTGAGCGATAGTGGGATATGATCAGGGCGAAGGGCGTGATCGGAGGTGGGTAGAAAGGTACCCTGTTGTCCTCCCCGTTCACCCTTGATTCATCGGCGACAACATCATCTTCCTTGACGACAGGGGGTTTAACCGGCAAAGTCTGCCTATCTTTGCAGCCTCGGGGCGTGGTGGGGTGTTTCCGAACGAATCGGGCGACCGCCCACCGCGCAACGAGAACCTAACGTCGGACCGACGCACCCGCTCGAGCCAATGTCGGTGTCGGCTCGGTCGGATCGACCGGCACCGCGCGGAACACCCAACTGGTCGGCTTCTTCGACGCGGCGGTCGACACGTTGCCGCGTGCCTTCCAGCCGGAAGACTGCGACGGCGGCATCGGGGCCGGGGTCGGAATCACTTCCGGCTTGCTCGGCGGAGCGGGCTCGGGGTTGGAAGAGGCGGGCGCATCGGCGGAAGCGTTGTTTTCTCCGCCGGAAGAGGAACGCTCGGGATGGAATACCGGTGCCGTGGGAACCGGATGGAACTTGGCAGGTTCGGCCGCTGCGGCGACTCCCGCCGGTTCGGCGGCCACCGCCGGTTGCACGCCGCCGGCACATCGCAGGCAACGGCGGGCATGATAGGCGGTCGGGGCGACGATCGCCGTCGCTTCGCTTTCGACGGGCGTGGGAGATACGGCCGATTCCGAGACGACCGCCGATCCGCACGTGTACGCGGCGTCGTTCGAATTCACCGTCCGTTGATTGATCCAAGGAACCCTGTTCACCTCCAGCGACCAGTCTCCGCGTAGGATCAGGCCGTGCATCGGCCGCACATAACAGCAGCCGAGGCTGGTCGAGGCGGTCGCTGCGACCAGAAGCAGCACCGTCTTCCAGTGTGCCACGATACACCCCCTTCGGTTGTGAAATGAATTCGACCGGGGACGCCCTTCGCTTTGCACCGAACCGGCGCACTGTGCAGCCGAACGAACACGGCCGGGGCGCGCTCCTTGCGCAGCAGGGATGCCGGAACACCGCCGTGGCGGTCGAGATCGGATCCCTTTCGCGGCGCTAGGCAGCCGCCGAACCGTCGGCGCCGGATCGGCCCGACGGCTCGACGACAACACAGGATTCCCAAGGCCGATCGAGGAACATCAAGCCCTCGGTCGGGCTTTGCCTCTAAATCGGCTCGATACAGCCAGAAAATTAGGAATAATCCATAGTGGTTGCCCAAACGGCGCAACTTGCCCAGCATGTGATTGAGAACGGTGCGAGACCTTCGTGCCGGTGGACGGCCGCCTCGGTAGCGATCGATGGAAGGCCGAAAAGCCGAGAGAACTGTGCGATCACCATGCAGCGCGGGTGATTCGGCGCGACACGACCGAACGCACTATCCACACGGTACCGAGATGCCGTAAGAGAACACGACGGCCGCAAGCGCCGCGCGGTTGGGCGATTCGCGAAAGAAAGATCGACGTCGCAGACGGGCGAAGGCGGTTTCGGCCTCGATCACCCGGCTTCGCGGCGTCGGAAGGGTTTTTCGCCGGGCGTTTCCGCCGGGTTCACGACGCGGAAATGCGGAGCGGGGACGACCGCCGGCCGCGGCAACGCGTGCGGGCCGGCCAGGCCGTCGGCTTTTTCGTCCCAGCGATGTTCGGCCAGCGAATCGAGAATCGCGTGGGCCAGCGACAACGCCGCCGCGCCGTCGTAGCCGGTGACCAGCGGCCGACGGGGCGTGCGGATGCTGTCTACGAAATCCCGCAGCTCGCGCCGGATCGCGTCGGCCGGCTCGGTGACGATCCGCGTCCGCGGCAAGTGCTCAGGATAGAGGTTTTCTTTGTAGTATTCGAGTTCGTCGGGGCTCAGGTTGCGGACATCGAGACGGCGCGCCAGCAAAGTTTCGCTCGGCTCGACGACCTCGGCGGTCCGCGCGGCGAAATCGATCTTCGCCCACGAGCGGGGCGTCCAGATCGACATGGCCCGTACCGGCTCGTAGGCTACCCGCGACGCCTTCAGTACCGCAGTACACCCCGATTCGAAGCGGATCACGGCATGGGCGACGTCTTCTTCGCCGCCGAGGACGGAGACGCCCAGCGCGTCGACCTGGACGGGCCGACTGCGGACCAGCGACAGCACGAGGTCGATATCGTGGATCATCAAATCGAGCACGACGCCGACGTCCATCGAGCGGAAGGTGAACGGTCCGCACCGAGAGGCCTCGATGAACTTCGGTGAATCGGCATACGGCAGCACGGCTTGGAAGGCGGGATTGAATCGCTCGACGTGTCCGACTTGCAGGACGAGACCGTTCGCTTCGGCCAGACGGATCAGCTCTTGGGCTTCCTCGTCGGTGACGGTGATCGGCTTTTCGACGAACACGTGGATCCCGGCATCGAGGAACGCACGGGCGAGCGCGTGATGTGCCGAGGTGGAGGCGGCGATCACGACGGCATCGACCTTGCCGATCAGTGCCTGCGGTTCGGAGAGGGCGATCGTGTCGCATTCGTCGGCCAGTTTCGCCGCCCGTTGTGGGACGGGGTCGACCACACCGACCAAATCGACGTCTTTCATGGCGGCGAGTTTTTGGGCGTGGAAGCCGCCGAGTCGTCCGCATCCGACCACTCCGATTCGCAGTTTTCTCACGGTCCGTACCTCCGGTTGAATTCGCGTTCGTTCGCGCCGGGCGTTCGTTTTACGCGGCGCTTTCGCGGACGAATCGCCCGTCACGTTCGCGCCCGTGGCGCCCGCTTTGCTGGCGGCGGAGAAACTCGAGCAGCGCCTGCACCTCGGGCGTGAAATGATTGTGTTGTTTCAATAGGCGTTCGGCTTCGTCCAGCCGTTTTCGTTCCTGGTAGATGAGCCGGAAGGCGTCGGCGATCGGGTCGATGATGATCTTCGAGAACCCTTTGCGCTGCATGCCGATCAAGTTGAGGCATCGCGGCCGGGCGGGGTGCCCTTCGACCAGCAAGTAAGGAGGTACGTCTTGCCGGACGAGACTCAAGCCCGCGATGTAGCTGTATTCGCCGACGGTCACGTAATGATGGACGGCGACGCCGCCGGAGATGGTGACGTGGTCGGCCACGTGGACGTGTCCGCCCAACAACGTCGCGTTGCTGATGATGACGTGGTTTCCTACCAGGCAGTCGTGGGCGACGTGTGCTCCGGCCATCAAGTAGTTGTCGCACCCGATGCGGGTGACGCCGGCCTCTTTCTCGGAAGCGCGATTGATGGTGACCGACTCGCGGATGACGTTGCGGTCGCCGACGACGACGCGCGTCGGGCTTCCGGCATAGGCGATGTCTTGCGGGTCGCCGCCGAGGACGGCGTACGGGTAGACGAGGTTGTCGCGTCCCAGTTCGACGTCGCGCAGCAGCGTGACGTGGTTGAGCAGTTTGGTGCCGCGTCCGATTTTCACGTTCGGGCCGATGAAACAAAAGGGGCCGATCTCGACGTCGTGGTCGAGTTCGGCGCGAGGGTCGATGTGGGCGTTCGGAGCGATCTTCGTTCCCATGATGTGGCCTCGTTCGAGGGTGAACACGCGAAGGGGCCGAGAGCGGAGAACAGGCTCTCGTCCCCCTCGGCGTTCGTTCCTCATTACGTTTCGGTCAGGCGCAGCGCCGAACGGTTTCCAGGGACTCGGTTTCCCGCAGGATCGTTTTGGTCAATTCGGCGTTCAGCCGATGTCCGCTGCGATAGGCGCAGAAACGCCCGATGAAGTCGCACCCGGCCAAGGCCAGGTCGCCGACCATGTCCATCAACTTGTGCCGTACGCATTCGTCGGGAAAACGAAGCGTGTTGTCGATGGGACCGTTTTCACCGAAGACGAGCAAGTCTCTGGTCGTCGTTCGTGTTCCCAGGCCCATCGCCAACAATTTGTCGGCCTCGGATTGGAGCATGAAGGTGCGGCAAGGGGCCAGCTCGCGGCAAAAGTTTTCGCTGTCGAAGCAGAGCCCGAAGCTTTGCCTGCCGATGGGGCCTTCGGCACCGTAATCGAGCAGGTAGCGTAAGAACAATTCGCCGCCCGAAGCGGGTCGCGCTTCGAACCAGGCGTCTTTTTCTTCGACGCGGAAGACGCGGGTCACCACCCGCAGCGGCCGCCATGCCGGTTGTTCCACCGTGCCGACCGCCTGCAAGGCCTCGACGAACGGTAGGCTGGATCCGTCGCAGCCGGGCATTTCGGGGGCGTTCACGTGAATTTCGCAATTGTCGATGTGAAGGCCCGCCAAGGCGGCCATAATGTGTTCCACCATTTCGACCCGGGCGCCGTCGCGCTCCAGGCAAGTGCGTCGTGGGATCTCGACGCGGTAATCGACATGGGCCGGAATGTGCGGGCGATGGGGAAGATCGCCGCGCACGAACACCACGCCCGTATTTGCTTCTGCCGGTCGAAATTCCACGTCGACGTCCCGGCCGCTCCAGTATCCGAAGCCGGAAACGACGGTCGACCGCGCGATCGTGCGTTGTTTGCGAAGTCGATACATCAAACGATGCCAATCATCCCTGGCGGTTTCGTGGGGCTACTTGTGCCGACATACACGACGGGATTCGGCGGCGGACGATTCGGCGGGGACGCCCGCGGCAGGCCGACCCGGCCGACCTGCCGCTTCTGCTGCCGTAGGCGGACTTGCCCGAATCGTTCCCCCGAACGCGAATCACTACCGAGGCCGATCAGCGGTAATTCGGGGTCGGCAAACGTTGATAACCGGCGGCGGGTGCATTGCCGCTGGTCGCCGTTTGCGCCCGAGCGTTCAACCGCTGCAAGATTGCGGGCGTGATGTCCAGGTTGCGGTCGTGGAACACGATCGCCTGGTTGATGTAACGATTCACGTCGTCCGGCACGTTCGGATCGACCTTGTCGCCGTTGAAACGGAAGACCATCACGATCCCGTTGCTTTGGGCGTAGTAGGCGATCTCGGTGGCGATCTCTTGGTAGGTGTTGTAGACCAGCTTCATCCGACGGGTGAGGAAGTCGCGGCGCAGCTTCAGGACATTCGCCTCGAAGGCCTTCTGCTGCTGGATGATGCGGTCTTCCAACTGCGTGTAGGCGACGCTGCCGGGTTCGAGCGTCTTCAACTCCTCGACCATCGCGCGGATCGCCTTTTGCTGATCCTGGGCCGCCTGGTCGGCCTGCTTTTCTTCTTCGGTCAGGGCCTTCTGTTCGTTCTGGAACCGCAGATGGTTCTCGAGAATGTAGCCGATGTCGACGACGGCCACGTTACGGATGGTGGGGATGCGGGGCGCCGTGGTTGTGCCCTGCTGTGCTCGAACGGCCATCACGGCGACCGCCAGCGCAGCGACTCCCCCCAACGAGACGAGAATTCGCGTTCTCTTGTTCACGTGCAACACTCCTTTGTTGAATCCGGGTCAGACGTCCTTGCCACCCACGGCGGATACCCCCAGACCGATCCAGTCGCGCGGCAAATCGCGCACGACTGCCTGCCGGGGCATCGTCACGTGGCGGTATTCTGACGATTCCCCGGCATCGGGTAAAGACCGATTTCCACGTTTTTCACCGACGGACGCCTCCGTGACACAATCCCCTACCATTCGAGAACTTGCGATCGCGACACGCCGCTTCGTCGTGCGTTGGAAGGCGATACCGGACGGTAATTCGTGGACAAAATATAAGCACTGCTTATACTATCCGAAAGACGTTTTTGTCCGGCGATGGTCGGGCCGCAGACGCCGCACGCTCGGGGGGAACCGCGAACGCGAGGTCGACGAACGTCCGGTGACGTATGGCGATCAATCGGCCGAACGACACGTATCCGAAGGGGCAATCGACGAGCGAAACATGAATCTCGACACGTTGCAGCTTTTCTGTGAAGTCGTCAAACAGCGCAGCTTCTCCAAAGCAGCCCGCGCGGCAGGCATCAGTCAATCGGCGGTGACGCAGGCCGTCCACCGGGTCGAGGAGCACTTCGGCGTGCAATTGATCGATCGCTCGCGGCGCCCCTTCACGCTGACGGCCGAAGGCCAAGTGTGTTTCGAGGGGCTTCGGCAGATGTTCGAACTGTTCGAAGACCTCGAAGCCCGCATTCGATCGGTGCGGATGGACATTGCCGGAGTCGTCCGCGTGGCGGCGATCTACTCGATCGGATTGCACGACATGAGCCGCTGCATGCAAGAGTTCATGCGGCGGCATCCGAAGGCGAACGTGCGATTGACGTTCGAGCATCCGCAGCGCGTGTACGAGGCGGTCGCCTCGGCGGAAGTCGACTTGGGGCTGGTTTCGTATCCGCGACGGACGCAGGAAATCGTCGTCATTCCGTTGCGGTACGAGCCGATGGTGCTGGTCTGCCCGCCGGATCATCCGCTGGCCGAGCATTCGGCCGTGACGCTCGAACATCTGCAAGGACACAAGTTTGTGGCCTTCGATCCCGACTTGATGATCCGAAAAGAGATCGATCGATCGTTGCGTCAGCGGGCGGTTTCGGTTCAAATCGCGATGGAGTTCGACAATATCGAGACGATCAAGCAGGCGATCGAGATCGGGGCGGGAGTGAGCATTCTACCCGAACCGACCGTCCGCCGCGAAGTCGAGGCGGGATCGCTGAAGGCCGTCGAATTGATCACGCCGAAATTGAAGCGGCCGATCGGGATCATCCACCGCCGCAAGAAGGTGTTTGCACCGACCGCCGCCAAGTTCATCGACTTGCTGCGGGAGATGCAGGCCGATCAGGAACCGCCCGAAGGCGACTCCGCCGTTAGCGAGGATTCGGCATGCCCGCCAAGCCATGTGAAATAAGCGTTCAACCGCACGGGATCACGCTGCAAGCGACGCGCGGATCGCGGTTGGTCGACGTGTTGACCGCGGCGGGTATCGTGCTCGACTTGCCTTGCGGGGGCGAAGGCGTGTGCGGCAAGTGTCGCGTCATTCTAACCGACGGGGCGCCGCCGTTGTCGTCCACCGAAGAAGCCGTGCTCGACGCCGAGGCCAAAGCCCGTGGTGAACGGCTGGCGTGCCAGATCGTGGTCGATCGATCGTTGACGATCGAGATTCCGGCCGGCTCGCTCCAAACGGTGTCCCATCAAATTTTGACCAGTTGCTCGCTGGGGCAAGGCGAGGTCGATCTGAGCGATCGGCCGATCGCACCGCGGTTGGTCGAAATCGGTTCGCCCGACCGATCCGAAGCCCTCGCCGATTTGAAACGGCTGGAAGACGTGTTGGGGCCGGTCGAGCCTGAAGTGGGGGCGTTGCGGGCATTGCCCGAAGCCGTCCGCGCCGCAGACGGACGCGTGACGGCCGTCCTTTCGGGTAAACGACTGCTCGACATTCGCGCCGGACACACCAATGCGGGGTGTTTTGCGCTCGCGGTCGACCTGGGAACGACGACGCTGGTCGTCTCTTTGTTGGATACGTGCAGTCGCGCCAAGCCGCTGGTTTCTGCCCGATTGAATCCGCAGACGCAGTTCGGCGACGATGTCATCTCCCGCATCCAATATGCCCGCGAAAACGCCGACGGCGTCGCCCGACTGCACGGCAAATTGGTCGCGGCAATCAATGAATCGATCGAAACGCTGTGCCACGAGGCGGGCATTGCGCCCGAACAAATCTACCACGCATGCTTCGCCGGCAATACGACGATGCAGCATTTGCTGTGCGGATTGAATCCGCGGTACTTGGGAGAAAGCCCCTTCACGCCGGCCGTTTCGCGCGGGCTGACGCTGCCGGCGAGCGATATCGGGATTCGTATCCATCCGCACGCGCAGGCCTACGTTTTCCCGTGCATGGGCGGATTCGTCGGCGGCGACATCGTGGCCGGTGTGTTGGCGACCGATATGCTCGACGAGCCGGGCGTCTCGGTGCTTGCCGATATCGGGACCAACGGCGAAATCGTGTTGCATACCGGTGATCGGCTGGTGACCGCCGCGACCGCCGCGGGACCGGCGTTCGAAGGTGCCCGAATACGGTTCGGCATGCGGGCGGCCGACGGCGCCGTCGAACGCTTTTGGACCGAAGACGGCCGTTGGCACTACCAGGTGATCGGCGGTCAAAAGCCCCGCGGAATTTGCGGTTCGGCCTTGATCGACGCCGCGGCCGAGTTGCTCGAGCTGGGCGTCCTTCATCCCGACGGGCGCATGTGCGGGCCCGACGAGGTGTCAAAAGATTGGCCTTCGGATATCCGCAACCGCGTGACGCAGCTCGAGAATCAGCGGGCGTTCGTGCTCGTTCCGGCCGCCGAAACCGCCGACGGTCGCGACATCGTGCTCACGCAGCGCGACGTGCGTCAGCTTCAATTGGCGTCGGGAGCGATTCGGGCGGGAATCGTCACCTTGTTGGAATACGCCGGTATTCGACCGGAACAACTCTGCTCGGTCTATCTGGCGGGCGGGTTCGGCAACTACATCCGCCGTCGCAACGCGCAACGGATCGGCCTGCTGCCGAGCAATGTTCCGCGCGACCGCATTCGCTATTGCGGGAACACCTCGCTCGCCGGCGCCATGCTGGCCGCGTTCTCGCTGCAAGTGCGCAAGCGGGCCGAGGAGATCGCCCGGCAGGCGATGCACGTCGATCTTTCGACGATCGCCGATTTTCGTTGGGCCTTTGCCGAGGCGATGATCTTTCCCGAGCCTTCGGCCGAGACTCCCGATTCCGCGGACGTGGGCGACTGATTCACGCGGGATTCGGCGGCACCGATTGCAATTTCGGTAGACGTTCATCCGATCTGTTGTGCCTTTTGGAACGGCGTGCCACGAAATCTTGTCTTCGGCAAGGGGACGGCCGCTCCCGAAAGAACTCCCGGCAAGCGGCGGGTTTCGCATGCCCCAAGTTTGGGTTGGCCGTTTTCGGCACTTGTGATAAGTTACCCGCTGTTCGGCCTTCAGCGAACCGTTTGCGGCGGGGTGCCGCGAACCGGTCACTAACGAAGGCGAACGCCGCGATTCGGCTGGAAGTCAACAACAGGGATGTTGGACCGGGCCGCTCCCGGTCGCGTGCTCATTCTGCCTGCGCGTCGAAATCGCGGAACCGAGCCCCGGGGCTTTCGGGGCGATCGGCACGGCAAGCCGCTCCAAAGAGTGGGGGAACTTTCGGGTTTCGGCCTAGTTCTACCGGAACGAATGCCGATAGAACCGAAGGAGCCGCAGCCGAGCGTCGCCCACCGGGGCATGTGAGAGGCCGTTGTGTTTTGCGTTTCCCGCATTCGATTCCACGGGGAAGCCGATTCGGCGATTGGGAATCTACCCGCGTGATCCCGCGGGCTGTTTGCGGCTCGATTCCCGGCGAAACTGCTTCCCGGCCGACAAGGAAGGAGGCCCTCATGGAGTCCAGGCAAGAAACGACGGTTCGTGTCCTGGTGCGTTGGATGAGTCTGCGCGACCTTCCCGACGTGCTTCCCATCGAGGAAGCCTCGTTCGAATTCCCGTGGACCTACGACGAATTCAAAACGATGCTTTTCAGCCGCAACGTCGTGGGCATGGTCGCCGAGTTCGAGAACGAAGTCGTCGGCTACATGCTGTACGAGTTGCACCGGTCGCAAATCCGGCTGCTCAACTTTGCGGTGGCGCCGGGTTGGCGACGTCGCGGGGTGGGCACGCAAATGATCCTCAAGCTGATCGGCAAGCTGTCGGCGCAGCGTCGAACGCGGATCGTGTTGGAGGTTCGCGAGACGAACCTGCCCGCCCAACTCTTCTTCCGAGAAATGGGGTTCCGAGCGACGGCCCTGCTGCGCAATCACTACACCGATACGCCCGAAGACGCCTACCGGATGGTATACCGGTACCAAAGCCGTCAGGAGGTCTTCACACCGGCGAATCGCATTCGGCATCGTTTGGCAGGCTGAGTCGGTACCGGCTGCGGCGCGCGCATCAGATTTCGAAATCGCTCACCGGGCGGACTCCCCGGAGGGGGGGTGTTCTGGGGTGTCGACCGGCAAAAATCGGTAAAAAGTAGCGGCGCATCTTTTGTTTTGTCGACAATATCCTTGCTTGCCCCGGTTGCGGTGATTCTAATAGGGGTATTGAAACGACGTGTAAAGGGGCGCCGTATCCTTCCGTTTTCGCTCCCGTCCGATTTTGCTCGCAGGATCGGCCGCGTTCCCCTTTTTCGTTTTTCTTGCACACAAGCGTAGGAGCTTTTCTGATGAGCGATGCCAATTTGAATCGTCGCCAATTCGTCCAAGGTACGGCTGCCGCGGCTGCGGCGGCGACGGCTGCCGGTCGGGCCGCGGAGGCAGCGGCGGCTCCCGACGCCGGTGATCCGACCAAGACCCGCAGCTACAACGAAAACATGGAGTACCGTCGCCTGGGCCGCACGGGGTTGTGGATTTCGGCGGTGAGCATGGGTGGCCATTGGAAGCGGATTCCTTACGGATACGGCACGCCCGAGTTCAAGAAGAACCGCCGCGAGGTCATCTACGCGGCCATGGATCACGGCATCAACTACATCGACGCCTGCTGGGATCACGAAGTCATCACCTACGGCGAGGCCGTCAAGGAACGCCGGGAGGAGATCTACTTCGGGTATTCTTTCGGCGGGCACGAAAGCCGGTTCCCGAATTGGGGCGGCTCGCTGGAAAAGATGAAAGAAAGTCTCGACATGGGCCTGAAGGCCGGCGGCCTCGAATACGTCGACCTGTGGCGGATCACCATGCACGAGCAAACCAGCCGCCGGAATACCGAGGCCGAAATCGAGATCGCCATGGAAGCCCTCGAGTGGGCCAAAAAGACCGGTCGTGCACGCTTCACCGGTGTTTCCAGTCACGACCGAAACTGGATCGCCGAGGCCGTGGCGAAGTATCCGCAGTTGGAAGTGATCGTCACGCCGTACACCGCCGGCAGTAAGCGGGCGCCGCGGGGCAGCATGTTCGACGCCTTCGAGAAGTACGACGTGGGCTTCATCGGCATCAAGCCGTTTGCCAGCGGTGCCGTGTTCAAGTCGCGCGGCGAACCGAACTCGGCGACCAAGGAAGAAGACGATCGCCGTGCCCGCCTGGTGTTGCGGTACGTGCTGAGCTGTCCGCAATTGACCGCCGCGATTCCCGGGTTGATCACCGTCGACCAGGTGAAGAACGCCGCGGCGGCGATTTTGGAACGGCGGGCGGAAGACCTGGCCGAAAGCGAACAGGCCGAGGTCCAAGAGATCGCCGACCACATGTGGCAGAACCTGCCGAAAGACTACGAGTGGCTCCGTCGCTGGGAGTGGGTGTGAGCTGAACATCCTGCGACGTCGCGTGGGCCGCGCGGGCGGTCGACGCTTGCGTTGTCCGACACGTCGATCTATGGTTGCCTTGGAGGGGGGCGGTCGCACGTCCGTCCCCCGTCTCGACGCATTCGGTGTCCGTCGTGTTTGCCGATCGTTTCTTTCATCTTCGTCCGACTCACCGCCGCCGCACTGGGAGTATCTTCACCATGGGTGAGCAGAGACATTTCATCTTTTCGACTTTGGCTGTTTTGCTGTTGATCGTGTTGGGGCTCTCGATCGAGGCGACAACCTCGGGTGAGTCGCCGCAAGCCGACCAAAACGACAAGACCGTCGAGCAGGCCGAAGCGCCGCAGGCCGGCGATGCCGCGACGAAGGAATCTCAACCGGCCGCCGAAGAGGCCGCCGACTCCGAATCCGAAAAGCCCGCCGAAGAAGCGGCCGGTTCGTCGGAAGGTGCCGGCGAAGTGCCGTTGGGGCCCATGCCCTGGGAATCGGGCGGAGCCGCCGCCGGCGATTCCGAGATGATCCTCGTCAAGAACCCCAAGTACAACGCCGACGATCCTCTGCTGTTTGATTCCGGCTACGAAACCGACAACCAGTCGTGCATGGTGTGCCATATCGACTTCGAGGACGAATTGATCGCCTCGGTCCATCTCGATGCGGGAATCACGTGCATGGCCTGTCACGGCGATTCGTTGACGCATCGCGGCGACGAATACAACATCATTCGCCCCGACGTCATTTGGGGACGCGCCGAAATCGAACCCTTCTGCCAACAATGCCATCCCAAACACAAGCATCCCGACAAGGTGGAGGCCTACCGCAAGGAACACCTCAGCCAACGTCGTGAAAACGGTCGTTACGTGACGGTCGACTCGCCCTGCACCGACTGCCACGGCAAACACGCGATCGTCCACGGCGAAGGGAATTTCAAATAACGCGGCATTCGGCAACGCCCCTGTTGCCGTTTTCCGCAATTCGGTCGACCGATTCTCGCCCGGCGATTGCGTTGCGTCGTCGGGCGAATTACCTTCGCAGCATGACACGCAGGTTCCGGGGGGAATCGACTCGATCCGAGCTGCACGACGGTCGAGCGATCGGCGAACCGGCGGTTTTCATCCAGGCACGATTTGGGAGAAATCACCATGCAACGACGCGACATGCTCAAGCTGGTCTCGGGTTCATTCTTGGCCCTTGCGGCCGGACACATGCCCCGACTGTACGCGCAAGAGAAAAAGAAAAAGGTGCTCTTTTTCACGCGGAACGTGGGCTATTACCACGACATCGTGAAGCGCAAAGACGGCGAAGAGCTGAGCTTCGGTGAGCGTCGTCTTGTCGAGATCGGCGACGAGATGGGCATCGAGGTCGTCTGCACGAAGGACGGTCGTGTGTTCGATCAGGACCTCGCCCAGTACGACGCCTTCGCCTTTTACTGCAACAACGACCTCACGCAGCCGAACGAACTGAACGAGCCGCCCATGTCGCCCGAAGGGAAGGCCCGCTTGATGGCCGCGATCGAAGACGGCAAAGGCTTTTTCGGCTTTCACTCGACGTGTGCCTGCTGGCGGACGCCCGGCGAAAAGTACGTCAACGCACCGCCCGAAAAGGTCGATCCGTTCCTGCGAATGCTCGGCGGCGAGTTCATCGTGCACGGTCCGCAGCAGGAGGCGTCGTTGTCGATTTCGTCGCACCGCCTACCGCCGATTTCTTCGTTGGGGTTGGCCGAGGGGGTCGCCTTCTTCGACGAATGGTACTGCATGAAGAACTTCAATCACGACATGCACGTGATCCTGATCCAAGAAACGCGGTACCTGGAAGGCGATTGCTACCGCCGGCCGCCGTTCCCCTGCACGTGGGCGCGGCGACAGGGCAAGGGCAACGTGTTCTTCACCTCGATGGGTCACACCGAAGACGTGTGGACCAGCCCGTTCTTTGCCGCGTTCGTCACCGCCGGGCTGAATTGGGCGGTCAAGAACGTCGACCCCGACTTGCCGGCCAACTTCGAAAAGGTTACGCCCGACGCCGACATTCTGCTCGACAAGTTGGCCGAAAAGAAAGACGAAGCCGCTTGAACCGGCGATGAGACGGAATTCGCCGGATGACGATGCCGTCAAGTGCAACGCCCCGATGCCGACCGCAGCGGGGCGTTTTTACTCGACGAACGGCGCGCGTACCTAGCCGTCACGCATCAGGTTCGTTCGGTGCAGCCCTGTGCGACAAGCGATCGCTGGCTTGTTCGACGATGCAGGCGGCGATCTGGTTCACGCCGTAGCCGGCATTGACTTTCGTCTGCACGTAGGGGATATCGTATTCCTTGCAAGCGTTGCGAATCTCTTCGGCCTGGCCGTGCCCGATGATCTTGGTGATCAATACGACAAGATCCGCACCGCGCACGCTGTTGCGCAGGTCGCTTCGGCGATCGCCGGAAGACGACGGTACCCAGTCGAGCGCGGCCAGTTCGAAGGCTTCTTGTAGACGCTTGGACGCCTCCGGCTTTCCGATGCCTCCTACGACCACCATTTTCTTGCCGCGCAGCCAGCTTGCCGCTTGAGCGACTTCCGGCGATTCGCGCCCTTCGTCGCTGTCGAAGTCGTCTTCTTCCTCGCTTTGCCGCAGGGATTCTTCCAGAAAACGGAGTGCCTCATTCAGTTCGGGCGAAGGCTCGCATTCCTCGGGACGCGGTCCGAGCAGTGCCTCGGCCTCGGGAAGAAGCGCATCGCGTAGCTGCGGATCGCTGGTCTTACGCCCGCACCGGACGAATTCTTCGACTTTGCGATTCAAGGTCTTCCACACGTGCGGATCGGACTGTTCGGTCCATTGCCGGCTCACGTCGGCGATTTCGTCGAGGAGTTCTTTCGCCCGTTGCGCCTTCGCCAATTGTTGCTCGAGCCCGTGGATCCGTGTCGCCAAGTCTTTGAAGGCGTAGGGATCGGCGCGGTCTTCCCATCGCATGTACCGATCGATCCGGACCGCCTCGACGTCTTCGCTCACCACGTTGCGCAGCCACTTGAAGATCGGTTCTTGTTCCGGAATCGGTTTTTCCGTGTCGCTCATCTCACCGAACACGCGGACGGCATTCTGGGCTTCCGCCAGGAGATGCAGCCCTTGAACCAGCTCCTCACGTAGGGCGGTACGGTCGTCACCGCGTCGCTCGAAGATTTCGGCGACCAGTTCGCAGCATCGGGCCAGGTTCTCGTACACGGCCGTTTCGATACTACCGGGTTCGCCGTTGCCATTGCGCATGGCGGCCGCTTCGCCGTCGATTTCTTCACTTCGAATTCGCACTCTCTTGGCAAGTTCGCGCAGCTTTGCCGTGTCGACGGGCGGCCGGTCGGCACCGGTGGACGCATCGCTCGGCGCCGAGGGTTTCGGTTTAGGGGCCGACGAAGCGATGGTCGCCGACGCCGATAAGGGTTTGGAAAACTTCGCACTGAGGGCTTGGATTTGTTCCACGGTGGCGCGTCCGTGCTCCGCGCCGGCGTTCTCGTCGTTACGAAGCCACACGCGGCCGCGCGAACAAGCCAACGCGGTGCGAAGCGAATAGGCATCGGCCACCTGCTCGAACAGTTGCTGGAGCGTGTCGAAGTCGGTCGTTCCGGTCGCCGACGTGTGTGCATCGTCGGCAGGATCGGCCGACGCGCGGATCAGCCCCGACAACGATTCGAGAGAAGCGATCTTGCGGGTGGCCTCGTCCGAGAACAACGATTCGTAGTCGTTCCTTTCGACAAGTTCGTCGAGCCATACGAGGTCGGCCTTCGGTCGGGCAAGCATCTCGTCGCCGTTCGAAAGGTCGGTATCGAGGCGCGAAACTTCCCGCAAGCGATCGACCAGATCGAGAAAATGCGACCGCAACGTCGCGTGGCTTTCGCGGATCTTCGTTTTCAACGATTCAAGTGCCGCGTCGATGGTATCGAGCGATGCTTCGTCGTCTTCGAATTTCCAGGGTTCGGGCGGAAGTTCGGAAACGGCGGCACGCATCGCGGCGATCAGTCGGCGGCGCTTTTCGTCGAGCGAAGTGTAGCGCTGCCAAAAATCTGCGGGAAGAGGGCTGCCTTGTTCTTTGAACGCCTTGAATGCCGAATCGACCTTGGCAGCGAACGCGTTCCACTCGCGGCGAAGTTCCTTCGCTTGTTTTTGTAGATCGGTGATCTTTTCGAGATCGATGCGAAACCATCGACGTGACTCGTCGACCGTTCGTCCGTTGGAGATCGTCGAGCCCATGCGAACCTCCTGCATGAGAAAAGTTCTACCCCGTCGCAGCCGATTATAGTCGACAACGTCGCTATGGGCACAAAAGAAACCGAGCGTCGGAGCATCCGCACGGCAGATGTCGTTTCGTACTACGCACGAGCCCCGCACGATGTGACAAGGCGGCTTCGTTGAAGCATCATGCGAGGATCGTGGGCACCGATCCAAGTAGACGGGGACGCCGTGGACTAGCGCAGGCAAAGCCGTTTGAGTCCGGCCTCGCGGGCGGCTTCCATCGCTTGCAGGTATTCCTCACGGCGCAGGCGGCGCGACATGCCTTCCACCTCGCCGGCACGTCCCTCGGGACGATATTGCGGCATCACGTTCACGTAGGTATTCGGCGAGATTTCCCGGGCGAGAAATTCCATCACCGTGCGGGTTCCGGCCTTGTCGCCGGGCAGCACGAGATGCCGAACGAGCAGTCCGCGGAGGGCGATCCCGTCGAGATCCAACACCAGATCGCCCACTTGCCGGTGCATGATGGTAACGGCGCGTCGACACACATCCCAATAGTCCTCGGCGGTTGCCAAGGTATGCGCAATTTGTGGATCGACGAACTTGATGTCGGGCATGTAGATGTCGATTACTCCGTCGAGCAGTTCGAGACCCTCCGGCGCATCGTAGCCGCCGGTGTTGTACACCAGCGGCAACTTCAGGCCTTCGCCCGCGGCAATCTCGACGGCTTCGAGAATCTCCGGAATCACGTGCGACGGCGACACCAGGTTGATGTTGTGACAGCCCTGTTCTTGCAGTTGGAGCATGATGCGGGCAAGACGTTCCGCATCGACCGGCAAGCCGGCCGGAAACCAACTGATGTCGAAGTTCTGGCAGAAGATGCAACGCAGATTGCAATTCGCGAAAAAGATCGTTCCCGAGCCGCGGGTACCGCTGATACAGCGTTCCTCGCCGTGATGCGGAAAATGGTTCGCCACCAACGCGCGAGCGCCGGTGCGACAGAATCCCCATCGCCTGGTATCGTCCAGCCGGTCGGCACCGCATTGCCTGCCGCACAAGCTGCAAGCGCGCAAGGCTTCGCGGGCAGTTTCGACTCGGCGACGTAGTTCAGCCGACGCCCAAAGGCGGCGATAGGAAGGTTCCCAGACGAGATCCTCAACAGCCATCCGACAGACGCTTCCTCGGCACGCGGCGATTCACACGAGCGATTCACAGGAGCGAATCACCCATCCCAAGCACGAACTTGCAAATCGGAACCGTCTGCCCCCGAAACCGGAGTGTCAACGTATCGAACGCGCCGGTTTTGACGAGACCTTGTGCCCGGCACCAAGTTTATCAACAGCACCGGTTGAAGAAAATGGGAGTGAGATCATTCGCTCCTTCGCGAGAACTAGACATCTTCCCTCGGAAACAGGGGCACCAAAGAAGGCTTCGGTTCACCGAGGTCGCCTGCATGCGGTCGATGTGCCGTGCCGCAATTTGAAAGCGGCGCTGCCGGATGTGCATCTTTTCGACGAAGGCATACGCCTACGCGCTGGCACGCGGGAAGCGCCGACGTCAGAATGGGACGCGGCCCTCCACTCGGAGTGTGTTTCCCCCCGCCCAGCGCTGCTGTGATCGATCGATGATCGCCTCACGGTTTTCGGGTTTCTATCCTTCCACTTCATGTTTCGAACAAGAAGAGGTTCTGCCATGAGCTGTCGTCACGTCGTCGTCGCCGTCGTTTCGGCCGTGTGTGTCGCCGCGTCGGCCCGGGCCGGCACGATACCCGAGCGAGGCGCGTACAGCCGTCTGCCGGGAGAGAAATGGCAGGACGGTTTTGTTGCGGGCAACGGCCGGATGGGCGCGTTGATCTACGGCAAACCCGGCGACGAAACGTTGATCTTGAACCATTGCCGCTTGTTCCTGCCGCTGGGCAGTCGTGAGATCGTGCCGCGGTTGGCGCAGTATGTACCCCAAGTCCGCGAAATGGTCCGCAATCGCAAGTTCCGCGAGGCGATCGCGTTCTTGATGGAAAAAGGGAAAGAACAAGGCTTTCCCGGTTTGATATGGACCGATCCATACCATCCCGGCGCGTTCATCCGCATTCGGCGGACGATCGAAGGCGACGTGACCGACTACCGTCGCACGGAGGACTTCCGCACCGGCGAGGTCGTCGTCGCTTGGAAAACGCCGCAGGGCCGCACCGAGTACCGCATGTTCGTGTCGCGGACGGACAACCTGATCGTGGCAAGGCTCAAGGGGCCCGGTCGCTGCGATCTGGTCTTCGATCGGATCGAGGTAGACGGGATCGACTCGACGCAGCAGGTCTCGCCCGCGTACGTGACGTATCACAACGTCTATACCCGCGGCAAAGGCGGATATGATACGGTCGTCCGCATCGCGACCGACGGCAAGACTTCGGTCGAAGACAACGTGTTGCACGTCGACGATGCCGACGCCGTCACTCTGATTGCCCGCATCGTACCGTGGAAGACGCCGCTGCCGAAAGAACAGAGCGAGGCCTGGAACTACTCGCCCGAGAATCCCGATTTTGCGGTCGAGAATTTGGGCCGGTACCGGCCGAATCCGCCGTTGGCCGACAGTTCGGTAGTGGCCTATCGCACGACCGAACAGGCAACGGCCCTGTTGCCGCAGGTGAAAGCGTCGCTGGCCGAGGTGTCGATGGATTACGATCGATTGTTCGATCCGCACGCGAAGGCGCAAGCGGCCCTCTTCGATCGCGTGACGTTCGATCTGGGGTGCGGTGATACGCGGCGGTTGCCGGTCGAAGACTTGTTTGCCCAAGCCGCTTCGGAGAGAAAGCTTCCGCCCGCCTTGGCCGAAAAAATGTTCGACGCGGGCCGGTACATGGTGTTGTGCTCGTTGGGCGAGTTGGCGCCGAACCTGCAAGGCATTTGGACCGGCACGTGGAAACCGAACTGGTCGGGCGACTTCACCCTCGATACGAACATCCAAGCGGCCATGTCGGGTGTGCTGAGCTGCGACATGCCCGACTTGATGGAAGGCTACTTCCGACTGATCGAAAGCTTCTATCCCGATTGGCGAACGAACGCGAAGGCGATCTACGGATGCGACGGTTTCTTCAGCAATTCGCGGGCGTCGAACTGCTGCCTGCAACTGCACTGGGGAACCTGGCAAGGCATCTTCTGGACCGGCGGTGCGCCGTGGCTTGCCGTCTTCTTCGTCGACTATGCCGAATACACCGGTGATCGGGAGTTTCTCGAAAAGCGTTGCGTGCCGCTTTTGGCGGAAATCGCCGCGTTCTATGAAGACTTCCTCACCGAGGTCGACGAGAACGGGCACGTCGTGTTCAACCCGTCGTACAACCCCGAGACGGGCTGCGGCATCAATGCCACGATGGACATCGCCTTGGCCCGCTTCGTGCTGAGCAAGCTGATCGCCGTGTGCCGCGAGTCGAACATCGAACAAGAAAACGTCCCGCGTTGGGAATCGCTGCTGGCGAAGCTGCCGCCGTATCCGATCAACGATCAGGGGCAACTGGCCGAATGGCCCGACGGACGATTGACTCCGGGGCATCGTCACCATTCGCAACTGGTCGGCTGCTACCAGACGTTCGACCCGATCTTCGAAACCTCGCCCGAATTGCGAAAAGCCGCCCAATTGAGCGTGAAAGCCAAGATTGCCGGTGCCGACGGCGGCGGCGAGCAGTCGTCGTTCGGACGCGTTCAGGCGGGCATCTCGGCGGCCTACCTGGGGTTGGCCGAAGAGGCGTACAGCCGACTCGAAGTGATGGGCGTCAAGCAGTCGATGTATCACAGCCTGATCACATCGCACGAGCCGCACGCGAAAATCTACAACACCGACGGCAACGGCGGCATTCCGCAAATCGTGGCCTTGATGCTTGCGTTCTCGCGGACGGATCGCTTGGATCTTCTGCCCGCCCTGCCGGCCGCATGGCCTTCGGGTTCCATCCGGGGCTTGTACACCCGCTGCGGTTGCAAGGTCGATATCACCTGGGAACAGGGCAAGCTCGTGCGGGCCGTGTTGCACGCCACACGCGACACGGCGTTCACACTACGCTACGGTGAGAAAAGCCGAAGCGTGCAATTGAAGGCGGGCGATACGCTGGCCGTCGACGGCGACTTGGAATAATCGGCGGCGGTCGAACACGAAGCAGACGCCGGGCCTGCGCCGACAAAAGGCGCAGGCCCGCCTGATGAACGGCAAGCGGCTATTCGCGTCGCAGGGCCGTTTGCAGATCGATCGACGTCACCGCCCGCACGGCGATCCAACCGGCGACCAGGCCTACCACGACGACGCCCGCCAGCGACGGCACGACGGCGCCGAAGGCGAGTTCGGCGCGACCGTCGACCAGGTGCGGCGCGACCGCGACGATCGCCGCGACGATGCCGCCGATCAACCCGGCGAACAGCAACCGCGTGTTTTCCCAGAGAACCATCCGCGCCAAGCGTTTGGGCGAAAACCCGACGGCGCGCATCATGGCCAGCTCACCGCGTCGTTCGAGCACGTTCCGCAATTGAACGGCGATCAAGCCGAACGTGCCCAGCAGCAGGCCCAATCCGCCGATCATTTGGAAGGTGAGGAGATACGTATTTTGCACGGCGAAGAAGGCGGCCAGGCGGTCGCGGCACGATTGGAACGCCAGGCCGTAATCGCCCAGTACGCGCTCGCATGTTTGTTGCACGAGCGGGGCGTCGGCCTCGGAACACTCGACGACGATCACGCGGTATCCGCCGACACCGGGAAACGCCGCCTTGAAATTCGGTTCGCCGATCAGCACATCACCCTGAAAGATGCTGTTGGCCAGCAGTCCGACGATTTCCAGGCGAACGATGCGTCCGTTGGTATCGACCACGTCGATATGCTCGCCGACGCCTTTCCAAAGGTGGTAGGAATACTTCGCCGTCGCATCGTCGACGATCGCGGGTACATGCAGGACGCCTTCGGCGTCGGTGACGGCGGGGCGTTGCAAGAGCAGCCACGGGTTTTCGCGCTCGGCGGGCGAGTCGGCAGCCGTCTTCGTAAAGCGGAAGCCCCCGCGACCGATCATGCGATCGGGCACACCGAGCACGCGCGGTTCGGTCGGTTTGTACAGGTTGAGGCAGCTTGCCTGTTGTCCGGCACGCATCCGCAGTTGATAGAACTCGGCGGCGGCGAGGGCTTGCGAGTCGGCCTTCGAAAAGCCGAGCCGCGTGCGGTTTTCAGGCACGTTCAAATCGAAGTACAGGGGCAGATCGGTTTCGCCGTAGTAGCGGAATCCGCCTGCACCGCCGTCGAATCCCAGCTCTCCCTCGGGATCGAGATGAAAGGCACTGATCGCCGTGATCAGAAAACAGGCCGAGGCGACCAAGGCGGCGGTCGCGACGGAACGACCTCGACGGCGGGCGACGTTGCGTGCGGCCAGGGCGGCCAACGAGCGGAAACGTGTCGCCGCGCGGGCCCCGCCGAGGAGACTCGCGTGAAACCAAACCAACCACGCGACCAGTACGAGCATTCCGGCGCCGAAGAACGCACCGGCTTGCTCTTGTTCGTTGCCGGTTCCCATCGCAATGAAGCCCAAGGCGACGGCCGCCATGAAGAAAAGGATCGCCACGCCTCGGCGAAAGAGGGGCCGTCCACGGCGAAGCGAAACACCGCCCCATTCTCCCGAAAGCAGCGCTTTGGGCGATCGGCGCGAGGCGGCGCGAACCTGCCAAAGGATCACGCTCATCGCGACGAGGAACCCGGCAAGCGCACCGCCGACGATCGACACCGGCTTCGCGTGATAGCGCAGGAAGGGCGTTACGATGGCGCCGGTCCACAGATGCGTGAGGCCCCAAACCATCCATTTCGCATACAGGATGCCGGCGATCGCGCCGACGACGCTGCCCGCTCCCGCAACGACGACGCCTTCGGCGGCGAGCCATTGGGCGATTCGGCGGGGCGGCCAGCCGGTTGCCGCAACGATTCCCAGTTGTTTTGCGCGGCGCTCGACCGCCAGCCGAAAGAGCAGCCCCAGCAAGATCAGCCCGGCGGCCATGACGAACATGTTGAAGCCCAGGAACAGGCCGGAGAACGATGTCGTACCGACCGACGCCGCCAGCGCCTCGCGTTTCACAGGACGCAGCAGAAAGCCGTGTGCCTGCGGGATGAGCCGCATTTCGGCGGCCAATTGATCGGCGGTCATCGGCCGACTGGGGACGACGCGCAGCGAGGTCGCCTCGCCGAAACGGTTCGCCCACAAGCGTTTACCCGTCGCCGGTGAGACGAACGCCTTGGGGGTGGCCCGGTGCGCGTCCCAGTAGGCTTCGTCTTGATCGCGGATCTTCGAGGCATCGAAGGGAAACGGCGGATCCCAGTCGGCGATCGAATCGCGGTCGGTGATATCGGGCACTTCGGGCGTCAGCGTCGGATCGGCGGCGGCTCCCTTCAAGGCGACGATGCCGGAGACGGTCAAGGTTGCATGCTCTTCGAGGTAGCGTCCGTCTTTCGTCTCGGGAGCGAACCACGTCAACTCGACCTCATCGCCGATCGCGGCGCCGAGTTCGCGCGCCGCCCAATCGTTCAACACGATTTCGTCGTCGCCGGGCGTCGAAACCGGCTTACCGGCCGGATCGAGAAACGGCCCCAAGGGCGGATCGATGTCCAACTGCATGGCGGCGACGATGGAGTACGGCACTTCTTTGTCGCCGCAGCGAATCGCGTTCGCGAGGTAGACGAAGACGGGACGTACTTCGTGTTGTGAGAGCCTATCGCGGACGGCCGCATCCAGGCGACCGTCGAGAATCAAACGGTCCGACGATATCTGGAAAAAGCCGCGATCGTCCTCGGTGATGCGCAAGCCGTAATCGAGCGGAAGCGGAGAGAGTGCCTCGGCGGCCAGCCCGCGGGCGTCGACACTCGCCGGTTGCTCGGCATTCCGGCCGACGAGAATCAACGTGTTCGCCTTGCCGGGTTGTTCCAGGTGATCGGCGAGCCAATCCAGATCGGCAAAGGCCAACCGGGGAACAGTTTGCGACGGCTCGATTCCGAAGCGACCCAACCCCTCGTCGGGGATGATGTCGACGACGGTGACGGGCGTCGCACGGACGAGTTCGGTTCGCCGCCCCAATCCGCTTTCGGCAGGAATCGATCGCACGCGCGGTAACCGGAGGATGACGCGATCGCCTACTTCGACGTGCAGCAGGCGGGCGGTTTCTTCGTTCAACACGATGTCTCGCCCGCCGGGAAGCGTGTGCGGTTGTTGTGGAAAGGCCGCGTAGAACTGCGGCCGGCAGCCGACCAGTCGCACGTGGTTCGCCCGTCGCGGCGGATCGACTTCGGCGTTGTCGATGCCCACGTCGATCATGATCGCCGGGGTGGCGGCCTCGAAAAAGCGTTGCACCGGGTCGGTCTGCGTCCATTCGTCGGCAAGTTCGGCGCGGAAGAAACGACCCGGCGTGACGACGGTATCGATCTTCCCGAGACGATCGATCGCAAGACGACGAAGGCTTTCGCGCATCGAATCGCCCACGATCAACGCACCGACCAGCACGGCACAAGCGACGGCGGCCCCTGCGGCAACGGCCAGATGCCGCATGCCGTCGGTACGCAACGAGGCGATCACGAACCGACCCAACGACCAGCGCGATGCATTCATCGGGGTTGTCTCCGTTCGAGCGGCGGGAAAGAAACGCGCGCCGCACGCGGTTATGAGGGGACGGAAATGTTCAGCTTGCCGGCGTCCAACTCGGCGGTGCGCTGCATCTTCTCGGCCAAGCGCAGGCTGTGCGTGACGACGATCAAAATCGCTTGTTGCGATCGATGAAGCTCCAGCAACAAGTCGGCGACCTGGTCGGCCGTGGAACGGTCGAGGTTACCGGTCGGCTCGTCGGCCAGGAGCAAATCGGGCTTGCGGATCAAGGCGCGGGCGATCGCCGTCCGTTGACGCTCGCCGCCGGAAAGCTCGCCGGGCAAGTGGGCTGTGCGATCTTGCAGTCCGACGCGTTCGAGTAATTCTTCGGCTAGTCGCACGTCTTCACTCGTCGGGGCCCCGTCGGCCAACGTCGGCACGAGGACGTTTTCGAGCACCGTGCACTGGGGCAACAAGTGATGTTCCTGAAAGACGAAACCCACCCGCCGATTGCGAAAGCGGGCCAGCGCTTCGGGGTGCATCGTTGCCGGTGTATCGTCGTCGAGGCGGACGGCGCCCTGCGTGGGCCGATCGAGTCCGCCGATGATGTTCAGCAACGTACTCTTTCCCGAGCCGCTGGGCCCGACGATCGCCAGGTTGCCTCCCGAATTCAGGGAGAAAGAAATATCGTCCAGTACCCGCAACACGCGCGATCCCGATCGGTATTCTTTCACGACGTGTTCGACTTCCAAGACGGCCATGGCAGCCTCCCGCAAACAAAGAGAAACGTCGGGCTGCGAACCGCTTCGGGCAGAGGTTCGTAGCGGCAAAAAGAAGAAGCAAGGTAGGCTCGCCCATTCCTTGCGCCTATCATTGTGGAAAGATTCGCAGGCCGATACAAGGAAAGACGCAACGTCGGGAAGCCTCTGCGGTGGGAGTCGGCCGAAATCGTAGACCGACATTGGGTTTGAGCGGTATTTCGAAGGAAGGTATAAAATAATGACAACCGATAACGTCAAAAATCAGGCCGACTCGCGAAGCAGAGGGCACGTCATGACCGTCAAAGACATTTTGTTGGCCAAGGGCAGCCACGTGTACGTGATCGCGCCCGACGCCACGCTTCAGGACGCCGTCGGTGAGCTCGTGCAGCACAACATCGGTTCGTTGTTGGTCGTGCGACGCGATCCCGACGAGGGCGAACAAATCCTGGGGATCATTACCGAGCGCGACATCTTGCGGACCTGTGCGACCGCGCGTCGCAAACTCGACGAGATGCGGGTGGAAGACAAGATGACCCGCGTCGTCGTCACCGCCCAACCCTCCGATCCGGTCGAAAAGGTCATGGGGTTGATGACCCAGAATCGAATTCGTCACGTGCCGGTCATGGCCGACGGCAAGCTGGTGGGCATCGTCTCGATCGGCGATATCGTGAAGGTGCAGCACGATCGCCTGGCCGTCGAAAACAAGTTCATGAAAGACTACATTCAAAGCTGACGCCTGCCGGTTTGCGGCGACGTGCGTAGAATTCGCCGTTGTGCGGTCGCTTGCTTCAGAAGCGTCGATCGTTGACATGCTTGCGGCGCCGACCACAATAGACGGTTCCGGCGGCGGCCGGAGCATCGACGGTTGAACGCTGCGACGTTTTTTTGTCCTTCCTTTCGTTCATGCCTTCCACCCCGGTCGTCTCGCCCTGAATTCGTAGCCCTGTTCCTGGTCGACGTTCCAGGCTGCGCCCCCTCGGGCGCCGTCGGTCGGTTCGGTCCCGTTCCACAAGGAGTTTGTTCATGAGTGAGAAGCAATCGGGCACGTCGCGTCGTCGTTTCTTGAAGACCGCCGGTACGGCGGCTGCCGTGTCGACGCTGGTCGGCACGGCGATTCCGCGCGTTCACGCCGCTGAAGACAACACCGTTCGGATCGCGTTGATCGGTTGCGGCGGACGCGGCACCGGGGCGGTGATGAACGCCTTCCAAGTGAAGGCGGCGCCGGTGAAGTTGGTCGCCATGGCCGACGTCTTCCAAGATCGACTCGACCGTAGCTTCAAGGCCCTGAGCGATCGTCGGCCCGATCAGGTCGACGTTCCCGACGACCGCAAGTTCATCGGTTTCGACGGGTACAAGAAGGCGATGGATTGCCTGCGACCGGGCGTCGACATCGCCATCTTCGCCACGCCGCCGGCCTTTCGTTGGGTCCATTTCACCTACGCGATCGAGCGGGGCGTGAATGTGTTCATGGAAAAGCCCGTCACCGTCGACGGGCCGACCTCGAAGCGGATGTTCGACCTGGCCGAAAAGGCCTCGGCAAAGAACCTCAAGGTCGGCGTGGGCCTGATGGTCCGTCACTGCCGCGGCCGACAAGAATTGCTGAAGCGCATCCGCGACGGTGAAATCGGCGATATCATCGCGATGCGGGCGTACCGGATGGGCGGTCCCGCGGCCAATGCCCGCAAGTGCCCGCCCGATATGTCCGAACTGATGTACCAGATCCGCCAGTTCCATAGCTTCATTTGGGCCAGCGGCGGCGTGTACAGCGACTTCTACATCCACCAGATCGACGAGTGCTCTTGGATGAAAGGCCAGTGGCCGATCCAGGCGCAAGCCCTCGGCGGACGTCACTATCGCGGCGATTCGGTCGATCAAAACTTCGATACGTACTCGGTCGAGTACACCTTCCCCGACGGCACGAAGTTGTTCTACTACGGCCGGAACATGGCCGGGTGTCACAACGAGTTTGCCAGTTACGCGTTGGGCAGCAAGGGGACGGGCATCATCTCGACAAACGCCCATACGCCGGGCCGCGTCCGCACGTTCAAAGGGCACGTGATTGCCGATGAGAATCTGATCTGGGCGTATCCGCAGCCTGAGCGCAGTCCCTACGATTGGGAATGGGACGACCTGGTCGACGCCGTCATCAACGACAAGGAATACAACGAGGTTCCGCGCGGCGTCGAAGCCAGCCTGGTGACCTCGATGGGCCGAATGGCGGCGCACACCGGGCAGATCATCACGCGCGACGCGATCCTCAACTGCCCGCACGAAATGGCCCCCGACGTCGACAAGTTCACCTTCGACTCGGAAGCGCCGATCCACCTGGAAGAGAACGGTCTCTATCCGCAACCGATGCCCGGCATCAAGAAGGATCGGGAGTATTGATCGTTGTCGCGTGATCGGTGGAACGTGTCCGCCGCGGTAAGAAACGCAAGACGGCCGAGTTTCCATACGGGAAGCTCGGCCGTTGCTTGTCTTCGCACAAGGTCGCCCCGGTCGGGCGCTTGGGCGTGTCGGTCAGAAAAAAGCTCAACCGCAAAGGAAGCGACCCGAACCGCCGCGATGGAAGAAGCCCGTCGTGCGACCGCGATAATGATACCGCGACGCGACTTGAACGGCTTGCGCATCGGCGGAGCGAATTGCCGGCGCATCACCGCCGGCGACCGCCGACGTTTGAGGCAGGCTGATCAACACGGCAACGAGCACCGCACCGAGAATACCGACGACGTACTTCATCACGCACCTCACAAATTTCGGCACATTCTATCGTTCAAGGGATCGTATTCGAGTGACGACTTCGCCGGCCCCGACCAGGGCGCGCGTGTCGTCGGGAACGCCTTTCTCACCACCGTGCCGAAAGAGTCGACGAACGCCGACCGGCCGGAAAACGCACCGGAAAAGATCGCGTTCGCCGCCGCGTGTGACTTTCAGTTTAATCAAGAGCCGCTTCTTTCCGACATGCAAATTCCTTGAAACACCACGGTTATTACTGCTTTGTGGTGAGTATTACGCAACGGCGTTTTCGAACCACTTTTTGTGCGGAATAAACGGAATAACGGTGACGTTTGTCACCCCCTGCGCGGAAGACTGAAACCCTACACCCTGCTCAAAGGGTGAAGGGCTGCCCCCGGCCGATCGGGACGAGGGAGAAAACACAAACACTGCGACGTGGGACGAATCGCTTCAACCGAAGACGCCGCCGGCAAAGCGTAGTTCCGTAGCGCGATCGACCAGCCATTCGGCTTGTGCGAGGAGGCGCTGCGCCTTGCGGGTTGTCGTACCACGACGTGCGGCTTGTTCACGCAGATATGCCAGTGCCGCGGCGCAGGCATCGGCCAAGGCATTGTTCCGAAGCGGCGGGTAGAGCGCCCAATGCAGATCGGCGGACGTCGTCTCGGCCAAGCCCGCGGCCAAGGGGTCCATCCATTCGGGATGTTCGCGTTCATAGTCGGCGAACGATCGCACGCGCGAAGAATCCCAGTCGCTGCGGAACTCCAAGCGACGCCGCGTTGCCGAATCGAACAACGGCAGCGTGAACGGGTTCGAGGCGATTCGCATGTTTCGGTATCGTCCCGCCGCCCGCACAAGAAGGTACAACGCGTCGAGGACCTCTTCGGCCGTGCTTTCGAAGTCGGTCAACAGGTGAAAGATCGTGTAATCACAGCCGCAGGTTTCGAGTGCATCGAGGACGTTTTCCAACTGCGAAGCGGTGTGCCGTTTTTGCCAGCGGGCGAGGAGTGCGGGATGAAAGGACTCGGCCCCGAGCTGGATCATCGGGTGTACCGTTTCCACGATTCGGCGAACGGCCGGATCGACACGGCCTCGCGCGTCGAGCAGGCTGCAAGGGTTCGTCTGCACGCTCACCCGGTAGCGCGCGGCGAGCTCGCTTTCGGCCCACAGTTCGAAAAACCGAATCGCGCGGCGTCGCGCGAGAAAGAAATCCTCGTCGTAGATCGCCGCCCAGGCGAGCAGGTCGTTTTGCCTTTTCGAGCCGCGACAGAATTCGAACAGGCGGTGGCGTTCGAGCTGTAACCGGCCTTCTTGGACGGCGCGATCGGCTGCGGCGATTTCGTCGATCAGTTGTTCGGCCGTCTTCGCGCGAACCTCGCGCCCGTGCAGATTCGCACAGAAGGCACACCGGCCGGGACAACCGCGCCCGCCGGTAAAAAAGAGACTGTCGAACGGCCGCCGAAAGCCGACGAGCAATCCGAAGTCGAGCCGATTGGCCTGCACCGTTTCGCGCGAAGCCACAGGACGCAGCACGTTCTGCAGGCACGCCCGCGACAGGGGCGGCACATCGTCGCGATCCGCCGATCGACGGTTCATGACCGGAACATCGAGGCTCGAACGACCATATCCGTCGCGGGGCAGCGTGTTGTGGTACACGCGTCCCCCGTACCGATAAGCCAACCCGGGAATCGCGGGTACGAGGTCGCGGGAGCCGGGACGCCGGGCGAACTCGAGGAACTGGGAGAAGGTCTCTTCGGCCTCGCCGGCGAACACGTAGTCGCACCCGACCGCTTCGAGAACCTCTGCGGGATGACTCGTGGCCGTCGGGCCGCCGACGACGATTTCCGCGTCGCTTCGTTTGCGGACGGCGGCTACCGCCCGCTCGAGCGCAGGAAGATATCCGGCCATCAACCGAAAACCGACCACGTGCGGCCGGAAGGTCGCCAGTTGCCGGCACATCTCGGGACCGAGGACGTCTTCGTCGGCAACGGGGGTGTTGCCGGTGAAGGGAGCGCCGGCGTCTTCGGGGTCGGGAAGCTGAACGATCCGCACCGTTGCGAGGTTCCGTCGAGCGATCCACGAGCCGACGTCCAATGTTCCGCTGGGCCAGCCCCAGGCGGCGAAGAGAACGCGAATTTCGGGGGCGACGGCTTGCTCGGTGCCGGCGCTTCGAGATGAGAACGCGCTCACGGTCGGGATTCTTCTTGCAGGGTATCGAACAGTTTCAGGTAGCGATAGTAAACTTCGAGCGTGAGCAATTGGAGCGAGGTCACGTACAAGCGTCCGGCGGCATCGGCCCACGGGTCTTCGACCGGTTGCCGCGGATCCCAACTCCCCGCCAAGGGCCCCTCGGTGATTTGCGTGTCGACCAAGAGGGGGCGCATGCGGCCGTTCCATTCCTCCCAGTATTCGCCCTGCATTTGGAACATCACCTGGGTGGCGTAATACCAGTAGTACACGTCGCGCAGCGGTTGCGAGGAAGACCCCATCGCGGGCAGGTTCGCCCGCAAGAACTCGGCACCGCGGCGCAGCGGTTCGTGATCCCGCTGCCAACCCAGGTAAATCCGCATCAAGAGACCTTCGGCGGTCATCGCGCGGTTGGGAACGCGGCCGTGGCGTTGGGCGTCGGTGTCGGCGGCGTAGGGATTGTAACGGTAGCGGGCGCCGTCTTCCGCCTGAGCGAGATCGAGCCAGTGCCCCACACGGCGGAAAGCAGCTTCGGGCACGTCGATGCCGGTCATCTGCGCGCTCTTGAGGGCCATCAATTGCCAGCCGGTCACCGAAGTATCGCTTTCACGGCGGGGCTGGTACCGCCATCCGCCCAGGTCGGGATGTTGTGCCGCGAGGATGTAGCCGATCGCCTTTTCGGCCGGCTCCCGCAGGGCGGGATCTTGCGACAACCCGTAGGCCTCGCATAAAGCGATCGTGGCGATCCCCTGGCCGTACATTCGCGTGAAGGGGTTGGCGTCGCTCGCACCGCGGAAGAGTTGTCCGTTGTCGCCCTGGTTTGCAAGCAGCCAGGCGAGCGCCCGTTTGACGGTGTCGGCGTGTTTCCCTTCCAAGTGCGTGTACCCGGCACCCAAGAACGCCAATAGAGCCGTTCCGGTTGCGGCCGTGTCGCCCTGCATGTTCCCGGTGTGGAACGTATCGGGATCGATGCCGGACTCCTCGGGAACGGCGTTCAGGCTCCAATGGCCGTCGGGGAACTGGATGCGGGCGAGGAAGTCGAGTCCGAGTTCGACGGCGCGTTCAGTTTCGGGACCGCCGCCCAGTTCGTTCGCCCGCGCGAGACGTTCGCTCGGCATGCGCTGCCGGTAGGCTTCCAACGGAACGGCCTTCGTCGAGAGGGCCAATCCGGGGAGTCCGGCGGCGCGACGGGTAATCATCGCGCGGCTGCGAAGCGGTGAAATGATGTCGCTTTCGCTTCGGGCGAGGCGACCGGTCAATCCCGGCGTCAAACCCGCCGGTCCGCTGATGCCTGCGATTCCCGTTTCGGCGGTGAGGGAGACCGTCAGGCCGCCTTCGCGACGTTGCGGGCCGATGTCCCGCGCACCGGGCGTTCGACCCGCACCCGAGGGGGCGCTTCCGCCGGATGTGGTCGCCCGCGCGCCGACGAGATCGGCCGAGGTGTCCATTCCCGGCAGCATACCCGGGATGCTACGTCGCCGGATCGGCCCGCCGCCGGTCGTTGCGGCGATCGGTTGTGCCGTACCTTCGCCCGTCAAACGGCGAGGCCCTGCTTGGACGCCGGCGAGCAACGACGGACCGGGTGATCCGCCGCCTTCACTTCCTGCGATCGGCACGTCGGGCGAGGTTGTGCGCGGTCCGGCAAGTGTCGCGGTCCCGTTTCCGTCGAGTGCACCCGTCGCGGCCGAACCCGATTCGCCGCCGGTTCCCGACGCTTCGCTCGCTCCGGGTTGCGTGACGGGTCGGGCCTGTGCGATCAAGCCCGGCAGATTGCCCGCGCCGACCGCACCGCGCCGCCGTGCGGTGCCGCCGGTTCCGCCGAGTGCGGCGACGGCCGCCGTCGCGTCGCCGATTTCTCCTGCGGCTCGATTCCCGATGCCGGTGCCGCCGTCGCCGAGGCTGCCGCCGATCGTGCCTAGGCCGACGACGTCGCCTTGTCCTTGGGGAGATCCCAAGGGGAGTGCAGGCAGATTGCCTCCGGCCGGTCCGGCGAGGGCCAAGGCCGAGGCGTTCGGACCTTGCGGTGCGTTGCCGGCGGCGCTGCCGTGATCGCTGCTGCCGCTTTCTTCTCCTTCGGCGGCGCCGCTACCCGATCCGGCGCCGACTCCGGTTCCCGATTCGGCGGCGGCGAGCAGTTCGGCGCCGGGGAGTCCCATCGAGGCTGCGGCGCGGCGTCTTCCGGACGATCCGATGCGCCCGATGCCCGCCAGAGACGCGGCGTCACCTTCGCCCGATTCCGCCCGCAGCGCCGTTCCGCTGCCGGAACCCGAAGCGGCCGGTCCCAAACCTGCGGCCAGGATGTTTCCCGCGCCGGTACCGCTTTCGCCGCTACCTGCGCCGCCGGAACCGCCGACGAGCGTTCCCGCCCCGACGCGTGCTTCCTCGCGGGCGACACCGCCGGATCGCGGTTCGTAGCGCGGCTGTGCACCCCGCAGGGCGCCCGTGCCGCGTCCGACCGGCTGGGTCATCGGAGCGGCGGCGGCGATCATGCCGGGGTTGGGGGCGGGCAGGCCGCGTCGCCCGGTCGGTTGGGTTGCTGCGCGAGCACCGGCGGCGCCGATCAGTTCGGCGCCCGGCTCACCGGTCGTGCGGCGCGTCATCGCCGGGGCGTTTCCGGCGAGTAGTCCGCTGAGGCTTTCCGCGCCGCTTTCCGTTCCCGCGCCTTCGGTATTGGGCAAACCGATCGATGCGCGGCGTTGGACGGCGACCTGAGAGGCCTCGAGCGCCCGCGTCGCGCCGCCGGCGTTCCCCGCTGCCGGCGGCAGATTGGACAATGCCGGGGAAGCTGCCGCGACGGTGCCTGCTGCGGCTTGACGCGAACCGGTCGCGATACCGCGACTCAAGGGGGCGGTCCCGCGATCTTCACCCGTCGTCCGCCGGGGGCCGACGGCCGCTTCGACGGCCGGTTGCGGCAGCCTTGGCGAGGCGGCCAGGGTTGCCGACGGCGCAGGCAACGTCTCACGTCGCTCGGGTGCGGCTTGGGCGGCGTCGACCGATCGTGCGGGTTGCGATCGTGAAGGCGTCACCGCGGCCATTTCGGCAGCAGTCGGCGCGTTGAGAGGCGTCGGCGCCGAGAGCTTGCGGGTAGGCGTCGGCGTCGTCGGCTGAACGGGCTCCGGTTCGCGCGGTGCAGGGCGCGCCAGTTCCGCACGTTGCGGCTGAAGTGCCGAGGGCGTCGTCTCGGTCAACTCGGGTTGAGGACGCAAACGCGGCACCGTCTCGCGGCGTTCGGCCTCGGCGCGGGGCGACAGTTCGCGGGCCGGGCGCGATCGAGTAACCGGCGTCTCGGGCGTCAATTGCGGTTCTTCAGGCTGCGGCAAGTGCTGCCAAACCTGGCGCTTGGGCGGATTGGTCGGCGTCTCGACGCGGCGCGGGGCGGAAAGCTCGGCACGCGGCAACACGGCGGGCACCGGTTCGGGGGCGGGCGTTCGCTCGGTCGCCTCGGGCTGCGGGACCGTCGGCGGTTGCTCGACCGCCTCGGGAGCGACTTCGTATCGCTGCGCGTCGGCCTCGGGAGTCGCCGTTTCGACCGGCTTCGCGAAGTCGGGAACGGCCTCGGGATTTTCGAGCGTTTCCGAAAAATACTCGGGCACGGTCAACGGCTCGTCCGTTTCGACGGCGGCGACTTGGTCGTCTTTCCACCGTTCGACCAGCTCGAGATATTGCTCGCGCAAGAACACGACCAACAACAGGTGAATGACCAGGCTGAGAATCACGCAGAACTGAACGCGACGCGCGGTCCGCGTGCGGAAGAAGGCCGTCGCCCAAAAGACCAAGGCCACCAACAACGCGACGATCGACAACCGGAACACTCCGTTGTGGAGAATTCGCGGATCGAAGAAGTCGTCGGTGGTGGCGTAGACGACCCCCGCGACCAACCCGGCCAACACGAGCACGGCCAGGTTGATCGGCCAGAGCTGTTCGTCGAAGTCGGCCAGGTTTACCGGCTCACTCCGGCGGATCACCTGCCGCTTGCGACTCTTTTCGGGATTTCGGGGGTTGGGAGACGACATGGCGTTTCGGTTCGATCGTCCGGCGCCCCGGACGGCGTTCGGTTACGGTCCGCCCTCGGTGGACGTCGGTTTTTGTGCGGCCAGCCGGTAATCGTCGATGTTCGCTTTTTTGCAAGCATTGATGGCGGCGACGACGGCCTGCAAGCGACAACGTTCGTCCGCCCGCAGAATCACCGACGTGTTGCCCGGGTTGCTCGCCCAGGCCTCACGGAAGACGGTCTCCAATTCGGCGAGCGAAAGCACCTTTCCCGATACGAAGTACCGGCCGTGTTCGTCGATGTTGACGAACAGTTCTCGCGGCTTGGCGATCAGCGGTTGGGCCTCGCTGGCGTCGGGCAGATTGACGGGCAGTTCGCGTTCTTCTTCGGCGAATTTGGTGGCCACCAAGAAGAAGATCAACAGCAGAAAGACGACGTCGATCAACGGCGTCATCGTCAGCGACTCGAGCGCCCTGCCTTTGCGGATCGTTACTGCCATTGCGCACCTCCCGATTTCGTCTCGGGCGGAGGCGGCGGGACGGGCACCGACCGCTTCGCGTCACGCGGCCGTTCGACCGGCGGTTCGACGGGCGGTTCCGGCGAGCCGGGAACGAGGCGCCCTTCGAATCGTTCCAACTGGGGTAAAAGACCCATGAGCGTTTCTTCCAATTCGCGGAACAAGGTTTGGATGCGTCCCTCGAAGAAGTGGGCCAGCACCGAGGCCGGGATGGCGACGCACAAGCCCGCGAACGTCGTCACCAGCGCCACGTAGATCCCCTGCCCCAACAGTTCGGCACGATTCGCGCCGGGGGGCAAGTGCGAGGTCACGAAGAACGCCTGGATCATCCCCTGCACCGTTCCGAGCAGGCCCAACAAGGGCGTGATCGCCGCGGCCAGGGTGAGGAACCGCACATTCGCGTACAGGCGGTCGGCCTCGCGTTCGCCGGCTTCTTTCATGGCGTGCTCGACCTCGGTCAACGGGCGCCCGACCTTCAGCAGCATCGCCTTGATCACGTTGGCGGCGGCCGAAGGATGTTCGCGACATAGGCGATACGCCGCCCGCGGATCGAAGCCCTTTTGCGATTCGCTCATTTCGCCCAGGGCGGTGATGAGGGCTGCGGGCACGACCTTGCGGCGTCGTAAGCCGAGCCAACGTTCCAGGCCGAAGACGACGGTGACGACCGACATCAAGGCGATCGGAATCATCAACGGCCCGCCCTGAAACGCCAGTTCGAGGACGTTGATCTTCGGTGCTTGGACGGGGCCGGGCGGTTCGTTCGACGGTTCGGCATCGGTCGATTGCGGCTCGTCGGCCAAGGCTTGTTCGGCCAGGGCCGCCGCCTGGTCGGGTGGAAGCGTCGCGGCGGAAGGCTCGGTCGCCGTGCCCGGCGCTTGGGCAACACCGGTGTTGCCGAACCCGACGATCAACACGGCCGCGGCGCAAAACGCCCGAAGAATGCCCGGAAGGAAGTGCTTTCTACCGACGGATGACTCGGGCATGATACACCTCACTTGCGGTTCGGCTCGAATCGAAGGCCGACATCCGCCCGTCAACCTCCCAACGCTTCGAGCTTCGCCTTCGCGTCGTTCACTTTGTTGCTTTGCGGGTACTTTTCGATTAGTTCACGGTACAGCTTGGCCGCTTGTTGGGGCTTTTTCAGCAGCTCGAAGCAACGCGCGGCCTCGAAGGTGGCATCGGCCTGCCATTGCGGAGCGACGTAGCCGTAGGCCACTTTGAAGAAGCTCTTGACGGCTTCGGCGTAGTCTTTGCGGGCGAATTGCAACTCGCCGATCATGAACTGCGCGCGGGCGCCGGTTTCGTCGTCGGCCGCTTGAATCACGCGAGCGTACAAGGCCTCGGCCTCGTTCGTCTTGCCCAGGTTTTGATAGGCGAAGCCGAGTTCATAGAGGACTTCAGGAAGCTCGGGCGCCTGCGGAAAACGCTTTTCGCACTCGCTCAGCAGAGAAACCGCGGTTTGCCAGTCGCCGGTGCGTCCGGCCGCCTGACCGGCGTGCAGTAACCGCAGGATTTCGAAGTTCTCGTCGGTCAGGGGCGGCAGGTTGCGGTAGATCGCCGATGCTTCGGCGAACTTGCCGAGCTTGAACAGGCTTTCGGCCTCCATGAAGGCGCCGTCGACGGCCAACGGTCCCTTCGGATAGGTCGCCCGCTGGTAGGCGAACGTTTGTTGCGCCTTGTCGAACTGTTCGGCCTTGAAGTAAGCCCAACCGAGTCGATGGGATGCCTTCTCACCCAAGTCGGCATCCTTCGCTTGTTTCATGGCCGTGTAGTACTCGACGGCCGCTTTGCCGTAGTCGCCCTGCGCGTACAACGCTTCGCCCAGGTGATAATGAGCTTCGGCCGCGTGCGTACTTTGGGGGTGGTCGGCGGCCAGGCGGCGGAAGGTGTCGACCGCCTGCTTGTCTTGACCGGCCAACTTGTACGCCCAGGCGAGCTGGTATAGGACTTCGTCGGTGTTCGCTTCGTCACCGGGGTTTTCAAGGAGCGCCGTCAACGCCGCGACGGCCTGCGTGTAGTCTTTTTGGCCGATCAAGGCCAGCGCAAAGGCGTAGCGGGCGCTTGCCTGTTCTTGGGGCGTAAGCTCGCCGGAAAGGGCCTTTTGCAGGTCGTCGATCGCACCGGCATAGTCCTTGCGTTTTTGACGGGCGATTCCACGAACGAGACGGGCCTTGTCGGCAAGCGGCGTGTTCCCGTACTGTTCGAGGAACTCGGCCAACAGCGTTTCGGCTTCGTCGGTCTTGTCGTCGTTGAGTAACAAGCACGCCAATTGGTAGGCCGCTTGCGGACGTAAGGGACTGTCCGGGAGGTCGCGGATCAACTGCCGATAAGCGGCCTCGGCAGCGGCCGTGTCGCCTGCGGCATAAGCGTATTCCGCCAGTCGCAGCAGGGCCTGGTCTTTGAGCGGACTTTGCGGGAAGTCGGCGAGCAATCGGCGGACGGTTTGGGCCGCCTTTGCCGGATCGTTCTGCTGCTTGTAAACGGCGGCGGCCAAGAGCAACGCTCGATCGGCGTGCGGACCCTTGGGCTGGACCGTCGTCGATGCTTCCAGGGCCTTGGCGGCTTCGGCGAGATTGCCCAGTTCGAGTTGTGCCGCGCCGATCAACAGTTGCATTTCGGCCTTGCGGGTCGGATCGGTCGTCTTCTCGACCAGCGGCGTCAACAGAGTGACGACCTCTTGGTGTTTGCCCGCCAGGCTCAGGGCGGTCGCCAGCCGCGTGTGCCACAATAGAACGTCGGCATGCGTGCCGTAGTCTTGGATCAATTGAGAATATCGCCGCGCGGCTTCGTCGTAGTTTTTGTCCAACAGCAGGCACTCGGCCTCGATGTGGAGCACGTCGGGTAACAGGGCGTGTTTCGGAAACCGTTTCAGGAAGTCGGCTGCGTAGCTGCGCGCGTTTTTCACGTCGCCCGATTCCAACGCGGCATAGGCGGCCGCGTACAATGCCTCGCCTGCCGCGTCGTCGTCGCCGAAGGCCGTCGCCGCTTCGAGATAGACCGCCGGTGCCTGCGAGCGGGTTTTCGCATCGGCGTAGAGGACGTCGCCGCGATCGAGCAAGAGGCGGGCCTTCCATTCGCCGGATGCATCGCGCAAGGCCTGTTCGATTTCTTTCAGTGCGGCGGCGGTTTCACCTTTCTTGAGCAGACAGCGGGCGATCCAGTGGGCGCATTCGGACTGTTGGGCAGGCAGCGACGCCGCCCGTCGTAACAAGGCGATCGCCTTGTCGTATTCGCCTGCCAGGTAGTAGCAGCGACCTGCCGCCAAGGCGGCCTTCTGGCCGATTTCACCTCCGGCCGACACGCTTGCCGCGTACATCGCCGCGGCTTCGGCGTAGCGTTTCAACTGCAACAGGCAGTCGGCCTGGCGAATGCGGGCATCGACGGCGCCGGCGTTTTGCGGATCGGCGGCCACATCGGCGAAGGCGTCGGCGGCCTCGGCGTACTTGCCCGCCGCGAAGAGAACCTCGCCCTGGCGCAACGCCACTTCGGCGCGGAGCGGATGATCGTCGTAGTTCGCCAAGAACTGCGCGTAGAGTTTTTGCGCCTCGGCCGGTTGGTTTCGCTCTTCTTCACACACTCCCAGCGCGTAAAGGACCTCGGGCGCGAGAACGTCGTCGGGATAGCGGGCGAGGAAGTCGCGGTACGCGGCCGCGGCTTCGTCCTTGCGGCCGGCCATGTACAGACTTTCGGCCCGGTAGAATACCGCCTGCGCGCTCAGTTTGCTTTGCGGATAGGTTTTGAGAAACTCGGTAAAGATGTCGGCACACTGGGCAAACTTCTTCGCATCCTCGGCCGCGCGTGCCGATTCGTAGAGCGTGATGCCGTAGTACAAAAGCGACGGTTCCCGCAACTCGGGCTTCAGGTTCGGAAAGTCCTTCGCCGCACGACGGAAGGCTTCGGCGGCGCGGTCGAACTGCTTTTGCTGGTAGCGGCACACGCCCAGATAGTAATTGGCGGGACCGGCGCGCTCGTCGTCGGGGAATGCCTTGAGAAAGCCTTCCCAGGCTTCGGCGGCCAGGTCGTACGAACCGACGTTTTGCAACTGGACGGCGGCGTTGTATTGCCGAACCGCTTCGGCTTCTTCGCCAAATGCCGACGAAGGCAGGACCAGCCACACGACGGCGCACACGACAAACGCCGTCCGACGCAAGAGGGCGCAGGCGGGAATGCTCATGAGTGAAGACCTCTTCCTGGCGTTCCGGCGACGCCGCAAGCCGCGACCGATCATCCGGGCACCGCGCGGCGCAAGCGGCTTGGGGGCATCGACCGTTATCATACAATACGGAAGGGGAACCGACCAAACTATTTTTCGTCGCGGACGGGAGAAATGCAATTTTCGCCGCGTGCCGGTTCCCCAGCGCGCCCGCCGGTCATATGCGCAAAGCATAGAGAATCAGCGACAGAACCCAGCATATTCCGCAGACGATTGCCGTGGCAATTCGGGCGCGGTTGGAAATCTTGCGAAACCGGGCCGCGCGGTCGGGAGTTCCGCCCGGCAAGAGCTCGTTGACGACGATCGACGTTCCTTGCAACAGTGTTTCGACACAGAACAAAAGCCCGACGGCGATCCCGCTGGCCCCGAGCACCGCCGCCGATTTGCCGCGGAAATGAATCTTGTTTTGGTTGTGAGGCCACGGCATGCGATAAGGTCGCACATCGGTACGCTCGGTCCGAATGATGTCGGCACCGACCCACATCATCCCCACGCCCAGCGAAAAGAACACCAGCAGAAAAGGCACACCGAGGACCAAGAACAATACGATCTTGAGGGGACGTCGGTTGTTCGGTTCGGGCGGTCGGTTCATACAGGCGTCCCCCGCGGAAAGGAAGATGCCGCGCAATAGCGCCGAAGATCGGTCACGGTCGACCCGAAACGATTGGAACGTCTCGCGACCGTGCGATCAAGTCTTTCGCGACGATTTGCATGATCGCCGCCGTGTGAAGCGGACGAGGGGCTTCACAAACGGGCGCAGGGGCACCGGTTACTTGGGCGTCCGTTCGCAGTGGGGATAGCGGTAATCTCCCTGACCCGTCGATACCTGAACCGTGGAACCGTCTTCCAAGAAGTACATGTACAGCGAAGGGCTGGCGTGGTAAACGATCGCCTTTCCGTCGGGCGTCCAGCGCGGATAGGCGAACCAGCGGCGGGCGCCCTCGGCGTTGGCAAACGGCTCGGCATTGGTGATCGTCCGTTCGACGGGATTGAAATCGGCCACGTACAGCGTGCGACCGATCATATCGTGCTTGAAGCCCTTTTGATATTCGAAGCACACTTTCGTTTCGTCGGGCGAGATGCTTACCCGATCGAGAATGCCGCGGGTCGCAAGATCACAGGCGATCCGCTCGAACGTCGGTTCACCGTTCGGATTCGGCGTCATCAGGTAGTATCCCCATCCGAGCGTCGGATGGGCCGACTGCACGAGGATGCGACCGTCTTTCAAGCACGAATACGCCCACGTGTGATAGCGCATGTCGGTCAGCGGACGTTCTTCGCCCGGCTTGCCGTCGGCGTCGTTCGTCATCACGTAGAAGCTGACGCGGTCCGGATGCCGCCGATTCCAAATCGGCGTGTTCGTGCCGTCGCGCGTCCAGGTCGGGTTGAAATCGGTGTGTTTGCCGTCACTGATGGGATGCAATCCCGAGCCGTCGATTTTGACGATGTGAATTTGCGTGACCCAGTTGGTCACCTTCGGATCGTTCTTCAATCGCCGAAAGAACACGAGCCGGTCGTCTTTCGACCACGACGGCTTGAAGTCCCAGTGGCCGGTGGTGATCGGTTTTTCTTCCGGCGTGCCGAATTCGTTCACGTAGATTTCGCCGTTGAGGAAGTAGGCCCCGCGATAACCGACGGGCCGAATCGGGATGCGGCCCGGTTTGGCTCCGCGCCGCCGTAATAAAGCGGCGACTGCCGGACGGGCCTTGCGCACGGCATCGAAATCGATGTTCACCCCGAGCGCCGTCGAAAGGGTCTTGTACACGCCTGCCAATCGGTCGCTCCAGGGGCCGGCCACGGTATCGAGCGGTGTTTCGGATCGGGCGTTGCGGCGATTGATGTCGGCGCCGTGGTCGAGCAACAGGGTGACGATATCGGCACGGCAGAAGAAGGCGGCGGCGTGCAGCGGTGTGGAACCATCGCCCGACGGCAAGTTCGGATCGGCGCCCCGCTCGAGCAACAGCGTGACCGCTTCGGTGTGTCCGTGGAGAGCGGCCGTCATCAACGGTGTGATGCCCGATTCCGGCTGCTTCACGTCGAGATCGCCGCCGGAGGCCAGGTACGCGCGGATGGCGGCGAGGTCGCCTGCGGTGGCCGCCGCAAAAATATCGACTTGCGCGGCAGACTCGGCGGCCGCAACAACCCCGACAAGGGTAACCGCGGCAACCAGGCCGCCCGCCAATCCGATGGATCGAAGATCACGCCGCATCGCAAGACTCCTACGGTTCGATTTTCATGTTCTTGATGACGTCGTTTTCAAACGCGCGGGCACAGAATTCGGCCAGCAGGCCACGATCGTCTTCGGTGTAGCGGAGATCACCGGAGACGACCGCGATGTTCGCATCGACGTCGGCCTTCGTCCGCATCCCGATCAGCACGATGTCGACACGCGGATCGTTCAACACGTAGCGGATCGCGGCGCCCGGCAAGCGGTTCAACCGATCGCGATCCCAATCGGAAGCCAGGTAGGGGGCCCACGGCCCGAACACACCGGCCGCCATGACCTTCATCGCGGCAATTCCCATCCCCTTGCGATGCGCTTTCGCAACACACGCATTGCGCCATGTGATCATGCGCTGTGAGAGCAGCTTGTCGTGGCCGCGTGCGAGGTAGCCGTACGACAGCAGGCAGTGATCGAACCCGCCGGCATCGATCAAAGCGGCCGCCTTGTCGAAGTAGCCGTGCGCCGAGAATCCGACCGAGCGGGTGATGCCTTCGTCGCGCAACTTGAACAACGCATCACGCACGGCAAACGCCTGGGCGACGGTCATCTGTTCGAGGCCCGGCGTGCCGTGCAAGAGCAAGCCGTCGAGATAGTCGGTTTGCAACTGAGCCAGCGACGATTCGACGGCCGCTTGAACCTTCGCCGGATCGGCCGTTTCGACTTTGGTGACCAGGTAGACCTCGTTGCGGACGTCACGAAGCGCCTCGCCCAGGATCGCCTGGCTTTCGCCGTAATTGCCCGCCGTGTCGAAATAGCGGATGCCGTGTTCGAAGGCGTAGCGGACGAGCTCCACCCGCTGCGCGATCGAAAGAGGGCTTCCCCAGCGTGTGACCAACGCCGCACCGCCGAATCCCAAGATCGGCAGGGAGGGGCCATGCTTGCCGAAAGGCCGTGAGGGTATTTCGGAGTGCGAGGGTGCGCCGTAGCTTTTGTGCGGCAGCGTCGTCGCGCCGTAGGCCAATCCGCCGGCGAGGCTCCATTGCAAGAATCGACGACGGCTGCTCGTTCGAGAATGCGATTGGGTAAGGTCTGAAGGCATGGTCGAACCGGTGGGTACGAACGAACACGGCTGCGTCCATAAAAAGACAACAACCCCGTTGCCCGGTACACGTCGAAGGATCTCACGGTTACCGGAATCTCCGTCGGGGGATATGCCGCTTACCGATCAGGGTGGTTCTTTGTCCGGTCGGAAACGTTCCGCTGCGTGATTCACCGGTCGGAATTGCACGTCGAAAAGAAATCGACGATCCAGGCTCCGGGAAGGCTTTCGGCGATTCGACGAGCAAGGTTCAACCAACGTACCGGGAAATCGAGAATGCCGCCGTCGGCGGTGACGATCGCATGGTGCGAAGCACGCAGAATGCGGTCCGGACTGTCTTCCAGTCGGATGTCCCACGGTTGCGCGGTGTCGCTGGCCAGCCGGCGCATCAACGCGGCGAGGCGTCCGCTGTTCGATACGGGGCGATCGAGCAGCCAGACGACTCGATCCGGTTGCAATTTGCCGAGATGATCGGCGATGCACCGGAGGGCCGGTTCTGTTTCGGCCACTTTGCGATACGACCCGTGAACGGAAGCCAGGTCGCGCAATGCGCCGTCGCGTCCGACGAGCAACACACCGCCGGCCAACGCCGCTTCGATCGTCGTGAGCAGGTTGTAGCCGTCGATCCACAGTTCGCGGCCGGCGAGCGATTCCGGATCGAGCATCCGTCCGGTGCGATCGGCGACGGCCTCGCGCGAACAGCATGCGCGGGCGAGGGCCGTGCGTTGTCTTGCCCGCAGCGAATAGCGATCGCCGACCAACTTGAGGGCGGAAGGTTCGGCGTAGCCGCGATCGAGCAGGTAACAGAAATCGACGGCCGCCGACCGCAGTCGAGGAATCGCCTCGGCGGTAAACAACGTCGCATCTTCAGGATGCGGTCCGCGATGACGGCGGCGATCGGGCACGATACGCCAATCTGTCTTGTTGCAGCTGTCGGTAACCTTCAGATCACGAAAATACGTCCTGAATCTGATCTGCGGTTACGGGGTCCGCGTGCGCCTGGATCTTGAGAAAATCACAAATAGCCTTGGGATCACCATCGCGTCTCTCAGACTCCACGACCTCTTCCCATGTTTCAAAGTCTCGAGGATCCTCTGCGACGATAAAACCGATGCCGTGTCGTCGAGCTTCGAGAGAAACGATTTCAAGAATGTCGTTAATAGTTTCCCGCATGCAGGACGGAACATGCACGATAAGGTATGCGTGATTGCCCAGTCGCCGATGTGCAAGCGCTTCATAGATTGCCGTTAGGTCAAAATTATTTACCTGTTTGATTTCGAAAGTGATCACATCGTACACCACTAACGGGTAATACGGATATTTTCGGCGAGCCACCATGGTGATATCTGGTCGCGACCAACGGCCTCCGGTTTCCCTTCGCCCCTGCGATGCGGTAATCCAGGTGTAGCAGGTTTTGATTCCCTTATCTCGCGCCCACTCGTTGGCGATAACGTTTTTCATGGGCTCGTAAAGTAAACGCTCTTCGGGAATCACTGGACTACTATCAGGCTCGTCTTCCTCTTGTTCGTCCAGGACCACCAGCCGAACACTACCACCTCGGCCTCTTCCACGTTCAATAATGCCACGATCGAGCAATCGTTCTCGCACACGCCAATACATTTCATCAGTCCAGCCTCGTGCAGCCAACCTGCGCCGTATTTCGGTGTTACCGATAGGAGAGCCGTCTTTCGGGATATACCGAAGCAATTGCTCTTCGAGGCTATGTCCGAGATCTTCGCTCATCTCGCCCGCACCATGAGGCTGTCGACCAAAGAAATACTTGCCGCACGCGCTACAAAGGGAATCCTGGTTACTTTCGCTCGTACACGCCCACGAGTTGCCCTTGGGCCAGGATGTGCCCCTGCATGTCTTTCAGCAGGGTGGCCTTGTCGGCGCCGGGTTCGGTGACGAGCTTCACATCCAGCGCGTAGATGCGGAAGAAGTAGCGGTGAGGACCGTGCCCCGGCGGCGGCATCGGTCCGCGATAGCCGATCGTCCGACCGCTGGGCCACGAATTGCGCCCCTGCACCGCCCCGGGCGGATCGTTCAACCGCAACGACGGCGGGACGCCTTCCGGCAGGGCGGTCAAGTCGGGCGGCAACTTGTAGATCACCCAGTGCACCCACGGTTCCTTCGAAGGTGCGTCGGGATCGTCGCAGATGATCGCGAGTTCCTTCGTTCCTTCGGGTACGTTCGACCACGACAGGGGCGGCGAGACGTCTTCGCCTTCGCCGGTGTACTTCGTGGGGATCGGTTGCCCGTCCTCGAATGCCGAACTGGTCAGTCGGATCGACATTGGTATCGCTCCCGATGAGCCGGTCACGGAATCGGCCGCGTGTTCCGTCGCCGTCGAATCGGGTACCGCCGAGGTCGTTCCCGGCGATTGTGACCCGACGTTCGACGAAGGTGCCGGACATCCCGTCGCCGACACGAGCACGGCCGTCAACATCGACACCACGAGTAAACGCGCCACACGCATCGCAATCACCCCGCCGATTCGCCGTCACCGTCCGCCGTTTGCGATCGGCCGCCGTGCTTGCCGTTACGTCACTCGGCGTTCTCTTCGGCCGGTTGTTCCGCCGACTCATCCGCCGAAGGTGCGGCAGGTGTTTCGGTCGATTCGTCGGCTGCCTCGGCGGCAGCGGCTTCGTCGGCATCGTGTTCGGTGGCGACACTGTCGTTCTTTTCGCTTTCGCCGGCGCAGCACGGCGGCGTGCCGCCGACCACCGAGACACCGGTCGTTCCGGCGTTGCCGGTTCCCGCGGCAGGCTCACAACCGATCGCACAGAAGCCGATTCCGAACACCATCAACACAAACAAGGCAACGACACGTCGCATGTAAGGATCTCCAAAAAATGGGCCAAGGGTCAACGGGTTATTCTACCCGCCGGGCGGGAACGAGGCCACCTTTTCTGCCGGTGGGTCTTCCGCGTCAGGGCGACTCGACCGGCGTCAACAGCCCCAATCGCCAGGTGAACGCCCCGTACGATTTCCCTCGCTTGTCTTTTTCGAGCATCCCTTGGAACAGGAACCGCAGATGCTGCGGATCGACGGTCAAGGTTTCGTCGTACCCGGCGCGCAACAATTCGCCGTGACTGACGTTGTCGGTCCACGGTTCGACACCTTCGGCCGGGCGAATATTCTTCCAACCGGCGAAGGGACGATCGGCAGTGTCGGCGACGGGCGTCCAGGGACCGTCCAACCGGTCGGCCAGATACGCCTTGTAGTATCGCTTGCCGTTTTCTTCGACGATCGTCAGGTACTTGTCGAGGCCGTCGAGCCGGTAAGTGTGACTCGCTTCGAAGATCTCGGCTTCAAGGGCGACGCGGCAATCGCGGAACCCGCGAGGAAACTCTTCCAGCGTCGTCCACATCCGCCACATCTTTCCGTTGAGGCTGGTGAAGAACAGGTACGCCCGATGGTCGTCGCAGATGATCCAGTAGTCGAGCCCGCCGACCGTCCGCGGATCGTCGGGGCCGCCGTCAAGAATCGGCCGGGCCTTCGTCCACGACGTGGGGTCGTCGATGTTCGTGGTCGTCGAGTAGGCGACCCACATCTTGCGTTGCCCCGGCACGCCCATTTGGTAGATCAAATACCATCGCTTGTGGGGCCGAAAGTAGAACACTTGCGGGGCGCAAAAGTAATTGCCGTCGCTCACGGTAAGCAAGGTCCGCTTTGCGGCGTTCGCTTCTTCCCACCGCGCAAACGCGCAGTACTCGATCGCCGAGCGGGTAGGCAGCTTGACGGTCATGAACACGTGCCACTTGCCGCCGTAGTACACGACGGTGGGATCCTTCTGGGCATGGCTGGGTTCCTTGTCTCGCGGCTCGGGTGAGATCAAGGGGGCACTGTATTCCCACATTGCCGGTACGCGAAAACCGGCCGTCTCGGCGGTCGTTTCTGCTTGCGCAGGCGCCGCGCCTGCCACAACGGCGGAGAGCATGATTCCCAGCAGCAAACACGGCATTCGATTCATGGTTCATTTCACTTTTCGGGGGACGTGTCGGACAGTCCGGCGACCAGGTCGAATCGTTCGATGAACGGCAGGAAGCCCTTGCGCCTGCCGATGTGAACACCCCATTCGATCAACTCGCCTTCGCCGCTGTCGGTGAAGGCCTCGGGCCGGTAAGCACCCGGTGCCCAGGGAACCTCGGCCAGGCGGTACCGCTTCGTGAAATGGAGGCCGTCTTCGGCGTACAGAATCGACCGCGTGATCGCCGGCGGGCCGACCGTACCGATCAAGGCGGCAACGCCCTTTCCCTGCGGCCAAACGAGCACTTCGTGCCCTCCCGGCACGACGGGATTGCCTTCGTACTTGATATACGGCCCTTGCGGATGCTCGGCGATCGCGACGCCCATCTTGGTTTCGCCGGGGCTCTTTCCCAATTGCCTGCCTTTGTAATACAGCCAGTATTTTCCGTCTCGGACGATCAGGCAGGCGTCGTCTACCAGGTGACTGTCGAAATCGTCGGGATCGTCGCTGTTGCGCACCACGGGGTTGCCGGGGATGCGTTCCCAAGGGCCGTCGGGCGAGTCCGACACGGCCACGCCGATTTTCGAGTCGGGATTGAACCCCGGGCCGTACGGTCGTGACGTGCCCGTGTAAAACAACCAGTAGCGGCCTTCGGCAACCAGGATGTTCGGCGTGAAGACACTGGCGCCGTCCCACTCGCCGGAAGGTCCCTTGTCCAGTGCCATGCCCTGCTCGGTCCATCGGTGGCCGTCGGATGAGGTTGCATACCAGACGGTGGCGTCGTATCCGGGGGCGATGTCGCCTTTCGAGTACCATACGTAATACCGATCGCCCACACGAATGATGTCGCTGGGATCGCGGCGCATGACGCCTTTTTCGGGGCCGATCCCTTCGGCCGCGGAAAACGTCACGTGGAGTGTTTCGACGGGCGATGCGCCCGCAGCGATCGCGGCAACCATGAGTACCGCCAACGGCGCCGAAACGAAGGCCCCTTTCAGAGACAACGGCAAGCGGCGGACCCCTGCGCAGCAGGCCGCGTTCGGCGATGCAAGAACCCATGAAAGAAGTCGGCTCGGCGACACGATCTTTCCCTTTGTCGAATGTATGGAGACATCTCGCGCGGAGGGAAACGCGATCACTTTTACTGTAAATCGTCGAGCGTAGGAGGTACACAAAATTTTCGCCGCTTCGGCAGGCGGTTGCCCGCATTTCGGTGAATGTCCGCAGATTGCGAGGCCCGGTTGTCGCGAGGTGCGTCATCCCGTAGGCTGACGGGAGCGACGTTTCCGGCTTTTGCGGCGATGTGCGGTAGCTCGACGAATGGATGCAACGGCGGAAAACAATGCGATCGATCCGGTGAAGCAACGCGAGTTCGCCCGCTCGCTGGTCGCTCGTTTGCGCGAAGCCGGATTCGAGGCCTATTGGGCGGGCGGTTGTGTCCGTGATCAGTTGCTCGGCATCACGCCGAAAGACTACGACATCGCCACCTCGGCCCGTCCGCGACAGGTGCGGCGCCTTTTTCGCAAAGAGGGCACGTTCGCCGTCGGTGCGGCATTCGGCGTGATCGTGGTCCTCGGTCCGCCCGGCGCGGGCCAGGTCGAAGTCGCCACCTTCCGGCGGGACAAGGAATATCGCGACGGACGTCGCCCTACGGGCGTCGAGTACTGCGACGCCGAGGAAGACGCCAAGCGTCGCGATTTTACCATCAACGGCCTGTTCTACGATCCCGTCGACGAGCGGGTACTCGATTTCGTCGGCGGACAAGAAGACCTGAAGCGAAGGGTGATTCGCGCCATCGGCGATCCTCGCGAGCGATTTGCCGAAGACAAGCTGCGGCTGGTGCGGGCAGTACGCTTCGCCGCCCGGTTCGACTTCGCCATCGAAGAAAACACCTACCGGGCAATCGTCGAGATGGCCGACCAGTTGCCGGTCGTCAGCGCCGAACGGATCACCGCCGAGTTGGAGCGGATCTTGACCGACCCGAACCGGCGCCGGGGGCTTGAACTGCTTTACGCAACGGGGCTGTTGCCGCACATCGCCGCCGAGTTGACGCCGTCCTCGCCCGACGATCCCTGGTGGCACGAAACGCTCGCCGTGCTGGAATCTCTCGATCGGCCGAGTTTTCCCTTGTGTCTGGCCGCTTGGAGTCGAGGGAAGCTCGACGGCGAGCGACTTGCATCGTTTTGCCGTCGGCGAAAACTATCGAACGCGCAGACGTCGCGGGCGGTCTTCATCTTGGAGAATCTGCCCGGCATCGAGGGCGCACCCGAGAAACCGTGGTCGGCCGTCCAGCCCGTGCTGGCGAACGAAGCGGCCGACGAACTGCTCGACTTGGCCGAGGCCGTTCGTCGCGTGCGCGGCGAGTCGTGCGACGATGTCGCCTGGTGCCGTGAAAAACGCCGTTTGCCGCGGGAAGTGCTCGACCCGCCGCCTTTGCTCGACGGCGGAGATCTGATCCGTGCCGGAATGCGCCCCGGACCGTTGTTCGGCGAACTGTTGGCGGCCGTCCGCCGGGCCCGACTCGACGGCGAAATCTCGACCAAGGAAGAAGCCCTCGCGTTCGCGCGACGGTTCGCAGAGAAACACGCCGCATCCGCGAACGCCCCGATCGAAGGAGACGACCATGGACAAGAAAACTAAAAAGAAGATCGACGCCTTGCGGACGCGATTGCAGAAGCTCCAGCAACAGGCCGCGGGCATGCGCCGTCAAAACGACGATCCCCGCGAACTCGAAGCGATCGAAAAGCAGATCGCCGACATCCAGGCCCAGATCGAAAAGCTCAAACAAGGTTGACGCGGCGCTTGTGCCGCGCGCAAAAAAACACCGCAGTTCCGGCGGTCGCAAGGGGAACTGCGGCGCGACTCCCACTGCGGGCGTTGCGGCTCCGCCGTCAAGAATGGGCGCTTTCGCGATTCGAACGACGGGAACGACAGCGACGCCGCGTCGGTTGCGCGGACCATTCCTTGGTCAGCGTCTCGAATACTTCCGGCGACTCGTAACGGACGACGCTTCCATCCTCGGGGATCGGCCCGATCAGACCGCGGAAGACAGGCATTCCTCGAACGCCCAGGTCGGTGCTGCAATCGTCGACCCCCACTTGGGTGTGTCGCTTCAGCAAGTCTTCCGGCGAGTCGTAATCCCGAATCCGGAGCTCTCCGTCCACATCGCGAGTCACCACGCGAATGAGTCGTTTTTTCATCGGCGCTAACCTCAAAGGAACGAAACGACGCTGAAAACGAAGGGCGATGCAGCAGGTAGAGCAACACACAAAAAGGCGAACACCGCATCGCAGACCGGTCCGATGGACGGCTTCCGTGGTGAAGATCGGCCATGCTGCGATCGAAGGCGGACAACTTTTTTCGACCTCAACACACGAGGAACGTTCCGAGTAGCCGACACATCGCGAACCATCTACAGGGCCGTCACAATCGCGTCGCACACTCGATATCGTCCGTTGCGTCGGCGGCCTCGTTGTAAACGGCCGTTTGTTGTGAACCACAGAACCCTCGCAATCGGCAGGTGTGGTTCACGGCTGCCGCAAGATGCGGCGGACAGCGGGGGGGTTATTTTTTTCGAGGGGTCCTTCCGCTTCGCAAAACCGGCGGCGCGAGGAAAGATACGCTCCAAACGATTTCATGGAAACGAGACGGCTCGCGCCTCGGCATCGGGGCCGACGGACCGTCGCGGACGTGATCCCAGGCAGTTCGGCAGCGGGGAGCCGGAGCCGCGTGCGTCGCCCGGGCGGCGTGAAAGGCGATTCCCTCACCCGCACTCCCTCGAGTTGGGAGTTTGGAAAATCGCCGGGGCGACCGAGGAATCGCCGATTCAGAGCACCGTCTAGGGAACAGACAATTTGCCCGAAAACGTTGAAATCGTACGGCCGATTTCGGTCGAATCTTTCGAGTAGGAGGTCTTCACCTTTGCGGAAGATTGTGTATATATTGGGTAAGGGAGAGGTGCAAATCGGCCTTCGCGCCGGTCCCTTTCCCGCCCCGATCCGGGGAGGAAGGGAGGGTACGCGAATTGGTTAGCAGCCTGACTCGAAATCAGGTGCCCCGCAAGGGGTTGTGGGTTCGAGTCCCATGCCCTCCGCCTTGATCACTGCCCTGCGAAATGTGCCCGGCATTGTGCCGGGCGCTTTCTTTTCTTGCTTGGTCTTTCTGGGGCCGGTGGGCAGGAAACTCCCTCGAGTGGGGGGTGTCATCGACGGCGGAGCGTGAGTCGGTGTTCTCGTGTGAGTCCGTCGAGCATCATCGTCACCAGGGTGCAGCCCATGCAGTAATCGCGCACGCCCAAGGGCTTGCCCGTCAACGAATCGTAGTGCTCGCTGATGCCTTGGGCGATCGCATTCGCCACCGATTTGTCGGCGATCACGGCGGCCAGGTCGTGGTGTCCGTAGGCGGCCAGTCCGGAGGCGATTTGGTAGTTCGTCGGCGGCCACACGTCGCCTCGCCAGAAGGCGTTCGATCGCCACCGCGGGTCGCTGCGGGCGACGGTCGGCACCGGTAGGGGCGTCATCCAGTCGGGCGTAGCGAGCGTTTCGGCCATCCGATCGGCCATCGCTTGGGTGGGGACGCCTGCCGGCAAGGCCATCCAGCTACCGATCGCGGGAACGCGGATCTTTTCGAGCGTGTCGCGCCGTACCGAAAGAAACGTGCCTGCCTCGTCGTCCCACATGTACCGCCGCATCCCCGCGATCCCCCGTTCGGCGCGCACGCGACGCCGCAAGGCCATGTCGGCATCGCCGACGATGTCGGCCAGTCGGGCGAGGCTCTTTTCGGCCAGGATCAGATAGGCCGTGTTGCCCGGTACGCAAATGTCGCCGTACCACGGGCCTTCGTCGGGTCCTTTACGGTACGGATGGACCGTCAAATGCAGGTCGTCGAGGTTGCAGGCGTAGTCGTAGGTTTCCCAGCGGGCATGTTGGACCTTGCCCGAATAGGCCCCAAGCACGAGCAACCCGTTTCCATGCAGATCGCGCTCGCGCCAGAACCACTCGTGAAACCGCTCCAGGCGCGGCAAGCATTGCCGCAACAATTCGCGGTCCCCGTTGCGGCGGAACACCCGCTCGACGCCCCAAGCGAGTATCGGGATTTGCGAGAATTGCCGGACCGGCTGGGGAGCCGTCTTGATGGCGACGGTGATCATGTCTTTCGCGTACGAGGGGGCCGTCGCGTTCCAACGGTCTTGGAAGTCCCAGTAATTCTGGAAGATCTCGCGGATCAAGCCTTCGGTGCCCGGGATGAGCGCCAGCAGATCGACGACGAACATCGTGTCCCAGATCCACTGCCCCTTGTAATAGGGGCCGCCGGGGACGATCCAACGATGGGCCAGCGGCGGCGTGGGCGGTGTGATCTTTTCCAGAACACACTTGCGCATGACGCGCTCGGCCAGCGCGGCCGTTTTGGGATCGTCGGTCTCGAAGAGCGAACCGGCGTCGAAAGCGTCGGGTGTGGGGATCGACTCGGCACGACACCAGGCCTTCGCCGCAAGGGCACCACCAAGCGCAAGAAATGTGCGACGTCGCATCGGGAGGGCTCCGGGCAAGAGAACACGATATTCTCGACCGCCGGGCGCCATTGTACTTGGAAGGCCGCGCGTCGGGCGCACAAAAAGGCGGTACGCCTCGAACGAGCGACGACCACGGTGAGAGATATCCGAACAGCGAAATCACCGGCGCAGGAAAACCTCCATGCCGCGGCGGTTCCGATGGCACGCTGTACGAGGCGGTTGCGAGCCGACCGATTCGACGATGGGAATGAAGATTGGATGTTTGGGAGAACTGGGCAAGACGCGATTCCCGTCTCGTTCGGCACGCAGCTTCTGTCGCCGGTGCGGAGGGCGACACGCTGGGATGCAAACACCGCCGGTCTTACGTCCCTCACGACAGCCGGGGTGTCGCCTTATTTCGACTGCGCCATCTTTTTTCGACGCTGTTTCTCGTCGTGCAAACGCTGTTGTTCCGCCGGCGGCAATACCGTGAATCGCACGCGGAACATGCTCTTCCCGTCATCGGACGAATAGAGCCGCTCCAGTTCGTCACGTAGAGCGGCCAGCGATTCAAAGCCGTCACGGCGGGCGTCTTCTTCGGTAAGCTCCGTCGGGGAAATCGGATCGACGGCATCGATGCGAATATACCCGATGCCCGGAATGTAGCTTCGCTGTCCCGCCCGCATCCGGCAATGCTTCCACAACCGAATGGTTTGCGTTTTCTTGCCCTGACGAATGAGTTCCAGAAATCGTTTTTTGAACAGCAACATCGTTTGCCCCGTTCGTCCGCCCGCGATGCCGAAACGTCGCATCCAACCCCCGGCGTTCACCGACTTGCCATGTGAAGCTTTGTCGAATATGCGTGCCGCACCGGGGGCGGCTAAATTGAGCTGCTCTCGGATTATACCTGTCAACGGGACCTGCTCAATCGCAACGCATTCGACCGGCAGGCAAACTGTGCGCCTGCATCGACTTCGGATTTGCCGACTGTAACAGCCCCTGCGCCGCCGGTGTTCATTCCTGAATCGGATTTGCTGATAGTCTCGCGTCGCGGCGTCCGATCGGCAACCAATAGACGAGCTGTCTGCGCGGAAACATCAGCAACGCACCGCCGCACGTGAACACGGACGAAATCGATGGAACACATGTCGAATCCCATAGATCGCAAAATCAGTGCCCTCGTTGCGGGTTGCCTGTCGGTGTTTCTTCTGGCCGCAGGTTGCCTGCGCGGGACGGCAACGCACGAGCAGGACCATGCCGGCACACACGCGGCGCCGATGCGACCGATGCCCGACGCGCCGGTCGTACCGACGCGTGCCGGATCGACACCGGCAGCACTGCATTCGACGTCGGCGGTAAACGGCGTCGTTTCACCTGCCGCTTCCGAATCTCTCGAAGGGATCCGGCTGGTATCCTGGCCGACGGCCCAAGCCGGTGCCGCATCGCGTGCCGAGGCGGCAAGCTATTCCGACACCGCTTCGGCGGTGATCGTCCCGCGACAAGAGTTCCCATTCGAGCCGCGCGAGGAAGATCGGCGTTTGCTGGAGGATTTGCAGGCGGCGCTGCGATCGGTCGAACGCAAGGCGGCAGCTCGTCCGAACGCCGTGCAAGCGCCGGTTCAACCGCCGGTGGCGTTGAAGCTTGCGCCGTCCTCCGAGCCTCGACAGGTTTCGGAGACACCGTCGTCGGAACGCGTACCGTCCTCAAGCGAGCCCCCGGCGTTGCTGCCGGAACCGGCGGGGCGCCCGGTGCCGCGTTCGGTTCAACTCGAAGCGGCAGCGGTCGAGGCCGACCGCTTGAGTCGTCGCGGTTACGAATTGGCCGGTCGCAAGGCGCTGTTCGCGGCGCGGTTGCAATTCGTCGAGGCGCTTCACGTCCTGGCCGACGCCCTGGATCGTGAGGCGGGCACGCGGAAACACGCAAAATCGTTGGCCGCGGCGCTTGCGGCGCTCGACGAGGCGGAGGATTTTCTGCCCGAGCCGGGGCGTTTCACGGACCTGGACGACTTGGAAATCATCATCGGCGCCCACCAAACGCGCGTGCTCAAGGAAGCCTCACTCGACGGATTGACACCGCTGGACGCCTTCCGGCAATACCTGACTTTCGCGCAGGAACAGCTCGCGTCGGCGACTTCCGGCGAAGTCGCGGGATCGATGGCGCTTCGCGGACTGGGCAAGGTGTACGTCGCACTGGCCGACGATCCGACGCGCATCACGCGGGCCCCGGAGGCCAAGGCGATGACCTTATACCAGGCCGCCTTGATGGCCTGGCCCGAAAACTACATGGCTGCGAACGATCTGGGGGTTCTCCTCGCCAGGGGCGGTCGCTGGAACGAAGCCCGCGCGGTTCTCGAGCGAAGCGTCGCCATTCGACCTTCGGCGGCCGCATTGCGGAACCTGGCCTACGTGTACGGAAAACTGGGCAGCGAACGACTGGCCTCGGCGGCGATTCGTCAGTGCGGCTTGCTGGAACCGGTCGGAGCACGCCTGCACGCCGTGGCCGACGCGGTGATGTGGGTTCCGCCTGAGCGGTTTCTCGGTGTTGCCGACCGGCCGCTGTTACCTCGCCCGGGCGGGGCGTTGATGGAAACGCCCCATGCCGAGCCTTCGTTCGTGGGGCAAGCGAAACCGTCCTCGGCCTCGCGAACGACCGAATCCGAGTTTTGGCCTTCGCTTTCGTTCACCGGTCTGTTCAAAGGCAAGGCCACGAAGGCATCTTCGGGTGAACGTGAGGTTCGCGCCGGTCGGCCGGATGCCGCCGCATTGCGGACGCAGCCCACCCCCGCCCCGGCGACTGCCTCGATACCGGCGGAAGAACCGCTTCCGGCCCGGCCCGATTCCGCAAGGCCGTCGGCCGTCACGACGTCGTTCCCCGGATGCAATACGTGCGGCCGAGCGACGAATCCCGCTTCTCCGTGCGCGCGTTGTGCCGTCGACTGCTCGGTGTGCGATTGGACGCGTCGCGGCGGTTGGGAGCGTGCGAGGGTAATCGCCTGGGAGAAGTACGCGCAGGGCGAATACGTCGGCGAAGCCCGCACGGCGCACGTCGATGAATATCGGCTTCGGGTCGACGATCAACTCGAGTTGATCTACCGGTTGACGCGGGAAGAAACCGGCCGTCCCTACCGGCTGAACGTGGGCGATCGGATCCGCATCGAATCGGTCGCCGATCCTGCGCTTACCCGCGAACTGATCATCCAGCCCGACGGCACCATCACGCTGCGGTTGTTGGGGCAGGTGAAGGTGACGGGCATGACCGTCGATCAGCTTCGGCAAAAGCTCGACCAGTTGTATACGAAGTACTACAAGGTTCCCGCGATCACGGTGACGCCGTTGGTCGTCAACAGCAAGCTGGAAGACCTGCGTTCGGCGGTCGACCGGCGCAGCGGCGTCGGCGGACAAAGTCAGGCCGTCACGATCACCCCCGAAGGCACGATCGCGCTGCCGGCGATCGGGACTGTGTACGCACAAGGTTTGACGCTGCGCGAGTTGCAGGACGAAATCAACGAACGCTACCGCCAAGAGATCGACGGTGTCGAGGTGATTCCCGTGTTGGTGCAGCGTGCCCCGCGGTACATTTACGTATTGGGCGAGGTCGGCGCGCCGGGGCGGTACGAGCTGACGGGACCGACGACCGTCCTGCAAGCCTTGGCGATGGCCGGAAGCTGGAACAACGGGGCCCACCTGCACCAGATCGTCGTCTTCCGGCGCGGTCCCGACTGGCGTCTGATGGCGACGATGCTCGATCTTCACGCCGTGCTGCACGGGAAGAAGGCCTGCCCGGCCGATGAAATCTGGCTGGCCGACTCCGACGTGATCATCGTCCCGAAGAGCCCGATTCTGGTCGCCGACGACTTCATCGAGCTGGTCTTCACGCGCGGCATCTACGGCGTCTTCCCGCTGACGGCGAATATCAATTTCGCCAAACTCAGCAGCATTTGACGTTCGACGGCCTCGACCCGGGTGCCGACCGCTCGGTCCGCGATCGATTCGGACGGTGTTTCGCATCACTTGCCCGCGTAATGGCGGTGGCCGGGCAATCGTGCCGTCTTGCGGCTGTAGCCGAACAGGTGTTTTTGCGATTCGGCCACGGGCAGGGGGCGGATCGCGCAATCGACCTCGCCGGGAGTTCCGGCGGTAAAGGTGACGGTGCTTCCCTTGGGAAGGGCGACGACCCACGTTCCGTCGGATTCGCGCCTTGCCGCGCCGGGGGAGGCGCGTTTGCCGTCGATCGTCACCACCGGCTCGCTCATGCCGATTTGCACACGGCAGGGATTGCCGGCCAAGCTCGTGATCGACACGCACTGCACGAGCCCGTCCTTCTTCTTCGCACTGACCAGAAACGCCCCGCGCGTGCGCAGGTTGTGGAATGCCGCGTTTTTCCAGGTCTGCGGCGTGCCGTGGAACACGCGGATCGTATCCCCCCAGCTTTGCAACAGCATCTCGTGCACGGCCGTGGCGAACGACAAGGGGCTTTCGATCACCGGGTTTCCCTCGGCATACATCGTCGTGGGCGACACGCGTTCGTGCTCGAGGAACCGATCCAGGTACGCGTCGGCCTCGTCGCCGTCGCCCAGCCAGGCGTACATGCACGCAGCCCCGGTGAGCGTGTAGCCGGTGAAGGGCATCGCCTTCGTCCCGTTTTTGCCGTGGAAAGTCACGTCGAGCCAATGATCGACCGAGGTCCGCAGCAGCTTTTCGATCGCCGGATCGTCGGGGGGCAACAGGGCCAGCGGATAGAACGCCAGCAAGTGCGAAAAATGCCGGTGCGGCCGGTCGAACGGAATGTCGCGCCCGATTCGCAGGCCGTTCTCATCGACCTGGAAGTCGACCAACTTGTCGAGCGTCGCTTGCCACTTCGACGCCGACGGATCGTCGAGTCCGAATTCGTCGTTCAGCGCGATCAGCGTTCGCAAACTCCAGCGGAAGAGCGCGATCGTGAAGTTGATATCGCGTCCGTGACCGCCGGGATACTCGGGCGACCAACTGTTTGCGATGTGGATCTTGCCGTCGGCGTCGGTCGTGGGATTGTCTTCCAGGTAGTGGAAATAGGCATTGACCGTTTTTCGTAACAAGGGAAAGAGCCCGTTTTTCAATCGTTCGCGGTCGCCCGCGTAAACGCAATGCAACCAGTAGTCGTGCAAGATCCATGCGAGCATGTCGGGAACCTTGCCGTGCGCGTACCCCTCCAGATCTTGCGGGAAACAAGCCGAGATCGAAGCGCTGTCGGTCCAATGCTCGGGCACGTTCTTTTCCAGGTTCTTCGCGTACTTGTCGAGATTGTTCAGAAGCGACTCGCCCAGTTCCAGGCGATTCGCCGTCAAGTGTGTCCAATAGATCACCTGGACGTTCAGATCCCCCCAGACCATCGGCCAGAAGGTCTTGTGATACCACGGTCCCATCAAGTCGAGGATCGGACCGTCGCCGCGCATCGCCGAGGCCAGCTTGTACATCTGAATCCAATAGAAGGCCTCTTTTTCGGGGTCGTCGAGGGTCAGAAAACTTTGCGGATAGTATTCGTGCCACCATTTCCGATGCGAGGCGAGAAACGTTTCGTCATCGCGCATGCGCGAGGCGCGAACCAAGGTCGCCCGCACGGTCTCGAGGCTGTTCTGCTCGGGAAAACTGTGATGGACGCCGGCCAGCAGCGTGAAGGATTTCGCGGGATCACCGTCGATTTGCCAGCCGACGGTCGTTTCTCCCCGATGCGCATACAAAATCTGACGGCAGAAGTGCACGCTGCCTTCGTCGATTCGTTCCGGTTGGGGCGGCATGGGCAAAGGGGCTTTGCGCATCCGATCCCAGGTTCCACCCGTGGGACCGCCGCCTGCGTCGAGCGTCGCCCGTACCGGGGGCATCGGCGCGTCCGGCAGCCACTCGACGGTGAGCGCTTCGTCCCCTTTCGTGTCGAACTCCCACGCAAGCACATCGAGCGTGGCGTGTGCGAACGCGCGCAAGGTGTAGGCGCCTTCGGTCGTCGTCACCGTGCCGCGAAGTTCTGCGTTCCACAAATCCAGCCGCCAATCGACGCCGGTGATCTTTCCTTTCGCACGAATCTGGAAGCGGCCCAGCGGCAAACGGCTGCGATAGATCCACAACATCTGATCGCCTTCGTAGGGCAGACGATGGTCGTAGTAATCATGCCGTCCCACGTGGATGGAGACGGCGTTTTCGGGATCGTCCGGATTGCGGTACAAGAGGAACCCGATGTTTCCGTTGCCCGCGAAGGGAGCCAATTCCCATCGGTCGGGCACGCGATCCCAGGTCATGTCGTGTCGGGCCAAAAACGCTTGAAAGTCGATATCGAGGGGTTCGCCGGCCGCCGACGGCAACACGACTGTTGCCAATCCCAGGCACAGGGCCAACGCGGCCTCGCGCGTACGCCGTGTCATGCTTGTCATCCTCGCTCAAAGCACCGGATGCCGGTCACTTGCAGGCTGCATTCGCCGCCGCTCATTGCCGTACCAGTCGCACCTGTCGCAGATTGATCGGCTGCCAGGCGTCGGGTTCGGGACGGATACTCAGACTGTACGCCCCGGACTTGTCGAGCTCGACGGTACCCCACGACTGCGTGACGTACTCGCCGTACCCCCCGGTCGAGGCGCTTTCGAGGACCAGCTCGTGATCGCCGATCCGCACGCGAAAGCGTGTCTTGGGTTCCTGAACGGCTACGACGGCAGAAACGGCGTACCGCCCCGGCTTGTCGATCCGGAATTCCCATTCGACCCACGCGTTCGGGTCGGTCCAGTAACCCAGGTTGGGCGTGGTTTCCTGATTGCGGACCCGAATGGGCGAGGCTCCCTCGTTGTTGTGAAGATAGGCATCGTCGGCATACAAGGTGAGGACACCTTCGGCATTCGGCTGAGGCAAGACGGCTTCGACTTCGGGTTCGCCCGCCACACGCAGCGCGACGACGCTTGCGTACGGGTCGGGCGCTTCGCCGGGAAGCGTGAGAAGAACGCCTTCGTCGACCGGCGACGCCGCAACCTTGCGGTCGTCGGCCAATAATCTCGCGGCAAGCACCGGGTTCTTCAAACCGGGAACCAGCAATTTGCCGTCGGCCGGCCAATCGAACACGTGCAAGTACAACGTCGTTGCCTCGCCGTCGGATTTCATCGTGCAGCGTCCCCAGTCGAACGGCGGGAAGGGACTCGCCGACGTGCCGTAGATCGACTCGCCGTTGACCTTCATCCAGCGCCCGATCGCCTTCAGCCGCTCGACCGCCTGCGGCAGCAACACACCCTCGCCGGTCGGGCCGACGTTCAACAAGTAATTGCCGCCCTTGCTCGCAATGTCGATCAGGTTGCGGATGAGCGTCGTCGTCGACTTGAAGTCGGTGTCGGTTTTCTTGTAGCCCCAACTGCCGCTGATCGGCATGCAGACTTCCCAATAAGGGACGGCCGGGGCACGTTCGGGAATTTGCCGCTCGAAGGTCTTGTAGTCGCCGGGGTACTCTTCTCCCAGCCGATCGTTCGTGATGATGCCGGGCTGCAACCCGGTCAACGAATAGAGGCTGTCGAGCGATTCGCGGCTCATTTGCCGGGGTGTGTCCCACCAGAAGACGGCAATGGGGCCGTACTCGGTGAGCAGTTGGCGGACCTCGGGAACGGCCTTCTCCCGCACGTAGATATCGGAATCGACGTGTTCGAGCGTCTTGTCCCAGTTGTTGCCGAAGCCGCCGGGATGGTGCCAATCTTGGGCCTGCGAGTAGTAGAGCCCGAACCGCAAGCCGTGCTTGCGGCAGGCCTCGGCGAGTTCCTCGACGACGTCGCGTCCGAAAGGTGTCATGTCGACGACGTTGTAGTCGCTGCACTTCGAGTGGAACATCGCGAAGCCGTCGTGATGCTTGGCGGTGAAGATGAGGTACTTCATGCCGGCCTCTTTCGCCAGCCCGACGAAGGCATCGGCATCGAACTCGACGGGATTGAACTTCTTGACGTTCTCTTCGATATAGTCGGCGATCGGGACCTTCGCCCGGTTCATCATCCATTCGGCGCTGTTGGGCGGCATGTAGCCGCGAAACTCACCGCCGGTCGCGGCGTAAACGCCCCAATGGACAAACATGCCGAAGCGGGCTTCCGTCCACCATCGCATGCGTTCGGCACGCTGCTGCGGGGTTTCCCGTCGTCGGGCTTGCGCCGGCGATTGCCCCCAGGCCTGCGACACGATCGTTGCGGCAAGCAAGAAAAACACGGGTGTTGCGTATTTCTTCATGGCGTTTTCTCGTTCCGTGTGTTCTTCTCTCGGTTGTTCGTTCATTTTCCGTTCGGCCCGACGAACGCGACGTTTTCGAGCTTGACGACGACGGTGTTCGGCCACTTGCGGTCGTTGTAGATTCGCTGCGCCCGCATGACCGAGATTTCGAGCCCGTCTTCGGTCTGCCGGAACCGCGATTGCGGATCGGCCGTGCGATGATATTCGAGCACCTTGTCGTTTTGCCCGAGGACGGAAACCTTCGTGGTGTCGGTCGCCCGCCAGCTCTTGAGAACGATTTCTTTCCGCTCGCCGAACTTCCAGCGGTTTTCGCCGGTGAACTGGGTCAGAAAGGCATACACGGTCTTGCCGTCTTTCGCTTGCGTGTACCAAACGGGGCCTTCCCGAATCACCGGACACGGCCGCACGTCGTAGATCGCTTCGCCGTTGATGAACAGCCACAGGCCCAGTTCCCGGAAGATGCGTTCCTGCTCGAACGGAATCACACCCCACGGGTCGGGGCCCATGTTGATCAGCAGGTTGCCGCCTTTCGCCCGCGTTTCGATCAGCATTTTGATAAGCTGGTCGCCGGTCTTGTATTCCTCATTGGTCGGCTTGAATTGCCATTGGGTGCCCAACGTGAAGCACGATTCCCACGGGCCGGGCAGCGGTTCGTCGGGCAGGTGTTGCTCGGGCGTGGCCATTTCGCCGCGGGTGACCAGGCAATTCGGCTGCAAGTGGTGGATATACTGCGCGAGGGCTTCTTTCTGACCGCCGTCGAGAAAGACGACGTCGATCGGACCGTAGTTCGTGAACAGCTCGTCGAGTTGCTTTTTGTCGTAGGCGAGTAATCCTTCGCGTTCCTTGCCCGAAGTGCCCACGCGCCGAATGGTCTCGCCGACCTGCCGTAGGTACCAGAAGTCTTCCGGCGAAAAGTAGAATCCCACCTTGATCTCGTGGCGACGACAGGCGTCGACGTATTGCCGGACGATGTCCTTCCCGTACGGCGTGTTCATGATGTTGAAGTCGGTCGTCTTCGTGTCCCACATGCAAAAGCCGCTGTGGTGCTTGGTGGTGAAGACCATGTACCGCGCGCCCGCCGTCTTGGCGATTGTCGCCCAATCGTCGGGATCGAAACGCTTGGGGTTGAACGTCTTCGGGAGCTCGTTGAAAAAGCGTGCGACGTAATCGTCCGAGGCCCCCACCAGCGAATGACTGATGACCGACCCCAATTGTGAGTCGATGGACCAGTGGACGAACATACCCAGCCCCCAGTCCATGAACTCTTCTTGTCGCACCGGATCGTTCTTCAACGGCTTTTCACCGTTTTCTTCCGCCTGAAGCGTGGTCGCCGAACAGGCGAACGCCGCGGCGAGCGCTGCTGCGAAAATGAATATCGTTCTCATGAAGGCACACTCCTCGGGGAAAAAGAACCCTCGTTCCACCGACAAGCAACCGAATCGAACGAGGGTGCTGTGATGACGACGCAAGGTCCTACGATGCTCAGCGCGAAGCAGCACCGGGACGGATGAACTCTTCCCGCGTCAGACGTCCGTCGCCGTTTCGATCGAAGTTGCGGAAACGACTTTCCAGATTGCTTTGTCCTTCCAGCCCGGCAGTGTATTCGTCGAGCGTCAAGATGCCGTCGCGGTCGGTATCCCACCGCGCGAAGGCCTTGGCACGAGCTTCGGGTGTCGCGCGCGACCGCGCGGCGGCAGAGGGCTGCGTCTGCGGGGTTTGCGAGCGGGTCTTGTGATCGATGCACGTCGGATCGGGTTCGGCGGGCAGGCTCGCTTTCCACGCCAATGCCATTTCGGTCAATCGCGCGACGATCTCGGGATGTTCCTTTGCGACATCGCGCGATTCGGTGCGGTCTTCCGTCACCCGGTGCAACTCGACACGCTGCGCATCGTAGGTCAGCACCAGCTTCCAATCGCCGTCGCGAACGGCCAAACGCGGCCACCAATCGGGCTCGGTATCGTTTCCTCGCCATTCCCAGAAGATCGGCTTCGTGCGACGAATCGGCTTGCCTTCGAAAGCAGGCAGCAGGTTTTCCCCGTCGCCGTGGTAATCCCCGGGAAGCGTCACTCCCGCCGCGGCGCACAGGGTCGGCAACAAATCGACGGCGGTGACGACTGTCGTGTTGTTTTGAACGCCGGCGGGTACGCGTCCCGGCCAGCGGACGATAAACGGCACCCGCACGCCGCCTTCGAACAAGCTGCGTTTGCGACCCCGCAAGCCGGCTGTGCTGCCGATGCTGTAGTACGTATCGTAGGCCGTCAGGCCGGTTTCGGGATTGTACCGCGAAGGCCCCGGCTTCTCCGCCGTCCATTCGGGGCCGTTGTCGCTGGAGAAGATCACGATCGTCTTGTCGGTCAGCTTCAAGTCGTCGAGGCAGTCGAGAATCGCGCCGACTGCGTTGTCGCCGTCGGTGATGACGGCCGAGTACACTTGCTTCTGTTCGTCGAGATGCTTCCATCGGGCCATCGACTCGGCGGTCGGCACGTGCGGTGTATGGCTTTCGTGCAGCCACACATTTACGTAGAACGGCCCGTCGCGGTGCTTTCGAATGAATTCGACGGCATTCTTCGCCGTGTCGTGCAACTCAGCCGAGGGCCACTCGGCGCCGCCGTTGAACACGGCAAACTCGTCGAACCCGTAGGCTTCAGGCGGCGGCGCACCGTGCGTTTGCCGGTTCGTCAGGTGCCATTTCCCGAAATGCCCGGTCGCATAGCCCGCCATTTTGAGAAACCAGGGCATCGTCGGCGCATCGCCTGTGAGCCAGTCGGGCATATCGTGCTGGCGATTGAGCGACGGATGGGCGAAATGCTGGTGAATACAGAATCGCGCGGGATACATCCCGGTCAAGGCAGCCGTCCGACTCGGGGAACACACCGGGTTCAGCACGTTGAATTGCAGAAAATCGGTACCCTCGCGGGCAAGCCGATCGATGTTCGGCGTCTTCAACCACGGGTGGCCGTGACACGACAGGTCGCCCCAGCCCCAGTCGTCGGCAAAAATGAACACGATGTTGGGACGTTCGACCGGCGGCACTTCTTCGGCAACAACGCCCGAAACCGTCATCGGCAACAAGACTGATGCCGCTAACAGGACTGTTCTCATGGGAAGGACCTCTCCGATGCTGGTGGTAGGGGGAAGGCTTACTCCATCGGATGCAGCCGCATCGACGCCAGGCTCGCTTTCTCGCGATCTCCGTCGACCAGCGTTACCCGCAGGGTGTGCTTGCCGGGCTTGTCGAACACCAATCGCCCGAAGGGATAAGCGTGATACACCGAGGCCGAATTCTGCTGGTTTTGGAGCATGAATCCTTCGTCGGTCTCGATTCGCCACACCATGCGTCCTTCACCGCGGTAGGTGAGTTCGACGGCGTAATCACCGGGTTCGGCCACATCGACTTCCCACGTGACGTGTCCGTCTTCTTCCCACGGGCCGACTTGCGTCATGTGTTTCCATTCGCCGAATTTTTCCATCCATTTCAGGCGTTCTTTTTTGGCGGCGGTGGTCTCGGCGAATTCGACCAACAACGTCGAATCGATGTTCGGATAGATTCCCAATGTGGGATCGACCTCCGGTGTTTCGTCGAAGACGACTTCGATTACCGCGGCGGGCCGTTCCGGCGGCGAGCACGGCAGCTCGATGACCGTCCACGTCCCTTGTTGCGCCCATTCGACCGGCGACTTCCCTTCGGTCGTCATGATGCATGCCGACGCGATCGGCGTCTTCAACCCCGGTACGAAGAGGCGGCCGTCCTGCGGCCAATCGAACACGACCAGACTCAAGGTGTTGCCCTGCGTGGTCACATCACCCCAGGCTAGGGCGTGCCCCCACGGAGACGGCCCAGCCGCGTACACCACGCGGGGATGACGCCGGATCCATTCGCCCGCCTCCAAGAGATATTGCTTGGCCGGTTCGGGAATCCGCCCTTTGCCGTCGGGACCGACGTTCAGCAGGTAGGAACCGCCGCGTCCGACGGTGCCCACCAGACGATGCAAGATTTCGCGAGCGTCCTTCCAGTTTTGATCGTACCAGGCATACGACCATGAATCGTTCGTCGTGTCGCACGTTTCCCACAGGCCCTCGATGTTGCGGGGAGGCACTTCCATGTCGCCCAGGCTCGCGTAGTCGCCCAATCCGTAACCGACGCGACTGCACAACATGGCGTTTGGTTGCGTCTTGCGAACGAGCTTCACCAGTTCCTCGACGAACTCTTGGGGGATCCTTCCGGGCGTATCGAACCACACGAAACTCAACGGGCCGTACTGCGTGCAGATTTCTTCGACCTGCGGATAGCACTTGTTGCGGAAGTATTGCTCGAAGGTGGCGGGTGAGCCGTCGGGATGCGTCTTCGGCCCGTTGCCGCCTCCCGGCTCGGTCCAGTCCTGGTTGTGCGAGTAATAGAACCCGAACCCCAAGCCGGCCTTGCGGCAAGCAGCGGCAAGCTCCTTCATCGGATCGCGACCGAACGGCGTGGCATCGACGATGTTGAACGGATGCGACGACTTGAACATCGCGAATCCGTCGTGATGCTTCGAAGTGATGATGATGTACTTCATGCCCGCCTCTTTGGCGACGCGGACGATCTCCTCGGCATCGAATTCGGTCGGATTGAATTCTTTGGCGACGGCCTTGTATTCGTCGTCGGGGATTTGCATCTGTCGTTTGATCCACTCGCCGATGCCGTAGAAGGTTTGCCCCTTCCACTTGCCGCCGAGGTGCGAGTACAGGCCCCAGTGAATGAACATTCCGTAGTTGCCCTCGCGGAAGAGCGCGGCTTTGTCGGACGATTCGACGCCCGGCCGGGCCGTTTGTTCGCCCCACATCTTGTCCATTTCTTCGGCTTGGGCACAGGTTGCCCACCCGGCCAACAGGACACACACGATACCGAGTCTCATTCCGACGGTTCGGGGGAAAGTCGTCATGGTTCGCCTCTGCGTGGTCATAGGAATCGATCGACAATTCCGGTTGCCGTGCCGATTACGGTGAGGTGGTACGCTCTTTCGAGAAACACGACGGGTCCGGCTCGGCCGGCAAGGTCGCTTCCCAGGCTTCGAGTTTTTGAAGCAACTCGCGGACGACATCGCGCTTCGTCTCGTGCAAGTCGTTTCGCTCCAACGGATCGGCCGAAAGGTCGTAGAGTTCGCAGTAGGTGCGGTCTTTGTTCGCCAGCAACTTCCATTGCCGATCGATCACCGCATACGAGGCCCAATGATGCGGGCGGTCGGCAGGGATCGGCCACGGTGACGGGAATCGCCAGAAAAGCGGCTTTTCTCGCACGGGATAAGGATGTCCCAGGAGAGTTCTCACCTGACTCACGCCGTCGGGCGTGTAGTCTTCCGGCAGTTCGGCACCCGCCAGTTCGCAGAAAGTGGGCAGCAGATCGACCGCCGAGATGAGCGATACGTCGTCGATTTTGCCGGCGGGAATCTTACCCGGCCAACGGGCGATGAACGGCACGTTGATGCCGCCTTGGAACAGGCTGGCCTTGTATCCTTTACGTCCGGCGGTCGTGCCTTTCGAAGCCGCGATATTCCAGCCGGCACCGGTCGCCGTGTCGTACATCAAATCGAGTTCCGTCGGCGAGGCCGCCCGCGCGGGGCCGTTGTCGGAACTGAAGATGACCAGCGTGTCTTCCGTCAACTCCAAGCGGTCGAGGGCTTCGAGAACCCGGCCGATGCGGTCGTCCGCATGCATCAAGACCGACGCGAAGATCTGGTCCGTCCGTTCCTCGATGTCGCGACAACGCCATTCGTACTTGGGTACGGTATGGAACGGCGTGTGCGGCTCGTGGATCCAGAGGTTGATGAAGAAGGGTTTTCCTTCGCGCCGACAGCGTTCGATGAATGCGATGGCGTGCATGGCGTCTTCGTGGACGGGCATCTGCTCGCCCGCACAATTGAACGCGCCGTACTCGTCGTATCCGTATTCGCTCGGCAAGGGCGAATCGGGGATCATGTCGTTGGAAAGGTGCCACTTGCCGAAGTGGGCCGTGCGGTAGCCGGCTTGTTGCAACAGTCGGGGAAGCGTGACGACCTTCGGGTTGAGCCAGTCGGGCATGTTGCGGCGTGCGTTCTGATGGGCCCAAGCGAAGTGTCCGTCGATGTTGTACCGCGCCGGAAAATGCCCCGTCATCACCGCCGTCCGACTCGGCGAACACACGCCGCTGGCGACGGTGAAGCGGTAGAACTCGGTTCCTTCGCGTGCGAGGCGATCGATGTTCGGCGTTTTCACGTACGGATGGCCGTGGCACGACAGGTCGCCCCACCCCCAATCGTCGGCGAAGATGAACAGAATGTTCGGGCGTGGGGCCTGCGCTTCCGCGGCTTCGCAAACCGGCCTTCCGGTCCACAGCAGGAGGACCGACAATACGATGCCCAAACGGACGAACAGGTGTTTCATCGGCTCACTTCCAATCGATTCGCGCTTCTTTGGTCTTCACGTCGACGAATACGGATGCGTGTTGAAATTCGCGTCGGAACACCCAACCCGATCGCGTGGCTGCGCCCGCCGGCGGGCCGAGCGGGCGCTCGAGTTCGGGGTACGCATCCAACGTGCCGTGCCGATCGGTGTAGCCCCACGAGTAGCAAAAGTACGACCCCGGTTGCGCCGCAACCAGAAAACAGGCCAAGGGGAAGGTGATCCGTCGGCGGGCGAGTTGTAAGAGTTCGCCGTGCGGGCGTTTCATCATGTCGCTATCCAGCCACGTGAATCCCGGCCAGCCCTTCAGAACGACGAACTTGCCTTTTTCGGCGGCGATCGAGAGCGTCTCCATATCGGCGAGGATGGCTTCGGGGGTGTCGGAGGAAAACTCGGCGAAGTGCTCGATCATCACCCCGTCGAGCCCTTCCCAGTCGAGGATTTCGCGGAAATCCGTGCCCCGCGTCCCGTTGGCCAACACGATCTTGTCGCCGCCGATCTTGCGCTTGGTCAGTGCGATCATCTCGCGGAGCCCGGCGACCACGGCCCGGGCCTTCTCTTGGCCCACGCTGCGCGCCAGCGACGGAACCAGTGCTTGCGGCAAGGCGTCGACGAAGACGCCGTCCAAAGGTGCGTTTTTCAGTTCTTCGGCGACGATGTTCGACCACCATTCACGAAACGCCGGTTGCGACGGATCGGGACGCGACACCCTTCCGGTCTTGTAGACGATCTTGCCGTCACGATCGCGCAGGGTCCACTCGTCGCGGTACGTCTTGAATGCGTCATAGCCGGGCCAATTGATGAAGGCATTGAAGTAAAAGAGAACCTTCACGTCGGGATTGCGTTGTTTCAAACGCCGGGCGGTGTTCGCAATGCCCGCCTCGGTGCTGCCGTAGACGGACGCGCCGTGCCCTTTTTCCAGCGTGATCAGTCCGGCGTGCGAGGCAAGAAAACCCAGTTCGGCATCGGTCAAATCGCTCGTGCGCTTGCCGAAGTGGATACATACGGGCACGCGCTCCCACGAAAAGCCCGTCAACGAGACGACGCGATCGACGGGTGTCTCGGCGACCGCCGGCAGAAACCAACCGCTCGTTGCGAAAACAAGCACCAAAAGGATCGATGCGCGACGTGTCACGGTTGCGTCTCCTGAAAATCGGAACCGGCGATTACGCCGTTCGACGCGACGTTGATGAACCAGGCCGTCGTTCCCGGCGGAAGCGCGGCGGAGGCCTTCCACACGTCTCCCTCGCGAACGAGCGTTGCCGGGGTGACGTTCCAGCGGCGAGTGCCTGTGAAACCGGTATCGGTCGTCGAGACCAGTTCGGCGCGATCCAAGGGACGTGTCGCTGCGAAGCGGCAGAAGGCGGTTCCTTCGTGAACGCCCGCTTCGACCTGCACGCACCACGGTTTGCCGTCATCGAGAACGGCATCGGCGAAGACGTAGCTTTCGGGCCGTATCCAGCCCGGACTGTGACCGTGCCGCATTCCCGGCACCAAGGCGACCATGTGCGGTCCCGGTGCTTTCCGGTAACATCGGGCCTGGCAATCGAGGGCGAAATGCTGATCTTCGGGCCACGAGAACCACAGGACGGGCATCGTCGCCCTGTCGAGCCGCACCATCGGGTCCCACACCTCTTGGTACAGCGCGTTGTTTCCCAAGGCCGCCCCGTACTGATTGTCGATGTCGGCGAGGTGCCCGCAGCCGTACACCGGAATCGCGAACGCGAATCGCTGATCGATCCCGATGACCGTGCTGGTAATGACGCCGCCCCACGAAATGCCCATCAGGCCGACCTTGTCGGCATCGACCTCGGGCAACGATCGCATCAACGAGTTTGCCAGAATGGTGTCGGCGACGGCGTGATACATCCATTGATCTTCGAGGGGTGCGTCGGAATCGCCGTAGATTCCCACGCGGGCGGGTCCGCCCCAGGGATGACGTTCCCACGCCCGCGGATTGTTCGGATCGCGCCGATCGGTTTGCCCTTCGACGGCGATGCTGATCGCGGCGTAACCGTGTTCGGTCCACTTTTCGACCCACTCTTTGAAGGCTGTTCCGCCGCCGCCGTGCACGAGAACGATGCCGGGAACTTTGCCGTCCCGCTGCGGCATCCCCAGCCAGGCGAACACCTTGGTGGGCTTGCCCCGCCACGGCAATGCGTCGTAGTAGATCGCCTTCAAACGCGGCGTGCTTTCGAAGCCTTCGGCGGGCTGGTACGCCGGCGGCGTCGTCAATTGCTCGAGCTTCAAGACTTTCGCCCGCAACGCGGCGAAGTCCTGAGCCGAACAAGTGCATGCGATTCCCACCGCCGCCACGGCACCGATCAACGTCGCCGTTCGTTTCATGAGTCCTTGCTCCGATGGGGGAAAAAGGTGGTTACTTCAATTCGATGCGATAACCGACCACGTATTTCGTCGGCATGCGTTTGGGCGGTTCGATGAATAGTCCTTCGGCGGTTCGCCGCCACGCGACCGCCTCGTCGCTTCCAAGCATCGACACGGCCCGAATCTCGCGGTCCAGTATTCCGCCTTGGGCCAGCGTGTGAATGATGATCGTTTCTTTCGGCGGTGCGAGAACGAAGGCGTACAACTTGCCGTCTTTCGTCGTAAAACGAATATCGGCCGGAGAATACTCCCGATGGTTTTCGCCTTGACGGCCGTCTTTGATTTCGAGCGGTCCTTCCCCGAAGGTCTTCCACGGTCGCGAGCCGTAGATGCCCTCGCCGTTGGCCTTCAAAAACGCGCCGAACGCCCGCAGGTAGGCCTCTTGATTTTCGGGCAGCGTGCCGTCGCCGCGCAGGGCCACGTTCAGCATCACGATGCCGTTCTTGCTGATCACATCGACCGCGTTGCCGATCATCACGGGGATGCTCATGCGATTGACGGCGTCGCGCCGGTAGAACCAGTTGCCCGACAGGTCGGTCGCCCAGATCCACGGCTGCGGCTTGATGTCGTCGGCCCCGCCGCGTTCGAGATTGTAGGTGAATGCGCGGCGATCCAAAGAGGCATCCTTCAGCGAGAGAACGACCGTCTGTTTGCCGTCGTTTTCTTTGAGGTCGCGATTGAGAAAGGCCGTGAACAACTTGAGCCCCAGTTCTTTGCCGCCTTCGCCTTTCGGAAAGGGGCAATCATTGTTGAAGATGTCGGGATCGTATTTCTCGATCAGCTCCCAACAGCGGGCATACCAGTGTTCATTCCAACTGTCCTGCGTTGCATAGCCGGTCGGGCTGTAATCCATGTTGAAGAACGTCCAGGCGGGCGTTCCTGGTTTCTGATACTTGCGCGCGTTGGCAAAAAATCGGGGAGACCAATACAAATGCGTCGACACGCCGAACTTCAGTCCGTGTTTTCGTGCAGCCGCTTTCCATTCGCCGACGATGTCCCGGTGCGGGCCCATCTTCACCGAGTTCCACGGAAACGACGAGTCGTAACAGTCGAAGTTGTCGTGGTGGACGGCCACCGGCATGATGAACCGCGCGCCGCACTCCTTGAAAAACGCCGTGAGTGCGTCGGGATCCCACTTTTCGGCCTTCCACAGCGAAATCAGTTTTTCGTAACCGAACTCTTCGAGCGGTCCGTACCGTTCGATGTGCCAGCTCGTCAAACGCTCGTCGATGGTCCATTCCGACTCGGGCTTGCCTTCCGGCAGGGGCGAATACATGCGGCGACCATAGTGCGAACCATCGGGCGGTCGATCCTCATCGATCGCCGACGAAATGCCCCAGTGCATCCAAACGCCGACCTTGCCGTCGACGAACCAGTCGGGCACGCGGTAGTGCGCGGCCAACGACTCCCACGACGGTTCGATTTCTTCGGCCCCGGCCGGAAGTCCCCAGCCGACGACCGCGACCACAATGACCAGCGGCCCGAATCGGCTCATGTCGAATACCCTGCCCTTTCGGTAGAATAGCCGCCTCTTTTGACAGTTCCTCACGGGTGCGCGCAGCTTTCCAGGTCTCCTTGATCGCTCTATTTTTGCAGCCCTCGACCACCGACTAGATGAGAGAATTTCGCGCGTCCGCACCGCGGGCGATGAAAACAAAGCCGAATCGCCCAAGGACTCGGAAACTTCGCCCTCATCGAGGGGGTGCCGCAACGCACACGGCGCAGACGCTTGGCCGACACAAGACCGGCGCAGCCGATCGACGCAAACAAGGGACCTGATTGGTGTCGACCGTCACAAGAGACGACCGGGGGACCTTCGCCAATCATCTAGAATCGGGGGGAGCATGGTACCGCTGTCGCGGCATTCAGGAAAACGCGACGTCGCCGACAATGAGTGACATTACCTGTTCCGGTTTTTCCAGTATACGCGGAATTCCCGAATTGTCACCGGTCGGATTCCCTCACAATCCCTCGAAAGAGCGGTTTGGTCGGCGTTCATTGCATCCGGGCTAAACCAACTGCCACAACGCCATCGTCAGCGCATCGCGAAGCGATCGTTGCGCAGCCAGCACGGCGGCCGGTTCGTAGCCCGAGTGAACCATGCAGTCGCGGCATCGCGGATCGTGTTCCGGGCCGAGGGCGTCCCAATCGGTTTCGGCCATCAGTTCTCGAAACGTGGCGTAATGGCGATCGGTGATCAGGTAGCAGGGCCCTTTCCAGCCGCGGACGTTTCGCGTCGGGTTCGCCCAGGCGGCACATTTGAGATCACGTTTGCCGCACAAGAAATCGAGGTAGATCGGCGAGGTCATCAGCCGAAAGCGCTCGAGGTCTTTGCGCACCATCGAGAACTTGCGTTGAATTTCACGCCGCGAGAGGAACAGGTTTTCGGCGTCGGTATCTTTTTCGAACACGGCCTGGTAGGCGTATCCGGGCGAAACCAGAAAACCGTCGACGCCCAGCTCAGTCAAGTATTCCAACAACACGAGGATTTCGTGCATGTCGGTCTCGGCATACACGGTCGTGTTCGTGGTCACCCACATGCCGGCTTCTTTGGCCGCACGAATTCCCTCGACCGCTTTTTGGAACGTACCCGGTTTGCAGGTGATCGCGTCGTGCGTGGCCTCCATGCCGTCGAGATGTACGTTCCACAAGAAGCGGCTGCTCTTGGGGAATCGCTCGACGAACCTCGGCATGAACACGCCGTTGGTACACAAGTAGATATGTTTGCCGCGGTCGATCAAGGTTTCGACCAGGCGATCGATTTCGGGATAGATCAGCGGTTCGCCGCCGCAGATGCTCACCACCGGGGCGCCGCATTCCTCGGCGGCTTCGACGCATTCCTCGACGCTCAAGCGTTGCTTGAGCGAGTCCTTGTATTCGCGGATCCGCCCGCACCCGGCACAGTGCAGATTGCATGCGTGCAGCGGTTCGAGCATGAGCACCAACGGAAACCGTCGTACACCCCGCAATCGGCAGCGCACCATGTACGACGACATTGCCCGGCTGAGAGAAAAGGGAAATCGCATGAATCACTCGTTGCTGTCGATAGGGGGCGTCCGTGCCGGCCGCCTGCCCGGTGCATCCACACCCCGGCGGGAAAGATCCGTCAGGCCGATTCGAGGACGCCCGGCTCCGACTCATTTCTTTCAGGACGCACTACCCGCAACGCAGGGCGAATCTCGTCCCGCAAAAACGAACCGGCCGAGACCGCGAACCGGGCCAACGCCAGCATCGGGAAGTAAACAGGGTACATGTGGTATTTCAGGTAGAACACGCGAGGAAACCCGGTTCCGGTGAACTCGGTTTCCGACCATGAACCGTCGGCATTTTGTCGATCGAGCAGGAACCGCACGCCCCGGACGGTCGCCGGATGGTCGGCCAGCCCGGCGGCGATCAACCCTAAAACGGCCCATGCCGTTTGCGAAGCCGTGCTCGGCCCGCGACCGCGAAGCGACGGATCGTCGTACGAGTCGGCCGATTCGCCCCACCCCCCGTCGCTGTTCTGATGCGCCAGCAACCATTGGGCGCCCAGCACAACGGCCCGGTCGTGATGCGGCACACCGACCGCCGTCAAGCCGGTAAGCACCTGCCACGTGCCGTAGATGTAATTCACACCCCAGCGGCCGTACCAGCTTCCGTCGGCCTCTTGGGTTTGCCGTAGGTACGCGACGGCCTTGGCTACCGCGGGATGCTCGCACGTCAACCCCAAGGCGCCCAACGCCTCGACCACGCGGCCGGTCAAGTCGGGCGTGCTCGGATCGATCATCGCGTTGTGATCGGCGAACGGAATGTGACACAGGAACTCGCGGTTGTTGTTGCAGTCGAAGGCGCCCCATCCGCCGTCGCGGTTTTGCATGGCCAACAACCACTGCATGCCGCGTTCCACGGCCTCGGGCATGCGTTCCAAGACGCTTTCTTTGTCGGGGGCCGCGTCGTTCGGCGAATCGGTTCGGTCGTCGGTCACTGCGTAATCGGGCGGCACGGCCGCTTTCAGCGGGTTCTCGCGCCGATATTGATCCTGCATGGCGAGCAAGACCATGGCCGTATCGTCGCAATCGGGGTAGAAGTCGTTATGATGCTCGAAGCACCACCCGCCCGGTTCGGCGGAGACCGTCTCGGACCAGTCGCCGGGCCGTCGTATCTGCTTGTCCAACAACCAGGTCACGGCCCGACGCAGCGCGGCGCAGTCGAGGTCGAGCCCCCCATGACTCAGCGCCCGCACGGCAATCGCCGTATCCCACACCGGCGACAGGCACGGCTGCACGCGCGCCGACTCGTCGTCCTCGATGACCAAATCGAGGAGTTGCTTTCGGTTGTACTCCATCTCGGGAGAGTCCCAGTCGTAGCCGAGCGCGTCGAGGGCGATCATGCTCCACACGATCGGCGGATAGATGGCGCCCATGCCGTCGCTTCCCTCGAAGTGCGCCAACATCCAACGCTCGGCGGCGCGCACCGCACGCTCGCGGAAGGGCAAAAGCCGCATCCGCTCGAACAGTTTGAACGTGCGATCGACCAGCCGGAAGAATCGATCCCAGCTCAAAAAGGGCGGACGTTCAGGACTGCCCGGCTTACGATTGGCCGGCCAGCGTTCCGGCGGCGCGAGGAACAATTCGCGGATACCGCGTTCCGGCGGCAACTCGCGCACCGGCTTGCGGGCCGAGATGATCGACAGCGGCACGACCATCGTCCGCGACCAGGAACTCATCGCGTACAAATTCACCGGAAACCACTTGGGAAGATACATGATCTCCGGCGGCACGCTGGGACAGATCGAATAGGGGATTTGACCTAACAACGCCAGGTAAAAGCGCGTAAAGCTGTTGACGCGGTCGGCGCCTCCGGCGGCCATGATTGCGTTGCGGGCGCGGACCATCGGTTCTTCCGAAGGGTCATACCCGGTCAGCTTGAGGGCAAAGTACGCCTTCACGCTGCCGCTGATCTCGAGCTTGCCGCCGGGATACATCGCCCAGCCGCCTTCGGGAAGCTGCGTTTCGATAAGGTGCGCGGCCAACTTGCGGGCAAGAGGCGTGCCCTCTTTGCCGAAATAGGCCAACAGCAAGATCGTTTCGCTTTGGAGAATGCTGTCGCCTTCCAGTTCGGCCTGCCAATAGCCTTCTTGCGCTTGGCATCCGAGAAACCAGCGCCGCGTGCGCCACACAGCCTTGTGCAGCGAATTGCGAAATTCCGATCCGGCGGGCATGGATCGGTCGGCGAAGAGCCGATAGGCGACGTCTGCGTCCTTCGCCCGGTCCCCCGTAAGAGTTTGCATTGCTCGATCGTCCCTGTGGCAGTGGCGGTTTTCCCTAACCGACAGCCAGGAGTTTACGGCAAATCGATCATTTCAACAAGACCGCGAAACCCTCGCAATGAAGAGATGTTAGGGTTAGCCGGCAATGCTAGCAAAGCGCGCAAGTTGCCAAAACTTTAACGCCCGGACGCGGGCGAGCCAAAAAATCATGCTCTACTACTGGACACAAAGTTTTTATTGTGTACAATACGATATGTCGTTCATGTCGATCGATGCCGAGCGTTCACGAAAATTTTCCGATTGACTCGCGTGCGCGGCCCGTCGATGGGTGCATGAGAACAAGTGGTCGCCGAAATCGGCGGCCGACCAACTGTGGCACAACCCCCGCTTCCTGTGTGGGAGTTCGAGTGAGGTGGTTTCGGCTGCCTCACTCGACTCTCTAATTTTCCCGATGCGGGCGAGGAAATACCGAACGCAGGCCTCCGGAACGGGACGCCTGCGTTTTTTTCGTGCCGTATCCGCAAAAAGCGGTTTTTTTTCACGGTCCGGCGTCTTTCTGCCCGCCCTGTCTGCGATAGCCGAAGGCCTTCGAAACGGCTCAGTGTTCGAGAAAACGATTGCGTTCGCCTTCCGCGACGCGCCGAACGAGCGGCACTTTTTCGCCGATCCCCCATTGCCAAGCCGAAGAGAATCGACCAATATAATAAGACGTGCGGCCGACCCTGCCTTATGGGTATGCCGCATCGACAATCGAGTCGGGGGATTAGCTCAGCTGGGAGAGCGCTTGAATGGCATTCAAGAGGTCAGGGGTTCGAGTCCCCTATCCTCCACTTCAAAGGAAATCTGTTTCCCAAGCTCGGTAGTGGTGCCGGGCTTTTTTGTTGCGCGAAGCGAGTTTTGAGAATCCCGATTGCTTTTCCATTCGGGTTGGTCGGCGCAAAAAAACCGCCCGGCAGGAAACCGTTTCCCGTCGGGCGCTGCGGTCATCGGCTCACCGGCCGACCGCTCGCGACGCGTGTGTCGCTACGGTTGGGGTGGTGAAGCCGACTCCTGCGCCGGGGCCCCCGCAGCAGCAGCCTCGGCGCCTTTGACGTTTTCGGCAGGTTGGTCAGGCTGGGCTGACACCGGTGGTTGATCTTGGGGTGCTTCGGCGCTCGTCTCCTGGGCGGCTTGGGCCTCGGCTTTTGCTTTTTCGAGCTCGGCCTTGGCTTTTTCGGCCGCCTGTTGCGCCTGTTCGGCCTGGGCCTTCAGTTGCTCGAGCTGCGCCTTGGCCTGGGCGATCTCATCGGCCTGTTTGGCCAATTCGGCTTTTTCGGCCTCGATCGCTTTCCGCTGCGCTTCGAGTTCGGCCTTGGCCTTGGCGACTTCTTCCATCGCCTTGGCGGCTTCGGCCTGTTGCGCCTTGGCTTCGGCCATCAGCTTTTGGGCCTGGGCGGTCGCCTCGGCCGCGGCGGCCTGTTCTTGCTTGGCCTTGGCCTGCGCGGCTTCGGCCTTCGCCTGGGCGGCTTCAGCTTCGGCCTTCGCCTTTTGAGCGGCCTTCGTTTCGGCTTGGACCTGCTCGAGGGCCTTGGCGACGTCGGCCTTCAATTCGGCCAAAGTCTTTTCGACGGCCGCCTTGAGATCGGCGACTTCCTGCTTGGCCGCTTCGGCGCGGGCGGCAGCCTCTTCGGCCTCTTTCTTGGCCTGGGCGGCTTTCGCCTGCTCCATTTGGGCCACGGCGATGATGTTCCGCGCGCAACGGCGTCGGGCGAAGATGCCTTGGCGCCCGAACAGCAGTCCCGCGTGCGCGGTGTCGGCCGCGAGCATGATCGCTACGGCCGCGCCGAGCAGTAATAGTCCTGCTCTACGCATCGTCGGTCCTCCTTTGTAGAAAAAGGAATCAAACTACTCGCACGGCGGCCGCAAGTCCCGACGTCGAACGAACGGTGTCGTCGGCGACTTACGTTCCAAACCACCGGTCGTGTCTGCGGTCGGATGGGTGGGAAGGCGGGGGCCGCTCGACCGAGCGGCAATCTCCCACCCGGGGTGCATTCCCCTCGCTTGGGGCGAATTCCATCTTAATTGCCGACCAACCCGGCGAAAAGCGCGGAACTTGCGGTTTGGTTAAAGTTTTAGGGTTGTTTTGCGGCACCGACGGGCTAAGGAACCCGCTCTGCAAAGAAAACCACAGCATCCTCCCGTGGCGGGGTGATCAATTGGGGGGAATCGTTTCCCGTCAAGTCTCCGAATGTCACGACGTGAGTGCCCCACAGGTCATGCCACCGTCCCCGGTAACGCCCGGCGGGCAAATTCAACGAAAAGGGTTTTCCACGATTGGGTTGGAAGACGAGGACGCTTTCGCCCGGCACGACCAAACAAAATCCGGTGCTTGCGCGCTTGGGATCGGCAACCGCCCGAGCCAGGTCGATTCGTTCGCTTGCTCGCCGCGCGGCACCCATCGCACGCCGGACGGTATCCCATTCGGGATTCGGCTGCTCGGGCGTGCCCAGCCGAAAATCCATGTAGCCGTCCATCAGAATGAACGAGCAACCGCGCGTCAGGCAGCGCCACGGCCAGGTCGGATCGTAATCCCACGGGGCGATGTGGTCGGTATCGACGACGATCCGTTTTCCGCCGGACGGTCCGGGCGGATCGCTGAGCCACTGCTTGCCCGTCGGCGCAATCCAATCGGCCGAGGTGGAGAGCAGCTCCTTGGTTCCCAAAGGCGCGCCGGTAATCCCGATCGGGTGCTGCAACGACCGCTTCTTTTCCGTTTCGCGAATGAAGCGGGCCATGTGATCTTGCCACGCAAGTGAGCCGCGGTGCCCCTCGTTGCATATCTCCCAAACGACGTTGTCCAAATCGCCCAACGTATCGATCACCTTGGCCACGAATCGTTCCTGAAGACGCGTAATTTGCGGATCGGCGAGCGTGTGCACCTCGATGCCTTCACCGTCGTGGTTCAAATCGCCGTCGATGCCGTTGATGTTGTTCTGCGCGTTGAAGGGATGGCCTTCCCACGGATTGCCTTTGTGCGGATCGACGCCGTCGGTTCCCTTTTGTTCGACGCTGAATCCCTGAAAGAGCATGACGGCGACGTAGATGCGATGTTCGCGGGCGGCCTCGACGCGCGCACGTAGGCGGCGGAAGAACGATTCGTCGAACTGTTCGAGGTCGAATTTGGGCAGCCCGTCGGCGGCTTTCCCCGGCCCGGTGCGGCGATAAGGCAGCGGCGCGTAGCGGATGGGTACATCGGCCGGCACGAACTGCATCCGCAGGGCGTGTTCCCACATCCACATTCGCATGAAGTTGTGACCGAAACGATCGAGAAAGGCCAGGTATGCGTCGTAATCGAAGTCGGGCGTTTCACCGCGAACGCCGCGCTCCTGGAAATTGGCCCAGGTGTGCGAGCCGGTCAAAAAGACACCGCGCCCGTTCGCATCGACGAAAAACAAACTTCCCTCTTCGACACGCAACGGACCGGCGATCGGCGGCTTCGACGGTTCGTTTTGCGGCTCGCGAGCAAGAACACCTCGCCCCCCCGCCGCGACAAGCAACAAAGCAACCGGTAGGGCCGACGCAACAAACCCAGGGTTCTTTGGCAATGCTTTCATCGATTCGTTTCTCCGAAGCTTGCAGCTTGCGTTCGCGGATTGCGTAGGTATAAACAGCGAATCACAATAACCGAGTGACCGCCGGGTCTTGGGGGATGCCGCATCGATTGCCGATGGTCGAGCAACGCGCCTGTTGCCGAAACCAAGACCGGTTTTTCCCGTTCACCCAAAGTACGTGCCTTATCGTAATTCACCGGGAGACAAAGTCCATGAAGCGTGCCCTGCTCGTCGTGTCGATGGTCTTGCTGACGGCGGCGAATCCGGCGGCACGGTTTGCTTCGGCCGTGGACGCGAAGGTGGCATTCGATCGTCCCGTCCGCGAATGGGACGGCTTCGGCGTGAACTATGTCGAAGCGGCACAGACACGCGACTACGCGAAGCATCCGCAAGAGTACGGCGGATTCAGCCTGCTTTCGGAGCGTCAGCGGCAGGAGATCGTCGAGTTGGTGTTCGGCGACGAGGGATTGAAGCCGGGGGTCGTGAAAATGTTTCTCGATCCGTTCCACGAAGGGATGACCGAGGCCGACAACGACAACGACGATCCGTACAAGATCGACGAAGGCCGCTTCGACCACGAAACGACGACGCGGTGGATGCGTTACTTCGTCCGCGAGGGGCTCGAACGTACCCGCGCCCGCGGTGACGACTTGACCATCATCACGACGCTCTACGGCCCGCCGGGCTGGATGACGAAGCAGAAGTTCGTCCGCGGCCGCGATCTCGATCCCGCGATGAAAGAAGAACTGGCGGAGTATTTGGCGGCGTGGGTGTCGTACCTGCGGAAAAAGGAAGGCTTTCCCGTCAAGTACGTGTCGTTGCACAACGAAGGCGAAGACAAAGGCCGGTGGCCGGCGGACGGCAGCACCGCCGGTGAAGAACGGCACGATTACAACATGTACTGGCCCCCGGAACAGGTTGCCGAGATGATCCCGATCGTCCGGAAAACGCTCGATGCGTTCGGGTTGAACGACGTGGGCGTGACGCCGGGCGAAACGACCATCTGGCCGCGATTTAGCGAATGGGGATACGCGCGAGCGATCGCCGAAAATGAAACGGCACTCGAGGCGTTGGGCCTGATCACCAGCCACGGGTTCGCCCGCTGGAAAGACGGCAAATGGACGAACCACACATCGGCGGGCATCGACCTGTTGCGGGCGAAGCGCCCCGAATTGCACGCCTGGACGACCTCGATGACCTGGGGGCAGATGAACGTCCGCTTCGTCGAAGATCTCGCGCGGCAAATCTACATTTGCAAGGTCAACTGCGTGATTCCCTGGGCCGCGATCCAAACGGCCGATTGGTACGGCGGCGATCCGAACCCGGGTACGGCGATCCGCGTGACCGGAACGGGCGAATACACGGTCGAGCCGGGATATTACTGGTACAAGCAGGCCTGTCGCGCCGGGCAGCCGGGCATGATGGTGGCGGAGGTCGAATCTTCCGATCCGCAAATCGTCCTCATGGCCTTTGCGAGCAACGGCACGCGACACCCCGACGCCTTCGTCGTCATCAACACCGGCTACAAACCCCAAACCGTGAATCTGTCGATCAGCGGAACGACCGCAGCACGGTTCGCGGCGTTTCGGACCAGCGACGATGAGCACTATCAGCCGTTGGACGATGCCGTCGTGGAGGACGGTTCGCTCACCTATCGTGCGCCGCCGCGGTCGGCGACGACGTTCTTTGCGAAATAACCGGCGGAAAAAGGTTGAGCCTCCCGGGGGGCGTGAAGGCACCCGGCAGCCGCGAGCGGGTGCGCTCGTCGCCTTTGCCGCCATGTACAGGAAGTGGGGAAGAGGCTGTAGGTACGCGCCCTCGGCGAATCCTGCGGCTTTTCGGTTTGGGGGATTCAATTCGCGGTGCGACGACCGCACCCGGCTTTCGTCCCGGCAAGGTTGTTGTGGGAGAACTCACGATGAAAATGCAAATCCTGTTTCGCCTGGCATTCGCCCTGACGGCGGCGGCTGCGCTTTTGTGCAGCAAACCGACCAAGGCGGAATTGCCCGAACATCCGAACGTCCTGTTCATCGCCGTCGACGACCTGAACGACTGGACCGGTTTCCTCGGCGGCCATCCGCAAACCCAAACACCCAACCTCGATGCGTTGGCGCGACGGGGTCTGTTTTTCACGCGGGCGTACTGTGCGGCACCTTCGTGCAATCCGTCGCGGGCGGCACTGATGTGCGGTGTGCGACCGTCGACCTCGGGCGTGTACTACAATTCGAACCCCTGGCGGCCGCAAATGCCCGACACGATCACCCTGGCCCAACAGTTCATGGCCAACGGCTACAAGGTGTACGGCGGCGGGAAGATCTTCCACAACTCGTACAACGATCTTGCATCGTGGGAGGTCTACTGGTCGCGGCCCGGTGATCCGGAACCGCCCAAACGTCCGATGAACGGGATTCCGAACACCGCTCATTTCGACTGGGGGCCGCTGCAAGAAGACGATCCCGAAATGGGCGACAAGAAACTCGTCGATTGGGCGATCGACTTCTTGAACCAAAAGCACGACCGCCCCTTCTTCTTGGGCGTGGGCTTCATCAAGCCGCACCTGCCGTGGTTCGTGCCCGAGAAATATTTCAAGAAATTCCCGACCGACAAAATCATCCTGCCCACGGTGAAAGAAGACGACCTGAACGACGTTCCCGAAGCAGGCGTCAGGATGGCCAGGCCGCAAGGCGATCATGCCAAGGTCTTAGCGACGAACAACTGGGAAAAGGCCGTCCAAGGCTACCTGGCCACGATCAACTTCGTCGACGGACAAATCGGACGGTTGATCGACGCCTTCGACAAGTCGCCCAACGCGCGGGATACGATCGTCGTGTTGTGGGGCGACCACGGTTGGCACCTGGGCGAAAAGCAGCATTGGCGCAAGTTCACCCTGTGGGAAGAAGCCGACCGCGTGCCGTTGATCTTCATCGTCCCCGGCGTGACGAAGCCCGGCAGCGTGTGCGAGCGGACCGTTAGCCTGTTGGACCTCTATCCGACCTTGTGCGACCTGTGCAATATCCCGATCCCTGAGCACGTGGAAGGCGACAGCATCAAGAAGCTGATCGCCGATCCGAAGGCCGAATGGGATCGGCCCGTCGTGACGACCTACGGATTCGGGAACCACGCCGTCCGCAGCGAACGCTGGCGATACATCCGCTACGAAGACGGCTCGGAAGAACTCTACGACCACGAAAACGACCCGCTCGAATGGACGAACCTCGCCGGCGACCCGAAATATGCAAGCGTCAAACGAGAACTTGCGAAATGGTTGCCGAAAGTGAATACTCCGAAAGGCCCGCGGCAGGCGCCGGACTCGAAGAACAAACGGAAAAGTCAGCCAAAAGCCGCCCAAAAGACGGGCGTTGAACGCCTGTTCGAAGACGACTACGGCGAGTTTGATTTTTGAGCGTCGATACGGCAAGCCGCACGGCCGCAACACCGTCGTTGTTTTTCCACGGTGAATCGGCGATGCTTGCTCGGTCACGCGTCGACCGACGAAAACAGATCGCGAAAATGCAATCCCGGGCGTGGTACCGCCGAACAGGCAGGGCCGCGTCCGGCCGATCATTTGTTCGTGCGTGTGCCCGCACGACCAAGGTTCCCCTAAACGAATCGAGGACGGAACGCGATGACCCGATTTTCCATTCCAGCGTATTGTTCGGCTTTGGTGGTGTCCTTGGCGATCGTCTGGATCGGTCCGGCGACGGCCGCCGATGTGCCGTCGGTCGCGCAGCTCGAAAAATTGGACGTCGCCGGAGGCGTTTGCGTGCTCGTCGAGCCGGCAAACCTCGACGAAGCCGCAGCCCTTGCCGCATCGAAGCCGTTCGTCGTCCAGGTGCTCGTTTCGCAAGATCGTGTTTCGGAACTCACCCGCGCGGCAGCCGAAAGCGACGTCGCCGAAAAAGTGAGCGTCGTCGCGTGGAACGGCGGGCGATTGCCCTACGCCGAAAACCTGGTCAACCTGCTCGTCGTCCGCGGCAACGCGCCCTCGCCCGACGAAATCGACCGCGTCTTGACTCCCCTGGGGACGGTCGTCGCTTCGCCGGAAGCGGTTCGCCCGCTTGCCGATCGCGGCTACGCGGTCGCGTCGATTGCCGACGGACTTTCGGCCGCCGAAAAACCCTGGCCGAAAGACATCGACGACTGGGGGCACTACCAGCACGACGCCGACGGAAACCCCGTCGCGCAGGATTACGTCGTCGGCCCGCCGCGACATTACCAGTGGGTTGCCGGACCGGAATATCTGCGTGCGCACGACACCGATTCGAGCGTCAATCTGGTGGTGACGTCCGGGGGGCGAATGTTCTACTTCGTCGACGAAGCCCCGTTGAGCACGCCGGGACAACACGACCTGCCCGACAAGTGGTTCCTCGTCGCCCGAGATGCCTTCAACGGCGTGCTCTTGTGGAAAGTTCCCGTCGAAGATTGGGGATGGCGGGCGTGGAAGCACACGTGGTTCTTGGCACGTCCCGGCGACATCCCCTTGAACGTGCAGATGCGGCTGGTGGCCGTCGGCGATCGCGTGTACGTCACCTTGGGATACCGGGCACCGATCAGTGAACTCGATGCCGCTACCGGCAAGGTGTTGCGCATCTATCCGCAAACGGCCGGGGCGAGAGAAATCCTACACCACCAAGGGACGTTGATCGCGAGCATCCCTGCGGCAACAGGGGCGTTGCCGGCGCGGGTCATCGCCGTCGATACTTCGACCGGCGAGACATTGTGGATCAGCGAAAAAGACTATCGCGGTACCGACCAGGACTACATCCGTTGGAGCGAGTCGCGCGGCGGGGTGAAACCGCCCGTCTTGCAACCGGCATTGAACCCGGCCACCGACGGCAAGATCGTCGCCGTGATCGATTTCGACACCGTCGCGGCGCTCGACTTCGCAAGCGGCAAAGAGCTGTGGCGGACGCCCATCCCCGACGAAGACAAGGGCATGTGGCTGGGGTCGCTGATCACCGTCGACGGTGTGGTCGTCGTCGGATTGCCGCAGCAATTGCTCGGCTTGGACGCAGCTTCCGGCGACATTTTGTGGCGCAGGCCCAAGGCTCCCATCGGGCACCTGTGGTACGAATGGAAAGACCAGTTCGTCATCGACGGCCTGGTGTGGACCTGGAACGCCGAACTCGATACGTGGAAATACACTCGGAACGGCGCTCGGGGGAGTACCAAGTTGCCCACCCACGTCGTCGGCTACGATTTGCACACCGGCGAACTGAAACGCTCGGTGCCCACCGGCCCGATATTCATGACCTATCATCATCACCGTTGTTACCGCAACAAGGCCACGCCGAAGTACATCCTCGCGAGTCGTCGCGGCTCGGAATATATCGACCTCACGGGGGAAGGCCCGCACACTGTCGACAATTGGGTGCGGGGAACCTGCCACTTCGGGATGCTGTTGGCCAACGGGTTGCAGTACGCACCGCCGCACCCGTGCCGCTGCTACGTGCTCGAGAAGCTGGGCGGCTTCAACGCCCTGGCGGCCGAGCGCGACCTGGGGCCCACGCTCGCTCCCGACGATCCGGCTCGCATCGTCCGAGGCCCGGCGTTCGGCGATGCGAAAGGTCCGGCGGCCTCGCCGGACGATTGGCCGACCTATCGCTACGACGGCCTGCACAGCGGCAGCACACCGGCGACCGTCCCGGTGGAACAGGCCGTCCGCTGGAAGGCCGAGCTGAACACCAAACTCACGGCGCCGACGATCGTCGGCGATCACGTATACGTCGGCCTGCCCGAGCGAAACACGCTTGCCGCGCTCGATCGAACGACCGGCGAGATCGTGTGGACCTACACGACCGGCTCACGCATCGACAGTCCGCCCACGTATGCCGAAGGTAAAGTGGTGTTCGGTTCGGCGGACGGCTTCGTGTACTGTCTGCGGGCGCGGGACGGCGCGTTGGTGTGGCGATTCCAGGCCGCGCCGCAACTGCGACAAATCGGCGCCTATGGGAAGCTCGAGTCGGCCTGGCCGGTCCACGGAAGCGTGCTCGTCTTGGGTGACACCGTCTATTTCGCGGCCGGGCGATCTTCACACCTCGACGGCGGCATCGACCTGTTCGCCCTGTCGTTGGAAGACGGCACCGTGAAGCACCATCGAAATCTGAACGGGCCGTTCTACAACTCCGAAAACATCGAGGTCAATTTGAATCTGCCGGAAGGCTACCTGGCCGATATCCTCCAGGCCGACGGCGACGCCATCGTCATGCGGGGATACCGCATGGATCGCACCTTCTCCGAGATCGAACCGGCGAAGATGTCGACCTTGGGGGCCAAGGGCGGTTTCCTCGACGACACGTACTTCCAACGCTATTTCTGGTACGTCGATCAAGTCAACAACCACGCGCGACTGGCCGTCGTGAGCCCCAAGATTGCCTGGATGGTGCGGATGTTCGACAAGATCTCGGCGCTGGATCCGAAGCATTACTTCGTACCCGGCCAAGGCTATACGTTGTTCGCCGTCGATCGGGCGACGCGGAAGAACTTGTGGACGCTGACGGTTCCCGTCCGCGTGCGGGCGATGGCGACCGCGGGAAATCTGCTCGTTACCGCGGGGCCGCCGGATGTGCTGGATCCCGAGGATCCGCTCGGCGCGTTCGAAGGACGCAAGGGCGGCCTGTTGGATTTGTTCGAGGCCGAAACCGGCAAGCGACTGGCCGGCTACAAGTTGCATTCGCCCCCGGTCTTCAACGGCATCGCCGCGGCTCACGGCGAGTTGATCGTGTGCCATGAAGACGGCAGCATCACTTGCCGCGGTGCGAAATAGCGCACAACGGCCGGTTGCGTGGGCGGAAGCAGTAAGCCATCATAAAAAACGTCTGTCGTTCCGGCGGGCGCGTCGGCGTCGTCTCATGGGTGTTGGCTCAAACGGGTGCATCGGCGTAACGCAATCGAGTCTCATCATCGACAGAGGAGAAACTCCCCCATGAAACGACGGACTTTCACGGTGCTTGCGCTGGCCGCGAGCATTGCCGTATCGACTTGCGCCTCGTTCGTCGCGGCGAACGATTCCGGCGACGTGTACGACGCCCGCATCGGCGAGAAGGAAATCCTCACCCCGCCGCCGCCGAAGGCGCCGCGGATCAACGGCCCCAAGGTGTACGGGGCGCGCCCGGGCCGCATCTTCCTCTACCGCATTCCGACCCAGGGCGTGCGCCCCATTCGCTTCGCCGTCGAGAATCTGCCTGAAGGGCTGAAGCTGGACGCCGAGAACGGCATCCTCACCGGTACCGTTCCCGAGCAGCGGGGCGAATACGCGATGACCTTCGTCGCCGAAAACGCCTACGGCGCGGCCCGGCGACCGTTCACGTTGATCGTGGGCGACAAGATCGCTCTTACACCGCCTACCGGCTGGAACTCGTGGGGCGGCCACATGGTCGACGTCTCCGACGCGATCATGCGCAAGGCGGCCGATATTTTCGTCGAACGCGGCCTGGCCGACGTCGGTTTCCAGTACATCGGCATCGACGACTGCTGGATGCGGTTGAACCGGGAGATGTACGACACCCGCACGCCGGGCCAAATCAAGAAGCACGCCGCCTACGATTACGAGTCGACCGGCACGATCGGCCCGATCCGTGACGAGTACGGCCGTATTTTGCCTAACGGCAAGTTTCCCGACATGAAGGCGATGTGCGACTACATTCACAGCAAGGGGCTCAAGGCGGGCATCTATTGCACACCCGGCCCGCGCACTTGCCAGGGCTGGGCCGGCTCGTACGGCCACGAACGCGCCGACGCCGACCGCTTCGCCGAGTGGGGATTCGACTTGCTCAAGTACGACCAGTGTTCCGGCGGAAAGGTGCTGGCTCAACTTCGCGCGCGCATCCCCGGCTACGAGGTCAAGGACTTCTGGAAGCCGATGTCGGACTACCTGCGGGTCCAGGACCGCGACATCCTTTTCAACTTGTGCCAGTACGGACAGGACGATCCCTGGACGTGGGCGCCGTCGATCGGCATCCAGTCGTGGCGCATCGGCGGCGACCTGAACCACCACGTCGAAAACTACTTCGTCAACGCCTTGCGCATTGCCGGGCCGCTGCGCGAGTACAGCAAGCCCGGTCAATGGAACGACCCCGATTTCATGTACATTCACCGCATCAAAGACGTCTCCCGCATGGCGGAACCGTCGGTCGAAATCCCGCTCGATACGAACCAGCGGTATCAGTACGTGACGCTGTGGTCGATCATCGCAGCGCCGTTCTTCTTCTCGTGCGATATCGAAAACATCGACGACTTCACGATCGGTCTCTTGGCCAATGCCGACGTCGTCAACATCAATCAAGACGAACTCGGTCACGTCGCCGAGATCGTCCGCAACGACGACCAAACAGAAACCGTCATGCTCAAGAAGCTGGCCGACGGTTCGAAGGTGCTGGCCGTGTTCAACCGCGACGCCGAACGGGAACGGACGATCAGCGTCTCGTGGGGCGAAATCGGTGAATGTTGCGAGTTAGACGTGTTCGACGTGTGGCGGCAGAAACCGTTGGGCGCGTACAAAGGGGGTATCTCCGTGCTGTTGAGCCCCAACGGGGTCGCCTTGTTCCGGCTTACGAACTAGGCTTCGGGCTTGCGATCCGAGCGCATAAAGCAGGCGGATCGATCCGTTGGAGATCGGTCCGCCTTGTTTATGGAAAAGACGTGTATCGACCGCGCGAAAGGCTCAGCTTCCCAGCCCCAACCGTTCACGGCGGTACTTGCCCGAGGTCACACGCTCAACCCACTCGGTATGCTCCAAGTACCAGCGGACGGTGCGTTCCATGCCCGACTCGAAGTTTTCCTGCGGTTCCCAGCCCAGCTCCGCTTTGATCTTCGACGCGTCGATGGCGTAGCGGCGATCGTGCCCGGGCCGATCGGTGACGAAGGTGATCAGGCCTTCACAGGGGCTGTGGGGTAAGCCCGGCTTGAGTCGATCGACCAACTTGCAGATCGTCTTGACGACCTCGATGTTTTGCATTTCGCAATTGCCGCCGATGTTGTACGCCTCGCCCGGTTTACCGCACCGCAACACGGTCCGCAGCGCGCGGCAGTGATCTTCGACGTACAGCCAGTCGCGAACATTCTTCCCGTCGCCGTATACAGGCAGCGGCTTTCCCTCGACGGCGTTGAGAATCATCAGCGGAATGAGCTTTTCGGGGAACTGGTACGGTCCGTAATTGTTCGAGCAGTTCGTGATCAACGTCGGCAGGCCGTACGTGTGATGATATGCCCGCACGAAGTGATCGGCCGAGGCCTTCGATGCCGAATAGGGCGAGTTCGGCGCGTAGGGTGTCGTCTCGGTGAAGTAGCCTTCCGGCCCCAGCGAACCGTACACTTCGTCGGTCGATACGTGTTGAAAGCGGAAGCGGCTCTTTTCGGCGTCGTCCAGCGCGTTCCAATACTCGCGGGCGGCCTGGAGCAGCCGAAACGTCCCGACCACGTTCGTCTGCACGAACGCCTCGGGACCGTCGATCGAGCGGTCGACGTGCGATTCGGCGGCAAAGTTCACGATCGCCCAAGGGCGATATTCGGCCAGCAGCTTTGCAACCAACGCCTGATCGCAAATGTCGCCCTCGACGAACACGTGCCGCGGATCGTGAAACACGTCGGCCAACGAATCCAGATTTCCCGCGTACGTGAGCTTGTCGAGGTTGACGATACGATCGGGCTCTTCCTGCAACCATTGCCGCACGAAGTTGCTGCCGATGAACCCTGCCCCGCCGGTCACCAGAATCGTGTCCATGAGCACCTCGAATCGCTGGGAAGGACGAACGTGGATCCTCGCCGCTGCGAGAAAGAGAGTTCCGCTTTCCTCAATGCTATCACACGGAAGACGCCCGTCGTCGTCGCGGGGGCCGGCTTCTCCCACTAGGGAATGCCGCGCACGACCACAGGCCCTACGATCCGCGTAAACCACACAGGCAGCCGCTTCCACAGGCGGACGGCCCGTTGGTATTTCGGATTGTCCGGTCGAACCTCTGCCATCGTACTGCCGAGCGGAGCGTACTGCCACACCGCCGGATGGGGGGCGGCGCCCCATTGCTTCTTGAAACGGAACGTCGGACTATCCACGGTGCTTCGGCCGAAGTCGAAGGTGCGTCGGCCTCGTTCGATGGCGCGGCACAGCAGGTGATAATACATCAGCATGTTGGCATTGGTTGAGTTGTACCGTCGCAGCGAACTGGCGCTGGGAACCTCGGTCGTCCCGCGACCATGCACGAGCATCGCTCCGGCAACAGCCTTGTTGCCCATCCGCACGACGCAAATCTCGGCATTTTCTCCCAAGTGCCGAAGCATCGCCGCGAACAACCGCTTCGAAAAAACGGGCGTTCCCAAGTCTCGCATGTTGTGTGCAAACACGCGGTAGAAATCGTTCAACAGTTCGTAGCGTCCCCAACACACTTGCAACCCCGACCGCTCGCCTTTGCGTACCTGATTGCGGACCTTGGCCCGAAAACCTTTCCACAACGCCTCGGGCGAATCGGGAAGCGGCAGCCGCATATGCACCTTGTCGGTTCGCTCGTGCGTCAATTGCGGATGGGCGATCCGCCGCTCGTGCCGTAGTTCCAAGTGCCGCACACGCAGCGAACGGGCAAGCGCGACCGCTCGATCGATCAAGGCCCCGGCCGTCTCGTCGTCCGAATCGGTCGTCAATACACCGCCGGTATTCAAATACGGCAACGACACGAGGAACCGGCCGAAAAACACGCTTTTCACGAGTGCCAACAGCACAATCCCGTGGAGGCGCCCGTTCTCTTCGGCGATCAATGCGCCGGGGACGTGTCGAAGACCGTCACGAAGAATCAACGGCCATGTCGGATCGAAGGCCGGGGCCAGGGACTCGAATTCGTCCGTGAACGCCCGCAACCGGTCGAGCACGTCGGGATACTGTTCGGCCGAAATGTAGTCGATGCGGCGAGTCATGGTGTGCGGCGTTCGTCTATCGTTTCTCGTGCTTCGCGGTCCGATTCGCGTCGAGGACTTCGCGGTAGAGTTCGATCACCCGCTGCATACGTCGGGCAAACGAGTATTCCGACTCGATCTTCCGTCGGGCGGCACGTCCCAACTCGGCGGCAAAGGCGGGCTCATCGGCAATCCGTTGAATCGCATCACGAAACGCACCGACATCTCCCGGCGCGCACAACAGCCCCGTCTTTTCATGGTCGATCGCTTGCGGAATACCGCCGGTGGCCGAGGCCGTCGTCGGCAGCCCTGCCGCCATCGCCTCGAGCAATACGTTGGGCAACCCCTCGCGCAAACTCGGCAACACGAAGGCGTCGGCCGCGCGGTACCACGGAACCGGATCGACCTGAAACCCGGCAAAAAAGACGTCCTTGTCGCGTCCCTTGCGGTGTAGCTGTGATCGCAAGGCGGATGCCCCGTCCCCGTCACCCACCAAGACGACCAGCGGCGGTCCCTTGGGCGTACGCACTTCGCCTGCGGCCGCCAACAGCGTGGGCAAGTCTTTTTCTTCCGAGATGCGTCCTACCCACAGCACGACGAAGCGGTCTGCGGGCAACCCCAACGAACGACGCAGCGAGGCACGGTCGACCGGAACGTCGTAAGGACGCACGTCGATCCCGTTGGGAATCACGCGACAAATGCGCTGCGGGATCCCGGCGCGGCAACACTCCTGTTGCAGTGCCTCCGACACGCAAATCACTCGTACGAAGTGCCGAAGCACGAACTTATGAATGCGGTTGTAGAGTTTTGCCCGGCCGGTATGCACGCCCCATCCGTGCGCGGTCGACACCAGGTGCATGCGATGAAATCGGGCCGCCAGCAGGCCGAAGGTGTCGGTCTTGTAGTCGTGACCGTGCCACACGGCTACGTTCTCTTCGCGGCACAGTCGCACCAGTCGACGAAGCAGCGACACATCGAACGGTCCGTGATCGTCGAATTCGAGCAATGTGATGCCCATCGACCGGGCACGCGCGCGCAATGCGTCGAAGCCCGGATCGTTCGGTGGGCGCAAGTACGCGCACACGCACCGAAACCCGGCTTCTTCCAGATAAGGCGGCGAATGCAGAATCGTCTTTTCGGGGCCGCCTCCGGTGCCGGTGACCATCCGCACATGCAGGATGACCGGCCGCTTTACAGGGGAATCGTCGTGCGTCATGGGGTGCCTCCCGTTGGAGGCATCGACGATCCCCCCGGGCCGAATTGCCCGGCCAACTCCGTCAGTCGTCGCTCCAGCGCGGCGGCGCGATGATCCCAGCTTTCCTCGGCGACGCGACGACGCGCCTCGCGTTGCTCCGGCGGCAAGCCGGTTTCCAGTCGCTTTTTCACCAGCGCGGCAAAGCGTTCGGGCGAGTCGGCGATGTCCAACGCATCGGCCCATGCGCGATGCGCCGGAAGATCGCACACGACCGCGGGCTTGTCGGTCGACAAATACTCCAGCAGCTTCAACGGCGCCGCGTCGATGACCGCCTGGTGCCGCCGATACGGCATGATGAGCAGATCGGCCGCGGCGGCCGCCTGCGGAAGTGCCTCGTACGGGACGGCGCCGGGTAAAACGACGTTTTCCAGTTGCGACAACTTCGGCGGGCAATCGCTGACCGGTCCGATCAGGACGACCGTTCCCGGTGCCGTTGCGCGGGCAGTTGCGGCCACGGTCTCTTCGTCGACTTGCCAATTGACCGATCCCCAAAAGACGACCAGCGGACGCGGGCAATCGTTCAAACGCGCAAGCGACGGCTCGTCGATCCGTCGTCCGCAGGCTTGCCGCCACATGGCATAATCGACACCGTGGGGAAGCAACAAGGCGTGTCGTCCTCGCTGCGCCATGCGTTCGACCAATTGCGTGCCCGCCGCGACGATCTCGTCCACCCGCTCGATCAAACGACGTTCCAACAAATCGATCGTCGGGCCGTGCATCTCGGGCCATTCGCTGAAGTTGTCGACGCAATAGTACACCCACGCATCGACGGGCAGGCGACCGACCAAATCGGCCACGATCGGTATCGTCGTGAAGGCGATGCGGGGCGACGGTAACGATTCGACTCGCGGCGACAATTGCCGTAACAGCAACCGCCGATTCAACCGGCGGTCGAATTCGCGGCGGAAGAACGGCCACATCCGCGGATCGACGATTTCCGGTGCCGGTGTGTCGCGACCTTGCAACGGCGCGTGTCGCGATACGGAGAACCAACCGCGCAGTTTTTCCAACCCGCGGCGGAAAGTCACCCGATCGAGACGCGGTTCACGCATACCGATGGTATTGACCCACAACACCCGATACCGACCGAGGAACCGCCGAATCAAGTGCTGGCAACTCGAAGGATGGCGTCCCCAGTCGTCCGAGAAGACCACCAGCGAAAACCGGGAATTCGACGCGTCTCGTTCAGACATGCGGCTTTCCGTAAACGGCTTCTTTCAGCACGGCGGCATAGCGCGCGTGCATTGCGCGCTCGTCGAACAACGTGCGTGCCCGTTCTCGTCCGGCGGCTCCCAAGGTCGCGCGACGATCGGGATCGGCGAACAGCGCTGCGACGGCTTCACCCATCGCCCGCGGGTCACGCGCGGGCACCAGAATGCCCGTCTCGCGTGTGACGACTTCCGGCAATCCCCCCACGTTCGTGACCACCGTCGGCAAGCCGGCAGCCATCGCCTCGATCACCGTAACGGGAATGCCCTCGCTGAGACTGCTGAGCACGAACACATCGGCGGCAGCCAACAATTGGGGAACGTCGCGCCGCATCCCCAACAGCATCACGGCTTGGTCCAGGGTATGTTCGACGATGAATCGCTCGATCGTATTCCGCTGCGGGCCGTCGCCTACGATCATCAGCCGCGCTTGGGGAAATCGCGATCGCACGTGTCGAAACGCTTCGAGTGCCGTTAGGTGGTCCTTGATCGGGTCCAACCTGGCAACTTGCACGGCAACAGGGGCGTCGCCGTCGATTCCGAGCCGGCGACGGACGAGATTCCGCGACTCGGCCGCAGTTGCGATCGCCGCCGTATCGACGCCGTTGTACACGACCTCGATCCGACGAGCGGGGATCCCTTCGTTCTTCACCAACGCTTCGGCAACCTGATTTCCCACTGCCAGCACGCGATCGTTCTTTCGCAGCAACAGGCGATTGACGAGCACGTGTTTCCACGACCGCCGGTCGGGATGGAAGCGGCCGTGCTCGACGAAGACGATCGGCGGCCGGGAACCGCCTCGCCGGGAAAGAAGCGCGTAAAAGAACGGTGTGTATTGATGGGCCAGGTAGACATCGACGTTGTTCTCGCGGGCGTACCGCCGCAGTGCGGTCGCGCATCGACGATCGAACCCCGGCTTCCGGCCGAGCACGTGTACGGCGAAGCCTTGGGCACGCACGGTTTCAGCCGACTCGCCGGCCTCGTCGAGACACACGAACGAGATCCGAAAGCGGCCGGCCGACCGTTCCGCCAGCCGTTGCGCAAGCACTTCGGCACCGCCGATCGAAAGGCTGTGCAACACCTGGCACACGTGCGGTTTGTCGGTCGCGGGAGTGTTCAACGGCGGTCTTTCCGACACGAATCGCAAATGTTCGACGCCCTGTGTAGACGAAGCACGCGATACCTAAGCCCGGTCGCGGCGGTCACAACCGCCACAGCGGGGGAACGGTCGCCTCGGGCACGTTCAGCAAGCGACGCAGGGCGTCCAGTTCGACGAACATCAACAACACGAACACCACGAGGCAAACCATCAGGTACGCCATCAAACGGCGCTCGCGGTACAGGCGTTCCGGGCTGCCCGCCGCACTGTGCGGTTTGAGCGTGATCGACAAATAGAACGCGAAAAAACCGGCAATCAGCGGAATCGAAAGGATCAGCTCGACGTGGTACCGCACGATGAACACGCCCAAGAACAACGCGGCCGCCGTCGCATAGAAGAACATCTGGATGAGTAGTTTCGTATCGTCGTAATGCCGGAACGAAGGTCGATACGCCCCGGCCGTGTCGCGATCACCGATGCTGCGTATTTCGGCCAAGCGTTTTCCGGCCATGAAGAACCCGCCGGCCATCCAATACGAAACAACCAGCGACAACGGCGGCACGCTCGTCGCACTCACGGCGAACCATCCCAGCAGCAACCGCAGCGGATTGTTCACCGACTCGGCGAGTACGTCGAGGTAGGGCCAATCTTTGAGACGCAGCGGCGGGACGTTGTAGACCGCTCCCATCGCGGCGAACACGCACGCGGCCACGAAAAACGGACGATTGATCGACCACGCAAGCGCACATCCGACGGCCAGCAACACCGCCCAAAAGACGACGACCGTCTTCCGGCCGACGGCGCCGCGGGCAACGGGCCTGTTGCATTTTTCGGGATGACGCCGATCGAACGGGGCGTCGAACCACTCGTTGATCACGTAATTGGCCGAGGCGACCAGACATACCGCGACCAGCGCTACGGCGATCGCAAACGGATCGAATCGCCATCGGTCGCCGGAGTGCATCTGATAGAAATACGCCAGCACGACGCCCAGCAACATGAAGACGTTCTTGAACCAGTACTCCGGGCGTGCCAGCGCGATCAGGTCGCGAAAGCTGCTGCGAGGTGCCGTGCTCACGATTCGGCGTCTCCGGTCGGAGAGGTATCTTCAAACGGAACCGCCCGCAGCCACCAGCGTTCCAAGGGCCGTTTCATCCGCGTGTAAAAGCCTTCCTGCTCGGGATGGATCGGGGCGACGAGGATGGTCGTCAGGCCGGCCCAGTTTCCCGCCCACACGTCGGCAAACACCTGATCGCCGACCATGGCGGTTTCTTCGGCATCGACGTTCAGCCGCTTCAATCCGCGGCGCAAGGCGAACGGAAACGGTTTGAGCGCCGTTGCAATGTACGGAAGTTCCAGCGATGCCGCGATTTTCGCGATGCGTCGCGTGCCTCCGTTCGAGACGAGGCAACATATCGTCCCCGACGCTTGCACCTGGGCCAACCAACGCAGCACGTCGTCCGACACTTCGCGATCGCGGTACGCCTTGAGCGTCGAATCGACGTCCAGCAACAGCGCCCGCAGACCACGCGCGCGCAACCACTCGGGTGAAAGGTCCATGACCGAACGAACGCGAAAATCGGGAATCCACAAACGTCGCATACCTGGAACGGGCTTCCTTACCGTTTGAAAAATGCGTGCGCCGGTCGCACGACCGGGAACGCGTCATCAGTTTCGCCATTGCCTCAACAATTGTATCAGACGTCGCACGTTTTGCGGGCGTGTCAAGGCCGCAGCAAGCCGCAACCAGCCCGCGGGTGACTTGAGCATCTGTTTTACACGGGCCTTTTGCGGGACGAACATCGGCGGCGCCGCCCCGAACTCACCGAAGTCTTCGCAATAGGGGCCGGGTCCTTCTTCGGCCTCGACCGCCCGCCAGAGGGCGTCGCGCAAGCCTTCGACCAGGACGACGGCGGTCGTCCGCACGTTTTTGTACGTCTCGAACGAAAACAGGTCGCTCCAGGCTCGATCAGCGATTTCGCGTGCCCGATCGAGCAATCGGCGGCGTAGAGAGGCGTCGGCGTACAACGATGCCGCCCGCATCGCGTTCGCCTTGCGCAGATCTTGGGCGGCCCAGACTTCGGTGGGAAACGCCAGCTCATTCCGGCGATCCAAGAAGGGACGCTCATTTTCGCCCATCCACCGCCCGAGCCGGACCAGCGATGCCGCCGCGTAACGGTACATGTCGTCTTTCGTTTCAAGCCGGCGTTTCCAAAAGAGATACCGGGCCAGCACGTTCATGTACATCACGTAGGACCATCGCCGCTCGGCGTCGGCCGGTTGCCATGCGTCGATGTCGGCATTGGGATGAATCGTCCGCCGGATGAGAGCTTCGGCCGCTTCGCGGTATCGGGGCGCATCGCGCTCTCCGACGATCCATTGGTTGATCAACGCATTGATCGAATTCGCAGCACCGCGGCCGGGTCCGTGATAGTCGAGCGAACTGGTCGCCGTGGCCAAGCCGGTGGGGCCCGAATCGAGCAAGAAGAACGGGGTTCGGGAACCGTCTTCCATTTGCATGACCCAACGTGCCGCGCGGCACACGACACCTTCGCCTTCCTCACTGAAGAGGGCACCGGTCGTGTAATTGTGCTCGCAACTGGGACCTCCGCCGTAGCCGCGGCCGGTTGCGTTGCATTTCGAAAACGCCCGGTGCGTCGCCGTGTGGGCCGAAAGATAATGATCCGTCATCCAGAACAGACCGCCGCAAAAACTGGGGCGATCCTCATCGGTGTCGTAGGTGTCGATGTCGGCGACGTGCCGAAGCAGGTTTTCCGCCTCGGCCGCAAATCGAACATCGCCGGTCAGCGCCGAGCGCAACAGGAAGCCGTAGACCAGGTCGTACTGATTGTTGAAGTGCGATACCAGGGGCGACTTTCCTCGATAGTGGCGCGCCTCGTGATCGGCGGGTAAGTCTCCATCGTGGCGCCAGCCGTACTCATCGAACGCGTCGCGCAGTTGCTCCAATTCGTCGCCCGAGTAGGTGGCCTGTCGCCATTTTTCGAGAATCCGGGCTGTTTCCGGCGGCGGTTCGTCGAGCACGCTCGCGTGCGTTTCGCAAAACTCGAAGCCCATCAAGTCGTCCCACAACACGGCCGAGACGGCAGCCGAGGGCGGCAACGTCGCGCGCAACCGATCATGCACCCAGTCGAGCGTCGTTTCGACGGGATGCTCTTTCGGCGACGTGTGTATTCGCAGCCAAAACGTATGCGTCTTCTTCTCGCCGCCTTGCAGTTCGTGGAGGTCGTCCCATTCGGCGGGAAAGATCGCAAATTCGAGCGACGTCGGCGTGATGCGCAAGCTCTTGGGAAACGTCTGCCAGAAGCGTTCGGCACCGAATTCGAGAACGGCCTCGTCCCACGCGATCGCCGCCACGGGCGACGCCCGCTTTCCGGTCGCCGATGTTTCCCGGCCGCTGGCGCGCAGGATCGTCCGATAACCCTCCTCGCGGATCGGCACTTGCCCGTGCCGATTTACGTGCGTGGGATGTTTCGGATTCGGTCCCCCGCTGCCGCCTTGGAACAACGACCAGGCGAAGTCGTCTTTCGGCGCGAAGCGGCGGGCTTCGGCGGACGGCGTTTCTTTGAGAACAATCTCTTTCGGACGCTCGGCAAAACGAACTCGGAAGACCAACTCGCGAAACAGAATCGATCCCGGATCACCCAAATCCCACAGACCGCCTCGGTGCCGCGCCCTGCCCGTGTTGTGCAATACGGCATCCAGACGTACCAATCCGCCCGGATACACGCGCACGTGGACCGTCAAGCGAAGCTTCTTGTCGCATTCGCGTTGCGGTTCGACGGGCGTGCACTCGAAGCGGTAATGGGCCTCGATCGACACGTCCGATTCGGCGTAGATGTCGTCGGTACGAAACTCGATTTCGTTTCCGCGATCGTCGATCAGCACGAACGTGCCTTCGGCGACTTGGTCGATCGGCGTCTCTTCGAAAGGGGCGTGGTCGACGGTCGTCGTTTCGACGTCGATCTTGCGGCCGTCGCCCTGCAAGCACGCAGCCGGGTTGTGGATCAGCTCGCCGGGCACCCGGCCCGCTTCGAGGCGAAAGCGGCCGTGCGGTTCGGGTGCGACGAAAACGGCATCATCGGTAAAAAAGCGGTCGGGTGTGGTTGCCGTGCCTTTTTCCACCCGCAAGGCCAGCGAGTCCAACCGTGCGACGAACTCGGTATCGAACTGCGACGGATCATCCGGAATGCCGTCGCGGCCCGACCCGACGATCAAGGAGAATGCCTCCGGGTTTTTTTCGATTTCGCGGACGACGTGGGGCAAAAGCACGCCCACGGCTTTCATGCTTCCAACGGGTCCGTGGCCGGGAACCGGTTCGAACAGCCCGCAGAGGCCGTGCGGCCCGAGCAAGAACAGACCGTCCACGTCGCACGGCAGCGGGCCGGGAAGCAGGACGGTGACCGGTTCCATCGCATCGCGAGTCGAAACCGACCGTCCGCAGCGCGCGAATCGGATGGGAACGATCGGTACATTCCAGCCGTTCGGCCGGTTCTCAAGCCCCATTGCCTTCTTCTCCGGTGGTTCCGTGTGCGGTTCCGTAGGCTTGGAACCACAACGAGAGGACGAGAATCGCCCACAAGATTCCGCCCGCCTTCGCCCGTCGGCTGCGGTGGGCTTCGAACAAGCGGCGCACTTCGCCCATGTCGAAAATCGTCGCCTGCGGCGCAGACGCCGGGAAGACCGTCTCCTCGAAAAGGGGCCGCAAATCTTCCCGCAACCAGCGGTCGACGGGAATCTCGAACCCCTGTTTGCGTCGATACAGGATATCCTTCGGGAGTACGTCGCGAAAGGCGTATTTGAGAATGAATTTCGTCTCGCGATTCACCTTGAAATGCGAGGGAATCAGCCCGGCGAAATTCATGACGTACACATCCACCAAGGGCGGGCGTACCTCGAGGCTCGCGGCCATGCTGGCCCGATCGACCTTGGTCAAGAAATCGTCGGGCAGAAGGATCGCGATATCGGCCGCCGTCATACCCGCCAGCAGGTCGCCGCCGGCCGCCTCGTAACCGCGGCGAAACTCGGCGATCACGCACTCTTCAGGCCGGTAGTCGCCCACGGATCGCAGAAAATCGGAATGCAACAGCCGCCGCCGCAAACCGGGACGACACCACGAAATCGTGTTCGCGTAGGCCTCTGCCGGATCGCGGGCAAGGTTTTCGAGAAACGTCTTCAACCGCAACGGCCGCGGCAACCGGTCGGCCTTCGGCCACACTTTCGAAAGCGGCGACAACACACCGCGCCGAAACGCAGCCGGAAGCAACGACCGAACACGGCCTTCCCAAAGATCGTGGGCGTAGCGTCGGTATCCGCCGAACGCCTCGTCGCCGCCGTCGCCCGAAAGCGCCGCCTTCACGTGCCGCCGCGCGGCTCGACAGACGAGCATCGACGGCAACGCGGAACTGTCGGCGAACGGTTCATCGTAGTGATACACGAACCGTTCCAACAGGGTGTCGAGATCGGCGGTCAGGATTTCTTCGTGGTGCGGACAATGAAAGGTTTCGGCGGTCAACCGGGCGTAAGGCAGCTCGCTGAATTCGGCCTCGCGAAAACCGACCGAAAACGTTTCGATCGGATCGTGTCGCGAGGCGGCAGCCACGATCACGCTGGAATCGATGCCTCCGCTGAGAAACGCGCCGACGGGTACGTCGGCAATGCGGTGTGCCTGTACCGCCTCGTCGATCTCGTCGCGGACATCCTCCGCCCAGTCGTCCAGGTTCAAGTGCCGGTTCGGTCGTGGTTCCCAACGCCAATAGCGTTCGGCACGCGGCCGCCAGGTATTGCGGTCGACCACCAACGTCGTTCCGGCGTGCAGCTTCCGAACGTCGCGAAACACCGATCGTTCGCCCACGATGCAGCCGAACGTCATGTAATCGACGACGGCGAACGGATCGATCGTACGATCCAGCGGCGTCAGCGCGGGAATCGCTTTCAGTTCCGAAGCGAACACCAGGCGGTCGGCGTCGAAAGCGTAATACAGCGGCTTTTGTCCCACCGGATCGCGGGCCAGGATGAGCCGTTGCGTCGCGGTATCCCAAAAGGCGAAGGCGAACATGCCGCGCAGCCGAAGGACTGCGGCCTCGCCCCACCGGACCAGCGCCGCCAGCAAGACTTCGGTATCGCTTTGCGTGCGGAATCGCCATCCCGATTTTTCCAAGCCCGGCCGCAGGTCGCGGTAGTTGTAGATTTCGCCGTTGTAGACGAGGACGAATCGACCGTCGGGGGAGACCATCGGTTGGTCGGCTTCCGCCGAGATGTCGATGATCGACAGTCGACAATGGGCCACGCCCGTCCCCTCGCGCGACCACGTGCCTTGGGCGTCGGGCCCACGGTGGCGTAATCTTTCTGCCGCCGCGCGAAGCGAGGCTTCGTTCACGGGATGCTGCGACTGGCGAAAGACGATGCCGGCGATGCCGCACACGGGAAGAAAGCGCGCCTATCGAAAACGGAAAACCAATGGAACGCCGAGGGGGTTATGTTTCGGCGATGTCGCGGCGGTCGGCGATAATGCGGGCGGGCACACCCGCCACCACGGCCCAACTGGGAACCGGCCGCGTGACGACCGCCCCGGCTGCCACGACCGCGTGATCCCCCACATTCGCCATGATCACCGCCCGCTCGCCGATCCAACAATCGGCACCGATCTTCAACTTCACGAACTCGCCCGGTTGTTGCCGGATGGGGATGTCGATTCGGCGGATGCCGTGCTGCTTGCCGCCGTTGATGATCGAGACGCCCGAGGCGATCAACGTCTCGTCGCCGATACTCACATCCCCGATCACGCAGTACGCGCCGATGTAGACCGATTCGCCCAGCGACACCGTCGGATGGGAAAAGATCGTCCCGTAGCTGATGACGACATCGTTGCCCATCCGGCGAAAAACCTTCCGGTAAAACGCTCGCCGCAGGTACTCACCGCCGACACCGGGAGCCCCCGCCAATTGCTGGGAAATCGCTTGAAACGCCCGGTCGCGCCCGAGGGCGCCGATCATCATGGAATAGCGCATGCGCCACACCGTCGCCTTCAACGAGGCGAACAGGTTTCCGAACGTCTTCGGCAGGGAAGGACGATCCTTCATGCGGTTTCCTGTGGGGTGTCGGCGTGTGCGCCTGTGATACCGGTTTTCGACACCGTGTGACTGTCGGATGGATCGGCGAAATGCGGGCTCAAGGTGAACGGATCTTCCTGGGGCTGCTTGAATCGGCGGCGGACGTGTCGAATCCCGTTCAACACCCGCGGCGGCAACCACGCCAGCGTCCACAAGATCGCCGTGCGGGCTCGAAACCGCCAGCGCAGGGCACGGGCGAACCGGCGCCGCGCCAGCCGATGTTCACGGTAATCCAAGTGGAACGTGCCCAACAAGTCGTACAAGTAGGCCATGCGGTCGCGCATTTGCCGGCGCCGCCGTTTCGGCTCCTCACGCAACACACGCTCCAACAACCGAAGCTGCTCGGTGAGCATTGCGCGGCGGTCGAACGTGCCTTGTTCGCCGTGGATGCGAAAGACCGTCAACGGTTCGTCGACATACGCGAATCGGCACACGCGGGCGAAACGCAGCCACAAATCGTAGTCTTGAACGGTGTTGCCGCGAACCAAGGGACTGGTCAATCCCACGCGGGCGAACAGGTCGCGTCGCACGGCCACACTCGAATTGCAAATGGCGTTTCCCGCCAACAAGCGGTCGTAACATTCACCGATCAACAATTCGGGCTGCGCCGAAGGATCGATCGGATCGACGAACTTTTCGGCAGGTTGCAGATAGTGTAGCGTGCCGGTGTGCACCAAACCCACCTGCGGATCCCGAAAGCACGCGACCTGCTTTTCGAGCTTTGCGGGCAGCCACCAATCGTCTTGATCGAGGAAGGCGACGATTTCGCCGCGGGCATGAAGGATCGCTCGGTTCCGCGCCGCGCCGACGCCGTAGTTCGGCTGTCGAATCACGCGCACCGGCGGCCCGTACGACGCCGCGATCGCCGCCGAATCGTCTTGCGATCCGTCGTCGACGACGACGATTTCGATCGGGCGATACGTTTGTTCGAGTACGCTTTCCAGTGCCTTGCGAAGAAACGGCGATCCGTTGAAAACGGGAACGACGACACTGACCAACGGGGCGTCGTCGCCGGTACACAAGGGAGTCGTTTGGGGACGTTCGTGCGTCATGGCAATCCGACCGATCCGGCCGATTCGAGAAGAGACTGCAGGCGTTCGACGTACAGCGCGGGATCGTATTCGGCCCATACGTGCTGCTGCGCGGCCGCCCCCAGCCGCGCCCGCAACGCCGAATCGTCGATCACCCGCTGCAATGCCCCGACGAGTGCCCCGAGATCACCGGGCGGGACGAGCAGCCCGGTTCGTTCGTGGGAAACGATTTCCCGCGGACCTTGTACGGCGGCGGCGACGACGGGCTTGCCCATCGCGCCGGCTTCCACCAATACCAGTCCAAACGATTCCTCCCGCGACGTCAACAAAAGCGCATCCGAAGCCGCCAACGCTTCGCACACATCATCGACGAAGGGGAGGGTGAATACCCCATCCGAGGAGTTCGTCTCGGCAATGCGGGCTTGCAGTGCGGGTTTGAGCGGCCCCTCTCCGGCGAACACGAGCACGGCTTCCTTGCGGTTCGCCCGCAAGAACGCCTCGAGTGCCGTGAAGGGATCCTTCCGTTGCGAGAAACGTCCCAGCCACAAGATGAGCGTCTTGTCGAGCGGTATTCCGTGTCGCCGGCGGAATGCCCGGCGTGCGGCTTCGGCTTTTTCGTCCGAGGGGACCGCATCGCGTGAAAGGCGGACCGGGTTCGGAACGACGGTCGCCTTGGCTTGGGGTACTTCGGGCGCCGCTTCGCGCGCCGCCTGCGACTCGAACACGACCCGCGCCGCCCAACGTCCGATCCGCCGTCGAATCGCCGGAAGCGGCATCAGCCGTGTCGGCCAGTAGTTCGGCGTCAAAACCTCGTGCACATGCCACACGTGCGGCACACGGGCCCGTCTCGCCGCCAATGCGGCTTCGAATACGACCGCCGAATTCGTGTAGACCACGCTGAACCTTTCGCGTCGCAACGCGCGGGCCAACCGCCGGATACGAAACAGACCGCGCCCGAGCAGGTTCTTCCAGTACCACCACGAACGCTCGTAGCCGAGCCACCAACTGAAGTACGGGATTTCGACACGACAACCGGCCGCACGCGCCCGCGCGATCATCGGCCCTTCGGCCGCAAATCCCACCGTCACGTCGAACCGTTCGCGGTCGAATCGCTGAAGGAACGTGTCGAGGCACCATTCGGCACCGCCCGGTTGCGCCGAATGGGCCGCACAGTAGATGCGAAGCAGCTCGCTGCGGGAAGAAGCGTTCACGGCGGAGTCGTCGCCTTCGAAATACCGCTACTCACGAGTTGCGCCTTTTGCGAAGCCACGCGTCGAGGCGATCTTTGATCGCGTAGGCGAACCGGGGATACAACCGTTCGGTCGTGATCGATTTCGCCTCGGGAGGAAGCAGCTCTGCGCGGGGAAAGCGCGCCAGGAAATCGCGGATCGCGTGATATTGCGTCCATTGTCGGGCGTATTTCGCCTGCGTCGCCACGCGGCACATCAACCGCAGATAGCCGCCGCGTACGGCATCGGCCTCGGACGCGGTGATTTCCTCGCCGAGCCGGTCCAGGTACGCCTCGATCGCCCGAAACCGGGCGACGACCATGTCGGCCCGAGCGCTTTGCCCTGCACGATGCACGCGATAGCCCGTCAGGTATTCGGGCACCAAGCGTACTTTCGCTTTGCGGGCCAATTCGAGGAAGTAGATCAAGTCTTCGCCGTCTTGCGTCCACTCGGGAAACCGCAAGTCGAGGCGGCGGGAGACGAGCAAACTCGAAATGCGGAACGGGTTGTCTTCGGCGACGTGCGCCGGCGTGTATCGCCGGGATTCGGGGATCGCTGCCAGATCGACACGGCCGTCCATGTCGCCGAAAAAGTAGAAATTCGTGTGGACGACGTCGGCTTCGGCGGCGGTTTCGAGCTGCCGTGCGAGTTTCGTCGGCGCCCACAAGTCGTCGGCGTCCAGGAACGCGATCCATTCGCTCGACGCCGCTTCGATGCCGCGGTTCCTCGCCGCCGATTCGCCGCGGTTTTCCTGCCGAATCACGCGCACCGGCGGGCCGAACGACTCGGCCAGCGCCGCCGAGTCGTCTTCCGAACCGTCGTCGACGACGATGATTTCCTGCGGACGTACCGTTTGCGCGAAAACGCTGCGCAGCGTCGCCCCCAGGTAACGGCTCGAATTGTACGCCGGGATGACGACGCTCACCGGCGCCGTAACAGGTTCCGTCATGCGGTCGTCTCAGTTGCTGCGGTGTTCGACGGCACGCCTAGCGTTCACCAGCGGTCGTCCGCTACGTATCCCAGGGCGATCAACTCGCGTCCGGCGATTCGCTTGAACTGCCGTTTTTTCCAATAGGACCAGCTTTGCCAGCGGCCGACCGGCTTGAAGTCTTTCGGCTTTTCGACAGGCTTCCAGTGCAATTCGCCCTCTTTGATGCGAATGTCGGAAGAACCGCGGACGGGCATCGCATCGAGCTTTTCCCAGGGGAACTTGTCCGGATCGCCGCCCACGAAGCGAACCAGGCGTTCGACCTTTTCCCGCCCGGCCAAAAGATCCTCGTAGCGCACAAGCAATGTCCGTTCTTTCTCCTCGGGCGAAAGCGCGTCCATAAAGGCAAGGATTTCTCGAGCATTCTTCGCCCACGATCGCATCCACGTTTTCGCGGGCTCGTGCGGCCACGAGCGGCACGCCGATTCGACCACGTCGCGTCCGTCGCGCACCAACAGCACCAGCAGGCACGCGGGAAACAACCGGCGAAAATGCGTCAGTCCCCACGGATCCGGCGTTTTCGTGAGCAATCGTTTTCCCGGTTCGATGAACGAGTACAAGAATCGCAGCAATCCTTCGCCCAGCTCGCCGAGCAGCCGTGTCTTACACGCTGCAAATTCGGCTTCGTCGGAAAAGCGCTTGCGGTACTGTTCTTCAGACGTGCGTTCGGCGTACTCGACCAGCAGCTTTGCATGTTCGAGAAGATAGTCTTCCGAGATCGGATTGGGCAATTGGAACTCGGACATCAGGCGCAGCAGGTCGGCGACGAAGTTCGATCCGCAGCGGCGATGCACGCCGATCAAGAACACCGGCGGTTCACGGCGGCAAGGATCGAGGGTCGAAGGGGCGCCTTCCGCGTTCATGGAGTACTCCTCGAAGCTGGTGTCGTCTTGGTGTCGTTCGTCTGCAAGCCGAACGGCGACGCGGCCTCGGCCGCAGCTCGGATTCGGGCGAGGCGTTTGCCCTCCATCTGCCCGGCAAAAAGCGCGCAATCGTAGGCCGCACGAAAGCGGACCACCGGCGACAGCGCCAAGCGCGTCAGCAGGTAGCGCCAGGTTTTGGCAATCCGGATCCGCAGCATCCAGCGGGGGTATCCGAACACACTCGCCGAAGGGTCGACCTCGGCCATGCCCGCCCCGAAGCCCATTTTGTACGCGCGGCGGATCGCCCAGCGAGGCGTGCAGCGGTCGCGCGGTACCCAGTGATACACGATCGCCTCGGGAATGTAGCACGGGCGACAACCTCGCCGATACAACCGCAATTGCAAGTCGGTCTCGCACCCGCAGGCGATGTTGCCTTCACCCGGTCCCAACCGTCTTTGAAAGCCGCCCGCCAAGCGAACCGTCTCGCTGTGCGCCGCCCAATTGGCGCCCAAGAACAACGGCTGCGGCGGCAGATCACGCGACGGCTGGTAGGCTTCCGGGGACCCATCCGCCTCCGCCGGATTCCACTTCCAACCTCGCGCCGAACGCGGCAGATACGGCAGCAACCACGGCTTCGGCGGTGTTTCGTAGTCCACACCCAATGGGCCGCCGAAGAACGTGTCCTTCGCAGCCTCGCGAATCGCCGCCGCGTAGGCACCGGGCGTTCCGGGCGGAATTCGCAGGTCATCGTTCAAGAACCACAACCACGCATCGGCGGCGCGTTCCAATGCGAAATTCAACGCCGCGCTCATGCCCGCGGTCGGACAATACAGATATTGCACGCGGCAGGGCAGCTCGCACTGGGCAACGGCCCGCTCCACGCCCGCTTGCGCGCCGTTTTCGATGATCCACAACGCGTCGACGGCACCGGGGGTGATCGCGGTGCGGAGCGAGTCGAGTGTCCGCAGCAAAAGCCGCGGTCGGCCGTGCGTCGGAATCAAGGCGATCAGGGGATCGGACATGCGAACAAATAGGATGATGCGGAATCAACCGCTGCCGCGCGAGCCGGCCTCAAAGTGATTCCACGGGTTCTCCGGCGGCAATGCGGGCGTAGATATCGGCGACTTGCGCGGCAATGGTGCGGCGATCGAGGCGTTCGGAAATGATCTTCCAGTTGATGTCGGCAGCTTTGTCGACGAGCGCGTCGTCGGTGAGCACGCGACGAATCGCGTCGGCGATCGGATGCGGATCCTCCGGCGGTACGAGAATCCCCGATGTACCGTCGATGAACCATTCGCCTGCGGCGGCCGTGTTCGATTGGATGGGAAAGGAACCCATCATCATCGCTTCCAACGACGAGATCGAAATGGCGTCGCTGATATTCACGCCGATCGACGTGCGGGCGCGGCCGTGGTATTCGAGCATGCGTTCGTGGGGGACGTGCTTGACCGTTTCGACCTCGACTCCCGTATCTTGTGAGAACAGCTCTACGGCGATTTCGACCGCTTCGGGATCGCGGCCCCCGGTATAGACAACGAGCTTGTAACCGTCGAGCAGATCGACACACAGCCGCAACGCATACAAGGCGGTCAAGGCTCTTCCCGCCCAATCTTGGTATCCCTTGAGCACGATCGTCCGCCGTTTCGAGGGCGGGACGCTCGACCGCAACGCGCGGGCGCGATCGAGATCGAAACCGCCCGCCACGGGAATGACCGGCAAGATCGTGCCTGCGAAACCGCGTTCGCGGGCCAGCTTTACGTCTCTGGTGCATTCGCACCAATAGTAGTCGCATTCGGCGAGAATGCGGTTCAAGCGATCGCGGTACTTGGCCGTGCGGCCGAACAAGAACAAGTCGCTGCCCCAATTACTCACGATCCACGTCGGAAACGGCTTTTGACACAGCGGCTTCGCGTCGAGAACGGGAAGCCCTCCCCGGTGCAGCGTAAGCGAGTGGATGATGTCGGGCTGCAACCGGTCGATCAGCCGGGCCAGGCGCCACGCTTGATCGTCGAACTGCGGCACCATCCGTCGGACGAGATTCGACGCCTTGTATCGGCCCGGCAAACGCCACGAACGTCCCCAAGCCGTTCCGAAGCGGTCCACCTTGCGAACGGAAGGATCGGCCGCAGCCGTCGCGGGATCCTCCAGGTCGTAGACCGTCACATCCTTCAGCTCGGGGTGAATACGAAAGTACGGCGTCGGGAAAAGGTGAATATCCCAGCCGCGGCCTTGGATCTGCTCGATCCAACGAACGAGGTGAATCGAGCCCGAAAGCCCCGTGAACAAGATTCGCATGGTGTGTTCGATCTCGGTCGATGCGGTGTGCGGGCGAACCGGGTCGTGCGAAGAATCGGCCGTTTCACACGCGTTCGGTTTCGCGCATCCAGGCGATGACCTCGCGAAGAATGTCGTCCAGCGTGCGGCGCGGTTCGTACCCGATCGCCTTGCGCACTTTGGTCAAATCGGGTACGCGGCGAAGCATGTCTTCGAAACCCGAGCCGAAGGCTTCTTCGTACGGAATGTAACGGATTTCCGATTCGCTGCCGGTCAGTTCGCGGATCCGTTCGGCCAGCTCGCCGATCGAGATTTCCTGGTCGTTGCCTACGTTGAAGACCTGTCCGCGGCAGGCGGGCGTTTCCATCAGTTTCCGCAACGCGCCGACGACGTCTTTCACGTGCGTGAAGCAACGGGTCTGTTTCCCGTCGCCGTAGACGGTGATCGGCTCGTTCCGCATCGCCTGGCGGACGAATCGGGGAATGACCATCCCGTATTGTCCCGTTTGCCGCGGTCCCACGGTGTTGAACAACCGCGTGATGATCACCGGCAACCGCGAATGATGCCAGTAGGCCAACGCCAAAAACTCGTCGAGCGCCTTGCCGGTGGCGTAGCTCCAACGTCGATAGGTGGGCGGTCCGATGACCAGGTCGTCTTCTTCGCTGAAAGGAACCCGCTGCGACTTGCCGTACACTTCGGAAGTCGAGGTGAGCAAAATCGGTCGACGGTACCGTGCCGCGGCATTCAAGATCGTCATTGAACCTTCGACGATCGTTTCGATCGTCTTGACCGGTTGTTCGATGATCAGCCGCACCCCCACCGCCGAGGCCAGGTGAAACACGGCATCGGCCTCGCGGACGCACTCGAAGGTGATCGACGCGTCGGTCACCGAGCCGTAGACGATCCGCAAGTGCGGATGGCCGTCGATGTGCGCCACATTTTCGTGACGTCCGGTCGAATAATCGTCGAGCAGCACGACCTCGTGTCCGTCGGCCAGCAGGCTTTCGGCCAGGTGCGAGCCGATGAATCCCACGCCGCCGGTGATCAGGTATCGCATGGAAGTCTCCGTATCGAATGAACGATCGAATGTTCGGTAAGCGGTTCGACGCCGTATCGCGTCACCAGTTTTTGTGCTTGCTCACCTGGCGGAACGCCCGCCACCCGCGGAGGAAATGCTCCCACCGCCGATGCCGCCGCCACACCTCGTAGGGTATCGCCTTCTTGTTCGACAAGAGCAACACCCAATCGAAGCCGGTCGAGGCGACCAGGCGATGCTTGACGTCGCGGAAGTCGTCGGGTGTCCACTCGCTGACGTGCCGTTCGTATTCGTTGTCGAACACGGCCCCTTGCTCGTGGACCTCGATCGGCGTACACACGAGCAGATAATCGGCCTTGGCGAGGCACATCTCGCGGAATCGTTCGCCGTAATCACGCTGGAAATGTTCCCACACGTCGAGGACGACGATCAAGTCGGCATCGGGCAATTGCGGGAGGCACTCCGCCGCGTCGCCTACGATGACCTTGTCGTAAGCGTAGTCCCACAGGGCGTTGCGGTAGTCGGCGAAGGCCTCGATCCCGTAGATTTTCGTTTGCCACGACTCGCGGTGATAGTTCTTGGCCCAAATATCGGTGAACTCGCGCACGAGCACGCCCGTCTTCCCGTGCCCGACGCCCACGTCGATCACGCTCGCGGGCGCCAGTCGCAAAATGATGTCGTGGACGACCGACAGGGTTCTCGGTTCGCTGGTGGGCATCAGTCGGTTCTCTCCCAAAGGCAATGGGGCGTCAACAGCCCCGGGCAGCTCATGATGTCGGAGCCCCGCAACGGTGTGTCCTGGTACACGTCGAATTCGAGCACGGCACGGCGATTTTGCAGCTCGCGCAGGCCCCTTTCGGCCGTCACCAGGCCGACGAGATACTTTCCGCCGGGCAGCAGTTCGGCGGGAATGGTGCAACGCAGTCGGAACGGACCGACGTCGTCCAAGATGCCGTACGATCGATCTTGTTCGAAGCTGTGCGTGCGGAAGAGCAGTACGTCGTCCAACGTCCGCACGTCGAGCGCCACGATGTACCGGCCCCGGCGCCGAACCACGCCCTCGACCTCGATTTCCAGCGGCTTGCTGCGAGGAAAGAGCGTAGCGGGAATGCCGTCTTCGGCGGCGATCTTCACTCGGCGGACGACGAGCGGCAACTCGGGATCGTCGGGCAGATCGGTACAGCCGACGGCCTTCAGGTCGAACGCCTTGGTCAGATAGTTCATGACCACTTCCTGGGCGGAACCTTCCATGACGACGCGGCCCCGCTCCAAGGCCACCGCTCGCGTGCAAAGCTGCGTGACCGCCTTCATGTTGTGGCTGACGAAGATGACCGTGCGTCCTTCTCCGGCGACGTGTCGCATCTTGCCCAGGCATTTCGCTTGAAAGGCGGCGTCGCCGACGGCCAGAACTTCGTCGACCAGCAAGATTTCGGGTTCGAGGTGGGCGGCGACGGCAAATCCCAGCCGAGCGAACATGCCCGAGCTGTACCGTTTCACCGGCGTATCCAGGAACTCGTCGATGCCCGCAAACGCCACGATCTCATCGAACTTGGCGTCGATCTCTTTCTTGCGCATTCCCAAGATCGAGCCGTTGAGGTAGATGTTCTCCCGGCCGGTCAAATCGGGGTGAAAACCCGCGGCGATTTCGATCAGCGCCCGCAAACGCCCGTTCACGCGGAAGTAACCGCGGTTGGGCCGGATGATCTTTGCCAGGACCTTCAGCAGCGTACTCTTGCCCGCCCCGTTCGCACCGACCAGACCGAGGACTTCGCCCCGGCGAACCTCGAAGCTCACGTCGCGCAGGGCCCAAAAATCGCCTTCCGCCAGCTCATCGCGGCGCGGACCGCGGCCGGTCAACCGCTTGGCGACCGCGGGAATCAAGTCGCGCAGGCTGTCGTGAAATTCGCCTCGGTGGAACTTCTTCCAAATTCCGCAGACTTCGACCGCGATGTCGCTCATCGGTGTCGTCTTTCGATCGGCAAGAAACGTGCGGGACTCAAATGTACTCGGCGAACACGAACTCGAGCTTATGGAACATCCGCCACGACAGGAAAAAGCCGAGCACCGCCCACACGGCAGCATATCCCAAGTACCACGGTTGCCAGGCGACGATCCGGACGCCGTTTTTCGCCTGCACGATGAGGGGTTCCAACAGGTTGTGATGCTCGATGACGGCCAGCCGAAGCCCTTCCAGCATCGGCGAAAGCGGGTTGAGCATCATCCAGCCCGCGCCTCGCGGACCGAAGAAATGCGGCTCGTAGAACACCGGTGTGAAGAAGATGCCGAAGGTCAAGATCACCTGCACCAGGTACTTCACGTCGCGGAAAAACACGTTCGCACAACTTAAAAACAAAGCCGCCGCCGCGGTGAACAGGATCAGCAGCACGATCAACACGGGCGCCCACAACAAGGTGGGCGACCAGCGCAGCCCCGCAAACAAAACGAGAAAGACGGTCAGGAACGCACTTCCCACGGCCGTATCGAACACCTGCGTGACGACCGCCGAGAACGGGAACGCCTCGCGCGGAAAGTAGACCTTCGTCACCAGCGTGATGTTCGAGGTCAGGCTGTTCGAGGCAAACCCGAGTGCACCGGCGAAGAAAGCCCAGCCCAGCGCCTTGACCGACATCCCCGCCAACCGCGGCGTGTTCACCGGATCCCCCGAGGCGTAAGCGAGGGCGAATTTCACGAGGCATCCTGCGGCGACGACCATCAACGGCATGAACAGCGCCCAGCCGAAGCCCATCGCCGCCTGCTTGTAGCGAATGCGGATATCCCGCAGCACCATCTGGTACAACAGCTCGCGGTAATGGACCAATTCGAGGAACATTTCTTTCCACAAAGCCCACTCGCCCGCGGCGGTCGTGTGCGAATGTACTTTGCCGTTGCTTCGTCCTTCGGCGTCCTCCGGCGGCCGGGAAGGCCGAACCGTCTCGGGTGCGGGTTGTGTTGCGGTATCGGTGGTGTCGTGCTTCATGGGCGTTCAGGTTGCATATCCGAAATCATCGAGCGGCGTATCGTCGTCGATGCCCTCGGGATCGTCGATATCGAGAAAGGCCTCTTCATCCGCCGCAAGGTCGTCGTCCATTGCTGCTTCGGCCATGGCCTGCCGGTCGGAAGTCACCCGCAAGATGGCGGCGCCGAGCATCGCCACGTAATACGGCAATTCGAGCCATGTCACGCTGATGAACGACACGGAGACGGCGAACCCGGTCAACGCCGCGATGACCCCGCGACTCATGTGTTCCAACCAGGGATCGCCGAGCGGCCCGTCTCTGCGGCAAAACGGCAACAGCCGCCACATCGTCAACCCGTAAAATGCCGAGAGCAACAGCAGTCCCGGAATGCCGGCCTCGGCACCGGTCTGAAACCACAGCGAGTGCGCTTGCATCCGGGGCAAGCCCATCTTTTCGGATTGAAGCGGCCAATGGTTCGCGCCGACGCCCAGGAACGGGTTGTCGCGGATCGTCTTCAGGCAGGCTTTCCATTGTTCGATACGGCTGTTGGCCGATTGGTCGCGTTCTTCTTCGTCGACGAAGATCGTCATGAACCGCTGACGGACTTCGGGGCCCGCCATGCGGTAAGCGAGCGCCGCCGCAAGGAAGAACAGCAAATAGTAGCGCGGCGTTTTGGGGATCAACATGAAGCCCGCGATGCCCGCGGCGATCAACCCGAGCTGGCCGCCTCGCGAAAACGAAAACATGATCACGTGGGCCATCAGCACGGCCGAGCCGAACGCGACGATCTTGGCGAGCAACCGTTTTTCGGCCATTCCCAAGAAGAACGCCAGCACCGTGCCCGCCACCATCGCCGCAGCCATGCAGTTGTTGTCGAAGCCGCCGAACGTGTCGAGGACGACGCGGTTGAAGCCGTTGTAATAGCTTTGGTTGAAGTCGAAGGCGAGATATCCCTGGCTGAGGACGATGACCCACGCCAATTGCCGGAGCTTGGCTTTCGAATCGATCAGCGTGATCCCCACCAAGAACGGCAACACGATCTTCGCCAACGAGGTGACGTAATGCTGTGCCAGCTCGACATGCTCACAATAGACCAGCCCCAGGCTGACCCACGCCAAAAAGCCGACCAGCAAGGCGGCGATGGCGGTTCCGCGTCCCAGGTTCCACTTGCCGCCGCCTTGAATCGCCCAACCGATGAGCATGGCGACGGCGACGACGAAGCTGTACCGACCGGGACCTGCCGCACCGACCGACCAATGCCACAACGATTCGGGCTTGATGATCGCGTAGTGAATGTAGATGAACAGTCCGACCAGCGGATAAAAGAGCGCAACCGCGGCGCCGAGATACGTCACCAGGTAAACGTATACAAGTCCGGCCATTGGGTTGCGTTGTCTCGAAAGATGGAATCCGTGATTCGCGCCGGGCGGGTCAATCCCGCAACGCGTAACGGACGATGCACCACATCGCCTGGATCGCGTCGCCGGCGCCGATTTTCTTACCTTGCTGGTACGTGCGGCCGTGGTAGCTGATGCCCATCTCGTAGATGCGGCATCCGCGACGCGCGATCTTCGCCGTCAGCTCGATTTCGATGCCGAACCGATTCTCTTTCAGCGTGGGAAGGATGTCGGCGATCACCTCGCGGCGAAACGCCTTGTGGCAGGTTTCGACGTCGGTCAGGTTCAAGTCGGTGAACATGTTCGACACCGTCGTGATGATGCGGTTGGCCACGTAGTGCCAAAAATAAAGCACCCGGTGCGGCCCCGCGGCGATGAACCGCGATCCGTACACGACGTCGGCGGTTCCTTCGGCGATCGGCGCGACCAATCGCGGATATTCCAGCGGATCGTATTCCAGGTCGGCATCCTGAATGACGATCACGTCGCCTTTCGCCTCGGCGAACGCCGTCCGCAACGCGGCCCCCTTGCCCCGATTCCGCTCGTGTCGTAGCACGACGACATGGGGATGGTCCGTCCAGGCGGTCAGCTTCTTGGTCGTGCCGTCGGTCGAGCCGTCGTCGACGACGATCACTTCCTTGTCGATAGGTACGTCGAGCACGCGTTGCAACACGGTGTCGATCGTGGCGGCCTCGTTGAAGACGGGCATCACCACCGACAGCTTGAACCCCGGCGGAAAGCGATACCGACCGCAACCGATCTCGTCCGCGTCCTGCAAACTCTTTCCGCAGTACGGGCAAAACATCGGTCGATCCGGCGTTTCGGCCGTATTTTCAATTTTCGATTCGTCGGCGGTCATCTACCGGCATTCTCCGCATGGCGACACGATGAATCGGCAGGACGTCCCCATCGCCCGACCGGCAACAGGGGTGTTGCTTTCGTCCATTTTCGCGCCGATTCGGCCGCCGGGCAATTCCTTGGGATCATACTTCGGAAAGCGCCAAGCCGAGCAATTCATTCAGGGGGGCAAGCCTCGCCGACCACGTGTAGTGCGATTCCATCGTGCGGCGGGCCTTTGCGCCCAATGAACGGGCAAAGTCGTCGTCGCGAAAAATGCGTTCCAAGGCCGCGACCCACTCCGAGGGCGTATCGGCCCGGCATACGTCTTCGCCCTCACGACATGCGATGCCCTCGAGCGCTTCGGGCGAAGCCACCACCGGTTTGCCCATCGCCATGGCTTCGAGCACCTTGTTTTGCACGCCGCGGGCGACGCGCAAGGGGATCACCGCCGCGGTCGCATCTGCCAGATAGGGCCGCACGTCGGGCACGTCGCCCACCAGCTCCACGCCTTCGCGCCGCGCGACGGCGGCGATGGCCGCGCCGGCTCCGGCCCCTACCAGGCGAAAGCGCGCGTTCGGAAAACGCACGCGAATTTCCGGCCATACATGACGCACGAACCAGCACACACCATCGACATTCGCGCGGTAATCGAGCGCGCCGATGAACACGCAGCCCGGCACTGCGCGATCGGCTTTCGGCCGGTTCGGCGGACGCACGAAGTGCGCATGGGGCGAGAAGTATTCGAGATCGACGCCGTTTTCCACGGCTGTCACGCGGCCGCCCTCGGTAAAGCTGCGATACACGTCGGCCTCGGCCTCGCTTACCAGGCAGATCGCCGCCGCCCGGTCGGTCAATGATCGTTCGAGCTTCCGCAAGCGCCGCCCTTCGAGTTCGAACAAGGGACGAAACAGGCCGCCGGTCTTCTCGGCGTAGTCGAACCACTTTTGACTGTCCACGTCGACCAGGTCGACGATCACCGGGCAGCGCCGCCACAGCTTCGCGGCGTCGGCATATTGGACCATGCTCGAACAATAGACGATCACGGCGTCGTAGTCGGTTTCGGCCGTCCAGCGGCGAATCAACCGGCGCAACTGGCCGTGTTTGAAAAGGCCTTCCGTCGCCGTGCGGCCCATCGCCAGGCTGAGCAATCCTTTCAGGTAGCGATACTTGCCCGGCGGCGGCGCGAACGCAAATCGCCTGCACCGCGCCCGCAACATCGTCTTCATACGATCGTCGACCGGTTCGTCGGCCAGGAAAGCGAGATCGACTTCCGCCCGACGCGCAAGATAATCGAGCCAGTTGAACGCGCGAATTCGATGTCCCCGGTTCGGCGGGGCCGGATTGCGATGGACCAGATACAGAATTCGTTTCATGCAGGCAGATACTCCGCCGAAGGAACATCCTCTGGCGGATGCGCCGCCGACCACGCCTCGGCGCAGCGATCCAACCGATCCCACGAAAACGACGCCAGCAGATTCTTCAACTTGGTTTCCGTCGTGTGCAAGTTCACATAGTGCCGAAACCGCGAAACACGCGACGGTCCGGCAAGCCGCGGCTGATCCGGATCGAGTTCCCACGGATGAACGTACACGACCACCGGCCGGCGATCCCGCCGTTCGATACGGTGCAACAAGCGGCGGGTTACGCACCAGGGGTACAAACGCAGGTAGCCTCCACCGCCTACGGGCAGCCGCATACCGAACACGCCGGCGACCGTGCCGGGAACTTCGATCAGCGTTCCCGCCGCGCGTTCGATTCGGTGGATCCCGCGCGGCGCATCGGGGATTCCGTAACGATCGTGAACGATCGGGAAGATACTCGCGTCGTACCGAAATCCGCACTCGGCGAGCACGTCCAGCGCCCAAAGCGACCGGCGGGTGATCGAAAAGCTCGGTGCGCGAAACGAATGCACGGGCGTGCCGGTGATGTCTTCCAAAATGTGTTTGCTGCGCAACAGGTCGTCCCGAAACTCCTCGGGCGACAGGTCGTAGATCAGTCGATGCAGATCACTGTGGGACCCGATCTCGTGACCTGCTGCAGCAATCTGCCGCACCAGGTCGGCGTGCCGCCGCGCGATCCAGCCCAGGATGAAAAACGTGGCCTGAACGCCGTGTTCGGCCAGCAATTCGAGAATGCGGGCGGTCGGGCGTTCCACCCGCGACGTGAACGTATCCCACGTGTCGATCGGCACGTGACGCGCAAACCCCGAGACTTGAAAGTATTCCTCGATGTCGAAGGTGAGAATGTGTTTCACCGGAGCGTGTGGAGGAATGTCACGATCGACCGGCAACAGGCGCGTTGCTCAACGAGGGGAAAAGCCGGAGAAAAGCAGACCGGCACGCGACTTTTCAACGCGGTTTGTGCGGCGCAGGAATCGTCTCGGATGCTGCTTCGTGCGGTAACACCGGGTGCGACTTACCGTTCTTCCCGTTCTTGCCGTTCGTGTGCGGCGCGGCTACTTGGGGCGTCGAACCGCTTCGCTCGCCTTCGGCCAGCGCCTTCGCACGGCTGAACGCCCGGCGGAATGTCGTCGGACCGTCGACGCGGACGGGTAGCGGACCTTGCATCCACGCGGGCACGCGAGCGTCACGACGAATGCCCAGCCATTTGGCCACGATCAACCCCGGCAACCGGAACATCTTGGCGGCCGTGCACAGCATGATCCGCAAATCGAGCCACAACGTCGCATGCTGTACGTAATCCAGATCGAGAACGAGCTTACGTCGAACGCTTTCCAAGTCGGTGTCGGGCGGCAAATTGATCTGGGCCAGTCCGGTGATCCCCGGAAGGACAAGGTGCCGTGCGTCGTAGGCGGGAATCGTTTTCTTGAGGTCTTCCACGAAGTTCGGCCGTTCGGGACGCGGTCCCACGATCGTCATCTCACCGCGCAGCACGTTGTACAACTGGGGAAGCTCGTCCAAGTGCGTCTTACGAAGAAATCGACCGAAGGGCGTAATTCGCGGATCGTCTTCATCGGTCCACACCGGACCGGTCAATTGTTCGGCATCGTGACGCATCGATCGCAGCTTGAACAGGCGAAAGATGCGACCGTCCCTGCCGACTCGCTCTTGTACGTAGAAGGCCGGCCCTTTGCTGGTCAATTTGACGAGCACGGCCAAGACGACGATGACCGGCCAAATCACCGATGCGATCACCAGCGCCGCCAGCCACCCCACAATCGGCTGAATCGCGAAATAGGACGACCGTCGAATCGTAGGGATGGAACGATTTTTCTCGCGGGCGTGGGTGAACAGCGCGGTGTAATCGCCGTTCACGCGGGCAGCCCCCGATTCGGTTGCAGCATCGGCGGGGTAGAACATGGTCTCGACGAGGGCTCTCTTGATGTGCGTTCCTAGATACCCTTTCTCCGGCCCGTTCGACGGTCGCACCACCCACTGGCATGCGGCTGCCCCCTTCTCCAGTACTCCTGGGTGCGACCAGAGAAAGACCATACCTGCCCCGCACGATGCGATCAAGTGTTGTGTTCCATAAATTCGCTATTTTCTTCATCTCCAATACTTTTTGGGGGCGGGCAGGCCGCGGGAATGTGAAAATAGGCAAAATAAGATCCGGCGCCGATTCCAAGTCAAACCGGCTCGACATCGAGCAAGTCCAACCGAATCGAGGCACCTTTTTGGAGAAAGTGCACCGCGATGAGCAAGCGATCTTCGCCCTGCCGTCGAATGACGACCCCTTCCATCCCCGCCAGCGAGCCGGTTTTGATCCGCACGCGGTCGCCCGATTCGAGTTTGTCTTCGGGCAACAGGGGAAGTCCCGATTGAATGGCACGATGGACCCGCTGGAGGTCGGCGATCAGTTCCTCGGGATTTTTGACCTCGAGTGTGCGGGAAATGACGTTCGATTTGTACGCCAAATCGCGGGCTTGTCGGTCGCCGAAAAGGAAGACGTAGCCCGAGAAAAGAGGGTTGTACGACGTACGAATCCGCCCGTTGCGAAGCCGGTTTTTCTTCGGCACCAGCGGACAATAGTGGCCGATCTCCCGCTGCCGCAAGAACCGCATGAGTACCTTTTCTTGCCGCGATTTCGTGTAGACGGCCCACCAATCGCCGTCCACGCCGGCAACCGGCGGCGATTCGAGCAGGTTTTCCGGGAAGATGTCCGGTTCACGTGGCAACGTCGGCATGAGCGCGGGCCCTTCGAACTCCGTGTGCGGGCAAGACGTCCGTGACGCAGGGCCGCGGATCGGCGAATCCCCCTCCGCAGCGACCGTGTTTCTATAGTATATCGTAGGACCTGAAAGGATGAACATTCCACCCGAACGGAGGGTTCTGGCGGCGCGCACTCCGTTCTCTTGGGGGGTGTATGGTGCGCGCACTTATCCCGGATCAATCGTGATAACCTATTGCCCCAAAAGGATTTGAGACGACGAACGTCTCCCCGCCCCGCGCCCGGCGATTCGCTGCCCGATGAGACGCACTCTCCCCTGCGATGCTCCGAATCCGAAATCTCCACAGGAGGGCCGGCAAGCAGCCCACAGGTATTCCTCTGGAAAACCCATTCCCCATGGTAAACCAAATGTCAAAATAGGCAACACAAACACAAATAGCAAAACCGGGGTATTTGGAAGGAATCCTTTCAGTGCCGGATTGATTTGTTTTCCGGCATAGGGGGCCTCGCTATCGACGTGACCGAGACGCCCCGATGCCGATTGCGTATGGGGGCGATCGATCATTTTCAGTGTAACGGCGGTCGGAAAGCGGAGCCATCCGCCGAAAGGCCCCCGCTCGGCCGCGATCGGGTGAGGGTAAAGGAACTTCCTTGAAGCGGATGCCAGGTTTGACGATACTGAGGCGTGCATTCGATCTCGAATGTCGTCGCGTCGAATCCCTCCCCCGAAAGTTACCCACCCAAAGGCACAGTCGTGCAACCCGGTTTGGTGTTGCGTCTACCGTGGTTGCTTTCCCGCAAATGGGCGATCGCATCCGGCTGCGTTCCACCTGTTCAGCCGGACGGCGAGCCGGCCTCGATCCTACCGCGTACATCTCCAAGGAGGTCCGACACGATGCCGCTTGCTTCACGTCGTGGTATCCAACGTCTTCGCTTTTGGAACGCCGTGCGGACGCTTGCCGCCTCGGCGATTGCCGTTTCAGGACTGATCGTCTTCGCCGAACGCGCTTGCGCCCAAGGCGCCAACCTCGATGGGGAACCTCGGGTACTGCTCGACGCCGCCAAGGCCGAGGCATCATGGTTCAAGACCGACAAGGGGACGATCGAAATCGCCGATACCGAGGCGGGAAAAGCGATCGTTCTCGGCTGGACGAAAGCCGACGCCTTGCCCGAATTGAAGCTGACCGCCAAAGAAACGTGGGACCTCAGCCGCTTCTGGTATGTGTCGGTCGATGTGGCGAACCCCGGTGAAACGACCGTCCGTGTGAAGATCAAAGCGAACAGCCGCGATCCGAAATGGCAGACGACCGAGCGCGAATACCTCTTGTATCCCGGCGAGCGGGCAATGGTCCGACTTCCCTTGATTCGACGCCTGCCCGACGAACTGAAAGACGACCTGTTCGGCATGCGCGGTTTTCCGGAAGGCTACGAGCCGGACGATGGCGACTATCCCCATCGCGGACTGAACGTCTCGAAGCTCAAGCAAGTCATGTTCGGTCCGTCGGGCTTGGCCGCCTCGGGCAAAGTGTACCTGTACCGCATCTTGGCCGAGGGGACGTATCAAGCGCCGCCGTGGGCCGAAGGCGATACGTCGAAGCTGTTTCCCCTGATCGACCGCTTCGGGCAGTACAAGCATCGCGATTGGCCGGGAAAAATCCATACGACCGAAGACTTCGCCCGTCGTCTCGAAACCGAAGAACAAGACCTGGCCGCCCATCCCGGTCCCGACACGTGGGACAAGTTCGGCGGTTGGGCCGCCGGGCCGCAGCTCGAAGCGACCGGGCATTTTCGCGTGCAGAAATACGAAGGCAAGTGGTGGCTGGTCGATCCCGAAGGGCACTTGTTCTGGTCGCACGGCCTCGATTGCGTCCGCGCGAACGGTGCCGTTACGCCCATCGACGACCGCGAGCATTACTTCGAGTTCCTTCCCGAAGAAGGCCCGTTTGCCGCGTTTTATACGACCGGGCACGGCGCGCCGCACGGATACTACCAAAACAAAGATCCCTACCGCGCGTACGCCTTTTCGCAGGCCAACCTGCTGCGCAAGTACGGGCCGCAATGGCGCACGCGGTATGCCGACATGGTTCATCGCCGTTTACGCAGTTGGGGAATCAACACGATCGGAAACTGGTCCGATCGCGACATCGCGGCACTCGACCGAACGCCCTACGTGACGACGCTCGGAACGAAATCGCGAAACATCGAAGGATCAAGCGGCTACTGGGGCAAGTTTCCCGATCCGTTCGCACCCGAGTTCGTCGAAACGATCAATCGCTGGATTCGGCTGCAAGCCGAGAAAAGCGGACGCGATCCGTGGTGTATCGGATATTTTGTCGACAATGAAATGAGTTGGGGCGACGATACCTCGCTGGCCGTGGCGACATTGCAATCGCCTGCCGATCAGCCCGCCAAGAAGGTGTTCATCGACGATTTGAAGGCCAAGTACGGCACGATCGACAAGCTCAACGAGGCGTGGGGCAGCGAGTATGCCTCGTGGAAGGCGATGCTCGAAGCGACCGACGCGCCCGACAAAGAAAAGGCGAAGGAAGACCTCGGCGCGTTCTATACGAAGATCGCCGAGACATACTTCCGCACGGTGGCCGAGGCGTTGCACAAGCATGCACCGGGCAAACTCTATTTGGGGTGCCGCTTCGCGTGGGTGAACGATCGCGCGGCGAAGGCGGCTGCCAAGTATTGCGACGTCGTCAGCTACAACCGCTATCAGGTCGACGTAGCCGAACTCGCGTTGCCCGAGGGAATCGACAAGCCGATCATCATCGGCGAATTCCACTTCGGGGCTCTCGACCGCGGCATGTTCTGCATGGGATTGCGCTTGACCGCGAACCAAGAGGACCGCGCCGAGACGTATCGTCGTTACGTCCGCTCGGCACTCGATAACCCGTACATCGTCGGGACGCATTGGTTCCAGTACATGAACCAGGCGACGACCGGCCGATTCGACGGCGAAAACTACCAGATCGGGTTCGTCGACGTGTGCGACACGCCGAACGTCGAAATCATCGAGGCGGCGCGGGATATCGGTGCCGAAATGTATCCGCGTCGCGCCGGAAAGTGAGGCACATCGCGTCAATCGGCCTGCTATCGCCCCGTGGTTCGTGGGTGAAGATTGCGCCCCGGGCAGACCGGCACGCGGGCACAATTCGGGACGCAATGCCGTTCTTGCCGACGCCGGTATTTTGGTGGGCCTGCGCGTCGTCGGCCCGAGCCGCCGGGGCGAAGCCGGCTGATTACTTTTGCCCGGCGTAATCGGGAACCTCGATCTTCAACACGGCCTCGTGGTCGGGATCGATCAACTGGACGCTGATCCAGCCGGGCGGTCGTTCGAGCAAAAACGGTTGTCCGGTCATGGGATTCGTGCGTTGTGCGCCGTCGGCGTGCCCCAAGGCCCGCTCCAAGGCCAACAACCATCCTTCGCACAACGCCCGATCGCGGCATTGCAGGCGAACTTCTTCGCGCAACGGCGGCAAGAGCAAGAATCCGGATACCAACGGATACTCGGGCGTGTCGCGTTTCGCGTTCAGCGATTCCTCGATCGACCGGATCACTTCGTTGCGCCGGGCATAGGGCAGCTCGGCCGAGTCGATCACCTTGCGCATGGCCTGGAGATAAAACCATTCGTCCATGTCGGCGCGTTCCATGGCCAGCCGCGGAACGTCTTCCAACGTGCCCAATTCGGCGAAGTGCCGCACCTCGGCCTCGGTGAGCAGGTCGAACAACCTTCCCTGGCGCACGACTTCGAAGGCGTGCAGGCCCAGCGCCCGTTCGCCGATCCACGCCGCAGCGTCGCTCGGCCAGTTCCGCACGTCGGCCAGCAAACGACGATAAAGTCGCTCGGCCAAAGCGGGATCGGTTTTCGGATGCGCGAACAGTGCTTGCATGCCCGAAAGGGCTTCGGCCCGCAAGATCGCCGAACGAACACGCGTGATCGGATGCGGCGGCTGCGACAAATACGCTGCAATTTGCAGTACGACGCTCAAATCGTCGAAGGCCTCGCCGGGCTGATCGGCGGCCAACGCCTCGACCGCGGCAAACAGTTCGAGCCGGGCCGCGATCGACGCCGCATCGAGAAACACCAGTTCGTCGCCGTAACCGGCCGTATAGCGAATCGGAAACACACATTGCGGCCGATCGAGAGCCTCGCGAACGGCCTTCCGTTGGTCGGCGTAGCGGGCGATCAGGCGATGGGCTTCGTCGGCGGAACCTGTCGGAAAACGAAAGTCGCTGCCGGGCAAGAGTTCTTCCGTCTGCGCCCAGATCGCGGGAATCCGAAACTTCGGAAACAGGTCGTCGAATACCGCAGCGACGTTTTCTTCCGGCGGCGGCAACTCGGGCATCAATTGCTCGGGCGTTCCCTGCTCTTCGATGATACGCGCAAGTTCTTCACGGAGTCGCAGATCGGGAGAATGGCGAATGCCCGGCAACTCGCCGAGCGTCTCGACCAGCGGTTTCGGCGGCGGTTCTTCCGGCTCGGGGGGGCGACAACCGATCGCCAACGCAAGCCCTGCAAGCGCCGCTGCGGCCCACCGGCAAAACGAGGCGCCGTCGCGTGATTTTCGCGTTGTCGTGGGGATCCCTGGCATGAGTCGCCGTGTTTCGTGAGAAATCCGTCACCGATCCGTCGGTCCGCGCGAACCCGCCCCGCAACAGGGGTGTTCCGCACAAAACGCACGGCACTGTGCACGCGGCCGCTTTCGCGTATTGTTTCCGAGAATCGATTTTCCGCAATAGCAGTTTGAAAAGGGCAAATAGCAGCTCGCACAAACATTCCGCGGGCGGACGTGCCCGGCGGCTTGTCGTCGTTCCGTTTTCGCAGGGGGCGGCGTTTTTTGGCACACGCCTTCCGGAACGACTATAATCATCCGTTGCGCGCGGCGAGTTGGTTGTGAGACGGTATTGTCGGCTGTACGAACGACTTCACGAAGGGAGGTTCTACGCGATGCGCAAACAACTGGGCACACTGATGTTGGTACTGGGCGCGTTGATGCTGGCGGGCTGTCCGAAACCCGATCAAACGGCGCAGCAAGGTGAAGGCGAATCGGCCGCGAAGACGGAACTCTTGATTCTCTGCGGAACGTCTTTCCGCCCGCCCACCGAAAAGCTCGTCGAGATGTTCGAAAAAGAACATCCCGACATCGACGTGCTGCTCAGCTTCGGCGGCTCCGAGGACCATCTGCCGCACGTGCAGGCCAAGGCCCAGGGCGATCTGTACGTGACCCATGACCCGTACATGCAATACACCGAAGAGGCCGGCGCCATGCTGCGGTGGGTGCAAGTCGGCTATCTGTGTCCGGTGTTGGTCGTGCAAAAGGGGAACCCCAAGAACATTCAGTCCATCGAAGACTTGACCAAAGAAGGTATCCAGGTCGCGCTGCCCAACCCCGATTACTCGACCTGCGGCGAGATGGTTTTCGCCCTACTCGAAAAGAAAGGCATCAAGGACGCCGTCCTGAAGAACGTCGGCAACGCCATGTTCCGCTCGCACGCCGACATCGGCAAACAACTCAAGCTGGGCCATGCCGACGCGGGCATCATGTGGAACGGCGTCGCCAACGAGTACCTCGACGCGATCGACATCGTGCCCACCCCGTACGAGTACGATGAGCAGATTCGCGTGGGCGTCATCGGACTGTCGTACACGAAACATCCCGACGAAGTCGAAGCCTTCTTGAAGTTTGCCGAAGAACACGGCCAAGAGGTGTTCAAGGAAAGCGGTTACCTGAAATACGAACCGGAGGCCGACTCGGACGGCGATACCCCCGCCGCCGAATGAGGCAAGCCGGGACTGCTGCCCACGGAACGCACATCGCCCGCGATCCATGGCGCGTCGCGGGCGATTCGATTTTCGTCCGATGCGTCGGCCGTTACCGCGGGATCAGGTTCAAATCGAGCCCGAACACCCACAGCATCAAGGCCAGCAGCAAGAACAAGCCCACGTACGACAAGCCCACGAACACGCGTTCGTCGGGCGGCTTGCGGAAGATCGCCTCGTAGAGCAGGAACACCATGTGGCCGCCGTCGAGGACGGGGATCGGCAAGAAGTTCAACACCGCCAGGTTCGCGCTCAAAAAGGCCAAGAACAGCAGGTAACGGCCGAAACCCTGCGAGGCCATTCGGTATGCGTAACCGACCAGACCGATGGGCCCGGTCATCGCGCGGGGAGAAACGTCGCCGCTGCCCAAGCGTTCGAGCATCCGGTAGACGACCGTGATCGCGTCGAGCGTTTCCTTCCCGCCCAAAACGATCGCTTCGCCCAACCCGGCGCGAACGGTGTAGGTGTCGTCCGCAAAATACAAACCGCGATCGGGGAAATGCCACGTCGGATCGGGAACCGGGTGTAATCGCGTATCGAACAGCTTTCCGTCGCGTCGGACGACCAATTCGACGGTCGTCTCCGGCAGCGTCTCTTGAATCACGGCGATCATCGCCGGCCAGGTGGCGAAGTCGCGGCTTTCGGGGTCGTCGAACACCAACGTCCGCTCGGGTTGCTGAAAACCGGCATCGGGATATTTTTCTTCGATGATTTGCGGATCAGGGGGAATCACCCGCGCACTGATGATCTCGTCGCCCGGTTCCAAGAGCGGCGAGGTCTTCTCATCGATTTGGGTTTGCTTCGCGATTTCGCGGACGGCTTGCACCCGCGGCAACACTTCGATCGTGACGCCCCATTGCGGAATTTCGAGGCGGCTTTCGGCCGCGTACAGTTGGGCGAAGCTCTCGGCGAGCTCCAGCGGTAATTCGATCGTCCGTTGTGTCCCGTCCTTTTCCAGCGTGACTTCGGCCGTTGCGTGTTCGACGGCGCGAGCGGCTTGTTGCAGGTAGTACGGCAACCGCATCGGATCGCCGTCCCACGGTTCGTGCCCTTCGACGGATACCGCGACGATCGTTTCACCGGGCGTCAGTGCGTGTTTTTCGGCGATCGAACCGGGTTTGACGGCCGCCACCGGACCGGGGGTCATTACCAGCCCCAAACAGCGCACCGGCTGCGGCGGCAGCTCGACTTCGAAAGTCTTTTCGCCCGAAGGCCCTTGACGCTCGATCGTCAGCCGAACGGGAACTCCCCAGCGCAACGCCAAGGCACGGTGCAGGTCGCGCGCGTTCGCCACGGGAATTTCGTCGATCGCGGTGATCCGGTCGCCGGGGAGCAGCTTGGGTGTGACCGACTCGGCGACGTTGCCGGGTAAGAAAGGCAACGTCTCGCCCAAGACGGGCGTGATCGGCCCCGCGACGCCCACCGTCGGCCCGATACGGAATCGGTCCGGCTTGACCTCGACTTGCCGCTCTTGATTGTCGGGCGAGCGGACCGTGAACGTCAACGCGGCGTCGGGATCGCTCAAAGAAACACCGTGTTGCAGGTCGCTGAAACGATAGACCGGCTTGCCGTCGATGGCCGTGATCGTATCGCCGACGCTCAACCCGGCACGCCAGGCGGCTTCGCCCGGGGCGACGGCGCCCACTCCGCAACGCACCTGTTCGACGCCGCCGAAGTAGGCGATCACCGAGATGACGAACGCGAAGATGATGTTCATGATCACGCCCGCTGAAATGATCGCCATCCGCTGGGGAACGCTTTTCGCCAGATAACTGCGGGGATCGAAGAGCGCGCGTTCGAGGTCGGCGACCTCTTTGCCTTCGCCCTCGGCGGCCTTGGCGGCTTTCGCCTTTTCCAGTTCTTCACGCAGGCGGCTGGGGTTGTCTTCCTGGCCCAACATTTTCACATAGCCGCCCAAAGGGACGATACCGATACCGTATTCGGTCTCGCCCCAGCGAAACGAAAACAACTTCAGGCCGAAAAAGTCGAATCCTAGGTAGAACTTGTCGCAACGGACGCCGCAGGCCTTGGCGACCAAGAAGTGGCCCAGCTCGTGGACGAAGATCATCATCCCCAAGCCGATGACCACCATCGCCACGTACACCAGCCACATCCAATCGGCGGACGCAATCACGAAGAAATCCAACGTTCGGTCTCCTCTCTGGCCCAGCGGTCGAGTTCCCAAAGTTGCTCGAGCGTGGGGTCGGGTTCGAATCGATGACGCTCCAGGACCGTGCGGCAGGTTTCGACGATGCGATCGAACGAAATCCTGCGCGATAAAAAGGCCGCCACGGCGGTTTCATTTGCGGCATTGAGGACGGCACCGGCCGATCCCCCCAGCCGAGCGGCCTCCAGACCCAGGTCAAGCGCCGGAAAGCGGTCGAAATCGGGCGGGAAAAACTCCAAATGAAACGCCTGCGCCCAATCCAGGCGTTCGGCCACCCCCGCGCGGCGGTTCGGCCAATCCAAGGCGTACTGGATGGGCAACTTCATATCGGGCGGGCTCATTTGGGCGATAATCGACCCGTCGATGAATTCTACCATAGAATGAACGACGGATTGGGGGTGGATTACCACCCCTATTTGGTCCGGTCCCAGATCGAACAGCCAACGGGCCTCGATGATCTCCAAGGCCTTGTTCATCAACGTGGCCGAATCGATCGTGATTTTCGGCCCCATCGACCATGTGGGATGGTCGAGGGCCTGTTCGACGGTGACGCGGGCAAGTTCTTCTCTGCTTTTCTCCCGGAAGGGACCGCCGCTGGCGGTGAGGACGACCCGCCGAAGCTCGGCACGCTTGCCCGCCTGAAGGGCTTGAAACACGGCCGAATGTTCGCTGTCGACCGGCAAGATGGCGGCGCCCGTCTTCCGAGCCAAATCGGTGATCAACTTCCCGGCGACGACGAGGCTCTCCTTGTTCGCCAGTGCGACGGTTTTTCCGGCTTCGACCGCCGCCCAGGTTCCCCGCAAACCGGCCGCCCCGACGATCGCCGACAGCACGATATCGACGTTCGGATCGCGGGCGATGTCGAGCACGGCTTCTTCACCGACAAGAAGCTTCGTTTTCTTCGGCAACCCCGACCAATCTTGCCGTCGTGCGGCCTGTTCGTCGACCACGACCACGCTATCGGGTGAAACAGCCTGCGCCTGTCGCAAAACCCGTTCGGTTTGCGTATGGGCAACCAGGGCGGCCGCACGCAATCGCCCGCCGGAGGCGGCAATCACCTCCAGCGCATTGCGCCCGATGCTGCCGGTGGAGCCGAGAACGGCGATTTGTTTGACCGGAGAAGCCATGGAATAGACGAAATCCGGGAGATTTTTTCGATGGAATAAGGCAAGACAACCATTCTACGGAGGGAATCGGCGGTGAAAAAGACCGAACGACGTTTGCCGAAATACTCAAGCCTTGCGGATTGCAGCGAGCGGCATCGCGGGCAACTCGAATTTTCTCGAATTTCGTGCGCGAGGTTGCCCGCGATCTGTCCAACCCCGCGCGTATCTTAGTAATTGATCGGAGCAGGCAAGAGGGACATGGAGGACGACGGTTCATCCCCCACGCACTAGGGAGAGACCGTGTGACACCCGATGGCGGAATGGGGCAGTCGGAGGAGTCGGTCGAACTCGACGGAGCAACAGAAGCTCAATCGGTGATCAACGAGCTTCGACCGGCGACCTCCGTTTCCCGCCGGATCGTCCGAGGTGGACGGGGCAACATCTCGGGCGACCGGCGGGGAGTTTTTCGATCGGGATCCCCACGTTCCCTCGATCGTCGATCGCGCGAAGGAGAACCGATTCGTTTATCGTGCCGATGCACGGAACGATCCCCGAAACAGCGATCCCCCACGCACGATCGCTGATAGGGCGGTAAGCGGACCCAGGGGCACAGTCGCGCCGGGCGTCGGCGCCAGGAGTGGGGTGACCGGTTTCCTTTTTGGGGCAGAAGGAATCGGCAACGATGGGGCAGAAACACCGCACTCCGCGCCGGCGCAGGCGTGACTTGACCGCTTCGGCGGCACAAGGCAAGCTTGTTCAAAGAATCCATGGCGACCTTGCGCTGTTGTGGAAACTCTTGCAACGATGGGAGCCGCCTGTGGCCGATCAATCACAACTCGTCCGACAGTGGAGACTCCTGCGCATCCTCGGCGCGCGACGCTTGGGCGTCTCGGTCAAAGAATTGGCCGAAGAATTGGAGGTCAGTGAGAAGACCATCCGACGCGATCTCGACATCATTCGTGAAGTCGGATTTCCCGTCGCCGAAGAAACGGAAGCTCACGGCCGAAAACGCTTCAAGATCGCGAGCGCGCAGGGTGTCGAAATCTCACTCAACTACGAAGAAGCCCTGTCGCTGTTCGTCGGTCGGCGCTTGCTGGAGACGTTGGCCGGTACCCCGTTCGCCGAACCGGCACGCGCAGCCTTCCAGAAGATACGGAGTATTTTGAGCGAAAACGCCATCCGGTACGTCGACAACCTGGCCGACAAGTTCTGCGAAACGTCGGTCGGGCTCAGCGATTATCGCGGCAAGTACGAGATTGTCGATGCGTTGCTGTTGGCGATCGACGAGAAGAAAACCGTTCACATCACCTATCAATCGTTGCACGCGACGGAACCGGTAACGTACGACATCCGTCCGTACGGGCTGGTCCGGCATCGCGGTTCGCTCTACCTGGTCGGCCACTCGAACGAACACCGCGACATTCGGCATTGGAAGGTCGATCGCATCTACGACATCGAGGTAACGCGGATTCCGTTTACGATTCCCGATTCGTTCAACCTGAAGGAGCATCTCGAAAAGCAGTTCGGCATCTACAGCGGCAGCGACGTCGAGGACGTGTGTGTCCGCTTTTCGCCGACCGTCGCCCGTTACGTCATGGAGAAAAAGTGGCACCCTTCGCAAAAATTGACCCAGCAAAAGAGCGGCCACGTGATCGCCGAGTTTCGTCTTTCGGGGCTGCCCGAGTTCAAGAGCTGGATCCTTAGCTTTGGCCGCCATGCCGAGGTGCTCCGCCCGGCATCGCTCCGCGAAGAGCTGATCGAAGAATTCAAGACGCTGGTCGCAATGTACGAGTTAGACGGCGCGCCGAGTCGACCGCACCGGCACGACGGCCCCAAGCGCCCGCATGCGACGGGGTAAATCCGCTCCCCGGTCATGGTGACGGAATGCCGTCGCATCCGGTCGGCGCGCCGCCGGGAATCCTCGCAAAACGGCGAAAAACGCCGATCGCAACGAACCCCCGGTCTACTCGTTGTTTCGCAACAACCCGATCATCGCCTCGCCCATCGCGCGACCGATCAGGTAGTACGTTTCCCAGTTGCGGTTCCAGTGGTATTCCTGGCGCGACGGCGACTCGTCGGTCGAGCGTTGGAAGTCGCGCGTCTCGACGCCGGCCACCGTCCCGGCAAATTCCGGATGTTTTTCGGGATCGGCCACGGCAAGTTGAACTTCCATCAGCTTCTCGACACGCTGTTTGTACGAGGCCGTCGGCGGAATGTCCCAGCCGCCCATTCCCGTGTTCGCGATCACAAACGGCAACTTCTCGACGCCGAGATCGCGACGCAAGTCCCGGATCAGGTGCACGAGGTTCGATTCGTACGCATCGACGGCCTGGGCATTGATTCGATCGTTCCAACCTTGGTGCCAACCGAAGCCGACCAATTCGAATCCCTTGCCGTCGTAATGCGGAAAGTATTTCGTCAGGTTGCCTGTAATCTCACGATACTGGCGGATCGTCTCGTAGTACTGAAAGCCCATGTCGCCGTCCTTCTGCGGCGGCGGATACTCTGCCGAGCTGGGCGGGCGGAAGTTGTGATACAGCGATCGTCCGCCCCACGCACACTTGATGATGAGTACCGGATCCTCGAAATACTCGCCCACGGCCCAACCAAAACCGTACTCGGGACCGATGTGGTCTTCGCTCGCCCCGAAGCCGACGGTCAACCAACCCGTTTTGGGCCGGTCGGGATACGAGATGTTGACGACCCACACGTCGTCGCGTACCCGCGGCTTCCCCGACGCATCGACCAGGTGTCCGTACTTGTCGGGATGCTTCGCGACGTACCATTCCATCGTGCCGGGCTCGCCGGAGACCTGTCCGAAACCCACCATGTTCGACTGGCCGGCGAGGATGAACACCTTCAGCTTGCCGTCGGCGGGGCATGTCGCTCCTTCCTTTGCGAACGCGGGCAAAGCGAAACAACCGGCCGCAAGCATGAACACGGCCCAAACAATCGATCGGCGAACAAGCGAACAGCGCATCGCGAACCTCCCTTCGAGATGAAAATATACAAGCTCGATTGACAGGTTGGGCAGCCTAGGCCGCACAAGTCAAGCAAAAAGGGCATCCTCCGATTCGGGAGGATACCCTCGATGCGCGATCGACGATCGGGTCCGGCCGGCCTGTTCGAGCCGTCGGGCGATTCACACTTGGGCCGAGGCGAAGTATTCCGGCTCGTTGCCCGCCTTCCACTTGATGTTGCATCCCAAGCTGGGCTTTTGCACCTCGGGGGCGGGACGGCCTTCCAGGACGGCATCGAGCGCCGCCCGCAAGTCGGCACCCGTGACGGGCACGTCGTTCCCCGGCCGACTGTCGTCGAATTGGCCGCGATAGAACAACTTCCGTTCGCGATCGAACAGGAAGAAGTCGGGCGTGCATGCTGCGCGATACGCCTTGGCGACTTCTTGCGTGTGGTCGTACAAGTAGGGGAACGTGTAGCCGCGCCGGGTTGCCTCTTCGCGCATTTTTTCGGGCGAATCGTCGGGATAATTCACCACGTCGTTCGAATTGATGCCGACCACGGCGACACCCTTGGCCTGGTACTCTTTGGCCAACGCGGCGAGTTCGTCGGCAATGTGCTTCACGAAGGGACAATGATTACACATGAACACGACCAACAACGCCGCGGCATCGGCGAAATCGTCGATCGACCATTCCTTTCCGGCGTAGTCGGGCAGGCGAAAGGCCGGAGCGGGCGTCCCCAACGGCATCATCGTGCTGGCGGTTCGGACCATGACGTACCCTCCTTATCGTTTGTACGAACGAGTGCTTTGTTGACCTCGAAGTCGCATTCCCGCGGTACCGTGCCCGCGAAACCGCGTAATCTTATGCGTCACACGTGCCCAAGGCAAAATCATGCGCAGCGAGGTCGTGTCTTTCGGCGAAGGGTATCCGTTCGACACCACCGACTACGGTGACAGGATATGTTCGAGATTGGCAGCGAGATCTTCTTGTGACAAGTCCGAAAGATCGGCGGGCGGCGCTGCGTGTTTGCCGGCGCGCGGTTCGATTCGATCCGATGAGAACTTCAAAACGAACCGCGGGCGTGCTCGCCGTCGACGGTCGTGAAACCCCGAAGCGTTCCAAACACCGGGTCGACGGCCGGCACGCCCGTTTCCCCATCGCCTTGGGCCGTGGATCGGCCGGGCGGGGAAGCTCCCGTCCGCATCGCGTTCATCCCGCAGTTGGAAAATCCAACAAGCACGGGGAGAAGCTTATCGACGCGAGAGCGCGGTACGTCTTGGCGAATCAGCGAATGTACTTTGCGTACTGCGTATCTTCTTCCAAGATGTGTTCGAGAAGCCAATCGCGAGAGATCTCCAACGCCTGTTCGGCCAGATGTTGGTTCGGGCCGAACTTCTCGAGATCTTCGACCAGCTCCGTCATCGCATCAAAGAACGCCGCGTGCAGTCGCTTGTGTTCCTCCAGCCGCGGATAGCCGTGCCGTTCCATCAAGGCTTCTTCGGTCTGGAAGTGCGTTTGTGCGTAACTGCGCAGAAAATCGACGGCCTTTTCTACGACATCCTCACCCTCGACGTTCACCATGGCGTCGTGCAGACGCTGCGCGGCGTCGAAAAACTGCTTGTGCTGCGAATCGATCGTTTCGATTCCCAGCAGATAATCGTCGGACCATTGCTTTGTCATGATGGGCACAATCCCGGAATCATGGTGAATCGGAATCAACGTAAACCGTTTCGCGACGCCGGAGGGCGTTCCTCCGGCGTCGCTGTTCGGCCGAAACATGTGGGAACTAGGCGTTCAAAATCGCCAGTGCCTTTTCTTCTTGCGCTTCGGTCATGAACGGAATGCCCGTTTCCTTCTCCGTTTCGCGGTTGGCCGCCATCAGGTCGTCGCGCGAGATCTGGTCCAGTTTGAACTTACGCGCACCGGCCATGAACTGCTGGAGTCCGCAAGCGAGCTTGTCGGCGTAGCAGTACAGCGCCACGGCACCGAAGGGGATCTTCTCCATCTCGTCGTCGCCCACCTTGTCGCGGACCGTTTCCCAGCAGGCGAAGATTTCTTCGGGCGTCGAACCGATCGCTTTGACCGAATTCGGCAGCTCGTCCCAGTTTCCGTTGACGGCCGCTCGGCGTTCGGGCCGGAGTACGCCTTCGATGTTGCTCCCCAGGAAGCCCGGAATCATGGGGGCGCGACCCATGCAGACCAACTTGGCAAACGGAGAACACAAGGCCAGCGCTTTGAAGATGTGATCCTCGCGCGCGAAACCGCCGCCCAGAGAGATGTCGGGAACGGCGATGCCTCGGTCGGCCAAAATCTTGCAGTATTCGTAGGTCTTGGCGTGCAGCGGGAGCGAAGGGACACCCCAATGATCCATCATGTTCCAGGGGCTCATTCCCGTACCGCCGCCGGCGCCGTCCACGGTCAGCAGGTCCAGATTGTTGTCGGCGGCGAAGCGAATCGCCATCGCCAGCGCTTCCATGCCGTAGGCGCCCGTCTTGAGCGAAATCCGCTTGTAGCCCAGACTCCGCAGCCTGCCCACTTCCGTCGCGAAGGCTTCGCGGACGGCTTCCGCGCTGCTCAGATCCGTTCCGCCCAAACGGCTGTGGCGAGCGAAGCTGGTGATCGACCCCGCTTTGAACGCCTTCTGGACGACGGGGTCGGTGGGATCGGGATCGACCACGTATCCTCGGTTCTTCAGGAACTGGGCATACTCCAGATCGGTCACCTGGATTTCACCGCCGATGTCCTTGGCGCCCTGGCCCCATTTCAGCTCGATGATGACCTTGTCGCCGTACTTGTCGATGATGTATTCGGCCACGCCGTTGCGCGTGTCCTCGACATTCATCTGGACGATGATCGCGCCGTGTCCGTCGTAATAGCGCAGGAACGTTTCGACTCGGCGGTCCAACTCGGGCGAGCTCTTGATCCGACCGTTTTCGAGTTCCGACTGCTTGTCGACACCCACCACGTTTTCGCCGACCACGATCGGAAAACCGACCAACGCCGCACCGATCGCAAACGAGTCCCAATACTTGGCGGCGATGAAAGTCGACCCCAACGCACCGGTCATGATCGGCACGCGGCACTTCGTCTTGATTTCCTTGCCGAAGCTGGTCGTGATGTCGACATTCGGAAAGATGCAGTCGTCGGGGCTGTTCGACAGCCGACCGTTCAGGCCGTGCGCGCCGTACGCGTAGCCTTGGATCCGCAAGGCATGATAGCCGACTCCCAAAGCGACCGTTTTGGCCGACCCGGCAGTGACCTTGCCGAAGTTTCGCGGGTAAAGCAGCTTCCTGCCCACCAGCGAAGACAACCAGGTTTCGCACTTGCCTTTACACTCCGAAGAGCACAATGTGCAAAGCCCGGATTCGCAGGGATTACCACGATTGCTCGTACCGAGAGCGTCATTTTGTTTGGGACCGAATTCCATAGACCTCTCCTTCCTTAACGACAAGAAGAAAGCAAATCAACGGCAACACAATGCCCCATTGAAGGCTTGATGATACACGAATCACGAAAGATCTCCAATCGTTTTCCCGCATTTTTGCACCGTAATCCTCGGTAGGGAGGAGGGTTTCGGCGTGTGCCGCCGTCGGCTGACTCTGTGGGCTCACGGTAATTTTGCCTTTTGTGCGGCAATTGAAGCGGCAATAATGCCGTAACTATTGCCGCAAATCGGTTCTCTGTGCCGTTGCGGCAGTGTAAACTGCCGTTTCAGTCTCTTGGTGACCGCATGGACAAACCCAACCATTCAAGGAAAGGCGTCTGACGACGATGGACAAACGGCAACGAAATCGGTTGGCCATCTTGAAGTTGCTCAGTGCCGGCGACCGGCCGCTTCATTCCCGCCAACTGGCTGCAATGCTGGAAAAGGCCGGGCTGGACCTCAGCGAACGGTCGATTCGCCTCTACCTGGCCGAAATGGACGCCGAGGGCTTGACCGAATCGCACGGACGTCGTGGAAGAACCATCACCGATCGCGGCCGCGAAGAGCTGCGCGCCGCACAAACCTTCGAGCGTGTCGGCTTCCTCTCGGCGAAAATCGACCATCTGACTTACGCCATGACTTTCGATTTGGCATCGCGCCGGGGCGAGGTCGTCGTCAACACGTCCATTGTGGATCCACGGCATTTGTACGCGTGCCTCGATGGGGTTTGCGACGTCTTCGCCGCAGGCTACGCCTTGGGCCACCTGGTGGCCGTATTGGGGCCCGGCGAAACGATCGGCCAGGTAACGATTCCTGAGAACAAGATCGGCTTGTGCACGGTATGTTCGATTACGCTCAACGGCGTGCTCTTGAAACACGGGATCCCGATGGCGTCGGTATTCGGCGGGCTGCTCGAATTCCAAGAAGGTCGGCCGACGCGATTCGTGGAAATCATCCGGTACGACGGCACGAGCATCGACCCCTTGGAGGTTTTCATCCGCGCCGGCTTGACGAACTATCGCGGCGCCGTTCGCGACGGAAACGGCGTGGTCGGCGCCGGGTTCCGTGAAGTGCCCGAACAAAGCCGCGAAGCGGTCGAGAACCTGGCCGCACGTCTTGAAGTGATCGGCATGCGCGGCTTTCTTCAGATCGGCGAACCGCAAAGCGAGGTGTTGGGGCTGCACCCGACTCAAGGCCGCATCGGGTGCGCCGTCATCGGCGGCTTGAATCCGATTGCGATCCTGGAAGAAACCGGTTATCGCGTGCATTCTTATGCATTGGCCGGACTGCTCGATTTCGGTCGGCTGTTCCACTATCAGCAGCTTGCCGATGCCTTGAAGCCCTACTTGACGTAACGGACATCTACCGTCGAGACGTTCACGCGCCTCGGTTCCGGCAACGCATCACACCTCCGGTAAGGCGGCCCAAGACCGGCGAGCACGAGCGACGGCCGCGGTGGGCGCCGGAAAACGATACGCTGCATCGGGCTTCCTGTCGCAAATTGCGAGAATCCGGCGGCCGACGGGGCGTTTTTTCGACGCGATGCACTATGATGAAATGCATACGAGGTGCATCGCGAACCTCCGCCCGAACGCCCCTTTCGGGAGAACTTCACGTGGACGACACGTCGGACATCACCAACCGCCCGCCTTCGCCTGTTTCGCTTCCGGCGCGCCTCAAGGCGTTCTTTTGGGAGCGTCGCGACTGGCCGAAATGGGTCGATGCGCTCATCTTGGCGGCTTTCGTCGGCCTGTTGTTCGTCGTCTTTCGGTACCGGCTGTTCGGAACGCCCGACCCGCGACAACATCCGGCAGTCGGCGCCGTGTTGCCTGCATGTGCGCTCACACCGGTGTATCCCGACGATGCCCCGCCGCTTGACGAAGAATCGCTTCGCGGCAAGTGGACGTTGCTTTTCTTTTGGGGCGATTGGTCCGACACGGCGATCGACGATTTGGCGAAACTCAACGCGAAGTTCGACACGCTTGCCGACTCCGATCGTTTCCGCTTCGTGCCGATCGTGTGTCCTTTACCGAATCGTGAAACGGCGGACGTTCCTCGGCGGATCGAACGCCTCTTCCGTCGGCGGCAAATCTCGGTGCCGTGTTACGAAGACCGTGACGGTATGACGCGGCGTGCGCTGGCGGCCGCCGGAGGTATGCAAGAAGGGACACAAGTCGTCTTGCCCTCTGCCGTGTTGATCGATCCGGCGGGCACTATCTGCGCCGTGTGGAGCGGCAGCGTGCCGGGCCAGGAGGACGCCGTCGCCCGAACCGTCGCCGAATGCCTCGCCCGCGAATGATCGGCGCGATGCTTCCCGTGCCGAACGCCGTTTCTGCGCAGAAGAATATCGATATTGCGCATCGCAATTGACGATCCGGCATCGGGCGAAAACACTGACGCCGTGGGGATAGGAGGAATGTGTCGCGCAAGCGGTTGCGTCGATTTCTTCGCCGGGAGTTCGAAATGTATCTCGTTCTTGCATTGTTCGCCGCGGCCATGTGGTTTGTCGTGTCGGGTTCGTTCGTCGTGCAGCCGGTCGCCGCTGCGGCCGAACCGTGGAAGCCGGCACCGTGCCCGTTGATGACGCCGTGGGGCGAAAAAATCGATCCCGAAAACGTATGGCCCGAATATCCGCGGCCGATGTTGGTCCGCGCCCAATGGTTGAACCTCAACGGGCTATGGCAATTCGAGTTCATCGACCAAGACAAGCGTCCCGAAAAAATCCCCTTCAGTCGCGATCTTGGACGACGAATCCTCGTGCCGTTTCCGTGGGAATCGGCCCTGTCGGGAATCCGCGAGTTCCATCCGCAAGGCCGGGCGTGGTATCGTCGGACCTTCCGCGTGCCCGAAGCGTGGCAAGGAAAACGCATCCACTTGAACTTCGAGGCCGTCGATTGGGAATGCGCCGTATTCGTCGACGGAAAATACGCAGGCGGCCATCGCGGCGGCTACGATCCGTTTTCCATCGACATCACCGACTATCTTGCCGACCGTGACGCCCACGAATTGCTCGTGTACGTGTACGATCCCGGCAGCGATCGGCCCATCGCCCGCGGGAAACAAAGCAACGGCAAGTTCGCCGACCCGCAAGGCTTTTCGTACACACCCAGCTCGGGCATTTGGCAGACCGTATGGTTGGAGCCGGTCGACCCGGTGCATCTGGCCGAGTTGACGATCACGCCCCGCCTGGCCGAGAAGACCGTCACGTTCTCGTGCGGTATTTCAGGGTTGGAGCCCGACGTGACCTACCGCGTGATCGTGCGCGACGGCGAAACCACGATCGCCTCGGGCGAAACCCGCGCGGACAAGGAACTGACCTTGCCGATCCCGCAGCCGAAGCCCTGGACGCCGGATCACCCGTTTTTGTACGACGCCGAAATCGTCGTTCTCCGCGAAGGACGTCCCGTCGATCATGTCGAAAGCTACTTCGGCATGCGTGATGTCGGCATTGCGACGATCGACGGTGTGCCCAAGATCGTCCTCAACGGGCGGTTCGTCTTTCAGATGGGCCCGCTGGATCAAGGGTTTTGGCCCGACGGTCTCCACACACCGCCTAGCGACGAGGCCATGCGCTGGGACATCGAAGGCATCAAGGACTTCGGCTTCAACATGATCCGTAAGCACATCAAGGTCGAACCGCGACGCTGGTATTATTGGTGCGACAAGTTGGGCATCCTCGTGTGGCAAGACATGCCCAGCACCTTCGGCGAACGCGAATACGACGATCGCATCCAGTTTGAAGCCGAACTGGAACGGATGATCCGCACGCACGAGAGCCATCCGTCGATCATCATGTGGGTCGTGTTCAACGAACACTGGGGCATCTACGATCCCTATCGCATGACCCGCAAAGTGACGGCCCTCGATCCCACGCGATTGGTGAATACGAACAGCGGCTTCACCGCCGGAAAACGGAAGATCGACTATCAAGCCGGGCATGTCCGCGACATCCATCATTATCGTCCGCCGGGACCGGTCGAGGTGATCGACGATCGCGTCGCCGTGCTCGGCGAATACGGGGCAATCGGCTACCTGGTCGACGGCCACGTATGGGATCCCGACGGTCCGTGGGTCCACTTCAACTACGAGAACTTCGAAAAGGCGACCGCCGAATATGAACACTTCATCGCCCAGTTGACGGCGTACAAACGGCAAGGAGTATGTGCCGCCGTATATACACAATGGACCGACGTCGAAAACGAGATGAACGGCCTGTATACTTATGATCGTAAAGTGATGAAACTCGATCGTGACCGAGTGCGGCAGGCGAATCGGTCGACGTACCGCGACGACCTTCCTTACGGACCGTGACCTGGGCGGCGAAACGGCATTCGAAGCGCCCCGGAAGCGGCTTGCCGGCACCGGTTTGCCTGCGGGCCGATCGGGGCGCATGATCGGCTTTTTGACACCATTTTGGCGATATTCGATCTGGCAAGGTCACAACGCCCATTGGTCATTATTCGCCGTCACGCCGCGTCTAAAACCGGCTTGTGCAACGGGGTGATAAGGACCATCAGCGTAAAATTGCCACGCATGTTAATGGCTGATACTTGCTTCGCCGAGCTACTCTTTGAGCATCTCCATGAAAGGTTGCAGGTAGGGCAACAACAATTGTGTGATCTGGCGGAACAAGATCCCCGCTTGTGTCGTTGCATGTACGCTCGGGTTATACAAGAAGATGATTCTCGGATTGGCAGGCAGCCCTTCCGCAAGCATTCCCTCGCAAGGTCCGTCTTGAAGCTGACCGCGTGTGGCAGCCTCGACTTTGTCAACCAACTGCAACAGGCGTGTGTAGTCAGGCTCGGACAATCGCCCTTGAGCAGTCGTACTTTTTCCTCCATGTGGATAGCATGCGAGAATTTCACCATAGAAACGTCGGTCCGGCAAAATGCCCCGGACCAAACAGCGGTATTGCGGCCGCCCATGCTCATACCATCTGACAACGATTCTCTTGCTTGTCATTGAAGCGCCTCCCGCTTCGCGTTACTGTGGCGGCTCTCTTCGGTCGCCTGGACCACGAAACATCCACAGCGGCACGAAGACACTCTTCCCAGGAGGTGGAGGATGCGTGAGGTTTGTGGTTGCAGGCCCCAGGTCTTCAACCGGTGCGTGGACCGCAGCTCCATGTGGGGGATGAGGTTCGCATCTGGAACTAGAAAGGGGTTTCAAAGTGTCTACTCGCGTAATAAAACGCCCTGGTTCATATGGTTCGATATATCAGCCCGTTGCAAAACCTCTTTGCAGACTGCGGCTGATTGTAGAAAATAGTGGCACGAAACGACAAGGAATAAGCCTCTGGGACCAAGATTCTGACGACACGATGCTCGGACCCAGGAAAAGGCTTCGACAGCCGACGCTGTTTATCCGCCGGGATGCAATCCCCGAACCGCCGGGTGCCGCGTTCTATCGCAAGCTGAACGCGCTTCTGGCGAAACATGAATTGGACCGACGGGCGGGGCGGAAGGCGTGACGGAGGGTAGCGCACAACCTGCGGGCAAGCGAGGCTGGCGGATTCAGAGCAACGGTTCCTGTCCCATATGGTGTGTGCGTGGGGGGGAACCGTCGCGCCGCGGGAGGTCATCCCGCTCTGCAAGGGCTCGATTTCGACGGCAAAATGGCGGCGCGAAATGCGACGCAGTACGCGGCGGAGACGCCTGGAAATACGCAGAAAGCCGACTCCGCCGGTTTGACGGAAGTCGGCTTTGTGTAAGAGGTTGCGGTATTTGCTGCCTAGGGCAAAACACCCAAGTGCCCCCTGTAGGACTCGAACCTACGACCCGCTGATTAAGAGTCAGCTGCTCTGCCAACTGAGCTAAGGGGGCGTGCCATGCGAAAGCCCATTCTATCATAGCTTTCGGGAATTTGAAAAGCCCCTTCGAATCCCGCGCCGAGGCGGTTCGTTTGCCGCACCGTTCCCTTGCCTCTTGTGAGAAGGATTCTGTAAGGGGGTGGTCGATACTCCTAAAGAGTTAGCGCAGGCTTGAGCGGTGAATCGTTCCGCGCCACAATAGGGGGCTATGACACGGCGTCCGACCGAGGTTTTCACAAGAGGGCGCCTGCGGTGGGGTCGGAGAGACCGGGAGGAGGAAAAAACCGTGAAGCTCGTACCGCTGGGAAACAACGTGATCATCAAACCGTTGGAGGCCGAGGAAACAACCCCCGGCGGCATCGTCCTGCCCGACTCCAGTCGTGAACGCTCGCGCGAAGGACGCGTCCTCGCGGTCGGCGACGGTCGGCTCTTGCCCGACGGTAGCCGCGCCGAACCTCAGGTGTGCGAAGGGGACCGGGTGATCTTCAACCATTACGCGGGCAGTGAGGTTCAATTGGGCGACGAGAAAGTTCTTGTGATGAGCGAAGGCGAGATCCTCGCCGTCATCGAATGAGCTTGGCGGTGCGAAGACCGGCAGCGCGTTCGCATCGACGCATGTCCGTTTTCGGTTCTGAGGGGGCGCGTTTCCGAGGAGGGAACCCGTGGACGTCTTCGAAGCGATTCGTCGTCGGCATAGCTATCGTGGGCCGTTCACCGATGCGGCCGTCTCGCGGGAAGATTTGCGCAAGATCGTCGAGGCCGGTATCCGTGCGCCGTCGGGTAAGAACGAGCAAACGACCTCGTTCATCATCGTCGACGACCCTGCCTTGCTCGAACAGGCGAAGCAGATCATCGACCGGCCGGTGTGCGCCACGGCCAAGGCGATGATCGTGTGCGTTGCCGATCCGCGGCCGGTATTCAACGGGATGTCGTTTTACAAGGAGGACTGCGCCGCAGCCGTCGAAAACATGCTGCTGGCGATTACCGCGTTGGGTTACGCCACGGTCTGGCTGGACGGCGCGTTGCGGGTGAACCGCACGGCCGAACGGCTTGCGGAGCTGTTGGGCGTGCCCGCCGATCGGCGCGTGCAAGTCGTGCTTCCGCTGGGCGTACCGGCCGAGCAGTGGGAGCAAAAGCCCAAGCTGCCGTTCGAGCAACGGGCGTGGTTCAACCGTTTCGGCGTGTGAGAATCACGGCCGTCATTCTTTCGTGTCGAAGCACCGCACGCGACCGTCCTGCGTGGTCAAGTAGATACGGCCGTTCAGCGCGCTCATGCCGTCGAAGACGGGAGCCGCATCGAGCTCGAGCTCGTTCAGCAACTCTCCGTCGCGGCTGCGGAAGACCTGAAGTCGGCCTCCCAAGCGGCCTTCGAAGGCGGCCAGGGGATCATCTTCGGGGACGACGTCGGGCACACCCGCGGTGAACAGGTAATCGCCCGCCAAGAGCATCGCCCGCACACGAACCGGAATGAACTTCTGCCATTTCGCCGGTTGCAGGCGGACCCAACCGGTCCCTTTTTCGACGCCGCGACCGCCGTGTCGATACTGGTCGGTGTACGACTCGGGGGGAAGCCATGTGAGCCCGGTGCCTTTGTCGTTGTGCTCCAGCAGGGCCGGTTCGGTCGAAGCGTCGTCGGCGTACAGCAGGTAGCCGTGTTCGCCGGGGAAGAAAGCCGTGGCCCACAAGATCCGCCGGTAAAAGTACTTTACGGCGTAGGTCGTATGGTCGTCGAAGACGATGATCTGTCCGGCTTTGGGCGCGTGTTGCGACAGGTAGAATCCCGGCCACCATCGGCTGTGCATCCAGTAGATGCGGTCGAAGCCCGAATCGTCGAAAAAGCCGCCGGTCGCCACCAGGTGCGTTTCTCCCATGTCGAGTTCCCCCAACGAACTTGCCGGTTCGAGCGGAATCCGGTTCAAGTCGGGGTCGAACTTGATGCGGCCCATGTACAGGTTGTGTCCGTCGGAGACGAACAAATCAGGCCGGGCGCCTTCCATGGCAAAGGGCGTGCCGACGTCTTTCCAGATATCCGGCCACGGGCCTTCGAGCTTTTCCTTGGCCACGGGGTGGCCGTCGTTTGCGTCCAGGGCGTAGACGTAAATGCCGCCGTCGAGGAAGGAAGAACGGCCCGCCGCGGTGTAGACTTTGCCGTCTTGTACGAGCACGCTGCCGGAGACCGGCCACAACGACTCGATTTGTTCCTCGGCCACCAATCGGCGATCGTCGGGCGCCGCGCGAAACCGCCAAATCAAGGTGCCCTTCGCCGCATCCAAGCAATAGACGTAGCCGTCCCGGCACCCGAAGTAGAGTCGCCCTTTCCAGTAGGTGGGCGGCGAATCGATACGACCGCCGGCGAGGAACGTCCACGCCGTTTTCCCCGTCGCGGCTTCGACACAGCGGATTTGCCCGGCCTCCTTTTCGGCAAGCCAGACGCGATCCTTCACGCCGATCGCTTGCGCAGCCGCTGAAGCCAAGTGAATGTCCCACGCCGGAACGAGATTCGGACCCAGCTTCGCAGGCGTGTTGCCGCTGCGAGCATTATCGTGGCGGTACATCGGCCAGTCGGCCGTCGTCGCCGCGACCGTTTCGGTGATCGTCGCGCCGATTGTTTCGAGGGCCGGAAGTTCGGTCGTCTTGCCCTCGGCGGGCTTCGATGTAAGCGCCAAATAGCCCGGCACGATCACCCCGGGATAGCAAAAGCATTGGCTGGGCGGTACGTAAAACAGGCCGTTGGCGGGCACGAAGCTGGTGAAGCACGGCGCCCGCAGCCAATCGTTGCGCATGTGATTCTTGCCTTCGACGACGTCGATGAATTCGGCGCCGCGTTTCGGCCAAATCAGGTAGTCGCAGGTCGCCTTGCCGCGATAACAACGGTAATGATGGCCGGGCGAAATCAGCTTCCCGACGTCGATCGACGTTTTCACCTCGCCGGTGTGCAGGTCGTATCCTTCCGTCGATTGGCCGTAGAAAAGCGTATCGCCGATGACGAAGATTTCGGTCGGCATGTGCGACGCGCCGGCTAGGCTCGTGTGGCCGCGACGCTGCCACAATACGCGGCCGTCGTCCAAGGCGAAAGCGGTCATCGAGCTGGTCGTCGGCTTCGTGTCCTTGGTCGGTGCGGTTGCCGTCGAAGCGGCGTTTTCGGGCAGCGCAAGGCGTCCGCGGACGTGCAAGAGTACGACCCCGTCATGGACGGCCAACGAAGTACCTCCGCCCAAGGCGGAGAGGATCGGACATTCGACCGTCCAGCGCGATTCGCCGCTGCGCAGATCGAGGCACGTCAACGTCGTGCCGTCGTGATAGACGACGCGTCCGCCGTCGATTGCCAAGGCATACGGCAGTACGTGCAACAGGGGTGTTTCCCAGAGCTTTTTGCCCGACGGGATGTCGACGCCGACGAGGCGGTCCCGGGTTGCCAAGGACGGTCCGGCGATCTTTTCCAACGCGCCGATCGACCGACCTTGCGTACACTTGGCGACCAACACACCGTCGGAAAGCAAGATTTCATCGGCGCCTCTCGTGCCGGGTAATGCGTCGACGAGCACCTCACCCGTCGCTGCATCAAGGACGGAGACGGGTGAATCCAAGAAACGCAACGTGACGTACACCCGCTCGCCGTCGGTGACCAAGCGCCTCGCGATCGTGTGATGCATCTGCCAGCGGTTCTCGGTGCCGGTGCCGAACTCGGGTTGCCAGTCGACCAACGGCACTTCCCAGAGGTGAACGCCCGAGAAGGCATCGCGGGCGACGAGCCGGCAGTCTTGCGGCAAGTGCCGGTAAACGCCGATCGGCCCGAGGTCGATGATCGTGAACACACGGCCGCCTGCCGTCACGGTGCACTGCACACTGGTGGGCCATTCGTGGCTGCGGCACCAGCGGGGGCCGCTGGTCCAACGCAAGCCCTTGGGCGGGCCGACGCGTTTGTCGTTCGAGACTTGGTTGTTCGACGCGTCGTGCAAGAAATGCGTCCACTGATCCACGTCGTCGGGCCACGGTTTGCGTTCGATCGACCATCCGCCGCCGTCTTGCGTGCACAATACGCCGTCGGGCGCGAGGACGCGCATGAGCTCGTCGCGGGAAACATCGAAACCGGTCGAGACGACTACGGCCGCCGCCGTTTCGTCGACCAGCGGCAGGTGCTTTCCGTCGAAACGTGCGGCCCGGATCTTGCCGGAAAGTTGCGCGTCGGCGATTCGTCGCCGGGCCGCGGCCACGGCGTCGTCGCTTATGTCGAAACCCTGCACCAGAAATCGCTCGTCCAGTCGCAGGGCAAGCAACGTATCCGGTGCGTCGCATCCCAGGTGAACGATCAACCCGCCGCTTGCTCCGGCGTCGCGTAATGCATCGGCAGGAGCGGAATCTGCATCGACGCGAGTCGGATATCCGCCGCAGGCGGCGATCAGTCCCAGCCACATGAATACCACGACAGCGCGCACCGTTTTGTCCTCCCTTTCAATCGGTTCGAGTCGGTTCGGGGGCTTTTTTCAGGCGTGCCAATCCCGTATCGCCGGTTTCTTCGATCCAGCGGTCCAGACGCGCCCGCAGATCGTCGAGAACCTCGCGATACTCAGGCGAATCGGCCAGGTTGTGCAGCTCGAAGGGGTCTGCCTGCAAGTCGTACAGCTCTTCGTCGGGTTTTCGCTCGGCCAGCAATAGTTGTTGCGCGGCGTTGAGCTTCCCTTCGGCGGCCAAGCGACGGATGACCGGCAACATGGGGCGGTTTTCTTCGACGTACTCCGATTCGCGGTAACCCAGCTCGGGGTTGTAGTTGCGGATGTACTTGAAGCGATCCGTCCGCACGCAACGGATGTGATCTTCAAGGGTATCGATCAAGTCCCGGGCGGCAAAGATGCAATCGCGTGGTCGGGCGCGCGGTCCCCACAAGGGACGGCCGTCGAAGTGATCGGGGATGTCGATTCCGGCAAACTCCAATACCGACGCCGAAACGTCGAGCATCGAAACCAGTTCATCCCGCACGATTCCTCCCGATTGGCCGGGTCGGCGAATGATCAACGGCACATGAATGCCGCCCTCGTAGAGCCAGCATTTGCTTCGCAGATGGCATCGACCGTTGTCGCCGCAAAAGATCACGATCGTATTGTCGGCAAGGCCCTCGTGTTCGAGCCGGTCGAGGATCTCACCGACCTCTGCGTCGATGTATTCGATCGCGTCGAGGTAGCGGGCCCAGTCCAGGCGACATTCGGGATGATCGGGAAAATACGGCGGCAAGGCGACTTCGGCAGGATCGACCGGATGGGATGACCGCCGTCGCACTTCGATCCAGTCTTTCGCCCAACCGTTCGGTTGGCGATGGGTGACCCACAAGGTGATCTGCGCGAAAAAGGGTTGTCCGGGCCGCCGCTCTTTCCAGTCGTTCGCGTCGAACAGATGCGGCCACTTGAAATTGAGATCGGTCTTGTTCGAGTAGCCGCATCCCAACGCCGTGAAATAGCCCGCCTGTTGCAAGTAATAGGTGATCGGTTTGATGTGCGGCGGAAGCACCACGCCGCGCCGCCGTTGATCTTGCGTATCGGTGCGGGTCTGGTACACCCCGAGCATCATCGCGTTGCGCGACGGGGTACAGGAAGGGGCCGTCGTGAAGGCGCGGGTGAAACGGACGCCGTCGGCGGCCAGGGCGTCGATGTTCGGGGTTCGGACGGCCGGATGCCCGTAGCACGAAAGCTCCGGGCCGATGTCTTCGGCCATGATCCACACGATGTTCGGGCGTTCCGCCGCATGGACGGATATGCCCAAGCAGCAAAATATCACGGCCAGGCCGCCCAGCAGCGGCATGAAAGCGACCCGGTTCGTGAATCGATCGAAATTCCCCCGCCCTCCCCGTGTGCGGTGACACAACATGTGCTTGCTCCTTTTGTCTTCGGCAGCACGTGCCCGCGGGGGGACGAATCGGTCCGGTGCCCTGGTTGAAGATACCGTCGTTTTATTCCGTCGTTCCCTTCAGGTAACGGATGCGCCTGGCGACCTCGCCGGCGGCGTTCACCCACGGGGCGTTCGCCACCTGCTCGAAGTCGAACGGCAGGTTCGTTTTTCCGTCCTTCAAAAGAACGACCGTGTTCAAGATCAAGTTGGCTTCGACCGGATCGGTCGTTTTGTTCAAGATGTCGACCAGCGCCGGACGCGGATCGGCGGCGCCGACGAGTCCGACGAACTCGGCCGCACGGGTGCGGACGAGCAAATCGTCGTCCTTCCACATGTCCTGTTTCGCCTTGTCGACAAAACATTCCGCCTCTTTGCCGAAGGTGCTGCACACGATCCAGGCCCAGTATCGCGCGAGCGGGTCTTTTTCGGCAAATGCGGCTTCGAGTTTCGGCCTGGCTTCGGCAAAGGAAACGAGCTGCAAATCGGCGATCGACAGCAAATGGGTGATGCGATCCCGGTTCGCCCGCGCGTATCCGAATCCGTCGGGTGCACCTTCTCGCAAGAATACCGGCTCGGGGATCATGCCCAAGTCGGGCAAGTTGCACATCCGCTGTTGCACTTCGCGACGCATGTCGGCCAGCACGTCGGCGTAGGCCGGGTCGCCGGCCAGATTGTGCACTTCGTGCGGATCGTTTTCGAGGTCGTACAGGCATTCCGGCGGCCGGGCCTCGAAGAACGCCCGTTGCGCCGCGTTCAGTTTGCCCTGGCGATACAATTCCAGCCATTCGCGATAGGCGGGCTGCTTGTAGCGGTACTCGTTGTACAAGCCGTCGAAGTTGAACGGCTGATAGTTGCGGTGATAGCTGTACTTTCCCTTGCGGAAGAAGCGGACGAGATCGTACTTTTCGTCGAAGCGTTCGGCGTAGCCGTAGGTCGTGTTCCGGCGGTTCAGTTCGTCGAGCGTCACGCCCGGCCCCAAGAAGGGACGTCCGTCGATGCCTTCGGGAATCGTCGCCCCGGCCAGGTTCAAAACGGTCGCCGAAAGATCGACGAACTCGACGAAACCGTCGATGCGAGAACCCGGTTCGGCCGGTACCAGGTGTCGGAAGTTCTTCGGTACGTACACGATCAGCCCCACGTGCAGGCCGTCTTCATGGGCGTAGCCTTTGCTGCCGGGCAACACGCCGCCGTGATCACCGAAATGAAAGATGAACGTGTCGTCCAGTAGGCCGTCGGCCTCGAGTTGCCGAATGAACTCGCCGAGCTGCGCGTCGATTTGCATATGCGCGTCGAGGTAGTCGGCATACTTATTGCGGAACAACGGCGTGTCGGGATGATACGGGAAGAGTTCGACGTCGTCGGGATTCGTCTTCAGCGTTTCGTCGGGACGATTGCGGAACAACTGCCCCTCGTGCGTGCGGCCGTAGTTTTGCACGTGGAAGAACGGCTGTCCCGGCTTGCGGTTGCGATAGGTCGCCTTGTTCGACGATTCGTCCCACACGCCGTCCTTTTCCTCGGGAAGGAAGTTGTAGTCTTCCTTCGCGTTGTTCGTCGTGTAGTAACCGGCCTGACGCAGATACCACGGGAACATGTGCAAACCCGGCGGCATCTTCACCGGCTGTTCCTTGCGGTGCCATTGAGCGCCCAACCGCGGGGCGTAACAACCGGAAATGAGCGTGCTGCGGGCGACCGAGCATACCGGCGCGTTCGAGTACGCGTTTTCGAACACCAGGCCGTGTTCGGCCAGACGCTCGACATTCGGCATGGGAGCGCCTTTGGGATTGTACAACCGATACCACAGGGCCGAGTTGTCCTCGGTGGTCAGCCAGACGATATTCGGTCGACGTTGTTCCGCCGTTGCCAAGCCCGCCCACAAGCCTGCCGCCGCCAACACCAGCAGCGTCATTCCGAACCGGTTACGGATCATGATCGCCTCCCACGCATGTCGATTCGTCGATCGGAGAAACGGCATCGAGACGTCGCATCGCCTCGGCGCACTAAGGCCCATCATACCTTCGATGACGGTCGAATGGCCAAGCGCAGCGGGCAAATCTTTGCCGAACCGTCTCGTGCGGCAAAGAGTCTTATCGCGCCCATGAAAAAAGCCGCAGCACAGGTGCGTGATGCGGCTTGAGTGAGTCGGATCGTGAAGTCGGCTATCCCTTCACCACGCCGATCGGCCGTAACCGCGCGACCTTCTTGGCCAGCCCGGCGCGATCGACGACATCGACGACGACCGAGACATCCTTGTAGGCCTCGGGCTGTTCTTCGGCCAGGCCGCGCCGGCTTCGGGCGCGGGCGATGATGCCTTTGGCCTCCAGCTCGCGGTCGATGCGGCGTCCTTCGGCATGGCGAATCGCAGCCTTGCGGCTGAGGACGCGGCCGGCCCCGTGGCAGGACGAGCCGAACGAACGTTCCATAGCCGCCGGTTGCCCGACGAGCACCCAGCTTTCGCTGCCCATGTCGCCGGGGATGATCACCGGCTGGCCCACATGGCGATAGGCCGGAGGCACTTCGGGATGTCCCTTCGGGAAGGCGCGGGTGGCGCCCTTGCGGTGGACGCACACTAGCTTCCGGCGTCCGCCCACGTCGTGCTCTTCCATCTTCGCGATGTTGTGCGCCACGTCGTAAACCAAGTGCATGTCCAGTTCTTCCCACGGGCGACCGAAATAGTGTGCGAACGATTCGCGGGTCAACCACATCAAGAGCTGCCGGTTCGCCCAGGCGAAGTTGGCTGCGGCGCGCATGGCGGCTAAGTATTTCTGCCCTTCGGGACTGTTCACCGGCGCGCAGGCCAATTGCCGGTCGGGCAACTCGATGCCGTACTTGGCCGGGCAAGCGCGCATTTCGCGCAGGGCGTCGTCACACACTTGATATCCCAATCCGCGCGAGCCGGAGTGGATCATCACGCACACGGTGCCTTCGTGCAGGCCCATCGCTTGGGCGGCTTCGGGGTCGTGAATTTCGTCGACGACCTGCAACTCGAGGAAATGATTTCCCGAGCCGAGCGTACCGCACTGGTCGCCGCCCCGCTGTTTCGCCCGCTCGCCGACGGCCGCCGGATCGGCACCCGGAAGACATCCTTCGGCCTCGGTGTGGGCGACGTCTTCGTCGGTCGCCAAACCCCGTTCGCGCAGATAGTGAACGCCCTCGGCCAAGAGGCGGTCCATCTCCTTGCCGCCGAACAAATAGGGGCCGCCGGTGCCCACTCCGGCAGGGATGTCGCGAAACAAGTGGGCCACCAGTTGCTTGGCCTGCTTGCGGATCTCGTCGTATTCGAGGCCGGTGCGCATGAGCCGAACGCCGCAGTTGATGTCGTACCCGACCCCGCCGGGCGAAATTACGCCGCCCTCTTCCGGATCGGTCGCCGCCACACCGCCGATACAGAACCCGTATCCCCAATGGATGTCGGGCATCGCCAGGCTGGCCTTTTGGATTCCCGGCAGGCACGCAACATTGCTCACCTGTACCGGGGCCTGGTCGGCGCGGATTTGATCGATCAACCGCTCGTCGGCAAAAATACGTCCTTCGACCCGCATTCCCAGGCGGGCGTCCTTCGGAATGCGCCACGTCGTGTCGTCGATTCGCTCCAACGGTCCTTGGTATTCCTTGCCGGCCATGTTGTCTTCCTTGCTTATATTGCTTGTGTGCTGCAAACTTCCACGATCGGCAAACGGCTTTGCGGAACGATGTCCTCGCCGTTCATTGTTCGGTCTTGCATCGGCCGAAGCCAGACCCTTTTCGGGGCGTCGAAGCATCCACCGGCCGCTTGCAGCCGAAGACGCGCCGGCGATTTCCTCTCGTCGGCAAGGTATCGCAATTGGGAAATTCAGGAAAACAGAATACAATCGAAGGGTTCCTGACCACGACCGACAGCAGCCTAATCTGAACACACGGCAAACAGATGGCGAACCCTGAATCTTCCGGCACATCGATGATGGATGCGGCAGCGGCGCCGTTGGTTCGCGTCGAGAACCTGCACACGCACTTCTTCACCGACGAGGGAGTCGTAAAGGCCGTACAGGGGGTTTCGTTCGAGATTCCGCGCGGCCGCACGTTGGCCTTGGTGGGTGAATCCGGCTGCGGCAAGTCGGTCACGGCCTTGTCGCTGATGCGGCTGGTGGCGGCACCCGGCAAGATCGTCGAGGGTCGCATCACCCTCTTCGACGAGAGCGACGGCGAAATCGACATTCTGGGGTTGCCCGAGCGGGAATTGCGGAAGATTCGCGGCAAGAAGATCGCGATGATCTTCCAAGAGCCGATGACGTCGCTGAACCCGGTGTTTACGGTGGGTGCGCAGATCGTCGAGGCCTTGCGGCTGCACACCGATCTGTCGTCCGCCGAAGCGAAAGACGCCGCGATCGACATGCTCGCCAAGGTCGGCATTCCCGATCCGGCGCAGCGGTTCCGCGAGTATCCGCACCAGTTTTCCGGCGGTATGCGCCAGCGGGCGATGATCGCCATGGCGCTTTCGTGTCGGCCGCAACTGTTGATCGCCGACGAGCCGACCACGGCGCTCGACGTCACCATCCAGGCGCAAATTCTCGAATTGTTGCGCGATTTGCAGGAAGAACACCACATGTCGATCCTGCTGATCACGCACGATTTGGGGATCGTCGCCGAAACCGCGCAAGACGTGGTCGTGATGTACGCCTCGAAGGTGGTCGAACAGGCACCGGTGGCCGAGGTTTTCGATCGGCCGTTGCATCCGTACACGCGGGGGTTGTTGCGGTCGCGTCCTTCGCTGGGGCAGTCGAAGAGCGAGAAGCTGGAGACGATCGAGGGGATGGTTCCCAGTCCGCGGGAATTTCCGTCGGGCTGCAAGTTCCATCCGCGCTGCAAGCACCGGCAAGATCGCTGCGCACGTGAAGAACCGGAATTGGTCGAAATCGAGCCGGGCCATTTCGCCCGCTGTCACTTTGCCGACGAGTTGGCCGATGCGTAAATCGTTGCTCGAAGTCAAACATCTGAAGAAGTATTTTCCCGTCCGCAAGGGCATCTTTTCGCGGATCGCCGGGTACGTGAAAGCGGTCGACGACGTTTCCCTGTCGATCGCCGAGGGCGAAACGCTCGGGCTGGTCGGCGAATCGGGGTGCGGAAAGACGACCACCGGCCGGACGATTCTACGCTTGCTCGAACCGACCTCGGGAACCGTGCTGTTCGACGGCGACGACGTGGCCGCCGCCAAGGGCGACACGCTGCGGAAGCTGCGGCGGAAGATGCAGATCGTCTTCCAAGATCCCTTCAGCTCGCTCAATCCCCGCATGACCGTCAGCTCGATCATCGAGGAAGGGCTCATCGTCCATCGCATGGGCGATGCCCGCAAGCGGCGAGAAATCGTCATGCAAACGCTCGAAAGCGTGGGCCTGCCCGCCGATGCGGCGAACCGCTATCCACACGAGTTTTCGGGCGGCCAGCGACAGCGAATTTGCATCGCCCGAGCGCTGGCGGTCCGGCCGCGGTTCATCGTGCTCGACGAACCGATCTCGGCGTTGGATGTTTCGATTCAATCGCAAATCATCAACTTGCTGACCGAGCTGCGCAGCAAGTTCAACTTGACGTACTTGTTCATCTCGCACGACCTGTCGGTGGTCGAGTATCTTTCGGATCGTGTGGCGGTGATGTACCTGGGGCAGATCGTCGAGACGGCCGCGTCGAGCGAGTTGTACGCGCGACCGGCGCATCCGTACACGCAGGCATTGCTGTCGGCGATTCCCGTGCCGGATCCGAAAACGAAGAAGCAGCGGATCGTCCTCGAGGGCGATGTTCCCAGCCCGCGAAATCCGCCGCCGGGATGCCGATTCCATCCGCGTTGTCGCTTTGCCGAAGAGCGTTGCCGCACAGAGCAGCCGGCGTTATGTGAAGCGGCGCCGGGGCATTTTGCGGCTTGTCACTTTGCCGAGCGATTTCTCGAAGCCCCCGTCCAGAAAGCGGCCGACTGATCGCAGTTCGTCGGCGGTCGGTAGAGCGGCCCGCACGCGACGAACGAAAGGGAATCAATCGTCGGCCGGCGGTTCTTCGCGCACCAGGCGACTGATTTCCTTGAACGCCGGGTGGGCGGCCGTCTCGCACCACTCGAACAGGGCGGCCTCGGTCGTGGTGAGGACGACCCCGGAGGTTTCCATCCGCCGCAACGCCGTTTCGTGATCCAAACGATGCCGCGACCCCACGGCATCGACCGGCAGAAAGACGTTCCAGCCTCCCGCAAGCAGGTCAAGGGCCGTTTGCGCGATACACACGTGCGTTTCGATGCCGCAGATAAGAATCGTGTCGCGGTTGTCGGCCGAAAGCTGCTCGAACAAGTCGCCGCACTCGCGACAACTGAACATTTTCTTCGACGGCACATCGCCGAGTCGTTCGGCCAGTTCGGGCACGGTCGGACCGAGTCCCTTTGGATACTGTTCGGTGCCGACGACGGGAATCTCGAGCGCCTTCGCCGCGTCGATGAGTCGGCGCACGTTCCACACGATTTGCCGCTTGCCGTCGACCAGCGGCAAAAGTTTCTCTTGAATATCGACGACAAGCAGGGCGGTCGTCGCAGGCGACATGAGCAGCGGGCTGCGGGAGGGGAAAGTCTCGGATGACATGAACCGATTCTCCTACCGAACGATTGCCCGACGAACTGCGAACATCGTCGCGTGCGCATGCGGCGCACGCGATCCGCCCTAACGTCGCAGAAAGGCGATTACTTCTTGCGGTGTCGAATCTTGGAACGCATTCGACGTTTCTTGCGACCGATCTTGCGCCGACCTTTTCCGGTTTTCTTCGTGCCCACGATCTTCTCCGCTTGTGGATCTTCGGGTCAAAACGAACGACGACGAGCAACCGACGCCGGAAACCGTGCCCGGCGGCCTCGGCTCGGTGCTGCGATTGGAAAGCGATGCGGTCGTCCCCGAAAGGGGCGCCGAGCCGACATGAAGGACGCACGTTCGCCCGGCTCGACGATGCGGATTCGGCGGAAGGAAGGTACCCACCGGATACGCGGAAGACACGTTCCGCCCAAGAGGACAACCGAAGCCCTCAATATACCAATCCCGCGACGGGCCCCGCAAGGGGACGGCGAAACAGGATTGCCTATCGTTTGTAAGTTGCCCATATTGTGCTTCTGCTTACAGGGAGCAGAGGACCGCGGGGCGCGGGCGGTTTTCACGGCGATCGTAGAGACGACTCGGCTGCCGGACGGGGGAACCCCGAGAGGCGATCGACCGGAACATCGCTCGATGCCGAAACGGCGAAAATAGGATTCTCTGCTTGCATCAGGCGTCGGCAATGACCAAACTATTTGGTGCAAATTGGAGATCGTCGTATCGGACCGACGTCGATATCCCGCCCTTCCGTAACCGCGCAACTCCAACGGATGCGGGTTTGGCCGTTACGGTGTCGCTCACCGCAAGCATCTCCCGCGCAAGGATGCCGATCTCGGTGGTCTTTGCCGGTCGGAAGGGCTTGCGGCGGGAAGACACCGCGTTGAATGCGCGACGTGTGATCGGGCGTTCGCCGGCAAAGATCGTTCCCGCGGGCGGTTGTGCATCGCGGGAGAGGCGCGGATCTCGGCATGCGGTCCCGCTTTCCACTCCCCTTGTTTTGTCCTACCAGGAGTATCCGTCATGGCGTTCAAAACCAGTCGTCGTCGTTTCGTTCAGACCACGGCCGCGGTGGGTATCGGTTACTGGGTGGCCGGCGGCGTGCGCGCCCAAGAGAGCAAGTCGCCCAACGAACAAATTCAGTTCGCCTCGATCGGTGTGGGCGGCAAAGGACAAAGCGACTCGGCCGATGCAGGCAAACACGGCAAGATGGTCGCCATCTGCGACGTGGACGACCGCACGCTCAACGGTGCCGCGAAGCGGTTCGAGGGCGCGAAGTTGTACAACGACTTCCGCAAGATGCTCGAAGAGATGGGCGATCAGATCGACGCCGTGACCGTCAGCACGCCCGACCATTGCCACGCCGCCGCCTCGCTGATGGCGATGCGGATGGGCAAGCACTGCTTTTGCCAGAAGCCCCTGACGCACAGCATTTACGAGGCCCGGTTGATGGCCCAGGTGGCCAAAGAAACCGGCGTGCAAACGATGATGGGCAACCAGGGTACGGCGACCGACGGCTTGCGAAAAGCGGCCGCGTTGCTGAAAGCCGGTGCGCTGGGCACCGTCACCGAAGTTCACGTGTGGACGAACCGGCCGATCTGGCCGCAAGGCGGCGAACGTCAGCCCGAACAGCCCGTGCCGCCGTATCTGCACTGGGAAGAATGGATCGGTCCGGCTCCCTTCCGGCCGTACGCTCCCGGCTACCATCCCTTCTCGTGGCGTGGTTGGTGGGACTTCGGCACCGGGGCCTTGGGCGACATGGCCTGCCACACGATGAACATGCCGTACGCCGGGTTGGACCTGCTCAATCCGACCTCGGTCCAGGCCGAGACTTCCGGCCACAACGGCGACAGCTACCCGAAATGGTCGATCATCACCTACGAGTTCCCGGCCAACGATTGGCGGCCGGCCCTCACGATGAAGTGGTACGACGGCGGCAAGCGTCCGCCGGTCGAGCTGTTCGAAGGCTTCGACGATCCGAAGGCACCGAACCCGAGCGGTTCGTTGATCATCGGCGACAAAGGCAAGATCTACTCGCCGCACGACTACGGGGCCGAGTTCCGCATCATCGGCGACAATGCCGACATGGAAGTGGAATTCGAAAAGTCGCCGGGGCACTTCGAAGAATGGGTTCGCGCCATCAAGGAAGGCAAACCGGCGATGTCGAACTTCCCGAACTACGCCGGGCCGCTCACCGAGGTCGTCCTCCTCGGCAACCTGGCCGTTTGGGTCGCCAAGGAACCCGGCCTGGGCGAAAAGGTCGAATGGGATCCGGTCAACCTCAAGGTGAAGAACATCGAGGGCTTGGAAAAGATCGTCAAGCCGGAATATCGCGACGGCTATATCTTGGACGCCTGATCCACGCCTGTTGACCGATCGCCGCGGTCGACGGCGGCGGTTCGACGCTTCGAATTCGGTACGCGGGACGTTCGCCTTCGGCGGGCCTCCCGCGTTTTTTGTTTTGGGGTGCTTGTTTCGTTTGTGCGGCTCGTCGTCGGACGAGGAATCGGTGGAATTCGGCAAGACGGGCATTTTCCGAGGACAAGGCGGCCGCTACGATACATCATCGCAGAATCACAATCACCGATCACCCGCCTTACAAGGAAGGACATGGACTCGGACCCGGCACGGAAAATCGGGCTCGTCGGCGCGACGAGTATCGGCGTGGGAGCGATCGTCGGCGGCGGCATTCTGGCCTTGGCCGGAACCTGTTTCGCCGCCACCGGCCCCAGTGCGGCGCTGGTTTTTTTGGCCAACGGCCTCATCGCCTATCTGACCGCGATGAGCTTCGCCGAGCTGGCGACCGGGTTTCCACGCTCGGGAGGAACCTACGTCTTCGCCAAGACTGTTCTCTCGGTCGAGGCCGCGTTCCTGGTCGGCTGGGTCGTATGGTTTGCTTCGATCACCGCCGCAGCGTTGTACGCGATCGGCTTCGCGCAGTTCTTTTTCGACCTGCTGCGACACCTGGGTTGGTTCGGAGCTGCCGGGCCCCTCGGCCGCTATTGGACGTTCAAGTTGTTTGCGTTGGCGGCAGTGCTCGTGTACACGTTGCGGCTGTCGCGGCAGTCGGGCGCCGGCGGCGCCGTGATCGAGAACATCCTCAAGGTTCTCTTTTTCGGGGCCATCATCATCGCCGGATTGTGGGCCGTGCTCACCGGCACGCCGCGTCCCGTCGATGAAGCGTTCACGCCGTTTTTTGCCGAAGGGGCCGAAGGCTTTTTCGCCGCGATGGGATACACGTTCATCGCCATGCAGGGGTTCGACTTGATTTCGGCGGCAAGCGGCGAAATTCGTCGACCTCGACGGAACATTCCGCTGGCGATGTTCCTTTCGCTGGCGATTGCGCTGGCGATCTACGTGCCGTTGATGCTGCTCGTTCCCCTCGTGGGCGTGCCCCCGGGCGAAACGCTGATCGACTTGTGCCGCGCCGATCCCGAAGGGATCATTCCGACCGCCGTCGAGCAGTTTACTGGTAGGGCCGGTTTTTGGCTGGTGATGATCGCGGGAATACTCGCGATGCTTTCGGCGCTGGGGGCCAACCTGTTTGCCGCCTCCCGGATCGCCGTGGCGATGGCGACCGATCGCACGATGCCGCGGTTCTTGTCGCGCCATCATCCCGAGTCGAAAACACCGTACGTGGCGGTGGCTGCGACGTCGCTACTGGCCGTGATCGTCGTGTTGGTGTTGCCCGATGTCGCAACCGCCGGTGCGGCGGCGGGGCTGATCTTCTTGTTGTGTTTCACCCTGGTGCACGGGATCGCGATTTTGGCGCGGCGTCGAGCTTTGCGGACGGATACGTTCCGCACCCCGTTGTTCCCCTTGGTACCCGTCTTGGGAATCGCTGCTTGCTTTCCGCTGGCGATGTTTCAAGGCGTGGTCGTGCCGCGAGCGGGCGTGTTGACGGCGTTGTGGATGATGGCGGGGGGCTTCGTGTTCATGGCGTTGTTTGCGCGACCGGCCCGTGTCGTCGACGCCCGCGCCGCCGCCGTCGACCCCGAACTCACGCGTCTGCGAGGTCGCTCGCCGCTGGTGCTGGTACCGGTCGCCAATCCGCAACGCGCGCCGGCGTTGGTGCGCGTGGCCGACGCCTTGTCGCCGCCGGAAATCGGGCGCGTGTTGTTGTTGACGGTCGCGCTCGCCCGCAAACGCGAGATTACCCCCGAAGAATGCCGGTCGGCTTTGGAACGATCGCAGTCGGTGTTGTCCGAGGCGCTGGCCGCGGCCGTCCGCTTCGGGCGGTTTCCCGAGGCCCTCACCACCCTGGGGGAATCGCCCTGGCGCGAGATCGGCCGTGTCGCCCGCGCACACCGCTGCGAGGCCGTGTTGCTCGGCTTCAGTGAGCTAGGCGACGAAGACCTGACGCCGCCGGTCGACCAGTTCATCCGAACGGCGGCCTGCGACGTGGTGGTCTTGCGGGCGCCGGGCGACTGGGATCCGCGGACGGTGCGCCGCGTGGTGGTGCCGGTGGCGGGCGCACGATTGCACGATCGCCTTCGCGCGCGGCTCTTGGGAAGCCTCCTGCGAACCGGGTTGCAGCAAGTCACCTATTTGCGCGTCGTTCCGCCCCAAATGCCGCCTGCCGCAAGGAATCGTGCCCGACGCGTGTTGACCGAAATCGTCGAGGATGAGGCGGGCGAGATCGGAACCGGGCGGATCGTCGTCGCCGAAGACGTGGCCGACGCCCTCGTCGACGCGATCGCCGAGCACGACCTGGTGATCATCGGCACACAGCGCGTTTCGCGCAGGGAAAAGGCCGTAGGCCGCCTGACGCTCGCCCTTGCCCGCCGCACCACCACGCCGATGCTGTTGATCAGCCAACGCGAATAAGTCGCTTCGGCAACAGGTGTGTTGCCGGGATGCTTGCGCCGTGTGGATGAAATCGGCCTGTCTCGCGATTACAATCGAATGTCCTCGACAGCGGGAAGCGGGTAACTGTGGCAATAGGCACGCATCGGAAGATTTGCGACGTCGATCGGCGGCGAATCGATTTCGTGACGGTGCGCAACCGACGATATCCCATCCCCGTTTCCCGAAGGTTTTCTCATGCGTTTGCTTGCCCGATTCGTTTGGATCGTATGCCTGATCGGCGCGGCGACGGCCGGTTTTGGTAACGCGGCCGAATTTTACGTCTCTCCACGCGGCGACGATTCGAATCTCGGCACGGCGGAACGACCCTTTCGCACGATCGATCGTGCGCGTCAAGCTGTACGCAAGATCGCCGGCCGAGAACCGGCCGACGTTTTCTTGGACGAGGGGACGTACTATCTCGACGATACGATCGTGTTCACGCCCGATGATTCGGGAACGCCCGACGCACCGGTTACGTACCAAGCGCGGCCGGGAGCGAATCCCGTCATCAGCGGCGGGCGACGGCTCGAACTCGCGTGGCGCCCGTCTCAAAACGGCATTCTTCAGGCCCGCGTGCCCGACGACGTAACGGAAATCGACCAGTTGTTCGTCGCCGGAAAGCGGCGTCCGCTCGCCCGCTGGCCGGACTATCGCGAGGGAGAACACGGCGTCGATGTCGGCTACGCCCGCGGCTTGGAGCCTCGCCCCGGCGAGCCCGCCTCGCGCGTGACGCCTCCGTTGCAGCCGTTCTCGACGCTGGCGTTCGATCCGCAGAAATTCACGCCGCGCCGTTGGGCGCATCCCGAAACCGCCGTGTTGCACATCTTTCAAAGTCAGCGTTGGAGCAACCTGCAATGGCGATTGAAGGCGATCGACTACGAATCCCACCGGATCGCATTGGGCGAAGGCGGATGGCAAATCGGAACGCTTTGGCACACCGAGCGGGCCAATCGCATCGGCGGCGGTTCACCCTATTTCATCGAGAACGTGTTCGAAGAATTGGATGCGCCCGGCGAGTGGTACTTCGATGCCCCGAACCACGTGCTCCATTACCTGCCGCACGAACATGAAGACATCGCAACGGCCGAAGTCGTCGGCTGCGTACTGAAAGAGCTGATCGTGCTCGCGGGCACGGCCGAGAATCCTGTGCACGATCTGCATTTTCGCGGAATCACCTTCGCGCACACCGCCCGCACGATGCTCGAACCGTACGAAACGCGTCTGCGCGGCGATTGGGCGATTGCGCGGCGGGCGGCGTTGCGATTCGACGGCGCCGCCGATTGTTCGGTCGTCGATTGCCGATTCGTGCATTTGGGCGGCAATGCCGTGTTGCTTTCGAACTACAACCGCCGGGTCGAGGTCGCCGATTCGTTGTTCACCGACATCGGCGACAGCGCCGTCTTGGCGGTGGGAAGCGACGACGCCGTTCGCGAGCTGCGCGTGCATCGGACCTATCACGTTCCTCTGGACGAACTGACCGATCTCGAGCCGGGGCCCAAGTCGCCGAACTATCCCGGTGAATGTACTATTCGCAATAACCTGATGTATCGCTTGGGGATCGTGGGCAAGCAGACGGCGGGCGTGTATCTTTCGGCCTGCGAACGGATCCACGTGAGTCACAACACGATCTGTCTCGTACCCCGCGCGGCGATCTGCATCAACGACGGATGCTGGGGCGGCCACCTGATCGAATTCAACGACGCCTTCTTGACCGTGCTCGAAACCTCGGACCACGGGCCGCTGAACGCCTGGGGACGTGACCGATACTGGCAGTCGTTGCACCGTGAAAACAAGCCGTGCGACATGACGTTGTCGAAGCGATACGCCGTGCTCGACAACCATCTGCCGACGGTGATTCGCAACAACCGCTTTGCCCACGACGGATTCAGTTGGGGAATCGATCTCGACGACGGCGCGTCGAACTATATCGTCGAAAGCAACCTGTGCCTGGGATGCAGTGTGAAGTTACGGGAAGGCTTCTTCCGCCGTGTACACCACAATATTTTCGTGGGGCCGAATCCGCCGAGTAAGCATTGTTGTTTCGAAGACAACGACGACGTGATCACGAATAACATTGTCGTCAATACACGCGATGCGTGGGCGATCAATCGCGGACCGGCGACCGTGCATTTGCCCAAAGAAATCGATCGCAACGTGTACTGGAACACACCGGGTGAGCCGCCCCTCTTCGGTTACCAAGGGGCGATCGACGGCGAATCACCGCGTCGCCGCGCACTGTCGCTTGCGCAGTGGCAGGCCTTGGGGGCCGACACCCGTTCGGTGTTCGCCGATCCGCGGTTCGTCGACTTGGAACACGGCGACTTTCGGTTGCGGCCCGATTCACCGGCGTTGCGGTTGGGCTTCCGACCGTTTCCGCTGGATCGGTTCGGGACGCAAAAGCCCGAGTTCGTCGCCCTTTTGAGCGCTGAAGGTCTGCGTCCCCAAGGGACGGCGGACGATTCCGAAACCGTGTTCGACTGGCTGGGTGCCGCGCTGCGCAACGGGCCGCAAGGGATCGCGTTGTTCGACGTACCGCAAGCGTCCGAGGCGTATCGGCTCGGCTTCCGCCGCGGCGACGTGCTCATTCGGATGAACGAAACCGACATCGCGAACGTGCCGGAACTGATCGGCGCGATTTCGGCGGCCCCGGCGACCGAAACGCGATTCGTCGTCCGTCGCGGCAATCGGCAAGAGATGATCGTGTCGCCGACCCCCGGCGGTGTTCCCTCGCCGCGGTAGGGCGTTGTTTTTCTCCCCCCGACGATCGGAGTGATTCCATGGTTGCTGCGTTCAGAATGTCGCTGATCGGGTTGGTGCTCGGTTGCCTGTTGAGTTGCGGCGCGCTTGCTGCGGCGGGGGCCGAAACGACGCGGCCGAATTTCGTGATCATCTTCACCGACGATCAAGGTTACCAGGACGTCGGTTGCTTCGGCTCGCCGAACATCGAGACGCCGCGCTTGGACGAGATGGCCCGCGAAGGCATGCGGTTCACCAGCTTCTACGCGCAAACCGTTTGCGGTCCTTCCCGCGCGGCACTGATGACAGGCTGCTATCCGCTGCGGGTGGCGAAAAAGAACAACACCGTGACGATCCATCCCCTGCTCCATACGAAAGAAATCACGATTGCCGAGGTACTGAAGCCCTTGGGCTACGCGACGGCCTGTTTCGGCAAATGGGATCTGGCCGGGCACAGTCAGCGCGGCTACGCCCCCGAGTTGTTGCCCACACATCAAGGCTTCGATTACTTCTTCGGTACGCCGACCAGCAACGACAGCTTCGTCGATTTGCTGCGGAACGAAACCGTCATCGAAGCCAAGGCCGACCTGAATACGCTCACGCAGCGCTATACCGACGAGGTCTTGCAATTCATTCGCCGACATGCCGACGAGCCCTTCTTCGTGTATCTTCCCCACTCGATGCCGCACACGAAGTTGGGTGTCTCGGATGCCTTTCGCGGTCGTTCGAAACGCGGCCTTTACGGCGACGTGATCGAAGAACTCGACTATCACGTCGGGCGGATACTCGATACGCTTCGCGAATTGAACCTGGCCGAAAACACCTACGTAATCTTCACCAGCGACAACGGGCCGTGGTACAAACAGGGGCCGCACGGCGGATCGGCGTTTCCTCTGCGTGGTGCGAAGACCTCGACCTGGGAGGGCGGCCTGCGCGTGCCGTGCATCATGTGGGCGCCGGGACGGATTCCGCCGGGAACCGTCTGCGACGAAATCGCCGCCACGATCGACATCTTGCCTACCTTCGCCAAGCTGGCCGGTGCTCCTTTGCCGCAAGACCGCATCATCGACGGACGCGATATCAGCGACCTGATGCACGGTAAGCCGGGCGCGACGAGTCCGCACGAAGCATATTACTATTACCAGCACACGCATCTTCAGGCGGTTCGCAGCGGACGTTGGAAGCTGCACTTGCCGCGTCCCGACGAACCGCCCTGGTGCCCGAAATGGGGCCCGCATATCGCACCGGAAGATGTGATCGACATCCCGCGGCCGATGCTGTTCGACCTGGAAAGCGACATCGGCGAGCGTCACGACGTGGCCGATGCCCATCCGGACATCGTCCGCCGCCTGTTGGACCTGGCCGAAAAAGCGCGTGCCGATATCGGCGATTACGATCGGATCGGCGCAGGCGCACGCTTCTTCGACCCGCAGCCGAAACGCCCGGATATCGCCGCCATGAAGAAAATGCCGGGCAAGTGAGGCTCCCTCGGGCCGTGCACAAGAAGCGGTTTCTTGCCGTCCCGAGCCGCGATTGTCGACTACCCGCCGCAGGCTGCAAAGAGATTCTGCAACGGGCTGTTAGACAGACGCAGCTTCAGCAGATGCAATCTCATGCAAGACAACCTCGCGATACTTCTCCTTCGAGATGTGGTGACTGTAGTGCGTTAACGGCACCAGAAGCGAGTAGTCATCAGGGCTTAGGTTCTGCATTAACAAGCGAAACGCTGCCCGGCCGAAGACCAGAAGCTTGGGCTTGGGAACGCCGAGGTCCGCAATTTCGGCCCGCAGCTTCCGAATGTGGCTGTCAACCACTTCGGGGTGCATCTTGAGATACGCCATCAGCTTGCCGGATACCGGTTCCACGAACCCCTTGATCACGTCCGTCATGTAGGCGCCCCAGTACCGAGTACCCTCAAAGGCGAACCTGATCTTGTAGTCGTTGGCGACACTGCTCGGGTCGTGGAAATTGCGGAATGGCTCTTCCGGGAAAGCCCGGGAGATGTTGAGCCCGACCATCACAACCGACGGGTTGAGCTGCTCCAGCAGCAGTGGATTGGCGACAGGGTCGAGCACGGAGAGGTCGCCCATGTTCGACTTCGGGGGACCGAACGCCGGCGCCCAGATAGCCCAACTAGCGTAGGAACCGTGACGACGTTTGATCAACTCGAATCTAGCCGCATCGATCACGGGACGTCCTCTCTAACAGCCCATTGCAAAATCCCATTAAGACTGCGGTTGATTATAGAGACTAGTGGCACGAACCGGCAAGGAATAAGTTTGTGGGACCAATTTTCTGACGGCACGATGCTCGGATGCAGAAAAAGGCTTCGACAGCCGACGGTTCTTACCTGCCCGGGCTATTCCGGCGCGCGAGGTCAAAACGGCCGTTGGGCCTTATTCGATTTTACACGATCCCCAAACCCCGCTTGTGCAACGGGCTGATAGTGGCCGAACTGGTGTTCTGCGGATTCCCCTGACCCTGCCAAGCGGTGGTCGACTGATACTGGTACTCGTAATCGTCGTGGGTGCCGTTCTGGTAGGTCCCGCCGCTGGCCCAGGTCTCGGCATCAAGCCACCAGTGGTCCTCCCACTGGCGGTGGTACACGGAGTCCGCCGATCCCGTGGCCGTGGCCGAGCGCAGATTGCCACCACAGGGGGCGCCACCGTTCCGTTACATCGGGCACGCTGCCCTTGGTCCAGCGACAGCTCCGGTGCAACGGCCTGCCGCGTCTGGCGCCAAACGCACTAGCCCCATCGCCATGTCCTGGGTGTGCCACCCACGCTGCAAACGCGCTGGCTGATGCACCACGTACTTGACGAAGTTCCCTATCACCCGACACACATAGCAGGGAATTGTCGTGATGAGAAACAGGGGACACTGTGAGCTACAGCCTGCCCTTCAAAAGCCGTTGCTTAACAACCGCCCACAAGCGCTGCGTCACAGAAACACGCCGGGAAGAGCTTTCGTCTTCATCGCCTCGATGCAACTCAGTGAACACGCCGATTACGCATGGGGGAGAATTACTCGTGAGCACCTCGTAATCTTCCAAGTGGATATGCTCATTTTGCTTTGTTCGGTCTACCTGCTCCTTCAGCTTTGTGAGAAGTTCTATGAGTCTAAGCAATCCTTCATATGTCATATCAATCGAGAGCTGCGCCTTACGAAAAGAAATCTCTACCTCGCCATCACTAAATCGCGGCGGAAGCAAGTTTTCACGCATTACCATCTCCAGAAATGCCAGTGCATAAAAGGCTTATGAGCATCGGCCCAATCAACCCGAAACCCTACTCTGCCTGGCCGGCTCATTACCCGTACCACGTTGGTTCGCGAGAGTACAGTAAACTCCGCGACAGGTTTACCTCCAAGCACAGTTACTTCTACTACTGCTGTTGCCCCTGCGGCTGCGTCGGCTGCACCGGCGGCTATGAGGGAAACCTGGGAACCGAGCAGTACTTTATCGCGGATCTCTAACAGCCCGTCGCAAAATCCCATTACGATTACGGCTGATTGTAGAGAATAGCGGCACGAACCGGCAAGGAATAAGTTTGTGGGACCAATTTTCTGACGGCGCGATGCTCGGACGCGAAAAAGGGTTTCGACAGCCGACGGTTCTTACCTGCCCGGGGTATTCCGGCGCGCGAGGTCAAAACGGCCGTTGGGCCGTATTCGACCTTACACGATCCCCAATCCCCGCTTGTGCAACGGGCTGATAGGGCACAACCGCGAGGATCTGCAACCGTAGGCGCGCCGGTGCAAATCGAGGGGAAGGGGGGCCGTTCTCGCCAACGATGCAATCGGCGGCTACACGCTTGGCTCTCCAAACCTCGTCGTTCTCGCCGAAATTACATATGCCTTTCCCTCGTTCGCGCGGTATATTGTGGACAATGCCGTTTCTGCCCTGTTGCCTGCGGAGGTCGAAGCCATGAACCGTCCCCCACACGATCCGTTCGTCCACGAGAATCATGATCCCACACGGATCCACCGCCGTCGTTTCGTCGAAGGGGCTGCGTTGTTGGGCGGCCTTGTCGCCGGGCGAAAACTGCGTGCGGCTCCTGCCGAGGAACGTCACGCCCCGCTCTCACCGGTCGGCAAAGGACGCGGCGTTTGCCCCGGTCGTGTCGTGTGGGCGCACGATCCGGGCGCCGTCCTTTGGAACGGTCCGCAAGACGGCTATTGGTGGAAAGGGGAAAACGTCTCCTACGTCCGCGTCGGCAACATGGTCCGACAAGCCGTCTGCCTGACTGCCGGAAAGACGAATCTCGCCGACGCCTGGACCGCTTTGTTCACCGCTCACAACCAGGCACGCGGAAAAGGTGCCGTCGGCTATCGCCCCGGCGAGAAGATCGCGATCAAGCCGAACTGGGTGGGCATGATCTTCCACGAAGGGCTCGTCGATCCCGAAACCTATACTTGGATTCGACGCCACAACTACATGAACACGTCGCCGCATGTCATCATGGCGGTCCTCGATCAACTCACCACGACCGCCGGCGTACGTCAGGAAGACATCACCATCGTCGACACGCTCGCCTACGTCGTCCACGAGTATTACGACATCATCCACGGCGCTTTCCCCGAGGTTCGCTTCGAAGATTATGCCGGCAAGTTCGGACGCATCAAGGTACAAGAGTCGGAGGTGCCTTTGTACTGGAGTTCGCGCCCGCAAGACGTGCGGACGGATTTGCTTCCCACCTGTTTCGCGCAAGCGGAATACCTGATCAACATCGCCAACTTCAAGGCCCACACCGGCGGCGGCGTCACGTTGTGCGCCAAGAACCATTACGGCTCGCTCATCCGCTGGCCGGCGCAGAAAGACTACTACAACATTCACCCGGAGTGCTTCTCGACCGCCGAGGGCATCTACCGGCCGCTGGTCGATCTGATGGGCCACGCTCACCTGGGCGGCAAAACGGTTCTGTACATGATCGACGGCCTTTTCTCGGGCACGCATCCTCGCGACCCCGAACCGCAACGCATGACGATTCCACCGATGGAAGGCCAATGGTCGTGCAGCGTGTTCGCATCGCAAGACCCGGTGGCGATCGACTCGGTCGCGTTCGACTTTCTCTCGGCGAACGGATTTCCGCACGCGAACAAAGGCGGTGTCGACGACTATCTGCACGAGGCCGCCCTCGCCGACGCGCCGCCGTCGGGCACGTTCTACGATCCGAACCATGCGGAGCCGACCGAGCGATTGGCAAGCCTCGGCGTGCACGAGCACTGGAACGATCCACGAGAAAAGAAGTATTCGCGCAACCTGGGCAAGCCCGAGGGCATCGAGTTGATTCCCTATCGTGCGGCGTGAGCGCGCCGCTCGGCGGGTGCATCAACCCACCGCTTCGCAACCGGTTGCCCAAGCCGGCTTTGGGGATCGTTTGAAGTCGATTAAGGCCCGGCGGCAGTGTGGGGCGCACGCAACACGTGCCGCGGCAACGGAAGTCCGAACCATGTTCGCAATATTACCGCCCGGTTGTCGCCGATCCCTCGCACGACGTGTTGTTTCTTCACTTCTGCCGGGCATCACACTGAAAACAATGCTTCCGTGGCGCTTTGTGCCGTTCGGCGCGACCGTCGCCCGCAGACCGTAAAGCGGTTTTCAACGGGGCTGTTCGGCCAGGCGTTCCAACAGTCGCTCGATCTCCGGGTTTCGCATGAACATGCGCCAACATAGTTGTGTTCGAAAGTTTTCGATCATACACACGATCGGCCCTTGATCGATCGCAATGTAGCTGGGAGCGAACCAGTCACGATCGATGTTGAACGCATCGCGAAATCCGAAGGGACCCCATAGCCGTGATCCGTACTCGTAATAGTAATGTTTGAGCGCGGCGATCGATTCGGCGGGCGTGTAAGGCATCGAACCGAGTGCCGCCGTGGGGGCCACCGTGCCGTCGTCGCGCAGCGGATCGCGCGCGGCGTAGCCGTCGGGGCCGTCGCAGGCCGTCAGGCCCCACACCGTCGGCCCGTAGTCCTTGTGCCCGGCGGGATTCGCCTTTGCGTAGGCGTGATGAATCAAGGCGATGCGGCGGCTGTTGTCGAAATAGTTGCAATAACGGTCCCGCCATCGTCGCGGATCGAATCCCATGAACGAATAATGCGTCCAAAACAGGGGACCGCCCATCGGCTTGCCCACCGGCAACACATGACCGTAGTACGTGTTCCCGTTGCGATAGCGAGGTCTTCCGGCCCACCCTTTTTCGTAGCAGTCGGGCGGAATCGGATGCGTCGGCGACGCGATCGCCAACAGGTACGTGATCATGCACTCGTTGTAACCGACGATCGGTAGATTCTTCTTCCATCCGTGGTTCGGCGACCAATGCCAATAAAGCCGCTTTTCGTCCGGTCGCTGCGTGAAGAAGTCCCACTCGACCTCGTGCCACAGCCGCGTGACGCGGTCGCGGATTTCGGTCTCGACGGCGTTGCTTCGATCGAAGTAGCCGCGGACGGTAAGCATCCCTTGGATCAAGAACGACGTTTCGACCAGATCGGCGCCGTCGTCGATGCCTTCCCGGTCGAAAGGGATCGTCTCGCCTGTTTGTCCGTCGAGCCAATGCGCCCAGGCCCCGTGGTAGCGCCGCGCCCTCTCTTGGAGAAACGTGATGATCTGCAACACGCGTGTTGCCGCAGCCTCGCGTGATACGAAGCCGCGTTCGGCGCCCACCATGAGCGCCATCAGGCCGAACCCCGTGCCGCCGCTTGCACATGCCGCCCGACGATTCACGTCGGGCAGCCGTCCGACGCGGGCCCGTTCGAATGCCAAACCGCCGACCGGATGCGCGTAGTCCCAAACGTAGCGAAACGCCGCTTCCTGCACCGAAGAAAGCAATTCATTCTCGTCCATCGAGCGAGGAACGGCAGAAACCACCGCCGAAGTTCGATTGCCTTCGGCATCGGCGATCCGGTAATAAAACGCCGAGTTGTTCTCATCGACGAAATCGCTGTACACGCAACCTTGGTACGGTGTCGCCGTGATCGGCTCGAACGGCCCGTGTTCTTCCCGCGCGCGGTACACCACAAATCCGGCGCGTTGTGTGTTCCAGTCGGCCTGCCAACGCAGGTCGATACGTCGATCGTGTGCCGTAGCCTGCAACGACCAGGCATTGCCGACATTACCGACGGCGTCTCGGAAACCCATTGAAGTCAAGGCCGCGGCACCGGCCGCCTTGAGCCAATCACGACGCGTCGACGTCGCACGTTCGATTCTCGGCAAATAAGACATGGCGGGAAACTCGGAAGGTTGAAAGAACGCGCTACCCGGCCGGGCGGCGCAGGACGTGCTACTTCTCGATTGTAGTCAGCTTTCCGATCGCACGCGAAAAACGCCCCGATCGAACCTTCGGGCAAAACCTTCCGATCAACGGACGGGAATCGATTCGCGGCGGTTCAATCGACGCGCCGGGCCGATGAGATACTCCCTCGGCACACCGGGCCCGGCCTGCCACGTGCGGCTATCGTCGGAAACGCCCGGATGGTCGCCCAATACGAAGTATTCGTCGGGCCCCAAGACGACGGTGCCGGCATTCGTTCCCGGGATCGACCGGTAATACACGTCGCGCCACGTCGTCAACCGTTCGATCGACAACGCGGGACCGCCGTAGAGGTTTCCCACGGCCCATTCCAGCGGCCGATCGTGCGGCCACTGCATTTCCGGCGGCAACCGCCCCTGAACGACGATCGCACCATCGTACGTAACTTGTACGATGCGATCCACGATGGAGACCTCGACCGTCGCTGAGCCGTCGGGGGGAAGCCCGCCGCACTCAATGACGTCGGTGACCATCGCATACTCGAAATTACTCAATACGCGACAAGGCCGACGATCCCGCAGCGGGACGTCGAACCACAATACGTGGTCGTCATGCCTCAAACGCACCCAGAATGAATTCGCCTTTTCCGTCGAGACGACGATTTCCAAGCCGCCCTCGGCAACGGCAACGTTCCCGCGAGTACGATCGGGGGTATAGTACGCGAAATCGGTGACCGGCCCGCCTGTCGGTCGATGGACGAGCCAATCGACGGCTTCGTCGGGCGACACGGCGCGGCGTACCCGCGGATCGGTTTTCGCTACGCTCGGCGATCGAAACGCCCAACGGCCCGGTTCCGCCTCGTGCCAGGCGCTCTCGGCCGCCGCGTGCCAGCGAGATGGAATCACGTCGGGATTTCCCAAGCGACGATCCTCCGTCGTGTCGACCCGCACCGCCGTTTGCCGGATCAGCCACCACGGTTTTCGCTGCCGCTTTCCGTCGATGAAGACATCGCCCTCGGCCAGTCGCACACGCTCACCGGGTAAGCCGATGATGCGTTTCACGATCCATTGGGCGGGCGCATCGGGGTTGCGCAATACGACGGCTTCCCACCGCCGCGGCGGACGCGCCAACCAAGGGACCCGCAACACGGCTACGACATCTCCGGGAACGCGACGAACGAGCTCGCCCTCGCCTCGACGGCCGCACGCCGGGCACAAAAACTTCGACATCGATATCGGGAATTCGACGGCCGTTTCGATCCCGCAGGCCGAACACCGCACGACGGCATGTTCGCCGAGGAATGTCGGCACCATCGACGAGCCGGCGATTCGCAGCGGAAACCAGCAGCCGCTGACGAACCATCCTTCGACGATCAATGCGGCCAACAACAACAAGACGACGGTCTCCACGACTTGTCGCACGAAGCGTCCCGCCGTAGAAACACGGTTCGTCGGGGCGTCCTCAGGAGAATACCCGTCGTTGTCGGCAGCTCGATCGATCATCACCGAATGACATTCGCGACGGCGAAAAGCGGAAGATTCACCGGGTATTGTGAGCCGAATTCCGCTCGATCGAAAGCCACCCCGCCGGAGAAGCACGAGGCATTGTCGACAATCGGCAATTCGCGGCCGCCGGTGCCTCGCATTCAGCGCCGTCGCACGCCCGTCACTACAACGTGCGGTACGCTGCCCAACGCGCCCGCTCCGGCGGTCAACAACGCCTGCGAAACGTTTCCGCAATGCGACTGCATCCAGCGGACGATCTGTTCCGGCTTGAAATCCTGCTCCCACGAGAACCGCGTCCGTCGCTTGTGGACCGGCTCGATCAACAGCACACCGCCGCCGGGACGAACGATGCGACACAATTCGGCCACGGCGTCCTCAGGCACCAGAGAATGGCACAAGGCATCGACGGCAAACGCCCCGTCGAACGCGCCGTCGGGATACGGAACCCGCAGCATGCTTCCCTGGACCGGCTGCACACCCGGCGGAAGCTTCCGTAAAAGCGGCAACGCGAAATCGATCCCGGCGAACCCGAGATTCGGACACCATTGCATCACGAACCGCAGGTAGCGACCGTCGCCGCAACCGACATTCGCAATCACCGCCTCGGCAGGAAATCCTCCCAGCCAATGCCGAACGGCCTGGACCCGCGGATCGTTCGATTCCAGCGATTCTTGTTGTTCGACTTTTTCAAACCCGCATTCGACGCGGGCGAAGGCGGCATCGAGAAACAACTTGGCGGCCGCCAATCGAACCGGCGAATAACGGTCGCCGTTTTCTGCCGCCAGAAAGCCGCCGTCCGGTTTCTGCATCGCCTCGAGGCGTTGATAGACCGCTTCTCCAAGCGCGTCTTCCCCCAGGCGAAACCATGCAAGGGCCGCCCAACCGAGCGTGACGGCCGAAGCGGCCTCACCGCCTGTGAGTCCGCCGTTTCTGCCTTGGCGTTCACGCAACATCGCAACGGCCGGCGCAGCCGCCTTCGGTTTTCCCCACTCCAAGAACCGCACGATCGTCTGGGCGAGCAAATCGGTACGATCCGGGATCGGATTCGCATGCGGATGGCCGATCCACCACTCGACGGCCCGCAGCGCCGCCGAAGTCCAATCGGTATCCGGCCAACGTCGGCCGGCGGCAAGCAGGGCGTACAAATCGGGCGTCGTCCGAAACAGCACCCCCTCGGGCCGACTCCACGGCCGATGCGACGGCGGCACGAGTCGACCATCCGAGGCCACCCATTCGCGTAAGAACCGAGCCGCCTTTTCGGCGCAGGAAGCGTAATCGCTCATCTCGGGATAGACGGCCGACCAGCCGCGCACGGCCCCGGCGGTCGCCTGGAAGACGTGCTCGGGGAGTTTCGAGTTGGAGACGGAACCGTCGGGTTGCTGTTGCGTGCGCAGCCATGCGGCCGAGCGCTCGGCGGCCTCGCGACGGCCGAACAGCATCAACGTTTCGAGGACGCCTCCGGCGGTTTCGACGAGCATCGGTTTGGCCGGCAAGATCGAAAAATCACAATCGGCCAAATACCGCACGGCGGCCGCCACCGCCTTCGGATTCGACCGACGCCCGAACCTTTGAAATAGTCGTCCCAACCACGAGCCGCCGACGGCGGTACGCCGGAAGCCTTCCGACCCGGAGCCCATGATCCGCCTCCCGCAAATCAGGATCAGCGACCGATTGAAGAACCCACCGTCGATGTACCGAGCGAGTTCCGGCAGCCGCGACTTGGTCTCGTATCCGACAAACCACGGCCCCACGCAAGACGACCGGAATTTGGCGTGGTCGAGCCGTGCCGCGTCGCATTAGGGCGTCGTTTCGATGGTGCCGGGACCATCATACGTCGGCGAGAGAGCCCATGACAAGCATTCGGTCGATTCTCGGGGAGCGTCCGAGCACAGCCCTTTTATCCCCCCACAACCAGAAAGATCGCCAAACTCTTTCAGGGGGGGAGGGATTGAGTGTCAACGGAAATCCACAGAAAATGGGTAATCTCGATTTGGCTTGCAGGTGTGTGCCGCGGCCTCAAAGCAACGGATACAACTGTTTGAATTGTCGAAAACTCTACGACGTCGCCCGGCGGCGTTTCGATTGCCCGTCTTTGCTTCCGTCGTCCAAAGCCCAGAGAATCGATCATGATCGTAGGCATCCTCAAGGAAACATTTCCCGGCGAACGACGCACGGCGCTGATTCCCGCTCAGGTGCCGGCGCTAACGAAGGCGGGATTCACGGTTCGAGTCGAGCGTGGGGCCGGTACCGCCGCCGGCTTTCCCGATGAGGAATATCAGGAGAAGGGCGCCGAACTCGTCGATCGGAGCGAGGTCCTGGCTGCCGATATCCTCTTGGCGATCCGCTGGGATTTGCCCGAGGCCGAAGAACAGACGCTCCGCGATTCGATCGCCGGCGGCAAGGTGCTGATCGGGACGTGGGACCCGTTGTTGCGGGCGGAGAAGATCAAAGCCTGGGCCGAAAAAGGCGTGACGCTGTTCGCCTTGGAACTCTTGCCCCGCATTACCCGCGCGCAGAGCATGGACATCCTTTCGTCGATGGCCACGCTGGCCGGGTACCGGGCCGTTCTCTTGGCGGCCGAGGCGTTGCCCAAGATCTTTCCCATGATGATGACCGCCGCCGGCACGTTGGCCCCGGCGAAAGTCTTCATCGTCGGCGCCGGAGTGGCCGGATTGCAGGCGATCAGTACCGCCCGCCGCTTGGGCGCGGTCGTATCGGCCTACGACGTGCGCCCCGCCGTCAAAGAACAAGTCGAAAGTCTCGGCGGCAAGTTCGTGGAAATCGAACTCGAAAACCAAGAAGCCGAGGATCAAGGCGGGTACGCCAAAGAGCTGGGCGAAGAGTTCTATCGCAAGCAGCGTGAGATGATGCTGCGGGTGGTCGCCGAGTCCGACGTCGTCATCACTACCGCGGCGATTCCCGGTAAGAAAGCGCCGCTTTTGGTCACCAAAGAAATGGTCGCCGCAATGCGGCCGGGCAGCGTCATCGTCGACCTTGCCGCCGAACGCGGCGGGAACTGTGAGCTGACCAAAGCGGGAGAGACGGTCGTCGAAAACGGCGTCACGATTATCGGACCGGTGAACCTGCCTTCGGCGGTGCCGTACCACGGTAGCCAGATGTTCTCCAAGAACGTCCAAACGTTCCTGGCCAACATGACCAAAGACGGAAAACTCGAGATCGACACCGAAGACGAAATCATCCGCGATACGCTCGTCGCACGCGACGGAAAAATCGTCAATGAACGCGTCCTCGAGCGTTTGAACGACGCATGAAGATGTATCCTTTTACCCGATCACCTCGATCGATTGGAAAGCCGCGAGGTTCCTGATCGATCGCACATGCGATCGCCGACAGAAAACAGCCGATCATACGGAGCCGTCCCATGTTTTCCTTTTTCGTACTCGCTGAAGCCCTCCAAGAGCAAGCCGCCGATGCAGCTCAAGCGGCGCAACAAACCGTCGAGGCCGCAGGCGGATTGCCGATTACCGTCGGATTGACCATCTTCGTGCTGGCCGTCTTCGTAGGCTTCGAAATCATCACGAAGATTCCGCCGACCTTGCACACCCCGTTGATGTCGGGTTCGAACGCGATCTCGGGCATTACGCTGGTGGGTGCTTTGCTGGCAGGCGGATCGGGCCACTCGTTCCTGGCCACGACGCTGGGCTTTTTGGCGATCGTGATGGCGACCATCAACGTCGTAGGCGGCTTCTTGGTCACCGACCGCATGCTGCACATGTTCAAACGCAAGTGACCGGGTTTTGCAACAGGGCTGTTGCCCACGTATCGGTGAACATTTCTCCCGCTCCCGAATCGCGAATCAGAGAGTCATATCCGTGGACAAGCAATCGATCATCACGTTGGCGTATCTGCTTGCATCGGTCCTGTTCATCTTGGGCCTGAAAGGGTTGACGCACCCGCGCAAGGCGGTCCGCGGAAACTGGACCGGCGCCTTGGGTATGCTGGTGGCGATCGTCGCCACGTTGGTGCATCAAGACATCGTCCGATACGAAGTGATCATCGCGGGGCTGATCGTGGGGGCCGTGATCGGAGCGATCATGGCCTACAAAGTACCCATGACCGGTATGCCGCAGATGGTCGCGTTATTGAACGGTTTCGGCGGCGGGGCCTCGGTGTTGGTGGCGGGTGCCGAGATGATCCGCACGCCGCCCGCACCCGTCAGCGACGTCGCCATTGCCACGATGGCCTCGGGGTTGATCGGCGGCGTCACTTTTTGGGGTAGTCTGTTGGCGTTCGCCAAGCTGCAAGAATACAAGTCTTTCCGCAACCCGTGGCGTTACCCGATGCTGCAACCGATCAACGCCCTGTTGGGGCTTTTGCTGTTGGCGGCCGCCGTATGGGGCGTAATGCATCCCGGCCAGATCGGCTTCTATTGGCTGGTCGTCTTGATCGCCTCGGTATTGGGTCTGACGCTGGTCAACCCGATCGGCGGTGCCGACATGCCCGTCGTGATCGCTTTGCTGAACTCATACAGCGGTCTGGCTGCCGCGGCCACCGGGTTCGTGTTGGGCAACTCGGTGTTGATCATCGCCGGTTCCTTGGTGGGAGCCTCGGGCGTAATCCTCACCAGCATCATGTGCAAGGCGATGAACCGGTCGATGTTCAACGTGCTGTTCGGCGTTCTGCAACCGGGCGAAGATTCGCCGGACGCCGACGATGTGTATCGCACGGTCAAGTCGACGTCGGCCGAAGAAGTCGCCATGCTGTTCGACAGCGCGCAAAAAGTCGTGATCGTGCCCGGCTACGGGATGGCCGTCGCTCAAGCACAGCACGCGGTGCGCGACCTGTATCAATTGCTCGAGTCGCGCGGCGTGAACGTTCAATTTGCGATTCACCCGGTCGCGGGGCGCATGCCCGGCCACATGAACGTGTTGCTGGCCGAGGCCGAAATCCCCTACGACCGCCTCAAAGAGATGGACGAGATCAATCCCGAGTTTGCCGAAACCGACGTCGCCTTGGTCATCGGCGCCAACGACGTGGTCAACCCGGTCGCCCGCACCGATCCGAACAGCCCCATCGCGGGCATGCCGATCCTGGACGTCGACAAAGCCCGGACGGTCGTCGTCATCAAGCGAAGCCTCAGCCCCGGTTTCGCCGGGATCCCCAACCCGCTGTTCGCCGCCGAAAACACACTCATGTACTTCGGCGACGGTAAGAAAGCGATCCTCGACCTGGTCAGCGCCATCAAAGAGCAGTAGTCACGTAAGGGCGTTGCCCGTCACGATTCGGACGGACGCTCCAACCGGTCGAAAAGCGACGGCCGGTCGTCTCTGCGTTCGTCGACATCCACCTGCTGCGATTCGAGCCAACGTCGGAGCACGGCCAGCACGTAGCGTATTTCGGCCTCCGAAAGCTCTTTTCCCGGTGCGATGCGGTGCCATTTGCGTAGACAATTGCGGCAACACGTACCGGTTGCGTGTTGCGCGACGAACACCGGGTGCCCCCGCATGGGCGTTTGGCGGCCGTCGTTCGCCGGATGAGCCGGGGCGAGTCGTTGTCGGATGAAATCCTCGGCGTGCGCCATCACCCGTTCGACACCCTGCCGCGCAAGGTATGCGGCATCGGCTTGACTCAGCTTCTGCCGACGGCGAAATTGGCTCTTGGCCAGGGCGGTGAACACCTCGTCCAATGGACGCATCGCTTGCGGCTTTCTGTGGGGCGGAAGATTTCACCGAAACACTTTGTCTACCGTTTACGCGACAGGATACCCCATGACGACGATCCGGTCGATTGCCGATTTCTTGGAAAAATTCGCACCGCTTTCGTTGGCCGAAGACTGGGACAACGTGGGCCTGTTGGTGGGTGATCCCGATGCGACGGTCGCCAAGGTAATGACCTGTTTGACGATCACCGCCGACGTGGTCGCCGAGGCGGTCGCCGAAAACGTCGATTTGATCGTCAGTCATCATCCGCTGCCGTTTCGGCCGCTCAAGCGGGTGACGACCGAGACGATGCCGGGTCGGCTCGTATGGGAATTGGCCAAGGGGGGAATCGCCGTTTACAGTCCGCATACGGCATTCGATTCCGCGCGCGAAGGAATCAACCGCCGCTTGATCGACATCCTCGGTGCCCGTAACATTCGGCCGCTGGTTCCTTTCGAGGCCCCGGCCGCTCCCGATTCCGACGAACCGTCCGGTGCCGGACGCTGCGGCGACCTCGATCCGCCGCTTCCGCTTGCCGAGATCGTAGCGCGATTGAAAGCGTCGCTCGGCTTTTCTCACGCAAAGGTCGTGTGCCCTCGCGAAACGCCGGTACGGCGGGCGGCCGTTGCTTGCGGTGCGGCCGGCACATTCCTTTCCGCGGCCGTCGAGGCCGAGTGCGACCTCCTGGTTCTCGGTGAAACGAACTTTCATACCTGCCTCGAAGCCGAACACGAAAACCTTACCCTCGTGCTGATCGGTCACTATGCCAGTGAACGATTTGCCGTCGAACGACTGGCGGAGGTGTTGGCCGAAGCGTTTCCGGAAGTGTCGGTGCAGGCATCGCAACGGGAACACGATCCCTGCACGTGGATGTGACGGCTCCTGCCGCAAGACACGGCGGCGTCTATAATGAGGTTTTCGGCCGACCCCCGGAAACGACAGGACACGCCCCCGACATGGCCGACAGCACGCTGAAGATCGGAGCCGTTTGTTACTTCAACTCGGCGCCCTTGGTGCATTGCCTGCGGCAGTGCGCGCCGCACGTGCAGATCGTCAAAGACGTCCCCAGCCGTCTTTCGCAGGCCCTCGAAGCCGGCGAGCTGGACGTCGCGTTGATTCCGTCGATCGAGGCCTTACGGTTGTGCGCGGCGGGGCGAGGGCGGGTTGTCTCCGAGCACTGCATCGCTTGCCGGGGGCCGGTGCGAAGCGTCAAACTGTTCAGTCGGGTCGACTGGCCGGAAGTCCGCGTGTTGGCACTCGACGAAGGATCACGAACGAGCGCCGCCTTGGTGCAGATTCTGCTGGCCGAACTGTTCGAGATCCGGCCTGCAACCGTGCCGTTGCCCCTCGGCGCGACACTGGACGATTCGACCGCCGACGCTACGATGCTCATAGGCGATCGCGCCTTCGCGGCCGCGCCCGAAGGCTTCCCCTATGCGTGCGATCTCGGCGAAACATGGTATACGTGGCAGCGGTTGCCGTTCGTGTTCGCCGTATGGACGGCTCGTCCAGAGGTCGATCCCGCGGCCTGTCGAAACATTCTCGACCGCGCGGCAACGAAGGGACTGGCTCAGCGGGACGCGTTGGCCGCGGCGTGGTCGAGAAAACTCGATCTGCCGGTGGATCTTTGCCGGGAATACTTGACCCGAAACCTTTGTTTTACGCTCGGGCCGGAGGAGCGGGCAGGACTTCGCCGCTTCGCGGAACTGGCCCGGGCGCACCAGTTGCCGGAACCGGGAGTCGATCTTGTCTGCGACTTTGAACAACATCCTGGAACGCGTCGTCGAGGGTGAACGCCTCGCACCGGAAGACGCCGTCGAACTGCTCGCACACGGCGATCTGCCCGCCTTGGGCGAGGCGGCCGACGCCGTCTGTCGGCGTATGCACCCGGAAGACTACCGGACGTTCAACATCGATCGGAACATCAACTACACGAACATTTGCGTGGGCGGTTGCCGCTTTTGCGCGTTTTCACGACCGGCCACGGCCGAAGACGCCTACACGATCGCGCAGGACGAATTGTTCCGGAAGATCGAAGAGACGATCGAACTCGGCGGCGATCAGATCTTGCTGCAAGGCGGCATGAATCCCAAGCTGCCCTTGAGCTGGTACGAAGATTTGCTCCGGGCGATCAAAGAACGGTTTCCGCAGATCAACATTCACGGGTTCGGACCGGCCGAAATCGCCTTCTTCGCCGATCAAACGAAACTCTCGATCGAGGAAGTCCTCCGACGGCTGCGCGACGCAGGGCTGGGAAGCCTGCCCGGCGGAGGCGCTGAAATCCTCGTCGATCGCGTGCGATCACAATTGAGCCGCTACAAGGTCGACGCCGACGGTTGGCTGGAAGTGTGCCGCACCTGGCACAAGATGGGCGGACGCGGTTCGGCCACCATGATGTTCGGACACATCGAAACGCCCGCCGATCGCATCGAACACTTGCGGCGACTGCGGGAACTGCAAGATGAAACGGGCGGCTTCACCGCGTTCATCTGCTGGACGTTCCAGCCTGCCCACACCGAACTGGCGCACTTGCGAAAGGTCGGTTCGTTCGAATATCTCAAGACGCTCGCCGTCGCCCGTTTATTCCTCGACAACTTCGCCAACATTCAAGCCAGTTGGGTCACGCAAGGCCCGCGGGTGGGCCTGCTGGCGTTGCGATTCGGCGCCAACGACCTCGGAAGCCTGATGATCGAAGAAAACGTCGTCGCGGCGGCCGGCACCAGCTTCCGCATGAGTGAACAGCAAATGCGGCGCACGATCGAGCACGCCGGATACGTGCCCAAGCGGCGAAACGTCTTCTACGAGCTGCTCGAATAACCGATCGGCAAACGGCGTTTCGGGTCAATCTTCGGGACGCCAGGGCATCGGCCCGCCGGGCTTCGGTTCGAGGAACTTCGCGCCCACTTCCTTGTACCACGCGTGTAACTTGCGCCGCATGAGTTCGACGCGATCGGGCATGTCTGCAGCCAGATCGTGTCGCTCGCCGATGTCCTCGGCCAGATTGTACAGATGCACGCGGCCGTCTTCGAACCGCTCGATCAACTTGTAGTCGCCCATGCGAACGGCGCCGCCGGGAAATCCGCCCTGGTTGCTGTAATGCGGATAGTGCCAATACAACGCCTCGCGCTCGATGGTGCCCGACTGTTTCAACAACGGCACGATGCTCACCCCGTCGCGATGCTGTTCGGGGCGCAACGGCAATCCGGCGATCTCGAGGATCGTAGGATAGAAGTCGGTACTGATGACCGGCGTCTTGCAAACGCTCCCCGGCTTCGTCACACCGGGCCAGCGGACGATCCACGGTTCGCGGATACCGCCTTCGTACAACCATCCTTTGCCGCCGCGCAGCGGCAAATTCGAGGTAGGATGCCCCTCGGAAGTCGACAGCCCGCCGTTGTCCGACATGAAGAACACGACCGTGTCGTCTTCAAGCCCTAGTTCTTCGAGCTTCGCCAGCAATCGGCCGACGTTCGTGTCCATGCTTTCGACCATAGCCGCGTAGGTGGCGTGGGCTTGCAGCGTGCGGACCTTCCGCGGCTGGTTCGTCGGCCACACCTGCTCTTCTTCACCGAAGGCTTCCCGCTCGAGCAGCCCTAATCGCTTTGCCTTTTCTTCGTACTTCTTGACCAACTCGGGTGGAGCCTGAAGCGGCGTGTGCACGGTATGAAACGCCAAGTACACCAGAAACGGTCGATCGCGGAACATTTCCACGGCCCGGATGGCCTCGTCGGTCAGTCGCTTCGTGAGAAATTCGCCTTTCGGTCCGTCGGGCAATCGCGGATTCTGATGCGGGGCGAAGTAGCCCGCCGGCGAACCTCGATGGCATCCGGCGATGTTGATGTCGAACCCTTGGTTTTCGGGCCAATATTCTTCGGTCGGTCCCAGGTGCCACTTGCCGATGAACGCGGTCGCGTAGCCGCCGCTTTTGAGGGCCTCGGCGATCGTGACTTCTTCCAACGGCATCCGATCGTTCAACGGCGCCGGACGAAAGCGACCTTCGCGACGGCCCGAAAAGAAGTTCGTGCAGCCGTCGCGGGTCGGATACTTGCCGGTCATGATGCTGAACCGCGTCGGGCTGCATACGGGATTGGCCGCGTAGCCGTCGGTAAATCGCATGCCCGACGCCGCCAACGCATCGACGTTCGGCGTTTCGTAGAAGGTGTTCGGATTGTACGCGCCGATGTCCATGTATCCCAAATCGTCGACCAGAATAAAGACGAAATTCGGTCGACGATCTTTCGCCGCCGCCGAGTGCACCGCACCACACACGATCGACGCAACGACGATCACCGCCGACACCGGCACCCACAATCGTTTCGTTCGCATGGCATTCACCTATCGGCAAGAGACAACCGGTTCCTTTTCCGACAAAAAAGCAAATACATCCACCGACGCCATTCTAATTGCAGCAGGAACATCGCTCAAAAGTTCCGCCCCCTCGAGGGATGCCGCGACGGCGAACCGTTTCGGCGCTGCGCAACCGTGTGCAAGAACGACGAACGGGACGACCGCTCGCGGCGATCGCCCCGCGTCCAGGTGCGAATTCGATCTGTCGTCTATTCGGCGGGTACCAGTTTCCAGGCGTGAACGTAATCGTAATAGGTCGCATTGCGGGAATCGTCGGCCAACTCGTCGGGCGTGGGCGGCGTTTCCCAGTTGTACGTCTCGGTCACCAGGTTCAACCACATCGGACGATCGAACGGTGTTTCGTCGAACTTCGTACTGGGATGGATCGTGTACACGTACTTACCGTTGAGGTAGAAGTGAATCGTGTTCGGATCGACCCACCACACACCGTACACGTGGAATTCCTCTCCGGCCGGCGACGGCAACGGCGCATGGTCGCCGACCGCCTCGTCGAACTTTTCTCCTTTCTCCCAAACCCAGTGGTGCGTGTTCGAAAACATGCCCATGTGACGATTCTTCGATCGCTTGGGCGCGCCGACCGTCTCTTGCACGTCCAATTCCTGGGCCGTCTTCCGATCACCTTCTCGGACCGGTTTGTTCGAAAACCAGAAGGTCGACGACATCGAGACCTTCGACGCCTTCATGCGGACCTCGTAGTATCCGTAGTGCGCCTGGTCGCTTTTGGAGACGACCGCGCCGCCGCCGATCGTGTACGGACCGTCGGGTTCGTCCAACATGCGATTGCGGATCACCAGGCAACCGTCTTGGACCGAGACCGCCTCGGGCACGAATTTCGCCGGAGGACGCCCTTTCCAACGCGGATGATGGTCGTACCACTTCGTCTCGTCCAATCGGTCACCTTCGAAGTCGTCCCAAAAGGCCTCGTTGCGAACCCACTTGTAACCTTCGGGAGCAGGCGGCGGATCGGCCGGGGCCTGCGAATTTGTCAATCCAACGATCATTCCGGTAACGATCACCCACATCAAGCGGCGCATACTCAACCTCCTCTTCCTGTCAGGCGGGAACCAATATGGATGTCAAGGTAGGAACACACGGCGGGATCGGCGATGCCGCGTCACCCCGAAGGCGGCACGGCATCACCGGCGGAAACCGGGTTCGCCGGTCCGCAATCACTTCACAGGCGGGATTAATTCCGGCGGGATCGCCAACTTCTTGTCGTCGGCCCCCGGCGCGAAATCGCTGATCGCGTAGACGTTCTCTTGCTCCCAATCACATTCGACACGACCGTCACCCAACACGATGAGTCCGAGCTTCTCGCGGAGAAATTCAACCAGCGGACGATATCGCGGGTCGTCGGCCACATTCCAGCGTTCGGCGGGATCCACCCGCAGATCGAACAATGCCGGTTCGACGTCTTCCAGCGGCGCATCGAGGGCCCAGCGAACGTCTTCCCCCGGTTTCAACCGGCGATTGGGGCGAGTTCGCATCGAAAAAGCGAACATATCGTTTCGCAAGTAGGCCCGCGGACCATACACGTGAGTCGATTCGCCCAAAACGTACTCGCGCTCGACGGCCGTCCCCGAAACGATCTCTTGAAGCGGAAAACCGTCCAAGTAGGCGTACGCGTCGCTGTGCACGTCCATGCCTGCCGCTTGGAAAAACGTCGGCGCGAAGTCGACATATTCGACATAGCGATCACACACGGTGCCTGCGGGAAATTCGCCTCGCGACGAGATCGCCACCACGGCGCATTGGTTCGACATGCGGTACGGCCCGAATTTGGCCTCGTAACCGTTTTCTCCCAGATGCCAGCCGTGGTCGCCGCAGGCGATCACGATCAAATAGTCTTCGTTACGGGCGCGACAATATTCCTTGAAACGATCGACGGCCTTGCCCAGCAGCCAATCGCCGTAGGCGCAAAACGCGTAGTAATCGCGAATCGCTTGCTGCTTTTCCTCGGGCTTGAGTTCGTCGATCTTCATCTTTTCATACAACGTCACCAACTGCGGCGGGAGGCGTTCGAGTTCCTCCTTGGAAAATTCGGGAACGCGATACGTCTTATCGGCAAAACGGTCTCGCCATTCCTTGGGCACCAACACCGGCGTATGCGGAAAATGAAAGCCCAGGTGGATGAACAGCGGCTTGTCGCCGGAGTTGTCATTGCCGTCCAAAAAGCTCTCGAAGGCCTGCTCGATGCGTGCGTCGAGTGTTCCGTCGGAACCTTGCGGACTTTCGCCGCCGATGATCAGCAACGATAGTTGCCGCGTGTATGCGCGCAGGATGTTCAAACGCTGTTCGATTTCGCGGCGTGCTTTCAAGTCCTCCTCGGTAAGGGGACCATCGGTCCGCTCGACGTAATATTCGACGTGCGAACCGTCAGAAAAATACCAGTGTTCTTTGGTATCGACGACTCCTCCCTTCTTCCAAAGGTTTTGCTTGAGGAAATCGGTGATCCCCTTGCGCGCGAGGTCGCGATCCATGTCGACGTTCACCGTGTAGTGGCCCGGATCGTTCCAGGTCAAACCCGGCCCCCATTCATTGATCCGCACGCCCAATTTGCCGAAGCGGGCGGTCAGATACCCTTCTTCCCGCAAAATCTGCGGTACCGTCGGCGGACAGATATCGGCCCGATTGTGCGCCCGATCGAAACCGTAGATACCGTTGTGGTGCGGATACTGCCCCGTGTGCATCGATGCACGAGAAGGCGCACATCCGGGCGAGTTACAAAATGCGCGGGTAAACAAGACACCCTCGGCCGCCAGCCGATCCCAGTTGGGCGACTCGACATACCCGAGAGGGCTTTCCGCCTTGCCCGTCACGGCGCGATTGTAACAAGCCAACGAATCGGGACGCTGATCGTCGGTGATGATCCATAAGATGTTCGGCGGACGCTGCGACGTCTCGGCGGCATTCACGCCTGCCGTCCACGAAAACACTGTCACCGCGGCGCAAAACCACCCGAAAAGCCGAAGCTCGATCGACGGATTCCTCAGAGACATGACAAACTCCGAAAGGCGAAACCAAAGGCGGGAAACAAGCGGTCGTCGTGCGACAGGACAAGCGTGTCCCGAAAGGCGACCGGGTGGGCGACCGAACGCGTGGGTCGTCCTTTTATTATGATTCCCGACTCCGTTTCGGCGCACCGCCGAACATGCTTTTTATATGCATTGTTCGCTGTTTTGACGGATCCACGAATCGCTTTGGTTTCTGTTTTGCGCCGTCTCGCGGTTATTGTGACCGCAGGGAAAGGATTCCGGCCGTTCGTTCCGCGCATCGGCGCGCACCGGAAGCGATGATCCGGAGCGTCCTTGCTGACGCAAACAGAAACATGCCTGATCGATTTCAATAAGGCTTCGTGACGCCGGGAACGGCCGACGGGTATGCGCCGTTCGCATCCGGCAGCACCGGCGGCGTCCCGTCCCATGCGTACCGGTCGGGCACCAACGCCGTTTCCGAGGCGATGGCGTCATCCCAGAGGATGCGTTGCCCCGAATACGTAGCCATGCGGCCCATGATCGCGGTCATCGTGCTCAGCGCCCCGTACTCGGCCTCATTGTGATCAAGGTCTTCCCGCACGGCCTGGAAAAGAACGTCGTGCTCGACCTGGTACGGATTCTTCTTGACCCAGCGGGCCTCCCATTTGTTACCGCCGGCTTCGATGCGGCAAGCGGCTTGACCCAATTGCGCGGCACCTTTCGTGCCGGTGACGAACTCGGCGATCGAGTTCCAGCAGTTCGGGGTCTGGCGGCAATAGCTGAACATCTTGGTGCCGTCGGCATACGTGAATTCGACGGCGTGATGATCGAAGATTTCGCCGTGTTCACGTCCGTTGCGCCATTGACGGCCGCCCATTCCTTGAGCTTCCACGGGGTGATCCTGCATGATCCAGTTGCACACGTCGATGTTATGCACGTGCTGCTCGACGATATGGTCGCCGCACAACCAGGTGAAGAAGTACCGGTTGCGGGCCTGGTATTCCATTTCGGTCATCCCCGGCTCTCGCGGGCCCAGTGCCGAACCGGTCGGGCCGTTCCAGTAGCACCGCAGATAAACGGGATCGCCGATTGCGCCGTCATGGACACGGGCGATCGTCTCTTGGTACAGACCGTGGTGATGCCGCTGAAGTCCGACGCCCACTTTCAGGCGCTTTCGTTTGGCCGTTTCGTTCGCCTTCAACAGACGACGAATCCCCGGCGCGTCGACGGCCACCGGCTTCTCCATGAACACGTGCTTCCCCTTTTCGACGGCATACTCGTAATGCTCGGGCCGAAAGTGCGGAAACGTCGTCAACAACACGACATCTACGTCGCTGTCGATCGCGTGGCGGTACGCTTCGAAACCGACAAACCGACGTTCCGGCGGCACGTCGATGCGGTTCGTCAACGGATCGGTCGGATCTCGATCGTAGTTCTTGGCCAACCCCGTCTGCAACGAATGGAGGCAATTTTCGATCCGTTCGGAAAACAAGTCGGCCATCGCCCACAAGACGACCGGCCCTTCGGTGTTCAACGCCTGTGCAACGGCGCCCGTGCCGCGGTTGCCGCACCCGACGAGTGCGATCTTGAGTCGATCGCTGCCGGCGGCATGGACGGCGGGAATGCATGTCGAGGCCAACGTTCCGGCGGCGACGAAACCGGCCGAGCGAACCAGAAACCGGCGGCGGCTGTGTTTTTTCTTCGCGTTCACAGCAAGGCTCCTTCATTTGTTGTGTTGCGTCCGTCCCCCCACAACGCCATTTGCGCAAATCACATTCACGGTACTTGCCGATCTCGAAGCGATCAAAAGTTTTCCACGCGTAATGGGGGAGATTTCATTGAGTCTTCCATCGCCGCGGCAATCTCGCAGTGCGGAGTCCCCGGGGCAAGAACGAAACGAGGGTGGAAAGCACCGACTGCGCGAGACGCTGCTTGCCGCGACGAACGTTTCCCGCTCGAAGGCCGTTCCGTCAGCCGCAGGAACTCCCGACGCGATGCCTAACAAGCACGAATCTCGTCGGCCACCGAGGTCTTAGCGGTGCCTTCCACCCCGAATCGTGTCGTTGTGAGGGCGACTCAGTTACCGAACATCGTCGCGCGAACCGTGTCGAGATCGACGCCCAAGACCGCCTTGGCGATCTCCTTCAGTTCGGCGTAGTCACCTTGAATATGCAACGTGCGGTGATGATGCACAAGCGACTCACCCGTCTTCAACTCTTTCGCCGGCGAGAGCGATTCGATTTCGTAGAACGGTCCCAGCCCCGGCTTGTCGGGACCGGCGGGTCCGTCGTTGTAGCTGTTCGCCACGTCGCCTTGGTACGGTTTCTCTTGCGGCAGCTCCCACAGGTTGTTCATGTACAAGGCCTTGGTCGGGTCGTCGGGCATCGTGAACGAGACGATCGTCAGCACGTTGTTCTTGAAGTCCATCGAACCGAGGACGTTCTTCGCCCGCTTTTGCGAGGTACCGATCTTCGACCGATAGTTGCCGTCGCCGAGGAAGAGAATGGCCTCGGGCAAGATTTTCAGCCGTTCCGGCGGGATCTCGCCGAAATAGTCGGACTGAACGACCGGCCCCAGCTCGGCTTCGTCGCCCTGCTTATAGGGCACGATCACGACCGTTTGCGGACCGGCGTTCATCATGCCGAGAATCCAAATCGAGACGAGCCCGGCGTCCTTCGTCATCGGCTCGCCGCGATTCACGATGCGGTTGATCGTTTCGTAGGCGACCGTCTTCACGTCGTCATCGGCCAACTTCGCCGCAACGTCGGAACCGAACAGCGATTCGAGGTCCGAAGACGTGAGTAGCCGAACATCCCGCGTCACGTCCACGCGAATCTTGGTTCCCGACGCATTGACGACTTCCATTTCGCGGACCATGCGGTAGAACGGGTCGGAGTCCTTCGAGACGACCTTCCACGCACCCTCGTTCAAGGCGGGCGGCGTGTACCAGTTGTCGAGGTTTTGCTCGGCACCTTTCTTGAACCACAGGCTGAACTGGCCGCCTTCGGGCGAAAGCCAGAAGCGGTCCTCACCGCCGTAGTTGTTGAATCGCACGTCGGGTTTCCCGGCGTCGATGAACGCCTTGTTGATGAAGCCGTAGCTCAGCCCGTCCAATCCGTCGCACGACGAGGTCATCACGCGTCCTTGCCAGTCCGGTGTAATGAGGACGCGGGCGCCCTTGCCGTCGGTCAGTTCGACCACCTGTGTGTGCTGCACCAAATATTGCCGAGCTTCACCGTAGCTCATCGCTTCCCCTTCCGTTTCCTCTGCCGATGTTGCGAGAGCAATCCCCCCGGCCAGGACGACGCTCAACCCGAACACCAATACCCTTCCGAACCATCGATCGCTTTTCATCGGACGATCACCTCACTGAACAAGAAGAATCCCCCACGATGCACACAAACGGTTCCGCCGCAAAGCGAAAGCCGCCTGTTTTACACTCGAGTGCGTCACCTGCACGCCGGATCGCCGTTCGGCAACACCTATGTTGTCGACAAGCCTTCACCGAGGGCGATCGTCCGGCGTCCGGCCGAACCCTTTCGCCGATTTGCGTTCGGCTCGCTCCATTTGTAACCCACGCCGAAAGAATCCTCAATCACCCAAACTCGGAATTCGACCGTTCCGTAGATGCGCCGGCCTTTGGGCGGTCGTTCGATGCATCGATCGTATCGCGGGCGACCATCGAAATCGCGTCCCAAGGACAAACCAAAAGCGGAAACTCACCGCGTTTGCGCGGCAATCGAATGCACCACCGGCACGCAATACAGCGGTCCACGTCGATCTCGCACCAACTCATCAATCCCGACCGATCGCCGGGCGGATAACACTTCACGATGCAATCGACCGGACAGACGGCGACGCACGCCTCGCAACCGGTGCAGGCATCGCGATCGATGAACGCCGTCAAGCGAGGGCGTTTTTTGGAAGGATGCGGTGTCGCCGAAGCGCTCATGCGAAACGTCTCGTCGCAAGAATTTCATGCCCAATACGGGTCGAACGCCGGAGTTCCGAACCTCCCCCGGCGCGCAGCCTATTCTACCCGCATCGTGCCGACGCCCGAAAGCGTTCCCACGGCGCCGAGCACGCCGCAACGCGAAGCAAGAGTGCGCATGACCGATAGAACACGTCAGTAACCGTAGTCCTGCTGAAAGACGGCGGTCATGCTGTCGTAATCGACCGAGGTTTCGATGGCTTCTTTGCGGAAGCGGCGTTGCGCTTCGGCCTTCAACTGTTCGCAGTCGATTTCACCTTCAAGCTCGACGGCAAACATGTCGGCCGCGTCGGCGATGTCTTCTTTGCATTCGATCGCCAAGGTGATGAAGTCGTCGACCCCGATATTGAAAAACCGATGCAGGTACTTGCGGGCCAACGGCAGCAAGGGCGTGTCGGGCGTCCACAGAACGTCGGCCAGCAATGTGCCGCCGAACACGGCGCGATGAATGAGATTGTCGCCGGTAGGCAAGACGTGATGATTCTCGGCCACCGTGGGCAACGGCTGCGGAAGCCCCCAGCGGCGCAACAACGCGGCCCCCAGCACTCCGTGATGGAAGCCGTAGGTCTCGATCTCGGCCGAACTCAGCTTCGTGCCGTGCGGTTTCTCGAGATACAACGGCACGTAGTTGTCGGTATCGATCTGCGAAAGCGCGAGCACACCGATATCGGCAAGCAAACCGGCCGAATACACTTCGTCCACGGGGATCTGATAACGATCCTGGCACAAATGGCTGCCGGCGACCGCCGTCGTCAGCGCCCGACGCCAGAAATCCTGATAGACCTGCACGGGAGTTCCGCGGGTCAAGCGATCGACCAGCCCGAAGCTCAACACCGCCAACCGCAACGAGCGGGCGCCCATGATCATCAACGCCTGGCGCAAACTCGATATTTTTTGCGGCAACCCGTAACAGGCCGAATTCACCAAGCGCAGAATCGACGCCGCCAATGCCGGATCGGCTTCCAAGTGCCGTTCGATCTCGTGGACGTCGAATTCGGGATCCTTGAGCAGATTGAGGACGGTCCAGGCCACCGCAGGCGACGAATGCAACTCGTCGATCGAATCGATGAACCGATCGACGCGCTGTCGCGCCTCGTGATCCACACGACGTTCCTGCCGCGTCATACCGTCGGCCCCATTCCTGACGTTGCTGTCGGAGTAAGCAGGCACGCTTGCGCCTCCCGGTCGATTGTTCCCGCGTCGTCGGAATCGTCGGTGCAGAACTCGTGGTTGGGAAATCGGCCTTGCCCCTCGGCGATGCCGAAGGCGACTCACCCTTCATTCGAAGAGGCGGCGCCCGCGTTTTGTGCCGATAAAACCGATTCGTAAGCCTCGTACAGACACCCACAAGACACAATCTGCGTCTGGGTATCCATCCGAAGCCTAGCTTATTTCGTCGCTTGCGGGGGAATTCGACGGTCGATTCTGAAGCCCGGAAGAGACGTCACCTTAGAACGGCGTCCGCGCATTCGGCACGGCGAAAACGATCGACAATCGAGAGGGGTGATTTCCGCGCAACCACCCCGAACGCGGGTACATTTCCAGGGCAAAAAAGCTTGCTGCCGGTAAAGTCATCCTCGCCCGAGCAGCCATACCTGATCGCGTCGCAATCCCGTTGTTTTGCCTTTGTGTACGATGCTTCCCTTGGAGAGATACCGGGTGTCGGGTCGAAACGAATAAACGGCTCCTGTCGAGGCGGCCGCAAAACCGGGGGGTGACGAAACCTCGGTTGTCGAACCGGCCGTCTTCGGTGGGCCGCCACCGTGATTCGACCGGCAACGAGGCAATTCCGTTTGCATCCCACGTCGATTCGAATCACACTACCCCCAAAGCGATCCCAATACGACGGACAGGCTGGTTACCCCCTTTATACCACCAGAACTGGGCAAAAGACGGATCGTTCTCTCAACCGTTTCCGGTACGAGACGAACGATTCCCGATGTGTCCTCCCGGCACCCCTGAATTTCCCACGCATCGATGACCCCTGTACCCGATCCCCCCGATCGGGCACACCTACCGGAAGTCCGACCGTTTTTCGGAGCAACCGAATATCACGCGGCGAAAGTGTCGCGCGGTTTGCGTTCGTGCGAAGCAAACGCGATCGGTAGTTTCGCCCCTGGAAACGGAGAATCCGTCCCGCCCGAAACACGAGCAGGTAATCCCAGAAGCCCATTGCAGAACTTGCGACGGTATTCGGCTGACTGAGGATTCCCCTCCCCGTAGCCGAACCGTTCGCCGAGTTCCTCGCGATGGCAGCCCCAAAGCTCGGGGATGTGCGCCGTGATGGTTGTTACCGCGACCGCCACCATCACACCAACCGCATCCCCGAGCGGTTTTTTTTGCGCCGTCGGCACGGGCAACCGTATTGAATTAGCCCAATATAGCCTGTTGCATACCACCTTGCAGGGGTGGTGGCCGCATTGAAAAACACCGGTAACAGGGGTATCCTTAAACGTTTCGGATATCCGTCGAGGCGGGGGAGCGTATGCGCCGAACCGGCACTGCCTCGCCGGTGTCTTCGCGGTAGGACGGATCACAATCCCCCTCCAGCGAGTTACCGAGAGATGGACGACTTCGGCATCGGCCGGGGAACGTCCATTGTTACGTTGCCGAAACGGGCGGCAATTTGTACCGCTTGCATCCATATTTGCCTTTGTCCTTGCGAAGGAGACTGAATCGGTGTCCAGCACAGCGACGACTTTCACGAGCCGGACCAATCCTGCGGGCGAACTGGTCAGCGGGGCCGATATCGTCGTCCAATCGTTGGTCAACCACGGCGTGGATACCGTATTCGCTTATCCGGGCGGGGCGAGCATGCCGATTCATCAGGCCCTCACTCGCTTTCGCGATAAAATCCGCGTGATCCTGCCGCGACACGAACAGGGCTGCGGCTTCGGTGCTCAGGGCTATGCCCGCTCGACGGGCAAGGTCGGTGTGTGCATGGCCACCAGCGGTCCCGGCGCCACAAACCTGTTGACCACCGTTGCCGATGCAAAACTCGACAGCGTGCCGCTGATCGCAATTTCGGGCCAGGTGGGCACGTCGGTCATCGGAACCGATGCCTTCCAAGAAACGCCCATCGTCGAAGTCTGTCGCAGTGTGACGAAGCATCATTATCTGGTCACCGACGTGAACGACATCGCTCGCGTGTTCCGTGAAGCCTTTTACGTGGCGGGAACAGGGCGGCCCGGGCCGGTTTGGATCGACCTGCCCAAGAACGTTCAGTTGGCGCAAACCGTGCCCGACTACGACGCTCCCATGGACCTGCCCGGCTACAAGGTCGTCGAGCACCACGCACCGCCCGAAAAGATCCAAGCCATCGCCGCGGCCATCCGCCACGCGCGGCGGCCGGTGATTTACGCCGGGGGCGGCGTGATCGCGGCTGGTGCCGCCGACGAATTGGCCCGCTTCGTCGAGAAAACGAAGATCCCCGTCACGATGACGGCCATGGGCCTGGGCGGTTTTCCCGGCGATCATCCGTTGTCGCTCGACATGCTCGGCATGCACGGCAGCATCTACGCGAACTATGCGGTAAACGAAGCCGACCTGCTGTTGGCGTTCGGCGCGCGTTTCGACGACCGCGTGACCGGTAAGGTGCCCGAATTCGCCAAGCATGCAAAAATCGTCCACATCGACATCGACGCCTCGGAAATCAACAAGATCAAGCCGGCCGATATCGCCGTCGTCAGCGATTTGCGGTACGCCTTGGCCGAACTGAACAAGATCGTCCAGCCGCCCGAAGACCTCTCGGAGTGGCACGCACAAATCAAAGAGTGGAAAGAAACAGAGCCGTTCCGCTATAAAGAACGTCCCGATGCCATCCTGCCGCAGCAGGCCATTCATGAATTGTGGAAGCTGACGAAGGACCGTAATACGATCATCGCGACCGGCGTGGGCCAGCACCAAATGTGGACGGCGCAATTCTATAAGTTCCGCCGTCCGCGAACGTGGTTGTCGAGCCTCGGTTTGGGCACGATGGGCTTCGGCCTACCTGCCGCAATCGGTGCGAAGGTGGCACACCCCGATGCGTTGGTCATCGACATCGACGGCGACGGCAGCTTCCAAATGAACATCCAAGAGATGGCCACCTGCCACTGCGAGAAGATTCCTGTCAAAGTGCTGTTGCTGAACAACCAGCATTTGGGAATGGTCGTCCAGTGGGAAGACCGTTTCCACGCGGCGAATCGTGCGCACACGTACCTCGGTCCGATCGACCATCCCGAAGCGGTCGGCCGCGGCAACGGACTGGCGCCCAGCGAGCGCTACCCCGACTTCGTCACGATCGCAAAAGGTTATAACTGGCAAGCGCGGCACGTCTCCAAGCCCGACGAACTGGTCGACGCCCTGACCGAGATGATCGAATCGCCCGGGCCGTTTCTCCTCGACGTCGCCGTTCCTTACCAGGAACACGTGCTGCCGATGATTCCCTCCGGCATGACCGTGAGGGAACTCATCCGCGAGTGAGTCACGCAGCCGGCACGGCGGGCTGATTTTCTTGATGGCCTCGCACAGCGAAACGCGGGCGCGGCAACGCTTCTTTCGTGTGCAGGCGCGACGCCTCCTCGACGCGTCACCAAGCTGCAAACCACCAAGGGGCGGTGTATACTTTACTTTGTAGACACCATCACGCCCTTGTTCGTCGGGGAAGCATATCTAGAGAGGAGGCTCGCATGCGGCGCATCAATGCCGTCGTTGTTCGCATTTTGTTGCCGATCGTCGTGATCAGTGTGGTCATCCCGGCGCCGCTTGTTTCGGCAGCCGACGTCGAAACCACGCTCACCGACACCGGCCGGTTGCTCGAAGCCCGCTACAGCAAGCTGTTCGACAACCTGCAACAGGAACTCAGGTCTCGCATTCCGCAGGAAACGGCGACGCCCGAACGCTTCCTCGCCGACGATTCGCGCGATGCCGCATTGGTGCGCTGCGTGGTTCTGCTGGAAGCCACGCCGCGAGGCCTGGCGGCGTTCGCCCAGCAAAGCCCCGCGCATCGCGAACTCGTCGATCGCTTGCTTGCCGATCCCGCATTGCTGAAAGAAATGCTGATCGCCGACGGTGCCGCAGCCCCGCCCCAAGGTCGCGGATACGGTCCGGCTCAATACGGGCCGGCAATGGAAATTTACACGGCGATTCGCCAGACGAGTCCGCGTGCGGCGCAGGGGATCTTCCATCGGCTCGCCTTGGCCATCGCCCTCGAACACGCGGTGCCGGTCGCGCAATCGAATCCCGAGGCGCAAACCGACGCTCCGACGTCGGTCGGTCCCGTCAAGCGCTACTTGCACTACGAAAAGGCATATCTCGACGGTGAACTCGATCCGGCCTTCGATCGGCTGAGTACGTGGGAACTGCGTTTCGTCGTCAACGGCGACGAGCCGGACGAAATCCTGAGCTGGGGCCGCGAAATGCTTCGCAATTATCGACCCGATCACATCTACACACCCAACTATGGCTGGCGCTACGTGGGTATCGTGAGAACCGACGTCAAGTACGGCTCGGAAAACGTCAAGTTCGATCGCCCCGAACTGCAAAAGTATCAGAACATTCTGATGAACGGAGGCGTGTGCGGACGGCGTGCCTTCTTCGGCCGGTTCATTCTGCGCGCCTTCGGCATCCCCACGATTGCCCGACCGAGTACCGGTCACGCCGCCTTGGCGCACTGGACCCCGCAAGGCTGGGTCGTCTGCCTCGGTGGTGGTTGGGGGGCCGGTTGGACGAAAACACGTTACCGAAAAGACCTCGACTTCCTGGCCACGACGCAAGCGCGTCGCAATCCGGAGGCCTTTGTGAAAGTAAAGCGGGCACAATGGATCGCCGACGTGTGGGGAGAGCAACGCGTCTACGGCGAACACGACGGCACGCCCGGCTTCTGGAACGCCGTCGCCCTGCGAACGCAGCGGGCTGTCGTCGAGGCATCGAAGACCGAACCGCTCGCCGCGCTCGGCGAGGAACTGGGCGAGGCCGACGAGCCGACGACGCTCGAAAGATTCATTGCCGCGGCCGTTCCGACCAATGCAAAGCAAATCACCTACGCGGCCGACGGCACGATCTTGATTCCTGCCGCGGCGCATACCAAGCCGGGACGCAATACGTCGGACGTCGTCGCTATGAAGAGTTTCGACGGCGGAATCCAAGTCTTCCTTCCCCGCTTTTTCCCCGAAGGAAAAACGATCCTCCGCGGCGGCACGTGGAAAGGTGATCCCGACGCTTGCACCTCGGGAAAACGCATGCTCAGCGGAGGCTACGGCAAATACGAAAACTGGGGATTCCGCGTGGCCGTGACACCGCGCAGCAACACACCGCCGCGCGAATTGAAGCTCGACTTGGGCGACGGCGTCACGCTCGAACTGGTGTACATCACCCCCGGTACATTCATCATGGGCGGGGAAAACACCGTCGAAGGTCGTTTCGAGTGCGTCGAGGTGCCGAAGCACGAAGTCACCCTCACCCGCGGCTATTACCTGGGCAAATACGAGGTGACACAAGCCCAATACCAGGCGGTGATGGGGACGAATCCGAGTCGTTCGACCAAGGCACCTGATTGCCCGGTCGACAACATCGGCGAGTCGGACGCCGTCGCCTTCTGCACGAAGCTGAGTGAAATGACCGGGTACGAGGTCCGTTTACCGACCGAGGCCGAATGGGAATATGCCGCCCGCGCCGGAACCACCACCAAATGGTTCTTCGGAGACGATCCTTCCTTGTTACACGAGTACGCCTGGTACAAAGAGAACGCCGAAGCCAAGTCGCACCCCGTCGGCCAAAAGAAGCCGAATCCGTTCGGGTTGTACGACATCTACGGCAACGTGTGCGAGCGCGTCGCCGACAAGTACGACCGCAACTATTACGCCCAAAGTCCCAAGGTCGATCCGACTGGTCCTCAGCCGGGCACGAAGTCGCACCTTGAATACGTGATTCGTGTCCCCCGCAGCGGCACTTACGCCCTGTCCGCCCGCGTGGTCACCGTCGGGTATGGCCAACGGCTCAACGTGTCGACCGACGGCGGCAAGACGAGTCGAACGATCGAATTACCGTTTACCGCCGGCATGTGGCAAGAGACGGCACCGATCCCCGTCTCGTTGACCGCGGGTGAAAACACGCTCACCCTTTGGCGCGACAAGCCGCCGCAACTAGGAATGGTCGTCAAGGCGTTCACCCTGAAACCGATGGATGCCGTGCCGTCGTCGGGCCGTTGACAAGCGGCAGCCTCGTCGGCGCGGATTGCCGTATCCCCCCTACCAAAGGAGGTCGTCGCCATGTCGAAAGCCTTCTTGCATCTGCGCCGCTTCGTCGCCGTTGCCGTCACTTTGGTGATCGTCCTGTGGGCTTGCCGGAGTTTTGCCCAAGACCGACCGATGCTCGACCGGATACGCGGCCTCGACGCGAACGGCGACAAAGCCATTTCGAAGGACGAAGCCGGCGACGCCGTTTGGTCACGTCTGGGAAAACTGGATCGTGACGGCGACGGAAAAGTCACCTTGGCCGAAATCCAAAAGCGGTTGCAATCGAACAGCGGGGCACGGAATCCCGCCGCAAACGTCGCGATCCGCGAACCGGAGGGCTTCGACGAGCGATACATTTACAAGAGAGTCGGCGAGGTCGAACTTCCCTTATACGTGTACAAGCCGCCCAAGCGGGCTTCCGATGCTCCCGTCCCCGCGATCGTGTTTTTCCACGGTGGTGGTTGGAAAGGCGGCAGCGCGGCACAATTCGAAGGCCAATGCCGTCATTTTGCCGATCGCGGAATGGTCGCCGTCACCGTTACATACCGGCTCATTTCGCAACCCTCCGTCAAGGTCGACGACTGCGTCGAAGACGCTTTGGATGCCATGCGATGGGTTCGCGGTCATGCGAGGGAACTGGGCATCGATCCGTCGCGAATCGCAGCCGCGGGCGGTTCTGCCGGCGGCTACCTGGCGGCCTGTACCGCGCTGCTCGACACGCGCGAAGCCGACACGTCTCATAAACCGAGCGCCGCACCGAACGCTATGATCTTGTTCAATCCGGCGCTCATCACGGCCCCCGACCCGCGCCTGAACGACGAGGCCAATACCAAACTGAAGGCCTTGGCGGCGCTCACACGCGGCAAGCCGGAACGTCTTTCGCCTTTGGCCTACGCAAAGCAGAAACAACCGCCCTGTATCATGTTCTTCGGCACCGAAGACCGGTTACTCCTCCCCGCGAAAATGTTCCGAGACGACTCGGTGGCCGCAGGCAACAACTGCAAAATCGTGACTTACGCAGGTCAAGGCCACGGTTTCTTCAATCGAGGCGAATACTACGAGAAGACACTCGCCGAGGCGGATCGCTTTCTCGTCGAGCTGGGCTGGTTGCCCGCCCAACGGTGACAAGTGCGGTGGAGGGCGCCCCTGGGTAGGCGATCACAAGTCGTGCCGACCTATTTCGGAAGCGGCAGCAGCGGCGCGCGTTCGTCTTCCTCCAGCGGCCGCGTTCCGGCGAACGGCCCCCAAGCCGAACGTTTCGGATAATCTTTGTCGGCCTTGTAGATCGCGGGATCGTAGTTCGGATTCAACTTCGGGAACCGCGCACCGACCGCGTGCAGATAGTTCATCAGGTCGTCGAACAACCGCTTGTGAATCTCGGGCTTTTCGGCGGCAATGTTGTGGATTTCGCCGATGTCTTGCGACAAGTCGAACAAGATGGGCAATTCGGGACGCTCGTAGAAATGGATCACCTTGTACTTGCCCGCGATCACCGCCGAGTGCGGCACGGATCCGCCGCGATAGTGCGGATAGTGGAAGTACAGACTGCGGTTGCGAAACGCCTCATCGGGTTCTTTGCCGGCCATGTACGGCGCCAGCGAAACGCCGTCGATGTTTTCGAGTTCTTGGGGATCGCCGCCCGCCCACTCGACGAACGTCGGCAGTAAGTCGTAGTTCACCACGTTGGCGTTGAAGCGGCTGCCCGGCCGAATCCCGGGTCCGCGGGCGATCATGGGCACGCGAATGCCCCCGTCCCAAGCCCACCACTTTCCCCCGTGCAGCGGCTGCGTGAGACCGGGCAAGAATGAGTGCCGATAACCGTTGTCGGCCATGAGCACGACGTATGTGTGATCGGCGATTCCCAGCTCGTCGATCTTGTCGAGCACGGCGCCGATGCGGCCGTCGAGATCGTCGGCCATGCCCAACCACACGGCCGGATCTTGCTTTCGGCCGACGGTGTCGGCGCTCTTGTGGTTGGCTTTGTACCAGGCTTGCACGAAGGGGTGATGCACGTACTTTTCCCGCGTCTCCACCTTGCACTCACGTCCCTCATGCATCGCGTAGTGCGAAATCTGTAAGTAGAACGGTTTTCCCTGGCGGACCTGTTTCTCCATGAAACCGATCGCCTTTTCCGTCACACTGAACATCGCCTTGGGATCGGTCATCAGTTCTTCGGTCAATCGCTGCGGCAAAGGATCGCCTTCTTTGAGAAACCGCCCGATGGTGTTACCGGCGTTGTTGTCGGTGTCGCCGTCGTGCACGGCGTATCCATGCGCGCCGGGATCACTGCGCATGTGCCACTTGCCCACGTGGGCACACACGTAACCGTAGGGCGCCAAGGCTTCGGGGATGCTGAAGGTATGCTCGGGATCCATGCTGAAGCGAGCCACGCACGGAATCACGGGAAACGCCGCATATTGTTTCGACAAGTCGTAGTAGTCCTGCCCCCTGGGGTTCAAGTAGACGGTCATGCCGTGGCGCGCCGCACTTTGACCGGTGAGAACGCACGCGCGGGCCGGCGAACACTGCGGCGATCCGTACGCGTTCTCGAACACCATCCCTTCCCTCGCCAGCCGCTCGATGTTCGGCATGTGGATGCCCGGCATGTGCGAGTTGGGCATATCGGGACGCATGGCGATCGGCGTGCCGTACCAGGCCCAATCGTCGATGTACAAGAACACGATGTTCGGCCGATCGGCGGCGATCGCCTGCGCGCACCACAAGAATGCGCAACTTGCGACCAGGTACAGCGTTGCCTTCTTTCCCATGATCCTGATTCCTCGAAAGTGGATTTCGGTGATGGAACGGTTTGAAAACGTCAGCGGTCCCGACCTCGTGCATCGGGGAGGGACGGCGCCATCGCCTCGAACGCGGGCACGGTCGCCCGCAACCGGGCGATGACTTCGGCATATTCCGGATCGCCGATCCGGTTCGTCCATTCGTGCGGATCGAGGCTGCAATCGTAAAACTCTTCTTGGTCGTCGCGGTAGCGGATGTAGCGATATTTTTCCGTCCGAATGGCGACGTAGCGATCGTACAAGGCGCTGATCGCCGTGCTTTCCCACTCGGCATTGGGATCGGCAAGCAACGGCACCAGCGACCGACCGTCGATGTAGTTCGGGCGATCCAGGCCACACAGTTCGGTCAACGTGGGATAGATGTCTTGCAGCGAGACAAAACGCTCGCAACGTCCACCGGGCTTCGTCAGGCCGGGAACGCGCCACATCAACACGCAATGCGTGGCTTCTTCCCACAGCGTCCCCTTTTGCCAGTGGCTTTTTTCGCCCAGATGAAATCCGTGGTCGGTCATCAACACCACGATCGTGTCGTCGCGATAGGGGCTTTCTTCCAACGCATCGAGCACGCGGCCCATTTGGGCGTCGGCGTAGGCCGTGGCCGCCAGATAACCGCGCACGCCATCGCGATGCACGCCGTGTTCGATCACCTGAGCGACAAACTTGCTTTTTCCCTCGGTGACCGCGCGTCCCAAGGGAGGCACGTCGTCCAGATCGTCCGCCTTCAACGGCGGCAGATGGACTTCGTCCATCGGAAACATGTCGAAATACTTTTGCGGCACGTACCACGGCATGTGCGGATGGAACAATCCGCAGGCAATGAAGAACGGCCGATCGTGCTTCCGGCGCAACTGTTCAATAGCAGCGTCGGCGTATTGCGTGTCGTGCATCTCGGATTCGTCCAGATGCGTGGGGCCCCAATCTTGTTCCCCTCGCGTGAACGGCAAGAAAGGTGCCCCCGGCGGAATCGGATCGCGCTTGTGCGGGATCCGATCATCCCAGGCGTCGCGGGTATCCCAGCCGTGCGTGACCTTGCCGTACGAGGCGGTGAAATACCCCGCCTTGCGGAATAGGCCGGGAAGCGACACCGCCTGTCTGAGCGCTTCACCGGCCGCAGAATCGTGACCATTGGCATATAACCCCGAATTCCAGGGGGCCACGCCCGAGAAAACGGCCGTCCGCGACGGACAGCAAAACGGGGATGCCGTGTACGCACGCCGGAACAGCACGCCGCTTTCGGCCAAACGTTGAATGTTCGGGGCCACGACTTTGCCGTCGTACCGGTTCGAATCGCCCAACAGCCACGAATTGAGGTCGTCGACGATCAGAAAGAGCACGTTGGGCCGCTCGGGTAACGTCGGCTCGGCCGCCGCGACCTGCGAAGCGAGCCCCAACAACACGGCGACGGCGCACGCTCCTATCCCTCTCATGAAACCACCCTCGGAGGTGTTATTGGGACGCTTTCCTTCACTGAAACTGAATCGTTGCCGGAGGGGGGCACGCACGGCCTGCAAACTTTATTTTGGCGACATTGCCGTGCAGATTGTTGATTGTCGACAATCCCGGGCTTGCGTAACGCTAGAACCGCCTCGAGTCGATGAACAAGCGCCCTACGCTTCCCTCGCTACTGGGGGACGCCTTTCGATCTACAGAATTGCGGCCCTTGCGACATAGCCAAGTAGCCCAAGGGGTGCAGACGTTTCGCTGCCGTGTGCCTCGTGGGCAACTTCCGCTTCGGGGTGGTTCCCCGTCTACGGGAGGCCGTCGCTACACACCCAAGTGCACGCGAAGATAACGCAGAACGTCACGTACCGAGACGATGCCGGCCGGTTTCCCGTCGACCAAAATGGGCACGTGCCGGTAGCCGCCGACATCCATTCGATGCAGCAAGAAGACGATCGGGTCGTCGATATTCAGCGTGCCGACGTTCTCGGTCATGAACGCGCCGACCGGTCGATCGGCCAGTTCCTCGATGCGTTCGCCGATCTTCATCAGTGCATCACGCTCGGTAAAGATCCCCAAGATGCGGTGTTCTTCGTCGGAAACCAGTGCACAACCTTCGCCCGCCTCGGCCAAGATACGCAACACCTCGCCGACGGAAGTGTTCGGGCGGACTTCGATCAGCTTGCGCACGGCAAGTCGGCCGATGCGGTCTTCGAGAATCGATCGTTCCAGATCACTCTCGGGCCGTCGCGCCGTCGCATCGAGCAGCGATTGCCCGCACTGTTCGCACGTATCGGCGCCGTCGATGTTGTCGTAGCCGCAATCGGGACAAATGACCATGACGTGTCCTCCGCGCGAAGGGCTAGTGGGCGGCGTCGTTTCCGTCGGGAGTCACCGTCCAGGTGTCGCCGGAGCGGAACAGATCGTCGAGCTCGATTTCGCCCGCCTCCGACACGGCTTTGTCGACCTGGCGATTCAGTTCCTCGTCGTAACAAGGCCGCTCGACGGCCCGGAAGACGCCGATCGGCTCGGGGAACTCGGGATGATGCATCCGGCTCAAAAAGTACGCCAACGTCGGTCGTTCGGCCTTTTCGTCGTGAACGATCAGGTCGTCTTCCGCGATCCCGTCGCCGAGCGAGACGACTTCGGGCTCCACACCGCGGAACCGGATTCCCTTGTCGCGGTTTTTCCCGAAGATCAACGGTTTGCCGTGTTCGAGTTCGAGGATGCTGTCGGCTTTCATCTCGCGGTCGGTGGCGTACGAATAGGCACCATCGTAAAACACGACACAGTTTTGATAGATCTCGACGAACGACGTTCCCTTGTGCTCGGCCGCCCGCTTGAGAACCGAACCGAGATGCTTTTGGTACACGTCGATACTGCGGGCGACGAAGGTCGCTTCGCATCCGATGGCCACCGACAGAATATGCAACGGATTGTCGATCGAGCCGAAGGGGCTGCTTTTAGTCACCTTGCCCAACGGCGAGGTGGGCGAGTATTGGCCCTTCGTCAGTCCGTAGATGCGGTTATTGAACAGGATGATGTTGATATCGACGTTTCGCCGGATCGCATGAATCAGGTGGTTGCCGCCGATACTCAGCCCGTCGCCGTCGCCAGTGATCACCCACACCGAAAGGTCGGGACGCATCGTCTTCAAACCGGTGGCGATCGCCGGAGCACGACCGTGAATCGAGTGCATCCCGTACGTATTCATGTAATACGGAAAGCGGCTGGAACAGCCGATTCCCGACACGAACACGACCTTCTCGGGCGGCAGGTTCAAGTCGGCCAGCGTCTTTTTCATTTGGGCCAGGATGGCGTAGTCGCCGCATCCGGGGCACCAACGCACTGCCTGGTCGCTGGCGTAATCTTTCGGGGAGCGACGAATCGGTTCGGCCTGTTCGGTCAATACACTCATGTCGTTTTCGCCTCGATAAGGCGTCGCTTGAAGTCCAATACACGGTAGCCTTCCCGCGTGAACGGGCGGGGCGATTCGGGGAACGGCCCCGTTGCGGAAGGCATGGTTTACGCGTTTTTCACCGCTTCCAGGTTCTCGCGGATACCCTCGAGTAGTTCGGCCAGCGTGAACGGTTTTCCCTGGATCTTGTTCAGTCCGACGGCGTCGATCAGGAACTTGGCACGAATCAGCCACCGCAACTGCCCGGCGTTCAGTTCAGGCACGAGCACGCGGCGATACCGCCGCAAGATCGGCTCCAGGTCGTTGGGCAAAGGATTCAAGTGGCGCAGATGCACATGTCCGACCGCGTCGCCGTCTTTGAGACATTCGCGCACGGCTGCCGTTGCCGCACCGTACGTGCTGCCCCAGGTGAGAACCAACAGGTCGCCCTCGGCCGCACCGTGCACCTCGGTGGGCGGAAGCTCCTCGGCGATCTTGGCGACCTTCGCGGCACGCAGTTCGACCATCTTCTGGTGATTGAGCGGATCGTACGACACGTTGCCGGTGCCGTCTTCTTTTTCCAGTCCGCCCACACGGTGCATCAATTCGGGCGTGCCGGGCACGGCCCACGGGCGGGCAAGACGTTCGTCTCGTTTATACGGCAAGAAACCGTCGGCCTCTTCCGGTCCGGCAAAACGAACCTCGATCGGCGAAAGGGCATCCTGCGAGGGAATCCGCCACGGCTGCGATCCGTTCGCCAAATAGGCATCGCTGAGGACGACCACCGGCGTCATGTACCGAAGCGCCAAGCGGCAAGCTTCGTACGCGGTGTCGAAACAATCGGTCGGGCTTCGCGCGGCCAGCACGGGAATCGGACATTCTCCGTGCCGTCCGAACAGGGCTTGGAACAAGTCGGCCTGCTCGGTCTTGGTGGGCATGCCCGTGCTTGGTCCCGCCCGCTGCACGTTGACGACCACCAGCGGCAGCTCCATAATCACCGCCAGTCCCATCCCTTCCGACTTGAGGGAGACGCCCGGCCCGCTCGTGCCGGTCACGGCAAGTGCCCCGCCGAAGGCCGCTCCGATGACCGATGTGATCGCCGCGATCTCGTCTTCGGCCTGAAACGTATATACGCGGTACTGTTTGCGCATCGCCAGCTCATGCAAGATGTCGCTGGCGGGCGTAATCGGATACGTGCCGTAGAACAGCCGCAAGCCGCTTTTCACCGATGCGGCAATCAATCCCCACGCCGTAGCCTGATTGCCGGTGATGTTTCGATATTCACCCGGCGGCAACTTTGCCGGATCGATGTGGTACCGGTGATGAAAGACCTCGACCGTCTCGCCGTAATGGTAGCCGGCCATCAATGCGCGACGGTTGGCCTCGGCAATCAGCGGCCGCTTTCCGAACTTCGCGGCGATGAACCGTAACGTCGGTTCGAGCGGCCGATCGAAGATCCAGTAGACCAGCCCCAACGCGAAGAAGTTGCGGCAACGATCCGATTCCTTGTTCGATAGCCCCAAATCTTCGACCGCCGACCGCGTGAGCTTCGTGAGACTCACCCGAACAAGCTGGTACCCGTCGACCGTGCCGTCTTCGAGCGGATTGCTTTCGTACCCGGCCAGTTCGAGATCGCGTTTCGAGAAAGCGTCTTCGTCGACGATCAGCAAGCCGCCGCGCACGAGATCACCCAGGTTGGTCGCCAACGCGGCAGGATTCATCGCCACCAATGCATCGAGCCGGTCGCCGGGCGTGAACACCGGTCGGCTCGAAAAGTGGATCTGGAATCCGCTCACGCCGGCCCGCGTGCCGCGCGGGGCACGAATTTCGGCGGGATAGTCGGGCAGCGTCGCGATGTCGTTCCCGTACAGGGCCGACGTGTTCGTGAACTGGCTGCCGGCCAATTGCATGCCGTCGCCCGAATCGCCCGAAAAACGAACCGTGGCTTGTTCCAGCGAGAAAACTTGGGGACGCTCCGCCGTTTCTTGTCGAGAGTCCATTTCGTGGTTGATCGCAGGATTCATGGTGAGTGGGAGCCGTGGCTGGATCCGGAAGCTAAGAAAACGCGTGCGGCATCGGTCAAGGGCCCTCGCGGCTGTCCATCTTCTGATTCGGGTCGGGCGGCAACGTGTACACCGACTCCGGGAAGTGTTCGACCAGCCAATGAACCAGCCCGACGACGTCGACCATGCCCTCGGGTTTACCCTCGGCATCGACGACCGGCAGATGTCGGTATCCGCCGCCGGCCATCAACGAGACGACCTCGGCCAGTTTGCAGTCCGACGCCACCGCCACGGCCGGCTGAGACATGAACTCGTGAACGGGTCGCTCCAGATCGACGCGGGCGGCCAACGCCCGCAACAAGTCCCGCTCGGTGAAGATGCCGACCAGCCGTTCCTCTTCACAGACCAAGACCGCGCCGTATTCGGCCTCGGTCATGCGCCGAATGACCGTCCGCAGTGTGCACGTCCGCGGCACCAAGACCACAGGCGACTCGGCATGCTGCGCCGCCGTTTCACGATAAAGATTGGTGCGGATACTCATGGGCCCAACGTCGAGGTACCGTCCTCGATCACCGCTCCCTGTCGGCATCGTCGCCTTATGGAAGGGGCAAGCGGTCGTCGACCGAGGACCTGCCCATAAGTATAGAACTGCTTCCCGGTCGGGCAATGGAAAAGAATGGTTGTCGATCCATAGGTCACAAAACGGCCGTTCGAACAATCGGCCGAAGTCGACCGGCCCCACCCGTTTTCCCGGCCATGCCCCAAGAGTTTACCGCGTTTGCGCTATTTTCCTTTCTTTTCATCGGGAATGTAGAAACGCGACAAATCGATGCCGCCGCGTTGCTCTTCTTCGACGAGTTTCAAGCGAGTTTCCAGACGTTCCACACGCCGACGCAGAGCGTAAAGCGTTCCCAAGGGATCATCGGCCTTTTGCTGCCGGGGAACGGTCGGATAGCCCAGGTGCCGCGCCAACGCGGCAAAAAGATACAGCGGATCCTTGCGTCGGTTCGCCGCGGCGATTTGCCCTTCTTTCAAACCGAACAACACCGGCTTTTCGATCGGGCCGAACTTTTGCACATAATACTCGCTGCGGACGAAGATCATGTCGGCAATGTCGATCAGGCCGATCTGGCGTCGCACGGTATCGAGCCACTCGCGCCACGCGTCGTCGTAGATCGGGTCGCCCTGCATCGCCGCCAGCCCTTTGTCGTACCCCAGTCGGTTTCGGCACAGCGTTTCGAACTGGTACAGGAAGATCCCTTGGACGTTCGCGCCTTTGGCGCGATACTCGGCTTCTTTTTCGAGAATTTCCAGGGCGGTGGCGAATTCCATCCGGCCCGAATCGCGCTCGGCCTCGGAAATCACGTATGCCTGAAACGGCGTGAAGTAGTGCGACAACCGGCTCATTACCGTGGCGAAGCCGCCGGTGTGACGCAGCTCGTCGACCATACAATCCAGCGCGTACGGCAACTGCGTGGTCGAGAGAATCTCGTGCCGGATCATCCGGATGAGTTCTTGGGTTGAATACCCCTCACCCAAACGCTCGCGCAGGGCGCGGAAGAAATATGCCTGCTCTACGTATTCGTCGCGATCGAGCATTTGGGAAGGTCCTTTCGGAATCCCGGAAAACGGCGTCGAGTCGGCCATCGGACACCCCCTCACGATTTCCTCGTCGGGTCGATCATGCCGGTTGCCGAAGGTTCCTCTATTCTACCGCCCGATCCGAAAAGCGACGATGCCGACGCGAAAGACACTTTCGCCTCTCCGCCCCTCCGACTATCGCGGGGTGAAGCCGATTCCGTCGCCCGACGCCGAAAATCGAGGCAACACGCCCCTTCCCGGGCGCAACCGTCATAGGGAACGGCCTTTTTTCCGGCGGATGGGAATTTTGCCGAAATTCGAGGAAAGCCCGTCAAGATTCCGAGCCGATCGGCGTATAATACGGAAGGAAAGGCACTTCGCCGAAACCACATTCTCCGGGTGCCGCTTTTCGGCGGCCCGACCGAATTCGGGGGCGAATTGGATTCGACCGGACAGGTTGAGGTGGAAGTGGCGTGCCGTGGTTGATCAGCGGCCCACGTTAAAAGCTGATCAAAACTTTACGTGCCAACCACAACTTGGCCCTGGCTGCCTAATAGCTGCAGCCCCGACTGAGGGAACTCGTCGGAGGTTCCCGACTGTCGGCTGACCCATCCGACTCGTTCCGGGTCATTGTCGGGCACGCCCGGAATTAAACTCCGTTCCCGACTGGTCGGCGAATCACCCTGTCGGTTGGGGGATGCGTCGGCGAGATCCAAAGAACCGACTACGCACGTAGAAGCTTCCACTGAAATGTCGCGGGACGCGGGTTCGATTCCCGCCGCCTCCACTTTGTTGGATGACACAACCCGGCTCGATCGAAACAAGGCCCGTCAGTGCAACCTGGCGGGCCTTGGTCATTGGGGATACCGCATAGCCGGTTTTCGAACCGGTGGCGTCGTCGTCCGCCAGGAAATCGCGGGAGCCTCCCCTAGCCCCCGTTACAAAACCTCTTTGCAGCCAGCGATTGGGGGTAGAAAATAGCGGCACGGTGCTCGGACGCAGAAGATCGCTTCGACTGCCGGCTGACAAGTGCCGCATGAGCGGTCGCCGAGAGCAAGAAGCACACAAACCCCGGTTCTCTCCGGGGTTTGTGAGGGGTTGCCTGGTGTGTTCACCCTAAGTGGGCGACACTGGATTCGAACCAGTGACCTCTACCGTGTGAAGATAGCGCTCTAACCAACTGAGCTAGTCGCCCAACAGACTCCAATTATTATCTTGCCAAAACCGGGCTCGTGCAAGTAGCCCCGGAGGGCGGATAGGGCACCGATGTGGGGCCTCAGCGTCGCAGTCGGGGGTCCATGGCGTCTCGCAGGCCGCTGCCGACCAGGTTGAATACCGTCACCGTGTAGAAAATCGCCAACGAGGGAAACACCACCAGCCACCAGTAGTGATAGTTTTCGTTCCCCAACCGCAGGAGCACACCCCAACTTGGGGCGGGAGGCGCCACGCCGAAGCCCAACAGGCTCAGGCCGGCCTCGGTGATGATCGCCCCGGCGATGCCGAACGGCGCGGCCACCATCGCCGGCGACAGGGCGTTCGGCAGGATATGGCGGAAGATGATCCGCGAATGCGACGCCCCCAATGCCCGCGCAGCCTGCACGTAGTCGATCGAGCGCTGTTTGAGCACCTCGCCGCGAATGAGTCGGGCGATCGTGGGCCAGCCGGTCAAGCCGATCACGACCATGATGATAAAGATGTTTTGCCCCACCAGTCCTACCAATGTCAGCACGAGGAAGAACGTGGGGAACAACAGCATCACCTCGATCAATCGCGAGATGAGGATGTCGACCGCCCCGCCGAAGTACCCCGCCAAGGCCCCCAGCACGACGCCGATCGAAATGTAGATACCGACCGCCACGAAACCGATCGTCAGCGAGACCCGCAATCCGTAAAGCATGCGGACGAACACGTCCCGCCCGACGTTGTCGGTTCCCAGCAAGTGAGGATAGGCGTCGGTCGACCGCGTCCACAAGAGCTTTTCCTGCTTGACGGTCTTCGTCGGATCGTTCGGGTCGGGCACTTCGACGGTCCGCATCATCGGTTTGCGGTACATCGGCGGCTTGAAAAAGGCGTAATCGTACTGTTCCGTCGGGCCGAAGGGAATCGGCGGATACAACGCCGAGACCTTCTCTTTCGACCGAAACTGCTCGGCTGCGAACGACCGCGTACGATAGCGATTGTCGGGCCGTAACTGCGGGAACGAAAACAACACAGCGCAGATCGCCGTCAACACGACGTAGACCCCAAGGGCTGCGAATACGCGGGTGCGTCCCTTCCAACCGCGACGCCGCCACCACACATTGAGCCCAAGGGCGACGAGCACCCACGGCCCGAAGGCGACCAGGGCCATGTTGAACAAGAAGTCGATCGTCTGGTCGGGATTGAACAAGGCGTGAATCCACGGGTAGATCGTGCCCGAACCGTCGTGATAGTAAAACGGTACGTTCGAAGCAATCAGCGGCGCAAAGATGGCCAGCAGGAACGTCGGCGCCAAAAGCCACAGCGAGATGATCGCCGGGCGGTTTTTACAGAACTGCCGCCATACGATATCGAAATACGATTCGCCTTCGTTCATTCCGCCTTACCCTGTCCCGAGAAGCTGATGCGCGGATCGACCAGCACGTAGAGCAGGTCGGTCATCAAGATGCTCAACAACACCACGATGGCATCGACGTAGATCAGCGCCATCAGCGTGGGATAGTCTTTCAATTCGATCGATTCCCAGCTCAACCGCCCCATGCCGTGAATACCGAACAGGTATTCGATGAGCACGCTTCCGCCCAACAGTGCCGGCAAGAAGTTGGAAAAGAGCGTCAAGATGGGAATCAGGCCGTTCCGCAGGGCGTGCTTGAGGATCACCGTCGTTTCCGAAAGTCCCTTCGCCCGCGCGGTGCGGATATAGTCTTGCCCGATCACGTCGAGCATGCTCGTCCGCGAATACATCGCCAGCCCGGCCAGGCTGAACAGCGACAAGCACACCACCGGCAAGAAGGCGTGCCAAGCGTAATCGAGCAGGTAACGGAAGAAGCCGAAATTCTCGGCACCTTCCGAGTGCAACCCCATCGACGGGAACCACTTCACGTACGAGCCGTAACAGAAGAACAACAAGAACAACATGCCCGCCACGAACGGCGGAATCGAATACAGCAAGAACAACTTCAGCGTGATCAGGCGGTCGACCCACGTGTCGCGTTTGACCGCGGCCACGATTCCCAATGGAACGGCCAACAGATAGATGATGATCTGGCTGAGGAACATCAGCGGGGCCGACACCAACACCGCCCGCCATATCTTCTGCGATACCGGCTCGCGCGATTTGACCGCCGAGCGGCCGAAGCGAAAGGTCGCCAGCCGCGCCACCATATAAGCATATTGCGTGTCGAGGAAAACGGCGGCCAGGCGTCGCCCCCATGACGGCTCGTACCGGGCTCGATACGTCTCGTAGTGGGCGTGCCAATTTTCGATTACGCGATCCAAGTCGTCGATCGATCGATCGTCACTCACATCCAGGGGAATGGTACTGCGGACAGTCGCCCGCAAGATCAGCGAGGCGGTAAACCGCTCGCGCACGTTTTTCGCGTCGCGCAGTTTTTCGACGAAGAACCCGGCGGCCTCGGGGTCGACATATTCGACCTCTTCGAAAAGGACTTTGCGATCCTTCTCGTCGACCAGGCGGCGGAATTGGTCTTCCAGTTCTTCGCGCCGTCGGGCGTCGATCGCCGGATATTCGTCGCGGTGGTTTTCCCACCAAGTCGTCCAGGCCGCGACGATCTCGGGAGTTTCCTTGTCGTTCGGTTCACCCGAGGAGGAGTACGTGAAGCGGAACGGTTCGACGACCATCAAATTCAATGCCCGCACGAGGCCGATCCGATCGCGCAGGTCGGTATTCGGATCGTCCAATTGCCGCAAGGCGGCAGGGACGCCGTGCCGTCCGAGATCTTCACAATAGACTTGCGTATAACCCGCCACTGCGGCCGCCAGGCGACCGTGTTTTTCGGGTTCGGCCAACTTCCGATCGAAGTCGGGGATATCGAGTTTTCTCAGAAAGGCCAGTCGCGTGCGCTGTTCGTCGGAAAGCGACTCAGCCGGAGCATTCAGAGCGTCGAGTTCGGCCTCGAGTTCCTCGGCTGTATGCGACAGATAATATGCGGCCAGTCGGACGTCGTCGGAGTAGTCCCGAAAATAGCGAAAGTTCAAGACCAACGGCCGATCCAACTTCAAGTCCCGCTTCATGATCAGGTAGGCTTCGCGGGTTTGGTTGGATTGGCCGGCAAGTCCCGACGAACCGAGCTTCGACAGCAGCGGATCCCCCGGCGCCAATTGCATGATCACGAACGAGATGATCGTGATTCCGAACAGCGTGGGGATGACCAGGAGTAATCGGCGTACGATGTAGCTCCACACGAATCCGTCTCTTCCTGTTCGCTTGCAGCGGTTCCGTCATTCGGCGATTCGGCCGAGGCGACGCGCACGTGCGGCAACGGGCCGCGTCGCGTCGAATGCCGGCTCGAACGTCACTTGGGCATGGGGCGCGGTCGGTCCGAGAACCATTCGCGGCTGTCGTGGCACGGACGGATCTTGTAGAAGTTCACGTTGCGGATCCGCGTGTTGTAACCGCCGGTCGCCTTTTCGCCGAATAGGAACGTGTACGGCTGATCCTCGTAGATCAACTTGTGGATTTGGTGGTATAGCTCGATTTGCTTCGTTTCGTCCATCGTCACCCGCAGTTGCTCGATCAGCGCATCCACTGCTTCGTTGCGGTAGGCCACGTGGTTCGAGCTGTCGGGCAGATCGGCCTGGCTGCTGTGCCATAGTTGGTAAGGATCTTGACGCCACGACATCGCCCAGCCCAACAACGCGGCATCGTATTCCCGCTTGCGAAGCCGCTGGAGCATCGTTTGCCACTTGGTGGGCGCGACCTGCACGTCGACGCCGATCTTACGGCACTCTTCCTTGTACATCTCGGCGATCGAGCGAAAACTCGGTGCATCGCTGAAGATCATCAACTCGAAGCGGGCGGGGATCTTCGTTCCACCGACGGTCTTGTCGACAATGCCGTCGTTGTCGGTGTCTTCCCAACCGGCCTCGGCCAGCAGTTCGCGTGCCTTGTCCAAATCGAAGGGGATTTCGGGCAACTCGGCGTTATAAGCACTCGAACCGGGCAAGAACGGTCCGGTCGTCCGCGTGGCCAGGTTTCGGAAGACCTCGCTGACCATGCGATCGACGGGCGTCGCGTACGTCAACGCCCAACGAAATTGCCTGTCTTGAAATACCGGCCGGTCGAGGTTGTAACCGATGTACCGGTAGCCCGGATACGCATAGTCGACCAGCTTTACCTTCTTGGCCTTCACGTTTTCGTTCTCGAAGCACTGAAGATACTGGTCCTTGTCGGGAATTCCGGCAAAGTCCAATTCACCGGCCAGCAGCTTTTGGGTCATCGTGTTGGGGTTGGTGATGCATTGGTAGCGGATTTGGCTGAAGTAATACGGCGCACCCCAATAGTTGGGATTCCGCACCAACACCAACCGTTGTTGCGGCACCCATTCTTTGAACATCATCGGACCGGTGCCGCACATCATGCTGTTCGCCCAGTGATTGTTGAAACCGTCGGCGAACTCTTTCGAACGAAAGTCGAACGAAATCGGTTCGCCGTTTTCGTCGACCGAGTACACGTGACGCGGAATGATCGCGGTGCCGGCGAGGGTGAAGTCCTTGGCCAAAAAGTACGGTTTCTTCCAGCGGATTTTGACGGTGTACTTGTCGACCGCCCGAACCGTGATCATCGACTTGTCGTCGCCGGTCGCGTCCGGATCTTCAAAATAGCTGCGGATGTGCGCCGCTTCGATGTGCGGATTCAGGATACAGTCGAACGTGAACACGACGTCGCGTGCGGTGAACTCGGTGGGCGGCAGCAACTTGCCGTTGGGCAACCTGATCGGATGCCACATCACCCCCTTGCGCAGATGGATGGTGAACTCGAGGTTCTCTTCGTCGAACTCCCAGCTTTCGGCCAAGGCAGGCTCGAATTCGTCGGGGTTCTTGAACGACTGATTGGCCAGCGTTTCGTACACGTGCCGTTGGAATGCCTCGCTGACGGTATCGCTGGAGGTAATTGCGTTGAGCGTATCGGGATCGTCGTTGTAACCGAGCATGAGGACGTCGTCGGCCGCGGGTTTGACGCCCGCCAGCGTGGGCTTGTCCGGCACGGCAGCCTGCGACGTGGTCCCTTCGAAACCGCCTTCAGTCCCGTCGCTTTCCGGCTTGGGGCAACCGGCCGTCGCCACCAATACCATCAAGCACCCCGTCCACACGGCCGCGGATGCAAGCGATCGGCCCCTCAGACCGGCAATACGGGCAGACGTTTCTACCCGACTCTTATGGGAACGTCGCATCGGTAGACCTCCTGAAAGTTGATTTTTCGCCGCAGCGTGAGGGACGTGGATAACGGCGGCGGGACGATCCGTCCGGTCGGTCGCAGGCGGCGCGCATCCCCGAACCGGGCTCGCGCTTCGACCGATACTGCGTGGCGATCGGTCACGCACCACGCCGAGAAAACCGTTTCTCGACCTTTGTTATTTTACGAAACTTTTGTAGGGCGTGCGATTTGCGTAATCTGTAAATGCCCGGCAGCAACCGGGATGCGGTCACATATGCCTCGCATGGTAAGGGAAGTAAAATGGCCGGTCAATAACGATTGCAACGGCTTGAAACTTGCTCAAGAACGTTTCTTGCCCGATTCCGCCCGCGGCGGCGCGCCGACATCATCGGCCGCGCAGAAAGCCCACGGCAAAACACCCAAGCTGTGGATCGCCACGCAACCGACCGCACCGTGGACTTGGGGAGACGCTCGCAAAGAATCGACCGGCGTCACTTCAAGAAAGGCAAACGGGGCGAGCAGAAAGGGTCACAGCCAAGGCCGTTGTGGGGGATAGGGCCGGGGTTAGAGAACCCAATCGCGGTGGCTCGCCCCGATGCGATACCGAATTGTTCGATGGCGACGTTACCGAAAAACGTCTTTTCCAATAGCGTCACCCATTAAAATACCCGATGAGCCCCTCGAGTTCCAGTCCCGATACAAACTTTGCGCAGAAAAATATCGGAATTTTACCAAACCACCGCAATCAGACCCCCCCGGAAGGAGGGTTTGTAAGGTTCGCGAGCGGAGGCCGTCTTGACCTCTATGATGCGACAAGCCTCCGCATGCGCTGTGCGGACGTTTTGTCGCCAGGCATGAGGCCGTTTTCTGGATTTCAAGAATCGGGGAAGACCATGTCGGAAACAACGGCGACGCGACTCGATCCGGAAGGCTGGGTCGACAACCACGGCGACTTGTTGTTCCGCTACGCGTATTCCCGGCTGCGGGATGCGGAGGCCGCCGAAGAAGTCGTCCAGGAGACCTTCCTCGCTGCGATGAAGGCCGTCGATCAGTTTCGCGGCGACGGCTCGGAACGCGCGTGGTTGATGACGATTCTGCGACGCAAGATCGTCGATCACGTCCGCAAGCGTCACCGGGAATCGGCACGCGGCGGCGAGTGGGAAGGCGATCCCGCCGAAACCTTTTTCGATCAAGCCGGAAACTGGCGATTCGACCCGCGATTCGGACGAAGCCAGCCCGACACCGGAATCCGACAACGCGAGTTCTGGGCCGCCTTGCGGGAATGCCTTGCGGCCCTTTCGCAACGCCAAGCCGACGCATTCACGCTTCGCGAACTGGAAAAACAGTCAAGCAAGGAAATCTGCGAAGCCTTGGGGATCACGAGTTCCAACCTTTGGGTCTTGTTGCATCGCGCAAGGCTGCAACTGATGCGGTGTTTGAAGGGGCATTGGCTCGACTGAGTCGTCCGCGATTCGAGGCGGAGGAAATCTACAATGTTGCGGTGTCGAGAAGTATCAGAACTGGTGTCGCGGTCGCTGGACGAGCCGTTGCCGCTCATCACGCGCATGCGCGTCGCATTTCACTTGGCGATGTGCGGCATGTGTCGCGGTTTCGCGAGGCAGCTACGTTGGCTGCGGAAACTCGTCCGGCGTGAAGCCGCAGAAGGTCTTCCGCAAGCCGACGATCGGGACCGGCTTTCCCAAACCGCCAAGGATCGCATCAAGACCGCGATCCGCAATTTCCCTGCCGACGGGTGATTTATGCCGGTGCTTGGGAGCGGAAATTTCACGCGCAGCCGGTTGACGGCGCAAAACGTGTTGTTGTACACTTGTACACACACGTGTTCCCGATCCTGCGAAGGAGCTTCCGATGGCCTCGCCCCATCCTCTCACCAAGCGCCAGCAAGAAGTTTACAACTTCATTCGCGACAAAATCCATTCACGCGGCTACGGGCCGACGGTTCGCGAAATCGCCGATCATTTCGGTATTCGTTCGCCCAACGGGGTGATGTGCCACCTGCGGGCACTCGAACGCAAACAATTGATCATTCGGGAGCCGAACCGGTCTCGCGCAATTCGCTTGGCGCAAGAGTCGGCGTTGCCCTCTTCGTTGAAACGTCAACGACGTTCCTCGTTGCCGCTGCCGTTGGTCGGTGAGGTCGCCGCCGGTACGCTTCATGAGGCCATCGAGCAAAGCGAAGAAATCGATCTGGCTGACCTGTTCGACAACAGCGACGGAGACCTGTTCATGCTTCAGGTCCACGGCGAGTCGATGATCGAGGCCCAAATCGCCGACGGCGATTATGTGGTCGTACGACGGCAACCGACGGCCGATCGCGGGCAGATCGTCGTCGCCCTCACCGAGGACAACGAAGCCACCCTCAAACGTTGGTTTCCTGAGAAGAACCGCATTCGATTGGAACCGGCGAACCGTTCGATGAAGCCGATCTACGTGAAGAACGCCCAGGTGGTCGGGGTGGTCGTAGGCGTGATTCGCGCGATTCGGCAATGAAACCGCTCACGCCGGCAGAAACAGGGCCCGCGGCAAGGGGCTTCGGTTACGGCTCGATCTCGAACTTTCGCATTTTTCGGTACAGGTTCGAGCGGTGCAGCCCTAAGCGATCGGCGGCTTCGCCGATGTTGCCGCCGGTTTCGCGCAGTACTTGAACGATGTACGCCCGCTGAAACAGGTCGGTCGCCTCTTGCAGTGTCAAATTCGGCGGCACGTTACCCGTCGGCGCGTTGCCGGGGGTCAGGATGAACGCGATGTCGTCCGCGTCGACCGTTTCTTTGGGTGACAGGTACGCCAGCCGTTCCATCAGGTTTCGCAACTCGCGGACGTTCCCCGGCCAGGTGTGTTCGAGCAGTTTTTTCTTGGCGGCTTCGGTCAAGACCGGCGTGGGACGCCCCGCACGTTGGGAAAACTGTCGCAAGAAGTATTCGGCAAGCTGGATGATATCGCCGCCGCGCTCGCGCAACGGTGGAAGATCCAGTTTGACCACGCACAAACGAAAGTAGAGGTCTTCGCGAAAACGCTTTTCCCGCACCAGGCGGCCCAGATCCTGGTTCGTCGCGGCGATGAGGCGGGCGTCGGTCTTCATCGGCAGCGAGCCGCCCACCCGCACGAACATCTTTTCCTCCAGCACCCGCAGCAGTTTCGCCTGGCAACTGATCGGCAATTCGGCGATCTCGTCCAGGAAGAGCGTGCCTTGGTCGGCCAGCTCGAACTTTCCGGCGCGGGACGACCGCGCGTCGGTGAAGGCCCCTTGTTCATGCCCGAACAGTTCGCTTTCGGCCAGCGATTCGGGAATTGCCGCGCAGTTGATCGCGACGAACGGCTTGTTCCGGCGGTCGCTGTAGTAGTGAATCATGCGGGCGACGACTTCTTTGCCCGTCCCGTTCTCACCCAATATCAATACAGCCAGATCCGTTCGTGCGACCCGCTCGACGGTCGAGCGCAAAGCGGCGATCACCGGACTATCACCGATCAGTCGAATCCGCGAAGCCGCCTCGTCGGCCAGTTGCCGGTTGTCGTCGAGCAGGCGTTCGCGATCACGGACGTTCTCGATGGCCGCGGCCGCTTGTTCGGCCAACCGCGTCAGCAATTCGACGTCTTCGTCGGTAAAGTCACCCTCCAGCTTGTTGAGAATTTCGAAAGCGCCGAGGGTATCCCCCTGCGTCGAGACGAGCGGCACACACAGCAGGTTCCGCGTGCGATAGTCCAGGCGCTTGTCGGTCTGCCGGTCGATCATTTCGGCCTGAGGCGAGTCGGCGTCGATCCGCACGGTACGTCCCGTTTGAACGACGTGCCCGACGACGCCTTGGTTGTCGGGCAGCCGAAGCTCGCCTCCCGGTACGCCCAACGCCGGCCGGGCCACCAACGTGTGCGAGACCGGATCCCAAAGGAAGATGCTCGCCCGGTCGGCGCCCAACAGCTCGGTGGCGGCTTTGGCGATTTCGGAAAGCAACTCGACACTGTGCTCCGATCGGCTCCAGCGCCGAGCCAACTCGAGTACGCGAGCCTGCCGAACGACCTGTCGTCGCAGTTGTGCCGACCGGTGCAGCGATTCGGCGATCTCGTTGAGTCCCTGCGCCAGTCGCGACAGGGTCTCGTCGTCACAGGGAGCACCCAAGAGCAACAGTTCGGGAATCTCGGGTTTGAGCACAACCGCCGATGCCCGTCCGACCACCGGTTCGCCGCGATCGGCCGCCTCGGCAGCCAGGTCACGCCAGCCGGACGGAGGAGAACCGAACTCGGCCAAAGGCGTCCAACGGCCTTTGCGCGAACACACGAAACCGGCATATCCGCCCCCGATACGTCCGGCCAACAAGACGACGGCCTGTTCACGAAAGGTGTCGAGATCTTCGCTGCGTGCGGCAAACGTCCATAGTTCACTGAGCAGGGCCTCCGGGCGGCCGGATGCTTCGCGTTCGCTCATGGGGGTTCTACAATGTTTCCCGAAAAGATGAGAACCTGTTTGTTTCGTGCGGAAGCCGAAGGTTGCGTTTACGCATCTTCCGAGTGATTCTATGTCGCAAGACCGCAACAAACAAGACGACAGACGGCGGTGAAACGGTTTCGCGTGTGGTGGGCAGTCTATTCAGGGGAGTCCGAATCATGAAGCGGCAAATCGGGAAATGCACGATCGAGCTGGTCCAAGGAGATATCACCGACCAAGAAGTCGATGCGATCGTCAACGCGGCGAATAGTCGCCTGGCCGGGGGCGGCGGCGTCGACGGCGCCATCCATCGGCGAGGAGGACCGTCGATCATGGCGGAAACGCAAGCGAAGTACCCGCAAGGGTGCCCCACCGGTTCGGCCGTCATCTCGACCGCCGGCGACCTTCCCGCCAAGTTCGTCATCCATGCCGTGGGCCCCATTTGGCGGGGCGGAAACGCGGGCGAGCGCGATTTGTTGGCCTCGGCCTACCGGCGATCGTTGGAGCTGGCCGTCGAGCATGATTGTCGGAGTGTCGCCTTTCCCGCATTGAGCGCGGGAGCCTATCGCTATCCATTGCCCGAGGCGGCCCGCGTCGCCCTGGAAACGACGGCCGATTTTCTCAAATGCCGCCGGGCCCCGGAGTTGGTGCGATTCGTGCTGTTCGGGGAAGACGCCTTCGCTGCCTTTTCGGCTGCATTGAAATCGCTGCCGGAAGACGACGAGGCGTGAGATGCGTCCCTCCCCCTCACGGCAGCCGCGATTCGGCACGCCCGGTGGGAAGCCCGAGCAATTCTTTGTATCTTTTGGTCGTCTCGGCGCATCAATTCAAGGAACGACTCAGGGCGAGTCGGAAGCCCTTCCGGTCGCGACATCGACCGGTAGCAGGTGACCGATGTTGCCCCGACCGGTAAAATAGGCCGTGACATCGGCGGCGTGCGGCAATGGCGGCGCGGTGTCGGCGAAACGGATGATGGTTTCACTCTAGTCGAGAAGGCGAACACTTATGGGTAAAGCATTGGAATTGACGGCGGATACCTTCGACAGCGAAGTCTTGCAATACGACGGCGTGGCCTTGGTCGATTTCTGGGCCACGTGGTGCGGCCCTTGCCGCATGATCGCGCCGGTAATTGAACAGCTTGCCGCAGAGTACGAAGGCAAGGCGAAGATCTGCAAAGTCGATGTCGATCAATCGCCCAACCTGGCAGGCAAGTACGGCGTCAGCAGCATTCCGACGTTGTTGATCTTCAAAAACGGCCAGGTCGTCAACCAGTTCTTGGGCGTTCAAGACAAGTCGCGATTGGCCGAGGCCATCGACGCCGCACTGGCGTAAGCATCGGGCAATGTCCGTCGGGCAGACGACCGATGATGGAAATTCCGACGCCTGGGAGACGGTTCGGTTTCCCAGGCGTTCCTGTTTGGGCGGAAAGCGGCTCGCGACGGCCGCGGCCTCGCCCGCACAAAGACGAGGTAGCGTGATGAAACGGGTTCTTTCGGTGGGCAACTGCGGTTTCGACAACGGGCGTTTGCAGTCGGTGTTGACGAAGCATTTCGACGTCGAAATCGATACCTGCGACACGATCGACGAAGCGCTCGATGCCGTCGCCGAAAAGGCGTACGCGTTGGTCTTGGTCAATCGCGTGCTGACCGTCGGTGAAAGCGGTCACGACCTCATCGCGAAGTTGAAGGCGAATCCCGAAACGGCCGATCAGCCGGTGATGCTGCTGTCGAACTACCAAGACGCCCAGGATCGCGCGGTCGAACTCGGTGCGTTGCGCGGCTTCGGGAAGGCCGATCTGGAATCGGATGCCGTGCGACGACTCTTGGAACCGCTGCTCGCCGAGTGAACGCCCGAAGGCAAATTGCCGCATTGCGGTGTCAGGCCGATTTCCAACCGAATACGCGGCAGGCATTGCGGGTCGTAATCTCCGCCAGTTCACCGGCCGACATTCCTCGTAACTCAGCGAGAAAGCGGCCCGTGTGGACGACCATTCCCGGCTCGTTCCGCCGAACCTTTCCACGATAGGGCATGGGCGTGAGATAAGGCGAATCGGTCTCGACCAGTAATCGATCTTCGGGCACGACGCGGGCGGAGGCACGCAGCGGCTCGCAGCTCTTGTTCGTGAACGTGACCGGTCCCGCAAAGCTGATGAACAAGCCCAATGCCGCGTATTCGCGGACAAGTTCCGGCGGTGCCGCGCAGGCGTGCATGATGCCGCGGAAGGGCCGCTCTTGCATGGTCTCTTTCAGAAGCGGAAGCATCGTGTCGTCGGCCTCGCGGCAGTGGATGATGACCGGCAGATCGAGCCGCGCTCCCAACTCGAGGTGCCGACGAAAGAAGTCGATCTGCCGTTCTCGCGGCGTATAGGGACGATACCAATCCAAACCCGTCTCGCCCAGCGCGACGATCCGCTCGCGATGCGTTTCGGCCAGTTCGACGATGGCCTGCCAGGCATCCTCCGGTTCGTCTTCGATGCAATTGGGATGAATGCCGACCGTCGCGGCCAACTGCGGCCGACCGTCGGCCAATTCGAGCACGCGGCGACTCGATCCCACGCCGATGGCCGGGCAGACGACCCTCACAACGCCCGCCTCGCGTGCGCGGTCCAGAACGTCGTCCAAGTCGTCGGCGAATTCTTCGCCGTCGAGGTGCGCATGGGTGTCGATCCAGGTTTCCGGCGGAATCGTGGGAACTTCGGGCATGGTACTCGTGCATTCAGCGGGGAAGTGGTTGGAAAAACGAAAGCGGCGTCGATGCGCGGGCATCGTTACGCCGCTTCAAGGTCCATCCATTCGTTTATTGTGTCGCCGACGGCCGCCGCTGTCGAGACAGCCGAAACGTTACACACCGGCTGCGTCGTCTCGGGGCGATACGCCGCCGACTCGACTTTCCGACCGCTTGAGGAACATCGGCTTGGCCGGTTTCGCCTTGGGTGATTGGGCGAAGAATTCGGCGATCGCTTCGACCACGATGGCTTGCTCGTCGATCGTCAGCCCCGGGAAGATCGGCAAAGCCATCACCTCGCGCGAGGCAGCGAACGTTTCGGGCAGATCGGTAGGGGCGTATCCGAGATAAGCAAAGCACTCTTGCTCGTGAAGCCCCAACGGATAGTAGATTTCGGAACCGATCTTGCGCTGTTGCAGGAAGCTGCGGAGCGCGTCGCGGCGACCGCCGAGAACCCGGATCACGTACTGGTTCCACACGTGGCGTCCGGGACTGACGTGCTCGGGCAGGATGATATGCTCGTCCAATTGCTTTTCGCGGAACAGATCGGCATAGCGCGAGGCGATCTTTCGACGTTCTTCCGTCCATTCGTCGAGGTGATCGAGCTTGACGTTCAAGATCGCCCCCTGGAAGGCGTCGAGCCGGCTGTTCATTCCGACCATTGAGTGATAGTAACGCGGCTCCATGCCGTGCACGCGCAGCCGCCGCACACGTTCGGCCAGCTCGGGATCGTTGGTGGTGACGATGCCCGCGTCGCCGGCAGCACCGAGATTCTTCGTGGGATAGAAACTAAAGCACCCCAAGTCTCCTAAGCTGCCCAATCTCCGGCCGCGCCATTCCGCGCCGATGGATTGAGCGACATCTTCGATGAGGGGAATGCCGTGCTTGTCGGCGATGGCCACCAAGGCATCCATATCGGCGCTCTGGCCGAACAGGTGGACGGGAATGATCGCTTTCGTCTTCTTGGTGATCAATCGCGCGACGTGATCGGGGGCGATATTGAACGTGACCGGATCGAGATCGGCAAACACGGGCACGGCGCCGAGTCGTGCAACCGCCCCTGCCGTGGCAAAGAAGGTGAAGCTCGGCAAGATGACCTCGTCGCCGCAACCGATCCCGCAGGCCGTCAAGGCCAACAACAATGCATCGCTTCCCGAGGCACAGGCCACGGCATAGCGACAATGACTGTACGCGGCAATGCGTTCTTCCAATCGCTCGATATACGGTCCGAGAACGAAGATTCCCGAATCGAGAACCCGGGCCAATTCGGCAAGATACGCATCGCGAAGAGGACGATTTTGACGTTGCAGATCCAAGAGCGGGACCGGTCGATCCGTCGGGGCATCCTGCCCGTGCTGATGATGCTCGTTCATACCCTGGAGATTCCTTCCTTGGTTCCGGGTTGCGCGCGGAAAGCGTCCGCGCCGCCGTATCCTGACGTATGCTAACATTAGGATTTCGCAAGGGTCGGGTCAATACCAGGTTGTGCCGGACTAAAATGGCAAAAACGGATTCTCGAGCTGGAGTCGTACTTTTCCGGTGATGCTCCGACAGCCGCGCCTTTTCTGGTTGATCTTGTTCGGCGAGTTGCTGACCGCAGGCATCGTCCTGTTGGGCGGTCGGCTGCTTGTCCGCCGGCAAGAGCACCGCGAGGCCGTCTCTCGGCTGGAGCAGGCGGCGCGCTCGATTTCGGCTTCGGCGGCGCTCGACGCCCGTCGGGCCGTGAGCGCCCGACAGTTCGACGGCCTCGACGCGCAGTTCCGTGAAGCGGCGCGGCACGGATCGATTCGGTTGCGATTGATTACCGCCGACGATCGCATCGCGGCAGGGCGATTACCCGGTGCTCCCGAGCGGATCGCCGTGGCTGCGTATCCCGAAATCATCGAAGCCCGCCGCCGGGGTACTTTCGTCGCACAGGCGCGCTTTGAACCGGGGCGAGGAAGTCACTGCCTTTGTGCCGCAGAACCGATCCTTCCCGCTTCGAGCAATCCCGACGAACGCGAATCGGTCGTCTGGTTGAGTTTGCCGATCGACGACGGGGCCTTCCTGCCGCGGCCGGACGTCTTGGCCGCCTTGCTGCTGGTAATGGCGGTAGCCTCTGTTCCCGTCGCGTGGGTTTTGTCGCGTACGATCACGCGCCCGGTCTCGCAAATCGCCCGCACGGTGCGCCGACTTGCCGAAGGGGCGTGGGACGTCCCGATTCCACGCGAAGGACCTCGCGAAATCGCCGAGGCTCTCGAAGCCGTCGACGATGCGGCCGACGAACTCGAGCGGCGGTTTTCGGCCCTCCGCCGAAACGCCGAAGAAAGCGCAGCGATCCTTTCGTCGATGGTCGAAGGCATTCTCGCGGTCGACGGGCGGGGTCGCATCTTGCGGATCAACGATGCCTGCGAACGACTTTTGCGGATACCTTCGCGCGACGCCCTGGGAAAACACATTCGCGAGGTCGTCCGCACGCCCGAGTTGGTCGACCTGGTCGAACGCCTGCTCGACCGGCGCGAAGCCGACAAGGTCGAATTGCGGCTGGACGAAGGCGAAACGCAATACTACATCGCACAAGGTTCTGTGCTGCTGGATTCGCAGGCACGGACGATCGGCGTGTTGGTCGTTTTGCACGACGTGACCCGGTTGCGCTATTTGGAACAAGTGCGTCGCGACTTCGTATCGAACGTCAGCCACGAGTTACGGACACCGATCACCTCGATCAAGGGGTTCATCGAAACCCTATTGAACGGCGCCCTCGATGATCGTGAGGCGGCCGAACGGTTTCTTTCGATCGTCCACCGGCAGGTCGATCGACTGAACGCCCTGATTACCGACCTGCTGAGCCTGGCCCGACTCGAACGCGACGAGGCGAAACAGAACATCCGCCTGGAGGCCGGTTCTGTGCGCGACGTGGTCGAAAACGCCCTCGGCATGTGCCGCTACGCGGCCGAGAAGCACGCCGTACGCCTGACTATCGACGGCGACGACGTGCACGCTCTGATGAATCCGCGGCTTTTGGAACAGGCCGTCGTCAACCTGGTCGACAACGCGATCAAATACAGCCCCGAGGGCGAAACAGTGGTCGTGCGGTTCTTCCCGCGAGACGATGAAGTCGTCCTCGAAGTCGTCGATCACGGGGCGGGCATCGAAAAACGGCATCTTCCGCGGTTGTTCGAGCGATTCTATCGTGTCGATCCCGGCCGCAGTGTGCAGTTGGGCGGAACCGGCCTGGGACTGGCAATCGTCAAACACGTGGCCGTCGTTCACGGCGGAAGGGTCGAGGTCGACAGCAAAGTCGGTGAGGGAAGTACCTTTCGGATCATCCTTCAGGCTGTCCCGCAAGAGAGTGCCGCCGGCGGCTAGTCGCAACCCGCGAAAAGCCGCTTCGATTCACGCCGTGCGGTCCCGGTACCAACCGACGACGGCACGTCGCACGGTTTCCAAGTCGGGCGAGGCGCAACGCTCGGCCAATGCGGCGAGAAACTCGCGGTGCGGAGCCCAGCGGCGGCGGGTTTCATCGTCGGCAAGACATTCGAACAAGGCGCCGTCCATCTCTTCCCACGACGCGCCTTGAGGAGCGATTTCTTCGGAACGCCGGCGGAACATGAGTTCCAATCGACCGTTATCCGTCCGATACAGCGTATCGACACGACGAACGACCGCGCTGCCTTGTCGCGCCACGTGAACGAACAGAATCAGTCCGAGGCGATGGAGGTCTTCGGCGGCGACTTCCAGCGGCGGGCCGGTCAAGATCGACTCGAGCTCGGGAAGCGTGTCGGCGTGCAGGCACGAGGCGATTCGTGCACCGCGTCGCGTGAGTTGAAAATAGTCGCGCGTTTTCGGCCCCCAAAGATAGCCGAAGTAGGGACCGTTTCCGATTTCATGGACGAGGAAACAAGGCGGGATGGGCAGCGGGTCGCGTTGCGCTCGATCGATGATCGCTTCGTCGGCGACCGTCACGATCGGAATACCCGGCGGAAGCAACCCGAGCAACGCCGCCATGATGGTCGTTTTTCCGGCGCCGCCCGGTCGCGCGGCCGTCAGCAACGAAGCGCCCGACTCGATCGCCTCGAACGCACAGGCGGTCATCTCGAGCCCGATCGTGCCGGCATTCAGCAGGTCGACGATACTGAGCATGCGTCCGCCGCGCTGATTGAGCCGCTCGATTTCGCGAAGATTGTGCGTGTCGAAATCGAAGATATCCGCCGAAGAATCGCTCATCGATCCTTGCACCGCCCGACAGTCGAAGGAAGAAACGATTGCGCTCGATACGCTCATCGCGTCGCGCACAGCTTTCATTGTATCAGGCTGCCGAGGGACACGGTCCCCGGGGCGCGACGAAATCTGCGGCAGATCGGTTGCGGAACGCCGGTGTTGCCGCCGTCATTCCAGCGAAAACGCCGCAACGTCCGAACGGAGCCGTTGCGGCGCGTGGATTGCGCGATCGGACGCGACGAGACGATCAGCGGGTCTCGGCCGTTTGTCCTGTTTGCGGAGCCGGCGGACGGTACAGAAACGAGTCCCAATAGGCCCGATCGACCGCGTACACATCAATCGGATCATCGGGGCCCAAATCGGGCGGCAGAATACCGAACCGCTGCATCTCGCGAATGTAATGTTGATTCGGCCGGAAGCCGGGCATGTCGAACCGCTTACCGGCCAAAAGACGCCGGTGAGCGTCGTCGATCGCGGCGTACATCGCCTTGTACAGCGGATCCTCCTTACTTTCGAGGACCGGTTTGCCGCACAATTCCAAGCCGCCCGCCGATTTCGCCAGCGGCGCCAAGAGCAGGTACGACTTTTCCGGCCGATCGAGGTTCGCGTACGGCTCGATGTTCGTGCCGAACTGCCCCATGACGAACCGTTTTTGCCTGCCTTGAGGTGTGTCGACTTCGCGCAGATGGCATTCGGCGCAACGCTGTATCATCGGTCCGTACGGCAAGGCGGTGCGATAGGTGAATTCGTCGCCCAGCGCTGCGTACGTGCCGGGATAGCAGGCACTGGTGTCGATCCACAGGCGGACGATCTTCCGTTCCAGGTCGGTCGGCTTGGCGTTGTAGTGGGAACCGTCCATCAGGTCGAGCAGGCGGCTGGCGGCACTGCCGTAACTGTACGGCGGCCGGTTGCCGCGAGGTTCGTTCCGGCCGTCCGACACGAGATTCCGCTGGCGGATCGTCCAGTACGAAATCGTGTACATTGCGGTGTGATCGCCGGTCAGGTCGACCTTTCCTTCGTACCGGTCGGGATTGTGACATTCGACGCAGTGCCGATCCAAGATCGGTTGCACGTCGCGTGGAAAGTCGAGCACCGAAGGCACGTCGCGAATCGGCTGCACCGGTTGCGGCGGTTTTTGCAAGGCGAGCAGATCGCGACGTACATCGTGCGGCGTATGCGTCCGCGGTTCGTGGCAGCCCACGCAACTGGTGACTTCACCCGGCTGAAGCGTGACGAAACTGTGCATCCGCTTCACCGATCGGTCGTTTTCGTCGAGGGCCACGAAGAACAACGACTGCAAGGCGGGGAGTTCCATATAGGCCGAGCCGTCTTCTTCGACGGGCACCTCGCCGACGATCTCGGCCAGCGTGAACGAACCGCCGATCGTCAACGGCTGCATGCCGCCTGAAAAATTCACCGGCTTGGGAAGCTGTTTGAGTACCAGCAGCTTCTTGATCGTGCCGCGTTCGACGCCCTTCATGTTGCGCCCTGCGTACACGTCTTCGAGGATCAATGTGCCGGTCGGTTTGTTCAGATCCACCCGAGGGGCAATGATCCGTTCCCGCGGGTGCGGAACGATCGGCCGCGGCTCATGACATTCCAGGCGACCGCGCTCTTCGTCCGGCAGTGCGTAGATCGTTTCGAGATTGCCTTGACCGTCCATCACGTGCAATCCGCGGGCGCTGGCGACCAGAAAACAATCTTCGCTGAAAGCGAACGGGTCGCGCAGGTTGCGGTCTTTGCTCACGATGCGGACGGATTCGAGGTTGTCGGGGCCCTTCGACGGATCGACCAAGGCGACGGGGCCGAGATGTTCCGGCCGTCCGTGTCCCGGCGACCACGAAACCACCACCTTGTTGCTTCCCGGCACGGGCTTCGCATCGAGCATGACAATGCCGCCGTACATGTTGCCGAAGAAGACCATCTGCCCCGTTCCGTCGGGATTCGAGGTCCACAGGTGATGAAAGTGAACCTGGCTGCGGTCGACATACTCCCAGCGCATGTACAGCACGCGTCCGTCGGGAAGCATCCACGGCGTATTGTCGTGGTCGTTGTTGCTGGAGAGCATGCGGATATTGCCGCCGTCGGCATCGCACCGGTACAGGGTGGCGACTCGTGTGTGCCAGCAGTTGACGAACCGTCGGCAACGCGCCGAACAGAAGATAATCGAGTCGTCGGGGCAGTAGATCGGTTCGATGTCGTCGTCGGGGCCGTCGGTGAGTTGCCGCAGGTTCGATCCGTCGACGTCGATTTCGTACAAGTGATACGTATGTGTTCCGCCGGGGCGATACGAAAAGAGAATCTTCTTTCCGTCGTAATGAACGACCGGATCGCGCACGCCGCCGGTGGGGTCGTCCAGCAGCACGCGGAGTTTACCCGTCCGCAGGTTCAAGGCACACAAGCGGCCGCCTTCGCCGTAACCCCAGTAGACGCCGTCTTCGAACTTGAAGGCGCGGTCTTTCGCGTCTTGCGTGTATCCGGCGTAGTTACCGAAGTTGACGTACCAGTGATCGTGCCCCGGCACGCGGACGGCAAAGACGATCTCCTCGACATCGCGCATGGGACCGGCCAAGAAACGGGAGAGCATCGGGCCGGGCTTGTAGTCGGGAAGCTGCGTTTCGTATGCCCGCACGGCCGAGTCGCTCGCCCAAACCGGTGCGGCACACGCCGTCACCAACAGGCCCAAAAGGGTAACTGCCGTGCAGCCCCAAGACAAAAGGCTCATCCCCGTGCATCCGTCCGACAAGCGTCGCATGACGGTCCTCCTGCGTGATGGCATCGGTGGGAAATATAGCGGGTGTCGGCGGCTGATGGTCAGCGACCGATTCGATTGCATGGCGGCAAGTGCGGCTCCGGCAAGACAGGGCGGGGTGGGCCAATCGAGCGTTGCGTGCCGTCTTGCAACAGCCTTTAGGATGTGACGGTCATTATAGTTTCCCACGGCGGCAGCTCAAAATGTTTCCCCACGCCGCTCGCCGGAGGCGACACCGAAGCGAGGGTCGACCGAACCGCCGAAAGAACGAGCTCGAAATCCCGCGAACGTGGAATTACACTATTTGGGCAAAGAAGGAAGTTCATCGTTTGTCGCTTCGCGCGACACATTCCCTCAATTGCCCCCGCCGAAACGGAACCTGTCCTTCCGCCACGGTCGTCCCGATCGTTTTCCCGCCCAACTGAGAGGAGTCGAATTGCGATGTCGGATCGCATGAACGCGTTACGTCGTCACGGTGAGCGTTTGATCGCTTCGCGCCGAAGTTTTCTCAAAGCGAGCGCGGCATTGTTCGCCGCGGGAAACGTGTGCGCTTTGCCGCGAATCGGTCGCGCGCAGCGTCCCGACGCCGACTGGCTGGCCGAGGCCGAGGAACGCATCGAAAAGCATCGCAAACAAGAGATCGTCGGAACGGCGTTCGATCCGCAAACCGGCAGGCCCCTAGCCGATGTCGAAGTCACCTTGACGCAAAAAAGTCATGCGTTCCTGTTCGGATGCAACATCTTCCGCTGGGGTAAGCTCGAGTCGGCAGAACTCGAGAATGCTTATCGCGCCCGGTTTCGCGAATTGCTCAACTACGCAACGACAGGGTTCTACTGGCCGTCGTACGAACGCCGGCGCGGCGAGCCGAACCACGCCTATGCCGAGGCCCTCGCCCGCTGGTGCAAGGAAAACGGTATCGCCCTCAAGGGCCATCCGCTGGCGTGGAATTACGCCGACCCGTGGTGGCTGCCCGACGATCCCGAGACGATTCGCCGGCTGCAAATGGAACGGATCACCGATTGCGTCTCACGATTCGCAGGCTTGATCGATCGTTGGGACGTCGTCAACGAAGTGGCCCGCTTCGAGGGCAAACGCAACCGCGCGCCCAAGATGACCGACATGTGGGCGAAGACGGGCAAGATGGAATTCACGCGGCAATGCTTCGTCACGGCGCGAAAGGCCAATCCGAACGCGACGTTGTTGATCAACGATTACGAAGTCGGGCCGCTGTACGAAGAAGTCGTCGAGCAACTGGTCGACGAAAACGGCAATCGCCTGTACGACGTGATCGGTATCCAAAGCCATCAGCACCGCGGCACCTGGGACAACGCGAAGATTTGGGACGTCTGCGAGCGATTCTCGCGGTTCGGCGTGCCGTTGCACTTCACCGAAACGACCATTCTTTCGCTGCCGCCGAACCAGTGGAAGGGCCAAGGCTCGGCCTGGGAATATTCGGACGAAGGCGACCGTTACCAAGAAAAGGAGGTCATCCGCTTTTACACGATGCTCTTCTCGCATCCGGCCGTTACGGCGATCACGTGGTGGGATTTCAGCGATAACGGCGCCTGGCAGCGAGCACCGGCGGGACTGGTTCGCAAGGACATGACGCCCAAGCCCGCCTACAAAGCGCTCATGCGTCTGATCAAAGAGAAGTGGTGGTCGGTCGAGACGGTGCGGACGGACGCGCAAGGCCGCTACCGCGCCAGGGTGTTCGCCGGAACATACGACGTCCGCATCGCCGGCGTCGATGCGCCGCAGGAAATCCGAGTCGTCTGAAAGCCCCAAGACCGTTTGCGGGCTTCGCTTCGATCGGCTCGAAAACGCTGGGCAACTTGGGCCTCGCCGCAGCGCTGCAATCGCGTTTGCGCTTACGTCGGAAGGCAAGGCACCCGTCCGTTCTGTCGCCGGAAGGCAACATGCGTGTTGCTGGAAGCCGACAAGACCATGCCTCCAATTTCGTCCGGCAAGGCGTTCTCGTCGCAAAATTCGACACAACCGGAACGTTCATCCGGGATTTCGCGGCTTGGGCACGCGGTTCGCAGGTAGAACGTCGGCAGTGTGCGACCGCTCGGTACGCGGTCGCTGGCGGCATTGATTCCATTCGGCGGATCGAAGCACCATGCGAATATCCTGCTCGCACGCCCGACGATTCCTTCGGCGCCGCACGCGAGTGCGCCGCGGTGCGCTGATCCTCGAAATGGTAATCGTGTTGCCGATCATGCTGATCGCGTTGTTGGCGATCGTGCAGTTCGGTTTCTACTTCGAGAACATGCAGCAGGTTTCGATGGCCGCCCGCATTGCGGCGGAAGTCGCCTCGCAGACGCCGAACTTGCCCGACGCCGACGGCGATCCCGTGCCCGAAAACATCCGAAAGGCGGTCGAGCAGCACTTGGCAAGCTGCGGGATCACCGGGGCGGCCATTCGCATCGAGCACAACACCGGCGGCGAGCCGGTCGTGTTGCGCTATCCGACGGTCGATTCGGGCTTGAGCTTGGAGAAGTCGTCCGATCCTCCGCCGGGACGCTACGTGCGGGCGACGGTGGTCGTGCCGACTTCCGAGTTGATGCCCGACGCCTTGTCGGTCGTCGGATTGGAGCTGGCCGGACCCGACAAGCGCACGGCCTTCAGTCAGACGTTTCGTTACGAGATCGACTGACGATGCGCCCTCGGCGTGACGTATCCCGGCCCTTTTCGACGTGAAAACGCTGCCCGCAACGAGGAACACGATGCGACGCTTTCGACGAACCCATCATCGCAGCGGATTCTCCACGTTGTGGCTGATTTTGTGGGCGCCCATATTCTTGACCTTGTTCGTGTTCATGGTCGAGATCGGAAACTTGTACCTCGCCCGCGTCGAACTGGAAAATGCCCTCGAGGCGGCGGCGCTGTCGGCGGTCAAACAATGGGGTGATGCGGGCGGCGGCGACACCGGGTACGCGCGGAGCGTCGCCAAGGCGTACGCGGCGGCGAACTGCGTTCGCGGAATGCCGCTTACGATCGACGAGAACTACGACCCGGCCGCTGACGACGACAATCCGAACCAGAATTTGACGTGCACGCTCACTCCGCGCGACCTGGACGGCAGCGGTCCCGGCGGCAATTTGATCTTCGGTGCAATCGTGCGTGACGATCCCGAGTGCCCCATCACCTTCAACGCCGGGAGACGCCCCGGCTGCGGCATCGGCGAGGTGCTGATCGACGCCACCGGTCAAGGAAAGGGCAATTTGGCGGCCGACAACGCGTGGGGCGTCGTCTTTCGCGACGATCCCGACTTACCCGACGGTTTGACGATCGTTTCGATCACGATCGATTTGCAGGGTTCGGGCGGCTCGGGCCGATTCGATTTTTCCGGAGGCGGGCCGGTGCTTTCCGACAACGATCCGCATCCCGTTTTGCCGTGCCACGACGACATCGAAGGATTCGTCGATCCGCAACATCAGATCGTTTTCTTGCCCGCAAGCGGCGAGCCGTCGCAGCTTACGATCCTGTTTCAGCCGGCGACGGATCCCGATACCGGTGAATACGACAAAGGGTTCGAGCCGGGGGACCGGTTCCGCTTCGGAGCGGGCGTGGAAGACGTGTCGTCGGGAAGTGGAGCCGACGACGGCGACGGCATCGGCCGCGACGGCGTGACCGTTACCGTCGTCTTTGCGATCGACGGCGTCCCCTTGCCGCCGGTGTCGGGCGTGTTCGTCGACAATACCGAATCGTCGAACGACTGCAACGGAAGCTGCCCCGTACATCCCAGCGGCATCGAGGATCTGCCGTGCCCGCCTTCCAGCGCGCCGAACAACAACGGCCAGTCGTACCTGGTGCTGTCGGGCAAGGGAGCGGGCGAATTCGCCGTGCGGGCGCAGGCCTCGATGCAGGTGCCCAGTTTGTTCTGCAAGCTGTTCGGATTCGAGGCCGTCCCCTATCGCGTGTCGGCGAAAACCTTGGCTGTCTACTCGTGTGAAGATCGCCGGCCGCGGCTGATGCGGGCGGAACGATACATCTGTCCCGGCCCGTGACACGATCCGACGATATTTTTCCCGCAAACTCGAACAGGCCCGTTGCCATGAGACGCCGTCATTCCTACCGATCCCGATCGCGACGCGGCTCGCTCACATTGCAGATGGTGTTGATCTTACCCATCTTGCTCTTGGTGTCGTTGGCCATCTTGCAGTTCGGGATCTTGATGACCGTCGAACAATCGGTGACGCACGCAGCGACGGTTGCCGCTCGTGAAGCGGCCAAGGGAGCCGATGCCGAGGCGGTCGCGGCATCGGTCGAGGAAGTCCTCTCGCTGCACGGGTTGACGATCGGCGACGCCTTGTCGGTCGTGATCGAAGACCCGTCGGCAAGCGACCCGGTCGTTTCCCGCGGCAACCTCGCCTGCGAACCGCCGAATACCGACCTCGACGCCGGGCTGGTTCGGGCGACGGTGTGCGTCGAGCTCTCGCGTCGGCCGTTCCTCAACGCATTGCGCTGTTTTGCGGTCGATTTCACCGGTCGCCGATTCACCGTCAGCGCGGTGGCCCCACGAGAATTCGAAGGCGATCCCGAAAGTACCCGCCGCCCCAACTGCGGATGCAACTGAAAGGGCCGCAAGTTTCCCTTGATCGAGGGAGGCCGTCCCGCCGAAGCGGTGGATTTTCGCCTCCTCGGCAGTTGACGCGAAAGACCGACGACGCTAGATTGCAAGTCATGTGGAGCGATCGTAAGAAGGGTCGCTTTCATGCTCCATTTGCGGGAGTAGCTCAGGGGTAGAGCGCTAGCTTCCCAAGCTGGATGTCGCGGGTTCGAATCCCGTCTCCCGCTCTCCTTATCGGCCGTTTGTCGCGTTTGCGGCAAGCGGCCCCTTTGCTTTCAGTGCGTGAATCTCCCTCCCCCGGCGTATTTGTACCGTCGTTCAGCCCGGCGAGTTGAGCCGTTCATGTTTGATTCGAAGAAATACCGCGGGCGCGATCTGGCTTATGTGGCCGTCGCGCTGGTGATCGGCGGATTGGGCTATCTGGCCTTTCGCGCCATGTACTTCGCCGGGGCGACGATGCCCTTCGCCCAGGAGATGGTCCTGGTGTTCTTGGGAGCGGTGGCCACGATCTACTTGACTGCCGCACTCTTGAACCGGCAGACGGAACTCGAGTTGCGCAAAGAAGGACGTGTCATCGTCTTGCAGCAGAAATACGACATCTATATCGCCTGCATCGAGAAAGTGGCCCAGATCGTCGAAGCCGAGCGTTACGATCCGGCGTTGATCGATCAGTTGCGCGTTCTGAACCACAAGTTGGCCGTGATCGGAAGCATCGAGGCGGTCGAGGCGTTCGCCGTTGTCCTCGACCGCCTGCTATCGGGCTTGCGCGACGGCAGGCTTTCCGGTGTCGACGGAGAGCAAGTCATGGCCGCCTTGGCAGACATGACCGCCGCCATGCGCAAGGACATGCTCGAAGAAATCGGCATGGATGACGACGCGACGACGCTGGTGACCATCCGCGGCAACTCGGAACGCATGGAACAGCTCGACGACTACGCCGAATGATCTTTTCACCGCCGATGGCAGGGCGCGACGGCGTCGTCAGCCTGCTGCTTATTGCAGCGGTTCCGCCTTGCGCCGCTCGATCTTCAGTACGTAGGCGTACTTGCAGGGCGGTTCGGCGGGCATGTCGACAATCAACGCCTCCGCAGTTTGCTTCCACGTGACGGGTTGGTCGTAACCCAAGAGCGACACGTTCACGATGTCGCCGGGATACAACTTCCCCTTCCAACCCAGCGCCCGCACCACCATTTGTTCGCCGGGCCAGTCCAGGCAGATCGCGTAAAGGAAATGGTGCTTCTGGGTGAAGCGGATATCCTTCGCGGTGTACTTGGGGATATCTCGACCGCCGTTTTGGCCTTGGCCGTGGTGCCCCGGATGATTGACCGTGGTCGGTCCCTCGCCGTAGAACACCCAGGGAATCGTATCGTAGATCGCCTCACCGTTGATCTTCAGCCATTCACCGATCTCAAGGAGTTCTTTCCGCACTTCGGGCGGAAAACTGCCGTCGGGCAACGGCGGCACGTTCAACAGCACACGACCGTTCTTGCTGGTGATATCGACGAGCGTGTCGATCAACGTATCGGTGCTCTTGATGCCGTTCTTCGGGTTGTAGAACCACGAACGCCAGTGCTGGTGGAGATTCATGTCGATGTCGGCCATCCAGGGATCGTATTGCAACCCGGTGAGGTTGCCGTCCTCGATGTCGCGCATGCCGATTCCCGGCGGAATATCGTGCGATTTGTAAATCACGGCGACTTCTTTTCCCCAATCGATTGCGCGATTGAAGTACCCGGCGATGATGCGCTGCTGGAATTCTTCGGGGACGCCGCCCACGCTGTTGTCGCCGCCTTCGACCAACCGACCTTCGACGAAGTGACCGCGCAATTCGGGCCCCACGGTGCCGCCGAAGCTGACGTCGAGCCAGATCATGTCGGGTCGGTACAAGTCGATCGCTTCTTCGATGCGCTCGGCCCAACCGATCATGCTCTCGCGCGACCAACGGCCTTCGGGGCCGAGGATCCACTTCGAATTGTCCTTTCGCGGATCGAGATAGACGGGGTTCTCTTTCGACATCGGCCCCCAAATGGCGGTGCCTTCGCAAAGGTGGAACGAGCTGAGCAGCTTCATGTCGCGTTTGCGGATTTCACGGGCAAGCTCCCCGAAGATATCGACTTTCGGGCCGTGCTTGACCGAGTTCCAATCGGTGATCTTGCTGTCCCAGTTCAGCAGGCCGTTGCCGTGCCACGCCACGGGACCTGCGAATTGGGCACCGGCGGCCTTGAACAGCTCGGCCCACTCTTCGGCCGAGAACTTCTCGCCGGTCCATTTCTCGATCGCTTCGAGGGTATCCATGTCGGGATCGTCGTCCAGATGCATGTTCTGGATCGTTCGCGGTCCCCAATGGCAATAGATGCCGAACTTCATGCCGTCGAGCCAATCGGGCAACTCGGCCCGACGCAGCGACGACCAATCGGGCTTGTAGTATTCTTCGGCCTGCGCCGTGACTCCCCAACACAGCGCGGAGGCCAGGCTGCAACCAAGCAAAACGGTCAACCAACGTGTGCGACTCATGTATCCTCCTCGTTTCGACACAAAACACCCTGAACATCTCACCCGCGCGGATGGTTCCCCGGCGGGCCTTCCTGTGTGAGAGTTACGAGGGTAATTCGGCGTCGAAAACGGGGTAGGCCCTTTTCGGCGAAGCGCGCGATATTGATGGAAACGGGAACGTCTTCCCGGAAAAACGGACACGAAGCCCCCGCCGTCTTCCAGCCGCAACACCCCCGTTGCGGTGTCTCGCGGCTCGTGAAGAACGCAGTGCCGACCGTGCGACGACGAACGCAGTCGCCCTCGAGGGCAAGAAGATCACGGACGGACGATGCGCAGATCGAACACGCCGCCCGCCCAGGCGTTCTGCACACCTTGGAAGCGAACGGTCACATGGTCCTTGCCCGCGGTCAGCTCTTTCGGAATCGGCAATTCCACGTCGAAGAACTTGCCGGGTTTGTTGTTTTGCAACCGCTGGCGGACGAGCACCTTCCCCTCGACCAGCACATCGAATAGACGATTTCCGCCGTCACTGCCCCAATAAGTGCACAGCAGGCGGTTTTCCTGATCGGGGTCTACTTTCAGCCGGAATTCGAACCACCCCCCGTCGACGGCATGCCGCCAGTTGCGATCCCGAAACGTTCCCGCTCCCGTCTTCTCTCCTTTCAAGGCATGGGCCTGTTCCGACTCGGGATCACCGATGCGCACGCGGTCGATCGTGCGGGCATCCAGTTCGGGGCGCTCGACGGGCATAGGAAGCTCGTCGGCCAAGGGAACCTTTTCGGGGTCCTCGACGATCCACACCTGAGACCAACCGGGACGATTGAGTCGCACGTAGTTGGGCACGGCGAACAAGTCGACCGGCTTCGTCGAACCGTCGAGCGCACGGCACAGCGCCCGTGCCCGCAACGTGACGATGCCGCCGAGCAGTTCGGGCTGCCACGTGTCGACGATCGCGGCATCTCGCGGCAACACCAGCGCGCGAACGTCGCAAGGATGATCGGCGTTTTCGACGTTGTACACGATCGGACCGCGGACGAGGGCGACGCGACCACGATCGGCTTCGACGCGGGGATCGGCATAGACTCGCTGCACTTCGATCGGCAGTTCCAGGGCGATCACGTCGCCGTCGTGCCAATCGCGTTCGATCACGGCATAGCCGTTTTCCAACGGGGCGTCGATCTTTTCACCGTTCACGACGATTGCGTACTTCCCCGATAAATCGGGCACAACCGTGTACAAAGCACTTTCCGCCCGATTCGGAATTCGGAGGCACACGGCGGCCGTCTTCGGCGCTTCGAGATGCAGCTCGATGCGCACCTTGCCGTCGAGCGGATAATTCGTCTGTTGCTCGACGACCAGACGCGTTCCGTCGCTCAGCCGCAGCGGCATGCGGCTGTCGAGATAGTGATTGACGAACAGCGTTTTTCCCGCGGCGTCGCACGAATACGCGCGGTCCTTGACGGCCAAAAGCGTCCGGGGGATGTTTCCGACACAGCATGGGCAGCCGTGCCACGGATAGCGCATTTGCTCGCTAGCCAAAGGATTCTGGTAGAAGAAGTTTTCACCGGCCAGGTCGATCGCCCCCAGGATCGCGTTGTACAGGGTGCGTTCCTGCACGTCGATATAGCGGGCATCGTGTTCTTTGGCGTGCATGCGATGCGACCAAAAAACCATGCCGCAGGCGGCGCACGATTCGCAATAGCCGTCGTTGGGCAGGAAATAGTCGGGACCGAAGGCTTCGCCCGCGGGTGATGCCCCGACACCGCCGGTCACGTATTCTTTGCGGTCGATCGCACTGCGCCACAGGCGTTCGGCGGCTGCGGCATAGGCGTCGTCGCCGGTCCGCATCGCCAGATCGGTGACGGCCGCATACAAATACGTTCCTCGGACGGCATGACCGACCGCCTCACTCATTTCGACCACCGGCACATGACTTTGGCGATAGGGCGAACGGTAACGAGGGACATCTGCACGATGGTCGATGAGGTACTTGGCCAATTTCACATACTTGTCGCCGGAACCGGGGCCTTCGATCTCGTCGACCAGGCCTGCCAATCGGCACAGGGCGATGCCCATGCCTTCGTGCCCGTAAATCCAAAGCCGTTTCGGCGGCGGACCGAACGTGTCGCACAAGTGATCGGCGCAGCGGCGGGCCGCGTCGAACAGCCGGCGATCTTTGCCGCCAGTCAGTCGGTAATGGGCGACTCCGGCCTCGATGAAATAGCCCTGCGTGTAAAACTCGTGATGGTCGATGTTCGAGTACCGCGGTACATCGTTGAGGATGTGGTACGAATGGATGTAGCCGTCGTCGCATTGGGCGGCCAAGACGATCGGAATCCACTCGTCGAGTTTTTTTCGCAGCAGGGCTTGCGCTTCGGCGATTTCAGGGTCATCCGCCGGATCGATCTCCAGCGCCAGACACATCGCTTCGATCGTGTTGTAGATATAGGCATCGGCGAAGACCAACCCGGTGAACTTGCCGTGCGGTTCGCCGCGGAGGGCCTTTCCCGCGTTGATCAGGTTGAGCAACTCTTGTCCGCGACCGCCGGGTTCCATTTGCTCGATGCAGTGCGGAATCCAATGGACGATCAGCCGCTTGTACTGCGTCTGCCAGAACTCTCCGACGGCAGCCTTGGGAACGAAGATCGGTTCGAGCGGTTCAGCCGCCGACGTCACAGCGACGTAGCCCGCCAGTGCAAACCCTACGGCGATCATCAAACGAAACCGGTTCACGGCAATCTCCCCGCACTAAAAGCCACGATACCCCCACAACGCTGCATACCACCGCGTCTTGCTGCGGCAACATCGGTTTTGCTTGTGTCTGTAGTCTGTTCGCGCCGCATGATCGAAGCGAGCGATTATTGCGCAGAAAAATATCATATTTGCGCACAGCGTCGACGCGTCGATCGTGCGCAAACAGGTTTCCCTGCCTGCTTGAGGAAGACGCATCAGGCCGGTGTCGTCGTAGATGCGCTCGTTCGGCGGGGAGCGGAACACATCACGGGCGGTAGGTGATCCACATCGGCGAAACCCACACGAGTTCCCCGTCGACCTGTTCGCCGCGGACGTAATAGTAGCTCGTCTTGCCCGGCTCGGGGGCCATGTCGGTCCAAGTGAACTCGACGATCCGATCGTTCGGTTCGATCGTGTGGACGTACTCGTTGTCCTTGATGATGTGGACCTTGGCGAACGGTTCCGTGCCTTTCAGCCGGACGCGGAAGATCGGCTTTTCGGACGTCGTGAATTCGTCGCCCATGAAGTGCTCGCCGCAGTAGAACTCGGCCAGGATGTTGTCGGTCGAGCCGTATACGTGGCGTTTCTTCATCGCGTCGAGAATGGCTTCGCGCGTGGGGGCTTCGGCCCATACGTTGCAATAACTGATGTGCGTCGACACGTGATCGCTCGACGCCTGGAAGCCGAGCTTGTAGCCCTTCTGCAAGGCCAGCGAGACGAACCCGAACGGCCGGTAGCCGCCGATGGCGTAGTCGGCCGTCGGCGCCCGCGGCGCGCCGGGCATTTCGTAGTTCTGCCGGCAACCCTGGTAAATCTCGACGATCGGCTCGACCTTCGGATCGTTGTCGCGCCAGTCGGTGCCCATGTCCGTTCCGCTGGTGTGACTGGCGCACACGCCGTCGAATTGCTTCAGGTAGGCGTACAACATCAGCGTATCGGGCGTATGCGGCCGCGGCGCGTCGGGTTGATCGTCGAGGTCGGGGCCGCGACCGTTCTTCAGTCGCGGCAACGTCCGTACCCCCCGGTACGCAAACACGACGTTCCGGTGCCCGTCGGGATAGGTGCAACTGCGCTCGTAGGTGAACATCGGGGCGAATGCACCGGGCACGTGGAACAAGTCGGTCGTCTTCTGGGTGATCCACCACGAATATTCGCGACCGTTCCCGTTGTCGTGGTCGCCGTTGCCGACCCAATCGAGCGACGCGGCATCGAGGGCGTAGCGCCACATATCCATCAACGCGCCGTCGCCGCCGCCGTCGCTGGAGATTTCGGTATGGCGATGGAATTCACCGCGCATCAAGCGCAGCGGCTTGCCGTCGACTTCGACCCGCGCGGAACGCATCATGGCGACCTGGTCGGCTTCGGCTACGGCTTCGGGAAGCGGCTTGCGCGAGGCCGGTACGTCGACCGGCGCGATCGCAACCGAGCCCGACCATTCGCCCGCCACGGGGCCGACCTCGGCCAGGACGATCTCGTTATTCACGCGGTCCGGCCAGCGGCTTTCGATCTCGCGCCAACGGTAGGGAACATTTCGCTTTTTCAGGTCTTGGACGAACCAGTTGGGCAGTTGAGCCGTCAGGGCCCAGCGGTTGTCGGACGCTTGGACCACCCACAGTCGGCCGTCCGGCAGCGGAACCAACGAAGCACGCTGGTCCAGAATATTGTCGGTCCCCGGGCACGGAATATCGGCGGTCCATTTCTTCCCGTCAAAGCAAGTCAGATGCGTGAACCATGCCGTTCCCACCGCGGTTCGCGTACCCAACTTCGACCAACGCACGGCGAGCCAGATCCGTCCTTTGGCATCGCGCGCGATGCGGGGGAAGGCCAGCTTCGGGTTGGCTTGTTGGTTGCGTCCCGGCCACGGCGGCGCCAGGGTATCGGTAACGTCCTGTTCGGGCGCGAGGACTTGCCCGTTCGCCACTACGCGCACCCCGATGCGTCGATCTTGGTACAGGGGCGTACCGGTTTTCTCGAGAGCCCCCCAGTCTTTCCCCCACGCCTCGCTCGCATCTTCGTAGGCGATCCACAACCGACCTTGGGTGTCGAAGACGCACGAGGGCCGCATCTCACCACGGGAACTTGCCGCAACGACGATCGTTTCACCCCAACTTCCGTTGCGCCAAGTGCGACAGGCAACGTCGTAATCGCCGTTTTCGTAGGTGTCCCAGGCGACCGCCACGCGACCGTCGTCCGACGCCGCCAAGGCGGGCGTCCATTGATTTCCCGCGGCATCGCAAACGATGTCCGGCTCGCCGAAGCCCTCGTCGGTTTGACGCGCAACGAGGATATCGGATTGGTTCCCGCGGAAAGCCTGCCACGCCAACCAGACCCGACCGGTGTTGTCGGTGACCGCCGTCACGAATACATCGGGTTCCGCCGAATCGCTCAGCCGCAGCAGTTTGCCGAGGCGACCGGTTTTCGGATCGTAGCTGCGGGCGAAGATGTCCCAGCGGCCGTTTTGCTTTTGCGTCCACGCGGTCCAAAGCCGCCCCTGGCCGTCCTGCGCGAGGGTGGGCCGAAACACGTCGCTGCCGGGCGGGGTGATCGCAACCGGGCCGGTCGGCTTGTCGCCTACCCGGACCAAAAGCACCTGATCGCCGCCGGTCGGCGTTGCCAGGTAACCGAAATCCTTCGGCATTTCGGGAATTTGCGGACGGGTTTCGAAGCCTTTGCCGTGCGTGAAGGCGGTGTAGGCGATGAACAGGCCGCCGTCGCCGGCAATCGCTGCGGGAAAGTCGTCTTCGGTCGCGGCCGAAACGATTGTCGACGTGACGGCCGTCCGCTTCACGACCACTTTTCCTTGCAAGCGTTTGACGGATTCGCCCCACGCCACATCGGCCGGTCGAATCGTGAAATCGCCCTGTGCCGTCGTGAACCGCAATTCGGCCGAAGGAGTCACGTCGGCCAACTCGACGACCAGGGCCACGTCGCGAAGCGGCAGCAACTCGTGGCCTTTCTTCCGCTGGGCCGTGTTCCAGGGAATGATCCGGCGCGTGGTCACTTTCCAACTGTTGCCGTCGAAGATGTTTCGCGGGTCGGCCTCCCAATCGCGAACGGCCAGCAACCGGCACCCCTCCACCGACAATGAGCCGTCCCAAACCGTGGGAACTCGCTTGCGGTTCTCGCTGTTGCTGCGTAACTCGATATACAACGAGACCTGTTTAGACGGCGGCGTCCCGAGCGTAACCGGCGCCGGCTTTTCCGGCGAAGCGATATAAGGGACGGACGACGGCTTCTCGCGCTGCGAAAAGGCGGTTGCCGCCAGATACACGGCAAAGACAGCAGGCACCATCCCCAAACAGAACCACGTGCGTGCCGACTTCATGGCGGGCCTCCGATATGGGTGAGCCGAGAGGAAGGATATTCCGACAACGCGTGCACAACCCGCCCGACCCGACATTCTAGCGACGGAGCCCCCAAAGAGCAAAGGATTTTGAGCCGCCCCCCACGGCAGGACGGCGGTCTCGTCTCGCGTGCCGAGGGCTTTCCTGCCGTCGATTGACAAGTTCGCACATCCGGTTTGCAATGAACGATCACCTCGTAGAGTCCGCCTGCCGGCAATCGCCCATTCCTTTTGTTCCGGTTCGAACGTCGATGGTCCGAAAAAAGCGGCGCACATTTACGGCGTGGTCGGTCGTGTGCGGTTCTCTATGTGCCGCGGTGCTGTGGTCGGGGTGCGTCGGCAACAAGCCCTCGGACGCGGAGTCGAAGCCGTTGGTCGTCTTTGCGGCCGCCAGCCTGACCGACGTCTTGGCCGAAATCGACCGTGATTTTACGGCAACCTCGGGCATCCCCGTCGAGCTGAGCACAGCCTCATCGGCCGCGTTGGCACGGCAGATCCTTCAGGGGGCGCAGCCGGACGTCTTCCTCTCGGCAAACGCCGACTGGGCAAACCGCGTGGCCGAGCGTTTTCCCGACGCGAGCCCGCATCCGTTACTGAAAAATACGCTGGTCGTAATCGTCCCCCAAGATGCCGAATTCGTGCCGCGGTCTCTTTCGGACTTGACCGACCCGCGCATCGGCAAACTGGCCTTGGCCGATCCCGAAGCCGCTCCAGCGGGAATCTACGCGAAGCAGGCGCTCGAAAACGCCGATGTGTGGAACGACGTGCAAGAGAAGGTCGTTTCGGCCGACGATGTCCGCAAGGCATTGCTGTTCGTGGCGACGGGAGCTGCCGAGGCAGGCATCGTGTACGCTTCCGACGCCTTGGCCGAGCAATCCGTCCGACAGGCGTTCGCGATCGATCTCGCGCTGCACGATCCGATCGTCTATCATTGCGTCGTACCGGATGGAGAAACGGAGAACCCGGCGGCCGCCGAGTATGTGCGATTTCTTCAATCGGAAGAAGCCCGCGGCATATTCGAACGATACGGCTTCCTGCCGCTGCGCGCCGAGTGACGTCCGCCGCGACGATCAGCGTAAATAAGAAATCGCAAACGTCGCCCGGGCGAAGCAGTGCATTGCGTCGGTCACTGCGGCAGGTTGCTGTAGATCGTGTTGATGTAGAACAACGCCAAGCGGAAGATGAAGAAGACGATCACCGCCACGATCAGCCCGACGATGAGCACGCCTAAGGCGGTATTCTGGACGGTCATCGCCGTCGACGCCCGCTGATCGTATTCTTTCGCCAGCGAGGCCAACGTCTCTTCCAGTCGTCCCGATTCTTCGCCGGTTTGTACGGCGTCGAGAAATTCGGAATCGAACACGCCGCATTGGGCCAAAGCGGCGGTCAGCGATTGCCCGTCGTCGATCGCTTGGCGGACTTGCTCGCGAAAACGACCGTAATAGGCGTTTCCGGCAGCCTCGAAGGCCGAATCGATCGCCTGACGAATGTCGATTCCCGTCCGCACGAGCAATTGGAGTGTCCAGGCAAATTGCGAGAGTGCGATTGCACGCCATATGCGACCGGCGCCGGGTAACGACGAAACCGCAATCTGGACCGGCTTCGTCCACGCTAATTGCCGTCGGATCGCCCAAACGACCACCGCGATCACCGTTCCGATCGCCGCCAGACAGCCCAGGTAGACCAACAGTCCCGATGTGCCCGTCAACCCGAACCCGAGCGGGTCGATCTCCATGTCGGCACGTTGCCCGATGGCTCCCATGATCCAAATGAGAAAGCCGATGATCGTCAACGCCAAGGCCAACTCGCACAACGGCCAGGCCAACAATCCCCAAAAAACGCGTCGTCGGGTGCGCTGACGTTCGTAATGCTCGGCCAGGCGGCGCATGACTTCGGGCAGCGCCCCGGTTTTCTCGCCGATCACGACAAACCGCCGAAACAACGTAGGAAAGAAATCGCCGGTGTGTTTCAGAGCGTCTTCCAACGAACTGCCCTGTTCGAGGTGTTCGGCGATCTCCCGAAAAACGGCGCGATCCAGGGGGCGAGGGCAACGCTCCGCCTCGCGCTTCCAAATTTGACGCATGCCGATCCCGGTCGCCGTCGAGACGGCCAATCGACGACAAAGTTGGATCAGCTCGCCCAAGGCTATGCGCTGCCGGAAAAGTCCCATCGAATCGCCCCTCGGTCCTTGATTCGCTCGCCGTAGCAACAGGACGCCCTGCCCCGAACAGTCGTATCGTCGGCGGCACACCGAGGCGTCGCTATCGTCACGGGCGTTATCGCTTCCTATCATAGACGAAAGGAGAAACGAAACCCATCATCCGCCACCCAGTGATTGCGGCCCGAAAAACGTTCACGATTTGAACCGGGAGAACCGGAAACCGATGAGCACACCGTACGATCCGCGGGAACCTTCCGAAGCGCATTTCGACAGCGAACGCCTTACGCCTGATCGGCTTTCCCCCGAGACAGCAACGCCGAACGCCGGTGTGCCGCCGACGTCCGCTCGCCCCGTCGTCGTGCGGTTCCCGCTGCTATTGTTCTTATTGGTATTGCTGGCGGTCGTGCTGGTCGTGCCGTACCTGGCCGAAGAAATCCCTTACGCCGTCACGCGAGGCAGGGAACGCGCCAAGGCCGAGGTCGCCCGCCAAGTGCTGGCCGAAAATCCCGCGCCCGAGGCACGCTTTCCCTTGATCGTCAAGGCGGTGGCCCCGTCGGTGGTGGGTATCGAGACGGTGCGGCCCGGCAAACGTGCGAGGGATGAATGGTCCGCCTTTTTTCCACCCCCGCGGTTTCACGAAGAGGGACTCGGCTCGGGAGTGATCGTCGATCCCGAAGGGTACATCGTCACGAATTTTCACGTGATCGATCAGGCCGAAAGCGTCACCGTCCGCCTGAGCGACGGGCGTATCCTAAAAGATGTGCGCGTGGTCGGCGCCGACCCCGTGAACGATTTGGCCGTGCTCAAGATTTCGGCCGCGAACCTCGTCGTCGCCACATGGGGCGACAGTGACGAACTCGAGCCCGGCGATCCCGTCTTGGCGATCGGGAATCCCTACGGGTTGATCCAGACCGTCACGGCCGGCATCGTCAGTGCAAAGCAACGCCGCGCCGAAACGAACCAAGGCGGCTATCAAGAGTATCTGCAAACCGACGCCGCCTTGAACCCCGGCAACAGCGGCGGACCGCTGGTCGATATGGACGGCCGCATCGTCGGCATCAACACGGCTATCTTCGGCGACGCGTACCAAGGCATCAGTTTCGCCATTCCCAGCCGTATCGCCAAAGATATCTACGAAAAGCTGAAGAACAACCGGCGGATCGTCCGCGGCTGGCTGGGCGTGCGCATGACCGAATTGACCGAAACCATGGCCCTCGAACTCGGTCTTGACACGACACGCGGAGCGGTCGTCTTGGAAACGGTGCCGCGTTCGCCTGCGGCCGAAGCGGGAATTCGTCCTGGCGACATCATCCTGCGCTGGAACGATACGATCATCGAAGATCCGGCGGCCCTGAGTATCGCGGTTGCGCGCTCGAAGGTCGGCTCGCAGGCCGAGGTCGAAATCTACCGCGACGGCGAAACGCTGACTCTCAACGTCGAGGTGGCGGAACGGCCCGCCCGATTCCCGTGAAGGCGGCGACCTCGCCGAAGGCGCAATACCGCGCCGTTCGGTCGCCGCAGTCAAGCCGCATGGAACCGGCACGCGCCCGCTGCGGTAGCGGGAAAAGCGTGGCCGATCGGCATCGCGCTCATCTGAATCCGGTCCATCGCTTCCGGAGGCGGACCGCCCGCGGTCGATTGACCGATGTACACGATCAGCGACAGGCACACCAACGCCAACACCAAGAAGATCGCCGTGTACTCGATCAGCATCAGTCCGCGACGCTTCGAGGTTTTGTGTGTCGGCGACATCGGACAGAACTCCAAGCTTGGGTGGTCGATCCGGATCGGCTTTGCCGCGACGCCCCGACCAAACGTCCGGCATTTTGCTCTCGTCAAATCTAGCTCACGGACCGGACTCGGACAAACACGACTAAATTTACGCTGATTGTTATATTTTCTGCGGGTTTACGCAGGGAAGCGCGCCGCGGATGCCCCTTGTCACGAAAGTGTCGTAAGGAAAGTCGACGGTCTCGCGGCGAATTCCGCCGCCCGGCGAAGATCGTTTCCGTATCGCAGCATCAACTGTAACTACTTAATTTGTAAACGGTTACGAGAATTGAGAAAGCGCTCGAACGCGGCGGGACGTAGTCGCGGTGTTCCGCCGGGGGGCATTGACCCGCAGTCGTTTGACTATTGTTCATCACGTGCATAAATAATCACACGAGGCGGACGCAATCGCCAGGAGCTCCACCCCTAAATGTGGGGTGGTTTGGTGTCCGATTTCAAGTTTCTATCCACATATCCAACTTTTGTAAGGAGTGTACGATGAGCGTGTTGGTTACCAAGGAAGCCCCCGACTTCAAGGCTCAGGCCGTGATGCCCGACGGCTCGTTCAAGGAAATTTCACTTTCCGACTACCGGGGCAAGTACGTGTTGCTGTTCTTCTATCCGCTCGACTTCACCTTCGTGTGCCCGACCGAGATCATCGCCTTCTCGGATCGGAACGCCGAGTTCGAGAAGCTGGGCGTCCAGGTCTTGGGGTGCTCGGTCGACAGTCATTTCACGCATCTCGCATGGCGGAACACCCCGCGTAGCGAAGGCGGGATCGGCGAAGTGACCTATCCGCTGATCGCCGACCTGGACAAGAAGATTGCCGAGGCGTACGACGTGCTGTTGCCCGACGGAATCGCGCTCCGCGGCCTGTTCCTGATCGACAAGGAAGGCGTTGTGCGGCATCAGGTCGTCAACGATCTGCCCCTGGGCCGCAGCGTCGACGAGGCGTTGCGCGTGGTCAAGGCCCTTCAGTTCGTCGAAACGCACGGCGAAGTGTGCCCGGCCAACTGGGACGAGGGCCAGCCGACGATCAAACCCTCGGTCGACGAGAGCAAAGAGTTCTTCTCGAAGGTTTACAAGTAAAGCCGAGCACCGCGTTGGGTGTCGGTTGTGAGTCGTGACTCGACACGGTCCCGAATCGATGCGTTCGGGGCCGTTTTTTATGGCTTTTTTCGGCATCCCCACGCGCTGTTGCCGTCCGCGGCCCCCGACCGGGCCGGTCCGCGCAGCGACGCCGACACGCTACAATTGAAGGTTTCCCCCTGAACGAAACGAATCGTGTAGGAATCGTATCTTCCGGCTTGGAGACGAACACCTGTGGAGTACGCAACGATTTTCGACATGGACGGCGTGCTGATCGACTCGTATCAGCCGCACTATCAGAGTTGGCGGATCACCGCCGCCGAGCACGGACGCGACGTCACCGAGGCCGAATTCGCCGCTACTTTCGGAAAGACCAGCCGCGAGGTCATCGCCGCCTGGTGGCCGCATCAACCAAAGACCGAAGAACAGATTCGCGCCATCGACGAACGCAAGGAGCAAATCTTTCGCGACCTGTTGCTCGAGCATTTTCCGTTGATGCCGGGTGTGGAGAAGCTCATCCGCGGCCTGCATCGAAACGGTATCAAACTCGCGATCGGTTCGTCGGGGCCGCCGGAAAACGTCCGGTTCGTCGTCGAACGAATGCCCTTCCGTGATTTGTTCGGAGCGATCGTCCACGGCAGGGACGTCGAACGCGGCAAGCCCGATCCGGCAATCTTCTTGCTGGCGGCCGAGCGGCTGGGCGTCGATCCCGCGAATTGCGCCGTCATCGAAGATTCGCCTGTGGGCATCGAAGCGGCCCATCGGGCAGGTATGATCGCCATCGGACTGGCAAGCACCGGCAGGCAACGGCGCGAACTGGCCGCGGCCGAATTGGTCGTCGACTCGCACGACGAGCTTTCGCCCGACCGCATCATCGGACTCATCCGCGCCAAGCGACGAACGCCGCCGAAGGTGTGACCCGGTCGGCGACGCACCACACCTTGTTCGGCACACAAACGAAGGCCGCAATCCTGTCGCGGGGACTGCGGCCTTCGGTATGTTCTTTTCGTCGCTCGAGGGCGGCGAACCTGATGAAGCTCAGATCCGATCCCCCAATCCGACGCTGATTTCCGTCTCGATGGTCTCGCGTCCTTCAGACGCGTCTTCCAGGCCGAGCGGCCCCAAGTCGTACATCGAACTCGGCCGGCCGCCCGCCTGCGGGATGATGTTGAAGTCACTGATGGGGTTGTGAATGTGTGTCGCCCCGCTCCCGACCGGCTTCCGGTTCGCAAAGAACAGGTCGATCGCAGCGAAGAACTGCGTCAAATCGGGCGGCGCGACCAACTGCGACGTGCGAGCCAGCAGAATCGCCCGCCACAGGAACATGTACGCTTGCCCCATCGGCCAGCGTACGCGAACGATATCGGCCATTTCGTTGAACAACTGATACACCCGGGCGCGGGTGAGGCCGTTCGACTTTGCCAGTTGGCGCACACTCGTCACGCTGCCGCCGATCCCTAAACGAGCCTCGGCCAACATCACCAACTGCCGCCCTGCATCGAGATTCACCTGCTCCAAGAGCGGCTTGATGAAGTGTTCCAACGATTCCTCCGGCTGCGGGATTCGCCCCGACTGCCACGTGTTGACGACCCATTCTTCAACCTTGCGGATCCGGTTGGGAACCAGGATCATCGCCAAGTGCGACTGGGCGGGAACGTTTTCGAGCATTCGATGGAGGAAGTAGAACACCTCGAGCACGGCACGCACGCGCTTCGCTCCGTAGGTTCGTCGCTTGCGCAGTTGCTCCAACGTGCACGTGGTGAATTCGCCCAAGGGCACTTCCCAAATGACGCGAGTGATGTTCCGCAACGAGGGTGCCACTCGCCCCAAGGGAACCTTCTCCAACCCCAAACGTACGACGGTCGCCTGCCACTTGGCCCACGTGACCTCCGAGACACTGTCGAAATCGACATCATCGGCCTCGGCTTCAAGGGTCAGTTCTTTCCCGGCGACCAGCCCCGTACCCTCGGAACCTTCGGCGGGCAACTCGGAGACATCGGTCGATGCGGCGCGACGCAACAACAAGATGAGCCCCGCCAGCTTCTTCCGCCCGATGCCCGGCGTCGAGGCAATTTCAATGAACGGCGTGTTCAAGATCTCGCCCAGTGAATGCCCCAAAAGCGCCAAGGGCAAGCGACGGTCCGTCGGCAGTGCCCAGAACGCCAACGTCTTGCTCTTGAGGGCTTCGAACTTTTGCTCGTCCGCCAGGATCTGTTGTTTGAGCGCTTCAAATTCGCCGACCAGGTGCAAGCTCTCGATGGATGTTGCTTTTTGCATGCCTCAAACTCTCCGGGGGGGGTTGATGGGGATGGTTGCGGGCAGACGCCTAGCGTCTGTCTGCTTTTCCGTTTTGCCTTTTCCGCACCGCGCAATGGAAGCCCTGCGCGGACTCACATCGCAGCCGTTGCGTCGGCTCAACGGGGGGACAGCCTAGCAAAACCAGCCGTATCTAGATCCTCTGTTCCGCTTGTCTCTCTGTCCGTCCTTGGAACTCCGAATCTCCTGTGCCTCTTCCGCTTGCTTCCGTGTCGCTGAAGGCGGGAAAACTGTCAGGGAAATCGCGAAACCTCTCACTTTTCCTTACGTGGAACAGAGGAGACAGTTCTCCTCCTTACGCATACAAACCACGAAATGTGAGAAAGGTTTCGAAAAACGATTTCCAAAAAGCGACACTTCCACAATTGGGGGGGGCAGAACAAAATTTTGAACACACCAACTAGTGGGGCATTCCTTTTGCTCTGTTAAAATATTGTGTTTTGGCGGGAAGGTGACTGTCAAGCGGGAAGTGTGGATATTTCCGAAAACCGAACGCGTACTCGTGGAGTACGCCCGATTTCCTCAGGGATTACCCGTTCCGCTTGCTGACGCACCCTTGTATAACGGCGGGCGATGCAACCGGAATTGAGAACTCTGTTTGCAGTGACTTCCCGGTTTTTCTCACCCACCTGGATCATATATTGCATATCTTCATCTTCGCCACCTGCACTCCAAAATGACAACGATTCCGGAATTTTTTCGCATTATTTCTCATTGCGATTGCCCTTCTGTTGCCATTTCGCACGGCTTAGTCCGCGCAAGGCTAGAAGAATTGACGGCAATCACCCCCCTCACCAAAGGGGAATCCGTGGCGATCACCGTGGGAAGTCGAGGGATTGCCGATTTGCCGGAGATCCTTCGCCACCTCGTGGTCGAACTCCACGATCGGGGGGTTAGGCCCTTCGTTGTCCCTGCCATGGGCAGCCACGGCGGCGCCACGGCCGAGGGGCAGCGAAACGTCCTCGCCGGATACGGTATCACCCCCGAATCGATCGGCTGCCCGATCCGCGCGAGCATGGAGGTCGTGGAGCTGGGGAAAACGGCTCTCGGCTTTCCCGTGTGGTTCGACCGCACCGCGTTCGAGGCCGATCGCGTGTTGGTGTTGAACCGCGTCAAGCCGCACACCCGTTTCGACGGACCGATACAAAGCGGTCTGCTCAAGATGCTGATGATCGGCCTGGGGAACCACCGCGGGGCCGAAACCTGTCATCGGGCGATTGAAGAACACGGTTTCTCGGCGGTGCTGCGATCGGCATGCGAAATCATTTTGGCGAAGGCCCCGATTTGGGGAGGCTTGGCGATCGTCGAAAATGCCCGCAAACAAACCGCCCTACTCGAAGCCGTCCCCGCCCATCAATTCTTCGCCCGCGAACCCGCCTTGCTCGAGCAGGCACAACGCTTGATGCCGAAACTGCCTTTCGATCGGGCCGACGTCTTGATCATCGATCGCATCGGTAAGGACATCTCGGGCACAGGACTCGACACGAACGTCGTCGGACGCAAACGCGACGACCACAAGGCCGTCGGGGATGAACGTCCGCGGATTCGCGCGATTTGCATCCGCGGGCTAAGCCCCGGTTCGCACGGCAATGCAATCGGAATCGGGATGGCCGAGTTTTGTCGCCGCGAAGTGATCGAGGCGATGGACCGCGAGGCGACGATCGTCAACGCGATGACGTCGAACCACATTTCGGCTTCGATGCTGCCGCCCGACTTTGCAACTGATCGCGACATGCTCGATGCGGCGCTGGCGTATACGCGCAGCGAGAACGCCGAGCCTCGCGTCTTGTGGATTCGCGATACGTTGCACCTCGAGCAGATCGAGTGTTCGACGGCGTATCTTGCCGAGGCCTTGCAGCGCGAAGACCTCGAGATCACAGTGCCGCCTCGCCCGCTCCCGTTCGACGAGGCGGGCAACCTGCCCGATCACGATTCGCTTTCTCCCGAAGCGACGGTGTAAGGAGAAGGCTACTCCAGCACTTGCTCGGGGCCGGGGAACGTGCCTTCTTGCACATCGCGGCAAAACTGCGCTACCGCTTGGGTGATCGCCGTCCTCAGGTCGGCGTATGCCTTGGCATGCTTGGGGAGTCGTTCGGCGGTCGTCCATCGCAGCAGGTCGTGAACGACCAAGACTTGCCCGTCGCAGCCCGCCCCCGCCCCGATGCCGATCGTGGGAATCGAGATTTGTCGCGTGATTTCGGAGGCGATGTCGGCAGGAATGCACTCCAGGACGACGGCGAAGGCACCCGCCTGCTCGACGGCCCGAGCGTCGTTGAGAAGTTTTTCTCGGTCGCGCTCGATTCGGTAGCCGCCCAGCACGCGCACGCTTTGCGGACGAAGCCCCACGTGTGCCATGACGGGAATCCCCGCCTCGCTCAAGGCGGCGATCAGTTCCGCCTGCTCTTCGCCGCCCTCGAGCTTGACGGCCTGGCAGGCGGTTTCTTTCAAGACGCGGCCGGCGTTTTCGATCGCCTTGTAGCGGCCGAGTTGGTAAGAAAGAAAAGGCATATCGGCGACGACCAGCGCTCGTCGGGCGGCGCGGGCGACCATCTCGGCGTGATAGATGATCTGGTCGAGCGTCACCGGCAAAGTGTTCGGATGCCCTTGAACGACCATGCCCAAGCTGTCACCGACGAGCAGACTGTCGACTCCGGCTTGATCCAAGAGCGCAGCGGTCGGATAGTCGTAGGCCGTCAACATCGTGATTTTTTCGCCGCGCCGCTTCTTGGCCAAGAAACGCGGCACCGTCATGGGACGGATCGACTCGCTCATCGTTACACTCTGGCTCACGCCGTCGAAGCAAATTGGAGATTCTCGACAGGGGCACTCCTGCCGAACGCAACCTCGATTGTACCGGCCGTATCGGCTTCATCGGAAGGGCCGCATTCGGATCCGCAGCCCCGGGCAGTCGAGAATCGGCGGCCGATCGTTCTTCCGACAACAATCTCGTTTCCCGAGTCGACGCGCGTAAAAAACGGCGCCGTCGAAATCGCTCGGCGCCGCGAGGGATCTTTGGTCCGATTTGCGCGGTCAGTCGGCCGACGTCGCACCCGCTTCCGCCGGTTCGTCCGACCGGTCTTGCGTGTCGTCTTTCGGCGGAGTGACGGGAATTTCGGCATCGCAGTGGCGAGCGGCGGCCAGTTGCGCCTCCAGTTCTTGGACACGATACAGTACCGCGTTGAACTCTTCGGCGAAGTCTTGCCAAAAGTCCTCATCGCGGAACCGGATCGGGCGGGCGGGGTGCCCCTCTGCCACGGCACGCATCGCCCGGCGGAGTCGGATCATCGGCCCGGTAAAGCGGTTGCTCACCCGAATGATGTCGATGATGACCATCGGCAGAAGCAAGAACGACGCCACGAACGCAGGGCCGAACTGGTACCACACGTCGTTCACCTGCCAAGCAACGCCGCGTGCCGGACCGGTCACGATTCGCCAGCACATCAACATCATGGCGATCGTGAGCAGGCACACGATCCAGTACAGGATCACCCGAATAATGAGTGTTCCTTGGACGTTCGGATCGACGAACAGACGTTTGCGCATTCGTTTCACACCGGCCATCGGCATTACTCCCAGCCGCTTCTCGAGGATCACATCGATCAAATCATGCCGCGATCGCCCCGTCATACCAGACCTCATCCCCCGCGTTGCGAACATCGACGATGACGACCAAAAGATCTTCGGTCTCAGCAACTATAGCTTCCTGAGACGTGCTTTCTCATGATTGCCGCCGTGATCCCGCAACTTGACCGTGCCGCCTGGGGGTTTTGTGCGGAATTTGCCGGCGGTACAACAAATTCAGCCTTCCAAGCGACCGACGGCTCTCCGCGGGCAGTCCGTGCGAGATCGGGAATCCCCGTGTACCCGTTCCGCTTTACTGTGGTAGAGTACAATCGATGGACGCCGCACCGACGGCGGCTTCCGCCCCGTTTGCAGGATTGCATCGGCGGGCGATCGACTCTTGCAGGACATGGATTCGTTGCTCACGGCAGTCACTCCGTACATTCCCGGCGGATCGAAGATCCTCTTGCAGCGCTGGGCCGGGCTGATCCCGGTGATCACCCGGCACGAAGAGAATCTGCGCGCGCTCGACGATCACGATTTACGAAAGACGAGCCTGTCGCTTCGCTACCGCGCCCGCAGCGGCGAACCGCTCGCCAAGCTCTTACCCGAAGCCTACGCCTTGGTTCGCGAGGCGGGACGTCGCAAACTCAACATGCGGCATTTCGACGTGCAGATCCTCGGTGGCATCGCCATGTTTCACCACAGCATCGTCGAAATGCAAACCGGCGAAGGAAAGACCCTCACCGCCACGTTGCCGATGTACCTATACGCCCTGGCCGGACGCGGTGCCCACCTGGCCACCGTCAACGACTACCTGGCCAAGCGCGATGCCGAATGGATGGGACCGATCTATCGCGCCCTGGGCATGTCGGTCGGAATCATTCAAACCGATCAGCCTCAAGCCGAACGACGCAAAGCCTACGCTTGCGACGTGACTTACGGCACGGCCAAGGAATTCGGATTCGACTTCCTTCGCGACCGGCTCTTGTTGCGTCGCATCAGTGAAGGCCAAACCGACCTGATCGGGGCGTTGTTGGGCACGTCGAACACCGCCGGCGGCGATCAGCCCGTGCAGGGAGAACCCTTCTTCGCGCTGGTCGACGAGGCCGACAGCATCCTCATCGACGAGGCCCGCACGCCGTTGATCATCAGCGCCTTGCCCTCGGAAGAGGCCAAAATCGAAGCCGCCTGTTACCGCTGGGCGGCGCAGGTCGCCGACCAGTTCATCGAAGACGAAGATTACGAGTACGACCACGAAAAGAAGACCGTCGAATTGACCCGCGAAGGACGCCGCAAGGCCCGCAGCCTGCCCCGCCCTGACGAAATGGCCTCCGTCGGCATGTTCCACATCTACGAGTACGTCGAACGAGCGATCAAGGTCGCCCGCGACTACATTCGCGACCGCGAATACGTCGTCCGCGACGGCGAGATCGTCATCGTCGACGAGTTCACCGGCCGCCTGGCCGAAGGCCGCAAATGGCGAGACGGCATCCACCAGGCCGTCGAGGCCAAAGAGGGGGTCGAAGTCACCGTCGCTACGGGGCAAGCCGCCCGCGTGACGGTCCAAGACTTTTTCCTGCGCTACCGGCACCTGGCGGGCATGACCGGTACCGCCCGCGATTCAGCCGCCGAATTGCGCAAAATCTACCGCTGCAACGTAATCACGATTCCCACCAACCGGCCCGTGATCCGCAAGGAATTGCCGCCGAAAATCTTCGGCACCTCGGAAGAAAAATGGAAAGCGGTCGTCGACGAAGTGTGTGAAATGCACGCCATGGGCCGTCCCGTATTGATCGGGACGCGCTCGATCGACAAGTCGGAACTCCTCTCGGCGATGCTCAAAGCCCGCGGCATCGAACACGACGTCCTCAACGCGAACCACATCGAGCGCGAAGCGGCCATCGTCGCCGAAGCCGGAAAACGCGGCCGCGTCACCGTCTCTACCAACATGGCCGGACGCGGTACCGACATCCGCCTGGGAGAAGGCGTCAAGGAACTCGGCGGCCTCCACGTCATCTGCACCGAGATGCACGACTCCGCCCGCATCGACTGGCAGTTGCGCGGCCGTTGCGGACGCCAAGGCGATCCCGGCACGTTCCGCCAGTTCCTCGCTCTCGACGACGAGCTCCTCGAAGCCGGTCTCGGCCCCAAAAAAGCGGAAAAACTGGCCGAAATGGGCAAGAAGAAATCCGGTCCGTTCGACCATCTGATGCCGCTCTTCCGCCGCGCACAAAAACGCGTCGAACGACGTCACTTCCGCGATCGCCGCGCGCTGATGTACTTCGAAAAAGAGCGCAAAAAGATGCAACGTCAGATGGGGCAAGACCCCTATCTCGACACGCCCGACTGAAGCGTGCTCACGTCGCTCAGCGGGAGGGCGCAGGCCCCCAGATCTCCTTCAGCACGTCGTGCAATTTCGGGTCGAACTCTGCGAGTTCCGCCCGCACGAACGGGAAAAAGTCGTTCCGGTACAGGTACGCCTCGGTCCCTTCGGCGAAGTATTCCTTGGGGTCCTTCATCGCATAGTGTTCCACGTACCGGCCCGAGTGCGCCAACACCTTGTCGTATTTGCCGGACTTCTTCGCCTCTTCGTAGGCCGCGATGATCCGCGGATCGTCGAATCCCAACACTTGATCGTGGTACGCGTGCGCCAGCTCGTGCATGATCACGAACGGATGCTTGAACATCTGCTGCCGCGAATAGAGTTCTGCGGCATGGGTGATGTGCACTTTCTTGCCCAACCGCGGATCGAGCCCGTGATCGCGCACCCATTTCGGGTCGGGATGATAACACATCGCGTTTGCCTTCGGGTTTGCCCACTCGATCCAGATTTCGATCTTTTGCAGCTTGGCCAGCGGCTCGGGCGGCACGACGATCTTGATCCGCTGGAGATGGTTCGCCAGCATCTTCAGGGCCAAGGCGCCTTCGTCGGCATGTTCGCCTTTCAACAACGCGGGATCGACGTACACCGTCCACCCTTCGATGTGTTGAATCACCGGATCGTAGAACCCGCTCGAGGGTTCGCTCTTGACCGCCGTTGCGTCGCCGTGTTCGTCGGCCGCCGCGATGCCGCCGAGACCGATGCACGCCGCCATGAGAATGCCGTACCAAGCTGCCGTCTGCCGCATGATTGCTTCTCCTCGTGTGGAATTCGTGTTACCGCCGCGTACCGTCGAAGTGCCCACGACAAAGCGGTTTTCCCTGATACCCGCGGCGCAAAACCCGCTGCCGGGATTTGTGTAAACAGAACGTATATTGTACACAAAACAATTGCTGTGTGGGGGAGTCCAGTCGATTCGAGGGCCACGGACTGGCTTTCCTGCCTGCCGGAACCAGGCTCCGGTGCCCTGGATCGATCGCCGCCGGCCGAGCAGCCGCGTGGGAGGCCGGTCGCCCCCCAAGCGGATCGCCGCCGATCGATTGCCGCAATGAACGTGCGAACCACTCCGGTAAGGCAAAACCGCTTGCCGACGAGAAATTTGCGCCGCCCCCTTGGCAGCCGACGCCGGGCCGATACAATCGATTAGAGAATGATGGTCACACGGCCCTGGCTGGTGAACCATCCTGGACGCGGGGTGGAGCAGTTGGTAGCTCGCGAGGCTCATAACCTCGAGGTCGCAGGTTCGAGTCCTGTCCCCGCTATCTTGGGGGGTGCAAATTTTGCACCGAATCGCAAAGCCCGGAAAAAACCGGGCTTTTTGCGTTTCTTGGTTTCGGCTTTTCAGCCTCTTGCAAGCCGTATCTGCGGTTTACGGGCGCGCAGATGGGTGCGCAACAGCGACGCAACACCTCGAGACGCGCCACGTTCCGAGAGGCTCATTCGAGCGTCGCGAAGGCGATCCCGAAGGTGTCGGACAGCTCCACACACACGGCCAGCGCTGCGGAACTTGCGTTTTCGGCCGAAAGCCGCGCCATGTTCAACGTGGGCCGTCCATCGAGATCCTCGGTCGCCAGCGTTGCCAAGAGGTCACCGGTTGCCCCCGAGATGATCAGCACGGCCGGATCGGCGTCAGGGCCGCCGGCCTTGGTGTACGCAGCCAGATCGGCTACGCCGTCTCCGTTTCGATCCGGAAGCGAAACGACCGTGCTTCCGAAACGGACATCCGGCGCCGTGGGCGTTCGTCCGCCGCTTTTCAGGTCGACGGCAATTGCCTTCTCTCCCGATCCGAACGCACCGCCGGCGACGTCCCAGATGACGCGACCGTCGTTCCCCGAGACCGCGCGCAACAGCGACGCATTTCCGTCCGAACCGCCACCGGCGACGCAGGCAAACACGAAGTCGCCTGCACCGTCGCGATCGAGGTCGTCGGTGCGAACGAAAAACGTCTCACCGCTTATGCTGAGTCGCGGACTTTCGAACGTGCGTAGTACGTTCCATGTCTTTCCGTCGATGACGGCATACTCGAAGCTGTCCGCCGACAGGCGGCGGAGCAATATGTCGGGCATACCGTCGCCGTTGTCGTCGTGATAGACGGCCAAGCACCACTCGAAGCGCCCTTGGGCCTGCGGCCACACGTCTTCCTGTTGTTCCAGCACACTCAAGTCTTTGCCCGAACAAACGATGATGCGAGAGGATCTGTTCTTACCGAAGAGCAGATCCGGCACGCCGTCGCCATCGCGGTCGTCGCAGCGTTTCGGCACTTCGTATTCGGGCTTTCGCGGTTCCACGGCGAACCGCCCGATCACGCTGCCGCTACTTCCGGAAATCAACAAAGCCGTCCCCTCGGTGCGGGCCTCTCGACAATAAAGGTCGGGCACGGCGTCGCCGTCGACGTCGGGAATCGGCGCGATCGGTCCCAAAAAGTAGGCCACCGCCGGATCCGTATCCTGTTTTCCTTGCAAGCTCCACAGTTGCTTGCGGTCGTTCGACGAATACGCAACGATCCACGTTTTCTCGGCCGGGCGAAACGCTCCGCCCGGTACTTTTCGCCGAAGCGCCACGACGACGTCGGCGAGACCGTCGCCGTCCAAATCGCCCGGACTCACCAGTCCACCGATACGATCCGAATTTTGAGGCTCGAGTCGAAACGGTGATTCGGCCCCTTCCAATTCGACAACGGCCGCTCGGGGCGTTTGCGTGGATCCGGAATACTTGCCTCCGCCGCACCCAATCGAAAGCCCTATCGCAATTACCAAGAGAAGCCCGGTCGCTGCGCGGTTTGTGGACATCGTCGCCACCTCCAAATTCGTTGTGCGGCGAGATCGTCCGAAATGCCCGAGGTGCCGCGCATTCGACAAACCGCCGTCAGAATAAGGACACCCATTCACGAAGAGCAATGGAAGAGTCGACACCTTCGAATATTATCTCGCCCTCGGCGCGGGCTTGGCAGAAAAAAATTCCTCCGGCAATCGAAGATTGTCGGCACGCCTTTCCGCCGATCGCATGCCGAGGAAATTTGCGGCGCCGATTGAGAATAACGGCTGAACCATCTGCGGTCAACGAAAAGCCGTGCAATGCGGAAACGCCCGCCCCCGACACGGCGTGTCCCACTGCGACTCCCCCGCAACGCACACGAGGCGGTCACACGCGATCCGGCCGTTCCAGCCTACGACGAGTGTTCACAACTCCCTTCGCGTAACACAAACCGGAGTTGCGTAGGGCAAGCAAAACCTGTTCCCCTTAAAAAAGGGGGGGCGAATGAGAAACCGTCGCCCCAAATGTGCCGCCATACCGGTGTGCCTGCGGGAGCAAGGGCAACCGCGGCACACCCTGCCTGACTGCGCTTCCCGCGGAGCCTGACTCGCGTTGGTTGTCCTTTCTATTTTGTCGTTGCGGCTACCTGTCTTTACAAAAATTTAATATTCGCCCGATTGGGCCACATGTTCGGCTTCTTGACACCGGTTTGGCAATATTCCACCTTGCGCGGCCCAAACCGCCGCCCGGCCTTATTCGAACTCAAACGATCCCCAACACCGGCTTGTGCTATTGGCTGGTAAGCACATCTCCCGGGGCCGCGGCCATCCCCGTCACAGTGCACAGAATCGTCAGAAATGAATAGCCCCCTTTTGTCATTTCCTTTTCACTTCGGGCGCTGCTCCGACTTCTTCGCTAGTTCTTTGAAGTACGGCGGTTCGCGATGCCAGCCGTAGGATAGAAAGTCCGGGTTGCGACTGAAAACAAACAGATCCCGCGCAATTTGCTCGACGATCGGATCTGCATTTTTCGAGCGCGTGATCAAGGAGATGGGGCCTAACAGCCCCGACGGTCGTAATGGATCGTCTTTGTCATAATATCGGTTGGTTGTAAATGTTTTGCGCCCTTGCTGCGGACGGGGCTTGTTGTTTTCAAACCATTTCGGCAGGACCCGCAACAGTCCATCGGAGGAAAATCCAATGTCATCCGGGTATTGTTCATCGCCGATCAAGCGGTTACCCCACAAATTGGCGACGCGGATTTCGAGTTCGTTTGTGCCGGATTTCAGCGCGTCGGTGATATCGGTCAAAAACGGCGGTTTCCATTCAATCTCAACTTCTTTGCCGTTTACGAACACCGTTGCAATGACCTCAACCGCGCCCAAATCGAGCCAAATCTGCTCGCCCTTGTTCTTTTCCACGCTGATCGTCTTTTTGTAGATGCCCGTCCCGGAGAAATAGCGAAGCAGTTCATCCGAACTTTCGTTCCACGGATAAAGCGTTTCGAATTTCCGTGGCTCGGGTGCGCCGGCGCCATCGAACGACACCATCCAGTCGCGATCGAGTGAGCAGACTGTTACCGGTTCGATCTTCTCCGCGATGCTTTTCCCGTCCGCGGTCTCGATTTTCAGCACGCCACCGGTCTTGAAGAATTTCCTGGTCTCGGCAAGAGGATTTATTCGTTCGGCCGTAGAAAGCACAGCGCTCTCATTGAGTGAAACAGAGATGACTGGCGCAGCTTGCGTCTTTTCGCGAAACACCACAAAATAGGCACCCGCCGGATCGAAGAGCATCGGGACGATGGTGCGCCCGTCTTTCTCTTCGTAAACGGAACATCTTTCGATGCGCCCGCTGTCGGGATACCAGAACTCCGGCTGTTTTCCCGCAATGCGGAAACTGAGCAAAGCCGAAGCCGGTGTTTCCAACGAGCTTGCCACAAAAAAGATATCGGCTTCCAGCGTGTAGCGGTGGATATAAGTCAGTGGAAGTTTCGCGCGATACGAAGACTGCGCCTCGGTTTTCCCTTCGGCATCTACGATTACGTCGGGTTCGACCCCCAGCTTGCGGAGAACTTCAAGGGGATCCTGCGTCCAATAGAGTTTTCCCTTGCCATAGGTGACTTCGGTCACACTTTTCCCATCCAGGCCCTGCCACACTTGGGCGACGATGTCGGTCACTTCTTTCTTACTCGCCGGATAATTCTCCAGGCCGAGCGACGTTTTCGGGATACTCGACACCACGAGATGAGCCCCGTCGGCGACGAGCTTTTGGATTCTTCTGAGAAGCGGCACGGAAATCTCGTCGATTCTTGGCAGAACAAGGATATGGTACTTCATGCCCGACGGCGTACGGATCATTCCGTCTTCAACAAACAGTTGATCCCGAACTAGTCTCGCACTAGCGAGGTCAAAATCGTATCCAAGCGGCAACGAAGGACGCGTGCTCAGTTCCAGACCGGGTATGACTTCGGGAGTCATGAACAGCGCCTCGGCCTGGAACATTCCCTGCTGCAACATAAACTGGCAGCGCGCCTGATATTTGTGCCACGCGCCTCCCTGCTCCCACCAAGTGTTATGGCGACTGTACTGTGATCCCCAGTTTTTGAAGACCATACCGGGTTTATGTACTGCTTTATCGTCCCACGGTTGCAGCGGACAACAATGGAACCCCAGTTGATTGATTCCGCTGGAATACGCGTAATCGGCGAGCCATTTGTAAGTCCAAGGATAATGAACCCACGCTGCTTCCCATTTTCCTGCGGGGAACGCCTCCGACGTCACTGTTTTGCCTCCAAGCACATGGGCGGCCGAAGCAGCCCACTTGCCCTCTTTGTAGGCGCGTCCCGGGCTGTTTCCGTGCCAGAACGTGGCGGTCGGATATCCAATCGTCTCGACAATTTCCATCCCGTCAAAAGCGGCGCGGGAAAACGGTTCCGCACCGAACTTCATGCCGTGCTGCTCGCACAGCTCCACCAGATAGCCGTAGAAATTATCGCGGATACAGTCGGCAATCGTGCGGCGGAAATCGTAGAGAAACCGCTCCGACACGTCGACGCTTTCCACGATTCGGCCGGTCAGAACCGGCAGGAACGGGTAGAGGCTGTATCCGCGCCGCTTTTCAAACTCCGCCGGCAGCACCGGCGACCAGTTCTGCCCGTCCGCTTCCCAACTGTCGACGGCAAAGTACGTGAGGTTTTCTCCGGGTTTCACGCCAGGCATTTCCAAGAGCGGGTTGCAAAGGCTGTCGAAATGCAGCTTCACCGCTTCGCGGCTGAGCTTGTCAGCTTCGAGGCCGCGCGTTTCCTCGTTGCCCGGCCGCGTGCAGGCGCCCGTACTGGCTGCCCCCATCCGCAAAATCGTCCACGTTCCCGCCGGTACCTCCCAACGGAGCCTTCCGTTTTCGTCCATCTTGTCCGTCAGATCAATCACTTTGCTCAGCGGGATAATGTCTCTTGCCGCAACCGAATCCGGCGGTGTTTTCTTCAAGACCGACTCGTTTTCATCGCGGTGCTCTCGCATCCCTTTTTTGATGTCCAGCGACGTGATTTGATCTGCCGCCACGTGCGGCACGGCAAACACTTTGATGTCTTTGTAGTACCCGACGTCATCCAGCTTCAACGTGCCGGTTTTGATCGGACCATCGTCCGGCTTTTCTAGAATAATGGAGACCGTGCCCGGCCCGCTCACTTCGGTTTCGCTCCAGACGACGTACTGCATACTCATTTCGGGCGGAATCCAGGGGCCGCCGATCCCGGAGAACCCTTCGGTCATATTCATCGAAAGCTGAAGACCGAGCCGACTCGCTTCGCGCAGGGAGTGCGCTGCAATTGCGTACCATTCGGGCGAGGCGAAGCGGACCGGTCCTTCGGGGCCGCCCACGTTGAAAATCTTGGCGCCACCGAGTCCCACGCGCGCCATCGCTTCGAGTTCCGCGGTGGCAGCCTCCTTGCTGATCCATCCGTTACACCATTCCCACAGTACGATGGAGCTGTATTCACCAGGCGGGTCGACAAACTGCTCAGCCAGCCCGCCCTTGTCCGCGGCATGGAGCGGAAGAACCTGCACCGAAACAATGACCGACAAACAAATCGAACTGATCCAGCTTCTCATGTGTTTCTCCGGAAGTGTCGCTCAGCAGCAAAAGCGTGCAAGCGATCCCTCTGTTCGTCATCATTCTGCGGATTTCATTTTCATGTTTTCCTTGATGAACTCCTTCGCCAAGTACATGAAGCTGTAGGGTTGGTCCTCGGGCAGGTCCTTCTCGGGATGTTTGTACCAGGATTGGATTGTGCCCAGGTCCGGGGTCAGGTCGTGGGCTTTCGCCGCTCTGAGGCACTTCATCACGTTCTCGCAAAACAGTTTGTCCGACTGGTTGCCTCCGGTGTGATCGTTGAACAGAAAGAAGAACTCAATTCCCTGCTCACGGCAAAAAGTCTCCATTGCCTTCATTTTCTCCCAACCATTTGTCGTCTGCTCGATACGCTCGTAAGAGTATTCCGGTTGGAAGATATCTAGTCGTGTCCCTTTCGCCTTGCACGCCTCGATAACGTCGAGCAGCAACCTTTTCAGATCACCGTTGTCCTTCTGCGGATTCTCTGCCGGAAAACGCTCCTTGTCTTCCCAGTGGAAGCGGAAAGCTGCTTCAATCATTCCGACCTTGAGCTTCGGATATTTCTTCTTGATGCCGGCCACATATTCTGCGTACTTCTCTACAGCCTGCTCGTAGGTCCAATTGTAAGCACCCTTCGTAGCCTTGTTATACTGGGATTTAATAAAGACGTTGTCCGTGACGATGAAGTCAACGCGCCCACCGGCTCTGGTGATCGGATCCAGGATGCGTTTTGCGGTTTCGGCGTGGCCATGCCGGATACCCACCTCTACGGCAATCCCAATATCTCTCGCGGCAATGCTCTGCACCACCCGTTCCAGAAGTTCCGGTTGATCCCTGGCCATCCAGCTGATGGCCGTGGAGTAAAACTTGAAGTGGGAAATGTTCTCAGACACAAATCGCCACTGGCCCGTCTTGTTGAGGAACAGGTCCTCAACGCGGCGGACGAATTCATCTTGCTTCCCGGCCGCCGGATCCGGTACGAGTCGCGGGCAGATGGCGACCTGCATGGATGTTTCTTTTTCGTCGGCATGCAGGTGTGTGATGCGCCCAGAGGTAACGAGGGCGTACTCGTCAGACGGAGTCACGAACTGGGCATGAAGGCTGCTCGTTCCTTCTGCATCGAGTGGGCTCCTCGGAAGACTCTGTGCGTGCGCCGTGGCGATGCAGAGCAGGAAAATGCCGGGACAAACGACTTTGATTGTGCTCATGTTGGTGGCGACTCCCATGTCGACGAATCGTTCTGCTGCGTTCAGAAGCGCGAAGCACGAGCGGGTCTGTGTGCGTCTGAAATACTATTGCGCCGTTCTTGGAAATGAACAAAAAAAGCGTTAGCAGCCCGTTGCAAAATCTCTCTGCAGGCTGCGGCTGATTATCGAGAATAGCGACACAAAGCGGCGAGGAGCAAATTTTTCGACCAAGTTTCTGACGGCACGATGCGCGGACGCAGAAGAAGGCTTCGACAGCCAACGTTTCTCATCTGCCCGTGGCCATTCCGTCTTGCGCGGTCCAAGCGGCCGCCGGGCCTTATTCCACTTCACACAATTTCCAAGCCCGGCTTGTGCAATGCGCTGTTATCATTCCCGTGAAAGCCGAGGTCTCCATCCCCCTGGTCGTCCGTCATGATGAGCAGAACGTTCGGCCGCGGCGCTGCTGCACCCGTACCAACCATTACCGAAACCGACAACCAAATGCACGCCGGCGACAAAACGGAACGCCTCAGAAGGCCTCCCACGGTTTGAAAATCGGGTAAAAAGGTGATCAAGGCAAGCAATCGCGAAATCAGAAATCATACTTCCAGTTTCCACGGTGCTCGGTACGGCTTGGTTACCAGCCCGTTCGCCTCCTCGTCACCAACCACCTGCTCGTTTTCGCCATCCCACTGAATGCTGCGGCCGACCTGCCAGGAGATGTTCATCAGATGGCCGAGGTTACTCGCATACTGGCCCGTCTGGGCATCCGTCTCGGGATTCTTGCGGTCCCGGATGTTTTCCAGGAAGACCTCCAAATGCCGGAACTCGTCATCCGCTGACAAGATTTCCTCTTCTTCGCCGAGCAGGTAACCGGCCTGCGTCTGGGTGGCCTTGCCTTTGGCCTCAGGCGCGATGGAAATGCGACTGCGATCGACGAGCATCGTCGCCTCGGTACCATAAAAGCACTTGGCGTGGGAGCGGCGGACACGGCGCGAGCCGAGCCGCATGCTGTACTGCAGAACGAACCCGTGTTTGGCCACCGGTCCCGGACCGAACTCGATTATCCCACTGAACGTGTTGGGCCACTCGAAATTGTCTTGATAGGCAAACTGCCCACCCATGGCCGAAACGGTCGTCGGATACTGAACCCCCATGGCCCACAGCACAATGTCGAAGTGATGGACACCCCAGGCGACTTGATGGCCACCGCCAGACAGCTTGAACCAGTCGTAGCCGTAGTTGTAGTAGATATTGGGATTGTACGGCTGCATCGGCGCGGGGCCGACGTAGAAGTCCCAATCCAATTCTGCGGGGGGATCGCAATTGTCCGGGAAGCCACGCCCGGGTGCCCAGTACGTGTGATCCCAAACCTCGACCATCGAGATGTCACCCAGTCGGCCGGACTGGATGATGTCCACCGCCTTCCGATAGTGTTCCATGCTGTGCTGCTGAGTACCGATCTGCACAATCCGATTGTATTTCTTCGCCGCTTTGATCAGGTACTGACCCTCGCCGATAGAGTTGCCAACCGGTTTCTCGCAGTAAACGTCTTTACCGGCCTGGCAGGCAGCGACCGCGATCGGCACGTGCCAGTGGGCTTGGGTGGCCACGATCACCGCGTCGATGTCCTTGTCGTCCAGCAGTTTGCGGAAATCATGGTAGGCCGCGACCTTGTCCCCACCCGCCTTCTCGCGAACGTGGGCCAGCCGCGTCGAATTCACGTCGCACACGGCGACCATCCGCACGCCGGGTAATTCCATAAAGTGAGGCATCACTTGATTGCCACCTCGGGCGCCACAGCCGATCAAAGCCATGTTGATCGTGTCGTTCGGTCCAGGACTGGCCGATGCACCGGCGGAGTACAGGCTCGCTCCCGCCCACGCCGCGGTCGCTCCGGCTACGGTAGTGCCGAGGAACTCGCGTCGATTGGTTTGTTTCGGTGAAGACATCTTTTTTCCTTTCGATAATGACAGCGTCAACAGCCCGTTGCAAAACCTCTGCACAGACCGCGGCTGATTGTAGAGAATAGCCGCACGAAACGTTGAGAAACAAGCTTTTTCGACCGCGTTTCTGACGGCACGATGCGCGAACGCAGAAAAAGGCTTCGACAGCCGATGCTGTTTATCCGCCGGGTTGAAAGCTCTGAAACGCCGACGTTGCTTCGACGTTCGCGGGAAACAGCTTCAGCGGAAGCAATCGGAGATTTGCGAGCGGACGTTCGCGCACGTCTGCGATACCGGCGGCAGCCGTCGGGTATGGCGGCGAGAGCCGACGCAAGTCGAAACCGGGTGGGGCAGGCGAAACAGAGCCCCGCCTGACCGCCGAGCATTGGTGCGGATTCCCACGCCGATCGGCAACTCACTTCTTATAGTGCAAGACTTGACCCTCGGAAAGCAAGCGCGTTCGCAGTTCCTCGTAATCGATCGCCTGGACCGGAATGCCGTGGTCGATCGCCAAGTCGGCGGCTGCCGCGGCCGATTGCCCTAGGATCATGAACACCGGCTCCATCCGCACCGAGCCGTAGGCCACGTGTGTCGCCGAGACACACACCGGCACCAACAGGTTCTCGCACTCTTTTCGCTGCGGCACGAGCGATCCGTAGGCGATTTCGTAAGGTTCCGCCAATCGCACCCCCAGGTCGCCTTCGTTTTGCACGTACCCTTCGGGCGTCACGTATCGCTGGACGTTGTGCGAATCGATCGAGTACGATCCCATGCCGACCGATTGCGGCGTCTCGCGACGGCCCATCAAGTCATGCTCGGTGAGCACGTACGCGCCGACCATCCGCCGTGCCTCGCGAATATAAAGTTGGTGCGGCCAGTTTCCGTTGTCGGTGAATTCGTCGGCGGCCAGGCCCCATTCTTGCATCGCACTGCGGACATCTTCCGGCACTCGCGGATCATTCGCCAAAAAATAGAACAGCCCCTTTTGATAGGTCTCATGTTCTGCGACGATCTCGCGCCGGCGGGCATAGTCGGCGTCGGGATAGTCGTAGTTGTAACCGATGTTGTCGCTGCTGAACGGCCCGTGGTTGTTCGTGTCGGTCTTGCGGTTCGGAATGGGATCGAACTTATGAAACACTTCACGCCATCCGGCCTGCAAGATGCGCAACAGCAGTTCGTATTGACCGGGATCGTAATTTTCGGGCTTGGGGAACGGTACGCGATTCTCGGGATGGTTCGTCAAGCACAGGCGGAAACAATATGCCTGCACACGGTGATCGCCTTGGCCGATTTCGCCGGGTGGATCGGGACTGATGCGCGGCAACAAGCCGCTGGTCGGATCGCCCGGAATGCGGTAGGCGCTGATCGGCGTCTTCAGCACGCCGAAATGATGTCGATGGTGCAAAATTTCGGTGTGGACGCCCGCGTACTTCTCGCCGTACTCGTCGCGACCTTCACGTCCGACACGGTAGCGCACGCCCGCGGCCGCCATCAAATCGCCTTCGTAGGTCGCATCGATGAACACCTTTCCGCGAAAGACGGAACCGTCGAGCATGGCGATTTCGACGATGCGCCCGTCACGTTTGACGACGCCTTTTTCGCGGTCGAGCCATTTGTCGCGGTAGACGGGAATATCGTATTCGGCGACCCATGCATCGAAGATCGATTCGGCCACGTGCGGTTCAAAGATCCACATCGTGCGCAACGTACCGTCGACGGCCGGCGTTCCTTGACCGCGGTTGCCGTATTCTTCGGGCTTTTGCCACTTCCACGCTTCGGGCTTTTGGTAATGGAGCCACACGCGATGATAGAATTCGCGTGCCAGGCCGCCGATGACGGCCTTGTTGCCGGTATCCGTCCATCCTAAACCGCCGCTGGAAAGTCCTCCCAGGTGTCGATCGGGACCGACGATGACGACCGACCGGCCCGAGCGTGCCGCTTCGACCGCGGCGGTCACTCCGGCCGATGTGCCGCCGTACACGACGATATCGGCGGAAACCTCGACCGGCTCGGCGGCCGCAGGCATGAACGGTACCAAGACGAACATCAACATCGACCACAGTGCGATGCGCGGCATAGGGGGACGCTCCGTTTCCAGCTTTGTCAGGGGGGCAACAACTCATGTTTTGGGGCGGATGGGGTACCATCGCGGCAACCGCAGACGATCGGCTTCCGCCCGCCCGGGGCTTCCATCGTATGCTACAATGGCGGTGCCTGCCAAGTTTTCGAGGAACGGAAGCCCCCGCCGATCCAAGAAACGCACGACGCCGCCGACTTGCAGGACTGAGCCGTCGGCGGCGCCGCACGAAAACCGTTGCCTTCGGTGGTTCCGGCGGGCAGGAATTCGCCGAAACCGGCAACACCCCTGTTCGAGATCACGGAGCGTATTTTTCAAACAGCGATTCGTTTACCTCGATGCCCAAGCCGGGCGTGTCGGGCGCCGAGACGAATCCGTCTTCCGCCAGGAAGACGTCGCCCAGCAACTCGCGTCGCAGGGCGTACGACCCGCCGCTGGTGATGTACTCGGCGGCCAGCGTGTTGGGAATCGCAGTCAGCAAGTGGATGCTTGCCGCGGTGCCGATCGTCGCGTGGATGTGCGGCGCCACGGGAATGTTCCAGGCCGAGGCCATATCGGCGATCTTTTTCGTCTCGGTGATGCCGCCTGCGTGGATCACGTCGGGCTGCACGATGTTTACCGCCCGGCGGGCGATCACTTCGCGAAACTCGTAGCGGGTGTAATAGTTTTCGCCCGCGGCGATAGGAACGGCCACCGCCTTCACCAGGTCGGCCATCGCGTCGAGGTCGTCGATCGGCAACGGCTCTTCGAGGAAGGTCAGATCGAAGGCCTCCAGCTCGTGCGCGATCTTGACCACGTCGTGGTACGAGTAGCTCTGGTTCGCGTCGACCATGATGCCCAACTCGGGGCCCAATGCCTTGCGGACGGTTTCGAGGTTCGCCAGGTCTTGCTTACGTCCGAAGCCGACCTTCATCTTCACGCCTTGAAAGCCTTGGTCGGCGTACGACTTGGCTTCTTCGGCGCATTCGTCGGGGGTGAGGGGGCGGCCTTCCTTGCCGAAAAAGCCGCTGGCGTAAGCGGGAATCTTCTCATGGACTTTACCGCCGAGTAGACGATACACCGGCTGTCCGAGCAGCTTGCCGGCCAGGTCCCACAAAGCGATGTCGATGCCGGCGACGGCGCTGACGATCGCACCTTTGCGGCCTAGTGCGTAGGAAGACGTCCCACGACCGAGCATCTTCTCGTACAGCCGTTCACGGTCGAATACGCTCTCGCCGACGACCAGATGGCGCAGCTTGTGATCGACCATCGCTTTGAAGATCGGCAGTCCGCCGCCGTGGATCGGTCCGATCTCGCCGTAACCGGCGGTGCCGTCATCGGCGATCACCTTGACGATGACGGTGTTCCAACTGTCCCACACCCCCGTCGCGTCGCGGGCGGGGGTTTCCAACGGAAAGGCAATCGGAAATGCCTGAACGTCGCGTATTTTCATCGAAGTTCCTCGCAGAGTACGAAAGAGCCGGATTCGAAAGGGCCGTCAGCGTGACGAATCGTCTTCGTCCCGCATGTGTTTTTCGAAGGCGCGGGCGATCTGGATGCTCGGCAGCGGCGGGCAGCCCGCAATGAACGTCCCCTCGATGTCGGCTTCCTTGGCGCAATCGCCGATGATGTAGACGTTCTTGTATTCCTTCCGCGGCAGCGGCGCGTTGTGTCCGATGACGACGCAGATGTCTTCCAGCTTGTCGAGTTTGCCTTCGTAGCCCAATCGCTTGATCGCGGCGCCCACCTGGGCCAGGCAGAAGCGGCACGCTCCGCCTGCGAACACGCGCACGTTCTTCGCGGCGCCGATCGGGTTCCAGATTTGCGGGCGTTTGAAGTAGCGTCGAACCTCGTCGATCGATTCGCCGTGCACGTCGATCCGGTCGAGATCGCCGATCCCGATTCCTTCACTGTGTCCCAATCGCGTAATCGGCACCTCGAACGGTTCGATCCCCATGATCGCCGAGCAGACGGCATCGACGGCGACGACGTCGGCCGAGGCGACAACCAGGCCCATTTCGACCGGGTCGGTGTAGATCGGCCCGTAGTTCTCGCCGCAAATCAAGCCGTCGACCAAGGTGAGCTTGGGCGGACATGCCCGCAAAATGTCGACCATCTTCCACGGGAAGGCCTCGTTGTGGTAATTCACCTTGTCGTCGACGTGGAAGACGCCCTGCATCGCCTTCATGCCGACGGTGATTTCCGTCTGGCAGTGCGTCTTCAGTTTGGGGACGCTGATGAAGGCGTCGGATTCGACCAGTGACCGCGGCAGGCGGATGTGATCGTACAGTTCGCCTCCGGGAACAGGCACATCGACGAAATCTTCTTCGTCCCAACCGAGGATCTCGCCGCCCGCCCGTTGCACGACGGCATCGAGTCCCGCCGCTTGGAAGGCTTTCCGCGGGCCGGAATGATCGTGCTTGAGATTGACCGACTTGCCCTCGGCTACCCGTACACGTTCGACGCCGAAGTCCTTGAGCAAGCCGACCAGCGCCTCGAGTATGCGCGGGTCGGTGATCACCGAGCCGCCGGTCGTTTCGAACGGAACCTCGACCAGGTTCGGCTTGACGACGACTTGTTTCGCCCCGCCGATCAGCGATTCGAAACCGCCCAAGAACGAAACGGCGCGGTCGATCGCGTCACGACACGCGGCGACATCTTTCGCGGAATAATCAAACGGTGATTCTTCGACCGCCGCTTTCACGATGGAAACGGCGGAACGTGATTCGGACATGATTTCGATCCTCGCTGAAACGCAAACAAGTACGTCGGCAAACGACTCTCGATCGAACGGCAACACCCCCGTTACACGGTGCCGACGAGGGGGCCTTTCGTCGTTCCCGCGATCGATTCAGCCGTACCGAACGTAGAAGGTCTTCTTTTGCAAGTAGTTTTCCAGGCCGTGCTTGCCGTCCTCACCGCCCACGCCGCTGAGTTTGAAACCGTTATGGAACCCTTGGCGTTGTTCGCCGATCGGGCGATTGACGTAGATTTCGCCGAAGTCGAGTTCGTCGACCAGGCGTTCGACGCGGCGCATGTCGTGCGTGAAGACGTAAGCCGCCAATCCGAAATCGCTGTCGTTCGCCAAGGCCAAGGCTTCGTCGAAGCTCGACACCTTGGCGATCGGCACGACGGGGCCGAAGATCTCGTCCCGCATCACGGCCATCTCGTTGCGGGCACCGATGAGGACCGTCGGTTCGTACCAAAATCCCTTTTGGAACATTTCGCCTTCGGGCCGCTTGCCGCCGCACACCAGCTCGCAGCCGTCGGCAACCGCCTGCCGGACCATCGCGTCGATCTTTTCGACCTCGTCGCGGGAAACCTTCGGGCCGATGTCGGTGGCAGGGTCGAACGGATCGCCGATCTTCAGCGACTTGACTTTCTCGACGTACTTCTCGACGAAAGCATCGTGGATCGCCTCGTGCAGATACATGCGTTCGTTGCACGTGCACACCTGCCCGCAGTTGAGAAAGCGGGACACGACCGCACACGACACGGCGTGATCGAGATCAGCGTCTTCCATCACGATGAAGGGCGCCTTGCCGCCCAATTCGAGTCGGACGGCGGTGATGTTCTCGGCCGCCAGGTGATACAGTTGCCGGCCGGTTTCGACGCTGCCGGTCATCGTGACCAGACGGGTGATCGGGTTCGAGACCAGTTCTTTGCCGATGGTGCTTCCGCCGCCGGTGACGATATTCAACACGCCGGGGGGAAGAAGATCTTCGGCCAGGCGTCCGATTTCCAGGGTGGCGATCGGCGTGATGGACGGCGGCTTGACGACCATCGTGTTCCCGGCGGTCAGCGACGGGCCGAACTTGCGCCCCGCCAACGCCACCGGGAAGTTCCATGCCGCCAACCCGACCGTCACACCGTAGGGAACGCGGTGAATCCAAATGTGTTCCTTCGGCTCGTCCGAGGGGACGATCTCGCCTTCGATCCGCCGGGCGCACTGGGCCGGAAAGGCAATGTAATCGACCGTCGCGTCGATTTCGCCCAAGGCCAGTTCGTAGGTCTTGCCTTGTTCCAAGGTCAGCAGTCGCGCGAGCTGTTCACGATTTCGGCGGATCCGGTCGGCCAGCTCCAAGAGCAGTTCGCCGCGTTTGCGGGCGGGAATCGCCGCCCACTTCGGTTGCGCGGCCTGTGCCGCTTCGAGGGCGCGACGACCGTCCTCGGCCGTACCGGCGGGCACCCGCGCGATCAGCGCCTCGTTCGCCGGGTTGATCACGTCGATCATCTCGCCCGACGACGAAGAAACCCACTCGCCGCCGATGAACATTTGGTAATGATCGATACCGTCGATCGTTTTCTTCATTGCGTTCCTCTCGCTTTCCTATGCTGAAACCGTGTGCACCGGCACGTGGTGCTCACGCCCAGGAGAGCCGGAAGACGGTCGTTTCGTCGTAGGTCGCGCCGGGTTCGAGAATCCCGTGCGGCCCGTCGGGCAGATTCGGCCCGTTGAGCAGCTTCGACGTTTCGCAGCAGAATGCCCGATATTGTCCAAACTGCGTGCCGTCTTCCCGCTTCAGTTCGTCCGACATGTAATGGCTGGTGTAGAACATCATGCCCGGCTCGGTCGTGGCGACTTCGAGCGTGCGTCCGCTCGTTTCCTCTTCGAAGCGGGCGACGGTGCGAAGTGTGCCGGCCGGTTCGCGAAAAATATAGAAATCCTCGAAGCCCATCGGCAGTCCGGCGAAACATTCCCGCAACTTGCGCGGCTTGCGCAGGTCGCGCGGCGTATCCGCGACTTGTTCCGTCTCGCCGACGGGAACGTTCGTTTCGTCGGGCACCATGCGCACGTCGGCTTCGACGAGCGCCGTGTGGTCGAGGATGTCGCTCGTAAATCCGTTCAGATTGAAGTACGTGTGATTGGTCAGCGACAAGGGCGTCTTCTTGTCGGTGGTTGCCGTATACCGAATACTCAAGGCGTTCGTGTTGTCGAGCCGGTATTCGACGGCCACCTCGACTCGCCCGGGATAGCCTTCATCGCCGTCCGGACTGACCAGCGAAAGCCGCACGGCGACGGCATCTTCCGATTTGAGCGGCTCGGCATCCCAAATTTTCTTGTCGAAGCCGACGATACCGCCGTGCAGATGGTTCGGACCGTCGTTGGTCGCGAGTTGGTACGTTTGCCCCTCGAGCGTGAAGCGGCCGTCCTTGATGCGGCCTGCGTAACGTCCCACGATGCAACCGTAGTAGGGGGCGTTCGTGCGATACGTGTCGCTGAAGTATCCCGCGAGTGTATCGAATCCGCAGACCACGTCGCCGCGGTTGCCCCGGGCATCGGGAACGACGATCGACGTTACGATGCCTCCGTAGTTCGTCAGCTTGACGGTCATACCGTTGTCGTTCTCGAGAACGAATAGCGAGACGGAACGACCGTCGACTTGTCCGAATTCCGATTGCGTCAGTTTCATGGCGTCCCTCCGTTGGTTCACTGGGCCGAAACGATCGTTTCAGCGGGGGCGACGTGGACCGAGACGGCGGCTTGTTCGACGGGTTCGGCGGGTGCGCTCTTGTTCAGCGCGTTCGCCCCGGCCAAGCACAGGATTCCGAGAATCATGCAGGCCAATCCGGCGAACAACCACGTCTTGGCCGCAGAAGAAGCCTTCTTCCACTCGCCGGTCGCCAACCCGCTCAACACCGCCACGCCCACGCAGGTCGTATTGAAAATGGCGTACCCGACCGTATCGCCCAGCCGGTCGCCCAGTCGATACGCGGCGTATGCAAAGACAGCCGAGGCCGCATAGTGGAAAAACGCCATGATGAAAATCAGCACGAAGTTGACCGGAAAATACGGCGTCTTGAATCCGCTCCAAGCCTTCTTGGCCGAAAGCTGCCATACGAAATAGATGGTCATGATCACGCCGCCGCTCAGGAAGATCGGCAGCATGATGGCCAAGGCGGCGACCCAATCGGGGTTGCCTGCCGCGGCGGTCAGTTCGGGAAGCTCGGGCTTGGCGATCGTGTTCGCTACACTGAAGCCGGTGGCCAACAAGCCGCCGAAGACGGCGATGAAAATACCGAGGGCCATCGACGCTTTTTTGGCTTCCCCTTCGGTGTTTTCGTCGGCCTTGTCTTCGGCATCCTTTGCGGCCGCTTCATCCTTTTCCCGCGTCAAACCGGCCTTGCCGTTGCAAATGATCCCCAGCAGCACGATCACGATTCCGGCCGCGGTCGCCGCCAAGGCGGGGCCGGCAGGTAATCCGGCGGCTCCCTTTTCCATCACGTTGATGACCAACGGCAAGATCGAACCGACGAGGATTACCGTGCCGATGAACAGCGAAAAGCCCAACGACATGCCGATGTGGGTGATCGCCTTACCCCACATCATCACGCCCAACCCCCAGGCCAAACTGGCCACGCACATCACCGCCAGCTTCCATTGCGGGAAGTCCGAGTAGACGCCGCCGATCCCCTTCATCAAGATCGCCGTAGCGGCG